>NZ_JBLQTP010000001.1:0-4771595 GCF_048685015.1 Enterobacter sp. BNK-13 | reverse complement strand
CCCGAACGACCGCAACCGAAAAGTTGCAAAAAAATGACTGACTGCTGCATTCCCCAGCAAAACCCCGCCTTATACCCTTTTATGCACAAAGTTATCCACAATCATGCACGGGTCCGGACGCGATCCCACGAATTGAGCGGGAAGATCAACTATACTAGCGGCAAATACTCTCCTCTGTGCAGGCCGCTTCATGACCACACAACGCCTCACCCGTGACTGGCGTCTCCCTACCGCTGGGTTGATGCTGCTGGCAATTCTCTTTGCCGGTTTTACCCTGCATACGCACTGGAACGCCTTTATCCAGTGGTGTCTTGCCACGCAAATTACCCTGCACCGTTATCTGGTGATGTACCTGCTGCAGCTGAATAACCACCAGTACAGCGGTGGGTTATGGCTGTTAACGGGGGCTTTCCTTTATGGTGTTCTTCATGCCATCGGACCTGGGCACGGAAAATTCATTGTGACGACCTATCTGACCACCAATAAGGAAAGCGAGCTGGCCGCCCGGGTCGTCCCCTTCCTGGGTAGCCTGATGCAGGGCGTCAGCGCCATTCTGTTTGTCTTTATTCTAGCGGTGGGGTTCAACCTCGCCTCAGGGGATATCAGTACCAGCCGCTGGTACGTGGAGAAGATCAGCGCAGTACTTATTGGCGCATTCGGCGCATTTGTCATTTACCAGGCGCTGAAGAGTCTGCGCCCGCGCAGGATGTCTGTCTCTGCCATTAAGCCGCTTCATCAGCACGACGAACACTGTGGCTGCGGCCATCACGGCGTAGGCACAGACCTGACGCAGGGCGACTGGAAAACCCGTCTGGGCGTGATTCTGGCAATTGGGGCACGCCCGTGCAGCGGGGCGATTATGATTCTGATGTTTTCGAACGCGCTGGGCATTGTTACCTGGGGAGTGGCCGCAGTCATGACCATGTCTCTGGGAACCGCGCTCTCTATTGTGGGGCTTTCCCTGGCTGTACGGTACGCCCGCGAACGTACGGTGACCTGGTTCGGAGAAAGCGCCTCATTAAGCTGGCTGGTGCCGGCAGTCAAAATAGCCGGAGGGATAGTCCTGATCCTGTTCGCGACGGTGCTGTTCCTGACGGTGATCCCCATCAGTGCCAATGGCGACTACATCGCCGCCGGATGCTAATAAAAGAAAACCCGCCGTTGGCGGGTTTCTTTATTACTCGTTGATGCGTGGATGCTGATCCACCAGTCGGGAGCGTTTTTTCTGCAGCTCTTCAATCTCGGCGTCAATATCCTCAATCTTCTGCTCTACATTATCGTAGTGCTCACGCAGGATCTCTTTCGCTTCCTGAATATCCGATGCCGCAGGCGTGGCGCCTTTCAGAGGACGATTCGCCGTCTCCTTCATGGTAATACCGGTAATCAAACCAATCACCGCGATCACCATCAGGTAATAAGCCGGCATCATCAGGTTCTGCGTGCTCTCCACCAGCGAGGCGGCAAGCGTCGGGGTCAGACCGGCAATCAGTACCGAGATGTTAAAGGCCGCGGCCAACGCGCTGTAGCGAATGTGGGTCGGGAACATCGCGGGCAGCGTTGAGGCCATCACCCCGATAAAGCAGTTAAGGATCACCGCCAGCATCAGCAGACCGGCAAAAATCAGCCCCAGCACATCGCTGTTAATCAGAATAAATGCCGGGATTGCCAGCGCAAACAGCGCAACGCTTCCCAGAATAATGAACGGTCGACGGCCAAAACGGTCACTCAACAGGCCCATAATCGGCTGCACAAACAGCATACCGACCATGATGGCGATAATAATCAGCACACCGTGATCTTCCGAGTAGTGCAGGTTATGCGACAGATAGCTCGGCATGTAGGTCAGCAGCATGTAGTAGGTCACGTTGGTCGAAATCACCAGACCAATACAGGTCAGCAGGCTGCGCCAGTGCTTAGTGGCGATCTCTTTGAACGATACCTTCGGACCATCCTGCAGCCCTTCACGGTCACCCTGTTCCAGTTTATCGACGTGCTGCTGGAACGCAGGCGTCTCTTCAAGCGCATGACGAAGGTAGAGACCAATGATCCCCAGCGGCAGTGCCAGGAAGAACGGGATACGCCAGCCCCAGTCGAGGAAGTTCGCTTCCCCCACTACGGTTGAAATCAGCACCACCACGCCCGCGCCCAGAACGAACCCGGCAATGGAGCCGAAGTCCAGCCAGCTTCCCATAAAGCCGCGCTTACGGTCGGGGGAATACTCGGCAACAAAGATCGAGGCACCGGTATATTCACCGCCCACGGAGAAGCCCTGCGCCATCTTACAGATCAGCAGCAGAATCGGTGCCCAAATGCCGATGGTGGCGTAAGACGGGATAAGACCGATACAGAATGTACTGATCGACATAATGACGATGGTGATAGCCAGGATCTTCTGACGACCATATTTATCACCGAGCATACCGAAGAACAGACCACCCAGCGGGCGAATCAGGAAGGGGACGGAGAACGTACCCAGTGCGGCAATCATCTGCAGGCTGGGATCGGCCCCGGGGAAAAACACTTTACCTAACGCATAGGCCACAAAGCCGTAGACACCAAAATCGAACCATTCCATCGCATTACCGAGCGAGGCTGCGGTAATCGCTTTACGCAGTTTTGCGTCATCAATAATGGTGACGTCGCGAAGCGTGATGGGTTTAATCTTTTTCCTTCTCAGCATAGCTATCCTCGTTGACTCGGCCCTGTCTGTTTCACAGTCCAGTTTACGTTCTGTGAACCATGGGATCCGCTCCATGCGAATCGCCTTATTCAAGCGTAGCAGGTTTACTTACATTGACGTTTTACGTCGATACAACCGAACCTGTTGACGCCTGCCTGGGCAGTTAATGACCTTTTTACCCTACCAGCGTTTATATTTGTGATCAACTTCACACATATTTCAGCGTCAGGTCAACTCGTTCCCGGATTTGTCAATGAGTGCAAATAAGCACTTTCTCATCCCCGCCTTTAGAGCCCCTTCACACACATCATGAGTTCTTTCTCAACAAAAAAAACAAACCACGTTTTCTCACATCCAATTTACATAAATTTTCATCATCAGGAAGCCATCGATGTTTTTACATTGAATATGTGACAAAGATAACTAAAACGATATTTTATTTTCATTGAATCAATATTCCATTGATCGCATGATAAATCCGAATACAACGTTTCATGTGTTTTCTAATGAGGTTAATCGAGAGCACGCATTTATTTTCCTTGCAGGGTTATCGAGAAATGCCCCTCAAGCAAAAACGCCAATCAATTGAATTTATTGACTAATTTTTAGCACCGATCGCCCGTCAGGCGGGGTCAGATGTGAGGATTGTCTATGAAGATTAAAGCCACGATAGAACGCATACCCGGCGGTATGATGCTGGTTCCGCTGGTACTGGGCGCCATCCTGAATACCCTTGCCCCTGATACCGGGGCTTATTTTGGCGGTTTCACAAAAGGCATGATAACGGGCACGGTTCCGATTCTTGCCGTCTGGTTTTTTTGTATCGGTGCATCTATTAATTTGCGGGCGACGGGTACCGTATTACGGAAATCCGGTACGCTGGTAATAACCAAAATAGCGGTAGCCTGGGCAGTAGCGATGATATGCGCGATGTTCATCCCGGAGACTGGAATTCAGACCGGGTTCTTCGCGGGATTATCGGTCCTGGCGATTGTCTCAGCGATGGATATGACTAACGGCGGATTGTACGCCAGCCTGATGAACCAGTACGGGACAAAAGAAGAGTCCGGCGCATTTGTGTTGATGTCTCTGGAGTCTGGCCCGCTGATGACGATGCTGATCCTGGGGTCTGCTGGCCTGGCCTCTTTTGAACCCCACCACTTTGTCGGCGCGATCCTGCCCTTCCTGATCGGCTTTGCCCTTGGCAATCTCGATCACGATCTGCGTGATTTCTTCAGCAAAGCCACGCCGGTGCTGATCCCGTTCTTCGGCTTCGCGCTGGGGAACACCATCAATCTGAAGGTTATCCTTGATACTGGCCTGCTGGGTATTGTGCTGGGTGTCGCCGTAATTATCATTACCGGTATCCCGCTAATCATTGCCGACCGCGCGATCGGCGGAGGAAACGGCACAGCGGGCGTCGCCGCCTCTTCAGCCGCAGGCGCTGCCGTCGCCAACCCGGTGATTATTGCCCAGATTAACCCGGCCTTCGAACCGGTGGCCGCTTCCGCGACGGCGCTGGTTGCGGCCAGCGTGATTGTCACCGCGATTCTGGTGCCGATCGTCACGGCGCTGTATGCGAAACGCTACGGGAATATGCAAGAGACCCAGCCTGAACCGAAACCAATTGAAATGAATCATTAACGCGCCGCACCAAACCACTCCCTCTCCCCCCGGGGAGAGGATCAAGGTGAGGGGAAGAAGGGATTCACCCAAAAATCTCTTCCACCATCCCGTCCACCAGCCGTTTTGCCGAACAGAGCCTCGGCATTCCCAGCGCGACGGTCTGCCAGTTTTGCGTCACTGACCAGCTCACCGGATGCTTATCCGCCTGACACCAGTCCCCCAGCCAGCCCAGCATGTCTTTATGATCGATCAATCCCGGCGAAGCCGGCGTTGTCAGCCACTGGTGATAAAAATGGCGGGTCGTGGGGGAGGCATTGATGCCCTGCGCCAGATAGTTAGCCGCCATGCTGCGCAGGTTATCCTTAAGCATTGCCGCCACATCTTCGTTCGCGAGACGGCATGCGTCGCCAAATGCCCCCCAGCGCAGCTCCTCCAGGACGATAAAACAGCGCCCGGCCAGCGACCAGCCATCATAATGCCCGGCCCGCCAGCGGGTAAAAATTTGCTCGCTGTGCTCACCCGCCTGCACCGTCAGGCCGCGCTGGGTCAGCGCCTTTTCCTTATAGGCTGCGCGTTGGGTAAAATGAGACACGAGATCGGCGTACTGCTGCGTCAGTCCGGGGGACTGCAGGGTGCGCGGGTGAGTCTGCTGACGCAGCGCTATCAGCTTCTCTGCCATCAGAGTCAGCGCGAGATGACCCGGATCAAGCATGCTGGCCAGTTTTTCCGCCAGCCCCAGACGCAGCCCCGCATTTTCATTGAGCATCCCCGCCATTGCCCAGGGGCGTAGCCGGGTATGCGTCATGATTTCCTGCGTCAAACGCTCACGAAACTGCAGCTGCTGTGGTCCCAGGCGGGGATGACGCGCCGCGTCTCCCCCCTGCACCAGATCGACCATAAATTTTGGATTAATACACTCCAGCGTTCGCCCGGGGCCGTCCAGTAGTGGTGTTGTCATGGTTGCTCTGCCGCGAATAGGGTTTGAATATCATCGCGTAACAGTCGGGTATCTTCCTGTATCCACGTCGCAGTAGTGATGCTTTGCTTCAACAACTGGCAGAGCGCTCGGGTTGAGTGCTCATTTTGCTGACGCACTGCGAGGCTATCACGCAAGCTTTCCTGTAACCCGGTCAGGCACAACGAAAATTCTGCAAAGAACGTCGCCATTCCTGCCGTAACAGAGACATCGACCTGCGCGGACAAAGCTTTACGTATTTGTTCACAAAACTGATCAATATGTTGCTTAAATTTGTCATGTAGCTGCGCAATGTCGATAACATACCGCGTGCGCGTTTCCACATACTCGTCCCAGCCCCAGCCTGGATTATTGAGCCAACGAGAGACCGTTTCACGCATGCTGCTCCCGCCGGAGGGAGGGACGGCCTGGCTGTCGTCCTGCGCAATCGCATCGTTGAACAGCGCCCGCGTATTAAAGTTAAGCTGGCTTGCCTGAAACGCCGGGAAGCTGATCCGCGCCCGAAAACCCGCATGGCTCAGATGCTCTTTAATACGCGTTTCGATGGGACGCATGGCTTCGTTCAGAGAGCGCGCCAGCGTGGACTCCAGCTGATCGAAGCGTAACGCCAGCTCCCGGCCGATCTTCGTCTGGGCATCCAGCATCACCTGCTCGCAGGAGGCGCGTAATTTACTCAGCGCAATCTGCGCCTGCCTTTCATCGTCCAGAACCAGCTGCTTCAGCACCTCACCGCGAAGGTTCGGCCGGTCGGTGCCTGGCAAATCAAGAATCGGGTGCGTGCTGAACACCAGGTCAATTTCATGGTGTAGCGCGGTTTTTTGGGACCCGATAAAGTCCGCGGTAGCGCTCAGCGCTTCCTCAACCTCGTGTTTCACCTCATCGCTCACCACGCACTGACGCGTCTGCAAAAGCGCCATGTCCTCTTCCAGACGTGCGATATTCAACTCCAGCGCCTCAAAGGCCACCGTCAGCCCCTGATAGCGGAAATCGAGATACTCGCGGGCATTTTGCGCGTAGTTGAGCAGCTTATGCGAGGCTGAACGCAGCGCGTATAGCGAGGCATTGGCATAGGCGGCGTAAATCAGCTTACGTATCGGTTGCTCGAAGAGCGAATCTTCCCAGAGCAAATCGGCAGAATGTCGGATATGGTCGATATCGTCCAGGTCCGCCGTACGCCAGCGACGTCCGAGTGCCGCTTCGGCAAAATCCTGCACCCAGGGTTGCTCCTGATGATCCGGCAGTTGACCGTGCGTACTCAACTCGTAGCGCGCGCGGTTCGCCAGATACGCCCACATGGACGAAACGGGATAAATCTGCCCAGGCGAAATATTGCCTTTCATTAAGGTGCCGGAGATCATCGCCCGGATTTGTTCTTCATCGTCGCTATTGCGATCTTTCTGATCGAATTTATTAACCAGCGCATACAGCGGCACCGATTTTCCCGCCGCGGAAATGGCCTGGCGGACTTCTTCATCAGAGATGGATTTAAGCTGGGTATAATCCATCACGGCCAGCACCGCCGATGCGCGGGAGAGTTGCTCGCTGAGCATTTTTTGCAGATGCGGCTGTCCGGCCTCGTTCGGCCCGGGCGTGTCGAGCAGCGTCAGCTGCCCGAGGTGGGCATCCAGGCCCGCAAGATGCACGAACTCCACTTCAATGACCGGGATATGTTCGATAGCCGCATATTCCGAGAACGGAAACGCCACGCCCAGCGCCTGGGAAAGTCTCACCAGGTCATTGAGGCTTTTCAGACAATGAAATATCGGCTGCGCGCCCAGATGATGCTTCTCAAACGCTTCCCCTTTTTCAATGCGCTCCAGCAGCGTATTCATGTCTTTATCAATTTCCAGACGCTGGGCCAGCTTCCCGCGATCGTAATCGCATAGCTGTTTCTGAAGCAGTTGGATCAATTCATCAATCGGGGAGGCATGAGAGAAATGCAGCACCGGCTCCTTCTGACCCGGCGTGTGGCGGATCAGCGTCGGCAGCGCCGTCATCGGACGATTGCGGTTCGGCAGCACTTCGGTACCCACAATCGCATTAATGGTGGTCGATTTTCCCGCTTTCATGGTGCCCACAATGGCCAGGACCATTTCCAGCCGGGTTATTTTCCGTAATTCATTATTCAGCATCGCCTGCTGCGCGTCGACGCCGCGCGCGCTAAAATGCAAAGGTAAAACGTTGTTCGTTTCGCCTGTAATAGCAGCCGCAGTGCTCTCCAGCATTGCAGTCGGCATTGATTTCAACGTATCAAGATTTTGCAGGGCAAGCTGTAACAAACGCTCCGCTTCCTGGCTTAATTCAAAAATGGTCTGTGTGTGCATGATAAAAGCCTTTCCTTAACGCAAATTTATTACTTTTATTAAGCCACTTGTTTTAATTATGTCGTTCAGGCTTATATGATCACGTGTGGAAAACATGTTCGCCGAAATATAACTGATTGAAGATAATCAGAAATAATTCACTATCCTTGCATGGCGTGTATAGCTTCTCTCCTGGCCCGTTAGCCAAAAGAAAAAAGCGTAGCCCATTTTTAAGAAACTTCAGGATATATCATCATTATTTATCCACCTAAAAAGAGAGGTAATGTGCCACTGCCATAAGATATGTAGGGCAGTGAAGTCCGGCGATAAATAACAATGTGTCGCTTCACCTTATCCGAAATGGCAGAGCGTAGCAATTTGCTGCAATAAAATATTCGATATATTTATCGTCATTTCTTCCCACCGTGTTAATGGGCATAAGCATCGCTTAACTGACTGACAGAACGTGTCACTCCCGATACGCTTTTTGCCTTTTTAATTCACAATATCACCGACAACGGTGTGGATTTGCGCTATACTTGCCGCCTTTTTCGGCACCCTGCCGTCATTTTGCTGGCACTTTCCAGCGCGTTTACACTTTTGAGGATACCGATATGTCACTTCCACACTGCCCAAAATGCAATTCTGAATACACCTATGAAGATAATGGCATGTTCATCTGCCCGGAATGCGCTCATGAATGGAATGATGCCGAGCCGGCTCAGGATGCTGATGCGCTCATCGTGAAAGATGCGAACGGCAATCTGCTGGCGGACGGTGACAGCGTTACCGTCGTTAAGGACCTGAAGGTGAAAGGCAGTTCTTCCATGCTGAAAATCGGCACCAAAGTGAAGAATATCCGTCTGGTTGAAGGCGATCATAATATCGACTGCAAAATTGACGGCTTCGGTCCGATGAAACTGAAATCTGAGTTCGTGAAAAAGAACTGATTTACCCGCCCGGTGGCGCTTCGCTTGCCGGGCTTTCGGGAACTACACTTAATGGGCTTTTCTTACGTGAGGTAAAGATTATGCCGTTAAGTCCCTACATCTCTTTCGCCGGCAACTGCGCTGAGGCCACCGCCTTCTACCAGCAAGCCGTCGGCGCAGAGCTTCTCTATAAAATTACCTTCGGCGAAATGCCAAAAAGCGATAACAGCGATGAAGGCTGTCCGTCCGGTATGCAATTTCCGGATTCGGCTATCGCCCACTCCAACGTCCGCATTGCGGGCAGCGATATCATGATGAGCGACGGGTTGCCGCCTGGCAGCAATGCGCAGTACGCGGGCTTTACGCTGGTGCTCGACACCCAGGACGTCGATGAAGGCAAGCGCTGGTTCGACAACCTTGCCGATGGCGGGAATATCGAAATGGCCTGGCAGGAGACCTTCTGGGCGCACGGTTTCGGTAAAGTCACCGACAAATACGGCGTGCCGTGGATGATTAACGTCGTCAAGCAACAAACGTCGTAGGCAGGACACGCGCAGCGCATCCGCCCACAGCGCCGGTGGCGCTGCGCTGACCGGGCCTACGATGATTGTCATCAAACTCCGCTCAACTCTTCAAACTCCCGCAACCTGCACTTAACCCAAATGTCACATTGATGCGCCAGCATGAGGCCACATTTATCGTGAGGCCCAGCACATGCAAACTGTCATCCGCGTCGAGAAACTGAGCAAGACCTTCAATCACAACAAGGCTCTGCATGCCGTTGATCTGACCGTCCGGCAGGGCGATATGGTGGCACTTCTCGGGCCTTCCGGCTCGGGTAAATCCACTCTTCTGCGCCATTTGAGCGGGCTTATCACCGGCGATAAAACGCCGGAAAGCCACGTCGAGCTGCTGGGTAATACCGTGCAGCGCGCGGGGCGTCTGGCGAGCGATATCCGCAAGAGCCGTGCCCAGACGGGCTATATCTTCCAGCAGTTCAACCTGGTAAACCGCCTGACGGTGCTGGAGAACGTGCTGATTGGCGCGCTCGGCAGCACCCCGTTCTGGCGCACCTGTCTGCGCTGGTTCACCCCTTCCCAGAAGCAGGAAGCCTTACAGGCGCTGACCCGCGTCGGCATGGCGCACTTCGCCCACCAGCGCGTCTCCACCCTGTCCGGTGGACAACAGCAGCGCGTGGCGATTGCGCGCGCGCTGATGCAGAAAGCGCAAATCATTCTTGCTGACGAACCCATCGCCTCGCTGGACCCGGAGTCCGCCCGCATCGTGATGGAAACCCTGCGCGACATTAACCAGAACGACGGCATCACAGTAGTGGTCACGCTGCATCAGGTGGATTACGCCCTGCGCTATTGCGAACGCATCGTCGCCCTGCGTCAGGGGCACGTGTTCTTTGATGGCGCGAGCCATCAGTTTGATAACGAACGTTTTGACCATCTCTATCGCAGCATTAACCGCGTCGAAGAGAACGCGCAGGCTGCTTAATTAAACCCGATCCGAGGAAAGTACATGAGCTACAAAGCCGTTGCCGCGCTGGCCTTTACCAGCATGTTCAGCCTCAGCACCCTGTTAAGCCCGGCGTATGCACAAGAGCAGGAAAAAGCGCTGAACTTCGGCATTATTTCGACGGAATCACAGCAAAACCTGAAACCTCAGTGGGAACCGTTCCTGAAAGATATGGAAACCAAACTGGGGATCAAAGTGAACGCCTTCTTCGCCCCGGACTATGCAGGCATCATCCAGGGGATGCGCTTTAATAAAGTAGACATCGCCTGGTACGGCAACCTCTCCGCCATGGAAGCGGTGGACCGCGCGAACGGCCAGGTCTTTGCCCAGACCGTCGCGGCAGATGGCTCCCCGGGCTACTGGAGCGTGCTGATCGTCAACAAAGACAGCCCAATCAACAACCTCAATGACATGCTCGCCAAACGCAAAGAGCTGACCTTCGGCAACGGCGATCCGAACTCTACCTCCGGCTACCTTGTCCCTGGCTACTACGTCTTCGCCAAAAACAACGCCTCTGCCAGCGACTTCAAGCGCACGGTAAACGCCAGCCATGAAACCAACGCTCTGGCCGTGGCCAACAAGCAGGTGGATGTTGCCACCAACAACACCGAGAACCTCGACAAGCTGAAGACCTCCGCCCCGGACAAGCTGAAAGAGATCAAGGTTATCTGGAAATCCCCGCTGATCCCCGGCGACCCGATCGTGTGGCGTAAAAACCTGTCCGAAAGCACCAAGGACAAGGTGTACGACTTCTTTATGACCTATGGCAAAACGCCGGAAGAGAAAGCGGTCCTCGAACGTCTGGGCTGGGCGCCGTTCCGCCCGTCAAGCGACCTGCAGCTGGTCCCGATTCGCCAGCTGGCGCTGTTTAAAGAGATGCAGGGCGTGAAGGACAACAAAGGCCTGAAGGACGAGGAGAAGACCAGCAAAGTGGCCGCGATTCAGGCCCAGCTTGAAGACCTCGACCGCCTGACCGCCGCGCTCGGCGCGATGACGAGCGTGAATAAAGCGGTGCAGTAACGCTTTTCGCCCGGTGGCGCTGCGCTTACCGGGCCTACATTTTGGATCGTAGGCCGGATAAGCGTAGCGCCATCCGGCACACAAAGACCTGCGGAGTAATACATGCAAACCATCACCCTCCCACCGCCAAAGCGCAGCTGGTTCTCGCTCATAAGCTGGGCCATCCTGCTGGCGGTGCTGGTTATCTCCTGGAAGGGCGCGGAAATGGATCCGCTGCTGCTCTTCAAAGACGCGGGCAACATGGCGACCTTCGCCGCCGACTTCTTCCCGCCGGACTTCAGCCAGTGGCAGGACTACCTCAGCGAAATGGCGGTCACCCTGCAAATCGCCGTCTGGGGCACCGCGCTGGCCGTTATTCTCTCTGTTCCGTTTGGCCTGATGAGCGCCGAAAACATCGTGCCGTGGTGGGTATACCAGCCCATGCGCCGCCTGATGGACGCCTGTCGAGCGATCAACGAAATGGTCTTTGCGATGCTGTTCGTGGTCGCCGTCGGCCTGGGTCCGTTTGCGGGCGTCATGGCGCTGTTCATCCACACCACCGGTGTGCTCTCCAAGCTGCTCTCCGAGGTGGTCGAAGCCATTGAGCCCGGTCCGGTGGAAGGCATTCGCGCGACCGGCGCCAACAAAATCGAAGAGATCCTCTACGGCGTTCTGCCACAGGTGATGCCGCTGCTGATCTCCTACTCCCTGTACCGCTTTGAGTCCAACGTCCGCTCCGCCACCGTCGTCGGCATGGTCGGCGCAGGCGGGATTGGCGTCACCCTGTGGGAAGCGATTCGCGGTTTCCAGTTCCAGCAAACCTGTGCCCTGATGGTGCTTATCATCATCACCGTCAGCCTGCTGGATTTCCTCTCTCAACGTTTGCGTAAGCACTTCATCTGAGAAGCGAGGCTTTGTTTTCTATGCACTTATCCAGACATCCGACCAGTTACCCTACCCGCTGGCAAGAGATTGCGGCGAAGCTCGAAGTGGAGCTGCGCACGCACTACCGCTGCGGAGACTACCTTCCTGCCGAGCAGCAGCTTGCCGACCGCTATGAAGTGAACCGACACACCCTGCGCCGTGCCATTGACCAGCTGGTCGAGCGCGGCTGGGTCCAGCGCCGTCAGGGCGTGGGCGTGCTGGTGCTGATGCGCCCGTTCGACTACCCGCTTAACGCCCAGGCGCGCTTTAGCCAGAACCTGCTGGATCAGGGCAGCCACCCGACCAGCGAAAAGCTGCTCTCTGTCTTACGCCCGGCCTCCAGCCACGTGGCGGACGCGCTGGGTATTCAGGAGGGCGACAACGTCATCCACCTGCGCACCCTGCGCCGGGTCAACGGCGTCGCGGTGTGCCAGATAGACCACTACTTCGCGGATCTCACCCTCTGGCCAGTGCTGCAGAATTTCTCCAGCGGTTCGCTACATGATTTTCTCCAGAATGCGACAGGCATTGCGCTGAAACGCACCCAGACGCGTATCAGCGCCCGCCGCGCGCAGGCGAAAGAGAGCAAAGTGCTCGAAATCCCCAATATGGCCCCGCTGCTCTGCGTGCGCACCCTCAACCACCGTGACGGCGAGATCGACGCGACGGAATATTCCGTCAGCCTGACCCGCGCCGACATGATCGAATTCACCATGGAGCACTGAATGCACTTCGACACCGCCACCCGACAGCGCTGGATGCGCGTGCTGGCCCACAGCCAGCCTGCTGCGCTGTCTGCCCGCATGAACGCCCTTAGCCTGGCTCCCGGGTACGACATCCTCCGCGCGCCGGAGATCGGCCTCGTGCAGATCCAGGCGCGCATGGGCGGCACCGGCGAGCGCTTTTTCGCCGGGGATGCCACCCTCACCCGCGCAGCGATCCGCCTGCACAGCGGCACGCTGGGCTACAGCTACGTACTGGGGCGTGATAAAGCCCACGCCGAGCGCTGCGCGGTCATCGACGCGCTTTTACAGGAACCACCGCATTTCCAGACGCTGATGGAAACCCTTATTTCCCCGCTGGAGGCCGACCGCACCGCACGTCTTGCCGCGCGTCAGGCCGAAGTGAATACCAGCCGGGTCGACTTCTTTACGCTCGTTCGCGGAGACAACGCATGACGCTTCAACCTGCTTTTACCCTGGCCGTCCAGGATGCCCAACACAGTTTTCGTCGCCTGCTGAAGGCCATGAGCGAGCCGGGCGTGATTGTCTCGCTGCACCAGCTCTCCCAGGGCTGGCTGCCGCTGAATCTGGCCACCACCAGCGTACTGCTGACCCTGGCCGACAACGATACCCCGGTATGGCTTTCGGGTGCCCTGTCGAACGACATCGCCAGCCAGAACCTGCGTTTTCATACCGGCGCTCCGCTGGTCGATCAGCCCCGGCAGGCGATCTTTGCCGTGGCCGACGAACAAATCAGCCATGAACAGCTGAATGCCCTGAGCGAAGGCACCGCCGTCGCCCCGGAAACCAGCGCCACGCTGATTTTGCAGGTCGCCAGCCTGAGCGGCGGCCGCATGCTGCGCCTGACCGGCGCAGGCATCGCCGACGAGCGCATGGTCGCGCCGCAGCTGCCAGAGTGCATCATTCACGAGCTGACCGAGCGCCCGCACCCGTTCCCGCTGGGCATTGACCTGATCCTGACCTGCGGCGAACGCCTGCTGGCCATCCCGCGGACCACCCACGTGGAGGTGTGCTGATGTACGTAGCCGTTAAAGGGGGCGAGAAGGCCATCACCGCCGCCCATGCGCTGCAGGCGCACAGACGACGGGGCGATGAACAGCTCCCCGAGCTGAGCGTCGCCCAGATTGAGCAGCAGCTTAATCTCGCCGTAGACCGGGTAATGACCGAAGGCGGCATCGCCGACCGAGAACTGGCGGCGCTGGCCCTGAAGCAGGCCAGCGGTGATAACGTGGAAGCGATCTTCCTGCTGCGCGCCTACCGCACCACGCTGGCGAAACTGGCGGTCAGCGAGCCGGTGAACACGGCGGAGATGCGCCTGGAGCGCCGCATTTCTGCCGTTTATAAAGACATCCCCGGCGGCCAGCTGCTTGGCCCTACCTATGACTACACCCATCGCCTGCTGGATTTTACCCTGCTGGCGAACGGCGAGGCGCCACGACTCAGTAACTCTGACGCCGAACAGGAACCGTCTCCGCACGTCTTCAGCCTGCTGGCGAAACAGGGCCTGGCGAAGGCGGAGGAGGACTCCGGCGCGCAGCCGGATGACATCACCCGCACGCCGCCGGTCTACCCGTGTACACGCTCGTCCCGCCTGCAGCAGCTGATGCGCGGCGACGAAGGCTATCTGCTGGCGCTGGCCTACTCCACCCAGCGCGGCTACGGGCGTAACCATCCATTTGCCGCCGAAATTCGCAGCGGCTACATCGACGTTGAAATCGTGCCGGAAGAGCTGGGATTTGCGGTGAACATCGGCGAACTGCTGATGACCGAATGCGAAATGGTGAACGGTTTTGTTGCCCCCGAAAATGAAGACCCGCACTTTACCCGCGGCTACGGGCTGGTGTTTGGCCTTGGCGAGCGCAAGGCGATGGCCATGGCGCTGGTCGACCGCGCCCTGCAGGCGCCGGACTACGGCGAACACATCGCGGGCCCGGCGCAGGACGAAGAGTTCGTCCTGGCCCACGCGGATAACGTCGAGGCCGCGGGCTTCGTCTCGCATCTCAAGCTGCCGCACTACGTCGATTTCCAGGCCGAACTGGAACTGCTGAAACGCCTGCAACGGGAGCGCAAACATGGCTAACTTAAGCGGCTACAACTTTGCCTATCTGGATGAGCAAACCAAACGCATGATCCGCCGAGCGATACTTAAAGCGGTGGCGATCCCTGGCTATCAGGTGCCGTTCGGCGGCCGCGAAATGCCGATGCCCTACGGCTGGGGTACCGGCGGTATTCAGCTCACCGCCAGCGTGATCGGTGAAGCAGACGTGTTGAAAGTGATCGACCAGGGCGCGGACGACACCACCAACGCCGTATCGATCCGCACCTTCTTTCAGCGGGTGACGGGCGTCGCGACCACGGAAAAAACCGAAGACGCGACGCTGATCCAGACCCGCCACCGCATTCCGGAAACCCCGCTGACGGAAGATCAGATTTTGATTTTCCAGGTGCCGATCCCGGAGCCGCTGCGCTTTATCGAGCCGCGCGAAACCGAAACCCGCACCATGCACGCCCTGGAAGAGTACGGTGTCATGCAGGTGAAGCTGTATGAGGATATCGCCCGCTTCGGCCATATCGCCACCACCTATGCCTACCCGGTGAAGGTCAACGGGCGCTACGTCATGGACCCGTCGCCGATCCCGAAATTCGATAACCCGAAGATGGACATGATGCCCGCCCTGCAGCTGTTCGGTGCCGGACGTGAAAAACGCATCTACGCCGTCCCGCCCTACACGCGTGTCGAAAGCCTGGATTTCGACGATCACCCGTTTACGGTGCAGGAGTGGGACGAACCGTGCGCCATCTGCGGTTCCAAACACAGCTATCTGGATGAAGTGGTGCTGGAAGACACGGGCAAACGGATGTTTGTCTGCTCCGACACCGATTTCTGCCGCCAACAGAGCGAGGCGAACGGCCAATGAAACCGCTGCTTTCGGTTAACAACCTGACCCACCTGTATGCGCCGGGCAAAGGCTTTAGCGACGTGTCGTTCGAGCTGTGGCCGGGCGAAGTGCTGGGGATTGTCGGCGAGTCCGGCTCAGGCAAAACCACCCTGCTGAAGTCCATCTCCGCGCGCCTGACGCCGCAACACGGCGAGATACTCTATCAGGGACACTCCCTCTATGGCATGAGCGAGGCCGAGCGCCGCCGCCTGCTGCGCACCGAGTGGGGCGTGGTGCACCAGCACCCGATGGACGGCCTGCGCCGTCAGGTCTCGGCGGGGGGAAATATCGGCGAACGCCTGATGGCCACCGGCGCGCGCCACTACGGCAACATCCGCGCTACGGCGCAACACTGGCTGGAAGAAGTGGAAATCCCCGCGTCGCGCATCGACGACCTGCCCACCACCTTCTCCGGCGGTATGCAGCAGCGCCTGCAGATCGCCCGCAACCTGGTCACGCACCCGAAGCTGGTGTTTATGGATGAACCCACCGGCGGGCTGGACGTCTCGGTGCAGGCGCGCCTGCTCGACCTGCTGCGCGGCCTGGTGGTAGAGCTGAACCTGGCAGTGGTGATTGTCACCCACGATCTGGGCGTTGCGCGCCTGCTGGCGGACCGCCTGCTGGTGATGAAGCAGGGTCGGGTGGTGGAAATTGGGTTAACCGACCGTGTGCTCGACGATCCCCACCATCCCTACACCCAGCTGCTGGTGTCGTCCGTGTTGCAGAACTGAGGGTGCTGCTGCCGGGTGGCGCTGCGCTTACCCGGCCTACGAATAGCGCACCTGTAGGCCGGGTAAGGCGAAGCCGCCACCCGGCAAAACAAATCGCGAGGCCAACATGATCCACGTACAAAACGTAAGTAAAACCTTTGTGCTCCACCAGCAAAACGGCGTACGTCTGCCGGTGCTGCAAAATGCCTCTCTGGAGGTTAATCGCGGCGAATGCGTGGTGCTGCACGGCCACTCCGGCAGCGGAAAATCGACCCTGCTGCGCTCCCTCTACGCCAACTATTTGCCCGACGAAGGCCATATTCATATTCGCCACGGCGATGAATGGGTCGACCTGGTACAGGCCCCCGCGCGGAAGGTGCTGGACGTGCGCCGCACCACGATCGGCTGGGTGAGCCAGTTTCTGCGGGTGATCCCGCGGATCTCCGCCCTCGACGTGGTGATGCAGCCCCTGCTGGATCTCGGCGTGCCGCGCGAAACCTGCGCCGCCAAAGCCGCCAGCCTGCTGACGCGCCTGAACGTGCCCGAGCGCCTGTGGCACCTTGCCCCGTCGACCTTTTCCGGCGGCGAGCAGCAGCGCGTCAATATCGCCCGCGGCTTTATCGTCGACTACCCGATTTTACTTCTGGATGAACCCACCGCCTCGCTCGACAGCAAAAACAGCGCCGCCGTGGTGGAACTGATCGAACAGGCCAAAGCGCGCGGGGCGGCGATCGTCGGGATCTTCCACGACGAGAACGTTCGCACCCGCGTCGCGGACCGGCTGCACCCAATGGGGACTCCCGCATGATTATCAATAACGTCAAGCTGGTACTGGACAATGAGGTGGTTGGCGGCTCGATTGAGATCCAGGACGGAACAATCCGCGCGTTTGCCGAAACCCAGAGCCGCTCACCCGAAGCGATGGACGGCGACGGCGGCTGGCTGCTGCCGGGGCTGATCGAACTGCATACCGATAATCTGGACAAGTTCTTCACGCCACGGCCGAAGGTGGACTGGCCCGCGCATTCAGCGATGAGCAGCCACGACGCGCTGATGGTCGCCAGCGGCATCACCACCGTACTGGACGCGGTGGCCATCGGTGACGTGCGCGACGGCGGCGACCGTCTGGAGAACCTGGAGAAGATGATCAACGCCGTGGAGGAGACGCAAAAACGCGGCCTCAACCGCGCCGAGCACCGCCTGCACCTGCGCTGCGAGCTGCCGCACCACACCACCCTGCCGCTGTTTGAAAAGCTGGTAGGCCGCGAGCCGGTCTCGCTGGTCTCCCTGATGGACCACTCGCCGGGGCAGCGTCAGTTCGCCAACATTGAAAAGTATCGCGAATACTATCAGGGCAAATATTCTCTCAGCGATGCGGAGATGGCCCGTTACGAAGAAGAGCAGTTGGCGCTTGCGGCACAGTGGTCGCAGCCTAACCGTCTCAGGATCGCGGCGATGTGCCGGGACCGGAATATCGCGCTGGCCAGCCATGACGACGCCACACACGATCACGTGGTCGAATCCCACCAGCTTGGCAGCGTGATCGCTGAATTTCCCACCACGTTCGAGGCGGCTGAAGCCTCTCGCAAGCACGGGATGAACGTGCTGATGGGCGCACCGAACATCGTGCGCGGCGGCTCACACTCCGGCAACGTCGCGGCAAGCAAGCTCGCTTCCCTCGGCCTGCTGGATATCCTCTCGTCCGACTATTACCCCGCCAGCCTGCTCGACGCGGCGTTCCGGGTGGCCGACGACGAGGGCAACCGCTTTACGCTACCACAGGCGATTCGCCTGGTGACGAAAAACCCGGCTTCGGCGCTTAACCTGCAGGATCGCGGCGAGATAGCCGAAGGCAAGCGGGCGGATCTGGTGCTGGCCCACCGCAGGGGCGAGCACATCCATATCGACCACGTCTGGCGTCAGGGAAAGAGGGTGTTCTGATGGGAAGACTTATCTGGTTAATGGGGCCGTCCGGCTCCGGTAAGGACAGCCTGCTGTCCGCCTTACGGCAGCAGGAGCATCCGCAACTGCTGGTGGCGCACCGGTACATTACCCGGTCGGCGAATGCGGGGAGTGAAAACCATATCGCCCTGAGCGAGCAGGAGTTTTTCACCCGTGCCGGGCAAAATCTGCTGGCGCTGAGCTGGCACGCCAACGGTTATTACTACGGGATCGGCATCGAGACCGATCTGTGGCTGCATGCGGGGTTCGACGTGCTGGTCAACGGTTCACGGGCGCATCTTTCGCAAGCGCGCGCCCGCTATGGAGCGGCCCTGCTGCCGGTCTGCCTGCAGGTTTCACCGGACGTCCTGCGCAGCCGGTTGCAGAGCCGGGGGCGTGAATCCGCCCGTGAGATCGACCAGCGGCTGGAGCGTGCGGCCCGCTATACCCCGTCCGACTGCCACGTCCTCAATAACGACGGAAGTTTGCTACAGTCAGTCGAGACCTTTTTATCGCTTATCCGTCAGAAGGAGAAACAGCATGCCTGACTGCACGCTTCGTCCCGCCACCGCCGACGATGCGCAAATCGTTTACGCGTTAATCTGCGAGTTAAAGCAGGCCGAGTTCGATCGCCAGGCGTTTCACGCGGGCTATCTTGCCAATCTGCAGGATCGCAATATGCGCTATCAGCTTGCCGAACTGGACGGGCAGGTCATCGGCATGATCGGCCTGCACCTGCAGTTTCACCTCCACCATGCACGCTGGATCGGCGAGATCCAGGAGTTGGTGGTGATGCCGCAGGCGCGCGGATTAAAGGTGGGCAGCCAGCTGCTGGCCTGGGCGGAAGGGGTGGCACGAGAGGCCGGCGCGGAGCTGACCGAACTCTCCACCAGCGTGAAGCGCGTGGACGCCCATCGTTTTTACGTTCGTGAAGGATATACGCAGAGCCATTTCCGATTCACCAAACCGCTGTAGAGGTGCGTTATGAGTC
Organism: Enterobacter sp. BNK-13; assembly: GCF_048685015.1. Taxonomy (NCBI): domain Bacteria; kingdom Pseudomonadati; phylum Pseudomonadota; class Gammaproteobacteria; order Enterobacterales; family Enterobacteriaceae; genus Enterobacter; species Enterobacter sp. BNK-13. The sequence continues at coordinate 4,752,310 of NZ_JBLQTP010000001.1, read as the reverse complement.
TGACAATCACGTTAACAGGAACCGGAAGCGCGCAACTCGTGCCGGTCTTTGGCTGCGACTGCGCGGCGTGTCGCCGGGCGCGCCTGCAGGATAACTATCGCCGTCGTCCCTGTAGCGCGGTGGTCAAATTCAACGATGCGGTGACCCTGCTGGATGCCGGTATTCCGCACCTGATGGACGACTGGGCCGCAGGCAGCTTTCAGCAATTTTTGCTCACCCATTACCATATGGATCACGTCCAGGGGCTCTTCCCCCTGCGTTGGGGCGTGGGCGCGACGATCCCCGTTTACGGTCCGCCGGATGAAGCGGGATGCGACGACCTGTTTAAACATCCGGGGATTCTGGATTTCAGCCACACGGTCGAACCGTTTGTGATGTTTGAGCTCCAGGGTTTGCGGGTCACGCCGCTGCCGCTCAACCATTCGAAACTGACCTTCGGGTATTTGCTGGAATCGGCCCACAGCCGCGTGGCCTGGCTGTCCGATACCGCCGGACTGCCGGAAAAAACGGTGAAGTTCCTGCTCAACAATCAGCCGCAGGCGATGATTATCGACTGCAGCCACGAACCGCGCGACGAGACGCCGCGAAACCATTGCGACTTAAATACCGTGATGGCGCTAAACGAGGTGATTGGCTGCCCGCAGGTGATCCTGACGCATATCAGCCATCAGTTTGACGTGTGGATGATGGATAACCCGCTGCCCGACGGCATTGAAGCGGGGTATGACGGGATGGTGCTGGTACTGGACTGAGTTTTGCCGGGTGGCGGCTGCGCCTTACCCGGCCTACGGTCCAGGTTTTTGCAGGCCTGCGCCTGCGAAGCGCCACCAGGCTTTAGCCTCGATCGTAATCGTCTTCTAACCTGCGCTCATCCTCTTCTAACCGACGCCTGTCGTCATCCAGCTGGCGCTGGCGCTCGTCTAAACGGCGGCGTCTGTCTTCGAGCTGCCGACGACGATCGTCGTACTGTCGACTGTCGATTTGACGGCTGCGGTCATAACGATCGTCGTCGTCATTGCTGCGGCTGCTGCTGGGGTTGTAGGCATCGTTGATCGCCTGCTGAATGTTGCCAATAGCATCATCAACAATGTCGGCATGAGCCAGTTGGCTGGTGAGTGACAGCAGACCAAATAACAGAGCAGTTGAGTAACGTTTCATAAGGCCAGACTCGCAGGTGAACTGGCCTTACGATAATGAACAGCAGGAAACGGGGGTAGCGGAGGAATCTCAAATTCAGTTGTGTCCTGGGACTTCCATCAGTTGATTCGCACGCTGTTTATTTTCTGCGACCAGGACGATGCCGTAGCATTTTTGATCCGGCGAATGGCTCCAGATACGATCTTCGGGGATACACCCTCCGTCATAGATAACCTTGCTACCATCATACGGCCAAAATGCGCCCTGCTCGGTATCGAGAACAAATACAGCGATTTGGTCAGACTCGCGGGCAATTTTCTGCCAGAGCATCTTCCCACCCTCATATTGTTCAAAGTCGCTGACAAGTGTCACGCCACACTGTAATACCAGGGCTTCATACAGGCGAGTTGCCAGTCCCTTGTCACGCTCGGCGGGATCAACACAGATACCTTCTACCTGAATAACATTGGCATCTTCCCAACAGCGCTCGACGGCAATGATATCTTCACCCAAATGCGTTTTACGTTGTAAATCCAGGGCAGCAACAACCCGATGCCGGGGCACCCCATCGAAGGTTTCGATATCCGCTTCAATAATCGCAGCTCTTGGCGTCTGGCTGTCAAAAATAACATGTAGCACTCGCCCGGAAAGCTCAAACTCATCAACGAGTTTAAACGACCTGGCAATTGTGCTCGGGCTGTATGTTGTAGGCATCACGATCATTTGTGAGTCCCCCTTTGTGAGTACCGGCATAATTCCTTTTATATCCCAATCTGCTAAATTTTGCGCAGATTAACATCACCGGCGTCAACGATGCTCTTAATGAAATCCTAAACAGGGGCATTTAAAAACATATTTTCCGCAGAGCCTGTGCCAGCTGCAACCGCGTAAACGGCTTACGCAGTAACGGAACGTCCGGCAGCTGAGGATTATGCGTGGGCCGTAAATCCTGGCCGCTGATCAGCAGCACCGGAAGCTGCGGATAGTGACTGCGCACATGGCTAATCACCTCGGCCCCGCTCAGGCTTCCGGGCAACATCAGGTCGCTGATAAACATGCCAATATCCGGCGACGCCGCCAGCATGTTCAGCGCCTGCTCGCCGTTGTCCGCTTCGAGCGTCAGATAGCCAAGCTGGTGCAATTGCTCGCACAGGGTCTGACGGACATCCGCTTCATCCTCCAGAACCAGCACCAGGCGCTCGCTCTCGACGGAGGCGGTGGCTGACAGTGCTTCATCAACTGCAGCGGCGGGCTGCGTCGAGCGCGGGAGGTGAAGCCGCACGGTCGTTCCCTGTCCCGGCGCGCTTTCAATCTCCACGCGACCACCGGACTGGCGCACAAAGCCGTACACCATCGACAGGCCTAACCCGCTCCCGCTCCCGGTCTGTTTGGTGGTGAAGAACGGTTCAAAGACCCGGGATTTGACCTCCTGCGACATGCCGCTGCCGCGGTCAATGACTTCCAGCGCCACCATATCCTGCCTGCGTCCGTCGCTGCGGGTAACGCGCTGATTCCAGGTGCGAATTTTAATCACCCCGCTTTGCCCTTCCATCGCATCACGCGCGTTCATCACCAGATTAATGATGGCGTTTTCCAGCTGGCTGACGTCGATCCATGCGGGCCATGCCGGGGATTGCGCTTCAATTTCCAGGGTCAGGGTGGCGGGCAAGGAGTGACGCAGCAGTTCCCGGAGGTTCTCCAGCAGCGGGCGCATCTCAACCGCATGTGGCGTCAGGGATTGCTTACGGGAGAACGCCAGCAGGCGCTGCGTCAGCAAGGCGCCACGCTCGGCAGCCTTCAGTGCTCGGGTAATTCGCGGCGCGTCTTTTGCGTCAGGATCGGTGAGCTCAAGACTGCCGATGATCACCGCCAGCAGGTTATTAAAATCATGCGCCAGCCCGCCCGTCAGCTGCCCAACGGCCTTCATTTTCTGGCTGTGCAGCAGCGCCTCTTCCAGGCCCTGACGCTCAATGCGGTCGATCTCCATCTGCGTGGTTTTTTCTTTCAGCAGGCGCGTGGTGTGCTCAAGCGAGGCGGTATTGCGGGCAAAAACGTTAAACGCGCGCGCCAGTTCACCCAGCTCATCGCGCCGCTGCAGCGCGGGGACGGACACATTCTGTTCACCGTGAGCAAGACGCGACATCGCCCGGGAAATGGCCGTCAGGTTGGAGGCCAGATTGCGGTAGATATACCAGCAGGCACACCCGGTGATGATCAGCGCCAGCACGGCGAAAATGGTGATAAATACGCTGATGGATTGCAGTTCGTGATGGCTCTGGGCGGTGCGAAGCCGGGAGGCCTGCGCCACCTGCTCAACGTACTGATTGATGTCGCTATTGAGGATCGCCACCAGCGCCTTGATGTGGAACATATACCAGCTTATCGCCAGATCGCTCTCCTCCAGTTGCTTCGACAGCGGGGCGAGCTGACCTAGCTCGGCATTAAAATCAGGCAGAACCGTATTTACGACCGGCTGTGCGGCACGCCGGGGCAACGTTGCGGCCACCGCGTCCAGTTGCTGGATGGTCGCGCGCGGCGAAGGGGTATCGATGGCGGCGGCGATCAGCCGGTCCATCTCCATCAGCTGCTGCGCACCCGGTACGTTACTGTCATAACGGCGGTTGATGTCCTGCAGATGACGCAGGTAACTCTGGCTTTGGTATAGCGAGCTCAGCAGCGCGTTACGCTCCAGATGGCGTCGCTGTCCGCGCTCCAGCATCTCCGTCACGCTCTGCTGTAGCTCATTGCTTCGTTGAATAATACGCGCCACCAGGGCTGGCTCCTGCTGCGCCAGCGGCGCCTCCGCAAGCTGCTCCAGTGAATGGCGCAGGGCCATTTGCGTCTGCTTGAGGCGCTCGGCTTCCCCTTTGTACTCGAGCGCCCCCACCACCTGCGAGAGCCGCACCGCCGCCGTCGCCACGTTGGCGGTATCGCGGGCCAGGTTCATGCTGCCGGTCATATCGTCCAGCGTTTGCTGCTGCACCTGCTCCTGGATTTGACTGGCGTGACGGAAGCCGAGCACCGCCACACCGCTCACCATCAGCGTCACGGCGACCACCAGCAGATTGAAAATCAGCAGGCGACCGCGGGCGCTGGCGAAGAACGGGGGGCGGTGTGATGGCATGAAGTTGGGTTCCTGTGTGGTTTGATGTCCCCTCACCCTAACCCTCTCCCCAAAGGGGCGAGGGGATGATTTGCTCCCTCTCCCTTTCAGGGAGAGGGCTGGGGTGAGGGTAAAAATATTCATAACTATGACAAATATGAACAGCTTCTGACATTTTGCATTTACGCACCTGTGATGAAGTGCAGAAATCGGCATTCACAGGAGATCCGCCATGAGCAGAACCCCGGTATTAGAGATGCGCAACATTGCCAAAACGTTTGGCAGTTTCCACGCGCTCAAGGGTGTGGATTTGACGGTTTTTCCCGGTGAGATCCACGCGCTGATGGGCGAAAACGGCGCGGGAAAAAGCACGCTGATGAAAATCCTCGCGGGGGCCTATACCGCCACCCACGGCGAGATCCTGATTGACGGTCAGCCGTTTCACATTAAAGGGCCGAAGGATGCGCTGGCCGCGGGCATCACCCTGATTTATCAGGAGATGCAGCTCGCGCCCAATCTGACCGTAGCCGAAAATATCTTCCTCGGCAGCGAGCTGTCGCGCGGCGGGATGGTGCAGCGCAAAGAGATGGCTGCCCAGGCGCAGGCGGTGATTGACCGCCTCGGCGCACAGTTCAGCGCCACCGATCTGGTGATGAAGCTCACCATCGCCGAACAGCAGCAGGTAGAAATTGCCCGCGCGCTGCACCGCAACAGCCGCATTCTGGTGATGGATGAACCCACCGCCGCCCTCTCCTCGCGGGAAACGCATCGCCTGTTTGAACTGATTTTACGCCTGCGCGATGAAGGGATGGCGATCATTTATATCAGCCACCGCATGGCGGAAGTGTATGAACTCTCTGACCGCGTCAGCGTTCTGCGCGACGGGCAGTACGTCGGCAGCCTGACGCGCGACAAGCTTAACGCCTCCGAGCTGGTGCGCATGATGGTGGGACGACCGTTAAGCGACCTGTTCAACAAGGAGCGTGATATCCCCCTCGGCAGCCCGCGCCTCAACGTGCATCACCTCACCGACGGTAAAAAAGTACAACCCTGCAGCCTGCAGGTGCGTTCCGGCGAAATCGTCGGGCTGGCGGGGCTGGTCGGGGCCGGACGTTCCGAGCTGGCACAGCTTATCTTCGGCGTGCGCAAAGCCACGGGCGGCATGATTGAGGTCGACGGCGAGCCGGTGGTGATCCACTCCCCGCGTGCGGCCATCGAAAACGGCATCGGTTTTCTCACCGAGAACCGCAAGGAGCAGGGACTGTTTCTGGAGCTGGCGGCGCAGGAGAACATCACCATGGCGACGCTGGAGCGCGACGCCACCTTCGGCATGTTAAACCGCAAAAAAGCGCAGGCCATCTCCGATGACGCCATCGCCCTGCTTAACATCCGCGTGCCGCATGCACAGGTGCGCGCGGGCGGGCTGTCGGGCGGCAACCAGCAGAAGCTGCTCATCTCCCGCTGGGTCGCGATTGGCCCACGCATTCTGATTCTGGACGAACCCACGCGTGGCGTGGACGTCGGGGCGAAAAGCGAGATCTACCGCATCATGAACCAGATGGCGCGCAAAGGGGTGGCGATTTTGATGATCTCCAGCGAGCTGCCGGAAGTGGTGGGGATGAGCGACCGGGTGTACGTGATGCGCGAAGGCAGCATCGCGGGCGAGCTTCACGGGCGTGACATCTCTCAGGAAAACATTATGACGCTGGCAACCGGCGTGAACGACACTCATCATCAGGCGGTGCAATCATGACAACTCCAACCCATCCGCAGCAGGTGGCGAAATCCGCCTCCGCCAAAAAAATGCTGATGAGCGATCTGATGCAAACGGTCGGTATTTTGCCAATTCTTATCCTGATTGTGGCGGTATTTGGCTTTATTGCCCCGAACTTCTTTACCGAGAGCAACCTGCTCAACATTACCCGTCAGGCGTCGATCAACATCGTGCTGGCGGCGGGAATGACCTTCATTATCCTCACCGGCGGGATTGACCTCTCCGTGGGGTCGATTCTCGGCACCACGGCGGTAGCCGCGATGGTGGTATCGCTCATTCCTGAATTCGCCGGGCTGTCCATTCCGGCCGCGCTGATGCTCGGCATGGTGCTGGGCCTGTTTAACGGCGCGCTGGTGGCCTTTGCCGGGCTGCCGCCCTTTATCGTCACGCTCGGCACCTACACGGCGCTGCGCGGCGCGGCATACCTGCTTGCCGACGGCACGACGGTCATTAACTCGAACATCAACTTCGAGTGGATCGGCAATAACTATCTCGGCCCAATTCCCTGGCTGGTGGTGATCGCCCTGGCGGTCATCGTGGTGTGCTGGTTCATCCTGCGCCGTACCACGCTCGGCGTTCATATCTACGCCGTGGGCGGCAACATGCAGGCGGCGCGCTTAACGGGCATTAAGGTCTGGCTGGTGCTGCTGTTTGTCTACGGCATGAGCGGCCTGCTCTCCGGCCTCGGCGGCGTCATGAGCGCCTCACGCCTCTACAGCGCTAACGGCAACCTCGGCACGGGTTACGAGCTGGATGCGATTGCGGCGGTGATCCTCGGCGGCACCAGCTTTGTCGGCGGGATCGGCACGATCACCGGCACGCTGGTCGGCGCATTGATCATCGCCACCCTGAACAACGGCATGACGCTGATGGGCGTCTCCTACTTCTGGCAGCTGGTGATCAAAGGGGCGGTGATCATCATTGCGGTGCTGATCGACAAATACCGTACCCGACACCATCAAAGTGCATAACAACAATACCCTACGAGTGAGGAAGACAAGATGCGTTTGAAACCGTTAGTAACTGCGCTCTGTGCTGGCGCGCTGCTTGCCGCAACGCCGTTTGCGCAGGCGAAAGATCTGAAGTCCATTGGCGTGACGGTGGGTGACCTGGCTAACCCGTTCTTCGTGCAGATCACCAAAGGTGCCGAGCTGGAAGCGCGCAAGCTGGCGGGGGATAACGTCAAGGTGACGCTGGTCTCCAGCGGCTACGATCTGGGCCAGCAGGTGGCGCAGATCGACAACTTCATCGCCGCGAAAGTGGACATGATCATCCTCAACGCCGCGGACTCCAAAGGGATCGGCCCGGCGGTGAAGCGCGCGAAGGACGCCGGGATCGTGGTCGTGGCGGTTGACGTCGCGGCGGAAGGGGCTGATGCGACCATCACCTCCGATAACACCCAGGCGGGTGAGATGGCCTGTAAGTACATTACCGACCGCCTGAAAGGGAAAGGCAACGTGGTGATCATCAACGGACCGCCGGTCTCAGCGGTGCAAAACCGCGTGGAAGGTTGCCAGACGGAGTTCAAAAAACATCCGGATATCAAGGTGCTCTCGGATAACCAGAACGCCAAAGGCAGTCGTGAAGGCGGTCTGGAAGTCATGACCTCCCTGCTGGCGGCCAATCCGAAGATCGACGGCGTGTTTGCGATTAACGATCCGACGGCGATCGGCGCCGATCTGGCCGCGAAACAGGCTCAACGTAATGAGTTCTTTATCGTTGGCGTGGATGGTTCACCGGACGGTGAGGAAGCGCTGAAGCGCGAAAACTCGCTGTTTGTGGCGACCCCGGCGCAGGATCCGCAGGTCATGGCGGCAAAAGCGGTGGAGATCGGCTATGACATTCTCCAGGGCAAACCTGCGCCGAAAGCGCCCGTGCTGATCCCGGTGACGATGATCGATAAAAAGAACGTCGGCACGTATAAGGGGTGGACGGTTAAATGATCCTTTTCCCTCTCCCGCAGGGAGAGGGGACTGTTTTCAAGGAGTCCCCATGAAACGCTCCGACATTAACGAAATCCTCGGCCACACGCGGCAGTTTTTCTCCATGCACGACGTTCATCTCCCGCCTTTTGCCAGCTTTCCGCCAACGAAATGGCAGCAGCTGGACCTGGCTGCATGGCAGGAAGTGTTCGACCTCAGGCTCGGCTGGGACGTGACGGCATTCGGCGGCAACAACTTTGCCGCTGAGGGCCTGACGCTGTTTACCCTGCGCAACGGCTCGCCCAACGGCGTGCCGTATGAAAAAAACTATGCCGAAAAAATCATGCACGTGCGGGACGGCCAGGTCACGCCGATGCATTTTCACTGGCGTAAACGGGAAGACATCATCAACCGGGGCGGCGGGAATCTGATCGTGGAATTATGGAATGCCGGGGCGCATGAAGAGACGGAAAACACCGACGTGACGGTCACCGTCGACGGCTGCCGTCAAACCCACGCCCCCGGCAGCCAGCTGCGCCTCACACCAGGGGAAAGCATCTGCCTGACGCCCGGTCTTTACCACAGTTTCTGGGGCGAACGCGGCTTCGGCGACGTGCTGGTCGGGGAAGTGTCCTCGGTCAATGACGATGAACACGACAACCACTTTTTGCAGCCCGTTGCCCGCTATAACAACATCGAAGAAGACGAGCCGGCGCTGCTGGTGCTGTGCAATGAGTACAACCTGTTTCGGATATAAGGGGTGAATGATGCCATTGATTTCTCTTGCCGACGGTCTTGCCCACGCCAGACAACACCGCTATGCGCTGGGCGCATTTAACGTGCTCGATTCCCACTTCCTGCGCGCGCTGTTCGCCGCCGCAAAGCAGGAGCGCTCGCCGTTTATCATCAATATCGCCGAAGTGCATTTTAAGTACGTGTCGCTGGATTCCCTTGTCGAAGCGGTTAAGTTCGAAGCCGCCCGTCACGACATTCCCGTGGTGCTCAATCTCGACCACGGCCTGCATTTCGAGGCGGTGGTGCGCGCCCTGCGCTTAGGGTTCAGCTCGGTGATGTTCGACGGCTCTACGCTGAGCTATGAGGAAAACATCCGCCAGACGCGGGAAGTGGTGAAGATGTGCCATGCGGTGGGCGTCTCGGTGGAGGCGGAGCTGGGCGCGGTCGGGGGGGATGAAGGCGGCGCGCTTTACGGACATGCGGATGAAGCCTTCTTCACCGATCCACAGCTGGCGCGCGAATTTGTCGATTCAACCGGCATCGACGCGCTGGCCGTCGCCATCGGCAACGCACACGGCAAGTATAAAGGCGAGCCGAAGCTCGATTTCCCTCGCCTGGACGCCATTCGTCAACAGACGGGACTGCCGCTGGTTTTACACGGCGGCTCCGGGATTAGCGATGCCGACTTCCGCCGCGCCATCGAGCTGGGCATTCATAAAATCAATTTCTATACCGGGATGTCGCAGGCCGCGCTCGCCGCCGTGGAGCAGCGTATGGCAAAACGCCAGCCGCTCTACGACGAGTTTGCCGAGCTGCTGCTGGGCATAGAAGAGGCGATTACGGATACGGTCGCCGAACAGATGCGCATCTTCGGCAGCGCGGGGCAGGCATAATGGAACGCAAAGGCATCATCGCCGCAGGCAATATGCTGGTGGACCACGTTCACCAGATCGTGCAGTGGCCGGAGCGCGGCTGGCTGGCGGAAATCACCCACAGCGAACGCTCAACCGGCGGCGCGCCGCTCAACGTCCTGCTGACGCTGGCGAAAATGCACGTTGGCCTGCCGCTGCAGGCGGTGGGGCTGATTGGCGAAGACAGCGACGGAGACTACATTCTGGCGATGCTCGACCAGTACCACGTCAACCGCCAGCGCGTACAGCGCACCACCTTTGCGCCAACCTCCATGTCGCAGGTGATGACCGATCCCAGCGGACAGCGCACCTTTTTCCACTCACCGGGGGCCAACCGCCTGCTGGATCTTCCCGCTTTCGATCGCTTAGACGGATCGATGAAGATCTTCCATCTCGGCTATCTCCTGCTGCTCGACAGCCTGGATATGCCCGATGACGAGTTCGGCACCCGCAGCGCGCGGCTGCTGGCACAAATGCGTGACCAGGGGTATGAAACCTCGCTCGACCTGGTTTCCCGCAAGGGTGACCCACGCTATCAGCCGCTGGTGCTCCCTGCCCTGCGCCATCTCGACTATCTGGTCATTAACGAGCTGGAGGCCGGTGAGTTTAGCGGCCTGACAATGCGTGATGAAAACGACGCCCCGCACATTGCCCATATCGCCGATGCCGCGGCGCAGCTGCTGGCGGCAGGCGTACGCCAGCGGGTGGTGATCCACTGCCCGGAAGGCGCATGGGGAGAAGCCCGCGGTGAAGAGGGTCGCTGGATCCCGTCATGGATGCTGGAGCAGGAAGAGATTATCGGCAGCGTCGGCGCGGGCGATGCCTTTTGCGCGGGCTTTTTATACGGCTGCCATGAATCGCTGCCGCTGACAGAGAGTATTTATCTGGCGCACGCCTGCGCGCGGGCAAGCCTACTGGCGGCCAATGCGATTGACGGTGCAAAAACGCTGGCCGAGCTGCAGGCGTTTATTCGCGAGAGCGTGTAATTTAACAATAATTGCGATATTTCATTACAGTTCTATGAATTTTACATCCCCGAACTACACTCTCTCCATCTGGCATATTCGGCGTGGGCAGCACACTGTCCGCACGCTTTTCCGAAATGAGATAGAAAGAGGACAAGGGAAAAATGTTCGCAGCCATCATCATCGGTATTTTCATTATCAGCGTTATTTATGCGCATTCACGCGGCAAAGAAAAACAGACGCTTTCTCGTCAGCTCTTCGACCATTCGACGTTCATGGCGCCCATCAATATGTTTATGACGGCGTTTTCTTCCCTGCCCGCCAGGCAGCCTTTCTTTGAAACAGAACGCTTCCCGGAATTAAATAAGCTGACGGAAAACTGGCTGGTTATTCGCGAAGAGGCGCTGCGTTTGCAGCATCATATTAAGGCAGCGGAAAATAATAACGACGCTGGCTTTAACACCTTTTTTAAACGCGGCTGGAAACGTTTTTATCTGAAGTGGTATGCCGATGCCCATCCCTCCGCGCAGTCTTTATGCCCGGTGACGACCCGGCTGGTAAGTGAAATCCCCTCAGTGAAGGCGGCCATGTTTGCCGAGCTGCCGGCGGGAGCGAAGCTTGGCAAGCACCGGGACCCGTACGCGGGCTCGGTTCGTTACCATCTGGGCTTATTCACACCGAATGACGATCGCTGCTTTATTGAAGTCGACAGGCAGCGCCACAGCTGGCGGGATGGTGAAGCCGTTATTTTTGATGAGACCTACGTCCACTGGGCAGAGAATAAAACGGATCAAACGCGCATTATTCTCTTCTGCGATATTGAGCGTCCGATGAAATGGCGCTGGGCGCAGGCGGTTAACCATTGGGTGGGAACCACGCTAATGTCTGCAGCCAGCTCACCGAATGACGAGAATGACAGCACTGGTGGCATTAACCGCATTTTTAAATACGTTCATGCAGGTCGCGAGCGGGGGCAGCGTCTGAAAAAAAGAAACCGTAAGGCCTATTACGCCCTCAAGTATCTGTGCATCGCTGCAATCTTTGCCGCCATCATTGTTCCGGCGATAACGTAAGCCTTATGCCGCCTGTTCGGGCCGGCTCACATCGGTGGCAAACACGTAACCCAGCCCGCGGATCGTTTTGATCAGCGCAGGCTGATGCGGGTTAGCCTCTATTTTCCGGCGCAGGCGCATGATCAGCACATCAATCGTGCGATCGAACACGTCGGCGCTTTCGCTGTGGGTCAGCTCGAGCAGCCTGTCACGGCTCAGCACCCGACGGGCATTTTGCGTGAGCGCCAGCAGCAGGCCGTACTCGCCCTGGGTTAAGGGCACGGGATTACGCTGCGGATCGCTCAGCTCGCAGCGGGTGGTATCAAGCGTCCATCCGTTAAACGCAATGCCCGCGACGGGCGCTGCGGGAGCTTCCGCCGCCAGCACGCCCGTACGGCGCAGCACCGCTTTCACCCGGGCGACCACCACGCGCGGGTTAAACGGTTTGCCAATATAATCGTCGGCCCCCATCTCCAGCCCCACCACCACGTCTGACTCGCTGCCCAGCCCGGTTAACATCACAACCGGTAGCGCCGGACGCTGCTTTTGCAACTGCAGCAGAACCTGCAGGCCATTAATATCCGGCAGCATCATATCCAGCAGCACAAGCGCGATATTCGGCTCCTGTTGTACCCGGCGAAGTGCATCCTGGCCGTTATGGCAGACAAGCACGCTAAAGACGTGCTCGCTCAGCACGTCCTGAAGCAGTTCGCAGACTGCCGTATCGTCATCAACCACCAGAATCGCCGGTTTCATCGTATGCTTCCGTCAGGGGATTATGTTAAGTCTGAACTATTCTGCCGTCGGCTCCAGTCAAAAGGTTTTTTCAGTGACGGAAATTCAACCCATGTCACATCCGCCGCACTGTCGACACGTCAATTTTGACGATTGGCTGCTTTTTGTCAGGGTTTTCACCCCGAATGGGCCGTAAAGTCAGGGGATACCCATACAAAAAACATGGCATAGAAGCTGCATAGTGGGTGCGAACGATTCGATTAACTGGAGCAGACTGATGAAAAAAGTCGTCACGGTTTGCCCTTATTGTGCCTCAGGTTGCAAGATCCACCTGGTGGTCGATAACGGCAAAATCGTCCGGGCGGAGGCCGCACAGGGGAAAACCAACCAGGGCACGCTGTGCCTGAAAGGTTACTACGGCTGGGATTTTATTAACGATACCCAAATCCTTACCCCGCGCCTGAAAACCCCTATGATCCGCCGCGAGCGCGGCGGCAAGCTGGAAGCCGTCTCCTGGAACGAGGCGCTGGATTACGTCGCCACGCGCCTGAGCGCCATCAAGGCCAAGTATGGCCCGGATGCCATCCAGACTACCGGCTCTTCCCGCGGGACGGGAAATGAAACCAACTATGTGATGCAAAAATTCGCGCGCGCCGTTATTGGTACTAATAACGTCGACTGCTGCGCTCGCGTCTGACACGGCCCATCGGTTGCAGGTCTGCACCAGTCGGTCGGTAACGGCGCAATGAGTAATGCCATCAACGAGATAGATAATACCGATCTCGTCTTCATCTTTGGTTATAACCCGGCGGATTCTCACCCTATCGTCGCGAACCACGTTATTCGCGCTAAACAGAATGGGGCGAAAATCATCGTCTGCGATCCGCGCAAAATTGAAACCGCGCGCATTGCGGATATGCACATTGCATTGAAAAACGGCTCGAACATCGCGCTGTTGAATGCAATGGGACACGTCATCATTGAGGAGAACCTGTACGACCAGGCGTTTGTCGCGACCCGTACGGAAGGCTTTGAAGAGTATAAGAAAATAGTCGAAGGCTACACGCCAGAGTCGGTTGAAGCGATAACCGGCGTCAGCGCGCAGGCGATCCGTCAGGCGGCCAGGATGTATGCCGGGGCGAAAACCGCCGCCATCCTCTGGGGCATGGGCGTGACCCAGTTCTACCAGGGCGTGGAAACCGTGCGCTCGCTGACCAGCCTCGCGATTCTGACCGGTAATCTGGGTAAAGCCCACGTTGGCGTGAACCCGGTCCGTGGTCAGAATAACGTGCAGGGCGCCTGCGATATGGGCGCGCTGCCGGATACTTATCCTGGCTACCAGTACGTGAAATTCCCGGAGAACCGCGCCAAATTCGCGAAGGCCTGGGGCGTGGAAAGCCTGCCGGAACACACCGGGTACCGCATCAGCGAGCTGCCGCACCGCGCGGCGCACGGCGAAGTGCGTGCGGCCTACATCATGGGTGAAGATCCGCTTCAGACCGACGCCGAGCTCTCTGCAGTGCGTAAAGGGTTTGAGGATCTGGAGCTGGTGATTGTCCAGGATATCTTCATGACCAAAACCGCGGCGGCGGCGGATGTCATTTTACCGTCGACCTCCTGGGGCGAGCATGAAGGCGTCTACACCGCGGCCGACCGCGGCTTCCAGCGCTTCTTCAAGGCGGTCGAGCCGAAGTGGGATCTGAAAACGGACTGGCAGATTATCAGCGAAATAGCCACCCGTATGGGCTACCCGATGCACTACAACAACACCCAGGAGATCTGGGACGAGTTGCGCAGCCTGTGTCCGGACTTCTACGGCGCCACCTATGAAAAAATGGGTGAGCTGGGATACATCCAGTGGCCGTGCCGGGATGAGTCGGAGGCCGATCAAGGCACGTCCTATCTCTTTAAGGAGAAATTCGACACCCCGAACGGGCTGGCGCAATTCTTCACCTGCGACTGGGTCGCGCCCATTGATAAACTCACCGATGAGTATCCGATGGTGCTCTCCACCGTACGTGAAGTGGGCCACTACTCCTGTCGTTCGATGACCGGCAACTGCGCCGCGCTGGCCGCGCTGGCGGACGAGCCCGGCTATGCGCAAATCAACACCGCCGATGCGGAACGCCTTGGTATTGAGGACGAGGCGCTGGTGTGGGTGAATTCGCGCAAAGGGCGGATCATCACCCGTGCGCAGGTCAGCGATCGTCCAAACAAAGGGGCGGTCTATATGACCTATCAGTGGTGGATTGGTGCCTGCAACGAGCTGGTAACGGAGAATTTAAGCCCGATAACCAAAACGCCGGAGTATAAATACTGCGCCGTCAACGTTGAGCCGATTGCGGATCAGCACGCGGCAGAACAGTACGTGATCGACGAATATAACAAGCTAAAAGCCCGACTGCGCGAAAGCGCAATGGGTTGAAGCCGTTAATTCATCGATGAATAAAGGGAGTGATATATTCACTCCCTTTTTATTTCCGATTAATTCATAAGAAATATAAATTATTATTCTGGAAAGCGGCTCGCAGAAATAATGTAATTTTCGCGAAAAGAAATTACATCTTTGCATTTTAATTCAGAGAGATAAGATATGCGGCGGGTGCTTAAGACTTTCTGTCTTGAGCATTGTTGAGGGACAGAAAGTAGAAAGCCCCGGGAAATTTTCATTTACCCGAGGCTACTCCCTCAACTCCCAACAGGTTGAGAGTAGCCTCTTATTCTTTTTTTGACAAGGAGTAAAAGGCATGACGCCATTAAAAACTGCGTTAGGCATCGTCTTTATTGTTTGCCTGACGATAGTGATCTTTACCTTTATTACTCGCGGTAAGCTCTGCGAGTTTTCAATAAAGAGTGAACATCAGGAGGTGGCGGCTAAATTAGCCTGCAACCCAGGCTAACCTCTATGGGCGGAACAACGGTTCCGCCCGACTTGTAGGATGCTGAGGTCTTAATGCACCCATTTTTTTCTTTTGCGCCCGCGATTATACTGCGCGGCGTGTACCCAGATGATAAGAATCCATGAAAGCCATTTTTCTGTTGTTAGTGTTTTTAACGTCCTTCGCCCGCGCGGATGAGATAGGCAGCCAGTATCGGAAACAGGCGGAAGCCGGTGATGCGCGTGCCCAGTATTATCTTGCCGATACGTACTTCAGCTCCGGCGACAGCAAGCAGGCCGCGCTGTGGGCCGAGAAAGCCGCGAAAGGCGGCGATGTCGACGCCATGGGGTTGCTCTCGCAAATCCTCTTTACGCAGGGCGATTACGCACAGGCCAAAGCCCTGGCCCAACAGGCAAACATTGCTGGCAGCAAACGCGGCGCGATCATGCTGGCGCGCATTCTGGTGAATACTCAGGCGGGGAAAACGGACTATCCGCAGGCTATCAGACTGTTGCAAACGGCAACCGAAGATATCGACAGTGACTCTGCGGTCGATGCGCAGCTGCTGCTGGGGTTGATTTATGCCAACGGCGTAGAGGTGGCGCAGGATGACGTGCAGGCCGCCTCGTGGTTCAAGCGAAGTTCAGCCCTTTCGCGTACGGGCTATGCCGAGTACTGGGCAGGGATGTTGTTCAGGCAGGGTGAGAAAGGCTTTATCACGCCAAATAAGCAGAAAGCACTGTACTGGTTGAACCTGAGCTGTACTGAAGGTTTTGATACGGGATGTGAAGAGTTTGATGCGTTGAGCGGGGAGTAAAGTGCCGGGTGGCGGCTTCGCCTTACCCGGCCTACAAGACCCGCAGGCCCGGTAAGCGCAGCGCCACCGGGCTTAAGAGGTTAGCGATCGGCAGTCTTATCAAAACGACCCAGCACCTCGCGTTCATACGCCAGCGCCTTTTTACGATCAAATTTGTGTTCCCACTTGGCGATAACCAGCACCGCCAGTGCATTACCCACCACGTTCAGCGCCGTACGCGCCATGTCGAGGATACGGTCCACACCGGCAATAAAGGCCAAACCTTCCAGCGGAATACCGACGCTGCCCAGCGTCGCCAGCAGCACCACGAACGAAACGCCCGGTACGCCTGCGATACCTTTAGAGGTCACCATCAGCGTCAGCACCAGGACGATCTCCTGCCACAGCGACAGGTCAATGCCGTACAGCTGGGCAATAAAGATAGCGGCGATACTCTGGTACAGCGTGGAACCATCCAGGTTAAAGGAGTAACCGGTCGGCACCACGAAGCTGGTGATCGACGCTGGCGCGCCGTAGGCTTCCATCTTCTCAATAATACGCGGCAGCACGCTCTCAGAGCTTGCCGTGGAGTAGGCCAGAATCAGCTCATCTTTCAGGATACGGATCAGGATCCAGATGCTCAGCCCGCACAGACGCGCCACGATGCCCAGCACCACCAGCGCAAAGAACAGGATCGCGAAGTGCACCAGAATCACCAGCTTCGCCAGCGGCCAGAGGGAGGCAAAACCGAAGTTCGCCACGGTGACGGCGATAAGCGCAAACACCCCTACCGGCGCGTAACGCATCACCATGTGGGTCACTTTAAACATGGTCTCGGAGATAGAGCGGAACACGGTCACCAGCGGTTCGCGGTGCGTCGCGGGCAGAGAGGAGAGCCCCAGACCAAACAGGACCGAGAAGAAGATAATAGGCAACATCTCGCCCTTCGCCATCGATGCCACGATGTTGGTCGGTACCAGAGAAAGGATAGTGCCCATCAGGCCGTGTGCATGGCTCTGCACGTCAGCGGTTGTACTTTGGTATTTCGAAATATCCACCGTAGCCAGCTGCGACATATCAATCCCGGAACCCGGCTGGAACACGTTCGCCAGGGTGATACCGAGAATGATCGCAACCGTAGTGATCACTTCGAAATAGATAATGGTTTTCGCGCCAATACGACCTAACTGCTTCGCATCGCCGACGCCCGCAATACCCACCACCAGCGTCGAGATCACAATCGGTACCACTATCATCTTGATCAGATGAATAAAGATATCTCCTGCCGGTGAAAGCAGGTTCGCAATCAGCCAGTCGCGGCTGTCGCTGTGATAGTGGAGGTAACTGCCCAGCAAGATGCCCAGCACAAGGGCAATTAAGATCTGCCAGGCCAGGCTGACTTTAACGTTTTTCATAGAAACTGACTTCCTCAATGAAGCGCCTTATTCACTCAAACTGCATGAATAAGGGGACATACTGATAGGGTATGAATTGTGTTGCGTCGATTTATGGGATTTTTTAACGCGGCGTATGAGTATCATTTGCGCGGCCTGTTGCGCAAGCCTTAAAGAACGACGCATTTCACTCGTAAAAGCGTCCGTGACGGGAGTTTCTCCTGTTTCTAATAAATAACCTTTTGTTATAAAAACGCTTTTTTAAACATAAATGTGAATAATCGTCAGCATAAATTATTTTCCTTCAAAGTTTCATTCGCTCATTTTTCAACCTGTTCAAACAATGCGTGATCTGTAGCCCAAATAATAAACAAAGCTTGTAAAGCCCCTACTATTAACGTTTTTGCGACATATTATTAACATCTTACAAGGAGAAAAAAAGCCATGAGCCAAATACACAAACATGACATTCCCGCAAACATTGCGGACCGTTGCCTGATCAACCCGGAGCAGTACCACGAGAAATATCAGCAATCTATCACCGCCCCGGACACCTTCTGGGGTGAGCAGGGTCATATCCTGGACTGGATCAAACCTTATCAGAAGGTGAAGAACACCTCCTTTGCGCCCGGTAACGTCTCCATTAAATGGTATGAAGATGGCACGCTGAACCTGGCGGCGAACTGCCTTGACCGTCACCTTGCCGCGCGCGGGAACGAGACGGCGATTATCTGGGAAGGCGATGATGCCTCGCAGAGCAAACACATTACTTATAAAGAACTGCACCGCGACGTGTGCCGCTTTGCCAACGTCCTGCTGGATAAAGGCATTAAAAAAGGCGACGTGGTCGCAATCTATATGCCGATGGTGCCGGAAGCGGCGGTGGCCATGCTGGCCTGCGCGCGTATCGGCGCCATTCACTCGGTTATCTTTGGTGGGTTCTCGCCAGAGGCGGTTGCGGGTCGTATTGTCGATTCAAGCTCAAAACTGGTGATCACCGCCGATGAAGGCGTGCGTGCAGGACGCGGTATCCCACTCAAGAAAAACGTCGACGAAGCGCTGAAAAACCCGAACGTCAAAACGGTCAGCAACGTCATCGTCCTTAAGCGTACCGGCGGCAAAATCGACTGGCACGAGGGGCGCGACCTGTGGTGGAGCGACCTGATTGAAAAAGCGAGCGACCAGCATCAGCCTGAAGAGATGAATGCGGAAGATCCGCTCTTCATTCTTTACACCTCTGGCTCAACCGGCAAACCGAAAGGCGTGCTGCACACCACCGGCGGCTATCTGGTCTACGCGGCCACCACTTTCAAATACGTCTTCGACTACCACCCGGGCGACATCTACTGGTGCACCGCCGACGTGGGCTGGGTCACCGGGCACAGCTACCTGCTGTACGGCCCGCTGGCCTGTGGCGCAACAACGCTGATGTTTGAAGGCGTACCCAACTGGCCGACCCCGGCGCGTATGTGCCAGGTCGTCGACAAGCATCAGGTCAATATTCTCTACACCGCGCCTACGGCGATCCGCGCCTTAATGGCGGAAGGCGATAAAGCCATCGAAGGGACCGACCGCTCTTCATTGCGCATCCTTGGTTCCGTGGGCGAGCCGATTAATCCGGAAGCCTGGGAGTGGTACTGGAAGAAAATCGGCAACGAGAAATGCCCGGTCATGGACACCTGGTGGCAGACCGAAACCGGCGGTTTCATGATCACCCCGATGCCGGGCGCCACGCAGCTGAAAGCAGGCTCGGCAACCCGTCCGTTCTTCGGCGTGCAGCCTGCGCTGGTGGATAACGAAGGCAACCCGCTGGAAGGCGCCACCGAAGGCAACCTGGTGATCACGGACTCGTGGCCGGGTCAGGCGCGTACCCTGTTCGGCGATCACGATCGCTTCGAGCAGACCTACTTCTCGACCTTTAAAAACATGTACTTCAGCGGCGACGGCGCGCGCCGTGATGAAGACGATTATTACTGGATCACCGGACGCGTGGACGACGTGCTGAACGTCTCCGGCCACCGTCTGGGCACCGCGGAAATTGAATCAGCGCTGGTGTCGCATCCGAAGATTGCCGAAGCGGCCGTTGTCGGTATTCCGCACAACATCAAAGGCCAGGCGATTTACGCCTATGTCACTCTGAACCACGGTGAAGAGCCGTCGCCAGAACTTTATACAGAAGTGCGCAACTGGGTGCGTAAAGAGATTGGCCCGCTGGCCACGCCGGACGTGCTGCACTGGACCGACTCGCTGCCGAAAACCCGCTCTGGCAAAATTATGCGTCGTATCTTGCGCAAAATCGCGGCAGGGGACACCAGCAACCTCGGTGATACCTCAACGCTCGCGGATCCTGGCGTGGTGGAAAAACTGCTCGAAGAGAAGCAGGCCATCGCAATGCCATCGTAATCTTTTCTCCCTCTCCCCGTGGGAGAGGGCCGGGGTGAGGGCATCAGACCGCACCTTCCTCCCCTCACCCTCACCCCATAGGGGAGAGGGGATAAAAACAAACCAACCTTACCTTTGGAGACTCTGTGATGAATGACCATATTTGTCAGCAGATAGAGAATAGTGCGCACTACAGGGAGCTCGTCGATAAGCGGCAACGGTTTGCCTTCACCCTTTCCATCATCATGCTGATTATCTATGTCGGCTTTATTCTGCTGATCGCCTTTGCGCCGCACTGGCTGGGCACCCCGCTGCACGAGGGGACCAGCGTGACGCGCGGTATTCCCATTGGCATTGGCGTGATTGTGATTTCATTTGTGCTGACCGGCGTCTACGTCTGGCGCGCGAACGGTGAATTCGATCGTCTTAATAAAGCGGTACTGCAAGAGGTAAAAGCATCATGAAGCGAGTCCTGACGGCGCTAGCCGCCACACTTCCCTTTGCCGCCCACGCGGCGGATGCCATTACCGGCGAGGTACAGCGCCAGCCAACCAACTGGCAGGCGATTATCATGTTCCTGATTTTCGTGGTGCTGACGCTGTACATTACGTACTGGGCGTCGAAACGCGTGCGCTCCCGTAACGATTACTACACTGCAGGCGGCAATATTACTGGCTTCCAGAACGGGCTGGCGATTGCGGGTGACTTTATGTCCGCCGCCTCGTTCCTCGGGATCTCCGCGCTGGTCTACACCTCCGGCTATGACGGCCTGATTTACTCCCTCGGCTTCCTCGTCGGCTGGCCGATCATTCTGTTCCTGATTGCCGAGCGCCTGCGCAACTTGGGCCGCTATACCTTCGCCGACGTGGCCTCGTATCGCCTGAAGCAGGGGCCGATTCGCACCCTCTCCGCCTGCGGTTCGCTGGTGGTGGTGGCACTGTATCTGATCGCGCAGATGGTGGGCGCGGGTAAATTGATCGAGCTGCTGTTCGGCCTGAACTACCACATCGCGGTGGTACTGGTGGGCGTGCTGATGGTGATGTACGTCCTGTTCGGCGGCATGCTGGCGACCACCTGGGTGCAAATCATCAAAGCGGTATTGCTGCTGTTCGGCGCCAGCTTTATGGCCTTTATGGTGATGAAGCACGTCGGGTTCAGCTTCAATAACCTGTTTACCGAGGCCATGGCGGTCCATCCGAAAGGGGAAGCCATTATGAGCCCGGGCGGGCTGGTGAAAGACCCGATTTCTGCCCTGTCGCTCGGTCTGGGCCTGATGTTTGGTACCGCAGGTCTACCGCACATTCTGATGCGCTTCTTCACCGTGAGCGATGCGCGTGAAGCGCGCAAGAGCGTCTTCTACGCTACCGGCTTCATGGGCTACTTCTATATCCTGACCTTTATCATCGGCTTTGGCGCGATCATGCTGGTGGGGGCAAACCCGGCGTTTAAAGATGCCGCGGGCGCGCTGATTGGCGGCAATAACATGGCGGCGGTGCATCTGGCCGACGCGGTGGGCGGCAACCTGTTCCTCGGCTTTATCTCTGCCGTGGCCTTCGCCACCATTCTTGCGGTGGTTGCGGGGTTAACGCTGGCCGGGGCGTCGGCGGTCTCTCATGACCTCTACGCCAACGTCTTCCGCAAAGGCGCGAGCGAGCGCGATGAGCTGAAAGTCTCCAAAATCACCGTGCTGGTGCTGGGCGTTGTGGCGATCCTGCTGGGCATTCTGTTCGAGAAGCAAAACATCGCCTTTATGGTGGGGCTGGCCTTCTCCATCGCGGCAAGCTGTAACTTCCCGATCATCCTGCTCTCCATGTACTGGTCGAAACTGACCACCCGTGGCGCGATGATTGGCGGCTGGCTGGGGCTGCTGACGGCGGTGATCCTGATGATTCTGGGCCCGACAATCTGGGTGCAGATCCTCGGTCACGCCAGCGCCATCTTCCCGTATGAATACCCGGCGCTGTTCTCCATTGCCGTGGCGTTTATCGGTATCTGGGTCTTCTCGGCCACCGACAATTCGCCGGAGGGTAACCTGGAGCGCGAGAAATTCCGCGCCCAGTTTATTCGTTCACAAACCGGTCTTGGCGTTGAGCAGGGCCGCGCGCACTAAACCTTTCTCCCCGGCCATTCTGGTCGGGGAGCTTAAAACATCACCCACGCCACCAGCGGCGCAACCAGCACCATCACCACGCCCGACAGCATCATCACCAGGCTCGCGACAACGCCCTCCTGCTGGCCCAGCTCATAGGAACGAGCCGTGCCCGCGCCGTGCGACGCGGCGCCAAATCCCGCGCCTTTGGCCATTCCTTCCCGAATAGAAAGCCGCAGAAAGAGCATATCGCCCACTGCCATCCCGAAGACGCCCGTCACCACCACAAACAGCGCCACCAGATCCGGCTGTCCGCCGAGGGGTTTAGCCGCCGCCAGCGCAAACGGCGTGGTCACCGAGCGCACGGCCAGGCTGCGTTGAATTTCATCGGGCAGCGTAAACAGTCTCGCCAGCCAGACGGAGCTACAGACCGCGACCACCGTGGCGGTGATCACGCCTGCGCTGAGCGACATCCAATGGCGCCTGATAATCGCCAGGTTGTCATAAACGGGCACGGCAAAGGCGATGGTCGCCGGGCCGAGCAGCCACAGCAGCCAGTGGGATTCACCAATGTAGTTCTGCCAGGAAATGTGGCCGAAGACCAGCATCAGCACCAGCAGGATCGGCGTGAAGACCAGCGGCATCAGCGGCAGCGCATGAAACCGGCGATACAGCCGCTTGTTGGCGAAGTAGATCCCGAGCGTCGCGATCAGGCACAAGACGCTGATCTGAAAGTTAGTCATGTTTGTGCCTGCTGATTTCAAACCGGTAGACTTTATCCACGACCCAGGCGGTCGCCCCCAGCACCATCAACGTACTCAGCGCGATCACCGCAAAGATTCGCCAGCCGTCCACCATCAGCAGTTGCGCATAGTTCACCACCGCCACCACGGCAGGGACAAAGAACAGCAGCATCTCCGCCAGCAGCCAGCGCGCCCCGGCGCGCACCCAGTTAAGGGGGATCACGCGACAGAGGATAAGCGTCAGCATCAACAGCATCCCCACCAGGTTGGCAGGCAGCGGTAGGTGGAGCCAGCCGACAAGATATTCGGCGAAAACAAACAGTCCCGCGTAGAGCAGTACCTGAACCGGGACCTGGAGTCGTTGTACAACGGCAGGCGTAACACGGCTTAACGCCACGGCCATGGGGGTTTTCCTCAAAAATGAGACGAGGCGCCAGTATAGTGAGCGCACGGTGTGGACTGAAATGAATTAAAATCATCAAAGGTATAGTTTCGAGGAATAATCATGGACATAAGAACGCTGCGCTATTTTGTCGAAGTGGTTCGTCAGCAAAGTTTTACCCGCGCAGCGGAGAAGTTGTTTGTTACCCAGCCCACCATCAGCAAAATGCTGAAAAACCTCGAAGATGAACTGAACTGTACCCTGCTGATCCGCGACGGGCGCAAGCTGCTGCTGACCGACACCGGACGCGTGGTGTTCGAACGCGGGCTGGCGATTCTGGCGGAGTTCCGCCAGCTGGAAGCAGAGCTGGACGATATTAATCATCTGACCAAAGGGGTGCTTCGCCTCGGCATTCCCCCGATGGTCGGCATGATGATGGCCGGGCCGATTAGCCTGTTTCGCCAGCGTTATCCCGGCGTAGAGCTGAAGATTTCGGAGTTTGGTGGGTTAACCGTCCAGCAGGCCGTCACTAACGGCGAGCTCGACGTGGCAATGACCGCCCTCCCCGTTGAGGAAGAGAGCGGCCTGGCGACGCTTCCGCTCTTTAGCCACCCGCTGTGCGTGCTGGTGCCCCGCTCCGGCGACTGGCTAAAGAGGGAGTCGGTGAAGCCTGAACTGCTCGGCGAGCACCCTCTGCTGATCTACAACGAAGACTTCGCCCTCAGCCGCCAGCTGATGACGCTGTTTAACCAGCATAACGTCAAGCCGCGCATTGCGGTACGCAGCGGACAATGGGATTTCCTGGCCGCGATGGTGCAGGCGGGCGTGGGGATTGCCATTCTGCCGCAGCCGATTTGCGAGCGTCTGGATAAAAACACGTTGCGCTGGATCCCACTGGAGAGCGATCTGCACTGGCAGTTAGGGATGATCTGGCGTGAAGGGGTCTATTTGTCGCAGAGCGCGCAGGCGTGGCTGCAGTGTTGTGAGGGGTTTTGGGTGCGGTCTGAATAGTGCCCGGTGGCGCTGCGCTTACCGGGCCTACGTTCGAACCGTAGGCCGGGTAAGGCGAAGCCGCCACCCGGCAAAACAGCGCTACTGATTCTCTATCAACAGCGCTTCCAGCAGGTCCAGATCGTGCAGCAGCTTTTGCAGCGTCTCGTTGCTGATCTGGCGCGTGGCGCGCAGGTGGTACAGTTCGGCACGCTCTGAGCGCAGCGCTGCCAGACGGAACCGGCGTTCCAGGTTCTCCTCCTGCAGCGAGCTTTCCACATCGTTACGCCCGTCCGCGCGGCGGCGAAGGTTACCAATTACGCGGGAACTCACCTCCGTCAGCAGCTGATTATCGATGTTCTCTTCCGCATCTGCGGCCAGACGCTCTTCCATTTTCTGGATGGCGACAATCGCCACTTCGGCGGTCGCTGCACGCGCAATACGCTCTTCCTTGTGCTGCTGGGTCGAATCTCCGACATCAATATGCTGGAGTAAAAT
Organism: Enterobacter sp. BNK-13; assembly: GCF_048685015.1. Lineage (NCBI taxonomy): Bacteria > Pseudomonadati > Pseudomonadota > Gammaproteobacteria > Enterobacterales > Enterobacteriaceae > Enterobacter > Enterobacter sp. BNK-13. The sequence continues at coordinate 4,727,823 of NZ_JBLQTP010000001.1, read as the reverse complement.
CGGCAGCATAATCACGCCAACAAACAGTGAGAACAGAATGACGCCCGCTGCCAGGAACACCAGCTCGTAACGCGCCGGGAAGACGTCGCCCGTCGGCAGCAGCAGCGGAATGGAGAGGACACCGGCAAGGGTGATCGCCCCGCGTACGCCCGCAAAAGAGGCAATCAGCAGTTCACGCGTTGTCCACGAACCAAACTCCATCGGCTTTTTCTTCAGGAAGCGGACGCTGAAGTTTTTCATCGTCCACAGCCAGCCGAAACGCACCAGCATCAGCGCCAGGTAGATCAGCACGATGTCGGTAAACAGCATCCAGACTTCAACGTTCGGATCGGCTTCGGCCGCCACCAGCGAGGATTCCATAATGCCCGGCAGCTGCAGGCCCAACAGCAGGAACACCATGCCGTTAAAAACAAACTCCAGCATGGCCCAGGTGCTGTTTGCACGCAGACGCATGGCCAGCGGCGCGCGGCGCATCACGCCGGAGCGGGTGATGGTCATCCCTGCCGCCACTGCCGCCAGAATGCCCGACACGCCGATATGTTCGGCAATCAGATAAGAGGCGAACGGCAGCAGGAACAGCAGCACGATCTGCGTCGCGGGTTCATCGCCGCCCCAGCGGCTGAGGAAGCGCAATGAGCGGCCGTACAGCCAGCTCACCACGAAGCCCGCGAGAATACCGCCGATGGCTACCTTAAAGAACTCCAGCGTCGCGCCGCCGACGGTAAAGACCATCGTGCCCATCGCAACGGCCACGGCAAACTTCAGGGCAACCAGGCCGGAGGCGTCATTCATCAGCGCCTCACCCTGTAAAATCCCCATGATTTTCTTCGGAATGCGGCCTTCACCCACAATGCCGGACAGCGCCACGGCATCGGTTGGCGACAGCACGGCGGCCAGCGCAAAGGCAGGAATTAACGGGATACCCGGTACCGTCCAGTAGATCAGGAAACCAATCCCGACGACGGTGACCACCACCAGCGCCAGCGCCAGGCCGAAGATCTCTCGCCCGTGCTCAAGGAATTCGCGCGTGGGCGTTTTCCAGCCATCCGCAAACAGCAGTGGTGGAATGAACAGCACGAGGAACAGTTCGGGGTCAAATTCCACGTGCAGGCCAAACGTCGGCCACGCCAGCAGCGCGCCGATGGCAATTTGCATTAATGGCAGGGGGACCTGAAAGGGCAGTACGCGTGTAACCACCCCGGATAGCGAGACCACAAGGGTCATGATGAGTATTGTGAAGAAGATTTCCATGCGTTCCCTGTTTGCTGTGTTGCTTATGTACTCCGGAAGGCGTCGTGCCTTTTATTCTATCTTCACCAGAGTAACGCAAAAGGCAACAGGATGAGTCCTGAAAATAAAAACGGGCGGCCTGAGCCACCCGTTTTCGCATCAAAGGCCAATTTAGATAGCCCAGCCGCCCGCGTAAAACGCCACCAGCGCAACGGCAATCACAACGGTGCCAACGTTCAGCTTGCGCCATTCCCCGGAGACCAGACGACCAATCACCAGCGACGCGAAACCGATCATAATGCCGGTCACGATGTTACAGGTCAGCACGATAAAGACCGCGGTAATCAGGCCAGACATCGCGTCCACGAAATCCGCAAAGTCGATTTTCGCCACGTTGCTCAGCATCAGCAGGCCAACATACATCAGCGCTGGCGCGGTCGCGTACGCCGGAACCAGGTAGGAGAGCGGAGAGAGGAACAGGATCAGCATGAACAGCACGCCAACGGTGATCGCCGTCAGGCCGGTTTTACCGCCTGCCGCCGTACCCGCTGCGGACTCGATGTACACCGCCGCAGGCGCTGCACCCACTAGGCCTGAGAAGACGCTGCTCAGGGAGTCCGTCGTCAGCGCTTTGCCACCGTCAATAATCTGACCGTCTTTATCCAGCAGGTTCGCCTGACCGGCCACCGCACGAATGGTCCCGGTCGCGTCAAACACCGCGGTCATTACCAGCGCCAGCACGCTCGGCAGGATGACCGGGTTCAGCGCGCCAACGATATCCAGGCTGCCAATCAGAGAGTTGCCTTTGTCATCGCTCAGCGACGGCATGGCGAAAATGCCGGAGAAATGGACGTTCGGATCGAAAATCAGGCCGACAATGGAAACGCCGATAATGGTCAGCAGGATGCCGCCCGGGACTTTCAGTTTTTCCAGACCGATAATCACCGCCAGCCCGATCAGCGACATGATCACCGGGAAGCTGGCGAAATGGCCGAGCGCCACCGGCAGACCGTCCAGCGGGTTCTTGATGACCAGACCGACGCCGTTGGCGGCGATCAGCAGCAGGAACAGGCCGATACCGATGCCGGTACCGTGCGCCACGCCCTGCGGCAGGTTGCGCAAGATCCAGCTACGGATGCCGGTCGCTGAAATAACGGTAAACAGCACACCCATCAGGAACACGGCGCCCAGCGCAACCGGTACGCTGATGTGCTGGCCCAGCACCAGGCTGAACGCGGTAAACGCGGTCAGGGAGATGGCGCAACCAATCGCCAGCGGCAGGTTCGCCCACAGGCCCATCACGATAGAGCCCACGCCGGCCACAAGGCAGGTCGCTACAAAGACAGCGGCTGGCGGGAAGCCCGCTTTGCCCAGCATGCCCGGCACAACGATGACGGAATACACCATCGCCAGAAACGTTGTCAAACCGGCAACGATTTCCTGGCGCACGGTGCTGCCGCGGGCCGAAATTTTAAACATGGCGTCAAGTGAACCGCCAGTACGCGCAGATGGCGTAGACATAGAAAACATCCCCTGAGAGTTTTTTAGGAAGTCCGTAAGCGAGGTGGAGACGCCACTGCCAGCTAAACGTCAAATCCTTGTGTTGCGTTTGCGACGAAAGGGCGTCACAGAAAAAGCAAACGTTTAGCTCCGCGCTTACAAACGGGTGGTCAAATTAAGGCAAACGATTATCTAGCCTAATCCCCGCCCTTTTCAACTGAACTTTATCGTTTTTCGCTAAAATTCACTTATGACGCTGAAGAAATAAACAGAGGATGCGCAAACGTTATCGTCTATGCGCAATTTGTTTACATTTCAATCCTCCCCCGGGATGGATAATGGCCCCCCTTGTGCCAGGGTTCGTTGCCAGCCAGGGCTGTTTTCAACCTTCGTTTTCCATGCCTGACTATGCGGCAGGTTATTAATACCGCCGCGCGCCAGCAGGGCAAAGATCGGGAAACTCATCTGGATGTCGGCCATGCTGAGCGAATCCCCGGCAAACCAGCTGTTTTTAGCAAGGTGCGACTCAATAAAGCGTGCATGGGTTTCCAGCTGGCGGTTGAGGTACGCTTTCTGCACCCCCTGCCCCAGCGCTTTCCCCAGGGTTCGGATACCAAACGGCACGGGCGGCTTGCCGAGGCTGTTGAAGACCAGCTTCATTAACAGCAGCGGCATCAGCGATCCTTCCGCGTAGTGCAGCCAGAAGCGGTACTGCACCTTATGCGCCGGATCTAAAGGCTTAAGCCGCGACTCAGCATCGTATGTTTCCTGCAGATACTCCAGAATGGCGCCTGACTCTGCGAGGATCAGTCCGTTATCTTCGATGACCGGTGATTTGCCCAACGGATGCACCTTTTTGAGCGCCTCAGGTGCCAGCATGTTCTTTTCGCGCTGATAGTGAACGATCTCATAAGGCAGACCGAGTTCTTCCAGCGCCCAGATTACGCGGTGCGAGCGCGACTGGTTTAGGTGGTGTACCGTGAGCATGGCTTTCTCCTGTTATTCATACTTTTTAACTATAGAAAATTGAACAACACCGCGAAAAAAATTCGGCTAAAAACCGGTCAGCGTCGCTGGCGAAAAAACGGGCCTTGCATAGAATTAAAGTGTCAGCACAATCCGGAACCTCCCCAACCAGCTCGACACGAGGGGTGCTGATGTCGGGGGAAACCCTCCCGTGAACCAGCGGGATAGAGAGAAAGACAAAGACCGGGAAAAACTAAAGCGCCCTTTGTGGCGCTTTAGTTCTTTATGTATGTGGGGTTTTGCCGGGTGGCGGCTACGCCTTACCCGGCCTACATTTGACGGTTTGGTAGGCCGGGTAAGCGAAGCGCCACCCGGCAAACCGCTCTCAATCCTCTTCCAGCAACCGCGCGCCCGTCCCCTGCTCGCCCAGTTTGTCGCCGGGGTTACGCAGCGGGCAGTCGCTGCGCGACAGGCAGCCGCAGCCAATACAGCCATCCAGTTCGTCACGCAGCGCGACCAGCGTATGAATACGCCTGTCCAGCTCTTCACGCCACTGGGACGACAGCTCTTTCCACTCTTTCGGGCTCAGCGTGTGCCCTTCCGGCAGTACGCCAAATGCCTCGCCGATCGTGGCCAGGGGAATTCCGATTCGTTGCGCAATTTTGATAATCGCCACGTAGCGAAGCACGTCGCGGGTATAGCGACGCTGGTTGCCGCCGTTACGGATGCTTTTAATTAACCCTTTGCTTTCATAGAAGTGGAGCGCCGATACCGCCACGCCGCTTCGCTTTGCTACTTCGCCGGGGGTTAACAGCGCTTTAATGCGCGGCAATCTCTTTTCCATAAAACCTCTTTACCTCAAGTTAACTTGAGGAATTATACTCCCCCGCAGAGAAAACGACGAATTAACCGAGATAGTTGTATCTACAGAGGGGCAACCTTATGTCGCATCAGCAGATTATTCAGACGCTTATTGAATGGATTGATGACCATATCGACCAACCGTTGAACATTGATGTGGTCGCGAAAAAGTCGGGCTATTCGAAATGGTATTTACAGAGAATGTTCCGTACGGTCATGCATCAGACGCTGGGTGAGTACATTCGTCAGCGCAGACTGCTGCTGGCGGCGCAGGCGCTACGCTCAACGCAGCGGCCGATTTTTGATATCGCGATGGATCTTGGCTATGTGTCGCAACAAACCTTTTCCCGCGTGTTTCGCCGCGAGTTTGACCGCACGCCGAGCGACTATCGCCACCAGTTAAATTAATCACGCTCAGTGCAAAGGTTGCTGCTGCCAGGTCATAAATTCCTGGGGCGGCATCGCTTTCGCGAAGTGCCATCCCTGACAAAACTGGACGCCGCGCTTCAACAGCCAGCTCACCTGCTCTGCCGTCTCAACCCCTTCCGCAATGGTTTTCAGCCGCAGGCTTTGCGCCATCTCGATAATATGCTCGGCGATCAGGTGGCTGGTGCTGTTGGTCGTTAAGGTATCGATAAACGATTTGTCGATTTTCAGAATATCGACGTTCAGCGAGTAGAGATTGTGCAGGTTCGAGTAGCCGGTACCGAAATCATCGATGGCGACTTCATACCCCGCCTGACGAAAAGCCTGAATCACCGGCGTGGTTTTAGGCACATCGATAAAACCGCGTTCCGTCACTTCAATTTTGATTTGCTGCGCGCGGACGGCATAGTGGCGGGCCTTCTCAGAAATCATGGCGATCAGCCGCGAGGAGTGGAAATCCGTCGCCGACAGGTTAATCGAAATATAGAGATGCGGATGCTCAGCCAGGAAATGGCCCAAATCACTGAACACTTCCTCAACGACATAATCCGTAATCCGCTCGCTCATCCCCTCATTTTCAGCCAGCGGAATAAACTCAGCCGGGCTCATCACCTGCCCGTTAAAACCAGGCCAGCGTAATAACGCCTCCGCGCCGACACACCGGTTGTTCTTGATATCAATAATCGGCTGATAGTGCACGCAAAGCTGGCGTTTGTTCAGCGCCCTGTGCAATAAACGCCCCGGCGAATTGAGCTCACGATGGGTACGGGACCAGACCAGCAAAATAATAATGCTGCAAATCATTCCCAGCGGCAGCGTTAATGTCGCCTGATGGTAAAGCGTTTCATAAAAGCGTTTATTCGATGTCGACACGATGGCCGCAATCGGTCTTTTGGGGGATGTGACGATCGTATAAAAGCGGTTATCTTTTTGAAATACCGATTCCTTATCCCGAATCATCGAATTTAATAAAGAAACATTGGCTTTCTGACTGACGGAAAAGAAAGCATTGGTTACCGTGTCGTATACCCCCCACGAGAGAGAATGATCCGCAGACATGACTTCGCTGTATGAAAGTGGATTAACGACCACCACATAATTTCCACGCTGCATATATGTCATTTTATAACCAGTATAAAATGGGGTATCGCGATAATAATAGATAGCGACGTCAGGTTTACGCGTGTAATTAGCGACGGGAATAGCGTAGGGACGATCCGGTGTAAAAACGGTCGAACAAAGAAAATTCTGACCTTCAGCATAAATTAAATCGGCAACAAACAGGCGGCCACGAACAACGTTCAACATATATTGACGGTGTCCCGGGGTGCAAAGCTCGCCCCGATATTTTTCCGCCTCGTCCCGGGCCAGATCAACCTGCTGTATAACCAGCTCTGTTTTGTCTAAAGCCAGTTCAGCAAATGTCCGTAGCTGGGCGCTTGTTTCAGACACGGCTCTTAGCTGGGCAAACCATAGCGCAAGCATCACCGGCAGCATAACTACCATGATGATCCCTACCACCCTGAGCATCTTGCGCTGCGCGCTACGATTCATTTCCCGCCCTATATCCCTGCATGTTGTACGCCTGTAGTAATGAAGGCCGGATGCTGTGTTAAACAGGTGATTACGTTGCATGAATCATGCGAAGTTAGCAACTGACTTTTCGTATTAAAAATCTTAAATTTCGTTATGACGATAATATTTTCCCGTAAGTGAAACTGTAAGTATTCGTTCCGTTTCAATTAAGGAAAATAATTATCCAGCCCGTAAGGGCGGTGGGAAGATAACACAACAGACGATTGTTGATTAAGCCAAACTTCTGGCAGCATGAAAAAAGCACACCGTCATCATGACGTTTTATGCTATTTGATCGGGTGTATTGTGTTCACTGATTTATAAATAATCAGCCGCCACCACCGTTTTTCCTCGCCCCAAATGCTTAGCCTCATATAACGCTTTATCAGCACGCCTTAGCAAGGCTGAAGTATCCCGCTGTCCCCCGCGGACTTCCACGACCCCTGCGCTAAACGACAGCGACAGCGTTCTCTCGCCCACAATCAGCGGATGAGTTTGCAAAACGGTGCGCAACCTGGCGGAAAGTTGCGCAGCGCCATTGCCGTCAGTTTGCGCCAGCAGGAGCAAAAATTCCTCCCCTCCCACGCGCCCTAATGCGGAGCCTGAAGGGGCCAACTCACGGATAGCATTACAGAAGTGAAGAAGCGCCGCATCGCCCACCGGGTGTCCCCACTCGTCGTTGATCTGTTTGAAAAAATCCAGGTCAAACATCAGGACGCAAAAATGGCTGTTGACCTCCTGCCTGGTACTGGCGGCCAGCGCAAGCTCCAGCTGCTGCAAAATCGCCGACCGGTTAAAGCAGCCGGTGAGATCGTCAGTGGTGGCTTTAACTTCGAGCTGCTGTTCGGCTTTTTTCCGCTCGGTGATATCCAGCCCAATATTGAGGATAGAGTTGTCCGGCAACAGAATGTTTGACCACAGCACCGTCAGCGGGGTGCCGTCTTTGCGTAGCGGATGCCATTCATACATATCCTTCAGCGGCGAGACATTGACCGACTCTCTTACCCGCCGCCGCTCTTCAGGATCGGGATAAAACAGCGAAAGCGGATCGGCATGTTCCGCGATCTCCGCCATCGTCCAGCCGAATACTTTTTCACATTCGGCATTCCACAGCACGCAGCGGTTAAATTTGTCGAAAGAGTTCATTAAAACCGGGGCGCGTTCAAAGAGCGTCTTATATTGCGTCACGACGCGCTGCATTTCCTGCGCCGTTTTTTCTCGGGCAATAATTTCCGCAAAATAGTCTTTTAATTTTTCAACCAGCACCACGACGATATTTTTCAGAATCGGCAAAGAAGAAAGCCTTTCTTCGAACGCTAAAAAGAAATAGCCGCTGCAGTGCCAGTTTTGGGTTGAAAGCTTGCACAGCACACCGCTTTGCAGTTGCGCATAGCCCGGGTGCTGAGGAGGAAATAACGTGCGGCCAATATTCTCTTTCCAGTAAACCACCCGCCACGATCGATGATGTCGCTGAAGCAGCGTGTTCGCCAGGAAATCGGCCACGTCGAGGGGATGGCAGGTCATCTCCCCGGCGGACACCACGCGCTTCAGCCCGTCATCACCGTTAACGCTGACCCAGGCAAGGCTTGCGCCCAGCGCGCGACTGATGGTCGCCAGCATGTCGGCCAGAGAACATTGAGCATGAAGCTGGGGCATTAGCTTAGCCAGCGCATGCAATGCCTGCATGCTGTCATTAACAATCTCACGTCGGTTTTCTTTCATTTTTTTCGCTGATTATCAGGCGATAAACCGGACGCAACTTTCTTCAGATTCGAAAAATCGACAAACCAACGCGCAGGCTGAATCTCAGCGTAGCGAATTAAAAACAACGTTGTGTGTAATTAAAAACGTACAAAGAAATAAAAAAATAATAAAATTCAAAAACCTGAAAGGTTAGCTGCGAGTAAAATTAATTGTCCACTCAAGCATAAGCCATAGGGTTATTGCTGTAAACATTGTACAGAGTGCGCCCTTTTGCATCAGTTTTGCTATCTTAATGAATTCATTATAAAGAGTGCGTGAACCGGGGAACTTAGCCAGCAAAGATATATTTTCACTCAGGCACCCACTGATTCTCGGCAACTATGAATCGCTCGTTTTTCATCATCCCGGGACTGGCGAATAAAACAGCAAACGTGATATAGTTCACACAACTTATGTAACGAAAACATTCTGTTTCATTCAGTTCGTCTGTTTTATAGAGGATGGGTTTTATGGCAACCATTACTACCAGCATGGTACTCCTGCGCTGGCCTTTGTTGAGTGCGGTACTGATGTTTTTGGCCAGCACGCTGAACATTCAGTTTCGTAAATCTGACTACGCGGGTCTCGCTGTCATCAGCACGCTGTTGGGGCTGGGGGCTGCCTGCTGGTTTGCAACGGGTCTGCTTGGCATTACCCTGCTGGATATGGCCGCCGTCTGGGAAAATATCAAAGTGGTGATGGTTGAGGCGATGAGCCACACGCCACCAGACTGGCCGATGGTGATTACCTGATCCCTTATGGAATAAAAAAACCCAGACGATGTCTGGGTTTTTTGTTTGGGGAACGCGGAAATCAGAACGGTTCTGTTTACCTGATAAATACAAGAAACATAAAAAACATTAAATTTCAATCGAATGCTATAAATCATCGATATTAAGTAAAATTTTGTGTAAAACTTCATATACTACACTCATCAAACTTTACATTTGTCTTACCTCAGTAAGGCTGAGAAAATTCACCTACTGGGCAGAGATTGTTATAATATTTTCACCATTGATAGATTTTGGGGTATTCTTGAAAAATCAAATTAATATCAAACTCCATACGCAAATAGGGACGCTGTACAACGCCGCGCCCGAAAATTGTAGTAAATTTAAATGGTTAGAAGTAGAGCCTGGCGTCGTCATCACGTATATCGATTAAAATCTAAGCGCAAAAATATAGGGCTGCAACGGTTCAAATACCGAATTCTACCGTTGTAGGGAAAACTTATAGCACACTTTGTGCATGTTCTTGTTATATCTGTGGTAACCAAAAAATTAACCATGGAGTCAACATGCAAGAGCGTAGAGTCAAGTTGCATTTCACTGATTGACTTTCGCAAGTTTCACGTTTTTTAATTCTAATAAAGGCTCCTGTTCCAGGAGCCTAAATTTATAAAAGCTATTGCAACGTACCAAACTCAAATCACTACACAGCAACTTCCATATGCTCACCAACACTTTTTAATAATGCCGTATATTGATCCTCATCCTCTTTGAGTCTTTCAATGATTTGTCGCGCAGCTGTTTGCATCTCGGGCACTTCCACTGGGGTAGCTCCGCGTTCAAATACGCCACACAAATGTGAATACTCATTATTAATTCTGTCGGATAAGATGGCAGGAATTTTATCCTCACCAAAAAACAGCCTGAGCGTACTTTCATTCATCCCTTGATCTGGGTATTTATAATATAAATATATTTCAAAAAATTTTCGCGCATTATTTGCGAAATTATAAAAGGTAATATAATTATTATCATCCACAGAATTAATACTGGAGCATTTATAAATCTGATGAAAGAGATAGTTGAACTCTGTAACATAGTCCTTTAAATACGATGGCATAACTTGAATACTCGATTCTCTATCATTCCTTACAACAACAAAAAATGCTTTTTGGAAGCTAGCCTTCTTATTGTTTTCATCTATAAAGTTATCCTTCAATCTTTTAAGATACTTTAGAAAGTCAAGATTGTGCGTTGAAATAAATAACTGTTTAAACTTCCCAGAAGACACAATTTCTGCATTCAATAAACTGTAAATAAAAAATATGTGATTACCATCCAATGAAGAGATTGGATCGTCAATCCAAATAATTGGCTTCGAATCTCGTGTTTCGATATCGTCCAATTTAGCAAGGAAATAACAAAATGCTAGAAGACTGCATTCACCTTCACTTAGATGATAAGCTTTTTTTCCGTCCCTCATAACTTCAAATCGAATTTGTGTACGATTATTATCGTCAGTCTGTTCTTTTAAAGCTTCAAGAGATAAGAATCTATGGCCAAAGAAGTTATTCAAATATTGATTAACTTTTTTTGCTCCTTTCGCTTCATCATTTAGCTCACGTTTCTTTTCAGTAATTAATGATTGCTTCTGAGAGATCGTCCTAGTAATACGCGCAAGCTCATTATATGAGTTATCAGATTTAATTTTCAACTCAGCCACAGAACTACACAAGTTTTTATAATCTATTGTAATTAGATAGTTATAAACTTCATTATATCTTAGAAACTTCCTCGCTTTAGCTTGTTCAGTGCTTAAGGAGTGGGTAAACATATCCGATTTAATGCAAATTTCTGAATATTGACTCAAAATATTCTCTAATTCATGTGTAAAGTCCAAAGGTATATCAAAATCCTTAGAATTTAATGTATCTTGCTGTCTAGCATTGAGTTGCTGAATCAGGCTATCTAGTGACAACTCATAATTTTTATAGGTAGAGTTTAAATTTAAAATAAAATCATCCAATTCATTATGGAATTTTGTGTAAAATAAAGATTTATTTACTGATAATAAATTACTTATTATTCTTTTTTCGGTCGTGATCTTTGTAATAAGTAAGTCAATATCCCTGTCTAACTGCTCTGACTCTTCATCAAAATGTTTATCAAGTTTGCTCCATCTTTCCGATGATATTGTATTGTCACAAAATCCACATTTATCATGTTTATCTCTATGATGTCTCCGCCCCTCATTAACCCATCGATTTAAGATTGCATCCTTGACTAACTCATCAATCTTATCAGATGCACTAATTTTTTTAGTAATGAGTTTCTCTGCATCTTCCTCAAATAATTTGAAATTAAGGTCTGGAATTTTAAATTTAGGTAAGTTTGGTAACACTCTCTCAGCGATCAACTTATCATATTGCTCTAACTCTTCATCGCTTAGCGGTATATAACTGCTTTTATTTACCTCTGCAATTTCATTTTTAAGTTTTACTATCGTGTAATTCTGATCTCCATAACGCTCAGGCTTATACTTTATTCCAATATCTTTACCTGTAGCTTTATTTGTCAACTGTTTATCTAAATTATCGCTAGCAATTTTATATTCCGAAGAAGCATTATTGTAATCTATAGTTGCCGTTTTTTTACTTGCATATAAAGCAGTTTCTTTCCCTTCGTCATTAATTCCTAATTCTAAATTTAATTCTGCTAACTCCCTTTCTATCTTATTGTTGTCATCGCCAAGGATAGCGAAAGACTCAACACTCTCTTCAGGGTTACTGATGAAACGCAGATTGTCTCGGATAAAATCCTCATTAAATACACGGATTTTTTTATCATGAGTTGATAGATTATCATTAGTTACTTCAACATTATCTGCAAACTTTAAATTAAACGAAGGTGTGCCGTATTTATCTGAGATATTCCCTTTTTCTAAGGAACGAATAATACGAGAAAGTGTTGTTTTTCCTGAGTAATTTCTACCATAAATTATATTAATATCAACAAAGCTTTGAACTGCGCCTCCTTTATTTAAAACTTGCTGATCCCAAATAAAATCATCAAACACACCCAACTTTTTAATATGGTTAAATTTTTTAAGCATTTCATCCCCTTACTGAGTTCTTGCATCAAGCATTAAATTAGCCCATAACATTTTCTATTAAAAGGTAAATGTAGCAATCAAAAAATGATAATCGTCACAATATGAAAAAAAACATCCCAACCTATTGACACTTTATGATTTTAAATAAGGGGTATTTCTTTCATATAAAAAAGAGTAATAAATATAAACTCACAAGAAAACATATTCAATAATATATCTTAATAATTGAGCTATTTTTATTACCGTTTTTGTCCATCACTATGGGTTGTAATTAAGTTGTGTAATTTCCTGTTTTTGATATTCCCACTTCAGAAAAGGAGACAGCCAATTATGGACGAAAAGAAAATCACGGTATATTAACCAACCGGGAGTAGGTCAGATGTATCAGAAACATTTCGTGACTCATTCGATGCAGGCGTTAAAAAAGCTCAAAAACGCTAGAAACGCAAGGCTGACAGAACGGCCGTAGCTTGAAGAGGCCCCCTATAGAGGCTTTTCCTCCCCGAGTCACCCCTTCTGCAACTGAAACGTAACTGGCTTTAGGAATTAATAATAAAATATTAGAGAATCAGATCAGTAGCAGTATCATTGCTCATCTTGTTACCGTTGCGATTCAGACTGCTTCGCAAATAAATATCTGACGCAGGATCCTTTTTGCGTTAGTTTTTGAAGAAATACGGATATTAACGCAGTTAAGGATCCAGATTTACGGATTCGTTTACGGAGTTCATCAAGTCTGAGCACTACATATAGTAGTTCATGTATTTATCCACGGTACTATATATAGTGGATAAGCGAAAAACGGGGAGTGGAGGGCGTGCGGATCTATAACACTTTTGACGCAGTATCAGAAACGAAAAAGGAGCCTTAGGCTCCTTTTGATGAAAATCAGTAAATGCTGAATTTTACTGTTTCGTCAGTAAAAGATTCATTATCAGCCGTGTCTTCTCGTAACTGCCGTGCGAGTTTTACGAGGCCAGAATTTGCAGAGATGAGAGCGGGAGCTGCAGCCTTCTGCCTTGCAATACGATCCTTTTGTTCACGACCGAACTGATTAATACGTTTCCAGTCGGAATCCTGTCTGTTAGGCATTCAGCGTACCTCCTGAGAAAGTAACAGATACATCACCGTTCATATTATAGACAGATTTCATATGTGGTGCAATTCGGATGTTCTTTTTATAGCATGCATCGAACATGCTCTGGAAAACATCATCAAAATATGGGGTTATTTCTTTAATAAATTCAATCTGAGGGGCATAATTGCGATCATGATACAGACCATCCGCGAAGTAAGTATACAAAGAGGTCATTGCCCTGGGTTTATGATAAACAACGCAGACTGCCCCATCTAATTGTACCGAGACATTCGGCGACACAACATTATAAAATGCAAAATAGCAGAGAATATATGCTGCTGCGCTTATCGCGTACTTTTCAAAGATTAATATAATTTGTACTGCTGGGTTGCTGGATTCGATTGCAGCAATGAGATCAACTGCATCCTGAATTGCACCACCATTATTTTGATTAAAATATATTAATACTTTATCTGAAGGTGAAGCATTTGTAATAGTGTTTATAGCAAGGGTTACCCGACTATCATTGCTGTTAATTATATTGTTAATATATATTTTATGTTCTTTCATTATTGTCCATTAATCTTATAATTAAAGCCGCCGTGATAGGATTTATGTAATTTTTCTACTAACTGGATTTTATGATATCTCACAGAATTTAATTTATCGAATGCAACAAGCTTTTCTTTTTCAAAATTATCTCGGATCTGATTATTATCTGAATCCCTAATCATATCATCGCAGTAACTGATATAGTGCTTAATATCATCCATGTCGTTATTAAGAACAGCTAATTCTGACTCTAATTCTTCGATTGATTTCTGATATACGACAGTACCCAATGCTTGAGAACTGAACTCGCACAAATAGTATGGAAGATTTAATACATTTAAATCAGATGCAGATGATGTTGCTGCTGATGCAAGTTCTGTTATTGATGGTTCATCAATTTTCGCATTGAGCGATTTCACGGCATGATGTAAAAAAGAGTCAATCTGATTTAGAAGGAAAACTTCAATATTTGCTTCCTTTTTAATTTCAGTTACGAGTGATTCTGAAGGCCCTCGAATCTTACCATTAATTTTATATACAAAATCTTCTTTTTCGTCATTAGTGACATAAATGATGTTTTTATATTGCTGGTCTTTTGCCTTTTGAACTATTTGTTTCCAGATATATAAATCACCATACTGAGCATCGAAATTTATACCATTAAAGGAGAATCGTTCATTCTGCTTTTCTTTTGCATCTGCAAAACCTGGCCCTGTTGAGTATTTATATCTTGTCGCACCTTCTTTATTAACTTTATCGATAAAATCCTGATCAGGTTCCTCACCTATACAACCTGCTGTTAATTCATCAATGAGATCACGTATTTCATCGTGTGAATTTATAAAATTAATATTCTGCCTGCGGCTCTCCAGACTATTGAGCGTGAATTCTGATACAATTTTTGAAAGGGAATCTTTAAGCTCTCCTAATTCAGTCCTCAAATTAGAATATCGGGATAGGGTTTCCCTTATAGGTCCAGACTTTTCGAATTCCATAAAAACAGTATCGATACCATTATTCAGTACTTTACTGATTGATTTAAGAGAATTTCTAGAACTGTTTATAACGCCTAATCTGTTTCGTTGATATTCGAGGCATACATTGAAAGGTATCCAGACCTGATCTTTTAGATTCCTCCAGACTTCGAGGAACTGCAATCGAGTGGATTCTTCACAGCGATAGAGCGATAAAAGAATGTTTGTGTCGAATATAAACAGTGTATTTTTATCTTTATAGGCACTGTCGATGTCATGCTCTGATGGGCCGTAGAAGCCGGCAAACTGTTGTTTCATAAACGGGCTTTCCATGTTGGACTCTTTGATTACAACATTTTAACTCTTTTAGTGATGTTATGTGAGAGGTGGCTGAGCACAAAAACAAAAAAGGCGCCTTTCTGAGCTTTTCAGAAGAAGATTTGTATCGGGTCTTCCTACTTTCTCAAGCCGATGCCATATTTTGTACAATATTTTCCGTATCCAAAACGGAGCCCTTGCTTACACTGCCACTACACGAGAAACACACCCTCGATATCCACGATATTGGTGAACTCATCATCCAACCAAAGGGTGGAGAGCACCTTTGATGGCATCCTGCCTTGCTTGCGCTGAGCAAAGTCTCTCAGATCGTCCATCTCATGTGACTTGAAGAAATCTTTGGTCAATAACCGTGCTCAAGGTTTATGCCACGACTATCTAGAAAGCGTAACAACAAGACTAGATTGTTAGCAGCAGCTAGCGTCGTTGAGAAGGCATTGCCTTTATTGCGGATTTGGGTTGTTAAAAACAAAGTTGGGTAATACATGGGAAGCCCAGAAGCACGATCCACTACCATGCAATAGCGCTCGCCACTATCCATGACAAATGTTGTAACTCTGTAGTTCTTTTCCATGCACTCACACCCCATAAACATTTCACAATTACAAGGTACACTTTATGTGAAAAATCACCAATTCATACAAGACACTTTTTCCGACGATAGAAACAAAAAACCCCTGAATTAACAGGGGCCTATGTTTTCATTCTATACAGATAACTCTAAGGTCATCTTCAGAACGGAATGTCGTCGTCGAAATCCATTGGCGGTTCGTTAGACGGTGCAGGAGCAGACTGCTGCTGCGGGCGAGACTGCGCGCCGCCGCTGAACTGGTTGCCACCCTGCGGCTGCTGAGGCTGACCCCAACCGCCCTGCTGCTGGCCGCCACCTGCTGGTGCGCCACCGCCCTGACGGCCACCCAGCATCTGCATGGTGCCGCCGACGTTAACCACCACTTCCGTCGTGTACTTCTCAGCACCGGACTGATCGGTCCATTTGCGGGTGCGCAGTTGGCCTTCGATATAGACCTGAGAACCTTTACGCAGATACTCACCGGCCACTTCGGCCAGTTTGCCAAACAGCACAACGCGGTGCCATTCGGTCTGCTCTTTCATCTCACCGGTCGCTTTATCACGCCAGGATTCGGAAGTAGCCAGCGTAATGTTGGCAACTGCGCCACCACTCGGCATGTAGCGTACTTCCGGGTCCTGGCCCAGATTACCGACGAGAATCACCTTGTTTACGCCTCTGCTGGCCATGTTCGTGTCTCCTGAATACGTTTCTTAATAGTGTAAACGCGCGAGTGTACCATTTCCATGCTGCACTTTGATAGTTGCGTAGCACGTTCCAGAGTTCTCCCGCAACTCGACATTGTTACACAGCGAATCAGAAAATGCATTCCAATACTGTATATTCAAACAGGTCAAATTGTGTCATAATTAGCCGTTTCTGACAGCCGTTTGTCCTTCAAACAAACCAGGCAATCCGTGTTCCAACCGGGAAAGGTGAATGGATAAGATCGAAGTTCGGGGCGCCCGCACCCACAATCTCAAGAATATCAACCTGATAATCCCTCGCGACAAGCTGATTGTCGTGACCGGGCTGTCGGGGTCTGGCAAATCCTCACTGGCTTTCGACACCCTGTATGCCGAAGGACAGCGTCGTTACGTTGAATCACTCTCTGCGTACGCGCGTCAGTTCCTGTCGCTGATGGAAAAACCGGATGTCGACCACATTGAAGGGTTGTCCCCTGCTATCTCTATTGAGCAGAAATCCACCTCGCATAACCCGCGTTCAACGGTCGGTACCATTACCGAAATCCATGACTACCTGCGTCTGCTGTATGCCCGCGTGGGTGAGCCGCGCTGCCCGGACCACGACGTCCCGCTGGCGGCACAGACCGTGAGCCAGATGGTGGACAACGTCCTGTCGCAGCCGGAAGGCAAGCGCCTGATGCTGCTGGCACCGATCATCAAAGAGCGTAAGGGTGAGCACACCAAAACGCTGGAGAACCTGGCAAGCCAGGGCTATATCCGCGCCCGTATTGACGGCGAAGTGTGTGACCTGTCCGATCCGCCCAAGCTGGAACTGCAGAAGAAGCACACCATCGAGGTGGTGATTGATCGCTTTAAGGTGCGTGACGATCTCGCCACGCGTCTCGCAGAATCGTTTGAAACGGCGCTGGAACTCTCCGGCGGCACGGCCGTGGTCTCCGACATGGACGACCCGAAAGCGGAAGAGCTGCTCTTCTCCGCCAACTTTGCCTGCCCGATTTGCGGTTACAGCATGCGCGAGCTGGAACCGCGCCTGTTCTCGTTTAACAACCCGGCGGGCGCCTGCCCGACGTGTGACGGCCTGGGCGTGCAGCAGTATTTCGATCCGGACCGCGTGATCCAGAATCCGGAGCTTTCGTTGGCGGGCGGCGCCATTCGCGGCTGGGACAAGCGTAACTTCTATTACTTCCAGATGCTGAAGTCGCTGGCAGAGCACTACAAGTTCGACGTGGAAGCGCCGTGGGCCAGCCTGAGCCCGAACGTACACAAAGTGATCCTGTTTGGCTCTGGCAAAGAGAACATCGAGTTCAAATACATGAACGATCGCGGTGATACCTCCGTGCGTCGCCACCCGTTCGAAGGGGTGCTGCACAATATGGAGCGCCGCTACAAAGAGACCGAATCCAGCGCGGTGCGCGAAGAGCTGGCGAAGTTCATCAGCAACCGCTCCTGCGCCACCTGCGAGGGCACACGCCTGCGTCGCGAAGCGCGCCACGTGTTTGTGGAAAATACGGCGCTGCCGACCATCTCAGACATGAGCATCGGCCACGCGATGGACTTCTTCAATAACCTGAAGCTCTCTGGCCAGCGCGCGAAAATCGCCGAAAAAGTCCTGAAAGAGATTGGCGATCGCCTGAAGTTCCTGGTGAACGTCGGCCTGAACTACCTGACGCTTTCCCGCTCGGCAGAAACGCTCTCCGGCGGTGAAGCTCAACGTATTCGTCTGGCGAGCCAGATTGGTGCGGGCCTGGTGGGCGTGATGTACGTGCTGGACGAGCCGTCAATCGGCCTGCACCAGCGCGATAACGAACGTCTGCTCGGCACCCTGATCCACCTGCGCAATCTCGGTAACACGGTGATTGTGGTCGAGCACGACGAAGATGCCATTCGCGCCGCTGACCACGTGATCGACATCGGCCCGGGCGCTGGCGTGCACGGCGGTCAGGTGGTGGCGGAAGGCACGCTCAAGGACATTATGGCGGTGCCCGAGTCGCTGACTGGCCAGTACATGAGCGGCAAGCGCAAGATTGACGTCCCCAAACAGCGCGTGGCAGCGGATCCGGAAAAAGTGCTGAAGCTGACCGGCGCGCGCGGCAATAACCTGAAAGACGTCACCCTGACCCTGCCCGTCGGGCTGTTTACCTGTGTCACCGGCGTGTCCGGCTCCGGTAAATCGACGCTGATCAACGATACGCTGTTCCCGATTGCACAGACCGCGCTAAACGGTGCGACGCTGGCAGAGCCGGCACCGTACCGCGACATTCAGGGGCTGGAGCATTTCGATAAAGTTATCGATATCGACCAGAGCCCGATTGGCCGTACGCCGCGCTCGAACCCGGCAACCTATACCGGCGTTTTCACGCCCGTACGTGAACTGTTTGCCGGTGTGCCGGAGGCGCGCTCACGCGGGTATACGCCAGGGCGTTTCAGCTTTAACGTACGCGGCGGCCGCTGCGAAGCGTGCCAGGGCGATGGCGTGATCAAGGTTGAGATGCACTTCCTGCCGGATATCTACGTGCCGTGCGACCAGTGCAAAGGCAAACGCTATAACCGCGAAACGCTGGAGATTAAGTACAAGGGCAAGACCATCCACGAAGTGCTGGACATGACCATCGAAGAGGCGCGCGAGTTCTTTGACGCCGTTCCGGCGCTGGCGCGTAAGCTGCAGACGCTGATGGACGTCGGCCTGACCTACATTCGTCTGGGTCAGTCCGCAACGACGCTGTCCGGCGGTGAAGCGCAGCGCGTGAAGCTGGCGCGCGAGCTGTCAAAACGCGGTACTGGCCAGACGCTGTATATCCTGGATGAGCCGACTACCGGTCTGCACTTTGCCGACATCCAGCAGCTGCTGGACGTGCTGCATCAACTGCGCGATCAGGGCAACACTATCGTGGTCATCGAACATAACCTGGACGTGATTAAAACCGCGGACTGGATTGTCGATCTCGGCCCGGAAGGCGGCAGCGGCGGCGGTGAAATCCTCGTCTCCGGTACGCCAGAGACCGTTGCAGAGTGCGAAGCCTCGCACACCGCGCGCTTCCTTAAACCGTTGCTGTAATTGTCACACGGAGAGCTGCTGTCGGGTCGTTTCCGGCAGCAGCTCAACCGCCTGCTGATAGGATGCGTCCACCAGGTAGTAAATTTGTGAGCCTGGAATCGATCCATCCAGATAGACGGTGCTCCAGTGCGCCTTATTGAGGTGCTGGCTCGGCCTCACGTCATCATGCTGCTGACGGAGTAAATCGGCCAGTTCAG
This sequence comes from Enterobacter sp. BNK-13, assembly GCF_048685015.1. Taxonomy (NCBI): domain Bacteria; kingdom Pseudomonadati; phylum Pseudomonadota; class Gammaproteobacteria; order Enterobacterales; family Enterobacteriaceae; genus Enterobacter; species Enterobacter sp. BNK-13. The sequence goes on along the minus strand of NZ_JBLQTP010000001.1, from coordinate 4,708,212 downwards.
GGCTGGTTTTCAGCGACGCCGCCGGACGGCCCTCCACCTCTTTCACCATCGCAAACAGCACATCCCCCACCTTAACCTGCGTGGCCTTCCAGTCGCTGTGGACGCTCTGCTCCGCGCCGGGCTTGCTCATGCAGTACTGAAGTATCTCCGAAATTGTCATCTTTATTCCCCTTGTAGCGTGGCGATAATTTTACGCGAACCACCGTGAATGCGATGCTCTCCCAGCCAGATCCCCTGCCACGTGCCCAGCAGCAGCCGCCCGTTGTGGACCGGCAGCATCAACGATACGCCCAGCAAAGAGGACTTAATATGCGAAGGCATATCGTCCGCCCCCTCATAGTCATGCTCGTAAGGGGCGTTGTCCGGGACGCTCTTCAGAAAATGCCGCTCCATGTCAGACCGGACGGTGGGATCGCAATTTTCATTCAGCGTCAGAGAGGCAGACGTATGCTGAAGCAGCAGATGCAGTAAACCCGTTCTGACGCGCGACAGGTCGCGGAGTTGCCCGATGACTTCATCCGTCACCAGGTGAAATCCGCGTGGCTTCGCGCTTAAGGTCAGGGTCTGTTGGTACCACATAGGCTGCTCCGTGATGAAAGATGAATCTTTCTAAGTGTGCAGCAAGAAGACGAAAGGTAAAACCCGCAGCAGCGAGATTTGATTAAAAAAGAGTCAAACTCGCTGCCAGGGACTCAGTACTCCGAGTTGACGATCACCTCTTCGCCAAACTTTCCGGCCATCGGCAGCGGTCGATAGGTAGAGTTAGACGCGCGTAACACCCTGATCCCTCTGGCTCCTGCATCCTGCGCGGCGGTAATGTCGTTATCCGAATCGCCATAAAACACTTTGATGTTTTTCTTTTCCAGCCACTGGGTTTTGGTGTTTTGCCCCTCTTTGTCACCGGCAAAAATGACCGGGTTCATGTTGGCTGCCGGGATCTGGAAATCGTCCTGCAGTGTTCTGGAGACGGTTTCCGTTTTGGTCTGGCTACGACCGGTGACGAAATAAATACTGTCGCCACGCTTAACATGCATAGCAATTACCGCCCGGGCGACCTCTTTCGGAATGCTGTACTCGTCCCAGCCGTTATTCATCTTTTCCCAGAACTCCGGGTTCTTCAGATACGCTTCGCTGTCGGGAGAATACATTTTTTTGCCGCGCCAGAATCCCGGGCTTGAGAACAACACGGTATCGTCAATATCGAAGCCCACGGCCATTGGTGGGCGCCCCATCAGGCTGTTTTCGATTTGGGCCACGGAAACCCAGTGAATGGGCGCCTGCTCGGCGAGAATGGCGGCGGTAGTGCCGGTGTAAAGCGGCGTCGGGGCGGAAGCTCGCGCGACGACGGCGCTGTTAAGTGAGAACAATAAGCAGGCGGCGCTGAGCGCCAGTGTGATCTTGCGCATATTTTCCCTTGAATATTCAGCTTGTTATCGTTTTATTTTGAGTGAATGGTCAAAAAACTATCCGACCATAACCCCAGCGGGAGGTGAAGGGAAGGAGTTTTTGCTTATGAAGCGGAATAAAAAGAAGCTGATCACAAAGGGTAGATGAGTGATGTAGGCCCGGTAAGGCGCAGCCGCCACCGGGCAAGATTTTCTGCGGCCTGATGCCCTCACCCCAGCCCTCTCCCACAGGGAGAGGGAGATAATAAGTAGTGAGTACTTACATCACAGCTGCAAACGCCTGCGCCACGCGATGAACGTTGCCGGCATTGAGGCCCGCCACGCACATACGGCCGCTGGCGATCAGGTAGACGCCGAACTCTTCGCGCAGGCGATCGACCTGCGCCGCGCTCAGTCCGGTATAGCTGAACATCCCGCGCTGCTTGAGCAGATAATCAAAGTTATGCCCTGGCACGGCCTCTTTCAGGACATTAACCAGCTCCTGACGCATCGACAGGATGCGCTTACGCATCGCCTCCACTTCGCCAAGCCAGGACGCTTTCAGCGTTTCGTCACCGAGAACCGTTGCCACCACCTGCGCACCAAAGTTTGGCGGGCTGGAGTAGATACGGCGCACCGTCGCTTTCAGCTGACCCAGCACGCGGCTGGCTGCTTCGGCGTCTTCACATACCACGGAAAGACCACCAACGCGTTCACCGTACAGGGAGAAGATTTTAGAGAAGGAGTTACTCACCAGAACAGGCAGCCCGGCGCTGGCAGCGGCGCGGATGGCATAGGCGTCTTCTTCCATACCCGCGCCAAAGCCCTGATAGGCAATATCGAGGAATGGGATCAGGTTACGGGCCTTCAGCACCTCGATCACCGCATCCCACTGGGTATTGGTGAGATCGGCACCGGTCGGGTTATGGCAGCACGGATGCAGCAGCACAATACTGCGCTCCGGCAGGGTGTTCAGTTTTTCCAGCAGCGCGTCAACGCGCACGCCGTTCGTTTCGCTGTCGAACCACGGATAGGTCGCCACCTTAAAGCCCGCGCCCTCGAAGATCGCAACGTGGTTTTCCCACGTCGGGTCGCTGACCCACACGCCTGAATCCGGGAAATATTTTTTCAGGAAGTCTGCGCCCACTTTCAGCGCACCCGAGCCGCCCAGCGTCTGGATGGTCGCCACGCGTTTTTGCGCGAGCACCGCGTGATCGGCGCCGAACAGCAGCGGTGCGATGGTGTTGCGATAAGCGTTTAGCCCTTCCATCGGCAGATACAGAGAAGCGCCGTGTGGAACAGCGTTCAGACGCGCTTCGGCTTCAGCTACGGCTTTTAATTGAGGAATAATGCCATCCTCGTTGTAATACAGACCGATGCTGAGGTTCACTTTGTCGCTGCGAGGATCTTCTTTGAAACGCTCCATTAAGGAGAGGATAGGGTCGCCGGCATAGGCGTCAACTTTCTGAAACACGCGATGGTTCTCCGGAATTCGATGAGGCAGGGATTTCAACAATAAACCGGAAGCAGGTGAAGGTCGAGAGCGATATCAGGCCAGACACTCGATATATCGGCAAATGCAATCGATTCGCTCAGGCACCGAGCCCTGCACGCGCAGAAAAGGAATGTTTCGTTGTGATAGCTCTGCTTCATACCATACCTGCTGTCTGTGGCGAAACGCCTCCCCCTGCCGGGTGCCATCCTGCACAAACGGAAAATCATCTCCGCACAGCACGACCAGTGCATAGTCTCGTTCAGCAAGCGCCATTAACGCCTGCGGCGCGCTGCCAAACTGATCGAGCGCGTAAAACAGGGTCGTTAAAGGTGACGTATCACAGACCAGATAAGGCGCCGTGCAGGCTGATTCTTCCCGACGCACCTGCTCGCGGGCAATATGCAGCAAATCCTCCAGATCAAGGATGCCGTTCTTCTTTTCCCAGTGTTCACGACCATACTCTGCAACGTACGGAACGTTTAGCGTTTGCGCCAGTGCCTTTGCAAGCGTGCTTTTGCCCGTCGATTCTCCACCTAATAAGCAGATACGAAAAACAAAGCTGCGGTACACCTCTGGGGACATCATCTTGCGATAACGATGAACATCAGAGCGGATGAGCGTTCCCGATGGAGCTTCTGGTCCCGGTTGACGCTGGAGACGCACGTGCGCAACCGGTCGTCTGAAACGCTGGCTCAGGACAGTGGCAAACCCGTCTCCATAGTCTTCTGCAGTAAATACCGCCTCTGGCTGACAATGCAGAATGTCCTCACATAGCGTTGCAACATAATGCCGGTGAAGATCGTCATCAGCGTCATTCGGTGGCGCAAGGCCATATGAAGCCAACACTTGCGGCGAAAGCACGAGGTGGCGACATTGTGGGAAGCGCGTTGTTAACCAGTTAAGCCGCTTTTCAGGTTCGTAACCGTGTATTTCCGGCGACGAATAGCTGATGATACAGACCGTCTCGCACTGCTCAAGTGCCGTATTGATAAGCGCTTCATGGCCCGCATGTAATGGTGCGAACTTGCCGACCACCAGACCGTTGGCATACAGCGTCATTGCGCACGGATCTCCTTGCGCCACTGATACAGTCCGTGCCACGCATTAAACCAAAACACCAGATATAAACCGGCGGTCAGATACAGTTCTCTCGTCGCATACAGCGGTACTGCCAGCGTGTTAACGGCAAGCCAGATGTACCAGTTTTCCAGACGCCGTCCCATCAACATAAACTGAGCAAGAATGCTGAATGTCAAAATGATGGAGTCCAGCCAGGGGGCCCATGCATTGGTATAGAGATGCAATATCCACCCGTACGCCGCTGCTACGCTTACGGCGCAGGCTAAAAGCATAAAAAAATGTCCCGGTCTGGTACGACGGACAGGCAAGACCTCTCCATGATTGCCTTTAAGCCAATGCAGCCAGCCGGTTATGCTCGTTATGATGAAAAAGAACTGAAGGGTAACGTCAGCATAAAGCTGTACAGAATAGAAGACCCAGGCATAAAGCCCGCTACCAATGATACCTATCCACCATGTATGGATGTTGTTTCTGGCGGCCAGCCAGACGGAGAGAGCATAGGCCAGACACGCAGCGATTTCTGAAGGGGACATTATCCTTCCCTGGAATAAAATGTTAGTCGACGTACTTCATCGCCACCCGAGACGTCAGGCGGGTAATAAGTTCGTAAGCACTCACTTTCGTGATTTCAGCAATACGTTCAACGGGTAAACCTTCCCCCCACATCACCACATCGTCGCCGGGTTTATCCTGGGCTTCAGGACCCAGATCGACACAAATCATGTCCATCGCCACGCGGCCAACGATCTTCACTTCGCGACCGTTGACCAGCACCGGCGTACCCGTGGGTGCAGCGCGCGGATAGCCGTCGCCATAGCCCATCGCCACGACGCCGAGGCGGGTATCACGCTCGCTGATCCAGGTGCCGCCGTAGCCCACCGGCTCACCGGCTTTGTGTTCGCGCACGGCAATCAGAGTAGACACCAGAGACATGACTGGCTGAAAACCCATGTCCGGCCCCCAGGGTTTATTCTCCAGCGGCGACACGCCGTAAAGAATGATGCCTGGTCGCGCCCAGTCGAAATGCGACTGCGGCCACAGCAGGATCCCGCCGGATGCGGCGATCGAGCGCATCCCCGGCTTGCCTTCGCAGAAGGTATTAAAGATATCCAGCTGCCGCTCGGTCGCACCGCACTCGGGCTCATCGGCACGGGCGAAGTGGCTGACAATATTCACCGGCTGGCGCACGTTTTTACACCGGCATAAACGCTGATAAAACGCTTCGGCATTTTCCGGACGCACGCCCAGACGGTGCATGCCCGTATCAAGCTTCATCCACACGGTCACCGGCTCGCTCAGCTCAGCGGTTTCTAGTGCGGCCAGCTGTTCTTCGTTGTGTACCGCCGTGTGCAGATGCTGATCTGCGATGGTTGGCAGATCGGTGGCTTCGAAAAAGCCTTCGAGGAGCAGAATAGGTTGGGTAATCCCCCCCGCGCGCAGGCGGAGGGCTTCTTCAAGACGGGCGACGCCAAAGGCGTCGGCATCGGGGAGCGTTCGCGCGGTCTCAAGAAGACCGTGTCCGTAAGCGTTCGCTTTCACGACTGCAACGAGCTTGCTGGCGGGTGCCAGTTCACGCAGACGTTGCAGGTTGTGTCGCAGAGCGCGGCGGTTAAACACAACAGTTGCCGCTTGCATTTGAATTCCTTAGAAATTACTCATCATCATATTGAGGACCGGCATAGTTGTCGAAACGCGACCACTGTCCGTTAAAGGTCAGACGTACCGTCCCGATTGGGCCGTTACGTTGTTTACCAATAATAATTTCGGCGATCCCTTTCAGGTCGCTGTTCTCGTGATAAACCTCATCACGGTAGATAAACATGATTAAGTCGGCATCCTGCTCGATGGAGCCGGATTCACGCAGGTCGGAGTTGACCGGGCGCTTGTCAGCACGTTGTTCCAGAGAACGGTTAAGCTGCGACAGCGCCACCACCGGCACGTGCAACTCTTTGGCTAACGCCTTGAGCGAGCGGGAAATTTCGGCGATCTCCAGCGTACGGTTGTCGGAGAGCGACGGGACGCGCATCAGCTGAAGGTAGTCGATCATGATAAGGCCGATACCGCCGTGTTCACGGGCGATACGACGCGCGCGGGAACGGACTTCCGTCGGCGTCAGGCCGGAAGAGTCATCAATATAGATGTTACGTTTTTCCAGCAGAATGCCCATGGTGCCGGAGATGCGCGCCCAGTCCTCATCGTCGAGCTGGCCGGTACGGATGCGGGTCTGGTCCACGCGCGACAGCGATGCCAGAGAACGCATCATGATCTGCTCAGAGGGCATCTCAAGGCTGAAAATCAGTACCGGCTTATCCTGCAACATCGCCGCATTTTCGACGAGGTTCATCGCAAAGGTCGTTTTACCCATCGACGGACGCGCCGCGACGATAATCAAATCCGACGGCTGCAGACCGGCGGTTTTCTTGTTGAGATCGTCATAACCGGTGTTTACCCCGGTCACACCGTCGTGCGGCTGCTGGAACAGCTGTTCGATACGGGCGACGGTGGCGTCGAGGACATCGGCGATGTTTTTGGGGCCTTCGTCTTTGTTGGCACGGCTTTCGGCGATTTTGAAGACGCGGGACTCGGCAAGATCGAGCAGGTCTTCACTGGTGCGACCCTGCGGATCAAAACCGGCTTCGGCGATCTCATTCGCCACCGAGATCATCTCGCGGACAACGGCACGTTCACGCACGATGTCGGCATAAGCGCTGATGTTTGCCGCACTTGGCGTGTTTTTTGACAGTTCTGCCAGATAGGCAAACCCGCCGACGCTGTCCAGCTGTCCCTGACGCTCCAGCGATTCCGCGAGCGTGATCAGGTCAATTGGGCTACCCGACTCCTGCAGGCGCGCCATTTCGGTAAAGATATGACGGTGCGGACGGGTGTAGAAATCCTCAGACACCACGCGCTCGGCGACGTCGTCCCAGCGTTCGTTATCCAGCATTAAACCGCCCAACACCGACTGTTCCGCTTCAATCGAGTGCGGCGGGACTTTTAACCCTGCGACCTGGAAATCACGCTCGCGAGGTTCAGTCTGTTTGTTGAAGGGTTTGTTTCCTGCCATAGTGAATGGAGTTACCGAGATAAAGAGTGGGTCGAAAGATTACCACATTCTGGAGGAAGCATGGCAACACGTATTGAATTTCACAAGCATGGTGGCCCTGACGTACTCAACGCGGTGGAGTTCACCCCCACCGCGCCTGGCGAAAACGAAGTGCAGGTTGAAAACAAAGCCATCGGCATAAACTACATCGACACCTATATTCGCGGCGGGCTCTACCCGCCTCCGTCGATGCCGAGCGGACTGGGCACCGAGGCAGCCGGTGTCGTCATCAAAGTGGGCAGCGCGGTTAAGCATCTTAAAGAGGGCGACCGCGTGGTGTATGCACAATCTGCGCTGGGCGCTTACAGCTCCGTCCACAACGTCCCGGCGGATAAAGCCGCCCTGCTGCCTAATGCCATCTCCTTTGAGCAGGCGGCAGCCTCCTTCCTGAAAGGGTTAACCGTTTACTACCTGCTGCGTAAAACCTATGAAATTAAACCCGATGAGCAGTTCCTGTTTCATGCCGCGGCGGGTGGTGTCGGGCTCATCGCCTGTCAGTGGGCAAAAGCGCTGGGTGCAAAACTGATCGGCACCGTGGGCAATGCCCAAAAAGCGCAGCGCGCACTGCAGGCGGGCGCCTGGCAGGTGATTAACTACCGTGAAGAGAGCATCGTCGAACGGCTGAAGGAGATCACAAGCGGCAAAAAGGTGCGCGTCGTATATGACTCGGTTGGGAAAGACACCTGGGAAGCATCGCTGGACTGCCTGCAGCGTCGTGGGCTGATGGTGAGCTTCGGAAACGCCTCAGGTGCTGTCACCGGCGTGAATCTCGGCATCCTGAACCAGAAAGGCTCGCTGTACGTCACGCGCCCTTCCCTGCAGGGTTACATCACCAACCGGGAAGAACTTGAGGAAGCCAGCAATGAGCTGTTCTCTCTGATCGCCAGCGGCGTCATTAAGGTGGATGTGGCAGAAGCGCAGAAATACCCGCTAGCCGATGCGCAGCGTGCGCATGAGGTGCTGGAGAGCCGGGCAACGCAGGGGTCGAGTTTGTTGATTCCCTGAGCCCCAAAAAGAAATTGGGCTTCCCGTGGGAAGCCCTTTCTTTTTTTAGTTCGGCTGTATGTAGGGTACAGCGCGATGAATTCTTTAACGGCAGTCATAGTGACAGATTCGATAAGTAAATCCTATTCTGTTCTAAGCCATGCTGCCGGAAAAGTTACAACTCTGTGACGAACCCCTCAATACCTTAGTAACGGAAGCGGTTATTGCGCTGATAACTGGGCACTTTTGGCGATTTAATCGCCCGTATCACCCACACCACCGCCACGGCCAGCAGTAGCCACGGCAGCAGTTTGATCGTCAGGGCAAACAATCCGCCAATAAACATGACGACCGTCGCCACCACGATAGCCGCCAGAATGCCGAGCAGCGAAATGCCCGTTGCTAACAGCATGACAAAAAAGCCAATCACAAAAAGTAGTTCCAGCATGGTGCTCTCCCACGAGTTCCCGAATGATGCTGCAAACATTACAAGAATCATGCCAGACATAACGTGTTGTTCTTAAAGCAAAACGCCCCGCGAGAATTCGCAGGGCGTGGTGAATTTGACGAACTTTTAGCGAAAGTTATCGCTTGTCTGCCACCAGTCGCAGCGCATGTTCCAGCACCTCGATATCGGCACCGGCTTTATGTGCGTTTTCGCTCAGGTAGCGACGCCACTGACGCGCGCCCGGAATGCCCTGGAACAGCCCAAGCATATGGCGGGTGATATGGCCGAGATACGTACCGTTGCTCAGCTCGCGCTCAATGTAAGGATACATCGCCCGCACGACGGCAACCGGATCGGTGTCTGCACCTTCGATGCCAAAGATTTCGCGATCGACCGTCGCCAGAATGCCCGGATTCTGATACGCCTCGCGCCCAACCATCACCCCATCCATATGTTCAAGGTGCGCTTTGGCCTCTTCCAGCGACTTGATGCCGCCGTTAATGGACATGGTCAGATGCGGGAAGTCACGCTTCAGCTGATACACGCGCGGGTAGTCCAGCGGCGGGATTTCACGGTTCTCTTTCGGGCTCAGGCCGGAGAGCCAGGCTTTTCGCGCATGGATGATGAACATCTCGCATTCACCCTTTCCGGAGACCGTATTGATGAAATCGCACAGGAATTCGTAGCTGTCCTGGTCGTCAATCCCGATACGGGTTTTGACCGTCACCGGAATGGAAACAACATCACGCATCGCCTTGATACAGTCCGCCACCAGTTGGGCATTCCCCATCAGGCAGGCACCGAACATACCGTTTTGCACACGGTCTGACGGACAGCCAACGTTCAGGTTGATCTCGTCGTAGCCGCGCGCTTCTGCCAGCTTCGCACACTGCGCCAGCGCGGCCGGATCGCTGCCGCCCAGCTGCAGGGCAACCGGATGTTCTTCTTCGCTATAGGCCAGATAGTCGCCCTTCCCGTGGATGATTGCGCCCGTGGTCACCATTTCGGTGTACAGCAACGTATGGCGGGAGAGCTGGCGCAGGAAATAGCGGCAGTGTCTGTCCGTCCAGTCGAGCATCGGCGCAATGGAAAAACGGTGTGCAGGGAAAGCGGTCTGTAATTCTGACGACATGGCGAAGTTTTAAGCATCTGGTGGAAAAGGGGCGCTACTATAGCACAAAGAAAAGCCGGAGGCGCAGCGCCTCCGGTTGACTTTAGAACGTCATGCTCAGCTGAGCCCCTGCGCCCCAGGTTTCGTCTTCACCGTACAGGCCCATCAGGTCAACATGCACGGTGCTAAACGGCGCGAAACCGACACCGCCGGTAAAGACATTGCTGTCGTTACCCTTCACGTCGGCACGATAACCCGCACGGACCGCCAGCCAGCTCAGCGGCGTCACCTCGGCACCGACACCCACGTACTGCGACGTATCTTCGCTCTTGAAGCCTTTGGTTTCCGTCAGATCGCCATCGGCGGTCAGCGTCACCAGATCGTTGTGCCAGGCGGCACCGGCGGTCACCAGCGGACGGATCTGGTAGGTGTCTTTATAGCTCACCACTTCTCCCGTACGGCCATTGCGGATACGGATATCTTTGGTGTCGATATCACGCGACATCAGGTTTTGTCCGCTCACGCCAACGGTCCAGTTTTCGCCGAAATCGGCCGCAATACCGGCATCCACGTTGAAGCCCGTATCGTCAGTACGGTAGCGGCTGTCGTTCCACTTGTTACTATCGTAATCGTAGATTGACGTGGTGTAGTTATAGACCCAGGTTTTTTGCAGCTTTGGTGTTACGCCCACGGAAACCGGGACGCCGCCGAGATCAAACTGACGGGCAACGGCAACACCGTAGTCGGAGACAATCGCCGCCCGGCCGGACGCCGTTGAGTTGAGGTTCTTGGTGATCTGATCCGTACCGTTCAGCGCAGCATCCAGCGCAACACCGGCCGCCACCACATTACTTCGTTGAATACCACGCAGATAATCAATGTCTTGCTGATCGATAGACGAGCTCACCCGGCCATGTGCATAACCTTTCGCCATGAAGGCGACGGAAAGGACATCGTTAGGGATACTCACCGCAAGCCCTGCACCAGCCGTTGCGCGTGCGGTTTTGCCTTTGAGATAGTCCAGCTCATCGGCCAGATCTTTGGCCGCGCCCTGGAATTGATTAATGGAACCTAACGGATTGGTGATAATTTCTCGTGGCGTGAGATTATCAACCACATCCTTGTAGTGATTGATTTTGTCATTGATGTTATCAATCTCGTCCTGAAGATTGTCTTCATCCGTCACCTGCACCCCAACGGCTGGCAAGATGACCGTCACATCATCGTCCGGTTTTGCCTTTGCCAGCAGCGCCGGGTTGATTAACGCCCCACTGCCATAGCTTCCCGACGCCACGCCGGTGCCACCCATGGCGTCGCTGCGTGATTCTGTCCAGGTATTGGCTGCTCCCGCCTGATTTGCCATAAACAAGGAGACAGCAATGCTAACCACCGAAAATTTAAAATTTTTTTTCACAGTATGCCCGTTATAGTCTGTTATGAAATAACCCCTGTCTGTTATCACCCAAACAGGAACGAACTATTGCTGTGAATAAGTAGTAAAAGACCCGCTATTTCTTTCCCTAAGTAAAACTCCCTTACGGCCTGTTATATTTTGTGACGGCCCTCAATATTTATAGAAGAGGAAATTATTTTTTCCCAGGTTTTCCATCATGCGGCCCAAAAAACTGTGGGGGATGGTCTACCCAGCGATCTTCCCGCGTGGCGGCATACTCAGGGTTGAGCGGATAGTAGATGCGGTTGTGCTTCTTGTTGGCCTCGCCAACGACCAGTAACCGAACCTCGTCGTCCGTGTTGTTGATAAAGGTATGACAGATGCCGGTTCCGGCGGGAAAACCTACACTGTCGCCAGGCTCCAGCTTCCACAAGTAGCCGTTAATCCAGGCTTCAGGGTAACCTTCGAGCACGTAAATAAACTCTTCTTCGTCGCTCTCCGCATGCGGATAGGACGTTCTGCGCCCCGGCGGCAGGCGCTCATGATGGATGCCAATACGCCCGAGCCCAAGCCTGCGAGCCAGCGGTGCGCCGATAGAGAACAGCTCATCGCTGTCGGGGTAGGTCGAGTCATCCGCGCCTTCCACGTCGCGCCAGTGCCGAATACAGTCAGGTCTTTTCATTATGCATCTCCCGGTTTGCGATGGGTCAGGTATAGCACAGACTGGCGGATCTCGGTGTTTTTAGCAGAACATGATAAAGTGGGGGTTTTCCGTCCTATAACATCCGGGGTGCTACATGGATAAGTCCACAAAAGAGCTGTTAGCGCAGGCCGAAAAGCTGTGTGCGCAACGCAATGTGCGCCTGACTCCGCAGCGCCTTGAAGTCTTACGCCTGATGAGCCTGCAGCAGGGTGCCATCAGCGCCTACGATCTGCTGGATCTGCTGCGCGAAAGCGAGCCGCAGGCAAAGCCGCCGACGGTCTATCGCGCACTGGATTTCCTGCTTGAACAAGGGTTTGTGCACAAGGTGGAATCCACCAACAGCTATGTGCTGTGCCATCTGTTCGATCAGCCCACCCACACATCGGCGATGTTTATCTGTGACCGCTGCGGCGTGGTGAAAGAAGAGGCTGCGGAAGGCGTGGAAGATATTATGCATACGCTGGCAGCGAAAATGGGTTTTGCCCTGCGTCATAACGTGATTGAGGCGCACGGGCTCTGTTCTGCGTGCGTGGAGGTGGAATCCTGTCGTCATCAGGACGCGTGTCAGCACGACCACTCTATTCTGGTGAAGAAAAAGCCGCGTTAACGGCAAAAGAAAAGGCGGCTTAGAGCCGCCCTGTGGGTTATTCAGCGTTACCAGCGGTAGTCGTTGCGTTTTTCCCAATCGCCCACTTCTTTTTCCGCCTGGTCTTTTGCGTAGCCGTAACGTTCCTGAATTTTACCGACAAGCTGATCGCGTTTGCCTTCGATGACGGTCATGTCGTCATCCGTCAGCTTACCCCACTGTTCTTTCGCTTTACCTTTGAACTGCTTCCAGTTGCCGCCGATTTCGTCTTTATTCATCATCGTGTCCTCTTCGTTAAGCGTCGGGTCGTAACGTCCGTTACGTTCTTTTCTGCTGGACGTGATAATTATTGTAGTTAAGGATTCCGTAGTTAATTTCATATTCGGAATCTTTAACCGTCACGATATATCGTGACGCGGGGGAAACCAGGTATTGTTTTGCCAGTGTCGATGCCAGATAAACGCCAGCGACAACCCGCGCAGTGAGAGGAAGACGGCCAGGGCCAGCCACAAACCATGATTCCCCAGCCAGGGGAGCGTCAGCAGCGTCAGGCCAAACCCGGCCGCCGCGACGGCCATGCTGTTACGCATTTCGGCCCCGCGCGTCGCACCAATAAACATGCCGTCCAGCAGATAACACCAGACGCCAACCACCGGTAAAACGACTTGCCAGATGAGATAGTGGCTCGCCAGCTCGCGTAGCGCAGGGAGAGAGGTAAGCAATGCAACGATCTGCTCACCAAAGCAGGCGTAAACCAGGCCAAATGCCAGCGCCACCAGTCCCGACTGACGGCAGGCAGCCCGCCAGACCTCCCGTAGCTGCCCGCTTTCGCGCGCACCGTACGCCTGCCCGGAATGCGCTTCAACCGCATAGGCAAAACCGTCCAGCGCGTAGGCGGTAAACGTCAGCAACGTCATCAATACTGCGTTGACCGCGACGATTTCTGGCCCCAGTCGAGCCCCGAAAACCGTCAGTGCCCCGAAGCAGAGCTGGAGAAGAAGCGAGCGCAGCATGATGTCACGGTTGAGGGCCAGCAGCTTACGGATATTGCCGCGCCATGCGGTTTTGAGCAGCGCCAGGGAGATCCCGCGCATGGCCAGTACCCGCCAGACCATCCACAAGCCAATGATAAAGGTCCCGTATTCGGCAATCGCCGTTGCCAGCGCCGCGCCCCGCACGTTCATATGCAGACCCATGACCAGCCAGACATCCAAAACGATATTGAGCAGGTTACCCACCACCAGCAAAATCACGGGCGCACGGGCGTACTGCACGCCCAGTAGCCACCCTAGCAGAACCAGGTTAGCCAGCGATGCGGGCGCGCTGAGCCAGCGGATTTCAAGGAAACGTCGCGCCTGCTCTAATACCGCCTCGCTGCCGCCAACAATATGAAGCGCAAGATCGATCAGGGGTGCCCGCAATAAAACGATGAACGCACCCGCGCCAAGCGCGAGGATCAGCGGCTGCACCAGCGCGCGCGCCAGACGCAGCGGATCTTTCGCGCCATAAGCCTGTGCGGTAAGACCGGTGGTGCTCATGCGCAAAAAGAGCAGCAGCATAAACAGGAAGCTGGTTGCCGTCGCGCCAATCGCCACTCCGCCAAGATAAACCGGTGAGTCAAGATGGCCTATAACGGCAGTATCGACCAGCCCCAGCAAGGGTACGGTAATATTGGAGAAAATCATCGGCAGAGCAAGACGCCACAATGCCTTATCGGATGCCGTCAGCAGTGACATGAAAGATACCGGGAGTGGGGAATGAATCAGGCTACAGCGGTGCCATAGCCTGTCAGGAAGAGGTTACAGCCATTCACCGTTGCGAATCACCCCGACCGCCAGTCCTTCGATAGAGAAGTTCTGTTCGCGGAGATCGACCACAATGGGTGAAAACTCGCTGTTTTCAGGCAGCAACTGTACGCTGTTACCCTGTTTTTTCAGACGCTTAACGGTCACTTCGTCATCAATGCGCGCCACCACCACCTGGCCGTTTCGCACATCCTGTGTTTTATGCACCGCAAGCAGATCGCCATCAAGAATACCGATGTCTTTCATCGACATGCCGCTGACGCGCAGCAGGAAGTCAGCACTCGGTTTGAACATGCCAGGATCGACCTGGTAATGGCCTTCAATATGCTGCTGAGCCAGTAAAGGCTCACCGGCAGCAACACGCCCTATCAGCGGAATGCCCGTCTCTTCTTCCACCAGCAGGCGGATACCCCGTGACGCGCCCGAGACAATCTCAATCACGCCCTTACGCGCCAGCGCTTTCAGGTGTTCTTCGGCAGCATTTGGAGAACGGAAACCCAGACGCTGCGCGATTTCCGCACGCGTGGGTGGCATACCCGTCTGGCCGATATGATCCCGGATGAGATCAAACACCTCTTGCTGCCTGGTCGTTAACGCTTTCATTCCGCCCCCTGGGTGTATATACAGTTATGCTGTGAGTATATACAGTCAAAGGCGATTTTGGAACCAAAAACTGCACAAAAAACCAGGGACTTAATTATTCCTCGAGGCTCATCGGAAATGTGACCAAAGCAGCGTGACCCAAGTGATAACGGCAGTGATAATCGCCAGCAACACGGCAGCAGAGCCCATGTCTTTTGCACGGCCAGAAAGCTCATGGAAATCGGCACCAATGCGATCCACAACGGCCTCAATAGCGCTATTAAGAATTTCCACTATCATCACCAGAAGAACGGAACCGATAAGCAGTACGCGGGTAATCGCATCAACATCAAGGAAACAGGCGACGATCACCGCGATGATAGCGGCGACGCCCTCCTGGCGAAAGGCGGCTTCGTTGACCCATGCGGCACGGAAACCTTTCCATGAATAGCCGGCGGCTTTGATGATACGTGTTAACCCAGTGGTATTATTGGCCATTAAAAGAACCTTTTTTAAAAAAGAGCGTCAGTAACAGGAGCCGTAGCGCGTTTCGCTACAGCCTGAAGTATGACGGGTAACAACAGAAATTTTGCGCGCTTTCTGTTATCCTTGCGCCGCAATTGCATTATTAACCAGAGGCTTTACATCGTTTATGTCCGGCTGGCCACGAATTTACTACAAATTACTTAATTTACCATTAAGCATCCTGGTAAAAAGCAAGTCTATCCCAGCAGAACCCGCGCTGGAATTGGGGCTCGATACGTCACGCCCCATTATGTACGTTTTGCCTTATAACTCGAAGGCTGACTTACTGACGCTTCGCGCCCAATGTCTGGCGCATGACTTACCTGACCCGCTTGAACCGCTGGAAGTTGACGGTACGCTGCTGCCGCGCTACGTGTTCATTCACGGTGGACCGCGCGTGTTTACCTATTACACGCCAAAAGAAGAGTCCATCAAGCTGTTCCATGACTATCTCGACCTGCACCGCAGCAATCCCGATCTGGATGTGCAGATGGTGCCGGTATCGGTGATGTTTGGTCGTCGTCCGGGCCGTGAAAAAGGCGAAGAGAATCCGCCGCTGCGCATGCTTAACGGCATCCAGAAGTTCTTCGCGGTCTCCTGGCTGGGACGCGACAGCTTTGTGCGTTTCTCCCCTTCCGTTTCGCTGCGTCGCATGGCGGACGAGCACGGCACCGACAAGATCATCGCGCAAAAACTGGCGCGCGTGGCGCGTATGCACTTCGCACGTCAGCGCCTGGCTGCCGTAGGACCACGCCTCCCGGCTCGTCAGGATCTGTTCAACAAGCTGTTGGCCTCCAAAGCGATTGCCCGCGCCGTTGAAGATGAAGCGCGCAGCAAGAAAATTTCGCATGAGAAAGCCCAGCAGAACGCCATTGCGCTGATGGAAGAGATTGCAGCGAACTTCTCTTACGAGATGATTCGCCTTTCTGACCGTATTCTCGGCTTTACGTGGAACCGCCTCTATCAGGGCATTAACGTCCATAACGCCGAGCGCGTGCGTCAGCTGGCGCATGATGGCCATGAGATTGTCTATGTCCCCTGCCACCGCAGCCACATGGACTACCTGCTCCTTTCCTACGTGCTCTATCATCAGGGGCTGGTACCACCGCACATCGCAGCCGGTATCAACCTGAACTTCTGGCCAGCAGGTCCGATTTTCCGCCGCCTGGGCGCGTTCTTTATTCGTCGTACCTTCAAGGGCAACAAGCTCTACTCCACCGTGTTCCGCGAGTATCTGGGCGAGCTGTTCAGCCGCGGCTATTCCGTGGAGTACTTCGTGGAGGGCGGTCGTTCCCGTACCGGACGTCTGCTCGATCCGAAGACCGGCACGCTGTCGATGACCATCCAGGCGATGTTGCGCGGAGGTACCCGTCCGATCACGCTGGTGCCTATCTACATCGGCTACGAGCACGTGATGGAAGTGGGCACGTACGCGAAAGAGCTGCGTGGTGCGACCAAAGAGAAAGAGAGCCTGCCGCAGATGCTGCGCGGCTTGAGCAAGCTGCGTAATCTCGGTCAGGGCTACGTGAACTTCGGTGAGCCGATGCCGCTGATGACGTACCTGAACCATCACGTTCCGGAGTGGCGCGAGTCCATCGATCCTATCGAAGCGGTGCGTCCGGCCTGGCTGACGCCAACGGTTAACGGCATCGCATCCGAGCTGATGGTGCGCATTAACAACGCCGGTGCGGCTAACGCCATGAACCTGTGCTGTACGGCACTTCTGGCTTCACGTCAGCGCTCGCTGACCCGTGAACAGCTCACGGAGCAGCTGGATTGCTATCTGGATATGATGCGTAACGTGCCGTACTCGGTTGATTCGACCGTGCCTTCTGCAACCGCCAGTGAACTTATCGATCACGCGTTGCAGATGAACAAGTTTGAAGTGGAGAAGGACACGATCGGCGACATCATCATTCTGCCGCGCGAGCAGGCAGTGCTGATGACCTACTACCGCAACAACATCACGCATATGCTGATGCTGCCGTCGCTCATGGCCGCCATTATTACCCAGCATCGTCATATCTCCCGTCAGGAGCTATTGCGCCATCTTGAGACCATCTATCCGATGCTGAAAGCGGAGCTGTTCCTGCGCTGGAGTAAGGATGAGCTGGCGACAGAACTGGATAAGATGACGGAAGAGATGCGTCGCCAGGGGCTGATTACCCTGAACAACGACGAGCTGCACATCAATCCGTCACGCTCCCGCACCCTGCAGCTGCTGGCGGCCGGTGCGCGCGAAACGCTGCAGCGCTACGCCATTACGTTCTGGCTGCTGAGCGCGAATCCGTCTATCAACCGCGGTACGCTGGAGAAGGAGAGCCGGACGCTGGCCCAGCGCCTGTCCGTTCTGCACGGCATTAACGCCCCTGAATTCTTCGACAAAGCGGTCTTCAGTTCCCTGGTGCTGACGCTGCGTGATGAAGGCTTCATCAGCGATACGGGTGATGCCGAGCCGGAAGAGACGCTGAAGGTGTACCAGATGCTGGCAGAGCTGATTACCTCGGACGTGCGCTTGACGATTGAGAGCGCCACGCAGGGTGAGTAACACAATGCCGGGTTATGGCCCGGCCTGACGCCATGGATAATAAAAAGGCCCGGTAAGCGCTGACGCTACCGGGCCTTATTTTTAGCCTTGTTAAATCACCGCATTTAGCTGAGCAGCGTAAAGGCAATCATCCCGACAATTGCACCCGTCGTTCCGAGAATGGTTTCCATCAGCGTCCAGGTTTTCAGGGTTTGCGCTTCGGTGGCGCCGGTAAACTTACCGAACAGCCAGAAGCCGGCGTCGTTAACGTGAGAGACCACAATCGAACCACCCGCGATACAAATAGAAAGCGCGGCCATCTGGGCACCGGAGTAGTTCAGCTGTTCAATCACCGGCATCACCAGACCCACGGCGGTTAAACACGCCACGGTAGCAGAACCCTGGATGATACGTACCGCCGCGGCCAGCACAAAGCAGGTCACCGCAATCGGCAGGCCCATCCCGGTCAGCGCTTCACCCAGAGCCGGGCCCACGCCGGAATCCACCAGCACCTGCTTGAACACGCCGCCTGCACCGATCACCAGCAGGATAATCCCCGCAGGCTGCAGCGCCGCACCGCAAATCTCCATCACCCGGTCTTTTGGCATCCCCTGACGCATCGCCAGGCCGTAAATCGCCACCAGGCACGCCACCAGAATCGCCGTAAACGGGTGACCGATGAACTCAAACCACTCGTAGGCAGTGGACCCCACCGGCACAAAGCGCGCAGCGATGGTTTTCAGACCCACCAGCACCAGCGGCAGCAGGATCAGCGACAGGCTGAAGCCGAAGGATGGCATTTTGCCCTCGCCCAGGTGCGGCTCGGTGATGTCATCCGGAATATGCAGCTCAACGTAACGGCTGATGAAGTTGCCCCACAGCGGGCCGGCGATAATCATCCCCGGGATTGCCGCGCACAGGCCAATCAGAATCATCCAGCCAAAGTCGGCGTGCATCTGGGATGCCAGCAGCATCGGGGCGGGTCCCGGCAGCAGAAACGCCGCCGCCGCCGCCACGCCCGCAAACAGCGGAATGACCAGTTTCACGAGGTTAGTACCGGTATGGCGCGCCATGGAGAATGCGACGCTTATCAGCAGCACAACGGCTACTTCGAAGAACAGCGGCAGCGCGCAAATCAGACCGGCCAGACCAATCGCGTAATGCGCACGGCTGTGGCCGAAGGATTTCAGCATCTTGACGGCAATCTGGTCGACCGCACCCGTCTCGTGCAAAATCTTGCCAAACATCGCGCCCAGCGCGACCACAATCGCCAGGAAGCCCAGCGTACCGCCCATCCCTTTTTCCATTGTCGCGGCGATCTTGTCGAGCGGCATACCGGAAAAGAGACCTGCACCAATAGAAACCACCATCAAAGCAACAAAGGCGTGCATACGCGCCTTCATCACTAAAAACAGCAGCAGCAATACCGAACCCACTGCTGTCAAAACTAGCGTTAATGTACTCAAAACTTACTGCCTTTTATTAATGACCTCGATGGTGCTGGCAACAACACCCTCCAGTGACTGATCGATATCAACCACTAAGACGTCTTTCTCGTCTTCACCCGGTTCCTGCAGCGCTTCGAACTGCGTTACCAGCATCTGGGTTTTGAAGAAGTGACCTTTCCGCGCCTTCAGGCGGCTTTCAATCACCTCGAAATCCCCTTTCAGGTAGATGAAAGAGAGGTTTGGGTTGCCGTCGCGCAGCAGGTCGCGATAGGTTTTTTTCAGCGCGGAGCAGACGATCAGGGAGACTTTGTTGGTGCGCTGCATCGCGAACGCGGCGTCATTCAGCGCCTGCAACCACGGTTTGCGGTCGTCATCGTTCAGCGGCTCGCCGGAGGCCATTTTCATGATGTTGCTGCGCGGATGGAGGAAGTCGCCATCAAGAAACGCAGCCTGGAGTTGATGCGCCACTTCGCTGGCCACGGCTGATTTCCCGCTACCGGAAACGCCCATCAGGACGTAGACGTGGTGATCGTGATTAGTCGTGCTCAAAGGGTGTCCCTCAGTCAATTGTTACGGGTAACAGTTATCGGTAACATTGTCCTGCTGGGGCAAAAGAGAAGCAATATCCAAACGTGCGCGAAGTGAATAAGTGTGAGCTACTTCAAATTTGTCAGTTCAAATAGATCCACCCGGTGACAAGGTGAAACCTAAATCTAACATTTTCGGGGTCACCGTCTCGCCACGAATGCGCGCCAGCAGGCGTTCTGCGCCAATACGGCCCATACGTTCACGCGGCGTCAGGACGCTCGCCAGACGCGGCTCCATAACCTGGCCAATATCGTGGCCGTGGAAACCGGCGATCGCCATATCATCAGGGATCTTCAGCCCCAGACGCTGACACTCAAATGCTGCGCCGACCGCAAGGTCATCGTTGGTACAGAAAATACCGTCCAGTTGCGGATACTCGCGTCGCGCCTGACGCATCAGCTCAATACCCGACGTATAGGAAGAGGACTGCTCCACCATCACGCTGTACGGGGTTAAGTTCGCGTCGAGCATCGCCTGCTCGTATCCCTTCTGTTTGATGATAGTACGTTCATCAAGACGCGCACCCAGATAGGCGATATGACGATGCCCACGGGCGATGATGGCCGCCGTCATCTGACGCGCCGCTTCGAAGTTATCAAACCCCACGGCGATGTCGAGGCATGGCGACTGGCTGTCCATCAGCTCCACGACCGGAATACCGGCCACTTCAATCATTTTGAGCGTGCGGGCAGTGTGGGTACGTTCGGTTAAAATCAGGCCGTCAATGTTCCAGGAAAGCATCGATTCAAGACGTTCCTCTTCGAGTTCAGGCTTGTACCCGTAGTGGGCGAGCATGGTCTGGTAGCCAAACGCATCGGTGACGCTTTCAATTCCACGTAATACTTCTGCGAAAACCTGGTTGGTCAAAGAAGGAAGC
This sequence comes from Enterobacter sp. BNK-13, assembly GCF_048685015.1. Lineage (NCBI taxonomy): Bacteria > Pseudomonadati > Pseudomonadota > Gammaproteobacteria > Enterobacterales > Enterobacteriaceae > Enterobacter > Enterobacter sp. BNK-13. The sequence continues at coordinate 4,687,572 of NZ_JBLQTP010000001.1, read as the reverse complement.
AGAACGCCCACCGCGCGGCTGGTCGCATTGGAGAGAATATCGGGCGCGCGGTTGGGGATGTAACCCAGTTCATCAAGGGCAGCGGCAATCTTGCCACGTAACGCCACGGAAACCTGTTCCGGGTTACGTAAAAAACGGCTGACCGTCATTTTGGTCACACCGACGCGATCGGCGACATCCTGAAGTACGGGGCGTTTCTTTTTCATCGTCCTGAGAAATCTTGAAGTGAGAGATTTGCTCAGTTTACCACGGACAAAGCCCATCCTTCCCCTGTCAAAGGGAAGGATGGGGATTTATTTATGTTTTATTACACCGGCGGCAGGTCAAACAGCAGAATTTCGCTTTCGCTGTCGGCGTGCACGGAGATCGCCTGCTCGTCCCAGATGGCCAGACCATCGGCGGTTGTCGCTTTGGTCCCGTTGATGGACACGTCGCCTTTCACCACCTGGATCCAGACGCGGCGGTTAGCGGCAATCTGATGCACGGACTGTTCATCTTTCGCCAGCGCCCAGCGGTACAGCTCCATATCCTGATGCACTTTCAGGGAGCCTTCACGCGCATCCGGGGAGAGCACCAGTTGTTTACCCTGTTTCGCGTCGAAGCGGCGCTGCTCGTAGCGCGGCGTGATGCCGGTCTCTTCTGGAATGATCCAGATTTGATACAGGTGCAGTTTTTCCGTTTTGCTTGGGTTGTACTCAGAGTGACGCACCCCGGTACCCGCGCTCATAATCTGGAACTCGCCCGCCGGAACCTGCTCTTTGTTGCCCATGCTGTCCTGGTGCTCAACCGCGCCTTCCAGCACATAGGTCAGGATTTCCATGTCTTTGTGCGGGTGGGTACCAAAGCCCTGGCCTGCATCAATCACGTCGTCGTTAATCACGCGCAGTGCGGAGAAGCCCATGAAGTTCGGGTCGTAGTAGTCGGCAAACGAGAATGAATGCCATGAGTCCAGCCAGCCATGATTCGCGTGACCACGTTCGTTTGCTTTGCGTAAGTAGATCATTGTTTTCACCCTCAGTTCGTTTCGATGGAGTAAGTGTGGACGCAAACGGCCTGGGATCATAGAGGGTGAAAATTGACTCCTCTGTTCAAAAATTGTGAACAAGTGCAGAGGAGCCGTTTTTGCTTATTTTGCGAGGGTTATCGTGGCAGGAGAAGCCTGTTCGAAGGCCCGTTCAAGGATTTCGAGGTTGGTCAGAACGTCAGATTCCTTGACGTAATTCGCCATGCCGTTTGTGAGGGTCTCAAACAGCGCATCATAGACGCGGCCATAGTCGCCGGTTTCCGGCTTCAGCGTTTCTTTGACCGTCACGCCCTCGTCGTTCACATACTCCAGCACGCCCACGGAATCGTCCGCGGCAAAGCCTGGTTCACCCGGCATGATATTGGCCTTCAGGCTGGTCTCCTGCTGGTCGATACCGTATTTGATAAACGAACCTTTAGTGCCGTGAACGATAAATTTCGGGTAGTCGATTTTCACCAGGTGACTGGTTTTGACGATGGCCTTCAGATCGCCGTAGAACAGCTGGGCTTCGAAGGTATCGTCCGGGTTGGCTTTGTTGCGCAGGCTGCGAATGTCATACGCCACGTGGTCCGGGCGGCCAAACAGGGAGATGATCTGGTCCATGGTGTGCACACCCAGACCATAGAACGAACCATCCTGAGGCAGTCCGGGTTGCGTTTCCGCCACCGGACGGTAGTAATCGAAGTGACTTTCGATTTCCACGATGTTGCCGAGCTTGCCGCTTTCAATCGCTTTTTTCGCCGTCAGGAAGCAGCTGTCAAAGCGACGGTTCTGATACGGCGTGACGGTCAGGCCTTTGCTTTTCGCCAGCGCGAACAGCTCTTTCGCTTCGGCAATAGTCGGGGTGAACGGCTTTTCTACCAGCACGTTTTTACCCGCATTGAGCGCGCGTTTGGCATAGTCAAAATGGCTGTCGGCGTGGGTGCAGACAACCACCAGCTTCACTTGTGGGTCGTTAAGCACCTCATCGAGATCGCTGGTGAAGTGGATGTGGGAATACTGCGGAGATTGCTCTTCCGGCTTCGCGCGGCGGCGGTAGATATGGGCCACATGCCAGCTGTCTTTGCGGTTAAGAACATACGGCAGGTGATAGCGGGTCGTACTTTTACCAAATCCAATAAATGCGCAATGTAGTGTCATAGCTCAGTCCTTTTGGAAGGTTACTGAGTCTAACCATAACAAAAAAAAAGCCAGCTAAAAGCTGGCTAAAGTAATACTGGAAGCAATGTGAGCAATGTCGTGCTTTCAGGTTCCCGTAGGGGTCTTCCTGAATGCAGAGCAATAATAATCATTCTCATTCGCACTTGTCCAATACTTTTTGCAAAAAATAGCGGTTGACTCAAATTTTAAAGTCATTGATGTTGGAAGGGACGTTTAACTGACTGAGGAACAAGGAATGAGTGAGATAGTGATACGCCACATCGAACCCAGCGATGCAGAAGCTTTACGTGACATCATGTCGCATCCTGATGTGTATCACGACACGCTACAGCTCCCTCATCCTTCTATGGAAATGTGGCACGAACGCGTTGCGACAAAACCAGGCCGGCGCCATCTCGTTGCCTGTCTGGACCAGCGCGTTATTGGACATATGGCGCTGGACGTAATGGAAAACCCGCGTCGCAGCCATGTTGCCACATTCGGCATCAGCGTGGCTGCGGATATGCAGGGACGCGGCGTAGGCCGCAGGCTCATGAGCGAGATGATCAACCTGTGTGACAACTGGTTGCGCATTGAACGTATCGAACTGACGGTCTTTGCCGATAACCCCGCGGCAGTTGCCCTCTATAAAAATTTTGGTTTTGAAATCGAAGGCACCGGCAAGAAATTTGCCCTGCGCAACGGCGAATATGTGGACGCGTACTACATGGCGAGAATGAAGTAGTGATTTGCCGGGTGGCGGCTTCGCCTTACCCGGCCTACGTTTGTGCAGTTGTAGGCCCGGTAAGCGCAGCGCCACCGGGCAATACATCAATACCCCGCCGTCAAATCATCCACCGAACGCGGATCTGATGCGCCAAACAGCGCTCCGTCCGGCCCCACCATAATGCTCTGGGTGCTGCCCATCGCCTCTTTCACCGCCACCTTCTGCCCACGCTGCTCAAGCAGTTTAATGGTGTCCGGGCTAAAGCCCTTTTCGACGCGCAGCTCGTCCGGCAACCACTGGTGGTGGAAACGCGGGGCGTTGGTGGCTTCGGCGACGTTCATCCCAAAGTCGATGCTGTTCACCACCATCTGCAATACGGTGGTGATAATCCGGCTGCCGCCCGGGCTACCGGTTACCAGCCAGGTTTTGCCCTCTTTCACCACGATGGTGGGCGACATGGACGACAGCGGACGTTTCTTCGGCCCTACCGCGTTCGCATCGCCGCCGACCAGCCCGTAGACGTTCGGCACGCCCGGCTTGGCAGAGAAGTCATCCATCTCGTTATTCAGCAAAATGCCGCTGTTACCCGCCACAATCCCGGTGCCGAAGGTCGTGTTGAGCGTATAGGTCACCGCCACTGCGTTACCGTCTTTATCCACCACCGAGAAGTGGGTGGTCTGGTTGCTTTCATACGGCGCCAGCTTGCCGGGGCGGATCTCGCTCGACGGCTTAGCCTTGTTGATGTCGATCTGATCGGCAATGGATTTGGCATACGCCTTGTTGGTCAGCGCCTGCCACGGCACCTTCACGAAGTCCGGGTCGCCGAGATATTCCGAGCGGTCGGCGTAGGCGCGTTTTTCCGCTTCCGCCATCACCTGCATGGCATCCGCGCTGCCGAAGCCGAACTTGTGCATATCGAAGTTTTCAAGAATGTTGAGGATCTGCACGATGTGAATGCCCCCGGAAGAAGGTGGCGGCATAGAGAAGACCTCGTACCCGCGGTAGGTGCCGCTAATCGGCTCGCGCTCTACCGCCTTGTAGTCCGCCAGATCCGCTTTGGTGATGAGCCCGCCGTTCTTCTGCATCTCATGCGCAATCTGGTCGGCAATCGCCCCTTTGTAGAAGGCGTCAGGACCGTGCTCCGCAATCAACTCCAGGCTTTTAGCGAGGTTCTTCTGCACCAGCTTATCGCCCTTCTTAAGCGGTTCACCGTCTTTCCAGAAGATGGCCTTGCTGTTTTCGTGATTCGGAATCACTTCGCTGCCGTAGGTTTTGAGGTCGTCTGCCAGCGCGTCATTCACCACAAAGCCCTCCCGCGCCAGCTTGATAGCAGGCTGTACCACCTTGTTCAGCGGCATCGTGCCGTATTTTTCCAGTGCCAGCGAGAAGCCCGCAACGGTGCCCGGCGTGCCGGACGCGAGATGCGAGGTCAGGGATTTTTTACTGTCCGGGTTCCCCTGGTCATCGAGGAACATGTCCCGTGACGCCTGAGAAGGCGCCATTTCACGGAAGTCGATAGCGGTGGTTTTCCCGTCTTTGGTACGCAGCATCATAAAGCCACCGCCGCCCAGGTTCCCCGCCTGCGGGTGCGTCACCGCCAGCGCATAGCCCACGGCGACCGCCGCATCCACCGCGTTACCGCCCTGCCTGAGAATATCGACGCCCACGCGGGTCGCCAGCGCATCCACGGATGCCACCATGCCGTGGGTTGCCCGCACGGGATGAAAAACATCTTCCTCCACGCCGTAAGAGACCGGAGGCGCCGCGGGCGGGTTGGCCGCCACGCTAAATGTACCGCCTGCCATCAGCGCGGCGAGGGCGACCCAGCGCAAAAACGTTGGTTTCATCATTATTGTTCTCCAGGTGAAGGGATCCATATTCCCCGCTTAAGCCTGGTTCACAACTCCTAAAAAATCATCGTCATGGTGAAATCAGGGTAAACTTAAGAGAGACCTCAACAGGAGGAAATGACAATGAAACGCTTATTGATTCTTACGGCGCTGATCCCCTTTGCCGCGCTCGCACAGCCACTCAACACCATGAATAACCCGAACCAGCAGGGGTATGTCATCCCGAGCCAGCAGCGTATGCAGACCGAGATGATGAGCCAGCAACAGCAGCAAAAAGGGATGCTGAATCAGCAACTGAGATCGCAGACCCAGATGCAGCAGCAAAGCCTGCAAAATCAGATGAACGCCAACACCCAGCGCGTGCAGCAGGGGCAGGTGCGCGAGCAGCCGTTGCCGAACAAAAACGGCGGAATGTTAGGTGGGATGACCTCGTCAGGTAGCGGACAGCAGCATATGCTGCCGCCGCAGTCGAATGGCAGTATGCTTAATCCGCAGAACTAAAGTCCGGGCCGATCAGGTCAATCGCATCGGTACAGATGCTGTCCACGCCCCAGCGCAGCAGTTCGGCCGCACGCTGGGGTTTATTGACGGTGTAAACCAGAATACGCAGGCCCGCGTCTTTCAGCATCTTCACCCGCGCCTCATCCAGCAGCATGTGATTAAGATGAATAGAGACACACGCTAAGCGCGTCGTCAGCTCGCGCCAGTCCTCGCGCCACTCGTCCAGCAGCAGTCCGCGCGGCAGGTCCGGCGCTGCGGCCTGTGCGGCCTCCAGTGCATCGATTTCAAATGATGACAGCAGCGGCGCGGTCATTCCCTCCCACAGCTCGCGCGCAGTAAGGGCAATGACTTTGCCCGTCAGCGGCCCGGTGCCGGTGGTCGGTTTAATTTCGATATTGGCCATCATGCCATGCTGGCGACAGCGATCGGCCACTTCCGCCAGCAGCGGCAGCGGTTCGCCTTTGAATTCGCCGCTGTACCAGCTTCCGGCGTCGACTTTAAGCAGATCGCGCCACGGCAGCTCGCCCGCGACGCCCCAGCCGTTGCTGGTGCGTTCGAGGTTATCGTCATGCAGCAGGAAAATCTCGCCGTCTTTCGACAGCTTGGCGTCGAACTCGATCATCGTGTGGCCGTAGCGCGCGCCAACGTCAATCGCCGCCAGCGTGTTTTCCGGCGCCAGCTTACCGCCGCCACGGTGGGCGACGACATGGGGATAAGGCCAGTTGCTCATACTCGTTGTCCTGTTTCACCGTCAAACAGGTGCAGATGATTTTCCGGCAGGTGCAGCCACAGCGTGCTGCCTGCTTTAGGGCGCTCCTGATGTGCCAGACGCACCACCATTTTTTGTTCGCCCCAGCGCCCGTGCGCCAGGTTATCTGCACCCAACATCTCCAGCGTGTCCATCACCAGCGGCACGCCGCCTTCCGCCTGAGTGGTTAAACCGATATGTTCCGGGCGGATACCGAGCGTCATCTTACGCCCGGCGTAGCCACGATAGTACCAGTTGATCGGCAATGCCATCCCGCTTTCCAGCTCAAAGTGCGAGCCCGCGCTGCTGATGCGCCCTTCCAGCAGGTTCATCGCCGGGCTGCCGATAAAGCTCGCCACGAAACGGGTGGCCGGTTTCTCGTAGACTTCCACGGGGGTGCCAATCTGCTCGGCAACGCCTTTGTTCATCACCATCACGCGCTGGGCGAGGGTCATGGCTTCGACCTGATCGTGGGTAACGTACAGCGATGTGGTTTTCAGACGACGGTGCAATTGCTGCAGCTCAAGACGCATCTGCACGCGCAGCTTGGCGTCGAGGTTAGACAGCGGCTCGTCGAACAGGAATACCGCCGGGTCGCGCACGATGGCGCGCCCCATCGCTACGCGCTGGCGCTGGCCGCCGGAAAGCTCACGCGGGCGGCGCTTCAGCAGGCCGTCCAGCTCCAGAATGCGGGCGGCTTCTTTCACGCGCTCCTCGATATGGCCTTTGCCCATGCCGCGTATTTTCAGCCCCCAGGCCATGTTCTCTTCCACGCTCATGTGCGGATAGAGAGCGTAGTTCTGGAAGACCATCGCGATGCCTCTGTCTTTCGGCTCCATCTCGGTGACGCGCTGGCGGTCAATCCAGATATCCCCGGAGGTCACGCGCTCCAGCCCCGCCACCATGCGCAGCAGGGTGGATTTGCCACAGCCGGATGGGCCGACCATCACGATAAACTCCCCGTCCGCCACGTCGAGCGTGAGCGGCTGAATCACCTGGGTTTTGCCGTCCCAGCTTTTGGTTACTGCCTGAAGTTTTAAACCTGCCATCTTATTTCTCGCTATCGACCAGGCCGCGGACAAACGCGCGCTGCATGGCTAAAACAATGACTACGGGTGGGATAAGGGTAAGCAGCATCGCCGCCATCACCTGGTTCCAGAGGGTGGTGCCTTCGCCGGTGGCAATCATGCCTTTGATGCCCGCCACGGCGGTGCCGAGATTGACGTCCTGAATAATCAGCAGCGGCCACAGGTACTGGTTCCAGCCGTAGATAAAGGTGATCACAAACAGCGCCGCAAGGTTGGTTTTCGACAGCGGCAGCACGATGTCGCGGAAGAAGCGCATCGGCGAGGCGCCGTCGATGCGCGCCGCTTCAATCAGCTCGTCCGGCAGGGTCATAAAGAACTGGCGGAACAGGAAGGTGGCGGTCGCCGAGGCCATCAGCGGCAGGGTCAAGCCCGCGTAGCTGTCGAGCATCTTCAGGTTGGCGATCACTTCCACCGTCGGGAAGATACGCACCTCCACCGGCAACATCAGGGTGATAAAAATCATCCAGAAAAACAGGTTGCGCAGCGGAAAACGGAACCAGACGATGGCGAAGGCCGAGAGCATCGACACCGTAATTTTGCCGACCGTAATGCCGAACGCCATGATGAAGCTATTGAGCATCATCAGCCAGAACGGCGCGCTGTTGGCGCCCACGCCCTGGGTCCAGATGGTCTTCATGTTCTCGAACAGATGTGTGCCTGGGATCAGCGTCATCGGCGTGTCGAACACCGCTTTGGTGTCCAGCGTGGCGGCGACAAAGGCCACGTACAGCGGGAAGAGGATGACGATAATCCCCAGAATCAGCATGGTGTGGCTGAAAATCGTCAGCCCGCGACGGTTCTCAATCATTGGTAGCGCACCTTACTTTCGACATAGCGGAACTGCACCACCGTGAGGATGATGACGAGGAACATCAACACCACCGACTGCGCGGCGGAGGCGGAGAGATCCAGCCCGGCGAAGCCTTCGCGGTAGATCTTGTAGATAAGCGTCGTGGTCGCCTGCACCGGGCCGCCTGCGGTGGCCGCATCGATCACCGGGAAGGTGTCGAAGAAGGCGTACACGAGGTTAACCACCAGCAGGAAGAAGCTCACTGGGGCGATCAGCGGCAGCGACAGCCTGAAGAAGCGACGAATCGGCCCTGCGCCGTCAATCGCGGCGGCTTCCACCAGCGAACGGGGAATGGACTGCAGCGCGGCAAAGAAGAACAGGAAGTTGTAACTGATCTGCTTCCACACCGAGGCGAACACCACCAGGAACATCGCCTGGCCGCTGTTCTGGGCGTGGTTCCAGTCGTAGCCGAACTCTGCCAGGAAATGGGTGATCAGCCCGCGACCGGGGTTAAACAGGAAAATCCACAGTACGGCAGCGACGGCGGGTGCCACGGCGTACGGCAGCAGCATCAGGGTCTGATAAATACGACTTCCGCGCACCACGTAGTCCACCAGCGCGGCAAAAAACAGCGAGGCAACAAGGCCGCTGACGGTGACCAGCGCGCTGAACTTCATCGTCGTCCAGAAGGCGTCCAGGTAGTAGCTGTCATGGAACAGCGCGGTAAAGTTGTCCAGCCCGACAAACTGGCTGGAGAGCCCAAACGGATCGACGCTTTGTACCGAGTACCACAGCGCTTCGCCCGCAGGCCAGATAAAGAAGATAACGGTGATGACCAGCTGAGGCGCGACCAACAGGTACGGCAGCCAGCGGGAACGGAACACCGGACGGGATGATGACATTGAGATTGGGTTCCTGAGCAATGCCGGGTGGCGGCTGCGCCTTACCCGGCCTACAAATATTTCTCCCTCTCCCCGTGGGAGAGGGTTGGGGTGAGGGCATCAGCCCGCACGATCCCCGTAGGCCCGGATCGCTACGCGTCACCGGGCGAATCACGGATTACGATTTCGTCGACTGCTCAAAGCGGCGCAGCAGCTGATTCCCGCGCTCTACTGCGGAATCCAGCGCCTGCTGTGGCGTTTTCTTCCCGGTCCACACGCTTTCCAGCTCTTCATCCACGATGGTGCGGATCTGCGGCATGTTGCCCAGGCGCAGGCCTTTGGTGAACGGCAACGGCGGCTTGTTCAGCATCTGACGCGTCGCGATATCCGCGCCCGGGTTCTTGCTGTAGAAGCCCTGCTCGCGGGTCAGGTCATACGCGGCTTTGGTGATCGGCAGGTAGCCGGTCTTCTGGTGCCATTCGGCAGCGTTTTCCGGCTTCGCCAGGAAGTCGAGGAATTCGGCCACGCCTTTATAGGTGCCCTTGTCTTTACCCTGCATCACCCACAGGCTCGCCCCGCCGATGATGGCGTTCTGTGGCGCGCCCTTCACGTCAGCGTCGTACGGCATCATGCCCACGCCGTAGTTGAATTTGGCGTAGTGACGGATATCCGCCAGAGAGCCGGACGAGGCGGTGGTAATGGCGCAGTCGCCGTTGTAGAACTTCTCGGTGGATTCGTCTTTACGCCCGAAGTAGCTGAAGTCGCCCTTCTTGTTGAGTTCTTCCAGCAGCGCAATGTGCTTCACCTGCTCCGGCTTGTTGAACTCCAGTACCGCATCGGTGCCGTCGAAGCCGTTGTTTTTGGTCGCCACCGGCAGGCCGTGCCAGGCGCTGAAGTTTTCAATCTGGATCCAGCCCTGCCAGCCGCTGGCGTAGCCGCACTTCATCCCCGCCGCTTTCAGCTTCGCGGTGTATTCGGCCAGGTCCTGCCAGGTTTTTGGCGGCTGCTCCGGGTCTAAACCGGCTTTCCTGAAGGCGTCTTTGTTGTAGTACAGCACCGGCGTGGAGCTGTTAAACGGCTGAGACAGCAGATGTCCGGTTTTGGAATCGGTGTAGTAACCCGCTACGGTCGGCACAAACTGGGATTCATCGAAGTTGATACCCGCTTCTTTGAACACTTCATAGACCGGCTTGATAGCTTTGGAGGCCATCATGGTGGCGGTGCCCACTTCATAAACCTGTAACAGTGCAGGCGCGTTGCCGGTACGGAAGGCGGCGATGCCCGCGCTCAGGCTCTGCTCGTAGTTACCTTTGTACACCGGCACAATTTTGTAATCCGGATGGGTGTCGTTGAAACGCTGCGCCAGGGAGTCAACTTCTTTACCCAACTCCCCTTCCATGGAATGCCAGAACGGAATGGTCGTCACAGCCATTGCGTTCGTCGCAAAAGCCAGACCCAGTGCCAGACCCAAAGCTGTGTGTCGTAACGATGTCATTGTCATCTCTCTTATTGTGCCGGATGCGCGATATCACGCGTTTTATGCTCGCGAGGTAACATGACATGCTCGAATGACAGAAAAATAACTGTTTGTTTACAGATAAGTGACAGTAAAGGGTCAGGGGGATGATGGTTGTGTGAAGGGGGTTTATGTGAAAAAGCCGGGTGGCGGCTTCGCCTTACCCGGCCTACTTGATACCGTAGGCCCGGTAAGCGCAGCGCCACCGGGCGATACAGACGGCTCAGCCGCCCAGGTAAGCGCTCCGCACCGCTTCGTTCGCCAGCAGCGCATCGCCGGTGTCTTCCAGCACCACGCGGCCGTTCTCCAGCACGTAGCCACGGTCAGCGAGCTTCAGCGCCTGGTTGGCATTCTGCTCGACGAGGAAGATGGTCATCCCCTCTTTACGCAGCTGCTCAATGGTATCGAAAATCTGCTGGATGATGATCGGCGCAAGACCGAGCGACGGCTCGTCCAGCAGCAGGAGACGCGGCTGGCTCATCAGCGCGCGGCCAATTGCCAGCATCTGCTGTTCACCGCCGGACATGGTGCCCGCACGCTGAATGCGACGCTCCCACAGGCGCGGGAAGAGTTCGTACACCCACTTGATGCGGGTCTGGTATTCATCGCGATGGGCGAAGAAACCGCCCATCGCCAGGTTCTCTTCCACCGTCATACGCGAGAAGACGCGACGCCCTTCCGGGACAATCGCCACCGCCTCACGCATGATTCTGGCCGTCTGCCAGTCGGTAATGTCCTTACCATCGAACACAATCCGCCCGCTGGTGGCGCGCGGGTCGCCGCACAGGGTGCCGAGCAGCGTGGTTTTGCCCGCGCCGTTGGCGCCAATCAGGGTCACGATTTCACCCTGATTGATATGCAGGCTGACGTCGTGCAGCGCCTGGATCTTGCCGTAGTGCGCGTTGACCTTGTCGAACGTTAACATCGCTTTTTCCATCTTATGCCTCACCCAGGTATGCGCGGATCACGTCCGGGTTGTTGCGGATCTCTTCCGGCGTGCCGTTTGCCAGCGGCGTACCCTGGTTAACCACGTAGATACGGTCGGAAATGCCCATTACCAGCTTCATGTCGTGCTCAATCAGCAGAATGGTGGTGTCGTGGTGATCGCGCAGTTCGGCAATCAGCTCGTCCAGCTCTTTGGTCTCTTTCGGGTTGAGGCCGGCCGCCGGTTCATCGAGCATCAGGATCTCCGGCTGGGTCACCATGCAGCGCACAATCTCCAGACGACGCTGGTCGCCGTAGGCCAGGTTACTCGCCTGACGGTTGGCGTGCTGCAGCAGGCCAATGCGGTCGAGCCAGGTGGCGGCGCGATCGAGCGCTTCATCCTGGGCGCGGCGGAAGGCCGGGGTTTTCAGCAGGCCGGAGAACAGCCCGGTTTTCAGCTGCTGATGCTGCGCGACCAGCAGGTTCTCAATCACCGTCATCTCGCGGAACAGACGCACGTGCTGGAAGGTACGCACCACGCCCATGCGGGCAATCTGCTGGCCCGGCAGCCCTTCAAGATGCTTGTCGCGCAGCATGATGGTGCCGCCCGTCGGCTTGTAAAAACCGGTCAGGCAGTTAAAGACGGTGGTTTTCCCCGCGCCGTTCGGGCCAATCAGGGAGACAATCTCTTTCTTGTGCAGATCCAGTGACACATTGTTGACCGCCAGCAGGCCGCCAAAACGCATCATCAGACCGTTAACGGATAATAATGGCTGACTCATGCCTGCTCTCCTTTCGCTTGCCCGTTCTTCAGCTTCAGCTGTGGACGGGTCATCGGCAGCAAGCCCTGCGGACGCCAGATCATCATCAGCACCATCAAACCACCCAGCATTAACATGCTGTATTCGTTAAAGTCGCGCATCAGCTCGCGCGAGACCACCAGCAGGATGGCCGCGAGGATAACGGCAAACTGCGAGCCCATCCCGCCGAGCACCACAATCGCCAGCACAAAAGCGGATTCGGCAAAGGTGAACGATTCCGGGCTGACGAAGCCCTGACGCGCGGCAAACAGCGTCCCGGCGAAACCGGCAAACGCGGCGCTGATGGTGAACGCGGTCAGCTTGATGCGGGTCGGGTTCAGGCCCAGGGAACGGCAGGCAATCTCATCTTCGCGCAGCGCTTCCCACGCGCGGCCCAGCGGCATGCGCAGCAGGCGGTTAATCACGAACAGGGTAATCACCACCAGCAGCAGCGCCACCAGATAGAGCCAGATGACGCGGTCGGACGGGTCATACTTCACGCCGAAGAAGTTACTGAAGGTGTCCCAGCCGCCTTCGCGGGCGGTACGGCTGAACTCCAGGCCAAAGAAGGTTGGTTTCGGGATCTGGCTGATGCCGTTCGGTCCGCCGGTCACTTCGGTGTTGTTCAGCAGCAGGATACGGACGATTTCGCCAAAGCCTAAGGTCACAATCGCCAGGTAGTCACCGCGCAGGCGCAGTACCGGGAAGCCGAGCAGGAAGCCGGCCGCGGCTGAGACCAGCCCCGCCAGCGGCAGGCAGGTCCAGAAGCCGAGCCCGTAATAGTGATTCAGCAGCGCGAAGGTGTAGGCGCCGATGGCGTAGAAGCCGCCGTAGCCCAGCACCAGCAGGCCAGAGAGCCCCACCACCACGTTCAGACCAAGACCGAGGATCACGTAGATCATGGTGAGGGTAGCGATATCCACGGTGCCACGAGAGACCACAAACGGCCACGCCACGGCAGCCACCAGCAGCGCCACGAGGAACAGCTTCTGCTTAACGGTAGACCCGTCGATGGCCGGCAGAACGAATTTCGGCCCGGAGACGTTTTTCAGCGACTTCTGGAACAGCGGACGCAGCAGCTGGAACAGGAACACCACGGCAGTGCCGATAAATACCCACTGCCAGCGGATGTCGGGGGCGGCATCCACCACCAGCTTCGTCCCATCCAGACCTAACTGGACGCCCATAAAGACGCCTGCCAGCACGAAGAACATGGCGGCAGAGAGCAGCGCCATTGCAAAATGCATCGGTTTCATACTTTCTCTACCTCCGGACGGCCCAGAATGCCGGTAGGCATGACCAGCAGAACCAGAATCAGCAGGGCAAACGACACCACATCTTTATATTCCGTGCTCAGATACGCCGAGGAGAGCGCTTCCGCCACGCCCAGGATCAGGCCGCCAATCATCGCGCCCGGAATACTGCCGATACCGCCCAGCACCGCCGCGGTAAAGGCTTTCATCCCGGCCATAAAGCCGATGTACGGGTTGATTACGCCGTAGAACTGGCCGAGCAGGACACCTGCGACGGCCGCCATCGCGGCGCCAATCACGAAGGTCAGGGCAATCACGCGGTCGGTGTTGATCCCGAGCAGGCTCGCCATCTTCAGGTCTTCTGCGCAGGCGCGGCAGGCGCGTCCCATCCGCGAGTAGCGGATGAACAGCGTCAGGGCAAGCATCGCAATAAAGGTCACGACCCAGATAACCAGCTGCATGGTGGTGATAGAGGCCGCGAAGTTTTCACTGGCCCCCACAATCCACTGGCCGTTAAACAGGCTTGGCAGCGCCACGTCGCGCGAGCCTTCGGTCAGGCTGACGTAGTTTTGCAGGAAGATCGACATCCCGATGGCGGAAATCAGCGCAATCAGGCGTTTGGAGCTGCGCACCGGCCGGTAGGCCACGCGCTCGATGCTCCAGCCGTAGGCGCTGGCAATCACAATCGCGCCGACAAACCCGGCGGCGACCAGCAGCCAGCTACTGTCGATGCCCATCATCATCAGGGCGGCGATAATCATAAAGGAGACATAGCTACCGATCATGTAAACCTCGCCGTGGGCGAAGTTAATCATGCCGATAATGCCGTAAACCATCGTATAGCCGATGGCGATCAGCGCGTAGGTGCTTCCCAGCGTGACGCCGTTAAACATCTGCTGCAGGAAATAGAGAAACTGCTCGGACATATGCAAACCTTTTTATACCCGCCCGTCAGTCCGGGCGGTGGGATAATTATTTGGCGGCCGAGGATGACCCGTCGGCGTGCCACTTAAAGACACCAAACTCAAATCCCTTCAGATCGCCTTTCTCATCCCAGTTCAGCGGCCCAATCACGGTGTTCGCCCCGTGTGCTTTTAAATCTTTCACCAGATCCAGCGGTTCTTTGCTGCCGGTACGATCCAGCGCGGTGGCCAGAGACTGCACGGCGGCGTAGGTGATCCAGACGTACGGACCACTCGGATCTTTCTTCTGCGCCTTGAGCGCATCCACGATAGCCTTGTTGGCCGGATCCTGGTCATAGCGTTTTGGCATCGTCACCAGCATGCCTTCGGCAGAATCCCCGGCGATGTTGGACAGGGAAGCATTGCCCACACCCTCTGGCCCCATAAACTGGGTCTTCAGACCGGTGGCGCGCGCCTGACGCAGCATCTGCCCCATCTCCGGGTAGTAGCCGCCGTAGTAAACAAAGTCGATATTCTCTTTTTGCAGACGAGCGATCAGCGCGGAGAAGTCTTTTTCACCGGCGGTAATCCCGTCGAAGAAGACGATGTTTGCGCCGCCTTTTTTCAGGCCGTCCTGAACGGAGCGCGCCAGGCCTTCACCGTACTGCTGCTTGTCATGAATAATGGCGATACGCTGCGGCTTGACGGTTTCAAGGATGTATTTGGCGGCGGTTGGCCCCTGAGAGGAGTCCAGCCCGGCGGTACGCATGATGTGCTGATAGCCGCGCTGGGTCAGTTCCGGGTTGGTCGCACCGGGGGTGATCATCAGAATGCCTTCGTCTTCGTAGATATCAGACGCGGGCTGGGTGGACGACGAGCACAGGTGGCCGATCACATACTGGATGCCATCGTTGACGATTTTGTTAGCGACCGCGACGGCCTGTTTCGGATCGCAGGCGTCGTCATATTCTACGCCCACCAGCTTGTCGCCTTTGATGCCGCCCTTAGCGTTGATGTCTTTGATGGCCTGGCGCGCACCGTTGAACTCCATGTCACCCCACTGGGCAACAGGGCCGGACATCGCACCCACTACCGCAACTTTAATGTCCTCCGCCATGGCGGCATGCGAGATCGACAGTGCGACCATCCCCGCGATTAACGTCTTCGCGTTCCTTTTCATCTCTGAATCCCCATTCGTGATGTCGTGTTTATATTTTGTTTTATTATGGTTAAAAAGCATTCTGTACTTTTAATGAACAACGCTATTTTTACCAGTGCCTTTAATGGTTTAGCGCAGGTTTTTGTCAAAAACCAGACTAAAATCTCTATTTTTCAGGCGATTAAGCAAAGATAATATTCTGAAATCAGGCAGAGATAAACAACTAAAAGTGCAGTTTGCAGCATAAAATAACGACACAAAGCGCCGAATAAATCACTACCCATCAGGTTAAAATTCTGCGTATTTTTCGATCCATGTGTTTTCAAACTGCCCAACGCGTTGCCAAAAAACTAATCACCTGGCGAATGAGAATAAAAAGAGGAAGCCCCTGAGTGAATAAATTGAGTACACTGCCTCTACTCAATTTGATTTGGACAAGTAGCTAATGAAACTGACTATCGTGCGTCTGGTGACCTTTAGCGACCAGGATCATATCGACCTGGGCAAGATCTGGCCGGAATATTCCCCTTCGTCGCTACGCGTGGATGAAACCCACCGCATTTATGCCGCGCGTTTTAACGAGCGCCTGCTGGCAGCGGTTCGCGTCACCCTGAGCGGTACAGAAGGGGCGCTGGACTCGCTGCGCGTGCGTGACGTCACCCGTCGTCGCGGCGTGGGACAGTATTTAATTGAAGAAGTGATCCGCGAAAACCCGAGCGTGACCTCCTGGTGGATGGCCGATGTTGGCGTGGAAGACCGCGACGTGATGGCGGCGTTTATGCAGGCGTTAGGCTTTACGGCGCAGGAGAGCGGGTGGGAGAAGCGCTAAAAGAAAGCCGGGCGGCGGCTGCGCCTTACCCGGCCTACGAGGTGCTGTGCGGTCTGATGCCCTCACCCCGGCCCTCTCCCACGGCGAGAGGGAGAAAACATTAAAAAAAGGCAACTTACGTTGCCTTTTTGCTTTTATTTGGCGTCGGTCGCCGTGCCGTTAGCATGCCAGTCAAACACGCCGAACTCGAAGCCCTTCAGGTCGCCCTTCGCGTCCCAGGAAAGAGGCCCCATGACGGTCTCAACCGTGTTCGCTTTCAGCCAGGTGGCAATCTCAGCCGGATCGGCTGACTGGTTCAGGCCCGCCTGCAGAGACTGCAGCGCCGCATAAGTGGTCCAGACGAACGCGCCGCTTGGATCCTGTTTCTTCGCCTTGATGGCATCTACGATAGGTTTGTTCGCAGGGACCTGGTCGTAGTTCTTCGGTTTGGTCACCAGCAGGCCTTCAGCGGATTCACCTGCGATGTTCGACAGAGAAACGTTCGCCACCCCTTCCGGGCCCATGAACTGGGTTTTCAGACCCGCTGCGCGCGCCTGGCGCAGGATCTGACCCATTTCCGGGTGGTAGCCGCCGTAGTATACGAAGTCGATATTCTCTTTCTTCAGACGCGCCACCAGGGTGGAGAAGTCTTTCTCACCGGCGGTGATCCCGTCGAAGAACACCACGTCGGCATTGGCTTTCTTGAGGTTGTCCTGCACTGAACGCGCCAGACCTTCACCGTACTGCTGCTTGTCATGAACGATGGCAATGCGCTTCGGCTTCACTTTTTCAACGATGTATTTCGCCGCGGTTGGGCCCTGGTCAGAGTCCAGACCGGTGGTACGCAGGGTCAGCTTGTAGCCGCGCGCGGTCAGCTCCGGTGCGGTCGCAGCCGGGGTGATCATCAGGATACCTTCGTCTTCGTAGATGTCAGACGCGGGCTGAGTAGAAGAAGAGCACAGGTGACCGATAACGTATTTGATCCCGTCGTTCACCACTTTGTTCGCGACCGCGACCGCTTGTTTCGGGTCGCAGGCATCATCATATTTTACGATCTGCAGTTTTTCGCCCTTAATACCACCTTTGGCATTAATGTCTGCAACCGCCTGTTCTGCGCCAGTAAACTCCTGGTCGCCGTACTGCGCTACCGGTCCGGACATGGCGCCAACCACAGCCACTTTAATGTCTGCCTGTGCCATGGTGCTGAATGCCAACGCGATACATCCTGCCAGTAACGCTTTACCCTTCATGTTCATCCTGAGATTCCCCATTATTATGGTTATTACGATTGTTGTGATGTTGTTGTGCAGCGCTTTATGTCAGTTATAGGTGTGCTGTTCGCGCTTTTTCAGCATACTCTGCTAAAACATACCCGATTTTTATGATTTTGGAATAGCTAATTTGAAATGAATATATGATAGGCCCGGCAGGGATTTTCGCCGGGCATATGGCTTTAACGTGTCAGCGAGGCGGAGATAATGTCCAGCGCTTTACGGAACTGCACTTCGGGAATCGTCAGCGGATACAGGAAACGAATGACGTTGCCGTAGACGCCGCAGCTCAGAAGAAGCAGTCCTTCCTGCAACGCACGCTCCTGCACCTGACGGGTAAATTCTGGCGAAGGCTGGCCCGTTTGCGGGTCGTTAAACTCCACCGCCACCATCGAACCCTGGGCGCGAATATCCGCGATATACGGGCAGTGTTCCTTCGCTTTGTTCAGCACTTCCACCAGGTGATGGCCAAGATGCGCCGATCGCGTACAGAGATCTTCCTCATCAATCACGTCCAGTACGGCATGCGCCGCCGCAATCGCCAGCGGGTTACCTGCGTAGGTGCCACCCAGCCCGCCCGGCGCGGGCGCATCCATCACCTCAGCACGTCCCGACACCGCCGAGAGCGGCATCCCGCCCGCCAGGCTTTTCGCCATGGTGATCAGATCTGGTTTCACGCAGTGGTGTTCCATCGAGAACAGCTTGCCGGTGCGGGCGAAGCCGCTTTGCACCTCGTCGGCAATCAGCAAAATGCCGTGGGTATCGCACAGGGCGCGCAGCGCCTGCATAAAATCAGCAGGAGCGATGTTGAAGCCGCCCTCCCCCTGAACCGGTTCGAGAATTATCGCTGCGACCTGGTCAGGAGCAATATCCGCTTTAAAGATACGTTCCAGGCTTTTCAACGCCTCAGCGGTGCTGACGCCGTGCAGTTCATTCGGATACTGCGCGTGATACACCGAGCCGGGGAAGGGCCCAAAGCCGAGCTTGTAAGGCGCAACCTTGCCGGTCAGTGCCATGGTCATAAAGGTGCGGCCGTGGAACGCGCCGCCGAAGGTGATAAGGCCAGGACGTCTGGTAAAGGCGCGGGCAATTTTTACGGCGTTTTCCACCGCTTCTGCGCCCGTCGAGAAGAACGCCGTTTTCGCCGGGCCGTCAATGGGCACGCGTGCGTTGATGCGCTCGGCAAGCGCCACGTAGCCTTCGTACGGCACGATCTGGTACGCCGTGTGGGTAAAGGCGTGGAGTTGTTTTTCGATGGCGGAAATGACTTTGGGATGGCGATGGCCGGTATTCAGCACCGCGATACCGGCGGCGAAGTCGATGTACTCATTGCCCTCGACATCCCACACCGTGGCGTTTTCTGCTTTATCGGCATAGAAGTTACACATCACGCCGATGCCACGCGGCGTCGCCTGTAAACGCCGGTCGTTCAGTTCGTTGTTTTTCACCCTGTCCCCCTGAGAAAGTCGCCTGCTTAGCGCATCAGTAAGTGTTTGCCAGGGGGAGGGAATTCGCCAGAGCGGGCGCTAAAAAAACAAAACCCCCAGACTCTCATCCAGGGGTTCTCGGTGTACTTCGCGGAAATTACGCTTCGATAGCGGCGCGAAGTTTTTTCATGGCGTTCTTTTCAAGCTGACGGACACGTTCCGCAGAGACGCCGTAGCGGTCGGCCAGCTCCTGCAGCGTGGACTTGTTGTCTTCGTCCAGCCAGCGGGCGCGGATAATATCCTGGCTACGTTCGTCGAGGCCTTCCATCGCATAGCTCAGCTTGTTCGCGGCCTGATCTTCCCAGTTGTCCTCTTCGATGCCGTCAGCAAAGTTAGAGGTTTTATCCTGCAGATACAGAACCGGTGCCATTGGCTGGCTGTCGGATGCGTCGTCGTCGGAGGACATATCAAAGGTCATGTCCTGCGCGGCCATACGGGATTCCATCTCACGCACGTCTTTGCTGGATACGCCCAGCTCGCGCGCCACCATTTCCACTTCATCCTGATTGAACCAGCCCAGACGCTGCTTGGTTTTACGCAGGTTGAAGAACAGTTTGCGTTGCGCTTTTGTCGTGGCGACTTTCACGATACGCCAGTTGCGCAGCACGTATTCATGAATTTCAGCTTTGATCCAGTGTACGGCGAAGGAGACAAGTCGCACACCCACTTCCGGGTTAAAGCGACGCACAGCCTTCATCAGGCCGATGTTACCTTCCTGAATCAAGTCCGCCTGCGGCAGGCCATAGCCCGCATAATTACGAGCAATGTGAACAACAAAGCGCAGGTGAGACAGGATCAGCTTTTTCGCTGCTTCCAGATCGCCCTGGTAATGCAGCTTTTCAGCAAGCTCCTTTTCTTCCTCGGCCGTTAACATCGGCCAGGTGTTCGCAGCCCGGATGTAAGATTCCAGGTTACCAACAGGGGCTAAAGCTAAAGTTTGCATTTCTTTGGTCATTCATTCCTCTCAGTGTTTCTTCTGGTCCAGGTTGTCCCCGTCAGGCAACAACCATGCCAAAGCGTTTGAGCAACGAGATTAGCATTCACTCTTTTATCAGACAGTGATTTTATCCACAAGTTCCAGGTGCAACGGTGAATAAATTACGCACAAAATGTGACATGGAGATGATAACAGGGGAAGAGGCAACAGGGACGCTTTCCCTGCAGAGCGAACATCTCGGTGCAGGGAAAGATTATATCACGCTTTTATTAGTCGGGAGTAAAGTGACGTAAATGTTGAACGGTTGCCAGCCACGCTGCCACCCACCCAATCATCGAACACACCAGCAGCAGCAACAGGCACTCATCGAACCCTAAGCCACTGATATCAAACTTCGTTCCGAAAACCTGCGCCACTTCAGTCACGGCAGAGGAAAGCCGCATCACCAAAATTTCTGACAATATCAGTGAAAGAAATGCGCCGGAAAAACCGAGCAGTGCGCCACCGTAAAGGAACGGTCGGAGGATGAAGCCATCTGTCGCACCAATCAGTTTCTGCACGTTGATGGTGTCGCGACGGGCGAAGATGCTCAGGCGAACGCTGTTGCCGATGACGAGGAAGACCGCCGCCACCATCAGCACGCCAATCATCGCCGCGACGCGGCCTACCAGCCCGGTCAGAGCAGAGAGACGCGCAAACCAGCTGTCATCCATGCGCACTTCATCAATCCCCTTAATGCGCGTGATGCGATCGCGCAGGGTGTTAAGCGAATCGGTCCCCTGGAAATCCAGCTTCGGGATCACCACCGCCACGGCGGGTAGCGGGTTCTCCTCGAGCATATCCAGCGCGCCGCCAAAGCCAGACCAGTTCCTGAACTCGCCCAGCGCGTCTTCACGTGAGAGATAATTGACCTTCTCCACGCCCTGCTCGGCCTGAATTTGCCCAACCACCTGCGCCGCTGCGTTATCGTCGAGCGCTTTATCCAGATAGACCGTGATCTGCGGAGACGGATAATACTGCGACGCCGCCTGGTTGACGTTTTTATAGACCATATAGCAGACGCTTGGCAGCGTGAGGGAGATGGCGATCACCATCACCGTCAGGAACGTCGCCAGCGGTTTGCTTTTCAGGTCCTGCAGCGCGCCGTGGAACGCGTAGCGCACCTGCTCGTTGAACACGTTGGTTTTACGGGAGGCTGGCTTTGGCACGGCCTTCTGGCGCTTCGGCGCATTACGATTGCCGTCACCCCCGCCCTGCGGCTTACGGAAACGGTCAAACCGGTTCCCGAACTGCCGAATCTGGTTTATTGCATCACGCTTATTCACCGTGGCCTCCGTGCAAATGACCGTCGCTCAGGGTCAGCATGCGGTACGAACGACGGGAAATCAGCCCGATGTCGTGCGTCGCCATCAATACGGTAACCCCCACGCGGTTAAACTCCTCAAACAGACGCAAAATCCCTTCTGACAGGGCATCGTCCAGGTTACCGGTCGGTTCATCCGCCAGCAGCACCGCGGGCTTGTTCACCACCGCACGGGCGATACCCACGCGCTGCTGTTCACCGCCGGAGAGCTGGATCGGGAAGTTCTTCGCTTTGTCCAGCAGCCCGACCTTATCCAGCGCCGCGGAAACGCGACGGCGGATATCATCATAGCTGGCGCCGGCAATAATCAGCGGAATGGCCACGTTATCGAAAACGGTGCGATCCATCAGCAGGTGGTGATCCTGGAAAATCATGCCGATCTGACGACGCAGGAACGGCACTTCGCGGTTTTTCAGGCGGCTGATCTCATGGCCGCCGAAAAAGATTTTCCCGGCGCTTGGCCGCTCGATCCCACAGATAAGCTTGAGCAGGGTACTTTTCCCCGCGCCGGAATGGCCGGTCAGGAATGCCATCTCGCCCGGCTGCAGGTGGAATGTGACCCCCTGCAGCGCTTGTCTCCCACCGAGATAGGCCTTGCTGACGTGTTCAAAGCGAATCATTGTTAGTCCTCTCGGGCAAATAATGCCTCAATAAAGTCGTCCGCCTTAAACGGACGTAAATCCTCAATACGCTCGCCCACACCGATGTAACGGATAGGAATGCCGAACTGGTCGGCCACGGAGAAGATCACCCCGCCTTTCGCGGTGCCGTCCAGTTTGGTCAGCGTGATCCCCGTCAGTCCTACCGCTTCATGGAACAGTTTTGCCTGGCTGATGGCGTTCTGTCCGGTGCTGGCATCAATGGTCAGCATAATTTCATGCGGTGCGTCTTCGTCCAGCTTCTTCATGACGCGAACGATTTTCTTCAGCTCTTCCATCAGGTGCGATTTATTCTGCAAACGCCCTGCGGTATCGGCAATCAGCACGTCCACGTTGCGCGCCTTCGCTGCCTGGATGGCGTCAAAGATCACGGACGCGGAATCCGCGCCGGTATGCTGAGCAATGACCGGGATGTTGTTGCGCTGGCCCCAGACCTGCAGCTGCTCAACCGCCGCCGCACGGAAGGTGTCGCCCGCCGCCAGCATCACCGATTTACCCTGCTGCTCGAACTGACGCGCCAGCTTGCCGATGGTGGTGGTTTTACCCACGCCGTTCACGCCGACCATCAGAATAACAAATGGCGTTTTGCCTTCAATATTAAGCGGTTCGTCAACTTTTGCGAGAATTTCACCCATCTCGTCTTTCAGCAGGCCGTACAGCGCTTCGGCGTCACGCAGCTGTTTGCGGCTCGCCCCTTCGGTCAGATTAGTGATGATCTTACGGGTGGTTTCGACACCCACGTCCGCAATCAGCAGTTGCTCTTCCAGCTCTTCAAACAGATCGTCGTCGATCTTCTTGCCGCGGAACAGACTGATAAATCCGGAACCTAAGTTTTCTTTGGTTTTAAGCAGGCTGCGTTTCAGACGCGCGAAGAAACCCTCTTTGGTCGGTTTTTCCTGCTCCTGAACGGTCTCTTCTTCGGCCTGCTCTTCTACCGGCACAACGATAACCGCTTCTTCAGCGGCCTCGGCCGCCAGCGCCTGAGCTTCCAGCTCTTCGTCGGTCAGCTCTGGCTCAAGCGCCGCCTCTTCTTCCACCGCCTCAACAATTTCAACGGTTTCCGCTTCGGCCTGCCACTCTTCGGCAGACACCGCTTCGGCTTTCACCTCTTCCGGCAGCGGAAGCTCTTCGTGTTCGATTCCGGCCTGTGGCGCTTCGGTAACGGCGTCGACGACAACCGGCTCTGGCTTCTCGCTTTCCTGAACCTGTTCAGTGACCTCAACCACCTCTTCAGCAAAGGTTTCAATCTCTTCTTTGCTGTGCGCCGTCTCTTCCGCGTCGACAACCGCGGCGGTTTCTACAGGCGTTTCAGGCTGCGACGGCTCTTCAACGGCATGTTGCTCTTCGGTTTTCTGTTCTGTTTCTTGCTCTTTTTCACCGAAGCCCAGCCAGGAAAAGAAGCCACGTTTTTTTTGTTTTGCCATCTGCGACTACACTCCTCGCGGCGCTATATACATGGAAGCTAAAAAAATGATGAAATAGTCTAACACTTTACTTAATTGACATCACCGCCCGCAATCGCAGGCCAATTGTTAACAGAGCTTTCCTGAGATGAAGAAACCCAACCGCGCCCCGGCCGGTCAAATTCGTATTATCGGCGGTCAGTGGCGAGGCCGGAAATTACCGGTGCCGGACAGCCCCGGTTTACGCCCTACTACCGACCGCGTGCGCGAGACGCTGTTTAACTGGCTGGCCCCGTCAATGGTAGACGCCCGCTGCCTGGACTGCTTCGCCGGTAGCGGCGCGCTCGGGCTGGAAGCCCTGTCGCGCTATGCTGCCAGCGCCACGCTGCTGGAGATGGAGCGCGGCGTGGCGCAGACGCTGCAGCAAAATCTGGCGACGCTGAAAGCGAGCAACGCGAAAGTGGTGAACACCAACACGCTGAGCTTCCTCGCGCAAAAGGGCACGCCGCACACCGTGGTGTTTGTCGACCCGCCGTTCCGCAAGGGGCTGCTGGAGGAGACGTTATCCCTGCTGGAGCAAAACGGCTGGCTGGCGGATGACGCATTGATTTACGTGGAAAGCGAAGTGGAAAACGGTATACCGCCGGTTCCCGCCCACTGGGATCTGCACCGTGAAAAAGTCGCAGGTCAGGTTGCTTATCGTCTGTATCACCGTCAGGCACAAGGAGGATCCGATGCCGGTACTGATTAATCTGGGACGCTTGCTGATGCTGGGCGTCTGGGCGTTTTTGCTGCTCAACCTGGTGCACCCGTTCCCGCGCCCGATGAATATTTTCGTTAACGTGGCGCTGATTTTCACCTCGTTCATGCACGCCCTGCAGATGGTGATGCTGAAAAACGGCCTGCCGAAAGACGGCCCGCAGATGACGGGCTGGCAGCAGCTGCGCGTGTTTATTTTCGGCGTGTTTGAGTTGCTGGTGTGGATGAAGAAGTTTAAGGCGCAGGTGAAGAAGTAAGGTGCGCGCTATCGCCCGGTGGCGCTTCGCTTACCGGGCCTACGAAACCCTGTAGGCCGGGCAAACGCAGTGCCGCCCGGCGTTACCGCTCCGGTGCAAACCCTTCGAATCGCGACCCTTTGTAGCTCAGCGTTCCTTTCTCTCCCACCGTCAGCTGGTGGTACTGCTGCGCCTCCAGACGGAAGGTCATCTCCAGGCCGCCCGTTTCCGGCTTAAAGCTCGCTTCATAGCGCATTGTTGTGCCCGCAGGCGTCACCTGCTGCTGGCGCGAGCGGCGGTCATTGAGCGGTTTTTCGCGTTTGTTCGTCACCACCACGCGCTTTTGCATCAGCGGTGCGGCATCGTTATCCGCCTTCTCGCGGCGCTGCTGCACGAAGCGGAACGAGGCGGCAATGACGATAATCGCCACCACGATAATAAAAAACAGCGGCATCTTGCTCATTCTACAATCCCATCAGATTATGCGGAATTCAGGATACCCTGCCTTCCCCGGCATTGCCAAACGCCCGCCCGCGTCACTACACTGGATCAGAAACTGATTATTCAGACTTAACAGATACAGGGAGTTAATATGCTTTGGTCATTTATCGCTGTCTGTTTTTCCGCATGGCTTTATGTCGATGCGTCGTACCGTGGTCCCACCTGGCAGCGCTGGCTGTTTAAACCCGTCACGCTGTTGCTCCTGTTGCTGCTGGCCTGGCAAGCGCCGATGTTCAACGCCGTCAGCTATCTGGTGCTCGCCGGGCTGTGCGCCTCTCTGATTGGCGACGCCCTGACCCTGCTGCCGCGCCAGCGCCTGCTGTATGCCGTAGGGGCATTTTTCCTGTCGCACCTGCTGTATACCATCTACTTCGCCAGCCAGATGACGCTCTCTTTCTTCTGGCCGCTGCCGCTGGTCCTGCTGGTGATTGGCGCCCTGCTGATCGCGGTGATCTGGTCGCGTCTGGAAGAGATGCGTTTGCCGGTCTGCACGTTTATCGCCATGACCCTGGTGATGGTATGGCTGGCAGGTGAACTGTGGTTCTTCCGTCCGACCGCTCCGGCAATGTCCGCATTCTTCGGCGCCGCGCTGCTGCTGATTGGGAATATCGTGTGGCTGGGCAGCCACTATCGCCGCCGTTTCCGGGCGGATAACGCGATTGCCGCCGCCTGTTACTTTGCCGGGCACTTCCTGATTGTGCGTTCGCTGTATATCTAAATAACGCTTGACTCTGGAGTCGACTCCAGAGTGTATGCTGCGGTTAATGAGAAAATTATCATTGCCGGAGACTGCCATGTCGACTCCAGAAACACCCAAAAAAGTTCCTCAATTCTCGGCGCTTAAGCTCAGTCCGGTTCCGCCTCAAGACGACTGCTGCTGCGAAGGCGCGTGCGAAACGCAAACGGAAATGCTGCCCGAAAGCGGCAACCGCTACAGCTGGGTCGTTAACGGCATGGACTGCGCCGCCTGCGCCCGTAAAGTAGAAAATGCGGTGAAACAGGTGCCGGGCGTCAGCCACGTTCAGGTGCTGTTCGCCACCGAAAAGCTGCTGGTTAGCGCCGAAAACGACGTCAGCAAACAGGTGGAAGCCGCGGTAAGCAAGGCGGGTTACAGCCTGCGTAGCGAAGCCGCGCCCGCGGAAAAAACGTCTTCCCTGCGGGAAAACCTGCCGCTCATCACCCTCATCATCATGATGGCACTGAGCTGGGGGCTGGAACAGATTAACCATCCGTTCGGCAACCTGGCGTTTATCGCCACCACGCTGGTCGGTCTGTTCCCGATTGCCCGTCAGGCGCTGCGCCTGATGAAAAGCGGCAGCTGGTTTGCCATCGAAACGCTGATGAGCGTGGCGGCCATCGGCGCGCTGTTTATTGGCGCGACGGCAGAAGCGGCGATGGTGCTGCTGCTGTTCTTAATCGGTGAACGCCTTGAGGGCTGGGCAGCCAGCCGGGCGCGCAAAGGGGTCAGCGCGCTGATGGCGCTGAAGCCGGAAACCGCCACGCGCGTGGTAAACGGCACGCGTGAAACGGTCGCCATCACGACCCTTCGTCCGGGCGACGTGATTGAAGTCGCGGCAGGTGGACGCTTGCCTGCAGACGGTGCGCTGCTTACCGCCACCGCGAGCTTTGATGAAAGCGCCCTGACCGGCGAATCCATTCCGGTTGAACGTGAGGCGGGTGAAAAAGTGCCTGCAGGCGCCACCAGCGTCGACCGTCTGGTGCAGCTCACCGTGCTTTCCGAGCCGGGCGACAGTGCCATCGATCGTATCCTGAAGCTGATTGAAGAGGCCGAAGAGCGCCGCGCGCCAGTCGAACGCTTTATCGACCGCTTCAGCCGCATCTACACGCCCGCCATTATGCTGGTTGCCCTGCTGGTTACCGTCGTTCCGCCGCTGTTCTTTGGCGCGCCGTGGGAGGGGTGGATTTATAAAGGGCTGACGCTATTGCTGATCGGCTGTCCTTGCGCGCTGGTCATTTCCACCCCGGCGGCGATTACCTCCGGGCTGGCGGCGGCGGCACGTCGCGGGGCGTTGATTAAGGGCGGCGCGGCGCTGGAGCAGCTAAGCCAGGTCCAGCATATCGCTTTTGATAAAACCGGTACGCTGACCGTGGGCAAGCCGCGGGTGACCGGTGTGTATCCGCAGGACATCAGTGAAGATGAACTGCTGACCCTGGCCGCCGCCGTTGAGCAGGGGTCCACTCACCCGCTGGCGCAGGCGATTGTGCGAGAGGCGCAGTCGCGCGGGCTGAACATCCCTCCGGCAACCGCCCAGCGGGCGCTGGTCGGGACAGGGATTGAGGCCACCGTTGACGGTAAAAAGGTACTGATTGTCGCGGCGGGCAAGTCTTCTACGCCAGAGGTGGAGGCGTTAGAACAGACCGGACAAACTGTCGTGACCGTTATGCAGGACGGCACCGCAAAAGGGATGCTGGCGCTGCGCGACACCCTGCGCGATGACGCAAAAGAGGCCGTGACGGCGCTACATCAGTTGGGCGTGCAGGGCGTGATTCTCACCGGCGATAACCCGCGCGCAGCCGCCGCCATTGCCGGTGAGCTGGGGCTGGCGTTTAAAGCTGGATTGCTGCCGGCGGATAAGGTCAGCGCGGTGACGGAACTGAATGCTCAGGCGCCGCTGGCGATGGTCGGTGACGGGATTAACGATGCCCCGGCGATGAAAGCGTCCACCATCGGTATTGCGATGGGCAGCGGTACCGACGTCGCACTGGAAACGGCTGACGCGGCGCTGACCCACAACCGCCTGACCGGACTGGCGCAGATGATCGATCTTGCGCGCGCGACGCGGGCCAATATCCGTCAGAACATCGGCATCGCGCTGGGGCTGAAGGGGATTTTCCTGGTGACCACGCTGCTGGGCATGACCGGGCTGTGGCTGGCGGTGCTGGCGGATACCGGCGCGACGGTGCTGGTGACGGCGAACGCGCTCCGGCTGTTGCGTCGCCGGTAAAAAAACGCCCGGTGGCGCTGACGCTTACCGGGCCTACATATCCTGCTAAATCGTAGGCCGGGTAAGGCGAAGCCGCCCCCCGGCTTTTTTTATATGAAGTAGCTCATCGCCAGCCCTAAAAACAGCACCAGACCGACGTAATTATTGTTCATAAACGCCTTGAAGCAGGCGTCGCGTTCGCGCTTCGCAATCAGCTTTTGCTGGTAGGCAAACAGCAGCCCCGCCACCAACACGGACCAGTAAAACTCCCAGTTCAGCCCGTTCAGGCGGCCAATCGCCACCATCAGCGCCAGTACCGTGACCTGCAGGATACCGATAATCAGCTTGTCCTGACGGCCAAACAGAATGGCGGTGGATTTGATGCCAATTTTCAGGTCGTCATCGCGGTCAACCATCGCATACTGCGTGTCGTACGCCACCGCCCAAAGTATGTTCGCCAGGAACATCAACCAGCAGCTGAGCGGTAAGGACTCACTAACTGCCGCAAACGCCATCGGAATCGACCAGCCAAACGCCGCCCCCAGCACCACCTGAGGCAGGTGGGTATAGCGCTTCATAAACGGATACACCCAGGCCAGGGCCAGCGCCGCAACGGAAAGCAGGATGGTCATGGTGTTGAGGGTTAACACCAGCAGGAAAGAGAGCAGCACCAGAATGATGAACAGCACGCGGGCTTCTTTCCCGGTGACCTGCCCGCTGGGTAACGGACGACCGGCAGTACGCTTTACATGGCCGTCGAATTTACGATCGGCATAATCATTGACCACGCAGCCCGCCGCGCGCATCAGCCAGACGCCAGCCACGAACACGCCAAGGATCCACAGCGGCGGCACGCCCGGCGTGGCAACCCACAGCGCCCATAGGGTCGGCCACAGCAGCAGCAACGCGCCAATCGGTTTATCGGTACGCATTAAGCGGTGATACGCCAACAGCTTATTCTGCGTCAGGCTCCACTCCATTTTTTCTTCCTCTTAGTACAACGGCGATGCCGGTAAAAAAAGCTCCGTCAGAATTAACGGCTTACCGCTCAGGCGAAGGCGGGAACGACGCCCCCACAGTTCTGCATCACGACCAATCTCAATAAAATCCCGGGTAAGCTCAGACGAGGTGAAAAGGTAACGCCCCAGCGGCGTTTTCCCCAGACGTTGCAGCGCCAGTTCTGGCCCGGACAAAGTGGACTCGGGCACCACCGTCCGCCCGGCAAGCCATGGCTCGCCATCAGCGCAAAGTAAAATTTCACGCAGCCAGTAACGTGGCTCGTGCGGCAGCAGCGGCAGCTCGTTGGCGATCTCATCGCCAGAGACAAACCCTTCCTGAATCAGGGTCACCGTGACCGTTTTTCCCTGCTGCTCAAAACGTTTCGTCATGGAATCTTCCAGCAGCAACCAGTCCAGTTGCTGGGGATCAAGCGCAGGTATTTGGTCGAAATAGCGCAGCGCACGCAGTTGCGTTAGCGCAGGGTGTGACATGCCAGACTCTCCGATACATAACGTAATGGCATTGTATCGCAGAAACACGGATTGAGGGGGGCCAAACGTTATTTAACGATCACGATCGCAACAAGAGTGCAACAGCCCGGCGGAGACGAAAAAAGTGCGCCCACTCAGGCGCACCAAACGACTAACAAATCAGCACTGCGGGGAAACGGTTACCCCTTGCCTTTTACACTGCTGATAAAGGTGGAACGGGCAGTGGTTGAACCTAAACGTTCGGCTTCATCAAGCAGTTTCAGCGCTTTATCGACATCGCCGCGCTTCACCGCCTGCTTAATGGCGTTGTTGAAGTATTCTTCGGTGTCGTTCAGTACCGGCTCCGCTTTCTTCGCCGGGGCTGGCGCTGCGGTCGCTACCGGTGCGGCTGTCGTGGCAGCAGGTGCGGTATAGGCAGGCGCAGCGGTATTACCTACCGTGACAGGGCCGGTACCGGAGGAGCCAAACAGCGGGCCGACCAGGACGCTGGATGCACTGCTGGTCGATACTTTCAGCTTCACAAGGCCGTCAGTGGTATGGCGGGCAATCGGGTCCGGAATATCCGGTACGGCGTTACCTACGCCTTTGGCATAGGCCTTAGCGGGATCAAGCAGCGTGGTGGTTTGCTGCAAATCTTTTTCCGTGGTGAAGACGAGAACATAAATTTTCTGCTGACCCAGCGCAGGCGTCAGGCGCATTACCCCTTCCAGGCGGTCTGCGCTCATGACGCCGGGTTCCTGATAGGTAAAGTATTCGCTCGGGAAGAATGCAGAAGGCGTCATGTTCTGGTCAAGAATCAGCACGTTCGGGGCAAAGACGCTGGTCTGTTTATTGACTTCACTGGAGAGCGTTAACGTCAGTTCGCCAATGTTAGCGGGCACGCTGTATGCGACCACCGGGCCACTGATGCCTGGAACATTAAGCGGTTGTCCCCCCGTCGAGAGCTGGGTCGTTTGGGCTTTAGATTGATCGACAGGCGTCCAGACCAGCTGTTGCAACGCTGCGGCCGGTATGGCCGGCGCGGATGTTGTGTTTTGCGGAACGAAATTCACATTAGCGAGCGTTACAGCAGGCGCGCTCGCCAGCAGCCCTGCGGATAAACAAAGGGCAAGGAGAGTTTTGTTCATTTTCATTGTTATCACCTCAAAATGCACAGGTCAGCGGTAGCCAGGCAATAGCGCGCCGTCCCAAGGATTGAGGGGCTTGCGCCCCTCAGTTTGGTCATTACGTCAGGTTAAGACGGTATTACCACCAGATTTCCATCTGGGCGCCGAAGGACCACTCGTCGTTGTCACCGCGGCTGTAGGTTGTGGCTTTGGTATCGCTTTTTGCAATGCCGTTGTCATAACCCCATTTCTCATCCCACTTCGCGTAAGTTGCGAAGACACGGATCGCTGGACGGGACCAGATGCTGTCACCGGCCTGCCATTGCTGTGCAAGGGTAATTTTGTACTGGTTGTTGGTATCGTCAGTTTTCTGCGACTTAACGTTGTCGTAGCCTACTTCAAGCAAGGTGCTCATGATTGGCGTCCATTTATACATTGGGCGCACACCCACGGTGTACCAGGTCGTACCGTTGTTGTCGTCACGATCGATATCCTGATACATACCGACGTACATCAGATCCCAGCTGTCACCCAGAGAGATCGCACCGTGGTCGAGAATACGAACCAGAGAGCCGTTGTTGTTGATCTTGTTGTCTACAACACCAATTTCAGCGTCTTTGTCATAGTTGTTGCCGGTGAAGGAACCCTGCGGAATACCTTTGCCCTGAGTGGTCATTGCATCGGTAGCGTACTGAACAACAAACTTGTTGTAGCCTTTCAGCATGCTCTGGGTATGTTCAGCGGTGAACATCCAGCCATCTTTAGATGCGCCATCAGCGAAGCTGTAACCGTCAGTTTTGTTAGCTCGGCCATAGTCAACACCCAGCTCCAGCGTACCGCCCGGGTTGATTTCCATCTGCGCTAAACGCACATCGAAGACGTCGTTAGCGGTGTCTTTGAAGTTATGATAGATATCGTTGCTGGTGAAGATGTATGAACCGCCCGCTTCCTGAGAACGGGTCGCGGCCAGAGACAGTTTACCGAAGCCCAGATCGACGTTTTCGATACCCGCACCAGGACCTGAAATATCCCAGTAGTAGAAGTCGATCATGTGGACGTCATGACGCTGATAGAAGCGCTTACCGGCCCAGATGGTGGAACCTGGCAGCCACTCAATCAGGTTTTTACCCTGCACGTTGGCTTCACGGAACGCCGGATCAGTGGCTTCCCAGTCGTTCTGTTGCGCCACGGAGTACGCTACGTTGGTGTCGAAGTAGAAGCTCTTGTCGCCTTCTTTCCACACTTCCTGGCCCAGCTTCAGTTCCGCATAGGTTTCACATTCGTTACCCAGACGGTATTTACTTTGAGCACCGGTTGCCTGGAAGCACTGTTGTTCGCCGCCACTCCCCGTCCAGCCGATACCGGAACGAGCATAACCATGGAAATCCACGGCCATTGCCTGAGCAGACATTACGCCCGCTGCGACGGCAACTGCCAGAGGAAGTTTGCGCAGAGTAATCATCATTCTATCTCCTGAGATCATTGCTTTTCTTTGAACACTTCACCTGTCGGTTTCGTGTCTTCTTTTGGGATTGCTTAAACGCCTGGCTCTTTGTGCAACCGACGACATGCAGTGCCATCCTCACGGAACAGATGGCAGCGCTCTGGCGGCAAGCCGATAGCGAATGTGGCACCCTCTTCTACCAACACCACGTCATTCTGGCGGTAGACCAGGTTCTGACGGATGGCGGGGATCTGGATATGAATCTGTGTTTCGTGACCAAGCTGTTCGACGACCTGAACTTCACCTTCCAGCGTCACATCGGCGATGTGGCTCGGCAGTAAATGCTCAGGACGAATACCGAGGGACATGTTTGCCCCCACCTGTACGTTGGCGCTGTCGACCGGCAGCCACACCTGCTGGCGGTTTGGCAGCTCCACCTGTACCTGTTCAATCGCTGTCGCGGTCACTTTGACGGGCAGGAAGTTCATCTTTGGCGAGCCAATGAAGCCCGCAACAAAGCGGTCTGCCGGGTAGTGATACAGCTCCAGCGGTTTGCCCACCTGCGCCACGCGGCCGGCATCCAGCACCACAATTTTGTCGGCGAGGGTCATCGCTTCGACCTGATCGTGGGTGACGTAAATCATCGTGCGGCCAAGACGCTTGTGCAGACGGGAGATTTCGATACGCATCTGGACGCGCAGGGCGGCATCCAGGTTGGAAAGCGGTTCGTCGAGCAGGAAGACGCGCGGCTCGGCGACCAGGGTACGGCCGATCGCCACACGCTGACGCTGACCGCCGGAAAGCGCTTTCGGCTTACGCTCCAGCAGGTGCGCCAGCTGTAACACTTCCGCCACCTGCGTCACGCGCTGGTTAATGACCTCTTTCTTCGCGCCGGCCAGCTTCAGACCAAAAGACATGTTCTCGGCGACGGAAAGATGGGGATAGAGAGCATAAGACTGGAACACCATGCCTACGCCACGTTCGGCAGGCGGGATGTCATTCATTCGGGTATCACCGATCAGCAGGTCGCCGCTGGTGATGGTTTCAAGACCGGCAATCATACGCAGCAGAGTTGATTTACCGCAGCCTGATGGGCCGACAAATACCACGAATTCACCTTCGTGGATGTCCAGATTGATGTCTTTCGACACCACAACGTCACCCCAGGCTTTCGTTACATTACGCAGCTGTACGCTCGCCATGCCCTTCTCCCTTCGTTACAACCTGTCACCGACAGAAACATTCAAGATAAGTTCACTATGGGGTATCCATTACTTTCCCGAATCCTCCACCCCCCGGCTTTTTTATGGGGGAGGAGGCGGGAGGATGAGAGAGCAGGCTCTGCGACCGGCACGGGCGGGCCAGGGCAAAATTCGTGAAGCCGCCTGCAAAATTCAGTGCGTTTTTATGTGCGCCAGCACTCATAACTTAAATTTATGCAACGGAGATCACACAAACGGGGGGTGGGGCGTAGGGGTTGGGAGGATGGAAAGAGGATGTCAAATAAGGAGACTGAGTCACGTTGAACCACTGAAGTCATACCACGAGACATCACCAAAAAGGATGGCAGATATGAATATCAAGACTGGCGCACGCGTTTTCGCATTGTCCGCCCTCGCAGCAATGATGATTTCCGCACCGGCGCTCGCCAAAATTGAAGAAGGCAAACTGGTTATCTGGATTAACGGCGACAAAGGCTATAACGGCCTGGCCGAAGTGGGCAAAAAATTCGAGAAAGACACCGGCATCAAAGTGACCGTAGAGCATCCGGACAAACTGGAAGAGAAATTCCCGCAGGTTGCGGCAACCGGCGACGGCCCGGACATCATCTTCTGGGCGCATGACCGTTTCGGCGGTTACGCGCAGTCTGGCCTGCTGGCTGAAGTCACCCCGGACAAAGCGTTCCAAGACAAACTGTTCCCGTTCACCTGGGATGCCGTTCGCTATAACGGCAAGCTGATCGCGTACCCTGTCGCGGTCGAAGCCCTGTCTCTGATTTACAACAAAGACCTGGTCCCTAACCCACCGAAAACCTGGGAAGAGATCCCGAAACTGGATAAAGAGCTGAAGGCGAAAGGTAAATCTGCTCTGATGTTCAACCTGCAAGAGCCGTACTTCACCTGGCCGCTGATTGCTGCCGACGGCGGTTACGCATTCAAGTTTGAAAACGGCAAATACGACGTGAAAGACGTGGGCGTCGACAGCGCAGGTGCGAAAGCGGGTCTGACCTTCCTGGTTGACCTGATCAAGAACAAACACATGAACGCGGATACCGATTACTCCATCGCGGAAGCGGCGTTCAACAAAGGCGAAACCGCGATGACCATCAACGGTCCGTGGGCCTGGACCAACATCGATAAGAGCAAAATCAACTACGGCGTGACGCTGCTGCCAACCTTCAAAGGCAAGCCGTCTAAACCGTTCGTTGGCGTGCTGAGCGCAGGCATCAACGCTGCCAGCCCGAACAAAGAGCTGGCGAAAGAGTTCCTCGAAAACTACCTGCTGACCGATCAGGGTCTGGATGAAGTGAACAAGGACAAACCGCTGGGCGCCGTCGCGCTGAAATCTTTCCAGGATCAGCTGGCGAAAGACCCACGTATCGCGGCCACCATGGATAACGCCCAGAAAGGCGAAATCATGCCGAACATCCCACAGATGGCCGCATTCTGGTACGCCACCCGTACCGCGGTTATCAACGCTGCAAGCGGTCGCCAGACCGTTGATGCCGCGCTGAAAGATGCTCAGGGCCGTATTACGAAGTAAGCAGAAAAACGGCGGG
Organism: Enterobacter sp. BNK-13; assembly: GCF_048685015.1. NCBI lineage: Bacteria > Pseudomonadati > Pseudomonadota > Gammaproteobacteria > Enterobacterales > Enterobacteriaceae > Enterobacter > Enterobacter sp. BNK-13. The sequence goes on along the minus strand of NZ_JBLQTP010000001.1, from coordinate 4,653,081 downwards.
TGGCGCGTGCGCTTACCCGCCCTACGACTACGGCACGATCCGTAGGTCAGGTAAGCGCACGCGCCACCTGACGATAAGATTCCACCGTTGTAGAGGAAGAACCCCATGGATGTCATTAAAAAGAAACGCTGGTGGCAAAGCGACGCGTTGAAGTGGTCAGCGATCGGTCTGCTATGCCTGCTGGTGGGTTACCTTGTTGTTTTAATGTACGTACAAGGGGAATATCTGTTCGCCATCATGACGCTGATTTTAAGCTCTGCTGGCCTGTATATTTTCGCCAACCGTAAAGCCTACGCCTGGCGCTATGTCTACCCTGGCGTGGCCGGGATGGGGCTGTTTGTCCTGTTCCCGTTGATTTGTACCGTCGCCATTGCGTTTACCAACTACAGCAGCACCAACCAGCTTGCGCAGGAACGCGCGCAGCAGGTCCTGCTGGACCGCTCATACCAGGCAGGCAAGACCTTTAACTTCGGCCTCTATCCTGCAGGCAATGAGTGGAAGTTAGCGCTCACTGATGAAGCAAGCGGGAAATACTATGTCTCTGACGCCTTCAAATTTGGCGGCGAGCAGAAGCTGGCCTTAAAAGAGGCGCAAGCCCTGCCGGAAGGTGAACGTGCCAACCTGCGCGTCATTACCCAGAACCGTCAGGCGCTGACCCAGCTCACCGCCGTGCTGCCGGACGAAAGCAAAGTGATCATGAGCTCGCTGCGCCAGTTCTCAGGCACCCAACCGCTCTATACCCTGGCGGATGACGGCACGCTGACCAACAACCAGAGCGGCGTGAAATATCGTCCGAATAACGACATTGGTTTCTATCAGTCCATTACTGCCGACGGCAAATGGGGTGATGACAAGCTCAGCCCGGGCTATACCGTCACCATCGGCTGGGACAACTTTACCCGCGTGTTTACCGACGAAGGCATTCAGAAACCGTTCTTCGCCATCTTCGTCTGGACGGTGGTCTTCTCCGTACTGACCGTGATCCTCACCGTGGCCGTGGGCATGGTGCTGGCCTGTCTTGTCCAGTGGGAATCCCTGAAGGGCAAAGCGATCTACCGCGTGCTGCTGATTCTGCCGTATGCCGTGCCATCGTTTATCTCGATTCTGATTTTCAAAGGGCTGTTTAACCAGAGCTTCGGTGAAATCAACATGATGCTGAGCGCGCTGTTCGGCATCAAACCGGCCTGGTTCAGCGACCCAACTACCGCCCGCTCGATGATCATCATCGTGAATACCTGGCTGGGCTATCCGTACATGATGATCCTGTGCATGGGGCTGCTGAAGGCCATCCCGGATGACCTGTACGAAGCTTCTGCGATGGACGGTGCGGGCCCGTTCCAGAACTTCTTTAAGATTACGCTGCCGCTGCTCATCAAGCCGCTCACCCCGCTGATGATTGCCAGCTTCGCCTTTAACTTTAACAACTTCGTGCTGATTCAGCTGTTGACCAACGGCGGCCCGGACCGCCTGGGCACCACCACGCCGGCAGGCTATACCGACCTGCTCGTGAGCTACACCTACCGTATCGCCTTCGAAGGCGGCGGCGGTCAGGACTTCGGTCTGGCGGCGGCGATTGCCACCCTGATCTTCCTGCTGGTAGGCGCACTGGCGATAGTGAACCTGAAAGCCACGCGTATGAAATTTGACTAAGGAGGGCACTGAACATGGCTATGGTACAACCCAAATCTCAGAAACTGCGCCTCCTGGCGACGCATTTAGGCCTGCTGATTTTTATCGCGGCGATCATGTTCCCGCTGCTGATGGTAATCGCCATCTCCCTGCGTTCGGGTAACTTCGCCACCGGGAGCCTGATCCCGGACGAAATCTCATGGGAGCACTGGAAGCTCGCGCTGGGCTTCAGCGTGGAGCACGCGGATGGTCGCGTCACGCCGCCGCCGTTCCCGGTGCTGCTGTGGCTGTGGAACTCGGTGAAAATCGCAGGCATTACTGCGATCGGTATCGTAGCGCTGTCCACCACCTGCGCTTACGCCTTTGCCCGTATGCGTTTCCCGGGCAAAGCGACGCTGCTGAAAGGGATGCTGATTTTCCAGATGTTCCCGGCGGTGCTGTCGCTGGTGGCGCTGTACGCCCTGTTTGACCGCCTGGGCCAGTACATTCCGTTTATCGGTCTGAACACCCACGGCGGCGTGATCTTCGCCTACCTTGGCGGTATCGCACTGCATGTGTGGACCATTAAAGGCTATTTCGAAACCATCGACGGTTCGCTGGAAGAAGCGGCCGCGCTGGATGGGGCTACCCCGTGGCAGGCGTTCCGCCTGGTGCTGCTGCCGCTGTCGGTGCCGATTCTAGCGGTGGTGTTTATCCTGTCGTTTATCGCTGCGATCACCGAAGTACCGGTTGCCTCACTGTTACTGCGTGATGTGAACAGCTACACCCTGGCCGTGGGTATGCAGCAATACCTCAACCCGCAAAACTACCTGTGGGGCGACTTTGCCGCGGCGGCCGTACTCTCTGCCATCCCGATTACCGTGGTGTTCCTGCTGGCGCAGCGCTGGCTGGTCAACGGCCTGACGGCGGGCGGTGTGAAAGGTTAAGTTTCATTTTGTTATGCCACTGCAACCCTCAACTTTAGACGTATTGTATTGACCCAACTTGTGACTGTTGTTAGGCGGCCTCCGGGCCGCCATTTTTTTATTCGCGTTTCAGCCGCTTCGAGTTACACAGCCAGAGGGTGATCACCAGCAGCAGGATCGCCGCCGAGTAGATCAGCACGTCGAGCGGGGATTTATGATCGACGATGATCAGCCGCACAATCGCGGTGATCCCGATGTAGACAAAATAACGCAGCGGGAAGTGAAAGCCGGACTGAAAATACTTCACAATCAGGGCGATAAATTCAAAGTAGAGAAAATAGACCACCAGTCCTTCCACCAGCGCATATTTGCTGGTTTGTTCAGGGGCAAACAGCACATCCGCCAGATGCACCGTCTCCTTACCCAAAAAGACGACCAGTATCAGGCCAAGGCTCAACAGACCGAGGTTCAGCACGGTCTGGAGGATAGTTGAGATAAACTCAACGCGCGGGCGAGTCAGGGATGTCATACAGCACCTCATTCTCCAGGGCGAGGTTTCTGTATAACGCAAAAATGTGACGGAGATCTATATTTTTTAATTATGTTTTATGTAGGGAGGTAACCGATGGATCGTAAACCAACCGGGGTTCGCAACGTGACGTGCGGCGACAATGTGACCGTATATGAACCCACTAATCTTTACGACTGTGTACTGGGCAACGGCGTGTTCGTCGGCCCGTTTGTTGAAATTCAGGGCAATTCGCGCATCGGTGACGACAGCAAAATTCAGTCGCACACCTTCATCTGTGAGTATGTGACCATCGGTAAGCGTTGCTTTGTTGGCCATGGCGTGATGTTTGCCAACGATATGTTTCGTGAGGGGAAACCGAACGCCGACCGGACCAGCTGGGGCCACATTACCATCGGAAATGATGTGTCGATTGGCAGCGGTGCCACCATTCTGGCGGTCTCCATTTGCGACGGAGCGGTGATTGGGGCGGGAAGCGTGGTGACAAAATCGATCGTCGAGAAAGGTGTCTATGCCGGGAACCCGGCGAGGCTGCTGCGCCGCTTGTGATTCGCCCGGTGGTGCTGCGCTTACCGGGCCTACAAAAACCGTAGGCCGGGCAAACGCAGTGCCGCCCGGCGTGAAGCATCAGCGGAAGTTAATGTTCTTATCGCTCGTCATGTCGTACAGCTGGAACTTACGTCCAAGCTGCTGACCGCCGTCGCGCGTCAGCGGCGTCCAGCCGATGGCCGCGCGGCTGCGGGTTGGACCGGATGAGAACAGATCCAGCGGAATCGACACGTAAACCCCTTTGGTGAAGTCTCCTTCCCCGTACTCGTCCGGCGAGACGTTGGTAATGGTGGCGTAGCCGCCCACCACGACGCCGCTGTCGAAGTGTTTGGAGATGTCCAGCGTGCCGCCCTTGTCGCCCGCCAGGTACTGGCCGACGCTGGCTTTCACCAGCACGTCAGGCGCGAACGACGGCGTCCAGTAGGCGGTCAGGTGGCCGGTTTTGACGCTGTAGTCGGTGAACTTCATCATGTCCTGGGCGCTGCGCCAGTCACGCTGTTTGACGTAGTTGGCATCAATCCCGAACGCCCAGTTGCTGTCGACAGGACGATAAAGCACTTCTGCCCCCGCGCCGCCGTACATGGTTTCCAGATACCCGCCGTACACCTGGCCGTAAAAGCCGTTGCCGAAGTACTGGAAGTAGTTGGCCTGCAGGTTATTCACGTAGGCATCGTTCTGCACGTACTCACGCACGCGGGTACGCACGCGCGGTAGCGTCGAGTCTTTTGGCGGATTGGTGTAGTTGAACTTGTCGTAGTTGTTGGCGATGTTGCCGAACAGGCTGCCGGTGGTCAGCAGGTGGTCGGTGAGCCACAGATCCGCCGTCGCCATGACGCCCAGCTGATACATGTAGAAGTTTTCCGGCCCGCCGACGGACTGGTTCAGCACCGGATCGATATGGAAATCGAAGCGCGACTTGTCGATATACCAGCCCTGCTCGGTGGTCTCCGGCACGATCGGCTCAACGCGTTTTTGCACCAGCTCGGTTTCATGCCCAAGCGGTTCGCCCTCCAGGTGGCGCTTAAGGCTGGCAACGTCCGTTTCCGTCGTCACCTGCGGCAGGTTGAGACGATTCTCCGTCACGCGGATCGTGCGGATCCCGTCCGGGAGATCGTTCATGATGATCCGGTTGGCGCGCTCGATCCCTTCCCGCGAGTCGCGGTATTTCACCTGCTCGCCGGTGACGTAAAGCGTATCGCCTTTCACCTGAATTTTCGGATCCGCCAGACCGGCATTGTATTTCAGCAGCGTCAGCTGGTTTGCCACCACGGAGTGCTGCAGAATCGCATCCTGCGGCTCCGGCTGGTATGCAGGCCGCGCGTTATCATTGTAGTGCGGCCGCATGTCGTTAAAGTTGGTGCGCAGCGTGAAGCCAAACATCACCGTATTGCCGCGCTCGTAGCTGAGGTTAACGTCGGCCCAGTCGGTGACGCGATAAATGGCGCCGACGTTAAACTTGCTCTTCTGCTCAATCTTCCCGGCGAAGTCCTGCGAGTAGTCATTCCCCTCGTACTCCAGCTTCAGGCGTAATGGCTGCCAGGGCGTCTGATATTCAACGCCGCCAAACAGTGACGCCGGACCGTGGAACATCTGGTCACCGTTGATGGAGCCCGCTTTCTGGTAGCTGTTATCGCGGTAGCAGTATTTATCGCTGTAGGAGCAAAACGGGTTTTTCACGTTGCCGCTGGTGCCGAGATAGCCCCATCCCAGACCGAGTGAGAAATCAAACGGTCCCCAGGCCTTGCTGGCCACGATGTATTCCGCGTCAAACAGGCCGGTACCGCCGATATCTTTGGCACCCACGGAGACCTGCGGCATCCAGTAGCTCTCTTCCCACAGGCGCAGCTTGACGTCGAAGGCTTTATCTTTGTAGGTCTGATCGCCTGAGAACGCCTCGACGCTGCTGTATTGTTTCGTCCGCACGTCGGTATAGCGCAGCGTGGTTTCAAGCCACGGGAACAGCTGCACCGACGCCGAGTAGTAGCGATACTGGTCGTTATCACGGTAGTTAAGGCTAATTTCCCCTTCACGCGCCATACGCGCGGTGGGCGTTTGCAGTAAACCGACGCCGCCGAAGTCTGACTGAGACGGGCCAATGGGTGCCGGATACGTTTCTGCATGGCAGGCGGCACTCACGCAGAGCGCCAGCATGCTGTAGAGATAGGTTCTTTTCATTATTCCGGTATCCGCTGAATCAGGGAGTGAAGGATATCGGCGTTAAGCCCGTCATACGCCTTCGTCCAGAAATGGTCGGCAAAACCGACAAAAATAATACTGCCCGGCATGGGTTCGATATGACGCTTATTCCAGTAAGCGACGGGGGCTTTTTGCGTGTGGCCGTCAGGGTAAACCACCCAGGCATAGCTGTTATCCGCGCCGCTCAGCAGACTCTGCTCGTCGAGATAGCTCGCCACGTCACGACCGGGGGTAAAGGGCTTCTTACCTGGGCTGCTGATAAGCCCCATCACGGTCACCGTCGTCGGCTTCGCCGGAAGCCAGAGCGTATAGTCCCCTTCCAGCGTGGGGTTGCCGTTTTCCGTGACGCGCACGTCATCCGGGTCAAGATTGACGTTCTGTCGGCCCGTCACCTTCAGCGCCTGCAGTTGCTGACGGACGCTATTAATGGCCGCCGCGTCGTCGCCATCTTCCTGTTCCGCGAGTCCCGTTAGCCTGGCAAGAAGCGCCTTGTGCTGCTGTTCCGCTTCCACGGTCTTCTGCCGTTCAGCGATGACCGCGCCTGGCCACCAGCTGTTGGCGAGCCTTGGCTGTCCGACAAGATCGAGCAGGTGTTCGGCGTGGGTTAAGGTTTTGGGTTTTTCACTGTCCGGCGTGTAGACCTTTACTGTCCCGGCGGACCATGCCAGCGGCGCGGCAAAACTGGCGATAAGCGCAACGTGAATGAGCGTTTTCATGATTTCGCCGCCTTGATCAGGGTGGTTTTGACCGGGAAGAAACCGGCACCGAGATACTGTAAGGACTGACGGATCTGCCCTTCCTCGTCGATCCAGAAGCGGTTATGCCAGGTGGCCTGGTCGGTGGTGACCTCTTCATCCAGCACGCGAACCTGCGTTTCGTCGCTGCCGACTTTCACGCTGTCGGTGGCGTCCCAGCGGAAGGTCGAGCGTGCCGTGGCGTAACGCACCTGCTTGTGTTCGGTCCAGCCCATCGTGCGCGTCCAGCCTGCGCCGTCGGCGATCTGGTTCGGCTTGATCAGCGGGTCGTCGGCGATATTATTCACCTCCAGCAGGTTATCGCCGCCCAACAGGGTTTTCACGATACGGCCATGCTGCGTCACGATGGTGGCCTGATCCTGCGTCACCCATTTCTGCTGCCCGTTTTCATCGAAAGCGAGCACCACAAACAGTTGCGGGCCATCGTTAAGCTGCATGTACTGACTGGCATAGGGCATGTTCTGAAGTTCGTCATCGGTCAGATGCACGCCCGGTGTGCCGAACAGGCTTTCCCACAGTGAGTTTCCCAGCCCCTTAGTGGTGGCCGAGCACGCCTGCAGCAGCAGGCAAATCAGAATGATTGCAGGTCGCTTCACGACTCTTCTCCGAAGGGGCGAAATAACCACACCGAAGTGTGGTTATGATTAAAACACCCGCTATTACTGGGTGCTGGTTGTCGTGGTGGTCGTGGTTCCGGTGTTGGAGCCATCACCGCCACCGGTTGCCGCCAGCGCGACACCCACGGCTGAACTTACGGTGCTGGCGCTGGCTGCGGTAGAACTCCCCGCAGACGCAGACGTCGCAGCCGACCCTGCCGCTTCCCCGACCTGAACCGGAGCTGCATAGACAGATGTCGCCGCAAGCGCAGATATGGCAAAAATGCCATACAGTACTTTCTTCATAACAATTTCCCTTCAATGAATGAATGGAGATTTGCCCGAAAAGAATTTCAGGCGGAATCGAGTATACACAACTACTGCCGCGGGTTTGCCGTAAGGGGAAATAGGGAGAGGGTTTTCGGACTAATGGATAAAATCGAAATGAAAGGAAAAACAGGAAAATATATAACCAATAAAAATCAAGAAGTTATAATATAGAGATATTAACTGACTTCTGCGTATTTTCTTAAAATAAACCGCAGCAATTAACGGGTTAAGCGTCTTTTTCGGATTAAACTCAGAACCAGAATTTGAGTTAACTAACAGACATCAGGAATTATCCGATAAAAAAATGCCGGCATTAAGCCGGCACGTTTTCATGACGTTTTAATTACGCACGCCATGCTTTATAACGGTTGATCAAACCATTGGTCGAGCTGTCATGGCTGGTAATCGCTTTATCATCACCCAGCTCTGGCAGAATACGGTTTGCCAGCTGTTTGCCCAGCTCAACGCCCCACTGGTCAAAGGTGAAGATGTTCAGGATCGCGCCCTGCGTGAAGATTTTGTGCTCGTACAGAGCAATCAGCGCACCCAGGCTGAACGGCGTGATTTCGCGCAGCAGGATGGAGTTGGTTGGACGGTTGCCTTCGAACACTTTGAACGGGACAACGTGGTCCAGCGTGGCCGGATCTTTACCCTGGTCGCGGTATTCCTGCTCTACCACCTCGCGGGATTTACCGAACGCCAGCGCTTCGGTCTGAGCGAAGAAGTTAGACAGCAGTTTCGGATGGTGATCGGACAGCGGGTTATGGGTGATAGCCGGGGCGATGAAATCGCACGGTACCATTCTGGTGCCCTGGTGAATCAGCTGGTAGAAAGCATGCTGGCCGTTAGTACCCGGCTCGCCCCAGATGATTGGGCCAGTCTGGTAGTCCACCGCGTTGCCATTACGGTCAACGTATTTACCGTTGGATTCCATGTTGCCCTGCTGGAAGTACGCAGCAAAGCGGTGCATATACTGGTCGTACGGCAGGATCGCTTCGGTTTCAGCGCCGAAGAAGTTGTTGTACCAGATCCCGATCAGCGCCAGCAGTACCGGCAGGTTTTTCTCTGGTGCGGTGGTGGAGAAGTGTTTGTCCATCGCGTGCGCGCCGGAGAGCAGCTCAACGAAGTTGTCGAAGCCCACGGACAGGATGATGGACAGGCCAATTGCAGACCACAGAGAGTAGCGGCCACCAACCCAGTCCCAGAATTCGAACATGTTCGCGGTGTCGATACCGAACTCGCTGACGGCTTTACCGTTGGTAGACAGTGCCGCGAAGTGTTTCGCCACGTGCTTGTTGTCGCCCGCGGTTTTCAGGAACCAGTCGCGCGCGCTGTGGGCGTTGGTCATGGTTTCCTGGGTGGTAAAGGTTTTAGACGCAACCAGGAACAGGGTGGTTTCCGGGTTCACGTTCTTCAGCACTTCGGCGATGTGGGTACCATCGACGTTAGACACAAAGTGCATATTGAGGTGGTTTTTGTACGGACGCAGCGCTTCGGTCACCATGAACGGGCCAAGGTCAGAACCGCCGATACCGATGTTTACCACGTCGGTGATCGCTTTGCCGGTGTAGCCTTTCCAGCTACCGGAGATGATCGCTTCGGAGAAGGTTTTCATCTTTTCCAGCACCGCGTTCACTTCCGGCATAACGTCTTTGCCGTCAACGATGATTGGCGTATTGCTACGGTTACGCAGAGCGACGTGCAGCACGGCACGGTCTTCGGTGCGGTTGATCTTCTCACCGGAGAACATGGATTTGATGGCGTCCGCCAGCTCGGTTTCTTTCGCCAGATCCTGCAGTTTTGCCAGCGTCTCTTCGGTAATGCGGTTTTTAGAGAAATCCACCAGCATCAGGTCGTCGAAAGTCGCGGAGAACTTGTTGAAACGATCGGCATCTTTCGCGAACAGATCCGCGATGGTGACGTCTTTCATTTCATCAAAATGTTTCTGGAGTGCCTGCCAGGCAGCGGTCTGCGTTGGGTTGATGTTTTTCATTAGCAATACTCTTCTGATTTGAGAATTGTGACTGCGGTCGATTGTAGCGCCTGCAAATAAAAATTGTGATGGTTTTTATGCCATTGCCCTGGCCTGCATCAAACACAGGTGAAAAGACCCGAAAAGTATAGCTGCTGAAGCGCCTTCCAGGAGCGGTGAAATGTCGGTCAAAATGCCCTAAAACGGAGCATAAAATCTGGCCCTGTTATAAGTCCTGTTTCTCAGGGGTACCCCCCCATAAAAAATCCGCATAATCCCAGCATTGACAGGACCTCCCCCGCATTTTATTTATAGGGCCGTATTTTGCGCCTGCACCTGTTTTCGTTTCACTCTTGTGCCAAGGTCGCTTATTCATTCCCTGACACGAGGTTGTTATGACGAGTTTTGTGGTCGCCAAATTTGGCGGCACCAGTGTGGCCGATTACGATGCCATGAACCGCAGCGCCGATGTGGTGCTGGCCGATCCGAATACCCGCCTGGTGGTGCTGTCTGCATCTGCCGGCGTGACGAACCTGCTGGTTTCTCTGTCTGAAGGACTGGAAGCGACAGAACGTTTCGTGAAGCTGGATGCACTGCGCAAAATTCAGTTCGACATTCTTGAGCGTCTGCAGAACCCGAACGTCATCCGCGAGGAAGTGGAACGTCTGCTGGAAAACATCACCACCCTGGCAGAAGCCGCCTCGCTGGCCACCTCCACCGCCCTGACCGACGAGCTGGTCAGCCACGGTGAACTGATGTCCACCCTGCTGTTTGTTGAAATCATGCGCGAGCGTAACATTCAGGCGCAGTGGTTTGACGTGCGTAAAGTGATGCGCACCAGCGACCGCTTTGGTCGCGCCGAGCCGGACGTTGAAGCACTGGCCGAGCTGACCAATCAGCAGTTGGCCCCGCGTCTGGCAGACGGCATCGTGATCACCCAGGGCTTTATCGGCAGTGAAGCGAAGGGCCGCACCACCACGCTTGGCCGTGGCGGCAGCGACTACACCGCCGCGCTGCTGGGCGAGGCCCTGCATGCCACGCGCGTGGATATCTGGACTGACGTTCCGGGTATTTACACCACCGACCCGCGCGTCGTTTCTGCGGCGAAACGTATTGATGTGATCGCGTTTGAAGAAGCGGCGGAAATGGCCACCTTCGGCGCGAAAGTGCTGCACCCGGCAACGCTGCTGCCTGCTGTGCGCAGCGATATTCCGGTCTTTGTCGGCTCCAGTAAAGATCCAAAAGCCGGCGGGACGCTGGTCTGCAAGAAAACGGAAAACCCGCCGCTGTTCCGCGCCCTGGCCCTGCGCCGTCGCCAGACGCTGGTCACCCTGCACAGCCACAATATGCTGCACTCCCGCGGTTTCCTGGCGGAAGTGTTTGGCATTCTGGCACGCCACAATATCTCCGTGGATCTGATCACCACCTCTGAAGTGAGCATTGCGCTGACGCTGGACACCACCGGTTCTACCTCAACCGGTGATACCCTGCTGACGCAGTCGCTGCTGATTGAGCTGTCTGAGCTGTGCCGCGTGGAAGTCGAAGAAGACCTGGCGCTGGTTGCCATCATCGGTAACAAGCTGTCACGCGCCTGCGGCGTGGGCAAAGAGGTGTTTGGCGTGCTCGACCCGTTCAACATCCGCATGATTTGCTACGGTGCGTCCAGCTATAACCTCTGCTTCCTGGTGCCAGCCGATCAGGCCGAGCAGGTGGTGCAGAAACTTCATCAGAATTTGTTTGAATAAAATTCGTTAGCACGATAAATAATACCTATAAGCCGGGCACAGACCCGGCTTTTTTATAACTAAACAACACGACAATACTGCAAGGAATCCATTATGTTATCCGCTATTACGCGGCTCTTCCCGTTATGGGCGCTGCTGCTCTCCGTACTCGCGTATTACACGCCCACCACGTTCACCGGTATTGGTCCGTGGGTCACCACGCTGCTGATGCTGATCATGTTCGGTATGGGCGTGCATCTGAAAGTCGACGACTTCAAACGCGTGCTGTCTCGCCCTGCGCCCGTCGCGGCAGGAATATTTCTGCACTACCTGGTGATGCCGCTCGCGGCGTGGCTGCTGGCGATGGCCTTTAAGATGCCGCCCGACCTTTCCGCCGGGATGGTGCTGGTGGGCAGCGTGGCCAGCGGCACGGCGTCCAACGTCATGATCTATCTGGCGAAAGGCGACGTGGCGCTCTCCGTCACTATCTCGTCCGTCTCTACGCTGGTGGGCGTGATTGCCACGCCGCTGTTAACCCGCCTGTACGTGGATGCGCATATTCAGGTGGACGTGATGGGTATGCTGCTGAGCATTCTGCAAATCGTGGTGATCCCGATTGCGCTGGGGCTGGTCATTCACCATCTTTTCCCGCGCGTGGTGAAGGCCGTTGAGCCATACCTGCCCGCATTTTCGATGGTCTGTATTCTGGCCATCATCAGCGCCGTGGTGGCGGGCTCCGCCTCGCACATTGCTTCCGTAGGCTTTGTGGTGATCGTCGCGGTGGTGCTGCATAACACCATTGGCCTGCTGGGCGGCTACTGGGGCGGGAAACTGTTTGGCTTCGACGAATCGACCTGCCGCACGCTGGCAATCGAGGTAGGGATGCAGAACTCCGGCCTGGCGGCGGCGCTCGGTAAAATCTACTTCTCGCCGCTGGCGGCCCTGCCGGGTGCGCTGTTCTCCGTCTGGCATAACCTCTCCGGCTCGCTGCTGGCGGGCTACTGGTCCGGCAAACCGATTGAGGAACAAACGAAAAAAGATGCGGTGAAGCAGGGTTAATTGACTCAGCTTGCTTTACACTGAAGCCTCTCTCTCAGGAGGCTTCAGCAATGGCGACACCACGTTTGACCCAGAAAGACATGACGGAAGCCGAGCAGCGCGAACTGAAAACGCTTCTCGACCGCGCCCGCATCGCGCATGGCCGTACGCTGACCAACGCCGAAACCAATCAGGTGAAAAAAGAGTACATCGACAAACTGATGGCGCAGCGTGACGCCGAGGCGAAAAAAGCCCGCAAACTGAAAAAGCAGCAGGCTTACAAGCCGGATACCGAAACGACCTTTTCCTGGTCGGCCAATACCTCTACCCGTGGAAGGCGCTAGCTAGCGCCCTTTCTTTTTACGGCCAGGCTGGGTAAATCGCTTCCCGTTGCCCGGTTTGCCGCGTCCTTTCTCTTCCGCCTGCGGTGCCTTCACGACCGGACGTTTAATCGCCTGGGTTTTCGGTTTTGCTTTGGCCTTCGGCTTCGCTTCGGACGAGGAGTTCTCGATAAGCTTGAACAGCTCGATCAGTTCGTCGTCCGTTAAGTCGCGCCATTCGCCCAGCGGAATGCCAGTCAGGCTGACGTTCATGATGCGCGTGCGCTCCAGCTTCGTCACTTCATAACCGAAGTACTCGCACATGCGGCGGATCTGGCGGTTTAAGCCCTGCACAAGGGTAATACGGAACGCGAACGGCGCTTCTTTTTTCACCTTACACTTTTTCGTAACGGTACCGAGGATCGGCACACCGGCGCCCATACCGCGAATAAAGTCGTCCGTGACCGGCTTATTTACCGTCACAATGTACTCTTTCTCGTGATCGTTACCGGCACGCAGGATCTTATTGACCAGATCGCCGTGGTTAGTGAGGAAAATCAGCCCCTGAGAGTCTTTATCCAGACGGCCAATCGGGAAGATACGGCTGCTGTGGTTCACGAAATCAACGATGTTGTCCCGCTCGCCATCTTCCGTGGTGCTGACAATCCCAACCGGTTTGTTCAACGCGATAAACACCAGGTCTTCGGCATCACGCGGTTCGATGAGCTGACCATTCACTTTAACCACATCGCCAGGCATCACCTGGTCACCAATCGTGGCGCGTTTGCCGTTGAGGAACACATTACCTTGTTCAATGTAACGGTCCGCCTCGCGACGTGAGCAGATCCCGCTCTCGCTAATGTATTTGTTTAATCGGGTTGATTGAGTTGGCAGCATAGTTTCTCCTGTGAAGGGCGAAATATACCTTAGGTATGGACTGGAAAAAAAGATTAGCCGACGGTAACTGAGACGGGTTTTTTAGTTTGCGAGACGCTTTCAGGATTTTGCATCCTGTCATTTACCCATGTGTTCAAGCCTTTTAGTTTTACTCTCCATGGAGAAGTATTTGTAGTTTATAAATCACAGGGAGTAATATGAAGGAGATTGTTCAGACAGAATCCTTCCGACGCTGGGAGCAAAACTTAAAAGATCGACGAGCGAAGACCATTATCGCTTCCCGCCTCTTTCGGTTGGCAAATGGCTTAGCGGGCGACGTTAAACCCGTGGGAGAAGGTATAAGTGAGCTAAGGATCCACTTTGGTCCGGGCTACAGAATCTATTTTAAAGACCAGGGCAATTACATCATCGTGCTGTTATGTGGTGGTGACAAAAGCAGCCAGGCCAGAGACATACTGATGGCAAAAATGCTGAGCAATGTATCCCAATGGCAGGAGTGAATGAGCATGCATAAATTAACACCTTACGATCCCGCCAACGCGTTGGTGGATGACGAGGAAATCGCCGTGTTTATCGCTGATGCACTAGAAACAGGCGACTCGACATATATCGCTAAAGCCCTTGGTGTTGTCGCGCGAGCCAAAGGCATGTCGAACATTTCACAGCAAACCGGTTTATCACGTGAGCAGCTTTATCGGTCATTCAGTGATAAAGGAAACCCAACGCTCAAAACCACGCTCGCGGTCATGAAAGCATTGGGTTTTGGGCTAACACTCAAACACGCCGGGGATTAATACTCATCCCGCTGGTCATCTTCATCCGGCTGTTCCATCACGCTGTACGCCACGGCACAGAACAACGAGTTGAGGCGCTTCATATCCCCCAGCAGTCCCAGGTGGAGTGAGCTGGTTTCGATACTTTGCACGTTTTGCTGATGCAGACGCTCAACGTGGGCGTGCGAGTAGCGGCGGTTAAGAATGCGGAATCGATGCTTGTTGCGGCGCAGGCGGCGCGCGCTCGGGACGTCGCTGGAAAAGAAGACCAGCATCGCCAGCTTCAGGTTACTGACCAGCTGCTCGTGCAGCGCTTCCAGCTCCTTCAGGCCTTCAACGGAGAACGCCCGGCGTGCGGCCAGCGACTTATCGGCGATCTCGCTGCCCATGCGCTCAACGATATCGGAGGCCTGCTCAAGGTTGAGCGACATCTCAATGATTTCCGCCCAGCGGCGGGACTCCTCCTCCGCCAGCTCGTCCTGCGGCATGCGCGCCAGGTAGAGCTTAATGGCGGTATAGAGCACGTTGATATCGTCCGCCAGTCTGCGCAGCTCTTTCTCCTCCCGCGGCTCGCCGTGCATTACCTTTTGCAGGCCTTCGAGCATGGTCTCCATCGCGTCGCCCATGCGCAGCGTCTCGCGCGCGGCATTCGCCAGCGCCAGCGCCGGGGTGTCCAGCGCGGAGGTATCCAGGTGCTTCGGCTTCAGGCGCGCATCCAGCTCCGGTTCGTCCTGAATGAGTCGTTCGCAGAAGCGGGCCATCGACCCGGCAAAAGGGATCATCGCCAGGCAGCGCACCAGGTTGTAGAACACGTGGAAATAGATCACCAGCTCCGCCTTCGGCAGCGGGAGGTTGTCCATCAGGTTCGCCAGCGGATGGATAAAGGGCAGGATAATCAGGCTGCCCACCAGCTTAAACAGCAGGCTACCGAGTGCCACGCGGCGGGCGGCAGCATTGGCGGCGCTGTTATTGAGCATCGCCAGCAGGCCAGAGCCGAGGTTGGCACCGATCACCAGACACAGCGCGACCGGGAAGGAGATCGCCCCGGCGGCGGTGAGCGTGGCCGTCAACAGCACGGCGGCCAGGCTGGAGTAGCTGACGATGGCAAACACCGCGCCAATCAGCGCGTCAAGCATGATGTCCCCGGTCAGGGAAGCGAAGATGACCTGAACGCCGTTGGCCTCAGTAATCGGGGTGACCGCCTGCACAATCAGCTCCAGCGCCAGCAGAATCAGCCCCAGGCCAATGCCCACGCGTCCAAGCTGGCCGGCCCGCGTCTGTTTGCGGCCGAGGAAGAAGATGACGCCGACAAAAATCAGCAGCGGCGACAGCCAGGAGAGGTCAAACGTCAGGATACGCGCCATCAGCGCGGTACCCACATCAGCCCCCAGCACAATGACCAGCGCCGGGGCCAGCGCCACCAGATCCTGCGCCACAAAGGAGGTGACAAGCAGGGTTGTGGCGTTGCTGCTCTGAACCAGTGCCGTTACGCCAATGCCCGCGCAGAAGGCGAGCGGCTTCTTCTCAACGCTACTGCTGAGAACGGTACGTAAACGGGCGCCAAAAACGCGCATCACGCCGGTACGGACGATATGGGTGCCCCATACGAGCAGTGCAACTGCAGAGAGCAGATGTAACAGGGTCAGCACGGAAGGTCTTCCTCCTTATCATTATTCGTTTTCCATAGGTTTAGTATAAGGGGTTAAGCGTAAGAAAGAGACAAGGCACCCTTGAGGTGCCTTGTTTGTTGTAAGGAAAAGTGACGTTAGTCGGCGTCGTAGCCTAAGTTCGGGGCCAGCCAGCGCTCGACTTCTGATACGCTCATGCCTTTGCGCAGGGCATAATCTTCAATCTGATCGCGCTGCAGCTGCGCCACGGCAAAGTACTTGCTGTCCGGATGACTGAAGTACCAGCCTGAAACTGACGCACCCGGCCACATGGCGAACGACTCGGTGAGCTTCATCCCGGTATGGGCTTCGACGTCCAACAGTTGCCAGATCGTGCCCTTTTCGGTGTGCTCCGGGCAGGCCGGATAGCCCGGTGCCGGACGAATCCCCTGGTAGTTTTCGCGGATCAGCTCCTCGTTGCTGAGGTTTTCATTCGCCGCGTAGCCCCAGTGCACCTTACGCACGCGCTCGTGCAGGTACTCGGCGAAGGCTTCCGCCAGGCGGTCGGCTATCGCTTTCACCATGATTTTATTGTAATCGTCGTGCTGCGCTTCGAACGCGTCCGCCAGCGCATCTTCTTCCAGACCGCCGGTCACGGCAAAGGCGCCAATATAGTCGGCTTTACCGCTCAGCTTCGGCGCGACAAAATCGGCCAGGCAGTAGTTGGCAAAGCCCACTTTCTCGGTTTGCTGACGCAGATGGCGGCTGACCGCCAGTATGTGGGTGCGAGTTTCATCGCGGTAAATTTCGATGTCGTCACCCACACGGTTAGCCGGGAACAGGCCCACGACGCCGCGCGGGTTAAGGGTTTTCTCCGCACTCAGCCTGTCGAGCATGTCGTTAGCATCTTTAAACAGGCGTTTCGCCTCCTCACCTACCACCTCATCTTCCAGGATGCGGGGATATTTGCCCGCGAGCGACCAGGTCATAAAGAACGGCGTCCAGTCGATGTAGTTGCGCAGCGTTTCAATGCTGGCGCTGACCTCCTGAACGCCCAGGCGGTGCGCGACCGGCGGCGTATAGCTCGACCAGTCAAACGCCAGATCGTTATCGCGTGCCGCCTGGAGTGAAACTGGCGGGGTACGCGGTTTCTTGCGCCCGTGCTGGATGCGAACGGTTTCGTACTCTTTGCGGGTGCGCTCAACAAACTCGTCGCGCTGGGTGTCAGAGAGCAGCGCGGAGACCACGCCCACCGTACGCGAGGCGTTCTGCACGTACACCGTCGGCCCGCTGTAGTTCTGCTCGATTTTCACTGCCGTGTGCGCTTTAGAAGTGGTCGCGCCACCAATCAGCAGCGGAATGGTGAAGCCCTGACGCTCCATCTCCTTCGCCACGTTAACCATCTCGTCCAGCGACGGGGTGATCAGCCCGGAGAGGCCAATCAAATCGGCATTCACTTCGCGCGCGGTCTTGAGGATTTTATCCGCCGGGACCATCACGCCGAGGTCGATAATCTCGTAGTTATTACACTGCAGCACCACGCCGACGATATTCTTGCCGATGTCGTGCACGTCGCCCTTGACGGTGGCGATGACCATCTTGCCGTTGCTGGAGCCTTTCTCTTTGCTGGCCTCGATAAACGGCTCCAGGTACGCCACGGCCTGCTTCATCACGCGGGCGGATTTCACCACCTGCGGCAGGAACATTTTGCCTTCACCGAATAGATCGCCCACCACGTTCATGCCGTCCATCAGCGGCCCTTCGATCACTTCAATCGGGCGGGCTGACAGCTGACGCGCCTCTTCGGTGTCCTGCTCGATAAACTCGGTGATGCCTTTTACCAGCGAATATTCCAGACGCTTTTTCACGTCCCAGGCACGCCACTCGGCCTGCTGAACATTGGCTGCGTCATCCGACTTGCTGCCGCGGTATTTCTCCGCCAGGTCCAGCAGCCGTTCGGTGGCGTCGTCGCGGCGGTTAAGGATCACGTCCTCTACGGCATCGCGCAGCTCGGCAGGCAGGTCGTCGTAAATCGCCAGCTGGCCGGCGTTAACGATCCCCATGTCCATCCCGTTGCGGATGGCGTAGTAGAGGAACACGGCGTGGATCGCTTCACGCACCGGGTCGTTACCGCGGAACGAGAACGAGACGTTCGACACGCCGCCGGAGATGAGGGCATGCGGCAGCTCGCGCTTAATGTCCTCGCACGCGCCGATAAAGTCCTGGGCGTAGTTATTGTGCTCTTCGATGCCGGTCGCCACGGCGAAGATGTTCGGGTCAAAGATGATGTCTTCCGGCGGGAAGCCCACCTCTTCGGTCAGTATTTTGTACGCGCGGCGGCAAATCTCAATTTTACGCGCGCGGGTATCGGCCTGGCCCACTTCGTCGAAGGCCATGACCACCACGGCGGCACCGTAGCGGCGGACCCTCTTCGCGTGGTGGATGAAGACATCAACGCCCTCTTTCATGGAGATGGAGTTGACGATGCCTTTACCCTGAATGCACTTCAGCCCCTTCTCGATCACGTCCCATTTGGAGGAGTCGATCATGATCGGCACGCGGGCGATGTCCGGCTCACCGGCAATCAGGTTGAGGAAACGCACCATCGCCGCTTCGGCGTCGAGCATCCCCTCATCCATGTTGATATCGATAATCTGCGCGCCGCTTTCCACCTGCTGGCGGGCAACGTCCAGCGCTTCGCTGTACTTCTCTTCTTTGATCAGGCGTTTAAACTTCGCGGAACCGGTGACGTTCGTACGCTCACCCACGTTCACAAACAGGCTGTCTTCACCAATGGTCAACGGCTCAAGGCCGGAGAGGCGACAGGCAACCGGCAGTTCGGGCAGCCTGCGTGGCGGCAGCCCGGCGACGGCATTGCTCATGGCGGCGATATGCTCCGGCGTGGTGCCGCAGCAGCCGCCGACGATGTTCAGAAAGCCAGACTCGGCCCACTCGCGGATTTGTGCCGCCATGGTGTCGGCATCCAGATCGTATTCACCGAAGGCATTTGGCAGACCGGCGTTCGGGTGCGCGGTGACGTAGCATTCCGCGATGCGCGACAGCTCCTGCACGTACTGGCGCAGTTCATCCGGGCCCAGCGCGCAGTTCAGGCCGAAGGAGAGCGCGTCGGCGTGGCGCAGGGAGTTATAAAACGCTTCGGTGGTCTGGCCGGACAGGGTACGGCCAGAGGCGTCGGTGATGGTGCCGGAAATCATGATCGGCAGGTCAACGCCCAGCGCCTCGAACTCCTCTTTCACCGCGTAAATCGCGGCTTTGGCGTTGAGGGTATCGAAGACGGTTTCAATCAGGATCAGATCGGAACCACCTTCCACCAGCGCTTTGGTCGATTCCCGGTAGGCCGCAACCAGCTGGTCAAAGGTGATATTACGAAACGCCGGGTCGTTGACATCCGGTGAAATCGACGCGGTGCGGTTCGTCGGGCCAAGCACCCCGGCAACGTAGCGCGGTTTATCCGGCGTGCGGGCCGTCCACTCGTCGGCGCAGGCGCGCGCCAGCTTCGCGGCTTCAAAGTTGATTTCCGCCGACAGGGATTCCATCTGGTAATCCGCCATGGCGATGGTTGTCGAGTTAAAGGTGTTGGTTTCAACGATATCCGCACCCGCTTCGAAGTAGGCGTTGTGGATATCCTTAATAACGGACGGCTTGCTGAGCACCAGCAGGTCGTTGTTCCCTTTCAGGTCGCAGGGCCAGTCGGCAAAGCGTTCGCCGCGGAAATCATCTTCACTCAGGCGATAGCCCTGGATCATGGTGCCCATGCCGCCGTCCAGCACCAGAATTCGTTCATTTAACTGCGCACGCAGTTGCTCTACTTTGCTGCTCACACTTGCTCCCGACAACGCTCAACAAGGCCAAAAGGCTGCGTTCCATACTGGCACAATCTCGCAGGGTGGAAAAGCCGCTCAGCGGTAACATGAGACATGTTCACCATCACTCCTCCGATCAGTCAGGATAACGGTTGCAAATTCACCAAATAAAACGAAAATGATTTCCACGATACAGAAAAAGGAGATCGTCATGGTCGCGACCGTTCCCGCTAAACGCGGCAGAAAACCTGCTGCCACCACCGCTGCACAACAGGGCGGACAGGTTCAATCGCTCACGCGCGGTCTGAAGCTGCTGGAGTGGATAGCCGAGTCGCACAGCAGCGTGGCCCTGACGGAGCTGGCCCAGCAGGCTGGCCTGCCGAACTCCACAACACACCGCCTGCTGACCACCATGCAGCAGCTGGGTTTTGTCCGCCAGGTGGGCGAGCTGGGGCACTGGGCGGTAGGCGCGCATGCGTTTATCGTGGGCAGCAGCTTCCTGCAGAGCCGCAACCTGCTGGCGATTGTGCACCCGATTCTGCGCAAGCTGATGGAGGAGTCCGGAGAGACCGTAAACCTGGCGGTGCTGGACCAGAGCGATCACCAGGCGATTATCATCGACCAGGTACAGTGCACGCAGCTGATGCGCATGTCCGCGCCAATTGGCGGTAAGCTGCCGATGCACGCGTCCGGGGCGGGGAAAGCATTTCTCTCGCAGCTGAGCGAGGAGCAGGTGACGGGGCTGCTGCACCGTAAAGGGCTGCACGCCTATACCCACGCCACGCTGGTTTCGCCGGTGCATCTGAAAGAAGATCTGGCCCTGACCCGCAAACGCGGCTATTCGTTTGACGACGAGGAGCACGCCCTCGGCCTGCGCTGTATCGCAGCCTGTATTTTTGACGAGCACCGCGAGCCGTTTGCCGCCATCTCTATCTCCGGGCCGATTTCGCGTATGACCGACGATCGGGTCACTGAGCTGGGTGCGCTGGTGATTAAAGCGGCGAAAGAGGTGACGCTGGCGTACGGTGGGATTCGTTAAGCATGCATTGCCGGGTGGCGGCTTCGCCTTACCCGGCCTACATGATGCCCTCTGAAAACCTGATGCAAAACCGCTGCTTGCGGCGGTATGCATACACATCTTCGACATGCCCATTTTTGATCCGCGTTTGCAGTCCGCGCCAGTAACTGGCGCGAAACAGATCGGCATGCATCTCTTCGAATAGCGGCCCGATGCGCGGATCGGCGCACAGCCAGTGGCGAAACTCTTCGGGAAACACATCGCCCGGCGAAACGCTGTACCACGGCTCGCTGGAAAGCTCATCTTCCGGGTAGCGGGGCGGTGGGATATCGCGGAAGTTTACCTCGGTCATGTAGCAAATTTCGTCGTAATCGTAGAACACCACCCGACCGTGACGGGTGACGCCGAAGTTTTTAAACAGCATATCGCCCGGGAAGATGTTGGCGGCGGCAAGCTGGCGAATCGCGTTGCCGTACTCTTCAATCGCATCTCTTAAAGCCTGACCTTCGGACTGCTCCAGCCAGATATTCAGCGGCACCATGCGTCGTTCAATATAGAGATGGCTGATGGCGATCTTGTCGCCAAGATCGGTGATTTTGGCAGGTGCTTCCTGCAATAAAAGCGCCATGAGTGCCGGATCGATCTGCTGCTTATCCAGCACAAAGTTTTCGAATTCCTGAGTATCCGCCATGCGCCCGACGCGGTCATGCTCCTTAACCAGCTGGTAGCATGCGCGGACGTGCGCGGCGGTCATCTCTTTCTGCGGCGCGAATCTGTCCTTAATTACCTTAAAGACCCGGTCAAAGCCCGGCAGCGTAAACACCAGCATCACCATGCCGCGAATGCCGGGCGCTTCGATAAACTGCTCATCAGCGGTAGTGACATAACGCAGGTATTCCCGGTAGCTTTCCGTTTTAGCGTGCTTCTGGCAGCCAATAGCCATATACAGCTCGGCGGTGGTTTTGCCCGGCAGGATCTCGCGCAGCCACTCCACCAGCGCGGCAGGTAACGGTGCATAGACCATAAAATAGGAGCGGGCGAAGCCAAACACGATGCTGGCCTCGGCGCTGGTGGTCAGGCAGGTATCGACAAACAGTTCCCCGCCGTCGGTGCGGTGAATGGGCAGCAGAAACGGCACAATGGCCGTCGTCGTAACCAGTTTGCCCACCAGCCAGGCGGCTTTATTGCGGTAGAAAAGCTCGTTGGCCACCTGCAAATGGCTGTGGTTGAGCACCTCCGCGCCGAAGGCTTCATTGAGATGGGCGTGGATATACCCGATATCCCGGGTTTTATTCTCCCAGGGCAGGCGCAGAGGCAGATCTGTAAGCACGCGGTGCAGGAGCTTTTCCCATCCGCGATCGGGGAAGAAATCTTTCGCCAGCGGACGCGGAATGGTACGAAAGCGTCGCTCGGGCTGGGAGCTGAAGATAAATAACCGCTCAGGAGATAATGAGCGGTGGTCAAATAACCGGCAATAGACGGAGTTGAAAAAGCTCTCCGCAATCTCGAAGCGCGGGTAGTCGGGTAACAAATGGGTGTAATGCTCTTTTACGCGCAGTAAAAATTCCGCGTCCGGACTTTTACCGTCGGTAATACAGCGCAACTGCTCCACCACCAGACCCACGTGGTGGTCATAAAGATGGATACGCTGCTTCATGGCCTGCTGAACCGCATGCCAGTCTGCGTGTTCGAAGCGCTGCTGCGCGCCGGAGGTCACTTCAAGAAAACGACCATACTGGGCATCGAAGCCCTGCAAAATAGTTTGGGCAATCAGTAATTCCAGGCCACGCGACATATATTCCCCCTCACCACCAACCCTCTCCCCAGGGGGGAGAGGGGAAAAGATTAGAACTGTGCTTCTTCCGTTGAACCCGTCAAGGCGGTGACGGAGGAGGTGCCGCCCTGAATAATCGTGGTCACATTATCAAAGTAGCCGGTGCCCACTTCCTGCTGGTGAGAGACGAAGGTGTAGCCATCTTTGCCCGCCGCAAATTCTGGCTGCTGCACCTTCTCAACGTAGTGCTTCATGCCCTCACCCTGCGCATAGGCGTGCGCCAGGTCGAACATGTTGAACCACATGCTGTGGATGCCTGCCAGAGTAATGAACTGGTATTTGTAGCCCATGTCGGACAGCTGCTGCTGGAAGCTGGCGATCGTTTTGTCATCCAGCTTTTTCTGCCAGTTGAAGGACGGCGAGCAGTTGTAGGCCAGCAGTTTGCCCGGGTACTTCGCATGAATGGCATCAGCAAAGCGTTTTGCCAGCGCCAGATCCGGCGTGGACGTTTCACACCAGACCAGATCCGCGTACGGCGCGTACGCCAGACCGCGGCTGATCGCCTGCTCGATACCCGCGTGGGTACGATAGAAACCTTCACTGGTGCGCTCGCCGGTGATGAACTCGCTGTCGTACGGATCGCAGTCAGAGGTGATCAGGTCAGCCGCGTCGGCATCGGTACGGGCAATGACCAGCGTCGGCACGCCGAGCACGTCAGCAGCCAGACGCGCGGCAACCAGCTTCTGAACCGCTTCCTGTGTGGGAACCAGCACCTTCCCGCCCATATGTCCGCACTTCTTCACTGACGCCAGCTGATCTTCGAAGTGAACGGCCGCTGCACCGGCTTCAATCATCGATTTCATCAGCTCAAAGGCGTTCAGCACGCCGCCGAAGCCCGCTTCCGCATCTGCAACGATCGGCAGGAAATAGTCAATAAAGCGCGGATCGTTAGGTTCGATGCCCGCCGCCCACTGGATCTGATCCGCACGACGGAAGGTGTTGTTGATCCGATCCACGACCGACGGCACGGAGTTAGCCGGATAGAGCGACTGATCCGGGTACATGCTGGAGGCCAGGTTGGCGTCCGCCGCCACCTGCCAGCCGGAGAGGTAGATAGCCTCAATACCGGCCTTCGCCTGCTGCAGAGCCTGACCGCCGGTCAGCGCACCGAGGCTGTTGATGTAGCCCTTTTTAGAGCCACCGTGCAGCAGCTTCCACATTTTAGCCGCGCCATTTTGCGCCAGCGTGCATTCCGGATTGACCGAGCCGCGTAATTTCACCACGTCCTCCGCGCTGTACGGACGGCGGATGCCTTCCCAGCGAGGTTGTGTCCACTCTTTCTTTAATTCTTCGATTTGTTGGGTACGGGTTTTCATGTGCAGATGCTCCATATTGTTATGTGGTGAGTTACGCCAGGAAGCGGTAGCCCGGCAGGGTCAGGAAGTCGATTAAGTCATCTGATGTGGTGATTTGCTCCATCAGGCGCGCAGCGTCGTCAAAGCGTCCGCTGCTGAAGCGGTGTTCGCCCAACTCGTCCTGGATCACCCTCATCTCTTCGGCCAGCATCTGGCGGAACAGGGATTTGGTCACCGGCTTGCCGTTGCTGAGCGTTTTTTGATGGTGGATCCACTGCCAGATAGAGGTACGTGAGATCTCCGCCGTCGCAGCATCTTCCATCAGGCCGTAGATCGGCACGCAGCCGTTGCCGGAGATCCACGCTTCGATGTACTGCACCGCAACGCGGATATTGGCCCGCATCCCCTCTTCCGTCCGTTCGCCCGCGCATGGGGCCAGCAGCTGTTCTTCAGCCGTTGGGGCATCATCTTCACGCGTGACAAACAGCTGGTTTTTATTGTCGCCAAGCACGCGGTTGAAGACGTCCATCGCCGTATCGGCCAGACCCGGATGCGCGATCCACGTCCCGTCATGGCCGTTACGTGCTTCAAGCTCTTTGTCGGCTTTAACCTTGTTGAGCACCTGATTGTTGCGCTCAGCATCTTTGCTCGGGATAAAGGCCGCCATGCCGCCCATCGCGAAGGCACCGCGCTTGTGGCAGGTTTTGATCAGCAGACGCGAGTAGGCGCTCAGGAACGGTTTATCCATGGTCACGACCTGGCGATCCGGCAGTACGCGATCGGGATAGTTTTTCAGCGTTTTGATGTAGCTGAAAATATAGTCCCAGCGTCCGCAGTTCAGGCCGACAATGTGGTCACGCAGGGCGTGCAGAATTTCATTCATCTGGAACACGGCAGGCAGCGTTTCAATCAAAAGGGTGGCTTTGATGGTGCCGCGCGGCAGATTGAAACGATCTTCCGCATAGCTGAAGACTTCGCTCCACCAGGCCGCTTCCTGCCAGGCCTGCGTTTTAGGCAGATAGAAATACGGGCCGCTGCCCTTCGCCAGCAGAGCTTTATAGTTGTGGAAGAAATAGAGCGCAAAATCAAACAGGCTTCCCGGAATGGCTTCACCACGCCAGGTGACATGTTTTTCCGGCAGGTGCAGCCCGCGCACGCGACAGATCAGTACCGCCGGGTTCGGTTTAAGCTGGTATATTTTGCCGGCTTCGTTGGTATAGCTGATGGTGCCGTTTACGGCATCGCGCAGGTTGATCTGTCCGTCGATAACCTTACGCCAGTCCGGTGCCAGCGAGTCTTCAAAATCAGCCATAAAGACCTTAACGTTGGCGTTCATGGCGTTGATCACCATTTTGCGCTCTACCGGACCGGTGATCTCAACGCGACGATCCTGTAAATCTTCAGGGATGCCGCGGATTTTCCACTCGCCACGGCGAATGGAAGCGGTTTCCGAAATAAAACCAGGCAACTTGCCGTTATCAATTTCCTGCTGCTGATGAATACGTGCCGCCAGCAGCTTATTGCGCTGCGGCGTAAAGCGGGTCACCAGTTCAGTCAGAAATTCTACCGCTTCTGCCGTCAAAACTTGCTGTTCTTGCTCGCCATACGGCTGGGTAAAGGCCAGTTCATCGACCGTCGTTGCCTGTTGAGTCATTACTCTGCTCCTCATCAAAGATCCAAAATCACGCTCCCGATGCGAACGAAAGATCGTTGGGTAGTTTTCGCTCAGCAGAATTAAGACTATCTCTATTTTTTCTAAAATCAAAAACAATTTCCATTTTAATTATAAATTGCAATTAATTGATTGATTTTATTGAAATTAAAGTTTTAAAGAATGATGAGTGACATTTCGGAAATAAAAAAGGCACCCGAAGGTGCCTGATTTGAATAGCTGAAACGCTTTAGGATCGTTTAGTGCAGACGATTACTCCAGCGTTGGATTCATGTGACGCAGATCGTATGGTGTTATCTGGTAGACGTAATAGTTGAGCCAGTTAGTAAAAAGCAAATTCCCGTGGCTGCGCCAGGTCGCTCTCGGTTTGTTTTGCGGATCGTCTTTCGGGAAATAGTTGTACGGGACATCCGGGTTCAGACCCGCTTCGACATCACGGAAATACTCTGACGCAAGGGTGTGCGGATCGTACTCAGGATGTCCGGTCACAAAGGCAATGCGCTTATCTTTACTGGCAAACAGGTAAGCGTCCCCATCTTCCGTTTCGGCCAGAATCTCCAGATCGGTGTAATCACGAATCAGCTGGGCCGGGAAGTCAGCGTAGCGAGAATGCGGAGCCAGGAAAGAATCATCAAACCCGCGCGTCAGCAACGCATGGGGATGGAGAATATGGTGTTCGTATACGCCGGAGAGCTTTTCAGTGCGGGTTTGCTTGGGGATGCCATAGAGAATATTCAGTGCGGCTTGTACCGCCCAACAGACAAACAGTGTGGACGTGACGTGATCTTTTGCCCACTCCAGAACCTGTTTGATCTGCGGCCAGTAAGCGACATCGTTAAATTCCACCAGGCCCAGCGGCGCGCCGGTCACAATCAGACCGTCGAAGTTTTCACCCTGAATGTCATCGAAGTTGCAGTAGAAGTTGTTCAGATGCTCAGAAGGCGTATTGCGTGACTCGCGGGCGTCGATTCGCAGCAGTTGAATATCGACCTGCAGCGGGGAGTTCGACAGCAGACGCAGGAACTGGTTTTCTGTTTCGATCTTTTTGGGCATCAGATTGAGAATAAGCACCTTCAGCGGGCGAATTTCCTGACCTGTCGCACGTGAAGTCGTCATCACAAAGACATTTTCTTCACGCAAGAAATTGACGGCTGGTAGCTCGTCCTGCACCCGAATCGGCATAGCTTTGTATCCTCACAGCATACGTATAAACGTTTAGACATCCAGACAGCTAACGATACCCAGAAATGGCTTGAATGTCGAGTCTGCAAGCAGAAGGTGAGAAAGTTTCAAGGAGAGGGAGAAAACAAAAGCAAAAAACCCCGCACCTTACGGTACGGGGTTCTTCTTAATTGATGCCTGGCAGTTCCCTACTCTCACATGGGGAGACCCCACACTACCATCGGCGCTACGGCGTTTCACTTCTGAGTTCGGCATGGGGTCAGGTGGGACCACCGCGCTAAAGCCGCCAGGCAAATTCTGTTAAATCTGTATCAGAGCTGAAAATTGATTGTCTGTCTCTTCGCCGAAACAGCTTCGGCGTTGTAAGGTTAAGCCTCACGGTTCATTAGTATCGGTTAGCTCAACGCATCGCTGCGCTTACACACCCGACCTATCAACGTCGTCGTCTTCAACGTTCCTTCAGGAGACTTAAAGTCTCAGGGAGAACTCATCTCGGGGCAAGTTTCGTGCTTAGATGCTTTCAGCACTTATCTTTTCCGCATTTAGCTACCGGGCAGTGCCATTGGCATGACAACCCGAACACCAGTGATGCGTCCACTCCGGTCCTCTCGTACTAGGAGCAGCCCCCCTCAATTCTCCAGCGCCCACGGCAGATAGGGACCGAACTGTCTCACGACGTTCTAAACCCAGCTCGCGTACCACTTTAAATGGCGAACAGCCATACCCTTGGGACCTACTTCAGCCCCAGGATGTGATGAGCCGACATCGAGGTGCCAAACACCGCCGTCGATATGAACTCTTGGGCGGTATCAGCCTGTTATCCCCGGAGTACCTTTTATCCGTTGAGCGATGGCCCTTCCATTCAGAACCACCGGATCACTATGACCTGCTTTCGCACCTGCTCGAGCCGTCACTCTCGCAGTCAAGCTAGCTTATGCCATTGCACTAACCTCCTGATGTCCGACCAGGATTAGCTAACCTTCGTGCTCCTCCGTTACTCTTTGGGAGGAGACCGCCCCAGTCAAACTACCCACCAGACACTGTCCGCAACCCGGATCACGGGTCTACGTTAGAACACCAGCCATTAAAGGGTGGTATTTCAAGGACGGCTCCATGCAGACTGGCGTCCACACTTCAAAGCCTCCCACCTATCCTACACATCAAGGACCAGTGTTCAGTGTCAAGCTATAGTAAAGGTTCACGGGGTCTTTCCGTCTTGCCGCGGGTACACTGCATCTTCACAGCGAGTTCAATTTCACTGAGTCTCGGGTGGAGACAGCCTGGCCATCATTACGCCATTCGTGCAGGTCGGAACTTACCCGACAAGGAATTTCGCTACCTTAGGACCGTTATAGTTACGGCCGCCGTTTACCGGGGCTTCGATCAAGAGCTTCGCGTTGCCGCTAACCCCATCAATTAACCTTCCGGCACCGGGCAGGCGTCACACCGTATACGTCCACTTTCGTGTTTGCACAGTGCTGTGTTTTTAATAAACAGTTGCAGCCAGCTGGTATCTTCGACTGATTTCAGCTCCACCCGCAGGGGCTTCACCTACATATCAGCGTGCCTTCTCCCGAAGTTACGGCACCATTTTGCCTAGTTCCTTCACCCGAGTTCTCTCAAGCGCCTTGGTATTCTCTACCTGACCACCTGTGTCGGTTTGGGGTACGATTTCGTGTTACCTGATGCTTAGAGGCTTTTCCTGGAAGCAGGGCATTTGTTACTTCAGCACCGTAGTGCCTCGTCATCACACCTCAGCGTTAAAAGGTACCGGATTTACCTGGAACCTCCGCCTACATGCTTAAACCGGGACAACCGTCGCCCGGCTAACATAGCCTTCTCCGTCCCCCCTTCGCAGTAACACCAAGTACAGGAATATTAACCTGTTTCCCATCGACTACGCCTTTCGGCCTCGCCTTAGGGGTCGACTCACCCTGCCCCGATTAACGTTGGACAGGAACCCTTGGTCTTCCGGCGAGCGGGCTTTTCACCCGCTTTATCGTTACTTATGTCAGCATTCGCACTTCTGATACCTCCAGCATGCCTCACAGCACACCTTCAACGGCTTACAGAACGCTCCCCTACCCAACAACACATAGTGTCGCTGCCGCAGCTTCGGTGCATGGTTTAGCCCCGTTACATCTTCCGCGCAGGCCGACTCGACCAGTGAGCTATTACGCTTTCTTTAAATGATGGCTGCTTCTAAGCCAACATCCTGGCTGTCTGTGCCTTCCCACATCGTTTCCCACTTAACCATGACTTTGGGACCTTAGCTGGCGGTCTGGGTTGTTTCCCTCTTCACGACGGACGTTAGCACCCGCCGTGTGTCTCCCGTGATAACATTCTTCGGTATTCGTAGTTTGCATCGGGTTGGTAAGCCGGGATGGCCCCCTAGCCGAAACAGTGCTCTACCCCCGAAGATGAATTCACGAGGCGCTACCTAAATAGCTTTCGGGGAGAACCAGCTATCTCCCGGTTTGATTGGCCTTTCACCCCCAGCCACAAGTCATCCGCTAATTTTTCAACATTAGTCGGTTCGGTCCTCCAGTTAGTGTTACCCAACCTTCAACCTGCCCATGGCTAGATCACCGGGTTTCGGGTCTATACCCTGCAACTTAACGCCCAGTTAAGACTCGGTTTCCCTTCGGCTCCCCTATACGGTTAACCTTGCTACAGAATATAAGTCGCTGACCCATTATACAAAAGGTACGCAGTCACACCACGAAGGTGCTCCCACTGCTTGTACGTACACGGTTTCAGGTTCTTTTTCACTCCCCTCGCCGGGGTTCTTTTCGCCTTTCCCTCACGGTACTGGTTCACTATCGGTCAGTCAGGAGTATTTAGCCTTGGAGGATGGTCCCCCCATATTCAGACAGGATACCACGTGTCCCGCCCTACTCTTCGAGTTCACAACCTGTGCATTTTCGTGTACGGGACTGTCACCCTGTACCGTGCGACTTTCCAGACGCTTCCACTAACACACAAGCTGATTCAGACTCTGGGCTGCTCCCCGTTCGCTCGCCGCTACTGGGGGAATCTCGGTTGATTTCTTTTCCTCGGGGTACTTAGATGTTTCAGTTCCCCCGGTTCGCCTCGTTAACCTATGTATTCAGTTAACGATAGTGTGACGAATCACACTGGGTTTCCCCATTCGGACATCGCCGGGTCAAAGGTTCATATCACCTCGCCGGCGCTTTTCGCAGATTAGCACGTCCTTCATCGCCTCTGACTGCCAGGGCATCCACCGTGTACGCTTAGTCGCTTAACCTCACAACCCGAAGATGTTTCACTTCATGATTGCGAAAATTTGAGAGACTCGAACACACCATTAAGATGTGTCGTTTCAATTTTCAGCTTGATCCAGATTTTTAAAGAGCAAAACTTCTTAATGCACTCAAAAGTACATTCAGAAGTTCATCATTCATCAGACAATCTGTGTGAGCACTGCAAAGGCAGGTTCTTTAAGGTAAGGAGGTGATCCAACCGCAGGTTCCCCTACGGTTACCTTGTTACGACTTCACCCCAGTCATGAATCACAAAGTGGTAAGCGCCCTCCCGAAGGTTAAGCTACCTACTTCTTTTGCAACCCACTCCCATGGTGTGACGGGCGGTGTGTACAAGGCCCGGGAACGTATTCACCGTAGCATTCTGATCTACGATTACTAGCGATTCCGACTTCATGGAGTCGAGTTGCAGACTCCAATCCGGACTACGACGCACTTTATGAGGTCCGCTTGCTCTCGCGAGGTCGCTTCTCTTTGTATGCGCCATTGTAGCACGTGTGTAGCCCTACTCGTAAGGGCCATGATGACTTGACGTCATCCCCACCTTCCTCCAGTTTATCACTGGCAGTCTCCTTTGAGTTCCCGGCCTAACCGCTGGCAACAAAGGATAAGGGTTGCGCTCGTTGCGGGACTTAACCCAACATTTCACAACACGAGCTGACGACAGCCATGCAGCACCTGTCTCAGAGTTCCCGAAGGCACCAATCCATCTCTGGAAAGTTCTCTGGATGTCAAGAGTAGGTAAGGTTCTTCGCGTTGCATCGAATTAAACCACATGCTCCACCGCTTGTGCGGGCCCCCGTCAATTCATTTGAGTTTTAACCTTGCGGCCGTACTCCCCAGGCGGTCGACTTAACGCGTTAGCTCCGGAAGCCACGCCTCAAGGGCACAACCTCCAAGTCGACATCGTTTACGGCGTGGACTACCAGGGTATCTAATCCTGTTTGCTCCCCACGCTTTCGCACCTGAGCGTCAGTCTTTGTCCAGGGGGCCGCCTTCGCCACCGGTATTCCTCCAGATCTCTACGCATTTCACCGCTACACCTGGAATTCTACCCCCCTCTACAAGACTCTAGCCTGCCAGTTTCGAATGCAGTTCCCAGGTTGAGCCCGGGGATTTCACATCCGACTTGACAGACCGCCTGCGTGCGCTTTACGCCCAGTAATTCCGATTAACGCTTGCACCCTCCGTATTACCGCGGCTGCTGGCACGGAGTTAGCCGGTGCTTCTTCTGCGGGTAACGTCAATTGCTGAGGTTATTAACCTCAACACCTTCCTCCCCGCTGAAAGTACTTTACAACCCGAAGGCCTTCTTCATACACGCGGCATGGCTGCATCAGGCTTGCGCCCATTGTGCAATATTCCCCACTGCTGCCTCCCGTAGGAGTCTGGACCGTGTCTCAGTTCCAGTGTGGCTGGTCATCCTCTCAGACCAGCTAGGGATCGTCGCCTAGGTGAGCCATTACCCCACCTACTAGCTAATCCCATCTGGGCACATCTGATGGCAAGAGGCCCGAAGGTCCCCCTCTTTGGTCTTGCGACGTTATGCGGTATTAGCTACCGTTTCCAGTAGTTATCCCCCTCCATCAGGCAGTTTCCCAGACATTACTCACCCGTCCGCCGCTCGCCGGCAAAGTAGCAAGCTACTTTCCGCTGCCGCTCGACTTGCATGTGTTAGGCCTGCCGCCAGCGTTCAATCTGAGCCATGATCAAACTCTTCAATTTAAGTTTGATGCTCGTGAATTAAACTTCGTAATGAATTACGCATGTTCACTCAGAGACTTGGTATTCATTTATTGTCCGAAGACATTAAGAATCCATGTCACTTTGAGTGCCCACACAGATTGTCTGATAAATTGTTAAAGAGCAGTGCAACGCGGCTTTCGCTCACCGTCGCGAGGTGGCGTATATTACGCTTTCCTCTTTCAGAGTCAACCCGTTATTTCAGGATTTTTTCTCTTCAACCGAACCGCTTGTTGTGTGAAGTGATTCACATCCGCCGTGTCGATGGAGGCGCATTATAGGGAGTTATCCGCAGGCCGCAACCGCTAAATGACAGAAAAATGACTGACTGCTGCATTCCACAGCAAAACCCCGCCTTATACCTTTTTACGCACAGACTTATCCACAATGATACGAAAAAGTAAAAATGTGCGAGCGTTGCGCAAACGTTTTCGTTAAAATGCTCGCGCTAAACAAGGATGCCTCGTCAGGTGTGTTAGATGAGTTTTTCACAGGAAAATTCATCTAACGCTCTCTGTAATCGTGAAATCCAGGGGATTTACCATGCAACAACGTCGTCCAGTCCGCCGCGCTCTGCTCAGTGTTTCTGATAAAGCCGGTATCGTCGAATTCGCTCAGGCACTTTCTGCACGCGGTGTGGAGCTGCTTTCCACAGGCGGTACCGCTCGCCTGTTAGCAGATAAAGGTCTGCCGGTAACCGAAGTGTCCGATTACACCGGTTTCCCGGAAATGATGGATGGACGCGTCAAAACCCTGCATCCGAAAGTCCACGGCGGTATTCTTGGCCGTCGCGGCCAGGACGACGCCATTATGGAACAGCACGACATCGCGCCGATCGACATGGTTGTCGTTAACCTCTACCCGTTTGCCCAGACCGTTGCCCGCGAAGGCTGCTCTCTGGAAGATGCTGTAGAGAACATTGATATCGGCGGCCCGACCATGGTGCGCTCTGCGGCCAAGAACCATAAAGATGTCGCCATCGTGGTAAAGAGCAGCGATTACACCACCATTATTAATGAGATGGACGCCAACGAAGGGTCGCTGACCCTGGAAACGCGTTTCGACCTCGCCATCAAAGCCTTCGAACACACCGCGGCGTACGACAGCATGATCGCCAACTACTTCGGTAGCCTGGTACCGGCTTACCACGGTGAAAGCAAAGATCCTTCCGGCCGCTTCCCGCGCACCCTGAACCTGAATTTCATTAAGAAGCAGGATATGCGTTACGGTGAGAACAGCCACCAGCAGGCGGCCTTCTATATAGAAGAAGAGGTAAAAGAAGCCTCTGTTGCAACCGCTCAGCAGGTGCAGGGCAAAGCGCTCTCCTATAACAACATTGCCGACACCGACGCGGCGCTGGAATGCGTGAAAGAGTTCAGCGAGCCGGCCTGCGTTATCGTCAAGCACGCCAATCCATGCGGCGTGGCGGTAAGCACATCGATTCTGGAAGCTTACGATCGCGCATACAAAACTGACCCAACCTCCGCGTTCGGTGGCATCATTGCCTTCAACCGCGAGCTGGATGCTGAAACGGCTCAGGCCATCATCTCCCGCCAGTTTGTCGAAGTGATCATCGCGCCATCGGCCTCCGAGGAAGCGCTGAAAATCACGGCGGCAAAACAGAACGTGCGCGTACTGGTTTGCGGCCAGTGGGCAGAACGCGTGCCGGGCCTGGACTTCAAACGCGTAAACGGCGGTCTGCTGGTTCAGGATCGCGATCTGGGTATGGTGACAGAAGCCGACCTGCGCGTGGTGACCAAACGTCAGCCGACCGAACAGGAACTGCGTGACGCGCTGTTCTGCTGGAAAGTGGCGAAGTTCGTGAAATCCAACGCCATCGTCTACGCGAAAGAGAACATGACCATCGGGATAGGCGCAGGCCAGATGAGCCGCGTTTACTCTGCAAAAATCGCGGGTATTAAAGCAGGTGACGAAGGCCTGGAAGTCAAAGGCTCCGCCATGGCCTCTGACGCCTTCTTCCCGTTCCGTGACGGTATCGACGCCGCAGCCGCTGTCGGCATCACCTGCGTGATCCAGCCTGGCGGTTCAATCCGCGACGACGAAGTGATTGCCGCTGCCGACGAACACGGCATCGCGATGATCTTCACCGACATGCGCCACTTCCGCCATTAATTCCCGGAGCTGAAAATGAAAGTATTAGTGATTGGTAACGGCGGACGCGAGCACGCGCTGGCGTGGAAAGCGGCGCAGTCTCCGCTGGTGAAAACGGTCTTCGTGGCACCGGGCAACGCCGGTACCGCACTGGAACCCGCGCTGCAGAACGTGGCTATCGGCGTGACCGACATTCCGGCGCTGCTGAGTTTTGCCCAGAGCGAGAAAATCGACCTGACGATTGTGGGCCCGGAAGCGCCGCTGGTGATTGGCGTGGTGGATGCGTTCCGCGCAGCGGGCCTGAAAATCTTCGGCCCAACGGAAGGCGCCGCGCAGCTGGAAGGCTCCAAAGCCTTCACCAAAGATTTCCTCGCGCGTCATAACATCCCGACGGCGGAATATCAGAATTTCACTGAAGTGGAGCCTGCTTTGGCCTACTTACGTGAGAAGGGGGCGCCGATTGTTATCAAGGCCGACGGTCTGGCCGCCGGTAAAGGCGTGATCGTCGCGATGACGCTCGACGAAGCCGAAGCCGCGGTTCAGGACATGCTGGCAGGTAACGCCTTTGGCGATGCGGGCCACCGCATCGTGATTGAAGAGTTCCTCGACGGTGAAGAGGCGAGCTTTATCGTCATGGTCGACGGCGAGCACGTTCTGCCGATGGCCACCAGCCAGGATCACAAGCGTGTGGGTAATGGCGACACGGGTCCTAACACCGGCGGGATGGGCGCTTACTCCCCTGCTCCGGTCGTGACTGACGACGTCCACCAGCGCACCATGGATCGCATCATCTGGCCTACCGTGAAGGGAATGGCAGCAGAAGGGAATACCTACACCGGTTTCCTTTACGCAGGTCTGATGATCGACAAGCAGGGTAACCCTAAGGTCATCGAATTCAACTGCCGCTTTGGCGATCCGGAAACGCAGCCAATCATGCTGCGCATGAAATCCGATCTGGTGGATCTGTGCCTGGCAGCCTGCGATGGCAAGCTGGGCGAGAAAACCTCCGAGTGGGACGAGCGTGCGTCTCTCGGCGTGGTGATTGCTGCGGGTGGTTATCCTGGCAACTACAGCACCGGAGATGAAATCCACGGTCTGCCGCTGGAAGAGAGGGAAGGTGCGAAGGTGTTCCACGCCGGTACGAAGCTGGCTGAGGACGATCGCGTTCTGACCAACGGCGGCCGCGTGCTGTGTGCAACCGCGCTGGGCCATACCGTGGCAGAAGCGCAGAAGCGCGCCTATGCGCTGATGGCGGATATTCACTGGAACGGTAGCTTTAGCCGTCAGGATATCGGCTATCGCGCGATTGCGCGCGAGCAGGGGGAGTAATTCCTCCTCGCCCTCACCCTAACCCTCTCCCATGGGGAGAGGGGATCGTTCGTAGGCCGGATAAGCGTCAGCGCCATCCGGCTTAATTCACAGAACTCAGAAACTCTTCTCTGTTGGCTGCCAGGTGCAGAAGTCTTCGTTCGCCACCAATAGCAATTGAGAACCTTCCGGCGCCTCAAGCCACGCCACACTCACTTCCATTGATGAATGACGCTGACGGCGTTGAATGTGTTCGGTCGCCCAGGACTCGAGCTCAGGCTTGACCGTTTGCCCTTCGCAGGTCGTCACCGTCCCGTCGTTATGCCAGCGCCCCTGGCGCAGCACGACGCGTCCCAGACGAAGCGCATCGCTGGTCTGGCGGATTTGTTCGGCACGGTAACGGTAGAGGGCGATTTGATCGCTGGAAAGCTGCTGTTTTTGACCGCTGACTTCGCGCTGCATAAAGCTCAGCTCGCCATGGTCGTCAAAACGCACTTTCACGTGTTCGGGGGTCTTGCTGTAGACGTTCAGCTCAATCAGCGACAGGTCATCTCCCTGCCAGCGATACTCCGCCGTCGACGTATTGCCGCTATGCCACGGGCTGAAGGCAGAAAGCAGATGCACTTCGCCGCCGGAATCTTTACGCCAGATCCTGACCGCGCCCTGGTTGTCCGCGTAGCCGCTGGCGGTAAACGGCGGCAAAGCGGTGTCGTGGCTACAGGCTGACAGCAGCAGCATGCCTGCCAGCGCGAGCGTTCCGCGCCAGAAAGACAAAAGGGGCGTTGCCGCCCCTTCGCTAAAACTGTTCACTGCCACGCGTCTTACTTAACTGCGTCTTTCAGTGCTTTACCAGAAACAAATGCCGGCACGTTCGCTGCGGCGATTTTGATTTCTTTACCGGTCTGCGGGTTGCGGCCAGTACGCTCAGCGCGGTGGTTCACTTTGAAGGTACCGAAACCAACCAGTTGTACAGCATCGCCTTCTTTCAGAGACTCAGTAATAGCAGCCAGGGTAGATTCCAGAGCAGCTTTAGCCTGCACTTTAGACAGATCAGCCTTGTCCGCAATTACATCAATCAGTTGAGTCTTGTTCATAAGTTATCCTTTCAATGTGTTTATCGCTTGCTAAGCATCGAGTGCGACGAAAATGCCAAAAAAGCACTCTCCTGCATACACGCACCGATAGCCACTTTTTTTCGCCCCCCAAATGTAGACCAGACAAGGGGCGAAAGGGAAGAGTCGAGGAGCGACAAAACGGGCGTTATCTCAAGTTTTCTTATCTCATTGGTTAAAAATTATACCAATATTACTCTCGCCGGCCTCACGTAAGTCCGCACGCAGCCCTTTTATCAGTTCAATATCGCGTTCTTCACACTCTGCCAGCAGGCGGAAAATTTCCCACTGGATATCCCATTCTTGCTCAACGGCCGGGTTTGCGCGCAGCTCTTCGTCGGTCATTTCGCGACCTTCCTGGGTCATTTCCAGCATCGCCACGGTAGTGATAGAGGCCTTACTGACTTCGATAGCGTGCTCCAGCGTCTCACCGCTCAGGCGGGAGTGGAGCAATTCGCTTAACGCCACACAGGCATCAATTGCCGGGTAGACGCCGTACAGGTCAAAATCATCCGCCACCGGAATCGCCTCTTCCAGCTTTTCGAGCTGAGAGTCGAAATTCACCTTCGCGTCTTTCACCGTCAGCGTTTCCCAGATGAGATCCAGAATGCGGCGGTAGATATGGCCATCACCAAAGCCCGTCTGCTTGCAGAACGCGGCATAGTTGGGATACATGCGCTCGCACAGGCAAGCCATAAAGGTGACGTGCTGCCAGCTTTCCAGCTTTTCAAGGCGCAGGTGAATCGGGTTTTGTAGCATGATGATCTCTCGAATCGAAAATTAGGCGCAGTTTACCTGAATCATCGCTGAATTTCCTGCCAACGAACAAAAGCCGGACGCGAAGAGGCCACCGCGTCAGCCCAGCGCGTCGGCTCCGGTAAGCGGTAGCCCTTCATGCAGCGCTGTACCCACGCCAGGGCGCTGTCCATGCTCACCCGATGGCCGGTGGCGATGAACAGTGGATTACAGCGAGCCTTGCTGCGCCAGACCCACGCCAGCTGCTCGCCCTTATGGATGAGCGGCGCCAGCGCCCCCGGCTCAGCGGAGAGTGGCTCAAACGCGCCGCACAGGCGTTTCTTGGCAACGCCAATGGTCGGCACATCCACCAGCAGCCCAAAGTGGCTGGCAACGCCTAAGCGGCGCGGGTGTGAGATCCCGTGCCCATCGACAAACAGCAGGTCAGGTTTTTGCGAGAGCTGCTCCCACGCGGCCAGCAGCGCGGGATATTCGCGAAAGGAGAGAAAGCCGGGAATATAGGGCATGGTGGTGGCAATACGCGCGACCTTGTACTCCACCAGCTCGAGCGAAGGGTACTTCAGTACCACCATCGCCGCTCGCGTCACGTCCCCACCCTGCTCGAACCCGACGTCTGCTCCGCCAATGTACTGCGGAGGATCCTTATCCAGACGATCCTCGCGGATCACCGATGAGGCCAGTTCGATTTGTTGAGCGCGTAGCGACGCGAGATCCATAACGACTCCTTACTTGTGATACTGGGCAGAAAGCCGATGCACCGCCTCCACAAATACGCCTGCGTGCTCTGGCGGTACATCCTGATGAATACCGTGGCCGAGGTTAAAGACGTGGCCTTCCCCCTGGCCGAAACCAGACAGTATAGTCGACACTTCTTCTTCAATGCGGGCAGGCGGCGCATAGAGCATGGACGGGTCCATATTGCCCTGCAGCGCCACTTTGTCGCCCACGCGGCGGCGGGCATCGGCAATATCGGTGGTCCAGTCGAGACCCAGCGCGTCGCAGCCGGTGGCCGCCATCGCTTCCAGCCACTGGCCGCCACCTTTGGTGAACAGCGTCACCGGCACGCGGCGACCTTCGTTTTCACGCAGCAGGCCGTCGACGATTTTATGCATGTAGTACAGGGAGAACTGCTGATAATCGCGGCCGGTCAGCACGCCGCCCCAGGTGTCGAAAATCATCACCGACTGCGCACCCGCCTTAATCTGCGCGTTCAGATAGAGCGTGACGCTCTTCGCCAGCTTGTCTAGCAGCGCATGCAGGGCCAGCGGCTCGGCGTACATCATCTTTTTAATCAGGGTGAAGGCTTTGCTGCTGCCCCCTTCCACCATATAGGTCGCCAGCGTCCACGGGCTGCCGGAGAAGCCAATCAGCGGCACTTCGCCTTTCAGCTCGCGGCGAATGGTGCGCACGGCGTTCATCACGTAGCCCAGCTCGCCTTCCGGATCGGGGATCGGCAGCTTGTCCACGTCGGCTTTGCTTTTAATCGGAGAGGTGAAACGCGGGCCTTCACCCGTTTCAAAGTACAGGCCAAGGCCCATGGCATCCGGAATGGTCAGAATATCCGAGAAGAGGATCGCCGCATCCAGCGGGAAGCGGCGCAGCGGCTGGAGCGTCACTTCACAGGCCAGCTCGGCGTTTTTGCACAGCGACATAAAATCGCCCGCCTGCGCGCGCGTGGCTTTGTATTCTGGCAGATAGCGTCCCGCCTGGCGCATCATCCACACCGGGGTGACATCAACGGGCTGTCGCAGCAGCGCACGCAGATAACGATCGTTCTTCAGTTCGGTCATTTTTGCAGTTCCTTAAGCGTCATGGCCTCAGTGTAACACTACTCATACTCGGCCCGACACATCGCTACGGTATCTTCTATCAGCCGGCGCGCCACGGTGCCCGGCGGTGGTAACAGCGGTAAATCGTCGTAGCGATACCAGTTCGCGTCCAGCAGCTCTTTCTGATCGATAACGATCTCGCCGCTGTCGTATTCGGCCATAAAGGCCGTCATCAGCGACTGCGGGAACGGCCACGGCTGGGAGGTAACGTAGCGCAGGTTCTTCACTTTGATCCCGCTCTCCTCCATAACCTCGCGCGCCACCGCCTGCTCCAGCGTTTCGCCCACCTCGACGAAGCCGGCCAGCACGGTGTGAACGCCGTTGCGATGGCGGGTATGTTGCGCCAGCAGGATGGAATCCTCCCGGCGGATAGCGACGATGATGCACGGCGCAATCTGCGGATAGTAGCGCTCGCGGCAGTGGCTGCAGAGCATCGCCCACTCGGTTTTGCTCGGACGCATGGTATGACCGCAATAGCCGCAGTATTTATGCGAGCGATAAAACTCCGCCAGCTGCACGCCGCGCCCCGCCAGCTGGAACAGGCCCACGTCCAGATCCAACACCTGGCGAACGGATCCCATATCCTGACGACGCGCTTGCTGGATCAACCACACGGGCTCACCCTGCCACTCGCCGATCTTTAGCGCTGGCTGGCCCACGAGATCGAACGTTTCCGCCGCACCATAGGGCAGTTCTCCACCGGGCAACCATAATTTTTGTTCGTGGCTGACGATCCACCAACCCAGATCTGATTTTTCAATAATACGATCCATATCTATTGCACTACCTTCGCTTCACTGACATGTTGTTAGCATTGTGGTTACATTCTGGATAAGCAGATTCAATCCTACACTTTGCGGAGTCGACCATGTTAAACCAGCTAGAAAGCCTGACTGAGCGCGTTAGAGGAAGTAACAAACTGGTGGATCGCTGGCTTCATGTGCGCAAGCATCTACTCGTGGCTTATTACAATCTGGTCGGCATTAAGCCTGGCAAAGAATCGTTTATGCGGCTGAACGAAAAAGCGCTGGATGATTTTTGTCAGGGCCTGGTCGACTATCTGTCCGACGGCCATTTCAATATTTATGAACGCATTATCCGCGAAATGGAAGGGACAACGCCGTATTTAGCGGCCAGCAAACTCTATCCGCTGCTGGAGGCCAACACCCAGCAGATCATGGATTACTATGATTCCACGCTCGAGAATGCCATCGATCACGATAACTACCTTGAGTTTCAGCGGGCATTATCCGACCTCGGTGAAGCGCTGGAGGAGCGATTCACGCTGGAAGATAGGCTGATTAGCCTCGTCCTGGATGCCAGTCCCGAAGATAACGTCGCGCGCCCGGCTTGAGTTCTTAATCGTTAACGAGTAATTTACAACCATTCGCCCCTCTCACGAGGGGGATTTTTCTTGTCGGAGTGCCCAGAGCGAAAGCCGGGCTGAGACCGTTAATTCGGGATCCGCGGAACCTGATCAGGTTAATACCTGCGAAGGGAACAAGAGTCACACTGCTGTTGTATCGCCCCCCGGGCGATCCTCTCTTGCTTCATCCGTCGTCTGACAAGCCATGTCCTTCACTTTTGGAATGAGCTATGTCTACTGCAAAACTGACCCGCCGCGAACAGCGCGCACAGGCCCAACACTTCATCGACACCCTGGAAGGCACCGCTTTCCCGAACTCGAAACGCATCTACATTTCCGGCTCGCAGGCCGATATCCGCGTCCCGATGCGCGAAATCCAGCTTAGCCCGACGCTTATCGGCGGCAGCAAAGAGAATCCGCAGTATGAAGACAATGAAGCCGTACCGGTGTATGACACCTCCGGCCCGTACGGCGATCCCTCTGTTACGATCAACGTTCAGCAGGGTCTGGCAAAGCTGCGCCAGCCGTGGATTGAGGCGCGTAACGACTGCGAAGAACTCAGCGTACGCAGTTCTGCGTACACCAAAGAACGCCTGGCCGACGACGGTCTGGACGCGCTGCGCTTTACCGGCCTGCTGACGCCAAAACGTGCCAAAGCGGGCAAATGCGTGACCCAGCTGCACTACGCCCGCCAGGGGATCGTCACGCCGGAGATGGAGTTCATCGCCATCCGCGAGAACATGGGCCGCGAGCGTATCCGCAGCGAAGTGCTGCGCTACCAGCATCCGGGAGAGGGCTTTGGCGCGCGCCTGCCGGAGAACATCACGCCGGAATTTGTGCGTGACGAAGTGGCCGCCGGGCGCGCGATTATCCCCGCCAACATTAACCACCCGGAATCCGAGCCGATGATTATTGGCCGCAACTTCCTGGTGAAGGTCAACGCTAACATCGGTAACTCGGCCGTCACCTCCTCCATCGAAGAAGAGGTTGAAAAGCTGGTCTGGTCAACGCGCTGGGGCGCGGACACGGTAATGGACCTCTCCACCGGCCGCTACATTCACGAAACCCGCGAGTGGATCCTGCGTAACAGCCCGGTTCCGATTGGCACCGTCCCGATTTATCAGGCGCTGGAGAAGGTCAACGGCATTGCCGAAGACCTGACCTGGGAAGCGTTCCGCGACACGCTGCTAGAGCAGGCCGAGCAGGGCGTCGACTACTTCACCATTCACGCGGGCGTGCTGCTGCGCTACGTGCCGATGACCGCGAAGCGTCTGACCGGTATCGTCTCGCGCGGCGGTTCCATCATGGCGAAGTGGTGCCTCTCCCATCACCAGGAAAACTTCCTCTACGAACACTTCCGCGAGATCTGCGAAATCTGCGCCGCTTATGACGTCTCCCTCTCGCTGGGCGACGGCCTGCGCCCGGGCTCCATCCGTGACGCCAACGACGAAGCGCAGTTTGCCGAGCTGCACACGCTGGGCGAACTGACCAAAATCGCCTGGGAGTATGACGTGCAGGTGATGATTGAAGGCCCGGGACACGTGCCGATGCAGATGATCCGCCGCAACATGACCGAGGAGCTGGAGCACTGCCACGAAGCGCCGTTCTACACCCTGGGGCCGTTGACCACCGATATTGCGCCGGGTTACGACCACTTCACGTCAGGCATTGGCGCGGCGATGATCGGCTGGTTCGGCTGCGCCATGCTCTGCTACGTGACGCCGAAAGAGCACCTCGGCCTGCCAAACAAAGAGGACGTGAAGCAGGGGCTGATTACCTACAAAATTGCCGCCCACGCGGCGGATCTGGCCAAAGGCCACCCGGGCGCGCAAA
Source organism: Enterobacter sp. BNK-13 (assembly GCF_048685015.1). Lineage (NCBI taxonomy): Bacteria > Pseudomonadati > Pseudomonadota > Gammaproteobacteria > Enterobacterales > Enterobacteriaceae > Enterobacter > Enterobacter sp. BNK-13. The sequence goes on along the minus strand of NZ_JBLQTP010000001.1, from coordinate 4,611,093 downwards.
TCCGCGATAACGCCATGTCGAAGGCGCGCTTTGAATTCCGCTGGGAAGATCAGTTCAACCTGGCGCTGGACCCGTTCACCGCCCGCGCCTACCACGACGAAACCCTGCCGCAGGAATCGGGCAAAGTCGCGCACTTCTGCTCCATGTGCGGACCAAAATTCTGCTCGATGAAAATCAGCCAGGAAGTGCGCGACTACGCCGCCACGCAAACCATTGAAGTGGGTATGGCGGACATGTCTGAAACCTTCCGCGCCAAAGGCGGCGAAATCTACCTCAAAAAAGAGGAGGCGTAATGTACCAGCCCGATTTCCCACCCGTCCCCTACCGTTTAGGGCTCTATCCGGTGGTGGACAGCGTGGCGTGGATAGCGCGACTGCTGGAGGCAGGCGTTCGCACCCTCCAGCTTCGCATCAAGGATAAGCGCGATGACGAGGTGGAAGCCGATGTGGTTGCCGCCATTGCGCTGGGGCGTCGGTATAACGCCCGCCTGTTTATCAACGACTACTGGCGGCTGGCCGTTAAGCACCGGGCGTACGGCGTGCATCTGGGTCAGGAGGACCTGGAAACAACGGATCTGAGCGCAATCCGTGAAGCCGGGCTGCGTCTTGGCGTGTCAACGCACGATGACATGGAGATCGACGTGGCCCTGGCGGCCCGTCCCTCATACATCGCGCTCGGTCACGTCTTCCCGACGCAAACCAAGCAGATGCCCTCCGCACCGCAGGGTCTGATGCAGCTGGCGAGTCACGTTAAACGCCTTGCCGATTACCCCACCGTCGCCATCGGCGGAATCAGCCTTGAACGTGCCCCGGCGGTGCTGGAGACCGGCGTCGGCAGCATCGCCGTCGTCAGCGCCATCACCCAGGCTGCAGACTGGCGGTCCGCCACCGAACAGCTTTTACAGCTGGCAGGAGCCGGTGATGAATGATCGCGACTTTATGCGCTACAGCCGTCAGATCCTGCTGGAGGATATCGCCATCGACGGCCAGCAAAAACTGCTCGCCAGCCGGGTGCTGATTGTTGGCCTGGGGGGATTAGGTGCACCCGCCGCGCTCTATCTGGCAGGTGCGGGTATCGGCACGCTGGTGCTGGCCGACGACGATGAGGTCCACCTCAGCAATCTGCAGCGGCAAATCCTCTTTACTACCGACGATATCAACCAGCCGAAAGCGAAAATCACCCGGCAGCGGCTGAACCTGCTTAATCCGGATATCGAGCTGATTGCCTTACAGGAGCGTCTTAGCGGTGAAAGCCTGCACCGTGAAGTCGCCCTTGCCGACGTGGTGCTGGACTGTACCGACAACATGGCGACGCGCCAGGCGATCAACGCCGCCTGCGTGGCAAATCATACGCCGCTTATCACCGCCAGCGCGGTGGGGTTCGGCGGGCAAATGATGGTTCTGACGCCACCGTGGACGCAGGGCTGCTATCGCTGCCTGTGGCCGGACGATGCCGAGCCGACGCGCAACTGCCGTACGGCGGGTATTCTGGGTCCGGTGGTCGGCGTGATGGGCACCATGCAGGCGCTGGAGGCGATCAAGCTGCTCAGCGGCATGGAGACGGAACGCAATACGCTGCGGCTGTTTGATGCCCGCTCCAGCGGCTGGCGCCAGCTGGCGTTACGCCGCGCCAGCCGCTGCCCGGTATGCGGAGGCCGCGATGCGCATTCTGTTTAACGATGAGCCGATGAGATGCGACGACGGGCTTACCGTTGCCGGACTGCTCGACAAGCTGCGTCAGCTCAAGCCGGGAACGGCGCTGGCGCTCAATCAACAGATCCTGCCGCGCGAGCAGTGGGAACATCAGCAGGTCAATGAAGGCGACCAGATCCTGCTGTTTCAGGTTATCGCAGGGGGCTGAGATGTTACGTATTGCCGATAAGGTTTTTGATTCGCATCTGTTTACCGGAACCGGAAAATTCGCCTCGCCGCAGCTGATGGTGGAGGCCATTCGTGAAAGCGGCAGCCAGCTGGTGACGCTGGCGCTCAAGCGCGTGGATCTGCGCCATCACAGCGATGCCATTCTGGCTCCGTTGCTGGAAGCAGGCGTGACGCTGCTGCCCAACACCTCCGGAGCGAAAACCGCCGAAGAGGCGATTTTCGCCGCACAGCTGGCGCGTGAAGCGCTCGGCACCGGCTGGCTGAAGCTGGAAATCCATCCGGATGCCCGCTGGCTGCTGCCCGACCCGATTGAAACGCTGAAAGCGGCTGAAAAGCTGGTTCAGCAAGGATTTACCGTTCTGCCTTACTGCGGGGCCGACCCGGTGCTGTGCAAACGTCTGGAAGAGGTCGGTTGCGCCGCCGTCATGCCGCTGGGGGCCCCCATTGGCTCCAACCAGGGGCTGGAAACCCGCGCGATGCTGGAAATCATTATTGAGCAGGCTACCGTGCCGGTGGTGGTTGATGCGGGCATTGGCGTGCCCAGCCATGCCGCGCAGGCGCTGGAAATGGGGGCTGACGCGGTGCTGGTCAATACGGCTATCGCGGTTGCCGACGATCCGGTCATGATGGCGCGGGCATTCCGCCTGGCCGTAGAGGCCGGCCTGCTGGCAAAGGGATCCGGCCCCGGCTCGCGCAGTTTCCAGGCGCAGGCCACCAGCCCGCTGACCGGTTTTCTGGAGGCGATCTCATGAGCACGTTTACCGAGCGCTGGCGACAGCTTAACTGGGACGACATTGCCCTGCGCATCAACAGCAAAACGGCGGCTGACGTGGAGCGCGCGCTGCATGCCCGTCAGCTGACCCGCGAGGATCTGATGGCCCTGCTCTCCCCGGCGGCCAGCGCGTACCTCGAACCGATGGCTCAGCGAGCGCAGCGGCTCACCCGCCAGCGTTTTGGCAACACGGTGAGCTTCTACGTGCCGCTCTATCTCTCCAACCTGTGCGCCAATGACTGTACCTACTGCGGCTTCTCCATGAGCAACCGCATCAGGCGTAAAACCCTTGATGAGGGTGAGATTGCCCGTGAGTGTGCAGCCATCCGTGAAATGGGCTTTGAACATCTTCTGCTGGTCACGGGCGAGCATCAGGGGAAAGTGGGAATGGACTATTTCCGTCGGCATCTTCCTGCCATTCGTCGTCAGTTTGCGTCGTTGCAGATGGAAGTGCAGCCTCTGTCGCAGGGGGAGTACGCGGAGCTCAAAACGCTCGGGCTGGACGGCGTTATGGTCTATCAGGAAACCTACCACGAGGCGACGTACGCCCGGCACCACCTGAAAGGCAAGAAACAGGATTTCTTTTTCCGCCTGGAAACGCCGGACAGGCTGGGTCGCGCCGGCATCGACAAAATCGGTCTGGGTGCGCTGATCGGGCTCTCCGACAGCTGGCGGGTGGATTGTTACATGGTGGCGGAACATCTGCTGTGGCTTCAACAACGCTACTGGCAGAGCCGTTATTCCATCTCCTTCCCGCGCCTGCGTCCCTGCGCGGGAGGAATTGAACCGGCTTCTCTGATGGATGAACGCCAGCTGGTGCAGACCATCTGCGCGTTTCGCCTGCTTGCCCCGGAAGTGGAATTATCGCTCTCAACGCGCGAGTCCCCGGCGTTTCGCGATCGCGTTATCCCGCTTGCGATTAACAACGTCAGCGCATTTTCCAAAACGCAGCCTGGCGGCTACGCCGACGATCGTCCGGAGCTGGAACAGTTTGTACCGCATGATGGCCGACGTCCGGAAGCGGTCGCTGCCGCCCTGACGGCGCAGGGTCTTCAGCCTGTCTGGAAAGACTGGGACAGCTGGCTGGGAAGAGCCTCGCAGTGACGTTGAAACGCACTGCAACACGTTAAAAAATTATCGAGGCGCAACGAAAAGGCAAAACCGGAGGATTGTCAGCGATCGTCCGGTTTTTTAATGTCACACGGTCAGCAACGGAAGCTGACCAGGGCGAAAAGCTTCTTCCTCGTTTCGCCCTGCCTCTGGTGCATTGCACAAACGGTCCCAGCCAGTTTAATAAGTATTTTCTTAATGGTTCTTAAGATAAATCATCCCGTCAGAAATCGTGTGCCGTATAATTCACCGCTAACCGCAGGACAGCGACTATGCTGAGAGGATATCGGCAGACGAAAAGTATTCACCATCAGGAACGATGTACAGCTCATGGCACTTCACAGCAAAAAGCTCTCTTTTACCCGGCCCATTATGCTCAGCTTCGCGGGGATCCTCTGCAGTTTTGCGGTGATCGCGATCGCAGTGACGCTTTCGCAACGGAAGGATTTTCTTGAGGATTATCATAAGATCAATAGCAACTTCACGCACAACCTGGCGGTGAACTACACCGAATCTATCCTGCGTGAAAACGACTATATCCTGGGCCGTTCCGCGATGTACTTTGCGCGCGACGACAGGTTAAACGAGACGCTCAACGTCAATCCGACGCAGGGACTGCAGATGATGATGCATCTGCAGAACCTGATGCCGACCGTCTCCTCCATCTCGCTGGCGGACACGCAAGGGCATTATCTCCGCGCACCGGAAGTGCTCTCCACGGAGACGAGTAAAACCTTCGATCCCCGGACGCGACCGTGGTTTGTCGCTCAGGCGGAAGCCAGCATCTTTAGCCACTATACCCGTCCTTACATGGACTACTTCACCGGTCATCCGACGGTGACCCTTTATAAACCTTTGATTTCGCCTGAAGGGAGACTGAAGGGAACGCTCGCTTTCCATCTCGATTTGACCTCAATGGGCTTCACCCTGCGCCAGATGGTGGCGCCCGTTCAGGGGGAATTCTTCGTCGTCGAACGCGATGGTGCCGTGGTGCTGCATCCGGATACCGGCGCGCTCTTCAAGCAGTATGTGAGCGAAGCGCTGATGGATAAAATGACCAGCGGCGAAGGTCATCTTTACGACAAGAAAAGCAACGCCTGGTATTACTACTATTCGTTTACCAACCCGGACTGGTTTGTCATCTACCGGGTATCCGGCGCGACGCTTACTGATATTACCCGCCACGAAACGACAATCGTTGGCTGGGGGTTTGCGCTGGCGGCCATCATCATCATTCTCTTCGGCTTATACCTCCGCCACGCCTCGCGTAGCGTGCTGATGCACATTATCAATGCCATCAAAACCGGCGATGTCAGCGAGGCGCCGCGCCTGGAAGCGATGCTGAGCCACACGATTCAGTCCAATAAAGAGCGCGAAATGGCGTATGTGCGCCAGGCCACCCACGATGCGCTGACGGGCTGTAAAAACCGCCGCGCGTTCGACAGCGATGTCGCAGAGCTGCTGAATACCCAGCAGCCTTTCGCGATGGCGCTGGTGGATATCGATAACTTCAAGTCAATTAACGACACGCTGGGTCACCTGACCGGTGATATCGTTCTGCGCAACGTGGCTCGGGAAGGGATCCAGATTATGCAGCCACATCATGTTTCGGTTTACCGTTATGGTGGAGAAGAGTTCGCGGTCATCTTCCAGGCGGAGCAGATGTCTTCCGCGCTCTCCTTGCTCGAAGCATGGCGTACCGCCGTTGAAAATCGCGTCTGGCGGGAAGAAAACCTGCGGGTTACGTTCAGCGGTGGTCTTGGGGAGTGGCATTTTGAGCCGCTGGAACAATTCGTCGGAAGCGTTGATAACGCCCTCTACAGCGCCAAACAGCAGGGAAAAAACCGCATCATTCGCACATCCATCAGCTAATCCTCTCTCCTTCACCCTGCCCGTTTCGACGGGCCGGGTACCCGCCAGTGTAAAATTGTAACCGGTTTCAGAAAATCACCTGTTTCTTTGTGATGCCTGACACACAATCGCGGTAAAGCGGTTGTTGAAGCGGTCTGCACGGGATAATTATCAATAAACACATGTAGATCGAGGCTGATTATGAAGAACATCGTTTTATGCTGTGCAGCGGGAATGTCAACCAGCATGCTGGTTCAACGTATGAAAGACGCCGCGCAGAAAAAAGGGGTTGAAGTCACCATTAAAGCCGTTCCGGTTGCGGAGTTTAAAGACAACATCGCGACGGCCGACATCGTATTACTGGGGCCACAGGTTAAATACGAGCAGGCTAAATTACAGGCACAGGCCGACCCGTTAGGTAAAAAGGTCGCGGTGATCGACATGATGGATTACGGCATGATGAAAGGTGATGCCGTACTGGATAAAGCGCTCAAACTTCTGGAGTCATAATGGAAGACTTAGAAACCACGATTATGGAACTGCTTGTTAACGCAGGTGCAGCGCGCAGTGCGGCCCTGACGGCGTTGCAGATGGCGCGTAAAGGTGAGTTTGACAAAGCTGAAAAAGCGATGGAAGAGTCGCGTGAATATGTGAAGCATGCGCACACCATACAGACGCAGCTTATTGGTCTTGATGAGGGGACCGGGAAACTTCCGGTTAACCTGATCACCGTCCACTCTCAGGATCACCTGATGAACGCCATGGTCATTCAGGACCTGGCAGGCGATATGATTGAGCTTTATCGCCGGATCCCGTTAGTGAATTGAAAACATGCAGATGTAAAAAAACCCGCCGAGGCGGGTTTTTTATTAGCGGCTCAACGATTACTCGTTGTCGGAACCACCCAGACCTGCGTTCAGCAGTTCTGCCAGGCTCGCGGATGCATCTTCAGCAGTCACCTGCGGTGCAGCTGGCAGTTCGCCCGCAGCACGACGACGCATACGATCCTGATGGTACGCATAACCGGTACCAGCCGGGATCAGACGACCCACGATAACGTTCTCTTTCAGACCGCGCAGTTCATCACGTTTACCTGCAACAGCGGCTTCGGTCAGGACACGAGTCGTTTCCTGGAACGATGCTGCAGAGATGAAGGACTCGGTTGCCAGAGACGCTTTGGTGATACCCAGCAGATCGCGCGAGAAGGTCGCACCGATTTTGCCGTTCGCTTCCAGTTCGCGGTTAGCGATCTTGACGCGTGAGTATTCAACCTGCTCGCCTTCCAGGAACTCGGAGCTGCCCGCGTTTTCGATGGTTGCTTTACGCAGCATCTGACGAACGATAACTTCAATGTGCTTATCGTTAATCTTAACGCCCTGCAGACGGTAAACGTCCTGTACTTCGTTGGTGATGTAACGCGTTACCGCGTGTACTCCACGAAGACGCAGAATGTCGTGCGGTGCTTCTGGACCATCGGAAACCACGTCACCACGTTCTACACGTTCACCTTCGAACACGTTGAGCTGACGCCACTTAGGAATCATCTCTTCGTACGGTTCGCTGCCATCTACTGGCGTGATAACCAGACGGCGTTTACCTTTGGTCTCTTTACCGAAGGAGATGATACCGCTGATTTCAGCCAGGATTGCAGGCTCTTTCGGACGACGCGCTTCGAACAGATCCGCAACGCGTGGCAGACCACCGGTGATGTCCTTGGTACCGCCGGATTCCTGAGGAATACGCGCCAGGGTGTCACCAGAGCTGATCTGTACGCCATCTTCCAGCTGTACAATCGCTTTACCCGGCAGGAAGTACTGCGCAGGCATATCGGTACCCGGGATCAGAACGTCGTTACCCTGAGCATCAACGATTTTCAGTGCAGGACGCAGATCTTTACCACCAGTAGTACGTTCAGCAGAATCCAGAACCACCAGAGAAGACAGACCGGTCAGCTCGTCTGTCTGACGAGTAATGGTCTGGCCGTCAATCATGTCAGTGAAGCGGATGAAACCACTTACTTCGGTGATAACCGGCATGGTGTGTGGATCCCAGTTTGCAACGGTTTCACCGCCGGCAACCTGCTCGCCATCACCTTTCGCCATAACCGCACCGTAAGGCACTTTATAGCTCTCTTTGGTACGACCGAATTCGTCGATCAGCTTCAGCTCGGTGTTACGGGAAGTGATAACCAGTTTACCGCTGGAGTTCACAACCGACTTCGCGTTGCTGAGCTTGATGCTACCTTTGTTTTTCACCTGGATGCTGGATTCAGCAGCCGCACGAGATGCCGCACCACCGATGTGGAACGTACGCATCGTCAGCTGTGTACCCGGCTCACCGATGGACTGTGCCGCGATAACGCCGATGGCTTCACCTTTGTTGATGATGTGGCCACGCGCCAGGTCACGACCGTAGCAGTGTGCACATACACCAAAGTCGGTGTCACAGGATACAACGGAACGGACTTTCACGGAGTCAACAGAGTTCGCTTCCAGCAGGTCACACCAGTGCTCGTGCAGCAGCGTGTTGCGTGGAACCAGAATGTCTGCCGTACCCGGCTTCAGAATGTCTTCCGCGGTTACACGACCCAGAACGCGATCGCGCAGTGGCTCTTTAACATCACCACCCTCGATAACCGGGGTCATGGTGATACCTTCGAGGGTGCCACAATCGTCTTCGGTCACAACCAGGTCCTGCGCAACGTCAACCAGACGACGCGTCAGATAACCGGAGTTCGCTGTTTTCAGTGCGGTATCCGCCAGACCTTTACGCGCACCGTGCGTGGAGATGAAGTACTGGAGTACGTTCAGACCTTCACGGAAGTTCGCGGTGATTGGCGTTTCGATGATGGAGCCATCTGGCTTCGCCATCAGACCACGCATACCTGCCAGCTGACGAATCTGTGCTGCAGAACCACGCGCACCGGAGTCGGCCATCATGTAGATGCTGTTGAAGGAAACCTGCTGCTCTTCAACGCCGTCACGGTTAATCACGGTTTCGGTCTGCAGGTTATCCATCATCGCTTTGGATACACGATCGTTCGCCGCGGCCCAGATATCGATAACTTTGTTATAGCGTTCGCCCGCGGTAACCAGACCAGACTGGAACTGCTCCTGGATCTCAGCAACTTCAGCTTCCGCTTCAGAGATGATCTCGTGTTTCTTCTCTGGGATGACCATGTCATCGATACCAACAGATGCACCTGAACGCGCTGCATACGCAAAGCCGGTGTACATTGTCTGGTCAGCGAAGATAACGGTCGGCTTCAGACCCAGAATGCGGTAACAGGTGTTCAGCATTTTGGAGATCGCTTTCTTGCCCAGCGCCTGGTTGACGATGGAGAAAGGCAGACCTTTCGGTACGATCATCCACAGAATGGCACGGCCAACGGTCGTGTCTTTCAGGCTGGTTTTCGCAACGAATTCGCCGTTTGCATCTTTTTCGTATTCGGTGATACGCACTTTAACGCGCGCATGCAGAGAGGCCAGGCCAGCGCGATAAATACGCTCAGCTTCTTTCGGGCCAGTCAGCACCATGCCTTCGCCTTTGGCGTTAACACAGTCACGGGTCATGTAGTACAGACCCAGTACAACGTCCTGAGAAGGAACAATGATTGGCTCACCGTTCGCTGGAGACAGGATGTTGTTGGTAGACATCATCAGCGCACGCGCTTCGAGCTGGGCTTCCAGCGTCAGCGGTACGTGAACAGCCATCTGGTCACCATCGAAGTCGGCGTTATATGCCGCACAAACCAGCGGGTGCAGCTGGATAGCTTTACCTTCGATCAGGACCGGCTCAAATGCCTGGATACCCAGACGGTGCAGGGTTGGTGCACGGTTCAGCAGTACCGGGTGTTCGCGGATCACTTCGTCCAGGATATCCCAAACGACAGCTTCTTCACGCTCAACCATTTTCTTAGCGGCTTTGATGGTGGTGGCCAGGCCACGCAGTTCCAGCTTGCCGTAGATGAATGGTTTGAACAGCTCCAGTGCCATTTTCTTCGGCAGACCGCACTGATGCAGACGCAGGTATGGACCTACGGTGATTACAGAACGACCGGAGTAGTCAACACGCTTACCGAGCAGGTTCTGACGGAAACGACCCTGTTTACCTTTGATCATGTCGGCCAAAGATTTCAGAGGACGTTTGTTAGAACCGGTGATCGCACGACCGCGACGACCGTTATCCAGCAGGGCATCTACCGCTTCCTGCAGCATACGTTTTTCGTTGCGTACGATGATGTCCGGGGCAGCCAGATCCAGCAGACGTTTCAGACGGTTGTTACGGTTGATCACGCGACGATACAGATCGTTCAGATCGGACGTTGCGAAACGACCACCATCCAGCGGAACCAGTGGACGCAGATCTGGCGGCAGAACCGGCAGAACGGTCAGGATCATCCACTCTGGCTTGTTACCAGACTGAACGAACGCTTCCAGCAGTTTGATACGCTTGGTCAGCTTTTTACGCTTGGTTTCGGAGTTGGTTTCGTTCAGCTCTTCACGCAGCTGCTCGCACTCTTGCTCCAGATCCATGCTCTTCAGCAGGGCCTGAATAGCTTCCGCACCCATCTTCGCGTCGAATTCGTCACCGAACTCTTCCAGCGCGTCCAGATACTGCTCTTCAGTCAGGATCTGATGACGTTCCAGGTTCGTCATCCCGCCTTCGATAACCACATAAGATTCGAAGTACAGAACACGTTCGATATCACGCAGCGGCATATCCAGCAGCAGACCGATACGGGACGGCAGGGATTTCAGGAACCAGATGTGAGCAGTCGGAGACGCCAGCTCGATGTGGCCCATACGCTCACGGCGTACTTTGGTCTGGGTCACTTCAACGCCGCACTTCTCACAGATCACACCACGGTGTTTCAGGCGCTTGTACTTACCGCACAGGCACTCGTAATCTTTTACTGGCCCGAAAATACGCGCACAGAAAAGGCCGTCACGCTCAGGTTTGAACGTACGGTAGTTGATGGTTTCCGGCTTTTTAACTTCACCGAAAGACCATGAACGGATCATGTCTGGCGAAGCCAGAGCAATTTTGATCGCATCAAACTCTTCGGTTTTAGTCTGCGCTTTCAGAAACTTTAATAAATCTTTCACGGATTTGCTCCCGTCGGAGTTAGCACAATCCGGTGCCGGGGATTAACCCGGCACCAGTGACCTGTTTGAGCGAGAATTACTCGTCTTCCAGTTCGATGTTGATACCCAGCGAACGAATCTCTTTCAACAGTACGTTGAAGGATTCTGGCATGCCCGGTTCCATCTGATGGTTGCCGTCCACGATGTTTTTATACATCTTGGTACGACCGTTCACGTCATCAGACTTAACGGTGAGCATTTCCTGCAGGGTGTATGCCGCGCCGTATGCTTCCAGCGCCCACACTTCCATCTCCCCGAAGCGCTGACCACCGAACTGTGCCTTACCACCCAGCGGCTGCTGAGTAACCAGGCTGTAAGAACCGGTAGAACGAGCGTGCATCTTGTCGTCGACCAGGTGGTTCAGTTTCAGCATGTACATGTAACCTACGGTTACCGGACGTTCGAACTGTTCACCAGTACGGCCGTCAAACAGCGTAATCTGACCAGACGTTGGCAGACCACCCAGTTGCAGCAGCTCTTTAATTTCAGCTTCTTTTGCACCGTCGAATACCGGCGTTGCAATTGGCATACCTTTGCGCAGGTTTTCTGCCAGACGCAGCACTTCTTCATCGCTGAAGGTGTTCAGGTCGACTTTCTGACGCACGTCGGTACCCAGATCGTAGGCACGCTGGATGAATTCGCGCAGTTTCGCGACTTCCTGCTGCTGTTTCAGCATGGCGTTAATCTTGTCGCCGATGCCTTTCGCAGCCATACCCAGGTGAGTTTCCAGGATCTGACCAATGTTCATACGAGACGGTACGCCCAGTGGGTTCAGTACGATATCTACCGGCGTACCGTTAGCATCGTGCGGCATATCTTCGATCGGGTTGATCTTAGAGATAACACCCTTGTTACCGTGACGACCTGCCATCTTATCACCAGGCTGGATCTGACGTTTAACAGCCAGATACACCTTAACAATCTTCAGCACGCCTGGTGCCAGATCGTCGCCCTGAGTGATTTTGCGGCGTTTCGCTTCGAGTTTTTTCTCGAACTCGTGTTTCAGTTCGTCATACTGCTCAGCCAGCTGTTCCAGCTGATTTTGTTTCTCTTCGTCGGTCAGGCCCAGTTCCAGCCAGCGATCGCGTGGCAGTTTGTCGAGCTTCTCAGCTTCAACGCCACCGGCAACCAGCACCGCATAGATACGGCTGAACAGACCCGCTTCGAGGATCTGCAGTTCTTCAGACAGGTCTTTCTTAGCCTGTTTGAGCTGCATCTCTTCGATTTCCAGCGCACGCTTATCTTTCTCAACGCCGTCACGAGTGAAGACCTGAACGTCGATAACCGTACCGGAAACACCGTTTGGTACGCGCAGAGAAGAGTCTTTAACGTCAGACGCTTTCTCACCGAAGATGGCACGCAGCAGTTTCTCTTCTGGCGTCAGCTGGGTTTCACCTTTAGGCGTAACCTTACCTACCAGAATGTCGCCGCCGGTCACTTCCGCACCGATGTAAACGATACCGGATTCATCCAGTTTGGAGAGCGCAGCTTCACCCACGTTAGGGATGTCAGCGGTGATCTCTTCTGGCCCCAGCTTGGTGTCACGGGACACACATGCCAGTTCCTGAATGTGGATGGTGGTGAAACGATCTTCCTGAACCACACGCTCGGAGACGAGGATGGAGTCTTCGAAGTTGTAACCGTTCCACGGCATGAACGCTACGCGCATGTTCTGACCGAGCGCCAGTTCACCGAGGTCGGTGGACGGACCGTCTGCCAGCACGTCGCCGCGCTCAACTGGCTCACCCAGAGATACGCAAGGCATCTGGTTGATACAGGTGTTCTGGTTAGAACGGGTGTATTTGGTCAGGTTATAAATGTCGATACCTGCTTCGCCCGGATACATCTCGTCTTCGTTAACTTTGATAACGATACGGGATGCGTCGACGTACTGAACGGTACCGCCACGCTTAGCAACTGCAGTAACACCGGAGTCAACGGCAACAGCACGTTCCATACCGGTACCAACCAGCGGCTTATCAGCGCGCAGAGTTGGAACGGCCTGACGTTGCATGTTCGCACCCATCAATGCACGGTTGGCGTCATCGTGTTCCAGGAACGGGATCAGGGACGCACCGACGGATACCACCTGCTGGGTGGATACGTCCATGTAGTCAACCTGGTCGCGGCTGAACAAGCTGGATTCGCCTTTGCTACGGCAGGTCACCAGATCTTCTACAAAGTGGCCTTCGTCATCCAGGTTGGAGTTCGCCTGAGCGATAACGTAGTTGCCTTCTTCGATAGCAGACAGGTAGTGAATTTCGTCGGTTACAACACCGTCAGTCACTTTACGGTACGGCGTCTCAAGGAAACCGTATTCGTTCGTCTGTGCGTACACGGACAGGGAGTTGATCAGACCGATGTTTGGACCTTCAGGCGTTTCGATTGGACATACGCGACCGTAGTGCGTCGGGTGTACGTCTCGAACTTCAAAGCCTGCGCGTTCACGGGTCAGACCGCCTGGGCCGAGTGCAGAGATACGACGTTTGTGCGTAATCTCAGACAGCGGGTTGTTCTGGTCCATGAACTGAGACAGCTGGCTGGAACCAAAGAACTCTTTCACTGCTGCAGAAATCGGCTTGGCGTTGATCATATCCTGAGGCATCAGGGTATCCAGATCGCCCAGAGACAGACGCTCTTTCACCGCACGCTCTACACGCACCAGGCCAACGCGGAACTGGTTTTCCGCCATTTCGCCGACGGAACGGATACGACGGTTGCCGAGGTGGTCGATATCGTCCACTTCGCCTTTACCGTTACGGATATCGATGAGCTTCTTCATCACTTCGATGATGTCGTCTTTGCTCAGGATACCGGAACCTTCAATTTCGTCGCGCAGCAGAGAACGGTTGAACTTCATACGACCAACCGCAGACAGATCGTAGCGGTCTTCGGAGAAGAACAGATTCTCGAACAGGCTTTCCGCCGCTTCGCGAGTTGGTGGCTCACCAGGACGCATCATGCGGTAGATTTCAACCAGCGCACTCAGACGATCGGTCGTTGGGTCGACGCGTACAGTCTCAGAGATGTACGGACCGTGGTCCAGATCGTTGGTGAACAGCGTTTCGATACGTTTGTGGCCAGCCTGACTCAGCTTAGCCAGCAGATCCAGGCTCAGCTCCATGTTCGCCGGGCAGATCAGCTCGCCAGTTGATTCATCAACGTAATCTTTCGCGGCTACTTTTCCTGCAATGTATTCAACCGGAACTTCGATGTGTTTGATATCATCTTTTTCCAGCTGGCGGATGTGGCGCGCGGTGATACGGCGACCTTTTTCCACATACACTTTGCCGTCGGCTTCGATGTCGAACGACGCGGTCTCACCACGCAGACGTTCCGGCACCAGCTCCATCTGCAGCTTGTTGTCGCGGATTTCAAAGATCACTTTCTCAAAGAACAGGTCCAGGATCTGCTCAGTGGTATAGTTCAGTGCACGCAGAATGATGGTTGCAGGCAGTTTACGACGACGGTCGATACGGACAAACAGGTTGTCTTTTGGATCGAACTCGAAGTCCAGCCAGGAACCACGGTAAGGAATGATGCGTGCGTTATACAGTACTTTACCGGAAGAGTGTGTTTTACCTTTATCGCTGTCGAAGAAGACGCCCGGGCTACGATGCAGCTGGGAAACGATAACACGCTCAGTACCGTTGATAACGAAAGTACCGTTGTCAGTCATGAGTGGAATTTCACCCATGTAGACTTCTTGTTCTTTAATGTCTTTTACGGTGCCTTCCGGCGCTTCGCGCTCGTAGATCACCAGACGCAGTTTTACGCGCAGCGGTGCGGAATAGGTCACGCCACGGATCTGACATTCCTGAACGTCAAACACCGGTTCGCCAAGGCGGTAGCTGACGTACTGCAGCTCGGAGTTACCGCTGTAGCTCTGAATCGGGAACACGGAGCGGAAGGCTGCTTCCAGACCGTACTGCCCTTCAGGATCTTGCTCGATAAACTTCTGGAACGAGTCAAGCTGGATAGAAAGGAGATATGGAATGTCCAGAACTTGTGGACGTTTACCAAAATCCTTACGAATACGTTTTTTCTCGGTATAGGAGTAAACCATAGGGTTCCTCAGCTCGCTGACAAGTCGACCCATCTGTCCGACGAAGGGACAGTTTGTGCAACACCATTTTGTGGACCGGAAAATTGAATACTTTCCGCAATACCTGTTGCTATCACGCTTAAATCATTTCGTCGCGATTTACACAGAGCGAGCACCCTGTCGCAATATATTAAGTCGTCGATAGAAACATGCATTGTCAGGACAATCAGCAGTCAAACAGTGTGAAATGCTACTGATGCCTTACAGCGCAAAAAGGCTGGTGACTAAAAAGTCACCAGCCATCAGCCTAATGACTTAGGCTGCAACCAGAAAAGTTGGCTTATTTAACTTCAACTTCAGCGCCAGCTTCTTCCAGAGATTTTTTCAGTGCTTCTGCGTCGTCTTTGCTCACGCCTTCTTTCAGCGCAGCTGGAGCAGATTCTACCAGGTCTTTAGCTTCTTTCAGACCCAGGCCAGTTGCGCCACGTACTGCTTTGATAACAGCAACTTTGTTCGCGCCAGCAGCTTTCAGAATTACGTCGAATTCAGTTTTTTCTTCAGCAGCTTCAGCCGGGCCCGCAGCTACAGCTACAGCAGCAGCAGCAGAAACACCGAATTTTTCTTCCATTGCAGAAACCAGCTCTACAACGTCCATTACGGACATAGCTGCTACTGCTTCAATGATTTGATCTTTAGTGATAGACATTTAAATTGTTCCTGAAAATCAGAATAAGTTTATACGTAAGCAAATGCTTTATAAAGATAACTGCGATTAAGCAGCTTCTTTCGCATCGCGTACAGCAGCCAGAGTGCGAACCAGTTTGCCAGCCGCAGCTTCTTTCATGGTTGCCATCAGGCGTGCAATTGCTTCTTCGTAGGTCGGCAGGGTTGCCAGGCGATCGATTTGCGATGCCGGGATCAACTCACCTTCAAAGGCTGCAGCTTTGACCTCAAATTTTGCATTCGCTTTCGCGAACTCTTTGAACAGACGAGCAGCAGCGCCCGGGTGTTCCATAGAGTATGCAATCAGGGTCGGACCAACAAACGTGTCTTTCAGGCACTCGAACTGAGTACCTTCAACTACGCGGCGCAGCAGGGTGTTACGAACAACACGCATGTATACGCCAGCTTCACGACCTGCTTTACGCAGTTCAGTCATTTTGTCTACAGTAACGCCACGGGAATCCGCAACTATTGCAGACAGCGCGCCTTTGGCTACTTCGCTGACTTCAGCAACAATCGCTTGTTTGTCTTGAAGATTTAAAGCCATTAGCTTTGCTCCTGGATGTTTGCCGGAACTCATGTTCCGGAACTCACTTCACTCTTCCCAACGGAAAGAGCGTCTTAATACGGTGAGCAGAAACAAGCCAGAGTATCCAAAAATAATCTTAGCGTTCTGTCACCGTCTACGCAGGGGATTAAGTCTCTTGCGAAACACCTGCGGTCTTCGACGGAGGCCTGGATTAGGCCAGGCTCCAACGAACAAATCTTTTAGCCGCTAACTTTTGTTAGCAAACGTGGGGGTAAGATTGTAGACAAAATCACCGCCCACGTAAAGGCATTAGTTTGCAGCAGCGCTCAGGCCAGCCTGGTCAACTGCAACACCTGCACCCATGGTGGTGGAGATGCTAACTTTCTTGATGTACACGCCTTTCGCCTGAGTTGGTTTTGCTTTTTTCAGCGCAACCAGCAGAGCTTCCAGGTTTTCTTTCAGTTTGTCAGCGTCAAAGTCCACTTTACCGATGGTGGTGTGGATGATGCCGTTTTTGTCGTTACGATAACGAACCTGACCTGCTTTAGCGTTCTTAACCGCTTCAGCAACGTTAGGCGTTACAGTACCCACTTTCGGGTTTGGCATCAGGCCGCGTGGACCCAGAACCTGGCCCAGCTGGCCAACAACGCGCATTGCATCTGGAGAAGCAATAACAACGTCAAAGTTCATTTCGCCTTTCTTGATCTGATCAGCCAGATCTTCCATACCTACCAGTTCAGCGCCGGCAGCTTTAGCAGCTTCAGCGTTTGCACCCTGAGCAAATACAGCTACACGAACGGAACGGCCAGTACCGTGTGGCAGTACAGTTGCGCCACGAACGTTCTGATCAGATTTACGCGCGTCGATGCCCAGGTTAACGGCAACGTCAACGCTTTCAACGAACTTAGCAGTTGCCAGTTCTTTCAGCAGAGCGATAGCTTCGTTGATGTCGTACTGTTTGGTCGCATCAACTTTGTCACGGATCACGGACATGCGCTTGGTCAGTTTAGCCATTTCTTAGTCCTCCACTACCAGGCCCATGGAACGTGCAGTACCTTCGATTGAGCGAGTCATCGCTTCAATGTCGGCACCAGTCATGTCGGCAGCTTTGGTCTGCGCGATTTCCTGCAGCTGAGCGCGGGAAATTTTACCCACTTTGTCTTTGTTCGGTTTACCGGAACCAGACTTGATACCAGCCGCTTTCTTCAGCAGAACTGCTGCTGGAGGGGTTTTGGTAACGAAAGTGAAAGAACGGTCAGCGTAAACAGTGATTACGACTGGGATTGGCAGACCTTTTTCCAGGGATTCAGTTTTTGCGTTGAACGCTTTACAGAATTCCATGATGTTCACACCCTGCTGACCCAGAGCTGGACCAACTGGTGGACTTGGGTTCGCCATACCAGCTGCAACCTGCAGCTTGACGTAGGCTTGTACTTTCTTAGCCATTCTAAAATCCTCTGATTGGGTAATAGCGCCTCAGCGAGGCTCCCCGTGAATAAAATTCGTTTTACGGGCCGGGCCCATAAAAACAAAAGGCGCGAAATTGTATTCCAATCTCGCGCCCTGTGCAACGATTAAATCGTCGCTTTTTTGATCGCTGCTTAGGCTTTTTCGACCTGAGCAAAGTCCAGTTCTACCGGAGTCGCACGACCGAAGATAGATACAGAAACTTTCAGGCGGGACTTCTCGTAGTCCACTTCTTCAACGACGCCGTTAAAGTCAGCAAACGGACCGTCATTAACACGCACCATTTCACCCGGTTCAAACAGCGTTTTCGGACGCGGCTTATCACCAACCTGCTGCAGGCGGTTCATAATCGCATCCACTTCTTTGTCGCTGATTGGCGCCGGACGGTCAGACGTGCCGCCGATAAAGCCCATCACGCGCGGTACGCTGCGCACCAGGTGCCAGCTCGCGTCGTTCATCACCATCTGAACCAGCACGTAACCCGGGAAGAATTTGCGTTCGCTTTTGCGACGCTGGCCGCCACGGATCTCGACCACTTCTTCGGTCGGAACCATAACTTCGCCAAATAACTCTTCCATGTTGTGTAATTTGATATGCTCACGCAGCGACGTTGCTACGCGGCCTTCAAAACCGGAAAACGCCTGAACGACGTACCAGCGCTTTTTAGGGGCTTCAGACATCTCAGAACCTCAGGCCAGTGATAAAGGATACCAGGCGAACCAGAATACCATCCAGTCCCCACAGGATCAGTGACATTACAGCGGTAACCGCCGCTACGATCAGCGTGGTGTGCAATGTTTCCTGGCGAGTCGGCCAAATTACCTTACGGACTTCGGTACGCGCTTCGCGAGCAAAAGCGACAGTCGCTTTGCCTTTCGTCGTCAACAGCGCGACACCACCCGCTGCAGCAATCAGAATTACCACTGCAAGCGCGCGTAGCGGCAGCATCATGTCACGATAAAGGTAGTTGCCGACAATCGCTACGATCAGCAGAACGGCTACTACTACCCATTTCATCGCTTCCAGGCCGCGCCCGCTCCCTTGAGCTTCGGTATTCGCACTCATAAACCAACCTGTCAGAAGTATTCTACAAACATTTTCACCCCGCGATTGCGAGGCAAACCAAATCGAAATGCTAATTCGCTTTTCGAATTATACGCTCTCTGCAGAGCCTGTCTCAGCAATGATTATGACAAAAATAATCACTGATGAGCCAGGTTCTGACGTGAAAGCGTGCAAAAAGGGCATCAAATGATGCCCTTTTATTGCGCATTGCGTCAAATGTTATCAGCAATTAGCCGAGAACTTTAGCAACCACGCCCGCGCCAACGGTACGGCCACCTTCACGGATTGCGAAACGCAGACCGTCGTCCATCGCGATTGGGTGGATCAGCGTCACAACCATCTTGATGTTGTCGCCTGGCATTACCATCTCAACGCCTTCTGGCAGTTCGATGGTACCGGTCACGTCAGTAGTACGGAAGTAGAACTGTGGACGGTAGCCTTTGAAGAACGGAGTATGACGGCCGCCTTCGTCTTTGGACAGGATGTACACTTCAGATTCGAACTTGGTGTGTGGCTTGATTGAGCCTGGCTTAGCCAGAACCTGACCACGTTCGATTTCTTCACGTTTGATACCACGCAGCAGAACACCAACGTTCTCACCAGCACGGCCTTCGTCCAGCAGTTTGCGGAACATTTCAACGCCAGTACAGGTAGACTTCGCAGTCTCTTTGATACCAACGATTTCAACTTCTTCACCAACTTTGATGATACCGCGCTCTACACGACCGGTAACAACGGTACCACGACCGGAGATGGAGAATACGTCTTCGATTGGCAGCAGGAATGGCTTGTCAATCGCACGCTCTGGCTCTGGGATGTAAGAATCCAGGAAACCAGCCAGTTCGATGATTTTCGCTTCCCACTCTGCGTCGCCTTCCAGCGCTTTCAGAGCAGAACCACGAACGATTGGGGTATCGTCGCCTGGGAAATCGTACTGAGACAGCAGTTCACGAACTTCCATCTCTACCAGTTCCAGCAGCTCTTCGTCATCAACCATGTCGCACTTGTTCAGGAACACGATGATGTAAGGAACGCCTACCTGACGACCCAGCAGGATGTGCTCACGAGTCTGAGGCATTGGGCCGTCAGTCGCAGCAACAACCAGGATCGCGCCGTCCATCTGCGCAGCACCGGTGATCATGTTTTTAACATAGTCGGCGTGGCCTGGGCAGTCTACGTGTGCGTAGTGGCGAGTCGGGGTGTCGTACTCAACGTGAGAGGTGTTGATGGTGATACCACGAGCTTTTTCTTCTGGTGCGTTATCGATCTGGTCGAATGCACGAGCAGAACCACCGTAGGTTTTTGCCAGAACGGTAGTGATTGCAGCGGTCAGCGTTGTTTTACCATGGTCAACGTGGCCGATAGTACCGACGTTAACGTGCGGTTTTGTACGTTCAAACTTTTCTTTAGACATCGATTGTCCCTCTAAGACACGGATAAATCGGTGATATCACCACATCAACCAGGCGAAATGCCTGAATTGTTGAATACAGTAAAATTGAAACAGAGAGAAACGGGAAGGAGAAGTGAAGTGGTGCTGATACCCAGAGTCGAACTGGGGACCTCACCCTTACCAAGGGTGCGCTCTACCAACTGAGCCATATCAGCACGTATTGGAGCGGGCAGCGGGAATCGAACCCGCATCATCAGCTTGGAAGGCTGAGGTAATAGCCATTATACGATGCCCGCATCCTGAAACTCGGCTACCCAGTTCTTTCTGTAACAAAAAAAGAGATTTCTCTCTTTTTCAGTTTGAGCTGGCTAATTTTTCCAACCAGCTCCGGCGGCATTTACGCTGCCAGAAAGTGGTGGTGGGGGAAGGATTCGAACCTTCGAAGTCTGTGACGGCAGATTTACAGTCTGCTCCCTTTGGCCGCTCGGGAACCCCACCGGACTTGATGGTGCCGACTACCGGAATCGAACTGGTGACCTACTGATTACAAGTCAGTTGCTCTACCTACTGAGCTAAGTCGGCATCAAGTAGCGCGCATTCTATGGATACCTGCGCGGTCATGCAACTAAAAATTTGCATAAAACGTTCTTTCGCTCACATTTTATGCGAACGAAGCGCTAAGCGCTGTAAAAGTAGTCATTGCGGGTCAAATAATCAACATGCACGCGTGATTTACACTATATACACCATAGCGTGACGGCTTCCGCGTAACGCAGCGCTATCCATCTTTTTTCTTATTATTCCTGCCATCTGGTGTTAACCTCCTGCCCATTGTCCAAAATTAACTGTGTGATGAGCCACGATCCGGCAGTGTAGCGCTGGCTCACTGAAGCATGCTTATGAGCAAAAAAGAGCAAACGTTAATGACGCCTTATCTTCACTTTAACCGCAGCCAGTGGGCTGCCCTGCGTGATTCCGTCCCTATGACGCTGACGGAAGGTGAAATCGCACGGTTAAAAGGGATAAACGAAGATCTGTCCCTTGAAGAGGTGGCAGAAATTTATCTCCCCCTCTCTCGCTTGCTTAACTTCTATATCAGCTCGAACCTGCGTCGTCAGGCGGTGCTGGAGCAGTTTCTCGGGACGAACGGTCAACGCATTCCTTATATCATTAGTATCGCAGGCAGCGTGGCCGTGGGTAAAAGTACCACCGCACGCGTTCTGCAGGCGCTGTTGAGCCGCTGGCCGGAACACCGCAGCGTGGAGCTGATCACGACCGACGGCTTCCTGCATCCAAACGAAGTCTTAAAAGAACGCGGGCTGATGAAGAAGAAAGGCTTCCCGCTCTCTTATGATATGCACCGTCTGGTGAAATTTGTCTCCGACCTGAAATCCGGCGTGCCTCACGTGACAGCGCCGGTCTATTCGCACCTGATCTACGATCGCATCCCGGGTGGGGATAAAACGGTGGTCCAGCCGGATATTCTCATTCTGGAAGGTCTGAACGTGCTGCAAAGCGGCATGGACTATCCTCACGACCCGCATCACGTCTTTGTCTCGGATTTCGTCGATTTCTCTATTTATGTCGATGCGCCGGAAGACCTGCTGCAGAACTGGTACATCAACCGCTTCCTGAAGTTCCGCGAAGGGGCCTTCACCGATCCGGACTCCTATTTCCACCACTATGCTCAGCTGTCTGAAGAAGAAGCGATCAATGTGGCGACGGGGCTGTGGAATGAGATCAACTACGTGAATCTCAAAGAGAACATCCTGCCGACGCGCGAGCGTGCGAGCCTGATCCTCACCAAGAGCGAGAAGCACGCCGTCGACCAGATTCGCCTGCGGAAATAATAAAGCAGACATAAAAAAACCGGCTTAACGCCGGTTTTTTTCGTTATACGTGTGGCTTCTCGCCGTTTTCATCCTGATCGACCGCGAAGCAGGCCACCAACTGGCCGCCATAATCCTTCAGCTGCGGCTGTAGCTGGGTGCAGGGGCCAAAGCGGCGGCTGCAGCGGGCGTTGAATGCACATCCCGGAGGCGGATTCAGCGGGCTTGGCAGCTCTCCCGTCAGCTTAATACGCTCACGACGATCGTCCGGGTTCAGACGCGGCGTCGCGGACAGCAGCGCCTGGGTGTACGGGTGGCGAGGGTTATTAAAGATCTGGTCTTTGGTCCCCTTCTCCACGCAGCGCCCCAGATACATCACCATCACTTCATCGGCAATATGCTCTACCACCGACAGGTCGTGGGAGATGAACACGTAAGAGAGTCCCAGCTCCTGCTGCAGATCCATCATCAGGTTCAGCACCTGCGCACGCACGGAGACGTCGAGCGCCGATACCGGCTCGTCGGCAATCACCACGTCCGGGTCAAGCATCAGACCGCGTGCGATGGCGATACGCTGACGCTGGCCACCGGAGAACATATGCGGATAGCGGTCGTAATGCTCGGTTTTGAGGCCGACCTTCGCCATCATCGCCAGCGCTTTTTCACGGCGCTGCTCTTTGCTCAGATTGCTGTTAATCAGCAGCGGTTCCTCCAGAATCTGCCCCACTTTTTTACGCGGGTTCAAAGAACCATACGGGTTCTGGAACACAATCTGGATTTTCTGGCGACGCAGCTTCTGCGCCTGCGGATCGTGCTTGAGCAGATCCTGGCCCTGATAATAGAGCTCACCGCCGGTCGGCACTTCAATCATCGTCAGCAGACGGCCCAGCGTCGATTTCCCGCAGCCTGACTCTCCCACCACCGCCAGCGTTTTACCGCGTTCGAGGTTAAAGGAGACGCCGTCCAGCGCTTTCACCAGGCGTTCAGGGGCAAACAGTCCCTTCTTCACCGGGTAATATTTTTTCAGGTCGATGGCCTGCAACAGCGGCTGTTGCGTGGTGGCCTGTTGCGTACTCATAGTGTTGGCCTCCCGGCATCATCGAGTGGGTAGTGGCATTTCGACTGACGACCGTCAGCCAGCTGGTTCAGCTCTGGCTCTTCCGCCCGGCATTTGTCCGTCGCATACGGACAGCGCGGATTGAGCAGACAGCCCTGCGGACGGTCATATTTACCCGGCACCACACCCGGCAGCGATGCCAGACGCGCTTTATCCTGAGCAAACTCCGGCAGCGCGCGTAAAAGCGCCTGGGTATACGGGTGACGCGGCGCGCGGAAGATATCGTGCGAATTTCCGGTCTCGACCACCTGGCCGGCATACATCACGATGATTTTGTGCGCGGCTTCGGCCACCAGCGCCAGATCGTGCGTAATCAGCACCAGCGCCATATTCTCTTTCTGCTGCAGCTCCAGCAGCAGCTCGATGATTTGTGCCTGAATGGTCACATCCAGCGCCGTCGTCGGTTCATCCGCAATCAGCAGCTTTGGCCGACAGGCAATCGCCATGGCGATCATCACGCGCTGGCTCATCCCGCCGGAAAGCTGGTGCGGGTAAACGTCCAGACGCGAAGCCGGGTCAGGAATACCCACCTGGTTCAGCAGATCGATCGCCCGCTGACGACGGGTTTTCTTATTCCCGCCCTGGTGCACCTTAATCGCTTCCATAATCTGGAAACCGACGGTGTAGCACGGGTTCAGGCTGGTCATCGGATCCTGGAAAATCATCGCCACTTCCGCGCCCACCAGCTGGCGGCGCTGTTTTTCAGAAATGCGCTTCAGGTCCTGACCGTTGAACTGCAGGTTTTCCGCCATCACGCGGCCCGGGTAATCAATCAGCCCCATGATCGCCAGCGAGCTGACGGACTTACCGGAACCGGACTCTCCAACGATACCCACCACTTCGCCCTGATTGACGCTGTAGCTGATGCGGTCCACGGCGCGAAACGGGGTGCCTTCATCGCCGAAGTGCACCGATAATTTATCTACATTTAATAACGCCATCTCGTGCCTCTTACTGCTTCAGTTTGGGATCAAGCGCATCACGCAGGCCATCACCCATCAGGTTAAATGCCAGCACCGTCAGCAGGATTGCCAGACCCGGGAAGGTGACAACCCACCAGGCGCTTTGTGCGAACTGCAACACGTCGGAGAGCATGGTGCCCCACTCCGGTGTTGGCGGCTGCGCACCCATGCCCAGGAAGCCAAGAGCGGCCATATCAAGAATGGCGTTAGAGAAACCGAGCGACGCCTGAACGATCAGCGGCGCAAGGCAGTTCGGGAAGATATTGACAAACATCTGGCGCATCGCACCGGCCCCCGCTACGCGAGACGCCGTGACGTAGTCGCGGTTCACTTCCACCAGCACCGCCGCGCGGGTTAAACGCACGTAGTGAGGAAGCGCCACGAACGTCAGCGCCAGGGCGGCGTTACCGATCGACGGCCCGAAGATCGCCACCAGCACCAGCGCCAGCAACAGGCTTGGCAGCGCCAGCATGATGTCGACGATACGCATGATGATGTTATCAACAATGCCGCCGAAGTAACCGGCAACCAGACCCAGTACGATCCCCATAATCAGGGATAACACCACCACCAGACAGCCGACCAGCAGCGACAGGCGCGCACCGTACATCAGACGCGACAGCACATCGCGGCCCACATCATCGGTCCCCAGCAGGTGCGCCAGGCTACCGCCGTCCTGCCAGGCAGGCGGGGCGAGCAGCGCATCGCGGAACTGATCCGCCGGGTTATACGGCGCCAGCACGTTTGCGAACACCGCAATCAGGATCATGATAGCGACATACACCAGCCCCACCACCGCGCCTTTGTTGCGCTTGAAGTAGTGCCAGAACTCCTGCATCGGCGTCATCGGAACCGGTGCAGCAACAACTTTGTTTTCAGAAACCTGTGACATGATGGCCCCTTACTTCTTATGACGAATACGCGGGTTCACCACGCCGTAGAGCAAATCGACCAGCAGGTTGACGAGGATAATCATCGTCGCGACCAGCAGAACACCGCCCTGCACAACCGGATAGTCACGGCGCTGCAGCGCGTCAATCAGCCAGCGACCCAGGCCCGGCCAGGAGAAGATGGTTTCGGTCAGGATCGCCCCCGCAAGCAACGTCCCCACCTGGAGACCGATAACGGTCACTACCGGCAGCATGGCGTTACGCAGCGCATGGACGATAATGACGCGCATACGCGTCAGGCCTTTGGCGCGGGCGGTGCGGATGTAATCCTCACCCAGCACTTCCAGCATTGATGAACGGGTCATACGGACGATCACCGCCAGAGGAATGGTACCCAGAACCATGGCAGGCAGGATCATGTGCGCGACGGCATCCATGAAGTTGCCCTCTTCACCCCAGATAGCCGTATCAATCAGCATAAAGCCGGTGAGCGGGTTGGAGTCGTCCAGGAAGACCATATCGCTGACGCGCCCGGAAACTGGTGTCAGGTTTAGCTGCACCGAGACCAGCATGATCAGCATCATGCCCCACCAGAAGATAGGCATGGAGTAGCCGGTCAGCGCCAGGCCCACGGCGGTATGGTCAAAAATAGAGCCACGCTTGACGGCAGCCAGTACCCCGACAGGGATACCCACCGCGGTGGCGAAAATCATGGCGCAGACGCCAAGCTCCAGTGTCGCTTTAAAACGCGGCACGAACTCGTCCCACACCGGAAGACGGCTTTTCAGTGAAATCCCTAAATCACCGTGCAGCACGCCCCAGATATAGTGGAGATACTGCTGCCACATCGGCTTATCAAGACCGAGTTCAGCCAGCAGCTGTGCATGGCGCTCAGGGGAAATACCACGCTCGCCCGCCATAATCATTACCGGGTCGCCGGGGATCATATGGACGAAGGCAAAAGTGAGAAGGGTGATACCGATAAACGTGGGGATAACAAGTCCCAGACGTCGGAGGATGAACTGCAACATAACCCGGATTCTCTCTGATGACGCACGACCAGTGGCGTGACGTCTGTATTGCTCACAAATCTTATCCCCTCTCCTTTCAGAGAGAGAATTAAGCACTGCTGCCGGGTGGCGCTACGCTTACCCGACCTACAGACCGTAGGCCAGTGCAAGCGCAGCGCCGCCTGGCGTTGCTTTTAATTATTCAACCGATACGTTTTCGAAGTGGTGTTTGCCCAGTGGATCAACCACGTAGCCTTTCACTTCTTTACGCACTGGCTCGTACACGGTGGAGTGAGCAACAATCAGCGCCGGAGCCTGATCGTGCATAACAACCTGTGCCTGCTTGTACAGTTCAATACGTTTGTTGTGATCGTCGGTCGCACGCGCCGGCTGGATCAGGTCTTCAAACGGCTTGTAGCACCAGCGAGAGTAGTTAGAACCGTCTTTTGCCGCCGCGCAGCTGAACAGGGTGGCGAAGAAGTTGTCCGGATCCCCGTTATCACCGGTCCAGCCCATCATGACTGCCTGGTGCTCACCCGCTTTGGCGCGCTTCAGGTACTCGCCCCACTCGTAGGTCACAATCTTGGCCTGAACGCCAATCTTAGCCCAGTCAGCCTGAACCATTTCTGCCATACGGCGTGCGTTCGGGTTGTACGGACGCTGTACCGGCATCGCCCACAGCTCGACGGTGAAGCCTTTATCCTGGCCCGCTTCTTTCAGCAGCGCTTTCGCTTTCTCAGGATCGTAGGAGTAGTCTTTAACGTCGTCGTTATAGCCCCACATGGTTGGTGGGATCAGGTTTTTGGCTGCAACGCCAGCGCCCTGGTAAACCGCCTTGATAATCGCTTCTTTGTTCACCGCGTAGGTCAGCGCCTGACGCACTTTCACGTCATCAAACGGTTTCTTCTCGGTGTTGAAGGAGAGATAGCCCACGTTCAGGCCAGCCTGCTCCAGCAGGTTGATGTTCTTGTCCTGCTTCATGCGGGCGATGTCTGCCGGGTTCGGGTATGGCATCACCTGGCATTCGTTTTTCTGCAGTTTTGCATAACGTACGGACGCATCAGGCGTGATGGAGAAGACCAGACGGTCAATCTTCGGCTTGGTGCCCCAGTAGCCTTCGAACGCTTTATACAGAATACGGGAGTCTTTCTGGTACTGCAGCAGTTGGAATGGACCGGTACCGATTGGGTTCAGGTCGACTTTCTCCGGCGTACCGGCTTTCAGCATGTTGTCCGCGTACTCTTTGGACAGAATAGAGGCGAAGTCCATGGCCAGGTCTGCCAGGAACGGCGCTTCAGGACGCGTCAGCACGAACTGAACGGTATTATCGTCCACTTTTTTCACTTCAGAGATCAGATCCGGCAGGCCCATCCCTTCGAAGTATTCATAGCTGCCGCCAGAGACTTTGTGGTACGGGTTCTGGGTGTTTTTCTGACGGTCGAAGGAGAACACAACGTCGTCGGCATTAAAGTCGCGCGTTGGTTTGAAATCTTTGCTGTCCTGCCACTTCACGCCCTGGCGCAGGTGGAAGGTATAGGTTTTACCGTCTTCGCTGACGTCCCACTTCTCAGCCAGACCCGGAATCACTTCCGTGGTACCGGTTTTGAATTCAACCAGACGGTTATAGATCGGTACAGAGCTTGCGTCGTACGTCGTACCAGAGGTAAAGAGCTGTGGGTTAAAGCCTTCCGGCGAGC
Organism: Enterobacter sp. BNK-13; assembly: GCF_048685015.1. Classification (NCBI taxonomy): domain Bacteria; kingdom Pseudomonadati; phylum Pseudomonadota; class Gammaproteobacteria; order Enterobacterales; family Enterobacteriaceae; genus Enterobacter; species Enterobacter sp. BNK-13. The sequence continues at coordinate 4,583,606 of NZ_JBLQTP010000001.1, read as the reverse complement.
CTTCAGAACAGTAAACCAGGGTTTTTGCCTGTACGCTTGCTGCCACGGTCATAGCCACCAGGCTCAGACCAAGCTTCAGCATCCCTGACTTCTTCAAGGAAATACTCATTATTCTGCTCCAATGTGATGTTTTGCTTTGTTGTGTTACGCCGCCAGACCTTTATTTATTTTTTACCCGGTCCGGTCGGAGGTGCCCGAAGGCGTTAAAGGGATGGAGAATCCTTTCAGAAGAGCGTTTGAGTTGCAGCGCAGATCGTCCCTGAAATGCCCCTCATGCCCTACAATCTGTCAACAGAATGTGAAAACGTCAATACAGGTGACGGGGATTTACGCTGAGTGTGAGAAACCGCAAACAAAGATTAAAAAAACCATGAGCGCCAGTTTTCAGCAGGGAAATTTATGCTACTCGCCATGTTGCAGCACAACTCTCTCCCTATTTCGCCACAATCAGTGATTAACTTTTATTCAGAATGGGTAAATTTTCTTGCAGAATGGTGATTATCTGAGCACTAAATACCGCGAACGTTAAAACGCACAGCGAAAAATGCTGAGGTTATCCATAAGCAACGCGAAAAAAGATCAATCTATATATAAAAAAATACAATGGATTATGTCACAAAATCGTTAACAGACAGGGAGAAGCCGGTCTAACAGGCGTTTTGGATACTCTGGTGGGGTAAGGTCATAATGCAAAAAGGGCTAACCTTGCGGTTAGCCCTTTTCAGAATGTGGTCGGCGAGAGAGGATTCGAACCTCCGACCCACTGGTCCCAAACCAGTTGCGCTACCAAGCTGCGCTACTCGCCGAATGCGGAGCGCATCTTACTGCTGAGGTGCGCGCCCGTCAATCCCTTATTTTCAAAAAGCCATTCAACTGGCGATATTCTCGCCAGAGCAGCTACTGCGCGGCTTTTGCGCTGTTATCGGGGAGTTTACACCAGTTGTTGTTTTCGTTAATTCCACCATCCGGTGAGGTATAGCCGAGACAACCCATGATGGTGTCATACAGCTCAACGTGACGACGCGGCACCTTCATCTCCGCCTCTTTCTTCAGCTGAGCAAACATCTTCGCTTTCTCCGGGTCTTCCAGATACTTGTCGGACATCCACACCATCATTGGCACGCGGAACTGCTCCGGCGGCGCCATCTTGCGTGGCGTACCGTGGAGATGCTCGTATTCATTGATGGATTCACCGTGGTCCGCCGCATAGAAGACGATCGCTTTCTTATCACGAACCTGGTCAATCACGGTATCAATAAAGTGATCCACATACATCACGGAGTTGTCGTAGGAGTTAATCAGCTGAGCCTTGGTGCAGTCTTTATCCACCCCGACACATTCCGGCGTCCATTTGGCAAAGCTACGCGGATAGCGTTGGGTGTAATTAAAGTGCGACCCTTTGGTATGCAGGATGATCATGTGCTTGCCATCAGGCTTACCGTTGAGAGAGAGTTTCATCTCATCTATCAGCAGCATGTCATCGACAGGTTTTCCGCGGTTGCGCGCCTCTGCGCCAATCTGCTCGCGGTAGGAGATGTTTTGCGCCATGGTGTTGCTGTAGAACCACATCTCACTCTGCATCGCATAGAGGTCGGAGGTAAACCCAAGCTGATGCAGCACCGAGAAGACGTTTTGCTCTTTTAGCGTACGCTGCGGGTTATCGCTCGCCCCGCCCTCGCGTACAAACATGCAGCGCAGGGAGAGCTTGGTGGCGGTATCACAGGAATAGCCACGATAGGCAATCAGGTTCTTTTCCTGCGCCAGTTTAGGTGTGGTATCACGGTTATAGCCGAGAATACCCATATGATCCCAGCGCGTGGTCTCTCCGATAATAAAGACAACGTAGGTATCGTCGATATCCTTTGGCGCAACATAGGTAAATTTCTTCGCCGGGTTTATCAGCGACTTATTATCCGAGGATTCATCCACCTGCGCCCACGCATACAGCCCCAGCGCGGAGATCCAGTTAGACGGCAAATACGAGTTGGCGACCACACCGCCATAGCTTGGCAGATCCACGCCGGAGGTACGTTCATCATTCTTCTGCTTCACTTCCAGCAGGCGAATCGGCCCCCAGACCATCAGGCCCGCCAGCAACACCACGGCGACGCTTCTGAATCGCTTTCCGGGCGTGCGGATCTGGTGAACCAGCGTGTAGCGGCAGCGGTTGCTCCAGATGAGCAGCAGCGGCAAGGCGCTGACGGCCACCAGCCAGAGAATAAAGTGGAGCCCAACAACCTCTTTAGAGAGGTCGATATCCGTGGTCATCACCGAGGCAATAATGCCGTAGCCAATCACCACGTTCATAAAGGTCATGTAATAGCTGGCACCCGCCGAGCACAGCACGATAAACGTTGCCAGCACTCGCCACACGCGACGGCCAAACAGAGTAAGAATACGGAATAAAAAGAAGGTGACCAGTACCGCAGCGACCAATTCGACAACCGCTGCAATTCCTTTCCAGACGGTAAAATCATGCGCATAACCGTCAAACCGACGAAAAAAAACTGCGCCATTCATAAACAGGCCGATGTACAACGCCAGCAAAAAGCAGAGCTTTTGTTGCGCCATCGATTTAATGTATTTCATGCAAGCTACCCGGAACAAGGGACAGTACCACCGCCCACGCTGATTATTACGTGGGCAGATTACATATACGCACAGGGGATCGTTCAGTGAAACGACGACAGGCGTGGTAAGTAGACCACAGAGGAAGGGAAAAGTGGCAGCAGAGTGTGTGATCGGTACAGTTATTTACAAAAAACACTTCAGGAATTTGACAACGCCAGCAAAGCCTCGGTTTTCACATAAGAAACAGGCCGGATAACCGGCCTTATTTAACGTCTCAGGCATGCACCTCTTTGAAGACTTCACGCTGCGGCTGACGAATCGTCGTGGACAGTGCCAGCGAGATAATCAGCAAGGCAAAGATCACGCAGAAGGTCACGTAGAACCCGCCGAATAGGGAGGCAATCAGCGAGCCGCAGATACTGCCAATCCCGAAGCCCAGATAGATAACCCCATAGTTTTTCGCCAGATTGTTCAGGCCAAAGAACTCGCTCACCAGTGACGGGAAGACGGTAATGGTGCCGCCGAAGTTAAAGGCCACGCAGGCAATCGCCGCGAAGAAGGTGGCTTCATTCAGCGGAGCAAACAGCAGCGCCGCCATACCGACCAGCGAAACCACCTGCCCAATCGTAATCACGCGGATGCGGGCAATTTTGTCAGACAGAATACCGAGGACCAGACGACCTGAGAGGTTAGCAATGGAAATCACGGTCACCGCGTTGGCCGCCGTGGCTGCATCCAGTTTCACCATCCCCTGCGCGATATCTTTCGCCACGCCGATGACATACAGACCGCTCATGCAGGCCGTCAGGAACATCACCGCCAGCATCCAGTACTGTGGCTTACGCATGGACTGCGAGAGGGTGAAGTCGTTCTCCACCACGCCGTTTACAGATTTCACTTCCTGCTGCGGCGCATCTTTCATCAGCGTGGCGCCGAACAGAATCATCACCAGCACGATAGCGCCCCAGATCATGAAGGTTTTTTCGAGACCGACGGACGCCAGCAGATGGGCGTCGATAAATTTGAACCCGAGGCTGCCCAAACCGTAAGAACCAATGGCAAACGCCGAGATTAAGCCTTTACGTTCCGGGAACCACTTCACGCAGTTTGACAGCGTCAGCAGATACCCCGCACCGTCCGCCAGCCCCACCAGCACGCCAGCGCTTAGCCACAACATCATCAGGTTGCTTGAATGCGCGGTCAGGAAAAAGCCCAGACCCAGCAGGATACCGGACGCCATGGTCACGCGCTTCACGCCAAAACGCTCCTGCAGCTTGCCCGCGACGGAAGATGAAATCGCCAGACCCAGGCTCAGCAAACCAAAGGAGAACGCGACCTGACTGACCGGCGCGCCGAGTTTGTCGGAAAGCGCGCTGTTAAACAGGCTCCAGGTATAGACCGACCCCAGCGCAAACTGAGTGACGATGGTACCAAAGAGCGTGAGCCAGCGCGTGCGGTTATAGGTTGATGTGTTCATGGCAGTTGTCCTGCAAGAGAAATTAAGGAAGTTCGCTGAGGACAACGATAAACAAAACCTTAATATGCCTGGGGTAAAACGGCATGAAATGCAGGCGGAACGGAATGAAATGCCTGGAATCGGGAATGAATGACCTGGCACGGGAATAAAGCGATAGCGTGTTAGTACCTGCTATCGCTGTAAACCCTGTGGTTGTTGTATTTGAGATGTTATCGTAACGTTTAAAAAAGTAACAACTCTAGAAATTCGCGCTGACGCCGAGGGTGTATAAAAACTCCTCACCGGTAGTGGTATGCTCCCCCTGAGCCAGCGACGCATAGGCCGCCATGTGCGTATTAAAGGGAATATCCGTTCCTACGGTGACATCCATCCAGCTACCGTTTTGAGCAGGGGCGGGCGTTTGTGGCATACCAAACTGCGATTTCCACTGGTTTTCACCAAACTGCTGGTTATAGCTGATCTGCGCCCAGGGCCGGAGATCGCCGTACTGGGTATTCACGCGCCACCCCAGCGTGCTGATGCTGGCATGCCAGAGCGGGTCCGTGACTGACTGTGTCGACGCGCTATCCCCAAACTCGTTGATCATCATGGGAGCCGTGCCGTCATAACGCCACGCCACCACCGGGCCAGTGGTGATGCGCGCTGAAACGGGAAAATTCCAGCCCACGCTCATCGCCCCCTCTGCCGTACTGCCAGACGGTATATTCAGGGCAAGACCCGGGGCGTTTTGCGAAGACTGAATACGCTCAGCGAGAATATCCTCATAGCGCGGTTGGTGATCCGCGTCCCATGTATAGCGTTCCGCCGTATTATTTTGGGCGTCTGAAACGATATATTCCTGTTGCCAGGCAGACGCTGTATTACAAAAAAACAGGCAGGCTGAAATTCCCACCAGGCCAGACACAGCATGGCGACCACTGATTTTTTTTATCATCATCAACGCGACCCCAGAGAGAGCCGAATTCGGCGATATTTGTCGTTATTCAGGAAGAGCTTATAGCCCTGTATTAACTATTGTCTTTATAGTAAACACGTCAAGCCAGTCAGAACGAAATTTTTGCGAAATCAGTATCAATAAGGGAGATGACGGATGGAACGTTGCGGTTGGGTAAGCCAGGATCAGCTTTATATCGACTATCACGATCGGGAATGGGGCGTGCCGGAAACGGATGGCAAAAAGCTCTTTGAGATGATCTGCCTTGAGGGCCAGCAGGCGGGGTTGTCATGGATTACGGTACTGAAGAAACGCGAAAATTACCGCAACGCCTTCCATCAGTTCGATCCCGTCGCCGTCGCCGCGATGACCGATGAGGACGTGGAACGACTGGTGCAGGATGCCGGCATCATCCGCCATCGCGGTAAGATCCAGGCCATCATCGGTAACGCACGCGCTTATCTGGCGATGGAGCAAAACGGCGAATCATTTTCAGATTTTGTCTGGACGTTTGTGAACAACACTCCGCAAGTCACGCAGGCCGCCACGCTCGCGGACATCCCGGCCTCCACCCCAGCCTCGGATGCGCTCTCGAAGGCCCTGAAAAAACGCGGCTTTAAGTTTGTCGGCTCCACCATCTGCTACGCCTTTATGCAGGCCTGTGGCCTGGTCAACGACCACGTTACCGGCTGCTTCTGTCATCCGGGAGGCCATCATGATCCGCAAATGGCAAAGTGAAAATACCGCGCCGCTTCTGAGCCTGTGGCTTGAAAGCACTACAGAAGCGCATCCGTTTATCGCGCCGAATTACTGGAAAGAGAATGAGGCCATGGTGCGGGATGTTTACCTGCCGTCCGCTGAAACCTGGGTCTGGGAACAGGATGGCGAGCCATACGGATTTATCAGCGTGATGCAGTCTCAGTTTGTCGGCGCCCTGTTTGTGGCGCCGTCATGCATCGGGAAAGGTATCGGGCGCGCGCTGCTGAACCATGTTCAACAGCGCTTTCCGCACTTAACCCTGGAGGTGTATCAGAAAAATGTCCGGGCGGTGAACTTCTACCATGCGCAGGGCTTTCGCATTGAAGACAGCGCCTGGCAGGATGACACCCAGCACCCGACCTGGATCATGAGCTGGCAGGCGGATCAAACGCCGTTAAGGTAAGCTCGGGACCCGTATATTTCTCGACCCAGGCCAGCGCCGTGTTTCCTGCGCAGCCATTCCCCAGCTTAGAGCTGGGGAGATCTTTGGTCAGCACGTTAACCGCCCCGTTTTTACAGATACCGCCTTCGGCGAGCTCAAGGTCAGGCCATGCGCCCTGATGAATGCAGATCACGCCCGGCTTAATACCGTCGCTCACCACCGCCCCTGCCAGCACCTGTCCACGCGAATTCCAGACGCGCACCACGTCGCCGTCCGCAATCCCGCGCGCTTTCGCGTCGAGGGTATTCAGCGTGATCGGCTCTCGTCCGGCGACCGCATACTGCTCGCGCAGGGAGGTATAGTTAAGCTGACTGTGCAGACGGTGCGCGGGATGGGCAGACAACACCTGCAGCTGATCCGGCCGGGCGTTGCCGTGCCATTCGTCCGGCTCGAGCCACGTAGGATGCGGCGGGCAGTCAGCATAGCCAAAGCTGGCGATACGCTCGCTGTAGATCACAATCTTTCCGCTCTCGGTTTTCAGCGGATGGTTCTCCGGATCGCGTCGAAAATCAGCGAAACGAACAAACTGCGCGTTCTGTTCGTTCTCCGGCATTTCAATAATCTGGTTCGCCTCCCAGAACTCAGCAAATGGCGGAAGCGTCACGCCCTGCGCCGCGCCGCGCTGCCCGGCAATCTGGTAGAATGTCTCCAACCATTGCAGATCGCTTTTCCCTTCAGTAAAACGCGCGCGACCGCCCGCTTCCCACAGTTCGCTCAGTTCAGCAAACACGTCAAAATCATCACGCGCTTCATCACGCGGGGCCACCACGCGCTTCATCGGGACCATATGCTGATTGCTGTAGTCGCCGGTCATGGTGAGATCGTTACGCTCAAACGAGGTGGTCGCCGGGAGGACGATATCGGCGTGTTTCGCCGAGGCGGTCCAGAAGCACTCTGAAATCACCACCAGCTCCGGCTTCTGCCAGGCGCGGATCAGGCGATTGGTATCCTGATGGTGCGTGAAGTTTGACCCACCCGCCCACCAGACAAATTTAATATCCGGGAAGTGGCGGTCCAGACCATTGTGCTGATAGAACCCGCCCGGATTTTCCAGGGCTTCAACAATACGCGCCACCGGGATTTTATCCACCGCATCCACGCCGCCCTGCACCGAGCCCTGCAAAGACGCCAGCACCGCCGCTTTACGCGTGGGGTTACCGCCATTGGCAAAATGATAGGAGAGACCAAAACCGCCGCCCGGCGTACCGATCTGCCCAAGCATCGCGGCAAGGGTCACCAGCATCCAGTGTTTCTGCTCGCCAAACTGCTGGCGCTGCATCCCCCAGCCAGACATTAACATCGTGGCATTTTTATGGAATAACGCCGCCAGTTCGCGGAGTTTATCCGCAGGAACACCGCAAATCTCTGCTGCCCACTCTGCCGTTTTCGCCACGCCATCGGACTGGCCCGTCAGGTAGTCGGCGAACTTATCGAAGCCGGTGGTACAGCGCGTCAGGAATTCGACATCGTGCCAGCCGTTTTCCACCAGCGTATGGGCGATACCCAGCATCATTGCCACGTCGGTGCCCATATGCGGGGCAACCCACTCGGCGCTGTCGCCGAAGAAATCCAGGGTTTCAGAGCGCATCGGGTCAATGCAGATGATGCGCTTGCCGCTTTTGCGCAGCGCGTCGAAATAGCCAATGCCCTGCTCGTCGCTGGCATTCCAGGCAATTTTCAACGTGTTAAGGGGGTTAGCGCTCCACAGCACCACCACATCGGTATGCGCCAGCACCAGCGGCCAGCTGGTCTGCTGCTGATACACTTCGTTCCCGCCCACGACGTACGGCATGATCGCCTGCGCCGCACCGGTGGAGTAATCCCCCAGATGACCGGTATAGCCTCCCGCCAGGCTCATATAGCGCTGCAGCAGTGTCGACGCCTTATGCAGCACCCCGTTAGAGCGCCAGCCGTAGGACCCGGCGAAAATCGACGACGGACCGTAACTGTCGCGAATGCGCTTGTGCTGGGTGTGGATCAGCGCCAGCGCGTCATCCCAGCTCACGCGAACAAACTCATCCTGCCCGCGAATACCCTGCGGCTTGTCCGGCGAGGCCAGAAAACCTTTACGCACCATCGGCCAGCGCACGCGCGTTTTGCTATGCACCTGATCGCGAACGACGGTCTGTAAAGAGTTGGGATGTTGTGTTGGCAATGCTCCGCGAGACGACAGAACATTTTCGCCATCGGTTTCGACCAGCATCGGCCCCCAGTGGGCGGCGGTCAGAATGGTTTTCGTTGAGGTGCTCAAGCGTGCGCTCCTGGTTGCGTGCAGGTTTACGGCCTTCTTGTTGAGGCCGTTTATGGTTTGTCACAAATTTCAGAGTTATAACCGGAATTTTCTCCGTATCTGGACGTCATAATCAACTGCCACGCTCGCCGTGGCAAAGAATAAAAAGGATTAAGGAAAGAAGATGAAAAAACGCGTACTCGTTATTGCCGCTCTGGTGAGCGGTGCCCTGGCTGTTTCTGGCTGCACAACCAACCCTTACACCGGTGAACGCGAAGCGGGTAAATCCGGCATTGGCGCGGGTATCGGCTCGCTGGTCGGCGCAGGCGTTGGGGCGCTCTCCTCCTCCAAGAAAGACCGCGGCAAAGGCGCGCTGATTGGCGCAGCGGCAGGCGCAGCGCTGGGCGGCGGCGTCGGCTATTACATGGACGTGCAGGAAGCGAAGCTGCGCGACAAAATGAAGGGAACCGGCGTGAGCGTGACGCGCAGCGGCGATAACATCATCCTGAACATGCCGAACAATGTGACCTTCGACAGCAGCAGCGCAACGCTGAAACCGGCTGGCGCGAATACCCTGACCGGCGTGGCGATGGTGCTGAAAGAGTACAACAAGACCGCGGTGAACGTGATGGGCTATACCGACAGCACCGGCAGCCAGGATCTGAACATGCGTCTGTCCCAGCAGCGCGCCGATGCCGTGGCAAGCTCACTCATCACCCAGGGCGTTGAAGCAAACCGCATCCGCACCAGCGGCATGGGCCCTGCCAACCCTATCGCCAGCAACAGCACGGCGGAAGGCAAAGCGCAGAACCGCCGTGTTGAGATTACGTTAAGCCCAATTCAGTAGGTAAAAGCAAAACGGCAACCCGTTGCCGTTTTTAGTGTTTGCGCCCTCTCCCGTGGGAGAGGGTTGGGGTGAGGGCATCAGACCGCAACCTCCGGTAAGCGCAGCGCCACCGGGCAAATTACTTGATTCGTCCGATTTTCCCGCTAAGGTATTCTCACTAAATTCAGGGAAATCAGTGATGAGCAAACCAGCCCGGGCCACCATCAGCGACGTGGCGAAAGCCGCCAAAACCGGTAAAACCAGCATTTCGCGCTATCTTAACGGCGAGAAACACCTGCTGTCCGATGCGTTGCTGGCGCGTATTGAACAGGCCATTGCCGATCTCGACTACCGTCCCAGCCTCATGGCGCGCGGGCTCAAACGCGGCCGCACCCGCCTTATCGGGCTGATCATCGCCGATATCACCAACCCCTACTCCGTGAACGTGCTCAGCGGTATCGAAGCCGCCTGTCGCGAGAAAGGCTTTACGCCGCTGGTCTGTAATACCAACAACGAAGTCGACCAGGAGCTGCATTATCTCGACCTGCTGCGCAGCTATCAGGTGGAAGGGATTGTGGTCAACGCGGTAGGCATGCGTGAAGAAGGATTAAATCGCCTGCAGCAATCCTCCCTGCCCATGGTCCTCATCGACCGTAAAATCCCGGAATTTGCCTGTGACGTGGTCGGGCTGGACAACACCCAGGCCGCGACGACCGCCACCGAACATCTGATTGAACAGGGCTTCGAGGCCATTCTGTTTCTGAGTGAACCGCTGGGGATGGTCAACACCCGTCGTGAACGCCTGAGCGCATTTCGCGCCACGCTGGAGCGTTATCCCGGCGTGATCGCCGAAAATGCCGAAACGCCGCTGCACGAAGCCGCGCAGCTCGACAACACCCTGCGTCAGTTCCACATGCGCCATCGCGGGATGCGAAAAGCCGTTATCTCCGCCAACGGGGCGTTGACCCTGCAGGTTGCCCGCTCGCTCAAGCGCATTGGCCTGCACTGGGGCAGCGACATTGGTCTGCTGGGATTCGATGAACTGGAGTGGGCGGAACTGGCTGGCGTAGGCATTACCACCCTCAAACAACCCACCTGGCAGATTGGCTATGCTGCTGTTGAACAAGTGGTTCGTCGTATTGAAGGCACCAGCGATGCCGTTCGCGAGCAGGTCTTCTCCGGTGAACTGATCGTTCGTGGCTCTACCGCGCGTTAAATTTCCCTTGTGATAGCGATCATAAATTCAACATCCTGACCTTTTCTTTGGAACCGGTTCCATCTAGCGTAATAGTATTGATATGTTGCGATGGAGTCCGAAGATGGGCAGAAAAATTATGGTGGTCACCGCCGCGTACGGTGCGGAACAGGTGCGGCAGGCGGGCGGTCAACGGGCGATGCTCCCTGTTATTGCTGGTGCGGGGGCAGACGGCGTGGAGATCCGCCGCGAGCTGTTCAACAGCGAAGAGCTGCTGGCGCTGCCTGCGCTGGGCGAATCCATTGAGCTGCTGGGCCTGCTGGCGTGCTACTCCGCACCCGCCGCCCTGTTTATGCCCGACGGCACCCTCAACCCGGACCTGCCCCACTATCTCTCTGAAGCCAACACCCTGAACGCCCTGTGGCTGAAGGTTTCCCTCGGCCATTTCAGCGACACGCAACCGCTCGACGCCCTGCGTACGCTATTGAACACCAGCGGTATGGCGCTGGTCGTGGAGAACGATCAGACCGACTGCGGACAGCTCGCGCCCATGCAGCGCTTCCAGGCCGCCTGTCGGGAAATGGCGCTCCCCGTCACGCTGACCTTCGACATGGGGAACTGGCTGTGGGTGGGCGACTCCCCGGAAGAGGCCGCGCGTCATCTGGCCCCTGCGGTGAGCTATATCCACGTGAAAGCCGCCGTGCCGCATAAAGATAACTTCCGCGCCGTCGCACCGGACCGCGCAGATGCGCGCTGGCTGGATCTGCTCGGCCAGCTGCCTGCCGATGCCCCGCGCGGTATCGAATTCCCGCTGGAAGGGTCGGATTTAACCGCCGTTACCCGCCATTACGTCAACCTGCTGCGCGAGGAGTAAACCATGCACAAGACGCTGGATGTCATCACGATTGGTGAAGCCATGGCCATGTTTGTCGCCACCGAAACGGGCGAGCTGAGTGCGGTGGAGCACTTTATCAAACGCGTCGCAGGCGCAGAACTGAACGTCGCGACCGGCCTGGCGCGTCTCGGCCTGAACGTGGGCTGGGTCAGCCGCGTGGGGGATGACAGCTTTGGCCATTTCGTTCTCGATTCGCTGAAAAAAGAGGGGATTGATGCCGCTGGCGTCACCCTCGACGGACGCTTCCCTACCGGCTTTCAGCTTAAATCCAAGGTCGAAAATGGAACCGATCCCATCGTAGAGTATTTCCGTAAAGGCTCGGCCGCAAGCCACCTCTCTGTCGCGGATTACCACGCCGATTACTTTGCCTCCGCGCGCCATCTTCATCTGAGCGGCGTGGCGGCCGCGCTGTCTGCCAGCTCGTATGAACTGCTGGATCATGCGGCAGCTACCCTGAAAGCCCAGGGCAAAACGATCTCGTTCGATCCGAATTTGCGCCCGGTGCTGTGGAAAAGCGAAGCGGAAATGGTGGAGAAACTGAACCGTCTGGCGTTCAGGGCGGACTGGGTTCTGCCAGGCCTGAAAGAAGGGATGATCCTGACCGGCGAAAGCACGCCGGAAGGCATTGCCGACTTCTACCTGAATAAAGGGGTAAAAGCGGTGGTGCTGAAGACCGGTGCCGATGGCGCATGGTTTAAAACGACCAACGGTGAACAGGGTGCGGTCGCGGCAGTGAAGGTCGAGAACGTGGTCGACACCGTCGGCGCGGGCGACGGCTTTGCCGTGGGCGTGATTAGCGCCCTTCTGGAAGGCAAAACGCTGCCGCAGGCCGTCGCACGAGGCAACAAGATTGGCTCGCTGGCCATTCAGGTGCAGGGCGACAGCGAAGGATTACCAACGCGAGCACAGCTCGGCGTTTAAATTCTCTCTCCCTGTGGGAGAGGGCCAGGGTGAGGGCAGCAAGCCGCACCAAATAATTAAGCCACCGTGTACCCTACAGACAACGGCGGTAACAACCTCAACAACAGAGGCAAGCCTATGAACAGTTCGACCAATGCAGTAAAACGCTGGTGGTACATCATGCCAATCGTGTTTATCACGTACAGCCTGGCGTACCTTGACCGTGCCAACTTCAGCTTCGCGTCCGCAGCGGGGATCACCGAGGACCTCGGGATCACCAAAGGTATCTCTTCCCTGCTGGGTGCCCTTTTCTTCCTGGGTTACTTCTTCTTCCAGATCCCCGGCGCGATTTATGCGGAACGCCGCAGCGTGCGTAAGCTGATCTTCATCTGTCTGATCCTGTGGGGCGCCTGCGCGTCACTGACCGGCATGGTGAACAATATTCCTGCCCTGGCCGCCATTCGCTTTATCCTCGGCGTCGTTGAGGCGGCGGTTATGCCCGCGATGCTGATCTACATCAGCAACTGGTTTACCAAATCTGAGCGCTCGCGCGCGAATACCTTCCTGATCCTCGGTAATCCGGTCACGGTACTGTGGATGTCGGTGGTGTCGGGCTACCTGATCCAGTCCTTCGGCTGGCGCGAGATGTTTATCATTGAAGGGGTGCCGGCGATTATCTGGGCCTTCTGCTGGTGGGTGCTGGTGAAAGATAAACCTGCCCAGGCGAAATGGCTTTCCGAAGATGAAAAAGCAGCGCTGCAGGCGCAGCTGGATAAAGAACAGCAAGGTCTGAAGGCGGTACGTAACTATGGTGAAGCCTTCCGCTCGCGTAACGTGATCCTGCTCTGCGCACAGTATTTTACCTGGAGCATTGGCGTGTACGGCTTTGTGCTGTGGCTGCCGTCCATTATCCGCAGCGGCGGTGAAAACCTCGGCATGGTCGAAGTAGGCTGGCTGTCATCCGTACCGTATCTGGCGGCAACCATCGCGATGATTATCGTCTCCTGGGCGTCGGACAAGCTGCAGAACCGCAAGCTGTTTGTCTGGCCGCTGCTGCTGATTGCTGCCTTCGCCTTTATTGGCTCCTGGGCCGTGGGCGCAAACCACTTCTGGGTCTCTTATACGCTGCTGGTGATTGCCGGTGCCGCCATGTACGCCCCGTACGGACCGTTCTTCGCCATCATCCCCGAGATGCTGCCGCGTAACGTTGCGGGTGGCGCGATGGCGCTGATTAACAGTATGGGTGCACTGGGTTCGTTCTGCGGCTCCTGGTTCGTGGGTTACCTGAACGGTGCTACCGGCAGTCCGTCCGCATCGTACATCTTTATGGGGGTGGCGCTTTTCGCCTCGGTGTGGCTTACTCTGATTGTTAAGCCTGCTAATAATCAACAACACCCTGTCGGCGCTCGCCACGCCTGAATCCTTAAAAAAATCAACGGAGATTAGCATGAAGCCGTCCGTCATTTTGTATAAAGCCCTGCCGGAAGATCTGCAGAAACGTCTTGAAGAGCACTTCACCGTCACGCAGGTGAAGAACCTGCGCCCGGAAACCGTGGCACAGCACGCCGACGCGTTCGCCAGCGCCGAGGGTCTGCTGGGTTCAAGCGAAAAAGTGGATGTCGCCCTGCTGGAGAAAATGCCGAAGCTTCGTGCTACCTCAACCGTTTCCGTGGGTTACGACAACTTCGACGTGGATGCCCTAAACGCCCGCAAGATCCTGCTGATGCATACGCCGCATGCCCTGACGGAAACCGTGGCCGATACGCTGATGGCGCTCATGCTCACCACGGCCCGTCGCGTGGTGGAAGTGGCTGAGCGCGTCAAAGCGGGCGAATGGACAAAGAGCATTGGTCCGGACTGGTTCGGTGTGGATGTTCACGGCAAAACGCTGGGCATTGTCGGTATGGGGCGTATCGGGCTGGCGCTGGCGCAGCGCGCGCATTTTGGTTTTAACATGCCGATTCTGTATAACGCGCGTCGCCATCACAGTGAAGCCGAAGAACGCTTCAACGCCCGTTACTGCGAGCTGGATACCCTGCTGCAGGAAGCCGATTTTGTCTGCCTTGTTCTGCCGCTGACGAACGAAACCCGTCATCTGATCGGCAAAGAGGCGTTTGAAAAAATGAAGACGTCCGCCATTTTCATCAACGCGGGTCGAGGCCCGGTGGTGGATGAGAAGGCGCTGATTGAGGCCCTGCAAAACGGTGAGATCCATGCAGCAGGTCTGGACGTGTTTGAGCAGGAGCCGCTGCCGGTGGATTCGCCACTGCTTTCGCTGCCTAACGTGGTTGCCCTGCCCCACATCGGCTCAGCCACCCATGAGACGCGCTACAACATGGCGGCCACCGCGGTTGATAATCTGATTGCCGCATTAGGTGGAAAGGTGGAGATAAACTGCGTGAACCCGCAGGTGCAACGGTAGAAACGAAAAAACCCGCCAGAAGGCGGGTTTTTAAATTCTTTGCTACTGGGTTGGAAGCTTACAGGCTTACAACGTTACCAGCTGCTGGGCCTTTAGCGCCGCTTTCGATGGTGAAGGACACTTTCTGACCTTCGTCCAGAGATTTGTAGCCATCGTTCTGGATAGCAGAGAAGTGTACGAACACGTCTTTAGAGCCATCGTCAGGAGTGATGAAGCCGAAACCTTTATCAGCGTTGAACCATTTTACCAGACCAGTCATTTTAGCAGACATAGAAATTACCTTATTAACAAATATATTGTGCCTTCCGGCTTGATGGATTGCGTTACAGATTTTTAAGCGATGAAGGAAGGGTCACTACGAAGGGTATCTATGGATAACAATCTGGACTGCTTTACTAAACTGCTTTAGGTCTGTGTAACAAACCGACGGGAACAGTTATACCGATGTGGTAGAGGAATGACAAGCGTTATTTTCTGTATGCATAAAAAAAACCCCGCCAGAAGCGGGGTTTTTCGTCTTATTCTGTGGCAGTGACTGCCGCACTCCAGGCCTGGCTAAAGGCCTGATGCTGGGAGGCCAGCGGCCCAATCAGCGTATTGTACTGGCTTGCCTGCTGGGAGGTCGGGAACTGAATACCGTTGGCAACAAAGCTCACCTGCGTATTCTGCTGGGCGATAAAGTCACCCACCTGGACCAGCTGCTGCGTGAAGATTTGCGCGGCTGGAATCAACGGCTGCAGTGCTTCAGACGGTTTGGTCACCACTTTCTCATACACTTTGTCGAAGACCGGTTTGAGATCGTCGCCCTGCTTCAG
Organism: Enterobacter sp. BNK-13; assembly: GCF_048685015.1. Classification (NCBI taxonomy): domain Bacteria; kingdom Pseudomonadati; phylum Pseudomonadota; class Gammaproteobacteria; order Enterobacterales; family Enterobacteriaceae; genus Enterobacter; species Enterobacter sp. BNK-13. Next base: position 4,568,140 of record NZ_JBLQTP010000001.1, on the reverse strand, counting down.
CGCAGAACGTGACGCGTCAGCCTGCATTTTCGCATTTTGCAACTGCTGGCTCAGCACGCCAAGCGCACCGTTGGACTGGCGCAGCGGTTCACGTTGCGTCATATAATCCTGTGGAACGCGGATGGCGTTCACGCTATCCACTACCGGGCGGATACCGGAATCCATCGCCTGGCTCACCTGCTGTGAATAACCATAAAGAATGGCGTAATCGGACACGAAGGGGCCAAACTGTTTTTTCTGATCCGCAGTCAGCGTCGGCAACCGCTCGCCGCTGCGCATCACTGTATTCTGCAGAAAATCGATAAACGCTTTGCGCTGATCGCCTTCTTTATCAAAACACCCACTCAGGCTAACAACCATCAACAACGCCGCAATAGGCGCAAACCAGCGAGAGCAGGACTTTCCTGTCGCCATTTTATTACTCCTTTCACCCAAAAAAGCGCACACCGGCACACGCGTGCCCGACGCTGACAAGGATAGTCCAGGTCAGCCTTGCAAGATACTCTTTTCATGCAAAACGGCTATTGCCGATTTATTTCTTATCATTTACAAAAAAATACCTGGCGAAGCCGACATATGACTAATCAGGGAATTAGCATAACTCTCCATATTGCTGAATCGGATACAGCGATCGTTACCGCACGATTAATCACACCCGTGACGATCCTGGGTTGGTATTAGGGACTATTCTTAATTGGCTCTCTGATGTTCTTGATCACGATGTGAGATTTAAGAGGAGTCCTCAATGGAATATAAAGATCCTGAGTTTGAACTGCTGAGCAGTCTGGAACAGATCATTTTTAAAGATGTACCGCAGACGATTACCCTGCAACAAAAATCCAATCCCTTTACAGAATATGAGCAATTGCGCAAAGGGACAGGACTGAAAACCGAAGAATTCGCCAGAGCGATGGGTGTCAGCGTGGCTATGGTGCAGGAGTGGGAGTCAAAACGTGAGAAACCCACCCCAACCGAGTTAAGGCTGATGCGCCTGATTCAGGCCAACCCTGCACTCAGCAAACAGATAGCGTAGTGAAGATTGAATGCCCCCGCCTTTGCGGGGGCTTGTGTTTTACAGGCTATCACAACGCCAACCCGCCTCTTCCCACACCAGCGCATGCGTTAACGTTAAGCCGCTTAAAAACGCCTCATCGTGTGATACCACCAGCAGTGCCCCAGGGAAACCGGCCAGCGCCGCTTCAATGGCCTGGACTGAAGCCAGATCCAGATGATTGGTCGGTTCATCCAGCAGCAGAAGCTGCGTGGCCTCCGCGCGCCACAGCACGCAGGCCAGGGCAGCCTTAAGACGCTCACCGCCGCTGAGCGCCGCCAATGGGAGCATCACTTTGTCAGCCCCCAGTTGAAGCTGCGCTAAACGGGTTCGCAATACCCCCTCTTCCAGAGGGGTATGACTCAAATTGAGATGCGTCATGACCGACTGCGAGAGATCGAGCCGGGAGAGATGCTGGTCGAGATAAGCACAGCTAACGGAGACCTTACAGGTACCCGAACGGGGAGCCATCTCGCCGAGGATAGTTTTTAACAGCGTCGATTTTCCGCAGCCGTTCGGTCCCTTTAACGCCACGCGCATCGGTCCGTCCATCCGCCAGGTAAGCGGTGGAACAGGCACATGCGGCAGCACCAGATCCTCCAGCACCAGTACCTGTTTGCCCTCCGGGACCTGACTCCCCGGCAGAGTGAACATGACCGGATTATCGTCTTCAACCCGCTCACGCGCCTTGTTAACCGCGGCGTTCAGCGCTTCATTTTGCTCGCTGTGCTGTTTTTTCCAGCTGCCGATACGTTCCTTTGCCGCGCCTTTATATTTGACCCGCTCAAACGACGCGATATTCAGGGTATCGACGGTGCGTAACGTCTTTGCCGACCGCCGCTGGCTGTCATCATGCTCTTTTTGCATGCGTGCGCGGGTGCGTTTGCGCTCGGTTGCCGCATGTTCCAGCGCCGCGCGGGCCGCCTGCTGTTCGGCATCGCGCTGGGCTTGATAATCCGCATAATTTCCGCCGTAGCTGCGTAGACCCGAGGCGCTCAGCTCAAGGATACGGGGTACCTGAGCCAGTAACTCACGGTCATGGGAGGCCACCAGTACGCCGCCCTGATACCGACACAACTGGTCGTAGAACCATGCCCGGCCTTGTCGATCCAGATGGTTAGTGGGTTCGTCCAGCAGCATGAAATCCGATTCAGCCGTAAACGCCCCGCACAGCAGGGCACGAATGCGCTCGCCGCCGCTGAGTTCACCGGCAGGTTTATCCGGATCAAACGGTGGGAGCTTCGCATTGATAAACGCTTCGCTCAGACGTTCGGCTATATCCCAGTAACCGTCGAGCAACGCCAGATCGTCGGGCTGGTAATCGCCGCTGTCGATGCGCTTACGCGCCGCAAAAATCGCGTCATATCCGAGCAATTCAGCCAGCGTCGTCTGCGAAGAAATGACGTGCTGCTGCGCCACCCAGGCATGCGAGCCAAAGCGTTCGATATGACCGGTAGCCGGTTCGTCCAGCCCCGCCAGCAGACGCAGCAGACGCGTTTTTCCGCTGCCGTTGCGGCCAACCAGCGCGCACAGGGAGGGTTCCAGCGAAAGATTCAGCGGACCAAAAAGGGTATCGCCCGTCGGAAACTGACAGGTGACCTGATGCAAAATAAAAGAAGGGGGCTGCGCAAAATGAGCCATAAGCACTCCTGAATGAAATCAAAACATCCCCTGCCGACGCGGTGGCGTTTAGCAAGGATCGAAATTCATCAGTCGTGTTTGTTCATTTTTGGGGGGTGCTCCAGCGCGAGAAAGTTAACGCGATAAGGATAGCGGTAATGTGTTGACGGTTTCAAGGTTAAATTTTGGACGACTTATACTCCCTCTCCCTTTGGGCTGAGGGATCCCCACAAATTAATGCGAGCAGTGAACAATCCCCTCGCCCCTTTGGGGAGAGGATTAGGGTGAGGGGAAGCATACGGCTCTGGTGGTCATTCCGTTCACTTTATGTTCCTTGCTACTCTGTAACGACAATACCCGTGAACGTGCCAGGGTGGCTCAGTCTGCACTGAACCCCTAAACCTGGACACCATGCTTTCATTGTTGTTCTGTCAGAGTCCGGTATTCAACCGGACTCATCCCGCCCGTTTTTAAACTGATTCGTTCGGTATTGTAATAGCGAATATACCTGCCAATATCGCTTTCAAGCTCTTTCACTGAACTGTACTTTTTCCTGTAATACATCTCTACTTTCAGGTGACTGAAGAAGTTTTCCATCACTGCATTATCCAGACAGTTGCCCTTACGCGACATACTTTGTGTTATGCCTGCATCAGCCAGCATTCTGCGCCAGACAGGCGTTCTGTAAGCCCAGCCCTGATCACTGTGCAACATCGCACCTTCTTTGTTTCTGCATGCATTAAGCGCTTTTTTTAGCATCCTGCAGACCAGAGGTTGCGACTGACTGGTTGATGTTTGCCAGGCCACAATTTCATTATTGAACAGATCCTGAAGGGCCGAAAGGAACAGTTTTTGACCACCGGCACGGAACTCCGTCACGTCTGTGCACCACTTTATCCCACTGCGTTCGGCTCTGAAGTTGCGAGCAAGAAGATTATCGGAAGCCGGGCCACCACCGGCCATACAGGAACGGTATTTTCTTCGGCGCAACTGGCATGTCAGATCATACTTTTTCATCAATATACGAACCGTTTTATGGTTCAGCGTGAAGGCCTCATTACGCAGTGCCGCCGTCATTCTTCGGTAACCATAGCATTGGGCGTTTCTCTGACTGATCGTGAACATAGCACTGACAGCAGCCGCATACCGAACCGGCTCACCTGCGGGTCTGGATATCTGGTAATAATACGTGCTGCGCGCCAGCCCTGCGGCACAGAGCAGGTAAACAAGTCGGTGGTCTGCAAGCAGACTCTGTATCACTCGCGCTTTTTCTGCTGTTCCCTGAGAGTCTTTTCTTCCCTCAGGGCTTTGAGCTTTTTTAGATATGCGTTTTCCGCCCGCAGATATTCCAGCTCTCTCAGAAGTTCTGAGGGAGTCATCTCACTGAGCGGTCTGGAGTCAGGTATAAACTTTTTCTGTGACATAGCGGGCCCGGATTTGGCTGTATTAAGCGCCTGTGCGCCGCCTTTCCGGTAACGTCTTGTCCAGTCGAGAATGAGCGACTCATTTGGAATGGCAAAGCGCGCTGAAGCTTCCGCATAGCTGCACCCGTGTTCAGCAACATAACGGATTACGCGGAGCCTGAAAGCTGAAGTATAGGTCCGTGCAGGACGGTCCTCCAGCCCGGCCTTCCCCTGACGCCTGTAAGACCGTATCCAGCGGGTAAGAGGTGTTCGGCCAACACTGAACAGACGGGCTGTTTCTTTAATGCTCGACTGGCCAGTCATGTAATGCTGAACAGCCTCAAGACGGATGTGGAAGGGATATCTCATAAGGACCTCCAGATTCTATGATCTGGTGTCCTGGATATGGGGTTCAGTGCAGTCGCCACCACCCTGGCTACCCGGGCTCCCGGCGGTAAATCGCCGCTACGCGGTACCTTCGGCTTATTCCTTCCGGCTTATCGGGGACGGGCGGAGGTAACATCCCTGTAAAGCCCGCCCTCTCGGCGCATCCATGCGCCTCGCCCCGGCCTACAGGAAACGCCTCAGCGATTTACAGCCGGACCATAGCGTCGCTGTAAGACCTCTGCCCGCAGTATGCTTTTCACTGCGGTGATTTTGCGAGTCTCTTTCCAGAAATGGTAATATCCTCAGTGGCATAGCTCAAATCTGTTGCCGCCTGTTTTGATGAGCAGTAAGTTCTCTTCGCACCTGCAAAATCAGGTGCCGGGTTTAGCATCCTGGCTTATCTTATCGGCGGCACATTTTGTGCAGCATGCTTTGCTACATCTCAATGGTGGGCTGAGCAGGGGCATCGAAAGATGCGCCGGTATCCGATAAGGCCGGTAATGCTAACTCTGTTCAGTCCACCACCAGCGAAGTTAGCATTTCCGGTGGTGGAAGCTTTATCACTTATCGGAGGCTGCCAATAAGGCTACTACCCCAACCCAAGTTCATTCTTTAATCACTCTGCCCTTCAACCACGCCACCGACTTCACCGAACTGGCGGATAACTGCGAACGTTTTACCGACGCACTGGTAGATTGCGAAGAACCCGCCCCAAAAATGGCGCTTTACGGCAGACTTTATGCCTGTCTGAATCTTCTGCAACCCGCGCTTCTGGATCCTGTTCCGGACGCTTTAAAAGCCAGCCTGATCGCGATCGGCTAAACCTGCCGGATGGCGCTGCGCTTATCCGGCGTACGAAAGCCCCATAAAAAAACCCGCCGAAGCGGGTTTTTAGCATTTGTCACAACGGGCACATTACTGCAGCAGCGAAATATCCGCCACGCGCAGGAACAGCTCACGCAGTTTCTCGAGCATAGAGAGACGGTTAATACGCAGCTCTTTATCTTCTACGTTTACCATCACTTTCTCGAAGAAGGCGTCGATAACGTCACGCAGCTCGGCCAGTTCCACCAGCGCTTCCTGGTAGCGACCTTCCGCGAAGACCGGCTCGAGCTTGTCGCGCAGCACCACAACCTGCATCGCCAGGGCGATCTCTTCCGGCTCTTTCAGCGTCGCGGCGTTTACGCGCTCGTTAAGCGTCTCGTCGGATTTCGCCAGAATGTTGGATACACGCTTGTTGGCTGCCGCCAGAGCAGATGCCGCTTCCAGCGTACGGAAGTGGGAAACCGCCTTCATACGCGCATCGAAATCAGCCGGACGGGTCGGACGACGCGCCAGCACCGCCTGAATGGTGTCGACGGTGTAACCTTCATCCTGATACCAGGCGCGGAAACGACCGAGCATAAAGTCGATCACGTCATCCACCACGTTCGCGTTGGTCAGCTTGTCGCCGTACAGACGCACCGCTTCTTCGGTCAGGGTCTGCAGATCCAGGTTCAGGTTCTTCTCAACGATGATACGCAGCACGCCGAGCGCAGCACGACGCAGCGCAAACGGGTCTTTGTCGCCTTTCGGATGCTGACCGATACCGAAGATACCCGCCAGGGTGTCCATCTTATCGGCAATCGCCACCGCGCACGCAACCGGGTTAGACGGCAGTTCGTCACCCGCAAAGCGCGGCTGATACTGCTCGTTCAGGGCCACGGCCACGTCTTCCGCTTCGCCATCGTGACGCGCGTAATGCATACCCATCACGCCCTGGGTGTCGGTAAATTCGAACACCATGTTGGTCATCAGGTCGCATTTAGACAGCAGGCCAGCACGCGTTGCGTGATTAACGTCCGCACCGATTTCACGGGCAATCCAGCCGGACAGCTCCGCGATACGGTCGGTCTTGTCGCGCAGCGTACCCAGTTGCTGCTGGAACAACACGGTCTGCAGGCGTGGAAGATGATCTTCCAGACGCTTTTTACGGTCGGTATTGAAGAAGAACTCGGCATCCGCCAGACGCGGACGAACGACCTTCTCGTTACCAGAGATAATCTGGATCGGATCTTTCGATTCGATGTTTGCCACGAAGATGAAGTTTGGCAGCAGTTTGCCGTCGTTGGCATAGACCGGGAAGTACTTCTGGTCACCCTTCATGGTGTAAACCAGCGCTTCAGCCGGAACGGCCAGGAATTTCTCTTCGAACTTTGCAGTCAGCACAACCGGCCATTCCACCAGCGAGGTCACTTCTTCCAGCAGGCTGTCGCTCAGATCGGCTTTACCGCCAATCTTGCGCGCCGCGTCTTCCGCGTCCGCTTTGATTTTGGCTTTACGCTGTTCGTAGTCAGCAATGACCTTGCCGCGCTCCAGCAGGATCTGCGGATACTGGTCGGCATTGTCGATGGTGAACTCTGGCTCGCCCATAAAGCGGTGGCCGCGGATCACGCGATCGGACGCCACGCCCAGAATGGTGGCCGGAATAACGGTGTCGCCCAGCAGCAGGGTCACGGTGTGAACCGGACGCACAAAGTGCACGTCAGACGCGCCCCAGCGCATCAGCTTCGGAATAGGCAGCTTCGCCAGAGACGTGGCAATCATGTCCGGCAGCAGCGCTTCCGCGCTTTCGCCCTTCACGTGCGCACGGTACAGCAGCCACTCGCCTTTATCCGTGGTCAGACGCTCGGCCTGATCGACGGTGATGCCGCAGCCGCGCGCCCAGCCTTCCGCCGCTTTGCTCGGCTTGCCTTCCGCGTCAAAGGCCTGGGCAATCGCCGGGCCACGTTTTTCGACTTCGCGATCTGGCTGGGACGCCGCCAGATTTGCCACTTTTAGCGCCAGACGGCGCGGCGCGGCAAACCACTCAATTTTACCGTGTGCCAGGCCAGCGTTATCCAGCTCGGCAGTCACGTTCGCAGCAAAAGATTCAGCCAGGCTGCGCAGGGCTTTTGGTGGCAGCTCTTCGGTGCCGATTTCCACCAGGAAAGTTTTCTCAGACATGGCCGCCTCTTATTTGTTTCGGTTGCACATCGGGAAGCCAAGGGCTTCACGGGACGCGTAGTAAGCTTCTGCAACGGCTTTGGTCAGGGTACGAATACGCAGAATGTAGCGCTGACGTTCAGTCACGGAGATGGCTTTGCGGGCGTCCAGCAGGTTGAAGCTGTGGGCGGCCTTCAGAATACGCTCGTAGGCAGGCAGCGGCAGCGGAGTCTCCAGCGCCAGCAGCTGCTGCGCTTCTTTCTCATACTGCTCGAAGCAGGTGAACAGGAAGTCCACGTCCGCGTATTCGAAGTTATAAGTGGATTGCTCCACTTCGTTCTGATGGAACACGTCGCCGTAGGTGGTTTTACCCAGCGGGCCGTCGCTCCAGACCAGGTCGTAAACGCTGTCTACGCCCTGAATGTACATGGCCAGACGTTCCAGACCGTAGGTGATCTCACCGGTGATCGGCTTACATTCCAGACCGCCCACCTGCTGGAAGTAGGTGAACTGGGTCACTTCCATGCCGTTCAGCCACACTTCCCAACCAAGACCCCAGGCACCCAGCGTTGGGTTTTCCCAGTTATCTTCCACGAAACGGATGTCGTGGATGGTAGGATCCATACCCAGCTCTTTCAGCGACCCGAGGTACAGTTCCTGAATATTGTCGGGTGATGGCTTAATCACCACCTGGAACTGATAGTAATGCTGCAGACGGTTCGGGTTTTCACCGTAACGACCATCGGTCGGACGACGGGAAGGCTGCACATACGCGGTCGCCATTGGCTCTGGCCCCAACGCGCGCAGGCTGGTCATCGGGTGTGAAGTGCCGGCGCCGACTTCCATGTCCAAAGGTTGAACAATGGTACAGCCCTGACGAGCCCAGTAATCCTGTAAGGTCAGGATCAGGCCCTGGAAGGTCTTGGTATCAAACTTTTGCATAGTATTTCGTGCTGGATACGTGTGGTTTTAAATGGAAGGGACCAGTATACCCGCTGGCTGCAAGATATACAGTACGAAACGGGGTTGTTTAGGGAAAATTGGGAAATAAGCCTTCCGGCCAGAACGCTGACGGCGTCTGGCTGTTGATTATCCGAGCAGGCTAGCGCATGGAGAGGTGTAAAAACTGACCGTCCGCATCAAACGAGCAGACAAAGCCCTCTTTACGCGACGTATGGCCCCGCAGCTCATAGCTGCCCTGAAAACGTTCAAAACCGGTAACGTCAATTTTCTGCACGTCCGAGTTATAGCGGCGAGCGGCCCGATCTTTACAGAGCGCTTCCATATTCAGTGATCGTTCCGGGCTCATTTTACCCTGCTGCGCTTTTTGCACAGGTGCTTCCTGTGGCGCACTGCATCCCGCCAGTATGCACAGCAGAAAGAGTGACGCCACACGCTTCATCATCATTTTTATTACCGCCCTGGTCAGTGGCTGTTATTTTTAGTATCAACGCTTTTATAGATTATGGTCCGGCATTCTGCGAATCTCGTGGCCTCCCGACAAGCCTGCGGAATAAAACTCAGAATTTTCCAAACGAAGACATTTGGACAATGGGAGTCACACTCAATTTACAGGGAATACGAGGAACTGATGCAGTCAAAAATTAACTGGATTGATAACCTGCGAGGAATAGCCTGTCTGATGGTGGTCATGATCCACACGACGACCTGGTACGTCACGAATGCGCACAGCATCAGCCCCGTTAACTGGGATATCGCCAATATTCTCAACTCTGCGTCGCGGGTCAGCGTGCCGCTGTTCTTTATGATTTCCGGCTTTCTCTTTTTTGGTGAACGCAGCGCGCAGCCAAGGCACTTCATCCGCATCGCGGCCTGCCTGGGGTTCTACAGCGCCGTTGCCTTGCTCTATATCACTCTGTTTACCTCAATAAACGCCGGACTATCGCTAAAATACGTGCTGCAAAAGCCGGTGTTCTACCACCTGTGGTTCTTCTTCGCCATTATCGTGATCTATCTGGTCTCCCCCCTCATTCAGGTGAAAAACGTCAGCGGAAAAATGCTTCTGGCCCTGATGGTGGTGATTGGCATTGTCGCCAACCCAAATACGGTCTCGCAGAAAATCGACGGTTTTGAGTGGTTGCCGGTCAACCTTTATATCAACGGCGATACCTTCTATTACGTGCTTTACGGCATGCTGGGGCGCGCCATCGGAATGATGGACACGCAAAAACGTGGTCTGAACTGGCTCTGCGGGGCACTGTTTATCGCTGGCGTGGCGGTGATTTCACGCGGGACGCTGCATGAGCTTCAATGGCGCGGTAATTTTGCCGATACCTGGTATCTCTACTGCGGGCCGATGGTCTTTATCTGTGCCGTATCGCTGCTCACGCTCGTTAAAAACACCCTGAATGCGCGTCCCCTTCCCGTACTGAGCGTCATTTCACGACACTCTCTCGGGATTTACGGTTTTCACGCGCTGGTGATCCACGCGCTTCGGACAAGAGGCGTTGAGCTTAAAAGCTGGCCGGTGCTGGATATCGTCTGGATTTTTGCCGCGACCCTGGCGATCAGCCTGCTGCTGTCGATGCTGCTGCAAAAAATCGACACTCGCCACTTCGTCAGCTAATGCTTCGCTGCCGGGCGCGATGGTACTGGCGCGGGGAGGAAAACCCTGCCGCCAGTGAAGCCTGCTCCACGCCGCGCCCCTGCAATAGCCACTGCTCCGCCACCGCCAGACGCAGCTGCTCCAGATAATCGCGAACGCTAATCCCTAAATGTGACTGAAAAAGCCGGGTGAGATGGCGCGGGCTGACGTGCGCCAGCGCGGCGATATCAGGCAAGCTCCACGTTTTTTGTGGCTCGGCCGTGAGCGCATCCTGCGCCCGATGAATCGCCGGATGAAGATGATTGCGGTAGCGTAGCCACGGGGAGAGCTGGGGATCGTCACCGGAACGGCGGAACCAGACCACCATCTCGCGCGCCACGGCCAGCGCCTTTTCGGGACCGCACAGGCGGTTAATCATATGCAGCGCCAGATCGATGCCAGACGTGATCCCCGCGCTGGTCCAGATGTTCTCATCCTGCACAAAGATGCGGTTTTCTTTAATCGTCGCTGTGGGGGCTGCGGTGCGTAAACGACTGATAACGTCATGGTGGGTTGTACACTGCCGGTTGTTCAGCAGGCCCGATTTCGCCGCCAGCAGCGCGCCAGAACAGACGCACATCACCGTGATATCCCGGCGCTGAATAATCGGCTGCAGGTGCATCAGCCAGTGCTGTATCCGTAACGCCTGTGGTGTCGAAAACTGAGCGCGGGAGTCGCTCACGCCGGGCAATACCAGCAGGCTCCCCTCAGGAAGCCTTTCCGGTAGCGGCTGAATGCCGCTCATCGTCAGGCCTATCGACGTCGGAACGTCCGGTTGCGGCCCAATGTAATGCAGACGAAACGCGTCGCCAGCCAGCACAAAGGTCTCTGCCGGGCCCGTCATATCTAATGACAGCACCCCGGGCAACATGACGAACCAGACGTCGATGGGCATTACAGTGACTCCAGCGTCTCCGCTACCGTTTTAATGTCGGCAAAACGCCCGGACAGTACCGTTTCGGTACGGTGGCGAATTTCCGCTGCACTCAGGGTAATGCCCCTGTACGTCATGGGGAACGTCAGCGTGGCCTCGCTAACAAAGGTCACAGCATAACCCAGATCGGATGCCACCCGGGCGGTGGTTTCGCAGCATTGCTCCGTGCGAATGCCGCAGATAATCACACTATTGATATCACGCTCGCGCAGCCAGCGATCGAGCCCGGTATCCGTGAAGGCATTATGGACGTGTTTCTGGAAAATCACATCTGGCTGATGACGCAAAAAGGCCATGGGTTTAACAAAGCCGCTTTGCAGCGTGAAGGGGCCGTCTTCATCCACATGGAAAATATCAACGACCGGAATACCGCGCGCCTGGCAGCCTTCAATCAGCCCCAGCATCGCCTGCTGAAAGGCAGGAATGTCGTCCTCCTGCCAGTAATTGCGATGATGGAACGACTGCTGAGTATCAATATTGATGAGTGCAATGCGTGACATGGTGGATCTCCTCGCCAGTGGGTGTGACACCATACTGGCAAGGAAATAAAGGCACGCACAGACCAAAAAAGGACATCCTCGTGCCGCGGTCGGACAAGCGTGTTTACGACATCAGCGGCAGCAGTTGCTGATAGATTTTACGGAATACCGCGCGCCTTTCCGCGTACCGCGCATGGTTTGTCGCGTCAGGGAAATGCGCCTGCTCAAGGGTAAGCTGCGGCAGCAGTTGCGAAATCGGTTGTTCCGGATGAATGGCTATCTGCGCCAGACGCGCGGCGCCGAGCGCGGGGCCTACATCCCCTCCCGTACGAAAATCCAGCTGCAACCCGCTGATATCCGAAAGCATTTGCCGCCAGTAAGGGCTTCGCGCACCGCCGCCAATCAGGGTGACGCTTGCGGGTTTCAGGCCGCAGTCATGGACCACGTCCATTCCGTCGGCCAGCGCATACCCCACCCCTTCCAGAACCGCACGCGCCAGTTCTGCCGGGCCATGCTGATGGGTTAAGCCAAAGAACACCCCTTTCGCTTCCGGGTTGTTGTGCGGCGTACGTTCTCCAGAAAGATACGGTAAAAACCAGACGGCACCCGCAGCGTCATCCGCCTGCTGTGCTGCGGCAATCAACGCAGGAACATCAGCCATCCCGGTCAGTTTCGCCGCCCAGTCCAGGCAGGACGCCGCGCTCAGCATCACCGACATCAAATGCCATTTTCCCGGAAGCGCATGACAGAAACTGTGCACAGCGCTTTCGGGATTACTGCGATAGCCGTCGCTGACGGCAAAATAGACGCCAGAGGTTCCCAGAGACAGCATCGCCTGCCCTGCCTCAACCATGCCGACGCCCACGGCACCCGCAGCGTTGTCACCGCCCCCGGCAACCACCGGTACGGCAGGCATATTCCAGCGTTCCGCAACGTCTGGCAGCAATGTGCCTGTTACCTCGCTACCTTCGAACAGCGCGGGCATGTGTTCACGGGTCAGGTGGCAGGCATCCAGCATCGCCTCGCTCCAGTCACGTTTCGCCACGTCGAGCCACATCGTGCCTGCGGCATCGGACATGTCGGAAGCAAAATCGCCCGTCATACGAAAGCGCAGATAGTCTTTCGGTAGCAGGACTTTCGCCACCTGCCGGAAAATCTCCGGCTCGTGTCGCTGCACCCACAGCAGCTTGGGCGCGGTAAAGCCGGGCATCATCAGGTTGCCGGTGATCGCGCGGGAAGTGGGTACGCGCGCCTCAAGAAGCGCACACTCTTCCGCACAACGGCCGTCATTCCAGAGGATCGCAGGACGCAACACGCGATGCTCGCTGTCCAGCAAGGTTGCACCGTGCATTTGCCCGGCAATCCCCAGCGCTTTCACGTCACGCAGAGAATGCTGTTCACCTAACGCCTTGATTGCACGATCCGTTGCCTGCCACCACTGCTCCGGGTCTTGTTCCGACCACAGCGGATGCGGACGTGAAACCTGCAGCTTTTCCGTCTGCGTTGCTAACACCTCGCCCTGTTCGCTTAACAGGATGGCTTTCACACCCGATGTGCCAAGATCGATCCCGATATACATTACGGTGACTCCTTTAACAGAAATGCCCGGTGGCGCTAACGCTTACCGGGCCTACGTGCTGTTATTTATCGAACAGGTAGTGATTGACCAGATTTTCCAACAGCTCCTGGTGCCCGCTCTGGTGCTGCGGCGCCAGCTGATGTTGTTCAGCGTACTTCGCGATGTCCGCAAGTGATAACTGACCTTTCAAAATTTGCTGGCCCAGCTCACTGTTCCAGCCGCTGTAACGCTTCGCCACGCGTTTATCGAGCTCGCCGTCTTCAATCATACGAGCCGCCACTTTCAACGCCAGCGCCATGGTGTCCATCGCACCAATGTGGCCGTAGAACAGATCGTATTTGTCGGTGCTCTGGCGACGCACTTTGGCGTCAAAGTTCAGGCCGCCGGTAGTGAAACCACCCGCTTTGATGATTTCGTACATCACCAGCGCATTCTCTTCCACGCTGTTCGGGAACTGGTCTGTGTCCCAGCCCAGTTGCGCGTCGCCGCGGTTAGCATCGACCGAGCCGAAGATGCCCAGCGCAATCGCAGACGCGATCTCGTGGTGGAAAGAGTGGCCCGCCAGCGTGGCGTGGTTGGCTTCAATGTTCACTTTAATCTCTTTTTCCAGACCGAACTGCTTCAGGAAGCCATACACCGTCGCCACGTCGTAGTCATACTGGTGCTTGGTCGGTTCCTGCGGTTTCGGCTCGATCAGCAGCGTGCCGCGGAAGCCGATTTTGTGCTTATGGTCGACAACCATCTGCATAAAGCGGCCAATCTGCTCGCGCTCCTGACGCAGATCGGTGTTGAGCAGGGTTTCATAGCCTTCACGGCCACCCCAGAGGACATAGTTTTCGCCGCCCAGCTGATGCGTGGCATTCATTGCCGTCACCACCTGCGTGGCTGCCCAGCTAAACACTTCCGGATCCGGGTTGGTTGCCGCACCCGCGCCGTAGCGTGGGTTAGTGAAGCAGTTTGCTGTGCCCCAGAGCAGCTTCACGCCGCTTTGCTGCTGTTTTGCAGCCAGTACATCCACCATCTGCGCAAAGTTGTTCAGATACTCTTTCAGCGATGCGCCTTCCGGTGACACGTCGACGTCATGGAAGCAGTAGTACGGCACGTTCAGCTTGTGGAAGAACTCAAACGCCACATCGGCTTTGCGCTTTGCCAGTTCGATGGCCTCACCCGGCTGCTGCCATGGGCGGTCAAAGGATCCCACGCCGAACATATCGGCACCGTTCCAGCAGAAGGTATGCCAGTAACAGGCGGCAAAGCGCAGATGATCTTCCATGCGCTTACCCAGCACCAGCTCATCCGGGTTGTAGTGACGAAATGCTAAAGGATTGGTCGTTTTCGGGCCTTCGTAACGAACACGATCGAGTTGGTCGAAATAAGCTTGCATATTGAGCTCCATAATCAGGGTATGCGGCGAGTCGTTGATACAGGAGTAATAGTGAATAGACATTTTGGGTTGCTCAATTACGTTATTTCACACTGCTATTGAGAGAATGCACAACTGTGCGCTGGCTCGCAAAATAATGCGCAGACAAACTATTTTTCGGCGCGGATTCCAGAATCAAATGTAATTAAGACGTTACGTATTTTAAAATCCGATCGCGGTCATAAATTCAGAAATAAACCAAATATCGTAATGAGAAGATAAAAATCTGTAATTGCCAGCCCGCCTTTCCGCGTTAAAAATTTGCTGCGTCTCAGCAGTGAATGTTTCTTTTATCTCAGCAACACATACCCCTACAAAAAGGCCTAATAATTATGAAGATAAAGAACCTGACCCTAACGCTCTGCACTACGCTCCTGCTTGCCAGTTTTGCCGGTCATGCCAAAGAGGTCAAAATTGGCATGGCGATTGACGACCTGCGCCTGGAGCGCTGGCAAAAAGATCGCGATATCTTTGTAAAAAAAGCGGAATCCCTCGGCGCAAACGTGTTTGTTCAGTCGGCTAACGGCAACGAAGAAACGCAAATGTCGCAGATCGAGAATATGATTAACCGCGGCGTCGATGTGCTGGTCATTATCCCCTATAACGGCCAGGTATTAAGTAACGTGGTGAAAGAAGCCAAACAAGAAGGCATAAAAGTGCTGGCTTATGACCGCATGATTAATAATGCGGACATTGATTATTATATTTCGTTCGATAATGAAAAAGTCGGCGAATTACAGGCACAAAGCCTGATCGACAAAGTGCCTCAGGGCAATTATTTCCTGATGGGCGGCTCTCCGGTGGATAACAACGCCAAGCTGTTCCGCGAAGGGCAAATGAAGGTCCTTAAACCGTACATCGACAACGGGAAAATTAAAGTGGTTGGCGATCAATGGGCCGACGGCTGGCTGCCAGAAAACGCGCTGAAGATTATGGAAAATGCGCTGACGGCCAACAACAACAAAATTGATGCGGTTGTGGCCTCTAACGATGCCACCGCAGGCGGTGCGATTCAGGCATTAAGCGCCCAGGGGCTGGCGGGTAAAGTCGCCATTTCTGGACAGGACGCCGATCTGGCTGGCGTAAAACGCATTATCGCAGGCACCCAAACCATGACGGTCTACAAACCGATTACCGAGCTTGCCAATACGGCGGCGGAAATCGCCGTGGAACTGGGCAATGGCAAGCAACCTAAAGCAGACGCAACGCTGAATAACGGGCTGAAAGACGTTCCGGCTCGCCTGCTCACCCCTCTTGAAGTCAATAAAGAGAACATTGACGCCACCGTCATTAAAGACGGCTTCCACAAGAAGAGCGAACTGTAATCCGGCGCTGCCCCTGCTTTGCGGGGGCGCATCACGTTGTACTGTTCTTCCCTCGGTTTATGTGGAGCAGTTATGCCTTATTTACTTGAAATGAAAAGCATCACCAAGCGCTTCGGCACGGTGAAAGCCGTCGATAACGTCAGTCTCCGGTTGAACCCCGGCGAAGTCGTTTCGCTGTGTGGCGAGAACGGCTCAGGCAAGTCAACGTTGATGAAAGTGTTGTGCGGGATCTACCCGTATGGCAGTTACGAAGGCGAAATCGTTTTTGCTGGCGAAGTTATCCAGGCGACTCACATTCGTGATACCGAACGTAAAGGCATCGCCATCATCCACCAGGAACTGGCGCTGGTGAAGCATCTCACCGTGCTGGAGAACATTTTCCTTGGGGCCGAAATTTCCCGCCACGGCGTGCTGGATTACGACACCATGACGCTACGTTGTGAAAAGCTGCTCGCGCAGGTGAGCCTCAGCATTTCACCGGATACCCGCGTGGGCGACCTGGGACTGGGGCAACAGCAGCTGGTTGAAATCGCTAAAGCGCTCAATAAACAGGTCAGGCTGCTGATCCTTGATGAGCCCACGGCCTCACTCACCGAACAGGAAACTGCGGTACTGCTCGATATCATTCGCGATCTGCAAAATCACGGCATCGCCTGCATCTACATTTCGCACAAGCTGAACGAGGTTAAAGCCATTTCGGACACCATCTGCGTGATCCGCGACGGGCAGCACATCGGCACGCGTGAAGCCGCGGGCATGAGTGAAGATGACATCATCACCATGATGGTAGGACGCGAGCTGACGGCGCTCTACCCGAATGAGCCTCACACCAAAGGTGATGAAGTGTTGCGCGTGGAAAATCTGACCGCGTGGCACCCTGTTAACCGCCATATCAAGCGTGTGAATAACGTCTCGTTTTCTCTGCACAGCGGCGAAATCCTCGGTATCGCCGGGTTAGTCGGCGCCGGGCGCACGGAGGCCGTACAGTGTCTGTTTGGCGTGTGGCCAGGGCGATGGGAGGGCACGATTTATATCGACGGCCAGCCGGTGAAAATCGACAACTGCCAGCAGGCGATCGCCCGCGGCATTGCCATGGTGCCGGAAGACCGCAAAAAAGACGGCATCGTGCCGGTTATGGCGGTGGGGAAAAACATTACGCTGGCGGCGCTCGATCGCTTCTCCGGCGCGCTGAGCAGCCTGGACGATGCCGCCGAGCAGCAGTGCATCCTTCAGTCACTCGCCCGGCTGAAGGTCAAAACCTCCTCACCGGAACTGGCCATTGGCCGCCTGAGCGGCGGCAACCAGCAGAAGGCGATTCTGGCGCGCTGCCTGCTTCTCAATCCACGCATATTAATCCTTGATGAGCCGACGCGCGGAATTGATATCGGTGCCAAATATGAAATCTACAAACTGATTAATCAGCTTGTACAGCAAGGGATTGCCGTCATTGTCATTTCGTCTGAGTTACCCGAAGTGCTCGGCCTGAGCGACCGTGTACTGGTCATGCACGAGGGAAAACTGAAAGCCAACCTGATTAACCAGAACCTGACGCAGGAGCAGGTGATGGAAGCCGCTTTAAGGAGCGAACGTCATGTCGAAAAGCAACCCGTCTGATATCAAAGTCGCCGTTCCGACGCCCGGTGCGTTCGCAGGGCTAAAAGCGCTGAACCTGCAGGTTTTCGTGATGATCGCGGCGATTATCGTCATCATGCTCTTTTTTACCTGGATGACCGATGGTTCGTACCTCAGCGCGCGTAACGTCTCTAACCTGCTCCGCCAGACCGCTATCACCGGCATTCTGGCCGTCGGTATGGTTTTCGTGATTATCTCCGCGGAAATCGATCTGTCGGTCGGTTCAATGATGGGGCTCCTCGGCGGTGTGGCGGCGATTTTTGACGTCTGGCTCGGCTGGCCGCTGCCGCTGACCGTGGCGGTCACGTTGGTATTGGGGCTGGTACTGGGGGCCTGGAACGGCTGGTGGGTAGCCTACCGTAAAGTGCCGTCGTTCATTGTCACCCTGGCGGGGATGCTGGCCTTCCGTGGGATCTTAATCGGCATTACTAACGGCACCACCGTCTCCCCGACCAGCGCGGCCATGTCGCAGATTGGTCAGAGCTACCTCCCGGATGGTGTGGGCTTTACCATCGGCGTGGCGGGATTGCTGGCATTTGTCGCGTGGCAGTGGCGTGGACGCATGCGTCGTCAGGCGCTGGGGCTGGCGTCGCCAGCATCCACGTCGGTGGTGGGACGTCAGACGCTCACTGCCGTCATTGTGCTGGGCGCCATCTGGCTTTTAAACGACTATCGCGGTGTTCCGACCCCCGTGCTGCTGCTGACGCTTTTGCTGCTGGGCGGCATGTTTATGGCCACGCGCACCGCGTTTGGCCGCCGTATTTATGCCATCGGCGGCAACCTTGAGGCTGCCCGCCTCTCGGGCATTAACGTTGAACGCACCAAACTCGCGGTCTTCGCCATTAACGGCCTGATGGTCGCCATCGCCGGGTTGATCCTCAGCTCGCGTCTGGGGGCGGGTTCCCCCTCTGCCGGTAACATCGCCGAGCTGGATGCTATCGCCGCCTGCGTTATTGGCGGTACCAGCCTCGCAGGGGGTATCGGCAGCGTCGCGGGCGCGGTGATGGGGGCATTTATCATGGCGTCGTTGGATAACGGGATGAGTATGATGGACGTCCCGACGTTTTGGCAGTATATCGTCAAGGGGGCCATTCTTTTACTGGCAGTCTGGATGGACTCGGCCACCAAGCGACGGGCCTGATAACGGTATTGTGACTTAATTGGGAAGTGAGCCATGTTTGAAAAGCGTCACCGCATTACGTTGTTATTCAATGCCAACAAAGCCTACGACCGTCAGGTGGTAGAAGGCGTGGGTGAATATTTGCAGGCGTCGCAATCCGAGTGGGATATCTTTATTGAGGAAGATTTTCGCACCCGTCTGGAGAACATCAAAGACTGGCTGGGCGATGGCGTTATCGCCGACTATGACGACCCCGTCATTGAGCAACTGCTGACCGACGTCGACGTTCCAATCGTGGGCGTCGGCGGCTCCTACCATTCGCCCGAACACTATCCGCCGGTTCACTATATCGCCACCGACAACCATGCCCTGGTCGAGGCCGCGTTTCTCCATTTAAAAGAGAAAGGCGTCCATCGCTTCGCGTTTTATGGTTTACCCGCCACCAGTGGCAAGCGCTGGGCCGTAGAGCGTGAGCACGCGTTTTGCCAGTTGGTCGCACAGGAGAAGTATCGCGGCGTGGTCTATCAGGGGCTGGAAACCGCCCCGGAAAACTGGCAGCACGCGCAGAACCGTCTCGCTGACTGGCTGCAAACGCTGCCGCCGCAAACCGGCATTATTGCCGTGACGGACGCCCGCGCGCGGCACGTGCTGCAGGTCTGCGAACACTTACACATTCCGGTGCCCGAAAAACTGTGCGTGATTGGCATCGATAACGAAGAGCTTACCCGCTACCTGTCCCGCGTGGCGCTCTCGTCCGTTGCCCAGGGCACGCGTCAGATGGGCTATCAGGCGGCAAAGCTGCTGCATCGCCTGCTGGATAAAGAATCTCTGCCGCTTCAGCGCCTGCTGGTGCCACCGGTTCGCGTCGTAGAACGTCGCTCAACCGATTATCGCTCCTTAAGCGACCCGGCCGTCATTCAGGCCATGCAC
This sequence comes from Enterobacter sp. BNK-13, assembly GCF_048685015.1. NCBI lineage: Bacteria > Pseudomonadati > Pseudomonadota > Gammaproteobacteria > Enterobacterales > Enterobacteriaceae > Enterobacter > Enterobacter sp. BNK-13. Next base: position 4,548,688 of record NZ_JBLQTP010000001.1, on the reverse strand, counting down.
TATATTCGCAACCACGCCTGCAAAGGGATTAAGGTCGATCAGGTGCTGGATTCGGTGGGCATTTCGCGTTCGAATCTGGAGAAGCGCTTCAAAGAAGAGGTGGGCGAAACCATTCATGCCGTTATCCATGCTGAAAAGCTGGAGAAAGCACGCAGCCTGCTCATCTCCACGTCGCTGTCGATCAACGAAATCTCGCAGATGTGCGGTTACCCGTCGCTGCAATATTTTTATTCGGTGTTTCGCAAAGAGTATGACACCACGCCGAAAGAGTACCGGGATCGCCACAGCGAGGTGCTGATCTAGAAAAGAAAACGCCTTCCGGTGGAAGGCGTTTTTTTTGAGATTACATATGGGCGGCGATTAAGCGCTGATTATCCTGGTACATAGCGAACAGATAGTTGTTATAGCTCTGTCCCTTCGTCGAATACCCTTTCAGCTTGTGGATCATCGTACTGGCCGTCACTTCCTGGTCCGCTTTACGCAGCTGAGCGCGTGATTTACGGAACGATGAGTAGGCCGGGTGCGTATTCAGATTCACCACATAGGCGTTCACGGAATCTTTCACGGATTCAAACTGCGAATAGCCTTTCACCTTGCCGGGCGCATTCGTACAACGGCCTTTCACGCATTTCATGCCGAAAAGGTTGTTGTTGTTACGCGCAAGCTTAGACGTTCCCCAGCCGCTTTCGGCTGCAGCCATGGTCGCAACCATGCTGCCCGGGATGATATCCACACGCTCAAGAAGAGCATTCCACGGAACACGACGCGTGTTACCGTTCCAGCTCAGCTTGTAGCGCTTCGTGATATCTTTCAGACGCGCGCGCTCTGATGGCGACCAGCGGCTATCGTACTGTTTGGAAATCAGCCAGTTACGATCCGCAGTAATCGCGGCATTTTGACTCGTGATGTAAGGCATTACCGTCCGGAGAAACGCTTTTTTCCTTGGTGTTCCGGAAGGGTATTTTCGCAAATCAGGAAGTGAACTACTCTTTGCACTATTGCGAGAATACTCTTGTTTACTGCTAACCTTACTACTTGTCGTCTTTATTACGTGGGCTTTCTTACTCGTTGTATCCGTGTGCGTCTTCGCAAGCACCTCACCCGAAAATGCCGTGGTGAGTAACATGAGTATCGCAGCCCCATATCGTCGAATGGGAGTCGATATCATTAGGTCTCCTGGTCGGATGTAATCATCCTAACACCTTATTTTTTTCACAAATTTGAGAGCGGAATCTCAAATCATATCAAAAATAGACTTCAAGAGCACGTATAGAAATAGTCCAATTCCGAAACTATGTCACCTGAAACTTGCTCATAAAAACATCATTTCCGGAAAAATGTGTGCGTTATCGCAGATAACTGCCTAATTTGGCGCAAGATCACTCATCCTCACGCATCCTCCTGGCAGAAAGCGACAGGGGATGAGTTTTTCCCGCCCGCCTGCTGGCACACTGGTCAAAAAATCCGCGACAGGAACCAGGAATGAAACGCACCGCAATAGCCTTTCTGATGTTACCCGCACTGGCACATGCCGACTGGTCATCGCCGGGGTTTGGCGCATTTCGCGCCGAGGGCACCGGGATTTTCACCAGCCAGGCAAAGCTTGCGAAGGGTACGCGTCCTCTTACGCTGAGTTTTGACAAGACGTGCTGGCAGCCCACAGGCGCGATAAAACTCAATGAGATGCTGTCGCTCAAGCCCTGTGACGGCGCTCCGCCGCAGTGGCGCCTTTTCCGCGACGGTGAATACCAGATGCGGATTGATACCCGATCAGGCACGCCCACCCTGCTGCTGGCGGTTCAGAGCGCGACAGAACAGCCAGTGACCAACGTTATCCGCCAGTGTCCGAAGTGGGACGGTAAGCCGCTGACGCTGGACGTCAGCCATACCTTCCCGGAAGGCTCCGTCGTGCGCGACTACTACAGTAAACAGACGGCAACCGTACAAGATGGGAAAATCACCCTGCAGCCAGCAGCCAACAGTAACGGCCTGCTGCTGCTTGAGCGCGCCGAAACCGACAAGCCGGCACCGTTTAGCTGGCAAAACGCCACTGTCTATTTTGTACTGACCGACCGCTTTGTGAATGGCGACCCGAGCAACGACAACAACTATGGCCGCCATAAAGACGGCATGCAGGAGATTGGCACGTTCCACGGTGGCGATCTGAAGGGGCTGACCAGCAAGCTCGATTACTTGCAGCAGCTGGGAGTGAATGCGCTCTGGATAAGCTCCCCGCTTGAGCAGATCCACGGCTGGGTAGGCGGCGGAACCAAAGGTGATTTCCCGCATTATGCCTATCATGGCTACTACACCCAGGACTGGACAACGCTCGATGCCAACATGGGCACCGAGGATGACCTGCGCCAGCTTGTTGATGAAGCGCATAAGCGCGGCATTCGCATCCTGTTTGATATCGTCATGAACCACACGGGCTACGCGACGCTTGCGGACATGCAGGCGTATCAGTTTGGTGCCCTGTACCTCCAGGGTGATGAGGTGAAAAAGACGCTGGGAGAGCGCTGGACCGACTGGACGCCGGGCCCAGGCCAGACCTGGCATAGCTTCAACGACTACATCAACTTCAGCGACAAGGCCGCATGGGAAAAATGGTGGGGCAAGAAATGGATCCGTACCGACATCGGTGATTACGATAATCCCGGCTTCGACGATTTAACGATGTCGCTGGCGTTCCTGCCCGACCTGAAAACGGAATCCACCGTCCCTTCCGGGTTACCCAATTTCTATCAACACAAGCCCGATACCCACGCGAAAGCGATTCCGGGCTATACCCCGCGCGACTACCTGACCCACTGGCTCAGCCAGTGGGTACGTGACTACGGCATCGACGGTTTCCGGGTGGATACCGCAAAACACGTTGAGCTTGCGGCCTGGCAACAGCTGAAAGATCAGGCAAGCCAGGCGCTGGCCGCCTGGAAAGGCGCTCACCCGGATAAAAAGCTCGACAACGCACCGTTCTGGATGACCGGGGAATCCTGGGGCCACGGCGTCATGCAGAGCGATTATTACCGCCACGGTTTTGACGCGATGATTAACTTTGATTATCAGGAGCAGGCGGCAAAAGCGGTGGATTGTCTGGCCGATATGGATCTCACCTGGCAGCAGATGGCGGAGAAACTGCAAAGCTTCAACGTGCTGAGCTACCTCTCATCCCATGATACGCGCCTGTTCCGCGAAGGGGGTCAGCGCGCGGCGGAGCTGCTTCTGCTGGCACCGGGCAGCGTGCAAATCTATTACGGGGATGAGTCCGAGCGTCCATTCGGGCCGACAGGCTCCGACCCGCTGCAGGGCACCCGCTCGGATATGAACTGGCAGGACGTCACGGGCAAGCAGGCCTTAACCGTCGCCCACTGGCAAACGCTGGGTCAGTTCCGCGCCCGCCACCCGGCGATTGGTGAAGGCAAACAAACCACGCTGTCGCTAAAAGAGGGGTATGGCTTCGTGCGCGAGCACAAGGGCGATAAGGTGATGGTGGTATGGGCGGGTAATCAATAGATCAACCCCCTCACCCTAACCTTCTGCCCTGAGGGGAGAGGGCCGGGGTGAGGGGAATTCCACCAGAACTATTCACTACACAAGCCCACTACTGCCCTATAAAACAACAAATCCGACCACACCACCCGATTTGCACCAACACGGTGCTAGCGTTATGGTTACCCACTTTCAAAATAAGCTCGACAGATCACCTGCTATGACGTTTTCACTTTTCGGCGACAAATTTACCCGCCATTCAGGCATTACTCGCCTGATGGAGGACCTCAACGACGGGCTGCGCACACCGGGCGCAATCATGCTCGGCGGCGGAAATCCGGCTCAAATCCCGGAGATGAATACCTATTTCCAGACCCTGCTCGCTCAGATGCTGGAAAGCGGCAAAGCAACCGATGCGCTTTGCAATTACGACGGCCCGCAGGGTAAAACCGAACTGCTGGCACTCCTCGCCGAAATGCTGCGTGACGAGCTGGGCTGGGATATCGAACCACAGAATATTGCACTGACAAACGGCAGCCAGAGCGCGTTTTTCTACTTGTTTAACCTGTTCGCAGGACGTCGCGCCGACGGCACCACCAAAAAAGTGCTGTTCCCGCTGGCACCGGAGTATATCGGCTACGCTGATTCCGGCCTGGAAGAGGATCTGTTCGTCTCCGCGCGCCCGAACATTGAGCTGCTGCCGGAAGGCCAGTTCAAATATCACGTCGATTTTGAACACCTGCATATTGGCGAAGAGACGGGCATGATCTGCGTATCGCGCCCGACTAACCCAACGGGCAACGTAATCACTGATGACGAACTGATGAAGCTGGATGCGCTGGCAAATCAGCACGGCATCCCGCTGGTGATCGATAACGCCTACGGCGTACCGTTCCCGGGCATTATCTTCAGCGAAGCACGTCCGCTGTGGAACCCGAACATTGTCCTGTGCATGAGCCTCTCTAAGCTGGGTCTGCCGGGCAGCCGCTGCGGCATCATCATCGCCAATGAGAAAATCATCACCGCCATCACCAATATGAACGGCATTATCAGCCTTTCTCCGGGCGGCATTGGCCCGGCGATGATGTGCGAGATGATCAAACGCAAGGACCTGCTGCGTCTGTCGAATGACGTGATCAAGCCTTTCTACTACCAGCGCGTTCAGGAGACAATCGCGACACTTCGTCGCTATTTGCCGGAAGAACGTTGTCTTATCCACAAACCGGAAGGGGCGATTTTCCTGTGGCTGTGGTTTAAGGATTTACCTATCACCACCGAACTGCTTTACCAGCGCCTGAAAAAGCGCGGCGTACTGATGGTGCCGGGCGATTATTTCTTCCCAGGTCTGGATAAGCCGTGGCCGCATACCCATCAGTGCATGCGCATGAACTACGTCCCCGATCCGGAGAAAATCGAAGCGGGTGTTAAAATTCTCGCCGAAGAGATCGAAAAAGCCTGGCGCGAAGGCAATTGTTAAATAATAAGGCTCTTCAAATGAAGAGCCTTATTTTTCCGTGATCTGAATCTTATATTAAGGATATATCCTGTAGCGTTTAATTTATCATCCCTCTTGAGTTTCCTTAGGAATATTCCTTTAATTTACGCTCACTAACTTTCCCCTCAATAATTAAGCACCGATTAAAGATCTTAACTTATTGTTATTTTGAAATAACCCTCTGCAACGCAGGAAAATACCTTCCAGAGTCACTTTCATGCATATTTAAAAATAGGGCATATACTCACTAATACGCCGCTCGGCGTTCTTTTGCGTGGAGTATTCATATGCTACCTAATAATGTTAGCCGCATCAGCGCTATCGCTGTTGCGGTACTGCTCGCGTTCTCTCTTTCTGCCTGCAGTGGAAGCGGTGGCGGCTCTCATCACTCAACGGCCAAAAATAACCCTGCGACGGGAAGCAGCAGCGGCTCAGGTGATGGTAGTGGCACGACCGCGAACAATGGCGGTTCGGGCAGCAACGGCTCGGGTACCGGGACGGGTTCAGGTACCGGGACAGGCGCTGGTGGCGGAACGGGTTCTGGTTCAGGATCGGGCTCAGGCTCAGGAGGCAATGGCAGCGGAGGAACCGGAACAGGCAACACGGGCGGTGGCGGAACCACTACCGCAGGCGTAAATACGATACTGGGTGATGCCGGTAAAACCGTAACCAGCGTCGGATCGACGGTGGATGGCCTTGGAAGCCAGCTTCCGACAAATAACCCCGTCACGTCAACCGTTTCAACCACCGTCAGCGGTGTTGGCAGTGCCGTGTCCACCGTGGGGACAGGCGTCACGACTGGCGTTGGCGATCCAAATAATCCGAACGGTGTGGGTACCACGGTTAAAGGCGTGACCACGTCCGTCACCTCCCTTGGCAATACCGTTTCAACAGTAGGCACGGGCCTGGCGAGCTCCACTTCCGGAACACCGGTCAGCGGCGTAACCGGCCTGACGGGCAGCGTGGTCAACAGCACCGGGCAACTGGTCAGTAACACCGGCACGGGTCTCACCAACACGGTAAGCAGCCCAGCGGTCACTCAGGTAACAACCGATACCACGACCCTGGCTAACAAGACGCTGGGCGGAGTACAAGGCGTGACGCAAAGCGTAGGCACCACAACGGGTCTCGGCACACCGGTCAACGGTCTGCTGACACAGGTGGGTGGCACCGTCAGCGGCGTGGGGACCAACATTAGCAGCAGCAACAGCGGGCTTAGCGGTGTCGGTCAGGTCGTTCAAAATGTCGGCCAGACGGTCACGGATAGCGGTACGCTGGTCAAACCCGCCTCTTCGACAACGGGAGGAAGTTCAGGCTCTCTCACAGCCAATGCAAATGTGGCGGCCACGAACAACAGTCTGGGTGCAACGGTCAATACGACCCTCAATACCCTGACTGCAGGCGTTACGGCCAACGCAGCAACAACATCAAGTCAAAATACGTTAACAGCGAATCCGATTAACGGACTCAACACGTTAACCACCGGTCTGCTGACGCCAAAACAGTAACCTGCTTATTGTCATTCTGCGCCCCTGGTTCAGGGGCGCTTTATACAGCGACACTCCCCCTAACCGGGAATGATGAACAGGGATAGCGCGATGAAACACCACTTCCTTTTTTCGCTGACGGGGCTGGTTGTGCTGAGCATGGCCCGCGCCGATACACTGCCCTCTATTATTAACCCTGATAACCCGGCGCAAGTTTCTCGTAACGTTGCCCCCGAACAGACGGAGGCCGTCCCGCAGCCGAAAGTCAAAATAGAAAAACCGCAGTCAACGCTGACGCCTGAAACGCCCATTACCATTAATCACATTCAGTTTATTGGCGGCACGCGTTATCCCTTGCAGGAATTACTTCAGCCCTTCAGGCCTTACGCCGGAAAAACCGTGCCGCTAAAAACGCTCACCGGGCTGGTAAACGATATTACGGCGCGCTATAAGGCTGACGGTTTTCCGCTCTCCTATGCGTGGCTGCCCGATAATAATTTCCAGCAGGGGAATATTAAAATTGTTCTGGTTGAAGGCTATGTCGCTCACAGCGACATTACCAGTAATAACCCGCACATCGCCGAACGTCTTAAACGTTTGTCCGAAAAAATCATGGCGGAAAAACCGCTGTCTCAGGATACGTTCGATCGCTACAGCCAGCTGATGACGCGCACCCCGAACGTTCCGGTCACGGCTAACGCCCAGTTGCCAACCAATATTTATGGCGCGGCGGCAATGCAAATAACCGGCAACCAGGAGCGGAGCTGGAATATCGCCTCGACGATCGATACCCGTAAAGGGCAAGATTTAATGATGCTGAACGGCACGCTCAGCAACATGACAAGTTATGGCGATCAGCTTGGCGTGGCCACGCTTGTGCCGTTAGATAGCAACACGCGAAAAAACTATGTCGGGCTCAACTGGCAGCAGTTTTTAAACGATGAAGGGCTGACGATGCAGCTCAAAGGCAGCTATTACCGTGAAGATCCGCGAGATTTTTCGCCCCTGCTCTCTTTGCCGAATAATATCAGCGTCGATTCGAAGCAAAAAACAACGCAATACAACGGTGGCGTGACGTTTGGCTATCCCCTGCTGCTGACGCAAAAATCACAAATTAATCTGACCGGCGGTTTTGATTACACCGACCGCCAGGATGATTATGCTCTTCAGGCCAGACTGCAGGGCAAAACCTATCGTCTGGACTCCGTCAACCAGCACGCGCGTTATCCGGCGCTGGAAGTGGGCGTTAATGGTGCGCATCAGTTCACAACCGCCAGCATCAGCGGCCGACTCAACGTGCGTCAGGGCATTGATGCGATGGGTGCCGATATCGTCTCGGCTCCCAGGCCCGATATTAATTTTACGCTCACGAAAAGCTATCTGGACGCAGCCTGGCTGTTTGCCGACAAGTGGCGGCTTTCAACGTCCTGGGAGGGTGACTGGTCAAATAACACGTTGCCAGAACCCGAACGCGTTAGCTTCGGTGCCCAGCGGTTTGGCCGTGGATACCAGGACAGTGAAGCAAGCGGTGATTACGGCTATGGCGGGCAGGTAGAACTGCGCTATATCCAGATGCGAAAAGAGAGTACCTGGCTTGCCACAATCCAGCCCTACATCCTGGCCGATACCGCGCAAACCTGGTTTAACACCTCAGGTTTGCCTCATCAACGGCTCGGGTCAGTGGCGACCGGCGTGATGATAGGCGATACCCGCCACTATAGCGTCACGGTTGAGGCGGCAAGACCCGTAGGGGATGTTCCGACAGACAGTCGCAACAGAGACTGGCGCTACAGCCTGACGTTTACGTGGAATTTCAATAAAATGCAGTAAGCCTTTCAGCCCGAATACTGACAGGATCAACGCAGCGCAGCGCGTGGGTTGGACAGGCCTCCACGCAGGCCGGTCCGCCTTCGCGATGACGGCACAAATCACATTTCAGCGCTTGTGCCCTGTTTCCCACCAGCCGTACCTGCATCGCCCCAAACGGACAGGCGACCATACAGCTCTTGCAGCCAATACAGCGCGTCTGCTCAACAAGCCAGGCGCCCGCCGTACGGCTGATGGCATGGGTTGGGCAGACGTTGGCACAGGGGGCGTCCTCGCACTGATGGCACCCCACCGCCGTTGTGAAGTCGTCCCCTTTCACCACCCGAAGGCGGGAGGTAAAAGCCTGCGCGGTGAAATCGTCCTGATGCGCGACCGCACAGGCTACTTCACAGGTGCGGCACCCGATGCATTTTTCCGCATCCGCCATGATAAATCGGTTCATCTGTTACGCCTCGCGTACGTTAAAACCCAGCTCTTTTGAGATAGCCTCTGCCGTTTCGCGCAGCGGTTTGAGCAGGTTCTTCTCGCCCACCTGCTTCATGCGCGACGTCGATAGCGAGATAGAGATCGCATACGGGACGCGGCCGTGAATATCAAACACCGGCACGGCAATACAGGAGACGCCCAGCTCGTTCTCTTCTTTGTCCATCGCCATGCTGCGATCGCGAATTTCCGCCAGTTCATCATACATGGCGCTCAGTTCAGTGATGGTGTTGCGCGTCAAAGGTTGGATCTGTTCCTGGTGGCTTTCCCAGTAGCTCGCCACGTAATCCTGATGGCCAAACGCCATGTAGATCTTGCCCATCGCGGAGCAGTAGAGCGGCATATGCTGGCCGATATAGGCGCGCGTGCGCAGCATACCGGTTGTCGGTTCGAGCTTATAAATCAGGATTGCGTGGTCATCTTCCCGGCTGGAGAAGTTCACCGTCTCGCCGGTCGCAATGTTCAGCGCTTCGAGGTGCGGAGCGGCCACGTGAATGATATTCAGCGACGACAGCGCCTTTTGCCCGACGGCGATAAATTTGGTGGTCAGGCGATAGCTTCCCGCGGCGGGTGCCGGGGTCACGTACCCGCACGACTGTAGCCCCTGCAGCAAGCGGTGCACGGTGCTCTTGTTCAGCCCCGCCAGTTCCGATAAATGCGCAAGCGGACACCCGTTCGGATAGTTGCTGAGGATCTCAATCAGCATCAGGCCACGAAACAAGCTCTGGCTGCCTGCTGGCCTCTCTTTTTCTTGCGTCATTTCGCTCTCTTTCATGCTCATTACATGGCTCCTTTTCATCGCGACCTGATGGTAGCGCAAAGTGTGGGTCAGTTCACGATCTCAACAGAAAAAACACAACCAGTTGATTTTAATCGATTTTGAAAAACATGAATGTCGTTGATCTGACAAAATTTGATCGCTATATTTGAAATCAGATTTCGCATAGTGGAATTTAGCGATAAAAAAGCACTCACACTTGCCCTTAAAAGAACAGGAGAACAGGGATGAAAGTGACCTTCGAAGAGTTGAAAGCGGCGTTCAATCGGGTTCTGCTCGATCGCGGCATAAAAGCGGAAACCGCAGACGCTTGCGCCGAGATGTTTGCCCGCACCACGGAATCCGGCGTCTATTCGCATGGTGTGAACCGCTTCCCACGCTTTATTCAGCAGCTTGATGCAGGCGATATCATCCCCGACGCTCAGCCCAAACGGATGATGACATTAGGCGCCATCGAACAGTGGGATGCCCAGCGCTCCATTGGCAACCTGACGGCGAAGAAGATGATGGATCGCGCCACCGAGCTGGCGTCCGATCACGGTATTGGTCTGGTGGCACTGCGTAACGCGAACCACTGGATGCGCGGCGGCAGCTACGGCTGGCAGGCGGCGGAGAAGGGCTATATCGGCATTTGCTGGACCAACTCGATTGCCGTGATGCCCGCGTGGGGATCAAAAGAATGCTGCATCGGCACAAACCCGCTGATCGTTGCCATTCCGTCGAACCCTATCACCATGGTCGACATGTCGATGTCGATGTTCTCCTACGGCATGCTGGAGGTGAACCGCCTGGCCGGGCGCGCGTTGCCGGTAGATGGCGGCTTTGACGACGAAGGTCACCTCACCAGAGAGCCGGGCGTGATCGAGAAAAACCGCCGTATTCTGCCCATGGGCTACTGGAAAGGGTCCGGCTTATCCATCGTCCTCGATATGATCGCCACCCTGCTCTCAAACGGATCTTCCGTCGCGGAAGTGACCCAGGACAACAGCGACGAGTACGGCGTATCGCAGATCTTCATCGCCATTGAGGTGGATCGCCTGATCGATGGCCCAACCCGCGATGCCAAACTGCAGCGCATTATGGACTTCATCACCACCGCCGAACGCGCGGATGAGAATGTCGCCATCCGCCTGCCGGGGCATGAATTTACCCGTTTGCTTGAAGAGAACCGCTGCAACGGCATCACGGTTGACGACAGCGTGTGGGCGAAAATCCAGTCTCTGTAAGGAGTGGGCCATGATATTCGGACATATTTCCCAGCCAAATCCGTGTCGCCTGCCGCGGGCAATTGAAAAAGCCCTTCATTTTCTGCGCACGACGGATTTCTCTCTCCTGGCGCCAGGCGTGGTAGAAATAGAAGGTCGCAAGATTTTTGCCCAGGTTCTGGATCTGACAACAAAGGATCTGCACGAGAATCGCCCGGAAGTGCATCGCCGCTATCTGGATATCCAGTTCCTGGCCTGGGGTGAAGAGAAAATCGGTATCGCGATTGATACCGGTAATAACGAAATAAGCGAATCATTGCTGGAACAGCGCGATATTATTTTTTATCACGACAGTGAAAATGAGTCGTTTATCGAAATGACACCCGGCAGCTATGCCATATTTTTTCCGCAGGATGTGCACCGTCCTGCCTGTATTAAAAACAAGGAAACCACAATTCGTAAAATTGTGGTGAAAGTGGCAATCAGCGAATTAGATTAATTTTCTGAGATACCCTAAATAATTCGAGTTGCAGGAAGGCGGCAAGAGAGTGAATCTCCAGGAGCTTACATAAGTAAGTGACTGGGGTGAACGAGCGCAGCCAACGCACATGCAACTTGAAGTATGACGGGTATAAATACAGGAACGCGAAATGACCAACACCAGTTTTATTATTGGTGCGTACCCCTGCGCACCCTCGTTTCACCAGAAAGGCGAACAAGAAGAACAAACCTTCTGGCGGGAACTTTCCGACACGCCGAATATTCGCGGGCTGGAACAGCCTTGCCTTGAAAATCTTCATCCCCTTGGTGACGAATGGCTGTTCCGCCATACCCCGGGGGACTGGCAAATCGTGGTCACGGCAGTAATGGAAACCATGCGCCGCCGCGGCAGCAACGGCGCATTTGGCCTGGCCTCGGCTGACGACGCGCAGCGTAAAGCATGCGTGGACTTTTACCGACATCTGCACCAGAAAATTAACGCCGTGAATGCCCGTTATCCAGGCAAAGTGATTGCTCTGGAAATGCAGGCCGCCCCGCAGGCGGGCAATGCTTCCGTCGAACAGGCTACAGAAGCGTTTTCCCGCTCGGTTCGGGAAATCGCGGGCTGGGACTGGGACTGCGATCTGGTGCTGGAACACTGCGATGCCATGAACGGCCCGGCACCGCGCAAGGGCTTCCTGCCACTGGAGCAGGTGCTGGAGGTGGTGAAAGACACGGATATCAGCGTCTGCATCAACTGGGCGCGGTCGGCCATCGAAGGCCGTAACACTACCCTTCCCCTTGACCACGTTCAGGCCGCGCTTAATGCCGGGAAACTGGGTGCGCTGATGTTTTCAGGCACCACCCCCGGCGGGGAGTACGGTGAATGGCAGGATCTTCACGCGCCATTTTCCTCCTTCTGTGCCGACAGTCTGATGTCCACTGAACGTGCAAAAGCACTCTTTACTGCGGCGAGCGCCGCAACGTTGAAATTCTCCGGTATTAAATTACTGGAAATAAATGCTAATGCTGATGTCAGCCATCGCATCGCCATTTTGCGCGACGGTATTAGCGCAATGAATAAAGCAACGCAATAACAATAAGAAAAGTTTATTCCGGTTACCTACTGAGAGATTAACTATGAATATTTCTACTCATGCTCTACATGCGGATATTCCGCGCCAGCGCTGGCTAAGAATCATTCCTCCTATTCTTATCGCCTGTATTATTTCATATATGGACCGCGTGAATATCGCGTTTGCAATGCCGGGAGGGATGGACGAAGAATTAGGTATTACCGCCACCATGGCAGGCCTCGCGGGCGGCATATTCTTTATCGGCTATCTGTTCCTGCAGGTACCCGGCGGCAAGATTGCGGTGCACGGTAGCGGCAAGAAATTTATCGGCTGGTCACTGGTCGCCTGGGCGGTGATCTCAGTGCTCACGGGTCTCGTGACGAATCAGTACCAGCTGCTGGTGCTGCGCTTCTTACTCGGCGTGGCGGAAGGCGGGATGCTGCCCGTTGTGCTCACCATGATCAGCAACTGGTTCCCGGATGCCGAACGCGGTCGCGCCAACGCAATTGTGATCATGTTTGTACCCATCGCCGGGATAATCACCGCCCCGCTGTCGGGCTGGATTATCACCGCGCTTGACTGGCGCTGGCTGTTCATCATTGAAGGTCTGATGTCCATTGTTGTGCTGGTGCTCTGGGCATTCACGGTCTACGACCGTCCGCAGGAAGCCCGCTGGATCTCAGCGGCAGAGAAAAACTATCTGGTACAAACGCTGGCGGCTGAACAGCAGGCCATCGCCGGAAAAGAGGTGAAAAATGCCTCGCTCAGCGCGGTGCTGTCTGACAAAACCATGTGGCAACTGATCGCCCTGAATTTCTTCTATCAGACCGGGATTTACGGTTACACCCTCTGGCTGCCGACCATTCTGAAGGAGCTGACGCACACCAGCATTGGTCAGGTGGGGATGCTCGCCATCCTGCCCTACATCGGCGCCATTGCGGGCATGTTCTTGTTCTCCTCGCTTTCTGACCGCACCGGCAAGCGCAAGCTGTTTGTCTCCCTGCCGTTGATTGGCTTCGCGCTCTGCATGTTCCTCTCCGTAGCCCTGAAAGCAAACATCTGGCTGGCCTATGCCGCACTGGTGGGCTGCGGTTTCTTCCTGCAATCCGCCGCCGGCGTGTTCTGGACGATCCCGGCAAGACTGTTTAGCGCAGAGATGGCGGGCGGCGCGCGCGGCGTGATCAACGCCCTGGGCAACCTCGGTGGCTTCTGCGGCCCGTATGCCGTTGGCGTGCTGATCACCCTGTACAGCAAAGATGCGGGCGTCTACTGCCTGGCCGTTTCACTCGCGCTGGCGTCGCTGCTGGCCCTGCTGTTGCCGGCGAAATGCGATGCCGGGGCAGAGCCCAATCCCACGATAAATCCCCATAAACGTGCGGCCTGATGCCCTCACCCCAGCCCTCTCCCACGGGGAGAGGGAGAAAACCAAACCGTAGGCCGGGTAAGCGCAGCGCCACCCGGCAATTAAGCGAGATGAAGATGAGTGAAAAAGAGACCTTCTGGCTGGGTATCGATTGTGGCGGTACTTATCTGAAAGCCGGTTTATACAACAGCCAGGGCAAAGAAGTCAGTATCGAACGCCGCTCCGTTGCCACGCTCAGCCCGCGAGCGGGCTACGCCGAGCGGGATATGCATCAGCTGTGGCAGCACTGCCACGCAACCATCGCCGCGTTGCTCAAGAATGCAGGCGTAAACGCCAACCAGATCAATGGGGTCGGCATTTCTGCTCAGGGTAAAGGGCTGTTTCTGCTCGATAAACAGGACCAACCGTTGGGCAACGCCATCCTCTCCTCCGATCGCCGGGCACTGGAGATTGTGCAGCGCTGGCAGCAGGACGGCATTCCCGAAAAACTCTACCCGCATACGCGCCAGACGCTGTGGACCGGGCATCCGGCCTCGCTTCTGCGCTGGGTCAAAGAGAACGAGCCGCAGCGCTATCAGCAGATTGGCTGCGTGATGATGGCGCACGACTATCTGCGCTGGTGCCTGACCGGCGTGAAGGGCGGTGAAGAGAGCAACATCTCCGAGTCCAATCTCTACAACATGAATACCGGGCAGTATGACCCGCAGCTTACGCGCTGGCTCGGGATCAGCGAGATTGACGGCGCCCTGCCGCCGATTGTCGGTTCAGCAGAAATCTGCGGGGAAATCACCGCTCAGGCAGCCGCCCTTACCGGTCTCGCGGCGGGCACGCCCGTCGTGGGGGGACTGTTTGATGTGGTTTCCACCGCGCTCTGCGCCGGACTGCAGGACGAGCACACGCTGAACGCCGTGATGGGCACCTGGGCCGTCACCAGCGGGATCGCCAGTGCACTTCGCAGCAACGAACCCTTCCCCTACGTTTATGGCCGCTACGTGCATCCGCAGCAGTACATCGTTCACGAAGCCAGCCCGACCTCGTCCGGCAACCTTGAGTGGCTCACCGCGCAGTGGGGCGACATGTCGTTCAGCGAGATCAACCACGTCGTCGCCAGCCTGCCGAAAGCCGAAAGCGATGTGTACTTTCTGCCGTTCCTCTATGGCTGCAACGCCGGGCTGGAGATGACCAGCGGCTTCTACGGGATGCAGGCGCTACACACCCGCGCGCACCTGTTGCAGGCGGTTTATGAGGGCGTGGTGTTCTGCCACATGACCCACCTCAACCGCATGCTCGAACGCTTTACCCACGTTCATGCCCTGCGCGTGACGGGTGGTCCAACCCATTCGGACGTGTGGATGCAAATGCTTGCGGACGTCAGCGGGCTGGCGATTGAACTGCCGCAGGTAGAAGAGACCGGCTGTTCTGGCGCGGCGCTGGCCGCCCTGGTCGGCACCGGCGTGTATCCCGATTTCCATACGGCGCAATGCGCCCTCCGACACGACATTCGTGTCATTGAGCCTGACATGCGCGCCCATGCGGCCTATCAGCGCAAGTATCAGCGCTATCAGCTACTGATTTCAGCACTACAGGGCTATCACGCCCGAGTTAAGGAGAACAACCTATGAGCCGACCATTACTGCAGCTGGCGCTCGACCATACCTCTCTTCAGGCCGCGCAGCGTGATGTCGCGACGCTTGCCGATCACGTTGATATCGTCGAAGCGGGCACCATTTTGTGCCTGACCGAAGGGCTAAACGCCGTGCGCGCCCTGCGCGAGCAGTGCCCGGATAAAATCATCGTTGCGGACTGGAAAGTGGCCGATGCCGGAGAAACGCTGGCAGAGCAGGCATTTGGCGCGGGTGCAAACTGGATGACCATCATCTGCGCCGCCCCGCTGGCCACCGTTGAACGCGGCCACGAGGTAGCCCTGCGTCGCGGGGGGGAAATCCAGATGGAGCTCTTTGGTCACTGGACGCTGGACGATGCTCGCGCATGGCATCGCATCGGCGTGAAGCAGGCCATTTATCACCGCGGACGGGACGCACAGGCGAGCGGCCAGCAGTGGGGTGAGGCGGATCTCGCAAAAATGAAAGCGCTCTCCGATATCGGTTTGCAGCTTTCGGTTACCGGCGGTATCACCCCCGCCGACCTGCCGCTGTTTAAGCAAATCAACGTCAAAGCCTTTATTGCCGGACGCGTGCTGGTAGGTGCCGCCAATCCACCGCAGGTGGCACAGGCATTCCATTCGCATATTCGCGACATCTGGGGAGCGTAACCATGCGTCAGCATCCGTTGGGTATTTACGAAAAAGCGCTGCCAAAAGATCTCTCCTGGCCCGAGCGGCTGGTACTGGCGAAAAGCTGCGGGTTCGATTTTGTCGAGATGTCTGTCG
This sequence comes from Enterobacter sp. BNK-13, assembly GCF_048685015.1. Classification (NCBI taxonomy): domain Bacteria; kingdom Pseudomonadati; phylum Pseudomonadota; class Gammaproteobacteria; order Enterobacterales; family Enterobacteriaceae; genus Enterobacter; species Enterobacter sp. BNK-13. The sequence continues at coordinate 4,532,616 of NZ_JBLQTP010000001.1, read as the reverse complement.
ATGAAACCGACGAGCGATTATCACGCCTCGACTGGAGCACCACGCAGCGCGCCTCTCTGGTGGAAGCGATGCTGGAAACCGGCGTGGCGATCCCCTCTATGTGCTTGTCTGCCCACCGTCGTTTCCCGTTTGGCAGCCGCGATGAAACCGTGCGCGAACGCGCCCGTGAGATCATGAGCAAAGCCATCAGGCTGGCGCGTGATTTGGGCATTCGCACCATCCAGCTTGCCGGGTATGACGTCTATTACGAAGCGCATGACGAGGGGACGCAACAGCGCTTTGCCGACGGGCTGGCCTGGGCCGTAGAACAGGCCGCCGCCGCACAGGTGATGCTGGCGGTGGAGATCATGGACACCGCGTTTATGAACTCCATCAGCAAATGGAAAAAGTGGGACGACATGCTCGCCTCACCGTGGTTCAGCGTTTATCCGGACGTCGGCAACCTGAGCGCGTGGGGCAACGACGTCACCGCCGAGCTGACGCTGGGCATTGACCGCATTGCGGCTATTCACCTGAAAGATACCCAGCCCGTCACCGCACAAAGCCCCGGGCAGTTCCGCGACGTGCCGTTTGGCGAGGGCTGCGTCGATTTCGTTGGCGTGTTTAACACGCTGCATCAACTGAACTATCGCGGCGCATTTCTGATTGAAATGTGGACCGAAAAAGCAAAAGAACCGGTGCTGGAGATTATCCAGGCGCGCCGCTGGATTGAAGCCCGTATGCAGGAAGGAGGCATGACATGCTAGACGAACTTAAAGCCGAGGTACTGGCAGCAAACCTGGCGTTGCCCGCCCACCAGCTGGTGACGTTTACCTGGGGGAACGTCAGCGCAGTGGACCGCAAAAGCGGCATGATGGTCATTAAACCGTCCGGTGTGGAATACGACGTGATGACGGCGGAGGATATGGTGGTGGTGAATATCGCCACGGGCCAGGTTATTGAGGGGAATAAAAAGCCCTCTTCGGACACGCCTACCCATCTTGCGCTGTATCGTCGTTACCCGGAGATTGGCGGCATCGTGCATACCCATTCGCGCCACGCCACTATCTGGTCCCAGGCGGGGCTGGATTTACCGGCCTGGGGTACCACGCACGCGGACTATTTCTACGGGACCATCCCCTGCACGCGCCTGATGACCACGGCAGAGATTGCAGGAGAATACGAATACCAGACGGGTGAAGTGATCATCAAAACCTTCGAGGAGCGCGATCTTAGCCCGATGCAGATCCCGGCGGTGCTGGTCCACTCCCACGGTCCGTTCGCCTGGGGTAAAGACGCGGCCGATGCGGTTCACAATGCCGTGGTGCTGGAAGAGTGCGCCTATATGGGCCTGTTCTCTCGCCAGCTCGCGCCACAGCTTCCGGTTATGCAGCAGGAACTGCTCGACAAGCATTATCTGCGCAAGCATGGAGCGAATGCCTATTACGGGCAGTGATCACTGATAAAGGCTTTAGGGAACAGCAGTACAGGCACGATCGTAGGCCGGGTAAGGCGAAGCCGCCACCCGGCTTTACCGCATCAGAAACGCCAGGTCAGGCCGGTCATCAGCGCGAAGCTGTCGTCGCGGTCGATCATCGGGCTATTCTTCACGTCGTCAGGCAACACGGTGTAGACCGCGCTGGCATTGAGATACAGCTTCTGGGTTAACTGATATTTAGCCGCCAGACCAACGTATGGCGTCCAGCTGTCACCGGCGGTGTATTGATCCAGTCCGGAGCGGCGAGATTCGCTGCCGGATACGCCGTAGTAGTAGTCGTTATAGCTTTCGTCGCTGTAGAACACCCCCACAGAAGGCGTCAGGGTCAGGCGATCCATTTTGATTGGACGGAAGTATGATACTTCGCCGATCACGCCGCCGCTTTCATCCGTGGCATCACCAGAGACCGCCACTTTCAGCGACCCCCAGCTCTCGTGGCGGTAGTACGCACCGCCGAGGAAGGCGGACGTTTTACGCTCATCCAGCTGCTTCATCTGATGGTCGTCATTATCGTCAGGGTCGAAATGCAGCGGCATCCACGTTGCGGTCAGGCTTAATTCATTTTTTGCATCTTTCCACAGGATCCATCCGCCCGTGGTCTGGCGAACGTAAAAGCGATCGCCTTCGTAGCTAATTAACGGTACCGCAGTCGTATTTTCGTTATAGCCTTTGTATGGAGACTCATTAAATACAGCCCCCGCTCCAAGTGAAAATTCACCGGCCATGGCAGACGTTGATGCAAATAACGTGGCAGCGATGAGTAAATTGTATTTAATAGTCATTCTATGTAATCCATTTAAATGCCAAACAAGCGAGGCGCATAATAATGGTTACAAAATTGCCAATGCAACGCTGCGGTTTATATAATATTATATATAAAATCATATAGATGGGTGTGCATGATGAGTACATTACAGCTAAAACCACGCGAATTAAAAATTATCTCCGTCATCGCCGCCACCCACAGTATTGGTGATGCCGCCGCCCTGCTGGGTATGGCGCAGGCCAACGTGAGTAAATATCTGTCTGATTTTGAAACGCGGGTTGGGCTCAAGGTTTTTGAGCGCACCACGCGCCAGCTGGCCCTGACCCAGTTTGGTGAAGCGTTACTCCCCTACGTGAACGCCACGCTGGATAAGAACAGTCAGCTTGTTAATTTCATTGCTGATTATAAGCACGAAAAGCGCGGAAAAGTGACGATCTATGCCCCAACAGGTATCGTGACCTACCTCGCGCGACACGTGATCCATCAGATAGAAGACATCGGTGACATCCGCATCTCCCTGAAAACCTACAATCTGGACCGGAATGAATTTTCAGAAGGCGTTACCTTTCCGGATGACTGCGACATTTTAATTACCTATGCTCAGCCAAAAGACGAAAGTCTGGTTGCCAGCGTGCTGACAAAATATTCCGTTACGGCCTTCGCAACCGTAGAATATTTAAATAAACATCCCTTAACCGGACCTGAAGATTTAATTAATCACTCCTGTATTCTCATTGACTCCATGCTGGTCGATGATGCCAACATCTGGCGTTTCCGCGTGCACGGCAGCGATGACGTGCACGACTACCGGGTGACCGGTAATTATATTTGCGACAATACGCAGACTGCCCTGGAGTTGGCCAGAAATAATCTTGGGATTGTTTTTGCACCAAAAGAGAGTCTGAAAAAGGAATTAACGAAAGGCATGCTGGTCCCCTGCTTCCCGCATCAGGAAGAGTGGTGGCTCGATCTGACGGCCATCTTCCGCAAACGCGAATACCAGCCCTGGCGCGTGCAATACGTTCTGGATGGCGTCCTTAACTGCCTGCGCCAGCAAATTGCTCAGGCCGCCCACGGACGGCCTGAGCTGGGCGACTAGAACAGCCCCAGTGGTTTATCAGAATAGCTGACCAGCAGACATTTGGTCTGCTGGTAATGCTCCAGCATCATCTTGTGGGTTTCACGTCCGATGCCCGACTGCTTATAACCGCCAAAGGCCGCGTGCGCCGGATAGGCGTGGTAGCAGTTGGTCCAGACGCGCCCGGCCTGAATGCCGCGGCCCATTTTATAGGCCAGATTACCGTTGCGACTCCAGACACCTGCGCCCAGGCCATACGGCGTGTCGTTGGCAATCTCCAGCGCCTCCTCTATCGTTTTAAAGGTGGTCACGGCCAGCACCGGGCCGAAAATCTCCTCCTGGAAAACGCGCATGTTGTTCTGGCCGAAGAGGATCGTCGGCTCAAGGTAATAGCCGTCCTGCAAATCCCCTCCCAGCACCTTACGACGCCCGCCGGTGAGAATATCCGCCCCCTCTTTCTTGCCGATGTCGATGTAGTTGAGGATCGTTTCCAGCTGTCCGTGCGAGACCTGCGCCCCCATCTGGGTAACGTTATCGAGCGGGTTACCGCTGCGGATAGACTCGACGCGGCGAATGGCCCGCTCCATAAAGCGCTCGTAGATGGATTCCTGCACCAGCGCGCGGCTTGGGCAGGTACAGACTTCGCCCTGGTTAAACGCAAACAGCGCAAACCCTTCCAGGGCTTTATCGAAGAAGGCATCCTCTTCCTCCATCACGTCCGCGAAGAAGATGTTCGGGGATTTCCCGCCCAGTTCCAGAGTCACCGGGATAATGTTCTGCGTGGCGTACTGCATGATCTGCTGGCCCACCTCCGTCGACCCGGTAAACGCCACTTTGGCGATACGTTTTGAGGTAGCCAGATATTCGCCTATCTCCCCGCCCGCGCCGTTCACCACGTTAATCACGCCCGGCGGCAGGAGATCGCCAACGATTTCCATCAGCAACAGGACCGAGAGCGGGGTCAGACGCGCCGGTTTGAGCACAATACAGTTTCCGGCCGCCAGCGCGGGCGCCATTTTCCAGCTCGCCATCAGCAGCGGGAAGTTCCACGGAATAATTTGCCCGACGACGCCCAGCGGTTCGTGGAAGTGATACGCCACGGTGTCGCTGTCAACTTCGCTGATCCCGCCCTCCTGAGCGCGAATACAGGAGGCAAAATAGCGGAAGTGGTCAATAGCCAGCGGCACGTCAGCCGCCATCGTTTCCCGGATCGGCTTGCCGTTATCCCAGGTTTCCGCCGTCGCCAGCAGCTCCAGATTCTGCTCCATCCGGTCGGCGATTTTGAACAGGATCGCCGCCCGCTCCTGCACGGAGGTGTGAGCCCATTTCTCTTTCGCTTTGTGCGCCGCATCCAGCGCCAGGTCGATATCACGCTTACCGGAGCTGGCAATCTCGCACAGCGGCTGGCCGGTAACCGGGGTCAGGTTGGAATAGTATTCGCCGTCGACGGGAGCGACCCAGTCGCCGCCAATAAAGTTGTCATAACGGGGCTTCAGCTTGAGGGGAAAACCATACTCGCCGGGCTGGATACGCGATGAGGGAGGATTGTTTGTCATGTCCGTCTCCTTGCTGTTGGTGTACAACAAGGGTAGTTCCGGCCGGCGATTTTCTCGCCAGCCGGTAACGGTGTTTACGACGGAGGTCACGGAGTTTCAGGAAATAATAACGAATCGCGTAACAGATGATCGTTACCGCGACGGCGGGTAAAGCCGATGCGGTTGAAGTATTCCAGGATCTGGATCGCCAGCTTGCGCCCCACGTTCAGCCGATCGCGGAAATCCGCTGCGCAGGTCGAGCCGCGCGCCTGATCCAGCTCGCGGATCAGGTTGGCAAACGCCACAATGCGATCGTTACGGTAGTAACGATCTTTCACGATCGCGACGATTAGCCCCTGCTGCGCCGCATGGCGCAATACCTGGCGCATCACCTGCTCATCGGTGTTGGTTTCGCGAGCCAGATCGCGAACCCACCACGGCTCATCGCCAAACAGCGGGGCCGCTTTTTGCCATATGGCCTCTTGCTCGGCGGTGAACCCGGCCTTGTGATCCGGCAGGTGCAGCCAGCCGTGGTGGCTTTTAATCACGCCGCTTTCGCGCATGTTTTCGATCAGCAGCAGCACCAGCGCATCGTCTTCCATCGGCAGCGCCATGCGTCGCAGACGCTCGCGCCCCGGGCCAGGCTCGTCCTGATGCTGTTCATGGTAAGTCGCAAGCGTGTTCAGTATTTTACGCTGCCATTGCGCAGCAACCGGGGCATTGAGCAGGCTGTTGCCGGCCTGAATAAAGCCCGGCTCCTGGGTCAGCTGCCGTAAGCCTTCCCCACTCAGCTGGCGCGCCCATGCAAAATCACGCAGACTCACCGCCCCGCGATCGAGGTGCACCCGCAGCGCGGCGTTATCCTCTCTGGCCTCTGCCAGCGCGGCCAGCCACTGCAAATATTCCGGCTTACGCTTGCCGCGTCGGGGTGGGTTAAGCGCCACCACGCGCGCGCCTGCCAGCGTTTCCCTTGCAGAAATGTCACGCAGTACCAGACGATCGTTATCTGCCAGCCAGAGCGGCGAATCGAATACCAGCTCGGCAAGATCGTTTTCCAGCAGCGACACGCGCCCGGTGATATGGCTTGCCGCGTGGTGAATATGCAGCGGCTGCCATTGGGTCAACGGCATGTGTGTCTGCAGGGAGACGATCACGCGTTCAGACGGTTCCGGCGGGGCATCGGCCAGCAGCCAGTCTCCGCGATTAAGCTGCTCTTTTTCCGCATCCCCGGCAATGTTCAGCGCGATACGCTGCCCGGCATGAGCGCGGTCAGCGGGCTGGTTTTGTGCATGCAGCCCGCGCACGCGCATCGGTTTGTTCATGCCCGTCAGCCAGAGCGTATCTCCCACGCTGACTTCACCGCTCAGCGCGGTGCCGGTCACGACCAGCCCCGCACCTTTTACGGTAAACGCCCGGTCGATCGCCAGACGAAAACGATGATGGCTGGCGTGGTCGCGTGATGAAAGGTGCTGCAAATGGTGGCGAAGTTCGTCGATACCACGCCCTTCTGTCGCCACGGTGACAAAAAGCGATGCGTCGGCAAAACCATACTCCCGCAGGGTCGCCTGGACCGTTTCGCGCACCTCGCTGACGCGCGCATCATCCACGCGATCGGCTTTGGTCAGCGCCACGGTCAGCTGCGGGTTGCCGGTTAGCTGCAGGATCGCCAGGTGCTCGCGGGTTTGCGCCATCACGCCGTCATCGCAGGCCACCACCAGCAGGGCATGATCGATGCCACCCACGCCCGCCAGCATGTTGGACAGAAACTTTTCATGCCCCGGCACATCAATAAAGCCCAGCACGCGACCATCAGGCTGGGGCCAGTAGGCATAGCCCAGATCGATGGTCATGCCGCGCTTTTTCTCTTCCGGCAGGCGATCGGCGTTTACGCCGGTAATCGCCTGCAGTAACGTGGTTTTTCCGTGGTCGACGTGACCGGCGGTGGCAATAATCATTTCAACAACATCTCCAGAAATCGCTCTTCATCTTCAAGGCAGCGCAGATCCAGCCACATTCGGCCGTCGTAAATCCGCCCGATAACCGGCGTCGAGAGACCGCGCCAGCGCGACGACAGGGCGTCAAGCTGGCTGCCGCGCCCGTCACGCGGCATGAACGTCAGCGCCTCACTCGGCAGCCTGTCCACCGGCAGCGACCCGCTGCCAATCTGCGACTGGCAGGGCTCAATGCGAACGTCAAAATCGGGGTAGTGCGCGGCGACGCGCGGCAGCAGCAGTTCGGCCTGGGCGCGAATCGAGGCGGCATCGCGGCTTAACAGACGCAGCGTGGGCAGACGGTTAGCCAGTTTTTCCGGGTGGAGATAGAGCCGCAGCGTCGCCTCCAGCGCGGCAAGTGTCATTTTATCGGCGCGCAGGGCGCGCTTGAGCGGGTGCTGCTGCAGCTGCGCAATCAGCTCGCGCTTGCCGACGATAATCCCGGCCTGCGGTCCGCCCAGCAGTTTGTCGCCGGAAAAGCTGACCAGGCTAACGCCCGCCGCAATCATCTCCTGCGGCATCGGCTCTTTTGGCAGCCCGTACAGGCTCAGATCCACCAGCGAGCCGCTGCCGAGATCGGCAATCACCGGTATATTCAGTTCGCGCCCAATCGCCGCCAGCTCCGCCTCGTCAACCGTTTTGGTGAAGCCTTCAATATGGTAATTGCTGGAGTGAACCTTCATCAACAGGGCGGTATTTTCATTCACCGCCGCGCGATAATCTTTCGCATGGGTACGGTTTGTCGTGCCCACTTCATGCAACGTGCAGCCTGCCTGGCGCATCACGTCCGGAATACGAAACGCCCCGCCAATCTCCACCAGCTCGCCGCGGGACACCACCACCTCTTTGCCACTGGCGGTGGCCGCCAGCATCAGCAACACCGCGGCGGCGTTGTTATTCACAATGCAGGCATCTTCCGCGCCGGTCAGCTGGCACAGCAGCTCCGCCAGCGCGCGGTCGCGGTGCCCGCGCCCGGCACCGTCCAGATCGTACTCCAGCGTCACGGGCGTTCGCATGGCCTGCACGACCGCGGCAACGGCCTCTTCCGCCTGCTGCGCGCGCCCCAGGTTGGTATGCAGCACGGTTCCGGTCAGGTTTATCACCGGGCGTAATGCGCTTTGCGCCTTCTTATCCAGCCGCTGTTCAACTTCCTGCTCCCACGCGCTACACCAGTCGGGCAAGGCGTTTTCTGCTTGAATCGCGCATCGGGCTTCGTCCTGAAGCAGGCGTAACATTTCCACCGTCGCGGTATGGCCGAAACGCTCAACAACAGCATGAATGCGGGGTTCGCGAAGAAGACGGTCGGTAGCGGGGATCTGGCTGTACAGCGAATGATGAGTAGTCATGAAAGCGCCTGGCGAGTAAATATCTTCCCCCCTCCCGACGGGAGAGGGAGTTAACATGTGAGGGGATTGTACCGCCTCCGACGGCGAAGTGTTATAACCCGCGTCAAGCCTTTGGCGGTTCGGTACGGGCAAAGCTCTCGCGGCTAAACAGCGTGTCTGCAAGCTTCACCAGCAGCGGACGGTCGACGCACCAGCCCGGGGAGACGCGGCGGAAGTTGAGATAACCAATCGCGCAGGCGATGGCGATGGTCCCCAGGTTCAGGCTGTCGGTGTCGATCTTACCCTCCCGGATTAGCTGTTCGCATCTGTCCAGGCTGCGGCTGATTTTTTCTCGCTGGCGTAACAGTTCTGTTTCCGACTGCTGGGCGGCGGGCCTTGCCTGTTCCCGTACGGAGGTTAACGCCGCATCCATAATGCCATCGGCCAGGGCTTCAACCTGCTTCACCGCCAGCGCCGCTTTTGGGTCTGCTGGCAGCATTGCCGGGGCAACGCCCAGCAGCTCGATATACTCCGCAATAATCGGGGAATCAAACCAGTATTCGCCCTCGTCCGTGACCAGCGCCGGGACTTTCCCCAGCGGGTTGTACTGCGCGACGCCGTTTTCCGCGTTGTAGGGCTGTTCATTCACGAATTCAAATTCAATCCCCTTCTCCAGCAGGAGAATCGAGATTTTTCGCACGAAGGGACTGGTATAGCTGCCGATGAGTTTCATTGCCTGATCCTTGATGCCGGAAAAAAGTCAGTATGGATCAAGCGATGAAAAAAGGGCAGGTCTGCATGTCGCATTCCTGCCCTGGAAGGATTAGTGATCGAGGTAGAGGTAGTGCATCCAGCTGGTCATACGCAGCAGTACTTTACGCATAACCGAGACGTGGGCGAAGTGGTCCGAATAGACCGCCACCTGGGCATAGATACCGTCCGGCAGGGCATCGACTTCAGCGTTGGGTTCCAGCTCAATAAGTGCCTGAACGCCGTCCGTTCCCGGCACCACCGTCAGCGACTGCAGCGCGCCCTGCGCCTGATAGGTTCCCCCTGGCACGACCGGCAGAATACTGGTGAGCTTCCCGGAGAACACCTGGCCCGGCAGCGCGTTAAACACCACTTCCGCTTCATCGCCCGGCTTCAGACGCAGCAGCGAGTTCTGGCGGAACTGGGCCACAATCTGACGCTTCTGTTCAGGGATAAAGACCATCACCGGACGCAGAGGCAGCGCGGCGGCATAGGTCCCCGGACGAATCAGTACCTGAGTGATATAACCATTGCTCGGCGCACGCACCACGGTCTGGTCCAGATTGTATTTGGCTTCGGCAAGCTGGGCGCGTAAGGACGCAATCTGCGACTGTTCACCGTTCACCATGCTGTCTAACTGGCTTTGGATCTGCACCTGTTCAGCCACGGAGCCTTTCACCAGCGCATCCTGTGCCAGATAGTTCTGACGCGCGTTGTCGATATCGCTTTCAGAGAACGGATTCACCTTCGCCTGGCTGCCTTTCAGGTAGCGCTGATAATCTTTATAGAGGCGATCGCGTTCAGCGGAGACGCGTGTGGTATTGGCAACGGCTTCCGCCAGCTGCGCTTTCAGATTATCGATATTGTGCGTCGCGGTCACCAGGTCAGCCTGAAGTCTGTCGACGCGCGCCTGATAGCGGCCTGGATCCAGTTTAAATAACACTTCGCCTTTTTTAATGAGCTGGTTATTTTTATCGGTCACTTCGCTGACCACACCGGTCACCTGCGGCGTGATTGGAATAGAAATAACCGCTTTTTGCGCCGTAAAGGTATACGGGTGGTTATAGTTCATTAACAGAATAAGTCCGGCAACAATAAATACGCCGCCTAATGTTGCGGTGGCAAGCGTCCACTGGTTGACCGGAATTCGGAATATTTTAAAGATGGCCCAGGCAAATGCCACGTAGGTCAAAATAATCAACAGATCCATGATTAGCGCTCCAGCGTGTTCTTATCAGCAGTGGGCTGTACTGCAGCCAGCTTTTGTTCGAGTTCCGCCACGCGTTTGGCCAGCGCATCCATGCCCGGAACTTCATCAGGCTTTGTAATGTGGTTTTGCATGCCCCAGCCGCGATCCTCGCGGTACAGCGTGGCCCAAATCCACAGGAATGGCCAGATGGCATGAAGCGTAAACAGGCTAATCCAGCCAGCCGTATGAATGGCATCGGCATGCGGATGGTTACGCTTTTTGGCCATATTATAAGGAATATCATGGATGGCGATGATTCCGTAAAAGAGAACCAGAAATACAAAAATCAATACGCCCAGCGCAAAATAGTTGAGAAACATATTCTCCTCACTTAAACAACGTCAACTCATTAAATTAATAAAACGGTACGCAACCTAATTAATTTTTTATAAACACGGGGTTGTGCTTACTATTTCCGAGCCGGGGAGTATCGGTTTTTATAATATCTCCATGCAAGTTTATAAGCGTGTCAAAATATATCCTGAATAATAATAGACTTAACCTTACAATATGAGCGTAATCCACCTTTTAACTTTTCGCCATACCACACATCAAAAGTGGTTTTTTAGCTTATCGTGTCGTGCAATATCATCCTGGCGCTGAATCGCGAAGCAGAGTTTGCCGCCGATCACAGCCGGAGAAATCCGCATAAAAATATTTTGTGAAATAAGTCACAATCCAGAAACAAACCCACCAGAACAAAACGTGACAACAATCACATAAAAGGGTGGATCTTGCTTTTTTTGTCGCCATTGTATTTTTTTTACCCGCAAATTTTGTGATTGAGATCACTCCATTGATATCCCTACCCCCTGCCTTTACGTGACACGCATCACACAAATTTTCCCTGTCTGGACAGTTGAACGATTCAGTGCCAGATTTCACAGCATCAGAACAGGGTCCGGCTACCTCTGCCGCCTCATTAACAATAAACCTCGGGCCGCAAGCCTAAGCGTAAACAGAAGAAGGGGTGTTTTATGTCATCCGATTTCAAGATCAAAGTTCAAAGCTTTGGTCGTTTCCTCAGCAACATGGTGATGCCAAATATCGGCGCGTTTATCGCGTGGGGTATCATCACCGCATTGTTCATTCCGACAGGGTGGTTGCCTAACGAAACGCTGGCGAAACTTGTTGGCCCAATGATTACCTATCTCCTGCCGCTGCTCATCGGTTTCACCGGGGGTCGTCTGGTGGGCGGTGACCGTGGTGGCGTCGTGGGTGCCATCACAACCATGGGTGTTATCGTCGGTGCGGATATGCCGATGTTCCTCGGTGCGATGATTGCCGGTCCTCTGGGCGGCTGGGCGATTAAGAAATTCGACGTCTGGGTTGATGGTAAGATCAAATCCGGCTTCGAAATGCTGGTGAACAACTTCTCTGCGGGCATCATCGGGATGATCCTCGCCATTCTGGCGTTCCTCGGCATTGGCCCTGCGGTTGAAGTGCTGTCCAAAATTCTGGCGGCAGGCGTTAACTTCATGGTGGCGCACGAGATGCTGCCGCTGGCGTCTATCTTCGTTGAACCGGCGAAAATCCTGTTCCTTAACAACGCCATCAACCACGGCATCTTCTCTCCGCTGGGTATCCAGCAGTCTCACGATCTCGGCAAGTCTATCTTCTTCCTGATTGAAGCCAACCCGGGTCCGGGTATGGGCGTTCTGCTGGCGTACATCTTCTTTGGCCGTGGCAGCGCTAAACAGTCTGCTGGCGGCGCGGCGATCATCCACTTCCTGGGCGGTATCCACGAAATTTACTTCCCTTACGTGCTGATGAACCCACGTCTGATCCTGGCCGTTATCCTCGGCGGTATGACCGGTGTGTTCACCCTGAGCGTGCTGGGCGGCGGTCTGGTTTCTCCGGCCTCTCCGGGTTCTATCCTGGCGGTACTGGCGATGACGCCAAAAGGCGCTTACTTCGCGAACCTCGCGGCTATCTTTGCGGCAATGGCCGTCTCCTTCGTGGTCTCTTCTATCCTGCTGAAAACCAGCAAAGTGAAAGAAGATGATAACATCGAAGCCGCAACCCGTCGTATGCACGACATGAAAGCCGAATCCAAAGGCGCGACGCCACTGGCAGCCGGTGATGTCTCTAACGACCTGAGCCACGTGCGTAAAATCATCGTTGCCTGCGACGCCGGTATGGGTTCCAGCGCAATGGGTGCAGGCGTGCTGCGTAAGAAAGTGCAGGATGCGGGCCTGACCAACATCTCCGTGACCAACAGCGCCATTAACAGCCTGCCGCCGGATGTTGACCTGGTTATCACGCACCGCGACCTGACCGAACGCGCCATGCGTCAAGTACCACAGGCACAGCACATTTCGCTGACCAACTTTCTCGACAGCGGCCTGTATACCAGCCTGACCGAACGTCTGGTTGCCGCGCAGCGTCACGAAGACAACGAAGTGAAAGTGCGCTCCAGCCTGCAGGACAGTTTTGACGAGAGCAACGCCCACCTGTTTAAGCTGGGTGCGGAAAACATCTTCCTCGGTCGTACCGCGGCCACCAAAGAAGAAGCGATTCGCTTTGCCGGTGAGCAGCTGGTGAAAGGCGGCTACGTTCAGCCTGAATATGTCGACGCGATGCTGGAACGCGAAAAACTGACCCCGACCTATCTGGGCGAATCCATCGCGGTGCCGCACGGTACGGTTGAAGCGAAAGATCGCGTCCTGAAAACCGGCGTCGTATTCTGTCAGTACCCGCAGGGCGTTCGCTTCGGTGAAGAAGAAGACGACATCGCCCGTCTGGTGATTGGTATCGCCGCTCGCAACAACGAGCACATTCAGGTGATTACCAGCCTGACCAACGCGCTGGATGATGAGTCCGTCATTGAGCGTCTGGCCAACACCACCAGCGTTGAAGAAGTTCTGGCTCTGCTTAACAAATAACGGTACTCCTCCCTCTCCCCCCGGGGAGAGGGCTAGGGTGAGGGGAAAACGTTCCTCACCCCAGCCCTCTCGGGTAAAAACATTGATGAAGGTTAACACTATGAAAGCATTACATTTTGGCGCAGGTAATATCGGTCGTGGTTTTATCGGTAAACTGCTGGCAGACGCGGGCATTACCCTGACATTCGCCGATGTGAATCAGGTTGTCCTGGATGCCCTGAATGCCCGTCATAGCTATCAGGTCCATGTGGTCGGTGAAAACGAGCAGGTTGAGACGGTATCTGGCGTCAACGCGGTCAGCAGCATCGGCGACGACGTTATTGACCTTATCGCCAGCGTCGATCTGGTTACCACCGCCGTGGGTCCGGTTGTGCTTGAGCGCATCGCCCCTGCGGTCGCGAAAGGCCTGGCAAAACGTAAAGCGCAGGGTATCGATACCCCGCTGAACATCATCGCCTGTGAAAACATGGTGCGCGGCACTACGCAGCTGAAAGGCCATGTGCTCAACGCTGTGGCAGACGAAGACAAAGCCTGGGTTGAAGCGCACGTGGGTTTTGTGGATTCCGCCGTGGATCGCATCGTTCCGCCTTCCGAATCCGCGACCAACGATCCGCTGGAAGTGACCGTAGAAACCTTCAGCGAGTGGATCGTCGATAAAACCCAGTTTAAAGGCGCGCTGCCGACCATTCCGGGAATGGAATTAACCGATAACCTGATGGCATTTGTCGAACGCAAACTCTTCACGCTGAACACCGGGCATGCTATAACCGCGTACCTCGGAAAATTGGCCGGTCATCAGACCATTCGTGACGCGATCCTCGATGAGAAGATCCGCGCGGTGGTAAAAGAGGCAATGGAAGAGAGCGGCGCGGTGCTGATTAAACGCTACGGTTTCGATGCGGATAAACATGCAGCATACATCCAGAAAATCCTCGGTCGCTTTGAAAACCCGTATCTGAAAGATGACGTTGAGCGCGTGGGCCGTCAGCCGCTGCGTAAGCTGAGCGCGGGCGACCGCCTGATTAAGCCGCTGCTGGGCACGCTGGAATACGGCCTGCCGCACGCCAATCTGGTGAAAGGGATTGCCGCCGCAATGCACTACCGCAGCGAGCAGGACCCGCAGGCGCAGGAACTGGCTCAGCTGATTGATACCCAGGGCGCGCAGGCTGCGCTGGCGCAGATTTCCGGTCTGGACGCCAACAGCGACGTGGTTGTGGAGGCGGTTAACGCATACAACGCAACCAAATGATGCAGAATGCGGCGCAGGTTAGCCTGCGCCCGGATAACAGATTGTCAGATATGCAGGCAATAATGGAACAAACCCAGGCCTTTGAAAATCGTGTGCTTGAGCGTCTGAATGCTGGCAAAACCGTACGAAGTTTCCTGATTGCCGCCGTCGAGCTGTTAACCGAGGCGGTGAATATCCTGGTGCTTCAGGTGTTTCGCAAAGACGACTACGCGGTAAAATATGCTGTAGAACCGTTACTGGACGGAGACGGACCGCTGGGCGATTTATCCGTGCGTCTGAAACTGATTTATGGTCTTGGCGTGCTGAACCGCCAAGAGTATGAAGATGCGGAGCTGCTAATGGCGCTGCGCGAAGAACTCAACCATGACGGTAATGAATACACCTTCACCGACGATGAAATCCTGGGGCCGTTCGGCGAGCTGCACTGCGTCACCGCGCTTCCTCCGGCACCGCAGTTTGATAACAGCGACCCTGAGCTCTACGCGATGCAAAAGCTGCGTTATCAACAGGTTGTCCGTTCCACGATGGTTCTCTCCCTGACTGAGCTGATTTCCCGAATCAGCTTAAAAAAAGCGTTTCAGAAGTAAGCCTGCTCACATTGGTGTATCCTTCCCTGTAAATTCCCCGTTTTCAGAGTTATTTGTCATGAAAGAAGTCGAAAAGAACGAAATTAAACGCCTGAGCGACCGCCTGGATCTCATCCGCCACCAGATGGCGGGCCTGTCACTGGTCGAGTCCGCCGAGAAGTATGCCGAGCTTGAAAAAGAGACCGCGAAGCTGGAAGCAGAGATCGAGCGCCTGCGCGAAGTCAAAGGCCAGAAGCTGAGCAAAGAAGCGCAGAAGCTGATGAACATGCCGCACCATCGTGCGATCACCAAAAAAGAGCAGGCCGACATGGGCAAGCTGAAGAAAAGTGTCCGTGGTCTGGTGGTGGTTCACCCGATGACCGAGCTTGGCCGCGAAATGGGCCTGAAAGAGATGACGGGTTTTTGTAAGACGGCGTTCTGATTTCATGCCGGGTGGCGCTACGCTTACCCGGCCTACTCTTTTCCCCTTCGTGTGAATTGGTCCAACCAATAGCGCAACCAATCCTTCCCCGGTTCACAATTCCATTATTTCCGCTCACAAAACCATTGCTAGCTCATAACATCTGGTTAACCATTCATTGTCATTAACCCTACAACACAACATTGGCAGGACCACTTTTACACAGACTGTGACGCAGAGATGAGCGGAGACTCGCCCGCAGCGCAGGCTGTCTGGTCCCCAGGAGACCTGCATGAGCCTCTGGCAACAAAACTACGACCCGGCCGGCAATATCTGGCTGTCGAGCCTGATCGCATCGCTTCCGATCCTGTTCTTCTTCTTTGCGCTGATTAAGCTCAAACTGAAGGGCTACCTTGCCGCGACGTACACCGTCGCCATCGCCCTGCTGGTGGCGCTGTTCTTCTACAAAATGCCGGTCGATCGCGCGCTGGCCTCCGTCGTCTACGGTTTCTTCTACGGCCTGTGGCCGATTGCGTGGATCATCATCGCGGCGGTCTTTGTCTATAAAATCTCGGTGAAAACCGGACAGTTCGACATTATCCGCTCGTCGATTCTCTCCATTACGCCGGACCAGCGCCTGCAGATGCTGATTGTCGGCTTCTCCTTTGGGGCGTTTCTGGAAGGCGCGGCAGGCTTTGGCGCACCGGTGGCGATCACCGCCGCGCTGCTGGTGGGCCTGGGCTTTAACCCGCTGTATGCCGCGGGCCTGTGCCTGATTGTGAACACCGCACCGGTGGCGTTTGGTGCGATGGGTATTCCAATTCTGGTGGCGGGCCAGGTGACCGGCCTGGACAGCTTTGAGATTGGCCAGATGGTGGGTCGCCAGCTGCCGTTCCTGACCATTATCGTCCTGTTCTGGATCATGGCGATTATGGACGGCTGGCGCGGCGTGAAGGAGACCTGGCCTGCGGTGATGGTGGCGGGCGGTTCGTTCGCGATTGCCCAGTACCTCAGCTCGAACTTCCTTGGCCCGGAACTGCCGGACATCATCTCTTCGCTGGTTTCCCTGGTCTGCCTGACGCTGTTCCTGAAACGCTGGCAGCCGGTCCGTATTTTCCGCTTCGCCGACATGGGCGCCTCGCAGGTCGATCAAACCCTGGCCCGCACCGGTTATACCGCAGGACAGGTGATTCGCGCCTGGTCGCCGTTCCTGTTCCTGACCGCCACGGTTACGCTGTGGAGCATCCCGCCGTTTAAAGCCCTGTTCGCCCCGGGCGGCGCGCTGTACGACATGGTGATTAACGTTTCGGTACCGTTCCTCGACAAGATGGTCGCCCGTATGCCGCCGGTGGTGCACGCCGCCACGCCGTATGCCGCAGTCTATAAATTCGACTGGTTCTCCGCCACCGGGACCGCCATCCTGTTTGCCGCTATTCTTTCCGTGGTGTGGCTGCGCATGAAGCCTGCGGCTGCGGTGCAGACTTTTGCGGCGACCGTTAAAGAGCTGATGCTGCCGATCTACTCCATCGGCATGGTGCTGGCGTTCGCGTTTATCTCGAACTACTCCGGTCTCTCATCAACGCTGGCACTGGCGCTGGCGCATACCAGCCACGCCTTCACTTTCTTCTCGCCGTTCCTTGGCTGGCTGGGGGTGTTCCTGACCGGTTCCGATACCTCGTCTAACGCCCTGTTTGCCGCGCTGCAGGCCACGGCGGCCCAGCAGATTGGCGTGTCGGATGTTCTGCTGGTGGCCGCAAATACCACCGGCGGCGTGACCGGGAAAATGATCTCCCCACAATCCATCGCCATTGCCTGTGCGGCGGTGGGACTGGTCGGTAAAGAGTCGGATCTGTTCCGCTTTACCGTGAAACACAGCCTGATATTCACCTGCATGGTCGGGGTGATCACCACCCTGCAGGCCTATGTCTTAACCTGGATGATCCCATGATAGTGATGCCCAGACGCCTGTCCGACGAGATTGCCTCTCGCGTGCGGGCGCTGATTGAAGAACAACAGCTGGAAGCGGGCATGAAGTTGCCCGCCGAACGCCAGCTCGCCGCCCAGCTTGGCGTGTCGCGCAATTCACTGCGCGAGGCGCTGGCAACACTGGTCAGCGAAGGGGTGCTGGTAAGCCGTCGCGGCGGCGGCACCTTTGTACGCTGGCAGCATGACGACTGGTCCGAGCAAAACATCGTTCAGCCGCTGAAAACGCTGATGGAGAACGACCCGGACTACAGCTTCGACATCCTTGAAGCGCGTCACGCCATCGAAACCAGTACCGCCTGGCACGCGGCCATGCGGGCAACCGACGCCGACAAAGAGAAACTCATCGCCTGCTTTGAGGCCACGCAAAGCAGCGACCCGGACATCGCCTCCCAGGCGGACGTGCGTTTTCACCTGGCGATTGCCGAGGCGTCGCACAACGTCGTGCTGCTCCAGACCATGCGCGGGTTCTTCGACCTGCTGCAATCCTCCGTGAAGCAGAGCCGCCAGCGTATGTATCTGGTTCCTCCGGTGTTTGCCCAGCTGACCGAACAACACGAGGCGGTGCTCAACGCCATTCTGGCCGGTGATGCCGAAGCCGCGCGCAAAGCGATGATGGCGCATCTCGGTTTCGTGCATACCACCATCAAACGATTCGATGAAGACCAGGCCCGACAGGCGCGTATTACCCGTCTGCCTGGCGACAGTGATATTTCCAGGGAGAACAAAGCATGATCATTTCAGCAGCCAGTGACTATCGCGCCGCGGCGCAGCGCATTTTACCCCCGTTCCTGTTCCACTACATTGACGGCGGGGCGTATGCCGAATACACCCTGCGCCGCAACGTGGAAGATCTGTCGGAGGTGGCTCTGCGCCAGCGCGTGCTGAAGAATATGTCTGACCTGAGCCTTGAGACAAAACTGTTC
This sequence comes from Enterobacter sp. BNK-13, assembly GCF_048685015.1. Classification (NCBI taxonomy): domain Bacteria; kingdom Pseudomonadati; phylum Pseudomonadota; class Gammaproteobacteria; order Enterobacterales; family Enterobacteriaceae; genus Enterobacter; species Enterobacter sp. BNK-13. The sequence continues at coordinate 4,514,415 of NZ_JBLQTP010000001.1, read as the reverse complement.
AACGAAACGCTTTCCATGCCCGTCGCGCTCGCACCTGTCGGTTTATGCGGCATGTACGCCCGTCGCGGTGAAGTGCAGGCCGCCGCCGCCGCAGATGCTAAAGGCATTCCGTTTACCCTTTCCACCGTGTCCGTCTGCCCGATAGAAGAGGTCGCCCCAACCATCAAGCGGCCGATGTGGTTCCAGCTGTACGTCCTGCGCGATCGCGGCTTTATGCGTAACGCGCTGGAGCGCGCCAAAGCGGCGGGCTGCTCCACGCTGGTCTTTACCGTTGATATGCCGACCCCCGGCGCACGCTATCGTGATGCCCACTCCGGCATGAGCGGCCCAAATGCGGCGCTCCGCCGCTACTGGCAGGCGGTAACGCATCCACAGTGGGCGTGGGACGTTGGCCTGAACGGTCGTCCACACGATCTGGGGAATATCTCGGCGTATCTGGGTAAACCCACCGGGCTGGAGGATTACATCGGCTGGCTGGCGAATAACTTCGATCCGTCCATCTCCTGGAAAGACCTGGAGTGGATCCGCGAATTCTGGGATGGCCCGATGGTGATCAAGGGGATCCTCGACCCGGAAGATGCCCGCGATGCGGTCCGCTTTGGCGCAGACGGGATTGTGGTCTCTAACCACGGCGGACGCCAGCTCGACGGGGTGCTCTCCTCTGCCCGCGCCCTGCCAGCTATTGCCGATGCGGTGAAAGGCGATATCGCCATCCTGGCCGACAGCGGGATCCGCAACGGGCTGGACGTGGTGCGTATGATTGCGCTGGGTGCCGACAGCGTGCTGCTGGGACGCGCGTATCTGTACGCCCTGGCGACGGCCGGTCAGGCAGGCGTGGCGAATCTGCTTAACCTGATCGAAAAAGAGATGAAGGTGGCGATGACGCTGACCGGTGCGAAAACCATTAGCGAAATTAGTAAGGATTCTCTGGTGCAGGAGTTAAGCAAATTACCGGCAGCGCTGGCTCCGCTTGCTCAGGGAAATGCGGCCTGAATTCTCACCCATTTTAAATTCTCTTTCTCACGCGTCTGATCTCCCCCTCGGGCGCTTTTTTATGCCGAAAATAACATCTAGATAACATATTGGATAAGAAAATTTGACATCCACCTGCCGTCCGCAATTGTATAGACAAGAAAAGACAAGAACACAAAAACAACATCACATCAGAGGGGAGCGTATGACCTATTCAGGTAAGGTGGATATTCAGCAGGTGATCGACGACAGTCGCTTTTCAGGGTTTCACTGGCTACTCATTGTGCTGGGCTTTCTGGTTCTGGCGATCGATGGCTTTGATACGGCGGCAATGGGCTACATCGCGCCCACGCTGTCGGCAGAATGGGGGATCCATAAACAGGATCTGGGGCCGGTGCTGAGCGCGGCGCTGCTGGGGCTGTCGTTGGGCGCGCTGATCGCCGGTCCGGTATCGGACCGGATGGGGCGCAAGCGCGTGCTGGTCTTTTCGTGTCTGTTCTTCGGCCTGGCAAGCCTGGGCACGGCCTGGGCGCAAAGCCTCAATACCCTGACGCTGTGGCGCTTTCTGACGGGCCTGGGGCTCGGCGCCGCCATGCCGAATGCCATTACGCTGATCTCCGAGTTTGCCCCCCAGCGCTGTCGCGCCATGGCGATCAATACCATGTACTGCGGCTTCCCTCTGGGTGCGGCGGGCGGCGGCGCGATCTCGTCCTGGCTGATTCCCCACCACGGCTGGCGAAGCGTGCTGCTGACCGGCGCAATTGCGCCGCTGATTTTAACGCTGCTGCTGGCACTGCTGTTGCCGGAGTCGGTGAAGTTTCTGGTGCAGCGCGGGAAAGACGTCATGCAGGTTCGCCGCATTGCCAGCCGGTTCGCCCGCGGTACGCTGGAGGGCGTCACGGGCTTTTTCCTGGCGGAGGAGAAAGTCGCGTCTAAAAAAGGGAGCGTGTCGCAGCTGTTTTCCATGCCCTGGCTGCCTGGCACCCTGATGCTGTGGGTGACCTACTTTATGGGGCTGGTCATCTACTACGTCCTGCTGAGCTGGATGCCGACGCTGATGCAGGGGATGGGTTATGCGCTGGCGGAGTCCGCCTGGCTCACCTCGCTGTTCACCTTCGGCGGCACGGCCGGCATTCTGCTCGCCGGCTGGATGATGGACCGCTGGGAAGCGCACAAGGTTGTCGCGGGCGGGTTTATCCTGACGATGGGGCTGATCCTGCTACTCGGCATGGAGCATAACCATATCGCCCTGTTTGGCGGGTTGATTTTCCTGATGGGGATCGCGATGAACGGCGCGCAGTCGGGCATGCAGACCCTGGCCGCCACCTTTTATCCCACCGAGTGCCGCGCGACGGGCATCGCCTGGATGCAGGGGATTGGCCGCTTTGGCGGCGTGGCGGGCACCATGACCAGCGCCCAGCTTCTTTCGATGCAATGGCAGGCAGACAGTATTTTAATGATCCTCAGCGTACCCGCTCTTGTGGCCGCAGCGGCAACCGTCTACAAAATGCTGTACAGCCGCTCGCAAGAACCCGGCGTCGCGTAGTTCCTCTCTTTTCTGCTATCCTGCCCCCGCAATTAAGGGGGCAGCATGCTTAACATCGTTTTATTCGAACCAGAAATTCCGCCGAATACCGGCAATATTATCCGCCTGTGCGCCAACACCGGTTTTCGTCTGCACATCATTGAGCCAATGGGCTTTACGTGGGACGACAAACGCCTGCGCCGCGCGGGGCTGGATTATCATGAATTTACCGCCGTTATTCGCCACCATGATTACGCCGCGTTTCTGGAAGCCGAGCAGCCGCAGCGCATGTTCGCCCTGACCACCAAAGGTACGCCAGCGCACAGCGCCGTAAGCTATCAGGAGGGTGACTATCTTATGTTTGGCCCGGAAACCCGCGGCCTGCCGGCCACGATTCTGGATGCCCTGCCCGCTGAGCAGAAAATCCGTATTCCGATGATGCCGGACAGCCGCAGCATGAACCTGTCGAATGCGGTATCGGTAGTGGTGTATGAAGCATGGCGCCAGCTTGGGTATCCGGGCGCCATTCTCAGACGTTAAATGCCGTCACCATACTCAAACGTATGGTGAATACCGTTGAAGTGCTGATCCATATCCATGGACGGCTTATCGCTGTCTGGCTTACCGACGATGCGCGCCGGTACGCCAGCGGCGGTGGTATGCGGTGGCACAGGCTGGAGCACCACGGAGCCTGCGCCGATTTTCGCGCCGCGTCCGACTTCGATATTGCCGAGGATTTTGGCACCCGCGCCTATCATCACCCCTTCGCGAATTTTCGGATGGCGATCGCCGCTGGTTTTCCCGGTACCGCCCAGGGTAACCGACTGCAGGATCGAGACGTCGTCTTCAATCACCGCCGTTTCCCCGACAACAATCCCGGTGGCGTGGTCGAGCATGATCCCACGGCCAATCTTCGCCGCCGGGTGAATATCAACCTGAAACGTCACGGAAACCTGGTTTTGCAGGAAGATGGCCAGCGCGCGGCGGCCTTCATTCCACAGCCAGTGCCCAATGCGGTACGCCTGCAGAGCGTGGAAGCCTTTCAGGTACAACAGCGGGGTAGAATATTTATCGACCGCCGGGTCACGCGTGCGCACGGCCTGGATATCACAGGCGGCAGACGCGATCATTTCCGGGTCAGCGGCGTAAGCCTCTTCCACCACCTCACGAATGGCAATCGCGGGCATGATCGAGGACGCCAGCTTGTTGGCGAGCATATAGCTGAGCGCGCTGCCGAGGTTTTCGTGCTTGAGTAGCGTTGCGTGGTAGAAACTGGCCAGCATAGGCTCACAGTCGGCCAGCGCCCGGGCTTCGGCTTTAATGTTATTCCAGACGATATCCAGTTCTTCACACGGCATTGCTAACTCCAGACGATAGTATAATGACCAGCCAGTTCTGCGCTGGCTGGGTCATTCAGGTGACAACGGTTCCGACTAGTTACTGCTGCGCTCGTCCTTGCGCGCACGACCTAATAAGGTCAATGCTGCCTCGCGCGCATTTTTTCCGCAATACAATACCTGATAAATTTCCTCGGTTATTGGCATTTCGACACCGAAACGGTGCGCCAACTCGCGGACTTCTTTGGTATTGCGGTAGCCTTCAACCACCTGGCCAATCTTCTCCTGCGCATCTTTCACATCGCTGCCCTGTCCGAGCATCATGCCAAAGCGGCGGTTACGAGACTGGTTGTCGGTACAGGTCAGCACCAGGTCGCCCAGGCCAGCCATCCCCATAAAGGTGGCCGGATCGGCACCCAGCGCTTCGCCCAGGCGGGACATTTCGGTCAGACCGCGGGTGATCAGCGCCGTACGAGCGTTAGCACCAAAACCAATGCCGTCGGACATCCCGGCGCCAATCGCAATCACATTCTTCACCGCCCCACCCAGCTGCACGCCGATAAAATCGGGGTTGCTGTAGACGCGGAAGCTCTTGCCGCAGTGCAGCAATTGCTGGAGATCGTCGGAGAAGGCCTGATCGGTTGAGGCCAGCGAAATCGCCGTCGGCAGGCCAGCGGCCAGCTCTTTGGCAAAGGTCGGGCCGGAGATGACCGCCAGCGGGATCGCATCACCCAGCGCTTCGCGGGCAACGTCCTGCAGCAGGCGTCCGGTTTCGGCTTCCAGTCCTTTTGTCGCCCAAACAATGCGCGCATCCGGGCGCATCAGCGGCTTAATCTGACGCAGCACGTCGCCAAAGACATGGCTCGGAACCACAATCAGAATGTTGCGGCTGGCCGCCAGCGCGGTCGCAAGGTCGCTTTCAAGGTGCAGGGAGTCAGGGAACGGAACGTCCGGGAGAAACGCGACGTTGCAACGATCGCGCTGCAGCGTGGCGATATGTTTTGGGTCGTGGCCCCACAGGACCACCTCGTGACCATTTCTTGCCAGAGTAATGGCAAGAGCGGTGCCGTATGAGCCGGCACCGATCACAGTCATTGACGCATTAACAGTGCTCATCAGGCATCCTGATGTTGTTCAGCACCTTCGCCAGCCTGCTGCTGCAGATAGTTCATGAACAGCGCATCAAAGTTAACTGGCGCAAGGTTCAGTTGCGGGAATGTACCGCGAGAAACCAGGCTGGTGATGCATTCACGCGCATACGGGAACAGAATGTTCGGGCAGTACGCACCCAGGCAATGCGCCATCTGGTTGCCTTCGATGCCGCCGATAGAGAAGATACCGCCCTGCTGTACTTCACACAGGAATGCAGTTTCTTCGCCCAGAGAGGCGGTAACGGTCACACGCAGCACGACTTCATACACGTCATCTGCCAGCTGGGTAGATGCGGTATCCAGATCAAGTTTAACCTCTGGCTGCCAATCTTTCTGGAAAACGTGTGGCGCATTTGGCGCTTCGAAAGAGACATCTTTGGTGTAGATACGCTGGATCTGGAAAGTCATCTCGGTGTTGTTTTGTTCTGACATGGAAATACCCTTTTTAATTGTCCTAAAGTCTCTTAGCTCAGCAGCGGATCGAGTCCACCACGGGCGTCGAGCGCATACAAGTCATCACAGCCGCCAATGTGCTGCGCATCAATAAAAATCTGTGGAACCGTCGTACGACCACTACGTTGGATCATCTCTTCGCGTTTAATCGCGTCACCGTCGATCGGCAGTTCCTGGAACGTGACGCCTTTACTGTTCAGCAGCGCTTTCGCACGATGGCAGAACGGGCACGTCGCTTTGGTATAGATCTCAATATGGGCCATGACTGAACTCCTTATTTACCGCGCACCAAAGGAAGATTTTCCCCGCTCCAGCCGGAAATACCTTCTTTCAGCACCGTTACGTTTTCGAAGCCTGCTTTATGAAGCGCGCTGGCAGATTCCTGTGCCTGCATGCCGGTCGCATCCACAACGATAATCGGCTGGGCTTTGTGTTTTTCAAGCTCACCGACGTTGTTCGCTTTGATTTCAGCTGGCAACAGGTTGATTGCGCCCGCAATGTGACCTTTGCGGAAATCGTCACGCTGACGCAGATCGACAACGACGGCATCTTCTTTGTTAATCAGACGCGTCGCTTCACCACGGGTGATAACCTTAATCTTAGACGTCAGGCTCTTAAATGTGGTGAACAGCACAGCAGCCAGCAGGCCAATCCACGCGATGCTCAGAACCGGATGGCGGCTAACGAATTGCATAATTTCTTGCATGGAGGGTAACTACTCCCGACTAAGTGATAAAAAAAACCAGGACAGGAGTATACCTGTGCGTTCTGGCAAATACAGCCAGCGACCCTAACCTAATCCATTTTCTGCGGCATGCCACCTAAAAAAATGCCTCAAAATGGTCTGGTCAGCACCTTGCCCCTGCGCTTTCTTTGATCTTCTGCGGCTATTTGATCGATTCAGCTGTAGTAAAATTACGCAAATTTTGACTCTTGAGCATGAGGTTGTCGCAATGTCGGTTTCTAAAAAACCTATGGTACTGGTGATTCTGGATGGCTATGGCTACCGTGAAGACAGCCAGGATAACGCTATTTTAAACGCCAAAACCCCGGTCATGGATGCCCTGTGGGCAAAACGTCCGCATACGCTGATTGACGCGTCTGGCCTGGAAGTGGGCCTGCCGGACCGCCAGATGGGCAACTCCGAAGTCGGTCACGTTAACCTGGGCGCCGGGCGTATTGTGTATCAGGACCTGACGCGTCTGGACGTTGAAATCAAAGAACGCACCTTCTTCTCCAACCCAACGCTGTCAGGCGCGGTTGATAAAGCCGTTGCTGCTGGCAAGGCCGTTCACATTATGGGCCTGCTCTCTGCCGGCGGCGTTCACAGCCACGAAGATCACATCATGGCGATGGTTGAGCTGGCCGCTGAACGCGGTGCGGAAAAAATCTATCTGCACGCCTTCCTGGACGGTCGCGACACGCCACCACGCAGTGCAGAAGGCTCCCTGAAAGCCTTTGAAGACAAATTCGCCGCGCTGGGCAAAGGCCGCGTGGCCTCCATCATTGGTCGTTACTACGCCATGGACCGCGACAACCGCTGGGATCGCGTTGAACAGGCCTATGACCTGCTGACCCTGGCAAAAGGGGAATTCCAGTTCGCGACCGCCGTTGAAGCGCTGGAAGCCGCCTACGCACGTGATGAAAACGACGAATTCGTGAAAGCATCCGTGATCCGTGCTGAAGGCCAGGCCGATGCCGCGATGGAAGACGGCGATGCGCTGATCTTCATGAACTTCCGCGCTGACCGCGCGCGCGAAATCACCCGTGCGTTCGTCAACAGCGACTTCGACGGTTTTGCCCGTAAGAAAGTGGTTAACATCAACTTCATCCAGTTGACCGAATACGCGGCAGACATCAAAGCCCCATGCGCGTACCCACCCGCCTCGCTGGCCAATACCTTCGGTGAGTGGATGGCGAAGAACGACAAAACGCAGCTGCGTATCTCCGAAACGGAAAAATACGCACACGTGACCTTCTTCTTTAACGGCGGCGTTGAAGAGCCGTTCAAGGGCGAAGAGCGCATTCTGATCAACTCCCCGAAAGTCGCCACTTACGATCTGCAGCCAGAGATGAGCTCTGCAGAATTGACTGAAAAACTGGTTGCGGCCATCGAGAGCGGTAAGTACGACACCATCATCTGTAACTACCCGAACGGCGACATGGTCGGTCATACCGGGGTGATGGAAGCGGCAGTGAAAGCGGTTGAAGCGCTGGACCACTGCGTTGAGCAGGTGGCGAAAGCGGTTGAGTCCGTTGGCGGCCAGCTGCTGATCACCGCGGATCACGGTAACGCTGAACAGATGCGCGACCCGGCGACCGGCCAGGCGCACACCGCCCACACCAACCTGCCGGTTCCGCTGATTTATGTGGGTGATAAATCAGTGAAAGCCGTAGAAGGCGGCAAGCTTTCTGACATCGCGCCAACCATGTTGTCGCTGATGGGGATGCCGATCCCTGAAGAGATGACTGGTAAGCCGCTGTTCATCGTGGAATAATCGCTCCCCATGAGGGGAAAGGCGATTTTTTCAATCACATGGGTCGTGAAGCCGCTTAGGTTATCAGTCAGACCTCTGTTTTACGCCAGCGCACTCAGCGCTGGCGTATTGCTGTGCGCCGCATCCGCCCACGCGGATGACCGCGACCAGCTGAAATCCATTCAGGCCGATATCGCCGCCAAAGAGCGTGCGGTACGCCAGCAGCAGCAGCAGCGCGCCGCCCTGCTCGCCCAGCTTAAGCAGCAGGAAGAGGCCATCTCCGCTGCCACGCGTAAACTCCGTGAAACGCAAAACACCCTCGCCCAGCTGAATAAGCAGATCGACGAGATGAACGCGTCGATTGCCAAACTCGAGCGCCAGCGCGATGCGCAGGAGCGCAATCTTGCGGCACAGCTTGATGCCGCATTCCGCCAGGGTGAACATACCGGACTCCAGTTGATCCTCAGCGGCGAAGAGAGCCAGCGCGGCCAGCGCCTGCAGGCCTACTTTGGCTATCTGAACCAGGCGCGTCAGGAGACGATCGCGCAGCTGAAGCAGACGCGCGAAGAGGTCTCCACGCAAAAAGCCGAGCTGGAAGAGAAGCAGAGCCAGCAGCAGACGCTGCTCTACGATCAGCAGGCGCAGCAGGCGAAGCTCGAGCAGGCGCGCAACGAGCGTAAGAAAACCCTGGCCGGTCTCGAGTCCTCGATTCAGGAAGGACAGAGCCAGCTGAGCGAAATGCGCGCCAACGAATCCAAACTGCGCAACAGCATCGCCCGTGCGGAAGCCGCGGCGAAAGCGCGCGCCGAAAAAGAGGCTCGCGAGGCGCAGGCCGTTCGCGACAAGCAGCAGGAAGCCTCCCGCAAAGGCACCACCTACAAGCCAAGCGAAAGTGAACGTTCCCTGATGTCGCGTACCGGCGGCCTGGGCTCACCTCGCGGCCAGGCTTTCTGGCCCGTTCGCGGTTCAATTCTGCATCGCTATGGCGAACAGCTGCAGGGTGAGCTACGTTGGAAAGGGATCGTTATCGGTGCGTCTGAAGGTAGCGAAGTGAAAGCGATTGCCGATGGTCGTGTGATTCTGGCCGACTGGTTGCAGGGTTACGGACTGGTGGTGGTAGTCGAACACGGTAAAGGTGATATGAGCCTTTACGGCTACAACCAGAGCGCGCTGGTCAGCGTCGGCACGCAGGTGCGCGCGGGCCAACCCATCGCCCTTGTGGGCAGCAGTGGCGGTCAGGGCCGCCCGTCACTCTATTTCGAAATTCGTCGTCAGGGTCAGGCGGTCAATCCACAGCCGTGGTTGGGAAGATAAGTTTTGCTTCAATTTCGTCGAATCGTTTTCTCCGTCGTCAGCGCGCTGGCGCTGGCTGCACCGGTATACGCAGGTAAGCTCGCTATCGTGATTGATGACTTTGGTTATCGTCCGCACTATGAAAATCAGGTGCTGGCGATGCCGTCAGCCATCTCCGTTGCCGTCCTGCCAAATGCCCCCCACGCGCGTGAGATGGCGACCAAAGCCCACAGCAGCGGGCATCAGGTTCTCATCCACCTGCCCATGGCCCCGCTCAGCAAGCAGCCGCTGGAAAAAGATACCCTGCGCCCGGATATGAGCAGCGAGGAGATCGAGCGCATCATCCGTGACGCCTACAACAAGGTGCCGTATGCCGTAGGGCTGAACAACCATATGGGCAGCGCGATGACCTCCAGCCTGTACGGGATGCTAAAAGTGATGCAGGCGCTGGAGCGTTACAATCTCTACTTCCTCGACAGCATGACCATCGGCAACAGCCAGGCGATGCGCGCCGCTCAGGGAACGGGCGTAAAGGTGATTAAGCGCAAGGTGTTCCTGGATGACACCCAGAACGAAGCCGATATTCGTATGCAGTTCAATCGCGCGGTACAGCTGGCCCGCCGCAATGGTTCGGCCATTGCCATCGGTCACCCGCACCCGTCGACCGTCCGCGTTCTGCAGCAAATGCTGCCGACCTTACCTTCCGATATCACGCTGGTGCGCCCGAGCGATCTGCTTAACGAGCCGCAAGTGGATACCTCTACGCCGAATTCTGCGCAGCCCGTGCCGACCGCACCGCGTAATCCGTTCCGCGGCGTAAAGCGCTGTGTACCGAAGCAGCCGCTTGAACCGGTCTACGCGACCCGCTTCTTCTCTGTCATCGGAGACAGCATCAGTAACAGTACGCTGGTGAAATACGTCCAGCAGCAGTGGCAGGGATGGGGTAAGAAAGCCTGACCGCCTGACGCTTATTTCGCAATCTGAGAGTCCGTCTGCTCATTCGCAACGGGCTCTTTTTTCTCCTGATGCTGATACCAGGATTTGAAATACTTCAAAAAGCTGTAGGCTGTGGCATACAGTCCTGTCACGACCCCAACCTTGCCCTGACGCCAGGCTCCGCTGAACAGATACCATTTGAAGAACGCCCCGATGGCGCTGATGATGCCGCGTCCGATCGAAGGGCGAGCCGGCTGGTACTTCACCAGCCGGGTGGTGTAGCTGTTGAGCTTGTTGAACACTTCATGAAGGTTATAAAACGTGTCGTGACGCACCCGCCCTGGCATTTTCATGGCGACAATCTTGCCTTCAACTTTGTCATCCACGGGTCGTTGGTTGAAGCGAGCCTGGGTACGATTGAACAGCCGCACCGGGAAATCAGGGGAGGAAACAGGGTAGATTGTACGCACCTCTTCACCCAGCACATGCCAGTACCGGGCGATACGCCAGGCGCGATCGGCGGAAGGTTCATCCCCGGCTTTCAGGGTCAGAATAAAGTCGACAGTCTCCGCGTCCAGAATCTCGTCGCTATCCATGCAAAGCACCCAGTCATTGCTCGCCAGATCGATCGCATGGTTCATCTGCACGCCATGCATAGCATAGGGGTGATGATGAAGGGAGAGCCCGTACTCGCGGCAAATAGAAAGAGTGGCATCCGTACTGCCGGAATCCAGAACGACAATTTCATCTGCCACCGTCAGCAGCGGAGGAATCACCTCGCGCAGCAAACGCGCAGAATTACAGGTCAATAAACAAACGGTAAGCTTGAACATAGGCGCTGTAAACTTAAACGGATAATCAACAAACTTTATAAGTGTGCGGGTAAAAAAGCGAAGGAAAAATCGAAATAATCTGATTGCGGATGTAAGAAACGTGAAGAGGTCGTAAAAAAAGCGCCCGAAGGCGCTTTCTCTGTTACTCCCAGCTCAGGATCACTTTCCCTGACTGGCCGGAACGCATCGCGTCAAAGCCCTGCTGGAACTCATCGATGGAGAAACGGTGAGTAATAATCGGGGACAGATCCAGGCCGGACTGAATCAACGCCGCCATCTTGTACCAGGTCTCAAACATCTCGCGGCCATAGATGCCCTTGATGAACAGCCCTTTGAAGATCACTTTATTCCAGTCGATAGACATATCCGACGGCGGAATGCCCAGCATCGCGATACGACCACCGTGGTTCATGGTGTCGAGCATGGTGCGGAACGCCGGCGGCGCGCCGGACATCTCCAGGCCCACGTCGAAGCCCTCGGTCATGCCCAGTTCTTCCATCACGTCGGTCAGGCTCTCTTTCGAGACATCCACCGCGCGGGTGACGCCCATTTTGCGCGCCAGCGACAGGCGGTATTCGTTCACGTCGGTGATCACAACGTTGCGTGCACCCACGTGCTTCGCCACGGCCGCCGCCATGATGCCGATTGGGCCCGCACCGGAGACCAGCACGTCCTCACCCACCAGATCGAAGGAGAGCGCCGTGTGTACCGCGTTGCCAAACGGGTCGAAGATGGAGGCCAGATCGTCAGAGATATTGTCCGGGATTTTGAAGGCGTTAAAGGCCGGGATCACCAGATATTCCGCGAAGCAGCCCGGACGGTTCACGCCCACGCCGATGGTATTACGGCACAGGTGCGTACGCCCGCCGCGGCAGTTACGGCAGTGGCCGCAGGTAATATGGCCTTCACCGGAAACGCGGTCGCCGATTTTGAAGCCTTTCACTTCCTGACCGATACCCACCACTTCACCGACATATTCGTGACCGACAACCATCGGTACAGGAATGGTTTTCTGCGACCACTGGTCCCAGTTATAGATGTGAACGTCAGTACCGCAGATAGCCGTTTTACGAATTTTGATCAGCAGATCGTTATGACCGACTTCCGGCTCCGGCACGTCGGTCATCCAAATCCCTTCTTCCGCTTTCAGTTTGGATAACGCTTTCATCACACGTCCTCAGGCAATGACGCCCAGCTGTTTACCGATGCGGGTAAAGGCTTCCACCGCACGTTCAATTTGTTCAGGCGTATGCGCCGCAGACATCTGGGTGCGGATACGCGCCTGACCTTTTGGCACCACCGGGAAGAAGAACCCGGTGACGTAAATCCCTTCTTTCTGCAGTTCGCGGGCAAATTGCTGCGCCACGACCGCATCGCCCAGCATCACCGGAATGATCGCATGGTCAGCACCGGCCAGGGTGAACCCTGCTGCGCTCATTTTTTCACGGAACAGACGGGCGTTAGACCACAGACGGTCGCGCAGCCCGGCACCGGACTCCACCATCTCCAGCACTTTGATAGAAGCGGCAACAATCGCCGGCGCCAGGGAGTTGGAGAACAGATACGGACGGGAGCGCTGACGCAGCCACTCAACCACCTCTTTGCGCGCAGCGGTATAGCCGCCGGATGCGCCGCCGAGCGCTTTGCCCAGCGTACCGGTGATGATGTCCACGCGGCCCATGACGTCGCAGTATTCGTGGGAGCCCCGGCCGTTTTCGCCGACAAAGCCCACCGCGTGAGAGTCATCAACCATCACCAGCGCGTCATATTTATCTGCCAGGTCACATACGCCCTTCAGGTTGGCGATCACGCCGTCCATGGAGAACACGCCGTCGGTGGCGATTAGCACATGGCGAGCGCCCGCTTCACGAGCCTCTTTCAGGCGCGCTTCCAGCTCAACCATGTCGTTGTTGGCGTAGCGGAAACGCTTCGCTTTGCACAGGCGCACGCCGTCGATGATGGAAGCATGGTTGAGGGCGTCGGAGATAATGGCATCTTCTGCGCCGAGCAGGGTCTCAAACAGGCCGCCGTTGGCATCAAAGCAGGAGGAGTACAGAATCGCATCTTCCATTCCGAGGAAGGTTGCCAGCTTTTGCTCAAGCTGCTTATGGCTGTCCTGGGTTCCGCAGATAAAGCGTACGGAGGCCATGCCGAAGCCGTGGGTATCCATGCCGTTTTTGGCAGCGGCAATCAGCTCAGGGTGATTCGCAAGACCTAAGTAGTTGTTCGCACAAAAGTTGATCACATGGCTGCCGTCGGCAACGGTGATGTCCGCCTGCTGGGCAGACGTGATAATACGCTCTTCCTTGAACAACCCTTCCGCACGTGCGGTCTCGAGGTCGCTGTTTAACTGTTTGTAAAAATCACCACGCATTGCAATTCTCCAGACTCGGCAAATTTCGGGACATATTACCCAAACCTATAGTTCATGACGAGATGACACGTCATCTCTTGTCGTTTTTGCAGCATAAATCACGTGTACCCTTGCGCTATGTCGGTGAATGGCTGAAGGGCAGCCATACTAATGATATGATAGAAACATTAGCGTCCGGGATTGTCCCCGGGCTCCACACTTCAAAGGTTACAGTTATGATCATCGTTACCGGCGGCGCAGGCTTTATCGGCAGCAATATTGTTAAGGCTCTCAATGACAAAGGCATCACCGACATCCTGGTGGTTGACAACCTGAAAGACGGCACCAAGTTCGTTAACCTGGTGGATCTGAACATCGCTGACTACATGGATAAAGAAGACTTCCTTATCCAGATTATGGCAGGTGAAGAGTTCGGCGAGATCGAAGCCATCTTCCACGAAGGTGCCTGCTCGTCCACTACCGAGTGGGACGGCAAGTACATGATGGACAATAACTATCAGTACTCCAAAGAGATCCTGCATTACTGTCTGGAGCGTGAAATTCCGTTCCTGTATGCCTCTTCTGCTGCCACCTACGGCGGGCGCACCTCGGACTTCATCGAGTCCCGCGAATATGAGCAGCCGCTGAACGTCTACGGTTACTCCAAGTTCCTGTTCGACGAATACGTACGTCAGGTACTGCCAGAAGCGAACTCGCAGATCGTCGGTTTCCGCTACTTCAACGTCTACGGACCGCGCGAAGGCCACAAAGGCAGCATGGCGAGCGTAGCGTTCCACCTGAACACCCAACTGAATAACGGTGAAAGTCCAAAACTTTTCGAAGGCAGCGACGGCTTTAAGCGTGACTTCGTCTACGTGGGTGACGTGGCCGCCGTAAACCTGTGGTTCTGGGAAAACGGCGTGTCCGGCATCTTCAACCTCGGTACCGGCCGCGCAGAGTCCTTCCAGGCGGTGGCTGACGCCACGCTGGCGTACCATAAAAAAGGCAGCATCGAGTACATTCCGTTCCCTGATAAGCTGAAAGGCCGTTACCAGGCGTTCACGCAGGCCGATCTGACTAACCTGCGCGCCGCAGGTTATGACAAGCCGTTCAAGACCGTTGCCGAAGGCGTAACGGAATATATGGCCTGGCTGAACCGCGACGCGTAAGTATGAGAATTCTGGTGATCGGCCCGTCATGGGTGGGCGACATGATGATGTCGCAAAGTCTCTATCGCACGCTCAAGGCGCGTTATCCCCAGGCGATAATCGACGTGATGGCACCCGCGTGGTGCCGTCCGCTGTTATCGCGTATGCCGGAAGTGAATGAAGCGATCCCGATGCCGCTCGGCCACGGGGCGCTGGAGATTGGCGAGCGCCGCAAGCTCGGCCATAGCCTGCGCGAAAAGCGGTACGATCGTGCGTATGTCCTGCCCAACTCCTTTAAATCCGCGCTGGTGCCCTTCTTTGCGGGCATCCCGCATCGCACCGGCTGGCGCGGCGAAATGCGCTACGGTCTGCTGAACGATGCGCGGGTGCTGGATAAAGCGGCCTGGCCATTAATGGTGGAGCGCTACGTGGCGCTGGCCTATGACAAAGGCGTGATGCGCAGTGCGAAAGACCTGCCGCAGCCGCTGCTCTGGCCCCAGCTTCAGGTTAACGACGGTGAAAAATCCCAGACCTGCAGCGCGTTTGGCCTTTCGTCTGAACGCCCGATGATTGGCTTCTGCCCTGGCGCCGAGTTCGGTCCGGCAAAACGCTGGCCGCACTACCACTATGCGGAGCTGGCGAAACAGCTGATCGACGAAGGCTACCAGATTGTCCTGTTCGGTTCGGCAAAAGACCACGAGGCGGGCAACGAAATTCTCGCCACACTCAGTAATGAACAGCAGGCCTGGTGCCGCAACCTGGCGGGAGAAACGCAGCTTGAACAGGCCGTTATTCTGATTGCCGCCTGTCACGCCGTGGTCACCAACGATTCAGGCCTGATGCACGTCGCCGCTGCACTCAACCGCCCGCTGGTAGCGCTGTATGGCCCAAGCAGCCCGGACTTCACGCCGCCGCTGTCACACAAGGCGCGCGTTATCCGTCTCATTACCGGCTATCACAAGGTGCGCAAAGGCGATGCGGCAGAAGGTTACCATCAGAGCCTGATCGACATTACGCCAGCGCGTGTTCTCGAAGAACTCAACGCACTGCTGTTGAGCGAAGAAGGATAACGAATGCGGGTATTGATCGTTAAAACCTCTTCGATGGGTGATGTTCTGCATACGCTGCCGTCGCTGACGGACGCCATGCGGGCCATCCCCGGCATTCGTTTTGACTGGGTGGTGGAAGAAGGCTTCGCGCAGATCCCCACCTGGCATGAAACGGTTGACCGCGTGATCCCGGTGGCGATTCGCCGCTGGCGCAAAGCGTGGTTCTCCGCGCCGATTAAAGCCGAACGCAAAGCCTTCCGCGAGGCGGTGCGGGCACAGCATTACGACGCCATCATTGACGCGCAGGGGCTGGTCAAAAGCGCCGCGCTGGTAACGCGTCTGGCACACGGCGTAAAGCACGGGATGGACTGGCACAGCGCCCGAGAACCGCTGGCGAGCCTGTTTTATAACCGCCGCCACCACATCGCAAAGCAACAGCATGCGGTGGAACGTACCCGAGAGCTGTTTGCCAAAAGCCTGGGCTATGCGAAACCGGAAACCCAGGGCGATTATGCGATTTCCCGGCATTTCCTGCACACCTCATCGCAGGAAAGCGATCCTTATCTGATTTTCCTTCACGCGACAACCCGCGATGACAAGCACTGGCCGGAAGCGCACTGGCGCGAACTGATCGGCCTGCTGGCAAGCGCGGGGCTGCGTATCAAACTCCCGTGGGGCGCACCGCACGAAGAGGCACGGGCCAAACGACTGGCAGAAGGATTTGATTACGTGGACGTTCTGCCGCGCATGAAACTTGACGGCGTCGCTCAGGCGCTGGCAGGCGCTACGGCTGTAGTCTCCGTGGATACGGGCCTCAGCCACCTGACGGCGGCGCTGGACCGTCCTAACATCACGCTTTACGGCCCAACGGACCCGGGCCTGATCGGCGGCTATGGAAAAAATCAGTATATCTGCCGCCCGGAACACTCATCGCAGTTGAGCGATCTCAGCGCCGCTGCGGTATTTGCGCAATTAGAGCCTTTGCTGGCAGCAGAGAGAGCCTATGTCTGATTTTTTCTCAGTGGAGCGCCCGCCAAAGCGCGTGCTGATTATTAAGCTGCGTCACCACGGTGACGTTCTGCTTACCTCGCCGGTGTTTACCGTGCTGAAAAAGAACTGGCCGAACGTGGAAGTCGATGCGCTGGTTTATGACGATACCCAGGCGATGCTGACCAGCCATCCGCATATCGACCAGGTGCATACTATTGGGCGCAACTGGCGCAAGAAGGGCTGGTTTGAACAATTTCGCCTCTACCGCGCCCTGCTGAATACCCTGAAAGGCCGTCAGTATGACGTGCTGATTAATCTGACCGAACACTGGCACGGCGCGCGTCTGGCGCGTCGCCTGAAACCGCGCGTCTCCGTCGGCTTTAAGCCGGATAAACGCGGGGGCCTGGCACGTCGTCGCTGGGTGAAATCGTTCACCACGCTCTACCCGGCCATTCAGGACAACAGCCGCCATATGGTGGAAGTTAATCTGGATGCCCTGCGCCGAATCGGTATTCATCCGCAGTCCGACGAAGACAAGCATACGCTTTTTGTGCCTGGTGACGCGGCAGAAGCCTCTGTGGCCGAAAAACTGGCCGGGTTTGGGCTCACGAGTAAATCCTACATTCTGGTTCACCCGACCTCGCGCTGGATGTTTAAGGCCTGGGATATCAAAAAACTGGCTGCGACCATTGATAACCTGGCGGCGCGCGGCCTGCCGATCGTCCTCTCCGCCGCACCGTCAAAAGAAGAGAAGGCCTACATGGATGAGCTGCGCGCAGCCCTCACCCAGCCGGTCTTTGATTTAAGCGGTCAGCTGAACCTGAAAGAGCTGGGTGCGCTGATGAAGCACGCCCGGGTGTACTTTGGCGTGGATTCCATGCCGATGCACCTTGCAAGCGCCGTCGGTACGCCGACCGTTGCTATCTTTGGCCCTACCGGCGCCATCAAATGGGCGCCGTGGGGGGTAAATTATCGCGTAATCGTTGCCGGGTTTACCTGCCAGCCGTGCGGCAAAGCGGGCTGCGGAGACAGCGGTGTCTCAGACTGCATCACCGCCATCACCCCGCAGCAGGTGCTGAGCGCCATCGATACGATGCTCTTGGAAACGGAAACACCTGCATGAAGCTGGCCATTGTCCGACAGACCTACAACCCCAACGGTGGCGCAGAGCGTTTTGTCTCACGTGCGCTAAACGTGCTGGCGCAGGATACCTCCCTTGATGTCACGCTGATTGCTCGCCAGTGGGAGGATGCCGCAGGCTGGAAAACGTTGACGGTCAATCCGCCGTTTCGCAATCGCATCGCGCGTGAATCTGGTTTTGCCGTCGAAGCCGCCGCGCATTTTGCGCAGTTTGATATTGTGCAAAGCCACGAACGCATACCGGGTGCCACCATCTTCCGGGCGGGCGACGGTGTTCACGCCACCTGGCTTGAGCAATATGGTCGTATTCTGTCGCCACTGGCGCGTTGGGCGCAGTCTCTGAGCCGTTATCACCGCTACATTCTGCAGGCCGAGGCGCAGATGTTTACCCATCCGCAGCTGCGCAAGGTGATCTGTAATTCGAAGATGGTTCGCGATGATATCGCCCGTCGCTTCGGACTGTCGGAAGACAAGCTGACGGTGATCTACAACGGCGTAGACACCGTTCAGTTTAGTCCTGAGGTCCGCGCCCTTTCGCAGCGTGATGCACTGGGTATTCCCCTTAACGCACCGGTACTGGCGTATGTTGGGTCAGGCTTCAGCCGCAAAGGCGTCGCCACCGCGCTGCGCGCTATTGTGGCGCATCCTGACGTCTGGCTGCTGATTGCCGGCCGCGATAAACATGCGCGGAAGTTCGAAAAGCTGGCGCAGGCGCTGGGAATTTCCTCTCGAGTGACGTTCCTGGGCCCCGTAGCCAACGTGCGTGAAGTGTATGGCACGGCTGATGCCCTTATCCTGCCGACGCTCTACGATCCCTTCCCGAACGTCTGTGTGGAAGCCCTGGCCTGTGGTTTGCCACTGCTCACCAGCCACGGTTGTGGCGCGGCGGAGTGGATAACCGAGGGTCAAAACGGCTGGGTACGCGATGCGCTGGACAGCGAAGGTTACCAGCAGGCCATCTCGCTGTGGCTGAAAGGCCGTGAACAGGGTGTCGATTACGCCGCTGCCGCGCGTGCGACTGCGGAGCCTTTCACCCTGGACAGAATGGCCCGAGAGCTACAAACGCTTTATCGCGATTTGCTGCGCTGAGCGGCATCGGAGAAGACCTTCTCCATCGCGTCCAGCATACATTCGCGGGTAAAGTGCGTGCTCAGGTAGTCATACCCCTGTTGCGCGAGCGTCTCGCGAAGGGCTGAGTCGGCATAGAGTTTCATTATGGCATCGCGCAGTGCGTTTTCGTCGCGCTGGGCGACCAACAATCCCGTCTGCCCGTTAATCACCGCATCCCCCGTTCCACCGGCATCCGTCGCAATGGTGGCAATACGGGTGGCTAACGATTGCAGTACGCCCTGCGGCACACCTTCCATATCATGCGAAGGACTCAGCGCAATATCAAAGGCCGGAAACCAGCGTTCCGGATCGGGTTGATGTCCCGCCATGACCACGCGCTGCTGTAATCCCAGCGCGGCGATTTCCTGTTCCAGCGTCGCCTTGTGCGGGCCTTCGCCAACAATCGCCAGCTTGATGTGTGGATTGTCGATTTTCGCCAGGGCATGCAACAGTACGCTATGGCCTTTGTTCGGGCGCAAATGCGACACCACGCCCAGCCAGAAATCTTCCTCAGACAGGCCACAATGCGCGCGAGCTTCGTGCTTATCTCCCGGATGGAAACGCTGCGTATCGACACCGCTTGGCACCGACGTACTCTGAGACATCGGCACGCCAATATTTGCCACCTGATGGCGCAGCGCCTCCCCGGTAGTCACGATGTGCGCGCAGGCGGTGCGGAACAGCCAGCGTGTCGTCCAGTTGTTACGCGGAACGCCGGACGCATGACGGGTTCTCACCAGTGGTACGGGGTTGGAGAGCGTCAGATTCGCCAGCGCCACCAGCCAGGTATCGGCAGAGTTATGGCTATTGATGACGTCAATCGACTGACGGTTATCCTTCAGCCAGCGACGCAGCAGCTGCAGGTTTTTAAGGTTCTTACGCTTCAACGGCATCGTGACCACCGTCAGACCGGCACTGCGTGCCAGCGCGTGAAGCGGCGCAGTTTCCGGACAAAGGAGAGTCACCTGATGGCCACGCTGAATCATCCCAAGCGATTCGTTGATAATGCGCAGAGGCTGCCCGCCTTTGCCACCGTCTGCTTCAGTGTGAACAATGTGCATATATTTCCTGTCGTTTAGCTGAAACCGCTGTCCAGGCTGCCGATTATATACGTGGGTATTACGATAATGCACAGGCGGATTAATCTTGCTTACAAACATTGTCCTTCTGTAGTTATGGCTTATGTGGTAATTTTCTCAGGCTTTTATTCCACTCAAAATCAGTGGAATCTGCGTATGGCATTGTTAACTAACCGGTATTAACGCCGAGATCCTTTACCAGTACCAAAATTATGACAAATACTCGTAACATCCTGACAGGTCTTTTAGTACTGTCTGTACTGGCTTTATGTTTTATCTGGCCAATCCCAAACGATCAGCTACCTTTTCATCGTAATGGACTGATTTATCCTAATATTGTGGTGGCGCTCGGTCTTTTCTTTAGCTCCTCAGTGGCGAGAAAAGCGCTGGACTTAAACAAAATTAAGTTCGTGCTTATTGTGCTCTGGGCATTAACCTTCTTTATCCTGATTAACGGCTTTTTTGTCGCGCCAGATATTAAAGAAATGGTGTCGACCTGGGATGGTCAGTGGTTCCGTCCGGTATTGCTTTTCTGCGCGGGTCTGGTGTTATTACCGGTGATTCAGGAGCGCTTCCCCTCTTTATCGGCAGCCCGTTTCTTTACTCTCGTCGTCCTTTTTTTCTGGGGCGTCGTCTGTATCCACCTCCTTGATACCGTCTGGCTTTACTGGCGAGACGGCGTGATCCACTGGGGCGAAACGCGGATTGTTTATAACCGCACGCGCATGAGCTTCCAGGTCAATATGATCACCGGTTTCCTGATCGCTGAACTGCTTGCACGCGGCCTGCTTCATCAGCGTTTCTTACGCCTGAAGACACCGTTCCTCGCCTTTATGCTGCTGTGTAACCTTGTCTGCACGGCGTTAGTCGATACCCGCTGGGGAACGATCGGCCTGGTTGGTAGTCTGTTCTCCACCTTCATACTGCTCAGCCTGCACAGTATGCGTCGCAGCCGGGTAGTACTAACAGGCATTATTCTTGTGAGCATCATTATCGTTTCCGCGCTTCTGGGCTATGCTTCCTGGAAAACCGATCCGCGCTGGCAAAACCTGGAAGATGATGCAGTAACAGGCTGGAACGCGCCTTTCACCAGTTTTTGCTATAACAGAACCAACGGAACTGTACCGACTAACGATCTCGGTCGACCAATGGACCACTCCAACGGCTGTCGCGCGAGTTTCTTCCATCAGGGCTGGAAACTGGTGGGTGAACATCCTGCGGGAATGGGACCTCGCAAAGAGGCCTTCCGCTATGTGCTGCGTCGCGACACGCAGGACAATCGCATTGATATTCCGCACAGCCACTACGGCCTGATTGAGTTTGGTATCCAGAACGGGGTTGTGGGCATTGCAGGCTGGCTGATTCTGCTGGCAGGCTGCTGGTACATCGGCTGGCGCGAGTTCCGCCATGGCAATATGATGGCAGGCATGTTCCTGCTGCTGTTTACGGTTGGTTTCTTCTCCCGCACCATGGTTGACCACAATTTGAAAGATCACTACCTGGAACAATATATGCTGTTAACCGGGTTACTTGTGGGAATGTGCGCGTTACGACCCGCTAAACGGACAGAAACAACCTCCTGATCGCGTATATTGCGCCGATGATAACAGGCATCGGCGCAACGTTACCCATCAGAACTCTTTTGCCTGCCGGCTGTCGAAAAGCCATTGCACATTGCTGTATCGCTCGTTAGCCGCATCTCACCGCGTTAAATTACGGAGTAAGCATGTCTGGAACGCCTCAATTAAGCCTCGTTGTCGCCGTCTATAATGGCGAGAATTTCCTGAGCGCTTTTTTTGACAGCATAAAGAAACAGAATCTGCCCAGCCTGGAACTTGTTATCGTTAATGACGGCTCAACTGACGGCTCCGCAGATATCATCGCCCGCTACGCCAGTGAATTCAGTCATTTTAACGTCATCGACCAGCCTAATGGGGGTGTCTCTGCAGCCCGTAATACCGGTCTGGCCGTGGCTACGGGCGAGTACGTCGCGTTCCCGGATATTGATGACGTTATCTATCCCGGAATGTATCCGCGCCTGCTGGAGATTGCACTCGCCGGGCAGTTGGACGTCGCGACCTGCAACGGTACCTATATTTATGATGACGGACGCCCGTCGAAGAAGATTTTCCCTTCAGATAAACTTGCGTCAACCGGCGTGCTGGACGGCCCGACCTGGCTGCAGATGGCGCTCGAATCGCGCAAGTTCCTGCACGTAACATGGCTGAATATCTATCGACACGCCTTTATAAAAGAGCAGGGCTTCAGCTTTGAACATGGTCTGCGCCATCAGGACATCCCCTGGACTACGGAAGTGCTGCTCACCGCCAGACGCGTGCAATATATTGATGAGGTCTATTACGATTACCTGATCCATTCCGCTTCCGTTTCCCATACGCCAGG
The DNA here is from genome assembly GCF_048685015.1 of Enterobacter sp. BNK-13. Taxonomy (NCBI): domain Bacteria; kingdom Pseudomonadati; phylum Pseudomonadota; class Gammaproteobacteria; order Enterobacterales; family Enterobacteriaceae; genus Enterobacter; species Enterobacter sp. BNK-13. The sequence continues at coordinate 4,492,166 of NZ_JBLQTP010000001.1, read as the reverse complement.
CACGGACGACACGCGCATGCGCTCTTCGCGCCATTACATGAAGATTCTGGAGATGTTGGACGCCATCAACAAACGCTATCCGGAACAGGTGAAACGCGTACCCGCCTGCCGCTGGCAAATCGCCAAAGAGGGTCTGGGGATCCTGCATAGCATTAACAACATTGACGATATGGCCAAAAAACGCGAGATCACCCGTGAGCTTTTCGATCGCGGTATCTGGACGCTGATTTGGCAAAATGCGCGCGGCTTCCGCCAACGGTGGCGTCTGGGACGTCGCTACTTCCGTCTTAAAAAACTCGTCAAATGAGTGGAAATATGAGCAAGCTTAAACTGCATGTTGTCTCCCGCCCTGAGTTTATCGCGACGAATTTTGCCGATTTTCAGGAACTGATTGATCAGAAAATCAATCCGGATGATATTCCGCATCGTTTTTACTGTGGGGGAAGAGGCGTCTGGACATTTCAGACGATGCTCAGCCTTAACTATTACTATAACGGTCAGATTGAATGTTCATGGGGCACTGAATGCCGCCCGGACGCAATTAATCTGATGCACAACGATCACTATGGTTCCCGCGTAAAACCCTGGGTCGGCGTGACCGTTGTTGCTCGTGCCGATCGTCCGCCGGTTATCGGCGCGGATTACGTCATCGAACAAAACCCTGAAGTTGCTAACATCCCAGGGCGTATCTTTATTCCTAACTGGCCACAGCCGGGCGTAAAACCCCGTGAGCGCACCGACGAGACAATCAAAACCGTCGCATTCTTCGGCCGTGTAGACAGTTTCCCGGACCAATACCGCGAAGGGAACTTTAAGCAACGCCTTGCCGAACAAGGTATCGAGCTACGCATCTCGTTCGATAACTGGACAAACTACCAGGACGTGGACGTGTGCATCAGCTTCCGCAAATCACACGATCATAAACTGGCGCGTAAGCCTGCCAGCAAGCTCATTAACAACTGGCTGGGGAAAACGGTGATGGTCTGCGATGACGAGCCGTCTTATCGCGCGATCCGCGAAAGCGAGCTGGACTACCTGATCGCCAAAAACCCTGATGAAGCCTTCGATGCCATCATGCGTCTTAAAAATTCCCCTGAACTGTATCGTCAGATGCGCGAACAGGGTGAAAAACGCCTACAGGTCTATTCCCGCGAAGCGGTCGCCGCACGCTGGTACGCCCTGTTTGAGGATATCTGGCGTAAAGGATTGCACAATCGTCCTACGGTAGTTCGCGCACTGCGCTTTGGTTTTGGTAAAGCCATTCGCCCGCTGACTAAAAAGTTCTGATCGGAATAGAGTCCTTCCATGTTCAAAACAACGACACACTCTTCGTTCACCCCACGCAGCAATCTGTTGCGCACCCTGGGGTTGACGCTGGCATTCTTGCTGCTGTTCTCGCTCTCAGAAATCATCATTCTGCTGAAAGATCATGTCTACCAGCCGAAATCCGGTGATATCTCGCTATATCTGATCATCTCCCTGCTTGCCGCGGCCAGTGCGCGTTTCTTCCTGACTCGCCTGCTGCTGGCCGTCACGTTTATCGTTCAGATATCGGAAGCGGTGTACTACCAGTTCTACGGTCAGTTCTATGGCCCGAGTGAAGTCTGGCTGGCGTTCGTGGAAACGAAAGATATTGCCAGTGGGATCACCGACAGCCTGGGTTCACTGGGCATCTACTTCGCCATCATGATTGTGGCGGTCGTGTTTGCGCTGGGCTTTGCGCGTCGTCTGGCGCCGCTTTGGCACAAATGGATTGCGCTTCCTTGCCTGCTTGCCATCGTCGTGATGTTTGTCGGCCAGTTCTACAAAGCGGTCGACGGGCAGATGTACAAGTTCAACCCGGACCTGCGTCACTCACTGCTGCGTAACGGCCTGTCTGCGATGAGCTTCAGCGCCATACGCCTGATCCCGGAAGCGATGTCAGGAGAAAACCAGAATCTGACCCATTACGATCCCTACCAGGTCAAACCTGTTAAGGATACGCGTGCGGGCAAATATTCGATTATTCTGGCGATAGGTGAAAGCCTTAACCCGCACCACGTCAGCGCCCTGGGCTACGAACGCGATACCACGCCCGAGCTGAAAGCGCTGCTCCAGCAGTATCAAGGTACGGGCCGTCTGATTGTCTCCAACGCCGTATCCACCCGCGTGGCCATCCCGATGCTGGTGAATAATCTGCGCGAACCGGATAACTACGGGGCCTATAAATCGAAATCCACCAATATCTTCGCCAACGCGAAGAAACAGGGTTATCAGACCGCCTTTATCTCCGCCCAGGGACTGGAAGGGCTGAGCAACTGGATTGGTATCCATGATATTGATCTGTGGGAAGATACCCAGATCCGCCCGGCACCGGATGTCGGCGCGGACGTTGTTCTGACGCCATCCGTTGAGAAAGCAACGCTGGACTGGAACAAACCGTTCCTGATGGTGCTTAACAGCCGTGCTCCACATATCCCGTACGAGCGTAATATCCCGCAGGGCTTCGCGAAGTTCTCTACACCGCGTCTGAGTGATGATGTGGCGCAGAAGAAAAATGAGTATGACGATGCAGTCCGCCTGTATGACAAAGAACTCGCGTCCGCGATTCGCACCGCGCTGGCAAAATCCAAACTGCCGGTGCTGGTGTTTATCACCTCCGATCACGGGGAACGCGTGGGCGATAACGGTCTGTTTGGCCACTCGGTTGTAGAAATGCCAATTGCTCAGGTACCGTTCCTCTACTTCAGCAACGATCCAGCTTATGCCATGAAGGAGATCAGCCCGCAGATGCCGCTCAACCATTATCAGGTGGCAACGCTGATCAACAAGATGCTGGGCTACGACGTCAGTAATCCAAATCAAAAAGATGACAGCTTCTTTATCACTGGCGGTGACATTCGCGGGCTTTCGGAGCGCGTAACCTACCATCTGAACGCCCTCCCCGAAGCGGAGCGCTAAACGGTGAGACAAGAAACGGGCAAGAAATTGCCCGTTTTTTTCAGGCGAATGAGCGTAACGCAGGCAAATGGGTGTCTTAAAACACCAAAGAGATAGCTTTAGACGGCTCAAATGCTTAGAATTTGCCCGCCGAAACTAAAAAAACGGATAATCGCTTGGAATTGTTGTATACCGCTCTGCTCTACATCATTCAGCCACTGGTGTGGCTGAGACTGTTGCTTCGTAGCCGTAAAGCGCCTGCGTATCGTAAACGCTGGGCTGAACGCTATGGCTTCTGCCGCAATAAAGTCGCGCCGGACGGTATTTTGCTGCATTCCGTTTCTGTCGGTGAAACGCTGGCGGCAATCCCGCTGGTTCGCGCCCTGCGTCACCGCTACCCGTCGCTGCCGATCACCGTCACGACGATGACGCCAACCGGCTCGGAGCGCGCGTTATCCGCTTTTGGCAAAGACGTTCATCACGTCTATCTCCCTTACGACCTGCCCTGCGCCATGAATCGTTTCCTGAATACCGTTCGCCCGAAGCTGGTGATTGTGATGGAAACCGAACTGTGGCCGAACATGATTTCCGCCCTGCATGCCCGTAAAATCCCGCTGGTGATTGCCAACGCGCGCCTGTCAGAGCGATCGGCGAAAGGTTACGGCAAGCTGGGTAAATTTATGCGCCGCTTGCTGAGCAAAATCACGCTGATCGCCGCGCAGAATGAAGAAGATGCGGCACGCTTTGTCTCTCTGGGCCTCAAACGCAACCAGCTTGCAGTGACGGGTAGCCTGAAATTTGATATTTCGGTTACCCCGGAACTCGCCGCCCGCGCGATCACGCTGCGTCGCCAGTGGGCCCCGCGTCGTCAGGTCTGGATTGCGACCAGTACCCATGACGGTGAAGAAGAGATTATCCTGCAGGCGCACCGCAAGCTGCTGGAAAGCTTCCCTGATTTACTGCTGATCCTCGTGCCCCGCCATCCGGAGCGTTTCAAAGATGCCCGTGAAATGGTGCAGAAAGGCGGTTTCAGCTTCACGCTGCGCAGCAGCGGGGAGATCCCGTCTGGCAGCACCCAGGTGGTGATTGGCGACACGATGGGCGAACTGATGCTGCTGTACGGCATTGCTGACCTCGCGTTTGTCGGCGGCAGCCTGGTGGAGCGCGGCGGTCATAACCCGCTCGAGCCGGCAGCCCACGCCATTCCGGTGCTGATGGGGCCACATACGTTTAACTTCAAAGATATCTGCGCGAAATTACAGCAGGCCGATGGTTTAATTACCGTGACCGATGCGGATTCGGTAGTCAAAGAGGTATCGACCCTTCTGACTGATGAAGATTATCGCCTGTGGTACGGGCGTCATGCCGTTGAAGTGCTGCATCAGAACCAGGGCGCCCTGACCCGTCTGCTGCAACTTCTGCAACCTTACCTGCCCCAGCGGAGCCACTGATGTCAACGCGTCTGTCGGTCGTGATGATCGCCAAAAACGCCGCCGGCCTGCTTCCGGACTGCCTGGCATCAGTTGCCTGGGCTGACGAGATAGTCATTCTTGACTCCGGAAGTACGGACAGCACGGTGGACGTTGCCCGGGCAGCGGGTGCAAAGGTGTTTACCGACGCTGACTGGCAAGGCTATGGCATCCAGCGCCAGCGCGCGCAGGGGTTTGCCACCGGTGATTATGTCCTGATGCTCGATACTGACGAACGTATTACGCCAGAACTTCAGCAGGCCATTCAGGCGGTGCTTTCCTCGCCTCAGCCTGGTGCTGTATACAGCATTGCCCGTCGTAACTATTTCCTTGGCCGATTTATGCGCCACAGCGGCTGGTATCCAGACCGCGTGACGCGCCTTTACGAGCGCGAGCGCTATCAGTACAACGACAATCTGGTGCATGAATCCCTGAGCTGCGACAACGCCCGGATCATCCCCCTGACGGGCGATTTGCTGCACCTGACCTGCCGGGATTTCGCGAGCTTCCAGCGTAAACAGCTCAACTATGCCACGGCTTGGGCGCAGGAGCGTCACCAGCGCGGCAAGAAGGCCTCACTGACCGGTATCTTCACCCACACGCTGGGCGCGTTCCTGAAAACGCTCCTGCTGCGTGGTGGCGTTCTGGACGGTAAGCAGGGCTGGTTACTCGCGGTAGTGAATGCCCAGTATACTTTCAACAAATACACCGAGCTGTGGGCGCTCTGCCGCGGCTACTCAGAGAAAACGTGAGCCATGAGCACAAAAGCGATTTATCCGGGTACCTTCGATCCGATCACCAACGGTCATCTTGATATCATCACCCGTGCGGCGTGCATGTTCGACAAGGTGATCCTGGCGATTGCCGCGAGCCCCAGCAAAAAGCCGATGTTTGACCTCCACGAGCGCGTGCAGCTTGCCACCGATGCCATTTCGCACCTGCCGAATGTTGAGGTGGTCGGGTTTAGCGACCTGATGGCTAACTTCGCCCGCGCCCAGCAGGCGAACATTCTGATCCGCGGCTTACGCGCGGTGGCAGACTTTGAGTATGAGATGCAGCTGGCGCACATGAACCGCCACCTGATGCCGGAGCTGGAGAGCGTGTTCCTGATGCCCTCCAAAGAGTGGTCATTTATCTCGTCCACGCTGGTAAAAGAGGTAGCGCGTCATCACGGGGACGTTACCCATTTCCTGCCGGTTAACGTCCACCAGGCGTTGATGGAAAAGCTAAAGTAGCCCTATTTCTGGCACTGACGGCAGTAGAACGTGGCGCGCTGGGCGTGCTTCGTGGCAATAATGGGCGTACCGCAGACTCTGCACGGTTCGCCTTTACGGCCATACACCTGCAGCTCCTGGGCAAAATAGCCCGGCTTGCCGTCACTTTGCAGGAAGTCCTTCAGCGTTGTTCCCCCCTGTTCAATCGAGCGCAGCAATACGGCTTTAATCACGCGGACCAGCAGCTCACACTCCTGCCCCGACAGCGAAGAGGCCAGCCGATCGGGATGGATCCCGGCGGCAAACAGCGATTCGCTGGCATAGATATTCCCCACGCCGACCACCAGCTTGTTATCCATCAGCCACGGCTTAATCGGGCTTTTCTTCTTCGCGCACTTCGCTTTCAGGTATTCCGCGTTAAACGCGTCTGAGAGCGGTTCCGGGCCCAGATGCGCGAGCACGTTATGCCCTTCCAGCTCTTTCGTCCACAGCCACGCGCCAAAGCGCCGTGGGTCGGTATAACGGAGCACTTTGCCGTTACTCATCACCAGATCGACGTGGTCGTGCTTTTCCGCCGGCAGTTCTTCGGTAAGAACGCGCAGGCTCCCGGACATCCCCAGGTGGATAATGATCCAGCCGTCAGGCAGTTCCAGCAGCAGGTATTTCGCGCGACGCTGCACGCTAAGGACGGGTTGATCGCTCAGGGCGTGGATCTCATCGGACACCGGCCAGCGCAGACGCCCGTTACGGACAACCGCGTGAAGAATCGTCGCTCCGACCAGATGGGGCTCAATGCCGCGACGGCTGGTTTCTACCTCGGGTAATTCAGGCATGGTTCCTCCGTTGAGATACAGAATGCAAAAAACCCCGCAGTTGCGGGGTTTTTCGATACAAGGAGACTAAAATTATTTGATTTTAGCTTCTTTGTACAGTACGTGCTGGCGTACAACTGGATCGAATTTTTTCAGTTCCAGTTTTTCCGGCTTAGTACGTTTGTTCTTCGTGGTGGTGTAGAAGTGACCTGTACCAGCAGAAGAAACCAGCTTGATTTTCTCGCGAATACCTTTAGCCATGATTTATTTCCTCTTTAAGTACTTAGTACTTTTCGCCACGGGCACGCAGTTCGGACAGAACTGTATCGATGCCTTTCTTATCGATTACACGCATACCTTTAGCAGATACGCGCAGGGTGACAAAACGCTTCTCGCTCTCAACCCAGAAACGGTGAGAGTGCAGGTTCGGCAGGAAACGGCGTTTAGTCGCGTTCAGTGCGTGGGAACGGTTGTTACCGGTCACCGGACGCTTGCCAGTAACTTGGCAGACTCGGGACATGTCTATTCTCCAAAAATCAAATTAGCTCGAGCTTCGTATGGGGTATCGGCGCCTCGTCAGGCTTTACAGCCCGGTCATCGCATAGTTCTAAGTGAACTCTCGATTGCCAGGCCCAAATGCCAAACCCGAGATTCTCAAAGGTGGCGTAGTATACGCTGACTCGGCGGTGTGCTCAAGTCCCGAACAGACAAAGATCCCGATGGATCGCGAGAAATAGCCTAAATCCAGCCATGTTCTGCAAAAGAAATGTACTCTCCGCGGCCAATTATCAGATGGTCCAGCACACGAATGTCCATGAATTGACAGCATTTGATAATGCGCTCGGTGATTTCTTTGTCCGCTCTGCTCGGTTCTGCACAGCCAGAGGGGTGATTATGCGCGAGGATCACGCCCGCTGCATTCACTTTTATCGCTTCCCGCACAATTTCACGCGGATGCACCTCAACGTGGCTTAACGTGCCGGCAAAGAGGCAGCTATGTTTCAGTACCCGGTTTCGGTTATCGACAAAGATCACCATAAAGATCTCGCGCTCGATATCGGTTAACTGGCTTTGCAGATATTCACGCGTCATCGCTGGCGTCAGGATCGGATCGTCCTTCTCCATGCGGACATTGTAAAAACGGCGGGCAAGTTCGGCAATGGCCCTCAACTGGGCATATTTCGCCACGCCGATCCCCTCAACATGCTTAAACTGCGCCAGCTCGGCGGTCAGTAAACCGTACAGCGAACCGAAACGTGCTATCAGCTCTTTTGCCAGCGTAAATACCGTTTTGCCGGGCGTTCCGGTACGTAAAAAGAGCGCCAGCAGTTCATCATCTTTTAACAGGGTGACGTCGTAGCGCAGCAGTTTTTCACGCGGCAGCAGCTGCTCATCCTCTTCTTCCATGCTCTTTCTCCCTTTTTAACCGCATGCTGCCACAGGCCCATCCGGCGCTCGACGGCCACGTTGCGTTCTTGCGTAGCGCCTCGCAAAGTGGTCGAAGGACAAAATCACCCCGTTTTGGGGATTGTGATAAAATGCCCGCTCTCTGGTGAAACCCAACAGGAAAGAATCATGATGAGCCTGGCCGGTAAAAAAATCGTTCTTGGCGTGAGCGGCGGTATTGCTGCCTACAAAGCGCCGGAGCTGGTGCGTCGTCTGCGCGAGCGCGGGGCAGATGTGCGGGTCGCGATAACCGAAGGCGGTAAAGCCTTTATCACTCCTCTGAGCCTGCAGGCCGTTTCAGGATACCCGGTATCTGACAGCCTGCTCGATCCGGCTGCCGAAGCCGCGATGGGCCATATTGAGCTTGGGAAATGGGCAGATCTGGTTATCCTCGCCCCCGCCACCGCGGATTTAATCGCTCGGGTGGCGGCCGGTATGGCAAACGATCTGGTTTCCACCATTTGTCTGGCTACGCCTGCCCCTGTTGCCGTCGTTCCGGCCATGAACCAGCAGATGTACCGTAATGCCGCCACTCAGCACAATCTTGAGACGCTGGCCTCACGCGGCCTGCTTATCTGGGGTCCGGACAGCGGCAGCCAGGCCTGCGGCGATGTTGGCCCGGGCCGCATGCTCGATCCGCTAACGATTGTTGATATGGCCGCAGCCCACTTCTCGCCTGTCAACGATCTGCAACATCTCAACATCATGATTACCGCGGGCCCCACGCGCGAGCCGCTGGATCCGGTGCGCTACATCACCAACCATAGCTCCGGCAAAATGGGCTTTGCGATTGCCGCCGCCGCCGCGAAGCGTGGCGCGAACGTCACGCTGGTGAGCGGCCCGGTCTCTCTGCCTACCCCTGCGTTTGTGAAGCGAATTGACGTTACCACCGCGCTGGAGATGGAAGCCGCCGTGCAGGCACATGCGCAAAACCAGCAGATTTTTATCGGCTGTGCGGCCGTTGCAGACTATCGCGCCGAGACGATCGCCGAGGCTAAAATTAAAAAGCAAGGCGATGAATTAACAATAAAAATGGTGAAAAATCCGGACATTGTTGCCGGTGTCGCCGCACTAAAAAGCCACCGTCCATACGTTGTTGGGTTTGCCGCAGAAACGAATAATGTGGAAGAATATGCCCGGCAAAAACGTACCCGCAAAAACCTCGATTTGATTTGCGCGAACGACGTATCGCTGGCCACACAAGGATTTAACAGCGACAGCAACGCACTGCACCTTTTCTGGCAGGATGGAGATAAAGTCTTACCGCTTGAGCGCAAGGAACTCCTGGGCCAACATTTACTCGACGAGATCGTTACCCGTTATGATGAAAAAAATCGACGTTAAGATTCTGGACCCGCGTGTTGGCGAGCAATTTCCGCTGCCAACCTATGCCACCTCCGGCTCTGCCGGTCTTGACCTGCGCGCCTGTCTCGATGACGCCGTAGAACTGGCTCCGGGTGCCACGACCCTGGTTCCGACTGGCCTGGCGATTCACATCGCTGACCCGTCGCTGGCGGCGGTGATCCTGCCGCGTTCTGGCCTGGGTCATAAGCACGGCGTTGTGCTGGGTAACCTGGTGGGACTGATCGACTCCGACTACCAGGGCCAACTGATGGTCTCCGTCTGGAACCGTGGTCAGGACAGCTTCACCATTGAACCGGGCGAGCGTATCGCACAGATGGTCTTTGTACCGGTGGTACAGGCAGAATTTAACCTGGTGGCAGACTTTGATGCCACCGACCGTGGCGAAGGCGGCTTCGGCCATTCCGGGCGCAAATAACTGCCCGACAGACACGTATCCCACAGCGTCATAATGCAATAACAAACCGCAAACGTCCGTTTGCGGTCGCTGTGTGGATGCCAGCCTGGCAAGTGCTTATTTTCAGGGGTATTTTGTAACATGGCAGAAAAACAAACCGCGAAAAGGAATCGTCGCGAAGAAATACTTCAATCTCTGGCTCTGATGCTTGAATCCAGCGATGGCAGTCAACGCATCACCACCGCTAAACTGGCCGCCTCCGTAGGCGTGTCTGAGGCGGCGCTGTACCGTCATTTTCCGAGCAAGACCCGGATGTTCGACAGCCTGATCGAGTTTATTGAAGACAGCCTGATCACACGCATCAACCTGATTCTGAAAGACGAAAAAGACACCACCGCGCGTCTGCGTCTGATTGTGCTGTTAATCCTGGGTTTTGGTGAACGCAATCCGGGCTTAACCCGTATCCTGACCGGCCACGCGCTGATGTTTGAACAAGACAGACTGCAGGGCCGCATTAACCAACTTTTCGAACGCATTGAAGCGCAGCTGCGCCAGGTGCTGCGCGAGAAGAAAATGCGTGAAGGTGAAGGATACAGCATTGATGAAACGCTGCTGGCGAGCCAGATTCTGGCGTTTTGTGAAGGGATGCTCTCCCGCTTTGTGCGTAGCGAGTTCAAATACCGCCCAACGGACGATTTTGACGCCCGCTGGCCGTTAGTCGCAGCACAATTACAGTAACGCCATCGCCGGATGGCGGCTTCGCCTTATCCGGCCTGCGAACGGGTAGGCCCGGTAAGCGTAGCGCCACCGGGCAATGCAATTAAACCCCAAACGCTTCGCGATACGCTTTTACCGCTGCCAGATGGTCCGCCATCTCAGGCTTCTCTTCCAGATACGCAATCAGCTCTTTCAGGGTGATAATCGACGTCACTTTGCAGTTGTAGTCGCGCTCCACTTCCTGAATGGCGGAGATTTCTCCACGACCACGCTCCTGACGATCCAGCGAAATCAACACACCAGCCAGCGTTGCACCGTTGGCCTGGATAATCTCCATTGATTCGCGGATCGCCGTGCCTGCGGTGATCACGTCGTCGACCAGCATGACGCGGCCCTGCAGCGCGCTGCCGACCAGATTCCCGCCTTCACCGTGGGTTTTAGCCTCTTTGCGGTTAAAGCAGTACGGCACGTCGCGGTCATGGTGTTCCGCCAGCGCCACCGCGGTAGTGGTCGCAATCGGAATGCCTTTATAGGCCGGGCCAAACAGCAGGTCAAAATCAATCCCGGAATCTACCAGCGCTTCGGCATAGAAACGGCCTAACAATGCCAGATCGCGCCCGGTATTAAACAGCCCGGCGTTGAAGAAATAGGGACTTTTACGCCCGGATTTCAGCGTAAATTCGCCAAACTTAAGTACCTGCTTGTTAAGCGCAAACTCAATAAACTGGCGCTGATACGATTTCATGGATTTGCTCCTTTGGTTTTCTGTCTTACAGGCAAAAAAAAGGCGACTCATTGGTCGCCTTTAAAATCAATTTTCTAACGCCGCTTTCTGCGTCGTGACAATGGATTCGATTCCCCCTCGGGCCAACGCCAGCAGGGAGAGAAGTTCTTCGTGAGTGAACGGCTCGCCTTCTGCCGTGCCCTGCACCTCAATGATGCGACCATCTTCGGTCATCACCACGTTCATGTCTGTCTCTGCCGCGGAATCTTCAACGTATTCCAGATCGCAAAGCGCTTCACCGTTAACGATGCCTACGGAGACCGCCGCAACCATGCCTTTCATTGGGTTGGTTTTCAGCTTACCGGCTGCAACCAGCTTGTTCAGGGCATCGGCCAGCGCTACACAGGCGCCGGTAATCGATGCCGTACGCGTGCCGCCATCGGCCTGAATCACGTCGCAGTCCAGAGTAATCGTGAATTCGCCGAGGGTTTTCAGGTCAACGGCGGCGCGCAGCGCACGCGCGATCAGACGCTGAATCTCCATGGTACGACCGCCCTGCTTACCCTTCGCCGCTTCACGGGCATTACGGGTATGGGTCGCGCGCGGCAGCATGCCGTACTCGGCGGTGATCCAGCCCTGACCCTGACCTTTCAGGAAGCGCGGAACGCCTTCTTCGATGGAGGCGGTGCACAGCACTTTGGTGTCACCAAACTCAACCAGCACGGAGCCTTCAGCGTGTTTTGTATAGTTACGGGTCAGGGTGACGGGACGCACCTGATTGGCGCTACGACCTGATGGACGCATGATGGATTCTCCGGCTTGAAACGAATGTGGCTGCGCATTATACGGATAAAGGACGCTTATTCCTATCCTGAGAAGCCCCCGAAAGCTATAATCCCCCCATCTCTCCTTTAAAAACGGGAATGTCTATGATCCGCAGTATGACCGCCTACGCCCGGCGTGAAATCAAGGGTAGCTGGGGTAGCGCCACATGGGAAATGCGCTCGGTAAACCAGCGTTACCTGGAAACGTATTTCCGTATGCCGGAGCAGTTCCGCAGCCTTGAGCCTGTTGTACGCGAGCGTATCCGTACGCGCCTGACGCGCGGTAAAGTGGAATGTAACCTGCGCTTTGAGCCTGATGCCAGCGCACAGGGCGAGCTGATCCTCAACGAAAAACTGGCGAAACAGCTCGTCAATGCGGCGAACTGGGTCAAAATGCAGAGCGATGAAGGCGAAATCAACCCGGTTGATATTCTGCGCTGGCCTGGCGTCATGGCCGCCGGTGAGCAGGATCTGGACGCCATTGCCGCTGAAATTCTGGCCGCTCTCGACGGCACGCTGGATGACTTTATCGTTGCCCGCGAAACCGAAGGTCAGGCGCTGAAAGCGATGATTGAGCAGCGCCTTGAAGGCGTCAGCGCTGAAGTGGCTAAGGTTCGCACCCATATGCCGGAAGTGCTGCAGTGGCAGCGCGAGCGCCTTGTCGCCAAACTGGAAGAAGCAGAAGTTCAGCTGGAAAACACCCGTCTGGAACAAGAGCTGGTGCTGATGGCGCAACGTATCGATGTCGCTGAAGAGCTGGACCGTCTGGAAGCGCACGTTAAAGAGACCTACAACATTCTGAAGAAGAAGGAAGCGGTGGGCCGCCGTCTGGACTTTATGATGCAGGAGTTCAACCGTGAGTCGAACACCCTGGCGTCTAAGTCTATCAATGCAGAAGTCACTAACTCCGCGATTGAGTTGAAAGTGCTGATTGAGCAAATGCGCGAGCAGATCCAGAATATTGAGTAATGTCTTTCCGGGTGGTGTCGACGGCGCCACCCATTATTATTTCTAATCCATCCCAGCACCTGATTTTGCGTTTCACCGCCGTTCATCAAGCTCATTCAACTTAACTTGATAAAAATATATAGGGCAAACCCCGTCGCCTTAGAAAAACTCAATCGTGATCTTGCGCACAAATCGCTAACCTCCCCGCATTCACACCGGAGGGTATATGCTGCTTCACATTCTTTATCTCATTGGCATCACCGCAGAAGCCATGACCGGCGCACTTGCCGCCGGACGTCGCCGTATGGACACCTTCGGCGTGATCATTATTGCTACAGCGACCGCGCTGGGCGGCGGTTCGGTACGAGATATCCTGCTGGGACATTATCCGCTCGGCTGGGTAAAAAACCCTGAATACATTGTTATTGTCGCGATTGCCGCCGTGTTGACCACCATCGTGGCGCCCGTTATGCCCCATCTTCGCCGTCTTTTTTTAGTCCTTGACGCTTTGGGTCTGGTGGTTTTCTCCATTATCGGGGCGCAAATCGCGCTGGATATGGGCGAAAGCCCGGTCATAGCCACTATCGCCGCGGTCGTAACAGGTGTATTTGGCGGCGTACTGCGCGATATGTTCTGTAAGCGCATTCCACTGGTTTTCCAGAAAGAGCTTTACGCTGGAATATCCTTTGCCTCTGCCGTTCTGTATATTGCTTTACAACATTATGTTTCGAGCCATGATGTTGTGGTCATTGCCACGTTATTATTTGGTTTTACGGCTCGCTTGCTGGCGCTGCGCTTAAAACTGGGATTGCCCGTTTTTCATTACACGCAGGACACCCATTGAATTCTCAACAAAACCACAACAAAGTAGTAAAAAGCACCTTTTGTTATCCCATATAACCGGGCCAAACGCGATAAAATGTCGCCACTTTGTCCCCATAAACTTGCGTTAAAACAATGTCCTTTGCCAAAACGTCAGCACTGATTATTAATAAAAAACTCAGCAGCCATTTTTTAATTTTGCTGCTCGTTTCCGTGCTGATTCAGTTATGGCCAGTATTTTTAACACAACCTGCGCGATTCGCAGTGCGCATTGCGATTTGTAATGCGCTCTTACTGGTCTGCGCCGCAGCGATCTATCGCACGCTTCCCGGTAAGATCGTCGCATTTGTTTTAACCGCCCTGCTTACGTTAAATTTTGCGGTTGCTTACAGCACATGGAGTGTCTACCAGAGCGAATTTAACACCGTATTTGCGATGAGTATTCTCGGCACTCACGTAGCCGAAGCGAAAAGCATGTCAGGTTTATACCTGCACTGTTTACCAGCCGCGGTTGCTTACTTTGTTGTCACCTGGTACGCAATCAAATCGACGAGCGAGCATGTTTCTTCCCGTGTGAGAACTGTCGGCTTCGTTCTGCTTGCCGTTTATTTGGGCTGGTATTCAACGGCGAACTGGCTGAAAAAACGCCACGACCTTGAAGTTTATTATCCGCTAAGCTCGCGGATTTTAACCAATACGCCGTTTTACACCGGTGCAGAGTTCATTATTGCCCATCGCGATAACGCGCTGGCGGAGAAAATTAGCCAGCACAGCGTCAATTATCCTGCATTGCAATATCATGATACGGGCATCGAAAACTATGTTGTTATCGTGGGTGAATCCGCACGTCGCAGCAATATGAAGCTCTACGGTTTTCACCAGGATACCACGCCTGTAGAATCCAGGCTGGCGAAGGACGCCCTCATCTTTAGCAATGCTATTGCCCCAGCGTCAGCCACCGTGCTTTCCGTGCCGATGATTTTAAGCAAAGCTGATCCAGACCACTTCACCACCGATAAGCTTGCTGACAATATCGTTAGCGTCGCTAAAAAAACGGGCTATCACACCGAGTGGATTAGCGCCCAGGGTAACACAGGCAAGAGCAATAACTACATTGTGGCCATTGCCTCTATCAGCCATAAAGCCCAGTGGATTGATACCCGTTATGACACCGAGCTTTTACCGGCCCTGGATGAAGCGCTTAAAGCCCCCGGCAAGAAGTTAATTTTCCTGCATATCAACGGCAGCCATGAGATGGCCTGCGATCGGTATCCGGCATCAGCGAATATTCTGCATACCGGCAACAAATATGAAGATTGCTACAATAACGCGATTCTGTTTACCGACTACTTCATTGGCGAAGTGGCTAAACGTCTGCAGGGCAGCGCATCCTCTCTGCTCTATTTTTCAGACCATGGGCTGGAAAAAAACCCGCAACTGAATTCCATCTATATGCATGGCTCACGCAACCCAAGCAAAGAGGCTTACCAGGTCCCCCAATTTATCTGGTATAGCCAGCAAGCCCTGACTGCCCAAAAAAGAGCGGTGGGGTGGGTACATGAAGCGTGGCCCACAGCAAGCAATTATGAGTTGATGTTAACGTGGCTTGGAATCACAACGGGTGTTGATCAATGCGGCTCGGTGCTTGCACCGTGCTATCAGGCTCCTACACTGATCCCGGTAATTGATGGCGGCCGCCACATCTATGACTACGATCAGCTTCGCGAAACCTTCAGTTCACCAGACAGACATACCCCCTGGCGCAAAGCTAAAGCAAGCTCGCTCTAAAATCCGGGCAGACCCTGCTTGCCTAGCCAGGAAGCCAGGCCGGCAACGCCAGGGTCATGGATGAATGCAACAATTTGTCGCGCCTTCTTCTCTCCCGTTCCCGGCAGGCTCTGCCAGTCTTTTGCGTTACGTCCGCTCAACGTTTGCCACGTTACGTCCCCCATCGCCTTCAGCGAAGCCTGTGTCAGCGGAACACCCAGTGCCATGAGCCAGCGGATAAAAGGCTTCTCGCGCACCAGATTAAATCGATGCCAGAGCGCCAGCCCGCGCGCGGAGGAAAATCCAGGCGTAGCCTGCATTTGCGCCTGCGTTAATAACAGCCACGAAAAGAGATGTTCAAAATGATGCGCCTGCCAGAGGGTCCGCCAGCCTGACTCGCCTAATCCTTCAATATCAAATACCTGCTTTGAGCTGAGCCATGCCAGTCGGGCAAAGAACTGCTCCATACATTCCGGCGAAGCATAGAAACAGCTAAGCGCATGATACCGTGAGGCGGGAGGCTCAGGTTTATGTCTGTCCATCCCGCGCCAGACCACCTTATCAAACCGGGGAATACCCTGCCCGGCCAGGCAGACCTGGATCTGATCCCCCGGGGCAATATCCAGCCGCTGCCAGCGCTCAACTGAGCCCAGACTCACCCGCTGCACCTGTTTATCATCCAGTTGCACGGGTTCCAGCGCGGCTACAACGGACATTTTGCCCGTTCGCCCCACGGAAAAATGAATATCACTCACCTCGGCCACCTGGGCTGCTGGCATATATTTCCACGCAACCACCCAGTTGCCTTCGCCCGGCAACCAGCCTTCCCCCGCAGGCGCATCCTCCGACCGCACCACAATGCCATCCGTGGCAAAGGGTAATGCAGCTACGTGCCAGGCCACGCGTTGTTTCTCGACGGCGTCAACAGATTCGGCGGGTAGCGTATACCGTGCCGACAGCGTAAAACCGGCCTGAGACAGTTCAGCTAAAGATGTCTGCATATTTTTCGGCCCATCCGGCCAAGCCCAGATGAATACGCCAAGCTTATTCAATAGCGCGTTATCCTTTTGGCGCATCATCGCACCTGCCACCTTTGCGCGAGCGTTCATCCCACCCATCTGCCGCTGAATGTGATTGTCGCTTAGCCAGAAAAGCTCGCCCTGTAAGACGCTGTTCGCCAGCTTGCCGGTGAGCTTTTGCGGAACAGACGGGATTAAACGTACCTTCCCGGTCCAGTCCTCCCCTTTCAGGCCATCACCGCGACTGATGGCCTGGATTAACTTTCCGTCACGGTAGACCAGCGTTACCGCCACACCGTCAACTTTGGGCTGCATCCACAGATGTTGCCGCGCACGCATCCATTGTTTCAGCTCCTCTTTGCTGGCCACCTTATGTACGCCCGTATGGGCAACAGGATGTTTGACGCTCCCGGCCAGCGGAGGAAGTTTCTCTCCTGAGAGTTCAGTGCCAAAACAGCGCTGCCACTGCGTTAACCGCCCGTTAAGCTGATCGTAAACCTCGTCGTTAACTTCGCTCACGCCCTGCTTCCAGTAAGCATCATCCCAGCGTTTGATTTGCGCGCTTAATGACGCCATCTCTTTCTCTGCTTTTGCCTGCGACCAGACCGGACATACCGCCGCGCCATAGCCACACCACAACAGCATTAACCCGCTTATCCATCGCCACATCGCTACCCCTCCTTTGCGTTGCAGGAGGTATACCTTGATGTCTGAAACAACGCTAACGGCAACGGTTCACATTGCGAGACGCTATCCAGTATTTCCTGGGGTTGCTGAAAACCACGGATAAAACCTGAAAACGGCACGCAAAATTCAATAATCCAGGGGAAAAAGTGTGACAAAGGCTACGTCACACGACAGTGACGTGTATAATAAGCCCGTATGTAGGACTTCTTCGTTAACACATACAAAAGACTCTCATGGCTCAAGGCACGCTTTATATTGTTTCTGCCCCTAGTGGCGCGGGTAAATCCAGCCTTATTCAGGCACTGTTAAAAACCCAACCGTTGTACGACACACAGGTTTCTGTTTCTCACACCACGCGAGCGCCGCGTCCGGGTGAAGTGCACGGTGAACACTATTTCTTTGTGGATCACGACGAGTTCAGAGCGATGATCGGCAGAGACGCGTTTCTTGAACACGCGGAAGTATTCGGTAATTACTACGGTACCTCGCGTGAAACCATTGAGCAGGTTCTGGCCACGGGCGTGAATGTGTTCCTGGATATCGACTGGCAGGGTGCACAGCAAATTCGCAAGAAAATGCCTGACTCGCGCAGTATCTTTATTTTACCGCCATCGAAAGATGAGCTGGATCGCCGCCTGCGTGGCCGCGGTCAGGACAGCGAAGAAGTCATCGCAAAGCGTATGGAACAGGCTGTTGCAGAAATGAGCCATTACGCGGAATATGATTACCTTATTGTGAATGATGATTTTGATGCCGCGCTGAGCGATCTCAAAACCATTCTTCGTGCAGAACGTCTGCGTATGAGCCGCCAGAAGCAGCGACATGACGCATTAATCACCAAACTGTTGGCAGACTGAACCCACTTTCAGTATCATGCCCAGTCATTTCTTCACCTGTGGAGCATTTTAAGTATGGCACGCGTAACTGTTCAGGACGCTGTAGAGAAAATTGGTAACCGTTTTGACCTGGTGCTGGTCGCCGCGCGTCGCGCTCGTCAGATGCAGGTAGGCGGTAAAGATCCGCTGGTACCGGAAGAAAACGATAAAACCACCGTTATTGCACTTCGCGAAATCGAAGAAGGTCTGATCAACAACCAGATCCTCGACGTGCGTGAGCGCCAGGAGCAGCAAGAGCAGGAAGCCGCAGAACTGCAGGCCGTAACCGCTATTGCTGAAGGTCGTCGTTAATTAAACCTGCGGGTCGCCCTTGTATCTGTTTGAAAGCCTGAATCAACTGATTCAAACCTACCTGCCTGAAGACCAGATTAAGCGTCTTCAGCAGGCGTATCTCGTTGCACGTGACGCTCACGAGGGCCAGACACGTTCAAGCGGTGAACCCTACATCACGCACCCGGTAGCGGTGGCCTGTATTCTGGCCGAGATGAAACTCGACTACGAAACGCTGATGGCCGCGTTGCTGCACGACGTGATTGAAGATACCCCTGCCACTTACCAGGACATGGAACAGCTGTTTGGCAAAAGCGTTGCCGAACTGGTGGAAGGGGTCTCTAAGCTTGATAAGCTGAATTTCCGCGACAAGAAAGAGGCGCAAGCCGAAAACTTCCGCAAGATGATTATGGCGATGGTGCAGGATATCCGCGTCATTCTCATCAAACTCGCTGACCGTACCCACAACATGCGCACGCTGGGCTCACTTCGCCCGGATAAACGTCGCCGCATTGCCCGTGAAACCCTCGAAATCTACAGTCCGCTGGCACACCGTTTAGGTATTCACCACATTAAAACCGAGCTGGAAGAGCTGGGTTTTGAAGCGTTGTACCCGAACCGCTATCGCGTGATTAAAGAGGTGGTGAAAGCCGCACGCGGCAACCGTAAAGAGATGATTCAAAAGATCCTCTCTGAAATCGAAGGGCGTTTGCAGGAAGCGGGGATCCCGTGCCGCGTCAGCGGTCGCGAAAAACACCTGTACTCCATCTACTGCAAAATGGTGCTCAAAGAGCAACGTTTTCACTCGATCATGGATATCTACGCCTTCCGCGTCATTGTCCACGATTCAGATACCTGTTATCGCGTGCTGGGGCAGATGCACAGCCTCTATAAACCGCGTCCAGGGCGGATGAAAGATTACATCGCCATTCCAAAAGCGAACGGCTATCAATCTTTGCACACCTCGATGATCGGGCCGCACGGCGTGCCTGTTGAGGTGCAAATTCGTACCGAAGACATGGACCAGATGGCAGAGATGGGTGTGGCCGCGCACTGGGCCTATAAAGAGCACGGTGGCGAAAGCAGCACGACCGCACAAATCCGCGCCCAGCGCTGGATGCAGAGCCTGCTGGAACTTCAGCAGAGTGCGGGTAGCTCGTTTGAATTTATCGAGAGCGTGAAATCCGATCTCTTCCCGGATGAGATTTACGTTTTCACCCCAGAAGGCCGCATTGTCGAACTGCCTGCGGGCGCAACACCGGTCGACTTCGCTTACGCCGTGCATACCGATATCGGCCATGCCTGCGTGGGCGCGCGCGTCGACAGACAGCCTTACCCGCTGTCTCAGCCGCTCTCCAGCGGCCAGACGGTGGAAATCATTACCGCGCCGGGCGCACGTCCGAACGCGGCCTGGCTGAACTTTGTCGTGAGTTCTAAAGCACGCGCCAAAATTCGCCAGCTGCTGAAAAACCTCAAGCGTGATGATTCCGTCAGCCTTGGGCGTCGTCTTCTCAACCACGCGTTGGGCGGCAGTCGCAAGCTGGCTGAAATCCCGCAGGAGAACGTCCAGCGTGAGCTGGAGCGCATGAAGCTCGCGTCGCTTGACGACCTGCTGGCAGAGATCGGCCTCGGCAACGCCATGAGCGTGGTGGTGGCGAAGAACCTGCAGCAAGGCGACACGACAGCCGTGCCTGCAGCTACGCCAGGCCACGGACATCTGCCGATTAAAGGCGCGGACGGGGTGCTGATCACCTTCGCAAAATGTTGCCGTCCAATTCCTGGCGACCCGATTATTGCGCACGTCAGCCCGGGTAAAGGGCTGGTTATCCACCATGAATCCTGTCGTAACATCCGCGGCTACCAGAAAGAGGCCGAGAAGTTTATGGCGGTCGAATGGGATAAAGAGACCGCGCAGGAATTTATCACCGAAATTAAGGTGGATATGTTCAACCATCAGGGTGCCCTGGCGAACCTGACGGCAGCGATCAACACGGCGTCTTCCAATATTCAAAGCCTGAATACGGAAGAAAAAGATGGCCGCGTGTACAGCGCCTTTATTCGTCTGACCGCCCGCGACCGCGTGCATCTGGCAAATATTATGCGCAAGATCCGCGTCATGCCGGACGTGATTAAAGTCACCCGTAACCGAAACTAGCGGCATGAATTCACAACGTTACGCGCGGATATGCGAAATGCTCGCCAGGCGTCAGCCTGACCTGACGGTCTGCATGGAGCAGGTCCATAAACCGCATAACGTCTCTGCTATCGTTCGTACCGCCGATGCCGTCGGTGTGCATGAAGTGCACGCCGTCTGGCCGGGTCACCGAATGCGAACCATGGTCTCTGCCGCGGCAGGCAGTAACAGCTGGGTTTCCGTCAAATCTCACCAGACAATTGGCGAAGCCGTATCGCACTTGAAAGGGCGCGGTATGCAGATCCTTGCCACTAACCTGTCCGCTAAGGCCGTGGATTTCCGCGAGATCGACTACACCCGCCCGACCTGCATTTTGATGGGCCAGGAGAAAACCGGGATCACCCAGGAAGCGCTGGATCTGGCGGATCGGGACATCATCATTCCGATGATTGGCATGGTCCAGTCACTCAACGTCTCCGTGGCCTCCGCGCTCATTCTGTATGAAGCGCAGCGCCAGCGTCAGAACGCCGGCATGTACGAGCGCAGCAACAGCATGCTGCCGGAAGAGGAACAGCAGCGGCTGCTGTTTGAAGGTGGCTATCCGGTGCTGGCTCGCGTTGCGAAGCAGAAAAAATTGCCTTACCCCCACGTCAACGCGCAGGGCGAAATTGAAGCCGATGCCGAGTGGTGGGCCACCATGCAGTACGCCGGGTAACCGATGAAAGGCCGCCTGCTGGATGCTATCCCGCTCAACAGCCTGACGGGCGTGGGCGCGGCGCAAAGCAATAAGCTGGCTAAAATTGGCCTACACACGGTGCAGGATCTCCTGCTTCACCTCCCCCTGCGTTACGAAGACCGCACCCAGCTTTACAAGATTGGCGATCTCCTTCCCGCCATTTACGCCACCGTTGAAGGCGAAGTTCTGAACTGCAACATCACCTTCGGCGGACGCCGGATGATGACCTGTCAGATCAGCGACGGCACCGGCATTCTCACCATGCGATTTTTCAACTTCAGCGCGGCGATGAAAAACAGCCTGGCAACGGGCCGCAGGGTGCTGGCCTATGGCGAAGCCAAACGCGGGAAATATGGCGCAGAGATGATCCACCCGGAGTACCGCGTGCAGGGCGATCTCAGCACGCCAGAGATGCAGGAGACGCTCACCCCGGTTTACCCGACGACCGAAGGCATCAAGCAGGCGACGCTGCGTAAGCTCACCGATCAGGCGCTGGAGCTGCTGGATACCTGCGCCATTACCGAGCTGCTGCCGCCCGAGCTGGCACAGGGCATGATGAGCCTGCCCGAGGCGCTGCGTACCCTGCACCGCCCGCCGCCAACGCTGCAGCTCAGCGACTTAGAAAGCGGCAAACACCCCGCTCAACAGCGTCTTATCCTTGAGGAATTACTGGCCCATAACCTGAGCATGCTGGCGCTGCGCGCCGGCGCGCAGCGTTTCCATGCCCAGCCATTAAGCCCGCGTGATGAGCTCAAAGATAAGCTGCTGGCCTCCCTGCCCTTTAAACCCACCGGCGCACAGGCGCGCGTCACCGCCGAGATTGAACGCGATATGGCGCTCGACGTGCCGATGATGCGCCTGGTGCAGGGCGACGTAGGGTCCGGTAAAACGCTGGTTGCCGCGCTGGCCGCCCTGCGCGCAATTGCCCACGGCAAACAGGTCGCGCTGATGGCACCGACCGAACTGCTGGCGGAACAGCACGCCAACAATTTCCGCGCCTGGTTTGCACCGCTCGGGATTGAAGTCGGCTGGCTTGCCGGAAAGCAAAAAGGGAAAGCGCGCCTTGCGCAACAGGAGGCCATCGCCAGCGGGCAGGTGCAGATGATTGTCGGCACGCACGCTATCTTCCAGGAGCAGGTGCAGTTCAACGGCCTTGCGCTGGTGATTATCGATGAACAGCACCGCTTCGGCGTGCATCAACGTCTGGCGCTGTGGGAAAAGGGACTGCAGCAGGGCTTCCATCCGCATCAGCTGATCATGACCGCCACGCCGATCCCGCGCACCCTGGCGATGACGGCTTACGCCGATCTGGATACCTCCACCATCGACGAACTCCCTCCCGGCCGTACGCCGGTCACAACGGTTGCCATTCCTGACACGCGTCGCAGCGACATCATCGACCGCGTGCGCAACGCCTGCACCCACGAAGGGCGTCAGGCCTACTGGGTCTGTACGCTGATTGAAGAGTCGGAACTGCTGGAAGCGCAGGCTGCCGAAGCCACGTGGGAAGAGCTTAAGCTGGCGCTGCCGGAGCTGAACGTGGGCCTGGTTCACGGACGCATGAAGCCTGCCGAAAAGCAGGCGGTGATGCAGTCGTTTAAGCAGGGCGAGTTGCATTTGCTGGTCGCCACGACGGTGATTGAAGTGGGCGTGGACGTCCCGAACTCCAGCCTGATGATTATCGAAAACCCGGAGCGCCTGGGCCTGGCCCAGCTCCACCAGCTGCGCGGACGCGTTGGCCGTGGCGCGGTAGCGTCCCACTGCGTCCTGCTCTACAAAGCCCCGCTCTCGAAAACCGCCCAGATGCGTTTGCAGGTGCTGCGCGACAGTAACGACGGTTTTGTGATTGCGCAAAAAGACCTTGAGATCCGCGGCCCCGGGGAACTGCTGGGCACGCGTCAGACGGGGAACGCGGAATTCAAAGTCGCGGATTTGCTGCGCGATCAGGCCATGATCCCCGAGGTTCAGCGCCTCGCCCGCCACATTCATGAACGCTACCCCGAACAGGCGGCAGCGTTAATTGAGCGCTGGATGCCGGAAACCGAACGCTATTCCAACGCCTGATTCAGGCAAACATCGGCAGCATCAGGTACAGCTTAATCACCAGCGCGTTGACGATATCAATAAAGAACGCCCCGACCATCGGGACCACCAGAAACGCCATGTGCGAAGGCCCGAAGCGTTCGGTGATCGCCTGCATGTTGGCGATAGCCGTTGGGGTGGCCCCCAGACCAAACCCGCAGTGACCCGCCGCCAGCACCGCCGCATCATAGTTTTTGCCCATCATCCGCCAGGTGACAAACATGGCGTACAGCGCCATAAACAGGGTCTGCACCGCCAGAATCGCCACCATTGGCAGCGCCAGCGAGGCCAGCTCCCACAGCTTGAGGCTCATCAGCGCCATCGCCAGGAACAGCGACAGGCAGACGTTACCGAGCACCGACACCGCCCGTTCAAATACGCGGTAGAAGCCCATCAGCGCCAGACCGTTGCTCAGGATCACCCCGATAAACAGCACGCAGACAAAGGTCGGCAGTTCAAACGCTGAGCCCGCCAGCCATTGCGCAACCACTTTGCCCAAGGTCAGGCAGATGGCGATCATCGCGATGGTTTCAATCAGCACCAGCGAGGTAATGCTGCGCCCGACATCCGGCTTTTCGAATGCTGTCGGCACCAGCTCATCGTCCGGCCTGCCGTCCGGCGTGGTGGAGTGCTTCACCAGATAGCGAGCCACCGGGCCGCCAATCAGGCCACCCAGCACCAGACCAAAGGTCGCGCAGGCCATCGCCACTTCCGTCGCGTTTTCAAACCCGTAGCGCTCGATAAATAACTTGCTCCACGCGGCTCCGGTACCGTGACCGCCTGACAGGGTAATCGACCCTGCCAGCAGCCCCATCAGCGGATCCAGTCCCAGCAGCGACGCCATCCCGATACCAATCGCGTTTTGCATCAGCAGCAGCCCCACCACCACAATCAAAAATACACCGAGCACCTTACCGCCCGCCCGCAGGCTCGCCAGGTTGGCATTCAGGCCGATGGTGGCAAAGAAGGCCAGCATCAGCGGGTCTTTCAGGGACATATCAAAATCGATTTCCCAGCCCATGCTTTTTTTCAGCACCAGCAGGGCCAGCGCCACCAGCAGACCACCGGCGACAGGCTCAGGAATAGTGTATTTCTTCAGAAGGGAAACGCTATGTACCAGCTTACGACCAAGCAGTAAGACCAGCGTTGCGGCAACGAGTGTCGACAGCGTATCGAGATGAATCATAGAAGGCTCCTTTTTTGCGCGTGTTCCCTACACACGCGGCGTTATCCTGGGCCGGTTTGCGCTCTTCATGAGCCCCCGGCGCAAAAAGTGTAATTTTTTTTCCCGATGCGTTGTAGAAAACCTGCTCACAGCGGCAGATTTTCTTGCCTTTTTTTGCTGGCAATCGTTTGCTTTTACCAGGTGGTCAGATAAAATGCCCGCTTTTCCACCGTGGGATTGCCGCCGATGTCCGTTAACACCATAGAGTCGCCTGATGCGCAACCGATTGCGCAGAAGCAAAATAGCGAACTGATTTACCGCCTTGAAGATCGCCCGCCGCTGCCGCAGACGCTTTTCGCCGCCTGCCAGCATCTTCTGGCGATGTTTGTTGCGGTGATCACCCCGGCGCTGCTGATTTGCCAGGCGCTCGGTTTACCGGCGCAGGACACGCAGCACATTATCAGCATGTCTCTTTTCGCCTCCGGCGTGGCCTCGATTATTCAAATTAAAGCGTGGGGTCCGGTGGGGTCGGGATTATTGTCGATTCAGGGCACCAGCTTTAACTTCGTGGCGCCCCTGATCATGGGCGGTACGGCTCTGAAAACCGGCGGCGCGGATGTCCCGACCATGATGGCGGCCCTGTTCGGCACGCTGATGCTGGCCAGCTGTACGGAGATGGTGATCTCCCGCGTTCTGCATCTGGCTCGCCGCGTTATCACCCCGCTGGTTTCCGGCGTCGTCGTGATGATTATCGGCCTGTCGCTGATTCAGGTGGGCCTTACCTCCATCGGTGGCGGCTATGCCGCGATGAGCGACCACACCTTCGGCGCGCCGAAAAACCTGCTACTGGCAGGCGTCGTGCTGGCCATCATTATTCTGCTTAACCGTCAGCGTAACCCTTACCTGCGCGTCGCCTCGCTGGTGATCGCCATGGCGGCGGGTTACCTGCTGGCCTGGGCGCTGGGTATGCTGCCGGAAAACACCGCGCCGACCAACAGCGCGCTGATCACCGTCCCCACGCCGCTGTACTACGGTCTGGGCATTGACTGGGGCCTGCTCCTGCCGCTGATGCTGGTCTTTATGATCACCTCTCTGGAGACCATCGGCGACATCACCGCCACCTCCGACGTCTCCGAGCAGCCCGTTTCCGGTCCGCTGTACATGAAGCGCCTGAAAGGAGGCGTGCTGGCGAACGGCCTCAACTCGTTTGTCTCTGCGGTCTTCAACACCTTCCCGAACTCCTGCTTCGGTCAGAACAACGGCGTGATCCAGCTGACCGGCGTGGCCAGCCGCTACGTCGGCTTCGTGGTGGCGCTGATGCTGATCGTCCTCGGCCTGTTCCCGGCGGTGAGCGGCTTTGTGCAGCACATCCCTGAGCCGGTGCTGGGCGGTGCAACGCTGGTGATGTTCGGGACGATCGCGGCCTCCGGCGTGCGTATCGTCTCCCGCGAGCCGCTGAACCGCCGCGCGATCATGATTATCGCGCTGTCGCTGGCCGTCGGTCTGGGCGTTTCTCAGCAGCCGCTGATCCTGCAGTTTGCCCCGGACTGGGTGAAAAACCTGCTCTCTTCCGGCATTGCCGCAGGCGGTATCACCGCTATCGTGCTGAACCTCGTTTTCCCGCCTGAGAAAAACTGATTTCTCTCACGGCAGGCAGTCAATGCCTGCCGTGACATCTAATTACACCATTCCCGCCTTGAGGATTGCGCATAAATCGTGCATAACTCCCTTATGTGCGTTTTGCGGGATGGAAGACCATGAAATTTATTGGAAAGCTACTCGTCTATCTTCTGGTAGCCCTGCTCATTGTGATGCTGGCGCTCTATATTCTGCTCCAGACCCGCTGGGGTGCGGCTCAGGTCAGCAGCTGGGTTACGGTGAATACCGACTACGAACTCAGTTTCGACAAGATGAATCACCGCTTTTCGTCGCCTTCCCACCTCATTCTGGAAAACGTCACCTTCGGTCGGGACGGAAAACCCGCCACCCTGGTTGCCAAAAAAGTGGATATCGGCCTGAGTAGCCGCCAGATAACCGATCCGCTGCACGTGGACACCATCGCCCTGTTCGACGGCACGCTGAATCTCTCCCCGCAGACCGCGCCGCTGCCTTTCCAGGCCGATCGTCTGCAGTTGAACAACATGGCGTTCAACAGCCCGAATACCGAATGGGATCTGAGCGCGCAGAAGGTGACGGGCGGCGTCAGCCCATGGCAGCCGGAAGCGGGCAACGTGCTGGGTAATCACGCGCAGATCCAGATGAGCGCAGGCTCGCTGACTCTGAACGGCGTACCGGCCACCAACGTGCTGATCGAGGGCCAGCTTAACGGCAAGGAGGTGGTGCTGAACACGATTGGTGCCGATATGGCCCGCGGCTCACTCACCGGCTCCGCTCTGCGCAACGCCGACGGGAGCTGGATTATCGACACCATGCGCCTGAACGAAATCCGCCTGCAGAGCGATAAAACGCTGACCGCGTTCTTCGCGCCGCTGGCCACTATCCCCTCTCTGCAGATTGGTCGTCTGGACGTGACCGACGCCCGGCTTCAGGGCCCGGACTGGGCGGTGACCGATCTCGATTTAAGCCTGCGCAACCTGACGCTAAGCAAAGGCGACTGGCAGAGCCAGGAGGGCCGTCTGTCGATGAACGCCAGCGAGTTTATCTACGGCTCCCTGCATCTGTTTGACCCGATCCTGAATGCGGAGTTTTCCCCGCAGGGTATGGCGCTGCGTCAGTTCACCTCCCGCTGGGAAGGCGGTATGGTGCGCACCTCCGGCAACTGGCTGCGCGACGGTAAAGCGCTGGTGCTGGACGATGTCGCCATCGCCGGGCTGGAGTACACCCTGCCGCAGAACTGGAAAACGCTGTGGATGGCGCCTCTACCGGAATGGCTGAACAGCGTCACGCTGCAAAAATTCGGCCTGAGCCGCAACCTGGTGATCGACATCGATCCTGCCTTCCCGTGGCAGATCACTTCTCTGGATGGCTATGGCGCAAACCTGCAGCTGGTGAAAGATCGCCAGTGGGGCGTCTGGGGCGGCAGCGCGACCCTGAACGGCGCGGCGGCAACCTTTAACCGCGTCGACGTACGTCGTCCGTCGCTGGCGCTGAATGCCAACGCCGCCACGGTGAATATTACCGACCTCAGCGCGTTTACCGAAAAAGGCATTCTGGAAGCCACGGCGACCGTTTCACAACTCCCGCAGCGGCAGACCGCGGTGAGCCTGAACGGGCGCGGCGTACCGCTCAATGTGCTGCAGCAGTGGGGCTGGCCTGCGCTGCCGATTGCAGGCGACGGCAATATTCAGCTCACCGCCAGCGGCAGCGTGCAGGCCAGTGCGCCGCTGAAGCCAACGGTGAATGGGAAGCTGAGCGCGGTGAATATGGATAAGCAGCAGGTAGAGCAGACGATGACGGGCGGCGTGGTGTCGGCGATGGCGCCGGCACAGTAAAAAGCCGGGTGGCGGCTTCGCCTTACCCGGCCTACGAGGTTTTGGTTCCCTCTCCCTGTGGGAGAGGGTCAGGGTGAGGGCATCAGACCGCATAATTACCGTAGGCCCGGTAAGCGAAGCGCCACCGGGCATTTTCCACCTCAGAACTGAACCACCACCTCATTCCCTTCGGCTTTCACCACCACGCCCCACTCGCTGCCCGCCTGCGAACCACCCTTCACGCCGCTCACCGTCTGCACGTTGCGCAAACACACCGACCAGTTTTGCGCGTCTCCCGCGCCGGTAAAGGTCACGATGTCGCCCTGACGCGATGCCTTCAGAGTAAACGCCACCGCGCCGTTCGCCGAAGGCACTTCGCTCACTGCCGTTGCGCCATCATCCAGGTTAAACAGCTGGAAGGCCGTCCCCTCGTGCCACGCGTAGTCGGGTTTCTGGTTATTATTGCCCAGCGCCAGCAGCGTGTTGTCGCGCACGTAGACCGGCAGGCTCATGAAATCGTGCTGCTGCTTATGCCAGCGGCTGCCCTGGATTTCGTCGTTGTGCCACAGGTGCGTCCAGCGCCCTTCCGGCAGGTAGAACTGCACGTCGCCCGCCTCGGAGAACACCGGCGCCACCATTAACGAATCCCCCAGCATGTACTGACGGTCGAGGTAATCGCACGCCGGATCGTCCGGGAACTCCAGCATCATCGCCCGCAGCATCGGCGTGCCGAACTCGCGGGCCAGCGTCGCCTGACGGTAAAGATACGGCATCAGCTGGCACTTCAGCTGCGTGAAGTGGCGCACCACGTCGCAGGACTCGTCATCGTACGCCCACGGCACGCGGTAGGATTTGCTGCCGTGCAGGCGGCTGTGGCTGGAGAACAGCCCGAACGCGCACCAGCGCTTGTAGACGTGCGCCGGGGCGGTGTTTTCGAACCCGCCGATATCGTGGCTCCAGAAACCGAAGCCGGACAGGCCAATCGACAGCCCGCCGCGCAGGCTTTCCGCCATTGATTCATAGTTGGCGTAGCAGTCACCACCCCAGTGCACCGGGAACTGCTGTGCCCCCACAGACGCGGAGCGGGCAAACAGCACCGCCTCTTCTTCCCCCACCGTCTCTTTCAGCACGTTCCACACCAGTTCGTTGTAGATGTAGGCGTAATGGTTGTGCATCTTCTGCGGATCGGACCCGTCGAACCACTGCACGTCCGTCGGAATACGCTCGCCGAAGTCGGTTTTGAAGCAGTCGACGCCGATATCCACCAGGCCTTTCAACTTGTCGGCATACCACCGGCACGCGTCCGGGTTGGTGAAGTCGTAAATCGCCAGCCCCGGCTGCCATTTGTCCCACTGCCACAGGGAGCCGTCCGGGCGCTTGAGCAGGTAGCCCTTCGCTTTCAGCTCCTGGAAGATCGGCGACTTCTGGCCAATGTACGGGTTAATCCACACGCAGACCTTCAGCCCTTTCTCCTTCAGGCGGCGGATCATTCCTTCAGGGTCCGGGAAAGTCACCGGATCCCACTCGAAGTCACACCACTGGAAGGCCTTCATCCAGAAGCAGTCGAAGTGAAAGACGTGCAGCGGCAGGTCGCGCTCGGCCATACCGTCGATAAAGCTGTTCACCGTCGCTTCGTCGTAATTGGTCGTGAACGAGGTGGTGAGCCACAGGCCGAACGACCAGGCAGGCGGCAGCGCCGGACGCCCGGTGAAGCGGGTATAGCGGTTCAGCACCTCTTTTGGCGTCGGGCCGTCGATCACGAAGTACTCAAGATATTCCCCTTCCACGCTGAACTGCACCTTAGAGACTTTCTCAGATCCCACTTCGAACGAGACATTTTCAGGATGATTCACCAGCACGCCGTAGCCGCGGTTGGTCAGGTAGAACGGGATATTTTTATAGGACTGCTCGGTGCTGGTGCCGCCGTCGCGGTTCCAGGTCTCGACCATCTGGCCGTTGCGCACCAGCGCGGTGAAGCGCTCGCCCAGACCATAGACCGTTTCCCCCACGCCCAGATCCAGACGCTCAAAAACGTAATTGCGGTGGGTATTGCTGTCCTGCACGTAGCCGTTATTTTTCAGCTGGCTGCCGGTAATGCGCTGGCCGTTGCGCAGGAAGTCCAGCGCCCAGAACTCGCCTTTGGTGACGCGAACGCTGACGCTGCCGCTTTTCAGCTCGGCAAATTCGGCGTTGTTTTCGATCTCAACCTTCACGTCTTTCAGGACGTTCAGCGGATAATGTGGACCATTGTTCAGTGCGCCCTGGAAGTGCTCGATACGCACCCCGACAATCCCTTCCTGTGGAGCAAACAGGCGCACCGTGAACATCAACGTGTCGAGCTGCCAGGTGCGTTCGCGCACGTCACGCGGCGCCACATACACCACCAGGTCATTCCCCTGCTGCTCCACGTCGAACACCTGAACCGGATAGGTCACATTCAGGCCCGGTTGAATAAGCCAGTTTCCATCACTGATTTTCATGCTTTCGTCCTCTTAGTTCTGCAATTCTTTACTGACCGGCAGGTTTTCAAATTCCTGCTGATTACGGCGCGCGCCCTGTGCCAGCTCGCCCAGGATTTTGGTCAGGAAGGGGGTTTTCAGCGTGTAGTAGCGTTTGGCGATGATGGCGCTCAGCACATAGCAGATCGCCGGGGCCAGGGTAAACAGGCCGATAATGATGCTGATGGTCGCGCTGTTCTGGGTTTTGGCCGCCGCGTCGTAGCCACCTCCAGCCAGCATCCAGCCGATCATCGCCCCGCCCAGCGCCAGACCCAGCTTCAGCACGAACAGCGTGCCTGCAAAGCTGATGCCGGTCAGGCGCTTGCCGTTGGTCCATTCACCGTAGTCGACGGTATCGGACATCATTACCCACTGGATCGGCGTCACCAGCTGGTGCAGCACGCCAATGACGAAGATAAAGGCGAACATCACCACGGTGGCATGCATCGGGACGAAGAACATCGCCACGCTGACCACCGCCAGCGCGGCGTTGGTCCACCAGAAGATGCTGACCTTGCACTTCCAGTCGGTGAGCGGTTTCGCCAGCGCGGAGCCAATCAGGTTGCCGACGCAGTAGGTGGTGAGGAACGCGACGAACACTTCCGGCGAGCCCATGATCCAGGTGCAGTAGTACATCATCGCGCCGCCGCGCACGCAGACGGCAAGGATGTTGAGGATGGTCAGCACGCCCACGATGCGCCACTGGTCGTTTTGCCAGATATCGCGCAGGTCTTCGCGCATGGAGGTGGTGCTCGGCGGCACCTGGATACGCTCTTTGGTGGTAAAGAAGCAGAACGCCAGCATCAGGAACGCGACCACCGACAGCACGGCGATGCCGCCCTGGAAGCCGAACGCCTTATCGTCGCCGCCAATCAGCTTCACCAGCGGCATCATCAGCACCGTGGAAAGCATGCCGCCCGCGGTCGCCAGCACAAAGCGCCAGGACTGAAGGGAGATACGCTGCGTCGGGTCACTGGTGATCACGCCGCCCAGCGCGCAGTAAGGAATATTGACCACGGTATAGAGCAGGGTTAGCAGCGTGTAGGTCACGGCGGCATAAACCATTTTGCCGTTGAGGCTGAGGTCCGGCGTGGTGTAGGCCAGCACGCACACGATGCCGAACGGGATCGCGCCGAACAAAATCCACGGTCGGAACTTGCCCCAGCGGCTGCGGGTGCGGTCGGCAATCAGCCCCATGCACGGGTCGGAGATCGCATCCAGCGCGCGCGCCAGCAGGAACATGGTGCCGACAAACCCGGCGGGAATGCCGAAAATATCGGTATAGAAAAACATCATGTACAACATGACGTTATCAAAAATGATGTGGCTGGCGGCGTCTCCCATGCCGTAGCCAATCTTCTCTTTTACTGACAATACTTCGCTCATCTTTTTATCCTTCACGCTGTAGGGGGCGCTGAGACCGGTTACAGAGTTTTAAACCATTGTTTCAGGAGCGGGTATTGCGTTTTCTGATTAGCAGATTACGTTTCTTGTTTTTTGTGATCGCGGTAAATATTGGAGAGCACGAAGGGCTAACATGAGGATTTTCTTAGGAATTAACTGAAACAGGGGGGTACAGGTCAAAAGAGAGGTGAAAAAAGTGGTGTGGGGTATGTGGTAAATGCCTGAAAGTAGCTATAATGCGCCCCGCCTCCATGTAGCAATGCAGGCGCGGAAGATCGTCATCTCCGGTGAGGTGGCTGGACTTCAAATCCAGTTGGGGACGCCAGCGTTCCCGGGCAGGTTCGACTCCTGTGATCTTCCGCCAAAAATTCTTATAATTAAATTTTAAACTATCCATTCTTAAAGCATATAATATTTCTATAACTATCACTCGGGAAGTGTTATATGAACATATTATTTGGCATGGAATCAAAAGATATAATTATGACAGCAGCAGTTATAATAGGTCCTATTCTTGCTGTTCAAATACAAAAAACATTAGAGCAATTTAGAGAAAGAAAACAAAGCCGCTTATCTATTTTTAGAACGCTAATGTCCACCAGAGCTCAAAGATTGCATAGAGAACATGTACAAGCATTGAATATGATCGATATAGAATTTTATGGAAGAAAAATCCCAATAATAAAAATAAGATATCAAACCAAGAAAGAACAAACTGTTACTCACGCCTGGAAAAGTTATAACAGCCATCTAAATAAAATACAAGACTACCCTGATATTAACATTTGGATATCTAAATCCGATGATCTCTTTACTGACTTACTCTACGCTCTTTCTCAAGCAATGAATTATGATTTTGATAAAGTACAATTACAAAGAGACTGTTATAGGCCAATTGCTCATGGCGATTTAGAAACAACACAAGCAAATATCTTAAAGGGTTTAGAAAAAGTTTTCTCTGGCGATACGGCCTTACCGATGTTTATTACTAATGCCCCCCTGAATAAGGCCAATCCGGATGATGAGGTCGTTTCTAAAAATACAAATGATTTCAATAAAGAATCACACTGATATGTTCATGCTTTTGGTGAAATACGTTTAGCTCGTAACGCCTCCCTCGCCAGTTCTTTCAACCAACTGGCGAGCCCCCCTTCCTCAGCCGCCACAGCATCCAACTGCTCCTTCAATGCCGGATCAATACGCATCTTAAACTGCGGAGTCTGCCCGCCGCCTTTTGTTTTTTTTCGCGCGATATAATTGACATAAGGTCACCTAAACCTCCTGTATTAGCAACGCCTCGATGTGCGGGAACACAACCGGAGCGTCAAACCTCACTAACTATCAAGAAGTTGATTATGGCTGATTCACATTCAGCCCCAGACCCCGACCAATCCGGAACCGAGCGTTCGTTAATTGTGGGATACCGCCCGAATGTTTTCGACAAATCCACGCCGAAAATCATCCTATCCGGCAAGTGGCTGCGCGCTGCAGGTTTTGATACCGGACAGCAGGTCACGGTAAAGGTCATGAAAGGATGCATCGTTCTGGTGGCGTATAACGAGCAGGAGCAGAGGTTGCAGGATGATTATAAACGGACTAAAGCAAAACTTATTGAGATAGAGGACGCGCTTGCAGCGATCCAAACTCCGCGTCCTGGAAAGCGCCTCGCAAAATCAAATACAAACCACCTGGCTTAGCGGCTGTTTCTGGCATACTACGAGCTTACAGGCATCAACCTTATGACGCGGAGGCACCATGACATATGAAGAATTAATTAATTCACCAGCCGGTGAGTTTGTCATGTTTGCCAGCAAGGATGGAAAAGTTCGCATTGAATGCCGCTTCGAAAGCGATACGTTGTGGCTCTCACAGGCTACGATCTGTGAGTTATACGGCAAAGCCAAAGCAACGATCAGTGGGCATATCAAGAATATTTTTGATGAGGGTGAGCTGGTCGAAAATTCAGTTGTTCGGTTTTACCGAACAACTGCCAGCGATGGTAAAGTATATAACGTTCAATACTTTAGCCTGCCCGTTATTCTCGCCATCGGCTATCGCGTCCGCTCCACGCGAGGCACACAGTTCCGCCAGTGGGCCACCCAAACGCTGCAGGAATATCTGGTTAAAGGCTTCGTTATGGACGACGAGCGCCTGAAAAACCCGCCAGTGGGATCATCCGCCGTACCTGACTATTTCGATGAAATGCTGGAACGCATTCGCGATATACGGGCCAGCGAACGCCGGGTCTATCTCCGCGTGAGGGAGATTTTTGCATTAGCCGCTGATTATCAGCCGTCGCTCAAAGAAACCACGCAATTCTTCCAGACCATCCAGAATAAACTGCATTTTGCCTGCACGGGCCACACCGCTGCTGAGTTGATTCACCAGCGTGCGGACGCCTCTCAACCGCATATGGGGCTGACCAGCTATAAAGGCGAAGAAGTCCGTAAAAGCGATGTCACCACCGCAAAAAATTATCTGTCTCAGGATGAAGTCAGCGAACTAAATCGCGTCGTTAATATGTGGCTCGATTTTGCCGAAGATCAGGCCAAACGCCGCAAGCAGGTATTTTTACGAGACTGGCAAACCAAGCTCGATCAGTTCCTGCAATTTAACGACCGGGACGTTTTAGAAGGCGCAGGAAAAATCAGCAAGAAAGCGGCTGATGAAAAGGCGTGCTCAGAATACATTGAGTATGAAAAGAAGCAGCGCCTGATGAAAGAAGCCGAAGGTGAGAAAGATATCATCGGCTTATTAAAATGGGATAAGCAGGCTAAGCGCTAATCCCGATTCAACCGCATATGCAATAACGGAAAAGGATTCCCCTGCCCGTCCTGGTCCGAGCGCCCGACCTGCTCAAACCCCATATGGCGATAAAACGCGACGCCCTGCGGGTTCTGCTCATTCACATCCACTTCGTTCGCACCGAACGCTGCGATGGCGTGTTGCAGCAGCAATTTCCCGACGCCTTTCCCCCGGCTCGCATCGTCAACAAACAACATTTCAATGCGGTTTTCATCCACGCCTAAAAAGCCGTAAATAACGCCTGCGTCATCCTGGGCCATCACGACGGTGAGGTTAGGCAGGTACGCGTTGAGCAATAACGGGCGCAGCGCCGCGATATCACTTTCCTGTAAAAAGTGATGGGTGGCGCGGACGGAGGATTCCCAGATCGCAACCAGACGTTCGAAGTGTGAGGGGAGTGCGGTTTCAATTTTCATGGGGGGATCATGTGCGGTTTAGGACGTTAATTCAAGTCACTCCTTGCGCTCTGTTCCCCCTCACCCTAGCCCTCTCCCTCAGGGAGAGGGAACTGACCGTGCAGTTTTTCATCCCCTACCCTGATCTCCATCACCGCGTACACCCCGTCCTTCGGCACCACCACGGTGACGTTTTCCACCGGCACGCCCGCCGCGAGGTGGATGTCCTGCAGCTGCTGCAGCGTCCTTGGGTGAATATCCTCCCAGCCGATACCGCGCAGCACAAAGTCAATGTGTGGGCTGCTGGTCAGCATGTTCGACACAATCACCGCCCCGCCGGGCTTGACCAGCCGCAGCGCGCGCTGGAGGAAAATCACCGCATCGGTATCGTTGAAGTATTCAAATATCCCCAGCGCGTCGACCAGTTCGGCCTGATGCTCGCCCAGCTCCAGCAGCAGGTCCTCGTTACGCACCAGCGTATGGAGCAGGTTGCGCCTGAGCAGCGTAAGCTGTTCGCCCACCACAATGCCTTCCTGCGCCGCCATGGTTTCCGCCCAGCTCAGCGCTACGGGGTCTTTGTCCACCAGCGTGAGATAGACCTGCTGGCCATCAAGCTTTGCTTCACGCAGCGCCTCCAGCACCGGGATGGCGGCGCCGCTTGCCAGGCTGACCCAGTTGTTCTCGCTCTCATTGTGAATGTACTTATCCACCAGCGCGGCCAGCACCCGGGCGCGGGAACGCACGCCGATGGCATCATTTGCGTGGATAAACCACTGGCGGCTGTCGCTGTCCATTTTTGTTCCGTCGGGCAGGCGGTCTTCCAGCGGGTTTTGTACCACAAACAGCGCCAGCGCGGAGGGGACCAGCCGGGTGCGCCACGCGGTGAGGGCCGGGCGGTTACGGAAGGCCTGTTCGGAATAGCGGTTCTGGGGGACAAGCACGGCCTGCCCGCCCTCGTCGTATTCCACCCGCGGCGGCCGGAGCGCAGGCTCGGCTTTCAGGGCGCGGTCAAGGGAGGCGATCTCCCTGGCAGCATCGTCTTTCATCGGCCACTGGTCGCTGACGTCGGGAAATGACGCGCTGAAAATCGTCATATTTTCCGGCGCATCGCCGCGAAAAGGCTGCCAGTTCATGTCGTCTTCTCCCCGTTAGGCTTTTAACGGAAGTCTATCCAGGCCAGCCAGTAATGCCCCAGGAAGAAAGCACGATTTTTATTGCTTCACCCACACCAGTTGGTCAACCCGGAAGCCCAGACTGCGCGCGGTATTCAGGTAATCCTGCTTCACCGCATCCGGGATGGTCGGCGTGCGCGACAGGATCCACAGGTAATCGCGGTTCGGGCCGCTGACCAGCGCGTACTGGTACTTGTCATCCAGTCTGATCACGTTATAGCCGCCGTAGAACGGGCCGAAGAAGGAGACCTTCAGCGCGGCCGTGGTCGGTTCGCCGGTAAAGTACGCTTTCCCCTCGCTCTCGTTCCACTTGTTCTTCACCGGATCGTAGCCCCGGTTAAGCACGCTGATACCGCCGTCGCTGCGCTTGCCGTAGGTCGCCGTCACCTGCTCCAGGCCGCGTTCGAAGCGGTTTTCCAGACGGGCGACTTCGTACCATTTGCCGAGATAGCGGCTGGCTTCGAAGTTGGTAATAGGCTGCACGCCTTTCGGCGGCGTGGGGGATTTACAGGCGACCAGCGTCAAAGCAATCGCAACACCGGTCACAACAGGCCATAGCTTCATGAGAATTCCTTTCATTTGCACGGTTGGATGTTAAGTGTAGTGCACCGTTTCGGCGCTTCATCCCGTTCGGGAAAATTCGTAGTATATTGAGAGTATTCCTCCACTCTGGACACGGACATGGCTTACTCCATCGGCGAATTCGCCAGACTCAGCGGCATCACCGCCACCACCCTGCGGGCGTGGCAGCGTCGCTATGGTTTACTCAAGCCACAGCGCACGGAAGGCGGCCATCGCCAGTACAGCGATGAGGACGTCCAGCAGGCGCTCAAAATCCTCGACTGGGTAAAAAAAGGCGTCCCGATCGGCCAGGTCAAACCGCTGCTGGAACGCCCGATGCCGGGCCGGACCAACAACTGGCAAACCCTGCAGCAGAACATGCTGCAACGCCTGCAGGACGGCAAAGTCGAGTCCCTGCGCCAGATGATTTACGACGCAGGACGCGAGTACCCAAGACCCGAGCTGGTCGCGAACGTGCTGCGCCCGCTGCGCAGTCAGGTTTCGGCCAACGTGGCCGCCGCCATGACCCTGCGCGCAATCCTCGACGGCATCATCATCGCCTACACCTCGTTTTGTCTCGAGGGTGATAAAAAAGCGCCGGGCGATAATATTCTGCTCAGCGGCTGGCACCTGAACGACGCCTGCGAGATCTGGCTCGAAGCCTTAACGCGCACAGGACAGGGACACCGAATCGACATTCTGCCCTCGCCTCCGGCCGCGCTGGCCCCGGAAATTTTCCCGGAGCGCAAATGGCTTCTGGTCACCAGCGGCAAGCTCACCGCGGCGCGGAAAAAGCAGGTGGAGCAGTGGCAGCAGCAGGTATCGCTTGAAGTGATTATCCTCTGATCATTTTCTCCTGCGGGAATCTTCACGAAAAGTTGAATATTTTCCCGCGCCGCAGATGCTAACGTTTTCCTGTCACGAATAACTCCACAGGAAAACACCATGAAAAAAACTACCCCTCTGCTGATGCTGGCCGCGATGGCCTTTACCCCTGCCGCCTTTAGCGCCGCTCCTGCTGGCACCCTGAGCGTACACATCCTCGACCAGCAAACCGGCACGCCTCCACCGGGCGTCACCGTCACGCTGGAAAAGCAGCAGCAGGACAAATGGACCCCGATCGCCAGCGGTAAAACAGACCAGGACGGACGCATCAAATCGCTCTATCCGCAGGACCAGGACATGCAGCCTGGCGTGTATAAAGTGACCTTCAAAACCGCAGAGTACTTCCACGGCAAAAAGCTCGACTCCTTCTTCCCGGAGATCCCGGTGCTGTTTACCGTGACACGCACCAACGAGAAACTGCACATCCCGCTTCTGCTGAGTCAGTACGGTTACTCGACCTATAAGGGCAGCTAAGACGCATTGATTCTAAAGGAATAAAAAAAATAGTTCCGCGAATACTTGGACAAATTAGTCATGTTGTGTAAGTTTTAATTATATGAACGGGAGGACGACACCATGACGACGAAACCAGTGCTGGGTATTAGCGGATGTTTGACCGGATCCGCCGTTCGCTTTGACGGCGGACACAAGCGTATGGGCTTCGTCATGGATGAACTGGCCCAGTGGGTGAATTTCAGGCCCGTCTGTCCGGAAATGGCCATCGGCCTGCCGACCCCTCGCCCGGCGCTGCGTCTGATCGTGACGGAACACGGTGAAACGCAGATGCGTTTTAGCCATGCGCCTCACGAAGACGTTACGCAGAAAATGGCGGACTTTACGGCAGATTTTTTGCCGAAAATCGGCGATCTCGCCGGTTTTATCGTCTGCGCTAAATCCCCAAGCTGCGGCATGGAACGCGTGCGTCTGTATGATGAAAACGGCAACCGGGGCCGCAAGGAGGGGGTCGGGCTGTTCACCGCCGCCCTCCTTGAAACTTGGCCGTGGCTGCCCGTGGAAGAGGACGGACGCCTGCACGATCCGGTGCTGCGGGAAAACTTTGTCGAACGTGTTTTTGCCCTGCACGAACTGAACACGCTGCGTAAAAATGGCCTCACGCGCCGCGCGCTGCTGGACTTCCACAGCCGTTACAAACTCCAGCTGCTGGCGCACCATCAGGCGGGTTACCGTGAAATCGGCCCGTTCGTTGCCTCGCTGCACGAGTGGGAAGACCTGGACGCTTTCTTCGTGGCGTACCGGGAAAAGCTGATGTCCATCCTGAAAAAACCCGCTTCGCGTAAGAATCACACCAACGTGCTGATGCATATTCAGGGGTATTTTCGTAACCAGCTGAACACCCGCCAGCGCGGCGAGCTGCGCGACGTGATCCTGCATTATCGCAACGGACAGTTGCCTATCCTCGCCCCGATCACGCTGCTGAAGCACTACCTGGCCGAATACCCCGACCGGTATCTGATGACGCAAAACTACTTTGATCCCTATCCTGATGATTTGGGTCTGCGTCTGGCAGTCAAGTGATCATAAAAATGCGAAGGCCCCATTGACCCGTAGAGGCCCAAAGCAGTACCCCGTTTAGACGACATCCTCACTGTCGTCTCTTTTTTGCATTTCATCTCAAAGACTGTGATTATATACAGGCTTATTCTGCGAAAGGGGCCTGCATGTGATCAACACCCTGCACATTCAAAACTACCGCTCCATCCGCGAGATGTCGCTGGAGCTGGAGCAGCTCAATATCGTCTTCGGGCCGAACGGGACCGGAAAATCAAATATCTACAAGGCGATACACCTGATGCACAGCGCCGCGCAGGGGCAGTTTTCCCAGGCGCTGGCGAACGAGGGCGGCATTCTGAAGGTGTTCTGGGCAGGCAAAACCCGTAGCGACCAGCTGCGGCGGATGAACCTCGCGGTGGAAACAGAGAGCTACGAATACGAGCTGCAGGTCGGGTTTGTGGAGAAGCTGCCCTACCCCTCGCAGTTTCAGCTCGACCCGGTGATCAAAGAGGAGTCCATCTGGCTGAGCGGCCAGCACCGTCGACCTTCGTCACAGCTGATGAAGCGTAAGAACCAGGCGGTGTTTCTGAACAACGTGCATCACGAGAAGGTGACCCACAGCGGCACGCTGTACGAGAACGAATCGGTATTCGGACAGCTCGGCGAACCACACCTTTACCCGGAAGTGTCGCAGATGCGCGAGTCCCTGCGTAACTGGCGCTTTTATCATGAGTTTTCTGTATCAATCGGCTCGGCGATGCGGGCCCCGCAGGTCGGTTTCCGCTCCCCGGTGCTGGCCAGCGACGGCGCTAACCTGGCGGCGGCGTTTCAGACCATTGTCGAGATTGGCGACGAGCTGCTGCTGATGCGCATCCTTGACCAGGCCTTCCCCGGCTGCGTGTTTTATAGCGACAACACCGGCGGACGTTTCCGGATGATGATGCAGCGCGAGGGGCTGAGCAGACCGCTGGAGCCAGCGGAGTTTTCCGACGGTACCCTGCGCTTCCTGTGCCTGGCGGTAGCGCTGTTAAGCC
Organism: Enterobacter sp. BNK-13; assembly: GCF_048685015.1. NCBI lineage: Bacteria > Pseudomonadati > Pseudomonadota > Gammaproteobacteria > Enterobacterales > Enterobacteriaceae > Enterobacter > Enterobacter sp. BNK-13. The sequence goes on along the minus strand of NZ_JBLQTP010000001.1, from coordinate 4,452,059 downwards.
CCCGCCCACCGGCGTTTATCGCGTTGAACGAACCGGAAAACAGCCTGCACCCGCAGATGCTGCCTGCCCTGGCGAGCTTAATCGCCGAGGCCAGCCGCTACTCGCAGATCTGGCTCACCAGCCACTCGCCGGAGCTGGCAAAGTTGATTGAGAAGCAGCGATCGTTTTCGCTGTATCAGCTGTCGATGGCGGAGGGGGAGACGCGGGTGGAGAGGCTGGGGTAGTCTCAATGGGTACGGAGGCTGTTTTTTCGCATCTCACTTCAGTGAAGCATGCCAATAAAGAACCCCAGATACCCGGCCCTGCTTAACCATATAAAGGGGCTGGTAAGGCCGGATCGCCGGATATTAATCAACTCTCTCATGGGGGCCAGGCCATCATTTTTGATAACGACATTTTTTGCACAATAGCGGCAATGCATAATCAGAAATAAAATTCCGGCGATCGCAAAACCAAAATAACTTTCGCGACTTCCCCAAAAATGAGTGCTTAATTTTAAATAAGTTAATCCCCAGATACTGACTAAAAAAACGATAAATGAAGATGCTGCAATGTTCATGTCTCGCTTACTACCCAGACCAAAAAAAAACGCATCAAAGTAAAACATCGTGGTAAGAGGTGACTGAACGCTCCTTCCCGTCACTTTACTAAAACGGACAAACATGACAGTTCCGATGAAAAATGCGAACAGCGCAATTCCTAACAGCAGATAAATCATTTGATTAGTCCTTCATTGCTTTCTGACATACAACCCCACTCGGATTGTCGGAACAAGACGCCATATCAACGCCATGCTGGCGTATCCTCGCGGCCTGAACATCTTCGCTACCGCCGAGTAAATCATCATCCGCAATAATAAATTTTTTTAAAAGAAAGATACAAACAACCTATACCAACAATAAGTCCACCAAATGAAGCACCCTTAATAATCCTCACTAACTCAAAAAATATTTATCTCAAAAGGAATATTACGAATGAAATAGAGACGGATTTTGAAAAAATAAGCAAACAAAGCAATAATTTCCATTGTTAAAATCAGCGCCAGCAAAATAAAAGATATTAACCGTTTTTTTTAGTTCATTTTGCGGCTCCATTCTTGTTGTTAGCAGCCGTAATTTGCCGAGGCCCGCGGGCTGTTTATTCGCATCTCACTCATACTATCTATTCTCAGCGACTATTTTTCCAGCGATACTCATGCAGTTTGTTTTTTAACCACACCCCTGCACCTAATATTAATCCTGTAACACACCCTTTTATTAATGCGATATGTAATGCCTTTTTCCATGAAAAAAAGAATTCACCATCGTTAAAATAGAAAATTATTGACACTCCGAACTGGCATGCGAAAAGAACAATAGTGACTAAAACTGTGCAGTACATAACCAAGAAAAGAAGCCAAAAGATACCAACCTTACTGAAGATGCTCATTGCTTCTTCTCCCATTTTTCTCGCTCATCTTTTACCACTTTTCCTGGAAATTCAAAAGCAGTAGAACCTATAACAACATCAATAACATCCTTTGTCACTTGATCAGCTACTGGAGACAATGAACCAAAAACTTTTCCTCCTAAACTACCAGCCGCACTTCCATATCCACGACTTATCAGAGTGTTATTCGGGTCTTCTCTTTTAATCGCACTGCCAATCGCAGCCTCAATATTGATTGCCGCTGATACGTTCCAGCCTTTCCCCGTAGTTGCGGCAGATGTCACGCCCGGCATAATGGCATCAACGTAACTGAATGGTCCATTTCCACTAAGTTGAAAACCAGTATTCGTTGCTGTTCCTAATGCAGCATTAACATCATATCTTCTCTTATTGAAATTCCCGGCACACTACCACCAAACATAAGAGATGTAATGGTCAACTAAAACTAGCCACCGTTTTAGAGTTTTTCCAGTATCGGTTTTCCGATTCGTTTGGTGATAGCCGACCCTTATACTCGTGTGGCCTGAGCACGCTGTAATACCTAACGATAAAGTCCGTTATTGCGTGAGCTGCATCGACGAGGCTTATGTAACCGTTAACTAGCACCCACTCATTCTTTAGGCTCCGGAAGAAGCGTTCTATTGGGTTATTTTCCCAGCAGTTCCCACGCCGGCTCATACTTTTTTTGACCCGGTATCACTACAGTAACTGCTGGTACTGCCGGCTCGTAAAACCGAGTTTGTTAAGATGCTCACCGCTAAACAGCCGCCTGACGGGAAGTAGATTAAAAGTTTAGGTGATACGCTTCAACATGTTCAAGACCGCGCGCAGCCATTAATATCAAGTTAATAACAGCTAACGTTAGCTGTTCAATAGGAAGCTGATAAACGTCTTCATATTGATAGGATGCATAACTTCTTCCATCTGCACCTTCTGGCCACTGAGAATTCCCACTGGAAATATCATCCAATTTCACGCGACAACCTTCATAACAACACTCTAAGAAATCTCTTTTAATTTCATAATAATCAATACGTTCATCACTCATTACTTCTTCCTCGGTGTTAGAAGCACACCGGACACTGTCCTGAATGCCGGGATATTTTTACTGGAACTGATCAGCCACACCTAAGCAACTCCCACATGCCGGATATTCAGTGAAGTTAGTGGCAGTTCCTTTTGCTGATGTGTGCTCCAGTAAGCAAGTCAATTCCCTCATTTCGAATTTTGGCTGTTAATTTATCGTTTTTGTCCCGAATTTTTGCTTTCCATTGTTTCAGCTTTTTCACAACAGCTTTACACTCATCAGCACTTGAGCAGGTATTTATATGCCCCTGAACCTTGTCAAACTCTTTTGCATATTTCTCGCGACTCCTGCTTTGCATCTACTATTACTGTAATTGCCGCAGGCAACAAGTTCTTCACTGCTGCTTTTCTGCTGCTCATCGCTAATGATAATTATTCTCAACAACAAAATCCGGAAACGAAATCGGGATCGAAAGCTATAGATATTTTTCAGGTATATGAGATAACTGTTCTACAACAGACCAGTTTTCAGGCTCCGATTTTTTACTGTGCCACTTAGCTCCATCTTCTAACCATTTTGTCCGATATTTCTTAATTCCTTGCAATGTTGAATCTTCGTAACCGAATTCAACCCCACAGCAATCACATATTTCGTATGTTGGTGATTCTCCATCATCACCCCAAGGGGCCTCAAGCTGCTCAGCACCACATACCCGGCAAATATATAAATCATTATTTTTGTGCATTGAAGTAGTCCAAATTTGTTGGATAGCCATGATCTGCGGGATCCGGCCTGAACATTGTTTTAGGCACACCATCACTATTTTTGACTGCAAATGTATTGGACGATGGGTTGTAGTAAATCGTATCACCGTTTTTACGTATTGTGGTGAGCGTTCCTTTTGGCGGATTTGTTACAAAATCATGTGTGGCATCTACATATTGTTTTGAGTTTTGATATTCGGGAAACTCTTTTCTATGCTTCGTCTAGTGTCCATACGCATTGTTAACATGCTCCGCTTTTTTGGTTTCAGTCCAAATATGAGTATCTTAAGATTTTCCACCAATCGGAACTGCTCCAATGCCAAGTCCAGCAGTTCCAGGAGTCGGCTTGCCATCTTCGTCAAACAACACACCGGGCCTGCAATATTATAGACTTTTGGGAGGCGGTCGCCGTGCTCTTTCGCAAGTTCTTCCTCATCATGGCCAGGACTGAACGAGTTATTCTTAACAACATCGCTTTCCTGTGCATTCTAGCAGGAACAACACCATTTTCTCTTTTTAATCAGCAAGCTAGCGTTATTTTCAGCTATGTCATATCTGCAACTGTAACATTTCCATTGATAATCGTTTCTAACGCGCAAAATGTTAATCCATTTTCTTTAACACAACCAAACTTTCGACCAACGATCGTTCAGAGGCGAGGAACACGACTTCCAATTCATGCTCCTCATCATTTACCCAATCGAGAACAGAATCCCTCAAAATTTCAAGGTAGATCTGCAAATCAATTTTTGGTATTTGGGGTAGAGAATCATGTAGAAGCATGATTTTTCTGCATGGTAGCCAACTAAGATCACGCAAGCAGTCATACAACGCATCCCAATTAAAACCAAAGTATCCAGGAAACCATAATAAATAATACAAAGACTTCAAAAGCTCTTCCGTAAATTCAATAGTCGAGTCTATTCGCACGACGAATACCTCTGCAGTATCGTACAAAGGAAATTTCTCTACAAACATGAATGGCAACATTTTAAACCCTCATTTTTAATTGGGATAAAGGTCTTATAGTAATCTGGTGTATAAAACATTTCACCACCCTTTCCTACAACAATTCGCTGAGGCCCAAGTCCCGCAATGCCATTGCTTAATGCTGCCTTTTAATTGTAAATATTATTCACTTATAGGGGCTCTTTCCCATACATCATCTTTTGCGTTCCGCCATGCGCACCACCCCAAAGGGAGGTCTGCTAATATAGTAATAGCATGATCAATATTAACTATTTCTTGAAGGCTAACTAAAACAGCATCATTTTCATTAACTGAATCAGAACCACTTATATGAAATTGCCAGCCGCCATCGTCACTATCATGGGAAACATAAGCTATCCACGCCCCTGAAGTGATAATTTTTCTATTAGCAATAACTGCCATATTTGGTGGCTCTATAAACTTCCATACTGTTTTATTCATTATTCATTACCTTAATTATTCGATTTTAGCCTATTTTTCTTTCAAGACAAACTTGAGCATATCCATAACTATTTGTACCTTTTCCAATAGATAAAGAGATGGTAATTCAGATTGGAATGCGTCACGGGAGACCTTTTGTACTAAAATTAATACCCTATATCTCTATCATCAGGGCGTTAAATTCTATCAAGTAGATAATGGTATTTGGTTAACTAAATTAATTTCTCCAGCACAAATCATTCACGAGGAATAGAAAATTCAGAACTCAAAATCACATTTTCAGCAAATATTTCTAACGAAATATTTTCAGAAATAAAAATAATCTTATAGTGTTTTATGTGCCTTATTCCACCAAAATGCCTACTCCATGCAATTGCAACTTCAGAGTCAGGATATTCGATCAGGGTTCCAGTTAATGGAGTCCTGGCATCGCTGGAGTAATCTATATCGAGTCTGGACAATCCAGGGAAAGAGGTATGATGAAAATCACACACCTTATCAAATCGTAACTCCCTATAGTTAGGACCCTGATTCTCATTTGCAGCATCATATTCAATCTTAATGATAAATTCTAAGCCTCTGGACTCAATAGACACTGAATTTTCACCATATGATGGTAACCAGTCATAAGGATCTAAGATTGATACTGCAATTCCTGATTTCATCATTTCCTCCCACGTGGTATATCTGTACTTCCTGTTTCCGGAAGTTTGTTACTAATTAATTGACCGGTGGCAAGATCATTATAAGGTTTGCCATCCATTCCTGGTACTTTCACATTTGTTTGATTGGTTCCGTACCATTCATGTCCACATAATCTACAGATAATTGACTCAGTTTGATAGAACCATTCCGAACCGCATTGGCTAAATCATCAACCGTATTGATGGGTTGACCTGCCATTTTGCTATATATATCTGCCCCTCAGGGGCTAAATGTATCATTCGCTCTAATTTTTGATTGAGCAAAGTTGGCGTTTGCGACGGAGCCTCTCTCAGATATAGTTCCTTTCCCAACGATATCAGTAACAGGTTTCACCGTCTGCCCGCGATCCATATATTACAGCCGCTCAGCCGTGACACAAGGTCTATTGCGGCACCATCATATAAGCAAACTTCAGCACCAATTAGGATGTAAAAACCTTGGGTTTATATCTCAATTAAGAACTTCCTTTGATACGTTGCCAGTATCAAAAAATTCTTTTAAGATCTTTACAATAAATTCAGAGTCTTTTGTAAGCTGAGATTCTGGCCAGTAATTTCCAAGAATCACCATTCCTGTATCAGGTTTAGATGAATCCCAGTACGTTCTTACTTGGTATTCATCTTCAACAATTTCACCTAATGTTATCAGATAATAACCATTCTCCGTTCTGACCTGAAGCATTTCAGCGCTATCATCGCTGCTGTTCAGTATATCAAGAGTAAGGGTTCCTTTTTTTCCTTCAATTTTTCTAAACTGATTTAGTACCATATCCCAATTTGAGACCAGTTTATTCCCACCTATTTCGTCTAATGTCCAACTCATTTTAAAATTCATTTTAATCCCTAACCTTGAGAGATTTCATGCCAGTCTGCCAGAAGAGGACAGATCCTGTAGCCTCTTCATAAATTGTTAAAGATTTTAGCCCCGCTTTATTAGCCTGAATCGCCACCGCTTGTAATCACACTCGATATAATTAAATACCGTTGTCCACATCATTTCCCGGCTGATAAAGCGTTCCCCGTGGATACATTCCACCTTCAGTGAATGGAAGAAGCTTTTCGCGCAGGCATTGTCGTAACAACAACCCTTCGCGCTCATACTCCCGCGCAGATTATACCGCTTCAGTAATGCCTGATAGTCCGCTGAACAGTATTGCCCGCCGCGGTCCGTATGTACGATGACATTTTCCGGGGTTTACATCGCCAGGTGCCATCTGTAACGCATCGCACGCCAGTTGTGCTGTCAACATCGACCAGTCGATGACCGCACGGGACCACAGGTCAATCACCACCGCCAGATACAGCCAGCCCTCATCTGTACGCAGATACGTGATGTCACCTGCCCACTTCTGATTTGGACCTCCGATGTAAAAATCTTGCTTCAGCAGGTTCTCTGATACCAGCAGACCATGCCCACGGTAGCTGACCGGCCTTAGCCTTCTCACATGCGTATTTTGCAGTGAAAGTAGTGATGCCCTTATCACCCAAAAACTGATTCTCAACAACAACCAAGTCTTATGAATTGTATTTTTTCATTTCAGTTTTCCCCTGGCAAAATCTTCGCCTGCTTTTCCTGCTCTCTCAGATAGATAGCCACCTACTGTAACACCTGCTATTACTGGTAATTGGTTTACGGTACCACACCGCTATCTAGTCCCGAGCCGAAGTGCATCGGTTGGAAATAGTGGTTGCAAAATCATACTTTCATTAAAAATGAGCATTTTTGGGGACAATGCCGCGACATCATAAATATTTTCAAGCACTAATCTCAAATTAGTTCTAAATAAAGGTATATTTGCATCGTCTGCAATGACATAAACATCTTCATTTTTTAGCCTGGATTGACAGAGTAACTCATCACTGGTTTCAAAGTCTCTAAAGCTTATTTCAGACCAAGAAATGTTTCCGCTAACAAAGGGGTATCCTTCCAGAATAGCAGTTACTCTCGCTTCGTCTTCTTTATCAATAATAGTGAAATCAGCACTAAGAGCTTCTCTACACTCTTCAAATAAAGTCATAAGTTCTACCTGTTCAATTGTTTCAATATAGTCTTAAAGGCGTTTTCACTGCCCTCAAATGGTATCACTTGCTTAACACCTTTCCTGCCCCTTGCTATAACCCCATCTATTGCTATGAGTGCCTTTTACATAATCATAATCGACTCGCCAACCGACCATCCGCTGCGAAAACTTCCGCCGTGCCATGCATAATGCGCTATTTTTTACGCAGCAAGTAGATAGTCCCAAAGCAAGCAGCCCGGCGATATAATCCAGCAAATTATTCTCAACAACAACTCGATCCTGTACACTTTGCTGTGATGATAACTGTTTTTAACTTTACTATCAGATATCTAAACCCGTTTTCTCTGTTATAATTTCGGAACGGCAACTTTTTGCCCCGACGCGCCTTTTTCACCAGAGTAAACTACCTCCTCTACGACAGTCGGGGATGTTTACTCGATAATTAATTTTCTTAAATGTTTTAAGCTAATGTCATTAACATCCATTTTAAGGTCATTACAAATATTTATGGCTAAATCGTACTCAGACTGACTAATCGGTACGTCATACTCGCTTAAATGATCGCAAATCGTTTCAAAAGTTAACCCTCTTTCACCATGCCCTACATACTCAATGGCATCCTGGATGCATTTCATTATCTAAGCGCCCCTTAAAAAGGTCGCCAAAAAAAACTATTTTCTCATGTAAATCAATCATTTAAACACCCATCTTATTTAATCTTTTTATAACTGCTCGGTATCGGTCCATTATCAGGAAAGGCTATAACAATTTTCCCTGTAGCAGGTTGGTAAACAACCCTAGTTCTTACGCCATCCCTAGTTTCATAGGACACCCAGTTAGCAGGTTTCCCTTTACTGGTGTATACCCCCCCAGTCCCCGTTTGAGCAAACCATTCTGTATCAGGAGCAGTAGCAATATCACCAACAGCATGTACTACTTTGTCTGTAGACCAATCTTGTGACGGGTGTGGGGATTTTGAGGTGAGAAGCAGGCTATCGTAAAATAGCCTGCCGGGATGAGTTCAGATATTTCCAAACAGTATGGCGGAACAAATAAACGCCGCAGGAGCCGGGATCTTCTCAAGCCATCATATTGTCTAAAATCTGGCCTATATCATTAAGTAAGGTACAGACATCTTCTTTAGAAGCCCCAATCCTGGTTTCAAATTCAGGAAAAGAGATACCATTACAGATTTCATTCAAAGCTGAATTCAGGATCAATAACTCATTTTTATCAATGGTTAATTGAGCTTGTTTCCCAGCAAGAGATATTAAATCCATTCATCACCTCAAATTATCAAAGTACGCCCTACCGTTTACAGGCCTAAAAGCGGTTCCACCATGTGATGCTTAAGGATTGCGTGACCTGGCCGTTTTGGAGTACCGTCGCGGACGGCGGTACTCCAAAAACACATCTTGTCTGGAAGTGAAAAATGCAGGGCAAAAAAATCCCGCGGACAGTTGGCAGGATTTGTACTCACACAGGTAGCCGAGCAAGTAAGCTTTTTACCTTTTCCGTATCTTCCGGGTGAAGCCGCAAATACTTTTCACTTGCAAGTCGTACGTAGTGATAGCAGATTTCTTCACTAACGATAGTAGTATCTGCTTCAGAGGGAGGATAACCAACAGCAAATTCAACACCTTCAAAATGTTCACTTTCGTCATAACTTTCCATATCAGGAAAGAAGCAGTAAACCCCATCTCTTATAAATGAATGCTTTTTAATAATACTTTCAATAGACATCAAGAAAACACCATCATTATACATGAGGTCAAAGTAAGTTTTTATAACCACGTAAGGGTCTGATTTTATATAAGGCAAATCAAATAAAAATTTCATTCATTTAATCCTATTTGGGATGAAAGTTTGTGACTCGACCTGTATTTTTATCGAGATAAACTCTAAAATTCAACCCGCCAGCTGTAGCATCATATGCTGACTGACCATTGCGCATTGCATCTCTTAACCCTTTCATTGCAGCCTCTTGCCCAAGATCTAACATTACTTTGCCAGTATATATTTTCGGGTCATAGATAGTTTTCTTTACTGGGCTTGGTTTATATTCTCCAGTTAAATTCCCCGCGCGATCTTTGGTAGGAACTAAGTATTCAACTTCAGAAATACCTTTAACATTTGTAGGTTTCTCGCTTACGATTTTTACGCCATTTTTTTTAACGGCATTCGACATCGTACTGGACATGCCGTCGCTCGTGATTAATTGCTTAATCGCATCATAAGTGGCGGCAGGATTTGTGACGGCTTTCGATAAACTCTCGACGGAATCACTAATCCCCTGAGGAACACCAACCAGTATACCAGCCCCGTAGGGGCCTCCTGCCCGATATCAATAGCATCCCATTTAGCACCGACTTTCAACTGACATGAGATGTTACATTTACAGGCATCAAACTCTTTATCCCGCTCAGAACGTTGTTGGTTGCTAAGATAGTTATTCTCAACAACTCGTTCCGGTGCACATTGCTGGGATAAACATGATTTCTCTTTTCATTTCCGTGACTTACAGTTTGTTTCGCCTGCTGTAATTCCGGCACAAGAACGTTTTGCCCTGATGTGTATTTTGCTAGTTGACCAAAATATTTCCTAGCAAGCGATCACAGGATAATCCCCACGACTGGTTGTAATAACATAAGATTCAAAACCGTTCTTTTCAGGTATGATATGTATATGATCTTCATTGCTAAAACATAAAGTTAACGTTTCATCATCAAGCATGGAACATGAGTAAACCGTTTGATTAAGTGTAGGGAAAAGAAGAACGCTTGTTGCCAGGTTTTCGCCATGCCCATTTTGGAGATGTTTTTTCCCTCCGCACTGGAACGGACATTGAATCAAAATTCTGCAACCTGATGAAAATAGCAAAACTAAAGATCCAACACCCACAATAATCCCAGTAAATACTGACTGTTCAAATTCCCTCAGCTCATCGTTTGTAATCATTCATAGCTTACCTTTTGGTGGCATAGTATCTGTTGGTAACGGTACATGAGTCTCTCCACGTGTACCTGTACCACCTGTAGCCGGATTTATTGGTTGTCCATTTTTGACAAATATCCAGTAACCGTTCTCAAGTCCGGGTACAGGGGTTGAACCTGATGGCATTACCCTTATGTAGGTGCTTCCAGGATTGCTAGGATCTGTATTTGGCGGATAGTAAATTGTACTTCCTGGTGTTCGCCCTAGCTTACTTACCCACCCCTTTGGAATAACAGGCCCTTGAGCAGGGTTTGTAAATGGTTGCAAGTTAGATGGAATTTTTGGAGTACCTTTAACAACTCCACCACCATTTTTAATCGGAACTGCCCCAATCCCAAGTCCAGCAGTTCCAGGAATCGGCTTGCCATCTTCGTCAAACAACACCCCTGGCCTGGCAATGTTATAAACTTTTGGCAACCGGTCGCCATGCTCTTTCTCAAACTCTTCCTCATCATGCCCTGGGCTGAGCGTGTTATTCTCAACAACAACTCGATCCCGTGCACATTGCTGTGATAATAACGTTTTTTCCCTGTGCTTTCCGTGAGTTACAGCCGTTTTCCCTGCTGTACTTCCGGCGCGGCAACTTTTTGCCCCGATGCGCGTTTTTGACTAGGAGATGCTACCGCCCCGCCGTGACACAGAGTCTGCCGCCCACTATCATATCAGAAAACTATATCACCACAGGCGATACTGGATGCTGTAGTCTGGGATTTATATATCAATTAAGAAGGTCAGTTGATACTTTGCCAGTATTGAAAAACTCTTTAAAGATCTTTACCAAAAGGTCAAAGTCTTTTGTAAGTTGGCGTTCAGGCCAATAATTACCACGGATAATGACATGCCCTCCAGATGACGACGTTTTATCCCATATGGATCTTACATCTCCTCCAGATTCATCATATTCAAGTAAAGTGACCAGATAAAATCCGTTCTCAGCCTCAACACTAAGTTTTTCAGGTCCAATATCTGGAGCATTGATAATTCTGATATTCACGCTGCCACTGCTCTTTTTCAAAATATTTAAAAAGTCGAGCACGTCAGACCATGTAGGATACTTATTTCTGACATACATCTCACCATCACACAAACGGGAAAGTTCATAATTCATCATCATTTTGCAGGTCCTCTATTCTCAATTTTTTTCATTCCTTTATGCCATTTTTCTCTTCTTCATAATCCTGCAAGTATTTTTCAATAGGGTATGCGGTTCCAAGTTCATGTACCTCACCAGTATCCTTATCGATTATAAATGGAGAATTGCCTATAAGCTGAGCAGAGAAATCTCCTGTTTCAAGATATGCTCTGGATTGAAAATAAAAAAACCATCCTTCTGAAAAACGATCTTGTAGTGTAATAACCACGGGCATCTCTGTTTTTTCTAAATATTCGGTCGCCTTATTAACAGCTTCATCAAAAGTAATCATTAATTTGTCCGCTAAAGTTGGAATGATTTGAACTGGCTGAGATCATCTGATTTACCCGTTTGTCCATCAAGGAATCGGACTGTACCATTTTGATTCACAACATTAAATACTTGCCCTGGCTGCCCTGGGCCATATGAACCAAAAACGATACCTCTTGAAACAGAACCTGCATCTGTCATTTGTTGTGTAATGCTTTCAGATGAAGGGGCTTATTTAAATTTAGTACCATATTGGTTTTCCAAAACAGATAAAGGCACTCCATTATTATGATCAATCGGTAAGGCTGACGCAGGGTTCCCACTTGATGTAGCATCTGTAGCAATCGAGCAGTTTACACAATTGTGTGTTCGCCCAGATTCAGGGTACCCTGGATTCACATTCTTAATTGATCCTGCTGTCTCTTCACTTACTCCAGAACCTTTCATTCCATAATGAGCACCGCCGACAGCCGCTGCGCCGTGTACAAACGTCATCGAATCATACAGCATTGAAGCCGTTTCCGGACTCACTCGCCAGTTCTGAGCTATACGCTGAATATCTGCCCCGCGCCTGGCTTTCGAATCTGCGGTAGCATACTGCCTTCGCTGCCCGACGATTTTATCCGCACCTTCCTGACGCGCCTTTTTCTCCTGGACAGGCTACCGTCCGACGAAAAGCCCATCGTGAACAGCCACCGGCCATTCAACATAACGCAGGGAGATTATGTCTTGAGCCTTTCAAAAGCCTGCGGAGGTGCAGGCTAACAGGACGATTAAGAGATTAACTGCCGGGAAGGTTGTCTTTAAAATATAGATAAAACATCAATGTAATTAATTTTCTCGTCTCGCTCATATTCCATTGACAGAGAATCAAAAACTTTAATTTCATCCCCGAGATTAATAATTGCTAAAGTAAAACCTTCATCAAAAACTAATTTTGCCCCAATCACTTTTTGTTCTATTTCCGAATAAATCGCGTAAAATCGTAAGAGTATCTTTCCAATAACTTTATGAAAAAAACATGAATTCGACAAATCCATAATTTCCTCTTTGCCATACTCTCCGAGATCATTTTCTTGCATTGGTAAATCAGTTAGTTCAAGTGAAGCCCCATCCAGTCCACACCTGAACACAACACTTTGATTTTCATTAAAAAAAACGAACTGAAGTTGTTGCGGAGCCCCTAACTCGGGAACGTTATAAATATATATCAGACCATTGACATTTTGGAGTTTTCGTCCGACTACATTACGTGCCAGCTCTTGATACCGATTATCAAAAAGCATCATTGTGGCGCCCCCTTTAGCGCATTTTTCACTGAGGTATTGTTTAACACACCATCTTTAAGGATGGTAACAAAACTACCATCTGGTTTAGTAACAACAACATCATTTCCTTTTATTCTGAAGAATACATCACCACGACTGGCACCTGCTCCAGCTCCTTGCCCTGCAAATTTCCCTGCAACAACTTTATCTGGATTAGAGCCTATATCATTTATAATATTTAAAACACGTTCTCGATCGGCCGCATTTGATGCATTCCCACCAAAATCTTCAACATGTTTACCAAGTTTTTCCCAGTCTGTGCATTAGTTACTGAGAACTTGGCACTAGCGCCAACACCAGAAGTTGGTACGGATATTTTCCCTGGACCAGGAAGATATCGAGAAATTTCATCACTGACTTTATTGATCAGTTTAGACGCAGTTTCAAGATCGCCCGCTTTAAGTGGCTTATCTACACCTTTTAGTAAAGCCCCAGCTTCATCACCCAGTTCTGGCATGATATCGATAACGGCCGCCAGATAGCCCAGCGCACTGTCCGCTTCCTTAAAGCTCTTGATATCCCCGTAAAGAGGGATAAAGTCGCAGCCTGCTTCCGCAAAACCTGCCAGCAGTTCATCCCGGTGGGCGTCCATTTTCGCACCACAGACCGCTGCAATGAGTCCGACGCAGTTCTTCGCCTTAAACTCGTCAACCGCGTTTTTCAGTTGCTGCTGCGCATCCTTGTATCTGTCCTCCGGCTTTTTAGCCGTTGCCAGATAATCAGCAACATCACTCAGCGAGTTATTCTCAACAACATCTCTTTCCGGTGCGAACTCAGTCACCGAAACAACTTTTCCTTTTTCTTTCAGTTAGTTACAACTGCTTTTCCCTGTTGTATTTTATGCCCAGGATTTTTGCGCTGTTAAGCGTTTTTGGGGCCACAGACGCTACCGCCCTGCCGTGACACAAGGTCTATCGCGCCACCATCATATAAGCAAACTACAGCATCACTGCGGACGCCGAAATCTTGGATTTATATTTTAATTAAGAAGTTCCTTTGATACATTGCCAGTATCGAAGAACTCCCTAAAGACCCTGACAACAAGACCATAATTTTTTGTAAGCTGACTTGCTGGCCAGTAATCTCCGAAAATTAACACTTTTTCATCTGGTTGTGTTAAATCGGTAATTGACATAACCTCATCATCTTCGTTCAAAAACGTAACCAGATAGAAACCTTTTTCCATTCTTACTTGTATTTCTGAGATTAAATTACCTTCGCAGTCTAATCTGTCGACGGTTACACAACCACTAAATAAATGAACTTTGGCTAATAAGTTAACAATATCTTCCCAGCAATCAGGCTTCTTCGTGCCACCTTTTTGTGATATCGACCATGAAAGAAGCAACCTATTCATCATTAGCTCCTTTTACGCGGAAGCCCTTTGTTCCTGACTGCCAATATAAGGTCCTACCAGTAGTTTCGTCAAATAATGTTAACGACTTAAGCCCTGATCTTTCAGCCATAATTTTTATATCGTTTAGACAGTATGAGCAAACTTTCTCCCCACTTAACGACATAAGCATATCTTTGCCGTTAGTCATTCCTTTTTCATAAGCTTGCTGAATTACACCTACCTCTGCATGAGCTGTTCCCATATTCCCATTGGGAAGGTTTTTATCCGGCCGCTTGTATATCTTGGCCTGCACAACATCATTGATAAGCGTCGGTTTATTGAAATCAGCTACCCGCATTACCATTACCGCAGGCATCAATAACGTCTTTATCGCTGGCAATATCTTTTTCAATCAATGCATCATATTTCTGCTGCGCCTTTTCGCGCTCTGCCGGATCTTTACTGTTGTTAAGCGTCTGTTTTGCTATCTCAAGCTCTGTTTTCTCAGGCACGCTAAGATAGTTATTCTCAACAACTCGTTCCGGTGCACATTGCTGCGATAAACATGATTTCTCCTTTTATTTCCTTGACTTACAGTTTGTTTCGCCTGCTGTAATTCCGGCACAAGAACGTTTTGTCCTGATGTGTATTTTGCTAGTTGACCAAAATATTTCCTAGCAAGCGATCACAGGATAATCCCCACGACTGGTTGTAATAACATACCCGGCGATGTGGCCGAGATCTTACTGCTATTCAGGGAACTAATTGGATCGGGAAGGTTACTTTCCTGCCTTCAATGTAATCCCATATTATTTTATGCAACTTATTAAAAATTGAAGATTCATAAGGCATAAACTTCATTAAGAACGAGTGCAACTCGTCAGAACTGACCACCTTTATCTCCCCAACTTTTTTCACTTCTGCTGAGAAAATTTCTTTATTATCAATGCAGTTAAAATACAAAATGACTTTCCTATCCTCTTCCGAATATAAAATATCATTTATATATAATGAATTACTGGTTGAAGACGGCGTTTCCATTCCAAGTTCCTTTAAACTCTTTATCTGTCATTTTATAACTGGTTCCTTTCCACTAAGTTTGGAGAGAAATGGCTCAGCAAATACTCTAAAAAACTTTCTTCAATCCTGCTTAGGGTGCTATTTTATACTAACCAACATCCACTAAACGATTGTTTTTGCTCATCTGCGTCCAGATTTTTCAGTTCAGACAGAAGCTGATATATCTCGGCCTCAGCCTTCTTACTTGCGTATTTTGCAGTGAAGGTTGTGATGTCCTTATCACCCAAAAACTGATTCTCAACAACAATCAAGTCCTATGATTTGTATTTTTTTATTTCAGTTTTCCCCTGGCAAAACCTTCGCCTGCTTTTCCTGCTCTCTCAGATAGATAGCCACCTACTGTAGCACCTGCTATTACTGGTAATTGGTTTACGGTACCACACCGCTATCTAGTCCCGAGCCGAAGTGCATCGGTTGGAAATAGTGGTTGCAAAATCATACTTTCATTAAAAATGAATATTTTTGGTGACAATGCCGCGACATCATAAATATTTTCAAGCACTAATCTTAAATTAGTTCTGAATAAAGGTATATTTGCATCGTCTGCAATGACATAAACATCTTCATTTTTTAGCCTGGATTGACAGAGTAACTCATCACTGGTTTCAAAGTCTCTAAAGCTTATTTCAGACCAAGAAATGTTTCCGCTAACAAAGGGGTATCCTTCCAGAATAGCAGTTACTCTCGCTTCTTCTTTATCAATAATAGTGAAATCAGCACTAAGAGCTTCTCTACACTCTTCAAATAAAGTCATAAGATCTACCTGTTCAATTGCTTCAATATAGTCTTAAAGGCGTTTTCACTACCCTCAAATGGTATCACTTGCTTAACACCTTTCCTGCCCCTTGCTATAACCCCATCTATTGCTATGAGTGTCTTTTACATAATCATAATCGACTCGCCAACCGACCACCCGCTGCAAAAACTTCCGCCGCTCCATGCATAATGCGCTATTTTTACGCAGCAAGTAGATAGTCCCAAAGCAAACAGCCCGGCGATATAATCCAGCGAATTATTCTCAACAACAACTCGCTCCGACGCAGTTTTGTGTGACGAATCCATTTTACCCCTGTAATTTCATTTAGTTACATCCAGATTTTCCCTGCAGCGCTTCCGGCGCGGTAACTTTTTGCGCTGTTAAGCGTCTTTAGCCCCGCAGACGCTTCCGCCCTAGCGAAGCCCCCTTCGGGTAAAGAGTCTGCAAAGGTGCAGGCTGCGAGTCAGGAGACTCAGACGGTTAAGAGATTAACTGTCGGGGGCTCCTGTTTAATTTACCTAAGCTTTAGCGATGCAACTCATGCAATAACGAACTATATCGTTGGATATTACAGCGCGCTCAGACCGCATGAATATAACGGTGGGTTACCACCAAACGACTCGGAAAACCGATACTGGAAAAAATCTAAATCTGTGGTCAGCTTTTGTTGACCACCTCAACTCAATCTTGTGATGGCATCAATCGCGCAACAAAGTACATCTTGTTCCAATATATAATTGGCATCTTTATTGCGGAAAAAAATCCTCTTCAACAAAAGGTTCTGGCCATTCACTTTCATATACGACTGCTTCAATCTCTAGACAATTATCATCCTCTACAGCAATCATAAAACACCCGCCATAAGGGAGTTTTTTATGGAAAAAACCCCGCTCCCAATATCTATCTTTATTATTTTCCAATGTAAAAGTTTGTGGCAACTTGATGGTCGAAAAGAAACCCACACCGGTTTTACTACGTTCAATTACGCAGCCTTCATTAAGTACTTTTTTTAAAAGATCTAACTTATTTCTTAAAGTAAAAGTTAATGCAAAAATTTCTTCTTTGGTTAAATTCATTAGAACGGCCTCATCCTTGCTGTAGATATTCTGAACTCACCATTAATGACAATACCTTTTACAGCTACATCATTACCACCGACCCTAACGGTCACCCAGCAGCTACCAGTCTGATATGAGCCTGGATTCTTCGCCAAAGGCTGTACTGCTTCATGCATTCTTTCCAATGCCGCCTCTGGAGAGCCAAACTCAGAAACTAATTTATCCATTTGATGCTTATCAGCAAAAATGTGAGAAACCTTATTGCTATCATAGCCTAAGCTTTCAACCTGCTTTTTGGCTTCAATTTGTGCCTGCTGAGCTCGCGCTTTTTCTTCATCTTCCGGTCCCCAGCCACCCGGCGTTCCTGAACCAGCACCACCATATTCAGCCTTCTCATCATCCGTCATGTTTCCGGCTACATTGGGTTACAAGCCCTGATCTGAATCATCCGAAGAACATGCACGCCCAAAGCTACACTGAGTGGCTTTATCAACTGCATCAAACAGATCATCCACAGCTAACGTTATTTTGTCATTAGCGTTTTTGGTGACCTGATCTCCCGGGTTTACCGGAACCCCGGGAACAGGCACCGGAACCGGAGGTGCAATACCCAGCGTGTTATTCTCAACAACAACTCGCTCCGACACGGCTATTGAGAACGAACACACTACCGCCCCGGTGAAGATCACCAGGCCCAGTAACAACCCCATCAGCCTTTTGGGCAGACAGCATCATAACCCATGTTTACTTTATGGGTTATGTCGTTTTGAGCTTCTCTTCAGGGATTTAGCGGGATTATACGAGTACAGGTGAGATAAGGCGGGAGAGGCCTCTACGGACATCAACTCTGGCTGTATTGCCCGGCTATCGTGCCTGACTTTTTTCACTGTAACTATTTCCCAGACCATGGCATTACCGTTGCAGTTTGAATGCACTAGTCTTTTGTTGTTAATGTTTTTTATTTAAAGGATTTTTTCGAGTTATTTATATTAATATTATTCGTATTTTTCGCAGAGTCGTCAATAATATTTATGGGATTCGCACCAGATTCACCGGCTAAAAAATGGCGACTCTGACCCCCTTAAAAATCAGAGTACACTCCAGAGTGTACTCTGCCTTAAGCCTTGTCTCACAAGGGGAGAGTCTAGTTAGAGTGTAGAGTCGACTCTGATTAGAGTCTATACAGAGTCGCCAACGACTCTGTATTTTAATTCAGAGTTAAAAACATAACCCTGTATTTTATGCAACCCATTAAAATAAAAAGAAAATCATGCGAGGTGTGTGGGAATTTTAAGACAGGAAGCAGACCATTGTAAAATAATCTACCGGGATGGATTTAATAATTGTCGAATAGTATTGTGGAGCAAAAAAAATCCCGCCACTTATGGCGGAATTTATTGAATTGATAAAATAATAATTACTCTATACGACCTTCTTCCTTTAGAATTTCCAAGAAGCGTTTATAAGCAATTTCATCGCCTTCAAGTAGATCATCAAGCAATTTCTCTTTGATAAGTGCTGAATGGTAAATACCACATCCACTATTAGCAAAATAAGTGAAATCACCTGATAAATCAGATTCAATGATCTCGACATCTTTAGCTTTATATGCCAACAATCCTCTATAGCCTTTGGAGTGACCAAGGAAATAAAGGTTGTCTTTTATCCAATACATCGCAAATACTTCAATCATTGTATCGGAACGTTGTGTTTTTATTTTCACTTTGTGTCTCTTAATGATGGCCCCGGCTGTAAAGGATTAGCCTGTGGTGTTGTTATTTTCATGTCATACGCTTTACCAGTATTCGAGTTGTACTGGTAATGTATTGTGATATTAGAACCATCCGGCAACTCATGAGTAACTTGCATCTTTTGAAAGCCCGCAGAACTTGGGAATCGAGGATCGTTATTCATTCCATCAAGTGGTTGTCCTTTCGCAGGATTGGCCTTAACATCATTCCATAAAATTTTCTCATTCAAATCCCTCGGATAAGGGTTCTGTATTCCTTTAGCTGTTGTGATCGTTTCGGCATTTCTGATCAACTGTTGCTGCTCTTTTGTCAGCGAAGACAAACCAGAACCAGAACTACCGGAAGTTGGTTTCTCGATAGTCAGAGCATAGATAACGCTAGCCAGTATTCCTTTTTTGAGATTGTCTTCATGTAATTGCGTATTGTTAGTTACTGGCTCAAGCTCACTAATAGAGTAAGCAGTCAACTCTTGGCATTTCGCAGTACAGTCGGGCGATGCAGCGAGTGTTTTCAGGTCTGCCAGCACCTCCTTCTGATCTTTTATCGAAATCCCTGTCGATAATGCCTGTTTCTGCTGCTCAACATCGAGTTTTTTCAGCCCGGCGATGAGTGCCTCTTTCTCAGCATCGGTTTTAGCCCTGGCATATTGCTCAGTGAACGTCTTGATATCCTTGCTGCTCAGATAGTTATTCTCAACCGTCGTTTTGCCCGCTTGAGCCGCCGCTACCGCGTTCGCGCTGCTGTCTCCGACAAGCCCACCAGCCAGGCCAGAAGCCAGTGTCGCCAGCGCAGATACAGCCTGTTTTTCTTCCTCGCTCAGTTCGCTGACCTGTTTGCCAAAACCGTCAACCGCAATCTTACCAGCCAGCTCACCCACCGCTGCACCGGCTGCAGCGGACGCCGCATCTCTGCCGGAAGCGGCTGCAAGTGCGGCGTTGACAACCGCATGGGCCAGCACGCGTCCCTTAAGATCCTTCTCCGGGATGGCATTCGCGATGGCATTGGCGATATACGGCGCGGCACCGCCCGCAATCGCAGCTTTAATATCGCCACCTGCCAGCGCCTGAATGGCCGCCGTTGCTGCCGTGATGGCGCGCTGGGTGCTCTGCCCCGTCCCCATGCCAGACTGGTTAAACGCTTCGTTATAGAAGGTCTGGTACATCTGGTCATGAATCGCCTGATCGGTAACCTCTTTACCGTCTTTTTTCAGCTGGCTGATGGCGGCGTTACGCGCATCGCTGCCAGCGGTTTTCATCTTCTCGTTGGCCGCTTCCGTGGCCGCAATCTTGCCGTTGGTGCGCGCAATATCCGCAACCTGATTGCCGATCTCGCCAATCATTTGCGCGGTTTGCAGGCGTTTCTGCTCTTTCTCTTTGTTAAAGATCGGGTCGATACTGCCGTTGGCATGGTCAGTGTCACGGCTGAGCGTGCTGACGTCCTGCTTCTGGTTAGCCTGGTCGCGAACAATGATAGCACCGTCGGCTACCGCTGATTGCGTGGTCCCTTCAGCATGGCCGCTGCCGCCCATTCCTGCCAGCATTGTGCTGGCCATGTTGCTAACCAGATTACCCGCAACCCCGGCGCCGCTGCTGAAGCCGACACCCTGATGTTCAACCTTATACTCCGCCTTATTGTTGATGTCCGTAAAGCCCAGCGTACCGGTCTCAAGGCGGTTTTTGTCTGCATCAGCACGGCTGGCAATCACCGCACCGTCCAGCTGCGTATGGTTGCCAACGTTAATATCAAAGCCGCCTTTGCCAGCGAAGATCCCGGTCTGCTCCTGGACCGAGTCGTAGTTGCTCTTCATCTTATCGCGGCTGATGCTAAAGCTGCCGCTACCGCTGCCCGCTCCCCAGGTGTAGCTTGCACCCGCATTCATACTCTGCTGTTTGCTGTTGTATTTGTCGCTATCCTGCAGGCTGCTGAGGGTCAGGTCGCGCCCGACATCCGCCGTGATCTTATCGCCGTTGACCTGCGCGCCTTTAAGTACCGTATCGCGGCCGCTGTTCAGGCTGACGTTCTGTCCGGCATCCAGCGTCGTTTCGTTCCAGGAGGTTCCATTGCCTTTTTCGCTGCCTCTGGCGGCGTTTACGCTGGCAGAGACGGTGATGCCCGCGCCATTCGGACCGGCGGTAATACCGATCCCGATTGAGCCACCCTTGCTGGAGTTACTGCCCGTCAGTTTATTGGTGTCGGCTGCACTCGTCAGGTTGATATCCTGAGCCGCATTGAGCGTCAGGTCCTTGCCAGCCTTCAGCTGGCTGCCCGCCACGGTAATATCACCGCTGTTGGCAGCGTTGCCCTGACCTGTCGCCGTGATGGCGAGGTTACCCCCGGCATTCAGCGTGCTGCCGGTCGTTTTGTCCTGCTCCGAGTGTGAGGTGGATTTAGAGGACTGTCCGCCAATGGAGGCCATCACGCCGAACGCGCCATTGTTGGTGGGATCGCTGCCGTTAGCCGCTTCAGCGAGACGGTTGGCCTGCACGGCCTGAACACCCGACAGTGCCGCTTTGGTCGCCTGCAGTGCGGCGAGACGGCCATCGCTCTGGTCTTTCACCGCCATTGCCGTGCTGGCCGCAGTGTTCACCGCGTCACCCACTGCGCCGGAGAGGGCAATCGTCAGGCCACTGCTTTTCTGCTTGAAGGTTTGATCGCTGGTGAGCCTGTCGTGGCCCGGCTCGATCGTCACGCTGTCTCCGGTGAGCGCCATATTTTTGCCAGCCACCAGATCCGCGCCGCCGACATGCAGCTGATTACCGGCGGCAATATCAACGCTCCCCCCGTCGAGCCCACCGTACTGAAGCTCTGGCTCTGGGTGGTGCCCTTCTCACGTAGATCCTGGGTACTTTTGCTGCTGCCGATGGTGAAACCAATCCCGCCCGAGCCCATCAGGCCGGATTTTTTCTCTTCCTTAAAGCGCCAGGAGGTGTCGCTGTTCGTGGCCGCCACGATATCGACGTTGTTGCCCGCCTTAAGCTTCACGTCGCCGTCGCCCGCCACGGCGGATCCGTTCACCAGCAGGTTATTGCCCGCAACGACCTGCACGTTATCACCGCTCAGCAATGAGCCAGATTCACGCGTCGCGCTGTTCTCCTCGATAGTGTGGGTGGTTTTCTTGCTCAGGAACCCTTTTTTGGTTTTGGTCTGCTCTTTGTAGTGATAATCGCTTTCGGTTGCGGTATTGAGAGTGACGTCGCGGCCCGCCGCCACGCCGATATCGCCCTTCGCCGTCACCTGCGCGGCTTCGGTGGTGACATCGCGCCCGGCGAGGATTTGGGTATTCGCCCCGCTGGCGATCTCGGTTCCCTGCTGGCGTACCGATTCGTTGATGACGGTTTTCTTGCCTGACTTATAGCTATCGCCCTGCGTGGTCTCTTCCGCCGCCAGATTCACGTCGCGACCCGCCTGCAGCCCGACGCTTTTCTCTGCTGCCAGCGCGGCGGCCTGAGCGTTGATATCCTGCCCGGCCTTCAGCACCAGGTTATCGCCTGCGGAAATCGTGGTGCGGTCGAGCCCGGTGCTGTGGGACTCGCTTTTCCCTTTACGGCTGCTTTCGCTGGTCTGTGCCGCGTTCAGATTGAGATCGTTGCCCGCGCTCAGCCCCGCGCTGCCGCCCGCCTTCAGGTCGCTGGCGGTCACGTCAAGGTTGTGCCCGGCGTTCACCAGCAGGTTGCCGCCCGCGGTGACGTTACTGCCCTGATACGTGACGGACGAACGGCTGGTTTTCGCCCGGCTGGAGCTGAATGCGTCGTTGATCTGATTCGCGTTGACGGCAATATCGCCCCACGCGTTCAGCAGCATATCGCCGCCGGAGGCCAGGTTCGCCCCGGTAACGGTGATGTTTTTCCCCGCCTCAAGCGACAGGCCATCCTGCGCGGTAATAGACGCCGTGTTGCCCAGCAGGGTGTCTTTCAGGCCGATCTTGCCGTACTTCCCTCCGGCGTTGATATCAATCTGCTCAACCTGGGTCAGGTTGTTGATGCTGCCGTCCAGGCTCTCCAGCGCGACCGTTTTGCCGCTGATGGTGGAGCTGATGTTATTGATATCGCCGATGGCACTCAGGTTCAGGTCGCCGCCCGCTTTCATCAGGCCGTTGTTGAGGTTGCTGATGCTGTTCTGGCTGTCGAGCGTCAGGCTGTTTTTCGCCAGCAGCGAACTGCCGCTGTTGGTGATGTCGCCGCCCTTCAGGGTAACGTTGTTACCCGCGATTACGCTGCCGTTATTGACGGTGACGTCCTTCGGTGACAGGTAGAGTTTCGGCACCATCACGGTTTCGCCGTTGACGGTGGCTTTCTCCCACCACAGCAGGCTGTGGTCGAGCGCGGCAATCTGATCGGCGGTCAGCGAGACGCCAAACTGCAGGCCCAGCGACTGCTGCGCCGCCGCCGCGTTATCCATCAGATAGCGCATCTGATCCAGATCGGAACCGATGCCGTTCAGGTAGCGGTTACCGGTCTGGTTGAGCACCACGTTGGAGACATAGCGGGTATCGAACGCCGCATCACCGAGGAAGCGGTAATCGTAATCCGGGTTCAGGTTGAGTCGGCCGAGCATGTAAGACGAGCCGAGGAACTGCTTCTCGTCGGTAAACGCCAGCCGCGTCTCCTGCGGCGCCGTGGACGACGGTTTGACCCCGAGCATCGCGTTCAGATCGGCAAACAGGGCGGGATCAAGCTGTCCGAGACCGTTCAGTTTCGGGTTGATGCTGATCAGGTACGGGCTTTTCGGGTTATCGGAGAAGACGAAATAGCCGTTGTTGCCCGACGGCAGCGGGTAAGCGCTGGTATCGACGCGCTGGCCCTGATAATGCCCGACGGCTCCGCCCTGAGCGGTTCTGAGATCGGCGGTGGTGACCCCGGCGTTCGCCAGTGCGCCCAGTTGTCCGAGGTTCGCGTTGCCTTTCTGCCTGGTGCCAATGTCGCTGAGAGGCGTGCCGGACGCGCCGCCGTTTTCCAGCGCGCCGCCGCCGTTAAGCTGCTGCAGCGCACCCTGGAGCTGATCGTTCCACTGCGGCGAGTTCACCGCCACGGTGCCGGTCGTGTTCAGCCCCTGTTTTTGTACGCCGCTGCCGACGCTCTGGTTGCTGAGGGTGTTCAGCGACGGCGTGGAGATGACGTTGCTGACGCCACCAGCATTGGCGGTGGTATTAGTGTTGCTGATGTTGCTGGTGAAGTTTGCGGTAACGTTGCCGCCCGCCTGGATGACGGAACGATATATTGTTCCTCCGGATCCTTCGTCCCGATCATCACCCTGTGCAACATAGTGAATGGGGGTCTTCTTATAAACATCTGCGTCGACCGACGCGGAGGGATTTGCTTTACGATTATATTGCTCACGGTCGGCAACATATGTCCTGTAACGCGTCACCGTACCATCAGTCCATGACTGATTTTGCAGAGTCGTACCAGAAAGGAACATATCTTTCGCGGCAAGCAGAGTACTGGCATTATTTTCCAGTTGTCCCGCCTGAATGACCATCCCCTGGGCTGAACTAATCCGTCCCGCTCCACCATTTGCGGACACAGTTTGTGTCGTTCGTAAAATCG
Organism: Enterobacter sp. BNK-13; assembly: GCF_048685015.1. Taxonomy (NCBI): domain Bacteria; kingdom Pseudomonadati; phylum Pseudomonadota; class Gammaproteobacteria; order Enterobacterales; family Enterobacteriaceae; genus Enterobacter; species Enterobacter sp. BNK-13. Next base: position 4,427,432 of record NZ_JBLQTP010000001.1, on the reverse strand, counting down.
CAATCTCTTTCGCCGGACTGTTTTTCATCGGCATCGGAGTAGCTATATCCCTGCATGTAGGACCAGCTCCGTGCCCAGGACTGCCACCGCCGCTGCAGGATTCCATGACGATATAGCCATAATCGGTTCCCGCGATCAGCTCAGAAAGAGGGATATCCGCATAGCCGTCCTTCAACCACTTGACCTGCTCCATCAGGTTTTCGGTTTTGCTGTTAAGCACCACCAGACCATCCCTTTGGTTCAGCAAATGCCCCGTCTTGATCGCAATATCCCCATTCTGCGTCTCAATATTGCCCGACGTATTCACCACCTGGCTGTTCGCATTTCCCGCCGCATCTCGCTGCATCCACAGGTTGTTCCCCGCCATGATGTCGCCGCGCTGGTTGGTGATGCTGTCGGCAAACAGCGCCAGATTATTCGCCGCGTACAGCAGCGCGGTGTTGACGATGGCACCCGGCGCGCTCAGGGTCAGCGAGCCGCGCGTGCCGGTGAAGCCGTCCACGGTAATATTGCTCCGGCTGGCCACGGTGATGTCACCTCCGCCCTGCACCGAGCCCGCGGCGTTCAGCGCCACGCTGCTGCCGGAAAGCGTACTCGCGCCGCCGCCAGTGGTGATTTGTCCGTTGTTGCTGAGCTGTCCGCCCGCGTTCAGGTTGACCGCCTGCCCCTGCAGCACGCTGCGGTTATCGATGTCGCCGCCGCTGTTGATGGTGAGGGTTCTGCCTGCCGCCACAGCGGTTCTGCTGGTAAACGCGTTCGTCAGCTGCAGCGTTAAGTCCCCCAGGGACACCAGTTGGCCGGTAAGGTCCAGCCCACGGCTTTGCAGCCACAGGTTGCCGCCGCTCAGCAGCTTGCCGCCCGCGCTCTGGGTTACCTGGTCCGCGCCAATATTCAGCTGCGTGTTGCCGAGCAGCGTGCCGCTGTTGTTCAGCTGGCTGTAGTTAACCGTCAGCTGTCCCGCCTGGGTGGTGCCCTGGCTGGCGAAATTGGTGCCGGTCAGGGTGGCGCGATCGGCCACCCACGTGCCGCCGTTGGTGGCGTTTGCCGCATTCAGGATCAGGTCGGTGGCCTGCAGCCAGCCGGTGCCGGTGAACTGCGGCGTGCCGAGCGTCAGGCGCGCGCCGGAAAGCAGCCTGCCGTCATTACGCGCCTGCGAGGAGGCGGTCACGCGCGTCTCGCCGCCGCCCTGGATCAGGCCGTAGTTAAACAGCGCGGGCGTGGTCAGCGTCAGCGCATCGCGGCTGACGATTTCGCCTCCGCTGTTGTTGGTCAGTGTCCCGCTGAGGGCCAGCGTCGCGCCGTTATCGCCCTGCAGACGTCCGTTGTTGGTGAGCGCCCCGGTGGTAATGCCGAGCGTGCCCCCCTGCATTTTGCCGTCGCTGGTAACGGAGGCCGCCGTGATGTTCAGCGCCCCGCCGGACAGCAGGGTGCCGCCAGACTGCTGGCTGACCGCGCCGGTCTGGCTGAGGGTCACGCCATTCACGCCGCTGATGGCGCCGCTGTTGCTGAGCGTACCGCCTGTCAGCGTCAGGTTTTTCGCCGCCCACTGCCCCTGGTTCGCCAGCGTCGCGGCCTGCAGCGTCGCCGCACCCAGCGCGGTGATCCTGCTGCCTGTGGTTCCGGTGAGCGTATCGGCCAGCGTCATCTGCAGCGCGTCGGCGCTCTGCACCGCGCCGCTGTTATTGAGCGACCGGGCGTTAAGCAGAATATTCTGTGCCTGCCAGCTGCCGGCGTTGGTCACCGCGCCGGACGCAATCGTCAGAGTACCCTGGGTGAGAAGCTTACCGCCTGCGCCGTTGATCAGCTCCTGCTGAGGCGCGGCCATCGCCATGCGCGCCATCAGCCGCTGCTGCCCCTGAACGGTCAGGCTCTGCAGACCGGTTAAGGTGCCCTGGTTGTTAATGCTGTTCTGATGCAGCGCGAGGGTGTTCCCCTGCACGGTGCCGCTGTTTTTAAGCGTGCTGCCGCCGAGCGTCACATCGCCCTCGCTGAGGAGCTGCCCGCGGTTATCCAGCGTCTGTGCGGTGATATCCGCCCGGCCCTGGCTCATCAGCGAGCCGGTTGAGGTCAGTGTGCCGCCGGTCGTGGCCGTCAGCGGTCCCTGGCTGAGCAGAGACCCGCCGTGCGTCCAGTCGCTGGCGCGGATGTCCGCGCCGTTCCCCTGCAGCGTGCCCTGCGTGGTCAACTGGCCTGCATCCAGCGTCAGCATGCCGCCGGAGAGGGTGCGCGAGGCCGCGCCCGTGGTCAGCGTGGTGCCGGTGAGCGCCAGGCCGTTCGTTCCCTGCATCAGCCCGCCGTTGTTCATATCGCGGGCAGTGAGGGACAGCGTACCGCCCGTGATGCGCCCCGGGTTCGCCAGGGTGTCCGCGGTGAAGGCGGTCGTGCCGCCGCTCTGCAGCAGCCCGGTATTCGTTAACGCCCCGCTGAGCGTGCCGCTGAGTCCCGTCTGCCCGTTCACCGTGCCGCTGTTGGTGAGGGTGGTGCCGGTCATGCCCAGTGTGGCGCCCTGCAGCGTACCGGCGTTGGTCAGCTGTCCGCCCGTCAGCGTGAAGCCGCCGCCGGAGAGCCATTTACCGTTCAGCTCGTTGATAAAGCGGTCGGCGGTGGCGTTAACCGCGTTGCTGCCCTGCATCAGGCCGCTGTTGCGCAGCTCAGTACCGCCTGCTGTCAGCGTTTTGCCCGCCACCGTGCCGCTGCTGGTCAGCGTCGTCGCGTTAAGCACGGCATCGTCGGTGGCAACGATGTTCCCCGTGTTGGTCAGGGCATTGCTCAGGCCCAAATCCAGGCTCTGCGCCTGAATATCGCCCCGGTTCGTCAGGTCGCTGCCCCGCAGGGTGAACCCGCCCTTCACCAGCAGCAGGCCGGCGTTATCGAGCGTGTCGAGGGATAAGTTCAGAGGACTGCCGCTCACCAGCTGCCCGGTGGCGCCGTTGCTCAGCGCGCGGGTGGTCAGCGCCAGCGTGTCGTTGCCCTGAAGAATCCCGGTGTTGTTCAGCTGCGCAGCCTTCACCGTGAGGGCTTTCCCGGCCAGCTGGCCGTCGTTGAACAGCTGCGCCGCCGTCAGCGTGAACAGATTCTGGCTGAGCAGGGCACCCGTGTTATCCAGCCTGCCGGTCGCGGAAAGCGTCAGGGCGTCCAGCGTCTGAATGCTGCCCTGGTTATTCAGGCTCCCGGCGTCAAGCGTCGCGCTGCGCCCCTGAAGGCTGCCCGCGTTGCTGAGGGTTTGTCCGCTCAGCGTCAGGGTCTCGCCGCCCGTCACCTGGCCCTGAGGCTGATTCGTAAAGGTGTTCCCGGACCAGGCCAGCGTGCTGCTGCCCTGAAGCAGACCGCTGTTCTGCAGGTCGCCCCGCAGGGTCAGCACTTTCGCCAGCAGCTGGCCACGGTTATCGGTCCTGTCGGCCTGGACGTCCAGCGCCTGCTGGCTGAGCACCTTACCGCTGTTGGTCAGCGTGCCGGTCACCGCCGCCGTCACGCCCGTTTCCCCCAGCGCGTTACCGGTGTTCATCCACTCACCGGTGGCGAGGTTCAGGGTGTTACCCTGCAGCAGCCCGGCGTTGTTCAGGGTGGTGTGGTGCAGGGCGAGCGCGCCGCCGGAGAGCAGCATGCCCGCCTGCTGGTTGCCGAGCTGTGTCCCGGTCGCCGTCAGGGAGTGTGTCCCCTGCAGCGTGCCGCCGTTGGTCACCGACGCGCTGTTAAACTGCGCGTCGGTACCGGCCATCAGTCCGCTGTTCGTCAGGCTGGCGGTGGTCAGCGTCAGGCCGTCCCGGGCAATTACCCGCCCGTCGGCATCGTTGCTGGCCTGTCGGGTCAGGTTCAGCAGCAGCGCGGTGGCGCTGAGCTCGCCGCTATTGGCCAGCGTTTCACCGCCGAGCGTCAGCGTTCCGCTGCTGCGCAGCGCGCCACGGTTAGTGAGGTCTGCCACACCGAGCGTCAGCGCCGAGTCCCCCTCGACGGTGCCCTGGTTTTGCAGGCTGTTCGCCGTGATGTGCAGGTCGCTGGCTGCAATATTGCCCGCGTTCGCAAACGCAGTGCCGTTCAGGGTGAGCCGGTCGTCCGCCAGCAGGCGTCCGGTATCGGTGTTGGTCAGGCTGAGGTAGTCGCTGCTCAGGCTGACGCCGTTGATTTCACCCTGGTTTGTCAGCGTGTCGCCCCGGAGGCGCAGCGTGCCGTCGGTCGTGATAAGCCCGCTGTTAGACAGCACCGGAATGTTCAGCGTTAAATCCTGCGTGCTGTAGACCGATCCGCCCGCGAGGTTTGTGAGTGACCCGGTCTTCAGGCCGAGCAGAGTGGTCCCCTGCAGCAGTCCGCTGTTCTCCACCGAGGCAGCGTCCAGCGCCAGCGTACCGGCAACCAGCGTACCGCTGTTGGTGATGCGATCAGGAGCCGTCAGGGTCATGCGATCCGCTTTTGCGACGCCGGACTGGAGGATGTTCTGTCCGCTGAGCGCGATGGCGCTGGCGGTAAGCTCTCCGCCGCTGGTCAGGTCGCCGGTCGCGTTAAAACTCAGCGCGTTACCGGTGGATTTCCCGGCGTGCGCAATCGTGCCCGCCGTCACCGACAGAGCACCCTTCGCCGCCTGCGTGCCGTTCAGCGCGGCATTCTGCGCCTGCAGAGTGAGCCCCTGCCCGCTCTGCAGATGCGCATCCTGGCCGGTGGTCAGGTCGCCGGTACTGACGGTTAATGCCCCCGCCGCATCCGTCTGTCCGTTCAGGCTGGCGCTGCGGGTCGCGGTAATCTGTACATTGCCCTGACTGGTGGTACGGGACGCCTGACCGCTGGTCAGGGTGCCGGTCTGCGCCGTCAGCGCCGTCGCGCCGGACAGGGTGCCATTCTGTTCAAGCGCGTCTGCCGTCACGCTCATCGCCCCGTCAGCCAGCAGGCTGCCGCTGTTACGCAGAGTCTGCTGCGCTGTGACGTTTGCATTGCCCTTCGCGCTCAGCGTGCCCCGCTGCTCCAGGGTACCGGCGCTTAGCGCCAGGTTGCCGGCGCTCTGCAGGGTACCGCTGTTAGTGACCGTCTGCCCCTTCAGGGTGACGTCGTTACCCTGCACCGTGCCGCCGTTTGTCAGCTCTCCTGCATTCACGTCAAGGTGGCCTTTCGCTGCCAGCTGGCCGCTGTTGGACACCCTGTTGCCGGAGAGGGCAATGTCGCGCCCCGCATTCACCTGCCCCTGATTACTGACGGCGCTGCCCGTCAGGCGGACATCGCCCGTGGCATCGGCCCGGCTCTGGCCGTCCATCACCAGCTGTCCGCCGCTCAGGGCCAGATTATCTCCTGCCGAGACCGCACTGGCCGTGGATGACAGCGTGCCGCCGCTGCTGAGGGTCGCGCGGATATCGCTACCGCTGCGGGTATTCGTCAGCGTGATATCTTTCCCGGCCGCCACGCTGAGCGCGCCTTTGCTGGTGACGCTGCCGCCGCGCTGCGTCAGGCTGCCGTCGGTGGACAGCGTGGTGTCGGCCTGGCCTGTCAGCGTCGCATCCGCAAGCGCTGTGCCCTGTTTGCTCGTGACGGTTAGCGCCCCGCCCTGTGCCGACACGCCGCCGCCGTTTACGGTCAGGGTATCTTTACTGTCCAGCGTCGCCGCGCCGCGGGAGACCAGGGAGGTATTGCTGAGCGTCATCCCCTGCCCGCTGCTCACCGACAGCGCGCCCGCGCTGTTTGTCCCGCCGCCCGTCGTCTGCACTTTCCCCGCAGCGGAAAGGCGCATATCGCCCTGGCTGGCGAGCGTGCTGTTATTGAGTTCCACATCCTGCGAGCTGGTCACATTCAGCGCGCCCCCGGCCTGATGGCTGCCGTTGAGGACCACTCCCGCGCCATTCGCGGTAATCGAGCCGCTGGCCAGGCTGTTCGTGACCGTCAGTTTCCCGCCCGCATCCAGCTGAATATCGCCCTGGCGCGCGGTGAGGTTGCCGAGGTTCACCCCCACGCCCGTCTCGCTGGAGACCAGGCGGATACGGTTGGCATACATCCCGCCGAGCGCGCCGGTATCCACGGCCACCACGGGCGCGGCACCCTCACCGGCAATCGGCTTGACGCTGCCGTCTGCGCCCACGCGGTTCGCCCCTGCCGTTACCGTCAGGTCGTTCGCATGTATCGCGGCGTTCACTTCCGTCGCGCGCGCAATGATCGACAGCGCGTCGCTCTTGCTGGCATCCAGCCCCTGGCCTTCAACCGTGATGGCGCCTTTCGTCACCTCCAGCGCCTGCAGGTTACCGCTGGCGTCGAACTGCGGTTTTCCCGTGGTCAGGGTGACGTTCGGGGTGTTGATAAATCCGCACCCGTTACAGGTAATGCCGTACGGGTTGGCCACCATGACGTTTGCTGCTTTACCGGCGACTTCCGTGTAGCCCTGCAACTGCGAGCGGCTGGCGCCCGTGACTTCGTTGATAATGCCTTTCGCTTCCCGCCCGGCCTGCAGGTTGGGGTTGTTCTGGATAAGCCCGCCCAGTTGGGTCTGGGTTAAACGGTCCGTGCCGTTATTGAGGATAAGCCCCTCTTTGCCGACGTTATACTCACCGAACTGGTTATGCGAGATACCCGCCCCGTTGGGCGTGGCGATGTTGACGACCGGCACCCCGTTCCCCGCCTGATCGACCGTGGTCTGCCCGGTCGGCGTCAGCGCCGCCGCGACGGCAGGTGCCATCGGCTGCCAGACCATTAAGCCGCAGACAATCCAGCTGATCAGACGCTGCGAGAAACGAACGGGTGGGTGACGGGTATCCATAGTCGTAGAGTCTCTTAAAGCATGAAGGCAATGCGCCAGTTAACGCTCACATGATCCGGGCCGAGCCAGTCGGGGTAGTGCAGGGGCGTGCCGACCGAAATCTGGCTGCTGTACCAGCGCCCTGCGCTGCTCAGCCCCACCGAGCCTCCCCATAACGTGCCGGAGGCAAAACGGTCCTGACGGTCTTTTTCCAGCCAGCCGCCGTCAACGGCGACCGTTGCGCTCACTGCGCCAATCACAGGAAGGGTGAAGAGGGAATACCCCAGCTCGTTACGCCAGTAGCCGCCGTTATCCCCGGACAGGTATTGCTCTTTAAAACCGCGCACGGAGCTTTCGCCGCCGAGCGTCAGGCGCTCGGAACCGTATAGCCGATCGGGCGACCACTGGCCGTAGGCGCTGGTCAGCCACCAGGCATTACGGGTAATCGGCCGCTGGAAGCTGGCGTTCAGACTCCATTTGCGGAATTCCGCACGCGGCACATCCCCGGACTTATCTTCGTCGGTTTCGGCATTGAACCACGGCATGCCGTGGCTCCAGGTCGGGTTGAAGGTCGCCACGCCGCCCAGCATTTTTTGCGTGTGCGTAATGCCCAGAATCAGGCTGGAGAGGTTGCGCGTGCTGCTCTGAAGCGGCGCGTCGTTGAGCCAGTTGCGGCTGGATCGCTGAACCACGCCAGCCGCAATGCCGGTTTTCACCTCCCCGTTGCGGAAGACCACCCAGGACGCGTTAACGCGGTGGGTTTTGGTATCGCCCGTGGAGAGCCAGTTGAATCCCTGGTTACTGATGGTGGTCCGGTAGTTACTCCAGGCGTAGCTGTAGTCCAGTAATCCGTAGCCAAACGGCACGCTGACGCCCGCCTGGAAATTCTGCGCATCGTACGCGCTGGCAAAATCGCTGCTGCGCCCGCCGCTGACAAACCATTTATCCGCCAGCCCCAGCATATTATTGGCGGTGAGCACGCCACTCAGCTGATCTTCGCCGGTACTCTTCTGCCCGCTATTATCCAGGCTTACGGATACACTTAAGGGAAATTCCGGTTTTGCCGTGAGATTAACGATGGAATATCCGGCCTGCGTTCCCGGAAGAATTTCAATCTGAACCGGGTCGGTACGCAAACGGTTAATTTGCTCCATGCCCTGTTCAATATCGCGTAAATTAAGGATGCCGCCCACCCGTCCCGGAAACGCCATTTTCAGCATACGCGGCGTTTCGCCTTCCAGACGGATCGCTTCCAGTCTGCCTTCCAGCACAACAATATTCAGCTGACCGCCGGAGAGATCCTGCTCGGTAAGAAAAGCGCGGCTGGTGATATATCCCCGGCTGATATACCAGTCAGAAATATGGGCGAGAAGTTCCCTTATTTTCGCCATATCCAGACAGCGGCCCTGCCACGGCGCGACAAGGGTCTGCCGGTTTTTCGGGGAGATTAAGGTCGCACCGGAAAGGGTAATGGTATGAATGGTGAAACAGGGCCCGGAGCCGGTAACAGGCAGCGGTCTGGCGGGCGCAGGGCGAGGAATACTGCGCTCCAGCTCCTCACGCTGTTGCTGGTTCTGTAATAAAAGCTGCTGCTGTTGCTGTTGAATGGAATCGCGATCGGCCGGCGACAGCGGCGCAGCATTGGCGCGCGCTAAAAAAAAGACGGCCAATAAGATAGCAGCAGCATAATTTACTAATGAAATTATTCTATTTTTTATTTTGGAGCTATTCATCCATGCCACAAAAATGTCCGCAATGATTATTTGCGTAATATAAGAGCATTCTTAAAGCGAGTATATCTAATTTGCGTTAGGGCATCTGAAATAAATTTTTCTTTCAGAAAAATGAGAAGGGTATTAAGAAAAAATACGAACTAATTTAACTAAGCCTTAAATCTTGAGTTAGCCCGAATACACTAGCTGTGAAGACGGAAAGTTTTTCGCCACTCTGCGGGACTCACCCCAAAACGCGCTTTAAACTGCTGTCGCCAGGTGACGGCGGAATTAAATCCCACCAGCTCAGCCACGCGTTCAATCGGCATATTTCCGGCTTCCAGTAAGATCTGGCTGCGCCGCAGGCGTTCGGCGGTCAGCCAGTCGGTAACGCTCATCCCCGTCGCGTTAACAAAATGACGGGTCAGGGTGCGGCGGCTCATCGAGACCACGTCCGCCAGCGAGTCCAGACTATGCGGTTCGGTGATGTGCTGCTGCAGGTAGTCAATCAGACAGTTAATGCGTCCGTCGCGGGTATCTTTGGGTACCGGCTGGGCGATGAACTGCGCCTGTCCGCCCTCGCGGTGGGGCGGAACAATCATCCGACGGGCAATCTGGTTGGCAACCACGCTGCCAAAGCGCTGACGAATGATATACAGGCAGCAGTCCAGCGCGGCGGCAGTCCCGGCAGAGGTAATGATATTGCCGTCATCCACGTAAAGGGCATTAATATCCAGCTGAACGTTCGGGAAGAGCGACTGAAATTGACGTTCGAACTCCCAGTGGGTGGCCGCACGTTTGCCGTCGAGGATCCCCGCCCAGGCCAGCACAAACGACCCCAGACACAGCCCGACGATTTCCGCACCGTGGTCTCTCGCCTGCACCAGGCTGTCGAGCAGCGACTGCGGCGGGCGTTCAAGAACGTGCTGCCAGTAAGGAACGACAACAATATCGGCCTGCCCAATGGCGGTAAAATCCTGCGTGGCGTTGAGAGCAAATCCGTCTTTTGAGGTGAGAAATCCTGGCGTTTCGGCGCAGATCGTCACGTTAAAGCGCTTTTCTCCGGAGACCGAGTCGCCAAACAGAATGCAGGGAACGGAGTAGTGGAACGGGCTGAACCCGTCTACCGCGACAATCGCGACGTTGATTAGCGACATCTGTCTCTCCTTTCCCTTTCAGTCACTCAGAATATAACGGTTTCGCCATCCTGGGGAATGCTCACTGCGTCACTCACCTGGTTGGCTTCAACGTACTCCCGCAGCGCGCTGCGGGTTAACAGACAGTGGTTAATGGCTTCCATATGGATCGCCACAATTTTAGCCTGCGGCAGCAGGAAATGGACGTTGAGCACATCCTCCTGCCCCATAATAATGGGCCCAAAACCAATGACGTGGGCATAGCCAGCGTTCAGCACCACCACGTCCGGCTGGTGCTTTTGCAGATCGGCCGCCACCTCGTCACGCCAGACGGTATCCCCGGCAATATAAAGCGTCTTCTCATCAGGATGACGCAACACCACGCCACAGGCCTCGCCCAGCCGCTCCGCCAGTTCGGGCACGGCGTATGCGCGATCGGTACCGTGCTGGCCGCCGTGGGTCTTCGCAATTCGAATCTCGCCGAAGGTGGTCTCGTCGGTCATGACCGTCAGGTTGCTAAACCCCTGGCTGCGCAGCAGTGCGGCGTCGCGGTCATTTTGTACGTAGATCGGTTTGTCTTTGGCGATCAGTTCCGCCGCGGCGCGATCCCAGTGATCGTCATGGGTATGGGTGACGATCACCGCGTCGGCGTCCAGCAGCGCGTTGACGTCAACGGGGAGTTCGACCGTCGGGTTGCGGCGTTCGGCATGGGCCGTGCCAGGGAAGCCCGGATAAGCGCCCTGTGGGGCCAGCATCGGGTCGACTAAAAGACGTTTTCCGGCATAGGTAATCAGTTGGGTGGCGTTGCGAATGTGGGTGATGTTCATGGGCTATCCTCCGGTTGGTGTGATAAGGAGGATAGCCAGCCGTCGCGCGGCACGCTGTGGGTTAAAGAGCGATTACCGATGAAATCGGGCCAATTTACGTCACCGTGCTTTATGCGGGTGCTTTTACCAGCCCGGCACCGCCCCGCCGTTAAAGATCGTCTCCGCTGCATTCGCTACTTCAGGGGACTGATACGACTGGATAAATTCCTTCACGTTCTGCGCGTCTTTGTTGTCTTCGCGCGTCACCACGATGTTCACGTACGGCGAATTTTTGTCTTCGATAAAGACGCTGTCATGCACTGGCGAAAGCCCGGTTTGCTGAATATAGGTGGTGCTGATGATGGCGACATCCACTTTCGGGTCGTCCAGCACGCGCGGCAGCTGCGCCCCTTCCAGCTCCATGATTTTCAGCTGCTTAGGGTTGGCGGTAATATCCAGCGCCGTCGGCAGCAGCCCGGTATCTGGCTTCAGGGTGATGAGCTTCTCTTTTTGCAGCAGCAACAGCGCGCGGCCAAGGTTGGTCGGGTCGTTTGGAATGGCAATGGTTGCGCCGTCCTTCAGGTCAGACACGGATTTGATTTTGCGGGAATAGCCAGCCATCGGGAAGACAAAGGTGTTCGCCACGGCCACCAGCTTGTAGCCATGCGCCTTGTTATCCTCTGCAAGGAACGGGCGATGCTGGAAGACGTTGGCATCCAGTTCCCCCTGGTTGGTGGCATCGTTAGGCAACAGCGAGCCGCTGAAGCCCACCAGCTCCACGTTCAGGCCATATTTCTCTTTTGCCACCTTTTTGGCGACTTCCGCCACGTCCTGTTCGGCGCCGTTGATGACGCCGACTTTAATGTGTTTGGCATCGCTGCCACTTTGATCGCACCCTGCCAGCAGCAGGCCAGCCAGTACCAGAGCACCCAATCGACGTTTCACAAGACAGTTCCTTTTGCTGAATGTTGTAGTGACTATATCGACAACGAGGCGGGGAAATAAAAACCGAAAAAGAATCAATAAGAAGGATCGGTTATATGCGGGTATGGCCGGGTGACGCTGCTCCACCGGGCATCAGGGATCACAACGTTGTCGTCCAGTCCTCGACGGCAAGCTCCTGCACCATTCTGAATGCACGATCGTTAGTAACAATCGTTGTTCCCCGACTGATAGCATGTGCAGCGATCAGTTGATCGAGATCCCCCATCACTTTCCCTTTCTTTTCCAGGGTTGCACGGAGTTCACCGTACGTTGCTGCGGCGTCGCTGTCCCAGTCGCAAATCGTGATGGTATTGAGAAACTCCCGGATTGTTTCTTTCAATCTACTGCTTTTCTTCTTGTCAGCACCATACAGCAATTCCGCTTCGGTAATGCTTGAGATACAAACGTCACCCGGCGCCAGACATGTCATTCTGCTTACAACCTCCGGGTGTCGTTTAAACAAGTGACTCACAATATTCGTATCCAGCATATGTCTCATGAGCATGCTCCATCCAGAGGGTCTCTTGTCGTAACACTCTGATTGCGTTCCTCCTTGCTCAAAAACGTATCTGGTACGTCCGTTTCTGCCAGCATGCGGAGAAAATTATCCCAGCTCTTTATTCGAACAGGTTTTGCCGCCAAAACGACATTCCCCTCCTCATCCCGTCGGATGTAGACGCTCTCCGCATCAAACGCGAATTCAGCAGGCAGCATAACGGCCTGATTCTGACCCTTTTTGAATAGTTTTGCTGTGCGTTCCATTGCTATCTCCATGGATGACTTAACGAGGCCAAAGCATGCGCCAGGGCCCGAAAAGAAGACAAGCAACACGTTTTAAATTAGGAAAGCGGCTCGCAATAAATAGCAGAATGCATAATGACAGAAACGGGCTTAAAGGGCTTTCGCCAGGTAATGTCGCTGCATGCCCGGGTACGGATAATCCTGCAAAGACATCTGCAGCTGGTACCCCTGCTTTTCATAGAACGGACGCGCCTGGAAGCTGGCGGTATCGACCAGCGCGTGCTTGCAGCCTTTGCGCCTGGCTTCTTCTTCGGCCGTTCTGATGAGCTGACTGCCCACGCCGGTTCCGCGTACGGTATCGCTCACCCAGAGATAATCAATATTCAGCCAGTCGCCTTTGCGCACGCCGATTAACCCGCCTAGCATCACGCCATTTTCGTCACGCACGTAAACGCCAACATCGCCGCTAAAATTTGTCAGATCGAGAAACTTTCCGTTAAAAGCCCTCAGCCCCGTCAGTAACTCCTCTTTCTCCTGCGTCGTAACATTATCAGTAATGCTCAGGTGCATATTTTTTCTCCTTGTTATCTGTGCCGTTTCACTATCTCACACACGCATCGTGGAGAAAATTCATACTTTCGGCTGGCGTCGCTACACTGAATGTAACGATATATTTCATGGGAAGCCTGTGACTTCTAATGGGGGTTGTTGATGAAAGCTGCGCATCTGGTCTGCCTGCTGGTTTGTCTGCTCTTCGCCGCGTTTGTCCATGCTCAGGAAAAGGAGGATCCGGCGAAAGAAGCGCAGATTAAGCAGCAGGTCATGAAAGATATAAAGAAAACCTGTACGCCACAGAAAAAGCAGAGCGATAAGGCCTGGCAGGCGATGATTTTGTCGTCAGAGGCCAATCAGCTGCTGATCAAAAATGCCGTTACCGCCGTGAAGCGCGACAACCTGGACGCCTACTGGGCGGCGATTGGCCAAGTGGATTGTATGGAAGATTATTGAATGCTGCTTGCCGGGTGGCGGCTGCGCCTTACCCGGCCTACACAATATTTTTAACGCTTACGCACGTCTGGAATAATTAAATCCCCGCGCAGCACATACGAGCCGAGCATCTGCGTTTTCTCCGTCAGCCAGCTCACGATACGCGCCGCCATGGCATCCATTGAATATTCAATCGCCGGGATCACCGGAATACCCGGCAGGTGCAGCGATCCCGCCAGGCTAAAGACCATAATGTCGTCTGGAACGGATTTATTAAATGCCTGCAGCTGCGGGATCACCCGCTGGGCTTCCTGCTCGTCCGCCACCAGCAGTGCGTTGAAGTTCAGCGTGCTGGCGTTATTCAGCAGCTCCTGTAGCGCAACGGACGAGGAGGTCGCGTCCATGAACACAAGGTTGCGATTAAAGGGCAGGAAATTTTTCTCCAGCGCGTGCTTGTAGCCGAGCAGAACCTGGTCGGCAAACCCGCTGCCGTGCGGGTGGATCAGGGCAATCTGCCGTCGCCCCTGGCTGGTCAGGTAGTTACAGGCGGTTTCGGCGGCAAAGGCGTGATCGAACTGAATGCTGTTGGAATTATCAGACTCCATGCAGTCGACCAGGATGACGTTGTCCATATCGACGTCCAGCGGGAAACGCGCGCCAATCACCAGGATGTCATCGCAAAGCCCGCGAGAGAGTTCTTCAAGGGCGTGCATCACTTCCGCTTTACTGTGCGCGAAGCGCAGCAGCAGGTGTTTTTGATGCTGGCTGAGCTGTTTTTCCAGCGCGTAGAGATAACCGGTGGTCTGGTTAATATTTTCCTGCGCGCAAATCACCCCGATACAGCCCGTCGACTGGCTCAGCAGCGACTGGGCAATCACGTTAGGCCGGTAGTTCAGCTCATCCACCGCTTTCAGTACGGCCTGACGGCTGGCTTCCTTTACGCCACGCGACCCACTCAACACTCGCGATACCGTGGCTTTAGACACCCCGGCAAGACGTGATACATCATTGATTGTCGACATCTCTTTCCCCTGGCAGGCTTACCTCGCGCCTGCAAATTCCATGACCGCTTCGGCTCACATTATAGCCAGAACGGAGTATATCCGTTTCCGTTTTCCATGGAAACCGATTTTCCGTTTCCACTCAAAATGATGTCAAAACAGCCAAATTATGTGACCTGCATCCGGTTAATTAGCCTCATAAGTATTGGATCTTGATGGTTGTCACAGTTCTGTCTTTTATGAATGGAAACCGGTTTCCGTATCATGTCCAATCATCCTCGCAATAACTTTTTACATTTAGAGGATGGTTGTCGATGTTCAAGATTATGCTGTGCTGCTCTGCCGGGATGTCCACCAGCCTGCTGGTCAGCAAAATGGTCGATGTCGCGAAAGAACGTGGTTTGCCGGTGAAGATTGATGCGTACGGTGTTTCCGAATTTGATACGCAGTTTCCGCAATACCAGGTGGTACTTCTCGGACCGCAAGTGAAATACATGTTACAGACACTCTCAGACAAGGCGGCGACGCATGGCATTCCGGTGCAGCCCATCGACATGATGGACTACGGCATGCAGCGTGGCGATAAAGTACTGGACTTTGCTCTGTCGCTCATCGAAGCGGCACACTAAAAGGTGTTCACATGAGTTCGTTATATCAATCCATGGTCGCGGTGATTGAGCAGTCAATCACCCCGCTGGCCGCGAAGCTCGGTCAGCAAAAGTATGTGATTGCCATCCGCGACGGCTTTACCGCCGCGCTGCCGTTTATGATCATCGGCTCGTTTATGCTGGTGTTCATCTTCCCACCGTTTTCGGCGGATACCACCAACAGCTTCGCCCGCGGCTGGCTGGATTTCTCCCAGACCTACCGCGAACAGCTGATGCTGCCGTTTAACCTCAGCATGGGCGTGATGACCTTCTTCATCTCGGTGGGGATTGGGGCGAGCCTGGGGCGTCAGTTTAACCTCGACCCGGTGATGTCCGGCCTGCTGGCCTTTATGGCCTTCCTGCTGGTCGCCGCACCGTATGCCGACGGCAAAATCTCGACCCAGTATCTCTCCGGTCAGGGCATCTTCACCGCGCTGATCACCGCGATCTACGCCACCCGCGTCTATGCCTGGCTGAAGCAGAACAACGTCACCATCCGCCTGCCGAAGGAAGTGCCCACCGGCGTGGCACGTTCGTTTGAGATCCTGATCCCGGTGATGGTGGTGATCGGCACACTGCATCCTCTGAACCTGTTCATTGAAGCGCAGACCGGGATGATTATCCCGCAGGCAATCATGCACCTGCTGGAGCCGCTGGTGTCCGCGTCTGACTCCCTGCCCGCCATTCTGCTCTCCGTGCTGCTGTGCCAGATCTTCTGGTTTGCCGGTATCCACGGCTCGCTGATTGTCACCGGCATCATGAACCCGTTCTGGATGGCCAACCTCTCGGCAAACCAGGCGGCACTGGCCGCAGGCGCGGCGCTCCCGCACGTTTACCTGCAGGGCTTCTGGGATCACTACCTGCTGATTGGCGGCGTCGGTTCCACCCTGCCGCTGGCGTTCCTGCTGCTACGCAGCCGCGTTACCCACCTGCGCACCATCGGCAAAATGGGCGTGGTGCCGAGCTTCTTTAACATCAACGAACCGATTCTGTTCGGTGCGCCGATCATCATGAACCCGATGCTGTTTATCCCTTTCGTGTGCGTTCCGCTGGTCAACGCCTGCCTGGCGTACGGTGCAACTAAGCTCGGCTGGCTGGCGCAGGTCGTCTCGTTAACCCCGTGGACTACCCCTGCACCGATTGGCGCCTCGTGGGCGGCGAACTGGGCGCTGAGCCCGGTGGTGATGTGCCTGGTCTGCATGGTGATGTCGGCGCTGATGTACCTGCCGTTCCTGCGCGCCTATGAGCGTACGCTGATTAAAAACGAAGAGCAGAAAGCCCAGGCTGCAACCGTGGGTGCCGCTGAAGCCACAAGTAATTAAGTCAAAGAGGAAGGGTCATGAAATACGCATTTCCCGATAACTTCTGGTGGGGCAGCGCAAGCTCCGCTCTCCAGACGGAAGGGGCAAGAGAGGGTGAAACCACGTGGGATTACTGGTTTGCCCGCGAGCCGAACCGTTTTCACAACGGCGTGGGGCCGCAGCAGACCTCCACGTTTTATCAGCACTGGAAAACGGACATTCAGCTGTTGAAACAGCTGAACCACAACAGCTTTCGCACCTCGATTAGCTGGGCGCGCCTGATCCCCGACGGTATCGGTGAAGTGAACCCGGACGCGGTCGATTTTTATCATCAGGTCATTGATGAACTGAATGAACAGGGCATCACGCCGTTCATCACCCTGTTCCATTTCGACATGCCGATGGCGATGCAGGAGATAGGCGGCTGGGAAAACCGTGACGTGGTGGACGCGTACGCCCGCTATGCGCAGATTTGCTTCGAGCTGTTCGGCGACCGCGTGCTGCACTGGTTTACCTTCAACGAGCCGATCGTGCCGGTGGAAGGCGGTTATCTGTACGACTTCCACTATCCGAACGTGGTGGATTTCCGCCGGGCGGCCACCGTGGCGTATCACACGGTGCTGGCGCATGCGAAGGCAGTTCAGGCCTACCGCGCCGGGCATTACGCGGGGGAGATCGGCATTGTGCTGAACCTGACGCCGTCGTATTCGCGCTCGCAAAACCCGGCGGACGTGAAGGCGGCGCACGTTGCGGACCTGATGTTTAACCGCAGCTTCCTCGACCCGGTGCTGCGCGGGGAGTATCCGGCCGACCTGGTGGCGCTGCTGAAATCTTACGACCAGTTGCCCGCCTGCAAGCCGGAAGACGGTTTCCTGATTGCGGAAGGGAAAATCGACCTGCTCGGCATTAACTACTATCAGCCGCGTCGCGTGAAGTGCCGCGACAGCGCGGTGAACCCGCAGGCGCCGTTTATGCCGGAATGGTTCTTTGATAGCTACGAGATGCCGGGCCGCAAGATGAACCCCTACCGCGGCTGGGAAATCTATGCGCCAGGTATCTACGATATTCTGATTAACCTGCGCGACAATTACGGTAACCCCCGCTGCTTTATTTCTGAAAACGGGATGGGCGTCGAAAACGAGCAGCGCTTTATTGAAAATGGCCAGATTAACGATCAATACCGCATTGAGTTTATTTCTGAGCATTTAACCTGGCTGCATAAAGGCATTAGCGAAGGGTGTAATTGCCTTGGCTACCATATGTGGACATTTATCGATAACTGGTCGTGGTGCAATGCCTATAAAAATCGCTACGGATTTATCCAGCTCGATCTGGAGACGCAGCAGCGCACCATTAAGAAAAGCGGAGAGTGGTTTGCCACCACCGCCTTAAATAATAGTTTTGAAAAAGAGTAATGATAATGATCGCATTAGAAGAAGCCGTTATGGAAATTATCGTCAATGCTGGCCAGTCCCGCAGCCTGTGCTTTGAGGCGCTGCACGCGGCGCGCCAGGGCAACATTGACGAAGCCAAAAGCCTGCTGCGCGAAGCCGACGGCTATGCGCGCCAGGCGCACAAGATGCAGACCAAACTGATCGAGCAGGACGCAGGCGAAGCCCGCCAGCCGATGACCTTAATTATGGTGCACGCGCAGGATCATTTAATGAATTCGTTATTAGCGCGTGAATTGTCTGAAGAAATTATTCATTTATATCAGAGATAGTCTATGGCGAAATAAATTAATGCAATACCTCTGCACCTAAAAAATAGAAATCCACTTGTTCTGATGATAGCGACATATTCTGTCAGATCGGAGCGGGATGGTTATTGTCTGAATAAAATTAAACTATATTGAGATAACCATGAATACGATTAAAAAACTTCCATTAACCATGGCGGTTATCGCCGCGCTTTGCCCAATTTCCGTGCTCGCACAAGAATTCACCCAGGAGCAAATCGACGCCATTGTGGCGAAAGCGGTGGATAAAGCCCTGGCCGAGCGCCAGGCCAAAATGGATGCCGCCGTCGCGAAAAAAGCGGACGTGGTGACCGAGCCGCAAAGCGCGGCGCAATCCCCGGACATGGCGATTCCGTTCGGGATTAAATTTACCGGCTACGCCCGCTACGGCGCGCACTTCCAGGCCGCCGATCAGAAATACGTGGCTGTCGATGGCTCCTACAACGGCGCGTCCGCGATTGGTCGTCTGGGTAACGAAGGCAACGGCGGCGAGTTCCAGCTCTCTAAAGCCTTCAAGGGCGAAAACGGCGCCATCTGGGACATCAACGTGATGATCGACCACTGGGGCGACGAAGTTAACCTGAAAAAGGCCTACGCCGGGGTGACCAATATTATGGCCTCCAACCCGAACGCCTACTTCTGGGCCGGTCGTGACTTCCACCAGCGTCCGCAGCAGGGCATCAACGATTACTTCTGGATGAACCACGACGGCCAGGGCGCCGGGGTGAAGAACTTCGACATCGGCGGCGTGCAGTTTGACGTCGCCGCCGTGGCGGCGGTGGAATCCTGTAGCCCGGAAGTGATGGAAGACGAAGCGAACCCGTCGCGTATCACCTGTACCGGCGGTTCCGGTACGGGCGACAAAGGCAACTACGCCGCGACGTCTAAAATCCACGGCATGAAGCTCGGTCCGCTGGATCTGGAGCTGTACGCCAACTACGGCTTTGACTCGAAAGCGGTGGAGAGCGACGAGCGTCTGAACGCCTGGCAGGGCGGCGTGGTGCTGAGCCACACCAACGACAGCGGCGTGAACAAGGTGATCGCCCGCTACTCCGATAACGCGGACAACAGCGTGTTCAACAAAACCGAGGATCTGACCACGGTCTACGCCAGCTTCGAAGGGCTGTATAAATTCACCCAGGCCACGCAGGTGGAGTACATCCTCGCCTTCCACGACTATGACAACAGCCGCGATAAGACCGACAACCGTAAGAACTACAATGCCATCGTGCGCCCGATGCACTGGTGGAACGACGTTCACTCCACCTGGCTGGAAGCAGGCTGGCAGCACGTTGACTATGATAACGGCGGCGACAACAAGGGCTGGAAGCTGACCCTGTCGCAGAACATGTCTATCGCCATGGGGCCAGAGTTCCGTCCGATGCTGCGCTTCTACGTGACCGGCGGCAAAGTGGATAACGCACGCACCGCGCGCGTGAACAACACCAAAGACGAGACGCTCGACGACTTCAACGTCGGCGCAATGTGGGAGGCGTGGTTCTAGTAGAGCGTCGTTTGTTTCGCCCGGCGGCGCTGCGCTTGCACGGGCCTACAAGGTTTTGTAGGCCGGGTAAGCGCAGCGCCACCCGGCAAGATCCCATGTTATGCTAGAAAAAAATCAACATAGCAGGGGAGAAAATGGGTTCCACACGTAAAGGGATGCTGAACGTCCTGATCGCCGCCGTTTTATGGGGCAGTTCCGGCGTTTGCGCGCAGTACATCATGGAGAAAAGCCACATTTCTTCGCCTTACCTGACCATGGTTCGCCTGCTGTTTACCGGCGTGATCCTCCTGACGCTCTCCTTCGTTCACGGCGACAAGATTTTCTCGGTCATCAAGCATCGCAAAGACGCCCTCAGCCTGCTGTTTTTCTCGCTGGTCGGCGCGCTCACCGTGCAGCTCACCTTTCTGCTGACGATTGAAAAATCCAACGCCGCTACCGCCACCGTGCTGCAGTTTCTGTCGCCAACCATTATCGTGGCGTGGTTCGCGCTGGCGCGGAAAACGCGCCCCGGCGTGTTTGTTCTGTCCGCAATTGTGACCTCGCTTGTCGGGACGTTCCTGCTGGTGACCCACGGCGACCCAACCTCGCTCTCCATCTCGCCAGCCGCGCTGTTCTTTGGCATCGCCTCGGCGTTTGCCGCGGCGTTTTACACCACCTATCCGTCAACGCTGATTGCCCGCTACGGCACATTGCCGATTGTCGGCTGGAGTATGTTGATTGCCGGGTTAATGCTGACGCCGTTCTACGCCGGGCGCGGGACGACCTTCGTCATTGACGGCAGCCTGCTGCTGGCGTTTTTCTATCTGGTGGTGATCGGCACCGCGCTGACGTTCAGCCTGTATCTGAAAGGCGCGCAGATGATCGGCGGGCCAAAGGCGAGCATTCTGAGTTGCGCCGAGCCGCTGAGCAGCGCGTTGCTGTCGGTGATGTTGCTGGGCGTGGCGTTTACCCTGCCGGACTGGCTGGGGACGCTGCTAATCGTGTCGTCGGTGGTGCTGATTTCGATGGATTCAAGAAGACGGGTGGGGAAATCGGCGTAGCCTGATGTCCCCTCATCCCGGACTGTACACCCCAAAGGGGCGAGGGGAAAATTGACTACTTGGCTTTAACCTTCCCTGCCACCAGCAGCGCGGTCAACAGCATCAGCGTGCCGGAAATCACCAGCGGTGACGTCAGCCCCAGGTGGTCGAGCGCCACGCCGCCAATCGCCGCGCCGCAGGTGTTTGCCAGCTGGATCACCGCCACCTGAATCGACCCGGCTTTTTCCGCCTGATCGGCGAGCGAGCGGGTGATCCACGTCGACCAGCCCACCGGCACCAGCGCAAAGGCAAAGCCCCAGATAATCGCAATGGCAGACGCGACCCACTTATCGCTGCCCCACAGCACCAGCACCGTGGCGCTCACTGCCAGCACCAGCGGCGCCCCCGCCAGCGCCACCTTCAGGGAGCGCTTCAGGAACTGGGACGACAGAGAGGTGCCGACAAAGCTGGCAATACCGAAGCTCAGGAGCACCAGCGTCAGGCCGTCGACGTCAAAGCCCGCCATGGTCATATACACCGGGCGGATATAGGTAAAGAAGGCAAACTGCCCGGCAAAGGACATAAAGATCGCGGTCATTCCCGCCAGCACGCCGGGGCGCTTCAGCAGGCTGAACATGTTTTGCTTGTGGTGCGCCGCTTCGCCCGGCAGGGACGGCAGCGCCTTCCACACCCAGATAACGCAGAGCAGGCCCATCACCGCCGCCGCGTTGAAGACGTTACGCCAGCCGATAATCCCGCCGAGGAAGCTGCCCAGCGGCGCGGCAATCACCAGCGCGATAGAGACCGCGCCAAAGATGACGGACAGCGCTTTCGGCACGGTGCGCGCAGGCACCAGGCGCATGGTCAGCGAGGCGGACATCGCCCAGAAGCCGCCGAGCCCCAGCCCCAGACAGGCGCGCCCCAGCAGCAGCAGGGTAAAGCTTTCCGCGAAGGAGACCAGCAGGCAGGAGAGCGTCAGCAGTACGCTGAACAGAATGACCACTTTGCGGCGGTCGATGGTGCCAATCACCTGGGTGATAAACAGACTGGCAAACATCGCCACAAAGGCGGTGACGGTAACGGATTGCCCCGCCACGCCTTCGGAAATGCCCAGATCCTGCGCCATCGGCGTCAGCAGGCTCACCGGCAGAAACTCAACGGTAATCAGGCAGGCGACGCAGAATGCCACGGCGAAAACGGCCGACCAGTTGGGGCGTGAAACCTCGCTGGTCTGCGGTCGGGTCGTGGGCTGAATATGTTCTGTCATGGCGTCACCTGAAGATAAAAACGTGCGGAAAAGTCGCGCAGTTTATCATCAAAAGTGTGACGAATTTAACGTTTAGACAACTTTTGTGGTTTTTAGAGGAGATCAGTGCAGGTAAAACACGCCCTCTTCCGGCAGGAAGAGCTGGTTATAGCGCAGCTGGAAGGCGTTCAGCTCCTGCGGATCGGGCTCCATCTCGCGCATAAAGCCGAGCGCCAGACGAATTTGCGCATCGGTGATCGGCGCGGCCAGGCGGGCTTTACGCAGCAGGCGGTGCCACGTGTGCAGGTTCTCTTCACTGCCGTCGACAATGCAGACCTGCCAGATCAGCAGCACCTGTGCGGCGTTTTGCAGATGCGCCTCGTCGGGGCGCTCAAGGTAGCGGATAAACTCATTGCCCGGCGTTTTACCGAACTGATCGATCATCGACTCGACCGGCATCGGGGTGATGCCCAGACGCTCGCTTAAACGTTTGATGGCGCGGCGGGAATCTGAGGTCAGGACGCGAAATCCCACCACAAACACCACTGCAAGCGTTGCCAGCATTATCCAGACCATGCGTTCTCCTTTGACTAGCCGCTCATCATAGCGGGAAACGCACGGCGTCAACAGCGGGCAGAACCAGAATAGTGCACTGAAAAGACGTTGCAGAACGGGGGATAAGGTATTAATGCCGTCGGCGGAAATAAAAAAGCCCGGCATCACACACCGGGCAAAGAAGTTACCTGCACACTCAGGCTGTTTTTAATTTCTGCGCACGATTCTCACGGCGAATTTTACGTTCTTCCAGTACGGCAACCATCGCCATCAGGACGATACAGCCGATCGCAGCTGCATCCAGCGCCGCGAAGGTGCCCGCCCAGCCGGTGAGGCCGAAAATTGGCGTGCCGTCGGCGATCATTCCCAGACCCAGCTTGGCGAAGCTGTCGCCGATCAGGTAGGCGAAGGTGCCCTTGATCCCGTCGGCGGCGCCGATCGCTTTTTTCGGGACGAAGCCCACTGCCGCCACGCCGATCAGCAGCTGCGGACCAAACACCAGGAAGCCGAGCGCAAACAGGGATGCGAGGTAAACGTACTGGTTGCTGGCGTGTTGGTAGACGCCGAGGGTAGCGATAATCAGCGCCAGCGCGATGCAGGCCACCAGCGCGCGACGGCCGTTGGCGAGGTCGGAGAGCCAGCCCCACAGCAGCGTGCCGACCAGCGCCCCCACTTCAAACAGGGTGAAGCCCTGAATCGCCACCTCTTTAGAGAGCTTCAGCTCCTGGAAGGCGTACACGGTAGACCACTGGTCGATGCCGATGCGCACCACGTAGAGGAAGATGTTTGAGAAGCAGAGCAGCCAGATCACTTTGTTTTTCAGCACGTACTCAACAAAGATCTGCCATTTGGTCATCTCGTTCTCTTCGGTCTCTTTGTCCTCTTCGCTGATCTCCTCGCCGAACAGCTCTTCAGCTTTGCCGAGGCCGTAGGATTCGGGGGAGTCGCTGCCGAAGCGCAGGCCGATAAAGCCGACAATCAGGGCGATAATCGACGGGAAGATAAACATACCGATGACGTGGCCGTCGAACAGGTAGTTTGCGCCAAACAGCGCCACGCCTGCCGCACCCGCCCCGCCGAGGTTATGGGAGATGTTCCACATGCCGAGGTACGACCCTCGCTTGCGGCGCGGCGTCCATTTGGTGATGGTGGAGTAGCTGCACGACCCGCCGGTACTCTGGAAGAAACCGCTCAGGGCGTAGAAGGCGATCATCAGGAACAGGCTAACGGACCCTGCGCCCATGCTGGCGCTGAAGCCGAGCATACAGATGGCGGAGAGGATCAGCATAAACGGCAGGAACTGCTTGGTGTTTTTGCCGTCCGCGTAGTAGGAAACGACAGTTTTCCCCACGCCGTAGGTGATGGAGAAGCCCAGGCCAATCATCCCCAGCTGCGTCATGCTCAGCCCATAGGTGGAGATCATGTCGTTCTGCGCGATGTTAAAGTTTTTGCGGATCAGGTACATGGTCAGGTAGCCGATGAAGACCACCAGATAGGACTGCATGAACGGTTTGAACCACATCTTGCGCCGCACGTCGAGCGGCAGATCCAGGGTCGGCTTGCGCACCTGATTTAAGAAGGCCAGCATGGTTGATTTACTCCTGAGCTGATTTTTGCAGCATTGTAAAAATCAGCCGGGAGAGATGCCTGAGACAGCGTCCAGGTAAAACCGGGAAAATTTCTTAGTTTTGCACCACTCGGGGTGAAAAGGTGAGGCGCATCACATCACACTGGCTTCACGCGGGGCCTGGGCATGTAAAAACGGCAGCAGCAGCAGCGCGGAAATTCCCGCCGCGATGGCGATCACCGCGAAGAAGCCGCTCCAGTGCCAGATGTCGATGACCCGCGCCAGCGGCCAGCCGGAGAGCGATGCGCCGAGGTAGGCAAACAGCCCGACAAAGCCCGTCGCCGCGCCTGCCGCCTCTTTGTGGGAGCACTCTGCCGCCGCCATGCCGATGAGCATCTGCGGGCCAAAGACGAAGAAGCCGGTGGTGAAGAAGCACGCCGCCTGCATAACGTAGCTGGCGAACGGCATCAGCCACAGCGAGCCGACGGAGAGCAAAATCCCGGCGGCAAAAATCAGGTTCATCGGGCCGCGGTTGCCGTTGAACAGCTTATCCGAGCCCCAGCCCGCCACCAGCGCGCCGATAAACCCGCCCAGTTCGAACATCGTGACCGCCGAGTTAGCAGTGACCAGGTCCACGCCGAGCGTCTCGGACATGTACAGATTGCCCCAGTCGTTGATGGCCGCGCGCACCACGTAGACCAGCACGTAGCAGAGCGAGAGGAGCCAGATGTAGGGGTTTTTCAGCACATATTTGGTGAGGATCTCCTTGCGGGTCAGCCCCGCGCCCTCCTGCTGTTGGGCAATCTCCATCTCGTCGTGCCGCCAGTCGCCCACCGCAGGCAGGCCCACGGTCTGCGGCCTGTCACGCAGGCGCCAGCAGAGGAACAGCCCGGCGACAATCGCCAGGCCACCGGCAATCATCATCCCCGCGCGCCAGCCGTAGTGCAGCGCCGCGGCACCCACTACCATCGGGATCAGCGCCCCGCCGACGTTGTGCGCGGTGTTCCAGACGGCCCACCAGCCGCCGCGCTCGTTGCGCGAGTACCACGCCGTGAGCAGGCGGGCGCAGACCGGCGCACCCCAGCCCTGGAAGAAGGCGTTAAGCGCCCACAGCAGGGCAAAGGCCCACAGCGAGGTAGAGAAACCAAACAGGATGTTCACCACCCCGGTGGCGATCAGCCCTACGCCCATGAAATAACGCGCGTTGGAGTGATCGCTAACGATGCCGGAGAAGAACTTCGACAGGCCGTAGGTGATGTAAAACAGCGTCGCCAGCAGGCCGATGTCGGTGCGCGTCATCACGCCGCTGGCGAGAATTTCCGGCGCGGCGGCGTTGAAGCTTTTGCGGGTAAAGTAGAACAGCGCGTAGCCGAGCCAGATGGCGATCAGAATATGGCGACGCCAGTAGCGGTAGCGGGCGTCGATTTCCGCTTTGTCGCCAATCGGCGCGGCGCTGGCAGGGGTTTTAAACATGATAACTCCGTAGCGGCAGGCTGACGCTGACGCGCGTCCCGTGGGTGCAGGAGAGGTTCAGCGTGCCGCCCAGCGCCTTGACGCGCTCGCGCATGCCCGCCAGGCCAAAGCCCTGGTGGCCGGAGCCCGGCGGCAGGCCGCAGCCATCGTCTTCAATTATCAGCATCAGGCGTTCGTCCTGCTGCCAGCCCTGGATCGTGACCGCGCTGGCATTGGCGTGTTTAACAATATTGTTCAGCCCTTCCTGACAGACGCGGAAAAGGGTTACGCGCTGGCCTTCGCTCAGCACAGATTCGTTAATTCGCCAGTCGAGATGACTGACAATGCCGCGGCTTTCCAGCTCCATCTCGCGCATCAGGGAACGCACCGCCTGCTCCAGCGACAGGTCGTCGAGCTGGCGCGGACGCAGCCTGCCGAGCAGGCGTCGCACCGAGTCATACACGCCCAGTGAAAGCTGCTCGATATGCGCTCCGCCCTGCTTCACGCCCGCGTTTTCCGCCGCCAGACGCTGGACAATGCCCGCCTGGGTGCGGATGGCAGTGATCGTCTGGCCGATATCATCGTGCAGCTCGCGGGCGACCTCCTGCCGCACGCTCTCTTCGGTCTCCAGCAGGCGTTCAGCCAGACGCCGGTTGCGCGCCAGCTCGGTTTGCAGGGACTGGTTCAGCTCGCGCAGACGCTGAATACCCGCCCCGAGCAGCAGCCCGGTCAGGCTCTGGGCCAGCAGCGAGAGCAGCAGATCCACCGGATGGTCGTGCCAGGTCTGGCTGGCAATCAGCGCGATGGCGTTCATCAGGGTCGCGATCAGCGCCCCCTGCCAGCCGTAGTGCCAGGCCAGGGCAATAATCGGCAGCGCCAGGCAAAACGGCGTAAAGCGTGAAAGCTCGGCAGGTAGACCCAGCTGAAGCCAGAGGCTCACCACGAACAGCAGCAGATACCAGATGAGATGCCTGGCGCGCCAGTTCACCGGTTGGGACACCAGCCCCGGACCAAGCGGCTGCCAGACGGTGCTGGAGAGATAGTGCCAGATAACGAGGCAGGTCGGCGCAAGCGTCAAGCCGCCGGTGAGGGTGAGCAGCAGCGCGTTGAGCAACTCCTTATCGCCAACCCACGGCAGGGACTGCAGCAGCGCGGCGGCAATCAGCGCCGCCCCCTGGCGCAGCAGCGTGCGCCAGTCGCGCTGGTGACGGTAGCGGGAAATGAGCGCAACCGGGAGAAGCGTAAGCAGGCTTCCGGTCATCAATAATGGCAGATGCGCCAGAGCGACTTCCTGCGCCAGCCAGACCAGCAGCAGCCACTCTGCACCCAGCAAAACGGGCCAGTAGCCGCGCGGGCACTGGAGCATTAACCCCAGTCGCAGGCCGAAGGGAAAGAGCAGCACCGCCAGTTCAGGACGTTCCACCAGATGCAGGCTGATGCTCCACAGGCAGAACCACGCGGCAGAGAAGATAAAAAAGCTCGCAACGACGGCGATCAGCCGCGAAAACACGGGACTCATTGCCAGCTGTCGAACATGCGGCGCGCCAGCTCGACGTCGTTGCTGACGTTGAGTTTTTCCATCAGGTTGGCGCGATGGACGTGCACGGTCTTCGGCGACAGATCCAGCTCGGCGGCAATCTCTTTTACCGACATCCCCTGCGCGAGCTTCTCAGCCACCTGACGCTCACGTCTGGTGAGCGGATCCTGTCGTCCGGCCGCCAGCTTGATGGCGATATCCGGCGTCAGGTAGCAGCCGCCGGTGGAGACGGTGCGCACGGCGGCAATCAGCTCGTCCGGGCTACAGCGTTTGGAGAGGAACCCGCGCGCGCCCGCGTTGAGCGCCTGCTCGACCAGCGCCGGGCTGTCGTGGACCGAGAGCATAATGGTCGCCATCCCTTTCGGCAGCTGGCTTAACAGCTCCAGCCCGGAGAGGTCGGGCATGGAGATATCGCAGATACAGACCTGCACCCCGCGCCCCGGCAGGCCCGCCAGCGCTTCGCGACCGGAGCCAAACTCGGCCACGACCTGGAAATCCGGTTCGAGGTTGAGAAGCTGGGCAAAGCCAGAGCGGACGATAAGGTGGTCGTCGATAAGGGCGATGGTGGTCATGTGTGTTCCTGCGGTCTGAAATGCCGGATAGCGCTGCGCTTATCCGGCCTACAAGAGCGAAAGACGCCTACCTTAAGCGATCTATTCGAAGAACACCGCAATTTTGTTAAACATGGTGGGATCGGACTGGTTGCGCGCCACGTTGGTGACGTCCTCCAGCTTGTCGATCTGCGCCATCATCTGCTCCAGACGCTGGTCATCGTTCACCAGTAGCCAGATGCGGCTGTGCTCGCTGCCCTGAATCGGCAAACAGAGAATGCCTTCCACGTTAAACGCCCGGCGGGCAAACAGCCCGCAGACGTGAGTCATGACGCCAGGGTGGTTGCGGACGGTGAGTTCCAGAATGACGTTATCATGTTGTTTCTGCATGGCTTATTCTCCCACCATCTCAGTATTTGCCGCACCCGGCGGCACCATCGGATACACTTTTTGTTCAGGGTCGATACGGACGTGGATCAGCGCCGGGCCCGGACGCGAGATCGCCGCCTGCAGCGCCGCGTGGGCATCCTCTTCCGCGTTCAGATCGCAGGTGTGCAGGCCAAAGCCGGCGGCAATCTGCATAAAGTTAATCATCCCCGGATAGGTCGCCGCAAACACGCCCTGCTTGTAGAACAGGCTCTGCTGCTGGTGCACCAGCCCCAGCGCCTCGTTGTTCATCAGGATGATTTTCACGTCTAACTGGTTTTCGGCTGCGGTCGCCATCTCCTGAATGTTCATCATCAGGCTGCCGTCGCCGGAGAAGCAGATGACCTTGCGGTCCGGATTCGCCAGCGCCGCACCAACTGCTGCAGGCAGACCAAAGCCCATGGTTCCCAGACCGCCGGAGGTCAGCCACTGGCGTGGACGGTTCAGCGGGTAGGCCTGGGCGGTCCACATCTGATGCTGTCCCACGTCGGTGGTGATAATCGCGCTGTCGTCCACGCAGGCGGCCACGGCGTTGATCAGGCCATAGTGGCTCAGCGGATCGCCTTCAGTTGGGATCGCGCCCGGGAACTCGCGCTGCAGATCGGCCACCAGCTGGCGCCAGTCGGCGCGATCGGTCGCGTCGGTTTGCGGGATCAGCTGCGCCAGCACTTCGGCTACGTCGCCCTGAATCGCCACGTGCGGCTGCTTGATTTTACCCAGCTCGGCGCGATCGATATCCACGTGAATGATTTTCGCATTCGGACAGAACTGCTCGGTTTTGCCAATCGCCCGGTCATCAAAACGCGCGCCCATAACAATCAGCAAATCCGCCTCTTGCAGGATGTAGTTGGTGCTGCGCGCGCCGTGCATGCCCAACATCCCCAGGGACAGCGGGTGCGCTTTTGGCAGCATGCCGAGCGCCATCAGGGTCATGGTGGTCGGCAGGTTGGCTTTTTCCGCAAACTGGCGGATTTCATCCGCGGCGTTGATCGCCCCGCCGCCCAGATAGAGCACCGGACGTTTGGCGGCGTTAATCATGGCGGCGGCGTCGCGCACGCTCTCCGCGCTAAATGCTGGCGCGGGGGCACGCTCGCCCGGTTCAGGCAGAACGTCGATCTCAATTTCTGCGGTCTGGACATCCTTAGGAATGTCTATCCACACCGGGCCCGGGCGGCCAGACTGCGCAATGCGGAACGCATCGCTGATAACCTGAGGAAGCTCGGCGATGTCGCGAACTAAATAGTTATGTTTGGTGATGGGGATAGAGATGCCGTAGGTATCCACTTCCTGGAACGCATCGGTACCGATCATCGAAGACGGCACCTGGCCGGTAATGCAGATCAGCGGAATGGAGTCGAGGCGCGCGTCGGCGATGGCGGTGACCAGGTTGGTTGCGCCCGGGCCGCTGCAGGCCATACAGACCGCCGGTTTACCCTGCGTGCGCGCCATGCCCTGAGCGATAAAGCCTGCCCCCTGCTCGTGGCGTGCCAGCACGTGGCGGATCTGCGTGCTTTGGCTTAACGCATCGTACAGCGGCAGCACCGTGCCGCCGGGGATGCCCGCAACCGTGGTAATGCCCTGTCGCTCCAGCAGATGAACGATCAGTTGCGCGCCGGTAAAACGCGTCTTGGTGGATGTTGTGCCCGAACTTGCCATGCTCCAGTCCTTTTCTTCTGAGCCGACTTTCCGGGGAGGGTCCTAAACGAAAAACCCCGCCCGGTTTGCGCCGGCGGGGTTTTGGATTCGTGTGTTGATCCAGTCCCTACGGCGCATTGCCGACGACCACCACCACACGCACGACGACCACTGCGGCTGGTTGCGCAGTTTTTAGTAGGGTCGAAGTGAAGATGGATGAAGTCATTGGGGACCTGTGTTTGGAATCATTGATTGAATTTATACAAACACAGGTTTTCGGGCGTGACAATGGAAAATTTTTCATCTGCGCAAAAATGCGCCAGGGATCACGTTTCGTTTGTTGGATGATGAAAACAAAAAACCCCGCCTAAGCGAGGTTTTTATCAGGGTTTTGCGGTTGGTCGCCGCAGAACACACTGTGTTACGTCAACGCAAAAAGTATACGCGATCGAAGACGAACGCGCAATTCCGGCACGGATTTTGACGTTTTTGAGTATGGATCGCCTTTCGATTTTTGTCCAAAAAATACTGTTCATACATACAGTATTTATCTATACTGAGGGTGTTCGCAGTGAGCGAGGGGGCCGCAGTTCTACCGGCGCAACGAAGTCCTGGCTGAAACGGGTGGTGCCGTCAGTGCCTTAACCCCTGAAGTGAGCACACTGTGTTACGTCAATCCAGGTGCTGGCAACAGGCGGCGGAAAGGTACGCCAGCATCGTGCTCCTTTTAACCAAAAGGAGACGCGTATGAGCGTAGTGGATATGGTGATACTTATCCTTAAACTCATTGTTGCAGTACTGCAACTGCTTGATGCTGTCCTGAAATTCGTTCGGTAATTCAGGTTCAAGTCGCACCTGAGAGGGGCGGGCAACCGCCCCTCTTTAATAACGAGGGAATGCTATGTCGCGTCTGTTAATTGAGCCTGTTACGCCTGATGAGCCGGGGTATATCGCCCTGAAGGCGGAAAGTATTGCACTGAATTTTAACATGCTGCGCAGGCTTGAAGAGAGCTGGCAGCGGGGTGAGAACCGCTTTAACGCGCCGGGCGAAAAGCTGTTAGGTGCGTTTCTTAACGGCAAGCTGGTGGGCGTGTGCGGCCTCAACCGCGATCCGTTCAGCCAGCAGCCGCGGGCCGGACGTATTCGCCATCTCTACGTCAGCGAGAAGTGCCGCGGGCTGGGGATTGGCAAGCAGCTTTTAACCGTCGTGATGGCCGATGCCAGCATCTGGTTTGATTTCCTCAATACCCATGCGCCGGACGCTGCCTACGGGTTTTATCGCCGGGCAGGTTTTACGCTGGTCTCGGACGAACCGCGGGTGACGCACCGCCTTTTTTGTGCGGTGTAACCGGCTGGCAGCTTCAGGGCGTGAATGTTACAGTTGAGTGACAATTCATCACCCGATACGCCATGACCATCACCGTATTCTGCATTTTGCTGTTCGCCGCCCTGCTGCATGCCAGCTGGAATGCCATTGTCAAAGCCGGAACGGACAAGCTCTATTCCGCGATTAGCGTCAGCGGCTCCGCCACGCTGATTGCCCTGGTGCTGCTCCCCTTCTCTCCACAGCCCTCTGCCGCAAGCTGGCCGTTTTTGTTAGTCTCCTGCGCCTTACAGGTGGTGTACACCGTGCTGGTGGCAAAGACCTATCAGGTCTCCGATATGAGCCAGACCTATCCGCTGATGCGCGGCACCGCACCGCTGCTGGTGGCGCTGATCAGCATGCTGGCGCTTGGCGATCGTCTCTCCTGGCTCGCCTGGTCCGGCATTGGGGTAATTTGCCTGTCGATTCTGGCGATGGCGATGAACGGGCGCATGCAGTCGCGCAAGGGGATCTGGCTGGCGCTGCTGAATGCCTGTTTTATCGCCGGGTATACCCTGGTGGACGGCACCGGCGTGCGGCTGTCAGACACCGCGCTGGGCTATACGCTGTGGACCTTCTTTATGAACGGCTTCTGCCTGCTCGGCTGGGCGATGCTCGCGCGTCGACGCGAGGCATCCGGCTACCTGCGTCTGCACTGGAAAAAGGGGCTGCTCGGCGGCGTTGGCACCATGGGCTCGTACGGTCTGGCGCTGTGGGCAATGACGCAGGCACCGCTGGCGGTGGTTGCGGCGCTGCGGGAAACTTCCATACTCTTTGGCGCGCTGATCGCATTTTTGCTTTTAAAAGAAAAGGTTGCGGGCCTGCGCATCGCGGCGGCGCTGGGCATTGCCGGCGGCGCCATTCTGCTGCGTCTGGCGTAAAGCACTGGCAACATTAGTTGCCGTTCTTGTTTACAAATCCTGCCTTTACCGTTTTTTTCATTCACCACAACAATGCTTAAATTGTCATCTCGCTGTGGTAGATTCCTCGCGCATTTATGGGAATGCGCAGTCACTTATTCTTCATTTTTCTCTTTTGGCAAAAGTATTCAGCGACATGAAAAAGCAACGGAACGTTAACTTATTGTTGATGCTGGTGTTACTGGTGGCCGTCGGTCAGATGGCGCAAACCATCTACATTCCGGCGATTGCCGACATGGCAAAGGAATTAAACGTCCGCGAGGGCGCAGTACAGAGCGTAATGGCAGCTTACCTGTTGACCTATGGCGTTTCGCAGCTCTTCTACGGCCCGCTCTCCGACCGCGTCGGGCGTCGCCCGGTGATCCTGGTGGGCATGAGCATTTTCATGGTGGCGACCGTCATTGCGATGACCACCCATAACCTGACCGTATTGATTGCCGCCAGCGCCCTGCAGGGCGTCGGGACCGGCGTCGGCGGGGTGATGGCGCGAACCTTACCGCGCGATATGTATCAGGGGACCCAGCTGCGCCATGCCAACAGCCTGCTGAATATGGGCATTCTGGTCAGCCCGCTGCTGGCCCCGCTGATCGGCGGCCTGCTGGACACGATGTGGTCCTGGCGCGCCTGTTACGCCTTCCTGCTGGTGCTCTGCATGATTGTCACCTTCAGCATGGCGCGCTGGATGCCGGAAACGCGCCCGCAGGACGCGCCGCGCACGAAGCTTATCGCCAGCTATAAAACGCTGTTCGGCAACGGCGCGTTCACCTGCTACCTGCTGATGCTGATTGGCGGCCTGGCGGGTATCGCGGTGTTTGAAGCCTGCTCCGGCGTGCTGCTGGGCGCGGGGCTTGGCCTGAGCAGTATGGTGGTGAGCATTCTGTTTATTCTGCCGATCCCGGCGGCGTTCTTCGGTGCGTGGTTTGCCGGGCGACCAAACAAACGCTTCTCCACCCTGATGTGGCAGTCGGTGATCAGCTGTCTGCTGGCGGGTCTGATGATGTGGATCCCAGGGCTGTTTGGCGTGATGACCGTCTGGACGCTGCTCATCCCGGCGGCGCTGTTCTTCTTTGGCGCGGGGATGCTGTTCCCGCTCGCCACCAGCGGCGCGATGGAGCCGTTCCCGTTCCTCGCAGGTACGGCGGGCGCGTTGGTGGGCGGTTTGCAGAACATCGGTTCCGGCGCGCTGGCCTGGCTTTCAGCGATGATGCCGCAGACCGGGCAGGCTAGTTTGGGCCTGTTGATGACGCTGATGGGGCTGCTGATTTTACTGTGCTGGCTGCCGCTGGCGTCGCGTGTCCCGCATCACGAGCAGCCGGTTTAACCGCATGATGGCCCGGCTTCTCGCCGGGCTTTTCACAGACAGGGGCGATCATCGCCTGCAATAACGGCTCTGGCGCAGGCCGCCAGGCGCCCTCTTCCCCGTCGTAAAACTGGAAATCCGCGTTAAGCGCATACGGGATTTTCGCCTTTTGCAGCTCGCAGGCCATAAAGGTAGCGAACGCTATTTGCGAGGCGGTTGGCGTAAAGCGGCTTGATTCTCCCACGCCCCAGCCCCCAACCCAGCTAACGTGCCCGGTTTTTTGCTGCCAGTGCAGCGCGGCATTGATGCGGTTACGGATTGCCGCTTTCTCCGCCGCCGTGCCGGACGTCCACGGGTATTTACCGCCATTCTTCAGCGGCCCCCACGGGAAAATATGCCACTCCGCCAGCAGATAGTTTTGGCTGTGCGCGGGCAGCTTCAGACTGGATAACTCCTCCGGCGCGGCACGCAGGCGCGGCGCAATGAAGATCATGCGCTGTGGGTCGATGTCGTGGATCGCTTTGATGGTCTTTTCATAGACGCGGTTTAACGACGCCAGATTGTGGTTGAGCTTGTCGGCCGGTTCATAGATGAGGTCAAAACCCAGCAGCGGGTAGCTCTGACCGAAATAGTGCGCCACGGCAATCCACCAGTTGACCGTCTCTTTCTCGTTATCGGCTTTCGGGTCGTTTTTATATTCATCAGCCTGATACGCGACTATCGGGATCACGCCATACTGCTCGCAGGCTTCCACCAGCTTGCGCAGGTGGATCAGCCGCGCTTCCGTCGGCTCATCGGCGACGCGGATGCGCACGTGGGTAATGCCTTTAGCCCGAAAATCGCGTACCACCAGCGGGTCGAATTCACGTATGCCGCGCTCGGTGCGCGCCCAGTCCACATCCATCCCGACGCCCAGCTGCTGCGCATAAAGGGCGGCCGTCAGCGGCGGCTCAGCGGCAATGGCCCAGCCGGAAGAGATCAGTAATGCACAGGCAATAAAAGGCTTTAACACGGTTTACCCTGGATAAATCGAAAGCATTACCTGTATTTAGCACGCTTTTTCACATTTGGTGTAGCGCGAAAGCGTAATAATTCTTCAACCTGCCAGTTCTCTCAGCCAGCCGATAAAGGCGTCAATTTTCGGCCACTGACGGCCAGAAAGCGTCGAAATATAGTAGTGCTGATGACATTTCAGGGTCTTGTCACCAAACGGAGCGATCAGTTCGCCCCGTTCAAGCCGTTTTTGCACCAGCCGCTTTCTGCCCATCGCGACGCCGACGTGGTTGATGGCCGCAATGATCGCCAAATCGGAACGATCGAAACCAATGCCAGACGATGGCGGCATATTCACCGCAAAGTGCTGCGCCCAGCTCAGCCACTCATCCGTACCGGAATCATTACTCCAGGCCTGACGGTCATGCAGCAGCGTGCAGTGGCTGAGGTTATCGGGGTTTTTCAACAGCTCATGCTCGCGGGCATACTGCGGCGAGCAGACGGGCAAAATCTCTTCGTCCATCAGGAAGTGGTGAGACAGATGGTTTGGCGGCGTATCGTCGAAATAGAGCGCCAGATCGACGCCCGTTCGCTGCATATTGACGTAATCATTGCCGGTCAGGATGGTGAGCGAAATCGACGGATAGCGGCGGGTAAAGTCGCCCAGCATCGGTACCAGCCAGCACTGAGCGATCGACGGCCGGGAGTAGACCGTCAGCGTGCCGGACAGCGCCTGGTTTTTGATGTCCAGGATCTCCTGATTTAGGGTGTCGAGGGACGATTTTAGCGTCCAGTAAACGCGCTTTCCCTCCTGCGTCAGCTCGACTTTACGGTGCGAACGGACAAACAGCTGAATACCCAGCTCCTCTTCCAGCAGATTAATGCGGTGGCTCACCGCGCTGGGGCTAAGCGACAGTTCCTCCGCCGCCAGCGCGAAGGATTCATGCCGGGCCGCCACTTCAAAGGTGTACATTTTCGACAGTTGCCAGCCGTTGAGCAGCCGGTTTCTGGCTTCATTTGCATCGGTCATCACAATTCTCACGCGTGGTTTCTGCGCTCAGCATACCGTTTAAGGGTGAATTTATGTGAACCTAATGCGAGTTAAGTGCGTTTTTTAGAGCGCAGTCACTCAGTTGATTCAATCTGGCTCACCTGAACGCCAATTTATATCGTTTGTCAGCCCACGCCGCTTTTTCGTCCAATACCCCCAGATGACATAAGGGTGAGGTGAGATATGGGATCTCAGGTCTGGGTTGTGGCAACGCTGCTGGTCAGCATTGTGTTGATTGTTTTAACCATCGTAAAACTGAAGTTTCACCCGTTCCTCGCGCTGCTGCTGGCGAGCTTTTTCGTCGGCGCAATGATGGGAATGAGCCCGCTGGATATGGTAAACGCCATTGAGAGCGGGATTGGCGGCACGCTGGGCTTCCTGGCGGCCGTGATTGGTCTTGGGACCATTCTCGGCAAGATGATGGAGGTTTCCGGCGCGGCAGAGCGCATCGGGATCGCCCTGCAGCGCTGCCGCTGGCTGTCAGCAGACGTGATTATGGTGCTGGTGGGCCTGATCTGCGGCATTACGCTGTTCGTGGAAGTGGGCGTGGTCCTGCTGATCCCACTGGCGTTTTCCATCGCCAAAAAGACCCACACGTCGCTGCTCAAGCTGGCCATTCCGCTCTGTACCGCGCTGATGGCGGTGCACTGCGTGGTGCCGCCGCATCCGGCTGCGCTGTTTGTGACCAATAAATTAGGGGCGGACGTCGGGACGGTGATCGTCTACGGCCTGCTGGTGGGCCTGATGGCCTCTCTGGTCGGCGGCCCGCTGTTCCTGAAACTGCTCGGCAATCGTCTGCCGTTTAAACCCGTTCCGGCGGAATTTTCAGACCTGAAGGTGCGGGAGGAGCATACCCTGCCGTCGCTGGGCGCTACGCTGTTTACGGTGCTGCTGCCGATTGCCCTGATGCTGGTGAAGACCATCGCCGAACTGAATATGGCAAAAGACGGCACGCTGTATACGCTGCTGGAGTTTATCGGCAACCCCATCACCTCCATGTTTATCGCCGTGTTTGTCGCCTACTACCTGCTGGGCATCCGCCAGCATATGGGCATGGGCGCGATGCTGACCCATACGGAGCACGGCTTTGGCTCTATCGCCAACATTTTGCTGATTATCGGCGCGGGCGGCGCGTTCAACGCCATCCTGAAAACCAGCGGACTGGCGGACTCGCTGGCGCATATTCTCTCGAACCTGCACATGCACCCTATTCTGCTGGCCTGGCTGGTGGCGCTGGTGCTGCATGCCGCCGTTGGCTCCGCCACGGTCGCGATGATGGGCGCCACGGCCATCGTCGCGCCGATGCTGCCGCTCTACCCGAACGTCAGTCCGGAGATCATCACCATTGCCATCGGTTCCGGCGCAATTGGCTGCACGATCGTCACCGACTCCCTCTTCTGGCTGGTGAAGCAATACTGCGGCGCGACCCTGAATGAGACCTTCAAATACTATACGACGGCGACGTTTATCGCCTCGGTGCTTGCACTTGGCGGCACATTCCTGCTTTCTTTCATTATCTGAGCGCGAAGAGACGTATTATGGAAAACGCAACTATCACCACTTTAACCGCACAGTTTCCTCTTGTTGAGGATCTGATTGCCCTGAAAGAAACCACCTGGCTTAACCCGCGCACCACCACGCTAGCGGAAGGGCTGCCCTATGTCGGGCTGACCAAAGCCGACGTGGACGACGCCCATGCGCGACTCAACCGCTTCGCGCCGTATCTGGCGAAAGCCTTCCCGGAGACGGCGGCAACGGGTGGGATTATTGAATCCGAACTGGTCGCCATTCCGGCAATGCAGGCGCGGCTGGAGAAAGAATCTGCTAAGTCTATTCCCGGCACGCTGCTGCTGAAAAAAGACAGCCATCTGCCGATTTCCGGCTCGATTAAAGCGCGCGGCGGTATCTATGAGGTGCTGACCCACGCGGAAAAACTGGCTCTGGACGCCGGATTACTGAGCGTTGAGGATGACTACAGCATCCTGCTGGAGCCGCGCTTTAAGGACTTCTTCAGCCAGTACAGCATTGCGGTAGGCTCAACCGGCAACCTGGGGATGTCCATCGGTATCATGAGCGCCCGCATCGGCTTTAAGGTGACGGTGCATATGTCCGCCGACGCCCGCGAGTGGAAGAAAGCCAAACTGCGCAGCCACGGCGTCATCGTCGTGGAATATGAGCAGGATTACGGCGTGGCGGTGGAGCAGGGACGCAAAGCGGCAGAAAGCGATCCGAACTGTTTCTTCATTGACGATGAAAACTCCCGCACCCTGTTCCTGGGCTACGCGGTGGCAGGCGAGCGGCTAAAGGCGCAGTTTGCCGCACAGGGCCGCGTGGTGGATGCCGATCATCCGCTGTACGTCTATCTGCCGTGCGGCGTCGGCGGCGGCCCTGGCGGCGTGGCGTTTGGCCTGAAGCTGGCCTTTGGTGACAACGTCCACTGCTTCTTCGCGGAGCCCACGCACTCCCCGTGCATGCTGCTGGGCGTCTACACCGGCCTGCACGACGAGATTGCCGTACAGGACCTGGGCATTGATAACGTAACGGCAGCGGACGGGCTGGCGGTAGGACGCGCGTCTGGCTTCGTGGGCCGCGCCATGGAGCGCCTGCTTGACGGGTTCTATACGCTTTCCGATCAGAGCATGTACGACATGCTCGGCTGGCTGGCGCAGGAGGAAGGCATTCGGCTGGAACCGTCCGCGCTGGCGGGCATGGCCGGACCGCTGCGCGTGCCTTCAGATGCCAGCGTTACCCACCTGGTGTGGGCGACCGGCGGCGGCATGGTGCCGGAAGACGAGATGGCGAAGTATCTGGCGAAAGGGAAGTAATTATGCCGGGTGGCGGCTGCGCCTTACCCGGCCTACGGTTCGCGGCAGTTGTAGGCCCGGTAAGGCGTAGCCGCCACCGGGCTTTATAAGCTCACAATTTGCTGAATGTGAGTCACTGCGAAGAGTAAAGACAGAGACAGCACGGCCAGGGCGATCAGGAACTTATCCCGCACCGCCTTCGGCTGCACAACATCCTCTTTTGCCACGTCCATCAGGTTACGACTGCGGGTATAGCGCCATAAAACGATCGCCACCAGCGCCAGCACAACAAGCGAGATCCAGAACGGCACCCCGGTGCGGTGCCAGTTGTGCTTAATCGCCAGGGCAATCAGCGCACCATACCCCAGCAGCGTGCGCAGCCAGGCGAGTGACGTCCGCTCCGGCTGCAGGCCGGGGTCCGCTTCGCGTCGCGCTTTGCGGCTATCCGCCATAGAACACCAGCACCATCACCACGCCCGCCACCGCCAACAAAATCGCGCTGATGATGAGTAACCCACGCGTATAGGGCAGATCCTGCTTCAGACGCATCGCTTTTTCATTGCGCAGCCAGCGCAGGTAGCCGTAAATCGCCAGCACGCCCGCGAACAGGCACAGCAGCAGCGCCAGCACCTCGCGAATCAGCGGCGTGGCGAAATCAGGCGCGAGCTGGTCGAGCCCCACCCCGGCGGCAAGGAATCCCAGCGCGGTGCGGATCCACGCTAAAAACGTGCGTTCATTAGCCAGCGAGAAGCGGTAGTCCGGCGCTTCGCCGAGGCGGGAAATTTTCATGAAGGTTCCTTGTCGTGCAACGGGCAGGCTTCAGCATAGCGTAAATCGACAAGGACAAGGAGACCGGCATCGGGCGATGCCGGTCAGGACGATCAGTGCAGCTCTGGCCAGAAATCCTTGTTGGCCTCGATCAGGTCATCCAGAATCGCTTTCGCAACAGACGCGCTCGGCACGGTTTTCGACAGGGTAATCGCCTGCCAGAGTTTCTGATACGAGCGCTGCTCCCAGGCATCCACCACCAGTTTTTCCACCGCCACCTGCTGGCTCATCAGCCCTTTCTGGAAGTGCGGAATATCGCCCACCGTGAGCGGCTCCGGTCCGTTATGGCCCACCAGGCAAGGAATTTCCACCATCGCATCGGCATCAAAGTTATGGATGGCCCCGTTGTTTGGCACAATCAGCAGCATCCGCTCCTGGGTGTTAAAGGCAATGGCGGTCGCCAGATCGACGATGTACGACGCATGTTCGTCGATTTCCAGCTCACCGGCGGAGGATTTGCCCGCCTCGATAATCGCCCGGCAGGAACTGAACACGTGCTTCTCACGGTGATCCATGACCTCATTGGCGCGAGTGCGTTCCGGGTTGGAATGCACGACTACGTAGTCCGGGAAGAGATAATACTTCAGGTAGGTGTTCGGCATGGTATCCGGATCCAGCGCCTGCACGTCTTTTGCTTTAGCGAACGTATCGTTCCAGCTCGCCTCGGTGTGAGCGTTGTCAGAAGGCGGAACATAACCGTTTTTCGCCACGTATTCGCGCAGCTTCGGCATCAGATCGTTGCCGTTCAGGTCTTCAATTGACGTCCACCAGCCGAAATGGTTCAGGCCGTAGTAGCGCACGCGCATCTCTTTGCGGTCTTTCAGGCCGACAATCTGTGCCATGCGCCCTTCGATGCCGATCGGCATATCGCAGATGTTGAGGATTTTGGCGTTCGGACGCAGGCGGCGCGTGGCTTCCGCGACAATCGCCGCCGGGTTGGAGTAGTTCAGCATCCACGCGTTCGGAGAGTACTGCTCCATGTAATCCACCAGCTCCAGCACGCCGCCGATAGAGCGCATGCCGTAGGCAATCCCGCCCGGGCCGCAGGTTTCCTGGCCCAGCACGCCGTGGCGCAGCGGGATTTTTTCATCTTTTTCGCGCATCGGGTATTTGCCCACGCGGATATGCGCCATCACGAAATCGACATCGCTAAAGGCCGCTTTCGGATCGGTGGTGTAGCTGAATTCAATCTCCGGGGCCTGCTCCTTAAGGATGATTTTGCACGCTTCGGCGATGGTCTCCTGACGCGCGCCGTCGTTGTCATAGAACTTCAGGGCGCGCAGCGGGAAACGGTCACGGTTGGCTAACAGCATCAGGACGATACCAGGCGTAAAGGTGCTGCCGCCGCCTGCAATGACAACTGAGAATTTTTTCATGATATAGCCTCTGTCAGGGTGGTTTGTTCATTCGTTAAGGGGGTTTTCATCAGCGATTCCAGCTGGTCGCGCACCTGAGGAACGTGCAGGCCGACAATCACCTGAATGCCGTTACCGCGTCGCACCACGCCGTGGGCGCCGAGGGCTTTGAAGACGTCATCGCTTTGCGTTTTCGCCATATCGACCAGGGCGATGCGCAGGCGGGTGGCGCAGTTGTTGATGCTTTCGATGTTGGCCGCGCCGCCGAGCGCCTGCAGGAATCCGGCGGCCTGCCCGACCTGCTGGCTGGCCGCGGCCGGGGCGGTGGTTTGCCCGCGCGCCGCCTTATAGTCGGCCTTGCTGTAGAGCTTGATTTCGCTCTCCTCCCGGCCCGGGGTTTTCAGGTTCAGGCGTGCAATCAGCGTTTTGAAAACCACGAAGTAAATTCCGGTGAAGCAGACGCCAATGCCGATCTGGGTAAAGACCGTCGCGGCGTGGTTATGGAACATCGGGATCCAGTTTTGCGGCAGGAACTGGTCCAGCAGGCCGCCGCCCATGTTCCCGACCACGCCGAAGGTATACATCACCGTCGCCATGGTCGCCGCCAGCACGGCGTGAACGGCAAACAGCAGCGGCGAGATAAACAGGAAGGTGAATTCGAGCGGTTCGGTAATGCCCACCAGCACCGCGGTAAGCGTGGCCGGGACCAGCAGCCCCGCGACCTTGACGCGGTTTTCCGGCGACGCGGTGTACCAGATCGCCAGCGCAATCCCGACCGAACCGAACACTTTTGAGTTACCGTGCAGGGCGAAGCCGCCTTCCGGGAAGAGGGTTTTCAGCGGCAGGGTGCTCTGGCTGAATTCCTGCAGATGCTGCGCCCAGTAGACCTGAATCCCACCCTCAACCGCCGCCGGGCCGAAGATGAACGGACCGTAGACGAAGTGGTGCAATCCGGTTGGGATCAGAATGCGTTCAAGGAAGGTATAGACCCACACGCCCAGCGCCCCGGCAGAGCGCAGGAACGCCTGCAGAGACTCAATGCCCATCTGCACTTTCGGCCAGCCCAGCAGCGTCAGCCAGGCGCAGGGGATCATGACGAAGAACGCGAGGATAACGACAAACGAGCTGCCCTGGAAAATCCCCAGAAACACCGGCAGCGGCTTGTCAAAATAGCGGTTGTGGATGGCGGTAACGATGCCTGAAATCACGATAGCGCCGATGATGCTGGTATCGAGCGTTTTGATGCCGGCAATCATCGCCAGCCCGCTTCCGGCCGTCGGTTCGGCGGAGAAGTCGACGCCAAAGAAGTGGCCCCAGGTCATCCCCATCGAGTTGATGAAATAGTTCCAGGTCAGGAAGCTAATCAGCACCGCCAGACAAGCGCGGCCCTGGGCCTGCTTCGCCAGGCCAATCGGCAGGCCGACGGCAAAAATCAACGGCATATTGCGGAACACCGCCCAGCCGCCCTCTTCAATGATGTGAACAATCTGCGCGAAAAGATGATCGGGGGCCGTTAAGGCTTCGCCGACAAACAGCGGGTTGCGAAGCATGATGGCGATTCCCACCACGATCCCGGCGAACGGAAACAGCAACACAGGGGTAAACATGGCACCGCCAAAACGTTGTATTTGACTGAGCATTTTTAAATCCTCATGAAACAACCTGTAGGGGTAGAGGCCTTTATGGTTTTTTGCTGGCCTGAGGTGAGCATAAGAACTTACTGATGCGCGAACATGGCGTGCCGCTGCGATTCGTGATCGCATTCATGGTTTTATTTTGACCAATCAGGTCTACTTTTTGCGGTAAATATGGACATGTCAGGACGCCATCCACGCCCTGATAAGGGCAGAGAGGTCTACTGGTGATCTACAAATCCATTGCTGACAGATTGCGGCTGCGGCTGAATTCGTCGGACTACAATATCGGCAGTCCGCTGCCGGGCGAGAAAGCGCTGGCGCAGGAGTTCGGCGTGGCGCGAATGACCATCCGCAAGGCGCTGGATCTGCTGGTGAGCTGGGGGCTGGTTGAACGGCGGCACGGCAGCGGCACGTTTGTGTCACGCAAAGACGTTCACCACGAAACCACCAACCTGACCGGGCTGGTGGAAGTGTTGCGTCAGCAGGGAAAAGAGGTGCAGAGCAAGGTGCTGCAGTTCGAAGTGATGCCCGCCCCGCCCGCCATCGCCAGCCAGCTGCGAATTCAGGTGGATGAGCGGATCTACTTTTCCCGACGGGTGCGCTACGTGGACGGAAAGCCGCTGATGCTGGAGGACAGTTTTATGCCGGTGAAGCTGTTTCGCAATCTGTCGCTGGCGCATCTTGAAGGGTCAAAGTTTGATTACATCGAGAAGGAGTGCGGGATCACCATCAGCGGCAACTACGAGAGCCTGACGCCGGTGCTGGCCGATAAGCAGCTGGCGGGTTATATGAACCTGCCGGAACAGACGCCGCTGCTGCGTATCACCTCCCTATCCTACAGCGACAGCGGCGAGTTCCTCAATTATTCCGTGATGTTCCGAAATACCAGTGATTACCAGGTAGACTACCATCTGCGGCGCATCCACCCGGACGACCTGCTAGCCCATCCCCCAGAACAGCACCGCCAGTAGCTGCGGCGTAATGATGCGCAGGAACATCACCAGCGGGTAGACGGTGGCATAGGAGAGCGCTGCCGCGCCGCTGGTGGTGTGCAGGTTGTTGGCAAAGGCCAGCGCGGGCGGATCGGTCATGGAGCCCGCCAGCATGCCGCACAGCGTCAGGTAGTTCATTTTGGCGAACATCCGCGCCAGTATGCCTACCGTCAGCAACGGAATCGCCGTGATAAAGATGCCGTAGCCGACCCAGCTCATCCCTTCGCCTTTGACCAGCGTATCGACGAAATCCCCGCCAGACTTCAGCCCGACCACCGCCAGGAACAGCACGATGCCCAGCTCGCGCAGCGCCAGGTTGGCGCTCGGCGGCATAAACCAGTAGAGCTTACCGATGCAGCCGATACGCCCGAGGATCAGCGCCATAATCAGCGGCCCGCCCGCCAGGCCCAGCTTGAGCGCCACCGGGAAGCCCGGCACGTAAAGCGGGATGGAGCCAAGGAGTACGCCAAGCCCAATACCGATGAACACCGGCAGCATCTGCACCTGCTGCAGTTTCTGCTGGGCGTTACCCACCATATCCGCCACGGCGTCGATGGACGAGGGGCGACCCACCAGGTTGAGGATATCCCCGAACTGCAGGCTGGCCTCGGGGCTGGCGACAAGCTCGACACCCGCACGGTTGAGGCGGGAGATCACCACGTCATAGCGCTCTTTTACCTGCAGATCGCGTATTTTTTTACCCAGTACGTGCTCGTTAGTCACCACAACGCGCTCCACCCGCATATCGGTGCCGCGCGTGGAGAGCGAGGTATCCACTTCCTGACCAATCACCAGACGGGCATTGTTCAAATCGCCGGGCTGGCCAACCAGGTGCAACAGATCGCCTTGCTGAATGATGGTGCCGGGCGCGGGCACCATCAGCATATCGTCGCGCTTAAGGCGGGAGCAGATAATATTGGCGCTGTTCAGGATCGGCACGTCCTGAATCGCCATATTGTTCAGGTTGGGGTTATCAACCCGAATGTTGATGGTTTTGATCGGCATATGGCCGTTGGTAAGCGTGGTTTCGTGGTCCTTTGCCTCTTTATCGACGTTAATGCGAAACAGGACGCGGACCAGCCACATGGAGAGCAGAATGCCGCAAATGCCAAACGGATAGGCCATGGCGTAGCTCATCCCCATCTGGTCGACGATGCCGGGTTCGATGCCCAAATCGCGCAGGATTTGCTGGCCCGCACCGAGCGCGGGCGTGTTGGTGACCGCCCCGGAGAAAATGCCCAGCACTACGGGCAGAGGAATAGCAAAGATCTTATGCAAAATGGCGGTGACCAGCCCGCCCATCACCACAATGCCGAGGGCAAACAGGTTGAGCCGTAAGCCGGAGACACGAAGAGAGGCGAAAAAACCCGGCCCCACCTGAATCCCGATGGTATAGACGAACAGGATCAGGCCGAATTCCTGAGTAAAGTGGAGCATTTCGGCGCTCAGCACCAGCCCGAGCTGGTCGGCAAAGTGGCCGACAAAAATGCCGCCAAACAGCACCCCGCCTATCCCAAACCCGACGCCGCGGATTTTGATATTCCCTATCCACAGGCCAACAACAGCGACCAGGGCCAACACGCTGACGGTTAACGCGATATCACTCATGATCCACTTCCTTGGCATAACCTTAGTTATGCTAAGGATTCTCTCAGAGCCGTGGGTGGTTGTATGGGCGATGGCGCACAAAAAAGCCCTGCCGGGGCAGGGCCTTGTGCGGTCTGTGAGCGATGTCGGGTGGTGGCTGCGCCTTACCCGACTTACAGGTTCGGCGGGCTTGTTAACTGTTTAACGCCGGCCGGTCGCTAATGGCGATACGCTGCGGGGCGATGGCTTCCGGTACGTTACGGGTCAGGTCAATATGCAGCAGCCCGTTGGTAAACGTTGCGCCTGAGACGTCCATATGGTCTGCCAGAGTAAAGCTCAGGCTAAACGGCTGATTAACCAGCCCCTGATGCAGCCATTTGGTCTCGGTCTCTTGTTTCTCTGGCGTACCTTTCACGGTCAGACGCGTGCCTTCGAGCTGGATATCCAGATCCTCCTGACGGAAGCCGGCCAGCGCCAGGGTGATGCGATAGTGGTTATCGTCGCTTTTTTCGATGTTGTACGGCGGAAACGTCTGTTGCTCAGCGGTGTTTTGCAGGGCATTAGCCAGTTTGTCAAAACCAATCCACTGACGAAGTAAAGGGGATAAATCGTAGTTACGCATACTAAATCTCCTTCTGAGAAGC
This sequence comes from Enterobacter sp. BNK-13, assembly GCF_048685015.1. Lineage (NCBI taxonomy): Bacteria > Pseudomonadati > Pseudomonadota > Gammaproteobacteria > Enterobacterales > Enterobacteriaceae > Enterobacter > Enterobacter sp. BNK-13. The sequence goes on along the minus strand of NZ_JBLQTP010000001.1, from coordinate 4,382,707 downwards.
GAGTTCGGCACAGTTTAATTTTGTGCGCAGTTGTTCCTGCAAATCCGGATGGATTCGCATATGCTCCCGTTACGGCAAGCAAGTCTGGATGGGCCGCTCGCGCGACCCGCATAATTAGTTAATTTCGATACGACGCGGTTTTTTCTCTTCCGGAATCACACGTTCCAGTTCGATAAACAGCAGGCCGTTAACCAGGTTCGCGCCTTTCACGTGAATGTTCTCGGCTAACTGGAACTTGCGTTCAAAGTTGCGCTCAGCGATGCCCTGGTAAAGGTAGGTACGTTCTTTCTGCTCGGCCGTATGGGAACCTTTCACCACCAGCAGGTTGTCCTGCGCGGTGATCTCCAGTTCGTTTTCTGCAAAACCAGCGACGGCAATGGCGATGCGGTAGTGGTTTTCATCAACCAGCTCAACATTGTATGGAGGGTAGCCGTTGCTCTGGCTTTGGTTATTTTCTAAATGGTTAAACAGGCGGTCAAAACCAATTGCAGAACGGTATAGCGGAGAAAGATCGAAGTTACGCATAAATAAAACTCCTGAAATCAGCGAGAAAATTAAGCCTTCCACCATGGACAGGCCTTTGCGCCCCCCGAACACCCATCAGGCGAGTTCGTTATCGGGTCGTATTCTTAAAATGGGTCTGCAACCGGGCTTTTCAAGCACGACGACTGCACTTTTTTTTGCACTTTCCTGCATCTCGCTTAGACTGGGACAACAGCACAAAGGGTTAAATTGCGATGGCTGCCACAGTGCGGGGTTATCGGGCTATCCATTTTGGTTAAGGCTCGTTATAACCCTGAGTTGCAGGTCTATGCAGTGCCATTAACGATGACTGAGTGATGATGAAAAATGTTCTGATAAAGCTGACGACGTTCAGCGGGGTTGTTTTACTTTGCGGGTGTTCGAGCGTGATGTCTCACACCGGCGGTAAAGAAGGAACATATCCGGGGACGCGCGCCAGCGCGGCGATGATCTCCGATGACGATACAAACTGGGGCACCAAATCCCTGGTTATCCTGGATATGCCGTTTACGGCTGTGGCGGATACGCTTTTGCTGCCGTGGGATATGTTTCGTAAGGACAACTCCGTGCGCTCACGGGTAGAAAAAAGCGAGCAGGAGAATCTGGCGACAAACGCCGTTATCCCGCCCGCTGACATGCCTCCACGCTAGTTCTGCGCGGTTTCCGTTAACCAAAGTTGACGGAAACCTCCTGTCTCTTCCATCCACGCGATAAAGCGCCCGTCCGGGGAAAACACGACGGCATCAGCAGACGGCGGATTGCCGTGATCGGACGTCAAAAACGTCACCTCTCCAGTCTGCGCGTCACAGCAGGCGATCCGGTTTTCGAGCACAAACCCCAGTCGGTCACCCGCCGGATGCCAGTTAAACGCAGACTGAATACCGCTCGCGGTCTGCGTCAGCTGGCGCGGCTCGCCGCCCTCAGGCGAGATCAGCCACAGCTGCACAATGCCGTTATCGTCGCGCATCAGAAACGCGATCTGCGTTCCCTGCGGGTTGCTGCGAACCCAGTGACGCGGCACGTTCACCAGACCCGGATAGGCCCTCTGATGCGTAAAGGTCAAACGACGCTGCTTCACCCCTGCAGGCGGGGCTGGCAGGGTCTCTGCCGTGCCCTGCAGCGGCGCATCGCCCGCACGCTTCCAGCCCTGCTCGTCTTCCGGCAGGTCGACGATAAACAGTTCCGGGACTTTTTCGCCCTGCGCAGAAAGGGTATCGCCGATAAACACCAGCCTGGTGTTGCCCACCCAGCCCTCTTCATAGGCGCGGTTAATCTCGTCGCTGCCCGGCTGCGGGTTGGGCGTCGTGCGGCTGACCAGCACGCTCCAGTAAGTCCCCGGGTATTCACGAGGATGGTTTCCCGGCGGATTCACCGGGCCATAAGGCGCCGCCACGCCGACGTTGCGTAAATCAAGCTTCGCATCGCGCACGTGCAGCACGTGGTCGTTATAGGTAAAGCTGACGAGCTGGCCGTTCGGGCTGAAGACATGGACGTGGCTGCCGCCGCGCAGCGCGCCAGGGGTGTATGGCGAAGTGATATCCATCGCGTCCAGGTTGCTCACCTGACCGTGATGCGCAATCACCCCCTGACGATGATGAAAATCGTAGTGCCAGTCTGCATCCGGGTTTTTCGGACCGTGGATAAAGACGTATTTCTCTTGCGCAGGATGAACGGTCACCACGCCAACGTGCGCGCCGTCAGTGGCGCGATAAACCACGTCTACCTCGCCCGTGCCGACGTTGACCCGCTCGATGGTTTCTCCGGTGAACGATGCACCTGACGGGCGCACGTCATAGACCAGCCACTGGCTGTCCGGCGTCCAGGTATTGATGTTGGTCAGCTGGTGGTTGCGGGAAGCGAAGGTGATTTGTTTCATGAGGATACCCTGATGCGCTGTTATCGCATCAGGGTATAGCAAGCGGGTGTTTAGTTCAGCACAAACTTCTCAATGGCGTAAGCCACGCCGTCTTCGAGGTTAGATTTGGTGACAAAATTAGCCACTTCTTTCACCGACGGAATGGCGTTATCCATCGCCACGCCCATGCCCGCGAATTCAATCATCGCGATGTCGTTTTCCTGGTCGCCCAGCGCCATGATTTCGTCCGGCTTGATGCCCAGCGCGTCGGCCAGCGATTTCACGCCGGTGCCTTTATTGACGCGTTTATCGAGGATTTCAAGGAAGTACGGCGCACTTTTCAGCACGGTGTATTTCTCTTTCACCTCGGCCGGAATGCGCGCAATCGCTTTATCCAGGATCTCCGGCTCGTCGATCATCATCACTTTCAGGAACTGGGTGGCCGGATCCATTTTCTCGGCTTCACAGAACACCAGCGGAATGGTCGCCACGTAGGATTCATGTACCGTGTAGTAGCTGATATCACGGTTGGCGGTGTAAAGCGTATTGCGATCGAGGGCGTGGAAGTGGGAGCCCACTTCACGGGACAGTTTTTCCAGGAACCGGTAGTCATCGTAGCTCAGCGCGGTTTGCGCAACCGTACTGCCATCCGCGGCTTTCTGTACCAGCGCGCCGTTATAGGTGATGCAGTAGTCGCCAGGCTGATTCATGTGCAGCTCTTTCAGGTAGCTGTGCACGCCCGCATACGGACGCCCCGTAGTGAGGACCACATTCACACCCTTGGCGCGTGCCGCGGCGATCGCGTTCTTAACGGCTGGAGAGATAGTGTGGTCTGGCAGCAACAGCGTGCCGTCCATATCGATTGCAATAAGTTTGATAGCCATGAGTTCCCCGGGATAAATGAGTGCTGCCTCATGCTAACGCGATTAAGCACACAAAAATAGAGCTATATTGCGCAACAAAAGCCCCCTTTTACGCTTCTCCCGGGGAATAAAGACCTACTCGCGAGTGAGAACGATTTTACCAAACGCACCGCGATCCAGATGCTCAAGTGCCTGTTCAAGCTCGTTAAAACGGTAGCGATGCTCAATCACGGGTTTCAGACCGGTGACATCAACAGCGCGGACGAAATCTTCCAGCGCCCTGCGGTGTCCTACGCCGATCCCCTGAATGACGGGAGATTTCAGCAACAGTTCGCCAGCAGAGAGCGAAATGTCAGTGCCGGCCAGCACGCCAATGACCGAGATACGTCCATGAACGGCAACGGCGCGCAGGGAGTGCTTCAGGTTCTCCCCGCCCACGGTTTCAATAATATGGTCGATACCGCGATCCTGCGTCAGTGCCAGCGTATTTTCAGCCCAGTCGCCTCTCAGGCGGTTGATGCCCTGGCTGGCCCCCAGTTTTTTGGCCAACGCCAGCTTTTCATCGCTCCCCGAGGTGACAAATACCTCTGCGCCGTGCGCCTTGGCAATTTGCAGGGCGAAAATCGCCACGCCGCCCGTCCCCTGTACCAGCACCGATTGCCCGGCGCGCAGCTGGCCGCGTTCCACCAGCGCGAACCAGGCGGTAAGCCCTGCACAGGGTAAGGTGCTGGCCTCTGCGTCATCCAGGGTTTCCGGCGATGCCGCCAGCGCGTCTTCCTTCACAATCACATACTCGGCCAGCATTCCCTGGAAGTATCCACCGGACGTTCTATAGGGCAAATTGCGCGCGTCCGCCTGCGGTTTACCGTCGATCCACTCCGGGAAGAAGGTTGAGATAACGCGAGCGCCAGGCTGGAAACGCGTGACGCCTTCACCAACGCTGTCTACGACGCCCGCCATGTCAGACGCCGGGGTAAACGGGAAGGAAAGCGGAATCGGCATCGTGCCTTCAATCACCATTTTATCGCGATAGTTGAGCGCAACGGCATTCACCCGTACGCGTACTTCACCCGGGCCTGGCTGTGGAATGGGCTCCTGAGTGAGTGTGAGGCTCTCGCGCCCGAGGGCGTTCATCGTCCAGCGTTGCATTGTCTCTGTCATTTCTCTCTCCTGCGATCAAATAAGCTTCAGTACCGACAGTCTAGCGTTGACTCTTCGTCACCAGTGGCGATAAGTTTTCTCTTTATTGATGCCTGAATGGATACAATCCATGACCGATACGCTGAAAGATATTCCTGTTTTTGTCGCTGCCGTGGAGGCAGGAAGCTTTGCACAGGCCGCAGTTCGCCTGCACCTGTCGCGCTCGGCGGTGGGAAAAAGCATTGCTCGCCTTGAGGAACGCCTCGGAGTACGGCTCTTTCAGCGCACCACACGCAGCCAGCGGCTGACCGATAACGGCGCCCTGTTCTACGAGCGCTGTCTGCGCGCGCTGGAGGAGATTCGGGGCGCAGAGTCGCTGCTTGAAACAGGGAAACAGCAGGTCAGTGGCCGCCTGCGTGTTGCCATGCCGGTGCTCTTTGGTCGCCAGTGCGTCGCGCCGCTGTTGATTGAACTGGCGCAGGAACACCCCGGGCTTGAGCTTGAAATGTCGTTCAGCGACCGCGTGGTAGATCTGGTAGAGGAAGGGTTTGATATGGCGGTGCGTAACGGCACGCTGCAGGACAGCAGCGTGCTGGTCGCCAGAAAGCTGGGGGAACACCGCATGGTGCTATGTGCCGCGCCGGATTATCTGCAGAAGAAAGGCCAGCCGCAAAGCGTGGCTGATTTACCCCATCATACGGCCATTAACTATCTGCGCGCAGGCAGAGTCCTCTCCTGGCAGCTGATGGATAATGAGGGGATCTCGCACAGCTTTACTCCCCGTTCATCACTCAATATGGATGATTTGCAGGCCATCTGCGACGCGGCGCTGACCGGGCACGGCATTGCCTGGCTCCCCTGCTGGATGGCCGTTAAAGAAATCCATCAGGGAAAGCTCGTCCCGCTCCTGAAGCAGGCGCCGGATGTCCATTTTGACGTCCATGCGGTCTGGCAGCAGACGCCGCACCTGCCGCTGAGGGTAAGAATGGCCATAGACACGCTGGCGAGCCGTTTACCGTCCGTGATGTCGCTGGATATGCCTGAGCCCATAAAAAAGCCGCGCTAAAAGCGCGGCCAGTTATCGTGCGGTATCACGTCGATTAAATATCGATATTTGCCGCTTTCAGGGCGTTCTCTTCGATGAAGGCACGACGTGGTTCAACCGCATCGCCCATCAGGGTGGTGAACAGCTGGTCTGCAGCAATCGCGTCCTTAACGGTAACGCGCAGCATACGGCGGCTTTCCGGATCCATGGTGGTTTCCCAAAGCTGCTCCGGGTTCATTTCGCCCAGACCTTTATAACGCTGGATCGCGAGGCCGCGACGGGACTCTTTCACCAGCCAGTCCAGCGCCTGCTCGAAGCTGGCTACCGGCTGACGACGTTCGCCACGTTCGATGAACGCATCGTCTTCGATCAGACCGCGCAGCTTCTCGCCGAGTGTGCAGATGCGACGGTATTCCGGACCGGTCACAAATTCGTGCTCCAGCGGGTAGTCTGTGTCGACGCCGTGGGTACGCACGCGAACGATCGGCTCGAACTGATGATCTGCGTTCTGCTGAACATCGCATTTCCACTGGCTGCCGTGCTGCTCTTTCTCGTTCAGATCGGTCACCAGGGCGTTCACCCAGCGGGTGACGGTCTGCTCGTCGCTCAGATCGGCTTCGGTCAGGGTTGGCTGATAAACCAGCTCCTTCAGCAGCGTTTTCGGATAACGGCGTTCCATACGCGTAATCATTTTCTGCGTGGCGTTGAACTCGGACACCAGCCGCTCCAGCGGCTCACCGGCCAGTGCAGGAGCGTGCGAGTTCGCGTGCAGGGTCGCGCCATCAAGTGCGATCGCGATTTGGTACTGATCCATCGCTTCGTCGTCTTTGATGTACTGTTCCTGCTTGCCTTTCTTCACTTTGTACAGCGGCGGCTGGGCAATGTAGACGTGGCCACGTTCAACGATTTCAGGCATCTGACGATAGAAGAAGGTCAACAGCAGCGTACGAATGTGCGAGCCGTCGACGTCCGCATCGGTCATGATGATGATGCTGTGGTAGCGCAGTTTGTCCGGGTTGTACTCGTCACGGCCGATGCCGCAGCCCAGCGCGGTGATGAGCGTCGCCACTTCCTGAGAAGAGAGCATCTTGTCGAAGCGCGCCTTCTCAACGTTGAGAATTTTACCCTTCAGCGGCAGAATCGCCTGGTTCTTACGGTTACGGCCCTGCTTCGCAGAACCGCCCGCGGAGTCCCCTTCCACAAGGTACAGTTCGGACAGCGCCGGGTCGCGTTCCTGGCAGTCAGCCAGCTTGCCCGGCAGGCCGGCTAAGTCCAGCGCGCCTTTACGACGGGTCATTTCACGGGCTTTACGCGCCGCTTCACGGGCACGCGCCGCATCGATAATCTTACCCACCACGATTTTCGCGTCGGACGGGTTTTCCAGCAGGTATTCGCTCAGCAGTTCGTTCATCTGCTGCTCAACCGCCGATTTCACCTCAGAAGAGACCAGCTTGTCTTTGGTCTGTGAGGAGAACTTCGGATCCGGCACCTTCACGGAGACAACGGCAATCAGGCCTTCACGGGCATCGTCACCGGTGGCGCTGACTTTCGCTTTCTTGCTGTAGCCTTCTTTGTCCATGTAGGCGTTCAGGGTACGGGTCATCGCCGCACGGAAGCCTGCAAGGTGAGTACCACCGTCACGCTGTGGAATGTTGTTGGTGAAGCAGTAGATGTTTTCCTGGAAACCGTCGTTCCACTGCAGCGCCACTTCCACGCCGATACCGTCTTTTTCGGTGGAGAAGTAGAAGATATTCGGGTGAATAGGCGTTTTGTTCTTGTTCAGATACTCAACGAACGCCTTGATACCGCCTTCGTAGTGGAAGTGGTCTTCTTTGTTGTCACGCTTGTCGCGCAGGCGAATCGAGACGCCGGAGTTCAGGAACGACAGTTCACGCAGGCGTTTCGCCAGGATGTCGTACTCAAACTCGGTGACGTTGGTGAAAGTTTCGAGGCTCGGCCAGAAACGCACCATGGTACCGGTTTTGTCGGTGTCGCCCGTGACGGCCAGCGGTGCCTGCGGCACGCCGTGTGTATAGAGCTGACGGTGGATTTTGCCTTCGCGCTGGATAACCAGCTCCAGCTTCTGCGACAGGGCGTTTACTACCGAAACACCCACGCCGTGCAGGCCGCCGGAAACTTTATAGGAGTTATCGTCGAACTTACCGCCTGCGTGCAGCACGGTCATGATCACTTCCGCCGCAGAGACGCCCTCTTCCGGGTGAATACCGGTTGGGATGCCACGACCGTCATCGGTGACGGAGACGGAGTTATCCGCATGGATGGTGACCACGATGTCTTTACAGTGACCCGCGAGCGCTTCGTCGATAGCGTTATCTACCACCTCGAATACCATGTGGTGCAGACCGGTGCCGTCATCCGTGTCGCCGATATACATACCCGGGCGCTTACGCACCGCATCCAGCCCTTTCAGGACTTTGATACTGGAGGAGTCATAAGAATTCGACATCAACGTTTCTCGCTCATTTCAACTTGGGTTAATCCGTTATTTTACCCTTTTCCACGGTAAACATCTTCGAATTTTCGTCCGACATGTCTATAACGTGTTCAGCGCTTATCGCGCTGACGAAAACCTGCGACTGCGTGGCTTTTAAGCGGCTGGCAAGCAGCCCGCGCCGCGCGTCGTCAAGTTCCGAGGCAAAATCATCTATCAGGTACAGGCAGCGTCGCCCGCTCTCGCGGGTGAGAAACTCCCCCTGTGCCAGACGTAGCGCACACATCAGGAGCTTGAGCTGCCCGCGCGACAGCGTGTCTTCCACCGGCGCACCGTCAGCACGAATGCGGAAATCCGCCTTGTGCGGGCCGTGCGCGGTGTAGGTCAACATGCGGTCGCGCTCGAAGCTTCTCTCTAACACCTCGGCATAGTCCGTCTCTTTCTCCCAGCCGCGCTGGAAGGAGAAGGTGAGAGAGAATTCAGGTAAAAACTGTTTGCAGGTGTCGGCCATGTCTTCGGCGATACCTGCGCTGTATTCGGCACGCCAGCGGCTGATCTGTTCCGCGAGAGGGATTAACTCCATGTCCCACGGACGCAGCTGGGCGTAGCGCGTCACCTGACGCAGTGCGGCGTTACGCTGCTTGAGCAGACGCTTCAGATTGCTCCAGGCGTTAAAGAATCCGGCTTCGTTGTGAAAGCATCCCCAGTCGAGGAACGCTCTTCTGTATTTGGGGCCGCCGTTGAGTAAAGTAAACCCCTCGGGCGTTATCAGCTGCATCGGCATCAGCAGCGCCAGCTCGGCCACCTTGTGACCGTCGGTACCATCGATGCGCACCTTGCTGTCGCCCTGCTTGTCTTTGGTCAGGCCGATGGCGGTTTCCCGCTCCTCGCCCTGCAAACGCCCGTGCAGAACAAAGGATTCCTGCTCGTGGCGAATGACGCGACCAATCTGCAAACTGCGAAACGCCCGGCCGTGGCCGAGCGTATAGATGGCTTCCAGCACGCTGGTTTTGCCGCTGCCGTTCGCGCCAACCAGGAAGTTAAAGCCAGGGGATAAAGCGAGATCCGCGCTCTCGATGTTGCGAAAGTCGCGGATCAACAGACGGGTGAGCGACATTACAGTCTCATTGGCATGACAACATAGGCAGCCGACTGTGATGCGGCATCTTCAATCTGTACGCTCGAAACGGAGTCGGTCAGCAGGATGCGCACGTTCTCGCATTTCAGCGCATTCAGCACATCCAGCACGTAGCTAACGTTGAAGCCGATTTCCATCTCAGCCCCGGCGTAGGTGACGTCCAGAATCTCTTCTGCCTCTTCCTGCTCCGGGTTGTTGGCGGTGATTTTGATCTGGTTTTCACTCACGTACAGGCGCACGCCGCGGAATTTCTCGTTAGAGAGAATGGCCGCACGCGCAAACGCCTGCTTGAGGCTATCGCAACCGGCTTCCAGCGTTTTGTCCGGATTCTTCGGCAATACGCGGCGATAATCCGGGAAACGGCCATCAACCAGCTTCGATGTGAAGACAAAGTCGCCCACGTGAGCGCGGATGTTATTGCTGCCGATCTGCACGCGCAGCGGCGTGTCGCCACCGTCGAGCATACGCATCAGCTCAATCACCCCTTTACGCGGCACGATCACCGAATGGTTTGGCAGTGAGTCGCCAATCGGCATGGAACAGACCGCCAGACGGTGGCCGTCGGTCGCCACGGTACGCAGTTCTTCACCTTCGGTTTCGAACAGCATGCCGTTTAAGTAGTAACGAACGTCCTGATGCGCCATGGAGAACTGCGTGGCTTCAATCAGACGCTTCATCGTTGCCTGCGGCAGGGTAAATTCCACTTCGCTCTGCCAGTCGTCCAGGTTCGGGAAGTCCGCAGCAGGTAGCGTGGAGAGCGAGAAACGGCTGCGGCCAGAGCGCACCAGCATACGGTCGCCTTCCAGCTGCACGGCGATTTCAGCGCCTTCCGGCAGCCCGCGGCAAATATCAAAGAATTTACGTGCCGGAACCGTGGTCGCGCCCGCGTCGTGCGGCTGCGTCAGCGTAACGCGCGCGATCATTTCCATTTCCAGATCTGTACCGGTCAGCGACAGCGTACCGTCCGCGACCTGAAGCAGCAGGTTTCCGAGAATAGGCAGCGTTGGGCGGCCACCTAATGGGCCACTCACCTGTTGCAGCGGTTTTAATAAATGTTCACGTTCAACGGTAAATTTCATAGCGTCACGATGATAATGTTCTGATTAGATTGGAAAAATCTTCTTTTATGTCGTGGCTTTCTTCGCGTAACTGCTCAATCTTGCGACAAGCGTGCAGCACGGTCGTATGGTCACGGCCACCAAACGCATCCCCGATTTCCGGCAGACTGTGGTTGGTTAACTCCTTTGCCAGCGCCATCGCCATCTGACGCGGACGCGCCACCGAGCGGGAACGACGTTTAGACAGTAAATCTGCCACTTTGATCTTGTAGTACTCAGCCACCGTCTTTTGAATATTGTCGATAGTGACCAGTTTTTCCTGCAATGCCAGCAAATCGCGCAGCGCTTCACGCACAAAATCGATGGTGATCGCACGACCGGTGAAGTTGGCATTGGCGATAACGCGGTTCAGTGCCCCCTCCAGCTCACGCACGTTGGAGCGCAGACGCTTGGCAATGAAGAACGCCACTTCACCCGGCAGGCGAATGTCGTTTTCATCGGCTTTCTTCATCAGGATCGCGACGCGGGTTTCCAGCTCCGGTGGCTCGATCGCCACGGTCAGGCCCCAGCCGAAGCGGGATTTCAGACGATCTTCAACGCCGTTGATCTCTTTTGGATAACGATCCGAGGTCAAAATGATCTGCTGATTACCTTCCAGCAGGGCGTTGAAGGTGTGGAAAAATTCTTCCTGCGATCGCTCTTTGTTGGCAAAGAACTGAATGTCATCGATCAGCAGCGCGTCAACGGAACGATAGTAGCGTTTAAACTCTTCGATCGCATTGTTTTGCAGGGCTTTTACCATGTCCTGAACGAAGCGTTCGGAGTGCATATACACCACTTTGGCATTGGGCTTGCGCGCCATAATGCCGTTGCCCACCGCATGAAGAAGGTGCGTTTTACCCAGACCCGTGCCGCCATAAAGGAACAGCGGGTTGTAGGCCCCACCGGGGTTATCAGCAACCTGGCGAGCCGCCGCGCGCGCCAGCTGGTTCGACTTACCTTCAACGAAGTTATCGAACGTGTGTTTCACGTTTACGTTAGAGCGGTAGGTTGGCTCAGCCGGTGCGGGAACATTATCCCAGCCCTGACGAGCGGGTGCGACGCGAGGGGCCGGAACAGGAGCGGCCTGAGCAGGCGCTGCGACGTTCACGGTTTCACGAACGGTTTGGGTGACCGGCTTTGTACCCACTTCAAAGCGCAGCTGTGGGGCATCTGACCCGCAGAAATCGTTCAGCAGTCCATTGATGTTATTAAGGTATTTGTCCCTTACCCAATCGAGCACAAAACGGTTTGGCGCATACAAAGCCAGCGTGTTATCGCTCAGTTCCGCCTGCAACGGGCGGATCCACATACTGAATTCTGTGGCTGGTAACTCATCCTGCAATCGGGCAAGACACTGCTGCCAAAGCGAAAGTGACACGGCGGACTCCACTCGAACAATAAAAGAAAACTATTGAATATTCATGATTGTTGGCGCACATCGGCATGACCCTGTGTAAAGGGGGACGTGCGAATTGCTATCTGCAATTTATCCTGACCAGGATCCTGGGATCCCGATCGGGACCGCGGATCATAGCCTAAACTGAGCCAGAGATCTTCTGTTTCTCACAGATTCTTCCCGATTTATCCACAGGAAGATCAGAAACCGGTTAAGTGTAAACGATCCTGGCGCGAGTGCCCCACGATTTAGCCCGCATATTGGAAAAATTAATGAGCACAGACAATTTATTGCTTAAATGATCTAACGAAGATCCGGGACGATCCTTGCGCTTTGTCGGTGAGCCCGTATAATCCTCGACCCGGCGCGTGATGCTCATCTTCCTGCGTCGTCCGTTGCTCATTTTCCACGCGAAAACGTGCGGAAATACGCGGGAAATAAGGAAAGAGAATTGACTCCGGAGTGTACAATTATTACAATCCGGCCTCTTTAATCACCCACGCTGAGGCGTTAGTCGTTCGAAACTCGTTCGGGTATACGCAAAAGTCAGTGAATTTATTCAAGTTTAGGTAGAAATCGCCATGAAACGCACTTTTCAACCGTCTGTACTGAAGCGCAACCGTTCTCACGGCTTCCGTGCTCGTATGGCTACTAAAAATGGTCGTCAGGTTCTGGCACGTCGTCGTGCTAAAGGCCGCGCTCGTCTGACCGTTTCCAAGTAATAAAGCTAACCCCTGAGTGGTTAAGCTAGCATTTCCCAGGGAGTTACGTTTGTTAACTCCCGCTCATTTCACTTTCGTCTTCCAGCAGCCACAACGGGCTGGCACGCCGCAAATCACCATCCTCGGCCGCCAAAATTCGCTGGGGCATCCCCGCATCGGTCTCACAGTCGCCAAGAAAAATGTTAAGCGTGCGCATGAACGCAATCGGATTAAACGTCTGACGCGTGAAAGCTTCCGTTTACGTCAGCACGAACTGCCTTCAATGGATTTCGTGGTGGTGGCGAAGAAAGGGGTTGCCGACCTCGATAACCGTGCTCTCTCGGAAGCGTTGGAAAAATTATGGCGCCGCCACTGTCGCCTGGCTCACGGGTCCTGATAGCCCTCATTCGGGTCTATCAACGCCTGATTAGTCCGCTACTCGGGCCGCACTGCCGTTTCACACCAACATGCTCAAGCTATGGAATTGAGGCATTGCGCAGGTTTGGAGTGATAAAAGGCAGTTGGTTGACGGTGAAACGCGTATTAAAATGCCACCCTTTACACCCAGGTGGAGACGACCCCGTCCCTCCAGGACCCTTTGATACCAGAGAACACTAACGATGGATTCGCAACGCAATCTTCTTATCATCGCTTTGTTGTTCGTGTCTTTCATGATCTGGCAGGCGTGGGAGCAGGATAAAAATCCTCAACCACAACAGCAGGTCACGCAGACAACGACCACCGCAGCGGGTAGCGCCGCCGACCAGGGCGTACCGGCCAGTGGCCAGGGGAAACAGATTACGGTTAAGACCGATGTGCTTGAGCTGACTATCAACACCCGTGGTGGTGATGTTGAGCAGGCGCTACTGTTAACCTACCCGAAAGAGCTGAAGTCTAACGAACCGTTCCAGTTACTGGAAACCACGCCTGAGTTTATCTACCAGGCGCAGAGCGGCCTGACCGGTCGTGATGGCCCGGATAACCCGGCTAACGGTGCGCGTCCACTGTATAACGTCGAGAACGACACCTTTGTGCTGGCTGATGGTCAGAACGAACTCGTGATCCCGATGACGTACACCGACGCCGCAGGCAACACCTTCACCAAAACCTTCACCCTGAAGCGCGGTGAATATGCGGTGAACGTGGGCTACAGCGTACAGAACGCCAGTGCGAAACCGCTGGAGCTGTCGACCTTTGGCCAGCTGAAGCAGTCCATCAATCTGCCGTCACACCGTGACACCGGAAGCAGCAACTTTGCGCTGCATACCTTCCGTGGCGCGGCGTACTCCACGCCTGACGCGAAGTACGAGAAATACAAATTTGACACCATTGCCGATAACGAAAACCTGAACGTCAGCGCTAAAGGCGGTTGGGTGGCGATGCTGCAGCAGTATTTCGCAACGGCATGGGTGCCAAATAACGACGGTACCAACAACTTCTACACCGCGAACCTGGGTAACGGTCTTGCCGCCATCGGCTACAAATCTCAGCCGGTTCTGGTACAGCCGGGTCAAACCGGTAAGCTGGCAAGCACCCTGTGGGTCGGCCCGGAAATTCAGGACAAAATGGCCGCTGTTGCGCCGCACCTGGATCTGACCGTGGATTACGGTTGGTTGTGGTTCATCTCTCAGCCGCTGTTTAAGCTGCTGAAGTTCATCCACAGCTTCCTGGGTAACTGGGGCTTCTCCATCATCGTTATCACCTTCATCGTTCGTGGCATCATGTACCCGCTGACTAAAGCGCAGTACACCTCCATGGCGAAGATGCGCATGCTGCAGCCGAAGATTCAGGCAATGCGTGAGCGTCTGGGCGATGACAAACAGCGTCAGAGCCAGGAGATGATGGCCCTGTATAAAGCAGAGAAAGTGAACCCATTGGGTGGTTGCTTCCCGCTGCTGATTCAGATGCCAATCTTCCTTGCGCTGTACTACATGCTGATGGGTTCCGTTGAGCTGCGCCACGCGCCGTTCGCACTGTGGATCCATGACCTGTCCGCACAGGACCCGTACTACATCCTGCCGATCCTGATGGGCGTGACGATGTTCTTCATCCAGAAGATGTCGCCGACCACCGTGACCGACCCGATGCAGCAGAAGATTATGACCTTTATGCCGGTCATCTTCACCGTGTTCTTCCTGTGGTTCCCGTCAGGTCTGGTGCTGTACTATATCGTCAGCAACCTGGTGACCATTATCCAGCAGCAGCTGATTTACCGTGGTCTGGAAAAACGTGGCCTGCATAGCCGCGAAAAGAAAAAGTCCTGATCCGATAAGTTAACGCTAAAATAAGGGCGGTCGATTGACCGCCTTTTTTATTTGTATTGAACGAGAGCAACCATGAGCCATAACGACACTATCGTCGCCCAGGCAACCCCACCGGGACGCGGTGGTGTAGGCATTCTGCGTATCTCCGGCCTGAAGGCGCGCGAGGTGGCCGAAGCGGTACTGGGTAAGCTGCCAAAGCCGCGCTACGCTGATTACCTGCCGTTTAAAGATACCGACGGCACGCCGCTGGACCAGGGCATTGCGCTGTGGTTCCCCGGCCCGAACTCCTTTACCGGTGAAGACGTGCTGGAGCTACAGGGCCACGGCGGCCCGGTTATCCTCGACCTGCTGTTAAAACGGATCCTGACCCTGCCGGGCCTGCGCATTGCGAAGCCGGGCGAGTTCTCCGAACGTGCCTTCCTCAACGACAAGCTCGACCTGGCGCAGGCGGAGGCGATTGCTGACCTGATCGACGCCAGCTCCGAGCAGGCGGCCCGCTCCGCCCTGAACTCGCTGCAGGGGGCATTCTCCGCGCGTGTAAATCACCTTGTGGAAGCACTTACTCACCTGCGCATCTACGTGGAAGCGGCTATCGACTTCCCGGATGAGGAGATCGATTTCCTCTCTGACGGTAAAATTGAAGCCCAACTCAATCAGGTGATGGCCGATCTCGACGCCGTTCGCGCCGAAGCGCGCCAGGGCAGCCTGCTGCGCGAAGGGATGAAGGTGGTGATTGCAGGACGCCCTAACGCCGGGAAATCGAGCCTGCTGAACGCCCTGGCGGGCCGTGAAGCGGCAATCGTGACCGACATTGCCGGTACCACTCGCGACGTGCTGCGCGAGCACATCCACATCGACGGCATGCCGCTGCACATCATCGATACCGCTGGTCTGCGCGATGCCAGCGACGAAGTTGAGCGCATCGGTATCGAACGCGCCTGGCAGGAGATCGAGCAGGCCGACCGCGTGCTGTTTATGGTAGACGGCACCACGACCGACGCCGTTGACCCGGCGGAGATCTGGCCGGACTTTATTGCCCGTCTGCCGGCTAAACTGCCGATCACCGTGGTGCGTAACAAAGCGGACGTGACCGGCGAAACGCTCGGTATCAGCGATGTGAATGGTCACTCACTGATTCGCCTGTCGGCGCGGACCGGTGAAGGCGTGGACGACCTGCGTAACCATCTCAAGCAGAGCATGGGCTTTGACACCAGCATGGAAGGCGGATTCCTCGCGCGTCGCCGTCACCTGCAGGCGCTGGAAGAGGCGGCCAACCACCTTGTTCAGGGTAAAGCGCAGCTGATCGGCGCGTGGGCGGGTGAACTGCTGGCGGAAGAGCTGCGTCTGGCGCAGCAGAATCTGAGCGAGATCACCGGGGAGTTTACGTCGGACGATCTGCTGGGACGGATCTTCTCGAGCTTCTGTATTGGTAAGTGATCCCCGCTAATCCATGGTGATTTCCTTCAGGGAAATCACCATTGTCCAAATGGCAACTCGCCTAATCCCTTTTCACCCCCTATCCTGCATGCCTGCATCTATGGGGGGTTTATGGCGCGTTTTCTGTTTTGTAGTTTCGCATTAGTTCTGCTTTATCCGTCCGGTATTGATATGTATCTGGTGGGATTACCGCATATCGCCCGCGATCTGGGCGCCAGCGAAGCGCAGCTGCATATTGCGTTTTCGGCCTACCTCGCGGGGATGGCGTCGTCGATGGTCTTTGCCGGGAAGATCGCGGATAAAGCAGGCCGTCAGCCTGTCGCTATCGCCGGAGCCATCGTTTTTGCCCTGGCGTCCCTTCTTTGCTCACAGGCGCAAAACAGCACCGTGTTTCTGACCGGGCGCTTTATCCAGGGCATCGGGGCGGGCGGTTGCTACGTGGTGGCGTTTGCCATTTTGCGCGACACCTTAAGCGCCCAGCGTCGCGCCAAAGTGCTGTCGATGCTGAACGGCATTACCTGCATCATCCCGGTGCTGGCCCCGGTCGTGGGCTACCTGATCATGCTGAAATTCCCGTGGCAGAGCCTGTTCTGGACCATGGCGGCGATGGGCGCGCTGGTGTTTATCCTGTCGATCGCCGTGCTGAAAGAGACCCACCCGGGCTCGCAGAATACCGGCCATACCGCAACCATTCACCCGGCAGAGAAGCTTCTCAACCGCTTTTTCCTCAGCCGTCTGGCCGTGACCACGTTAAGCGTGGCGGTGATCCTGACCTATGTAAACGTTTCCCCGGTGTTGCTGATGGAGACCATGGGCTTCGATCGCGGTGAGTATTCAACGGTGATGGCATTAACCGCCATGGTCAGTATGGCTGTGTCATTCTCCGCCCCGTTTGCGCTGAATATCTTCCGCCAGCGCACGCTGATGCTGACCTCACAGGTTTTATTCCTCGCCGCAGGCGCGATCCTGGCGACTACCAGCTCACATGCGGTGATGCTGGTGGGCATTACGCTCATTTGTGCCGGGTTCTCGGTTGGCTTTGGCGTGGCGATGAGCCAGGCGCTTGGTCCCTTCTCGCTGCGGGCAGGCGTGGCCAGCTCGGTGCTGGGTATCGCGCAGGTCTGCGGCTCGTCGCTGTGGATTTGGCTGGCGGCAGTCATCGGGCTTAACGCGCTGAATATGCTGATCGGGGTTCTGATTGGCTGTAGCATAGTCTGCATTACCTTACTTATGGTCATCCAGCCCGCGGCGCACTATGAAGAAGCCCATCAGCAGTCTCGATCTTAACCTGTTGCTCTGCTTGCAGCTTTTGCTGCAGGAGCGCAGCGTTACCAAAGCGGCGAAGCGGATGAACGTGACGCCGTCAGCGGTGAGCAAATCGCTGGCTAAGCTGCGCGACTGGTTCGATGATCCGCTGTTTGTCAAAACGCCGCTAGGGCTGCTGCCGACGCCGCTGACGGTGAGCCTGGAGCAGGATCTGGCTGACTGGATGCAAATTGGCAACCAGATCCTCGATAAATTCCACCATGACTCTCCGGGCGGGCTGACGTTCGTGCTGGCCGCGGAAACGCCGCTGATGCTGATCCGCTTCAATACGCTGCTGGAGCAGGTGAACCAGCGCTATCCGCAGGCGACGGTGAAAATGCGCCAGTGGGATTACGACTCGCTGGACGCGATTACGCGTGGCGAGGTGGATTTGGGCTTCACCGGGCGTGAAACGCATCCGCGATCCCGCGAGCTGCTTAAGCTGATGCCGTGGTTTATCGACTACGAAATCCTGTTCAGCGACCGCCCCTGCGTCTATCTGCGCGAGGATCATCCGGCGCTTCAGCAAGAGTGGAATCTGGAGACCTTCCTGCGCTATCCCCATATCAGCATCTTCTGGGAACGCAGCGATACCTGGGCGCTGGATGAGGTGCTAAAGGAGATGGGACGCGAGCGCACGATTGCCATGAGCCTGCCGGGCTTCGAACAGGCGATGTTTATGGCGGCGCAGCCCGGCCATCACTATATCGCCACCGCCCCGCACTACTGTCACCACTACAATGAACTCCACCAGCGGAAGCTGATCGCCCTTCCCATTCCGATTGATGAGGAGCAGGCGGAAAAATTGACCGTGCCCTTCACGCTGATCTGGCATAAGCGGAACAGCCATAATCCAAAAATCCTCTGGCTGCGGGAGACCATCAAGGCGCTGTACGGTGCGAGCGATCCAATTTTTGCCTAAGAAAATGTAAAGTTCGGTCCTAAGGCTTCTCTTACGCCCATTTACTGATTAAAACAGGAGGCAAGTTAAGCGATAATCATGTAACCGTTTAACCGATTACGACCATTATCAAGGAGCGAAAAATGGCTACGCACTTTGCAAGAGGGATACTGACAGAAGGACGTCTCGTATCGGCAAGAATTTCTTCAGCCTGTCACCGTGAAGCACTCACGCTTCCGGAGCACCGCAGGTCGCGGTTTTTAGCGTCCCGGGCGCTTCTCGCGGAACTGCTGTTTATGCTGTACGGTACCAGCGAGCTGCCGGATATCATTACCCAGCCAGAAGGCCGTCCGGTCTTTGCTGACCCGGATCTTCCTCGTTTTTCCATTGCCTACACGGGCAATATCATTGGCGTCGCGCTAACCACCGAGGGGGACTGTGGGCTCGATATGGAACTTCAGCGTGCGACGCGCAGCTTCCATGGCGCTAATGCGCATGAAGACTATCCGCTCTCAAGCAATGAGAAGCTGTGGGTACGCAACCAGAACGATCCTGTCGAAGCCAGAGCGCAGCTGATTACCTTGCGCCAGAGCATTCGTAAGCTCTGCGGATGTGCCTCAGACGACGCCAGCCTGCTGCAGCTGTTGCCAGGCTCCGGACGTCTGCGCGCCACCCAGGCCACGCTGGTAGAAGCGCTCTGCGACGCTGAGGATGTGCTCATTTGGTCCATCGCGGTGACCCCCGCCATCGAACGCATGAAAATCTGGGAATTTGACAGTCAACAGGGATGGCGTAGCCTTCCTGATGTGCCCGAACGCGCCAACGAGCCCGCCGCACGTCTGATGCGATTAACCAGTTTACCGGCAGAAAAAGCATTTACCCTAAGCTGATCCAATCAGGGTCATCATGATGAAACAGGAGTAATCATGTCTGATACGTTGAAAGTCGTTACGTTACTGGGAAGCCTGCGCAAAGGTTCATTTAACGGGATGGTTGCCCGCACGCTGCCACAGCTGGCGCCTGCAGGTATGGAAATTAGCGCCCTGCCGTCTATTGGCGATATTCCGCTTTATGATGCTGACGTACAGCAGGAAGAAGGGTTCCCGCAGAGCGTTGAAGCGCTGGCCGAACAGATCCGCCAGGCTGACGGCGTGGTCATCGTCACGCCAGAGTACAACTACTCTGTACCCGGTGGTCTGAAGAATGCCATCGACTGGCTGTCCCGTTTACCTGAGCAGCCGTTGTCAGGCAAACCGGTGCTGATCCAGACCAGCTCCATGGGCGCGATTGGCGGCGCGCGCTGCCAGTATCACCTGCGTCAGATCCTGGTCTTCCTCGATGCGATGGTGATGAACAAGCCGGAATTTATGGGCGGAGTGATTCAGAACAAGGTCGACCCGCAAACGGGTGAGGTGGTGGATCAGAGCACGCGCGACCATCTCTCTGGCCAGCTGACGGCGTTCGGGGATTATATTAAGCGGGTTAAAGCCTGATAAAAAAGCCCGGTGGCGCTAGCGCTTACCGGGCCTATACTCGTCAGTAGGTCAGGTAAGCGAAGCGCCACCTGACACCACAAACCGCACCTTAGTGCGCGTCAATAAACACAATCTTCAGCACAAACAGCAGCGCCACAACAATCACGCATGGGCTGAGGTCGCGGAAGCGGCCAGTACCGATCTTCATTACGCAGTAAGAGATAAAGCCCAGCGCGATACCTTCGGTAATCGAGAAGCTGAACGGCATCATCACGGCGGTAATAAACGCCGGCACCGCTTCGGTTAAATCATCCCACTTCACGCGAGACAGGCTGGAGGTCATCAGCACCCCCACGTAGATCAGCGCACCCGCCGCCGCGTACGGAGGCACCATGCCCGCCAGTGGCGAGAGGAAGATCACCAGCAGGAACAGAATACCCACCACAACCGCCGTCAGGCCGGTACGGCCACCCACAGAAACCCCGGAAGAGGATTCAATGTAAGCGGTAACAGACGAGGTTCCGATAAATGAGCCGGTCACAGAGGAGATACTGTCCACAAACAGCGCCTGCTTCATGCGCGGGAATTTCCCTTTCTCATCAGCCAGACCCGCTTTGTCGGTCACGCCAATCAGCGTACCGGAAGAGTCGAACAGGTTCACCAGCATGAAGGAGAAAATCACGCCCGCCAGGCCCAGGTTCAGGGAACCCGCCAGATCAACATGACCAACAACGGTAGAGACGCTCGGTGGCGCGGAAACGATGCCGTTATAGTGAACGTCGCCCAACATCCAGCCCAGCAGCGTGGTCACCACGATGGACACCAGCACCGCCGCATGAATATTACGGGAAGCCAGGATCGCGATGATAAAGAAGCCCAGCACGCCCAGCAGCACGTTATGAGAGGTCAGGTGACCGATGCTCACCAGCGTATCCGGGTTCGCCACGATAACACCGGCGTTTTTCAGCCCCATCATCCCGATAAACAGACCGATACCGCTGGTAATGCCCACGCGCAGGCTCACGGGGATGTTCGCAATCATCCAGTAACGCACGCGGAAAATGGTCAGCAGCAGCAGGCCAACCGCGCCCCAGAAGATGGCGCCCATACCCACCTGCCACGGCAGACCCATCGCCTGAACCACCACGAAGGCAAAGAACGCATTCAGGCCCATCGCCGGGGCCAGCGCGACCGGCAGGTTAGCGAACACGCCCATCAGAATGCTGCCAAGGGCCGCGATCAGACAGGTTGTTACGAAGACGGCGCTGGTATCCATGCCAGCAACGCCCAGAATTTGAGGGTTAACAAAAACGATATAGACCATCGTCAGGAAGGTGGTGAAACCGGCGATCACTTCGGTGCGTGCCGTCGTGCCGTGCTCGCGCAGTTTAAACACGCGCTCAAGCAGACCCTGACCAGATGTCTGGGTAGTGTGTTGTTGACTCATCATCAATTTCCGAACAAGGAGGGAAAATTCGTCGCTATCCTATACCAAAATGCGACAATAGTGGCGGTTACGTGATACTTTTTTCATTGAATTTGCTTATACGGCAACGATTGCGTTCCGGTGAACTGCCGTACGTAAACGTTAAACTGGTTAAAAGGGAAAGGCATGTCCGGAATTGAAGCGGTATTTTTCGACTGCGACGGTACGCTGGTCGACAGTGAGGTCATTTGTTCCCGCGCGTATGTGGCCATGTTCCAGGAATTTGGCATTACGCTGGAACTCGAAGAGGTGTTTAAACGCTTTAAGGGCGTGAAGCTCTACGAGATCATCGACATCATTAACGAAGAACACGGCGTCGTTCTGGAGAAAGCGGCTTTGGAACCGGTGTACCGCGCCGAGGTTGCACGCCTGTTCGATTCGGAGCTGGAGGTGATTCCGGGCGCAAACGCGCTCCTGGATGCCATGACGGTGCCGATCTGCGTGGTCTCCAACGGTCCGGTCAGCAAAATGCAGCACTCGCTGGGCAAGCTTGAGATGTTGCACCACTTCCCGGAAAAACTGTTCAGCGGCTACGATATCCAGCGCTGGAAGCCGGACCCGGCACTGATGTTCCATGCGGCAAAGGCGATGAACGTTAACGTAGAGAACTGCATTCTGGTGGATGACTCGTCTGCGGGCGCGCAGTCGGGGATTGATGCGGGAATGGAGGTGTTTTACTTCTGCGCCGACCCGCACAACAAGCCGATCGATCATCCCAAAGTCACGACCTTCACCGACCTGGCGCAGCTACCCGCGCTGTGGAAGGCCCGCGGGTGGGATATTACGCGTTAAGCAGACCCTCCCGGCAGGGAGGGCGACAGGTTTATCTGAAGAGCTTTTGAACAAACTCAGCATAGGCCGGACGCCAGACATCCATTTCGTGATTCAGACCGGGGTACATTTTATAGTCGAATTTGATGCCCTGCTTTTCCAGCTCCGCTTTCAGACCGGCGATATCTTTGCCGGTCACCGAATCGCGCTCTCCCACGACGACGGTGAAGTTATGCAGCTGACGGTTAATGGCCTCCGGCTGCTTAAAGCGTGCGGCCACGCCGTCGTCAGGCACGGTTGTTGTGGTAACGCCGCTGAACGTCCCCAGCCAGCCGAAGCTCTCCAGATGGTTCATACCGGATACGAGCGCCTGATAGCCGCCCTGTGACAACCCCGCCAGCGCCCGGCCGTCAGCATCTTTACGCACGTTGAAGCGTGTATCCACCAGCGGAATAATCTCGCTCATCAGTTCACGGTCTGCGGCTTTCGCATTAAGCGGGTAGAAGGATTTCCGGCGTTCTGCCGGGGGGAAATTCTCGGGAATGGCCTCAGCGCTCTCCGTCTCGGTGTCGGGAACGACCACCAGCATCGGTTTTATTTTCCCCTCGGCCATCAGGTTATCCATCATTTGCAGCAGGCGGCCCTGATCGATTGCCGAGAGCCCGGTATCCCCAAAGCCATGGTAGAAGTAGAGCACCGGTAGAGGTTCCCCTCTGCCGTTGTAGCCAGGGGGAGTCCATACATAAACGCGGCGCTCTGACTTGAGTGACGGCGAGTGCCAGGTCAGGGTGGTGAGATCGCCATGCGGTACGGCACGATCGTCGAGAATGCTGCCCGGAACCAGAATCAGGCTGGTGTTCACCTGCCGCTGAGGTTTTTGATAACGGCTTCCCGTGTCGACTGAACGGAAACCATCGATGTCGAAATAATATTCGTAGAGATTCGGGGCCATCGGCTCACTTTTCCATGTCCAGACGCCATTTTTCTCTTTCGTCATATCATGGGAAACCTGGGTTTCAGGCATTGACCCCGTCACCACGGAGACTCGCGTTGCGCCGGGCGCAAACAGGCGAAACGTAATGCTTTTATCCGCATTGACCTGCGTCACATAGCGGCTGACCGGGGTAGCCGGGTCGGGTGTCGCTGGCAACGGTGCGGCAATCACGTTTGTTCCAGCACCGATCCCGATGCTGATAGCCATCGCCATGCATGCTAATGAATTTTTCATATCCCATCCTTTGCTGTTTTTTTCGTCTCACGTTAGCGCGTTTCGAACGTCAGGCAACGGATGAAGGGGAGAATTGTGATTACTATAGAAATAATAACGCCGGTAAGTACCGGCGTTATTATCAGATGACAGGATTACTCTTTCGGATCTTTACCCGCCAGAAGCTTGTCCAGCTCGTCGCCGCCCACGTGACGGAAGTCCTGACCCTTCACGAAGTAGAAAATGTACTCGCAGATGTTCTGGCAGCGGTCGCCGATACGCTCGATGGAGCGCGCGCAGAACAGAGCCGTCAGTACGCTTGGGATCGTTCGGGAATCTTCCATCATGTAGGTCATCAGCTGACGCACGATGCCTTCATACTCCTGATCGACCTTCTTATCTTCACGGTAGATACGCACCGCTTCGTCCAGATCCATACGTGCAAAGGCATCCAGCACGTCGTGCAGCATCTGCACGGTGTGACGGCCCAGCGACTCCAGGCTGACCAGCAGCGGCTGATGCTGCTGAGAGAACTTCTCCAGCGCGGTACGGCAGATTTTATCCGCAACGTCGCCGATACGTTCCAGCTCGGCGATGGTTTTGATGATCGCCATCACCAGACGCAGGTCGCTCGCCGTCGGCTGACGCTTCGCGATAATGCGCACGCAGGCCTCGTCGATAGCCACTTCCATCATGTTGACGTTTTTGTCGCCTTCAATGACGCGCTTCGCCAGCTCGCTGTCCTGGTTGTGCATCGCCGTAATCGCATCAGAAAGCTGCTGCTCGACCATGCCGCCCATGGTCATCACCTGGGTGCGAATGCTTTCCAGCTCTGCGTTGAACTGGCCGGAAATGTGTTTATTAAGATTGAGGTTGTCCATGGTTTCTCCACATGCACTAAGGCAAATCAACCGTAGCGGCCAGTAATATAATCTTCGGTTTGTTTCTTCGCGGGCTTAGTGAACAGATCGTCCGTGTTACTGAACTCAATCAATTCACCCAGGTACATAAACGCCGTGTGATCGGAACAACGTGCAGCCTGCTGCATGTTGTGGGTCACGATAACCACGGTGTAATCCTGCTTCAGCTCGGTGATCAGTTCTTCAATACGACCGGTTGAAATCGGGTCCAGCGCTGAACACGGCTCATCCAGCAGCAACACTTCCGGGCGAATCGCAATACCGCGCGCAATGCACAGACGCTGCTGCTGACCACCGGAGAGAGAGTACCCGCTCTGGTGCAACTTATCTTTGGTTTCGTTCCATAATGCGGCCTTGGTCAAAGCCCACTGCACGCGCTCATCCATATCGGCACGGGAGAGCTTTTCAAACAGGCGAACGCCAAAGGCGATGTTGTCATAAATGGACATCGGGAACGGCGTGGGTTTCTGGAACACCATCCCCACTTTCGCACGCAGCAGGGCAATATCCTGAGCCTGGGTCAGAATGTTTTCACCATCGAGGATGATTTCCCCTTCAGCGCGCTGCTCCGGATAGAGCGAATACATTTTGTTAAAGGTACGCAGCAGCGTGGATTTACCACAGCCGGACGGACCGATAAATGCCGTGACCTGGTTCTTTGCGATATCCAGGTTGATGTTCTTCAGGGCATGGAATTTGCCGTAGTAGAAGTTCAAATCACGAACCTGAATCTTACCCGGGGCAGTATCAACCATACTCATTGACTCATTTCCTCATTCGGCGCCGCGATCTGCCGCGCCGTAAAAAATTAACCGTGTTTCTTCTTCGCGAAAATGACGCGCGCCAGAATGTTCAGCAACAGTACGCAAAGGGTAATGATCAGCACCCCGGCCCAGGCCAGCTGCTGCCATTCCGCGAAGGGGCTCATCGCAAATTTAAAGATCGTCACCGGCAGGTTGGCGATCGGCTGCATCATGTCCGTGCTCCAGAACTGGTTGGAGAGGGACGTAAACAGCAGCGGTGCCGTTTCACCCGCGATACGCGCCACCGCCAGCAGGATACCGGTCATGATCCCGGAGACCGACGCCTTCAGCGTAATCGCAGAGATCATCTTCCATTTCGGCGTACCCAGCGCGTAAGCCGCTTCACGCAGGCTGTCCGGCACCAGTTTCAGCATGTTCTCGGTGGTTCGAATCACAATCGGCACCTGCAGCAGCGCCAGCGCAATGACGCCCGCCCAGCCGGAGAAGTGTTCCATCTGCGCCACCACCACGGTGTAAACGAACAGACCCACGACGATAGACGGGGCTGACAACAAAATGTCGTTAATGAAGCGAATCACTTCCGCCAGCCAGGATTTACGGCCGTATTCTGCCAGGTAGATCCCCGCCATGATGCCCAGCGGCGTGCCGAAGACCGTCGCCCAGAGGATCAGCAGTCCGCTGCCCGCCAGGGCATTCGCCAGGCCACCACCCGCCGTGTTCGGCGGCGGCGTCATTTCGGTGAACAGCGACAGTGACATTCCGTCAATCCCGCGAACGACCGTCGAGAAGAGGATCCAGACCAGCCAGAACAGGCCGAATGCCATCGTCGCCATAGAGAGCGTCAGGGCAATGCGGTTTTTCATGCGGCGTCTGGCCTGCATTTTGCGGCGGGATTCCGCCAGTTCAGCAGTTGCTTGCATTTCGAGAGTGGCCATTAGCGTGCTCCCTCATTTTTAGCGAGACGCATAATCATCAGTTTGGAAATCGCCAGAACAATGAAGGTAATAACGAACAGAATCAGACCCAGCTCCATCAGCGCCGCGACGTGCAGACCCGATTCCGCTTCCGCAAATTCATTCGCCAGCGCAGAGGTAATACTGTTACCCGGCATATAGAGCGACGCGCTGTCGAGCTGGTAGGTGTTACCGATGATAAAGGTGACCGCCATGGTTTCACCCAGCGCGCGACCTAAGCCCAGCATCACGCCCCCGATCACCCCATTTTTGGTGAACGGAAGGACAATGCGCCAGATCACTTCCCAGGTGGTGCAGCCGATACCGTAGGCCGACTCTTTCATCATCACCGGCGTTTGTTCGAAGACATCGCGCATAACCGCCGCAATGTACGGAATAATCATGATGGCGAGGATCACGCCAGCCGCCAGAATGCCGATACCGAAAGCCGGGCCAGAGAACAGGGCCCCCACAAACGGAATGGCAGAGAGGACGTTACCCACCGGTTCCTGGAAGTACGTGGCGAACAGCGGCGCAAAGATGAACAGGCCCCACATGCCGTAGACGATACTCGGAATAGCTGCCAGCAGTTCGATGGCGATCCCCAGCGGACGACGCAGCCAGCCCGGCGCCAGCTCCGTCAGGAACAGGGCAATACCAAAGCTTACCGGAACCGCAATCAGCAGGGCGATGAACGAGGTCACCAGCGTGCCGTAAATTGGCACCAGGGCACCGTAGATGTCGTTCGGCGCGTCCCACTCTTTGGTCCACAGGAAGGAGAAACCGAATTTCTGGATGCTCGGCCAGGAGGAGAAAATCAGAGACACGATAATGCCGCCCAGCAGCAATAGCACAATCAGCGCAGCCAGTTTGACCAGCGCGCTGAAAATCATGTCACCTTTTTTACCCGGAGGGTTAAATGCAGGCTTGGTTGCAGCCATAAATTACTCTTCTGTTAAACGCGTTTACGAAATCGCCGGGTGGCGCTTGCGCTTACCCGGCCTACAGTCGGAACCGTAGGGCGGGTAAGCGCAAGCGCCACCCGCCATTTTCGTCAGAATGCTAAATTAATACAATGCTTTACCGCTGCTGTCTTTTACGTTGGTTTTCCATGCAGCGCGAATCTGCTCAACCACGTTGTCCGGCAGGGTGGCGTAATCCAGAGCGTTAGCCTGTTTGCCGCCGTTTTTGTATGCCCAGTCGAAGAACTTCAGCACTTCAGCGCCCTGCTCAGGTTTCTTCTGCTCTTTGTGCACCAGGATGAAGGTGGTAGAGGTGATTGGCCATGCACCTTCGCCCTTCTGGTTAGTCAGATCCTGCGCGAAGGATTTGCTCCAGTCAGCGCCTTTGGCGGCGTTAGCAAAGTTCTCTTCGGTCGGGCTAACCGGTTTGCCGTCGGCAGAAACCAGTTTGGTGTAGGACAGGTTGTTCTGCTTCGCGTACGCGTACTCTACGTAGCCGATGGAGCCAGGCAGACGCTGTACGAACGCGGCGATACCGTCGTTACCTTTACCGCCCAGACCGGTAGGCCAGTTAACGGTAGAGCCGGAGCCGACTTTAGATTTCCACTCTTCGTTCACTTTCGCCAGGTAGCTGGTGAACACGAAAGAGGTACCGGAACCATCCGCGCGGCGAACCACGGCGATGTTCTGAGAAGGCAGCTTCAGGCCTGGGTTGAGCTTAGCGATCGCTTCGTCATCCCATTTTTTGATGTTGCCCAAGTAGATGTCACCCAGCGTTTTGCCGTCCAGCACCAGCTCGCCCGACTTCACGCCCGGCAGGTTGATGGCCAGAACCACGCCACCGATCACGGTAGGGAACTGGAACAGGCCTTCCTGAGCCAGTTTGTCATCTGACAGCGGAGCGTCAGACGCGCCGAAATCAACCGTGTTCGCGGTAATTTGTTTCACGCCACCGGAGGAGCCGATACCCTGATAGTTAACCTTGTTACCGGTTTCTTTCTGGTAGGTATCCGCCCATTTGGCATACACCGGCGCAGGGAAGGTTGCACCAGCGCCAGTCAGGCTTGCTTCTGCAAATACAGAGAACGCGCTCAGAGATAAGGTCGCGGCGACAACAGTTGCGACAGTGGTACGCATAACTTTCATAATGTCTCCTGCAAGATTTTCGTAAATCGTTGTTTAGTGGCTACGATGAGCAAAATAGGACAAACAGGTGACAGATAAATGTACGAATTATGACAGTTTTATGACAATGAAAATTTAACTTAAAATTAAACAAAATAAAGCTTAATTTTCATCGCGTTAGCCACTTTTATGACAGGTTGTTTTCAGAAATATTTTCTTTATGTGACACAGAAAAAAGTAGCTGAAGATGACAAATTGTCATTATTAAAAATGAGAAAGGATTGATGAAAAACAAACCAGGCAGGATAAAAAAGCTCCACCCGAAGGTGGAGCCTGAAGGGTTTATTCTACAGTGACCGATTTCGCCAGGTTACGCGGCTGGTCGACGTCGGTGCCTTTGATTAGCGCCACGTGGTAAGCCAGCAGCTGCAGCGGAACGGTGTAGAAGATCGGTGCAATCACCTCTTCCACATGCGGCATCTCGATGATGTGCATGTTGTCGCTGCTGGCGAAACCGGCATCTTTGTCGGCGAAGACGTACAGGACACCACCGCGGGCGCGCACTTCTTCGATGTTAGATTTCAGTTTTTCCAGCAGTTCGTTGTTGGGTGCCACAACGATGACCGGCATATCGGCGTCAATCAGCGCCAGCGGGCCGTGTTTCAGTTCGCCTGCCGCATACGCTTCAGCGTGAATATAGGAGATCTCTTTCAGCTTCAGCGCGCCTTCCAGCGCAATCGGATACTGATCGCCACGACCCAGGAACAGGGCGTGATGCTTGTCAGAGAAATCTTCCGCCAGGGCTTCAATGCGTTTGTCCTGAGACAGCATCTGCTCAATACGGCTCGGCAGCGCCTGCAGACCATGAACGATGTCATGCTCAACGGAAGCATCTTCGCCTTTCAGGCGTGCCAGCTTCGCCACCAGCATCAGCAGAACGGTCAGCTGAGTGGTAAACGCTTTAGTGGAGGCCACGCCGATTTCGGTACCCGCTTTGGTCATCAGCGCCAGATCGGATTCACGCACCAGGGAAGAGCCCGGGACGTTACAGATGGCCAGAGAGCCCAGGTAACCCAGCTCTTTAGACAGTCGCAGCGCAGCCAGGGTATCCGCCGTTTCACCAGACTGGGAAAGGGTGATCATCAGGCTGTTACGACGCACCGCAGATTTGCGATAGCGGAATTCAGACGCAATTTCCACATCACACGGCACGCCCGCCAGGGATTCAAACCAGTAGCGAGAGACCATACCGGAGTTGTAGGAGGTGCCGCAGGCCACGATCTGAATGTGCTCAACCTTGCTGAGCAGTTCATTCGCATTTGCACCCAGCTCGCTCAGATCCACTTCACCGTGGCTGATGCGCCCGGTCAGGGTGTTTTTGATGGCGTTTGGCTGCTCGTAAATCTCTTTCTGCATGTAGTGACGGTAAGCGCCTTTGTCGCCCGCGTCGTACTGCAGGTTAGATTCGATCTCCTGGCGCTTCACCTGCTCGCCTTTGGTATCGAACACGGTCACGCTGCGGCGAGTCACTTCGGCGATATCCCCCTCTTCCAGGAAGATAAAGCGGCGGGTGACCGGCAGGAGCGCCAGCTGGTCAGAGGCGATAAAGTTTTCACCCATGCCCAGACCGATAACCATCGGGCTACCGGAACGCGCGGCCAGCAGCGTGGACGGATCGCGGGAATCCATGATCACCGTACCGTACGCACCGCGCAGCTGAGGGATAGCACGCAGCACCGCATCACGCAGTGTGCCGCCCTGCTCCAGCTCCCAGTGCACCAGGTGAGCAATCACTTCGGTGTCCGTTTCAGAGACGAAGGTGTAGCCGCGCGCTTTCAGTGCTTCGCGCAGCGGTTCGTGGTTTTCGATAATGCCGTTGTGCACAACCACGATGTGTTCAGACACATGCGGGTGCGCGTTGCCTTCAGACGGTTCGCCGTGCGTCGCCCAGCGGGTATGCGCAATACCGGTTCCCCCGTGCAGCGGATGTTCTTCCGCGGCCTGGGCCAGCATCTGCACTTTACCGAGACGACGCAGACGGGTCATATGACCTTCTGCATCGACGACAGCCAGACCGGCAGAGTCGTAACCACGGTATTCCAGACGACGTAAACCTTCGAGAAGGATTTCAGCAATATCACGCTGCGCAACTGCGCCAACAATTCCACACATAATTTATATTCCGAATTTAGGCATTATGCCTGCGTTGTCGCTGACCTGTATTTGCCCTTTCCGGGCGCCCCGAGCCTTGTAGAGAGTGGGGTTATTGTTATGGGTACTGCTTGTGGGGGGAGATATATATTTATCTCCTCTCCCGGGTTTGCCTGATGACGGCTACGCCTTATCAGGCCTACTCAATCGTAGGGCGGGTAAGCGTAGCGCCACCCGCCTTGTTGTTACTTTTTCTTCACCGGGCGTTTCCAGCCCTGCTTGCTGACCTGCGGAACGCGGCTTAATACCAGCTCGTTCTCGGCCACATCGCGCGTTACGGTTGTTCCAGCGGCAATAGTCACCCCGTTACCCACGGTAACAGGCGCCACCAACTGCGTATCGGAGCCAACGAACACGTCATCACCAATGATCGTTTTAAACTTATTAGCGCCGTCATAGTTACAGGTAATCGTCCCTGCACCAATATTCACGTTATTGCCAATTTCCGCGTCGCCCAGATAGGTCAGATGACCGGCTTTAGAGCCTTTACCCAGACGCGCTTTTTTCATCTCCACGAAGTTACCCACGTGAGCGCCTTCCAGCAGCTCAGCACCCGGGCGCAGGCGCGCAAACGGGCCGATAGTACAGGCCACGTCCAGACGGGCATCTTCCACCACGCTGTACGGGCTGATTTCGCAGTCGTCACCGATGATGCTGTTTTTGATCACGCAGCCGGCGCCAATTTTGACGCGGTTGCCCAGCGTCACGTTACCTTCGAGGATAACGTTAGTATCAATCTCAACGTCACGCCCGTGAGATAATGAGCCACGCAGATCGAAACGCGCCGGATCGCGCAGCATCACGCCTGCCAGCAGCAGTTTTTCAGCCTGTTCGGACTGATAAACACGCTCAAGGCGGGAAAGCTGAAGACGGTTATTCACCCCTTCGGTTTCGCTGATGCGTGCCGGATGGACCGCCGCAATCTCGCGCCCTTCGTGGTACGCCATCGCAATAATGTCGGTGATGTAGTATTCACCCTGCGCATTGTTGTTATTGAGTTTCGACAGCCAGCGCTTCATATCCGCGCCATTGGCAATCAGGATCCCCGTGTTGATCTCCTGAATCTGACGCTGCGCCTCACTGGCATCTTTATGCTCAACAATACCCGTAACGTTGCCGTTATCACGGGTGATACGACCATAACCGGTTGGATCGTCCAGCACGACGGTTAATAAACCGATGCCGCCCTGCGGTTTGGCTTCACGCAGGCGAGTCAGTGTTTCAACAGAGATCAGCGGGACATCGCCGTAGAGCATCAAAATGTCTTCGTCATCCGCAAAGAAGGGCGCTGCCTGCTGCATGGCATGGCCTGTACCCAACTGTTCAGCCTGAAGCACCCAGTTGAGCTTGTCGTCGCTCAGCGTCTTTTTAAGCAGATCGCCGCCGTGGCCGTAGACCAGGTGAACCTGATTAGCACCCAGTTCATTCGCTGCATCAATGACATGCTGCACCATTGGCTTTCCTGCAAGCGTGTGAAGCACTTTAGGCAGGTCGGAATACATGCGGGTCCCTTTGCCTGCGGCAAGGATCACCACGCTCATCGCACTGTTTGACATACGCATCCTGACGGTAGTTTGAGTGAGAAGTAAAAACGTTTGATGCTTAAAATTCTACATCTTTTTCAGCATGAATTAAGGCCGAAAAAAAAAGCCAGCCTGGTATCCAGACTGGCTTTTGTGCTTTTCAAGCCGGTGTTACATCGCTTTTTTGGTCAACTCGATAACGCGCAGTTTCGCGATCGCTTTGGCCAGCTCCGCAGACGCCTGAGCGTAATCCACGTCACCATGAGAGCTGTTAATGTGCTCTTCAGCCTTACGCTTCGACTCCAGGGCTCGCGCTTCGTCGAGATCCTGGCCACGAATAGCGGTATCGGCCAGAACGGTCACACTGCCAGGCTGCACTTCAAGAATGCCGCCGGACAGATAGATAAACTCTTCGTGACCGAACTGTTTAACGATGCGGATCATACCAGGCTTAATGGCGGTGAGCAGCGGTGCGTGACCCGGGAAAATACCCAGTTCACCTTCACTACCCGTTACCTGGATTTTCTCGACCAGACCAGAGAACATTTGTTGCTCTGCGCTGACGACGTCCAGGTGGTAAGTCATTGCCATATCACCCTCCGATTAAGGCGTTAAAGTTTTTTGGCTTTTTCCACAGCTTCTTCGATGGAACCAACCATGTAGAACGCCTGCTCTGGCAGGTGATCGTATTCGCCTTCCATGATGCCTTTAAAGCCACGGATGGTGTCTTTCAGGGAAACGTATTTACCTGGAGAACCGGTGAATACTTCCGCAACGAAGAACGGCTGGGACAGGAAGCGCTGGATCTTACGCGCACGTGCTACCACCAGTTTGTCTTCTTCAGACAGTTCATCCATACCCAGGATGGCGATGATGTCTTTCAGTTCCTGGTAACGCTGCAGCAGGGACTGTACGCCACGCGCGGTGTCGTAGTGTTCCTGACCAACAACCAGTGGATCCAGCTGACGGCTGGTGGAGTCCAGCGGGTCAACGGCCGGGTAGATACCCAGAGACGCGATCTGACGGCTCAGTACCACGGTTGCATCTAAGTGCGCAAAGGTGGTGGCTGGTGATGGGTCAGTCAAGTCATCCGCAGGTACGTATACCGCCTGAACGGAGGTGATAGAACCGGTTTTGGTAGAGGTGATACGTTCCTGAAGAACACCCATCTCTTCCGCCAGCGTAGGCTGATAACCTACCGCTGAAGGCATACGACCCAGCAGAGCAGATACTTCAGTACCGGCCAGGGTGTAACGATAGATGTTATCAACGAACAGCAGAACGTCACGACCTTCGTCACGGAACTTCTCAGCCATCGTCAGGCCGGTCAGCGCAACGCGCAGACGGTTTCCAGGTGGCTCGTTCATCTGACCGTAAACCAGGGATACTTTGTCCAGAACGTTGGAGTCGGTCATTTCGTGGTAGAAGTCGTTACCCTCACGAGTACGTTCACCTACGCCCGCAAACACAGAGTAACCGGAGTGCTCGATCGCGATGTTACGGATCAGCTCCATCATGTTTACGGTTTTACCTACACCCGCACCACCGAACAGACCAACTTTACCGCCCTTCGCGAACGGACACATCAGGTCGATAACTTTGATACCGGTTTCCAGCAGTTCCTGAGAGCTGGACAGCTCTTCGTAGGAAGGTGCCGCGCGGTGGATAGCCCAACGCTCTTCTTCACCGATGTCGCCTTTCATGTCGATTGGCTGACCCAATACGTTCATGATACGACCCAGTGTAGCTTTACCTACCGGGACTTCGATCGGGTGCTCAAGGTCTTTTACTTCCAGACCACGACGCAGACCGTCGGAAGAACCCATCGCGATGGTACGCACGATACCGCCGCCGAGCTGCTGCTGAACTTCCAGCACCAGGCTCTCGTTACCATTCTGTACCTCAAGCGCGTCGTACACGCGTGGTACGGCGTCCTGAGGGAACTCGACGTCCACCACGGCGCCGATTACCTGGACAATCTTTCCAGTAGCCATCTTGAATCCTCTACGTAATTCGTAAACCTGGTTAAACCGCGGCGGCCCCCGAGACGATCTCGGTGAGTTCCTGAGTAATGCTGGCCTGACGAGCTTTGTTGTAAACCAACTGCAGCTCTTTAATCAGGCTGCCGCCATTATCGGTCGCGGCTTTCATCGCCACCATTCGTGCGGCCTGCTCGCTGGCCAGGTTTTCTACAACGCCCTGATAAACCTGAGATTCAACGTAACGACGCAGCAGGGTATCCAGCAGCGGTTTCGGATCGGGTTCATACAGGTAATCCCAGGTTTTTTGCTTCAGCTCGCCATCTTCTGATGCCGGTAACGGCAGCATCTGAGTGAGCGTTGGAACCTGAGACATGGTGTTAATGAATTTGTTGCTGACAACGTACAGTCTGTCCAGACGGCCTTCATCATAAGCCTGCAACATCACTTTAACCGGGCCGATCAGTTCGGACAGGGACGGGTTATCACCCATACCGGTCACCTGAGCGACAATGTTGCCACCAACGGAATTAAAGAAAGAGACGCCTTTAGAGCCGATCATTGCGATATCGCACTGAACGCCTTTTTCAGACCATGCTTTCATATCCGCCAGCAGTTTTTTGAACAGGTTAATGTTCAAGCCGCCACACAGACCACGGTCGGTCGACACCACCAGGTAGCCCACGCGCTTAACGTCGCGTTCTTCCAGGTAAGGGTGCTTATATTCCAGATTACCGTTTGCAAGGTGACCAATCACTTTGCGCATGGTTTCTGCATAAGGACGGCTGGCCGCCATGCGATCCTGCGATTTACGCATTTTGGAAGCGGCGACCATCTCCATCGCTTTAGTGATCTTTTGCGTGTTCTGGACGCTTGCGATCTTACTACGTATCTCTTTTGCGCCGGCCATGAGCTTCTCCTCAATGCCAGGCGGCTTGTCCTGAGACAAGCCGCCGGACGATTACCAGGATTGGGTTGCTTTGAAGGAATCGAGGATAGCTTTCAGCTTGCCTTCGATTTCGTCGTTATAGCCACCGGTCTGGTTGATCTCTTGCATCAGCGGAGCGTGATCACGGTCGACGTAAGCCAGCAGAGCGGCTTCGAAGCTACCGATTTTCGCCAGTTCCACATCTTCGAGGTAACCGCGTTCAGCCGCGAACAGAACCAGGCCCTGCTGAGCAACAGACATTGGTGCGTACTGTTTCTGCTTCAGCAGCTCGGTCACTTTCTGACCGTGGCTCAGCTGTTTACGGGTTGCTTCGTCCAGATCGGATGCGAACTGAGAGAACGCAGCCAGTTCACGATACTGTGCCAGCGCGGTACGGATACCACCGGACAGTTTCTTGATGATCTTGGTCTGAGCAGCACCACCAACACGGGATACGGAGATACCCGGGTTAACTGCCGGACGAATACCGGAGTTAAACAGGTTGGTTTCCAGGAAGATCTGACCATCGGTAATGGAGATTACGTTGGTCGGAACGAACGCAGAAACGTCACCCGCCTGGGTTTCAATGATCGGCAGAGCGGTCAGAGAGCCCGTTTTACCCTTCACTTCACCTTTGGTGAAGTTCTCGACGTATTCCGCGTTAACGCGAGAAGCACGCTCCAGCAGACGAGAGTGGAGGTAAAATACGTCGCCAGGGAACGCTTCACGTCCAGGTGGACGACGGAGCAGCAGGGAAACCTGACGATAAGCAACAGCCTGTTTAGACAGGTCATCGTATACGATCAGCGCATCTTCACCGCGGTCACGGAAGTATTCGCCCATTGCGCAACCGGCGTATGGCGCCAGGTATTGCAGTGCAGCAGATTCAGACGCGGTCGCCACCACAACGATGGTGTTAGACAGTGCGCCGTGCTCTTCCAGTTTACGAACCACGTTGGAAATGGTGGACGCTTTCTGGCCGATGGCCACGTACACACATTTGATGCCGGAGTCACGCTGGTTGATGATGGCGTCGATAGCCATCGCGGTTTTACCGGTCTGACGGTCACCGATGATCAGTTCACGCTGACCACGACCGATTGGGATCATGGCATCAACGGACTTATAACCTGTCTGAACAGGCTGATCTACGGACTGACGGTCGATAACGCCCGGTGCGATAACTTCGATTGGGGAGAAGCCATCGTGCTCAACCGGACCTTTACCGTCGATTGGCGCACCCAGGGTGTTAACAACGCGACCCAGCAGGCCACGGCCAACCGGCACTTCCAGAATACGGCCAGTACACTTAACCTTCATGCCTTCGGCGAGGTCAGCGTATGGACCCATCACAACTGCACCAACGGAGTCGCGCTCCAGGTTCAGTGCGATAGCGTAACGGTTACCCGGCAGGGAAATCATCTCACCCTGCATACAATCGGCCAGGCCGTGGATGCGGATAACACCGTCACTTACAGAAACAATAGTACCTTCGTTGTGAGCTTCACTCACAACATTGAACTGAGCAATGCGCTGCTTGATCAGTTCGCTGATTTCGGTGGAATTCAGTTGCATGCTCCAGTCCCCTTAAGACTGCAAGACGTCTGCAAGGCGCTCAAGACGGCCGCGTACGCTGCCATCAATGACCATATCACCCGAGCGGATGATTACGCCTGCCATTACAGACTTATCGATTTTGCAATTCAGCTTAACTTTGCGTGACAGACGTTTTTCCATCGCGGCGGTAATTTTCGCAAGCTGTTCGTCACTCAGTTCAGTCGCAGAAGTCACTTCGACTTCAGCGGTAGCTTCACTAAGGGCACGTAAGTGCTCAAACTGCTCGAGAACATCCGGGAGCACACGGAGACGACCATTCTCTGCCATCACCTTAATCAGGTTCTGGCCGTTGGCATCCAGTTGCTCTCCGCACACGGCGATAAACGACGCGGCGAGGGTTTCAGGTGCTAACGCACCGGAAAGCAACTCGGCCATTTGTTCGTTTTTCGTCACCTCAGCGGCAAACGCCAGCATATTCTGCCAGCGATCGACATTTTGGTGTTCGATAGCAAAGTCAAAAGCTGCTTTGGCGTAGGGGCGAGCTACCGTAACAAATTCAGACATCAGCCCCTCCCTCCTTACAGTTCAGCGACAAGTTTGTCCACGATGTCGCTGTTAGCAGCTTCATCCACGGAACGTTCGATGATCTTCTCGGCGCCAGCAACAGCCAGAATCGCAACCTGCTTACGCAGTTCTTCACGAGCACGTTTACGCTCAGCTTCAATTTCAGCCTGAGCCTGTGTCACGATCTTAGTACGTTCCTGTTCTGCTTCAGCTTTAGCTTCGTCCAGGATCTGCGAACGGCGTTTGTTAGCCTGTTCGATGATAACCTGAGCTTCCGCTTTCGCTTTTTTCAGCTGGTCTGTCGCGTTGGCCTGTGCAAGGTCCAAATCTTTCTTAGCGCGTTCTGCAGAAGCCAGACCGTCAGCAATTTCTTTCTGACGTTTTTCGATGGCAGCCATTAATGGCGGCCATACATACTTCATGCAGAACCAGACAAAGAGAATAAACGCGATGGCCTGGCCGAGGATTGTTGCGTTCATGTTCACAGCACAATACCTCTTTAATATCTGTGGCTTAGGGTTTTAAAACTACTACTACGCGACAGCAAACATCACGTACAGACCCAGACCTACAGCGATCATTGGGATAGCATCCACCAGACCCATAACGATAAAGAACTGAGTACGCAGCAGAGGAATCAGATCAGGTTGACGCGCAGCGCCTTCCAGGAATTTGCCCCCGAGGATGCCGATACCGATCGCAGCACCGATAGCCGCCAGACCCATCATCACAGCGGCAGCCATGTACAGCAGATCCATATTCAGGTTTTCCATGACAGTCTCCAGTTTGTTTCAATTAAAACGTAGTAGTGTTGGTAAAAAATCAGTGCTCTTCAGACGCCATCGACAGATAGACGATCGTCAGAACCATGAAGATAAAGGCTTGCAGCGTAATGATCAGGATGTGGAAAATGGCCCACGGCACATTCAGAACCCACTGTGACCACCACGGCAGAAGACCCGCGATCAGAATGAAAATCAGCTCACCCGCATACATGTTGCCGAACAGTCGCAGACCCAGTGAAACAGGTTTGGACAGCAGGCTAACGCCTTCCAGGATCAGGTTGACCGGAATAAACGCCCAGTGGTTGAACGGCTGCAAGGTAAGCTCTTTCACAAAGCCGCTTACGCCTTTCATTTTGATGCTGTAGAAAAGAATCAGGATAAACACGCCCAGCGCCATCGACAGGGTGATGTTCACGTCCGCAGACGGTACCACACGCAGTGCAGGCAGGCCGAAGATGTGCTCGCCGATAAACGGCAGCAGATCGATTGGCAGCAGGTCCATCAGGTTCATCAGGAAGACCCAAACGAACACGGTCAGCGCCAGCGGAGCAATCAGCTTGCTCTTGCCATGGTACATGTCTTTGACGCTGCCATGGACGAAGCCGATGATCATTTCGATGAAGGTCTGGAATTTCCCTGGTACACCGCTGGTCGCTCGTTTAGCAACACCGCGGAACATGGCCAGGAACAGAAGACCCAAAACCACCGAGAAGAACATGGAGTCGATGTTGATCGTCCAGAAGGTGGCCGGGGGGTTATGTGGATCCACCAGCGAGAATGTACGCAGGTCCAGCTGAAGGTTATTCAGATGGTGACCTATGTAATCCTGCGGCGTCATATTTTCTGAAGCCATGATGCCTTTTACCCTTTGTTATTGATTACAGCTGGAGCCAGAACTTGTACCACCAGCACCAAAACCCACGTTGCTATCAGCGGCATGAAGACCACTTTCAAAACCGCCAGCGCCATCACCAGTAGAGCAAAGGTCAGCAACACCTTACACACTTCGCCGAGGGCGAAGGACCAGGCCACGCGGCCTTTGGCAGGTGTATGCGCCTGATGACGCCAGGCAAAAATCATAAACAACACGTTTGGCAGCACAACCGCCAAACCCCCGCACACGGCGGAGATGCCCCAGAAGGGGTCTTTGAGGCTAAACAGCAGTCCACTTGCTATCACAGCCAGAAACTGAATGAACAGAAGCTTACGAGCAACGTTTCTACTCAAGAGCGACACAGACATCACGTTTTTACTCCTGCTCCCTTCGAGGTATGCCGCGTGTCGTATAAAACGTCCTTTAAGGCTCAGAGTCAAGCATCAAAAAGCGGTCAAATTATACGGTGCGCACCCGTGATTTCAAACATTAAGTAGCGAAAAGGTGAATAAATGTTTAAATATTTTTCCCCACCGCTATTTTTTAACTTTCGCTGAAAGCGTCAACCTTCGACCAAAACTGCAAACAGCGCGAAAACGTTGACGATAAAGCGTGCACGAGATCACAAAA
The DNA here is from genome assembly GCF_048685015.1 of Enterobacter sp. BNK-13. Classification (NCBI taxonomy): domain Bacteria; kingdom Pseudomonadati; phylum Pseudomonadota; class Gammaproteobacteria; order Enterobacterales; family Enterobacteriaceae; genus Enterobacter; species Enterobacter sp. BNK-13. Next base: position 4,343,874 of record NZ_JBLQTP010000001.1, on the reverse strand, counting down.
CACACATTTGCGATAAGGTTGTATTTATCAAAGGCGCAAATCGCGGAAATTTATCTTTATGAAATTAAACGCAAAACGTCGTAACTATTTTCAAAACAGCCCAGTACACAATAAAAACCTTTTATTGACATTCTTAATAAATAATTAACATTGCGTTCTGGTTACTGCCTTCCACTTTTAGCAGACTTATATTTTCACAGATGACTATCTTCTCGGTGAATAACAGTTACTTCGTTAACCGGAAGAAAAACCTTAGTGAAGCAGAGGTTAAAAGCTGCCCGATAAATCCCCGCTAGTTGTGCTGTTTTTTAACATGATAAGAACAGCACGAATTCCACATTTTTTATTAATTTTTTAAAAATTGTTTGGCTTAATTATCACCAGGTGACGTTCACCTTCGAGCTGAGGAATCTCTAATTTCTCAATAGACTCGACAGCAAAACCGTCCGGAAGCTGTTCAATCTCATCGCCTGGCAACTGCCCTTTCAGCGCATAAAAGCGGCCGTTCTCCGCAGGTAAGTGTTTGCACCAGCTCACCATATCGTTGAGCGACGCAAATGCGCGGCTGATAACCCCGTCAAACGGCGGCTCTGCCGGGAACTCCTCTACCCTGCTCTGCACGGGCGTGATGTTCTCAAGCTTCAGCTCATGCTGTACCTGACGTAAAAATCGCACGCGTTTGCCGAGGCTGTCCAGCAGCGTGAAATGGCTCTCAGGGCGAACAATCGACAGCGGAATACCCGGCAGACCAGGGCCCGTCCCCACGTCGATAAAGCGTTCACCTTTCAGCCAGGGGGCAACCACGATGCTGTCGAGAATGTGGCGAACGAGCATCTCGTTGGGGTCGCGAACAGACGTCAGGTTGTACGCTTTGTTCCATTTGTTCAGCATATCGACATAGGCCACCAGCTGATTTTTCTGGTGATCGGTGAGCGAAATACCTGCCTGATCCAGCAGACGAGAGAGTTTGTTGAGCACGGTGAATACCTGTTTAGAGATTTTTCGCCCGGTGGCGCTGCCGCTTACCGGGCCTACGAATAAGTAGGGCGGGTAAGCGAAGCGCCACCCGCCAAAAGCAATGTCAATTACGCGCTACGGCGCAGCATGCCCTGCTTTTTCAGCCACACCAGCAGGATCGAAATCGCCGCTGGAGTCACGCCCGAGATGCGGGACGCCTGGCCGATCGATACCGGTTTGTGATCGTTCAGCTTAGCGATCACTTCGTTGGAAAGGCCCGTCACCTGGCGGTAGTCCAGCATTTCCGGCAGCAGCGTGTTTTCGTTACGCTGCTGTTTTTCGATCTCATCCTGCTGACGCGCGATGTAACCTTCGTACTTAACCTGGATCTCAACCTGCTCCGCCGCTTCAGCATCTTCCAGGCCCGGCGCGAACGCGGTCAGTTTGACCAGGTTCTCGTAGGTGACTTCAGGACGGCGCAGCAAATCTTCACCGCTGGCCTCGCGCGACAGCGGCGCGGTTAAGTGAGCGTTTACTTCAGCAGCGGTTTCCGCCTGCGGATTCACCCAAGTGGTTTTCAGACGCTGACGTTCCTGTTCAATGCGCTCCAGCTTCTCGTTGAAGCGCGCCCAGCGTTCGTCATCGACCAGACCGAGCTCGCGGCCCATTTCGGTCAGACGAAGGTCGGCGTTATCTTCACGCAGCATCAGGCGATATTCTGCGCGAGAGGTAAACATACGGTACGGTTCTTTGGTACCCAGCGTGCAGAGATCGTCAACCAGCACGCCCAGGTACGCCTGAGAACGGCCGGGTGCCCAGCCTTCTTTCTCGGCAGAGAAGCGCGCAGCGTTCAGGCCGGCAAGCAGGCCCTGTGCAGCCGCTTCTTCATAGCCGGTGGTGCCGTTAATCTGACCCGCGAAGAACAGACCGTGGATGAATTTGCTCTCCAGGGTCGGCTTCAGGTCACGCGGATCGAAGAAATCGTACTCAATAGCGTAGCCAGGGCGAACGATTTTTGCGTTCTCCATACCCTGCATTGAGCGAACAATTTGCATCTGCACGTCGAACGGCAGGCTGGTGGAGATGCCGTTCGGGTAAATTTCGTTTGAGGTCAGCCCTTCCGGCTCCAGGAAGATCTGGTGCTGGTTGCGATCGGCGAAGCGCATCACTTTGTCTTCGATCGACGGGCAGTAGCGCGGACCGATCCCTTCGATCACGCCGGCGTACATCGGGCTGCGATCGAGGTTATTGCGGATCACGTCGTGGGTTTTCTCGTTGGTATGCGTGATATAGCACGGCACCTGCTGCGGATGCTGTGCCGCATTGCCCATAAACGAGAAGACCGGCATTGGGTTATCACCATGCTGTTGCGCCAGCACGCTGAAATCAATGGTACGCGCATCAATACGCGGCGGCGTACCAGTTTTCAGGCGGCTAACGCGCAGCGGCAGTTCGCGCAGACGGCGAGACAAGGGAATAGACGGCGGATCGCCAGCACGACCACCGCTGTAGTTATCCAGGCCGATATGAATTTTACCGTCCAGGAATGTCCCCACGGTCAACACCACGGCTTTGGCGCGGAATTTGAGGCCCATCTGGGTCACCGCGCCTACGACGCGATCGTTCTCAACGATAAGATCTTCGACCGCCTGCTGGAAGATCATCAGGTTCGGCTGGTTCTCCAGCGCGGTACGTACAGCCTGACGGTAAAGTACGCGGTCTGCCTGTGCACGGGTCGCTCGAACAGCAGGCCCTTTGCTCGCGTTTAGTATCCTAAACTGGATGCCGGCATGATCGATCGCTTTCGCCATCAGGCCGCCAAGTGCATCCACTTCTTTTACCAGGTGTCCTTTCCCAATGCCGCCAATCGCCGGATTACAGGACATTTGTCCCAGCGTGTCGATATTGTGTGTCAAAAGCAGGGTCTGCTGACCCATTCGCGCTGCGGCCATTGCGGCCTCAGTGCCTGCGTGACCCCCGCCAATGATGATGACGTCAAAAGGATCCTGATAAAACATGGTGGTCTGCCTCGCGTAAAGCGGTATGAAAATGGATTGAAGCCCGGGCCGTGGATTCTACTCAACTTTAGTCTTTCGAGAAAGCATTGGGATCCTGGGCTATTAAAAAGAAGATCTTTTTATTTAGAGATCTGTTCTATTGTGATCTCTTATTAGGATCGCGAACCCATGTGGATAAGTCCGATCTCATAAAGAAGATCATGCAGTTAGAAAGGATCGTTTGCTGTGAATGATCGGTGATCCTGGACCGTATAAGCTGGGATCAGATCGCGACTTTATACACAGGCCAAAAACGACTCTACGGTTGTTCTTTGGATAACTACGGGTTAATACGAGCTTTTACCCTGAGTTATCCACATCTGTTCGCGCGATCTTTAATCGTTTTTGAGTAAATTTTTCCATTCCGCGAGCCAGATCTCGGCTGGATCCTCCGGAATGTCATGATCGAGGATGTTGATCTTGAGTGTTTCACCCAGCTGTTTTGCTCCGCAGGAGGTCACAGCGGCTTCGACTTTCTCTATTGCCCCGCAAAAAGTGTCATATTCACGACTGCCGATCCCTACTGCGCCAAAACGGACGTTTGACAGATCGGGCTGCTGTTCCAGCAGTTCGTCATATAAAGGTTGCAGGTTATCCGGCAGATCGCCCGCGCCGTGCGTGGAGGTGATCAGCAGCCAGACCCCGTCAGTCGGGAGATCTTCCAGCAACGGGCCGTGCAGGGTTTCCGTGGAAAAGCCCGCCTCTTCCAGCTTTTCAGCCAGATGTTCCGCTACGTATTCTGCACCACCCAGGGTGCTGCCGCTGATAAGGGTAATGTCCGCCATTGATCGCTCGCCCAGATAAAGAGACGGCCATTGTACGCTGTGAACGAGCTGGGATCTACCTGTGGAAAATGTGGGAATGGATTTGCCCGATCACGGGCGGATGGTACGCATGATCGGGTTTTGCAGGGAGATCAGGGTTTCGGTGGACTGAATTTCATCGATTGTTTGGATCTTGTTGATAAGTACCTGCTGGAGCGCGTCGATGGATCGGCACATGACTTTAATAAAGATGCTGTAGTGCCCGGTGGTGTAGTACGCCTCGGTGACTTCATCCAGCGCGTTCAGTTTCGCCAGGGCGGAAGGGTAGTCTTTGGCGCTTTTAAGAATGATGCCGATGAAGCAGCAGACGTCGTAACCCAGCTGCTTCGGGCTGACGTCAATGCGAGCACCGGTAATGATCCCTGCCTGCTTCATCTTCTCTACGCGAACGTGAATGGTTCCCGGGCTGACGCCAAACTGTTTCGCCAGTTCGGCGTAGGCGGTACGGGCATTGGCCATTAACGCCTCCAGAATGCCGCGGTCGAGATTGTCGATCTGATAATTTTCCATAGCTTTTTCTTATGAAGATTAATGAATCACTCTATTCTAGCGCCTTATTTTATCGAATCAAAAGTGAAGGTGGCTTTTTGTTGATGGGTTATTGAATAAGGTGCCATTTCTGTTGCTTAATCAATATCAACAGGACGCAGGAGTATAAATAATGAAAACCGCTTACATCGCAAAACAACGCCAGATCAGTTTCGTAAAATCCCATTTTTCCCGCCAGCTGGAAGAGAAGCTTGGGCTGATTGAAGTCCAGGCGCCGATCCTCAGCCGCGTGGGTGACGGGACGCAGGATAACCTCTCTGGATGCGAAAAAGCGGTACAGGTGAAAGTGAAAACACTGCCAGATGCTCAGTTCGAAGTGGTTCATTCACTGGCGAAATGGAAGCGTCAGACCCTGGGACAACACGACTTCAGCGCGGGCGAAGGGCTCTACACGCACATGAAAGCCCTTCGCCCCGATGAAGACCGCCTTTCTCCGATTCATTCCGTTTACGTTGACCAGTGGGACTGGGAGCGCGTGATGGGTGATGGCGAGCGTCACGTCGGCACGCTGAAATCCACCGTTGAGGCGATCTACGCTGGGATAAAAGCAACCGAAGCGGCCGTAAGCAAAGAGTTTGGTCTGGCACCGTTCCTGCCGGAATCGATCCACTTTGTGCACAGCCAGGAATTGCTGACCCGTTTCCCGGATCTGGATGCCAAAAGCCGCGAGCGCGCGATTGCTAAAGAGCTGGGTGCGGTGTTCCTGATTGGGATCGGCGGCAAGCTGTCTGACGGTAAGCGCCATGACGTTCGTGCGCCGGATTATGATGACTGGAGCACCACCGGTGAGGGTGAATTTGCCGGTCTGAACGGCGATATTCTGGTCTGGAACCCGGTACTGGAAGACGCATTCGAGCTTTCTTCAATGGGGATCCGCGTGGATGCTGACGCGCTGAAGCGCCAGCTGGCGGTGACCGGTGATGAAGATCGTCTCAAACTGGAGTGGCACCAGGCGCTGCTGCGTGGGGAGATGCCGCAGACGATTGGCGGCGGTATCGGCCAGTCCCGTCTGACCATGCTGCTGCTTCAGCTGCCCCATATTGGTCAGGTTCAGTGTGGCGTCTGGCCGCAGCAGGTTCGCGAAAGCGTCGGCTCTCTTCTGTAATTAACGCTGCCAGCGTCTGAGCAGGCGGCTACGCAACCCGGTATCAAAGCGCCAGATATGATCGAAGATGCGCATGATGCCGGGTTTTCCATGGGCGGACATCGCTACCGCATGAAAACGGTGCTGATGCACACGCTGTAATTCCTTCACTTTATTTATCACGTCATCCGGCAGCCGCTGGGCGATAAAATCGGAAATCACCACCGCGTCAGCGTCGTACCAGTCGCCGCCCTGCATCCGCTCAACGATGCTGCGAAAACAGCTGGCCAGATCGGTGCCGCCGCGAAAACGTTGGCTCAGGAAGCGGATTGCCTGCTCGATCCCCTGCTGGTTCGTCAGCTCATAGCCTACGACTTCGCTGGAGAACAGCATGATGAAGCAGCGACGGCGATCGGCGAGCGCCACGCGCATCAGCGCCAGACAGAATGCTTTTGCACACTGCTCGTTAAACCCACCCATCGATCCGGATGTATCCACGCAAACGATGAAGGGTCCGCGCGGCTGTTCATCAAAATCCTGATGAACGACCGGCCGCTGGCTGATTTTCTCGCGCCAGGCTTCGCCGTGCAGCCGGTAGGTGAGGAGCTGTTTTTCCACCAGCCGACGGTAAAACTCATACTCCAGCTCGGTCATCCCCAGCGTGCTCAGCTCCGTGGGCAGCAGACGCAGAATATCATCGCTCTGCTGGAGCCCGTCGACCTGCTCCGGAACGGTGGCCGGCTCACGCACCAGGGTGCGGAAGGTTTCCATCGGGGCGTCTTTCTTTGGAACTGACTTCGCCTCCCTTGAGCGACCCAGCTGTTCTGCAAGCTTCATCAACTCGGGCTGCTGCGTCAGAAAATCGCCGTATTTGACGATCAGCTGATAGTCCCCGCGCCGGAGCTGGCCGGCGCTCATATCCCAGAGACGCCCTGCCGCGTTCTCATTTTCCACCAGCACCTGCTCAAGCTGGCCGCTTAAGGTCATGCGTTCCTGAACTTCACTGAGCAGCTGTTCGCGCTCTTCATCCAGCAGCTGCTGGTTTAGGGTCGTGGCCTGCACCACCAGGCTGAGACGCCAGCGCTGTAAAAAGAGGGTGTGCAGTGCGGGAGTGAACGTGGCGTTGTCCGTGACCAGCCCCCGGGCCTGGCTGGCAAACGGGGAGTGGACCTTGTCGAGCAACGTCAGGGTTTGCGGAAGCTGGACGATAAACTGCGGCGTGGAGAGCCGCTGGCACTGCTGATAGCAGGCCACCTCTTCCGTTAACTCAGGCGGAACTTCGGTCTCCCTGAAACGCTGACGCAAATTTTCGCGCCAGCGTGGAAGATCGTCCGTCATCGCCTTTTTGAGCTTCGGAAATTTTTCAAAAAAGGCGGCCAGCTGCGGCGAAGCCAGAAGGGTTATGACCACTTCTTCGATCAACCCTTCCTCGCTGACGGCCAGCATGACGTTAAGCGTATCCAGAGTTAGCATTGACGCGCCTGTTTAATCTGCGCGCTGACGTCCTGCAGGCTGGCTTCAATGCGACCTAACCAGTCGCTATGAATAAAGAGGCATTTTTGCTGCTCGCTAAAGCGGGTGTGCTGCTGATGCCATTCGGTATCCAGCGCGTCCAGCTGCTGCTTAATCTCTTCGGGAACGCTGTCAGAGGCGGTTCCCGGAAGCGCGAGACGCGAGCCCTGCAGGCTGACGTCGCGGATCACCAGGTGCTGGCTGCTGTCGACTTCCATATTCAGCGGCTGCGCGAAACCGATGCCGTTGAGCTTTCCGCGGATCTCTCCGCCCTTATCCAGCCACTGCGCCAGCGCTTCGCGCTCAATCGTCACGTGCACCACCTGCATATCATGCAGCTTGAGCGGCTGCTGGAGCAGCAGGGTCAGCGTCGGGCTGGTGAGTTCGGCGGGTAATTCATAGTGCGGTTTGCGGGCGAACATCCCCCCCAGGCGATTCACTTTCAGCGCGGTTTTATCACTTTGCTGCTGCTGAAGCTGGATGCGCCGCTGGGCAATCGCCCCCAGCTGGTTGAGCATCGCCTGCTGTCCCCAGGCGTGTCCGGTCATCAAAACGTCAAGCTGCTGCTGCATCAGATTCATGCCTTCCGCGTCGTGCCAGAGGCAATCTTTCAGCAGGATCAGATCGATGGGGGCAACAGCATCGCGGCCGCTAAACAGGGCGCTGGCCTGCAGGAGGCGGATCGCTTTTTTCCAGCGGCGATCGGAGACATAGGGCGCAGAAGGAAGGTGATCAAGCTGCTGACGCAGCAGATAGATCAGCTCGAATACCGCGTCCGGCAATGTGATTTTGCCAATATCCTGCTGCCACTGGTAATACTCTTCATCCGTCACCTGCAGCGAAGCGGATACCGGGTTTTCACTTTCATCCTGCTGGCTGATCAGCATGGAGCGGAAGTTAGACTTGTCCTGTACTTTGTCCAGCCACAGGCGGATGAGCATACGGTCATACAGCGCTTCCAGGCTGCTGTCGGCTTCGGGTAGTTCGTTAGAGGCGGCCACCAGCAGGCGCATCGGGATTTTCTCTTCACTGGCGCCGTTACGGAACCGACGTTCGTTTATCGCCGTGAGCAGGGTGTTCAGAATGGCCGGTCCCGCTTTCCAGATCTCATCAAGAAAGACAATTTCTGCCTCAGGCAGATACCCCGCCGTCAAACGCTCGTAGCGCCCTTCATCTTTCAGCGCCTGAATGGAAAGGGGGCCAAACACCTCTTCCGGGGTGGAAAAGCGGGTCATTAGGTATTCAAACGCGCGGGCGTTCTGAAAAGCAAACTTGAGCCTGCGGGCAATCAGGCTTTTGGCGATGCCCGGCGGCCCTAGCAGAAACACGCTTTCACCGCTCAGCGCCGCCAGTAAACAGAGGCGAATGGCGTGGCTACGCTCGAAAAGGCCTTTCTCCAGCGCGCTGCTGAGGCGGGAAATTCTTTCTGCTAATAAATGTGAGTGAGCCATAATAGTTTTGCATCCTTTCGCCGTCGTGGCGGCCAATTGAAGCGAGTATAGACGTTTCAGTCAGGGCTGGTAATAGACTGAAGTGCGGCGCAATTTTCTTTGCGCTACATTAATGCGGTTGCATTTAGGGGTACGATTTTGCATTGAATCGTGCATACTGTGCGCTTTTTGTGGGCCAAGGGACCAGGAACACATTTGTTATTCAAACGAAAAGACTAGTCTATGAGCACTGATAATAAGCAATCATTACCCGCAATAACGCTTGCGGCGATCGGGGTTGTCTACGGTGATATTGGCACCAGCCCGCTTTATACGCTTCGTGAATGTCTGTCCGGCCAGTTTGGCTTTGGTGTTGAGCGCGATGCCGTATTTGGCTTCCTGTCCCTCATCTTCTGGCTGCTGATCCTGGTGGTTTCTGTTAAATATCTCTCCTTCGTTATGCGCGCTGATAACGCGGGCGAAGGCGGTATCCTGACCCTGATGTCCCTTGCAGGGCGCAACACCTCTGCCAGAATGACCTCCGTGCTGGTGATTATCGGCCTGATTGGCGGCAGCTTCTTCTATGGCGAGGTGGTTATCACGCCCGCGATTTCGGTCCTCTCGGCGATAGAGGGGCTGGAGATCATTGCGCCGCAGCTTGATACGTGGGTGGTCCCGCTGGCCATAATCGTGCTGACGCTGCTGTTTGTGATCCAGAAGCACGGTACCGGGCTGGTGGGTAAACTGTTTGCACCAATTATGCTGGCCTGGTTCCTGATCCTGGCCGCGCTTGGCTTGCGCAGCATTTTTGCTAACCCGGAAGTGCTGCATGCGCTGAACCCCTACTGGGCCGTGCATTTCTTCCTCGAATACAAAGTGGTTTCCTTCGTGGCGCTGGGGGCGGTCGTGCTCTCCATTACCGGCGTTGAAGCGCTGTATGCTGACATGGGTCACTTCGGGAAACTGCCTATCCGCGTGGCCTGGTTTATTGTGGTGCTGCCGTCGCTGGTGCTGAACTACTTTGGCCAGGGCGCGCTGTTGCTCAAAAATCCGGAAGCGATAAAGAACCCGTTCTTCCTGCTGGCGCCTGACTGGGCGCTGGTGCCGATGCTGATCCTGGCGACGCTGGCGACCATCATTGCCTCTCAGGCGGTGATATCCGGCGTGTTTTCTCTGACGCGCCAGGCCGTGCGTCTGGGGTATCTCTCGCCGATGCGCATCATCCATACTTCAGAGATGGAGTCGGGCCAGATCTACATCCCGTTCGTTAACTGGCTGCTCTATTTCGCGGTTGTGATTGTTATCGTCAGCTTCGAGCACTCCAGCAACCTGGCGGCGGCGTACGGTATTGCAGTAACCGGTACGATGGTGCTGACATCGCTTCTCTCCACTACGGTGGCGTACCGAAACTGGCACTGGAATAAATTCCTCGTGGCGATGATTCTGGTGGGCTTCCTGTGTATTGACGTGCCGCTGTTCTCCGCGAACCTCGACAAGATTGTCTCCGGCGGCTGGCTGCCGCTGACGCTGGGTCTGGTGATGTTCATCGTCATGACAACCTGGAAAAGCGAGCGTTTCCGCCTGCTGCGGCGCATGCATGAGCACGGGAATTCTCTGGAGGCGATGATCGCTTCTCTGGAGAAATCCCCGCCGGTCCGCGTGCCGGGCACTGCGGTGTACATGTCTCGCGCCCTGAACGTCATCCCGTTCGCGCTGATGCATAACCTCAAGCACAACAAAGTGCTGCACGAGCGCGTGATCCTGCTGACGCTGCGCACCGAAGATGCGCCTTACGTTCATAACGTGCGTCGCGTGCAAATCGAGCAGCTCTCTCCGACATTCTGGCGTGTGGTGGCGAGCTACGGCTGGCGTGAAACGCCAAACGTGGAAGAGGTGTTCCACCGCTGTGGTCTGGAAGGGCTGAGCTGCCGGATGATGGAGACGTCGTTCTTTATGTCTCACGAGTCGCTGATCATCGGCAAGCGCCCGTGGTATTTGCGCCTGCGCGGCAAGCTGTACCTGATCCTGCAGCGTAACGCCCTGCGCGCGCCTGACCAGTTTGAGATCCCGCCTAACCGCGTGATAGAGCTGGGTACGCAGGTCGAGATTTAAGTCCTTTCGAAAATGCCGGGTGGCGCTGCGCTTACCCGGCCTACCAAACCCGTAGGCCCGTGCAAGCGAAGCGCTGGCGGGCAATTTCTCCCATCAATATTTCACTTAGCGAAACGTTTCGACGTCGATCACAAATCTGTTACGTCATGGTGGTTTTCTGAACATTTCTGAGGCTACACTTCTTTTAGCGAAACGTTTCGCTAGTGGAGCAAGAAAATGAAGAAAGGCACTGTACTCAACTCAGAAATCTCATCGGTTATTTCCCGTCTTGGGCATACCGATACGCTGGTGGTTTGCGATGCAGGCTTACCGGTTCCGCGCAGCACAACCCGTATCGATATGGCGTTAACGCAGGGCGTACCTTCGTTTATGCAGGTACTGGACGTGGTGACCGCGGAGATGCAGGTTGAGGCGGCCATTCTCGCGGCGGAAATCAAACAACATAATCCGCAACTCCACGAAACGTTGCTCAGCCATCTTGAGCAGCTGCAACAACACCAGGGAAACACCATCGAAATTCGTTACACAACGCACGAACAATTCAAACAACAAACCGCAGACAGTCAGGCGGTGATTCGCAGCGGGGAGTGTTCCCCGTATGCGAATATCATTCTCTGTGCTGGCGTCACCTTCTGAGGCCATCATGGACGCATTACTGCAACTCAAAGGGATCGATAAGTCGTTCCCGGGCGTAAAAGCCCTCTCCGGCGCGGCGCTGAATGTCTACCCCGGGCGCGTAATGGCGCTGGTGGGTGAAAACGGCGCCGGCAAATCCACCATGATGAAAGTGCTGACCGGTATCTATCAACGCGATGCCGGTTCGCTCCTCTGGCTGGGTAAAGAGACCACCTTTAACGGCCCGAAATCCTCTCAGGAAGCGGGCATCGGCATTATTCACCAGGAGTTGAACCTGATCCCACAGCTCACCATTGCGGAGAACATCTTCCTCGGCCGTGAGTTCGTGAACCGCTTCGGCAAGATCGACTGGAAAACCATGTATTCCGAAGCCGACAAGCTGCTGGCGAAGCTGAACCTGCGCTTTAAGAGCGATCGGTTGGTCGGCGATCTCTCCATCGGCGATCAGCAGATGGTGGAAATCGCGAAGGTGCTGAGCTTTGAGTCGAAGGTCATCATTATGGATGAACCGACCGACGCCCTGACCGATACCGAAACCGAATCCCTGTTCCGCGTTATCCGCGAGCTGAAATCGCAGGGGCGCGGGATTGTCTATATCTCTCACCGTATGAAAGAGATCTTTGAAATCTGCGATGACGTCACCGTCTTCCGCGACGGGCAGTTTATTGCTGAGCGCGAAGTGGCCACGCTGACCGAAGATACGCTCATCGAAATGATGGTAGGACGTAAGCTGGAAGATCAGTACCCGCATCTGGATAAAGCGCCGGGTGAGATCCGCCTGAAGGTGGACAACCTCTGCGGTCCGGGTGTGAACGACGTCACCTTTACCCTGCGCCAGGGCGAGATCCTGGGCGTGGCGGGCCTGATGGGCGCGGGACGTACCGAGCTGATGAAAGTGTTGTACGGCGCACTGCCGCGCACCAGCGGTTATGTCACCCTCGACGGCCATGAAGTGGTCACCCGCTCCCCGCAGGATGGTCTGGCGAACGGCATCGTCTATATCTCCGAAGACCGCAAACGCGACGGCTTAGTGCTGGGCATGTCGGTAAAAGAGAACATGTCCTTGACTGCGCTGCGCTATTTCAGCCACAGCGGCGGCAGCCTGAAGCATAAAGACGAGCAGCAGGCGGTCAGCGATTTCATCCGTCTCTTTAACGTTAAAACCCCGTCGATGGAGCAGGCGATTGGCTTGTTGTCCGGCGGGAATCAGCAGAAAGTGGCGATTGCGCGCGGGCTGATGACGCGCCCGAAAGTGTTGATCCTCGACGAGCCAACCCGCGGCGTGGACGTGGGGGCGAAAAAAGAGATCTATCAGCTGATTAACCAGTTCAAGGCCGACGGTCTGAGCATCATTCTGGTCTCTTCCGAGATGCCAGAAGTATTAGGCATGAGCGATCGTATTATCGTCATGCATGAAGGGCATCTCGGCGGTGAATTCACTCGCGAGCAGGCCACCCAGGAAGTTCTGATGGCTGCCGCTGTGGGCAAGCTTAATCGCGTGAATCAGGAGTAAGAAGATGACTACCCAGGCTGTTTCTGGTCGCCGCTATTTCACAAAGGCGTGGCTGATGGAGCAAAAATCGCTGATTGCCCTGCTGGTGCTGATCGCGATTGTGTCGACCATGAGCCCGAATTTCTTCACCGTAAATAACCTGTTCAACATTCTGCAGCAGACGTCGGTGAACGCCATTATGGCGGTCGGCATGACGCTGGTGATTTTGACCTCAGGGATCGATCTGTCCGTCGGTTCCCTGCTGGCCCTCACCGGCGCGATCGCCGCTTCGCTTGTCGGGATTGAAGTTAACGCGCTGGTGGCCGTGGCCGCGGCCCTGGCGGCAGGCGCGGCGATTGGCGCCGTCACCGGCGTGATTGTGGCAAAAGGCCGCGTTCAGGCGTTCATCGCAACCCTGGTGATGATGCTGCTGCTGCGCGGGGTGACCATGGTTTATACCAACGGCAGCCCGGTCAATACTGGCTTCACCGATAACGCCGATCTGTTTGGCTGGTTCGGTATCGGTCGCCCACTGGGCGTCCCGACCCCGGTCTGGATCATGGCTATCGTCTTCCTGGCGGCGTGGTACATGCTGCACCATACCCGTCTGGGTCGTTACATCTATGCGCTGGGCGGTAACGAAGCGGCAACGCGCCTGTCCGGGATTAGCGTTAATAAAGTCAAAGTCATCGTGTATTCCCTGTGCGGTCTGCTGGCGTCACTGGCGGGCATCATCGAAGTGGCGCGCCTCTCTTCCGCGCAGCCGACGGCGGGTACGGGGTATGAGCTGGATGCCATTGCAGCAGTGGTTCTGGGCGGTACGAGTCTGGCGGGCGGTAAAGGTCGCATTGTTGGGACATTGATCGGCGCACTGATTCTCGGTTTCCTGAATAATGGTTTGAATTTGTTAGGTGTTTCCTCCTATTACCAGATGATCGTTAAGGCAGTGGTGATTTTGCTGGCGGTACTGGTAGACAACAAAAAACAGTAACTGACGACACTACAGGACATCTTAGATATGAACATGAAAAAACTGGCTACCCTGGTTTCCGCTGTCGCGCTGAGCGCAACCGTAAGTGCTAACGCCATGGCGAAAGATACCATCGCGCTGGTTGTCTCTACGCTTAACAACCCGTTCTTCGTCTCCCTGAAGGACGGTGCGCAGAAAGAAGCGGATAAACTGGGCTACAACCTGGTGGTACTGGATTCACAGAACAACCCGGCGAAAGAGCTGGCTAACGTTCAGGACTTAACCGTTCGTGGCACCAAAATTCTGCTGATCAACCCAACCGATTCTGATGCCGTAGGCAACGCCGTGAAGATGGCAAACCAGGCGAAAATTCCGGTGATCACCCTGGACCGTCAGGCAACCAAAGGCGACGTGGTGAGCCATATCGCGTCTGACAACGTGCTGGGCGGCAAAATCGCGGGTGACTACATTGCGAAGAAAGCCGGCGAAGGCGCGAAAGTTATCGAGCTGCAGGGGATTGCCGGTACGTCTGCTGCCCGCGAGCGTGGCGAAGGCTTCCAGCAGGCGGTTGCAGCGCATAAATTCAACGTACTGGCCAGCCAGCCTGCGGACTTCGACCGTACTAAAGGTCTGAACGTCATGCAGAACCTGCTGACCGCACATCCTGACGTACAGGCGGTCTTCGCGCAGAACGATGAAATGGCGCTGGGCGCGCTGCGTGCCCTGCAGACTGCAGGTAAATCTGATGTGATGGTTGTCGGATTTGACGGCACGCCGGATGGTGAAAAAGCAGTAAACGATGGCAAACTGGCTGCGACCATCGCTCAGCTGCCTGAGCAGATTGGCGCCACTGGCGTTGAAACTGCCGACAAAGTGCTGAAGGGCGAAAAAGTTCAGGCTAAATACCCTGTTGACCTGAAGCTGGTTATCAAGCAGTAAAAGGCGAATCAGGTCGTCACTGGCGGCCTGAGGGACACCAATAAAGAAAAGTGTGGCATACGCCACCGGGTAACACCGGTGGCGCTCTCAGATGGACAACCCAACCATGAAAACCGCAGGCAACCTCGTCGTCCTTGGCAGTATCAATGCCGATCACATTCTTAACCTTGAATCGTTCCCTGCACCGGGCGAAACCGTCACGGGTAGCCAGTATCAGGTCGCTTTTGGCGGTAAAGGGGCAAACCAGGCCGTTGCCGCTGGCCGCAGCGGAGCGAATATTGCGTTTATCGCCTGCACGGGCGATGACGATACCGGTGAGCGCGTACGCAAGCAGCTGGCAAGCGACAACATTGATATCGCACCGGTCAGCGTTGTTGCAGGAGAGTCTACCGGCGTGGCGCTGATTTTCGTCAACGCAGAAGGTGAGAATGTCATCGGTATTCATGCTGGCGCTAACGCAGCGCTGACGACGGAGCGCGTAGAAGCGCAACGTGCAATCATCGCCGGAGCGGAAGCCCTGCTCATGCAGCTGGAGTCACCGGTTGAAAGCGTGCTGGCCGCGGCGAACATTGCGCATGAAAATCATACCACTGTCGTACTTAATCCGGCCCCTGCCCGTGTATTATCTGACGAGCTGCTGGCGCTGGTGGACATCATCACGCCGAACGAAACCGAAGCCGAAAAGCTGACGGGCATTCGCGTTGAAAACGATGACGATGCCGCGCGAGCCGCGCGTGCGCTGCACGACAAAGGCATCGGAACGGTGATCATCACCCTGGGCAGCCGTGGGGTATGGGCAAGCGTAAACGGTGAAGGCCGTCGCGTGCCGGGCTTTAAGGTGAAGGCGATTGATACCATTGCAGCGGGAGATACCTTCAATGGTGCACTGGTGACCGCGCTGCTGGAAGGCAAGAGTATGGATGATGCGATCCGCTTCGCGCATGCGGCTGCCGCGATTGCGGTGACGCGCAAGGGCGCTCAGCCTTCCGTTCCGTGGCGTAAAGAGATCGATGAATTCTTAAGTCAGCAGGGGTAACGCTTGGCCACAATGAAAGATGTCGCTCGCCTGGCGGGCGTTTCTACCTCGACGGTGTCTCACGTCATTAATAACGATCGCTTCGTCAGCGAGGCGATTCGGGAAAAAGTCGAAGCGGCAGTAAAAGATCTCAACTATGCGCCGTCTGCGCTGGCGCGCAGCCTTAAGCTCAACCAGACGCGTACGATCGGTATGCTGATCACTGCCAGTACCAATCCCTTTTATTCTGAGCTGGTTCGCGGCGTGGAGCGCAGCTGCTTCGAGCGTGGCTACAGCCTGGTGCTGTGCAATACCGAAGGGGACGAGCAGCGCATGAACCGTAACCTGGAAACGCTGATGCAAAAACGCGTCGACGGGCTACTGCTGCTGTGTACCGAAACGCACCAGCCCTCGAAAGAGATTATCCAGCGCTACCCCTCCATTCCCACGGTGATGATGGACTGGGCGCCGTTCGACGGCACCAGCGATCTTATTCAGGATAACTCTCTGCTGGGGGGCGATATGGCCACCCAGTATCTAATCGATAAAGGCTATACCCGCATCGCCTGTATTACCGGTCCGCTGGACAAAACCCCGGCGCGTTTGCGACTGGAAGGGTATCTCGCCGCGATGGCGCGGGCGGGCCTTTCGGTGCCGGAAGGGTACCGTATTACCGGTGATTTTGAGTTTCACGGTGGTTTTGAAGCGATGCAGACGCTGCTGGCGCAGCCGCAGCGTCCGCAGGCGGTGTTTATCGGCAACGACGCCATGGCGTTTGGCGCCTATCAGGCGTTATATCAGGCCGGTTTGCGTGTTCCCGACGATATGGCGGTAATCGGCTACGATGATATTGAGCTGGCCAGCTATATGACGCCGCCGCTCACCACCATCCATCAGCCAAAAGATGAGCTGGGCGAGCTGGCCATCGATGTGTTGATCCACCGAATGGCTCAGCCCACGCTGCAGCAGCAACGCCTGCAGCTTACTCCTGTTCTGATGGAACGGGGTTCGGTTTAGCTTTCGCCTTATGGCGTTCTTTTATCAGGTTACGGCCATCTTTCGGTTTTAACAGCATAAAGACCAGCGCTGAAACGACGGTGAGTGCGCCCATGGTGATAAAGGTATAGTGGAACTGCTCGACGGTGTTCGCGCTGTCGAAACCTTCATAAAACCGCAGTACCGCCGCGCTCACGGCCACCCCTAAACTGATCGACAACTGCTGGGTGACTGCCAGCACGCTGTTGCCGCTACTGGCGTTCTCGTCGGTCAGATCCGCAAGAGTGATGGTGTTCATTGATGTGAACTGCGTCGACATCGCCATGCCCAGCACAAACAGCGGCAGTATCAGCATCCAGACGGGAAGCGAGGCGGACTGCAGCGAGAACTGCGCAATCATCAGGCCAATAAAGACCGTCACGCCAACCAGCGTCTTGCGATAGCCAAACCAGCGTAGCACCTGCGTCACGGTCGATTTTGCCAGAATCGAGCCCATCGCCGTAGGGGCCATCATGCAGCCGGCAATCAGGGCCGGATAGCCGAAACCGACCTGCAGCATCAGTGGCATCAGGAACGGTACGCAGCCGGTTCCCAGACGCGAGGCAATGTTTCCCGCGATCCCGACGGAAAAGGTTCGGGTGTTGAAGAGCCCAAGAGAGATTAACGGCGTCGGGTGACGGCGCGCGTGACGTATATAAAGAAGGAACAGCAGAATCCCGGCGAGGATAACGGAGAGCGCCATCCATGTCGCGACGATCTTCTCGCCAAACAGCTCCATCCCGCTGGAGAAAAGCACCAGGCTCAGGCCAAACAGGAAAAATCCCCCCATGTCGAAGCTGCGTCTTGGCGTGGTGAAGTTCGGCATATATTTGCGGGCATACAGCAGCCCCGCAACGCCAATCGGAATATTAATCAGGAAGATCCAGTGCCAGCTTGCCCAGGTGACAAACACGCCACCGAGTACCGGGCCAAGTATCGGGCCGACCAGTCCCGGCATGGTGACGAAGTTAAGCACGGGAAGCAGTTCGCTTCGAGGGTAGGCTCGTAATAAGGCAAGGCGCGCCACGGGCATCATCATCGCGCCGCCAATGCCCTGTAATACGCGGAAGATAACCAGTTCCGTTAAGGACGAGGAGAGCGCACAGGCCAGCGAACCGAGCGTAAAGAGTGTTACGGCCAGCATGAAAACTCTGCGGGTACCGAAGCGGTCGGCCAGCCAGCCGCTAACCGGAATTAACATTGCGACCGTCAGGGTGTAGCTGATGATGGCGGACTGCATCGCCAGCGGGGAGCGGTTAAGGCTTTGCGCAATAGCGGGAAGCGCGGTGTTGAGGATGGTGGCATCCAGTGCCTGCATAAAAAACGCCATGGCTGCAATCCACGGCAATCCGGCCATGCTGCGCGCTTTTTTCTTTGTCATTTATTTACCTGCTGGTGGGTTGGCGCAGCCAGTAATGCTTGGCACGCACTCAGGGCTCGCTGCCCGTCGCTTTCCTGAATGGCATCTACTATCGCCTGATGCAATTCCAGTTTTACCACGTCGTTTTGTGTAATAGAGGTAAAGTAGGTGTGATACACCGAATGGAATAATGAGGCAAACGAGGTGAGGAACGGATTGGCGCTCATCATATAGATATGTTCATGCCAGGCCATATCGACTTCAACCCAGCGTTCGCGGTTGAAGTGTTTTTTCAGAAACACCATCTCTTCCATCAATGCGTTAAGCTGCGCTTTTTGCTCTGCCGTGCCAAGCGTGGCGGCAAGCAGACATGCCTGAGGTTCAAGACTGCTGCGCATCACCAGAAAGTGATCGACAACCTGATGAAAGTTATCTTCCGTCATCCACCAGGAGAGCAGCTCCTGATCGAGAAAATTCCAGTTACTCTGTGGCATCACGCGCGTGCCAATACGCGGGCGTGGAAGCACCATACCTTTAGCCGTCAGGGTTTTCACCGCCTCGCGAACCGCGGTACGGCTCACCCCAAACTGCTCACCCAGCTCCATTTCACCCGGCAGGATGCTACCCGGGGCATATTTACCCGCTAAAATTCGCTGCGCCAGCTTTTCTGCCAGCACATACGACAGGTTTTTTTGGGCGGCCAGCTGTTGTGCGCTTAATGGCATCGCTTTTATTCCTTAAAGATTCATGCTGATAATTATGCCACCTCGAATGTGATTGTGGTTGCAGATACATCAAATAGAACAATTTGTAGCTTGATTTCACCGCTGCTGGTGAAAAAAAACACGGATAGAAACTTTTTTTAAATTTCCTCTTGTCACGCCGGAATAACTCCCTATAATGCGCCTCCACTGACACGGAACAACGGCACACACGCCGCCGGGTCAGCAGAGATAAGCGAAAATAAACGCTTGACTCTGAAGCGGGAAAGCGTAATATGCACACCCCGCGCCGCAGCGAAAACGAAGCGGCACTGCTCTTTAACAATTTATCAGACAATCTGTGTGGGCACTCAAAGTGACATGGATTCTTAACGTCCTCGGACGAAAAATGAATACCAAGTCTCTGAGTGAACATACGTAATTCATTACGAAGTTTAATTCACGAGCATCAAACTTAAATTGAAGAGTTTGATCATGGCTCAGATTGAACGCTGGCGGCAGGCCTAACACATGCAAGTCGAGCGGCAGCGGAAAGTAGCTTGCTACTTTGCCGGCGAGCGGCGGACGGGTGAGTAATGTCTGGGAAACTGCCTGATGGAGGGGGATAACTACTGGAAACGGTAGCTAATACCGCATAATGTCGCAAGACCAAAGAGGGGGACCTTCGGGCCTCTTGCCATCAGATGTGCCCAGATGGGATTAGCTAGTAGGTGGGGTAACGGCTCACCTAGGCGACGATCCCTAGCTGGTCTGAGAGGATGACCAGCCACACTGGAACTGAGACACGGTCCAGACTCCTACGGGAGGCAGCAGTGGGGAATATTGCACAATGGGCGCAAGCCTGATGCAGCCATGCCGCGTGTATGAAGAAGGCCTTCGGGTTGTAAAGTACTTTCAGCGGGGAGGAAGGCGGTGAGGTTAATAACCTCATCGATTGACGTTACCCGCAGAAGAAGCACCGGCTAACTCCGTGCCAGCAGCCGCGGTAATACGGAGGGTGCAAGCGTTAATCGGAATTACTGGGCGTAAAGCGCACGCAGGCGGTCTGTCAAGTCGGATGTGAAATCCCCGGGCTCAACCTGGGAACTGCATTCGAAACTGGCAGGCTAGAGTCTTGTAGAGGGGGGTAGAATTCCAGGTGTAGCGGTGAAATGCGTAGAGATCTGGAGGAATACCGGTGGCGAAGGCGGCCCCCTGGACAAAGACTGACGCTCAGGTGCGAAAGCGTGGGGAGCAAACAGGATTAGATACCCTGGTAGTCCACGCCGTAAACGATGTCGACTTGGAGGTTGTGCCCTTGAGGCGTGGCTTCCGGAGCTAACGCGTTAAGTCGACCGCCTGGGGAGTACGGCCGCAAGGTTAAAACTCAAATGAATTGACGGGGGCCCGCACAAGCGGTGGAGCATGTGGTTTAATTCGATGCAACGCGAAGAACCTTACCTACTCTTGACATCCAGAGAACTTTCCAGAGATGGATTGGTGCCTTCGGGAACTCTGAGACAGGTGCTGCATGGCTGTCGTCAGCTCGTGTTGTGAAATGTTGGGTTAAGTCCCGCAACGAGCGCAACCCTTATCCTTTGTTGCCAGCGGTTAGGCCGGGAACTCAAAGGAGACTGCCAGTGATAAACTGGAGGAAGGTGGGGATGACGTCAAGTCATCATGGCCCTTACGAGTAGGGCTACACACGTGCTACAATGGCGCATACAAAGAGAAGCGACCTCGCGAGAGCAAGCGGACCTCATAAAGTGCGTCGTAGTCCGGATTGGAGTCTGCAACTCGACTCCATGAAGTCGGAATCGCTAGTAATCGTAGATCAGAATGCTACGGTGAATACGTTCCCGGGCCTTGTACACACCGCCCGTCACACCATGGGAGTGGGTTGCAAAAGAAGTAGGTAGCTTAACCTTCGGGAGGGCGCTTACCACTTTGTGATTCATGACTGGGGTGAAGTCGTAACAAGGTAACCGTAGGGGAACCTGCGGTTGGATCACCTCCTTACCTTAAAGAACCTGCCTTTGCAGTGCTCACACAGATTGTCTGATGAAAAGTAAATAGCAAGGCGTCTTGCGATTGAGACTTCAGTGTCCCCTTCGTCTAGAGGCCCAGGACACCGCCCTTTCACGGCGGTAACAGGGGTTCGAATCCCCTAGGGGACGCCACTTGCTGGTTCGTGAGTGAAAGTCACCTGCCGTCATATCTCAAAACTGACTTGCGAGTCATGTTTGAGATATTTGCTCTTTAAAAATCTGGATCAAGCTGAAAATTGAAACGACACATCTTTAAGGTGTGTTCGAGTCTCTCAAATTTTCGCAATCAGAAGATGAAACATCTTCGGGTTGTGAGGTTAAGCGACTAAGCGTACACGGTGGATGCCCTGGCAGTCAGAGGCGATGAAGGACGTGCTAATCTGCGAAAAGCGCCGGCGAGGTGATATGAACCTTTGACCCGGCGATGTCCGAATGGGGAAACCCAGTGCAATTCGTTGCACTATCGTTAACTGAATACATAGGTTAACGAGGCGAACCGGGGGAACTGAAACATCTAAGTACCCCGAGGAAAAGAAATCAACCGAGATTCCCCCAGTAGCGGCGAGCGAACGGGGAGCAGCCCAGAGTCTGAATCAGCTTGTGTGTTAGTGGAAGCGTCTGGAAAGTCGCACGGTACAGGGTGACAGTCCCGTACACGAAAGCACACAGGTTGTGAACTCGAAGAGTAGGGCGGGACACGTGGTATCCTGTCTGAATATGGGGGGACCATCCTCCAAGGCTAAATACTCCTGACTGACCGATAGTGAACCAGTACCGTGAGGGAAAGGCGAAAAGAACCCCGGCGAGGGGAGTGAAAAAGAACCTGAAACCGTGTACGTACAAGCAGTGGGAGCACCTTCGTGGTGTGACTGCGTACCTTTTGTATAATGGGTCAGCGACTTATATTCTGTAGCAAGGTTAACCGTATAGGGGAGCCGAAGGGAAACCGAGTCTTAACTGGGCGTTAAGTTGCAGGGTATAGACCCGAAACCCGGTGATCTAGCCATGGGCAGGTTGAAGGTTGGGTAACACTAACTGGAGGACCGAACCGACTAATGTTGAAAAATTAGCGGATGACTTGTGGCTGGGGGTGAAAGGCCAATCAAACCGGGAGATAGCTGGTTCTCCCCGAAAGCTATTTAGGTAGCGCCTCGTGAACTCATCTTCGGGGGTAGAGCACTGTTTCGGCTAGGGGGCCATCCCGGCTTACCAACCCGATGCAAACTACGAATACCGAAGAATGTTATCACGGGAGACACACGGCGGGTGCTAACGTCCGTCGTGAAGAGGGAAACAACCCAGACCGCCAGCTAAGGTCCCAAAGTCATGGTTAAGTGGGAAACGATGTGGGAAGGCACAGACAGCCAGGATGTTGGCTTAGAAGCAGCCATCATTTAAAGAAAGCGTAATAGCTCACTGGTCGAGTCGGCCTGCGCGGAAGATGTAACGGGGCTAAACCATGCACCGAAGCTGCGGCAGCGACACTATGTGTTGTTGGGTAGGGGAGCGTTCTGTAAGCCGTTGAAGGTGTGCTGTGAGGCATGCTGGAGGTATCAGAAGTGCGAATGCTGACATAAGTAACGATAAAGCGGGTGAAAAGCCCGCTCGCCGGAAGACCAAGGGTTCCTGTCCAACGTTAATCGGGGCAGGGTGAGTCGACCCCTAAGGCGAGGCCGAAAGGCGTAGTCGATGGGAAACAGGTTAATATTCCTGTACTTGGTGTTACTGCGAAGGGGGGACGGAGAAGGCTATGTTAGCCGGGCGACGGTTGTCCCGGTTTAAGCATGTAGGCGGAGGTTCCAGGTAAATCCGGTACCTTTTAACGCTGAGGTGTGATGACGAGGCACTACGGTGCTGAAGTAACAAATGCCCTGCTTCCAGGAAAAGCCTCTAAGCATCAGGTAACATTAAATCGTACCCCAAACCGACACAGGTGGTCAGGTAGAGAATACCAAGGCGCTTGAGAGAACTCGGGTGAAGGAACTAGGCAAAATGGTGCCGTAACTTCGGGAGAAGGCACGCTGATATGTAGGTGAAGCCCCTGCGGGTGGAGCTGAAATCAGTCGAAGATACCAGCTGGCTGCAACTGTTTATTAAAAACACAGCACTGTGCAAACACGAAAGTGGACGTATACGGTGTGACGCCTGCCCGGTGCCGGAAGGTTAATTGATGGGGTTAGCGGCAACGCGAAGCTCTTGATCGAAGCCCCGGTAAACGGCGGCCGTAACTATAACGGTCCTAAGGTAGCGAAATTCCTTGTCGGGTAAGTTCCGACCTGCACGAATGGCGTAATGATGGCCAGGCTGTCTCCACCCGAGACTCAGTGAAATTGAACTCGCTGTGAAGATGCAGTGTACCCGCGGCAAGACGGAAAGACCCCGTGAACCTTTACTATAGCTTGACACTGAACACTGGTCCTTGATGTGTAGGATAGGTGGGAGGCTTTGAAGTGTGGACGCCAGTCTGCATGGAGCCGTCCTTGAAATACCACCCTTTAATGGCTGGTGTTCTAACGTAGACCCGTAATCCGGGTTGCGGACAGTGTCTGGTGGGTAGTTTGACTGGGGCGGTCTCCTCCCAAAGAGTAACGGAGGAGCACGAAGGTTAGCTAATCCTGGTCGGACATCAGGAGGTTAGTGCAATGGCATAAGCTAGCTTGACTGCGAGAGTGACGGCTCGAGCAGGTGCGAAAGCAGGTCATAGTGATCCGGTGGTTCTGAATGGAAGGGCCATCGCTCAACGGATAAAAGGTACTCCGGGGATAACAGGCTGATACCGCCCAAGAGTTCATATCGACGGCGGTGTTTGGCACCTCGATGTCGGCTCATCACATCCTGGGGCTGAAGTAGGTCCCAAGGGTATGGCTGTTCGCCATTTAAAGTGGTACGCGAGCTGGGTTTAGAACGTCGTGAGACAGTTCGGTCCCTATCTGCCGTGGGCGCTGGAGAATTGAGGGGGGCTGCTCCTAGTACGAGAGGACCGGAGTGGACGCATCACTGGTGTTCGGGTTGTCATGCCAATGGCACTGCCCGGTAGCTAAATGCGGAAAAGATAAGTGCTGAAAGCATCTAAGCACGAAACTTGCCCCGAGATGAGTTCTCCCTGAGACTTTAAGTCTCCTGAAGGAACGTTAAAGACGATGACGTTGATAGGTCGGGTGTGTAAGCGCAGCGATGCGTTGAGCTAACCGATACTAATGAACCGTGAGGCTTAACCTTACAACGCCGAAGATGTTTTGGCGAAGAGACAGACACGATTTTCACCCTGATACAGATTAAACAGAATTTGCCTGGCGGCTTTAGCGCGGTGGTCCCACCTGACCCCATGCCGAACTCAGAAGTGAAACGCCGTAGCGCCGATGGTAGTGTGGGGTCTCCCCATGTGAGAGTAGGGAACTGCCAGGCATCAAACAAGTGAAGAGGCCATCCGAAAGGATGGCCTTTTTGCGTTTATACGCCAAAAAAACGGCAGGCCGGGTAAGGCAAAGCCACCACCCGGCACGTCAGACCGCACTCCACGTCACAATAAAGCCCGCAATCCCATCCACATCATTTAAGTCCAGCACCGGAACCTCAATTGGCAATACCACATCACTGGCCACCGCAATCACATGCTCATCCAGCGTTAACTCGCTGAAATCATGTCCGGCATCGCTTCTGAACAGCAGGATCTTAGGTACTGCCTCATGCTTAAATCCCTCAATCAGCACCAGATCCAGGGTGGAATGATCCATCCGACTGACCAGATAAGCGAGATCCAGCGGGGCCTCATCCGGCGTTTCTGTCATTAACGCCCAGCGCTGAGGACTTGCTACCATCGTTTGTGCTGCTCCGGCCTTACGCAGCTCATAGCTGTCTTTTCCTGGCGTATCGATATCCATGTTGTGATGACTATGCTTAATCAATCCAGGACGAAGGCCTCTGGCACACAGCGCGGGTATCAGCTTTTTCAGCAGCGTGGTTTTCCCGGTCCCACTCCATGCGGAAATGGCTAAAAGAGGTATCATTTTTTCTCCTGCATCATCTGCAAATCTTCATGCGTATTCACGTTCACAAACGCTGATTTCACATCGCTAAAATCAACGGAATGGCCGCCAGACTCACGCATGAAGACCATCACCCTGCGCTCTCCCGCAGCCAGATAGCTCTGCAGAGCAGGCACTAGCGATCGATGCATCAACGCGATAGCAGGATGGTCACGCTCGCCGTCATGTACCCAAACCACAGGTGCTGTACCACGAAGCAGGAACAGACGCTCGACGAGATCGGAGGGAATAAAAGGGTTATCGCAGGGGCAGAAAATAAACCACTCTCCATGCGACTGTTGCATGACCGAAAGCATACCGGCAAGCGGGCCCGGGTAATTCTCAAGGCTATCCTGATAAACGGCGTACCCGCTTTGCCGGTAAATGTCGATATGCCTGTTCGCGCTGATGGCCATTGTCGTCACCTGGCCGGCGAGCGTATCGGCGACATGCTGCCACAAGGGTTTTCCATTAAGAAGCTGAAGCCCCTTATCTTTACCGCCCATTCGCGTTGCTCTGCCGCCTGCCAGAACGACCCCGATGATTTCCTGGCTAACATTCACGAATATCGCCTCTTTTATTGTGGGATTGACCCTGCTAACGTGTCACTCTAAATGAAAGGAGCACCACCATGAAATGTAAACGTCTGAACGAAGTTATTGAACTCCTCCAGCCCGCCTGGCAAAAAGAGCCAGAACTCAATCTGATGCAATTTTTACAGAAACTGGCGAAAGAGTCAGGTTTTGACGGCGATCTGGCAGACCTTTCTGACGACATCCTGATCTACCACCTTAAAATGCGCGACTCCGCCAAAGATGCTGTTATTCCTGGTATTCAGAAAGATTATGAGGAAGATTTTAAGACCGCATTGCTGCGCGCCCGAGGCGTAATTAAAGAGTAAAAGCTTGTAAGCGGCGGCACCGAAATCGCCACAAGATGATATCCTGAATCATTCGTATAATTTCCGGATGATCGGATGAACGACCAGGCTTTTACTTTCCAGACATTACACCCGGACACCATTATGGATGCCCTGTTTGAACAGGGTATTCGGGTGGATTCCGGGCTAACACCGTTAAACAGCTACGAAAACCGCGTCTATCAATTTCAGGACGAGGATCGTCAGCGCTACGTCGTAAAATTCTATCGTCCTGAACGCTGGTCCGCTGAACAAATTCAGGAAGAGCATCAGTTTGCTCACGATCTGCTGGATGACGATGTCCCCGTTGCCGCGCCCCTGAAATTCAATAACCAAACGCTCCTCACGCACGAAGGGTATTACTACGCAGTATTCCCAAGCCTGGGTGGTCGTCAGTTTGAAGCGGATAATATCGATCAGATGGAGTGGGTTGCCCGCTATCTTGGGCGTATACACCAGACGGGACGCAAAAAAGCCTTTATTGCCCGCCCGACGATGGGGATTCAGGAATACCTTCTTGAACCGCGCGAACTATTCGAAACGTCTGCAATGATCCCCGCTGCGCTAAAGGATGATTTCCTCAACGCCACCGATAAGCTTATTGCTGCAGTGAAAACCTGCTGGCGCGATGATATTTCCGTCCTGCGCCTGCATGGCGATTGTCACGCCGGGAATATTCTCTGGCGTGATGGCCCGCTGTTTGTCGATCTCGATGATGCGCGTATGGGGCCAGCGGTTCAGGACCTGTGGATGCTGCTCAATGGCGACAAAGCCGAGCAACGCATGCAGCTTGAAACCATTATTGAAGCTTATGAAGAATTTAGCCCGTTTAATTCAGACGAAATTGCCCTGATTGAGCCTTTACGTGCGATGCGTTTTGTTTATTATCTCGCATGGTTAATCAGGCGTTGGGACGATCCGGCATTTCCTCGCAATTTCCCGTGGCTTACCGGAGAGGATTACTGGCGTAGCCAGATATCTACATTTACTGAGCAGGTTAAGGTTCTTCAGGAGCCCCCTCTGCAATTAACGCCGATGTATTAATTGGACACACCCAGGAGAGAGTTAATCATGAAAAAAATTTGGCTGGCGCTGGCAGGTATGATTCTGGCATTTAGCGCTTCTGCTGCGCAGTTTACCGACGGCAAACAGTTCATCACGCTGGACAAGCCGGTCGCTGGCGAGCCACAGGTTCTGGAGTTCTTCTCGTTCTATTGCCCACACTGCTATCAGTTCGAGCAAGTGCTGCATGTTTCTGACAACGTGAAGAAAAAGCTGCCGGAAGGCACCAAAATGACCAAGTACCACGTTGAGTTCCTGGGCCCATTGGGTAAAGACCTGACTCAGGCATGGGCGGTGGCGATGGCACTGGGCGTGGAAGATAAGATCACTTCGCCAATGTTTGAAGCCGTACAGAAAACCCAGACCGTTCAGACCACTGCGGATATCCGTAAAGTGTTCGTTGATGCGGGCGTGAAAGGTGAAGAGTACGATGCCGCATGGAACAGCTTCGTGGTGAAATCACTGGTTGCCCAGCAGGAAAAAGCGGCTGCTGATCTCCAGCTTCAGGGCGTTCCGGCGATGTTTGTTAACGGCAAATATCAGCTGAACATGCAGGGCATGGACACCAGCAGCATGGATATTTTCGTACAGCAGTATGCAGATACCGTGAAATACCTGGTTGAGAAGAAGTAATTTCGTAGATGTAAAAACGCCGGTCACTGACCGGCGTTTTTGTATGAAGATTTTATCTTGTCTATCTGTTCGTCTTTCTCTTTCCAGAGCGTATTAAGCCACTGCTGGAAACGACGTTTGAAGTTCTTATCGTTTACGTAATCACCGTGCAGTTCAGCGTCAATCGGAACCAGATCGACGTGCACGACAATGCGCGTCAGTTTGCCGCTGAGCATATCGAAGAACGGCGTCCTGTCGTTTTCCGGATAGCAGAGCGTGACGTTAAGAAGTTTATCGAACTGTGCTCCCAGCACGTTAAGCGCCATCGCAATCCCTGCCGCTTTTGGCGGCAACAGGTGCTGATAAGGAGAGCGAGTTTGCTGGCGCTTCTCTTCCGTAAACCGGGAACCTTCAACAAAGTTCACGATGGTCGTAGGATGTGCACGAAACTTTTCACAGGAACGGCGCGTGGTCTCCACATCCTTACCGCGACGTTCCGGATGACGAATCAAATAGCTGCGCGAATAGCGTTTCATAAACGGCATATCGAGCGCCCAGCAGGCCAGCCCGATAAAAGGCACCCAGGCGAGTTGCTGTTTCAGGAAGTATTTGTTCATCGGGATGTGTTTGCGAAAAAGCACGCATAACACCACGATGTCCGCCCAGCTGTGGTGATTGCAGATCAGAAGGTACCAGTTCTTTTTGTTGAGACTCTCCAGCCCTTTGACATCCCACTTCAGATGCGGGTTAAGGCACAACAGGATCGCCAGCCCTTCGCACCAGCAATACATCATGAAGTTACAAAATGCGGACACGGCTCGCCACACCACGGGTACGGGCAGCAGCAGTTTAATGATCCCAGCGAGAATGATAGGCACGGAACAGGCGATCGTCACCAGGATAGTTAAAATGATGCTTAGCAGTAATGTTATTGCAGCGAGCAATCTCGACATGATGAGCTTTTTCAAATAGTTAGCTGTAAGTGAGCGACCGGCTAGTCGACGCTGGGCGCTGATTTTACCAGAAAACAAACGAATGAATGGCGCTTTCACATGATGATTTGGTGGCTTTTACCCTGGCGCAGCAGATTTCTCTGGGGTTCTGCGCGAATCAAGGCTTATATCCACATAGACTAAATTGCCATCAGTTGACCATATAGATAAGATCTAACAACATAACAGCATGATAATTAAGATATAAATATTACCTCATATGTGTTTTTCGCGTCTGTTATTCATATGAAGTGAAAATATTCACAAACTTATCCACAGTTTTATTTTTGCGAGCGATCCTCACGATCGCAAAATCTTTTCCTGTATCTGGCGCTAATAACTGATGTTTTCATCCTTCTGTGGCATCCTTTACTCATAAATTGATTAAAGGCACGGACATTATGGTTCAGATCCCAGAAAACCCTCTTATTCTCGTCGATGGCTCTTCTTACCTGTATCGGGCATACCATGCGTTTCCTCCTCTGACCAATAGCGCAGGGGAACCTACCGGCGCAATGTACGGCGTGCTGAATATGCTGCGCAGCCTGATCCTGCAGTATCAGCCAACCCATGCGGCCGTTGTGTTTGATGCGAAAGGCAAAACGTTCCGCGATGAGTTGTTTGAACATTACAAATCCCACCGTCCGCCAATGCCTGACGATCTGCGTGCGCAGATAGAGCCGCTGCATGCCATGGTAAAAGCCATGGGGCTACCGCTGCTGGCCGTTTCTGGCGTTGAAGCCGATGACGTCATCGGTACGCTGGCGCGTGAAGCCGAAAAGATGGGGCGTCCCGTGCTGATCAGCACCGGTGATAAAGATATGGCACAGCTGGTGACGCCAGGGATCACCCTGATTAACACCATGACCAACACCATTCTGGGGCCTGAAGAGGTCGTCACTAAGTATGGCGTGCCGCCAGAGCTGATTATCGATTTCCTCGCGTTGATGGGCGACTCCTCGGATAACATCCCTGGTGTTCCTGGCGTCGGTGAGAAAACCGCGCAGGCGCTGCTTCAGGGGCTGGGCGGGCTGGATACGCTCTACGCCGAATCAGACAAAATCGCCGGGCTTTCCTTCCGTGGTGCAAAAACCATGGCCGGGAAGCTGGAAGAGAACAAAGAGGTGGCTTATCTCTCCTATAAGCTGGCAACCATCAAAACCGATGTCGAACTGGAGCTGGGCTGTGAGCAGCTGGAAGTGCAGCAGCCTTCTGCGGACGAGCTTCTAAGCCTGTTTAAGAAATACGAATTCAAGCGCTGGACCACTGACGTGGAAGCCGGCAAGTGGCTGCAGGCAAAAGGGGCGAAACCTGCTGCAAAGCCGAAGGAGACGATTGTCGTTGACGCAGAAGAGCAGGCGGAAGAAGAAGCCGTGGTGCTTACCTTCGACAACTACGAAACCCTTCTTGAAGAGCCGCAGCTCATTGCCTGGATCGAAAAACTGAAAAAAGCGCCGGTCTTCGCCTTTGACACCGAAACGGACAGTCTCGATAACATCTCTGCCAATATGGTAGGCCTGTCATTTGCGACAGAGCCTGGTCATGCGGCCTATGTTCCCGTGGCGCACGATTACCTGGACGCGCCGGAACAGATCTCCCGTGAGCGCGTGCTTGAGCTGCTGAAGCCGATCCTGGAAGACGAAAAGGCGCTTAAGGTTGGGCAAAACCTCAAGTACGACCGTGGCATTCTGCAAAACTACGGCATTGAACTGCGCGGGATCGCCTTCGACACCATGCTCGAATCCTACATTCTGGACAGCGTCGCGGGCCGCCATGATATGGATTCCTTATCTGACCGCTGGCTTAAGCACAAAACCATCACCTTTGAAGAGATTGCCGGTAAAGGGAAAAATCAGCTCACCTTTAACCAGATTGCTCTCGAAGAGGCAGGACGCTACGCGGCTGAAGACGCTGACGTCACGCTGCAGCTGCATCTGAAGATGTGGCCAAAGCTGCAGAAGCACGAAGGTCCGCTGAACGTGTTCCAGCATATTGAGATGCCGCTGGTGCCCGTGCTGTCCCGCATTGAACGCAACGGCGTGAAAATCGATCCAACGGTGCTGCATAACCACTCCGGGGAACTGGCGCAGCGTCTGACCGAGCTGGAGCAAAAAGCGCATGAGCTTGCAGGCGAGCCGTTTAACCTCTCTTCGCCGAAGCAGCTGCAAACCATTCTGTTTGAAAAGCAGGGCATCAAGCCGCTGAAGAAAACCCCTGGCGGTGCGCCTTCAACCTCTGAAGAGGTGCTGGAAGAGCTGGCGCTGGATTACCCGCTGCCAAAAGTGATTCTGGAGTACCGTGGTCTCGCGAAGCTGAAGTCTACCTACACTGATAAGCTCCCGCTGATGATTAACCCGAAAACGGGCCGCGTGCACACCTCATACCATCAGGCCGTCGCGGCGACCGGTCGTCTCTCGTCAACCGATCCCAACCTGCAGAACATCCCGGTACGTAACGAAGAGGGCCGCCGTATTCGCCAGGCTTTCATCGCACCAGAGGATTATCTGATTGTCTCGGCGGACTACTCGCAAATCGAACTGCGCATTATGGCGCACCTGTCCCGCGACAAAGGCCTGCTGAGCGCTTTTGCCGAAGGGAAGGATATCCACCGGGCGACTGCAGCCGAAGTCTTCGGTCTGCCGCTGGACAGCGTAACCAACGAACAGCGCCGCAGCGCTAAGGCGATCAACTTCGGGCTGATTTACGGCATGAGTGCATTCGGGCTTTCGCGCCAGCTCAACATTCCGCGTAAAGAGTCGCAGAAGTATATGGATCTCTACTTCGAGCGTTATCCGGGCGTGCTGGAATATATGGAACGTACCCGCGCGCAGGCGAAAGAGAAAGGCTACGTTGAAACCCTGGACGGCCGCCGTCTCTATTTACCGGACATCAAATCCAGCAACGCCGCGCGCCGCGCGGGTGCAGAGCGTGCAGCGATCAACGCCCCGATGCAGGGTACTGCGGCGGACATTATTAAGCGTGCAATGATCGCCGTTGATGCCTGGCTCGAGAAAGAGAAACCGCGCGTGAAAATGATCATGCAGGTACACGATGAACTGGTATTTGAAGTGCACAAGGACGACCTCGACGCCGTGTCGAAGAAGATCCACGAACTGATGGAAAGCAGCATGACGCTGGACGTGCCGTTGCTGGTGGAAGTGGGAAGTGGTGAAAACTGGGATCAGGCTCACTAACGGTTCTTCGCATAACGCGCTGTTTATGTAAGTTTGCAACATAAGAACTCGCGTTTTGTGACGATCATTAGAATTCCCTATGTAAAGAATGAAAAAAAACTACAAAAAGTGCTTTTTCTACAGCACAAAAAGGGGTAGAGTTATCGGCGTAGGGTACAGAGGTAAGATGTTCTATCTTTCAGACCTTTTACTTCACGTAATCGGATTTGGCTGAATATTTTAGCCGCCCCAGTCAGTAATGACTGGGGCGTTTTTTATTGCGGCAAAGAAACTTTCGGGCAAAAAAAAGCGCGGCCATCGCCGCGCCCGGTATTACTCTTCTTCCGCTTCCGTCGCGGGTTCCAGCTCGTTAAACCAGGTGTCGAGCTTTTGACGCAGCTTGTCCACGCCCTGCTTTTTTAGCGAGGAGAACGGTTCAACCTGCACATCGCCGTTGAACGCCAGCACCGCTTCGCGAACCATATTCACCTGCGCTTTACGCGCGCCGCTTGCCAGCTTATCGGCTTTTGTCAGCAGTACCAGCACGGCGATATCGCTTGCCACCGCCCAGTCGATCATCTGCTGATCCAGATCTTTCAGGGGATGGCGAATATCCATCAGCACCACCAGACCTTTCAGGCACAGGCGTTTTTCCAGGTATTCACCCAGCGCACGCTGCCACTTGATTTTCATCTCTTCGGGTACTTGCGCGTAACCGTACCCCGGTAAGTCGACCAGGCGTTTGCCCTCTGCGACTTCAAACAGGTTGATCAGCTGGGTACGGCCAGGTGTTTTTGAGGTACGCGCCAGGTTCTTCTGATTGGTCAGCGTATTCAGGGCGCTGGATTTCCCCGCATTAGAGCGGCCAGCAAAGGCCACTTCAATACCGGTATCAGAGGGGAGGTGGCGAATATCGGGCGCACTGGTGACAAAATGCGTCTGTTGGTAGTTCCAGGTAGTCACGTGGTCGTCTCCAAAATCGTAATCTGAGGGGGATTATACCCGAATGCAGGCAAAAGGCTTTTCTGATTGCTATGCCCTGTAGGCGAATGCCCCCACCGGTGTGAGAGATCCGCCAGTGATGCTATGGGAGATTTCAGAGAATTCGCAGGCGTTAAAAAATGCAAACTGTTTTAAATCATAAGCTTATTTTCGGGTAATTGTCTGAAAATCTCTTTTTATACCGTTTCGTTGCTTGTTAGTTTAACGGAACAAGGTAAAGTGTGCGTCAGGGCGAGGAAGCCAACAGGAAATCGACTTAAGGATTAGGGTCAGGAGCGCCAGGAGGCGAAGACGCAGGATTGTCAGGACGACCAGCGCCTGGAGGCGTTTTAACAGGAAATGGAACCGTATCACGGACGGTATTAGCCAAGGGATAAACAGGGTTTGTTGTTGGCAAACATGGAATGTCTGACCCGCTAAGGGTTGTGAGTCAGGAAAAAAGGCGACAGATTGCTCTGTCGCCTTTTTTCTTTGCTTGCTTTCTGCTAGATTTCGCCGCAATTCTATACTGAAGAAAACGACTTAAAGATAAAACATCATGAAAAAACCAACCTCCGCTGCGGGCGCGAAACGCCCTGCAAAAGCACGCCGCAAAACGCGCGAAGAACTGAACCAGGAAGCGCGCGACCGCAAACGCGACAAAAAACATCGCGGTCATGCTGCGGGTAGCCGTGCCAACGGTGGTGGTGCAGCGGGCGCTTCTGCAAAAGGCAAACAGCAGAAAGATCCTCGTATCGGCAGTAAAACTCCCATTCCACTGGGCGTGACAGACACCCCGGTCACTAAGCAGCACAAACCAAAGAGCGAGAAACCTATGCTTTCACCGCAGGCTGAGCTGGATTTGCTGGAGAACGATGAGCGCCTGGACGCGCTGCTGGAACGTCTTGAAGAGGGTGAAACCCTGACCGCTGAAGAGCAGTCATGGGTGGATGCCAAACTGGATCGTATTGATGAACTGATGCAGAGGCTGGGCCTGTCATACGACGATGACGAAGATGAAAAAGAAGACGAGAAGCAGGAAGATATGATGCGTCTTCTGAAGGGTGGAAACTAACATTTGCACCCGGCAGGCACGATAGTCCTGCTTATAACCCTTCCGGTTATATGTTATCTGGTGTGGTTATTCGTTAAACTACGGCGGTTGTCGCGGCGACAGAAGTGGCTGCGCACCCGAATGATGGCCCGCAATGGGGTCAGAACGGGCCGCCGTATACGAACGCGACACCAACGGAAGGAGTGAGCATGTCAGCACCAACTATCGACTGGGATTTGGCCCTAATCCAGAAATATAACTATTCCGGGCCGCGTTATACATCATACCCCACCGCGCTGGAGTTCTCCGATGCCTTCGGCGAGGGGGATTTTCAGCAGGCTGTTGCGCGCTATCCTGAGCGT
Source organism: Enterobacter sp. BNK-13 (assembly GCF_048685015.1). Taxonomy (NCBI): domain Bacteria; kingdom Pseudomonadati; phylum Pseudomonadota; class Gammaproteobacteria; order Enterobacterales; family Enterobacteriaceae; genus Enterobacter; species Enterobacter sp. BNK-13. Next base: position 4,309,973 of record NZ_JBLQTP010000001.1, on the reverse strand, counting down.
CCGCTGTCGCTCTACGTCCATATTCCGTTCTGCCACAAGCTTTGCTACTTCTGCGGCTGCAATAAAATCGTGACCCGCCAGCAGCATAAAGCCGACCAGTACCTTGACGCGCTCGAACAGGAAATTGTGCATCGCGCGCCGCTGTTCAAAGGCCGTCACGTCAGCCAGCTGCACTGGGGCGGCGGTACGCCAACCTATCTGAATAAAGCGCAAATCAGCCGCCTGATGACGCTTCTGCGCGATAATTTCAGTTTTAACGACGACGCAGAAATCTCGATCGAAGTCGATCCGCGTGAAATTGAGCTGGATGTCCTCGATCACTTACGCGCAGAAGGCTTCAACCGCCTGAGCATGGGCGTACAGGACTTCAATAAAGAGGTTCAGCGTCTGGTGAACCGTGAGCAGGACGAAGACTTTATCTTTGCCTTACTCAACCATGCGCGTGAAATTGGCTTCACCTCGACCAATATTGACCTGATTTACGGCCTGCCAAAGCAAACGCCGGAAAGCTTCGCCTTCACGCTGAAGCGCGTGGCCGAACTCAACCCGGACCGTCTGAGCGTCTTTAACTACGCGCATCTGCCGACGCTGTTTGCCGCCCAGCGTAAAATCAAAGATGCCGATCTGCCTTCTGCCCAGCAGAAGCTGGATATCCTGCAGGAAACCATCACCTCGCTGACCGACACCGGCTATCAGTTTATCGGCATGGATCACTTTGCCCGTCCGGACGACGAACTGGCGGTCGCTCAGCGCGAAGGGGTCCTGCACCGCAACTTCCAGGGCTACACGACCCAGGGCGATACCGATTTACTGGGAATGGGCGTCTCCGCCATCAGCATGATCGGCGACTGCTACGCGCAAAACCAGAAAGAACTGAAGCAGTATTACCAGCAGGTTGATGAGACGGGCAACGCGCTGTGGCGCGGCATCGCATTAACGCGCGATGACTGTATCCGTCGCGATGTGATTAAGGCGCTTATCTGCAACTTCCGTCTCGATTTCAGCGACGTGGAAGCGCAGTGGACGCTGAACTTCAGCGATTATTTCGCGGAAGACCTGAAGCTGCTGGCGCCGCTGGCGAAAGACGGGCTGGTGGATGTGTCGGAGAGCGCGATTGAGGTCACGCCAAAAGGACGTCTGTTGATCCGCAATATCTGCATGTGCTTCGACGCGTATCTGCGTCAGAAAGCGCGTATGCAGCAGTTCTCGCGGGTGATTTAAACTGCAATGCCGGGTGGCGGCTTCGCCTTACCCGGCCTACAAAAGTGCGAAATGTAGGCCGGGAAAGCGAAGCGCCACCCGGCTTTTCATCGCCAACTCGCTAGCTAAACAGCCCAACCAGCGCCGCACACAGCACCGCCGCAACGGCGGTTTGTGGCGTGTGGCTTTCAGCGGCTCCGCTAGAGAGCATATTCACGAATGTTTCCAGCATGATGTTCACCCCCAATTTCCGGGCACGATCATACAAAACTCATCGGAACAGTAAAGCGCAAAATAACGGCAATTTGCGCTCAATTAATAACCTTTACACAAGCGCGGATATTACTCCATTCCCAGCTCTTTCAGCTTGCGCGTCAGGGTATTACGTCCCCATCCCAACAGGCGAGCGGCTTCCTGCTTGTGGCCCTGCGTATGACGAAGCGCGGTGGTCAACAGCGTACGCTCCATCTCAGGCTGCGCTTCAGACAACAGGTTTTGATGACCGGAACGCAGTGCGCGGTCGGCCCACTGCGCCAGCAGCGTTGCCCAGCTGTCCGGCAAAGCATGCCCGGTGCTGCTTTCAGGTGCGGTCGCTTCAAACAGCTCGGCCGGTAAATCCTGAATCAGCACTTCCTGCCCGGCGGCCATCACGGTTAACCAGCGGCAGGTGTTTTCCAGCTGACGCACGTTGCCCGGCCACGCCAGGCGCGTCAGAGCGGCATCGGTTTCCGGGTGAAGCTGTTTGGCCTCCACACCCAGCTCGCGGGCGGCTACCTGCAGGAAATGGCGCGCCAGACGGGGAATATCTTCCCGGCGTTCACGCAGCGGCGGCAGATGAACGCGAATGACGTTCAGTCGATGGAATAAATCCTCACGGAATTTGCCTTCCTGCACGCGCTGCTCCAGGTTCTGGTGGGTCGCGGCGATAATGCGCACGTCCACCTTCACCGGCGCATAGCCGCCCACGCGGTAAAACTGCCCGTCGGCCAGCACGCGCAGCAGACGGGTCTGGACATCCAGCGGCATATCGCCGATCTCATCCAGGAACAGCGTGCCGCCGTCTGCCTGTTCGAAGCGCCCCTGGCGAATGGTATTTGCGCCGGTAAACGCCCCTTTTTCGTGCCCGAACAGCTCGGATTCAATCAAATCCTTCGGGATCGCCGCCATATTCAGGGCGATAAACGGCGCTTTTGCCCGCGGGCTGTGGCGATGCAGCGCATGCGCCACAAGCTCTTTACCGGTGCCCGATTCGCCGTTAATTAAGACGCTGATGGAGGAGCGGGACAGACGGCCAATAATGCGAAACACGTCCTGCATCGCCGGCGCTTCGCCGATGATGTCGGTGGTTGGCCCAAAATCGGGCGCGTGGCGCGGCTGCTGCTGCTCCTGATAGTGGCTAATCGCGCGCTCGACCAGCGCCACCGCCTCGTCGATATCAAACGGTTTTGGCAGATAATCGAATGCCCCTTGCTGGTAAGCGCTCACCGCGGCATCCAGATCGGAATGTGCCGTCATTATGATGACCGGAAGCATAGGGTGGCGTTGTTTGATCTGCTTTAACAGCGCCAGCCCGTCCATGCCCGGCATGCGAATATCCGACAGCAGAACATCGGGCGTTTTGGTGGTGAGTGCGTCGAGCACTTCGCTGCCGCTCTCAAACGTCGTGCAGCTTAATCCCGCCCCCGTGAGCGCGCGTTCAAGCACCCAACGGATGGAGCTATCGTCATCGACTACCCAGACTATCCCTCGTTGCATAAACGTCACCTTTATTTTTTAATCGGCAGGAAAACCGAAAACTCGGTATGTCCCGGCCAACTGGTAAATTCAATTTTTCCAGAGTGTTGATCAATCAAACTGCGGGCAATGGATAAGCCCAGGCCGGTTCCGCCTTCGCGACCGCTGACCATCGGGTAGAACAGAGTGTCCTGCAGATGCGATGGAATGCCGGGCCCGTTATCCTCGACGTCGATTCGGGCCGCAAGCCGGTAGCGCACGCCGTGTAACGTGAGCTGGAAGGCGGTACGGGTGCGTAAAATAATCTCGCCCCCGTCAGGCCCCAGCGCCTGCAGGGCATTGCGCACAATGTTCAACAGGACCTGCTCAATCTGATCCGGGTCATGGGCCAGTTCCGGCAGGCTTGGGTCGTAATCACGTACCAGCGTGACGTTCTCCGGCAGCTCCATCGAGACGAGCTTCACCACCCGTTCAGCCACTTTATGGATGCTTTCTGTGACGTGCATTCCCGGCTGCTGTGGCCCGAGAAGGCGGTCAACCAGATTCCGCAGACGGTCCGCCTGCTCAATGATGACGTTGGTGTACTCCGCCAGCGCAGGGTCAGGCAGCGCCTTGGTCAGAAGCTGCGCCGCACCGCGTAATCCGCCCAGCGGGTTTTTGATTTCATGCGCCAGACCGCGCACCAGGTCTCGGGCGGCAATTTGCTGTGCATGCTGAAGCTGTTCCTGGCTCAGTCGGCGCTGATTATCCATCGGCGCCATTTCCAGCAGGATCAGGCCTTCGGGAAGACGTTGCGCGGTCAGCGACAGAATGTGCGAACGCCCGTCGATCACCAGCGTCACTTCGTTATCGGTGAAACCCTGGCCCGCCTGTAAACTTTCCTGCATCAGGCCAATATTCAGCGAAAAATAGCTCAGGAGTTCCGGAAGTGGGGTGCCGAACAGTTTACGTGCGCTTTGGGCGAGCAGCTGCTGTGCCGCCGGGTTGGCGTAATGAACGGCCAGTTCGTCATCGACCAGCAAAATGCTGTTAATCAAAGAATTGAGGATCTGCCCAGCATCGGGCAGCGTGCCAGTTGCCATTCAGCAGTCTCCTGGAGTCGTTTGCACTAATTTAGTGCAGTATAGCGTTTTCGGCGTCAAAAGCGCGTGAGATCAGATTGTTGGTGGAGAAAAAAGCCCATCCGGAGATGGGCTAAAAGTTTCCACGGCAACTACTCCCGGCGCTTGTCACGCCGGGTAAAACAACTTAATTAAACGCTGTAGTACAGTTCGAACTCAACCGGGTGCGGAGTCATACGCACGCGGTCGTTCTCTTCAGTGCGCAGCGCGATGTAAGCATCGATAGCGTCGTCAGTGAATACGCCACCTGCAGTCAGGAACTCGCGGTCTGCGTCCAGCGCCTGCAGGGCTTCTTCCAGAGAGCCAGCAACCTGTGGGATCTCTTTCGCTTCTTCTGGCGGCAGGTCGTACAGGTTTTTGTCCATCGCTTCGCCCGGGTGGATCTTGTTCTTGATACCGTCCAGACCGGCCATCAGCAGTGCTGCGAAGCACAGGTATGGGTTAGCCGCTGGATCCGGGAAGCGCACTTCGATACGACGCGCTTTAGGAGACGCCACCACCGGGATACGGATAGAAGCAGAACGGTTACGCGCAGAGTAGGCCAGCATCACTGGCGCTTCGTAGCCCGGGACCAGACGCTTGTAGGAGTTGGTGGTTGGGTTCGCCAGGGCGTTGATCGCTTTAGCGTGTTTGATTACGCCGCCAATGTAATACAGCGCCTGCTCGGACAGACCGGCATATTTGTCACCAGAGAACAGGTTGGTACCGTTCTTGGACAGAGACATGTGGCAGTGCATACCGGAACCGTTGTCGCCAAACATTGGTTTTGGCATGAAGGTCGCGGTTTTACCGAAACGGTGCGCAACGTTGTGCACAACGTATTTGTAGATCTGAATTTCGTCCGCTTTTTTGGTCATGGTGTTGAAGCGGGTAGCCACTTCGTTCTGACCCGCCGTCGCCACTTCGTGGTGGTGCGCTTCAACAACCAGGCCCATCTCTTCCATCACCAGACACATGGTGGAACGAATGTCCTGTGCAGAGTCGACCGGAGGAACCGGGAAGTAACCGCCTTTCACGCCTGGACGGTGACCTTTATTACCACCTTCGTATTTGGTGGAGGAGTTCCATGCGCCTTCGATGTCGTCGATAGCCACGTGTGAGCCAGAAATAGACGCACCGAAACGGATGTCATCGAACAGGAAGAACTCTGGCTCTGGCCCGAACAGAACGGTGTCTGCGATGCCGGTAGAACGCAGGTACTCTTCAGCGCGTTTCGCGATGGAACGTGGGTCGCGGTCGTAGCCCTGCAGGGTGCCTGGCTCGAGGATGTCGCATCGGATGATCAGGGTAGGTTCTTCGAAGAACGGATCAATGACCGCAGTGGTCGCATCTGGCATCAGAACCATGTCGGATTCGTTAATGCCTTTCCAGCCACCAATGGAGGAGCCGTCAAACATTTTGCCTTCTTCAAAGAATTCGGCGTTCACCTGATGAGCAGGGATTGTGACGTGCTGTTCTTTACCTTTGGTATCGGTGAAGCGCAGATCAACAAACTTCACTTCATGTTCGTTCAGCATCGTCAAAACGTGTTCAGCGGACATACTTAACTCTCCAGATTGGTCATTGTCGTCGTGGTAACGAGGTCTTCAATTTCTGTTTGTACTGGCTGGTGCCATGTATTTTTTATAAAGCGAAATCTGTGCCAACTTTTAAAACACCCCAAAAAGGCGTTATCATGCGCACCATAGTGCAAAAGGGCTGCACCACGATGGATTTGTTGCACCAATATAGTGCTTCAATGTGAACATTGAGCACTATATTGGTGCAATTTACGTTAAAGTGCCCTTTTACCGCTCCGTGAAAGCGATCACAAAGCATCTCTGCAATACTTGTTTGCGGGGGATGTTTGTGATCCTGTTTTGTAGTGCGATTAATCCGTGTACAATAACGCGCTATTTCTAAATGCCTGAGGCAAAGTTGTGATCGAAAATTTGCGTAACATCGCCATCATCGCGCACGTTGACCATGGTAAAACTACCCTGGTCGATAAGCTGCTGCAGCAATCCGGTACGTTTGATGCGCGTGCCGAAACCCAAGAACGCGTGATGGACTCCAACGATTTGGAGAAAGAGCGTGGGATTACCATCCTCGCGAAAAACACCGCGATTAAATGGAATGACTACCGTATCAACATCGTTGATACCCCAGGGCACGCCGACTTCGGTGGTGAAGTTGAACGTGTAATGTCCATGGTAGACTCCGTTCTGCTGGTCGTTGACGCAATGGATGGCCCAATGCCACAGACGCGCTTCGTGACCAAAAAAGCATTTGCCCATGGTCTGAAGCCAATCGTTGTTATCAACAAAGTTGACCGCCCTGGCGCGCGTCCTGACTGGGTTGTTGACCAGGTATTCGACCTGTTCGTTAACCTCGACGCGACCGACGAGCAGCTGGACTTCCCTATCGTTTACGCCTCTGCGCTGAACGGTATCGCAGGTCTGGACCACGAAGACATGGCTGAAGACATGACCCCGCTGTATCAGGCGATTGTTGACCGTGTTCCTGCGCCAAACGTCGATCTCGACGGTACCCTGCAGATGCAGATCTCTCAGCTCGATTACAACAACTACGTTGGCGTTATCGGCATTGGTCGTATCAAGCGCGGTAAAGTGAAGCCGAACCAGCAGGTCACTATCATCGATAGCGAAGGCAAAACCCGTAACGGTAAAGTTGGTAAAGTACTGACTCACCTGGGCCTTGAGCGTATCGAGAGCGACATCGCTGAAGCGGGCGACATCATCGCTATCACCGGTCTGGGTGAACTGAACATCTCCGACACCATCTGCGATCCGCAGAACGTCGAAGCGCTGCCAGCCCTGTCCGTTGATGAACCAACCGTATCCATGTTCTTCAACGTCAACACCTCTCCGTTCTGTGGTAAAGAAGGTAAGTTCGTTACCTCTCGTCAGATCCTTGACCGCCTGAACAAAGAGCTGGTGCACAACGTTGCGCTGCGCGTTGAAGAAACCGAAGACGCTGATGCATTCCGCGTTTCGGGTCGTGGTGAGCTGCACCTGTCTGTTCTGATCGAAAACATGCGTCGTGAAGGTTTCGAAATGGCGGTTTCCCGTCCGAAAGTTATCTTCCGCGAAATCGATGGCCGTAAACAAGAGCCGTTCGAAAACGTGACGCTGGACGTTGAAGAGCAGCACCAGGGTTCTGTGATGCAGGCTCTGGGTGAGCGTAAAGGCGACCTGAAAAACATGAATCCAGATGGCAAAGGCCGCGTACGTCTCGACTACGTGATCCCAAGCCGTGGCCTGATCGGCTTCCGTTCTGAGTTCATGACCATGACTTCAGGTACTGGTCTGCTGTACTCCACCTTCAGCCACTACGACGACGTGCGTCCGGGTGAAGTGGGCCAGCGTAACAACGGCGTGCTGATCTCCAACGGTCAGGGTAAAGCGGTTGCGTTTGCGCTGTTCGGTCTGCAGGATCGCGGTAAACTGTTCCTGGGTCACGGTGCTGAGGTTTATGAAGGCCAGATCATCGGTATTCACAGTCGTTCTAACGACCTGACCGTAAACTGCCTGACCGGTAAGAAACTGACCAACATGCGTGCGTCCGGTACTGACGAAGCAACGGTTCTGGTTCCACCGATCAAGATGACTCTGGAGCAGGCTCTGGAATTCATCGATGATGACGAACTGGTCGAAGTGACTCCACAGTCAATTCGTATCCGTAAACGTCACCTGACCGAGAACGATCGTAAACGTGCTATGCGCGGTGCGAAAGAAGACTAATACGGTTAATCCGTAATAAAAAAAGCCGCTGATTTCTCAGCGGCTTTTTTGTTTTTATTTAAAGCTGTATTTCACCCCCAGCATCCCCTGCGTATCGCTGTAGCCTTTGTCGCCTATCTGCTGAGCCACGTTGCCCCATACGCTAAGCTGCGGCGTAATCTGCCCCTCTACGCCTGTCTTGAGTTCACCGATATTGCGCGTACCACGCATCTCATTGCTAACGTCATCCATGCGGATACGCGTGGTCTGGGTGTTGTGGATCCAGTTCGCTTCGATAAACGGCTGGAAGGTCCGTGATTTACCGTCGTCAATCGCGTTATGTCCGCTGATGTAGGCCTTCACGCCGAGGCGCGTCATCAGGTTCCCCTGGGTTTCGTCTTTCACCCGCGTGCCGTTGCGCTCACGATGGTCGTCAGCCTGCACGTCCATCCAAACGGCCTGCGCTTTCGGCTGGAGCCAGTAGCTGTTGCGGCCGCTTTCGCCCACCTTAACGCTATAGCCTGCTTCTACAGAGGCGGTCACGCCGCTGGAGCGATAGTTTTCAGTGGCCTGATCCTGTCCCATCACCTTATTGTCGAACCAGTTATACAGCACCCAGCTATCAACATAAGTGCCACTTTTATCCGCGTCGTTTGCGTACCAGGTACCGTACAGACCGACGCTATAGCCATTCACTTCACCGCGTGAGTGGTAGCCGGTCAGGCTGGAAGCGCTCCGGCTCTGACTGTTGCCGTAGCCCGCCATCAGGCCAAGATGCCAACGGTCCAGACCGTCGGTGCTCCACTGGGCGACATCGCCACCCAACTGCAGCACGTAGCGATTGGCGGTGGTTTTTAACTGGCCGCTGCCGTCTCTGAAACGCGTATGACCGCCGACGTTACGCATCCACAGGCTCGTCACTTTCTGCTCGCCAGTGAGCATGTCGGTGTACTGCGTTTCACCCAGACGGTCGTGCAGGCGGGTCATAAACAGCGTATTTGCCGCATAGCTGTTTGCCAGGTAGCTACCAAATTCCGGGCGATACTGATGCTCGCTTTTCGGTGGTGCAGGCGGTGGGACCGGCTCTTGCGGCGGAATCACCGGGTCAACGGGCGGATCTACCGGGTCAACAGGCGGGTCTACGGGGTCGACCGGTGGGTCAACTGGATCAACGGGCTCCGCCAGGCTGGTCAGGAACCAGTTTTTACCTTTTTGCACCACGTTATAGTCATAGCCCCCCGCCACGATACGGCTGGCCTTCTCAAAGGTGCCATCGGAATTGCCGCCAACGCTGACAATTTCAATCCCTTCTACGGTTTGTGCGCCAGTACCGCCAATGTTGTTCACTTCCACTCCGGTATGACCGGACGTGTTGCCTTCAACAATCAGCTTGTCCGTTTCCGAAGTGTCGTCAAACAGGACGGTATTGAAAACCAGCTTGCCGCCGTTGCCGATAAAATCATCCTTGATGGTCAGCGTTTGCCACGCCGCGTCCTCTGCATGCTGAAAATTAATCGTGCCGCCCGCATTCAGCGTCAGGCTGGTTAGCGTGGAGCTGTCGCGCAGATTCCAGACGGCATCATTCATCGTCAGTGCGATAGTACCGGTACCCGCGGCGTTGCTCTCAATGAAGGACGCACCATTCCACAAGGAGTTGTCATCCATCGTCAGCGTAATGGTACTGTTTTGTGTGGGAAGTGTGCTGGTGGCCGCGACGCCGCCCGCGGAAAGGACATCGCCGTTGAGGATGAATTTGCCTCCAGCGGACGCGTCAATTACCCCGCCGTTACTGGCGTTCAGGGCATAGCTTCCGTTGTCGCGATGGCCTGCGGTGGTAATGGTTGCACCACCCGCGAGGGCTATCACGCCGCGTGACCAGGCATACATCCCGTGCGGCGCTTGCGCGGAGCTACTGGTTTTCTCACTGCTGTTTACCGCAATGGTGACGTTATCTCCCAGATTCACCGCACCGGTGTAAGCATAGACGCCATGCGCGCTGGCACCGTTGGTCGTGATAGTGGCTCCTTCATCAAGGGTGATAGTTGACGAGCCGGTAGAATAAACCCCGGAGGCACTGGCCGCGTCGGTGGTAATCGTCGCGCTTTTGCCTAGCTCAATTTTTGACGCAGAGCCCGCATACAGGCCATAGGCCGATGTGCCGTACGTTTCGATGGTCGCCTCATTTCCCAGACGAACGTAAGAGCCGCTCTGGTTGGTGCGGATCCCTTCGGCGTAGGTACCACGCGTCACAATATGGGCACGATCGCCGACGATAACGTTATTTTTTGCCTTCGACGCATCATTCAGTGCATAGGCGCTAATCCCGCGTCCTGTGCTGCCCGTGGTTTCGATATAGAGATCGTCCCCCACATAAATATTGGCGGAGCCAAGCGATCCCTGGCTGAAGGAGCTGTAGCCGGCATTGATGCCGTCACCGCTTTGGCCATTAACGTAAATGTGTGTGCGATCGCCGGTAATGATAAATACCGGGTTGTCCGGCGTGTTCATACCGTGAGTACGAATACCGTCGACGTCTATACCATTATTGGCAGCCACTTTTGACTGGGTGCGAATCGTCAGATCGTCACCAAATATCACCCCTGGACTGCCGGACGTGGAGTTCTGAATAACGGTAACGGAATGCTCAAAGGCTTCCGCCCCAGGCCCTTCGAGGGTGATCCCATCTCCGTAGATCGGGATATTACCGGCGCTGTACTGGTAGACATAGTTAGGATCGCCGGTATTTTTGCTAAAGTTCGTGTTTGCCGTTGCAGGTATCATCGCCTGTATTTCTGCAGGCAAATCCGTTACCGCTCCGGAAGCGGGTAAATTAGAAAAATCTATTACCGCTGCATGTGCGGTAAATAGCGCTGACGACAACGCCAGCGAAATCGCAGCGGCGACTGGTGAGTGTTTCATTAAATATGGCATGACTGCCCCCTTTCTTTCAGGCGTAGAACATCCTCCACACCATTAAATGTGGGTAGGTAAACAGGTTGAAATTACAAAATAGAAACGAGAATTTTATGAATGCTGGTACCTAACTTCCTCTCAAGTCGTATTTTATGGACGTAAATTTTTTTAACATCAATGCCGTCTGTTTTTATAATCTCCTGAAGGCACGCTCCTGACAAAAATCTGTTAAGTAACGTGAATTCAACAGCATTTAAGATACTGCCGCGTCTGCTATTCACTCGTCTCCCGGTGAATAAATGGCTAATTTTTTCTTTTAATATAATGTCACTGTCATCCGAATAAATAACTCCCTTTATTTCACTGCGGTGAGTGAGAAAATAATTGGCCAATGCTTCCAGTTTGCGGTCTGAGATAATCACAATGTTCATGTTAGTTCTCGCCAGACGTTCAATCCATTGCGGATCGGCAAGTGCGCGCAGGTTGTACATCGAAAAGTCTACAAATATAAATCCGCGTAATAAGTGATTCTTGTTTCCTCGCACTATTTTATTTTCTACTGCAATCTGCAGGAAATAGTTATCACCTGGCCAAACTGCGAACGAGGCGTTTCCACAATATTGTGAACGTACTGCGTTATCTGGATATAACTGACAGGACAATTCACAGCTTATACAGCGGACAACCTTATGCGACGATGGTATCATCCAGTCCACTCCTGTCTTATTTTCACCGTCAATATTTCACTGCCATGCAAATGTGTCAATCTTGAAACATATCCAGTGGCCCTCTCTTGTTTATGAAAAATAGTGATAAAGAATATAAATTCCTGGTGATGCCTATTCTGTCAGGCCATAGCCATCGCGAAAGGACATACGTTGGTCGACGTATTCCAGGAATATTCATCAGTCCCTTAAGATTATTCGACAAAAAAAATCCCAGGTGAAGATTCACGAAATAGCACTAAAAGCTAAAGATTCGTTTCTTTACTCTGCCGCAACGACCGTCTTTTCTCTTGTTGTGGCTCAATATAATTATTAGGTCTGGCGAAGTGTAATGAAATCTCATTATGTCGTGTTAGATGAGAAAAACCTAAGAAAAACGTCTCTTAACCTATTGAAAATAAATGTGTTATTTTTAATCTTAGTTGGAATGGTATCGCGTCCTGATCCTTCTGACCTATACTCTTGTTAAATATACGTATGTCTTTTTGGTGTGTATGGTTAAGTATTGTTATTGCTGAGGAAAGGAAAATTGTATCTCATTAACAAATTGGTCGAGTATGATCCAGAAAACAAAACCCTGGTAAATCATATTTCCGGGCGCTCGATACAATTGCAGCTTCCTGCCAACCTCTGTTTTCTCTATCTCGTCACCCATCCCGGAGAAATAATTTCGCAAAATAAGTTAATGATAGTGGGATGGGGTGAGCGCAATGACGTCACCACACCGAATACCTTTTATCAGGCTATTTTGACATTACGCAACGCCCTGGCTGAGGTGGGGTTACCGCGCGATACGGTAAAAACGATTTCGCGTCGCGGGCTTATGCTTTCCGAAGCCACCCAGGTTGAACGATTTATCCCAGGTGCAGAGCCGATAATAGCCAATAAAGACGCAGTCGTTGCCGATAGCACCGCGGTGAAGAGTCCGGCCTGGCTGATAATAACGACTGCAACGCTTTTGCTGATCGCGCTTATCAACGGGGGGATATTATACAAACAGCACCAGAACATGCCGTTTAGTCACTACATTCCACTTTCTACAGGCAGCAGTGCCTGCCAGCTTTTTTATGCGCCTAACGAACCTATGCAGGACCATTACTTGCGCTTGTTAAACAATAACCCTGGCCTGTGTGCCGAAAAGCGATATGTTTTTCTCATCGGCTACAGTAAAACGGAGCGAATTGCGGCGTTTGCCTGTAATAAGGATCCACGTCGCGACGCGGCCGCGTTTTGCACCACCCATTATTTTTGGGCACACGAGCAATGATGACTCTTCGAAACTGTATTATTTTACTGGCGGCGATTCTGGTGGCGGCTATTACCAGCGGCTGGTTAGCGTACTGGAATTTGTCGAGTACGCCGATACGCTGCACGGGAAATGTGGAATGGACGATTGGTAAAAACCGATTTGTGGGTACGGTTTCCTGGCGAATGCAGCATCGGGAGGGCGCGACCATCATAAACGGTAAATTATTTGGTCAGACGGTGTCTGAAGTTAACCGGACCATCTATTTTCACTACAGTTACCATCAGAATTCGCGCGTGTTAAATAACGATCGTATTGTTAAAACCTTCGCCGATAATGCGGATGAGGCTGATATCAACGCAACGCTACCGGGCTTTTACCGTACACCGGGTCGGGACCTGAGCCTGATGATTGATGAGTACCGGGGGGCCTGGCTTTTTGCCGCGTCAAACGTCCCTTCACTTTACTGTCGTAAAAACGCGCCGTAAAAATCGATCGCACACCTTAGAGCGCACGCATAGTCAAATCTCTTTATTCCCGCTACAGTTACTTCTCCACGGCGAGCAGGAGATAAACATGCTTTATATCTTTGATTTAGGAAACGTCATCGTCGATATCGATTTTAATCGCGTGTTGGGTGCATGGAGCGACTTTAGCCGCGTACCGCTGGCAACGTTAAAGCAAAATTTCGCGATGGGTGAGACCTTCCATCAGCATGAACGCGGCGAGATCAGCGATGAAGAATTCGCTGAACGTTTCTGTCAGGAGATGGATCTACCGTTAAGCTACGAGCAGTTTTCACACGGCTGGCAGGCCGTATTTGTCGCCATCCGGTCTGAGGTGATCGACATCATGCATAAGCTTCGCGAGCAGGGACATCGGGTCGTTGTGCTGTCAAACACCAACCGTCTGCACACCACGTTCTGGCCTGAGGAGTACCCTGAAGTTAAGGCGGCGGCGGATAAGATCTATCTCTCGCAGGAGATGGGGATGCGTAAGCCTGAAGCGCGAATTTATCAGGCTGTTCTGCAGGCAGAGGGATTCACCGCCGCCGATGCGGTCTTTTTCGATGACAACGCCGATAATATAGAGGGAGCTAACCAGTTGGGTATTACGTCAATTCTGGTGACCGGAAAAGAGACGATACCTGACTACTTTGCGAAGCAGCTATGCTAAAAACCGTTCATCAAAAAGCCACGCACCATACTCGCCCGCTGCGGGCCTGGCTGAAACTGCTCTGGCACCGGATTGATGAGGACAATATGACCACGCTGGCGGGTAACCTCGCCTACGTGTCATTGCTCTCGTTAGTGCCGCTGGTGGCGGTCATCTTTGCCCTGTTCTCCGCCTTTCCGATGTTTGCGGACGTCAGCGTGCAGCTTCGTCATTTTGTCTTCGCGAATTTCATTCCGGCAACCGGGGATGTTATCCAGAACTACATTGAGCAGTTTGTTGCCAATTCCAGCAAGATGACGGCAGTGGGGGCGTGCGGTCTTATCGTCACCGCGCTGCTGTTGATGTATGCCATCGATAACGCGCTAAACACGATCTGGCGGAGTAAAAAAGCGCGGCCAAAGGTCTATTCCTTTGCCGTGTACTGGATGATCCTCACGCTGGGACCGCTGCTGGCCGGGGCGAGCCTGGCAATCAGTTCTTATCTGCTCTCCCTGCGCTGGGCGAGTGATTTAAACGGCGCTATTGATAATGTGCTTCGCATCTTTCCGTTGATCCTGTCGTGGCTCTCGTTCTGGCTGCTCTATAGCGTCGTGCCGACCACGCGCGTGCCTAACCGCGATGCGGTCGTGGGGGCGCTGGTGGCGGCATTGCTCTTTGAGCTCGGTAAGAAAGGGTTTGCCCTCTACATCACTATGTTTCCGTCCTATCAGCTGATTTACGGCGTGCTGGCGGTGATCCCCATTTTGTTTGTCTGGGTCTACTGGACCTGGTGTATCGTCTTGCTTGGTGCTGAAATAACTGTCACTCTCGGTGTATACCGCGAACTTAAAAAAGCAGCAGCAGCTGAAAAACAACAAGAAGCAGACCAACCATGATTGCATTGATACAGCGCGTAACCCGTGCCAGCGTCACCGTGGAGGGAGAGGTGACGGGTGAAATTGGCCCAGGACTTTTGGTGTTGTTAGGTGTCGAAAAGGATGATGACGAACAAAAAGCCAACCGCTTGTGTGAGCGCGTGCTGGGCTACCGTATTTTCAGCGATGCGGAAGGCAAAATGAACCTGAACGTCCAGCAGGCAGGCGGCAGCGTGCTGGTGGTTTCCCAGTTTACGCTGGCAGCGGATACCGAGCGCGGCATGCGCCCGAGTTTCTCCAAAGGGGCCGCGCCGGATCGTGCAGAAGCACTTTACGAGTACTTTGTTGAGCGTTGTCGCCAGCAGGAAATGAATACGCAAACCGGACGATTCGCTGCAGATATGCAGGTATCGCTGGTGAACGATGGCCCCGTCACATTCTGGCTCCAGGTATGAGCATACTTACGGCATGGCCGCGGGTAACAAGAGAGAGTACAGCTATGTATCACCTTCGAGTACCGCAAACGGAAGAAGAGTTAGACGCTTATTACCAGTTCCGCTGGGAAATGCTGCGCAAGCCACTGCATCAGCCAAAAGGCTCTGAACGCGACGCCTGGGACGCGATGGCCCACCATCAGATGGTGATGGACGAAGAGGGCAACCTCGTGGCCGTCGGGCGTTTGTATATCAACGCCGATAACGAAGCGTCTATTCGCTTTATGGCGGTTCATCCCTCCGTGCAGGACAAAGGTCTGGGTACGCTAATGGCGATGACCCTGGAATCCGTCGCCCGTCAGGAAGGCGTTAAGCGCGTCACCTGTAGCGCCCGCGAAGATGCCGTTGAGTTCTTCGCTAAACTCGGTTTTGTGAATCAGGGGGAAATCACGACCCCGCAAACCACGCCGATTCGTCATTTTTTGATGATCAAACCCATCGCCACCCTGGACGATATTCTGCATCGCGCCGACTGGTGCGGACAGCTCCAGCAGGCCTGGTATCAGCACATCCCGCTCAGTGAAAAAATGGGCGTGCGCATTCAGCAGTACACCGGACAAAAATTTATTACCACCATGCCGGAAACCGGCAATCAGAACCCGCACCACACGCTGTTTGCCGGTAGCCTGTTCTCACTGGCCACGCTCACCGGCTGGGGACTGATCTGGCTGATGCTGCGCGAGCGCCATCTGGGCGGCACCATCATTCTTGCCGATGCTCACATCCGCTATAGCGCACCGATCAGCGGCAAGCCGAGTGCGGTGGCCGATCTGGGGTCGCTGGGCGGCGATCTGGACCGTCTGGCTCGTGGCCGCAAGGCTCGCGTACAAATGCAGGTTGAACTGTTTGGTGATAAAACACCGGGTGCGGTGTTTGAAGGCACCTATATCGTTCTTCCGGCGAAGCCTTTTGGCGCGTATGAAGAGGGTGGGAACGAGGAGGAGTAATCTCCTGTTCACGCTCCCCGGGCGTGCTGAATCCGCCCGGCGACATCCCGCATAACGTCTCGCGCTGACTCGCTCACGCCGCCAAGCTGAAAGAAGCCATGGATGACGCCCAGCCAGTGCTGAGCGGTACACTTCACACCCTGCTCCGTCAGATGCTGGAACAACATTTCGCCCTCATCGCAGAGCGGATCGTACTCTGCGGTAATAACGTGCACAGGCGGAAGACCGTAAAAATCATCGCGCCACAGCGGACTTGCTTCGGGGTGCTGGCGGTCGGTGTCAGCGAGGTACATTTCATACCCACTGAGCAGGGTATCGCGGGTGATGATGTAATCCGTGCCATTGAGGGCATAGCTTTCAAAACTGGCCGTGGCGTCGAGCATGGGGTAGATGAGAATAAGCTGCGCAGGTTGCCACAGCCCTTTAACCTTAAGCCGCAGCGCCGTTACCAGCGCAAGATGTCCCCCTGCGCTGTCTCCGCAAAGGGTGATCCGGTTTTTATCCACGCCCAGTTTGTCCGCATAGTGCCAGACCAGATCTGCACCTCTTTCCGCATCGTCATGTGCGGCGGGGAAAGTATGCTCCGGCGCCAGCCTGTACTGAATCGCAATCACCCGGCAGTTGCCGTAGCAGGCTAACTGACGGAGTTGGTTGTCATGGGTATCAAAGCCGCCGCTGATAAAGCATCCGCCGTGGTAGTAGATGGCAGCAGGCAATATTTCAGGTGCATTGAGAGGTGAAAATACCCGAATGGTAAGACCCTCAAGAACAAGCGTCTCCACCTGAACGCGCGTTTCGGTCTCCCCGGCAAGCCCCGTGCTGGCAATATAGCCTGCTCGTCGCACCTCAATGCTCTGACGACGTGACGAGGGCCGACCTGCAGCGATAAACCCCTGAACCAGCTGTGCAATACCCTGTTCCAGCGCCATGAAAATTCCCTTTTACTGTATGGATGAACAGTTTTATAGCCTGGTTTGATTCAAAAGAAAACAAGAATAGTGTTGAGGGCAACAATCTGGAAAGCGGCTCGCAAATGGAAGGCTAACTATTGCAAGGGGCTTTAACCCTACTGAGAGAAAGCGTATGTTGCCTTGAAAATAGACAATGGTGATATACTGAGGTGATATATGAGTTTACTGGCGGAGCTTAACATGGGCAGAATTCTGATCGATTTGTCGGATGACGTTATTCAACGTCTCGATAACCTCAAACAGCTGCGTAACCAACCTCGTGCCGAATTACTGCGTGAAGCAATTGAGCAGTATCTCGATCAGCAAAGCTCGTCCGTTATCCGTGATGCGCTTGGTCTTTGGGGGAACCAGCAAGAAGATGGTTTAGAGTATGAGCGCAAGCTGCGTGAGGAGTGGTAGTGATGGAACACATGGCGGTTTTTGATACCAATATCCTGATCGACCTTTTCAACAATCGCGTCGAGGCAGCAAATACGATCGAAAACACAGCATCGCACCGGTCAATCAGTCTAATCACATGGATGGAAGTCATGGTAGGGGCGCGCAAACATGGCCACGAAGCGAAAACCGCGGCGGTAATGGGCGCATTTGAGGTTATCGATGTAACCCGAGAGATCGCAGAAAGAAGCGTCGTGCTCCGTGAGAAGCATGGCATGAAACTGCCGGATGCCATTATTTTAGCGACTGCCCAAAGCAGAAATTGCCTGTTAATCACCCGGAATACCAAAGACTTTCAGGGGATTGCCGGGGTGGTTTTACCTTATCAATTGTAGGCCGGGCAAGCACGCGCCGCCCGGCACTGTCACAGGGAATTACTCCCCTTCACCCGGGAACAGGAACGGGTTGATCGAGCTACGGGCAAAGCCCTCCTGCTCCATCTTCGCATCCAGAATCAGCGAGGCGAGATCGTCGGCCACCGCTTCGACTTTCGGGTCCTTTTCCTGATACAGAATCTTCAGGTAAGTGCCGCAGTCGCCGCAGCTTTCGGCTTTCACCGCTGCATCTTCATTTTCCAGCGACCAGTAGTTCAGATCGCGGGTCTGTTCGCAGTTGCTGCACTTGATGCGCACCACGTGCCACTCGGTTTCACACAGGTTGCAGTGCAGGTAGCGCAGCCCCTGAGTGGTGCCGATTTGCACCATGCTGGAGACCGGCATAGAGCCGCAGACCGGGCAGAACTGGCGCGCCTCGCCGTATTCGGCGCGCGCTTTACCCGGGATCAGGCTCGCCATTTGCGCCCAGTAAAGCGACAGCGCAGCCCAGATAAACGGCGCTTTATCGCTACTGACCAGTGAGAAGTCAGAGGCAAACAGCGCGCTCGCCATCTCTTCCAGCTCTTGTTCGGACGCTTTTTCCAGATTCTCAATGACCGCCAGCGCGGTGCCGCTCATTTCCGGCTTCAGCTCGGCAATCAGCGAATGCAGCAGCTTTTGCCAGTGCTTGTCGCGCGGCAGGACGTGAATGTCCAGCGGCGGCTTGCCCTGCGCGTTGGCTTCTTTGATGCGCGCGGTCAGATCCATTTGCAGAGGGTGATCGTACAGCACCACTTCCTGCGCGTGGGCGACCAGCGCGGCAAAACGCAGAAAATCGCCCAGCGGGTTGTTCTCTGCCAGCTCGCGCAGACGCTCTGCGCGGCGGTTATAGAGGTTCTTGAGTCTGGGGAATAACAACGGCGGAATATAATCCGCCGTGCGTTTCTCGCTCGACCCCAGCTCATCTTGCGGGATTATGCGAATACTCATTCAGTTTTCTTTTCCGTTGTCTTTCGGACTTCACGGTACCAGCGCGGGTGATGCTTCTTCGCCCACGTACTGGTTACCCATCCTTCCACCATCGCGGTAATGGTGCCTTTCACCCAAAGGGCGGCGTAGATATGCACCATGATAACCACAATTAACGCCACTGCGGCAAATGAATGCAGCATCAGCGCGAATCGGATCACCGGGATTGAGAAAGCAGGCGCAAAGTACGGACGCCAGATGATCACGCCGCTCACCAGCAACAGGACCAGGAAGATAATCGCCGCCCAGAATACGCATTTCTGGCCGAAGTTATAACGCCCGGTGTCACCCACTTCCTCGTTGACGACGATCTTACGAATATTCTTCGCCCAAAAGATATCATCCCGATTGATTAGGTTATGGTGCCAGTAGCGGAAAAACATAATGATGAACGACGCGAACATGATGACGCCCACAAACGGGTGCAGGATGCGCGCCAGCTGTGGTGTCCCCATGATCTGCATCAGCCAGTTGAAGGACGGGAAGAAGAACCCCAGCCCGCTTATCGCCGCCAGCATGAAGCAGAAGGCGGTGACCCAGTGGTTGATGCGTTCCGGCGCGGTGTAGCGCACGATGGTGTCACGTTTTTTCATTTGCGCACCTCGTCTTTCTCTTCATGCAGGTTGTCGTCTTCCTCTTCCGCGCGGTTCGGACCGACGCCGACGTAGTGGAAGATGCTCGCTGCGAAGGTGGCAGCAAAGCCCACCGCTGCCAGCGGTTTCCAGATGCCTTTCCAGAACTTCACGGTAGCGCTGATTTCCGGGTTCTCCGGCAGGCCGTGATACAGATTCGGCTTGTCGGCGTGGTGCAGCACGTACATCACGTGCGTACCGCCAACCCCGGCCGGATCGTACAGGCCCGCGTTGTCGTAACCACGGGTCTTCAGCTCGCCCACGCGCTCTGCTGCCAGCGTTTTCATATCCTCTTTGGAGCCAAAGTGGATCGCGCCGGTTGGGCAGGTCTTCACGCATGCAGGCTCCTGGCCGACGGTAACGCGGTCCACGCACAGGGTGCATTTGTAGACGCGGTTGTCTTCCGGGTTCAGGCGCGGTACGTCGAACGGACAGCCCGCGATGCAGTAGCCGCAGCCGATGCACTGTTCGGACTGGAAGTCGACGATGCCGTTGGCATACTGAATGATAGCCCCTTCTGACGGACATGCCTTCAGGCAGCCCGGATCCGCACAGTGCATACAGCCGTCTTTGCGGATAAGCCATTCCAGTTTGTCGTTCTGCTCCACTTCCGAGAAACGCATCACCGTCCAGGACTTGGCGGTCAGGTCTGCCGGGTTGTCGTACACCCCGACGTTGTGACCCACTTCGTCACGCAGGTCGTTCCACTCAGAGCAGGCCACCTGACAGGCTTTACAGCCGATACAGGTCGTCACGTCGATAAGCTTCGCCACTTCCTGCTGGTGGTCCCGCGCCTGAGGCGCGGGCGTGAAACCGTTAGTCGCGGAACGACGGATAATGTCTTGAGATTGATAAGCCATAAGTCGTCTCCGTTACACCTTTTCCACGTTCACGAGGAAGGCCTTAAACTCCGGCGTCTGCGTGTTCGCATCACCGACGAACGGCGTCAGGGTGTTCGCAATGAACCCTTTCTTCGCCACGCCCTCATAACCCCAGTGAATCGGAATACCGATGGTATCCACCTGCTGACCGTGAACGTTCAGCGTGCGAATACGCTTGGTCACCACCGCCTTGGCCTTAATGTAGCCGCGGTTAGAGGAGACCTTCACGGTATCGCCATGGGCAATGCCGAGCTTGTTCGCCAGCTTCTCGCCGATCTCCACAAACTGTTCCGGCTGCGCGATGGCGTTAAGCAGCGCGTGCTTGGTCCAGTAGTGGAAGTGTTCGGTCAGACGGTAGGTGGTACCCACGTACGGGAACTTGTCTTTTTTACCCAGCGCTTCAAAGTCGCCCTTGAAGATACGGGCAGCCGGGTTAGAGACCACGTTCGGGTGCAGCGGGTTGGTGCCCAGCGGCGTCTCAAACGGCTCGTAGTGTTCCGGGAACGGACCTTCCGCCATCTTATCGATAGCGAACAGACGCCCCATCCCTTCAGGCTGCATGATAAACGGCCCAACGTCGCTGCCCGGTGCGGCAGTGCTGTAGTCCGGAATATCCACGCCGCCCCATTTCGCACCGTCCCATTTCAGCAGCTGACGCTTCGGATCCCACGGGTTGCCCTGCGGGTCAGCGGAC
Organism: Enterobacter sp. BNK-13; assembly: GCF_048685015.1. Lineage (NCBI taxonomy): Bacteria > Pseudomonadati > Pseudomonadota > Gammaproteobacteria > Enterobacterales > Enterobacteriaceae > Enterobacter > Enterobacter sp. BNK-13. Next base: position 4,288,882 of record NZ_JBLQTP010000001.1, on the reverse strand, counting down.
GCACGGTTATAGAGGATGCGGCGATTGAGCGGCCACGCCCATGCCCAGCCCAGCGTATTGCCCAGACCCGACGGGTCGGCGTTATCGCGGTTGGCCATCTGGTTGCCTTTCGGCGTCCAGCTACCGGCAAAGATCCAGCAGCCGCTGGAGGTGGTGCCGTCGTCACGCAGGTGCGCGAAGGTACTGAGCTGATCGCCTTTCTTCGCCAGCACGGTGCCGGTGGCCGGGTCGATAACGTCCGCCAGCGCCTTACCGTTGCTCTCCATCGCCACTTCTTCTGGCGCAGGGTTTTCCGGCGTCGAGTAGTTCCAGGTCATGTTCAGGACCGGTTCCGGATTCGCGCCGCCTTCTGCCGCGTACATCTTACGCAGGCGCAAGAAGATACCGGCCAGGATCTCGCCGTCGTTCATGGCGATGCCCGGGGCGTCCGCGCCTTTCCAGTGCCACTGCAGCCAGCGTCCGGAGTTAACGATAGACCCGTTCTCTTCCGCAAAGCAGGTTGACGGCAGACGGAACACTTCGGTCTGAATCTTCGACGGATCGACGTCGTTCGATTCGCCGTGGTTCTGCCAGAAGGTCGAAGTCTCGGTATTGAGCGGGTCAATCGTCACCAGGAACTTCAGTTTTGACAGCGACTCAACAACCTTGTTCTTGTTCGGGAACGAGGCAACCGGGTTAAAGCCCTGGCACAGATAGCCGTTCACTTTGCCCTGGTGCATCATCTCGAAATACTGCAGAACGTCGTAACCTTTGTCCCACTTCGGCAGCCAGTCAAAGCCCCAGCTGTTTTCCGCCGTCGCTTTATCACCGAAGAACGCTTTCATCATCGAGACGAAGAACTTCGGATAGTTGCCCCAGTAGTTCACCTGGCCTTCAAGCAGCGGTTTAGGCGTGCTGGCCGTCAGGTAGGTTTGCAGGTCGGTCTGTTTCTCGCTTGGCAGGTTCATATAGCCCGGCAGGCTCTGAGACAGCAGGCCGAGGTCGGTCAGACCCTGAATGTTGGAGTGACCGCGCAGGGCGTTCACGCCGCCGCCTGCCATCCCCATGTTGCCGAGCAGAAGCTGAACCATCGCCATGGTGCGGATGTTCTGCGCGCCGATGGAGTGTTGCGTCCAGCCGAGGGCATACAGGAACGACGCGGTTTTGTCTTTCGCGCTGGTTTCTGCGATCAGCTCGCACACCTTCAGGAAGTCCGCCTTCGGCGTACCACAGATGTTTTCGACAACCTCCGGCGTGTAGCGGGAGACGTGCTCTTTCAGCAGGTTCCATACGCAGCGCGGGTGTTGCAACGTGGTGTCGCGCTTCGCAAAGCCTTTCTCATCCAGCTCGTAGTTCCAGCTGGTTTTGTCGTACTTGCGTTTTTCAGCGTCGTAACCGCTAAACAGGCCATCTTCGAAGTGGTAATCCTCACGCACGATCAGGCTGGCGTTGGTATAGGCTTCGGTGTATTCGCGGTTGTATTTTTCGTTGGTCATCAGGTACAGCAGTACGCCTGACAGGAAAGTGATGTCAGTACCTGAACGAATAGGGGTGTAGAAATCCGCCACTGACGCAGTACGCGTAAAGCGGGGATCGATCACAATCAGTTTCGCACCGTTGTGGATTTTGGCTTCCATCGCCCAGCGGAACCCGACCGGGTGCGCTTCAGCGGCGTTACCGCCCATCACCACAATGAGGTTGGCGTTCTTGATGTCGACCCAGTGGTTGGTCATCGCACCGCGACCAAATGTTGGAGCAAGACTTGCTACCGTTGGTCCGTGTCAGACACGCGCCTGGTTGTCGACCGCGAGCATACCGAGTGCGCGCGTAAATTTCTGGGTTAAATAACCGGTTTCGTTGCTGGAAGCAGAAGCACACAGCATCCCGGTGGAGAGCCAGCGGTTGACCGTGACGCCGTCGGCGTTCTTCTCAACAAAGTTGGCATCGCGGTCTTCTTTGATCAGTTTAGCGATGCGGTCAAACGCCTCTTCCCAGCTGATTTGCTGCCATTTGTCGGAACCCGGCGCGCGATATTCAGGGAATTTCAGGCGGCTTTCGGAGTGGATAAAGTCCACCAGACCGGCCCCTTTCGGGCACAATGCGCCGCGGTTAACCGGGTGATCCGGGTCGCCTTCGATATGGAAAATAGACGCTTTGGCGTTTTTAGCACCGTCGCCGAGGCTATACATCAACAGCCCGCAACCGACAGAGCAGTACGTACAGGTATTACGGGTTTCACGGGTGCGCAGCAGTTTATACTGCCGCGTTTCCGCCAGCGCTACGCCGGGCGCAAAGCCCAGTGCCGCTGCCGTGGTGCCTGCCATACCGCCAGCGCAGATCTTAAAGAACTGCCTTCTGCTGACCTGCATGGGTCACTCCTTGTTTCGACATTGCTTACATATGTAGTTTTGACTTCGCGGTTGAAGAATGACCGCAAAGGAGAAAAATTTGCGTTAATCCCTCAATTCCACGAGGGATATCATCAGAATACCACATTGTCGGTACCGCTGTTCTAATGGCGTTAATACAAAGTGAACGTATTATCACCATGTTGATTATAAAGTGTGATATCGATCACATTAACAGCTCTGCATGTTAAAGCGATGTAGCCGGTGGCAGGTTGCACCCCTGCTAAATGAGTAGGAGAATGGTTGTCGAAAAGTTGATCCATACTATGCGTACAGCCTGTGGTTTATGCTGCAATAGCATGCTCGCTTCCGTGGTTGTTCAGGAATACCGCTGTGTCTAAACAAAACCGTGATCCCCACTCGTCACCCCTGCCTGCCGGCATTGTGGAACTGTCGGTACACCGACCGCCCCGCATAACCCATGCCACGCCCGATTTTCTGGCGGAAGAAGTGCCCGTTGCGCTCGTTTACAACGGCATCTCGCATGTGGTGATGATGGCATCTCCGAAAGATCTTGAGCTGTTCGCTATCGGTTTTTCCCTCTCGGAAGGCATCATCGAGCATCCGCAAGAGATCTACGGCATGGACGTGGTCCAGGCCTGCAACGGTCTTGAAGTGCAAATCGAACTCTCCAGCCGCCGCTTTATGGGGCTTAAGGAGCGTCGTCGCGCGCTGGCCGGGCGTACCGGCTGCGGCGTGTGCGGCGTTGAGCAGCTTAATGATATTGGCAAGCCCGTTGCGCCACTGCCGTTTACTCAGACCTTTAATCTGGCGCACCTCGACCCCGCCCTTGAGCATCTCAACGACGTACAGCCCATCGGCCAACTGAGCGGCTGTACGCACGCGGCGGCGTGGGTATTGCCGTCGGGAGAGATTGCCGGTGGGCATGAAGACGTGGGTCGCCACGTGGCGCTGGATAAGCTGCTCGGTCGTCGTGCGCGTGAAAGTCAGGTCTGGCAGCAGGGCGCGGCGCTCGTTTCCAGCCGGGCCAGCTACGAGATGGTGCAAAAGTCCGCCATGTGCGGTGTGGAAATTTTGTTTGCGGTGTCGGCGGCGACCACGCTGGCGGTAGAGGTAGCGGAGCGCTGTAACCTGACGCTGGTGGGCTTCTGCAAGCCGGGAAGGGCGACGATTTATACCCATCCTCAGCGATTAATAGTTGATCAGTAATTTTGAATGATATTAGCAAATCCTTCCGCTTTTAGTTGTTCGCGATGAGGTCTAGTATTTATCTCATCAAGGCACGGTGCCTTACCTAAACAACTTAATGAAAGGGTTTAAATCATGAAAAGCATCAAAACTTTTGTCGCTGTAATCGCTCTGGCTGCTTCTTTCGGTTCTTTCGCTGCGCAGACTGTGACCGCAACCGCCTCTACCATTGATGGTGCAGAAGCGAAAATCGCGGCTCAGGCTCAGGAAGCGGGCGCATCATCGTACAAAATTACCCAGGCATTCTCCGGTAACCGCGTACACATGACTGCTGAACTGAACAAATAAGCGAGTCACACCGTCGAAAGAGCGCCCCCGGGGCGCTTTTTTAGTTTATGCCCGCCACGCGCAGCAATGCCGTCACCACCGCCGCGGCCACAATGACCACGATTAACGGCATTTTCCGCCAGGCCAAAAACACCGCAAACGCCACGCCCAGCACGCGCGCCATGCCTGCGAAGTGTTCTCCCTCATAAAAGGTGGTCGCCAGCGCGACGGAGAACAGCAATACCGTTGCCGCATCTGACAGCAGCGCCTGAGAACGCTCCGACAGTGCCAGCCGGTTGCCGAGTTTGGCGCCGCCAAGGCGCATTAAATAGGTTCCGGCAGAAAGAATGGCGATGCCGAGAATAAAGACCGTCATGTTTTCCATTATTTTTTCCTCGCGGCAAGACCGAGTAAAGAGAGCAGTACCGGTAATCCCACCGGGGCAAACGGCACGGCGGCCAGCGATAACACAGCGCCGCTGCAGGCGCGGATCAGCGTGGTACGGTTTTTAAATGCGGGAACCACTAATGCCAGCAGAATGGCCGGAAATACCGCGTCCAGCCCGATGGTTTCCGGGTCGGGCAACAGTTTGCCCACCATGGCCCCCAGCAGCGCGCCCAGCGGCCAGATGATGGCAACGCCTAAGCCGCATAGCCAGTAGGCGGCTTTACGCTGTTCGGCGGTTTTTTGCGACAGGCCAAACACCACGCTTTCATCGTTCATGATGTGGCAGCCCAGCAGGCTCAGACCGCGCTTGCCCACCAGCTCACGCACCGTCACGCCAAACGGCACATGCCGCGCATTGACCAGCAAACCTGCCGCCGCAGCCGCCAGCGGATTGCCGCCGCTCGCCACGATGCCGATAAACATGAACTCAGACGCGCCCGCCAGCACGGTAATGGAGAGCACAAACGGCACCCAGACCGGGAAACCGTAGGCCATCGCCAGCGAGCCGTAGGACATTCCGACCACGCCCACCGCGAGGCAGACCAGAATGATTGCTTTTATGGTGTCGCCTTTCAGACAAGAGAGATGATGCTTCATACAATTTTAGCCATATCGAACGTGTATCCATTATAATGAACGCAACGAAAATGATTTTCAAGACGAACGAATTGTTCGTTTTATAGAACGCGAGGCCGTTATATGACGCAGCCGATCAGCCTGATCGCCAAAAGTCTGGTGCGAGAACGCCTGCGAACCGGGCTTTCACTGGCGGAAATTGCCCGCCGTGCCGGGATCGCAAAATCCACGCTTTCCCAGCTGGAGTCCGGCAACGGTAACCCTAGCCTGGAAACGCTGTGGTCGCTCTGCGTGGCGCTGGATATTCCTTTCGCCCGTTTGCTTGAGCCACAGTTGCCGACCACGCAGGTGATCCGCCGTGGTGAAGGGACAAAAGTGGTGGCTGGACAGGCTAACTATGAAGCCATTTTACTGGCGGCATGCCCCCCCGGCGCGCGCCGCGATGTCTATCTTCTGATGACCCAACCGGGAGCAGACCGTATTTCACAGCCGCATCCACCGGGCTCGGTTGAACATATTATTGTGACGCAGGGGCGGGCGCTGGTCGGTCTGCTCGACGCGGCGGAAGAGCTCGGGGCAGGGGATTACATTTGTTATCCCGCCGATCAGCCGCATATCTTCAAGGCCCTGGAGCCAGACACTTACGCGCTGCTGGTGGCGGAACAAAACTAACAGAGATACGGAAACTCATGTCGCTTAAAGCCATTGCCAAAGAACTGGGGCTGTCAGTCACCACCGTCAGCCGCGCCCTCAACGGATATGACGACGTCTCCGCCGAGACGCGCGCACGCGTGGAAGCAGAGGCCCAGCGCCGTGGTTACCGACCGAACACCTTCGCCCGCCGCCTGAAGATGGGCAAAATTGACGCCGTTGGGCTGGTGTTCCCGGTCCATCCTGTTCCGCTCAATAACAGCGTATTTATGGACATGGTCGGCGAAATTAGCCACGAACTGGCGCGACATGAAATCGATTTGTTGCTCATTGCCGATGACGATCTGGCCGATAAACACAGCTATATGCGCATGGTGCAAAGCCGCCGAGTGGATGCGCTGATCGTGGCACACACGCTGGATCACGATCCCCGTCTTGAGCAGCTGCAGGCGGCCGGTTTTCCTTTCCTGGCGCTCGGGCGCAGCCATCTCCCGCAGCCGTACGCGTGGTTTGATTTCGACAACTACGCCGGTACGCATCAGGCTACCCGCTGGCTGATCGAGAAAGGCCATCAGCGTATCGCGCTACTTGGCGAAAGCAACAATCAGGCGTTTATCACCCAGCGCCGTCAGGGCTATCTGGACGCCCTACGGGAAGCCGGGCTTTCCAGCGAATGGTTGCGCGCTATGCCGCCTTCGCGCCGCGTCGGGTATGCCACCACGAAAGAACTGCTTGCCCTGCCGCAGCCGCCCACGGCCATCATCACCGACTGCAACACCCACGGCGACGGTGCGGCGATGGCGCTGGCGCAGATGGGGCGTTTATCCGGCGACAACGCCGTCTCACTGGTGGTCTATGACGGACTACCCCAGGACAGCATCGTCGATATTGACGTGGCGTCGGTGATCCAGTCCACCCGCCAGGGCGTCGGGAAACAGATTGCCGATATGGTGCGCCAGCTGATTAACGGCGACGATATTGAACAGCTTCAGGTGCTCTGGCAGCCAGAATTCTCTCCGGGCCAGACGGCCTAAATAGCGCAAAATTTTAAAGCCGATCACAGAACCGAAACGTTTTGGTTTGTATCCGAAACGTTTCGGATCAACACTCAGATCATCCCGATGACAGGAGATGTCTGATGCAAGATTCCGTTTTACGTCTCGAAACCACGACGGTAGATGTGGTGATTAAAACCCATCCGTTCGCCGAAATTCTCTACTGGGGGCCTCACCTTCGGCACTTTTCGCCGCAGGATGTTGCTCTGCTCGCGCGTCCTGTTGCCAACGGCAGGCTTGACGTCGACTCCCCGGTCACGCTGATGGCCGAGCTGGGGCACGGCCTGTTTGGCTCGCCGGGCATTGAGGGGCACCGCCAGGGGCTGGACGGTTCCCCGGTGTTCAAAACCACCCAGGTGCAGCAGGGCGTAAATACCCTGACGATAACCGCCGAAGATGAGCATGCGGGACTGCGCCTGACCAGCGAGCTGGCGCTGGATGCCAGCGGCGTGCTGGTGGTTCGTCACGGTTTAACGAATCTGAAAGCGATCCCCTGGCAGGTGGACCGTTTCGCCGTCACGCTGCCGGTGGCCGAGCGCGCGCAGGAGGTGATGGCCTTCCACGGACGCTGGATCCGTGAATTCCAGCCGCACCGCGTAAAGCTTGAACACGACAGCTTCGTGATTGAAAACCGCCGGGGTAAAACCTCCCACGAGCACTTCCCGGCGCTGATTGCCGGTACGCCGTCGTTCAGCGAAATGCAGGGTGACGTCTGGGGCGTGCATCTGGGCTGGAGCGGTAATCACCGCCTGCGCGCGGAAGCGAAAACCGATGGTCGTCGCTACCTGCAGGCCGAAGCGCTCTACCTGCCGGGTGAAATGGCGGTTGAGGAGGGCGATACGCTCTGGACGCCGCGCCTGTATGCCAGCTACTCCACGCAGGGCCTGAACGGCATGAGCCAGCCGTTCCATCGCTACCTGCGCAACAACGTCATCCGCTTCCCGGAAAACAAACCGCGCCCGGTGCACCTCAATACCTGGGAAGGGATCTACTTCAACCACGATCCGGACTACATCATGCGCATGGCCGACGAGGCTGCCGCCCTGGGTGTGGAGCGCTTCATCATTGATGATGGCTGGTTCAAAGGCCGTAATGACGACCATGCCGCGCTGGGCGACTGGTATCTGGATGAGAAAAAATACCCGAACGGCCTGACGCCGGTGATCGACCACGTCAAGCGGCTCGGCATGGAGTTTGGCATCTGGGTAGAGCCGGAGATGATCAATCCGGATTCCGATTTGTACCGCGCGCATCCTGACTGGGTACTGGCGCTGCCGGGCTATCCCCAGGCGACCGGACGACACCAGCTGGTGCTCAATCTCAACATCCCGGAGGCCTTTGATTACCTGGTGGAGCGCATGAGCTGGCTGCTGGGCGAGCATGCGGTCGACTACGTGAAGTGGGACATGAACCGCGAGCTGGTGCAGCCGGGACACAACGGTAAAGCCGCTGCCGACGCGCAGACCCGCCAGTTTTACCGCCTGCTGGACGTGCTGGGCGAGCGCTTCCCGCACATTGAGTTTGAATCGTGCTCCTCCGGCGGTGGGCGCATTGATTATGAGGTACTGACCCGCAGCCATCGCTTCTGGGCGTCCGACAACAACGACGCGCTGGAGCGCAGCACCATCCAGCGCGGCATGAGCTACTTCTTCCCGCCGGAGGTGATGGGCGCGCATATCGGTCATCATAAATGTCACGCCACCTTCCGCCAGCATAGCATCCAGTTTCGCGGGTTGACGGCCCTGTTTGGCCATATGGGGCTGGAGCTGGATCCGCTCACCGTGGACGCACAGGAGCGCGAAGGCTATCGCCATTACGCCGCGCTGCACAAGCAGTGGCGAGAGGTGATCCACCATGGTACCCAGTGGCGTATTGATATGCCGGATGCCACCACGCTGGCGCAGGGGATGGTGAGCGAAGATAAGGCGCAGGGGCTGTTTATGGTCAGCCAGCTCGCGATGCCGGATTACAGCCTGATGATGCCGCTGCGCATGGCGGGACTGGAGGCTAGCGCGCGGTACCGCGTCATGCTGCTCGATCACCCGAATATTCAGATTACGGGCGAGGGAGGGCACACCATGCGCAAGCTGCCAGAGTGGATGGAAACGCCGCAAACGGTGAGCGGCGAGTGGCTGATGCAGGCGGGCATTGCGCTGCCGATTCTGGATCCGGAAACCGCCGTTCTGATTGGCGTTGAACGCGTGTAAAGGTGACGGGCCGGGCAGCCGGCCCTCCGTTGAGGATAAAAATAATGAACACAACAACCTGTACCCACAAAGACAACCCTAACTTCTGGATCTTCGGGCTGTTCTTCTTTCTCTACTTCTTCATCATGGCCACCTGCTTTCCGTTCCTGCCGATTTGGCTGTCGGACATCATCGGCCTGAATAAAACCCATACCGGGATTGTCTTCTCCTGCATCTCGCTGTCGGCCATCGCGTTCCAGCCGCTACTGGGCGTTATTTCGGACAAGCTGGGGCTGAAAAAACACCTTCTGTGGATCATCGCGGTGCTGCTGGTTCTGTTCGCACCGTTCTTCCTGTACGTCTTCGCGCCGCTGCTGAAAGCCAATATCTGGCTGGGCGCGCTGAGCGGCGGGCTGTATATCGGTTTTGTATTTTCGGCCGGATCGGGGGCGATTGAGGCCTACATCGAACGCGTGAGCCGCAACAGCTTCTTTGAATACGGCAAGGCGCGGATGTTTGGCTGTCTCGGCTGGGGCTTGTGCGCCTCCACGGGCGGCATCCTGTTCGGCATCGATCCATCGTATGTTTTCTGGATGGGATCGGGAGCGGCATTGCTGCTGATGCTGCTGCTGGTGGTCGCGAAGCCGAAGCCCAACCAGACGGCGCAGGTCATGAATGCCTTGGGCGCGAACCAGCCGCAAATCACCGCAAAAACCGTGTTCAACCTGTTCCGCCAGCGCAGAATGTGGATGTTTATCCTCTACGTGATTGGCGTGGCCTGCGTGTATGACGTTTTCGATCAGCAGTTTGCCACCTTCTTTAAAACCTTCTTCGCCACGCCGCAGGAGGGGACCCGCGCCTTTGGTTTCGCAACGACTGCCGGGGAGATTTGTAATGCCATCATTATGTTCTGTTCGCCGTGGATCATTAACCGCATCGGCGCGAAGAACACGCTGCTGATCGCCGGGGTGATTATGGCGACACGCATTATCGGCTCGTCGTTCGCCACCACTGCCGTGGAGGTGATTGCCCTCAAGATGCTGCACGCGCTGGAAGTCCCGTTCCTGCTGGTGGGCGCCTTCAAGTACATCACCGGGGTGTTTGATACCCGACTGTCGGCGACTATCTATCTGATCGGCTTCCAGTTTGCCAAACAGTCGGCGGCGATTATTCTCTCCGCTTTTGCCGGGAATATGTATGACCGGATCGGCTTCCAGGAGACGTATCTGATGCTGGGCTGTTTCGTGCTGGCGATTACGGTGGTGTCGGCGTTTACGCTGAGCAGCAGGCAGGAGATTGCCGCCGCCGCGGGGGCGGCAGCGCTAACACATCAGTCCAGGTAAAAGACCTCTTTAAGCTCCGCACTCACCGGGCTGTTATCCGGGTTCGACGGCATGACGTCGCCCATATGTTTCCACCAGCGCTGGCAGACGTCGGTATTCGCTACCGCGCTCCAGCGCTCCTCCGATTCAATCTCCACGGTCGCAAACAGCAGGTTACGTGCTTTGTCGAGATAAATGGCGTAGTGGTGAGCGCCGTGGTCTTTCAGCACCGCTTCAAGCTCGGGCCAAATTGGATTGTGGCGACGCGCGTACTCCTCGTGCGCGTCCGGGTTCACCTGCATCACAAACGCTTTGCGGATCATAATGCCTCCAGATAGAGCTCGCGGACTTCATCGCGGCTGGCGGTGCGCGGATTGCATGGCGCACACGGATCCGCGAGGGCTTTATCCAGCCAGCCTTCGATATCGGCTTTAGTGACGCCGAGCTGGCTGAACCCCGCAGGAATGCCGACGCGAGCGCTCAGGTCGCGAATCGCCTGAATGGCGGACATGCCGGCGGCTTCATCACTCATGCCGCGGGTATCGACGCCCATCGCCTGCGCCACGCGGGCGAAGCGGGTGATGGCGTGCGGGCGGTTAAAGCTTTCGACGATCGGCAGCAGAATGGCGTTGCACACGCCGTGCGGCAGGTTATGCGTCGCGCCCGGCTGGTGCGCCAGAGCGTGTACCAGACCCAGACCCGCACTGTTAAACGCCATGCCCGCCAGATACTGGCCAAACGCCATCTGCTCGCGCGCCTCAAGGTTATGACCGTTATCAACCGCTTCCGGCAGCCACAGGTTGATCAGGCGAATCGCCTCCAGCGCGTTGGCATCGGTCAGCGGGTGCGCGCCAACGGACACATAGGCTTCAATGGCGTGGGTTAATGCGTCCATACCGGTTGCGGCGGTCACGGAGGCCGGAATATCCAGCATGACGCTGGCATCGTCCACGGCGATATCCGGGATGATGTTCGGGTCGATGATCACCTCTTTCACCTGACGCGCGGAGTCGATGATCACCGCATTACTGGTCATTTCCGCCGCCGTCCCTGCGGTGGTGTTGATCGCTACCAGCGGCACCCCCGCATTTTTCACCTTGCCGACGCCGGAATAATCGGTTGACGGGCCGGGGTTAGCGGTGAGGATTTTAATCGCCTTGGCGGTATCAATCGGGCTGCCGCCGCCAAAGGCAATGACGTAATCACACTCTGCGTCCCGGTAAGCCGAAAATCCTTTTTGCACCAGCGCTTCTGTTGGGTTCGGGAACACCTCATCGAACAGGTGATACGACATCTGATGGGCGTCCAGCGCGGTAAACAGGCTGTCGAGCAAGCCCAGCTTCACCAGCTGGCCGTCGGTGACAATCAGCGCTTTTCCCCACTGCTTGTTCGCTACCAGATTGACCATATCGCCGATTGCGCCCGCGCCGTGAAGGCTGATTTTTGGAAGCGCCAACATAAAGCTCATGATAATTCTCCTTAACGATCAACGTTTGTCCTGCAAAGGCGTTATGCATATAAATCCAGCGCGGATTGCAGCGGGCTCACGCCAAAGCGCTTGCCGAGGGCGATGAGCGCTTCCCGGGGAATGGTCTGCTTCATGCCGCCCATGGCGTACACCTTCACCAGCACTTCCGCTGATTTCTCGGCGGTGTCGATCAGGCCAAAGGTTTCATCCAGCGTTGGACCGCTGCCGAACACGCCGTGGAACGGCCATAGCACCAGAGAATGTTTTTGCATATCAACGGCGGTTGCCTGGCCGATTTCGTCGGTACCCGGTACCATCCACGGCAGAATGCCCACGCCATCCGGGAACACCACCAGACACTCGGTACTGCCTTCCCAGAGCTTGCGGGTGATGACATCGGCGCTGTTTTCCAGCACGTAGGTCAGGGCGATCAGGTTCGTGGCGTGGCAGTGCATGATCACGCGGTCCTTGCCATTGGTCGCTTTGATGCGCTCGCAGTGGGAGAGGAAGTGCGCCGGCAGTTCGGAGGTGGGCACCGCTTCATCCGTCAGCCCCCACAGAATGTGGTAACCCGCGCCGTCGCTGTCCACTTTCACCACGCCGAGGTTGGCCTCCGGGTCGAGCTGGACGTTACGGAAAAACTTGCCGGAACCGGTGACGATAAACGGCGTGTTGGCGAGCAGCGGCATCGGCTGGCTCAGCGCGATATAGCGCGGCTTCGCGTGGAAATCGGCCGCGAAAGGTTCGATATCCGCGTCGTCCAGGCGCAGCGTCAGGTTGCCGCCGTTGCGCTCGTCCCAGCCTTTCAGCCAGGCATCGGAGGTGGCTTTGATCATGCCCTGGACGAACCAGGAGTGGGTGATAGTCTGCATACTGTGGTTCCTTTGAAAATGCCGGGTGGCGCTACGCTTACCCGGCCTACTCTTACCCGTAGACCCGGCAGGCAACGTGCTGCCGGGCGATGTTTTTACTGACGAGCGGCGAGAACGTCTTTCTCATACGCCCGCACGTTGTTCAGCCACTGGCTGCCCGCTGGGGCATCGTTACGCTGGCAGTACATCTCCCACACTGCCTGCCACGGCAGGGATTTCTGCTCTTCCAGCAGTGCCAGACGTGCGGTGTAGTCACCGTTAGCCTCCAGCTGTTTCAGCGTGGCGACAGGCTCCAGCAACGCGCGCAGCAGGGCTTTCTTCATATTGCGGGTGCCGATAACCCACGCCGCGATGCGGTTGATGGAGGCATCGAAGAAGTCGAGGCCGATGTGTACGCGGTCAAAGAGGTCGTGGCGGATGATTTCGCTGGCAATCGCCTGGGTTTCGTCATCCAGCAGCACCACGTGGTCGCTGTCCCAGCGCACCGGACGGCTGACGTGCAGCAGCAGACGCGGCACGTAGAGCATGGCGGCGGAGATTTTGTCGGAGATCACCTCGGTCGGGTGGAAGTGGCCAGCATCCAGACACAGCGCGGTCTGGCGGCTGGTGGCGTAACCCATATAGAACTCGTTTGAGCCAACGGTATAGCTCTCGGCGCCTATGCCGAACAGCTTGCTCTCGACGGCGTCGATGTGGTGCGCCGGGTCCAGCTTCTCGCTGAGAGCCTCATCCAGCGCGGCCAGCAGGCGCTGGCGCGGAGCCAGACGATCGACGGTGATATCCTTCATGCCGTCCGGGATCCAAATGTTCATCACCGACGGTGTGCCGAGCTGCTCGCCGAAATACGCCGAAACGCGGCGGCTGGCCTTCACGTGATCGATCCAGAACTGGCGGATGTCGTTGTCCGCGTGGGCGAGAGTAAAACCGTCCGCACTCAGCGGATGTGAGAAGCAGGACGGGTTAAAGTCCAGGCCCAGCCTGTTGGTTTTGGCCCACTCTACCCAGTTCTTAAAGTGTTCCGGTTTGATTTCGTTGCGCGCCACCGGCTCATCGGATTCGAGATAAATTGCATGAAGGTTCAGGCGCTTTGGCCCCGGGATCAGGCTCAGCGCCAGTTCAAGGTCGGCGCGCAGTTCGGTCGCGTTGCGCGCTTTGCCTGGATAGTTACCCGTGGCCTGAATACCCCCCGTCAGGGAACCGCCTGGGTTCTCGAAGCCAGCGACGTCATCGCCCTGCCAGCAGTGCATGGAGACGGGCAGATGGTCGAGCTGGCGCAGCGCCTCTTCGACATCTACGCCGACGGCGGCGAAACGCTGTTTAGCCAGATCCCAGGCTTGTTCTAATTGAGTTGTCATGCACAAAGCTCCTTAGTCAGTCGGTTTTGCTGAAACTGCGCGCGAAAGCGAGCAATTTCATGGCAGGGATTGGGTGTGAAGGTGGTCAGACTGGCGTTCGCCGTCACCACCGAACGGAAGTCGTCAACGTTGGAAAGTTCGTCCAGAGTCATCAGCTGAATGCCGATATTGCCGAGCGTGGAGGCCTCCACGGGACCTGCCACCACGGTGATGCCGCAGGCATCGGCGCATAGCTGGTTCAGCAGTTGGTTCTGGCAGCCGCCGCCCACGATATGCAACTGGCTGAAGGGTTTTCCGCGAAGGCTCGCCAGCTCGCTGAGGATGTCGGCATACAGCAGGGCGAGGCTGTCAAAAATGCAGCGCGCCAGTTCGGGAGGGCTGGACGGCACCGGCTGCCCGACCTCGACGCAGGCGGCCTGAATTTCGGCGCTCATGTGCGCCGGATTGATAAAGCGCTCATCGTTCGGGTTGATCAGGAACGTGCAGGCCTTCAGCTTCTCGGTTTCGGCGATAAGCGCAGGCAGGTCGGTAATGTTCTGCTCTTTCAGCACCCGCTGGAGCAGCCACAACCCCATGATGTTTTTCAGTACGCGATAGCGGCCTTCGGCACCCCCTTCGTTGGTAATGTTTGCGGCCATGGCAGCATCGCTGGCGTACGGGGTTTTGCTCTCAAAGCCCATCAGCGACCAGGTACCGGACGAGAGATAAGCCGCGTCTTTGCTCGCAAGTGGGGAAGCAATCACCGCGCTGGCGGTATCGTGGCTGGCGACGGCAACGACAGGAATTGCGTTCCCCTGTGGGCAAATCCAGTGACCGATCACATTACCCGGGTGGGTTGGTGTGCCGAACCAGGAAGGCGACGCTCCCGTCCAGGCCAGCAGATGTTCATCCCAGTTATCCGAGTTGATGTTGACCAACTGCGTGGTGGTGGCGTTGGTATATTCCCAGTTCATGTTGCCGGTCAGGCGATAGCTCAGGTAGTCCGGGATCAGCAGCGCATGGGCCACGTCCGCCACCAGCTCTGGCTGTTGCTCGACCAAAGCACGCAGCTGATAAAGCGTGTTAAACGGCAGAAACTGAATGCCGCTGCGTCTGTAGATGTTGTCCTTACCAAGCTGGGCGATAGCGTGCGCCATCAGGTCGTCGGTGCGGTTGTCGCGATAAGAAACCGGCAAGCCGACGCGTTCGCCATGGCGATCAAGCAGAACGTAGTCCACGCCCCAGGTATCAATGCCGATGCTGTCGATGCGAATACCATCGTTGCAGACGTTGTTCAGTCCGATACGGATCTCCGCCTCCAGGGCATCGATATCCCAGGCCACAAAACCTTCCTGTTTTTGCAGGCAGTTGGCGAAACGGTGCATTTCGCGAAGCGCAAGCGTGTGCTGCTCACGGTCCCAGCTCGCGAGCATTACGCGCCCGCTGGATGCGCCTAAATCGACAGCCACACAATGGCGAAAAGTCATAGTCGGGTCCTTTCTTAAGTCATTAGCGGTGAGTGTAAAAAAGGGAAGAAAAAGTCACCTTCTCACCACTGACAGGCCAAATCTCGCGCTGGCAAGAAAGCAAAGGTGAATGTGAGGGAGTTCACAGTTTCCAGTGGTAGCGGGATTTTCAGGCAGTGTGACGCTGACCGCATTTCCCGATCTTTCCCCCTGTTTCTTGAAAAATGGACAGCTTTTGCGAGGTTTACTGCCAAAAATTGAAGGTGAGTGCGGAAGGCCTTAATTACTATTTTGAGAACATTTTTCATTGGTGGAGGCCGTTATGACCGTACTGCACAGCGTGGATTTTTTTCCTTCAGGAGGGGCGCCTGTCGCGATTGAGCCACGGCTTCCTCAGGCCGCGTTCCCGGAGCATCACCATGATTTTCATGAAATTGTGATTGTTGAGCGCGGGACGGGTATTCATGTCTTCAATGGCCAGCCGTATACCATCAGCGGCGGTACGGTGTGCTTCGTGCGCGACCACGATCGGCACCTGTATGAGCATACCGACAACCTGTATCTGACGAATGTGCTCTACCGTTCCCCGGATGCGTTCCAGTTTCTTTCGCGGCTGAATCAGCTGTTGCCCCAGGAGCAAGACGGACACTATCCGTCGCACTGGCGCGTGAATCAGTCCACCCTGCAGCAGGTGCGTCAGCTGGTGGACCAAATGGAGAAGAGCGAGGACGGGCGGGAGACGCACGCCATTGCCACGCGCGAACTGCTGTTTATGCAGCTTCTGGTGCTGCTGCGCCGCAGCAGCCTGGTTGAAGGGCTGGAAGATAACAACGCGCGCCTGAACCATCTGATGGCCTGGCTGGAAGATCATTTCGCTGAGGATGTCTGCTGGGAAACGCTTGCGGATGATTTTTCACTGTCGCTGCGCACCCTGCATCGCCAGCTTAAACAGCATACCGGTATGACGCCGCAGCGATATCTCAACCGTCTGCGCCTGATCAAAGCGCGTCATCTTTTACGTCATACCGACGAAAGCGTCACGGATATCGCCTATTGCTGCGGTTTTGGTGACAGCAATCACTTTTCAACGCTGTTTCGTCGGGAATTTAACTGGTCGCCGCGTGATATTCGTCAGGGGAAAGACGCGATGCTTCAGTAACGCGAGGGCAGTCACCGTTTTATTTCCGCAAAAAAGCTAATAGTGTCAGGTTATTCGGTGTAGAGGTCGTGGTGTGGCTGCTCAGTTAATCCTTCGCAAAGATGATTTTTATGCCTCCGCGAGCCAGGCCGTGACGGTGGCCGACCGCTACCCGCAAGACGTCTTTGCCGAACATACCCACGAGTTTTGCGAACTGGTGCTGGTATGGCGCGGTAACGGCCTGCACATCCTCAACGACCGTCCCTACCGCATCACGCGCGGAGATCTGTTCTATATTCGCGCGGAGGATAAACATTCCTACGCCTCGGTTAATGACCTGGTGCTGCAGAACGTTATTTACTGTCCGGACAGGCTCAGGCTTAACGTGGACTGGGCCGCAAGCATTCCGGGTTTTCTTGATGCTAAGGGTTCTCCGCACTGGCGCTTAAGCAGTAACGGCATGGCTCAGGTACGGCAGGTTATTTCTCAACTGGAGCAGGAGAGCCAGAAGAACGACCCCGTTTCTAACCAGCTAGCGGAGTTGCTTTTCGCCCAGCTGGTGGTGACGTTAAAGCGCCATCGTTACGCCACTGATAACCCCTCCGCCACGACGCAGGAAGCGCTGCTGGATAAGCTCATCACCACGCTTGCGGGCAGCCTGAATAAAAACTTTATACTGGAGAAATTCTGCGAGCAGGAGCAGTGCAGCGAGCGCGCGTTGCGCCAGCAGTTCCGCACCCTGACCGGGATGACGGTCAACCACTATCTGCGCCAGCTGCGCATCTGCCATGCACAATATCTCCTGCAGCATACGGAGTGGATGGTCAGTGATGTGGCGATGTGCTGCGGCTTTGAAGACAGTAACTATTTTTCAGTGGTGTTTAATCGTGAGGTGGGGATGACGCCGGTACAGTGGCGTCATCGCAGTCGAAAGGGGTCGTGATCAGTTTGCCATGCCGAGGCCGACGATATTGGCAGCGATAATGATCACCACGCAGCCGAGGCTCAGTACGCCAACCGGACGATGTCCGGCGTTCTTCCACTCTTTCAGCACCAGACCGACCAGCCCGCCACACAGTACGTAGAAACTCATGTGCAGCATCCAGCTTACGTAGTCGTATTGCACCGGAATGCTGGCATGGCCCCAGGCGTAGAAGAAAAACTGTAAGTACCACATCAGGCCGCCGAGCGCGGAGAGTAACACGTTGGTGATGATAAGCGATGTTGCCAGCGAGAAGTCGGTTTTTACCGACAGGTTTTTCACTTTTGCGAGACGAATGAAGCAGAAGCCCAGGTTAACCATCGCGCCGCCACCCATAATCACGACATAGCTTGGCAGCGCAACATACAGCGGATCGACGCCCAGCGCGGCGGCGGCGTCATGCATAGGCCTGGCAGCATTCATCGCGAACGACATACCGGCCGAGAAGATGCCGCACATCACCGCCAGCAGCAGACCTTTCTTCAGGTTAAAATCTTCGGCTTTAATGCCCATCTTGCGCTCTTTCAGCTGCCCCGCGCGAGTCACGATTCCTACGCCAACGACCGCCACCAGCACGCCCAGGAGCGTCATCCGCCCACCCTGAGTATTAATAAGCACCTCGACGTTGCCGTTGAGAACTGGCGTCATCAGGGTTCCGACGATCAGCGTAATGCCAATCGCGATACCAATGCCCATCGACATGCCGAGATAGCGCATGGTGAGGCCATAGTTGATGTTACCGACGCCCCACATCGCGCCGAACAGGAACACGGGCAGCAGGGTGGAGGCGCTGAAGGAGGAGAAGTAACCCCAGAAATCGGGCAGCAGCATGGCGCTAATGGTCCAGGGCAAAATCAGCCAGGACACGACCCCGCCAACGGACCACATGGTTTCCCATGACCAGCCTCTCACCTTTTTAAACGGAGCATAGAAACAGGCTGCACTGGCAGCGCCTATCAAATGCCAGAAGATACCCATCGTAATCGCATGATTCATTTTTACACCCTCATCGTTTTTATCGTCAGTGGCTTCTCTTCGACTTAAGGAGTGTAAAAATTAGGCAGTCCGGGAACCTTCAGAAGGTTGCCGCACAGGTGTTCTGGATGGCAATCAGCACGTTAACCGCGTGAGCAGACTCACATTTCCGCTATTAATCGAAAACTGAATAACCTTATAAAAACTACGGCATTGATAATCATTTTCAATATCATTTAATTAACTATAATGAACTAACTGCTTACGCGGCATTAACAGCTGTGCCGCCCGACAATAATGGAGAGGATTATGAGTTATACACTGCCATCCCTGCCGTATGCCTACGACGCACTGGAACCGCATTTCGACAAGCAGACGATGGAAATCCATCACACTAAACACCACCAGACCTATGTGAACAACGCGAACGCCGCGCTGGAAAGCCTGCCAGAATTCGCTAACCTGCCTGTTGAAGAGCTGATCACCAAGCTGGACCAGCTGCCAGCGGACAAGAAAACCGTGCTGCGTAACAACGCGGGCGGCCACGCAAACCACAGCCTGTTCTGGAAAGGCCTGAAGACCGGTACCACCCTGCAGGGCGACCTGAAAGCGGCTATCGAGCGCGACTTCGGTTCTGTTGACAACTTCAAAGCGGAATTCGAAAAAGCCGCTGCAACCCGCTTCGGCTCCGGCTGGGCGTGGCTGGTTCTGAAAGGTGACAAACTGGCGGTGGTTTCTACCGCGAACCAGGACTCCCCGCTGATGGGTGAAGCGATCTCTGGCGCATCCGGCTTCCCAATCCTGGGTCTGGACGTGTGGGAACACGCTTACTACCTGAAATTCCAGAACCGTCGCCCGGACTACATCAAAGCGTTCTGGGACGTGGTGAACTGGGACGAAGCAGCAGCGCGTTTCGCCGCTAAAAAATAAGGTTGCATTGACGCCTGTGAGAAGCGAGTCTGATGGCTCGCTTTTTTTGTATCTGCGTAATGGAGGCAGCGATGCATTACCCGGTGAATGTATTTACAGGCAAGGTAAGGGAGTACGACGGCAGCCGCCCGAGCGCCATCGCCAAAATTCAGGTCGACGGTGAGCTGACGTTAACCGACCTTGGGCTTGCGGGCGACGAGCAGGCCGAAAAGAAGATCCACGGTGGGCCCGAGCGCGCGCTGTGCCACTACCCGCGCGAGCACTATCAGCACTGGAAAACCGAGTTCCCCGAGCAGGCGGACCTCTTCGTCGCCCCCGCGTTTGGCGAGAATCTCTCCACCGAAGGGCTCACCGAAAAGAACGTGTTTATAGGTGATATCTACCGCTGGGGCGATGCCCTGATTCAGGTGACGCAGCCGCGCTCGCCGTGCTTCAAGCTCAACTTCCATTTCGGTATTCATGACATGTCGGCTCAGATGCAAAACGCGGGTAAAACCGGCTGGCTGTACCGTGTAGTGCTGGCTGGGCAGGTGTCAGCGGATGCGCCGCTTGAGCTGGCATCACGCCTGAGTGAAGTGTCTGTTTACGACGCCTGCGCCATTGCCTGGCATATGCCGTTTGATGACGAGCAGTATCATCGCCTGCTGTCGGCGGCGGGGTTATCGACCAGCTGGACAAGAACGATGCAGAAGCGGCGTTTAAGCAGCAAGATCGAGGATAATTCGCGGAGGTTGTGGGGTAAATAGTCCTCCGTAAAGCGTAGGCCGGGTAAGGCGAAGCCGCCACCCGGCACTAACAGCTACGAACGCTTATACAACGGTAGCCACAGCGTTAACCGCAGCCCACCCAGCGGGCTGTCGTCGGCTTTCACCCAGCCGCGATGCTGCTGCATGGCGGTTTCCACAATCGCCAGACCCAGTCCCGTACCGCCCGATTCCCGGTCACGCGCTTCGTCGGTACGATAGAACGGACGGAAAATCTGCTCGCGGTCTTCCGGGCTGACGCCAGGACCGTCGTCGTCGACAATGACGGTGATCCCGTCTTTATCCACCGAGAACGCCACCTCAATCTTCGTGTGCGAGTAGCGCAGGGCGTTACGCACGATATTCTCCAGCGCGCTTTCCAGCGTGTTGGGGTTACCGTACAGCGGCCATGGACCCGGCGGGAAGTTGACGGTGAAGGATTTGCCCATCTGCTCCGCTTCGAACGCCGCGTTATCCAGCACTTCATGCCACAGATGATTGGCTTTCACCGTTTCGCTCACCAGCGCGTTTTTCTGCTGATTGCGCGACATGACCAGCAGATCGTTGATCATGCTGTCCAGACGATGCGCTTCGGTTTCGATACGCTCCAGCTCTTTGCTCTCCCCGCTGCGGCGGCGCAGCAGCGCGGTGCCAAGCTGTAAGCGCGTAAGCGGGGTGCGCAGTTCGTGCGAGATATCCGACAGCAGACGCTGTTGTGCCGTCATCATGCGATCGAGAGCGCTCACCATCTGGTTAAAACTGGTCCCGGCGGCAAGGAACTCCTGCGGTCCGGCTTCCAGTTCAGGGTGTTGTCGCAGGTTACCCTGGGCCACTTCGTCAGCCGCATTTTTCAGCTTACGGGCCGGTTTTGCCAGGCTCCACGCTAGCCATAACAGCAGAGGCGAGCTGACCAGCATAGTAACAATCAGCAGCAGGAGAGGGCGGTCAAACAACAGGTTGATAAAGTCGGACTGGGAGCTGCTCGCGGGGCGAATCAGGTAGAGCTGATAGTTATCCTCGCCATCTCTGACGGAGAACGGCCCCACCATCTCTACGCGGCCATATTTTTTCTTCTGGGGGTGATCGGCGTTATCTGCCTGGCCAATGAAGTTGCGGATGATCTGCATTTCATTGCGATCGGCGCCAATCACGCGGCCTTCGCTGGTCACCAGCAGCAGGCGTTGTCCGGGCGGCGCCCACTTGTCGATAGCGCGAAATAGCCTGCGCCACCACATTAAATCGTTTGGCGGATCGTTTGCCAGCTCGGCTTCCACGTGCTGCTCGATCATCACGCCCTGACGTTGCTCGCTGTCGAGAAGCTCCGTCATCTGGCGTGAGTCGAGTTTTGGCAACATCAGTACGAGCATTAAAACCAGTGCCAGCGTCAGCCAGAAGATGGCGAAGATGCGGGCGGTTAAGCTTCCTATCATGAAGCGGAAACCATCAGATAACCGCGACCACGCAGGGTTTTAAACCATGGGTGACCGTCTTTACGCTCCGGCAGCTTACGGCGCAGGTTAGAGATGTGCATGTCGATGGCGCGGTCAAACGGGGTCAGACGTTTGCCCAGCACTTCCTGGCTTAAATGTTCACGCGAAACCACCTGGCCGAGGTGCTGCGCCAGCAGATACAGCAGGGTGAACTCCGTGCCGGTCAGTTCCAGCGTCTGGCCATCAAAGCTCGCTTCCTGACGGCCCGGGTTCAGGCTCAGGGAGTCGACTTCAAGGGTAGGTGAGCTGTTGTCGGTATTCTGCTGCTGCTCGCTCCAGTGGGAACGACGCAGGATCGCGCGAATACGGGCGACCAGTTCGCGGTCGTTAAACGGCTTCGGTAAATAGTCATCCGCGCCCAGCTCAAGGCCGAGTACGCGATCGAGTTCGCTGCCGCGAGCGGTCAGCATGATAACGGGAGTCTGGTGTGTCTGGCGAAGCTCTTTCAACGTATCAATACCGTTTTTCTTCGGCATCATCACGTCGAGCAAAAGTAAATCGATGCTGTCGTCAAGGAGACTCAGCGCCTGCTCGCCATCATGGGCAACCAGGACGTTGAAACCTTCCATGTCGAGCAACTCCTTTAAAAGGGATGTGAGCTCTCGGTCATCATCAACTAACAGGATTTTATTCATTGTTTAATTACCTCCGAGGCAGAAATTACGACATCAAGGCTGTCTAATCCATGACTTTACGTTGTTTTACACCCCCTGACGCATGTTTGCAGCCTGAATCGTAGACTGTCTCTCGTTGAATCGCGACACGAAAGATTTTGGGAGCAAGTGATGCGCAAAGTTACCGCTGCCGTCATGGCCTCAACGCTGGCGTTCAGTGCGTTTAGCCAGGCTGCTGTAGCTATCATCAGCGATAACGGTTCCTCACAAGAGGACACAACGCAGCACAGTAGCCAAAGCCATATGTTTGACGGCATAAGTTTAACCGAACATCAGCGTCAACAGATGCGAGATCTGATGCAGAGGGCGAGACACGACCAGCCCCCTGTTAATGTTAGCGAAATGGAGACAATGCATCGCCTTGTCACCGCAGAAAATTTTGACGAAAGCGCTGTTCGCGCTCAGGCCGAAAAAATGGCACAGGAACAGGTTGCTCGCCAGGTTGAAATGGCGAAGGTCCGCAACCAGATGTTCCACCTGCTAACTCCCGAGCAGCAAGCGGTTTTGAACACCAGACATCAGCAGCGTATGGATCAGCTGCGTGAGGTTGCACGGATGCAGCGAAGCTCAGAAACGACGTTTTTCAGTAGCAATAGCAGTACCCGTAGTAACCAGTAAACCCTGTTTTCCTTGCCATAGACACCATCCCTGTCTTCCCCCACATGATGTGGGGGTTTTTTTTGCCTGTTGATTCTTCACATCATGAGAAAATGGTATTGAGCGTTCCTCGTTGCTATTACCAGGGAGTTTTCATGTCCCTGTATTATTTTATGAGTACATCTTTGATTTTTAATTTTATGTTATTAATGGTTTTAATAAAATTATAGGTCCTTGATTTTTTCATTTCATCAATCCATTTTTCAGCTTCGGTTTTTTGTTTTAATAATTCTTTGTTTTGCAGTTGAAGGGCGTCGAATGTATCCTGCAATTCATTGTTGGCGCTACTAAAGGTATTGATATTATTCTTCAGTTCAATATTCAACTTACATAATTCGGCGTGTTTATCCTGTAGCTCTACATACTTTATGTGGGTGTCTCTACTGAGATTATCCAGTTGTCTGAACTCGGATTGTAATGTACTGAAAGATTTGTTTATATTGGATATGGTATTAGAAAAGTTAATAAGGAAATTATCACTTCCTTTTTCTTTCGTTTTAGTTGATACGAGTAATTCAATAATAGTGTCAAAGTGCTGATGCAGAGATGCTATTTTATCATCTAAAATAACTGGAGACATGTTTTTGTGACATTGTACTGTACGCTCGTATAGGGAAGTAGAATCAGTTACGTAATAATCCTGAAGATCTAACATCTTGAAGAGATCTTTAGTTTTCCCGTTCAGCATATAATCAAAGGCCACAACTTTTTTCCCATGACAGGCTGCGGTAATTGCGCCATGGAAACTCACACCAATATAAGCGTGGCAACCTGCCAGCATGCTCATAATTTCGTACATATTGAGTTCTTTTTCATAAAGAGTATATCGGGAATCTGCATTTTGATTTATCTCTCTAAGAATGCTTTCATCATCATGAGTATACGCCAGTGGTAATAGTATGATTTCAAAGCCTAAATTGTAAAAATAGTCTAATGACTTTACAACATCAGGGATTGCACTTTTAGGTAGAAATCTATTCGCGTGATAAACAATGTATTCTTTATCGCTGTTTCTTAAATTTTTTAACGATTTTTCAATAATTTCATGAGGAATACATTCTGTCATCATAAATGCAGAATCAGGAAATACGTTAATTAATGTATCCTCTATGCCACTATCTGTCAGGATTTTTTTAGTATAGTTGTCCCGGACTGATATATAGTCAATTGGGTCGCATAAGGCCTGAGTAAGTTTCTGATAAAATGGTGAGAAATCATGGTAGCCGCCAAGTAGATTCCAGATTAATTTTATGTTGTGTTTGTATGCAACTATCGAAGGAATAACCCATGTTTCAAACACCGGGTAGTCTACGAACTCGTCCGAGTCTCTTTTTATTTTTTGTTGCCCGCTTGCATAGTGGAATATTCCACCGCCACCAACGATAATTGCATCGAAATTATGTTTTAGATGCAATGATTCCATCTCATTTAATGGGTAGACAATCTCATTTAATGAGAGGCTTTGTGTTCCCCCCACCGGTGAGAAAAGATAAAGCTTGATATTCAGACCTTTCATTTTCATGATTTTATCGAAAATAATCGGAAATAAATGATCTCCATAATTTGCGATATCATAAACGCCAGTAAACGCAATTTTTAGTGGTTCATTAGACATATATATTCTCTTAAGATAAATTTTTCCAGTACAACATGTATAGCATCAAGTGTACTATATCGCTGAAATTAAACAATATTAACTTATCCTATAAATCTAATAAAGAACAATGAGTTAGATGGTGTGGTGGTTTTTCAGAGTAGTGGTAGGTTTTTATTGTTTGACACAATGCAATAGTATCTGTTGAGCGATTGGATACGGAAACAACTTATCCATTCAGTATTTTCTAAGTCGCAGTGACAGTGTCGTCGATGGTGCATATCAACGTAACAATCAAACCGGATGTGTAGTCTGGATGTAACGGGTTGGTGAAATAAAATTCTTTTAATACAATCGGTTATTGTTTTTCTTTCTTCTCTGTTCCTGTCTTTTCCCACATAAGGGGGGCTCTGCACCATATTCTGATTTGTTAACCGTTTATTCATCCTTCGACTCCCCATGCTTCCGTTATACTAGCGGCATGACATGACAGGAGCGTTTATGAATCAATCCTATGGAAGACTGGTAAACCGGGCCGCCATGGCCGCGACCATCATGGCGTCGTGTTTGCTGGTCATTAAGGTTTTTGCGTGGTGGTATACCGGATCGGTCAGTATTCTGGCGGCGCTGGTGGACTCGCTGGTCGATATTGCCGCCTCGCTGACCAACCTGCTGGTGGTGCGTTACTCGCTGCAGCCAGCGGATGAAGAGCACACGTTTGGGCACGGCAAAGCGGAGTCGCTGGCCGCGCTGGCGCAGAGCATGTTTATATCCGGTTCTGCGCTGTTCCTGTTTCTCACCGGCATTCAGCATCTCGTCTCGCCGACACCGATGAACGATCCCGGCGTCGGCGTCGTTGTGACGATTGTCGCGCTTATATGCACACTTGTTCTGGTAACGTTCCAGCGCTGGGTCGTTCGCAAAACGCAAAGTCAGGCTGTACGGGCGGATATGCTTCATTATCAATCTGATGTTATGATGAATGGGGCTATTCTTATTGCGCTCGGTCTGGCCTGGTATGGCTGGCATCGGGCCGATGCGTTGTTTGCGTTAGGGATTGGTATCTATATTTTATATAGCGCCCTGCGGATGGGGTATGAAGCGGTGCAATCACTGCTTGACCGCGCCCTCCCGGACTCAGAACGCAATGAAATTTTTTCTATCGTGACCGCCTGGCCCGGCGTCAGCGGTGCGCACGATCTTCGAACGCGGCAGTCAGGGCCGACCCGCTTTATTCAGATTCATATTGAAATGGAAGACAACCTGCCACTGGTTCAGGCTCACGTGATTGCTGAGCAGGTAGAGCAGGCGATTTTGCAGCGTTTTCCTGGTTCAGACGTCATCATTCACCAGGATCCCTGCTCGGTTGTACCCGGACATGTTGGGCTTTCGTAATTCGTTGTAAAAAAGTGAGCCAGGCCAGCATTTTGTGTATAAATTACCGCCATTTGGTCTGACCTGAATCAATTCAGCTGGAAGGGATTGATATACTATTTGCAGTATTCGTTGGTCGATAAGTTTCTTCCGGCAACAGATTTCAATTTTGCATTCCTAAGTTCAGAGGTAGTCATGATTAAGAAAATCGGTGTGTTGACAAGCGGCGGTGATGCGCCGGGCATGAACGCGGCAATTCGTGGGGTTGTTCGCGCGGCGCTGACGGAAGGTCTGGAAGTTTTTGGTATCTATGATGGTTACCTGGGTCTGTATGAAGACCGTATGGTTCAGCTCGACCGTTACAGCGTGTCTGACATGATCAACCGTGGCGGTACCTTCCTTGGGTCTGCACGCTTCCCGGAATTCCGTGATGAACACGTTCGTGAAGTGGCTATCGAGAACATGAAAAAACGTGGCCTGGACGCCCTGGTGGTTATCGGTGGTGACGGCTCGTACATGGGTGCAAAACGTCTGACAGAAATGGGCTTCCCGTGCATCGGTCTGCCAGGCACTATCGACAACGATATCAAAGGCACCGACTACACCATCGGTTACTTCACCGCGCTGGGAACCGTTGTTGAAGCGATTGACCGCCTGCGTGACACCTCTTCTTCTCACCAGCGTATCTCTATCGTTGAAGTGATGGGGCGTTACTGCGGTGACCTGACCCTGGCTGCGGCGATTGCGGGTGGTTGTGAGTTTGTCGTGGTTCCGGAAGTGGAATTCAGCCGTGAAGATCTGGTAGCTGAAATCAAAGCGGGCATCGCGAAAGGCAAAAAACACGCGATCGTGGCTATCACCGAGCACATCTGTGACGTAGACGAGCTGGCCAAGTACATCGAAACCGAAACCAAGCGTGAAACCCGTGCCACCGTACTGGGGCACATCCAGCGTGGCGGTTCCCCTGGCCCGTACGACCGTATTCTGGCGTCCCGTATGGGCGCGTACGCAATCGAACTGCTGCTGCAGGGCCACGGCGGCCGCTGCGTCGGTATTCAGAACGAAAAACTGGTTCACCATGACATCATCGACGCGATTGAAAACATGAAGCGTCCGTTCAAAGGTGACTGGCTGGACTGCGCGAAAAAACTGTACTGATTGGCTCTGTTGCCCGGTGGCGCTGCGCTTACCGGGCCTACAAAAGCACGACTCGTAGGCCGGGTAAGGCGTAGCCGCCACCCGGCTTTTTTATGCGTGCACGCTTTTTTATTCCACTACGTTATAGCCAATCTTTTTTTATTCTTTAATCCTCGATTCGCTTTCTGGCACGCTGCATTCATCAAAACACTACACAAGAGAGCTGGGCGATGAATAAATGGGGCGTGGGTTTAACATTATTGCTGGCATCGACCAGCGTTCTGGCTAAGGACATCCAGTTACTGAACGTGTCATACGACCCGACGCGTGAACTGTACGAGCAATACAACAAAGCGTTTGCGGCACACTGGAAACAGGAAACCGGCGACAATGTCGTGGTTCGCCAGTCTCACGGCGGTTCTGGCAAGCAGGCGACCTCCGTCATCAACGGTATCGAAGCTGACGTGGTGACCCTGGCGCTCGCCTACGATGTCGACGCGATCGCCGAGCGTGGCCGTATCGACAAAAACTGGATCAAACGCCTGCCGGATAACTCCGCGCCATACACCTCAACCATCGTTTTCCTGGTCCGTAAAGGCAACCCGAAACAGATCCATGACTGGAATGACCTGATTAAGCCAGGCGTGTCCGTCATCACCCCTAACCCGAAAAGCTCTGGCGGCGCTCGCTGGAACTACCTGGGTGCGTGGGGCTACGCGCTGCACCACAACAATGGCGACCAGGCCAAAGCGCAGGAATTCGTGAAAGCGCTGTATAAAAACGTTGAGGTGCTGGACTCTGGCGCGCGTGGCGCCACCAATACCTTCGTCGAGCGCGGGATTGGCGACGTGCTGATCGCATGGGAAAACGAAGCCCTGCTGGCCACTAACGAGCTGGGTAAAGACAAGTTCGAAATTGTGACCCCAAGCGAATCTATTCTGGCTGAGCCGACCGTCTCTGTTGTCGATAAAGTGGTTGAGAAGAAAGATACCAAAGCGGTGGCGGAAGCCTACCTGAAGTATCTCTACTCGCCAGAAGGCCAGGAAATTGCGGCGAAAAACTTCTATCGTCCACGCGATCCGGCGGTGGCGAAGAAATACGAAAGCGTCTTCCCTAAACTGAAACTCTTCACCATTGATGACGAGTTCGGCGGCTGGACGAAAGCGCAGAAAGAGCACTTCTCTAACGGCGGCACGTTCGATCAGATCAGCCAGCGCTAACCATTAGCCAATGACACGGTAACCCGGCGTGAGAAATCCGCCGGGTTTTTTATTTGGTCATCATTTTGCGTTACTCTTTTGCCTCTATTGAAAACAGGGAACGCGTTGTGAAAAAAATTATCTTATTGATCCTCATTGTCATCGCCCTTGCCGCTGGCGGCGTGTACTGGATGAAAGCGGGTAATCCGAATGCGTTGCGACATATCGTTCTCGACCAGTGCGTGCCGAATCAGATCCAGAATCGTAACCCGGCACCGTGTGCGCAGGTGAAAACGGATGCAGGCTATGTAGTCTTTAAAGACCGCAACGGGCCGCTGCAATATCTGCTGATGCCGACATATCGCATCAACGGCACCGAGAGCCCGCTATTGACCGAAGCGCACACGCCGAACTTTTTCTGGCTGGCCTGGCAGTCGCGCAGCTTTATGACCCTGAAGCGCGGATCCGAGGTGCCCGACAGCGCCATTTCGCTGACGATTAACTCGCCGACTGGTCGCACGCAGAACCATTTTCATATTCATATCTCCTGCCTGCGCCCGGACGTGCGCGAGAAGCTCAATGCGGCACAGGGAGAAATCAGCACCCAGTGGCTGCCGCTTCCCGGCGGGCTGGAAGGGCATGAGTATCTTGCTCGTCGGGTGACGGAGAATGAGCTGGTGCAGCGCAGTCCGTTCATAATGCTGGCTGAAGAGCTTCCGGAAGCGCGCGACCATATGGGGCGCTTTGCCCTGGCGATGGCGCAGCAGTCGGATGGTTCGTTTGTGTTGCTGGCAACCGAACGTAACTTGCTGATGCTTAACCGCGCGTCCGCTGAGGAACTGCAGGATCATCAATGCGCTATTCTAAATTGACCCCACCATAAATAGCGTTTACTCGCCCTGCCTGTCGCCGTAGACTTGCTGAAAAATTCTACAGGAGACAGGTATGTCGCTCTGGTCAACGTATCCTCTGCTGGTACCCTCACTGATCGTTGGGGTCACTATCGTGCTATGGGCGACGTCGCTGTTGCCGGAATTCATCACCGCACTGCTGTTCTTTACGGCGGCAATGACCGCGAAGATCGCCCCGCCGGAGGTGATTTTCGGCGGTTTTGCTTCGTCGGCCTTCTGGCTGGTCTTCAGCGGATTCGTGCTCGGCGTGGCGATCCGTAAAACCGGTCTGGCAGACCGGGCCGCCCGGGCGCTGTCGGCAAAGCTCACCGACTCCTGGGTATTAATGGTAGCGAGCGTGGTGCTGCTGAGCTATGCGCTGGCGTTTGTGATGCCGTCGAACATGGGACGTATTGCGCTGCTGATGCCGATTGTCGCGGCGATGGCAAAACGCGCCGGTATCGCCGACGGCTCCCGCG
This sequence comes from Enterobacter sp. BNK-13, assembly GCF_048685015.1. Lineage (NCBI taxonomy): Bacteria > Pseudomonadati > Pseudomonadota > Gammaproteobacteria > Enterobacterales > Enterobacteriaceae > Enterobacter > Enterobacter sp. BNK-13. The sequence continues at coordinate 4,259,380 of NZ_JBLQTP010000001.1, read as the reverse complement.
CCTGGTTTGGTCTGGCGCTGGCGGTAGGGTTCGGGACGTTCCAGCTTTCGGCGACGATTCTGCCCGCTAACGTGCCTAACCTTGTGATGAGCGGTGCGGCGGAAGGCTCGTACGGCATCCATCTGAACTATGTCCCGTATCTGCTGCTGCACACGCCGGTGCTGGGCGTTCTCAAAGGCCTGATCCTGATTGGTCTGATCTGCTGGCTATTTCCCGGTAGCCCGAAACCGCCGAAGGAACAGGCGCCGTCAGAGCCTATGGGGCGGGACGAAAAGCGTCTTGCCTGGCTGCTGGCGGTGGTGCTGGGGATGTGGGTGACGGAGAGCTGGCACGGCGTGGGGCCCGCCTGGACCGGGCTGGCGGCATCGATCATCGTTATGCTGCCCCGCATCGGTTTTATCACCGGAGAGGAGTTTTCTGCGGGGGTGAATATGCGTACCTGTATCTACGTTGCTGGTATTTTGGGGCTGGCGATCGTCGTGACCCAAACCGGTATCGGAACGGCGGTGGGCGAGGCGTTGCTCCGCATTATGCCGCTGGATGCAGATAGACCGTTCACCAGTTTCCTGGCGCTGACCGGTATTACCACCGCACTCAACTTCATTATGACCGCCAACGGCGTTCCTGCGCTGTATACCACCCTGGCGCAAAGCTTCTCGGATGCGACCGGCTTCCCGCTGCTGTCGGTGATCATGATTCAGGTGCTCGGCTATTCCACGCCGCTGCTGCCGTATCAGGCGTCGCCGATCGTGGTGGCGATGGGGCTAGGAAAGGTGCCTGCCAGGGCGGGGATGGTGCTCTGTCTGGCGCTGGCGATAGCGACGTATCTGGTGCTGCTGCCGCTGGATTACCTGTGGTTTAGCCTGCTGAGACGGCTGTAAAAAAGCCCGGTGGCGCTGACGCTTACCGGGCTTACATAACCGTAGGGCGGGTTAGCGAAGCGCCACCCGCCACAAAGGCAATTACGCCTGTTTAGCCGCTTCTGCCGCTTTAACGATCACCGCGAAAGCGTCCGCTTTCAGGGATGCACCGCCAACCAGCGCGCCATCGATGTCTGGCTGGGTGAACAGCTCAGCAGCGTTAGACGCGTTAACGGAACCGCCGTACTGGATGATCACTTGCTCAGCCACTTTGGCGTCAGCTTTCGCAATGTGGTCACGGATGAATTTGTGAACCGCCTGAGCCTGCGCAGGGGTTGCTGATTTGCCGGTACCGATCGCCCAGACTGGCTCGTAAGCGATTACCGCGCCTTCGAACGCTGCTGCGCCCTGCGTTTTCAGCACAGCGTCGATCTGACGTGCGCACACTTCTTCAGTTTTGCCCGCTTCGTTTTCTGCTTCGGTTTCACCGATGCACAGAACCGGGATCAGACCCTGCTCTTTCAGCACGGCGAATTTCTTCGCGATGAACTCGTCGGATTCTTTGTGGTAGGTGCGACGCTCGGAGTGGCCGATGATGATGTATTTCGCGCCGATATCTTTCAGCATTTCAGCGGAGGTTTCACCGGTGAACGCGCCAGACAGGTTAACGTCAACGTTCTGCGCGCCCAGAATGATGTGGCTGCCGTCAGCGGCACGTTTAGCCAGATCCAGATACATATCCGGCGGAGCGATAGCAACCGCGCAGCCGGTCACGCCAGCCAGCTCTTTACGCAGGTTCGCAACCAGTTCGTTTACCATGTGGCGGCTGCCGTTCAGTTTCCAGTTACCCATCACTAAAGGATGTCGCATTTCAATTCTCCACGCTCAATAAGCGAATTAAGGAATATGGCCACCCTGTCGGGCAGCATGGTCTGTGAATCAGTATAGAGATTTTCCCTCGAAAGGCTTTGCTTTTTGTCATTAATTCGCCCCGCCAAGGGTGTCTGATAGTGCCAGCTTAATCGGTTCAACAGCGAAGGTCAGTCCTTTTTCGCCGTTGTCCGCCACAACATAGCGGATCGCGCCTTCGGTATCGGCGTAGTAACGCTTGTTTTTACCGGCGGTGAGGAGTTTTTGCAGCTTTTGCTGGCTTTGCTTTTTCGTTAGCGCAGGGGTAAACGCCTGCAAGACCGCGCTCATGTACTCCAGGGCTTTTGCCTTCGCGGCTTTCTGCTCTGGCCCCTGTATTGGCAGCCAGGTGATCTGCATGCTTTTGATTTTTAACGTCCCGCGCTCCAGCGCCGTGGAAGCATACAAATTCTCGTTAATCTTGCTTGCCGCACGGGTCAGGGTAGGCGTGTCGCGGGGGCCATCAATGGCACGAAACTCATCCAGCGGCAGCGTGGGGTTGGCCTGATTGAAGGCTTCACGAAACTGGCTGATGGACTGATCGAACGACGGTGCGCCCGCCAGCAGATACGGTGCGGTGGTCGGGGCTGTGGTTTCGGCGGCGTGCAGGGTAAAGCCTGCGCTGAGCAGCGCTAAACACAGGAAAAGAGAATGTGTCGAACTTTTCATCAACATTGCCCCTGGCCGTAAGTGCTCATGATTAAAACGATATCTGGTCGGCTTGTCAAAAGGTCACAACTCCAGGGTAAAATGCGCGCGATATGATAATAAGGAACCTTACATGACCATACAGCAGTGGCTGTTTTCATTCAAAGGGCGTATTGGACGCCGTGATTTCTGGATCTGGATGGTGACGTGGGTTGTCGCCATGCTGCTTCTGTTTTTCGTTGCCTATAACGCATGGCTAAGCACGCAAACGGCGGCCTTCGCGCTGGTCTGCCTGCTCTGGCCAACGGCGGCTGTCGTCGTGAAACGCCTGCACGATCGCGGACGTTCCGGCGCGTGGGCATTTCTGATTATTCTGGCGTGGATGCTGGTGGCGGGAAACTGGGCGATGCTGCCGTCCATCCTGCCGTGGGTTGTGGGCAGGCTGCTGCCGTCGGTCATCTTCGTGATGATGCTTGTCGATCTGGGTGCGTTTATCGGCACCCAGAGCGAAAACAAATACGGTAAAGATACCGTTGAGGTGAAATACCGCTGATCACCAGTAGTGTTCGGCGGTCATATGGCCTGGCCGGCGGCGAAGATGTTTCGTCATCTGCCGGGTATCCTTCAGAAGCTGCTGCGTGTCCCGTACCATCTGCGGGTTGCCACACAGCATGACGTGGCTGGTTTCAGCGTTCAGCGGCAAACCCACCGCCTCTTCCAGGGCACCACTCTCAATAAGCGCCGGCACGCGGCCGGTCAGCGTTCCTGCTACGGTTTCGCGGCTGACCACCGTCTGAATCTTTAACTTTCCGCCGTACTGTTGTTCCAGCGCCTGCATCTGCGGCAGGTAGCTCAGGTCTGCGGCATAGCGCGCAGCGTGCACCAGCACGATGTTTTTAAAACGCTCGAGGTCTTTGCCGTACTGCAAAATAGAGAGATAAGGACCGATGGCCGTGCCGGTTGCCAGCATCCAGAGCGTGTCACAATCCGGGATCTCTTCGAGCACAAAGAAGCCTGCTGCTTCACTCACGATCTGCACCTCGTCGCCGGGCTTAAGGGCGGCAAGGCGCGGGCTGAGTTTACCGTCAGGAACGGTGACCAGATAGAACTCGAGATCCGGGTTATCAGGCGAGTTAACGTAAGAGTAGGCGCGCTGCACGCGCTCGCCGTCGACATCCAGCCCCAGCTTCGCAAATTGCCCGGCTTTAAACGGGTGTACGGGAGCATGCACGGTGAGACTAAATAGCGCATCGGTCCAGAACTGTACCTTTGTGACTTTACCTGTTACCCAGTCCGCCATGATCTTCTCCTGTGCTGTTTCTCTGTTCTATCTTCCGTACTTAACGGGGAGATTTCCAGCCCATTTGGGCCGGAAAGCTCTATCGATCAAACGGTTTTACAGAATGTGCGTCTGTACGTCCGGGTCTTTGCGGTCGAGATAGTGGATAGACTGGATGCGGCGAATGGTGCGCGATTTGCCGCGGATCAGCAGCGTTTCGGTGGTCGCCATATTGCCCTTGCGGGTGATGCCGTCCAGTAGATCGCCTTTGGTGATACCGGTCGCCGAGAAGACCACGTTATCGCTTCGGGCCATATCATGTAGCGCCAGCACTTTGTTGGCCTCGATACCCATCGCTTCGCAGCGTGCCAGCTCGTTTTCCCCGATACGGCGGTTCTCTTCGCTGTCGCCTTTCACCTCGTGGCGGGGCAGCAGACGAGCCTGCATATCGCCGTCCAGCGCGCGGATCACTGCCGCAGAGACTACGCCTTCCGGCGCGCCGCCGATGCCGTACAGTACGTCCACTTCACTGTCCGGCATGCAGGTCAGGATCGAGGCGGCAACGTCACCATCCGGAATGGCAAACACGCGCACGCCGAGCTTTTGCATCTGCGCGATAGTGGCGTCGTGGCGCGGTTTGGCCAGAATGGTGACGGTGAGTTCGCTCAGCGGTTTGTTTAGCGCGCTGGCGACGTTACGCAGGTTCTCTTCCAGCGGCAGGCTGAGGTCGATTGCGCCTTTTGCGCCAGGACCGACAATCAGCTTTTCCATGTACATATCCGGCGCGTTAAGGAAGCAGCCCTTATCGCCTACGGCCAGCACCGCCAGGGCGTTGGCCTGACCCATTGCCGTCATGCGCGTGCCTTCGATCGGGTCGACGGCGATATCCACAGCATCACCTTTGCCGGTACCGACTTTTTCACCGATATAGAGCATTGGCGCTTCGTCGATCTCGCCTTCGCCGATCACGATAGTGCCGTCGATGTTGACCTGGTTAAGCACAATGCGCATGGCATGGACGGCTGCGCCGTCGGCGGTATTTTTGTCACCACGACCCAGCCATTTATAGCCTGCAAGGGCGGCCGCTTCGGTGACGCGGGAAAACTCGATAGCAAGTTCACGTTTCATGAGGTACTCGTGCAATCAAAAGGAATTGCACGAAGTTTATCACAGAGTGGGGAGGGGGGTTTTAAGTCCCCTCTCCCCAAAGGGGAGAGGGATACGTTTGTCTTACTCGTCGTGCTCTTCCCACGCAAGGGCGCGTTTGACCGCTTTCTTCCAGCCGCTGTAGCGGAAGTTACGCTCGGTGGTTTCGATGCCCGGACGGAATTCGCGTTCGATCACCGCTTTTTCCTGCAGCTCGTCCAGGTTCTGCCAGAAGCCTACCGCCAGACCGGCAAGGTACGCCGCGCCCAGCGCCGTCACTTCACGCACTTCAGGACGCTCAACGCGGGTGCCCAGAATGTCGGACTGGAACTGCATCAGGAAGTTATTCGCGACCGCACCGCCGTCCACGCGCAGGGCGTGCAGACGAATGCCAGAGTCCGCCTGCATCGCTTCCAGCACGTCGCGCGTCTGGTAGGCGATGGATTCCAGGGTGGCGCGAATAATGTGGTTAGAATTCACGCCACGCGTCAGACCGAAAATCGCGCCGCGTGCATACGGGTCCCAGTACGGTGCGCCCAGACCGGTGAACGCAGGCACCACGTACACGCCGTTGGTGTCTTTCACTTTGGTCGCGAAGTACTCGGAGTCGAACGCATCGCTGATCAGCTTCATCTCGTCACGCAGCCACTGGATAGACGCGCCGGCCATGAACACCGCACCTTCCAGGGCATAGTTCACTTCGCCGCGCGGGCCGCAGGCGATGGTAGTCAGCAGACCGTTTTCTGATTTCACCGCTTTCTCGCCGGTGTTCATCAGCATAAAGCAGCCGGTGCCGTAGGTGTTCTTCGCCATCCCTTCCTTGACGCACAGCTGGCCGAACAGCGCCGCCTGCTGGTCACCGGCGATACCGGCGATAGGAATACGGGTGCCGCCTTTACCGCCGATGTTGGTCTGGCCATATACCTCAGAAGACTTGCGCACTTCAGGCAGCATCGCGCGTGGGATATCCAGCGCGTCCAGCATCTTGTCATCCCACTCCAGGGTGTTGATGTTGAACAGCATGGTACGCGAGGCGTTGGTGTAGTCGGTGACGTGAACGCGTCCCTGGGTCATCTTCCAGATAAGCCAGGTGTCAACGGTACCGAACAGCAGCTCGCCGCGCTTTGCACGCTCACGTGAACCTTCCACATGGTCGAGGATCCATTTCACTTTGGTGCCGGAGAAATACGGGTCAACCACCAGGCCGGTGGCGCTGCGCACGTACTCTTCCATGCCGTCGCGCTTCAGCTGTTCGCAAATCTCAGAGGTACGGCGGCACTGCCAGACGATGGCGTTGTAAATAGGCTTACCGGTTTCACGTTCCCAGACAATCGTCGTTTCACGCTGGTTAGTGATACCAATCGCGGCAATCTCGTCGGAACTGATATCGGCTTTCGCCAGCACTTCGACCAGCGTGGAGCTTTGTGACGCCCAGATCTCCATTGGGTCGTGTTCGACCCAGCCTGGACGAGGGTAAATTTGCTCAAATTCGCGCTGTGACACGCTGACGATGTTCGCGTCATGATCCATTACGACAGCGCGGGAGCTGGTAGTGCCCTGGTCGAGCGCAACGATATATTTTTTTTCGGTCATGGTATGTGTCCCGTAGTCAGATTACAGCGAAGCTTTTTGTTGTGCGGTAGAAGTCGTTTCCTTCTCCTCTTCCACACAGGTGTCGCACGGTAAATGGCGACCAATTAATTTGCGGTAGCTGAACGCACCCAACGCAGCCCCGACAACTGGCGCAAACAGCGGTACCAGGAAGTAAGGAATGTCTTTGCCGCCGGTGAAGGCGACGTCGCCCCAGCCTGCGATAAAGGCGAACGCTTTAGGTCCGATATCACGTGCCGGGTTCATCGCGAAGCCGGTCAGCGGGCCCATGGAAGCGCCAATCACCGCGATCAGCAGGCCAATCAGCAGTGGGGCCAGCGGGCCGCGCGGAATGCCGTTTCCGTCGTCGGTCAGCGCCAGGATAACGCCCATCAGAATAGCGGTAATCACCATTTCAACTGCGAACGCCTGCACAAAATTGATATGCGGGTTTGGATAGGTTGAGAAGATGCCTGCCAGATCCAGACTTTCGACGCTGCCGCGCACCATATGATGCGTCTGTTCGAAGTCGATGAAAAGATTGTAATAAAGCCCGTAAACTAACGCCGCTGCGCAAAACGCGCCGGCAAACTGAGAAAGAATGAAAGGAACAACTTTGCGTCCGTCGAAGCACGCGAACAGCCACAGTGCGATAGTCACCGCCGGGTTAAGATGTGCACCAGAAACTCCTGCAGTCAGGTAGATGGCCATCGCCACGCCCAGACCCCAGATGATACTGATTTCCCACTGACCAAAACTGGCACCCGCCACTTTCAGTGCAGCGACACAGCCCACTCCGAAGAATATCAACAACCCGGTACCAAGGAACTCGGCAATGCACTGGCCTTTTAAGGTTGATGTCTGACTCATAATCGGAATCCTGAAGAAATTGATGTTTATTGTTAGCATGGCCGCCCGTGACAGCCACGATGCCCTGTAGACATAGTGTTAATTTATCGTTAACGAGCAAAAACGAGAAATATCGAAATCAAAATGTGTGGTCTGTGTCAATAAAATGAGCGTTTTCGCGCCATAAAGCACATTTTTACAGCAGTACAGGATCGGTACAGGAATGAGAGCTGAATCATTTCATTAACGAATGAGTTAACAATTTAGGGGGATATGACGCGAACGCACCAGGACCAGACCTAAAAGTGTTGCAAACCGCGATCTGCGCGGTGTGTCGCTGGACACAGAGCGCCGCGCTCCATACAATCGACGGTATATGTCGTGCGCGTTTATGTTAAAGCGTCGCCTTGCAATTCAGGAGAGGTAGCATCATGTCTTTAGAAGTGTTTGAGAAACTGGAATCGAAAGTACAGCAGGCGATTGACACCATCACCCTGCTGCAGATGGAAATTGAAGAGCTGAAAGAGAAGAACAACAGCCTGGCGCAGGAAGTACAAAACGCGCAGCACAGCCGCGAAGAACTGGAGCGCGAAAACAACCAGCTGCGCGAACAGCAGAACGGCTGGCAGGATCGCCTGCAGGCGCTGCTGGGACGTATGGAAGAAGTCTGATTCCCATTGGGATGAACTGAACAGGCCGGGTAAGGCGATGCCGCTACCCGGCTTTTTTTATGCCAGTTATAAAAAAGGCCGCCAGAGGCGGCCTTAACGCTACTTCTCCTGCGCTGTCATAGCAAAAGCAACGAACACATTCGGTTCATCACTCTTTACAACGAGTACGCTGGCGACAATGAACGCGATACATAAATAGCGTTTCATTATGCGGTCCCTGCAGCTAACCGCTCCACCGATCACCACCGGTGATAAGTCGGTGGACACAAGCCCGGTTAAAGGTTGCTTTACGGTTGTGAATACACCTTTCCCTGGACCGATGCCCATGTGCGAGATGGCGGAAAGGGACGATGCATCATAATGAGCAGCAGCAGCGTAGTTAAGGTTTTAATAGTTAATTAGGAATTTATAAAGGATCGATGGGGTTACCTGAGATTTGAACCAGGGTAAGATAAAAATCCTGGTTAAAGGTTGCAAACCTTCCCAACGGACCGCGAATCCCGAGGGACAAAAAAACCGCCACATTCCTGTTGGCGGTTTTTTTTATGGTCCACGCTTACGGTTTTATTACTCGATATCCAGCGGATCTTCGGAAAGGATAATGCCGGTATTATCGGCGTAGAGATGGTCGCCGGAGAAGAAGGTCACGCCGCCGAAATTGACACGCACGTCGCTTTCGCCGATACCGTCACCCGCCGCCCCTACCGGTATGGCCGCGATGGCCTGAATCCCGATATCCAGGTCTTCCAAATCGTCCACCTGACGCACGGAACCGTAGACCACAAGGCCTTCCCACTCGTTCTGCACGGCAATACCGGCCAGCTCAGCATCAATCAATGCGCGCCGCACGGAACCGCCGCCGTCGACCACCAGTACGCGGCCGCGGCCGTTCTGTTCGAGCAGATCGTACAACAACCCGTTATCCTCGAAACATTTCACCGTGACGATCTGTCCGCCAAACGACGACCGCCCACCAAAGTTGGAGAACAGCGGTTCAACGACGTTGACATCTTCCTGGTAGATGTCACAAAGCTCGGAGGTATCGTATTTCATAGGTTTAACGCTCAGTTGCTGCGAATGTGTTCAGTATATCGTGCGAAATGCGTTGTTGGCAAAATCATCAATTGTTAATTGATATTTGTCAGCTAACTGAGCGTCTGGCTTAAGACAATCCCGATGACGAACAACAGGTTAGTCAGCAGCGCGCCTTTTACGGTTCGCTCCAGCATCGGCGGCATGGCGGCCGGGCTACGTTCACGCATCACAAAACGGGCCTGCTTAATCAGCAGCGGCGCGGCAAGCACAAACAGCCAGCCCCAAAGACTGTGCAGGGAAATCAGGTTAAACAACGCCAGGCAGACCAGGGCCCCCATCAGCAGGCAGGCATGGTAGCGACGCGCATTCACTGGCCCCAGACGGACCGCCAGGGTGTTTTTACCGTTCTCGCGATCGCTGTCGATGTCGCGCAGGTTGTTGATGTTGAGCACCGCTGTCGCCAGCAGACCGCAGGCGGTCGCAGGCAGGAACAGGGCAGGGATTACCGTATGCGCCTGTAAGTACCAGCTTCCCATGACGCTCAGCCAGCCGAAGAAAACCAGGACGGAGATATCACCGAGCCCAATATAACCGTAAGGTCGCGTGCCGACGGTGTAGGTGATGGCCGCGATAATGGCCAATAAGCCCAGCACCAGAAAACCAATGAAATCGCTGGGAGTCTTAGACGCCACCGTCACCAGCGCCAGACCCGATAAACAGATCAGCACTACGGTGATGATTAACGCGCGCTTCATCTGCGCCTGGGTAATCACCCCTTTTTGCATTCCACGCAGCGGCCCGATACGGTCAGGTTTGTCGCTGCCTTTCACCGCGTCGCCGTAGTCATTGGCGAGGTTGGAGAGGATTTGCAGCAGGCCGGCGGTAATCAATGCCAGCGCGGCGACCAGCGGATCGAAATAACCCTGCCACCAGGCAAGCGCCGTACCGACGATAATCGCGGCGAAGGCCAGAGGGAGTGTTTTAGGGCGCAGACTTTCGAGCCACGCCTGCGTACGGCTGATGTCAGTCATAAGTATTTAGCCAATAAAAATGGGGGCATTAGCCCCCATTAAACGTGATGAGAATCCAGTAACCGCGATTATAGGATAAAACGGCTCAGATCTTCATCTGCCACTAACGCATCCAGATGTTTACTCACATATTCTGCGTCAATGGTAACGGTTTGACCGTTCAGGTCGCTCGCGTCGTAAGAGATATCTTCGACCAGGCGTTCCAGCACGGTATGCAGACGGCGCGCACCGATGTTTTCGGTGGTTTCGTTCACCTGCCATGCAGCCTGGGCAATACGTTTGATACCGTCTTCGGTGAACTCGAGGTTCACGCCTTCGGTCGCCATCAGCGCTTTGTACTGTACGGTCGCAGAGGCGTTTGGCTCGGTCAGGATACGTTCGAAATCTTCGGTGGTCAGCGCCTGCAGCTCAACGCGGATAGGCAGACGGCCCTGCAGTTCCGGGATCAGATCCGACGGGCTGGCAACCTGGAAGGCACCTGATGCGATAAACAGGATGTGGTCCGTTTTCACCATACCGTGCTTGGTGGAGACGGTGCAGCCTTCAACCAGCGGCAGCAGGTCGCGCTGGACGCCTTCGCGGGACACGTCCGGGCCGGAGCTGTTGCCGCCGCGCTTACAAATTTTGTCGATTTCGTCGATAAACACGATGCCGTGCTGCTCAACCGCGTCGATAGCGTCCTGCTTCAGCTCTTCCGGATTCACCAGCTTCGCCGCTTCTTCTTCAATCAGCAGCTTCATCGCGTCTTTGATTTTCAGCTTACGCGTTTTTTGCTTCTGACCGCCCAGGTTCTGGAACATGGACTGCAGCTGGCTGGTCATCTCTTCCATGCCCGGAGGCGCCATGATTTCCACACCCATTGGCGCGGCAGCGAGATCGATCTCAATCTCTTTGTCATCCAGCTGGCCTTCACGCAGTTTTTTGCGGAACGCCTGACGTGCAGCAGACGGTTCCGCCTGCTGTTCAGCCTGACCCCAGTTGTTTTTTGCTGGCGGGATCAGCACGTCGAGAATGCGCTCTTCGGCCATCTCTTCCGCGCGATAGCGGTTTTTCTCAATCGCCTGGACGCGCACCATTTTGATCGCCGAGTCGGTCAGATCGCGGATGATGGAGTCCACTTCTTTACCCACATAGCCCACTTCGGTGAACTTGGTGGCTTCAACTTTGATGAACGGCGCGTTAGCCAGCTTCGCCAGACGACGGGCGATTTCGGTTTTACCGACGCCGGTCGGGCCGATCATCAGAATGTTTTTCGGCGTAACTTCGTGGCGCAGCTCTTCGTCAAGCTGCATACGACGCCAGCGGTTACGCAGGGCGATAGCCACGGAGCGCTTGGCGTTATCCTGGCCGATAATGTGTTTGTTCAGTTCGCTGACAATTTCGCGTGGGGTCATTTCAGACATGGGAGATCCTTACGCTTTGGAGGTCAATTCTTCGATGGTGTGGTTGTGGTTGGTATAGATGCAGATATCACCTGCAATATCCAACGCCTTCACCGCGATATCACGCGCGTTCATGTCGGTATTTTCCAACAGCGCGCGGGCAGCAGCCTGGGCATAAGGGCCGCCAGAGCCGATGGCAATCAGGTCATTTTCCGGCTGAATCACGTCACCGTTACCGGTGATGATAAGCGATGCGGTCTCATCGGCGACCGCCAGCAGCGCTTCGAGCTTGCGCAGCATGCGGTCGGTACGCCAGTCTTTCGCCAGCTCAACGGCGGCTTTCACCAGATGACCCTGGTGCATTTCCAGTTTACGTTCAAACAGTTCAAACAGCGTGAAAGCATCCGCCGTGCCGCCTGCAAAGCCGGCGATCACTTTGTCGTTGTAGAGACGACGCACTTTCTTCACGTTGCCTTTCATGACGGTATTACCCAGCGTGGCCTGGCCATCACCGGCGATTACCACATGGCCGTTACGGCGTACACTTACTATTGTTGTCACGAGCAGACCCCCTGGTTACAGAATCGGGAAACAGAAGCCCTGAGCCTGTGCTCAGGGCTGAATTAAATGATAGATGGGGGGGAATTTGGGGGTTTCAACCCCCGGAGGCGAGTCGAATGCAGTTTGTGTGACCGGCGATTTTCAAACGAGAAAGGGTGCCATCGGCATTTTCTTTGCCTTTGACCGGACCAATCACCACGCGATTCCAGCCGTTATTGGTGGTAATACGCGAATCAAACCCTTCAAAGGCCAGCTGCGCGCGCACCGTTTCCGCCTGCTCCGCACCTTTGAACGAACCGCACTGTACCATCCAGCGACGTTCGTCTTTTTTCTCCGCCGTCTGCTTCGGCGCTTCGGTCTCTTTCGTTACCGGCGCGGCCTGCTGCGTTTTCGGCTGCTGGGCGGTGGTATGCGCTGGCGTCTGGAGCAGATCCTGATACGGCTGAGCCGCCTGCTTCTGCGGCTGCGTTTTAGGCTGCTGCTGGACAGGCTGAGACTGCACCGTACGCGTCGGCTGCTGATACGGCTGTTCCGTGACCCGCGGCTGTGCCTTAGGCTGCTGTACCGGCTGAGTTTGCGCCCACTGCTGTTGCTGCTGAATCTGCTGTTGTGCCTGGCGACGCTGCAGCGTTTGCTGGCGCTGTTCCGGCGTCTGCTCATTCCACGGCACTTCGTTCAGCTGCGTAGGCTGCTGGCGCATATCGGCCTGCATTTGTGCCAGCAGCTGACGCTGTTCATCCGTCAGCTGATTCGCATTCTGTACTTCACCACCCGCAGAAGGTTCCGTTGGCGCACGCACCCCAGGCTGACGGCTCTCCAGCTCTTTGATATAGCGCCAGCGCTCTTCAGGCTTCGGAGGGAGGCCATTTCCGGCGACTTTACTGGCCTGAAGCGCCTCGGACTCTTCTTTTTTATGGTGCGTGATAAAGTACAGGCCACCAATAAAGGCGACGACTACAGCCGCAGCAATAGCGACCATTGCTGGCGAGACAGCAGGCAGGTTACGTTGCTTTTTTCTTGAGCTACTCTTTTTGCGTCGCGAAGGTGCCGGCTGGCCGCGACGTACATAATCTCGTTGTGCCACTATCGTTTCGCTGTATTTATTCGTTCGTCAGTCCGCCATGTTACTTAAGCGGCGGGGCTTTGACCAGATAAGGGTATCCGAAAGACGTTTACTTTAAGTCACTGCCTGGGTCGTGCCGCGGACGATCAGTTCGCAGTCCAGCAACCGTGAGCCGCTGCTAACTGTTTGACCGTGAAGCTGATCCAGCAGAAGCAGCATCGCTTCGCGGCCGATTTGGTAGCGCGGCTGAGCGACCGTTGAGAGCGGCGGATCGCAAAATTCCGAAAGCGAAATATTATCGAATCCGATGATGGATAAATCTTTCGGTATGCGAAGACCGCGGCGTTTGGCATACGATAATGCGCCCAGCGCCATCACGTCGCTGTGACAAAATACGGCGGTTGGCGGCTCAGGCAGGTCCAGAAGTTTCTCCAGCGCCTGTCCACCCGCAGCGAAGGTAAAATCACCGCGCGCAATGTAGTGCGGATCGACGGTGACGCCGGTCCGGCGCAGCGCCTGAACGTAGCCCTGCAAACGGTAGTGACACAGCGGCATCTCTTCCGGCCCGGCGATACAGCCAATACGCTTATGCCCCAGCTCCTGGAGATAGTTTACGGCGTTGAACGCGGCGGTAAGGTTATCGATATGGACCGTCGGCAGCTCCAGCTCTGGCGCAAACTCGTTGGCCATGACCATCGGCGGTAAATTACGCTGCTCTTCGATGCTGGCATCAAACGGCAGGCGAGAGCCAAGCAGCAGCATGCCGTCAATCTGCTTGGTGATGATGAGGTCGATGAAGGTTTTTTCCTGCTGGTTCTGGTGGGCGCAGTCGCCAATCAGCACCAGATACCCCTGTTCCGCCGCGGTGACTTCAATACCGCGGATAATCTCGCTAAAGAAAGGGTCACAGATGTCCGGCACAATTACCAGGATGGTGCGCGACTCGTTGCGTTTGACGTTACGCCCCATTGCCTGCGGAAAATAGCCCACTTCAAGCGCAGCCTGCTCCACCCGGTTACGGGTCGCCTGGGAGACTTTATCCGGGTTCATTAATGCGCGGGATACTGTTGCCGTAGAGACCTGTGCTTTCTGGGCAACGTCTTTCATGGTCGCAGTCGCAACCTCTTTCCTGGACTTCAACGTCTTCTCCTCGCCTGAACACCGAACTTCTGACATCACCATTTTTACAGATAGTTAATGGAATCGGTTACAGAATTTTCATAAAAAGTGTGAGGAGCGTTAAATTTTTCGATCCAGCTTCAGCCTTCGATAGGGTCGACGTCCAGGACCCACTTCACTTTTCGCGCTTCGGGCAGGGTGTTTATCAGTACCAGCGCGCCGCTGACGATATGCTGAAGACGAATACGCGAGGGGTGCTGGAGCAAGATCTGCCAGCGGAAACGGCCGCCGCGTTTTGGCGCGAGGGCAGGCACCGGGCCCAAAATCCACAGCTGGTTATCCACCAGCGGGCTGGCCTGCAGGAGGTTTCTCAACTGCTGCAGGAAAAGTGGCGCCTGCTGGTTGTTATGATCTTCCGCGCGGATGATGACGTGGCTGGTCCACGGCGGCAGCTGCATGGTCTGGCGTTCCGCCAGCGCCTGCTCGGCAAAGGCGTCATAGCCTTTGTGCAGCAGGGTTTGCAGCAGCGGGTGCTCCGGGTGGTGTGTTTGCAGCACCACTTCGCCCTGTTTACCGGCGCGTCCTGCACGTCCGGCAACCTGGGTGTAAAGCTGGGCGAAGCGCTCGGCGGAGCGGAAATCTGCCGAGAACAGCGCGCCGTCCACGTCCAGCAGGGCGACCAGCGTCACGTCCGGGAAGTGGTGGCCCTTGGCCAGCATCTGGGTGCCAATCAGGATGCGCGCGCCGCCGCGATGCACTTCCGCCAGCTGTTGTTCCAGCGCGCCTTTGCGGCTGGTGGTGTCCCGGTCGATACGCGAAATCGGTACGTCCGGGAAGAAGGGCCCAAGCGCCTGTTCCAGCTGTTCCGTCCCCAGACCGACCGGCACAATATGCGTTGAACCACATGACGGGCACTGGCGCGGCACCGGACGCTGGCTGTCGCAGTGGTGGCAGCGCAAATGCCGCTGGGCCTGATGGAAGGTGTAGTAGTGATCACAGCGCGGGCACTCGGCAATCCAGCCGCAGTCGTGGCACAGCAGGGCGGGGGCAAATCCACGACGGTTGAGGAACAGAATGACCTGATTCCCCGCCTGCAAATGCTGGCGCATGCGGGTAATCAGCGCAGGCGCTAGCCCCACCTGAACCTGCTGACCTTTCAGATCCAGCACGTGCTGAATGGCCGGACGGGCATTCCCCGCCCGGCGCGTCAGGCGCAGCATGTGGTATTTACGCTGGCGCACGTTGTGCAGCGTTTCCAGCGCAGGCGTGGCGGATCCCAAAACAATAGGAATTTGCTCGCTGTGCGCGCGGTAGACGGCCAGATCGCGGGCGTGATAGCGCCAGCCTTCCTGCTGTTTATAGGAGCTGTCGTGCTCTTCGTCGATCACGATTACGCCAAGATTTTTAAACGGCGTGAACAGCGACGAACGGGTGCCAATCACAATCGCCGCTTCGCCGTTTTTCGCTTTCAACCAGGCACTGAGGCGCTCGCTGTCGTTCAGGCCGGAGTGCAGAACCTCAACCGGCGCGTTAAAGCGCTCGCGGAATCGGGCGATGGTTTGCGGCGTCAGGCCAATTTCCGGCACCATCACCAGCGCCTGTTTACCCTGCGCGAGCACGTTTTCCAGCACGCTCAGGTAAACTTCGGTCTTGCCGGAACCGGTGACGCCCGCCAGCAGCCAGGCAGAGAAATGATCGGAGGCGCTATGAATCGCGCCTACCGCGGTGGCCTGCTCGGTATTCAGACGCAGGCGATCCCCTGACACGGAGAAATTTTCCCGCCAGTCGTAAAGGGCAGGTGCTTCGCTTGCCAGGTCGCTCAGCCCTTTCTTTCTCAATGCCTGTAGTGCCGTTTCGCTGACCTCAAGCTCGTCGACCTGATGTCGCCAGATTTTCCCCTGACGCAGCGCCGCCAGCGCCTGCTGCTGTTTCTGCGAACGCTTCAGGCTGTTGATGTCGACGGCCTGGCCTTCCTCCGTGGCAAACCAGTACCACATCGGCGCGTGGCTGGCGCTTTTGCCCTGACGCAGCATCATTGGCAGGGCGTGGAACAGGACGTCGCCAATCGGGTGATGATAATAATCTGCCGCCCACAGCAGCAGTCGCCAGGTGCTGGTGGAGTAAACAGGCTCGCTGTCCAGCACCTCAACGACCGATTTCAGTTCGTTAAGCGGCAGTTCGCTTTTATCGCTGATGGAGACAACGATCCCCACGCGCTGCTGTTTGCCAAATGGCACGGTCACGCGGCAGCCCGCTTTGGCGTTCATGCTGTCGGGCAGCAGATAGTCAAAGGTGCGGGGAAGCGGAACGGGCAGGGCAACGTGAGCGACGGGCATCGAATCTTCCTGACTTGAAAAGTGGCGCGTTAGTATACACATTAGTAAAAGCGGCGTGCGGATCAGTTTGCATACGTTGGTCAAATTCTGTATGATTCGCCGCCTTTGGTGTACTTTACGCCAAAGAACTTACAATCAACATCGCGTGGTGTCTGGCGTTAGGGCTGGAAGAGCGACGCGGCCTTAACTGAGGTTCTCCCATGAAAAAAGATATTCACCCGAAATACGAAATGATTACTGCAAACTGTTCTTGCGGTAACTCTATCCAGATCCGCTCTACCGTGGGTCACGATCTGAACCTGGACGTGTGCGGCAAATGCCACCCGTTCTACACTGGTAAGCAGCGTGATGTTGCAACCGGTGGCCGTGTTGACCGCTTCAACAAGCGTTTCAGCATCCCGGGCGCTAAATAAGCATCCAGAAAAAACCGCCTACGGGCGGTTTTTTTGTGCCTGTTATATCCCTTCTGAATAAATCACACCTGGATATTTCTATCTAAAATAATTAATTACGCATCATTGTATTAAAATATTTGTCTGATGTATTCTTTAACGGATAGTGAACTGCATCTCTCATTTCTTTAATTCTTTGCCACCTTTTAATGAGTGTGTCAAAAATTAAAAGGTTTCTCTCGTTTCGTAAAATTACACTTCGCCCGTCATACATTCTTATTCGCCATTACGACAAGGTGGCTTTCAGGGCGCATTTACTTCGAGGGAACTGTTATGAAATTGAAGCAAGTCTTATTTGTGCTTCCGTTAATATCGTGCGCGGCGCAGGCGGGATATGTGGATTACCGACACGAGTATTACGACGATGGGCGTAACTATGACCGTGTATACATGTCACACCGCTTTGGCACCGGCTTTGGCGTAGCGGTTGAGGCGGTATCGCGCTCCGATAACAAGCAGTCTAACGACGCGCTTAATAATATGGAAAGTAACAGCAACGAATATACCGCAAGCTATCAATTTACCTGGCAAGGTTTTATCTGGCAGCCGGGCGTCGCCGTTGAAATGGGTGATGATATGGCCATCTATAAGCCTTATCTGCGCGTACAGTATAATATTAATGACAGTTGGTGGACGGCATTTCGTTATCGTACGGAGTACACTCGCCGTAATGCTGACGGTAAAGATGACCGTATGGTTTATCGTCCGGAAGTGTGGCTGGGTTATAACATTGATAGCTGGATGTTCGAGTTAAACGGCATTTATAAATTCGCCGACAACGAAGACCTGTATAACAATAAAAAAGAAGATTACGAATATAACTTCCGCGTGGCGTATAACATCGACTCGTGGATCCCGTTTATCGAAGTGGGCAATGTCTCTTCCGGCTATAACACCGCCACCAGCGACGATCGCCAGACGCGTCTGCGCGTGGGTTTAGGCTACAACTTCTAAAAACTATCCCGCTGAGTCACCTCAGCGGGATCACACCGCAGTTAGTATTCCCACGTCTCCGGGTCAATACCCAGTTCACGCATGATTACTTTCGCCTCTTCCGGGATTTCGTCACTACGCTCTTTGCGCAGATCGTCATCGTTCGGCAACGGTTGACCGGTAAACGCATGCAGAAACGCTTCGCACAGCAGTTCGCTGTTGGTTGCGTGGCGCAGGTTATTCACCTGACGACGCGTACGTTCATCGGTGAGGATCTTCAACACCTTCAGAGGAATGGAAACCGTAATTTTCTTTACTTGCTCACTCTTCTTACCGTGCTCAGCGTATGGGCTGATATATTCGCCGCTCCATTCAGCCATGAGATACCTTTAATCCTCTCAGTCATTTATTTAAAGGTGCAAAACCGGTAACCACCCGTTTTGAACCGCAATCTTGCCTAGTTTACCGTAGAGACGATACCGTGGCACGGATATTGCCGCTGCAGCGTGCACTAAAGCATATAATTTTAACGGCTATTTGCGCATTGCTCAATCTATACGCAAAGAAGTTTAGATGTCCAGATGTATTGACGTCCATACTTTCAGTGTTTACTCTGGTGCCTGACTTTTCACCTCATTCGCCAGGAAGCCCTCACCATGACGCGTAAACAGGCCACTATCGCAGTGCGTAGCGGATTAAATGATGACGAGCAGTACGGCTGCGTTGTCCCGCCCATTCATCTTTCCAGTACCTACAACTTCACCGGATTTAATGAACCCCGCGCGCATGATTACTCGCGTCGTGGCAACCCTACGCGTGACGTGACCCAGCGCGCGCTGGCCGAACTGGAAGGTGGCGCAGGTGCTGTGTTAACCAACACGGGGATGTCCGCCATTCACCTGGTGACCACCGTGTTCCTGAAACCAGGCGACCTGCTGGTTGCGCCGCACGATTGCTACGGCGGCAGCTATCGCCTGTTTGATAGCCTGGCGAAACGCGGCTGCTATCGCGTATTGTTTGTCGATCAAAACGACGAACAGGCACTGAAACAGGCGCTGGCAGAGAAACCGAAGCTGGTTCTGGTAGAAAGTCCAAGCAATCCATTGTTGCGCGTTGTCGATATTGCGAAAATTTGTCAGCTCGCAAGGGATGCGGGAGCGATAAGTGTAGTGGATAATACGTTCCTCAGTCCGGCCCTTCAGAACCCACTCGCACTGGGTGCCGATCTGGTATTGCATTCATGCACTAAATATCTGAACGGCCATTCTGACGTGGTAGCAGGTGTGGTGATTGCCAAAGATCCGGATGTTGTCACCGAACTGGCATGGTGGGCCAATAATATTGGCGTCACCGCAGGCGCCTTCGACAGCTACCTGCTGTTGCGCGGCATCCGCACGCTGTCGCCGCGCATGGACGTGGCGCAGCGCAATGCTCAGGCGATTGTCGATTTCCTGAAAACCCAGCCGCTGGTGAAGAAGCTGTATCACCCGTCGCTGCCGGAAAATCAGGGGCACGAGATTGCCGCGCGCCAGCAGAAAGGGTTTGGCGCGATGTTAAGTTTTGAACTGGATGGTGACGAGCAAACGCTGCGTCGCTTCCTGAGCGGGCTGTCATTGTTTACGCTGGCGGAATCTTTAGGTGGGGTTGAAAGCTTGATCTCCCACGCCGCGACCATGACGCACGCAGGAATGGCACCCGAAGCACGTGCCGCCGCCGGTATTTCGGAGACGCTGCTGCGGATCTCAACCGGTATTGAAGATTCTGAAGATTTAATTGCCGATCTGGAAAATGGCTTCCGGATCGCAGCCAAGGGGTAATCATGAGTGTGATAGCGCAGGCAGGGGCGAAGGGTCGTCAACTGCACAAGTTTGGTGGTAGTAGTCTTGCTGATGTGAAATGTTACCTGCGTGTCGCAGGGATCATGACGGAATATTCACAGCCGGGTGACATGATGGTTGTCTCGGCGGCGGGCAGCACCACCAACCAGTTGATTAGCTGGCTGAAACTGAGCCAGACCGATCGCCTTTCTGCGCATCAGGTGCAACAGTCCTTACGTCGTTACCAGAGCGAGCTGATTGCTGGCTTGCTGCCTGCGGACGTAGCGGACGGGCTGATCAGTGCCTTCACGCATGACCTTGAGCGTCTGGCCGCCCTGCTGGATAGCGGCATTACCGATGCGGTGTATGCCGAAGTGGTGGGCCACGGTGAAGTGTGGTCCGCACGCCTGATGGCTGCGGTTCTGCAACACCTGGGCGTAGACGCCGCCTGGCTCGACGCGCGTGATTTCCTGCGCGCCGAACGCGCCGCGCAGCCACAGGTGGATGAAGGCCTGTCCTACCCACTGCTGCAACAGCTGCTGGTGCAGCATCCGGGCAAACGCATTGTGGTTACCGGCTTTATCAGCCGCAGCAACGCAGGTGAAACCGTGCTGCTGGGCCGTAACGGCTCCGACTACTCGGCAACGCAAATCGGTGCGCTGGCGGGCGTGTCCCGCGTCACCATCTGGAGCGACGTGGCCGGTGTTTACAGCGCGGACCCGCGCAAAGTAAAAGATGCCTGCCTGCTGCCGCTGCTGCGCCTGGATGAAGCCAGCGAACTGGCGCGTCTGGCCGCACCAGTGCTGCACGCGCGCACCCTGCAGCCGGTTTCCGGCAGTGATATCGACCTCCAGCTGCGCTGCAGCTACACCCCGGATCAAGGCTCCACGCGCATTGAGCGCGTGCTGGCGTCCGGTACCGGGGCGCGTATTGTCACCAGCCACGACGACATCTGCCTGATTGAATTCCAGGTTCCTGCGGGCCAGGACTTCAGGCTGGCGCATAAAGAGATCGACACGATCCTGAAACGCGCCCAGGTGCGTCCGCTGGCCGTGGGTGTTCACAATGACCGCCAGCTGCTGCAGTTCTGCTATACCGCAGAAGTGGCGGACAGCGCCCTGAAAATTCTGGATGAAGCCGGTCTGCCGGGCGAGCTTCGCCTGCGTCAGGGGCTGGCGCTGGTGGCGATGGTGGGCGCGGGCGTCACCCGTAACCCGCTGCACTGCCACCGCTTCTGGCAGCAGCTGAAAGGCCAGCCGGTGGAATTTACCTGGCAATCGGAAGAGGGCATTAGCCTGGTGGCCGTTCTGCGCAAAGGGCCAACCGAAAGCCTTATTCAGGGTCTGCATACCTCCCTGTTCCGCGCGGAAAAACGCATCGGCCTGGTGCTGTTTGGTAAAGGCAACATCGGTTCCCGCTGGCTGGAGCTGTTTGCCCGCGAACAGGTCACGCTTTCGGCGCGTACCGGGTTCGAATTCATTCTCGCAGGCGTAGTGGACAGCCGCCGCAGCCTGCTGAACTACGAAGGGCTGGATGCCAGCCGCGCGCTTGCCTTCTTTAATGATGAAGCCGTCGAGCAGGATGAAGAGTCGCTGTTCCTGTGGATGCGTGCGCACCCGTATGACGATCTGGTGGTGCTGGACGTTACCGCCAGCGAACAGCTTGCCGATCAGTATCTTGATTTCGCCAGCCACGGTTTCCACGTCATCAGCGCCAACAAGCTGGCGGGGGCAAGCAGCACCGACAAATACCGCCAGATCCACGACGCGTTTGAAAAAACCGGTCGTCACTGGCTGTATAACGCCACCGTGGGTGCGGGCCTGCCGGTAAACCACACCGTGCGCGACCTGATTGAAAGCGGCGACAGCATTCTGGCGCTGAGCGGTATCTTCTCCGGCACGCTCTCCTGGCTGTTCCTGCAGTTTGACGGCACCGTACCGTTCACCGACCTGGTGGATCAGGCGTGGCAGCAGGGCTTAACGGAACCCGATCCGCGCGTTGACCTCTCCGGTAAAGACGTGATGCGCAAGCTGGTGATCCTGGCGCGTGAAGCGGGTTATGACATCGAACCGGATTCCGTCCGCGTCGAGTCGCTGGTGCCTGCCGGCTGTGAAGAAGGTTCTGTGGACCATTTCTTTGAAAATGGCGAAGAACTTAACGAGCAGATGGTGCAGCGTCTGGAAGCCGCGAACGAGATGGGGCTGGTGCTGCGCTACGTGGCGCGTTTCGAGGCCAACGGAAAAGCGCGAGTCGGTGTCGAGGCGGTGCGTCCTGAACATCCGCTGGCGGCGCTGCTGCCGTGCGATAACGTCTTCGCCATCGAAAGCCGCTGGTACCGCGATAACCCGCTGGTGATCCGCGGCCCGGGCGCCGGGCGCGACGTTACTGCCGGGGCCATCCAGTCCGACATCAACCGTCTGGCTAAGCTGCTGTAAAAACTCAATTTCCCTCTCCCTGTGGGAGAGGGTTAGGGTGAGTGCATCAGACTGCACTCACCCCCATCATGAATTTCCCTCATCTTCCCTGAGCAAACCTCACCGTTATTGTTGATTATTTCTATTGACGTCCCTCCGCTTTTCCGTCATTTTTACATCTGGACGTCTAAACGTATAGAAGTTCACAACACAACAGACAATGACACGCGATTGATAGGGGTAGGGTATGAGCTTTTTTCACGCCAACCAGCGGGAAGCACTGAACCAGAGCCTGGCCGAAGTAAACGGCCAGATTAACGTCTCTTTTGAATTTTTCCCGCCGCGCACCAGTGAAATGGAGCAAACCCTGTGGAGTTCTATCGATCGTCTCAGCAGCCTGAAACCGAAGTTTGTCTCCGTGACCTACGGTGCGAACTCCGGCGAGCGTGACCGTACCCACAGCATCATTAAAGGCATCAAAGATCGTACCGGTCTGGAAGCGGCGCCGCATCTCACCTGTATCGACGCCACCCGCGACGAACTGCGTGCCATCGCCCAGGATTACTGGAATAACGGCATTCGGCATATTGTTGCGCTGCGCGGAGATCTGCCGCCGGGCAGCGGTAAGCCGGACATGTATGCCGCCGATCTGGTCGGGCTGTTAAAGGGCGTGGCTGACTTTGATATCTCCGTTGCCGCCTATCCTGAGGTTCATCCGGAAGCGAAAAGCGCCCAGGCGGATCTGCTTAACCTCAAGCGTAAGGTGGATGCCGGCGCGAACCGCGCCATTACCCAGTTCTTCTTTGATGTCGAAAGCTATCTGCGCTTCCGTGACCGCTGCGTTTCCGCGGGCATCGACGTTGAAATTATCCCGGGTATTCTGCCGGTCTCTAACTTCAAGCAGGCGAAGAAATTTGCTGATATGACCAATGTGCGTATTCCGCTCTGGATGTCTAAAATGTACGAGGGGCTGGACGATGACCCGGAAACACGCAAGCTGGTGGGCGCAAACATCGCGATGGACATGGTGAAGATCTTAAGTCGTGAAGGGGTGAAGGATTTCCACTTCTACACGCTGAACCGTGCTGAGATGAGTTACGCCATATGCCACACGCTCGGCGTTAGACCAGGCGTGTAACAAAAAAGAGCCCTCTTCGGAGGGTTTTTTGATTTATAAGGGTTTTATTTTCCTGCCATATCAGCAATGCTGCCTTTGACGTACAAAACTCATGTATTTTCCATGGGAAATTAAACGGATTTAACTATCGAATCTGTGGGTTATCTCAACTATACCTTATCAACAAGGGCGTATATCGTAACGGTAACACTGTAAAAGGGAGCATAGCGATGAGCACGTCAGACGAGACCAATAAAGCGGCATCAGTCGGCAAATGCCCGTTCCATCAGGGCGGCGTCGATCACAGCGCGGGCGCAGGTACAGGCAGCCGCGACTGGTGGCCAAAACAACTCCGCATCGATCTTCTTAACCAACATTCCAATCGTTCGAACCCGCTGGGTGAAGACTTCGACTACCGCAAAGAATTCAGCAAACTTGATTACTCTGCCCTTAAAGGCGACCTTAAAGCACTCCTAACCGACTCTCAGCCGTGGTGGCCAGCCGACTGGGGCAGCTACGCGGGCCTGTTTATCCGCATGGCGTGGCACGGCGCGGGTACCTATCGCTCCGTTGACGGGCGCGGCGGGGCTGGACGCGGTCAACAGCGCTTTGCGCCGCTGAACTCCTGGCCGGATAACGTGAGCCTGGATAAAGCGCGCCGTCTGCTGTGGCCCATCAAGAAAAAATACGGACAAAAAATTTCCTGGGCTGACCTGTTTATCCTCGCGGGTAACGTGGCGCTGGAGAATTCGGGCTTCCGCACCTTTGGTTTCGGTGCCGGGCGTGAAGACGTCTGGGAACCGGATCTGGACGTGAACTGGGGTGATGAAAAAGCCTGGCTGACCCACCGCGATCCGGAAGCGCTGGCGAAGCGTCCTCTGGCCGCCACCGAAATGGGCCTGATCTACGTGAACCCGGAAGGGCCAAACGCCAGCGGTGAACCGCTGTCAGCGGCGGCAGCGATTCGCGCGACCTTCGGCAACATGGGCATGAACGATGAAGAGACCGTGGCGCTGATTGCAGGTGGTCACACCCTCGGCAAGACTCACGGCGCGGGTGAAGCCACCCACGTGGGTACCGACCCGGAAGCCTCACCAATTGAAGCGCAGGGCCTGGGCTGGGCCAGCACGCTCGGCACGGGCGTGGGCGCTGATGCCATTACCTCCGGTCTGGAAGTCATCTGGTCACAAACCCCGACGCAGTGGAGCAACTACTTCTTCGAGAACCTGTTCAAATACGAATGGGTGCAGACCCGCAGCCCGGCAGGGGCGATTCAGTTTGAAGCCGTTGATGCGCCGGAAATCATGCCCGATCCGTTCGACCCGTCGAAAAAACGCAAGCCGACCATGCTGGTCACCGACCTGACGCTGCGTTTTGACCCGGAATTCGAAAAGATTTCCCGCCGTTTCCTGAACGATCCGCAGGCCTTCAACGAAGCCTTCGCGCGCGCGTGGTTCAAACTGACCCACCGTGATATGGGGCCAAAATCGCGTTACCTTGGCCCGGAAGTGCCGAAAGAAGATCTGATTTGGCAGGACCCGCTGCCGCAGGCGGTATTCAATCCGACCAAAGAGGACATTGAAAGCCTGAAGGCGGAAATTGCGGCGTCCGGTCTGTCCGTCAGCGAACTGGTTTCTGTGGCCTGGGCGTCGGCATCGACCTTCCGCGGCGGCGATAAACGTGGCGGTGCCAACGGCGCGCGTCTGGCGCTGGCGCCTCAGCGTGACTGGGATGTGAACGCCGCGGCGGTTCGCGCGTTACCGGCGCTCGAAGCTATCCAGCGCACCACCAACAAAGCCTCTCTGGCCGATATCATCGTGCTGGCAGGTGTGGTAGGCGTTGAGCAGGCCGCAAAAGCGGCGGGCGTGTACGTCACCGTGCCGTTCACGCCGGGCCGTGTGGATGCGCGTCAGGATCAGACGGATATCGAGATGTTTAACCTGCTCGAACCGATTGCCGATGGCTTCCGCAACTACCGTGCACAGGTGGATGTGTCCACCACGGAGTCACTGCTGATTGATAAAGCCCAACAGCTGACGCTGACCGCGCCGGAGCTGACGGTGCTGATTGGTGGCCTGCGCGTGCTGGGTGCCAACTTTGATGGCAGCAAGAACGGCGTGTTCACCAACCGTGAGGGCGTGCTGAGCACTGATTTCTTCGTGAATCTGCTGGATATGAACACCCAGTGGAAGGCGACCGACGAATCCAATGAGCTGTTTGCCGGAAGCGATCGCGCCAGCGGTGAAGTGAAATATACCGCCACCCGCGCCGATCTGGTCTTCGGTTCTAACGCCGTCCTGCGTGCGCTGGCAGAGGTTTACGCCAGCGATGATGCGCATGAGAAGTTCGTTCGCGACTTCGTTGCCGCATGGGCGAAGGTAATGGATTTGGATCGGTTTGACGTGAAGTAACCTTTGTGCCGGGTGGCGGCTACGCCTTACCCGGCCTGGAAATTAAAGTGCCATGTAGGCCGGGTAAGCGCAGCGCCACCCGGCTTTTTTTATTACTCCCACTCCTGCAGGAATCGCTGTCCATACTGGTCGGCCACCAGCAGTGCCGCATAGACCTGATCCGGCGTGACGCCGCCGGGCATGTTGTGGATGGTTTCTCCTTCCGCACAGGACGCTTCGGCAATCAGACGCATTTTGGCCGGAATATCCTCTTTGATGTTCAGCTGTGCCAGCGTGATTGGCAGCCCAACGCTGTGGCAAAGCGCCGCGACGGTTTCAATTTCTTCTACCGGCGCATTTTCCAGCACCAGCTGCGTCAGCGTACCAAACGCCACTTTCTCCCCATGATAGAAGTGATGCGCGTCCGGTACCGCCGTCATACCGTTATGAATAGCGTGTGCCGCCGCCAGCCCGCCGCTTTCAAAGCCGACGCCGCTGAGATAGGTGTTGGCTTCGATGATGCGTTCCAGCGCAGGCGTCACCACATGCTGCTCCGCCGCCAGCATCGCTTTTTCACCCTCTTCAACCAGCGTGTTGTAGCACAGCTCCGCGAGCGCCAGTGCCGCCTGGGTGCATTTACCCCCGGCCATGGTGGTCGCACCGCTGAGCGAGCAGGCGCGTGCTTCAAACCAGGTCGCCAGCGCGTCGCCAATCCCGGCGGCCAGCAGACGTGCAGGCGCACCTGCTACCACTTTCGTATCCACAATGACCATGTTCGGGTTGTGCGGCAGCATCAGGTAGCGATCGAACTCGCCGCTGTCGGTGTAAATAACGGAAAGGGCGCTGCACGGCGCGTCGGTGGAGGCAATAGTCGGCGCAATGGCGACCGGCACGTTCATAAAGTGGGCCAGCGCTTTGGCGGTATCCAGCGTTTTCCCGCCCCCAATACCCAGCACCGCCAGGCAGTCGGCGCTATCGGCCAGTCTTTTCAGCCGATCGATTTCATTTTGTGAACACTCGCCGCCAAACGGCGCGATTTCGGCATGCAGTTCAGCTTTTTTAAAACTTTGTCGTAGGGTTTCTTCGGCAAAACCCAGCACAAATTTATCGCCGACGACCAGCCAGCGGTTGGCCAGCGGTTTCAGATAGTCGCCGAGACGGGTCAGTACGTCAGCGCCCTGGATATATTTCCCCGGCGATTGAATGATACGGTCCATAACAGTTCTCCCTTAGAGGTTGAGGTTACCAAACGCGTTTTTCCAGTCTTGCTCGAACTTCTCTATGGCTGACTCTACCGCCGGTGTGCCGAGCATGTGTTGCGCTACGTCTAAGGGAAGCGTGATTGCTTCACATCCTGCCAACAGGCAGTCCAGCGCCTGACGCGGCGTTTTGAAGCTGGCGGCCAGCACCTTGCTTTCCGGCGCGTGCAGTTCCAGCAGGGACTGCAGTTCCTGAACCATGCGAATGCCGTCACCGCCCTGCGCGTCGACGCGGTTTACATACGGCGCGACATATTTCGCCCCTGCGAGTGCGGCGAGCAGGCCCTGCGCCGCGCTGTAAACGGCGGTGCCCAGCGTGGTTATCCCTTCTTTTTTCAATGCTTTAATTGCGATAAGCCCCTGAGCCGTCACCGGGATTTTCACCACAATGCCCGGAATGGCGTTACTCAGACGTTTGGCTTCCGCCACCATGCCTTCGGCATCGCGGCTCATGGTTTGAGCAAACAGCGTGCCTTCCGGCCCGATGGCTTGTTGCAGGCGCGGCAGCACGTCCCAGATGGATTCACGGCTGGCGGCAATGATGCTCGGGTTGGTGGTGACGCCCGCGATGGGAAAGATGCGCGCCAGGCGTTCTACTTCCGCCACGTTGGCGGTATCCAGGTACAGTTCCATTATTTTTCCTTAAGTCAGAAAGGTTGAATAAAGGATACGGCGCACCCAGGCGCGGCGAATACAGGTCAATTTTGCCAAATACTGGACAAATGTAATGTCCTTAGCGAAGTGAGAGAGCGATCACAATGCTACTTTTTGGCGATCAGCTGGCTGTGGTACTGGCGTCGATATTCGGAAGGAGAACGTTCGGTGTGCTTGCGAAAGAGACGGCAAAAGTAGTTGCTGTCCGTAAATCCGCAGCGTGTGGCGATATCTTTAATTTTGAGATCGTAGCCTTTCAGCAGCTGACGCGCATGTTCCAGGCGCGTTTTTGTTAAATATTCATTGAATCCGACGCTGCCGACTTTCTGGAATAGATGGGAAAGGTAGTTTGGTGAGATGTAGAACGCCTGTGCCACGGATTCGCGAGTTAACAAAGAGGCATAATTTTCTTCGATATAGCTCCGAACGGCTTCGAACAGTGCCCGGCTGCGGCTGTCGGTGTGAATTTCACTGCCAAGCAGATCCCGGCAGTGGCTGAGCAGGCTTAAAACTACCAGCCTTGCTGTGTCTTGTTCCTCAGGCTGCATCTGTAATTCGGTGAGCGTTTGCAGAAGAAAAGCCCCCGTTCGCGGACCACGTCGGGCAACCTGGAGTTGTTGTAAGAGCACATTGTCACGCTGTAGCTCGATTGTAAGCTGCTGCTTACCGAAATGTATGCTCAGGACGTGAGGCGCAGGATGCGTGATTTGTCCAAAAAAAGAAAAAAACGCCTCACAGGGAGTGCCAAGGGTAATGCCGAGGCAGGGAGAGGTTCGGGGATGCTGTTCAGCCAGCGCTGAGAAACGAATCTGACCCAGCGGTAACGTGCGGTTCACCAGGTCAGTCAAAATCTGGGTGATATCGGAATGCATAAGGAGACTACCGAAATTTGCCGGGTGGCGCTAACGCTTACCCGGCCTACTTATCGTAGGCCCGTGCAAGCGCAGCGCCGCCGGGCGTAAAGCCTTAGCCGGTGTTACGCATACCTGCCGCAACGCCCGCAATCGTCACCATCAGCGCCTGTTCAACGCGTGGATCCGGCTCTTTCCCTTCTTCTTCCGCCAGACGCGAACGGTGCAGCAGCTCTGCCTGCAGGACGTTCAGCGGGTCGGTGTAGATGTTACGCAGCTGGATAGACTCGGCAATCCACGGCAGGTCCGCCATCAGGTGTGAGTCGTTGGCGATATCCAGCACCACTTTGATGTCGCCTTCCAGCAGTTCGCGCAGTTCTTTACCCAGCGCCCACAGCTCTGTCTTCACCAGGCGCTGATCGTAGTATTCCGCCAGCCAGAGGTCAGCTTTCGAGAAGACCATCTCCAGCATTCCCAGACGGGTAGAGAAGAACGGCCAGTCGCGACACATGGTCTCCAGCTCGCTCTGTTTGCCGTCTTCCACCACTTTTTGCAGTGCGGCACCGGCACCCAGCCAGGCGGGCAGCATCAGACGGTTCTGCGTCCAGGCAAAGATCCACGGGATTGCACGCAGAGACTCTACGCCGCCGGTCGGGCGACGTTTTGCAGGACGTGAGCCCAGCGGCAGTTTACCCAGCTCCTGTTCAGGCGTGGCTGAACGGAAGTAAGGCACGAAATCTTTGTTTTCACGCACGTAGCCGCGGTACAAATCGCAGGAGATAGCCGACAGCTCGTCCATGATGTGGCACCAGGAGGCTTTCGGCTCCGGCGGTGGCAGCAGGTTGGCTTCCAGGATCGCGCTGGTATAAAGCGACAGGCTGCTGATGGTCACTTCCGGCAGGCCGTACTTGAAGCGGATCATCTCACCCTGCTCGGTCACGCGCAGGCCGCCTTTCAGGCTTCCCGGCGGCTGTGACAGCAGCGCCGCATGCGCTGGCGCGCCGCCACGGCCAATTGAGCCACCGCGTCCGTGGAACAGGGTCAGCTCGATACCGGCTTTTTCGCAGGTTTTGATCAGTGCATCCTGCGCCTGATACTGCGCCCAGGATGCCGCCATCACGCCCGCATCTTTCGCGGAGTCGGAATAGCCGATCATGACCATCTGTTTGCCCTGAATAAAGCCGCGATACCAGTCGATGTTCAGCAGCTGGCTCATCACGTCGTTGGCGTTGTTCAGGTCGTCGAGAGTTTCAAACAGCGGGGCGACCGGCAGGGCGTAGTCGATTCCCGCTTCTTTCAGCAGGAGGTGAACGCCCAGCACGTCGGATGGGGTTTTCGCCATGGAGATCACATAGGCGGCGACCGATCCTTTCGGTGCGTCCACGATCGCTTTACAGGTGTTGAGCACTTCGCGGGTATCGTTGCTTGGCTCCCAGTTGCGCGGCAGCAGAGGGCGCTTGGAGTTCAGCTCGCGGATCAGGAACGCCTGCTTGTCAGCTTCGGACCAGCTTTCATAGTCACCGATGCCGAGATAGCGGGTCAGCTCGCCCAGCGCTTCGGTATGACGGGTACTTTCCTGACGCACGTCGATACGCACCAGCGGCACGCCGAAACACTTCACGCGACGCAGGGTGTCGAGCAGTTCGCCGTTGGCGATGATGCCCATCCCGCAGGCCTGCAGCGATTTATAACAGGCGTACAGCGGCTCCCAGAGCTGTTCGTTCTGGCTGAGCAGGCCTTCTGGTTTTGGCAGACGCTGGCCTTTCAGGCGCGCTTCCAGCCAGGCCTGAGTGGCCATCAGCTGACCACGCAGTTTTTTCATCAGGAAACGGTACGGCTCGCTGGCGCCTTCTTCGCCAGCCAGCGCGCGCAGTTCCGGCGTCGCTTCAACCATCGACAGCTCGGAGATCAGCACCTGAATGTCTTTCAGGAACAGGTCGGTCGCTTTCCAGCGGCTCAGCAGCAGGACGTGGCGGGTGATTTCCGCGGTAACGTTCGGGTTGCCGTCGCGGTCGCCGCCCATCCAGGAGGTGAAGCGAACCGGCACGAAATCAACCGGCAGACGGTAGCCCAGGTTCGCTTCCAGCTGTTCGTTCAGCTCGCGCAGGTAGTTTGGTACCCCTTCCCACAGGCTGTTTTCCACCACCGCAAAGCCCCATTTGGCTTCGTCGACCGGGCTTGGGCGATGCTTACGAATTTCATCGGTGTGCCAGGACTGGGCAATCAGCTGGCGCAGACGGCGCATCAGCTGGTTGCGTTCATAGTCGGCAATGTCTTTGTTATCCAGCTGCTTCAGGCAGTTGTTCACTTCCACCATTTTGTGGATCAGGGTGCGACGGGTGATCTCGGTTGGGTGAGCGGTCAGTACCAGCTCCAGCGAAAGCGACTCAACCGCTTTTTTGATGGTGGCTTCGTTGAGGTCGGGCTGGTCTTTCAGTTTACGAAGGGTGCGGGCAATGACTTCCGGGTTGCTGGCCGCTTCGCCGTTTGGCGAAATGCTGTGGTATTGCTCAGCGGTGTTGGCCAGGTTCAGGAACTGGCTGAAGGCGCGCGCAACGGGCAGCAGCTCATCGTTAGAGAGGTTCTGCAAGGTGGTGAGCAGCTCCTGACGACTGGCCTCGTTACCGGAACGGGAAGATTTAGACAGCTTGCGGATGGTTTCAACGCGGTCGAGGATGTTTTCCCCCAACGCATCTTTGATGGTATCTCCAAGCACTTTGCCGAGCATACTGACATTACTACGCAACGCGGAATATTGTTCGTTCATAAAAACCCAGTCACCCCATCATTTTTGTTTATGCCCATGTGAAAATCTTCTGGACATTCTTTTGTCATCTCCCTTTATAAAGCCACGTAAAACCCCCGTCGTCAATTGCTGCGAAAACGGTTCAGCAAACGAATAAATGTGGGCAATTTACGAAATTTAATTCGCATTGCGTCAGATAAGAGATGCTTATGGAAATGTGACGAAGATCATGCGATCTGTTGCCCTCACCCTAACCCTCTCCCACAGGGAGAGGGGACTCTTCGGTGCGGTTTTAATGCCAGCAGAAGTGATGCACAACCTGGGTAATCAGTTCGCGGGTGGGTTTGATAAAGCGGGTTTCCAGATATTCATCCGGCTGGTGCGCCTGGTTGATGGAGCCTGGGCCAAGAACCAGCGTCGGGCAAAGCGTCTGAATAAACGGCGCTTCGGTGCAGTAGTTCACCACGTCGGTTTTCTGGCCGAGCAGCTTTTCTACCACATCGACCAGCTGATGGTCCGGCGGGCATTCGTAACCCGGGATGGGCGGATGCAGTTCGGAGACCGTCAGGCGACCCGGCCAGCGTTCGCTCACCGGGGCCAGCGCCTCATTCAGCAGGCCGTCGAGATCGCTCAGGGTCATGCCCGGCAGCGGGCGAATATCCATGTGCAGTTCGCAGCAGGCGCAGATGCGGTTGGAGGCATCGCCGCCGTGCAGGCTGCCGAGGTTCAGCGTC
This sequence comes from Enterobacter sp. BNK-13, assembly GCF_048685015.1. Taxonomy (NCBI): domain Bacteria; kingdom Pseudomonadati; phylum Pseudomonadota; class Gammaproteobacteria; order Enterobacterales; family Enterobacteriaceae; genus Enterobacter; species Enterobacter sp. BNK-13. The sequence continues at coordinate 4,227,534 of NZ_JBLQTP010000001.1, read as the reverse complement.
GGGTACGGCACGGTGAACGCGTCGTAGTGGTAACGCTCTTTCAGATCGTCACGCAGGGCCATGATGCGGCCGATGGCATCATGCATCAGCTCAATGGCGTTCACGCCGCGCGCCGGATCGCTGGAGTGGCCGGACTGGCCGAGCACGCGCACGGCGGTAGAGATATGGCCTTTATGCGCGCGAATCGGCTGCAGAGACGTCGGCTCGCCGATGATCGCGCAATCCGGGCGAATCGCCGTGTTTTCAGAGAAGTAGCGCGCGCCCGCCATGCTGGTCTCTTCATCAGCGGTCGCCAGAATGTAGAGCGGTTTTTTCAGCTTCGTCACGTCCACGTCACGCAGCGCGTCGAGGATAAAGGCGAAGAAGCCTTTCATGTCGGCGGTGCCCAGACCGTAGAGCTTGTTGTCGTGCTCGGTCAGGGTGAACGGATCGCGCGTCCAGCGGCCATCGTCGAACGGCACGGTGTCGGTATGACCGGCCAGCAGCAGGCCGCCCGCACCGGTTCCGGTACTGGCGAGCAGGTTAAATTTGTGGCGAGTGCCGGGGACGGGCTGAACCTCAACGTTAAACCCAAGATCGCTAAACCAACCCGCCAGCAGATTGATTAAAGACTCATTGCTCTGATCCAGCGCTTCTTCCGTTGCGCTGATAGACGGTGTGGCAATCAGGGCGCGGTAGATCTCGATAAATGGCGGTAAGTTCATTTTCATTGTTGACACACCTTAGGTCGTGATAGTATCAATATTCATGCAATAAATGTGAATAAAAATACATTAACGTTGAGCATAAAGGAACCCGATGTTGAATACGCTGATTGTAGGCGCTAGCGGTTATGCGGGCGCAGAGCTTGTAAGCTACGTGAATCGCCATCCACATATGACCATAACCGCTTTGACCGTGTCAGCGCAAAGCAATGATGCAGGAAAGTTAATTTCCGATTTGCATCCGCAGCTTAAGGGCCTGGTCGATCTGCCGCTGCAGCCCATGTCTGACATCAGCGAGTTTACTGACGGCGTCGACGTGGTGTTTTTAGCCACCGCACACGAGGTCAGCCACGACCTGGCGCCACAGTTCCTGGCGGCTGGCTGCGTGGTCTTCGACCTCTCCGGCGCGTTCCGCGTTAACGACGGCGCGTTCTACGAAAAATATTACGGTTTCACCCATCAGCATCCGGATCTGCTTGAAAAAGCGGTGTACGGCCTGGCTGAGTGGAGCGCAGATAAACTGAAAGAAGCGGATCTGATTGCCGTTCCGGGCTGCTACCCGACGGCGGCGCAGCTTGCCCTGAAGCCGCTGATCGACGCGGGTCTGCTGGATCTGAACCAGTGGCCGGTGATCAATGCCACCAGCGGCGTGAGCGGTGCAGGGCGCAAGGCGGCGATCTCCAACAGCTTTTGCGAAGTGAGCCTTCAGCCGTATGGCGTGTTTAATCACCGTCATCACCCTGAAATCACGACGCATCTGGGCGCGGACGTCATTTTCACCCCGCACCTGGGCAGCTTCCCGCGTGGGATCCTCGAAACCATTACCTGTCGCCTGAAGCCTGGCGTGACCAAGGAGCAGGTGAGCGAGGTCTTCACGCAGGCGTATGCGGACAAACCGCTGGTACGTCTGTACGACAAAGGCGTGCCGGCGCTGAAAAACGTGGTCGGTCTGCCGTTCTGCGATATCGGCTTTGCCGTTCAGGGTGAGCACCTCATCGTGGTGGCCGCAGAAGATAACTTACTGAAAGGCGCTGCCGCACAGGCAATGCAGTGTGCAAATATTCGTTTCGGTTTCCCTGAAACGCAGGCTCTTATTTAAGGTGTGATGATGAACCCATTAATTATCAAACTCGGTGGTGTACTGCTGGACAGCGAAGAAGCGCTGGAGCGTCTGTTTACCGCGCTGGTGAACTATCGCGAATCACACCAACGTCCACTGGTGATTGTGCACGGCGGCGGCTGCGTGGTGGATGAGCTGATGAAAGGGCTCAACCTGCCGGTGATCAAGAAAAACGGCCTGCGCGTGACGCCTGCGGATCAAATTGACATTATCACCGGTGCGCTGGCGGGTACGGCGAACAAAACCCTGCTGTCCTGGGCGAAGAAACACCACATTGCCTCCGTTGGCCTCTATCTGGGCGATGGCGACAGCGTAAAAGTGACCCAGCTCGACGAAGCGCTCGGTCATGTTGGACTGGCGCAGCCGGGTTCGCCTAAGCTGATTAACACGCTGCTGGAAGGCGGGTTCCTGCCAGTGGTGAGCTCTATCGGCGTGACCGAAGAGGGTGAGCTGATGAACGTTAACGCTGACCAGGCGGCAACCGCACTGGCGGCAACGCTGGGTGCGGACCTGATCCTGCTCTCCGACGTGAGCGGCATTCTGGACGGAAAAGGCCAGCGCATCGCAGAAATGACGGCAGAGAAAGCCGAGCAGCTGATTGCGCAGGGCATCATCACCGACGGCATGATCGTCAAAGTGAACGCCGCGCTGGATGCGGCACGCACGCTGGGTCGCCCGGTAGATATCGCCTCCTGGCGTCACGCGGAGCAGCTCCCGGCGCTGTTTAACGGCACGCCGATTGGCACGCGTATTTTAGCGTAATCGATTTAATGTTTTGTAGGCCCGGTAAGCGCAGCGCCACCGGGCAATGAAATTCAAAGATATTAAGGAAGCATGTTATGGCACTTTGGGGTGGGCGTTTTACACAGGCAGCGGATCAGCGGTTCAAACAGTTCAACGACTCTTTGCGCTTCGACTACCGCCTGGCCGAACAGGATATTGTCGGCTCTGTGGCCTGGTCCAAAGCGCTGGTGACGGTGGGCGTGCTGACCCCAGAGGAACAGCTGCAGCTGGAAGAGGCGCTCAATAATCTGCTGGAAGAAGTGCGTCTGGATCCGCAGCAAATTCTGCAGAGCGATGCCGAAGATATTCACAGCTGGGTGGAAGGTAAACTGATCGACAAGGTCGGCCAGCTGGGTAAAAAGCTGCATACCGGCCGGAGCCGTAACGACCAGGTCGCCACCGATCTGAAGCTGTGGTGTAAGGATACCGTTGGCGAACTGCTGGCGGCTAACCGTCAGCTGCAGACCGCGCTGGTGGAGACCGCACAGAACAATCAGGACGCGGTGATGCCGGGTTATACCCACCTGCAGCGCGCGCAGCCGGTGACCTTTGCGCACTGGTGTCTGGCCTATGTAGAGATGCTGGCGCGTGACGAAAGCCGTCTGCAGGATACCCTGAAGCGTCTGGACGTCAGCCCGCTGGGCAGCGGCGCGCTGGCGGGTACCGCTTACGAAATCGACCGTGAACAGCTGGCAGGCTGGCTGGGCTTTGCCTCCGCTACCCGTAACAGCCTGGATAGCGTCTCCGATCGTGACCATGTGCTGGAACTGCTCTCTAACGCGTCTATCGGTATGGTGCACCTGTCGCGCTTTGCCGAAGATCTGATCTTCTTTAACTCCGGCGAAGCGGGCTTTGTTGAGCTGTCCGACCGCGTGACCTCAGGTTCATCCCTGATGCCGCAGAAGAAAAACCCGGACGCGCTGGAGCTGATCCGCGGGAAATGTGGCCGCGTGCAGGGCGCGCTGACCGGCATGATGATGACCCTGAAAGGGCTGCCGCTGGCGTACAACAAAGATATGCAGGAAGACAAAGAGGGGCTGTTCGACGCGCTCGACACCTGGCTGGACTGTCTGCATATGGGCGCGCTGGTGCTGGACGGCATTCAGGTGAAGCGTCCGCGCTGTCAGGAAGCGGCGCAGCAGGGCTATGCGAACGCGACCGAGCTGGCGGATTACCTGGTGGCGAAGGGCGTACCGTTCCGTGAAGCGCACCATATTGTCGGTGAAGCGGTGGTGGAAGCCATTCGTCAGGGTAAACCGCTGGAAGATCTGGCGCTGGCCGATCTGCAGAAATTCAGCGCGGTTATCGGGGATGAGGTGTATCCGATTCTTTCGCTGCAGTCCTGCCTGGATAAGCGTGCGGCGAAAGGCGGCGTGTCGCCTAAGCAGGTGGCGCAGGCGATTGCGGATGCGAAAAACCGGCTGATTTGATGCCTGAAACGTCGGGTGGCGGCTTCGCCTTACCCGACCTACAAAACCCCAGCCCAACCCTGAGTTGGGCTTTTTTACGCAAAAAAAAGCGGACCACGGGGTCCGCAAAAGTTCACGTTGGCTTTAGTTGTTCGAGTTTTGAGAGAAACTCGCTGACGGTGCGGAGACGTCAAGGGTCAAACACGTGCCGCCTCGTCTATGTGGTGTATTATTCAACAGAATGCTTGATAGGGATAATCGTTCGTTGCTATGCTATCTATCGCCATGAACTATCGTGGCGACGGAGGATGAATAATGAATATTCGTGATCTTGAATACCTGGTAGCGTTAGCCGAGCATCGTCACTTTCGCCGCGCGGCAGATTCCTGCCACGTCAGCCAGCCCACGCTGAGCGGCCAGATCCGCAAGCTGGAAGACGAGCTGGGCGTGATGCTGCTGGAGCGCACCAGTCGTAAGGTTCTGTTCACACAGGCAGGTCTTCTGCTGGTGGATCAGGCGCGCACCGTGCTGCGCGAGGTCAAAGTGCTCAAGGAAATGGCAAGCCAGCAGGGGGAGGCCATGTCCGGCCCGCTGCATATTGGCCTGATCCCAACCGTTGGCCCGTACCTGTTACCGCACATCATTCCGATGCTGCACCAGACGTTCCCGAAACTCGAAATGTACCTGCACGAAGCGCAAACCCATCAGCTGCTGGCACAGCTGGACAGCGGCAAGCTCGACTGCGCCATTCTGGCACTGGTAAAAGAGAGTGAAGCCTTTATTGAAGTGCCGCTGTTCGATGAGCCAATGATGCTGGCGATCTATGAAGATCACCCGTGGGCGAACCGCGATCGCGTGCCGATGGCCGATCTGGCGGGTGAAAAGCTGCTGATGCTGGAAGATGGCCACTGCCTGCGCGACCAGGCGATGGGCTTCTGCTTCGAAGCGGGTGCGGATGAGGATACCCATTTCCGCGCAACCAGCCTGGAAACGCTGCGTAATATGGTCGCGGCGGGAAGCGGTATTACGCTGCTGCCTGCGCTGGCGGTACCGCACGAGCGTAAACGTGATGGCGTGGTCTACTTGCCGTGCATTAAACCAGAGCCGCGTCGTACGATTGGCCTGGTCTATCGCCCTGGGTCACCGCTGCGCAGCCGCTATGAGCAGCTGGCAGAGGCCATCCGTGGTGCGATGGATGGCCATTTTGACAGCGCGTTAAAACAGGCGGTTCAGGCCGTTTAGTGCCGCGACCCGATAGGCTTCCGCCATGGTCGGGTAGTTAAAGGTGGTGTTGACGAAGTACTCAATGGTGTTACCACCACCTTTCTGCTCCATGATCGCCTGACCGATATGAATGATTTCCGCGGCGCGTTCACCAAAGCAGTGAATCCCGAGGATCTCTTTCGTCTCGCGATGGAACAGAATTTTCAGCGTACCCACGCTCATCCCCACGATTTGCGCCCGCGCCAGATGCTTAAACTGCGCACGACCCACCTCGTAAGGCACCTTCATTGACGTCAGCTGCTGCTCGGTTTTCCCTACGGAACTGATTTCCGGGATGGTGTAGATGCCCGTAGGGATATCTTCAATCAGATGCGCCGTCGCTTCGCCTTTCACCAGCGCCTGAGCCGCAATGCGTCCCTGGTCGTAAGCGGCTGAGGCCAGGCTTGGATAGCCAATGACGTCGCCGACCGCGTAAACGTGCGGCAGGGCGGTCTGATACATGCTGTTGACCTTCAGCTGACCGCGGCTGTCGGTTTCAAGCCCGATATTTTCCAGCTGCAGGGAATCGGTGTTGCCGGTACGGCCGTTGGCGTACAGGAGGCAGTCCGCTTTCAGCTTCTTGCCGGACTTGAGGTGCATGATCACCCCGTCGTCGCAGCCTTCGATCTTCTCGTACTCTTCGTTGTGACGAATGACCACGCCGCTGTTCCAGAAGTGGTAGGAGAGGGAGTCCGACATCTCCTGATCGAGGAAGGCCAGCAGGCGATCGCGAGTGTTGATCAGGTCAACTTTGACGTCCATTCCGCGGAAGATCGACGCATATTCGCAACCAATGACCCCTGCGCCATAGATAATGACGTGGCGGGGTTCATGGTGCAGGCTCAGAATCGAGTCGCTGTCGTAGACGCGCGGGTGCGAGAAGTCCACGTCGGCCGGATGGTACGGGCGTGAACCGCAGGCAATCACAAATTTTTCAGCGGTGATGGTTTCAACCGACCCGTCGTGGCATTCGAGTGCCAGGGTGTGTTCATCCACAAAATGCGCGTTGCCCTGCAAAATTTCACAGTGGTTACGCTCATAAAACCCCTGACGCATGCGCGTCTGCTGGTTAATGACGGTATCCGCGTGGTTCAGGATGTCGGCAAAGGAGGAACGAAGAAGTCGGGAGTGGTCGCTGTAAAGAGGGTTCTGGTTGAATTCGATAATGCGGCTAACGGCGTGGCGGAGGGCTTTCGAAGGGATGGTGCCCCAGTGGGTGCAACCGCCGCCGACATTATGGTAGCGCTCAATGACCGCTACTCTGGCTCCCTGTTTCACCAGACCCATAGCAGCGCCTTCGCCGCCGGGGCCGGAACCAATAACTATTGCGTCGTAATCGTAGGAATGTGGCATGGCAAGGCTTACCTGTTCTTATACATAAAAGCAACAGAATCATAACATCATTGCCAGAGTAACCCAATTATCGTTGTGCTTTTTTCCGGCAGTTGAGCACAAACCGCACGTAAACAATCATTCACAAAGCCAGGCAAACAGATTAATTTTATTCTCTGGTATAGTGCCATCAGGCCTTTGGAAGGATTCAACTATCGTGATGGGCGTAAGAGCACAACAAAAAGAGAAAACCCGGCGTTCGCTGGTGGAAGCCGCATTCAGTCAACTGAGTGCTGAGCGAAGTTTTGCCAGTTTGAGCCTGCGCGAAGTCGCACGCGAGGCCGGGATTGCGCCAACGTCCTTCTATCGTCACTTCCGTGATGTGGATGAACTGGGCCTGACCATGGTCGACGAGAGCGGTTTGATGCTGCGTCAGCTGATGCGCCAGGCGCGTCAGCGTATCGCCAAAGGGGGCAGCGTGATCCGTACCTCCGTATCGACCTTTATGGAATTTATCGGCAATAACCCCAACGCGTTTCGTCTGCTTCTGCGTGAGCGTTCGGGCACGTCGGCGGCGTTTCGTGCCGCCGTCGCACGCGAAATTCAGCACTTCATCGCGGAACTTGCCGACTATCTTGAACTCGAAAACCATATGCCGCGTGCGTTTACCGAAGCACAGGCCGAGGCGATGGTGACGATTGTTTTCAGCGCAGGTGCCGAAGCGCTGGATGTCAGCATTGAACAACGCAAGCAGCTTGAAGAGCGACTGGTATTGCAGCTCAGGATGATCTCCAAAGGCGCGTACTACTGGTATCGCCGTGAACAAGAGAAACTGGCACATCAAACCGAAGAGTGAAGGTGAGTAATGAAACAGTCAGGTCAGGATAAAGGGACGCTGTTGCTGGCATTGATCGCTGGCTTATCCATTAATGGTACGTTCGCCGCTATTTTTAGCTCCATCGTGCCGTTTTCGATTTTCCCGCTGATTGCGCTGGTGCTGACGGTGTACTGCCTGCATCAACGCTACCTGAACCGCACCATGCCGGTGGGGTTACCGGGGCTGGCCGCCGCCTGCTTTATTCTGGGCGTATTGCTGTACAGCACGGTGGTGCGCGCGGAGTATCCGGATATCGGCTCTAACTTCTTCCCTGCGGTACTGTCTGTGGCGTTGGTGTTCTGGATTGGCTCGCGTATGCGTAGCCGTAAAAGCCAGTTACCGGAGTAAAGGTTTTTGTCATTGTAGGCCGGATAAGCGAAGCGCCATCCGGCTTTTTTGGCAGGTGGCGCTTCGCTTACCTGCCCTACAAGGCCACATTACTTCGCCGTGAGCAGTACACCGCACTCCATATGGTGCGTATACGGGAACTGATCGAACAGCGCCAGACGTTCAACCTTGTGCGTCTGGCCTAACGTTTCCAGGTTCTTGCACAGCGTCTCCGGATTACAGGAGATGTACAAAATACGCGGGTAGGCCTGCACCATCTTCTCGGTTTCGCTGTCCAGGCCACTGCGCGGCGGGTCGACAAAAATCGTCTCACACTGGTAGCTCTTCAGATCGATTCCTTCCAGACGGTTAAACTGGCGAACACCGTTCATCGCCTGCGTGAACTCTTCTGCGGCCATACGAATGATCTGCACGTTGTCGATATGGTTGGCGGCAATGTTGTACTGCGCGGCGGCAACCGACGGTTTGGCGATTTCCGTTGCCAGGACGCGATCGAAGTTACGCGCCAGCGCCAGCGAGAAGTTGCCGTTACCGCAGTAGAGCTCAAGCAGATCGCCCGTTGATCCTTCCGTCGCCTTCAGCGCCCACTCCAGCATCTGCACGTTCATTGCAGCGTTCGGCTGGGTGAAGCTGTTCTCGACCTGACGATACACCATCTCTTTACCCGCCACCGGCAGACGCTCGTCGATGTAGTCCTGATCCAGCATGATTTTGGTTTTTGTCGCGCGGCCAATCAGGTGAACGTTGATGTTCTGCGCACGCAGCGCATCGCGCAGCGCTTCCGCCTGCTCGCGCCACTCGTCGTTCAGGGCTTTGTGGTACAGCAGGGAGACAATCGCCTGATTGCTTTGCGTGGTCAGGTAGTCAATCTGGAAAAGCTTGTTACGCAGTACCGGGTTGTTACGCACGGCGTCCATTATCAGCGTCATCAGCTGGTTGATAAGCTCACTCGCCGCCGGGAAGCTGTCCACGCGGATACGGGACTTCGTCTGCTGATCGAAAATGATGTGGTACAGGTCGTCACCGTCGTGCCAGATGCGGAACTCGGCACGCATGCGGTAGTGGCTGACAGGAGAGCGGAACACCTCGGGAACGGGCGCGTTGAAAGGCGTCATCATACTTTGCAGGCGGACAACTTTCTCTGCCAGCTGCGCGTCGTACTGTTCTGTCGGGAGGTGTTCTGGGGTCATGATGCGTCCTGAGTGATAAAGAATTACGCGGCGATTGTAGGGATTGTTCAGGGGATGTCCAGATTTAATGGCCAATAGCTGTCTGGACATCCATACGTGTCTAATTGTAGCATTCTGTTTCCGGTCTCCTGAGAGTGAAAAGGGAATCCAGTGTAAATCTGGAGCTGACGCGCAGCGGTAAAGACTGGCGGGATGAGCGTTGTAGACACTGTGAAAATGGGAAGTCTTCATCCTTATATAGCCACCTAGCCCGAAGACCTGCCGGGATCACGTCGCATTTGGTTTCATCATCGCGTGCTATCGATGAGGCCTGCGGCATCCTTCTTATATTGTGGATGCTTTAACAATGATTAAAAAAGTATCGCTGTTGACGGCGTTGTCCGTCACGGCATTTTCGGGCTGGGCGCAGGATAGCGCAGACTCGTTGGTGGTGACGGCAAATCGTTTTGAACAACCTGAAAAAACTATTCTGGCTGCAAACACGGTTGTTACGCGTGCCGATATTGACCGTTGGCAGTCAACCTCGCTCCTGGATGTTATGCGTCGCCTGCCCGGCGTGGATACGGCGCAAAGTGGTGGGATGGGGCAACTCTCTTCTCTCTTTATCCGTGGCACCAACTCCAGCCACGTCCTGATCCTTGTTGATGGGATCCGCCTTAACCAGGCGGGCGTCACGGGGTCATCCGATCTCAGCCAGTTCCCAATCTCCCTGGTACAGCGAATCGAATATGTTCGTGGACCGCGTTCGGCGGTATACGGCTCAGACGCGATCGGTGGCGTCGTAAACATTATTACTACTCGTGCGAAGGACGGTACCACGCTGAATGCTGGCGTAGGCTCGCACGGCTACCAGAATTATGGTGGCAGTACTCAGCAAACACTGGGCGACAGCACACGCGTCACGCTTGCGGGTGATTACACCTATACCAAAGGGTTTGATGTGGTTGCGGACGGCAACAATGGTGGCCTTGCCCAGACCGATCGCGACGGCTTTATGAATAAAACGCTCTACGGCGCACTGGATCACGCATTCTCGGAGCAGTGGAGCGGTTTTGTTCGCGGCTTTGGCTACAGCAACCGTACTGCCTACGACGGTTACTACAGCTCATTTACCCCTGACGTACTGGTCGATACCCGCCAGCTTTATAGTCAGACCTGGGATGCAGGATTGCGCTTCAACGATGACATCTTCCATTCACAGCTGCTCACCAGCTATAGCCACAGCAAGGACTATAACTACGACCCGAATTTAGGCCGCTACGATTCGACAGCCACGCTGGATGAAATCAAGCAGTACAATGTCCAGTGGCTCAACTCCGTTGATGTTGGCCATGGGAACATTGGCGCGGGCGTTGACTGGCAGAAGCAGAGCACCGAGCCAGGTACAAACTACGTGACCAACGGCTACGACCTGCGTAACACCGGCGTCTACCTGACCGGGCTGCAGCAGTTTGGTGACTTCACCCTGGAAGGAGCGGTTCGCAGCGATGACAACTCTCAGTTCGGTCGTCATGGCACCTGGCAAAGCAGTGCGGCCTGGGAGTTCGTGGAGGGTTACCGTTTCGTTGCTTCTTATGGTACGGCCTATAAAGCACCGAATCTGGGTCAACTCTATGGTTTCTATGGCAATGACCATCTTGATCCAGAAGAGAGCAAACAGTGGGAAGGTGCGTTTGAAGGCCTGACGGCAGGCGTGAGCTGGCGCGTATCCGGCTACCGTAATGACGTTGATAATCTCATCGACTTCGATAATAACCTCCAGCAATATTACAACGTCGGTAAAGCGCGCATTAAAGGTGTGGAAGCAACAGCATCGTTTGACACGGGGCCGTTGACGCACACCGTTGGCTACGACTACGTGGATGCCCGCAATGCTGCAACCAACGAACTTCTGGACCGTCGTGCTAAGCAGCAGGTGAAATATCAGCTCGACACGCAGATCTATGATTTCGACTGGAGCCTGACTTATCACTATCTCGGTACGCGTTACGACACTGACTTTGGTACTTACCCGTCTGAGAAAGTAAAAATGGGCGGTGTAAGCCTGTGGGATGTCGCAGTTTCGTATCCTGTCACCTCACACCTTACAGTTCGTGGTAAAATAGCCAACCTGTTCGATAAAGATTACGAGACAGTTTATGGCTACCAAACTGCAGGACGGGAATACACCTTGTCTGGCAGCTACACCTTCTAATCCGCGTCCCACCGTGCTGGTGTTTGATTCCGGCGTCGGTGGGCTTTCGGTCTATGATGAGATTCGGCATCTCCTGCCGGATCTCCATTACATCTACGCCTTCGATAACGTCGCTTTCCCGTACGGGGAAAAGAGCGAAGATTTTATTGTCGAGCGCGTGGTGGAAATCGTCACTGCGGTACAAAAGCGCTATCCCCTTGCGCTGGCTGTCATCGCGTGTAACACGGCGAGCACCGTTTCTCTTCCCGCCCTGCGTGAAAAATTCCAGTTCCCGGTTGTGGGCGTCGTTCCTGCAATAAAGCCTGCCGCGCGTCTGACAGCGAACGGCATTGTGGGCTTGCTGGCCACGCGAGGTACGGTAAAGCGTCCTTATACCCGCGAGCTGATCGACCGTTTCGCTAATGAATGCCAGATTGCGATGCTCGGTTCGGCTGAGCTGGTGGAGATGGCGGAAGCGAAGCTGCATGGCAAGTCGGTATCACTCGACGAGCTGCGTCGTATTCTTCGTCCGTGGCTGAGGATGCCCGAACCCCCGGATACTGTTGTGCTGGGCTGTACCCACTTCCCGCTACTCCAGGAAGAGCTATTAGAGGTACTGCCGGAGGGGACGCGTCTGGTGGATTCCGGAGCGGCTATTGCCCGTCGTACGGCATGGTTGCTGGAGCATGAAGCCCCGGATGCGAAATCTACCGATGCGAATATCGCGTTTTGTATGGCGTTAACAAAAGAAACTGAACAACTTTTACCCGTTTTACGCCGTTATGGCTTTGAAACGCTCGAAAAACTGGCGCTATAGCACGGTTTTGAGCAAAAAAGAGACGGTTGAAAGTTTTTTTTAAAAGAGGGGTTGTCAACGTCTGAGAACTCCCTATAATGCGCCTCCACTGACACGGAACAACGGCTTACAGGCCGCCGGGTTAGCGGGGTTCAGAGATGAACGCCAACAGAGAAAAGCGAAAATAATCACTTGACTCTGAATGAGGAAAACGTAATATACGGGACCTCGCAACGGTGAGCGAAAGCCGCGTTGCACTGCTCTTTAACAATTTATCAGACAATCTGTGTGGGCACTCAAAGTGACATGGATTCTTAATGTCTTCGGACAATAAATGAATACCAAGTCTCTGAGTGAACATGCGTAATTCATTACGAAGTTTAATTCACGAGCATCAAACTTAAATTGAAGAGTTTGATCATGGCTCAGATTGAACGCTGGCGGCAGGCCTAACACATGCAAGTCGAGCGGTAACACAGGGAGCTTGCTCCTGGGTGACGAGCGGCGGACGGGTGAGTAATGTCTGGGAAACTGCCTGATGGAGGGGGATAACTACTGGAAACGGTAGCTAATACCGCATAACGTCGCAAGACCAAAGAGGGGGACCTTCGGGCCTCTTGCCATCAGATGTGCCCAGATGGGATTAGCTAGTAGGTGGGGTAACGGCTCACCTAGGCGACGATCCCTAGCTGGTCTGAGAGGATGACCAGCCACACTGGAACTGAGACACGGTCCAGACTCCTACGGGAGGCAGCAGTGGGGAATATTGCACAATGGGCGAAAGCCTGATGCAGCCATGCCGCGTGTATGAAGAAGGCCTTCGGGTTGTAAAGTACTTTCAGCGGGGAGGAAGGTGTTGAGGTTAATAACCTCAGCAATTGACGTTACCCGCAGAAGAAGCACCGGCTAACTCCGTGCCAGCAGCCGCGGTAATACGGAGGGTGCAAGCGTTAATCGGAATTACTGGGCGTAAAGCGCACGCAGGCGGTCTGTCAAGTCGGATGTGAAATCCCCGGGCTCAACCTGGGAACTGCATTCGAAACTGGCAGGCTAGAGTCTTGTAGAGGGGGGTAGAATTCCAGGTGTAGCGGTGAAATGCGTAGAGATCTGGAGGAATACCGGTGGCGAAGGCGGCCCCCTGGACAAAGACTGACGCTCAGGTGCGAAAGCGTGGGGAGCAAACAGGATTAGATACCCTGGTAGTCCACGCCGTAAACGATGTCGACTTGGAGGTTGTGCCCTTGAGGCGTGGCTTCCGGAGCTAACGCGTTAAGTCGACCGCCTGGGGAGTACGGCCGCAAGGTTAAAACTCAAATGAATTGACGGGGGCCCGCACAAGCGGTGGAGCATGTGGTTTAATTCGATGCAACGCGAAGAACCTTACCTACTCTTGACATCCAGAGAACTTTCCAGAGATGGATTGGTGCCTTCGGGAACTCTGAGACAGGTGCTGCATGGCTGTCGTCAGCTCGTGTTGTGAAATGTTGGGTTAAGTCCCGCAACGAGCGCAACCCTTATCCTTTGTTGCCAGCGGTTAGGCCGGGAACTCAAAGGAGACTGCCAGTGATAAACTGGAGGAAGGTGGGGATGACGTCAAGTCATCATGGCCCTTACGAGTAGGGCTACACACGTGCTACAATGGCGCATACAAAGAGAAGCGACCTCGCGAGAGCAAGCGGACCTCATAAAGTGCGTCGTAGTCCGGATTGGAGTCTGCAACTCGACTCCATGAAGTCGGAATCGCTAGTAATCGTAGATCAGAATGCTACGGTGAATACGTTCCCGGGCCTTGTACACACCGCCCGTCACACCATGGGAGTGGGTTGCAAAAGAAGTAGGTAGCTTAACCTTCGGGAGGGCGCTTACCACTTTGTGATTCATGACTGGGGTGAAGTCGTAACAAGGTAACCGTAGGGGAACCTGCGGTTGGATCACCTCCTTACCTTAAAGAACCTGCCTTTGCAGTGCTCACACAGATTGTCTGATGAAAAACAGCAGTAAAAATCTCTGCAGGCTTGTAGCTCAGGTGGTTAGAGCGCACCCCTGATAAGGGTGAGGTCGGTGGTTCAAGTCCACTCAGGCCTACCAAACTCCTTTTAAAGGATGAGCGGTACAGAGATTGCAAAACGATGGGGCTATAGCTCAGCTGGGAGAGCGCCTGCTTTGCACGCAGGAGGTCTGCGGTTCGATCCCGCATAGCTCCACCATCTTTTACTGCGAACCCAAGAAAACTTCAGAGTGAACCTGAAAAGGTGCACTGCGAAGTTTTGCTCTTTAAAAATCTGGATCAAGCTGAAAATTGAAACGACACATCTTTAAGGTGTGTTCGAGTCTCTCAAATTTTCGCAATCAGAAGATGAAACATCTTCGGGTTGTGAGGTTAAGCGACTAAGCGTACACGGTGGATGCCCTGGCAGTCAGAGGCGATGAAGGACGTGCTAATCTGCGAAAAGCGCCGGCGAGGTGATATGAACCTTTGACCCGGCGATGTCCGAATGGGGAAACCCAGTGCAATTCGTTGCACTATCGTTAACTGAATACATAGGTTAACGAGGCGAACCGGGGGAACTGAAACATCTAAGTACCCCGAGGAAAAGAAATCAACCGAGATTCCCCCAGTAGCGGCGAGCGAACGGGGAGCAGCCCAGAGTCTGAATCAGCTTGTGTGTTAGTGGAAGCGTCTGGAAAGTCGCACGGTACAGGGTGACAGTCCCGTACACGAAAGCACACAGGTTGTGAACTCGAAGAGTAGGGCGGGACACGTGGTATCCTGTCTGAATATGGGGGGACCATCCTCCAAGGCTAAATACTCCTGACTGACCGATAGTGAACCAGTACCGTGAGGGAAAGGCGAAAAGAACCCCGGCGAGGGGAGTGAAAAAGAACCTGAAACCGTGTACGTACAAGCAGTGGGAGCACCTTCGTGGTGTGACTGCGTACCTTTTGTATAATGGGTCAGCGACTTATATTCTGTAGCAAGGTTAACCGTATAGGGGAGCCGAAGGGAAACCGAGTCTTAACTGGGCGTTAAGTTGCAGGGTATAGACCCGAAACCCGGTGATCTAGCCATGGGCAGGTTGAAGGTTGGGTAACACTAACTGGAGGACCGAACCGACTAATGTTGAAAAATTAGCGGATGACTTGTGGCTGGGGGTGAAAGGCCAATCAAACCGGGAGATAGCTGGTTCTCCCCGAAAGCTATTTAGGTAGCGCCTCGTGAACTCATCTTCGGGGGTAGAGCACTGTTTCGGCTAGGGGGCCATCCCGGCTTACCAACCCGATGCAAACTACGAATACCGAAGAATGTTATCACGGGAGACACACGGCGGGTGCTAACGTCCGTCGTGAAGAGGGAAACAACCCAGACCGCCAGCTAAGGTCCCAAAGTCATGGTTAAGTGGGAAACGATGTGGGAAGGCACAGACAGCCAGGATGTTGGCTTAGAAGCAGCCATCATTTAAAGAAAGCGTAATAGCTCACTGGTCGAGTCGGCCTGCGCGGAAGATGTAACGGGGCTAAACCATGCACCGAAGCTGCGGCAGCGACACTATGTGTTGTTGGGTAGGGGAGCGTTCTGTAAGCCGTTGAAGGTGTGCTGTGAGGCATGCTGGAGGTATCAGAAGTGCGAATGCTGACATAAGTAACGATAAAGCGGGTGAAAAGCCCGCTCGCCGGAAGACCAAGGGTTCCTGTCCAACGTTAATCGGGGCAGGGTGAGTCGACCCCTAAGGCGAGGCCGAAAGGCGTAGTCGATGGGAAACAGGTTAATATTCCTGTACTTGGTGTTACTGCGAAGGGGGGACGGAGAAGGCTATGTTAGCCGGGCGACGGTTGTCCCGGTTTAAGCATGTAGGCGGAGGTTCCAGGTAAATCCGGTACCTTTTAACGCTGAGGTGTGATGACGAGGCACTACGGTGCTGAAGTAACAAATGCCCTGCTTCCAGGAAAAGCCTCTAAGCATCAGGTAACATTAAATCGTACCCCAAACCGACACAGGTGGTCAGGTAGAGAATACCAAGGCGCTTGAGAGAACTCGGGTGAAGGAACTAGGCAAAATGGTGCCGTAACTTCGGGAGAAGGCACGCTGATATGTAGGTGAAGCCCCTGCGGGTGGAGCTGAAATCAGTCGAAGATACCAGCTGGCTGCAACTGTTTATTAAAAACACAGCACTGTGCAAACACGAAAGTGGACGTATACGGTGTGACGCCTGCCCGGTGCCGGAAGGTTAATTGATGGGGTTAGCGGCAACGCGAAGCTCTTGATCGAAGCCCCGGTAAACGGCGGCCGTAACTATAACGGTCCTAAGGTAGCGAAATTCCTTGTCGGGTAAGTTCCGACCTGCACGAATGGCGTAATGATGGCCAGGCTGTCTCCACCCGAGACTCAGTGAAATTGAACTCGCTGTGAAGATGCAGTGTACCCGCGGCAAGACGGAAAGACCCCGTGAACCTTTACTATAGCTTGACACTGAACACTGGTCCTTGATGTGTAGGATAGGTGGGAGGCTTTGAAGCGTGGACGCCAGTCTGCGTGGAGCCGTCCTTGAAATACCACCCTTTAATGGCTGGTGTTCTAACGTAGACCCGTAATCCGGGTTGCGGACAGTGTCTGGTGGGTAGTTTGACTGGGGCGGTCTCCTCCCAAAGAGTAACGGAGGAGCACGAAGGTTAGCTAATCCTGGTCGGACATCAGGAGGTTAGTGCAATGGCATAAGCTAGCTTGACTGCGAGAGTGACGGCTCGAGCAGGTGCGAAAGCAGGTCATAGTGATCCGGTGGTTCTGAATGGAAGGGCCATCGCTCAACGGATAAAAGGTACTCCGGGGATAACAGGCTGATACCGCCCAAGAGTTCATATCGACGGCGGTGTTTGGCACCTCGATGTCGGCTCATCACATCCTGGGGCTGAAGTAGGTCCCAAGGGTATGGCTGTTCGCCATTTAAAGTGGTACGCGAGCTGGGTTTAGAACGTCGTGAGACAGTTCGGTCCCTATCTGCCGTGGGCGCTGGAGAATTGAGGGGGGCTGCTCCTAGTACGAGAGGACCGGAGTGGACGCATCACTGGTGTTCGGGTTGTCATGCCAATGGCACTGCCCGGTAGCTAAATGCGGAAAAGATAAGTGCTGAAAGCATCTAAGCACGAAACTTGCCCCGAGATGAGTTCTCCCTGAGACTTTAAGTCTCCTGAAGGAACGTTAAAGACGATGACGTTGATAGGTCGGGTGTGTAAGCGCAGCGATGCGTTGAGCTAACCGATACTAATGAACCGTGAGGCTTAACCTTACAACGCCGAAGATGTTTTGGCGAAGAGACGAACAATCAAAATTCAGCCTTGATACAGATAAACAGAATTTGCCTGGCGGCTTTAGCGCGGTGGTCCCACCTGACCCCATGCCGAACTCAGAAGTGAAACGCCGTAGCGCCGATGGTAGTGTGGGGTCTCCCCATGTGAGAGTAGGGAACTGCCAGGCATCAAATTAAGTAGTAAGCCGGTGCATTAATCCGGTGGTTACAAGCAGTCTTCGGTGGAGCGGTAGTTCAGTCGGTTAGAATACCTGCCTGTCACGCAGGGGGTCGCGGGTTCGAGTCCCGTCCGTTCCGCCACTTATTAAGACATTAAGCCTGCCTTACTGGCAGGCTTAATGGCAAAAAACTTTAGGGGCGTAGCTCAGTTGGTAGAGCACCGGTCTCCAAAACCGGGTGTCGCGAGTTCGAGTCTCTCCGCCCCTGCCATATATAATCCTTTGCTTCGGCAAAGGATTTTTTTTGCCCGTAATCCTGTAAAAACGCCTCTTCTTACTATTCAGCCAGCATTCCTGCTGGCTGATGTATCAATCCATAACATTGATTTTTAACAGATCTTTTATCTGTGACTGCTTATCACTGTTTTGCAGCCAAATCGCATACAGCGGTCTGGTAAGCGTGGTGGAATCCAACACCGTATGCAGCCCCGCTTTAGTGTCTGCCCAGCGAACAGGTAACCAGGTACAACCTCTCAGCAAGGGCAGTTGCTGACAGGCGATCTCCGCAGAGCTGGTCGTTAACTGTGGAACATCATCAGGTGCAATCAATCCCGTCTCATGCTGCTGAAAATCTGGCCCCCATTCGAGGCGCAAATAGGTCAGGTCTGCCTTCATCATCGACGGTTCAGAGGCATAAAGCGCCAGGCCAAACTGACCGACGATCTGGCTGCTAAATTCGTCCATCTTGGGGGCTTCGGTTGTGATCAGAAGATCAAGCTGGCGCTCATGAAGTTGCTTAACCAGCGACTGCCGTTGCGCAATCCTGGCTTCAAATTGCAGGTGGCTATGAGAGTGATAAAGCCGGGTAAGCCACTGACTTAGCATACATTCCCACAGGGAAGCGCTGGCCCCTATCGAGAACTCATTATGCCTCGAAGTATGTGCAACCTCTTTGCGTGCCGCCTGCCAGGTATTCATCAGCGTTTCTGCGTACGGCAGCAGTTTTTCACCGGCGGGCGTGAGGCGAATATTGTTGCGATGGCGGGTAAAAAGATTCACACCCAGTTGATTTTCCAGCTGTCGAATACGAAAACTGACTGCTGACTGCGTCAGGTAAAGGGCTTCCGCTGCTCGCCCAAAGTGGCGTGTTCTGCTCACTTCAAGGAAAGTTTTAAGCAATTCCGTATCCACATCTTTCTCCGCAAAATTATTTGTCGTTATGATTTAAATGTTTTGTTTTACACTCTGTCAAGCGTAACTAATACTCCGCGCCATAAATAGCTCGGCCAAAGAATTAGGAGCGTGTAGGATGGCGGAAAGCTTTACGACGACTAATCGTTTTTTCGACAATAAACATTATCCGCGCGGGTTCTCTCGTCACGGCGATTTCACCATCAAAGAAGCTCAACTGCTTGAGCGCCATGGTTATGCCTTTAACGAGCTGGATCTGGGTAAGCGTGAACCTGCAACCGAAGACGAAAAACAGTTTGTTTCTGTTTGCCGTGGTGAGCGTGAGCCGCAGTCTGAAGCGGAACGTGTGTGGATCAAGTATATGGCACGCATTAAGCGTCCAAAGCGCTTCCATACGCTGTCTGGCGGTAAGCCGCAGATGGAAGGTGCAGAAGACTACACCGAGTCTGATGACTAAGATGATAAGAAGGGGCTACGGCCCCTTTTTTTATGCCAGCAACTTCTGCAGATGCAGCAGCAAACGATCGATAGCGCGATAGCTCAGCGCCTCCTGCAAGTGTTTCCTCTCAATGTCAGTACATCCCTCCACGTCAGCAATGGTTCTGGCCACTTTTAGCAAACGCTGCCACGCACGTATAGATAGCCCAAAGCGCGTCAACGTCTCCTCCAGCCATACCGCATCCTCACAGTTAAGGGCACAAAACTGCCGGATGCCGGCATTATCCAGCCGCGCATTTAGCCTGTTCTGGCGAGTGTACTGTCGTGCCTGGGCGGCGATCACCCGCTCGCGTACCTTCGCAGAGCTTTCACCCGTGATGCCCGTCTGCCTGAGCAGGCCCGGAGGAGGAAGCGGGATTTCGAGAGATAAATCGAAACGGTCGAGGAACGGACCGGATAACTTTCCCAGATAGCGCAGCGTCTGCTCCGGCGTACAGCGGTTATGGTTGCCCTGGTAGTGGCCCGTCGGGCTGGGATTCATCGCAGCGACCAGTTGAAACTGTGCGGGATAGCTTATTTTGGCCCGCGTGCGCGAGATATGTATTTCGCCAGATTCAATAGGTTCTCTCAGCGCATCCAGCACGCGGCGCTCAAACTCGGGCAGCTCATCGAGAAACAAAATGCCATTGTGCGCCAGTGAGATCTCACCCGGGCCGGGGATAGACCCGCCGCCGACCATCGCCGTCAGTGAAGCGCTATGATGTGGGGAACGAAAAGGACGACGGCGCCACTGTTTTTGCAACGATGCAGAACTGATGAGGCTATAGATGGCAGCGCTTTCCAGCGCTTCATGATTATTAAGCGGCGGAAGCAGCCCGCTCAGCCTGCTCGCCAGCATCGTTTTCCCCGTACCTGGCGGGCCAATCAACAGAAGATTGTGTCCCCCTGCGGCCGTAATCTCCAGCGCCCGCTTCCCTTGCTCCTGTCCCATAATCTCGCTGAGATCCTCCGGGACGTCGGCTATAACCTCGTCACACTCCTCCGGTTCGGACAGTTCATGTCGTCCTTCCAGCCAGGCACAAACTTCCTGTAAATGTCCCGCGATGAGGCATCCTTTTTCCGCGATAAGACTCACTTCTGATGCGTTTTCATTGGCCACAATGATTTGCCGGCCTGCTCGTATGGCCTCCAGCGCTCCTGATATCGCGCCGGGAACGCCTCTCAGCGCGCCTGTGAGCGCGAGTTCACCCACGAACTCATACGAGCCTAGCCTTGTCGTATTAAGCTGCTCAGAAGCCGCGAGAAGGGCAATTGCGATAGGTAAATCGTATCGTCCCCCTTCTTTAGGCAGGTCGGCGGGAGCAAGGTTGATGGTGATCTTCTTCGCAGGGAAGGTATAACCGCTATTTATTATTGCGCTACGGACGCGATCCCTGGCTTCTTTAACCGTCGTTTCAGGTAACCCGACAAGCGTGAGTCCGGGCAGCCCATTACTCAAATGCACCTCTACGGAAACAAGCGGTGCCTTTACCCCGAGGGCCGCACGCGTATAAACAACTGACAGTGACATTTGCACTACCTCCTGGTGTGACTATGTCAGTGCTCGTTATGTTTGTTTATTGCCATTTCGTGAATTTACGCCGCTTGTTCAGGGGTTTTAATGGCGCATTGCAACAATTTCATAATCGTGGAAAGCTCCTCGCATAACGAAAAAATCCTGTTTTGACGGTTAGCACCACAGTAAAAAAATGAAAAATATTCATTTTCTAATTTCCGTATATAAAACAACGCTTTTAAGAAATATGATTCGCGGGCTAACCAAATCCGTCATAAATAAATCTTGTGTTTAATTTGAAAACTGTGATACCTCTTTAGGTATTCCTTCGAACAAGATGCAAAAAGAACTGAAAATGACAGCCCTTCTACGAGTGATTAGCCTGGTCGTGATTAGCGTGGTGGTGATTATTATCCCACCGTGCGGGGCTGCACTTGGACGAGGAAAGGCTTAGAAATCAAGCCTTAACGAACTAAGACCCCCGCACCGAAAGGTCCGGGGGTTTTTTTATGACTAAAAAACGCAGATGAGGAGCAGAGAATGACGACTAGCACAAAATTCTGTTTCTCCCGATTTATGACGGGGAACTAACTATGAATGGGGCACAGTGGGTAGTACATGCGTTGCGCGCGCAGGGAGTCGAGACAGTATTCGGTTATCCAGGTGGCGCAATTATGCCGATTTACGATGCACTGTATGACGGCGGCGTGGAACATCTCTTGTGCCGACACGAGCAGGGCGCAGTGATGGCGGCCATTGGTTACGCCCGCGCGACCGGTAAAACCGGCGTGTGTATGGCGACGTCAGGCCCTGGCGCAACTAACCTGATCACCGGCCTGGCTGACGCGCTGCTGGATTCTGTTCCCGTTGTTGCCATCACCGGGCAGGTGGCATCTCCGTTCATCGGTACCGACGCTTTTCAGGAGGTCGATGTACTGGGTTTATCGCTGGCCTGTACCAAACACAGTTTTCTCGTTCAGTCTCTGGAAGAGCTGCCGCGCGTCATGGCTGAAGCATTCGAGGTAGCCAGCTCCGGCCGCCCTGGCCCGGTTCTGGTGGATATCCCGAAAGATATCCAGGTCGCACTCGGCGAACTGGAGCCGCACTTCTCCACCGTTCGAAGCGACGACGCGTTTCCGCATGCGGCAGTTGAAGAGGCGCGTCAGATGCTGGCGCAGGCAAAACAGCCGATGCTGTACGTTGGCGGTGGCGTAGGCATGGCGCAGGCCGTTCCCGCCCTGCGTGAATTTATTGCGGTAACGCAAATGCCTGCCACCTGCACGCTGAAAGGGTTGGGTGCGGTAGATGCAGACTACCCGTACTATCTGGGCATGCTCGGGATGCACGGCACTAAAGCGGCAAACCTGGCGGTGCAGGCGTGCGATCTGCTCATCGCCGTCGGTGCCCGTTTTGACGACCGCGTTACCGGCAAGCTGAATACCTTTGCGCCGAACGCCAAAGTCATCCATATGGATATCGACCCGGCGGAAATGAACAAGCTGCGTCAGGCGCACGTCGCGCTGCAGGGCGATCTCAACGCGCTTTTACCGGCATTGCAGCAGCCGCTGGATATCAACGCATGGCGTCAGCACACCGCCGATATGCGCGCTGAACATGCCTGGCGTTACGATCATCCGGGCGAGGCCATCTACGCGCCGCTGCTGTTGAAGCAGTTGTCCGACCGTAAACCGGCAAACAGCGTGGTGACGACCGATGTCGGCCAGCATCAGATGTGGTCAGCCCAGCACATGACCTACACCCGTCCGGAGAATTTCATCACGTCCAGCGGGTTAGGGACGATGGGCTTCGGTCTGCCAGCCGCCGTTGGCGCACAGGTTGCCCGCCCGAACGATACCGTAATCTGTATCTCCGGTGACGGCTCCTTCATGATGAACGTTCAGGAGCTCGGCACCGTTAAGCGCAAGCAGTTACCGCTGAAAATCGTCTTGCTCGACAACCAGCGTTTAGGGATGGTTCGCCAGTGGCAACAGCTGTTCTTCCAGGAGCGTTACAGCGAAACGACCCTTACCGATAACCCCGATTTCCTCACGCTGGCCAGCGCTTTTGGCATCCCTGGTCAGCACATCACCCGTAAAGATCAGGTTGAAGCGGCGCTCGACACCATGCTGAACAGCGAGGGGCCTTACCTGCTTCATGTCTCAATCGACGAACTCGAGAACGTCTGGCCGCTGGTACCGCCTGGTGCCAGTAACTCACAAATGATGGAGAAATTATCATGATGCAGCATCAGGTCGCCGTACAGGCTCGCTTCAACCCGGAAACCTTAGAGCGCGTTTTGCGTGTGGTGCGTCATCGTGGTTTTCAGATTTGCTCTATGAATATGGAGACGGCCACTGACGCCCAAAACATCAGTATCGAATTAACCGTTGCCAGCCCGCGGTCGGTCGACTTACTGTTTAGTCAGTTATCAAAGCTGGTAGACGTTGCCCATGTTGCCATCTGCCAGAGCACAACCACATCACAACAAATCCGCGCTTAAGCGTGACAGGACGAAAAAATGACGACAAAAAAAGCTGATTACATTTGGTTCAACGGTGAGATGGTTCGCTGGGAGGACGCGAAGGTCCACGTGATGTCCCACGCGCTGCATTACGGTACCTCCGTGTTTGAAGGCATCCGCTGCTACGATTCTCACAAAGGGCCAGTGGTGTTCCGCCATCGTGAACATATGCAGCGTCTGCATGACTCAGCCAAAATTTATCGTTTCCCGGTATCTCAGAGCGTGGATGAGCTGATGGAAGCCTGCCGCGACGTGATCCGTAAGAACAACCTGACCAGCGCCTATATTCGTCCGCTGGTCTTCGTGGGCGACGTCGGTATGGGCGTGAACCCGCCAGCGGGCTATACCACGGATGTGATCATTGCCGCGTTCCCGTGGGGGGCTTATCTGGGTGCAGAAGCCCTGGAGCAGGGGATCGACGCAATGGTCTCTTCCTGGAATCGCGTTGCGCCAAACACCATCCCGACCGCCGCGAAAGCAGGCGGTAACTACCTTTCTTCCCTGCTGGTCGGCAGCGAAGCACGCCGTCACGGCTACCAGGAAGGTATCGCGCTCGATGTAAATGGCTACATCTCCGAAGGCGCAGGTGAAAACCTGTTTGAAGTGAAAGACGGCATTCTGTTTACGCCGCCATTCACCTCGTCCGCGCTGCCGGGCATCACCCGTGACGCCATCATCAAGCTGGCGAAAGACCTCGGTATCGAAGTGCGCGAGCAGGTGCTGTCCCGCGAATCCCTCTATCTGGCCGATGAAGTGTTTATGTCCGGTACTGCGGCTGAAATCACGCCGGTACGCAGCGTAGACGGTATCCAGGTGGGCGAAGGCCGCTGTGGCCCGGTCACCAAACGCATTCAGCAAGCGTTCTTTGGCCTCTTCACCGGCGAAACAGAAGATAAATACGGCTGGTTGGATCAGGTTAATCACTAAATATAAATTTGGGACGGCACGCACCGTCCCATTACATAGTCAGACGGGAGTAAATAAAGCATGCCTAAGTATCGTTCAGCCACCACCACCCACGGCCGTAACATGGCGGGTGCCCGCGCACTGTGGCGCGCCACCGGAATGACCGACGCCGATTTCGGCAAGCCAATTATCGCCGTGGTGAACTCCTTCACCCAGTTCGTACCGGGCCATGTGCACCTGCGCGATCTGGGTAAGCTGGTTGCCGAGCAAATCGAGGCCTCCGGCGGCGTGGCGAAAGAGTTCAACACCATTGCGGTGGATGACGGTATCGCGATGGGCCACGGGGGCATGCTCTATTCACTGCCGTCGCGCGAGTTGATCGCCGACTCGGTGGAGTACATGGTTAACGCCCACTGCGCCGATGCGATGGTCTGTATCTCCAACTGCGACAAAATCACCCCGGGGATGCTGATGGCCTCCCTGCGACTGAATATTCCGGTGATCTTCGTCTCCGGTGGCCCAATGGAAGCGGGGAAAACCAAGCTCTCCGACAAAATCATCAAGCTCGACCTGGTCGATGCGATGATTCAGGGTGCGGATCCGAAGGTTTCTGACGAGCAGAGCGATCAGGTGGAACGCTCCGCGTGTCCGACCTGCGGCTCCTGTTCCGGTATGTTCACGGCGAACTCCATGAACTGCCTGACCGAAGCGCTGGGTCTGTCTCAGCCGGGCAACGGCTCGCTGCTGGCGACCCATGCCGACCGTAAGCAGCTGTTCCTCAACGCCGGTAAACGTATCGTTGAGCTGACCAAACGCTACTACGAGCAGGACGACGCCAGCGCGCTGCCGCGCAGCATCGCCAGTAAAGCGGCATTCGAGAACGCCATGACCCTGGATATCGCCATGGGCGGTTCCACCAACACCGTTCTGCACCTGCTGGCCGCCGCGCAGGAAGCCGAAATCGACTTCACCATGAGCGACATCGACAAGCTCTCCCGTAAAGTGCCGCAGCTGTGTAAGGTCGCGCCAAGTACGCAGAAGTACCACATGGAAGACGTGCACCGTGCCGGTGGCGTCATCGGTATCCTCGGCGAGCTGGATCGCGCCGGGCTGCTGAACCGTGACGTGAAGAACGTGCTCGGGCTGACGCTGCCGGAGTCGCTGGACCAGTACGACGTGATGCTGACCAAAGACGACGCGGTGAAAAAAATGTTCCGCGCCGGTCCTGCCGGTATTCGTACCACGCAGGCATTCTCGCAGGATTGCCGCTGGGACACCCTGGACGATGACCGCGCCGAAGGCTGCATCCGCTCGCTGGAACACGCCTACAGCAAAGACGGCGGTCTGGCCGTGCTGTACGGTAACTTTGCGGAAAATGGCTGCATCGTGAAGACCGCTGGCGTGGACGACAGCATCCTGAAATTCACCGGTCCGGCGAAAGTGTACGAAAGCCAGGATGAAGCGGTAGACGCCATCCTCGGCGGTAAAGTGGTGGAAGGCGATGTGGTGGTCATCCGTTATGAAGGGCCAAAAGGCGGCCCGGGTATGCAGGAGATGCTCTACCCAACCACCTTCCTGAAATCGATGGGCCTCGGTAAAGCCTGCGCGCTGATCACCGACGGGCGTTTCTCCGGCGGGACCTCTGGTCTCTCCATCGGTCACGTTTCGCCGGAAGCGGCAAGCGGCGGCAACATCGCCATCATCGAAGACGGCGACCTGATCGAAATCGACATTCCGAATCGCGGCATTCAGCTCAAGCTGAGCGACCAGGAGATCGCGGCCCGTCGTGAAGCGCAGGAAGCGCGCGGCGACAAAGCCTGGACGCCGAAAGACCGTCAGCGTGAAGTCTCCTTCGCCCTGCGCGCCTACGCGAGCCTTGCCACCAGTGCAGATAAAGGCGCGGTGCGCGATAAATCGAAACTTGGGGGCTAACGATGGCCGAGTCGCAACCCTTATCCGCCGCCCCTGAGGGGGCGGAGTACCTGAGAGCGGTGCTGCGCGCGCCGGTCTATGAAGCCGTGCAGGTCACCCCCCTGCAGAAAATGGAAAAACTCTCTTCGCGCCTCGACAACGTCATTCTGGTGAAGCGCGAAGACCGCCAGCCGGTGCACAGCTTTAAGCTGCGCGGCGCCTACGCGATGATGGCCGGGCTGACCGACGAGCAAAAAGCGCGCGGCGTGATTACCGCCTCGGCAGGTAACCATGCGCAAGGCGTGGCGTTCTCGTCTGCTCGCCTGGGTCTGAAAGCACTGATCGTGATGCCGGTTGCTACCGCAGACATCAAGGTCGACGCGGTGCGCGGTTTCGGCGGCGAAGTCTTACTCCACGGGGCCAACTTTGACGAAGCCAAAGCCAAAGCGATTGAGCTGGCGCAGCAGCAGGGGTTCACCTGGGTGCCGCCGTTCGACCACCCGATGGTGATTGCCGGGCAGGGGACGCTGGCGCTTGAACTGCTGCAGCAGGATGCCCATCTCGACCGCGTCTTTGTCCCGGTGGGCGGAGGCGGTTTAGCCGCAGGCGTGGCGGTGCTGATCAAACAGCTGATGCCGCAGATCAAAGTCATTGCCGTGGAAGCGGAAGACTCCGCCTGCCTGAAAGCGGCGCTGGAGGCCGGGCATCCGGTTGACCTGCCGCGCGTCGGGCTGTTTGCCGAGGGCGTGGCGGTGAAGCGTATTGGCGACGAAACGTTCCGCCTGTGCCGGGAATATCTCGACGATATCGTCACGGTGGACAGCGATGCCATCTGCGCGGCGATGAAAGATCTGTTCGAAGACGTGCGTGCGGTGGCGGAACCGTCCGGCGCGCTGGCGCTGGCGGGCATGAAAAAATACATCGCACAGCACAACATCCGCGGCGAGCGTCTGGCGCACGTGCTTTCCGGTGCCAACGTGAACTTCCACGGTCTTCGCTACGTGTCCGAACGCTGCGAGCTGGGCGAACAGCGTGAAGCGCTGCTGGCGGTGACCATTCCGGAAGAGAAGGGCAGCTTCCTGAAGTTCTGTCAGCTGCTGGGCGGTCGTTCGGTGACGGAATTTAACTACCGTTTTGCCGATGCCAAAGATGCCTGCATTTTTGTCGGCGTGCGTCTGAGCCGTGGCGTGGAGGAGCGCAAAGAGATCCTCAACCTGCTGCATGAGGGCGGCTATAGTGTGGTCGATCTCTCTGACGATGAGATGGCGAAGCTGCACGTGCGTTACATGGTCGGCGGCCGCCCTTCGAAGCCGCTCAAGGAACGCCTGTTCAGCTTTGAATTCCCGGAATCGCCGGGCGCGCTGCTCAAGTTCCTGCACACGCTGGGCACGCACTGGAACATCTCCCTGTTCCACTACCGCAGCCACGGCACCGATTATGGTCGCGTGCTGGCGGCGTTCGAGTTGGGCGAGCACGAGCCGGATTTCGAAACGCGGCTGAACGAGCTGGGCTATGAGTGTCACGACGAAACCCATAACCCGGCGTTCCGGTTCTTCCTGGCAGGCTAGTGGTAGAGCTGCGCGTAGGCCGGGTAAGCGTAGCGCCACCCGGCTTCAGTGGTTCGGCAATATCGTCCAGAACGCATCAATAAGCGGCTCATGCAGCCGCTTTTTTTGTGCGCATACGCCAAGCTCAAACGGCGTTTTCTCGTCGCTGCGTTCCAGAATCATCACGCGATTGCGCACCGGTTCCGGGCTATTTTCCAGCACCACTTCCGGCAGTAGGGCCACGCCGCAGCCGAGCGCCACCATCGACACCATCGCCTCATGACCGCTGACGGTGGCGTAAATCGACGGGTTGCTGATTTTCTGACGGCGGAACCACAGCTCAATGCGACGTCGCACCGGCCCCTGATCGGCCATGATAAACGGCACCGTCGACCAGTCCGGTTTTTCCACCGACACCTGGTTACGCACCGGGCAGGGCAGCGCCGGGGCAATCAGCACCACCGCCAGATTCTCCAGCATCGAGAACGCTACCGCGCCCGGCAGGGTTTCCGGCTTCCCGGCAATGGCGAGATCCGCTTCGCCCGTCACCACTTTTTCCATTGCGTCGGCGGCGTCACCGGTAGTGAGCTTAATTTCAACGGACGGATGCGCCGCGCGGAAGCGGTCAAGGATGGGCGGCAGATGGCTGTAGGCGGCGGTCACGGAGCAAAAAATATGCAGTTCTCCGGAGAGTGACGACCCCTGCTGATCAATCGAGTGCCGCAGCTGCTGGTACTGCAACAGCGTCTGCTGGGCAAAAATGCGCAGCTCTTCGCCCGCTTCCGTGAGGGTGACCGTGCGGTTATCTCGCACGAACAGCGGCTGGCCAAGGTCTTCCTCAAGGCGTTGGATCTGGCGTGAAAGCGTGGAGGGGCTAACGTGCATCGCCCGTGCGCTGCGGCCAAAATGACGGCTTTCCGCCAGGTGAAGAAACATTTTCAGATCGCGTAAATCCACCGATTCCACTCCCTCTTTTTACATTGCAAAAATTGCAATGTGACGTTGTGAATATATCAATTTCCGCAATAAATTTCCTGTTGTAATGTGGGTACATTCTCGCTGAAACGCGAACCGAACAATAAGACACACAACATCACGAGGTATCACCCATGGCTAACTACTTTAATACACTGAACTTGCGCCAGCAGCTGGCGCAGCTGGGCAAATGCCGCTTCATGGCGCGCGACGAATTTGCCGATGGCGCAAGCTACCTTCAGGGTAAAAAAGTGGTCATCGTCGGCTGTGGCGCACAGGGTCTGAACCAGGGCCTGAACATGCGTGACTCCGGTCTGGATATCTCCTACGCACTGCGCAAAGAAGCGATTGCCGAGAAGCGCGCTTCATGGCGTAAAGCGACTGAAAACGGCTTCAAAGTGGGTACCTACGAAGAGCTGATCCCGCAGGCGGATCTGGTGGTTAACCTGACGCCGGACAAGCAGCACTCTGACGTAGTGCGTTCCGTACAGCCGCTGATGAAAGACGGCGCCGCGCTGGGTTACTCCCACGGCTTTAACATCGTTGAAGTGGGCGAGCAGATCCGTAAAGACATCACCGTGGTGATGGTGGCACCGAAGTGCCCGGGTACCGAAGTACGTGAAGAGTACAAGCGTGGTTTCGGCGTGCCGACCCTGATCGCGGTACACCCGGAAAACGATCCGAAAGGCGAAGGTATGGCGATTGCCAAAGCATGGGCAGCGGCGACCGGCGGCCACCGTGCGGGTGTGCTGGAATCTTCCTTCGTTGCCGAAGTGAAATCTGACCTGATGGGCGAGCAGACCATCCTGTGCGGCATGCTGCAGGCCGGTTCTCTGCTGTGCTTCGATAAGCTGGTGGAAGAGGGTACCGACCCGGCATACGCGGAAAAACTGATTCAGTTCGGCTGGGAAACTATCACCGAAGCGCTGAAGCAGGGCGGTATTACGCTGATGATGGACCGTCTGTCCAACCCGGCAAAACTGCGTGCTTGCGCGCTGTCTGAACAGCTGAAAACCATCATGGCGCCGCTGTTCCAGAAACATATGGACGACATCATCTCCGGCGAGTTCTCTTCCGGCATGATGGCGGACTGGGCGAACGACGATAAGAAACTGCTGACCTGGCGTGAAGAGACCGGTAAAACCGCGTTCGAAACCGCGCCACAGTATGAAGGTAAAATCGGCGAGCAGGAGTACTTCGATAAAGGCGTCCTGATGATCGCGATGGTGAAAGCGGGCGTTGAGCTGGCGTTCGAAACCATGGTGGATTCCGGCATCATCGAAGAGTCTGCGTACTACGAATCACTGCACGAGCTGCCGCTGATTGCGAACACCATCGCTCGTAAGCGTCTGTACGAAATGAACGTGGTGATCTCTGATACCGCAGAATACGGTAACTACCTGTTCTCTTACGCCTGCGTACCGCTGCTGAAAGAGTTTATGACCACTCTGCAGACGGGCGATCTGGGTAAAGCGATTGCAGAAGGTGCCGTGGACAACGCGCAGCTGCGCGATGTGAACGAAGCGATTCGCAGCCACCAGATCGAGAAAGTGGGCCACAAACTGCGTGGCTACATGACCGATATGAAGCGTATCGCGGTAGCGGGTTAACAACTTTGTCGGGTGGCGCTTCGCTTACCCGACCTACAAAACCGTAAGATGTAGGCCGGGTAAGGCGCAGCCGCCACCCGGCTTTTTTATTTGCGATACAGCACTTTAATCACGTGGTAGCCGAACTGCGTGTGCAGCGGGCCGGTTGGCTCCAGCACCGGGCAGGAGAAGACCACTTTATCGAACGCCGGTACCATCTGACCCTGGCGGAATTCACCCAGATCGCCGCCGCGTTTGCCTGACGGACAGATGGAGTGCTTCTTCGCCAGTTTGCCGAAGTCGGCGCCGTTTTTGATCTGCTCCAGAAGATCCAGAGCCAGTTTCTCTTCTTTAACAAGAATATGCAGTGCTGCTGCTGTTTTTGCCATGATCGTGCCTTGAGTGGTATGGATTAGGCTCGCTATACTACCACGCTGTTATTCTCCCCTCCTGACTTTCATTGAGTGATCATTTATGCGTTTAAACCCCGGACAACAACAAGCCGTCGAATTTGTCACCGGACCGTGTCTGGTGCTGGCGGGGGCTGGATCCGGTAAAACCCGCGTGATCACCAACAAAATTGCGCACCTGATTCGCGGCTGTGGCTATCAGGCCCGGCACATTGCGGCGGTGACGTTTACCAATAAAGCGGCGCGTGAGATGAAAGAGCGTGTCGGTCAGACGCTGGGGCGCAAAGAGGCCCGGGGCCTGATGATCTCCACCTTCCACACGCTGGGGCTGGATATCATCAAGCGCGAGTATGCGGCGCTGGGCATGAAGTCCAACTTCTCCCTCTTTGATGATACCGATCAGGTGGCGTTGCTCAAAGAGCTCACCGAGGGGCTGATCGAAGATGACAAGGTGCTGTTGCAGCAACTGATCTCGACGATCTCAAACTGGAAAAACGATCTGATGACCCCGGCCCAGGCCGCGGCGATCGCCAAAGGCGAACGGGATCGCATCTTTGCCCACTGCTATGGTCTGTACGACGCGCACATGAAAGCGTGCAACGTGCTGGACTTCGACGACCTGATCCTGCTGCCGACGCTGCTGCTGCAGCGTAATGAAGAGGTTCGCGAGCGCTGGCAGAACAAAATCCGTTACCTGCTGGTGGATGAGTATCAGGACACCAACACCAGCCAGTACGAGCTGGTGAAGCTGCTGGTGGGGCAGCGCGCGCGTTTCACCGTGGTCGGCGATGATGACCAGTCAATTTACTCCTGGCGCGGCGCGCGTCCGCAAAACCTGGTGCTGCTGAGCAAAGATTTTCCGGCGCTGCAGGTGATTAAGCTGGAGCAGAACTACCGCTCCTCCGGGCGTATCCTGAAGGCCGCAAACATCCTGATTGCCAATAACCCGCACGTGTTTGAGAAGCGTCTCTTCTCCGAACTGGGCTACGGGACGGAGCTGAAAGTGCTCAGCGCCAATAACGAAGAGCATGAAGCGGAGCGCGTCACCGGTGAACTGATCGCCCATCACTTCGTCAATAAAACCGAATATAAGGATTACGCGATCCTCTATCGCGGGAATCACCAGTCGCGCGTCTTTGAAAAGATGCTGATGCAGAACCGCATTCCGTACAAAATCTCGGGCGGGACCTCGTTCTTCTCACGGCCAGAGATCAAAGACCTGCTGGCCTACCTGCGCGTGCTCACTAACCCGGATGACGACAGCGCGTTTCTGCGTATTGTGAATACGCCAAAACGCGAGATTGGCCCGGCGACGCTGCAAAAACTCGGCGAGTGGGCGATGACGCGTAACAAAAGCCTGTTTACCGCCAGCTTCGACATGGGGCTAAGCCAGACGTTAACCGGTCGCGGCTATGATTCGTTAACGCGATTCACCCACTGGCTCGGCGAAGTACAGCGTCTCGCGGAGCGCGAGCCGGTGGCAGCGGTGCGCGATCTCATTCACGGCATCGACTATGAGTCCTGGCTGTACGAAACCTCGGCCAGCCCGAAAGCCGCTGAGATGCGCATGAAGAACGTTAACCAGCTCTTCAGCTGGATGACCGAAATGCTGGAAGGCTCTGAAATCGACGAGCCGATGACCCTGACACAGGTCGTCACCCGCTTTACCCTGCGCGACATGATGGAGCGCGGCGAGAGTGAAGAAGAGGCCGATCAGGTACAGCTGATGACGCTGCACGCGTCAAAAGGTTTGGAGTTCCCGTATGTCTATCTGGTCGGTATGGAAGAGGGGTTGTTACCGCATCAGAGCAGCATTGATGAAGACAACGTCGACGAGGAGCGCCGCCTGGCCTACGTGGGGATCACCCGCGCGCAGAAAGAGCTGACGTTCACACTGTGTAAAGAGCGCCGTCAGTATGGCGAACTTGTCCGCCCGGAGCCGAGCCGTTTCCTGCTGGAACTGCCGCAGGATGACCTGATCTGGGAGCAGGAACGCAAAGTAATTACTGCGGAAGAGCGGATGCATAAGGGGCAGGCTAACGTGGCGAACATTCGCGCCATGCTGGCAAAAGCCAAAGAGAAAGGATAAGGATGAGTAGGCCGGGTAAGGCGAAGCCGCCACCCGGCAATGTTCAGCGTATTACTTCACTTCCAGCACCCAGTGCACATAGCTCTGCCACTGGCACTCCTGATCGATCATCTCTGCCCCAAGCGGGTGACGTTCAATCCAGTTTTCCGGCAGCGTCAGCGACAGTTTTTCGTCATCAGCCACCAGGCCGATCGCAGGCAGCAAATCATCGCGACGGCGGCTGGCAAACAGAATCGCCAGACGCAGCAGGCGGCACAGATGTTCGGCCACACGCGGCGGTACGGCATTTTGCTGATGCAAAGACGAGAGATCAACGGCATTGGTCTGGTTCAGCAGCAGCGTTGCCAGCAATTTTTTCTGTGCGGGTGTGTAGCCCGGTAAATCCAGGTTGCGCACCAGATACGCTGCATGAGCAGGAGCCTGCTTAAAATCAATACTCAGCCCCACTTCATGGAGCGCACAAGCGCTCAGCAATAAATCGCGGCTCAGTGGTTCAAGATCCCAGACGTTAGCGACCTGATCGGCGAAGCGTGACGCCAGCTGCGATACGCGTCCTGCCTGATCGATATCAACCAGAAAACGACGCTGCACGTTGCGCAGGGTACGGCTGCGGATGTCCTGATCGACCGACAGATGCAGCATCCCGTAGACCAGACCTTCACGCAGCGCGCCGCCGGCCAGGGTCATACACTGGATGTTCAGTTCGGTGAAAATAGCGATCAGAATAGCCAGCCCGCTCGGGAAAACCAGCGCGCGTTCGAGCGTCAGGCCTTCAATTTCCAGCTCTTCAAGGCGTCCACATTGAATGGCGCGCTGTTTTAGCTGCTGAAGCTTGGCAAGCGTAATCCGCTCGTCCATTCCCTGCGCCATCATGATTTCCTGCAGGGCCTGCACGGTACCCGACGCACCCACGCACACTTTCCAGCCGTGATAGCGCAGCTCGTCCATGACGGGACGTAGCACCTCGCGCGCCGCATTTTCTGCCTCGTCGAAGTTCTCTTTACCCAGATTACGATCGGTAAAGTAGCGCTCAAGCCAGGTCACGCAGCCCATAGACAGGCTGAACAGCGACGTTGCCTGCGCGCCGGTGCCGGTCACCAGCTCGGTACTGGCACCGCCGATATCCACCACCAGGCGGCGATCGTCACCCCCCGTGGTATGTGCAACCCCCTGATAGATCAGGCGAGCTTCTTCTTCACCGCTGATAACCTGAACCGGGCAACCGAGAATTTCCTGCGCTCTGGCAATAAAATCCACGGCGTTAACCGCCAGGCGGAGTGTCGCGGTGGCGACGACGGTGATTTGGGCATGCGGGATATCCTGCAGACGCTCGGCAAAGAGTCGCAGACACTGCCAACCACGTTCCATGGCTTCAGGTGAGAGGTGATTGTCGCTGCTCAGGCCCGCCGCGAGGCGGACCTTGCGCTTAATGCGCGTCAGCGTTTGTATGCTTCCTGCCACCTCGCGCACAACCAGCATATGAAAACTATTCGAACCGAGATCGATTGCTGCATAAAGCGAGGTGGAGCTGAGCATATTTTCTTAACCTGAACGACGACGATTACGCGGTGCGCCGCCTGAACGACGCGGTCCATTGCCGGAGCGTGGGCGGGTTAGACGCTTAGGCGGCGGCAGTTCGCTTAACAGCGCTTCCGGATTGTATTTGCTCTGCGGAATAGAGTGACCAATGTAGGTCTCAATGGCCGGAAGATTCAGCGCATACTCTTCACACGCAAGGCTAATCGAATGACCGCTTGCGCCCGCACGACCGGTACGACCGATACGGTGTACGTAGTCTTCACAGTCGTCTGGCAGATCGTAGTTAAAGACGTGCGTTACGGCTGGAATGTGTAAACCACGTGCAGCCACGTCGGTGGCGACCAGAATATCGAGATCGCCACGGGTGAATTCTTCAAGAATTCGCAGGCGTTTTTTCTGCGCGACATCGCCGGTTAACAGGCCAACACGGTGGCCGTCTGCAGCCAGATGGCCCCAGATGTCTTCACAGCGGTGTTTGGTGTTCGCGAAGATAATGGCGCGATCTGGCCACTCTTCTTCAATCAGCGTTTGCAGCAGGCGCATCTTCTCTTCATTCGAAGGATAGAAGAGCTCTTCTTTAATGCGGTGACCCGTTTTCTGCTCCGGTTCCACTTCCACGTACTCGGCGTTGTTCATCTGTTCGAACGCCAGTTCGCGCACACGGTAGGAGAGGGTTGCAGAGAACAGCATATTCAGGCGCTGGTTAGCCGGAGGCATACGACGGAACAGCCAGCGGATGTCTTTAATGAAGCCCAGATCGTACATGCGGTCAGCTTCATCGAGTACCACAACCTGGATGGCACCGAGGTTAATGTGGTTCTGTTTGGCGTAATCGATAAGACGGCCGGTGGTACCGATCAGGATATCCACACCGCTTTCCAGCACTTTCAGCTGCTTATCGTAGCCGTCGCCGCCATAGGCCAGGCCCAGCTTCAGGCCGGTAGCCTGCGCCAGGGGTTCAGCGTCTGCGTGGATCTGTACCGCCAGTTCTCGCGTCGGGGCCATAATTAGCGCGCGCGGCTGGTTAACTTTGCGGTCTGCAATCGCTGGGTGAGAAAGTAAATAATGAAACGTTGACGTTAAAAACGCCATCGTTTTGCCGGTACCGGTTTGCGCCTGCCCGGCAACATCGCGACCGGCCAGCGTCAGCGGCAGCGCGAGGGCCTGAATGGGCGTGCAGTTATGAAACCCTTTATTTTCAAGGGCTTCAATCACCTTCGGGTGCAGCGCGAAGTCGGAAAACTTCTGTTCTGTTAAATGTGTTTTGCTCATAGTGTGGTAGAATATCAGCTTACTATTGCTTTACGAAAGCGTATCCGGTGAAATAAAGTCAACCTTTAGTTGGTTAATGCGACATCAACACGTCGTTGGTGGAGACAAAACCAACGTACCAGGCTTATTCCTGTGGAGTTATATATGAGCGATAAAATTATTCACCTGACTGACGACAGTTTTGACACGGACGTACTTAAGGCTGACGGGCTGATCCTCGTCGATTTCTGGGCTGAATGGTGTGGTCCTTGCAAAATGATCGCCCCGATTCTGGATGAGATCGCCGACGAATATCAGGGCAAACTGACCGTTGCCAAGCTGAACATCGACCAGAACCCGGGCACCGCACCAAAATACGGTATCCGTGGCATTCCGACCCTGCTGCTGTTCAAAAACGGCGAAGTGGCGGCGACCAAAGTGGGCGCGCTGTCTAAAGGTCAACTGAAAGAGTTCCTGGACGCTAACCTGGCGTAAGGTTTCTCCGCTGCGCGTTCAGAGCTCCCGGCTAAATGATCTGGAACTCTGGACGCCCGGCTGAAGTCGTGCTAAGTTAGCTATGACTTCGTTTTAAACATATCTTGTTGTTTGAATCTTGTTTTACCCGATACTTCCCGCTGTTGACATATCCAGTGCGTGAAGTGGCTAAATTCCGGGCTTGTCACTCAATCCGTCTTGTCGTTTCAGTTCTGCGTTCTTTCCCTGTGACCAGACAGCGAACAGACATGAGTTGATGGCCGCTAAACAGGCATGGATGACCCTGCCATACCATTCACAACATTAAGTTCGAGAATCACCCCGAGTTTAAGAACCCACACCATTATGAATCTTACCGAATTAAAGAATACGCCGGTTTCTGAGCTGATCACTCTCGGCGAAAATATGGGGCTGGAAAACCAGGCTCGTATGCGCAAGCAGGACATCATTTTCGCCATCCTGAAGCAGCACGCTAAGAGTGGCGAAGATATCTTTGGCGACGGTGTGCTGGAGATATTGCAAGACGGATTTGGTTTCCTCCGCTCTGCAGACAGCTCCTACCTCGCCGGCCCTGACGACATCTACGTATCCCCCAGCCAAATCCGCCGTTTCAATCTCCGCACTGGTGACACCATTTCAGGTAAGATTCGTCCTCCTAAAGAGGGTGAACGCTACTTTGCGCTGTTGAAAGTCAATGAAGTTAACTTCGACAAACCTGAAAACTCGCGTAATAAGATCCTCTTTGAGAACTTAACGCCGCTGCACGCGAACTCTCGCCTGCGCATGGAACGTGGTAACGGTTCGACCGAAGACTTAACCGCGCGTGTTCTGGATCTGGCATCACCTATTGGTCGCGGCCAGCGTGGTCTGATTGTGGCGCCGCCAAAAGCGGGTAAAACCATGCTGCTGCAGAACATCGCGCAGAGCATCGCCTATAACCACCCAGACTGTGTGCTGATGGTGCTGCTGATTGACGAACGTCCGGAAGAAGTGACCGAGATGCAGCGTCTGGTTAAAGGTGAAGTGGTTGCTTCAACCTTCGACGAGCCAGCATCTCGCCACGTTCAGGTTGCGGAAATGGTTATCGAGAAGGCAAAACGCCTGGTTGAGCACAAGAAAGACGTGATCATCCTGCTCGACTCCATCACCCGTCTGGCGCGTGCCTACAACACCGTGGTGCCAGCGTCTGGTAAAGTGCTGACCGGTGGTGTGGATGCTAACGCCCTGCATCGTCCGAAACGCTTCTTCGGTGCTGCACGTAACGTGGAAGAGGGAGGCAGCCTGACCATCATCGCGACGGCGCTGATCGATACCGGTTCCAAAATGGACGAAGTGATTTACGAAGAGTTTAAAGGTACAGGCAACATGGAACTGCACCTCTCTCGTAAGATCGCTGAAAAACGCGTCTTCCCGGCTATCGACTACAACCGTTCCGGTACCCGTAAAGAAGAGCTGCTCACCACTCAGGAAGAGCTGCAGAAAATGTGGATCCTGCGCAAAATCATCCATCCAATGGGTGAAATCGACGCGATGGAGTTCCTCATTAACAAACTGGCGATGACCAAAACCAACGACGATTTCTTCGACATGATGAAACGCTCGTAACGCAAATAAAGCCAGCGAACGCCACGTTTTTACGTGGCGTTTTTCTTTTATGGACTATACGCTAGTACCACCTACTCCCAATTTTGACGTGTAGGTGTAACAATAAGACGATTCGTAGAGTAAAAACATTAATAGCTTGAATAATATACAAATGAGGTCACAAGAGGTTTACTTTTACCTTCGGGCTATGAGCCTTCATGGTTATACTTCCGAGACTAACATTTGTTGAGAATCCATTGTGAACCTATTCGATACGTTTACTGATCTAACCAGTATTTTTTTATTCACCACCTGTTTTCTGTTTATTGCGCGTAAGGTGGCGAAATACGTGGGGTTAGTGGATAAACCCAACTTCCGGAAACGTCATCAGGGTATGATCCCCCTGGTGGGTGGTATCTCAGTATTTGCTGGTATTTGCTATGCCTTCGCAATTGCTAACTACTATGTCCCACATGTCAAATTATACCTGATGTGTTCAACGGTACTGGTTATCGTCGGCGCGCTTGACGATCGTTATGACATCAGCGTTAAAATTCGCGCCTTTGTGCAGGCGGCAGTTGGCATTGCCATGATGGTCTCAGCAAAACTCTACTTAAGTAGCCTGGGCTATATTTTTGGCTCGTGGGAGATGGTGCTCGGCCCGTTCGGCTATTTTCTGACGCTTTTCGCCGTATGGGTGGCTATAAACGCATTCAACATGGTCGATGGTATTGATGGCTTGCTGGGGGGACTCTCCTGCGTCTCATTTGCCGCGATCGGTTTTATTTTGTGGTTTGACGGACAATATAGTCTTGCTATGTGGTGCTTCGCCATGATTGCCGCCATCCTGCCTTATATCCTGTTAAACCTCGGTGCGCTGGGGCGTCGCTATAAAGTCTTTATGGGTGATGCGGGCAGTACACTCATTGGGTTTACCGTCATCTGGATCTTGCTGGAAACGACTCAGGGACAAGTCCATCCTATCAGCCCTGTTACCGCGTTGTGGATTATCGCTATCCCGTTAATGGATATGGTTGCGATAATGTATCGCCGCTTGCGCAAAGGGATGAGTCCCTTCTCAGCCGACCGACAGCATATTCATCATTTGATCATGCGAGCTGGATTCACCTCCAGACAGGCATTTGTTTTGATAACCGTGGCGGCTGCTATCCTTGCGGGAGTGGGTGTTGCCGCGGAGTATGCTCATTTTGTGCCAGAATGGGTCATGTTGGTATTATTCTTGCTAGCATTTTTCCTGTACGGCTACTGCATTAAGCGCGCATGGAAAGTGGCGCGGTTCATAAAACGTATTAAACGCCGGATGCGTCGTAACAGCGGCAAAAACACAACATTAACTAAATAAAACCGGGACTATGATGACTCAACCGTTGGCGGGAGCGAAATCAGTGGTAACAGAGAATGAACTGGATATTCGGGGTTTGTTTCGCGTGTTATGGGCAGGCAAACTTTGGATTGCGGGGATCGCGCTGGGATTTGCACTGTTAGCGCTGGCCTATACGTTCTTTGCAAAACAGGAATGGAGCGCCACGGCAATCACGGACAAACCAACGGTTAACATGCTTGGGGGATACTATTCCCAGCAGCAATTCCTGCGAAACCTGGATATCAAAGCCAACCTTGCCACGCCAGATCAGGTTTCCGTTATGGATGAGGCCTACAAAGAGTTTGTGATGCAACTGGCTTCGTGGGATACGCGTCGCGACTTCTGGTCCCAGACGGATTACTACAAGCAGCGTCGGGTTGATAACACCAAAGCCGATGCCGCCCTGCTGGACGATCTGATTAACAATATTCAGTTTATGCCGGGCGACGCGCTGCGTAACGTGAATGACAGCGTCAAGCTGATTGCAGAAACCGCGCCGGATGCCAACAACCTGCTGCGTCAATACGTCGCGTTTGCCAGCCAGCGTGCCGCAAGCCATCTTAACGAAGAGCTTAAAGGCGCCTGGGCGGCCCGTACCATCCAGATGAAAGCCCAGGTTAAACGTCAGGAAGAGGTGGCTAAAGCGATTTTCACTCGCCGTGTACACAACATTGAGCAGGCGCTGAAAATTGCGGAACAGCACAATATTTCCCGTAGTGAGACGGACGTGCCGGCTGATGAACTGCCTGACTCTGAAATGTTCCTTCTTGGTCGCCCTATGCTGCAGGCACGTCTGGAAAATCTCCAGGCCGTCGGTCCTGATGTTGACCTCGATTACGATCAAAATCGCGCGATGCTCAATACGCTTAATGTCGGTCCCTCTCTGGACCCGCGTTTTCAGACCTATCGTTATTTGCGAACGCCTGAAGAACCTGTAAAACGCGACAGTCCGCGTCGTGCATTCCTGATGATCATGTGGGGGATTGTCGGTGCACTGGCGGGCGCTGGCGTGGCGTTAACGCGTCGTCGCACAAACTAAGAATGCCGTCTACGATGAAGGCTGCGGCCTTCATCGCCTAATCGAAGAGAATCGATGTGAAAGTACTAACCGTATTTGGCACCAGGCCGGAGGCCATTAAGATGGCACCTCTGGTTCATGCCCTGGCCAGCGATCCTGATATTGAAGCGAAAGTCTGCGTCACGGCCCAGCACCGTGAGATGCTTGACCAGGTCTTAACGCTCTTTTCCATCGTCCCGGATTACGACCTTAATATTATGAAACCGGGGCAAGGGTTGACGGAGATAACCTGTCGCATACTGCAAGATCTCAAGCCGATCCTGGAGTCATTCAAGCCTGACGTGGTGCTGGTACACGGAGATACCACCACGACCGTGGCGACCAGCCTGGCCGCGTTTTATCAACGTATTCCCGTGGGGCATGTCGAGGCGGGTCTGCGTACCGGCAATCTGTATTCGCCGTGGCCGGAGGAAGCCAACCGCACGCTAACGGGCCACCTGGCGATGTACCACTTTGCGCCAACGGAAAACTCGCGTCAGAACCTGCTGCGTGAAAATATCGCCGATAACAAAATCTTTGTGACCGGCAATACGGTCATCGATGCGTTAATTTGGGTACGTGACCGCGTCCTCGCAAACGACGATCTTAAGAAAGAACTCGCTGCCCGCTATCCCTTCCTGCACAACGGTAAAAAAACCATACTGGTGACGGGCCACCGACGCGAAAGCTTTGGCCGGGGCTTTGAGCAAATCTGTCACGCGCTGGCTGAAATCGCCGCGCAGAACGACGATGTGCAGATTGTCTATCCGGTCCATCTCAATCCTAACGTCAGCGAACCGGTTAACCGCATCCTGGGTCATGTGGAAAATGTCCTTCTGATTGAACCGCAGGACTACCTGCCGTTTGTCTGGCTGATGAACCATGCCTGGCTGATCCTTACCGATTCCGGCGGCATTCAGGAGGAAGCGCCCTCTCTCGGCAAGCCGGTTCTGGTGATGCGTGAAACCACTGAACGTCCGGAAGCGGTGAAAGCCGGGACGGTGCGTCTGGTTGGCACCAACGCGCAGCTCATTGTCGAAGAGGTCACGCGCCTTCTGCATGACGATGAAACGTATCAGGCGATGAGCCGGGCCCATAATCCGTACGGAGACGGGCAGGCTTGTGGCCGTATTTTGCATGCACTTAAACACAATCAGGTATCGCTATGAGTTTTACTACCCTCTCTGTCATTGGTCTTGGCTACATCGGCTTGCCCACCGCGGCGGCGTTTGCCTCTCGTCAGAAACAGGTTGTCGGTGTGGATATCAACGCCCGCGCGGTGGAAACCATTAACCGTGGCGAAATTCATATTGTCGAGCCCGATCTGGATCGTGTAGTGAAAGAGGCGGTGGAGGGCGGCTTCCTGCGTGCCAGCACGACGCCCGTTGAAGCGGATGCCTACCTGATTGCCGTTCCAACGCCCTTTAAAGGCGACCATGAGCCCGACATGGTCTACGTCGAGGCGGCGGCGAAGTCCATTGCCCCTGTGCTGAAGAAAGGGGCGCTGGTGATTCTGGAATCGACCTCTCCCGTCGGCGCTACCGAGCAGATGGCGCAGTGGCTGGCCGACGCGCGCCCTGATTTAAGCTTCCCGCAACAGGCGGGGGAGCAGGCAGATATCAATATCGCCTACTGCCCGGAGCGCGTACTCCCGGGCCAGGTTATGGTCGAACTGATTAAAAACGACCGCGTCATTGGCGGTATGACGCCCGTCTGTTCCGAACGCGCCAGCGCGCTGTACAAGATTTTCCTGGAAGGCGAATGCGTGGTGACCAACTCCCGCACTGCCGAGATGTGTAAGCTGACGGAAAACAGTTTCCGCGACGTCAATATCGCCTTTGCGAACGAACTGTCGCTGATCTGCGCCGATCAAGGAATTAACGTTTGGGAGTTGATTAGCCTGGCGAATCGCCATCCGCGCGTCAACATTCTCCAGCCAGGCCCTGGCGTGGGTGGACACTGTATCGCCGTCGATCCGTGGTTTATTGTGGCGCAGAACCCAGCGCAGGCGCGCCTGATTCGCACCGCCCGTGAAGTCAATGACAGCAAACCTCACTGGGTGCTCAATCAGGTCAAAACCACGGTAGCGGATTGTCTGGCAGAGAGCGGCAAGCGCGCCAGCGAGCTGAAAATTGCCTGCTTTGGTCTGGCCTTCAAACCGAATATTGACGACCTGCGTGAAAGCCCGGCGATGGAAATTGCTCAGATGATTGCCGAATGGCACAAGGGTGAAACGCTGGTGGTTGAGCCGAATATTCATGAACTGCCGGCAAAACTGGCGGGGCACTGCACGCTGACAGCGCTGGATGAGGCGCTGGCGACGGCGGACGTACTGGTGCTGCTGGTGGATCATAAAGCGTTTAAAGCGACGCCTGGTGATGCGGTGCGTCAGCAGTATGTGGTTGATACCAAAGGCGTCTGGCGTTGAACAGCCTGAACGGGGTACTCGAGCCCCTGCAGTGGGAGAGTGCCTTTTTCGGCCTGCCGTCGGCCATTGTGCGCCTGCGCGATGATGCGCCGGTACTGGCTGAATCAGATTTGAACGCCTGGCAACGGATTCAGGCGAAGATCCCGGCGGACCGTACCGACCTGCTTGACGCGCTCCAGCAACGCGGCTTTCAACTGGTTGAAGGTGAGGCAGACCTTGCCATAACCCTCACCCGGCACGATGCGCCCGGTGCGGATATGGCAACCGAACAGGATATTCCCGTGCTGCGTCAGATGGCGGCTCAGGCGTTTGCGCAGAGTCGCTTTCGTACGCCCTGGTATGCACCTGACGATAGCGGACGTTTCTATGCCCAGTGGATAGAGAATGCGGTTAAAGGCACCTTTGATCACGTCTGCCTGGTTTTCCGCGCAGGGGACGGTCAACCCCAGGGGTTCGTCTCGCTTCGCAAGCTCAACGCGCGCGAGGCGCGTATTGGCTTATTAGCCGGGCGCGGCATGGGTGAGAAGCTCATGCAGGCGGCGCTGCACTGGGCGCAGCAGCAGCAGGTTGAGACGCTGCGGGTGGCGACCCAGGTGGGCAACACCGCCGCGCTTAAACGTTATATTGCGAGTGGTGCCAACATCGACGCCACCGCCTACTGGTTATACAGGTGACAAGATGATTCCATTTAACGCACCACCCGTCGTCGGAACGGAACTCGACTATATGCAGTCTGCCATGGGCAGCGGCAAACTCTGCGGTGACGGCGGTTTCACCCGTCGCTGTCAGCAGTGGATGGAACAGCGTTTTCGCAGCGCCAAAGTGCTGCTGACCCCGTCCTGTACGGCATCGCTGGAAATGGCCGCGCTGCTGCTGGATATCCAGCCCGGCGATGAAGTGATCATGCCGAGCTACACCTTCGTTTCCACGGCGAACGCGTTTGTCCTGCGCGGGGCGAAAATCGTCTTTGTGGATATCCGCCCGGATACCATGAACATTGATGAGACGCTGATTGAAGCGGCGATCACCGACAAAACGCGCGCGATCGTGCCGGTTCACTACGCGGGCGTGGCCTGTGAAATGGACACCATCATGGCCATCGCCAAAAAACATAACCTGTTTGTGGTGGAAGATGCCGCCCAGGGCGTGATGTCGACCTACAAGGGACGCGCGCTGGGTACCATCGGCCATATCGGCTGCTTCAGCTTCCACGAAACCAAAAACTACACGGCAGGCGGAGAAGGTGGCGCGACGCTGATTAACGACCGGGCGCTCGTGGAGCGTGCGGAGGTGATCCGCGAAAAAGGCACCAACCGCAGCCAGTTCTTCCGCGGCCAGGTCGACAAATACACCTGGCGCGATATTGGCTCCAGCTATCTGATGGCGGATCTGCAGGCCGCGTACCTGTGGGCGCAGCTGGAAGCCGCGGATCGCATCAACCTGCAGCGCCTCTCCCTGTGGCAAACCTATTACGATGCGCTTGAGCCTCTGGCCAAAGCCGGGCGTATTGAGCTGCCGACTATCCCGGCAGATTGCGTCCACAACGCGCACATGTTCTACATCAAGCTGCGCGATAACGACGACCGGAGCGAGCTTATCGCCTGGCTGAAAGAAGCCGAAATTATGGCGGTGTTCCACTATATTCCGCTGCACTCCAGCCCGGCGGGCGAAGCGTTTGGAACGTTCGCGGGTGAAGACCGCTACACCACCAAAGAAAGTGAGCGGTTGCTTCGTCTGCCTCTGTTCTACAACCTCGCGCCAGTTAACCAGCGTACGGTGATTAATACCCTCCTGAGCTATTTCGGCTGATATGTCTCTGGCAAAAGCATCGGTGTGGACCGCCGCGTCCACGCTTGTAAAAATTGGCGCCGGGCTGCTGGTCGTCAAGCTGCTGGCTGTCTCATTTGGCCCCTCTGGCGTGGGGCTGGCGGGTAATTTCCGCCAGCTTGTCACCGTCCTTGGGGTGCTGGCCGGTGCCGGTATCTTCAACGGCGTGACCAAATACGTTGCGCAGTATCATGATGATGCGGCCCAGCTTCGCAGGGTCGTGGGCACCTCCTCGGCGATGGTCACGGGTTTTTCGACCCTGATGGCGATTATCTTTCTGCTGGCGGCGGCGCCCATCAGCCAGGGATTATTCGGTCACACCCACTATCAGGGGCTGGTGCGTCTGGTCGCATTGGTGCAGATGGGGATTGCCTGGGCTAACCTGCTGCTGGCGCTGATGAAAGGGTTTCGTGATGCGGCCGGGAACGCGATTGCGTTAATCCTGGGCAGCGTTATCGGCGTGATTGCCTATTATTTCTGCTATCGCCTGGGGGGCTACGAAGGCGCACTGCTGGGGCTGGCGCTGGTTCCGGCGCTGGTGGTTGTGCCTGCGGCATTTATGCTGATGCGTCGGGGCGTCATCCCCCTGAGCTTCCTCAAGCCGCAATGGGACACGCTGCTTGCCAGCCAGCTGGGTAAATTTACCCTGATGGCGCTCATCACCTCCGTCACGCTGCCGGTGGCCTACGTGATGATGCGTAACCTGCTGGCGGCGCATTATAGCTGGGATGAAGTGG
This sequence comes from Enterobacter sp. BNK-13, assembly GCF_048685015.1. NCBI lineage: Bacteria > Pseudomonadati > Pseudomonadota > Gammaproteobacteria > Enterobacterales > Enterobacteriaceae > Enterobacter > Enterobacter sp. BNK-13. The sequence continues at coordinate 4,182,644 of NZ_JBLQTP010000001.1, read as the reverse complement.
GGATCTGGCAGGGCGTAAGCAGTATTTCCGACGCCTATCTCCAGTTTATTACGGCTTCCTTTAGCGTTTATTTGCTGCCAACCTTATCGCGTTTGACCTCCAGACAGGATATTACGCGTGAGATTTTCCGGTCGCTGCGCTTTGTATTGCCGGCGGTTGCGGCTGCCAGCTTTACCGTCTGGCTATTGCGCGATGTCGCCATCTGGCTGCTGTTTTCGGCGAAATTCATCGCCATGCGCGATCTCTTTGCCTGGCAGCTGGTGGGTGATGTACTGAAAGTGGGGGCTTACGTTTTCGGCTATCTGGTGATAGCAAAAGCCTCCCTGCGGCTGTATATCCTGGCGGAAATTAGCCAGTTTGCATTACTGACCTCGTTCTCGCACTGGCTGATACCCGCGCACGGCGCGCTGGGGGCGGCTCAGGCCTACATGGCAACCTATATCGTTTATTTCGCCGCCTGTTGCGGTGTATTTTTATTGTGGCGTAAACGCGCATGACTGCACTGATTCACATCCTGGGATCGGATATCCCACACCATAACCAGACCGTTTTGCGGTTCTTCAACGACGAGCTGGCATCGGGGGATCCTGATGCGCGTGAGTTTATGGTTGCAGGTCAGGATAAGGGCCTGAGCGAGGCGTTTCCGGCGCTGACGATTCGCTTCTGGCCAGATAAGGCCACGCTGGCAAAGGCGGTCGTTACCAGGGCGAAAGCCGACCGCGAGCAACGATTCTTCTTCCACGGGCAGTTTAACACCGGCCTGTGGCTGGCGCTTCTCAGCGGAGGGATTAAACCCTCCCAGTGCAGCTGGCATATCTGGGGAGCCGATCTTTATGAAGTCTCCCGCGGCTGGAAATTCCGTCTTTTCTATCCATTGCGCCGTATGGCGCAGGGGCGCGTGGGCTGCGTTTTTGCTACCCGCGGCGATCTCAACTATTTTGCTAAACAGCACCCCAACGTGCGCGGCGAGTTGCTTTATTTCCCCACCCGCATGGATCCGGCGCTGAACGCCATGGCCAATGACGCGGTGCGTGAAGGCAAGCTGACGATCCTGGTGGGGAATTCCGGCGATCGTAGTAACGAACATGTCGCGGCGCTCAGGGCGGTGCATCAGCAGTTTGGCGACACGGTGAACGTGGTGGTGCCGATGGGCTATCCCGCCAACAATAACGCCTACATTGACGAGGTTCGCCAGCAGGGACTGGCGCTGTTTAGCGCAGAAAATCTGCACATCCTCAGCGATAAGCTGGAATTTGAGGAATATCTCGCACTGCTGAGAAAATGCGATCTCGGCTATTTCATCTTTGCCCGACAGCAGGGAATTGGCACACTGTGTCTGCTGATTCAGGCGGGGGTACCGTGCGTGCTCAACCGCGACAACCCGTTCTGGCAGGACATGGCCGAGCAGCATATTCCGGTGCTGTTTACCTCAGACACGCTGAACGTCGAGGTGGTACGTGAAGCTCAACGTCAGCTCACGCTGGTGGATAAAAACAGCATCGATTTTTTCAGCCCGAATTACCTCACGCCGTGGCACCGCGCGCTGCGTATCGCTTCAGGAGACAAAGCATGAGTCAGTTGCAATTCAGCGGCTTACTGGTTGTCTGGCTTCTGAGCGCCCTGTTTATCGCCACGCTCACCTGGTTTGAATTCCGCCGGGTGCGCTTCAACTTTAACGTCTTCTTCTCGTTACTGTTCCTGCTGACGTTCTTTTTCGGCTTCCCGCTCACCAGCATTCTGGTCTTCCGTTTTGACGTGAGCGTCGCGCCACCGGACATTCTGCTCCAGGCGCTTCTGGCGGCGACCTGCTTCTATGCGGTCTACTACGTCACCTATAAAACGCGTCTGCGTTCAGCGCAGACAGCTGCCCCGCGTCGGGCGCTCTTTACCATGAATAGGATGGAAACCCACCTGACATGGGTGATGCTGATGACCATCGCCCTGGTCAGCGTCGGCATCTTCTTCATGCATAACGGCTTCCTGCTGTTTAAGCTCCACTCCTACAGCCAGATTTTTTCGGCCGAGGTTTCGGGCGTGGCGCTTAAGCGTTTCTTCTACTTCTTCATCCCGGCGATGCTGGTGATCTTCTTCCTGCGCCAGGACAGCAAAGCGTGGCTGTTCTTCCTGGTCAGTACCGTCGCGTTTGGCATCCTGACCTACATGATTGTGGGCGGCACGCGCGCGAACATTATCATCGCCTTCGCCATCTTCCTGTTTATCGGCATCATCCGCGGCTGGATCTCGCTGTGGATGCTGGTTGCGGCAGGCGTGTTTGGCATTGTGGGGATGTTCTGGCTGGCGCTGAAGCGGTACGGAATGAACGTGGCGGGTGATGAGGCGTTTTATACGTTCCTCTACCTCACGCGCGATACGTTCTCGCCGTGGGAAAACCTGGCATTACTGCTGCAAAACTACGACAAGATTGATTTCCAGGGGCTGGCGCCGATTGTTCGCGACTTCTACGTCTTTATCCCTTCCTGGCTATGGCCGGACCGCCCTGGTGTGGTGCTCAATACCGCGAACTATTTTACCTGGGAAGTGCTGAACAACCATTCCGGTCTGGCAATTTCACCCACGCTGATCGGTTCCCTGGTGGTGATGGGCGGGGCGTGGTTCATTCTGCCCGGGGCGGTTGCCGTGGGGCTGATTATCAAGTGGTTCGACTGGCTTTACGTGCGTGGCAACGAAGAGACCAACCGCTATAAAGCGGCCATTTTGCACAGTTTCTGCTTTGGTGCCATTTTCAATATGATCGTTCTGGCGCGCGAAGGGCTGGACTCGTTCGTTTCGCGCGTAGTGTTCTTCATGGTTGTTTTCGGCGTCTGCCTGTTACTGGCCAAACTGTTGTACTGGCTGTTTGACAGCGCCGGGCTTGTGCACAAGCGCGAGCGGCAGGGCAGCACAACGCTGTCGCAAGTCTGAGTAAGGATAGTAATGACTGATAGAATTTCTGCACCGCGCTATGCGCTACGTGGCCTGCAGCTTATTGGCTGGCGCGACATGCAGCACGCGCTGGACTTTCTGTTCGCCGACGGCCAGATGAAATCCGGTACGCTGGTGGCCATCAACGCGGAAAAAATGCTGGCGGTTGAGGATAACGCGGAAGTCAAAAGCCTGATTGAAGCGGCCGAATTTAAATACGCGGACGGGATCAGCGTGGTCCGCTCTATCCGTAAAAAGTATCCTGACGCTAATGTTTCCCGCGTCGCGGGGGCCGATCTCTGGGAGCAGCTTATGGCCCGCGCAGGCGCGCAGGGTACGCCCGTGTTCCTGATTGGCGGAAAGCCGGAGATACTGGCCCAGACGGAGGAGAAACTGCGTCGTCAATGGAATGTTAATATTGTCGGCAGCCAGGATGGTTACTTCAAACCGGAAGATCGGCAGACGCTGTTTGAGCGCGTTCGTGACAGCGGGGCAAAGATTGTCACCGTGGCGATGGGGTCCCCGCGCCAGGAGATTCTGATGCGTGACTGCCGCCTGGTCTGCCCGGATGCCCTCTACATGGGCGTCGGCGGCACGTACGACGTCTTTACCGGCCACGTTAAGCGTGCGCCAACAGTCTGGCAATATCTTGGGCTGGAGTGGTTGTATCGTCTGCTATCGCAACCGACACGCATTAAACGACAGATCCGTCTGCTTCGCTACCTCGTCTGGCATTACACCGGAAAAATGTAATCAAAATGTAGCGCGATATGCTATTCGCGCTGCAACTCGCCTGCAAAACTGCTGATAATCTGTGCAATGCATTCATTTTTTTAATGCATCGTTTGCCATTTGGCAGATTTTAAGAAACCATTCGCTCCGTATTTTAGTCCCCCTAAAAAACAATACCCGGTCTTAAGCCGGGAAACAGCAAACACAATCGAGGATCTATGGCAGAGAAAAAACCGGAGCTGCAGCGTGGGCTGGAAGCTCGTCATATTGAACTGATAGCGCTGGGCGGCACTATCGGCGTGGGCCTGTTTATGGGCTCCGCAAGCACGCTCAAGTGGGCAGGCCCTTCCGTATTACTGGCGTACATTATCGCCGGGCTGTTTGTTTTCTTCATCATGCGTTCCATGGGCGAAATGCTCTTCCTGGAGCCGGTAACCGGCTCTTTCGCCGTTTACGCGCATCGTTATATGAGCCCGTTCTTCGGCTACCTGACGGCCTGGTCATACTGGTTTATGTGGATGGCGGTGGGCATCTCAGAAATCACCGCGATAGGGGTCTACGTCCAGTTCTGGTTCCCGGATATGGCTCAGTGGATACCCGCGCTCATTGCCGTGGGGCTGGTGGCGCTGGCAAACCTGGCCGCCGTGCGTCTTTACGGTGAGATCGAGTTCTGGTTTGCGATGATCAAAGTCACCACCATCATCGTGATGATTGTCGTCGGCCTGGGCGTGATTTTCTTCGGCTTTGGCAACGGTGGACATGCTATCGGCTTTGGTAACCTGACCGAAAACGGCGGCTTCTTTGCCGGCGGCTGGAAGGGCTTCCTGACGGCGCTGTGTATCGTTGTAGCGTCGTACCAGGGCGTAGAGCTGATCGGTATTACCGCCGGTGAAGCGAAAAATCCACAGGTCACGCTGCGTAGCGCGGTGGGCAAAGTGCTGTGGCGCATCCTGATTTTCTATGTGGGCGCCATCTTCGTTATCGTGACCATCTTCCCGTGGAACGAAATAGGCTCGACGGGCAGCCCGTTTGTTTTAACCTTCGCCAAAATTGGTATCACGGCGGCAGCGGGCATCATCAACTTTGTGGTCCTGACGGCCGCGTTGTCAGGCTGTAACAGTGGGATGTACAGCTGTGGGCGTATGCTCTATGCGCTCTCGAAGAATAACCAGCTGCCTGCGGCAATGAGTAAAGTTTCACGTGCCGGGGTGCCGGTGGCGGGCGTGGCGGTCTCCATTGCAATCCTGCTGATTGGATCTTGCCTGAATTACATCATTCCTAATCCGCAGCGGGTGTTCGTTTACGTCTACAGCGCCAGCGTCCTTCCGGGCATGGTGCCGTGGTTTGTTATCCTCATCAGCCAGCTGCGTTTCCGTCATGCGCATAAAAAGGCGATTGAAAGCCATCCGTTCCGTTCAATTCTGTTCCCCTATGCGAACTATTTGACGATGGCGTTCCTGATTTGCGTATTAATCGGAATGTACTTTAATGAAGATACCCGCATGTCGCTGTTTGTCGGGGTGATCTTCCTGGCCGCCGTGACGGCTGCCTATAAGCTTTTTGGCCTGGGTCGCCGTGCCACCACGCAGAAAGTGGAGGAATAAGCGGCAAAATGTGCAAACCATAACCAAACGCGCATTTTTTTCAAAAAAGCACTAGACAGCGGGGACGGAGGTACGTAATATCCAGCCCCGCAACGGCGCTAAGCGCCCGTAGCTCAGCTGGATAGAGCGCTGCCCTCCGGAGGCAGAGGTCTCAGGTTCGAATCCTGTCGGGCGCGCCATTTTAGTCCCGGCGCTAGAGCTGCGGTGGTCTGAGAAGTAGTCAGTACCGCGTGAAAGAATACAGTGGTGGCTATAGCTCAGTTGGTAGAGCCCTGGATTGTGATTCCAGTTGTCGTGGGTTCGAATCCCATTAGCCACCCCATTATTGAAAGAGTTGTGAATTGCGAAGGTGGCGGAATTGGTAGACGCGCTAGCTTCAGGTGTTAGTGTCCTTAGGATGTGGGGGTTCGAGTCCCCCCCTCGCACCACGACTTTTTAAATGAATTGAACTAAAAATTCAAAAAAGCAGTACATCGGCGAGTAGCGCAGCTTGGTAGCGCAACTGGTTTGGGACCAGTGGGTCGGAGGTTCGAATCCTCTCTCGCCGACCAATTTTGAACCCCGCTTCGGCGGGGTTTTTTGTTTTCTGCCATTTTCATCCCTGTAGTGATTCCCCGACAGCGTCCGGTTTCATTGTCGCGATTCAGCGACATACAATCCATTGAAAATAAAACAATTATTCATACTTCCATTTTGCTGTCTCCTCCTGGCGACAGAATTCTGTCCTTACCGATACATTGTGGGGCTTAAGACGGCGCTTAACAGCATAATTTCCTTTTATCTTAAAATGTTGCGTCATGTAAACGTTTTGGGTGCGAACCTGGCACGTTACGTGCAATAATATGCGTGTAGATGCTCATTCCATCTCTTATGTTCGCCTTCGTGCCTCATAAACTCCGGAATGACGCAGAGCCATTTACGGTGCTTATCGTCCACTGACAGATGTCGCTTCGGCCTCATCAGACACCATGGACATAACGTTGAGTGAAGCACCAAATATGTTGTCTTACAGACCTGTTTTAACGCCTGCTTTTATAGCAGGCGTTTTTTTATGCCTTATTCCCGATACCGGCGCACGATCAGGGCAACCAGCACCAGGGCCGCTGACGAGACGGCATAGAGTGCCGCTACTGAGCCAAACCCGGCAGCCACTGCCGCAGCGATGCCGGTGAAAAGAGAGGCGCTGAGCGTTTGCCAGCGCCAGGCTTTCCCACTGGCTGAAGCGGTTTGCGTGAGATGAAAACTACTGAGTACCCCAAACGTCCCGGCTGCAAAGAGAATATTCGAGGCCAGATGTGCGATAAAAATCGCCCCCAGTGCACATGCCATCCATCCGGACAACAACGGTAGCGTTCCATAAGCGGCCAGAAAGATGCCGAGACAAACGATGATGCGCGGCGTGTGAGCGGCAAAACGCGTCAGGCTCTCTTTTTTTAGCAGCATGGGACCGCAAAGCTGACCCATGCTTCTTGCGAAAAGCAGCGGCAGAGCAAGGCCCGCCGCATCCTGAGGATGGATTTGCTGTGCCAGTGCCGGAAGCAGTGCCATGGCCGGCGAGCCGACGGCCGCCAGCGCTGGCAGCATGAGCAGACTGCGTTTCTGCCGAACGGTCAACGTCCGCCAGCGTAATGCCGCAGGGGCTTCCTCTTCCCCGGAGGACGGGAGTGATGGCGCAGAAAACCGGCGTCCAGCCAGCCATAGCATGAGCAGTGACCCGAGAAAGCTGGCGGCATCAATGGCCAGCAGGGTAAACACGGACGTCTTCTGGAACAGCACCACGCCCAGGCCAGTCCCTAACAATACCTGCGAAGCAAAAATCACATTTTCCAGACAGGTCGCAGCAGGCAGCTCTGCTTCGCTAAGTCCGCGCTTAAAGAGCAACGTCAGCGCGGGCCAGCTCATCCCGCTGAGCAGCGCCTCGGTGGATTGTACGGCGAGTAACGCGGCAACGCTGTGATAACCCACACCAAGCAGGGGAAAGAGCAGGGCGAGCAGGCCCAGCCCTTCGGTCAGTATCAGCAGGGATATCGGAGACCAGCGTGAGCATAGCTTTTCGCCGATCGTACTGCCGATAAATCCCGGTACCGTCGCGAAAAGAAAAGCAAGGGTGAGCAGAGCGGGCGGAGCTGACCACGCTAACAGCAAGCCGAAGACCACAACCTGGGTTAAGCCATTCCCCAGCGAAGAAAAGATAAAAGCACAGGCAAGCAGGCGCAGCCAGCTGTGGCAGCGCAGCGCTTCAATAAGCGCATATAAAAGCGAGTTCATGACGATTTCCTTTCAAAAACGATTTAGTCCACGCCGCAGCAAGTGCGCGTGTGTGAAAAAAGTTAATGAAAAGACATCGTTACATTGGCGGGTTCGTTTGCAGATGCGGGTGTAAAGAATGTAGCAGGAGAAAAGCGATAAAAAAAGGAGGCCATCTGGCCTCCTGATGAATTACTGCTGCGTACCGTTATTTTGCAGCGTCAGTAATAGCCCATCACGGCGCATGGCGGCCGCCTCTTCCGGCTTATGCTGCTTGTCCAGCGTATCGGCAAGCCATGCGTAGTCGAAGGCATCCGGACGCTGCTTGAGCGCGGCGCGGAAGGCGAGGCTCGCCTCCTGCCATTCGCCGTGCTTCATCAACGACTGGCCGAGCGTACTCCACAGCAGCGGGCGATCGCCAACGGTTTTAATCTGCTGACGCAGCACTTTTTCGATTTGCTCAGGATTGTTGGTTTTCAGGCGCGGGATCACCATCACCAGGCGATCGTCGTACTGGCGCTTCAGACCGTCGAGGAGGATCTCCTGAGCCGTGTCGTGATCGTCACACTCGATGAGATGTTCCGCCATCGCCACCTGCAGAGGAACCTGCTGGCGCGTTTTACGGCTCTGATTCTTCCACCAGGTTTTCAGACCGTCGCTGCCCAGGTCAGCGCGCGCCTGATCCATCAGGCCAATCCACGCCAGACGCTGAAGCTCGTCACGATGTTCATCGTCGCCCACCTCGGCCTTCGCCATCGATGGAATGATGTCCAGCAGTGAGCCCCAGGCGCCGGTACGAATATAGGCCTGCTCGGCAAGACGCAGCACTTCCGGATGACGCGGCGCGACTTCCAGCAGACGGTCGATACCGTGGCGAGCCGCGTGATTCTCATTGCGTGCCAGCTGCAGACGAACGCGCGTGATTTCCACTGGAATCGGGTCGCCGTGAGCCAGCTCAGCCGCTCGCTCCAGGTGCTGATTAGCGCGGGCTTCGTCACCGCGCTGCTGCGCTGCTTCGGCCGCCAGCAGATAGTTCACCACCGGCTGTTCGGCGTGGTCGGCGTTTTTCGACATCAGCTTTTCAACCTGCTGATAGTCACCCTCTGCGAGCTTAAGCAGCGCCTGCTCGGTCTGTTTACGGGCGCGGCGGCGCTTACGGCCAACGAACCAGCCGCGGGTATGGGCGCCGGTACGGAAAATACGGCGCAGGATCCACTCGATCGCAAACAGCACCACCACGCCGAGGATCAGAATGATCGTCAGACCCGTTACGCTGGTTTCAATGTTGTAGTTATCGGTCTGGATCAGGACGTAACCCTGATGACCCGCAAGCATAGGCCCCAGGACGATCCCGGCGATCAGCAGGATGAAGAGTAAGAGGACTTTTAGCATCATTACTCTCCCTGCGGTGCGCTTTCAGGCGCAGGAGCCGGAGCAGGTGCTGCTCCGCTCGTCTGCTCTGCCGGTACGCCCGGCTGTGCCAGCAGGTTACGTACGCGCGTCTGCATCAGTTTCTCCAGAATCGGCTGGCTGGCCAGCTTATCCGGCACGTTCATGGTGATGTTCTGCTGGCTTAGCTTATCAATGTCTTCGAGGAAGGCGGTGGTCGTCGCATCATCGGTGTTGTAGTAGGCGCGTACCCACGTTGAGACGTTATCCAGCGCCTGTTTGTAGGTCTCTTCCTGATGACGCGGCACGGCCTGGGCAGCGACCAGCAGGCGGGAACGAATGTTCTCGCGCAGATAGATGTCCTGGTTCGGTGCGAGCAGCGGTACGGCAGTTTCGTCACGACGGCGGACAGTGATAAAGCTGTCCATAAAGTTCTGCCAGCTTTTTTGCAGGTTAATGCGCCATTCGCTCAGGGAGCTTGAAAGCTCGGTACCGTCGGAATCCATCGGGGAGTCGTCGTCGTTATTATCCGCCAGCTGCAGGTTATCAATCTGATTCGACAGCTGATTCACTTTAAGGATAATGCCGTCGTAATCCACCTGCGAGACGGCGGAGAGGCTGGCGATGTCTTCGGTAATCGCGCGACGGGCGGTAATAAGGCTTGGGTCGTTCATGTCCGCCAGGCTTGCATCAGCGCTTTTCAGCAGCGCGGCAGCGGTGGTGACGTCCTGATCGCTCCAGAGCTTACGTCCGGCGAGCTTCACCAGGAAGTCAGCCTGCGAGAGCAGCCAGGTTTTGGCATCGGTACCGGAAATGGTGGCGACTTTCTGCTGTACTTCACCCAGCTGTTTGGTCAACTCTTCCTGTTTGCTGTTCGCTTCGGCGAGCGCCGCGGCCTGCTGCTTAATCACGGCTTCCAGCTCGGTTTTCTGCGTCTCCTGCTCTTTTTGCAGGGCCGTGAGCTGAGTCACCAGCGCGTCGCTGGTAGACGTCTGGTTAGCGCTCTGTTGCTTCACCAGCCCGTACAGGCCAACCCCCGCTGCCAGCGCAATGGCGATGGCAATTGCGCTCAGCGTGAGGCTTGTTTTGTTGCTGCTGTTTTTCTTCTCAGCGGTTTTCTCAGTCGTCTCTGGCTGTGGCGTCGTCTCCACAGTCTCCCTGGTCTCTTCAACCACGGCGGAGGATTTGTCGTGTTCCGTCATTATGGCTTCCCATTTGAGAGTTATTGTAATGCGCGCAGCAGCGCATCGTTGTCGGCGTTATCAGCGATCCGAATATCCTGCCAGCCCAGTTCCCGGGCCTGGTTCGCCAGACGCTCACTGACGACCAGAAGCCGACAGCGGAGTAACCAGTTTTCGCGATACCAAAGCGGTATCAGCGTCCAAAGCTGTTGTAACATTTCACCGCTGGTGACCACCAGCGTATTGATGCCTCGCGCGTGCCAGCGCATCGCCTCTTCCGCACCATCGTAGTGTTTTGCACAGCGCTGATAGCACTCAACGAACGTCACGTTCGCACCACGTTCACGCAGCGTTTCGCCCAGCAGCTCGCGACCCCCATTGCCGCGCAAAATGAGCGCACGCTTGCCGGCAACGGTTTGTAATTCAGGTAATTGTAGCAAGACTTCACTGATTTCCCGATCTAACGGGTAACGAACGTCCGCGCTGCTTACGGTATGCAGTGCCAGTGCCGTTGTACGGCCGATCGCGAAATAGCGGGGGGCGGTTGGCCAGGCCTGTCCCTGCTGCTGCAACTGTGCGTGGGCAAATTCCACGGCATGCTGCGACAGCGCAAACAGCAGGTCACCGTCCTGAAGAGTATTCATCTGGTCGGCGAGCGCAGAGAGCTCGCGACCGGGGGAGAATTCAATGAGCGGAAAACTCCAGGCCACCTGCCCCAGTGTGCGCAGACGGCTCACTAACTGCTCTCCTGCGGGAGAAGGGCGGGTGACGAGAATACTCATGCAGGGGGTTCTCCATTGTAAACGTCAGCCAGAATCTCGCGGGCGCCTTTATCCAGCAATTCTTCCGCCAGCGATACGCCAAGCTGCTCGGCATCTTGCGCTTTTCCGCGACGTTCGCCGCGCACCATCTGCGAACCGTCCGGGGCGCCTACCAGCGCGCGCAGCCACAGTTCGCCATTCGTCAATTCAGCATAGCTGCCAATCGGAACCTGGCACCCGCCTTCGAGGCGGGTATTCATCGCCCGCTCCGCTTTTACGCGGGTAGCGGTTTCGTCATGATTCAGTGGAGCAAGCAGCGCGCGGGTACGTGCATCGTCCAGACGGCACTCGATGCCGACAGCACCCTGACCAACAGCCGGCAGCGACAGCTCTGGCGGCAGCGCCACGCGAATACGTTCCTCCAGCCCCAGACGCTTCAGGCCGGCAACGGCGAGAATAATGGCATCGTAATCTCCGTTATCCAGCTTGCCCAGACGCGTGCCGACGTTACCGCGCAGCGAGCGAATGATCAGATCGGGACGACGCTCCGCCAGCTGACACTGACGGCGTAAACTGGACGTGCCAACCACGCTACCCGCTGGCAGCGCGTCGAGCGAGTCATAGCGGTTAGAGACAAACGCATCGCGCGGATCTTCGCGCTCGCAGATGGTCACCAGCCCCAGCCCCTCCGGGAACTCGACGGGCACGTCTTTCATCGAATGTACGGCGATATCGGCGCGGTTCTCAAGCAATGCCAGTTCCAGTTCTTTGACGAACAGGCCTTTGCCGCCCACTTTCGCCAGCGGCGTATCGAGGATCACGTCACCGCGCGTGACCATCGGCACCAGCTCGACGCGCAATCCGCTGTGGCAGGCTTCCAGGCGCTGCTTCACATAATGTGCCTGCCAGAGCGCGAGAGGGCTTTGGCGTGTGGCAATTCTCAAAACATTGTCTAACATGCTTGTTACCGTCATTATCAATCGCTAACCATCCTAACATTGTTGACTCTGGGATGGCAGTTTTACGGTTGATGAAGCGTGAGAGGGACAAGGCGGCGTATTCGTCAGCCATAGCCGTATTCAGGAATTTACACGTACAGAACGGTGCTACACTTGTATGTAGCGCATCTTTCTTTACGGTCAATCGGCAAGGTGTTAAATTGATCACGTTTTAGACCATTTTTTCGTCGGTACCACCAAAAATGATAAGGGCGAAAAAGGGTAACGGTTATCTTTTTGAAATACTGCGGGTCCGCTGTTACTCGTGTTTTGAATAGCTGCGACACCCGGAAACATCAGGCGATACGTCTTGTACCTCTATATTGAGACTCTGAAACAGAGACTGGATGCCATAAATCAACTGCGTGTGGATCGCGCGCTTGCTGCTATGGGCCCTGCTTTCCAGCAGGTATACAGTCTGCTGCCGACATTATTGCACTATCACCACCCGCTGATGCCTGGCTACCTTGATGGTAACGTTCCCCAGGGCATTTGCCTTTTCACGCCTGATGAAACCCAACAGCATTATTTGAACGAGCTGGAACTCTACCGTGGCATGCCGCCGCAGGAGTCCCCAAAAGGTGAACTGCCGATTACCGGTGTTTACTCAATGGGGAGCACCTCATCGGTAGGGCAAAGCTGTTCTTCGGACCTGGACATCTGGGTCTGCCATCAGTCCTGGCTCGATAACGAAGAGCGTCAGCTGCTGCAGCGTAAATGCAGCCTGCTGGAGAGCTGGGCGGCATCGCTCGGTGTGGAAGTGAGCTTCTTCCTGATTGATGAAAACCGTTTCCGCCATAACGAAAGCGGCAGTCTGGGTGGTGAGGACTGCGGCTCGACCCAGCACATCCTGTTGCTGGATGAATTCTACCGTACTGCTGTGCGTCTGGCCGGGAAGCGTATTCTGTGGAATATGGTCCCGTGTGAAGAGGAAGAGCATTACGACGATTACGTCATGTCGCTTTATGCGCAGGGCGTACTGACGCCAAACGAATGGCTGGACCTCGGCGGTCTCAGCTCTCTGTCTGCGGAAGAGTACTTCGGCGCAAGCCTCTGGCAGCTCTATAAGAGTATCGACTCGCCGTACAAAGCGGTGCTCAAAACGCTGCTGCTTGAAGCCTATTCCTGGGAATACCCGACGCCGCGCCTGCTGGCGAAAGACATCAAGCAGCGCCTGCACGACGGGGAAATTGTCTCCTTCGGGCTCGACGCCTACTGCATGATGCTGGAACGCGTGACCGAATATCTGAAAGCCATTGATGACACCACGCGTCTTGACCTGGTGCGTCGATGTTTCTATCTCAAAGTCTGTGAGAAGTTGAGCCGCGAGCGCGCCTGCGTGGGCTGGCGTCGTGAAGTGGTCAGTCAGTTAGTCAAAGAGTGGGGATGGGACGAAGCGCGTCTGTCCATGCTCGACAACCGGGCCAACTGGAAAATCGATCAGGTGCGTGAAGCGCACAACGAACTGCTCGATGCGATGATGCAAAGCTACCGTAACCTGATCCGCTTTGCGCGCCGTAACAACCTCAGCGTTTCCGCCAGTCCGCAGGACATCGGGGTGTTGACCCGTAAGCTGTACGCCGCGTTTGAAGCGCTGCCGGGTAAAGTCACGCTGGTTAACCCGCAGATTTCGCCTGACCTGTCAGAACCGAACCTGACCTTTATCTACGTGCCGCCGGGCCGCGCGAACCGCACCGGGTGGTATCTGTATAACCGTGCGCCAAGCATGGATTCCATCATCAGCCATCAGCCGCTGGAATATAACCGCTATCTGAACAAGCTGGTGGCCTGGGCCTGGTTTAACGGCCTGCTGACCTCGCGCACGCGCCTGTTTATCAAAGGCAACGAGGTGGTCGATCTCGCTAAACTGCAGGAGATGGTCGCGGATGTGTCGCACCACTTCCCGCTGCGTCTGCCTGCGCCGACGCCAAAAGCGCTCTACAGCCCGTGCGAGATTCGCCATCTGGCGATCATCGTCAACCTGGAATATGACCCGACGGCGGCCTTCCGCAATCAGGTGGTCCATTTTGACTTCCGCAAGCTGGACGTCTTTAGCTTTGGCGAGCAGCAAAACTGCCTGGTCGGCAGCGTGGACCTGCTCTACCGCAACTCGTGGAACGAAGTGCGTACCCTGCACTTCAACGGCGAGCAGGCGATGATCGAGGCGCTGAAAACCATTCTCGGCAAGATGCACCAGGATGCCGCGCCGCCGGACAGCGTGGAAGTGTTCTGCTACAGCCAGCACCTGCGTGGATTGATTCGTACCCGCGTGCAGCAGCTGGTCTCGGAATGTATCGAACTGCGTCTCTCCAGTACCCGTCAGGAAACCGGGCGCTTTAAGGCGCTGCGCGTCTCCGGTCAGACCTGGGGCCTGTTCTTTGAACGCCTCAACGTGTCGGTACAGAAGCTGGAAAACGCCATCGAATTCTACGGCGCGATTTCGCATAACAAGCTGCATGGCCTGTCGGTGCAGGTGGAAACCAACCACGTTAAGCTTCCGCAGGTGGTGGACGGCTTTGCCAGTGAAGGGATTATTCAGTTCTTCTTTGAAGAGTCGGGTGATAACGCCGGGTTTAACATCTACATTCTGGATGAGACCAACCGCGCCGAGGTGTATCACCACTGTGAAGGCAGTAAAGAGGAGCTGGTGCGCGACGTCAGCCGCTTCTACTCCTCTTCGCATGACCGCTTTACCTACGGCTCAAGCTTTATCAACTTTAACCTGCCGCAGTTCTACCAGATTGTGAACGTCGACGGTCGTACGCAGGTGATTCCGTTCCGCACCCAGGCCGTCACGCCTGCCGGGCCTGCCAATCAGGACACCGCGCCGCTGTTGCAGCAGTATTTCTCCTGAGCCTTTTCGCCGGGTGGCTAATACTTACCCGGCCTACCGTTCGAGCCGTTGTAGGCCCGGTAAGGCGTAGCCGCCACCGGGCGACAAAACTACCTGAAACTCACCGCCTCACCCGCCTGTGCAGTCGCGGCCTGTTCCAGCAGATCCCAGAACGGCACGCCGCTGCGGTCGCAAACCCATTCCCCGTCTTTCAGATCGAAATGATAGCCGCCCTGTTTAGCGGCCAGCCAGACCTGGTGAAGCGGCTCCTGGCGGTTAATAATAATTTTGCTGCCATTTTCGAAGCTCAGGGTCAGAATACCGCCGTTGATTTCACAATCGATATCGCTGTCGCCGTCCCAGTCGTCAATACGTTCTTCAATGGTCATCCACAGGTTGTCGGCAAGGCGATGGAATTCACTGTCGTTCATGGTTTTGTTCCTGTTTTTCGTGATGCCGGCAGTATAACCCTAAATAATTCCCGTTGCAGGAAAGCGGCAAACTCTTGCTTTTGTGTCTTCTCCTGCGATGATAGAAACAGATTTGAACTTACGGGCAACTTTATAATGAAAAACGCTTTCCGAACGCTTGCCGTTCTCATCACGCTGTTTAGCCTGACTGGCTGCGGACTGAAGGGACCACTGTACTTTCCGCCTGCGGATAAAACCGCACCGCCGCCGACGAAACCGGTTAACAGCGGCATTGAGTCTTCCACGCCAAACACTAACGACCGTGGCGACAACGGCGGCCCGACTCAGGTTAATCTCTGACGACAACGTTCTGTACCCGCGCAATGGAGCAAATGATGCAGTTCTCTAAAATGCATGGCCTTGGCAACGATTTTATGGTCGTCGACGCGGTAACGCAGAATGTGTTTTTCTCCCCGGAACTGATCCGTCGTCTGGCGGATCGGCATCTGGGCGTGGGGTTCGATCAGCTGCTGGTGGTTGAGCCGCCGTACGATCCCGACCTCGATTTCCACTACCGTATTTTTAATGCGGACGGCAGCGAAGTTAACCAGTGCGGCAACGGCGCGCGCTGTTTCGCCCGCTTTGTGCGCCTGAAAGGGCTGACCAACAAGCGTGATATTCGCGTCAGCACGGCGAATGGTCGCATGGTGCTCAGCGTCACCGATGATGAGCTGGTGCGCGTGAACATGGGCGAACCTAACTTCGAGCCCTCCGTCGTGCCGTTTCGCGCAAACAAAGCGGAAAAGACCTATATTATGCGGGCGGCCGAGCAGACAGTATTGTGCGGCGTCGTCTCAATGGGTAACCCACACTGCGTAATTCAGGTTGATGATGTGGAAACCGCGGCGGTCGAAACGCTCGGCCCGGTGCTGGAAAGCCACGAACGTTTCCCGGAGCGCGCGAACATCGGTTTTATGCAGGTGGTGAAGCGCGAGCACATTCGTCTGCGGGTTTATGAGCGCGGCGCGGGCGAGACTCAGGCCTGCGGAAGCGGAGCCTGTGCGGCAGTGGCCGTGGGCATCTCCCAGGGGCTACTGGCAGAAGAGGTTCGCGTGGAATTACCGGGCGGTCGGCTTGATATCGCCTGGAAAGGACCGGGTCATCCACTGTATATGACTGGCCCGGCGGCACATGTCTATGACGGGTTTATCCATCTATGAAACAACCAGGGGAAGAACTGCAGGAAACAGTGACGGAACTGGACGACAGGGCTGTTGTTGATTATCTGCTGCGCAATCCTGAGTTTTTTATTCGCAATGCACGCGTCGTCGAAGAGATGCGCGTGCCGCATCCGGTTCGCGGGACCGTGTCGCTGGTGGAATGGCACATGGCGCGCGCGCGCAACCACATCAACCAGCTCGAAGAGAACATGACGCTGCTGATGGAGCAGGCCAGCACCAACGAAAGCCTGTTCTATCGTCTGCTGCATCTGCAGGCGCGTCTGGCGTCGGCGCACAGCCTTGACGAGTTCCTCAGCCGCTTCCACCGCTGGGCGCGCGAGCTGGGGCTGGCGGGCGCAACGATTCGTCTTTTCCCTGACCGCTGGCGCATCGGCGCGCCGTCGGGATTTACCCATCTGGCACTGAGCCGTCAGGCGTTTGAACCGCTGCGCATACAGCGTCTGGGCCATGAACACCACTATCTGGGGCCGCTTAATGGACCTGAGCTGCTGGTGGTGTTGCCGGAGGCCAAAGCGATTGGCTCGGTGGCGATGTCGCTGATGGGGCGCGATGGCGATCTGGGCGTCATCTTATTTACCAGCCGCGACGCGCATCACTATGAGCAGGGGCAAGCCACGCACCTGCTGCAGGAGATCGCCCTGATGCTGCCTGAGCTGCTGGAGCGCTGGATTGAGCGCGTATGACGGACGGACTGCTCGCCACTGACGTCTCGCGCTTTCTGCGCTATCTCGGCGTGGAACGTCAACTTAGCCCCATTACGCTGCTTAACTATCAGCGTCAGCTTGATGCCATCATGCAGATCGCCGACGAAATCGGCCTGAAAAGCTGGCAACAATGTGATGCTGCGACGGTACGCGGGTTTGTTGTGCGTAGCCGTAAAAAAAACCTCAGCCCGGCGAGCCTGGCGCTCAGGCTCTCAGCGCTGCGCAGCTTCTTCGACTGGCTGGTCAGCCAGGGGGGCTTAAAAGCCAACCCGGCAAAAGGGATCGCCACGCCGAAGGCACCGCGCCATCTGCCTAAAAATATTGACGTTGACGACGTAAACCGCCTGCTGGATATCGATCTGAACGATCCGCTGGCCGTGCGCGACCGCGCGATGCTGGAGGTGATGTACGGTGCCGGGCTGCGTCTGTCTGAACTCGTCAACCTTGATCTCAAGCATCTCGATCTGGAATCGGGTGAAGTGTGGGTAATGGGTAAGGGCAGCAAAGAGCGCCGCCTGCCGATTGGCCGCAATGCGGTCTCCTGGATTGAGCACTGGCTTGACCTGCGCGGGCTGTTTGGCTCCGACGAAGATGCGCTGTTCCTGTCGAAACTCGGCAAGCGGATCTCGGCGCGTAACGTGCAGAAGCGCTTTGCGGAGTGGGGCATTAAGCAGGGTCTAAACAGCCACGTGCATCCGCACAAGCTGCGCCACTCCTTTGCAACACATATGCTTGAGTCGAGCGGCGATCTGCGCGGCGTGCAGGAATTGCTCGGCCATGCGAACCTGTCGACAACACAAATTTATACCCACTTAGACTTCCAACACCTTGCCTCGGTGTATGACGCGGCGCATCCACGCGCCAAACGGGGGAAATAATGCGTTTTTACCGCCCACTCGGTCAGATCTCAGCCCTGACGTTTGACCTTGATGACACTCTTTATGACAACCGCGAGGTGATCCTGCGTACCGAGCAGGAGTCCCTGGCGTTTGTGCAGAACTACCATCCCGCGCTGAAGGCGATACAGAACAAGGATTTCCAGAAGCTGCGCCAGTCCCTGCGGGAGACCGAGCCGGACATTTACCACGACGTGACCGAATGGCGTCGTCGCGCGGTTGAGCAGGCGATGCTGAATGTGGGCCTGAGCGCGCAGGATGCCGCCATTGGCGCGGAAGCGGCCATGGAAAACTTCGCCAAATGGCGCAGCCGTATCGACGTGCCGCAGGAAACCCACGACACGCTGGCGAAGCTTGCCGAAAAGTGGCCGCTGGTGGCCATCACCAACGGCAATGCCCAGCCGGAGCTGTTTGGCCTGAGCGATTACTTTGAATTCGTGCTGCGTGCGGGTCCTCACGGGCGCGCGAAGCCGTTCAGTGACATGTACCATCTGGCGGCAGATAAGCTTAACCTGCCGCTGGGTGAGATCCTGCACGTGGGGGATGACCTGACCACAGACGTGGCGGGCGCTATCCGCTGCGGCATGCAGGCCTGCTGGATCAAGCCGGAAAACGCTGACCTGATGATCGCCTCCGATAGCCGTCTTCTGCCGCACGTGGAAATTTCGCGGTTGGCATCCCTCACGACGCTGATATAATCATCAATTGTTCTGTATAAATTAACAGGGTTTTGGCGAATGCGCTTCGCCTGCCCGACATGACGTGACGGTGCCAATGGACGTTTCTTACCTGCTCGACAGCCTTAATGACAAACAGCGTGACGCGGTTGCCGCCTCGCGCACCAACCTGCTGGTGCTGGCTGGAGCGGGCAGTGGTAAGACGCGCGTGCTGGTTCACCGTATCGCCTGGCTGCAGAGCGTGGAAAACTGCTCGCCGTACTCCATCATGGCGGTCACGTTCACCAACAAGGCGGCGGCGGAGATGCGACACCGCATCGCGCAACTGATGGGCACCAGCCAGGGCGGCATGTGGGTCGGTACCTTCCACGGTCTGGCGCACCGCCTGCTGCGTGCGCACCACATGGACGCCAACCTGCCGCAGGATTTCCAGATCCTCGACAGCGAAGACCAGCTCCGTCTGCTGAAGCGCCTGATCAAGGCGATGAACCTCGATGAGAAGCAGTGGCCGCCGCGTCAGGCGATGTGGTACATCAACGGTCAGAAAGACGAAGGGCTGCGCCCGCATCACATTCAGAGCTTCGGCAACCCGGTCGAGCAGACCTGGCAGAACGTCTACAAGGCCTATCAGGAAGCGTGCGATCGCGCCGGCCTGGTGGATTTTGCCGAGCTGCTGCTGCGCGCCCACGAGCTGTGGCTCAACAAGCCGCACATTCTGCAGCACTACCGTGAACGCTTTACCAATATCCTGGTGGACGAATTCCAGGATACCAACAATATCCAGTACGCATGGATCCGTCTGCTGGCCGGTGATACCGGCAAGGTGATGATCGTGGGCGATGACGACCAGTCGATCTACGGCTGGCGCGGGGCGCAGGTGGAGAACATCCAGCGCTTCCTCAACGATTTCCCGGGTGCACAGACCATCCGTCTGGAGCAGAACTACCGCTCAACCAGCAACATTCTGAGCGCGGCCAACGCCCTGATTGAGAACAACAACGGGCGTCTGGGTAAAAAGCTGTGGACCGACGGCGTAGACGGCGAACCAATTTCGATTTACTGCGCGTTTAACGAACTCGACGAAGCGCGCTTCGTGGTCAACCGCATCAAAACCTGGCAGGACAACGGCGGCGCGCTGGAGCAGTGCGCTATTCTCTATCGCAGCAACGCCCAGTCGCGCGTGCTGGAAGAGGCGCTGCTGCAGGTGAGCATGCCGTACCGCATTTACGGCGGCATGCGCTTCTTCGAACGTCAGGAAATCAAAGATGCGCTCTCGTATCTGCGTCTGATTGCCAACCGTAACGACGACGCGGCGTTTGAACGCGTGGTGAACACCCCAACCCGCGGGATTGGCGACCGTACGCTGGACGTGGTGCGTCAGGCCTCGCGCGACCGCCAGCTGACGCTGTGGCAGGCGTGCCGCGAGCTGCTGCAGGAAAAGGCCCTTGCCGGACGCGCGGCCAGCGCCCTGCAGCGCTTCCTTGAGCTGATTGACGCCCTGGCGCAGGAAACCGCCGACATGCCGCTGCACGTGCAGACCGACCGGGTGATTAAAGACTCGGGCCTGCGCACCATGTACGAGCAGGAAAAAGGCGAGAAGGGCCAGACCCGTATTGAGAACTTAGAGGAACTGGTCACGGCAACGCGCCAGTTCAGCTACAACGAAGAAGACGAAGACCTGATGCCGCTGCAGGCGTTCCTCTCCCACGCCGCGCTGGAAGCGGGGGAAGGGCAGGCGGACACCTGGCAGGATGCGGTTCAGCTCATGACCCTGCACTCCGCCAAAGGTCTGGAGTTCCCACAGGTGTTCATCGTTGGCATGGAAGAGGGGATGTTCCCGAGCCAGATGTCGCTGGATGAGGGCGGGCGTCTGGAAGAGGAGCGTCGACTGGCCTACGTGGGTGTGACGCGCGCGATGCAAAAGCTGACGCTAACCTACGCCGAAACCCGCCGTCTGTACGGTAAAGAGGTCTATCACCGTCCGTCGCGCTTTATCGGTGAACTGCCGGAAGAGTGCGTGGAGGAGGTACGTCTGCGGGCGAGCATCAGCCGTCCGGTCAGCCATCAGCGCATGGGCTCGCCGATTGCGGAAACCGACACCGGCTACAAGCTGGGCCAGCGCGTGCGCCATTCGAAGTTTGGCGAAGGTACCATTGTGAATCTGGAAGGCAGCGGCGAGCACAGCCGCCTGCAGGTGGCGTTCCAGGGGCAGGGGATCAAATGGCTGGTGGCGGCCTACGCGAAGCTGGAAACAGTCTAACATTCAGAAAAATATCATTATTTTTCAATAATCTGCTAGCCTTATACAGTGAAGGTCAATTAATGCCCTTCAGCGTTCCGTTGCGTGTTGACGCCACAGTTATAGCTGGCGTAACATGCGCGCACGATTACGCTAAGAGGACATTCGCCTTGGACACACCCAGTAGATACTGGCTCAATTCCCTGTCATCCAGGAACAACTCCTAAGGCTATCTCCTCTTGCTGATGGCCTTAGTGGTTGTCAGCGACTGCTCTATTCCCGTCGCGCTGAGTCAGGCTGTTTAATGGTCTGAAACCCAATTTGTTTCTGTGTGCCCACCGAACTGTCCGATATTTTTTGCATTGGGAGTCCCGGTCATGTTGAGCGCATTTCAACTCGAAAATAACCGACTGACTCGGCTTGAAGCCGAAGAGTCACAGCCCCTCATTGATGCCGTATGGGTGGATCTGGTCGAGCCGGACGACGATGAGCGCCTTCGCGTACAATCTGAGCTAGGGCAAAGCCTGGCAACGCGCCCGGAACTGGAAGACATCGAAGCATCCGCCCGTTTTTTTGAAGACGAAGACGGTCTGCACATTCACTCCTTCTTCTTCTTTGAAGATGCCGAAGACCACGCGGGTAACTCCACCGTGGCGTTTACCATTCGCGACGGTCGTCTGTTTACCCTGCGCGAACGTGAGCTGCCGGCATTCCGTCTCTACCGCATGCGCGCCCGTAGCCAGGCGATGGTAGACGGCAACGCGTACGAACTGCTGCTCGATCTGTTCGAGACCAAAATTGAACAGCTGGCGGATGAAATTGAAAACATCTACAGCGATCTGGAAAAGCTGAGCCGCGTGATCATGGAGGGCCATCAGGGCGATGAGTACGACGAAGCGCTTTCGACGCTGGCGGAGCTGGAAGATATCGGCTGGAAGGTGCGTTTGTGTCTGATGGATACCCAGCGCGCGCTGAACTTCCTGGTGCGCAAGGCGCGTCTGCCGGGCGGTCAGCTGGAGCAGGCGCGTGAGATCTTACGAGATATCGAGTCCCTGCTGCCGCACAACGAATCCCTGTTCCAGAAGGTCAACTTCCTGATGCAGGCGGCGATGGGCTTTATCAACATCGAGCAGAACCGCATCATCAAGATCTTCTCGGTGGTGTCCGTGGTGTTCCTGCCGCCGACGCTGGTGGCCTCCAGCTACGGGATGAACTTCGAGTTTATGCCAGAGCTGAAATGGAGCTTTGGTTACCCGGGGGCGATTATCTTTATGATCCTCGCGGGCCTGGCGCCGTATCTGTACTTTAAGCGTCGTAACTGGCTTTGAGAATCCGCCCGGTGGCGCTACGCTTACCGGGCCTACAGATCCTGTAGGCCCGGTAAGCGCAGCCGCCATCCGGCAAAAAGGCACTACAGCCCTTTACGCACCCTGCGTTGGGTATAAATCGCATCCGCAACGAAAATCGCCAGCGCCACCCAGATAAAGGCGAACGTCACCATCTTATCTGCCCCCGGCACTTCGCCGTAGAACACCACTGCCAGCAGGAACATCAGCGTCGGGCCAATGTACTGGAAGAAGCCCAGCGTGGAGAGACGCAGGCGCGTCGCTGCACCGGTGAAGCACAGCAGTGGAATGGTAGTTACCACGCCCGCCGCCATCAGCATCAGGTTCAGCGACCACGGGTTGCTGCCCATATGGCTGGTTGGGCTGTCGGCGATGCCGAAGAGATAAATCGCCGCCACCGGCAGCAGCCAGAGGGTTTCAAACAGCATCCCCGTCTGCGCTTCCACCGCAATCTTCTTGCGAACCAGGCCGTAGAAGGCAAAGCTGAACGCCAGACCGAGGGCGATAATCGGCAGCGAGCCGAATGTCCACAGCTGCACCAGCACGCCGCAGAAGGCCAGAATCACCGCTAACCACTGCATACGACGGAAGCGTTCGCCAAGGAAAATCATCCCCAGCACGATGTTCACCAGCGGGTTAATAAAGTACCCCAGGCTCGCCTCGAGCATGTGATGGTTATTCACTGCCCAGATAAACAGCAGCCAGTTACCACCAATCAGCACGGCAGAGAGTGCCAGCAGGAAGATCTTCTTCGGGGTCTGCAGCAGCGTTTTGACGCCCGACCACTGACGGCTGAGGCTCATCAGCGCAATCATAAAGAAGAACGACCAGATGACGCGGTGAGTGAGGATCTCGTCAGCCGGAACGTAGGCGATAAGCTTGAAGTACGCCGGGGCGATACCCCAAATAAAATAAGCGGCAAGGGCGAGTAAAACGCCCTGCCGCGTCTGTTTAGCATCCATCGGGAAAATCCGTTACAAAAAAGTGAATCAATTTTACCCGATTTTCCCGCCTCAACCCACCATATAAGTGGCGGTTGCGCTGGCGATATAAACCTGTTCTTCGTTGTGTAACTCAACGCGCGCCACGGCGACTTTATTCCCTGCGCGCAGCAGGCTGCTGGTACAGGTAAAGCGATTTCCGCGCCCCGGACGAAGATAGTCGACGCGTAAATCAATGGTGCCCATGCGCGCCAGACGCTGGCGAAGCTCGTCTTCGTTAATGGTGTCATGGCGCGTCAGCGTACTGCCCACGCAGACCAGACCTGCCGCCACGTCCAGCGCGGAGGCAATCACCCCGCCGTGCAAAATACTTTGCGCCCAGTTCCCTACCATCATCGGCTGGTTGTTGAAGCTCAGTTGGGCAAAGTCCTTCTCGTAACGCTCCAGCTCCAGTCCCAGCGCGCGGTTAAACGGCATATGGTAAACAAAAATCTCGCCCACGAGTTTTAACACTTCTTCGGCGGTAAGCATGGCTGACATGAGGCATTACATCCTTATTGTTAACAAAATGTTGATTTTATGCCTCAGCAACGAGGAATGCCACTTTCAGAAACGAGGATGCAGCAGTTGTCGCAGAAGTCTGTAGAATGTTCGCCACATAACTATTCAATCAATTTTACTCTTTTGCAGGAGAACACCACCGATGCGGACGTATCTGGCCTGGTTACTGGCGGCGGTTTCGCTGCCCCTCACAGCCTATGCGCAGGAAGCGACAATCAAAGAGGTGCACGATAAGCCTGCCGTTCACGGTAGCATTATCGCGAACCTTCTTCAGGAGCATGACAATCCGTTCACGCTCTATCCGTATGACACCAACTACGTGATTTATACCCAGACCAGCGATCTCAACAAAGAGGCGATAAGCTCCTATAACTGGTCTGATAATGCGCGTAAAGATGAGGTGAAGTTCCAGCTCAGCCTCGCCTTCCCGTTCTGGCGCGGCATTCTGGGGCCGAACTCGGTGTTTGGTGCCTCTTATACGCAGAAGTCCTGGTGGCAGCTCTCAAACAGCGGGGAATCCTCGCCGTTCCGCGAAACCAACTATGAGCCGCAGCTGTTCCTCGGCTTCGCAACGGATTATGAATTTGCCGGCTGGACGCTGCGCGACGTCGAAGTGGGCTTTAATCATGATTCTAACGGCCGTTCCGATCCGACATCCCGTAGCTGGAACCGCGCCTATACGCGCCTGATGGCGCAGAACGGTAACTGGATGGTGGAAGTGAAGCCGTGGTATGTGGTCGGCAGCACGGATGACAACCCGGACATCACCAAATATATGGGCTACTACCAGCTTAAAGTCGGCTACCAGCTAGGTGATGCCGTGCTGAGTGCGAAAGGCCAGTACAACTGGAACACCGGCTACGGCGGTGCGGAAGTGGGCTTAAGCTATCCGGTAAGCAAGCATGTTCGCCTTTATACGCAAGTCTACAGCGGCTACGGCGAGTCGCTTATCGATTACAACTTCAACCAGACCCGCGTCGGCGTGGGCGTGATGCTGAACGATATTCTCTAGGTTGCTCGAATGTTTTTGCGTTAAACGTTGAAGTTTCTCTCTCAGGCGCTGAAAATAGCGCCTGTTTCATTTCAGGCATATGGGGTTAATGTGGCGCAGGCGGAAGTATTGAATCAGGAGTCGCTGGCTAAACAGGTTTTGCATGAAACCTTTGGCTACCAGCAGTTCCGCCCTGGCCAGGAAACCATCATTGAAACGGTGCTGGAAGGCCGTGACTGCCTGGTGGTGATGCCGACCGGCGGCGGTAAATCCCTCTGTTATCAGGTTCCCGCGCTGGTGCTTAACGGCCTGACGGTCGTGGTATCCCCGCTTATTTCGCTAATGAAAGACCAGGTTGACCAGCTGCTCGCCAACGGCGTCGCGGCGGCCTGCCTTAACTCGACCCAAACCCGGGAGCAGCAGCAAGAGGTGATGGCCGGGTGCCGCACCGGGCAGATCCGCCTGCTGTATATCGCGCCGGAACGCCTGATGCTGGATAACTTCCTCGACCATCTCGCACACTGGAATCCGGTCCTGCTGGCGGTGGATGAAGCGCACTGTATTTCCCAGTGGGGACACGATTTCCGCCCGGAATACGCCGCACTCGGCCAGCTGCGTCAGCGCTTCCCCGAGCTGCCATTTATGGCGCTTACCGCCACGGCAGATGACACCACCCGTCTGGATATCGTTCGTCTGCTGGGGCTGAACGACCCCTATATTCAGGTCAGCAGCTTCGACCGCCCCAACATCCGCTACATGCTGATGGAAAAATTCAAGCCGCTGGATCAGCTCCTGCGCTACGTCCAGGAGCAGCGCGGCAAGTCCGGCATCATCTACTGCAACAGTCGGGCGAAGGTGGAAGACACCGCCGCGCGGCTGCAAAACCGCGGCTTTAGCGCCGCCGCCTATCATGCCGGGTTAGAGAACCACATCCGCGCCGACGTGCAGGAGAAATTCCAGCGCGATGATCTGCAGATTGTGGTTGCGACGGTGGCGTTCGGGATGGGCATCAACAAGCCGAACGTGCGCTTTGTGGTGCACTTCGACATTCCGCGCAATATCGAATCCTACTATCAGGAAACTGGCCGCGCCGGGCGTGACGGCCTGCCTGCGGAAGCGATGCTGTTTTACGATCCGGCCGATATGGCGTGGCTGCGCCGCTGTCTGGAGGAAAAACCGCAGGGGCAGTTGCAGGATATCGAACGCCACAAGCTCAACGCGATGGGCGCGTTTGCCGAAGCGCAAACCTGCCGTCGTCTGGTGCTGCTCAACTACTTTGGCGAAGGGCGACAGGAGCCGTGCGGTAACTGCGATATCTGCCTGGATCCGCCGAAACAGTATGATGGTCTGATGGACGCACGTAAGGCACTCTCGACCATTTACCGCGTGAACCAGCGCTTCGGGATGGGCTACGTGGTGGAGGTGCTGCGCGGTGCCAACAACCAGCGTATCCGCGATATGGGCCACGACAAGCTGCCTGTCTACGGTATTGGCAAGGACCAGAGCCACGAGCACTGGGTCAGCATTATTCGTCAGCTGATCCACCTCGGCTTTGCCACACAGAACATTGCTCAGCACTCCGCGCTACAGCTGACCGAAGCGGCGCGTCCGGTCCTGCGCGGTGACGTTGAACTGAAGCTCGCCGTGCCGCGCGTGGTCGCCCTCAAGCCGCGGGTGATGCAAAAATCGTACGGCGGCAACTACGACCGCAAGCTGTTCGCCAAACTGCGCAAGCTGCGTAAAGCCATCGCCGATGAAGAGAATATCCCGCCTTACGTGGTGTTCAACGACGCGACCCTGATTGAGATGGCCGAGCAGATGCCGCTCAGCGCCAGCGAAATGCTCAGCGTCAACGGCGTCGGCACGCGCAAGCTGGAGCGCTTCGGTAAAGAGTTTATGGCGCTCATCCGTTCTCACGCCGACGGTGATGATGAGGAGTAGTCAGCCGGGCGAAAAAGTGCCAGGATGATGACTCACTGAATTATTTCCCCGCGAGTTAATTATGTTGATGCTATTTCTCACCGTGGCGTTAGTGCACATTGTTGCGCTGATGAGCCCGGGACCTGACTTTTTCTTCGTGTCGCAAACGGCCGTCAGCCGCTCCCGCAAAGAGGCGATGATGGGCGTGCTCGGTATCACCATGGGCGTTATGGTCTGGGCGGCCGTTGCGCTGCTCGGTCTGAACCTGATCCTGGCGAAGATGGCCTGGCTGCATAACATCATTATGGTCGGCGGCGGGCTGTACCTGTGCTGGATGGGCTACCAGATGCTGCGCGGGGCGCTGAAGAAAGAAGAGAAAAAACCGGAAGAGCCAAAGGTAGAGCTGGCAACGGGCGGCCGCAGCTTTGTAAAAGGGCTGCTGACCAACCTGGCGAACCCGAAAGCGATTATCTATTTCGGCTCCGTGTTCTCGCTGTTTGTGGGTGATAGCGTCGGTGCGGGCGCACGCTGGGGTATCTTCCTGCTGATCGTTGTGGAAACCTTTGCCTGGTTTACCATCGTGGCCAGCCTGTTTGCCTTACCGGCGATGCGCCGTGGCTACCAGCGTATCGCGAAGTGGATTGACGGCTTCGCCGGCGCGCTGTTCGCCGGCTTCGGCATTCATCTTATTATTTCTCGCTAAGCATGACGCGCTGACGCAAGCAGCGCGCCAACCAGCATGAACAGCGAACCAAAGACTTTATTCAGGGCCTTCATCTGCTTAGGCCCTTTAATCCACGCCGCAATCCGCTGCGCCAGCGTCGCGTAACCAATCATTACGATGATATCGACAATAATGGTGGTCGCGCCCAGCACCACGTACTGCATCACCTGGGGCTGATGTGGCACGATAAACTGCGGGAACAGCGCGGCGAGGAACACAATGCTTTTCGGGTTGGTCAGGTTGACGAACACCGCGCGCTTAAACAGATGACCGCGGTTTTGCGTCTGCGCGAGCGTGTTCAGGTTGATGGAGCCTGCCGCGCGCCACTGCTGGATGCCGAGCCAAATCAGATACGCCGCCCCGGCCCATTTCAGCACTTCAAAGGCCAGCACGGAGCGGGAGAACAGGGTCCCCAGACCAATCCCGACCAGCACGATATGAATGCCCAGCCCGGTCTGCAAACCGGCAATGGATGCCGCCGCACCGCGATAGCCGTGGTTGATGGAGGTGGTCATGGTGTTAATGGCGCCCGAGCCCGGTGAAAGGCTAAGGATGATGGATGTCAGCAGGTAAGCGAACCACCACTCGAAGGTCATTTGAAACTCCCGAAACGTCTGTTTTTATGCCACAATACGCTATTGTTGAGTCATTTTGTGACCGGTTACGAAAAAACGATATTCCTTGGCTTAGGTGAGTAGAAACCCGATGTTTCAGCAGAAAAAGGACTGGGAAACACGAGAAAACGCATTTGCTGCTTTCTCCATGGGGCCGCTGACCGATTTCTGGCGCCAGCGTGAGGAAGATGCGTTTACGGGCGTCGGGGGCATCCCGGTGCGCTTCGTTCGTTTCCGTAATGAAAAAAATGATCGGGTCATCGTGGTCTGCCCGGGGCGTATTGAAAGCTACGTTAAATACGCCGAACTGGCCTACGACCTGGTCCATATGGGGTTCGATGTGCTGATCATCGACCACCGTGGACAGGGGCTGTCCGGGCGCATGCTTCCGGACACGCACCGTGGGCACGTCGATCGCTTCAGCGATTACGTCGACGATTTTGCCGCGTTCTGGCAGCAGGAAGTTCAGCCCGGTCCCTGGCGTAAGCGATACATTCTTGCGCACTCCATGGGGGGCGCGATATCGACGCTGTTTTTGCAGCGTTATGAACACCAGTGCGATGCGATTGCGCTGACCGCGCCGATGTACGGTATCGTCATACGTTTCCCGGACTGGATGGTGCGCCATCTCCTTGACTGGGCTGAGGGCCATCAGCGCATTCGTGAAGGCTATGCCATCGGAACCGGACGCTGGCGCGCGCTGCCGTTCGCCATCAACGTCTTAACCCACAGTCGGCAGCGTTATCGCCGTAACCTGCGCTTTTATGCCGATGAACCACGCTTACGCGTCGGCGGCCCGACCTGGCACTGGGTGCGGGAAGGTATTCTGGCCGGTGAGCAGGTGCTGGCAGGCGTGGGCGATGATGACACGCCAACGCTTCTG
This sequence comes from Enterobacter sp. BNK-13, assembly GCF_048685015.1. NCBI lineage: Bacteria > Pseudomonadati > Pseudomonadota > Gammaproteobacteria > Enterobacterales > Enterobacteriaceae > Enterobacter > Enterobacter sp. BNK-13. The sequence goes on along the minus strand of NZ_JBLQTP010000001.1, from coordinate 4,153,830 downwards.
ATCCAGGCGGAAGAAGAGCGTGTGGTGGATAACCGCATGCATGACCGCTATTGTGAACTGCGCGCCGCCGCCGGTCACCCCTGCGAAGGGGGAAAACCGCTGGTCATCAACGGCGCTTACCATGAGATCCTTTTCGAAAAGGACGCTATGCGCTCAGTCGCGCTCAACGCCATTGTTGAATTTTTCAACAGGCATAATTGATTATCGTTTTCCACCAGAGGTTGAAATCCCTATGTACCAGGTTGTTGCATCTGATTTAGATGGCACGCTGCTTTCCCCTGACCACACCCTGTCGCCTTACGCGAAAGAGACCCTAAAGCTGCTGACGGCACGGGGCGTGAACTTTGTGTTTGCCACCGGCCGCCACCACGTCGACGTGGGGCAGATCCGCGATAATCTTGAGATCAAATCGTACATGATCACCTCCAACGGTGCGCGCGTACATGATACCGACGGCAACCTGATCTTCACCCACAACCTGGATCGCGATATTGCCGCCGATCTGTTTGGCGTGGTGCACAACAACCCGGCTATCGTCACCAACGTTTACCGTGACGACGACTGGTTCATGAACCGCCACCGTCCGGATGAAATGCGTTTCTTTAAAGAAGCAGTATTTAACTACTCCCTGTACGAGCCGGGCCTTCTTGAGCCAGAGGGGATCAGTAAGGTGTTCTTCACCTGCGACAGCCACGAAGAACTGCTCCCGCTGGAACAGGCGATCAACGCCCGCTGGGGCGATCGCGTGAACGTCAGCTTCTCAACGCTCACCTGTCTGGAAGTGATGGCGGGAGGTGTCTCCAAAGGCCACGCCCTGGAAGCGGTCGCGAAACGTCTGGGCTTCGAGCTGAAAGACTGTATCGCCTTTGGTGACGGCATGAACGATGCCGAAATGCTGTCGATGGCGGGCAAGGGCTGCATCATGCAGAACGCGCATCAGCGTCTGAAAGATCTGCACCCGGAGCTGGAGGTGATTGGTTCTAACGCTGACAACGCGGTACCGAAATACCTGCGCAAGCTGTTCCTTGAATAATCTTCATTTGATTGTTTATTGCTCAGATGTCAACTAAAGAGTTCGCTACAATGCCTGTCCTTCTTTCTGAGAGACAAGCATTGTGGCGCTACTCATTATCACCACTATCCTGTGGGCCTTCTCCTTTAGCCTGATTGGCGAATACCTTGCCGGTTCAGTCGACAGCTACTTCTCGGTGCTGATGCGCGTAGGGCTGGCGGCGCTGGTGTTCCTGCCGTTTCTGCGCACGCGCGGACAGTCGCTGAAAACGATTGTGCTGTACATGCTTGTGGGGGCGATGCAGCTCGGCATCATGTACCTGTTCAGCTTCCGGGCTTACGTCTATCTGTCCGTCTCGGAATTCCTGCTCTTTACCGTGCTGACGCCGCTCTACATCACGCTGATTTACGATCTGCTGAGTAAACGCCGTCTGCGCTGGGGATACCTGCTGAGCGCGGCGCTGGCGGTGATCGGCGCGGCGATTATTCGCTACGACAAAGTGAGCGATCACTTCTGGACCGGGCTGATGTTCGTCCAGCTCGCCAATATCAGTTTCGCCATCGGCATGGTAGGCTACAAACGCCTGATGGAAACCCGTCCGATGCCGCAACATAACGCGTTCGCGTGGTTCTACATGGGGGCCGCGATGGTCGCGGTGGCGGCGTGGTTTATGCTCGGTAACCCGCAAAAGCTGCCGACTACCCCCGTGCAGTGGGGCGTGCTGATCTGGCTGGGCGTCGTGGCTTCCGGGCTGGGGTACTTCATGTGGAATTACGGCGCGACGCAGGTCGACGCCGGTACGCTGGGGATCATGAACAACGTACATGTTCCGGCAGGGTTGTTGGTCAACCTTGCTATCTGGCAGCAACAGCCGCACTGGCCGAGCTTCCTTATTGGGGGAGCGGTGATCCTGGCTTCGCTGTGGGTCCATCGCCGCTGGGTCGCTCCGCGCTCCGCACAAACGGAAGATGGTCGCACGCGTGGTTCCGCGCTGAGCGAATAAACGCCTCCGTAATCGGCTGACGCTGCTCACCATCGCGCACGGCGGCGTACAGCCGGCTCCACAGTCCTTCACCCAGGGTTTTGGTCACCACCAGACCCTGGCGTTCAAAGCTCTCTACCACCCAGTGCGGCAGCGCCGCGATACCCATTCTGGCCGCCACCATCTGAATCAACAGCAGGGTGTTATCCACGCTTTTCAGCTGCGGACTGATGCCCGCGGGCTGCAGGAAGTGTCGCCAGATATCCAGACGACTGCGCTGAACCGGGTAAATCAGCAGCGTTTCCGTCGCCAGGTCCTCTGGCGTGATGCGCGTTTTGGCCGCCAGCGGATGATCCGGCGCCAGTACCAGGCGTACTTCATAATCAAACATCGGCGAATAGTGCAGGCCGCTGCGCGGCAGAATATCGGACGTCATCACCAGATCCAGCTCGCCCTGCTGCAGCGAGGGCTGCGGGTCGAACGTTACGCCGGATTTAAAGTCCATCTCCACCTGCGGCCACTTTTGGCGGAAGTTCTCAAGCGCGGGGGTCAGCCACTGAATACAGCTATGGCACTCGATGGCGATACGCAGCGTGGTCTGCTGCGGTTCGTTGCACGCCTGGAGCGCGCTGGCGATCTGCGGCAGGACCTGATTCGCCAGCTGCAACAGGATCTCGCCCTGGGGCGTAAAGCGCAGCGGCTGGCTCTTGCGCACAAAAAGACGGAAGCCGAGGCGTTGTTCCAGATCGCTGAACTGGTGAGAAAGGGCGGACTGGGTCTGGTGCAGCGTGGCCGCCGCCGCCGCGAGCGAGCCGCAGTTCCGCAACGCTTGTAGCGTTTTCAGGTGTTTTATCTCGATCATGAAAGTCCTTCACTTCGGCATGAACATTTTGCGCTTGAGGAATATACAGTACCTGCCAATTATAGATGTGTAAACATCTGGACGTCTAAATAACGAATTTCATAAGGGGCACACCATGACAATCCGCAATCACACACTCGGTTTCCCTCGCGTTGGCCTGCGTCGCGAGCTGAAAAAAGCGCAAGAAAGCTACTGGGCGGGTAACGCCACCCGTGAAGAACTGCTGGCGGTGGGACGCGAGCTGCGCGCCCGTCACTGGGATCAGCAAAAACAGGCGGGGATTGACCTGCTGCCGGTGGGCGATTTCGCCTGGTACGACCATGTTCTGACGACCAGCCTGCTGCTTGGCAACGTGCCGGCTCGTCATCAGAACAAAGATGGATCGGTAGATATCGATACTCTGTTCCGCATCGGCCGTGGCAGTGCGCCAACGGGTGAGCCAGCGGCAGCGGCGGAAATGACTAAATGGTTTAACACTAACTATCACTATATGGTGCCGGAGTTCGTAAAGGGTCAGCAGTTCAGGCTGACCTGGACGCAGCTTCTGGATGAAGTGGACGAAGCGCTGGCGCTGGGCCACCAGGTGAAACCCGTGCTGCTTGGGCCGGTCACGTACCTGTGGCTGGGCAAAGTAAAAGGCGAGCCGTTTGACCGGCTCAGCCTGCTGAAGGATATTCTGCCGGTCTATAAACAGGTGCTGATTGAGCTGGGCAAGCGCGGCATTCAGTGGGTGCAAATCGACGAGCCGGCGCTGGTGCTCGAACTGCCCAAAGTTTGGCTTGATGCTTTCAAACCGGCGTATGACGCGCTGGCGGGGCAGGTAAAGCTGCTGCTGACCACCTATTTTGAGGGCGTTACGCCGAACCTGAACACCATTACCGCGCTGCCGGTTCAGGGCCTGCACGTTGACCTGGTTCACGGCAAAGACGATGTCGCGGAACTGCACAAGCGACTGCCCGCAGACTGGCTGCTCTCCGCCGGTCTGGTTAACGGTCGTAACGTCTGGCGCGCCGATCTGACCGAGAAATACGCGCAGATTAAGGACATCGTCGGCAAACGTGAGCTGTGGGTGGCCTCGTCCTGCTCCCTGCTGCACAGCCCGATCGATTTGAGCGTGGAAACCCGTCTTGATGCTGAGGTCAAAAGCTGGTTTGCCTTCGCCCTGCAAAAATGTGAAGAGCTGGCGCTGCTGCGCGATGCGCTGAACAGCGGCGACACGGCGGCGATCAGCGCATGGAGCGCGCCGATCCAGGCACGTCGTCACTCGGCGCGCGTGCATAACCCGGCGGTGGAAAAACGCCTGGCGGCCATCACCGCCCAGGACAGCCAGCGTCAGAGCCCATATGAGGTACGCGCCGAAGCGCAGCGTGCCCGCTTCAACCTGCCTGCGTGGCCGACCACCACCATCGGTTCTTTCCCACAAACCACCGAAATCCGTGGCCTGCGTCTGGACTTCAAAAAGGGCAACCTGGATGCGAATCACTACCGCACCGGTATCGCCGAACACATCAAGCAGGCGATTATCGAGCAGGAGCGACTGGGGCTGGACGTGCTGGTGCACGGTGAGGCCGAGCGTAACGACATGGTGGAGTACTTCGGTGAGCATCTCGACGGCTTTGTGTTTACCCAGAATGGCTGGGTGCAGAGCTACGGCTCCCGCTGCGTGAAGCCGCCGGTGGTGATCGGCGACGTCAGCCGTCCGGAAGCGATCACTGTGGAGTGGGCGAAATACGCGCAGTCTCTGACCGACAAGCCGGTGAAAGGCATGCTCACCGGTCCGGTGACTATTCTTTGCTGGTCCTTCCCGCGCGAAGACGTCACCCGTGAAACCATCGCGAAGCAAATCGCGCTGGCGCTGCGTGATGAAGTGGCAGATCTGGAAGCTGCAGGCATAGGCATCATCCAGATTGACGAACCGGCCCTGCGCGAAGGTCTGCCGCTGCGCCGCAGCGACTGGGATGCCTACCTGAAGTGGGGCGTGGAGGCATTCCGCATCAACGCCGCGGTGGCGAAGGACGACACGCAGATCCACACCCACATGTGTTACTGCGAATTTAACGACATTATGGATTCGATTGCCGCGCTGGACGCTGACGTGATCACCATTGAGACGTCGCGCTCAGACATGGAGCTGCTGGAGTCGTTCGAAGAGTTCGAGTACCCGAACGAAATCGGACCGGGCGTGTATGACATTCACTCCCCGAACGTGCCGAGCGTGGAGTGGATTGAAGCCCTGCTGAAAAAAGCGGCCCAGCGCATTCCGGCTGAGCGCCTGTGGGTGAATCCGGACTGCGGCCTGAAAACCCGCGGCTGGCCGGAAACCCGCGCCGCGCTGGCGAACATGGTGAAGGCAGCACAGAATTTGCGTCAGGCATAATTGTGACGCGTGATGGCCGGGCGTCTGCCCGGCCTGAAATACGCATGCTTAGTTCAGATCTGCGCCGTTGCTGGCAATCACTTTTTGGTACCACCAGAAGGAGTCTTTTTTCAACCGTTTCAACGTACCGTTACCTTCATCGTCCTGATCGACATAGATAAAACCGTAGCGTTTGGACATCTGCGAGGTGCCCGCACTAATGATGTCGATACAGCCCCACGTGGTGAACCCCATCACCTCCACGCCTTCATTAATCGCGGCCAGCGTTTGTGCGAAGTGCGCGCGGAAATAGTCGATTCGATAGCTATCGTGGATCTTGCCGTTTTCGACCACATCCTTCGCGCCCAGTCCGTTTTCAACGATAAACAGCGGCTTCCGGTAACGGTCATACAGCTCCAGCAGCGAGATTTTCAACCCAAGCGGATCAATCTGCCATCCCCATTCGGACGCAGGCAGATACGGGTTTTTCACACCGAGAACGGTATTCCCGGGAATGCGTTCGGCGTCAGGCTGCGTGGATTCGGTCATCGACATGTAATAGCTGAAGGAGACGAAATCGACGGTATGCGCCTTTAAAATACGCCGATCGTCAGGGTGCATTTCTATATGGATATTTCGTCGTTCCAGATCGCGCAGGATCAGCGGCGGATAGTCACCAAATACCTGCACGTCGGCATAAAAATAGTTTTCCAGGTTTTTCTTCAGCGTGGCTTCAACGTCTTCCGGACGGCAGCTGTGCGGATAGGTCGTCAGTTTCGTCAGCATGCACCCGACCTGGCTGCCCGGAATTTTGGCGTGGCAGTCGCGCGTGACCAGTGCAGACGCGACAAACTGATGGTGCAGACCCTGATAGATATCCTGTTTCGCGTTGCCCGGCGCGCTTTTCTCTTCGCGAATGCCCGCGGTCGTAAAGGGATGGCGGTGAATACTGTCTATTTCATTGAAGGTTAGCCAGTAACGCACCAGCTCTTTGTAGCGGTCGAAACAAACATTGCTGAAGCGAACGAAAGCATCGACCACATTGCGGTGCACCCAGCCGTTATATTTTTCGCTCAGCGCCAGCGGCATTTCGTAGTGGGAAAGTGTGACCAGCGGCTCGATGTTATGACGACGCAGCTCGCGAAACAGTTCTTCATAAAACTGCAGCCCGGCCTCGTTTGGCTCGGCGTCCTCTCCGGTCGGGAAAATACGTGACCAGGCAATAGATACGCGCAGCACCTTAAAACCCATCTCAGCAAACAGCGCGATGTCGTCTTTATAGTGGTGATAAAAATCGATGCCGCGGCGTTTCGGATACAGCGCATCATTTTTACCTTCAAACGCGTCGCGAATATTCTCGTTCGTCAGGGCCATGTGGCCGCTGTAATCTTTCACGGAGAGGTTGGGTTTCCAGGCGACAGCGTCGGCAACGGACGGCCCTTTGCCGTCCACGTTCCAGGCGCCTTCGGCCTGGTTGGCGGCAATCGCGCCGCCCCATAAAAAACCGTGTGGAAACGCGAGGGAATTGTCCATAACACGCACTCCTTATACGTCATGATGATGGGAAAGGCTTACCCTTTTTTACCACCGTACTGACGGAACCACGTAAGCATCCGTTGCCATCCATCTTTAGCCGATTCAGCGTGATAGCTCGGACGATAGTCGGCGTTAAACGCATGCCCGGCATCCGGGTATACCACGATCTCCGCCTTCGCATTTGCCGCGCGGAGCGCATGGCGCATGGTTTCTACCGAATCCAGCGAAATACCGGTGTCCTGACCGCCGTAAAGCCCTAACACGGGGGCATTTAAGTCTGTGGCGATATCAACCGGATGTTTTGGTGAATTCAGCGTTTTTTCACCCACCAGTTTGCCGTACCAGGCGACAGCGGCTTTGAGCTGCGGGTTATGCGCGGCATACAGCCAGCTAATGCGTCCGCCCCAGCAGAAACCGGTGACCAGCAAACGATGGGGATCGCCCCCGTTGCGCGCCGCCCAGCTGGCGACGTGGTCGAGGTCGGCCAGCACCTGCGCGTCCGGGACTTTGCTGACCAGGTTGCTGAGCAAGGTGGGAATATCGCTGTAGTCGTTCGGATCGCCCTGACGGAAGTAGAGCTCTGGCGCAACGGCCAGATAGCCTTCCAGCGCCAGCCGGCGGCAGAGGTCGCGAATGTGTTCGTGAACACCGAAAATTTCCTGAACCACGATCACGATGGGCAGCGGGCCGTCTGCCGATTTTGGTCGTGCGTGGTAAGCAGGCATGTTCTCTCCCTGCGTGGGAATAGAGGTCTCACCCGCGGCGATGGCATCTTCAGACGTTGAGACGATGGTTGAGGCATGCGGGGCCGCAGCAGGTGCAAAACCGGTTTTTTCAGTCATGGCATTCTCCGTACCAATCAGTTAGCGCAAAGGTAAATATAGACACCAGGTTAACAACTCACAGTGCCTTAAACGGTCTATCTTTTGTGCAGCACCTGACGATATAACTTGTTAATGTGATGTAAATCACTTTTTGATGGAAATTCGATGCAATCATTTTCATTCATGGTGAGATGCGTCACGAAATTATGCTTACTGCTTCTGTAAAGTACCGTTTTACTTCTTCTGACTAACCGACCCACAGAGGAGTCACCTATGTCTAAGTCTGATGTTTTTCATCTCGGCCTCACTAAAAACGATTTACAAGGGGCTACGCTCGCTATCGTCCCTGGCGATCCGGAGCGTGTGGAAAAGATCGCCGCGCTGATGGATAAGCCGGTTAAGCTGGCAGCCCATCGTGAATTCACCACCTGGCGCGCAGAGCTGGATGGTAAAGCCGTGATCGTGTGTTCTACCGGTATCGGTGGCCCGTCTACTTCGATTGCTGTTGAAGAGCTGGCACAGCTGGGCATTCGTACTTTCCTGCGTATCGGTACCACTGGCGCTATTCAGCCGCATATCAACGTCGGCGACGTGCTGGTGACGACCGCGTCCGTGCGTCTGGATGGCGCAAGCCTCCACTTTGCACCGATGGAGTTCCCGGCGGTGGCAGATTTCGAGTGCACCACCGCGCTGGTTGAAGCCGCGAAATCCGTGGGCGCAACCACCCACGTGGGCGTGACCGCTTCGTCCGATACCTTCTATCCAGGTCAGGAGCGTTACGACACCTTCTCTGGCCGCGTGGTAAGCCGCTTCAAAGGCTCCATGGAAGAGTGGCAGTCGATGGGCGTGATGAACTACGAAATGGAATCCGCCACGCTGCTGACCATGTGCGCAAGCCAGGGTCTGCGTGCCGGTATGGTGGCGGGCGTCATCGTCAACCGTACCCAGCAGGAGATCCCGAACGCCGAAACCATGAAGCAGACCGAAAGTCATGCGGTGAAAATCGTGGTGGAAGCGGCGCGTCGCCTGATCTAGTCCTCTCCCTTCGAAATTAAAGGCCGACACGTTCGGCCTTTATTTTTTGCGTAGCGCCTCGCAGGAAAACCCTTTCAAACTGGACGTTTATACAGCACAATTCTATTTTGTGCGGGTAATACGTTGATGCAGGGGGCATTGTGGATATCTCAATCCTGATTTATGCGGTGATTGCGCTGGCGGGCGTGGCGATAGGCTGGCTGATGTCAAGCTATCAGCATGCGCAGCAGAAGGCCGATCAGCTGGCTGAACGCGAAGAGATCGTCGCCGATTTAAGCGCGGCCAGGCAGCAGCTTGCCCTGAGTGAACACTGGCGCGACGAGTGTGAACTGCTCAACAACGAGCTGCGCAATCTCCGCGATATCAACACCTCGCTGGAGGCCGATCTCCGTGAAGTGACCACCCGCCTGGAATCCACTCAGCTGCATGCGGAAGATAAAATCCGCCAGATGATCAACAGCGAGCAGCGCCTCAGCGAACAGTTTGAAAACCTCGCGAACCGCATTTTTGAGCACAGCAACCGCCGCGTTGACGAGCAGAACCGCCAGAGCCTGAACAGCCTGCTGACGCCCCTGCGTGAACAGCTGGACGGCTTCCGCCGTCAGGTACAGGACAGCTTTGGTCAGGAAGCCCGCGAGCGGCATACCCTGGCGCATGAAATTCGCAATCTCCAGCAGCTGAATGCCCAGATGGCGCAGGAGGCGGTCAACCTCACCCGCGCGTTGAAAGGGGATAACAAAACCCAGGGCAACTGGGGAGAAGTGGTGCTGACCCGCGTCCTGGAAGCTTCAGGCCTTCGGGAAGGGTACGAATACGAAACGCAGGTGAGTATTGAAAATGATGCCCGCTCGCGAATGCAGCCGGATGTGATCGTGCGGCTGCCCCAGGGCAAAGATGTGGTGATTGACGCCAAGATGACCCTGGTGGCGTATGAGCGTTACTTCAATGCGGAGGACGACTACACCCGCGAATCGGCGCTGCAGGAGCACATTGCCTCCGTACGCAATCATATTCGCCTGCTTGGCAGAAAAGACTATCAGCAGCTGCCTGGCCTGCGATCGCTAGACTATGTACTGATGTTTATCCCGGTAGAGCCCGCGTTTCTGCTGGCACTCGACAGGCAGCCTGAACTCATCACCGAAGCGCTCAAAAATAACATTATGCTGGTCAGCCCCACCACGCTGCTGGTGGCCTTACGCACCATTGCGAACCTGTGGCGCTATGAGCACCAGAGCCGCAACGCGCAGCAGATTGCTGACCGCGCCAGCAAGCTGTACGACAAAATGCGCCTCTTCGTGGACGACATGTCCTCCGTCGGGCAGAGCCTGGACCGTGCGCAGGATAACTACCGTCAGGCGATGAAAAAACTCGCCTCGGGACGTGGCAATCTGCTGGCGCAGGCCGAATCATTCCGCAGCCTGGGGGTAGAGGTTAAACGCGAGATTAATCCGGAATTGGTGGAACAGGCCACCGCCCAGGACGACGAGTTTCGCCTGCGTGAAGGGGCGGACGAACAAAAGACAAACAGTGAAGACAACACGTTAGCGGTGGATTTATCACCAGACGAGACTCCGGCGCGTTTCTTTCGCGGTGGTTGAAACGTAGGGCAAACGCGCCCAATCTGTTACACTTCACGAACATTTTACTGATAAGCAGGCTCTAAGATGGCTGACGATTCACAAGACACAACGCACTTTGGCTTTCAGACTGTCGCCAAAGCGCAGAAAGCTGACATGGTGGCCCACGTATTTCATTCCGTGGCGGCGAAGTACGATGTGATGAATGACCTGATGTCGTTCGGCATTCATCGCTTGTGGAAGCGCTTCACCATTGACTGTAGCGGCGTGCGTCGCGGACAAACGGTGCTGGATTTAGCCGGTGGTACGGGCGATTTAACCGCGAAATTCTCTCGTCTGGTGGGCGAAACCGGGCGCGTTGTCCTCGCCGATATTAATGACTCCATGCTGAAAATGGGCCGCGAAAAGCTGCGTAACATCGGCGTGGTGGGGAATGTGGAATATGTGCAGGCAAATGCCGAAGCGCTGCCGTTCCCGGACAATACCTTTGACTGCATCACGATCTCCTTCGGTCTGCGTAACGTGACCGACAAAGAAAAAGCGCTGCGCTCCATGTATCGCGTGCTGAAGCCGGGTGGACGCCTGCTGGTGCTCGAATTTTCCAAACCGATTATTGAGCCGCTGAGCAAAGCTTACGACGCCTATTCCTTCCACGTTCTGCCACGCATCGGTGAGCTGGTGGCCAACGACGCGGAAAGCTACCGCTATCTGGCGGAATCTATCCGTATGCACCCGGATCAGGACACATTAAAAGCCATGATGCAGGATGCAGAATTTGAGAACGTTGAATATTTCAACCTGACGGCGGGTGTCGTCGCGCTGCATCGCGGTTACAAGTTCTGAGTGGAGGTGTCCCGTGCCCTTTAAACCCTTAGTCACCGCAGGTATCGAAAACGTACTGAATGCTTTTCTCTATCGTGCTCCGGCGCTTAAAGCAGCGCGTCAGCGGCTAAACGGGAAGGTATTACGTATTGTTTTAAAAGAGTTCTCGACGCCGCTTGTGCTGGTCTTCAGCGAACGCCAGCTTGACGTTCTGGGGGCGTGGGAAGGTGACGCCGACTGCTCGGTCATCACGCACATGAGCGTGCTGCCAAAACTGCGCGATCGCCAGCAATTAACGGCGCTTATCCGCAGTGGTGAACTGGAAGTGGAAGGTGACATTCAGGTCGTGCAGAACTTCGTTGCGCTCACCGATCTGGCGGAGTTCGACCCGGCAGAACTGCTCGCGCCCTTTATCGGCGACATTGCCGCTGAAGGTATCGGGAAAGTCCTTCAGGGTGGCACCTCCTTAGCGCGTAAAAGCCTGCAACGTCAGCAACGCTATGCGGCGGAAGTGCTGACGGAGGAGTGGCGAATGGCGCCCGGTCCACTGGAAGTGGCATGGTTTGCGGAAGAGACCGCGGCTGTTGAACGTGCGGTTGATGCCTTAACCAAACGGCTGGAAAAACTGGAGGGCAAATGACGCCTGGTGAAATTCGGCGCCTCTATTTCATTATTCGCACCTTTTTAAGCTACGGGCTCGACGAGCTTATCCCCAAAATGCGTATCACGCTGCCGCTTCGCATCTGGCGGCGGATGCTCTTCTGGATGCCTAATCGCCATAAAGGTCAACCGCTGGGTGAGCGTCTTCGCCTCGCATTGCAGGAGCTCGGTCCGGTATGGATTAAGTTCGGGCAGATGCTCTCGACCCGCCGCGATCTCTTCCCGCCGCTGATTGCTGATGAACTCGCGATGCTGCAGGACCGCGTCGCACCGTTTGACGGTGCGCGCGCGAAAAAGCAAATTGAAGAGGCCATGGGCAACATTCCCATTGAGACCTGGTTTGACGATTTCGATATTCAGCCACTGGCATCGGCCTCTATCGCTCAGGTACACACCGCGCGCCTGAAAGAAAATGGCAAGGAAGTGGTTATTAAGGTCATTCGTCCGGACATCCTGCCCATCATCAAAGCAGACATGAAGCTGATTTATCGTCTGGCGCGCTGGGTGCCGCGTCTGCTTCCGGACGGACGTCGTTTGCGTCCAATGGAAGTGGTGCGGGAATATGAAAAAACGCTGATTGATGAGCTTAACCTGCTGCGTGAATCGGCAAACGCCATTCAGCTGCGTCGCAACTTTGAAAACAGCCCGATGCTCTATGTCCCTGAAGTCTATTCTGACTACTGCAGCCAGAACATGATGGTGATGGAGCGTATCTACGGTATTCCGGTTTCGGATGTGGTGGCCCTGGATAAGCAGGGAACGAACATGAAGCTGTTGGCCGAGCGTGGCGTGCAGGTCTTCTTCACCCAGGTGTTCCGCGACAGCTTTTTCCATGCGGACATGCACCCGGGCAATATCTTCGTGAGCTATGAGCATCCTGAGGATCCGAAGTATATCGGTATCGACTGCGGGATTGTGGGGTCGCTGAATAAAGAAGATAAACGCTATCTGGCCGAGAATTTCATCGCGTTCTTCAACCGCGACTACCGTAAGGTGGCCGAGCTACACGTCGATTCCGGCTGGGTGCCGCCGGACACCAACGTCGAAGAGTTCGAGTTTGCGATCCGGACCGTTTGCGAACCGATTTTTGAAAAACCGCTGGCGGAAATCTCCTTCGGACATGTGCTGTTGAACCTGTTCAACACGGCTCGCCGCTTTAATATGGAAGTTCAGCCACAGCTAGTTTTACTTCAGAAAACATTACTTTACGTTGAGGGTGTAGGCCGACAGCTCTATCCTCAGTTAGACTTGTGGAAGACCGCGAAACCTTTCCTTGAATCCTGGATTAAGGATCAGGTTGGTATTCCGGCGCTGGTGCGCTCGCTGAAAGAGAAAGGCCCGTTCTGGATAGAAAAAATGCCTGAAATTCCTGAACTGGTTTATGACAGTTTGCGTCAGAGCAAGAACCTTCAGCACAGCATGGATAAAATCGCTCGCGAACTTCAGTCCAGCCGTGTTCGTCAAGGGCAGTCACGCTATCTCTTTGGGATTGGCGCAACGCTGCTGCTGAGCGGTACGCTGCTGCTAATCAACCGCCCGGAGTGGCAGATGATGCCCGCCTGGCTGATGGCCGCCGGGGTGGTTGTCTGGCTTGCCGGATGGCGAAAAACGCGCTGAGTTTGCGTCGCTATCGACGGGTCGCATACGTATAATGCGACCTGACTCATTAATCATCTATCCCTGAGGAACGTGTATGGGTGGTATCAGTATCTGGCAATTGTTGATCATTGCCGTCATCGTCGTGCTGTTGTTTGGCACCAAAAAGCTCGGTTCTATTGGTTCCGATCTGGGCGCGTCTATCAAAGGCTTCAAGAAAGCGATGAGCGATGATGAGAGCAAGCAGGATAAAACCAGCCAGGACGCTGACTTTACTGCTAAATCCATCTCCGACAAGCAAGAAGAAGCCAAAAAGGAAGACGCTAAACGCCACGATAAAGAGCAGGTGTAAGTCGTGTTCGACATTGGTTTTAGTGAGCTCCTGCTGGTCTTTGTGATTGGCCTGATCGTGCTGGGGCCTCAGCGTCTGCCGGTGGCGGTGAAAACCGTTGCGGGCTGGGTTCGTGCGCTGAGATCGCTGGCATCGACCGTTCAGAATGAACTGGCTCAGGAGCTTAAGCTGCAGGAATTTCAGGAAAGCCTGAAAAAGGTTGAGAAGGCGAGCATGGATAACCTGACGCCGGAACTGAAAGCATCAATGGATGAGCTGCGCGAAGCGGCGGAATCCATGAAGCGCTCCTACAGCATTAACGATCCTGAAAAAGCGAGCGATGAAGCGAACACCATCCATAACCCGGTGGTGAAGGGCAGCGAAGAGCAGCGTGAAGGCGTAACGCCTGCCAGCGCTGAACATCAGGCTGCTGCGCCTGAACAGACGCCGCAGGAAACCGAAGTGAAAAAGCAGGTGCAGCCGGAAAAGCCCGTGGTTAATGCTGCCGAGGCAAAACCCGCCGCGCCCGTTTCCGAATCATCCCCCTCGTCGAGTGATAAAGCGTAAACATGGCTGTAGATGATACTCAACCGCTGATTACGCACCTCATAGAGCTGCGTAAGCGCCTGTTAAACTGCATTATTGCGGTTCTCGTTATTTTTCTATGCCTGGTCTATTTCGCCAACGATATCTACCAGGTGGTTTCTGCGCCGCTGATCAAGCAGATGCCGCTGGGCGCAACGATGATTGCAACAGACGTTGCTTCTCCGTTCTTTACCCCCATCAAGCTGACCTTTTGGGTGTCGTTGATTGCCTCTGCGCCCGTGATTCTGTACCAGGTGTGGGCCTTTGTAGCGCCAGCACTGTATAAGCACGAACGTAAGCTGGTCATCCCGCTGCTGGTGTCCAGTTCGCTGCTGTTCTATATCGGCATGGCGTTTGCCTATTTCGTTGTCTTCCCGCTGGCCTTCGGCTTCCTGACGCATACCGCGCCGGAAGGCGTCCAGGTGTCGACAGATATCGCCAGCTACCTCAGCTTTGTGATGGCGCTGTTTATGGCGTTCGGCGTGGCCTTTGAAGTACCGGTGGCCATTGTGCTGCTCTGCTGGGTAGGGGTCACCACGCCGGATGACCTGCGTAAGAAGCGTCCGTATATCCTGGTCGGCGCATTTGTGGTTGGCATGCTGCTGACACCGCCGGATGTGTTCTCCCAGACGCTGCTGGCCATACCGATGTACTGCCTGTTTGAGGTCGGCGTCTTCTTCTCACGGTTCTACGTGGGTAAAGGGCGTCGGTCGGATGACGAAGACGCGACGTCCGACAAGACCACTGAAGAGTAAAACCAGCCGCCCGTCAGGGCGGTTGTTATATGGGGATTCGCATGTTTGATATCGGACTTAACCTGACCAGCTCGCAGTTTGCGAAAGATCGCGATGAGGTGGTTGCGCGCGCGTTTGCCGCCGGGGTGAAAGGACTGCTGCTGACGGGCACCAACCTGCATGAGAGCGAGCAGGCGCAGCAGCTGGCGCAACGCTACGAACGCTGTTGGTCTACCGCGGGCGTACACCCACATGACAGCAGCCAGTGGAACCCGGAAAGCGGTGAAATCCTGCGCAGCCTGGCGAAGACACCGGAAGTGGTGGCGATTGGCGAATGCGGCCTCGATTTCAACCGTAACTTTTCCACGCCTGAAGAGCAGGAAAAGGCGTTCACTGCCCAGCTTGCGCTGGCGGCAGAGCTTGAAATGCCCGTATTTATGCACTGCCGCGACGCGCATGAGCGTTTCCTGACTCTGCTGGATCCGTGGCTCGAGAAACTCCCCGGCGCGGTGCTGCACTGTTTTACCGGCTCACGGCAGGAGGCGCTGGAGTGCCTGGAGCGCGGGCTTTATCTGGGGATTACCGGCTGGGTTTGCGATGAGCGCCGCGGGCTTGAGCTTCGGGAACTGTTGCCAGCGATCCCGGCTGACCGGTTGCTCCTTGAAACGGATGCGCCTTATCTGCTGCCGCGCGATATGAAACCCAAACCGGCATCGCGACGCAATGAGCCCGCTTATCTGGGGCACATTGTTGAGCGCGTCGCGACGTGGCGCGGAGAAGATCCGCACTGGCTTTCCGCGCAGACGGATGACAACGTGCGTAAGCTGTTCGGGATAAACGTTTAAAGCTTACGGAAGTCGGTGTTTTTAACGCTCTGCAGCACCTGCTTGTTCAGCAGATTAAGCAACAGCATGGAGCGCGCTTCCCCGTCCGGCTCGGCAAAAATCGCCTGCAGGCCTTCGAAAGCCCCTTCAGTAATCACGACGCTATCGCCCGTGTAGGGCGTTTCCGGGTCGGTAAGGCCTTCGGGCTGCTGATAAATCGACAGCTGGTGGATCACCGATGAGGGAACCGTCGCAGGGTGAGCGCCAAAGCGAACAAAATGGCTGACGCCGCGCGTGGCGCTGATGGTGGTGGTGTGGATCACCTCAGGGTCGAATTCCACGAACAGGTAGTTCGGGAACAACGGCTCGCTCACGGTTGTGCGCTTCCCGCGCTGCATTTTTTCAAGCGTGATCACGGGCGTCAGGCAATTGACAGACTGACGTTCAAGATGTTCCTGCGCGCGCTGAAGTTGCCCGCGTTTGCAATACAGTAAATACCAGGCCTGCATAATCACTCTTTCCCTTAGTTCGGGGCGCAAGCATATCAAAACCCTGGCGGGATCGCTAAGTTGATTATAATGGGCGAAAATGGGACAGAACGCATAACTTCACGCTAATTTAACAAAATTACAGCATCAAGCAGGCTTACGCCGTATAATGAAGCGCTTAAAGAGAGGCCATGATTAACTGCATGAAATACCACGATCTCCGCGACTTCCTGACGCTGCTGGAAAAGCAGGGTGAACTCAAACGTATTACACTTCCTGTTGATCCTTATCTGGAGATGACAGAAATTGCTGACCGCACCCTGCGTGCCGGTGGCCCCGCGTTACTGTTTGAAAATCCGAAAGGGTACGCCATGCCGGTGCTGTGCAACCTGTTTGGTACACCGCGTCGCGTCGCACTGGGGATGGGGCAGGAAGACGTCACAGCCCTGCGCGAAGTCGGTAAGCTGCTGGCCTTCCTGAAAGAGCCGGAGCCGCCGAAAGGCTTCCGCGATCTCTTCGACAAGCTGCCGCAGTTTAAGCAGGTGCTGAACATGCCCACTAAACGCCTGCGCGGCGCGCCGTGCCAGCAGAAGGTGCTGGAAGGCGATGCAGTTGATTTGACTAAAATCCCTATCATGCAGTGTTGGCCGGAAGATGCCGCGCCGCTGATCACCTGGGGACTGACCGTCACGCGCGGCCCGCACAAAGAGCGCCAGAATCTCGGTATTTACCGCCAGCAGTTGATTGGCAAGAATAAGCTCATTATGCGCTGGCTGTCGCATCGCGGCGGCGCGCTGGATTTCCAGGAGTGGTGTGCTGCGAATCCAGGTGAACGTTTCCCGGTGTCCGTTGCGCTGGGCGCCGATCCGGCCACCATTCTCGGGGCCGTCACGCCCGTACCGGATACGCTCTCGGAGTATGCCTTTGCTGGCCTGCTGCGCGGGACGAAAACCGAAGTCGTGAAGTGTATCTCTAACGATCTTGAAGTCCCGGCCAGTGCAGAAATTGTGCTGGAAGGTTACATTGAATCGGGTGAAATGGCGCCGGAAGGCCCTTACGGCGACCACACCGGCTATTACAACGAAGTGGATAACTTCCCGGTGTTTACCGTGACGCACATTACGCAGCGTGAAGATGCGATTTATCACTCCACGTATACCGGGCGTCCACCGGATGAACCGGCGGTACTGGGCGTGGCGCTGAATGAAGTGTTTGTGCCGATCCTGCAAAAGCAGTTCCCGGAAATTGTTGATTTTTATCTGCCGCCTGAAGGATGCTCGTATCGCATGGCGGTGGTCACGATGAAGAAGCAGTATCCAGGTCATGCTAAACGCGTGATGATGGGCGTGTGGTCTTTCCTGCGCCAGTTTATGTATACCAAATTTGTTATTGTCTGCGATGATGACGTTAACGCCCGCGACTGGAATGACGTAATCTGGGCCATTACCACGCGAATGGACCCGGCGCGCGATACGGTGTTAGTCGAAAACACGCCGATTGATTATCTGGATTTTGCCTCGCCGGTTTCCGGTCTTGGCTCAAAGATGGGACTGGATGCCACAAATAAATGGCCTGGCGAAACCGACCGTGAATGGGGTCGCCCGATCAAAAAAGATCCTGCTGTGACCGCGCGCATTGACGCGATCTGGGACGAGCTGGCCATAATGAATAACGGTAAACCCTGAGCTGACCGTTAAGCCCTATAGACTTCCCGACAGAGAGAGCGAATGACAACCTTAAGCTGTAAAGTGACCTCGGTAGATGCCATCACCGACACCGTATATCGCGTCCGTTTAGTGCCAGAAGCGCCATTCTCTTTCCGCGCGGGTCAGTACCTGATGGTCGTGATGGATGAGCGTGATAAGCGTCCTTTCTCCATGGCCTCCACGCCAGCGGAGCAGGAATTTATTGAGCTTCATATCGGTGCGTCAGAGCTTAACCTGTATGCGATGGCCGTCATGGACCGCATTCTGAAAGAGCGCGAGATCGTAGTGGATATTCCGCACGGTGATGCGTGGCTGCGCGATGACGAAGACCGTCCGCTGATCCTGATTGCTGGTGGTACAGGCTTCTCCTACGTGCGCTCCATTCTGTTGACCGCCCTGGCGCGTAACCCTGACCGTGATATCACGATCTACTGGGGTGGCCGTGAAGAGAAACACCTGTATGACCTGTCTGAACTGGAAGCGTTGAGCGTCACCCATCCTAACCTGCGCATTGAGCCGGTGGTTGAGCAGCCGGAAGAGGGCTGGCGCGGGCGTAGCGGGACGGTGCTGACGGCAGTGCTGCAGGATCACGGTACGCTGGCGGGGCATGATATCTACATTGCAGGGCGTTTCGAGATGGCGAAAATCGCCCGCGATCTGTTCTGTAACGAACGTGATGCGCGTGAAGACCGCCTGTTTGGCGATGCGTTTGCTTTCATTTAAATAAAAAACCCGCCCCTGACAGGCGGGAAGAACGGCAACTAAACTGTTTCTCTTCGCCAGTGACACGACTGGCGGCGAGGTACCTCTCGTAGGCCGGGAAAGCGCAGCGCCTCCCGGCAAAAGCCCGATGGCGCGATGCTTATCGGGCCTACGTTATAGCCTTACACTCTCTCAAACACCGTCGCGATACCCTGACCCAGCCCGATACACATCGTTGCCAGACCAAACTGGGCATCTTTGCGTTCCATCAGGTTGATCAGCGTCGTGCTGATACGCGCCCCGGAGCAGCCCAGCGGGTGACCGAGGGCGATCGCGCCGCCGTTGAGGTTAATCTTCTCGTCGATCTGCTCCAGCAGCCCCAGATCTTTAATGCACGGCAGGATCTGCGCGGCAAACGCTTCGTTCATCTCAAAGAGATCGATGTCGCTGGCGGTTAAGCCCGCTTTTTTCAGCGCCAGCTTTGAAGCCGGAACCGGGCCGTAGCCCATGATCGACGGATCGCAGCCCACGACCGCCATCGAGCGTACCCGAGCGCGAGGCGTTAATCCCAGCTCGCGGGCGCGGCTTTCGCTCATTACCAGCATCGCGGCGGCGCCGTCGGACAACGCCGACGAGGTCCCTGCCGTGACCGTACCGGTGACGGGGTCAAACGCCGGACGCAGCGTGGAAAGCGCTTCGACGGTGGTTTCCGGGCGGATGACTTCGTCGTAGCTGAACTGCTTCAGAACGCCGTCTGCATCGTGGCCGCCGGTAGGGATGATCTCGTTCTTAAAGGCACCAGACTGCGTGGCGGCCCATGCGCGAGCGTGAGAACGCGCGGCAAAGGCATCCTGCATTTCGCGGCTGATGCCGTGCAGGCGGGAGAGCATCTCGGCGGTCAGACCCATCATCCCCGCAGCTTTCGCCACGTTGCGGCTCATCCCTGGGTGGAAATCGACCCCGTGACTCATCGGGACGTGACCCATATGCTCGACGCCACCGACCAGGCAAGCCTGAGCATCGCCGGTCATGATCATGCGGGCAGCGTCGTGCAGCGCCTGCATTGATGAACCACACAGGCGGTTAACGGTGACGGCCGGAACCGAATGCGGGATCTCCGCCAGTAGCGACGCGTTGCGGGCGATGTTGAAGCCCTGCTCCAGGGTCTGCTGCACGCAGCCCCAGTAGATATCGTCGAGCGCAGCCGGATCCAGCGCCGGGTTACGCGCCAGCAGGCTACGCATCAGGTGCGCGGAGAGGTCTTCCGCACGCACGTTACGGAACGCGCCGCCTTTTGAACGGCCCATCGGGGTGCGAATCGCATCAACAATGACAACCTTTTCCATTGTGACTCCTTAAGCCGTTTTCAGCTCGCCAACCGGACGGGCTGGCTCAACTGCGGGATAGTAGGGTTCGTTATGGCGCGCTTTGTTACGCAGCCCTTCCGGCACTTCATACAGCGGGCCGAGGTGCTGATACTGCTGAGCCATATCGAGATAGCGGGCGCTGCCGAGCGTGTCCAGCCAGCGGAACGCGCCGCCGTGGAACGGAGGGAAGCCCAGGCCGTATACCAGCGCCATATCCGCTTCCGCCGGGCTGGCGATAATGCCTTCTTCGAGGCAACGCACCACTTCGTTGATCATCGGAATCATCATGCGGGCGATGATCTCATCGTCGGTGAAGTCGCGTTTCGGCTGACTGACATCGGCCAGCAGGCTATCCACCGCCGCGTCTTCTTCTTTCTTCGGTTTGCCCTTGCTGTCTTCTTTATAGCGCCAGAAGCCCAGACCGTTTTTCTGACCGAAGCGGTTAGCGTCGAACAGCGCGTCAATCGCGTCGCGATAGTCTTTCTGCATGCGCTGCGGGAAGCCTGCCGCCATTACCGCCTGGGCGTGGTGGGCGGTATCAATGCCCACAACGTCCAGCAGATACGCCGGTCCCATCGGCCAGCCGAACTGTTTTTCCATCACTTTGTCGATTTTGCGGAAGTCCGCGCCGTCGCGCAGCAGCTGGCTAAAACCGGCGAAATAAGGGAACAGCACGCGGTTGACGAAGAAGCCCGGACAATCGTTAACGACGATCGGCGTTTTGCCCATCTTGCTGGCCCAGGCCACCACCTTGGCGATGGTGTCGTCAGAGGTTTTTTCCCCACGGATCACTTCGACCAGCGGCATACGGTGTACCGGGTTGAAGAAGTGCATACCGCAGAAGTTTTCCGGACGCTTCAGCACGCTCGCCAGTTCGCTGATTGGAATGGTGGAGGTGTTAGAGGCCAGCACGGTATCCGGGCGAACCTTGTCTTCCGTTTCCGCCAGCACCGCTTTTTTAACCTTCGGGTTCTCGACGACGGCTTCGACCACCACGTCGACACGATCAAAACCGCTGTATTCCAGCACGGGCTGAATGGTGGAAATCACGCCTGCAAGCTTCAGACCGTCAATTTTGCCGCGCTCAAGCTGTTTATTCAGCAGCTTGGCTGCTTCGGTCATGCCCAGCGTCAGGGATTTCTCGTTGATGTCTTTCATCACCACCGGCACGCCTTTCCAGGCTGACTGGTAAGCGATGCCGCCACCCATAATGCCCGCGCCGAGTACCGCCGCATGTTTTGGCGTCTCAACGTTTTTGGTCAACTGTTTGGCTTTGCCTTTCACGAACTGATCGTTCAGGAAGATACCGACCAGCGCGCGAGCTTCATTGGTGTGCGCCAGCGGGACAAAGCTCTGATTTTCGAGCTTCAGAGCTTCATCGCGTCCGAGACGGGCAGCCGCTTCAATGGTTTTCACCGCCGTGATCGGCGCCGGGTAGTGTTTACCCGCCGTCTGCATCACCATGCCTTTGGCGATGGTGAAGCTCATGGTGGCTTCAATCTTGCTGAGTTTTAACGGTTCCAGCTTCGGCTGGCGTTTGGCTTTCCAGTCGAGATCGCCGTTAATCGCCTGACGCAGAATGGCGAGTGCGCCTTCAACAAGCTTCTCAGGTTTTACAACGCCGTCGACCAGGCCAATTTTCTGCGCCTGTTCTGCGCCGACATCTTTACCCGCGGCAATGATCTCCAGCGCGCTGTCGGCACCGAGCATGCGCGGCATACGGACGGAGCCGCCAAAGCCCGGCATAATGCCCAGCTTGGTTTCCGGCAGGCCGATGCGCAGGTCCGGCGTCGCCAGGCGATAGTCGGTCGCCAGCACGCACTCGCAGCCACCGCCCAGCGCATAGCCGTTAACGGCGGAAATAGTCGGGACAGGCAGATCTTCCAGACGATTAAAGACGCTGTTGGCAAAGTGCAGCCACTGGCTCAGCTGTTCTTCCGGGACCAGGAACAGCGAAAGGAACTCGGTGATATCGGCACCGACGATAAAGGCCGCTTTGTTCGAACGCAGCAGCAGCCCTTTTAATTCAGGTTGTTTTTCAAGAACATCCAGCGCCTGGCCAAGACTGGCCACCGTCGCGGTATCAAGCTTGTTCACTGAGCCGGGGGCATCGAACACCAGTTCGGCAATGCCATCTTCCAGCCAGTTGAGGTACAGGGTGTCGCCTTTGTAGAGCATGTCAGTCTCCTGAATCCAGCAATTGGATCTGGTCATACCAGATGAATCGGAGTGTGGGATTTATGTTAATAAAATGCAAATTACTCATTAAGAAATTGCTGCATTGATCACGGTCGGTGGAAATCACGCAGGCGGAGTGAGGTGTGCTAAGATGCGATGACTTGAGGTCAAAAAACGAAAGGAATAATGATGGACTCACTGGCTTCGCTTTATAAAAATCATATCGTTACCCTACAGGAACGTACCCGCGATGTACTGGCCCGCTTTAAGCTGGATGCGCTGCTGATCCACTCCGGCGAGCTGATGAATACCTTTCTGGATGACCACGCTTATCCGTTCAAGGTGAACCCACAATTTAAGGCGTGGGTGCCGGTGACGCAGGTGCCCAACTGCTGGCTGCTGGTGGATGGCGTGAACAAGCCGAAACTGTGGTTCTACCTGCCGGTCGATTACTGGCACAACGTTGAGCCGCTGCCGACCTCTTTCTGGACGGAAGAGATTGAGGTCATTGCGCTGCCAAAAGCGGACGGTATTGGCGGCCAGCTGCCTGCCGCACGTGGCAACATCGCCTATATTGGCCCTGTTCCGGAGCGTGCATTGGGCCTGGATATTGCGGCAGACAAACTCAACCCGAAAGGGGTGCTGGATTACCTCCACTATTACCGCGCGTACAAAACCGACTACGAACTTTACTGCATGCGTGAAGCGCAAAAGACCGCGGTGAACGGTCACCGTGCGGCGCATGAAGCCTTCCAGTCCGGCATGAGCGAGTTCGATATCAACCAGGCGTACCTGACCGCCACCGGTCATCGCGATACCGACGTGCCGTACAGCAACATTGTCGCGCTCAACGAGCACGCGTCCGTCCTGCACTACACCAAACTGGATCACCAGGTTCCGTCGGAAATGCGCAGCTTCCTGCTGGACGCAGGGGCAGAGTACAACGGCTACGCGGCCGACCTGACCCGCACCTGGGCGGCGAATGCGGACACCGAGTTCGCGCAGCTGATCAAAGACGTGAACGATGAACAGCTGGCGCTGATTGCCACCATGAAGGCGGGCACCAGCTATGTGGATTACCACATCCAGTTCCATCAGCGCATCGCCAAACTGCTGCGTAAGCACCAGATTGTGAAAGACATGAGTGAAGAGGCGATGGTCGAGAACGATCTGACCGGGCCCTTCATGCCGCACGGCATTGGTCACCCGCTGGGCCTGCAGGTGCACGACGTTGCGGGCTTTATGCAGGATGATACCGGTACGCACCTGGCGGCACCGTCTAAATATCCTTACCTGCGCTGCACCCGCATTCTGGAACCGCGCATGGTGCTGACGATTGAACCGGGGATCTACTTTATCGAATCCCTGCTGGCGCCGTGGCGTGAAGGCCAGTTCAGCAAGCACTTCAACTGGGAAAAAATTGACGCGCTGAAGCCGTTTGGCGGTATTCGTATCGAAGATAACGTGGTGATTCACGAAAACGGTATCGAGAATATGACGCGAGACCTGAAGCTGGCCTGATGGAAAGCTGGCTAATACCGGCTGAACCGGTCACCTTTGTTGAGGAAATCAAGAAAAGCCGCTTTATTACGCTGCTGGCGCATACCGACGGCGTAGAGGCGGCAAAAGCGTTTGTCGAGTCCGTCCGGGCTGAGCATCCTGACGCCCGTCACCACTGCGTGGCGTGGGTAGCAGGGCCGCCGGACGATTCGCAGCAGCTGGGGTTTTCCGATGACGGTGAACCGGCGGGCACGGCCGGTAAACCCATGCTCTCCCAGCTAATGGGCAGCGGCGTGGGCGAAATAACCTCCGTGGTGGTGCGCTACTACGGCGGCATTTTGTTAGGCACCGGTGGGCTGGTTAAAGCCTATGGCGGGGGCGTGCAGCAGGCGCTTAATATGCTGGTCACTACCCGCAAAACGCCGCTTACCGAATATACTTTATTATGCGATTACGCCCAGCTATCGGGTATTGAAGCGCTGCTGCGGCAGTTTAACGGTGTCATCGCACACAGTGAATATCAGGCAATGGTGCAATTACGCGTGGCGCTTCCTCAGGCGGAACTGGCTGCTTTTTCAGCAAAACTCGCTGATTTTAGTCGTGGTTCGTTGCAATTGCTGCCGATTGAAGAATAATCCCCACCTCACTTTTGAATACCAAAGGAAGCGGCAGAGATGCATTTTCGTGCCATAACCCGAATCGTTGGACTGCTGGTCATACTCTTTTCCGGGACGATGATTCTCCCTGGACTGGTGGCGCTTATCTACCGGGACGGCGCGGGGCGGGCATTTACCCAGACCTTCTTTGTCGCGCTGGCGATCGGCTCCCTGCTGTGGTGGCCGAACCGTCGTCAGAAAGGTGAACTGAAATCTCGCGAAGGCTTTCTGATTGTGGTCCTGTTCTGGACGGTACTGGGGAGCGTCGGTTCGCTGCCCTTTATCTTCTCTGAACAGCCTAACCTGAGCATCACGGATGCCTTCTTTGAATCCTTCTCCGGCTTAACGACGACCGGGGCGACGACGCTGGTAGGACTGGATTCGCTGCCGCATGCGATTCTCTTTTATCGTCAGATGCTGCAGTGGTTCGGCGGTATGGGGATCATCGTCCTGGCGGTAGCTATCCTGCCTATACTGGGCGTCGGCGGGATGCAGCTTTATCGCGCGGAAATGCCCGGGCCGCTGAAAGACAATAAGATGCGGCCGCGTATTGCCGAGACGGCGAAAACCCTGTGGCTGATTTATGTCTTGCTGACTGTCGCCTGTGCGCTGGCGCTATGGTTTGCCGGGATGCCCGCGTTTGATGCTATCGGGCACAGTTTTGCGACGATTGCGATTGGCGGGTTCTCTACCCACGATGCCAGCGTCGGCTACTTCGACAGCCCAACGATTAACACTATCATTGCCATTTTCCTGCTGATCTCTGGCTGTAACTACGGTCTGCATTTCTCTTTACTGAGCGGGCGCAGCCTGAAGGTGTACTGGCGTGACCCTGAGTTCCGCATGTTTATTGGCGTCCAGCTGACGCTGGTAATTATCTGTACCCTGGTGCTCTGGTTCCATGATGTCTATAACTCCGCGTTGACCACGCTAAACCAGGCCTTCTTCCAGGTGGTATCGATGGCGACAACCGCCGGGTTTACCACGGACAGCATCGCCCGTTGGCCGCTGTTCCTGCCGGTGCTTCTGCTCTGTTCCGCGTTTATCGGCGGCTGTGCGGGGTCGACGGGCGGTGGTCTGAAGGTGATCCGTATTCTGCTGCTGTTTAAGCAGGGCAACCGTGAGCTGAAGCGTCTGGTCCACCCGAACGCGGTCTACAGCATCAAGCTGGGGAACCGTGCGCTGCCGGAACGTATCCTCGAAGCGGTGTGGGGATTCTTCTCGGCGTATGCGCTGGTCTTTATCGTCAGTATGCTGGCGATTATCGCGACGGGAGTGGATGATTTCTCCGCCTTTGCGTCCGTCGTCGCAACATTGAATAACCTCGGGCCTGGCCTGGGCGTGGTGGCGGATAACTTTGCCAGTATGAACCCTGTCGCGAAATGGATCCTCATCGCCAATATGCTGTTTGGTCGTCTTGAGGTCTTTACGCTGCTGGTGCTGTTCACCCCTACATTCTGGCGCGAGTAAGGAGCCGTTGATGAAAACACTGATTCTTTTCTCTACGCGAGACGGGCAAACGCGTGAGATTGCCGCCTATCTGGCATCTGAACTCAAAGAGCTGGGGATTTACTCGGATGTGGTAAACCTGAACCGTGCGGATCAGATTACCTGGCAGGATTACGATCGCGTGGTGATTGGTGCATCTATTCGTTACGGGCATTTCCATCCGGCGCTGGATCGCTTTGTAAAAAAGCATACGGCGAAGCTCAATACGTTGCCCGGCGCGTTCTACTCGGTCAATCTGGTCGCGCGTAAACCCGAGAAGCGCACGCCGCAGACCAACAGCTACACGCGCAAGTTTTTACTCAACTCGCCGTGGCAGCCAGAACTGTGCGCCGTCTTTGCTGGCGCGCTGCGCTACCCTCGCTACCGCTGGTATGACCGCTTTATGATCCGTCTTATTATGAAGATGACGGGGGGCGAAACCGACACGCGTAAAGAAGTGGTTTATACCGACTGGTCGCAGGTAGCCAGTTTTGCGCGAGAAATCGCACATTTAACGGGCGATTCGCGACATAAATAAGCGTTAAGTTTGAAAAGTGAGCGAACGAAAAGTTTTTTGTATTTTGTGCTTGTCACTTCAGAATAACTCCCTATAATGCGCCTCCACTGACACGGAACAACGGCACACACGCCGCCGGGTCAGCAGAGAAAAGCGAAAATAAACGCTTGACTCTGAGGCGGGAAAGCGTAATATGCACACCCCGCGCCGCAGCGAAAACGAAGCGGCACTGCTCTTTAACAATTTATCAGACAATCTGTGTGGGCACTCAAAGTGACATGGATTCTTAATGTCTTCGGACAATAAATGAATACCAAGTCTCTGAGTGAACATGCGTAATTCATTACGAAGTTTAATTCACGAGCATCAAACTTAAATTGAAGAGTTTGATCATGGCTCAGATTGAACGCTGGCGGCAGGCCTAACACATGCAAGTCGAGCGGCAGCGGAAAGTAGCTTGCTACTTTGCCGGCGAGCGGCGGACGGGTGAGTAATGTCTGGGAAACTGCCTGATGGAGGGGGATAACTACTGGAAACGGTAGCTAATACCGCATAACGTCGCAAGACCAAAGAGGGGGACCTTCGGGCCTCTTGCCATCAGATGTGCCCAGATGGGATTAGCTAGTAGGTGGGGTAACGGCTCACCTAGGCGACGATCCCTAGCTGGTCTGAGAGGATGACCAGCCACACTGGAACTGAGACACGGTCCAGACTCCTACGGGAGGCAGCAGTGGGGAATATTGCACAATGGGCGCAAGCCTGATGCAGCCATGCCGCGTGTATGAAGAAGGCCTTCGGGTTGTAAAGTACTTTCAGCGGGGAGGAAGGCGGTGAGGTTAATAACCTCATCGATTGACGTTACCCGCAGAAGAAGCACCGGCTAACTCCGTGCCAGCAGCCGCGGTAATACGGAGGGTGCAAGCGTTAATCGGAATTACTGGGCGTAAAGCGCACGCAGGCGGTCTGTCAAGTCGGATGTGAAATCCCCGGGCTCAACCTGGGAACTGCATTCGAAACTGGCAGGCTAGAGTCTTGTAGAGGGGGGTAGAATTCCAGGTGTAGCGGTGAAATGCGTAGAGATCTGGAGGAATACCGGTGGCGAAGGCGGCCCCCTGGACAAAGACTGACGCTCAGGTGCGAAAGCGTGGGGAGCAAACAGGATTAGATACCCTGGTAGTCCACGCCGTAAACGATGTCGACTTGGAGGTTGTGCCCTTGAGGCGTGGCTTCCGGAGCTAACGCGTTAAGTCGACCGCCTGGGGAGTACGGCCGCAAGGTTAAAACTCAAATGAATTGACGGGGGCCCGCACAAGCGGTGGAGCATGTGGTTTAATTCGATGCAACGCGAAGAACCTTACCTACTCTTGACATCCAGAGAACTTAGCAGAGATGCTTTGGTGCCTTCGGGAACTCTGAGACAGGTGCTGCATGGCTGTCGTCAGCTCGTGTTGTGAAATGTTGGGTTAAGTCCCGCAACGAGCGCAACCCTTATCCTTTGTTGCCAGCGGTTAGGCCGGGAACTCAAAGGAGACTGCCAGTGATAAACTGGAGGAAGGTGGGGATGACGTCAAGTCATCATGGCCCTTACGAGTAGGGCTACACACGTGCTACAATGGCGCATACAAAGAGAAGCGACCTCGCGAGAGCAAGCGGACCTCATAAAGTGCGTCGTAGTCCGGATTGGAGTCTGCAACTCGACTCCATGAAGTCGGAATCGCTAGTAATCGTAGATCAGAATGCTACGGTGAATACGTTCCCGGGCCTTGTACACACCGCCCGTCACACCATGGGAGTGGGTTGCAAAAGAAGTAGGTAGCTTAACCTTCGGGAGGGCGCTTACCACTTTGTGATTCATGACTGGGGTGAAGTCGTAACAAGGTAACCGTAGGGGAACCTGCGGTTGGATCACCTCCTTACCTTAAAGAACCTGCCTTTGTAGTGCTCACACAGATTGTCTGATGAAAAACAGCAGTAAAAATCTCTGCAGGCTTGTAGCTCAGGTGGTTAGAGCGCACCCCTGATAAGGGTGAGGTCGGTGGTTCAAGTCCACTCAGGCCTACCAAGTTTTCCCTGATACTGCGTTGCGGCAACGCTCACATACTGATGTATGCTTCGCGTTACCACGCCTTGTCTCAGGAAAAATTACCGGTACAGAGATTGCAAAACGATGGGGCTATAGCTCAGCTGGGAGAGCGCCTGCTTTGCACGCAGGAGGTCTGCGGTTCGATCCCGCATAGCTCCACCATCTTTTACTGCGAACCCAAGAAAACTTCAGAGTGAACCTGAAAAGGTGCACTGCGAAGTTTTGCTCTTTAAAAATCTGGATCAAGCTGAAAATTGAAACGACACATCTTTAATGGTGTGTTCGAGTCTCTCAAATTTTCGCAATCGGAAGTGAAACATCTTCGGGTTGTGAGGTTAAGCGACTAAGCGTACACGGTGGATGCCCTGGCAGTCAGAGGCGATGAAGGACGTGCTAATCTGCGAAAAGCGCCGGCGAGGTGATATGAACCTTTGACCCGGCGATGTCCGAATGGGGAAACCCAGTGTGATTCGTCACACTATCGTTAACTGAATACATAGGTTAACGAGGCGAACCGGGGGAACTGAAACATCTAAGTACCCCGAGGAAAAGAAATCAACCGAGATTCCCCCAGTAGCGGCGAGCGAACGGGGAGCAGCCCAGAGTCTGAATCAGCTTGTGTGTTAGTGGAAGCGTCTGGAAAGTCGCACGGTACAGGGTGACAGTCCCGTACACGAAAATGCACAGGTTGTGAACTCGAAGAGTAGGGCGGGACACGTGGTATCCTGTCTGAATATGGGGGGACCATCCTCCAAGGCTAAATACTCCTGACTGACCGATAGTGAACCAGTACCGTGAGGGAAAGGCGAAAAGAACCCCGGCGAGGGGAGTGAAAAAGAACCTGAAACCGTGTACGTACAAGCAGTGGGAGCACCTTCGTGGTGTGACTGCGTACCTTTTGTATAATGGGTCAGCGACTTATATTCTGTAGCAAGGTTAACCGTATAGGGGAGCCGAAGGGAAACCGAGTCTTAACTGGGCGTTAAGTTGCAGGGTATAGACCCGAAACCCGGTGATCTAGCCATGGGCAGGTTGAAGGTTGGGTAACACTAACTGGAGGACCGAACCGACTAATGTTGAAAAATTAGCGGATGACTTGTGGCTGGGGGTGAAAGGCCAATCAAACCGGGAGATAGCTGGTTCTCCCCGAAAGCTATTTAGGTAGCGCCTCGTGAACTCATCTTCGGGGGTAGAGCACTGTTTCGGCTAGGGGGCCATCCCGGCTTACCAACCCGATGCAAACTACGAATACCGAAGAATGTTATCACGGGAGACACACGGCGGGTGCTAACGTCCGTCGTGAAGAGGGAAACAACCCAGACCGCCAGCTAAGGTCCCAAAGTCATGGTTAAGTGGGAAACGATGTGGGAAGGCACAGACAGCCAGGATGTTGGCTTAGAAGCAGCCATCATTTAAAGAAAGCGTAATAGCTCACTGGTCGAGTCGGCCTGCGCGGAAGATGTAACGGGGCTAAACCATGCACCGAAGCTGCGGCAGCGACACTATGTGTTGTTGGGTAGGGGAGCGTTCTGTAAGCCGTTGAAGGTGTGCTGTGAGGCATGCTGGAGGTATCAGAAGTGCGAATGCTGACATAAGTAACGATAAAGCGGGTGAAAAGCCCGCTCGCCGGAAGACCAAGGGTTCCTGTCCAACGTTAATCGGGGCAGGGTGAGTCGACCCCTAAGGCGAGGCCGAAAGGCGTAGTCGATGGGAAACAGGTTAATATTCCTGTACTTGGTGTTACTGCGAAGGGGGGACGGAGAAGGCTATGTTAGCCGGGCGACGGTTGTCCCGGTTTAAGCATGTAGGCGGAGGTTCCAGGTAAATCCGGTACCTTTTAACGCTGAGGTGTGATGACGAGGCACTACGGTGCTGAAGTAACAAATGCCCTGCTTCCAGGAAAAGCCTCTAAGCATCAGGTAACATTAAATCGTACCCCAAACCGACACAGGTGGTCAGGTAGAGAATACCAAGGCGCTTGAGAGAACTCGGGTGAAGGAACTAGGCAAAATGGTGCCGTAACTTCGGGAGAAGGCACGCTGATATGTAGGTGAAGCCCCTGCGGGTGGAGCTGAAATCAGTCGAAGATACCAGCTGGCTGCAACTGTTTATTAAAAACACAGCACTGTGCAAACACGAAAGTGGACGTATACGGTGTGACGCCTGCCCGGTGCCGGAAGGTTAATTGATGGGGTTAGCGGCAACGCGAAGCTCTTGATCGAAGCCCCGGTAAACGGCGGCCGTAACTATAACGGTCCTAAGGTAGCGAAATTCCTTGTCGGGTAAGTTCCGACCTGCACGAATGGCGTAATGATGGCCAGGCTGTCTCCACCCGAGACTCAGTGAAATTGAACTCGCTGTGAAGATGCAGTGTACCCGCGGCAAGACGGAAAGACCCCGTGAACCTTTACTATAGCTTGACACTGAACACTGGTCCTTGATGTGTAGGATAGGTGGGAGGCTTTGAAGCGTGGACGCCAGTCTGCGTGGAGCCGTCCTTGAAATACCACCCTTTAATGGCTGGTGTTCTAACGTAGACCCGTAATCCGGGTTGCGGACAGTGTCTGGTGGGTAGTTTGACTGGGGCGGTCTCCTCCCAAAGAGTAACGGAGGAGCACGAAGGTTAGCTAATCCTGGTCGGACATCAGGAGGTTAGTGCAATGGCATAAGCTAGCTTGACTGCGAGAGTGACGGCTCGAGCAGGTGCGAAAGCAGGTCATAGTGATCCGGTGGTTCTGAATGGAAGGGCCATCGCTCAACGGATAAAAGGTACTCCGGGGATAACAGGCTGATACCGCCCAAGAGTTCATATCGACGGCGGTGTTTGGCACCTCGATGTCGGCTCATCACATCCTGGGGCTGAAGTAGGTCCCAAGGGTATGGCTGTTCGCCATTTAAAGTGGTACGCGAGCTGGGTTTAGAACGTCGTGAGACAGTTCGGTCCCTATCTGCCGTGGGCGCTGGAGAATTGAGGGGGGCTGCTCCTAGTACGAGAGGACCGGAGTGGACGCATCACTGGTGTTCGGGTTGTCATGCCAATGGCACTGCCCGGTAGCTAAATGCGGAAAAGATAAGTGCTGAAAGCATCTAAGCACGAAACTTGCCCCGAGATGAGTTCTCCCTGAGACTTTAAGTCTCCTGAAGGAACGTTGAAGACGACGACGTTGATAGGTCGGGTGTGTAAGCGCAGCGATGCGTTGAGCTAACCGATACTAATGAACCGTGAGGCTTAACCTTACAACGCCGAAGATGTTTTGGCGACGAGACGAACAATCAAAATTCAGCCTTGATACAGATAAACAGAATTTGCCTGGCGGCTTTAGCGCGGTGGTCCCACCTGACCCCATGCCGAACTCAGAAGTGAAACGCCGTAGCGCCGATGGTAGTGTGGGGTCTCCCCATGTGAGAGTAGGGAACTGCCAGGCATCAAACAAGTGAAGAGGCCATCCGAAAGGATGGCCTTTTTGCGTTTATACGCTGCACAAACTGATCCCCCATCACCCTGCTTATACGGTAAACTACCTGCGTTTTTGCATCAGGATAGCGTCTATGAACCACTCCCTTAAGCCCTGGAATACCTTTGGCATTCAACGCAATGCTAATCAAATTGTACGTGCCGATACTGCACAGCAGCTGCTGGATGCATGGCAAAGCGCAACAGAAAAAAACGAACCCGTACTGATTCTGGGCGAAGGAAGTAATGTCCTGTTTCTCGACGATTTTGCGGGAACGGTGATCGTTAACCGCATCATGGGAATTGATGTGGAAGAGCGTGCCGACAGCTGGCACGTGCACGTGGGGGCTGGTGAAAACTGGCACCACCTGGTGCAGTTTACCCTCGAAAAAGGGATGGCGGGTCTGGAAAACCTTGCGCTTATTCCAGGCTGCGCCGGATCGTCACCCATTCAGAACATCGGCGCCTACGGCATCGAACTGAAACATGTCTGTGAATATGTCGACTGCATCGAGCTGGCGACCGGAACGGCGACGCGTTTAACCGCAGAACAGTGCCGTTTTGGCTATCGTGACAGTATCTTCAAACATGAATATCAGGATCGCTACGTGATTGTCGCCGTGGGTTTGCGTCTGTCGAAGAACTGGCAGCCCGTATTGACCTACGGGGATTTAACGCGTCTCGATCCGGCTACCGTTACCGCACGCGACGTTTTTGACTCTGTTTGCCATATGCGGATGACCAAGCTTCCCGATCCCAAAGTTAACGGAAATGCAGGGAGCTTCTTTAAAAACCCGGTGATCAGCGGCGAAAATGCCCGACGTTTTCTGGAGGAGTGGCCAACCGCGCCACATTACCCTCAGGCGGATGGCAGCGTGAAGCTGGCAGCAGGATGGCTTATCGATCAATGCCAGCTAAAAGGCACTTCAGTCGGTGGGGCAGCCGTTCACCGACAGCAGGCTCTGGTGCTGATTAACCAACACGATGCAACCAGCGACGATGTGGTACAGCTGGCTCACTACGTTCGCCAGCGTGTCGGCGAAAAATTTAACGTCTGGCTGGAGCCAGAAGTCCGCTTCATTGGTCGCACAGGTGAAGTCAACGCTGTGGAGACTATCGCATGAAGGACAATACGGTCCCGTTAACCCTGATTAGTATCCTGGCGGATGGTGAATTTCATTCCGGCGAGCAACTGGGTGAACAGCTGGGCATGAGCCGTGCCGCCATTAACAAGCACATCCAGACGCTCCGTGACTGGGGTGTTGATGTGTTTACGGTTCCCGGAAAAGGCTACAGCCTGCCGGAGCCGATTCAGTTGCTGAATGAAGACGCGATCCGCAGCCAGATTGGACATGGCAACGTGGCGGTGCTGCCGGTGATTGACTCGACGAACCAGTATCTGCTGGATCGTCTGCCTGAGCTCAAATCCGGCGATGCCTGTGTAGCTGAATATCAACAGGCCGGTCGCGGCCGTCGTGGCCGCAAGTGGTTTTCACCCTTTGGCGCCAACCTCTATCTGTCCATGTACTGGCGACTCGATCAGGGCCCAGCCGCTGCCATTGGCCTGAGTCTGGTCATCGGTATCGTCATGGCAGAGGTGCTGCACGATCTGGGTGCAGATCAAGTGCGTGTTAAATGGCCTAACGATCTGTACCTCAACGATCGTAAACTTGCCGGGATTCTGGTCGAACTGACGGGCAAAACGGGCGATGCGGCGCAGATCGTCATTGGCGCGGGCCTCAATATGGTGATGCGCAATGTCCAGAATGACGTGGTAAATCAGGCCTGGACTAACCTCCAGGAGGCGGGGATCGTCATCGATCGTAACACCCTTGCCGTACGTATGATTAAAGAGCTGCGCAGCTCGCTCACGCTTTTTGAGCAGGAAGGGCTGGCACCGTTCCTGTCGCGTTGGGAAAAGCTGGATAACTTTATCAACCGCCCGGTGAAATTGCTGATTGGTGATAAAGAGATCTACGGCACTTCCCGCGGTATTGACGCTCAGGGCGCGCTGCTCCTGGAGCAGGATGGCGTGATCAAACCCTGGGTGGGCGGTGAGATTTCTCTGCGGAGTGCCGAATAACCGGATGGAGTGAATGATGCGAAAACCCGTCTGCGCGACGCTGGCCGTCATGATGAGCTTGTTGTTCTCACCCCTCTCTCAGGCGGGACAGGCCTGGGAGAGTTACAAAGCACGCTTTTTCAAACCGGAAGGCCGCATTGTCGATACCGGCAATGGCGGCGTGTCGCATACGGAAGGTCAGGGCTTTGCCATGCTGATGGCAGTCGCCAACGACGATAAGGCCACGTTCGATAAGCTCTGGCAATGGACAAACCGTGAGCTGAAGAACAAAGAGAACGGTCTGTTTTACTGGCGCTATAACCCCGCAGAGTCCAACCCGGTCGCGGACAAAAACAACGCCGCCGATGGCGATGTGCTGATTGCCTGGGCGCTGCTTAAAGCCGATGCCCGCTGGCATGACAAACGCTACAGCGCCGCATCGGATGCCATTACAAAAGCGCTGGTTGCTCATAGCGTCATCCGCTATGCGGGTTACCGCGTGATGCTGCCCGGCGTCCAGGGATTTAAGCTTGACGGTGAAGTGGTCCTTAATCCTTCCTATTTTGTGTTTCCGGCCTGGCAGGCCTTCGCCGGACGCAGTCATTTGCCGGTCTGGCGCGATTTGATTAAGGACGGGAAACGACTGTTGGGGAAAATGGGCTCGGGTAAAGCGAATCTGCCCGCTGACTGGGTCTCGCTGACATCAGATGGCAAGCTGGAACCGGCCAAAGGCTGGCCGCCGCGAATGAGCTATGACGCGATTCGTATTCCGCTGTACGTTGCCTGGTCTGATAAACAAAGCCCGCTTCTGGCGCCGTGGAAAGCGTGGTTTGGGCAATTCCCCCGGGAGCAAACGCCCGCCTGGGTTAACGTCACCACTAACGAATATGCGCCTTACATGATGGAAGGCGGCCTGTTGGCTGTACGCGATTTAACGATGGGGCAGCCTTCCGGAGAACCCGAAATCACCTCTAAAGACGACTACTATTCGGCAAGTCTGAAAATGCTGGTGTGGATTTCAGCGCAATAATCACGCACTGGCTATCCCCTCTCCCCGATGGGGAGAGGGTTAGGGTGAGGGGGAAATCAGTTACTGCGGATACGGTACCCAATCCCCGCCGTTCAGGCGAACGTACGGTTTGTTCTGATACTGAATCACCACCGCGTTGGCGTTCTCGGAGACTTCTGCCGTTTGCGGCAGTTTGCTGGTGAGCTGATCCCAGTTCACGCTATCTTCCACAAACAGCTTCCCGTCAACGGCACGGGCAACCAGTTCTGAGATTGCCAGATAGCTGGTCGGCTGGGTGATTTCAATCGGTGCGCCCTGATGGGGTGCCTTCATCCCAAAGAACTTGATGCCAGCAGGCACGTTGGTAATCGACGGGCTTGGGATATCACGCAGACCTGACACCTGCATTCTGTCGCCTTTCAGCGCGCCACCGTGCTCAGGTACCACAACCACCATTACTTTACGGCCTGATTTTTCCAGCTCCGTAAAGAACGCGTCCAGCTCGTCGAAGAGTTTCTGCGCACGCACTTTATAATCCGCCGTTTTGCTCACGCCCGGGAAGTGGTTACCGTCGTGGAGCGGCAGGGTGTTAAAGAACGTCGCGCTGCGGGGATTACTGTCTTTTTCGATGGTCTGCAGCCAGCGTTGCAGGACAGCGGAATCGTCATAGACGGGCGAGCCGTCGAAGCCCAGCAGAGAGACAGGAAGACCGGTTTGATCCATCAGCGGTGCCTGCATACCCCCCTGTTCGCGCACCTCTTTCAGGAAGTTGCCGAACTGGCCGTTATGCCCCAGCATCAGATGCTGCGTAAAGCCCAGTTTGGCGAGGTTATCGAACAGATAACACTGGTTGCCGGCGGGTTGATACAGATTCTTATGCGATGCCTGACCGCAGCTTGCACGCAGCAGGCGGATGGCTGCCGGGCCGCTGTAAGAGGTGGCAGAGTTGAAATCTTTAAACTGAATGTCGAAATGAGACCACAGCGGATGAGACGTCAAACCTGCAGCGTCCACGTCTGCCCAGGAGAGCGAGCAGATGTTGATCACCAGCAGTTCAAACGGCTGAGCATCCGCCGGCAGCGCATCCGGGAATTTCGTCTGTCGTTTGTCTTCCGCGGTATAGAAACTGGAGAGCCAGGCGTTCAGGTTCGTGGAGGTCGGCGGTGCGGTCTGGGTTGGGATATCGCCCACCACAGGCGTATCGCCTGCCGTGGTGACGGTGGCCGCCGCGCTTCCCCCGGTGGTGGTCACCGTGGTGGTCGGTTGACCGGCAGGCCACAGCGAAAAGTTTGGCCCAGCCAGCGTCAGCACGTTAAGCCAGATCATAATCGCGACGACAAACACCGTGACGCGGATCCACTGTGACAGGAACAGCCAGGCAACCAGCAGCACAAATACCGCGCCTATCATCTGCCAGTTAATAAACCGCTCGGTCAGATCGAGGATATAGCTGGCGCTAAAGCCTGCCACCTGTGAGCCCTGGCTCATAATGCTGTCCGGCCCCGGTAACCAGGTATCATGCCAGAACAGCGCAAAGCCGAGAGGGATGGCTATCCAGTGACGTAAGCGATGCAGCCTGATATTCGGCAGGGGCATCAGCAGGAAGGCCATAAATACCAGGTTAAGAAGGGGATGGAAATTCAGATAGCCTGCCCACAGCAGACCAAACTTCACCAGAAAGTAGAAGTTCCAGCCGGAAAGGCCGCGCCAGTATTGCCAGAGCGGCGAGGGTGACGAAGCGGTATAGGTAGAATTAGTCATGTTTTCGGTCTGCCTTGACGTGTGATGCCCGTGTCAGTGTTCCGGCTGGTTTTACATAGCGAGGTTTTATAAACAGCACTCTGGCCGTATCACGGATACGACGTATGGAATGGCGTGCATAGTAGCCAAGCGGGAAAAAGATCAGCGCACAGACTATAACCAGTTGAATGATATCGCTGATATTCATGATGGTGCGTTCTCCGCGTTGTCCGTTAATAAGCGAAGGGGCTCCGGAACCCGACGCCAGACATGTCCATCATGTCTGGCATTGAGGATCGGTTTCGCATCGCTCTTGATCGCGAGCGGTTTAGCCCATTGTTCAGGCTGGAGCGCACGCATCTGCACCAGCTCCGCGCTGATCGTATTATCTTCGAACCAAATCATACGGTTCGAGAAAATATCCCCGGTAGGCAGGGGGAAGATATGGTTAAGCGCCGTATCGAGGTCGTTTACCCGGCAGAAGGACAAAAACAGCACCAGGCGATTGTCGCCAATGGTCATGATGTCACCCGTACGATTGGGGCGACACAAGGTGAGTGCCTGTTCAACGCGGATACCGGGTACAGGACGCAGGGCAACCATAACCCCTTTTCCGTCAGCAGGAAGAAGCGTATTGCTCATCATGTTGCCGACGGCGTCGCAGAAGGTATCCCATTTTTGGTATCCACGCAGCTTCATCGGCTGCGTCATAGAGAGCAGCGTAGAAATGTCTTCCGGTACATGGCGGCTAAACTGCTGGCCCTGAACGCTTTCGATCAGCGTCAGGCAGCGTGACAGCGGCGCGTTCCAGGGAATGACCATATTTGCACCACAGCCCAGAAGCAGACGCTCATCGGTGGCGCGCAGGCTGGTATTGTTTTCGCGCACGATGATCTTTAACGCGCTTCCGCGCTGGCGGCGCAAGGTGTGGATCTGCCTTGCCAGCGTCTCAATCTGGTTATTTTGCATCAATGAGAAGATAAGGGTTGCCGCCTGGGTTGTGCGGGCTTCGTGGAAAAGGTCTTCGTTAGATTCAAACAGCGACCAGTTTTCCGACAGGGCGGGCGCCCCTTCTAAAACCGCGATATGGCTCAGGATGCGTTTTTCATCACTGCGCGGCTGCACCACGGTTTCTTCCTGCTGTGCCAGGTGCCACTTACCCTCGATGTGTTTCAGCGTAAGTTGTTGCCTGGCGCTCACGCCTTTTTCATTACACCAGAAGGCAATATCGTAGAGATAGCTGCCCACCTGGTCACGAACACTTGCCAGACCGAACAGGGAACGATATTCACCCATTAAAAGTGAGAACAGCTTGTCATTATTACTGCCGGGATTGACTATCAATAGCGTGCAATTTTGAAATTTTGCCCATTTATTGATTTTTTCCAGCCACGGCAGCAGTTTTTCAGCAGGGATATTTTGCAGGACGTTATTTGCACATTTAAGGATCACCAAATAGTGATCAGGATCAATAGTGCACTGAACGTCGCGGGACAAAAAGTATAGACTATCGGCATCCGATGTCATGGAAAATAATCGCACTGTCTGAGGCCCGCGATCGTTTTCCAGCGTGATAATTTTCTTCGGTTCTTCGCCCATGCTAATGACGGCCACGCGGGAATCCTTATCCTGGGCAGCAATTGTCTGGTTTACCAGACTGATAGCATCTTCATTTCGGTCCGTATTAATCCACCAGACTCCTCCGACTGGCATGTGGCTCAATTCGTCCCATAATGACTGGATGCCAATAGAAAATATGGAGTCCACGGTGTCCCTCTTTTCGTCTAATTTATCTGTATCTCAGTTTACTAGCGAAAGCGTAGAAATAAACCTAACATTGAAATTAAAGAACATCAGATTTAGCATGTAAATGAAATTTGTCAGGGCAGGAAGCCCCGCAACTTCTTTAGCGTGCGATTTTCCTTAAAGGGATGGAAAAAGAATGGATAATAATGAACCCGGTACCCCAGTCGACTCGACCCTGGGTTACACATTCCAAAACGATTTTCTGGCGCTGACGCAGGCCTTTTCTTTACCTGAAATAGATTACACCGATATTTCCCAGCGGGAACAGTTGGCCGCGGCTATTAAACGCTGGCCGTTATTAGCTGAATTCGCCCATCAACAATAAGGGAGCCATTGATGGCCATACTCGGATTACAGGGTGTCCGTGGGGGTGTGGGTACCACATCTGTTACCGCGGCGCTGGCGTGGTCATTACAGCTTTTAGGTGAATCGGTGCTGGTTATTGACGCCTGCGCCGATAATTTACTGCGTATGTCGTTTAACGTCGACTTTACTCGCGAAGAGGGCTGGGCCCGCGCGCTGCTTGACGATAAAGACTGGCAGGATGCAGGTTTGCGCTATACCTCCCTTCTTGACCTGCTGCCGTTTGGTCAACTGACCACCACGGAACGCGAAAATGAAGCCGCATACCAGCGCCTGTTTTCGCAATTTACGCTGGCGCTGCAGAGCCTGAAGGAAAAGGGGCACTACAAGTGGATCCTGCTGGATCTGCCGCACGGTGCCGGCACGCTGACCCGACAGCTTATCGCGCAGTGCGATCATGTCCTCTCGATCGTTAACGTCGATGCGAACTGCCATATCCGCCTGCATCAGCAGGGGCTACCTCAAAATGGCCATATCCTGATTAACGATTTGCGCATAGGCAGCCAGATCCAGGACGATCTGTATCAGGTCTGGCTGCAGAGCCAGCGCCGCCTGCTTCCCATTGTCATCCATCGTGATGAGGGCATGGCGGAATGCCTTGCGTCGAAGCAACCGCTCGGCGAATACCGCAGCGATTCACTGGCGGCAGAAGAGATCCTGACGCTGGCTAACTGGTGTCTGCTGAACTTCGCCAATCGGGCGGAGCATGCAGGGAGTGATGTATGAGTCGTCTCGCCAGCTGGTTACTCATCCCACCGGTCAGTTCGCGTTTGAGCGAACATTACCGGCATTTTCGCCGTCACGGCGCGTCGGCATTCAGCGCCGCGCTCGGCTGTTTCTGGATGATTCTGGCCTGGATGTTTATTCCACTCGAACACCCGCGCTGGCAGCGCATACGTGCCCGGCACAGTGAACTGTATCCGCACATTAATCCTGACCGGCCGCGTCCACTGGATCCGGCGCGTTATCTCATTCAGGCCATCTGGCTGGTGGCGACCTCATCCCGCGCGGAGATAAAAACGCCGCACTGGCGGAGCTTCTCCCGCGTGCAGCAGTTACGTGAACGCTACCATCAGTGGCTGGACAGGCTCCCCAACAGCGTCAGCGATAAGACCAGCCATCTGGATAACCACAAAGAGCTCGGGCATCTCCACCCGGGCTTGCGGCGTTTTATCCTCGGCGTGATCGTTGTGTTCTCGCTCATTCTGGCGCTGGTCTGTATTACGCAGCCTTTCAACCCTCTGGCGCAGTTCACTTTCCTGATCCTGCTGTGGGGCGTGGCGCTACTGGTGCGCCGAATTCCGGGCCGCTTCTCGGCGCTGATGCTGATCGTGTTGTCGCTGACCGTCTCCTGCCGCTACATCTGGTGGCGTTATACCTCGACGCTGAACTGGGACGACCCGGTGAGTCTGGTGTGCGGCCTGGTGCTGCTGTTTGCTGAAACCTATGCCTGGATTGTGCTGGTGCTGGGCTATTTCCAGGTGATTTGGCCGCTCAACCGCCAGCCGGTTCCGCTGCCAAAGGACACGACCCAGTGGCCAACCGTCGATCTCTTCGTGCCGACCTACAACGAAGACCTGAGCGTGGTGAAGAACACCATCTATGCCGCGCTGGGCATCGACTGGCCGAAAGATAAGCTTAAGGTCTGGATCCTGGATGACGGCAACCGTCCGGCGTTCCGCCAGTTCGCGGAGGAGGTCGGCGTCGAATACATCGCCCGTCCGACGCATGAACACGCTAAGGCGGGGAACATCAACAACGCGTTGAAGTATGCCACCGGGGAGTTTGTTTCGATCTTTGACTGCGACCACGTGCCGACGCGCTCGTTCCTGCAGATGACCATGGGCTGGTTCCTGAAGGAAAAAGAGCTGGCGATGATGCAGACGCCGCACCACTTCTTCTCGCCGGACCCGTTTGAACGTAACCTTGGCCGTTTCCGTAAGACCCCGAACGAAGGCACGCTGTTCTATGGCCTGGTTCAGGACGGAAACGACATGTGGGACGCCACCTTCTTCTGCGGCTCATGCGCGGTTATCCGCCGTAAACCGCTGGATGAAATTGGTGGTATCGCCGTCGAGACGGTCACCGAAGATGCGCACACCTCGCTGCGCCTGCACCGTCGTGGCTATACCTCAGCCTATATGCGCATTCCGCAGGCTGCTGGCCTCGCAACGGAGTCACTGTCGGCGCACATTGGCCAGCGTATTCGCTGGGCGCGCGGCATGGTGCAGATTTTCCGTCTCGATAACCCCCTGATCGGGAAAGGACTCAAGCTGGCGCAGCGTCTCTGCTACGTCAACGCCATGTTCCACTTCTTGTCCGGTATCCCGCGACTGATCTTCCTGACCGCGCCGCTGGCGTTCCTGCTCCTTCACGCTTATATCATCTACGCTCCCGCGCTGATGATTGCGCTGTTTGTTCTGCCGCACATGATCCACGCGAGCCTGACGAACTCGAAGATACAGGGTAAATACCGCCACTCCTTCTGGAGTGAAATCTACGAAACGGTGCTGGCCTGGTACATCGCGCCGCCGACGATGGTGGCGCTGATTAACCCGCACAAAGGTAAATTCAACGTCACCGCGAAGGGCGGGCTGGTGGAGGAGGAGTACGTCGACTGGGTGATCTCCCGGCCGTATATCTTCCTGGTGCTGCTGAATATCGTGGGCGTCATTGCGGGTATCTGGCGCTACTTCTACGGTCCGGAAAACGAAATCCTGACCGTCTTCGTCAGTATGGCCTGGGTCTTCTACAACCTGATTATCCTCGGCGGCGCGGTGGCGGTGTCGGTGGAGAGCAAACAGGTTCGTCGCGCACATCGCGTGGAAATCTGCATGCCTGCGGCGATTGCCCGTGAAGATGGCCATCTCTTCTCCTGTACCGTGCACGACTTCTCTGACGGCGGTCTGGGGATCAAAATCAACGGCCAGGCGAAGGTGCTGGAAGGGCAGAAAGTTAACCTGCTGCTTAAGCGCGGTCAGCAGGAGTATGTCTTCCCCACGCAGGTCGTTCGCGTGGTGGGCAATGAAGTCGGCCTGCAGCTGATGCCGTTGACCAAAAAGCAACATATCGATTTTGTGCAGTGTACGTTTGCCCGCGCGGATACGTGGGCTCTCTGGCAGGACAGCTTCCCGGAAGATAAACCTCTGGAAAGCCTGCTGGATATTCTGAAGCTGGGGTTCCGTGGCTATCGTCACCTTGCAGAATTTGCCCCGTCGTCGGTGAAATTAATTTTCCGGTCACTTACTTCGCTGGTTTCCTGGGTCGTGTCGTTCATTCCTCGTCGTCCTGAGCGGGATGAGGCGAAGCAGGCGGACCCGGTTATGGCTCAACAATGATGATAACGCGATGAAAACAAAACTTTCCTGGTTATGTGCAGTGGCAATGGGGATGAATGCGCTCCCCGCAACAATGGCTAACGCGGCCCCGGGTAACGCAGCGGCAACGCCTGCGCCAACCGTACCTGTCGTCGCGCAAGCAACCGATCCGGTTGTCACCGCGGCACCCGGTCAAACGGAAAACATCCTGCCGAACCAGCCAACGGAGGGGAATACCCTGCCGGCAGACGGCCAGGTCATCGGGCAGGTCATGCCGGGCGTTCGCGGGGCGAATGCGCCCGTCGTTGCGGACAATGCGCCGTCGCGTGACGTGAAACTGACCTTCGCGCAAATTGCGCCGCCTCCGGGCAGCATGGTGCTGCGCGGCATCAACCCTAACGGCGGCATTGAATTTGGCATGCGCAGCGATGAGGTTGTCTCTAATGCGGTGCTGAATCTTGAATACACGCCGTCACCGTCGCTGCTGCCGACCCAGTCTCAGCTGAAGGTCTATCTGAATGACGAACTGATGGACGTTCTGCCGGTCACGAAAGAGCAGCTCGGCAAGAAAACGCAGGCTCAGGTGCCGATCAACCCGCTGTTCATCACCGACTTTAACCGTATTCGCCTGGAATTTGTCGGTCACTACCGCGATGTCTGCGAAAACCCGGCCAGCAACACGCTGTGGATGGACGTCGGGCGTAACTCCTCGCTGCAGATGACCTACCAGTCGCTGGCGCTGAAAAACGATCTCTCAGCCTTCCCGGTTCCGTTCTTCGATCCGCGTGATAACCGTCCGCTCACGCTGCCGATGGTGTTTGCCTCTTCCCCGGACGTGACCGAGCAGCTGGCGGCCACCATTGTGGCGTCCTGGTTTGGTTCACGCGCGGGCTGGCGCGGCCAGAGCTTCCCGGCGATGTATGACAAGCTGCCGGACAGAAATGCCATTGTGTTTGCCACCAACACGAAACGCCCGGCTTTCCTGCGCGATCATCCGGACGTCAACGCGCCGACCGTTGAGATGATAAGCCACCCGGAAAACCCGTACGTGAAGCTGCTGGTGGTCTTTGGTCGTGATGATAAAGATCTGGTGCAGGCAGCAAAAGCGATTGCCCAGGGCAACGTCCTGTTCCGTGGCAACAGCGTGGTGATAGATGAGGTCAAGCCGCTGCTGGCGCGTAAACCGTATGATGCGCCAAACTGGGTGCGTACCGACCGTGCGGTCACCTTTGGCGAGCTGAAAACCTATGAAGAACAGCTGCAGGCGACGGGGCTTGAGCCCGCGCCGATTAGCCTGTCGCTGAATCTGCCGCCGGATCTGTACCTGCTGCGCACCAACGGCATTGATATCAATCTGAACTACCGCTATACCGCGCCAGCCACCAAAGACAGCTCGCGCATGGATATCAGCCTGAACAACCAGTTCCTGCAATCCTTCAGCCTGCAAAGCACGCAGGATACGAACCGCCTGATGCTTCGCCTGCCGGTGCTGCAGGGGCTGCTGGACGGTAAAACGGATGTCTCCATCCCGGCACTGAAGCTGGGCGCGATAAACCAGCTGCGCTTTGATTTCCAGTACATGAACCCAATGCCTGGCGGCTCGGCGGAAAACTGCATCACCTTCCAGCCGGTGCAGAACCACGTGGTGATTGGCGATGAGTCGACC
Source organism: Enterobacter sp. BNK-13 (assembly GCF_048685015.1). Taxonomy (NCBI): domain Bacteria; kingdom Pseudomonadati; phylum Pseudomonadota; class Gammaproteobacteria; order Enterobacterales; family Enterobacteriaceae; genus Enterobacter; species Enterobacter sp. BNK-13. Next base: position 4,109,992 of record NZ_JBLQTP010000001.1, on the reverse strand, counting down.
ATCGACTTCTCGAAGTACTATCACTTCCTGGCGATGCCGGACCTGCGCGCGTTTGCTAACGCGGGCTTCCCGTTCAGCCGCATGGCCGATCTCTCTGAGTCCATTGTGGTGATGCCAAAATCGCCAAGCGAAGGGCAGGTCACGACCCTGCTGGACGCCATGGCGACCGTTGGCGGACAAACAGGATTGCCGGCAATTAACGTCACGTTGACGGATGATGGCAGCCAGATTCAGAACAAAGACGCTGACATCATGGTAATCGGAACCATTCCGGATAAGCTGAAGGATGACAAACGTATCGATCTGCTGGTGAAAGCGGCCCAGTCCTGGGTTAACACGCCGCTGCGCCAGACCGAATTCCCGAGCATTATGCCGGATGTGAACGACCGTCAGGCCAGCGCGCAGACGACGATAACGTCTCAGGGGGCAATGGCTGCGGTGGTGGGCTTCCAGTCACCTTACAACGAACAGCGAAGCGTGGTGGCTCTCCTCGCGGACAGCCCGCGTGGGTATGAACTGCTCAATACGGCCATGAACGACAGCGGTAAACGTGCCGCGATGTTTGGTTCCGTGTCGGTGATCCGTGAGTCCGGCGTCAACAGCCTGCGCGTGGGCGATGTGTACTACGTAGGCCATCTGCCGTGGTTTGAACGCCTGTGGTATGCGCTGGCTAACCATCCGGTTCTGCTCGCTATCCTGGCTGCGGTTAGCGTGGTCTTGCTGGCATGGGTGCTGTGGCGTCTGCTGCGAATCATCAGCCGTCGTCGTCTGAACCCGGATGAGTAAGATGTGATGAAAGCCTTTCGCTGGTGTGTATTAGCAGCGGTGATGCTGGCGGCGCTTCCTCTTCGCGCCGCCTGTACCTGGCCTGCCTGGGAGCAGTTTAAAAAGGACTACATCAGTGAGGGCGGGCGTGTCATTGACCCCAGTGACACGCGCAAAATTACGACCTCGGAAGGGCAAAGTTACGCCCTGTTCTTTGCCCTGGCGGCGAACGATCGCCAGGCCTTTGACCAGCTGCTGACGTGGACGCGCGATAATCTTGCCAGCGGCGATCTCAACGACCATCTGCCAGCCTGGCTATGGGGGCAGAAAGATAAAGAGACGTGGGCGGTGATTGATACCAACTCCGCCTCTGACGCCGATATCTGGATCGCCTGGTCACTGCTCGAAGCGGGTCGGCTGTGGAAGCATCCGGACTATACCCGCACGGGTAAAGCGCTGCTGAAACGCATTGTCAGCGAGGAGGTGGTGAAAGTCCCGGGGCTTGGCGCAATGCTGCTTCCCGGCAAAGTCGGCTTTGCCGATGAACACGCCTGGCGCTTTAACCCCAGCTATCTTCCTCCGCAGCTAGCGGCTTATTTCACGCGGTTTGGCTCCCCGTGGCCCCAGCTTCGTGAAACCAATCTGCGCCTGCTGCTGGAGAGCGCGCCGAAAGGCTTTTCGCCGGACTGGGTGCAGTATCAGAAAAACAGAGGCTGGCGGTTACAGCAGGAGAAAGCGCTGGTGGGCGGCTACGACGCCATCCGCGTGTATCTCTGGGTGGGCATGATGAGTGATAACGATCCTCAGAAAGCCCGGCTGCTGACGCGCTTCCAGCCGATGGCGGCAAAGACCATGAAACGGGGTGTGCCGCCGGAGAAAGTGGATGTGGCGACGGGGAAACGCACCGGCGACGGCCCGGTCGGGTTCTCTGCCGCTATGCTGCCGTTTTTACAACAACGTGATGCCCAGGCGATTCAGCGCCAGCGCGTTGCGGACCATTTTCCCGATAACAATGCCTATTACAGCTACGTGCTGACTCTTTTTGGGCAAGGATGGGATCAGCATCGTTTTCGCTTCACCGCAAAAGGTGAATTAATACCGGATTGGGGCCAGGAATGCGCAAGTTCACAGTAAATCTACTCAGTTTATCGCTTGGCCTGGCGCTTATGCCGTGGGCCCAGGCCGCTAACTCTCCGCAGCAAAAACAGCTGCTGGAGCAGGTGAGGCTGGGCGAATCGACACAGCGTGAGGATTTGGTTCGTCAGTCGCTCTATCGCCTTGAGCTGATTGACCCGAACAACCCTGACGTGATTGCCGCACGCTTTCGCTACCTGCTGCGTCAGGGCGATAACGCCGGCGCGCAAAAAGAGCTGGATCGTCTGAAAGGGATTGCGCCGGGTTCGAGTGCGTACCAGTCATCACGCAACACGATGCTGCTTTCTACTCCGGATGGCCGCCAGCAGCTCCAGCAGGCGCGACTGCTCGCCACTACGGGGCACACGCAGGAGGCGATTGCCGCCTATGACAAGCTGTTTGACGGCAACCCGCCGGGTGGCGACGTGGCGACGGAATACTGGAACGTCGTGGCAAAAGATCCCGCTCGCCGCGGCGCGGCCATTAACCAGCTCAAGAAAATAAACAGCAGCAGTCCCGGAAATACGCAGCTGCAGGCGACGCTGTCCCAGCTTCTGTTCCAGAGCGGACGTCGTGATGAAGCCTTTGCGGTATTGCAGGAGATGGCCAAATCCACCAATGGCCGCAGCCAGGCGTCTGATATGTGGTATGACCAAATCAAAGACCAGCCTGCCAGCAGCGCCAGCGTCAGTGCGCTGCAAAAATATCTGAGCGTATTCAGCGACGGGGATAGCGTCGCGGCGGCGCGTGCCCAGCTTGAAGCGCAGCAAAAACAGCTCGCCGATCCGGCGTTCCGCGCGAAAGCCGAAGGGCTGGCGGCGGTGGATGCCGGGCAGGGAAGTAAGGCGGTGGCAGAGCTGCAAAAAGCCGTCAGCGCCAACCATGCCGACAGTGAAGCGGTGGGCGCCCTTGGACAGGCGTATTCACAGAAGGGCGACCGCGCCCGCGCGGTGGCACAGTTTGAAAAGGCGATTGCCCTCGATCCCCAGAGCGATAACCGGGGTAAATGGGACAGTCTTCTGAAGGTTAACCGCTACTGGCTGCTGATCCAGCAGGGCGATGCGGCGCTGAAGGCGAATAATCCGGCGCAGGCAGAGCGTTACTATCAGCAGGCACGCAATATCGACAATACCGACAGCTATGCCGTGCTGGGGCTGGGCGACGCCGCCGCGGCGCGTAAAGATAACGACGCGGCGGAGCGTTACTATCGCCAGGCGCTGCGGATGGACAGTGGCAACAGCAATGCGGTTCGCGGCCTGGCCAATATTTACCGCGCGCAGTCGCCGGAGAAGGCTTCGCAGTTTATCCAGTCTCTCTCCGCCAGCCAGCGCCGTAGCATAGACGACATTGAACGTAGCCTGACCAACGAACAGCTCTCCGCCCAGGCCGAACAGCTTGAGAACCAGGGGAAATACGCGCAGGCAGCAGACATTCAGCGTCGTCGTCTGGCGCTCTCTCCCGGCGACGTGTGGATAACCTATCGTCTTTCGCGCGATCTCTACAGCGCGGGTCAGCGCAGCCAGGCGGACACCCTGATGCGTCAGCTTGCCCACCAGAAACCGTCCGACCCGGATCAGGTGTATGCCAACGGGCTCTACCTTTCCGGAAACGATCAGGACCGGGCCGCGCTGGCGCATCTGGAGACGCTACCGCGCAGCCAGTGGAACGGCAATATTCAGGAGCTTGCCGACCGCCTGCAAAGCAACCAGGTGCTGGAAACCGCCAACCGCCTGCGCGACAGCGGCAAAGAGCAGGACGCAGAGAATCTACTTCGCCAGCAGCCGACCTCCACCCGTATCGACCTCACTCTGGCGGACTGGGCACAGCAGCGTGGCGATCTGGACTCGGCGAAAACGACGTACAACGCCGTCCTGCAGCGTGAGCCGCAGAATGAAGACGCGCTCCTCGGCCTGACCGAGATTTACAGCACGCAGGGTAACAAAGATGCCGCGCGCGCGGAGCTGGCGAAGCTGCCCGCCGCGCAAAACGGCCAGCCGCTGTCGCTCAATATGCAGCGCCGCATCGCGATGGCGCAGGCGGGTCTGGGCGATGCCGCTGCCGCAGAGCAGACCTTCAATAAAATTATTCCGCAGGCTAAATCGCAGCCTGGCTCCATGGAAAACGCGCTGGTGCTGCGTGATGCCGCACGTTTCCAGGCGCAGAACGGCCATCCTCAGCAGGCGCTGGAAACCTACAAAGATGCGATGGTATCGACGGGTATCACCACGACGCGTCCGGCTGACAACGACAGTTTCACTCGTCTGACGCGTAACGATGAAAAAGACGACTGGCTGAAGCGCGGCGTGCGCAGTGATGCCGGTGAGTTGTACCGTCAGCAGGATGTTAACGTCACGCTGCAGCACGATTACTGGGGCTCCAGCGGTACGGGCGGTTATTCCGATCTGAAAGCGCATACCACCATGCTGCAGGTGGATGCGCCGCTCTCTGATGGACGCATGTTCTTCAGAAGTGATCTGGTCAATATGGATGCCGGGTCATTTGATACCAGGAACGGGACTTATGATCCTAAATGGGGAACCTGCTACGAAACACCGTGTAGCGGCAACACCCATCAGTCAGACAATGGCGCGAGCGTTGCCGTCGGCTGGCAGAATAAAACCTGGGCGATGGATATTGGCACCACGCCAATGGGCTTTGACGTCGTCGACGTGGTGGGCGGCATCAGCTACAGCAGCGATTTGGGGCCCATCGGCTATACCGTTAACGCCCATCGTCGGCCAATCTCCAGCTCTCTGCTGGCCTTCGGCGGGCAAAAAGATACCAATACCGGCACCACCTGGGGCGGCGTACGCGCCACCGGTGGCGGCGTAAGTATGAGCTATGACAAAGGGGAAGCGAACGGCGTCTGGTCAAGCCTGAACGCGGAAACGCTGACGGGTAAAAATGTGGAGGATAACTGGCGCGTCCGCTGGATGACGGGTTACTACTACAAGCTCATTAATAAAAACAACGAGCGCCTGACGGTCGGCGTGTCCAACATGCTCTGGCACTACGACAAAGACCTGAGCGGTTATACCCTGGGTCAGGGCGGCTATTACAGCCCGCAGGAGTATGTCTCCTTCGCCTTGCCGGTGACATGGCGTAAGCGCACGGAAAACTGGTCCTGGGAGCTGGGGGGCTCGGTCTCCTGGTCCCACTCCAAAACCAAAGACGAGCTGCGCTACCCGATCCAGAATCTGATCCCGACCGATGAGCCAGACCGCTATACCGACCGGGGCGCGATGGAAACCGGCAGCAGTTCTTCCGGTACGGGTTATACCGCACGGGCCATAATCGAGCGGCGGGTCACGTCCAACTGGTTTGTCGGCATGGGCGTGGATATCCAGCAAGCGAAAGACTATACCCCAAGCCACGCGCTAATCTATGTGCGCTACTCTGCTGCAGGCTGGCAGGGCGATATGGACTTACCGCCGCAGCCGCTTATCCCTTACGCGGACTGGTAATCGGATTTTCCTTAATCCATTTGTAAGTCTCTCTTAATAGCGCGGCAATCGGGTATACTCAGGCGCGCCAGGTTTACACCCTGGCGCGCCCTGCGCTTCGAGTTTTGTGGAGAGTCATTTTGCGTGTCAGCCGTTCCTTAACAATCAAACAGATGGCGATGGTCTCTGCCGTCACCATGCTGTTTGTCCTGCTCTTCTGCGTCATTTTGCTGTTTCATTCCGTACAGCAGAATCGCTATAACACGGCTTCACAATTAGAAAGTATCGCCCGCTCGGTACGCGGCCCGCTGTCTGCCTCCATCCTGAAAGGGGATATCCCCGAGGCGGAAACCATACTGAAACGCATTCAGCCGGCTGGTGTTGTGAGCCGGGCGGACGTCGTGCTGCCCAACCAGTTTCAGGCGCTGCGGATGAGCTTCATCCCGGAACGTCCCGTCCCGATGATGGTGATGCGCCTGTTTGAACTGCCGGTGCAAATTTCGCTTCCCGTCTATTCGCTTGAACGCCCTGCGAATCCGCAGCCGTTGGCCTACCTGGTGTTACAGGCAGACTCCTACCGCATGTATAAATTCGTCATGAGTTGGGTGGTTACGTTAGTGACCACTTGCTTACTTATGACGCTTATTCTCAGCGTGGCGCTCACCTGGTGCATCAACCGGCTGATTGTCCATCCCCTGCGCCGTATCGCCCGCGAGCTGAACACGCTCGCCCCGCAGGATCAGATGGGACACCAGCTTGAGCTGCCGCGTCTGCATCATGACGATGAGATCGGCATGCTGGTGCGCAGCTATAACCTCAACCAGCAGCGCATCCAGCGTCAGCAGGATGAACTGAACAGTAGCGCCACCCGTTTTCCGGTATCGGAGCTCCCCAATAAAGCCTTCCTGATGGCGATGCTGGAGCAAACCGTTGAGCGCCAGCAAACCACCGCGCTGATGGTCATTGCCTGCGAAACCCTGCAGGACACGGCTGGCGTGCTTCAGGAGAGCCAGCGCGAAATGCTGCTGCTCACCCTGGTGGAAAAGATCAAATCTGTCCTTGCCCCGCGCATGGTGCTGACTCAGGTCAGCGGTTATGACCTGGTGGTGATTGCCAACGGCGTAAAAGAACCCTGGCATGCGATTACGTTAGGTCAGCAAGTACTCACTGTCATTAATGAGCGGCTGCCGATTCAGGGTATCCAGCTTCGCCCGAGCGCCAGTATCGGGATTGCCATGTTCTATGGCGATCTGACCGCGGAACAGCTTTATCGCCGCGCCTTCTCGGCGGCCTTTACCGCCCGGCGCAAAGGCAAAAACCAGATCCAGTTCTTCGACCCGGCGCAGATGGAAAAGGCGCAGCAGCGCCTGACGGAAGAGAGCGACATCCTGACCGCGCTGGATAACCGCCAGTTTGCCCTCTGGCTGCAGCCGCAGGTGGACCTGCAGACGGGAGAGGTGAAAAGTGCCGAGGCCCTGCTGCGTCTGCAGCAGCCGGATGGCTCATGGGAGCTGCCGGGAGGGCTGATTGAGCGCATCGAGTCCTGTGGCCTGATGGTTACCGTCGGCTACTGGGTGCTGGAGGAGTGCTGTCGTCAGCTTGCTGCCTGGCAGGAGCGTGGCGTGACGCTGCCGCTGTCGGTCAACCTGTCTGCCCTGCAGCTTATGCACCCGACCATGGTTTCAGAGATGCTGGAGCTGATCCATCGTTACCGCATCAAGCCTGATACGTTAACCCTGGAAGTGACGGAGAGCCGACACATCGACGATCCCAATGAGGCGGTCGCGATTCTCAAGCCGCTGCGTAATGCCGGTATTCGCATTGCCCTGGACGATTTTGGCATGGGGTACGCCGGGCTGCGTCAGCTTCAGCACATGAAGACCCTTCCGGTGGATGTGCTCAAAATTGACAAAGCGTTTGTCGACGGACTGCCGGGCGACAGCAGCATGGTGCAGGCGATTATCCAGATGGCGCGTAGCCTCAACCTGCACCTTATTGCCGAGGGGATTGAAACCGACGCGCAACGCGCCTGGCTGGCAGAGGCGGGCGTGGAGAGCGGGCAAGGCTTCCTGTTTGCCCCTGCAGTCCCTTCGGATGTCTTTGAAGAACGATACCTTTCTGGCGCCGATCACCACGCAAAAGCGTAATTTTGTTGCTGGCTTGTGCGAGCCAGCTCAAAGTTCTTAACATTTGTGTTTCAAATTTGAACTGAGTTTATTTCTGTCCTGTTATGTGGGTGTTATTTTAAAGCCGCAGGTTAACCATAACCTTACAAAGCCTGTGGTTTTTCTTCCCAAGGACACCTTATGAAAACCTCACTCTTCAAAAGTCTTTATTTCCAGGTCCTGACAGCCATCGCCATCGGTATTCTGCTGGGTCACTATTACCCTGAACTGGGCGCGCAAATGAAACCGCTTGGCGACGCGTTCGTTAAGCTCATTAAAATGGTCATCGCGCCGGTGATCTTCTGTACGGTCGTCACGGGCATCGCTGGCATGGAAAGCATGAAGGCGGTCGGTCGTACCGGTGCAGTGGCGCTTCTCTATTTTGAAGTGGTCAGTACCCTTGCGCTGATTATCGGTCTGATCATCGTCAACGTGGTGCAGCCAGGCGCGGGGATGAACGTCGATCCGGCGACGCTGGATGCCAAAGCGGTTGCGGTCTATGCCGAGCAGGCGAAGGATCAGGGCGTGGTCGCCTTCCTGCTGGACGTCATTCCTGGCAGCGTCATAGGCGCGTTCGCCAGCGGAAACATCCTCCAGGTGCTGCTGTTCGCCGTGATGTTTGGCTTTGCCCTGCACCGTCTGGGCAGCAAAGGTCAGCTTATCTTTAACGTGATCGAAAGCTTCTCGCAGGTCATCTTCGGCATCATCAATATGATCATGCGCCTGGCGCCCATCGGTGCCTTCGGTGCGATGGCCTTCACCATCGGTAAGTATGGCGTCGGTACGCTGGTCCAGCTGGGTCAGCTGATTATCTGCTTCTATATCACCTGTATTCTTTTCGTGGTGGTGGTGCTGGGCTCCATCGCCCGCGCGACCGGTTTCAGCATCTTCAAATTTATCCGTTACATCCGCGAAGAGCTGCTGATTGTTCTGGGAACCTCCTCGTCAGAATCGGCGCTGCCGCGCATGCTCGATAAGATGGAGAAACTCGGGTGTCGCAAATCGGTGGTCGGGCTGGTGATCCCGACGGGCTACTCCTTCAACCTGGATGGCACCTCGATATACCTGACGATGGCGGCGGTGTTTATCGCGCAGGCGACCAACAGCCATATGGATATTTTCCATCAGATTACCCTGCTGGTGGTGCTCCTGCTCTCCTCTAAAGGCGCGGCAGGCGTGACGGGCAGCGGCTTTATCGTGCTGGCAGCCACCATTTCTGCTGTGGGTCACCTGCCGGTGGCGGGTCTGGCGTTGATTCTGGGGATTGACCGCTTCATGTCTGAGGCCCGTGCGCTAACCAACCTGGTGGGTAACGGCGTGGCAACGGTGGTGGTGGCGAAATGGGTGAAAGAGCTGGATCACAAAAAGCTCGACGATACTCTGAATAATCGTTCAACTGACAGCAAAAATCCTGGCTTATCCTCTTAATCTTGTCACAAATGCCCGTATTCCCTTGTGGGGATGCGGGCTCCTGCGCATAATAACTGTTCATACCTGTCATAATTCGACAAGATTTTTTTTGGGTATATTTCACTTCGGACCGTGACGTTTTGCCGAACGCGCGGTCTAATCGACGTGTTTTCATCGTCATCTTTAAGAGTGAAGCGCGTCGCGAGGCACTCTTTTTTAACCAGGAATGTTGATCAGGGGTTCACATGCAGGGCACAAAAATTCGACTCTTAACCGGCGGTTTGCTGATGATGGCAGCAGCCAGTTATGTGCAGGCAGATGCGCTCCAGCCAGACCCGGCCTGGCAACAAGGGACATTAGCGAACGGTTTTCAGTGGCAGGTGTTAGCCACGCCGCAACGTCCCAGTGACCGTATTGAAATCCGTCTGTCTGTTAATACCGGTTCCCTCACGGAAAGCACCCAGCAAACCGGTTTCAGCCACTTTATTCCCCGGCTGGCGCTCACTCAGAGCGGCAGCCTGCAAGCGGTTCAGGTGCGTTCGCTCTGGCAACAGGCCATCGATCCAAAACGCCCACTCCCGCCGGCGGTGGTCTCGTATGACTACACCATGTTTAACCTGAGCCTGCCTAATAACCGCAACGATCTGCTTAAAGAAGCCCTGACGTATCTCTCCGATGCCTCTGGCAATCTGGCGATTACGCCGGATACCGTCAACTATGCGTTGAGCAACAGCGACATGGTGGCGACCTGGCCAGGAGATACCAAAGAGGGCTGGTGGCGTTACCGCCTGAAAGGCTCGACGTTACTCGGACATGACCCGGCCGAACCGCTGAAACAGCCGGTGGATGCTGAGCAGGTGAAAACGTTCTATCAGAAATGGTACACCCCGGACGCGATGACGCTGATCGTGGTGGGTAACGTGGACAGCCGCGCGGTGGTAGAGCAGATCAACAAAGCGTTTGGCGATCTGAAAGGCAAGCGTGAATCGCCAGCTCCTGTTCCAACACTCTCCCCGCTGCGGGCAGAGCCTGTCAGCATTATGACGGACACCGTTCGTCAGGACCGACTCTCCGTGATGTGGGATAACGCCTGGCAGCCCATCCGTGAGTCCGCAGCGCTGTTGCGCTACTGGCGTGCCGACCTGGCGCGTGAAGCGCTGTTCTGGCACGTTCAGCAGACGCTCAGTAAGAACAACGTGAAGAATATCGGCCTTGGCTTTGACTGCCGCGTGCTGTTCCAGCGTGCGCAATGCGCCATTAACGTTGAATCACCGGGCGATAAGCTGAATGCCAATCTGGGCGTCGTGGCGAAAGAGCTGGCAAAAGTGCGTAAAGAGGGGCTCTCTGAAGAGGAGTTCAACGCGCTTGTGGCCCAGAAAAAACTCGAGCTGCAGAAGCTGTTCGCGACCTACGCGCGCGCCGATACCGACATTCTGATCAGCCAGCGTATTCGCTCCCTGCAGAACCAGGTGGTGGACATTGCGCCGGAACAGTACCAGAAGCTTCGTCAGGACTTCCTGAGCGGTCTGACCGTCGATATGCTCAACCAGGAGCTCCGCCAGCAGCTGTCGCAGGAGATGGCGTTGATTCTCCTGCAACCGAAGGGCGAGCCGGAGTATGACATGAAGGAACTTCAGACGACCTGGGATTCCATCATGGCCACCGCGCCGCAGCCGACGCAGTCCGCGACGGCTGATGATTTACATCAGGACGCGACGGATATCCCGCAAGGGCAGTAATGGGTAGACATTCCCTCTCCCTGTGGGAGAGGGTAAAGGTGAGGGCTTAAACAGGCATCGCTTCGCGCGGAATAATCGCCCCGCGATACTGAATGACGGTGCTGGCCGTCAGGTGCCCACGCTGTGCCGCGGCTTCCGGTGTTCCACCCGTCAGGCGTACCGCCAGATAGCCCGCGCTGAATGAATCACCCGCCGCCGTGGTATCAATCACTTTCTCTTTGGCAAGCTTCACCGCCGGGACCTCAACCACTGCTTCACCCGCAATCGCGACCAGGCATGAATCCGCACCGCGCTTAATCACCACTTCACGCACGCCAGCCGCCTGCGTACGTGCAATCACGTCTTCTGCCGGTTTCTCACCCCACAGGGCGTCTTCATCGTCGAGCGTCAGGAAGGCGATGTCGGTGCATTGCAGCATCTGCTGATAGACCTGCTGCGTCTCTTCACGGCTGGACCACAGGCGCGGGCGGTAGTTGTTATCGAAAATAACCTTACCGCCGTTGGCACGACACGCGCGCAGCAGCGAGAGCAGCTTTTCACGGCTGGCCGGGCTGAGGATAGCCAGGCTGATCCCGCTCAGATAGAGATAGTCGAAGGTCGCCAGCTCCTGGCAGATGGCCGCGGCGGCCTCGCTCTCCAGCCAGAATTTGGCCGCGGCTTCGTTACGCCAGTAATAAAACGTGCGTTCGCCAGTGCTGTCGGTTTCGATGTAATAAAGCCCCGGCAGGCGGTTTTCCATACGCTGAATCAGCGACGTTTCAACCTGTTCACTCTGCCAGGCCTCCAGCATTTGCTGGCTGAAGCTGTCCGTGCCCAGAGCGGTAACATAGTTCACGGTGAGCGCCTCAGGCGCAACCTGACGGGCAATATACACCGACGTGTTTAACGTATCGCCACCAAATCCGCGGCTCACTTCCGCGCCTTTTTGTGACAGCTCAATCATGCATTCGCCAATCACGGCAATTTTTTTAGACATAATCGTGAACCTGAACAGAAGAATTAACAGCAGTGTGCGCTGAGTGAATTAACCGGTCAACTATATTAAAACAACGTTCCATTATTTTATTTGAGCCAACGCGTGTTCCTGCGCATTTCTGTCATCTTAATTTCATTTTCCCGGTGAATTGAACATAAAGTTCTCAATTGTCGCGCCGATAATCCTGTGACGAGTCCAGAAAGGCCATCCCAACAACAGGACATCTGAAATGAAGTCAGAGCAGGTTATCCAGCGGCTGAGCACCACGCCTGAGGCAAGTATTGAGAACTTGCAGGAGCATCGCTACTGGCTGCAATGTGAGCGTGCGTACACTTATCAGCCGATATACCGAACAGACGGTCGACTGATGGCCATTGAAATTTTGACCGTCGTAACGCACCCCTCAAACCCTACCCAGCGCATCGCACCGGATCGCTATTTTGCCGAAGTTGCCGTTCGCCAGCGTCTGGACGTGCTGGAAGAGCAGCTCCATATGCTGGCAACGAAGCAGCCCTTTTTCGAACAGCACGATATCCTCGCCTCCGTGAATGTTGATGGTCCCACTCTGCTGGCGCTGCGTCAGAACGCGAAATTGCAGGAGCTGATTGCCACCCTGCCGTGGGTGCGTTTTGAGCTGGTGGAGCATGTCCGCCTGCCGCAGGACTCCTCGTTTGCCTCCATATGCGAATACGGCCCGCTGTGGCTGGATGACTTTGGCACCGGCATGGCGAACTTTTCGGCCCTGAGTGAAGTGCGTTACGACTACATTAAAGTGGCCCGCGATCTGTTCATTATGCTGCGTCAGACCCCGGAAGGGCGGAACCTGTTTACGCTGCTATTGCAGCTGATGAACCGCTATTGCCAGGGCGTGATTGTTGAAGGTGTGGAAACGCTGGAAGAGTGGCGTGATGTGCAAAGCTCGCCTGCCGCGGCGGCGCAAGGCTATTTCCTCTCCCGTCCGGTACCCATGGATCGCCTCGATAGCGTGATAACTACCCTCTGATAAGCCCGCTTCCCTTTGTCTGGACTATAGTTTTACAGGACAGGTCATCAGGAAAGGGGATAAAAATGACAAGAACAACCAGGGTAATCTCCTGGACAGCAGGGATTTTCTTGTTGTTGATCGTGGTCGTCGCCATCATTATCGCGACGTTTGACTGGAACCGTCTTAAGCCGACCATCAACCAGAAAGTCTCAACCGAACTGAACCGCCCCTTCGCCATACGCGGTGATTTAGGGGTCGTGTGGGAGCGTCAGAAAGAGGAGCCCGGCTGGCGAAGCTGGATCCCGTGGCCACACGTCCACGCCGACGACATCATTCTCGGCAACCCGCCGGATATCCCGGCGGTCACCATGATCCACCTGCCGCGCGTTGAGGCCACGCTGGCCCCGCTCGCGCTGTTCACCAAAACTGTTTATTTGCCGTGGATCAAACTTCAACAGCCCGACGCGCGCCTGATCCGCCTCTCAGAAAAAAATAACAACTGGACCTTTAACCTTGCCAGCGACGGCGAAAAGGATCCGAACGCCCAGCCTTCTTCCTGGTCATTCCGTCTCGACAATATTCTCTTCGATCGCGGGCGGATCGCCATCGACGACAAAGTCAGCAAGGCCGACGTGGAGATCCTGGTCGATCCGCTGGGCAAGCCGCTGCCGTTTAGCGAGGTCACGGGGACGAAAGCCAAAGGTGACACGGCAAGCGTGGGCGACTATGTCTTCGGCCTGACGGCAAAAGGACGCTACAACGATCAGCCGCTCAGCGGTAAAGGGAAAATAGGCGGCATGCTGGCGCTCCGGAGCGAAGGCACGCCGTTCCCGGTGCAGGCGGACTTCCGCTCCGGTAACACCCGCGTGGCGTTTGTGGGGACGGTCAACGACCCGATGAACATGGGCGGCGTCGATCTTCAGCTTAAATTTGCCGGTGATTCGCTGGGAGAGCTGTATGAGCTGACCGGCGTGCTGCTGCCGGATACGCCGCCGTTCGAAACAGACGGGCATCTGGTCGCCAAAATCGATACCGAAAAAGCGTCTGTTTTTGACTACCGTGATTTTAACGGCCGCATCGGCGACAGCGATATCCACGGCTCGCTGACCTACACCACCGGAAAACCGAGGCCGAAGCTGGAAGGGGACGTTGAGTCCCGACAGCTGCGTCTGGCCGATCTCGGCCCGCTGATCGGCGTGGATTCCGGTAAAGGCACAAAATCAAAAGAGGTGAAAAAGGACATTCAGCCTGCGGGAAAAGTGCTGCCTTACGATCGCTTTGAAACCGATAAGTGGAACGTGATGGATGCGGACGTCCGCTTCAAAGGGCGTAAAATTGAGCATGGCAGCACGTTGCCGTTGAGCGATCTCTCGACGCATATCATCCTCAAAAACGCCGACCTGCGCCTGCAGCCGCTGAAGTTTGGCATGGCAGGCGGGACGATTTCCTCAAACATTCACCTTGAAGGCGATAAAAAGCCGATGCAGGGCCGGGCGGAGATTCAGGCGCGCAGGCTTAAGCTGAAAGCGCTGATGCCGAACGTCGAGCTGATGCAGAAAACCCTCGGCGAGATGAACGGCGATGCCGACATTCGCGGCGTGGGTAACTCCGTGGCGGCGCTGCTGGGCAGCGGTAATGGCAACCTGAAGCTGCTGATGAACGACGGGCTGGTGAGCCGCAACCTGATGGAGATCCTGGGGCTGAACGTCGGGAACTACATCATCGGGCAAATCTTCGGCGATGATGAGGTACGGGTGAACTGTGCGGCGGCCAATCTGGATCTGGTGAACGGCGTGGCGCGTCCGCAGATTTTTGCCTTCGACACGGAAAACGCGGTGATTAACGTGACCGGAACCGCCAGCATGGCCTCCGAGCAGCTTGATCTGACGATTGACCCGGAGAGTAAGGGGATCCGTATTATCACGCTGCGCTCGCCGCTGTACGTGCGAGGGACCTTCAAAAATCCGCAGGCGGGCGTGAAGCCCGGACCGCTGATTGCGCGTGGCGCGGTGGCTGCGGCGCTTGCGACGCTGGTTACCCCAGCCGCAGCGCTGCTGGCGTTGATATCGCCGTCAGAGGGCGAGGCGAATCAGTGCCGGACCATTTTGTCACAGATGAAGAAGTAAGGTGCGGCCTGTTTTTGCCGGGTGGCGCTGCGCTTACCCGGCCTACATTTGAATCGTAGGCCGGGTAAGGCGTAGCCGCCACCCGGCATTAGCTTACAGAGCCTGGTGCTTCGTCTCGTGCGTCAGCAGCAGCGCAATCAGCGTCAGCGCCGCCATGGCCGCCAGATAGACGCCCACATAGAACAGACCATAGTTTGCCTGCAGCCAGGTGGCGATATACGGCGCAACGGAGGCGCCCAGAATAGACGAGACGTTATACGAGAACGACGCGCCGGTATAACGCACTTCAGTCGGGAACAGCTCTGGCAGCAGCGCACCCATCGGGCCGAAGGTCAGCCCCATCAGGCTCAGGCCAATCAGCAGATAGGCCATCACCAGCGCCGGGCTGCCTGAACCCAGCAGCGGCGGGAAGACGAACAGAGCAAAAAGAATGATCAGCGTGGTGATGGTAATCATGCTCGCGCGACGACCAAACTTATCCGCCAGCAGCCCCGCAATCGGAACCATCACGCCAAACCCGATCACCGCCATCATCAGCATCCACAACACTTCGTTACGCGGCAGACCAAGCCCAACCGGCGCGGCGGCGGTACTGAAGGTCATGGAGTAAACGGTCATGATGTAGAACAGCGTGTAGGTGGCGAGCATGATAAACGTGCCCAGCACGGTCACGCGCACGTGTTTGGTCAGCAGCGTGCCCAGCGGCACTTTCACCTGCTTGTTCGCCGCGGCCACTTTCGCGAAAACCGGGGTCTCATGCAGAGAAACACGCACGTACAGGCCAATCAGCACCAGCACGGCTGAGAAGACAAACGGGATACGCCAGCCCCAGCTCATGAACTGTTCATCCGTCAGCAGCCAGGAGAGCAGCAGGAACGTCCCGTTGGCAAAGAAGAAGCCAATCGGTGCGCCAAGCTGCGGGAAAGAACCGTACAGCGCGCGCTTGCGCGCCGGGGCGTTCTCGGTGGCCAGCAGCGCCGCGCCACCCCATTCACCACCCAGGCCCAGACCCTGACCAAAACGCGCCAGCGCCAGCAGGACCGGCGCCAGAATGCCGATGGTCTCATACGTCGGCAGCAGGCCGATGGCCACGGTGGAGATCCCCATCGTCAGCAGCGAGGCCACCAGCGTCACTTTACGCCCAATGCGATCGCCAAAGTGTCCAAACAGCGCGGAGCCAATCGGACGCGCAACAAACGCGATAGCAAAGGTCGCCAGGGACTGCAGCGTGGCCGCCGTCGGATCGCCCTGCGGGAAGAAAATGTGCGGGAAGACGATGACCGCCGCGGTGGCGTAAATATAAAAGTCGAAGAACTCGATGGCGGTGCCAATCAGCGAGGCGACGACAACTTTATTGCGCGAATTTACCGGAACGTTTTCCGTTTCTGAGTCGAGTGTGGTGGCGGTTGCTTGCATAATATTTTCTTATTTTTGTCGAACGAAAGGCCATATTACGCACAGCAAAAGCGACATTTCAATCTGTAACAAAGCCGCGACCTGGTGATAAAAGCAACAAAAAGCGGATAATTTTCAGGCCAGCCAAAACACGTCTATGAAATGCTTCACAGATTTTAAATATCAGTCAATAAAACTGGTTTTCGGTTAAATAAAAGTTAAGGACTGGATTTATATGCTGAAATGATGAATCGGGCTGAAATTTCAGCCCGGGAGTGGCGTTACCGGTGTGTTTTACCCGGCATTCTCGGGTCGTCTTTGTACTCGGCAGTGGCAATCCATGCTGCGCAGAACAGGGTTAAACGTGCGAAGAAATAGAAGAACGCCATTAACCCCAGTACCGAGCCGAACGCCGCGCCGGAAGGGGATTTCACCAGTGACGGCAGGGTGTACGTCATCACGATTTTGATCACCTCAAAGCCGATCGCTGCAATCAACGTGCCGCGGATCAGCGCCTTCTTGCGCGGACGATGACGGGGCAAGCGCCAGAAGATCCAGAAGAACAGCAGGTAGTTGGCAAAGATAGAAATCGCCAGCCCAATGCTGCGCCAGGCGGGCTTCAGCCATTCGATGTAATCAAGATAGAGCGCGGAGATGATCATCTGCTGCGCGGAGCCCGCCACGGAGGTAATGGAAAGCGTCACGATGAGCGCGACGAGCAGGCCAATCAGCGAAACAAAATCACGGAGATACTTAACCCAGATTTTCTCCTGGTCCTGCGGCTTACGCTCCCAGACGTCGCGCGACTGGGCGCGAATGGCCTCGCGCAGGTTGCCCATCCAGTTAACGCCGGAGTAAAGGGCAATCAGTAAGCCGACGATACCGACGGTGGTACGCTGCTGCACGGCGGTATTGATGGTGCTTTTGAGCGTGCTGGCAAGGGTTGGGTCACTGACGTTATTCAGGATCTTATTAAAGATATCCTGCAGCAGCGTCGGGTGTGAGGCGAGCACAAAACCGGCCGCCGCAAACGACACCATCAGGATCGGGATCATCGACAGGAAGGAAAAATAGGTGATGGCGGCACCAAACTGGTTTCCCATGCGGTCATTAAAGCGTTCGGTCGCGCGTATCAGATGCGCAATCATGGGAAACTGCTGAATTCTGGCGACAATGCCGGTGACGGTCCCCAGCGCTTTGCTGGCGGTACCAGGGGACCTGGCCTCTTCAGGCCCGGTTTCCATCTTTTTGACGGGCTCATACTCTAAATGTTGGGTGGGTCGTTGCGGGTTGTTTTCCGGCGTCACGCGACTTTTCCTTTTCGTTTGGCTGGATGTTATTGAATTATAGCTTGCGACTAGTCCACGTAAGCTTTTGTGAGTTCGGTCAGCCACTCCATGAACAGATGTACCCGGCGGGAGAGGTTGCGCCGGTGGGGATAAATCAGGGAAACAGGCATCGGTTCGGCCCGGTATTGCGGGAGGATCTCAACCAGCTTCTTCGCGCGCAGCAAATCTCGTACCCCAACCCGTGGAACCTGAATGATGCCCAGCCCGGCGAGGCAGGCCGCCTGGTAGGTTTCGGTGCTGTTAACGGTCAATACCCCGCCCGTTTTTATCCACTGCGTCGCACTGCCGTTATAAAACTCAAAGCCCTGCGGGCGAGTTCCCAGCATAGCGGTGTAGTGAATGACGGCGTGCGAGCCTAAATCGTCCAGCGTGTCCGGGTAGCCAAACCGCGCCAGATAGTCCGGACTGGCGCAGTTAATCACCGACAGCTTGCCCAACGGTCGGGCGATAAGCCCTGAATCTTTCAGCGTGCCGACGCGTACCACGCAATCAAACCCTTCGCGGATCACATCCACCAGACGATCGCTGCTGCTGAGTTCCAGCTCAATGCCCGGATAATGCTGCAGAAACGCAGGGAGTTTGGGGATGACTAAATTTCGAGCAACGGCGACGGGCATATCCACGCGAAGCCGTCCGCTGATGCTGGAGGGATCGTGCTGAAACATCCCGTCGAGTTCATCAAGGTTTGCCAGCAGATCTTTTGCCCGTTCGTAATAGACCATGCCGTCCTGCGTCAGGCTGACGCGACGCGTGGTGCGGTGCAATAGCTGGGTGCCAAGCCGGTTTTCCAGGGCCTGAATTTGCCGTGACACGCTGCCTTTTGGCAACGTTAAAGTTTCTGCCGCGCGGGAAAAACTCTCCAGTTCCGCGACGCGGACAAACAGCTGCATTGCGTGAATTTTATCCATAGATGAAGCTCATTGTTGTTTCCGATGAAACAGTGAAGCGTTTTAACCCACCTTTATTGATCTTCTATCACCTAATAAGCTCTTACTCAATCTCCATAACAGCCAAAACGAGGTTTATGATGACTGAACGTATCGCATTAGTGACGGGTGGTAGCCGTGGTTTGGGTAAAAACGCGGCCTTAAAGCTGGCGGCAGACGGCACGGGAATTGTGCTGACCTACAACCGTAGCCAGCAGGAAGCGCTGGCGGTTGTGAATGAAATTCAGCAAAAAGGGGTTAACGCGGCGGCAATACAGCTTAACGTCGGAGAAGTCACAAGTTTTGATCATTTTGCCCAACAGCTTCAGGAAACCCTCCGAACCGTCTGGCAGCGTGAAACCTTTGACTATTTATTGAACAATGCCGGAACGGGTTTATATGCGCCCTACACCGACACGACGGAAGCCCAGTTTGATGAGGCGCTGAACATTCATTTCAAAGGACCTTTCTTCCTCACCCAGCGCCTGCTGCCGTTGCTTAACGACGGCGGACGGATCCTTAACGTCTCCAGCGGACTGGCCCGTTTTACCCAGCCGGGCTCGGGAACCTACGCGGCGATGAAGGGGGCGATGGAAGTGCTGACGCGTTATCAGGCGAAAGAGCTGGGGGCGCGCGGTATTTCCGTCAATATCATTGCGCCTGGCGCGATCGAAACCGACTTTGGCGGCGGACGCGTGCGCGACAACGCAGAGCTGAACCAGATGCTGGCATCCCAGACGGCGCTGGGACGGGTGGGGCTGCCGGACGATATTGGCGATGCCATTGCGGCACTGCTCAGCGACAAACTGGGCTGGATGACTGCGCAACGTATTGAAGTCTCAGGCGGCATGTTCCTGTGATATCTGCGCTTAAGGAAATCCTTAAGGCGAATGTGTCCAGATACTGACAGATATAAAGAACACGGGGGATTTGTAACGGCTCCATTCGTTGAGTTTTTTCTTAAATAGCGCCTCTGTAGAATCCCCCTTCGCTATTCTCAGAGGGGAAAAAACGATGCGAGTAATCATGTTTGACAGGCAGTCACTCTTTATTCACGGAGCGATACACAGTCTTCAGGCGCTAATCCCGGAAATAACTATAACAGGGACCTGTCAGGCACAAGATTTATGGGCTCAGGCTTCTGCTTCGCCGTCAGCTATCGTCATGATTGATGGGAATTTAATTCAGGACGAAGGGAGCGCTTTGCTGGAAGCGATCGTGCATCGCTTTCCGGCGATACGCGTGATTCTGGTTTTGGCGAAAAAAGAGGCCAGATGGGTGGAGCAACTGCGACAGCGAAACGTCATGGCCATTATTCCCCGCAATGCCAGTCCCGAACGGTTTTCCGCCGTGCTGGATTCGGTAGCCCGAGGGATGGTCTGCTTTCCCGGAGAGTGGGTCCGAGAGCCGACGTCGCCTCAGGCGTTATTATCCTTAAGCGAGCGCCAGCGCGAAGTGTTGAAACTGCTGGCGGCGGGGGAGTCAAATAAAGAGATTGGCCGCAATCTCAACATCAGTGCGGCCACGGTAAAAGCGCACCTTGAGGCACTTTTCCGGCGGCTGGACGTGAAAAACAGAACGCAGGCAGCCATGTACTATACCCGGGCGACGGCCTGAATAAGCGCGTCGGGGAGCGACGTTATCTCTCCGAAACTGAATATCATCATGACCAGCGCATCATGCTGCTGTTGGGTTAATGGACGTGTCAGATTTTCCCGCAGCAGCGTCTCACACAGCCGTATATCTTCATGCAGCAAATGGTCTGCCTCCAGCGGTGTGACAGGACCGTGAAAATGTTCCTGGTCACGGATAACGTGGCCATAGCCGATAACCCATAATCCGTTTTCGTCACGATATTTTTCCAGAGAAAGACCCTGATGTTTTTTTATTAACGCGATGGCGGCAGATGATATTTTCAGCCCATGCTCTTTCATATTCGTTTCCTCTTAATGGCGACACTGTAGAGGAAACGGCTTACGAGAAATATCCGCCAAATGGCTGTTGATCACGCCTTGTTATTCAGATATTCATGCCGCAATAAACCAAATAACCAGTCATTATACCAATGCCCCGCAAGGAAATAGCTCTCGCGTAATTCGCCCTCCAGGCGAAAGCGGACTTTTTCCAGCAGGCGTCGTGAGGCGATATTGCCCGCCGTGACGGTGGCGGTAAGTCGGCGTATATCGCCTTCTTCAAAGGCATAGCGGCAAAGCGCTTGCAGGGATTCGAAGCCGTAGCCTTTTCCCTGCGCCTCGGGGGCGAAAAGGAAACCCACTTCGGCGCAATCCGCCTCCCGATGAATATACCCGGTGACGCCCAGCGGGGCCCGGGAGGCGGCGTCACGCACGACGAGGCACAGCCAGTGCGCGCTGCCTGGCGTCCAGGGCGTCAGACGGGCATCGAACGCCTCGCGAATAACTGCGACGGGGCGGTCTTCCGCCACAAAGCGCATGACGTCGGGATGTTGCTGTAACGCCAGAAAAAAGGGCCAGTCTTCTTCCTGCAAAGGTGAGCAGTTCAGGCGAGGGGTAATTAAAACGGGCATTCAGATTCTCCTGACACTTTTTAAATGATTTTAGGGTTGTCACTTTATTTCAACAGAAAGTCAGGTATGGTTAACCGCGTATAAATAAAAAGAAAAAAGGCCGTCTCGTGCCCATTCCGGATGTCTTCGTTGTCGCTTAAGGAAAACAATGACTCTCAGCACATCACATCATATTCGCGAACAGTTCGAACACTGTCTGGCGGTCATTCGCCATGCGTCGGTGGAAATTTTGCTTCTTCTGAATGTACATGCATCTGAGGGCAAAGATCCACGCTGGTTTCTGGAACAACTGGACAGCGCGCGATTAGCCCTGGGCGGCTGGGGAGCCGTGGCGAAAAAACTCAACCTGAATGATGCCGAGATGTCGGAATTTACGCTCCAGCTGCGCCTGCTGCAGCAGCGCGTGCCGCAGTATGAAAGCGGACAGGATGTCAGTGAAAACCAGCTGATTGCGGCGATGCGCTTTGTCACCGCGCTGGAGCACCTTCGCCTGCAGCAGCCGCTGTTGACCTACAGCACAGAGCTGTCTCCGGGCAGCGAACTCCAGCAGCAGCAGGCGCACAAGCAGGTGCGGGCGATAGAGCTGATGATAAAAGGGCTCATCCAGCAGGCCTGGCCCGATCAGGTCAAGCTGAACAACCATCTCAAGACTTTGTTTAACGCCGATCGCGTACGGCGCTGGCTGAAGCTGGGCGAGATCAACGATGTGCTGAGCGGCATGATGTTCAGCGAGCTGGCTCAGATGCTGGTGGATAAAAAGGAGTTCAGCCGCTATTACGCTTCGCTGTTCAGCGATCCGTCCATGCTGACGCTGCTGGTTGAACCGCGTAAAACGCTGCAAACCTTCCTCGATGACATTCGGCAAATTCGCAACAACATCACCGTTCAGAAAACGTTGAGCTCGGCGCAAATTCAGCTGCTGGATAACTACTACGCGCAGATCGCCCGGCCCGTTCAACGCGCGTTTGAAGAGGGGAGAACGCGCGTCAATCCGGCGGGATTCATGGCGGTAGATGCCAGCGAACTGCATACCTTCTGGGAAAAGGCGCAGAAAATGGATCGGGTCACCGGCGGGGATCTGTTTGAAGTCCGCGACACCATTGAAAAGCCGACCCAGCGCGCGCCGCGCACCCCCGAACAACGCGAGCAGCTCATTTCCGGTGCGTTATGGGGGGCAGTTGGCGTTATGGTGATTGCCATCGTGGCCGGGGGATTCTGGCTGGTGACCAGCAGTAAACCGCAGCCTGCGGCCGTCAGCGCGGCTGAAGCGGCACCACCACAGGAAATGCGTGAAACGCCTTCCTCGCGCGAAACGCTCACGCGCATGGGAGTGACCTGGGACGAGAATAATTTCCGCTCGGCTATTAATCGCAACGATACCCGCGTGACCCAGCTCTTTTTGCAGGGCGGTATGGACTGGAAGCTGTCCTGGACCGAAGAGGCGATGTCGGCAGGCTATGACGACGTGCTGGAGCTGATGTTACGCTACCGGCAAAACATGGTGGAGGAGAAGCCGTGTCGGCGCTTCATCAACACGCTCAGCCACGCAATGTCGAACGGCGAGTCTCTGACCTCGGTACGTAAAGAGTACCTCAAAGCTTTCTGCACCGTGCCTGCGGTGGTGAAACGCCAGCAGCACGATCTCGACATGGCCACACGCCGTGCGAAGTCACAGCCGGATGCCACCACCAAAAAATGGCAGTCTATTCAGAGCGCCATTTATGAGGTGATTCGCTGATCTCTCCTCCCTCTCCCTGTGGGAGAGGGCCGGGGTGAGGGCATCAGACCGCACCCCACTTAAGGCTCCCCATACAACCCAATCAGCCGCCGCACCACGCCGTTTGTCCAGCCAAAACCGTCCTGCAGCGGATACTCACCCCCGCCACCTTCGCGCGGCGTGCTGCTGGCGATGTGGTACTTCTCGATTAGCTTATGGTGCGTCTGATAAAAATGGTTCACCGTATGCAGCCAGCTCCAGGCGATCTCATCCCCCAGCGAGTCGTTGCCATACTGCTTGAACCCCTGAATCGCCATCCACTGCAGCGGCGCCCAGCCGTTGGGTTTATCCCACTGCTCGCCGGTTTCATACTCGGTCGCCAGAATCCCGCCCGGCGTGAGCAGTCGCGCCTTGACCGCATCCGACAGGCGCTCAGCCTGCTCATGGGTCGCCATGCCGACATACAGCGGCACGATGCTGGCGGCAGAAAACAGTGCCAGCTCTTCACGTCGCCAGTCGTAGTCGCGGTAACAGCCGCTCTCCTCGTCCCACAGATAGCGGTTCACCGCCTCGCGACGATCGCTGGCTTTCTGGCGGAACAGGTCGGCCGTCTCTTTGTCCCCTTTCGACGCCGAGATGTTGGCAATGGCGCTTTCCAGCTTGAACAGGAAGGCGTTCAGGTCGATGGGGATAAACTGCGTCGTGCGGATGCTGGCGAGCCGCGACGGATCGCGCAGCCAGCGGGACGAATAGTCCCAGCCGGACGCAGCCCCTGCCCGCAGGTCGCGATAGACCTCGTTTGGCGGTCGCCCCGAGTGGCGCGCGGTTTCCACGTCCTCAATCCACGATTCGTCGCGCGGGGTATCACGGTCATCCCAGTAGCGGTTGAGCAATGAACCGTCCGGCATGCGCACGGCGCTGCGGTAGGCCTGGTTAAGCAGCAGCGACTCCGCGCCGTCCATCCAGAAGGCGTACTCCATTTTGAGGTGATCCAGATAGCGTTTTGCACCGCGCACGCCGTCCTCCTCAAACAGCTCTACCATCAGCGCAAAGACCGGCGGCTGGGAGCGGCTGAGATAATAGGTACGGTTGCCGTTGGGGATATGCCCGTAGCGTTCAATCAGCCAGGCGAAGTTGTCCGCCATGCACTTCAGCAGGTCGTTACGACCGCTCTCCGCCAGCCCCAGCATGGAGAAATAGGAATCCCAGTAGTAGGTCTCGCTGAATCGTCCGCCGGGAACGATATAGGCCTGCGGCAGCGCCAGCAGGGAAGACCAGGGAATATGATCCTGCGGCTCGCGCGTCAGCACCGGCCACAGGTTATCAATGTGCTCCTTCAGGGAGAGGCCCGGGTCGGAGACATACTCGGTGCCGAACGTTTCCGGCATCCAGAAGTGGTTCTCCACAAACTGGCGCAGGTCGAAGTCCCGGTGGCGTCTGACCTTGCGGTAGCGGATCAGGATATCCAACGGATCCATTTTCGGCGCGCAGTCGGGGAAGGTTTTGCTGTCCGCAAACAGCCGCGTCGACTGCACATGCTCGAACAGTTCAAGATAGCGGTCTGCGGGCGTCAACGCATCGGAGGCGGGTAGCCCCTCGATCATTTCGGGTTCCGGCTCCGCCTCAATCATTTCATCCAGTTTCAACTCGCAGGGATCGGTCTCGTAGCGCAGCTCTTCTGCAATCTCGAATTCGATGTTCTCGGTAGCCTGTAGTTTCTGGTTGAACATGGTGATAGGGACCTCCGGTTGTGTGTTCAAAAGACAGGTTTATCCGGGCGTCTTATAAGCGTAGACATTCGCTTCGGTAGAGGGGGAGGAATATGTGCGGTAGATCACTATTTTCGGAGCATTCGTTTTGCAACGATTTATGTATGTTAACAGTAGCCTCTCCAGGAGAGGCTACAGAACAAGAGGCGAGCCTGCCGGATCAAAGGCCTTGTTTTAGCCGCGTAGCAATCGGTTCAAATTCCTCGGTGGAATGGCGCTTGAGCGTATCAGGTGCGTTATCCTCAATGGCTTTCCAGTAGGCCCACGGCACCGGTTTTTTCCCCAGCTCATAGTCCATGGCGTCCCAGGCATCTTCACGAAAGGCATAAAATGCCCAGTGTGCATGATGTTTGTCGAGGACGGTCAGGACATCATTAAGCCACTGCCTGCAGCCCTGCAGCGTGCGAACGCAGCCAAACTCTCCCGCGACAACCCGGTTGGCCGGAATACCGTGCTGTTTCGCCCAGTCAAAGGGCGCGTTCATCCATCTCTCTATGGCCGTAGCGTCCCATTTCACCTTTTTACCCCCGAACGTGACCATGCCTGGATAGTCGAACGGCACTTTGCGGCGTGCATTTGGCGCGCTGGTGAAATCATAGGGCTCGTACATGTGGAAGCTGTAGAGCACCCGCTTATCCTCAAGCGCGGACGGCCAGCCAGAAAAACCACGCGCGGAGGCGTACCAGCCTCCATCGACCATTATCGGTGTGGTGGCATCGACCTCGCGGATGGCGGCAATAATCTGATTGTAGAGAGCGGGAAGGTTACGCGCCGTGCTTTGCTGCTGCTGATACCAGGTTTTTAACGCCTCTGGCGACGCCTGCTCGCTAATGTTGCCTCTTTTTTCAGGCGCGGGTTCATTGACCAGGTTCCAGGCCGCAATGCCCGGTTCGTCCTTCAGGGCCTGGGCCAAATCACGCCAGAACTGAGCGGCTTCCTGCCAGTATTTTTTGTCCTGCCAGATGCGGTCATCAAACTGGTTATTGTTATTTTGCGCCCAGCGCATGCCGGGTAAAGAGAGTGGGGCAATAACAACCTGTAGCCCGGCCGCGTGGGCTTTCCTGATGGAGGCTTTGAGCGTCGCGAGGTCTGCGGCCTCGAGCCCACGGTAACCGTCGGCGTTGCCGAGAAGAAAATCTCTCCCGGCAGGTTTCCATTTATCATAAGAGAGGCGAACCCACGTCGCGCCATAGCCACGCAGCGCATCATAGTATTCCTGTGTGGGCGGCAGGCGGTTAAAGCTGTTTCCACCGTGCTGAGGGGTATCCCAGAAGGTGACTTGGTCAGATGAGGAGGCAGCAAAGCAAAAAAGAAGCAGGGTCAACCCGATAAGCGCTTTCATCTCAATTCCTTTTTAGCGTGATGATGATTTTATATTCGCCGGGATGATGAGGCTTTGTCTTTAAATTATCGAGCCATATAAAAAAACTGGCCCGCAAAGGCCAGTTTTGATGACGTGCTTTCCTGCGAAAAGCCCTTAACGCATGGTCACAAACTCTTCCGCCGCCGTTGGGTGGATTGCCACGGTGTTATCGAAATCTTTCTTCGTTGCACCCATCTTCAGCGCCACGGCGAAGCCCTGCAGGATCTCGTCCATGCCGAAGCCGATGCCGTGGATACCGACAATCTTCTCGTCCGGACCGACGCAGACCAGCTTCATGCGGCAAGGCTGACGATGCGAGGTGACGGCGGTATACATCGCGGTGAAGGCTGATTTATACACTTTCACCTGGTCGTCGCCATACTGCTCGCGCGCCTGCGGCTCGGTTAAGCCGACGGTGCCGATTGGCGGGTGGCTGAAGACCACGGTCGGGATGTTGCTGTAGTCCAGATGCTCGTCCGGCTTGTTGTTAAACAGGCGCTCGGAAAGACGACGACCCGCCGCAACGGCCACCGGGGTCAGCTCAACCGCACCGGTATTGTCGCCGACCGCGTAAATGCCCGGTACGCTGGTGTTCTGGAATTTATCGACGACGATATAGCCTTTTTCGTCGGTTTTCACGCCCGTCACGCCCAGGTTGAAGTTATCGTTCGCCGGTTCACGGCCAATCGCCCAGATCAGGCAATCGACGGTCTGGCTGCGACCATCTTCCAGCTCCAGCGTCAGGCTGCCGTCTGCATTTTTTACGACCGCTTTTGGCACGGCGTTGGTATGCAGGGTTGGACCTTCGGTGTTCATCACTTCAACCAGCGTATCAACAATCAGCGGGTCAAAGCTGCGCAGCGGCGCGTGTTTACGCACGAACAGGTGCGCTTCGGCACCCAGACCGTTAATCACGCCAGCCAGCTCCACCGCGATGTAACCCGCGCCCACCACGGCAACGCGTTTTGGCAGGGCAGGCAGTTCGAAGAAACCGTCGGAGTCGATGCCGTATTCCACGCCCGGGATGTTCGGGTGGCTTGGGCGACCACCGGTAGCGATCAGGATGTGATCGGCGGTGATCGTCTCACCGTTTACTTCGATCGTTTTCGCATCAACAAAGCGAGCGAAACCGTGGATAACGTCGACGTTATTTTTGCCCAGCACGTTGTCGTACGAGGTATGAATACGGTCGATGTAGGCGGTACGGCTGGCGATCAGCTTGTCCCAGTCGAAGTGATTGATGGTGGTGTCAAAGCCGTAGTCCGGGCCATACATGTGGATAGCTTCACGGATTTGCGCCGCATGCCACATCACCTTCTTCGGTACACAACCCACGTTCACACAGGTGCCGCCCAGCGCTTTGGCTTCAATCAGCGCGCACTTCTGGCCGTACATGGCCGCGCGGTTGATGGAGGCGATGCCGCCGCTGCCGCCGCCGATGGCGATGTAGTCATAATGCTTAGTCATAGCTTTTGTCCTTAATCGTGAATTGCCGCGATTGTATACCTGAAATCAATAGTTTCCACCGATGGCTGCGATTACTCCGGCACGATCCAACTGACGGAGGTATGGCCCGTACCGGCTGGCACCAGCGTTTTATGCAGCCACGGCAGCACGTTGTTCATCTGCGCTTCGAGCTTCCACGGCGGGTTAATGACGATCATGCCCGAGGCGGTCATGCCGCGCTGGTCGCTGTCCGGACGTACCGCCAGCTCGATCTGCAGAATTTTGCGGATGCCGGTGGCTTCCAGGTCTTTGATCATGCGCTTAATTTGCGCACGCAGCACCACCGGATACCACAGGGCGTATGTCCCGGTGGCGAAGCGTTTGTAGCCTTCGTGGATACCGGTCACCACCGCCTGATAGTCGGTTTTGATTTCGTACGGCGGGTCGATCAGCACCAGGCCGCGACGGGAGACCGGCGGCAGCTTGGCTTTCAGCTGCTGGTAGCCGTCGGCTTTTTCCACGCGGGCGCGGCTGTCTTTCTGGAATTCAGAGCGCAGCAGCGGGAAGTCGCTCGGGTGCAGCTCGGTCAGCTGGATGCTGTCCTGCTCGCGCAGCAGCTGGCGGGCAATCAGCGGGGATCCCGGGTAGTAGCGCAGCTGGCCGTTGCGGTTGAAGTGATTCACCACGCCGATGTACGGCTCCAGCTCGGCAGGCAGGTCGTCCTGCTGCCAGATGCGGGCGATCCCTTCCAGATATTCACCGGTACGCTCGGCATGCTCGCCGCTCAGCTGATAACGGCCCGCGCCCGCGTGGGTGTCCAGATAGAGAAACGGCTTCTCTTTCTCTTTGAGCGATTCGATGATCAGGCTCTGAACGGTGTGTTTAAGGACGTCGGCGTGGTTGCCTGCGTGGAAGCTGTGGCGATAACTGAGCATGGGTAATGATATTCCGCTGAATTGACGATTTGCCACAGTTTACAGCAGAACGGCGCAGATTACCCGTAGGCCCGGTAAGCGCAGCGCCACCGGGCTCTTTTCGACAACGTCCGGCATTGAAATCCTCTACACTTAACCCCATTCTAGATCGCATATGCACAGCGCCGGATGCGCGCTTCATTCATCTTATTCAACAGGACAGCGTTTATGACCAATCCATTACTGACGCCTTTTTCGTTGCCGCCGTTTTCTAAAATCCTCCCCGAGCATGTGGTTCCAGCCGTTACGCAATCGCTGGACAACTGCCGCGCGGCGGTAGAAAGCGTGGTAGCGCAGGGCGCGCCGTACACCTGGGAAAATCTGTGTCAGCCGCTGGCCGAAGTGGACGACGTGCTGGGGCGTATCTTCTCCCCGGTGAGCCACCTGAACTCGGTAAAAAACAGCCCGGAGCTGCGCGAAGCCTACGAGCAAACCCTGCCGCTGCTCTCTGAGTACAGCACCTGGGTCGGCCAGCACGAAGGGCTCTACAAAGCCTACCGCGACCTGCGCGACGGCGACCATTATGCCGAACTGAACACGGCGCAGAAAAAATCAGTCGATAACGCCCTGCGTGATTTTGAGCTATCCGGGATTGGCCTGCCAAAAGAGAAGCAGACCCGCTACGGTGAAATCGCCGCGCGCCTGTCCGAGCTGGGTAACCAGTACAGCAACAACGTGCTCGACGCCACCATGGGCTGGACGAAGCTGATTACCGACGAAGCGGAGCTTTCCGGCATGCCGGAAAGCGCTCTGGCGGCGGCAAAAGCGCAGGCCGAGGCGAAAGAGCAGGACGGCTTCCTGCTAACCCTGGATATCCCGAGCTATCTGCCGGTGATGACCTACTGCGACAACCAGGCGCTTCGCGAAGAGATGTACCGCGCCTACAGCACCCGCGCCTCCGATCAGGGGCCGAATGCCGGTAAGTGGGACAACAGCCCGGTCATGGCGGAAATCCTCGCCCTGCGCCACGAGCTGGCCCAACTGCTGGGCTTCGAAAACTACGCCGATAAATCCCTCGCCACCAAAATGGCGGAAAATCCGCAGCAGGTGCTCGACTTCCTGACCGATCTGGCGAAACGCGCCCGTCCACAGGGTGAAAAAGAGCTGGCCCAGCTGCGCGCCTTCGCGAAAGCGGAGTTCGGCGTGGACGAGCTGCAGCCGTGGGACATTGCTTACTACAGCGAAAAACAGAAGCAGCACCTCTACAGCATCAGCGACGAGCAGCTGCGCCCGTATTTCCCGGAAAACAAAGCCGTTAACGGCCTGTTTGAAGTGGTGAAGCGCATCTATGGCATCACCGCCAAAGAGCGTACCGATATCGACGTCTGGCACCCGGACGTGCGCTTCTTCGAACTGTATGACGAGAAAAACGAACTGCGCGGCAGCTTCTACCTCGATCTCTACGCGCGTGAGAACAAGCGCGGCGGGGCGTGGATGGACGACTGCGTGGGCCAGATGCGTAAAGCAGACGGTTCTCTGCAGAAGCCGGTCGCCTACCTGACCTGTAACTTCAACCGTCCGGTAAACGGCAAACCTGCGCTCTTTACCCACGACGAAGTGATCACCCTGTTCCACGAGTTCGGTCACGGTCTGCACCATATGCTGACCCGCATCGAAACCGCAGGCGTGGCAGGCATCAGCGGTGTGCCGTGGGATGCGGTCGAACTGCCGAGCCAGTTTATGGAAAACTGGTGCTGGGAGCCGGACGCGCTGGCGTTTATCTCCGGTCACTATGAGACCGGCGAACCGCTGCCGAAAGAACTGCTGGATAAAATGCTGGCGGCGAAGAACTACCAGGCGGCGATGTTTATCCTGCGTCAGCTGGAGTTCGGCCTGTTCGATTTCCGCCTGCACGCCGAGTTCAGCCCGGAGCAGGGCGCGAAAATTCTTGAAACCCTGGCCGAGATTAAAAAGCAGGTTGCCGTTATTCCCGGGCCAACCTGGGGCCGCTTCCCGCACGCGTTCAGCCATATCTTTGCAGGCGGTTACGCGGCGGGTTACTACAGCTACCTGTGGGCCGACGTGCTGGCTGCGGATGCCTTCTCTCGTTTCGAAGAAGAGGGGATCTTCAACCGCGAAACCGGCCAGTCGTTCCTCGACAATATCCTGACCCGCGGCGGTTCCGAAGAGCCAATGGTGCTGTTCAAACGCTTCCGCGGACGCGAGCCGCAGCTGGATGCGATGCTTGAGCATTACGGGATCAAAGGCTGATTGTTACGTGAAGATCTGCTTAGTGGATGAAACGGGCGCCGGAGACGGCGCCTTATCTGTTCTGGCCGCCCGCTGGGGGCTGGAGCACGATGATGAAAACCCGATGGCGCTGGTGATGACCACAGCGCATCTGGAGTTACGCAAGCGCGACGAACCGAAGCTCGGCGGGATTTTCGTCGATTTTGTCGGTGGGGCCATGGCGCACCGGCGCAAGTTCGGCGGCGGTCGCGGCGAAGCGGTGGCTAAAGCGGTTGGGATTAAAGGAAGCTATCTGCCGGACGTGGTGGATGCCACGGCGGGGCTGGGGCGCGATGCGTTTGTGCTGGCGTCTGTCGGCTGTCGGGTGCGGATGCTGGAACGTAACCCGGTGGTGGCGGCCCTGCTCGACGACGGTCTGAGCCGTGGCTACGCGGACCCGGAAATCGGCCCGTGGTTGCAGGAGCGTTTGCAACTTATCCATGCCTCGAGCCTGACGGCGCTGACCGATATCACCCCGCGCCCGCAGGTGGTCTATCTCGACCCGATGTTTCCGCACAAGCAGAAAAGCGCGCTGGTGAAGAAAGAGATGCGGGTGTTTCAGTCTCTGGTGGGACCTGATCTGGATGCGGATGGCCTGCTGGCGCCGGCTCGCCAGCTGGCGACGAAGCGGGTGGTGGTGAAGCGCCCTGACTATGCGCCGCCGCTGGCGGACGTTGCCACGACCAATGCGGTGACCACCAAAGGGCACCGGTTTGATATCTACTCAGGCACGCCGGAATAAAAAAAGCCGGGTGGCGGCTTCGCCTTACCCGGCCTACAGTTAGTGCCGCTTGTAGGCCCGGTAAGCGTTAGCGCCACCGGGCTTTTTTGCACTTACTCGTCTTCTTCGTCACGCAGTGGAACAATCAGCATATCCACGTGGACGGTATTAATCAGCTGGCGCGCGGAAGACATCAGCTTGCTCCAGAAGTCCTGATGGTGACCGCACACCACCAGGTCCATGTCATATTTCTTGATCGCATCAACCAGTACCTGGCCCAGGTCGCCGCTGCCGCTCAGGGTTTCGGTAATCGGGTAGCCTGCGTTAGTGGACAGTTCGCTCAGGGCGTGGTGCGTCTCTTCGGAGATACGCTTCTGCATATCGCCCAGATTGACGTCGATCAGACCGGTGTAGAGGTCGGAGTAATTCACATCAACGTGAATCAGCGAAACTTTCGCGTTGTAGGGACGTGCCATGGATACCGCTTTATCAACCAGCACTTTGCTCTCCGGGGAGAGGTCTACCGCGATGAGAATGTGTTTGTAAGCCATAGTGTTACTCCTTCCTTAAGTTATCGATGACTAAATGGGAAAGCCGTCGTCTGATGCTTTCATTACGGCCCAGTTAAACATATTTTTCAAGCTTTGGTGTTGATAACGATTAACCTTGTGGCAAAAAAATTAACGGATCTCCTACACTATTAAATGAGCCGTTCGGATATTAAAACGCGAACCGGATCGACTTTTGGTCATTCTTTCACTGAACTGTCTGTCAGGGCATTGGGGTGCGGTAGCTCAGAAGCCTTGCTTCGTGGGCGGACGCCGGGGAGGATGTATGATTAGCACCGTCGCATTGTTTTGGGCGTTATGCGTGGTTTGCATAGTGAATATGGCGCGCTACTTCTCATCGTTACGTGCGCTGTTAGTGGTACTTCGTGGTTGCGATCCGTTGCTTTATCAGTATGTGGACGGTGGAGGGTTCTTCACCTCGCATGGACAGCCCAGCAAACAGATGCGTCTGGTGGGATATATCTACTACCAGCGCTACCGCGATCATCACGATGAAGAGTTTATCCGTCGCTGCGAGCGCCTGCGTCGTCAGTTCATTTTAACCAGCGCCCTGTGTGGCCTGGTCGTGGTCAGCATGATTGCATTGATGATTTGGCACTGAGCATAAAAAAAGCGGGTCAGTTTCCTGACCCGCTTTTTTGTCGCCTTCAACCGATTAAATCAGCTTCAGCGAAATCCAGTACAGCCCGCCAGACAGCAGGATTGATGCCGGAAGGGTGAACACCCAGGCCATCAGAATGTTGGTCACGGTTTTGCGCTGCAGGCCGCCACCGTCAACAATCATGGTACCTGCCACGGACGAGGAGAGTACGTGGGTGGTGGATACCGGCATACCGGTGTAGCTCGCCAGACCGATAGATACTGCCGCCGTCATCTGCGCGGACATACCCTGCGCATAGGTCATGCCTTTCTTACCGATCTTCTCGCCGATGGTGGTCGCCACACGGCGCCAGCCAATCATCGTACCGATACCGAGTGCCAGTGCGACCGCCATGATGATCCAGATTGGCGCGTACTCAATGGTGTTGAGCATATCGCCTTTCAGTTTCTTCAGGAGACGCTGGTCGTCAGCATTCACGTCAGGCAGCTTCGCCACTTTATCCGTTACATCAGAGATGCACAGCATAATGCGACGCAGCTGACCACGCTGCTCAACGGTCAGTTTGTCATAACTTTCGATATTGCCCAGCATGCCTTTGGCACGTTCCAGCGCGTTAATCGCGTTTGCCGGATGGCAGTGGAATTCGCCAGGCGCGGTGGTAGCACCGGCTTCCGGAGACGGAATCAGCTGGTCAACGCCGGTCGCTTTTTTCAGCAGCTCAGGGTGCTGCTGGAAGTAGGTTTCAACGTTGTTGACCGCATCACGGGTCCGGGTGATTTCGTAGCCGGAGGCGTTCATGTTAACCACGAAGCCTGCCGGAGCAACGCCGATCAGTACCAGCATCACCAGACCAATGCCTTTCTGACCATCGTTCGCGCCGTGTGAGAAAGCGACACCGATTGCGGAAATGATCAGGGCGATACGCGTCCAGAATGGCGGCTTTTTCTTGCCGTCTTTCTTTTCACGCTCTGCTGGCGTCAGGTGAATACGGGAGCGTTTTTTGGTATTGCTCCAGTAACGACGCAGGATGAAGATCAGCCCGCCTGCCACCACCAGACCCACGATAGGGGAGACGATGAGAGAGGCAAAGATCCCCAGTACTTTCGGGATATTTAACGCATCAACAACCGATGTACCGGTCATGAGGGCGTTGGTTAACCCGATACCGATAATCGCGCCGATGAGGGTGTGAGAACTGGATGCAGGCAGGCCGAAATACCAGGTACCGAGGTTCCAGATAATTGCAGCAAGCAGCATTGAGAACACCATAGCGAGGCCATGGCCAGAACTTACGTTAAGCAGCAGATCTGTTGGCAGCATATGCACAATGGCATACGCAACGCTCAGTCCGCCCAGGAGGACACCAAAAAAGTTAAATACCGCCGCCATAACAACCGCAAGCTGCGATCGCATTGCGCGAGTGTAAATAACCGTCGCTACTGCGTTTGCAGTGTCGTGGAAGCCGTTGATCGCTTCGTAAAACAGTACAAAAACCAGAGCAAGCAAGAGTAAAAGCCCGGTATGTAAATCCAGGCCGGCAAACAAATGTAGCATAGGACGTTACGCCATTTTGAGGACATGAACGCGGCGCATTATCCAGGACAAATGCGCAACGGGCAAAGTGAAATATAGACTTTTTTTGACATACCACCTGAATTGAGAAAAGTGCCTGAAAGGATATTCTTTAAATTTCAATGGAATGGCTTTGTAATATCTTTTTACGCTGGTGTGACCACAGAGGAAACTTTACAATCCGCGGCAGTTAACAAAGAGGGTTTTGACGTGGAAAGGTTTGATGCCGTGGTAATTGGCGCCGGTGCGGCGGGTATGTTTTGTGCGGCAATGGCCGGACAGGCGGGTCGTCGCGTGCTGTTGCTGGATAACGGTAAAAAGCCAGGCCGTAAGATCCTGATGTCCGGCGGCGGGCGCTGCAACTTTACTAACCTGTATGTTGAACCCGCGGCCTATTTGAGCCAAAACCGTCATTTTTGTAAATCTGCGCTGGCGCGTTATACCCAGTGGGACTTTATCGACCTGGTGGGTAAGCACGGTATCGCATGGCATGAGAAGACGCTGGGCCAGCTGTTCTGCGACGACTCCGCGCAGCAGATTGTCGATATGCTGGTGGCCGAGTGCGAGAAGGGCGGCGTGGTCATGCGCCTGCGCACCGAGGTGCTGGAGGTTTCCCGTGACGACCAGGGCTACACGCTGCAGCTCAACGGCGAAACCGTCAGTGCCGATAATCTGGTGATCGCCAGCGGCGGCCTCTCTATGCCGGGGCTGGGCGCTTCCCCGTTCGGCTATAAGATTGCCGAACAGTTTGGCCTGAACGTTTTGCCTACGCGCGCCGGGCTGGTGCCGTTCACGCTGCATAAACCGCTTCTGGAACAGCTTCAGACGCTGTCTGGCGTATCTGTTCCCTCTGTTATCACCGCCGAAGACGGCACGGTGTTTCGCGAAAACCTGCTCTTTACCCATCGCGGCCTCTCCGGCCCGGCGGTCCTGCAAATCTCCAGCTACTGGCAGCCGGGGGAGTTTGTCACGGTTAACCTGCTCCCGGACTGCGATCTGGATGCCTTCCTCAACGAACAGCGTGCGGCGCACCCGAATCAAAGCCTGAAAAACACGCTGGCAATGCAGCTGCCGAAGCGTCTGGTGGAGTGTTTGCAGGTGCTGGGGCAGATCCCCGACGTGTCGCTTAAGCAGCTTAACAGCCGCGAGCAGGAGACGCTGGTGGAGACCCTGACAAACTGGCGCGTGCAGCCAAACGGCACGGAGGGCTACCGCACCGCGGAAGTCACGCTGGGCGGGGTCGACACGAATGAACTCTCTTCCCGCACCATGGAAGCGCGCAACGTACCGGGGCTCTATTTTATTGGTGAAGTGATGGACGTCACCGGCTGGCTCGGCGGATACAACTTCCAGTGGGCATGGGCAAGTGCCTGGGCATGTGCTCAGGCGCTGGCAGAAGACAAGTGACATCAGCGCGCCGCCACTCGTCACGCTTGGCTTTACGGGCTGACGGTGGTGGCGTCCGTCACGGCCAGAATATTGCTCGCGGCCACGGTCCCCATCTTGATGTATGACGCGGCGGTAACGCCGCCGATATGCGGTGAAATAACCACGTTTTCTACAGACTGCCAGAGGTGCGGCGCCGTCAGCGGCTCGTGGGTAAAGCTGTCCAGCGCTGCGCTGTGCAGCGTGCCATCCCGGAGCGCCGCCAGTAACGATTCACTGTGGATCAGTCCACCGCGTGCCGTATTGACCAGAATGGCGTTCCGCTTGCAGTGTGCGAGCGTCTCGCTGTTGATCATTCCCCGATTCTCATCGGTTAGCGGACAGTGCAAAGAGATGACATCGGAACGGGAAAGAAGTCCGGTCAGCGTCTCTGCGCGTTCGCACAGGGCGGGCATGGACTTAGCATAAGGATCGTAAGCCAGCACCTTCATACCGAAGGCATGACCAATAGTTGCCACGCGCGAGCCGATAGCGCCCAATCCGATTAGCCCCAGGGTTAATCCCTCCAGCTCAATGGATTTATGCGTCGCCTTATCCCAGTGCCCGTCTCGTAACCGCTTGTCCAGAGGCACCACGGACTTTGCGCAGGCGAGGATCAGCGCCCAGGTATGTTCAGCCACTGCCGCCGCGTTTGCGCCTGGGGCCGCGCGGACGGCGATATTGCGCTCGGCCGCTGCCGTCTGGTCTATCACATCGATCCCGCTTCCGTGCTTGGAAATAACCTGCAGAGCCGGGGCGGCATCCATGACTTTCGCGGTGATCCGGCCGTAACGAACCAGAATCGCCACGGGATTGTGTCGTTCACACAGCGCGATCAGGTCATCTTCTGTCGGCTGGCGGCCCGCAAACACCACCTCAAAGCCCTGCAGCATCACCATGGCCTGCTCCGCCAGGTCGCTTCCGGTAACCAAAACTACGTCTTTGCCCCCCATCACAGCGTCTCCCCGTCAGCTAACATACCTGCCTTACGAAGCGCGTCATCAAGCCAGTGTGGACGCAAATCGCCTTCACGGATGGCGGCAAGACGCCGGGTCTCCATCTCCAGCTTTTCTTTTGCCAGCGCGATAACCTGCTGAACCTCATCGCGCGGGATGACGACCACGCCGTCGATATCCGCGACAACCAGATCCCCGGCCTGAACCGTCGCCCCGGCGACTGAAATGGGATGATTAACCCGGCCAGAATTTAACTTTGTCGGGCCGCAGGGGTTCAAACCGGCAGAAAAGACAGGGTAGTGGCCTTTGCTCAGGGAATCGGCGTCACGTACAGCGCCGTCAATAATGATGCCCGCAATGCCGCTCGCCTGAGCCTGAGTAGCCATGATTTCGCCCAGCAGCGCGCAGCTCAGGTCGCCTTTGCCATCGACGATCAGGACATCGCCGGGTTGCGCAACCGCCATCGCGGCATGAATCGCCAGATTATCACCCGGACGGACTTCCACGGTGATGGCCGGACCCGCAACGGACATGTGAGGAGCCAGCGGTTTGATGCGACCGTGAAGCGTACCGCGGCGACCAGCCACGTCGGCCAGAATGGCTGCCTGATACTCGGCAGCCCGACGAACGTCCTCGGCAGAAACGCGTTCGAACTGGCGATTAATCGGTTTTTTTTCAGAAACGGACATGAATGCCTCCATATTGTTTTACTTAGTACAACGCAGGTGTACAGAACAAAACAACTATAGCGGTGTTGCTTTCCTTTTAGCCAGACCCGAGGTGGCGTTTGTGATGTAAACACGAAGTGACTCACAAAATTTGAGGTACACTCACTGCCGGGCTAACAAGGAGATAATGATGGGGAATGAAGGCGTTGTAGCGGTTGAAAAAGCGCTGGCTTTACTGGATTGCTTCCGTCCTGGGGATGAGAGCCTGACGCTGACCGCGCTGGCACAGCTGTCGGGTTATCACAAAACCACGGTTTACCGCTTGATGAATTCTCTTGAACGGATGAATTACGTCGTCAGGCATGAAGACGGCAATTATGCGCTTGGCCCACGTCTGCTTTACCTCGGCAAGCTGTATGAACAATCTTTCCATCTTTCGCGGGTGGTTCAGCCAGAGCTTCAGGCGCTCTCCCTGGCGTCTCAGGAAAGTGCCAGCTGGTATGTGCTGGAGGGTGGGCAGCGCCTTTGCCTGTTTCGCGCGGAAGCGTCGCACGGCCTGCGACACAGCAATCTTCCCGGCAGCCAGTTCCCGCTCGATAATTCGGCCATCAGTAAGGTATTGCGCCATTGGGGGCTCAATGAGAGCCTGCCAGAGGGAGACGCTGACCTCCCTTTCTACACGTCAGGCGCACGCGATCCCCACACCGCGGCGTTTGCGATGCCTGTCTTCGGCGTTCACGACAAGCTGGTTGCGGCGTTAGCCCTGACCGGCCCCATCTCACGGCTGACGGAAGATCGTCGTGAGAAGGAGATAGGGCCTTTGATGAAGGCGGCGGCCAGCCGTCTGTCGCAAAAAATGGGAGCCAGTAAGCCCTTCTGTCTGCAGTTCTTTGGTGAAACGAGCGACGCGGCGGAAGACAATCTTTAAACGCAGAAGCGGGACATGTGTCCCGCTTCTGTCATCACGAATGCGTGACCTGTTTTTCGTGTAACTGAGCGTTGCGGGCCTGCCGTCCCATAATGAGTACCGCGATACCCCCGGCCAGGCACAGCGCGGCCAGCGGAAGCATGGCCAGCGTATAGCTTCCCGTCTGCTCGCTGATTATGCCGTAGGC
The DNA here is from genome assembly GCF_048685015.1 of Enterobacter sp. BNK-13. Classification (NCBI taxonomy): domain Bacteria; kingdom Pseudomonadati; phylum Pseudomonadota; class Gammaproteobacteria; order Enterobacterales; family Enterobacteriaceae; genus Enterobacter; species Enterobacter sp. BNK-13. The sequence continues at coordinate 4,071,909 of NZ_JBLQTP010000001.1, read as the reverse complement.
ATTTACCATGACCACCCCGCCAATCAGGTTCGCGATGGCGCCAATCGCGGCCAGCCCTGCCGCCGCCGAGGAGCTGCTCATCCAGCCGGATGCCAGCGCCCAGAAAGGCCCTTTCGCAGAATACGCGCCTGTCAGGATAATGCTCAGGATCACGATAGTGGCAAAGAGCGAGACGTTTACAAAGGCAGCGAACACGCCGGCGGCAATCATGAACAGCGTCAGCGCGGTATGCCAGCGGCGTTCGTTGGTGCGATCGGAGTGTCGTCCCCAGACAATCATCAGAACCGATGCCAGACCGTAAGGGATAGCGTTAAACAGACCTGTCTCAAGATTATCGAGATGGAAAGATTTCAGCAGTTGAGGAGACCAGACGCTGATCGTGGTGCCCGCGGACGATGCGCCCGCGTAAATCAGCGCCATCAGCCAGATCTGACGATGCTTCAGCAACTGCCACGTCGTCTGATGTCCAATGTTCTTTTGCTGGTTCCGCTCGGTCTCAAGCGTGGTTTCCAGCCACTTTTTCTGTTCATCACCGAGCCATTTCGCCTGATGAGGGCGATCCCGGAGAATAAACCAGGCCGCAATACCCAGCAGTACCGCAGGTAAGCCTTCAATAATGAACAGCAGATGCCAGCCGCGAAGACCCAGCCAGCCATCCAGCGACAGTATCAACCCGGAAAGCGGGGAGCCGATGAAGTTAGCGAGCGGGATGGCGACCATAAAGGACGCAATAATGCGCGCGCGGTAGCGGGCAGGGATCCACCAGGTGAGATACAGCACGACGCCCGGGAAGAAGCCTGCTTCCGCTGCCCCGAGAAGAAAACGGACGATATAGAGCGAGGTGGTATTTTGAACCAGCGCCATGCCCATGGAGACGATGCCCCAGCTGATCATAATGCGCGGTATCCACAGCCGGGCACCGACTTTCTGCATGGCCAGGTTACTGGGAACCTCAAACAAAAAATAGGCCACGAAGTAAAGGCTGCTGGCGAAGCCAAACGCCGCTTTGCTGAGGCCAAGGTCCTCATTCATCTGCAGCGAAGCCATGCCGATATTCCCGCGATCGATAATCGAGACCAGGTAACTGACAATCAGAAACGGGAGAATACGCCAGATCACCTTCCGCATCGTCTCTCTTTCTATGTCCTCGGTGGCGGTCGCGCCGTTACGTAAATGTTCTGTCATTGTATCCTCGCAGGGTGTGTTCTTTGTTTTATTAGGTACAACTTAGTTTTATTAAACAAAACCACTATAGCGACGGCGCGTTCTTTTTATCCAGTTAATGGAAGGTTTAAATGATGTAAATAAGAGGTGACTCACAGATAGTGCGCTGCGGATATCGCCCAAGGCTGCTGACCAGCCGCAAGCCGGACGTGCTGGCAGAGAAATAATCACGTAACGCAATTATTGCACCAACTTTTCCTCTCCCTTCGACTAAGCTTCGACCAGATGCCCCGCCGCGTTCGCGGGGCCATACTTCTTTTGGTCAGAGCACGTACCATGCAGCTACTCAGCATTATTATTTTGCTTACCCTAACCGTGGTGATTCATTCGCTGTGGATGTTTGGCGTTTTAAAATTCATTACGTTAGAGGTCGATTCTGCGGTACGCATTGTTTTACGCAATGTCGGCATCGTGATCTCTATGATTTTCGCCCATCTCCTGGAAGCCGGGCTGTTTGCGGCGTTTTATTTTGTCATCGACGCGTTTAATGACTGGAACACCAGCTTCTACTTTTCGCTGGTGAGCTATGCGACGGTAGGGTACGGCGACGTCACGTTACCCCAGCACTGGCGGCTCATCGGCGGGGTAGAAGGACTGGTGGGCGCGTTGATGGTAGGCTGGTCTGTGGCGGTTCTGGTCGCGGTGCTGCAGCGTTTACGTGGCATGAGCGCCTAAACGGCAGATGCGCAATCCCCGCCTGGTAAGGTAAAGTACCCCTCCTTGCGTAGCCGATTGGGCTGCGGCTTTAAGGGTGAAGAGGCTGATTAACGGCCCGCCCTGTTTCGTTCCTGGTTTACGCCAGTTTGCATGGTTCTGTGTTTTGTCTGCCAAAAGGGTTTTGTATGTCTGCTGCTCATCTCGGTTTCCCGACGGAAACCGTTGTTGTCTTTGTGGTGATGGCCGTTGGGGCGATGTTTATCGACCTCTTTATGCACCGTCACGACAAACCGATCTCGCTGAAAAGCGCCGCCATGTGGTCCATCTTCTGGGTCATGATGGCGATGGCCTTCGCCGGGTTCTTGTACGTTCACCACGGCGCCGAGATGGCGAGCCTGTTCCTTACCGGCTATGCGCTGGAAGAGGTGCTCTCCGTCGATAACCTGTTCGTGATGATGGCGATCTTCGCCTGGTTCGGCGTGCCGGATAAGTACCGTCACCGCGTGCTCTACTGGGGCGTACTGGGAGCGATTGTTTTCCGCGGTATTTTCGTGGCTATCGGCACCAGTCTGTTAAGCCTGGGGCCCTACGTCGAAGTGATTTTCGCGCTGGTCGTCGGCTGGACGGCGGTGATGATGCTCAGACGTAATGAAGAGAGTGACGAAGTGGAAGATTACTCGGGTCATCTCGCCTATCGCCTGGTAAAACGCTTCTATCCGGTCTGGCCGAAAATCAGCAGCAATGCCTTTATTCTGACGCAGAAAGAGGTGGATGCGGAGCTTGAAAAGCCGGAAAACCAGGACGTGATGGTCGGACGCGTGAAGAAGGCGAAGCGCTATGCGACGCCGCTATTGCTGTGCGTGGCCGTGGTCGAACTCTCTGACGTGATGTTCGCGTTTGACTCCGTGCCGGCCATTATTGCCGTGAGCCGTGAGCCGCTGATTATCTACAGCGCCATGATGTTCGCTATTCTCGGTCTGCGTACGCTTTACTTCGTGCTGGAAGCGCTGAAGCAGTATCTGGTGCACCTCGAGAAAGCCGTGGTGCTGCTGCTGTTCTTCGTGGCGTTTAAGCTGGGGTTAAATGCCACCGATCACTTCTGGCATCACGGGTACAGCATTGGCGCGACGGCCAGCCTGTTTGTGGTATTGGGCGTGCTGGCGCTGGGAATTATTGCGAGCGTGATGTTCCCGGGGAAACGTGAGGCCTGATGTTCCGCCCGGTGGCGCTTCGCTTACCGGGCCTACAGTTTGGTTTTCTCCCTCTCCCTGTGGGAGAGGGCTAGGGTGAGGGCACCAGACCGCACCTAACCCTTAATCGGTGAATTCCGGCGCTTGCGCGGCGGGTGGAAGTGCCGCCAGTGCGGATCCTGCGCCGCCGCCAGCAGCTCGTGATCGCCGCGGGTGTCTCCCCAGGCGCGCAGGTGATAGGCGTTCAGATCGCCATACACTTTTTCCAGCCTGGCCACCTTCTGGGCGCAGCGGCAGTTGTGGCCCGTGATGCGCCCCGTCAGCTTGCCGTTTTTCACTTCCAGCTGCGTGCCAATCAGCTTGATGCCCAGTTTGTCAGCCCACGGCTGAAGCACCAGTGCCGGAGACGCGGAACAGATGGTCACCTCCGCACCGGAATTCACCTCGGCCGCCACGGCCAGAACCCCTTCGGGGCGCATCAGCTTGTTCCAGTATTTTTCGCAAAACGCTTCCGCCTGCTGGCGCAACCAGTGTTCATCCACGCCCGTCAGGAACGTTTTAATCAGCACTTCCTTCAACTCATCGCGCGTCAGCTTGCGACGCACGCAGTGGAGCGTGGGCAGCGCCATGCGCACCAGACGGCCCGCGAAGTAACGTTTCCCGAAGGCAAAGCGCAGGAAAGGGATAAAGCTGTCGTGGTGCGTTAACGTCCCATCAAAGTCAAAGACAGAGAGCACGCTGGACTTCGCCACCGTCTCGTCGGCAATCATATTGGTCATAAATACGTCTTAGCTGAAATACACATTCTGTGGATCAGTTTACCTGCTTTACCAGGACAGTCCTTACATCACCACCATTTTTTTCTCGATCTTGCGATCTCAAAGTGAGTCCAATTTTGGCCTCGATAAGAATTGGTGAAAAAACAATCTGTCTATATTATCGCCACATCGCACGATATTTAGGGGAACCCTTTGGCCCCCACAGGTAAGGAAAAACTCACTCACTACCTCTTTCTTGATATGACTCTTAGATCGTTTATTTCAATCCTTACGTTAAGTTTTGCGTCGTTTTCTGCATTCAGTTTTCAACTTCCCGCGTCGATGTTATCGATGAACCATGAACTGGCAGTCTCGCCAGCGAAATCTGCGCTGATGCAACAGGATACGGGCCCGCTGCGCTCGCGCATGCTCGATCAATACCAAAAGTGGAAGGGAACCCAGTATCAGTGGGGCGGAACCACGCACCGCGGGGTGGATTGCTCCGCGCTCATGCAGCACCTGTTCAGCGATGCGGCGCATCTTAACTTACCGCGCACGACCGGCGAGCAGATCCACCGCGGGGTGCAGGTGACGCAATATCGCCTGAGGCCCGGAGATCTGGTGTTCTTCCAGACGGGGCCGAACCGCAGGCATGTCGGCGTTTATATTGGCAATAGCCAGTTCATTCATGCCTCAAGCAGCCAGGGCGTCACGGTCTCAACCCTGACGGATGCTTACTGGCAGGCGCACTACATTACTGCCCGTCGGGTTGCAGGCAGTGCAGCCTGACAGCCTCAGATGATGTCATCCACGACGCCGCCATCAACGCGCAGCGCCGCGCCCGAGGTGGCGGAAGCCTGGGGCGAACAGACATAAATCACCATATTGGCCACCTCTTCAACCGTGGCCGCGCGCTGTATCACCGAGCTGGGGCGGTTGGCCATCACAAACTCTTTCGCCAGTTGCTCCAGCGACTTACCGGTTTTTTCGATTTCATCCTTCATCATCTCTGCGAAACCGTCCGACATCGTTGGCCCCGGCAAGACGCTGTTGACCGTCACGCCGCTTCCCGCCACGAACTTCGCCAGCCCGCGCGCCAGCGAGAGCTGCGCCGTTTTGGTCACCCCGTAGTGGATCATATCCGCCGGGATATTGCAGGCCGACTCGGAGGAGATAAACACCACCCGCCCCCAGCATTTTTGCACCATGCCTGGCAGCAGGGCGCGGGACAGACGCACGCCGGACATCACGTTGGTCTGCCAGTAACGCTCCCAGGTTTCATCGTCGGTGGAATAGAAATCCTGCGGGCCGTAAATCCCGGCGTTGTTAACCAGAATGTCGACGTTATTCGCCACCTTCAGCAGCGACTCGACCCCTTCCGCCGTGCTGAGATCGGCAATCGCGGCGCGCACCTGGACGCCCGGCACCACCTGCTGCAGCTGCTGAATGCCTTTATTCACCGATTCCGTGCTGCGGCCATTGACGATCACCTCGGCACCGCTTTCTGCCAGCCCTCTGGCGATGGCGAACCCGATCCCGCCGGTTGAGGCGGTCACCAGCGCCACTTTCCCCGTAAAATCGATTTTCATCATCCGCTCCTTATCGTTTTAACGTTCGGACCTTAAAGCGTAGCAGGTGAGGATGACGGCTCCTGGCTAAAAAGGCGCAGCAGCGTCTCCACCTGCTCGTCAAGCGGAGCGAGGGAGCGCTTAACAATCAGATGAAGCGGCGTCGCTCGGCGTGCACCGTGGCTCAGCGGCAGGCGTTTCAGGATGCCTTGATCCAGCTGAGTCTGGATGCGTTCCTCCGGCAGCCAGCCGTAGCCGACCTGAGAGAGGATGGCCTCAATGGCGGCATCGATGGTGGAGAAGGTCCATGACTCACCGGCCGCGCGCGCGGCGGGCTGGCTGTCCGCAATCTGAATGAGCGGCCACGGGCGTAGCATGTCATCGTTAAGCGGCGCGTCGAGGTCAAAGAGGGGGTGCTGATGGTGGGCCACGGCAATAAAGTCGATATTCATCAGCCATTCGCCGAGCCCGGTCATGTCCTGGCGGCGGGTGAGGACCATCACATCGGCTTCGTCGTTAATGGCGTCGTCCCGGGTGTTTTCCAGCACCTCGGTGAGTCGTACCTGGGTTTGCGGATACTGCTGCTGGAACTGGCGCAGAATGGCAAACAGGCGGCGGCGGGGGAAAATGGAATCCACCACCAGATCCAGGCGCGTGCGCATTCCGTTGCGAAGGGTCGCTGCGCGCGTCTCAACGTACGAAAAGGCTTTCAGCAGCGGTTTAACCTGGTTGAGCAGCAGTTCTCCTGCCGGCGTTAACACCGCCCGTCGTCCTTCCGGCACCAGGAGGGCCACGCCCAGCCGCTCCTGCAGCAGCGACAGGTTATAGCTCACGGAAGACTGGCTGCGGTGCGTTTCTTCCGCCGCTCGGGCAAAGCTGCCCGCCTCGACCACTTTCGCCAGTAAAGACCATTGTTCAAGCGTCGTCTTATGCATAATTTATCTAAAATTTGGATGAATTTGATTAAAACATAGCGTTATTCATTCATTTTTTGAAGGGGTACGATCGTCTCATCAAAACAAAGGAGACATCTTATGAACACCTTCGACAAACACGACTTAAGCGGCTTCGTTGGCAAACACCTTGTTTATACCTACGACAACGGCTGGAACTACGAGATTTACGTCAAAAATGAGACGACCCTGGATTACCGTATTCACAGCGGTCTGGTGGCAAACCGTTGGGTGAAAGATCAGCAGGCTTACATCGTGCGGGTAGGGGAGAGCATCTATAAAATTTCCTGGACCGAGCCAACCGGTACCGACGTCAGCCTGATTGTGAACCTGGGCGACAAACTGTTCCACGGCACCATCTTCTTCCCGCGCTGGGTCATGAACAACCCGGAAAAAACCGTCTGCTTCCAGAACGATCATATTCCACTGATGAACAGCTACCGTGATGCGGGCCCGGCGTATCCAACGGAAGTGATTGATGAATTTGCCACTATCACCTTTGTACGTGACTGCGGCGCCAATAACGAAAGCGTGATCGCCTGTGCGGCCAGTGAATTACCGAAAAACTTTCCAGATAACCTGTAATAAGCGCGACAATTAACTAAAAAGAAAAGTTCCCGGCTATTTCATATTATTTTGAAATGGCCGGGATTTTTTTTGTTTGTTGATGTATGGTTTAAATGATCCCATTTCAAAATGTTGCGGAAGATCACATCAAAAATATTTAATATTAAATTAACTTGTTGTTTTTCAATTGGCTGCTAGTTGTCTTATAGCGTTGTAAACGCTGTCTTAATTTTTCCCTAAGGAAAGAGAGATACTTTGATATAAGTTTATGGTTCGTTGAAATAAACGGGCCAGCATTTGGTTAATATCAAAAACGTGCCATTTTGATTGCAAGGAAATTAATAATGAGTGATTTTCTGCCTTTTTCGCGACCGTCGATGGGCGCTGAGGAAATTGCGGCGCTTCAGGACGTTTTGATGTCGGGCTGGATCACCACAGGGCCTAAGAATCAGGAACTTGAAGAGGCATTCTGTCAACTTACCGGGAATCAGCATGCGATTGCCGTCTGTTCCGCCACCGCGGGCATGCACGTTACGCTGATGGCGCTGGATATTGGCCCGGGCGATGAAGTCATTACCCCTTCCCAGACCTGGGTGTCCACGCTGAATATGATCGTATTGCTGGGCGCCACGCCAGTCATGATTGATGTGGATAAAGACACATTAATGGTGACGCCAGAAGCCGTTGAAGCCGCCATTACCCCGCGCACTAAAGCCATTATTCCCGTTCACTATGCCGGCGCGCCGTGTGAAATCGACGCTATCCATGCCATCGGTGAACGTCACGGTATTCCGGTGATTGAAGATGCGGCCCATGCCGCCGGAACGTATTACAAAAACCGTCACGTGGGCTGGAAAGGGACGGCAATTTTCTCGTTCCACGCCATTAAAAACATGACCTGCGCGGAAGGCGGCCTGGTGGTCACCGATAACGCGCGGCTGGCACAGCGGATCCGCAGTCTGAAATTCCATGGCCTGGGCGTAGACGCCTATGATCGCCAGACGCATGGCCGCGCGCCGCAGGCGGAAGTGATCGCGCCGGGCTATAAATACAACCTGGCGGACATCAACGCCGCGCTGGCGCTGGTGCAGTTAGGCAAACTGAAAGAGGCCAACAAACGCCGCCAGGAAATCGCTGAACGCTACCTGCGGGAGCTTGCCGATACGCCGTTCCAGCCGCTCACTATTCCGTCATGGCCGCACGTGCACGCCTGGCACCTGTTTATTATTCGCGTTGATGAAGCGCGCTGCGGGATCTCACGCGACAACCTGATGGCGGCGCTGAAAGAGAAAGGCATCGGTACCGGCCTCCATTTCCGCGCGGCCCACACGCAAAAATACTACCGCGAGCGTTTTCCTGATGTATCGCTCCCGAATTCTGAATGGAATAGCGCGCGTATTTGTTCTCTCCCTCTTTTCCCGGACATGACTCATGACGACACAACCCGCGTCATTACCGCACTCCATCAGCTTGCAGGACATTGATATGTTCAGTGCACCGCCTGTACAAAAAGTATCCGTGGTAATCCCGGTTTATAACGAGCAGGAGAGCCTGCCCGAACTGATCCGCCGTACAACGGCCGCCTGTGACACGATGGGCAAGGCCTACGAAATTCTGCTGGTGGATGATGGCAGTAGCGATAATTCCGCGCTGATGCTGACCGAAGCCGCGCAGATTGAAGGCAGCCACATCGTAGCCGTGTTGCTCAACCGTAACTACGGCCAGCACTCGGCGATTATGGCGGGGTTTAGCCACGTCACGGGCGATCTGATCATCACCCTGGACGCGGACCTGCAAAACCCGCCGGAAGAGATCCCGCGCCTGGTGGCCAAAGCCGACGAAGGCTATGACGTGGTCGGCACGGTCCGTCAGAACCGTCAGGACAGCCTGTTCCGTAAGCTGGCCTCGCGCACCATCAACCGTCTGATCCAGCGCACGACCGGTAAAGCGATGGGCGATTACGGCTGCATGCTGCGCGCCTACCGCCGCCATATTGTCGACGCCATGCTGCATTGCCATGAGCGCAGCACCTTCATTCCGATTCTGGCGAACACCTTTGCCCGTAAGGCAACGGAAATCCCGGTTCTGCACGCCGAGCGCGAGCACGGGGAATCGAAGTACAGCTTTATGCGTCTCATCAACCTGATGTATGACCTCATCACCTGCCTGACCACCACGCCGCTGCGTCTGCTGAGCGTTTTCGGCAGCATTATTGCGCTGGCGGGCTTTGCGATTTCTGTCCTGCTGGTGGTACTGCGCCTGGTCTTTGGCCCGCAGTGGGCGGCGGAAGGGGTCTTTATGCTCTTTGCCGTGCTGTTTATGTTCATCGGCGCCCAGTTTGTCGGGATGGGTCTCCTCGGTGAATACATTGGCCGTATCTATAACGATGTTCGCGCGCGTCCGCGCTACTTTATTCAACGTGTTGTCCGTCAGGAACACAAAGCATCTCAAGAGGAAATTCACCCATGAAAGCTGTTGTATTTGCCTATCACGATATGGGGTGCACGGGCACGCTGGCCCTGCTGGAAGCGGGCTATGACATTGCGGCAATCTTTACCCATCCGGACACGGCTGGAGAAAACAACTTTTTCGGCTCCGTAGCGCGTATCGCCGCCGAGCGCGGTATCCCGGTTTATGCGCCGGACGACGTCAACCACCCGCTGTGGGTGGATCGCATCCGCGCCCTCGCGCCTGACGTGATCTTCTCGTTCTACTATCGCAACCTGCTCTCTGACGAGATCTTAGGCCTGGCCGCGAAAGGTGCCTTTAATCTTCACGGTTCGCTGCTGCCTGCCTACCGTGGCCGCGCCCCGCTGAACTGGGTGCTGGTGAACGGTGAAACGGAAACGGGCGTGACGCTGCACCGCATGGTGCGCCGTGCGGATGCGGGCGCTATCGTGGCACAGCAGAAGGTCGCTATTGATGCGGACGATACCGCGCTGCAGCTGCATCAAAAGCTGAACGCGACGGCACAGACGCTGCTGCGTGATGCCCTTCCTGCCATCCTCAACGGCACCTTCAGCGAGACCGCACAGGACGAGAGCAAGGCAAGCTGCTTTGGCCGCCGCGCGCCGGAAGATGGTCGTCTGGACTGGAACAAACCAGCTCGCCAGCTGCACAACCTGGTGCGCGCCGTAACCGATCCGTGGCCGGGCGCCTACAGCTTTGCGGGCGTAAGCAAATTCATCGTCTGGAAATCCCGCGTGCGTGACGACATTCCGGCGGCAAAACCGGGCACCGTCGTCTCCGTCTCCCCGCTGATTGTGAGTTGCGGCGAGCAGGCACTGGAGATCGTTACCGGACAAACCGACAACGGCCTGTACGTTCAGGGCACACAGCTGGCGCAGTCGCTGGGCCTGGTGGCCGGGGCGCTGATCACCAGCGCACCGGTTGTTGCCATCAAACGCCGCACCCGCGTGCTGATCCTCGGCGTGAACGGCTTTATCGGTAACCACCTGACCGAACGTCTGCTTAAGGACGATAACTACGAGATTTACGGTCTGGATATCGGCTCTGATGCCATCAGCCGCTTCCTCGACAACCCGCGCTTCCACTTCGTGGAAGGGGACATCAGCATCCATTCCGAGTGGATTGAATACCACATTAAGAAATGCGACGTGGTGCTGCCGCTGGTCGCTATTGCCACGCCAATCGAGTACACCCGTAACCCGCTGCGCGTGTTTGAGCTGGACTTCGAAGAGAACCTGAAGATCATCCGCGACTGCGTGAAATACGACAAGCGCATCATCTTCCCGTCCACCTCTGAAGTGTACGGCATGTGTACCGATAAGAACTTCGATGAAGACACCTCCAACCTGGTGGTCGGGCCGATCAACAAACAGCGCTGGATTTACTCCGTCTCCAAACAGCTGCTGGACCGCGTGATTTGGGCCTACGGTGAGAAAGAGGGCCTGCGCTTTACCCTGTTCCGTCCGTTCAACTGGATGGGGCCACGTCTGGACAACCTGAACGCGGCGCGTATCGGCAGCTCCCGTGCGATCACCCAGCTGATCCTGAACCTGGTAGAAGGCTCGCCAATTAAGCTTATCGAAGGCGGGAAACAAAAACGCTGCTTTACGGATATCAGCGACGGTATCGAAGCGCTGTTCCGCATCATCGAAAACAAAGATAACCGCTGCAACGGTGAAATCATCAACATCGGTAACCCGGACAACGAAGCGAGCATTCGCGAACTGGCCGAGATGCTGCTGGCCAGCTTTGAGCGTCATCCGCTGCGCGTTAAATTCCCGCCGTTTGCCGGCTTCCGCGAAGTGGAAAGCAGCAGCTACTACGGAAAAGGGTATCAGGACGTTGAGCACCGTAAGCCAAGCATTCGCAATGCGAAGCGCTGCCTGAACTGGACGCCGACCGTGAAGATGGAACAGACCATTGATGAGACGCTTGATTTCTTCCTGCGCACCGTGGAGCTGTCGGAACAGGTCTCATGAAAAAAGTCGGTTTACGCATTGATGTCGACACCTTCAGGGGAACGCGTGACGGCGTACCCAAACTGCTGGAACTGCTGAGCAAACACGGTGTGCGCGCCAGCATTTTCTTCAGCGTGGGGCCTGACAACATGGGACGCCATTTATGGCGTCTGGTTAAACCGGCATTTCTGTACAAAATGCTGCGCTCGCGCGCAGCATCCCTCTACGGCTGGGATATTTTGCTGGCCGGCACCGCCTGGCCCGGCAGACGCATCGGCGCGGGTAATGAAGCGGTTATCCGCGAGGCGGCGCAGCATCATGAGGTGGGTCTGCACGCCTGGGATCACCATGCCTGGCAAGCCTGGGCGGGCGTCTGGGATATCCCGCGCCTGTCTCGTGAGGTCGAGCGTGGGATGCTGGAGCTGGAGGCCATTATCGGTCAGCCCGTGCGCTGCTCCGCCGTGGCGGGATGGCGTGCGGATCAGCGCGTCGTGAAGGCCAAAGAGGCCTTCGCGTTTCGCTACAACAGCGATTGCCGCGGAACCGGGCCCTTTTTGCCGCTGTTAGGCGAAAATCGCTACGGTACGGTGCAAATTCCGGTCACGCTTCCCACCTGGGATGAAGTGGTTGGACGCGAGGTTAAGGCGGATGAGTTCAATCGCTACATTCTGGACCGCATTCATCGTGACGCCGGTACGCCGGTGTATACCATCCATGCCGAAGTGGAAGGGATTGCGTATCAGCATGATTTCGACGAACTGCTGACGATGGCCGCTCAGGAGGGCATCGAATTCTGCCCGTTGAGCGAGCTGCTGCCAGACGACCTCAGCACCCTGCCCGTGGGAAAAGTGGTCCGTAATGAACTGGCTGGCCGGGAAGGCTGGCTTGGTTATCAACAAACCGTGAGTCCGGTCCCATGAAAACAGCCCGTTATGGCTTAGCGCTTCTCGCACTGTTTATCGTTTACTACCTCATTCCGGTCGATATCCGCCTGCTTTGGCAGCCTGATGAAACGCGCTATGCGGAAATCAGCCGCGAAATGCTGGCCTCCGGAGATTGGGTTGTCCCGCATTTCCTGGGGCTGCGTTACTTTGAAAAGCCAATTGCTGGCTACTGGATCAACAGCATCGGGCAGATGCTGTTCGGGCACACGAACCTCGCCGTGCGCGCCGGGTCCATCTTCTCCACCGGTTTAGCCGCGCTGCTGGTTATCTGGATGGCCTGGCGTCTCTGGCGGGATAAGCGCACAGCCATTTTCTCTGGCCTGATCTTCCTGACCCTGTTCCTGGTGTATGGCATCGGCACGTATGCGGTGCTGGATCCTATCATCACCCTGTGGCTGGTGGCGGCGATGTGCAGCTTCTGGCTGGCGTCACAGGCCCAAACCGTTGCCGGAAAAGCGGGCGGCTATGTGCTGCTTGGGCTGGCCTGCGGGATGGGGGTGATGACCAAAGGCTTCCTGGCACTGGCGGTACCGGTGATTGGCGTGCTGCCGTGGGTGATCGCCCAGAAGCGCTGGAAAGAGGTGCTGATTTTTGGCTGGCTCGCGATCCTGAGCTGCGTGCTGATTGTTCTGCCATGGGGGCTGGCTATTGCGCAGCGTGAGCCTGACTTCTGGCGTTACTTCTTCTGGGTGGAGCATATTCAGCGTTTCGCCCAGAGCGACGCGCAGCACAAAGCCCCGTTCTGGTACTACATACCGTTCCTGATTGCGGGTAGCCTGCCGTGGCTGGCACTGCTGCCCGGCGCGTTTCGTCTCGGCTGGAATGACCGACAAAACGCGGGCGGCGGGTTCTATCTGCTGGGATGGGTGGTGATGCCGCTGCTGTTCTTCAGCATCGCCAAAGGCAAGTTGCCGACCTACATCCTGCCGTGCTTTGCCCCGCTGGCGATCCTGATGGCGCGCTATGCCTGCCTCGCGGCGGAGAAAGGCGCCAGAGCGTTGCGCATTAACGGCGGGATTAACCTGGCGTTTGGCGTTATCGGCGTGGTGGCGGCGCTGGTGGTCTCCCCGTGGGGACTGTCTAAGCATCCGGTCTGGACCTCGGTCGAACTGTATAAAGTGTTCTGCGCGGTGGTCGCGTTCCTCATCTGGGCCGCGGTAGGCTGGTTTACGTTCAGGCAGAGTCAGCAGCGCTGGTGGCTGGCGGCGTTCTGCCCTGCGGGCCTGGCGCTGCTGATTGGTTTTGCCATTCCTAACCTGGTGGTGGATTCCAAACAGCCGCAGTCGCTGGTCGACACCGTGCGCGAGCCGCTTCAGGACAGCCGTTACGTGCTGGCCAATAACGTGGGCGTGGCCGCTGGCCTGGCGTGGGAGCTGAAGCGCAATGACATCACGCTGTATGGTCAGAGTGGCGAACTGCGCTACGGGCTGGATTATCCTGATGTGAAAGATCGTTTTGTCGGTAAAGATGACTTCGCGCAGTGGCTGGCAGAGCACCGTCAGCAGGGACGCGTATCGCTGGTTATCCTGCTGTCAAAACGCGATGACCTTTCGCGGGCTAATCTGCCAGAACCGGACAGCCTGTATATCCAGGGCCGTCTGGCCTACCTGCAGTATCTTCCGAAGTGATGACCTGGATCTGGCTGGTACTGGCAAGCCTGCTCAGCTGTGCAGGACAGCTGTGCCAGAAACAGGCTACCCGTCCGGCGAAAGCCGGGCGGCGTGGCGTGCATATCGCGCTGTGGCTTGGCCTGGCTCTGCTGGCGCTGGGCAGCGGGATGCTGGTCTGGCTGGTGGTGCTGCAGCGCCTGCCTGTCGGCATTGCCTACCCTATGCTGAGCCTCAATTTTGTCTGGGTGACGCTGGCGGCGAAGGTATTCTGGCGTGAAACCGTCGCATCGCATCACTGGCTGGGGGTAGGGTTGATCATCATTGGGATTGTTATCCTGGGAGGAAGCCTGTGAAAGGGGCGTTCTGGGCCTTATGCAGCGTGCTGTTAGTCAGCGCCGCGCAGCTGTTGCTGCGCAGTGCGATGCAGTCACTGCCGCCGGTCAGCGATGTTCTGGCGCTTATTTCCGCGCTGTGGCACTTCTCATCCGGCACGGGGGCGCTGCTGCTGGGGTTGATGGGGTATGTGGCCTCGATGGGCTGCTGGTATCTGGCGCTGCATCGCATGGCGCTCAGCAAAGCGTATGCCTTGCTGAGTCTTAGCTATATCCTGGTGTGGGGCGCTGCGATCCTGCTGCCGGGTTGGGAAGAACGTTTCTCCTGGCACGGGCTGGTGGGGGTCGGGTTTATTATTCTGGGTGTGTTGACGATTTTTCGGCCAGCACGTCGTCAGCAGAATGGATCAGCCCGGCCCTGAGCTCAAAGGGCGTCGCGGTACAGACCGCAAGACTCAGCGAGTCTATCCGGCAGTGGCTGACTGAGTGAAATGCGCGGGCGGTACTGTCAATGCTAACCATTTGCCAGGCGTGACCGCCGCTCTGTTTAACGATCGCTTCTTTCCGCGTCCAGATGCGCCAGAACGCCGTAAGCTGGCTCTCTGGCGTTTCTTTTTCCAGCTCTTCATGCTCGGCGCCGCTGAAGACGGCATTGGCGAGCGTGTGCCAGTTATCCTGCGGGCGAATACGTTCCAGTGAACAGCCCACGTTACCTTCGTCACTGATAATTAACGCAATGTCATCATCCGCGTGGCTAAGGCTGAACCACAGCGGATAGTCGCCGGCAAAAAGGGGTTTCCCCTGTTCGTTGTGGATAATCTCCGGCAGTGACTTCGGGGCCAGCAGACGCGAAAGCAACCCGCGACCCGCCAGCCAGCGCGCACGCTGGGCGCCTTCGGGCGCGTGTCGGGAGAGTGCTTCAGCCCAGCGATTGGTGCTCAGCGAGGAGATTTTTCCCAGAAAAACCTGGTACATATAACGTCTGGCCTTCAGTCAAAACAGAGAGAGTCGCAAAGTTGCGCGGCGAAACCATTACTATAATCTATTGTCCCCGGTAATGGCTAACCAGACGAGAGTGCTTACCCAGGCAACCGGCTTTTTGGCCTCCCCGGCCCGAGCAGGATCGCCAGCTTGCTGCCGCCTTTAGTGGTTTCCATCCAGATCTTACACACGCTGGTCAGGGGGACCGACAGCAGCATGCCGACCGGGCCCAGCAGCCATCCCCAAATCAGTAAGGATAAAAATACGACCAGCGTCGACATGCCCAGCCGGTGCCCCATCATGCGTGGTTCGAGAATATTGCCCAGCACCATGTGCACGACGAGGAATAACGCGCCGACCAGCATACATTCGTAGAAACCGTTAAACAGAAACGCCTGAATCATCGGCGGCACGGCGGAAAGCACCGCGCCAATATTGGGCACGTAGTTGAGCAGAAACGCCAGTACGCCCCACATCAGCGCGAACTGCACGTCCATCAGCATCAGCCCCAGCCAGACAATCACCCCGGTCCAGACGCTCAGCAGCGTTTTCAGCGCCAGATATTTTGAGACCCCCTTCAGCGCCCGGTGTAATCCGGCAATGTGAATTTGGGGATTATTCAACGCAAAGCGCAGTTTATAGGGGACGTGGCGGACTTCAAACAGCATAAACACGACCGTCATGACCAGCAGCAGAATGCTGGCCATCGCGCCGGAAAGCCCCGTCATCAAGGTGGTGGCGTAGGTCATGACCTTCTCGGAGTCCATCCTGCGCAGCATCCGTTCGGGTGAGATATGCAGATTAAGGAAGGGCACCATCTCCTGGAGTGCGACGATCTTACGCGTCAGCTCTTTGTTGTACTGTGGCAGCATGGTGGAGAATTCGCTCAGCGATGCCGCCAGCACGCCGAAGAGCGCCGTCAGGGCAATCAGCATCACGATGACGACAATGGTGATGGCGACCGGACGGCTGACGCCCCGGCGAAGAAACCAGGTGACCAGAGGATTAAGCACAATGGCAAAAAAGAGCGCCAGCAGGAGCTGGACAATAATGTCAGCGGCAGCATGGATACCCGCAAGGATAACCACCAGACAGGCGAGCTTTAATAAGATGTGGAGTCCTGCTTTGTCGGACGGGTTAGCGATCATGCGTGTTCCTTAATATGATGACCCGGTAAGTGTAGTGCCCGGGCTTCGCTTCGTCTGGCACCGTTAATCTGAAAGTCGGTGCTGATTTTCTTATTGGGGCGTGGTAATAGTGAAACACTGTTGTAAAAAATCCAGGTAGAACCCCATGCCCGAACCTGCCGCTGAAACGGCACTGAGCGGACTGCGCCTCAATCTGCGCATCGTTTCCGTTGTTATTTTCAACTTTGCCAGCTATCTCACCATCGGCCTGCCGCTGGCGGTCCTGCCGGGCTATGTCCATGACGTGATGGGCTTCAGTGCCTTCTGGGCGGGGCTGGTGATTAGCCTGCAGTATTTCGCGACACTCCTGAGCCGACCGCATGCCGGTCGCTACGCGGACACGTTCGGTCCAAAAAGCATCGTGGTGGTGGGATTGTGCGGCTGCTTCCTCAGTGGCCTGAGCTACCTGCTGGCTGCCTCAGCCAGCCACTGGCCGTTGATCAGTCTGGCGCTCCTCTGCCTGGGCCGCGTCATCCTCGGCATCGGGCAAAGCCTGGCGGGAACCGGCTCGACGCTGTGGGGCGTGGGGGTTGTCGGTGCGCCGCACATTGGCCGGGTGATCTCCTGGAACGGGATTGTCACCTACGGTGCGATGGCGCTCGGTGCGCCGCTCGGCGTGGCCTGCTATGCGTTTGGCGGGCTGTATGGGCTGGCCGTCACCATCATGGCGGTCGCGCTGCTGGCGATTCTGTTTGCGCTGCCGCGCCCGAAAGTGAAGGCCAGCAAGGGCAAGCCGCTGCCGTTTCGGGCGGTGCTGGGGCGCGTCTGGCCGTACGGCATGGCGCTGGCGCTGGCGACCACCGGCTTCGGTGTGATCGCGACCTTCATTACCCTGTTCTATGACGCCAAAGGCTGGGACGGCGCGGCCTTTGCGTTAACCCTGTTCAGCTGTGCGTTTGTTGGCGCGCGCCTGCTTTTCCCTAACGGCATCAACCGTCTGGGTGGGCTGAACGTGGCGATGATCTGCTTTGCGATAGAGATTGTCGGGCTGCTGCTGACCGGAATAGCGATGGTGCCCTGGGTCGCGAAAGTGGGGGTCTTCCTCGCGGGAGCCGGTTTTTCACTGGTCTTCCCGGCGCTGGGCGTGGTGGCGGTTAAAGCCGTGCCGCCGCAGAATCAGGGCGCCGCGCTGGCGACCTATACGGTGTTTATGGATATGTCGTTAGGCATTACCGGCCCGCTGGCGGGGCTGGTGATGGCCTGGGCAGGCGTGCCGGTGATCTATCTTGCCGCAGCGGGTCTGGTGATCGTGGCCTTGCTTCTGACGTGGCGGCTAAAAAAATGGCCCCCGGTGCAGGCACCGGAGGCCACGTCATCATCGTGAAACGTTACTGGATCACGATGGTGTTAATGATGTTTTCAGCAGCCGTCTGCGCTTTCTGCTGATCTTCCGCTGGCAGGGTGATCTGCAGGGTCAGGAGTTTGTTATCGACCTTGCCCAGCACGACAGAGGAGTAAGCGGTCTGGCCTTTCGCAGAGATGATGCTGTCCAGCTGCTGCAGCTTATGGCCTTTCAGCTCGATGGATTTATTGGTCACGACCTGCAGCTGCGGGTCGCGGCCGCGCTGCTGATCTTCAAGACGTTTGGACAGGACGGCCAGATCTTCGCTGGTGTCGTCGCCCACAATCACAATGACCGCTTTCTGCCCGGTTGCGTCGGAGTAAACGTGCATGTTGTTCGCCTGAGTGCCCAGCTTGCCGCTCTGGTCAGTCATATCGGCTGGCAGAGAGAAGCTGAGTTTGCCATCCATCAGATTCACCGGCTGGCCGGTCGCATTGCTTTCTGCGGATGCGCCCTGAGCAGGCGTTTTCGTGTCGCTGTTATCACAGGCTGCAAGACCCACAACGAGCAGGCCAATCCCGACATATTTAACCAGATTGCGCATTGACTTCTTCCTTTCGATAAACGGCCATAACGGCTCATTCGTTCATCTTATCACAACTGATAAAGCGAACCCTTAACCTGCCTGCAATGCCGTGATTTCAGATTTATCTGCCAGCCTTTTCAGCAGCATATTCAGCAGCACGCCGTACATGGGCAGGAAGAAGACAATGCTGATGAGCACCTTAAAGCAGTAGTCCACCAGCGCGATTTCCATCCAGTGTTCGGCCATAAACGCATCCGGGCTACGCCAGAAGGCGATGAAGAAGAAGGCCAGCGTATCGCTCACGTTACCGAACAGCGTGGAGGCGGTGGGCGCCATCCACCAGCGATGATTCTGACGCAGGCGGTTAAACACGTGCACGTCCAGAATCTGCCCCAGCGCGTAGGCCATAAAGCTTGCTGCGGCGATACGGGCGACAAACAGGTTGAAGTGGGTTAACGCCTCAAAGCCCTGCCAGCTTCCCATATAAAACAGAGACGAAACCCCGTACGAGATGAACAGCGCCGGGAGCATGACCGCAAAAATAATGCGGCGAGCCAGCGGTGCGCCAAAGATACGCACGGTCAGATCGGTGGCGAGGAAAATAAACGGAAAACTGAACGCGCCCCAGGTGGTATGAAAACCAAAGATGGAGATAGGGAGCTGCACCAGATAGTTGCTGGAGGTGATCACCAGCAAATGGAAAAGCGAAAGCCAGAACAACGCTTTTACGCGCTGAGATTCAGAAAACTGCGTCATATTGTGACCTTTTTATACGTTGGGGTGAGGGAACCCAATAAAAACCGCAGCATGATACTGCTTTGGCAGGACATTGCAATGGTTAGTTTTTACGCAATCGTTAACCTGGTTTGCATTGATCGCAACCGGGCGTAAACTACAGCCGTTTTTACCTGACCGAGAAGATCATGACCGACCTGTTTTCCAGCCCAGACCACACCCTTGATGCCCAGGGCCTTCGCTGCCCGGAACCGGTAATGATGGTACGTAAAACCGTGCGCAACATGCAGACCGGTGAAACGCTGCTGATCATCGCCGACGACCCGGCCACGACCCGCGACATTCCCGGTTTTTGTACCTTTATGGAGCATGAGCTGGTGGCACAGCAGACTGAGGCGCTGCCGTACCGGTATTTGATTCGTAAGGGGTAGCCCTCACTTATTTGGGGGGAGGTTGAGGGTATCAGGCCGTACCCATCATAAATCATCATTCGTTTTGCGAGCCGCCTTCCAGAGCCTCTCTTGCCACCCGATCGGCAAAGCAGTATCTTCTTGCCGCGCCTGCAAAATCAGGCGCCAGGATTAGCCTCCTGCCTTACTTCTTCGGTGACACAAGTATTTTTGTGTCGCACGCTTAGCTACACTCCAACGGTGGGCCGAGCGGGGGCGTCGCAAGACGCGCCGGTATCCGAAGAGGCCGGTAAGGCTAACCCTGCTCGGTTCCGCCACCAGCGAGATTAGCCTCTCCAGTGGTGGATAAAAACTACTCTTTGGAGGCGGTCATATGACTACTACCCCTAACGTTTCTCACTCTTTATTCACTATTCCGTTCGATCGCACCACAGATTTCACCAAACTTGCAGACAACTGCGAGCGGTTTGTTGACTCAATGGTTGAATGCGAAGATCAGCCACAGAAGATGGCGCTGTGCGGGCGGCTTTCCGCCTGTCTGGCTCTTCTCCAGCCAACATTGCTTGAACCTGTTCCTGAATATTTAAAAGCGAGTTTAACGGTAGATGACCTGCCGCTGGACGTCCCTGCCTTCGAACCGGAAGTTGATCAGTTGGGAAGCTATTGCCAGCTATTAACACAGTTGCTGTTGGCTCGTTCACTTTCAGAGCGTGATGAAAGAGTGGCTGGAGATTTGTTGCAAGGCTTAGTTGGGCTGTATAGCGGTATGTTGAAAGCACCGCGCTGGTTGCGTACAAATGAAGGCATCTTGCCACTGTGAAAAAAGTCGGGTGGCGCTAACGCTTACCCGACCTACGGGACTAGAGCAGTTGTAGGCCGGGTAAGGCGAAGCCGCCACCCGGCAAGAATACGGCCTCTGCGGCCTGATACCCTCTCCCACGAGGCTGAGGGATCCCCAGTAATTTTGTAACCGGAAGCGATGAACGTTGCTTCAGTAAAATTAATCAGTTACAGCGGCGCCCTGGTCCGGCTGTAAATCGCCGAAGCGTTTCCGTAAGGCCGGGGCGAGGCGCAGGGATGCGCCGAGAGGGCGTGGCCTGCAGGGATGCAGGCTCATGCCCGACCCGATAGCCTGAAGGAATAAGCTGAGGGTACCGCGAAGCGGCGATTTACCGCCGGGAGCCCGGGTCGCCAGGGTGGTGGCGATTGAGCCACCCTGGCACGTTCACCGGCCATGTCGTTACAGAGTAGCAATGAACATAAAGTGAACGGAATGACCTCCACAGCCGTATGTTCCCCCTCACCCCAGCCCTCTCCCTCAAGGGAGAGGGGGTCATCCGTGCAGGCATTATTTTGTGGGGAACCCTCAGCCCACGGGGAGAGGGAGAACGTCATCCTTTCATCCACGCCCGGATCCCGTCCAGGAACATCTGCGTTGCCATCATGACCAGAATCAGCCCCATCAGGCGTTCCAGCGCGTTTACCCCTTTTTCGCCCAGCAGGCGCAGGAACAGGGACGACTGCAGCAGGATAATGAACGTTCCGCCCCAGGCAATCAGCAGGGCAATCACCAGATGGCTCATCTGATTCGGATACTGATGCGACAGCAGCATCAGCGTGGCCAGAATGGTCGGGCCCGCGACGAGGGGGATCGCCAGCGGCACAATAAATGGCTCTTCACCCGCAGGCAGGCCGCTGCTGCTACCTTCCGCGCTCGGGAAAATCATCTTAATGGCAATCAGGAACAGAATAATCCCGCCGGAAATCGACACGGTTTCGGCACGCAGGTTCAGGAATGCGAGAATTTTTTCACCCGCAAACAGGAAGATAAACATCACCAGCAGGGCGATGAGCAGCTCGCGGATCATGATCGCCCGGCGACGCTTCGGCTCGGTGTGTTTTAGCACCGACATGAAGATGGGCAGGTTGCCCAGGGGATCCATAATCAAGATCAATAAAACCGCGGCGGAAATGATTTCACTCATGTAAATTATCCCTGAAACTCTCTAAGGTTATTATGATAATTAGCTGTATTTCTGATTGCCGGGCAATCATCGATTAATTTCGCTTGCGACTTTGGCAGCATTTTGTAATGTGAAGCATATCCCAGTTCAATACTGGCTTGCACAATCAGCACACACCCTCAGCAGGAAAAAAATGCTATGAAAAACGTTGGTTTTATCGGCTGGCGCGGTATGGTCGGCTCTGTACTCATGCAACGCATGGTTGAAGAGCGCGATTTCGACGCTATCCGCCCGGTCTTCTTCTCCACTTCTCAGCTCGGCCAGGCTGCTCCGTCCTTTGGTGGTACCACAGGCACGTTGCAGGATGCTTACGATCTGGAAGCGCTGAAGGCGCTCGACATTATTGTGACCTGCCAGGGCGGCGATTATACCAACGAAATCTATCCAAAGCTGCGTGAAAGCGGCTGGCAGGGCTACTGGATTGATGCGGCCTCGTCGCTGCGCATGAAAGACGATGCCATCATCATTCTCGACCCGGTTAACCAGGGCGTGATCACCGATGGTCTGAACAACGGCGTGAAAACCTTTGTTGGCGGTAACTGCACCGTCAGCCTGATGCTGATGTCCCTCGGCGGCCTGTTCGCGCAGGATCTGGTGGAGTGGGTCTCCGTGGCGACCTACCAGGCGGCGTCCGGCGGCGGTGCGCGTCACATGCGCGAGCTGCTGACCCAGATGGGCCAACTGCACCAGAGCGTTGCGACCGAGCTGGCAAACCCGGCATCCGCTATTCTGGATATCGAGCGTAAAGTGACCCAGCTGACCCGCAGCGGTGAGCTGCCGGTGGATAACTTTGGCGTACCGCTGGCCGGTGGCCTGATCCCGTGGATCGACAAGCAGCTGGATAACGGCCAGACCCGCGAAGAGTGGAAAGGCCAGGCTGAGACCAACAAAATCCTCAATACCGCGAACACCATTCCGGTTGACGGTCTGTGCGTACGTATCGGCGCACTGCGCTGCCACAGCCAGGCCTTCACCATTAAACTGAAAAAAGATGTGTCTATTCCGACCGTGGAAGAGCTGCTGGCCGCGCACAACCCGTGGGCGAAAGTGGTACCAAACGATCGCGATATTACTATGCGCGAGCTGACCCCGGCAGCGGTGACCGGCACGCTGACCACGCCGGTTGGCCGTCTGCGTAAGCTGAATATGGGGCCGGAGTATCTCTCCGCGTTCACCGTCGGTGACCAGCTCCTGTGGGGCGCCGCCGAGCCGCTGCGCCGCATGCTGCGCCAGCTGGCGTAATAATTTGTTAAATACCAGGGGTGATTTTCACCCCTTTTTTTTGCGTACTACATGGAGTAACACGCGTATGTCTTATTTTTTATCAGGAGTCATCTAGAGCGTTGGCTATGCTTTAAGGAAGAGTCATTTCTTACCTGAGGTTCGAGCGGAGCAGAATGGATGCACATTTTTGTGCTGTCCCGTTCAGGTCACATTAAAAGTCGTCCCGGAGCGCTTAAAAAGGACGACATAAAAAACAGGATGAATACCATGTCCGATCGTGTGGATAGAGACGTGATTAATGCGCTTATTGCGGGTCATTTCGCTGACCCCTTTTCTGTGCTTGGGATGCACCGTACTGAGGCCGGTCTGGAAGTTCGGGCACTGTTACCGGATGCCACAGAAGTCTGGGTGATTGAACCCAAAACCGGCCGCAAGGTCGGTAACCTGGAATGCCTCGATTCCCGTGGCTTCTTCTCGGGCGTGATGCCCCGTCGTAAAAATCCTTTTCGCTATCAGCTCGCCGTTCTCTGGCACGGTCAGCAAAACCTGATTGACGATCCCTACAGCTTTGGCCCTCTGCTTAAAGAGATGGATGCCTGGCTGCTCTCCGAAGGGACGCATCTTCGCCCTTATGAAACGCTGGGTGCCCATGCCGATACCATGGACGGCATTACCGGCACGCGGTTCTCCGTGTGGGCGCCCAATGCCCAGCGTGTCTCCGTTGTTGGACAGTTCAACTACTGGGATGGCCGCCGCCACCCGATGCGCCTGCGTCGGGAAACCGGCATCTGGGAGCTGTTTATCCCCGGGGCGCACCACGGGCAGCTTTATAAATTCGAGATGATTGACGCCCACGGCAAGCTGCGCATTAAAGCCGACCCGTATGCCTTCGAAGCGCAGATGCGTCCGGATACCGCATCGCTGATTTGCGGCCTGCCGGAGAAGGTTATCCAGACGGAGGAGCGTAAGCAGGCCAACCGCTTTGATGCGCCGATCTCCGTCTATGAAGTCCATCTCGGCTCATGGCGTCGCCACACCGATAACAACTTCTGGCTCAGCTACCGGGAGCTTGCCGACCAGCTAGTCCCGTACGCCAAATGGATGGGCTTTACCCACCTGGAGCTGCTGCCGGTCAACGAGCACCCGTTCGACGGGAGCTGGGGCTATCAGCCCACCGGGCTGTATGCGCCGACCCGCCGCTTCGGCACCCGCGACGACTTCCGCTATTTCATTGATGCCGCGCACGCCGCCGGGCTGAACGTCATCCTCGACTGGGTGCCGGGCCATTTCCCGGCGGATGATTTTGCGCTGGCAGAGTTTGACGGTACGAAGCTGTACGAGCATAGCGATCCGCGCGAAGGCTATCACCAGGACTGGAACACGCTGATCTACAACTACGGTCGCCGTGAGGTCTCAAACTACCTGGTCGGGAATGCCCTGTACTGGATCGAGCGGTTTGGCATCGATGCCCTGCGCGTGGATGCGGTGGCGTCGATGATCTACCGCGACTACAGCCGCAAAGAGGGGGAGTGGATCCCGAACGAGTTTGGTGGCCGCGAAAACCTGGAGGCGATTGAATTCCTGCGTAATACCAACCGCATTATCGGCGAGCAGGTGGACGGTGCCGTGACCATGGCGGAAGAGTCCACCGACTTTGCGGGCGTCTCCCGTCCGCCGTCATTGGGCGGCCTGGGGTTCTGGTATAAGTGGAACCTGGGCTGGATGCACGACACGCTCGACTACATGAAGCTGGATCCGGTTCACCGTAAGTATCATCACGATAAACTGACGTTCGGGATGCTCTACAACTACACCGAAAACTTCATGCTGCCGCTGTCGCACGATGAGGTGGTACACGGTAAAAAATCGATTCTCGACCGCATGCCGGGCGACGCGTGGCAGAAGTTTGCCAACCTGCGCGCCTATTACGGCTGGATGTTTGCCTTCCCGGGCAAGAAACTGCTGTTCATGGGCAATGAGTTCGCCCAGGGGCGCGAGTGGAACCACGACGCCAGCCTCGACTGGCATCTGCTGGAAGGCGGCGACAACTGGCACCACGGGGTGCAGCGTCTGGTACGCGATCTGAACCTGACCTATCGCCACCACAAAGCGCTGCACGAGCTCGACTTCGATCCGTACGGCTTTGAATGGCTGGTGGTGGACGACCATGAGCGCTCGGTGTTTGTCTTTGTGCGTCGTGACAAGGCGGGTAACGAGATCATCGTCGCCAGCAACTTCACCCCGGTGCCGCGTGAACACTACCGCTTCGGCATTAACCAGCCGGGCAAATGGCGTGAAATTCTGAATACCGACTCGATGCACTACCACGGCAGCAACGCCGGTAACGGCGGGCTGGTACAGAGCGACGCCATTGAAAGCCACGGGCGACCCAACTCCCTGAGCCTGACGCTGCCGCCGCTTGGCACCATCTGGCTGATGCGGGAGGGCGAATGACGCAGCTTACGGCAGGTAAACCCGAACCGCTCGGGGCGCATTTTGACGGAAAGGGGGTCAATTTCACCCTCTTTTCCGCTCACGCCGAGCGGGTAGAACTGTGCGTGTTTGACGGGGAAGGTAACGAGCACCGTTACGATTTACCCGCGCGCACGGGGGATACGTGGCACGGCTACCTGGCCGGCGGGCGGCCCGGCATGCACTACGGCTTTCGCGTTCACGGTCCGTGGGATCCCGCGCAGGGGCACTGGTTTAACCCGGCGAAGCTGTTGATTGACCCGTGCGCGCACCGCGTGGACGGCGAATTTAAAGATGACCCGCTCTTCCACGTGGGCTACGGCGAGCCCGACCACCGCGACAGCGCGCCCGTCGCGCCAAAAAGCGTGGTGGTGAACGATCTTTATGACTGGGAAGACGATGCCCCGCCGCACACGCCGTGGGGCAAGACCGTCATTTATGAAGCCCACGTCAAAGGGCTGACGTACCTGCATCCGTCGATCCCCAAAGAGATGCGCGGCACCTACAAGGCACTCGGGCATCCCACCATGATCGCCTACCTGAAACACCTCGGCATCACCGCCCTGGAACTGCTCCCCGTCGTCCATTTTGCCAGCGAGCCGCGCCTGCAGCGGCTGGGGCTGAGCAACTACTGGGGCTATAACCCGCTGGTGATGTTCGCGCTCGAGCCGCGCTATGCCGTCCATCCGGAAAAGGCGCGGGACGAGTTCCGCGATGCGGTGAAGGCGCTCCACGCGGCGGGCATTGAGGTCATTCTGGACGTGGTACTGAACCACAGCGCAGAAAGCGATCTCGACGGCCCGACGCTCTCCATGCGCGGAATTGATAACCGTAGCTATTATTGGATCAGGCAGGATGGCGATTACGAGAACTGGACCGGCTGCGGCAACACGCTCAATCTCAGCCATCCGGCGGTCACGCATTTTGCGTATGAATGCCTGAAATACTGGGTAGAGACGTTCCACGTCGACGGTTTTCGTTTCGACCTGGCGCCGGTGATGGGGCGCACGCCGGCGTTCAGCCAGCAGGCGCCGCTGTTTGAGGCGATAAAAAACTGCCCGGTGCTCTCGCAGGTGAAGCTCATTGCCGAGCCGTGGGACATCGGTGAAGGCGGTTATCAGGTCGGGAATTTCCCGCCGCTGTTTGCCGAGTGGAACGACCACTACCGCGACGCCGTGCGCCGCTTCTGGCTGGAGCGGAACCTGTCGCTGGGGGAATTTGCCGGGCGCTTTGCCGCGTCGAGCGATCTCTTTAAGCGCGACGGCAAACGCCCGTCGGCCACCGTCAATCTGTTGACGGCACACGACGGTTTTACGCTCAGGGACTGCGTTTGTTTCAATCAGAAACACAATGAGGCGAACGGCGAAGAGAATCGCGATGGCACTAACAATAACCATAGCTTCAATCATGGTATAGAAGGGTTAGGCGGAAGTCTGGATGTGATAGAGCGGCGACGCGCCAGCGTTCATGCGCTGCTGACAACGCTTTTACTGTCGCAGGGCACGCCGATGCTG
Organism: Enterobacter sp. BNK-13; assembly: GCF_048685015.1. Lineage (NCBI taxonomy): Bacteria > Pseudomonadati > Pseudomonadota > Gammaproteobacteria > Enterobacterales > Enterobacteriaceae > Enterobacter > Enterobacter sp. BNK-13. The sequence goes on along the minus strand of NZ_JBLQTP010000001.1, from coordinate 4,045,264 downwards.
CTGGCAGGCGACGAGCATGGTCATAGCCAGCACGGTAACAACAACGCCTATTGCCAGGACAACACCTTAACCTGGCTTGACTGGGGGGAAGCCAACAACGGGCTGATTCATTTTACCGCTGCGCTGATCCATCTTCGCCAGCAGATCCCCGCGCTGACCGCCAACAATTGGTGGGAAGAGGGTGACGGCAACGTTCGCTGGCTGAATAAAGACGCGCAACCGTTAAGCGCGCAAGAGTGGCAACACGGCGTACCACGCCTGCAAATCCTGCTGTCGGATAAATGGCTGGTCACGCTGAACGCGACGGATGACGTCGCAGAGATTGTTTTACCTGACGGGGAGTGGCGCGCCGTTCCCCCCTTTGCCGGAGCGGATAATCCGGTAGTAATGGCTGTCTGGCACGGGCCTGCGCACGGAGTGTGCGTATTCCAAAGATGATAAAAAAGGAGTTAGTCATGGTTAGATTAGAGAAGAACGATCCCTTAATGTTGGCACGCCAGCTACCATTAAAAACGGTTGCCCTGATACTTGCGGGCGGGCGTGGTACCCGTCTGAAAGATTTGACCATCAAGCGCGCCAAACCGGCTGTTCACTTTGGTGGTAAGTTCCGTATCATCGACTTTGCGCTCTCCAACTGCCTGAACTCGGGCATTCGCCGCATCGGCGTCATTACGCAGTATCAGTCGCATACGCTGGTTCAGCATATCCAGCGCGGCTGGTCTTTCTTCAGCGAAGAGATGAACGAGTTTGTCGATCTCCTTCCTGCGCAGCAACGCGTCCACGGCGAAAACTGGTATCGCGGGACAGCGGATGCGGTGACCCAGAACCTCGACATCATTCGTCGCTACAACGCGGAATACATCGTGATCCTCGCCGGGGACCACATCTACAAGCAAGATTACTCCCACATGCTGATCGACCACGTCGAAAAAGGGGCGCGCTGCACCGTGGCGTGTCTGCCTGTGCCCGTTGCTGAAGCGACGGCGTTTGGCGTCATGCACGTGGATGCGGACGACAAAATTATCGACTTCGTTGAAAAACCGGCGAACCCGCCAACCATGCCGGGCGATGACACCAAATCACTCGCCAGCATGGGGATCTATGTCTTTGACGCAGATTATCTTTATGAGCTGCTGGAAGAAGACGACAAAGACGAAAACTCCAGCCACGACTTCGGTAAAGACATCATTCCGAAAATCACGAAAGCTGGCATGGCGTATGCACATCCTTTCCCGCTGTCCTGCGTGCAGTCCGACCCGAATGCGGAACCCTACTGGCGCGACGTGGGCACGCTGGAAGCGTACTGGAAAGCGAACCTCGATCTGGCATCGGTCACGCCTGAACTGGATATGTACGACCAGAACTGGCCGATTCGTACCCATATGGAGTCGCTGCCGCCGGCCAAGTTCGTCCAGGACCGCTCCGGCAGCCACGGTATGACGCTGAACTCGCTGGTGTCCGGCGGGTGCATTATCTCCGGTTCGGTCGTGGTGCAGTCGGTGCTGTTCCCGCGCGTGCGGATAAATTCATTCTGTAATATCGATTCGGCAGTCTTGTTGCCGGATGTCTGGGTAGGGCGCTCGTGTCGTCTGCGTCGTTGCGTGATCGACCGTGCCTGCGTCATCCCTGAAGGGATGGTTATTGGGGAGAATGCGGAAGAAGACGCGCGTCGTTTCTACCGTTCGGAAGAGGGGATCGTGTTAGTCACACGGGAAATGTTGCGGAAGCTGCAGATCAAACAGGAGCGATGATGCAGGTTTTACACGTATGTTCTGAGATGTTCCCGTTATTAAAAACGGGCGGACTGGCAGATGTGCTTGGCGCATTACCGGCGGCGCAAATCGCCGGAGGCGTGGATACCCGAGTCCTGCTGCCCGCCTTTCCGGATATCCGGCGCGGTATACCCGATGCGAAAGTGGTGACCCGCCGTGAAACGTTTGCCGGACGCATTACCCTGCTGTTTGGACATTACAATGGCGTAGGGATTTACCTGATCGACGCGCCGCATTTATACGATCGCCCGGGCAGCCCGTATCACGATACGAACCTGTTCGCCTACACCGACAACGTGCTGCGCTTTGCGCTGCTCGGCTGGGTCGGCGCCGAAATGGCGACGGGGCTGGATCCGTTCTGGCGTCCGGATGTGGTGCACGCGCACGACTGGCACGCCGGGCTTGCTCCGGCGTATCTCGCCGCGCGCGGCCACCCGGCGAAATCGGTCTTTACCGTGCATAACCTGGCGTATCAGGGGATGTACTACGCCCATCACATGAATGACATCGATCTGCCATGGTCGTTCTTTAACATGCACGGTCTGGAGTTTAACGGGCAGATCTCGTTCCTGAAGGCGGGGCTGTACTACGCCGATCACATCACGGCGGTGAGCCCAACCTACGCGCGTGAGATCACCCAGCCGGCGTTTGGCTACGGCATGGAAGGGTTGCTGCAGCAGCGCCATCGCGAAGGCCGCCTGTCGGGCATCCTGAACGGTGTGGATGAACAAATCTGGAGCCCGGAAACCGATCTCCTGCTGGCGGCGCGCTACGGTCGTGATTCCGTGGAGGACAAAGCGGAGAACAAACGCCAGCTGCAGATTGCGATGGGCCTGAAGGTGAACGACAAAGTGCCGCTGTTCGCCGTCGTGAGCCGCCTGACCAGCCAGAAAGGGCTGGATCTGGTGCTGGAGGCGCTGCCCGGTTTACTGGAGCAGGGGGGACAGCTGGCGCTGCTCGGCGCGGGCGACCCGGTGCTGCAGGAAGGTTTCCTTGCCGCCGCCGCGGAACATCCGGGGCAGGTAGGCGTACAGATTGGCTACCACGAAGCGTTCTCGCACCGCATTATGGGCGGCGCGGACGTCATTCTGGTGCCAAGCCGTTTCGAACCCTGCGGCCTGACGCAGCTGTACGGCCTGAAATACGGCACCCTGCCGCTGGTACGCCGCACGGGCGGACTGGCGGATACCGTATCCGACAGCTCTCTGGAAAACCTGGCGGACGGTATCGCCAGCGGATTTGTCTTTGAGGACAGTAATGCCTGGTCGCTGCTTCGGGCGATTCGGCGTGCTTTCGTCTTGTGGTCCCGTCCATCGCTGTGGCGTTACGTACAACGTCAGGCGATGTCCATGGACTTTAGCTGGCATGTCGCGGCGCAGTCATACCGCGATCTCTATCAACGCTTGATGTAACGAGGCGAAGTTACTGATATGAACGCTCCATTTAGCTACTCTTCACCCACGCTCAGCGTTGAGGCGTTAAAGCACTCCATCGCCTACAAGCTGATGTTCACCATCGGGAAAGATCCGGTTATTGCCAACAAGCACGAGTGGCTGAACGCCACCCTGTTTGCCGTGCGTGACCGCTTAGTTGAACGCTGGCTGCGCTCAAACCGCGCCCAGCTCTCGCAGGAGACGCGTCAGGTTTACTACCTGTCGATGGAATTTTTGATTGGCCGCACGCTGTCCAATGCGCTGTTGTCGCTCGGTATTTATGACGACGTCAAAACCGCACTGGAAGAGATGGGGTTAGATTTAGAAGAACTGATCGACGAAGAGAACGACCCGGGCCTCGGTAACGGCGGTCTGGGACGTCTCGCCGCCTGCTTCCTCGACTCGCTGGCGACGCTGGCGCTGCCGGGCCGTGGCTACGGTATTCGCTACGATTACGGTATGTTCAAACAGAATATCGTCGACGGGCGTCAGAAAGAGTCCCCGGACTACTGGCTGGAGTACGGCAACCCGTGGGAGTTCAAGCGCCACAACACGCGCTACAAGGTGCGCTTTGGCGGACGTATTCAGCAGGAAGGGAAAAAATCCCGCTGGGTGGAAACGGAAGAGATCCTGGCCGTGGCCTACGACCAGATTATCCCCGGCTACGACACCGACGCCACCAACACGCTGCGCCTGTGGAGTGCCCAGGCCAGTAGCGAAATTAACCTCGGGAAATTTAACCAGGGTGACTACTTCGCGGCGGTGGAGGATAAAAACCACTCCGAGAACGTGTCCCGCGTGCTGTACCCGGATGACTCGACCTACTCGGGCCGTGAGCTGCGCCTGCGTCAGGAGTACTTCCTTGTTTCGGCGACCATTCAGGACATCCTTAGCCGCCACCATCAGCTGCACAAAACCTACGCCAACCTGGCGGAGAAAACCGCGATCCACCTTAATGACACCCACCCGGTGCTCTCTATTCCGGAGCTGATGCGCCTGCTGATCGATGAGCATAAGTTCAGCTGGGATGACGCCTTTGAGGTGACCTGTCAGGTGTTCTCATACACCAACCACACGCTGATGAGCGAAGCGCTGGAGACGTGGCCGGTGGACATGCTCGGCAAAATCCTGCCGCGCCATCTGCAGATTATCTTTGAGATTAACGACTACTTCCTCAAGACGCTGCAGGAGCAGTATCCGAACGATACCGGCCTGCTGAGCCGCGCGTCCATTATTGATGAGTCGAACGGTCGCCGCGTGCGCATGGCCTGGCTGGCGGTTGTCATCAGCCACAAGGTCAACGGCGTGTCCGAGCTCCACTCGAACCTGATGGTGCAGTCGCTGTTTGCGGACTTCGCGAAGATCTTCCCGACGCGGTTCTGCAACGTGACCAACGGCGTCACTCCGCGCCGCTGGCTGGCGCTGGCCAACCAGCCGCTCTCTGAGGTACTGGACGAGAATATTGGCCGCACCTGGCGTACCGATTTGAGCCAACTGAGCGAGCTGGAACAGCATATTGATTTCCCGACGGTGAACAAAGCCGTGCGCGAAGCCAAGCTGCTGAACAAAAAACGTCTGGCGGTCTGGCTGGCGATGCACCTCAACGTGGTGGCAAACCCGAAAGCGCTGTTCGACGTTCAGATCAAACGCATCCATGAATACAAGCGTCAGCTGATGAACGTGCTGCACGTGATCACCCATTACAACCGCATCAAGGCCGATCCGACGGCCGAATGGGTGCCGCGCGTGAAGATCTTCGCCGGTAAGGCGGCGTCGGCCTACTACATGGCGAAGCACATTATTCATCTCATCAACGACGTGGCGAAGGTAGTTAACCAGGATCCGGACATTGGCGACAAGCTGAAGGTGGTGTTCATTCCGAACTACAGCGTCAGCCTGGCGCAGCTGATTATCCCGGCGGCGGATCTCTCTGAACAGATTTCCACGGCGGGGACGGAGGCATCCGGCACCAGTAACATGAAGTTTGCCCTCAACGGCGCGCTGACCATCGGCACGCTGGACGGGGCGAACGTCGAGATGCTGGAGCACGTGGGCGAAGACAATATCTTTATCTTCGGTAATACGACGGAAGAGGTGGAGGCGCTGCGCAGGAAAGGCTACTCGCCGCGTCAATATTACGAAGAGGATGAAGAGTTGCGTCAGGTGCTGACGCAGATCGCGACCGGCGTGTTTAGCCCTGATGAACCGAGCCGCTACCGCGATCTGGTCGATTCGCTGATTAACTTTGGCGATCACTACCAGGTGCTGGCGGATTATCGCAGCTACGTGGACTGTCAGGATAAGGTGGACGAACTTTATCGCCAGCCGGAGAAGTGGACCAGCGCCGCGATGTACAACATCGCCAATATGGGCTATTTCTCGTCAGACAGGACCATCAAGGAGTATGCCGAGACGATCTGGCATATTGATCCGGTGAGGTTGTAAAAACAAAGCCGGGTGGCGGCTTCGCCTTACCCGGCCTGGTTGATCCCGTAGGCCCGGTAAGCGTAGCGCCACCGGGCGTTTTTTCACATCAGGACGCCAGCGACAGCTCACGCTTTCCCGCATGTTGCAGCAACCACTGCGCCACGCGAGACTGCTGTTCGGCGTTGAGCCACATCCCTTCTTTGGTACGGCGCCAGATAGCATCATCCAGACGACGCACCCACTCGTGCTCAACCAGGTAACGCAGCTCGGCTTCGTACAGCTCGTGGCCGAAATGCTCGCCCAGATCCGCAATGTCCTTCGCATCGCCCAGGAACAGCTCGGTATTGCTGCCGTAGGTGCGGGCATAGTGGCGCGCCATCCCTTCGGTGATGAACGGGAAGCGACGGCGCAGCTTCGCGGCGTAATCATCGCGGTTATCGCCGATATCACCGCCGGGCAGTACCGCGCCCTTGGTCCATGCCGGGCCAATGCCTTTGTAGTACGGCGCCAGTTTTTCCAGCGCGTGCTCGGCCAGCTTGCGGTAGGTGGTGAGCTTGCCGCCAAACACGGACAGCAGCGGCGCCTGACCGTCAACGTCGTGAATATCGAGCGTATAGTCGCGGGTGATGGCCTGCGGTGAGTCAGATTCGTCATCGCACAGCGGACGCACGCCGGAGTAAGTCCAGACCACGTCGTCGCGCGACAGCTGTTTCTTAAAGTGCGCGTTATACACTTTAAGCAGGTAGTTCACTTCGCTCTCGTCGATCTCGACGTTCTTTGGATCGCCTTTGTACTCCACGTCGGTGGTGCCGATGATCGAGAATTCGTCCATCCACGGGATCACAAACACGATGCGCTTGTCTTCGTTTTGCAGAATGTACGCCTGCTTCTGGGTATGCACGCGCGGCACCACAATATGGCTGCCTTTGATCAGGCGGATGCCGTACGGGGAAGGCAGATGCATGCCCTCGTCAAAGAACTGTTTCACCCACGGGCCGGTGGCGTTCACCAGGCCGCGCGCTTTCCAGCTGAATTTCTCGCCGGTATCGATATCTTCCGCCTCGACAATCCACAGGCCGTTTTCACGGCGGGCAGAGGTCGCGCGGGTGCGGGTTTTCACCTCGCCGCCTTTCTTCTCAACCATCTGCGCGTTCGCCAGCACCAGGCGGGCATCGTCCACCCAGCAGTCGGAATATTCGAATCCGCGCACGATTTCAGGCTTAAGGACCGATTCTGAGCCAAAACGCAAACCTTTCGAACCCGGGAGACTGGTGCGTTTACCCAGATGATCGTACATAAACAGACCAATTCGGATCATCCACGCCGGACGCAGATGCGGGCGATGGGGCAGGCGGAAGCGCATCGGAATCGCCAGATGCGGGGCCATTTTCAGCAGCACTTCACGTTCGGCCAGCGCTTCACTGACCAGGCGGAATTCGTAGTGTTCCAGGTAGCGCAGGCCACCGTGAATCAGTTTGGAGCTGGCGGACGACGTCGCGCAGGCGAGATCGTTAGCTTCCAGCATCAGTACGGATAAACCGCGTCCTGCGGCATCGACCGCAATACCGGCACCGTTGATGCCACCGCCTATCACAATCAGATCTTTGGTTTCCATAACACCCTCATGCACTTTCGTTAAAGCTCAGAAATGTTCGATATCGCTCATAATAGCAAAGGAACGCGCTTTTGGTAACATCAAAAAAACAATTTAGAGTGATATGGATAACATAATGGCGTTTACCCGCCGCCAGGACGTACACTACGGGGTAAAATCTTGTCGTTGACCACTGTAAAGAGAACACCATGGATCAGTTTGAATGTATTAACGTAGAAGAAGCCCACCAGAAGATGCACCAGGGAAAAGCGGTGCTGGTGGACATCCGCGATCCGCAGAGTTTTGCGATGGGCCATACGCCGGGCGCGTTCCATCTCACCAACGACACGCTGGGCGCGTTTATGCGCGATAACGACTTCGACACGCCGGTGATGGTCATGTGCTATCACGGCAACAGCAGCAAAGGCGCGGCGCAGTACCTGCTTCAGCAGGGTTACGACGCGGTTTACAGCGTCGACGGCGGTTTCGATGCCTGGCATCGTCATTTCCCGGCGGAAGTGGAATACGCTTTTGAGCGCTGATCCCGCTATACTGTCCCCTTTTGTGTGGAAATAAGCGACCGCTGCCCATGTTGATGATCACCTCTTTTACCAACCCGCGCGTCGCCCAGGCGTTTGTCGACTATATGGCGACGCAGGGCGTTATTCTGACTATTCAGCAACATACGCAGACCGACGTCTGGCTGGCCGATGAGAGCCAGGCCGGGCGGGTAAACGAGGAGCTGGCGCGTTTTCTTGAGAACCCTGGCGACCCGCGCTATCTGGCGGCAAGCTGGCAATCCGGCCAGACCGGCAGCGGATTGCACTACAGCCGCTTTCCCTTCCTCGCCACCATTCGCGAGCGCGCGGGCCCGTTTACGCTGCTGCTGATGGCGGCCTGCATCATTGTCTTCATTATCATGAACGTGGTCGGCGACCAGAGCGTGATGATTGCCCTGGCGTGGCCTTATGACCCGTCTCTTGAGTTTGACGTCTGGCGCTACTTTAGCCACGCGCTGATGCACTTCTCGGTGATGCATATCCTCTTTAACCTGCTCTGGTGGTGGTATCTCGGCGGTGCCGTTGAAAAGCGTCTGGGCAGCGGCAAGCTGATCGTTATCACCATCATCAGCGCCCTTTTAAGCGGCTACGTGCAGCACAAGTTCAGCGGGCCGTGGTTCGGCGGGCTGTCGGGTGTCGTGTATGCCCTGATGGGCTACGTCTGGCTTCGCGGGGAGCGCGACCCGGAAAGTGGCATCTATCTGCAACGCGGATTAATAACCTTTGCGTTAATATGGCTAATTGCCGGATGGTTTGATCTGTTTGGTATGTCTATCGCCAACGGCGCGCACGTCGCCGGGCTGGCCGTGGGGCTGGCGATGGCCTTTGCCGACACGCTCCATGCGCGAAAACGAACATAATTCTCAGGGATAATTGATGAAACAAACACAACGTCATGACGCCATTATCGAACTGGTAAAAAAACAGGGATACGTCAGCACCGAAGAGCTGGTGGAGCAGTTTGCCGTCAGCCCACAAACCATCCGTCGTGACCTGAATGACCTGGCCGATCAGAACCGTATTCTTCGCCACCACGGTGGCGCGGCGCTGCCGTCCAGCTCGGTTAACACCTCCTGGCACGACCGTAAAGCCACGCAGACGGCGGAAAAAGAGCGTATTGCCCGTAAGGTCGCCAGCCAGATCCCGAACGGGGCGACGCTGTTTATTGATATCGGCACCACGCCGGAAGCGGTCGCCCATGCGCTGCTGGATCATGAGAACCTGCGCGTGGTCACCAACAACCTGAACGTGGCTAACACCCTGATGCAGAAAGACGATTTCCGCATCATCCTCGCGGGCGGGGAGCTGCGCAGCCGCGACGGCGGAATTATCGGTGAAGCCACCCTCGATTTTATCTCCCAGTTCCGCCTCGACTTCGGCATTCTGGGGATCAGCGGCATCGACAGCGACGGCTCGCTGCTGGAGTTTGATTACCACGAGGTACGCACCAAGCGCGCGATCATTGAAAACTCGCGCCACGTGATGCTGGTGGTGGATCATTCGAAGTTTGGCCGAAACGCGATGGTGAACATGGGCAGCATCAGCATGGTGGATGCGGTCTATACCGACGTGATGCCGCCGGCGGGCGTGATGCAGGTGATTAAAGATAATAATTTGCAGCTGGAATTGTGCTAACGGTTGTGTCGGGTGGCGCTGCGCTTACCCGACCTACAACACCTGTAGGCCCGTGCAAGCGTAGCGCCGCCGGGCAATGAATTACACTCCGTACCCCATCATCTTCAACAGCTGCTGTGCATGCTGTACCGCATCCTGACGATGCGCCACGCCCAGCTTCTGGTACAGGTTGCGGATATGCGTTTTGATGGTGGTCGCCGCCACCGCCAGCTCGCCGGCAATCTGCTCGTTGCTGTAGCCTGAATAGATCAGCCCCAGAACCTGCCATTCGCGCTGGGTGAGCGGGCTGGTGCGGATAAGCTCCGGCACTTCCGGGTGGTTCAGCAGACGTTCAACGAAGTTCTCATCGAAATGCGCGAACTTGTGCCGATGATGCTGGTTAATCTCGCGCAGAATGCGCTGGGCGCGATGTTGATCCAGCTCTGGCAGCGTGTTGAGCTGAATAAGCTGACGCAGCTGCTGGGCCATCACTTCACCCTCAATCACAAAGTGGCTGATAAACCCGGTGCGGTTTGCCAGCTGTAGCGCCTCCAGCAGCACGCGCTGGGCATCGTTTTTACGACCCGCCTGCCAGTAGAGCTGGTTCTGCAGCAGCAGGTTGCGGTTCAGATCGCTCATCAGGCGCAGGCTGCGCGCGTTCTCGTTCAGCTCTTCCAGCACAATCTCAGCGGGCTCTAATTCACCGAGCAGGATCTGCGCGCGGGCAATGTTGCGCCACTGGCTCTGCAGGAAGTGGTTGTTGGCAAATTCCGGTTTTGGCGTCTGACGCAGCCAGTTGGCGGCGGATTTTTTATCGCCGGTCATCTGCCAGTAAATCACCCGGACCTTATCGGCGTTTGACACCCAGTCGCTATGATACTGACCGTTGCCGAGTAGGTTTTCCAGGCGGTTAAGATGGTTGCGGGCGTTATCGAGATCGCCGCGCGCCAGCGAGCACTGCACCAGCAGCGCCAGACACTGCAGCTGCTGCTGAGGCTGGAAACTGGAAAGAACATCCACACCCTGGCGGGCGCAGCTTTCTGCTTCATCCAGACGCGACCATGCCCACAGCAGCTGAGCGCGAATACGCAACAGGAACTCGTGCATCGGCAGCTGTTCCAGGTGCTGTTCACGAATCAGCTGGAACGCTTTTTCCTGGTTTTCCCAGGCAGCCTGCAGGAACCCCTGCGCGAATAAAATCTCGCTCTGCTGGATCAGGCTCCACAGCGCGTAGTGCCAGACATCATGACGACGCGCCATCTGTTCGGTTTGCTGCATCAGTGAAAGCGAACGCGTGAGGTCGCCCTTGCAGTGCAGCACTTCGCCGTGCACGGAGGTCGCCACGATGCGGCTGTAGAAGTTGGCCAGCGGCAGTTCATCCAGCGCGACCATCGCCAGCCGTTCCGCTTCGTCCGGGTCACCGTCGTTAATGGCCACCTGAGCGCGCAGCGCGTTGAACTCGCCGTGCAGGGTGGTATCCATCTCGCTTTCCATCTCCTGCTCGGCGCGCGCCAGCAGGGTGTTCACTTCGCTGTAGCGATGCTGGCTCTGCATCAGCCAGGCCTGCAGCAGCACCAGACGCGGATTCTCCAGCAGGCTTTCCCACGGCAGGGCTTTGAGGGACTCTTCCAGCAGCGTCAGCTCGCTGTGGTTAAACAGGCCCCACGCATGATTGAGGAGGATATCGCGCAGCATGCTGGCATCCCCGGCAGCGAGCGCGTGGTGGATGGCCTCGCTCGGGAAGCCCTGTGCCATCCAGCTTTCGGCAGCGGCGCGGTGGATCTCCGGCAGTTCAACCGCCAGTTCCCACTGACAGCGCTGGCGCAGGAAGCTACCAAACAGCGGATGATAGCTAAACCACTCGCCGGGATCGTCCATGCGCGTCAGGAAAAGGCCCTGACGTTCAATTTCTTCGAGCTGCAGCTGACCGTTTTCACAGCCCGTCACCCGCACGATGAGGGCATCGTTCATGGAGCGCAGCAGCGAGCTTTTCAGCAGGAAATTACGCGTCGAGGGATCGACACTGTTCAGCACCTCGTCCACCAGGTAATCAGAGAGGTGGCTGGCGTTGATGCCGGCCAGACGCCGCGCTGACTGATGGGCTGGACTGTTGTTTTGCCGGGCAGAGAGGGCGATGAGCTGCAGCGCCGTGGCCCAGCCCGCGACGTCATCACACAGGCGGCTGCTTTCAGCGGCCTCAATGGGTGAGGTCAGGCGGCAGTCAAAGAACTGTTTTGCTTCCTGGTGGGTAAAGGCCAGCTGCTGGCTACCCACTTCCAGGAGCTGATCGCGCACGCGCAGGTTGGCAATACCCAGCTGCGGCAGGTTGCGTGACAGCACCACTAACGTCAGGTTTTCCGGCTGATGGCGCAGGAAGAAACGCATTGATTCATGAATCACCGGGTTAGTGATGAGATGGTAATCATCAATCACCACGTAAAGCGGGCGATGCCATTCAGCCAGTTCGATAAACAGCTGAGAGAAAAGGGAGGACAGACTGGCGTACTGGCGCTTTTGCACCATCACCTCACTGGCGACGCAGTGTCCATGGGTGGCTTGCTGTATCGCGGCAATCAGATAGCTGGCAAAGCGCTCCTGCTGGTTATCGCCCTCATCAAGAGAGTACCAGCCAAGATCGCTCTTACCTGCGGCCCATTGCGAAATGAGCGTTGTTTTTCCATAACCTGCAGGGCTCGTAACCAGCGCCAGTCGGAAATTATGCGCGCCGGAAAGTTTAGCCAACAGACGCTCGCGGACCACTGTGTGGTCAAGACGAACCGGGCGACTTAATTTAGACGGAATCAACATAGGTTTCACTTCACTGTGGGGAACGAGAGATTTTATTTTTTTTGCGCTTCGTAATTAATGGTTATAAGGTCGGCCAATAAGTTAACTATTGCAAGTTATGTCTGGATTTGGTGGCTGTGAATTTGCACTCTGTCACAAAACATTCAGGCACAGGAGGGAACTTTCTGAAAAGGTCTTTGATGCCCCGTCAATGCTGGCTTGTATGGCTGTGCTGCGGCTGCGCTGAAACTTGTTTCAGAAAGGGATAGTGACGTCGAATTTAATATACTTCTGGTAAAGTTAAGGGAGATTAATAATCTCCTTAGCGATTTCCCGATTGCCGAAATATTATTCTACGTAAGTAATTATTTCGGCGGGGTTTAATTTCACCCGAAACCGCATTTCATTTCTTTGACATTCTCCTCGGTTACTTTTTTATCTTCCGGGCACACTCGAACTATGCTCTGAGAGTGGCCTTGATCACACTTTTCTGCTCATCCCCGCTACTCCTCCCTGTCTAATCCCCCTCGGGAGGAGGAAGAGGGGAAATGAGCCAGGCACACTAGCGCCAACTTGTGTTTTCTTTCTAAAGGATGCCGATCCCCTATGTCACAGCCTACCTTCAACAAAGCTCAATTCCAGGCTGCCCTGACGCGTCAGTGGCAGCGTTTTGGCCTTCATGCTGCAAACGAGATGACGCCTCACCAGTGGTGGCAGGCAGTGAGCGGTGCGCTCGCAGAGCAGCTGGATGCTCAACCCCTGGCAAAACCGGTAAAAGGCCAGCGCCATGTAAACTACATTTCAATGGAATTCCTGATTGGCCGTCTGACGGGCAACAACCTGTTGAACCTCGGCTGGTATCAGGAGGTCGGTGACGTCCTTAAAGAACACGACATTAACCTGACCGACCTGCTGGAAGAAGAGATTGATCCGGCGCTGGGCAACGGCGGTCTGGGACGCCTGGCGGCCTGCTTCCTTGACTCCATGGCGACCGTCGGCCAGTCGGCGATTGGCTACGGTCTGAACTACCAGTACGGCCTGTTCCGTCAGTCGTTTGCTGACGGTCACCAGATGGAAGCGCCGGATGACTGGCATCGCAATACTTATCCGTGGTTCCGCCATAACGCGCAGCTTGACGTGCAGGTTGGCATTGGCGGGAAAGTGACAAAGCAGGGGCTCTGGGAACCGGCGTTCACCATTACCGGTGAAGCCTGGGATCTGCCGGTGCTTGGCTACCGTAACGGCGTGGCGCAGCCGCTGCGTCTGTGGCAGGCGAAACACGCTCACCCGTTTAACCTGACTAAATTCAACGACGGCGATTTCCTGCGGGCCGAGCAGCAGGGCATCGACGCCGAGAAGCTGACCAAAGTCCTCTATCCGAACGACAACCACCTGGCCGGTAAAAAGCTACGCCTGATGCAGCAGTACTTCCAGTGCGCCTGCTCCGTGGCGGACATTCTGCGTCGCCATCATCTGGCGGGCCGCAAGCTGGCGCAGCTGCCGGACTTCGAAGTGATTCAGCTCAACGATACGCACCCGACCATTGCCATCCCGGAACTGCTGCGCGTGCTGATCGACGAGCATCAGCTGAGCTGGGACGACGCCTGGGCCATTACCAGCCGTACCTTTGCCTACACCAACCACACGCTGATGCCAGAAGCGCTGGAGTGCTGGGATGAGAAGCTGGTGAAAACGCTGCTGCCGCGCCACATGCAGATCATTAACAAGATTAACGACCAGTTTAAAATCCTGGTGGACAAGACCTGGCCGGGCAACAAGGCGGTCTGGGCGAAGCTGGCGGTGGTTCACGATAAGCAGGTACGCATGGCGAACATGTGCGTGGTGAGCGGCTTTGCGGTCAACGGCGTGGCGGCGCTGCACTCGGATCTGGTGGTCAAAGACCTCTTCCCGGAATACCACCAGCTGTGGCCAACCAAATTCCACAACGTGACCAACGGCATCACGCCGCGTCGCTGGATCAAGCAGTGCAACCCGCTGCTGGCGGGCCTGCTGGACAAGACCCTGAAGAAAGAGTGGGCCAACGATCTGGACCAGCTCATCAACCTGGAAAAATACGCTGATGACGCGACATTCCGCGAGCAGTACCGGGCGATCAAGCTGGAGAACAAGGTTCGCCTGGCGGAGTTTGTGAAAGCGCGTACCGGGATTGAGATCAACCCGAATGCGATTTTCGATATTCAGATCAAGCGTCTGCACGAGTACAAACGCCAGCACCTGAACCTGCTGCACATTCTGGCGCTGTACAAAGAGATCCGCGAGAACCCGCAGGCCGATCGCGTCCCGCGCGTGTTCCTGTTCGGTGCGAAAGCGGCGCCGGGCTACTATCTGGCGAAAAACATCATCCTCGCCATCAATAAAGTGGCGGCGGCGATCAACAGCGATCCGAAAGTGGGCGACAAGCTGAAGGTGGTGTTCCTGCCGGATTACTGCGTCTCGGCGGCTGAAATGCTGATCCCGGCGGCAGATATCTCCGAGCAGATCTCAACCGCAGGGAAAGAAGCCTCCGGTACCGGCAACATGAAGCTGGCGCTGAACGGCGCGCTGACCGTCGGCACGCTCGACGGGGCCAACGTCGAAATCGCCGAGAAGGTGGGCGAAGAGAATATCTTTATCTTCGGCCACACCGTGGAAGAGGTGAAAGCCATCAAGGCCAAAGGCTACGACCCGGTGAAGTGGCGTAAGAAAGACAAAGTGCTGGACGCGGTGCTGAAGGAGCTGGAGAGCGGCAAATACAGCGACGGCGACAAGCACGCGTTTGACCAGATGCTGCACAGCATGGATAAACACGGCGGTGACCCGTATCTGGTGATGGCGGACTTTACGGCCTATGTCGACGCGCAAAAACAGGTCGACGTGCTGTATCGCGACCAGGAAGCGTGGACCCGCGCGTGCATCCTGAACACCGCGCGCTGCGGTATGTTCAGCTCTGACCGCTCAATCCGTGATTATCAGGCCCGTATCTGGCAGGCAAAACGCTAAGGAAGCGCGATGGAGAGTAAACGTCTGGACAGTGCCGCGCAGGCGGCGGGAATTAGCCTCAGTTACATTAATGCTCACGGCAAACCACAGTCTATTGGCGCCGACACCAAAAGACGTTTGCTGGACGCTATGCACAAAACCGACGCAAAAGCGTCGGCTGCGCCGGTGCCGAACGTGAAGGTATTCACTGCAGGCAAAAAGATGCCGCTCGCGGTGGAGGGGCGCGGCGAGTTTAGCTGGCTGCTCACGACCGAAGAGGGGCATCAGCACAAAGGCCACGCCACCGGCGGCAAAACGCTAAACCTTCCGGCGAAGCTGCCGGAGGGCTATCACACCCTGACGCTCACCCAGGACGATCGGCGTTTCCACTGCCGGGTGATCGTCGCGCCAAAACGCTGCTACGAGCCGCAGGCGCTGCTTGAAGGCAAAAAGCTGTGGGGCGCCTGCGTGCAGCTCTATACGCTGCGCTCCGACAGCAACTGGGGGATCGGTGATTTTGGCGATCTGAAGAACATGCTGGCATCCGTGGGCGAGCGCGGCGGCGCGTTTATCGGCCTCAACCCGATCCACGCCCTTTACCCGGCCAACCCGGAGAGCGCCAGCCCGTACAGCCCGTCGTCCCGTCGCTGGCTGAACGTGATTTATATCGACGTTAACGCCTTAGATGATTTCAAAAACAGCCAGGAGGCGCAGGCCTGGTGGAAACTCAGCACCACGCAGCAGGCGCTGAAGCAGGCGCGCGAAGCCGACTGGGTGGATTACTCCACCGTCACGGCGTTGAAAATGGCCGCGCTGCGCCTGGCGTGGAAAGGCTTTTCGCAGCGCGATGACGAGCAGATGGCGGCGTTCCGCCAGTTCGTGACGCAGGAGGGCGAGAGCCTGTACTGGCAGGCGGCGTTCGATGCGCTGCATGCGTATCAGGTAAAAGAGGACGAAATGCGCTGGGGCTGGCCGGTCTGGCCTGAAGCGTATCAAACCGTCGACACGCCGGAAGTGAAAGCGTTCTGTAAAAAATATGCCGATGAAGTGGACTTCTACCTGTGGCTGCAGTGGCTGGCGTACAGCCAGTTTGCCGCCTGCTGGCAGGTGAGCCAGGGCTATAAAATGCCGATTGGCCTTTACCGTGACCTGGCCGTGGGCGTGGCGGAAGGCGGCGCGGAAACCTGGTGCGACCGTGAGCTGTACTGCCTGAAGGCCTCCGTGGGGGCACCACCGGATATCCTGGGCCCGCTGGGCCAGAACTGGGGATTACCGCCGATGGATCCGCACGTCATGGCGGCGCGCGCCTACGAGCCGTTCATCGACCTGCTGCGCGCGAACATGCAGAACTGCGGCGCGTTGCGTATCGACCACGTGATGTCCGTGCTGCGCCTGTGGTGGATCCCGTACGGTGAAACGGCGGACCACGGGGCGTACGTGCAGTATCCGGTTGACGATCTGCTGTCGATCCTGGCTCTGGAAAGCAAGCGTCATCAGTGCATGGTGATCGGCGAAGATCTCGGTACCGTGCCGGTGGAAATTGTCAGCAAGCTTCGCGACAGCGGCGTCTACTCCTATAAAGTGCTCTATTTTGAAAACGACCATGAGAAAACCTTCCGCGCGCCGCAAGCGTACCCTGAACAGTCAATGGCAGTCGCGACGACGCATGACCTTCCTACGCTTCGTGGCTATTGGGAAAGCGGCGATCTGACCCTTGGCAAAACGCTGGGCCTGTATCCTGATGAAGAGGTGTTACGCGGCCTGTATCAGGATCGCGAACTCTCCAAACAGGGGCTGCTGGATGCGCTGCACAAGCAGGGCTGTCTGCCAAAACGTGCCGGGCATAAGGCGTCGCTGATGTCCATGACCTCCACGCTCAACCGTGGTTTGCAGCGTTACATTGCCGACAGCAATAGCGCCCTGCTGGGCCTGCAGCCGGAAGACTGGATTGATATGGCGGAGCCGGTGAACATCCCGGGCACCAGCTATCAGTACAAGAACTGGCGTCGCAAGCTGTCCACCACGCTTGAGGCGATGTTTGCCGATGACGGGGTGAACAGGCTGATTAAGGATTTGGATAAGCGGCGAAAAGCTGCCGGGAAGAAGTAATAAAAAACCCGCCAGTGGCGGGTTTTTTATTATCCGGTAGTGCTCATGTAGGTCGGGTAAGGCGTAGCCGCCACCCGACTTAGGGCATCAGACCACCATATTCAACAGCAGCACCCCGACCAGACCGCACACCGAAATAATGGTTTCCAGCGCGGACCAGGACTTGATGGTCTCACCGATCGTCAGGTTGAAGTACTCCTTGAACAGCCAGAAGCCCGGGTCGTTAACGTGAGAGAAAATCACGCTACCGGAACCGACGGCGATAACCATCAGCTCAGGGCTCACGCCCGTAGTGGCAATCAACGGCGCAACGATGCCGCCGGCGGTGATCGCCGCAACGGTCGCAGAGCCCAGTGCAATACGCAGAACTGCGGCAATAGACCAGGCCATCAGAAGCGGCGACACGTTGGTTTCATGCATCATCGCGGCGATGTATTTGTCCACGCCGCTGTCGACCAGAACCTGCTTGAAGGCACCGCCACCGCCGATGATCAGGAGCATCATGGCAATGATTTTGATGGAAGAGGTCAGCGTGTCGTTGATCTGATCCATGGAGCGGCCACGGTTCAGACCGAAGGTGAACATCGCGATCAGCACGGCAATCAGCGTTGCCATCACCGGATCACCCAGGAATTCCGCCACGGACAGGAACGCATGACCTTTCGGCAGGATCATCTCTGCCACGGCGCGCATCGCCATCAGGATCACCGGTACCAGAGAGGTCCAGACGCTGACGCCAAAGCCAGGCATCTCTTCTTCGGTGAAGGTTTTAGCGCTGTACAGACCTTCCGGGATAGGCTTATCAATCCCTTTCAGGAAGCGGGCATAAACCGGACCTGCCAGAATCACCGTCGGGATCGCCAGAATCGTACCGAACAGCAGGGTTTTACCCATATCCGCGTGGAAGATGGTGGCGATAGCGGTTGGACCCGGGTGCGGCGGCAGGAAGCCGTGGGTCACGGACAGCGCCGCGGCCATAGGCACACCGACATACAGCAGCGGGATGCTCGCGGCAGCCGCAATGGTGAACACCAGCGGCAGCATCAATACGAAGCCCACTTCATAGAACAGCGCGAAACCGACGGTAAAGCCGGTTAACACCACTGCCCACTGAATGTTCTTCTTACCAAATTTGTCGATAAGCGTAGTGGCAATACGCTGGGCGCCACCGCAGTCCGCCAGCATTTTACCGAGCATGGCGCCGAAGCCCATGATCAACGCCAGGCTGCCGAGCGTGCCGCCGACACCGGCTTTAATCGAGCTGATAACTTTCACCAGCGGCATCCCCTGCATCAGACCGACTGCAAGCGCCACCAGAACCAGAGCGATAAATCCGTTCATTTTGAAGCGGATCATCAAGAGCAGTAATAACACAACACCGATAGCAACGATGACTAATGGCATGATTTACCTGGCCTTTGAATTGTTATGGGTAACGTCATTGTTTCAACGACAAATTCCGATTGTCCCAACTGGGAACAGAGAAGTAACGGCACTAATACTGATGCCTTTTAAACGATTAAGTTTAGTCGGCTGTTATGAGTGTGTTTAGTGCCCATGAGAATGATACGGGTAACATGGCGTGATTGAGAATCACCCTGGAAGGCAAAATGTGAATTATGAGACGCAGGTCAACATATAGAGGGGAACGAAGAGGGGGAGCAGGGTTTTGTAGGCCCGGTAAGCGCAGCGCCACCGGGCAATACAGACGGGCACTGAATCAGTAGTAGGAGTGCTCGCCGCGCTGGTGTTCGGTCAGGTCACGCACGCCTTTCAGTTCCGGGAACTCGTTCAGCAGCTGCTTCTCGATCCCTTCTTTCAGGGTGACATCGACCATTGAACAACCGTTACAACCGCCGCCAAACTGCAGAATGGCAAAACCTTCGTCGGTGATTTCCATCAGGGAAACACGGCCGCCGTGGCCAGCCAGCTGTGGGTTGATCTGGGATTGCAGCAGATACTCAACGCGCTCCATCAGCGGGGCATCGTCAGACACTTTACGCATTTTCGCGTTCGGCGCTTTCAGGGTCAGCTGAGAACCCAGCTGATCGGTGACGAAGTCGATCTCCGCATCTTCAAGATACGGTGCGCTCAGCTCATCAACATAGGCGGTGAGCTGTTCAAATTTAAGGGCAGTGTCGGTGGCTTCCACAGCGTCCGGAGGACAATAAGAAACACCACATTCTGCATTCGGAGTGCCTGGATTAATCACAAACACGCGGATCTGCGTCCCTTCTTCCTGATTTGCCAGCAGTTTGGCAAAGTGCGCTTGTGCAGAATCGGAAATACGGATCATAGCTTTGGCCTAATAGTTGACTAAATTACCTGGGTATAATCATACGCCCATTGAAGAAGGGCTACAAGGTACGGCACAGACACCATACCTGAACCGACGCGGCGCCGCTTTGCAAAAGCAGTCGGGAAAGTTCAGCAACGGTACTGCCTGTGGTGACGACATCATCCACAATCGCGATATGGAGACCGTCGACCGGCAATTCAAGGCGAAAGGCATTTTTGAGGTTTCTTTTGCGAAGCCGGGCGCTGAGCTGATGCTGGATGGCGGTGGCATGAACACGTGTCAGCGCGCGGGCATCATACTGACAGCCAAGCCACCGGGCGAGGGGACGGCAGATCAGGTCACTCTGGTTATAGCCCCGCCGCCAGTGCCGACGTCGGTACAGGGGGACATTTACCACCCTGTCGATTTTCGGCAATGCGCGGTGGCGCCGCGCCTGCAAAACCGCCAGCAGTAGCAGTCGGGCAAGGGGCTGAGCCAGCGCACTCTGGCCGGAAAACTTCAGCGCGTGAATCAGCCTGCTCAGCGGCGGAACATAATCATCCACTGCCACCAGCGCGCTCCACGGCGGGGATTTTTTCAGGCAGCGGCCGCAGGGCAAAGAGGGACTGGTGGCCGGTAAACCGCATTGTGGACAGGTCCCGATACGCCATTGCAGCGATCGCGTGCAAACGGAGCAGATGCCCCACCCGCTGAGTGCCAGCGGCATTCTGCATAGCCAGCACAACCCAGGTACTGTTAGCATGTGCAACCTCCATGTGAAAAAAGAGAACAGTAACTGATGAAGACGCTGTGGTGGCAGACCGTAGGGACAGGAAATTGCCATCTTGTGCTGCTGCACGGATGGGGCCTGAATGCAGAGATATGGCATTGCATACGTGAGGAACTTGCCTCGCATTTCACGCTGCATCTGGTGGACTTACCCGGCTTTGGCCGCAGCCGCGGTTTTGGGGCCATGTCGCTTGATGAGATGGCACAGCAGGTTCTGGACGCTGCGCCGCAAAACGCTGTCTGGCTGGGCTGGAGCCTGGGCGGACTGGTGGCAAGCCAGATTGCGCTGTCGCGGCCTGACCGCGTAAAAGCGCTGGTGACGGTGGCGTCGTCGCCCTGTTTTAGCGCGCAGGACGCGTGGCCGGGGATAAAACCCGAGGTACTGGCGGGCTTCCAGCAGCAGCTGAGCGAAGATTTCCAGCGGACCGTAGAGCGGTTCCTCGCCCTGCAGACGATGGGAACTGAAACCGCCCGTAAGGATGCCCGCACGCTGAAGCAAACCGTGCTGTCGCTGCCGATGCCGGAGGTTGAGGTGCTTAATGGCGGTCTTGAGCTGCTGAAAACGGTTGACCTGCGCGCGCCGCTGGCCTCCCTGACGATACCGCATCTGCGTATCTATGGTTACCTTGACGGAATTGTGCCGCGCAAAGTGGCTCCGCTGCTGGATGATCTGTGGCCGAACAGCGAATCGCAGATCATTGCCAAAGCCGCACATGCCCCGTTCATCTCTCATCCGGCGGAGTTTTGTTCAGCGCTCATTGCGTTAAGTCAACGTTTCGACTGATTATTTTCTATCCTGCCTGGAAAAAGTAACACACCGCAACCATACTCCAGATGTCGTTGCGGTTGTTCTGCCTACGATAATCAAAACAACAATCCTATGGAGAGTCAGGCTATGAAACTTGTTACAGGTATTGTCACTTCTCTGGTTATTGGGTCACTGTCATTTGGCGTCTTTGCGGCAAAAGAGCTGGAAAAAGATAAAGTTGCCGGCATGAATCTGACGAAAATTGGTGAGATTACTACGTCTGACACCACTGCGCCGATGGACGCGAGAAAAGAGCTGTCGAAGAAAGCGGATGAGCTGGGCGGAACGTATTACGTCGTCACCAGCGCTGAAAAGCAGACCAAAAACGTACGCGCAACGGCGGACGTCTACAAGTAACACGATAAAGCCGGGCAGCGATGCCCGGCTTTATTAACGCAGTGCCCACCATTCCCTGAGACAGGCCTTTCCTTCCGGACAGCTTTTACAACTGCCGGAGAGACAACCGTCCGGCTCTTCCTGAATCCGCACCGCTTTCCCCATGGCTTCCAGTCTTTCCAGCATGGCATCGATCATCGGCTGCGGCGTATGCAGGCTGAGGCTCAGCTGTTTCGCCTCCATTCGCCCCTGCAGCGCCAGCAGATCACGAACCTGAATCAACGATGCCATGATGTGTGCTCCTTAGTGACAGTCGCCCGCCGGGCTGTTGCAGCAGGTTGCGGCGGTTTTACGGTTTGCCAGCAGGTCGATGTCGACGCGGCTGCGTGCCCGCCGCAGCAGACCGAGAACGACCACGTTGAACAGCACAACCGCAAGAATGCAGACCAGGCTGTAGCGCGGGTGCTGGCTGAAGTTAACGGTTTGATAAAACAGCGTCGCCAGCGAGTAGGCAATGTTTAACCCCCACAGGATGGAGAACCCCATCCAGCCGCGGCTGGACTCGCGGGCAATCGCCCCCATCACGGAGATGCACGGAATATAGAGCAGAACGAAGATGAGATAGCTGTAGGCCGCGGACGCGCTGCCAAATTTCTCGCCCATCACGCCCATGGCACCCGTCGCCATTTCGCCGTCGCCTTTGCTGGCCTCAATCGGGTTCGCCAGCACGCTCAGGCTGAAGGTGTCCTTCAGGCTCTGCCAGGTTTCCTCTACGGCACCCAGCAGCTCATCACCGAGATGAAACTCAGCCGGGTTAAATTCCTGCTCCTGAATGTTCTCGGCGGTGTAGAGCGTATTCAGGGTACCGACAACCACCTCTTTTGCCATCGCGCCGGTAAACAGGCCGACGGTTGCCTGCCAGTTATCCTCATGCACGCCAATCGGTTTGAAGACCGGCGTGATGACGCGGCTGACGGAGGCGAGGGCAGAGTCGTTAATGTTATCCGCTGCCTGTCCACTCAGGGTGAAGCTGTTCAGGGCGCTCAGGAAAACGCTGACGATGACAATCACCTTACCGGCGCGCAGGACGAAGCCTTTCAGACGCTGCCAGGTCTGGATCGCCAGGCTTTTCAGATGGGGGACGTGGTACACCGGCAGCTCCATCACGAACGGTGACGCCTCACCGCGCATGATGGTGTGCTTGAGCATTAAACCGGTCAGGATCGCCATCACGATGCCCAGGACATACAGCGAGAAGACTGCCAGCGCGCCCTGCTGGCCAAAGAAGGCTGCGGCAAAGACAGCAAAGATTGCCAGGCGGGCACCGCAGGACATAAACGGCGCCATCATAATGGTCATCAGACGTTCACGCGGTGCATCCAGCGTACGTGCGCCCATCACCGACGGCACGTTACAGCCGAAGCCGACGATAAGCGGGACGAAGGATTTACCCGGCAGGCCCAGCGCCTGCATCAGACGATCCATCACGAACGCCGCGCGCGCCATGTAGCCGGAATCTTCCAGGAACGAGAGGAACAGGTACATCATGCCGATCTGCGGCACCAGCGGCAGAACGGTATTGATACCGCCGCCGATCCCCTGCGCGAGGAAGATGGTGAGCCATTCCGGGAAGTGCAGGGTGTAACCCACCCACTGGATCCCGTGGACGAAGACCGCGACGGAACCGGCGTCAAAAATCGGCTGTAGTGCGCCACCGATGTTAATGGCAAGCAGGAACATCACGTACATCACCAGCAGGAAGATGGGCAAACCGAGGAAGCGGTTAAGCACAATCTTATCCACTGCCGCCGTAAAGCGGCTGGGTTCCGCCGTCAGCGCGTTACTGACCACGTCGCAGATCGAGGCGATGGCCTGGTAACGGGCATCGGCGATGTGCAGCGCCGGGTCGTCCAGCTCGTCGCTAAGACGGGCCACCGTCACGTCCAGCTTATCGGCCGCATGACCGGCATAAGCGCGGCTGTAGATATCCCCTTCCAGCATCTGCAGGCCAAGCCACAGACGCTGTTTCGCAGGCATAGCGTTATCCATCTCCTGCGCCAGCACGTTGGCTTCACGCAGGAGAGGCTGCGCGTAATGCACCAGCTCAACGTCGCGATTTCCCGCGTGACGGTCAATGGCCAGCTTCAGCGCATCAATACCGCGCGCGCGCGTCGAGACCAGCGGAACGACCGGGCACCCCAGGCGCGCGGAGAGGGCATCGACGTCGATGCGCAGCTTTTGTTTCTCTGCAATATCGAGCATGTTGAGCGCCACGATGCAGGGGATACCCAGCTCCAGCAGCTGCAGCGTTAGATAAAGGTTACGCTCGAGGTTTGAGGCGTCGACCACGTTGATCAGCAGATCCGCGTCGCCGCCAAGAATATAGTGACAGGCGATTTGCTCATCGAGCGAGGTTTGTGACGAAATGGTGGTTAAGGAGTAGGTGCCGGGAAGGTCAACCAGCGTCACCTGGTTGTCTGTCGTCGTGAACTGGCCCTCTTTACGTTCAACCGTCACGCCCGCCCAGTTGCCCACGCGCTGGCGAGCCCCGGTCAGCTGGTTAAAAAGCGTGGTCTTGCCGGAATTAGGATTGCCAATTAAGCCAATAGTTAACTTTTTCATTTTTTTAGACTCACTGAAACCGCTGGCTTGTTATCGGGATAAGGCTTCGACTTCTATTAACGCGAGGTCTTTTTTACGCAGGACCAGATTCACGCGTCGGGTTTCGATATGAACCGGATCGCCTAACGGCGCCACGCGTACGACCTGGAATGACGAGCCGGGCAGCATGCCCAGCGACAGCAGCTTCTGCCGATAGGCCGGGCTAATTTCGCGGGTAAAACCGGTAATCTTCCATGCACTGTCTGGAGTGAATTGCATAACGCCTGATTCCACGAAAGGTTAAATTATCTACTATGCGATGATAATGAGAATAGTTTTTATCAGCAATATTAAAACTGTGACGGAATGTTGTTTGCGATATTAATTTACGGCCTTTTTGACCTTGCTCAATATTTGCTGAAATGCCGGGAAAACGAAAAGCGGAGTATTTGTTAACGGGGTGATAATTCGCGGTTTAAATATGGCTACATACTATTTATTTTAATTCCCTGCGGCCTGCTTGCCGGGCGGCACTGCGTTTGCCCGGCCTACAAAACCATAGGCCCGGTAAGCGCAGCGCCACCGGGCATTTATGACCTTAGCGTTTTTTACCCATCGCGGCCGCCAGCGCATCCATCATCGCGCTGTTGCCTGCAGGCTGGACATCCCGCCCGCGCGGTTTTGCCGCTTTCGCGGCCGGACGCTGCTGCTCGCGGCCACCGACATTGCCGCCGCGGCGCGCGTTGGTGTCACCCGGCTGCTCGTCCAGACGCATGGTCAGGGCGATACGCTTGCGCTGCAGGTCCACTTCCAGCACTTTGACCTTCACGATGTCGCCCGCTTTGACCACGGTGTGCGGGTCTTCAACGAACTTGTCGGCAAGGGATGAGATATGGACCAGGCCATCCTGATGCACGCCGATATCCACGAACGCGCCAAAGTTGGTGACGTTAGTCACCGCACCTTCCAGCACCATGCCTGGCAGCAGGTCGTTCATGGTCTCGATACCGTCAGCAAAGGTCGCGGTTTTGAACTCAGGACGCGGATCGCGGCCCGGTTTTTCCAGCTCTTTGATAATGTCGGTAACGGTTGGCACACCAAATTTGTCGTCGGTGAAATCGACGGCTTTCAGGTTGCGCAGGGCGCTGCTGTCGCCCATGAGATCTTTCAGCGCCTGCTGGGTAGCGGCCAGGATGCGTTCCACCACCGGATACGCTTCCGGGTGAACGGTGGAGGCATCGAGCGGGTTATCGCCGTGGTTGATGCGCAGGAAGCCCGCGCACTGCTCAAACGCTTTTGGCCCCAGACGGCTTACCTTCAGCAACTGCTGACGGTTCTGGAACTGGCCGTTCTCGTCGCGCCAGGCGACGATGTTCTGCGCCATCATGCGGGTTAAGCCCGCCACGCGGGTCAGCAGAGGAACGGAGGCGGTGTTCAGGTCAACGCCAACGGCGTTTACGCAGTCTTCCACGACCGCATCCAGCTTGCGCGCCAGCTGAGTCTGGCTCACATCGTGCTGATACTGGCCCACGCCGATCGATTTAGGATCGATCTTCACCAGTTCCGCCAGCGGATCCTGCAGACGGCGAGCGATCGAGACCGCGCCGCGCAGGGAAACGTCCAGGTCCGGGAACTCCTGTGCCGCCAGCTCGGACGCGGAATAGACGGACGCCCCGGCCTCGCTGACGATCACTTTCTGTGCCGTCACTTTCGGGAACTGCTTCTGCACGTCGAGATAGAAACGCTCGGTTTCGCGGGACGCCGTACCGTTGCCGATGGCGACCAGCTCGACGTTGTATTTTTCGCACAGCGCCGCCACCACGACGGCCGCTTTCGCTGCCTGGCCGGTGTGCGGATAGATGGTGTCGGTGGCGACCAGCTTGCCGGTGCCGTCAACGACAGCGACTTTTACACCGGTACGCAGACCCGGATCGAGACCCATGGTCGCGCGCAGGCCAGCAGGGGCGGCCATCAGCAGGTCGTGCAGGTTGCGGGCGAAGACGTTAATCGCTTCATCTTCAGCACGTTCGCGCACGGTGCCCATCAGCTCGGTTTCGAGGTGCATCAGCACCTTGATGCGCCAGGTCCAGCTCACCACGCCTTTACGCCAGCTATCAGCCGGGGCGTTGTTCAGGCGCAGGCCGAGATGGTCGATGATGATCTGCTCGCAGTGGCTCTCTTTCGGCGGCTCGTCAAACTGCGGGTCGGCGTTCAGGGAGAGTTGCAGCACGCCTTCGTTGCGGCCGCGGAACATTGCCAGCGCGCGGTGGGAAGGGGTGGTGGAAATCGGTTCGTGGTGATCGAAGTAGTCGCGGAATTTCGCGCCTTCTTCCTCTTTACCCGCGACGACGGTAGAGACGATGTGGGCGTTCTTCCACAGGTAATCACGCACTTTGGCGAGCAGGGCAGCGTCTTCGGCGAAGCGCTCCATCAGAATATAGCGCGCGCCGTCGAGGGCGGCCTTGGTGTCCGCTACGCCTTTGTCGGCGTCGATGAATCTCGCCGCTTCGGTATCCGGATCGTGGGACGGTTCGTTCCACAGCAGGTCGGCCAGCGGCTCAAGACCCGCTTCAATCGCAATCTGTCCGCGCGTACGGCGCTTCGGCTTGTACGGCAGATAGAGGTCTTCGAGTTCGGTTTTGCTCAGGGTGCCATTGATGGCGTTTTCCAGTTCGCTGGTCAGCTTGCCCTGTTCGCCGATGGATTTGAGGATCGCCTGACGACGTTCTTCCAGTTCGCGCAGATAACCGAGACGGGTTTCCAGGTTACGCAGCTGCGTGTCATCCAGACCGCCGGTGACTTCCTTACGATAGCGTGCAATAAACGGCACGGTGTTCCCTTCATCAAGCAGGCGAACGGCAGCTTCTACCTGTTCGGCTCTGGCCTGAAGTTCACCCGCAATAATGCGGCAGAGCGAATCTTTCATCATGGCTTTATCATCTGTTGAGTCGAAAAAATCAGGGGATAGTTATACGGGCTGACACGGCAAAATGCCAGCCGGGGAGGGCGCTCTCGGACTATTTTACGTAGACGATCTCATTAACGTACCAGCTGGCTTCTCCGGCTGGGGTCTGCACGACGGCCAGATCGCCCACTTCCTTTTTCAGCAGCGCGCGGGCCATCGGCGAGTCGATGGAGATGTAATCCTTACGACCAAAAATTTCATCGTAGCCGACAATGCGAAAGCGCAGGGTGTCACCGTCGTCGTTTTCAATCTCCACCCACGCGCCGAAGAACACTTTGCCCTCCTGCTGCGGGGAGTAATCGACAATTTTTAGATTTTCGAGGCATTTCGTCAGATAGCGTACCCGGCGGTCAATTTCGCGCAGCCGCTTCTTGTTGTACTGGTAGTCAGCGTTTTCGCTGCGATCGCCCAGGCTCGCGGCCCAGGTCACCTTTTTGGTTACCTCAGGACGCTCTTCGCGCCAGAGGAAATCCATCTCTTTTTTGAGTTTCTCGTACCCTTCGCGGGTGATCAGGGGCGTTTTCATGGTGCTGCCTTTGCTGCCGGTTCTCTGTTTTGCGCACAATACGTACCACACAGTGTAACAGACAGGATTAATAATGATTTATGTGATGAAATGAACAGATAAGCTGCTGTTAAATATGCTTTGTAACAATTTCGACTAGAATTTATACCAGAATTAACTGGTCGAATACGTGCACTTTTTTAGAATACGCTGTTACAAAGACTATCCGAACCTTTGGGAGTACACACAATGCAAGAAAACTACAAAATTCTGGTCGTGGATGACGACATGCGCCTGCGTGCGCTGCTGGAACGTTATCTGACCGAGCAGGGCTTCCAGGTTCGTAGCGTCGCGAACGCTGAGCAGATGGACCGTCTGCTGACCCGTGAATCTTTCCATCTGATGGTTCTCGACCTGATGCTGCCTGGCGAAGATGGGCTTTCTATTTGCCGCCGTCTGCGCAGCCAGAGCAACCCGATGCCGATCATCATGGTGACGGCGAAGGGCGAAGAAGTTGACCGTATCGTGGGCCTCGAAATCGGTGCCGACGACTATATTCCAAAACCGTTTAACCCGCGTGAACTGCTGGCGCGCATTCGCGCCGTGCTGCGTCGTCAGGCGAACGAACTGCCGGGCGCGCCGTCGCAGGAAGAAGCCGTTATTGCCTTCGGCAAGTTCAAGCTGAACCTCGGCACGCGCGAAATGTTCCGTGAAGACGAGCCAATGCCGCTCACCAGCGGCGAGTTTGCGGTCCTGAAAGCGCTGGTCAGCCACCCGCGTGAACCGCTTTCTCGTGACAAGCTGATGAACCTGGCGCGCGGTCGCGAATACTCCGCTATGGAACGCTCTATCGACGTGCAGATCTCCCGCCTGCGCCGCATGGTGGAAGAAGATCCGGCGCATCCTCGTTATATTCAGACCGTATGGGGTCTGGGCTACGTGTTCGTCCCGGACGGCTCTAAAGCATGAGGCGAATGCGCTTCTCGCCGCGAAGCTCGTTTGCCCGCACCCTGTTACTGATCGTCACCCTGCTGTTCGTCAGCCTGGTGACGACCTACCTGGTGGTGTTGAACTTTGCGATCCTGCCGAGCCTCCAGCAGTTCAATAAGGTCCTGGCCTACGAAGTGCGTATGCTGATGACCGATAAGCTGCAGCTGGAGGACGGCACGCAGCTCGTCGTTCCCCCGGCGTTTCGTCGTGAAATCTACCGTGAACTGGGCATCTCGCTCTACTCGAATGAAGCGGCGGAAGACGCGGGCCTGCGCTGGGCGCAGCACTATGAATTCCTCAGCCAGCAGATGGCGCAACAGCTGGGCGGCCCGACGGAAGTGCGCGTTGAGGTCAACAAAAGCTCGCCCGTCGTCTGGCTGAAAACCTGGCTGTCACCCAACATCTGGGTGCGCGTCCCGCTGACCGAAATCCATCAGGGCGATTTCTCGCCGCTGTTCCGCTATACCCTGGCGATTATGCTGCTGGCGATAGGCGGGGCCTGGCTGTTTATCCGTATACAGAACCGACCGCTGGTCGACCTGGAGCACGCGGCGCTGCAGGTCGGTAAAGGCATTATTCCTCCTCCGCTGCGCGAGTATGGCGCCTCGGAAGTCCGCTCGGTGACGCGTGCGTTTAACCATATGGCGGCAGGCGTGAAGCAGCTGGCGGATGACCGTACGCTGCTAATGGCGGGCGTGAGCCATGACCTGCGCACCCCCCTGACGCGTATCCGTCTGGCGACGGAGATGATGGGAGAAGAGGACGGTTATCTCGCCGAGTCCATCAACAAGGATATCGAAGAGTGCAACGCCATCATCGAGCAGTTCATCGACTACCTGCGCACCGGTCAGGAGATGCCGATGGAGATGGCGGATCTGAACGCGGTGCTGGGCGAAGTGGTGGCAGCGGAAAGCGGCTACGAGCGTGAAATTGATACCGACCTTCAGGCGGGCGAGATCCAGGTACGCATGCACCCGCTCTCCATTAAGCGCGCGGTGGCCAACATGGTGGTTAACGCGGCGCGCTACGGCAACGGCTGGATTAAGGTCAGCAGCGGGTCTGAGCTCAACCGCGCCTGGTTCCAGGTGGAAGACGACGGTCCGGGCATCAAGCCCGAGCAGCGTAAGCATCTGTTCCAGCCGTTTGTGCGCGGCGACAGCGCGCGCAGCACCAGCGGTACGGGCTTAGGCCTGGCGATTGTGCAGCGTATTGTGGATAACCATAACGGGTTGCTGGAGATTGGTACCAGCGAGCGGGGTGGGTTGAGTATTCGCGCCTGGTTGCCGGTTCCGGTGACGCGGGGGCAGGTGAAAGAGAGTTGAAAAAAGGGTGGCTCGAGCCACCCTTTTTTACAGGTCGGGTAAGGCGAAGCCGCCACCCGACATGGACTACAGTTTTGGACCCGCACTCACCAGCGCAGCACCCGCCGGGGTATCGGTGTACTTCTCGAAGTTCTCGATAAACAGCTTCGCCAGCGATTCCGCTTTCTCACGCCACTGCTCCGGCGAACCGTACGTATTGCGCGGGTCGAGGATATGCGTATCCACACCCGGCAGCGACGTTGGGATCGCCAGGTCAAACATCGGCAGAGTGAAGGTTTCGGCGTCGTCCAGAGAACCATCCAGAATGGCGTCGATAATGGCGCGGGTATCTTTGATGGAGATACGTTTGCCGGTGCCGTTCCAGCCGGTGTTCACCAGGTATGCCTGCGCACCGGATGCCTGCATGCGTTTCACCAGCACTTCAGCGTACTGCGTCGGGTGCAGCGACAGGAAGGCTGCGCCGAAGCAGGCGGAGAAGGTTGGGGTTGGCTCCGTCACGCCGCGCTCGGTACCCGCCAGCTTGGCGGTGAAACCGGAAAGGAAGTGGTACTGCGTCTGGCTGGCCGTCAGGCGAGACACCGGAGGCAGCACGCCGAACGCATCCGCCGTCAGGAAAATAACCTTCGTGGCATGACCCGCTTTAGACACCGGCTTCACGATATTGTCGATGTGGTAGATCGGATAAGAGACGCGGGTGTTTTCCGTTTTCGACGCATCGTCGAAGTCAATGGAGCCGTCGGCACGCACGGTGACGTTTTCCAGCAGCGCATCGCGACGGATCGCGTGGAAGATATCCGGCTCGGCCTCTTCAGACAGGCGAATGGTCTTCGCGTAGCAGCCGCCTTCAAAGTTGA
This sequence comes from Enterobacter sp. BNK-13, assembly GCF_048685015.1. Classification (NCBI taxonomy): domain Bacteria; kingdom Pseudomonadati; phylum Pseudomonadota; class Gammaproteobacteria; order Enterobacterales; family Enterobacteriaceae; genus Enterobacter; species Enterobacter sp. BNK-13. The sequence continues at coordinate 4,014,541 of NZ_JBLQTP010000001.1, read as the reverse complement.
ATACGCCGTCGTCATCCCAGCCGTGTTCGTCATCACCAATCAGACGACGTTTTGGATCGGTAGACAGGGTGGTTTTCCCGGTGCCGGAAAGGCCGAAGAAGACCGCCACGTCGCCTTTTTCACCGACGTTAGCCGAGCAGTGCATGGAGGCGATGCCCCGCAGCGGCAGCAGGTAATTCATGACCGAGAACATCCCTTTCTTCATTTCGCCGCCGTACCAGGTACCGCCGATCAGCTGGATACGCTCGGTCAGGTTGAAGGCAATAAAGTTTTCGGAGTTCAGACCCTGCTCTTTCCACTGTGGGTTGGTGCATTTCGCGCCGTTCATCACGATGAAATCAGGGGTGAAGTCCTGCAGCTCTTCGTCGGTTGGACGGATAAACATGTTTTTCACGAAATGCGCCTGCCAGGCCACTTCGGTGATAAAACGTACGGAGAGACGGGTGTCGGCGTTAGCGCCGCAGAAAGCGTCGACAATAAACAAACGCTTGCCGGAAAGTTGATGGGTGACGAGCCCTTTCAGGTGCTGCCAGGTTTCCGGAGAGAGCGGTTTGTTGTCGTTCTTCCCTTTGCCCTTGTCAGCCCACCACAGCGTATCGCGGGTGGTTTCGTCTCGGACGATATACTTATCTTTCGGCGAACGACCGGTAAAGATACCTGTATCGACGGCGATAGCACCAAGATTCGTCAACACACCGCGCTCGTATCCTTCCAGTGCTGGATTGAGCTCTTCCTGATACAGCGTATCGTAGTCGGGGTTGTAGACGACTTCCTGGACGTCGTGAATACCATAAGCCTTGAGATCTTGCGGGGTTAAACCAGTAACACGCATATCACTGCTCCTTAGCCAATATGTACTGCCTGAAATTGTAGGGTTTTTCTGAGGTTGTTTACCGCGACGGGGCTCATAGATTCACGCATCTGGACAAAACCCTTACTAACGGAAAACGCTGCGACTCCAGTCACAGCGCAGGCGGATTATCGCAGGAATCGCTTTTTGGTTGGGGAAAATGTTCCGAAAAGGTTAAAGGCTGGTGATTTTATCGGAGAGAATGTGAATGTAATCGCATACACGTAAGAAAATTACGTAAGAGTTACATTGGGAAAACGATTCAGCTTGGGTGGGTTTTTTTGCCCCTCAACCCAGCCCTCTCCCCTTGGGGAGAAGGTTAAGGTGAGGGGAAGAGAGGTTTAGTGAACCTGCGGATCCGCCGGGGAGGCGTTATTGCGGATCTCCGCGATATCCATCGAATTGAACACATAGTGCGTACCGCAGTAGTCACAGTGCATATCAATTTCGCCGTCTTCCGCCATGATGCTGTCGATCTCTTCATCCGGCAGGGTTTTCAGTGCGCCAGCGCAGCGCTCGCGGGAGCAGGTGCACTTAAACTCCACAGACTGCGGGTCGTAAACGGTCACTTCTTCTTCGTGGTACAGACGCCACAACACGTCGGTCGCCGACAGATTGAACAGCTCTTCCGCTTTGATGGTTTCGGTCAGCGTCGCCAGGTGCTCAAAATCATTGGTCTGCGCGTCCTGCGCAGGCAGAACCTGCAGCAGCATCCCGCCCGCAGCAGGCTGGCCGTCTACTTCACCGGTGCGGATGAACAGGCGAGTCGGCAACTGTTCAGAACGCATGAAGTAATCTTCCAGGCAGGCTGCGAGGGTATCGCCTTCCAGACCCACCACGCCCTGATAGCGCTCACCTTCCTCTGGGGAGATGGTGATCACCAGGTAGCCATTACCCACCAGCGTTTTGAGGTCAGCATTCTCAGGCACGTCGCCCTGAACGCGCGCCACGCCGCGCATCTGCTGCTGGTTATTGCCGTTGATGACCGCCAGCGTCATCGGGCCGTCACCCTGCAGCTGCACGGTGATATCACCGGCAAATTTCAGCGTCGCCGTCAGCAGGCTGGTGGCAACCAGCAGTTCACCCAACAGGGTCTTCACCGGCAGCGGGTAGTTGTGGTTTTCCAGAATCTGTTTCCAGGTTTCGGATACGGTGACCAGCTCGCCGCGCACGGCGAATTGTTCAAACAGATAGCGGTGTAATTGGTCGTGTTGGGCCATAATAGTCTCTCGTGCAGGTGAGGGTTACTCGGTCTCACCGTGTTTAAATTTCATCAGATCGCGGCGCTCTTTTTTGTCCGGTCGCCGGTCCGGGTGGGGCATGGTCAGCGCATTCATTTTGCGCGCCAGCGCGGTCTTCTCGCGCTTTTCTATGCTTTCCGCCGTCTCTTCATAAAGCAGTACGGCTTCGGCTGCCGGCCGTCGTTGTTCGGTAATGGCTTTAATCACTACCGTACGTTCATCGTTGCCCTGACGCAGCGTTAAGGTGGCATTCAGCTCAACCAGCTTGCTTGGTTTGCTGCGCTGGCTGTTGTAATGCACTTTTCCGCCGTCAATCATCTCGCGGGCAAGGGCGCGCGTCTTATAAAAACGCGCCGCCCACAGCCATTTATCCAGTCTTACCCCGTCAGAGGGTTTTTCTTTCATGGCCTCTCCTTCACGGTCAGTGAGGGGATCATCTGGCGATAGTCGTTCAGTCCCGGATGGCGCAGATAGCTTTTTTCAGCCAGGCCAGAGTCAGGATTGGTGACGCCCAGACAATAGCGAATGCCAAACTTAGCCGCGGAATCCAGAATGGGTTCGCTGTCATCAATGAACAGCGTGCGTTCCGGCTGCAAACCCGTCTCTTCCTTCACCGCATGCCACAACCGCTGATCCTCTTTCGGATAACCAAATGTGTGGGTGGAAAGTAATAAATCAAGGTGTGATGCCAGACCCGTATGCTCCAGCTTCACGGCCAGGTTATGGGGATGCGCGTTGGTCAGCAAAATGCGGCGCTTGCCGCTTGCTTTCAGCGCGTCCAGGAACGGAACCGTATCCTCGCGCAGCACGGCGCGTGGACCCTGGGCGGTGGTCATGGCACAAATATCCAGACCGAGGCGCTCGCTCCAGTAGTCAAGACAGTACCAGTTTAGCGTATGTTGCACGGCACTATATTGCGAACGAATGAATGCCTGCGCTTCTGCCGGGGAGATCCCCTGCTGCTCGCCATAGGTTTCTGGAACCAGCGTTTGCCAGAAATAGTTATCAAAGGCGAGATCGAGCAGCGTGCCGTCCATATCCAGCAGAACGGTATCAACCTCCTGCCAGGCGATATCAAGATGCATAAGGGGAACTCCAGCCAGAAGAAACGTGCGCGACAGGGTAGCACATCTTGTCGCGCAACGAGGTTATCAGATCAGGCTCTCAGAGGAGGGGATCAGCTTAGGATTGAGGCAGTTTTCGTAATATTGCTGGATCTCGGCAAGCCGGGTGCGCGAGCGCTGGTAGCGGCGCAGGGCCATAAAGGCGTTCCAGAAAATGGCGATCAGCATTGCGGTCATCAGCAGAGAGGTGCCGATGTAACGCCATAGCCCTGCGCTATCCGGCATCCGGTGCAGACCGATATGGCGAGTGCCGTTGGCGTCGGTGTAGAGGCTTGTGACGATCCCTTCGGCACTGAACGGCGTTTGCATCAGCATCTGCGCCAGGCGCTGGAATTGACTCCACTGCTCCTGCGCCGGGTAGTCGTAAAGCGCAACCTGCGGATAAGGCTGATCGACCAGGTCGCTGCCCTCATCGCTGACAATCACAAACCCGCCCGGTGCCGGGCTGTTCAGCGCCTGAGCCGCTCGGGTGGTCTCACGCATCATGAACGGCGACGTGGAGGTGGCGACCAGGTTATCCAGCGATTCAGCGCTCACCGGACGCAGCAGCACGTTGACGCCATCCAGCCGTCCCGCTTCGGCGCGTTTCACCAGCGAGTCCCAGTCTTTACTGTTCCCCAGGTTTACCAGGGCATTTTTAAGACGTATGCACTCATCCTGCGAAGAACAGAGATCCTGCGTTTTCAGAACGATGTCACCAAAATCATCCAGCAGAACCATGCCTGATTTTTGAATGGCCGAGCGCAGCGCGGGGCTGACGCGCGAATCATCGTCCGGTTTCGGATGCAGCTGGCGGTTAACCGTCTGGGTAAGGGCCGTGGCTTTATTCACCACTTCGGATTCCGGCAGCGGCAGCGGCGGTGCGTCGTTCCAGATAATTTGCGAGCAATCAAACGGCATGAACGGTGAGTTCTGGCGCGTGTTCCACGCCCCCGGCGTGTGAATATTACACATCCCGGTTCCCTTCAGGCGCAGCGTGTCCCCCACGCGGACACCGGCTTCATCCAGCTTGTTGACGCTTGTCGCTTCAATGGTTTGCGCCCCTTTGATCCACGACAGGGTGAATTTGATGGGCATATCCAGCGGCACAAAGAGCAGCAGCATGACTAAGACCAGCGCCGCGCCTCCGGCAATGACCGTGCTGCGAAGCCAGTGCTGAAGCGGGAAATTTTTCACTTCATCATGCAGGGATAAGAAGCGCCCCTGACGCACAACGTGGCGGTCAAGGTAGATATCAATATCGGTTTTCTGGCCCAGGTCCTGCGCAATCCACGGTTGCCAGTGGCGCGGGTAGATCAGGTCAATAATTCCGAGCGAGATATTGTTGAGGTGTTCCTGATCGTTTTCACCGAACAGACCCCAGCGCTTTGGCGTACCACGCAGGCAGTGGATCTCGCGCAACGAGGTTTTGGCCGGTGGAGCAAAGAGCCCCCAAAGTCCGCCCGCCAGCAGCAGCACCGCACCGCCCGCCAGCCAGGGGACAAACACATCCGGCGTCAGCAGGCAGATAAAAAAGAGCAGGAAAGCGGCGACGATCAGCAGAGCTTCACGAATACCGTCCGGTCGGCTCAGGGCGTACTCTTCATGGGTTTCCTGGCGAATGTTCAGCAGTTCAATCTGCTCTGTCTCTTCGCCACGAATGGAGGCCTGTGTTGAACTGGCGCGTTCCAGCGCAAAACGCGGGGCTTCCTGAAGATATTCATTCAGCGTGTGGCCGTTAAGCGAGATAACCAGAGGCAACGAATCGGTGTGAATCAGCTCAACGCTGTTTTCGTCATTAATGTATTGCTCCCATGACGGAGGCAGATGCACTTCGACGGAATCCAGGTAATAGCGCCATTTGTTGGGGTCATCAGTGGTAATGCCGTAGCGCGTGATGGAACGCGTCACGCAGAGCACGGTGTCACTTTGCGCATTAAGCTTTAGCGCGACGGGCGCAGTGGTGGCTCCCGTTGGCCCAGGCGTGAGCTGAGAACGGTTCAGGATTTCGAGATAGTTTTCAACTGCATCGCGCTCTTCTTGCGTGAGTTTACGCGTGGTCGCGCCCGCAAATGCATTTAAAAAGGGCAGACGATAACGTCGCTGTACGCGACGCCTGTACAACCACCCTGCAACCAATGCGCCGGCCAGCATAGCAGCGAGAACAATCAAAATGGTGCTCATGCTTTCCCCATCTTACTTATCTTCTTACAGGTGTAGTCAGTAGCACCTTTACATTGAATGAGTGTCTGTGGTTGGCTATCGGCAAGTATGGAGTCGAACTTGAGCATTCTGAAGCGCATCCCAGTGACCGGTGATGATAGCAAAGCCTGTTATGGCGCGATATCAGCAAATTCCTGGAAACATTTCAACCTCTTGACATTTGTTTTGAATTGAGGATTGATCCCAAATACGTTGCATAAATGTAAATAAAGAACAATTGACATTGCCGAAACCGTGCGGCGTATCGCACAATAACCCCAGTTCTCACTGCTAAGACCCATCAAGATGAGCAAACCACTACAAAAACCCACCATTCTGAATGTTGAAACTGTCGCCAAATCGCGCCTGTTTAATGTCGAAAGTGTGGATCTGGAGTTCAGCAACGGTGTGCGTCGCGTTTATGAACGTATGCGCCCCTCGTCGCGCGAAGCGGTGATGATTGTGCCGATTGTCGACGATCATCTGATTTTGATCCGCGAATACGCGGTGGGAACGGAATCTTACGAGCTTGGGTTCTCGAAAGGGCTCATCGACCCGGGTGAAACCGTCTTTGAAGCGGCCAACCGCGAGCTGAAAGAAGAGGTGGGCTTCGGGGCGAATGAGCTTTCATTCCTGAAAAAACTGAGCATGGCGCCGTCCTATTTTTCCAGCAAAATGAATATCGTGGTGGCGGAAGATCTCTATCCTGAATCGCTGGAAGGGGATGAGCCGGAGCCGCTGCCGCAGGTTCGCTGGCCGCTGGCGCACCTGATGGATCTGCTGGAAGACCCTGACTTTAATGAGGCTCGCAATGTGAGCGCGCTGTTCCTGGTACGGGAGTGGTTGAAGGGGCAGGGGCGACTGTAGGCCATAAAAAAAGCCGGGTGGCGGCTTCGCCTTACCCGGCCTATGATGCTTTGCCCGGTTTTGACCGGGCATTTTTATTTTTAGAACAGCTCGTGCGTTTCGCCGTTATCGATAATCTCTGTACCCACCTCGTGCACCGCCTGTGTGGTTGGCTGCGTGCCCTCAATGAAATACTCTTCGCGACTGTTACCGCCGTTGGCGAGCTGGCCCGTGCTGCGGTCGATATTGACCGTCACCACGCCCGGCGGTGGCGTCAGCGGCTGCTCCGGCACGCCTTCAAGAACGGACTTCATGTAGGCGTCCCAGGCCGGTTGCGCGCTCTTCGCGCCGCCTTCGTAGCCGGAAATCTGATCTTTAATCGCGCCGGATGCCGTGGTACGTCCTAAATCGCGGCGGTGATCGTCGAAGCCGATCCAGACCGAGGTCACTACGCCGGGACCGTAACCGGAGAACCACGCGTCTTTCGAGCTGTTGGTTGTCCCCGTTTTACCGCCGATATCATGGCGCTGCAGATCGCGCCCTGCGCGCCAGCCGGTACCCTGCCAGCCTGGCTCACCGAAGATATTGGTGTTCAGCGCGCTCTTGATCAGGAACGACAGCGGCGTGTTGATCACATGCGGGGCGTACTCCTGCGCGCCGGTCTGCGCGACCAGCGCCTGGTTCGCCTGCTCGAGCTGCGGCTGCGGCACCACGCCGTTCTGCTGCTCCTGCGACACGGCAGGGTCTTCCATGTCCTTATTCTCAAGCACCTCGGATTTCGGCGTATTGCCATAAATGACCGGAATATCGCAGTCAGGACAGGCAATTTTCGGCTTCGCCTCGAACAGCACGCCGCCCTGATCGTTCTCGATCTTGCTGATGAAGTACGGGTCAATCAGGAAGCCGCCGTTGGCCATCACCGAGTATCCGCGCGCGACCTGAAGCGGCGTAAAGGAGGCTGAGCCTAACGCCAGCGACTCGGTGCGAACGATGTTCTGCGCCGGGAAACCGAAGCGCTGCAGATACTCTGCGGCATAGTCGACGCCCATCGCGCGCATGGCACGCACCATCACCACATTTTTCGACTGTCCCAGACCCTGACGAAGGCGAATCGGGCCGGCATACTCCGCAGGGGAGTTCTTCGGCTGCCAGTCGGAACCCGCACCCGCATCCCAGCGGGAGATTGGCACGTCGTTGAGGATGCTGGCGAGGGTCAGCCCCTTATCCATCGCGGCCGTGTAGAGGAACGGTTTGATATTGGAACCGACCTGACGCAGCGCCTGGGTGGCGCGGTTAAATTTGCTCTGGTTGAAATCGAACCCGCCGACCAGGGCCAGTACAGCGCCGTTCTGCGGATTGATAGAAACCAGGGCCGAGTTGACGTCCGGCACCTGCGCCAGCCACCAGGATTCGCCGACCTTGCGCACCCAGATTTGCTGCCCGGTCTGTACCGCATCGGTCACTTTACGCGGCGTGGCGCCCTGCAGGGTATCCGAACGGTACGGACGCGCCCAACGGATACCGTCCATGCGCAGGGAGACGGACGTACCGTCCGCGAGCGTTGCAACGGCTTCCTGAGGATCGGCCTGCGTCACCACCGCAGGAAGGAGCGGACCGTAGGTAGGCAGCGCTCTCAGCGTACTGGTGATTTTTTTGCTGTCCCACGCGCTTTCGCCCACCTTCCAGAGCACGTTTGACGGGCCGCGATAGCCGTGACGCATATCGTAGTCCATCACATTGTTGCGTACCGCTTCCTGCGCCGCCTGCTGCACTTTACGGGTGACGGTGGTGTACACGCGATAGCCATCTTCATAGGCCTTGTCGCCATAGCGATTCACCATCTCCTGGCGAACCATTTCGGTCAGGTAAGGCGCTGAGAAGGCGATCTCCGGGGCGTGGTAGTTAGCGTCAATGACGTCGTTGCGCGCCTGGTCATACTCGCTCTGGCTGATATAGCCTTCGCTCAGCATACGTGACAGGACGACGTTACGACGGGCAGTGGCGCGGTCGAGCGAGTAGAGCGGGTTAAACGTGGACGGCGCTTTTGGCAAACCGGCGATGGTGGCCATTTCGCTTAACGTGAGTTGCTCAACAGGCTTACCGAAGTACACCTGCGCGGCCGCCCCCACGCCATAGGCACGGTAGCCCAGGTAGATTTTGTTGAGGTACAGCTCAAGGATCTCGTCTTTGCTCAGCAGCTGCTCAATACGGATCGCAAGGAACACCTCTTTGATCTTACGGGTCAGCGTCTTTTCAGGGCTGAGGAAGAAGTTACGCGCCAGCTGCTGCGTAATGGTGCTCGCCCCCTGAGAGGCGTGACCTGAGAACAGCGCAATGCTCGCGGCACGGAAAATCCCCACCGGATCGACACCGTGGTGCTCGTAAAAACGGCTGTCCTCCGTGGCGATAAAGGCTTTCACCATCACCGGGGGGATTTGGTTTAAGGTCAACGGAATACGACGCTTCTCGCCATACTGCGCCATGAGCTCGCCATCGGCGCTATAGACCTGCATCGGGATCTGGAGACGCACATCGCGAAGCGTGGCGACATCAGGTAGCTGTGGCTCAATATATTTGTACAAACCGTAAATCGAGCCTGCTCCCAGCAGAATGCAACAGACTGCAAGGATGAATAAATACTTTACGAACTTCACCGGAGATTTCCCATTTGGTTTCACTTGGGCAGTTTCTAAACAATCGCGCGGTAGTATAAAGGCAAGCCTGATTCATTGATATAGCCGTCAGGGCGACGGGCGATAAGGAGATCGTGAAGCATGGCCTTCAAAACATGGCAAACGGGCGTTCATATTCAACAGGATAGGGTGCTGATCGTGGCGCTGGCCCGGGAGAAGTCCTGCTGGCGCCTGCGGCGCTGGTGGGCAATCCCGCTGGCCAAAGACATCATTCGTGACGGCAAAATTTGTCAGCCAGAACAGCTGGTTGATGCGTTACGCGACTGGCGAAAAACGCTGCCGCACGCCCATCGGGTGTTCCTCTCTTTCCCGGCAGCACGCACCCTGCAGCGGTCACTTCCCCGTCCAACCGTTGCGCTGCGCGACAGCGATCAGCTCTCATGGCTTGGCGCCGCGCTCGCCCGTGAACTGGAGATGTCTGCCGATACGCTCTGTTTCGATTACGCGCAGGATACTTTCAGCAATACCTTTCACGTGACGGCCGCACAAAACAACGAGGTCGACACCCTTCTGGCGCTGGCGAAAACGCTGCGTTTGCGGCTGGTGACCATTACCCCGGATGCCAGCGCGCTGACGAATCTTCTTCCTGCGCTGGCACCGGCGCAGTGCGTCGCCTGGCGGGACGATCGGCAGTGGCTCTGGGCGATGCGCCACCAGTGGGGACGCCGCTTAACTACTGAAGCAGAAAACGTGGCCGAACTGGCGGCGCTGCTGGCCCTGGGGCCGAATGATATCGCGCTGTTTGATCGCCGACGTGATCCGTGGGAAATCCTGGCACGCTGCCAGGCTCCGCTGCCGGAATGTGGCGCTGATTATACCGTCGCGCTGGCGTTGGCCATGAGCGAGGTGCCCGAATGAGCATCCTGAACTTTCTGCCCTGGCGACAGCAGCGGCGTACGCGATGCCTGCGTTTCTGGGGCGCAATGTGTGTCGGCACAGTGCTGTTGCTGTTCGTGGTCTTTTTCTGTCTGCGGATGAACCAGCTCGTGAGGCTGCGCGCGCTGCAAACGGATCTGACGGGAATGCAGTCCGTGCAGCACGCGCTTGTCGCCCGACAAAGACTGACCGCACAGGCGCAAATGCCCGTGCAGACCCTGCAACGACGCGCATGGCAACCGGTGCTGGAATCCCTTTCCAGCGCCATTCCGGCACAGGTCTGGCTGACAGAGCTGCGCTATCAGCCGCCTGCGCTGATATTGACCGGTTATGCCCTCACCCTGCCGGCCCTCTCTGCCCTGCGCGATGGGCTGGGACAACTCGCGGGCTTTACGTCCGGGACGGCGGGCGAGCTTCGACAGGATAGCCGGGGGCACTGGCTGTTTACGCTGCATCTCAAAAGCGAGGAGTAAGGCGTGAATACCCTGGTAGAACGCTGGTGCGAAAGCCGTTCCCGGCATCGGGTACTCTGCTGGTGCCTGGGGAGTCTCCTTGCAGGACTGGTCGCGTGGGGGTCGTTGCTCAGACCGGTAGACAAGCAGTGTGCTGAACAACAACGCCAGCTGATTGAAGATGTGAGGACGAACGCGGCGTTATGGCCTGCCGTCAGAAAGGTGCCGTTTCGTCCGGACGCTGTAAAAGCACGGGCGCTGACGCCGTTCTCCCCCCTCGATTTTCAGGGCGATGAGACGACGCTGGTTCACTGGAAGCCGCTGCAAAATGGAGGGGAGCTGGCGCTGGATGCGGAGTGGCAGGCCATTCCGGAACTTTTTTCCCGGCTGGCACAGCAGGATGTGCAGATCGCGGCTTTCACGATTTCGCCACAAGGTTCGGCGTTACGCCTGCGGCTGGAGCTGGAACATGCGGAATAGCGCGCGATTTTTGCTGGTTTGCTCAGTGCTGCTATTAACCGGTATGCGCGATCCGTTTCGTCCCCCGGACGATCCTTGCGCCATTGGCGAGCTGGCGCAGTGGCACTTTCGCGGCATGGTGGAAGGGCAGGAGACTATCGGCATTTTACAGGATGGGCAAAAGCGCTGGTACCGGCTGAAAACGCATGAGCGCTTCCCGGCAGGCTGGAGGATAACAGCCATCAATGCAGCGGAGCTGGCAGTTGATGTGGGTGACACCTGTGACCCGGGAAAATGGACGTGGCAACGAGAAGGAACGGACAAAAATGAATTTACGGATAATGCTGTGGCTGCTGGCGTTCAGCCATCCCCTGTGGGCCGCCGAGCCAAAACCGGTCACGCTGGTGGTGGATGACGTTCCTGTGGTTCAGGTGTTACAGGCCCTGGTCGCACAGGAGAACCGTAATCTGGTGGTATCGCCTGATGTCAGCGGCACGCTTTCGCTAAACCTGACGCGTGTCCCCTGGCGGCAGGCGTTACGGACGGTTGTCACCAGTGCCGGACTCGTCTTGCGCGAGGAAGGCGGCATTTTTTATGTGCATACCGCGGCCTGGCAGCGTGAGCAGCGGGAGCGTTCAGAGCAGGAACAGGCGCGTCGACAGCTTGATGCCCCGCTGGTCACGCAGGGCATTCCCTTTTCCTATGCCGACGCCGGGGAGTTGCAAAAAGCCGCGGAAAAACTCCTGAGCCCAAAGGGGAGTTTGTCTGTCGACACGCGTACCAACCGTCTGCTGATCCGCGATAACCAGACGGTGGTGGAAACGCTGCAGCGCTGGGCCGCCCAGATGGATATTCCCATCGAGCAGGTCGAGCTGGCGGCGCATATTGTGACCATTAACGAAAAAAGCCTGCGTGAGCTGGGGGTGAAGTGGAATCTCGCCGACGCGACCGACGCGGGCAAGGTTGGACAGCTCACGACGCTGGGCAGCGATCTTTCCGTCGCCAGCGCCGCCAGCCACGTGGGTTTTAATATCGGGAGGATCAATGGTCGGCTGCTGGATCTGGAGCTCTCAGCGCTGGAGCAAAAACAGCAGGTCGATATCATCGCCAGCCCGCGGCTGCTGGCCTCGCACGGGCAACCGGCCAGTATCAAGCAGGGCAGCGAGATTCCGTATCAGGTCTCAAGCGGGGAAAGCGGCGCCACCTCCGTTGAGTTTAAAGAGGCGGTACTCGGTATGGAGGTCACACCGGTGGTCTTACCGGGGGGACGCGTGCGCCTGAAACTACACATCAGCGAAAATATGCCGGGACAGGTTCTGCAGCAGGCCGATGGCGAAACGCTGGCTATCGACAAGCAGGAGATAGAAACCCAGGTGGAGGTAAAAAGTGGAGAAACGCTGGCGTTGGGCGGAATTTTTTCCCAGAAGAACAAAACCGGCAGTGACAGCGTACCCGGCCTGGGAAGCATCCCCTGGATTGGGTCGCTTTTTCGTCATGACGGGAAAGACAACGAACGGCGTGAATTAGTGGTGTTTATTACACCACGTCTGGTCGGTATTCGCTGACGGGTAACGATCCCCGCAATGATTTTGCATTCAGTTTGTTGCAGATGTTTGACGTGGGGCATGAATTAGCATACAAGGAGTACCGATTTGAGTTGGACTTACGTCTTATTACCTTATGCGCCCGGCGCGGTGATTTAATCAGTTGCCAAACAAGCCGGAGTATTGAGATAATTTTTAGTCTGACTCTCGCTCTATTGCATATGAGGTTTCAGTTCATGTCCTGCTACGCCGGGTGTCTGCGAAGCGGGGATTACCATTAACGAATAGTCTTAGTAGTACCGATAAAATGGCAGAGAAACGCAATATCTTTCTGGTTGGGCCTATGGGTGCCGGCAAAAGCACTATTGGGCGTCAGTTAGCTCAACAACTCAATATGGAATTTTACGATTCTGATCAAGAGATTGAGAAACGAACCGGAGCTGATGTGGGCTGGGTTTTCGACGTAGAAGGCGAAGAAGGTTTCCGTGACCGAGAAGAAAAAGTGATCAACGAACTCACGGAAAAACAGGGCATCGTTCTGGCAACAGGCGGCGGCTCTGTGAAATCTCGCGAAACCCGCAACCGTCTCTCCGCCCGTGGCGTAGTGGTCTATCTTGAGACGACCATTGAGAAACAGCTGGCACGTACGCAGCGCGATAAAAAGCGCCCGCTGCTGCAGGTTGAAACGCCACCACGCGAAGTTCTGGAAGCGTTGGCCGATGAACGCAATCCGCTGTATGAAGAGATTGCTGATGTGACCATTCGTACTGACGACCAGAGCGCTAAAGTGGTTGCAAACCAGATTATTCATATGCTGGAAAGCAACTGATTCTGGCTTTATATACACTCGCCTGCGGGTAAAAGCATTAAAGGTGGATGTCGCGTCATGGAGAGGATTACAGTTACTCTCGGGGAACGTAGTTACCCTATCACCATCGCGGCTGGTTTGTTTAACGACCCAGCTTCCTTTTTACCACTGAAAGCGGGTGATCAGGCGATGCTGGTCACCAATGAGACGCTGGCTCCGCTTTATCTTGACCGTGTGCGCCACCTGCTTGAGCAGGCGGGCGTAAAAGTCGACAGTGTGATTCTCCCCGATGGCGAGCAGTATAAAAGCCTGACGGTACTGGATACCGTCTTTACCGCATTGCTGCAAAAACCGCATGGTCGCGATACAACACTGCTTGCCCTGGGCGGCGGTGTTGTGGGCGATCTGACCGGCTTTGCGGCCGCAAGCTATCAGCGTGGCGTCCGTTTTATTCAAATCCCAACCACGTTGCTGTCCCAGGTCGACTCCTCTGTCGGTGGCAAAACGGCAGTGAACCATCCGCTCGGTAAAAACATGATTGGCGCGTTCTACCAGCCCGCGTCGGTGGTGGTGGATCTCGACTGTCTGAAAACGCTGCCGAAGCGCGAACTGGCTTCGGGTCTGGCGGAAGTGATCAAATACGGCATTATTCTGGACGGTGAGTTCTTTAGCTGGCTTGAAGAGAATATGGATGCGTTGCTGGGCCTCGATGAGGCAAAACTGGCATACTGCATTCGTCGTTGCTGTGAGCTGAAAGCAGAAGTTGTTGCCGCAGACGAGCGTGAAACGGGCTTACGTGCTTTACTGAATCTTGGGCATACGTTTGGTCACGCGATTGAAGCCGAAATGGGCTACGGCAACTGGCTGCACGGTGAAGCCGTCGCGGCTGGCATGGTGATGGCTGCCCGCACCTCTGAACGTCTCGGACAGTTCAAACCGGAAGAGACGGCACGTATCATTGCGCTACTTGAGCGTGCTGGTTTGCCGGTGACCGGGCCGCAGGAGATGTCGGCGCAAGCGTATTTACCCCACATGATGCGCGATAAAAAAGTATTGGCAGGTGAGATGCGCCTTGTACTCCCGCTTGCAATAGGGAAGAGTGAAGTACGCGGCGGAGTGCCGCACGATGTCGTTCTTGGCGCTATCGCTGACTGTCAGCAGGCGTAACAACTAGAAAGGTCAGGCCACTGTCGCAGGTGGTCGTTTAGCTTCAGGTGAAATGCAAAGTCGTTGGCATAAGCCTTTGAGTGGGGTGTTAAATGGATGAATTCAAACCAGAAGACGAGCTGAAACCCGATCCCAGCGATCGTCGTACTGGTCGTTCTCGTCAATCTTCAGAACGTGATAACGAGCCGCAGATCAACTTTGACGATGTTGATCTGGATGCAGACGATCGTCGTCCTTCGCGCAGCCGCAACGCGCACGAAGAGCGAGCAGAAGAGGATTATGAGTCCGAAGAAGATTCAATGGACGAACAGCCTGTAGAGCGTCGCCCGCGTAAACGTAAAAAAGCCGCTGCGCCAAAACCGGCTTCCCGCCAGTATATTATGATGGGCCTTGGCGTTCTGGTGCTTGTGCTGCTGATTGTCGGCATTGGCTCCGCGCTTAAAGCACCGTCAACGAATACAACCGAGCAAACGGCTTCCGCTGAGAAGAGCATCAACCTTTCCGGTAACGATGCGTCCGACCAGGCGAATGGTGCACAGCCAGCGCCGGGTGCCACTTCTGCTGAGCAGACCGCAGGGAACACCACAGCGCCGCAGGATGTTTCTCTGCCGCCTGTTTCTTCAACCCCTGCTCAGGGTCAGGCACCTGCTGCGCCTGAAGGTCAGCAGCGTGTGGAAGTTCAGGGAGACCTGAACAATGCGCTGACGCAGCCGCAGAACCAGCAGCAGGTTGATAACGTCGTGGTTAACTCTACGCTGCCAACTGAACCTGCAACCGTTGCCCCGGTTCGCGGTGGTAACGCTCAGCCGCAAACGGCTGCGACGGAAACCAAGCCGCGCCAGACGCAGACTGCGACACGTCCTGAACGTAAGCAGGCGGTGATTGAGCCTAAGCGTGAAACCAAACCTCAGGCAGTGGTGAAGGCGCCTGAAGTGAAAGCTGTTCCGGCGCAGCCGAAACACACTGAAACGGCTGCGGTGAGCGAGCCTGCTAAAGCGCCCGTCACGCAGACTGCGCCGAAAGCCACGGCGACCACCACAGCACCGGCTGCCACAGCGGCGCCAGCAGCGACGGCAACAGCCTCCAGCAGCGCGGCAGGTAAAACGGCTGGCAACGTTGGATCGCTGAAATCTGCGCCGTCCAGCAACTACACGCTGCAGCTGAGCAGTTCGTCTAACTATGACAACCTCAACAGTTGGGCGAAGAAATCAAATCTGAAAAACTACGTTGTTTATCAGACGACCCGTAACGGTCAGCCGTGGTATGTGCTGGTGAGCGGTGTTTATTCGTCCAAAGATGAAGCAAAACGTGCCGTAGCGGCGCTGCCAGCTGACGTTCAGGCGAAGAACCCATGGGCGAAGCCGATTCATCAGGTTCAGGCCGATCTGAAGTAATGTTTGAAGCGCAGGATGCTGTCGGAGCTTTCTCCACAGCCGGAGAAGGTGTAATCAGTTAGTCAGCATGAAAAAAAATCGCGCTTTTCTGAAATGGGCAGGGGGGAAATACCCCCTGCTCGATGATATTAAAAAGCACCTGCCTAAAGGCGAGTGCCTTATCGAACCTTTCGTGGGTGCGGGATCGGTGTTCCTCAACACCGATTTTTCTCGTTATATCCTGGCGGATATCAACAGCGACCTTATCAGCCTCTATAACATCGTTAAGCTGCGTACCGATGAGTATGTCGCCGAGGCGCGCAAACTGTTTACGCCCGAGAACAATAACCCGGACGTTTACTACCAGTTCCGCGCGGAGTTTAACCAGAGCCAGGATCCGTTCCGCAGAGCCCTGCTGTTCCTCTATCTCAACCGGCATGGTTACAACGGCCTGTGCCGGTATAATCTTCGTGGGGAATTTAACGTGCCGTTTGGCCGCTATAAGCGCCCATATTTCCCACAGGATGAGCTGTATCACTTTGCCGAAAAAGCACAGAACGCGGAGTTCCATTGCCTCTCCTATGAAGAGTGTATGGAGCTGGCTGGCGTCAATTCGGTGGTTTACTGTGACCCGCCATACGCGCCGCTGTCTGCGACGGCGAACTTCACCGCCTATCACACTAACAGCTTCAGCCCTGCCGAGCAGGCGCGCCTGGCGGAGATGGCGGAAAAGCTGGTCAGCAAAAGAATTCCGGTGTTAATTTCGAATCACGACACGCCTGATACGCGCGAATGGTACAAAGCCGCGAAGCATTTTCAGGTTAAGGTGCGGCGTAGCATTAGCAGCAACGGCGGCACACGTAAAAAGGTGGACGAACTCCTGGCTCTTTATCGCCCCTGAGCCGTTTTGCCCGCCGGTAAACACATTTCAAGGAGAAGCGGATGAAACAGTTTTTGATTGCTCCCTCAATTCTGTCGGCCGATTTTGCCCGCCTGGGTGAAGACACTGCCAACGCACTGGCAGCTGGCGCGGATGTCGTCCATTTCGACGTGATGGATAACCACTACGTTCCAAACCTGACCATCGGTCCGATGGTGCTCAAGGCGCTGCGTAACTATGGCATTACCGCCCCGATCGACGTTCACCTGATGGTGAAACCGGTTGACCGCATCGTGCCTGACTTCGCCGCGGCGGGTGCCAGCATCATCACCTTCCATCCGGAAGCCTCTGAACATGTGGATCGCACGCTGCAGCTGATCAAAGAGAACGGCTGTAAAGCGGGTCTGGTGTTTAACCCGGCCACGCCGCTGAGCTATCTCGACTATGTCATGGACAAGCTGGACGTGATCCTGCTGATGTCCGTTAACCCGGGCTTTGGCGGCCAGTCATTCATTCCTCACACGCTGGATAAGCTGCGTGAAGTCCGCCGTCGTATTGACGAGTCAGGCTACGATATTCGTCTGGAAGTGGACGGCGGCGTGAAAGTGAATAACATTGGTGAAATTGCGGCGGCAGGCGCGGATATGTTCGTTGCCGGTTCAGCCATTTTCGACCAACCGGATTACAAAAAAGTCATCGATGAAATGCGCCGCGAGCTGGCGAAGGTAAGTCATGGATAAATTACAGGCTATTCGGGGTGTGGCATTCGACCTCGACGGCACGCTGGTTGACAGCGCGCCGGGCTTAACGAGCGCCGTTGACCAGGCGCTGTATGCACTTGAACTCCCCGTTGCGGGTGAAGAGCGTGTCGTTACGTGGATTGGCAACGGCGCCGATGTTCTGATGGAGCGCGCGTTGACGTGGGCGCGTCAGGAGCGTGCGTCACAGCGTTCCGCCCAGGGGAAACCGAGCGTCGATCACGCGGACATCCCGCAGGAAGAGCAGCTGCGTATTCTGCGCAAACTGTTCGATCGTTTCTATGAAGAGACCGTCGAGGAGGGCAGCTTCCTGTTCCCGGACGTTCAGGAAACGCTGAGTGCGCTGCACGCGAAGGGCATCCCGCTGGGTCTGGTGACCAACAAACCCACGCCGTTTGTCGCACCGCTGCTCGACGCGCTCGATATCGCGAAGTATTTCTCCGTCATTGTGGGCGGCGATGATGTGCAAAACAAAAAGCCTCATCCGGAACCGCTGCTGCTGGTGGCAGGAAAATTATCCTTAACGCCTGCGGAGCTGCTCTTTGTCGGCGATTCACGCAATGATATTCTGGCTGCCCGCGCGGCCGGGTGTCCTTCCGTGGGGTTAACCTATGGCTACAACTACGGTGAAGCCATCACGCTGAGTGAGCCGGACGTCGTTTTCGACCACTTCAAAGATTTGTTGCCCGCACTCGGGCTTTCGCACAGTGAACATCAGGAATTGAATAATGACTAAGCCCATCGTTTTTAGTGGCGCACAGCCTTCAGGTGAATTGACCATTGGTAACTACATGGGTGCGTTACGTCAGTGGGTCAGCATGCAGGATGACTACCATTGCATTTACTGCATCGTCGATCTCCATGCGATTACCGCGCGTCAGGATCCTGAGAAGCTGCGCAAAGCCACGCTGGACACCCTGGCGCTGTATCTGGCCTGCGGTATTGATCCAGAGAAGAGCACCATCTTCGTTCAGTCTCACGTGCCGGAGCATGCGCAGCTGGGCTGGGCGCTGAACTGCTACACCTATTTCGGCGAGCTGAGCCGCATGACGCAGTTCAAGGATAAATCCGCGCGCTACTCTGAAAACATCAACGCCGGTCTGTTTGACTATCCGGTGCTGATGGCGGCGGACATCCTGCTGTATCAAACCAACCAGGTGCCGGTGGGTGAAGACCAGAAGCAGCACCTGGAGCTGAGCCGCGATATCGCCCAGCGCTTTAACGCGATCTACGGCGATGTGTTTAAAGTGCCTGAGCCTTTCATTCCGAAGTCCGGCGCGCGCGTGATGTCGCTGCTGGAGCCGACCAAGAAGATGTCCAAGTCTGACGATAACCGCAACAACGTTATCGGCCTGCTGGAAGATCCGAAATCGGTGGTGAAAAAACTCAAGCGTGCGGTGACCGATTCCGACGAGCCGCCTGTTGTGCGCTACGACGTGCAGAACAAAGCGGGCGTCTCCAACCTGCTCGATATCCTCTCCGGCGTCACTGGCCAGAGCATCCCAGAGCTGGAAAAACACTTCGAAGGCAAGATGTACGGCCACCTGAAAGGCGAAGTGGCAGATGCCGTTTCCGGCATGCTGACCGAGCTGCAGGAGCGTTATCACCGCTACCGTAACGACGAAGCTTTCCTGCAGAAAGTGATGAAAGAGGGCGCGGAAAAAGCCAGCGCGCGCGCGTCCGAAACCCTGAAAGCGGTGTACAACGCGATTGGGTTTGTGGCGAAGCCTTGAGTCTGCTTGCCGGGTGGCGCTAACGCTTACCCGGCCTACAGGATCGTGTAGGTCGGGTAAGGCAAAGCCGCCACCCGACAAAAAACACACTCTCCAAAACTAAAAAACCGGGACATCCCGGTTTTTTTACGCCTGTAAAACACTTACTGCTGCGCTGCCGGGCCGCAACCACCGATGATTTTCGAAATGGAGATCGCCGGGTGCAGCAGATAATCGTAGCTGCAATTATTTTTGGTGTTCTGTACGTGACCGGTGCAGGCCGTCAGCGTCGATAACAGGCCAACCAGAACGGCGGCTTTTGCCAGTTTGAACATATGCATTCCTTGTCTAAAAAATGGATGTAATACGAGGGAATAAATGGAAAAGTTCCACTATGCAGGCGGTATGTTATCGGTAGGCGTAAGAGGGGAGTAGTCCGCTTAAGGACTACTCCAGGAAGGGAGAATATGCGTTAGTGATTCGAGAACCAGTTCAGTTTGTCGCGCAGTTCAACCACGCGACCTACCACAATCAGCGCCGGGCTTTCAACCTGCTGCGCCAGCTCGCCTAACTGCGTCAGCACGCCATCCACCACGCGCTGCGTAATGGCGGTGCCGTTTTCGACCAGCGCGACGGGCATATCCGCATTCATACCGTGCTCCAGCAGCTTCGCCTGAATCGTGGCGGCCTGATTGAGCCCCATGTAGAACACCAGCGTCTGCTTTTCGGCGGCCAGGTTATGCCAGTCCAGCTCGCTGCCGGTCTTCAGGTGACCCGTCACCAGACGCACGCTCTGAGCGTAGTCGCGATGGGTCAGCGGAATGCCAGAGTACGCTGAACAGCCGGACGCCGCCGTAATGCCGGGCACGACAGAGAACGGAATGCCGGCGTCGCACAGGGTTTCCAGCTCCTCGCCGCCGCGACCAAAAATAAACGGATCGCCGCCCTTAAGGCGCACTACGCGTTTACCTTTCTGCGCCTCGCGCAACAGGATCTGGTTGATCTCCTCCTGCGGCACGCAGTGGTAGCCCGCCCGTTTGCCCACGAAGACGCGGTCGGCGTCGCGACGGACCAGATTCATGATGTCATCGGACACCAGACGGTCGTACACCACAATATCGGCCTGCTGGATCTGCTGTAGCCCTTTCAGCGTCAGCAAACCCGCATCACCGGGGCCTGCGCCCACCAGCACCACTTCGCCGCGATGGTCCAGCGGTTCGCTCAGCAGCTGTTCGGTCGTTTCTTCAACGGCTTTGGTGTCCTGATTCGCGAGCGACTGCGCCAGCCTGTCGTTCACAAAGAATTTTTCCCAGAAGCGACGGCGCTCGCCCACGGTCGCGAAGGTTTGCTTCACGCGTGAACGCAGCTGCCCGGCATAATGCGCGATCTGGCCAAGATGCTGGGGCAACAGGGCTTCCAGTTTTTCCCGCAGCAGACGCGCGAGAACCGGCGAACGTCCCCCGGACGAGACCGCAATCATCAGCGGCGAGCGGTCGATAATCGACGGCATGATAAAGCTGGCCTCTTTCGGCGCATCCACCACGTTGCAGAAGATACGGCGCGCTTCGCAGGCGTCGCTCACGCGCTGGTTCACTTCATCGTCATCCGTCGCGGCAATGGTCAGCCAGCAGGTATCCAGCAGGGATTCATTAAACGCGCCCTGTTCCAGCGTGAGCATCCCTTCCTGGGCCCAAACCTCAAACTGGGGAGCGAAGGACAGGGCATTCACGGTCAGGCGGGCGCCAGCCTCTAACAGCAGGCGCGCTTTGCGCTCGGCCACGTCGCCGCCGCCCACGAGCAGGCAGTCGCGGTTGCGTAATTGACAAAAAATCGGCAGGTGATCCACGACGTTACCTCACAGCATTCATGGCGGGGGAAGAATTGACGTCAGGATAACAGCAGGAATCGTACAGAACATACGGTTTTTCCTGCCGTTACCCATAAGGGGTCATAAGCCTTTCCTGTTGAAAAGGCGAGGGGTTACGCTTTCAGCTGCACCTCGCCGTCCTTCACGCGGACGTCGTAGTGTTTGACCGAGAAGCTTTCATCTTCCATGCAGAGTCCGTCGGTTAAGCGGAAACGCTGCTTTTTCAACGGGCTGGCGACCCACAGTTCACCCTGGTGCTCGGCAATCAGGCCGCGGGAGAGCACGCTGGCCTCAAAGAACGGGTCAATATTGCTGATGGCAAAAACCTGTTCATCGTGGCGAGGGCGGAAAATCGCCACCTGCTCGCTGCCCAGCAGCGCACAGACGCCGGTGGCGGGGAGAATGTCGTTAATATTGCAGATGTTTACCCACTGGCTCATGCGTTTTCCTCCACCAGCGTGACCGGAATACGTTCATACGGCGTCGCCGGACGATGCTGTTCGCGCTCCGGCACAACCTGTACGTTCGGGTCGCGCTGAGTGCTGTTGATAAAGTGTTTGAAGCGCGTCTGCGCCGCCGGGGTGTTGACGGTTTCCGTCCACTCGCAGATCACCGCCTCGCGCAGGCGCGCCATCTCCGCTTCCAGATGTTCGTTCAGGCCCAGCTTGTCGTCGATGATGACCGATTTCAGGTAGTCGATGCCGCCCTCGAGGTTATCGAGCCAGGAGGCGGTACGGGTCAGCTTATCGGCGGTACGGATGTAGAACATCATGAAGCGGTCGAGATACTGAATCAGCGTGTCACGATCGAGATCCGCCGCCAGCAGGTCCGCATGGCGCGGTTTCATCCCGCCGTTGCCGCACACATACAGGTTCCAGCCTTTCTCGGTGGCAATAATACCCACGTCTTTACCCTGCGCTTCCGCACATTCGCGGGTACAGCCGGAGACGCCGAACTTCATTTTGTGCGGGGTACGGATGCCTTTGTAGCGGTTTTCCAGCTCTACGCCGAAGCCCACGCTGTCGCCGACGCCGTAGCGACACCAGGTGCTGCCCACGCAGGTTTTCGCCATGCGCAGTGCTTTGGCGTACGCGTGGCCGGTTTCGAAGCCCGCTTCAATCAGCTGACGCCAGATTTCCGGCAGGTCGTCCTTCTGCGCGCCAAACAGGCCGATACGCTGGGAGCCGGTAATTTTGGTGTAGAGGTTAAATTCACGTGCGATACGGCCCACCGCGACCAGCCCTTCCGGCGTAATTTCACCACCCGCCGAGCGTGGAATCACGGAGTAGGTGCCGTCTTTCTGGATGTTGGCCAGGAAGTTGTCGTTGGTATCCTGCAGCGGCGTATGCTCGGGCTTGAGCACGTACTCGTTCCAGCAGGAGGCCAGCAGGGAGCCGACGGTCGGTTTACACACTTCACAGCCGTAGCCCTGGCCGTGCTTCGCCAGCAGTTCGTCGAAGGACTTAATGCCTTCCACGCGGATCAGGTGATACAGCTCCTGGCGAGAATACGCGAAGTGCTCGCACAGGTTATTGTTCACTTCGATGCCCTGTTTCGCCAGTTCGGCGTTTAGCACCTGAGTGACCAGCGGAATACAGCCGCCGCAGCCGGTACCGGCTTTGGTTTCCGCTTTCAGCGCCGCAACGGTGTGACACCCTTTGTTGATCGCGGAGATCAGCATGCCTTTGGTCACGTCGAAGCAGGAGCAAATCTGCGCGCTGTCCGGCAGTTTATCCACGCCGATGGACGGCTTGCCGCTGGAGGCGTGCGCCGGGAGGATCAGCGCGTCCGGGTTTTCCGGCAGCTCGATGGCGTTGAGCACCAGCTGGAGCAGGTTACCGAAGTCGCTGGTGTCGCCCACCAGCACCGCGCCGAGCAGGGTTTTGTTGTCCTGGCTGACGATGAGTCGTTTGTAGACCTCTTTGCTTTCGTCCAGATAGACGTAGCTGCGGGAATTCGGGGTGCGGCCGTGCGCATCGCCAATACCGCCTACGTCCACGCCCAGCAGCTTCAGCTTGGCGCTCATGTCTGCGCCCGTGAAGGCGTTTTCGCTGCCGAGGATATGATCCACGGCGACCTGCGCCATTTTGTAGCCCGGCGCCACCAGGCCGTATACGCGGTTGTTCCAGCTGGCGCATTCGCCGATGGCGTAGATATCCGGATCGGAGGTCTGGCAGGTGTCGTTAATCATGATCCCGCCGCGCTGCGCCACGGCAAGACCGCACTGGGTCGCCAGCTTGTCGCGCGGACGAATACCGGTGGAGAAGACGATGAAGTCCACCTCCAGCTCGCTACCGTCGGCAAAGCGCATGGTTTTGCGCGCTTCAGTCCCTTCCTGAACGATCTCTTTGGTGTTCTTGCTGGTGTGAACCTTCACGCCCATGCTTTCGATTTTACGACGCAGCTGGTCACCACCCATGTGGTCGAGTTGTTCTGCCATCAGCATCGGGGCAAATTCGATGACGTGGGTTTCCACGCCGAGGTTTTTCAGCGCGCCTGCCGCTTCCAGACCCAGCAGGCCGCCGCCCACCACCGCACCACGTTTGCTGCGACGCGCACAGGATTCGATAGCGTTGAGATCTTCAATGGTACGGTAAACGAAGCAATCCTGTGTTTCCGAGCCTTTAATTGGCGGGATCCACGGGTACGAGCCTGTCGCCATGATCAGCTTGTCGTAAAAAACCGTACGGCCAGCACTGGAGTGGATCACTTTTTCCTGACGGTTGATGGTGATAGCGCGTTCGCCCACCAGCACTTTTACGCCATGCTTCTCGTAGAAACCTTCGCGCACCAGAGAGAGCTCTTCGGCGGTATGATGGGAGAAGTAGGAAGACAAGTGCACACGATCGTACGCCTTGCGGGGTTCTTCACAGAACACGGTAATATCGAACTGCTCAGCATCGGCCTTATCGAGAAGATCCTCAATAAAGCGGTGGCCGACCATACCGTTACCGATGATAGCGAGTCTGACTTTGCTCATTATTGCCTCGATTTCTTTTCTATTATTGCCTACCTTAACGATTCAGCAGGGGCGCTTATTGATGCAAATCAAATACGTCTTCGCCTACTCCTTAGGTGGTATATGACTGATTTGTCAGGATTTTTATAAGTAGCGGAAATCGCAGGCTTTTCGTGTTCGTTGAATTTGTGTACAACTCAGGGGCGGTTTTGCAAAAATCGATACGCCTGAATATCTGCTGCGTTTATGAGGGGAAAGGTATGTCTACATCACCGTTATGGCTTGTTCAGAATGTACGTTTACCGGGTCGGGATGGGCTGTGGCAACTTGCCATCGAGAACGGGCGATTTGGTGACATCACCCCCATGGACGATACCCACGCCGAAAGTTATGAGGTACTGAACGCGCGCGGTGGGCTTGCTCTCCCGCCGTTCATCGAGCCGCATATTCATCTTGATACCACCCAGACGGCAGGGGAGCCGAACTGGAACCAGTCCGGCACGCTGTTCGAAGGCATTGAACGCTGGGCGGAGCGCAAGGCGATGCTCAGCCATGAGGATGTGAAATCACGCGCCTGGAAAACGCTGAAGTGGCAAATTGCCAACGGCATCCAGTTTGTTCGTACCCATGTGGATGTCTCTGACCCGACGCTCACCGCCCTGAAGGCGATGCTGGAGGTGAAACAGGAGGTGGCGCCGTGGGTAACGCTGCAAATCGTCGCGTTTCCGCAGGAAGGTATTCTCTCTTACCCGAACGGCGCGGCGCTGCTGGAAGAGGCGTTAAAACTGGGGGCCGACGTGGTCGGGGCGATCCCGCACTTCGAATTTACCCGGGAATATGGCATCCAGTCGCTGCACATCGCTTTTGAACTGGCGAAGAAGTATGACCGACCGCTGGATATCCACTGCGATGAAATTGACGACGAACAGTCGCGGTTTGTCGAGACGGTGGCCGCGCTGGCGTATGAGGCTGGCATCGGCCCGCGCGTGACGGCCAGCCACACCACCGCCATGCACTCCTACAACGGCGCTTACACCTCGCGGCTCTTCCGTCTGCTGAAGATGTCGGGGATTAACTTCGTCGCGAACCCGCTGGTCAATATCCACCTGCAGGGGCGCTTTGATGACTATCCGAAGCGTCGCGGTATCACCCGCGTGAAAGAACTGCAGGAGGCGGGCATTAACGTCTGCTTTGGTCACGACGATGTCTTCGACCCGTGGTACCCGCTCGGCACCGGCAATATGCTGCAGGTGCTGCATATGGGGCTACACGTCTGCCAGATGATGGGCTATCCGCAAATCGACAATGGCCTGAACCTGATCACCCATAACAGCGCCCGTACCTTCGGCCTGAGCGATTACGGTATTGAAACGGGAAATCCGGCAAATCTGATTATTTTGCCTGCGGAGAGCGGGTTTGAAGCGGTGCGCTGTCAGGTGCCGGTGCGCTGGTCGATTCGTCAGGGGCGGATTATCGCCACCACGCAGCTGGCGCAGACCTGGATCCAGATGGATACCGGAGGAGAAGAGGTCAGTTTCGCCAGAAACAGCCCCTCTGCATAATGCAAAGGGGCGCAGGGTTTAGTGGGATGCCGCTGCCGCGTTGTGCTGGCGGTGGCGGGTCACAAAGCCCAGGATGAAGCACATGATGAACACCACGGCGTACAGACCGTTCGCGGTGTGCAGCGCGGCCAGCGGGCCGCTGTGGGCAACGATCGGGCCCGTCACCACGAAGGTTAGCATAGTGCCGATGGTGCCGCAGGTCAGAACGAAGTTAACCAGCTTCGGCGAGGCCACTTTGGTCTGCAGAGAGCCCAGGGTGATGATCGAGGTGTAGATCGCGCTGGAGAAGAAGCCCAGGGTCAGAATGAACCACGGCATATGTTCCGGGGAACCGTTGATGAACAGATACATCAGCACGGTCGCCAGACCTGCCAGCACGGTCAGAATGCGCTGCAGGTCGAAGAAGCGCAGGATGAAGCTAAACGCCCACATGCCGAACATGTAAGACATCCAGAAATCGCTCACCAGTTTACCCGCATCGTTCAGGCTCATGCCCAGACCTTTGGCGTATTCCGGTACCCAGGAGATAAAGCCCAGCTGGCCCAGGATGTAGCACAAGGCGGCGATGGAGAGGAACAGCACGCCGATACCCCATTTCTCTTTCGCCACAGGCTCTGCCGTGGTTTGCGCTTTCTTGCCCAGTACCGGGAACTCGCAGCCGAAGGTCAGAATAAAGATCGCCACGTAGACCAGCCCAATGCAGGCATAGACCCAGTACCATTCAATGCTGCGGGCCAGCAGAACGGCCGCGACCATCGGGAAGATCATGCCGGCCATGCTGAAGAAGGAGTCGGTAAACAGCAGGCGCGCGCCGCGCTGGCGGCCTTCATACATATGGGTAATCAGGAACGTACCGATCGACATGGTGATCCCGCTAACCAGGCCGAGCACGAACATGGCGGCAGAGAACAGGGCGATGCTGTGGCTCAGCATCAGCCCCGCCACGGCGGCGACCATCAGCACAAAGCCGAAGCGAAGCTGGGTTTTCAGCGGCACGATTTCCATCAGCCAGGCATTCAGGAAGATAGAGATCAGGATCCCCGCGTTGAGGAAGGTGAAGGTGTTACTCATGCTGGAAACGGGCAGCTGGAAGTAGTCTGCGATATTCCCCATCACCATCCCGGTGACGATCACCAACGCGCCGGTCAGGGCGTAGGAGAAGAAGCTGATCCATGTGAGCTTGATGCGATTGCTGTTAGTCATGTCTGGCCTGTTCAGAAAAAGAAAAGCGCCCATTGGGCGCTGAGAGCGGGCAGATTTTAGACATTAAAGTGATCTATTCATATCTTTTAAGAGAAATTAGAAGTTCATTGCAGGTTTTTATGTGATCACGATCACATAAAAAGGCGATAAAACCAATCGTTTGCGTGGTTACAACTGTTTCAATTTCGTAAAATTAGGTAAAAGGCTGGTCTCCGTTCATACTGCTCTTTAGAATCAAGCCATTCGCTTTTTATACTGCGCTTTGTTAAGGAATTCTCATGCTCAAATCAACACTGGCGGCTGTCGCAGCTGTGTTTGCTCTTTCTGCCGTTTCCCCTGCTGCGCTGGCAGCAAAAGGGGACCCTCACGTTCTGCTGACCACCTCCGCCGGGAATATTGAGCTGGAACTGAATAGCCAGAAAGCTCCGGTTTCTGTGAAAAACTTCCTCGACTATGTGAACAGCGGCTTCTACAACAACACCACCTTCCACCGCGTGATCCCGGGCTTCATGATTCAGGGCGGCGGCTTCAACGAGCAGATGCAGCAGAAACAGCCGAACCCGCCAATCAAAAACGAAGCGGATAACGGCCTGCTGAATAAGCGCGGCACGATCTCTATGGCGCGTACCGCGGACAAAGACAGCGCGACCAGCCAGTTCTTCCTCAACGTGGCGGATAACGCCTTCCTTGACCACGGTCAGCGCGACTTCGGCTATGCCGTTTTCGGTAAAATTGTGAAAGGGATGGACGTCGCCGACAAGATTTCTCAGGTGCCTACTCACGACGTCGGTCCGTACCAGAATGTGCCGTCAAAACCTGTCGTGATCCTCTCCGCAAAAGTTCTGCCGTAATTCTTCTGAACGCGGGCTTCTCCTGCCCGCGTGATGTCGCCCTCCCTGCGAAAGCGCGTTTTGCTGCTTATACTTGTGGCAAACGGACTATTCAGGGAGGCGTTTAGTGAAAAAACTCACCGACAAGCAAAAATCCCGTCTCTGGGAGCAGCAGCGTAGCGTCAACTTTCAGGCCAGTTGTCTCCTTGAGAAAGGTAATGGTCCATCGGAGCCCGACATTGAGACCCTGGAGCTTGGGCCTTCCGCGCCCGGGTTACCCCATCTGTGCCTTATTCACCGCCATCTCTACCGCAGAGAGATGAAGCGGGCAGGGGAGTTCCGTACCGACGATATTTTCAAGGGGGATATTCCCTTCTGCCATTTCGAATACATCGAGAAGATGGGGAATGAACTGATGGCGGCGCTGGAAAGCGAAAAGTATCTTGTGGGTCTTGAGAAAGCGGCGTTTGTTGACCGGGTTAGCCACTATTACTGCGAAATCAACATGCTTCACCCGTTTATGCGCGGCAATGGCATTGCCCAACGGGTGTTCTTCGAGCAGTTGGCGCTTCACGCGGGTTACGCGCTGGACTGGCGCGATATCGATCCTGAGCAGTGGGTGACCGCTAACCGCAGCGGTGCAACGGGGGATTTAACCGCGCTAAACGCTATCTTTGCCAAAGTAGTGAGCGAAGCGCGGGAATCTGAGTAGAATAGGGCGGCATTTTTTTCGGGAGCCGCCATGATTCTGCTGATTGATAACTACGATTCCTTCACCTGGAACCTTTACCAGTATTTTTGCGAACTGGGTGCAGAGGTGGTTGTTCGTCGCAACGACGAGATCGAGCTCGCCGATATCGAGACGCTGGCTCCGCAGAAAATCGTGATTTCACCCGGCCCCTGCACCCCGTCGGAATCGGGTATTTCGCTGGAGGTTATCCAGCACTATGCCGGCAGGCTGCCTATCCTGGGCGTCTGCCTGGGTCATCAGGCGATTGCCCAGGCGTTTGGCGCCACCATCGTGCGGGCCGCCAAAGTGATGCACGGTAAAACCTCGCCGGTTACGCACGCGGGCACCGGGGTGTTTACGGGGCTCAATAATCCGTTAACCGTGACGCGCTACCACTCGCTGGTGATTGACCCGCCGACGCTGCCTGACGGCTTTGAGGTGACCGCCTGGAGCGATACGCAGGAGATCATGGGGATTCGCCATCGCGAATGGGATCTCGAAGGCGTGCAGTTCCATCCGGAAAGTATCCTCAGCGAGCAGGGGCACGCGCTGCTGGCAAATTTCCTCCATCGCTGAATATCTGTTGCCTTGCTGTGATTTTTTATGCATATTTTGTGATTATATTTTCACAATCAATGTGACATAAAATGGATGGGCATGACATGGCAACTGAACAACCAGCAATTACCCGCGCAACATTTGATGAAGTGATCCTGCCGATTTATGCACCGGCTGAGTTTATCCCGGTGAAGGGAAAAGGCAGCCGCGTCTGGGATCAGCAGGGGAAAGAGTATGTGGATTTCGCGGGCGGAATTGCGGTCACGGCGCTGGGTCATTGCCATCCCGCGCTGGTGGAGGCGCTGAAAACCCAGGGCGAAACCCTGTGGCACACCAGCAACGTGTTCACCAACGAACCGGCGCTGCGCCTGGGCCGCAAGATCATTGATGCCACGTTTGCCGAGCGCGTGCTGTTTATGAACTCCGGCACCGAGGCCAACGAAACCGCCTTTAAGCTGGCGCGCTACTACGCGACTACGCGCCACAGCCCGTACAAAACCAAAATCATCGCCTTCCACAATGCCTTCCACGGACGCTCCTTCTTTACCGTCTCCGTTGGCGGCCAGCCGAAGTATTCCGACGGGTTTGGCCCGAAACCGGCCGACATCGTCCACGTGCCGTTTAACGATCTGCACGCGGTAAAAGCGGTGATGGACGACCACACCTGCGCGGTGGTGGTGGAACCTATTCAGGGGGAAGGCGGCGTGACCGCGGCAACCCCGGAGTTCCTGAAAGGGCTGCGCGCGCTGTGCGACGAACATCAGGCCCTGCTGGTGTTTGATGAAGTGCAGTGCGGGATGGGACGTACCGGGGACCTGTTTGCCTATATGCACTATGGCGTGACGCCGGATATTCTGACCAGCGCGAAAGCGCTCGGCGGTGGATTCCCGGTAAGTGCGGTCCTGACGACGCAGGAGATCGCCTCCGCGTTCCACGTCGGTTCTCACGGCTCAACCTACGGCGGTAACCCGCTGGCGAGCGCCGTGGCGGGTGCCGCGTTCGACATCATCAACACGCCAGAGGTGTTGAACGGCGTTAGCGCGAAGCGCGAGCTGTTTGTCAAACACCTGAAGCAGATTGACGAGCAGTACGACGTGTTCAGCGAGATCCGTGGGATGGGGCTGCTGATTGGCGCTGAGCTGAAGCCGCAGTACAAGGGCCGCGCGCGTGATTTCCTGCACGCCGCCGCTCGCGAAGGGGTGATGGTGCTCAACGCCGGGCCGGACGTCATGCGCTTTGCGCCGTCGCTGGTGGTGGAAGATAAGGATATTGAAGACGGATTAACCCGCTTTGCCGCGGCGGTTGCGAAGATCGTCCAGCAGAATTAGTACGGCGTTCGTTTCAACACGCGCGTTAACCAAACCCCATGATGTGGACGCTGACGCCATGCCACCGACGAAATGGTGTGCATGGTGTTCAGATGCCCCAGCACGCGCTGTAAATGCTGTTCCAGGGTGCTCATTGGGCCGTGGGTCAGCGTTTCCGGCGCTTCCAGAATATTTGAATCCCCCGACTCACCCGGCGAGTCATACTCCAGACGCTGCTGACACCGCTGCAACGCAATTTCACACGACTGCAAATAGCGCTGCGCCAGATCCGGCGTGAGCATCGTGTGCTCGCGCGCCAGCGTGGTCATGGCGTTAATGTGCTCGACGATAAACTGGCTGTGCGTCACCCAGAGCTTCATATCGGCCAGATAGTGCGAGTTAAAGCCCGGCTCCTGCATCGCCTGATTGAGCGAGTTAAACAGGGCGTTGTGCGCCTGGTTGACCTTCATGCGCTGATACGCCAGCGGGGAGGGCTGCGGGTCGTCGCTCAGAATCAGGCGAATGGCCTGCTGGTCGGCTTCCAGCGCGTCGTGGGCGTTCTGCCTGAGCAGCCCGCTCTGCCACTGTGGCCAGAGCCAGACCATACCGCCGAAGGCAATCAGGCAGCCGATCAGGGTATCGATCAGCCTGGCGACAATAAACTGTTCGCCATTTAGCGTGAGTAGCTGCAGGGTGTATACCGCCGTCACCGTGAAGCCCACCATCGCCCAGCCGTAGTTTTTGCGGATAATCAGGTAGCTCACCAGCGTGATCGCCAGCATCCCTGCCAGGGTGTAGCCTTCCGGCACGTGGAAGTGCAGCGTCACGCCCGCAATGATCAGCCCGGCCATGGTGCCGCCCGCCCGATGCAGAATACGCACCCGCGTGGCGCCGTAGCCGTTCTGGGTGACAAACAGCACGGTCATTAAGATCCAGTAGGGTTTCGGCAGATGCAGCGCCATGCCCATCAGGCTGGCGGTACTGAGCATCACGCTAATCCGTGCGGCGTTGCGCAGGGCGGACGATTTAAGCGACAGATAGCTCCTGAGCGCGGGCAATAACGGCAGCCGTTTTTGCTTATCCGCCATCAGATCGCGCGGATAAAGCGGGCGCTGGGTGCGCAGCACGCGGGCGATGCGGCTGAAGTGCCAGGCGGCAAACTGGCCGACCGGGTTATCCGGATGCTGACGGGCGATTTTCTCCAGCGCGCCGAGCTGTTTTTCCATGTTAAAGCGCGTGGGGTAGCGGTGGTAAAGAATGTCGTCTGCCAGCACCCGCAGACGTGCCGAGACGGTCTGCGCGTTCCAGCGGATCACCGCTTCGGCGTGGCTGCGCTCGACCAGCTTTTGCACCTCCTGCGGATGGTGCAGGCTCACGGAGATATGCTCCTGCAGGTCCAGCCCGACCTGGAAGGTGCGCAGCAGCCGTTTGTACTCGTGGTTCTTGTTGGCGGCGAGCATATGCAGCTGCTGATAGCACTGGCTTATCAGATCCACCACCTTCTGCTGGCGCGTCAGCAGCGGCGGTAAGGCTTTTT
Source organism: Enterobacter sp. BNK-13 (assembly GCF_048685015.1). Classification (NCBI taxonomy): domain Bacteria; kingdom Pseudomonadati; phylum Pseudomonadota; class Gammaproteobacteria; order Enterobacterales; family Enterobacteriaceae; genus Enterobacter; species Enterobacter sp. BNK-13. The sequence continues at coordinate 3,983,024 of NZ_JBLQTP010000001.1, read as the reverse complement.
CCGGATCGGTATGCTGGGTCAGCAGGGTGTATTTGGCTTCGCAGTACTCTGCTAGCTGCACATAGAGCAGGCTCAGGGATTCGCGCAGCGGCTGTTCCCGCCACAGCCAGAACCAGAACCAGTTGAACAGCCCGTACCACAGTGTCCCCAGGGCGTAGATCAGCAGCGGCTCCCACACCGGCATATTCCCGGCGAGGCTTAGCGTAAAGATGGCCGCAATCAGCGAAGCGGGAAGCAGGCGAGCGTGCAGCGAACTGATTTCCGCCGTGACGCCGAGCGTCATCGCCAGCACGGTCAGGATCAGCGGCAGCGGGATATCACGAGCCAGTAACAGCTGTACGGCAAGGCTACAGCCGGCAAACAGGCAGCCACCAATAATCAGGCGTTTGAAAAAGCGCTTATGCGGCGTGTCCAGACCGGCGATGTTGCAGCAGGCGGGCACGAGGGAAAACAGCAGGCCTTGCTGAAGGTGTCCGAGGATCAGGCCTATGGCCACGGGTAGACACAACACCAGCGTTTGTCGCAGTGCGTAGTTAACTTCCGGGTGATAGATCAGCCTGCGCCACATGGGGAGTAGAGACAAAAACGGCGTGACACCTTGCGATGGCACGCCGTTTGAGCGGAATTAACGCGTTCCGTAGACCACGATGGTTTTACCGTGGGCGGAAATCAGGTTTTGATCTTCCAGCATTTTCAGGATACGGCCCACTGTTTCACGGGAGCAACCAACGATCTGACCAATTTCCTGACGGGTAATTTTAATTTGCATGCCGTCCGGGTGGGTCATGGCGTCCGGCTGTTTCGCCAGGTTCAGCAGAGTTTGTGCGATGCGGCCCGTCACGTCCAGGAAGGCGAGGTTGCCCACTTTCTCTGAGGTGACCTGCAGGCGGCGCGCCATCTGGGAAGAAAGACGCATCAGGATGTCAGGGTTAACCTGAATCAGCTGACGGAACTTCTTGTAAGAAATTTCAGCCACTTCACATGCTGTCTTTGCACGAACCCAGGCGCTACGTTCCTGGCCCTCTTCAAACAGGCCCAGTTCACCGATGAAATCGCCCTGGTTCAGATAAGAAAGGATCATCTCTTTCCCTTCTTCATCTTTGATCAGCACTGCCACCGAGCCTTTAACGATGTAATACAACGTTTCCGCTTTTTCACCCTGGTGAATCAGCGTGCTCTTCGATGGGTACTTATGAATGTGGCAATGAGACAAGAACCATTCGAGAGTCGGGTCTGTTTGCGGTTTGCCAAGCACCATGCGCTGTTATCCTCTGTTATAAGCTGTCACCAGAGTCATCAGATGCATCCGGACTCTGGGGTTGCAATCGAATTCTTACCCATACCCTGGGAAGTCGGCTACCGTAACGTTTCGCAGCCAGTAAAGTTTGATGTCCTCTGCATACATGTGTAACGTCAATGTATTACTGTAGCATCCTGAGTGTTTTAGCATAGCTTTCGCCGCGTGTCTCCTGGTGTCTCGCTTCAGCATGATGCAGGTCGCCTTCCATTGCGAGAAATGTAACGCACGCGTAATCTGTCACCAAAAATGCAACGTTGGAGTTTAAGAATATGCAAGCGCGCGTGAAGTGGGTTGAAGGTTTAACGTTCCTGGGCGAATCCGCGTCAGGGCACCAGATTTTAATGGACGGTAACTCCGGCGATAAAGCGCCCAGCCCAATGGAAATGGTGCTGATGGCAGCAGGGGGATGCAGCGCCATTGACGTGGTGTCGATTCTGCAAAAAGGTCGTCATGACGTGACGGATTGTGAGGTGAAACTCACGTCAGAACGTCGCGAAGAGGCGCCACGCCTGTTCACCCACATTAATCTGCACTTTGTGGTCACCGGTAAAGCGCTGAAAGACGCGGCGGTTTCACGTGCGGTGGACCTGTCTGCCGAGAAGTACTGCTCTGTGGCGTTAATGCTGGAAAAAGCGGTAAAAATTACCCATTCGTATGAAGTGATCGAGGCTTAATCTTTTGGCGGGTGGCGCTTCGCTAACCCGCCCTACAAAAGCTACAACTGCACGAACGTAGGCCGGATAAGCGAAGCGTCATCCGGCAACAGACGTCACGCAATCTGCTTTCCTTCCATCAACCGCTCCACAAGCGGCGTCATGATGAGCTCCATCGCCAGCCCCATTTTTCCGCCCGGCACGACCAATGTATTCATGTGAGAAATAAACGAGCCCTGCAGCATCGCCAGCAGCCAGGGGTAATCAATGCCTTCGAGATTGCGGAAATGGATCACCACAAAGCTCTCATCCAGGGATGGGATACTTTTGGCCGCGAACGGGTTGGAGGTGTCCACCGTCGGCACGCGCTGGAAGTTGATATGGGTGCGGGAGAACTGCGGCGTCAGGAAGTTGATGTAATCTTCCATGGAGCGCACCACCGAGTCCATCACCGCCTCTCGCGAATGGCCGCGTTCGCTCATGTCACGCGTCAGCTTCTGGATCCACTCCAGGTTAACGATAGGCACCACGCCAACCAGCAGGTCCACGTGGCGCGCCACGTCGTGTTGCGGCGTGACCACGCCGCCGTGTAATCCTTCGTAAAACAGCACGTCGGTGGGTTCCGGCAGGGGCTGCCAGGGGGTAAAGGTACCCGGCACCTGATTCCAGGGAACGGCTTCATCATAGGTATGCAGATACTTGCGAGACTGCCCTTTGCCGCTCTGACCGTACTCAATAAAGGTTTGTTCCAGCAGGCCGAAGTCATTGGCTTCCGGACCGAAGTAGCTGATATGTTTTCCCAGATCGCGCGCCTTACGGATGGCCATGTCCATCTCCGGACGCGTGTAGCGGTGAAAGCTGTCGCCTTCGACCTCCGCCGCACGGAGATTCAGCTGGGCGAAAATCTTGCGAAATGCGAGGCTGGTGGTGGTGGTTCCCGCACCACTCGACCCCGTAACGGCAATAACCGGATGTCTGGCAGACATAGCAACTCCCTGACTGAAAAGGGTGGAAGATCAGCCGTGAAACGCGTTGCGGGGCATGATATTGACCGTCTCATGCAGTTCTGACCACACCAGCACCACGTCGCCGCTTTTCAGCTGGCGCTTTACATCGTTGACCTTTTGCTCAAGCGAGCGTTCCTGTTCACCATAATCGGTGCCTTCGCGTAATACAAAGCTTTCAATCAGATTATCGAGCGTTTCGGGAGCCAGATCCTGCCAGGGAATAATCATGTTGCACCGTCCAGATAAGGGGTTAGCCAGTCAGGAATACGCGTCTCAAGCCACATTTTCGGGCGGCGCAGCGTGCCGCCGATAAACCCGACGTGGCCGCCGTGCTCGGTCAACTGATAGTGAACGTTGTCGGGCAGGAATTCCTGAGCGGGAATCGAGTGATGATCCATAAACGGGTCATCTTTGGCATGAATGATCAGCGTCGGCTGCGTGATCTTGCTGAGCAGCGGCATGGCGCTGCACTGACGATAATAGTCAATCGCATCGGCGAAGCCGTGAATTTTCGCGGTGATCAGATCGTCGAATTCGCGAATGCGGCGCACTTTTTTCAACTGGCGCAGGCTGACCGGGAGGGTGTCCGGGTAGGCCTTCAGTTTACGCGCCGCGTTGGCCTTCAGCAGGTTGAGCAGGTAGCGCTGATAGACGCGGGAAAAGCCTTTATCCATGTGGTAGCTGCACTGCTCCAGCATGAACGGGGCGGAGACGATGACGGCGGCATCCAGCGGGACGCTTTCCCCCTCTTTAGCCAGCAGGCAGGCCAGCATATTGCCGCCCAGCGAGTAGCCCACCGCCGCGGTGGGCACTGTGCCAAAATTGTCCCGCAGCCAGTGTAAAAACCACGTGCCGTCTTCGGTTTCACCCGAGTGATAGATGCGTTTCTGACGATTCGGTTCGCCGCTGCAGCCGCGAAAATGCATCACCACGCCGAGCCAGCCGCGCGCTTTGGCCGCCTCAATTAACCCGTGCGCATACGGGCTGTGCAGGCTGCCTTCCAGACCATGAAAAACCACCAGCCGCGGCTTATGGCGAGCCTGATCCGGCGCTTCGCTCCAGGCGAGATCCAGAAAGTCACCGTCTGGCAGATCTAGCCGCTGCCAGTGTGGGGTGAATTGCACCTTGCGGCGGATCAGTCGCGGCAGCATGGTCTGCAAATGGCGATTGGCGACGCCGCGCATAGGCACGAACTCAGTGCTGTCTTCGGCTGCAATCCCGAAGCCTGATGGAATGATTTGGGTCATAAGCGCGATGCTGATTCTTGTCGGAAATTAACGATACTTTCCGAATTGTACCCCGTTTAGCCTGGTTTTCCGAAACATGAACTGATCCCGATCACAAATATTTACCTTGATTATTACTCTCAGGCTAATGATTCAGCTCTACGCTTAATTGATGCCTTTCTCACCAGAGCGCACACTTTACTCAACGTTAAGCAAATCAAAATGATTAGCTGAATCAGGAGGTTAATAATGTTATCTGGGCAAACACCCACCCGGCAATGGAACACGCGACGCAGCGAAAAAGCGCGTCGTCTGGCCTCCGTACCGGTGCAGGGCAAGGTACTGCCAACCGGCGATCTCGTCGCCATGCTGGAAAAACTGATCGCGCCAGGCGACAAGGTCGTGCTGGAAGGTAACAACCAGAAGCAGGCCGATTTCCTTTCCCGCTCGCTGGCCGAAGTGAACCCGCAGATCGTCCACGACCTGCATATGATCATGCCGAGCGTTGGCCGTAGCGAACATCTGGATATCTTTGAGAAAGGCATCGCCCACAAGCTGGATTTCTCCTTCTCCGGGACGCAGAGCCTGCGCATCTCCCAACTGCTGGAGGATGGTCAGCTCGAAATCGGCGCGATTCACACCTATATCGAACTCTATTCCCGTCTCTACGTCGACCTTTCGCCCAACGTGGCGCTGATTGCCGGCTTTAAAGCCGACCGCAAAGGCAACCTCTATACCGGGGCGAGCACCGAAGATACCCCGGCGCTGGTGGAAGCCGCCGCGTTCCACGACGGCATCGTCATCGCGCAGGTGAACGAGCTGGTGGATGACGAGTGTGACCTGCCGCGCGTGGACATTCCGGGCTCGTGGATTGACTTCGTGGTGGTGGCCGATAAGCCGTTCTTTATCGAACCGCTGTTTACCCGCGACCCGCGCCTGATTAAACAGGAACACATCCTGATGGCGATGATGGCCATCAAGGGTATTTATGCGGAACACCAGGTGCAGTCCCTGAACCACGGGATCGGCTTTAACACCGCGGCGATTGAGCTGCTGCTGCCTACCTACGGTGAACAGCTCGGCCTTAAAGGCAAAATCTGTAAACACTGGACGCTGAACCCGCATCCGACGCTGATCCCGGCTATTGAAAGCGGCTGGGTCGAGAGCGTGCACTGCTTCGGCGGCGAGCTGGGGATGGAAGAGTACATCCGCGCGCGTCCGGACGTCTTCTTTACCGGTGCCGACGGCTCCATGCGCTCCAACCGCGCGTTCTGCCAGCTGGCAGGTCAGTACGCGGTGGATATGTTCATCGGCTCTACGCTGCAGGTGGACGGCTACGCCAACTCCTCAACCGTGACCCGTGGTCGTCTGTCCGGCTTCGGCGGCGCGCCAAACATGGGTCATGACCCGCACGGTCGTCGCCACGCCACGCCCGCCTGGCTGAACATGATCACCGAACCTGACCCAATGCAGCGCGGCAAAAAACTGGTCGTGCAGATGGTGGAAACCTTCCAGGCGGGCGTGAAGCCGACCTTCGTGGAAAAACTCGATGCCGTTGACGTGGCGAAAGCCTCCGGTATGCCGCTGGCACCGGTGATGATCTACGGCGATGACGTCACCCACGTGCTGACGGAAGAGGGGATTGCCTACCTCTATCGGGCGAAAGATCTGGAAGAGCGTCGCGCCATGGTCGCCGCCGTCGCGGGGATCACCGACATCGGTCTGGGCGTGGATGCCAAACGCGTGGCGGAACTGCGTCAGAGCGGCAAGGTGCTCTATCCGGAAGATATGGGGATTCGCCGCACTGATGCCACCCGCTCTCTGCTGGCCGCAGGCAGCGTGTCTGATCTCGTGGAATGGTCCGGCGGTCTCTATAACCCACCTGCGAAATTCCGGAGCTGGTAATGAAACTTCTCCCCCAGATTCAGGTTGAAAGCGGTGCCGAATGGCTGGCGCGAACCGCCACGCAGTGTCTGATTGACGAAGCACGTTTAAGCCCGAAACCCGGTCTGGTGGACAGTCGGGGGAACGGCGCGCACCACGATTTATCCCTTGCGCTGATGGAGCGCTCCGCGCACAGCCTGACCTCCACATTTCAGGCGCTGGCGCTGCAAAGCTGGCAGCGCCCGGCAGATATCGCACTTCGGCAAACCGTCGGGCGACTCGGTCGCGAAGGCGAGCAGCAGATGATGTCCGCAACCGGTGGCGTAAACACCCATCGCGGCGCGATTTGGGCGCTGGGGCTGCTGGTCAGCGCGGTGGCGATGCTCGGCGGTGATGCGAGGGCGCAAGACGTCGCCCGCACCGCCGCGCAGCTGGCGAGACTGCCGGACGACGCGGCGCCGAAGGTGTTCAGTAAAGGCCTGCGCGCCACGCACCGTTACCGCGTGCCGGGCGCGCGTGAAGAGGCGCAGCAGGCGTTTCCGCACGTTATGCAGCGCGCGCTGCCGCAGCTTCGCCTGAGCCGCCTCAACGGTAGCAGCGAAACGCACGCCAGGCTCGACGCGCTGATGGCCATCATGACCTCACTCACCGACACCTGTGTGCTGTCACGTGCCGGAATGGAAGGGCTTGACGCCATGCAGGACGGCGCCCGTGCGGTGCTGAATGCCGGCGGCAGCGCAACGCCCGCGGGCCAGCAGGCGCTGGCGAGGTTAGACCGTCAGATGCTGGCGCTCAACGCCTCACCGGGCGGCGCTGCCGACCTGCTTGCCGCCACGCTGTTTCTCGACCGCGTCGAAACGCCAAATTCAAAGCATTAAGAGGATGTTATGGAAAAAATCACATTGACCGTGCCAGCCAGCCGCACGTTAAGCGGCAGGGCGCTGGCAGGGGTAGTCGGTTCCGGGGATATGGAGGTGCTCTTCACCGCCGAACCGGGCCAGACGTTAACCATTGATATCACCACCTCCGTGGACAACAGCCGGGGGCGCTGGGAGGCGCTGTTCAACCGTCTGCAAACCGTCAGCAGCCTGCCCGCAGGGAAGCTGACCATCCACGACTTCGGCGCGACGCCGGGCGTGGCGCGCATTCGCATCGAACAGGTTTTTGAGGGGGTGAGCCATGCGTGATGACAACAGCTTTATCGAACTGAAAGCGCGCCAGCGCGCGCAGGCCCTGCTCGACGAGGGCAGCTACCGCGAACTGCTGGATCCGTTTGAAGGCATTATTTCTCCGTGGCTTGGGCCACAGGGCATTGTGCCGCAGGCGGACGACGGCATGGTGGTGGCGAAGGGCACCATCAACGGCAAGCCTGCCGTCGTCGTGGCGATTGAAGGCGCGTTCCAGGGCGGCAGCATGGGCGAAGTGTCCGGCGCCAAAATGGCGGCGGCGCTGGAGCTGGCGGCGGAGGATAACCGCAACGGCATTCCGACTCAGGCGGTACTGTGCCTCGAAACCGGCGGCGTGCGTCTGCAGGAGGCGAACCTCGGCCTGGCGGCGATTGCCGATATTCACGCGGCGATTGTGGACCTGCGTCGCTACACGCCGGTTATTGGCATTGTGGCCGGAACCGTGGGCTGCTTCGGTGGGATGTCCATCGCGGCGGCGCTCTGCAGCTACCTGATCGTGACCCGCGAAGCGCGTCTTGGCCTCAACGGCCCGCAGGTTATCGAACAGGAGGCGGGCATTGAGGAGTACGACTCCCGCGATCGTCCGTTTATCTGGAGCATGACCGGCGGTGAAGTGCGCTATCAAAGCGGGCTGGTGGATGCGCTCGTCGGCGACGGTATCAACGCGGTGAAACAGGCGATGAACGACGCGATTGCTAAAGGCGTTCCCGCGAAACATCGCACCGATAACTACGACGATTACCTGAACCGTCTGACGAATTTCGACACCCGCAAACAGGCTGATGCCGAACAGATTAACGCGCTTTTTGCCCGGGAGGTGAAATGATGAGTAACGCAATGAGCCGTGGCGAACGCTGGCTGGACATCCTCGCCCCGAACGCCAAACGTATCGAGGGGCTATGCCCGTCCGTCCAGGCGGCAGACGGTGAGCTAAACGGCGAGGCGGTACGTTTTGTTGCCGTCGTCCCGGATGCCAACAACCACTTCCCGCGCGCGGCGAAAGGGGAAGTCGGTCTGCTGGAAGGCTGGACCCTGGCGAAAGTGGTCAGTGAAACCGTCGCGGCGGATGCCGATAAAGCCGTGAAGCGCCCGATTGTGGCGGTGATCGACGTCCCAAGCCAGGCTTATGGCCGACGCGAAGAGGCGTTTGGGATTCATCAGGCGCTGGCCGGTGCGGCAGCAGCCTATGCGAATGCCCGCCTGGCCGGTCACCCGGTGATTGGGCTTATCGTCGGCAAGGCGATGTCCGGCGCGTTCCTGGCGCACGGCTACCAGGCCAACCGCCTGATCGCCTTTAACGATAAAGGCGTGCTGATCCACGCGATGGGCAAAGAGTCTGCGGCGCGCATTACGCTGCGTACCGTCGAGGCGCTGGAAAAACTGGCGGCGACCATTCCGCCCATGGCGTACGACATCAGCAACTACGCCACGCTGGGGCTGCTCTCTAACCTGCTGGATATCAGCAACCCGGATGCCCCCTCCGATAACGATCTGACGCTGGTGAAATCCACCCTGCAACAGGCCATCAGTGACGCTCGTCAGGACACCACGTTGAAAAACCGTCTGGGTGCTGACAATCGCCGCAGCTCGGCGCTCGTACGCGAACGTATGCGAGCCAGCTGGTAAGTAAAAAGAGACCTGCCAGATGCATCAACCCGTGGGCGCGTGACAGCGCCCACGCGGGAACCTGCATCCTGAAAATAATAATCATCGCGCCAGTGCTAAAACTTTTTTACTACAGGTGATTTATGACTTACGTAATTGTTCATGCTCTTGCACCGATTTTCGTCATCATGCTGCTGGGATTCTGGGCCGGCAAGGCAAAGATGGTCGATAACAAAAATGTTTCCCTGCTTAATATCTTCGTAATGGATTTTGCACTGCCTGCCGCGCTGTTCAGCGCCACCGTGCAAACCCCGTGGACCGGTATCGTTGCCCAGTCGCCGCTGATCCTGGTGTTGACGCTGGCGATGTGGATCACCTATGCGGTCATCTACTTCCTCGCCACCGGCGTCTTTAAGAAATCGCCACAGGATGCGGCCGTGCTGACGCTCACCGTCGCGTTGCCCAACTATGCAGCGCTGGGTCTGCCGATTCTGGGCAGCGTGCTGGGTGAAGGTTCCTCTACGTCGCTCTCCGTCGCGGTCTCCATCGCCTGCGGTTCGGTGCTGATGACCCCGTTCTGCCTGCTCATTCTGGAGCGTGAAAAAGCGCGCGCTGAGGGCAATAGCTCCGGCTCAACGCTCTCAATGCTGCCAGTGCTGATGTGGCGATCCATTAAAAAACCGATCGTGATGGGCCCGCTGCTGGGCGTGATTTTGTCCGCCATCGGCATCAAAATGCCGGAGCTGGTGCTGGCGGCGATCAAACCGCTGGGACTGTCCGCGACCGCTGCGGCGCTGTTCCTGACCGGGGTGATCCTTTCTGCCCGTAAGCTGCAGATTAATACCATGGTGATCACCTCCACGATCGCTAAGCTGCTGATTCAGCCAGCCATCGCCTGGGGTATCGTCTTGATCTTTGGTCTGCACGGCTCCGTGGCGATCACCGCTATCCTGATGATTGCGCTGTCTGCGGGCTTCTTCGGCGTCGTGTTCGGTAACCGCTTTGGCGTGCAGTCGCCGGATGCAGAAGCCGTGCTGCTGTTAAGCTCCGTCCTGTGTATCCTGTCGCTGCCGCTGTTTATCTCGCTGACTTCAGGAATGTAACCATGACTACCCCATTACGCCCGCACGACCTTATCTGGCTTACTGCCCGCGATGCGCTGGAAGGCATCACTGAATCCTGGGTGGAGGCCGCCTGGCATACCGGCCTGCCGGTGGTGGTGCGGCGTGATGTGGATAGCGAAGGCCGGATCCCCGTTGGCGTACGCGGTTTACGTCGCGACCAGCGGGCGGCCGGATGGGTGAAGCCCGAAAACGTGTTACGCGTGGTTTCACCGGAAGACCTGAGCGTTGCGGCCGAACTGCTGCGCTCGCCCTTTGTGACTCAGCCACCCGTTCAGGTGGCGCTTCAGCTTTCTCAGCAGGCGTGGCCGTGGACATGGGGCATTACCGGCAGTACCGGCTACGCGCTGGCGACCGGTATCCCGGTGATCCATGCCGACAGCGATCTCGATCTACTTATCCGCGCTCCACTGCCAATCTCACCGGACGCCCTGACGACGTGGCAGTCCCGGCTAAGCCGCGCGCTGTGTCGTGCCGATACGCAGGTGGATACGCCCGAGGGCGGTTTCGCGCTGGCGGAGTGGCTGCGCGACGGCAAAACGCTGCTGAAAACCCGCCGTGGACCGCGCCTGGTGGCGGATCCGTGGCGCAGGGAGGAGTGATGAAAATAGTGTTTACCTTTCCGGGGCAGGGCACGCAGCACGAAGGCATGCTGCAAAACCTGCCGGGAACGGAACTGGCTCAGGCGCGTGAGGTGCTTGGCGCCGAAGTGGATACGCTGGATAGCGCAGACGCGTTAACCCACACCCGCGCGGTTCAGCTTTGCCTGCTAATTACCGGCGTGGCCTGGGCGCGCGAGCTGGAACGGCGCGGCGTGACGCCGGATATCGTCAGCGGGCTGTCCATCGGCGCTTATCCGGCGGCGGTCATCGCAGGCGCGCTGGACTTCACGGATGCGCTGAAGCTGGTGACGCTGCGTGGCGATCTGATGGAGCAGGCGTATCCGCACGGCTACGGCCTGACGGCAATTATGGGGCTCACTCTGCCGCAGGTGGAAGACCTTATCCAGGGCACCGGGACCTACATTGCCAACCTGAATGCCGAAACGCAGATCGTGATTGCCGGAGCCGATGAAGGAATGGCGGAGGCGGCGTCGCGCGCGCTGGCGAAAGGGGCGAGCAAGGTCAAACGGCTGGCGGTCAGCGTGCCGTCGCACTGCGAACTGCTGACAGCACCCGCGCAAAAGCTGGCAACGGCGTTTGAATCGGTCACGCTTTCACGCCCACGCTGCGCCTACCTGAGCGGCAGCACCGGGCGCGTGCTGTGGCAGCCGGAAAAGATCGCCGACGATCTGGCGATGAACATGGCGCGTACGGTGCGCTGGCAGGAGGCGATGATTTCAGCGAATGAACGCGAAGCCCGGCTGGCGATCGAGATGCCCCCCGGCGGCGTACTGACCTGCCTGACGCGTCAGGCGCCGTGGGAAGGAGAGACGATTTCACTGGAGCGCAGCGGAGTTGATGTGGCGGTACATCTGGCTAAGCGACTCCGTGCGTGATGGCTTAGCCCGGTGGCGGCTACGCCTTACCGGGCCTACAACTGCACGAACGTAGGCCGGGTAAGACGCGACGCGTCGTCACCCGGCACGACCTCAGGCTCCGTCCTGCAAACTGCGGGCATACATCCGCCCTTCGGCGGCCAGCGCCCGCAGGCTTGGATCCTGCTCGCGGTTGCGGGCAAAGACGATGGCAATCAGCTGTTGCATCTGGTACGGCTCGGCAAGCTTCAGGAGCTGCACGGAATTCTCATAGACCTTTTTCATCCTGCCCGGCATCAGCGTAAAGCCCACTCCCGCCTGCACCAGACTGAGCATGGAGAAAATGTCATTCACCCGGGTAACAATCTCCGGCTCGAACCCGGCGATATGAAACGCCTCCTGGAAGCCTGCATAGGTGGCGAACCCTTCCGCAAGAGAGACAAATTTCCGATCTTTATAGTCGCGCAGATCGGCCGGGCCGCGGGTATTGAGCGTCGCGGAGGCCGGTGCGGCAAGGAAGATGTCGTCATGGAACAGGGGGAGCACTTCCAGGCTGTTACGGTCGATATCGCTCTCGGAAATGGAGATAAGAATGGCGTCCAGCGAGCCTTCATCCAGCATGTGCAGCAGGGTTTCGTTGGAGCCCATCGTCAGATCCATTTCCAGATCCGGACGACGCAGCTTCATGCCCATAATCAGGCGCGGCACGGTTTCCAGGGTGAGCGAGTAGAGCGTGCCCACGCGCAGCCGCCCCTGGCCGATCCCGGCAATTTTGCGCGACGCTTCCAGCCCGCGCTCCATCACCTGCATCACTTCCTGGCAATATTCCAGCAAGGTCCAGGCGGAAGGGAGAGCAATCAGGTTGCGCCCCTTGTGGGTAAAGAGCGGGCAGCGCACGTTCTCTTCCAGCGTGTGCAGCGCACGGTGAACGCTGACGCCGCTCAGGCCCAGAGTTTCGGCGGTACGCGCGATATTCCCCTTCTCCATAAACGTCATGAAGATGCTGAGCTTGCGGAATGTAATCTCGCTCGTGTTATCGAAACTCATAGCCCTCCCGGTGGATCAGTCAGCCTGCAGCATCGCTTCCAGCTGTTCCTGCGCGTCCAGCCACGCCATCTCACACTCTTCAAGGCTGGATTTGGTCTTCGCCTGGGTTTGCAGGCAGTCCGTCAGTTCGGCTTTACGGCTCTGGTCATACAGACCGCTGTCGCCGAGCTTCTCTTCAACGGTAGCAAGCGTGGCGTTGAGCTTTTCCATCTCTTTTTCGAGACGGGCAATCTCTTTACGCAGCGGCTGCGTCTGGGTGCGCAGCTCCGCTTCACGGCGCTTCTGGTCTTTACGTGCCTGCGCGCTGTTGGCGTTGTCTTTCGCCGACTCCTCCGGTTGGTTCTCCTGCTTCTGCACGTCCGTCAGCCACTGCTGGTAGTCTTCCAGATCGCCGTCGAACGGTTCGACTTTGCCATCGTGCACTAAGTAGAGATCGTCCGTGGTGGAGCGGATCAGGTGACGGTCGTGCGAAACCACCACCAGTGCGCCTTCGAACTCAATCAGCGCTTCGGTCAGCGCCTGACGCATATCGAGATCCAGGTGGTTGGTCGGTTCATCGAGCAGCAGCAGGTTGGGTCTCTGCCAGACGATCAGCGCCAGCACCAGACGGGCTTTTTCGCCGCCCGAGAAACGCTCGGTGTTTTCGGTGACCTTATCGCCCTGGAAGCCGAAGCCGCCGAGGTAGTCGCGCAGCTTCTGCTCCATCTCCTGCGGCGCCAGACGCGCGAGATGCTGAATCGGGGATTCATCCGCGCGTAAAAATTCCAGCTGATGCTGGGCGAAGTAACCCAGCTTGATGCCCTTCGCCAGGCCGATTTCACCCTTGACCGGGTTAAGCTCGCCCGCCAGCAGTTTGATCAGCGTCGATTTACCGGCACCGTTGCGTCCCAGCAAACCAATACGTGAACCCGGCACCAGGTTGAGCTTGATGGAGTCGAGAATAATGCGGTCGGCATAGCCCGCACTGACTTTTTCCATTTTCAGCAGCGGATTTGGCAGGCTTTCCGGGGCGCGGAAGCTGAAGTGGAACGGATTGTCGACGTGCGCCGGGGCGATCATCTCCATGCGCTCCAGCATCTTGATGCGGCTCTGGGCCTGCTTTGCTTTTGACGCTTTGGCCTTGAAGCGATCAACAAAGCTCTGCAGGTGCGCCACGCGCTGCTGCTGGCTTTCGTACATGGACTGCTGCTGGGCAAGACGCGTCGCGCGCTGGCGCTCGAAGGAGCTGTAGTTGCCGGTGTACTCGAACATCGTTTGCTGTTCGATATGAATGATTTTATCCACCACCGGGTCGAGGAAGTCTCGGTCGTGGGAGATCAGAATCAGAGTGCCCTGATAGCTCTTGAGCCACTTCTCCAGCCAAATAACCGCATCGAGATCGAGGTGGTTAGTCGGTTCATCGAGCAGCAGCAGGTCAGAGCGGCAGATCAGCGCCTGCGCCAGGTTGAGGCGCATGCGCCAGCCACCGGAGAAGTCGCTGACCGGGCGTTCCAGCTGTTCATTGCTGAAGCCCAGGCCGTGAAGCAGGCTGGAGGCGCGGGAGCGAATGGTCCACGCGTCAATGGCGTCCAGCTTGCCGTGAACGGTGGCGATGGCGTGGCCGTCGTTGCGCTCGTTAGCGGCGTTAAGTTCCGCCTCGAGCTTACGGTATTCCCGGTCGCCGTCGATAACATAGTCGAGTGCCGGTTCGCTCAGGGCTGGCGTCTCCTGGTTCACCCAGGCGAGCTGCCAGTTCCCCGGGAAGGTGAAGTTACCGCCATCCGCGCTAATCTCGTTTTTCAGCAACGCCAGCAGCGTGGATTTACCACAGCCGTTTTTGCCGACCAGACCCACTTTTTGGCCTGGGTTGATGGTAGCAGTGGCGTTATCCAGCAGGACGCGCACGCCGCGACGAATTTGTAACGAGGAGAAAACAATCATAGAAGCGCCGTATGTTCCGACTATGTTAATTTGTCATTATGATAATGTAAGGTGTGGGCCATTTTCCGCACCGGGCCGCCATGGTAGCCCAAAACAACAACGATACACAAAAACAGAAACAAGACCGGGAGGGGAATGATGTCTCAGACAGCAAAAGTGCTGCTGCTGTATGCCCATCCGGAATCTCAGGACTCGGTGGCAAACCGGGTGCTGCTTAAGCCGGCCACACAGCTCAGTAACGTGACGGTGCACGATCTCTACGCGCACTATCCTGATTTCTTTATTGATATTCCTTACGAGCAGGAACTGCTGCGTCAGCATGACGTGATTGTGTTCCAGCATCCGCTTTATACCTACAGCTGTCCGGCGCTGCTCAAAGAGTGGCTGGACCGCGTGCTGAGCCGGGGCTTCTCCAGCGGGGTGGGGGGCAACCAGCTGGCGGGAAAGTACTGGCGTAGCGTGATTACGACCGGTGAACCCGAAAGCGCTTACCGCCACGACGGGCTGAACCGCTATCCGATGAGCGACATTCTGCGGCCTTTCGAGCTGACGGCGGCAATGTGCCGTATGCACTGGATGAGCCCGATTATTGTCTACTGGGCCCGACGTCAGGATCCGAAAGAACTGGCCAGCCACGCCAGAGCCTATGGTGAATGGCTGGCGTCACCGATTCCGGCAGGAGGTCGTTAATGGAAGGATCGAATTTGCTCCTCGCCGGGGTGCTGTTTTTATTTGCGGCCGTCGTCGCGGTGCCGCTTGCTGCGCGTATTGGTATCGGTGCAGTACTGGGGTATCTGCTGGCGGGGATCGCGATTGGCCCCTGGGGACTGGGATTCATCAGCGATGTAGATGAAATTCTTCACTTCTCCGAACTGGGCGTGGTGTTCCTGATGTTCATCATCGGCCTTGAGCTCAACCCTTCTAAATTGTGGCAGCTTCGACGCTCCATCTTTGGCGTGGGTGCCGCGCAGGTGGTGTTCAGCGCCGCGATTCTGGGTGGCCTGTTAATGCTGACGAATTTCTCCTGGCAGGCGGCGGTGATCGGCGGGATAGGCCTTGCGATGTCGTCGACGGCGATGGCCCTGCAGCTGATGCGCGACAAGGGGATGAACCGCAACGAAGCCGGTCAACTGGGTTTTTCGGTGCTGCTGTTCCAGGATTTGGCGGTCATCCCGGCGCTGGCGCTGGTGCCGCTGCTGGCGGGCTCCGGCGACGACCACTTCGACTGGGCGAAAATCGCGATGAAGGTGCTGGCCTTCGCGGGGATGCTGATTGGCGGACGTTTCCTGTTACGTCCGGTGTTCCGCTTTATTGCCGCGTCCGGCGTGCGCGAGGTGTTTACCGCCGCGACGCTGCTGCTGGTGCTGGGGTCGGCATTGTTTATGGATGCGCTGGGGCTGTCGATGGCGCTCGGGACCTTTATCGCCGGGGTGCTGCTGGCGGAAAGTGAATACCGCCACGAGCTGGAAATTGCCATCGATCCCTTTAAAGGGCTGCTGTTAGGCCTGTTCTTTATTTCGGTGGGGATGGCGCTCAACCTTGGCGTGCTCTATACCCATCTGCTGTGGGTTGTGGTGAGCGTGGCCATCCTGGTGGCGGTGAAAACGCTGGTACTGTACGTCATGGCGCGCATTTACGGCTTGCGCAGTTCGGAACGCATGCAGTTTGCCAGCGTGTTAAGCCAGGGAGGCGAGTTCGCGTTTGTGCTGTTCTCTACCGCCTCCTCCCAGAAGCTGTTTAAAGACGACCAGATGGCGCTTTTGCTGGTGACGGTCACGCTGTCAATGATGACCACGCCGCTGTTGATGAAGCTGGTGGATAAACTGCTGTCGCGCCGCCTGAATCCGACAGACGATGAAGACGAAGCGCCGTGGGTGGAGGATGATAAGCCCCAGGTGATCGTGGTGGGCTTTGGCCGCTTTGGACAGGTGATCGGGCGTTTGCTGATGGCGAACAAAATGCGCATTACGGTGCTGGAGCGGGATATCAGCGCGGTGAACCTGATGCGCAAATACGGCTACAAGGTTTACTACGGCGATGCGACCCAGCTCGAGCTACTGCGCTCGGCGGGGGCAGAGGCGGCAGAGTCCATCGTCATTACCTGTAACGACCCGGAAGACACGATGAAGCTGGTGGATCTCTGCCAGCAGCATTTCCCGCATCTGCATATTCTGGCGCGTGCGCGGGGACGTGTTGAAGCTCACGAATTATTGCAGGCGGGTGTGAAACACTTCTCCCGTGAGACGTTCTCCAGTGCGCTGGAGCTGGGGCGCAAGGCGCTGATCTCGCTTGGCATGCATCCGCATCAGGCGCAGCGTGCCCAGATGCACTTCCGCCGGCTGGATATGCGGATGCTACGCGAGCTGATGCCGGTACATACCGATACGGCGCAGATCTCCCGCGTGCGGGAAGCGCGTCGCGAGCTGGAGGAGATCTTCCAGCGTGAGATGCAGCAGGAACGACGCCAGCTCGATGGCTGGGATGAATTTGAATAAAGGGTAACGAAAGATGGCTGTACGTAAACGCTTTATCGCGGGTGCAAAATGCCCGACCTGCCAGGCGCAAGATACCCTGGCGATGTGGCGGGAAAATAATATTGATGTTGTTGAGTGTGTTAAGTGCGGTCACCAGATGCGTGAGGCCGACAAAGAGGCCCGCGATCACGTTCGCAAAGAAGAGCAAGTTATCGGGATTTTTCATCCGGACTAGCGATATGCCCTGAGTTTTTTTAAGCTAAAGGGTACACAGGTGCAGATTTCCGCTACAATCTGCGCCAGCAATTTTCCCACGCTCAGGAGATATCATGAAAGTAGCAAAAGACCTGGTGGTCAGCCTGGCCTATCAGGTACGTACAGAAGACGGTGTGTTGGTTGATGAGTCTCCGGTGAGTGCGCCGCTTGACTACCTGCATGGTCACGGTTCCCTGATTTCCGGCCTGGAAAACGCGCTGGAAGGTCATGAAGTTGGCGACAAATTTGACGTTGCTGTAGGCGCGAACGACGCTTACGGTCAGTATGACGACAACCTGGTTCAGCGCGTTCCTAAAGACGTGTTCATGGGCGTTGACGAACTGCAGGTTGGCATGCGCTTCCTGGCAGAAACCGACCAGGGCCCGGTTCCAGTTGAAATCACCGAAGTGGAAGACGACCACGTCGTGGTTGACGGCAACCACATGCTGGCTGGCCAGAACCTGAAGTTCAACGTAGAAGTTGTTGCGATCCGTGAAGCGACCGAAGAAGAGCTGGCTCATGGCCACGTTCACGGTGCGCACGGTCACGACCATGACCACGATCACGGCCACGATGGCTGCTGCGGTGGTCACGGCCACGACCATGGTCATGACCACGGCCACGGTAAAGGTGGTTGCGGTAACGGCGGCTGCGGCTGCCACTAATTCCGTCATGCGGAAAATAAAAAAGCGGGATAATCCCGCTTTTTTTACGCCTCAATAATGAGGAGGTGGCGTCTCTTCCGACTGAGAGGCAATGTTCGACGGCTGCGTAGCCTTCAGCTTTTCCGTCAGCAGGCGCATATGATCCCGCAGTTTCGCCATTTCGAGCTCATGTGCGGTTACGGTCTGGTTTAGCTCTTCGATGGTGATGTCCTGAAAAGCCAGGCGGCTTTCCAGCTCAGCCATTCTCGCTTCTATCGTTGTATCCTTCATCATTCACCTCGTTTATTTCAGATTCGCCATAATGGCCCAGCGGCGGCGCAGTTTAACTGAGTTTATCCTTAAGTACAGTTCGCATCCCTCTGGCAAGAAACTTATTTAAACAAAAATAGTCTGAAAAGTGGCGAGAATTGGACGTGTCTGTCTGTAGATTTCTTCTGCAACGTTTTATAGTACGTCACTCATTTACGTTTAACGCTGGGGTGAGAGTCCCCAGGCCCTGGAGATATGGATGAAATCACTGTTTAAAGTAACGCTGCTGGCGACGACGATGGCTGTTGCGCTGAACGCGCCGCTGTCATTCGCTGCTGATACTGCTGCGAAGCCTGCTGCCACTGCAGACAGCAAAGCGGCGTTCAAAAATGACGACCAGAAATCCGCCTACGCACTGGGCGCATCTCTGGGTCGTTACATGGAAAACTCTCTGAAAGAACAAGAGAAACTGGGCATCAAACTGGATAAAGCTCAGCTGATCGCGGGCGTTCAGGACGCATTTGCCGATAAGAGCAAGCTGTCTGACCAGGAAATTGAACAGACTCTGCAGGCGTTCGAAGCGCGTGTGAAGGGCGCCGCGCAGACCAAGATGGACGCGGACGCTAAAGACAACGAAGCGAAAGGCAAAGCCTACCGCGATGCCTTTGCTAAAGAGAAGGGTGTGAAAACCTCTTCGACTGGCCTGGTGTACAAAGTTGAGAAAGAAGGCACCGGCGATGCGCCTAAAGACAGCGACACCGTTGTCGTGAACTACAAAGGTACGCTGATCGACGGTAAAGAGTTTGATAACTCTTACACCCGTGGCGAGCCACTCTCCTTCCGTCTGGATGGTGTGATCCCGGGCTGGACTGAAGGCCTGAAAAACATCAAGAAAGGCGGCAAGATCAAGATGGTAATCCCACCGGATCTGGCCTATGGCAAAACCGGCGTTCCAGGTATCCCTGCCAACTCTACCCTGGTCTTTGACGTAGAGCTGCTGGACATCAAACCGGCACCGAAAGCGGATGCCAAGGCAGACGCACCGGCTGACGATAAAGCCGCTGCCGCTAAGAAGTAATGCTGAAAAAAAACCGCCGCCTTTAAGGCGGCGGTTTTTTATTGTGGGGCAGATATAATTAACACTGGAAAGCGTTAGGCACGCTGTATTAATTTAGTTGTCCGTGTAGATAATGAGCCTGCCCTGAAAACCTAACGACAGGCTCCTGAAAAGGAGTGTTTTTTTCATGTCCAGGTCGCTTTTAACCAACGAAACCAGTGAACTTGATTTACTGGATCAACGTCCTTTCGATCAGACCGACTTCGATATTCTAAAATCCTATGAAGCGGTAGTGGACGGGTTAGCGATGCTCATTGGCTCCCACTGCGAAATCGTATTGCACTCCCTGCAAGATCTGAAGTGTTCTGCCATCCGCATTGCGAATGGTGAGCATACTGGCCGTAAAATTGGTTCGCCAATTACCGACCTTGCATTGCGTATGTTGCATGACATGACCGGCGCGGACAGCAGCGTCTCCAAATGCTATTTCACCCGCGCCAAAAGCGGCGTGCTGATGAAATCTGAAACCATCGCGATTCGAAACCGCGAGCATCGCGTGATTGGGCTGCTGTGCATCAACATGAACCTTGATGTGCCATTCTCGCAGATCATGAGCACCTTTGTTCCACCCGAAACGCCGGATGTTGGCTCTTCTGTTAACTTTGCCTCTTCCGTCGAAGATCTTGTGACGCAGACGCTGGAGTTCACCATTGAAGAGGTGAATGCCGATCGCAACGTCTCTAACAACGCCAAGAATCGTCAGATCGTGCTCAATCTCTATGAAAAAGGGATTTTTGATATTAAAGACGCCATCAACCAGGTGGCCGATCGTCTGAACATCTCCAAGCACACGGTCTATCTCTATATTCGCCAGTTCAAAAGCGGTGATTTCCTGGGACAAGACAAGTAATGCGTTTTGCGTTAATGGTGACAGGCCCGGCGTACGGGACTCAGCAGGCCAGCAGCGCGCTGCAGTTTGCGCATGCGCTGCTGGCAGCCGGACATGAGCTGGCGAGCGTCTTCTTCTATCGGGAAGGGGTGTATAACGCGAACCAGTTTACGTCACCGGCGAGCGATGAGTTTGACGTGGTGCGCGGCTGGCAGGCACTAAACGAAAAGCAGGGCGTAGAACTGCATATCTGCGTCGCGGCGGCACTGCGCCGCGGCGTGACCGATGCAACCGAAGCCGCGCGTCTTGGTTTATCGGGTTCTAACCTGCAGCCCGGTTTTTCGTTAAGTGGCCTGGGCGCGCTGGCACAGGCGGCGTTAACCTGCGACAGAGTGGTGCAATTCTGATGAAGCGCGTGGCATTTGTGTTTACGTCTGCACCACACGGTAGCGCTTCAGGCCGCGAAGGGCTGGATGCGTTACTTGCGACGTCCGCGCTGACTGAAGATATCGGCGTCTTCTTTTTGGGGGACGGGGTGTTTCAGCTTCTGGCGGGTCAGCAGCCACAGGCCATTCTGGCGCGGGATTACATCGCGACCTTCAAAGTGTTGCCGCTGTACGACATTGAAACCCTGTATGTCTGCGCCGATTCGCTGGCCGCTCGCGGTTTGGATGAGAAGACGCCTTTCGTGCTGGATGTGACCGTCGTGCCTTCTGCGGCATTGCGCGAACACCTTTCCCACTACGACACCGTTCTGACTTTCTGAGGCTGCCATGCTCCATACTCTGAGCCATTCACCATGGCAATGTGACATCGACGCGTTACTGAGTATGCTGCGCGACGGTGATGACCTGCTGCTGATTCAGGACGGCGTGCTTGCCGCACTTGAAGGCAGTCGTTTCGTTGAAATTCTCACGAATGCCCCCATAACAGTCTCTGCGCTGAAAGACGATCTGGATGCGCGGGGTCTTTCTGGTCAAATTTCAGCCAAAATTGACGTGGTTGGCTATACTGATTTCGTCAATCTTACTGTGACACACGCCAGTCAAATGAACTGGTGATTTGAGATCGCTGTATATTTCTTGACACCTTTTCGACGTAGCCCTAAAATTTCGCGTCCTCATATTGTATGAGGTCGTTTTATTACGTGTTTACGAAGCAAAAGCTAAAACCAGGAGCTATTTAATGGCAACAGTTAACCAGCTGGTACGCAAACCACGTGCACGCAAAGTTGCGAAAAGCAACGTGCCTGCGCTGGAAGCCTGCCCGCAGAAACGTGGCGTATGTACTCGTGTATATACCACCACTCCTAAAAAACCAAACTCCGCACTGCGTAAAGTATGCCGTGTGCGTTTGACTAACGGTTTCGAAGTGACTTCCTACATCGGTGGTGAAGGTCACAACCTGCAGGAGCACTCCGTGATCCTGATCCGTGGCGGTCGTGTTAAAGACCTTCCGGGTGTTCGTTACCACACCGTTCGTGGTGCGCTGGACTGCTCAGGTGTTAAAGACCGTAAGCAGGCTCGCTCCAAGTACGGCGTGAAGCGTCCTAAGGCTTAATGGTTCTCCGTTAAGTAAGGCCAAACTGATTTATCTTAATGTCACACTAAACTCTTTGAGTTTTGGACAATCCTGAATTAACAACGGAGTATTCCCATGCCACGTCGTCGCGTCATTGGTCAGCGTAAAATTCTTCCAGATCCGAAATTCGGATCAGAACTGCTGGCAAAATTTGTCAATATCCTGATGGTAGATGGTAAAAAATCTACTGCAGAAGCAATCGTATACAGCGCGCTTGAGACCCTGGCTCAGCGTTCTGGTAAAAATGAACTGGAAGCTTTCGAAGTCGCTCTCGACAACGTTCGCCCAACTGTAGAAGTTAAGTCCCGCCGCGTTGGTGGTTCTACTTATCAGGTTCCAGTTGAAGTTCGTCCGGTTCGTCGTAATGCCCTGGCAATGCGTTGGATCGTTGAAGCTGCTCGTAAACGCGGTGATAAATCCATGGCTCTGCGTCTGGCGAACGAACTTTCTGATGCTGCAGACAACAAAGGTACTGCAGTTAAGAAACGTGAAGACGTTCACCGTATGGCAGAAGCCAACAAGGCGTTCGCACACTACCGTTGGTAATCCCTTCGGAGTCTTAGTCACCAGGCGGGCGCTTCAGAGAAGCCGCCCGCTCTGGGTAACTTAACTGAACGCCTAAAGATATAAACGAGGAATCAAATGGCTCGTACAACACCCATCGCACGCTACCGTAACATCGGTATCAGTGCGCACATCGACGCCGGTAAAACCACTACTACCGAACGTATTCTGTTCTACACCGGTGTAAACCACAAAATCGGTGAAGTTCATGACGGCGCAGCCACCATGGACTGGATGGAACAGGAGCAGGAGCGTGGTATCACTATCACCTCCGCAGCGACTACTGCATTCTGGTCAGGTATGGCTAAGCAGTACGAACCGCATCGCGTAAACATCATCGACACCCCAGGGCACGTTGACTTCACCATCGAAGTAGAACGTTCCATGCGTGTTCTTGACGGCGCGGTAATGGTTTATTGCGCAGTTGGTGGTGTTCAGCCACAGTCTGAAACCGTATGGCGTCAGGCGAACAAATATAAAGTTCCACGCATCGCGTTCGTTAACAAAATGGACCGTATGGGTGCTAACTTCCTGAAAGTTGTTGGTCAGATCAAAACCCGTCTGGGCGCGAACCCTGTTCCGCTGCAGCTGGCAATTGGTGCTGAAGAAGGCTTCACCGGCGTAATCGACCTGGTGAAAATGAAAGCCATCAACTGGAACGATGCAGACCAGGGCGTTACCTTCGAATACGAAGATATCCCAGCTGCAATGCAGGACCTGGCTGACGAATGGCACCAGAACCTGATCGAATCCGCTGCTGAAGCTTCTGAAGAGCTGATGGAGAAATACCTGGGTGGTGAAGAACTGACTGAAGAAGAGATCAAAAAAGCTCTGCGTCAGCGCGTTCTGAACAACGAAATCATCCTGGTAACCTGTGGTTCTGCGTTCAAGAACAAAGGTGTTCAGGCGATGCTGGATGCGGTAGTTGACTACCTGCCATCCCCAGTTGACGTTCCTGCGATCAACGGCATCCTGGACGACGGTAAAGATACCCCGGCTGAGCGTCACGCAAGCGACGAAGAGCCATTCTCTGCACTGGCGTTCAAAATTGCTACCGACCCATTCGTGGGTAACCTGACCTTCTTCCGCGTTTACTCTGGTGTGGTTAACTCCGGTGACACCATCCTGAACTCCGTGAAAGCGGCGCGTGAGCGTTTTGGCCGTATCGTACAGATGCACGCTAACAAACGTGAAGAGATCAAAGAAGTTCGTGCGGGCGACATCGCTGCAGCTATCGGTCTGAAAGACGTGACCACTGGTGACACCCTGTGTGACCCGGATCACCCGATCATTCTGGAGCGTATGGAATTCCCAGAGCCGGTAATCTCCATCGCAGTTGAACCAAAAACCAAAGCTGACCAGGAAAAAATGGGTCTGGCTCTGGGCCGTCTGGCGAAAGAAGACCCATCATTCCGCGTATGGACTGATGAAGAATCTAACCAGACCATCATCGCTGGTATGGGTGAACTGCACCTGGACATCATCGTTGACCGTATGAAGCGTGAATTCAACGTTGAAGCGAACGTGGGTAAACCTCAGGTTGCTTACCGCGAAGCGATTCGCGCGAAAGTTACCGACATTGAAGGTAAACACGCTAAGCAGTCTGGTGGTCGCGGTCAGTACGGTCACGTTGTGATCGACATGTACCCACTGGAGCCGGGCTCTAACCCGAAAGGTTACGAGTTCATCAACGACATCAAAGGTGGTGTAATTCCTGGCGAATACATCCCAGCCGTTGATAAAGGCATCCAGGAACAGCTGAAAGCGGGCCCTCTGGCTGGCTATCCGGTTGTTGACATGGGTGTTCGTCTGCACTTCGGTTCTTACCACGACGTTGACTCCTCTGAACTGGCGTTTAAACTGGCTGCGTCTATTGCCTTTAAAGAAGGCTTTAAGAAAGCAAAACCAGTTCTGCTTGAGCCAATCATGAAGGTTGAAGTAGAAACTCCTGAAGAGAACACCGGTGACGTTATCGGTGACTTGAGCCGTCGTCGCGGTATGCTGCGTGGTCAGGAATCCGAAGTAACTGGCGTTAAGATCCACGCTGAAGTTCCGCTGTCTGAAATGTTCGGATATGCAACTCAGCTGCGTTCTCTGACCAAAGGTCGTGCATCATACACCATGGAATTCCTGAAGTATGATGATGCGCCTAACAACGTTGCTCAGGCCGTTATTGAAGCCCGTGGTAAGTAATCCACAGGATTAAAACCTAAGTCCCGTGCTCTCTCCACAGGGGAGAGCACTATAGTAAGGAATATAGCCGTGTCTAAAGAAAAATTTGAACGTACAAAACCGCACGTCAACGTTGGTACTATCGGCCACGTTGACCATGGTAAAACTACCCTGACTGCTGCAATCACTACCGTTCTGGCTAAAACCTACGGTGGTTCTGCTCGTGCATTCGACCAGATCGATAACGCACCAGAAGAAAAAGCTCGTGGTATCACCATCAACACCTCTCACGTTGAGTACGACACCCCGACTCGCCACTACGCACACGTAGACTGCCCAGGCCACGCCGACTATGTTAAAAACATGATCACCGGTGCTGCGCAGATGGACGGCGCGATCCTGGTTGTTGCTGCGACTGACGGCCCAATGCCTCAGACTCGTGAGCACATCCTGCTGGGTCGTCAGGTAGGCGTTCCTTTCATCATCGTGTTCCTGAACAAATGCGACATGGTTGATGACGAAGAGCTGCTGGAACTGGTAGAGATGGAAGTTCGTGAACTGCTGTCTCAGTACGATTTCCCAGGCGACGATACCCCAATCGTTCGTGGTTCTGCTCTGAAAGCGCTGGAAGGCGAAGCTGAGTGGGAAGCGAAAATCATCGAACTGGCTGGCTTCCTGGATTCTTACATCCCAGAACCAGAGCGTGCGATTGACAAGCCATTCCTGCTGCCAATCGAAGACGTATTCTCCATCTCCGGTCGTGGTACCGTTGTTACCGGTCGTGTAGAGCGCGGTATCATCAAAGTTGGTGAAGAAGTTGAAATCGTTGGTATCAAAGAGACTGCGAAGTCTACCTGTACTGGCGTTGAAATGTTCCGCAAACTGCTGGACGAAGGCCGTGCTGGTGAGAACGTTGGTGTTCTGCTGCGTGGTATCAAACGTGAAGAAATCGAACGTGGTCAGGTTCTGGCTAAGCCAGGCTCAATCAAGCCACACACCAAGTTCGAATCTGAAGTGTACATCCTGTCCAAAGACGAAGGCGGCCGTCATACTCCGTTCTTCAAAGGCTACCGTCCACAGTTCTACTTCCGTACTACTGACGTGACCGGTACCATCGAACTGCCAGAAGGCGTTGAGATGGTAATGCCAGGCGACAACATCAAGATGGTTGTGACTCTGATCCACCCAATCGCGATGGACGACGGTCTGCGTTTCGCAATCCGTGAAGGCGGCCGTACCGTTGGCGCGGGCGTTGTTGCTAAAGTTCTGGGCTAATTAATTATCCCCGAATAAAAAAAGGACGCTTCGGCGTCCTTTTTTGTTTTCTGCCGCTCAGGCGTTGTCACAAAATTTCGCATTTTTTGCCTGCTCCCGCCCCGCATTCTGGCGTTTGTGCTATTGTAATCATAACCATTCTCACTTACACTTTGCGCATAATTTGAACGGGAGTTTCTATGTACGTTTGTTTATGTAATGGTGTAAGCGACAAAAAAATACGTCAGGCCGTTCGCCAGTTTCAGCCCCAGTCATTCCAGCAGCTTCGCAAATTTGTTCCGGTGGGAAATCAATGCGGTAAATGTGTACGTGCTGCGCGAGAGATCATGCAGGACGAACTGATGCAGATCCCGGAATACAAAGAGATCGCGTAAGCGCCCATCTTTTTTTTGACATCCCTGTAGCCCGATCTACGCTTCAATGAGTGGAAGCGGAGGGACTATATAATGAAAGGTGATGTTAAAATCATAAGTTATCTCAATAAATTATTGGGAAATGAGCTTGTCGCAATCAACCAGTATTTTCTTCACGCGAGAATGTTCAAAAACTGGGGACTCAAACGTTTAAACGACGTTGAGTACCATGAATCTATAGATGAGATGAAACACGCTGATAAATATATCGAGCGTATTTTATTCCTTGAAGGCATTCCAAACCTGCAGGATCTCGGCAAGCTGGGTATCGGAGAAGATGTCGAAGAGATGCTGCGTTCCGACCTCAGGCTGGAACTTGAAGGCGCTAAAGATCTCCGTGAAGCCATTGCCTATGCTGACAGCGTACATGACTACGTCAGCCGCGATATGATGATCCAGATCCTGGCCGATGAAGAAGGGCATATTGACTGGCTGGAAACAGAGCTGGATCTCATTGCTAAAATTGGCCTGCAAAACTATCTTCAGTCACAGATTAAAGTGGAAGAATAAGCAACGTCTTCCAGCCTACGCATAAACCCGCTGCTGCCAGAAATGGCCCAAAAGGCAGCGGGTTTTTTATTGCCTTCTTATCAGGGCGAATGAACGAAAAGACAAGAATGCAAAGAAGCGCCATCAGCGCCGCGAGTAACGCCAGCATTGGCAGTACGCACCAGCCGTGCCATGCACCAAGCGCCGCCAGGTATTTCACATCGCCATATCCCATACCTTCACGCCGGCAGATAAACCAGTAGCCCCAGTAAATAACGGCAAAGCCAATATATCCAGCCATCGCACCCGCCACCGCGCTCGGCAGAAATTCAGGTTGGATACAGAGCTGGAAGAGCAGCCCAGCCCATAGCAGTGGGCAGAGAAATTTATCGGGAAGCAGACCGTAGCGAATATCGGCATGTACCAGTAAGGCAGTCAGTGAAAGATAGATCAGCAGAAAGGGGAGGGTGGTTAGCATGTAAAAGGCCTCAAACGGGTTTGAGCGCATAGTCGTTATAATCGGCCTGTCCGGCAATGCACAAAAAACGGAGATGCGTAGCGGCTCGAATCAAAGCATCGCCGCAGAATACATTGCATAAAACGTTGTGCGCTCTTACGCATCCTGCGCCTTTAGCGCTTAATTTCTAAACGGCACTTGCGTCTTGCCCAGATTTACGTATAATGCGCGGGCTTGTCGTAATTGACGGCGGGTTCAATCAGAACCAGAGTAGCTCATTTTGTTACTCAACAATGCTCCCAATTGGGGAGCTACGTAAGAACGGTTACACTCTCCCATCAATCGTAATGGGTTTGAGGAGTAATCATTTTCGTTTATAAAATAATTGGAGCTCTGGTCTCATGCAGAACCAAAGAATCCGTATCCGCCTTAAAGCGTTTGATCATCGTCTGATCGATCAATCAACCGCGGAAATCGTCGAGACTGCTAAGCGCACTGGTGCGCAAGTCCGTGGTCCGATCCCGCTGCCGACCCGCAAAGAGCGCTTCACCGTTCTGATCTCTCCGCACGTTAACAAAGACGCGCGCGATCAGTACGAAATCCGCACTCACAAGCGTCTGGTTGACATCGTTGAGCCAACTGAGAAAACCGTTGATGCTCTGATGCGTCTGGATCTGGCTGCCGGTGTAGACGTGCAGATCAGCCTGGGTTAATCAGGTCATCGAGCGATTGAGAGGTTGAAACAATGATTGGTTTAGTCGGTAAAAAAGTGGGTATGACCCGCATCTTCACTGAAGATGGCGTTTCTATCCCAGTAACCGTAATCGAAGTTGAAGCAAACCGCGTTACTCAGGTTAAAGATCTGGCTAACGATGGCTACCGCGCTATTCAGGTTACCACTGGTGCTAAAAAAGCTAACCGTGTAACCAAACCAGAAGCGGGTCACTTCGCTAAAGCTGGCGTAGAAGCTGGCCGTGGTCTGTGGGAATTCCGTCTTGCTGAAGGCGAAGAGTTCACCGTAGGTCAGGACATTAGCGTTGAGCTGTTTGCTGACGTTAAAAAAGTTGACGTAACCGGTACCTCTAAAGGTAAAGGTTTTGCTGGTACCGTTAAGCGCTGGAACTTCCGTACCCAGGACGCTACCCACGGTAACTCCTTGTCTCACCGCGTTCCGGGTTCTATCGGTCAGAACCAGACTCCGGGCAAAGTGTTCAAAGGCAAGAAAATGGCAGGTCAGCTGGGCAACGAACGTGTAACCGTTCAGAGCCTGGACGTAGTACGTGTTGACGCTGAGCGCAACCTGCTGCTGGTTAAAGGTGCGGTCCCGGGTGCAACCGGTAGCGACCTGATCGTTAAACCAGCTGTGAAGGCGTAAGGGGATAGCAATGGAATTAGTATTGAAAGACGCGCAGAGCGCGCTGACTGTTTCCGAAACTACCTTCGGTCGTGATTTCAACGAAGCGCTGGTTCACCAGGTTGTTGTTGCTTATGCAGCTGGTGCTCGTCAGGGTACTCGTGCTCAGAAGACTCGTGCTGAAGTAACTGGTTCTGGCAAAAAGCCATGGCGCCAGAAAGGTACCGGCCGTGCGCGTTCAGGTTCTATCAAGAGCCCGATCTGGCGTTCAGGTGGCGTGACCTTCGCTGCGCGTCCACAGGACCACAGTCAAAAAGTTAACAAAAAGATGTACCGCGGCGCGCTGAAAAGCATCCTGTCCGAACTGGTACGTCAGGATCGTCTGATCGTTGTCGAGAAGTTCTCTGTTGAAGCGCCTAAAACTAAGCTGCTGGCACAGAAACTGAAAGACATGGCTCTGGAAGATGTGCTGATCATCACCGGTGAGCTGGACGAGAACCTGTTCCTGGCCGCACGTAACCTGCACAAGGTTGACGTACGCGATGCGACTGGTATCGACCCGGTTAGCCTGATCGCCTTCGACAAAGTCGTAATGACTGCTGATGCTGTTAAGCAAGTTGAGGAGATGCTGGCATGATTCGTGAAGAACGTCTGCTGAAGGTGCTTCGCGCACCGCACGTTTCTGAAAAAGCGTCTACTGCGATGGAAAAAACAAACACCATCGTTCTCAAAGTTGCTAAAGACGCGACCAAAGCAGAGATCAAAGCTGCTGTGCAGAAACTGTTTGAAGTCGAAGTCGAAGTCGTTAACACCCTGGTAGTTAAAGGGAAAGTTAAACGTCACGGACAGCGTATCGGTCGTCGTAGCGACTGGAAAAAAGCTTACGTCACCCTGAAAGAAGGCCAGAATCTGGACTTCGTTGGCGGCGCTGAGTAAGTCGGAGGAGTAATACAATGGCAGTTGTTAAATGTAAACCGACATCTCCGGGTCGTCGCCACGTAGTTAAAGTGGTTAACCCTGAGCTGCACAAGGGCAAACCTTTTGCTCCGTTGCTGGAAAAAAACAGCAAATCCGGTGGTCGTAACAACAATGGCCGTATCACCACTCGTCACATCGGTGGTGGCCACAAGCAGGCTTATCGTATTGTTGACTTCAAACGCAACAAAGACGGTATCCCAGCAGTTGTTGAACGTCTTGAGTACGATCCGAACCGTTCCGCGAACATCGCGCTGGTTCTGTACAAAGATGGCGAACGCCGTTACATCTTGGCCCCTAAAGGCCTGAAAGCTGGCGACCAGATTCAGTCTGGCGTTGATGCTGCAATCAAAGCAGGCAACACCCTGCCGATGCGCAATATCCCGGTTGGTTCTACCGTTCATAACGTAGAAATGAAACCAGGTAAAGGCGGTCAGCTGGCGCGTTCCGCGGGTACTTACGTTCAGATCGTTGCGCGTGATGGTGCTTATGTCACCCTGCGTCTGCGTTCTGGTGAAATGCGTAAAGTCGAAGCAGACTGCCGCGCTACTCTGGGCGAAGTTGGCAATGCTGAGCATATGCTGCGCGTTCTGGGTAAAGCAGGTGCTGCACGCTGGCGTGGTGTTCGTCCTACCGTTCGCGGTACTGCGATGAACCCAGTCGACCACCCACATGGTGGTGGTGAAGGTCGTAACTTTGGTAAGCACCCGGTATCTCCGTGGGGCGTTCAGACCAAAGGTAAGAAGACCCGCAGCAACAAGCGTACTGATAAATTTATCGTACGTCGCCGTAGCAAATAATTTTAGAGGATAAGCCATGCCACGTTCTCTCAAGAAAGGTCCTTTTATTGACCTGCACTTGCTGAAGAAGGTAGAGAAAGCGGTGGAAAGCGGAGACAAGAAGCCCCTGCGCACTTGGTCCCGTCGTTCAACGATCTTTCCTAACATGATCGGTTTGACCATCGCTGTCCATAATGGTCGTCAGCACGTTCCAGTCTTTGTTACCGACGAAATGGTTGGTCACAAACTGGGTGAATTCGCACCGACTCGTACTTATCGCGGCCACGCTGCTGATAAAAAAGCGAAGAAGAAATAAGGTAGGAGGAAGAGATGGAAACTTTAGCTCAACATCGCCATGCTCGTTCTTCTGCACAGAAGGTTCGCCTTGTTGCTGACCTGATTCGCGGTAAGAAAGTGTCGCAGGCCCTGGACATCCTGACCTATACCAACAAGAAAGCTGCGGTATTGGTCAAGAAAGTACTGGAATCTGCCATTGCTAACGCTGAACACAACGATGGCGCTGACATCGACGATCTGAAAGTCGCGAAAATTTTCGTAGATGAAGGCCCAAGCATGAAGCGCATTATGCCGCGTGCGAAAGGTCGTGCAGATCGCATCCTGAAGCGCACCAGCCACATTACTGTGGTTGTGTCCGATCGCTGAGACTCTGGAGACTAGCAATGGGTCAGAAAGTACATCCTAATGGTATTCGCCTGGGTATTGTAAAACCATGGAACTCTACCTGGTTTGCGAACACCAAAGAATTCGCTGACAACCTGGACAGCGATTTTAAAGTACGTCAGTACCTGACTAAGGAACTGGCTAAAGCGTCTGTATCTCGTATCGTTATCGAGCGTCCAGCGAAGAGCATCCGTGTGACTATTCACACTGCTCGTCCTGGCATCGTTATCGGTAAGAAAGGCGAAGACGTAGAAAAACTGCGCAAGGTCGTAGCGGATATCGCTGGCGTTCCTGCACAGATCAATATCGCTGAAGTTCGTAAGCCTGAACTGGACGCTAAATTGGTTGCTGACAGCATCACTTCTCAGCTGGAACGTCGTGTTATGTTCCGTCGTGCTATGAAGCGTGCTGTACAGAACGCAATGCGTCTGGGCGCTAAAGGTATCAAAGTTGAAGTTAGCGGCCGTCTGGGCGGCGCGGAAATCGCACGTACCGAATGGTACCGTGAAGGTCGCGTACCGCTGCACACTCTGCGTGCTGACATCGACTACAACACCTCTGAAGCGCACACCACTTACGGTGTAATCGGCGTTAAGGTATGGATCTTCAAAGGTGAGATCCTGGGTGGTATGGCTGCTGTTGAACAACCGGAAAAACCGGCTGCTCAACCTAAAAAGCAGCAGCGTAAAGGCCGTAAATAAGGAGCGTCGCTGATGTTACAACCAAAGCGTACAAAATTCCGTAAAGTGCACAAAGGCCGCAACCGTGGTCTGGCGCAGGGTACGGATGTTAGCTTCGGCACTTTCGGTCTGAAAGCTGTTGGCCGTGGTCGTCTGACTGCACGTCAGATCGAAGCAGCACGTCGTGCAATGACCCGTGCAGTTAAGCGTCAAGGTAAGATCTGGATCCGTGTATTCCCGGACAAACCGATCACCGAGAAGCCGCTGGAAGTTCGTATGGGTAAAGGTAAAGGTAACGTGGAGTACTGGGTTGCCTTGATCCAACCGGGCAAAGTCCTTTATGAAATGGACGGTGTTCCGGAAGAGCTGGCCCGTGAAGCCTTCGGCCTGGCAGCAGCGAAACTGCCTATCAAAACCACCTTTGTAACTAAGACGGTGATGTAATGAAAGCAAAAGAGCTGCGTGAAAAAAGCGTTGAAGAGCTGAACGCTGAGCTGCTGAACCTGCTGCGTGAGCAGTTCAACCTGCGTATGCAGGCTGCAAGTGGCCAGCTGCAACAGACTCACCTGCTGAAGCAAGTGCGTCGCAATGTTGCACGCGTTAAGACTTTACTGACTCAGAAGGCGGGTGCGTAATGACCGATAAAATCCGTACTCTGCAAGGTCGTGTTGTTAGCGACAAAATGGAGAAATCCATTGTTGTAGCTATCGAACGTATTGTGAAACACCCGATCTACGGTAAATTCATCAAGCGTACGACCAAACTGCACGTACATGACGAGAACAACGAATGTGGTATCGGCGACAAGGTTGAAATCCGTGAATGCCGTCCACTGTCCAAGACTAAGTCCTGGACGCTGGTTCGCGTTGTAGAGAAAGCGGTTCTGTAATACAGTACGCCTTCTCAATACGAATAAACGGCTCAGCGATGAGCCGTTTATTTTTTCTACCCATATTGCAGAAGCGGTGTTATAATGCCGCGCCCTCGATATGGGGCTTTTTAACGGCTCTGATTTTAGAGTCTCAGGTAGTAGTTGACATTAGCGGAGCACTAAAATGATCCAAGAACAGACTATGCTGAACGTCGCCGACAACTCCGGTGCACGTCGCGTAATGTGTATCAAGGTTCTGGGTGGCTCGCACCGTCGCTACGCAGGCGTAGGCGACATCATCAAGATCACCATCAAGGAAGCAATTCCACGTGGTAAGGTCAAAAAAGGTGATGTGCTGAAGGCGGTAGTGGTGCGCACCAAGAAGGGTGTTCGTCGCCCTGACGGTTCTGTCATTCGCTTCGATGGTAATGCATGCGTTATTTTAAACAATAACAGCGAGCAGCCTATCGGCACGCGTATCTTTGGGCCGGTAACTCGTGAACTTCGTACTGAGAAGTTCATGAAAATTATCTCTCTGGCACCAGAAGTACTCTAAGGAGCGAATCATGGCAGCGAAAATCCGTCGTGATGACGAAGTTATCGTGTTAACCGGTAAAGATAAAGGTAAACGCGGTAAAGTAAAAAATGTTCTGTCTTCCGGCAAACTTGTCGTTGAAGGTATCAACCTGGTTAAGAAACATCAGAAGCCGGTTCCGGCCCTGAACCAACCAGGTGGCATCGTTGAAAAAGAAGCTGCTATTCAGGTTTCTAACGTTGCAATCTTCAATGCGGCTACCGGCAAGGCTGACCGTGTAGGCTTTAGATTCGAAGACGGCAAAAAAGTCCGTTTCTTCAAGTCTAACAGCGAAACTATCAAGTAATTTGGAGTAGTACGATGGCGAAACTGCATGATTACTACAAAGACGAAGTAGTTAAGAAACTCATGACCGAGTTTAACTACAATTCTGTCATGCAAGTCCCTCGGGTCGAGAAGATCACCCTGAACATGGGTGTTGGTGAAGCGATCGCTGACAAGAAACTGCTGGATAACGCAGCAGCTGACCTGACAGCAATCTCCGGTCAAAAACCGCTGATCACCAAAGCACGCAAATCTGTTGCAGGCTTCAAAATCCGTCAGGGCTATCCGATCGGCTGTAAAGTAACTCTGCGTGGCGAACGCATGTGGGAGTTCTTTGAGCGCCTGATCACTATTGCTGTTCCACGTATCCGTGACTTCCGTGGCTTGTCCGCTAAGTCTTTCGACGGTCGTGGTAACTACAGCATGGGTGTCCGTGAGCAGATCATCTTCCCAGAAATCGACTACGATAAAGTCGACCGCGTGCGTGGTTTGGATATTACCATTACCACTACTGCGAAATCTGACGAAGAAGGCCGTGCTCTGCTGGCTGCCTTTGACTTCCCGTTCCGCAAGTAAGGTAGGGTTACTGAATGGCTAAGCAATCAATGAAAGCACGCGAAGTAAAGCGCGTAGCTTTAGCTGATAAATTCTTCGCTAAACGCGCTGAACTGAAAGCGATCATTTCTGATGTGAACGCTTCCGACGAAGATCGTTGGAATGCGGTTCTCAAGCTGCAGTCTCTGCCGCGTGATTCCAGCCCGTCTCGTCAGCGTAACCGCTGTCGTCAAACAGGTCGTCCACATGGTTATGTGGGCAAGTTTGGGTTGAGCCGTATCAAACTGCGTGAAGCCGCTATGCGCGGTGAAGTGCCAGGCTTGAAAAAGGCTAGCTGGTAATTACCAATTGAATCACGGGAGTAAAGACAGATGAGCATGCAAGATCCGATCGCGGATATGCTGACCCGTATCCGTAACGGTCAGGCCGCGAACAAAGTTGCGGTCACCATGCCTTCCGCCAAGCTGAAAGTGGCAATTGCCAACGTGCTGAAGGAAGAAGGTTTTATCGAAGATTTTAAAGTTGAAGGCGACACCAAGCCGGAACTGGAACTTACTCTCAAGTATTTCCAGGGTAAAGCTGTTGTAGAAAGCATTCAGCGTGTCAGCCGCCCAGGCCTGCGCATCTATAAGAAAAAAGATGAGCTGCCAAAAGTTATGGCTGGTCTTGGTATCGCAGTTGTTTCTACCTCTAAAGGTGTTATGACTGATCGTGCAGCGCGCCAGGCTGGTCTTGGTGGCGAAATTATCTGCTACGTAGCCTAATCGGAGGAAAGAATGTCTCGTGTTGCTAAAGCACCGGTCGTTATTCCTGCCGGCGTTGATGTAAAAATCGACGGTCAGGTTATTACGATCAAAGGTAAAAACGGCGAGCTGACTCGTACCCTCAACAAAGCTGTTGAAGTTAAACATGCAGATAACGCTCTGACCTTCGGTCCACGTGATGGTTTCGTGGATGGATGGGCTCAGGCTGGTACCGCGCGTGCCCTGCTGAACTCAATGGTTGTTGGTGTTACCGAAGGCTTCACTAAAAAGCTTCAGCTGGTTGGTGTAGGTTATCGTGCAGCTATCAAAGGGAATGCAGTAGGCCTGTCTCTGGGCTTCTCACACCCTGTTGAGCATCCGCTGCCGGCCGGTATCACTGCAGAATGCCCGACTCAAACTGAAATCGTGCTGAAAGGCGCTGATAAACAGCTGATCGGTCAGGTTGCAGCAGATCTGCGCGCCTACCGTCGTCCTGAGCCTTACAAAGGCAAGGGTGTTCGTTACGCCGACGAAGTCGTGCGTACCAAAGAGGCTAAGAAGAAGTAAGGTAACACTATGGATAAGAAATCTGCTCGTATCCGTCGTGCGACCCGCGCACGCCGCAAGCTCAAAGAGCTGGGTGCAACTCGCCTGGTGGTACATCGTACCCCGCGTCATATTTACGCACAGGTAATTGCACCGAACGGTTCTGAAGTTCTGGTAGCTGCTTCTACTGTAGAAAAAGCTATCTCAGAACAATTGAAGTACACCGGTAACAAAGACGCCGCTGCAGCTGTAGGTAAAGCTGTTGCTGAACGCGCTCTGGAAAAAGGCATCAGCAATGTTTCCTTTGACCGTTCCGGGTTCCAATATCATGGTCGTGTCCAGGCACTGGCAGATGCTGCCCGTGAAGCTGGCCTTCAGTTCTAAGGTAGAGGTGTAAGATGGCTCACATCGAAAAACAGGCTGGCGAACTGCAGGAAAAGCTGATCGCGGTAAACCGCGTATCTAAAACCGTTAAAGGTGGTCGTATTTTCTCCTTCACAGCTCTGACTGTAGTAGGCGATGGTAACGGTCGCGTTGGTTTTGGTTACGGTAAAGCGCGTGAAGTTCCAGCAGCGATCCAGAAAGCGATGGAAAAAGCCCGTCGCAACATGATTAACGTCGCGCTGAACAACGGCACCCTGCAGCACCCAGTTAAAGGTGTTCACACGGGTTCTCGTGTATTCATGCAGCCAGCTTCAGAAGGTACCGGTATCATCGCCGGTGGTGCAATGCGCGCCGTTCTGGAAGTTGCTGGGGTTCATAACGTTCTGGCTAAAGCATATGGTTCCACCAACCCGATCAACGTGGTTCGTGCAACTATTGATGGCCTGGAAAATATGAATTCTCCAGAAATGGTCGCTGCCAAGCGTGGTAAATCCGTTGAAGAAATTCTGGGGTAATTGACCATGGCAAAGACTATTAAAATCACTCAAACCCGCAGTGCAATCGGTCGTCTGCCGAAACACAAGGCAACGCTGCTTGGCCTGGGTCTGCGTCGTATTGGTCATACCGTTGAGCGCGAGGATACTCCTGCTGTTCGTGGTATGGTCAACGCGGTTTACTTCATGGTTAAAGTTGAGGAGTAAGAGATGCGTTTAAATACTCTGTCTCCGGCCGAAGGCTCTAAAAAGGCGGGTAAACGCCTGGGTCGTGGTATCGGTTCTGGCCTCGGCAAAACCGGTGGTCGTGGTCACAAAGGTCAGAACTCTCGTTCTGGCGGTGG
Source organism: Enterobacter sp. BNK-13 (assembly GCF_048685015.1). Classification (NCBI taxonomy): domain Bacteria; kingdom Pseudomonadati; phylum Pseudomonadota; class Gammaproteobacteria; order Enterobacterales; family Enterobacteriaceae; genus Enterobacter; species Enterobacter sp. BNK-13. The sequence continues at coordinate 3,946,792 of NZ_JBLQTP010000001.1, read as the reverse complement.
CGTACGTCGCGGTTTCGAGGGTGGCCAGATGCCACTGTACCGTCGTCTGCCGAAGTTCGGCTTCACCTCTCGCAAAGCAGCGATCACAGCGGAAATCCGTCTGTCTGACCTGGCGAAAGTTGAAGGCGGCGTTGTAGACCTGAACACGCTGAAAGCAGCAAACATTATCGGTATCCAGATCGAGTTCGCGAAAGTGATCCTGGCTGGTGAAGTTTCTACTCCGGTAACTGTTCGTGGCCTGCGTGTTACTAAAGGTGCTCGTGCTGCTATCGAAGCTGCTGGCGGTAAAATTGAGGAATAAGTAGCAGATGGCTAAGCAACCGGGATTAGATTTTCAAAGTGCCAAAGGTGGATTTGGCGAGCTGAAACGCAGACTGCTGTTTGTTATCGGCGCGCTGATTGTGTTCCGTATTGGCTCTTTTATTCCGATCCCTGGTATCGATGCCGCTGTACTTGCCAAACTGCTTGAGCAACAGCGAGGCACCATCATTGAAATGTTCAACATGTTCTCTGGTGGTGCTCTCAGCCGTGCTTCTATCTTCGCATTGGGTATTATGCCGTACATTTCGGCATCTATTATTATCCAGCTGCTGACGGTCGTTCATCCGGCCCTGGCAGAGTTGAAGAAAGAAGGGGAGTCTGGACGTCGTAAGATTAGTCAGTACACCCGTTACGGTACTCTGGTGCTGGCAATATTCCAGTCGATCGGTATTGCTACCGGTCTGCCGAATATGCCTGGTATGCAGGGCCTGGTGTTAAACCCGGGCTTTGCATTCTACTTCACCGCTGTTGTAAGTCTGGTCACAGGGACAATGTTCCTGATGTGGCTCGGCGAACAGATTACTGAGCGTGGTATCGGTAACGGTATCTCAATCATTATCTTCGCCGGTATTGTTGCGGGCCTCCCGCCAGCCATCGCCCACACTATCGAGCAAGCGCGTCAAGGCGACCTGCACTTCCTCCTGTTGCTGTTGGTTGCAGTATTAGTATTTGCAGTGACGTTCTTTGTTGTCTTCGTTGAACGTGGTCAACGCCGCATTGTGGTGAACTACGCTAAACGTCAGCAAGGTCGTCGTGTCTATGCTGCACAGAGCACACATTTACCGCTGAAAGTGAACATGGCGGGGGTTATCCCGGCTATCTTCGCTTCCAGTATTATTCTGTTCCCGGCGACCATCGCGTCATGGTTCGGGGGCGGTACTGGTTGGAACTGGCTGACAACAATTTCGCTGTATTTGCAGCCTGGGCAACCACTTTATGTGTTACTCTATGCGTCTGCGATCATCTTCTTCTGTTTCTTCTACACGGCGTTGGTCTTCAACCCGCGTGAAACAGCAGATAACCTGAAGAAGTCCGGTGCATTTGTACCAGGAATTCGTCCGGGAGAGCAAACGGCGAAGTATATCGATAAAGTAATGACCCGCCTGACTTTGGTTGGTGCGCTCTATATTACTTTTATCTGCCTGATCCCGGAGTTCATGCGTGATGCAATGAAAGTACCGTTCTACTTCGGTGGGACCTCACTGCTTATCGTTGTTGTCGTGATTATGGACTTTATGGCTCAAGTGCAAACTCTGATGATGTCCAGTCAGTATGAGTCTGCATTGAAGAAGGCGAACCTGAAAGGCTACGGCCGCTAATTGGTCGCCTGAGAAGTTACGGAGAGTAAAAATGAAAGTTCGTGCTTCCGTCAAGAAATTATGCCGTAACTGCAAAATCGTTAAGCGTGATGGTGTCATCCGTGTGATTTGCAGTGCCGAGCCGAAGCATAAACAGCGCCAAGGCTGATTATTTCGCATATTTTTCTTGCAAAGTTGGGTTGAGCTGGCTAGATTAGCCAGCCAATCTTTTGTATGTCTGTACGTTTCCATTTGAGTATCCTGAAAACGGGCTTTTCAGCATGGTGCGTACATATTAAATAGTAGGAGTGCATAGTGGCCCGTATAGCAGGCATTAACATTCCTGATCAGAAACATGCTGTGATCGCATTAACTTCGATCTACGGCGTCGGCAAGACCCGTTCTAAAGCCATTCTGGCTGCAGCGGGTATCGCTGAAGATGTTAAGATCAGTGAGCTGTCTGAAGAACAAATCGACACGCTGCGTGACGAAGTTGCCAAATTTGTCGTTGAAGGTGATCTGCGCCGTGAAATCAGCATGAGCATCAAGCGCCTGATGGATCTTGGTTGCTATCGCGGTTTGCGTCATCGTCGTGGTCTGCCAGTGCGCGGTCAGCGTACTAAGACCAACGCACGTACCCGTAAGGGTCCGCGCAAACCGATCAAGAAATAATCGGGGTGATTGAATAATGGCAAAGGCACCAGTTCGTGCACGTAAACGTGTAAGAAAACAAGTCTCTGACGGCGTGGCTCATATCCATGCTTCTTTCAACAACACCATCGTTACTATTACTGATCGTCAGGGTAACGCATTGGGTTGGGCAACAGCCGGTGGTTCCGGTTTCCGTGGTTCTCGCAAATCCACTCCGTTCGCAGCTCAGGTTGCAGCAGAGCGTTGCGCTGAAGCCGTAAAAGAATACGGCATCAAGAATCTGGAAGTTATGGTTAAAGGTCCGGGTCCGGGTCGTGAATCTACTGTTCGCGCTCTGAACGCCGCTGGTTTCCGCATCACGAATATTACTGATGTGACTCCGATCCCTCATAACGGTTGTCGTCCGCCGAAAAAACGTCGCGTATAACGCTCCGTTTTTTAGGTTAGTTGGAGATAGAAAATGGCAAGATATTTGGGTCCTAAGCTCAAGCTGAGCCGTCGTGAGGGCACCGACTTATTCCTTAAGTCTGGCGTTCGCGCGATCGATACCAAGTGTAAAATTGAACAAGCTCCTGGCCAGCACGGTGCGCGTAAACCGCGTCTGTCTGACTATGGTGTGCAGTTGCGTGAAAAGCAAAAAGTTCGCCGTATGTACGGTGTGCTGGAGCGTCAGTTCCGTAACTACTATAAAGAAGCAGCACGTCTGAAAGGCAACACAGGTGAAAACCTGCTGGCTCTGCTGGAAGGTCGTCTGGACAACGTTGTATACCGTATGGGCTTCGGCGCTACTCGTGCTGAATCACGTCAGCTGGTTAGCCACAAAGCAATCATGGTAAACGGTCGTGTTGTTAACATCGCTTCTTATCAGGTTAAAGCGAATGACGTTGTTAGCATTCGTGAGAAAGCGAAAAAGCAATCTCGCGTGAAGGCCGCTCTGGAGCTGGCTGAGCAGCGTGAAAAGCCAACCTGGCTGGAAGTTGATGCTGGCAAGATGGAAGGTACGTTCAAGCGTCAGCCAGAACGTTCTGATCTGTCTGCGGACATTAACGAACACCTGATCGTCGAGCTTTACTCCAAGTAAAGCTTAGTACCAAAGAGAGGACACAATGCAGGGTTCTGTGACAGAGTTTCTAAAACCGCGCCTGGTAGATATCGAGCAAGTGAGTTCGACGCACGCCAAGGTGACCCTTGAGCCTTTAGAGCGTGGCTTTGGCCATACTCTGGGTAACGCACTGCGCCGTATTCTGCTCTCATCGATGCCGGGTTGCGCGGTGACCGAGGTTGAGATTGATGGTGTACTTCATGAGTACAGCACCAAAGAAGGCGTTCAGGAAGATATCCTTGAAATCCTGCTCAACCTGAAAGGGCTGGCGGTGAGAGTTCAGGGTAAAGATGAAGTTATTCTTACTCTGAATAAATCTGGCATTGGCCCTGTGACTGCAGCCGACATCACCCACGACGGTGATGTTGAAATCGTCAAGCCGCAGCACGTGATCTGCCACCTGACCGATGAGAACGCAGCAATTAGCATGCGTATCAAAGTTCAGCGCGGTCGTGGTTATGTGCCGGCTTCTGCCCGAATTCATTCGGAAGAAGATGAGCGCCCAATCGGCCGTCTGCTGGTCGACGCATGCTACAGCCCTGTAGAGCGTATTGCCTACAATGTTGAAGCAGCGCGTGTAGAACAGCGTACCGACCTGGACAAGCTGGTCATCGAAATGGAAACCAACGGCACAATCGATCCTGAAGAGGCGATTCGTCGTGCGGCAACCATCCTGGCAGAACAACTGGAAGCTTTCGTTGACTTACGTGATGTACGTCAGCCGGAAGTGAAAGAAGAGAAACCAGAATTCGATCCGATCCTGCTGCGCCCTGTTGACGATCTCGAATTGACTGTCCGCTCTGCTAACTGCCTCAAGGCAGAAGCTATCCACTATATCGGTGATCTGGTACAGCGTACCGAGGTTGAGTTGCTGAAAACGCCGAACCTGGGTAAAAAATCTCTTACTGAGATTAAAGACGTGCTGGCTTCACGTGGTCTGTCTCTGGGCATGCGCCTGGAAAACTGGCCACCGGCAAGCATTGCTGACGAGTAACCGGATCACAGGTTAAGGTTTTACTGAGAAGGATAAGGTCATGCGCCATCGTAAGAGTGGTCGTCAACTGAACCGCAACAGCAGCCATCGCCAGGCTATGTTCCGCAACATGGCAGGTTCACTGGTTCGTCATGAGATCATCAAGACGACCCTGCCTAAAGCGAAAGAGCTGCGTCGCGTAGTTGAGCCGCTGATTACTCTTGCCAAGACTGACAGCGTTGCTAATCGTCGTCTGGCATTCGCCCGTACTCGTGATAACGAGATCGTGGCAAAACTGTTTAACGAACTGGGCCCGCGTTTCGCGAGCCGTGCCGGTGGTTACACTCGCATTCTGAAGTGTGGTTTCCGTGCAGGCGACAACGCGCCGATGGCTTACATCGAGCTGGTTGATCGTTCAGAGAAAGCAGAAGCTGCTGCAGAGTAATCTGCAGTAACGTAAAAAAACCCGCTCCGGCGGGTTTTTTTATATCCGCGATATCCCCACTTCTCTACAATGCCTGTATCAATTCTGTTCATCCTCTGGAGCTGGTAATGTGGTTGCTCGACCAGTGGGCAGAACGCCATATTCGCGATGCCCAAAAAAAAGGTGAATTCGACGATCTTCCGGGACGCGGCGAACCCCTTGTGCTTGACGATGACTCGCACATTGCGCCTGAACTACGGGCGGGCTACCGTTTACTGAAAAATGCAGGCTGTCTCCCTCCGGAACTTGAACAGCGCAGAGAGGCTGTTGAACTGGCCGATCTGCTGAAAGGGATCCGTCAGGACGATCCGCGACATTCTGAACTGAGCCGTCGTCTGGCCCTGCTTGAACTTAAGCTGCGCCAGGCAGGAATGAACACTGACTTTCTGCACGGTGAATACGGTGAAAGCTTGTTGCGGAAAATTAACGAGGAGTAGTTATGTACCGTATCGGTGAACTTGCGAAGCTCGCTAACGTCACGCCGGATACCATCCGATATTACGAAAAGCAGCAGATGATCGACCATGAAGTCCGTACTGAAGGTGGCTTTCGACTTTATACCGATAACGATCTGCAGCGCCTGCGGTTTATTCGTTATGCGCGCCAGCTCGGTTTCACATTAGACTCGATCCGCGAGTTATTATCGATCCGCATCGATCCGGCACATCACACCTGCCAGGAGTCTAAAAGTATTGTGCAGGCCCGGCTGGATGAAGTGGAAGCGCGCATTCAGGAACTGCAGACCATGCAGCGTTCTTTGCAAAGGTTGAATGATGCCTGCTGCGGTACGGCTCACAGCAGTATTTATTGTTCCATACTGGAAGCCCTTGAACAGGGGGCCAGTGGTGAAACCGAGGACTGTTGATTTTTAGTCCATCCGGATCTAGACTCCCGTCGTCATAAATCATGCTCAGGAGAATTTATGAGCCGCTATCAGCACACGAAAGGACAGATAAAAGACAATGCCATTGAGGCACTACTTCACGACCCGCTATTCAGACAGCGTGTTGAGAAGAATAAAAAAGGGAAAGGAAGTTATCTGCGTAAAGACAAGCATGCAAAACGGGGTAACTGGGAGGCCAGTGGCAAACAAGCGAATCGCTTATTTACCACTGGCCTTCCTGCTTTAAGCTTTCGATTAAACGCGGTTGTTCTGCTCTTTTAACAGATCGCGAATCTCACTCAGCAGCACTTCTTCTTTTGTTGGTGCAGGCGCCGCTGCCGGCTCTTCTTTTTTACGGTTCAGCTTGTTGATCAGCTTGATAGCCATAAAAATGGCAAACGCCACAATCACGAAATCAAATACGTTCTGAATAAATACGCCGTAGTGCATCACGACTGCCGGAACATCACCTTGTGCTTCACGCAGCGTGAAAGCGAATTGTTTGAAATCAATGCCCCCGATCAGCAACCCTAAAGGTGGCATGATAATGTCGGCCACTAATGATGAAACAATCTTGCCGAATGCCGCACCAATAATGACACCCACTGCCAAATCCACCACGTTTCCGCGCATCGCAAATTCGCGAAATTCTTTAATAAAACTCATTTTGTTCTCCTTGTGCCAGCTGACGACTATAAGTTTAACAAATGATTAGCTAATTGCCATTCGGGATAATTAAACGTTATGAAAAATAAAAGGCACAGAAATGAAAAGGATAAAGGTCGGGTGCACTTTTTCAGGCACCCGACACATTAAAGGAAGAATGGGCTTGGCTGGAATAAACGTTCGACGTCGGTAATAAACTTTTTGTCGGTAAGGAACATAATAACGTGATCGCCTTGCTCAATACGTAAATTATCATTGGCAATCATGACATCATTTCCGCGCACGACGGCACCGATAATCGTTCCCGGTGGCAGCTTAATTTCGTCTATCGAACGGCCCACGACGCGTGACGTGGTTTCATCTCCGTGCGCCACGGCTTCAATGGCTTCCGCGACACCGCGGCGGAGCGATGACACCCCGACAATATCCGCTTTGCGCACATGGCTCAGGAGCGCGGAAATGGTCGCCTGCTGAGGTGAAATGGCAATATCAATGACGCTGCCCTGCACCAGATCAACGTATGCCCGACGCTGGATAAGCACCATGACCTTTTTGGCCCCCATGCGTTTGGCGAGCATGGCGGACATTATATTTGCTTCATCGTCGTTGGTGACGGCAATAAAGAGATCAACTTGATCAATATGCTCTTCAGCCAGTAATTCCTGATCGGACGCATCGCCATAAAATACGATCGTATTTTGCAGTTTTTCCGCCAGTTCAGCAGCACGCTGCTGATCGCGCTCGATCAACTTCACGCTGTAATCTTTTTCCAGCCGGTGTGCCAGGCCTGCACCGATATTGCCGCCGCCGACCAGCATAATGCGTTTATAGGGTTTTTCGAGACGCTGAAGTTCACTCATCACCGCACGAATATGCTGTGAAGCTGCAATAAAGAAGACTTCATCACCGGCTTCGACAATCGTGGAGCCCTGCGGGCGGATTGGCCTGTCGTGACGGAAGATGGCTGCGACGCGCGTATCGATATGCGGCATGTGCTCGCGCATGGTGGAAAGCGCATTGCCGATCAATGGCCCGCCGTAATAGGCTTTAACGACGGCCAGGCTCACTTTACCTTCGGCAAAGTTCACTACCTGCAGGGCGCCCGGATATTCGATCAGACGGTAGATATTATCGATAACCAGCTGTTCTGGGGCGATGAGATGATCAATAGGGACCGCTTCTGAGTTAAACAGCTTCTCAGCATCGCGGACATAGTCCGGAGAGCGGATGCGCGCGATTCGGTTTGGCGTGTTGAAAAGCGAGTAGGCCACCTGACAGGCCACCATATTGGTTTCGTCAGAACTGGTCACCGCAACCAGCATATCGGCATCGTCAGCGCCCGCCTCACGAAGAACGCGCGGGTGTGAACCATGGCCCTGCACAACGCGCAGGTCAAATTTGTCCTGCAAAACACGCAGGCGATCGCCGTTGGTATCCACGATGGTGATGTCGTTGTTTTCGCCAACCAGGTTTTCCGCCAGCGTTCCGCCAACCTGTCCTGCGCCCAGAATGATAATCTTCATATCTCGTGACCTGTTCTCAACATCACTCTTTGATTAGCTTAGCGTAAAAGAAGCCATCACCCTCTTCTGCACCCGGCAGATTCTGCTGACCCGGGCGTTCAGGCGTTCCCGTATCGCGCAGCGCCGCGTCCGGGGTACGTTTAAGGAAGGCCCCGATTTGCTGACTGTTTTCTTCAGGAAGTACCGAGCAGGTTGCATACACCAGCGTGCCGCCGGGCTTGAGATGCGGCCAGATGGCGTCGAGGATGTCGGATTGCAGCTGGGCAAGTTCGTTAATATCACGATCGCGACGCAGCCACTTGATATCCGGATGACGACGAATCACGCCGGTTGCAGAGCAGGGGGCATCCAGCAAAATGCGATCGAATTGTGTTTCACCACACCATTCTGCGGGTTTGCGTCCATCGCCTTGCTTAACCTGCGCCTTCATGCCCAGGCGCTTGAGGTTGTCATAGACGCGTGAAAGACGCTGCTCATCAACGTCCACCGCCATCACGCTGGCCTGCGGAGCCACTTCAAGAATATGCGTCGTTTTGCCCCCTGGTGCGGCGCAGAGATCGAGGATCTGCTCACCGTTTTGGGGTTCAAGCCAGGTCATGCAACCCTGAGCAGAAGCATCCTGTACCGTTACCCAACCCTCTTCAAAGCCGGGTAATGCATGTACCGGTGCAGGCGATGCTAAGCGCACGGCATCAGGGTATGCGTCATGGGTGAAACCGCTCATTCCAGCTTCTTCGAGTAATGCCAGCCATGCGTCACGGGTGTGGTGATTACGATTCACGCGTAACCACATTGGCGGACGCTGGTTGTTGGCATCGGCAATGTCCTGCCACTGCTGCGGATAACCTTTTTTCAGGCGCTTCAACAGCCAGTCCGGATGCAGGAAGCGCGCTTCGTTTTGGGCAAATTCAGCCAGAAGCTCATCCTGCTGTCGCTGGAACTGGCGCAATACGCCGTTGATCAGTCCTTTCAGCTGAGGACGTTTAATCGAAACGGCACCTTCCACCGTCTCTGCCAGCGCGGCGTGAGGTGGGATGCGGGTATGAAGAAGCTGATAAAAACCCACCATAATCAAATAATGTACGGTGCGCTGCTTGCCCGTCATTGGGCGGGACATCAGCTTATTAATCAGCCACTCAAGCTGAGAGAGTGTGCGCAGAACGCCAAAGCAGAGCTCCTGAAGCAGGGCTTTATCTTTATCAGAAACTTTTTGCTGCAGGGGAGGCAGGACGTTACTCAATGACTGGCCCTGCTCGATAACCTGCTCGACGGCCTGGGCCGCCATACTGCGTAGATTTTGTTTTTTCATAACCGTAAAAATAAAAATGCCCGGAAACACCGGGCCTTAAGAATAAATTTGCTCAGGCAAGGCGATTGCCCGGGATAAACCATTCACGACGGGAATTTAACAGATCCTGAGCGCTCATGGCTTTCTTACCGGCCGGTTGGAGCGATTCAAGATTCAAAATCCCTTGCGCAGTCGCCACCTGGATGCCGTTCTTGCTGGCATCAATAATCGTACCGGGTTCCGCCGTCGTCGCACCGCTAATGACGGAGGCCTTCCAGACTTTTACTGGCTGCTCATCAATCTCCAGCCAGCTCATCGGCCAAGGATTAAAAGCGCGAATGCAGCGTTCAAGTTGAGCGGCTGACAGGAACCAGTCGATCCGCGCTTCTTCTTTGCCCAGCTTTTCGGCGTAGGTTACCAGCGCGTCATCCTGAACTTCCGGTTTTGCCGTATTGTCAGCAAGCTGCTGAAGCGTCTCGATAAGACCTTGTGGGCCAAGGTCTGCCAGTTTGTCATACAGCGTGGCGCTGGTATCGTCTGGCGTAATGGGGCAGGCCAGTTTATACAGCATGTCGCCGGTGTCTAAACCTACGTCCATCTTCATGATGGTCACGCCCGTTTCGGCATCACCCGCCCACAGCGCGCGCTGGATAGGTGCTGCGCCACGCCAGCGGGGGAGCAGAGACCCATGCACGTTGATACAACCCAGGCGCGGCATATCAAGCACGGCTTTTGGCAGAATTAAACCGTAAGCCACCACCACCATTACGTCGGCATTCAGATCAGCAACCAGCTGCTGATTTTCCTGCGGGCGCAGCGATGCGGGCTGAAAAACGGGAAGCCCATGCTCTTCTGCCAGCACTTTGACCGGGCTCGGCATCAGTTTTTTGCCGCGACCAGCAGGACGGTCCGGCTGGGTAAAGACGCCAACAACCTGGTGACCAGACGATAACAGCGCGTCAAGATGACGCGCTGCAAAATCAGGGGTTCCCGCGAAGATAATACGTAGTGTTTTAGACACGATGATCCTTGTATCCGGGGGGACGTTATGCGCGAGAACGCAAACGATCCAGTTTCTCTACTTTCTGACGAATACGCTGCTGTTTCAGCGGCGAGAGATAATCGATAAACAGTTTACCGACCAGGTGATCCATCTCATGCTGAATACAAATTGCCAGCAGGTCGTCTGCCTCCAGTTCGAACGGATTACCGTCACGATCCAGGGCGCGAATTTTCACTTTTTCGGCACGAGGCACTAACGCACGCTGTTCAGGAATAGACAGACAGCCTTCCTCAATACCGGTTTCGCCACTCTTTTCGAGCAGCTCAGGGTTGATCAGCACCAGGCGGCCATCGCGATTTTCCGAAACATCAATCACGATAATACGCTTGTGAATGTCCACCTGCGTCGCCGCCAGGCCAATGCCTTCTTCGGCGTACATGGTATCGAACATATCATCAACGATACGCTGGATTTCTGCATTCACTTCTTTGACCGGTTCAGCGACGATGCGAAGGCGCTCGTCCGGAATATGTAACACTTGCAAAACTGCCATAAATTTCCAGAGTCGTGTTCAGGAGTTGATAAGAATACTCCCTCTATTCTAGACAAATCCCCCATCGATTGACAGCATCAGTGACCAATCGCAATGATTGCGGAGAGCGCTTATGGCAGGGGAAAGGATGACGTCTACCGAGATTTGGCTACGGCTCATGCACACAGGTTCTCTGTGTGGTGATGTCATGGTGGAAGCGGCTGCACGATTGCAGAGGCAGGAAGGCATCGATACGCTTGTCTTAAGAAATGCTGGACTGACAGCAAAGCAGGCTGAACGGTTCGTTGCGTTCGATGAGAGTGAGCTGGAACGTAGCCTGATATGGCTTGAGCAGCCGGGACATCATTTATTAACGGCCAATCATTCCCTTTATCCCCCTTTGCTCCGCACGATCCCTGACTATCCCGGGGCTTTATTCATAAAAGGCAACCCTGAGACGCTTAATACCGTTCAGTTGGCGGTGGTAGGGAGTCGTGCGCCGTCATGGTACGGCGAGCGATGGGGGAAAATCCTGTGCGAACAACTTTCACATAGTGGTTTCACGATTACCAGCGGGCTGGCCTGTGGTATTGACGGCGTTGCCCACAGCGCGGCGCTGTCAGTAAAAGGACGAAGTGTCGCGGTGCTGGGGAACGGTCTTTTTAGCATTTACCCACGCCGGCATCAGGCATTGGCGATGCGGCTTATTGAGTCTGACGGCGCGATAGTGTCTGAGTTTCCGCTTTCCGCGCAGCCCCGACCGGCAAATTTTCCGCGTCGTAATCGCATCATCAGCGGCCTTAGCAAAGGCGTGCTGGTGGTTGAAGCCGCGCGGCGAAGCGGTTCGCTGGTCACGGCACGGTGCGCGCTCGAACAGGGGCGAGAAGTCTTCGCCTTGCCAGGCCCGATAGGTAATCCCGGATGCGGGGGACCGCACTGGCTGATTAAGCAGGGGGCAACACCGGTAACGGAAGTCGGGGACATTCTTGAAAATTTGCAATATGGGCTGCAATGGCTGCAGGAAGATCCCGAAAAGCGACAATATTCATCAGATCAGGGAAAGGTGGCATTGCCATTTCCCAAGCTCCTGGCTAACGTAGGAGATGAGGTAACACCTGTTGACGTTGTCGCTGAACGTGCCGGCCAACCTGTGCCAGTAACGGTAGCACAGCTACTCGAACTGGAGTTAGCAGGGTGGATCGCAGCTGTACCCGGCGGCTATGTCCGATTAAGGAGGGCATGCCATGTTCGACGTACTGATGTATTTGTTTGAGACTTACATCCATAACGAAGCAGAAATGCGAGTGGATCAGGACAAGTTGACACAGGATCTTACCGATGCGGGATTTGAGCGGGAAGATATCTACAATGCGTTGATGTGGCTGGAAAAACTGGCTGATTATCAGGAAGGCCTTGCCGAACCGATGCAGCTTGCTTCTGACCCATTGTCTGTACGCATTTATACCGCTGAAGAGTGTGAACGGCTGGACGCCAGCTGCCGGGGATTCATTTTATTCCTTGAGCAGATTCAGGTGCTAAACCTCGAAACGAGAGAAATGGTGATAGAGCGCGTCATGGCGCTGGATACGGCAGAATTTGAACTGGAAGATCTCAAGTGGGTGATCCTGATGGTTCTGTTTAATATCCCGGGCTGTGAAAATGCCTATCAGCAAATGGAAGAATTACTCTTTGAAGTGAATGAAGGTATGCTGCACTAATTCAATGTGCAGCACCAAGAGTTGTTATGGCCAAATCAGCACTGTTCACGGTGCACAAAAACGAGCCCTGCCCGCAGTGCGGGGCTGAACTTGTTATTCGGTCCGGGAAACACGGCCCGTTTCTCGGTTGTTCTCACTATCCGGAATGTGATTATGTTCGTCCTCTGAAAAGCCAGGCGGATGGACATATCGTTAAAATTCTGGATGGTCAGCTGTGCCCTCTCTGCGGTGGCGAACTCGCGCTACGCCAGGGGCGTTTCGGCATGTTTATTGGATGTAGCCGCTACCCGGAATGTGAGCATACGGAACAAATTGATAAGCCTGATGAAACGGCAATTGCCTGCCCTCAGTGTCAGCGCGGTCAGCTGGTACAGCGCCGTTCCCGTTATGGTAAGACCTTCCATTCGTGCGATCGCTACCCTGACTGCCAGTTCGTTATCAATTTTAAGCCGGTAGCGGGAATCTGCGCTCATTGCAATTATCCGCTACTGATAGAGAAGAAAACCGCGCAAGGCATGAAACGCTTCTGCGCCAGTAAACAATGTGGAAAGCCGGTAACGGCGGATCAATATAGTGAATAATAACCTGCCATCAGGCTCCATTGCATATGCAGTGGACGTACTGAAAAATGAAGAAGTCATCGCCTATCCAACTGAAGCTGTTTTTGGGGTCGGTTGCGATCCTGACAGCGAGACGGCTGTGAGCCGTCTGCTTACCCTGAAACAAAGACCCGTCGAGAAAGGACTGATTTTGATCGCTGCGAATTACGAGCAGCTTAAGCCCTATATTGATGACTCTATGCTAACGCCAGCACAGCGCGAGACAATCTTCTCCGCGTGGCCTGGACCGGTCACCTTTGTTTTCCCGGCGCAGCCGACAACCCCGCGCTGGTTAACCGGACGCTTTGATTCCCTTGCTGTTCGCGTCACTGACCATCCGCTGGTGGTGGAGCTGTGCCTGGCATTTGGTAAACCACTGGTCTCAACCAGCGCCAACCTGACCGGGCAGCCGCCATGTCGGACAACCGAAGAAGTGCTGGCGCAGTTCGGGAATGACTTCCCTGTCGCTGTCGGTGAAACGGGAGGGCGCCTGAATCCATCTGAAATTCGCGACGCTTTGACCGGCGAACGTTTTCGCCAGGGGTAATCTCATGGAAACCTATGCTGTTTTTGGTAATCCCATTGCACACAGCAAGTCACCGTTGATCCATCAGCAGTTCGCGGAGCAGCTGCAGATAGATCACCCCTATGGTCGCGTACTGGCGCCAGTAGATGCCTTTATCCCAACGCTGGAGGCCTTTTTCGCCGCGGGGGGCAAAGGCGCGAATGTGACGGTCCCGTTTAAAGAAGAAGCCTTCGAACGTGCGGATGAGCTGACCGAACGCGCTTCACTTGCTGGTGCAGTCAATACCCTAAAACGGCTTGAGGATGGACGCCTTCTGGGGGACAACACCGACGGGATTGGTTTACTCAGCGATCTGGAAAGACTCTCCTTTATCAAGCCCGGTTTCCGGATCCTGCTGATTGGCGCGGGTGGCGCATCGCGGGGCGTTCTGTTGCCTCTGCTTTCACTGGACTGTTCGGTGACCATCACGAACAGAACCTTTTCCCGGGCAGAAGCGCTGGCGGCGTTGTTTGCGCATACCGGCAGCGTGAGCGCGGTAGCGCTTGACGATCTTGTCGAACGTGAGTTCGATCTTGTCATTAATGCCACATCCAGCGGCATCAACGGTGAGATCCCGGCGATCCCCGCTTCGCTGGTCAGTGCGCATATGTACTTCTATGACATGTTCTATCAGAAAGGGAAGACGCCTTTCCTGAACTGGTGTGAACAACACGGCGCGAAACAGTTAGCCGATGGGCTGGGAATGCTGGTGGGGCAGGCTGCGCATGCGGTGCTGCTCTGGCACGGAGTGTTGCCTGCGGTCGAGCCGGTCATTGAAAAGCTAAAGCAGGAGCTTTCGGCGTGAATCAGGCTATTCATTTCCCGGACAGAGAGAGCTGGGATGAGCATAAACAAGCGGTCTGTTTTCCGGTGCTGGTGCAGGGCATGCAACTTACCTGTGCCATCTATGGAGAAACGCTGTTGCATCGTTTTGGCGGCACAGACCCGCTAGCGGTATTTTGCGAAAATCGCTGGGATCTGGAAGAGGAAGCCAGCGATTTAATCCGCGAACAGCAGGAAGACGATCAGGGCTGGGTTTGGTTATCCTGATCCAGATAGTCATTCTTCCATTTTACGTAGTTGTTCGCCGAGTATTTTAATCCTTCGATCTCTGCCTCCTTAAGGGGGCGGATCTGTTTTACCGGACTTCCCAGATAGAGATAACCGCTCTCCAGCCGTTTGTTCTGCGGGACCAGGCTACCGGCACCAATCATTACGTCATCTTCTACTATGACGCCATCCAGCAAAATCGACCCCATGCCAACAAGGACGCGATTTCCGATCGTGCAGCCGTGGAGCATCACTTTATGGCCGACGGTAACATCCTCTCCAATGATGAGGGGATGACCCTCGGGGTTATAGGAGGATTTGTGCGTGACATGCAGAACGCTACCGTCCTGAATGTTGGTACGTGCACCAATCGACACATAGTTAACATCTCCCCTGATGGCGACGAGCGGCCAGATGCTGACATCTTCGGCCATTCGCACATCACCAACGACCACGCTGCTGGCATCGATCATCACGCGATCGCCTTTTTGGGGGAACAGATCTTTATAAGGACGCAATACTGCAGACATATCTACCTCTAAGAATGAGCGCTATACAGAAGACTTTGATCGTATTAATGGATCGAGGCAAGGCAAAATACGTCAATATTTAAGCAGATCGGGCGGGATTTCAGCGAAAAGCGCGGAAAATCAGCAGTCGGAAAAAAAGATCTAAAAAATACTTGTGCTAAAAATTGGGATCCCTATAATGCGCCTCCATCGACACGGCGGATGTGAATCACTTCACAGACAACGCGGTCGGTTGAAGAGAAAAAATCCTGAAATAACGGGTTGACTCTGAAAGAGGAAAGCGTAATATACGCCACCTCGCAACGGTGAGCGAAAGCCGCGTTGCACTGCTCTTTAACAATTTATCAGACAATCTGTGTGGGCACTCAAAGTGACATGGATTCTTAATGTCTTCGGACAATAAATGAATACCAAGTCTCTGAGTGAACATGCGTAATTCATTACGAAGTTTAATTCACGAGCATCAAACTTAAATTGAAGAGTTTGATCATGGCTCAGATTGAACGCTGGCGGCAGGCCTAACACATGCAAGTCGAGCGGCAGCGGAAAGTAGCTTGCTACTTTGCCGGCGAGCGGCGGACGGGTGAGTAATGTCTGGGAAACTGCCTGATGGAGGGGGATAACTACTGGAAACGGTAGCTAATACCGCATAATGTCGCAAGACCAAAGAGGGGGACCTTCGGGCCTCTTGCCATCAGATGTGCCCAGATGGGATTAGCTAGTAGGTGGGGTAACGGCTCACCTAGGCGACGATCCCTAGCTGGTCTGAGAGGATGACCAGCCACACTGGAACTGAGACACGGTCCAGACTCCTACGGGAGGCAGCAGTGGGGAATATTGCACAATGGGCGCAAGCCTGATGCAGCCATGCCGCGTGTATGAAGAAGGCCTTCGGGTTGTAAAGTACTTTCAGCGGGGAGGAAGGTGCTGAGGTTAATAACCTCAGCAATTGACGTTACCCGCAGAAGAAGCACCGGCTAACTCCGTGCCAGCAGCCGCGGTAATACGGAGGGTGCAAGCGTTAATCGGAATTACTGGGCGTAAAGCGCACGCAGGCGGTCTGTCAAGTCGGATGTGAAATCCCCGGGCTCAACCTGGGAACTGCATTCGAAACTGGCAGGCTAGAGTCTTGTAGAGGGGGGTAGAATTCCAGGTGTAGCGGTGAAATGCGTAGAGATCTGGAGGAATACCGGTGGCGAAGGCGGCCCCCTGGACAAAGACTGACGCTCAGGTGCGAAAGCGTGGGGAGCAAACAGGATTAGATACCCTGGTAGTCCACGCCGTAAACGATGTCGACTTGGAGGTTGTGCCCTTGAGGCGTGGCTTCCGGAGCTAACGCGTTAAGTCGACCGCCTGGGGAGTACGGCCGCAAGGTTAAAACTCAAATGAATTGACGGGGGCCCGCACAAGCGGTGGAGCATGTGGTTTAATTCGATGCAACGCGAAGAACCTTACCTACTCTTGACATCCAGAGAACTTTCCAGAGATGGATTGGTGCCTTCGGGAACTCTGAGACAGGTGCTGCATGGCTGTCGTCAGCTCGTGTTGTGAAATGTTGGGTTAAGTCCCGCAACGAGCGCAACCCTTATCCTTTGTTGCCAGCGGTTAGGCCGGGAACTCAAAGGAGACTGCCAGTGATAAACTGGAGGAAGGTGGGGATGACGTCAAGTCATCATGGCCCTTACGAGTAGGGCTACACACGTGCTACAATGGCGCATACAAAGAGAAGCGACCTCGCGAGAGCAAGCGGACCTCATAAAGTGCGTCGTAGTCCGGATTGGAGTCTGCAACTCGACTCCATGAAGTCGGAATCGCTAGTAATCGTAGATCAGAATGCTACGGTGAATACGTTCCCGGGCCTTGTACACACCGCCCGTCACACCATGGGAGTGGGTTGCAAAAGAAGTAGGTAGCTTAACCTTCGGGAGGGCGCTTACCACTTTGTGATTCATGACTGGGGTGAAGTCGTAACAAGGTAACCGTAGGGGAACCTGCGGTTGGATCACCTCCTTACCTTAAAGAACCTGCCTTTGCAGTGCTCACACAGATTGTCTGATGAAAAGTAAATAGCAAGGCGTCTTGCGATTGAGACTTCAGTGTCCCCTTCGTCTAGAGGCCCAGGACACCGCCCTTTCACGGCGGTAACAGGGGTTCGAATCCCCTAGGGGACGCCACTTGCTGGTTCGTGAGTGAAAGTCACCTGCCGTCATATCTCAAAACTGACTTACGAGTCACGTTTGAGATATTTGCTCTTTAAAAATCTGGATCAAGCTGAAAATTGAAACGACACATCTTTAATGGTGTGTTCGAGTCTCTCAAATTTTCGCAATCAGAAGTGAAACATCTTCGGGTTGTGAGGTTAAGCGACTAAGCGTACACGGTGGATGCCCTGGCAGTCAGAGGCGATGAAGGACGTGCTAATCTGCGAAAAGCGCCGGCGAGGTGATATGAACCTTTGACCCGGCGATGTCCGAATGGGGAAACCCAGTGTGATTCGTCACACTATCGTTAACTGAATACATAGGTTAACGAGGCGAACCGGGGGAACTGAAACATCTAAGTACCCCGAGGAAAAGAAATCAACCGAGATTCCCCCAGTAGCGGCGAGCGAACGGGGAGCAGCCCAGAGTCTGAATCAGCTTGTGTGTTAGTGGAAGCGTCTGGAAAGTCGCACGGTACAGGGTGACAGTCCCGTACACGAAAATGCACAGGTTGTGAACTCGAAGAGTAGGGCGGGACACGTGGTATCCTGTCTGAATATGGGGGGACCATCCTCCAAGGCTAAATACTCCTGACTGACCGATAGTGAACCAGTACCGTGAGGGAAAGGCGAAAAGAACCCCGGCGAGGGGAGTGAAAAAGAACCTGAAACCGTGTACGTACAAGCAGTGGGAGCACCTTCGTGGTGTGACTGCGTACCTTTTGTATAATGGGTCAGCGACTTATATTCTGTAGCAAGGTTAACCGTATAGGGGAGCCGAAGGGAAACCGAGTCTTAACTGGGCGTTAAGTTGCAGGGTATAGACCCGAAACCCGGTGATCTAGCCATGGGCAGGTTGAAGGTTGGGTAACACTAACTGGAGGACCGAACCGACTAATGTTGAAAAATTAGCGGATGACTTGTGGCTGGGGGTGAAAGGCCAATCAAACCGGGAGATAGCTGGTTCTCCCCGAAAGCTATTTAGGTAGCGCCTCGTGAACTCATCTTCGGGGGTAGAGCACTGTTTCGGCTAGGGGGCCATCCCGGCTTACCAACCCGATGCAAACTACGAATACCGAAGAATGTTATCACGGGAGACACACGGCGGGTGCTAACGTCCGTCGTGAAGAGGGAAACAACCCAGACCGCCAGCTAAGGTCCCAAAGTCATGGTTAAGTGGGAAACGATGTGGGAAGGCACAGACAGCCAGGATGTTGGCTTAGAAGCAGCCATCATTTAAAGAAAGCGTAATAGCTCACTGGTCGAGTCGGCCTGCGCGGAAGATGTAACGGGGCTAAACCATGCACCGAAGCTGCGGCAGCGACACTATGTGTTGTTGGGTAGGGGAGCGTTCTGTAAGCCGTTGAAGGTGTGCTGTGAGGCATGCTGGAGGTATCAGAAGTGCGAATGCTGACATAAGTAACGATAAAGCGGGTGAAAAGCCCGCTCGCCGGAAGACCAAGGGTTCCTGTCCAACGTTAATCGGGGCAGGGTGAGTCGACCCCTAAGGCGAGGCCGAAAGGCGTAGTCGATGGGAAACAGGTTAATATTCCTGTACTTGGTGTTACTGCGAAGGGGGGACGGAGAAGGCTATGTTAGCCGGGCGACGGTTGTCCCGGTTTAAGCATGTAGGCGGAGGTTCCAGGTAAATCCGGTACCTTTTAACGCTGAGGTGTGATGACGAGGCACTACGGTGCTGAAGTAACAAATGCCCTGCTTCCAGGAAAAGCCTCTAAGCATCAGGTAACATTAAATCGTACCCCAAACCGACACAGGTGGTCAGGTAGAGAATACCAAGGCGCTTGAGAGAACTCGGGTGAAGGAACTAGGCAAAATGGTGCCGTAACTTCGGGAGAAGGCACGCTGATATGTAGGTGAAGCCCCTGCGGGTGGAGCTGAAATCAGTCGAAGATACCAGCTGGCTGCAACTGTTTATTAAAAACACAGCACTGTGCAAACACGAAAGTGGACGTATACGGTGTGACGCCTGCCCGGTGCCGGAAGGTTAATTGATGGGGTTAGCGGCAACGCGAAGCTCTTGATCGAAGCCCCGGTAAACGGCGGCCGTAACTATAACGGTCCTAAGGTAGCGAAATTCCTTGTCGGGTAAGTTCCGACCTGCACGAATGGCGTAATGATGGCCAGGCTGTCTCCACCCGAGACTCAGTGAAATTGAACTCGCTGTGAAGATGCAGTGTACCCGCGGCAAGACGGAAAGACCCCGTGAACCTTTACTATAGCTTGACACTGAACACTGGTCCTTGATGTGTAGGATAGGTGGGAGGCTTTGAAGCGTGGACGCCAGTCTGCGTGGAGCCGTCCTTGAAATACCACCCTTTAATGGCTGGTGTTCTAACGTAGACCCGTAATCCGGGTTGCGGACAGTGTCTGGTGGGTAGTTTGACTGGGGCGGTCTCCTCCCAAAGAGTAACGGAGGAGCACGAAGGTTAGCTAATCCTGGTCGGACATCAGGAGGTTAGTGCAATGGCATAAGCTAGCTTGACTGCGAGAGTGACGGCTCGAGCAGGTGCGAAAGCAGGTCATAGTGATCCGGTGGTTCTGAATGGAAGGGCCATCGCTCAACGGATAAAAGGTACTCCGGGGATAACAGGCTGATACCGCCCAAGAGTTCATATCGACGGCGGTGTTTGGCACCTCGATGTCGGCTCATCACATCCTGGGGCTGAAGTAGGTCCCAAGGGTATGGCTGTTCGCCATTTAAAGTGGTACGCGAGCTGGGTTTAGAACGTCGTGAGACAGTTCGGTCCCTATCTGCCGTGGGCGCTGGAGAATTGAGGGGGGCTGCTCCTAGTACGAGAGGACCGGAGTGGACGCATCACTGGTGTTCGGGTTGTCATGCCAATGGCACTGCCCGGTAGCTAAATGCGGAAAAGATAAGTGCTGAAAGCATCTAAGCACGAAACTTGCCCCGAGATGAGTTCTCCCTGAGACTTTAAGTCTCCTGAAGGAACGTTGAAGACGACGACGTTGATAGGTCGGGTGTGTAAGCGCAGCGATGCGTTGAGCTAACCGATACTAATGAACCGTGAGGCTTAACCTTACAACGCCGAAGATGTTTTGGCGAAGAGACAGAACAATCAAAATTCAGCCTTGATACAGATTAAACAGAATTTGCCTGGCGGCTTTAGCGCGGTGGTCCCACCTGACCCCATGCCGAACTCAGAAGTGAAACGCCGTAGCGCCGATGGTAGTGTGGGGTCTCCCCATGTGAGAGTAGGGAACTGCCAGGCATCAAATTTAGCGTGCTGATATGGCTCAGTTGGTAGAGCGCACCCTTGGTAAGGGTGAGGTCCCCAGTTCGACTCTGGGTATCAGCACCACTTTATACTTAGGTTAAAGTTCGGCAAGAAGTAAAAGAATTTGTCTGGCGGCTTTAGCGCGGTGGTCCCACCTGACCCCATGCCGAACTCAGAAGTGAAACGCCGTAGCGCCGATGGTAGTGTGGGGTCTCCCCATGTGAGAGTAGGGAACTGCCAGACATCAAACAAGTGAAGAGGCCATCCGAAAGGATGGCCTTTTTGCGTTATGATTCTCGTTAAAACGGTAGGCCCGGTAAGCGCAGCGCCACCGGGCAAAAACACCAGATTAATGAATCACCTGCGACAGGAATGCTCGCGTACGTTCTGACTTCGGATGCGCAAAGAACTCATCCGGCGGCGCCTGCTCAACAATCTCCCCACGGTCCATAAAGATCACCCGGTCGGCTACAGTTCGCGCAAAACCCATCTCATGCGTCACACACAGCATGGTCATGCCGGATTGTGCCAGCCCAATCATGGTGTCCAGAACCTCCTTCACCATTTCAGGATCGAGGGCAGATGTTGGTTCATCAAACAGCATAATTTTCGGTTTCATACACAGTGAACGGGCGATAGCCACACGCTGCTGCTGGCCACCCGATATCTGGCCAGGGAACTTATTCGCATGCTCTGCGATACGTACGCGCTCCAGGTAGTGCATTGCCAGCGCCTCGGCTTCCTTTTTCGGCATCTTCCGTACCCAAATCGGTGCAAGCGTACAGTTCTGGAGAACGGTCAGGTGCGGAAACAGATTAAAGTGCTGAAAGACCATTCCCACTTCCTGACGCACGCGTTCGATATTGCGGATATCTTCATTTAGCTCGATACCATCAACCACGATGCGTCCTTGCTGATGCTCTTCAAGATGGTTTATGCAGCGAATGGTTGTGGATTTCCCGGAGCCGGAAGGGCCGCACAGGACAATGCGTTCGCCCTGCTTGACCTTGAGATTAATGTCCTTCAGGACATGAAACTGTCCGTACCATTTGTTCACGTTTTCCAGCGTAATCATCGCGTCGGCGGGTGTCATAGTTATTTGGCTCATATTTTCCTCAGTGCGGTGTACGCCCGGTGTTAAAGCGCTTTTCCAGATGCTGGCTGTAGCGCGACATGCTAAAACAAAAGATCCAGTAGATCAGGGCAGCAAAGACATATCCTTCGGTGGACATGCCCAGCCAGACAGGGTCAACGGTTGCCTGCTGCACGCTGCTAAAGAGATCGAACAATCCGATGATGATCACCAGGCTGGTATCCTTGAAGAGGGCAATGATCGTGTTGACCAGACCCGGGATGACCAGCTTGAGTGCCTGGGGAAGAATGACCAGCCCCTGCGTTTTCCAGTAGCCGAGCGCCAGTGATTCTGCCGCTTCGTACTGGCCTTTAGGCAACGCCTGCAGACCACCGCGCACAACTTCTGCAACATAGGCGGACTGGAAGAGAATTACCCCGACCAGGGCACGGATCAGTTTGTCGATCGTTGTGCCTTCAGCCATAAACAGCGGCAGCATGACCGACGACATAAACAGGACGGTGATAAGCGGTACGCCGCGCCAGAACTCAATGAAGATAACGGAGAGCACGCGGACGATCGGCATTTTTGAACGTCGCCCCAGGGCAAGTAAAATCCCCCACGGCAGAGCACCGGCTATCCCCACTGATGCGATAATCAACGTCAGCGTCAGCCCGCCCCACTGGCGTGTTTCAACGCGTTCCAACCCCAGAAAACCGCCATACAGCAGCACCCAGACAATAATCGGATAAACCACCGCCCAGACGGCAATATAACGTCCACGGTGAGGCAGCTTTTTCCAGAACATGACTGCGACAGAGAGCAGGCCGATAACCAGCGCCAGATTAATCCGCCAGCGCTGTTCATGCGGATACAACCCATACATGAACTGACCGAAGCGTTCATGGATAAACACCCAGCAGGCGCCGGCTTTTGTACAGTCTGCCCGGGTTGAACCGACCCAGTTGGCCTGTAAAAACGCCCAGTTCAGCAGGGGAGGAATCAACTCCCACATGAGCCACAGGCAGACAATCGTCAGCAGGCTGTTACTCCAGCTGGAGAACAGATTCTTGCGCGCCCAGAGAATGAAACGTCCACCTGTCGAGTTGGCAGGGCGCGAGGAGTGCGACAGTATCGCTTTTGTCATCATAAATCCTTAGCGCTCGACCAGTGCTATACGACGGTTATAGAGGTTCATCAGCAGTGAAATTACCAGGCTGATGATCAGATAGACAGACATGGTGATGGCGATGGTTTCAATGGCTTGTCCGGTCTGGTTAAGCACGGTTCCGGCGAAGAGTGACACCATATCGGGATAACCAATGGCAGCGGCCAGCGACGAGTTTTTGACAATATTAAGATACTGGCTGGTCAGAGGGGGAATGATGACCCGTAAAGCCTGCGGGATGATGACCTGGCGAAGCGTCACGGTATGCGGTAATCCCAGTGAGCGTGCCGCCTCGTGCTGTCCGTAAGGTACGGCCTGGATCCCGGCACGGATAATCTCGGCAATAAACGCGGACGTATAAATCGACAGCGCCAATGTCAGAGCTGCCAGCTCGGGAATTAATACCATCCCGCCCTGAAAGTTAAAGCCCCGCAGATGAGGAACATCCCAGTGCAGTGCGGCCCCAAACAGCCAGTGAGCCACCAGCGGCAGGCTAACGAACAGGACGACAGCCGTCGGCCAGGTTCTGCGAAGCTGGCCGGTTTTGATCTGATGCGTGCGGTTAAAACGGAATACCCCAACAGTGAGAGCAAGCGCGATCGCAATCGCGCCGATAAAAGCGTACAGCCCTTCGCCCGGCAGAGGAGAAGGAATGGATAGCCCACGGTTGCTCAGGAAGAAAAGCTCAAACGCGTCGACGGCCTGACGGGGGCCGGGTAGGTTACGCAATACGGCAAAATACCAGAAGAAGATCTGCAGGAGCGGGGGGATATTGCGGAACGTTTCAATATAAACAGTCGACAGCTTCCGCAGGAGCCAGTTTTCAGAAAGACGCGCCAGACCAATAAAGAAGCCCAGTATCGACGCGAAGACGATACAAAGCGCCGATACCAGCAGCGTATTCAGTAAACCGACCACGAACACGCGTCCATACGTGTCACCTTCCTGGTAATCAATAAGATGCTGAACAATGCCAAATCCCGCGCTGCGATCTAAAAACGCGAAACCGGAGGTAATGCCGCGATTATTCAGGTTGGTGATGGTGTTATGGATGAGATACACGGCGATGAGAACAACCGCAACAATAGCAATAATCTGGAATAGCCAGGCGCGGACCGCGGGATGAGAAAAGGATAGCGATCCTTTTACGGCTGAGCGGCGATGGGACATAAAGAAACCTCAGTAACCATGACTCTGGAGTGGGCACTGCCGGAGCAGTGCCCGTTACAGCTATGACTTAACGTACTGGTGGTGCGTACTGAATACCGCCGTTGTTCCAGAGATTGTTCTGGCCGCGTTTGATCTTCAGCGGGCTTTCCGATCCCACGTTGCGTTCAAAGATCTCAGAGTAGTTGCCCACCTGTTTGATGATGTTGTAGGCCCACTTGTTATCCAGCTTCAGATCCTTGCCGAAATCACCTTCTGTACCCAGCAGGTGTGCCATATCCGGGTTGGATGGTTTAGCCGCTTTCTCATCCACGTTTTTCGAGTTGATACCCATCTCTTCTGCGTTCAGCATGGCAAACAGCGTCCAGCGAACAATGGAGAACCAGTCTTCATCGCCACGACGTACCACTGGTCCGAGAGGTTCTTTGGAGATCACTTCAGGCAGAACAATCCATTCTGCAGGATTGCTCAGCTTAATGCGTAAGGCATACAGCTGTGACTGGTCAGAGGCCAGCGTGTCGCAACGGCCGGATTCCAGCGCTTTGGCCGACTCATCCGAGCGGTCGAATGTCACTGGCGTGTATTTCATGTTATTTGCTTTGAAATAATCGGCGACGTTCAGCTCGGTATCGGTGCCCGCCTGAATACAAACGGTGGCGCCATCCAGCTCTTTGGCGCTTTTCAGGCCCGCTTTATTGTGGGTCAGGAAGCCGATACCGTCATAATAGGTCACGCCCGTGAATGACATCCCCATCCCTGCGTCGCGGGAGGAAGTCCAGGTGGTATTACGGGAGAGCATGTCAACCTCACCGGACTGCAGCGCCGTAAAGCGTTCTTTTGCCGTCAGCGGGGTATATTTTACTTTGCTGTCATCACCAAAAACGGCGGCAGCAACGCCACGGCAGACGTCCACATCGATACCGGTAAATTTGCCGTTCGCATCGGCATAAGAGAAGCCAGGCAAACCGTCACTGATACCGCATTGAACAAAACCTTTCTTTTTAACGGCATCCAGTGTCGTTCCCGCATGGGCTTGACCGGCTACGGCAAACATCATGCCTGCAGCGGCCAGGCTGGCTATCATCGTCTTTTTCATAATGCATCCTGTGTGGCGAAATTTATCGTTATAGAGGCGTTTTTAAACGCTTTACCTGTCTGTGGCGTTGGCCAACGTTTATAAAGCAAACGTAATGCCAGTTTTGCGTTCGACAAAATAAGAGATGAGTGAACGCTTAATGCTGAGTGTAGACAGGCTTAAATAAAACGAGCGCCCTGAAACGGTGCGAAATTACAACCTGTGCCACAAATTGGAGCAAAAGTTTTGAGTCGCGTCAGGAAAAAGACAAGATAGTTTCCAGCGTGAATATTGGCAGGGTAGTCAATAATATTAATGTGTGAAAATCATCACAATAGAACCGGTAATTTAAATGAGTATACGAAAAAGATGTGACTGGTTTCAGGATGAAATGAACAGCGCGAATAAATACGGGGCTATTTTTTTACTTATTTGAAAATAGTGCACTGATTAAAAGCAAAAGCGCGGCCAGAGCCGCGCTTTCTTAACAGCTGTTACTTCGTCAGGGCAACAATACCCAGCGTCAAACCTGCCACTGCGGCAGCACCGCCGGCGATAGCACCCGCAGTTTCCCAGTTATCCTGGGTGGTGCCTTTCATGCAGGTATTGGTATGAACCAGTCGGCCCTGGTCGTCGTAAACCGGTACACATGGAGAGTCGTGCGCGCAACCAGCAAGCAGCGCAGCGAGTAGTGCAACGGAAATGAATCTTTTCATGATGTTACCTCAATATTATTTCTCATCCGCTATAAAGCCAGGAGGGCAATTAACGAACTGGAGGTTATTTTACCACCGGGGTAAGTCCGCGTTACACGAGGAATAATCTCAAATTATGTAGTTTGTAAAAATCGTGGAGAAAAGTCGGTTTCAGGACGAATTAATGGAGACATTATGAAGCTGCAAGAGAGTATTTTTACTTAATGCAAATCATCGTATTTTTAACATTAGTTTTGCTTAATGCCTAATTCATTGTTTATGTTAAAAATAAAAAAGGCACCAGAGGTGCCTTTTTAGGGAAATGTTAATCTTTATGGCGGGTAAAGCGTCGACGGACCACCATAAAGAAGACGGGTACGAAGAAAATCGCCAGCAGCGTTGCGGAAAGCATTCCCCCCATCACGCCCGTACCGACGGCGTTTTGCGCACCGCTCCCTGCCCCAGAGCTGATCACCAGCGGCATGACGCCCAGTATAAAGGCCAGAGACGTCATCAGGATTGGTCGAAGGCGCATCCTTGACGCCTCCAGCGTGGCCTCAATGATGCCTTTACCCTCTTTCTCCATCAGGTCCTTAGCAAATTCGACGATCAAAATGGCGTTTTTCGCTGACAGACCAATCGTGGTCAGCAGGCCGACCTGGAAATAGACGTCATTGTTTAACCCGCGCAGCGAGGCTGCGAGAAGCGCCCCGATGACCCCCAGCGGCACAACCAGCATGACGGAGAACGGAATGGACCAGCTTTCATACAGCGCGGCCAGACACAGGAACACTACGATCAGTGAGATGGCGTACAGTGCAGGCGCCTGGTTACCCGAAAGGCGCTCCTGGTAAGACATTCCTGTCCAGTCATAACCGATGCCGGAAGGCAGTTTTGCCGCGAGGCTTTCCATCATAGCCATGGCTTCGCCGGTACTTTTACCCGGGGCTGATTCACCGAGGATCTCCATAGAGGGCATTCCGTTATAGCGCTCCAGACGAGGTGAACCGTAAACCCAGTGAGCGTTGCTAAAGGCTGAGAACGGCACCATTTCCCCGTTCGCACTGCGCACGTAAAGGTTGTTAATATCTCCTGGCAACATACGGAATTTTGCATCAGCCTGGACGTAGACCTTTTTCACGCGCCCATGATCGATAAAGTCATTCACATAGGTGCCGCCTAAGGCTGTCGAAATCGTCTGGTTGACGTCAGAAAGACTGATGCCCAGCGCCTGGGCTTTCTCCTGGTCGACGTCCAGCTTGAACTGTGGCGTATCCTCCAGACCGTTAGGACGCACGCGTACCAGCAGGTCGGGGTGCTCTTTCACCATGCCGAGCAGCTGGTTACGCGCCTGCGTCAGCTGGGTATGTCCGAGGTTAGCCTGATCGATCAGTTCAAAGTCGAAGCCCGTGGCGGTACCCAGCTCAATAATGGCAGGCAGGTTAAACGGGAAAACAAGGCCGTCTTTAATCTGACTGAAGGCTTTCGTCGCACGCCCCACAATCGCCTCGACCCCATTTTGTGCCCCAGGACGCTCCTCCCAAGGTTTGAGGCTGATGAAGGCAATACCGGAGTTCTGGCCCTGGCCACTAAAGCTAAAGCCGTTTACGGTAAAGACGGATTCAACATTCGCCTTCTCTTTATTCAGGTAGTAGTCCTGAACCTGATCGAGGACCTGCTGAGTACGCGTCTGGGTTGCCCCCGCAGGCAGCTGAACCATCGTCATAAACACCCCCTGATCCTCTTCGGGGAGGAAGGAGGTGGGTAAGCGCAGGAAGAGCACCGCCATCCCACCGACAATAATGACGTATACCACCAGGTAGCGCCCGGTTTTGCGCAAGATACCGCTCACGCTGTGACTGTAGTGCTCCACGCTCTTATCAAAAAGCGCATTAAACCAGCCGAAGAAGCCCACTTTTTTCTCATGATGATCGGCGGATACGGGCTTAAGCAACGTTGCACAGAGTGCAGGCGTCAGGATTAGCGCAACCAGTACGGACAACGCCATCGCGGAAACGATAGTCAGCGAGAACTGGCGATAGATCGCCCCCGTCGAGCCGCCAAAAAAGGCCATCGGGATAAAGACCGCCGAGAGCACCATGGCGATCCCCACCAGCGCACCCTGAATCTGCCCCATCGACTTCTGCGTGGCCTCTTTAGGCGGCAGCTTGTCCTCGACCATGACGCGTTCAACGTTCTCGACGACCACAATAGCATCATCAACCAGCAGGCCTATCGCCAGCACCATGCCGAACATTGTCA
The DNA here is from genome assembly GCF_048685015.1 of Enterobacter sp. BNK-13. NCBI lineage: Bacteria > Pseudomonadati > Pseudomonadota > Gammaproteobacteria > Enterobacterales > Enterobacteriaceae > Enterobacter > Enterobacter sp. BNK-13. Next base: position 3,918,710 of record NZ_JBLQTP010000001.1, on the reverse strand, counting down.
GGGTATTGATGGAGAAACCGAACGCCGCCAGAACCGCGAAGGTACCCAGCAGAACGACCGGAACCGCAATCGTCGGGATGAGCGTTGCCCGCAGATTTTGCAGGAACAGGTACATGACCAGGAAGACGAGAACGATCGCCTCAAACAGGGTCTTCACCACTTCGTGGATGGAGATTTTCACAAACGGCGTGGTGTCATAGGGGTAGACGACTTTGAGCCCATGCGGGAAGAACGGCTGCAGTTGTGCCAGCTTGCTCTTGATGGCTGCTGCCGTATCCAGCGCATTGGCCCCTGTTGCCAGCTTAATCCCCAGGCCGGTTGCCGCCTGCCCGTTGATTTTTGTCACCATGTTGTAGTTTTCGCCACCCAGCTCAATGCGAGCCACATCCTTCAGATGCACCATCGAGCCGTCCTGGTTCACCTTGAGCGTCACGCGACCGAACTCTTCCGGTGATTTCAGGCGGGTTTGCGCGATGATCGAGGCATTCAGCTGTTGTCCCGGGATGGACGGCGTCCCGCCCAACTGGCCTGCCGCTATCTGGTCGTTCTGCGTTTTCAGCTGGTTGATGATATCCAGCGGCGTCAGCTGGTATTTGTTCATCGCATTACTGTCGAGCCAGATACGCATCGCATACTGGGCGCCAAACAGCTGCACGTCACCGACGCCAGATGTTCGGCTGATGGCATCTTTGACGTTCGAGGCGACATAGTCGGAGATGTCATCCTGCGTCAGGTTTTTGTTGTCTGATACAAAACCGGCAACCAGCAGGAAGCTGCTGCTGGACTTCTCAACGCCAATCCCCTGCTGCTGCACCTCTTGCGGCAGCAGCGGCATGGCGAGCTGCAGCTTGTTCTGCACCTGCACCTGGGCGATGTCCGGATCGGTTCCGGACTCGAAGGTCAGGGTGATCGTGACGTTACCCGCTGAATCGCTGGTGGAGGACATATACATCAGGTTATCGATACCGTTCATGTTCTGTTCGATAACCTGGGTCACGGTATCCTGTACCGTCTGGGCATCTGCTCCCGGGTAGGTCGCGGATATCGCCACGGCGGGAGGTGCAATGGTCGGATACTGTGCGACGGGAAGTTTGAGAATGGCCAGTCCGCCTGCAATCATCAAAATGATGGCAAGTACCCAGGCGAAAACCGGTCTCTGAATAAAGAAATTAGCCATGTCGTCGTCCCTTAACTGGCCGGAGCGGTGGTGGTATCAGGCGTAGCGACGACGGTTACGCCCGGTCTGACCTTCTGTAGTCCGCTGACAATCACGCGGTCACCGTTTTTCAGCCCTTCCGTTACCAGCCAGCGGTCACCAATCGCCTGTGGCGCAACGACGGTGCGAGACTCAACCTGATTTTTATCGTTCACCACCATCACGGTGGCATCGCCTCGCGGTGTGCGGGTCACGCCTTGCTGGGGAACCAGTATCGCATCCGGCTGTGTACCTTCATCAATGCGGGCGCGAACGAACATACCGGGTAACAGCAGATGTTGAGGATTCGGGAAAATGGCGCGCAGGGTAATCGAGCCGGTACTTTCATCCACCGTGACGTCGGAGAACTGCAATGTGCCTTTCAGCGGATAGGGCTGCCCGTTCTCCATCAGTAGCTCAACGCTGCTGGCGGTATCGCCTTTTTGTAGGCTCGTCTGCTTCAGACGCATAAAATCATTACTGGACTGGGTCACATCGACGTAAATCGGATCAAGCTGCTGGACCGTTGCCAGCGCCGCGGTTTGTCCGTTCGTCACGAGCGCGCCTTCCGTCACGCTGGATTTGCCGATGCGGCCATCGACGGGAGACGTCACTTTGGTATAGGCAAGATTGATGCGTGCACTTTCAACGCCCGCTTTGGCGGCGACGACGCTGGCATCTGCCTGCTGGGCCGTGGCGACGGCCTGGTCATACTCTTGCTTGCTAACATACTGTGTGCCGACCAGCGGGAGATAACGTTTCACCGTCAGGTGCGCAATATTGGCCGCCGCCTGGGCCTTCGCCAGCTCGCCTTTCGCGTTATCGTAAGCCGCCTGATAGGTTGCAGGATCAATCTGATAAAGCGAATCCCCGGCTTTTACATCGCTGCCTTCCGTGAAGTTGCGGCGCAGGATGATACCGCTAACCTGCGGACGAACCTCTGCTACGCGGAACGCATCAGTTCTGCCCGGGAGTTCAGTGGTGACAGCCAGCGGTGCGCTTTTCACAATATGCACGCTGACCTGAGGGGCCTGCGGATGTTGCGGTTGGTTTTCCTGGCCATCGCATCCTGAGAGCAGTACAGCGCAGACAATGAAACCGGCTAAAGGTAAGCGTCTGAAATGATTCGTCATTACTGGTCCTTTAAATACCCGGAAACCGATATTTGGCGTGAATCGGTAGCAGGGGCAGCGGGATAAAAAATAAAATGTAGCTGCGTATAATAATGAGGGTATTTAATGTTTTTTAATTTATAAGTGCGAATGACAAGGTCTGAGCGGAAAAATCAGAATCAGGCTCGGTTTATTTCTCTGTCATCTTCCGGCAAGCTAATCAGTTAAATAGCGCTTAACGTGATTTAATTATTCATGCTGTGAATTTAAACTTAAATATGTATTTAGCTAAGCTATAAATTAAGAAGATTGACTTTTTTTGTGCAAAATTAAAACGGAATTTGGTGAATACTTTCTTTCTCCTGACCCCTGTGTTACGTATAAATCTTGTGAGTGGCGAGTAGTTGTCTATGGCGCGTAAAAAGAAAGAAGAAGCTCAACAAACCCGGCAGCAGCTGATTGAGGCGGCTATCGGGCAGTTTGCGACGCGTGGCGTAGCCAACACGACGCTGACGGACATCGCGGATGCCGCAAAGGTTACGCGCGGTGCCATTTACTGGCACTTCACCAGTAAAGCCGAAATATTTAATGCCATCTGGGAGCAGCAATTACCGCTTCGCGACATTATTCGCGACCGGCTTTCCCTTTCCGAAGGTGATGATCCATTGTTAATACTTCGTGAGCAATTTATTACTGCGCTGCAGTATATTGCGCGTGAGCCCCGACAATGTGCCCTTTTACAAATTCTGTATCACAAATGTGAATTTAGCAGTGATATGATTTCTGAGAGTGAGATAAGAAAACGGATTGGATTCAATTATGACACGCTGCGTGCCACGCTGGAGGCCTGTATTTCACGTAACATCATTTCGCCAAAGGTAAATGTTGATCTGACCCTGATCGTATTTCACGGTTTTTTTAGCGGAATCATTAAAAACTGGTTAATGAATAACGACAGTTTCAATCTTTTTCAGCAGGCTCCCGCCCTGGTCGATAGCATTCTGGCGACACTGCCTGTCATTCGTGTATCGCCTCATGTTGATGCTTACAGCTCAGCGCCAGATAACATTTCCCCTCGCGCGCAAAGTGCCTCAATGGTTTGCGCGCTGACGGGTTTACCTAACAGATAACCCTGAAGGGTATTGCAGCCCAGCTCGGTTAAAAAGGCTTGCTGTGCTTCGGTTTCCACACCTTCCGCCACGACTTTCAGGTTGAGTGTTTTGGCGAGGGCCACAATCGCTGAGACAATGGTGGCATCCTCGCTTTCCCCGCTTAGCTCTTTCACGAACGCCCTGTCGATTTTCAATTCACAGGCCGGTAAGCGCTTGAGGTACAGCAGGCTCGAATATCCGGTACCAAAGTCATCAATGGAGGCCTTTACGCCCGCTTCTGTCAGCTCTGTCAGCACCCGTACACTTTCATCCGGGTTGCTCATTGCCGTGGTTTCCGTCACTTCCAGGATCAACATTTCTGGTGGCACATGATGAAGTGCCAGGCAGTTGAGAACCGTGTTGACCAGCGAAGGCTGTTCAAACTGCAGCGTCGACAGGTTTACCGCCATTGACCAGCTTTGATGTCCCTGAAGATGCCATTCACGCAGCTGGCGACAGGCTTCATTAATTACCCAGTTGCCGATAGGGATAATCAGCCCCGTTTTCTCCGCCAGCGGCAGGAAAAGGTCCGGGGTCAGTAACCCCTGCTTGGGATGCTGCCAGCGCAATAACGCCTCAAATCCAAGGATAGGACCGGCGGGAGCGTGAAATTTTGGCTGGTACAGCAGGCGTAGCTCATTGCGATCGATCGCCATCCATAGATCGTTCATCAACTGAAGATGGGTCTGCGCCAGCGTATTCATCGAGGGCTGGAAAAAGTGGTAACCGTTCCGGCCCATGTGCTTGGTATGGTACATTGCCGCGTCGGCGTTAAACATGAGCTCACGTTCGGTTTTGCCGTCGTGAGGATACAGCGCGATCCCAATGCTGAGGGTCACCACCAGTTCATAGTGGTCGAGGTTGAACGGGCTATCGATCGCGCGCACCAGCGAATTCGCCAGCGATGCCGCATCGTCCGGGCCTTCTCCCTCAGCCAGCAGAACAAACTCATCACCGCCGATACGTGCCAGGGTGAACTGGCCCTTCAGGAGATGCAGCAGACGCTCCGTAACGGCAATCAGCAGCTTGTCACCGACATCATGGCCGTAAGCGTCATTGATGGCTTTAAAACCGTCGAGATCCATGAACATCAGGGCGAAATGGGTCCCTTCACGATCGGCTTTGCTGATGGCCTGATCGAGTCGATCTTCCAGCAGGATACGGTTGGGGAGACGCGTCAGGGTATCGTGCAGGGCCAGTTGTGCGAGTTCCCGGTTAGCTTCTGCAAGCGACGAGGCCAGAAGGGCGGTACGTGCCTGAAGGCGGGCATCCAGCATTGATACCAGCAGGGTAATCCCAAGAATAGAAAGCGCGACGACGCTAACCAGCACCGCCAGCCAGCTCCCGTTGATACCCTCATGGTGAACCATTGTGGACATCGGAAACTGTGCGGCTTTCATCCCGGCGTAATGCATCCCGGCAATGGCAATGCCCATGGTGATAGCGGCACCCGTGCGCATCAGCACGACCTGAGCGGCATCGTGACGCAGGCGGAAGGTCAGCCATAATGCAGCGAGTGAAGCGGCAAGCGCAATGGCAACCGAAATGGCCACCCAGACCTTGTCCCAGATAATCCCGGGCATCACCTCCAGCGCAGCCATGCCGGTGTAATGCATGGCAACAATACCGCTTCCCATCACCAGCGCACCGGGCAGCAGACGGCGCAAGCGTAACCGATCGCAGCTAACGAGCCAGAGCGCAAACAGTGACGACCCCACGGCGATGATCATCGATAACACCGTCAGGGTGGCGTTGTAGCTCATGCTCATGGAGAGGTCCATCGCCAGCATGCCGATAAAATGCATGGCCCACACGCCTATGCCCATTGCAATACCGCCGCCAGCCAGCCAGACGCGGGCAGCGACGCCCTGACTCCCGGCGACACGTGCCGCCATATTCAGTGCGGTATATGCGGCAAGAATGGCAACAACAAAGGAGAGGACAACAAGGATATGGTTGTATTGGCTGACCAGCATGGACGGTTCTACTCGAGTGTGAGGTTACGCTAGAGCGGTTGAGAAGGGCGAGACATTATCACCGTCGGGTAATGGCTCAAAGGGATTTAAATCCCCGTTTTTAGTGGGTAATAACGGGGCGATTTGCGCAATCAGGCGGTTAGTCGAGCTCTGAGCAGTTCACGAGTTTCAGGGGATTCACGGAGTTCATATTGCGACACTTATCGGTTTCGGAGCTCATCAGTTCAATCCACTGCATCAGGAGTGCATCGAAAATGAGAACGGAGATTGCAAAGACAACCAGCCACCAGTATTTACGAATCATTGTGTCATTCCGCGAGAAGAGCGCCAGTAGAGTGGGGGAAATATACACCAAAAGCGGCGGTTTTAAAGCGGGATAAGCGAAGGTTTACAAAGCGTTGACGGACTGAAGCAGGAAATAAAAAAGGCGCTTCCCCATGCCGAAGAGCGCCTTTTTAAACAAGCATTTAACTGATTAGTATCAGTTCATGCCGTATTTTTTCAGTTTCTTACGCAGAGTACCACGGTTGATACCCATCATCAGCGCAGCGCGGGTTTGGTTACCGCGGGTGTATTGCATCACCATGTCCAACAGTGGCTGTTCAACTTCAGCCAGTACCAGCTCATACAGGTCATTAACATCCTGACCGTTCAGTTGAGCAAAATAGTTCTTCAGTGCCTGTTTAACCGAGTCACGCAGGGGCTTTTGAGTTACCTGGTCCTGAGAGTTAACGGTAGAAACGGTCAGTACGTCAGAATTTACGCGTTGTTCGAACATAGTTCTGTCAGCTCTTTATTTCATTACGCAAGATTTTCGAAGTATGCCTCCAACGCCTCCAGCTGTTCGCTGGCATCCTCTATGGCGTTGAATGTGCGCCGAAACTGGTCATCTGGAGCGTGCTCCTGGAGATACCAGGAAACGTGTTTACGCGCAATTCGGTACCCTTTCGCCTGACCGTAGTGGTCATGCAGTTCCCGAACATGCGAACAAAGCAAGCGCTTAACCTCTGCCAGAGGCAGTGGAGCAAGCAGCTCTCCAGTGTCCAGATAATGCTGGATTTCCCGAAAGATCCAGGGTCTTCCCTGAGCGGCACGTCCTATCATCAGAGCATCAGCTCCCGTATAGTCGAGCACAGCTCTGGCTTTAAGCGGGTCAGTTATGTCGCCATTCGCGATAATCGGAATGGAAACTTTCTGCTTAACTGCCCGAATGCTGTCGTATTCAGCTTCACCGTTGAACAAACAGGCGCGCGTGCGTCCATGAATGGTCAGGGCCTGAATGCCACAGTCTTCGGCCAGTTGGGCAATCTCTACACAGTTACGGTGTTCCGGCGACCAACCCGTGCGAATCTTTAACGTAACAGGAACGTCCACTGCGCTGACAACCGCCGTCAGGATAGCTTTCACCTGGTCGGGGTATTGCAGAAGGGCTGAACCTGCAAGCTTGCGATTCACTTTTTTGGCCGGGCACCCCATATTGATATCAATAATCTGGGCACCACTTTCCACGTTGATACGCGCGGCATCTGCCATCTCTTCAGGCACGCTTCCGGCAATTTGCACGGTGCGAATACCTGGTTCATCAATGTGCACCATCCGAAGGCGGGATTTATCGCTTTCCCAAACCTGCGGGTTAGACGACATCATCTCGGATACGGTTAAACCGGCTCCCATCTCATAGCACAGCGTCCTGAACGGCCGGTCGGTAATACCTGCCATAGGGGCTGCGATCAGGCGATTTCTAAGCTGGTGGTGTCCGATGCGCATGAGTTAAGAAATGACCATACTGTGACTGCAAGGCGGCGTATATTACGCATTTTTTGCACGAGATGAAAGGCCAAACTTTGAACAATCCACTGTTGTAGATCAAGGAATCGCCGCTCAATCTTTCCGTTAAGAATTATTCACTATTTAAATCATTATGTTATGTGGGAATGGCTATTTTATGGGCGCTTACAATTTCCCGTAACTTCTCATCATTTCTGAATAAACGGCTTACCTCAGCGGGATAATCTGCTGTTTTTAGCAGCAGATTTTCCCTCTTCTTTGCGATCTGCGTCGCATTTTAGAACATGATCTTAAGGCTCAGGATGGGCGTTATTCGACCACAACACGCCCATGCAGAGACTGTACCGGACGGTTATTATCGTGATGCATGGTATGAGTAAATTTCTCAAGCTGTTCTGCTGAGACGGTTAACGGCTGTTTGAGCACGATCCAGGTGACCCCTTCAGAACACGGTGGCGTGGTCAACGAGCCACTAAAGCGCCAGTAGGTTTTCACCTTTGGCAGCAATTTGTTCAGGTTGAGATCCTTCTCAAGGGTTACGTTCTGTTCAGCCTGCTGCGGCATCACGCTCCACAGCTTTTCCAGCTCCGGATTGGCAGCACCTTTATCAAACATGACGGCCACCACGGCCAGCTCACCCGCGCTGTTTTTATGTACCAGATGCATCTCCATCGCGTACTTTTTGCCGTGCACGGTGTTTTCGCTCGGCGCATGGAAGTGGAACTGCTGTAGCGTCCAGGTTTGCTTGTCCAGGGTTATCGTGTTGCGGGTATCTGCCTTTTCGCTGGCCTGGATGGTATGGCCATTGTTTGTCAGCCCCACTGGGCCATCAATGTAGTGCGTTTTAAGCGGGGAGAGATGGGCGTTAGCGGTTGAATCAATATTAATCGGAGACTGGTTCATCCCGCTTTGACAGGTCTTGTAGGCCTCGTCCAGTTCGCCCCAGTGTTCCGGTGAACCTTCCCCTTCGTAGCTCCAGTGTGACGCAAATGCTGAAGCCGAAACCATGCTCAGCGCCAGCAGCGCTGCCTTGCCTGTAATGTGTTTCATCATATTCTTCCGGTGAATTTTTATAATACAAATCAACATGATTTGTGTGGTTATTTTACCGAAGAATGGCAGAGGGAGAGAGGATTATCAGTGGGAGAAAGGCGTGGTCAGATGACCACGCCAAATGCTTATTTTTTACGACCGGTAATACGACACCACTCTTCTTTCTCCACCACCGGGTCGAGAGTGAAAAGATCGGCGTAGGCGTCGCACACGCTTTCCGCCTGGCTTGCCAGGATACCCGAAAGCCCCAGCAGACCGCCCTCAACGGGCAGCACGCTGATTAACGGGGCCAGCTCACGCAGTGGGCCTGCCAGAATGTTTGCGACCACCACGTCGGCTTTCATGGCTTCTGGCTGAGCATCCGGCAGATACAGCTCCAGACGATCGGAAACGCCGTTACGCTCGGCGTTGTCGCGGCTGGCCTGAATGGCCTGCGGATCGATATCGATCCCGATGGCTTTAGCCGCACCCAGTTTCAGGGCGGCAATCGCGAGGATCCCGGATCCACAGCCGAAGTCGATCACCGTCTTACCGTCCAGATCGAGACCATCCAGCCACTGCAGGCACAGGGACGTCGTGGGATGGGTGCCGGTACCAAACGCCAGACCCGGATCGAGCATGACGTTAACCGCGTTTTCATCAGGAACCTCGCGCCAGCTCGGGCAGATCCACAGACGCTTGCCGAACTGCATCGGGCGGAAGTTATCCATCCACTCGCGTTCCCAGTCTTTGTCTTCCAGCTGTTCGATTTTGTGCGCAAACCCAGCGCCCAGCAGAGGGTGGTTTTCCAGAATCGCGACGACCTCTTTCATGTCGGTTTCAGCATCAAACAGGCCGATAACGTCGGTATCACCCCACAGGCGTGTTTCGCCCGGCAGAGGCTCAAAGACCGGCGTGTCATGCGTGTCCTGGAAGGTGATAGAGACCGAGCCGGCCTCCATCAGCGCATCGCTCAGTTCCTCGGCGTTAGCGCCGGTTGTGTTCAGTTTTAGTTGGATCCACGGCATGGCAAAACTCTTTATTTATCAGTAGAAATCATAGCGGGCTGTGGGACGGGCTGACCAAAACGGTTCCCCACCACAAACGCCAGTAAACTTAGCAGTAACGAAGGCACAATCGGATGGAAGCCCAGGTACTGAATCTTAAACGTTGCGAGAACGGCGTACAGCACACCGCCGACAATCATGCCGCTCAGCGCGCCCGCCGCGTTTGCACGCTCCCAGTAGAGCCCTAACACCAGCGGCCACAGGAATACCGCTTCAAGCCCACCAAACGCCAGCAGGTTCAGCCAGATGATCATCTCCGGCGGGCGCCATGCGGCTAACATCATCAAAATGCCGAGCACCAGCGTGGTCCAGGTCGAGATGCGTTTCAGCTTTTGCTCATTATGCATTTTAGCCGGACGCGCGCTAAGCCACAGATCTTTGATGATAGTGGCGGAAGCCTGCAGCAGGTGCGCGTTAACGTTAGACATGATGGCCGCCATTGGTGCAGCAAGGAATAAACCTGCGGCCCACGGGGGCAGAACCTGCACCATCAGCGTAGGGATCACCTGATCCGGCACGGTCAGGTGAGGTAATACGGCCCGCCCCAGCGCGCCCGCCAGATGCATACCCAGCATCAGCAGCGCGACAACGACGGTACCAATCACAATTCCCCGATGAACGGCTTTGCTGTCTTTATAGGAGATACAGCGCACGGCGGTATGCGGCAGACCGATAACCCCGAAGCAGACCAGCACCCAGAAGGAGGTCATAAACGCGGGCGTCAGGATATCATCAGCACCATGAGGGCTGACCAGTTTAGGATCGATCTGCTCCAGCGTTTGCACCGCATTGTGTAATCCACCGGCCGCGTAGATGACGCCGACCAGCAGCACAAGGGTGCCTATCAGCATCACCATGCCCTGCATGGTATCGTTCAGCACGCTGGCGCGGAAGCCGCCAAACGCGGTGTACAGCGCAATCGTGATCCCGAAGATGAGCAGCCCGGTCTCGTACTTAATACCCGCTGCCGTTTCCAGCAGGCGCGCGCCGCCAATAAACTGAACGGCAATGGCGCCGACGAAGGCGACAATCAGGCTGATACTGGCAATCCAGACCACCACGCGGCTCTGATAACGCGCCTGCAGCATATCGTTTAGCGTAATGGCGTTATAGCGGCGAGCGAGTATGGCAAATTTTTTGCCCAGAATACCCAGTGACAGCCAGATCGTGGGCACCTGGATCATGGCCAGCAGTACCCAGCCCAGCCCGTATTTATACGCCGCGCCCGGCCCGCCAATGAACGAACTGGCGCTCACGTACGTGGCGGTCAACGTCATCGCCAGCACAAACCCACCCATCGAACGGCTGCCGAGGAAATATTCGCTCAGGAACGATCCGGTACTGCGTTTGCGCATGGCATAGAAAGAGAGGCCAAATACCACGATCAAATAGACAACCAGTACGGTGATGATTTCAGTTTGCATCACGATCCTCCAGCGGGAAATCGCGGAAGATAAAGCGCACCATCAGCCAACTGAGCAAAATGAAAATCAACGGTACCAGCAGACACGCCATTTCAAACCAGTGCGGCAGGCCGGTGATACCGGAGGCTGAATTCGGTAAGTAAGCAGTTACTAACCATGCGGCGAGATAGAGAAGGGTCAGCCACAGCGCCCAGCGCGCTTCTTTATGGGCCTGAACAAAACGTTTGTCCATTTTTTGTCCCTTGTGGATGAAGAAAGCGGGGATTGTACATGATGAGGCTTTCCAGGCCCCAGAAATAAAAAAGGCCGGATAATCCGGCCTTTTCGTGCGCGCGCAGTCTTACTTCTCGTTAAGACCGAGTTTCTTCTCGAGATAGTGGATGTTGGTTCCACCATTCTGGAAGTGCTCGTCGCTCATGATACGCATCTGCAGATCAACGTTGGTTTTGATACCGTCGATGATCAGCTCCTGCAGGGCGTTCTTCATGCGGGCAATTGCCACGTCACGGTTTTCGCCGTAGCAGATGAGCTTGCCGATCATTGAGTCATAGTACGGCGGTACGGTGTAACCGGCGTAGATATGAGACTCCCAACGCACACCAAAACCACCCGGCGCGTGGAAACGCGTGATTTTACCCGGGCTTGGCAGGAAGGTGTTCGGGTCTTCGGCGTTGATACGACACTCGATCGCATGGCCTTTCACCACAACTTCTTCCTGCTTGATGGAGAGCGGCTGGCCTGCAGCGATACGCAACTGTTCTTTGATCAGGTCAACGCCGGTGATCATTTCGGTAACCGGGTGTTCAACCTGAATACGGGTGTTCATTTCGATGAAATAGAACTCGCCGTTTTCGAACAGGAACTCAAAGGTACCCGCCCCGCGATAGCCGATATCGACACACGCTTTGGCGCAACGCTCGCCGATGTAGCGACGCAGTTCCGGGGTAATACCCGGTGCTGGCGCTTCTTCGACCACTTTCTGGTGACGACGCTGCATGGAGCAGTCACGTTCTGCCAGATAGATCGCGTTACCCTGACCGTCAGCCAGCACCTGAATTTCGATGTGGCGTGGGTTTTCCAGGTATTTTTCCATGTATACCATGTCATTGCTGAAAGCGGCTTTCGCTTCAGCTTTGGTCATGGAGATGGACTGCGCCAGGTCGGCATCGCTACGCACAACGCGCATACCGCGACCGCCGCCGCCGCCAGACGCCTTGATGATAACCGGGTAGCCAATGCGTTTAGCATGAGCACGGTTAGCATCCATGTCGTCGGTCAGAGGGCCGTCAGAGCCTGGTACGGTTGGCACACCGGCTTTTTTCATCGCGGTGATTGCAGACACTTTGTCGCCCATCAGGCGGATGGTGTCGGCTTTCGGACCGATGAAGATGAAGCCAGAGCGTTCAACCTGCTCAGCAAAGTTGGCGTTCTCAGAGAGGAAGCCGTAACCCGGATGAATTGCCACCGCGCCGGTGATTTCAGCGGCGCTGATGATAGCCGGGATGTTCAGATAGCTTTTTACGGACGGAGCCGGGCCAATACAGACCGTCTCATCCGCCAGCAATACGTGTTTTAAATCGCGATCCGCGCTTGAGTGCACCGCGACGGTCTTGATGCCCAGTTCTTTACAGGCACGAAGAATACGCAGAGCAATCTCGCCGCGGTTGGCGATAACAATTTTATCCAGCATGTTCGCCTCGTTACTCGATGACGACCAGCGGCTCGTCAAATTCAACCGGCTGACCACTTTCGACCAGAATCGCTTTCACAGTACCTGATTTGTCTGCTTCGATCTGGTTCATCATTTTCATCGCTTCAACGATGCACAGGGTATCGCCTACGTTGACTTTCTGACCCACTTCGATGAACGCCTTCGCGTCCGGGCTCGGGGTGCGGTAGAAAGTACCAACCATTGGGGAACGTACGATGTGACCACTGATTTCTGCTGCAGCGGCAGGTGCGGCTTCAGTTGCTGCTGGCGCAACGGCTGCGGAGAGCGCAGGCTGCTGCACTGGCGCAGCATAAGCCTGCTGCATTACCGGGAAGCTAGCGGCTGGGGCTGCACGGCTGATGCGTACAGACTCTTCGCCTTCAGAAATTTCCAGTTCGGAGATGCCTGATTCTTCAACCAGCTCGATCAGTTTTTTAATCTTACGAATATCCATGAGTGGGTTCCGTACTCTTGTTTAGTGTGATTGTGACAAGCGTTTTACCGCTGTCTGTAAAGCGTATGAATAGCCGTCAGCGCCCAGTCCACAGATAACGCCAGCAGCGATATCTGACAGATACGAATGGTGGCGGAACGGCTCTCGGGCGTGCACGTTACTCAGGTGGATCTCGATAAACGGGATACTCACCGCGAGCAGTGCGTCGCGGATAGCAACACTGGTGTGCGTAAACGCGGCCGGATTGATCAGGATATAGTCCACATTGTCTTTAGCCTGATGAATACGGTCGATGATTGCGTACTCCGCATTCGACTGAAAATGATCCAAATCCACATTCAGTGACGCTGCTTCCGTTCCCAGACGGTTAACAATTTCACTCAATGTCAGCGTGCCGTACTTCTCTGGCTCACGGGTTCCGAGCATGTTCAGGTTCGGTCCGTTCAAAACTAAGATATGGAACTTATCAGTCATTATGCCGCTATCTCCTGCGATTTTCGGGTAAAAAACAAAATATACCTTCGAAACGCAAATGTCACCTTTTCAGAGGCTTAAAACCGCTGTCAGGCGAACCAAGGTCGCACATTATAACGATTTCGTAGCATTTAGCAGCTAAATACTGGTCTTATCAGGGAAGATTATCAACCGCTATCCGAAAAAGATTTGCGGTTGACGGGGAATATGCGGGAAAACGCACAGTTTCGCGCACTATCGCAACCACTGGCGGAACTTCTTGTAACGCCATGCTAAAAGCGCCACGGCGGCCAGTGCGTACAGGACCGGCTGCGGGGAGAGGATCTTCACCGACCACAGGTAATGAATGGGAGCGAGGATCGCGACAAGATAGACGAAGTTGTGCAGCAGCTGCCAGCGCCTGCCCAGTTTTCGCTGTGCATATTGCGTGGAGGTCAGCGCTAACGCCAGTAAAATCACCCAGCTCACAATACCCAGCGTCAGATAAGGGCGTGTCACCAGTTCGCGGCCAAGCAGTGTCAGATTGTTAATTCCCAACTCCAGCAGGGCATAGCTGGTGAGATGCAGCGTCGCCCAGGCAAAACACCATAGCCCTAACAACCGACGGGTGCGTATCAATAGTGGCTGTTTAGCGTAGCGCGCCAGCGGCGAGACGAGCAAGGTGGCCAGCAAAAATTTCAGAGCCATCCGACCGGTAAAATGCTGGATATCCTTGGCCGGATCGGCGCTAAAGAGCCCCTGGCTGGCGGCCCAGAACAGCCATATAAAAGGAAGCAGCCCGGCCAGATGCAGAAGCACTTTCAGCCAGGTAATCTGTTTTGCTGTTAAACGCACTCAGAAGTTCTCCCGTAAATTGAGGCCACGGTACAGCGAGGCCACTTCATCCGCATAACCGTTAAACAGCAGCGTGGGCTGACGCTTTACGTCCAGCGCACCGCCGGAACCGATAAACCGCTCGGTCGCCTGCGACCAGCGCGGGTGATCCACATGCGGGTTCACGTTGGCGAAGAAACCGTATTCGTCCGGGGCCGCCAGATTCCAGGTGGTTGGCGGGCGCTCGCGGGTGAGCTTAATGCTGACGATGGACTTAATTCCTTTGAAACCGTATTTCCACGGTACGGTTAAACGAATGGGGGCACCGTTCTGCGGCGGAAGCGCCTTGCCGTACACGCCGACGGTCAGCAGGGTAAGCGGGTGCATCGCCTCATCGAGGCGTAACCCTTCCACATACGGATACTCAAGCCCGCCGCCAATAAACCGGTCTTTTTGTCCAGGCATCTCGTCCGGCGCATAGCGCGTCTGGAAGGCGACATATTTTGCGTTGCTGGTGGGCTCAACCATCGCCAGTAATTTATGCAGCGGGAAGCCAATCCAGGGCACCACCATCGACCAGGCTTCCACACAGCGCATACGGTAGATACGCTCTTCGAGCGGGAAACGGGTGGTCAGATCGTGATGATCCAGCGTCAGAGGTTTCGCCACTTCGCCATCAATCTTCAGCGTCCACGGATCGGTTTTGAGGCTACCGGCGTTGGCGGCAGGATCGGCCTTGTCGAGACCAAATTCGTAGAAGTTGTTGTAGCCGGTGACTTTATCTTCTGGCGTAAGCGCGAGTTTGTTCTGCCATTGGGCGGGTTTCGTAAAGGTGAGCGGGGCGCCGGAAGGGGCCTTCGGCCGATCGTTGCCTTTAAACCAGTCGAGCAGGTCGGCGTGTGCTGCCGGCGAGAGCGAGAGCGCGGTGGCGCTGATGCCAAGCATTTTCAGGATCTGGCGGCGCTGTAACATAAAGACAGACTCAGACGTTACGTCGGCTTCCGTCAGTTTTCGGTTTTTCATGGCATCCTCCGTCATGCGTTTTCCTAAGCATGACGGAGGAGAGGGATTCGCGCGAATATGTCACGAAAATTTGAAGATTAGGCGATTTTCACCAGCGCTCGACCGTGGAACTGATTGTCCATGATCTTACTGGCATACTCCGGTGCCTGGCTGAGCGTGATCTCCGTGGCGCTCTGAGTGTAGAAGGATTCCGGCAGGTCGCGTACCAGACGTTCCCATGCCTGCGTACGGCGAGCCGCTGGAGTCATCACGGAATCCACACCCTGCAGGCGGACGTTACGCAAAATAAATGGCATCACGGTGGTGGGCAGGGCAAATCCGCCCGCCAGTCCGCAGGCAGCCACGCAGCCGCCGTAGTTCATCTGCGCCAGGACTTTTGCCAGTACCTTATCACCGACGGTATCTACCGCGCCTGCCCAGACCTGTTTTTCCAGCGGACGGGTTTCAGCGAATTCGTCACGGCTGAGAATGCGGTTTGCACCGAGCTGGCGCAGGTAATCGTGGGTGCTTTCACGACCGGAAACCGCCGCGACCTGATAGCCCAGTTTGTGCAGTAACGTCACTGCCGTGCTCCCCACGCCCCCGCTGGCACCAGTGACGACAATTTCGCCCGATTCAGGGCGGATACCCGCCTCTTCCAGCGCCATTACGCACAGCATCGCGGTAAAGCCTGCCGTGCCGACGATCATCGCTTTGCGGCCATCCATGCCTTTCGGCATCGGCACCAGCCAGTCGCCCTTCACGCGCGCCTGCGTGGCCAGCCCGCCCCAGTGATTTTCACCTACGCCCCAGCCGGTGAGCAGCACCTGCTGGCCCGGGTGGAAGCGCGGATCCTCGCTGGTATGAACCCGGCCCGCAAAATCAATACCCGGCACCATAGGGAAATTTCGGATGATTTTACCCTTACCGGTGATCGCCAGCGCATCTTTATAATTTAAACTGGACCAGTCGATGTCGACGGTTACTTCGCCTTCCGGCAGGCGACTCTCTTCTACCGCCTGCACTGAGGCAAGCGTTTTGCCGTCCTGCTGTTCTAAGATCAAAGCCTGCATACGGGGTCCTCTCGACTCATATGATTGGAAAATAATTTCTGAAGACTATACTCGCTCAGGGAAACGCAGTGCCGATTTAACGCAATAAATTGCCAGATACACCCGATTTGGTAGTATGCCGCATTCGAAATGCAAGTTAGCGCTTACTCGCTACCCCATCAACCCACGGAGTAATCTCAAGGATGCGATTAACGACGAAATTCTCAGCTTTTATCACTTTGCTGACGGGGCTTACCATTTTTGTCACCCTTCTGGGCTGCTCTCTGAGCTTTTACAACGCCATTCAGGACAAACTGGTCAACCGGGTGCAGTCCGTCGCGTCGGTGATTGATACGCGTCTGCTGACGACGCCGCTACCGGCGCTCACCCGTGAGCTCGATGAGTTGATGGTACCTGTTGATATTGTTCAAATCGACATTCAGCAGGGAAAGCATCGTGTGTTAAGCCATGAACGGCCGGGAGGTTATCGGCCTGCGGGCGTGGTGAGCCAGTACCGGGAAGTGACGGTGCATTCCCTGAAAAATCCGGGGATGACCATCCACATGGTCTACCTCGATCCGATGGCCAGCTATTTCCGTTCCATGATGACCACCGCGCCGCTCACCGTGGCGGTGGCGTTTATCGTCCTGCTGATCTTTCTCGCGGTCCGCTGGCTGCGCCGCCAGCTCTCCGGACAGGAGCTGCTGGAGATGCGCTCCGTGCGGATCCTTAACGGTGAGCGCGGCCCGCAGGTGCGTGGTTCCGTCCACGAATGGCCGTCACGCGCCAGCAGCGCGCTGGATACGCTGCTCTCGGAAATCCAGTTTGCCAGCGACCAGCGCAGCCGTATGGATTCGCTGATCCGCTCCTATGCCGCCCAGGATAATAAAACTGGCCTGAACAACCGCCTCTTCTTTGATAATCAACTCGCCACGCTGCTCGACGATTCGGAAAAAGTGGGGACGCACGGGGTGGTGATGATGATTCGCCTGCCTGACTTTGATCTCCTGCGCGATACCTGGGGACAGCGGGCCGCGGAAGAAAATCTCTTTACGCTGATCAACCTGCTCTCCACCTTTATTATGCGCTACCCGGGTGCGCTGCTGGCCCGCTATCACCGCAGCGACTTTGCCGTGTTGCTGCCGCACCGAACGCTGAAAGAGTCGGAAAGCATCGCCAGCCAGTTGCTGAAGGCGGTGGATGCGCTGCCGCAGAGCAAAATGCTCGACAGGGACGATATGGTCCACATGGGGATCTGCGCCTGGCGTGGCGGGCAATCGACAGAACAGGTGATGGAACATGCGGAAGCGGCCACCCGCAACGCCGTGTTGCAGGGCGCGAACGGATGGGCGGTGTATGATGACTCCCTGCCGGAAAAAGGGCGCGGTAACGTGCGCTGGCGAACGCTGATTGAGCAAATGCTGAGCCGCGGCGGACCGCGTATTTATCAAAAACCCGCGGTCATGAAAAACGGCAACGTTCACCACCGTGAACTGATGTGCCGTATTTTTGACGGTACGGAAGAGGTTATCTCGGCGGAATATCTGCCAATGGTCCTGCAATTTGGTCTGTCCGAAGAGTATGACCGCCAGCAAATTACCCGGTTAATTCCGTTTTTATCTTTCTGGCCGGAAGAGAGCCTGGCGCTGCAGGTCACCGTGGAGTCGTTAATACGCCCACGTTTTCAGCGCTGGCTACGTGATACATTAATGCAATGCGAAAAATCGCAACGCAAACACATTATTTTTGAACTTGCTGAGGCCGATGTAGGTCAACACATCAGCCGGTTACGTCCGGTGGTACGTTTGATCAATGCGCTCGGTGCGCGTGTCGCGGTGACGCAGGCAGGTTTAACGCTGGTCAGTACCGACTGGATTAAGGCGCTGGATGTGGAGTTATTAAAGCTACATCCAGGGCTGGTAAGGAATATTGAGAAGCGTACGGAAAACCAGCTGCTGGTACAGAGTCTGGTAGAAGCATGCAAGGGAACGCGAACACAAGTATTTGCTACGGGCGTGCGCTCCAGAGGGGAATGGCAGATGTTAACAGAGCGCGGTGTCATGGGTGGTCAGGGGGATTTTTTTGCTGCCTCTCAACCGCTTGACACCAACGTGAAAAAATATTTGCAAAGATACTCTGTTTGACCTGCCGTTTACGCTGTTTTCACGTAGAATATCGCGCCTGTAGCTTTGAGTATGTCGAGCAAAAAGCCAGTGAACGACCTTAACGGGTTACAAACGTCAGTGGGGAACGCTACTGTTTACTCAGCCCTGAGGGAGTCAGGGGATGATTTTGTAACATCAGGAAACGTACTGCACAAATTTTCACCGTTGCAGATGATTTTTGCGCCTTGTCGCTGCTGCGTGTGGTTGGTAAAGTAAGCGGATTTTGTTTTCCGCCCCAGCTTTCAGGATTATCCCTTAGTATGTTGAAAAAATTTCGTGGCATGTTTTCCAATGACCTGTCCATTGACCTGGGTACTGCGAATACCCTTATTTATGTAAAAGGACAAGGCATCGTATTGAATGAGCCTTCCGTTGTGGCCATTCGTCAGGATCGTGCAGGCTCGCCGAAAAGCGTGGCCGCTGTGGGTCATGACGCGAAGCAGATGCTGGGTCGTACCCCTGGCAACATCGCCGCTATTCGCCCAATGAAAGACGGCGTTATCGCCGACTTCTTCGTGACTGAAAAAATGCTTCAGCACTTCATCAAGCAGGTTCACAGCAACAGCTTCATGCGTCCAAGCCCGCGTGTTCTGGTGTGTGTGCCGGTTGGCGCAACCCAGGTAGAGCGTCGCGCAATTCGTGAATCTGCCCAGGGTGCTGGTGCGCGTGAAGTGTTCCTGATTGAAGAGCCAATGGCGGCGGCAATCGGTGCAGGTCTGCCTGTGTCTGAAGCGACCGGTTCCATGGTGGTGGATATCGGTGGTGGTACCACTGAAGTGGCCGTTATCTCTCTGAATGGCGTGGTGTACTCCTCTTCCGTACGTATCGGTGGTGACCGCTTCGACGAAGCCATCATTAATTATGTACGCCGTAACTACGGCTCTCTGATCGGTGAAGCCACCGCAGAGCGTATCAAACACGAAATCGGCTCTGCGTATCCGGGCGATGAAGTGCGTGAGATCGAAGTACGTGGCCGTAACCTGGCTGAAGGTGTGCCACGCGGTTTCACCCTGAACTCCAACGAAATTCTGGAAGCACTGCAGGAACCACTGACGGGTATCGTGAGCGCGGTAATGGTCGCGCTGGAACAGTGCCCACCAGAGCTGGCGTCCGATATCTCCGAGCGCGGTATGGTTCTGACCGGTGGTGGTGCGCTGCTGCGTAACCTCGACCGCCTGTTAATGGAAGAGACAGGTATTCCTGTCGTAGTTGCAGAAGATCCACTGACTTGCGTCGCCCGTGGTGGTGGCAAGGCGCTGGAAATGATCGACATGCACGGCGGCGATTTGTTCAGCGAAGAGTAGTCGAGTTTGAGAGGGTAGCAATTTGCTACCCTTTCTCTCTGACGCGAGAATACGCATAGCCTATGAAGCCAATTTTTAGCCGTGGCCCATCGCTACAGTTTCGCCTCATTCTGGCGGTTCTGGTTGCGCTTGGGGTCATTATTGCCGATAGCCGCCTCGGTACGTTCAGCCAGATCCGAACGTACATGGATACCGCCGTCAGTCCTTTCTACTTTATATCCAATGGTCCCCGTGAACTGCTCGACTCCGTTTCTCAAACGCTGTCTTCACGTGACCAACTCGAACTCGAAAACCGGGCATTACGTCAGGAACTGTTGCTGAAAAACAGTGAACTGCTAATGCTGGGGCAATACAAGCAGGAAAATGCGCGTCTGCGTGAACTGCTCGGCTCGCCGCTGCGTCAGGATGAGCAGAAAATGGTCACTCAGGTGATCTCCACCGTGAACGACCCTTACAGCGATCAGGTTGTGATCGACAAAGGGAGCGTGAACGGGGTGTATGAAGGTCAGCCTGTTATCAGTGATAAAGGCGTCGTGGGCCAGGTGGTTGCCGTGGCCAAACTGACCAGCCGCGTGTTGCTGATTTGTGATGCCACGCATGCGCTGCCGATCCAGGTACTGCGCAACGACATCCGCGTGATTGCGGCCGGGAATGGCTGTACGGATGACCTGCAGCTGGAACACCTGCCAGCCAACACGGATATCCGCGTGGGCGACGTGCTGGTGACCTCCGGTCTGGGTGGCCGCTTCCCTGAAGGCTATCCGGTTGCGGTGGTCTCTTCGGTGAAGCTGGATACGCAGCGTGCCTATACCGTGATTCAGGCGCGTCCAACCGCCGGTTTGCAGCGTCTGCGCTATCTGCTGCTGCTGTGGGGCGCCGATCGTAACGGGGCTAACCCGATGACGCCTGAAGAGGTGCATCGTGTGGCAAATGAACGCCTGATGCAGATGATGCCGCAGGTTCTCCCGCCTGCGGACTCCATGGGGCCGCCTGCGCCAGTCCCGGCGCCGGCAACCGGGTTAACGCAGCCGCTGCCGGATGCGCCGCCACCGCCTAAACTCACTTCGGGAGGGCAGTAGTGGCAAGCTATCGTAGCCAGGGACGCTGGGTCATCTGGCTCTCGTTTCTCATTGCACTGTTGCTGCAAGTGATGCCCTGGCCGGATGACATTCTCGTTTTCCGGCCAAACTGGGTATTGCTCATTTTGCTCTACTGGATCCTTGCCCTGCCGCATCGCGTAAATGTCGGCACAGGTTTTGTGATGGGTGCCATACTGGATCTCATTAGCGGCTCAACGCTTGGCGTACGCGCCTTGTCCATGAGCATTATTGCGTACCTCGTCGCACTCAAATTCCAGCTCTTCCGTAACCTTGCGCTCTGGCAACAGGCCCTGGTTGTGATGTTGTTGTCGCTCGCTGCGGATATCGTTGTTTTCTGGGCAGAGTTTTTAGTGATCAACGTCTCTTTCCGACCGGAAGTGTTCTGGAGTAGTGTAGTAAACGGTGTGCTCTGGCCATGGCTGTTCCTGCTGATGCGTAAGGTTCGCCAGCAGTTTGCTGTGCAATAAAAGGTTTCTATGACGTCTTTGTATCTCGCTTCCGGCTCCCCGCGCCGTCAGGAACTCCTGACGCAGCTAGGGGTCTCTTTTGAACGCATCGTGACCGGCATTGAAGAAAAACGTGCTGAGGGCGAAAGTGCTCAACAGTACGTGTCACGTCTGGCGCGTGAGAAAGCGCAGGCGGGCGTGGCCAGTGTGCCACGCGATCTCCCTGTGCTGGGGGCAGATACCATCGTTATCCTGAACGGTGAAGTGCTGGAGAAACCGCACGACGCCGATCATGCAGCGCGCATGCTGCGCAAGCTGTCCGGACAAACGCATCAGGTGATGACGGCCGTCGCGCTGGCCGATCGCCAGCACGTGCTGGACTGCCTGGTGGTGACGGAAGTGACCTTCAGAGTACTTACCGACGACGACATCGCCGCTTATATTGCCAGCGGTGAACCGATGGATAAAGCAGGTGCATACGGTATTCAGGGGCTGGGTGGCTGTTTTGTCAGGAAGATTCATGGCAGCTATCACGCCGTAGTCGGCTTACCGCTGGTGGAAACGTATGAGTTGCTGAGCAATTTTAACTCACTGCGTGAGGGAAGGGATAATTATGACGGCTGAATTGTTGGTAAACGTAACGCCATCGGAAACCCGTGTGGCCTATATTGATGGTGGCATTCTTCAGGAAATTCATATTGAGCGTGAAGCGCGGCGCGGAATAGTAGGCAATATCTACAAAGGTCGTGTCAGTCGTGTACTACCGGGTATGCAGGCGGCTTTTGTAGATATTGGACTCGATAAGGCGGCATTTTTACATGCCTCCGATATCATGCCGCACACCGAGTGCGTCGCGGGCGAAGAGCAAAAGCAGTTTGCCGTGCGCGATATTTCTGAACTGGTGCGTCAGGGACAGGATCTGATGGTGCAGGTGGTGAAAGATCCCCTCGGCACCAAAGGCGCCCGTCTGACCACCGATATCACCTTACCTTCCCGCTATCTGGTCTTTATGCCCGGCGCGTCGCACGTGGGCGTCTCACAGCGTATTGAGAGCGAAAGCGAGCGCGAGCGTCTGAAAAAAGTGGTCAGCGCCTACTGCGATGAACAGGGCGGATTTATCATCCGTACCGCCGCGGAGGGGATCAGCGAGGAAGACCTGGCGTCGGATGCGGCTTACCTGAAGCGCGTCTGGACAAAAGTGATGGAGCGTAAAAAACGCAACCAGACCCGCTATCAGCTCTATGGTGAGCTGGCGCTGGCGCAGCGCGTTCTGCGTGACTTTGCCGACGCGCAGCTCGACCGCATCCGCGTGGACTCTCGCCTGACGTATGAAGCGTTGCTGGAGTTTACCGCCGAATATATCCCGGAGATGCCAGGCCTGCTGGAGCACTACACCGGGCGTCAGCCGATCTTCGATCTCTATGATGTTGAAAACGAGATCCAGCGTGCTCTGGAGCGTAAGGTTGAGCTGAAGTCCGGCGGTTATCTGATCATCGATCAGACCGAAGCGATGACCACCGTCGATATCAACACCGGTGCGTTCGTCGGCCATCGCAATCTCGATGACACCATCTTCAACACCAACATCGAAGCCACGCAGGCGATTGCGCGCCAGCTTCGTCTGCGCAATCTGGGCGGCATTATCATCATCGACTTCATCGATATGAGTAATGAAGACCATCGTCGCCGCGTGCTGCACTCGCTTGAGCAGGCCCTGAGTAAAGATCGTGTGAAAACCAGCATCAACGGCTTCTCACAGCTGGGGCTGGTGGAAATGACGCGTAAGCGTACCCGCGAGAGCGTGGAGCATGTGCTGTGTAATGAATGCCCAACCTGCCATGGACGCGGAACGGTAAAGACGGTTGAGACCGTCTGCTACGAGATCATGCGTGAAATTGTGCGTGTGCATCATGCCTACGACTCCGACCGTTTTCTGGTCTATGCTTCCCCTGCGGTGGCTGAAGCGCTGAAAGGCGAAGAGTCACACGCGCTGGCGGAAGTGGAAATCTTTGTCGGCAAACAGGTAAAAGTACAAATTGAACCGCTCTATAACCAGGAGCAGTTTGACGTCGTGATGATGTAAGCGCAGTACGCTGCGTGACGAATGCTGACAAGGAGAGATGCGTGAGGCGATTGCCGGGGATTTTATTGCTTACAGGGGCAACGCTGGTCGTGATTGTCGCGTTGCTCGTGAGCGGGCTACGCCTCGTTTTACCGCATCTGGACAGCTGGCGTCCGCAGCTGCTGGCGAAAATCGAATCCACCACCGGCGTGCCGGTGAACGTCAGCCAGGTCAGCGCTAACTGGCAGAATTTTGGCCCGACGCTCGATGTCCGGGATATCAACGCCAGCCTGAAAGATGGCGGCTACCTGAAAATCAAACGCGTGACCCTGGCGCTGGACGTCTGGCAAAGCCTGCTGCATCTGCGCTGGCAGTTTCGCGATCTCACCTTTTATCAGCTCCAGTTCCTGACCAATACGCCGCTGTCTGGCGGCGATAGCGGTCAGGGTCTTGAAGCCAACCGCTTCAGCGATCTTTTCCTCCGCCAGTTCGATCATTTCGATCTGCGCGACAGCGAAGTGAGCTTTATTACCCTTTCCGGCCAGCGCGCCGAGCTGGCGATCCCGCAGCTGACCTGGCTCAACGGTAAGGATCGGCACCGCGCCGAGGGGCAGGTCAATCTCTCAAGCCTGAACGGCCAGCACGGCGTGATGCAGGTGCGCATGGATCTGCGCGACGATGACGGCCTGTTAAATAACGGCAAAGTCTGGCTGCAGGCCGACGATGTGGACGTCAAGCCGTGGCTGGGCGACTGGCTCCAGCAAAATATGCAGCTGGAAACGGCCCGCTTCAGTCTTGAAGGCTGGTTGACCCTGACGAAAGGCGAATTTGCCAGCGGCGATATCTGGCTCAAGCAGGGAGGCGCGAGCTGGAAAGGTGAAAACCAGCAGCATCAGCTTTCCGTCGATAACCTCACCGCGCACGTGACGCAGGAGAAAGAGGGCTGGCAGTTTGCCATTCCCGATACGCGCATCACGATGGACGGCAAGCCGTGGCCGCGCGGTGCGCTGACGCTGGCCTGGATGCCGGAGCAGGACGTTGGCGGCACGGCCAGTAAACGCAGCGACGAGCTGCGTATCCGTGCCAGTAACCTGGATTTGGCCGCTATTGAAGGGCTGCGCTCGATGGCGGCAAAGCTATCTCCTGATCTGGGCGAGATCTGGCTGGCTACGCAGCCGAGCGGAAAGATTGATTCTCTGGCGCTGGATATCCCGCTTCAGGCGACGGAAAAAACCCGTTTCCAGGCGACATGGAAAGATCTTGCCTGGAAGCAGTGGAAGCTGTTGCCGGGGGCGGAGCACTTTAGCGGCAAGCTGGAAGGCAGCGTGGAGAACGGCAGGCTGACGGTTGATATGCACGACGCCAAAATGCCTTACGAGACGGTCTTCCGCGCGCCGCTGGAAATCGAACAGGGCAACGCAGTGCTTAACTGGCTCCGTAACGACAAGGGTTTCCAGCTCGATGGCCGGCATATCGACGTCAAAGCGAAAGCGGTGCATGCGCGCGGCGATTTCCGCTATTTGCAGCCTGAAGGGGATGAGCCGTGGCTGGGGATTCTGGCCGGGATCAGTACCGATGACGGCTCCCAGGCCTGGCGCTATTTCCCGGAAAACCTGATGGGGAAAGCGCTGGTAGACTATCTGAGCGGTGCGATTCAGGGCGGTCAGGCGGATAATGCCACGCTGGTTTACGGCGGTAATCCCCATCTGTTCCCGTATAAACATAATGAAGGTCAGTTCCAGGTTCTGGTGCCGCTGCATGACGCCACCTTCGCGTTCCAGCCGGGCTGGCCCGCGCTGAAAAACCTGGATATCGAACTTAATTTCCTTAATGACGGCCTGTGGATGAAGTCCGACAGCGTGGCGCTGGGCGGCGTGACGGCCAGCAACCTGACGGCCAACATTCCGGACTACTCAAAAGAGAAGCTGCTGATTGATGCCGACATCAACGGTCCCGGCAAGGCGGTGGGACCGTACTTTGAGGAGACCCCTCTGAAAGAGTCGCTGGCCGCGACGCTTCAGCAGCTCCAGCTTGATGGTGATGTGAATGCTCGCTTACATCTTGATATCCCGCTGGACGGTGAGATGACCACCGCGAAAGGCGACGTCCGTCTGAAGAACAACAGTCTGTACATCAAACCCCTTGAGAGCACCCTGAAAAATCTCAGCGGGCAGTTCAGCTTTGAGAACGGTAACCTGAAGAGCGAGCCGCTTACCGCCAGCTGGTTTAATCAGCCCGTGAATATCGACTTCACGACCACAGAGGGTGAAAAGGCGTATCAGGTGGCCGTCAATCTCGACGGCAACTGGCAGCCAGCGCGAATGGACGTCCTGCCGAAGCCGATTGAGGCGTCCGTGGAGGGCGCGGTCGCCTGGAAAGGTAAAGTGGCAATAGACCTGCCTTATCACGCGGGCGCGCAGTACAAGGTCGACATCACGGGCGATCTGAAAAACCTTCACAGCCAGCTGCCTGCGCCGCTGGATAAACAGGCTGGACAGCCGCTGCCGGTGAAGCTGAACGTGGATGGCAACCTGAACAGCTTCGCGCTGACCGGCAGCGCGGGCGGGACGAACCACTTCAACAGCCGCTGGTTGCTTAACCGCAAGCTCACCCTCGACAAAGCCATCTGGACGACGGATAGCCGCTCCACGCCACCGCTGCCGGAGCAGGCGGGCATTGAGCTGAATCTTCCGCCGATGGACGGTGCAGAGTGGCTGGCGCTGTTCCAGAAAGGCGTTGGGCAAAACGTCGATGAAACCGCCCAGTTCCCGCAAGCCATTACCGTACGCACGCCGTCGCTAATGCTCGGCGGGCAGCAGTGGAACAACCTGAGCATTGTCTCACAGCCTGGCGCTAACGGTACGAAGGTGGAAGCCCAGGGCAGAGAGATCAACGGTACGCTGACCATGCGCAATCACGCGCCGTGGCAGGCGGCGATCCGCTACCTCTACTACAACCCGGCAAGCACCGCGAGCGGGAAAGACAAACCGGCTGCGACGTCGCCGCTGAGTCAAATCTCCCGCGTCGATTTTAGCGGCTGGCCCGATCTCCAGCTGCGCTGTGCAGAGTGCTGGCTGTGGGGGCAGAAATATGGCCGCATCGACGGTGATTTTGCCATCCAGGGAAACACGCTTACGCTCTCGGGCGGCCTGGTTGATACCGGCTTCGGCCGCATGACGGCGGGCGGGGAATGGGTGAATAATCCGGGCGAGCAGCGGACGTCCCTCAAGGGCGACATTAAAGGCAACAAACTGGATGCAGCAGCCAATTTCTTTGGCATCAGCACGCCGCTGCGCGGTTCATCATTTGACGTTAATTACGATCTTCACTGGCGCGACGCACCGTGGAAGCCGGATGAGGCCTCGCTGAACGGCATTCTGAAAACCCACTTCGGCAAAGGTGAGATCGCCGACGTGAGCACGGGGCGCGCCGGCCAGATCCTGCGCCTCCTCAGCTTTGATGCGCTGCTGCGCAAGCTGCGCTTCGATTTCAGCGATACCTTCAGCGAAGGGTTCTACTACGATTCCATCCGCAGTACGGCGTGGATCAAGGACGGCGTTCTGCATACGGACGATACGCTGGTGGATGGCCTGGAAGCGGACATTGCCATGAAAGGCTCCGTTAACCTCGTGCGCCGCGAGCTGGATATGGAAGCCGTGGTGGCACCGGAAATTTCCGCGAGCGTGGGCGTTGCGGCGGCCTTTGTGGTGAACCCGATTGTCGGTGCGGCGGTGTTTGCCGCCAGCAAAGTGCTGGGGCCGCTGTGGAGCAAGGTCTCCATTCTGCGCTACCGCATTACCGGTCCGATCGATAAACCGCAGATTAACGAGGTGCTGCGCCAGCCGCGCAAAGATGCACAGCAATGATTTGACGTGGGCAGGTAATTGCCTCACTCTCAATAAATACGATCTTTATACCGCCACGGGCGGCAACGAACGAGTAGCAATACGATGAGTCTGAACCTGGTAAGTGAACATTTGCTCGCAGCGAACGGCCTGAGCCATCAGGACCTGTTCTCCATTCTTGGTCAACTGACCGAACGCCGTCTCGACTACGGCGACCTTTATTTCCAGTCGAGCTATCACGAATCCTGGGTTTTAGAAGACAGCATCATCAAAGATGGCTCTTACAACATTGACCAGGGCGTCGGCGTCCGCGCCGTCAGCGGCGAGAAAACCGGTTTTGCCTATGCGGATCAGATTAGCCTCGCCGCACTTGAGCAGAGCGCGCAGGCGGCGCGCACCATTGTGCGTGATACCGGTGATGGACGTGTGAAAACGCTGGGAGAAGTGCAGCACTCTGCGCTCTATACCAGCATCGATCCGCTGCAGAGCATGAGCCGTGAAGAGAAGCTGGATATCCTGCGTCGCGTGGACAAAGTCGCCCGCGCGGCGGATAAACGCGTGCAGGAAGTTTCTGCCAGCCTGAGCGGTGTGTATGAACTGATTCTGGTGGCGGCAACGGACGGCACCCTGGCAGCTGATGTCCGCCCGCTGGTGCGTCTCTCCATCAGCGTGCAGGTCGATGAGGACGGCAAACGCGAGCGCGGCTCAAGCGGTGGCGGCGGTCGTTTTGGCTATGACTGGTTCCTGGGCGACGTTGACGGTGAAGCGCGCGCTGACGCGTGGGCAAAAGAAGCCGTGCGTATGGCGCTGGTGAATCTGAATGCCGTCGCGGCACCGGCGGGGTCATTTCCGGTTGTGCTGGGTGCCGGCTGGCCGGGCGTGCTATTACACGAGGCGGTGGGCCACGGTCTGGAAGGCGATTTTAACCGTCGCGGGACGTCCGTGTTCAGCGGTCAGATCGGGCAACTCGTCTCCTCTGAGCTGTGCACCGTGGTGGATGACGGCACCATGCTTGATCGTCGTGGCTCGGTGGCTATCGACGATGAAGGTACACCAGGTCAGTACAATGTGCTGATTGAAAACGGCGTGCTGAAAGGCTACATGCAGGACAAACTCAACGCGCGCCTGATGGGCGTCGCGCCGACGGGCAACGGACGTCGCGAATCTTACGCGCACCTGCCGATGCCGCGCATGACCAATACGTATATGCTGCCGGGCAAATCCACGCCGCAGGAGATTATCGAATCCGTTGATTACGGTATCTTTGCTCCAAACTTTGGCGGCGGCCAGGTGGACATCACCTCCGGTAAGTTTGTCTTCTCTACCTCAGAAGCGTACCTGATTGAGAAGGGCAAAGTGACCAAAGCGGTGAAAGGTGCGACGCTAATTGGCTCCGGTATTGAAGCCATGCAGCAGATCTCGATGGTCGGTAACGATCTGAAGCTGGATAACGGCGTGGGCGTCTGCGGTAAAGAGGGCCAGAGCCTGCCGGTGGGCGTGGGCCAGCCAACGCTGAAAGTGGACAACCTGACGGTAGGCGGCACTGCCTGACCTGAATCGGCATAAAAAAATGGCGCTACTGATGTAGCGCCTTTTTTTTAACGTAAGTTACCCAGCGGTATCTCCGGATCCGGCTCGTGTGTGATGCGGTTACGCAAGTCACGACGAATAATTTCGATCGACCAGAACCAGACCAGATGGCCTACGATCTCTGAAACGTGTTCATACCACGGCAGCTCAAACAGCGGTGGCGTCAGCCCCATCAGCGGGAAGGAGATCATATGCACAAAGAGCTGAGCTAACGCACCCGCCAGCAAACCCTGCCAGAGTTTAATTTTCGGGAAGACTTCAGCCACGACACAATAGCCAACAGCGAAGACGATTGAGAAAATAATATGCGTCACGCCGACCCAGTTAAATATATGCCCGGCAAATGTATAAACTGCCGCGTTAGGATCAACAACGCCCAGCCAGTCGCGTAAAAATACATAGGGAGGGTTTAAAAAATTGCGGGAACAGTCAATCTGGCTTGCGGCTCTTATTAATTGCTCGGGTCCACATGCGCCGGTGAATAAGTCGGAGGGGCTGCGTGGCGGAAGCGGTACTTCGGCTCCCCATTTGACAAACGCGGAGACAATCCCTGCAATTAAACCGATGAACGCGGCGAGTCCATAGCGCCTGCGTGAAGGCGGTGTTTGTTCAAATAGATTCATTTCTTTTCCTTGTTTAACGTCATCCTGCGGAATACATTTTATTATTCATATCAGCAACAAATTAATAACAGTCTGACGAGCAGACTACATATAAAGTAATGGGCTGGTAGCGGCAGTGTCAATTCTCTATTCCTGATAGTGGCGAAGGAATATTCCTGAATCAACAAGAGATTCATCCTGGGAATATTCATTGCCTCTATGCGTTAAGAAATAAATTGATTATTCCTTTCTTCTTCCCCGCATCCCCTGAAACAGCTCCGCCACGTCCACAAAATACTCGGTCAGATAGTTAATACATACCTGGACTTTCAGCGGAAGCTTGTCTTTTTCGGTATACAGGGCGTACACCGGACGCGGATCGGACTGGTAGCGCGGGAAGAGGATCTCCAGTACGCCGCTGTTGATCTCGTTGATCACCCACATCAGCGGCACGTAGGCGATCCCGGCGCCGGCTACCAGCCAGCGCGAAATGGTCATCGGATCGTTGGTGACAAACCGTCCTTCCGGCAGCAGTCGGGTGGAGATCCCCTCCGGGGCAATCAGCTCAAATTCATTGTCGGGCCGCACGCTGTACTCCAGCCACGAGTGGTTGGTGAGGTCGGCGGGTTTCTCCGGCACACCGTACTGGGCCAGATAGCTCTTCGAAGCGCAGACGACCATCGGCATGCTGCCCAGCCGACGCGAGAACAGGCTGGAATCCTGCAGCGCGCCGACGCGGATCACCACGTCCAGACCGTCGGCTATCAGATCCGGCGCCGGGATACCCGTCACCAGATTAACGGTAAGCCCGGGATACTCTTTCAGCATATCCGCCGTC
This sequence comes from Enterobacter sp. BNK-13, assembly GCF_048685015.1. Lineage (NCBI taxonomy): Bacteria > Pseudomonadati > Pseudomonadota > Gammaproteobacteria > Enterobacterales > Enterobacteriaceae > Enterobacter > Enterobacter sp. BNK-13. The sequence continues at coordinate 3,888,507 of NZ_JBLQTP010000001.1, read as the reverse complement.
ATGGCAGCGAGAACATTTTGTGCCATAGTTGAAGAACACCCGATGCGCAGCGTGCCGATGGGGGTGTTGTTGAAGGCGTAGAGCTGTTCGTGAACATCCTGCACTTCAAGCAGCATACGGCGACAGCCCTGATAGTAAATTTTGCCCGCTTCCGTCAGCCCAATGCTGCGGGTACTGCGGTTGAGCAGCTTGACCTGAAGCTCATCTTCCAGTTTAGACACCGTCTGGCTGATGGATGAGACGCTCATCTGAAGCTGGCGTGCAGCGGCGGTAAAGGAGCCCAGTTCAACCACTTTGGCGAAGACTGACATGCGTTTTAAACGTTCCATTGTTCACTCTGGCTTAAAAGTGATTTAGATCACATATTATAGATAACAGCATAACAGTTACGTTAATATATTATTTATTACATAACGGCTGCGCCATTCTCGCCCGGCGTTTCTTGCTCTCCTGCGATGGCGTGCGCTAAAAAATTCTGAAGCCTGCACTCTCTCTAATCAAGGTCAACATGAGTCTGTTTCCCGTTATCGTGGTGTTCGGTTTGTCCTTCCCACCGATATTTTTCGAGCTTCTTTTATCACTGGCGATCTTCTGGCTGGTGCGCAAGGTGCTGGTCCCTACCGGGATCTACGATTTCGTCTGGCACCCTGCATTGTTCAATACCGCGCTGTATTGCTGCCTGTTCTACCTGATATCGCGCATGTTTGTCTGAGGTTGATGTGAAAACGCTAACAAGAAAAATCTCCCGCACTGCCATCACCATGGCGCTGGTTATCCTCGCCTTCATCGCTATTTTCCGCGCCTGGGTCTATTACACCGAATCACCGTGGACGCGTGATGCACGCTTCAGCGCCGATGTGGTGGCGATCGCCCCTGACGTGGCCGGTCTAATCACGGCGGTCAACGTACACGATAACCAACTGGTGAAAAAAGATCAGGTTCTGTTCACCATCGACCAGCCTCGTTACCAGAAAGCACTGGAAGAGGCGGAAGCGGACGTGGCCTATTACCAGGCGCTGGCTGCGGAGAAACGCCGCGAAGCTGGCCGCCGTAACCAGCTTGGTGTTCAGGCAATGTCCCGTGAAGAGATTGATCAGTCCAACAACGTGCTGCAAACCGTGCTGCACCAGCTGGCGAAAGCACAAGCAACGCGCGATCTGGCGAAGCTCGATCTGGAGCGTACCGTGATCCGCGCACCGTCTGATGGCTGGGTGACCAACCTTAACGTCTATGCCGGGGAATTTATTACCCGTGGCTCAACCGCCGTGGCGCTGGTGAAACAGAACTCCTTCTACGTACTCGCCTATATGGAAGAGACCAAGCTGGAAGGCGTACGTCCGGGCTACCGGGCAGAAATCACGCCGCTGGGCAGCAACCGCGTCTTTAAAGGTACCGTCGACAGCGTCGCCGCAGGGGTGACTAACTCCAGCAGCTCGAACGATGCAAAAGGGATGGCAACGGTGGATTCCAATCTCGAGTGGGTGCGTCTGGCCCAGCGCGTGCCGGTCCGTATCCATCTGGACGAACAGCAGGGCAATCTGTGGCCTGCGGGTACCACGGCGACGGTGGTGATTACCGGTGAAAAAGATCGGGATGCCAGCCAGGACTCGTTCTTCCGTAAAATCGCCCACCGTCTGCGCGAGTTTGGTTAATCGCTATGGGCATCTTTTCCATCGCCAGCCAGCACATTCGCTTCGCCGTGAAGCTGGCGTGTGCCATTGTGCTGGCGCTGTTTGTTGGCTTTCACTTCCAGCTTGAAACCCCTCGCTGGGCAGTGCTGACGGCTGCGATTGTCGCGGCTGGCCCGGCCTTTGCTGCGGGTGGGGAACCCTATTCAGGCGCGATCCGCTATCGCGGGATGCTGCGTATCATCGGGACGTTTATCGGCTGTTTCGCGGCGCTCACCATTATTATTCTGATGATCCGCACGCCGCTGTTGATGCTGATGGTGTGCTGTATCTGGGCGGGCTTTTGCACCTGGATCTCGTCTCTGGTGAAAGTGGAGAACTCCTACGCCTGGGGGCTGGCGGGCTATACCGCGCTGATTATTATCATCACCATCCAGTCCGAGCCGCTGCTGGCTCCGCAGTTTGCGGTGGAGCGATGCAGCGAAATTGTCATTGGTATCGTGAGTGCGATTGTCGCGGACCTGCTGTTCTCCCCGCGCTCCATCAAGCAGGAAGTCGACCGTGAGCTTGACGCGCTGATTGTCGCTCAGTACCAGCTGATGCAGCTCTGCATCAAGCACGGCGACAGCGAAGAGGTGGATAAAGCCTGGAGCGGGCTGGTTCGCCGCACGCAGGCGCTGGAGGGGATGCGCAGCAATCTCAATATGGAGTCGTCACGCTGGGCCCGCGCTAACCGTCGTCTGAAAGCCCTTAATACGGTCTCGTTAACGCTGATTACCCAGGCATGTGAAACCTATCTGATTCAGAACACCCGGCCGGAAGCGGTCACCGATACCTTCCGCGAACTGTTCGCCGAGCCGGTGGAAACGGTGCAGGACGTGCACAAGCAGCTGAAGCGTATGCGCAGGGTGATCGCCTGGACAGGGGAGCGCGACACGCCGGTAACCATCTACACCTGGGTCGGCGCCGCGACGCGCTACCTGCTGCTGAAACGCGGCGTGATCGGGAATACCAAAATCAGCGCGGCGGAAGAAGAGGTGCTGCAGGGCGAAGTGGTGATCAAGGCGGAATCCGCCGAGCGCCATCACGCGATGGTTAACTTCTGGCGTACGACGCTTGCCTGTATGCTCGGCACGCTGTTCTGGCTGTGGACGGGCTGGACGTCCGGCAGCGGCGCGATGGTGATGATTGCCGTCGTGACCGCACTGGCGATGCGTCTGCCTAATCCGCGTATGGTCGCCATCGATTTCCTGTACGGCACCATTGCCGCCCTGCCGATAGGCGCGCTCTACTTTCTGGTCATCATCCCGTCGACGCAGCAGAGCATGCTGCTGCTCTGTATTAGCCTGGCGGTAATGGCGTTCTTTATCGGCATTGAAGTGCAAAAGCGACGTCTGGGATCGCTGGGGGCGCTGGCGAGTACGATTAACATCATCGTGCTCGATAACCCGATGACCTTCCATTTCAGCCAGTTCCTCGACAGCGCGTTAGGTCAGCTGGTGGGCTGTTTCCTGGCAATGATGGTGATTCTGCTGGTCCGCGATAATTCGCAGGCAAGAACGGGCCGCGTGCTGTTGAACCAGTTTGTGTCGGCCGCCGTGTCGTCGATGACAACCAACACCGCGCGCCGTAAAGAAAACCATCTGCCCGCGCTCTACCAGCAGCTGTTTTTACTGCTGAACAAGTTCCCGGGCGATATCGGCAAGTTCCGGCTGGCGCTGACCATGATCATTGCACACCAGCGTCTGCGTAACGCACCGGTGCCGATCAACGACGATTTGTCGGCCTGGCACCGCCAGCTGCGTCGTACCGCTGACCACGTGCTTTCCGCCAGCAGTGATGACAAACGACGTCGCTACTTTACGCAACTGCTTGAAGAGCTGGATATCTACCAGGAGAAGCTTAAAACCTGGGAAGCGCCGCCTCAGGTGACCGAGCCGGTAGGACGGCTGGTGTTTATGCTGCATCGCTACCAGAATGCCCTCACGGATAGCTGACCGAAGTAAAAAAACCGACGCCAAAAGCGTCGGTTTTTTTGTGGCTATACTTATTCCAGCACGTTCTTACATTTCAGGAAGGGAGGACACATGACGACCCAGGCGCTTCAGGATCACATCCTTTTTCAGACCGGTTATCTGGTCAACGGAATCTGGAAAACGCTGGACACGACCTTCGATGTGCTTAACCCCGCAACCGGGGAAGTCATCGCGAAAGTCGCCAAAGCGGGTAAAGCCCAAACCGAAGACGCTATCGCAGCGGCCACCAAAGCCTTCCCGGCCTGGCGTGCCAAAACCGCGAAAGAACGCTCGGCGATTCTTTATCGCTGGTACGAACTGATCATTGAGAATAAAAGCTGGCTCGGGCAGTTAATGACCACCGAGCAGGGTAAGCCGCTGAAAGAGGCCGAAGGCGAGGTGGAGTACGCTGCCAGCTTTATCCAGTGGTTTGCCGAAGAGGCCAAGCGCGCGAACGGTGAAATTATTCCGCCGATCAAACCCGGCTCGCGCATTCTGGCGACCCGTGAACCCATTGGCGTGGTCGCGGCGATAACGCCGTGGAACTTCCCGATGGCCATGCTCACCCGCAAGTTAGGCCCGGCGCTGGCTGCAGGGTGTACCGGTGTGATCAAACCGGCCAATAACACGCCGCTCAGTGCCTTTGCGCTGCTTACCCTGGCAAAACAGGCTGGCGTGCCCGACGGCGTGCTCAACGCCGTGGCCGGGAATACGCATGAAATCAGCGATGCGATCATGGCAAGCCGCGACGTGCGTAAAATCTCCTTTACCGGCTCGACCTCCGTCGGCAAAACGCTGGTGCGTAATGCTGCCGAAACCATGAAGAAAGTCTCGATGGAGCTGGGGGGAAATGCCCCGTATATCGTTTTTGAGGATGCAGACATCGACGCGGCGGTGAAGGGGGCGATTGCCAACAAGTTTCGCAATGCCGGGCAGGTCTGCGTCAGCGTGAACCGTTTTTATATTCAGGAAACCGTCTACGACAAGTTTGTGAATAAACTTGCCGATGCCGTGAAGGCGCTCAAGGTGGGGAATGGCCTTGACGAGGGCGTTGTTGTCGGGCCGCTGATTGAATCTGCTGCGGTCGACAAGGTGCGTGAGCATGTCGACGATGCCGTCTCTCGGGGGGCAACCGTACTGGCAGGGGGTAAGCCCCATCCGCTTGGCGGGAATTTCTGGATGCCAACCGTGCTGGGCGACTGCCATGAAGGCATGAAGCTGGCAGAAGAAGAGACGTTTGGCCCGGTTGCGGCATGTTTCCGTTTCACCTCGGAAGATGAAGTTATCCAGCGCGCCAACAACACGCCCTATGGGCTGGCCGCTTACTTCTATACCCAGAATCTCTCACGTGTTTTCCGCGTTTCGCAGGCCATCGAGAGTGGGATGATCGGCATTAACGAGTGTGCTGTTTCCACGGAACTGGGGCCCTTTGGCGGCGTAAAAGAGTCAGGCCTGGGTCGTGAGGGCTCCGTGCTGGGCCTGGAAGAGTACCTGGAAGTGAAAACCCTTCACATCGGGGGATTATAATAGACAGGGCGGCATCTGCCGCTCGCCTGGACTGGGTGGCTGGCAATGAAAACCTATACTTTTGATTTTGACGAGATCGACAGTCAGGAAGACTTCTACCGCGAATTTATCCGGGTGTTTGATCTTGAACGGGAAAGCGTGACGAATCTGGATACGCTATGGGACGTGGTGACCGGGAGTCTGCTGCCGCTACCGCTGGAAATTGAGTTCATCCATTTGCCCGATAAGCTACGCAGACGCTTTGGCGCACTGATATTACTGTTCGATGAAGCGGAAGAAGAGCTGGAAGGGCAGCTGCGTTTTAACGCGCGGCACTGAATGAAAAAAGCCCCTGACCATGAGGCCAGGGGCAAGTCGTATGATGAGATACGACGAGGGTTTATTTATACAGTTCTGCAGTTGCATGCCAGTGGTCACCCTGATTCAGTTCGGTGACGCGATAGCTGCTGGCACCCGCTTTTTCAGCTTTGGCAGCCAGTTCGTGACGGATATCCATCGGAGAGCCGGTAACAGACGTCACGGAGATGCTGCCCATAGGCTGCAGATTTTGTGCCTGGTCGGCATTCACCTGCTGTACGGCTGCGCTTGCGCCGAAAGAGAGAACAGATGCCAGACCGAGGGTTGCGATGATCAATTTGGTTTTCATAGTCTTTACTCCTGAATAGGGTTTTTGCTCAACGGCGAGAAGGGTTGAACCGCTATTTTTATGCCTGGTGCCGTTGAGTGGAGATTTACGTTTCAGTTATTACTCAAACTTATTTGTACAGCTCAGCGGTGGCGTGCCAGTGGGCACCAGAACGCGCTTCGATGATGCGGTAGGATGACGCACCCTTTTCTTCCGCTTTTTTGTTCAGCATCTCACGCATGTCCATTGGCGATGTGCCGACCGCGCCGACAGAAACCGTACCGATGGTCTCGCGTGATTGCGCCTGATCAGCATTGATAGCGTCAGCCGCGAAAGCACCGAATGACAGGACAGACAGGACGCTCAGCGCCGCTACAGTTGATTTGATTTTCATGATTTTTACCTCGTCGAATTTTTTAGTGGGGTCTTGTTTCGTGACCCTCATCACAAAATCAAGTATACACTAATAACGGCAAAAATTAATACCAGACTAATGGTTTCTATTGTTATTACGTGTTAACCACTCTGTTTTTTATAACCAATTTGCATAATATTGGGTGTTTTTTGCGCATTTGTGTTGGCTATATCTAAGAAAATCATATGGATATCAGCTTTTGATTTTTTGTGCGATTTTTTGATTTAGCATTCACCAGATGAATGTTAATGGGCGGTAAAAAGCACTATTTGTTAAAGTCAGGGGCAGTGGAAAAGAGGGGGAAACGGCGTGGGGGCAGAACGATCCCCGCAGCGGCGCTACGGGGAAAGGGGATTAGAGTTCCTGTTCGAACAGAACCAGAATCGCTTCGTGGAGATCTTTAACGGAGAAACCGCTAGCCGGCGTGGTGAAGATGGTGTCATCGCCAGCGATAGTCCCGAGGATGCCTTCTGTTTTACCCAACGAGTCCAGCATGCGGGCAATCAGCTGTGCGGCCCCAGGGCTTGTGTGGATCACCACAACGGCGTCGTTGTAATCGATATCCAGAACCAGATTCTTTAGCGGGCTGGAGGTGGTCGGCACGCCAAGTTCCGCCGGCAGGCAATAGACCATCTCCATCTTGGCGTTACGGGTACGCACCGCGCCAAATTTCGTTAACATGCGGGAGACTTTCGACTGATTGATGTTATCGAAGCCTTGTTCCTGCAGCGCCTGAACAATTTCTCCCTGAGAACTGAATTTCTCTTCTTTAAGTAGCGCTTTAAACGCCTTGACTAATTCTTCTTGCTTAGACGAGCTTCGCATAAGTCACCCGGAATATGACGATAGAAACAACATTATTATGCATGTGGATGAATTTTTATGCAAATTATCTACTCAGCGCCAGGCTGAAATAATGTTATGAAAGGGAGTGATTTTATCAGAATTCGTTATCAGAAAACATGCCTGGGTCACGCCGCGCAAATAAGCTTAAAAGTAAATTAAATGTTATCAAAATGATGTTGTTTTGGTGGCGGGGCAGGGTGTATTGTAACCACCTCTTAATTCGTCGCCGTCTGTCGTCAGAGCGTCTTCTGAAGAGAGATAAAGTCGCGTGACCTCAAATTCTTTAGCTACGAAAATTGTAATTATTTACTTGCTGAATTATGGTCGCCGCAACGGATTTACAGATACTTAAGTTAACCATAATAAGGAGTTTAGGATGAAAGTCGCAGTCCTCGGCGCTGCTGGTGGTATCGGCCAGGCGCTTGCCTTACTACTGAAAACCCAACTGCCTTCAGGCTCAGAACTCTCCCTGTACGATATTGCTCCGGTAACCCCAGGTGTGGCGGTTGACCTGAGCCACATCCCAACTGCTGTAAAAATCAAAGGCTTCTCCGGTGAAGATGCGCGTCCTGCACTGCAGGGTGCCGACGTGGTGCTGATTTCTGCAGGCGTGGCGCGTAAGCCAGGCATGGATCGTTCAGACCTGTTCAACGTCAACGCGGGCATCGTGAAAAACCTGGTGCAGCAGATTGCAGAAATCTGCCCGAAAGCATGCATCGGTATCATCACTAACCCGGTGAACACCACCGTTGCTATCGCGGCAGAAGTGTTGAAGAAAGCGGGCGTTTACGACAAAAACAAACTGTTCGGCGTGACCACGCTGGATATCATCCGCTCCAATACCTTCGTTGCTGAGCTGAAGGGCAAACAGCCAACAGAAGTGGAAGTGCCGGTCATCGGCGGTCACTCTGGCGTTACCATTCTGCCTCTGCTGTCGCAGATCCCAGGCGTAAGCTTCACCGAGCAGGAAGTGGCTGACCTGACCAAACGCATCCAGAACGCGGGCACCGAAGTGGTGGAAGCGAAGGCGGGTGGCGGTTCTGCAACTCTGTCTATGGGCCAGGCGGCTGCACGTTTCGGTCTGTCACTGGTTCGCGCGCTGCAGGGCGAGAAAGGCGTTGTTGAATGCGCTTACGTTGAAGGCGATGGCGAACACGCTCGCTTCTTCTCTCAGCCGCTGCTGCTGGGTAAAAATGGTATCGAAGAGCGTAAATCCATTGGCAAGCTGAGCGCGTTTGAGCAACACGCGATGGAAGGCATGCTGGATACGCTGAAGAAAGATATCACCCTGGGTGAAGAGTTCGTTAACAAGTAATACGAACCGTCCCCCGGCAAAAAAACGGAGCTTATCGCTCCGTTTTTTTATGCCTGTCAGTTTGTTGCCGGGTATTCCTGAATGGTGACTTGCAGCGTCAGTTTCTTATCGTTGCGCATGACTTCAACTGGGATGATAGAGCCCGGGCGAATTTCTGCCACCTGGTCCATCGTCTCCAGCGCAGAAACCGCTGGCGTGCCGTTGACCGACACAATGACGTCATTGACCTGAATCCCCGCGTTGGCCGCCGGCCCCCCTGGCGCCACCTCGTTCACCACGATGCCCTGGATCTGATCGATACCGCCACCCTGGGTATGCATCGGCGCAATTTCGCGGCCACCGATACCGATATAGCCGCGGATCACGCGTCCGTCGCGGATCAGCTTATCCATAATTTTGGTCGCCAGCTGGAACGGAATGGCAAAGCCGATCCCTTCCGGCGTCTCACCGTCGTTACTCTTATCGAACGACAGGGTGTTGATGCCCATCAGTTCGCCCAGCGAGTTGACCAGCGCACCGCCGGAGTTACCGTGGTTGATGGAGGCATCGGTTTGCAGGAAATTCTGCCGCCCGGAGGGGTTCAGACCAATACGGCCGGTCGCGCTGATAATCCCCTGGGTGATGGTCTGGCCCAGGTTGTAAGGGTTACCAATCGCCAGGACGACGTCGCCTATATGCGGGGTACGTTTACGGTTGATCGGGATGACCGGCAAACCGCCCGTGGCGTTAATCTTCAGGACGGCGAGGTCGGTCAGGCTGTCAGAGCCAACGAGTAATGCCTCAAACACGCGGCCATCCTGCAGGGCGACGATGATCTGGTCGGCATCGTTTATCACGTGCTTGTTGGTAATAATGTAGCCGCGCTCGTCCATGATCACGCCGGAGCCGAGGGTGCGGATCTCCAGCTGGTTGTGGGCTGAGGTATTCAGGCCACGGTTATAGACGTTAACCACGGCAGGTGCGGCTCGGCGGACGGCCTGATTATAAGTGGCCGGTGTTTCATCCGTGCTATCGAACTGGGGAGCCGACAGTTTATTGAACTGACGTAAGGACGGCAGCGCCAGCAGCAGCAGGCCAGCGACAATCAAACCGATGACAATAGAACGTAAGAGCTTTAAAAGCATGATGCGCGTGTCGTTAAAAAAGGAACGATTTGCAGCATAACATGAGTTATCCGGACATCACACGCAGCGGTGATGTCCGGGTCGCAAATGCTTAGCGCAACAGAATATAGATAGACTCATTGCCGCGCATGACCTGCAGGGCAATAACCGCTGGTTTACTCTCCAGCACCTTGCGCAGTTCGGCAATGGACTGCACGCGATTGCGGTTTACGCCAATGATCACATCTTCCTGATGCAATCCGGCCTGAGCGGCAGGGCTGCTCTTTTCAACGGTGTCGATGCGAATGCCTTTCGTACCGTCTTTCAACTGTCCATCGCTCAGCGTCGCACCCTGCAGCGCCGGGGCGATCAGCTCCGCACTGGCAGAGGAGGAGGTGCTCTTATCCAGCGTCACTTCAACGTTCAGCGGTTTACCGTCACGGATCAGACCCAGCTTCACTTTGGCGCCGGGTTCGGTGGTGGCTATCCGCGAGCGCAGCTCGGCAAAGCTGCTCAGCGGCTTGTCGTTGAGGCTGACGATCACATCGCCCGATTTGATACCTGCTTTTGCCGAGCCGGAGTTAGGCAGCACTTCACTGACAAACGCCCCGCGCTGTACGTTGATGTTGAACGCTTTTGCGATATCCGCGCTCATCTCCATACCTTTAATACCCAGCAGCCCGCGTTTGATTTCACCGAACTGAATGAGCTGCTGTGCCAGCGTTTTGGCCATATTGCTGGGAATCGCAAAACCGATCCCAATGCTGCCGCCGCCCGGGGCCAGAATCGCTGTGTTGATCCCAATCAGCTCACCGTTAAGGTTGAGCAATGCCCCGCCGGAGTTCCCGCGGTTGATTGAGGCATCGGTCTGGATAAAGTTTTCCAGCCCTTCCAGATTGAGGCCGCTACGTCCCAGCGCGGAGACGATCCCGGAGGTGGCGGTTTGCCCTAAGCCAAAGGGGTTGCCTACGGCGACGGCAAAGTCGCCGACGCGTAGTTTGTCGGAATCCGCGATGGCAATCTGGGTCAGGTTGCTCGGGTTTTGCACCTGCAGCAGCGCGATGTCGCTCTGGTCATCGCCGCCAATCAGTTTGGCATCAAATTCGCGGCCATCGTTTAGCTGGACGCTGATTTTATCGGCCTGACTGATGACATGATTGTTAGTCAGAATATAGCCTTTTGCCGCATCGATAATGACGCCAGACCCCAGGCCTTCAAAAGGCTGGGCCTGCTGGTCGGGAGACTCATCGCCAAAATACTTCTTCAGTTCTTCAGGGACGCGTTGGCTTTGTACCGCCGTGCCTTCAACCTGAACGCTGACGACCGCAGGCAACACTTTTTCCAGCATGGGTGCAAGGCTTGGAATGGCCGCCTGGCCAGGCACCTGGGAGGGAATGGCGGCAAATACAGGAACGGACGCCGAGAGAGATAACCCGACACTTAACGCGATAGCGCTCAACAGCTGGTTTTTTTTCTTCATCGATGTTGACTCTCGTAACCTGGAATAAAGGAAAAACGGCCCCAAAAACACGTTGATGTTATTGAATTTTAAACCGCTGAACAATGAGGTGTTTAACTAAATGATAGCTGGGGTCATGAAGAAAGGACGGGCGCAATCGCTGCGCCCGTAAAATAAATTCAGGTTGTGCGATTAATCGCGTTTTACACCGCCGCGCAGCAGGCCGGACGCGCCGTCTGAATAGTCGCGAGGCATCTGAACGGGCGCCTGATCGTTACCGGCCTCAGAGTCTGCCAGACGGTTGCGGAATGGGTTGGTTTCCGCCGTCATTTCCGGCAGCAGGCTGCTGGAGCTTTTTGCCATATGCTGATACAGCTGACGATAGTCGGTCGCCATGTTGTCCAGCAGCTCGGCGCTACGGGCAAAATGGCTGACCAGCTCTTCACGATACTCTTCCAGCTCGGCTTTGTTCTTTTCCAGTTCGTACTGCAGTGACTGCTGCTGACGCAATTTGCGATTACCGAAACGCATGGCCACAGCACCGATGACGATGCCGACGACTAAACCGATTAGCGCATATTCCCAGGTCATGAACTTCTCCCGTTGTCTTGTTGTTCCGTAGGGTGTTGGCTCGGCTCCTGCCTGTGCCTGATAATGCCACTATAACCGCTATTTCCGTAGAAGTGGAATCCTGACGTATCATCGCGTAGTGTAGAACGGCCTTTTTTTCATCAGTCACGTCTGCTGGTGAGCGTTAATTGAAGGAATAACAATAAGATTATGCAAAACCTGTCCCCTGCATCGCGATATCAACTGGCCCTTAACGAGGGTACCCATCAGCCGGATGACGTTCAACGTGAGGCGGTAAGCCGTCTGGAGATGATTTATCAGGAACTCACGGCCAAACCCGCTGAAAACGAACAGAATGGCGGGCTAAAGGCGGCATTTGGGCGGTTGCTCGGAAAAAAAGCGCCACAGGCTCACGCGCCGGTGCGCGGTTTATATATGTGGGGCGGGGTCGGTCGCGGAAAAACCTGGCTGATGGACATGTTCTACCAGAGCCTGCCGGGGGAGCGTAAACAGCGTCTGCACTTCCACCGCTTTATGCTGCGGGTGCATGAAGAGCTGACTGCGCTGCAGGGTAAAAGCGATCCGCTGGAGATTGTGGCCGACCGCTTCAAGGCGGAAACGGACGTGCTCTGCTTCGATGAATTTTTTGTGTCTGACATCACCGATGCCATGCTGTTAGGCGGCCTGATGAAGGCGTTATTTGCCCGCGGGATTACGCTGGTGGCCACGTCGAATATCCCGCCGGACGAGCTGTACCGCAACGGCCTGCAGCGGGCACGCTTCCTGCCCGCCATCGACGCCATTAAGCAGCACTGCGACATTATGAACGTCGATGCCGGTGTCGATTATCGTCTGCGCACGTTAACCCAGGCGCACCTGTGGCTCTCGCCGTTAAATGCAGAGACCACCCGCGAGATGGATACACTCTGGCTGGCGCTGGCGGGGGCAAAACGCGAGCACGCCCCGGAACTTGAGATTAACCATCGTCCGTTGCCTACGCTCGGCGTTGAAAACCAAACGCTGGCGGTCTCCTTTACGACGCTCTGTGTCGATGCTCGTAGCCAGCACGACTACATTGCGCTTTCGCGTCTGTTCCACACCGTGATGGTGCTGGATGTACCGGTGATGACGCGGCTGATGGAGAGCGAGGCGCGGCGTTTCATCGCTCTGGTGGACGAGTTTTATGAGCGCCACGTCAAGCTGGTGGTCAGCGCCGAGGTTCCTTTATATGACATCTACCAGGGCGAGCGGCTGAAGTTTGAGTTCCAGCGCTGCCTGTCTCGTCTGCAGGAGATGCAGAGCGAGGAATACCTGAAGCTGGAGCATATGCCATAATAAATGCCACCCTCTCCCTGAGAAGGGAGCCTTGTAGGCCGGGTAAGGCGCAGCCGCCACCCGGCATTTTCAGCCCCCTCGAAAAACCCATTCCAAATCACATTTAAGGGTCGATCTTTGACCTCAACTTCTCTATAATCTTGCGACCCCACGTTACGAGAAGGTTTTTTTCCCGAAACTTTCTATGTGTCGGCATGAGCTATTCGAAGGGGTAGGTTTGCCGGACTTTGTCGTGTGAACCTCAACTGACTAAACGTTTGGGTGTTCACCAACGTGTAACTTATTATTTGGGTAAGCTTTTAATGAAAACTTTTACAGCTAAACCAGAAACCGTACAGCGCGACTGGTATGTTGTTGACGCGACCGGTAAAACTCTGGGCCGTCTGGCTACTGAACTGGCTCGTCGCCTGCGCGGTAAGCACAAAGCGGAATACACTCCGCACGTTGATACCGGTGATTACATCATCGTTCTGAACGCTGACAAAGTTGCTGTTACCGGCAACAAGCGTACTGACAAAATGTACTACCACCACACCGGCCACATCGGTGGTATCAAAGAAGCGACCTTTGAAGAGATGATTGCTCGCCGTCCTGAGCGTGTGATTGAAATCGCGGTTAAAGGCATGCTGCCAAAAGGCCCGCTGGGTCGTGCTATGTTCCGTAAACTGAAAGTTTACGCAGGCAACGAGCACAACCACGCGGCACAGCAACCGCAAGTTCTTGACATCTAATCGGGATTATAGGCAATGGCTGAAAATCAATACTACGGCACTGGTCGCCGCAAAAGTTCCGCAGCTCGCGTTTTCATCAAACCGGGCAGTGGTAAAATCGTAATCAACCAGCGTTCTCTGGAACAGTACTTCGGTCGCGAAACTGCCCGCATGGTAGTTCGCCAGCCGCTGGAACTGGTTGATATGGTAGAAAAACTGGATCTGTACATCACCGTTAAAGGTGGTGGTATCTCCGGTCAGGCAGGTGCGATCCGTCACGGTATCACCCGCGCTCTGATGGAGTACGACGAATCCCTGCGTTCTGAACTGCGTAAAGCTGGCTTCGTTACTCGTGACGCGCGTCAGGTTGAACGTAAGAAAGTGGGTCTGCGTAAAGCACGTCGTCGTCCACAGTTCTCCAAACGTTAATCCATTCTGCTTACGCAGAACGATGGCGAAAAACCCGCTTCGGCGGGTTTTTTTATGGATAATGCGCAGGTTATCCACAATATCCATGCATATATCTTCTCTTTTTCCACATTTCCAGAATCCCCTCACCACAAAGCCATCAAAATCTGGTAAACTATCATCCAATTTTCTGCCCAAATATCGGTGAATACTCGATTTTTGTTCGATTCTTGAACAATGTGTCTTCTCTGGGATGGGCGATACAACATCTGGCTGGCCCCTGTTGGGCTGGTAGCAGTAAAAATTCTGAATATACCTGGAGGTTTTCATGGCTGTCGCTGCCAACAAACGTTCGGTAATGACGCTGTTTTCTGGTCCTACTGACATTTATAGCCATCAGGTTCGTATCGTGCTGGCCGAGAAGGGTGTCAGTTTTGAGATCGAGCATGTGGAAAAGGATAACCCGCCTCAGGATCTGATCGATCTCAACCCGAGCCAAAGCGTACCGACGCTGGTGGATCGCGAGCTGACCCTGTGGGAATCCCGTATCATTATGGAATATCTGGATGAGCGTTTCCCACATCCGCCGCTGATGCCTGTTTACCCTGTTGCGCGTGGTGAAAGCCGCCTGTACATGCAGCGTATCGAGAAAGACTGGTATTCGCTGATGAACGTGATTACCAGCGGATCCGCTGCCGAAGCCGACGCTGCGCGTAAGCAACTGCGTGAAGAGCTGCTGGCAATCGCCCCGGTGTTTGGTCAGAAGCCGTTCTTCCTGAGCGATGAGTTCAGCCTGGTAGACTGCTACCTGGCACCGCTGCTGTGGCGTCTGCCAACCCTGGGCGTAGAGTTCAGCGGTCCTGGCGCGAAAGAGCTGAAAGGCTACATGACTCGCGTATTCGAACGCGACTCTTTCCTGGCATCTTTAACTGAACCGGAACGTGAAATGCGTCTCGGCCGAGGCTAATGACTGTGGAAATGTCACAACTTACCCCACGCCGTCCGTATCTGCTGCGCGCCTTCTATGAATGGCTGCTGGATAACCAGCTCACGCCGCACCTGGTTGTGGATGTGACGTTGCCGGGCGTGTTGGTTCCAATGGAATACGCACGTGACGGACAGATCGTACTGAACATCGCCCCGCGCGCGGTGGGTAACCTGGAACTGGCGAACGATGAAGTGCGCTTCAACGCGCGTTTCGGCGGCGTACCGCGTCAGGTTTCCGTGCCGCTGGCCGCTGTGCTGGCTATCTACGCCCGTGAAAACGGGGCGGGTACCATGTTTGAGCCAGAAGCGGCGTATGATGAAGAGGTTGCCAGCCTGAATGATGACAATGCATCTGATGAGCGCGAAAGCGACACGGTGATGTCACTTATCGATGGCGACAAACCCGATCATCACGACGACAATGACCCTGATGACGATCCGCCTCCGCGCGGTGGTCGCCCGGCGCTACGCGTCGTCAAATAAATCCCTTTGTCGTCCGTTTATAAAAGCCAGTGATTCACTGGCTTTTTTCTTTATATCCATCAACCGCTGCAACATTTTTAAATAAGCATTGTTTATATCTCTTATTTCTTTATTGTCTGGTTAATAATTAACTAGATTTATAAATGGTGTGAATCAATGAGGTGTAAAGTAATATCAAAGCGCTGAGAAAAGTAAAGTTAAATTCAGAGTAGTATTCTTTTTTTGATGTTAATCTCTTTTTTAAATGGGTAATTCCTTAATAAATTAAGGAAAAGATCAGTTTTTCGTTATCCTTAATAGAATCGTTAATTTTGCTAAATTGCATGTATTTATAAAAACAATACTATGTGCACATGCTGACAAGCATGACGACAATCAGTAACTGGTAAAGGTATTTATCATTACTGGATTAAATATTGCAATTACTCATATGTTAAGGATTAACAAGTGAAAAAAGTTTTACTCGCAACTGCGCTTTCTCTGTGTGTGACATCAGCATTTGCTGCAGACCCTTCAGCGGTACTGAAGGTTAAAGGTACGCTGACCAATGCAGCATGTACACCCGTTCTGAGCAACGGCGGTACTGTTGACTACGGTACAATTAACCTGGGCGATCTGAGTGCGACTGCAACCAACCAGTTGGGCCAGAAAAATATCGACCTGACCATTAACTGCACCGCGGCAACAAAAGTGTCCTGGAATATGGTAGACGACCGCGTGGATTCTAACGCGAACCTGACGGTAACAAACGGTCAGTTTGGTGGTGGCTCTCAAGGTAGTGGCACTGGCCAAACTTACGGTGTGGGCAAAACCGAAGGTGGCGTTAACATCGGTACTTACGCTATGTTTGTTAAAGCAGACAGCGTAACGGCTGATGGTGCTGCGGCAGATCCAATCTATCAGCAGAACGCAACGGGTAACTGGACCAAAACCACCAATGGTTCTACTCAGGGCAGCCATATTCGTGACTTCACCGTCGCGTCTACGGGTACTCTGGACCCGCTGGCTTTCCAGACTGCGACCTTCCCACTGGTGACCTCACTGGCTGTTCAGAACACCGCAACTCTGGCGATTACCGATGATACTCAGCTTGACGGTCAGTTGACCATCAGCCTGCGTTATCTGTAAGACTTTATTGAGTAAAAGTAATTTTAAAATAATCCAGAGAGTGAATGTTCTGCATTTACTCTCTTTTTAACAGCGCGATAAACATGGAATGTTCTGTTGGGCTATCAAGGAGATAATATTATGCAATGCGTAAAATCGAATATATTTAAAACACTTTTCACCCTCGCTTTATTTTCTACCCATTTTGCAGTACATGCAGAAGGTATGGTGCCGGAAACCAGTCTGCTGATTATTGATGAAGCCACGCACAGCGGTACCATCAACGTAAAAAATACGGATTCACACCCATCCCTTTTATATACGAACGTGGTTGACCTGCCGGATGATCAGGGGCTTAAGCTGATCGTCACGCAGCCTGTCGTTCGCCTTGAACCCGGTCAAACGCAGCAGCTTCGTTTTATTTTGCAAAGCAAGCAACCGCTGGACGTTGAGCATTTCAAACGCGTAACGTTTGACGGCATTCCGCCAAAAAATGACGATAAAAAAATTAAAATTGGTATTAACATCCGCCAGGATATTCCAGTGCTAATACGCCCGGCTACGCTGGGGGTTGTGACGGACGCATGGAAATACCTCAAATGGTCAACCGTCGGGTCGTCTGTAAAAGTCACCAATCCAAGTAAGTACGTTGTCCGTCTGGCACAAAAAGTCGTATTACAGCCTTCAGGCGCAAACGCCACGCTTTCCAAAACTTACCTTCTGCCAGGTGAGACGATGACGGCTGCGTTGAATAAAACAACCAGTGGTGACAGCCACGTTAAATTTTTCCCGGCCAGCCGCTATGGCGTTGAAGTGCCGAGCTTTACCTCTGAATTAAATAAATAAAATAGGGATAAAACGGTGAATAAAAAAAGCCGTATTGCACTTTGTGTCCGCGCAGTTCTCTGCGGCACCTTGCCTCTGATGATGTTTGACTCCGCTTCCGTACTCGCAAGGGAAGTGACGTTTGATACGGGAGTAATGAAAACGCTGGGGTTAACGAGCGATTTGAACCATTACTTCGCTGAAGCACCGCGTTTTCTGCCCGGAACCCATTCCGTGAACGTCAAAGTGAATGGTGAAGATCGCGGCATGGCCGCCGTCCGTTTCGATAAGGACGGCGTGCTGTGTTTTGATAACGATCTGCTTGATTTCGCCGGTCTTATGCCGGTTCCGCTGAAGGCAGGCGAGGCGTGCCATGACATCCGTGACGATTACCCGAAAGCGGTGATCAACGCGTTGCCAAACCAGGAAGCCGTTGAGTTATACCTGCCGCCTGAAGCGGTAAACAGCCTGTCGTCGGATATCCGAAACTTCCAGCACGGCGGTGCCGCCGGGATGCTCAACTATTCGCTATTCAGCACCCGTAACGAATATGGCGGTAGCGACAATTCCCGCTATTCGCAGGCCAATCTGGAAGCGGGTTTCAACGCTTTTGACTGGTCGCTTCGCAGTAATTACATCCTGACGGATGACAATGGCAAGAAAAATGCCGACAGCATTTACACCTACGCGGAGCATGTTTTTGTCCCGCAGAAGTTAACCATGCAGGTCGGTGAAATTAACGCCCTGTCTAATGTGTTGAGCGGCATACCCATTACCGGCATCCAGCTTATGCCGACCAACGGGCTGACAAGAGACGGTAGCGGCGTCAGCGTGTCCGGCATTGCCCGTTCTTCGCAGGCTCGCGTGGAGATTCGCCAGAACAATCAGCTGATTTTCAGTACGCTCGTGCCCGCGGGGCCATTTACGCTGGATGACGTGCCGATTGCGCGTAACAACGTCGATTTGGACGTTTCCGTCGTGGAGTCTGACGGCTCAACGAATCACTTTATTGTTCCTGCAGCCGCCGTGAAGCAGCGCAACCTTTCACGCCCGCAGGGGCTTACCGTGTCAGCGGGTCAGGTGCGCAGCATCGACAGCGACTACAGCGATCCGCTAGTGATGAACGTGTCCGACGGCTGGCGCATTTTCCCGTGGATGAACCTTCTGGCCTCCGGTACTGCCGCTCAGGATTATCAGGCGGCTGGCGGTCGCACCGATTTTCTGATCAACGACCTCTGGTCTGTTTCCACGACGGTTGCGGCAAGCCAGGAATCGTTTGGTGACAGCAACAGTGGCCTTAAAACCGAGCTGGGAAGCGACCTTACGCTTTCCTCCCATGTCTCGCTTTCCACCAGCGCGACGCACTACAGCGGCGGCTATCGTGAGATGGCAGAAGCAATGGACGACGATTACCAGGGATACGATAACGCCTATTCCGGCAGCGTACATTTTTCATCCGATCTGGCAGGCGTTTTCTCAGCAGGCTTCAACTACAACCAGAGCAGCGGGGACTATGAAGATTCCCGCTATCTGCTGCTGTCGTGGGGTAAGACGTTCAAATATGCCAGCGTGACTGCCAACTGGCAAAGCGCCGTGGGCAACGTCGATGACGATCAGGACGATGAAATGCTGTACATCAACGTCAGCATTCCATTGAGTCCAGGGCAATCTGTGAGCACCTACATGCGCAAGCAGGGCGACAATACCACTTACGGTGTCGCCAACAGCGGCTCACTGGGCGACAACACGCACTACTATATCGCCGCGGATCGTGACCAGTCCTCCAGTGATAATAGCTTCAACGGTAACATCAACACCAACCTGCACTATACCCAGCTGAGCGTGGGTGGCGGCACCAGCGGTGATAATCAGCGTAACTATAACGCCACCCTGGCGGGCGGCATCGCTATGCACAAAAATGGCGTGACGTTCTCGCCGTATGCGATTCGCGATACCTTTGCCATTGCCAGACTGAGCGAGAAGAAAAGCGGGGTAGAAATCGCCACGCCACAGGGTACGGTCTGGACCGATGCCTGGGGTCAGGCGGTCGTACCTTCGCTTAACGAGTGGCGCAATTCGCGTATTGAAGTGGATGCCAACAAGCTGCCGCAGAATATGACGCTGGCAAACGGCACCCGATATATCGCCGCAGGTCACGCTTCAGTCAGCGAGCTTGACTTCAGGGTGCTAAACAGCCGTCGTGTGATGCTGCGTATGAAGCAAGCCGATGGTCAGCCGCTGAAAAAAGGGCTGACGGTCGTGGATGAGAAGGGCAACTACATTGTTACGGTCGTTGATGATGGTCATGTCTTTATCAACGATGCGGATCAGCTATCGGCGCTCTACGCCATGGATGCCAACAACAATCGTCTGTGCAAACTCGATTTCGCTCTTCCAGAGAAACGCGATGAAGATGCCTTCTATGAAGAAGTAAACGGAGTATGCCGATGAATTATCAACAAACAGTTGGATTAACCGCGCTGGGGATACTTTTCTTCGCGGCGACTGCACATGCGGAAGATTGCCAAATAACGCTCTCGCAGCCGGTGGTGGATTACCACGAAATGCGTCGAGATAATATCGATAAAACCCAGCAGAACTGGCACAAAATGGCGGACCGTACCCTCAACGTTAACGTTTACTGTCCGCAGCCGCAGCAAATGGCGGTGTTGCTTCAGGGGACGGCAGGCGATAAAGGGCGCTTCACATTCGGCCAGTCTGGCGGAATGGCGGTGAAAATCGATGAGATGACCGTTGACGGTAAAAATTATACCGTCGGTAAAACGGTCGACCAGCTCAATTTTACTCCGCAAAGCGGCACGCCTTCGCCGTTTTATGTGCGTAATAATGAAGCGGTTATTGCGGTTGATAATAATCAGGTGCCTTCAGGCCAGCAGATGAATTTCCGGGTGACGCTATCACCCGTGCTGGATGACAATGCGTTTAGCCGCATCACCGATCAAACCGCACTGGAAAGTGATTTAACCTGGACCCTGCTGACGAAGTAGCGGTTCGGGTATTAAATAAAAATAATGAAGAGAAAATAAGCTTCATTATTTTTGTCGTCGATGAAATGAATATTTTTATCCTTTCTGATAAGTGAATGCGCTGGGAGGAAAGATATATATTCATTTAACGGCATGAATGCCGTAATTGGTTTGTTATAAATAGATTAAACGTTAAGGATTAACGAATGAAAAAAGTATGGCTTGCAACTGTTCTGTCTCTTTGTGTCTCTTCTGCATTTGCAGCTGACCCGAGCGCCGTTTTGAAGTTAAAAGGTACGTTAACTAATGCGTCCTGTACCCCAACGCTGAGCGGCGGCGGCACCATTGACTACGGCACCGTCAATCTGGGCTCGCTGAGCGCCACTGCAGTTAACCAACTGGGACAAAAAGACTTCTCCCTGACGATTAGCTGCCAGGCGCCTATCAAAGTGGGCTTTAGCGTGAATGATGACCGTAGCGGCACGGCGGCGAATGTGGTCGTTAAAAACGGTACCGTAGCCGGTGTTGACGTCCTCCAGCCGGTAAACCTGTTTGGCGTAAACACCACGGCAGGCAACGTGAAGATTGGTAACTACAGCATGTTTGTTAAAACCGACAGCGTAACGGCAGATGGTAATGCAGTCGGAGTGACCTACAGCTCAGATAATGGAACGTCCTGGTCTAACGTGGGTTCGCTGATGCAGAACAACGCCAGTGAAATTGTGACTGTTGCAACCACCGGAGAAACGGCACCACTGGCCTTTACTCAGGCCGTTGTACCAATGGCTATTTCGCTTGCGATTCAGGACACCACGACGCTGGCAATTACCGATGATACCAGCATTGATGGGCAGGCAACCTTCACGCTGAAATATCTGTAATTTATTTTTTAATTACGCTTTATTTAGCAAAGGGAATAAACCGGAAGGTTTATTCCCTTTTTTCTTACACTTCCAGGTAATTCAGTATCCCGTCAGCCGCCTTGCGGCCTTCGGCAATCGCCGTCACCACCAGGTCGGAACCGCGAACGATATCGCCACCGGCGAAGATTTTCGGGTTGCTGGTCTGGAACGCGTTATCGCTACCTTCTGGCGCAATAATGCGGCCCTGTGAATCCAGCTCAACGCTGTGCTTCGCCAGCCATTCCATGCTGTGAGGACGGAAACCGAACGCCATCACCACGGCGTCGGCCGGAATGACATGTTCAGAACCGGCCACGATCTCGGCGCGACGACGGCCTTTCGCATCCGGTGCGCCCATCTCGGTACGCGCCATCTTCACGCCGCTCACTTTACCGTTGGCATTCACTTCAATACCCAGAGGCTGGATGTTGAACTGGAACTCCACGCCCTCTTCACGCGCGTTTTTCACTTCGCGCTTAGAGCCCGGCATGTTCTCTTCGTCACGACGGTAGGCGCAGATCACGTGTGCCGCATTCTGACGAATGGAGGTACGCACGCAGTCCATCGCGGTATCACCGCCGCCCAGCACCACCACGCGTTTGCCTTCCATGCTGACGAAAGGCTCATCGGCGGTTTCGCCGTAGCCCATGATCTGCTTGGTGTTGGCAATCAGGAACGGCAGCGCGTCGTACACGCCCGGCGCGTCTTCGTTCTCCAGACCGCCGCGCATGGACTGATAGGTGCCCACGCCCAGGAACACGGCGTCGTAATCCTTCAGCAGGTCGTCGAGCTGCACGTCGCGGCCCACTTCCACGTTCAGTTTGAACTCAATGCCCATGCCGGTGAAGATTTCGCGGCGACGGGTCATGACCTCTTTTTCCAGCTTGAAGGCCGGGATACCGAAGGTCAGCAGGCCGCCGATCTCCGGATGACGGTCAAAGACCACCGCCTTCACGCCGTTGCGGGTCAGCACGTCCGCACAGGCCAGGCCCGCCGGGCCCGCGCCGATGATCGCCACGCGCTTGTCGGTTTGCTTCACGCCGGTCATGTCCGGACGCCAGCCCATCTCAAACGCTTTATCGTTGATGTAGCGCTCGATGTTGCCGATGGTCACCGCGCCGAACTCGTCATTCAGCGTACAGGAACCTTCGCACAGACGGTCCTGAGGACACACACGGCCGCACACTTCCGGCAGGGTGTTGGTCTGGTGAGAGAGTTCGGCGGCTTCAAAAATACGTCCTTCGTTGGCCAGCTTCAGCCAGTTCGGGATGTAGTTGTGTACCGGACATTTCCATTCGCAGTAAGGGTTACCGCAGGACAGGCAGCGGTCTGCCTGTGCTTTGGCCTGGCCTTCTGAAAACGGCTCGTAGATTTCAACAAATTCAATTTTACGGATCTTCAGCGGTTTCTTTGGCGGATCAACACGCTGCAGGTCGATAAACTGGTATACGTTCTGGCTCATCTGAATTCCTTACTGCGCCTGCACGCGCAGCTCTGCTGCGCTACGACTACGGTGACCCAACAGGGCTTTAACATCGCTGGACTTCGGCTTAACCAGCGCGAATTTCGCAGAGAACGCTGGCCAGTTCGCCAGGATCTCTTCGCCGCGCGAAGAACCGGTATGCTGCACGTGTTCGGTAATCAAACCGCGCAGGTGTTCTTCGTGGATAGCCAGCGTGTCAACGTCCAGCACTTCCACCAGCTCCGGGTTCACGCGTTTGCGGAACTCACCGTCTTCATCCAGGACGTAGGCAAAACCACCCGTCATGCCTGCGCCGAAGTTCACGCCGGTTTTACCCAGAACGCAAACAATCCCGCCCGTCATGTACTCACAACCGTTATCGCCAATGCCTTCCACCACGGTGATGGCACCGGAGTTACGCACCGCAAAACGCTCGCCCGCACGACCTGCTGCGAACAGACGACCGCCTGTCGCGCCGTACAGGCAGGTGTTACCGATAATGCTGGCTTCATGGCTGCGGAAGGCTGAGCCGACCGGAGGACGCACCGCCAGCAGACCACCCGCCATGCCTTTGCCGACGTAGTCGTTGGCATCGCCGGTCAGATACAGCTCAACGCCGCCTGCGTTCCACACGCCGAAGCTCTGACCCGCGGTACCGCTGAAGTGCGCGGTAATCGGATCGGCCGCCAGCCCCTGGTCACCGTGCGTCTGCGCGATGTAACCGGAGAGGGAGGCACCCACGGAACGGTCGGTGTTGCGGATATCAAACCAGAACGTTTTGCTCTGCTTGTCGTCCACATACGGCTTCGCCTGCTGCAGCAACTGCGCGTTCAGCACGCCGTTATCGAACGGCGGGTTGTTCTCGGTGCAGTAGACCGCTTTGCCAGGATGCGGCTGCGCGGTTTCCAGTAGCTTGCTCAACTCCAGCTTCTGCTGCTTGGCGGTGAAGCCTTCCAGCTCTTTCAGCAGATCGGTGCGGCCAATCAGGTCTACCAGACGCTTCACACCCAGCTGCGCCATCAGCTCGCGGGTTTCGCGGGCAATGAACTCAAAGTAGTTGGTCACTTTGAACGGCAGGCCGTGATAGTGGTTCTTACGCAGCTTCTCGTCCTGGGTTGCAACGCCGGTTGCGCAGTTGTTCAGGTGGCAAATACGCAGGTATTTACAGCCCAGCGCGACCATTGGACCGGTACCGAAACCGAAGCTTTCCGCACCGAGGATCGCCGCCTTGATGATGTCGAGGCCGGTTTTCAGACCGCCATCCACCTGCAGACGGATCTTATGACGCAGACCGTTAGCCACCAGCGCCTGCTGGGTTTCCACCAGGCCAAGCTCCCACGGACAACCCGCATATTTCACGGAGGAGAGCGGGCTTGCACCGGTACCGCCGTCATAACCGGCGATGGTGATAAGGTCCGCATAGGCCTTCGCCACGCCGGTCGCGATGGTGCCGACGCCCGGTTCGGAAACCAGCTTCACGGAGATCATCGCCTTCGGGTTGACCTGCTTCAGGTCGAAAATCAGCTGCGCCAGGTCCTCGATAGAGTAGATATCGTGGTGCGGCGGCGGGGAGATCAGCGTCACGCCCGGTACCGAGTAGCGCAGTTTGGCGATGTACGGCGTGACTTTATCACCCGGTAACTGACCGCCTTCGCCCGGTTTTGCACCCTGCGCGACCTTAATCTGAATCACGTCGGCGTTGACCAGGTACGCTGGCGTCACGCCAAAGCGGCCGGATGCCACCTGCTTGATACGGGACACCTTGTTGGTGCCGTAGCGCGCCGGATCTTCACCGCCCTCGCCGGAGTTAGAGTTGCCGCCGATGCTGTTCATGGCTTCCGCCAGCGCTTCGTGGGCTTCCGGACTCAGCGCGCCGATGGACATCGCCGCGGTATCGAAGCGTTTAAACAGTTCGGATGCCGGCTCAACATCGTCAATGCTGACCGCTTCATCACCCGGATTCAGGGCAATGAGGTCGCGCAGCGTTGCCGCCGGACGGTTGTTCACCAGCTCAGCGTACTGCTGATAATCACGGTATTCGCCGCTCTGAACCGCCTGCTGCAGCGTGCGCACCACGTCCGGGTTGTAGGCGTGGTATTCGCCGCCGTGAACGTATTTCAGCAGACCGCCCTGATCCAGCGGCTTACGTGCCAGCCAGGCGCGTTTGGACAGGTTCACCAGATCCTGCTGGAAGTCAGCAAAACCGGCGCCGCCGATGCGGCTGACCACGCCCTGGAAGCAGAGGTTGGCGACCTCGTCATGCAGGCCGACCGCTTCAAACAGCTTCGAGCAGCGGTAGGAGGCAATGGTCGAGATGCCCATTTTGGACATGATCTTGTACAGACCTTTGTTGATACCGTTACGGTAGTTCAGCATCACCGCGCGATAATCTTTGTCGATCGCGCGGGTATCCACCAGACGGGCCAGCGTTTCGTAGGCCAGATACGGATAGATCGCCGTCGCGCCAAAGCCTAACAGCACGGCAAAGTGGTGCGGATCGCGCGCGCTGGCGGTTTCAACAATAATGTTGGCGTCGCAGCGCAGGCTTTTATCGACCAGACGCGTCTGGATAGCGCCTACCGCCATCGGGGCCGGTACCGGCAGACGGTTTTTCGCGATGTTGCGGTCGGACAATACCAGCAGCACGGTACCGTTACGCACCATCTGTTCGGCTTTGTCACACAGCGCATTCACCGTCTCTTCGAGGCTCGCCTCGTTCACGTCGAAGGTAATGTCGAGCGTGTCGGCGCGGTAGTGCTCCTCTTTCATAGTGGTGAGCTGTTTGAAATCGGAGTACAGCAGGATCGGCGATTTAAAGGTCAGACGGTGCGCCTGGCCTTCGGCCTCGCAGAAGACGTTCATCTCGCGACCGATGCTGGTGGCCAGCGACATCACGTGTGCTTCACGCAGTGGATCGATTGGCGGGTTAGTCACCTGCGCGAACTGCTGACGGAAGTAGTCATAGATGATGCGCGGCTGGCTGGAGAGCACGGCAAACGGGGTATCGTCACCCATCGAGCCGACCGCTTCCTGGCCGTTTTCACCGAGCACGCGGATGACGGAGTCCAGCTCTTCCGCGCTGTAGTTAAATTGCTTCTGGTAGCTGGCGAGGGTGTCATCGTCCAGCTCGCGGCTGCCCACTTCTTCGTCCGACAGATCTTCAAACGGCACCAGACGACGCACGTTTTTCTCCATCCACTCTTTGTACGGGTGGCGGCTCTTCAGATCATTGTCGGTTTCGGCGGAGTGCAGGATGCGCCCACCGCGGGTGTCGATCACCATCAGCTCGCCCGGACCGACGCGGCCTTTCTCGACCACTTCGTCTGGCTGGTAATCCCAGATGCCGACTTCAGAGGCACAGGTGATGAGCTTGTCTTTGGTGATGACGTAGCGCGCCGGACGCAGACCGTTACGGTCCAGGTTACAGGCGGCAAAACGACCGTCGGACATGACGATGCCCGCCGGACCATCCCACGGCTCCATGTGCATGGAGTTGAAGTCGAAGAACGCGCGCAGCTCAGGATCCATATCCGGGTTGTTCTGCCAGGCCGGCGGCACGAGCAGACGCATAGCACGCACGATATCCATCCCGCCCGCCAGCAGCAGTTCCAGCATGTTATCCATCGAGCTGGAGTCCGAGCCGGTTTCGTTCACGAACGGCGCGGCATCGTGCAGATCGGGGATCAGCGGCGTCTGGAATTTATAGGTACGGGCGCGGGCCCACTGGCGGTTACCGGTGATGGTGTTGATCTCGCCGTTGTGCGCCAGGTAGCGGAACGGCTGCGCCAGCGGCCAGCGTGGTACGGTGTTGGTGGAGAAGCGCTGGTGGAACAGGCAAATGGCCGATTCCAGACGCAGGTCCGCCAGGTCCAGGTAGAAGCGCGGCAGGTCAGCCGGCATACACAGACCTTTATAGATGTTCACCAGGTTAGAGAGGCTACAGACGTAGAACTCTTTATCGTCCTGGAGACGTTTTTCAATGCGGCGACGGGCAATAAACAGACGGCGTTCCATATCACGCGGACGCCAGCCCGCAGGCGCGTTGACGAAAATCTGTTCAATACGAGGCAGCGAGGAGAGGGCGATTTCACCGAGCACTCCTTCGTTGGTTGGCACATCGCGCCAGCCGACAATCGACAGGGTTTCACGCTGAAGTTCTTCTTCGACGATGCGGCGTGAGGCGGCAGCCTTTTCAGGATCCTGATTCAGGAACAGCATGCCGACAGCGTAGTTTTTGGCTAAACGCCAGCCGCGCTCTTCCGCCACGATACGGAAGAAACGATCCGGTTTTTGCAGCAGCAGGCCGCAACCGTCGCCGGTTTTACCATCGGCAAGGATGGCGCCACGGTGCTGCATACGGGCCAGTGCGTGAATAGCAGTACGCACTACCTTGTGGCTAGGTTCGCCTTCTATGTGGGCGATCAGGCCGAAACCACAGTTATCCTTCTCAAGGGATTTATCGTACAACATATCAGTGAACCTCCCCAGGCTCGTCGGGCTTCCCACTGAACTTTACCGTGGCGCACAGGCACAGAAAGAGCATGGCGACGGGGGTTGCGTTTCATACGCGGACCTCGCATTCGCCCTCTTTTTCATCCTTTCGCGCAGGTAAACAAGTTTGAGGACTTGCTTCAGAGGGAATCTCAATTACTGCATAAATATGATGAGCAGGCCGCTCATCCAGAAAGCTTCCAGCGGATTTCCAACTTATCGGGAATTGGTACACAGGTCAAATGGCAATCTTATTTATACAAAAATGTGCTAAAGAGTGATTATATGATTGTATTTAAAGGTTATTTAACTAATTTTACATTGATTGAATGCCCTGAAAGAGCGCAGCGGAGTGTGATCTGACTCACTATATGAAAGCGGTATTATCAATGTAGCGTGCTGAATAGCGGTTTTATAGCAGAACAATAATCTGGAATTGTCTGCAAACCCGCATAAACACACTGTTTTTCAGTGCTGGCGCTATAAATGAAAAAAACAATCAGAACATAAGGAAAAGTAATCACGTACGGCGTGAATGAAGTTGCAGTAATCCTGAGTATTTATTCATATAGATAAAGGCCGTCCAGGGCGATTGATCCAGGTCATCGCCGACAGAGGCTAAAAATGGCAGGCTTGTCCCCTTTCTCCGGGACGGTCTATCAGATTATGCAGTTACAGAAATTAGTCAATATGTTTGGTGGGGATCTTTTGCAGCGGTACGGGCAAAAGGTTCATAAGCTGACGCTGCACGGCGGGTTTAGCTGCCCGAATCGCGACGGCACCATCGGGCGCGGCGGCTGCACCTTCTGTAACGTCGCGTCGTTTGCCGATGAAGCGCAGCAGCATCATTCTATCGCTGAGCAGCTTGCCCACCAGGCCAGCCAGGTGAACCGCGCGAAGCAGTATCTGGCCTATTTTCAGGCTTATACCAGCACGTGGGCGGAGGTGCAGGTATTGCGTTCGATGTATCAGCAGGCCATCAGCCAGGCCAGTATCGTTGGGCTGTGCGTGGGAACCCGCCCGGACTGCGTTCCGGACGCGGTGCTGGACCTGCTCAGCGAGTACAAAGAACAAGGCTACGAGATCTGGCTGGAGCTGGGCTTGCAAACGGCACATGACAAAACGCTGCACCGTATTAACCGTGGGCATGATTTTGCCTGCTACCAACGCACCACGCGGCTGGCCCGCGAGCGCGGGCTGAAGGTCTGTTCGCACCTGATTGTTGGGTTACCCGGCGAAGGTCAACAGCATGGCCTTGAAACGCTGGAAAGGGTCGTTGAAACCGGCGTGGACGGCATCAAGTTGCATCCGCTGCATATCGTGAAAGGCAGCATTATGGCGAAAGCCTGGGAGGCCGGGCGGTTAAGCGGTATCGAGCTTGAGGACTATACGGTGACGGCGGGGGAGATGATTCGCCACACGCCACCGGAGATTGTCTACCACCGCATCTCGGCCAGCGCCCGCCGCCCAACGCTTCTGGCACCGCTGTGGTGTGAGAACCGCTGGACGGGGATGGTGGAAATAGACCGCTACCTGCAGGAGAACGGCGTACAGGGTTCGGCGCTGGGCCACCCGTGGGTTCCCCATTTACCTGCGACGGCCGCCTAACAAACTCCCCAGCATGCCGCGCACGATCTGATTGGTGACCTGTCGGGCTGCGCTTTTCGCCATGGTCTGCACTACGCCGTCGCGTTTGCCGCCGCGCGGCCCGGTGCTGCCGAACAGAATGTCTTTGAGCCCACCGAGAATGCCGTCATCAACGGCGACTGATTGCCCTTTAGCGGCAGGTGCATCCTGCGATTCCGTTGTCGCCTGGACCCCTTTTTGCAGCATCTCGAACGCGGACTCGCGATCCACCTCGTCTTCGTATTTCCCGTAAACCGGAGAGTGGTTAATCAGGCCGTTGCGCTCATCGTCGGTCACCGGCCCCATGCGCGAGCAAGGTGCAATGACCATGGCGCGTTCCACCACGGACGGGCTGCCCTTCGCATCGAGGAACGAGATCAGCGCTTCACCGGTGCCTAACGCCTGAATCGCCGCTTCGGTATCAAAGGCAGGGTTGGCGCGCATGGTTTGCGCGGCGGCTTTCACCGCTTTCTGATCTTTCGGCGTGAAGGCGCGCAGGGCGTGCTGTACGCGGTTACCAAGCTGACCCAGCACGTTATCCGGGATATCTGACGGGTTTTGCGAGACAAACCAGACGCCGACGCCTTTGGAGCGGATCAGGCGGATAACCTGTTCGATCTTATCCAGCAGTACCTGAGGTGCATCGTTAAACAGCAGATGCGCTTCGTCAAAGAAGAACACCAGCTTCGGTTTTTCCAGATCGCCTGCTTCGGGTAATTGTTCATAGAGTTCGGAGAGCATCCACAGCAGGCTGGCGGCATAGAGTTTCGGCATCTGGTAGAGCTTCTCTGAGCTCAGGATGTTAATAATGCCTTTGCCACTGCTGTCGGTGCGCATCCAGTCTTTGATATCCAGCATGGGTTCACCAAAGAAATGTTCAGCGCCCTGTTGCTCAAGCGTCAGTAGCCCACGCTGAATAGCGCCCACCGAGGCGCTGCTGATGTTGCCGTACTGGTTCTGGAAGGATTTGGCGTTATCGCCGATGTACTGCGTAATGGCGCGCAGATCTTTGAAATCAAGCAGCAGTAGCCCCTGGTCATCGGCAATGCGGAAGATAATATTCAGCACGCCGGACTGCACGTCGTTGAGGTTAAGCAGACGGGCCAGCAGCAGCGGGCCAAGATCGGAGACGGTGGCGCGTACCGGGTGGCCTTTTTCACCGAAGATGTCCCACACCACCACCGGGTTACCGTGCGGCGTCCAGTCCGTGATGCCAATATTCTTCAGCCGTTCGAGCAGTTTTTCAGAGGCCGTCCCTTCCTGAGCCACACCGGTTAAATCGCCTTTTACGTCAGCCATAAAGACTGGTACGCCAATCTCCGAAAGCGACTCCGCCAGCTTTTGCAGGGTGACGGTTTTCCCCGTCCCGGTCGCGCCGGTGATCAGACCGTGGCGGTTCGCCATCGCGGGCAGTAAATAGAGCTCTTTTTCCAGCGTCCGGGCAATTAACAATGGTGTACTCATGATGCGCTTCCTCTCTTAGTCCTGGGTGGAGTATAGGCAACCTGATAGCAATTTGGTTGAGTAAATTCCTGACTTTGCGGCGCATTATCCAGCGCGGACTATGCTTTTGCATACGGTTCACAAAATAGTGGGAAACTATGTCCAGATTCTTCTTTAACGATCGCAAACAGCTGGTCAACGATGCCATTGAAGGCATACTGCTTTCTGCGCCACATGCCAATCTCGTCAAGCTTGCTATCGATCCGGCCATCAGGATCGTCGCACGCGGCGACTGGGACAAAAGCCGCGTGGCGGTGATCTCCGGCGGCGGCTCAGGCCACGAACCCGCACACGCCGGGTTTGTCGGCAAAGGGATGCTGACGGCGGCAGTGTGCGGCGATCTGTTTGCCTCGCCGAGCGTGGATGCGGTGCTGAATGCCATTGTCGCGGTCACGGGCGATCGCGGCTGTCTGCTGATCGTCAAAAACTACACCGGCGACCGCCTGAACTTTGGCCTGGCGGCCGAGAAGGCCAAACGCTACGGCCTGAAGGTGGAGATGGTGATTGTGGCAGACGATATCGCGCTGCCGGATAACAAGCAGCCGCGCGGTATTGCCGGTACGGCACTGGTGCACAAGATTGCGGGCTACGCGGCGGAGCAGGGGAAATCGCTGAGCGAGGTGCGGGATATTGCGCAACTGGCCTGCGATAACCTCTGGAGCCTGGGCGTGGCGATGCAAACCTGCAACCTGCCGGGCAGCGACGATGAAGAGGGGCGCATTAAACAAGGCCATGTCGAGCTGGGCCTGGGCATTCACGGCGAGCCCGGGGCTTCCGTGGTGGATACGCAAAACAGCAAAGCCATTATCGACACCCTGGTGAAGCCGTTAAGCGCGCAGGCGGGTGAGGGGCGTTTTGCGGTGCTGATTAACAATCTTGGCGGCGTATCGGCGCTGGAGATGGCGTTGCTGACCAAAGAGCTGGCGCATTCGGCGCTGAAAGAGAGTATCGCGTACCTGATTGGCCCTGCGCCGCTGGTCAGCGCGCTGGATATGAAAGGCTTTTCTCTGACGCTGCTGAAGCTCAACGATTTCTTCGAAAAGGCGATTCACGCTGACGTCGAGACGCTCGGCTGGCAGAAGCCCGTCGCGTTTGCGCCACTGCGCACCGTGGCGCATAGCGCCATTCATGACCGTGTGGAGTATACCCCCTCTGACAATCCTCAGGTGCGTGCGTTTGTCTCCTCCGTGTCGACAGCGCTGATCCAGCTGGAAAACCGCCTGAACGCGCTGGATGCCAGGGTGGGGGATGGCGATACCGGCTCTACCTTTGCGCAAGGGGCGCGGGATATTGCGCAGCGCCTGGAGGAGAACACGCTCCCGCTTAATGACGTGTCTAAGCTGCTACTGCTGGTTGGCGAGCGTCTAGCCACGGTGATGGGCGGGTCGAGCGGGGTGCTGATGTCGATCTTCTTCACCGCGGCCGGGCAAAAGCTTCACGATGGTCAGACGCTCCCGGAGGCCTTGCTCAGTGGACTTGCGCAGATGAAGCAGTACGGCGGAGCGGATCTTGGCGATCGCACGCTGATCGATGCGCTGCAACCGGCGCTGGAGGCGTTACAGAAAGGCAATATTCAGGCGGCAGCGCAGGCCGCGCAGCAGGGCGCGGAAGCAACGGCAAAAATGGCGAAAGCCGGCGCGGGACGCTCGTCGTATGTCAATAAAGAGAACCTGGATGGGGTGATGGATCCGGGAGCGGTCGCGGTAGCGGAAGTATTTAACGTATTGGCGCAGCAGTGAAAGTAGGCCGGGTAAGGCGAAGCCATTACCCGGCACTGTCACATCAGAAATCTGCTTTCAACACCACGCGGTAACGGGGTTTGCCGTCGCGCACGTGCTGGATCGCTTCGTTGATTTTCGACATCGGATACAGTTCGGTGGTCGGCGCCACTTTGGTGCGTCCGGCAAATTTCATCAGTTTGCGCAACTCGTACGGCGTACCGGTAGCGGAGCCTGACACGCTGCGATCCCCACCGATCAGGGTAAACGCCGGAACCGGCAGCGGCTTCATCACCGCACCCACGGTGTGGAAGTTACCGCCGTAGGCCAGCGCTTCAAAGTACGGCTGCCAGTCGAGATCCACGTTAACGGTGTTGATGATCAGGTCAAACTGGCCCGCCAGCGCGTTCAGCGCTTGCGGATCGCGGCTGTTCACCACTTTATCCGCCCCCATCGCCAGCACTTCTTTCTCTTTCGCCGGGTTCGAGCTGAACGCCGTGACTTCACAGCCCATCGCGTGCAGTAGCTTAATGGCAATATGCCCCAATCCGCCGATACCGATGACGCCGACGCGGCTGGTGGCGGTGATATGGTGCATCAGCAGCGGTTTGAAGACGGTGATACCACCACACAGCAGCGGACCGGCGGATTCGATATCAATGCTTTCTGGCAGCGGGATAACCCATTGCCAGTCGGCGCGCAGTTTATCGGCAAAACCGCCTTTGTTCAGAATGGTGGGAACGGCGCCTTCGAGGCAGTTGATCTGATTGCCGCTGATACAGGCATCGCAGTGACCACAGCTGCGCGCTGTCCAGCCAATGCCTACGCGCTGGCCCACTTTCAGCCCTTTGTCCTGCGCGGCGCTACCGAGCGCCACGACGCGGCCAATGACTTCGTGTCCGGCAACCAGCGGATAGCTGGAGAAGCCCCATTCGTTATCGATCATCGAGAGATCCGAGTGGCAGATCCCGCAGTAATCAACCTGTACTTCGACGTCTTCTGCTTTTAGTTCGCCCGCATCGTACTCGTACAGCTCAAGTTCTGCACCCGCCTGCGGTGCGGCGTAGCTTTTTATCTTCGACATCGTGTTTCCCCCGTTGTGGTGTGAACTGAGAGTGTAGAGCATTCAGTTTACAGCCGCTTAACAGAAGAGGGCAGGAACGAAAGTTACAGACTTTTCAGCATCCTGACTTCGCAATCAACGTGGCCGGTACAGCCCAGCGGCGCATCGATATGCTCAAAGCCCAGATGTTCATACAGGCCGATGGCCTCTTTGAGGAAGGCGGTCGTTTCCAGGTAGCAGCGGGTAAAGCCCTGCTTGCGCGCGTGGTCCAGCGCCATCAGCGCCAGCTTTTTGGCCAGTCCTTGTCCGCGTGCCGTTGGCAGGAAATACATTTTTTGCAGTTCGCAGATATCCGGCTCGCTGCAGCTGAGGGGCGCCACGCCGCCGCCGCCGACTACCTGGCCGTTCTGCTCGATGACCCAGTAGGCATGACCAGGCTGGCTGTAGAGCTGGAAAAGCGCGTCCAGATTCGGGTCGGCAACCGTGTAGCCTTTGTCAGCCGTCAGGCCACATTCGGCAGAAACGGTGCGAATAACGGCGGCGATAGCTGGGTTATCCTGCTCAGTGATCCGACGCATCGTCGTCGCGACGGGGGTAATCACGCTCATAGCATTACTCATTACAAAAATTGACACATAACTGCTGTTAATAGCACCGCAGAAAGGGGAGTGCAAGCGAGGAGTTTTCAGGAAGGTTACCCCTTACGCCCTGAAGCGTAAGGGGTAAAAGCATTACAGGGCAGCGATAACCGCCTGCTGCTCAATCAGCTTGGTCTTCGCATCGGCGAAGGCAACCAGACGCTCACGCTCTTTCGCGATGACCGCTTCCGGCGCCCGGGCAACAAAGCCTTCGTTCGCCAGTTTGCTTTCGATTTTGCCAATTTCCACGTCGACTTTCGCCACTTCTTTCGCCAGACGAGCCAGCTCGGCGTCTTTGTCGATCAGACCCGCCATTGGGATCAGCAGCTCGGCACCGTCGATGATTTTGGTCACGGAAACCGGACCTTTATCATCCGCAGGCAGCACGGTGATGCTTTCCAGACGCGCCATGGTTTTCAGGAAGGTGTTGTTCTCGGTGACGCGACGAACGGCCGCTTCGCTGCAGCCGCGCAGCAGCAGCTCCAGCGGTTTACCCGGCGCGATGTTCATTTCAGCACGAATGTTACGTACCGCCACGATCGCCTGCTTCAGCCACTCGGTATCCGCAGACGCCGCTTCATCGACTTTCGCCGCATCGAATGCCGGGAACGGTTGCAGCATGATGGTGTCGGCGTTGATGCCTGCAATCACCTTCACGCGCTGCCAGATGGTCTCGGTGATGAATGGAATAACCGGGTGCGCCAGGCGCAGCAGGCCTTCCAGAACGGTAATCAGCGTGTTGCGCGTACCGCGCAGCTCTGCCTCAGTGCCGCCGTTCATGACCGGCTTCGCCAGCTCCAGATACCAGTCACAGAACTGGTTCCAGGTGAATTCATACAAAATGCCCGCTGCGATGTCGAAGCGGTAGCTGTCCAGCGCCTCGCGGAACGCTTTCACCGTCTGGTTGAATTCCGCCAGGATCCAGCGGTCAGCCAGGGAGAGAGTCATCTCGCCGCCGTTGAAGCCGCAATCCTGATCTTCGGTGTTCATCAGCACGAAGCGGCTGGCGTTCCACAGCTTGTTACAGAAGTTACGGTAACCTTCCAGACGCTTCATGTCCCAGTTGATGTCACGACCGGTCGAGGCCAGTGCCGCCAGGGTGAAACGCAGGGCGTCGGTACCGTGAGCCTCAATCCCGTTCGGGAACTGCTTCTCGGTGCGCTTGCGGATTTTCTCCGCCAGCTGCGGCTGCATCATGTTGCCGGTGCGTTTTTCCAGCAGCTCTTCCAGAGAGATACCATCAACCATATCCAGCGGGTCGATGACGTTACCCTTGGATTTGGACATCTTCTGGCCTTCGTCGTCGCGGATCAGACCGGTCATGTAGACGGTGTGGAACGGAACCTGCGGCTTGCCGTCTTCGTCTTTGATGAAGTGCATGGTCATCATGATCATGCGGGCAATCCAGAAGAAGATAATGTCGAAGCCGGACACCATCACGCTGGTTGGGTGGAACTGACGCAGCGCGTCGGTGTTTTCTGGCCAGCCGAGGGTGGAGAAGGTCCACAGCGCGGAGGAGAACCAGGTATCCAGCACGTCTTCGTCCTGACGCAGGGCAACGTCTGCGCTCAGGTTGTTTTCCTGACGCACTTCATCTTCGCTGCGACCAACGTAAACGTTGCCGTCGTTGTCGTACCATGCCGGGATACGGTGACCCCACCACAGCTGACGGGAGATACACCAGTCCTGAATATCGCGCATCCAGGAGAAGTACATGTTTTCGTACTGCTTCGGTACGAACTGAATGCTGCCGTTTTCAACCGCTTCCACAGCCGGTTTCGCCAGCACGTCGGCACGCACGTACCACTGGTCGGTCAGCATTGGCTCGATAACCACGCCACCACGGTCGCCGTACGGCACGGTCAGGTCGTGAGGTTTGATCTCTTCCAGCAGGCCCAGTGCGTCAACGGCAGCCACAATCGCTTTACGCGCGGCAAAGCGTTCCAGCTTCTGGAACTCGGCCGGGATGTCGCTGGAATAAACGTCGGATTCGTTGCCTTTGGTGTCGTACACTTCTGCGCTTTCGCGGATATCGCCGTCGAAGGTCAGAATGTTGATCATCGGCAGGGCGTGACGACGACCCACTTCATAGTCGTTGAAGTCGTGCGCCGGGGTGATTTTCACGCAGCCGGTGCCTTTTTCCATGTCGGCGTGTTCGTCGCCCACAATCGGAATACGGCGGTTTACCAGCGGCAGCACCACGAATTTGCCAATCAGATCTTTATAACGCGGATCTTCCGGGTTAACGGCCACGCCGGTATCGCCCAGCAGGGTTTCCGGACGGGTGGTCGCGACCACCAGGTAATCTTTACCGTCGGCGGTTTTTGCGCCGTCGGCCAGCGGATAGCGGATATGCCACATGGAGCCCTTGGACTCGCGGTTTTCCACTTCCAGGTCAGAAATTGCGGTGCGCAGTTTCGGATCCCAGTTGACCAGGCGTTTGCCACGGTAAATCAGGTCTTCTTTGTACAGACGGACGAAGACTTCTTTCACGGCGTTGGAGAGGCCTTCATCCATGGTGAAGCGCTCGCGCTCCCAGTCCACGGAGTTGCCGAGGCGGCGCATCTGACGGGTAATCGTGCCGCCGGATTCCGCTTTCCACTGCCAGATTTTGTCGATGAACGCGTCGCGACCGTAGTCGTGGCGGGTTTTCCCTTCTTCAGCGGCAATTTTACGCTCAACCACCATCTGGGTCGCGATACCCGCGTGGTCAGTCCCCGCCTGCCACAGGGTGTTTTTACCCTGCATGCGCTGGTAGCGGATCATGGTGTCCATGATGGTCTGCTGGAAAGCATGACCCATATGCAAACTGCCGGTGACGTTCGGCGGCGGGATCATGATGCAGAAGGACTCTTTGCTTTCGTCGCCGTTAGGCTTGAAATAGCCCTGCTGTTCCCAGTGCTCGTAAAGCGGCTGTTCGATATCGCGTGGGTTATATGTCTTTTCCATTATTTCCAGGTTGCCGTATTCAGGTTAAAACCAGCCAGGCGGTACGCTTTATAGCGTTCGCGCGCCAGTTGTTTCAAAGATTCTTCGTAAGGGACAAAGTCTACCACTTCTGTGAAAGCGGTGGCAAAATCTGCAAAATCTATCCGCAGGCTAATCAGAATGTCGCGCGCGCTGCTGTTGCGCTTTTGCGGCCAGGCAATTTCAACCGGTGCCCCGCCGCGTGGCCCTTCGCCTGACAGGTTATGCGGAACAAAACTCTCCGGCGGGCGAGCCCACAGCGCTTCATCGAGACGAATGGCCTGCTGCTCATCTTCACAGGCGATCAACACGCGTTTGCCTGCGCGCCAACGTTCTGCGGCAATTTCACACACCAGCTGTTCGACGGCGCTGAGGCCCTCCTGATGGGTGTCGTTGTCCAGAAGGTAGAACGTTGCATTCTTCATATATGGGGCTTCTTAGTTTTGGATTCAAATGCAAAGCCGGGTGGCGCTACGCTTACCCGGCCTACGGTTGAATGACGTTGTAGGCCGGGTAAGGCGAAGCCGCCACCCGGCATTTTATATCATTCGTCGCCGTTAAAACCCGCACGATTGAGCAGGAACTGCGACAGCAGCGCTACCGGACGACCGGTTGCGCCTTTGGCCTTGCCGGATCGCCATGCGGTACCCGCGATATCCAGGTGCGCCCAGTTGTACTTACGGGTGAAGCGCGCCAGGAAGCAGCCCGCGGTGATCGCCCCGCCAGGACGTCCGCCGATGTTCGCCATATCCGCGAAGTTAGACTCCAGCTGCTCCTGATATTCGTCACCCAGCGGCAGACGCCATGCGCGGTCACCTGCCTGCTCCGAGGCGCCAATCAGCTCGTGCGCCAGTGGATTGTGGTTCGACATCAGGCCGGTAATGTGATGGCCCAGCGCAATCACACAGGCGCCGGTGAGCGTGGCGACGTCAATGACCGCTTCCGGTTCGAAGCGCTCAACGTAGGTCAGCACATCGCAGAGTACCAGACGGCCTTCGGCGTCGGTGTTCAGTACTTCAACGGTCTGGCCGGACATGGTGGTCAGGACGTCACCCGGACGATAAGCGCGACCGCCAGGCATGTTTTCGCAGCCCGCCAGAACGCCGATCACGTTGATGGGCAACTGAAGTTCCGCGACCATGCGCATGACGCCGTACACCGCCGCCGCGCCGCACATGTCGTACTTCATCTCGTCCATGCCTTCGGCAGGCTTGATGGAGATACCGCCGGAATCGAAGGTCAGGCCTTTACCGACCAGCACGACAGGGCGTGCGTCTTCGGCCGGGTTGCCCTTGTACTCGATGACGGACATCAGGGATTCGTTCTGCGAACCGTTACCGACTGCCAGGTAAGAGTGCATTCCCAGCTCTTTCATCTGCTGTTCGCCGATGACGCGGGTAATGACGTTTTTACTGTAGGCGTCGGCCAACTGACGTGCCTGAGAGGCCAGGTAGGCCGCGTTACAGATGTTGGGTGGCATGTTGCCGAGATCTTTAGCCGCTTTAATGCCGGCAGCAATCGCCAGACCGTGCTGGATCGCGCGTTCGCCGCTGGTCAGTTCGCGACGGGTTGGCACGTTGAAGACCATTTTACGCAGCGGACGACGCGGCTCGCTTTTATTGGTCTTCAGCTGATCGAAGCTGTACAGGCTCTCTTTTGCCGTTTCGACCGCCTGACGCACTTTCCAGTAGGTGTTACGCCCTTTAACGTGCAGCTCGGTCAGGAAGCAGACGGCTTCCATTGAACCGGTATCATTCAGCGTATTGATTGTTTTCTGAATCACCTGCTTATACTGACGTTCATCCAGCTCGCGTTCTTTGCCGCAGCCAATCAGCAGAATGCGCTCTGAGAGTACGTTCGGAACATGGTGCAGTAACAGCGTCTGCCCAGGTTTGCCTTCCAGTTCGCCACGGCGCAGCAGGGCGCTAATATAGCCGTCACTGATTTTATCGAGTTGCTCGGCGATCGGGGAGAGTCGGCGTGGTTCAAAGACGCCCACAACGATGCAGGCACTCCGCTGTTTCTCCGGGCTACCGCTTTTTACACTGAACTCCATGCACTACGCTCCTGAATCTTAAAGACAACGGCGGCTGCTACGGATAGAATTGAAACCTTTCGTAACTCATGTCCGCTGTTGTGGTGACTTCGTGTTAATCTTACGTTACTACGGTTTCGACACGTCAGAAAAAGTCCTGAAGCGTGAATCCGCCGGATGTTTTAATCTTAGCGATGATTTCGACGACTCAAGAGAATAAATGACGTTTAAGCCATGAAACAAGCGATTTTCCAGCAAAGAGACGGGTTTTTACGGGCGTATTTAAAGTGATAATCATAAGATATCTGGTGCGGGAGACGCTCAAAAGCCAACTGGCGATCCTCTTCATCCTGCTACTGATTTTTTTCTGTCAGAAGCTGGTTAAGATCCTCGGTGCGGCCGTTGACGGCGAAATTCCAACAAATCTGGTGCTTTCCCTTCTTGGTTTAGGGATCCCGGAAATGGCGCAGCTTATCCTGCCGCTAAGTCTTTTCCTTGGCCTGCTCATGACGCTTGGGAAACTCTATACCGAGAGTGAAATCACGGTGATGCATGCCTGTGGCCTGAGCAAAGCGGTCCTGGTGAAAGCCGCCATGATACTGGCGCTGTTCACGGGTATCGTTGCGGCGGTGAATGTGATGTGGGCGGGCCCCATGTCTTCCCGCCATCAGGACGAAGTGCTGGCCGAAGCGAAAGCCAACCCCGGCATGGCGGCGTTAGCCCAGGGGCAGTTCCAGCAGGCAACCGACGGAAACTCCGTGCTGTTTATTGAGAGCGTTGACGGCAGTAAATTCAACGATGTCTTCCTGGCGCAGCTGCGTCCTAAAGGTAACGCGCGTCCTTCCGTGGTGGTGGCAGATTCCGGTCAGCTGGCTCAGCGCAAAGATGGTTCTCAGGTCGTGACGCTGAACAAAGGCACCCGTTTCGAAGGCACCGCGATGTTGCGTGACTTCCGCATTACGGATTTCCAGAACTATCAGGCCATTATCGGCCATCAGACGGTGTCGCTCGATCCAACGGATACCGAGCAAATGGACATGCGTACCCTCTGGAATACCGATACCAACCGCGCGCGCGCTGAGTTCCACTGGCGTATTACGCTCGTCTTCACCGTGTTTATGATGGCGCTGATTGTCGTTCCGCTGAGCGTGGTGAACCCGCGTCAGGGACGCGTGCTCTCTATGCTGCCGGCGATGCTGCTTTACCTGATCTATTTCCTGCTGCAAACCTCGATTCGCTCCAACGGCGCGAAGGGCAAGCTGGATCCCATGGTCTGGACGTGGTTCGTCAACAGCCTGTACATCTTACTGGCGCTGGGGTTAAACCTGTGGGATACGGTGCCTGTGCGCCGCATACGTGCCCGATTCTCGCGTAAAGGAGCCATCTAATGCAGGCGTTTGGCGTTCTTGATCGCTATATCGGTAAAACCATTTTTACCACCATCATGATGACGTTGTTCATGCTGGTGTCGCTCTCCGGCATTATCAAATTTGTCGATCAGCTGAAAAAAGCCGGGCAGGGGAGCTATGACGCGCTGGGCGCGGGGATGTATACCCTGCTCAGCGTGCCGAAAGATGTGCAGATCTTCTTCCCGATGGCGGCCCTGCTGGGGGCACTGCTGGGGCTGGGTATGCTGGCGCAGCGCAGCGAGCTGGTCGTTATGCAGGCCTCGGGTTTTACCCGCATGCAGGTCGCGCTGTCGGTAATGAAAACCGCCATCCCACTGGTGCTGTTGACCATGGCGATTGGCGAGTGGGTCGCGCCGCAGGGCGAACAGATGGCGCGTAACTATCGTGCTCAGGCGATGTACGGCGGCTCACTGCTCTCGACTCAGCAAGGTTTATGGGCCAAAGACGGAAAAAACTTCGTCTACATCGAACGGGTGAAGGGGAATGATGAACTGGGCGGAGTGAGCATCTACGCTTTCGATGACCAGCGCCGTCTGCAGTCCGTTCGCCACGCCTCTTCGGCGAAGTTTGACGCCGAACATAAGCAGTGGCGGTTGTCCCAGGTTGATGAATCTAACCTGACCGATCCGAAACAGATTACGGGTTCTCAGACGGTAACCGGTACGTGGAAAACCAACCTGACGCCCGATAAGCTCGGCGTCGTGGCGCTGGATCCTGACGCGCTCTCCATCAGCGGTTTGCACAACTATGTGAAATACCTGAAGT
The DNA here is from genome assembly GCF_048685015.1 of Enterobacter sp. BNK-13. NCBI lineage: Bacteria > Pseudomonadati > Pseudomonadota > Gammaproteobacteria > Enterobacterales > Enterobacteriaceae > Enterobacter > Enterobacter sp. BNK-13. The sequence goes on along the minus strand of NZ_JBLQTP010000001.1, from coordinate 3,847,583 downwards.
CGAGCGGACAGGATGCGGGACGCTATCAGCTCAACATGTGGAGTAAAATCTTCCAGCCGATGTCCGTGGCGGTAATGATGCTGATGGCGCTGTCGTTTATCTTCGGCCCGTTGCGCAGCGTGCCGATGGGGGTTCGCGTCGTGACCGGCATCAGCTTCGGCTTTGTGTTCTACGTGCTCGATCAGATCTTCGGTCCGCTGACGCTGGTTTATGGCATTCCGCCGATTATCGGTGCGCTGCTGCCAAGCGCCAGCTTCCTCCTGATCAGTCTCTGGCTGCTGTTGAAACGCTCCTGATTGACCTTACCTCGCTTCCGGTTGCCCGGGAGCGAGGCTAATCTCCTGTTTCACCCCGCACTTTTTCTCACAACCTTCAACGTCCCGCCGCGAATTTGAGTATTATTGAGCGATAACGTCGTGAAGGGATCCTCTATGAAGCAAATTCGAATGCTTGCCCAGTATTACGTCGACCTGATGATGAAGCTTGGGCTGGTGCGTTTTTCCATGCTGCTTGCGCTGGCGCTGGTCGTTCTGGCCATTGTCGTGCAAATGGCGGTTACCATGGTTCTGCATGGTCAGGTCGAGAGTATCGACGTCATCCGCTCCATCTTCTTTGGCTTGCTCATTACGCCCTGGGCGGTCTATTTCCTTTCCGTAGTGGTTGAACAGCTGGAAGAGTCCCGTCAGCGTTTATCTAAGCTGGTGGATAAACTGGAAGAGATGCGCGAGCGCGACCTCAAGCTCAACGTCCAGCTCAAAGACAACATTGCGCAGCTGAATCAGGAGATTTCAGATCGTGAGAAGGCGGAGGCCGAGCGTCAGGCCACCCTGGAGCAGCTGAAAATCGAAATGAAAGAGCGCGAGGTCACGCAGATCCAGCTTGAGCAGCAATCCTCTTTCCTGCGGTCGTTCCTGGATGCGTCGCCGGATCTGGTGTTCTACCGTAATGAAGATAAAGAATTTTCCGGCTGTAACCGGGCGATGGAGTTGCTTACCGGGAAAAGCGAGAAGCAGCTGATTCACCTGAAGCCGCAGGACGTTTACTCTGAAGAGGCGGCGGCCAAGGTCATGGAGACCGACGAAAAAGTCTTCCGTCATAACGTCTCGCTGACCTATGAACAGTGGCTGGACTACCCGGACGGACGCAAAGCCTGCTTTGAGATCCGTAAGGTGCCCTACTATGACCGCGTGGGCAAACGCCACGGCCTGATGGGCTTTGGCCGCGACATCACCGAGCGTAAGCGCTATCAGGATGCCCTGGAGCGCGCCAGCCGCGACAAGACCACCTTTATCTCCACCATCAGCCACGAGCTGCGTACGCCGCTTAACGGCATCGTCGGGTTGAGCCGTATTCTGCTGGATACCGACCTGACCGCAGAGCAGGAAAAATACCTCAAGACTATCCATGTCTCAGCGGTCACGCTGGGTAATATCTTCAATGATATTATTGATATGGATAAGATGGAGCGCCGTAAAGTTCAGCTTGATAACCAGCCGGTTGATTTCACCAGCTTCCTTGCCGATCTGGAAAACCTGTCCGGCCTGCAGGCGCAGCAGAAGGGCCTGAGCTTTGTTATGGAGCCCACCCTGCCGCTGCCGCATAAGGTGGTGACTGACGGCACGCGACTGCGCCAGATCCTGTGGAACCTGATCAGCAACGCGGTGAAATTCACCCAGAAGGGGCAGGTGGCGGTGCGTATCCGCTATGACGAAGGCGACATGCTGCACTTCGAGGTAGAGGACTCCGGAATTGGTATTCCGCAGGAAGAGCAGGACAAGATCTTTGCCATGTACTACCAGGTGAAAGACAGCAACGGCGGGAAACCGGCGACAGGAACAGGCATTGGCCTGGCGGTCTCTAAACGTCTGGCGAAGAGCATGGGCGGTGATATCACCGTAGCCAGCCAGCCGGGGAAAGGGTCAACCTTCACGCTGACGGTCCATGCGCCAGCGGTGGCGGAAGAGGTAGAAGATACCTTTGAAAATGACGATATGCCGCTACCTGCCCTGCACGTCCTGCTGGTGGAAGACATTGAGCTGAACGTGATCGTGGCGCGCTCGGTGCTGGAAAAACTGGGCAACAGCGTGGATGTCGCGATGACCGGCAAAGCCGCGCTGGAGATGTTTAAACCCGGCGAATACGATCTTGTTCTGCTGGATATTCAATTACCGGATATGACCGGGCTGGATATCTCGCGCGAGCTGACGCGTCAGTACGCGGCCGACGAACTGCCGCCGCTGGTTGCCCTGACGGCGAACGTGCTGAAAGATAAAAAAGAGTATCTCGATGCCGGTATGGACGATGTACTCAGCAAGCCGCTGGCGGTGCCTGCTCTGACCGCTATGATCAAAAAGTTCTGGGATACCCATGATGAAGAGGAGAGCACCATGACGTCTGTTGATAGCGCAAAAGCCCAAACGATACTCGATACCGCGATGCTGGAGCAGTATATCGATCTGGTGGGGCCGAAACTGATTACCGACGGTCTGGCCGTGTTCGAAAAAATGATGCCGGGCTATCTGAGCGTGCTGGAATCCAACCTGACGGCCCGTGACCAGAAGGGTATCGTGGAAGAAGGACATAAAATCAAAGGTGCAGCCGGCTCGGTTGGCTTACGCCACCTGCAGCAACTGGGACAACAGATTCAGTCGCCTGATTTACCTGCATGGGAAGATAACGTGGGTGATTGGGTTGAAGAGATGAAGCAAGAGTGGCAAAACGATGTTGCGGTGCTTAAAGCCTGGGTTGACGCCAGAAAAAAATGACCCCGGATTAACCGGGGTGCGCGAATACTGCGCCAACACCAGGGAAATCGTGGCTGCGCCTGTTTTTAAACGTTATTTTCGAAAGGGCGCTGCCTGAAAAATTTAGGCCGCACGCAGATAAGATAGCAAATCTTAAATGGTTTGTTACATGAATCAGTGAAATGTGTGAAGCATAGCGTTTTAATCAAAATTATTAATGTGCTTCAGCAAGTTGCAGAAAAGGATTGTCATTATGAAAAAGATTGGTGTCGTGCTCAGCGGATGTGGTGTTTACGATGGCTCTGAGTTACACGAAGCCGTCATTACGCTGCTGGCCCTGGCTAAGCAGGGAGCAGAGGTGATTTGTTTTGCGCCAGACAAAAATCAGGCGGATGTGATTAACCATCTGACCGGTGAACCAATGGCGGAAACCCGTAACGTGCTGATTGAAGCCGCACGTATTGCGCGAGGTGACATCCATCCTCTTATTCAGGCAGACGCCGCAGAGCTTGATGCGCTCATTGTGCCGGGTGGATTTGGCGCGGCCAAAAATCTCAGTACCTTTGCCGCGCAGGGCGCGGAGTGTCAGATCGATCCTCATCTCAAAGCGCTGTCGCAGGCCATGCATGCGGCAGGGAAACCGCTGGGCTTTATCTGTATCGCACCGGCGATGTTGCCTAAGATTTTTGATTTCCCGCTGCGCCTGACCATCGGGACGGATATTGATACTGCGGAGATCGTCGAAGAAATGGGGGGCGAACACGTTCCGTGCCCGGTGGATGACATTGTGGTTGATGAAGATAATAAAATTGTCACCACGCCGGCCTATATGCTGGCGCAGAATATTGCAGAAGCGGCCACGGGAATCGAAAAGCTGGTCGCCCGCGTGCTGGTGCTGGCTGAATGAGTCGTCAATCCGGCGCTGGTGCGTGGGTAAAACGTACTTTATTGCGCATCGTTCTGGTGCTGGCGGTGTTTTGGGGCGGTGGACTCGCCCTGTTCAGCATTATGCCGGTCCCGTTCTCCGCCGTGATGGTTGAGCGTCAGCTCGGTGCGTGGCTCAGCGGTAATTTCGGCTATGTTGCCCATTCTGACTGGGTAAGCATGGACGAGATCTCGCCGTTCATGGGGCTGGCGGTCATCGCAGCGGAGGACCAGAAATTCCCGGAGCACTGGGGATTCGATGTGGCCGCGATTGAGAAGGCGCTGGCGCATAACGAACGTCATGAAAACCGCGTGCGCGGCGCGTCAACGTTGTCGCAGCAGACGGCCAAAAATCTGTTTCTGTGGGACGGCCGCAGCTGGGTGCGAAAGGGGCTGGAAGCAGGATTAACCCTGGGCATGGAAACGGTCTGGAGCAAAAAGCGCATTCTGACCGTGTATCTCAACGTTGCCGAGTTTGGCGACGGGGTATTTGGTGTCGAAGCTGCATCACAACGCTATTTTAATAAACCCGCCAGCAAGCTGAGCATGTCGGAGGCGGCGCTGCTCGCGGCTGTTCTGCCTAATCCCATCCGTTTTAAAGCCAGTGCCCCATCAGGGTACGTGCGAAGCCGTCAGGCGTGGATTATGCGCCAGATGCGTCAGTTGGGAGGAGAAGGGTTTATGGAGAGCAACAAACTTATGTAGGGCGGGTAAGCGCAGCGCCACCCGCCTGAAGGGGAGAGACCTTAATCTTCGTCGAACCCTGCGTTAAACAGCGCAATCACCGCCGCCAGCGCTTCCTCTTCCTGAGGGCCGGTGGCTTCGACTTCAATCTGACGCCCTTTAGCGGAATCCAGCATCAGCAGCGCGATCACGCTGTTCGCTTCCGCTTCGGTACCTTCGTCATTCCGCAGCAGAACTTCTGCATCGAAACCCTGCATCAGCTCAAACAGCTTCATCGCCGGGCGCGCATGCATGCCCAGCTTATTGGTGATCTCAACGGTCTGTTTTACGGTCATGTTTTACGTTTTTCCAGCGTGCGATGACGGGACTGAACGTTCTTCCCGCGCGAGCGGAAATAGTCGGCCAGCTGTTCGGCGATATAAACCGAACGATGTTTACCACCGGTACAGCCAATCGCTACCGTCAGGTAGCTACGATTGTTTGTCTCCAGCATAGGTAACCATAGCTCAAGGTAGCTTCGCGTCTGGTAGATAAAATTGTGAACTTCTGTGTGCCTGTCGAGGAAGGCCGCAACGGGTTTATCCAGACCGGTCATGGGACGCAGTTTCGGATCCCAGTGCGGGTTCGGCAGGAAGCGCACGTCGAAAACATAATCCGCATCGATCGGGATACCGTGCTTGAAGCCAAAGGATTCGAACACCATCGTCAGTTCGCGCTCGCGTTTACCCAACAACCGGGTACGCAGCATTTCTGCCAGCTCGTGAACGGACATCTCAGAGGTGTCGACAATCAGGTCGGCACGAGAACGCAGCGGCTCCAGCAGATCGCTCTCTTCATCGATAGCACTCTCCAGAGAGAGGTTCTTACTGGAAAGCGGGTGCAAACGACGGGTATCGCTGTAGCGGCGGATCAGGGTATTACGGTCTGCATCAAGGAACAGCAGCTGCGGCGAGAACGCATCGGGCAGGTTACTCATGGCCTGTTCGAAGATCTCTGGCGATTCAGGCATGTTACGAACGTCGATACTGACGGCGGCCGAGGTTTGTCTCTCCGCCAGTGTACGGGCCAGTTCGGGCAACAACACGACCGGCAGGTTATCGACGCAGTAAAAACCCATGTCTTCCAGCGCGCGCAGAGCAACGGATTTCCCCGACCCTGAACGGCCACTGACAATCATCAGCACCATGTTCCGTTTCTCCTCAGGACAACAGATGTGAAGGCCATCTCCTGGTTATGCATCATCCTGATTGCCTTCTGCTTCAGTGATAATTTGATAGAGCTCTTCATCACTTTGAGCCGAGCGCAGTCGACGGCAAATGGTTTTGTCAGCCAGACGCTTGGCGACCAGCGACAGCGTATGCAGATGGGTTTTCGTCTGGTCAGCAGGCACCAGCAGCGCGAAGAGGAGATCGACGGGCTGGTTATCAATGGCATCGAAGGCGATCGGTGTTTCAAGCTGCACAAACACACCGACGGCACGCAGGGTATCCTCTTCCAGTTTGCCATGCGGGATCGCGATGCCGTTGCCGATACCGGTACTGCCCATCTTTTCACGGGTCAGAATCGCTTCGAACACCACCTGCGGCGGCAGGCCCAGCTGTTTTGCGGCCAGTTCACTGATGATCTCCAGCGCACGTTTTTTGCTCTGGCAGTGAACCGCACTGCGGGTACATTCCTGGTTAAGGACATTGCTCAGTTGAAGAGCGGAATCGTTGTTCATCATAATTTCACCTAAGCGCTAACTGTACAAATGGCCTGTTGTGTTTCACAACAGGCCGTCCTGCACCCGTTAACTGCCCGGACAATTAGTGTTGTTTCAGTTTATCTTTATGTTTATTGAGCTGTCGCGCAAGCTTATCAATCAAGCCGTCGATAGCAGCGTACATGTCTTGCCCTTCCGCACTGGCATGCAGTTCACCCCCGTTAACATGCAGGGTGGCATCCGAGATATGAGTCACTTTCTCCACTTTCAACACAATATAGACCTGATTGATCCTTTCGAAATACTGCTCGAGTTTTGCAAACTTCGTGTTCACAAAGTCGCGTAAAGCCTCAGTAATTTCGACGTTTTGTCCAGTGATGTTGAGCTGCATAGTGTCTTCCTTATCGGTTGTGTCAGACCAGCTGTTTACGCTGGTTGGACGGCGGAATGGATAAAGACTCTCGATACTTCGCAACAGTACGACGTGCCACCATAATACCCTGATCGGACAGCATGGTGGTTAACTTACTGTCGCTTAGCGGCTTCGCGGGGTTCTCCGCGGCGATCAACTTCTTCACCAGGGCGCGAATGGCCGTGGACGACGCTTCGCCGCCGCCCTCGGTATTCACGTGGCTGGAGAAGAAATACTTAAGCTCAAAAATACCGCGTGGACTGTGCAGATACTTCTGCGTGGTGACACGGGAAATGGTTGATTCATGCATCTCGACGGCCTGGGCGATATCCGCCAGCACCATCGGTTTCATATACTCTTCACCCTGCTCAAAGAACGCCTGCTGCTGTTCCACAATGCAGCGGCTGACGCGTAGCAGCGTATCATTTCGGCTCTCCAGACTTTTGATCAGCCATCGCGCTTCCTGCAAATTGCTACGAATATATTGATTGTCGGAGTCGTTACGCACGCTGGTGCACATGGAGGCATACTGCTGGTTGATTTGCAGGCGAGGGATACTGTCAGAGTTCAGTTCAACGACCCAGCGGCCGTTATTTTTTCTGACCAGCACATCCGGGATCACGTACTCGGGTTCGCTGGTCTGGATCGACTGACCGGGGCGCGGATCGAGCGACTGGATCAGATTCACCGCTTCTTTCAGCACCTCTTCTTTCAGGCGCGTGACGCGCATCAGGGTGCGGAAATCGTGGTTCGCCAGCAGATCAAGATGATCGCTGATGATTACGCGCGCCTCGTCGAGCCATGGCGTCTCTTTGCTGAACTGAGAAAGCTGGATCAGCAGGCAGTCGCGCAGATCTTTTGCGGCTACGCCTACCGGATCGAAACGCTGGATGCGCTTCAGAACGGCTTCAACTTCCTCAAGCTCAATCTCGTCGTCGCCCATGCTTTCCAGAATATCGTCCAGCGTGACGGTCAAATAGCCGGTGTCGTCAACGGCATCGACAATTGACGTGGCAATCGCGCGGTCGGTATCGGAGAAGGGGGTGAGTTCCACCTGCCACATCAGGTAATCCTGCAGCGACTGGGTGGTTTCTCCCTGATAGACCGGTAGCTCATCGTCCTGGTAGTCTGCACGCGTACCGGAAGGGGTTCCGGCGGTGTAGATTTCATCCCAGCTGGCATCCAGCGGAAGCTCGTCGGGCATCTCTTTTTGTTCGAGTGCATCTGCGGTATCGAGCGCTTCTGTATCCTGCGATTGCTGGGTATCTACCTCGTCATGAAGATCGGTTTGTTCCAGCAGGGGGTTGCTGTCCAGCGCCTGCTGGAGCTCCTGCTGAAGTTCTAACGTGGACAGTTGCAACAGGCGAATCGCCTGCTGTAGCTGCGGCGTCATCGCCAGTTGTTGGCTGAGCCTTAATTGCAAACCTTGCTTCATGTTCAGAGCATTTTTCTCCGGTTCGGCGTTACGTTACCTCTACCCTATCAGAGTCTGAAGTCTTCCCCAAGATAGACGCGCTTAACATGATCGTCTTCGAGGATCTGCTGCGGCGTACCGTGGGCGATCAGATTGCCCTGGCTCACAATATAGGCGCGTTCACACACGGCCAGCGTTTCACGCACGTTGTGGTCGGTGATCAGTACGCCAAGCCCGCTGTCGCGCAGGTGTTCAATGATACGTTTGATGTCGATAACGGAGATCGGGTCAACGCCCGCAAACGGTTCATCCAGCAGGATAAATTTCGGGTTTGCGGCCAGCGCACGCGCAATCTCAACACGACGGCGTTCGCCCCCGGAGAGTGCCTGACCGAGGCTGTCGCGCAGATGCTCGATGTGGAACTCTTCCATCAGCTCGTTGGCGCGATCCTGACGCTGTTCGTTGGTCAGATCGTTACGAATTTGCAGGACCGCCATCAGGTTGTCGTAAACGCTGAGACGACGGAAAATGGAGGCTTCCTGCGGCAGATAGCCGATCCCGCGACGCGCGCGCGCGTGGAGCGGCAGAAGGCTGATGTCTTCATCGTCAATGATAATGTTGCCGGCATCGCGCGGCACAATACCCACGACCATGTAGAAGGTTGTCGTTTTACCCGCACCGTTCGGGCCTAGCAGCCCCACGATTTCGCCGGAGTTAACGGTCAGACTGACATCTTCTACGACACGGCGGCCCTTATAGGCCTTCGCGAGATTTTTTGCAGTTAATGTTGCCATAACGAATTAGTTACTCTTCTTCTGTGCCGGGGCCTGGCCCTTGCCTTTATCCTGCAGCTGCGACGGAACCAGAACGGTGGTGACGCGTTTGCCTTTCTCGCTGGAGGCCTGCATTTTTTGCTCTTTAACCAGATAGGTAATCTGGTCGCCGGTAATGTTGCTGTCCAGCTGTTCCAGATAGGCATTGCCGGTCAGGATGACCAGGTCCTTCGCCAGCTCATAGTGCATGTGCGTGGCGCGGCCTTTCACCGGCTTGCCATTGTCCTGCATCTGGTAGAAGGTCGCCGGATTACCATAGCCATCGATAATCTCTTTGCCCTGCTCGCCACCCGGACGGGTCACGACCACTTTGTCGGCGTTGATTTTGATGGTGCCCTGGGTCATGACGACGTTACCCGTGAAGGTGACGACGTTACCCTGCATATCGAGAGACTGGGTGTCGGACTCGATATGGATCGGCTGGTCGGTATCGCCCGTTACAGCAAGCGCGGGGAGACTGGTCGCCAGCATCGCGCTGGCGATAATTACTTTAAGGCTGAGTTTGTTTGTTTTGAATTTCATAGGAGGTTCTAACCTTTTCAATCAGCTCGGCGTTCTTGCTGCGTAAGTTCCCGCGCATTCTCAAACCGCTGGAATTAAATGTTGTGCCATACAGTGTGACCAGATCCTGCGACGTCACGTCCTGGGTTACCAGGTTGATCTGGGCATTATCCGTCGTAATTTTTCGCAGTTGCGAGTCGGCGGTCAGGGCGTTGACTTCAACGTGACCATACAGATAAAGCATACGGTCATTTGTCAGTTTTGCCCGATCTGACTTAATTGACCACGTCGGCACTTTGTCCTTATCAAAGGTGGTCATGACAGGCTGGGTAAACCACGAAATACCGTCATCTGAAAAATATTCAACATGCTGGGCAATCAGGCGATAGTTCAGCGCGCCTTCCGGGCTGTAGACCACGGTGTCGCTGTGATCGCTTTTATAGGTTGGATCGTTATTGTTGATCACTTCCGTTTGCGTATCGTCGCGATCGGCAAGGTTCACGCCAATCAATACCAGTGCGACAAGCGAAAGCAAAATGATAATCCAACGTCTGGTTTTACTCATATCGATTGCCCTTTGGCCTCATCAAGCTTGCCCTGCGCCAGCAGAAGCAGATCGCAGACTTCACGGACAGCGCCGCGGCCACCGTTGATGTGGGTAACGTAGTCGGCGCGCGGGATCAGCAACGGATGCGCATCGGCAACGGCGATGCTCAGCCCAACTTCAGCCATCACGGGCCAGTCAATCAGGTCGTCCCCGACGTAGGCCACGTTTTCCGGCGCGATAGCCAGTTTACCCAGTAAATCATTGAACGCCGCCATCTTATCGGATTGACCCTGATACAGATGGGTAATACCTAAGGTTTCACAGCGGTCTTCTACCAGTTTAGCGTTTCGCCCGGTGATGATCGCCACCTCAATCCCCGAGGTAAGCGCACAGCGGATACCGTAGCCATCGCGAACGTTAAACGCCTTCAGCTCTTCACCATTATTGCCCATGTAAATCAGGCCGTCGGAGAGGACCCCATCCACATCCAGGATCAGCAGACGAATGTTTTTCGCCTTTGCCATCATCTGTGTACTGACCGGCCCATAACAGGTTGCAAGGGATGCACCCGCATTACTCATTGTCTTATCCTTCATTACACTACGCCTGCGCGCAGCAGATCATGCATATGTACCACACCCAGCAACTGGTCGCCATCGGCAACCATAACGGAGGTGATATGGCGGGACTGCATCAGGTTCAGCACGTCCACGGCCAGCGTACCCGGACGCACGCGGATGCCGCCGGGCGTCATCACATCGGCAATACCGAGCGTGCGGACATCGACACCCATATCGAACACGCGACGCAGGTCGCCATCGGTGAAGATCCCCTGAATTTTCATCAGATCGTCGCACACGACCGTCATCCCCAGATTCTTGCGGGTGATTTCCAGCAGCGCATCACGCAGGGAGGCTTCTTTACTGACGTGAGGGATCTCATCCCCGGTGTGCATAATATCGTTTACCCGCAGCAGGAGCTTGCGCCCCAGCGCGCCGCCCGGGTGGGACAGCGCGAAATCTTCCGGCGTAAAGCCACGGGCTTCCAGCAGCGCCACGGCAAGCGCATCGCCCATAACCAGTGCCGCGGTGGTGCTGGAGGTCGGAGCCAGGCCGAGCGGACAGGCCTCCTTGGGAACCTTCACGCACAGATGAATATCGGCTGCGCGCGCCATGCTGCTTTCCGGACGGCTGGTCATGCAAATCAGCGGGACCTGCAGTCGCTTCAGTACCGGGATCAGCGCCAGGATTTCATTGGACTCACCGGAGTTGGAGAGCGCGATGACGATATCCTGCGGCGTGACCATACCCAGGTCCCCGTGCGCGGCTTCCCCCGGGTGGACAAAGAAGGACGAGGTGCCGGTACTGGCAAAGGTTGCCGCCATTTTGCGTCCAATGTGGCCGGACTTGCCCATCCCCATCACCACGACTTTGCCGGCACAGTAGAATATCTTCTCACATGCCAGACTAAAATCCTGATTTATGTACTGATCTAACTGCGCCAGACCTTCACGTTCAATCTCCAGAACGTCTTTGCCTGCTTTCTGAAAGTCAAAACCCGGCTGCAATTCTATTTGCGACATAATGCGTTTCCGTTTACCCAGAGAGAAGAGGCGAGAGCCAGTACAGCATCGCCATCCATACGATAAATCCACCCGTCAACAGCGCGCCTGCGCCTTTACCGATCTGTCGTTGCCGCCGCCAGCAGAGCAGGGCAAAAATCATGCTGACCAGCAACATCACGCCGTAATCACGTGAGAACGCCAGGGGATTAAAGGGCCCTGGCGAAATCAGGGCCGGCAGGCCCATCACAATGGCGATATTAAAAATGTTAGAGCCGATGATATTACCAATGGCAATGTCATCCTCACCTTTACGGGCCCCCGCAATGGCGGTGGCCAGCTCCGGCAGGCTGGTGCCGATGGCAATCACCGTCAGGCCAATGGTCAGCTCGCTGATGGCAAAATAGTTCGCCAGCACCGTCGCGTTATCCACGACCATGCGCGTTGCCATCGGCATGATGATCAGCGCGACGCCCAGCCAGAGCAGGGCAACAGGCAGCGTGCCTTCTCGTGGAAGCTCGGCGACCTGCTCACGCGTGAGGCTATCCTGACCCTGCTTTTCAGCCTGACGGGCGATTTTAACACTATACAGCAGCCAAATAACGGCCAGCGCCAGCAAGAAAATGCCGTCGCTGTAGCTCAGTACGCCATCGTAAAATACGCACCCTGCCAGCAGGCTTACGAGTAACATTAGCGGCAATTCACGGCGCAGAACATCAGAATGCACGCGAAATGGATGGAGCAGCGCGGCCAGGCCCAAAATCAATAAAATATTGACGATGTTAGAGCCAATCGCGGTGCCGACTGCCAGGTCTACCTGGCCATGCAGCGATGCCGAGACAGAGACGATAATTTCAGGAAGTGACGTTCCTACGCTGACCACGGTCATCCCGATGACGACAGGCGGTACGCCACTCAGGCGACACAGGATAGATGCAGCAAACACTAAACGGTCAGCACTGTAGACCACCAACAGTAAACCAATTATTAACAGTGCTGTTGCTAAAAGCATCAAAAGTCCTTTCTTCAGGTATACTCGTCGGTCCATTGCTCGGGAATGGCTGGACTGCATACAGTCTGAGGCGTAACGAATTCCTAATTTTGACTTTATGCGCCGGAAAAGTAAAACAAATGCCAGCTTTCGCTAACCTCTACGGTTATTATTCTGTAAAAATGCTGAGTTTAGGGCTGATTCAGGCTACATGCCTTAACGTGAGCAGGATAAGAAAGGAACCATAAATGAGCCAAACTATGGCGAATTTAGTCGATGTCCGCGGGGTGAGTTTTTCTCGCGCCAACAGATTGATATTTGATGATATTTCGTTGACCGTGCCGCGTGGCAAGATCACTGCCATCATGGGGCCGTCCGGGATCGGTAAAACGACCCTGCTTCGCCTTATTGGCGGGCAGATCCCACCGGATAGCGGTGAGATCCTCTTTGATGGCGAAAACATCCCGGAGATGTCACGCTCGCGCCTGTATACTGTTCGCAAACGCATGAGCATGCTCTTTCAGTCGGGGGCCTTGTTCACCGACATGAACGTCTTTGATAACGTGGCCTATCCGCTGCGCGAGCATACCAGCCTGCCGCCTGCGCTGCTGAAAAGCACGGTGATGATGAAGCTTGAAGCCGTCGGGCTGCGGGGCGCCGCGAAACTGATGCCTTCGGAGTTGTCCGGCGGGATGGCGCGTCGTGCCGCGCTGGCGCGCGCCATCGCACTAGAACCTGATTTAATCATGTTCGACGAACCGTTTGTCGGGCAGGATCCCATCACGATGGGCGTGCTGGTGAAGCTCATCTCTGAACTGAATAGCGCGCTTGGCGTCACCTGCATTGTGGTGTCTCACGATGTACCTGAAGTGCTGAGCATTGCCGATTACGCCTACATCGTAGCGGACAAAAAGATCGTCGCACACGGTAGCGCCCAGGCGCTGCAGGAAAATTGCGATCCACGCGTGCGGCAGTTCCTTGACGGTATTGCCGATGGCCCTGTGCCGTTCCGCTACCCGGCGGGCGACTATCGTGACGATTTACTGGGAATAGGGAGTTAAGCCACTCATGCTGTTAAATGCGTTGGCCGCTCTCGGACACCGTGGCATAAAAACCATCAGGACGTTCGGGCGTGCCGGATTGATGTTATTCAACGCGCTGGTCGGCAAACCGGAATTCCGTAAGCACGCGCCGCTATTGGTGCGGCAGCTTTATAATGTCGGCGTGCTGTCGATGCTCATCATCATTGTCTCCGGTCTGTTTATCGGGATGGTGCTGGGTCTGCAGGGCTACCTGGTGCTGACAACCTACAGTGCGGAAACCAGCCTCGGGATGCTGGTGGCGCTCTCGCTGCTGCGTGAACTGGGGCCCGTTGTGGCGGCGCTGTTGTTCGCAGGGCGCGCGGGGTCAGCCTTAACCGCTGAAATTGGCCTGATGCGCGCGACTGAGCAGCTCTCCAGCATGGAGATGATGGCGGTCGATCCGCTGCGTCGCGTGATCTCGCCGCGTTTCTGGGCGGGGGTTATCTCTTTACCGCTGCTGACGATACTGTTTGTCGCCGTGGGTATCTGGGGCGGTTCGCTGGTTGGCGTGCACTGGAAAGGCATTGACGCCGGTTTCTTCTGGTCTGCCATGCAGGACGCCATTGACCTGCGAATGGATCTGGTTAACTGCCTGATTAAGAGCGTGGTATTTGCCATTACGGTTACCTGGATTGCATTGTTTAATGGTTACGATGCGATTCCGACGTCGGCGGGCATTAGCCGCGCTACTACACGTACAGTCGTTCATTCGTCGCTGGCCGTACTGGGTCTGGATTTTGTGCTCACCGCACTGATGTTTGGGAATTGAGTTCATGCAAACGAGAAAAAATGAAATTTGGGTCGGTGTATTCCTGCTGCTGGCGCTGCTGGCCGCGCTGTTTATCTGCCTGAGAGCGGCAGATATCACGTCTGTACGCACCGAGCCGACGTATCGCATCTATGCCACCTTCGATAACATCGGCGGGCTGAAGGCGCGTTCACCGGTCCGTATTGGCGGCGTGGTGATCGGCCGCGTATCTGACATTACTCTGGATGAGAAGACCTATCTGCCGCGCGTCGCGATGGATATCGAAGAGCGTTACAACCACATTCCGGACACCAGTTCCCTGTCTATCCGGACTTCCGGTCTGCTGGGCGAACAATATCTGGCGCTTAACGTCGGTTTTGAAGACCCCGAGCTGGGAACGACTATCCTTAAGGACGGGAGCGTGATCCAGGACACCAAGTCCGCCATGGTGCTGGAAGATATGATTGGTCAGTTCCTTTACAACAGTAAAGGGGATGATAAAAAGTCTGACAATGCCCCTGCGCAGAGTGAAGACCATACCAACGCTGCGCCGACCCCAGGTGCTGCGAATTAATATCAGGAGAAGTCATTCATGTTTAAACGACTGTTAATGGTTGCCATGCTGGTCATCGCCCCTCTCACCGCGGTGCACGCGGCGGATCAGAGTAACCCGTACAAACTGATGGACGAGGCCGCGAAGAAAACCTTCGATCGTCTTAAAAACGAGCAGCCTAAGATTCGTGCTAATCCTGATTACCTGCGTGATGTGGTTGACCAGGAGCTGCTGCCGTATGTGCAGATCAAATATGCGGGAGCGCTGGTGCTGGGCCGCTATTACAAAGACGCGACCCCGGCGCAGCGTGAGGCCTATTTTGCCGCTTTCCGTGAATACCTGAAGCAGGCTTATGGTCAGGCGCTGGCAATGTACCACGGTCAGACCTATCAGATCGCCCCGGAGCAGCCGCTGGGTGATGCGACCATCGTCCCTATTCGCGTAACGATCAACGATCCTAACGGCCGTCCGCCGGTGCGTCTGGATTTCCAGTGGCGTAAAAACAGCCAGACCGGCCACTGGCAGGCGTATGACATGATCGCCGAAGGCGTAAGCATGATCACCACCAAACAGAACGAGTGGAGCGACCTGCTGCGCACCAAGGGGATTGATGGCCTGACCGCGCAGCTGCAGTCCATTGCTCGTCAGAAAATCACGCTGGACGAGAAGAAGTAATGTCACAGCAACTCAGCTGGTCGCGTGAAGGCGAGACATTAAAGCTGTCCGGTGAGCTGGATCAGGATCTGCTGAACCCCTTATGGGATAAACGCCATGAGGCCATGCAGGGCGTGACGCTCATTGACTTAACTGACGTCACGCGGGTGGATACGGCAGGCGTTGCGCTGCTTGCCCATCTGGTTGCGGTAGGGAAAAAGCAGGGGGCGAGCGTCACGCTTCGCGGCGCGAGCGAGAATGTCGTGACCCTTGCGCAGCTCTACAATCTCCCTCAGGACGTATTGCCTCGTTAATATTTTCAGTGCGTTACTTCCGAAAGCCCTGACAGTTTCATCGTCGGGGCTTTTTGCTTGTTTAAGACGACGCCACTTTGCTCTAAGATGTTGGGCTTGTTTTCACTATCAGATGATTAAGAACCCATGGAAAATCATGAAATCCAGACAGTGCTGATGAATGCACTCTCCCTTCAGGAAGCCCACGTCACTGGCGATGGCAGTCACTTCCAGGTTATTGCTGTGGGTGAGATGTTCGACGGTATGAGCCGTGTTAAGAAACAGCAGGCTGTGTACGCGCCGCTGATGGAATATATTGCGGATAACCGCATCCACGCCCTGTCGATTAAAGCGTTCACCCCGCAAGAGTGGGCACGCGATCGCAAACTAAACGGTTTTTGAGCTGAGGGCGACAGGCCCGCAGCACGGTTGAATTTATAAGAGAGCACACAATGGATAAATTTCGTGTACAGGGGCCAACGCGTCTCCAGGGCGAAGTCACAATTTCTGGCGCGAAAAACGCCGCGCTGCCCATCCTCTTTGCTGCGCTGCTCGCGGAAGAGCCGGTAGAGATTCAGAACGTACCGAAGCTGAAAGATATCGACACCACCATGAAGCTGCTCACCCAGTTGGGCACGAAAGTCGAGCGTAATGGTTCCGTCTGGATCGATGCCAGCAAGGTGAACAACTTCTCTGCGCCTTACGATCTGGTGAAAACCATGCGTGCTTCCATCTGGGCGCTTGGCCCGCTGGTGGCGCGTTTCGGTCAGGGTCAGGTTTCGCTGCCGGGCGGCTGCGCCATCGGTGCGCGTCCGGTTGACCTGCACATCTTTGGTCTGGAAAAACTGGGCGCAGAGATCAAGCTGGAAGAAGGCTACGTTAAAGCGTCCGTCAATGGTCGTCTGAAAGGCGCGCACATTGTTATGGACAAAGTGAGCGTAGGCGCAACGGTAACCATTATGTCTGCGGCAACGCTGGCAGAAGGGACCACTATCATCGAAAACGCCGCGCGCGAACCGGAAATTGTGGATACCGCTAACTTCCTCGTGGCACTGGGCGCGAAGATCTCCGGTCAGGGTACCGACCGTATCACCATCGAAGGCGTTGAGCGTCTGGGCGGGGGTGTCTATCGTGTACTGCCGGACCGTATCGAAACCGGTACCTTCCTGGTCGCTGCCGCGATCTCTGGCGGGAAGATTGTTTGTCGCAACGCACAGCCTGATACGCTGGATGCGGTGCTGGCGAAACTGCGTGATGCCGGAGCGGATATCGAAATCGGTGAAGACTGGATCAGCCTCGATATGCATGGACAGCGTCCAAAAGCGGTCAATGTGCGTACGGCGCCACACCCGGCGTTCCCAACTGACATGCAGGCGCAGTTCACCTTGTTGAACCTGGTCGCCGAAGGGACTGGCTTCATCACTGAAACCATTTTCGAGAACCGCTTTATGCACGTACCGGAGCTGATCCGCATGGGTGCACGTGCTGAGATCGAAAGTAATACCGTGATTTGCCATGGCGTTGAGACACTGTCCGGCGCTCAGGTGATGGCAACCGATCTGCGTGCGTCTGCCAGCCTGGTGTTGGCGGGTTGTATCGCGGAAGGTACAACGATCGTGGATCGTATTTATCACATCGATCGTGGCTATGAGCGTATCGAAGATAAACTGCGCGCGCTGGGTGCCAATATCGAGCGTGTGAAGGGCGAGTAATCGTTCCGGCAGCCCCCTGCCAGACATGACCGGGGGGTTGCTGTTCCTGTCAAAAAACGCGTTATTCCTGCGGTTCTTTTTTTACTTTTCTCTGGCGAATCATGCGCGATCTGTCGATAAATTCATGGGTAACGGGATCGTGGTAGCGCGAAGGCCAAATCACCCACGGATGCGTATCCAGCGCCGTCGCGATAATTAATTCTCCTTTTGGCCAGGGGCGGGTGAGGGCGTTTGCCAGAGTTGAAGAACTCAGTCCATGGCGGCGGGACTCTGCTGCCAGTGAAGTGCCTCTTTTGCGCAGTGCGGCAATAATATCAGCCGTGTGCCAGTCGATAAATTTCGTATCCATAACGCCGTCCTTAAGTTCGGATTCACCTACGCCGTTTCTTCTGAAACGACGGGTTTACTATACCCATTTCGAACTCTTGTTCTAAAAAGTTCGCGTTACTTGAAGGAATATTCAGAATAAGACACGGCTTTATTCATGCGGTCTCTAAACCGATGAATTTACGTGAATGCGGAATTTACGGGTGTGTACTGGAATCTCCCCGCCAGGAACGCGGGGAGAGAAAGCAAGATTAACGGTCGCGCTGAACGGCGATGTGGGCAAGGCCAATCAGTGCCTCGCGCCATGGGCTGTCGGGAATGACCTGGAGTGCTTCGATGGCTTTGTCGGCTTCTTCTTCCGCACGCTGACGCGTCCATTCCAGCGAGCCGCAGATCGCCATGGTTTCCAGCACGGGTTCCAGAAGATGGCGGCCATTTCCCTGCTCAATCGCTTCACGGATCATTTTCGCCTGATCGGCCGTTCCGTTACGCATGGCGTGGAGCAGCGGCAGGGTCGGTTTGCCTTCGTTCAGGTCATCGCCAACGTTTTTGCCGAGCGTCTCGCCGTCCGCACTGTAGTCCAGCAGATCGTCAATCAGCTGGAAGGCTGTGCCCAGATAGCGGCCATAGTCCTGCAGGCCTTTTTCCTGTGCTTCGGTACAGCCAGCCAAAATGCCGGAACACTGGGCCGCCGCTTCAAACAGACGCGCGGTTTTGCTGTAGATGACGCGCATGTAGTTTTCTTCGGTGATGTCCGGGTCGTTGACGTTCATCAACTGCAGCACTTCGCCTTCAGCGATGACGTTAACGGCTTCAGACATTACTTCCAGCACTTTCAGGGAACCCAGGCTGGTCATCATCTGGAAGGCGCGGGTATAGATAAAATCCCCCACCAGGACGCTGGCTGCGTTTCCGAACGCGGCGTTAGCCGTGGCTTTGCCACGACGCATATCCGATTCATCCACCACATCGTCGTGCAGAAGCGTCGCCGTGTGGATAAATTCGATGAGCGCTGCGATAGTGATGTGAGCATTTCCCTGATAACCAACGGCTCTGGCAGCCAGAATGGCAATCATCGGACGAATGCGTTTACCGCCGCCGCTGACAATGTAATAGCCCAACTGATTGATCAGCTGAACGTCAGAGTTGAGTTGCTCCAGGATTGCTGCATTCACACCCGCCATATCTTGCGCGGTTAACTCGTTGATTTTTTCTAAATTCATCGCAAAAGCCGGGCTTTTTATCCTGTTGATCCCATCTTCAATGGGGTAACGAAGGGTTTCGGTTTATCAATAGTAGTGCTGATTGTACTGAAAAAACGGCTCAGATAAACGTTACCGTACGTGTTGTGTTTTTTTTCTTCATGTATTGACGGTAGCACTTGTCAAAGGCTCGCGTTTTGCGTAATATTCGCGCCCTATTGTGAATATTTATAGCGCACTCTGATTCATACGAGGACGTGCGCGGAAGCGGAGTTTATATGTACGCGGTTTTCCAAAGTGGTGGTAAACAACACCGAGTAAGCGAAGGTCAGACCGTTCGCCTGGAAAAGCTGGACATCGCAACTGGCGAATCTGTTGAGTTCGCAGAAGTTCTGATGATCGCAAACGGTGAAGAAGTCAAAATCGGCGTTCCTTTCGTTGATGGCGGCGTTATCAAAGCTGAAGTTGTTGCACACGGTCGTGGCGAGAAAGTTAAAATCGTTAAGTTTCGTCGTCGTAAGCACTACCGTAAGCAGCAGGGCCACCGTCAGTGGTTCACTGATGTGAAAATTACTGGCATCAGCGCCTAAGACCTGAGGAGAGATTTAAATGGCACATAAAAAGGCTGGCGGCTCCACACGTAACGGTCGCGATTCAGAAGCTAAACGCCTGGGCGTTAAGCGTTTCGGTGGCGAATCCGTTCTGGCGGGTAGCATCATCGTTCGTCAACGTGGTACCAAATTCCACGCTGGCAACAACGTAGGTTGCGGTCGTGACCACACTCTGTTTGCTAAAGCAGACGGTAAAGTGAAATTTGAAGTTAAAGGCCCGAACAACCGTAAATACATCAGCATCGTTGCTGAGTAAGGTTTTCTCGGTCCGGTAACGGATTAAAGCCCCGCAACCTGTTGCGGGGCTTTTTACATTGGAAACCCGGTAATTTTTTCTGTAGGGAAAACGGGCATGAAGCAGCAGGCCGGCATAGGAATTCTTTTGGCGCTCACAACCGCAATGTGCTGGGGTGCGCTGCCAATTGCAATGAAGCAGGTACTGGAAGTGATGGAACCCCCTACGGTGGTCTTTTATCGCTTTCTGATGGCAAGCATCGGCCTCGGGGCGATTCTGGCCATCAAAGGTAAGCTTCCACCCTTGCGGCTCTTCCGTAAACCGCGCTGGCTGGTGCTGCTGGCTATCGCGACGGGCGGTCTGTTCGGTAACTTCATCCTGTTCAGCTCTTCCCTGCAATATCTCAGCCCCACGGCGTCGCAGGTGATTGGTCAGCTTTCGCCGGTGGGCATGATGGTCGCCAGCGTCTTTATCCTCAAGGAGAAGATGCGCGGTACGCAGATTATCGGGGCGAGCATGCTGTTGTGCGGTCTGGTGATGTTCTTCAACACCAGTCTGATCGAGATTTTTACCCGCCTGACGGATTACACATGGGGTGTCATTTTCGGTGTGGGGGCAGCAACGGTCTGGGTGAGCTATGGTGTCGCGCAAAAGGTGTTATTGCGTCGGCTTGCCTCACAGCAGATCCTCTTTTTGCTGTACGCTTTGTGTACAATAGCATTGCTGCCATTAGCGAAGCCGGGCGTAATTTCCCAGCTTAGCGACTGGCAACTGGCGTGCCTCATTTTTTGTGGGCTGAACACGCTGGTCGGTTATGGCGCGCTGGCCGAAGCGATGGCGCGCTGGCAGGCAGCACAGGTGAGCGCGTTGATCACGCTTACCCCGCTGTTTACGCTGTTATTTTCAGATTTGTTATCAATGGCCTGGCCCGATGTCTTCGTCAGACCGATGCTCAACCTGTTGGGTTATCTCGGTGCGTTTGTCGTGGTTGCGGGCGCGATGTATTCCGCCATTGGTCATCGTCTCTGGGGACGTTGGCGCAAAAATGAAGCGGTTGTAGTAGTCCCCCGCTCAGGCGAATGAGTTACGGAGAGTAAAATGAAGTTTGTTGATGAAGCGACGATCCTGGTCGTGGCTGGTGATGGCGGCAACGGTTGCGTGAGCTTCCGCCGTGAAAAGTATATCCCTCGTGGCGGTCCTGATGGCGGCGACGGTGGGGATGGTGGTGACGTGTGGCTGGAGGCGGATGAGAACCTCAACACGCTGATCGACTACCGTTTCGAAAAATCCTTCCGCGCTGAACGTGGTCAGAACGGCCAGAGCCGTGACTGTACCGGGAAACGCGGTAAAGACGTCACCATTAAAGTGCCGGTCGGTACGCGTGTGATTGACCAGGGGACGGGTGAAACCATGGGTGACATGACCAAACACGGTCAGCGCCTGATGGTGGCGAAAGGCGGCTGGCACGGTCTGGGTAACAGCCGTTTCAAATCTTCCGTTAACCGTACGCCGCGTCAGAAAACGATGGGTACGCCGGGCGATAAGCGCGACCTGCAGCTGGAGCTGATGCTTCTGGCTGACGTGGGCATGCTGGGTATGCCAAACGCAGGCAAATCGACGTTTATTCGCGCCGTCTCTGCAGCCAAGCCAAAAGTGGCGGACTATCCGTTTACCACGCTGGTACCAAGCCTGGGCGTTGTCCGTATGGATAACGAGAAGAGCTTTGTGGTTGCCGATATTCCGGGTCTGATTGAAGGCGCCGCGGAAGGGGCGGGTCTGGGTATTCGCTTCCTGAAACACCTTGAGCGCTGCCGCGTGCTGCTGCACCTTATCGATATCGATCCTATCGACGGTTCCGATCCGGTTGAAAACGCCCGCATTATCGTTGGCGAGCTGGAAAAATACAGCGAAAAACTGGCGAACAAACCACGCTGGCTGGTCTTCAACAAGATCGACCTGATGGACAAAGCCGAAGCGGAAGCAAAAGCGAAAGCCATTGCTGAAGCGATGGGTTGGGAAGATAAGTACTACCTGATCTCTGCGGCAAGCCAGGTTGGCGTGAAAGATCTGTGCTGGGATGTGATGACCTTCATCATTGAGAACCCAATTGTTCAGGCGGAAGAAGTCAAACAGCCTGAAAAAGTCGAATTCATGTGGGATGACTACCACCGCCAGCAGCTCGAAGAGCTGGAAGCGGAAGAAGACGATGAAGACTGGGACGATGACTGGGATGAAGACGACGAAGAAGGCGTCGAGTTCATCTACAAGCACTAATTGCTGTTCAAAGCCCCCGTTATGGGGGCTTTTTTATTCCAGCGTTGCGGGCAGCCAGCAGCTGGCGATTAAACCGCCTTCAGCGCCATTCTCAAGCGTCAGCCTGCCGTGGTGGAGCTGGACGATGCGCTGCACGATGCTCAGGCCCAGACCGCTGCCTCCGTAGCGCTGGTCAAGACGGCGGAATGGCTCGGTAATGGACTGCCGGTGCGCTTCATCAATCCCCGGGCCCTGATCGATAACGCTGATCTGCGTCCCGCCGTCGACCTCGGTTAATGTCACTGTAATCGTTGTCCCTGTCGGGCTGTAGCGCCCGGCATTCTCCAGCAGGTTGCGCAGCATCAGGCGCAGGAGAACGGCGTCTCCCTGAACCGTGAGCGCGCTTTTAGCGGGCCAAATCACCGTATGCTCTTTGGCTTCATGCCCAAGGCCGAGAGGTTCGATGATATTTTCCGTCCAGCTCACGGTTTCGTAGTGGCCGCTCGCCATTGCCTGTCCGGCACGGGCCAGCATCAGCAGCTGTTCGACGGTATGCATGAGCTGATCGATACGGCTAACCAGCGTGGCGGCCTGAGGCGCACCTGACTGCGACATCAGCTCCAGATGGAGCCGGATACCGGCCAGAGGCGTTCTCAGTTCGTGTGCGGCGTCTGCGGTGAAGAGACGCTCCTGTTGAATGGTGCTATTCAGCCGGGCCAGCAGCTGGTTCAGGGAGGTCGTCACCGCGCCAATTTCTTCCATGTCGGAATACATAGGAAGCGGGGTTAAGTTATCGGCTGAGCGGTTAGCGAGGCTGTCGCGGAGCTTATTCAGCGGCCGGGTTATCCAGGTGACGGCCCAGAAGGAGAAGAACAGGGTAAAACCGACCATCACCAGGGAAGGGACCAGCAGCGAGGCAATCGCTTCGCGGATCTCTTTCTCAACGTGATTATTGCGCGCTTTCGCTGACAGCGTTTCGTTGACCAGAAAACCAATCTGTTCACGGCTTTCATGCCACAGCCAGATGACGCTTATCAGCTGGAAAAATAACAGAATGACCGCCAGCAGCACCATCAAACGCCGACGCATGCTGTTCATTTCTGGCTCTCCAGACGGTAGCCGACGCCGCGAACGGTTTTGATCCTGTCTTTGCCGAGCTTACGCCGCAGGTTATGAATATGGACCTCAAGGGTATTGGACCCGGGATCGTCCTGCCAGGAGTAGATATCCTGCTGGAGCGTTTCTCGGTGTACCGTTTGCCCGCTGCGCATAATCAGACGCGTAAGCAAGGCGAACTCTTTTGGCGTCACCTCTACGGCCTGATCCTGACGCAGCACCTGCTGGGTTTGCAAATTCAGCGTTATATCGCCGTCGGTCAGTAAGTTATCACTATGGCCCTGATAGCGGCGAATCAACGCTCGTACACGAGCCTGCAGCTCCGCGAGCGCAAAAGGCTTCACCAGGTAATCGTCTGCGCCTGCATCGAGGCCGGTGATACGGTCTTCAATGGCATCACGTGCCGTCAGGATCAATACCGGGTTGGCGATGCCGCGACGTCGCCACTGGCTCAGCAGCGTGGCGCCGTCTTTATCCGGCAAGCCCAAATCGAGGATCACCAGGCTGTATTCGCCGCTCTGGATCAGGGCATCCGCCTCTGCTGCCGTGCCTGCACAGTCGAGAGCATACCCTTCATTGGCCAGCCCCAGCGCCAGCCCTTCCTGCAATAACAGATCGTCTTCAACTATAAGTAGTTTCATCGCTAGTTATTCTGGTAGATGTCCTTATAAAGCCTGCTTTCGAAGCGAACCAGTGGAATACGACGATTGCGCTGGTCGGTCGGTTCGACGGCATAGCCGGAAAGATACTGCACGAATGCCATGCGCTGTCCGCTGGCGGTAGTGATGAAGCCTGCAAGGTTATAAACCCCCTGCAGTGAGCCTGTTTTCGCGGAGACTTTGCCATCCACGCCCGCGGCGTGAAGCCCTGCGCGGTACTGCAGTGAACCGTCATGCCCGGCCAGCGGCAGCATTGAAATAAAGTTTAGCTCAGTGTCATGTTGTGCAATGTACTGAAGCACCTGCATCATCGTGGCCGGAGAGATCAAATTATGGCGCGATAGTCCGGAGCCATCGACGGCGATGGTATTACCCAGATCGATCCCCGCCTGCTGGCGCAGGATCTGCCGAACCGCGTCTGAACCCGCGCGCCAGGTTCCCGGCACGCCGAAACGGGCGTGACCAATCATGCGGAACACCGTATCGGCAATCATGTTGTCCGACTTTTTCAGCATTATTCGCAGTAAATCGTGCAGCGGCGCAGACTGTTTGCTGGCGATGACCGTGCCGGGCTGGTTGACCTGCGTCTGACGAAGCAGGGTGCCGGAATAGGTTATTCCCGCTTGTTTCAGCTCATCTTTCAGAATGGCGCCTGCATAGCTTGCGCCATCCTGTATCGCAAAGGCCAGCGGCAACGGATCGGCGCGCTGCGTCAGGCAGCCGGTCAGCGTGAAGCGGTTAAGATCGCCTGGCACCACATCCAGTTCGCAGTACTGTGCATCAGGAGAGCCCTTGGCCAGCGTGCGAACCTGGCTAAACATGGTGACCGGGTAGTAGGACGCTATGCGGATAAACGCTAAATCATCCGGCTTTGGCGCACTGTAAAGCGAAACCGAGAAGCAGTTGCGGTCAACAATCGCGGCGGCGGGCGGGGCGCTAAAGCACTGCGTCATGTCGTTCCACGGCCAGCCCGGGGCTTTATCGTGGCTGGCAAAGATGGAGGTATCGATCAGCACATTGCCGTCAATTTTCTGCACGCCGGTTTTTTTCAGCACCGCAACCATATTGCGGATATCCTGGCGTTTAAAGGTCGGATCGCCGCCAAAACGGGCGATAAGATCGCCTTTCAGTTCACCACCCTCGACGTTACCTTTGGTTTCAAGGGTGGTAGTAAAACGGAAGTCAGGCCCGAGCTGGAGCAGGGCGGCGAGGGCGGTGATCACCTTTTGGGTACTGGCAGGCAGCGCCATCTGTTGACTGTGATAGTCAATTTCGGGAGCCTGTGCGCCAACCTTCTGCACCATCAGGGCGAGGTTCGCGCCTGCGGGAAGTTGATTAATGTACTCATCAACATTCGCGGCCTGAGCGGTGAACGTTATACTGGTAGTCAATCCGATGATAAAACTGGAAAATCGCATAATCTCGCGCTAACAACCCGAAAACAAACCGTCATACTACGGTGCATGGCACTGCAAAGTAAACGATGACCCATAGTGAACTTCGCGGTAAAATGCGTATCAAATTGAAAAATTGCTGCTGACCTGGGGCATCGCTCCCGGGTCGGTTTTCTTTTTGCTTCTTGCCCGCTTAAAGTGGGCAGGAGCAGGGAACACTGCTCCCAACAGGAATGTTTAAGAGGTATAACAAATGCAAGCTATTCCGATGACCTTACGTGGTGCCGAAAAACTGCGCGAAGAGCTGGATTTCCTGAAATCCGTGCGTCGTCCTGAAATCATCGCCGCTATCGCGGATGCGCGCGAGCATGGCGACCTGAAAGAGAATGCTGAATACCACGCCGCGCGTGAGCAGCAGGGCTTCTGTGAAGGGCGTATTAAAGATATCGAAGCAAAACTGTCCAATGCACAGGTTATCGATATCACTAAGATGCCGAATAATGGCCGTGTGATCTTTGGTTCTACCGTTACCGTGCTGAACCTGGACAACGACGAAGAGCAGACCTATCGCATCGTGGGTGATGATGAAGCTGACTTCAAACAGAACCTGATTTCGGTGAACTCGCCGATTGCTCGCGGCCTGATTGGCAAAGAGCAGGACGATGTTGTCACCATCCGCACCCCTGGCGGTGAAGTAGAATACGAAATTATTAAGGTTGAATACCTGTAATTCGCTTCTCGACTAAGATGTTGATACATTGTAAAGAAAAGAAAAAGGCCGCGTAGCGGCCTTTTATCAACTCAAGGAGCATGGCATTTTGCTCGCCTGCTGACAGAAATCCCTCGTTTCACACAGAAAATGTGTTTAATTCAGGATATCCTTAACGTGGCAGCGAGATTTTACGCTCTTTAGACGGGCGGTAGAGCACCAGCGTTTTACCGATGACCTGTACATTACAGGCGCCGGTTTCGCGCACGATGGCTTCCACGATCAGGTTTTTAGTGTCTCTGTCTTCAGAGGCGATTTTCACCTTGATCAGCTCGTGGTGTTCCAGCGCTTGTTCAATCTCGGCAAGCACCCCTTCGGTCAAACCATTGTTGCCAAGCATCACTACAGGCTTGAGCGGATGTGCCAGACCTTTAAGGTGCTGTTTTTGTTTAGTACTCAGATTCATCGTATATTTTTGCTTACGTTGGGATTGAAAACGGTTCATTCTACCGCCATCTCCCTTATATCGCCAAATAGCTGCGTAGAAATTTACGTCACAGGCAAGCAACGATGAACCAGGACGGAAATGTTAAATGACAGGTAAAAAGCGTTCTGCCAGCTCCAGCCGCTGGCTCCAGGAACACTTTAGCGATAAATATGTTCAACAGGCACAGAAAAAGGGGTTGCGTTCCCGTGCCTGGTTTAAACTTGATGAAATACAGCAAAGTGACAAACTTTTTAAGCCGGGGATGACGGTTGTTGACCTCGGTGCGGCACCTGGCGGATGGTCCCAGTATGCGGTAACGCAGATCGGCGGAACAGGCCGAATCATCGCGTGCGATCTTTTACCAATGGATCCCATCGTCGGTGTCGACTTCCTTCAGGGCGACTTTCGTGATGAATTAGTGCTGAAAGCGTTACTTGATCGTGTAGGTGACAGTAAGGTCCAGGTTGTCATGTCAGATATGGCACCAAATATGTGCGGAACACCGGCGGTGGATATCCCCCGCGCCATGTATCTGGTGGAGCTAGCGTTAGAAATGTGTCGTGATGTACTAGCGCCTGGTGGTAGTTTTGTTGTGAAGGTGTTTCAGGGCGAAGGTTTCGAGGAGTATCTTAAGGAAATTCGCTCCCTGTTTGCGAAGGTCAAAGTTCGTAAGCCGGACTCTTCCCGGGCCCGTTCCCGTGAAGTGTATATTGTAGCGACCGGGCGAAAATGATAACCGGGAGATTTCAGACGAAAGTTTGAATGAAACTGGATATAGAGTATCCTGACGCTGTTTTTAACACAGTTGTAATATGAGGTTAATCCCTTGAGTGACATGGCGAAAAACCTAATACTCTGGCTGGTCATTGCCGTTGTGCTGATGTCAGTATTCCAGAGCTTTGGGCCCAGCGAGTCGAATGGCCGCAAGGTGGATTATTCTACCTTCCTGCAGGAGGTCAATCAGGACCAGGTTCGCGAAGCGCGTATCAACGGACGTGAGATCAACGTTACCAAGAAAGATAGTAACCGTTACACGACTTACATCCCGGTGAACGATCCTAAGCTGCTTGATAACCTTCTGACTAAAAACGTCAAGGTGGTAGGTGAGCCGCCAGAAGAACCAAGCCTGCTGGCTTCTATCTTCATTTCCTGGTTCCCGATGCTGCTTCTTATCGGCGTCTGGATCTTCTTTATGCGCCAGATGCAGGGCGGCGGTGGCAAAGGTGCCATGTCGTTCGGTAAGAGCAAGGCGCGTATGTTGACGGAAGATCAGATCAAGACCACTTTTGCGGACGTTGCCGGGTGTGACGAAGCGAAAGAAGAGGTCGGTGAACTGGTTGAATACCTGCGTGAGCCGAGCCGTTTCCAGAAACTGGGCGGTAAAATCCCGAAAGGCGTGCTGATGGTTGGCCCTCCGGGTACCGGTAAAACCCTGCTGGCGAAAGCCATCGCGGGTGAAGCGAAGGTGCCGTTCTTTACTATTTCAGGTTCTGACTTCGTCGAAATGTTCGTGGGTGTTGGTGCATCTCGTGTGCGTGACATGTTCGAGCAGGCCAAGAAGGCAGCACCGTGCATTATCTTCATCGATGAAATCGACGCCGTAGGCCGCCAGCGTGGCGCAGGCCTGGGTGGTGGTCACGATGAACGTGAACAGACGCTGAACCAGATGCTGGTTGAGATGGACGGCTTCGAAGGTAACGAAGGTATCATCGTTATCGCGGCGACTAACCGTCCGGACGTTCTTGACCCGGCGCTGCTGCGCCCAGGCCGTTTCGACCGTCAGGTTGTTGTCGGTCTGCCGGATGTTCGCGGTCGTGAACAGATTCTGAAAGTTCACATGCGTCGCGTACCGCTGGCACCCGACATCGACGCGGCAATCATTGCGCGCGGTACTCCGGGCTTCTCAGGTGCGGATCTCGCTAACCTGGTCAACGAAGCTGCACTGTTTGCCGCTCGCGGTAACAAGCGCGTCGTGTCGATGGTGGAGTTCGAGAAAGCGAAAGACAAGATCATGATGGGTGCGGAACGTCGCTCCATGGTGATGACGGAAGCGCAGAAAGAGTCCACGGCTTACCACGAAGCCGGTCACGCGATTATCGGTCGTCTGGTGCCGGAACACGATCCGGTGCATAAAGTGACGATTATTCCGCGCGGTCGTGCGCTGGGTGTGACCTTCTTCCTGCCTGAAGGCGACGCAATCAGCGCCAGCCGTCAGAAGCTGGAAAGCCAGATCTCAACCCTGTACGGCGGTCGTCTGGCCGAAGAGATTATCTACGGTCCGGAACATGTTTCTACCGGTGCGTCGAACGACATTAAAGTGGCGACAAACCTGGCGCGTAACATGGTGACTCAGTGGGGCTTCTCCGACAAACTCGGTCCACTGCTCTATGCAGAGGAAGAGGGCGAAGTGTTCCTGGGCCGCTCCGTGGCAAAAGCGAAACATATGTCCGATGAAACGGCTCGTATCATCGACCAGGAAGTGAAAGCGCTGATTGAACGTAACTACGGTCGCGCGCGTCAGATCCTGAATGACAACATGGACATTCTGCATTCCATGAAAGATGCGCTCATGAAATATGAGACCATCGATGCACCGCAGATTGACGACCTGATGGCGCGCCGCGAAGTGCGTCCGCCAGCAGGCTGGGAAGACCCAGGCGCTTCCAATAACTCTGACAACAATGGCACCCCGCGTGCGCCGCGTCCGGTTGATGAACCGCGTACGCCAAACCCGGGCAACACCATGTCAGAACAGTTGGGCGATAAGTAAGTCACTGCTGTTGAAGCGTTTGTCTGTAACTCAAACCCTGGAGCTTGCTCCGGGGTTTTTCATTTTTGTTTAACCATTTAGATATCAGGGATTTCGCCATGAAATTATTCGCTCAGGACTCGCATCTCGATCTTTCACATCCCCATGTGATGGGGATCCTGAATGTTACCCCTGACTCCTTCTCTGACGGTGGCACGCATAACACGCTTATCGAGGCGGTTAAGCACGCGAATTTAATGATCAATGCGGGTGCCACCATCATTGATGTTGGCGGCGAATCGACGCGTCCCGGTGCGGCGGACGTGTCTGTGGAAGAAGAGCTGGCGCGCGTGGTGCCGGTCGTTGAAGCTATCGCGCAGCGGTTTGAAGTGTGGATCTCCGTTGATACTTCCAAACCGGAAGTGATCCGTGAAGTAGCGAGAGTGGGCGCTCACATTATCAATGATATTCGTTCACTTACCGAACCGGGGGCGATTGAGGCGGCTGCGGAAACCGGGCTGCCGGTTTGCCTGATGCATATGCAGGGGCAGCCGAAAACCATGCAGGACGCACCGAAGTATGACGATGTCTTCGCCGACGTAAACCGCTTCTTTATTGAGCATATCGAACGCTGTGAACGTGCAGGTATCCCAAAAGAGAAATTGCTGCTCGACCCGGGGTTCGGTTTCGGTAAAAATCTCTCCCACAACTATGCGCTGCTTGCGCGCTTATCGGAATTTCATCACTTTGGCCTGCCGCTGCTGGTGGGGATGTCGAGGAAATCGATGATTGGCCAGTTACTGAATGTAGGCCCGAGCGAACGCCTGAGTGGCAGCCTGGCCTGCGCGGTGATTGCGGCGATGCAGGGTGCGCACATCATTCGTGTCCATGACGTCAAAGAAACAGTAGAAGCCATGCGTGTGGTGGAAGCCACACTGGCAGCGAAGGAAAACAAACGCTATGAGTAATCGTAAATATTTTGGTACCGACGGTATCCGCGGGCGCGTAGGCGATGCTCCCATCACCCCTGATTTTGTCCTGAAGCTCGGCTGGGCTGCCGGCAAGGTTCTGGCGCGTCATGGCTCACGTAAAATTATCATCGGTAAAGACACCCGTATTTCCGGCTATATGCTGGAATCCGCGCTGGAAGCGGGGCTGGCGGCGGCTGGACTGTCCGCCTCTTTTACAGGCCCAATGCCAACGCCTGCGGTCGCGTATCTGACGCGCACCTTCCGTGCGGAAGCGGGGATTGTTATCTCGGCCTCTCATAACCCGTTCTACGACAACGGCATTAAATTCTTCTCTATTGATGGCACCAAGCTGCCGGATGAGGTGGAAGAAGCCATTGAAGCTGAAATGGAAAAAGAGATCACCTGTGTTGATTCCGCAGAGCTGGGTAAAGCGAACCGTATCGTTGATGCGGCGGGTCGCTATATCGAATTCTGTAAAGGCACCTTCCCGAATGAGCTGAGCCTGGCGCACCTCAAAATTGTGGTGGACTGCGCAAATGGCGCGACCTACCACATCGCCCCGAATGTCTTCCGCGAGCTCGGTGCGAAAGTGATCGCCATTGGCTGTGAGCCGGATGGTCTGAACATCAACGAGCAGGTCGGTGCGACGGACGTTCGTGCCCTGCAGGCGCGCGTTCTGGCAGAAAAAGCCGATCTGGGCATTGCGCTGGACGGCGACGGTGACCGCGTGATCATGGTTGATCACGAAGGTAACAAGGTCGACGGCGACCAGATCCTCTACATTATTGCGCGTGAAGGTCTGCGTCAGGGTCAGCTGCGCGGCGGTGCGGTCGGGACGCTGATGAGTAACATGGGCCTGGAACTGGCGCTGAAACAGCTCGGTATTCCGTTCGTTCGCGCGAAAGTGGGTGACCGCTATGTGCTGGAAAAATTGCAGGAGAAGGGCTGGCGTATCGGCGCGGAGAACTCAGGTCACGTGATCCTGCTCGACAAAACCACCACCGGTGACGGAATTGTGGCCGCGCTGCAGGTGGTTGCCGCAATGGCGCGCAACCATATGAGCCTGCACGACCTGTGCAGCGGCATGAAAATGTTCCCACAGATTCTGGTCAACGTACGTTTTACTGCCGGCAAAGGCGACCCGCTGGAAAATGAGAACGTGAAAGCGGTGATGGCGGATGTTGAAGCGGCCCTCGGCAGCCGTGGACGCGTGCTGCTGCGTAAGTCTGGTACCGAACCGCTGATCCGCGTAATGGTGGAAGGCGAAGACGAAGCGCAGGTAACCGAATTTGCGCACCGTATTGCGGATGCCGTAAAAGCTGCATAATCTTGCACGCTAAATGTTTAAAAAGGCGGCGTTTGCCGCCTTTGTTTTAAGCAATTAATGGCTTTTTGCTGTTTTTTTCCGCAGTTGATACAATGCGTCGAAAATGCCCTTGCGAAGGTGATTCGCTTTGGTTAGTATTCACACCCGCTTCAGTGGGAAACAAAAATCCTGCTAATTGGTCGAAGCATTGGTATGCGGCAAATCCGCAAGGAACAGGTTGATTATGTACGAAGCTCTTTTAGTTGTTTTCCTTATTGTAGCCATCGCTCTCGTAGCGCTGATTATGCTGCAGCAAGGTAAAGGCGCTGATATGGGAGCCTCCTTCGGAGCAGGCGCTTCCGGTACGCTGTTTGGTTCAAGTGGTTCTGCGAACTTCATGACCCGCACTACGGCGATTCTGGCTACGCTGTTCTTCATCATCAGCCTGGTGCTTGGCAATATCAACAGCAACAAGACCAGCAAAGGAAGCGAGTGGGAAAACCTGAGCGCGCCAGCGAAAACTGAGCAGACTCAGCCAGCTGCACCGGCTAAGCCAACCAGCGATATCCCGCACTAAGTATTCTGTACCGAGGTGGTGGAATTGGTAGACACGCTACCTTGAGGTGGTAGTGCCCTAACGGGCTTGTGGGTTCGAGTCCCATCCTCGGTACCAATATTCCAGAAGAAAGACGTCGAAAGACGTCTTTTTTTTCGTCTGTAAATTATGTGTAGTTTTTCGTAGGCCCGGTAAGCGCAGCGCCACCGGGCAAAATGGCGGGTGGCGCTGCGCTTACCTGCCCTACGAAAGTCCAAATAAAAAAGGCGTCCCCAGGACGCCTTTTGCATGCTACATCAGCGATTATTTCTTATCGCTGTGCTCCAGGTTTTCAACCTGCGGCAGGCCGTTACCTGAACTGGCTGACAGCAAACCGTTCTCAACATAGTTGAACAGCTTCTCACGGGTATCGGTGATGTCCAGGTTACGCATGGTCAGCTGGCCAATACGATCGTCCGGTGAGAACACGGATTCACCTTTCTCCATGGTCAGACGCTCTGCTTTATAGGTCAGGTTGTCAGACACGGTGTTCAGAATGGAGTAGTCGTTACCGCGACGCAGTTCCAGGGTCACTTCACCGGTGATTGCACTCGCCACCCAACGCTGCAGGGCATCACGCAGCATCAGCGCCTGCGGATCGAACCAGCGGCCCTGATACAGCAGTTTGCCCAGCTGACGGCCATGAGAGTGATACTGCTCAATGGTGTCTTCGTTGTGAATGCCGGTCAGCAGACGCTCGTAAGCGATGTGCAGCAGCGCCATCCCCGGGGCTTCATAGATACCACGGCTTTTCGCTTCGATGATACGGTTTTCAATCTGATCGCTCATGCCCAGACCATGACGACCGCCGATGCGGTTTGCTTCCAGCATCAGCTCCACATCGTCAGAGAAGGTTTTGCCGTTCAGCGCAACCGGATGACCGCGTTCGAAACGAACGGTCACTTCTTCTGTCGGGATCTTCACGTTCTCGTCCCAGAACTTCACGCCCATGATTGGGTTAACGATCTTCACGCTGGAGTTCAGGAATTCCAGGTCTTTCGCTTCGTGAGTCGCACCCAGCATGTTGGAGTCGGTGGAGTAAGCTTTCTCGACTGACATCTTATAGTCAAAACCGCAGGCGATCATAAACTCGGACATCTCATGACGACCACCCAGCTCGTCGATGAAGTCGGTATCCAGCCACGGTTTGTAAATCTGCAGTTCGGCGTTGGTCAGCAGGCCATAACGATAGAAACGTTCGATATCGTTTCCTTTATAGGTGCTGCCGTCACCCCAGATGTTAACGCCGTCTTCTTTCATGGCGGCAACCAGCATGGTGCCGGTCACCGCACGGCCCAGCGGAGTGGTGTTGAAATAGGTCAGGCCGCCGGTGGTGTTATGGAATGCACCACACTGAATCGCCGCGATACCTTCCGCGACCAGTTGCTTACGGCAGTCAATCAGGCGCGCGTTCTCTGCACCATACTCTTTCGCGCGACGAGGAATGGCATCATAATCGTCCTCATCCGGCTGACCCAGGTTCGCAGTATAGGCATACGGAACCGCTCCCTTCTGGCGCATCCACAGCAGTGCAGCGCTGGTATCCAGGCCACCTGAGAAAGCGATGCCAATACGTTGTCCTACCGGAAGATGCTTGAGAATCGTCGTCATAGAATAAAACCCTGCTTGATTGACTGATTAGAGACCGCTTTCGCTCTCTTGTGCATTTTTATGCAAAATAAGTGAGTATTCATTTAATCATCTTTTGGCGAAGACCGGAAGAGACTCGTGCGTTTTTTGTAAAAATTTTGGTCTGATCGATCTGGCGGAAGTCGCCTTGACAGGTGGGGTCAACTATCAATATACTAAACGCCGATTTTACGTCCCGTCTTCGGTACCAAATCCCAGCATTATTTGCAAATTCTGTCCAAAACGCGTAGAATTTGCCACGTTTCAGGCGCGGGGTGGAGCAGCCTGGTAGCTCGTCGGGCTCATAACCCGAAGGTCGTCGGTTCAAATCCGGCCCCCGCAACCACTTTCCCATAAAGTTCTTTTTCAAATATACTGTGAAGACTTAGAGCCTTCGTAGCTGGATTTGAAAAAATTCTTTAGGAAAGTGCTCCAGGCCACAGTTGTGGCTATAGGGTTCAGTTATCTAAAGCCCCGATTTATCGGGGTTTTTTGTTATCTGACTACAGAATAACTGGGCTTTACGCCCTTTTTTTATGTCTTGGGGGTGGGCTTGTCCACATTAGAGCAAAAATTAACAGAGATGATTACTGCACCGGTCGAAGCACTGGGCTACGAACTGGTCGGCATCGAATTCGTTCGCGGCCGTACATCGACGCTGCGCATCTATATTGATAGTGAAGATGGCATCAATGTTGATGATTGTGCTGATGTCAGCCACCAGGTGAGTGCGGTTCTTGATGTTGAAGACCCAATTACCGTTGCGTACAACCTGGAAGTTTCCTCACCTGGCCTCGATCGCCCGATGTTCACGGCCGAGCACTATGTGCGCTTTACCGGTGAAGAAGTGGCTCTCGTTCTGCGTATGGCCGTACAGAACCGCCGTAAATGGCAGGGAATTATCAAAGCCGTTGATGGTGAAATGATCACGGTGACAGTCGAAGGCAAAGATGAAGTGTTCGCGCTGAGTAATATCCAGAAGGCGAACCTGGTTCCCCACTTTTAACAGTCTGGATTGAGGTGAAAAGCCCGCGATGAACAAAGAAATTTTGGCTGTTGTTGAAGCCGTCTCCAACGAGAAATCACTGCCGCGTGAGAAGATTTTTGAAGCGCTGGAAAGTGCACTGGCTACAGCAACCAAGAAAAAATACGAACAAGAGATCGATGTTCGCGTAGAAATCGATCGTAAAAGCGGTGACTTCGATACATTCCGTCGTTGGGTAATCGTTGAAGAAGTGACCCAGCCGACCAAAGAGATCACGCTGGAAGCTGCCCGTTTTGAAGACGAAAGTCTGAACGTGGGTGACTACGTTGAAGATCAGATTGAATCTGTGACCTTCGACCGTATCACCACCCAGACCGCTAAACAGGTTATCGTGCAGAAAGTGCGCGAAGCCGAGCGCGCGCTGGTTGTCGATCAGTTCCGCGATCAGGAAGGCGAAATCATCACCGGTGTGGTGAAGAAAGTGAACCGCGACAACATCTCCCTGGAGATCAAATCCGAAGGGTTGCCGGGTAACGCTGAAGCCGTGATCCTGCGTGAAGATATGCTGCCGCGTGAAAACTTCCGCCCAGGCGACCGTATTCGCGGTGTTCTGTACGCCGTTCGCCCTGAAGCGCGTGGTGCACAGCTCTTCGTGACCCGTTCTAAACCTGAAATGCTGGTAGAACTGTTCCGTATCGAAGTACCGGAAATCGGTGAAGAAGTTATTGAGATTAAAGCGGCGGCTCGCGATCCGGGCTCCCGTGCGAAAATTGCGGTGAAAACCAACGACAAGCGTATCGACCCGGTCGGTGCTTGCGTCGGTATGCGCGGTGCGCGTGTCCAGGCAGTTTCTACTGAGCTGGGCGGCGAACGTATTGATATCGTTCTGTGGGATGACAACCCGGCGCAGTTCGTGATCAACGCAATGGCTCCGGCTGATGTGGCGTCTATCGTTGTTGACGAAGACAAACACACCATGGATATCGCTGTTGAAGCGGGCAACCTGGCGCAGGCAATCGGCCGTAACGGCCAGAACGTACGCCTGGCGTCACAGCTGAGCGGCTGGGAACTCAACGTCATGACCGTTGATGACCTGCAGGCTAAGCATCAGGCTGAAGCCCATGCGGCGATCGATACCTTCACGAAATACCTGGATATTGACGAAGACTTCGCCACTGTTCTGGTTGAAGAAGGTTTCTCTACGCTGGAAGAACTGGCCTATGTGCCAATGAAAGAGCTGCTGGAAATTGACGGTCTGGATGAACCAACCGTTGAAGCCCTGCGTGAACGCGCTAAAAACGCACTGACCACCCTGGCACTGGCTCAGGAAGAAAGCCTTGGCGATAAGAAGCCGGCTGATGACCTGCTGAATCTGGAAGGTCTTGATCGTGCGATTGCGTTCAAGCTGGCTGCCCGTGGTGTTTGTACGCTGGAAGATCTCGCTGAGCAAGGCGTTGATGACCTGGCTGATATCGAAGGTTTAACCGACGAGAAAGCCGGCGAGCTCATCATGGCCGCACGTAATATTTGCTGGTTCGGCGACGAAGCGTAATAAACTGTAGCAGGAAGGAACAGCATGACTGATGTAACTGTAAAATCGCTGGCTGCTGAGATTCAGACCTCCGTGGACCGCCTGGTACAGCAATTTGCTGATGCAGGGATCCCGAAGTCCGCTGATGACTCGGTGACCGCGCAAGAAAAACAAACCTTGTTAACGCACCTGAACCGTGAACACGGCTCTACGCCTGACAAGTTAACGCTGCAGCGCAAAACGCGTAGCACGTTAAACATCCCTGGTACCGGTGGCAAAAGCAAATCGGTACAAATTGAAGTCCGCAAGACGCGCACCTTTGTAAAACGTGATCCGCAAGAGGCAGAACGCCTTGCCGCGGAAGAGCAGGCACAGCGTGAAGCGGAAGAACAAGCTCAGCGTGAGGCGGAAGCAGCCGCCAAACGTGAAGCAGAATTAAAAGCTGAACGTGAGGCCGCAGAAAAAGCGAAACGCGACGCAAGTGATAAAGTGAAGCGTGACGCTGCGGAAAAAGACAAAGTGAGCAATCAACAGACAGACGAAATGACCAAAACCGCCCAGGCTGAAAAAGCCCGCCGTGAAAATGAAGCTGCCGAGCTGAAGCGTAAAGCGGAAGAAGAAGCCCGCCGTAAGCTGGAAGAAGAAGCTCGCCGCGTCGCCGAAGAAGCGCGTCGTATGGCTGAAGAAAATGAGAAGAACGGTGTTGATACCGCTGAGCAGTCTGAAGACACCAGCGACTATCACGTGACCACTTCTCAGCACGCACGTCAGGCTGAAGATGATAACGACCGTGAAGTAGAAGGCGGCCGTGGCCGTGGTCGTAATGCAAAAGCAGCGCGTCCGGCGAAAAAAGGTAACAAGCACGCTGAATCCAAAGCTGACCGTGAAGAAGCACGCGCGGCTGTTCGCGGTGGTAAAGGCGGCAAGCGTAAAGGTTCCGCTCTGCAGCAGGGCTTCCAGAAGCCGGCTCAGGCCGTTAACCGTGACGTTGTGATCGGCGAAACCATTACCGTTGGCGAACTGGCGAACAAGATGGCGGTTAAAGGCTCTCAGGTCATCAAAGCGATGATGAAGCTGGGCGCGATGGCAACCATCAACCAGGTGATCGATCAGGAAACTGCACAGCTGGTTGCGGAAGAGATGGGCCACAAAGTTATCCTGCGTCGTGAAAACGAGCTGGAAGAAGCAGTAATGAGCGACCGTGACACAGGTGCTGCGGCAGAACCGCGCGCACCGGTAGTGACCATCATGGGTCACGTTGACCACGGTAAGACCTCTCTGCTTGACTACATTCGCTCTACCAAGGTTGCCTCTGGCGAAGCGGGTGGTATTACCCAGCACATCGGTGCATACCACGTAGAAACTGACAACGGTATGATCACCTTCCTGGATACCCCGGGCCACGCCGCGTTTACCTCTATGCGTGCTCGTGGTGCTCAGGCGACGGATATCGTTGTTCTGGTTGTTGCGGCGGACGACGGCGTCATGCCGCAGACCATCGAAGCTATCCAGCACGCGAAAGCAGCCGGTGTGCCGGTTGTGGTTGCCGTGAACAAGATCGATAAGCCAGAAGCGGATCCCGATCGTGTTAAAAACGAACTCTCCCAGTACGGTATCCTGCCGGAAGAGTGGGGCGGCGAAAGCCAGTTCGTACACGTGTCTGCGAAAGCGGGTACCGGTATCGACGAACTGCTGGACGCGATCCTGCTGCAGGCCGAAGTTCTGGAGCTGAAAGCCATCCGTAACGGTATGGCGAGCGGTGCGGTTATCGAATCCTTCCTGGATAAAGGACGTGGCCCGGTTGCTACCGTTCTGGTTCGTGAAGGTACGCTGCATAAAGGCGATATCGTTCTGTGCGGTTTCGAATACGGTCGCGTTCGTGCGATGCGTAACGAACTGGGTCAGGAAGTGCTGGAAGCGGGTCCGTCCATTCCTGTGGAAATCCTGGGTCTGTCCGGTGTTCCGGCTGCCGGTGACGAAGTGACCGTTGTGCGTGACGAGAAGAAAGCGCGTGAAGTGGCACTGTATCGTCAGGGCAAATTCCGTGAAGTTAAACTGGCTCGTCAGCAGAAATCTAAACTCGAGAACATGTTTGCCAACATGACCGAGGGCGAAGTTCACGAAGTGAACATTGTGCTGAAAGCCGACGTTCAGGGCTCTGTGGAAGCGATCTCCGACTCCTTGCTGAAACTGTCTACCGACGAAGTGAAAGTGAAGATCATCGGTTCTGGCGTAGGTGGTATCACCGAAACCGACGCAACCCTGGCTGCTGCGTCCAACGCTATCCTGGTTGGCTTCAACGTTCGTGCGGATGCGTCTGCGCGTAAAGTGATTGAATCCGAAAGTCTGGATCTGCGTTACTACTCCGTCATCTATAACCTGATCGACGAAGTGAAAGCAGCGATGAGCGGCATGCTGTCTCCTGAGCTGAAACAGCAGATCATCGGTCTGGCTGAAGTACGTGACGTGTTCAAATCACCGAAATTCGGTGCGATCGCTGGCTGTATGGTTACCGAAGGTAACATCAAGCGTCACAACCCAATCCGCGTACTGCGTGACAACGTGGTTATCTACGAAGGCGAGCTGGAATCCCTACGCCGCTTCAAAGATGACGTTAACGAAGTCCGTAACGGCATGGAATGTGGTATCGGCGTGAAGAACTACAACGACGTTCGCGTTGGCGATATGATCGAAGTGTTCGAGATCATCGAAATTCAGCGTACCATCGCTTAATTACCGATTGTAAGCCGGGATAGCCTCGCGCCACCCGGCAATAATTTCAAAAAGGGGCTTTAGCCCCTTTTTTGTCTGGAGAATTTATTATGGCGAAAGAATTTGGTCGCCCTCAGCGCGTAGCGCAGGAAATGCAGAAAGAGATCGCACTCATTCTGCAACGTGAAATCAAAGACCCACGCGTCGGCATGATGACCACCGTTTCCGGTGTGGAAATGTCCCGTGACCTGGCCTATGCCAAAGTATTTGTTACCTTCCTGAACGATCAGGACGAAGCCGCAGTGAAAAACGGCATCAAAGCGCTGCAGGAAGCGTCTGGTTTCATCCGCTCTCTGCTCGGTAAGGCGATGCGCCTGCGTATCGTGCCTGAACTGACCTTCTTCTACGACAACTCGCTGGTCGAAGGTATGCGTATGTCCAACCTGGTGACCAGCGTGGTTAAACATGACGATGAGCGTCGTGTTAACCCGGCGGACGACAGCAAGGAGGACTGATGAGTCGTCCTCGTCGTCGTGGTCGCGACGTGCATGGTGTGCTGCTGCTGGATAAACCCCAGGGCGCTTCCAGCAACGACGTGCTGCAGAAAGTTAAGCGTATTTTTAACGCCAACCGTGCGGGCCACACCGGCGCGCTCGACCCGCTGGCAACCGGCATGCTGCCGGTCTGTCTGGGAGAGGCGACAAAATTTTCCCAGTACCTGCTCGACTCCGATAAGCGTTACCGCGTTATCGCTAAGCTGGGCCAGCGCACGGATACCTCCGACGCGGATGGTCAGGTCGTGGAGGAGCGTCCGGTGACGTTCAGCGCGGAGCAGCTTGATGCGGCGCTGGAGAGCTTCCGTGGGGATACGATGCAGGTACCGTCGATGTATTCGGCGCTGAAGTATCAGGGGAAAAAACTCTACGAATATGCGCGCCAGGGCATTGAGGTCCCGCGTGAAGCCCGTCCGATTACCGTGTATGAGCTGCTCTTTATTCGCCACGAAGGCGATGAGCTGGAGCTGGAAGTGCACTGTTCGAAAGGGACCTATATTCGCACCATCATCGACGACCTCGGTGAAAAGCTGGGCTGTGGCGCGCATGTGATTTACCTGCGTCGTCTGGCGGTGAGCAAGTATCCGGTGGAGCGGATGGTGACCCTGGAACATTTGCGCGAGCTGGTTGAACAGGCGGAAGCGCAGGGGATCGCGCCGGCAGATTTGCTGGATCCGCTGCTGATGCCGATGGACAGTCCGGCTGCGGACTTCCCGGTTGTTAATCTTCCTTTAACATCGTCCGTTTACTTTAAGAACGGCAACCCGGTTCGTACGGCGGATGCACCGCTGGAAGGTCTGGTGCGCGTGACCGAAGGTGACGAAGGGAAATTCATCGGGATGGGCGAAATGGATGGCGAAGGGCGCGTTGCGCCGCGTCGTCTGGTCGTCGAATATCCGGTCGACGCGTGACGGTAATAACGGCTCACCTTGCGATAAGCAGGGGAGACGAGTAGAATATCGCCGCTTAACGCCTGGTAAATTGTTTAACAATCTGCGGGGCGTACATGGGATTGCTGAATTAGAGATCGGCATCCTTACATTCTTTATACTTTGGAGTTTGAAAATGTCTCTAAGCGTTGAAGCTAAAGCTAAAATCGTTTCTGAGTTTGGTCGTGGTACTAACGACAGCGGTTCTACCGAAGTTCAGGTTGCACTGCTGACTGCACAGATTAACCACCTGCAGGGTCACTTTGCAGAGCACAAAAAAGATCACCACAGCCGTCGTGGTCTGCTGCGTATGGTTTCTCAGCGTCGTAAACTGCTCGACTACCTGAAACGTAAAGATGTTGCACGCTACACCGCGCTGATCGAGCGTCTGGGTCTGCGTCGCTAATTCTTGCGAGTTTCAGAAAAGGGGGCCTGATGGCCCCTTTTTTCAAGCAGACGGCAGCAATTCACTGGAAACTATTGTATTGTTGCTATAAATGATCTTCATTGCAGAGGTTCGCGCGGCTAATGAGAGGCTTCACCCAGGGGGGTGTTGGTTGTCATTAGTCGCGAGGATGCGAAGAAGGTCGGGTCAAATCGACAGCACACCGGTGGTGTGCTGTCAAACATTTAAGAAAGGACAGAACTTTGCTGAATCCGATCGTTCGTAAATTCCAGTATGGTCAACATACCGTCACGCTGGA
The DNA here is from genome assembly GCF_048685015.1 of Enterobacter sp. BNK-13. Taxonomy (NCBI): domain Bacteria; kingdom Pseudomonadati; phylum Pseudomonadota; class Gammaproteobacteria; order Enterobacterales; family Enterobacteriaceae; genus Enterobacter; species Enterobacter sp. BNK-13. The sequence goes on along the minus strand of NZ_JBLQTP010000001.1, from coordinate 3,806,570 downwards.
AACCGGCATGATGGCACGTCAGGCTACTGCTGCCGTTATGGTAAGCATGGATGACACCGCGGTATTCGTTACCGTTGTGGGCCAGAAAAAAGCTAAACCAGGTCAGGACTTCTTCCCGCTGACCGTTAACTACCAGGAGCGTACCTACGCTGCCGGTAAAATCCCGGGTGGCTTCTTCCGTCGTGAAGGCCGTCCAAGCGAAGGCGAAACCCTGATCGCGCGTCTGATTGACCGCCCGGTTCGTCCGCTGTTCCCGGAAGGCTTCGTTAACGAAGTACAGGTTATCGCGACCGTTGTTTCCGTTAACCCACAGGTTAACCCGGACATCGTGGCGATGATCGGTGCGTCCGCTGCCCTGTCACTGTCTGGTATTCCATTCAATGGCCCAATCGGTGCCGCGCGCGTCGGTTACATCAACGACCAGTACGTGCTGAACCCAACTCAGGAAGAGCTGAAAGAAAGTAAGCTGGACCTGGTGGTTGCGGGTACCGAAGCCGCTGTGCTGATGGTTGAATCCGAAGCAGAACTGCTGAGCGAAGACCAGATGCTGGGTGCTGTGGTCTTCGGCCATGACCAGCAGCAGGTTGTTATCCAGAACATCAACGATCTGGTGAAAGAAGCCGGTAAACCACGTTGGGACTGGCAGCCAGAAGCAGCTAACGACGCGCTGAATGCACGCGTTGCAGCTCTGGCAGAATCTCGTCTGAGCGATGCGTACCGCATCACTGACAAACAGGAGCGTTACGCTCAGGTTGACGTGATCAAGTCTGAAACTATCGCAACGCTGGTTGCTGAAGACGAAACGCTGGATGCTAACGAGCTGAGCGAAATTCTGCACGCTATCGAGAAAAACGTTGTTCGTAGCCGCGTTCTGGCAGGCGAGCCGCGTATCGATGGCCGTGAAAAAGACATGATCCGTGGTCTGGATGTGCGTACTGGCGTGCTGCCACGTACTCACGGTTCCGCGCTGTTCACCCGTGGCGAAACGCAGGCGCTGGTTACCGCGACCCTGGGTACGGCACGTGACGCACAGATCATCGACGAACTGATGGGCGAGCGTACTGACAGCTTCCTGTTCCACTACAACTTCCCTCCGTACTCCGTAGGCGAAACCGGTATGGTTGGCTCGCCGAAGCGTCGTGAAATTGGTCACGGTCGTCTGGCGAAGCGCGGCGTGCTGGCAGTCATGCCAGAAGCAGACAAATTCCCGTACACCGTACGTGTGGTGTCTGAAATCACTGAATCCAACGGTTCTTCTTCTATGGCTTCCGTGTGTGGTGCCTCTCTGGCGCTGATGGATGCAGGCGTGCCAATCAAAGCCGCCGTTGCGGGTATCGCAATGGGCCTGGTGAAAGAAGGCGACAACTATGTTGTTCTGTCTGACATTCTGGGCGACGAAGACCACCTGGGCGATATGGACTTCAAAGTGGCGGGTTCCCGCGACGGTATCTCTGCGCTGCAGATGGATATCAAAATTGAAGGTATCACCAAAGAGATCATGCAGGTTGCTCTGAACCAGGCTAAAGGTGCGCGTCTGCACATCCTGGGCGTGATGGAACAGGCTATCAACGCGCCACGTGGTGATATCTCTGAATTCGCACCGCGTATTCACACCATCAAGATCAATCCAGACAAGATCAAAGATGTTATCGGTAAGGGCGGTTCCGTAATCCGTGCCCTGACCGAAGAGACTGGCACCACCATCGAAATCGAAGATGACGGTACTGTGAAGATCGCAGCAACCGACGGCGAGAAAGCGAAATTCGCGATCCGTCGCATCGAAGAAATCACTGCAGAAATCGAAGTGGGCCGCGTCTATGCAGGTAAAGTGACCCGTATCGTTGACTTTGGCGCGTTCGTTGCCATCGGTGGCGGTAAAGAAGGTCTGGTTCACATCTCTCAGATCGCTGACAAGCGCGTTGAGAAAGTGACCGATTACCTGCAGATGGGTCAGGAAGTACCGGTTAAAGTTCTGGAAGTTGATCGCCAGGGCCGTATCCGTCTGAGCATTAAAGAAGCAACCGAGCAGTCTCAGCCAGCTGCTGCGCCAGAAGCACAGGCCGCAGAACAGCAAGGCGAGTAAGTTGCCATTTGCCCTCCGCTTTGCGGAGGGCCTATTATCAGGCAGGACGCCTTGTTAAGCCGCCGGGGGACAGGACGTTCATCCAATAGTTGTCTTCGGGAGTGGGAAATGAAGCCTTTTTTGCGCTGGTGTTTCGTTGCGACAGCTTTAACGCTGGCAGGATGCAGCAACTCTGCCTGGCGTAAGAGCGAAGTCCTCGCAGTGCCATTGCAACCGACTTTGCAGCAGGAAGTGATCCTGGCACGCATGGAACAAATACTTGCCAGTCGGGCTTTAACCGATGACGAACGCGCACAGCTTTTATATGAGCGCGGAGTGTTGTATGATAGTCTCGGTCTGAGGGCATTGGCGCGAAATGATTTTTCACAAGCGCTGGCTATCCGACCTGCTATGCCTGAAGTATTCAATTACTTAGGCATTTATTTAACGCAGGCAGGCAATTTTGATGCTGCCTATGAAGCGTTTGATTCTGTACTTGAGCTTGATCCAACTTACAACTACGCGCACTTGAATCGCGGTATCGCTTTGTATTACGGCGGTCGTGACAAGTTAGCGCAAGATGATCTGCTGGCGTTTTATCAAGACGATCCTAATGATCCTTTCCGTAGCCTGTGGCTTTACATCGTTGAGCGGAAGCTCGATGAGAAGCAGGCAAAAGAGGCACTGAAACAGCGCTTCGATAAATCGGACAAGGAACAGTGGGGATGGAACATTGTCGAGTTCTACCTGGGCAACATTAGCGAAGCAACGCTGATGGAACGCCTCAAGGCGGACGCAACGGATAACACCTCGCTCGCTGAGCATCTCAGTGAAACCAACTTCTATTTAGGTAAGTACTACCTAAGTCTGGGGGATAAGGACAGCGCTACGGCACTGTTCAAATTAGCGGTTGCTAACAACGTACACAACTTCGTTGAGCACCGTTATGCATTGTTGGAATTATCGCTCTTGGGCCAGGAGCAAGACGACCTGGCAGAATCGGACCAGCAATAGCTGACGACATAAACATCAGCCCGTAATCTTTTGATTGCCATCACCTTAACTGGTGAGGGCGTTGTTGTTCGTCAATACACCTACTTTGAGCCGGTTCACACTTTTCAATGAAAATTGCTAATCATTTTCACGATGAGCTAAGTAGACTGGCCGCCATTGACATTGAGGCACTCGTACTACATGGCTGAATTCGAAACCACTTTTGCAGATCTGGGCCTGAAGGCTCCTATCCTTGAAGCCCTTAACGATCTGGGTTACGAAAAACCATCTCCGATCCAGGCTGAGTGTATCCCACACCTGCTTTCTGGTCGTGACGTGCTGGGCATGGCCCAGACTGGTAGCGGTAAAACTGCAGCGTTCTCGCTGCCGCTGCTGAACAACATTGATCCGGACCTGCGTGCACCGCAGATCCTCGTTCTGGCTCCAACCCGTGAACTGGCTGTTCAGGTTGCAGAAGCCATGACGGAATTCTCTAAACATATGCGCGGCGTAAACGTGGTTGCCCTGTACGGCGGCCAGCGTTATGACGTGCAGTTACGCGCCCTGCGCCAGGGCCCACAGATTGTTGTCGGTACGCCGGGCCGTCTGCTGGATCACCTGAAGCGCGGTACCCTGGACCTCTCTAAACTGAGCGGTCTGGTACTGGATGAAGCAGATGAAATGCTGCGTATGGGCTTCATCGAAGACGTTGAAACCATTATGGCGCAGATCCCGGACGGTCATCAGACCGCGCTGTTCTCTGCAACCATGCCGGAAGCTATCCGTCGCATTACCCGCCGCTTCATGAAAGAGCCGCAGGAAGTGCGTATTCAGTCCAGCGTAACCACTCGCCCGGACATCAGCCAGAGCTACTGGTCTGTGTACGGCATGCGTAAAAACGAAGCGCTGGTACGTTTCCTGGAAGCGGAAGATTTTGATGCGGCGATTATCTTCGTTCGTACCAAAAACGCGACCCTGGAAGTGGCTGAAGCCCTGGAGCGTAGCGGCTACAACAGCGCAGCGCTGAACGGTGACATGAACCAGGCCCTGCGTGAGCAGACTCTGGAGCGTCTGAAAGACGGTCGTCTGGATATCCTGATTGCAACCGACGTGGCAGCACGTGGTCTGGACGTTGAGCGTATCAGCCTGGTTGTTAACTACGACATCCCGATGGATTCCGAGTCTTACGTTCACCGTATCGGCCGTACCGGTCGTGCGGGTCGTGCTGGCCGTGCGCTGCTGTTCGTTGAGAACCGCGAGCGTCGTCTGCTGCGTAACATCGAACGCACCATGAAGCTGACCATTCCAGAAGCGGACCTGCCAAACGCAGAGCTGCTGGGCAAACGCCGTCTGGAAAAATTCGCCGCCAAAGTACAGCAGCAGCTGGAAAGCAGCGATTTGGATCAGTACCGCGCGCTGCTGTCACAGATTCAGCCTGTTGCTGAAGGCGAAGAGCTGGACATGGAAACCCTGGCTGCAGCACTGCTGAAAATGGCTCAGGGCGAACGTAGCCTGATCGTGCCACCAGATGCGCCGATGCGTCCTAAGCGTGAATTCCGTGACCGTGACGATCGCTTCGAACGTCGTGGCGACCGTAACGATCGTGGCCCACGTGGTGACCGTCCAGAGCGTGGTGGTGAAGACCGTCCACGTCGTGAACGTCGCGACGCAGGTGACATGGAACTGTACCGCATTGAAGTGGGTCGTGATGATGGCGTTGAAGTTCGTCACATCGTTGGCGCGATCGCTAACGAAGGCGACATCAGCAGCCGTTACATCGGTAACATCAAGCTGTTCGCCTCCCACTCTACCATCGAGCTGCCGAAAGGCATGCCGGGTGAAGTACTGCAGCACTTTACGCGTACCCGCATCCTGAACAAGCCGATGAACATGCAGCTGCTGGGCGATGCACAGCCACGTCCTGACCGTGGCGGCGAACGCCGTGGTGGTGGTCGCGGTTTCGGCGGCGAGCGTCGTGAAGGCGGTCGCAGCGAAGGTCGCGGTGGTGAAGGTCGTCGTTTCTCCGGCGAGCGCCGCGAAAGCCGTGGTCCACGTCGTGAAGAAGGCACCAGCCGTCGTCGTTTCGGTGACGCGTAAGCCTTACGCTTCTGACGTAAAGTAAAATATACAGCCCCGATACATGCTATCGGGGCTTTTTTTATTCCCTTTGTACTCTTGTACTGGTACAGTGCGTCACATTAAAATGCAGAACCGCATGATTGACTGGAGAAAAGGCTGTATGGCGACACTAACCACCACCCAAACGTCACCTTCGCTGCTTGGCGGCGTGGTGATCATCGGCGGAACCATTATAGGTGCCGGGATGTTCTCCCTGCCCGTGGTCATGTCCGGTGCGTGGTTCTTCTGGTCGCTGGCCGCGCTGGTTTTTACCTGGTTCTGTATGCTTCATTCCGGGCTGATGATCCTCGAAGCCAACCTGAACTACCGCATTGGCGCGAGCTTCGACACCATCACCAAAGACCTGCTGGGCAAAGGCTGGAACCTGGTGAACGGTCTGTCCATTGCCTTTGTGCTCTATATCCTGACCTACGCATATATTTCGGCGAGCGGTTCGATTCTGCATCACACCTTCTCTGAGATGTCGCTGAACGTTCCGGCGCGTCTGGCCGGGCTGGGTTTTGCACTGGGCGTGGCGTTTATCGTCTGGATGAGTACCAAAGCGGTAAGCCGGATGACGGCAATCGTACTGGGCGCGAAGGTCATCACCTTCTTCCTGACCTTCGGCAGCCTGCTGGGGCACGTGACGCCCGCCACGCTGTTTAACGTTGCCGAAGTGAATACCTCCTATACGCCGTACTTGCTGATGACGCTGCCTTTCTGTCTGGCGTCGTTCGGCTACCACGGCAACGTGCCGAGCCTGATGAAGTACTACGGCAAAGATCCGCGCACCATTGTGAAGTGTCTGGTCTACGGCACGCTGCTGGCGCTGGCGCTGTACGTCATCTGGCTGCTCGGAACGATGGGCAACATCCCGCGCCCGGAATTTATCGGTATTGCGCAGAAGGGCGGTAACATTGACGTGCTGGTGCAGGCGCTGAGCGGCGTGCTGAACAGCCGCAGCTTGGATCTGCTGCTGGTTATCTTCTCTAACTTTGCGGTGGCGAGCTCTTTCCTCGGCGTGACGCTGGGCCTGTTTGACTACCTGGCGGATCTGTTCGGCTTTGATGATTCTGCGATGGGGCGTTTTAAAACCGCGCTGCTGACCTTCCTGCCGCCGATTGTGGGCGGCCTGCTGTGGCCGAACGGCTTCCTGTACGCCATCGGCTATGCCGGACTGGCGGCAACCATCTGGGCGGCAATAGTGCCCGCGCTGCTGGCGCGTAAATCACGTAAACGCTTCGGTAGCCCGAAATTCCGCGTCTGGGGCGGTAAGCCGATGATTGCGCTGATCCTGGTGTTCGGCGCGGGCAATGCCCTGGTACACGTGCTGTCGAGTTTTAATCTGTTGCCGGTGTACCAGTAAACATTTTGTGCCGGATGGCGGCTACGCCTTATCCGGCCTACGCGTCCCCGTAGGCCTGGTAAGCGAAGCGCCACCTGGCAAAAAGGCTACCCCACCAACTCCTCCTTCACCTGCATGGCCAAATCAAACGAGTGCAAACGCGCCTGGTGATCGAAAATCTGGCCGTTAACCATAATTTCATCCGCCTGCGTTTCACGCAGCACCGCCTCCAGCCCGTGACGCACTTTCGCTTTATCGCCAACTAGCGACATGCTCAGCGCCTGTTGAACGCCATACTGCTCTGAAGCTGACCACAGCTGATGCATATTCTCCACTGGCGGCGGAAGCTGGCCCGTCTCCCCGCGACGCAGCTTTACAAACGCCTGCTGCATGGAGGTGAACAGGAATTCCGCGTCGCGATTGCTGTCGGCAGCAATGATGTTGATACACACCATCGCGTACGGTTTCTCCAGACGCTCGGACGGTTTGAAGTGCGTACGGTAAAGATGCAGCGCCTGATGCAACATATCCGGCGCGAAATGGGAGGCAAACGCAAACGGCAGCCCCAGCTGTGCGGCGAGCTGCGCGCTGTAGAGGCTTGAGCCCAACAGCCATACCGGGATCTTCTCGCCGTAACCAGGTACCGGGCGCACGTGCGGGTTCGGGTCACGTGCGTCGAACCAGTCCACCAGTTCGGCCACGTCGCGCGGGAAGTTATCAATATCGCCGCTCATATGGCGACGCAGGGCGCGCATGGTCGGCTGATCGCTGCCCGGCGCACGGCCAAGCCCTAAATCGATACGGCCCGGATAGAGGGTATTCAGCGTGCCGAACTGCTCGGCGATCACCAGCGGGGCGTGGTTCGGCAGCATCACGCCGCCGGAGCCCAGGTGCAGCGTGGTGGTATTTGCCGCCAGATAACCAATCAGTACCGAGGTGGCGGCGCTGGCAATGCCCACCATGTTGTGGTGTTCGGCCAGCCAGTAGCGGTGATAGCCACGCTTTTCGGCCAGCTGAGCCAGATCCAGAGAGTGCGAAAAGGCTTCTCTCGCCGAGGAGCCTTGTGGGATCGGCGCCAGATCCAGCACCGAAAACGGAAGGGTTTTGTCAGTCATAACAGCTCACTTTGTCGACGGTGAATCTTTAATACTGCATTAAAAAATGATAACCGTTGTTAACAAAGTGAGCCTTTTTTTAGGCCTGAAGTTCCAGCCCGGCCAGACGCTTCCAGTAGCCGTTACAGTCGCTGTTCGCCGTCAGCGGCAGCGGAGCGGCACCGTTTTCGTTAGCGCGGAAGGCGTCCAGCATCGCGAACACGCCGGTATCGAGCGGCGACAGACGCACCATATCTACCAGCCCGTCCATCGACGCCAGCTCGTTGCCGAGGTTATAGACATAGCCGCTCATGGTCTGAATACCGTTGAGAACAAACACCTGCTGGTTCTCCTGCGACAGCATGCTGCGCCCGTTTGGGTACTTAATGCAGCAGGTTTCGCACTCGTCTTTCGGACGGTCTTCCGAGCGTGCGGTAAAGCAGCGGGCGGAATAGGCCAGCGGCAGATGCCCGTAGCTCAGCACTTCCACTTCAAACTTGTTGCGAATGTCCAGCTCTTCGCACTGCGTGAGCAGGTTTGCCAGCCAGTCGCGGGAGAGTTCAACCGGCATGCACCAGCGCGTCATGCCCTGTTTGAGCAGCAGGCGAAGGGTCACGGCGTTGTAGCAGTTCAGGGCATGGCCCGCGACAAACGGCAGCTTGCGTTCGGCGCACATGTTCACCACGCCCAGATCGCTCGCTTCCAGCAGGAACTCGCCGTTCTCTACGTAGCGTTTCAGCTCGCCCAGTTCGGAAGAGGCCTGCACCAGCGCGAGCGTGGAGAGCACCACCTGCTTGCCGCTGCCGGCCAGGCTTTTCGCCATCTCCAGCCAGTCGCCCACTTTGGTGGCGCGGCGCTTGCTGCACACCGCCTCGCCGAGGTAAATCACATCGGCGCTGCTGGTGGCGGCCTGTTGGTAAAAATCTTCCAGCGTCTCTTTTGGCCAGTAGTAGAGCACCGGCCCTAATGAATATTTCATGATTTTCTCACTGCCATTTACGGTGATACGCGCCCAGCGTGGTTTGCGTGCCTTCGGACATCGATCCGAGCGTCTCCATCCAGGCCTGCTGCGGAGCGTAGTTCTGCGGGTCCGCCATGCAGCGGTCGATGGCCTGACGCCACACTTTCGCCACCTGGCTCACGTAGGCCGGGCTACGCTGGCGACCTTCGATTTTCACCGAGGCAATATTGGCCGCCAGCAGTTCCGGCAGCAGCTCCAGCGTGTTGAGGCTGGTCGGCTCCTCCAGCGCGTGATAGCGCTCGCCGTCGACCAGATAGCGGCCTTTACACAGGGTGGGATAACCGGCGTTTTCACCGTCCTGATAGCGGTCGATCAGCACCTCATTCAGGCGGGATTCCAGCCCCTGCGGCGTTTGCTGCCAGCGGACAAAGCGGGCAGGGGAGCAGGCCCCGACAGTATTTGGCGACTCCCCGGTCAGATACGAGGAAAGATAGCAACGGCCTTCGGCCATAATGCACAGGCTGCCAAAGGCAAAAACTTCCAGCGGCACTGGCGTGACGCGTGCGAGTTGCTTAACCTGATGAATAGAGAGCACGCGCGGCAGCACCACGCGGGCCACGTCAAAGTTTCGGTGATAAAAACGCACGGCCTCTTCGTTGGTGGCAGATGCCTGAACAGAGACGTGGCGCTCAATATGGGGATAGCGTTCTGCCGCATACTCAAGCATGGCGAGGTCGGCCAGAATCAGCGCATCGGCACCCAGTTGTGCCGCCATATCCACCGCGCGCTGCCAGCGGGCGTACCCGTCAGGATGAGCAAAGGTATTGATGGCGATATGCAGCTTGCGGCGGTGCTGGTGAACGAAGTTAACGGCTTCCTGAAGCTTTTTCTCCGTAAAGTTAAGGCCAGCAAAATGGCGGGCATTGGTGTCATCTTTTAGCCCGATATAGACCGCATCGGCCCCATTTTCGATGGCCGCCTTAAGCGCCGGAAGGTTTCCGGCAGGGCAGAGCAGCTCCATAATTTATCCTGATGTTATCGATCGCAAAAATGTTAACGAGCTGGGATTTTAATTAACCCATACGCGACAATTTTTGATTTAAGGCAGCTAATGGCGTATTGATGGCACCAATAATGAGGTTGTCCGGACGACGGTTTGTTGATTTACGCCGCTATGTTGTGCGTCGGATATGGCAAAATAGCAGGACTATAGATATCAGGGAGTAAAGCTCGTGCTGGATAAACTGCGTTCACGTCTCGTACAATTTGGCCCATCAATGCTGAGCGTGCCGGTCAAGCTGGCGCCGTTCGCGCTTAAACGTCAGGTGCTGGAGCAGGTTCTGAGCTGGCAGTTCCGCCAGGCGCTGCAGGATGGCGAGCTGGAATTCCTGGAAGGCCGCTGGTTGAGCATTGAGGTGCGTGACATCGGGCTGCGCTGGTTTACCTCCGTTGAGAATGACCAGCTGATCGTCCGCGAAACCGCCGAGGCGGACGTGAGCTTTAGCGCCAACGCCAGCGATCTGCTGATGATCGCCGCGCGTAAGCAGGATCCGGATACGCTCTTCTTCCAGCGCCGTCTGGTGATTGAAGGCGACACGGAGCTGGGCCTGTACGTGAAGAATTTAATGGATGCCATTGAGCTGGAGCAGATGCCGAAAGCGCTGCGCGTGATGTTGATGCAAATGGCAGATTTCGTTGAGGCCGGGCTGAAAGCCCCGCCGGACAGTAAACACACTTCAGTAGGTGAGCCATGCTGATTCGAGTCGAAATAGGGATTGATGCGCCGGGGATCGATGCGCTGCTGCGCCGTGCTTTCGCGAGCGATGCCGAAGCCCAGCTGGTCCACGATCTCCGCGAAGACGGTCTGATTACGCTGGGGCTGGTCGCCACCGATGACGAAGGTCAGGTGGTGGGCTATGTTGCCTTCAGTCCGGTCACCGTTCAGGGCGAAGAGCTGCAGTGGGTCGGTATGGCGCCGCTGGCGGTGGATGAAAACTATCGCGGGCAGGGGCTGGCGCGTCAGCTGGTCTATGAAGGGCTGGATTCGCTCAATGAGTTCGGTTATGCGGCCGTTGTTGCGCTGGGCGATCCGGCGTTCTATGGCCGTTTAGGCTTCGAGCAGGCCGCGCATTACGATCTGCGCTGCCGCTGGCCGGGTACGGAATCCGCATTCCAGGTGCACCGTCTGGCGGACGACGCGCTCAACGGCGTCAATGGCCTGGTCGAGTACCACGACCATTTCAATCGCTTTTAATCATGCTCTCGCGTAGCGCCTCAAAGGAGCCGTCTCCGGTCACGAGGCGCTCTTTCTGGCGCTTCGTCAGCTGTTTGATGCGGTATTCCAGCCTGAGCGCCAGCGATCGGTCACCGACGGGCGCCGAAAAGGCGAGCTGTAATTCCCCTTTCCCTCGCAGCGCTTTTGCCCCTTTCCCCGTTTGATGTTGTAAAAAACGCCGCGCCACATCGGTGGTTATTCCGGTGTAGAGTGCGTTATCAGCGGTTCGGACGAGATAGAGAAACCAGCACACGGTAAACAGATTCAGTATGTTAAGGTGAACGCACCATAGCATGAGAGAGAACGAAAATGGAAACACTGGCAGCCATCAACCGCTGGCTGGCGAAGCAGCACGTCGTCACCTGGTGCGTCTACAGCGAGGGTGAGATGTGGTGCGCAAACGCGTTTTACTACTACGATCCGGAGCGCGTCGCGTTTTATGTCATGAGTGAAGACAAAACGCGTCATGCGCAGATGACCGGCCAGCAGGCGAAGGTCGCGGGCACGGTGAATGGCCAGCCGAAAACGGTCGCGCTGATCCGTGGAGTACAGTTTAAAGGGGAAATCCGTCGTCTGGACGGAGAAGAGAGCGACGCGCGTCGTAAGCACTACACGCGCCGCTTTCCGGTTGCCGCTGCGCTAAAAGCCCCGGTGTGGGAAATCCGGCTCGATGAGCTGAAATTTACCGACAACACCCTGGGCTTCGGCAAGAAGCTGCACTGGCTACGCGCCGAGCAGGCGTAGCGCTTCGCGGTTAAACGCCGGGAGATCGTCCGGGGTCCGGCTGGTGATCAACTGGTCTTTGTCGTTGACCACCTCCTGATCGTAAAATTCGGCACCCGCATTTTTCAGATCGATAACGATCGGTTTCACCGCCGTGAGCTTACGCCCGCGGACAACCTCCGCGCTGATGAGCAGCTGCGGGCCGTGACAGATGGCAAAGACCGGTTTGCCGGTAGAGACAAAGTCCCGGGTGAAGGTCACGAAGCGCTCGTCTCCGCGCAGGGAATCCGGTGAATGGCCGCCGGGTAACAGCAGTGCGTCAAAATCGGAGGGGCTAACGTTATCGATGGTCTCATCAATGGTTACGGTCGCCTCGCCCTTATGACCTGTCACCGTTTTGCCCGCTTCTTTCTCGATGGTGATGACCTCATGTCCCGCCTTGCGGAACGCCTCTGCAGGAGAGGTGAATTCTGAATCTTCAAACTCGTCGGTAATCAAGACTGCGATTTTCTTGCCCATGCTTCCTCCGTTGTTTTGGCTTCAGACTGATTTTTCTCCGCTTGTGGTAAATACTTACCTGTAACAGACTTCTAAGTGTGGTCGACGACGCTGAGTTCGCAAACGGACAATTCTGTAAAGGGGATACGATGAGTCAGGTACTGATTACCGGGGCTACCGGGCTAGTGGGCGATCATCTGCTGCGGCTGCTGATTCAGGATCGCCGCGTGAACTACATCGCCGCCCCGACGCGTCGACCGCTGGCGGACATCTCCGGCGTCTTTAATCCGCACGATCCTCAGCTGACGGATGCGCTGGCGCAGGTGCAGGATCCCATTGATATCGCGTTTTGCTGTCTGGGCACCACGCGGCGGGAGGCGGGGAGCAAAGAGGCATTTATCCACGCCGACTATACGCTGGTGGTGGACACCGCGCTTACGGCGAAAAAGCTGGGAGCCAGACATTTTCTGGTGGTCAGCGCGCTGGGCGCCAGTGCCGGATCGCCTTTCTTCTACAACAAGGTGAAGGGCAAGATGGAGGATGCACTGATTGCGCAGAAATGGGAGCAGCTGACGATTGTGCGCCCCTCGATGCTGATCGGCCACCGCGACGAGCGCCGCTTTAACGAGTCGATCCTGGCCCCGCTGTTTCGGATCCTTCCCGGCAACTGGAAAGCCATCGAGGCGCGGGACGTCGCGCGGGCGATGTTAAAAGAGGGACTGGCCCCGTCAAAAGCGGGCGTAAACATTATCCCTTCGGCAAAACTGCGTGAAATCGCGCAGGGCGAGGCGTAAACTCCCCCGGCTAATTACTCATACTCTCCGGGGAATGCTATGACTGGTCAGTCTTCATCTCAGGCGGCAACACCTGTTCAATGGTGGAAGCCCGCACTCTTCTTTCTCGTGGTCATTATTGGCCTCTGGTACGTGAAATGGCAGCCGTACTACGGCAAAGCCTTCACCGCCGCCGAAACGCACAGCATCGGTAAATCTATTCTCGCTCAGGCTGATGCCAATCCGCTTCAGGCGGCGTGGGACTATGCCATGGTCTACTTCCTAGCCGTCTGGAAGGCTGCCGTCCTGGGCGTGATCCTGGGCTCTCTGATTCAGGTGCTGATCCCGCGCAACTGGCTGGTGAAAACCCTCGGGCAGCCGCGCTTTCAGGGTACGTTGCTGGGAACGATCTTCTCCCTGCCGGGCATGATGTGCTCCTGCTGTGCTGCACCTGTGGCGGCAGGCATGCGCCGCCAGCGCGTATCAATGGGCGGCGCACTGGCGTTCTGGATGGGCAACCCGCTGCTCAACCCGGCGACGCTGGTGTTTATGGGCTTTGTCCTGGGCTGGCATTTCGCGTTCATTCGTCTGGTGGCAGGACTGCTGACCGTGCTGGTGGTGGCGACGCTGGTGCAAAATCTGGTGAAGGATAAGACGCCAGAGTCCGCGTCTGTTGAGCTGGACGTCAGCGAGCCGCAGGGCGGGTTCTTTGCCCGCTGGGGCAGGGCGCTATGGCAGCTTTTCTGGAGCACCATCCCGGTCTATATCCTGGCGGTACTGGTTCTCGGTGCGGCGCGCGTCTGGCTCTTCCCGCATGCGGATGGCGCTATAGACAACACGCTGTTGTGGGTCATTGCGATGGCCGTTGCAGGCTGCCTGTTTGTGATCCCTACCGCCGCAGAAATTCCTATTGTTCAGACCATGATGCTGGCCGGCATGGGCACCGCACCGGCGCTGGCGTTGCTCATCACGTTGCCTGCCATCAGCCTGCCGTCGCTGATTATGCTGCGTAAGTCATTCCCGGCGAAAGCGCTGTGGCTCACCGCTGGGCTGGTGGCGTTGAGTGGGGTGCTGGTGGGGAGTATTGCGCTTCTGTGAAAAACGCCCGGTGGCGCTACGCTTACCGGGCCTACAAAAAAATCCCCTCACTTGAGGGGATTTTTTTATTTAATGTAAGTAAACGCGGTGGTGACGTGCTTCACGCCGCTCACCCGGCTGGCGATATCGGCCGCCGCTTTCCCTTCACGGTCGGTCACCAGACCCAGCAGGAATACTTCACCGTTTTCCGTCGTCACCTTCACGTTGGAGGATTTCACCTGGTCCGAACCCAGCAGCTGAGAACGCACTTTGGTGGTGATCCAGGTATCGGAAGAAGCATCACCCAGGCCAATTGGCTTGCCCTGACGCACTTCGTTAAACACCTCTGTGGTCCCTTCAACGCCCATCGCAATCTGTTTCGCACGCGAGGCGAGTTCCATATTCGGCGCCTGGCCTGCCAACAGCACTTTGCCCTGGTAAGCCGTCACGTTGATACGCGCCTCTTTCTTGATCTGTTCGTCTTTCGACAGCGCACTGTTGACGCGCAGCTCCAGCGTACCGTCATCCACCTGTGTCCCCACAGAGCGCGGATCGGTTGCCGCTTTGGTGCCTACTGCGGCGGTACCCACAACGGCCGCAGCGATACATCCCTGAAGCAGTAATGCAGACATAAGGACTGCGAGGGTCGATAAAGCCTTCATAAGAACTCCTTAATCATCCTGGTGAGGGAAAAGCGTGTTATCGATCAAGTCACATAAGCAGTTCACCGTGAGCATATGCATTTCCTGAATACGCGCGCTCCGGTGAGACGGAATGCGGATTTCCACATCCTGCGGCCCAAGCAGACCCGCCAGCTCACCCCCGTCATAGCCGGTTAAGGCCACGATGGTCATGTCGCGGGTGACGGCGGCTTCAACGGCTTTGACAATATCCCGACTATTGCCGCGCGTGGAGATGGCCAGCAGCACATCTCCGGCATGACCCAAGGCTCGCACCTGCTTTGCGTAAATTTCGTCATGCAGACGATCGTTAGCAATCGCCGTTAAGACCACATTATCGGTATTAAGTGCAATGGCAGGTAAACTCGGGCGTTCTGTTTCAAAACGATTGATCATGCTGGCAGCAAAATGCTGTGCGTTGGCGGCTGACGTGCCGTTGCCACAACAGAGGATTTTGTTGCCGTTTAGCAGGGATTGCACCAGCGTCATTGCGGCACGCGAGATAGCATCCGGAAGGGCTTCCGCCGCGGCAATCTGAGTCTGGATGCTTTCTGTGAAGCACACTTTAATTCTTTCGAGCACGTTATCCCTTTTAAATCTTAATTATGCGTCTTCGCCAAAAGCGTTTTTAAGCCATTCGATCTCATTTCCGGTGAAGGCTATCACATCGAACCGGCAATCCACAGTATCAAAACTCCCATTATGGCGGGCAAGCCACAAGTGGGCAGTCTGTAATAATTTATGTTGTTTGGCGAGCGTCACGCTGGCGGCAGCACCGCCAAAACGGGAGGACTGTCGAAAGCGCACTTCTACAAACACGATGACCTGACCGTCTTTCATGATCAGGTCGATTTCGCCGCCACGCCCGCGGACGTTGGCGGCGATGAAATGCAGTCCTTTGCCTTCAAGCCAGCGACGCGCCTTTAACTCCCACGCATCGCCGGTCTGTTTGCGGCTTAACTGGCCGGGACGATCTGCCCCTGCTGGTATTTGAGCCATGATAACTTCCTGTTAATCACACAATCCTGAGTGGCGGTCAGATCGCCGGTGTTGCCGTTAAGCTCGAAGCCCGGCACCTGACGCATCTGGGTAAAGTGGTTCGCCAGCGCCCACGCATCAACCCCCATCGCATACAGACGCGCCAGAGAGTAATCGTTACGCACCGCGCTCAGCGCCTGCTGCATCAGGGATGGATTGCTGCCGGCCAGCATCGGGATTTCACTGTACTGCAGACCGTCCATTTCCAGACGGAAATCCGGGCCTGCGGTGCCTTGTGCGCTGCGGGAGCTGGCGTAGAGCGTTGCGCCGCTCTGGCTGCCGTTACGCATTGCAATCATCGGTTTAATAAAGGCGATCTCCTGCGGTGTGGCAACGATATAGGCCGCATCCACTTTACCGCCACCGCTAATCTGCGCGTCGGTTGGCGGTGCAGGGATCGTCAGGCCGCCAATCGTCACGCCCTGCTGCTGTGGCAGGCTCGCGGTGACCGGGCTACCGTTAAGCGCGATACCCGCCCCGCCGTTGACGCCCGCGCGCAGTTCAGAGACGGAACCGAATTTCTGCTGCAGTACCACGCCGCCGCCCAGCTTCTGCCACTCATCGGCAAAGGCATTGGCCACGCGATCACCCAGTGCGCTGCGTGGGATGAGCAACAGCGGCGCCTGCTTACCCTGCTCGTGAATATGACGCGCCGCATCGCGGGCTTCATCTTCCGGAGAGAGCGCGAAGTAGCAGATATTGGCCCGGTTCTGAACCTGCTCTGGCTGGTTGAGCGCCAGCACGTTCAGCGTGGTATTGCTCTTCATCAGCTCTTCCACGTTGTTTTTCAGCAGCGGACCGACAACGATGCTCGCGCCATCCTGTTGAACCTGCGCCAGAACCTGGTCCAGCGGCTGCGAACTGGTATCGTAGATTTTCAATTCAGCGCCCGGGTTGGCGCTGGTGGTTGCCACGGACTGCGGCTGCGCGGCAGGTTGAGCAGTCGGCTGTGCAGGCTGCGGTTGAGGCTGTTCTGCTGTTGTGGCAGGCGCTGGAGCAGATGCTGGCGGCGCTTGCGTCTCGGCCGGAGCCTGGGTCGCAGGTGCTGTAGTAGACGGTGCCGCTGTCGCTGGCGGTGTCGTCGGGGCCGTCACCGGGTTTTGCATCGTGCCCTGCGCTGGCGCTTGCGCCGTGGTCAGGTCGCTGGTCTCTGCGGCGGATGGGCTGACAACATCATTCACGTTAGCCGCCTGGGCCGCCTGTGCGGGAACGGCGCTGCCAGTGACCGCCGTCGTGCCGTTTTTCGCCGCTTCAAAGCCCTGCTGAATGGTGCGTCCAAACACCGCCGCCTGGCCGTTGAGTGGCAGAAGGAGGGCGATTTTGCTGGTCGAGGCAGGCTTAAAGTTCTGCACGTTTACCAGCTGGGTTGGCAGCATTTTCGCGCCCGGGTTTTGCGGGTAGCGCGTCTGCCAGTCCGTAATGCCGGCTTTCAACATCTTAGGGTCGCTGCGGTTGTTAAACCACATCTGCTGCAGATCCAGCCAGCCCTGCAGGACGTTTTCATCCGCGTTGATGACCAGCGCCTGCGCCTGTTCCTGCGTCATCGACGCCAGCGCTTGCCAGGTGGCATCAATATTTTTCTGCTTATCAGCACCGCCAAGCAGCGGTTCTTGGGCGACGAGCGCACGGAGCAAGGTCAGGGAAGGGCGTCCCTGCTCAGCGGTAATGCCCGCCTGCCAGAAGCGCGCCTGCTGGTTTTTATCCAGCGCGCTCACGTCGATATCACCGAGGATCTTCTTCGCGGCGGCGTAATCTTTCAGCGCAACTTTCAGCTCGGCAGAGAGCAAGCTCTGCTCACGACGCTGGGCGTCGTTAAGATCTTTTGGCAACTGGTTAAACAGTTCGGCTGCCCGCTGGGTTTTACCCTCTTTCAGCAGTGCACGAATGGCGAGTAATTGCCAGTTGGTCTTGGTATCATTTGAACTCTGCGACATTTGTTGCAGATAAAAGCCAGAATCAGCCTGAGCAGAACCCTGGAGATGGGCGGTGCTCTGGTCAGGTGCCTGGGTGCCACAGCCTGCAAAGATCAGGGCTGCCAGCAGAAGCGGCACGCTGCGCGTGGCTTTTTTTCGAAGAAACGTTAACGGTACCATACTGTATCCAGTGATTTTTTTTACGCAATGCTCAATATTAAATCGGCAATACGGACGAAACAATGAAACAACACGAAACGGCAGATAATTCTCAAGGCCAGCTTTATATTGTACCTACTCCTATCGGGAATTTGTCTGATATTACCCAACGTGCGCTGACCGTACTGCAAGCTGTTGATTTAATTGCTGCTGAAGACACCCGCCATACCGGCTTACTGCTGCAACATTTCGCGATTAACGCCCGTTTGTTTGCTCTGCACGATCACAATGAGCAACAAAAAGCCGAAACGCTGGTGGCCAAACTGAAGGAGGGGCAAAACATTGCCCTGGTCTCCGATGCCGGTACGCCGCTGATCAACGATCCGGGCTATCACCTGGTGCGTACCTGTCGCGAAGCCGGTATTCGCGTGGTACCCCTGCCGGGACCGTGCGCCGCGATTGCTGCGTTAAGCGCCGCAGGTCTGCCGTCTGACCGTTTCTGCTATGAAGGCTTCCTGCCCGCTAAATCCAAAGGTCGCCGCGACGTCTTAAAAGACCTGGAAGCGGAACCGCGTACCCTGATTTTCTACGAATCCACGCACCGCCTGCTGGAGAGCCTGGAAGATATGGTGACCGTCTGGGGGGAAGGCCGCTACGTGGTGCTGGCGCGCGAGCTGACCAAAACCTGGGAAACCATCCACGGAGCGCCGGTAGGTGAACTGCTGGCGTGGGTGAAGGAAGACGAAAACCGCCGCAAGGGTGAAATGGTGCTGATCGTCGAAGGGCACAAGGCGGAAGAAGACGCGCTTCCTGCCGATGCGCTGCGTACGCTGGCGCTGCTGCAGGCGGAACTGCCGCTGAAGAAAGCCGCTGCGCTGGCGGCAGAAATTCACGGCGTGAAGAAAAATGCTCTGTATAAGTATGCGCTGGAGCAGCAGGGGGAGTAAGGCATCTCCTGCCCGTTTTTGCCGGGGGGCGGCTACGCCTTACCCGGCCTACAGATCTTTAAGCGTCTTTTAGCTAGCAGGTATCGCCTCAAACACCAGCGTTTCCAGCGGTTGCAGCGTAATCACCACGGCGTTTTTGTACGCCTCCGGTACGGTTGAATTACGGCCATACACCGCCTTCAGACTAAACCGCGCCGCGTTTCCTGTCGGGACTTCGAAATCTCTCGTCAAATCCAGGTAGTAGCTTTGCGGCTTATCCGACGGGTTACGCAATCCAAGAATCGCTTTGTCTTTATTCCATGACGCCCAGCCGTAAACCTGCAGCGCCGTTGGGTCGCCGCCTATCCAGTGGGTGTCCACCAGCACGCTGGCGTTTTCCCGGGACCATTTCGCGGCCTGCGCCAGGGTGTCCCACTTCGACTTATTCAGCATTGACGGTGTGATATACAGCTCCTGCAGCTGCGTACCGGTCGCGAAATAGCTCCAGACCTGGTCGGCAAAATCGCTGTCCGTTTGTACCTTCTCCAGACCGTAGTAGGCATTCTCCGCGCTGACGATCCCGTGGTACATCAAGGAGTTCAGCGGGAACAGCGGGCCCTTGCGCACAATCGAGCGGTACGTTTCCGCATCGCGGTAGGTCATCCACTGCTGCACCGGCGTGCCGGGGCCGTACAGGTTGATGTCGTCCCCCTGGCGCCAGATCGAATCAGCGTAGAACAGCCAGGACGGGCTGGCGTTGGTCCCGGTGGTCAGGTTGATAAACAGGTTTGGGTTAGCGCTGCGCATGTTATGCAACAGGGCGATAGAGGCGTCAAAATCCGAGGCGAACGGACTGCCCTTAATATGCGAATTGGCGTTTCCCATCCCATCAAGTTTGAACGAAGTAATGTGTTCGTTTTTGATCAGCTTAACGATCTGCGCATTGAAGTTCTTAAAGTAGTTCGGCCCTGACAACGCCAGCTTCCCGTCGACGGTTTCGAATCCATACTCTTTTGCATGCGAGACGCGAACGTCGCGGGGCTTGTTGTAGCCTCCCCACGGTGAGAGCCACAGCCCGACCGAGCTGTGCAGGCTGTCGGCTTTTTCCCGTACCTTGCCAAAACCGTTGCTGAATGCCGGACCAAACAGCCAGCGCCCGGTAAGGTCGTCCCAGCCGTCGTCCAGCAGGAACGCGTCCAGCGCCACGCCGCGTCCGGTGATAAATTCCTTATTCCACTCGTCCATCCGCCCCAGCACATCCTGCTCGGAGTAAGGTGTAAAGAAGCCGATGTCCATCCAGCTGTTGTAGTGCAGGTAAGGCTTATACGGACGGGGACGCACGGCATCGATAAACTGGTTCACGCTGCGGCGCAGTTGGCTGGTTTCCGGGAAGGTGCCGAAATACATCGTGTAGCTGACCGGCGTTTCAGGCTGAATGGGGGTTTTTAGCTCGACGTTGAGGTTGGTCGTCGCTTCATAGGCGTAAGTATTCACGATCGGTTTATCCGGCAGAATAAAGAACGAATCAGCCACGATCGGCGAACTGTTAATGGCCCCGTCAACATATGGTGCCTGTGACTGCTTTTTCGTCGGGAAGAAGGTGATTTTCGCCACGTCTCGCGGCTGACCAACAGCCGCGAGGGTGTAATCGATACTGGCATATTTATCCTTCACCAGATTCAGCTTCACCGTTACGTTAAAATCCGGGCGCGTAAAGTCGATGACAATCGCGTTGTCCCGCTTTTCGGCATGCTTGATGGAGAAATCAGCGGCGTGGATTTTTGTCTCATCCGGCAGCGTCAGAAAGAACAGCTCCTGGGGCGTGAGCGGATGGTTAGCCTTGTTGTCCTTCACTACCACCGTTGCGTTTGCATCATCAAACGAAAGGGCAATATTGTCGTTATTGAGCGCGTAGTTGGCGGCCGCCGCGCCATGAGAAACAGAGAGAGCCAGCAGCGAAAGAGTGAGCACTTTTTTCATCGGGTTTAGATCCTTATCAGTAATGCTTCAGCATTCGGGTGATGGACTGCTCCAGCCAGTAGCGCTGGGTGCCGAAGTTAATCCGCAGGTAGTTTTCGCCGTTTTGCACGTAGTGGCTGCCGTCTTCAATGACCACGCCCGCCTGCCGGGCAAAATGTTGGGTTAACTGGGTGGCGCTGCGCTTGTCGGCGCTCACGTCTATCCAGGCCAGATACGACGATTCCGGGTTCATCATCTTCCACGCCGGGAAGTGGGTCTGAATCGCGTCTGCAAGGTAGCGCGCGTTGCCTTGCAGATACCCGTTCAGCGCGTCGAGCCACGGCAGACCGTGCTGATAGGCGAGGATAATCCCCCATACGCCGAACATATTGGGGGAAGTAATCGAGTTCTTCTCAAGCTGCTGGCGGAAGCGCTGGCGCAGCGAATCGTCCGGGATCATCGAATAAGACGTTTTCAGCCCGCCCAGGTTGAAGGCTTTATTGGGGGACGTCAGCACGATCAGGTTGTCCTGCGCGGCACAGCCCGAAGTCAGACAGCTGACGAATGTACCGTCCAGAATGTGCTCGGCGTGAACCTCATCGACCACCAGAATCGTGCCGTAGCGTTTACAGAGATCGGACACCTGCCGTATCTCATCTGCGCGCCAGATTCGGCCCGAGGGGTTATGCGGCGAGCAAAAGAACCACAGTTTTGGACGGTGGGTTTTGAGCTGATCTTCAATCAGATGAAAATCCAGCTGATAGCGGTTTTCCTCAACGCGAAGCGGGTTAGCGAGGACCTTAACGCCCTGGCGCTGTGCCGCCATTGCAAACGGGTCGTAGACCGGGGTGTTCATCATCACGCTGTCGCCAGCCCTGCAGAACGCCTGAACCGTGTAGTGCAGTGTGGACACGGTGCCGTAGGTTAGCGTGATCCACGACCTGTCTACCTCAACCTGATGACGCGTGCGCTGAAAGGCGATCGTCGCGTCGTAGAATTCGTCGAAACACCACGTATAGCCAAAGGTGCCGTGCTCCACGATGCGCTGGAAGCCTTCAATAACGGCGGGCGGTGAGGTGAAATCCATATCTGCGATCCACAGCGGAATAAACCCCTCCGGAACATCACCAAAGCGTGAGCAGACAAACGCATGGTCCCATTTACGGCACTTATCGCTTTTACGCTCGATGATTTTGTCGAAATCAAACACAACGACCCCCTGTTAAATTAAGGCTTCAATGCCGGTTTTGACGCTCTGCACCTGCGGACCGATGATCACCTGTACGCTGTGAGCATCCAGCACCACCACCGACAGGGCGCCCGCTGCTTTCAGCGCCTGCTGATCGATAAGGCCCATCTCTTTCACCACCAGACGCAAGCGGGTGATGCAGTTGTCGAGCGACTCGATGTTCTCTTTGCCACCGAGCGCCTGCAGGATAAGCCCATGATCGTATTTCGATTTTCCACGCGCGCGGGTGTTGGCTTCGACAGCCTGCTGTGCAGCCTGTACATCCACTTCACGTCCCGGCGTCTTGATATCGTGTTTGAGGATGTACCAGCGGAAGACGACGAAGTAGATAGCAAACCAGGCGATACCGACCGGGAACAGCAGATACCATTTGGTCGACATCCCCTGCATCACGCCAAAGATCAGCAGATCCAGAATCCCACCGTCGGTGTTGCCGATGGTCACCCCAAGCAGAGCCATCACCATCAGCGCCAGGCCCGACATCACGATATGGAAGGCGTAAAGCGCAGGCGCGATAAACAGGAACAGGAACTCAATCGGCTCTGAAATACCGGTAACGACGGACACCAGCACGCCGGAAAGCAGCAGTCCCTTAATCACCGGGCGGTTTTCCGGACGCGCGGTGCGGTAGATGGCATAGGCCACGGCAGGTAAGCCAAAGATAAAGGTCGGCATAAACCCTTGTGACAGAAACGCGGTAACGTGCGGGCTAAACGGCAGTCCGGCTTTCAGCTCGGCGTAGAAGATATTCAGCGCGCCGGCCACTTCATGGCCGTTGACCATCTCAATCCCGCCTGCTGGCGTGAAGCGCACCATCGCCAGCAGAATGTGGTGCAGGCCGAAGGGTTTAAGCAGCAGCACGCCCACGCCGTAAAGGAAGGGGCCGAAAACGCTGGTGCTCTGGATAATATGGCCAATCCCGGCAATCCCCAGCGCCACGTATTCCCACAGCAGGGGAATGAACAGCCCGACCAGCGAAAGGGTAAGGGCAGTGATAATCGGTACAAAACGGATGCCGCTAAAGAAGGCAAAGGCGTCGTGGAGGACCGTGTCCTGAAAACGCTCGTGCAGGAAATAGGTAATCACCCCCACCACGATGCCGCCCAGCACGCCCATCTCCAGGGTCTGGATCCCCAGCACGATCGATTGTCCCACCTGTCTCATGGTCGCGGCATCGGCAAGCTGGTGGGTGGCGGTCAGGTAGTAGTTGATGCTCATGTTCATCAGCATGTAGCCAACGAACCCGGCAAAAGCGCCCACGGCCTTGTTGCGTTTCGCGAGGCCCATCGGGATCGCCATGGCGAACATCAGCGGCAGATAGGTAAAGGCGAAGCCGCCCACCATGGCGATAAAGCCAAAGGTTAACTGCGTTAACTCGCCGCCCAGAAAGGGAAAGCTTTTAATGGTGGAAGGGCTGGTGACGGAGCTACCGATCCCCAGCAGCAACCCCATAAAGGCCAGCAGGGAGACCGGGAACATAAAGGTCTTTCCCAGGCTTTGGAAAAATTCCCACGCTTTCGATTTAAACGACTTTTCCTGTGTCATGTAGGGACTCCTCGGATTTTTAGGATAATGGAAGGCGCTGTCCGGCTTAAGGACGCGCCTTCATATTTGCGAGGCTTATAGTTATTTTTAGGTACTGACGTAATGCGCGATGGGATCAGGCTTCCGCTGGAAGCAGCAGCCGGTTTGCGGAGCCGCAAACGGTGATTTTGCTTCTGACCACCTTTTTCATGGCGTCCATGCCGACCCGCATATAGAAGCGCGGATCGTTGCCCTGCGGGTTGTCGGCAAACCAGGCTTTCACCGCGTCAGAGAAGGCGATTTTCAGCTCGGTTGCCACGTTAACTTTGCACACGCCCAGTTCGATGGTGCGACGCACATCCTCATCCGGCACATCGCTCGCGCCGTGCAGCACCAGCGGCACGGTGACCACTTCACGGATCTCGGCCAGCCGCTGGAAATCGATTTTTGGGCGCTTGGTATACAGGCCGTGTGCGGTGCCGATGGCGACGGCAAGGCTGTCGACGCCGGTCAGTTCGACAAAGCGTTTCGCTTCCTGTGGATCGGTGAGAAACGCGCTTTCCGCATCAACACTCATGTCATCTTCCACGCCGCCCAGGCGGCCCAGTTCGGCTTCGACGCTGCAGTCGTTGAGGTGGCAGAAATCGACCACCGACTTCACCAGCTTCACGTTCTGTTCAAACGGATAGTGGCTGCCGTCGATCATCGCGCTGCGCACGCCCGCGTTCACCTTGCGGCGAATATCGTCCAGCGATTCGTGGTGATCGAGGTGCAGCGCCAGCGGCATGTCGTAGGTGAGGGAGTAGGCGCTGCACAGGGCGTAAATCTCTTCCAGCGCAATATGCTTAAAGGTGCCCGGCGTGCCCGCGAGGATCACTGGCGATCGCATTTCGCTGCACACTTCGAGGATCGCCTGGATCGTCTCCGCGTTGTGGATGTTGAACGCCGGAACGGCATAGCCTTTTGTCTGCGCGTCCTGGAGAAGATATTTCGTCGAGATAATACTCATAATCAGATCCTCTTAAGCCTGCCACGGATGAATAACAACGCCCTGCACCACGCGGTTGACCGTCCCGCTGGCGGATGGCGTATCGGGCGTATTGCCTACGCTGAGCGACTGGGTAAGGGCAAAGACCTGCGCATACATCAGGAAGCAGAACGCCTGTTCCATATCGCTAAACGGACGGGAAGGCGGCAGGAGAATATGCGGCCCCGCTTCAATGGCCGGATCGTTTTCAGCGGCGATGGCGACGACGCGCAGGGCCTGGCGATCGCGGCGCAGCTCGGCCAGCAGATCCAGATCGTACTGGCGCGTATACGGATGGCTGGAGATGAACACCACCACCAGCGTTTCGTTATCCACCAGCGACTTCGGCCCGTGACGGAAACCGGTGGGGGAATCGTAGAATGCCGCCAGCTTGCCCGCCGTCAGCTCCAGCACCTTCAGCGCCGATTCGCGCGCCGCGCCCTGCAGACCGCCGCTTCCCAGATACACGACGCGTTTCCACGGTTCGCTGCCAAAGACGCCGTGGCTGAAATCGCCGAGCGAGGTGAGGATCGCCTGACAGCGATCGGCCACGTCGCGGAAGGTGTGACTGTTGATCGTTTCCGGGGCGAATACGGCCAGACAGCTCGCCATCATGGTGGTGATGCTGCTGGTCATCGCGAACCCGCGATCGTGCGTTTCGGCAGGCATCAGCAGGGCATAAGCGTTATCGCTGTCGACGGCGGTCTGGTACAGGCTTCCGGCCTCGTTACAGGTGATCGACAGGTGGTAGCACTCCGGTACGAACTGATTGGCCAGCTCAACGGCTGCGACGCTTTCCGGACTGTTGCCGGATCGGGCAAACGAAACCAGCAGCAGCGGATGCGCAGGGCTGAAGTAATCCATCGGGTTTGTGACCAGGTCAGTGGTCGGGACGGCGGAGATAGTTTTCCCGGTGTGGCTCGCAAGCCATGGCGCAATGATATCGCCGATAAACGCGGACGTGCCCGCGCCGGTCAGGACGATCCGCAGATCGTGCTTGCGCAGCAGCGGCGTAAGGAAGCTGTCGATCGAAGAGCGCAGGCTATCGATATTGTTGAGCGAGCGGATCCAGCTGGCAGGCTGCTGGCGGATCTCTTCCTCGGTCCAGGTGCCGGTTGCGGCGGTGGTAGTTTGTGGCATAACTCAATCCTTAGTCGTGTGAATTCCACATCAGACGCTGGCAATCGTGTCGCTATCTTTCGTTTCGTTTCACTTGTTCACTTTAGCAGTTAAATAAAATCTATAGAAAAGAAATCGAAACTTCAATGAAAGAAAAGAAATAAAACGAAAAGTGTGATCGTGAAGGGAAGAGGCAGATTAAAGGAAAGGAAAAGAAAGGCCTTACGGTTTCAGGCCGTAAAGCCAAAAGGAGACACAATGAAAGGGCTAAAGGGGGAGAGCCTGGCCCTGAATCCAGATCTGCTGGAGGTGTAAACCCCCGTTCAGCGCGTTGAGATTCGCGCGTTTACCCGGCGCTAACGAACCGAGTTGGTTATCCATGCCCAGCAGGCGGGCGGGATGCAGCGAGGCCATATGAATGGCGTCTTCGGCAGTGGTGCCCGTATGTTCCACCATATTGCGTACAGCGGCATCCAGCGAGAGCGTGCTCCCGGCCAGCCCGCCGGAGCCGGTTCGAACCACGCCGTTTTGCATCGTGACCGCTTCACCACAGAGCGTATACCGACCGTCCGGCATACCGGCTGCCTGCATGGCATCGGTGATCAGCACCAGGCGTTCTTTTGCACAGCAACGGCATAACCGCATGGCTCCCGGATGGACATGGTGGCCGTCGGCAATCAGCTCCAGCCACGCCCGTTTGTCCGTCAGCCCTGCGCCGACCATGCCGGGTTCCCTGTGGTGCAGTCCCGTCATGCCGTTATAGCAGTGCACCAGCCCATCGGCACCCGCGTCAAACGCGGCGAGGGTTTGATCGAACGTAGCGGCGCTGTGGCCCAGCATCACGCGTATTCCTCGCTGTTTGAGATGGCGGATCGCCAGCAACGCGCCAGGTTTTTCCGGCGCCAGCGCCACCACCCGTAACGTGCTCAGTGAAACGTCAATCAGGCCGTCCAGCTCGGCGACATCCAGTTCCCGGAACAGATCCGGCGGATGCGCCCCTTTGTTCTGCGGCGTAAAGTACGGTCCTTCCAGGTAGCAGCCCAGGATCTGCGCGCCGGGGCCGCCCGACTGACAGCGACGGGCGATTCGCGCGAGCGCGCCGTGGATAGCCTCCAGCGGCGCGGTAACGGTGGTGGGTAAAAAGGCGCCCACGCCTTCGCGCGCTTTATGCATCGCGAGAATATCCAGCACGTCAGGCGGATCATCCATCACGTCCACGCCCGCGCCGCCATGGACGTGCGTATCGATATACGCCGGGCAGAGCAGTTCCGCATCGCGCGACGTCACGCCCGCCGGGACAGGCTCAATAGCCGCAATCACGCCGTTTTCAATGCGTAGCTGGTGGTCATCCAGCCAGCCCTGTTCGGTAAGCACCCGCCTCGCGCGCAGCAGCTGCCTCATATCCCTTCCTCGGCAGGGGCTTCCTCGCGACAACGTCCCAGTTCGTCTACGAGGCTCGTCAGGCCGCGGTGCCCGCACTCCAGCGCCTGCAGACGAAACGCTTCGCTGCTTAATCCGTCGCGCTCCAGCACCATCTCCAGCAGCAGCTGCAGGTTGGTCCCGGTGATCACTTCGCTGCCCGGCCGTTGCATGGCGAGCGTCGATGCCACGCGAAACGGCGTGCCGCCGAGCAAATCGGTGAGAAACACAATATCGTGCTCTGCATCGAGTTCACTCACTGCCTGCTCAAGCTGAGCGGTCAGTCGCGCGGTGGTGGATGTTTCAGGAAAATCGATGGCGATAAACTGCGGCTGCTCGCCGAGGATCTGCTTCATCGCCTGCTCAAGCCCGCTGGCAAAACCGCCGTGACCCGTCAAAATAATGCCTAACATCGCAACCTCTTTGCTTTTACAGGAAGTGACAGAACTTACCGACTACGCCCAGCAGCACGGTGATACCGATCAGCCGCAGCGGGCTCCAGCCGCGGCGCACCAGCCAGAACATGGTCAGGGTGTAGACCAGCGGCAGGAACGCGGGCATCAGCTTGTCGATAACGTCGGCCTGCAGTTTGACGACGGCATCACCCGCCTTAATTTCAAGCGTCGTATTGAGTCGGACATAGGTTGCCACCAGCGCGCCAATCACCGTCATCCCGACGATAGACGCCGCGTGACCGACCTTTTTGGTGTTGGCTTTGATCAGCGGAATGGCCGCCACGCCCATCCGGTATGCGTAGTGCGCCAGACCAAAACGCAGGCCGAGGTGCACCACGTTAAAGAGCACGATAAAGACCACGGCCCCCAGAATCGACCCTTGCAGCGCCAGGCTAGCGCCGATACCGCCGCAGATGGGCAGCAGGGTTAGCCAGAACATGGCGTCGCCGATACCGCCGAGCGGCGCGCCGACGGCAATTTTGGTGCTCTGGATGCTGTTCACATCCTGCTTGGAGCGCTCCATCGCCAGAATGATGCCGATAACAAAGGTCACCAGGAACGGGTGGGTGTTAAAGAAGCCCATATGGCCTTTCATTGCCCGCGCCAGATCCCGCTTGTTGGTGTGGATCTTTTTCAGCGCGGGCAGCAGCCCGTACAGCCAGCCGGAGGCCTGCATACGTTCATAGTTAAACGAGGCCTGCAGCAGCATTGAACGCCAGGCCACGCGGTTAATATCTTTTTTCGTCAGTTCGGCACCGATGCTCTGGTCTTCGTAGACGTTTTCGTTGACGCCGGTCAGCAGCGTCTCTTCGGATTCAGACACGCCCGGTAACGTTGTTTGATTAGATGCCATCTTCGAATTCCTCTTTCTGGGCCGCTGTAGCCGTCGGTTCAGGTGATTTACGCATCAGGTCGATCAGCGCCATGGCCAGCGCGGCGGCCGCAATCGCCAGCACCGGAAGCTTGAGCCAGGCGGCGGCGACAAAACCGATAATGAAGTAAGGGATGTAGACGTTTTTCATCATGATCTTCAGCAGTACGGCGAAGCCGATGGCAGGCATGATGCCGCCCGCAACGCCGAGGCCGTCAATCAACCGTGCCGGCAGAACATCAATGGCGGTTTTCGCATGTTCCGCACCGAAGTAGATCGGCAGGAAGGCGCACAGAAAATAGAAGATGCCGAGCGCCAGCAGCGCAAGATAGTTCACCCGTTCAATACCGTGAGTATCTGCATTGGCCGCCATGCGATCGCAGCGTGACATCACGCCGGACATTACCGAGAAGAGGAACGTAATTCCCATCTGTACCGCGACGGCAAACGGCACGGCGACACCCACGGCAACTTCTGGCTTCACCCCGGTGCTGATGGCAAATGCGGTACCCACAATGGTGCCGATAATGACGTTCGGCGGCTGGGCACCGGCGAGCGGCGCCAGCCCCATCCAGACCAGCTCTAACGTGCCGCCGGTCAAAATACCGGTATGCAGGTCGCCCAGAATCAGGCCGACCAGCGGCCCGAGCACCACCGGGCGGTGCATGTGCGTTAACCCGTTAAACATATCCAGACCGGCGATAAAGGCGAGTATGCCCAACCCCAGCGCCTGCAACAGACTGATTTCCATTGTGAATCCCTCAGAGCAGTTTAAAGAGATCCAAAGCAGTTTCTGTTGGAACGCCCTGAACGAAGCATTCCACCCCGGCCGCTTTCAGGCCGTTGAACGCGGCGATATCGTTCGCGTCGACAGAGACCGTTTTGGCAATTTGTTGTTTGCCACTGGCGTAGTGCATGTTTCCTACGTTGATACGGGTGATGGGCACGCCGCCCTCAACCAGCTTCAGAAAATCAGCGGGTGATTTGCAGACCAGCAGGATTTTCTGGCGGTCAGCGGCGCGGTGAATGTTGTCGATCACTTTTTGCAGTGACCAGAAGCGCACGGCGATCCCTTCCGCGAGCACCATCTCCATCAGGTTCTGTTGAACCGGATCTTCAGCCACCTCATCGTTGGCGACGAGTACCAGGTTTGCCCCCGCAAACCCCACCCACTGCACGCCCACCTGACCGTGGATCAGACGTTCATCAATGCGGCATAAGACAATGTTTGGCATAGCGCTTTCCTCTTTTTATTATGCGTTTTGCGTTGTTACACCTTCGCAGGCGGCGTGGTACTGCTGGAGTATGTCCTGAATGTGGTCGATGATGAGTTCCCGTGGCGTTGACTTGAGAGCGCCCTCGCGAACTTTGCCATACTGCAGCGGCAGGTACTGGCTGATCAGCGGCAGCGGAATGGGCTCGTCTGCCAGGTTGCGCACCAGCCGTTCAAAAGCGTCGTCAATCTGGCTGTCCGGCCAGTAATAGCGCACGCGGTCAGAGTAGCTGTAGCCGCGGGCCAGGCGACGCGCGTTGCCGTCACCGTGGTAATGGCTTTGCCAGTATTCCGGGCGATCGAGCATGACGTTTTCAAGCACGTGACGCAGGCCAGAAACGGCTTTCGCTGGCAGCAGTTCCTCTTCGATGGCGGCCAGCGCGAAGAGCGCTTCGCGCAGGGCGAAGGTCAGGGCGGGGCCAACTTTCAGAATCGCAAAGTGATCGTTGACCAGCTTTCGCAGCGCCTGCGGCGTCTGGTAGTCGGTGGAGTGCGCTTCAAACACCAGCGTGTCGTAGGCTTCAACCATTTTGCTCAGGGCGACGGCTTTCTGCGGCTGATAGTCGCAGACGTGCGCATGGTCGAACTCCACGCCGGGCTGGACGACCAGACCAATAATGCGCGGCCAGATGTCGGTTAAGCCTTCCTTTTCGAATGCATGACGGTGCGCTTCAAGCGTGGCGCGGGCTGCGTCCGGCGTGGTGACTTCAAGTTCGGTGAGCGTGTCGTGCGCACCGCCGGGAACCGGCACTTCCGTGCCGATAACGTAGACCAGATCGGCTACACCAAACTGCTCGCGACAGGTCGCTTCGGCAATCTTCGCCAGGCGTGCGGCGCGTCCGGCGACGATCGCATCGGTCAGGGGAACCGGATCGTCCTCACAGGACATGCTGCAGTCGAGGTGGATCTTTTTGAATCCGGCAGAAACATAGCTTTTGATCAGATCGTCTGCGTTGGCCATTGCCTGTTCCGCAGGGAGATTTTGCCAGCGGTTGGGGCCTAAATGATCGCCGCCGAGGATCAGCTGTGACGTCGGGAAACCGAGCGACTCGGCAAGCTTGCAGACAAACCCGTGAAAATCAGCGGGCGTCATGGCGGTATAGCCGCCAAATTGATCCACCTGGTTGGAGGTGGCCTCGATCAGCAGCGGGGATCGATGCGAATGCGCATAACGAATGGCCGCTTCCAGTACCAGCGGATGCGCGGAGCAGACGGCGTAAATCCCGTTTGAATTCCCCCGTTTATGGTGTTCCACCATTTCTGTCAGATGTTTCACTTTCCTCTCCATTTCGGATGGTAATGATATCTATCTTTCGTTTTGTTTCATTTAATCCTGCATCATGGTGATATAAAAATAAAACGAAAGATAATGGTTTTCCGATCTGTTTCACAAAAGAAACATAATGAAAGGTTTCAGCGTGATGCCAGCTTGCGTATCGTCACCATGCAGGGCTTGCATTCCCGTAAAGGAAAGGTCTTAATAGGCAAAACGAAATGAAACGAAAGAATATTGATTAAGGAGCTCGTATGAGCAGCACCGATTCATCCGCAGAAAAGCGCATCACCGGCACCAGTGAAAGGCGAGAGCAGATCATTCAGCGGTTGCGGGCGCAGGGAAGCGTGCAGGTTAACGATCTGTCTCATCTGTACGGCGTATCGACGGTGACGATCCGCAATGACCTCGCCTTTCTTGAGAAGCAGGGCATTGCCGTTCGCGCCTACGGCGGGGCATTGATTTGCGAAGGTAATGTGCCGGGCGCTGAGCCTTCCGTGGAAGATAAAAGCTCGCTGAATACAGCGGTGAAGCGCAGCATTGCCCAGGCCGCTGCCGCGCTGGTCAAACCCGGGCACCGTATTATTCTGGATTCGGGTACCACGACGTTTGAAATCGCCCGCATGCTGCGTCAGCACACGGACGTGATTGCGATGACTAACGGCATGAACGTGGCGAACGCGCTGCTGGAAGCTGATGGGGTGGAGTTGCTGATGACCGGCGGACATTTGCGTCGTCAGTCGCAATCCTTTTACGGTGACCAGGCCGAGCAGTCGCTACAGAATTACCATTTTGACCTGCTGTTCCTGGGCGTCGATGCCATCGATCTCGATCGGGGCGTGAGTACGCATAACGAAGACGAAGCCCGTCTGAACCGCAAAATGTGTGAGGTGGCGGAGCGTATTATCGTTGTTACTGACTCCAGCAAATTTAATCGCTCAAGCCTGCATAAAATCATTGATACGCAACGGATTGATATGATTATTGTCGATGAAGGTATTCCGGCGGAAAGTCTTGAAGGATTACGGAAAAGCGGGATTGAGGTGGTGTTGGTTTAAATTTTTTTACCCTCTCCCTGGGGGAGAGGGTAGAGTGAGGGAAAATCACGTCACCGGTGCCGGGTTAAACACCGCCAGCTGGTTGTGTAATCCCCACTGATCCGAAAAGGTTTTCTTCCGCCCGCTGGCGACATCGAGAATGAAGTGGAACAGCTTCCAGCCCACGTCCTCAATGCTCTCTTCTCCGGTGGCGATGGTGCCCGCGTTGATATCCATTAAGTCATACCAGCGGTTCGCGAGCGCGGTGCGGGTCGCCATTTTAATCACCGGCACCGCCATCAGGCCGTACGGCGTGCCGCGCCCGGTGGTAAAGACCTGCACCGTAATGCCGGATGCGACCTGCTGCGTGCCGCACACAAAATCGCTGGCCGGCGTTGCCGCGTAGATCAGTCCGCGTTTCGTCGGGCGCTGGCCCGGAGAGAGCACCTCTGCAATGGCGCTCTGCCCGGATTTGGCAATAGAGCCGAGGGCTTTTTCCACTACGTTTGCCAGGCCGCCTTTCTTGTTCCCGGGGGAGGGATTGGCGCTGCGGTCGGTTTTGCCCATATCGAGATAGTTATCGTACCAGGCCATCTCCTCAAGCAGGCGCTTGCCGACCTCTTCATTAACCGCGCGCGGCGTCAGCAGATGGATGGCGTCTCGCACTTCGGTCACCTCGGAGAACATTACCGTGGCGCCGCAGCGAACAAGCAGATCGGATGCAAAGCCCACCGCCGGGTTGGCCGTCACGCCGGAGAAGGCATCGCTGCCGCCGCACTGGGTACCCACAACCAGCTCAGAGACCGGGCACGTTTCGCGCTGGCGGCGGTTGAGCTTGTCCAGATGGCGTTCTGCTACCTGTAAAATATCGTCGACCATTGAGCGGAAACCGACGTGGCGTTCGTCCTGCAGGCGCACGATGCTGGCCTCGTCTGCCGGGATGGCTTTGACATCCTCGGTCCCCTGCAGCAAACGTTCTGGCTGCAATTTTTCACAGCCGAGGCCAATGACCATCACCTCGCCGCCAAAGTTCGGGTTCAGGGCGATATTGTGGATGGTCCGGATAGGCACCACGGCAGCAGGGGCGTTAATCGCCACGCCGCAGCCGTAGAGGTGGTTCAGGCCCACCACGCCGTCGACGTTCGGGTATTTTGGCAGCAGATCGCGTTCGATGATTTTCACCACGTAATCCACTACGCCCGCCACGCAGTGCACGCTGGTGGTAATACCGAGCAGATTTTTGGTACCGACGCTGCCGTCCGCATTGCGATAGCCTTCAAAGGTATAGCCTTCCAGTGGGGGAAGCGGTTCCGGCACGCGGGTTGCCAGCGGGAGCGTATTCAGCGGCGGCGCTTCTGGCAGCGCCACCAGCGACTCCTCCACCCAGCTTCCCTGCGGTATCGAACGAACGGCATAGCCGATGACTTCACCGTAACGCACGATTTCGCTGTTAACAGGGATATCCACCAGGGCGACTTTATGTCCCTGCGGAACATGCTCAATCAGTTCCAGCCCGTCCGGAAAGCGGGTTCCCGCTTTTAAGCCATTGTCGTTGACGATAATCGCCACGTTATCGGTGTCGTGCACTTTTATATAAAACGCTGTCGGCGGTGCCTGTCGAATTTCAATGTCGGCCATTGTTCAGTATTCTCCAGCAAAAAGTCTGATAATAAATTCAGCCATTTTTCTAATGGTAGAAATAAATACGCGGCTTTCAGAAATAAAGCATGTCAGCAGAATGAATAGCAAAATGTGATCCCGATCGCTTCAGAACCCGTAATCCTTGATTCTGTGCATTAGCGCCCAGTGCTTTGTGCATATGCAAAAATTTTTATCAAAATATACCGTAATACCTGAGCATTAAAACAATGTGCGGTCGTGGATAGCGTCTTATACTGAATGACGTTTTTATCACGCCAGAATACGGCAGAATAATAAACATCATGCTGGCGCGGTGTCTGAAAAAAATAAAATGATGCTGAAAAAGGCTGCTGAATTAAAAAGGTAAATACGATGAATAACGCGATCTTCCCGAATAAATTTAAAGCGGCTCTCGCGGCGCACCAGATTCAGATTGGCTGCTGGTCCGCGCTGGCAAACCCTATCAGCACCGAAGTGCTGGGCCTGGCCGGTTTCGACTGGCTGGTGCTGGACGGCGAGCATGCACCGAACGATATCAGCACCTTTATTCCGCAGTTGATGGCGCTTAAAGGCAGCCACAGTGCTCCGGTGGTGCGTGTCCCCACCAACGAACCGGTGATTATCAAGGGTCTGCTGGATATCGGCTTCTACAACTTCCTGATCCCGTTTGTGGAGACGGAAGAACAAGCGGCACTGGCCGTTGCATCAACGCGCTATCCCCCGGAAGGGATCCGCGGCGTCTCCGTTTCACACCGCGCCAATATGTTTGGCACCGTCCCGGACTATTTCGCGCAGTCCAACAGCAACATCACCATTCTGGTTCAGATCGAGAGCCAGCAGGGCGTTGATAACGTCGACGCGATTGCCGCCACAAACGGCGTGGACGGGATCTTCGTCGGTCCAAGCGATCTGGCTGCCGCCTTTGGCCATCTGGGCAACGCCAGCCACCCTGACGTGCAGCGCGCGATCCAGCACATCTTTGCCCGCGCCAAAGCACACGGTAAACCGTGCGGCATTCTGGCGCCGGTTGAGGCTGACGCACGCCGCTATCTGGAGTGGGGAGCCACGTTTGTTGCCGTCGGCAGCGACCTCGGCGTTTTCCGCTCGGCTACGCAGAAATTAGCGGACGCTTTTAAAAAATAACCATCATTGAGGAAACAGATTATGACGCTGAAAGTGGGCTTTATTGGCCTGGGGATCATGGGTAAACCAATGAGTAAGAACCTCATCAAAGCGGGTTACTCACTGGTGGTATCCGATCATAATCCACAGGCCGTGGCTGAGGTGATGGCGGCGGGAGCAGAAACGGCCACCACCGCGAAAGCGATTGCTGAGCAGTGCGATGTCATCATCACCATGCTGCCAAACTCCCCGCATGTTAAAGAGGTTGCGCTGGGTGAAAACGGCATTATCGACGGCGCGAAACCGGGCCTGGTGCTGATCGATATGAGCTCTATCGCACCGCTTGCAAGTCGTGAAATCAGCGAGGCGCTAAAAGCAAAGGGCGTCGATATGCTGGATGCGCCGGTCAGCGGCGGTGAGCCGAAAGCGATCGATGGCACGCTGTCGGTGATGGTCGGCGGCGATAAAGCTATTTTCGATAAATTTTACGACCTGATGAAAGCCATGGCGGGCTCCGTGGTGCACACCGGAGAGATCGGGGCGGGTAACGTGACCAAGCTGGCAAACCAGGTGATTGTGGCGCTCAACATTGCCGCCATGTCTGAAGCGCTGACGCTGGCAACCAAAGCGGGCGTCAATCCGGACCTGGTCTACCAGGCCATTCGCGGTGGTCTGGCGGGCAGTACCGTGCTGGATGCCAAAGCGCCCATGGTCATGGATCGCAATTTCAAACCTGGTTTCCGCATCGACCTGCATATCAAAGATCTGGCCAACGCGCTGGATACCTCCCACGGCGTGGGCGCACAGCTGCCGCTGACCGCAGCGGTCATGGAGATGATGCAGGCGCTGCGTGCCGATGGCCTGGGCACGGCCGATCACAGCGCAATTGCATGCTACTACGAAAAACTGGCGAAGGTGGAAGTAGCGCGTTAATCACGCCTTACCTATACCTGAGGGTGACAGCGGCGCGCAAACCCTCTATACTGCGCGCCGAAGCTGACCAGACAGTCGCCGCTTCGTCGTCGTCCCTTTCGGGGGAGACGGGCGGAGGGGAGGAAAGTCCGGGCTCCATAGGGCAGGGTGCCAGGTAACGCCTGGGGGGGAAACCCACGACCAGTGCAACAGAGAGCAAACCGCCGATGGCCCGCGTAAGCGGGATCAGGTAAGGGTGAAAGGGTGCGGTAAGAGCGCACCGCGCGGCTGGTAACAGTCCGTGGCACGGTAAACTCCACCCGGAGCAAGGCCAAATAGGGGTTCACATGGTACGGCCCGTACTGAACCCGGGTAGGCTGCTTGAGCCAGTGAGCGATTGCTGGCCTAGATGAATGACTGTCCACGACAGAACCCGGCTTATCGGTCAGCTTCAACTTCTTCTAAAACAATTCGTTGGTGTGTCTCAGGCTTTCTAAGGCAAAATGTGACACAGACTGTGATACAAACGAGGCACACCAACGGCTGTTCCATTCCGACTATCCTGAAACCTGGCAACCGCGACAGCCTTCATTTCTGACTACCTTCAGGTGGTTTTTTCGTATGTCTCTGGATTGTGATTCATGTTTATTCCCTGTCAATATTTGATCTACAGACCACCCTGGCTCACTAAAATGTATGAGAAAAATAAATGAATCGTTAATAAATACAGTTTACCCCTAATTAATTTCTGAAAATGAAGAGGGGCTATTGCTACAGGATGATAAGAGCGCTTAACTCAACGCCTAATTTACCCATCGGTATTCAGTTGAGCATGAACAAAAAAAACAAACTAAAAAAACTGATTAAATATCATAGAAATATACTGAAAGATCACCGATACCAGCCTGATTTGGCAGGTGCAGACCTGCGGTTTATGGATCTCAGGGGGCTCTATTTACGCAATATTGATTTATCGGGATGCGATATTTCGTTTTGTGATCTTCGGGGAGCCGATTTCTCCTGTGCTAATCTTGCAGGCGCTAATCTTAGCTACTGTAAAACGGAAGGTACTATTTTTAGTCATGCTGATTGTACTTGCGTGGATTTTACTGGAAGCGATATCCATAATGCCTGCTTCAACGATCGCACCGGGCCATTGACGGAACATGAGAAAATTGAAAGTGACATGCCACTATCCCGACCACTCATCTCCATCTATATGCCAACCTGGAACCGCCAGACATTGGCGATCAGAGCCATACAATCGGTGCTGAATCAAGACTATGTGCACTGGGAACTCATTATCATTGATGATTTCTCATCGTCATTTGACCAGCTCTTGACGTATATCACTGAACTGAATGACCCGCGCATTACCTATATTCGCAATGAATTTAACTCTGGCGCTTGTGCAGTTCGAAATCAGGCTATACGGATGGCCCGGGGTGATCTTATTACGGGTCTGGACGATGATGATGAATGGCTGCCGACACGCCTGTCCTCTTTTTTTACCTGTCAACATCAACTTCAGTTGCACAGTTTTTTATACGCAAATGATTATCTCTGTGACGGTACCGGATATCATCACCCTCATGAGTTGCAGGTATATCCGAAACCGGCTTATAAAAAAAGCCTGTTTGATAAACGCAATATTATAGGCAACCAAATGCTGACCTTAACCAGTAGAATGCAACAGATCCTGTTCGACGATGCCTTGCCTGCGGCTCAGGATTATGATGCGTTTTATCGGCTTGCAGAAACCTTCGGTGAACCTTTCAAACTGGATGACATCACCCAGGTGCTTTATGTCAATCACGGCGACGTCCGCATTACCTGCTCAGGACGAAAATTTTCAGGTTATCTACGTTTTTACCGGAAACACAAAGCCAAATTAGACGTACCGAGTAAAAAATATCAGCTCTTCACTCTTTACTACATTCGCAACAAAAAAATGCGCCCGCAAACCCTGGTGAAATTGATGACGCTACGCAATCTGAAACGCTATCTGATGATGTATACCCGCTTCCGGAACAAAAAGTTCTAAGGCGTACAAACGCCAAGAGTCGTGGTGGTGTTCAGAATGAGTAGATTGATACGGAAATCTTAGCGACGAGGGGCTGGATAAGTCGCCGGGAATCACCCCGGCAGACAACCACGACGAACGGGTAAGCGCTGCGCCACCCGACAACCACACAAACGACATCAATTCTCATATTTGCGACATTAAGCACATTTCACTGTTTTTCCCTTATCAATTCCAACCCGGCATCTGCATACGATCGACATCACAAAATTTAAATCCAAAAAACCGACGATATGTAGTATTGATAATTTGTTATGATTGTTAGCTTAATGATCGCAAATCTTTTCTCGTTTGATATGCACATATTGAAATCAAATACATTTCTCCCATGAATGTGTGACGTATTCCACTCTTTTCCTGAAGTCTGAAAATTTACGCCGTAAAAAATTGATAAATTGAAAGAATGTTTCAAACAAATAACGGTTATTTATTGGTCTTTAATTGCCTGAAATATCGTCTTTATTGATTTATTAAGATCGATGAAATTTATCCGGGTTATCGCCATAAAATAAATTTATTACCGCTATTTTTGTTGATCAATATCAGCGTTATAGCGTATTTTTATGTTTCTATTTTGTTGATTTGTAAGGTTTTTAATGGGTTTTTGAGAGGTGAGTTAAAAGGGCTGAAAAGCAAATTGTGAGTAACAGCACATACCCCTTTAAACATTATTGAGTAGAATTCACCCCGTCATAGGGAAATAAGCGCAGAATATTATGAACACTATTATTCTACCGAAAACACAGCACCTCGTGGTATTTCAGGAAGTCATTAAAAGTGGCTCCATAGGTTCTGCAGCAAGGCAGCTGGGCCTGACGCAACCCGCCGTCAGCAAAATCATCAGCGATATTGAGTCCTACTTCGGCGTGGAAGTGATGGTGCGCAAAAACACCGGCGTGAAACTGACCGCCGCGGGCCAGGTTCTGCTCTCGTACTCAGAGTCGATCACCCGCGAAATGAAAAACATGGTGAGCGAAATCAACAGCCTGAGCTTCAGCACCGTTATGGATGTCTCCTTTGGCTACCCGTCACTGATCGGCTTTACCTTCCTGTCCGGGATGATCAAAAAATTTAAGGAAGTGTTCCCGAAAGCGCGCGTCTCAATGTATGAAGCCCAGCTCTCCTCTTTCCTCCCGGCCATTCGCGACGGTCGTCTGGATTTTGCCATCGGCACGCTGAGCGACGAAATGCTGCTGCAGGATCTCCACGTCGAACCGCTGTTTGAGTCCGAGTTTGTGCTGGTCGCCAGCAAAACGCGAACGTGCTCCGGCCCGACGACACTGGCATCGCTCACGCACGAGCAGTGGGTGATGCCGCAAACCGATATGGGCTACTACAAAGAACTCCTGACTACTCTGCAAGACAACCACATCAGCATCGAAAACATCGTCCAGACCGATTCGGTCGTCACCATTTATAACCTTGTCCTGAATGCCGATTATCTGACGGTGATTCCCCGCGACATGATCGCCCCATTCGGTTCGGATCAATTTATTGTGCTGCCTGTGGAAGATGAATTACCCGTGGCGCGTTATGCCGCCGTGTGGTCTAAAAATTACAGAATTAAAAAATCGGCGTCCGTATTAGTTGAGCTGGCAAAACAATATTCGTCGATGAATGTCGAAAGACGACGATAAATAATAAATTTCTATTTTAAAAATACCCAGAGCTTAACGCATTAACGCTCTGATACCCTGACTTTGCCTGAAAAGAATGAATTATTATAACGAGGATATTATGCATATTACTTACGATCTCCCGGTAACCATTGAAGATATTCAGGATGCCAGAAAACGCCTGGCAGGCAAGATATATAAAACCGGTATGCCACGCTCGAATTATCTCAGCGAACGTTGTAAGGGCGAAATATTCCTGAAGTTTGAGAACATGCAGCGTACCGGTTCGTTCAAAATTCGCGGCGCGTTTAATAAATTAAGCTCGCTGACCGATGCTGAAAAACGCAAAGGCGTGGTCGCCTGCTCAGCGGGAAACCACGCGCAGGGGGTTTCCCTTTCCTGCGCCATGCTCGGCATCGATGGCAAAGTGGTGATGCCAATCGGCGCACCAAAATCCAAGGTGGCCGCGACGCGCGACTACTCGGCGGAAGTGGTGCTGCACGGTGAGAACTTTAACGACACCATCGCCAAAGTCAGCGAAATCGTCGAGATGGAAGGGCGCATTTTTATCCCGCCTTACGATGACGCCAAAGTGATTGCCGGGCAGGGCACCATCGGTCTGGAAATTCTCGAAGATTTATATGACGTGGATAACGTGATTGTCCCTATCGGCGGCGGCGGTTTAATTGCCGGGATTGCAACGGCGATTAAATCCATCAACCCGACCATTAATATTATCGGCGTACAGTCTGAAAACGTGCACGGAATGGCAGCCTCCTGGCAGGCAGGAGAAATAACCAACCATCGCGTCACCGGCACGTTAGCCGACGGCTGCGACGTCTCTCGCCCGGGCAAATTAACCTTCGAAATCGTTCGTGAACTGGTCGATGACATTGTGCTGGTGAGCGAAGACGATATTCGTAACAGCATGATTGCCCTTATTCAGCGAAATAAAGTAGTGACGGAAGGCGCTGGCGCACTGGCCTGCGCGGCGTTATTAAGCGGCAAACTGGACCACTATATTCAGGGCCGCAAAACCGTCTGCATTATTTCCGGCGGCAATATCGATCTCTCCCGTGTTTCCCAAATTACCGGCTTCGTTGACGCATAAAGGTGACCTATGAGCAACACAGAAAGCATTATCGTTGGCCAGACAAAAACGTCCTCCTGGCGTAAGTCTGATACCACCTGGACGCTTGGCCTGTTTGGTACCGCCATTGGCGCAGGCGTGCTGTTCTTCCCCATTCGCGCAGGCTTTGGCGGATTAATCCCTATCCTGCTGATGCTGGTTCTCGCGTTCCCGATTGCGTTTTACTGCCACCGCGCGCTGGCGCGCCTCTGCCTGTCCGGCAGCAACGTCTCCGGCAACATCACCGAAACGGTGGAAGAGCATTTCGGTAAAACCGGCGGGGTGGTGATCACGTTCCTCTACTTCTTTGCCATTTGCCCGCTGCTGTGGATTTACGGCGTCACCATTACTAACACCTTCATGACCTTCTGGGAAAACCAGCTCCAGCTGCCTGCGCTGAACCGCGGCGTGGTGGCGCTGTTCCTGCTGCTGCTGATGGCTTTTGTTATCTGGTTCGGTAAGGACCTGATGGTGAAGGTGATGAGCTTCCTGGTATTCCCGTTTATTGCCAGTCTGGTGCTGATTTCGCTGTCGCTGATCCCTTACTGGAACTCCGCTGTGATCGACCAGGTCAACCTGAGCGATATCGCCTTCACCGGCCATGACGGCATCCTGGTCACGGTGTGGCTGGGGATCTCCATCATGGTCTTCTCCTTTAACTTCTCGCCTATCGTCTCCTCGTTTGTGGTTTCCAAGCGCGAAGAGTACGAGCCGGAGTTCGGTAAAGAATTCACCGAGCAGAAATGTTCCAAAATCATCGGTCGCGCCAGCATGCTGATGGTCGCCGTGGTGATGTTCTTCGCCTTTAGCTGCCTGTTTACGCTCTCTCCGCAGAACATGGCGGATGCCAAAGCGCAGAACATCCCGGTGCTCTCTTACCTGGCGAACCACTTTGCCTCGATGTCCGGTACCAAATCGACGTTTGCGACGGTACTGGAATACGGCGCTTCCATTATTGCTTTAGTCGCTATTTTCAAATCCTTCTTTGGCCACTACCTGGGCACGCTGGAAGGGCTGAATGGCCTGATCCTCAAGTTCGGCTACAAAGGCGATAAGAAGAAGGTCTCTGTCGGCAAACTGAACACCATCAGCATGGTCTTCATCATGGGCTCCACCTGGATTGTGGCGTACGCCAACCCGAATATTCTCGACCTTATCGAAGCCATGGGCGCGCCAATTATCGCCTCTCTGCTGTGCCTGCTGCCGATGTACGCCATCCGCAAAGCGCCAGCCATGGCGAAATATAAGGGCAAACCCGAGAACATCTTCGTCACGGTTGTGGGCCTGCTGACCATTCTGAATATCGTTTACAAACTGTTCTAAACCATTGCTCAGGAAGAGCGGAGTCACATGATGATTGAGTTTCCGGTTGTACTGGTAATTAACTGCGGTTCGTCCTCTGTTAAGTTTTCGGTGCTTGACGCCAGCCGCTGCGACGCCCTGATGACGGGCATTGCTGACGGCATCAACACTGAAAAGGCCTTTATTTCCGTGAACGGGGGGGAGCCAGCCAGACTGGCTCACCAGGACTACGAAGGGGCGCTGGCTGCCATCGCCCTGGAGCTGGAGAAGCGTGACCTGATGAGCAGCGTGGCCTTAATTGGCCACCGCATTGCGCACGGTGGCGACCTCTTCAGCGAGTCGACCCTGATTACGGAAGAGGTGATTGAGCAGATCCGCCAGGTCTCTCCGCTGGCGCCGCTGCATAACTACGCCAACCTGAGCGGCGTGGAAGCCGCAGAGCGTCTGTTCCCGGGCGTGCAGCAGGTCGCGGTATTTGATACTAGCTTCCACCAGACGCTGCCGCCGCAGGCGTATCTGTACGGTTTGCCGTACCGCTATTTTGAAGCGCTGGGCGTGCGCCGCTACGGTTTCCACGGCACCTCTCACCGCTATGTGGCCGCGCAGGCACATTCGCTTCTCGGGCTGTCCCCCGATGACAGCGGCCTGGTGATCGCCCATCTCGGCAACGGGGCATCCATCTGCGCGGTGCGCAACGGCCAAAGCGTGGATACTTCCATGGGGATGACCCCCCTGGAAGGACTGATGATGGGTACGCGCTGCGGCGACGTGGATTTTGGCGCGATGGCGTGGATTGCTCAGCAGACCGGTCAGTCATTTGAGGATCTGGAGCGCGTGGTCAACAAAGAGTCCGGGTTGCTGGGGATCTCCGGCATCTCTTCAGACCTGCGGGCGCTGGAGAAAGCCTGGCATGAAGGCAACGAGCGGGCTGTGCTTGCGATCCAGACCTTCGTTCACCGCATTGCGCGACACATTGCCGGGCACGCGGCGTCGCTGCACCGCCTGGATGCGGTGGTCTTTACCGGCGGCATCGGCGAAAACTCAACGCTGATTCGCGCCCTGGTGGCTGAACGCCTGAAGGTGTTTGGCGTCCTCCTCGACGACGCCAAAAACTCCCTGCCGGGCAGCGCGGGTGAGCGCGTCATCAGCACCGATTCGTCCCGCGTGGCCTGCGCGGTGATCCCTACCAACGAAGAAAAAATGATCGCGCTGGACGCCCTCCGTCTTGGGAAGGTTACCCCGGCTGCGGCTTACGCCTGATAAAGCGAGAAACACATGAACGTAACAATCGATACGAGCGTCGCCCCCTACAGCGACGCATGGGCCGGGTTTCGCGGTGAAGAATGGAAAAACGCCGTCAACGTGCGCGATTTTATTCAGCATAACTACACCCCTTACGACGGCGATGAAGCTTTCCTCGCGCAGGCGACGCCAGCAACGACGGCGCTGTGGCAGAAGGTGATGGTCGGCATTCGTCAGGAGAATGCCACCCACGCCCCGGTGGATTTTGACACCAACATTGCCACCACCATTACGGCCCACGGGCCGGGCTACATCGATCAGGATCTGGAGACGATCGTCGGCCTGCAAACCGACAAGCCGCTCAAGCGCGCCCTGCATCCGTACGGCGGGATCAACATGATCCGCAGCTCGTTTGAGGCCTACGGGCGGGAGATGGATCCGCAGTTTGAATATCTCTTTACCGAGCTGCGCAAAACCCACAACCAGGGGGTGTTTGACGTCTATTCACCGGAGATGATGCGCTGCCGTAAATCCGGCGTGCTGACCGGGTTGCCAGACGGCTACGGGCGCGGGCGCATCATTGGCGACTATCGCCGCGTGGCGCTGTACGGCATCCGCTATCTGGTACGCGAGCGTGAACTTCAGTTCGCCGATCTGCAGGGCAGGCTGGAGCGCGGCGAAGATCTGGAGGCGACGATCCGCCTGCGCGAAGAGCTTGCGGAGCACAAGCGCGCGCTGCTGCAGATCCAGCAGATGGCGGCGAACTATGGCTTTGATATCTCACGCCCGGCGATGAATGCCCAGGAAGCGGTGCAGTGGCTCTATTTTGCCTACCTGGCAGCGGTGAAATCCCAGAACGGCGGAGCCATGTCGCTGGGGCGCACGGCCTCGTTCCTCGATATCTACATCGAACGCGACATGCAGGCGGGACGCCTGAATGAGGTGCAGGCCCAGGAGTTGATCGACCACTTCATCATGAAGATCCGCATGGTGCGTTTCCTGCGCACGCCGGAATTCGACACGCTCTTCTCCGGCGATCCGATCTGGGCCACGGAAGTGATCGGCGGCATGGGGCTGGACGGCCGCACGCTGGTGACCAAAAACAGCTTCCGCTATCTGCACACGCTGCACACCATGGGACCCGCGCCGGAGCCGAACCTGACGATCCTCTGGTCAGAACAGCTGCCGATCGCGTTCAAGAAATATGCCGCGCAGGTGTCGATTGTCACTTCGTCGCTTCAGTATGAAAACGACGACCTGATGCGTGCCGACTTCAACAGCGACGACTACGCGATTGCCTGCTGCGTCAGCCCGATGGTGATCGGTAAGCAGATGCAGTTCTTTGGCGCGCGCGCCAACCTCGCCAAAACGCTGCTGTATGCGATCAACGGTGGGGTGGACGAGAAGCTGAAGATCCAGGTCGGCCCGAAAACCGAGCCGCTGCTGGACGACGTGCTGGATTACGACACCGTGATGGCGAGCCTCGATCACTTTATGGACTGGCTGGCGGTGCAGTACATCAGCGCGCTGAATCTCATTCACTACATGCATGATAAGTACAGCTACGAAGCCTCGTTAATGGCGCTTCACGATCGGGATGTCTACCGTACCATGGCCTGCGGCATTGCCGGGTTGTCGGTAGCGGCGGACTCCCTGTCCGCCATTAAATACGCCACGGTGAAGCCGGTGCGCGACCATACCGGTCTGGCGGTCGATTTCGTAATAGAAGGGGACTATCCGCAGTACGGCAACAACGACGATCGCGTGGACAGCATCGCCTGCGATCTGGTGGAGCGCTTTATGAAGAAAATTCAGGCGCTGCCAACCTACCGCAACGCGGTACCGACCCAGTCGATCCTGACCATCACCTCCAACGTGGTTTACGGGCAGAAAACC
Source organism: Enterobacter sp. BNK-13 (assembly GCF_048685015.1). Lineage (NCBI taxonomy): Bacteria > Pseudomonadati > Pseudomonadota > Gammaproteobacteria > Enterobacterales > Enterobacteriaceae > Enterobacter > Enterobacter sp. BNK-13. The sequence continues at coordinate 3,761,786 of NZ_JBLQTP010000001.1, read as the reverse complement.
GGGAACACGCCTGACGGACGCCGCGGCGGCACGCCGTTTGCCCCAGGCGCGAACCCAATGCACGGCCGCGACAGAAAAGGGGCGGTGGCCTCGTTAACGTCGGTCGCCAAGCTGCCGTTCACCTATGCTAAAGACGGGATCTCTTACACCTTCTCCATCGTGCCGCAGGCGCTGGGTAAGGACGAGCTGGTGCGCAAAACCAACCTGGTAGGGCTGCTGGACGGGTACTTCCATCACGAAGCGTCTATTGAGGGCGGGCAGCACCTGAACGTTAACGTGATGAACCGGGAGATGCTCCTCGATGCCATTGCGCATCCCGAGAACTACCCGAACCTGACCATCCGCGTCTCGGGCTATGCGGTGCGGTTTAATGCCCTGACGCGCGAGCAGCAGCAGGATGTGATTTCGCGAACGTTTACCCAATCTATCTAAATGTGAGTTCTCATGCCCCCTCAACGCAGGGGGCATTTTTTTGCCCGCTAAACATACAAAATTGTTTATATAATTACTCACACATATTCATCCGCTCTTGAAAAACAATGCTCCTGCTTTTTCCTATAACAGAATGTAAGGACAGTAAGATGATGAAAATGACCCGTATTGCGTTGGCAGCCGCCGCGCTGGCCGTGTGCAGTTTTACGGCGCAGGCCGCTAACGTTGAGGCTGCTCCGTCTCCATCGCAGGACCCGCTGGTTCAGCACCTGAAGCTCAGCAATGAGCAGGTTAAGAAGATTGAAGATCTGCATAAGCAGCTGGAACAAAATGTCAGCAAGATCCCAATGACGGGCGTGAAGGACGGTGCGCTGATCGACATGTTCCAGGCGGGTAAATGGGACGAAAGCACGGTGAAAAGCCAGCTTAGTGCATTCAGCAAAATTGAAGAGCAGACCCGCTATTACCGCGTGAAATATTACTTCGACGTCAGCCAGGTGTTAACGCCGGAACAGCGCAAACAGATTAGAACGGATATGGCTAACGCGCTGGCTGAGTAATCCTGAAATCATTCATTAGAAATGAGACCTCACAGAATCGCTTTAAATAGATTCTGTGAGGAATGATCCTGACTTTCATGCTGATGCCCGTTCATTCCATGCATCTGAGAATTGAATGTTCCCATCGCAATAGGTCCAGGTCGCTTTTTCGTAGCGCAATTGAATAGATTCAAGGTGGCCAGTACCAGGACAGTGACGAGTATCGTTAACAATTGGGGAGATAGAGACAACTTTCACACTGTCCAGCTCAGTTTTAAAATATTCTACCTCCAGACCTGCATCATTAATTCGGTAATATCTAATCTCAACTTTCTTAAGGTTTTGTCCTGTCGCTACCGCCTTATAAAGATAGGGAGATGAGCTATCAATTTCCTTCTCGAAAAGAAAAGGAGCGTGTTTCCTCGTCCCGGTTAATCTTCCGGAGAGTGGATCGGTTGGAATACTCACATTATGGGTTAAACCTCTAATTTCAACACTCCCTTCACGATCCTGAACATCACATGAACCTTTAATGAGTGAGCCACCATCGTCATAGAACCAAATGTGAACAGGTACGGCCATTATAAATACTCCTTCTAAATATCAATCGTGTATCCATTTACCTGCTTTAACCGCTTCGGCAAACATTCTTACCGTCAATGGCTTTGATATTTGCTTAACCGGTTCTTTAGTAAACCATTTCCTAAAAAACCAGGTTTGAGTCCAGGGGAAATAATTTTCAGTGTTAACGTCGATAAGGTACACTTTTTCAAATCTCTCAATGGCATATACAACATCATCCAGATCGGTGTAATCCTGTAGAACATCATCCATCTCAAGTGGGATTCGCTTGCCAGTAAATGTTCCTTGTTCTGGTAAAATATCTCTGAAGAATTTCAAAACATCCGTTTCACTAGTCATATTCACCAAATCCGATCTTTAGGATGAGCAATTGTATTATAGCGTGAGAGCGTTTTGTAACTTATCATTGCAACATCTGCAGTAAGTATGGTTATTCCTAATGCCGGTATCCATCTACCGATGAATGCACCTAAGTTTTTTGTATACTTTGGTTTTCGGTATCTGAAGCTTGCAAGTGTAATTGTAGGTAGTCGGTGTGGTAGCTGTACATTCAGTAGATCTCGCAGGTATTTAGATGCTACAGATGTGCCTATTGTAGCCGTTTCTGGCTTTGTTCTGGTTTCAAGTATCGGTAAACCAAGAACCATAGTGGCCATCATTACGACATCCTTTAATCCGCCGAACTGTTCATCGGTGGCATCCAGAAAAATCCAAAAAAATAACTCAGATGCTGAGATGTTACATACTCCTTTATAAAAGTATGTTCCATTGAGTTCTTCAACGCTGTCCATAGTAACCGTAATCATCCGGTGGTTTGTTGAAATATCATCCTATAAAAAAGAAAAGGCGGAGAGTAGGGCTTTCATCTTTATAAATTCTGAAATATTCTCGTTTTAATGATGATATGATTTTTTGAAGTGAATCACTTTTGGAAAATGTTATCTGTTTTTTATGGTTTAATAGAATTTCTTACTCTTAATGCGGAAAACTCTCATAAAAGTTGTGACTTTTTTCTCCCTCGCTCCGGTTAAGATTTTCTCACACCAATAACAAGCACCTGCTGCCATCTGAATCGCAATCGCTGGCGATCGGAACCCTATAAAAACAACTGTTTACCCTACAAAATAAGCGAGTGCCCCATGGATACGGCAACAAACAGCAGTGTCATTGTGAATGATTCCCCCGCGGCTAGGCGGGCTGGAATGAGTGAAAGTGAGTGGCGAGAGGCGATTAAATTCGACAGCACCGACACGGGTTGGGTCATCATGAGTATTGGGATGGCTATCGGCGCGGGGATTGTTTTTCTCCCCGTGCAGGTCGGATTAATGGGGCTGTGGGTATTTTTGCTCTCCTCCATTATTGGTTATCCCGCCATGTATTTATTCCAGCGGTTGTTTATTAACACGCTGGCGGAATCCCCGGAATGCAAAGACTACCCGAGTGTAATTAGCGGGTATTTGGGTAAGAACTGGGGCATTTTATTAGGTGCGCTCTATTTCGTCATGCTGGTGATCTGGATGTTTGTCTATTCCACGGCCATTACCAACGACAGCGCCTCGTATTTGCACACCTTCGGCGTGACCGACGGTTTGCTCTCGGAAAATCCGTTCTACGGTTTATTTCTGATTTGCATTCTGGTCGCGATTTCGTCACGCGGTGAAAAGCTGCTGTTTAAAGTGTCCAGCCTGATGGTGCTTACCAAGTTGTTTGTCGTTGCGGCGCTGGGGTTGTCAATGATTGGCCTCTGGCATTTAGCCAACGTGGGCATGCTGCCGCCGCTGGGGCTGCTGATTAAAAACGCCATCATTACGCTGCCCTTTACCTTAACCTCCATTCTCTTTATTCAGACCCTGAGCCCGATGGTGATCTCGTACCGTTCACGTGAAAAATCGGTGGAGGTGGCACGTCATAAGGCACTGCGGGCGATGAACATTGCCTTTGGCATCCTGTTTGTGACGGTCTTCTTCTACGCCGTCTCCTTCACCCTGGCGATGGGGCACGATGAGGCGGTCAAAGCCTACGAGCAGAATATCTCTGCCCTGGCGATTGCGGCGCAGTTCATCAGCGGCGACGGCGCGGGCTGGGTCAAAATCGTCAGCGTGATCCTCAATATCTTCGCTGTGATGACTGCGTTCTTCGGCGTCTACCTCGGCTTCCGCGAGGCTACGCAGGGTATCGTCATGAACATCCTGCGCCGCAAAATGCCGGCAGAAAGAATCAATGAAAACGCCGTCCAGCGCGGGATTATGCTATTCGCCATTCTGCTGGCCTGGAGCGCGATAGTCCTGAACGCGCCGGTGTTGAGCTTCACCTCCATTTGCAGCCCCATCTTCGGCATGGTGGGCTGTCTGATCCCGGCATGGCTGGTCTACAAGGTACCGGCGCTGCATAAATATAAAGGCGTATCGCTGGTGATAATCATCATCACCGGACTGCTGCTTTGTGTTTCTCCTTTCCTCGCATTCTCCTGAGGGTCATTAAGGTCGTAACGATGTCTGAGCAAACTCATCCTTTATGGAATCAATTTATTCGCGCGGTGCAGGAAGAAGTGAAGCCTGCCCTTGGGTGTACCGAACCCGTCTCTCTGGCACTGGCCTGTGCGATTGCCGCAGACCTTCTGCCGGGGGAGGTCACACGGATTGAGGCGTGGGTCTCGCCGAACCTGATGAAAAACGGACTGGGCGTGACGGTGCCGGGTACCGGCATGGTGGGGTTACCGATTGCGGCGGCGCTGGGCGCAATTGGCGGTAACGCGCACGCCGGACTGGAGGTGTTGAAAGATGCCACCGCCGATGCACTGGTCCGCGCCAAAGCCCTGCTTGAGGCAGGGCACGTGCAGGTAAAACTGCAGCAGCCCTGTGATGAGATCCTCTATTCCCGCGCCTGCGTTCATGCCGGCGATATCTCGGCGATGGTGACCATCGCGGGCGGGCATACCCGGGTGGTGGAAGTGGTTTGCCAGGGGGAAACGCGCTTTACGCTGGATAAGCCCGTGACCGAGGCGGATGGCGATCCGCTGGCGGTACTGTCGCACGCTACGCTGTCGCAGATCCTGGAATTTGTCGAGCAGGTGCCGTTTGAAGCCATCCGCTTCATCCTGGAAGCAGGACAACTGAACGATGCGCTCTCCCGGGAAGGGCTCAGCGGGAAGTGGGGGCTGCATATTGGCGCAACGCTTGATAAGCAGCGCTCGCGCGGATGGCTGGCGCAGGATCTGGGTTCAGACATTGTTATTCGCACCAGTGCCGCCTCGGATGCCCGGATGGGGGGCGCAACGCTGCCGGCGATGAGCAATTCGGGCTCTGGTAACCAGGGGATCACCGCCACCATGCCCGTCGTTGTTGTGGCTGAGCATCTTCAGGCCGGTGACGAACGGCTGGCGCGGGCGCTGATGCTGTCGCATCTGTCGGCGATCTATATCCATTATCAGCTTCCACGCCTGTCCGCACTGTGTGCGGCGACAACGGCGGCGATGGGCGCTGCGGCGGGAATGGCGTGGCTGATGGGTGGCAGTTACCAGACCATCGCGATGGCGATCGGCAGTATGATCGGCGACGTCAGCGGGATGATTTGCGACGGCGCGTCAAACAGCTGCGCCATGAAGGTCTCTACCAGCGTCAGTAGCGCCTGGAAAGCGGTGATGATGGCGCTGGATGAGTCGGGCGTGACGGGCAACGAGGGGATTGTCGCGCACGATGTGGAGCAGTCGATCGCGAACCTGTGCGCGCTGGCGTGCCGCTCGATGCAGGCAACGGACCGGCAGATTATTGAGATTATGGCGAGTAAGGTGTCGTGATTTAATCCAACCCGTTACCCCTCACCCTAACCCTCTCCCACTGGGAGAGGGAGCCGATCGAGCGAGGGAGCGTGTTTATCTTAAACCGGCAAATCAATCAGCAGCGCGCGCAGTGGCGTATCCGCCACCAGGGTGATATTCGCTTCATCACGAATAAACGCCCCGTCGCCGCAGGTGAGGGCTTCTTTCTCTTCCGTGTGCGTCACCGCATGCACCGTACCGTGAATGGACTGCAGATAGGCGCGCGGACCATGAAGCTGGAAGCTTGCCTGTTCACCTTTTTTCAGCTCGATATGATGCAGCCACACCTGCTGACGCAGCTGCAGGCTCCCTTTGCTGCCATCCGGCGATGCAATCAACTGCTGCTTATCGCCCGTTAAATCTAACTTCTGTACCAGCGGATTTTCCCGCTCAGGGCAGGCGTCGAGCCACAGCTGCATGCGCGTCAGCGTTTTGTCTTTGCTGAGGTTATGCTCGCTGTAGCTGATGCCCGGCTGCGTGGAAATTAACAACGCTTCGCCAGCCTTTGCCTGGACATGATTGCCCTCGCTATCGCGGTATTCTGCCTCGCCTTCCAGGATCAGGTTCAGGATATCGACTTTCGGGTACGTACGCGGCTGGAAGGAGGCACCCGGGGCGAGCACTTCCTGGTTCAACACGCGCAGTGAAGCGTAACCGAGGAGTTTAGGGTCAAAGTAGTGTCCAAAGGAAAAGGTGTAGCGGGCCTGCAGCCAACCGAAATCGGCTTGTCCGCACTGTTTAGCTGTTCTTGTCGTAATCATAAACTTGACCTCTCTTTACACTAAAACAATGGTAAAGGTATGGACGCTTCATTGTTAGCCAGATATTCTGCCTGGTATGTTCAAATTTCCTGAATGAGAACGAGATGGCTAAAGAGAGAGCATTGACGCTTGAGGCGCTTCGCGTCATGGACGCGATTGACCGGCGCGGCAGTTTTGCGGCGGCGGCCGATGAACTGGGGCGCGTTCCGTCTGCGCTGAGCTACACCATGCAGAAGCTGGAAGAAGAGCTGGACGTGGTGCTTTTTGACCGCTCCGGTCATCGAACAAAATTCACCAACGTGGGCCGAATGCTGCTGGAGCGCGGCCGCGTGCTGCTGGAAGCGGCGGATAAGCTGACGACAGACGCCGAAGCGCTCGCGCGCGGCTGGGAAACGCATCTGACGTTAGTTACCGAAGCGCTGGTCCCGACCGAAGCGCTGTTCCCGCTGGTGGATCGCCTGGCGGCGAAGGCCAATACGCAGCTGTCCATCATCACCGAGGTGCTGGCAGGAGCGTGGGAACGTCTGGAGACGGGCAGGGCAGATATCGTTATTGCGCCGGACATGCACTTCCGCTCATCGTCAGAAATCAACTCGCGCAAGCTCTACAGCGTCATGAACGTCTACGTTGCCGCCCCCAACCACCCGATTCACCAGGAGCCGGAGCCGCTCTCTGAAGTCACACGCGTGAAGTATCGCGGCGTGGCGGTCGCGGATACCGCGCGCGAGCGTCCGGTGCTGACGGTGCAGCTGCTGGATAAACAGCCTCGTCTGACGGTGACCTCACTGGAAGACAAACGGCAGGCGCTGCTGGCCGGTCTGGGCGTGGCAACGATGCCGTACCCGTTTGTGGAAAAAGATATTGCGGAAGGGCGGCTGCGGGTCGTGAGTCCGGAGTACACCAGCGAAGTGGATATCATTATGGCGTGGCGTCGCGACAGCATGGGTGAAGCCAAATCGTGGTGCCTGCGTGAAATTCCAAAGCTGTTTGCGCACCACAACAAATAAGCGTGTAGGCCCGGTAAGCGAAGCGCCACCGGGCTTTTTTTATGCGCCGATCTTAGGATCCGGACCAAAGCGGTTTTCGCCCGGCGTCCCACTCTGACAGTTGAAGATCAAAATCACGATCCAGCCCACGATCGGAATCAGCAGCAGCAGTAACCACCACGCCGAACGATCGGTATCGTGCAGCCGACGGAACAGTACCGCCCATGATGGCAGCAGGACTAACAGGCCATAGATGGTGGTCAGTACGCCTTCACCGCCAGCCCGCTCCCAGCCGAGAATTTTATCCACGATGCCCAGCACCATAATCAGGACGAAGTTCACCAGAACGAACATCCAGTACTCTTTGCGGCGGGCGCGGCCACCAAATCCAATGTAGTTGCGCAGTACTTTTAAATACCAGTCCATTTTCCTTGCCTCATTAGTCAGTCAATCACTTGTTTTCTAAGCGATCGAGGTAAGGATAGATGGAGATTGTGAATTAAAAAAGGGCATCTATTGATGCCCTTAATATTTATCCAAAACGGACGTCGCGCCCGTGCGGTTCATCCAGGTCCTGCCACGGACCGATGGAGATAATACCCGTTGGGTTGATGGTCTTGTGGCTGCGGAAATAGTGGGTGCGAATATGGTCGAAGTCGACCGTCTCCGCGATGCCCGGCATCTGGTAGATGTCGCGCAGGAAACCATACAGGTTCAGGTAGTCGCTGATGCGGTGTTTATCGCACTTAAAGTGGGTGACATAGACCGGATCAAAGCGAACCAGCGTGGTCCACAGGCGAATGTCCGCTTCCGTCAGGCGATCGCCCGTCAGGTAGCGATGCTGGCCCAGAATCTGTTCCAGGCGTTCCAGTGATTCAAACACCTTCCCGACCGCTTCGTCATACGCTTCCTGGCTGGTGGCGAAACCGGCCTTATAGACACCGTTGTTGACGTTGTCGTAAATCCAGCTGTTCAGCTCATCAATCTTATCGCGCAGTTCAACCGGGTAGTAATCCCCGGCACGGGCGCCGTGGGCATCAAATGCGGTATTGAACATGCGGATGATTTCCGCAGACTCATTGCTGACAATCGTCTGGTTTTTCTTGTCCCACAGCACCGGCACGGTCACGCGACCGGTGTAATGCGGATCGGCGCGCAGATAGAGCTGGTACAGGAAATCGTGGTGATACAGTTCGTCGCCGGTTGCCGCAGGGAAATCACTGTCAAACGTCCAGCCGTTTTCCAGCATCAGCGGGTTGACGACGGAAACCGGAATGAAGGATTCGAGACCTTTCAGCTTGCGCACGATCAGCGTGCGGTGGGCCCACGGGCAGGCGAGGGAAACATAAAGATGATAACGATCTTTCTCAGCCGCGAAGCCGCCTTCGCCGCTTGGGCCCGGCGCACCGTCGGCGGTCAGCCAGTTACGGAAGGCCGAAACAGAGCGCTTAAAGCGACCTCCGGTGGATTTGGTGTCATACCAGACATCCTGCCAGACGCCGTCTACGAGTTGTCCCATTTTTTCTCCTCCGTCAGATAGCAAAAGCGAGGAGATGTCTCCTCGCTTTGTGTTTATTCAGTATAGCGTGCTTACCATTTCTTATTCAGAACGCGGTCGATGCTGTATGCGCCCGGGCCAGTAACGGCCAGCAGAAGGAAGCCACCCGCGATGGTCAGGTTTTTCATGAACATCAGAGAGTTCACGCCTTCCGCAAAGTTGCTGTGGAAGATGAATGCCGTCAGCACGGTGAAGCCTGCAGTAAACAGCGCGGTGGTGCGGGTCAGGAAGCCGAACAGGACTGCCAGACCGCCGCCGAACTCAAGAAGAATGGTCAGTGGCAACAGGAACCCCGGAACGCCCATGGCTTCCATATACTGCTGGGTGCCTGCATAACCGGTGATTTTTCCCCAACCTGCCACGATGAACAGAATTGGCATCAGAATACGCGCTACCAGTACACCAACATCTTCTAATTTTTTCATTTTACTCTCCAGGAAACCACATCAGCGGCTGAACGTTATTTGTCTGCAATTCCGGGTAGATACCGCGTCGTTGCTGTCGATGGAGAGCATCATAAACGTGACGGTGGGCGATTGTTAGCAAGGAAAACTGTCAATCTTCTTCAAAGATATTGAGTAAGGGAGGGGGGAGGATTTTGCCGGGAGGCGCTGCGCTTACCCGGCCTACGCGTGCAAGTAGGCCGGGTAAGGCGTAGCCGCCACCCGGCGAGAAGGCTACCGCAACTGCTGCTGACGAATCGTGGCTTTCACCAGACGCCAGGCGCTCCAGGCACCAAATCCACGGCGCGCCCAGCGGATCAGCATATTTGGATGACGAACCGTCCAGATAGCCATCACGCTGCTGCCGACCAGCGCCCATGAACGCAGGCTCAGGAAGGTGTTCCAGCCCCGGTCAAACCGTCGCGTCGCGTCAATCCAGTCGCGGCGGCTCGCCGACAGATCCAGCCGTTGCTGCTGGATCTGGCTTAGCAGGTACGCTTTTCGCTTTTGACGTTCGGCTTTACCGCTCACGGCTTGTCATCCTCCAGCAGGGCGCGATCGTTAGCCAGCTCCTGACGCGTATGACGCAGGAACGTGGATTTACGCGCTTTCCGCAGCGTCCAGATACCGCCAATCAACGCGGCGACCAGCAGAACGACGGTGGTGGCAATCATCGCGTTAAGACGATACTGCGGGTCAATGGCCCAGATGATTAACACCATCAGGCTCATCAGACCAAACGCGGCGAAGAGCATGGTCAGTCCGAGCATCAGCAGCATCTGGAAGAGGTTGGCTTTCTCCTCTTCCAGCTCGACCACTGCCAGCCGGACGCGCGTTTCGGCAATCCCGACCAGCGTCGTTAAAATACGCTGGCCGATGCCGAGGACGTTGTTAGCAGGCCCTTGTGCGTGACGAGGATCTTCCATATCAACGACGCGTCAGCAGGACACCCAGTACCACACCGACTGCGGCACCAATCCCTACGCCCGTCCATGGATTATCACGCACGTATTCGTCCGCACGCGCGGCCGCTTCGCGGGTCTGTTTTGCCAGTGCATCACCGGTTTCACCCAGGCGATAGCGGCTCTCCTTGAGCGCCTGCTCCGCCTTGCTGCGCAGCTTGCTGACCTCTTCTTTTGACTTGTCAGCAGAGGAGTTCAGCACCTCTTCAAGGGTATCGGCCAGGGATTTCAGTTCAGCGCGCAGATGTTCAGACGTCGTATCTTTTGACATGATTCTCTCCTGTTGAGATTTCCGTTAACTCAATAATCGCGAGCTTCCAGCGCTTTCAGGTCGTCCTGCGCTTCTTTCAACTTCTTCTCGCGCTTAGCAATTTTTTCCGCATCCCCTTTCTCTTTCGCTTCCTGCAGGTCGCGACGGCGCTCGGCTATCTCGTCCTTCTGTTCAGCGATTTTCTTCTGGTGGTCGGCACGAAGCTTGCTGTCTGAACAGTTCGCTTTCACTTCGCTCAGCGCTTTTTTGAGACCATCAACACGGTGCTGATTGTTATGCTTTTCGGCATAACCGATCTCACGCTGAATATCCTGTTCTTTCTCCTGACAGAGAGAATTGGCGAAGGATGCTGTGCTTAAAGAAAAAAGGGCCAGAGCCAGAGTCATGCGGAATTTCATTATCGAAACCTTCCATTGTGTTGCGGCGTAAGCCGCTATCCAAAGTTATGCGGAGTACAGTCGAGGGGTGCTCCGCGTACTTAAGCATAGTAAGTAAACGGGGGATTCACCAAAGTGAGTGAAAAGATTCGGAATCCTGGTAATTATCCAAATCGATGCGACGTATCGCGAATCAGCGACAGCCAGGCTGCTGGCTGGCTGTCATCTTCCTGCTGAGCAATGATATACCCCTGCGGCAGCGTACGGTCGAGAACTACTTTTGCGGCGGCACTTTGCGCACGGGAATCAAACTTGATCAGTAAAACATCGTCCTGAGGGGTGATGCTCTTAAAACGTATCCCGTTCGCGTCCAGATGATGCCAGACAGAAAAACCGTCAGGCACGCTGGCACCCTGGTTCACCGGGCGAATGGCCAGCGTGGATTCCTGGTGCGAAAGCGCGCTCCATACCAGCAGCATGGCGCTGAGCACCACCAGCGTCATCACGGCACAGGCAAAACGGCGCAGGGCGAGCGGTGAGATAGCCATCGTTAGCCTCTGGCTCCGTATTTCTTTTTCCACAGCACGACCAGAGAGCCGATCAGGCCGAAGACCAGCAGCACAACGGGCAGCAGCATCAGGCAGGACATCAGCTGGTCTTCATATTTCATAAAGACCGGCGTTTTACCCAGGGCATAGCCGAGCGTTGTCAGAATAAGCACCCATAACAGACCGCTCATCCAGTTAAAGAACTGGAAGCGCGCGCTACTCAGCCCCGACAGACCGGCAATGGTCGGCAACAGGGTACGTACAAACGCGATAAAGCGGCCAATCAGCAGGGCGGAAAGCCCGTGCTTATGGAAAAGGTGGTGCGCCCGCTGATGATAATGTGCAGGCAGGTGCGAGAGCCAGTTCTGGACGATCCGGGTATTGCCCAGCCATCTTCCCTGGATGTAACTCACCCAGCAGCCGAGGCTGGCCGCGACGGTCAGTAATAAAATGGTGTGCGGAAACGCCATCGCCCCTTTGGCACACAGCACGCCGACGAGCACCAGCAAACTGTCACCGGGCAGGAAGGCTGCAGGCAGCAAACCGTTCTCAAGGAACAGGATCATAAACAAGACGAAATAGAGCATGCCAATCATGGAAGGGTTGGCCAGCGTTTCAAAGTCCTGCGCCCAGAGGGCATGCAGTAGTTGGGTCAAAAGTTCCATTCAGTGTTCCTGGAAATCGGTTAACGTCACGCCTGTTATCCGGGGCAAACAGCACGGCGACATTGTTGTGATTTCATTATGGTCGCTCGCGGACACATTGCGGTGTGGCCAACACGGTTCCCTGTTAATTGGCTGGTTAGCAAGCACTAACTTACAAAATAACGAAGTGAATCCAATTGTAACAAAGCCCAACGTTCTGCGTCACAGAATTTGCAGGCGTGAGTTGATTTTGGCGTAAGCCCAGGAAGTGAGCGAGGGGATTTACAAAGGCTGACACTATATATGTTTTGCTTACCCACTGAAGCCAGAAGGCGCAGTGAGGCGCCTGCCAGCGGGAAGGTCATCTATTTTGCGGCACTGGGGGCCGTATCGAGATGAACAACGGGATTATCTGCGAAAAGATAGCGGTCAGCGTTAAATTCGAAGTCATCGCTGGTTTCATTGAACAGCATCTGCTTGGTGTTTTCCAGGTGCTGCCACATCGCCAGCTTAGCGGCATGCGGGTCTTTACGAATCAGCGCTTTAAGGATTTGGTCGTGATCGTCACACCAGTTGTCGACGGTACGGGAATCGATATGGTCGTGCAGTTTTTTCCAGTACGGGTTGTGAACGCGCTGAGTCCACATTTTCTCAACGATTGCCGCCAGCGCCGTATTCTGGGTTGCCAGGGCGACCTGGACGTGGAACTGCAGATCCCACTCTGAATCGCGGAAACATTTTTCCTTACGGGCATTCTCCTGGATTTCCATCAGCTTCATGATGTCCTGCTTGGTCACCTGCGTCGCCGCAAATTCGGCAATGTTGCTTTCAATCAGCTGGCGAGCCTGGAGCAGCTCAAACGGACCATAGCTGGCAAATTCCAGACTTTCGTCCGCGACGGGCGAGTGTTTCGGCAGATTGGAAATGACGTGAATGCCGGAGCCTTTGCGTACCTCAACGTAGCCTTCCACTTCCAGCATGATGATCGCTTCGCGCACCACGGTGCGGCTGACGCTTTTTTCATCCGCGATGAAGCGCTCGGCGGGCAGTTTATCACCGACAAGATAGACCCCTTGCTCGATGCGATCTTTCAGCTCCGCAGCAAGTTGTTGATATAAACGACGTGGTTCGGTGATTTCCATATGCGCTCCAGGCAGGGTACGGCAGATGATTTGTTATACCACTTTTGCGTGCCACTCTCCAGATTTGCCATTAAAAAAGCCGCTACTGAGCGGCCTTTAAATGCCCGGCGGCGCTTCGCTTGCACGGGCCTACGGGTTTTGTAGGCCGGGTAAGCGTAGCGCCACCCGGCGGAAAAATGGTTGCTAACTCTGCGTCGCCGGTTTCCCGAGCGACTCTTTCGCCAGCTCCTCTGCCGATTTGCTCTTCAGCACCGTCCAGATCACCACCGCGCCCAGCAGGTCGAAGATAGCCAGCACGGCGAACAGCGGGCTGAAGCCGATGGTATCTGCCAGCGCGCCGACGACCAGCGCAAACATCGTACTCGCGGTCCAGGCGGCCATCCCGGTCAGGCCGTTGGCGGTGGCCACTTCGTTACGACCAAAGACGTCAGACGAGAGCGTAATCAGCGCGCCGGACAGGGACTGGTGCGCAAAGCCACCGATGCACAGCAGGGCAATGGCGACGTACGGGCTGGTGAACAGGCCGATCATGCCCGGGCCAATCATCAGCAGGGCGCCCATGGTGACTACCATCTTACGGGAAACAATCAGGTTCACCCCAAACCAGCGCTGGAACAGCGGTGGCAGGTAGCCGCCCACGATACAGCCCAGGTCAGCGAACAGCATGGGCATCCAGGCGAACATCGCGATCTCTTTCAGGTTAAAGCCGTAGACTTTAAACATGAACAGCGGGATCCACGCGTTAAAGGTCCCCCAGGCCGGTTCTGCCAGGAAGCGCGGCAGGGCGATACCCCAGAACTGACGGGTGCCCAGGATCTGCCAGACGGTCATTTTCTTGCCGTTGTTGGTCTGATGCTGTGCTTCCTGACCACCAATGATGTACTCGCGTTCTTCTTCGGAAAGTTTTTTCTGATCGCGTGGGTGCTTATAGAAAACCAGCCACGCGATTGCCCAGGCGAAGCTCAGCACGCCGGAGATGATGAAGGCCATCTGCCAGCTGTGCATCACGATAGCCCACACCACCAGCGGTGGCGCAATCATTGCCCCGATGGACGAGCCCACGTTGAAGTAGCCAACAGCGATAGAGCGCTCTTTTGCCGGGAACCACTCGGAGCTGGCTTTCAGGCCCGCCGGGATCATCGCAGCTTCTGCCGCACCGACCGCACCGCGCGCCAGCGCCAGGCCGCCCCAGCTTCCCGCCAGCGCGGTAGCTCCGCAGAACACCGCCCAGGCGATGGCGAAGAAGGCATAACCGATTTTGGTACCGAGGATATCCAGCACATAGCCTGCAACTGGCTGCATGATGGTATACGCCGCGGAATAGGCGGCAATGATGTAGGAGTATTGCTGTGTGGAGATATGCAGCTCTTCCATTAACGTCGGCGCTGCGGCTGCCACGGTGTTACGTGTCAGGTAGCCCAGCACGGTGCCTAACGTCACCAGTGCGATCATATACCAACGTAACCCTTTAATTTTACGCATCTAAAACCTCATCGTTATGTTATGTCCGCGCCAGAGCACGGCAACTTCTCAACCGTTTCCGGGAGCAGTTGTGTAACGGGAGGGGCGTAGCCGGAAGCATGTCCCGGAACGGCCCGAACCTTGCCATAAGTAAGCGTGCATAAGTCGGTATCCGTACCGTTAAACCCGATGCCTCTCACACCGGTAATGCATTCCGTCGGCTTAGCGTTTGCGACGGCGAAAAGATAACTTGTCATACAACTTTAAAAGGTGAGTGACATCACAAATGTATGATTCTTTGTAGGGACATTAATCGCTGCACGCAAAGCCAGTAATGGCGCGGTCTGTAGAAGGGTTTACGTCTTAGAGGGTAATTTATTTGTTAGCGTTTATTGATCTCACTCACGAAAAAAGCTTCGGTGGCTGGAAATTGGTGTGATAACTTTGCAGCATATGAACATACGCTTTCTGACGCTCCCGTAATGAGGAAGACGATAATGACGCCGTTTATGACCGACGATTTTCTGTTAGATACCGAATTTGCTCGCCGCCTGTACCACGACTACGCAAAAGACCAGCCAATTTTCGACTACCACTGCCATCTGCCGCCGCAGCAGGTTGCCGAAAATTATCGCTTCAAAAACCTGTATGATATCTGGCTGAAGGGTGACCACTACAAATGGCGTGCCATGCGCACCAACGGTGTGGCGGAACGCCTGTGTACCGGTGACGCCACCGACCGCGAGAAGTTTGATGCCTGGGCGGCGACCGTCCCGCACACCATCGGTAACCCGCTCTACCACTGGACGCACCTTGAGCTGCGTCGCCCGTTTGGCATCACCGGCAAACTGCTCTCCCCAACGACCGCCGATGAAATCTGGGAGCGGTGCAATGCGCTGCTGGCGCAGGAGAACTTCTCCGCGCGCGGCATCATGAAGCAGATGAACGTGAAGATGGTAGGCACCACCGACGACCCGATCGACTCCCTGGAGCATCATGCCGTTGTCGCCAAAGACACTTCTTTTGATATCAAAGTGCTGCCAAGCTGGCGCCCGGACAAAGCTTTCAACATTGAGCAGGCCACGTTTAACGACTATATGGCGAAGCTAGCGGAAGTGTCCGATACCGACATCCGTCGTTTCGCCGATCTGCAAGCCGCGCTGACCAAACGTCTGGATCACTTCGCGGCGCACGGCTGTAAAGTCTCTGACCACGCGCTGGACGTCGTGCTGTTCGCGGAATCAAACGAGGCCGAGCTGGACAGCATTCTGGCGCGTCGCCTGTCCGGTGAATCGCTTAGCGAGCACGAAGTGGCGCAGTTCAAAACGGCGGTACTGGTGTTCCTCGGCGCGGAATACGCACGTCGCGGCTGGGTACAGCAGTACCACATCGGTGCGCTGCGCAATAACAACCAGCGCCAGTTCAAACTGATTGGTGCGGACGTGGGCTTTGACTCCATCAACGACCGTCCGCTGGCGGAAGAGCTGTCAAAACTGCTGAGCAAACAGAATGAGCAAAACCTGCTGCCGAAAACCATTCTCTACTGCCTGAACCCGCGCGATAACGAAGTGCTGGGCACGATGGTGGGCAACTTCCAGGGCGAAGGGATGCCGGGCAAGATGCAGTTCGGTTCCGGCTGGTGGTTCAACGATCAGAAAGACGGCATGGAGCGTCAGATGACGCAGCTGGCGCAGCTTGGTCTGTTGAGCCGCTTTGTCGGCATGCTGACCGACAGCCGCAGCTTCCTGTCCTATACCCGTCATGAATATTTCCGCCGCATTCTGTGCCAGATGATTGGCCGCTGGGTGTACGCAGGCGAAGCGCCGGCGGATATCCAGCTGCTGGGCGACATGGTGAGAAACATCTGCTTTAACAATGCGCGTGACTACTTCGGCATTGAACTGAACTAAGGCCGTTTGAGGTTGATATGCAATACATCAAAATCCATTCGCTGGATAACGTGGCCGTCGCGCTGACGGATCTCGCTGAAGGCGACGTGGTGACCGTTGATAACCAGAGCGTCACCCTGCGTCAGGCGATTGCACGCGGACACAAGTTTGCCGTGAAGCCTCTCGCGAAAGGGGACAACGTCATTAAGTACGGTCTTCCGATTGGGCATGCGCTGGCGGATATCGTGCCGGGTGAACATCTTCATTCCCATAATACCCGCACCAATCTGAGCGATCTGGACGAGTACAGCTATCAACCTGATTTACCCGGAGCACAAGAGCAGGCGGCGGATCGTGACGTGCAGATCTACCGCCGCGCCAGCGGCGACGTGGGGATCCGCAACGAGCTGTGGATCCTCCCGACCGTCGGCTGCGTGAACGGGATTGCGCGTCAGATCCAGACGCGCTTCCTGAAAGAGACCCACGATGCCGAAGGCACCGACGGCGTGCATCTGTTCAGCCACACCTACGGCTGCTCCCAGCTGGGGGATGACCACATTAACACCCGCACCATGCTGCAAAACATGGTGCGTCACCCGAACGCGGGCGCGGTGCTGGTGATTGGCCTGGGCTGCGAGAACAACCAGGTTGATGCCTTCCGCGACACGCTGGGCGAGTTTGATCCTGAGCGCGTGCATTTTATGGTGTGTCAGCACCAGGATGACGAAGTGGAGGCGGGCGTTGAACAGCTTCACCAGCTGTATAACGTGATGCGCCACGACAAGCGCGAGCCGGGCAAACTGAGCGAGCTGAAGTTTGGGCTGGAGTGCGGCGGGTCTGACGGCCTGTCCGGTATCACCGCCAACCCGATGCTGGGTCGCTTCTCGGACTATGTGATCGCTAACGGCGGCACGACGGTGTTGACCGAGGTGCCGGAGATGTTCGGCGCGGAACGTATTCTGATGAGCCACTGCCGCGACGAGGAGACGTTTGAAAAAACCGTCACCATGGTGAACGACTTCAAACAGTACTTCATTGCCCACAATCAGCCCATTTATGAGAACCCGTCTCCGGGTAACAAAGCGGGTGGGATCACCACGCTGGAAGAGAAATCCCTCGGCTGCACCCAGAAAGCGGGCGCGAGCCAGGTGGTTGACGTTCTGCGCTACGGTGAGCGCCTAAAAACGCACGGTCTGAACCTGCTGAGCGCGCCGGGTAACGATGCGGTCGCCACCAGCGCGCTGGCGGGAGCTGGCTGCCATATGGTGCTGTTCAGCACCGGTCGCGGCACGCCGTACGGCGGTTTTGTGCCGACGGTGAAAATCGCCACCAACAGCGAGCTGGCGGCGAAGAAAAAACACTGGATTGACTTTGATGCCGGGCAGCTTATCCACGGCAAGGCGATGCCGCAGCTGCTGACGGAATTCGTGGACGCGATTGTGGAATTTGCCAACGGCAGGCAGACCTGCAACGAGAAGAACGATTTCCGCGAGCTGGCGATCTTTAAGAGCGGTGTGACGCTTTAATCGGTGCGCCCTGATGCCCTCACCCTGGCCCTCTCCCACAGGGAGAGGGTACAAACACTAAAAACGGCAACCTCAGGGTTGCCGTTTTGCTGTTAACCTCGCAGGGCGTTCTTCGCTAAACGCGCGTCTTCCGCCTGGCACACGGCGGCGGTAAACATCACGTCGGTGGAGGAGTTGATCGCGGTTTCGCAGGAATCCTGCAGCACGCCGATGATAAAGCCTACCGCAACCACCTGCATGGCGATCTCGTTCGGGATGCCGAACATATTACATGCCAGCGGGATCAGCAGCAGGGAACCGCCCGCCACGCCGGATGCGCCGCAGGCACACAGCGAGGCTACCACGCTCAGCAGCAGCGCGGTTGGCAGATCCACCGGAATACCCAGCGTATGCACCGCGGCCAGCGTCAGCACCGTGATGGTGATGGCCGCTCCCGCCATATTGACGGTCGCACCCAGCGGAATGGATACGGAGTAGGTATCGCGGTCCAGATTCAGCTTCTCACACAGGGACATGTTGACCGGAATGTTTGCCGCCGAGCTGCGGGTGAAGAAGGCGGTCACGCCGCTTTCGCGCAGGCACATCAGCACCAGGGGGTACGGGTTACGACGGGTCTGCAGAAACACCAGCAGCGGATTAATCACCAGTGCCACGACAGCCATACAGCCAATCAGCACCAGCAGCAGCTGCGCATAGCCCCAGAGTGCGCCGAAACCGGTGGTTGCCAGCGTGGATGCCACGAGGCCAAAAATACCAATCGGCGCAAAGCGGATGACCACCGTCACGATAAAGGTCACGGCGTGAGAAAGGTCGTTAACCAGGTTTTTGGTCGTGTCGTTGCTGTGGCGCAGAGCGAAGCCCAGACCGACGGCCCATACCAGAATCCCGATGTAGTTCGCGTTAATCAGCGCATGGATCGGGTTGGCGACAATGCTCATCAGCAGGCCGTGCATCACCTCAACAATACCCGCGGGTGGCGTAATGTCGGTCGCGCCAGTGGTCAGTTGCAGCGTGGACGGGAAGATAAAGCTCACGACAACCGCCGTCAGCGCGGCCGAGAACGTCCCCAGCAGATACATCCACAGAATCGGGCGAATATTGGTTTTCTGCCCCTGCTGGTGGTTGGCGATTGAGGCCATCACCAGCGTCAAAACCAGAACCGGCGCGACCGCTTTCAGTGCGCCGACGAACAGTGTGCCGAGCAGGCCAGTGGCCTCGGCGGCAGGTTTTGAGATCAGTGCCAGCGCCACGCCGAGCACCAGTCCAACCAGTATTTGCTTAACAAGGCTGCCGCGCGACAGGCGCGCAAGCAGGCCCGATGAGGTTGTCGTCATGAGTGTTCCTTAAGTGAAATTGCGTTCCATCCCGGATGTGCTCTTAGTCACATTTATGTCCGGATGTAAGTAAATGTTTGCCTGGTCGAGTATAGGGAAAGCGTCTGCGGAGGGAAGCGTAAAATGCTGGATTTTACGTGTTGCGTCATGTTTTTTAACTATTGATTAACGAAAGTGCCGGGTGGCGCTGTGCTTACCCGGCCCACGAGGTGTCGTTGTAGGCCCGGTAAGCACAGCGCCACCGGGCAAAACGTACTAAGCCTGCTGCTTCTTATCGTGCTGGCGGTTAACCCAGGTATTGATAATCAGCGTCACGATCAGAATGCCAAACACCACGCCGAGCGAAATGGCGATCGGGATATGGTAGAAATCGACGATCAGCATTTTGATACCGATAAACACCAGGATCACCGACAGGCCGTACTTCAGCATTGAGAAGCGCTCCGCCGCGCCTGCCAGCAGGAAGTACATGGCGCGCAGGCCGAGGATGGCGAACAGGTTAGAGGTCAGGACGATGAACGGGTCGGTGGTCACCGCAAAAATGGCCGGAATGCTGTCCACGGCGAAAATCACGTCGCTCAGCTCAACCAGGATCAGCACCAGCAGCAGCGGTGTGGCAAACAGCAGGCCGTTCTTGCGTACGAAGAAGTGCTCGCTCTCGATCTTGTCGGTCATGCGCAGATGGCCGCGGATCCACTTCACCAGCGGGCGATCGCCTATCGCAGAGCCGTCCTCTTTCGCCAGCGCCATTTTGACCCCGGTGAACAGCAGGAACGCGCCGAAGACGTACAGCAGCCATTCGAACTGGGTAATCAGCCAGCTGCCGGCGAAGATCATGATGGTACGCAGGATAATCGCCCCCAGCACGCCGTAGACCAGCACGCGGCGCTGCAGGGCCGCAGGCACGGCGAAATAGCTGAACAGCATCAGCCAGACGAAGACGTTATCGACCGCCAGGGCTTTTTCAATCAGATAGCCGGTGAGGAAGGCGAGGGCCTGAGGATCGGCCACCGCACGGCCTTCGGTCGAAGCCAGATACCACCAGAAGGCGGCACAGAAGAGCAGGGAGAGGGTGACCCACACCAGCGACCAGGCCGCAGCCTGTTTCATGGTCATGCCGTGCGCGCCGCGACGCCCCTGTAAAAAGAGGTCGATCGCCAGCATGATGAGCACGACAACCGCGAATCCGCCCCACAACATGGGAGTGCCGACAGAATGCATACTATTTTCCTTACACATAAAAAACAAAAACGGCCATGGTCAGAAGACGATAGCCGTTAGCTTTTTATGCATAGACCTCGCCTTCCGGCAAGGTCTCACTTACAACCACGAGGGTTGCCCGGCGACCGGATGCGGTATTGCACGCATCGTAATGACGATCCACCGACGAAGAAGTTACTCCCCTTTGCAGGTAACAAAATATGTCAGACCATTGGTTTCGTCAATGGTCTGCGCCGTTTCATTACACAGCTTTACGCGTTAACTTCCGCGCTCACGCCGTCTGCCGGGAACACCACGCCGGTCTGACGGCGGATCTCCGTTTGCAGCTTCGCCGTGGTGCGGCTCACCGCAAGGCCTGGGTGATTCACTTCGTTGTCTTCCACCAGACGGGCGAAGACCTCTGCCTCATAGAGCATAGTGTTTATATGCTGAGGCTGCGTCAGCTCCTGAGCTTTGCCGCCGCGCGGCACAAAGCTCACCTTCTGGCACTCGGAGATCTTCTCGATAACCAGCGAGCCCGCTTCGCCCTGAATTTCGCTCGGCAGGACAGAGTCGCTCACCTTAGAGTGCTGCAGCGTGACGCTGAAATCACCGTAATCCAGCACCGCGACACCGTGCGCATCCACGCCGCTCTCCAGCAGGCTGGCGGTGGCCGTGACGCCGTGCGGCTCGCCCCACAGGGCCACGGCAGAGGCCAGGCAATAGAAACCGATATCCATAATCGAGCCGTTAGAGAAGGCCGGATTAAAGGTGTTCGGGTTCTCGCCGTCGAGATAGCGCTGGTAGCGCGACGAGTACTGGCAGTAGTTGATAAAGGCTTTACGCACTTTGCCCACCTTCGGCAGGGACTGCTGCAGCAGCAGGAAGTTCGGCAGGCTGGCGGTTTTGAAGGCTTCGAACAGCACCACCTGGTTTTCGCGGGCAAGCGCAATGGCGGCTTCGACTTCTTCGATGTTCGACGCCAGCGGCTTCTCGCAAATCACATGCTTTTTATGGCTGAGGAATAGCTTCGTTTGCGGGAAGTGCAGGGAGTTCGGGCTGGCGATATAGACCGCGTCAATGGCGTCGCTTTGCGCCATCTCATCAAGCGAGGTGAAGAGATGCTCGACGAGGTAGTCGTTGGCAAAACTCTGCGCCTGCTCAAGGCTGCGGGAATAGACTGCGGTAAGTTTCAGTTTGCCGGTTTCGTGGGCGGCGTCGACGAACTGGCGCGTAATCCAGTTCGTTCCAATGACTGCGAAACGTATCATAAACGTTTACGTACTCCGTAGCGGGGAACCTTTAGCCACTGTAGCACGTCATCATGACAATTCGCGTGCGCTATTCCGCATTACCTTTTAACGATAAATGCGTAAGCCACAGACGGGTATCAAACTCCAGCTGGTGGTATTGCGGCTCCATATGGCAGCACAGGGAATAGAACGCTTTGTCGTGCTCTTTTTCTTTCAGGTGTGCCAGCTCATGGACGACGATCATCCGCAGAAAGGCTTCCGGCGCGTTGCGGAAAACCGTCGCGACGCGGATTTCGGCCTTTGACTTCAGCTTGCCGCCTTGCACGCGGGAGACGGCGGTGTGCAGGCCGAGCGCGTTTTTCAGCACGTGGATCTTGTTGTCGTACATCACCTTGTTGATCGGCGGGGCGCTCTTCAGATACCGGTTTTTCAGATCCTGCGTATACTGCCAGAGGGCCTTATCGGTCGCGAAATCGTGGGTGCCGGGGTAGCGTTTTTCCAGCACCGCGCCCAGCTTCTGCTCAGCAATCAGGCTGCGAACCTGAGTCAGTAAATGTTCCGGGTAGCCCTGGAGATAAGTAAGTTGGTTCATCAACGCCCCAAATCGACAATAAAACGGGTATACTCACGCACCCTTTTCAGGGATACGCCAAATTTTACCATTCAGGAGGGCCGATGAGCCACTTAGACAACGGTTTCCGTTCACTCAACCTTAAACGTTTCCCGGAGACGGACGACGTTAACCCGCTTCAGGCGTGGGAAGCTGCGGATGAATATCTGCTGCAGCAGTTGGATGACACTGAAATCCGCGGCCCGGTTTTGATCCTGAATGACGCGTTTGGCGCCCTGGGCTGTGCGCTGGCGGAACACACGCCGTACAGTATCGGCGACTCCTACCTGAGCGAGCTGGCGACGCGTGAAAACCTTCGCCATAACGACATCGAAGAGTCCAGCGTGAAGTTCCTCGACAGCACCGCGGACTACCCGCAGGCGCCGGGCGTGGTGCTGATCAAAGTGCCAAAAACCATGGCGCTGCTGGAGCAGCAGCTGCGCGCGCTGCGTAAGGTCGTCACGCCAGAAACCCGCATCATCGCGGGTGCCAAAGCGCGCGATATTCATACTTCGACGCTGGAGCTGTTCGAGAAAGTCCTTGGCCCGACCACCACCACGCTGGCCTGGAAAAAAGCGCGCCTGATCAACTGTACGTTCGCCGCCCCTGAGCTGGCTGACGCGCCAGAAACGCTGAGCTGGAAGCTGGAAGGGACCGACTGGACCATCCATAACCACGCGAACGTCTTCTCCCGCACCGGTCTGGATATCGGCGCGCGCTTCTTTATGGAACATTTGCCGGAAAATCTGGAAGGTGAGATTGTCGATCTTGGCTGCGGCAACGGCGTGATTGGCCTGACGCTACTGGCGAAGAACCCGGAAGCCAGCGTGGTGTTCAGCGACGAGTCGCCGATGGCGGTGGCCTCCAGCCGTCTGAACGTAGAAACCAACCTGCCGGACGCGCTGGACCGCTGCGAGTTTATGATCAACAACGCGCTGTCGGGGGTAGAGCCGTTCCGCTTCAACGCCGTGTTCTGCAACCCGCCGTTCCACCAGAAGCACGCCCTGACGGATAACGTCGCGTGGGAGATGTTCCACCACGCGCGCCGCTGCCTGAAAATCAACGGCGAGCTGTACATCGTGGCGAATCGCCACCTGGACTACTTCCACAAGCTGAAGAAGATTTTCGGTAACTGCGTCACCATTGCGACGAACAATAAGTTTGTGGTGCTGAAGTCGGTGAAGCTGGGACGTCGTCGTTAAGATTGTTTTGCCCGGTGGCGCTTCGCTTACCGGGCCTACAATGGCCTCGGACCCGTAGGCCGTGCAAGCGCAGCGCCGCCCGGCAATGTTCTAGATCATCAGAGCTAATTTCGTCCCCTGCGCAATCGCGCGCCGCGCATCCAGCTCCATCGCCACGTCACACCCGCCAATCAGATGCACCGTTTTACCGGCCTCGCGCAGCGGATCCGCCAGATCGCGCTTTGGCTCCTGCCCGGCACATAAAATCACATGATCCACGCGCAGCAGCTGCGGCTCGCCGCCGATCGTGACGTGCAGCCCCTCGTCGTCGATCTTCTGATAGCTGACCGCCGGGATCATCTTCACCCCGCGTGAGAGCAAGGTAGCGCGGTGGATCCAGCCGGTGGTTTTGCCCAGCCCTTCGCCCGGCTTGCTGGCTTTACGCTGCAGCATCACGATCTGGCGCGGGCTTTTCGGCAGCTGCGGCCCTTCGGGGCGCAGGCCGCCGGACTGGCTGAGGCTGGTATCAATGCCCCATTCGACGCAAAACTCAGCAATGTTCTGGCTGGTCGCCTCGCCCGGCTGGCTCAAATACATAGCGGTATCAAAGCCGATCCCGCCGCAGCCGATAATCGCCACCTTCTCGCCAACCGGTACTTTGTCACGCAGCACGTCGAGATAGCTCAGCACTTTTGGATGATCGATACCCTCGATCGCAGGCGTGCGCGGTACGATCCCGCTCGCCAGGATCACCTCATCGAAATCAGTCAGATCCGCCGCGTGGACAAACTGGTTAAGCCGCAGCTCGACGCCCGTCAGCTCGATCATCCGGCGGTAGTAGCGCAGCGTTTCGTAGAACTCCTCTTTGCCGGGGATCTGTTTGGCGATATTAAACTGCCCGCCAATCTCCCCCAGCGCATCAAACAGCGTCACGCTGTGGCCGCGCGAGGCGGCATTGACCGCAAACGCCAGGCCCGCAGGCCCTGCGCCGACAACCGCCAGGCGTTTTTTCGCTGTCGCCGGGATCACCGGCATTTTGGTTTCGTGGCAGGCGCGCGGGTTGACGAGGCAGGAGGTCACTTTCCCGACGAAGATCTGATCCAGGCATGCCTGATTACAGCCGATGCAGGTGTTTATCTCATCCGCACGGCCGCTTTGCGCTTTGGACAGCAGCTCGGCATCGGCCAGGAACGGGCGCGCCATCGAGACCATGTCAGCATCGCCGCGTGAAATCACATCGTCCGCCACCTGCGGATCGTTAATGCGGTTGGTGGTGACCAGCGGAACAGACACTTTCCCTTTCAGCCTGCGCGTCACCCAACTGAACGCCGCGCGCGGCACCGGCGTGGCGATGGTCGGAATGCGCGCCTCGTGCCAGCCGATGCCGGTGTTGATAATGGTGGCCCCCGCGGTTTCTATCGCCTGCGCCAGCTGCACGGTTTCGTCAAACGTGCCGCCGCCCTCCACCAGGTCGAGCATCGACAGGCGGAAGATGATAATAAAATCCGCGCCCGCGCGTTCGCGCACGGCGCGCACGACTTCTACAGCAAAGCGCATCCGGCGGGCATAGTCGCCGCCCCATTCGTCGTCGCGCTGGTTGGTGCGGGCGGCCAGAAACTCGTTAATCAGATAGCCTTCAGACCCCATCACCTCAACGCCGTCGTAGCCCGCTTCACGCGCCAGCGCCGCGCAGCGGGCGAAGTCGTCAATCAGCGCCAGGATCTCGTCGTGGCTCAGGGCATGCGGAGTGAAGCGGTTAATCGGCGCCTGAATGGCCGATGGCGCGACCAGATTCGGCTGATAGCTGTAGCGTCCGGTGTGCAGAATTTGCAGGGCGATTTTACCGCCCTCGTTGTGTACCGCGTCGGTCACAATGCGGTGGTGTGGCAGCTGTGACGCATCGTTCAGCACCGCGCCGCCCTCCATGCCGACGCCGGAAGGGGCAGGGGCCACGCCGCCGGTGACTATCAGCGCTACCCCATGGCGGGCGCGTTCGGCATAGAAGGCTGCCAGACGCTCGGCTCCGTCCGGATGCTCCTCAAGCCCGGTGTGCATCGAGCCCATCAACACGCGGTTTTTGAGTGTGGTGAACCCCAGATCGAGGGGGGCGAATAACGACGGGTAGCGGCTCATAGTCTCTTCCAGTGTAAAATTATTGTTATGTGGTCGGATGAGTTACTAATTTAGCCAGCGGCAGCGGAAAGGTAAAAGCGGGATCGAATGATTGTGATAGATCTCAAAGAACTTCCCCTCACCCTAACCCTCTCCCCGGAGGGGAGAGGGGACTGGCCGGTGCGGCCTTAAAGAATCAACTCGATCTGGTTTTTTCCCTCTCCCCTATGGGGAGAGGGGGATGGGTTTTTACTAACCCCGGCGCCTGCCACATCGACGTCGTCAACCCGCTGTCCACCAGCCCGAGCTGGTCTGCATATACCGCCTGCCATTTCTGCATCATGCCGTCGTAAAGCTCGCGGTGCTGCGGGTTCGGCGTGAACTCTCGGCTCCACTTCACCAGCCGCTCGCCCGTCGAGGCCATATCGGCAAACAGCCCCGCGCCAGCGCCTGCCGCAATCGCGCAGCCCAGCGCCGTGGCCTCTTTCACTTCCGGCACGCGCACCGGCAGCCCGGTAACGTCGCTTAAGATTTGACTCCACAGCGCACCTTTCGAGCCCCCGCCCGCAAAGACCAGGCTTTCAAACGTCACGCCGGAGAAGTGGGAAATCTGCGCCAGGTTACAGGCCGAGACGATCGCCGCGTTCTCCTCCAGGGCGCGGAACAGCGTCGCTTTATTGCATTTTTCCGGGTCGATGGAGAGATTAATAAACGACGGCGCGGCGTGGTACCACTGCTTAAAATGCATGGCGTCGGAGAAGATTGGCATCACCCCGTGGGAGCCCGCCGGCACCCGGCTGGCCATCTCTTCCAGCAGAGAATAGGTATCCATCCCCATCCGCTCGGCAATCAGCTTTTCCTCGGCGCAGAAGGCGTCGCGGAACCAGCGCATGGTCAGCCCGGTAAAGAAGCTGATCGACTCCGCCTGCGCCATGCCAGGAATCACGTGCGGGTTCACCCGAATGTTCATGCCAGGGTCGGTGCGCACCTGCGGCAGGTTCACCACCTGCTGCCAGAAGGTCCCGCCCAGCACCGCCGTTTGTCCGGCGCGGACTACCCCCAGACCCAGAGAGCCCAGCTGCACGTCGCCGCCGCCCATGACGACCGGCGTGCCTTCGCGCAGGCCGCTTTGCTGTGCGGCCTCTCGGGTGATAGCGCCCAGCACGGTGCCGGTCTCTTTTACCGGGGAGAGAATATCGGCGCGCAGCCCGGCCATGTCCAGCAGCGCCGGACGCCAGTCGCGGGAGAAGAGATCCAGCATGCCGGTGGTGCCCGCGTTAGACGGGTCGACCGCCAGCTCGCCGGAGAGCTTCGCTGCCAGCCAGTCGCTGATCATGGTGATGGTGGCGGCGCTGCGGTAAATATCCGGACGATGGTGTGCCAGCCACAGCAGGCGCGGCATCGCGCTCAGCGCCAGCGTCTGGCCGGAGACGTCATACACTTCGGATTCAAAATGGTTGTCGTGGATCTCTTTGAGTTCGGCCACCTCGCGGCTGGCGCGGGCGTCAACGTTGGCGCAGGCCCAGATGGCCTCGCCGTTGCGGTCGTAAAGCACTATCCCTTCGCGCATGGAGCAGCAGGCGACGGACTGAATATCCGCCGCGCCCAGATTCGCGCGCGTCAGCGCCTGATGAATGCACTGGCAGGCCAGCCGCCAGTTGGTCTCGAGGTCGAACTCCATCGAGCCCGGCACGTTTTCCACGCTCAGGTGCTTCCACTCGGCCTGGCCGACGGCAATCTGGTTGCCCTGCAAATCGAAAATCACGGCGCGAACGCTGCCGGTCCCTGCATCTAACGCTAAAAGGTAACTCATGAGCTTGCCTCGCTGTTAGCGCAGGGCGGGCTCTTACTTGGCCAGAGCCAGCACCGCGCGGGCTGTCGTCTCCTCCGTCACCAGGCCATTGATACGGCGACCCTTCAGTGCGGCATAAATCGCATCGGCTTTCTCTTCCCCTCCGGCCACGCCAACGATGGTGGGCAGCTGCGCCAGCTCATCAAGCGAGACGCCGAGTAATTCTTTATGGATCTCCAGCTCCTCGACGCACTCCCCTTCGGCATTGAGGAAATAACCGAGAATATCGCCGACCGCGCCTTTGCGGGCGTACATCAGTTGTTCACCTTCGCTGATGTAGCCGGAGCGCAGGATCGTGGCATCGCGGCGCTGGTTCACTGAACCAATACCCACCACCGCGACGTCGGCGGCGGTGGCTGCGAGGATCACGTCCCGCACGCTGGTTTCGCGTTTTAAGATCCCGGCCACCTCTGCGGATGACACGCGAAGCGGGGCAGGGATCATGCTGACGCTGCAGGCCGCATCCAGCTGGCCGATACCGGTCATGTACGGCCCGACGCCGCCGGACAGCGTCACGAGGCGGATCTGCTGTGAGCTGATAAAACCGCTCAGGTGCTGCAGGCTGCTCATGGTGGTTTCACCGAACCCCACCGCCAGCAGCTGGCCGGGTTCCAGCACGCCCATCAGCGACTGCGCTGCGCCAATGCCCAGCCGCACGTTCATCGGCGGCGTATTTAAGGCAGGCATCACGCGCACCAGCTTCAGGCCAAAGCGCTGCTGCAGCTCGGTTTCCAGCGCCAGACAGCCCTCGTAGCGGGAGTTGATCTGCACGCGGATCACCCCGGACTGACGGCCTTTCTCCAGCAGACGGGAGATTTTTAATCGCGGCAGCCCGAGGCGTTCGCCGATATCGTTCTGGGTCAGCCCGTCGTGGTAGTAACACCAGGCCACGCGCGCCACCAGCTCCTCTTCCGCCAGCGCCAGCCCGGCAAACCGTCCTTCTTCCGCAGTGCGTTTATCGCTCATAGTTGAACTCTTATAAAAATTTAGATCATATGTTCGTAATGGCGCGAAGGGAAAGTGTGAGCCACGCGACAAAACGGATCATTTCGATCGTTTCTGGTTTATCTGAATCTCAATCGATAAAACTGTGATCCCTGCACGGTTGTAAATATAGTTCACCGTCTACGCTTTTGAACATTATTAAATCTAAAAATCATTTGTTCAATAGCGGAGCGATGATGACCTCACTTCTCGACGCGCGGAATATCAGCAAGCAGTTCTCAGGCGTGCCGGTTCTAAAAGGCATTGATTTCACGCTGCTTGCGGGCCAGGTGCACGCGCTGATGGGCGGAAACGGCGCGGGAAAATCGACGCTGATGAAGATCATCGCCGGGGTCGAGACGCCGGACGGCGGTGAACTTTCTGTCGAGGGGCAGTCATATGCGCGGCTGACGCCCGTGCAGGCGCACAGGCTCGGCATTTACCTCGTGCCGCAGGAGCCGCTGCTGTTCCCTAACCTGACGGTGCGGGAAAATATCCTGTTCCGCCTGCCGCGCGAACGCGATCGGGAAAAGCGGCTGGCGGAAAAACTTGAGCAGCTGCAGTGCCAGCTCAACCTCGACGCCGCCGCCAGCACCCTGGAAGTGGCGGATCAGCAGATGGTGGAGATCCTGCGCGGATTAATGCGCAACGCCCGGATCCTGATCCTCGACGAACCTACGGCCTCCCTCACGCCGGGCGAAACCGAACGGCTGTTCCGCCAGATCCGCGCCCTGCAGGCACTCGGCGTCGGGATCGTGTTTATCTCGCATAAGCTGCCGGAAATTCGCGTGCTGTCGAGCCACGTCTCGGTGATGCGCGACGGCGCGGTGGTGCTGAGCGGTGAAACCGCGCAGTTCGACGATAACGCCCTGATTGCCGCCATGACGCCGGTGAGCCGGGAGAAATCCCTGAGCGATACGCAAAAGCTGTGGCTGGCGCTGCCAGGCAACCGTCGCACCCAGCCGCAGGATTTCCCGGTGCTGCGGGTGGAGGATCTCACCGGGGAAGGGTTTATCGATCTGAGCCTTGAGATCTACGCCGGTGAGATCGTCGGCCTGGCCGGGCTGGTGGGATCCGGGCGCACCGAGTTTGCGGAAACCCTCTACGGCCTGCGGCCGGTACGCGGGGGACGCATCTGGCTGGAGAACCAGGAGATCGCCAACGAGCCGGTGCGCTCGCGACTAAACAGAGGCCTGGTCTACCTGCCGGAAGACAGGCAGGTGTCCGGCCTGTTCCTCGACGCGCCGATCCGCTGGAACACCGTGGCGCTGAACGAGCCGTCGCTCTGGCAGCAGCGCAAGCGGGAGTCTGCGGTCGTGGAGCGCTATCACCGGGCGCTGGGGATCAAGCTCAACCATGCGGATCAAACCGTGCGCACGCTCTCCGGCGGCAACCAGCAGAAAGTGCTGCTGGCGCGCTGTCTGGAGGCCAATCCTTTACTGCTGATCGTCGATGAACCGACGCGCGGCGTGGACGTCTCGGCGCGCGCCGATATCTACCAGCTCATCAAAAGCGTGGCGGCGCAGAACGTGGCGGTACTGATGATCTCAAGCGATCTTGATGAGTTTCCGGGCCTCGCGGACCGCGTGTTGGTGATGCACCAGGGCGTGCTCAGCGGCGAGCTGCCGCGCCATGCCGTCAGCCTCGATCGCATGATGGCGCTGGCGTTTGGAGGGCAAGCATGAAGATCTTACTGAAAAACCGCGAGCTGAGCGCGTTTCTCGCCATTCTGGCGCTGTTCGCCGTGCTGGTGGCGCTTAATCCCTCTTACTTCAGCCTGCAAACGCTGGGGATGATTTTCGCCAGCTCGCAGATCCTGATCCTGCTGGCTATCGGCGCGTCGCTGGTAATGCTGACCCGCAATATCGACGTCTCCGTGGGTTCAACCGTCGGGCTGTCCGCCATTGCCGTCGGCGTGGCGCTCAACAGCGGCTACAGCCTGCCCGTTTCCATTCTCTTCGCGCTCATGGTTGGCGCGCTGGCCGGGGCGTTCAACGGGTTGCTGGTGGTGGGGCTGCGCATCCCGGCGATTGTCGCCACCCTCGGCACGCTGGGGCTGTACCGTGGAGCGATGCTGCTCTGGACCGGCGGGAAGTGGATTGAGGGGCTGCCGCCGGGGCTGAAATCGCTCTCTGAGCCTGCGGCCATCGGCGTGTCGCCCCTTGGCATGGTGGTGTTGATGATCGTGGTCACCGGCGCGTGGACGCTGTCGCGCACCGCGTTCGGGCGTGATTTCTACGCGGTGGGGGATAACCTCGCCGCCGCGCGGCAGCTGGGCGTAGCGGTGAACCGCACCCGCATGATCGCCTTTACCCTCAACGGCATGCTGGCGGCCTGCGCCGGGATTGTCTTTGCCGCACAGATTGGTTTTGTGCCCAACCAGACCGGCAGCGGGCTGGAGATGAAGGCCATCGCCGCCTGCGTCCTCGGCGGTATTTCGCTGCTGGGCGGCACGGGCACGCTGATTGGCGCGTTGCTCGGTGCGTTCTTCCTCACCCAAATCGACACCGTGCTGGTGCTGTTCAGGCTTCCGGCCTGGTGGAACGACTTTATCGCCGGGCTGGTGCTGCTGGGCGTGCTGGTGCTCGACGGGCGTCTGCGCCAGGCGCTGGCGCGGCATCAGCGGGCGCTGAAGTATGGTCGCTTCCAGCCGGGTAACAAAGGGGGAAAGCACGTCACCCCCTTTCCCAAACGCAAAAAAGAGGTGGCGTAAATGAGGCTTAACTGGGAAAGCGCGCTGCTCATTTTGCTGGTGCTGGAGATCCTGCTTTTCGGCGCCATCAACCCGCGCATGCTCGACATCAACATGCTGCTGTTCAGCACCAGCGATTTTATCTGCATTGGCATCGTGGCGCTGCCGCTGACGCTGGTGATTATCAGCGGCGGGATCGACATCTCCCTCGGCTCGACCATCGGCCTGTGCGCGATTGCGCTGGGGGTGATGATGCAGGCCGGGTGGCCGATGGCGGTCGCCGTTCCACTGACGCTGCTGCTGGGACTGCTGTGCGGGCTGGTAAACGCGGCACTGATCCACTACACCGGCATCAGCCCGCTGGTGATTACCCTCGGCACGCTCTACCTCTACGGCGGTGGGGCGCTGCTGCTCTCCGGCATGGCGGGGGCCACGGGCTACGAGGGCATCGGCGGCTTCCCGGACAGCTTTACCGCCTTCGCTAACCTCACGGTATTTGGCCTGCCGATCCCATTGGTCTTGTTCGCGGCTATCACCTTCTTCTTCTGGCTCATTACCCACCGCGGGCGCTTTGGGCGCCATCTGTTCCTGATTGGGCAGAACCCGCGCGCGGCGCGCTATGCGGCGCTGTCGGTGAACGGCATGCCCTACGTGCTGTACGGCCTGGTAGGCGTAGCCTCGGCGATTGCCGCGCTGGTAATGGTCTCCTATTTCGGCTCCGCGCGTTCGGATCTGGGGCGCGATTTACTGATGCCTGCGCTCACCGCCGCCGTGCTCGGCGGGGCCAATATCTACGGCGGGTCAGGTTCGGTTGTCGGTACGGCGCTGGCGGCGCTGCTGGTGGGGTATCTGCAGCAGGGTTTACAGATGGTCGGCATCCCCAACCAGGTGTCGAGCGCGCTGTCAGGGGCGCTGCTGGTTGTGGTGGTGATGGGACGTTCGCTGAGTCTGCACCGCGAATGGGTGCGATCTCTCTTTAGAAAACTATCCGGAGCGTAAGATGAAAACAAAACTGTTCGTCCTGGCAATGGCCCTCAGCTTCGCCTCGGCGCAGGCGGCGGACCGCATTGCCTTTATCCCGAAGCTGGTGGGCGTCGGCTTCTTCACCAGCGGCGGCAACGGCGCGAAAGAGGCGGGGAAAGATCTTGGCGTGGACGTCACCTATGACGGTCCGACCGAGCCGAGCGTCTCCGGCCAGGTGCAGCTCATCAATAACTTCGTCAACCAGGGCTATAACGCCATTATCGTCTCCGCCGTGTCGCCGGACGGGTTGTGTCCGGCGCTGAAGCGCGCGATGCAGCGCGGCGTTAAGGTTCTGACCTGGGACTCAGACACCAAACCGGAGTGCCGCAGCATCTACATCAACCAGGGGACGCCGGAACAGCTGGGCGGCCTGCTGGTGGACATGGCGGGCAAGCAGGTCACTAAACCGAATGCCAAAGTGGCGTTCTTCTACTCCAGCCCGACCGTCACCGACCAGAACCAGTGGGTGAAAGAGGCGAAGGCTAAAATCGAGAAAGATCATCCGCAGTGGCAGGTCGTCACCACCCAGTTTGGCTATAACGACGCCACCAAATCGTTGCAAACCGCCGAGGGGATCTTAAAAGCGTATCCGGATCTGGATGCGATCATCGCCCCGGACGCCAACGCCCTGCCGGCCGCGGCGCAGGCGGCGGAAAACCTGAAGCGGGAAGGGGTGGCGATTGTCGGCTTCAGCACGCCAAACGTGATGCGTCCGTACGTTGAGCGCGGCACGGTGAAGGCCTTTGGCCTGTGGGACGTGGTGCAACAGGGCAAAATTGCGGTCAATGTCGCCGATCGTTTGCTGAAAAAAGGCGATCTTAACGTCGGCGACAGCGTGGACGTAAAAAACATCGGGGCGCTGAAGGTCGAGCCGAACAGCGTGCAGGGCTACCAGTATGAGGCGAAGGGCAACGGCATCGTGCTGCTGCCGGAGCGGGTGGTGTTCACCAAAGAGAACATCAACAAATACGATTTCTGACGGGGGAGCAAATGGCTGATTTAGACGATATCAAAGACGGTAAGGATTTTGGCATCGGCACGCCGCAGCAGAATGTGCCGTTCACGCTGAAGGGCTGTGGCTCGCTGGACTGGGGCATGCAGTCCCGCCTGGCGCGCATCTTTAACCCGCAGAGTAACCGTACGGTGATGCTGGCCTTTGACCATGGCTACTTTCAGGGGCCGACCACCGGCCTTGAGCGTATCGATCTCTCCATTGCGCCGCTGTTTGGTGAAACCGACGTGCTGATGTGTACCCGCGGCATCCTCAGGAGCCAGGTGCCTGCTGCGACCAATAAACCGGTCGTGCTGCGCGCCTCCGGCGGTAACTCAATCCTGGGGGAACTGTCCAACGAGTGCGTGGCGGTGGCGATGGAAGATGCCCTGCGCCTGAACGTCTGCGCGGTGGCGGCGCAGGTCTATATCGGCAGCGAGTTTGAGCATCAGTCGATTAATAACATCATCAAGCTGGTGGACGCGGGGGCGCGCTACGGCATGCCGACGCTGGCGGTGACGGGCGTGGGGAAAGAGATGGCGCGGGACGCGCGCTATTTCTCGCTGGCCAGCCGCATCGCCGCCGAAATGGGGGCGCAGTTCGTCAAAACCTACTACGTGGATGAAGGCTTTGAAAAAGTGACCGCCAGCTGTCCGGTGCCGATTGTCATCGCCGGGGGCAAAAAGCTGCCGGAGCACGAGGTGCTGGAGATGTGCTGGCGGGCGATTGACCAGGGCGCGTCGGGCGTGGACATGGGGCGCAACATCTTCCAGTCCAGCGCGCCGCTCGCCATGCTGAAGGCGGTGAAAAAAGTGGTTCACGAGAACTGGAATGCCCGCGATGCGTTCCAGTTCTGGCAGGAAGAGAAACAGGGAGAAGCAAAATGAATGTGACGCTGGTGGAGATCAACATTAAGCCCGAGCGGGTAGACGAGTTTCTGGAGGTGTTTCGCGCCAACCACGAAGGCGCAATCAAGGAGCCGGGGAACCTGCGCTTTGACGTGCTGCAGGACCCACGCGTGAAAACCCGGTTCTTTATCTACGAGGCCTACAAAGACGAAGAGGCGGTGCTGGCGCATAAGCAAACCCCGCACTACCTGGCGTGCGTGGACAAGCTTGAGGAGCTGATGTCGGAGCCGCGCAAAAAACGCAGCTTCGTCGGGCTGTTGCCGGAGTAACCTCGTGTCCGATGACGTGCTTTTGCGCGTCATCGGAAAGAAAAGCGTTCGGGCTATCCTTTGGCTTTCTGAATCGCCATGATTAATGCATCAGCAGAAACATTGCCGGACATAACGCTAATGCGCTGAATGACGGGATCTTTTTCCTGAGGCAAAACGACAAACGCTGGCATGTTGGTAAAACCGATCTGCTTCACTAGCGTCACGTTTTCCTGTAATGCTTTGTTTGCCGACCCGGCTGAAGGCAATTTTTTAAAGATAAAACGCACATCCGGATTGGCATGGATAAGCTCTTGTGTGATGTTGCAGTTCACACAGTTTTCCTCCACAAAAGCCACCACGGCGGCTTTTGCGTCAACGGGGCCGACGACGGGATCGCCGGCGGCAAGTAACCGATCGCGATGGATCACGGCATTTTGTACCATGGCTTGCTGCTGGGCTATCTGTTGACGTTGGCGAAGGCTTTCGCCCGCCGCAACCAAAAACTCAGGATGCTCGGCAAGATAGGTCGAGACAATTTCCCCTATTTTTTCAGGGTGTGCAGCGAAATAGGCTTCTGCCGCTTTTCCTGTTTGCTCGATCTGCTGGGGCGTGGCGGGCTCTGCCTGCGTTGCGGTGGAGAAAACAAGTGCCGCAGCAAGGGGGACTGAAAGGCGACAAAGGATGGTAGGGACTTTCATACTATTATTCCGTAAAAAGAGTAAGAACTGGACTACGGCAAAAGTGTTTGCATTCGAACAGGCATAATGCGGCCATAGTCATTAATCGTTTGCCAGCGTACCTGGCACAGCGCGGCGTCTTTACAGCCTTCGAGCTCGCGCTTGCTAAAAGGGGCGACAACGCCGCCGTCGGGTATGTTCTTCCCCCCGAGGCTGAGCTGATAAAGCGTGATGTAATAAGGCGTCGGGTTATACACGACGACCTTACTTTTGCTTCGCGACCAGCGTAGAGCCTGATAAGCATCATCAGGATTACCGGTGAGCCCGGCGGGGCGATAAAAAAGTTTAAAGCGTGAACGCACTGCAGTCTGAACGCCTGCGGAGTGCTTGTTCGCAGAAGGAATGGCCGAAACGCTTAACGTGAACAGCGTTTCGCGATCTTCAGGTATGACGCCTCCCGTAAATATCAGGCGAACCGTGTTTTCACGTTCAGGATGCAATGAAAACAGCTGTGGCGTGGCGACAAATGCCGATTGCAACCCGGGCGGGGTTTCAGAGCCTGCCCAGAGGCCGCCTGGCTCGACTTTGGTGTAGATCAGGTAAGAAGCGTCAGAAGGGTTACGGACAGAAAAACTGATTGATTTCTCTCGTTCCGGATAGACAAAACGTGTTCCACCGATCGTGACCCCAGCCCTTGCCTGGGGCACGGTCATCGAGAATAAAAAGAGAAGCAGCATCGTCGCCGGGAATAAACGTTCACGCATAATTAAGAATAAATGTCGTCGTCGCATTTGCCGTCCCCGTGGTGACGGTACTGGCAGTGGCAATGTAGCGGGCGTAAAAATGCAGAATGGCGTCGCTTTGATGAGGGATAATCAAGACGTCCTGGCTTTTACTTCCGATGGAAATCAGCGATTTGTCCTGATTGTAAATACCTACACCGATGCCCGTCGCATAGCCTTCACCGCCGATGAGCGTGAGCAAATCGGGGTTTACCGTGTCGGGTGTGCCATCAAAGGTAATACTGACGGAGCCTTCTGTTCCGGCACAGTTTTCCACATTAATGGCAAACGGGTGATAATCGGCCCCCATACCCGGTTGGGTGAAGTAGAGGCTTTGAACGCTGTCCATTGGGACCGTCAGCGTCTGTGAGTCAGGCGCGATAGTGCACGTCTTTTTATGGATAACGCCAGTGATATAAATTGTACCGTCGTGCGCCAGTGTACATTCAGAAAACAATGCCACCAGAAAAAGCGCGGTGAATATCATTGTTAATTTTTTTTTCATTTCCGCATCCTACTGATAGAGCAAATCAAAATACATAATGGCCGTTGCATTCCCAGGCGTAACCGCTGGCAGAGTGGATTTATACCGTAAATTAAACGTCAGGCTATTATCGCCTTGCTTTAACGGATAGATTGCTGATTCCACATTATTTATCTTGATTGGATTCAGTTCGGCATTGAGAAGCTCTACGCCAACGCCGGTCGCCATTTCGGTGGCCGTGCCTTTACCCGTGTCGCTCAGGGCTAACAGATCGGGATTATTACTATCGGGCGTACCGCTGAACCAGACTTTTGTTCCCTGGATGGCACGTGAACAATTATTCAGGTCGATGGTAAACGCTTTTTCTGGCGACGTTGTTCCCAGTACTGGAAATTCCGATGCGTCAAAGTCGCCCAGATCAACCGTTTGTTCTTTACTGTTCACATCAACATCACAAGACTCACCAATAATGGTGCCGAATATCTGGAGGTTAATTGACGCGCCATCATCCGCATAGGTGACCGGCATTCCGGAAAACAGCATCGCCAGCGGGAAAAAATAAACGATTTTCATTATTCACCCCTTACGCAAAATCGATACGTAAACATGCCAGAGCTGTGAAAACACCTTCTGCTGGAGCATTGCCTGTGGTGCTGATAGGGTAGGTTTTTAACGTTACATCGGCATGGCCCGTATCATCAGTAATAAAATCAGCGACACTGGACGTGTCGTTAGGGATCATGACGGTGCCATTTTCGTTGGTTACCACGACGCCAACATCTTTATTATCGGTTGCAAGCGCCTGGCTAACGTGCGTGTCTGCTGTTGCCACCAGTCGAAGCGTGAGATGCGCGGGTGATATCACGTCCGCATTACATTCGACAGGAACGTTAAAGGTTTTTACCGGCGCGTTATACGGCTTCTCACCGACGGTCGTGAAGGAAGAACTGTTTAGTTTTCCCAGGTCAACAGTGATCACCTGTCCCGCATTAATGACGCAGTTTTGCGGCACGGTTACGGCGCCGTTGTACGTAATTTGATAAACAATAGTATTCAGCGGGTCAGTGTTCGTTGTTGTAACATAAACATTGAACATCACTTTATTGGGGATAATCACCGTGCCAATAAACGGTTTGACAATTTTTATTCTGAACACCAGATTGGAATCATATACTGAAAAGGGTTCGTTAAGATCTTCTTTATCGACCCTCCAGTCTTTCCCCATATGGATGTAATCCGCAGGGGGATAATAATCACCAATATCAGAGTCGGTAATGCGCATCGCCCCCGCGATATAGGTTGGGTCGAGGCTCATATATTTCCACTGATCTTCTGTAAAGATAACCGGAAAGGGGCTTCGGTATGAACGATAGGTTCGAGAATCCCCGTCAGGGTGTTGCGCGCAAATGGCTTCGACGCCCACATCCTGTGACTTAATCAGTTCAACAGCCTTTCCCAGCTGGTTTTCTTCTTTGGTCAACGTCGTTGACAGATCGTAATTTACAATCGTAATGCTATTTGAAAAATTATGGCAGATCACCGCCAGGCTTTTCGCTGACGTGACAAGACTCAGTAATAAAATAAAAATACGTAATTTCACCTATCGGCACTCCGCTTTTAAACGCACGAGGGACTGCTTTGTTTCAGTTAGCTTATAGATCGCAATACACTTTTT
This sequence comes from Enterobacter sp. BNK-13, assembly GCF_048685015.1. Taxonomy (NCBI): domain Bacteria; kingdom Pseudomonadati; phylum Pseudomonadota; class Gammaproteobacteria; order Enterobacterales; family Enterobacteriaceae; genus Enterobacter; species Enterobacter sp. BNK-13. Next base: position 3,723,839 of record NZ_JBLQTP010000001.1, on the reverse strand, counting down.
ATCGCGGGTGTCGCCCCATTGCGCCGTCAGGGTGCCTGTTGAGCCCAGCCCTGACAGATAAGCTTCGCCGTTCTCGCCTACAATCGTGTCTCCCCCTTCATCACCGCGCGTGACAATGGCACCAAAGGGCACCGGTTGACCGTTATGAATTAATGAGATCATGGCACGATTGCCGGATCGGGCTTTGAAGGTCGCGCGTACAAGGGCACCCTGGGTGGGAACAACCTGGGTAACGGCCTCGTCAATGTCCAGGTCGTCGCTCAGGGAGTTGGTATTCAGCGCCATACGGTTACGGTGGTATGCGCTGGCGTACGGCACAACGGCATAGCCTCGCCAGTCAGTGTGGATCCCGGGTCCGTCTTCAACCTTAACGTTGCTTGCGCCTGGCGCTGCGATCAGGACATTGGTATCGCCTAACGGCTGGCTCAAGGTAATGCCATTGCGGTGGGCGACAATACCGCCGCTGAGGCCATAGTTTATCTGTTGGTAGTCGCCGTTATTACTGTAGTTGTACCCCAGGTTTGCATTACCGTAGGCGCTATCATATTCCGTACTGACGCTACCGCTGGCACCGGCATGCTGATTTTGATAACCCTGCTGAACGCTGTAGCTCAGGTTATTATCCTCAAGCAGCGTTCCGTTAATGCCCGCTGTGTTGGTAACCCTACCATTATCATCGGCGCTCATGCCGTAAGTGGTATAAATGCTGTTTAAACGTTTGGTCACGTCTCCACCCGGGTGGAGCCAGAGATTAAGCGGGAATGAGAGCGTTAACGAATAAATGCGATCGCTGTTGCTCATGCCTGGCGCTTTATTGTAGTTATACGTCAGGTTATAGCTCACGCCTGCTGCCGTTCCGCTATAGCCTAGCTGCAGAAGCGTGTTTTTTTCATCGGTATGCCAGTATGTTTGCTGACTGCCGTTGAGGAAAATCGACCCGGCCTGACCCAATTGCTGGGAAATATTGGCCTGTAACTTACCGCGTTTGGTGTAGTAGAGATTGTAATAATCATTCCACACGGGCTCATGGTCTTCGGTGCCGTTATTCGGATCGTCCTGGCCGATATACCCTTTCATCTGCTTATAGGTGGTTTCATCCAGCGTATAAAAACCGGATGTTGAGTAGCGATAACCTAACAGCTGAAAGTTGGTTCCAACGTTGTTCAGCGATTTTGCATATAAAAAACGTATTGATTGCCCGCTGTGTGAGCTACCGTCGCTCAGTTCGCTTTGGGCATGGGTGAAATCGGCCGAGACAGCACCAAAGTTACCCAGGTTTACGCCGGAACCGGCGGCAAAGGCGGCGTATTTTTCCGTCAGCTGAGAACCGCCATAAACCGTAAACCCTTTGGGTAAACCCCAGATGAGCGTTCCCTGGACAAAGTTCACGTCCTCTTGCTGATCGCTGCTACTGCGATAACGGGCAGCGGTAGCGGAATATTTTACGCTACCTTCACGCTGTAAAACCGGAACCGCAGAATAGGGTACGGAGTAACTGTTGATCGTTCCGTCAGATTCTTTTACCTCGACATTCAAATCGCCGCTGGATGAGGTGGGGTAAAGATCGGTAATCGCAAATGCGCCTGGCGGGACATAGCTTTGATAGATGGTGTAACCGTTTTGTTTAACCGTCACCTGCGCATTGGATTTCGCGATCCCGCGAATGGTGGGGGCAAAACCCTTCATGCTATCCGGCAGCATGTTTTCATCCGAATTGATCTGCACTCCCCGAAACGGCAGGCTATCGAAAATATCCGACGTTGTGTAATTTTCACCTATTGTGAGCTTGCTCTTCAGTGGGATAACGGCACGTTCGACGTAGGTTTTAATGTGCTGCCAGTCTGTGTAAGTCTCTGAACCGCTGCTGCTGTAGTTCCATGTGGAAAAATCCCGCAGTCGCCAGGGACCCAGGTTAAACCCGCTGTTCATTCCTAAAAAGTAGTTGTCGGTTGTCGAACCATGATCGCCGCTATTACGGCTGTGTGAACCCGTAAAGTCGTAATTCAGCAACAGGGCATTGATCCCTTCATCCCATTGTTCTGGAGGAATATAACCACGTGCGTTATTACGCAGCGCAGCTTGCGGGATGCTGATATCCAGGCGTTGCCGTTCAAAATCAAAAAGGGTGCTGGCCGCAGGGATGGCAGAAGGTAAGTCCGCACACTGGCTCTCTTTTTCGTCTTTCAAGCCTGGAAATGCATCGACATTAACGCCCATTGCATCCAGTGATTTGAGCGATAAACAGGGCGCGAGCCCCGTATCATCATCTGTGGGTTTTGACACCTTACGAATATTAAAGGTGATGTCGCGCGTGGCGATAAAATTGTCATTCAGCCAGACGTCTACGCGGTAAACCCCGGGCGCCTGACCTGAAGTACTAAAACGGGATAAATCCGCAACCGCAGCAGGATCGCTTGAGAGGAAGGCAGGGTTGAAATAATAGTTTGCATCCGCGCTAACGGATGATAAGGCACCGAGCATGGCCAGTGTGAGAGGGGCCAAACGATGAATGACAATCCTTGTCTGATACTTACGACACTTCATTTTTCCTGCCTGCTTCAACGCGCTATGTTCGTGTTTTTTCGGGAACGTTATGCTCCAGGGCATGACTGAACAGGTGTGGTAGCACCAAAATCATTAACCGTCTGGAAACTCACCTGGCTCCCGCTTCCTGCCGGGAGATCAATGACCAGACTGTTCATGGGCGAAACCATTGTGTTTGTTAATTTCGCGCTTCCGACTTTGAGTTGAACCAGAGAAACGTAATAAGGCGATGGGTTTTTGATGGTCAGTTTGCCGTTAGCCAGCGCGCAACGCAGCGTCTTTGGCGCATCAATGGACGGCGTCGGTAACTTTTTAGGACGAATAAAAAGCTTAATAACGCTTTGGGTCGCAATCTGCAGCGTATTTCCCTGCAACTTGCTTTTATCGACCGCCGGGATGGCTTTACTGTTGAAAAAAAAGACGCTTTCTCTGTCCGTAGGCAGATCCGGTCCAGCGTACATTATTCGCACAGTGTTTTCTTTTTTTGGATGCATCACAAAAAGTGGGGGAGTAACAATAAAATCCTGAGATTTAGACTGGTCAGCATTTGCTACCCAGGATTGCACTAAAAAGGCATTGTTCTCGGAAGTATTCGTAACAGGCAACGAAATCTGCTTATCACCCTGCGGATAAATGATTCGCGTTGCGCCAAGGCCGATACCACCAGCGTGAGCCATAGTCAGCATTGAAGCGGCTAATAAGAAACAATGAGTAATCAGCTGGCTGATAAAAGTTGCTGGAGTAATTCGTGTCATTTATATTTCACTTTCTTAAATATATAACTGAATACACAGGACACCGTATTTCGTTTAATCCTCTGTATTCAATACATATAAAAATGCGTGTTTACATTGAAAAAACCTCCTTCACACCGGGGTGTGAAGGAGGTTCAACAACCTTCCGTCCAGATCAGGAATAAACCATCTGGAAAGTTGCCGTAGACGCTACGTTACCCGGTGTTGCCGCGCCAGTCGCGATATAGTCAACGCTCAGTGGAATGATATTTTCACCGTTAATCAGACCGATCGCTGAAGACGTGGTTCCCAGGTCAAGTTTTTTACCGTCAGGGCCAAACAGTTGCAGAGCAACGTTCAGCGCAGACCCTGCACCCGCAGTATTCGCCATCGCACCCGGCTGAGTGGCATCCTGCTGGGCGTTAAAAATGACGGCTGCATTTTGGCTCACGGACGTGTCGCAGTCTTCCAGCTTGATGTGGAAATCTTCTTTCTGATTGGCCAGCATTCCGCTTTCAGTCAGTTTTACGGTACGAACCTGGCTAAGAATTACGGTCTGGTCGACGGAGTCTGCAGCGACTGAACACGCTGCATTCACAACCTGACCTACGAAGTTAACGGTACCACCACTTACCGTTACCGTTGTGCTTTCCGCTTGTGCATTCATGGTTACAGCGCTTGCCATTGTGGCCGCAACAACCATTGCTAAGACATGCTTTTTCATACAAATCCTTTTAAATAAACAGTTCTCTGTCAAGTTGAAACAAAATTGTAAATACCTGAATCAAATAATGCTGGTTTAAAAGCCTTGATATACAGCATTATACAATAAATATGTTTCGCACATTCTCATGATGTTCCGGGGAATTATTTTATGCGCTGATAAATATTATATCAATCTGTTGGTTTCTCATTTTAAATTAGAAATTCTAAATGTATTTTTAACTTTATCTTTATTAATTTTTAGTATGAATTAGTACAGTAAACACTCGCCGCGGTGAAATTTTGCGGGTTTGTATCGCTGAGATTGATAATTGGAGTGTATTATTAAGTGTTGTCTTACAGTAAAGATTAAATATTTAATTTCGGGCTGAAATTACACGTCAAGGGAAGAGGCTATTCATTTTCATTATGGAATACTTGATTACAAATTGAAATGATTCGCGTCGGCGCTAAAGTCACCTCTTCTTGCGAAAGCTGTACGGTCCGGGAATGAAGTCAATATCTGTCAACTCTGTTCCCGGACCGTACAAAAGAAAAGAGGAATAATTATATTTCTTCCACTTTTACCCGCAGCGCCACCAGCGCTTTACGCGCCGCTTTCAGCACCTGCTCACACTGCTCAATCGTCAACGTCAGCGGGGGTTCCACGCGGATGGTTTTTGAGTTGTTGAGCGTGCCGGCCACCAGCACCCGCTGGCGGAACATCTCGCTCGCGAAGCTGTAGCCGATTTCGTTGTCAACAAACTCAATGGCCATCAGCAACCCTTTGCCGCGCGCATCCTGGATCAAATCCGGGAATTCACGGCCCAGCTGGCGGAAGCCATCCAGCAGCATGTCGCCTTTTTGCTCCGCCTGCGCAGGCAGGTTTTGCTCCAGCAGCACGTTGATGGTCGCCAGCGCCGCCGCACAGGCCAGCGGGTTACCGCCAAAGGTGGTGGTATGCAGGAACGGATTGTCGAACAGCACCGAGAACACCTCTTCGGTAGCCACCGTTGCGCCAATCGGCATGACGCCGCCGCCCAACGCTTTCGCCAGGCACAGAATGTCCGGTTGAACGTTCTCGTGCTCGCAGGCAAACATCTTGCCGGTACGCCCCATCCCGGTCTGGACTTCGTCGAGGATCAGCAGCGCGCCAAACTCATCGCACAGCTGACGCACGGCAGGCAGATAGCCCTGCGGAGGGAGGATGACGCCGCCTTCACCCTGAATCGGCTCCAGGATCACCGCCGCCACGTCATCGCCGGTTTTACGGCATTCGCTCAGTGCGGTGCGCATGGCGTGAATGTCACCGAACGGCACGTGGCGGAAGCCCGGCAGCAGTGGCATAAACGGTTTGCGGAAGGTGGATTTCGCGGTCGCCGACAGTGCGCCCAGGGATTTACCGTGGAACGCGCCGCTGGTGGCGATGAAAGTGAATTTCCCGCGCGGCGACTGGTACGCTTTGGCGAGCTTAATCGCCGCTTCGACCGATTCCGTGCCGCTGTTGCTAAAGAAGCTGTATTTCAGTTTGCCGGGCGTTAAGGCCGCCAGCGTTTTCGCGAGCATGGCGCGAAGCGGGTCGAGCAGTTCCTGGCTATGGAGAGGTTGTTTCGCAAGTTGATTCTGTACGGCGGAAACCACAACTGGATTACGGTGCCCCACGTTGAAAATTCCAAAACCTCCCAGGCAATCGATAAACTCCTGTCCCTGGGTGTCGACAAGCGTGTTCAGACTTCCCGCTTGCCACTCTACGGCTCCGTAATCCCCGCCGGCGGTAACAGATTTGCGATACTCCAGAAACCCTGGATTGACATGCTCTTTAAAGTAATCGATGACCTCTCGGTTAAGTTGTTTCATCTCCTCATGATCAAGCGTTCGCTTCTCAATGAGATTCAGTGCGTGCGCGGTACAGGCAAGAGCCGAGGCGCTGGAAGGTAACCTGTTCAAAATGTGCTCCCGGGGATCGCGTATCACATGATACTGGTTTAAGTATTGCAGGGATTACGCCACTTCAGATGCCTTAACGAAAATCGGGATAAACGCCAGGTTAAAATAATGTTGCACAATATTTAATCATGCCGATAGAAGCCAAACGAGATTTAGCGGTACGGGGCAGAGAGTATAAGGAAGGGGGTAAAAGCGCCGCTGCACTAAAGAAGTGCATACGCTGCGACTTAAGCGGGCATTAACGAGTCATGCTTTGTGGGTAATTTCTCTGCGAAAGTATTTGAAATCAATGGATTAAAAAATCGCACAAAAAGTATGGTTTAAGTCAAATCTGCGATCTCCATCAAGTTTAACAACTAAAGATAAATTGTTTACCGCCGAAAAAACAATGACCCACAAAATTAACATTCAAATAACCTGCAAGGGATGCACGCCATGTCCTCTCCAACCTATGTCACCCAGAATGAATATCCTCTGGACGATGACACCACCTTAATGTCTACCACAGACATCCACAGCTACATTACCCACGCCAACGACACCTTTGTGCAGGTGAGCGGTTACCAGCTCGATGAGCTGACGGGCCAGCCGCACAATATGGTGCGCCATCCCGATATGCCAAAAGCCGCGTTTGCCGATATGTGGTACACGCTGCAGCAGGGCGAGCCGTGGAGCGGGATTGTCAAAAACCGGCGCAAAAACGGTGACCACTACTGGGTGCGTGCTAACGCGGTGCCGATGGTGCGCCGTGGGCAGGTGACGGGCTATATGTCGATTCGCACCAGAGCCACAGCGGAAGAGATCGCCGCCGTGGAGCCGCTCTACCGGGCGCTGAACGACGGGCGCTGTAAAAAACGTATTCACAAAGGGCTGGTGGTGGGAAAGGGCTGGCTGGGTAAACTGCCGGCCATGCCGCTGCGCTGGCGCGTGCGCAGCGTGATGGCGGTGCTCTTTGCCGTACTCGCCGCCACGCTGGCCGCGACCTCCGCAGGCTGGACGCCGCTCGCCGCGGCCGCGGTGGTGATGCTGCTGGGAACGCTGCTGTTTGAGCAACAGATTGTCCGCCCGATCGAGAATGTGGCTCGACAGGCGCTGAAGGTCGCCACCGGCGAGCGCAATAGCGTGCAGCACCTGAACCGCAGCGACGAGCTGGGCCTGACGCTGCGCGCGGTAGGGCAGCTTGGCCTGATGTGCCGCTGGTTGATCAATGACGTGTCGAGCCAGGTGGTGAGCGTCCGTGACGGCAGCGACAGGCTGGCGCAGGGAAATGAAGATCTGAACGATCGTACGCGTCAGACCGTCGCGAACGTGCAGCAGACCGTCGCGACAATGAACCAGATGGCCGCGTCCGTTCAGAGTAACTCCGAAACCGCCGCCGAGGTGGACAAACTCTCCGTGGCCGCGAGCAGCGCGGCAACGAAAGGGGGCAATGCGATGCAGACCGTCGTTAAAACGATGGATGACATTGCCGACAGCACGCAGCGAATTGGCTCGATTACCTCTCTGATTAACGATATCGCTTTCCAGACCAATATTCTGGCGCTGAACGCGGCGGTTGAAGCGGCAAGGGCAGGCGAGCAGGGTAAAGGGTTTGCCGTGGTCGCGGGCGAAGTCCGCCATCTTGCCAGCCGCAGCGCCAGTGCGGCTAATGATATTCGTAAACTCATTGATGCCAGCGCCAGCAAGGTGCAGTCCGGCTCTGAGCAGGTACACGCTGCGGGCCGTACGATGGATGATATCGTTGTGCAGGTGAAAAACGTGACGCAGCTTATCGCCCAGATCAGCCACGCGACCTCCGAGCAGGCAACCGGATTATCAGAGTTAACCCGTGCGGTGGCTGAACTTGACAGCATCACGCAGAAAAACGCCGATCTGGTGGAGGAGAGCGCGCACATTTCTGCCATGGTGAAGCATCGCGCCGGACGTCTTAAGGATGCGGTGACCGTGCTCCATTGAGTCAGTCATGTTCCAAAAAAGCCGTTTATACCATAAGGAATAAACGGCTTTTTATTTTTCCTATTGTGACTATTAATGTGGTTTATTGTTAATTTAATATTAAATAACTAAAGAAAGTGCCTCAGTTATTTATTCCTGCCTAAGTCAGTTCTTCAGAATCCTGTTTCAAAAATACCCCGTTTGACGGTCTGGTAACGATCGATGAAGCAATATTAATAGCCTACACCTATGCATTGTGAGGGTTATGAAATAAAAAAACGATCAAAGTCATAAAGTTAGCCAATCCGTTACCGATAACAGCGATCGTCTGAGAAATAATCACATCGATGGAGTAAATATGTTCTTACATGACGTAAAGATCGGCACGAAATTATTTCTGGCGTTTGGGTTCTTTATTGTCCTGATGGCGATCAGCGCAAGTGTGTCTTTGCTGAGTCTGAACCGGGCAAATAATGGGATGCAATCCATTATTACCCATGACTATCCGACCACGGTAAAAGCGAACCAGTTAATCGATAACTTCCAGGAATTTATTAGCACTCAACAGCTGATGCTGCTGGACGAGCAGGGTACTTACACGGGGCAATCTCAGCAGCGCCTGAAAGAGATCAGCGAGCATATTACGGTGATTCTGGGCGAGCTGAACAACGCCTTGCAGGATCAAAAGTCTCAGCAGGTGCTGGCGGATATCCGCAGCGTGCGCCAGCAGTATCTGGATTCGCGCTATCGTATTTTGCAGGCAGTGCAGAACAACAACCGTGCGGGCGCCATTCAGGAGATGATGACCACCACCCTTGCCGTGCAGCAGGCTTATAAAGCGAAGGTGAAGGAGTTGATTGCCATTCAGAACAGCGAGATGCAGCGTGCGGGTACGCAGGTGGAAGGGGATTTCAGGTCTAACCGTCTACTGCTGATCCTGCTCACGCTCTTTAGCGTTGCGGCAGGCAGCCTGATTGGCTGGTTTATCGTGCGCGCTATCACCCGCCCGCTCGGTGAGGCGGTGAATTTCGCAAAAGCGATTTCAGAGGGCGATCTGACGGGCAGCATCACGCCACACGGCAAAGACGAAACGGGCCTGTTGCTGCATGCGCTGATGGAGATGAAGACGCGTCTGCTGGACATTGTGCAGCAGGTGCAGACCGGCTCGGAGAATATCTCCAGCGCAGCCGCGCAGATTGTCGCCGGTAACCAGGATCTGGCCGCACGCACGGAAGAGCAGGCCAGCTCCGTTGAACAGACTGCCGCCTCGATGGAGCAGATCACCGCGACGGTGAAAAATACCGCCTCGCATACCGGTGAAGCGACCAATCTTTCTGCCGATGCCGCCACGGTGGTCAAAAACAACGGTGAGATGATGAAGCAGGTGACCAGTAAAATGCGCCTGATTAACGAGACCTCCAACCGGATGTCCGACATTATCGACCTGATCGATGCCATTGCATTCCAGACCAACATTCTGGCGCTGAACGCGGCGGTGGAAGCGGCGCGCGCCGGTGAGCATGGCCGCGGCTTTGCGGTGGTCGCCGGGGAGGTGCGCCAGCTTGCCCAGAAGAGCGCGTCGTCTGCCAGCGAAATCCGGGAGCTGATTGAGAGCTCCACCAGCCAGACCCAGGACGGGATGAACCTGGTCGAAAAAGCGAGTGGGCTGATTAACGGCATGGTCGGCAACGTGGAGGAGATGGATGCGATCCTGCGTGAGATCCGTCAGGCCAGCCATGAGCAGACGGAGGGGATCTCGCAGATTAACAGCGCGATTGGCCTGATTGACGCCACCACCCAGCAAAACTCCGCGCTGGTGGAGGAGTCCGTCGCGGCGGCGGCATCGCTTAATGAACAGGCGATGCACCTTAAAGAGCTGGTACGCGTCTTCCGCGTGAGCGAGCACGCACCGGCTTAATCCAGTTGGGAGATCTCCAGCGCCGCGCGGTCAATCACGCCGATAATCTGCTTAAGCTGCGCGTCGCTGAGCTCTCCCTGATTTACCTTCAGGTCCAGTACCGCTTTGAAGTTATCCAGAGCCCGCTTCATCTGCGGGTTTTTGCGTAGCTGAAAGCCGACGCTGCGCGCTTTGATACGCACCTGGATCTGTTCCAGCTGTTCCTGGTTTTCATCCAGCCAGCGTTGTCCTTCAGCGGTAATCGCAATGCGCTTACGCCCGTTTTCTTCTTCCGTAATGGTGATAAATGTCTGATCCTGCAGATAATCCAGGGTTGGATAGATGACGCCCGGGCTCGGGGTGTAGTTTCCCTGCGTCAGGTTCTCGATCTCTTTGATCAGCTCGTAGCCGTGGCTTGCGCTACGGGTCAGGATATCCAGAATCACCAGCCGCAGATCGCCGTGGCCAAAAAAGCGCGGCCGACGCCCGCCGCCATCGTGTTCGTGTCGCATAATATGCCCTTCATTTTGATATATCTAAACTATATCTAAGATATATTCAGATGCAATCTAAAAGATCTTGCATTTTTCCTTATTAGTAATCATTATCATTTGAAAATTGATTTAGATATATCGTATTCACCAGAAAAGGGTCTAAAAATGGCATCTACCCGTTATCCACAGCGTGTTCGTAATGACCTGCGTTTTCGCGAACTGACGGTGCTCCGCGTTGAGCGCGTCAGCGCGGGTTTCCAGCGTATTGTGCTAGGCGGCGAGGCGCTGGAGGGCTTTAGCTCCCGCGGTTTCGACGACCATACCAAAGTCTTTTTCCCGGCACCCGGGACGACGTTTACGCCGCCGGTGGTCACCGATGAAGGCATCGACTGGGGTGACGGCGTGCGTCCGCAGGCGCGCGACTATACGCCGCTCTACGATGAGGCCCGTCATGAACTGGCGTTGGATTTCTTCATTCATGACGGCGGCATAGCCAGCGGATGGGCGCTACAAGCGAAGGTAGGCGATAAGCTGACCATCGGCGGCCCGCGCGGTTCGCTGGTGGTGCCGGAGGATTACGCCTGGCAGCTGTACGTGTGCGACGAGTCCGGCATGCCCGCGCTGCGTCGACGCTTAGAGAGCATTGCGCAACTGCCGGTTCGCCCGGACGTGCAGGCGATCGTGACGGTTGGGGATGAATCGTATAAGGACTATCTGGCGCACCTGAGCGCGTTCAACATCACCTGGGTGGTGGGCCACAGCGAGCAGGCAGTCGCGGACCATCTGGCGACGCTGACCGTTCCGGGGGACGATTACTTTATCTGGCTGACCGGGGAAGGGAAGGTGGTGAAAAGCCTGAGCCGTCAGTTTGAAGCCGACGCCATTGACCCGCAGCTGGTGCATGCCAGCGCATACTGGCACGCCAAATAATCAGGCTGCCGAATCCAGCTGCGCTTCGCTCACCTGATGTTCGAGCGAGGCGCGGACCTCGTGCAGCGCTTTCTCCTGCTGAGCAAAGTACGCTTCCATATTGCTCAGCGAGGAGACCAGCAGCCAGGACTCCTCTTTCTCCAGCTCCGCCAGCTCGTTCACTAAGGTGTCGATCTGCTCGCGGACCTGCGCCATTTTTTTGCGGATACGTTCCAGATCGTTCAGCCTGTCGCTGGCCATCAATGGCTCGAAGCCCTGCTGCAGGCGGGCCACCAGCGAGCGAATGGCTTTCACATCGCCGCGCTGCTTCGCCTGGTTAAGCTGCACCATCATGTTGTTGGCTTCTTCTTTCAGATCGTCCGCCACCAGATCCGGGTGGCAGAGCTTGCTCGCCTGCCGCCAGAGACGCTTGAGTTCGTTCTGGTCCTCTTGCGAAAGATGCTTACCTTTGCGCAGCCGCACTTCGGCATCGTGATGCTGTTCGCGATACTTCTCGTACTCTTCGTTGGCCTCGTCGCGAGCCTGACGCGCAGGCTCCTCTTCGCGCGTTAAGCCGCTCTCCAGCTCCTGCGCTTCGGCCAACAGGTTGGCAATCAGATTGCTTTGCTGCTCCAGATGCTTACGTGCCTCGGCGGCCTGGACGGAGTCAGCCGGGAGATCGCGCCAGCGCTGGGTGAGCGTCGCCAGCACCTCTACCGCCTGGGCCATATAGTGCTGGCAGCGACGGTAATCCTCCTCGCGACGACGCGCTTCCGCCTGCTGACGACGCAGGTTCAGCTCCGCCAGCGTTTTACGCAGGGCGAGGATCTGCTGCATCAGCGGCCCGAGGCGGGAGAAATAGAGATCGTTAAACTCATCAAGCTGCTGCACCCGCGCGTTGCGGCGGTCAATCAGATCGCGCAGACGCTCTTCCAGCGCCTTCAGCTCCAGCTTGCTGGCCGCCACCTGCGGATCGCGCCACGGGGTCACGGCGCGCTGGCCCTGCAGCCAGGCGGTAATGGCCGCCATGGCCGCGGTGTAGTTCTTCTCCTCAAGCGCCACGACGATTGCCTGTAGCTCATCGTCAAACGCTTCATTTTTCAGGCGTGTCAGCTGGCTCTGGATGATGTCATCATCTTCCAGCTCAATGGCATTTTTAATGATTTCTAGCCGTTTGATCGGTGTGCTCATGATGCCTTTCGCTTTGGCGCTTAAGTATTTGAGTTAAGGTTAGTTGTTGTAAAAGCCACAGGAAATAATACACACGGATGATGATCGGCGCGATGGGGGATTTCTTTAGTTTTGCAGTTTGTGAGTAAAGGAACTGGAGGGGTTGAGTTTACGGTTCCCGCTCTGCCAGTGTTACCACGCTTGAAGAGTGAGCCAACATTGGCGATTCGTTGTTCAAAGAGTATTAATAAACTCCTCAAAATCCAACGGCACGCGCATTTTTATTACACTAAACCTAAATTTATTTTTTTTAGTTGACCTTTATATCTATGAGTGATTTGTTAATAACATTCAGGGATGTTAATGCCTCGGGGTGTCTCTCTGAAAAATAAGCAAGGATATATATAAAGGTAACGGTATGCGATTTTTAAAATATATAATTATTCCAGCAATAGTGAGTCTTTCTGGCTGCAGTACTTTCTTTCCTGAGCCGAAAATGTACACGCCACCGCCGAGTAGCGAGGATGTCGCTAAGCTTCGTCTCATTGGGCCGCCGATGAGTTATGGCATCTATCAGTATGATAAATCTGGTAAAGAAACAGGTGGGTGGGTACTTAAGCACAATCGTTATTTGAACCCTTTCCTTGGGTCGACGAAAGATATTGGTCTCCCTAAAGTCACGGGGAAGAAATACGACAAAGACTATTTCGAAACGTTGATTGTGCCAGATGAAAAAACCACTATCCAGCACGCTTTATATCAGGGATGTAATGTATCGCTGACTTTCACGCCAGAAAAGAAAAAGATCTACGAAGGGCATATTAGCTATAGCGATAAAACGGGATATTGCGTGCTTTATATGAAAGAAGTCGCGCTTGATACCGTCAATGGCATTTATGTTGAAAAGGATTTTGTACAGTGAAAGCCATTAACTTTTTAGGCGTGGCGTTAGCCTGTCTCCTGAGCGCCTCATGTGCATCGAACTACGACGGAACCAAGGCGACAAGCCTGGCTCAGTATTCGGAAAAAGAGATAAAGCAGAAGCTGGTCCCAGAGGTCACGACCCGCAAAGATGTGCTGATTGCTTTTGGCGTACCAGCAAATACGGCTGACTACAATAATACGCGCCACTGGGAGTATACGTCGCAGATCATCGATCGTCGTATCTATCTCATCATTCCTCTTAATCTGGATCGCAAGCAGCACCTGTCCGTCGATTTTTCTGACAAAGGAATTCTGACTTCTTACAACTACATCGAAAAATAGCATTTAAAATCAACCAAAAGGCTGGCGAATCTCGTCAGCCTTGAATTTAGTATCCTCAGCTTACTTCGCTATAGATCCCCACCACGCGTCCCACCGTTTTTATCTCGTCGATACCGCATTCAAAGGGAACCTTGCCGCCCGCCACGTGAAGTTTTTTCCCCGGCAGCAGCGTCAGATCGCGGATGCTGGCGGTGCCTTCAATCTCAACCAGCCACAGGCCGTCGGTTAACGACGCCTCTTTTTCGATAAAGTGCAGCTTCCCCTCTGCCCGGACGGCGATGCCGCGCGTCAGCGGTTTGCTAAAGAAAGCAGCGTCGATACTCAAAATGGAATTTTCTTCCAGCCTCCCGTCACTGAGTGTGAATGTCGCAACCGAAACGGGATCGCCCGGGGCGGGGTTTCCTGCAAACTGCGCACCCTGGCCGGTCATCAGCCAGCGAAGGCTGGCGCCGGTGTCCAGCGCACACTGAACCGCAAAGTCGTAAGAGATGGTACCGCGCGCGTAGCGGTTCTGAAGCGAGCTGGCGGCGATATTAAAGTGTCGGGCCAGCTGGATTTTCTGCGTGAAACCATATACCTGACAGATTCTATCGAGCAATTCTTCATTATTCACTTGAGAATCTAGTATCAAAATATATTCCTTTGGGCGTTTACTAATACTCATTTGGGTATTAGTATCATTACAAATTCGGGCAATCAGCGGCAGACGTTGGCAAACTGAGGCTAATGATTGCAGGCATTATCAAAATGGGAATCATGCAGCATGGCTTCCGAAATCGCAATCCTCAAACGGCGGAAAAAGCCGTGCTCTGCCCGTTTTGAACGCATTAGCGTGCATACATTTACGCGAGGGGAGATATGGCGATAGAAGCTGCCCGTGCAAGGGTTCCACTAAGCGTGGGGGCGCGTCTTAGCGGGCTTAACCACATCGCTGAACTGCGCGCCCGCTACGGGAGCGATAGCGGGAAAGAGCTGGCACGGTTTATGGCTGACATGCGCGATAAGCGCGATCCCTTTTTTGAGGAGAACAGCAGGGCGCTGGCCGCTCTCTTTTTCCTGGCGAGATTACCCGTCGCCCGTCATGAGTGCGATATCAGCGAGCTGACCACAGAGGAGAAAAGAGCGCTAATTACCGCGATGAATCATTTTCGTGCTGTTGTGAGTTTATTTCCTGAACGGCTGACCATGCCGTTGTAACCCAACCCAAAAACGAATGGCGTAAACCCGCCGGGCACCCTGTTGCCTGAATTTAAGGAGAACGCGTAATGCGACACAGTGAAAACCGCCCTTATCCGATCGGAAGTGAAGAACTGCAACGCCTGCTGATGGAGGCAAAAACAGAGGAACGATGCGCGCGCGCCCTTGCGGTCTCCCTGCGTCTGGAGGCGCTGGCAAGCCAGATCTACAAAACCGGCATGAGCGGAGAAGACGTTGCCGAACTGCTGTGCCACGAGGCGGCCCGCTACGAGCGTGAATCCCAGGAGCTGCACTGATGGCCGATTTTATCGATCTTGCCCAGGCGCGCGAGCAAGAAGACAGAGAGCGCCACATTAATAGCGCCCGCAGACGACCCGCATCGCCTTCACGTTTCTTCTGCGAGGAGTGCGAGGCTCCAATACCACAGGCGCGCCGTATGGCGGTGCCCGGCGTGGCCCTGTGCGTCACCTGTCAGGAGATCGCGGAGATGAAAAATAAACACGTCCGGGGAGGGTGAGTTGGCTACGTCATTCGCTTATCCGTGGAATGCGCCGCGGTCAGCCATCGCCAGCCCTTATCTTACCCATGCCCAGCAGCAGCGTCGCGATCGCTTCTTCGCGGCGCTGCAGCAGGCAAGAATGGCCCTCTCACAGCAGCCTGACTGCGTGCGTTTTGAGGTCTGGCGCGCGGTTGACGCCCTCGAACAGCATCGTGGCAGCCCGCAGGCTAACGCCTTTTTGATCCGCTTCTGCAACAGGATATTGCCCCGCCTGCGGCGGGTCTCTGAACGCTATGCCTGCGCAGGTTTGCATGACGCAGTCTCCCGAGCCGTGTTTAAAGGCCATTTCGATACCCAGCTTCTGCAGTACCTTGCCTCGCGAATGGTTGAACTGGTTGCCCGCTATAACCGTCTGCCGGATATGTCCCGCGCGGATATCGACCTGCTGGCGGGCGATATTGCCAGCTTTATTCGCGGCGAGCTGGCAAATATTAACGATGCCGATATGGGCGAATACCAGACGCTCTTCATCTGGTATCAGCGCGCCGGACTGATCGCCCGGCAGTTCAACGTGTCGCCTCCGCACTGGGAGCGGGTGTCGAAGACATTTTTCAACAAAGACGATGTTGCCGCCGCGGTGATGCGGATGTTTTCCGAGGCGTGGTGGCGCGGGCGTTTACGTCGGATCGCGGCTGCCTGGCGCGAGCATTTGCAGATTGCTCTCGGCAACGTCAGCAAAAAGAGAATGGCGTATGCGAGCAAACGCTGCGTGACCGAGTGGCGCGAGCAGAAGCGCCGCACCCGTGAATTTCTCAAGGGCATGGAGCTGGAAGATGAAGAGGGCAACCGCATTAGCCTGATTGAAAAATACGATAGCTCGGTGGCCAACCCGGCGATACGTCGCTGTGAGCTCATGACCCGCATTCGCGGGTTTGAAAATATCTGCCAGGCGCTGGGCTATGTGGGCGAATTCTATACCTTAACCGCCCCCGCGCAGTATCACGCCACCGTGAAATCGGGCTACCCCAACGCGAAGTGGAACGGGGCCAGCCCGGCGGATACGCAAGGCTACCTCACCCGGGTGTGGGCGCGCATCCGCGCAAAGCTGCACCGGGAAGGTCGCCGTATCTTTGGTATCCGCGTCGCGGAACCCCATCACGACGGTACGCCCCACTGGCACATGCTGGTGTTTATGCGGCCGGAAGACGTCGAATGCGTTCGCCGGATTATAGGGGACTACGCCCGGGAGGAGGATGCCGCTGAGCTGCAGAGCGAAAGCGCCAGACAGGCTCGCTTTCACGCGGACGCGATCGATCCGCAGAAAGGCAGCGCTACCGGCTATATCGCCAAATACATCTCAAAGAATATCGACGGCTATGCGCTCGATGGCGAGACCGATAACGAAAGCGGCGGCCTGCTGAAGGAGACGGCGTCCGCCGTATCGGCCTGGGCAGGGCGCTGGCACATTCGCCAGTTTCAGTTCATCGGCGGCGCGCCGGTAACGGTCTACCGCGAGCTGCGCCGACTGGCAGACGCAGAGACCGCGCGTGGTCTGAGCGTCGAGTTTGCTGCCGTCCATGAAGCTGCCGACGCCGGTGACTGGGCGGGTTACGTCACTGCACAGGGCGGCCCGTTTGTGCGTCGCGATGATTTACAGGTGCGCACGCTGTATGAGCCGGGTACCGGGTTTAACCAGTACGGCGAAGAAACGGTCCGCATCCGCGGCGTGTACGATGCCGCCGTCGGCGCGGGCAGCCCGGTTTTAACCCGGCTCACGCAGTGGAAAATTGTGCCGAAGCGGGCCCAGGAGCCTGAGGATGTATCTGCGCCTTCTCGGAGTTCTGTCAATAACTGTACGCTGAGCGATCTCTCTCAACCCCTTAACCGGCGTGCGAGACGGGCATTAACCGAGCGTATCAGGCACATCCGGCCCGGCGCAGCGGCGCCCTTTATCTACGAGCGGGATCCGCAGAACGGGGTCCCGGAGAAGGTGATTGATGAGGTTTGGCTCGCCACCGGAATCGCCATCAGTCGCGCAGAGGCCCTGCATCTTATGGCGGGCGGCGTAGGCCGCTTTAACGACAAATGGTGCAGAGGCGCAGCTGACGGATCGCTCTTTCCGGCAGCGCGTTCTTATCAGCACAAGGCGCGGAAAATCCTTGAACGTATTGGGCATTTATCGGATCTGTTCGCTCTGAGAGCACGCTAATCTCCATCGATATCATGCACATACCGTGAAGAGTTCTGATTTTTCGCTTCACTCTTTTTATGAATACGTGCTACTGTATGTTTATACAGTATCTCGTGGTGGAGGTTGTGTGGACAGAGAGTTGAACGAGCAGGTCATGATTGAACGCGTCGAGATGATTGCTCGACTGACGACAGAAGGAACATGTCAGGAAAGAGATCGTGAGATTGCCCTGAATTTGATTGCTGAGATTGCGCGGGGAAATTTAATCAAAAACAACGCGTTTACCGTTGTTTTCTCAGCATCGCCTGTTCCGGAACGCATCAAAAAAGAGGGTAACGTTCGGGTGAACATTACGCTCGATAAAGACCAGCAGATTGGCCATGGCGTCGTCGAGGCCTTCCAGAACGAACTGACCCGCCGAATAAGATCCCTGTTCCCGTCATCGCGGGTGACCGTGAAAATAGGATCGATGACGGGAGTAGAGCTCCAGGGGCTCGAAGGAGAAGCCGATCGCGAGATGCTGGATAATATTCTCCGGGAAGTCTGGGAAGACGAGAGCTGGCGCTAGCCCAGCGTCATTACCCGAACGCACGCCCTCATTCTGATTTTGCGCTTTCGTTGACCCACGCTTCGCTGCATGTGGACGGTCTGTTGTGTCCGCGATTGTCCATCCGTCAGCGATAGCGAAAAGGCCGCCAGCCCGGGAAACTCTACAGTACCTGGTAACCGGATGTTGGGAGCGTCTGATGAAGATCTATGCAATGCAGGGGGACACGCTTGATGCCGTTTGCGCCCGTTATTATGGGCGCACGGCTGGCGTCGTAGAAGCCGTTCTGAAGGCCAATCCTGGCCTCGCGGAGTCAGGCGTTATCTTGCCTCACGGCACACCGGTAGAGATGCCGGAGGTAAATAGCGCCCCTACCAAAGAATCCGTAAATCTATGGGACTGAGCCTGGAGAAAATCACCACGTTTATCGCCTACTGGCTGGCCGTGGCGCTGGCCTGGTTCGGGGCGATGTCGCCTGAAAAGGTCGCGCTGTACGTGGGGAGTGTTTGCGCCATTTTTACCGCGCTGACGAACTACTGGTTTAAGCGAAAAACCTGGCGCTATCTCCAGTCGCTGGGCCTCGATAAGAAGAGCATTCGTGAACTCAATCATTAAGCGTTGCAGCGTCGCCGGCGTGCTGGCCCTGGCTGTGCTGATGCCCGACTTTCGTTTACTGAAAACGTCCCCTGAGGGGCTGGCGCTGATTGCCGATCTCGAAGGTTGTCGCCTCTCGCCCTACCGGTGCAGCGCTGGGGTATGGACGTCAGGCATTGGCCACACGGCAAACGTTGTGCCGACGCGGGACATTACCGAGCGTGAGGCCGCGGTAAATCTGGTTGCTGATGTGCTCAACGTTGAGCGACGGCTGGCGACGTGCGCGCCGGTGGAGATGCCGCCGCGGGTCTACGACGCGCTGGTGAGTTTTACCTTTAATGTTGGTGCAGGCGCCGCCTGCCGTTCGACTCTGGTGTCTTTTATTAAGCGTAAACAGTGGTCGCAGGCGTGCGAACAGCTTACCCGCTGGGTGTACGTCAACGGCGTTAAAAATACTGGTCTGGAAAATCGCCGTGTCCGCGAGAAGGCCTGGTGCATGAAGGGGCTGCCATGAGAGTCCTCATGCTGCTGCTGGCCGGGCTGCTGGCGATCGCGCTGTGGCTTCGTCATGACAACCAGACCCTGTCCCGTTCCTTAGCCACGGCCAACCGGGTCGCCAGCGAACAAAAAAATGCCCTCGCCACGCTTAACCATCAGCTGTCCCAGTCGCAACGGATGGCCAGAGCAAACGAAAACGCCCAGGTCAGGCTCCGTGAAGAGCTTGTTACTGCGGGCGAGGAGAGGGCAAGACGGGAAGCGACTATCGGGAGATTACTCAATGAAAATGAAGCATTACGCCGCTGGTATACCGCTCAGCTGCCTGATGCTGTGCGCAGGTTGCACACCCGCACCGCCTGCGCCTCCGCAGCCCATTGTTTACAACGCCTGCCCGAAGGTGAGCCGCTGCCCGATGCCGGGAAGCGAACCCGCCACTAACGGCGATCTCAGCGCCGATATACGCAGGCTTGAGTACGCCCTTATCGCCTGCGCGCTGCAGGTTGAAACCATTAAAGACTGTCAGGATAAACTCGATGCACAAACTCAAGAGCCTGCGTCAGGCATTAATTGACGCGATCCCCCAACTGAATGCCAACCCGGAGCGCCTGCAGATGTCGGTCGGCAGCGGCAATATAGACGCCCGCCTTGCCTCCTCGCTCTCCTTTGAAAAACGGTATGTGCTGAACGCGAAGGTTAGCGGTTTCACGGGCGACAGCGAGGGATTTTTTGTTCCGGTATTGGCCTGGCTGCGGGAAAACCAGCCGGACATTTTTACCCTCGATGAGGGACGCAAAAACGGATATACCTTCGCGATCGTTTTAAACGATGACGCTACGATGGATATCAGCATCAGCATGCAATTAACCGAGCGCATTCTTGTTTCCGAGGAACAGGGCGTTCTGCACGCGACCTATTCCCCGGAGCCGCCGCTGCCGGAGCCCGTCACGCGTCCGAAGGCGTTGTACATCAACGGTGAGCTGGTCAGCCAGTGGGAGGACTAAGCTCCCCACGCTGAAGGCCGCCAGCCGCCTGCTGTCTGGACCGCTTGTTGTATCATCCCGCAGAAAACCCCGTCTCGTTGCTGCCGTTCCTCCTGAACGGCATTCTCTTCTCATGAATACATTAACTTCCATGCACGGTATCGCTCGCGCGATCCGCAATCTGATTCGTATCGGTGTTGTGACCGACGTTGACCTCAACAGAGGGCTTTGTCGTGTCCAGACCGGCGGGATGAAAACCACCTGGCTGAACTGGCTAACCTGCCGTGCGGGACGTTCGCGCGTGTGGTGGGCCCCTTCCGAGGGAGAGCAGGTGCTGCTGCTGGCCATCGGCGGTGAGCTGGATACCGCCTTTGTGCTGCCCGGCATTTTCTCTGACGACCATCCGGCGCCGTCCGGGTCGCCTGACGCGTTCCACGTCGCGTTCCCTGACGGCGCGGTGATCGAGTACGAACCCGGACGCGGGGCGCTGACGGTTTCAGGCATTAAAACGGCCGACATTTCCGCTTCTGAATCGCTGACCGCCACCGTGCCGGAGGTGCGGGTGATCTCAACGTCCCGCATCACGCTGGATACGCCTGAAGTGGTGTGTACCAACAAGTTAATTACCGCCTCGCTGGAAGTGCAGAAGGGCGGGGTGATGACCGGAAATATTGAGCACTCCGGCGGTAAATTGACCTCCAACGGGGTGCAGGTGGACAACCACGCGCACGGCAGTGTGCAAAGCGGCGGAAGCTGGACTAAGGGGACACAATGACGGTGCGTTACAGGGGAATGAACAGGCAGACCGGGCTAAGCCTTTCAGAGGCTGACCACATCCGGCAGAGCGTGCGCGACATTCTGGTTACGCCGATTGGCTCGCGGGTCATGCGCCGGGATTACGGCTCGCTGCTGGCGGCGATGATCGACAGGCCGCAGAGCCCGGCGCTGCGCCTGCAGATCATGGCCGCCTGTTATTCCGCCATCCAGAAATGGGAGCCGCGGATAAGCCTGACGGCCATCACTTTCGAACGTTCGGAGAACGACGGGACGTTGTATGTCGATATTACCGGCACGCGCCCGACCTCCGGACAATCCTTTTCTATCACCATTTCACTGAGTTAAACGCTATGGCTATTGTTGATCTGAGCCAGCTCGCCGCGCCTGATGTCGTGGAGGAGGTGGATTATGAAACGCTGTTGGCAGAACGAAAGGCCACCTTTGTCTCCCTCTATCCGGAAGAGGAGCGAGAGGCGATTGCACGGACGCTGACGCTGGAATCCGAGCCGATTGTGAAGCTCCTGCAGGAGAACGCCTACCGGGAAGTTATCTGGCGCCAGCGTGTAAACGAGGCAGCACTAGCTGTGACGCTGGCCTATGCTGCCGGTCACGACCTTGATGTTATCGCGGGAAACAATAACACCGAACGCCTGATCATCACCCCGGGAGATGACACTACCATTCCGCCAACGGCGGTCGTCATGGAGTCAGATGCTGACCTTCGACTGCGCGCGCAGCAGGCATTTGAAGGATTGAGCGTCGCGGGGCCGGTTGGAGCCTATGAATATCATGGTCGAAGTGCCGACGGACGGGTCGCTGACGTTTCGGTTGAAAGCCCTCAGCCTGCACACGTGACGATTTCGGTGTTATCCCGTGAGGGTGATGGCACCGCTCGTCCTGAATTACTGGAGGTTGTTGAAAAAGCGCTTAACGCTGAAACCGTCCGCCCGGTCGGCGATCGTGTGACAGTTCAGTCAGCAGAAATTGTGCCTTACAAGATAAACGCAACGCTCTACGTTTATCCCGGACCAGAGTCTGAACCTATCAGGCAAGCAGCAGAGCAGAAACTGCAAAATTATATCAGCGCACAGCATCGCCTTGGACGCGATATCCGCCTGTCGGCCATTTATGCAGCACTTCACGTTGAAGGTGTGCAGCGCGTTGAACTGATATCTCCCCAGTCTGACATTGTGCTGACTAAGTCGCAGGCATCGAACTGTACCTCGTATCAGATAACTATCGGGGGTTCGGATGAGTGACAGGCTATTACCCGTTGGGTCCTCACCCCTGGAAATCGCCGCTGCCGCTGCGCTCTCGAATATTGAGCGTGTGCCGGTACCGCTACGCACGTTATGGAACCCCAGCGCATGCCCGGTGAATTTACTTCCCTACCTGGCATGGGCGCTGTCGGTAGACCGTTGGGATGAGGCGTGGCCAGAGAGCACAAAACGCAGCGTCATTATGTCCTCGTTTTTCGTCCATCAGCACAAAGGAACCATCAGCGCATTGCGTCGTGTGGTGGAACCGCTTGGCTTTTTGATAGAGGTGCGCGAGTGGTGGCAGCTCGATGAGGAGCCAGGCACATTCCGTCTGGTTGTCGGTGTGCTTGATAACGGCATCACTGACGAAATGTATCAGGAGCTTGAACGGCTAATTGAAGATGCCAAACCGGCAAGTAGACACATGACCGGGCTGGCTATCAGCCTGAGCTCAACGGGAGAGTTTTATGTCGGCGCAGGATGCTATCACGGCGATGCGCTGGCTGTTTACCCCTATACCACTGAGGAACTTATTGTCGGTGGTGATTATTACCCGGCCTCGGCCATCCATTTGATTGATAACCTGAGAGTGAACGCATGACCGCAAAATATTTTGCCATACTGACTAATCAGGGCGCGGCGCGGCTAGCTAACGCGACGGCACTTGGTACAAAACTCAATCTGACGCAAATGGCGGTAGGCGACGCTAACGGAACGTTGCCCACCCCCGATCCTGCGCAGACGAAGCTCGTTAACCAAAAACGCATTGCGCCGCTAAACCTGCTCGCTGTTGATCCGAACAATACCAGCCAGATCATCGCTGAGCAGATTATTCCCGAGAATGAGGGAGGGTTCTGGATCCGAGAGATCGGTCTCTATGACGACGACGGCATTCTGATCGCCGTAGCTAACTGCCCGGAAACATACAAGCCTCAGCTGCAGGAAGGAAGTGGCCGCACGCAGACCATTCGCATGATTCTGATTGTGTCTAGCACATCTTCAATTTCCCTGAAAATTGATCCGTCAATTGTGCTGGCAACGCGCCAGTATGTTGACGATAAAATTATTGAAGTGAAGAGCTATGCTGATGATCAGATGAAAAAGCACATTGCTGCTGATAATCCGCATAAACAGTACCCTTTAATCGCCAATGCGTTAAAAGAAATTGCCGATGCAGGGTTGAGTGCTGAGGTTCTCAAAAACCTTGGTTTAGGAGAAGGGTCAGCTTTGCCGGTGGGCGTCCCCGTTCCGTGGCCGTCAGCAAATCCACCGACGGGGTGGCTCAAATGCAATGGCGCGGCGTTCACCGCCTCACAGTATCCCAAGCTTGCACTGGCTTATCCTGCGCTCAGATTACCTGATTTACGTGGTGAGTTTATCCGTGGCTGGGATGACGGGCGAGGGATTGACGCTGGTCGTGGGCTGCTGTCATTCCAGGAAGGTACTATTGTTTCGGGCTTTGATGACAATGATACGGGAGATATCAGCTCAATCGGGTCTGCTGCCTATGGGTTCGGTGATGTAATGACCGCAGCACAATGGGAAAATATTAAAGGAAAAAAATGGATAGGTAGTCCGGCAAATTCGCAGCGTTACGATTGGTGGGCTTATGTTTCAGCCCGCCCCCGTAACATCGCATTTAACTACATCGTGAGGGCCGCATAATGGTGATGGCAAAATTAAACAGTGAACATATCGCCATTATGGCCGGTGAGATTACTGTGTTTAATTATGATGGGGCGACGGGAGAATATCTTTCTTCATCCGTTGAATATTTAGTGGAAGGTGTAGGCATTCCAGCCTTATCCTGTATTGATGCACCTGGAGTAGCTCTGGAA
Organism: Enterobacter sp. BNK-13; assembly: GCF_048685015.1. NCBI lineage: Bacteria > Pseudomonadati > Pseudomonadota > Gammaproteobacteria > Enterobacterales > Enterobacteriaceae > Enterobacter > Enterobacter sp. BNK-13. Next base: position 3,699,861 of record NZ_JBLQTP010000001.1, on the reverse strand, counting down.
GGTTTTACTATCTGTCGCACCTCTGACTTAAGCGCATGGGAGTACCTCGCCGATCATCGCAGTGAAACTGTATACAGCACGAAGACAGGTCAACGAGTCACGATATCCCTGCCGGGTGATTATCCGAAAGACACGACTACAGAAGCCCCTGGTACGCCATATGATAAGTGGAACGGTAGCCAGTGGTTGACTGACTTGAAAGCGCTGCACGCTGCGGATGTGGTGACGGCAGAAAAGACGAAAACCGAGTTACTGGCAGAAGCAACAGCGATTATCGCTCCACTGACAGATGCTCAGACTGGAGGCTATATCGAAGATGCAGACGTGTCACGCCTGGCAGAATGGCAGCGGTACCGATACCAACTGACTAAAGTCGATATCAGTACCGCGCCTGCCATTACCCTTCCGCCGAAACCGGAGATGTAGGCCACTTGAAAGCGGGTGCCTTTGATGTATCAACACGCATCAGCAGCACCCGGTATTTTTTCCAGTCAATAAGTTGGTTTTTTTCTTCATCTGTCGCGAGATCTAGATCGAAAGCATCCTGTAATGGTGCAATGACATTCGTTGCTTGCCGTAACAAAGATGTTTTCTTGCGTTCAGCCTGGTTAATAAGTACTTCATGTGTCAGTGGTGGAGGAGCAATCGCAATTGGATTGCCCTTATCATCCGAAGTAATTATTTTCCCGGCAGATTGATCCTGCAATAATTCAAGGTATTTCTCGTCTGTGATTTCAACAGCATCATCAGGAATGTTTTTCCCGTTGATATAAGGTGTATAAAATCCGCCGGTTGATTTAGCGTAAAACATAACTCCCCCTAACATCCGATTACAAGCCAAGTATATTGAGCGTTTCCCGGTCCCAGGTTACGTATATACATTTGCGTATTACCCATTGTCCTGACCTGCCCAATATATATGGACCCTGCTGCGGGATCACCGGTGGTATTTGCGTAAGTCGTATATCCCATCAGCATAGAATGAGGAAACGCCACCGGAAATGTTACTAATGTATTTTGCTCTGAACCAAAGGTTGTTGTCAGCCCCCACTGTAAAATTAATCCACCCGGCAATTTTTGCCACCCGTTTGATGACTGCTGTGATGTGAATGAATTCATATCCGGGATCTGGTTCGCACTGGTCCCCACGCTTCTTTTAGCAGCCTCCCCTAAACCAAGGTTTTTGAAAATGCGTGTTTAACAGTTAAATGGCATGATTTTGGGTTTTAACAGGAAGAATTTACATGCTTATCGGATACATACGCGTGTCAACAAATGAACAAAACACCGCCTTACAGCGTGACGCGCTTCAGCGTTCAGGATGTGAGCTCATTTTTGAAGATAAAATCAGCGGTAAATCGACAAACAGACCGGGACTCAATCGTGCCCTCAGACAACTGAATGCGGGCGATACTCTCGTTGTATGGAAACTCGATCGGCTCGGGCGCAGTATGCGCCACCTTGTTTCAATGACCGAGGAACTACGCCAGCGAAACATTAATTTCCGCAGTTTGACTGACAGCATTGATACCTCAACGCCAATGGGGCGATTCTTCTTCCATATCATGGGGGCGCTTGCTGAAATGGAGCGTGAGCTCATTGTCGAGAGGACGTGCGCCGGGCTGGCCGCAGCGCGGGAACAGGGGCGAATTGGTGGCAGACGCCCTAAATTGACGCAGGAGGAATGGGCTCAGGCTGGAAGACTGATTGTTGCCGGAGAATCCCGGCAGCGCGTTGCGTTAATTTTTGATGTGGGTGTTTCAACGCTTTATAAAAAATTCCCCGCCACGGTAATCGGACAATCGTTGTGTCAGTCATCGCTGGACGGTGACAGTTAGCTCATAACAACTCCAGCCGCGACAATATCACTCACCAACTAACCAAGGAGTTAAACGGATGAGTGATTTTCACCACGGCGTGGAAGTTATCGAAATCAACGATGGCACCCGCACCATTTCCACCGTCTCGACGGCAATCATCGGTATGGTCTGTACGGCCAGCGACGCTGACGACAAGACATTTCCTTTAAACGAGCCCGTGCTCATTACCAACGTGCAAACTGCGATTGCGAAAGCCGGCAAGGCGGGGACGCTGTCTGCTTCTCTGCAGGCGATTGCTGACCAGTGTAAACCGGTTGTCGTTGTTGTTCGCGTGGCCGAAGGCACCGCAGAAACCCCGGAGGAGGCGCGCAAACAGACCGTTTCCAACATCATCGGTACCACCGATGAAAACGGTAAATATACCGGCCTGAAGGCGCTTCTCACGGCGAAAACGGTAACCGGCGTTAAGCCACGTATTCTCGGCGTGCCGGGGCTGGATTCTCAGGAAGTGGCAACCGCGCTGGCCGCGATGTGCCAGAGCCTGCGCGCGTTCGGCTATGTCAGCGCATGGGAATGTAAAACCATTTCTGAGGCGATCGACTACCGCAAAAACTTCAGCCAGCGCGAGCTGATGGTTATCCACCCTGATTTTCTGGCATGGGATACCACCACGAACGCAACGACGACGGCCTGGGCGACCGCCCGTGCGCTTGGCCTGCGCGCCAAAATCGACCAGACCATCGGCTGGCATAAAACCCTGTCAAACGTTGGCGTCAACGGCGTTACGGGCGTAAGCGCCTCTGTCTCCTGGGATCTGCAGGAACAGGCTACCGATGCGAACCTGCTAAACCAGGCGGGCGTCACCACGCTGATTCGCAACGACGGCTTCAAATTCTGGGGTAACCGTACCTGCTCTGACGACCCGTTATTCGTCTTTGAAAACTACACCCGTACCGCGCAGGTGCTGGCCGATACCATGGCGGAAGCGCACGCGTGGGCGATGGATAAACCCATCACCCCAACGCTTATCCGCGACATCGTTTCCGGTATTAATGCCAAGTTCCGCGAGCTGAAAACCAACGGCTATATCGTCGACGGCTCCTGCTGGTATGACCCTGAGTCGAACGACGCAACCACCCTGAAAGCGGGGAAACTGTATATCGATTACGACTACACCCCTGTCCCGCCGCTGGAAAATCTGACCCTGCGCCAGCGCATCACCGATACCTATCTGGCAGACCTGTCAGATTCGGTTAATAGCTAAGGAGCTGAAGCATGGCGTTACCACGCAAACTTAAATACCTGAATATGTTCAACGATGGCCTGAGCTATATGGGCGTTGTTGAGTCTGTGACCCTACCGAAGCTTACCCGCAAGCTGGAGAAGTATCGTGGCGGCGGTATGCCGGGCTCGGTCTCTGTCGATCTCGGTCTGGACGATGATGCCCTGGCGCTGGAGTGGACCGTTGGCGGTCTGCCGGACGCCGCGCTGTGGGCACAGTATGCCTCTCCGGGCGCGGACAGCGTGCCGCTGCGCTTTACCGGCTCTTATCAGCGCGATGATACCGGCGAAATCTCCGCCGTCGAAATCGTCATGCGCGGCCGTCATAAAGAGTTCGATGGCGGTGAAAACAAGCAGGGCGAGAGCGGCACCACCAAGATGTCCACCGAGTGCGCGTACTACCAACTGACCATTGATGGCAAAGAGATCATCGAGATCGACATCATCAACATGGTGCTCAAAGTCGACGGCGTCGATCGTCTGGCAGAACACCGTAAGGCCATCGGCCTGTAACCCTTTAACCGGCCGGGATTACCGGCCGGTGAGTTAACTTTCAGAAGAGTAACGAAATGGAAAATAGCAACGAGACCGCCATGCACGAAAGTGAAAACCCACATATCGTCACGCTTGATAGCCCCGTTCAGCGCGGTGAGCAGAAAATTGAACAGGTGACGGTGTCTAAACCCAATGCGGGGACCCTGCGCGGGGTATCGCTGGCGTCGCTGGCGCAATCTGACGTCGATGCGCTGATTAAGGTGCTGCCGCGAATGACCTCTCCGGCGCTGACCGAGCATGAGGTTGCTCGCCTGGATGCCTGCGATCTGCTCTCTTTTGCCGGTAAGGTGATCGGTTTTTTGTCACCGGCTTCGGCTCGCTGAGATTTCCTGAAAACCTGTCGGTCGACGATCTGATGGCGGATATCGCGGTGATTTTTCACTGGCCGCCGTCAGAACTGTACACCCTTAGCGTGACCGAACTCCTCTTATGGCGCGAAAAAGCGCTGCAGCGAAGCGGAAACCACCATGAGTAATAATGTCAGTCTTCAGGAGCTGCTTAAGGCAGTTGATCGTGCAAGCCGACCGCTTAACGCTCTTCAGAACGCCAGCTTGACTCTCGCGAGCGATATCCGCGATGCGCAGGTGGCGCTGGGGGGGCTCGACGAGCAGGCGGGGCGCATTAACGGCTTCAGAAAAGCAAATGCCCAGCTCGCCACGACGGAGCAGTCGCTTGCTCAGGCGAAACAGCAGGCGGCGGCGCTGGCGTTGCAGTTTAAAAACACACAAAACCCAACTCAGGCACAGGCTGATGCGCTGTCCGCTGCCCGAAAATCGGCAGCCAACCTCAAGCTTGAGTACAACAGCTTACGTTACTCGGTACAGCGTCAGCGGACTGAACTCGCTCAGGCGGGAATCAACACGCGAACGCTTTCGTCGGATGAGCGTCGTTTAAAAAGTCAGATCGGCGAAAAAACGCAGCAGCTTAACCGACAGCGGGATGCGCTGGCCCGCGTCAATCAGCAGCAGGCGCAACTGAGTACCGTTCAGAATCGCTACGAGTCAGGCAAACGCGTTGCCGCGCGGGTGCATCAGCTGGCTAATGCGGGCGTGGGCATGGCCAAAGCGGGCTTTGATCAGACGTCCCGGTTTATGGCGCCTGGCATCAGTTTTGAAAAACAGATGTCGACTATTCAGGCAAGCCTTGGTCTGGAGAAGGGCGACGCCCGGCTTGAGGCCATTCGCCAGCAGGCGCGGGAGGTCAGTGCCAGGACCGGAGTCCCCGCAGATACGGTCGTCCGTGCACAAACCGAACTGGCTCGTTCAGGCTACGACGCCGATGGGGTTATTGCTGCCACTGTACCCACGGTTAACCTCAGCCTGGCGGGGAATGTCGACGCGGCAAAAGCAGCCGATATTCTCAGCAGCACGCAGGCCGCCTATAACCTGGCCGATACGGATGCGGGACGCATCGCAGATTTACTTACCCGCGGGTTTACCTCTTCGAACACCAGTCTCGTTGAGATGGCGGCGGCCGTCACCTCCGCTGCGCCCGCTGCGGATGCGACCGGTATGGGTCTTGAAGAGACAATCGCGCAGCTTGGCGTTCTGACGGAAAAGGGAATGAACGGTGCCGCCGCCGGGGACGCGCTCAGCGCGATGCTGCGACAGCCCCAGGCTCCGGATGCACTGCGCTCAGCCGCGGGTAACGGCGCGCTTGATAAAAAACGCCAGCAGTTGCAGGGGGCAACAGGCAGTGCCGCGCTCGTGGCTTCCGTGCAGACCGACAATCTTGACGGCGATATCAGCAAATTCCAGGCCGCGTGGAGCGGGCTGAAGATTGACGTATTTGATAAAGCAGATGGCGCTTTGCGCAACCTGATAACAACCGCAACCGGCTGGCTTGGCACGGCCTCCCTGTGGGTGAATGCCAACCCTGAGCTGACGCAGACCCTTGCCAGCATTGTTGTCGGCGCGCAGGCGTTTGCTGGGGTACTGGGTGGCGTAGGCACGGTTATTGGTCCGGTTCTGACGGGCATCAATATGGTTATTACCGCGGCCGGGATGTTAGGAATGGTATTTAGCGTGGTGGGCGGCGCCATCATGACGGTGCTGGGCGCCCTTAGCTGGCCGGTGATAGCCCTTGGCGCGGCGATTGCCGCCGGTGCTTTGCTGATTTTCAAATACTGGGAGCCCATCAGCGCCTTCTTTGGTGGGGTGATGGAAGGGCTTTCAACGGCTTTCGCACCGCTGGGTGCGCTGTTCTCACCGGTGATGGCGGTATTTGACGCTATCTCGGAGAAGCTGGGCGGTATCTGGCAATGGTTCACCGACTTGATTACGCCGATCAAGGCGACGCAGGAAACGCTGGATGGCTGTAAAAACGCTGGCGTGATTTTTGGACAGGCGCTGGGTGATGCGTTAATGGCACCGCTTAATCTCTTTAACAGCCTGAGCGGCAAGGCCAGCTGGCTGCTGGAGAAACTCGGTCTTATCAAAAACGAGTCGGGTCATCTCGACGCCGCAGCGGCAAAAGCAGACGCGACATCCTCTCCTGCGGGCAGTTCGTCCATTCCGGTGGCGGGGATCTCTGGCGTCGGCCAGGGGTATCAGCCAACCCTCGTGCCGGGAGGACGCTCTTACGTCGATCAGAGTAAAAGCGAATATCACATCACGCTGCAGGGGGGCACGGCCTCCGCAACGGATCTGACGCGTCAAATCCGGGAGACAATAGATAGCATTGAACAGGATAAAGCGAGACGGCAGCAATCCAGCTTAATGTATGGTTGAGGAGAGATAAAATGTTAATGGTGCTGGGTCTGTTTGTCTTTGAACGACGAACCTTACCCTATCAGACAATGCAGTTTACAAAGGATTACCGCTGGGCGTCCAACGATCGGATCGGGAAACCTAAAGCCTGGCAGTACCTTGGCGAAGGCGAGACATCTTTTACCCTCTCCGGACTGCTTTACCCTGAGCTCACGGGAGGGCGGCTTTCCCTCAAGGCGGTTGAGCTGATGGCGAATGAGGGGCGGGCATGGCCGTTGATAGACGGTACCGGCATCATTCACGGCATGTTTATCATTGAAAAAGTCACGCATACGCATTCGGATTTTTACAGTGACGGTACCGCCCGAAAAATTAATTTTACGCTGGAACTGAAACGCGTGGACGAATCGCTGGTGACGATGTTTGGCGATCTGAGAACCCAGGCCGAAGAGCTGGTGACGAGCGCACGTAATAGCATTGGAGGGCTGGTGGGATGATCACCGAAATGAATATCCGGGCGGGTGGGAAAATCGCCCCTGATTTTATGCTTAAGCTTGACGATCGCGATGTCACACAGAATTTCAGCCACCGTCTTATCAGTCTGAGCATGATCGACAAACGTGGGCTGGAAGCCGATCAGCTGGATATTCAACTGGATGATTCCGACGGGCTACTAGACTTGCCGGCCCGGGGGGCAAGGCTCTCCTTATGGCTGGGATGGGAGGGAACCCCGCTCGAGGAGAAAGGGGACTTTACGATTGATGCGATTCAATTCCGGGGCGCGCCGGACACGCTGACCATCCGGGGATTCAGCGCAGATTTTCGTGGAAAGCTAAACGTGCGGCGCGAACAGTCGTGGCATGACACGACGATTGGCGCGATAGTCGATACCATCGCTCAGCGTAACCAGTTGACCGCCAGCGTCGCGTCGGGGCTTGCATCCATCGCCATCTCTCATATTGACCAGTCTCAGGAGACAGACGCGGCGTTCCTCTCCCGCCTTGCTGAACGTAATGGAGCATTTGTTTCAATCAAAGCCGGGAAGATTATCTTTATGAAAGCGGGCCAGGCCGTGACGGCCAGCGGCACGCCGATTCCCTTAATGATGATTGAGCGTGGGGATGGCGATAAGCACCTTTTTTCCGTCGCTGACCGTGAAAATTATTCCGGCGTGACGGCCAAATGGCTGCAAACGCGCGACCCAAAGCAACAAAATCCTCAATTGAGTATTTCACGTCAATCAGGGGGGCAGCCGACAGAAGCACTGCAGCACCCGGATGCCGTCGCACCAGTAGCGGAAACAGGAGGCAAGGAGCAGAAGCCGCAAGAGAGGCTGGTGGGATCGGCGGAAAACGTATTTGAGCTCACCACGGTCTATGCCTCTGAAGAGCAGGCGCTCAGGGCCGCAGAGGCTAAGTGGCGCGCGCTTCAGCGGGGAACCGTAGAGTTTTCCATCCAGCTTGCCCTGGGACGCGCCGATCTGTACCCCGAAACGCCGGTGCTGGTAAACGGTTTTAAACGCGTCATCGACGAGCAGGCGTGGATCATCAGCGAAGTGGTGCATAACCTCAACGATAGCGGATTTACCACGCAGCTTAAGCTTGAGCTGAACGTCAGCGACGAAAAATTTACTGTTGATAGTGAGTAATGTAGTTGCTATTGGTTTTATTTTGGGTATTATTGATTCACAAAATGTGAATTAAGTGGAGGGGTACATGTTTCATTGTCCTAAGTGCAAGCACTCTGCGCATGCGCGTACCAGTCGCTATCTAAGTGAAAATACCAAAGAGCGCTATCACCAGTGCACCAATGTGGACTGCAGCTGTACGTTCGTGACGATGGAGTCCGTGGAGCGCCTGATTGCGACCCCTGGTGCCTCTGAGCGTGTCCGAACGGCTTCGCTGAACCACGGTTAGCGGCTGCGTCATCGGTTCAAAAAACCAATAAAAAAGCCACTCAATTGAGTGGCTTAATTATATGAAGCCAGCAGCACCCACCGGAGGATTACGACCAGACACCAAAAGGCAACATCACTTTTTGAAGGCGGAAAAAAACTGCCTTTCGTCGGGTTTTGCGTAATGCTCATTTTTATGCCTGGATTTTGCTATTCAAAATTCGCGCGATAAAGTCAAAAAACCATTGTACCGTACTGAGCATTCATCATCGTTGACGAACGCTGAAGAAATGAATTCACTACGTTTGCCTTTTTTGTCCGTAAAAGTATATTTTGCCGTCACGGTCAGTACATGCCTGTCGTGATACATATTGTAATAATCATTCTCAGAAAGCCTGATATCAGCTGATTTCTCTAAATCTGCCTGGCTATCTGCAATCGCCATTTTTCTGGCGAATACATCTGACACTGGCAGCACATCAAGCACTTCCACTGTTGTTTTGCTGTACTGGATAGACGTCAGATCAATGCCGAGCTCGTTCTTAATGCTGGTTAGCAGCATACCTTCGATATAATGACCGGGTGCTGCACATTCACCACCCGTAGAAGCTGCCATTGCACACACAGGCAACAATACGATGGAAATTGCAATTATGCGGATCATCGTACAACCTCCAGCAATGCGCCTATATCATTGCTCACAAGTAGACGGGTTGAAGGACTCATAATAATACAGCCTTCAGATGCGTATCCGGGTATACCGACGCGCTTATCACCGTGCATACGGAAAGAAAGCATGTCACGCGCGTATGAATTGCCGCTAATATGTTTCAGTTTAATTGTCAGCGGTCCTTTGCTGGTGCCGGAACTACCGATTTTCCATATACCGCGTGGAATTGGCCCCATACCGCGAACATGCTCACGGTCTGGATTATTTTTAATGGTGAGGGCGCCGGAGTAACCTGTTTCAATCAGTTTTCCATCTTTAAACAGTTCGCCGGTGCTTTGCTTATAAAGCCATTTAGCCATGGTGATCTCCTTATGCTGTTTTACGGTCTTTCCAGCTATCGGCGTGCTGGATGTTGCCATCGACATAGCTCCACGTGATTTTTTCGTAACGCAGGCCTACATGCTCTATATGCCCGTGTTTTTCGAAATCGGGATCTTTGGTATCAAACATAATTGGCACAACGTGGCACACCTTCACGTTCTCCAGCACGACATTGAAATATTCTTCTTCCATGCCGTTATTATTGATGCGGTAAAGTTTGAATTCGGCTTTTGCCAGGGTCCGACCTGTAGTTAAGGCCCGGTAAAGAAGTGGGGTTGATGGGTCTATCTCTTTTTCAAATGTAAACGCCTCATGCTGTCGCGTTCCGGTTAATGCTCCACTCATGTTATCGGCAGGAATAAACAAATCGTGCTGCATACCTACTACTTCAATGCTGCCTTCCCGGCCACGAACATCAGAGCCACCTTTTATCTGCTTCCCTTCATCGTTGCAAAGCAGGAGATAAATGGGTATAGCCATGCTAATTAACTCCATTTAGTTGACAAATTAACCAAACAATACTCCTTCATTATTTTTCTGGTTGTAAGTTTTTATATCACCATTGTTACCTATATTTGTTTTTTTAATAAATGAATATAAATAATAATTTCAGTGAATCGGTTTAATTCATTCTTGATTTGAGTTATTAGTTGATTAACCGCATTACGTAAAGTCTGGTGAGCTTACGGCCACTACCAGAAGCACGCATGATTACATCCATGAAAAAACCAAAAATAACAGGCGAAAATTTCCCTCAGGGATTTTCCCTCCGAGAATTAGAGGACAGCACCTGGTAGATAATTGTGAATACGGCGTGATTTAATGACTTTTTGGCTCAATCTATCTGTGCCACCAGTAACTTTTTGCGGGGCTGAACTAACCTCATTTTGCCGTATGTTGGTTCGAATAAATTCAGTGCTAGCGTGGCTTACAGAACTGTGAACCAACTGAACCGACATTTTTTCTGTATCTATATATGCGTTTTCATTGTGTATGGACTGGCAGGTTAATTGGGAACCACAGCGCTGGAGGTAGGGGGCAGATGGTGTGGGTGGTCATAAATTAACCATAAATCACTATGGCTACTTTTCTGAAATATCCTCGGTATATCCCCGGAAAAAACAAAGGGCCAGCGCATTTAGCGCCAGCCCTTGCTGTATCTGGTGGCCCCTGCTAGACTTGAACCAGCGACCAAGCGATTATGAGAACCATATTAAAACATGTAAAATCAATGAGATAAGAAATCAATGTCCACCAAAGTTGGCCAATAACCCTAAGTTAGTGCGACACTTTTGCGACACTAGAAAGACTTTAACGCATGGTGTAGTACAAGCCTTTCTATCCTGTATTGATCTAATCCGCTATGTAATCCCGCTTGAATTAGGAGATTATCACAGACCGTTTGCACCCATTGCTTTTCATTAGCAAGATTGTTATGTGCAGCCCCCCTGTAACGCGCATTTAAGATCGAACCAACCTTACTCCATAGTTCAACAGGAAGTTTAAGCCAGTGATTAATGAAATCGGCGGGGTCAATATAATTCATAATATCTATATTAGAATATAATCCAGCTTCATTGGAAGTACCAATCAGTAACTTCTTGAAATAGTCTATATTGGTATCTAATGCTTCAAGGATTTCATTAACATAAATGGGATATCTTTTGATCTTAGCTATTTTTCTACATTTTCTTATATGGTCAACGATTTTATTAATGTAATCTCTGTATGAGTCGCTTATCCAATACATATGTGAATCTGAACGCTCGTATATATCATCGCTGAATGGATCGGGATTTAATGGTTCAGGAAGTAGTAAATCTTTTTCTAAAAGAGAGTCAATGTAATTTATTTGAGAGTTAAATAAATATTCGAAACTATATTTAATTTCATTTCTTTCAGAGAGCATATAAGACAGGCAGAAGCTATGCATTATTTCCCCTATGTTAGTCATTGTTGTTCCTTTAAATTTATCAAACATTTCAACAATGGCTGACCTTACATTTGTGCTCTCTTGATTATCAAAGTTAATTATCGTTAGCCACGGTGGGTTGTCAAATTTCTGAATAAAGAATTTTGAAACACCTAGAGACTTGACTATTTCTTCTTTCGAGTAATCACCAGTTTTAATTATTTTAGCAGTTAACTCGTAATCTAAAGTATCGCTTCTTAAATCCATGTCATTATACTTGCGATAAAATGCTATTCTTTTTTTTGTTGGTTCATCTAATTCAGGTTGGTTGACATCTTGTTGTAATATAATTGCATATTGAATATAGTCCTGTGGAATTTCTTCTATATCAACAGTGCTTATATTACCCATTTTATATTCAATGTTAACTATGCAAAAGAAATTGAAGAGCGCTTTCATTGCTATAGTGTGTTTTAAATGAACAGGCTCAAGACACTCAAGGAGTCTATGACAATCATTGATTAAATATTTCAATATCCTCAGTGACTTGCAATTGCTTTTTAAAAATGCACCAATTATTACTGGCTTTATGGCGTTGAAATTATTTAATTTGAATTTTTCACTAAAGAAAACACCTGCAGCATCATCAATTTGAGGTTCAATTTGTATTGTGTGACCGATGATTTTTTCTTTGGTTTTGATGAAATCATCATGAGTTTCTTTGTCATGAGCTAGTATGATTACTTTGCATTGATGATGCTCAATATACTGATTTATAACGCCAAATATTTCTTTGTTCGACATTGGGCAACGCTCAAGGTCATCAAAGATTATTACTTTATTCCGATCTACAGTTAGTTTGATTAGTGGACTAAGTATATTTCCGGCTAAGGAACCAGCTCCGAAGGTAACACCATTCAGTTCGGCAGATAGATCCTTTGTTATATCTAGAAACTTCTTGGCAAAGTTTTTGCCGGGAAACATTTTAGCAAATACTGTGTTATAAACTTCTTGGGATTCGCTGATTCCGAATAAACTTACATGACATTGTAATTCACGAGGTATTGCTTTCATTACTTGGAACGTCTTTCCTGAACCCCATTCACCAGTAACTAGAACAGCAAAACCCGGGGCGTCCAGTCCTAGATAATAATCTAAATATAATTCTAGGTTGCTTTTGTTCATTGAATTTCTCTTTTGTGAATATTATTTAAAGGATTTAATCTCAATGCTTCTTGTAAGTGGTTTGGCGCGAAATGAGCGTAACGCATTGTCATCTTGATATCGGTGTGTCCGAGGATTTTTTGAAGGACTAGTATGTTGCCGCCGTTCATCATAAAATGGGAAGCAAAGGTATGTCTGAGAACGTGCGTCAACTGCCCGGCCGGTAATTCAATTCCAGCTCTTTCCAGAGCAGATCTAAAAGCGTAATAACACGGACTAAAAAACGCTCCCTTCTTTTTGGGCAGTTCAGCTATGATTGCTGGGTCTAATGGTATCGTGCGGTTGTGCTTACCTTTCGTTTTTATAAATGGGACCTTCCCAGCACCGATTTGGCTGTGCTTTATTTTCTCAGCCTCTCCCCAGCGAGCGTCAGTAGACAGGCAAATTCTAACAATCATCTCCAAATCTTTAGCAGAACTGTGGCGGCTTTCTTCTAAGAGTCTGTCAATCTGCTCTCCAGTAAGAAAGGCCATCTCACTTTCTTCTGTTCTGAACTGTCGAATGTTATCTAGCGGGTTTGGCACTTCCCATTCGCCAAGTCGTTTCAATTCATTGAACACAGCGAGGAAATACGCGTGCTCTAAGTTCATGGTGCGAGGCGAAACCTGAGTGACGCGCTTAGTACGGGAAAAATGGCCATCGAGCCTTTTTGCCCGGTACGCGGTGAAAAGCTGGGCTGAGAATTCAGTAGCCAGGGGCGACCCAATGCACTGATCTGCCCAGAGCATGGTGCTTTCACGTTTCTCGCCGTCACGCAAAGTTATTTCGTGGCGCTCAAACCAGAGATGGACTAGATCCGAAAGACGACGTTTGTCTTTGCCCTGGCCTAACCAGGGCGTGTCCTCAAATTTTTGCAGTGTGTAATTTTCAAACGCCAGCGCTTCGCCTTTAGTGGCAAACTTCCTACGAACCCGCTTGCCGTCTTTACCATCAGTTCTGTCTACAGCGTAAAAATCAGCAACCCATTGGCCGTTAGCTAACTTTCTTACAGACATAAATTAACCATTCAAAATGAGTTTTTTCTGCTGCTGGAATTCTTCTTCTGTAAGAATCCCTTCTTCTTTCATTTTTGCAAGACGTTCAATTTTCGCCATTTGATCATCGAATGATTGAGTGTCTTTGGTCGGTTCTTGTTGTTGCGAGGCAGGGGAGTTCAGAGAGTTTTTTGTTTCGTTCACTAAATTTGTGAAGGGTATAACTGAGCCTTTCATGACATTTTTGATTGTGTAGTTTTGGCCGCTAGTAGAAATCATAATTTCACCAAACATAATCCCCGTCTTGCCGCCTACGCTCACAATGTTGTTGAGGTTGATGTCAACCTGCTTAACACCAAAAATCATGCCCTTATCAAGGAAAATTACGCGTTTATTTGTCAGTGTGATGAGCCAGGTGTTGCCGTCCATCATGCCACTGGCAATGGCCACCGGACGTTCGCCCGAGTTTAAAATTTCAGGGAGATGAAAGAATTCTTTTTTAGTACCAAAGGGCGTGTCAGATACAACGCCAGCTAAGCGTTTCATCTCCGCTTTGAGTTGGTCTTTTGATGCTGTTTTGTAGTCAATCATCTTCAAATCCTTATGCTTATCTTATTGTTAATACAACCCTACCAAGAATTTTTATATCTTCTATTGCACAATCAAAGGCCATGCCGACGCCACTTACTCTGACTTTCTTAATTGGGATGCGGGTAAGTGTGCGAACGCTTATTTTACCTTCAATTTCAACCAACCACTGATCGTCATAAACCTCAGTAAATAAGGGATCCACGATAAATTGGCTATTACCTTCTAGGACGCAGATTGGGGACTTAGGTAAAGGGACTGCCGGGAGGAATGAGACCTTATCCAACATGTACATGCCAGCATCGTAAAGAAGGCCATCAACGATTTTTCGACGAGGCATTTTTATAATATCGAGTTCTTCGTCGTCAAATTTCCTGCCTTGACCAGTAGCAAGCCATTCTAACGATGCGCCAGTTTCAGCTACACACCTAACTACCATGTCAGCGGGGAAGCCGCCTCGTTTGTAGCGTCCAGCCAGGCTACTCGATGCCATTCCAAAGTGATCGGCAAGCATCAGCTTAGACGTAAAGCCATAAGCATTAATCACTCTGTCGAGTACTTCACTGCTGTGGCTGATTTGTCCGTAAGAGAATTTGCCCATAATTTAGTCAGGTTTTCGCAAAATGCGATAAATCTATTGGTCTGTCGCTTAATGCGATCTAACCTCTCCTTGGTGTAGCTTTTTACGAATATAGGTTAATAACAGTGGATATTGGCGTATCCACAACAAGAGGAGTTTGCATTATGCGTCCCAACATTACAATCGTGATCCCCGATCCATACATTCCACTTGATGAATATTGCCGCCGTACTGGCATGTCGCGAAGTACTGCTGAGAATTTGATTTCCTACGGAAAACTCCCTATCAAGCCTAAAGGTGCACAGAAAAAAGGGCTGGTTGAAGTGAACATGGCCGCCTTAACCGTAATGGCGTTAAGCGAATGTGATGTTTCGCTTAACGCGTAATTCATCGTACGGATTAGGGAGGGGCTAACAATGTTTGATTATCAGACATCTAAACACGCTTATTTCGATGCAGCTTGCCGAGCGTTTGCGCTGGCGCACAATCTGGAAGATGTAGCCGCTGCCGTTGGTATGCGTTCACAGATCCTCCGCAATAAGTTGAACCCGGTTCAACCGCATCGCCTGACCTGCGATGAGCTTTTGGCTATCACCGATTACACCGAAGATGCGCGGTTACTGGATGGAATGTTGGGGCAGATTAACTGCCTCCCATCCGTTCCGATCAATAACGCCACTGAAGCCAACATGCAATTTTGCGCGTTGAGCGCCACTGTAAATATGGGGGCAATCGCTGGGGAACCCGGATAAAGACACGCCTGTTTACTCAGCTGTGCCGCTGCCGGTTCCTATGGCGGGTAATGATTCCGGGATGTTCAAGTTTCCACCCGAAGGGACACTGGTTGAAATTGCTTTTACTGGCGGAAGGCCGGATAAGCCCTTTGTGCGGCAGACCGTGCCGGAGGGAACCAGCTTGCCGGATATCCAGCCTGGCGAGCAGCTGCAACAGCAGCGTGCGGAAGTGTCACAGCGCGTCACCCAGGCGGTCGACTGGGTGAGACAGACCAGACGATCAGTGAAACATCGATGGCGCGGATGGTTAAGACCGACACGGAACAGCGGGAGCTGGTGAGCCGGGAAACTACCATTAAGGCCACGGATAAAGTTACGGTGCTGGGCACGTCCGCGCTGATGGCCGGAGCCATTCAGCAGGTATGTACAGGCGATTACAGCCAGGCAGTAAATTACCGCGTGGCGAGTATCGGCGGCAATGATGAAACGGACATAGCCAGGAGCCAGACAGTCACAACGGGTAAAGACCTGATCGAGAAAATTGGCCAGATACGTAAAAGCGTGGCGGCCGTGCAACAGCAGATTATTGCCCCAGTGGTATGGATTGGCTCTGCCACAATCAAAGTGGCACAGCTGATGCTCGACACGCTCGATGTGGTTAAAGAGCTGGCAGAGCAAACGGCAAGCCACGCACACAGCAACACGGGAGCACCGAACAACGCGGAAGCCATCCGGAGCACCGGAGCGAAAGCGGACACGCTAAACGGCAAATACTCCCCGGTGATTGGCAAGTAAACCATTCCAGAACATAACCCGCGAAAGCGGGTTTTTTTATGCCCCTCATCCCCCACCAGGAATGTCTCCTCTCTATCCTCACAAACAGACTTTACCACGCGCAACCAGCAGCGCTCTGGCGTGTTCCAGCAGCGCCATCCTGAAAGTAGATCGTATCGACAGCAGAGCGCTGGCGCGTCACAGCATGGCAAAAAAAATCTTTCGCAGACAAAAATCGCACTACACTGCACCCACCTGCGGTTTTTGGATCATAAAAATTTTTCAGTTTTATTTTTCTTCAAACCAGACCGCCAGACCGCGCCAGTGCTGGCGCCTTTGCGTAAAACCAGAACTGAAAAGAGTGAAAAGAATTTCAGTGTTTTTCAGTTTAGTGGATCTTAACAGGATCTGATTGTGAGCTTAACATCCAGAAAAATATGAATATTTTTTTAATTTTTGTGAGTTGAATGGATCAAGTTATGTTGGTGCGAGGAGGGAAATAGAAACCCGCGAAACCAAGTAGGGTGCGGGTTTGTGGACAGTAATCTGTTATATAAAAACTGAAATCTATTCTTTCTTTTTCCTCTCGTCCCATGACTCAAGAATATACAAAACAAGCGTATGAGCTGAGTTAATTGCAAGCCTTGCATGGCGAGGCAGAACCTTATAGGACTTCCTTCCTGCGCCGTGTGCTGTGCTGGCATGTGTACGAAAAGCGCCGATACCATCTACTATAGAGAACAATCCTGTGAGGATTCTGCGCAGATCATTATCTTCAATGACTTGTGGATTCATACCTGAACTATCTTTCACTACCTTCCAGACGCTCTGAAGGTCTTGTTTGGCGGGCATTTGTAAACCTTCGTCTGTAATATAAATTTTGCATACAGATTCAAGAATGTTACATGCAGCCGAAACTGATTCTTTTGGCTCTTTTTGAATGTGCTCCAGGGCTCGATTGAATTCCATTTCAATCGCAGGCATGTTTCTACCTACAATTGCCTCTTGCAATGATAGCGATGGCTTCGATCCACCAGAAGCAATAAAGCCGCCTGTCATGTAAGAAAAACCGTATTTAGCCAACATTTTATTTACGTTTTCTTTGAAGGTTGGCTCGTTTTTGTTATCTGCAAGAAAGCTGAACGGCGATGGTGTAGGGTAAGATTCCTCACTCTCCATGTACCCCTCGATCAACTTGCCGAGTACCGATAAAGGGTCTTCGCATACTTTATTAATTCTACGTAACCATTCTAAAGCTTTTACATGCTTTGAACCTTCGGGAGCATCTCCCGGAGCATCGGCATAGAAAAAAAGACTATCTAAACTAGCGTGGGTTTCTACGGATGATATGTGATCGGCTACAACTGACACTAAAGGCTGCGGAATTTTTCTTTCCATTTTCCTCTAACTCATCGTTTGAAATGTTGGTGCGTTGGCTCGCAGTGGCTAAGTCGTGCGACACTTTTGCGACACAACGGAAGAGAACAGCTAGTTTTACAAGGATTTGCGATGGATATATTACTGATACTAGAGGGAAAATTTGGTGGCCCCTGCTGGACTTGAACCAGCGACCAAGCGATTATGAGTCGCCTGCTCTAACCACTGAGCTAAGGGGCCGTGGCGGTGAATTATAAAGTAACTCCCCGCAGCAATCCAGCCATTCACACCTGCCTGCTGTTTTTATAAACAACGCATAATCAATCCTTTATACTTCCATAACGATGTATCAGCGGGAGTAAAGATGATCAACGATATTCTGGCCCCTGGCCTGCGGGTGGTGTTCTGCGGAATTAACCCGGGCAAGTCCTCGGCGCACACCGGTTTTCACTTTGCCCATCCGGGCAATCGCTTCTGGAAGGTGATCTATCAGGCCGGGTTTACCGACAGGTTACTCAAGCCTGAAGAGGAGCAGCACCTGCTGGACACGCGCTGCGGCATAACCATGCTGGTCGAGCGGCCGACGGTGCAGGCAAGCGAGGTCAACCTGCATGAACTGCGCAGCGGCGGGCGGGAGCTGGTGAAGAAGATTGAAGACTACCAGCCTGCCGCGCTGGCGATCCTCGGCAAGCAGGCCTACGAGCAAGCATTTAGCCAGCGCGGGGCTAAGTGGGGTAAGCAGAGCATCATGATTGGCGTGACGCAGGTGTGGGTGTTGCCGAACCCGAGCGGGCTCAACAGGGCGACGCTGGATAAGCTGGTAGAGGCGTATCGGGAGCTCGATGAGGCGCTGATGGTGCGGGGGCTTTAATCCTCTGCGGCCTGATGCCCTCACCCTCTCCCCACATGACTGAGGGATCCCCACAACGTTATGGCAGCACGGAACAGTCCCCTCGCCCCTCCGGGGAGAGGGTTAGGGTGAGGGGAATATACGGCCGTGGTGGTCATTCCGTTCACTTTATGTTCCTTGCTACTCTGTCACGACATGACCTGTGAACGTGCCAGGATGGCTCAGTCGCCACCACCCTGGCGACCCGCCCTCTCGGCGCATCCATGCGCCTCGCCCCGGCCTGCAGGAAACGCCTCAGCGATTTACAGCCGGACCAGAGCATCGCTGAAAGTCTTCACTCGTTCTGAAACAAGGTTATTGCTTCTGCTTATAAATTACTGGGGAGCCCACAGTCCAAAGGGAGAGGGAATAAACAAAAAAAAAGCTCCCGATTGGGAGCTTTTTCACGGTCAGGACAGGTTAGTCGTCCAGGAAGCTACGCAGTACTTCAGAGCGGCTTGGATGACGCAGCTTACGCAGCGCCTTCGCTTCGATCTGACGGATACGTTCGCGGGTCACGTCGAACTGTTTACCCACTTCTTCCAGCGTGTGGTCGGTGTTCATATCGATACCGAAACGCATACGCAGGACTTTTGCTTCACGGGCGGTCAGGCCAGCCAGGACGTCGTGCGTTGCGGCACGCAGGCTCTCGGTGGTGGCAGAGTCCAGCGGCAGCTCGAGGGTGGTATCCTCGATGAAATCACCCAGATGCGAATCTTCATCATCACCGATTGGTGTTTCCATGGAGATTGGCTCTTTGGCGATCTTCAGCACTTTACGGATCTTGTCTTCCGGCATCAGCATGCGCTCGGCCAGCTCTTCTGGCGTCGGCTCGCGGCCCATCTCCTGCAGCATCTGGCGGGAGATACGGTTGAGCTTGTTGATGGTCTCAATCATATGCACCGGAATACGGATGGTGCGCGCCTGATCCGCGATAGAGCGGGTGATAGCCTGACGGATCCACCAGGTTGCGTAGGTGGAGAACTTGTAACCACGACGGTATTCAAACTTGTCTACCGCTTTCATCAGACCGATGTTGCCTTCCTGAATCAGATCCAGGAATTGCAAACCACGGTTGGTGTATTTCTTGGCGATAGAGATAACCAGACGCAAGTTCGCTTCAACCATCTCTTTCTTCGCACGGCGGGCTTTCGCTTCCCCGATGGACATGCGACGGTTGATATCTTTAACCTGCTCGATGGTCAGGCCGGTCTCTTCTTCAATCTGCTGCAGCTTCTGCAGACCGCGATAGACATCGTCCTTCACGTCGTGCAGTTTTTCAGACCACGGCTTGTTCATCGCAATAGCCGCGTTGAACCAGGTTTCGCTGGTTTCGTTGCCAGTGAAGAGGGTGATGAAGTTCTTCTTCGGCATTTTGCACTGCTCAACGCACAGCTTCATGATGATACGTTCCTGGGTGCGTACGCGATCCATCATCACGCGCATGCTGTTCACCAGGTAGTCGAACTGTTTTGGCACCAGGCGGAACTGTTTGAACACTTCAGACAGCTTCAGGATCTCTTCCTGAGCGGCAGCGTGGCTGCGGCCTTTCGCTTTGATGGTGTCACGCGTCACTTCGTACTGGGTACGCAGCTCGGCAAACTTCTCGCGCGCCAGTTCCGGGTCGATGCTGTTGTCATCGTCCGCGGTGTCGTCGTCGCTCTCTTCCTCATCTTCGTCTTCGTCGTCATCCATCTCTTCCTGAGACAGCTCAGAACCGACGTGAGTGGCGGTAGGCGCCATATCTTCTTCAGCGTTCGGGTCGACAAAACCGGTGATCAGGTCAGACAGGCGCGCTTCTTCCGCTTCAACGCGATCGTACTGCTCCAGCAGATAGGTGATCGCTTCCGGGTATTCGGCAACAGAGCACTGAACCTGGTTGATCCCGTCTTCGATGCGTTTTGCGATGTCAATTTCGCCTTCGCGGGTCAACAGTTCAACGGTACCCATTTCGCGCATGTACATGCGGACCGGGTCAGTGGTACGCCCGATTTCAGATTCCACGCTGGACAGTACCTGTGCAGCAGCTTCTTCCGCATCTTCGTCAGTGTTGTTGGAGGTTTCAGCCAGCAACAGATCATCGGCATCCGGTGCTTCTTCCATCACCTGAATGCCCATGTCATTGATCATTTGGATGATGTCTTCGATTTGATCTGAATCGACGATATCTTCCGGCAGATGGTCATTGACCTCGGCATAGGTCAGATAGCCTTGCTCCTTACCACGTTGGACAAGAAGTTTCAGCTGTGACTGCGGGTTTTGCTCCATAAGACGGTATCCACACTTAATTCGTTTGATTGGTGTCGGCGATGGGGCTGCCAACCTTTAAAGCGAGGGCGTACTTATATTTTTGCCGCTGCCTCTCAGTGCGGCTGCCGGGGGCTTCCCGATCGATATTCGGCACTTAAGCCGTTAAATACTTGATCCTTCACGTTGTCTCTGCGTTAGCTACGTTCTCTCATCCTGGTCATGTACTTATGTACACTCCCAGGACTTCGTTCGCTTGCTGCCTTGATACAACGCGAATGATTTTGTCTTTCACTTATTTTCTTGCCAGTTCCTGGTTAATCATCCAGAGCTCCCGGCGTTCTTCGCTGCTTAAACCGTGTGTGCGCTCGCGAGCTATCAACTCTTCCTGGCGCAGCTCAAGCATCGAATCAAACATATGGTTGAGTGAGTCGGTGAACGTTTTTTCTGCAATGTCCTTATCTGCTATATCGTCCCACATCGACAATTTTTCAAGGGTAGCGGCCTCTTTTGTGCCGCGATAATGCTCTAAAAGTTGTCCGGTGGTCAGACCTGGCTGAGACAAACACGTGTTGACCAGTTCTGAAAATAAGCCAAGTCCGGGCAATTTTTCGTGGTTCAAACCCGCCAGCGACGGCACCTGTGGCGCCAGCTCGGGGTTTTGGACCAGTAACCCTATCAGTATACGCATGGTTGTGCGTTTTAGCTGAGGCGCGGGGCGAACCGTGCCGTTTTCAGCCTGTTTAGGCATTAAACGTTCAAGCTGGCTGTCATCCAGAATGCCGAGCTTGTTGCCTAGCTCCTGACGCAGGTAGATGCGCAGCGTTTCGCCGGGCACCTGACTGATTAACGGCAGCGCCAGCGTGCTGAGCTGCGCGCGCCCGTCAGGGGTACTCAAATCGACCTGCGGCATCAGGCTGTTAAACAAAAACGTGGAGAGCGGCTGAGCCTGCTCCATCCGCGCTTCAAACGCCGCTTTACCCTCTTTACGCACCAGCGTATCCGGGTCTTCACCGTCGGGCAGGAACATAAAGCGCAGCTGACGCCCGTCGGTCATATAGGGTAGCGCGGTTTCCAGCGCGCGCCAGGCGGCATCGCGTCCGGCGCGGTCTCCGTCGTAACAACAAATCACGTTGTTGGTCACGCGGAACAGCAGCTGAATGTGATCCGCTGTCGTGGACGTTCCTAACGACGCCACCGCGTAGTTGATGTTGTACTGCGCCAGCGCAACGACGTCCATATAGCCTTCGACGACCAGAAGACGCGGAGGTTCCGCGTTATCCTGCTGCGCCTCATAAAGACCGTAAAGCTGGCGGCCCTTATGGAAAATATCGGTTTCCGGGGAGTTGAGGTACTTCGGCAGGGCATCACCCAGCACGCGACCACCAAAACCAATTACCCGGCCTCGCTTGTCGCGGATTGGGAACATCACCCGTTCGCGGAAGCGGTCGTAGCTTCGTCCCTGGTCGTTGGTGACCAGCATGCCTGCATCGATGAGAGATTTACGATCTTCGCTATTGCCGCCAAAACGCTTTAACACGTTGTCCCAGCCGGGCGGGGCGTAGCCAATAGCGAAACGCGCAATGACATCGTCGCTCAGTCCGCGCTTGTTCAGATACTGACGCGCAGGCTCAGCCGCAGAGTGCTTAAGAGACTGTTGGTAAAACGAATTCAGGCCATCCATCAGTTGATACAGCGTTTGCCGTTGATGGCGCTCGATCTGACTTGGCCCACTGCCTGCTTCATACGGCACTTCAAGGTTATGCATTGCCGCCAGCTCTTCGACGGTTTCAACGAACTCGAGCTTGTCGTAGTTCATTAAAAAATCAACGGCATTACCGTGAGCACCACAGCCGAAGCAATGGTAAAACTGCTTTTCACCGTTTACGGTGAAGGAGGGGGTTTTTTCGTTATGGAACGGACAGCACGCATGGTAATTCTTGCCCTGCTTTTTCAGCTTTACCCGCGCGTCGATGAGATCGACGATGTCGGTTCTGGCGAGCAGGTCATTGATGAAAACGCGTGGGATTCTTCCGGCCATATGCCCCAAAATTTAAGCGACTTATAAACGAAAACAAGCCGCGCATTCCTTCCGGAAGCACGGCCTTACGACTATTACTCTGTCTGTCAATTGAGGGCTGAGGCCCTCAACCAATTAGTACAGACGAGTACGGCGTGCGTTTTCGCGAGCCAGTTTCTTCGCGTGACGTTTCACAGCGGAAGCTTTAGCGCGCTTACGTTCGGTCGTTGGTTTTTCATAAAACTCACGACGACGAACTTCAGCCAGAACACCTGCTTTCTCGCATGAACGTTTGAAGCGACGCAGTGCTACGTCGAACGGCTCGTTTTCACGTACTTTAATTACCGGCATGTAACTCTCACCTTTAATAAATTCGGTTTGCCGCTGGCATCAACGCCAGCTTATTTCAAAATGGTGCGGAATTTTACTGCAAATGCTGCTGCTTTGTAAAGCACCGATGCGATTTTGAAAGGGACTTTAATAAGGGTGAGGAGTATACACGAGCCTTCTTCCTGGGGCGAACAAAGTTTTACATCAACCCGCCCAGGCTCTACACTGCGCGGTATTGAAACGAGGTAAAACAAGTCATGCGTGTACTGGGTATTGAAACATCCTGCGATGAAACCGGCATCGCCATTTACGACGACGAAAAAGGGCTTCTGGCCAACCAACTGTATAGTCAGGTGAAATTGCACGCTGACTACGGCGGCGTCGTGCCTGAACTGGCCTCTCGTGACCACGTGCGTAAAACGGTTCCCCTGATTCAGGCGGCGCTGAAAGAGGCCGGGTTAAGTTCAACCGATATTGATGCCGTGGCCTATACCGCCGGTCCGGGCCTGGTCGGTGCGCTGCTGGTCGGCGCGACCGTTGGCCGTTCGCTGGCCTTCGCGTGGGACGTGCCGGCCATCCCGGTTCACCATATGGAAGGGCACCTTCTGGCGCCGATGCTGGAAGAGAATCCGCCTGAATTCCCGTTTGTGGCGCTGCTGGTCTCCGGCGGCCATACGCAGTTGATTAGCGTGACGGGCATTGGCAAGTACGAGCTGCTGGGCGAGTCGATCGACGACGCCGCCGGTGAAGCGTTCGACAAAACCGCCAAGCTGCTGGGGCTGGATTACCCAGGCGGCCCGATGCTGTCCAAAATGGCGGCGCAGGGAACGGAAGGGCGCTTTGTCTTCCCGCGTCCGATGACCGACCGTCCGGGGCTGGACTTCAGCTTCTCCGGGTTGAAAACCTTCGCAGCCAACACGATCCGCAATAACGACGACAGCGATCAGACCCGCGCCGATATCGCCCGCGCGTTTGAAGATGCAGTGGTGGATACGCTGATGATCAAGTGCAAGCGCGCGCTGGATCAGACCGGCTTTAAGCGTCTGGTGATGGCGGGCGGCGTCAGCGCCAACCGCACGCTGCGCGCGAAGCTCGCCGAGATGATGCAAAAGCGTCGCGGAGAAGTGTTCTACGCGCGTCCGGAATTCTGCACCGATAACGGGGCGATGATCGCCTACGCGGGGATGGTGCGCCTGAACGCTGGCGCAACGTCTGACCTGAGCGTGTCCGTGCGTCCGCGCTGGCCGCTGGCGGAACTGCCTGAGGCGTGAGTTTTTTTGCCCGGTGGCGCTGCGCTTACCGGGCCTACAAAACCGTAGGCCGGGTCAGGCGAAGCCGCCACCCGGCAACAAACCGCACTACACCCGCAGCATCCCTTTCTCTTCCAGAAACGCAATAATCGTCCCCAGGCCGTCCCCCGCCTTCAGGTTGGTAAACGTCCATGGACGCTCGCCGCGCATGCGGTTGGTATCGCGCTCCATCACCTCCAGCGAGGCGCCGACGTACGGCGCAAGATCGGTTTTGTTGATCACCAGAAAATCGGATTTGGTGATCCCCGGCCCGCCCTTGCGCGGAATTTTTTCCCCTTCGGCCACGTCGATCACGTAGATGGTCAGATCCGCCAGCTCCGGGCTGAACGTCGCGCTCAGGTTGTCCCCGCCGCTTTCCACGAAGATCAGGTCCAGATTACCGAATTTCTCGCTGAGCGCTTCCACCGCCGCCAGGTTCATTGAGGCATCTTCGCGGATGGCGGTATGCGGGCAGCCGCCGGTCTCCACGCCTACAATGCGCTCCGGCGCCAGCGCGCCCGCTTCGGTCAGGATGCGCTGATCCTCTTTGGTGTAGATATCGTTGGTTACCACCGCAAGATGGTAGGTATCGCGCATCGCATTGCAGAGCGCTTCCAGCAGCGCGGTTTTACCCGACCCTACCGGGCCACCCACGCCCACGCGCAGGGGATGTTTGTAATCAGCCATGTTGACTCCTCAGGAACGGAATAGTCGTGAATATTGGGTTTCGTGGCGCGCAGAGGCGATGGCGGACAGCGGCGTTGCTGCCCCCAGCGCGTCGTCGCGACGTAAAAAGGCCTGTTCAAGCCCGGCGGCAAAATGGTCGCTCAGTTCGATAATCAGCTGCTGCGCGGCCTGCTGCCCAAACGGCACCAGCTTGACGCCCGCCATGACCGCGCTCTCAATCCAGCTGTATCCCAGGCTCAGCGCCAGCTCGCGCACGTCAATGCCCCATCGCACGCCGAGCCACGCCATGCCGCAGAGCTGGCTTTGCCTGCACAGCGCCAGCCATTCTGCCGGGCAGTCCGGCTCCCAGCTTTTAATCAGGCGCGTAAAGGCCGCCCCGCGGTTGCGTTCTTCTTCACGCAGCTCTCGCGTTTCCCGGCAGGCGAGCAGGTATGCCGTCCAGCGTCTGGCCGTTGCCAGATCGTGCCGATCGCAGGCCTGACAGAGACGGTGAAACAGCGGCAGATCGACGCAGAAAAAACTCTGCTCCATCTGCTGGATCTGCCAGCGTTTAAAGGCGTCGGCGTCCGTGACCCAGCCCGCCTCAACGGCCCACTCCAACCCCTGCGACCAGGTAAACGACCCGACCGGCAGGCTGCTGCTGGAGAGCTGCATCAGGCGCAGCCTCTGACGGGCGTGCTCCATCAGCTCATCAGCGCCAGCAGGGCGGACACAATCAGCCCGCCGCCAAAGGTTTTACGCAGCCCGTCGTGACGGCGCAGCAGCAATCCTGCGGCGAAACTGGCGCACAGCACCGTGGCGCTGGCGAACATAAACCCGCTGGTGAAGAGCCAGAAGTTATGGCCGGACATCTCCACGCCGTGCGCCCAGCCGTGGAACATCGCCAGGGCAGGCACCGCCAGCAGCAGGCGATTTTTGGTTTTAAACATCATCACGCCGCTGACCGCCAGCGAGGCGATAATCAGCATCTCCATGCCGCTAAAGCCGCCGAGCAGGCTGCCCGCAACGGCGCCGACAAACATCATCCCGAGGGTGGCAAACGGCAGCAGGAGCTTGCGGCCGCTCAGCGCCGACAGCACGCCTGCACCGGTCAGCATCAGGAGATGATCGAGCCCGGTCAGCGGATGGAAAAAACCGGCCTGAAAGCTGTCGGCGCCGTGGCCGGGATGCGCGAGCGCGGGAACGGAAAAGGCCAGCAGTAACAGGGGGAGTAACTTGCGCATGATGGATCCTTAATGTGAATGGGTATGAGCGTGGCTATGGCTGTGGGCATCGCTGGCGTACGCGCCCGCTTCCGGTTCAAACGGCAGGCTGGCGTAGGTTACCTTCAGCCCAAACTGGCGCAGCATGTCGTCGAGAACGTGATCGTGGTGATAGCGCAGTTCGCCGGGCATAACCTGCAGCGGCACGTGGCGGTTGCCCAGGTGGTAGCAGGCGCGGGCGAGCAGGAACGGATCGGCGCAGCGCACCACGGAGACCGACTCCGGGGCGGCGATCACTTCGATCACTTCGCTGCCGTCGTCGGTGGTCAGCAGGTCGCCCCCGCGCAGCAGCAGGCCGCGCGGCAGCATCAGCCCGGCTTCGCGGCCGTCGTTAAGCGCCACGCGGGCGCGGCTTTTCACCCGCACGTCAATCGGCAGCGTGACGCTGGCGGTAGTCTGATGCGCATGGTCCAGGCGTTGGGTCAGATAAATCATCATCACTCCTCAAAACAGGAAATAGCGTTGCGCCATCGGCAGAACGTCAGCCGGTTCGCTGGTAATCAGTTCGCCGTCGACGCGCACCTCGTAGGTTTGCGAATCGACGGTGATGTTCGGCTGCAGAGCGTTGTGGATCATGTCGGCCTTTTTCACCGTCCGGCAGCCTTTTACCACCGCCGTGGCGCTCTGCAGGTTGAGCTGCTGGGGGATACCGTTCGCGTGAGCCGCCTGCGAGACAAACGTCAGCCGCGTGGCGTGGCGCGCGGCGCCCAGCGCGCCAAACATCGGGCGGTAATGGACCGGCTGCGGCGTGGGGATTGAAGCGTTGATGTCACCCATCGGCGCACAGGCGATCATCCCGCCTTTGACGATGGTGGCGGGTTTTACGCCGAAGAACGCCGGGGACCAGACCACCAGATCTGCCAGCTTGCCCGCCTCAATCGAGCCCACTTCATGGGCGATACCGTGGGTCAGCGCCGGGTTAATGGTGTATTTGGCGACGTAGCGCTTCACGCGGAAATTGTCGTTCTCGCCGGTCTCTTCCGGCAGCGCGCCGCGCTGGACCTTCATGCGGTGCGCCACCTGCCAGGTACGGATAATCACTTCCCCGACGCGGCCCATAGCCTGCGAGTCTGACGACGTGAGCGAGAACGCGCCGATGTCGTGCAGCACGTCTTCGGCGGCGATGGTCTCCCGACGAATGCGGGATTCGGCAAACGCCACGTCCTCGGCGATATCCGGGTCGAGGTGATGACAAACCATCAGCATGTCGAGATGCTCGTCGATGGTATTGACCGTGTAGGGCAGCGTCGGGTTGGTGGAGGAGGGCAGAATATTCGGGTGTGCGCAGGCGGTGATGATATCCGGCGCGTGGCCACCGCCCGCCCCTTCGGTGTGGAAGGTGTGGATGGTGCGTCCGCCAATGGCAGCCAGCGTATCTTCGACAAACCCGGACTCGTTCAGCGTGTCGCTGTGCAGCGCCACCTGAATGTCCATCTCTTCGGCCACCTCCAGCGAGCAGTTGATCGCCGCAGGCGTGGCGCCCCAGTCTTCGTGGATCTTAAGCCCGATGGCGCCCGCGGCAATCTGCTCGCGCAGGGCGTCCGGATTGGATCCGTTACCTTTGCCGAGCAGGCCGATGTTCACCGGCAGCGTATCGGCGGCCTGCAGCATGCGGGCGATATACCATGGCCCTGGCGTGCAGGTGGTGGCGTTGGTGCCCGCCGCGGGTCCAGTGCCGCCGCCGATCATGGTGGTGACGCCGGAGACCAGCGCCTCCTCCGCCTGCTGCGGGCAGATCCAGTGGATGTGGGTGTCGATCCCACCTGCGGTGACGATCTTCCCTTCGGCGGCGATGACTTCGGTTGCGGCACCAATTGGGATCGTCACGCCGGGCTGAATGTCCGGGTTGCCGGCTTTGCCGACGGCAAAGATCCGCCCGTTCTTGACGCCGATATCGGCTTTCACGATCCCCCAGTGATCGACGATCAGCGCGTTGGTCAGCACCAGATCCACGCAGTCGTCTGCGGTCATCTGCCCCTGGCCCATGCCGTCGCGGATCACCTTCCCGCCGCCGAACTTGACCTCTTCGCCGTAGATCGTGAGATCGTCTTCCACTTCAATCCACAGCTCGCTGTCGGCCAGCCGCACTTTATCGCCGGTAGTGGGGCCGAACATATCGGCATAGGCCTGGCGCGAAATCTCAGCCATGTTTCACCTCACCCATTACCTCGCCGCGAAAGCCGACAATGCGCTGCGCACCCGTGACCTGAACCAGCGTCACTTCGCGCTTCTGGCCGGGCTCAAAGCGCACGGCGGTGCCTGCCGGGATGTTCAGCCGGTAGCCTCGGGTCACCTCACGGTCAAACTTCAGCGCCGGGTTGACCTCGTAAAAGTGATAGTGCGATCCGACCTGGATCGGCCTGTCGCCGTGATTTTCGACAACCACGGTTTGGGTTTCGCGCCCGACGTTGATCGCAATCGCGCCGGGCTGGATCTGGTATTCGCCTGGGATCATCACGCGCTCCTTAGACGATCGGGTTGTGGACAGTGACGAGCTTGGACCCGTCCGGGAAGGTGGCTTCCACCTGAATGTCCGGGATCATCTCCGGTACGCCCTCCATCACCTGGTCGCGGGTCAGGACGTGGCGGCCTGCCTCCATCAGCGAGGCGACGGTTTCACCATCGCGCGCGCCTTCCATGATGAAGGCGCTGATCAGCGCGACCGATTCCGGGTAATTGAGCTTTACCCCGCGCGCAAGGCGGCGTTCGGCAACCAGCGCGGCGGTGAACAGCAACAGCTTGTCTTTTTCTCTGGGGGTCAGTTCCATAACGTTTCTCTTATGTCTGCCAGATACGCGGCGAACAGGCGGTTTTGGTGGTGAGAAGCGGGCGAAGCGACTGCCAGACGTCGCGCATCACCCGCTGACAAATCAGGTTATCGTGGGAGAGAAAGCGCACCGACATGAGATCGTCTGCGAGCGTGGCGCCCGCATACGTATCCAGCGGGGCGAGCAGCGCACGCGCTGCGTCGAGATGTTCTTCTCTGGCCGGGTAGAACAGCAGCGTGCCAATCCACGGATGCCCGGCGACGGGCGTGAGATCGCCGTCGGCAAGGTGCTGACGTTCAATCAGGCGTGGCTCGTCCTCAACCCAGACTTCAAGGCGGCTTTCCAGCGTGCCGTGGCTGAAGGCCTCATTGATTACCGGTCGTCCCAGGCAGTACAGCTCCCACGCCAGCAGCGTGCTGGAGGCCTTCAGGTGGAAGACGGAGCGCAGTGCGGCATTCGCACCGGGGAAGATAATGGTGTCCTGCGGCAGCCACTCCAGCGTGGATCCCTCATCGAGATAAAAGTGCTGATGCAGGCGAGCCTGCGGGCCGCTGCTGCGATAGAACTTGCTGGCGCCGGGCATGGTGATAAGCGCATGGCTTTTGGCGTCCAGACGCACGGTAATATCCAGCGTATCCCCGCCCACAACCCCGCCCGGCGGGTGCAGAAGATAGAGGTGGCAGGTCTCGCCTTCGGGATAAAATGGACGCTGAACGGTAAGCGGCCCGACGTGATGAGCGGAGTGCAGGAGGGTTTTCTCAGGGGTGTGACAAAACTGCAGGGCAAGCGACGCCTGCCAGCCTTTGTACGAATTATCAGTGACCTGAGCTGCTAACATGCTGCATCCATCTGCTCATCATCGGGTCGTTTCAGTATGCCCTGGCAGAAATGAAGGCTGTCATATGAGTCGCTTATGGATAGCGGTTAAGACGAAACAAAAAAGCACGCCCGGAGGGCGTGCTGTCTGACAAACATCGCGATGCCGTTATTTCAGGTGCTCATGCAGCGCTGCGCCAGCCTGCTCCAGGGCAACCTTGACCGTAGGCTCTTCGCTCAGTGGATTGAGCAGGCCGTAATCGTGGATCATGCCGTTATAGCGCGTGACGGTCACCGGGACGCCAGCCGCATCCAGCTTACGCCCGAATGCTTCACCTTCATCCCGCAGAACGTCCAGCTCTGCTGTCTGAATCAGCGTCTCCGGGAAGCCTTTCAACTGCGCGGCGCTGGCGCGAAGCGGAGAGGCAAGGATATTGTTGCGATCGGCCGCGTTGGTGGTGTAGTTATCCCAGAACCATTTCATCATGTTTTTCGACAGGAAATAGCCGTTCTCGAACTGGTTATACGAGGCAGTATCAAAATTCGCATCGGTCACAGGCCAGAGCATGACGTTGTAGCGAATTTTTGGCCCATTAAATTGTTTTGCCTGCAGCGCCACGGAAGCCACCATATTGCCACCCACGCTGTTACCGACCAGACCCAGACGGCTACCGTCCACGCCAATTTCCTGACCGTGCTCGGCTACCCATTTTGTCGCTTCAAAGGCCTGATGAATGGCCACCGGGAAATGGGCCTCAGGTGACGGCGTGTAATCAACGTAAACCGCTGCGGCACCTGACGCGCGAACCAGATCTCGGATTAAGCGTTCGTGAGTTGGGAAATCACCCAGCACCCAGCCGCCGCCGTGGAAGAACATAAATGCCGGGAGTGTGCCGGTCGCGTTTTCAGGTTTCACTATTTTCAGTTTGATCGCCTGACCATTTACCTGGATCGTTTTTTCTGAAACCTGAGCGGGCGGCAGTTTTGCGCCTTGCTGCGCGCCGATCAGTACCTGGCGGGCCTCCTGCGGGGTCATCTGTTCCATTGGCTTACCCTTGCCCGAATTCAGAACATTAAGAAATGCCTGTACGCCTGCGGTCGGAGTAGGGGTATTGGTGGTGTGAGCGGACGCTGCAGCAGACGCGAACACGGAAGAAACCAGGATGGCGGCTAATGTTTTCATGGTAGTACCTCTTTAAGCGAGTGTTAGACAGTGATGTTATTTAAGTAGTGCGCTATTAAGTTGTTGTTGTAATACTTGCGCGCAAGATACTTTTAGTCAAACTTTATTTATAATTTTTTTATAAAACTGACTAAGGGTTGAAAGCGAAATGAAAGAAAACAAGACGTTAGATGATTTACTTTGCTTCTCACTGTACTCAGTCACCAACGCGTTCGTTCGGCAATATCGTCCCTTATTACAGGAAATAGATCTTACCTATCCGCAATTTGTTGTTTTGATGGCGCTTTATGAGAAAGACAACATTCCACTTCGCGATCTCAGCGATAAGACGTTTTTTGATTCGGGCACATTGACCCCGCTGGTGCAAAAGCTTGAGGCAAAAGGGTTTCTCAACCGTATCGCGGTTGTGGGTGACGAAAGAATGAAAACTGTCGTTCTGACGGAGAAGGCTAACGCACTGAAAAAGCAGGTGATGGCGCTGCCGGACCAGATACGCTGCAGCATGCGGATGAATGATGAAGAGCTTGAGATGCTGAAAAAACTTTCCCGAACGCTGCTGAATGATTTGTAAGAATCCTTCGGTGGGGTTAACCCACCGAAGCGAGGTCATTATCGGTAATCCTCCGCATCCACATCATACCCCGACGGCTCCCAGCGGATCGCCAGCAGCGAGGCCAGGCCGATAAACGGCGCCAGCGCAATTACCCAGAACACGGCGGTATCCAGCGAGGCGACCAGCAGCGGGAACAGGAACAGCGACAGCGTCGAGCTGCTGCGCATCAGCGTCTGGTTAAGGCCCACGCCAACGCCGCGCAGCGAGGTCGGGTAGCTCAGCGAGGCAAACGTCATGGTATGCGCGCCCGGGCCGAAGCCCTGGCCGAACAGGAAGAGCGCCAGCATCGCCACGGCAAGCACGCCTTCGGTGGTGCCTTCCGGACGACCAATTAGCCCCAGGCCCAGCAGCGCGACCAGCTGGCAGGCGTAACCCGCCAGCGACATCCGCCAGGCGCCGAAGCGCGGCACGTAGCGTACCGCCAGCAGTCCGCCAACGAAGGCAAACAGCAGGTTAAGCGCCAGAGATATCAGGATGGTGGTCAGCATCGACTGGACAAAGAAGCTGGAGATGATCACCGGCAGACCAAACGCCACCGCGTTATAGGCGAACGAGGAGACGACGGACAGCAGCGTGGCGAGCGTGGTGCGCCGCAAGTAGATGCCGCGGAACAGGTTCAGGTAGTTGGACCATTTCGCTTTATTCACGACGGGGGCTGGCTGGCTCAGCGCATCCTGCGGCACGTGGGCATTGATGTTGTATGAGTGGCGTAAAATGGATGCTGCCTCCTTCAGGTTGCCCTGATTTGCCGCCCAGACCGGCGATTCGCTCATATAGCGGCTGCGGATGGCAATAATTACCAGCGCCGGCACGGCGCCAAAGCCGAGAATCAAACGCCACAGCCAGTCGCTGTGGCTTTCCGGCAGCACGGCGTAGAAGAAAAGCACCAGCAGGTAGGAGATACTGATGGCGGCATACCAGGTGGGGCACCACATGGCGACGCTGGAGGCCTTATTGCCGGGGCCTTTCAGCCTGGCGAACTCGCTTAAAAACGCCATCGCCACGGGAAGGTCGATCCCGACGCCAAGCCCCATGACAAAGCGGGCACCCGCCAGCACATATTCGTTCGGAGCCAGCGCACAGGCAATAGCCGCTACGACGAAGAACACCATATCAGCCATAAAGACGCGATAGCGCCCGATTTTATCCGTGAGATAACCGCCGAGCAGCGCCCCGACAATGGCGCCAAAGGTAATGGCCGAGGCCACCATGCCGGTACCGGCGGGCGTCAGGTTAAATTCGCGGGTGATGTCTTTAATACCGAAGGCCAGCGCGCCCAGATCGTAGGCATCGAGGAAAATCCCGCCCAGCGCGATACCGACCACGATACGGGCGTTGGCCCGACCCTGAGAACCGTCATTAACGAGGCGTGAGACATCCGAGGCGCTGCGCACCCACTGGATGTCGCCATCGGGGTGTTTTCCTGCCGTTGAAAGGGGAGTGGTTTCTGTGATTTCTGCCATTTTCTTCTGATGTGGTTGTGTTGTGTCATTAACAGTTACCACAGGCAGAAGGTGACCAAAATCACATTTGGCTATAAGGCATAACTAACCTTACGGGGCGTCTTTTTTCTTCCTCTTGAGCTTCGTCCAGATTTTTGTCTCCTGACGACGCCACAGGCGCTGAATATTATCGTGATGACGCAGCAGGATAAGGCAGGAGAGCATCGACACCGGGAAGGTAAACTGGGGCTTGAACCACCAGACGTAGAACGGCGCGATCAGCGCGCTGACGATGGCGCCCAGCGACGAATAGCCGCTCAGCAGAATGGTCAGTAGCCAGGTGCCGGCCATCACGCCGGTCAGGTCCCAGCCGATAGGCGCAATGGCACCAAAGGCGGTCGCCACACCTTTGCCGCCTTTAAAACCGAAGAATACGGGCCAGATGTGGCCGACACAGGCAGCAATCGCAATGAGCCCCAGCCAGAACGGCGTGACGCCCAGCGCATACGCGCCCCAGACGGGCAACATCCCTTTCAGAACATCAAAAATCAAAACCGCTACGGCTGCTCCCTTGCCGCCAATTCGTAGTACGTTGGTCGCTCCCGGATTCCCGGAACCACTTTCACGCGGGTCAGGTAACCCGGCGATGCGGCAGACCAGAATGGCGCTGGAGATTGAGCCGCAAAGATAGGCGAGGAGGATCATTCCAGGCGCGATTGCACTCATAACGCTGTTCCGTTTTGAAAATGTATCTGTATTCTCAGCATCTGTGGATAATACGCATAATTCGCCGGAAGTGGTATCCGGTTTAGCCAAAAAGCAGGCAGGTCGTGATGGATATTGTATTTATAGAGCAACTTTCGGTAATCACCACTATTGGTGTTTACGACTGGGAACAGACCATCGAGCAGAAGCTGGTGTTCGATATCGAAATGGGCTGGGATAACCGCAAGTCGGCAAAAAGTGATGACGTGAATGACTGTCTGAGCTACGCCGATATCAGTGAAACGGTCATCGACCACGTTGAAGGGCAACGTTTTGCGCTGGTCGAACGGGTGGCGGAAGAAGTCGCAGAACTGCTGCTGAAAAAATTCAACTCACCCTGGGTGCGCATCAAACTGAGCAAGCCGGGCGCGGTGGCGCGCGCCGCCAACGTTGGTGTTATCATCGAGCGTGGCACAAATCTGAAAGGCAAGATTTAACGTCATAATAGCTAAACCCTTTTAGGTTATATCTGTCTTATAGCTGTATCTTTCACGGTAGCCGTTGGGGCGACCGTTTTTTTTATATTTTTTTAGGGGTTTATAGATGAGCGATATGCACTCGCTGCTGGTGGCGGCAATACTGGGTGTGGTCGAAGGATTGACGGAGTTTTTACCGGTTTCCAGTACCGGCCATATGATTATCGTTGGCCATCTGCTGGGCTTTGAAGGCGATACCGCCAAAACGTTCGAAGTGGTTATCCAGCTGGGTTCGATTCTGGCGGTGGTGGTGATGTTCTGGCGCCGTCTGTTTGGCCTGATCGGTATCCATTTTGGCCGTCCGCCGCAGCACGAAGGGATGAGTAAAGGCCGCCTGTCGCTGATCCATATTCTGCTCGGGATGGTCCCGGCAGTGGTGCTGGGGCTGGTTTTCCACGACGCCATCAAATCGCTGTTTAACCCGATTAACGTGATGTACGCGCTGGTGGTGGGCGGCTTCCTGCTGATCGCCGCGGAAGTGCTGAAGCCAAAAACGCCGCGCGCGGAAGAGCTGGACGATATGACGTATCGTCAGGCGTTTATCATTGGCTGCTTCCAGTGTCTGGCGCTGTGGCCGGGCTTCTCACGTTCAGGCGCAACCATCTCCGGCGGGATGCTGATGGGCGTAAGCCGTTACGCCGCGTCAGAGTTCTCTTTCCTGCTGGCGGTGCCGATGATGATGGGTGCCACCGCGCTTGACCTCTATAAAAGCATCGGTTTCCTCACCACGGGCGACATTCCCATGTTCGCCGTTGGCTTCATCACCGCGTTTATCGTGGCGCTGATTGCCATCAAAACCTTCCTGCAGCTGATTAAGCGTATCTCGTTCATTCCGTTCGCGATCTACCGCTTTATCGTCGCGGCTGCCGTGTACGTGGTCTTCTTCTGATGACCAACCGCCCTCAGTCTTTCGGCTGAGGGCAATGCTTTTCCTTCCAGTCAGAGACCGCCTGAATTCGCCGTTTCGTGAGTTCTTCGCGAATTTCCGGTCCTTTGAATCCCGCCTCGACGACGTCCTTCGTCGGCACCGCTTTCGCTACCTCCCAGGCTTTACGCAGTAAACGTCCCTGCGGGTAGTCGCACGCTTCAAACCCGGTACGCCCGCGCACGTCAGCTTCGCTGGTCAGCGCGATTTGCTCCACGCGCTGGGGTTTGCGCCAGGCGTCGATGTTATCGAAAAGCTTAACGATGGTGGCCGGTTTCAGGATGGGGAAGGTGTGGATCAGATCGTGGAATTCGGCCACCAGTTTCGCCAGATCGCGGATCTCGTTCGGCACGCGCAGACGCTGGCACAGCCCCTCGACCAGCTTCACCCCGGCCGGACCGTGCCCGTGATGCCGAGGCCAGAGCTCTTTTGGCGTCAAGCCTTTGCCCAGATCGTGGCACAGGGTGGAAAAACGCACGTCCACGTCAGGGCTGAGCATGGCCGCCATGCTCAGGGTCATCAGCGTGTGCACGCCGGTATCAATTTCCGGGTGCCATTTCGCCGGAGCCGGGACGCCAAACAGCGCGTCTATTTCCGGGAACAGCACCTTCAGCGCGCCGCAGTCGCGCAGGACCTGGAAAAAGACCTGCGGGTTACGCGTGGTGAGGGCATTCTCCGTCTCTTTCCAGACGCGCTCTGGCGTCAGGTGTTCAAGCTCGCCCGCCTCGGTCATGGCGGTCATCAGCGCCATTGTCTCATCGGCAATACGGAAGCTGAGATGGGCGTAACGCGCGGCAAAACGCGCCACGCGCAGCACGCGGAGCGGATCTTCAGAAAACGCCGGGGAGACGTGGCGTAAAAGACGGTTGCGCAGATCGTCCTGGCCGCCATAAGCGTCAACAATTTGGCCATGCTCGTCCTGCGCCAGCGCGTTAATGGTCAGATCGCGACGCAGGAGATCTTCCTCCAGCGTGACGTCAGGCGCGGCATAGCAGGTGAAGCCCGTATAGCCCGAACCTGATTTCCGCTCGGTACGCGCCAGGGCATACTCTTCGCGGCTTTTCGGGTGCAGGAACACGGGAAAATCGCGGCCTACCTGCTGGTAGCCCGCGTCGAGCATCTCTTCCGGGGTGGCGCCCACCACCACCCAGTCTTTATCTTTGACCGGCAGACCTAACAACGCATCACGAACCGCACCACCGACCAGATAACTCTTCACGCCTGACACTCCCGTTTTCTCTTTTCCAGAATGATACGTAAGTCTGGCAGAGAAGACGAATTAGTTCATCCAGCGATCTTTACGCTTACGGCTTGGGATCAGGTGCGGCAGAACCAGACCCAGCACCAGACCGACGCCCAGCACGCCGCCGCCATACATAAACCACTGCATGATGATGGTGCGCTGTTTGTCATCGAGCTGCAGGTTGGCGGCATTCACTTTCTTCTGCGCGACAATCAGCTCGTTTTTCAGCTTCTGATTCTCTTCTTTCAGCCCGTTAATCACACCGTCGCTCTGCGCCACTTTCTGCTGCATTTCGGCGGTACGCTGGTTCCAGGTTCCGTCGATGTTGTTCAGCTTGTCGGTCAGGGTTTTCACCTGATTTTCCAGATCCGGCACGCGGGTGCGCAGGCTTGGCACGGTGCTCAGCTCTTTCAGCGGGATCCAGGACGTACGGCCAGAACTGTCGCGAACCTGACCGTAGTTGGTGTCCGCGTTGGTCTGTAACAGGGTGACTTCCTCGCCGGCATTGACCGTGCCCACGAGGCGATAATTATCTCCGGGGCCACTGCGTACCCAGGTGTTCAGTTCGTCAGAAACGTAACGCTTCTCTTCAGCGTGCACGGCTGTTGCGGCGCTAAAAGCGAGTAAAGTAAGTCCAATCAGGCGTAATTTAAGCATCATTAGTCGTTATTTTCATAAATAGTGGAACGATAGTAGTGGCAACAGTGTCTCTACGCAAAGCATTCGTCAGCAATCAGAATCATCTGTGTCACGACTCTGGACATTTACGCCCGACAAATTGCTCATTGCATGGCAATTTGGCGCAAAATACTATGTACTGACAAACAAATGGCGAGGAAGTTCGCCCTCATTGACGCGTCTGTGACGCCCGCAAAAGTACAAGGCTATGGCTCAGGAAATCGAATTAAAATTTATCGTCGAAAAAGACAGCGTTGACGCACTCCGCCAGCATCTGCATACGCTCTCCGGCGAACACCATGCACCGGTACAACTGCTTAATATCTATTACGAAACGCCGGACAACTGGCTGCGCCGTCACGATATGGGGCTGCGCATCCGTGGCGCGAGCGGGCGCTACGAGATGACGATGAAAATTGCCGGCCGCGTGGTCGGCGGGTTACATCAGCGTCCGGAATACAATATCGACATCAGTCAGCCAGAACTTGAGCTCGAACGCTTCCCGACGGACGTCTGGCCGGAAGGCGAGCTGCCTGCCACGCTGGCAGAGCAGGTGCAGCCGCTGTTCAGCACCGATTTCTGGCGCGAGAAATGGCTGGTGACGGAAGGTAAAAGCCGCATCGAAATCGCTCTCGATCTCGGTGAGGTGAAGGCGGGGGAGTTCCAGGAACCCATTTGTGAACTGGAGCTTGAACTGCTGGAAGGGGACGCGAATGACGTGCTGAAGCTGGCGCGCAGGCTGGTGAGCCAGTCCGGACTGCGTCAGGGAAGCCTGAGTAAAGCCGCGCGGGGTTACCATCTGGCGGCCGGAAATGCGCCGCGCGTTCTGAAAGAGACGACCATTTTGCGCGTTGCGCCGAAAGCCAGCGTTGAGCAGGGGCTGGAAGCCGCGCTGGAGCTGGCGCTTTCGCAGTGGCAGTACCACGAAGAGCTGTGGGTGCGAAATGTGAAAAACGCCAAATCCCACGTGCTCGCGGCGATAGCCCTGGTGCGCCATACCCTGGCGCTGTTCGGCGGTATCGTTCCTCGCAAAGCGAGCGCTCACTTACGTGATCTGCTGGCGCAAACCGAAACGCTGATGCTCTCGGACGTCTCGGCGCAAACGGCGATTTACAGCCCGCAAGCCGCTTCGGCAAAACTGGCGCTGACCGAGTTTCTGGTCACGCGCGGCTGGCGCGCCTTCCTGGATGCGAAAGCTGAGGCCAAAATCGCGGAAAACTTTAAGCGTTTCGCGGACATTCATCTTTCCCGTCATGCCGCTGAACTGAAGAGCACCTTTGCGTATCCGCTCGGCGATAAATATGGTGATCAGCTTCCCCGTCTTTCGCGCAACATCGACAGCATGCTGCTCCTTTCCGGTGCCTACGACGGGCCACAGGCGCAGGCGTGGCTGGAAAACTGGCAGGGGCTGAAGCATGCCATCGAAACCCGTCAACATATTGAAATTGAGCATTTCCGTAATGAGGCCATTTCGCAGGAGCCGTACTGGCTGCACAGCGGAAAACGTTAACTCTGGCAAGGAACCCCTAGAATGCCGCTTTCTTCACCGTTACAGCAGCAGTGGCAGACCGTTTGCGAACGTCTGCCTGAGTCATTACCGGCGTCATCGTTAAGCGAGCAGGCGAAAAGCGTGCTCGTCTTCAGTGATTTTGTGCAGGAAAGCATCACCGTCTACCCGGACTGGCTGACGGAGCTTGAGAACGCACCGCCGCAGGCGGACGAGTGGCGGCACTATGCCGGCTGGCTGCAGGCCGCGCTTGAAGACGTCGCGGATGAGGCGACGCTGATGCGCGTCCTGCGTCAATTCCGCCGTCGTGTGATGGTGCGCATTGCCTGGGCGCAGGCGCTAGAGCTGGTGAGTGAAGAGAGTACGCTGCAGCAGTTAAGCGAGCTGGCGCAGACGTTGATTGTCGCCGCGCGCGACTGGCTCTACGCCGCCTGCTGTAAAGAGTGGGGCACGCCGTGCAGCGAGGAAGGGGTTCCTCAGCCGCTGTTGATTCTGGGGATGGGCAAGCTGGGCGGTTGCGAACTGAACTTTTCCTCCGATATCGACCTGATTTTCGCCTGGCCTGAGAACGGCTCCACACGCGGCGGCCGTCGCGAGCTGGACAACGCCCAGTTCTTTACCCGTCTCGGTCAGCGCCTGATTAAGGCGCTGGATCAGCCGACGCAGGACGGCTTTGTTTACCGTGTGGACATGCGCCTGCGTCCGTTTGGCGACAGCGGCCCGCTGGTGCTGAGCTTTGCCGCGCTGGAGGACTACTACCAGGAGCAGGGGCGCGACTGGGAGCGTTATGCGATGGTCAAAGCGCGGATCATGGGCGACAGCGATGACGCCTACGCCAACGAGCTGCGTGCCATGCTGCGCCCGTTCGTGTTCCGTCGCTATATCGACTTCAGCGTCATCCAGTCCCTGCGCAATATGAAAGGGATGATTGCCCGTGAGGTTCGCCGTCGTGGGCTGAAGGACAACATCAAGCTTGGCGCGGGTGGTATTCGCGAAATCGAATTTATCGTCCAGGTCTTCCAGCTGATTCGCGGCGGGCGCGAGCCGTCGCTACAATCCCGCTCGCTGCTCCCGACGCTGAGCGCCATCGAGCAGCTTCACCTGCTGCCGGACGGCGACGCGCAAACTCTGCGCGAGGCCTATCTGTTCCTGCGTCGTCTGGAAAATCTGCTGCAAAGCATCAACGACGAACAGACCCAGACCCTGCCGGGGGATGACCTTAACCGGGCGCGTCTGGCCTGGGGCATGCGCGTGGATGACTGGTCAACGTTGACCGAACGGCTCGATGCCCACATGGCAGGCGTGCGCCGCATCTTTAACGAACTGATTGGTGATGATGAAAGTGAATCGCAGGACGATGCGCTTTCCGAGCACTGGCGTGAGCTGTGGCAGGACGCGCTCCAGGAAGATGACACCACCCCGGTGCTGTCGCACCTAACCGACGACGCGCGCCATCGCGTGGTGGCGCTGATTGCCGATTTCCGTCTTGAGCTGAACAAGCGCGCCATCGGCCCGCGCGGTCGACAGGTGCTGGATCACCTGATGCCGCACCTGCTGAGCGAGGTCTGCTCGCGGGCGGATGCGCCGGTGCCGCTGTCGCGCATGATGCCGCTGCTGAGCGGGATCATCACGCGCACCACGTATCTGGAGCTTTTGAGCGAGTTTCCGGGGGCACTCAAGCACCTGATTACGCTCTGCGCCGCCTCCCCGATGGTGGCCAACAAGCTGGCGCGCTATCCGCTGCTGCTGGATGAACTGCTCGACCCGAATACCCTGTATCAACCCACGGCGACGGATGCCTACCGTGACGAGCTGCGTCAGTATCTGCTGCGCGTGCCGGAAGAGGACGAAGAGCAGCAGCTGGAGGCGCTGCGCCAGTTTAAGCAGGCTCAGATGTTGCGTGTGGCGGCGGCGGACATCGCCGGAACGCTGCCGGTGATGAAAGTGAGCGATCACTTAACCTGGCTCGCGGAGGCGATCATCGACGCGGTCGTGCAGCAGGCGTGGGTGCAGATGGTGGCCCGCTACGGCCAGCCGAAGCACCTTGCTGACCGTGAGGGGCGAGGCTTTGCCGTGGTCGGTTACGGCAAGCTCGGCGGCTGGGAGCTGGGATACAGCTCCGATCTGGATTTAATCTTCCTGCACGACTGCCCGGTTGACGTGATGACCGACGGCGAGCGCGAGATTGACGGGCGTCAGTTCTATCTGCGCCTGGCCCAGCGCATTATGCACCTGTTCAGCACCCGCACCTCGTCGGGCATTTTGTATGAAGTCGATGCACGCCTGCGTCCGTCCGGCGCGGCGGGCATGCTGGTCACCTCAACGGAATCCTTCGCCGATTACCAGAAGAATGAAGCCTGGACGTGGGAGCATCAGGCGCTGGTGCGCGCCCGCGTGGTGTATGGCGATCCGCAGCTCAAAACGCAGTTCGATGCCATTCGTAAGGATGTCATGACCACCCCGCGCGAGGGCAATACGCTGCAGACCGAAGTGCGCGAGATGCGCGAGAAAATGCGCGCGCACTTGGGTAATAAACACCGCGATCGCTTTGATATCAAAGCCGACGAGGGCGGGATTACCGATATTGAGTTTATTACCCAGTATCTGGTGCTGCTCCACGCGCACGACAAGCCGAAGCTGACCCGCTGGTCCGATAACGTGCGCATTCTGGAACTGCTGGCGCAAAACGACATCATGGACGAGCAGGAGGCGCAGGCCTTAACCCGCGCCTACACGACGCTGCGCGACGAACTTCACAACCTGGCGCTGCAGGAGCAGCCGGGTCACGTGGCGCTGGACTGTTTTGTCGCAGAACGCGCTCAGGTAACGGCCAGCTGGCAGAAGTGGCTGGTGGAACCGTGCGTAACAAATCAAGTGTGATATTATCGCGCGCAAATTGTGAATCTTTCTGGAGTCAGGAATGAAAGTAACACTGCCAGAGTTTGAACGTGCTGGAGTAATGGTTGTTGGGGATGTGATGCTGGATCGCTACTGGTATGGACCGACCAGCCGCATCTCTCCGGAAGCACCGGTACCGGTGGTTAAGGTCGACACCATTGAAGAGCGTCCCGGCGGCGCGGCAAACGTGGCGATGAACATAGCCTCTCTGGGCGCGCACTCGCGTCTGGTTGGCCTGACCGGTATCGACGATGCGGCGCGCGCGCTGAGCAAGTCGCTGGCGGACGTGAACGTGAAGTGCGACTTCGTTTCGGTTCCGACCCACCCAACCATCACCAAGCTGCGCGTGCTGTCACGCAACCAGCAGCTGATCCGCCTCGACTTTGAAGAAGGGTTCGAAGGCGTTGATCCCGAGCCGCTGCACGAGCGTATTAACCAGGCGCTGGGCAATATCGGCGCGCTGGTGCTGTCCGACTATGCAAAAGGCGCGCTGGCCAGCGTGCAGACGATGATCCAGCTGGCGCGTAAGGCCAGCGTACCGGTGCTGATCGACCCGAAAGGCACCGACTTTGAGCGCTATCGCGGCGCAACCCTGCTGACGCCAAACCTCTCCGAGTTTGAAGCGGTGGCGGGCAAATGCAAAACCGAGGAAGAGCTGGTTGAGCGCGGCATGAAGATCATTGCTGACTTCGAGCTCTCTGCGCTGCTGGTGACCCGCTCCGAGCAGGGGATGACGCTGCTGCAGCCGGGCAAGGCGCCGCTGCATATGCCAACCCAGGCGCAGGAAGTGTACGACGTGACCGGTGCCGGTGATACGGTGATTGGCGTGCTGGCGGCGACGCTGGCCGCGGGTAACTCCCTGGAAGAGGCGTGCTACTTCGCTAACGCCGCGGCGGGTGTGGTCGTCGGTAAACTCGGTACCTCAACCGTGTCCCCAATCGAGCTGGAAAACGCGGTGCGCGGCCGTGCTGACACCGGTTTCGGTGTGATGACCGAAGACGAGCTTAAAGTGGCTGTCGCCGCCGCGCGCAAGCGCGGTGAGAAAGTGGTAATGACCAACGGCGTATTCGACATTCTGCACGCGGGCCATGTCTCCTATCTGGCGAATGCGCGCAAGCTGGGCGATCGTCTGATTGTGGCAGTGAACAGCGATGCGTCGACCAAACGTCTGAAGGGGGAAACCCGTCCGGTGAACCCGCTGGAGCAGCGTATGATCGTGCTCGGCGCGCTGGAAGCCGTGGACTGGGTGGTGTCGTTTGAAGAAGACACGCCGCAGCGCCTGATTGCCGGTATTCTGCCGGACCTGCTGGTGAAAGGCGGGGATTACAAGCCGGAGCAAATCGCGGGCAGCGAAGAGGTCTGGGCCAACGGCGGCGAGGTGATGGTGCTCAACTTTGAGGACGGGTGTTCCACCACCAACATCATCAAGAAGATCCAGAAAGACAGTCAGTAAAAAAAACGGGCCAGTTGGCCCGTTTTTTTATGTCGGGTGGCGGCTGCGCCTTACCCGACCTACGCGTTCATGTAGGCCCGGTAAGGCGTAGCCGCCACCGGGCACAACAGGCCGCACTTACTCCTGGTCGTCCACCGGTGGAATAGCCGGTGCCGGCTTCACTTCTTCCGGCGCATTGCGGTTTTCCAGCTCGGTCAGACGCTGTTCCAGCAGTGCCAGCTTCTCGCGGGTGCGCAGCAGAACCTGCGTCTGCACGTCAAACTCTTCGCGGCTGACTAGATCAAGGCGAACCAACTGCGCCTGCAGCGTCTGGCGGATTTTCTTCTCAACGTCATCACCAAATTCACGAATGCCTTTCGGCATAGATTCATGAACCTGACGCGCAATTTGCTCAATTTTCTTCGGGTCAATCATTGTCGTTTCCCTTGATGGAAAGGTGTCAGTGTCCATTGTAGCGCGTCATGCCCGGGGTAAACAAAATTGTTTGATGCTTATGCATTGCCCAGGATAATCAATAGCGTTATAGTTATCTCGCTTATTCTCAGGGCGGGGCGAAATTCCCCACCGGCGGTAAATCAGCTTAACGCTGAAAGCCCGCGAGCGCTTTGGGTGAATTCTCAAAGGTCAGCAGATCCGGTGTAATTCCGGGGCCGACGGTTAGAGTCCGGATGGGAGAGAGTAACGATCCAGTCGGGCATGGGCCCGCTCACGTTATCTTTTTGCCGCTTATACGGCGCTCCTAAGACTGCCCTGATTCTGGTAACCATAATGTTAATGAGGTTTTTTTACCATGAATCAGACGCTACTTTCCTCTTTTGGCACTTCAACTCAACGTGTTGAACATGCACTGGATGCACTGCGCGAAGGCCGCGGTGTGATGGTGCTTGACGATGAAAACCGTGAAAACGAAGGCGACATGATTTTCGCCGCCGAAAACATGACCGTTGAACAGATGGCGCTGACCATCCGTCACGGCAGCGGCATCGTATGCCTGTGTATTACTGAAGATCGTCGTAAGCAGCTCGAGCTGCCGATGATGGTCGAAAACAACACCAGCGCCTTTGGTACCGGATTTACCGTGACCATTGAAGCGGCGCATGGCGTGACCACCGGTGTGTCTGCGGCTGACCGTCTGACCACCGTACGTGCCGCCATTGCTGATGATGCGAAGCCCTCCGATCTGCATCGTCCAGGCCACGTCTTCCCACTGCGCGCGCAGGCTGGCGGCGTCCTGACCCGCGGCGGCCACACCGAAGCGACCATCGATCTGGTGACGCTGGCGGGCTTCAAACCTGCGGGCGTGCTGTGTGAACTGACCAACGATGACGGCACCATGGCGCGCGCGCCGGAGTGCATCACCTTTGCGCGTCTGCACAACATGCCGGTGGTCACGATTGAAGATCTGGTCGAGTACCGCCAGGCGCACGAGCGCAAAGCCAGCTGAAACTGCTGATGTGAAAAAGCCGGGGAAACCCGGCTTTTTTACGTTTAGTGGTAGTTAATTTTGAACAGCACCACGGTTTCAAATGGTCCGGACTGGATCGCCTTTC
Organism: Enterobacter sp. BNK-13; assembly: GCF_048685015.1. Lineage (NCBI taxonomy): Bacteria > Pseudomonadati > Pseudomonadota > Gammaproteobacteria > Enterobacterales > Enterobacteriaceae > Enterobacter > Enterobacter sp. BNK-13. The sequence goes on along the minus strand of NZ_JBLQTP010000001.1, from coordinate 3,655,348 downwards.
CCGGCACCGGCGTCAGCTCAGCGGTATAGGTCTGTTCGTACTGCAACGTACTGCCGGTAAAATCGGCATACTCTTCGTATCGGTTAAAGGTGTAGGGCTGCGTTCCGTTAAGGATGCGTAATTTCAGGCCGTTACCGATGAGCAGGGCGGTATCTTCTTCGCTCAGCGTCTCGTTCGTATAGAACGACGAATCCATTTTAAACCCATCGGAACACTCGGCGTCCTGTATCTTGGTCGTTCTGACCGAGAACGTGCGCGTTCGCTTTCCCTGATTCATTATGTCGCGAGCGCTGAACGTACCAAAATCAATCTCCTGATTTTCCGGATAGATGCTGAAGGTCGCCCCGCAGTCCAGCACGGTGATATTGTTCAGGCCATTAATATGATACTTCAGGTTTTTCGCGTCGGACATCTGGTTGACGCCGCCCTTGCCGTCGAACTGCACCACGATATAGTCCCCGAGCGTGCTGACGTAGCCGTGCGGCGGCATGACCTTGATTCTGACGTACAGACGAAAGCGCACGATGAACGTGCGTGAGGTGTGAATGTCGTTCGCATTGCCGGAACAGATGCGGTTCTCCCAGCCCATTTGCTGGATTTGGGCGGGGGTATAGATAGTGATCTGTTTGTTATCAAGGCACTGGGAGGTATCAACCCCGTTGGGTTGCCCCGTCGCATCGTAGTCAATCCCTTCATAGGTTACGCCGAGCTCGTAGTAGGGATCGGACGCTGACGGGTAGGGGTTAACCCAGGCGTAGATGTCCTCTTTTTCAAAATTACTGGTGGTGTTGTGGTCGCAGGTCACAGGGACTTTGATATCGTCAGATTCCCATATCTTTTCCCCCACCTGCGCGTTGCTGGGAATGGCAAAAGGGGAGATCGTTTTTGTCTCCTCGACGGGCCCGCCGGAAACGCCGAGATAGCAGTCAAGCGCCAGCGCCTCTCTGACGGGCAGCAGGGCGAACAGCAGCAAAAACAGACAATTAACGAGCTTGCGCATTGTTTTGACCCTTCCGCTCGCTGAGCTGGCATGGCGCCTTACCCGCACAGGTAACGTCCACTTTTTTCAGCGCGCCGTAATCATCAATGTAACCCACGCTGTAGTAGCTCCCGTGGTAGTCGCCGGTAGAGGTGGACGCCGTGGCAAACGGAGCAATCATCAGGCTGTCGAAGCCCGGCAGCTGGGTTTTCGCATTTTTACTCAGCCACGCGAGGGTGATGTAATAGGGCGTGGGGTTATGTACGCTGAGCCCCGTTGCGGTGGCGGTAATTTCCATGCGCATTTCGCTTTGATCACCCGGCTTTTTGGTGATGGCTTTTGGCCGCCAGAACAGCTTAATGCGGCTCTGCATGGCCACCTGCATAACGCTGCGCGCCTCGCTGGCGCCGCTTTTGGGCGGAACTTCGCGCAGGTTGAAGTAAAACAGCGACTCTCTGTCCTTCGGCAACTGCCCAACCGCCGCCTGCTTCACAATCCTGACCTGCGATGACGCGCCCGCTTCTATGCGCTGAATGGGCGGCAGCGCCATGAAGTGGCTGTCCTCTTTGCGCCCGTTTTCGTCTTCAATCCAGGAAAGCGCCAGGTAGGGTAAGGTTTTGCTCTGGTTATCGACTTTCAGGCTGCTTGCCTTGTCCACTTCGGGAAAAACGATCCGCGTGCGGTCCAGGTTAATGGCGGCATGCGCGTTCAGTGCGGTGCCGAGCAACATCAGGCTCAGGGCCTTGAGTGGGGTGAGTTTCATCATGGTTTCTTACTGGCAAGGCAGCATGAGCTGCATACTGTTTTCAAGGTGAGAAGGTAACGAGAAGCGACACTGTTGGTTGTCTCCCCACGTGACCAGGAACTGTTGCTCAGGCTGGACGGCGCCTAGCCAGACGCGGCCCTCCTCGGCGACCATGCCGACCTGCAGGCCGTTATCCTGCAGGCGGACCAGGGCGCCGAGCGGCGGTGTCCCGGAAGGCGTTCGCAAAATGCCGGCAATATCGTTACCGGCTCGGGTCGCGATTTGACGATAGCCGATGGCGCCTTCTGTCCAGGTGGAGGTGACCACCCGCGTATCGACGTCAACGCCGTCAGGCAAATTGTTCATGTTGACCCGCACGCTGGCCGGGGTATAGCTGGAAAACGACGGCAGAACGCCGATACCCGACGCGTTGGTTTCGTCATGCGATACGTTCAGCGGGATATGGCCCACGCCGTCAGTGCTGACCATGACGCGTGGCTCATTGCCGTAGCTGCGACGGTGCAGGGCAAACCCTTTCGCCGTCCCGGTAAACGATCCGTTCCAGCTGGCGCTCATTGAGCTGTACTCATTCGCCTTATAGCTGCCCGAGACGTTGAGATCCCCCAGTGAAGAATAGTGCTGATAGTTTCCGCTGAACTGTGCGCCCGCATCGGCTTTTTCGCTCTCGGTGCCAGCAGAGACGCCCCAGGTATTGTTCCGGTCAGAGGTATCGTACCAGGAGACGCTCTGGCTCAGGCTGTCGCCGTTGCGCAGGTCGTAGTTCAGGCGATGGTCAGGATCGAGCGGCACGCTCAGCGAGAGATAAAACTGGTTATCGTCCTCTTCATCATCTTCGTAATGGGTTCTGCTCAGCGACAGGGTCAGGCCAAGGTTTTTCCAGCGGCCAAGGTCGAAGTTATAGCCAGCGGTGACGCTGCCGGTCGTGGAAGGCGAGTCGTCCCACCAGGTTTGGCGCAGCATGCTCAGATAAAGGTTTAGCGAGAGGGCCGATATGTACTGACTGGCGGTGACACTGAGGGTCTGTTTTTCCGTCTGGCTGTCGCTGTTGTCGTTATCCAGATAGCGCGCATAGCTCAGGAACTGACGGTCCGAGTAGCGGTAGCTCGCCAGCGTAAGCTGGCTACCGGTGGTGTCGAATCGTTTACTGTAGTTAAAACGGTAGCTGTAGCCCGTCTGCGGATCCGCGCCCGGCAGCTGGCTGGTGGCCCGGGTGATATCAAACGAGAGCGCGCCCAGATACGCCATGTTTTGTCCCAGCCCGGCGGCCAGGGCGCGGTAGTGGTCACCATCGGCCAGCGTTCCGCCATAGAGCGAAGTTTGCGACAGCATACCCCAGGAAAACTCGCCGCTCATGAAGGTGCTGTCCTCAACGTCATGCGATGCGTCCTTTCGCGGCTTGCCTGCCGCCAGCTTGTAGCGAACCTGGCCCTGACGCGTCAGGAAGGGAACGGATTCGGCGGAGACCTGGAACGTACTCACCCGGCCATCTTCTTCCGTCACCTTCACGTCGAGCGTGCCCTGCACCGACTGGTTGAGATCCTGAATGATGAACGGGCCCGGCGGGACTTTTGTTTGATAGATGACCCTGTCGGCGAGGCTTACGGTGACCGTCGCGTTGGTTTGGGCAATACCGGAGATTTGTGGCGCATAGCCGCGCAGTGACCACGGCAGCATGCGCTCATCGCTGATAAGCGACGCGCCGGTGTAGGTGAAGGCGTCGAAAATCGACGACTGGAAATCCGTCTCGCCGAGCGTCAGCTTTGCGCCCATGGTGGGGAGGGGGCGGAACATATAAACGCGCGAGAAGCGCCCGTTATGCTCTGAACCGCCGTCCGCGTGCGTCTGGTTGTATTGATAATCGCTGCGCAGCCGCCAGGCGCCGACGTTCGCGCCCGCCGTGCCGTAAGTGTTGGCATTATCTGAACTGCTGCCGCTGTTGGGCTGGTAGTGGCTGGCAAAAAGATTGTAGTCCAGCAGGACGCCCGCCACGCCGTTATCCCAGGTTGACGGGGGCATCCAGTCGGCAGAGCGGTACTGCAGCCACGCCTGGGGAATGGACACGTTTAGCGTCTGGCTTGCTTGTTCAAAGGTAAAATGAATGTCCGGCAGCGGGGCGAAGTCTATACAGCCCTCTTTTTCAGTGAGCGATTCCCGTATTTTATCCTGCAGGCCGAACGTGTCGGCCAGTTCGGCGGGAATACAGACCTGAACTGCATCATTCACTTTTTTCCACGTTAACTGCCAGCCGTTTGTTAAGGGGGTGTCATTAATTGAAACCGTAACAAAATAACGACCGGGGACGACGGAGGCGCGATCTATAAACTGTGTTAAATCGACGCTGTTGCGCTGATCTTTATCGATGGCATTAATATTAAATTCGGTACCAGAGGCGACTTTCGTCATTAACAGGGCGGTAATGATGATTATGCATGTTGATTTATGTTTCATCATCCTGTTGCTCAAGGTAAATATAAAATGCCGACTGGCATAACGAGCCAGTCGGTAGATAACGAGGTAAATTCGAATTATTTATATGCCAGCACATAGTTTGCGGTGGCTTCAACCTGACCCGGCGTTGCCGTTTTGCCGCTCAGCACTTCCATCTGCGCCTTAAAGTGCAGCGTCTGGGTGGCGGAGCCTGCCAGCAGGGTAACTTCACTGGCGCTACCCAGGGTGATGTTCGCTTCCGCATTATCCAGCAGGCGGACGCCCACGTTCTGCGCGCCGCTGGCATACGTGTTGGTCATCAGGCTGGTATCCGTTGTATCCGTGGCGGAGCTGGTGAACGTGACGTCAACTTTGGTGATCGGGGTATCGGTTTCATCGCCTGGATCGTCCAGCTGGCAGTTTTCCAGGTTGATATCTACCGCAACGGGTGACGATTTTTTATTGGCATTAATAACGGCAGTCGTAATTTCACCCAGATCGACTTCTTTATCAACGCTATCAGGAGCAATGCTGCACGGTGCATCAATCACCACCCCTTTGAATTTGATCTTGCCTGAGCCTTGTTCTGCAGCCAATGCCGATCCAGAAATAAGCGTGGCCATTGCCACGGCTAAAAGCGCTTTTTTTCCTGTAAACATGAAAATATCCTTTTTCAGTTGAATTCATATCCTGAATATTAATCAGAATATTGCCAGGAAAGTATACCGATCTCCGGATGGGCAATGCGATTAACCACGCTTAAAAATCATTGTAGATATAATTAAAATATAAATACGGGTTATTGTAACTGGATGAATTTCAAGAAGTGTAAATTATAATGCCGGATGCATTGTTTAGTGTTATTACGCACAGTAATGTTCAATAAAAAACTTGATTTTTTTATAAGGAAGGAGGCTGAGCGTATATTCCGTAAAAAGTTATTCCTTTAACAAATAATAGGCGCCTCCGTTTCAGGAGGCGCCCGTCACGTCAGCCAATGCCTGCGGCCTGAAGTAAGACCAGACTTAGCCCCATCACCGACATCCCGCACAGGACGCCATAGCTTGGGTTGTTGTTTGGATCGATCTCTTTCGCCAGCGGCATCAGCTCGTCTACCGACAGCGCAACCATAATCCCCGCAACCGCGGCCATAATGGCAGCCATGACGACCGGCGAAACCAGGCTACCGAGGATGAGCCAGGCCAGCACGCCGCCAAGAATTTCCGCCATGCCGGAGATCCCGGCCCAGAAGATTGCCGTGCGCTTTGAGCCTGTAGCGGCATAGACCGGACCGGCCACCGCGAGTCCTTCAGGAATATTGTGCAACGCCACCGCCAGGGCGATGCCGAGGCCCATTTCCAGGTTGCTGCTGGCGGTGACATACGTCGCCACGCCTTCCGGGAAGTTGTGCAGGCTTATGCCGAGCGTCAGCAAAATGGCGGTGCGCTTAATGTTGCGCGGCGGGGGCGCTACGTTTTTTTGCATTAAGTCCTGAGGGTGCGCGTGGGGCAACATGCGGTCGAGCGCGAAGTATCCCAGCAGGCCAACGACAAACATGCCGTAGCCCAGCAGCGGAGACATGCCTTCCGTGCCCAGCGCCGCAGGGAGCATCTCCATCAGGGAGATGAGCAGCATGATCCCGGCAGCAAAGCCCAGTGAGAAGGCCAGCACGCGGTTTGATGGCTTTTGACCAAGCACGCCGAGGATCGCGCCGATGAACGTCGCGGCGCCCGCCAGTATGGTCAGGATCAGAGGGACTGACATGCATTGCTCCTTATGATAATGATTCTCATTAATATAAATGATTCATTTCTGGCAAAGCGAGGGGCCAACCCCGGCTTTACACATTCCTTACATTCAAATTTCCTGATGATGATCTTCACGCTTATCTGCGTTCATCTTTGCCGGATTGCGCGTAATGTAGCACCATTAAATTGACACCTTCTGTAAGGATATCATCATGACTTCTTCCCGTATGCCAGCCCTGTTTTTAGGCCACGGCAGCCCAATGAACGTTCTGGAAGACAACGTCTATACCCGCGCATGGCGTAGCCTGGGCGAGACGCTGCCGCGTCCAAAAGCGATTGTGGTGGTATCCGCGCACTGGTTCACCCGCGGCACAGGCGTGACCGCCATGGAGGCGCCAAAGACCATTCATGATTTTGGCGGCTTCCCGCAGGCGCTGTATGACACGCACTATCCGGCCCCCGGCTCGCCTGAGCTGGCACAAAGGCTGGTGGAACTGCTGGCGCCTGTTCCTGTTGCGCTGGATAAAGAAACCTGGGGTTTTGACCACGGCTCGTGGGGCGTGCTGATTAAAATGTATCCTGATGCGGATATCCCGATGGTGCAACTGAGCATCGACAGCACCAAACCGGCCGCCTGGCATCTGGAGTTGGGCCGTAAGCTGGCAACGCTTCGTGATGAAGGCATCATGCTGGTGGCAAGCGGCAACGTGGTGCACAACCTGCGTACGGCGCGCTGGCACGGTGAGAATACGCCTTACCCTTGGGCGACCGCTTTTAACGACTACGTTAAAGCGAATCTGACCTGGCAGGGTCCGGCTGAGGCACATCCGCTGGTGAACTATCTGGACCATGAGGGCGGTTCGCTCTCTAACCCGACGCCGGAGCATTTCCTGCCGCTGCTGTACGTGCTTGGCGCGTGGGATGGCCAGGAGCCGGTTACGATCCCGGTCGATGGGATTGAGATGGGAAGCCTGAGTATGCTGTCGGTGCAGGTGGGGTGAAAACATGCCCGGTGGCGCTACGCTTACCGGGCCTACAAAACCGTAGGCCGGGTCAGGCGAAGCCGCCACCCGGCAGATCTTACTCAACAAAAATATGCGGATAGAACCGTGACAGATCCTGCGTGATCAGCGCGCGATCTTCGCGAATGCCAATTCCGGCAGGCAGATCGTTGATCAGCCAGCTGCCAATCAGCGTATAGCTGTCGCCAAACTTCGGCAGTGGATAGAACTCCTGGACGATCATCCCTTCTTCGCCGTACGGCCCTTCAACCGCTTCCAGCGTTTTACCGTTTTCGATAATCGACACGTTCGCGCCTTCGCGGGAGAAGATCGGCTTAACGACGTATTTCTCCATCTGCGGGTAATTATCTTCCGCAAAGTACGCTGGCAGCAGGTTCGGGTGATTCGGGAACATCTCCCACAGCATCGGCAGCAGGGCCTTGTTGGAGATAATGCTTTTCCAGGCCGGTTCCAGCCAGCGTACGCCCGCGTCTTCCAGCTTGGTGGAGAACATCTCGCGCAGCATGTACTCCCACGGGTAGAGCTTGAACAGGTTGCTGATCACCTGATCCTGCATGTCCGTGAACTGACCTTTTTCACCCAGGCCGATATCCTCGATATAGAGGAACTCGGTCGCCACCTCCGCTTCGGCGGCGCAATCCTGCAGATACTGAACCGTGCCACGGTCTTCTTCCGTGTCGCGGCAGCAGGCGAGATGCAGCAGGTTAAAGCCAAACTGCTCGCGTAGCTCGGCGAAGCGCTCGATCAGCTTCTCCTGCAGGCTGTTGAACTGGTCGCTGCCTTCCGGCAGGTTGCCAGCATTGGCCTGGTCTTCCAGCCAGATCCACTGGAAGAACGCCGCCTCGTACAGGGACGTTGGGGTATCGGCGTTGTTTTCCAGCAGCTTAGGCTCGCCTTTGCCGTCCCACGCCAGATCCAGGCGAGAGTAAAGCGAAGGTTGATTCGTTTTCCACGACTGGCGGACAAAGCTCCAGGTGTGCTTTGGAATGCGGAACTTGGCCATCAGCTCGTCGCTGTCGATGACTTTTTCCACCACCTTGAGGCACATCTGGTGCAGCTCGGCCGTTACCTCTTCCAGCTTCTCAACCTGGGCCAGCGTGAGCTTGTAGTAAGCGTCTTCACACCAGTACGGCTCGCCGTACATGGTGTGGAAGTTAAAGCCGTACTCGGTGGCTTTTTCGCGCCAGTCCGGACGCTCGGTAATACTGACTCGTTCCATGATCAGCCGCCCATTGAGCGAGTAGAAGAGGTGCCTGTCGCGCTGCGCTGCATGCTGGTCTGTTTCGCCACAGACTCACCGAACCCGCCGCGGGTGATGGTGCTGGTGGTCGCAGGCTTCGGCGCCATCGCCGTTTTCGGTACCGTCACGGTGCGGCCAGGGGTGGCTGCGCCGTAGCCTTTGCCGCTGGCATCGGTATATTGACCGTAAGCCGGGCTGGCCGGGTTTTTCGAGCTAAACAGCGGCTGCTGCTGGTAGCCTGCACCGCCGCCCATCAGACGACCCATCATGTAACCGGCCATCAGCGGCATCCAGAAGCTGCCGCTGGACTGCGCCTGCGCCTGATTTTCTGGCGCAGTGCCGGCCTGAGCCGGTGCCTGCTGGCATTGACCTTCGCCAAACTCCGCTACGCAGTCTTCGCGTGAGGCATATTTCGGCGCGGTGCGTTCCGCTTCTTTCAGCGCGCTGGTGTAGGCCGTTTTACATTCGGCCGCTTTACCGGTGGCGGCAGAGCAGTCGTCCGCGTTTTGATACAGCGAAACCGTTTCATCGTTTTTTTCACAGCCTGCCAGCATAAAGACAGCGGTAACCGCCAGCGCAACAGGGGTGAGGTGACGTGCGTTCCAGCTCTTGCGGAACGACGCGTGATTGATCGTTTTTGTCCGTTTCATATTTGTCTTCCAGGACCCAGTGGTAATAACGCTCAGGATAGAGGATGAGTGGTTGAAAATGAAGCGAAGAGGGGCGGAATCAGGGGGATCTTTACGTTGGCTTACGTTCGGATGTGATTTTGCGCCGGGTGGCGCTGCGCTTACCCGGCCTACGATTCAGTAGGCCCGATAAGCGAAGCGCCATCGGGCAATGCTTAGTTACGGAACGGATTATTGCTCTTGCTGGCAGGCGCGGTAGTGCGCGCGGCAGCAGGCTGTGCAGCAGGGGTCGTGCCGTTAGCGTTGAAGTTATCAACCGCGGCAACCTGCTCCGGGTTCTCCGGCGCAACGCTGTCAGGAGAGGTAGAGACCGGCTTGCCCAGTGCGCTGTTCAGCATCTGCAGGTCTTGCTCGTTCAGCGTACCCAGAGCCTGCTTAATGTTCAGCTGGTTAATCAGGTACTGATAACGTGCGCTGGAGAGCTGCTGTTTTGCGTTGTACAGCGTGGTGGTCGCGTCGAGCACGTCAACGATAGTACGTGTACCGACGGAGTAGCCGGCTTCCATCGCGTCCAGGGAGCTTTGTGCAGACACAACGGCCTGTTTATAGGCGTTGATGCTGCTGATTGAGGCGTTCACGTTGTTGAAGGATGAACGTACGGTCTGCACCACGTTGCGGTGGGCGCTTTCCAGCTGCTCGCTCGCGCCAACAAAGTTGTACTGCGCCTGTTTCACCTGGGAGTTGACCTGACCGCCCTGATACAGCGGCAGGGAGAAGCTCAGGCCCACCTTGTTCTGGCCCATATTGCTGTCGTCATACTGGGCAGAGTTGGTCTTAGAGCCGCTGTAAGTGGTGTCAGAGATGCCGGTAGAGGCGCTCAGGCTCAGGGTTGGCAGATGCCCATCCTGCGCCTGACGAATTTGCTCGCGGGCCAGGTCCTGGCTCAGACGCGCCTGCAGCAACGTCAGGTTGCGGTTTTCCGCCTCTTTCAGCAGGGCGTTAACGGCCTGCGGCTTATCCGTTTTGAAGCTGTCGACGTTCAGGGAGGCCAGCTCAGGATAGTAATTCCCGGTAACCTGACGCAGGGATTCCAGCGCGTTGTCGAGGTTGTTACGCGCGGTCACTTCGTTGGCCAGCACGGTGTCGTACTGTGAACGGGCGTTCTGCACATCGGTGATCGCCACCAGACCCACGTTGAAGCGCTGGGTGGTTTGATCTAACTGACGGTAAATGGCCTGTTTCTGCGCTTCGGTGTAGGAGAGCGCGTCAATGGCGCTCAGCACGTTAAAGTACGCCGTGGCCGTGTTCAGGATCAGCGTCTGCTGGTCGGTCTGATAGGTCACATCCTGGATGCCTGCGCTTTTTTCCTGCAGGGTCAGGGCACGCCATTTGGACATATCAAACAGCGTCTGTGTTAATTGCAGTGAGGCGCTGGTAGCATTGGAGTTTACGCCGTTAGCGTCGCGGAAACCGTTGCTGTAAGTATAATCTGCACCTAACCCTAACTGTGGCAGCAAGGGGCTACGCGCTTCGTTAATCTTTTCAAACGCAGCATCACGATCGGCCGCTGATTTACGTAAATCAGGGTTGCCCAGACGTGCCTGCTGGTAGACCTGTAACAGGTTTTCCGCCTGGCTCATTGCACTGAAGCCCGTCAGGCTCAGGCCGATAAGGATGGGGAGCAATTTCTTCATTTGCATTCCTTGTTGTGAAGCAGTATTAGCGCTGATCTAATTAAAAAATAATTGCCGATTCTAACAGAATCATCCACACCAAAAGGTTGGCGTTACGTGCCATCTGGCGGTAATTTGCACCAATCTACCATATAGCCTTACAAACGGCAGCCAAACAGCCTTGAAATTCACAATTTCATCACCATTGCTACCAGGACTCGACTCATGCAAAAACCAGATAAGTTGCCCGTGACTTTCGCCAAAAACGATGTAGAAATTATTGCACGAGAAACGCTTTATAGCGGTTTTTTTTCAATGGATCTTTACCGTTTCAGGCATCGCCTGTTTAACGGGGAAATGAGCGGCGAAATCAGACGCGAAATTTTTGAGCGCGGGCATGCGGCAGTCTTGCTACCCTTTGACCCAGTGCGTGACGAAGTTGTGCTGGTGGAGCAGATCCGCATCGCCGCTTATGACGTCAGTGAGAGCCCGTGGCTGCTGGAGATGGTGGCCGGGATGATCGAAGAAGGCGAGTCGGTTGAGGACGTCGCCCGGCGCGAGGCGCTGGAAGAGGCGGGGCTGGTGGTCGGCCGTACCAAACCGGTGCTGAGCTATCTGGCAAGCCCGGGAGGCACCAGCGAACGCTTATCCATAATGGTGGGCGAAGTGGACGCCACGACCGCAGAAGGCATTCACGGTCTGGCTGATGAAAACGAAGATATTCGGGTTCATGTGGTAAGCCGGGAACAGGCTTACCAGTGGGTAGAAGAGGGGAAAATCGACAACGCAGCGTCTGTCATCGCCCTGCAATGGCTGCAGCTGCATTATCAGACATTACGAAACGAGTGGAAAAAATGAAGCGTTATACGCCTGACTTCCCAGAAATGATGCGCCTGTGCGAAACCAATTTCGCACAATTGCGCCGCCTGCTGCCGAGAAACGACGCACCCGGCGAAACGGTAAGCTATCAGGTGAGCAATGCGCAGTATCGATTAACGATAACAGAATCAACGCGCTACACTACGCTGGTGGAAATTGAGCAAACGGCTCCCAGCATTAGCTACTGGAGCCTGCCGTCGATGACGGTACGCCTCTATCACGACGCGATGGTCGCTGAAGTGTGTTCAAGCCAGCAGATCTTTCGCTTCAAGGCGCGGTATGATTACCCGAATAAAAAGTTGCATCAACGCGACGAAAAGCATCAAATTAACCAGTTTTTAGCCGACTGGCTAAGATATTGTTTAGCACATGGAGCAATGGCGATTCCGGTTTGTTAGCGTCATAAACCTACCTAAGGACACCATTTGGAAAGCCTGTTGAACCTGACTGTTGCTGGTGGGGCGCCAGTCAGGATATTACAAATCACCGATACCCACCTTTTTGCCGAAAAGCATGAAACGCTGCTGGGGGTGAACACCTGGGAGAGTTATCAGGCGGTACTGAGCGCCATTCACGCTGAAAACCGTGCATGCGATCTGATTGTCGCAACGGGCGATCTGGCGCAGGACCAATCTTCCGCGGCCTACCAGCATTTTGCTGAAGGCATCGCGAGCTTTAGCGTGCCCTGCGTCTGGCTGCCAGGCAACCACGATTTCCAGCCCGCCATGTACAGTTCTCTTCAGGATGCGGGGATTTCTCCGGCGAAATGTGTTTTTGCGGGTGACCAGTGGCAGATCCTGCTGTTGGACAGCCAGGTGTTTGGCGTCCCGCACGGTGAGTTAAGCGAGTTTCAGCTCGACTGGCTGGAGACCAAACTGGCTGCTGAACCTGAACGTCACACGCTGCTGTTGCTTCATCATCATCCTCTGCCGGCGGGCTGCAGCTGGCTCGATCAGCACAGTCTGCGCAACTCCGCGGCGCTGGATCGCGTGCTCGCGAAGTTCCCGCGGGTGAAAAATCTGCTGTGTGGGCATATTCACCAGGAGCAGGATCTCGACTGGAACGGGCGCCGCATGCTGGCGACGCCGTCGACCTGCGTTCAGTTTAAGCCGCACTGCGCCAACTTTACGCTGGATACCATCGCGCCAGGCTGGCGCTGGCTGGAACTGCATGCCGACGGCACGCTGACCACGGAAGTCTGCCGTTTGACCGGCGCACAATTCCGCCCGGACACCGCTTCAGAAGGCTATTGATGTCTACGCTCCTTTATCTGCACGGATTCAACAGCTCGCCGCGCTCCGCAAAAGCGACACAGTTTCGCCAGTGGCTGAGCGAGCATCACCCCGACGTTGAGATGATTATCCCTCAGCTGCCGCCTTACCCGGCAGAAGCCGCGGAGATGCTGGAATCCATTGTGCTTGCGCACGGCGGCGAAACCTTCGGCGTGGTCGGTTCATCGCTGGGCGGGTATTACGCCACCTGGCTCTCGCAATGCTTTATGCTGCCCGCCGTGGTGGTTAATCCGGCGGTACGGCCATTTGAGCTGCTGCGGGACTTTCTTGGCGAAAACGAGAACCCCTACACCGGCCAGCAATATGTGCTAGAGTCACGCCATATTTACGATCTCAAAGTTATGCAGGTCGACCCGCTCGAGGCGCCGGATCTCATCTGGCTGCTGCAGCAGACGGGAGATGAAGTGCTGGATTACCGCCAGGCAGTGGCGTATTACGCCTCCTGCCGCCAGACTATAGAAGAGGGCGGAAACCATGCTTTCACGGGCTTTGAGAATCATTTCACCCAGATTGTCGATTTTCTTGGACTGCACAGCCACTGACAATCAATGCGAATTGCTAGTTTAAATCATGACGCAAACCTATAACGCTGATGCCATTGAGGTCCTCACCGGGCTTGAGCCGGTTCGCCGCCGCCCGGGGATGTACACCGATACGACGCGCCCAAACCATCTGGGCCAGGAAGTTATTGATAACAGTGTGGACGAAGCGCTGGCGGGCCATGCCAAACGCGTTGACGTCATCCTGCACGCCGATCAGTCGCTGGAAGTCATTGACGACGGGCGCGGCATGCCGGTGGATATCCACCCGGAAGAGGGCGTCCCGGCCGTTGAGCTGATTCTCTGTCGTCTGCATGCGGGCGGTAAGTTCTCCAACAAAAACTACCAGTTCTCCGGCGGCCTGCACGGCGTGGGGATTTCCGTCGTCAACGCCCTGTCCAAACGCGTGGAAGTGAACGTCCGTCGCGATGGTCAGGTGTACAACATCGCGTTTGAAAACGGCGAGAAGGTGCAGGATCTGCAGGTTGTCGGGACGTGTGGCAAACGCAACACCGGCACCAGCGTTCACTTCTGGCCTGACGAGAGTTTCTTCGACAGCCCGCGCTTTTCCGTTTCCCGCCTGACGCACCTGCTGAAAGCCAAAGCGGTGCTGTGCCCGGGCGTGGAAATTACCTTTAAGGATAACGTCAACAACACCGAGCAGACCTGGCGCTACGAAGATGGCCTTAATGACTATCTGTGCGAAGCGGTAAACGGCCTGCCGACGCTGCCGGAAAAACCGTTCGTCGGCAATTTCACCGGCGACACCGAAGCGGTGGACTGGGCGCTGCTGTGGCTGCCGGAAGGCGGCGAGCTGCTGACCGAAAGCTACGTTAACCTGATCCCCACTATGCTCGGCGGGACCCACGTCAATGGCCTGCGTCAGGGGCTGCTGGATGCGATGCGCGAATTCTGCGAATACCGCAATATCCTGCCGCGCGGCGTGAAGCTGTCGGCGGAAGATATCTGGGACCGCTGCGCCTACGTGCTCTCCGTGAAGATGCAGGATCCGCAGTTTGCCGGTCAGACCAAAGAGCGCCTGTCGTCACGCCAGTGCGCGGCGTTCGTTTCCGGTGTGGTGAAAGATGCGTTTACCCTGTGGCTGAACCAGAACGTTCAGGCGGCAGAAATGCTGGCTGAAATGGCGATTTCCAGCGCCCAGCGTCGTCTGCGTGCCGCGAAGAAAGTGGTGCGTAAAAAGCTGACCAGCGGCCCTGCGCTGCCGGGCAAGCTGGCAGACTGTACCGCGCAGGATCTCAACCGTACCGAACTGTTCCTCGTGGAAGGGGACTCGGCGGGCGGGTCGGCCAAGCAGGCGCGCGATCGTGAATATCAGGCGATCATGCCGCTCAAGGGTAAGATCCTGAACACCTGGGAGGTCTCGTCTGATGAAGTGCTGGCCTCGCAGGAAGTCCACGATATCTCGGTCGCGATCGGCATCGATCCGGACAGCGACGATCTGAGCCAGCTGCGCTACGGCAAGATCTGTATCCTCGCGGATGCGGACTCCGATGGTCTGCACATCGCCACGCTGCTGTGCGCGCTGTTTGTGAAGCACTTCCGCACGCTGGTGAAAAACGGTCACGTCTATGTGGCGCTGCCGCCGCTGTACCGTATCGACCTCGGCAAAGAGGTGTACTACGCACTGACGGAAGAAGAGAAAGCGGGCGTGCTGGAACAGCTGAAGCGTAAGAAGGGTAAGCCTAACGTGCAGCGCTTTAAAGGGCTGGGCGAGATGAACCCGATGCAGCTGCGCGAAACGACGCTGGATCCGAACACGCGCCGTCTGGTGCAGCTGACGATCAGCGACGAAGACGAACAGCAGACCAACGCTATGATGGATATGCTCCTTGCCAAGAAACGTTCGGAAGACCGTCGTAACTGGCTGCAGGAGAAAGGCGATATGGCGGATATTGAGGCCTGATGCTGAAAAAGCCCTGCGATGCAGGGCTTTTTTTTGCCCGGTGGCGCTGCGCTTACCGGGCCTACGATCGATCCCCTCGCCCCTTTGGGGAGAGGGTTAGGGTGAGGGGAACACCCCGCACTGACATCAAAACTCCATCTTCACCGTAAACTGCACTTCGCGCGGGTCGCCAATCTGGTTGCCCAGGTTGTTGGTCGCAATGGACGACGTGTAGTAGGTCTTATCAAACAGGTTCTTCACGTTCACCTGCAGCGTCACCGGATACTGCAGCTTCATCTTATACGCCGCAAACGCATCCGCCACAAAATAGCCCGGCAGATAATAATCCGCGCCGTTGGTCGCGGAACGACGGCTCACGCCGTGCCCCCCGCCGCCCAGCGTCAGGGTATTCCCGGCAAACGCATTATGAATGTCGTAGGTCAGGAACAGTGAGCCGGTGTGGCGCGGCACGTTCGGCAACGGTTTGCCCGCGTAGTCCGGGTCTTCCAGCACCTTCGCGTCGGTATACCCGTAGCTGGCGATGATATTGGTGTTCTCGGTCAGCGATCCGGCAAGATCCACCTCCACGCCCTGGGAGCGCACGCGGCCCGCGGTTTTGGCGATGGTTTCACCCCCCACGCTTTCGTTGTACAGCACGTTGCGTTTGTGAATATCAAACAGCGCGATATTGGCCGTAACCCCGTCGAACAGGTCGAACTTCGCGCCCACTTCGTAAGCATTCGACGTTTCCGGCGGCAGGTCGCCGATGTAGCTCGCAATGGACGACTGCGGCATAAACGTCTGCGAGTAGTTGGCAAACAGTGAGACGGATGGCGTGAGCTTATAGACCAGCCCCAGCTTTGGCGTCCACTGTTCGTCGCGGCTGTCGGTGTTGACGTTGAACGGACGGCCTTTGCCCGCGTACTGGGTGTAATACTGATAGCGCATCCCGGCGACGGCGATCCACTTATCGGTCAGGTACAGGGCATCCTGCGCGTACGCAGAGTAGCTTTCCTGCTTGAGCGTCTGGTCGCTGTCGGACGCCGACACGGTGGTGCATTTGCCGAGATGGCCATACGTCGGGTGATAGATATTGAAATCCTTGACGTTTTTACAGCGCATCATGTCCGTGCGCAACAGATCGTAATTCTCATACGACACGCCGGTCAGGATCTCATTGTAAAAGCCCGCAATATCCACATTCCCCTGCAGATCCGCGCGGGTGCTGTGCATGCGCTGGGTCGAGCCCTGAGTCGCATCCACGCGGCGGGTCAGGTTGCCGGTTTTTGCATCGTAGGCCATCACGCGGGCCTGGTTATCGCTGTATTTGTCCTGGCTGTAGCTGTAGTCGAACTTCGCGGTCCACTGGCTGTTAAGACGGTATTCCGCGTTGAGCTGAGCGAGGTCGGACTGCCCGTCGGTGATGTTAAACGGTTCGTCAAAGCGGGTTTTGCGATCGACATCAACGGCCTTTTTGGTGTTGAGATCGAAGATCGTACCGCGATCGAACGGCGTCTTATAATCGCGATGTGAATAGAGCACGGTCACGGTGGCATCGTCGCCGAACCAGGTGAGCGACGGGGCGATAAAGGTGCTGCGTTCGTTGCCAAAATTACGCCAGTAATCTTCGTCCTGATACTCACCCGTGAGGCGATACGCCAGGCGCGTGCCGTCGATCGGGCCGGTCACATCGACCTGTCCGGTGCCGCCGCCAAAGCTGGAAGAGGTGGCGGAAAGGGAACCGCCGAAGGTCTTCTCCGGGCGTTTGGTGACGACGTTAATCAGGCCGCCCGGATCGAGAATGCCGTAAAGCGTGGAGGCCGGGCCTTTCAGCACCTCCACGCGCTCGGTGGCGGCGTTAAAGCTGCGCGGCAGGACGGTGCGCAGGCCGTTGGTCATGATTGACCCGTCGCGGTTCGCGCCAAACCCGCGGCGCACAAAGGCATCCTGCGTACCGCCCAGGGTATTGGTCTGCACTACGTTGCTGACGTTATAGAGCGCCTCATCCAGCGTGGTGGCGTGCTGATCCTGCAGCACGTTATCGCTGACGGTATTGACCACCTGCGGGATATCCAGCATCGGCATGTTGGTCAGCGTTGCGGTAGAGGTGTTCAGCGGCTGGTAGCCGTTGGTGGCTTCCGCCGGAGTATTTGGAGCGGCGGTGACGGTAAGCGTTTCGCCGTCTTTAGCCGCGGTGGTGTCTGCTGCCTGCGCCAGCGGCGCCATAAACAGCAGTGAAAAGAGCGCGCGCCCTTTTATCCCTGAGAGTGAAGGTGTGAACGTAGCCATTACATCTGTTATCCCGAAATATCCCGCGAATGCGTTCGCGGCAAACTGTGTGAGTCATTGCCCTTTACGGTCTGCCCGTTAGCCGGAAGTGGCATCGGACATGTAATTGAGAATCATTCAATCATGCGGGAATGTAGTAGTAAATGGAAAAAAGAAAAAATCGACTACAGCAGTTAACCGCGTACGTAAGCGCAGCGGGTTGATGTTTAACTCATTGAAATAAATGTTTTTAAAAGCCTTGATGGACTCATTTTTTCTCTGGTTTACCCCTGGTTTTTTCAGGGTGTTTCTTCGCTTGACTACTACATGGCGCGGCGTCAAACTCTCAAAAGAGAATGAGTTTTATTTTTATTTGTTGGTTTTTCATTACGTTGGCGTTCACGTGGCTCACAACACACACAAACCGGGTCTGGTTCTGGAGAACCTCTCTGCGGGCTATCAGAAAAAAATCATCGTTGATGATATCTCCCTTGCGATCCCTCAGCAGAAAATGACGGTGCTGGTCGGGGCGAACGGCTGTGGAAAATCCACGCTGTTGAGCACTATCGCGCGGCTGCTGCAGCCGCTTGGGGGAACCGCGCTGCTGGACGGTAAAGCCATTCATGAGCAGCCTACCAAAGCGGTCGCCCGTCAGCTTGGCATTCTCCCGCAGTCGCCGCTGCTGCCGGAAGGGTTAACCGTTTTTGAACTGGTCTCGCGCGGGCGTTTTCCCTGGCAAAACGTTATGCGTCAGTGGAGCGACGAGGACGAGCGGGCGGTGGAAGAGGCCCTGCGGCTGACCGGCACGGCAGAGTTTGCCCATATGCCGGTGGAAAGCTTATCCGGCGGCCAGCGTCAGCGCTGCTGGATCGCCATGGCGCTGGCGCAGCAAACGCCGTATATCCTGCTTGACGAGCCGACGACGTACCTCGATCTTCGCTATCAGGTGGAGATCCTCGAGCTTCTGCATACGCTGACGCGTGAGCACGGGCGTACCGTCGTGGTGGTGCTGCACGATCTCAACTTTGCCGTGAACTACGGTGATTCACTGGTCTTTTTACGCCAGGGGAAAGTCGAGGGGGTGTTACATGAAGGCGACGCCTGCACGCCGGAGCTGATCAAAGCGGTGTTTGATGTGGACGTGCATATGTCCATCAACCCCTTGACCGGCAAACCGTTCTTTATGCCGTTTCGCCAGAGCCTTGAACACCCATGATGCGCGCTTCTCTCGCCTTCCTGATTTTTACATTGCTGCTGGCGCTGGGCGCGATTGTGCATCTCGGTATCGGGGCGCGGTTTATCCCTCCTCGGACGGTAGTCGAGGCATTCTTTCACTTCGATCCGCGCAATTTCGACCATAACATCATCATCAGACTACGACTGCTGCGCCTCTGCACCGCAATGGTGACAGGCGCCGCGCTCGGCGTGGCGGGCGTGCTGCTGCAGTCCGTGATCCGCAACCCGCTCGGCGAGCCGCATATTCTGGGGCTCAACGCCGGGGCAGCGCTGGCGGTGGTGATCGCCAGCGCGTTTGGGCTTTCGCTGCCGTTTGGTCGCCCGCTGATTGCCGCCGTCGGTGCCGCCGCGCTGTTTCTGCTGGTGCTGATGTTCTCCTCGACCGGTCGTACCGGGCTCACGCCGATGAAGGTCACCCTGTGCGGCGTGGCGATGTCGGCGTTTGCCTCGTCGATTACCGCCGCGGTGTTAATCCTGGATGAACAGACGCTGCTCTCTCTGCGCACCTGGCTGGCAGGTGATATCGCCGGAGTCAACGCGCAGATGCTCCAGAGTGCCCTGTGGGCTGCAGCAGCCGGTTTTATTCTTGCTATCGGGCTGTCGCCCTCGCTCAACATGCTGGCGCTGGGCGACAGAATGGCGCAGGGGCTTGGCGTGTCGCTGCTGAAAACCCGCCTCCTTGCCCTGCTGGCCATCGCGCTGCTCTGCGGCGCGGCCGTCTCCCTCGCCGGACCGATTGGCTTTATCGGCCTTGTGGTGCCGCAGCTCATCCGCCGTCTGGTGTCGGTCGATTTGCGCGTGATGGTGCCGCTGTCGGCCCTGTGCGGCGCGCTGGTGTTGCTGCTGGCGGATATCGCTGCCCGCACGCTGCTTACCCCCTGGGAGCTGGCAACCGGCATCATGACGGCCCTGGTCGGCGCGCCCGTGTTCATCTTTATGGCGTCGAGGATGTTCAAATGAACCGGGCCGGACTCCGCGCGATCCGCGTTGGCCACCTGTCGGCGCTGATTCGCCCGAAAGCGCTGGCGTACCTGTCGCTTTTCGTGCTGGCGGCGCTAAGCCTGCTGGGCTTTGGCCTGACGCACGGTTCTCTGCCCATTCCAACCTCCGCCATCGGGCGCGCGCTGTTTTCGCCTGAAAGTCTGACGAAGGAGACGCGCTACGTCGTGATGGATATCCGCCTGCCGCGCCTGCTGATGGCGGTGCTGTGCGGCGCGATGCTCGGCATGGCGGGGGCGGCGATGCAGTCCATCACCCGCAACGGTCTGGCTGACCCGGGGCTTATCGGCGTGAAGGAGGGCTGTAGCGCGGCGGTACTGCTGCTGATTTTTCAGTTCCCGGCGCTGAGCCTGGCCTGGCGTCCGCTGGTCGGCATGGCCGGTGGGCTGCTCACCGCGCTGCTGGTGATCGTCCTGGCGCGCGATATCTCGCGCCCGCGGTTCATCCTGATCGGCATCGGCGTGTCGTGGGCGTTTGCCGCAGCGATGGGCGTCTTTATGACCACCGCTGACGTGCGTGACGTGCAGACGGCGATGCTGTGGCTGGCGGGAAGCCTGCATGCGGCAAACTGGACGCTGGTGGGCCTGGCCGCACTCTGGGCCGCCCCCGCGTTTGCGCTGCTGCTGTTTACCGCCCGGGCCGCGGACGTGGCGTTGCTCGGCAATCAGGCCGCTACGGGCCTTGGCGTGCGCACAACCCGGCTGGCGCTGCTGCGGGTTCTCGCTCCGGTGGTGCTGACGGCGGCCTGCGTCTCCTGCGTGGGCAGCATTGGCTTCGTGGGGCTGATTGCCCCGCACATGGCGCGCCTGCTGCTGCGCGGTGGGCAAACCGCGCTCCTGACGGGAAGCGCCGTGCTGGGGGCGCTGCTGGTGCTGCTGGCGGATAACGTCGGACGTCTGGCATTCCTCCCGCTGCAGCTGCCGGCGGGAATTGTGATTTCATTGATTGGCGGACCGTTTTTCCTGCTGCTGCTCTGGCAGCGTCGGGACAGATTTTAGGGGACTATGATGCGCGTACTGTTTTCGATGCTGTTGCTGGTGGGGTTCGCGGTGAGCGCGGCGGAGCCGACGCAGGTATTTACCGACGATTTGGGACGCAAGGTGGTTGTGCCGGTTCATCCGAAGCGGATTGTTTCCTTACACGACCTGGATATCACCATTCCGCTGATTGAGCTTGGCGTGCCGCCGGTGGCGAGCCATGGCCGCACGCGGCCGGACGGCAGCCACTTTCTGCGCTCCAGCGGCATGTTAACCGGCGTCGACTTCGATAATTCCGATATCAAATTTATCGGCACGGCCGATATCGACATCGAAGCCATCGCCGCCGCAAAACCTGACCTGATCGTTACCGAGCCGACCCGCAACACCCCGGTGGAACAGCTGGCGAAAATTGCCCCGACGGTGAGCATCGATCATCTCGACGGCGGCGCGCCGGAAATCTACCGCAAGCTGGCGCAGCTCACGGGCACGCAGGCAAGGCTAAACATTCTGGAACGCCGCTATCAGGAACAAATCAAGGCGCTGAAGGCGACCATCGACACGCGCAAAATCACCGTGTCGGTGATTCAGGCTAATCAGGGGAAAATCAACGCTATGCACAGTTACCACTCGCTGGGCCGCGTGCTGCGTGACGCCGGTTTCACCTTCCCGCCACTGATTGAGGCCATCCCGGAAGGGGGGCGGAGCGACGTCAGCGCCGAGCGCCTGCCGGAGCTGGATGCCGATTTCGTCTTCGCGACCTGGCGCGGGGATACGGGCGGTAAACCGCAGGACGAGCTGGCGGCAATGGAGGCGGTCATGCCGGGCTGGTGTCAGTTCCTGACTGCCTGCCGAACCGGGCGCTACGTGCTGATCTCGCGTGAAGAGGCGATCTCGAATTCGTTCGCGTCATTAGGGCTGATGGCCGCGCAGGTGCAGTCGCAGATTGCCGGGCGTCCGCTGCCGGAGGCGTCACGGTGATCCGCAAAGAGAAAGGGCGCGTGGATGTCTATGGCGACCGCTTTCGCGCGCGGGCGCATCAACTGACGCCGCGTCTGCTGCAGGTCGCACGCTATATCCATGACAACCGCGAGGCGGTGATGGAGCAGACCGCCATGGAGATTGCTGCCGTATTGAAAACCTCGGATGCCACGGTGGTCCGCGCCATACAGGCGCTGGGTTTCGCCGGGCTGCGCGATCTCAAGCAGACGCTGGAGCAGTGGTTTGGACCGGTGGTCACCTCCAGCGAAAAGATGTCCACCACGGTGAACACGCTCGCCAGCGACGTCAACGCGAGCATTGATTTCGTGCTGGAGGGACATCAGCACACCTGCGAGGTGTTATCCGAGCCCCACAACCGCTACGCGATGGCGCAGGCGGTCTCACTGCTGGCACAGGCAAGGCAGGTCGCCATATTTGGCATTGGCGCCTCCGGCATTCTGGCGGAGTACACCGCCAGGCTGTTCAGCCGTATGGGGTTACCCGCTACGCCGCTCAACCGTACCGGGATCGGGCTTGCCGAACAGCTGATTGCGCTTCAGCGCGGCGACGTGCTGGTGATGATGGCGCAGAAATCCGCGCACCGGGAGGGGCAAACCACCCTGCGTGAAGCAAAACGTCTGGGCATTCCCACCATCCTGCTGACCAACGCCCTTGATTCGCGTTTCAGTAAGGAGGCCAGCGTGGTGATCCACGTTCCGCGCGGCGGCGAAAAGGGTAAAATCCCGCTCCACGGCACGGTGCTGCTCTGTCTGGAGATGATCATTTTGTCCGTCGCCTCCACCGAGCCGCAGCGCACCATCAAGTCAATGAAGCGCATCAATGAGCTCCATCGCGGGTTAAAACCGGGGAAGAAAAGCAGCTAAAAACAACAAAGCCCGGTGGCGCTAGCGCTTACCGGGCCTACGGTTCAGGTTTTGTAGGCCGGGTAAACGCAGTGCCACCCGGCAAATTCCACGAACTTAAACCCCTTGCTCCAGGATGCGGATGTGGGTTTCCAGCACGTCACCCTTCACCGCGTCGCTCCACGCTTTCATGTGCGCGGTCTGCAGATGCGCTTCAAGATGCGCGACGGTTTCCCACTGCTCAACCATGATGATTGAGTCTGGCGCGGTTGCCTGGAAGCTGGCGTCAGTGGCGGCATCCACCATCGGCGCGTAGCCGTGGCAGCCTTCTTCTTTCAGTACGGTCGGGATAATTTTCGCGAACTGATCCAGCACCGCCTGGCGGTGATGTTGACCTGGACGAGTACGGATTTCTGCGATAACGGTAAGCATGTTTACTACTCCTTTAATTCCAGGCTACCAGTTAAGCAAAAATTTTCGCGAGATGCTTGCGATATTCTGCGATATAGCTCGGGACATCAGGCATTTTAATCACGTCGTTGACGATAAAGGTCGGCAGCGGATCCATGCCCAGGAACTGATTCGCCTTGTGGAACGGCAGGTACGCGCCGTCCACGCCCACGCCTTCGAAGAACTGATCTTTCTCGGTGAAGGCTTCCAGCGGGGCGTTCCAGGTCAGTGACAGCATATATTTTTTGCCCTGAATCAGGCCGCCTGAACCGTATTTTTTGGACGCGTCAGAGCGGGTGCGGCCATCGCTGGCATACAGAGAGCCATGACCTTCGGTGAACACGTCGTCCATGTATTTTTTCACGGTCCACGGCGCGCCCATCCACCAGCCTGGCATCTGCCAGATCACCACGTCAGCCCACAGGAAGTTCTGCACTTCGGCCTTCACGTCGTAGTTACTGTCTGCACGCACGACCTTAACATCATGCCCGGCGTCGCGCAGGAAACCATCCGCGACCTCGGTCAGGGTGTCATTCAGCTGGCCTTTAGAGTGCGCAAATTCTTTTGCACCGTTAATAATCAGAATGTTGCTCATTTTTTGTCCTCGACGATGAGAGTATGCCGGGTATTCTACGCGCGAGGACGGAGCGGAAAAATGAGCAAAATGTGCAAAGTCTTTTGCTGGAGATGCAATAATCCGTTACCAGCTGACCTTCACCTCAAAGCCGCCTTCCGCCGCATTGCTCAGCGAGACGCGCATTCCGTGCAGCGCGGCAATGCGCCTGACGATAGAGAGTCCCAGCCCGCTGCCCGTGGCGTTCTGGCCCGGTGGACGATAAAAACGCTCGCCGATGCGCGCCAGCACCTCGGGGTCAACGCCGGGACCGTTGTCGCGCACGCTAAAGCTACTCGCGTCCAGCGTAACGTCCACCACGCTGCCGCGCGGACTGTAGCGGATGGCATTGTCCAGCAGGTTGCGCACCAGCAGGCTGAGCAGCAGGGGCTGTCCCTGACGCTTGACCTGCGGGGCATGGTTGTTGAGGCGAATATCAATCCCTGCCTGCTGCGCCGGATGCCAGATATCCAGCACCGCCGACTGCAGTAAATCGGCAAGCGTTATCGATTCGACATCGTCCAGGTTGTCCAGCGAGTCCAGACGCGACAGCGTGAGGAGTTGGTCCACCAGCCGGGAAGCGCGGTCGATTCCCGCATGCAGCTGCGCCAGCGCTCTTTCCCGCGCCTGTGGATCGTCCTGCGAGAGCTGCGCCACGTCAGTTTGCACCTTCAGGGCCGCCAGCGGGCTGCGCAGCTCGTGGGCCGCGTCGGACGTAAAGCGGCGCTCGCGCGTCATCATCTCCTGGGTACGCGCGAAGAGGTGATTCAGCGAGTCGAGCAGGGGGCGCACTTCCGTGGGGACGCCCTGAAGCACAAGCGCCTCGGTCGCATCCGGCGAGCGGGAGCGCAGGGTCTGCGCCAGCTTTTTCAGCGGCCTCAGCTCCCGGCTCAGGAGGAGAATTAGCAAGAGCAGCATCACGGGCAGCGCCACCAGCCAGGGCGTGAGCTGCGAGCTGACCACGTCCAGCGCCATATCCTGGCGGTACTCCCACTCCTGACCGACCACCACGCGGTACTTCCCGTCGGGTGAGGTCAGCCACAGGAAACGCCATTCGTCGTTGTCGTCCTGGAGCTGCCCGTTAGCAAACCCGTCGCGGCGATAGTGATACGGAATATCGCGCCCGTTCTCGCCGTCGTTCAGCAGCATTTTGCCGTCGACGGCGTAAATGGCGAAAGCCAGCGCGTCGTCATCGAGACGACCATGCTTCACTTTCTTTGGGATCTCGCGCATCCGTTCGGGGGCGCGGATCTCGTCAAGATCCATCGTCAGCAGCCGTTTGGCAAACAGCATCTGCTGCGTGTCGAAGAGCTTATCCAGCTTGTGGGTGGTCTGCTGCCAGGCCACCAGGCTGGCGGCAAACCATGCCGTCAGGGAGAGCGCTAAAAAGAGGAGCGTCAGGCGCAGCTTCAGGCTCAGGCGTTGCGTCAGCTTCATGCGTCACCCAGGGTATAGCCGATGCCGTGCACGGTGCGGATAAATTCGCTGCCAAGCTTGCGGCGCAGGTGATGAACGTGGACTTCTACCGCGTTGCTGGAGACGTCGTCATCCCAGGTATACAGTTTTTCCTCAATCGTCTTGCGAGGGAGCACGCGGCCTGCATTGCGCATCAGCAGTTCCAGCAGGGCGAACTCTTTCGGCTTCAGCGTCAGCGGTTCACCGTCCAGCGTGGCGACGAGTCGGGTCGGATCGAGCGTAACCTTGCCGTGGCGTAGTTCGCTATGCGTCTGGCCGTGGCTGCGGCGGACCAGCGCCTCAAGGCGGGCACCCACTTCAATCAGCGCGAACGGCTTGCAGAGATAATCATCCGCGCCAAGACGCAGTCCTTCCACGCGCTGGTTAAGTGCATCCCGCGCGGTCAGGATCAATACCGGCTCGCTGCGCCCGCTTTCGCGCCACGCGCGCAGGATGTCCAGACCGTCGATTTCCGGCAGCGTCAGATCCAGCACCACGGCATCGTAGGGCGCAGACGCGAGCGCGGCCTGACCGGTTTTACCGTCG
Organism: Enterobacter sp. BNK-13; assembly: GCF_048685015.1. Lineage (NCBI taxonomy): Bacteria > Pseudomonadati > Pseudomonadota > Gammaproteobacteria > Enterobacterales > Enterobacteriaceae > Enterobacter > Enterobacter sp. BNK-13. The sequence continues at coordinate 3,629,863 of NZ_JBLQTP010000001.1, read as the reverse complement.
GTAAACCAGTCCACGCTAAAGCCCATTTTGCTTAAACCTGCCCTGATACCGTCGCCGATTAACGTGTCGTCTTCTACCAGTAAAATGCGCATATTCCCTCCTTGATGCCGTCAGTAAACCCTCTGTAAGCGCCTGCTGTACAGCAATAATAAATAAATTTTTCCCTTAAGAAGTTGTTAAGGATTACCCTGTTTAATGGACTGCGAAACCAGATTAAAGGGAGAGTTAATATGAAAAAATTCGCTGCTATTGCCGCCATCATGATGATGACCACTGCCCCCGTTTTTGCCGCGCAGGGCGGATTTAACGGCCCGTCTGCCGCACAGACCCAAACGCAGGCAGGCGGTTTTGTCGATAACGACGCCAACCTCACCACCGCGGTGAAGGTCAAAGAGATGAAGGACGACAGCTGGGTGAAGCTGCGCGGGAACATCACCCAGCGCCTGTCCGATGACCGCTACACCTTCCGTGATGAGACCGGCACGGTGAACGTGGAAATTGACCACAAGCGCTGGAACGGCGTGACCGTCAGCCCTCAGGATAAAGTGGAAATCCAGGGCAAGGTCGATAAAGAGTGGAACGATTTTGAAATCGACGTGAAGCAGGTCATTAAGCTGAACAAATAACCCGGAAAGGGCCGCATAAGCGGCCCTTTTTCTTTGTGACTCAACTCGTCAGATAGGGTAGTATCTGCGGCAATATTGCCTGAAACCCTTCGGTTTCTGAGTTGAGGAATCACACGTAATGAGCGATATGGCAGAGCGCCTCGCGCTACATGAATTCACGGAAAACGCCTACCTGAACTACTCCATGTACGTCATCATGGACAGGGCGTTGCCGTTTATCGGGGATGGCCTGAAGCCCGTTCAGCGCCGCATCGTGTATGCGATGTCCGAGCTGGGGCTCAACGCCACCGCCAAGTTCAAGAAATCCGCCCGTACCGTCGGTGACGTACTGGGTAAATACCATCCGCACGGCGACAGCGCCTGTTATGAAGCGATGGTGCTGATGGCCCAGCCGTTCTCTTACCGCTACCCGCTGGTGGATGGTCAGGGGAACTGGGGTGCGCCGGACGATCCGAAATCCTTCGCGGCGATGCGTTATACCGAATCCCGCCTCTCTAAATATGCCGAAGTGCTGCTGGGCGAGCTGGGGCAGGGGACCGTTGACTGGGTACCGAACTTCGACGGTACGCTGCAGGAGCCGAAGATGCTGCCTGCGCGTCTGCCGAACATCCTGCTGAATGGCACCACCGGGATTGCGGTCGGTATGGCGACGGACATTCCGCCGCACAACCTGCGTGAAGTGGCGAAAGCCGCCATCACCCTGATTGAGCAGCCGAAAGCCTCGCTCGACGATCTGCTGGATATCGTGCAGGGTCCGGATTTCCCGACCGAAGCCGAAATCATCACCTCGCGCGCGGAAATCCGCAAAATCTACCAGAACGGTCGCGGCTCCGTACGCATGCGTGCGGTGTGGAATAAAGAAGACGGCGCCGTAGTCATCACCGCGCTGCCGCATCAGGTTTCCGGTGCCAAAGTGCTGGAGCAGATCGCCTCCCAGATGCGCAATAAAAAGCTGCCGATGGTCGACGACCTGCGCGACGAATCGGACCACGAGAACCCGACCCGTCTGGTGATCGTGCCGCGCTCCAACCGCGTGGACATGGAGCAGGTGATGAACCACCTGTTTGCCACCACCGATCTGGAAAAAAGCTACCGCATCAACCTGAACATGATCGGCCTCGACGGACGCCCGGCGGTGAAAAACCTGCTGGAGATCCTCACCGAATGGCTGACGTTCCGCCGCGATACGGTACGCCGTCGTCTGAACCATCGTCTGGAGAAAGTGCTTAAGCGCCTGCATATCCTTGAAGGTTTGCTGGTGGCGTTCCTCAATATCGACGAGGTGATTGAGATCATCCGTACCGAGGACGAGCCGAAGCCCGCCCTGATGTCGCGCTTTGGCATCAGCGAAACCCAGGCCGAAGCGATCCTTGAACTGAAGCTGCGCCATCTCGCCAAACTGGAAGAGATGAAGATCCGCGGCGAGCAGAACGAACTGGAAAAAGAGCGCGATCAGCTGCAGGCGATCCTCGCGTCCGAACGCAAGATGAATACCCTGCTGAAGAAAGAGCTGCAGGCCGATGCCGACGCGTTTGGCGACGACCGTCGTTCTCCGCTGCACGAGCGCGAAGAAGCGAAGGCGATGAACGAGCACGACATGCAGCCGTCCGAGCCGGTGACCATTGTCCTGTCGCAGAGCGGCTGGGTGCGCAGCGCCAAAGGCCACGATATCGACGCGCCGGGGCTCAGCTACAAAGCGGGCGACAGCTTCAAAGCGGCGGTGAAAGGCAAGAGCAACCAGCCGGTAGCGTTTATCGACTCCACCGGGCGCAGCTACGCGATTGACCCGATCACGCTGCCTTCCGCGCGTGGGCAGGGCGAGCCGCTCACAGGTAAGCTGACGCTGCCGCCGGGCGCGACGGTTGACCATATGCTGATGGAAGCTGATGACCAGAAGCTGCTGCTGGCGTCTGATGCGGGCTACGGCTTTATCTGTACCTTCAACGATCTGGTTTCCCGCAACCGTGCCGGTAAGGCGCTGATTAGCCTGCCGGACAACGCTCACGTGATGGCACCGCTGGTGATCGAGAACGAAAGCGACATGCTGCTGGCTATCACCACCGCCGGACGTATGCTGATGTTCCCGGTCAGCGATCTGCCTGAGCTGTCAAAAGGCAAGGGCAACAAGATCATCAACATCCCGTCGGCGGAGGCCGCGAAAGGCGAAGATGGCCTGGCGCACCTCTTCCTGCTGCCGCCGCAGAGCACGCTGACCATTCACGTCGGCAAGCGCAAAATCAAGCTTCGTCCGGAAGAGCTGCAGAAGGTGGTGGGTGAGCGCGGTCGCCGCGGCTCGCTGATGCGCGGTCTGCAGCGTATCGATCGCGTGGAGATTGACTCTCCTGCACGCAGCGCTGCAGGTGACAGCGAAGAGTAATGTCGTGATATCCCCCTCTGTCCGGAGGGGGAATTTCAATAAAATTTCCCGTAAAATCGTTGTTAATTCGTGCGTTGCGATTAACAATACGCGCTCGTAATAAAGTCCTTACCTGGCCACAGGTGAAGTATAATTGTCAGCTGTTGGGGCTTCAGAGGTCGCTATGCTATATATTGTTCGTCTTATTCTTACCGTTATCTACTGCATTCTGGTCTGTATTTTCGGCTCTATTTATTGCCTGTTCAGCCCGCGTAATCCGAAGCATGTCGCCACCTTTGGCCATATGTTCGGGCGTCTTGCGCCGCTGTTTGGTCTGAAAGTTGAAAAACGTCTGCCGGAAGGGGCGGAGAATTTCGGTAACGCCATCTATATCGCCAACCATCAGAACAACTACGATATGGTGACGGCCTCTAATATCGTGCTTCCACCGACCGTGACGGTGGGCAAAAAAAGCCTGCTGTGGATCCCGTTTTTTGGTCAGCTGTACTGGCTTACCGGTAACCTGCTGATCGACCGTAATAACCGTGCAAAAGCGCACAGCACCATTGCGGAAGTGGTGAATCATTTTAAAAAGCGCAAAATTTCAATCTGGATGTTCCCGGAAGGGACGCGTAGCCGCGGCCGCGGCCTGCTGCCGTTTAAAACCGGTGCGTTTCATGCCGCAATTGCGGCAGGTGTTCCAATTATTCCTGTGTGCGTTTCCAATACTTCGAATAAGATTAATCTTAACCGCCTGAATAACGGGCTGGTGATTGTCGAAATGCTGCCACCCGTCGATACCAGCAAATACGGTAAAGATCAGGTGCGCGAGCTGGCCGCGCACTGCCGTGATCTGATGGCTGAGCATATTGCGCTGCTCGACAAAGAAGTCGCAGAGAGAGAAGCCGCCGGTAAGATTTAATCCGGCGTTGAAGGGAAAACGAATTCCCGCGTTGTTAGTCGTTTCAGATGGAGCTTATATGTCACTCAGTCGGCGTCAGTTTATTCAGGCTTCGGGGATCGCCCTTTGTGCGGGTGCGATGCCGCTGACAGCCAGCGCCGCCGGGCAGCAACAGCCGCTGCCTATTCCGCCACTCATTGAATCCCGTCGCGGTCAGCCGCTTTTCCTGACGCTGCAGCGCAGCCACTGGTCCTTTACCCAGGGGACGCGTGCGCCGGTCTGGGGCATTAACGGACGTTATCTTGGGCCGACCATACGCGTGTGGAATGGCGATGACGTTAAGCTCATCTACAGTAACCGTACCCCTGAAAATGTCGCCATGACCATCAGCGGCCTGCAGGTGCCTGGCCCGCTGATTGGCGGCGCGGCGCGCATGATGTCACCCAGTGCCGACTGGGCGCCCGTTCTGCCGATTCGCCAGAGTGCGGCAACCCTGTGGTATCACGCCAACACGCCTAACCGCACGGCGCAGCAGGTCTATAACGGCCTGGCCGGCATGTGGCTGGTGGAAGATGAAGTCAGCAAATCCCTGCCGATCCCGAACCACTACGGCGTGGATGACTTCCCGATTATCATCCAGGACAAACGTCTGGATAATTTCGGCACGCCGGAATACAGCGAGCCGGGCAGCGGTGGCTTCGTCGGCGATACGCTGCTGGTTAACGGCGCGCAGAGCCCGTATGTCGAAGTGTCCCGTGGCTGGGTGCGCCTGCGCCTGCTCAACGCGTCTAACTCGCGCCGCTATCAGCTGCAGATGAGCGATGGCCGTCCGCTGCACGTGATCTCCGGCGATCAGGGCTTTTTACCGGCGCCGGTGTCCGTCAAACAGTTGGCGCTCGCGCCGGGTGAGCGTCGCGAAATTCTCATTGATATGACCAACGGGGATGAAGTGTCTGTCACCTGCGGTGAAGCGGCCAGCATTGTCGACCGTATTCGCGGGTTCTTTGAACCGTCGAGCATTCTGGTCTCGACCCTGGTGCTGACCCTGCGCCCAACCGGCCTGCTGCCGCTGGTGACCGATAGCCTGCCCATGCGTCTGCTGCCGCAGGAGATCATGAGCGGCTCGCCGGTGCGCAGCCGCGATATCAGCCTGGGCGACGACCCGGGCATCAACGGCGCGCTGTGGGACGTCAACCGCATTGACATCACCGCGCAGCAGGGCACCTGGGAGCGCTGGACGGTGCGTTCAGATATGCCGCAGTCGTTCCATATTGAAGGAGTGTCGTTCCTGATCCGCAACGTCAACGGCGCGATGCCGTTCCCGGAAGATCGAGGCTGGAAAGATACCGTCTGGGTGGACGGCCAGGTGGAACTGTTGGTCTATTACGGCCAGCCTTCGTGGCCGCACTTCCCGTTCCTGTTCCACAGCCAGACGCTGGAGATGATGGACAGGGGTTCGGTGGGACAAATGCTGGTCAACCCGGCGCCGTAAAACGAGTCGGGTGGCGGCTTCGCCTTACCCGACCTACAGCCCCTCAGGCCCGGTAAGCGTAGCGCCACCGGGCAATAAATACCCCTTCATTTCCCACAATGATCCAGCGTATAATCCCCGCCCTTTTGTCTATTTTTTCTTCGGAAGCATTATGAGCGCAATTTCCCTGATCCAGCCGGATCGTGACCTCTTCTCCTGGCCCCAGTACTGGGCGGCCTGCTTTGGACCGGCGCCGTTCCTGCCGATGTCCCGGGAAGAGATGGACCAACTGGGCTGGGACAGCTGCGACATCATTCTGGTCACGGGCGATGCCTATGTTGACCACCCGAGCTTCGGCATGGCCATCTGTGGCCGTATGCTTGAAGCGCAGGGCTTCCGCGTGGGGATCATCTCCCAGCCTGACTGGAACAGCAAAGACGACTTTATGCGTCTGGGTAAACCCAACCTGTTCTTCGGCGTGACCGCAGGTAACATGGACTCGATGATCAACCGCTATACCGCCGACCGTAAGCTGCGCCATGACGACGCCTACACGCCGGATAACGTGGCGGGCAAACGTCCGGATCGCGCGACCCTGGTCTATACCCAGCGCTGCAAAGAAGCCTGGAAAGACGTCCCGGTGATCCTGGGCGGCATCGAAGCGAGCCTGCGTCGTACCGCGCACTACGATTACTGGTCTGATACCGTGCGCCGCTCGGTGCTGGTAGATTCCAAAGCCGACATGCTGATTTACGGAAACGGCGAGCGTCCTCTGGTGGAAGTGGCGCACCGTCTGTCGCAGGGCGAGCCGGTGAGCAGCATCCGCGACGTGCGCAATACCGCGATCATGGTAAAAGAGGCGCTGCCGGGCTGGCGCGGCGTGGATTCCCGCATCATCGATATGCCGGGCAAAATAGACCCGATCCCACATCCGTATGGCGACGATCTGCCGTGTGCGGATAACAAACCGGTAGAACCAAAGAAAGCGGAAGCGAAGGCTATCGTCGTGCAGCCGCCGCGCCCGAAGCCGTGGGAAAAGACCTACGTGCTGCTGCCGTCCTATGAGAAGGTGAAAGCCGACAAGGTGCTCTACGCCCATGCGTCCCGTATTCTGCACCATGAAACCAACCCGGGCTGCGCCCGCGCGCTGATGCAGAAGCACGGCGAGCGCTTTATCTGGATCAACCCGCCGGCCATCCCGCTCTCCACCGAAGAGATGGACAGCGTCTTTGCGCTGCCGTACAAGCGCGTGCCGCACCCGGCGTACGGCAACGCCCGTATCCCGGCGTATGAGATGATCCGCTTCTCGATCAACATCATGCGCGGCTGCTTCGGCGGGTGCTCCTTCTGCTCCATTACCGAGCACGAGGGGCGTATCATTCAGAGCCGTTCGGAAGAGTCGATCATCAACGAGATCGAAGCCATTCGCGACACCGTACCGGGCTTTACCGGCGTGATTTCCGATCTTGGCGGTCCAACCGCGAACATGTATATGCTGCGCTGCAAGTCGCCGCGCGCGGAGCAAACCTGCCGCCGTCTCTCCTGCGTCTATCCGAGCATTTGCGAGCACATGGATACCAACCACGAGCCAACGATTAACCTCTACCGACGCGCGCGCGATCTGAAGGGCATCAAGAAGATCCTCATCGCGTCCGGGGTACGTTATGACATTGCCGTGGAAGATCCGCGCTACATCAAAGAGCTGGCGACGCACCACGTCGGCGGCTATCTGAAGATTGCGCCGGAGCATACCGAAGAAGGCCCGCTGTCGAAGATGATGAAGCCGGGCATGGGCAGCTACGACCGCTTTAAAGAGCTGTTCGACACCTACTCGAAGCAGGCAGGCAAAGAGCAGTATCTGATCCCGTACTTCATCTCCGCGCACCCGGGCACGCGTGATGAGGACATGGTTAACCTGGCGCTGTGGCTGAAGCAGCGCCGCTTCCGCCTGGATCAGGTGCAGAACTTCTATCCGTCACCGCTCGCTAACTCGACGACCATGTATTACACCGGCAAGAACCCGCTGAGTAAGATTGGCTACAAAAGTGAAGAGGTGGTGGTGCCGAAAGGGGATAAACAGCGTCGTCTGCACAAGGCGCTGCTGCGTTACCACGATCCGAAAAACTGGCCGCTGATCCGCCAGGCGCTGGAAGAGATGGGTAAAAAACACCTGATCGGCTCGCGCCGCGACTGTCTGGTACCGGCCCCGACGCTGGAGGAGATGCGCGAAGCGCGTCGCCAGAACCGCAATACGCGCCCGGCGCTGACCAAGCACACGCCGATTGTGCATCAGCGTTCGAACGGTAATTCGAGTGTGAAGAAGCCTGTGAAGCGCAAAGCGTAAATAAAAAACCCCGGCAAGCCGGGGTTTTTTATGTCGACACGTAGGCCGGGTAAGGCGAGGCCGCCACCCGGCTTTTTTACGCGATTACCCGCCAAACTGATCCGGGTCCGGTCCTAAACGCTTGCCCTTATCCAGCTTCGCAATCTCGCCCAGCTCATCTTTGTCCAGCCGGAAATCCCAGACGTCGAAGTTCTCGGCGATGCGCGATGGCGTGACCGATTTCGGGATCACCACCAGGCCGTTGTCCAGATGCCAGCGAATGACGATTTGCGCCGGGCTTTTGCCGTATTTATCCGCCAGTTCGCGGATAATTTTTTGATCGAACACGCCCTGGCCACCCTGCGCCAGCGGACTCCAGGACTCGGTCTGGATTTTATGCGTGGCGTTCCAGGCATGAAGCTGCCGCTGCTGCAGCAGCGGGTGCAGCTCGATCTGGTTAATGACGGGCGCGACGCCCGTCTCGTCAATCAGCCGCTGCAGGTGATGAACCTGGAAGTTACAGACGCCGATACTTTTCACCAGCCCCTCTTTCTGCAGTTCAATCATCCCTTTCCAGGCATCAACGTAATGGTCGATGGCCGGAACCGGCCAGTGCATCAGATACAGGTCGACGAAATCGAGCTGGAGTTTCTCCAGGCTCTCCTGCAGGGCTTCGCGGGGACGCTTTTGATCGTCATTCCACAGTTTCGTGGTGATGAACAACTCATCGCGAGGGACACCGGCGCTGGCCAGTGCGGTACCTACGCCGTCCTCGTTTTTGTACGCGGCGGCGGTGTCAATCGACCGGTAGCCGACCTCCAGGGCTTTATGAATGGCGGAGACGACCTCGTCGTTACCGGCTTTCCATACACCTAGCCCCAACTGGGGCATCACGTTGCCGTCCTGCAGCTTGATTACGGTTTGGTTTGCCATTTTTCCTCCTTCAGGTGCGCATCGCCGGAGGGAGACTCCGGCGATGGGGTGTGCATTAAGTCTGGACGAAATGTCAAAAAACGAAAGTCGGGGGGACAAAAACGCTTAGCGTGCCGCCTCGTAAATACGACGGCTGACGTCCAGCGTGATGTCGCCGTGCTCGCCCAGATGGGTCATGCCGTGCTCTTCAAGTTTCGCCAGCAGGGCAGGGATGGAGCTGCCGTCCAGGCCGTAGCCAGACAGACGCGTTGGCACGCCCAGACCTTCAAAGAAGCTGCGGGTTGCTTCGATGGCAGCATCAATGCGCGCGTCGTCAGAACCCTCGGTAATGTTCCACACGCGCTCGGCGTACTGCAGCAGCTTGGCGCGTTTGGTGTCGCGTTTTTCGTTCCACAGTGCAGGCAGCACAACGGCCAGCGTTTGCGCATGATCCAGACCGTGCATCGCCGTCAGCTCGTGGCCCAGCATGTGGGTCGCCCAGTCCTGCGGCACGCCAGCGCCGATCAGGCCATTCAGCGCCTGTGTAGCCGCCCACATCACGTTGGCGCGAACGTCGTAGTTTTCCGGCTCTTTCAGCGCTTTCGGACCCTCTTCGACGAGCGTCAGCAGAATGCCTTCCGCGAAGCGATCCTGAATTTTGGCATTCACCGGATACGTGACGTACTGCTCAACGGTATGTACAAAGGCATCGACCACGCCGTTCGCCACCTGACGCGCTGGCAGGGTGTAGGTGTAAACCGGATCCAGAATGGCGAACACTGGCTGAACGTGTTCGTTCATGAAGGCCTGCTTGTCACCGGTGGTTTTACGGGAGATCACCGCGCCCTTATTGGATTCAGAACCCGTCGCTGGCAGGGTCAGCACGGATCCCATCGGGATGGCGCTTTTGATGTCGCTGCCGCGGGTTTCCAGGATGTGCCACGGATCGATGCCGTCAGCGTAGTGAGCCGCAGCGGCGATGAATTTGGTACCGTCCAGCACGGAGCCGCCGCCGACTGCCAGCAGGAAGGTGATGTTTTCTTCACGGGCGATTTTTACCGCATTCATCAGCGTTTCGTAGGACGGGTTTGGCTCAATGCCGCCGAACTCACGCACGTCCAGACCGTCCAGCGCGCTGTAAACCTGATCCAGCACGCCGGTTTTTTTCACGCTGCCGCCACCGTAGGTGATCAGCACGCGGGCGTCAGCAGGGATCTGTGCGCGCAGGTCAGCGATAGCGTCTTTACCAAACAGAATGCGGGTTGGGGTGTGGAGATTAAAGTTGTTCATTGCTCGTTCCCTTTAGTGGGTGAAAAACCGTGGTGCGCAGAGGGCGACCTGATGCTGCTCATTGTGGCGATCCGGGGCTACGCCCTCAATGCACATTCCTGCCGATGTCTTGCCCATTTCTACAGAGCGCTGGAGAAAGCGCGGAAAACAACGCACACTGTCAACGTCGAAAACCGCACCCGGAGTAACGCAAGATGAACCGTGAGGCTATCTGCCAGCAGCTCACTGTGCAGATTAAGAGATTGATAGATAATGAAAATCGTGCCAGCGAGCTGCTGCCGGACATTCGCCTGCTCTATGGCACGCAGCCGGGGACGCGCACGCCGGTCATGTACCAGCCGGGCATCGTTTTTCTCTTCTCAGGCCATAAAATTGGCTATATCAACGAGCGCGTGTTCCGCTACGACACCAATGAATATCTGCTTCTGACGGTACCTTTACCCTTTGAATGTGAAACCTTCGCGACAGAGGCGGTTCCGCTGGCGGGTATTCGTGTCAATGTCGACATCCTTCAACTGCAGGAGCTGCTGATGGAGATTGGCGAAGATGAACTCTTCCAGCCTTCGATGGCCTCAAGCGGGATTAACTCGGCGACGCTGTCGGAAGAGATCCTCTGCGCCATTGAGCGTCTGCTGGATGTGATGGAGAGGCCGCTGGACGCGCGCATTCTGGGCAAGCAGATCGTCCGCGAGATTCTCTACCACGTGCTGCTGGGCCCGGGCGGTGGCGCGTTACTCGCCCTGGTGAGCCGACAGACCCACTTCAGCCTGATAAGCCGCGTGCTCAAGCGTATCGAAAGCCAGTACACTGAGAACCTCAGCGTCGACCAGCTGGCGGCGGAAGCGAACATGAGCGTCTCGGCGTTTCACCATAACTTTAAATCGGTAACCAGCACCTCGCCGCTGCAGTACCTCAAAACCTACCGGCTGCATAAGGCGCGGATGCTGATGATCCACGACGGCATGAAGGCCAGCGCGGCGGCGATGCGGGTGGGCTATGAAAGTGCCTCGCAGTTCAGTCGGGAGTTTAAGCGCTATTTCGGCGTCACGCCGGGAGAGGATGCGTCACGTATAAGAACGATGCAGGGAGTCTGACGAAAAACGTAGGCCGGGTAAGCGATAGCGCCACCCGGCTTTATTGAATTATGCGCTGCAGTACTTCTTCTTAATCACCACCGCGATGGTTCCCACCAGACCCGCCACCAGCAGGAACATCGGCAGCACCATCAGGAAGGTCATTACCTGATCTTCGTGGTGTTTCACGAAGGGGATCATATTCAGCGCGTAGCCGAGCGTTGTGACCACGCCAACCCACAGCAGGGCGCTCAGCCAGTTGAAGAACTGGAAGCGGCGGTTCGACAGACCGGAAATGCCCGCCATCGTCGGCAGAAGGGTGCGAACGAACGCGAGGAAACGTCCGGCCAGCAGCGCCAGCAGGCCGTGCCGGTCAAACATGCAGGTCGCGCGCTGATGATATTTATGCGGCAGCTGCGCCAGCCAGCTTTTGACGACGCGCGTGTTCCCCAGCCAGCGGCCCTGCAGATAGCTCAGCCAGCAGCCCAGGCTGGCAGCGGAGGTCAGGATAACCATCGTTGGTGTGAAGTCCATGACGCCTTTACCGATTAACGCCCCGGCAAGTAAAAGCAGGCTGTCACCGGGTAAAAACGAGGCTGGCAGTAATCCATTTTCCAGAAACAGAGTTGCGAACATCACGAAATAGACGATACCGACGACGTGAGGATCCGCCAGCGCGGCAAAATCGTGGTGCCAGAGCGCCGCGATAATATCTTGAATAACAGCCATGGACTTTCCTGTGGAACAGCAGATATAGCGCTATTGTACTCCCTTATTCGCCCGTCGGGTTTGATCCCGGGCGCAACTCATGCAGACTTTTCCGCTTGCGGTGTCCACAAAAGCGTCCAGGGAGTACATTTTCAGCCAGCACTCTACACGATACGCTCGAACCCTGCTGCTAAATCCGCAATCAGATCGTCAACATTTTCTAAACCGATATGCAGTCGAATCAGGGTACCGCTGAAGTCCACGTCGCCACCGGGGCGCAGGGCCGCAATCTGTTCCGGCTGGTTAGCCAGGATCAGGGATTCAAAACCGCCCCACGAGTAGGCCATGCTGAAGAGGGTAAAATTATCCAGATAGCTTGCCAGCTCGTCATTATTCAGCCGTTTTTTCAGCACGAACGAGAACAACCCGCTGCTGCCTGTAAAGTCACGCTGCCAGAATTCATGGCCTTTACTGCCGGGTAGCGCGGGATGATTCACGCGCTCAACCTGCGGATGCTGCGCCAGCCATTCGGCCACCGTCAGGCTGCTTTCATGGTGCTGACGCAGGCGAACGCCCAGCGTGCGAAGTCCGCGGCTGGTCATGTAGGCCGTGTCGGCATCCACCATCTGGCCCATCAGGTAGGCATTTTCACGCAGCTGATCCCAGCAGCGCGCGTTGGAGACCGCCGTGCCAATCATCCCGTCAGAGTGGCCAATCAGGTACTTCGTCGCCGCCTGAATCGAAATATCAATATCGAAGTCCAGCGCTTTGAACAGCACGCCTGCCGCCCAGGTGTTGTCGATCATAACGATCGCCTCTGGCGCTTTACTGCGCACGGCCTTCACGATAGCCGGCACGTCGTGGACTTCCATGGTAAGTGACCCCGGCGATTCTAGGAACACAATGCGCGTGTTTGGCTGAATAAGTTCGGCAATACCTTCACCAATCAGCGGGTCGAACCAGCCGGTCGTCACGCCGAGCTTGCTGAGGATTTTGGTACAGAAGTCCTGGCTGGGTTCATAGGCGGTGTTGGTCATCAGGATATGATCGCCCTGTTCTACAAACGCCAGAATGGTATTGGCGACCGCCGCCGCCCCGCACGGGAACAGCGCGCAGCCTGCGCCGCCTTCCAGCTCGCACATCGCTTCCTGCAGAGAAAAATGGGTTAGCGTGCCGCGACGGCCATAAAACAGCCCGCCTTTTGCGCGGTTGCGCGTGGCGATTTTTTTCTCCTCAACGGTGTCAAATACCAGCGAGGAGGCGCGTTGAATCACGCTGTTAACCGATCCCTGGGTATATTTTTTGCTGCGTCCTGCCTGTACCAGCGTGGTATCAAGATGCTTCGTTGTCATATTCGCTAACCCTGTTTTTATACGTCTGGACGTCCAGACTACCACGATTGGAAAAAACTGCACCCGCAGGCTTATCGAATAAGCAGAAAATATTAGCAAAAAACCGCATAAGAAATTTTTACTGCGTAAGCGCAAGGAAAGTGAACGAAAATTGCGGCACTATGCAAATACTAATGAGAACTACTATCAATTCGACGACGTTTTGATATTATTACGTTCAGATTTTGTGATTTGCGTCCTGGAGATACAGAGTGGGTAATAATTTGATGCAGGCGGATCTCTCCGTTTGGGGCATGTATCAGCATGCTGACATCGTGGTTAAGATTGTGATGATCGGCCTGATTCTGGCGTCCGTTGTCACCTGGGCTATCTTCTTCAGCAAGAGCGCCGAGTTGCTTTCGCAGAAGCGTCGCCTCAAGCGGGAACAGCAACAGCTGGCAGAAGCCCGCTCTCTGGATCAGGCTTCAGATATGACCTCATCCTTCCACGCGAAAAGCCTGACTACCCTGCTGGTGAATGAAGCACAGAACGAGCTGGAACTCTCCGCGGGCAGTGAAGATAACGAAGGCATCAAAGAACGTACCGGTTTCCGTCTGGAGCGTCGCGTGGCGGCCGTTGGCCGACACATGGGGCGCGGCAATGGTTATCTGGCGACGATCGGCGCGATCTCACCGTTTATCGGTCTGTTCGGTACGGTCTGGGGCATCATGAACAGCTTTATCGGTATCGCGCAGACTCAAACCACCAACCTGGCGGTTGTGGCCCCGGGTATCGCAGAAGCGCTGCTGGCGACGGCGATTGGTCTGGTCGCGGCGATTCCGGCGGTGGTTATCTATAACATCTTCGCGCGTATGATTGGCAGCTACAAAGCGACGCTCGGTGACGTTGCCGCGCAGGTACTGCTGCTGCAGAGTCGCGATCTCGACCTGAATGCCAGCGCCGTTAAGCCGGTGCACGCGGCGTCCAAACTGCGCGTGGGTTGATATTATGGCGATGCGTCTAAACGAAAATCTGGACGATAACGGCGAAATGCATGAGATCAACGTGACGCCGTTTATCGACGTCATGCTGGTTCTGCTGATTATCTTCATGGTGGCCGCGCCGCTGGCCACGGTCGACGTGAAGGTGAATCTGCCGGCCTCGTCGAGCCAGCCGCAGCCGCGTCCGGAAAAGCCTGTCTATCTGTCCGTGAAGGCCGATAAATCCATGTTCCTTGGCAATGACCCGGTAACGGCCGACTCTGTCATCCCGGCGCTGGATCAGCTTACCGGCGGTAAGAAAGACACTACGGTCTTCTTCCGTGCGGATAAAACCGTAGATTATGAAACCATGATGAAGGTAATGGACACGCTGCATCAGGCGGGTTACCTGAAGATTGGGCTGGTCGGCGAAGAGAAAGCGGCCAAAAAATAGAACGAAAGCTGGCGAAAGCCAGCTTTTTTGTTTTCTGCCACGCAACATCGTTATTATTTTCTGCTGTATATCCCCATTCTTCATATTTCTTTATCAATAAAGCCAACGTTAATAATGTATTGATAGTTAAGTAAATATCAGTATTCGGCTGCGCCATTAAAATATATCTTTTGCTGAAATGGCGTCGTGGAATATCCCCACTACGCTTAAAAAAGATAATAAAAACAGTCCTTCTTCGAAGGATCTTTTCACCTGCACAGCAAGAGACTCCCTATGGCTACGATGACATGGCTGTATCCGCACGCGCCTCAAAACGATCTGTTTTCGCTTTCTGCCATTCGACGACGCGCCGACAGGCTAATACTGGTGCTCATCTGGTCGCTGTGGGCCATCTCGCTGGGCGTGGGCTATATCAACGAAAACATCATGCAGGGGGCGATTGTCGGCACTTCACTGGCCTGTTTATCGACGCTGCTGACGATGGTGTTCCCCGGCGCGCTGTTACTCCGCCTGAGCTCTGCGTTTGTGCTAATGGCATTTTCCGCGCTGCTGATTCATCTGGGCGAAGGTGAAACCGAATACCATTTCTCGGTTTTCGTCCTGCTTTCCGCGCTCCTTGCCTGGCGAGACTGGCGCCCGCTGGTGATGGGGGCGGCGGTCATCGCATTACATCACCTGGTGTTCAACTATCTGCAGGAAAACGACCTGTACGGCGTCGTGGTGTTCATGCACACCGGCTTTCATATGGTGGTTTTCCACGGGCTGTTTGTGGTGGTCCAGACCGCGATCCTGGTTCTGTTGGCGATTCGTATGGAGCAGGACGCCCGCTCGGCGAGCGAGGTGGCAAGGCTGGCGGGGGTGATCAACCGCGAACCGGGGTACCTCACGCTGGCCGTCGATGCGTCACCCGCAGAGTCTCCCTTTGCCCGCACGTTCAGCCTGACGCTGGGCACCATGCGCGCCACGCTTGAGCAGGTCAGCGCCAATATTGGGCAACTGCTGGAGGCATCCCGCGCGTTAGGACAACGCAACAGCGCGCTGTCGGAACGTACCGATCACCAGGCAAGTTCGCTGGCGACGGCAGCCAGTGCGATGGAACAACTGAGGGCTGTCGCCACCCTGACCAGTGAAAAAGCCCGCCAGGTTCGGGAGGTGGCATTCAGTACCAGTAACGTGGCGGAGCAGGGAGGCCATAACGTACGGCAGGCGATTGCGGCGATGGAGCACATTCGCGAGGAGTCGCAGCGCATTTACGCCATTCTGGAGCTGATCGACGGGATTGCGTTCCAGACCAATATCCTGTCGCTCAACGCCTCGGTCGAGGCTGCCAGAGCGGGGGAACATGGCAAAGGCTTCGCGGTAGTTGCCTCGGAAGTGCGCGTGCTGGCCCAGCGCAGCGAGGGGGCTGCAAAAGACATTCGCCAGCTGCTGACCGCATCGCAGGCAACCACGCTACAGGGCGTCGAGCAGGTTGAGCAGGCCGGTATGACAATGAAGTCGATCATTGAGAGCATTGAAGGGCTCCGCTCGCTTCTGGAGGAGCTGTCGCAGATGAGCGAGCAGCAGCGGGCGAGCATTGCGCAGATGAACGACAGTATTGCCAGCATCGATGCCAGCGTGCAGGAGAACGTGCGTCACGTAGCGCAAACGCTGCAGGTGGCTGAAGCGCAGCGGCAGCAGACGGGGCAGTTAAAAGAGGCGATTGCCGTATTCAGATTTAATTAGCGTTGCGGTTCGGAAGGGGCGCTGGCGCCAGACGCCAGCGCGTCCTCATCAAGCGCAACGCAGGTGACGTTTGAGGTACGGTACTCACCGTCTGACAGTTTGCGCGTCAGGCGCAGAGTGGCGATTTCTCTGGCAAGCAGATACTGGTAATTGGCCTCGAGGCGACCCAGAAGCTTCTCTTTCAGCTCTGGCCGCTGTTGCATGATGGCGTTCATCACGGCACCGTAAATTTCTTCTTTGACCTGTAGCGGATAAATTTCACGGCGATTCTGCCATTTCAGCCGCACCAGCGTTGCCGGGATCGATACCAGGTCCTGGGTAATACGCGTCATCTCGTCATTTTTTGTGTTTCGCAGCGCATCGAGATTTTGCTTTAAGATAAATTCATCACTTTTCTTATCATCTAAAGTCAAATAAACGTCGTTGTTTTTAACTTCCTTCACGTTAATCCTCCCCCAGGCTATAAAAAATTGGGTTGTTTTTTTCGCGCGTAATTAAGTTAAGCCAAATTTCATTGCCCGCTTCGTTAATTTCTTTGGTTTTTTCGGCCAATATTTGACTTAGTTTCTGGGCATCTATTTCTCCTTCGGCCTGCAGATCGTTCAGCAGGTGGACGAAGGCTTCAATTTTTATGGCGCGAAATAAGCGGTCTTTAATATGGCGATCGTGCTCTTCCAGCAACATATTACGGGATTTGCCGGTGCGGGAAACACCAATTAATATATCAGGCTCGAAATCAGAGAGCTTTCTTTTCCCCTGAGTGAAACTGACCTCTTTTTCTGCTTCCGTCGGTTGCTGTTCCACAGGCGTAATGTGGTACTTAGCCGGGACGAGATAGTCGGGCAGCATTTTTAATTTCCTTTAATTTCAACAGGGTGGGGTTGGTAAAGGCGTGAGATTCGTTGACAATATCATGAGGCAAATTTAAAATCAAAAAAAATGGAGCCTACCCATGAACAGCATCTTTTTTACGGTCATCACATTACTATTACTGACCGCTGGTGTGCTTTTATTGATGCAGGAGTTCAATAAAACGAAAGTGTCGAAAGACGCCAGTGAACCGCCGCAACCGGAACTCATGACAAAAGAGGAAGGAGAAGACCATTTCTCTGTATTGATGAACTCCGTTACGCCTGTCTGGTACTGGCGGGTGAACCATGAATATATCGACTTTTTACACGCGACAATTAAACGCATGAAAATGTCGGAAATTAATGACACGCCAGGACTTTTTGAGGCACAGCGTCGCTGCAGCGACCTGAATTCAGCCGTGTATAAATATTATGACAATATCAAAAAACGCTGCCTTAACGGCGAGAAGGTCTCTTATTCCGATCTGGACGTATTAAATTTGCGTCAGTGTTTTCGTGAGTTCAGCCTGGAAGCCTACCCG
Source organism: Enterobacter sp. BNK-13 (assembly GCF_048685015.1). Lineage (NCBI taxonomy): Bacteria > Pseudomonadati > Pseudomonadota > Gammaproteobacteria > Enterobacterales > Enterobacteriaceae > Enterobacter > Enterobacter sp. BNK-13. Next base: position 3,612,320 of record NZ_JBLQTP010000001.1, on the reverse strand, counting down.
GAGCTGGTGGTGCTGGTCTGGCCGGAGTATGCCCGTCCGGAAGTTAACCCCGACAACGTCTGAGTCACCAGACTGGTGAGTTATTGCAAACAGTCAGCGCCATTGGGATATACTGGGCGCTGGTTTCTTTTGCAAACAGGACTTTATGGAACGCTTTTTTGAAAACGCCATGTACGCCTCTCGCTGGATACTGGCCCCCGTCTATTTTGGCCTTTCGCTGGCGCTTATCGCGCTGACGATTAAGTTCTTTCAGGAAATCCTGCACGTTCTGCCGAACATTTTTTCTATTGCCGAGGCGGATTTGATTCTGGTTCTGCTGTCGCTGGTGGATATGACCCTGGTGGGCGGACTGCTGGTGATGGTGATGTTTTCCGGCTACGAGAATTTTGTCTCCCAGCTGGATATCGACGAGCGTAAAGAGAAGCTCAGCTGGTTGGGCAAAATGGATGCCTCGTCGCTGAAGAATAAAGTGGCCGCGTCGATTGTGGCGATCTCTTCTATCCACCTGTTACGCGTGTTTATGGACGCGAAGAACGTGCCGGATAACAAACTGATGTGGTATGTCATTATCCATCTGACGTTTGTGCTGTCTGCGTTTGTGATGGGGTATCTGGATAAGATCAGTAAGAAGTAAAGTACACCTTACCCATCACTCTAACCCTCTCCCCAAAGGGGAGAGGGAACTGCTCTTTGCGGCCTTATTTATCCGACGACGCCTGCCACAGATTCAACTCTCCATCCGCGACATGCTGGTCAATCCGCTTGAGTTCGTCCTCGGTAAAGTGCAGGTTATCCAGCGCCCGAACGTTCTCCTCAATCTGTTCCGGGCGGCTTGCGCCAATCAGCACTGACGTCACGCGCGCGTCTTTCAGCAACCAGCTCAACGCCATCTGCGCCATGGTCTGACCCCGCGCCTGCGCCATCTCACTCAGCAAACGCAGGCTGTTCAGGTTGGCTTCGGTCAGCATTTTTTCGTTCAGACCGCGGACTTTCTTGCCTTCACGCTGCATGCGAGAATCTTCAGGAATACCGTTCAGGTATTTTCCGGTCAGCAGCCCCTGCGCCAGCGGGGTAAAGGCGATACACCCGGTCCCGTTTGCTGCCAGCGCATCCAGCAAACCGGTCTTATCGACCCAGCGATTGAGCAGGTTATAGGACGGCTGGTGGATCAGCAGGGGGATCTTCCACTCGCGCAGCAGTTCGGCCATTTTTTGCGTGCGCCCGGTTGAGTAGGAGGAAATGCCCACATACAGCGCTTTCCCACTCTGCACAGCCTGTGCCAGCGCAGAGGCTGTCTCTTCCATCGGCGTGTTTTCATCCACGCGGTGGGAATAGAAAATATCCACGTATTCGACGCCCAGGCGCTTCAGGCTCTGATCGAGGCTGGCGAGCAGATATTTGCGTGACCCGCCCGAACCATATGGCCCCGGCCACATGTCGTAACCGGCCTTGGTGGAGATAACCAGCTCGTCGCGGTACGCGGCAAAGTCCTCCCGCAGCAGGCGGCCGAAATTCTCTTCCGCGCTACCCGCCGGAGGTCCGTAGTTATTGGCGAGATCGAAATGGGTGATGCCGAGGTCGAAGGCTTTGCGCAGCAGCGTCCGCTGGGCTTCAAGAGGCTGGACGTGGCCGAAGCTGTGCCACAGTCCCAGCGACAGCGCGGGCAGGCGCAGGCCGCTCTTGCCACAGTGGCGGTACTGCATGTTCTCGTAGCGGTCAGGGGCAGGGTACCAGGACATGATGTCTCCTTTTCTTATCGATAATTTTTTGAAACGTCGTTTTCATTCTGTCCTTATCAAAACACAAATCCCGGGGAGAAGCGATGGCAGAACTCCCTGCCAGCAATTTTCCCCGGGATGCGTCAGACATTGAGCCCCGCACTGCCCGGTACACGCAGGTCACCGGGCAATCAGACGACTATCAGAAGCTATAGCTCATCCCCGCCTGTACGCTGGCATCGTTATCCACATCGCCAGTACCGACATAGACGCCGGTGGTCAGGGTGAAGTTATGGGCGATGGTGGCGTTGATGCCTGCCCCAAAGATGCCCATGGTGTTGTTGTGACCGGCGGTATTGTGATAATCCGCCGCCTGAATGTCGGTGTTATCGCTGAACTCTTTCTGGAAGCGCGCGTCGATCCACGGCATCACCTTCACGTTTTTGTTCAAATCGCGAAGGGTGGTGGTGAGCCTCACGCCCGCGCCGCCGTTCCAGGAAGAGACCTGGCTGTCGGCAAAGGTGACTTCGCTGTCAGAGAAGCCGTTCGCTTTGGTTTGATCCCAGCCAAGAGTGGCGTAGGGTTGCAGCAGCGTTTCGCCTGGCAGCAACACGTTCACCCCGGTGCGGGCCTGCGCCAGATACAGACTGCCATCGGTAGAGCCGTGCAGCGCTTCCGTCATGCCGCTGGTATCGCCCGTCACGTTGTTGGCAGACAACGAGTAACGCATATCGCCGTAGCTGAAGCTGCCGTCAGCAAACAGACCCCAGGTTCGGCCGTTCAGCGCCTGCTGCCAGCCGCCATACAGGCTGTAGTAGTTACCGTAAACGCTGTCTTTGAAGCTATCCGCACCGTTGCTGGTGTCCTGCACGCGGCTGCGCGTCCATGCCAGCGCGATACCGCCGGTGACGCTGTCGCCGTTGTCCAGATGCGCCGTCCAGTCTACGCCGCCCTGCGCACCCTGAGTGATGCTTTTATAGTCGACGTCGTTGCTGAAATTACCGTTCTGATAAAGGAAATCGCCCCAGACCTGCGCACCGTCCTGCTGTTCTCCCAGCAGGTTTGCCAGATGCACCTGGTTCATGTGGTTGCTGATGTCATCCGCTACCTGATGCCCGGCCTGTTCCGCTGCATCCAGACCGGCTACCAGCCCCTGAACGTCGCTCGCAAGGTTGCCCTTCTGGCTGTTAAATTCAATATTCCAGCTCTGGCTATTATCTGCAGTCAGCTGAGCCTGAGGCACGCTGTCGGCTGCAACAATATTCAGACTGTTGTTGTAGTTATACGCGCCGCTACGGTTCTCCACGGTCTGGTCGCCGTTGGTAAACGTGGCTGCTGCATAATTCTGCGGCGCACTGCTGCCCGACGTGGTGAAGGTCCCCAGGACTATCCCCTGCTGATTTTGCGCTGACGGCGTAATGCTGTTCACCACCACGGCGTTATTTGCGCCGGTAATATTACCGAAATTCACGTAGCTGTCGGTGCTCATGGTAACCAGCGCATTGCTGCCGGTGGTGTTGGCAATCAGGGTTGAACCGTTTTGCAAACTCCAGTTGGTTGCATCGTTAATTTTATCAATGGCAATGCTGTTATCGCTGGTGGTATTTACCGTTTCAAACTGGCTTATTTGTCCGGAAATGGAGCTACCCGCATCCATTGACAGAGTATCGCTGCCGTCACCACCGTTAACATTGCCATTGACATGTGAATCATTGGTCAGCACGACCGTATCATCACCTGCACCCGTTGTAATATCACCGTTGACGGTTGTGTTGTTCTGCAGCGTAATTGTGCTATTGCCCGTATTCTGGCTGGTATTTATCTCGCCATTCACGGTGCTGTTATCCACCAGAACGGAATTTGCGGAGTTGCCATCGACGGTCACATTGCCATTTACCACGCTGTTATTGGTCAGTGAAATCAGCGTGGTGCCGTTTTCGTTAAAGGCCCCAATGTCGCCGGTGACCGTGCTGTTATTCAGCGCCAGCGAATCAGTCTTCGTTCCGTACATCGCGATGGCGACATCGCCAAAAGCATCCAGGTTGATGTCGCTGAAGGGCTTGTATTCGCTCAGTTTTACCGCCAGCGTGTCGATGTTCTGCGCGATTTCGCTCTGCGAGGCATCCACGGAAGCGTTAGTCAGCGTAATATTGGTATCAGATTTATCGCTACCCGCGTAAATACCGCCTTTATCCATCGTGCTGTTGCTGATGGCAATATTTTGTGCACCGGCTCCAGCACTGAGAATACTGCCGTGCAGCATGCTGCCGTCCTCAACGTTGACGGTGTGGTAACCTTTATCCATGGGGTCGAGGTAAATGGCGGAACCCATCATATAGGCTTTCTTGCCCTCGTAGCTTCCGGCGTCATTTTCGCCATTCAGCGTGGCGTCATCGATGGTTACCGTCGTATTGGTGGTCGCACCGGTATTGCCCACTTCGATCATATCGACGGTGGCGCCGTTATTCACCGTAATATTAGCCGTCCCCCCGTTGCTGCCCTGAATATAATGGCCGGACATGTCGGTACCAGAAACGGTTAATGATTGGGTATCCCCTGATTCACGGCTTCCATCCATAAAGATATTATTTGCGTTGGCGTCGGCCATAATGGCATTAGTCACGCCGGGATCTTCATAGAAACTATTATCTTTATATTTCGATAAGCCGCAGGTCTGCGACGTCACGCCAGGCTGGCAGGGCGTAGCGGGAGTGACGGCAGCCTGGGCACCAAATGACGTTAAAGCCACTAAGACACATTGCGAAAGCAACGTACGATTCATTAATTTGCGCATTTTAAGTTCTCTGGATGAGTCGAAAATTGTCCGGCTCTTTTTAATTGAATTTATTTAAAATAAGAACTTTCTTAGCGGCTAAGGATGTAATGAAATCTGAAGATATATATCGAGCAATAATTGACGTTTAAATAATTAAATCTAATTAATAAATTTGAATTAATTCATGTGCTAAATATTTTTGAATGATTTGCATACAAATTAAAGGGTTTCTTGACCGGTCGTGCGGTTCTTTGACCTTCTTATTTACCGGGATATTAACCCTTTCGGATCATGAGGTTAATTAACTGTTTGCCTGTTTTACATTTTGACGGCTGCTGAAATATGAAAACACGTATTGTGCAGTTAGATTTACCCCGCAGCGATTATCCTTCTCCGGCGAACGGCAGGGTAGTGAAGATTTTTATAAAATTACGCGCGAAATAGTATAACTTCGCCAGTTTCTGCCGATAACGAGGGTAAGACTCGCCTCTGGGCGAATTCACCCTCACGGCAAGGAAGACTTATGAATATGCTCCGTAATTTCACGATCCGTTTCGTCATGCTGACGATTCTCGGGATCTTTTGTGTAATGTGGGCGGGTGTTGGCTTGTACAGCACCTGGTCCCTGTCTCGCGTTTCAGATGGCAATGAGGTGGACCGCCAGCTGGTCAAGCAGATGACGGTGCTCAGTCAGGGCAACGATCAGTATTTCCGCTTTGTGACCCGCCTGAGCCGCGCAATGGAAGTCAAAGCCGCAGGCGGCACGCCGGATCTGGCCTCTGCCCAGCAGGCGCTGGATAACATGGGCAAGAAGCTGGCCGAAATGAAAGCCATTTCTCCAGGCCCAATGGATGAGCAGGTCTCTTCACGGGTGATCGGTGCCTGGCAGGCGCTGCTCGAACAGGGCGTGACGCCGCAAATGCAGCAGGCGAAACTGGGCGCGCTGGACGGCTATCGTCAGCAGGCCAACAACGTCACCCCACCGCTGAGCCGCGCGTTCGGTGCGGCGGCTGAAGAGTTCAACAATGCTGCCGCGAAGTCGCTCGACAGTACCCGCGTGGTGGTGGACGGCCTGACCAGCATGACCCGCACGGTGATTATCATCGCCACGATCGTCGGCCTGCTGATCCTGCTCTTCACCGACCGTTACCTGGTGGCGATGCTGGTTAAACCGCTGGATCGCATTCGCCAGCAGTTCCGCCAGATTGCCCAGGGCGATCTCAGCCAGCCCATCGAGCCGTTCGGCCGCAACTGCGTGGGCCAGCTGGTGCCGCTGCTGAGCGCCATGCAGGACAGCCTGCGCGAAGCGGTCAGCACGATCCGCTCCGGCAGTGAGAATATCTGGCGCGGCGCGACGGAGATTTCCAGCGGTAACAACGATCTCTCCTCCCGTACCGAAGAGCAGGCGGCGGCGCTGGAAGAGACGGCTGCCAGCATGGAACAGCTGACCGCCACGGTGAAGCTGAACGCGGAGAGTGCGCGCCAGGCAAGCCAGCTGGCCGATGTGGCCTCAACCACCGCCAGCCGCGGCGGCTCGCTGGTGGAAGAGGTGGTGACCACCATGAGCGGTATTTCGGAAAGCTCGAAGAAAATTGCTGAAATCACCAACGTCATTAACAGCATTGCCTTCCAGACCAATATTCTGGCACTCAACGCGGCGGTTGAAGCCGCACGCGCGGGTGAACAGGGCCGAGGCTTTGCCGTCGTCGCAGGCGAAGTTCGCAACCTGGCAAGCCGCAGCGCCAACGCGGCAAAAGAGATTGAAGGGCTGATTACCGACTCCGTGTCCCGCGTCGAGCAGGGGGCGAAGCTGGTGGGCGATACCGGCACCACCATGGATGCGATTTTGCGGGACGTGACGGAAGTGACGACCATTATGAAGCAAATTGCCTCGGCCTCTGAGGAGCAGAGTAAGGGCATTTCGCAGGTCGGAATTGCCATTACCCAGATGGACGGTGTTACCCAGCAAAACGCCTCGCTGGTGGAGGAGGTTTCCGCGGCGGCGGCGGCGCTTGAGCGTCAGACCGAAGATCTTCAGCGCTCGGTGCAGAAGTTCCGCCTGACGGCATAACGCAACGTGATAAGGCCGCCTTGTGCGGCCTTATATTATTAACGCCTTCCTCATTCAGCGGCGCTGAAACTGCTATTCTTTTGCTAACCCCTGACGTTCTGGGCTCTCTTCTACGAGGTGTTGCTATGAACAGATCGTTATCTTTTATCCCTGTCCTTTCTCTCATTTTTCTGACGCTTTTCTCGGTTTCCGCCAGTGCGACCCAGCAGGCGCAGGAACGGCGCGTAGCGCGTGATGTCAGACAGGATACCCGCGACGCGTCACGGCAGGTGAAGCAGACCTGCGTGGCGAACAATAACCAGAGTAATCACGACTGCCGCCAGGACAAGCGTCAGATGAAACAGGCCGGACGGCAAAAAGCGCGGGATATTAAGTATTAACATAACAGGTGAGGCGGCATGCAAGCGTATTTCTTGCCGCCTTTTTAAAAAACGTAAGTCAATATTTTTTAAATATTAAATTATTTGCTTGTAACAATGTATTTGGCATTTTCTGCACATTCCAGAACATGAAAATTAATATTGTCTTAAGATTCAGTCGACATAATGAATTATCTTCTTGATACCGGAAATAATTCAATTTATGAAAAACCGTATTATTTTATTTACTGCCCTGGCAGGTTTTGCCGTGGTCAATACAGCGATGGCCCAGAGCGTCACGGTCGATGTTCCTACCGGGTATAAGGTCGTGATTGTTCCGCAGTCAGCCACGGTTCCTGAGGCGGTAAGCGTTGCGCCCGCACCGGCACAAACAACGTATGCCGCCCCTGCACTGGTCTATCATCCGCGTGCACGCCATGTGGCGAGCGTGGCGGAAGGGATGGTGATTGAGCATCAGTATGACGATCACCATTGATGCATTGCCCGGGTCGCACATCCGGCCTATTTTGGAGTGGCTCTCAAGCTGTTGTGTTTACTCCTGCTGTTGCAATTCGGGATATTGGGTATCCCGTTGCAGATGCCACTTCGGCGATACGCTTAAATGAGGGATTACCGTTTGGTGATAGTGATTTGTAGAGTGATTCGCGAGAAATGCCTGCGCGTTTTGCAATGACAGTCATCCCGCCGGAGGCTTCTATAACATGCCGTAAAGCCAGCATGAATGCCTCATAGCCTCCGGGCTCGTCAATTTCAATGAAAGCCTGATGAAGATATACGGGCGCGAAATCCGGAGAATCTTTCAGGAGTTGTACCATTGCGTCATCATGGAGTACTGATTTAGCCATTGCGATTTCCTTTTATATCCTGCGCTTGTAGTCGTTGAGGTACTCAACGGCTCTTTCAATATCTGCACTTTGCTTTTTTTTCGTTCCAGTCAGTAGCACCAGACTCACTGCGCCATCTGCCGGATCGGAGACTTCGCTGAAATAGACACGGTAACCCGGCCCCTGGTTAATTCTGAGCTCTGAAACGCTCTCTCTGCATGGTTTACAATCACCATAGTTACCCGTTGACATTCTGGCGACACGCGTGGCAATCATGGCTTTTGCTATGGGATCTTTCACACTTCTTAGATATGCATCGAAAGGGTCATACCCGTCAGCTGTGATGTAGTGTTTAACCTTAGCCATTATTGTAGCCTGTAGTTTACGATAAGCAAATACATTGTAATCTTCAGGCTACGACTGGCAATTGTTAACATCGCTGCGACAGAGGGGAAATGCTATTTCGGAAAGCGACTCGCAAAAATGCGAGACTGGGTGCGGGGTTATTACTGAACAGCCATGAGGCCGGGCACGCGCTGCGACGCCCGGCGAAAACTATTAGTGCGTCGCTTCACCAATCAGCGCGCCCGTGCCTGCGCCAACGGCTGCACCTTTCAGCACGCTCTTGCCGGTAACCGCCGCGGCACCTGCGCCCACGGCAGCCCCTACGGCGCCGCCTTTACGCGCGGCTTTACCTTTGTCGCCGTTTTTGAACATAGCCCCCGTGCCTGCGCCAACAACGGCACCGCCAACGGTTGATTTCAGATCTTTGCCCGTGGCCGCGCCAATGGCAGCGCCTGCTACCGCGCCAGCGGCGGTTTTATCGATGGCCATTCCCGAGGTGGAAAAAATGAGGGCGCTGATAACCAGCGTTGTTTTAATAACTTTCATAACAGATCCTTTGTGACTGCTGTCGGTTGATACGTTGCTTCTCACTCTGAGGTGAGAAAAACGCACAGATAGTGCCAGCAATACCGGCTCAACCTTTAGGCCAATCATGCCCTGAGCAAGGATCTCTGTTGCCGGGCGGCGGACCGCCCGGCCAGTCGTCACGCCTGACGCTTATCTTCCGTATTCGTCTCGAAGTCGCTCGCCGCGTGGCGTTCGTGGAGCTGCTCGTTCAGCTCGCCGCTGGTGCGGTTAACGATGCGTCCGCGCTTAACGGCATGGCGATTCGCCACGTCTTTCGCCCAGCGCTGCACGTTGGTGTACTTCTCTGCATCCAGGAACTCGGCGGCGTTGTACACGCTGCCCAGCGCCACGCAGCCGAACCATGGCCAGATGGCGATATCCGCGATGGTGTACTCCTCACCCGCCACGTAGCGACCACGCGCCAGCTGTTTATCCAGCACGTCGAACAGGCGTTTGGCTTCCATGGTGAAGCGGTCAATCGCGTACTCGATTTTCACCGGGGCATAGTTGTAGAAGTGGCCAAAACCGCCGCCGAGGAACGGCGCCGCGCCCTGCAGCCAGAACAGCCAGTTCAGCGTCTCGGTGCGTCCCGCCGGATCTTTCGGCAGGAAGTGGCCGAATTTCTCTGCCAGGTAGAGCAGGATATTGCCGGATTCAAATACGCGCGTTGGTGGGTTCGTGGAGTGGTCACGCAGCGCCGGGATTTTCGAGTTCGGGTTCACCTCAACGAAGCCGCTGGAGAACTGATCGCCCTCGCCGATGCGGATCAACCACGCGTCGTACTCCGCGCCCGTCACGCCCAGCGCCAGCAGCTCTTCAAGCATGATCGTCACTTTCTGGCCGTTCGGTGTGCCCAGCGAGTAGAGCTGCAGCGGGTGAGAACCGACAGGAAGATCTTTCTCATGGGTCGCGCCGGAAATGGGGCGGTTGATGTTGGCGAACGCGCCGCCGTTGTTCTTTTTCCATTCCCACACTTTGGGGGGCTGATAGGTGTTGTCTGACATGTTGGCCTGCCTTTTTTGTGATGTGTTGAGGCAGTGTAGCAGGAGATTTGTGAACCGTTTAACGTTGTGAGCGCAAGCAATTAACCGCTATTCCTTCTGCTGCTTATATATATCAAATCCGGCATAAGCTTAATCGAAAATCGCATTTTCATAACTAATGCGTTAATGGATAAAGCTGCATATGATGCTTCAACATAAATAAAAGATGCAGTCATAAACACTTTATAAGGCAAGGAGTTAGTGAGATGCGCAAGCTTCTGTTATCGGCAGTGGTCGTTTCGATCGCGTTAGGCCTGGCGGGCTGTGATGATGCGAAAAATAAAGAGACCAATACGCCCCCTGCGGCAAAAAGCGACGCGCCAAAAGCGGGCGGTTCGCTGATTATCGGGATTACCTCCGGCGATCCGTTAGCCGTGAATCCGCTCTATGCCAGCGACCGTACCACGTTAACCATCATGCAGGCGCTCTATGCCCCGCTCTATAGCTTCAACAACGGTAAGATCGAGTGGGGCCTGGCGGAAAGCCTGACGCCCTCCGCCGACAACCTGAGCTACACCCTGACGTTAAAACCCAACCTGAAATGGCAGGACGGACAGCCGCTGACGGCGGACGACGTGGTCTTTACGTTCAATAAGCTGCTGGATGCCAAACAGCACAGCTTCTTCCGCAGCATGTTCACCTACGGCGGCAAGCCGGTACAGGTAAGCAAGGTTGACGACCGCACCGTTAAGTTCACCTTACCGCAGGTCAGCGCGGCCTTTACCGGCACACTGGTACAGATCTACCCGATCCCGCAGCACGTGTTCGCCAGCGAAGGCGACCTGGAAAAGAGCAGCAAAAACGATGCACCGGTCGGCTCCGGGCCGTTCAAATTTAAAGAGTACCGCGCCGGACAATATTACGCCCTGACCCGTTTTGACGATTACTGGAACGGCAAAGCGAAGCTTGATTCGGTCACCTACCGTTTCGCCAAGGACAGCAACGCCGCCAACCTGGCGCTGCAAAACGGTGAAATCAACCTCAAGATGGTTGATCCGCAGGATGTGAACCGTCTGAAAAACACCGGTAAGTTTGACTTCGTGGTCTATCCGGAAGGCCGCCTGGCCTATATGACGTTCAACCAGAACGTGCCGGTGATGAAGAGCAAAGAGCTGCGTCAGGCCATTGCTTACGCCATCAACAAAGACGAGCTGACCCAGACCGCTTTTACCTCGCTGGACTACGCCAAACCGGCGACCTCGTTCCTGACGCCCGATACGCTTTACAAGACGGATGACGTTGAACAGTACACATTCGATCTGCAAAAGGCCAAAGAGCAGCTTAAAGCATCCGGCGCGCCGGACAACCTCAAGCTGCGCCTGGCGTATGTGAACACCAACAAAACCCAGGAGAGCATGGCGCTCTATATTCAGCAGGCGCTAAAGGGCATTGGGGTGAGCGTGGAGCTGATGCCGCTGGATTCCAACGCCATGTCCCAGCGCAGCCTCGATATGAACAACACCGCGTGGGAGCTGAACCTGGGCGGCTACATCATGGGTTCCGAGCCGGACGGCTACAAATCGCTGTTCATGAGCAACGAAGCCTATAACTACGCGCACTACAAAAATCCGCAGTTTGATGCCCTGTGGGATAAAGGCGCCGTGGAAACTGACGCCGCGAAACGGGCTGATATCTACAAGCAAATTCAGCAGACCGTGGCGAACGACATGACGTACTACCCGATCGCCTATACCAATGCGACCGTCGCAGTGGACAAGCGTTTTGGCGGTACCGAGGAAGCGGAGCCGAAACCGGTCTATCTGTTCCAGGATCTGTCAAAAATCTATCAGAAATAAGCGATTGCCCCGACCGTCGGGTCGGGGCCTTGGTAAGGGCATGTCGTGAACACACTTCTCACGCGTCGGCTGCTGCAGCTGCTGCCGATGCTGTTCTTTATTTCACTGGTGGCGTTTTTGCTGGTCAAACTCGCGCCTGGCGATCCGGTGGCGGCGTACATTACGCCGCGTATGGCTCCGGAAGATATCGAACGTATCCGCCAGAGCCTGGGGCTGGATAAGCCCCTGGTTACGCAGTACGTCCTGTGGCTGAAAAACGTCCTACAGGGCGATCTCGGCTATTCGCTTATCTACCACCGCCCCGTGCTGGAGATGATCGGCGAACGCATTCCGGCCACGCTGGGGCTGATGGGCGCGTCGCTGCTGCTGGCGATCGTGCTGGCCATCCCGCTCGGCCTGCTGGCGGGGGCATTTAAGCACCGCTGGCTGGATCACGTGCTTAATCTGTTTGCCTATATCGGCATCTCGGTGCCGATTTTCTGGTTCGGCATCTTGCTCATTACGGTCTTTGCCGTGCAGCTTAACTGGTTCCCCAGCATGGGGATGCGCACCATCGGCATGGAAGATAATGCGCTGGACGTGCTGCGTCACGGCGTGCTGCCGTGTATTGCCCTCACGTTCTACAACCTCTCCAGCTATGTGCGCTACATCCGCTCCAACACCATCTCGCAGCTCTCGGCCGACTACGTGCAGACCCAGCTGGCTTACGGCGCCACGCGTTCCAGCATTCTGTTCCGCCACGTGCTGAAAAACGTGCTGCTGCCGGTGATCACCCTGTTCGGCCTGTCGTTTGGTGAGCTGATTGTGGGGGCCTATGTGACGGAAAGCGTCTTCTCGTGGCCGGGGATGGGGCTGCTTGGGCTCCAGTCGATCGCCTCGCTGGACTATCCGCTGATCATGGCGATCATCATGCTCTCGTCGATGATGCTGATCGTCGGTAACCTGATCGCCGATCTGCTTTATCGCTTCGCCGATCCCCGCATTCGTACGCTGAGGTAACCCGGATGAGCAGACGCTGGCAGCAGGTTCGTCACCAGCTGCGCCGCAATCGTCCGGCGCAGTTCTCCCTGTTTGTGCTTTTTATTTTCGTTGTCGCCGCGCTCTGTGCGGGCTTAAGCCCGTACGATCCGGATCGGATGGCGCTCGGCGCACGCACGCTACCGCCGGATGCCGCACACTGGTTCGGCACCGACGAGTATGGACGCGACTACTTCACCCGCGCGCTGTATGGCGGCCAGATCTCCCTGATGGTCGGTTTTCTCGCCATGCTCTTTTCCACGCTTATCGGCACGGTGGTGGGAACGGTGAGCGGCTATTTTGGCGGCTGGCTGGATAACCTGATGATGCGCGCCGTGGATATCCTGATGGCCATTCCGGCCTTCTTCCTGCTGCTGGTGGTGAATGCGTACCTCAAGCCGGGCGTGGATAACATCATTCTGATCATCAGCCTGCTGACGTGGATGAACATGTCGCGGCTGGTGCGCGCAGAAACCTTATCGGTGAAAGAGCGCGAGTATGTGCTTTATGCCCGCGCGTCGGGGGAAAACCCGCTGCGCATTATCGTGCGCCACATTATTCCCGGCGTGCTGCCGACCATTATCGTGGCGGCCACGCTCAATATCGCCTCGGCCATTCTGATGGAGTCGACGCTCAGCTTCCTTGGGCTCGGCGTGCAGGCACCGGCGGCGTCGTGGGGAAGCATGCTCAACAACGCTCAGTCGTATATTGGCGAAGCGTCGTGGCTGGCGATGTTCCCCGGCATTCTGATCCTGCTGACGGTGTTCAGCTTTAACGTGCTGGGCGATGTGTTCCGTACCGCCTTTGAGCCAGGAGCGAATCGCGATGAGTAACTTATTAGCGCTTGAGAACCTGCAAACCACCTTCCGCACCCGCGAGGGCGAGGTTCACGCGGTGCGCGGCGTGAGCTTTCAGGTGCAGCCGGGCGAACTTGTCGGCATTGTTGGCGAGTCGGGCTGCGGGAAAAGCGTCACCTGTAAGTCGATCATTCAGCTTCTGGGGAACAACGGACGAATAACCGGCGGCAGCATTCGCTTCCAGAATGACGATCTGGCGCAGAAAACCCCTGCGCAGATGCGCGCCATTCGCGGCAACGAGATCGCGATGATTTTCCAGGATCCGATGACCGCCCTGAACCCGGTGCTGACCATCGGCAAACAGATGGCGGAGATCCTGATGCGCAATAAAGGGCTCACCAAAAAAGCGGCCAAAGCGGCGGCGATCGCCATGCTGGAACAGGTGGGGATTGCTGAGGCCGGGCGCCGATACGATCAGTATCCCCACGAGTTCAGCGGCGGGATGCGCCAGCGGGTGATGATCGCCATTGCGCTCTCCTGCAACCCTAAGCTGCTTATTGCCGATGAGCCGACCACCGCGCTGGACGTCACCATTCAGGCGCAGATCCTGCGTCTGCTGAAAAGCCTGCAACAGCAGACCCAAACCGCGATTCTGCTGATCACCCACGATCTCGGCGTGGTGGCGCAGGTCTGCAGCCGCGTGGTGGTGATGTACGGCGGGCTGGTAATGGAAGAGGGGAGCGTGGAAGACATTTTTTATCGCCCTGCGCATCCTTACACCCAGGGGCTGCTGGCCTCGCTGCCGCGTCCGTATGAGGTTAATCAACGTTTATCGCCCATTGAAGGCGCACCGCCTGGCCTGCTTAACCCGCCGCCGGGCTGTCCCTTCGCCGAACGCTGCCCGAAACGCATGCCCCAGTGTGAACGGCAGCCCGCTTTTTACGCCATGGGAGAGGGCCATCGCGCCGCCTGCTGGCTATGGGCCGATAAGGAGATGCAGGCATGAGTGAACAACAGGTGCCATTAGTGAGCGTGCGCGATCTGCGCAAACACTATCCGCTTAACGGCGGTTTGCTGCGTAAAGGCACGGCCGTGAAGGCGGTTGATGGCGTGAGCTTTGATATCCAGCCCGGCGAGACGTTTGGCCTGGTGGGGGAGTCAGGCTGCGGGAAATCCACTCTCGGGCGCGCCATCCTGCGCCTCTTCGATATCACCGCGGGCGAAATCCACTTTGCCGGACAGGCGATTGCCCACGCCCGCGAAAAAGAGCTCAAGCCGCTGCGTAAGCGGATGCAGGCGATTTTTCAGGACCCTTACTCCTCGCTTAACCCCGGCATGACGGTACGACAGCTGGTGGCCGAGCCGATGCAGATCCACGGCTACAGCCGTGAAGAACAGCGCGAACGGACGGAAACGCTGCTCTACAAAGTCGGGCTGAAGCAGGAGCACCTTGAGCGGTTCCCGCATGAGTTCAGCGGCGGGCAGCGCCAGCGCATCAGTATTGCCCGCGCGTTGTCCGTGCGTCCTGAATTTGTGCTGTGCGATGAGCCGCTCTCGGCGCTGGACGTCTCGGTGCAGGCGCAGGTGGTGAATATTCTGCAGGATCTGCAGCAGGAGCTGGGGCTGACCTATCTGTTCATCGCCCACGATCTCTCGATGGTGCGTCATATCTCCAGCCGCATTGGGGTGATGTATCTCGGTAAGCTGGTGGAGGTGGCCCCGGCGAATGAGCTGTATCAGCGTCCGGCGCACCCTTATACCCGCGCGCTGCTGGCGGCGGTTCCCCAGCCCGACCCGCGCATTCGCAACCTCGAAGACGCAACCCTGCGCGGCGAAATGCCCGGCCCTACGTCCGCGCTGCCGGGCTGTAAGTTCTGCAGCCGCTGCCCGCATAGCATGCCGGTTTGCCAGACACAGGAGCCAGCGATGCAGGAGATCGCGCCAGGACATTTTGCGGCATGCTGGTTGTTTAAGATGTGAGCCTTAAACGTGTCGGGTGGCGCTTCGCTTACCCGACCTACAGGGTTTATGTTTTGTCGGCCGGGTAAGGCGAATTATTTACCACGCAGGTGTATGATAAACGTTCCTCTGTCAGGTTAATTACAACGTGCAGACGACGACAACCTATAAAAATTGCCGCCTGCCTGTTTTAGGTTGGATACATGCGTAAAGGAACGTTAAGCAGTGATGCGCCATTCGGGACATTGTTAGGCTATGCGCCCGGTGGCGTGGCGATTTACTCTTCAAATTACGGCAGTCTGGACCCGCGCAACTACCCGCAAGACGCGGATTTTCGCAGCTACATCGGCAACGAATACATGGGCCACAAGTGGCAGTGCGTTGAGTTTGCTCGCCGTTTCCTGTTTCTCAACTATGGCTTCGTGTTTACCGACGTCGGCATGGCGTGGGAAATTTTCTCTCTGCGCTTTTTGCGTCAGGTGGTGAACGATAACATTCTGCCCCTTCAGGCTTTTGCCAACGGCTCAAAACGTGCGCCGTGCGCCGGGGCGCTGCTGATCTGGCAAAAGGGCGGCGAGTTTCATGAGACCGGCCACGTGGCGGTGATCACCCAGCTTCTGGACGATAAGGTGCGAATTGCGGAGCAGAACGTCATTCACTCTCCGCTGCCGCTCGGGCAGCAGTGGACGCGCGAGCTGCGCCTGAGCGTGGAAAACGGGTGTTATACAATCCATGACACCTTCAACGACACGGAAATTCTCGGCTGGATGATCCAGACCGACGATACGGAACACAGCATTCCCCAGCCGGAAATCGACGGCGAACTGCTGAAAATCAGCGGCGCGCGGCTGAAAAACAAACGTCAGTTCGACGGCAAGTGGCTCAACGAAAATGACGCGCTGCAGCAGGCGTATATTCGCGCCAACGGTCACGTGATCAACAAAGATCCCTGCCAGTACTTCACCATTACCGAAAGCGCCGAGCAGGAGCTGATCAAGGCCACCAATGAACTGCACCTGATGTACCTGCACGCCACGGACAAGGTGCTGAAAGACGACAGCCTGCTGGCGCTTTTCGACATCCCGAAAATCCTCTGGCCGCGCCTGCGCCTCTCCTGGCAGTGGCGTCGTCACCATATGATCACCGGTCGTATGGATTTCTGTATGGATGAGCGCGGCATCAAGGTCTACGAGTACAACGCCGACTCCGCCTCCTGCCATACCGAGGGCGGGCTGATTCTCGAAGAGTGGGTGAAAAACGGCTATCGCGGCAACGGGCATAACCCGGCAGAAGGCCTGCTGGAAGAGCTGACCGGCGCCTGGAAGCACAGCCACGCCCGGCCATTCGTGCACATCATGCAGGACAACGATGTTGAAGAGGACTATCACGCGCTCTTTATCCAGCGTTCGCTGATGCAGGCCGGGTTCGAGACTAAAATCCTCCACGGGCTGGGGGCGCTCAGCTGGGATGCCGCCGGACAGCTGATTGACGACGAAGGTCGCCACGTCAACTGCGTGTGGAAAACCTGGGCGTGGGAGACGGCGATTGAGCAGATCCGTGAGGTCAGCGAAACCGAATATGCCGCCGTGCCGATCCGCACTGGACATCCTGAAGGCGAAGTGCGCCTGATTGACGTCCTGCTGCGCCCGGAGGTGCTGGTCTTTGAACCGCTGTGGACCGTCATTCCCGGCAACAAAGCGATTCTTCCGGTGCTGTGGCAGCTGTTCCCGAATCATCGTTACCTGCTCGACACCGATTTTGAGGTCAACGATCTGCTGAAGCAGACCGGATACGCCGTCAAGCCGATTGCCGGACGCTGCGGCAGTAATATCGACCTGATTAGCGCCCAGGACGAACTGCTGGATAAATCCAGCGGCAAGTTTGTCGACCGTAAAAACATCTACCAGCAGCTGTGGTGCCTGCCAAACGTCGACGGTAAGTACATTCAGGTCTGTACTTTTACCGTGGGCGGGAACTACGGTGGGACCTGCCTGCGCGGAGATGACTCGCTGGTGGTGAAGAAAGAGAGCGATATTGAGCCGCTGATCGTGGTTAAAGATAAGTAGCTCTTACCCGCAATAAAAAAGCCCCCGCAGGGCATCCTGCGGGGGCTTTTTGTTACTGTTCTTCCTCTTCCTGCCCGTTGATCTTCAGATCGATGATGCGGCCAATCTGGTCATGATAGACCGTCAGCAGGTTGTACTGGCTCATCTCGGAGATGATCTGCGGTGAAACATTAAAGCTGCGGGCCAGCTCCTCCTGGTGAAAATAGCCCGGCTGACGCCGCCTCACGTGGGCCCGACGGCGATTGTACTGATACCACAAAATCAGCAGCCAGCCGTTGAGCGCGGCAAACAGCAGGTAGAGCAACACCGTATTAAAAGACGCAATAATGACGCCCCAGCGGTGGTCGCTCTCCTCGGTGAGCTGCATCCAGAGCCGGGCATACAGGAAAAAAATAAAGCCTCCCCACGCCACCAGCGTTAACGCGGCATCGAAAAGACGTGGCAACAGCCGATGTTCGGTCAGAATTAAGGTATTTTCGTTCATTAAATGCGTCCTTTTCCCCGGTCCGGACTGATCCAGCGCGCGCGGGCGCGCTGGCGTTTAAGCATGACTTTTGGAAATGCGACAAGGGTGGTGAACAGGCCGATCATCCAGTACACCATCGGGAACCAGATCACCCAGAAAAGCGAGCTGGCCACTTTCCGTTCATAGCGCCGTTCGATGTACAAACTGACGAGGAACTGCAGGAGGCACATCACGCCCAGCAGTAGCCCGGTAAACTCCGGTGGAAAGAGGCTCTCCACGGTCAGCCTGGCAGGAACAGGAGCGATATGGCTGAGAATAAATAACAGCACCGTCATCGCGTAGGCGAAGGCCCACAGTGTTGACAGGGCATACTCAAGAAACAGGGGCCACATGCGGTGATGCTCCCAGCGCACAATCCTGCGAAGGTTGACCAGAAACACCTCCGCGCCGCCCTGGGCCCAGCGCAGACGCTGTTTCCACAGGCCCTTGAGCGTCTCCGGCATCAGGATCCAGCACAGCGCCCGCGGCTCGAAAAAAATATCCCAGTGGCGCAACTGCAGCTTCCAGCTGATGTCGATGTCTTCGGTGATCATGTCCGGGCTCCAGTACCCGACGTCCGCCAGCGCCTGCCGGCGAAAGGCGGCGATGACGCCCGAGACGGTAAAGACCCGACCATAGATCCGCTGCGTCCGCTTGATGAGCCCGATAATCGATGAGAACTCGCCCACCTGAATGCGGCCGATCAGCGTGGAGCGCGTGCGAATACGCGGATTCCCGGTGACCGCCCCGACGTGGGGATACTGAATCAGCGGCGCCACCAGATACGCTGCCGTATCGCGGTCGAGCAGAGCGTCGCCGTCAATGCAGACCAGCAGATCGCCCCGGGCCGCCGCTGCCCCGGCTTTGAGCGCCAGCGCTTTTCCCTGGTTTTCCGCGAGGTTAATCACCCGCAGGCGTGGCTGCTCCTGCGCCAGCGCCTGCAGCACCTGCGCGGTGTTGTCAGACGAGCCGTCGTTGATGGCGATAACCTCGATATTTTCATACCGCTGATCCAGCGCGGCGCTAATCGTCTCCCGGGCATTTTGTTCCTCGTTGAAGCAGGGGATCAGAATGGAGATGAGCGGCTCACCGGCGAGCGTCGGGGCGGGCGTCTCTTTATCCCACGACCAGTGGCGTTCAAGCTGAAACCAGAAATAGAGCCCGCCGGTTATCCAGAGCACGGACATGAACAGCGGCCAGAAGAACACAAAATCCAGAATCAGCTCGCCGGTAAAGAGGGCGGCCACGCCTAACGGCAACCCGAATACCAGACATAAAATGGAAAAGGCGATAATGCGATCAGTCATTGTCAGGGTACCAGTACGAAGAAAATACAGGCCTGATGCGTGAGATATCAGGTTGGTTGTTGATGAAATCATCGGGGTAGTAACCGTAGTTTTTGACGCCGTTCAGCTGGAGCACGCGCATCCACTGTGCCAGCTGGCTGTCGGAAACGGCGCGCTGCGGTTTCCGATCCCAGTCCCTGGCCTGCAGTTCAAAAATGGTTTTATCGAGCGCGCCGGGACGCGTGGCGACCGCTTTCACCAGACGCGCCAGCCAGGCATCACTTTCGTCTGCCGGGACGGACTCCATCAGCGGCATGGCCATCGGCACCGTCCAGTCATACTCCGCCAGAAAATCGTCAAGATTCTGCGCGAACCACGCTTCGCTTTCGGGCTGCAGAATGGGTAAGGCGAACATATTGCGGGCGGTTTTTATCTGCGGGCCGCGGATTTGCTTCACCGCCAGGCTCAGGGCGTGGGTAAACCCAATCAGCAGCTGGCTTTTCTGACGCGTGGTGTTCTGAGCGGCGTCCTGCCCGCCATCGTCCACGTCGGTCAGCACCGCATCGTCATGGAACAAGATCCCATTGAAGCTGGCGTAGCGGGCCAGATCTTCATAGATGTCCGTCACCTGCTGGCGCACCTGCGGGTTCCTCGGAGAAAGCCGGATATAGGGCTCGGTGGCATCGCTTAACCGGCCGGTCTGACGATCCCGACGCTGCACGCGCGGCAGGGCAGGATCGAGATCGAACGAGAGCACCGGCATCCACGCGAAGACTTTCACGCCCGCGCGGGTTTGCAGCTGCCAGGAGACAAAATTAAAAAGATCGGCCCGGACCGGCAGCTGGCGGTTGGGAAAATAGAGCGCCTTGATCCTGCCGTCGCCCTGCGGGTCGGCAAACGCCTGCAGGAAAACATGGCTGATTTTCATGTCGTAGACCCGCTGGATCAGCCTGTTGATATTTTGGGTCTGCTGGGCCGGATCGGGATCGTAAACGTAGTCGAGATCGACGTGCATGACGCGCACGGGTTCGCGCTCCTGAACCTGGCTGACCGTACTGGCAAACGCCTTGAGCGAGGGATTGCCGGCGATCAGCAGACGGGGGATATTGCCCAGCTCCTGAACGTTCCCCAGCCCGTCCTCAAGGGTAAAGGCCAGCTGGTAACCCTGCTGTCTGGCGATGGCGAGCGACGTGCCGTTGGCTGCGCCATAGGGCCAGACCCAGGCGCGCGGCGCCTTGCCCGTTACCTGCGTGATTTTGTCTGTCACTTTGCGAACGTCATCGCCGATCCGCTGGTTGAACTGCCGATCGGTTTCATAGCGGCCCGTCGCTTTATCATAAAAGCGGTTGGCGATGGCCGGTTCGCGGCTGCCCTGCGGGTTAGCCGGGATGCCGTAATGCGAGGCCCAGGTGTGCGATCCGATCTCAATCAGCGGAGACCGGCTGAGCTCGCGCACCATGTCCCACGTCGCGAAGCGATCGCGGGGCGTCATCAGGCCGCCGAAGTTAACTTTTTGATTTTCCGGCGTATCCACCCAGCTGCCCACCGGCGCCCACAGCGCAGGGACGTTCCACGCCTGAAGCAGTGGCCAGACGCGGGTGTAAAAGCTGCTGTAGCCATCGTCAAAGCTGAGCAGAACGGCTTTGGGCGGCAGCGTTTTTTTTCCGTCATGGGCATCGAGAATGTTTTGCACGCTGATGACGTGATACCCGTTGTGCAGCAGCCAGCTTATCTGCTCGTTTAGCGCGCTGGTGCGCACGGAGAGGTAGCGCTGATCGGCGGCATCGTCTTCGACGTCGTGGTAGGCCAGCACCAGAAACTGGTTCTGCGGCCAGGGTTTGCTCGCCTCCAGCTGCGGCCGATCTTTGGGCGCAATAAACGAAAATGCCTGCGCGCAGACGCTCGCGCTGAGGCAGAGCCAGCCGAGGAGTATCAGGCTCGCGGAAAAACGTGTGTTCATCATCATCATCCTTAAAAGCGTAAAGTCGCATCAAACGTGACGGAGAGGTTGCTCTCGCGTTTGCCGTCGTAAGGGCGCTTGTCCCAGTTCAGCATCACGCCGGTATCCATGACGTTGTTCCACTGAACGCGTTGTCCGTAACCCAGCAGAGCGATGGCGCCAGCGGACTGATTTTTCTGCCAGTAGCGGCCGCCTCCCGCCACGAACTGCTGGCTCCAGAGGGTGTCGTAATGGCGGACCATCTCATGGTCAACGGCCAGGGCGGCCGTCACGGAGAGATCCCGCGCCGGGTTGTAGTAGAGGGTGTCCCGCAGGCTGTTTTTGCTGGCAGCGATCCCCGGTTCGAGATCCAGCGTCAGGGACGGGGTCTGCCAGAGACGCTCCTTGCCTGTGAGGGTGTATTCCTGTCGGCGGTTATGGTCCGAAAAGCGGCTGAGGGCGGCGTTGAACTGATATTCACGACGCTCGTTTTGATACCAGCGCACGCCACCTTCTCCCCGGTTGGCGCTGATCCCGTTGCGTAACGCCCTCAGGGGCGTGGTGCGCGACAGGCGCTCAAGGCTGCCGCTGACCTGCCAGTTATCGGTGACAAAGTACGTTGTTGAGAGGCGAGCGCCCGGCTTGTTCGCCCCGTGATAGCGGTTGCTGGAGAGCTCGGCTTCGAGCTGGAGATCGCGTGGCCGCCATTCGATGCCGCCCAACAGGTGACGGCTGGAGCCTTTGCCTTCATCGAAATTACCCTCTACATAGCGGGTGCCGGCAAACAGCCGCCAGTTATCCGCTACGGGCGGGCCATAGAGCGTGGCGTCCCAGTTGAGGTCGTGCGTCCCGCTGACGGGGTTATCGGAGTGCAAACCCTTGCTCGCGTTGAGGCGCAGCTCGGACATATGGTGGACGATGCGGAGCCTGTCCAGACGCCTGGCGCTGCGATCGCGCGGCGCGCGGGCAACGACGTCGTCGGCCAGTAAATCCATCTGCCGCCACTCCTGCAGATCCATGGCGACGTAAGCCTGCTGCTGCTCAAGCTCCAGATTCGAGGGCTCCAGCGCCTCCGCCATTTTCAGCGTTTGCTCCGCCGCGCGCGGCAGACCCCGCGCCTGAAGCAGCGTGGCGTAGTCAATCTGCAATCCCTGATTGCCCGGCGCGGTTGTTGCCAGACGTCGCGCCAGCTTTTCGGCTTCTGGCAGGGCATTCGTCGCCAGCAAATAGTTAAAACGGAGCGACTGGCCGGTAAGCCATCGATCGTTCGGCTGAGGAGTAGGGGAGCCGAAATCGTAACGGGTCCAGGGAACGTTACGGGTCTGGCGCTCTGCATACCGGCGGGCGGACGGATACTCTCCCGTATCCAGCCAGGCGTAGAAAAGCGCGTGCTCTTCGTCCTGCGGGTCAGATGCGTATTGCGGATAGCGTTGCAGAAGCGCGAAGGCGGCGGCAGCGTTTTTCTCCTGCAGATATGCGGAGATCACCCAGCCGATTGCCCAGCCCGGTACCGGATGACGGGCTGCCGTCAGATCCTGATATTCGCTGATGACCCGCGGGTAATCGGCATGAGCGTAGAGCGCGCCGAGCCGGTCGATACGCGCAAGGACGATGTCTTCCGCCGCCTGTGGCTCGCCTTGCCAGCGAGACAGCAGCGCGTCGTAACGATTCAGTGCAGATTGCGCAAGCTGCAGGCGCTCTTTTTCTGTTCTGCCTGGCACATCTGCAAGACGAACGCTTTCGGCCGCGGCATTCAGCTCAAGACGACGACGTTCCGCGGGGGACAGCGCCACCTTTTGTGAAAGCAGGAGCGCGGGGGTATTGACCCGGTTATCCGTTAGCGCGTCGATCAGCTCGCGAAGAAGCGCGTGATTTTCTGGCGCGATATCCAGCGCGCGCGTGTCGGCTAAAAGCCGATCCCAGCTTTTTCCCTGGCGTAGCCAGACATACGCCAGCGTCTGAAGATGTGCCTGCGAGGGATCCTCCGCCACCAGCTGTCGGGCTTCCTGCAGGGCAATCGTATCTTTACGGGCATCGGCCAGGGTTTTGATATAGCCGATATGATAATCGTCGTTATCCGGCGCAAGGCTGCGCGCTTCTTTCCAGAGCGCCAGAGCGGGCTGCCACGCTTTTTGATTTCGCCTGGCCTGTGCGACAGCCGCAACGCCGCGGGCGGGCAGCGGCATATAAATGCTGTAGCGCTGCCAGACCTGAATAACCTCGTCATCATGGCCTGCCCAGGCTGCCACCTGTAACCAGTCCGCAACGTGTTCAGGCGTCAGGGCATGCTGCTGCTGATAACGCTGAAGATAATCGAGGAACGACGTGTAATTACCGTTACGCGCCTGTTGAATCTGTTGCTCATAAACGGATTCCGTAGCCTGAACCAGAACAGGAAAGAGTAATAACAGAAACAATAATGTTGGGGTGCGATAAAAGAATAATGTACTGAAGCTAAGTGATCTTTCCATATCTATTTGCCATTTGTTTTTCATGAATCCATTGCATAACACGGCCGCCTTTAAGCTCAGCGTAAAAGGCCATAAATGAGAACATTAAATCTGAATGCAGTGATGTTACGGGGTACTTACTTAAAGGTAATTATGGATCCTCATCTCAGTAGACTGGATGGGAGGTAATGTACACCTGATATGTTGCCGGATAAATATGCTGAAAAGCGGCTGCGTAGTTTTGAGATAATTCTGTAATGAGCAGCTTTTTGTGTTTATTTTGAATTGAGTCATTAATTGTAATTAATTGAAATATAATGGTTTTATTTTTATTGTGACAGTTTTGTATATATTTTTAATGACGCTTATCTGCCTCAATTAAAGTACTTTCTGGTGCATGTTTGGGAAGTTTCATGACAAAAATTCTTAATGTTTAGAGAAGTGACTTTTCTGCGATTGTTTTTTATTTATAATTAATGTCAGCCATTGAATGATAGTCTACAGGAAGTCTTACTCATCAATGTGTGTATTGAGGGATGTCCAAAGCCAGAATACATTTATCGTTAATATAACAGCGCTATAAAACGAAGGCGGTCTTCTTTTCGCAGGATCGTTCTTGCTTTAATCTAAAAGGGATGGTTAGTGGCAACTTCAATAGTGTTAGTGACTCAGGATCGCTACCTTGTCAGGGGCATGCGGATATTTTTTCCGGATATTATCCTGCTCGATTCGATTGACAGAAACATATTTGATAACGGTGCAGATGAATATTCTGTATTGATTGATAGTCGTTGTCCGCTCCGTTTATATGATTACCTGATACGCCATCCGGCCAGAACGAGAAAAACGATCTGCTGCGTTATGCTTGATATGCGCCACCGCGAGGAGAATCTGCTCAGTATGAAGCTGTTTATGAATACGTCGCTTACGGCGCCGGATATGGCCTCGCTGTTTAACCTGGTGCTCAATATGAAGGGCCGTCGCCTGACCACGAAGTGGCTGCTGAATTTACGGCTGAGTACGCATGAAACGATTATGTTGCGGTTGCTGAGGGCAGGGATGTCAATGGAGGAGATTGCAGGCGAGCTGAATACGTCGGTGAAAAGCCTCTATCGCAAACGGACGGCGCTCTCGGAACGGCTGGGGGCGGAGAACTTCAACGAGGCGTGTTTGTTTATCTTCAAAAACAAACTGCTGGGCACTGGTGGGAACGATCCCTAAAGTTGTCAGGAATTCAAAAGCAAAAAACCGCCACGAGGGCGGGTTCGTTAATAAGGTGCGTGTTAACGCGCTTATCTCGATACCGGCGGATGTAAGGTGGCAAAAAATGAGCGGGTGGCGGTTGGATTTTGGGGGAGAGGAAACGCGTATTATAATGAAAAACGAATAGTATCTTCTGCTCTTTAACCCCGTTTATGAACTGCCTGAGGCTAAGCAAGTGTTTTATCCTGAGCGGGTGATACCAGAAGGAGACTCCTGGAAGTGATTGAAAAATTTAAAAGGACGTTAGAAATGAATAAATATCTGTCTGGTCTGTGTGTTGTTTCTTTTTTTTATTTTTCTTCAATAGGTTACGCGCACTCTGCGGGTCTAAATAAAGTTCAGGTTAGTATCAAACCCAGCAGCGGTAATCTAGGATATATCCCGGTAATTTCTGATGCAGATGAAATCGAGCCTTCTGATTTCAGGGAGTCGGATCTACAGGAGATGCAGGATAGCCTGAGGAAGATGAAGTCCAACAACCGCAAAGTCGATGAGCTAACTCAGAAGGTTTCACAGCTTGAGAGAAAGAATTCTGAGCAGGAGAGTAAGATCGAGCGATTGCAAAGAAGCCTTGATGACATGAAGCGGAGCAACGACAACCTTTCAAATCAGGTCAGCAATTTATCCGGCAAAATTAAGTGATAAAAAAGAACCACCACCTGTATTAACTTACCGGGCTATTAGCGTAAGCGTGCCTGCATGAAAGCCACGCTTATCAGCGCCCAGAAATCGGCCGTAGCCATATAGCAAAAACCCAGCCATAGGCTGGGTTTTCTAAATAGTGGTGCCCGGACTCGGAATCGAACCAAGGACACGGGGATTTTCAATCCCCTGCTCTACCGACTGAGCTATCCGGGCAACGGGGCGCATTAAACCCGATCTGCCCGGTGGCGTCAACGAAAAATGTTGTTTTCGTTACGGACTGCGCAATCTCTCACCATTTCGCCGCATCCTTAAGCGAAAAAGTGCGTCCAGAGCGCGGAGAGCGGCATGGCGAGCAGCAGTGCGGGCAGCATGTTCACCACGGCAAACATCTTGATCCCACAGATGCGCAGCCCGGTAGCCAGCAGCAGCAGGCCGCCGACGGCGGTAAAGTCTGCCATCATCGCCGGCGTAGTGAGCGGGAGAATTAACGTGGCGCAGGTAGCCAGTGCCAGCTGGATCAGCAGCATCGGGACGCAAATCGCCGCCACGGCAATGCCGAGCGTGGTGGCAAAAATGGTGGCGGTGAAGAAATCAAGAAACGCTTTTGCAATCAAAATGCTCGGGTCGCCCGTCATCCCTTCCTGCATCGAACCGAAAATCCCGGTGCCGCTGGCGCAAAACAGAATAATGATGGCGACATAGTTCTGAATAAACGTCTCGTGCGTGCCGTGTTTCGCCTTGCCCGGTCGGGCTATCAGGTTTTTGGCTTTGCTCACCGCGCTGTTAATGCCTTTTTCCAGATAGCAAAATTCGCCAATCAGCGCGCCGAGCAGGGTGGCCAACACCATCACCGGCAGGTTGGCGCATTTGACCACCAACAGAATACCGATCCCTAACGATGCCAGGCCGAATATTGAGGGCATGGAGGTGCGAATACGCTCCGGCAGCCGCTGGCTTAGCACTGCGCCGAGTGCGCCGCCCAGCAATACGGCTCCTGCGTTGATAAATGGCCCGATAACCAAAGTTAACTCCTGTTATTTAATCATTGATATTGCATTATTATGGCACGTCAGCGCTGCGCGGGCCTTAGCTTTGGGTGGTTTCGTGCATACTGATTCCTTCTTGCACCTCAAAATAAAAGGTGACATTATTGCGCGAATTTTCTCCTCCCTGTCTCACCGTTCGGTGAGGGTAATTGCGCTTATGAAAACCATGAAAATCGCCGTCAGCCGCGAGCTGCTCTCAACTGTGTCTACGCACCGCGAAAAGGTGACGCTGGACAGCACGGATTTCACCGATGTGGCAGCCGTCGTCATGACGACGACAGAGAGTCGCAGTGGCATCCTTGCATTGCTGAAACGCACGGGCTTTCATTTACCGGTGTTTATTTTCTCTCAGGAACCAACGGAGGTGCCTGACGGCGCCACCGCGGTCATCTCGGGTAAAGCTCAGGAGTTTCTGGAGCTGGAAACTGCTGCCAGCCGTTACGAAGAGAATCTGCTGCCGCCGTTTTTCGACACCCTGAGTCAGTATGTGGAGATGGGCAACAGCACTTTCGCCTGTCCAGGACACCAGCACGGCGCCTTTTTCAAAAAACACCCGGCAGGGCGGCAGTTCTATGATTTCTTCGGTGAGAACGTATTTCGCGCCGACATGTGCAATGCCGACGTGAAGCTGGGCGATCTGCTGATCCACGAAGGGTCCGCCAAGCATGCGCAAAAGTTCGCGGCGAAAGTGTTCAACGCGGATAAAACCTACTTCGTGCTGAACGGGACGTCGGCGGCCAACAAGGTGGTGACCAACGCGCTGCTCACCCGCGGCGATCTGGTGCTGTTTGACCGCAACAACCATAAATCTAACCACCACGGGGCGCTGATCCAGGCGGGTGCCACGCCGGTTTATCTTGAGGCCGCACGTAACCCGTTTGGCTTTATTGGCGGGATTGACGACCACTGCTTTGATGACGCGTATCTGCGGGATCTGATCCGCGAGACGGCGCCGGAGAAAGCCGACGAGCCGCGTCCGTTCCGCCTGGCGATCATTCAGCTAGGCACCTACGACGGGACGATCTACAACGCCCGTCAGGTGATCGACAAGATCGGCCATCTGTGCGACTACATCCTCTTTGACTCCGCCTGGGTGGGCTACGAGCAATTTATTCCGATGATGGCGGAAACATCCCCGCTGTTACTGGAGCTGAACGAGAACGATCCGGGGATTTTCGTGACCCAGTCGGTGCACAAACAACAGGCCGGATTCTCGCAAACCTCGCAGATCCATAAAAAGGATAACCACATTCGTGGTCAGGCGCGTTTCTGCCCGCACAAGCGGCTGAACAACGCCTTTATGCTGCATGCCTCCACCAGCCCGTTTTACCCGCTATTTGCGGCACTGGATGTCAACGCGAAAATACATGAAGGGGAGAGCGGACGCAGGCTGTGGGCGGAGTGCGTCGAGCTGGGCATTGAGGCGCGCAAGGCGATCATTGCCAACTGCCATATGATCAAACCGTTTATCCCACCGGTGGTGGCGGGGCGGCCATGGCAGGATCATCCGACGCACGCCATTGCCAGCGAGCTGCGCTTCTTCAGCTTCGAGCCGGGGGCCAAATGGCACGGGTTTGAGGGCTATGCGAGCGAGCAGTATTTTGTTGACCCGTGCAAGCTGCTGCTGACCACGCCGGGCATCGATGCCGAGACGGGGGAGTACACCGATTTCGGGATCCCGGCGACGATTCTGGCGCACTACCTGCGTGAAAACGGCATCGTGCCGGAGAAATGCGACCTTAACTCGATTCTGTTCCTGCTGACGCCTGCCGAAAGCAGCGAGAAGCTGGCGCAGCTGGTGGCGATGCTGGGGCAGTTTGAACAGCATATTGAAGACGATACGCCGCTGGCGGACGTGCTGCCGACGATCTTCCAGAAATACCCGGTGCGCTACCGGGATTACACCCTTCGCCAGCTGTGCCAGGAGATGCACGATCTCTACGTCAGCTTTGACGTGAAGGATTTGCAGAAGGCGATGTTCCGCAAGGAGAGCCTGCCTGAGGTGGTGATGAACCCGCAGGATGCCAATCAGGCGTATATTCGCGGAGACGTGGAGCTGGTTCGCATACGGGATGCCGAAGGGCGAATTGCGGCCGAAGGTGCGCTGCCCTATCCGCCGGGCGTACTGTGCGTGGTCCCGGGTGAAGTCTGGGGCGGGGCGGTACAGCGTTACTTCCTGGCGCTGGAGGAGGGCATCAACCTGCTGCCGGGCTTCTCGCCGGAGCTGCAGGGCGTTTACAGCGAGAAGGATGCCGACGGGATTAAGCGGCTGTATGGGTATGTGTTGAAGTAGACTCTCCCCCGAACGTAGGCCGGGTAAGCGTCAGCGTCACCCGGCGACTTGCCCGGTGGCGCAAGCTTACCGGGCCTACAATATCGCTTCAGGCTTCTGCGCGGCGGTACATCCTCCTCGGATGCCCAATCTTGCCGTACAGCATCTCCACGCTGAGAAACCCCGTCTCCACGCAGTGTTCCAGATAGCGACGGGTAGTGGTTTTACTCAATCCCGTCTCGCTCACCACCTCATCCACGGTAAAGCAGTGCGTTGCCTTGTCGTTAAACAGCGACTGCACCCGCGCCAGCGTGTTTTCCTCAATGCCCTTGCTGCCGTTGTCCTGGCGGTAGTTTTTCGCCTGAAGCTGATACAGCGAATCCACGTTCTGCTGGTCGACAATCTTCCAGACCCGCTGTTGTTCGGCAAACTGCACGAAGCGCTCCAGCGACTGGCTGAGTCGCTTCCAGGAGACGGGTTTGAGGATGTAGTCGAACGCGCCGTTGCGGATCGCCTGGCTGCAGGTGTCCATATCGCTGGCGGCAGTGATAAAAATCACCGAGCAGTTGGCGCGGGCCAGCATGGGGTTATTGATCAGCGAGATCCCTTTGCCGTCCGGCAGATAGTTATCCAGCAGCACCAGCTGCGGCTGTTTGTTTGCAAGCTCTGCCTGGGCCGCAGCCAGCGACGAGGCAATACCCACCAGCCTCAGACGCGGATGTTTGCCTATCAGCTC
This sequence comes from Enterobacter sp. BNK-13, assembly GCF_048685015.1. Lineage (NCBI taxonomy): Bacteria > Pseudomonadati > Pseudomonadota > Gammaproteobacteria > Enterobacterales > Enterobacteriaceae > Enterobacter > Enterobacter sp. BNK-13. The sequence continues at coordinate 3,582,819 of NZ_JBLQTP010000001.1, read as the reverse complement.
CGCGTGCAGTTGCGCCAGTTCGTTCTCGTCTTCAACAATCAGTACGTCGATAAGTTCATGTTGCATAGTCGGTGTCTTCCAGTTGCCGGGCGGTTCCCGTGGCCGGGATAAACAGGGAGAAAATGGCGCCGCGCGGCGTATTATCGGCAACTTCTATCGCGCCGCCAGCCTGTGTGACATAGCTTTCGATCAGATACAGACCAATCCCATGATCGCCGCGTGTTTTGGTGGTGATGCCGCGTTCAAAGATCCGGTCACGGATCTCCGGCTTGATGCCCACGCCCTGGTCGGCCACTTCAATGATCAGCTCCTGTTCGCTGAGCTTTATCAGCACCTCCACCGGCGCGTGGGGAAGCGGCGACCGCTGTGTCGCTTCGATGGCGTTATCCAGCAGGTTGCCAATAATCGAAATCAGCTCTTGCTCCCCCAGCGGCAGGAACGGCCTGTCCAGACGACAGGCCGGGTCGAAACTCAGTTCGACGCCTTTCTCCCGCGCGCGGGCGGCTTTGCCCAGCAGCAGGCCGCACAGGGTCGGGGAGCTAAAGCGCGAAGAGATAAAGTCCAGCAGCTCCTGGGCGTGTTCAGACTGCGCCTGAATGTAGCCAATCGCCTCCTCATAGCGGCCCATGTGCAGCAGGCCGGAGAGGGTGGTCATCCGGTTTAGCTGCTCATGACGCATTATGCGGAGGTTATCGACATAGCGTTTGACCTGGCTAAGCTGGGCGCTCAGCGAGTCGATCTCGTTGCGATCGCGGAAGGTGATCACCCAGCCCTGCAGCGACCCCTCAAGCATGATGTGGACCCGGCTGGCAATCACCGTCAGATCGTTAAAACGGCAAATCTCGTCATGGGTATCTTTCGCCAGCATCGTCTGCGTGTCGAAGAACGGGACCGGATCGATCACCTGACTTATCAGCTGCCCGCGCAGCTCGCGGGCCGGCTGGCTCAGCCCCAGCAGCTTGCGCGCCGCCTGGTTGATCACCTCAATCCGCCTTTGATCGTCAATGGCAATCACCCCTTCATAAATAGACTCCATCAGCGCCTTCTGCTGGCGCACCAGCAGGCCGATCTCGCGCGGCTCGAGGGAGAAGATCTGCTTCTTAATACTGCGGGTAAAGAACCAGGAGAAGATAAAGAGAGCAATTAGCAGCAGCACCGCGGCAATCAGGATATTGACCACTTTACTGACGGTAATGGTGTCCAGGTAGCTGGTGAGATAGCCGACCGAAACAATGCCGACCACCTGTCCGGCAGCGTTGAAAATGGGGGCCTTACTGCGCAGCGAAATGCCCAACCCGCCTTTGCGGATGGTGGTGGTGCTTTTACCCTGCAATACGGCGTCGTTGTCGCCACCTACCAGCGTGGTGCCCACTCTGTCGGCGAAGACGGAGTGAAAAAGATGCTGGCCCTTATTATCGCCAATCACAATAAAGCTGGCGTCACTGTGCGCAGACATCTTCTGCATAAAGTCATGGATGGCGCTGATATTCTTTTGTTCAACTTCATGTCGCAACGTTGGAATAAGCGCAATCTCTTCAGCCTGTATTTTGGCGCGCGTGCTCATTTCCTGATAAAGCTGTTTGCCGACGTCGGCATAATAATATCCGCCCAGTAACGTAAAAAGCACTGAGAAAAAGGCAACCAGCGAAATAAACAGCTTGATCTGGAAAGAGACTTTCATAACTCTCACGCAAGGTAGCGACAAAGATCGCCAATATATCATCTTTTTTCACGCGGACGTCCGCTTTGCCGAAAACTTGTGATCCCTTGCACAGCGGGCGTTGTAAAAGCATCATCCCAAAGACGGGTGGCCTCTGGCTGCACGAATAAATGTTATTTGTTTGTTCAATTCAGAAAAGAAACCATAAAAACCACGACCATAAATAAGGCATAAATCACATTAAATAAAAGAAACCATTAAAACCATAGCTGCCATTAAAACTTCGCTTTTAATATGTCATTCCTCACATAAAGTAAGCCTTTGTGACTCTAAGCTGAACGCACAAAATAACCAAGGGGCTTATTATGAGCACAACTGACGATTCTTTCTCTGTTACCCACGACCCGATTGAAATTCAGCGGCCTTCGCTTAAAGAGCGCTGGTGGCATATTATGGATACCTGGAAAATCGGGATTATTCCTCTGCCGCTGTTCGTTCTGGCGGGCGCGCTGATCGCCATTGATTGCCTGGGCGGAAAACTGCCGAGCGATATCGTGGTGATGGTGGCGACGCTGGCCTTCTTCGGCTTTGCCTGCGGTGAGTTTGGTAAACGCCTGCCGATTGTCGGCAAGCTCGGCGCGGCGGCGATTTGCGCCACCTTTATCCCTTCCGCGCTGGTCTATTATGGCCTGCTGCCGGACGTGGTGGTCGAGTCCACCACCAAGTTCTACAAATCCACCAACATCCTCTACCTCTATATCTGCTGCATTATTGTCGGCAGCATCATGAGCATGAACCGCACGGTGCTGATTCAGGGCTTCCTGCGCATCTTCTTCCCGATGCTGTGCGGCGAAATCGTCGGCATGCTGGTGGGGATGGGCGTCGGCCTGGCGCTGGGTCTTGAGCCATTCCAGATCTTCTTCTTTATCATCCTGCCAATCATGGCGGGCGGCGTTGGGGAAGGGGCGATCCCGCTTTCCATCGGCTATGCCACCCTGCTGCATATGGACCAGGGCGTGGCGCTCGGTCGCGTGCTGCCGATGGTCATGCTCGGCGGTCTGACGGCGATCATCATCTCCGGCTGCCTGAACCAGCTTGGTAAACGCTACCCGCATCTGACCGGTGAAGGCCAACTGATGCCTAACCGCGCCAATGCCGATGCCACCGTCTCTCAGCCTGCATTCTCCGGCAAAGCGGACGTGACCACGATCGCCTCCGGCGCGCTGCTGGCGGTGCTGCTCTACATGCTGGGCATGCTCGGCCACAAGCTGATTGGCCTGCCTGCGCCGGTCGGCATGCTGTTTATGGCGGTGCTGGTGAAGCTCTGCAATGGCGCCTCTCCGCGCCTGCTGGAGGGCTCTCAGGTGGTGTACAAATTCTTCCAGACCTCTGTGACCTACCCGATTCTCTTTGCCGTTGGCGTGGCCATCACCCCATGGCATGAACTGGTGGCCGCCTTCACGCTGACCAACCTGCTGGTGATTATCAGCACCGTCTCCGCGCTGGTGGTGACCGGGTTCTTCGTTGGCAAAAAGATTGGCATGCACCCGATTGATGTCGCCATCGTCTCCTGCTGCCAGAGCGGCCAGGGCGGTACCGGCGACGTGGCGATCCTGACCGCAGGCAACCGCATGAGCCTGATGCCGTTCGCCCAGATTGCTACCCGTATCGGCGGGGCGATTAACGTCTCCATTTCTCTGCTGATTCTGGGCAACTTCCTCGTTTAAGTTTTCAGGAAAGAACAATGAAACTCGCAAGCTTTTTATACCAGGGAAAACGCAGCTACGGCATCGTGCAGGCCGACGGCGTGATTGATTTAGGCCGCCGTCTGGGCGACCGCTACAGCGACCTCAAGGCGCTGCTGCAGGGCAACGGGCTGGCGCAGGCCACCCGCTACCTGAACGATGCCGTGGACGTGCCGATGAGCGCCATCACCTTCTTACCGGTGATTGAGCAGCCGGAAAAAATCCTCTGCGTGGGCATGAACTACGCCGACAAGCGCAAGGAGTTTGACCAGCACAACCCGGCCCCGACGCTGTTTGTCCGCTTCCCGGATTCACAGACCGGCCACAACGAGCCGGTGCTGAAGCCGCGCCACTCCAGCGAATTCGACTACGAAGGCGAACTGGCGGTGATCATCGGTAAAGGCGGGGAGAACATCAGCCGCGACGACGCCCTGCGCCACGTGGCGGGCTACAGCTGCTACATGGACGGCTCCGCCCGCGACTGGCAGCACACCTGGTTCACCGCCGGTAAAAACTGGCGTCAGACCGGCGCGTTTGGTCCGTGGATGGCGACGGCGGATGAGATCCCCGATCCGCACCAACTGGCGATTCGCACCTGGCTGAACGGCCGCATGGTGCAGGAAGACAACACCAGCAGCATGATCCACAAGGTGGCGGAGCTCATCGAGTACATCAGCACCTTCACCCGCTTAAGTCCTGGCGATGTGATCATCACCGGATCCCCAGGCGGGGTGGGTAAAAAGCGTAACCCGCCGCTGTTTATGAAAGAGGGCGATCGCATTGAGGTGGAGATCGAGCATATCGGTCATCTGAGCAACGTGATTGTGGAAGCGCCAGCCGTTGGGCTTGCGGCAGCACATTAAGTAAGGCGGCAGCATGCACTCGCAACCCATCGATTTTCGCCACACGCTGGTGGCGAAACATCCGGAACGCTTAAGTCAGATCCGTTATCTGCTGGCAGACAGCGGCCTTGGCCTGGACAACGACATCACGCTGTTCGTCGAAGCCTGGTCCGGCTCGCAGCTGGTGGGTTGCGCAGGGCTTGCCGCCAACGTCATCAAGTGCGTGGCGGTTAACGAGCAGCTTCGCGGCGAGAACCTCAGCGCGCGGCTGCTGGCAGAGGTGGAACATGCGGCGCTGGAGCGCGGCCATTTTCACCTCTTCCTCTGCACCCGTCCGTGCAACCGGGAGCGTTTTGCCCGCAGCGGCTTCTGGCCGATTGCCCAGAGCGGGAACAACGCCGTGCTGATGGAGAACACCCCGCAGGGGATCGCGCGCTACTGCCGTTCTCTGCGCGCGAACCGCAAGTGCGGGGAGAAGATTGGCGCCATCGTGATGAACGCCAATCCGTTCACCCTCGGCCATCGCCATCTGGTGGAGCAGGCGGCGGCGCAGTGCGACGCCCTGCACCTGTTCGTGGTGCGCGAAGACGCCTCGTTCTTCCCGTTCAGCGCGCGGCTCGAGATGGTGCGCGCGGGCGTGGCGCATCTGCCGAACGTGGTGGTGCATGAAGGCTCGCAGTACATCATCTCTCGCGCCACGTTTCCTGCCTACTTCCTGAAGGAGACCGGCAAAGTACAGCAGGCGTGGAGCGAGATTGACGTGCTGATCTTCCGGGACTTTATCGCCCCGGCGCTCGGCATTACGCACCGCTTCATCGGCTCGGAGCCGTTCTGCGATATCACCCGCCAGTACAACCAGACGCTGCACGACCTGCTGGCCTCGCATATCGAGGTGGTGGAAATGCCGCGCATCAAGGCCACCGGCAACGCCATATCGGCGTCCGAAGTGCGCCGATTACTGAAGACACAGCAGTTTTCCCGGATCCGGGAGATTGTCCCGGACTCCACCTTCGCGCATCTCGAAACGCATTACCGCGCGAGTGCGGAAGTCGCTTAACTACCAGGAATTTATCATGAAAATTGTAAGGGAGGCGCTGGCCGGAACGCAGGAGTCCAGCGACCTGATGGTGAAAATCGCTCCTGCTCACGGCGAGCTGGAGATCGTCATCCACAGCGAAGTGATTAAGCAGTTTGGCGAGCACATTCGCCAGGTGGTCAACGACACATTGCGCGCCATGAACGTGCACCAGGGATTAATCATTATTGAAGACAAAGGGGCGCTGGACTGTGTGATTCGCGCCCGTCTGCAAAGCGCGCTGATGCGTGCCGCCGATGAACAGACCATCAACTGGGGGGCGCTGAAATGAGCAAACTCCGCCGCAGCATGCTGTTCCTGCCGGGCGCCAACGCCGCCATGCTCTCCACCGCCTTTATCTACCGTCCCGACTCCATCATGTTTGACCTGGAGGATGCCGTTGCCCTGCGCGAGAAGGATACCGCGCGCATGCTAGTGTTCCACGCGCTGCAGCATCCGATGTATCAGGATATCGAAACCGTGGTGCGCATTAACCCGCTGAGCACGCCGTTTGGCCTGCTGGATCTGGAAGCCGCCGTGCGGGCAGGCGTGGATGTGATTCGTCTGCCGAAAACCGATACCCCGGACGACATCTATGAGCTGGAGGGTCACCTCGAGCGCATCGAGCAGGCGTGCGGCCGCGAGATCGGTTCCACCCGCGTGATGGCGGCGATTGAGTCGGCCATTGGCGTCATCAACGCCGTGGCGATTGCCCGCAGCTCTCCGCGCCTCATCGGCATTGCGCTGGCCGCCTTTGACTACGTGATGGACATGCAGACCGAGCGCGGCGACGGCACCGAGCTGTTCTACGCCCGCTGCGCCGTGCTGCACGCCGCCCGCGCGGCGGGTATCGACGCCTTCGACGTGGTGTGGTCAGACGTTAACGACGAGGCCGGGTTCCTGCGCGAGGTCGATCTGATCCGCAAGATGGGCTTTAACGGCAAATCGCTGATTAACCCGCGCCAGATTGACCTGCTGCACAACGCCTACGCCCCGACGCAGGAAGAGGTGGATCACGCCAGAAGGGTGATTGAGGCAGCAGAAGAGGGTGAGCGTAACGGCCTGGGCGTGGTGTCGCTTAACGGCAAAATGGTGGATGCACCGATTATTAACCACGCGCAGGTGGTGCTGGAGCGCGCGGCGGCCTCCGGCGTGCGTCGGTAAGGATAGGACAATGAATCAGACAGAACTTCTTCATGTGAATTTTCCCCATCTGCGGGACTTAAAACCCTTTGATACCGCCCACAGCACCACGCCGTGGCTGGCGGACAGCGATGCGAAGCACAGCCGCAAGCTCTGCGCCTCTGTTGAAGAGGCGGTTAAGCGCTGCGGCCTGCAGGACGGGATGACCATCTCCTTCCACCATGCGTTTCGCGAAGGCGACCGGGTGATCAACACCGTCGTGGCGCTGCTGGCGCGGATGGGCTTCAAAAACCTGACGCTGGCCTCCAGCTCGCTGATGACCTGCAACGACGCGCTGATCGAGCATATCGAAAGCGGCGTCATCACCCGGATTTACACCTCGGGCATGCGCGGCAGGCTGGCGGATGCCATCTCCCACGGGCTGATGGACGAGCCGGTGCAAATTCACTCCCACGGCGGGCGCGTGAAGCTGCTCCAGGACGGCGAGCTGAATATCGACGTGGCGTTTCTCGGTGTGCCGTGTAGCGATGAGTTTGGCAACGCCAACGGGACGCACGGCAAATCGTGCTGCGGCTCCCTGGGCTACGCCATGGTGGACGCGCACTTTGCCCACAAGGTGGTGCTGCTGACTGAAGAACTGGTGCCGTTTCCCAATATGCCCGCCAGCCTGGTGCAGGACCAGGTGGACTACATCGTTCAGGTCGAGAGCGTGGGCGACCCGGCGAAAATCAGCGTCGGCGCGGCGCGCGTCACCAGCAACCCGCGCGAGCTGATGATCGCCCGCTATGCGGCGGACGTGATCGAGCATTCCGGCTACTTCAAACCGGGCTTCTCGATGCAGACCGGCTCCGGCGCGGCAGCCACGGCCTGCACCCGCTTTATGGAAGAGAAGATGGAGCGCAGCGGCGTGAAGGCGCGCTTTGCGCTCGGCGGCATCACCGGCAGCCTGGTGGATCTGCACGAGAAGGGGCTCATCGAAAAGCTGCTTGATACCCAGTGCTTTGACGGTCAGGCGGCGGCCTCGCTGGCGCGCAACCCGAACCACGTCGAGATTTCCACCAACGTTTACGCCAACCCCGGCAGCAAGGCGGCAAGCTGCGACCAGCTCGACGTGGTGATCCTCAGCGCGCTGGAAATCGACGTCGAGTTCAACGTCAACGTCATCACCGGATCCGACGGCGTGATGCGCGGCGCGTCCGGCGGGCACTGCGACGTGGCCGCCGCGGCGAACCTGACCATCGTCGTTGCTCCTCTGCTGCGCAGCCGCATTCCGACGGTCGTGAAGCGGGTTACCACGCGCCTCACGCCGGGCGAAAGCATCGACGTGCTGGTTACCGATCACGGCATCGCGGTCAACCCGGCGCGCCCGGAAATCCGCGAGCGGCTGCTGGACGCCGGGCTGAAGGTTGTGGATATCAACGCGCTGTACGAGCGGGCGATCTCCCTGACCGGCGTCCCGAAACCGATTGAGTTTACCGACAAAATCGTCGGGGTGATCCGCTACCGCGACGGCAGCGTGATCGACACCGTGCGACAGGTGAAGGAGGAAGTATGACTTTAGCGACACCCGTGCGGGCGGGTGTCAGCCTTGACGAACTGCTGGCGGCGAAAGAGCGCCGCGCAGCGCGCCAGGCTGACATGTTCGAGCACTATCAACAACCGGTGATTTCCCTCACGCTGGTCACGCCAGGGGAAATCAAGGACAGCCTGCGCTACCGCAATACCATGGGCGTAGCGCTGCAGATGTGCGACCAGCTGCTGTGGGAAAACCGCTGGCAGGTGCTGGACCGTCAGGTGCTGTGGCTCCCGACCGGACCTGAAGCCCTCTGGTGCGTGGCCCATCCGGCGGTGGAAATCAAAGCGCACTGTGCGGATCTGGAGCAGACGCACCCGCTCGGCAGGCTGTGGGATCTGGACGTGATTTGCCCTCAGCACGGCCACGTCGGGCGTCAGTCGCTGGGGGCGAATCTCAGGCGCTGCCTGATCTGCGACGCGCCCGCCCACGCCTGTTCCCGTTCGCGTAACCACCCCGTTGAGCAGGTGGTTTCCCGCGTGGAGAAGACGATCGATGACTGGTTTGCTCGCGACTAAACCGCGCCCGGCTGACGTGCCCGCGCTTGCCGAAGCGGCGCTGTGGCAGGAGCTGGAGCTGACGCCCAAGCCGGGGCTGGTGGACAGGCTCAACAGCGGTTCCCATCGCGATATGGACCACGCGCTGTTTGTCCGCAGCATCGTGGCAATTACGCCGTGGTTTTCGCGCTTTGCCGAGCTGGGCAGCGCGCATGCGGATAAACCCGCTGGCGAACAGCTACGCCTTCTCCGCCCTATGGGGCTGGCCTGCGAGCAGGCCATGTATGCCGCGACGAACGGGGTGAACACGCACAAAGGCGGGATTTTTGCCCTGGGTTTACTGTGCTTCGCCGCCGGGCGTGTGAAAAATATCTCCGCAGACAGTCTCCGTTGTGAGGTGAGTAACATCTGCCGCGGGCTGGTATCGCGGGAGCTGGCCGCACGCAGCGGACAGGCGACGGCGGGCGAGCGACAGTTCCAGCAGTACGGCTTAACCGGCGCGCGCGGTGAGGCGGAGAGCGGCTTTGCGACGGTGCGTAAGGCGCTGGCGCAGTGGAATGGACATTCACTTCACGGCCTGCTGTTACGCCTGATGGCCGTCAATCAGGACAGCAATCTGGTATCTCGCGGCGGCATGGAAGGGCTGCGCTACGTTCAGGGCTACGCGCGGGAACTGCTGGCTAACGGCTGGGATCGCGAGGCGTTGATCAGAATGGATAACGCACTGATTGAACGGAACCTAAGCCCGGGCGGCAGCGCGGATTTGCTGTCGGTGGGTTGGGTGCTCTCTGCAATAAAATAGCCGGGTGGCGGCTTCGCCTTACCCGGCCTACGGTCTGGTTTTGTAGGCCCGGTAAGCGCAGCGCCACCGGGCACAACAATCAATGCGCGATCGGCTGCGCACCGTGCGGTTCACGCACGTGCTTGTACTTGAACAGCGCGATGAACGCGAAGAACAGCACCAGCGAGTACGCCGCGAAGATCAGCCACACCGGCTGCCAGTTGGTGATGCCGTTGGTGGTGTACATCTCAACCACTTTACCGCTCACCACGCCGCCCAGAATACAGCCGAAGCCGTTGGTCATCATCAGGAACATACCCTGCGCGCTGGCGCGGATTTCAGGCTTCACTTCTTTTTCCACAAACACCGAACCGGAGATGTTGAAGAAGTCGAAGGCGCAACCGTAAACAATCATCGACAGCACCAGCAGCACGGTGCCGAACGGGCTTGGGTCGCCGTAGGCGAACAGACCGAAGCGCAACATCCACGCCGCGATACTGATCAGCATGACGTTCTTGATGCCGTAGCGGCTCAGGAAGAACGGGATGGTCAGGATGAACAGCGTCTCAGAGATCTGAGAGATGGACATCATCACCGACGCATGTTCAACGATAAAGCTGCCGGAGAACAGCGGGTTGTTATCGAAGCTGTGCAGGAAGGTGTTGCCGAACATGTTGGTGATCTGCAGCTCCGCGCCCAGCAGCATGGAGAAGATAAAGAAGATCGCCATGCGTTTGTTTTTGAACAGCGCAAAGGCATCCAGGCCGAGCATGGTGCTCCAGCTCTGGTTTTTCTGCTGGTTAGACACCGGAATGGTTGGCAGCGTCAGGGTGAAGATCGCCAGCAATACGGAGAGCGCCGCACCGATATAGAGCTGCATATGGCTCAGTTCGAAGCCCGCGAAGCTCACGCCCCACATCGCCATGATAAAGCCGATGGTGCCCCAGATACGGATTGGCGGGAAATCGGTCACGATATCCATATCCGCGGATTTCAGGCGGTAGTAGGAGATGGTGTTGATCAGCCCAAGCGTTGGCATATAGGCCAGCGAGTTAAGCAGGATCACCATGAACATTGCCCCCGGCGTGGTCACCTGGGCTGCCATAAACAGCGTCCCCGCGCCCACCAGATGGCAAAGCATGTACAGCCATTTGGCGCTGAGCCATTTATCCGCCACGATCCCCAGCAGCGTCGGCATGAAGACCGCCGCAATACCGAGCGAGCTGTATACGGCACCGATTGACGCACCATCGAACTTGAGCGTCACAAACATATAGGAGCCGAGTGTAGTCAGCCAGCTACCCCACAGGCAGAACTGCAGAAACGACAATATTTTAAGCTGCAGCTTAAGGTTCATGTTACTTTCCTCACAAGTGAGCGGGAGATATGTTGTTATAGGAACATTCAGGGTTGTTATTTGATGCAATTCTATCAGTTGGCAACGATATGTTTTGTTACCTCCCGCAAAAAAATGCAATCCACATTAATTTGCAGTTTGGATTGTGATGCAAATAACATTTTCGTATGGGTGGGGGAAAGCAGAACACCTTCTCCTTGCAGGAGAAGGTGTGTTGATTATCGACGACGATAGTTTTTCTGCGCCGTATTCACCTTATACAGGTACCGGCGGGATTCCGCAGATGGGTGGCGGGTGGTCAGGGTGGAGTAGACATCACCCGGCGCCATGCTGTTGATGATGTTCGCGGCCTGCACTTTGTCATTCGAGAAGACGCGCAGCACGCTGCCCGCGCCGCCGTTATAGGCGGTGATCACCGCATAGCGACGCGACGTTGGGTTATCGATACCGCCGAGATACACATTATTCAGCATCGCCAGATAGGCGGTGCCGGTATCAATGTTGCTCTGCGGGTCGAACAGATAGCTGCGGCTCGGCGTGCCGGATTTCCCCTGCGCGCGGAAGACGTCTTTCCCGGCGCTGTGCTGCACCACCTGCATCAGCCCCAGGGCGTCGGAACGGCTTACCGCATACGGGTTAAACGAGGATTCGGTCTGCATAATCGCCAGGATCAGCGACTCATCCACGCCGTACTTACGCGAGGCCTGACGCACCATGCCCAAATACTTATGCGCACGCTTGTCGAGGTGGTTCGGGACGAGGTTGATGGTGACGCTGTAGATAATCTTCAGACCGTTAGAGCGGCTCTTCAGGCGCGTCTGCAGCAGGTAGTCGGCAAATTTCGTGGCGCGACCTTCCCAACGGATCGGCTGACCGGTCTGATCGACAACCTGACCGTACAGGAACGGCTCTTTCGAGATGGTGATATCGTCGGCATCGGAGTAGAGATCGATAGAGCCCGGATCGTCACCCATCAGCAGGGTTTTGATAATCGCCTGACGGAGTCGTGCCGCAGGGTCCGTGCCTGCAATGGTCTCAATCGTGATCGTCCCCTCATCAAAGTTGATATGGCTACGGGTCAGATAGGCGTCGGTGTACTTAACGTAGTCCTTAGGTCCGGCAATAAGAACTTCGTTAAATCCCCATATATTCTCGATGTTATGGGCAAACTGCCCCATCAAAATGTCAAAACCGTTGGTGTCCTTGATCCAGGCCTCGTTGTAATCATCGCCTTTTTTTGACGAACACGAGACCAGCAACGGCGCAACAAGGGCTAGCGCTAAAAGTTTTTTCATCATTCCGGGAGTGCGTGTTGTGTTTGCCTGGTCGTTGCTGTTGCCCGGCGGCGCTATGCTTGCACGGGCCTACGGTTTTGTAGGCCGGGTAAGCGTAGCGCTACCCGGCAACAGCCGCTCGATATTATTTTTCCGGTGGCGTATAGCCTTCGATGTGCACGTCTTTACCTTCGAACAGGAAGCTCACCATCTCCTGCTCCAGCAGCTTGCGGTGTTCCGGGTTCATCATGCTGAGTTTCTTCTCGTTGATCAGCATGGTCTGCTTTTTCTGCCACTGTCCCCAGGCTTCTTTGGAGATTTCATTGTAGATGCGTTTACCCAGCTCGCCCGGATAAAGCTGGAAATCCTGGCCTTCAGCGTCACGCTGCAGGAAAGTACAAAAAATCGTTCTGGCCATACTCATTCCTCTTTTTTGACCGATGCTAAACCATTGCACCGGCACGTAATTGCTGTAACAGGCGCTCCACGGGAGCCGCCAGCCCGACTGATGGCGGTTGCGCTAAGTTATACCAGAGAGCGGTGCCTTCATCCATGCACGAGGCGAAGGAGGACACGGGAAGCCACATCGGCACAATATCCAGATGGAAATGGCTGAAGGTGTGGCGAAACGCGGTCAGCTGCGTCAGGTTATCGGCAGCAATCCCGCGCTGTTTAAGCCATTCACGCAGCAAGTCTTCATCTTCAAACTGTGGGAAGCAGTATAGACCACCCCACAGACCGCTCGGCGGACGCTGGGCCAGGAAGACCTCATCGCCGTGCTGCATCAGCAGCATATAGCCGGTGCGCTCCGGCAGCGTCTGTTTGGGTTTCTTGCCCGGATACTGCGCCCACGAATGGTTGGCATACGCCACGCAGAGGTTACTCACCGGGCAGAGTTCGCATTTGGGTTTTGAGCGCGTGCAGACCATGGCGCCGAGATCCATCATCGCCTGGTTGAAACGTTCGACGCCGTTGGCCGGGGTGACCTCTTCACTAATTTCCCAAAGACGTTTTTCAACATCTTTCTTCCCCGGCCAGCCTTCGATGGCGTAGCAGCGTGCCAGCACGCGCTTCACGTTGCCGTCGAGGATCGGGAAATGCTTACCTAAAGACAGAGAGAGAATAGCGCCTGCGGTTGAGCGTCCCACGCCGGGGAGATCGGCCACCTCGTCGAAGGTTTCCGGGAATTTCCCGTTGTGGCGCGTCGCAACCTGCTGAGCGGCTTTGTGAAGATTACGCGCGCGGGCGTAATAGCCAAGACCGGTCCACAGGTGCAGCACCTCGTCCAGCGGGGCGTTGGCCAGGTCGGTCACCGTCGGGAAGCGCGCCATAAAACGCTCGAAGTAAGGGATTACCGTGGCGACCTGCGTTTGTTGCAACATCACCTCGGAGAGCCACACTTTGTAAGGCGTTTTTTCAATTTGCCAGGGCAGGGTTTTACGCCCGTATTTGTCGTACCAGTCCAGCACCTGGGCTGAAAATTGAGAGGCTTGCATGGTCATCGATTCGCATAATCAGGGACGCAGATTGCAGCACAGCGTCAATCTGCTGTAAACCGGATCTTTCCCATGCTTGCATAGAAGCCTTAACTTTGGATAATGCCCGTTTCCCGAACATTCTCACAAGCAGACAACTCTTTTATGAAAAACGACGTCATTTCACCGGAATTTGATGAAAACGGTCGCCCGCTGCGCCGTATTCGCAGCTTTGTCCGTCGTCAGGGCCGCCTGACAAAAGGTCAGCAACACGCGCTGGACAACTACTGGCCGGTGATGGGCGTTGAGTTCAGCGAGCAGCCTCTGGATTTCAGCGAGCTGTTTGGTCGCGACGCGCCGGTCACGCTGGAAATTGGCTTCGGTATGGGCGCCTCGCTGGTGACCATGGCGAAAGCGCGCCCGGAGCAGAACTTCCTCGGTATCGAAGTCCACTCCCCGGGCGTTGGCGCGTGTCTGGCAACGGCCCATGAAGAGGGCGTTGAGAACCTGCGCGTGATGTGTCACGACGCGGTGGAAGTGCTGCACAAAATGATTCCTGACAATTCTTTAACCATGGTTCAGCTCTTTTTCCCTGACCCGTGGCACAAAGCGCGTCATAATAAACGCCGTATCGTTCAGGCGCCGTTTGCCGAGCTGGTTAAAAGCAAGCTGAAGCTGGGCGGTGTCTTCCATATGGCGACCGACTGGGAACCGTATGCGGAACATATGCTGGAGGTGATGTCGTCGCTGGACGGTTACAAAAACCAGTCTGCGAGCAACGACTATGTACCGCGTCCGGAATCGCGTCCGGTAACGAAATTTGAACAGCGTGGCCATCGTCTTGGTCACGGTGTATGGGACTTAATGTTCGAGAGGGTGAAATAATGGCAAAGAATCGTAGCCGTCGTCTGCGTAAAAAGATGCACATCGAAGAATTCCAGGAAGTGGGCTTCTCCGTTGCGTGGCGTTTCCCGGAAGGCACCAGCGTTGAGCAGATCGATCAGGACGTGGATGCGTTCATCAACGAGGTGATCGAGCCAAACAAACTGGCCTTCGACGGTAGCGGCTATCTGGCCTGGGAAGGTCTGATCTGCACCCAGGAAGTGGGTAAATGCACCGAAGAACATCAGGCTCTGGTTCGTAAATGGCTTGAAGACCACAAGCTTGAAGATGTCCGCGTCAGCGAACTTTTCGACGTTTGGTGGGACTAATAAAGCAGTAAGGGGCCAGCATTAGCTGGCCCGTTTTGTCTGAGGGAGTGTTTAAGATGCGCAAAACGTTGCTGGCAGTTGCTTTAATGGCAACCGGATTCACCGCCCATGCGGATTATCAATGTAGCGTCACCCCGCGTGATGACGTGGTGTTAAGCCCGCAAACCGTGCAGGTCAAAGGCGAGAACGGCAATCTGGTGATTACGCCAGAAGGGAACGTCACCTATAACGGCAAGCAGTACAACCTGACTGCCGCACAGCGCGAGCAGGCGAAAGACTACCAGTCCGAATTGCGTACCGCGCTGCCGTGGATTAATGAAGGTGCCCTGACGCGCGTCGAAAAGAGCCGCGTGGCGCTGGATAAGATCATCACCAAAGAGGTGGGGGAGAGCAGCAACATGCGCACCCGCCTGACGAAGCTGGACAAGCAGCTTAAAGAACAGATGAACCGGATTATCGAGACGCGCTCCGATGGCCTGACGTTCCACTACAAGGCGATTGATCAGGTCCGTGCCGACGGGCAGCAGCTGGTGAACCAGGCGATGGGCGGCATCCTGCAGGACAGCATCAACGAGATGGGGGCTAAAGCGGTGCTGAAAGGCGGCGGTAACCCGCTGCAGGGCGTGCTGGGCAGTCTGGGCGGCCTGCAAACCTCCATTCAGAACGAGTGGAAAAACCAGGAAGATGATTTCCAGCAGTTCGGCAAAGACGTGTGTAAACGCGTGGTGTCGCTGGAAGACAGCCGGAAGGCGCTGGTGGGGACGCTGAAGTAAGGTCTCTGCGCGCTGGGCCCCTCACCCCATCCCTCTCCCCAGGGGAGAGGGTGTAATCGTTCCCTCTCCCTGTGGGAGAGGGTTAGGGTGAGGGCATCAGGCATTGCAGTCGTTGCAGAATAGCCATCATTACCTCCTCCTCATTAGCTCTGAATTCATTATTCCAGAACCGCAGTATTTCCCAGCCGTTTGCATGCAAAAATTCAGCACGACGTGAATCATACATTTCGTTGTTCTGATGTTGTCCACCGTCCAGCTCGATAATCAGCTTCGCCTTAAAACAGGCAAAATCCACGATATACGCACCAATCGGCATCTGGCGGCGAAACTTATAGCCAAAGAAGCGGCGTCCCCTGAGTAAATACCAGAGGCGTAACTCTTCGGGCGTCATTTGTTTGCGGAGTTGTTTTGATTTGTCCATTCCCACACTCTGCCAGCCTTTCCCTCAGCCGGCAGAGCGGGATGCAAAATCCTGAATCAGCCTTCAGGAATCTTCGGCGAGGAACAGCTCAAGAAGGGAATTGAGGAACAGTTTGCCGTGCTCGGTGATCTGCCAGTAATCATCACATTCCGTGAGATATCCCTGGGCCAGCGCCTCGTCGATCTGCGGGCGAATCACCGATTCCGGCAGCCCGGTAAACAGCGCAAACTCCGCGCGCGGCGCGGCTTCCAGCAGGCGGAAGCGGTTCATAAAGAACTCAAACGGTTTATCCGCCGCCTCGACGTCGTGCTGACGCTCCAGGTAGCGGCCTTCCATATACCCGCGCGGGTGACGGGTTTTGGCGGTGCGCAGAATGCGCCCGTCCGGGAAAGTCACCTTACCGTGCGCGCCGCAGCCAATCCCGAGATAGTCGCCAAAGCGCCAGTAGTTCAGGTTGTGCTGACACTGGTAGCCCGGCTTCGCATACGCCGACGTTTCGTACTGCTGATAGCCCGCAGCGGTTAAAAGCCTGTGACCCTGCTCGAAGATATCCCACAGCGCGTCGTCATCCGGCAGCACCGGCGGGCGCGAGCCAAACAGGGTGTTGGGCTCGATGGTGAGCTGGTACCACGACAGGTGCGGCGGGTTCAGCGCAATGGCCTGGCGCAAATCGTCCAGCGCCTCGTCCAGCGACTGATCCGGCAGGCCGTGCATCAAATCGAGGTTAAAGCTGCGAAGATTAAGACCGGTCGCCAGGTTTGCCGCGCGCTTCGCCTCTTCCGGGCCGTGAATACGCCCCAGGCGCTTCAGTTTCGGCTCGCTAAAGCTCTGCACGCCGATGGAGATGCGGTTAACGCCCGCGCGCTGATAGTCGACAAAACGGTCGGCCTCAACGGTGCCGGGGTTGGCTTCCATCGTAATTTCAGCATCCGCTGCCAGGTTCAGGCGCGCACGCACGCCGTCCAGCAGCGTTTGCATCGCCGGGCCTGACAGCAGGCTCGGCGTACCGCCACCAATGAAAATGGTCTTAACTTCACGTCCCTGTGCGTAAGGTACATCGGCGTCCAGGTCGGCCAGCAGATGCGCCACGTAGTCATCGTGCGGCACTTCGCCCTTCAGCGCGTGCGAGTTGAAATCGCAGTACGGGCATTTCTGCACGCACCACGGGATGTGAATATAAAGACTAAGAGGTGGCAAATTAGCCATTACGCAGTGCTTCCAGTAACAGTTTCAGCGCGCGTCCACGGTGGGATATCGCGCTTTTCTCTTCGCGGGTCAGTTCCGCAGCGGTTTTGCCCTCGGAAGGGACAAAGAAAATCGGGTCATAACCAAAGCCGCCGTTGCCAGCCGCTTCACGGGTAATCACGCCTGGCCAGCTGCCGTGGCAGACGATCGGCGTCGGGTCCTCCGCGTGACGCAGATAGACCAGCACGCAGTGGAACTGCGCGGTACGCTGCTCGTCCGGGACGTCTTTCAGGGCGACAAGCAGCTTTTCCAGATTCTGTTGGTCGGTAGCGTCAACGCCGGAATAGCGCGCGGAGTAGATCCCCGGCGCGCCGCCAAGGGCGTCTACGGCCAGGCCGGAGTCGTCGGCAATCGCGGGCAGGCCCGTAATCTGCGCGGCATGGCGGGCTTTGAGGATCGCGTTTTCGATAAACGTCAGCCCCGTCTCTTCGGCGGAATCCACGCCAAGATCGGTCTGGGCGACCACGTCCAGACCAAAATCATTTAATAGCGAGGCCAGCTCGCGCACTTTACCGGCGTTGCCGGTCGCGAGAACAACTTTCTGCATGGTTTAGTCCTGTTCTGTCAGAGCCGCGACTTCCGTCGGGATAGATTGCGGATTAAGGATTTTTACCTGTTTATGTCGCCCCAGTTCGCCTTTTTCAATGATGACCTGGCTTTTGGCGACGCGAAACTGTTTTGCCAGATATTTGGTCAGATGCGCGTTCGCCTGGCCGTCAACCGGCGGGGCAGTGATAGCGACTTTTAACTCGTCGCCATGCAGTCCAACAATATTGTCACGGCTGGCTTTCGGCTGAATATACAGCCGTAAAACCAGCCCGTCAGCGCAGGTGCTTACTGCACTCATAGCGCCATCCACAGCCCCGGCAGCAGCATATCGCCCGTGGACTGCAGCAGTTCAGCGATCCCCATGTTGATCACATAGAGCAGCAGAACCAGGATCATCGGCGAAAAATCGATGCCGCCCATAGACGGAAGCAGGTTACGGATTGGACGCAGCAGCGGCTCGGCCAGCTGAATCAAGGCATACTCTACCGGGCTACGGCCCTGGCTGACCCAGCTCATGATCGCCATAACCAGCAGCACCCAGAAAATCAGCAGGCCGATGGTTTTGATCAGAATCAGAACGGCGGCAATCCAGATAATCGGCTGGAAGGTGATGACCATAAACAGCACGATCGCTTTGATAACGCTCAGAATAAACGCCACCAGCAGAGACGAGCTGTCGATGGGACCCATGGCCGGGATAATACGGCGCAGCGGTCCGACAACAGGTTGCGTGATTTTCACGACAAACTGCGAGAACGGATTGTAAAAATCACAGCGGGCCCACTGCATCCAGACGCGCAGCAAAAGCGCCATCGTGTACAGCTCAATGACCGTTGAGAGCAGGAAAGTCAACGTCTTCATGGCGTTCCTCAGGTTTCCTTATTATTTTGAGTAGTCGCGCGCACCGAAAATTGCCGTGCCGATGCGCACCATCGTGCTGCCTGCCGCAATGGCGGCTTCCATATCATCCGACATGCCCAGAGAAAGCGTGTCTACCGTGTGATAGCGCGCTTTAAGCGCCTCAAATGCTACAGCCATTTGCTGTGCCACGGCAAACTGCCTTTCATAACTTGACTCAGGCGCCGGGATTGCCATCAAACCACGCAGGGTTAAGCGCGGCAGTTCGGCCACTTCGGCTGCCAGCGCATCCAGCTCGCTCAGCGCAATGCCGGACTTGCTGTTTTCGTCACTGATGTTGACCTGAATCAGCACGTTAAGCGCTGGCATCTCTGCCGGACGCTGGTCGTTCAGACGCGTCGCAATACGCAGGCGGTCAATGGTGTGACACCAGTCGAAGTGCTCTGCCACCAGACGGCTTTTGTTCGACTGCAGTGGGCCAATAAAGTGCCACTGCAGATCCGTCTTCCCCTGTTCCTGGAAGTAGCGAATTTTATCCACGCCTTCCTGCACGTAGTTTTCACCAAATGCCCGCTGGCCTGCGTCAATGGCTTCTGCGATGGCGCTCGCAGGCTTGGTTTTGCTGACTGCAAGCAGCGTAATTTCTTCTGAAGCCCGGCCGCAACGCGCTGCGGCGGCTGAGATTTTGTCCCGGACCTGTGCCAGGTTATGCGCAATGTCGTTCATTTTCCGAGGAGTAGTCTATGGATGTGGAAGAAATTGTGGCCCTTAGTGTAAAGCATAACGTCTCCGATCTACACCTGTGCAGTGATTCGCCACCCCGCTGGCGCAGAACAGGCCGCCTTGAACCGGCACCGTTTCCTCCTCCCGACGTCGGGGCGTTGTTAAAAGCGTGGCTCAACGATGAGCAGCAGGGCATATGGTGGGCCAGCGGGCAGGTGGATTTTGCCGCGACGGTGGCGGGAGGTCAGCGCCTGCGCGGCAGTGCCTTTAAGCAGATGCGCGGTGTCTCTGTGACGCTACGGCTGTTGCCGCGTACCTGTCCGCAGCTCGCTTCACTGGGTGCGCCGAGGGCCATCCCGGAACTGTTAACCAATGAGTCCGGGTTGATTCTTGTGACGGGGGCGACCGGCAGCGGTAAATCTACGACGCTGGCGGCGATGGTCGATTTTCTCAACCACCATACTGACGGCCATATCCTCACGCTCGAAGATCCGGTGGAATTTATCTACCAGAGCGAGCGTTGCCTGATCCAGCAGCGGGAGATTGGTCAGCACAGCCCGTCATTTGCCGACGCGCTGCGCAGCGCCTTACGCCAGGATCCTGACGTGATTTTGCTCGGGGAGCTGCGCGACAGCGAAACGATCCGCCTGGCGCTAACGGCAGCAGAGACCGGGCATCTGGTGCTGGCGACCCTGCATACGCGCGGGGCATCGCAGGCGATTGAGCGGCTGGTCGATACGTTCCCGGCGCAGGAGAAAGATCCGGTGCGTAACCAGCTGGCCGGCAGCCTGCGGGCGGTGCTGGCGCAGAAACTGCTTCCCGATCTTCAGGGCGGGCGCGTCGCGCTGTATGAGCTGCTGGTGAATACCGCGGCGGCGGCGAATCTGATACGTGAAGGAAAAACGTGGCAACTTCCCGGCATCATTCAAACCGGTCAGCAGGCAGGCATGCAGAACTTTGACCAGAGTCTGGCGGAGAGACGGGCGCAGGGGCGGCTGTAGGCCCCTGTGCTTAAAAGCCCTGCTCGAAATAGCTTTCGAGGATGATGACGGCAGAAGCGGAGTCGACGCTGCCTTTGTTCAGCGCCCGGAAGCCGCCGTGCTCAAACAGACCCGCGCGCGCTTCGACGGTGCTCAGACGCTCGTCGTGCAGCTTCACGGAGACGCCAAAGCGGCCATGGATTTTATTGGCAAACTTACGCGCCCGGGCGGTCAGCGGCTGTTCGGTACCGTCCATGTTCAGCGGCAGCCCTACAATCACGTCATCCGGCTGCCACTCCTTGAGCAGGCGCTCAATGAGGTTCCAGTCCGGCGTACCGTCGTTGGCCTTCAGGGCCGTAAGCGGGCGCGCGGTACCGGTGATGCGCTGTCCCACGGCGACGCCGATGCTTTTGGTACCAAAATCGAAGGCCAGAAGCGTTCCGCTCATCAGGCGTGCCCCGCTACGCCAGGCATGGTCAGAATATCAATACCAATCAGCTTCGCCGCGTCGCGCCAGCGATCGGCTATCGGCGTTTTAAACAGGATATTCATGTCCGCAGGCGCGGTGAGCCAGGCGTTATCGAGGATCTCCTGCTCAAGCTGGCCTTTCTCCCACGACGAATAGCCCAGCGCCACCAGCACTTCAGAAGGCTGCTCTGCGGTGCCCAGGGTTTCGAGCACGTCACGCGAGGTCGTGATAACGGTGTTGTCGGAGATGCGAATGCTGGAAGAGAATACTGGCGGCGTATGCAGGATAAAACCGCGATCTTCTGCGAGAGGTCCACCCAGCATCACGGGCTTATCAAGCCGGATTTCCGGCAGTCGCGCTTCAGCCGGGATTTTCAGCTTGTCCAGAATCCCTTCAACCTGAAGATTTTCCAGCGGTTTATTAATGATAATGCCCATCGCGCCGTCTTCATTGTATTCACAAATATAAACCACGGCGCGGCGAAAAATCGGGTCCTGGAGAGCAGGCATGGCAATAAGAAAGTGATGCTGTAAATTCATTGTCAGAGGTACTGTTTCCTGGTTTAAAAAGCGACAGCGCCCAGTATGGGGACAAACTCAGGCGCTGTCACTAATAGTATTGTTAGGTTATTTTTGTAAACGTTTTTCGATAGCGTCCATCAGCATGCCGGTGATTGAGACAGGGAATTCCGCCTCAATTTCACGAATGCAGGTCGGGCTGGTGACGTTCACTTCGGTCAGACGATCGCCGATGATATCCAGTCCGACGAAGATCAGGCCTTTGGCTTTCAGCGTAGGGCCAACACGGCGGGCAATTTCCCAGTCGCTTTCGGTCAACGGTCGCGGCTCACCACGGCCACCGGCCGCCAGGTTACCACGGGTTTCGCCACCCTGCGGGATACGCGCCAGGCAGTAAGGGACCGGTTCGCCATCCACCACCAGAACGCGTTTGTCGCCGTCTTTGATCGCCGGAATATAGTTCTGCGCCATGCAGTAACGCGTCCCCAGTTCGGTCAGCGTTTCGGCAATCACGCCAATGTTCGGATCGCTTTCCTTCACGCGGAAAATCGACGCGCCGCCCATGCCGTCCAGCGGCTTCATGATGATGTCGCCGTGCTTCTGCCAGAATTCCTTCAGCTGCGTTTTGCTGCGGGTCACCAGGGTTTCCGGCGTCAGGTCAGAGAACCAGGCGGTATAGAGCTTCTCGTTACAGTCGCGCAGGCTCTGCGGCTTGTTGACGATCAGCGTTCCCTTCTCTTCGGCACGTTCGAGAATATAGGTGCAGTAGATGTACTCGGTGTCGAACGGCGGATCTTTACGCATCAGAATGACGTTGAGATCGGCCAGCGCAATGTCCTGCTCGGTGCCGAACTCATACCATTTGTCGTAGTTCTGCTCGACGTTAACGATGCGGGTGCGGGCGCGGGCTTCACCGTTGATCAGGTAAAGATCGTTCATCTCCATATAGTGGAGTTCATAGCCGCGACGCTGCGCTTCCAGCAGCATGGCGAAGCTGGAATCTTTCTTGATGTTGATGTTTGCGATGGGGTCCATCACGATGCCGAGCTTGATCATCTTTCTCTCCAATAATGCGTCAACCCAGATCGCCAAACCGTACCTGTAGTGCGGTAATGGCCGTGAGTGCCGTTGTCTCAGTGCGCAGAACGCGAGGTCCCAACAGAATATCAGTAAACTGGTAACGTGCCGTCATCGCAATTTCGTCCGCCGACAGGCCGCCTTCGGGACCAATCAGCAGGCGAACGCGCTCAACGGGCAGCGGCAGCGTATTGATGCTGGCGCTGGCGCGCGGATGAAGATTGAGCTTCAGCCCACTGTCCTCTTCTGCACACCACTCCTCCAGGTCCATCGCCGGGCGGATCTCCGGAATCCGGTTGCGGCCACTCTGTTCGCAAGCCGCGATGGCAATTTTCTGCCACTGCTGGATCTTTTTGTTCAGACGTTCCGCATCCAGTTTAACGCCACAGCGCTCAGAAAAAAGTGGCGTAATGAGGCTTACACCCAGTTCAATGGATTTCTGGATCGTGAACTCCATTTTCTCGCCGCGCGACATCACCTGGCCCAGATGGATGTGCAGCGGTGATTCCCGGTCATCCACTTCACCGCGCAGGACGTTCACGTGTACGCTTTTTTTATCTGCCCGCGTAATTTCGGCGTCGAAAACCTGGTTGGATCCGTCGAACAGCTGTATTGCCTGACCGGCGCCCATGCGCAGCACGCGGCCAACGTGGTTGGCGGCGTCATCAGACAGGGCGATTTCGCGGCCTGCGGTAATCAGTTCAGGATGGTAAATGCGGGGAATGCGCATAGTCAGAAATTCCGTGTCTCATACGATGTAAGCGAATTGCCGCTAGTGTAGGTTAGCTCTTTTGCGCCTGGCAAGCCCGCTGGACGTAAGGGTTGTGATTCCCCTGGACTCTGGCGATACGTTCGTCGCGCTGGCATTCCCACTCTGTCACCGGGTACTGCTTGTCCCAGGCGTTGAACAGCTGCGTCTGCTGGCGGGAAAGGTTGAGATCGTAACGGTCGCGCATATAGAAGTAGGTGCGGGCAATGCTGCCGCGCGCGCGGGCAGGGGGCTCGGCGACTTTCTCTTTAAAATCAATCTTCATACCGCACTGGCCGTACTGGCCTTCGCCACCGTTCCACTGGCTGTACATGAAGTTACCCCGGTCGCCGTTCACTTCGCCCACCGCAGGCTGCAGGTTATGCATATCGCTTTCCATCTGGCGGTAAACCGGGTCTTTGGCACAGTTTTTACGTCCGCCATCCTGCCAGCACTGGCGCTGGTGGCCAAACTGCCATGCCGGAACGACATGTTCCCATTCAATACGGCTGGCGCGGTTTTCGTTTTTACGCACCTTGTAGCCGCAGGACTCAAGGTCAACGACCCCTTTTTTACCCTGCCAGTTAATTTTACAGCCGCAGTAGAAATCGCCCGGCACGTCGGCGTTGACCTTAACACCGGCCGCTTTGGCCTGAGAGAAACTGTTGATACCGTCGGCCAGGGCGTGGCCTGAGAGCGCTGTCGTCAAAAAGGCGACCGCAAGAGAAAAATTACGGGACATCTTACACTCCGTGTCAAAACGAGCCCGCAACGTAACGAATGTTGTTCCTGTATGCAATCAGTCAGATCAGGAAAGTTCCTGAAAGTTCAGATAATTATTCCGCCACCAGTGGCTCGCCACATTTGACGCAGCGGTAGGTCGCCTCGCCGCGCACCACGCGATTATGGCGACGGACGGTAAGCTGGTGCTGCTGGCACTGACAGCGGTAGGGGAAGGTATTGCGGCGTACCGATTCCAGCTCGAACTGATGCGTGCGGCGGGCCGGAACGCCGAGCACCGCCTCCATCATCCACTTCCACTCTTTTCCATGCGGCGCGACGCGGCCAAAGTGTTTCCACACCAGCAGATGCGCCAGCTCGTGCGGCACCACTTCATCGATAAACGCCTGCTGGTTTTCCATCATCAGCACCGGGTTAAGGCGGATCTCATACGACTCAAGCCAGGCGGTGCCGGCCGAGGTACCACGCTGCTGGTAGACGAGTTTGGGTTCAGGGTAGTTGCGACCGAGCTTCAGGTTCGCCTGGGCGAGTTTTTCCCGCAGGCTGCGCATAACGGCCTGCTGAATGGCGATGGGGAGACGGGGTGCTTTCATAGGGGCAGAGCATAAAGCGCGAAGCGGGGAGGCGCAAGAGGCGCCTCCCGCAAGAGGATCAGTCGTGGGCGCCGATTTCGCGCAGAGGACGACCTTTCATCAGGTTACGTTCAATATGTTCCAGAGACACGTGTTTGGTTTCTGGAACCAGCCAGATGGTCAGCACAATAAAGAAGATGTTCAGACCGGCGTAGACCCAGAAGGTGTTCGCATTGCCCAGGGTATTGAGCATGGTCAGGAACGTTGCGCCGACGATCATGTTCGCAATCCAGTTGGTTGCGGTAGAGCAGGTGATACCAAAGTCACGCCCTTTCAGCGGCTGGATCTCAGAGCACAGCACCCAGATCAGCGGCCCGGCGCTCATCGCAAACCCGACGATAAACATCAGCAGCATGCCTACCGCAAAGTACTGGGCGGTTGGGGAGTGAATGCCCACATGCATCATGGTACCGAGGACGCCCATACCGGCCGCCATCACCAGGAAGCCCAGCGTCAGGGTTGGCTTACGTCCCCAGCGGTCCACCAGACCGATGGCGATAAAGGTCGCCAGCACGTTGGTCAGACCCACGATGACGGTCCCCCACATCTGCTCGGTGGTGTTGGTATAACCCGCCAGCTCAAAGATTTTGGGCGCGTAGTACATGATGACGTTCATCCCCGTGAACTGCTGCATCACCTGCAGCAGTACGCCGAGGAAAACGGCGCGACGGAAGTTGCTGTTCTCTTTAAACAGCGCCCAGCCGGACTGTTTGACCTTCAGGCTTTCGCGGATCTCTTCCAGCTCGTTTTTCGCTTCTGCGCTGGTATCGCGCAGGCGCATCAGCACGCGTTCGGCATCGTGGAAGCGACGTTTGGCAGCAAACCAGCGCGGGCTGTCCGGCAGGAAGAAGACGCCAATCAGCAGCAGAACTGCAGGGATGATGATCACGCCGAGCATCCAGCGCCATGCGCCGCTGTAGCTAAACGCCGTATCGGAAAGGTACGCACCCAGGATACCGATGGTGATCATCAGCTGGTACATCGAAATCATACTGCCGCGGATTTTCTCCGGCGCAATTTCAGACAGGTAAAGCGGGGCGGTATAGGACGCCACGCCCACGGCCAGACCGAGCAGTACGCGGGAAACCAGCAGGACCTCAACGTTAGGCGCTGCGGCAGAGAAGAGTGAGCCGGCAACGAACAGGATCGCGCCGATCATCAGGCTCTTTTTACGTCCGAGCTTGAAGGAGAGCCAGCCGCTGCCGACGGCCCCGACGGCAGCGCCAAACATCATGGAGCTCACCACCCACTCCTGGGTGTGAGCGCTGATCTGGAACTCGTCAGTAATGAAAGGTAATGCACCGGCGATCACGCCGATATCCAGGCCAAAAAGTAATCCTGCCAGGGCGGCGAGGAAACAGACGAAGAATGTCATCGCCTTGTTGGACGTACGCCCCTGTTTTTTATTGTCAGGCATTATGCCCTCCAGTTGGGTTATCAGTTTTATTGATGTTAAGGGTAGGTGAGCGACCCGTAAAAATATGTGAGATTAATCACATAGGTGTAATCGGTTACACTAATGTGCAACCGTAAATAAAATTAAGGCTTTGAAAATATAGAGGTAAATGAGGTGATGCGCATCGCGAAAGGACACATTTCAGACTTAACTGAAAGGGAATGTAACAGCAGAAGAAAGGCGATCACGCAAAGAGAATATTCTGAAAGCGGAAGACATCCGCTGCGGTGTAATCGGTTCCAAACGGTGCGCCTTTCAGCCGGGTGGCGGCTGCGCCTTACCCGGCCTACAAATGCCCAACACCCGTAGGCCCGTGCAAGCGAAGCGCCGCCGGGCAAGAATGATCGCACAAATGCAAAAGGCCAGCCCGAAGGCTGGCCTTTTAAAAGCGATGTCAGTCGATTACTTCAGACCGGCAGCTTCACGCAGCAAAGCGGCTTTGTCGGTTTTTTCCCATGGGAAATGTTCACGACCAAAGTGACCGTATGCAGCGGTTTCTTTGTAGATTGGGTGCAACAGATCCAGCATCTGAATCAGGCCGTATGGACGCAGGTCGAAGAACTCGCGCACCAGCAGGGTCAGCTGTTCTGAAGGCACTTTCTCGGTACCGAAGGTTTCAACCATGATGGAGGTGGGTTCAGCCACGCCGATAGCGTAGGAAACCTGAATCTCACAGCGGTCAGCCAGGCCGGCAGCCACGATGTTTTTCGCCACATAACGTGCCGCGTACGCTGCAGAACGGTCCACTTTTGATGGATCTTTACCGGAGAATGCGCCGCCACCGTGACGCGCCATGCCGCCGTAGGTATCAACGATGATTTTACGACCGGTCAGGCCGCAGTCACCCATTGGGCCGCCGATCACAAAGCGTCCGGTTGGGTTGATGAAGAATTTGGTGGCGCTGCTCAGCCATTCGGTTGGCAGAACCGGCTTGATGATCTCTTCCATCACTGCTTCCTGCAGGGATTTCTGATCGATCTCTTCGGAATGTTGGGTGGACAGAACGACCGCATCAATACCGACAATTTTACCGTCGTCGTACTGGAAGGTGACCTGGCTTTTTGCATCCGGACGCAGCCACGGCAGGGTGCCGTTTTTACGCACTTCAGCCTGACGCTGCACCAGACGGTGTGCGTAGGTGACCGGCGCTGGCATCAGCACGTCGGTTTCGTTGGTTGCATAGCCGAACATCAGGCCCTGGTCGCCCGCGCCCTGTTCCAGCGGATCGGCACGGTCAACGCCCTGGTTGATGTCTGGAGACTGTTTGCCAATCGCGCTCAGTACCGCGCAGGAGTTGGCATCAAAGCCCATATCAGAATGCACATAACCGATCTCACGCACCGTGTTACGGGTGATCTCTTCGATATCAACCCATGCGCTGGTGGTGATCTCACCGCCAACCAGAACCATGCCGGTTTTGACATAGGTTTCACACGCGACGCGCGCTTTTGGATCCTGCGCGAGGATCGCATCCAGCACTGCATCGGAAATTTGGTCAGCAATTTTATCAGGATGTCCTTCTGATACGGACTCGGACGTAAACAGGTGTTTTGCCATGTTTTATTTCACCTAAGAGGAATTTGGTTAGCTCAAGCTGCTGTGTGGAATAGCCAAAGGAGATAATTCTACCAAGGCCTGCAGGTTTTTGACACTGGCAGTATGAGTGTTAATCAGTATAGATGGATTAACATCTGGATGGCTATTTTAGGTCACTTCTTCACCCGATTTCCAGTTTTTTTTGACTCATCTCTCACTCAGTTGAAATTGCTGCTGGCAAAAATTCCTGACGGTGCTGGCAACACGCGCATTTTTGTTTTGCTTTTTAGCCCCCTTCTCGGTATAAAACGCGGCGCGCGGCTCATATAAAATAAGCGCTCGATGAACTCATCGTGTCGCCACTTCCAGCCGGGTAAAGCAGTGAACTTTTAGCTTTGGCTTGGGGTCCGTTTCAGCAGAGGCGGCCGTGGAGGTGATACGAGATAATGAACCATCGTTTTCCGCTAATTCAGCGCAGCCGTTCTGGCGCGCATTTGATTCCCGCAACCCGCATTTCTAGTCTGCAAACCTGCCGATGTTATACCCATCTCGGCGCTTCTCAGGATTCCAGGGCCGGTCACGCTTTGTGAAAACTGAACAAGGGCGCTCTTGTTAATACAAGAGTTTTCTCGTGGTTTCGCCGAACCTTGTCATACAGAGTTCGGATACGTGTTTTACAATGATATGAATAAGAAACCGGTCGCACGGTCTGGATTTCAGCATACTCTGCTGGGAAACGGAGCCGTTTATGGGTTGTTATCGCCGTATAACGCTGCGATAGTAGTCAACTGTTTTACACTTAATACAAAGAGTTGAGGTTCGCTATGTCTGACGACATGTCTTCTTTTTCGCCTTCGTCAGCGGGCGAACAGGGTGTACTACGTTCTATGCAGGAGGTTGCGATGAGCTCCGAGGAAGCCAGCAAGATGCTGCGCACTTACAATATTGCCTGGTGGGGCAATAACTACTACGACGTCAACGAACTGGGCCACATCAGCGTCTGCCCGGATCCGGACGTCCCTGAAGCGCGCGTGGATCTCGCCAAACTGGTGAAAGCCCGTGAAGCTCAGGGCCAGCGTTTGCCTGCACTGTTCTGCTTCCCGCAGATCCTGCAACATCGCCTGCGTTCGATTAACGCCGCGTTCAAGCGCGCGCGTGAATCCTACGGCTATAAAGGCGACTACTTCCTGGTTTACCCCATCAAGGTAAACCAGCACCGCCGCGTGATCGAATCTCTGATCCACTCCGGCGAGCCGCTGGGTCTGGAAGCCGGTTCCAAAGCGGAGCTGATGGCGGTTCTGGCCCATGCGGGCATGACCCGTTCAGTGATCGTCTGTAACGGCTATAAAGACCGTGAATACATTCGTTTGGCGCTGATTGGCGAGAAGATGGGCCACAAGGTCTATCTGGTTATCGAGAAGATGACTGAAATCGCCATCGTGCTGGAAGAGGCCGAGCGTCTGAACGTGGTGCCGCGCCTTGGCGTGCGTGCGCGTCTGGCGTCACAGGGTTCCGGAAAATGGCAGTCCTCCGGCGGCGAAAAATCCAAGTTCGGCCTGGCGGCGAACCAGGTGCTGCAGTTGGTGGAGATCCTGCGTGAGCGCGGGCGTCTGGACAGCATTCAGCTGCTGCACTTCCACCTCGGCTCGCAGATGGCCAACATTCGCGACATTGCGACCGGCGTGCGTGAGTCAGCGCGTTTCTACGTTGAGCTGCACAAGCTTGGCGTGAATATTCAGTGCTTCGACGTGGGCGGCGGCCTGGGCGTGGACTACGAAGGGACCCGCTCGCAGTCTGACTGCTCCGTGAACTACGGCCTGAACGAATACGCGAACAACATTATCTGGGCGATCGGCGACGCCTGTGAAGAGAACGGCCTGCCGCACCCGACGGTGATCACCGAATCCGGTCGCGCGGTCACCGCGCACCATACGGTGCTGGTCTCGAACATCATCGGCGTTGAGCGCAGCGAAACCACCGAAGCGACGCCGCCCGCAGACGATGCGCCGCGTTCCCTGCAGAGCATGTGGGAAACCTGGCAGGAGATGCACGAGCCGGGCACGCGTCGTTCCCTGCGCGAATGGCTGCACGACAGCCAGATGGACCTGCACGACATCCACGTGGGGTATTCCTCAGGCACCTTCAGCCTGCAGGAGCGCGCGTGGGCGGAGCAGCTCTATCTGAACATGTGCCATGAAGTGCAGAAACAGCTCGACCCGAGCAACCGTGCGCACCGTCCGATTATCGACGAGCTGCAGGAGCGAATGGCGGATAAGATCTACGTCAACTTCTCGCTGTTCCAGTCGATGCCGGATGCCTGGGGTATCGATCAGCTGTTCCCGGTTCTGCCGTTGGAAGGGCTGAACCACGCCCCGGAACGTCGCGCGGTGCTGCTGGACATCACCTGTGACTCTGACGGCGCAATCGACCACTACGTTGATGGCGACGGTATCGCCACGACGATGCCAATGCCGGAATACGACCCGGAGAACCCGCCGATGCTGGGCTTCTTTATGGTCGGTGCGTATCAGGAGATCCTCGGCAACATGCACAACCTGTTCGGCGATACCGAGGCGGTTGACGTGTTTGTCTTCCCTGACGGCAGCGTGGAAGTTGAGCTGTCTGACGAAGGGGATACCGTGGCGGACATGCTGGAATACGTTCAGCTCGATCCGAAAACCCTGCTGACGCAGTTCCGCGATCAGGTGAAAAACACCGGGCTGGATGATGCGCTGCAGCAGCAGTTCCTGGAAGAGTTTGAAGCGGGTCTGTACGGTTATACGTACCTGGAAGACGAATAACGCACGAATGGGGCGTTAAAAAAAGGGTCTGACGAAAGTCAGACCCTTTTGTTTTAGCTGTACTGCTGGTCGGTGAAGGTGATGGTCACCGGGGCATAGATATTAATCGGTCGATCGATTTGCAACGCCTTCCACTGGGGACGCGCGTTCATCGCACTTTTGCTCATGTCGCCGTTCCACTGCTTGTGTTCCGGCGTTTTCGGCATATCCATCCCGGTTTGGCCGGTGGACGATCCCGGAGAGAGCTTAACGTCATCGCCTTTGGTGTTGCTGGACGGCGCAACGCCGTTGGTCATGTCGCCATTCCACTGCTTGTGCTCCGGCGTTTTCGGCATATCCATCCCGGTTTGGCCGGTGGACGCCCCCGGAGAGAGCTTGACGTCATCGCCTTTGGTGTTGCTGGACGGCGCAACGCCGTTGGTCATGTCACCATTCCACTTCCTGTGGTCCGGTGTTTTCGGCATGTCTTTACCGGTTTTAGCCGTCGCGGAGCCCGGAGAAAGCACCGGATAGTGAGTTTCCGGTACGGCCCATTTCTTCACTGGCGTAACCGTTGCGGCCTCTGGTTTTGCTTTTGGCGTCAACGGCTGAGACGCTGACGGCACGACTTTCGGCACGGCTTCACTGTGTGCTGTTTCAGACGCGACGGCCTCTTTATGCACCACCGAAGAGGCGGACGTGGAGGTCGTTGACGCCGTCGTTTTCTCAACCGTCATGTGCTGAGAATCGGACGTGGTGCGCGTCGTCGTTGTCGTGGTCTGCTGCGCTGAGCCCGGCTTAGTCGGCGTACACTTGTGTGGACAACCGCCACCGCCCGTATGGCCGTCATCCGGCACCGCTGGCGTATCGCTGTCTGCATCAGCGCCGTTTTTCTTCTTCTTGCGGATGCCCGGATCGGCGAGCGTGTAGGAGATGTTATTTCCTGCTTCTTTCTCATCACGCGTCACGGTCGACATTGCCTCTTTATCGGCGTTGAGCTCACCGTTTACCGCCGCGCTGGTCGTGTCACCCACTGCGATGGTGGATTTCTGCGTTTCGTTGTAGTGAATTTCATCCACGGTATCGACGTAGATGTTCGCAGACGGCACGACGGCCTTTTTGTCCTTCACGCTCAGGCCGATACCGCCGCCGCCGTACAAACCATCCTGCTCAACGTGGTCTTCCAGCGTTTTCGCATTGATATCGCCTGCAACGTTCACCGAGCCCGTACCGTCCTGAGACACCAGGTTGGCCCCGGTCATGTTCAGGTCGCCGCCGGTTTTGACATTCAGTTCGCCCGTGGTATTGATACCGGACTGCTTCGCTGTTTTAGCCGAATCGTAACTCTCGGAGCCTCCGCCCCCGTTTACGGATACGTTAGGGATAACGCCTGTCGACGTGCCCGATATGCCCACCGAGGCGCCCCAGTTACCGCGGCTGCTTTCGGTGTGCTCGGTATCCTGTACGGAGGTGACAGTCATGTCGCCCGCGACATTCACATCGGCCTTCGCAGCATCAATGTTAGCGCCCTTCATGTGCATATCACCGCCCGCGTTCACCGTCACATTTTCGCCGGTGAGGGTACTGTTCTGGTACGACGTCGAGCTGCCGGAACCGTGCTCCGTACTGCCGTTGTAATCGACCGAAACGCCGCCGCTTATGCCGGTAATATCCACGCCTACGCCTGCGGTAATACCGCCTTTGTGTTTGTCGGTTTCACTGGTGTAAGAGGTCGTTGATTTCGCCGCGTTGATGTCCACATCGCCACCCGCATTGATCTCCGTCTTCTGCGAGTTCACGTTCACGCCGTTGAGCGTGGTATCGTTGGTCGAATTAATGCTGACGTTTTTAGCATTGATATTGGTGATGTTCTCCGCCGTTGCGGTGCTCGTTTCTTTCGTTTTCGTCGTATTACCGCCGAAAGTGACGGAGGCGCCAGCAAGATCGTTCAACAGGATGTTGGACACATCGCCCAGCACTTCCGCCGTCGTGGTTCCGCCGTTAATTGACTGACCTTTCTGCGATTTATCAATCAGATTACCGGTTTTGTCGATCGCGTCAGCTACGGCACTGTGGGCCTCACCTGAAATACCGACAAAGCGGTCTTTGTGTGTGGTGGCGGTTTTGGTTTCATCCTCGTATTTGGTGCTAGCGACATCCTGCGCGTTAATGCTGAGCTTATCGCCGGCTGAAAGGTCAGCGCCGCCAATATCCGCCGTTTTTCCTGCATTCACGGAACCGGAATCGGCAAAATTAATGGACGCGTTGGTGTTCTGCTTGCTCTGGGTCGACACGGTATCGGTCGTGTCTTCCATACCCACCCTGAAACCTGCCGTATCGGTGATCGGCGCGCGGCCCGGTTTGTCGCCAACCGCGGAGGTTTCAGAGCTACCGCCCGCGCTGGAGTAGTCGCCAGAGGTGGTATTTTTTGTGGTGCCCTCGTTTTTGCCGTAGGACACTGAGACGGATTTACCGCCGCCGCTGATTGAGGCATCGGCAATAAACTGGCGAGACTGCGTGGTTTGTTCCTGAACGGACACGTTTTCAGAGGTTTTTATCTCAACGTTTTCTGCCGCATTGATGGCGCCGCCGTTGGCGTTAATGCTGCCGCCTTCCATGACCACATTCTTGCTGGCATCAATCTGAACGTTACCGCCAGCCTTGATGGTTGAGCCGATAGCTTCCCCGCTGACCGTTTTGGTGTCGGTGGTGGTATAGCTGGACAGACCGGTGATCTCGGTATTGATGGTACGGGTAGAATCAATCTGATGCAGGTCGTTGAAGGTGACGTCACCTTCGCTTGCCTTCATGGTCATGTCCTGGCCTGCCGTAATATCCGCCGCGTTGGAGGTGATAGTTTTCGCCTGCATATTGATACTGCCGCCAGCGGTGACGCCGTCATCGTGCGCATGAATCATCTGCTTGCCGTCTTCACCGTGGCCGACAGACGCGGTCAGCGTGATGTCGCCTTGTTCAGCCTTCATGTCAATGTCGCCACCGGCGTTCACTGCCGCACCGTTAGAGGCAATGCTGCCCTTTTCCGACGTCATTGAGACGTTATTACCCGCAGAGATGCCGGCATTCGTCGCGTTGCTGATATTTTTGATATCACCCTCGGCCACCAGCGTAACGTCACCCCGGGAGGAGAGGGTACCGTTCACGTTGTTGATGGCGGTGGCATCAACAGACAGGCTATTCCCGGCAGCGATGGACGCTGTGCCATTGCTGATATCACCGGAAGCCAGCTGGCGAAGGGTTTCAGGGCAAAGGTAGACTACCGGTACCAGCACTTCCGTCCCTTTGATGTTCTGGCTCACGAACCAGACGATATCCTGGGTCAGCCCATTGCGCTGCTCTTCGCTCAGGGGTTGGCCCACCACCAGATTCAGATCGCTGTTTTTCGCCGCAATCCCGGCGTTATCCATCAGATTCTGCACCAGCGCATCGCCTTCGAGACCGTCTCGTATCGCAAACATGCTGCCCACGGAGCGGCTGATCTCTCGACGAATCAATTCGGAGATGAAGTAGTTATCCCCAATGACGTTAACGGTTTCGGTGGTGGTGTAATCCACCTTGTCGAAATAGTAGTCAGAGCCGCTGTACTTGCTCTGGTCGATCATTTCCGGGCGCGTTTCGAAAATCGGAATGATGTGGTTGGCCGGGCCGCTGTATTCGGTACCGTTTTTCGCCGCCGCGGAGGCTTTTTTGAATTCGTCTGTGACTTCAAACATCCCCGGCAGGGAGACCAAATCCTTTATGGTCGGCAGCGGGCTAATCCCCATGGCCAGCTCTTCCAGCGTTTTGGTATTGACGGCAACATCATAGCCCGCAATGACCGTATCTACGCTGTAGTCACCCACGTCGATATTCTGAACAGTGGCGTTCTCTCTGATCGTACCCGCGTTCGCCAGTCCGTTATCCAGGGTGCCGCCATTGTGCGTGAAGTTACGACCCGCCGTGATTTCGCCTTTTTCAGACGGCACAAAGTAGATCATATTCTTCTTCAGTGAGTTAGTGCTGGCATCACCGTCGTTGAGACTGTGCCATGCTGCGCTCAGGGTACCGTACTCCTGCGCGTTCCACGTTTCGCCAAACACTTTGCTCATGACATAGCTGAGCTGGGTTGAGGTATTTGCGGCGTCGATCAGAGATTTATAGCTACGATCTCTGTTCGGATCCTCGCTGCCGCTTTTGGTCTCGGGCTCGCCGTCGCCAAAGACGAAATCGAGGTATTGATACAGCGAGCTGAAGGTCAGCGTCGTGTAGTGCTCCGATGCCACCTTCCAGAAGTCGGTCAGCACGATCGGTTCATTGAGCGTGAGGTGCAGATAATCATACATCGATTCCGACGTATATTTTGGCGAGTTCAGAAGATTACCGGTAATGGTGATATCACGTCCCGCCTGGATCAGGCCGCCGGTATTTTTGATCTCTTTGTCCGCGAAGATATCGCGCTGGTTGATATTGATATCTTTGCCCGCGCTGATTTCGCCAAGTTTGTCCATGGCGATATCGGAGCTCAATACCGGAATGTGCAGCACCGTGGTGATGCTGACCTGCGTCATCACGTTATCTACACCGGACCACTGGCCCACTGCGTCCTGCGTTTGGGTTTGCGAAATCGTGCCGCCTGTATAGGTACTTTGGTTTTCCAGATAGGCTGCATCAATATTAATATTTTGCTCGGAACGAATGATCCCGGCGTAGTTAATCAGGCTTTTCGCGATGAGCGACATGTCGCCCATGCTCAGTATGTTGCCCGTAAAGTCATTCACAAAGGTGCCATTGCGGACATCAATATCCATCTGCCCCAGCGACCAAAGCAGGCTGTTACTGTTGTTCGTCATCCCACCGGCATGGATGTGCATATCCCCGCCCGTCACGACAGACTTGCTGTTGACAAATTTACCGTCTGCCTGCAGCGTCAGGTTGCCAATCACTTCCATCATGGTGTTATTGAACAGGGAGCCTTCGGTGCTCAGCGTCATATCATGACCCGCGCGGATATTGCGGGTCATGTCATCCAGGGTGAGGGAATCTTTCACCCTGAGCGTTAAATCATGACCCGCTTCGAGGATGCCGCTGGTGTTATTTAGCGTGTCAAGGTTGAGATTCATGTCGTTTCTGGCGACCGTTACGCCAGATTCATGATTATTCAGTTTCGACGCGTTGATCGTGACGTTATTACCGGCGATCAGACCATTTCTTTCGTTGGTGATCGTTCCTCCGGCCACATTAAGGGTGGTGTTATTTGCCCCAGAGATCACTGCCGCGTCAGAGTTGATCACATTGTGAGCGACGTTAAGAGACAAGTCGCTTTGCGTCGACACAATCACCGCCTGTTCGGTGTTGGCCAGGTTTTGCGCGTTAATCGTGATGTCGCCGCCCGCCACGATAGTGGACACTGACTGCTGTCCATCATCAGCGGTGATACTGCCGAGATTACTCAGCGTGTCGGCAACTATCTCCAGCGGTCCATTAACGGCCTGGATGATGCCCGCCGTGCGGTTTGTCACAACGCCAATGGCGTTCAGGACCGTTTTCATATTGGCGGAGATCACCGCGCTGTCGCTGTTGACGAGGGACTCAACGTCTTCAATCGTCAGATTACGCAGCGCAACCAACACATGATCTTCGCCTTTGTTGGTCAGGTTTTTAACGTTGCGGATGATCAGATCCAGGCCCGCCTGAACCACACCTTCGTTTTTCAGGTCGTCAACGTCGTCGATCGCAATGGTCCCGTTGCCGATCATCACGGCGCGGTTGTTTAACGTTTTCACGCCGCTGATAGTCAGATCGCCAGCAGAGGCAATCACCGCATCGCTGCTGTTGTTAAGCGTGGTTGCTCCCGCGATGGAGAGAGCGGCATCCGATTTAATCATCGAGGCGCCGCTGTTATTCAGGGTACCTACGTTTCTCAGCGTGGTGTTTTCTGCGCCGAACAGGGTTGCACCTTCAGTGTTATTGAGGGTGTTCACATCGGACAGTGACAGCGTGCCGTCAGAAATCACAAAGCTGCCGGTGTTATTGAGCGTGTTGAGATGGGTCAGTTGCAGCGTCTTGCTGGCATACAGCGTGGCGGCGTTCAGGTTATCGACGGCGCTAACGCGATCGAGCGTCAGGCTACCGGCCTGAATCGTTGACGCGTCGTTAAGCAACGATGTTGCTGAAACGGAGAGGTTTTCTCTTGCCGCGATCAGTGCGTCATGCGTGTTTGCGAGGGTGGAAATTCCGCTGGCATGGACATTTTCACCCTGGATCAGCGCATCGTTATTGTTTACAGCCAGCGCGCCGTCGCCATTTAGGGTTAGATTCTTTCCGGCAACAATGCTGCCTTTTTGACTGTTCAGCAGCGCTTTTTTGACATCAAGCTGCATGTCTGTGCCCGCACTCAGCGTGCCGCCCTGGTTTTCCAGATTCTCGGTGGCGATGGTCAACTTCTCGCTCGCGCTGACGCTGCCGCGGTTACTGACGGTTGCACCGGACTTACGGGTACTGGCGGAGACATTACGCCCTGCAATACGTCCGGTATTGCTGAGGGTGTCACCGCCGGATGTCAGCGTCACGTCATGCTTGTTGCTGGCAATGGTGCCGTCGTTGACGATATTACCGTCGGCATCAATAAAGATCAGCGCATCGTTACCGCTCAGGGTACCGCTGTTTGACAGATCACCGTTGACGTTAATGCGCACCTCACCGCTATCCGCACCGATATGACCACTGTTGTTAAGGGCGCTGGCGGTCATGACCAGATTTTTATCCGCGTAGAGGCGGCCTGCATTGTCAAGATGACCGACAGACAGCGTCTGGGCGTTGCTGGCATAGAGAATGCCATTGTTCTTCATCGAACCTGATGCAATCCGGATATCCCCTGTGGCGCTGACGGAACCCTTGTTTTCAAACGCGCCGGTGAGGTTGAACTGAAGCGTTCCTTTCTTCGCGAGAATAACGCCTTCATTGTTGGTCATGCTGCCCGCAGTGATGTTGATATCACCACTGTTGCTGACGACCTCCGCGTCGGAGACGAGAGTGCTGAATGGCACCTGCTGGCCATTCTGAATGACGACAAAATCGCCATTTTTTAACGTAACGACGCCACCGGAAATGACGGCTCCGTTAGCATCCAGCGCCTTGAGTTTGCCGGAAAGGGTGTACTGCCCGGCAACATTAATCTGAATCGCGGGAACCGCTGTCGACGCACTGTTTTGCGCGAGGATCGCCGCCGTGTTTTGCAGCAGGGTAGACGCATCAATGCGGATGGTACCGGTACGGGAGATCAGGTCGTTATTCACCGTCAGGCCGGAGAGGGCATGCAGGATAATATTATTCTGCGCTTCGGTGCTCCCGGCGCCGCTGCTGTTTTTATTAAGGGCAATATTGTTGCCGCTGACGGTGACGTTTTTGTCGCTGCGTATGCCCGTCAGCGTCACGTCGCCGTTAGCGCTGATCTCAATATCATCCGTGGCTATGATACTGCCCTGGTGACGGACGCCCGCGCCGGACTCGGTACTGATAAGCTGAATTTTACCGCCGTACATCGACCCCATTGCCCGACCATCAATCGCGACATCCGGTGCGTGTCCGTCACCCGCATTGCGAACGCTATGCACGCGGCTGGAGAGGTCGTAATCGTTCTGGCCCGCAACAACCTTGATATCGGCCTGACCCGCAATTTCACCTTCCAGTTGAGCGCTGCGGCTGACGATGTCGAAGTAAGTCAGCCCTTCGGTAGAAATACCTTGTCCCGTGACAGAAACGCTACCTTTCTCAACCGCAAGCTTATAATTGCCGTCCTCTTTCATCTGTACCTTACCGGTACTCAGCGTCAGGCTGTTGGCATTAATGGTGGTGGCGCCGTTAACGCTAATGCCGTTTTCGTTGGCAACGATCACGTCCGCTTTTCTGCCAAAGACTTCCATCGTGCCGTTAATATAGGACGCCTGGGCACCCGTCACTTCACTGATAATGGCTTTTGCTTCATGCTCAAGCTGGGCGTTTTTAACCGTATAGCCCCCGATCTTAGACACGCCATCCTGCATGCTGTTGTTAAAGATCAGACCATTTTTATCAACGTTAAACTGGTCAAATTTATTCAGTGAAACACCTTTCGCATTCGGATCGGTGATATTCACGACTGGCGTGCCGTTAGCCGCCTGGCCCATGGTTGGCCCTTTGCTCTGGCTGGCATCCGGCACCGTCGCGGCTTCGGCATTAGCGGCGAGGATACCCGCTATCGAAATAAAAAGGGGACAAAGGTGTTTATGTAAATTCCCAGCGGTTAGCTTCGTTTTTGAAGTTTTATTATTGCTCATAAAAATTCCTTAAATTAGAAAGTTACTTCCATCTTGTAATAAACGACCGTGTTATCGACGGTATTCTCTTCCAGTGAATCTGGTTTTTTTATAGGCCAGCCCGCGAGGACATATGTTGAGAAATGGCTACCGGTAGCTTTAATTCCGACCGAGCCACCCATCATGAATTGGCTGTCACATACGTTGACACCTTTAGGGCAATTATCTTTGGCAAAGCCCAGGTCATAACCTAAATAGGGAATAAGCTGATAAATACCGCCGATGCCAATATCAAAAGGAAACTGCAGCGTATTGGCGATCCAGCCGCCGCTATCAACCAGCAGGCTATCGTCCTTAAATCCGCGCACGGTGAATTCATCGCCCAGCGTTAATTTGGCATCGCTGACCAGGACGTGCGGGGTGTACTGGAACCCGGCGTTGAGTTCATAGACGCCACCCAGACGGCCAGCCTGAAAAAGCGGACGCGTCCAGCTGGCAATGCCGTTGTACTTGACGTAATCAAGGTCAAAACCTTTGAGATCGGCATCGTTTTTCCAGGCAGAACCGAACCAGGGAACCGCCGCTGTCACGCCCACATCGCCATAGAACCAGCCGTTCATCAGGGCGCCGACCCACGTTGCGCCTGACGACATCGCGGTATAGGTTTTAGAGCTGACGTCTATACGGTGGTTTTCAATGCTGTTGTCGCTGTTACGTCTTTCGACTTTTGCCCACCAGCTGGTTTTACCCGTGGCGTTACGGCCCAGCATGCGGCTGATACGCAGTGAAGCGCGGTCTGAATCTCCGTCAGACGCGTAGCTGGCGTTATTGCCGGCAAGGGTTTTATCGTAGCTGGATTTGTAATAAAGCGCGTCGAATGACCAGTAACCCAGCGGGATGCTGTAACTCGTTGACCACGAATCCTGATTATCCTGGTTATTTTTCAGGTTATTCCATGAATAATAAACGTTGAAAATATCATTGATACCGGCGATGTTTTTAGCGGTTACGCTGCCATAATACTGCTGCCAGCCGTCAGCCTTAATGCCAGAGTTGTTAAGGCCCGCGGCAACGGAAAGGGGGAGCTCAGGCTTGTGCAGCAGATTAAGATCGGAATAGCTGTTTACAATCGACGGCTGAATATCAATATTGTCTTTGGGATAAACGCGCAGCAGGTTTTCGACCATCTGATCGATATCCTGCATGTTCAGAATCTTGTCTTTCGCAAAGGGGTAGGCAGTGAACAGGCGCGTGCGTTCACGGAGAGACGGTTCATGCCCGTTAACCTTAAGATTGTTTATTTTCCCCCACAGCACCCGTAGAGAGAGCGTACCCGTTTTGATATTGCCTGGCTCAATACCAATAAGCGTTGTGGCATAACCGCGGGAAATATAAAAATCGGTCAGCTCTTTAACCAGTTCAAATATTTCTGTTCTGCCGAGCATTTTGCCTTCATAGCGATCGATAATCGCCTGACGCAGTGGCGAACCGTCAAACAGGACATCATCAAGAATAACGATATGATTGATCTGAAAGCGCCAGCTTGAGTCGCTGCTGGTCAGGGTTTCTTCTCCGGCTTCACGCAATTTTTTTTGTTGCTGGATTAACCGTTCGTTCCGCTTGGCTTCTTCTATTAATGCCTGGCTGGTTTGTCTTTCGAGACGATCCAGTTCCTGTTTATTTTGCTGGCCGGGAAGTGCCGCCGTAGCGTGAGCCGCAGGAATGAGCGGCACTAATAAAAGCGCATATTTTGAAAAACGCTGAAGCACGAATCTCTCCTTGAAAATTATTGTATAGCCATGGTGTATTGAATTGCGCCGACCACCCTGCCAGCACTTAATGAATTTGCGCGATTAACTTCTGTAGGAACGTAAATCTGAGCCTGATAGTTTTTCGTTACTCGGGATGAAACCGGGAAAACAATGAGTTTCTCAAGAATAAGGGGCGTTGAAACATACGTGCTCGATTTTTCGTAAACCATAATCGCGAAGTTTTGGGCGTAGCCTTCGCCGGTCTCCACCCCCAGAATACCGCTCGATTCTGCGAATTTTGTCCTGAGCATAGAAGAGATAGTTAAGCCAACTTGTTCCGCTTCCGGGCACGTGATGGTAATAGAAAAGTCTTTTTTATCGCCCTGGTAATTTGGTGTGTTCTGGAATGAGGCAATACTGTAGGTCCCTAAATTGACGTTTGTCGACGAGGGATAAATGGAGCATGAACGCGTATTCACTTTAATCGGTACTGATAAATTGATAGTAAGAATACGAAGCTCATCCTCTGGCGTGAGCAAAGGTTTGACTTTTACGTTAACCATTTCACCGGCAGGGATCTCGGTTTCACCCTGATTAATGGTGCCGGTCTGAACAAACTCCAGTAGCACCGTGCTGTTATCGATTGAACAGCTCGGACTACAGGTCACAGGAGAGCCGGAGTTACCCGGTACCCAGGCGTTTCCGGTATTGGCTGGCCATTTCATCCGAATACCAATGCCCGGAATTTCGGTTGCATAGACTTTATCTATCGAGGAAGAGAGATAATTTCGGCTGTATGCAGTGTGCCACTGCGTTTGCGTTGATTCATCACAGCTATATTTGATGTTAGGTGCGGTATAGGTTTTAGACCATAATACCGTTCCTGCGGAGCCTTTATCCGCAGGGTTCAGCGTAATGTTGTCTGTGATATTTAACACCTTTTCCACACCGTCGATTCTGCACGCTGAGGCTTTTACTTCAAGGCTAAATATCCATAACAGTGATAATATAAGGAGATAAAGCAGAGTTGTAATGTATTTATTCATTTTCTCTTAAAGGCCTTTGCAGATAATATCTATTGCATCAAAGGAGGTGGCTTTATTCATATTGCGGTTTTTTCTGTTATCAGAAAGGTGATTGACCTCTGCTGAGCACGTATTCATCACCTTATTGCTTTTCCATTTAATAACGATCGGCTTGCCAGATTCAGGCAAAGTCAACATTGCCAGGCCACCCTGGCCGACCATACCGAGCGTGGCGTCGCTACCGTCGGAAATGGATGCGCCGAAGGGTATCTTCTGCCCGGAGGCATGTGTGAAGCGCACAAAGGTCTGTTGCTTCTGCTGCGTTTCCATTTTGATATGCACGGCGGCACCCGCGGTGGGCACAATGCTCTTACGCGTATCCTCGACGTCGACGCTCATTGATGTACCTTTTGGATCAATGAAGACATCGTTGTATCGGTAAGGCGTCAGATAGCCGACAATGCCATAGCCGTTATCTTTAATGACCGCATTTGAATCAGGGTAAACTCTTGCCCCTTCAGCGCCTTTGGCCTCGATTACGCCAATGGTGTCGCCTAACGTTGGGGTCAAATTGATGCCGCCACGGTGCACAACCACGCCACCGTTCATATTCAGACCGCCCATGAAGCTGTGGAGGGACTGGCTGAACGCGACGCCGCCGGAAGCGCTATCGCCCACGTAAGAAAGGTTGGTACCGAAGTTGGTTTCCGGCCTGCTGGACTCGCTGAAGTAGCCGCTGAAGCCATACTGTGAGCGCTCGCCAGCCGAGCCGCTGAGCGAGGTGCGGATGGTGGCCTCATCGCTGTTGTAGCTAAAGTTCGCCCCCAGGCGGGCCTGTTTCTCATAACGATGGCCAAGCGGCATGGATACGCTCAGGTAGATCGTATCGTCATGACCACCGTCTTCATTATTGGTTCGGCCAAGTGAAATACCCCAGGTCGACGTGCCAAACCGGTTGTTGTATCCCAGCGCGTAGTTGGATTTTTCCGTGCGGCCCAGTTCATCGTTCCAGACGTTGCCGATGAAACCACTGACGTAAAAACTTCCCCAGCCGGCAGGCAGCATCTGGTTGATGTTTGCTTCCAGGCGTTCACGGTAGCGCTCGGGTAAATATCGGTCGTTACCGTGCTCCAGCGCCTGCTTCACGCTGACGGCATCCGCCAGCGAGTAGTAATCTTTACTGGAGTAGCGGTAACCTACCAGGCTGAAGTTTGTACCGGTTTCTGAAAGGTTTTTAGCAAGACTGATTCGCAGGGACATGTCACACAGTGAACCGCAGTCATCGCTCCCCATACCTGTATTAAAGTTCGTATAAGAGCGGGTAACGTCCAGACCTAATGC
The DNA here is from genome assembly GCF_048685015.1 of Enterobacter sp. BNK-13. Taxonomy (NCBI): domain Bacteria; kingdom Pseudomonadati; phylum Pseudomonadota; class Gammaproteobacteria; order Enterobacterales; family Enterobacteriaceae; genus Enterobacter; species Enterobacter sp. BNK-13. The sequence goes on along the minus strand of NZ_JBLQTP010000001.1, from coordinate 3,540,272 downwards.
CCCGAGCGGGGTATTGATGGCCACACCACCCAGCAGGGCGTTGTAATCGCCATCAAACGCGGTTTGCGCACCCACGTACCCCGTCAGATTATTCAGCAGACCGTACTGAAGCGTGCCCTCGGTCATCCATGGCGCATCGGCAAGATACGTATTACGCATTTCCCCCGACGAGAGCGAATAGCGGAAGTAACCTTCGCGCAGCAGCTGCGGAACGCTGGAGTAGGGGACCGTAAAGGTGTTGATGGTGCCATCCGTCTCTTTGACGGTGACCTCCAGATCGCCGTTGTAGCCTGTTGCATAGAGATCGCTGATGGCAAACTCACCCGGCGGCACCACTTTTTCGTAGAGGGTGCTGCCGGACTGCTTAATGGTGACCGTGGCGTTGCTGTTGGCAAAACCCCGTACAACAGGCGCGTAGTAGCGCACGGAGTCCGGCAGCATGCGATCGTCGGTGGCAAGCCTTGCGCCGCGAATGGCCGTTGTATCAAACATCTCCCCGCTGGTGTTGAGATCGCCCAGCACCACTTCAGACTGCAATGCTGCAATCCCCCGGCTGGCAAATGCCTGCAGATGATCGACCCCCTCATCGTCAATATCGTTGCCGAGGTTCAGGGTGTCATAGGTCACAAAACGCCACGCCCCGAGGGTCATCGTCGTTTGCAGGTTACCAAAGAGATAGTTGCTGGTTTCGCCCAACTCACGGTTGCGCGTGCTTGAACCACTCAGCGCATAGGAGGCCATGAGGGTAGGTTCACCATCGTCCCATAACTCAGGGCTGATGTATCCCTCCGGCGTATTAAGCAGCATCGCCTGCGGGACGGTGACGTCCAGACGCTCATCATCCTGGTTGTAGGTCACGGTTGCGCCGGGCACAAGCGTTTCAAGGATCAGGCAGCGGCCCGTCTTCCAGTTTTCCGGCAGTTTGCGGGTGTCGACGTCAAAGCGGATAATCATTTCCGGCGTCATGCAGGCATTTACGCCCTGCTTATTTTTTGCCGGAATAAATGAAATGGGCCAGGTGCCTAATTTCCGCAGGTTACTAAATACTTCCAGTTTGTAATCTCCGGGCTGGATTTTATCTACCCCGTCGAACTGGCTAAGGTCTAACCCACTGTTATAGAAATTCATAAAGCCGCGAGAAAAGTTGACCGCTTTTTTCTCTGCTTCGGCGTTAGCCTGGCCTGAAACGCACAATGCCAGAATAATGATCTGGCCAAGGGTACTTTTCGCTTTTTTGAGAAGCCTGTATTTATTATGGCGTGCGGACATTTAACCTTCCCAAAGGTAGAACGTATAAAATATTAAAAGTTATAAGTGCGCTTAATATATGCGCCTAAATCAGTGATATAGTTGTATTTAAATATGCCGCGTCCGCTCACTGCGCTGACCTGCGGAAAGTGATAAACCAGCGTTCCATAAGGGACAATCATGTCACCCGGGATCTCGATGTCTTTATTGTCGGCATTCGTCAGCCAGACGCTGGTCATGCTCACGTGGAAAGGTGAGTTATTGGTTCCCACCACGTCGTAGCCTTTTGCCGCTTTACGCAATTCCCACTTCAGATCGTCGCCCGCCTGCATGGGATTGCCCTTCAGGCCCGCTGGGCGATAGAAAAATTTGATCATTGTGCGGAACGCCATTTTTATCTGGTTCTGATCCGCCTCTTCAGGCAGTTCTGGTGGAATATCCAGCACGTTTAGCCAGAGCAGTGTTTCGCGATCTTTCGGGTATTTTCCTGCGGCTTCCGCTGTCTGGAAGATACGGAAAACTTTCCCTTTTTGACCGTTAACGCGCGCAGCGGGAGGGTTGATAAAGAACGGAAGGTTTTCCTTCTCTGTTCCATCGGTTTTATCGGTGCTGGAAAGCCATACCTGCACCAGCTCCGGGTTTTTGCTGAGGTTATTCACGCGAACGGTTTGTTCACTCTCGTTTGCATTGAATGCCACGCGAGTCGTTAAAATTTGTATAGTGGCGTTGGCGCAGGGGAACCACGTCAATGTCACCATTAACATCACTTTGAAAATATTACTGACCATCAGGCTCAACGTTCCTAAATGTGGCAGGGAAAGCAGTGGGATAAATCCCACTGCTTAGAGGTATTACTGGTACTTAATGGAATAAACGACGTCAGTGGTGACTTTACCGGCCGTCGCCGCACCGCCGGTGGCAACGTATTGCGCCCAGTAGTCGAAGCGAGCGGTATTACCTGTAATGGTCGCTGTTTTCGGGCTGTTGTTTGCGGTGTTTAGGTTCATAACCGCTTTGCTGGAATCTAACAGGCCGATTTCAACTTTATCGGCACCGCCCGTCGTGACGGTGTTTCTTAGGTTACCGGTGGTGGCGTTGATATTGGTGCTCTGTGCCAGTTCGAAGAAGACGCTGGCGACTTTGTTGTTGGTGCAATTTGCACCGCTCAGTTTAATGAAGAATGGCGTGTCACCCGCGCGTTGACCAGCTGTTGCCAGCGCGGTGGTGCTGACGCTTGGCAGATGCACGGTGAAATCAGGAGAGGTAGATTCACCCTGTGCATCACCGCCTGTAATAGCACAGGTTGCGTCACTGATAGTACCGTCAAAGGTAATCGTGCCATCTTCTGCCGCTGCTGCAGAACCCGCTCCCGCCAGAATGGTAAAAAGACCAATTTTTAAATATTTGTTCATAAGTAATTCCATTTAGAAATAAATTTTAATAAAGCGGCGGGATTGTAGGGAGTAAAAAAAGAGAAAACTACACGCTATAACTAAATAAAATCCGAATTCGGACTATCTCATGCTGTTTATGTATGTATGAATGTGTTATGGAAAGGCTTTACTCTTGAATTATAAAGGGTGAGCCCGTAATGGGAGCATTTAAATATTCATTGGGGAAATATTAAGAATGTAAAGATTATAATATTTTTATGGCTATTGTTTTATTCGATGAATGGTAAGGGTTGGCTATATAATTTGTATTTATGAGTCGCTTGAATTTAATGGAGTCAGGCGCTATTCTTAGCGCCATACAGCATTACGATATGAAAAGATCCCTTCCTCGTCGGGCTTAACGACGCGGAAGGGATTTTTTTTCACCTTTAGCAACGATCGTCTATCTATGATACGAGGACAGGACATGAGCACTTTAGGTCATCAGTACGATAACTCTCTGGTATCTAACGCGTTTGGTTTTTTACGCCTTCCGATGAACTTCCAGCCGTACGACAGTGACGCGGACTGGGTGATCACTGGCGTGCCGTTCGACATGGCAACGTCAGGCCGTGCGGGTGGGCGTCATGGCCCGGCAGCGATCCGTCAGGTTTCCACTAACCTGGCCTGGGAGCACAACCGTTTCCCGTGGAACTTCGACATGCGCGAGCGCCTGAACGTGGTGGACTGCGGTGACCTGGTGTATGCCTTTGGTGATGCGCGTGAGATGAGCGAAAAGCTGCAGGCCCACGCCGAGAAGTTGCTGGCTGCCGGTAAGCGCATGCTCTCCTTCGGCGGCGACCACTTCGTGACCCTGCCGCTGCTGCGCGCCCACGCGAAGCACTTCGGTAAAATGGCGCTGGTACACTTTGATGCGCATACCGACACCTACGCCAACGGCTGTGAGTTTGACCACGGCACCATGTTCTTTACTGCGCCGAACGAAGGTCTGATCGACCCGAATCATTCCGTGCAGATCGGTATTCGCACTGAGTTCGACAAAGATAACGGCTTCACCGTGCTGGATGCGGGTCAGGTTAACGACCGCGGCGTGGATGACATCCTCGCGCAGGTGAAGCAGATCGTGGGTGATATGCCCGTGTATCTGACCTTCGACATCGACTGCCTCGATCCGGCATTTGCACCGGGTACCGGTACCCCGGTAATCGGCGGCCTGACCTCAGACCGCGCCATCAAGCTGGTGCGCGGCCTGAAGGATCTCAACATTGTCGGGATGGACGTGGTGGAAGTGGCGCCTGCGTATGACCAGTCCGAGATCACTGCGCTGGCCGCAGCGACCCTGGCACTGGAAATGCTCTACATCCAGGCAGCCAAAAAAGGCGAATAAGCCTCTACTGGCGTAAAAAAACCTCTCCCTGGAGAGGTTTTTTATTGCCTTTAGAACACGTTAAACGGGTATTCCACGTAAGCGCGGATCTCGTCCCCGCCCACGTTATAGTCGCTGGCGTTGCTGGAGACGCGCAGCACGGAATAGCGCAGTTTCAGTTTCAGATCCTTCGCCGGGCCATCCTGCACCTGGTACTGGATCTGGTTAAACCACTCGTGCTCTTTGCCGTTGCTGGTTTCCGCGGTTTTGATGTTGTCCCCGCGCACGTAGGCGGTGGTCCAGCTCAGACCCGGCAGGCCAAGGCCGCCAAAGTCCAGACCGTAGGATGCCTGCCAGGAACGTTCATCTTCGCCGTTAAAATCAGACCAGTAGGAGTTTGCCAGCCAGATGGTGTTACCGCCATCACCCACGCCGCCCTGGTCGCGGTAGCCGCCGTAGTTGTAGCCGGTGCTGCCGCTGCTCTGCTGGTACGCCACTTTGAACGTGTGAATATTCCAGATGTAGCTCGCCGCCAGGCTCCAGATAGCGTTGCTGCGGCCCGTATCGAGGCTGTCCGCGTAACTCTGATCGAGACGGGAGTTATAGCCGTTGAAGTCGAGCACCAGCTGCTGCCCGGTGCTGAACGGCTGTTTGAAGTTCAGGCCCAGATACTGCTTGTTCATCACCTCTTCATTGTGAGAGGCGTAAAACGCGCCGCTGAACTGATCGTTGAACTGATAGCTCGCGCCGCCGAAGGAGAGGCTCTTCAGCCCGCTGTCGTGGCGGTCGTCACTTTTACGCTGCTCGTCGGTGAAATAACCGGCGTTAATTTCCAGACCGTCGATCTCTTTTGAGGTCAGCATGGTGCCGGTGTAGCTTTCAAAGAGCAGGCGAGAGCTGTCGGCATTGACGATGGGCAGCTCAGGACGCTGATTCCCGTAGCTCAGTACGGTATTCGAGATGCGCATTTTGGCGGTTGCGCCAAACTTTGCCAGATCGGATTTTGCCCGGCCGTCGTCTTCCTGTTTAAAGAAGTCGATGCCGCCTGCGCCGCTCTTGCCGCGACCGCCGTCCAGGCGCACGCCGTATTGAGCAATACCGTCCACACCAAAGCCCACCAGCCCTTCGGTATAGCCGGATGCAAACGTGGCGATGATACCCTGACCCCATTCGGCTTTGTCCTGCTGGCCCTGATGATAATCACGGCTGATATACGCATTGCGTAAAAACAGGTCCAGATGGCTGTCGTCAATAAAACCCTGGCTGTCGGATTGCTGGCTTGCAGCGGCAGGTAATGCGGCAAATAAACTTAAAGCAATTAATGATAATTCTTTTTTCACGGAGGGAACGTCTCTGTCTGGATATATTAATTGAATCACTGCAGGGGTGATAATTACCGGAAAAAGTGACCTTTGCAATAATTATGTGACCAGACGTTTCAATGTGACAGGGCAGATTTGGCGGGGCTTTCAGGGGTGTTATCGATACGTGCTGTTAAGTTAACATTTCATGCGAAATAAAAAGGAGGCAAAACTGCCTCCTTCTGAAATTATTTAATTCCGTCTGCGGCCATACGGTCGCGAATATGCTGTGCGCGCTCTTCTGAGGCAGGGTGATCGTCAAACATTGAGCTTTGACGCCCTGCTTCCAGTTTGGCCAGTTTTTCAAAGCTGGTGGCTAAACCGGATGGATTAATGCCGCGTTTGCGCAACAGATCGTAGGAGTAGTCATCCGCTTCGGACTCCTGACGCTGGGAGAACTGGGAGTTCACCAGTTTTTCACCCACGTCGCCAAGCTGTGACTGGGACAGGCTGCCAACGATACCGCCTGCTGAGGCCGCCGCTGCGCGGATGGCATTGGTGCCTAAGGCAACCTGCATCCCTTTCTTCACGTGGCCCAGCGCAACGTGGCCCATTTCATGGCCGATGACCGCTTCTACTTCGTTGTCGGTCATCATATCCATGAGGCCGCTGTAAACGCGGATACAGCCGTTCGCCATCGCGAAGGCGTTGACGTCTTTCGCCATGTAAACCTTGTAGTTCACCGGCTGGCCGTTGATGTTATCGCCCAGCGCGGAAGCAATCTTATTCAGACGCTGCGTGTAGGTACTGTTAGTCGGCGCAAGCGTGGCTTTTCCGTCCATATCTTTACAGGCCTGGTCGCTCAGCGCTTTTACCTGCGCATCGCTCAGGGAATAGGCCTGAAAGGCCTCTGCGCCTGAGGTCATCAGGCCGTTAGAATCCATATTCTGACAGCCGCTCAGCAGGAGCGTTGTACCCAGGGCCAGCACTATTGCACGCATTTTCATGAGGTTGCTTCCGTACTCGTTAATCTGAATAAAATCCGAAAAGTGCACCGTCAGCGAAGCCGGTGTCGGGCTAAGTATAAGGAATATCTACAGGGCCGGGCGAGCAGATTGCGCAACATGCGAGCATGATCCAGAGATTTCTTAAGCTGCAAAAGAATGGTCCATGTACATGGCATGCCGCTTGGGTTACATTGTTGGCACTTTTTTCCGGCGTAGCCCAAAACGCGCTGTCGTCAAGGGCATGGCCTTTAACAGTCCGATCTGGAGTTAAAATGTCCTCACGTAAAGAGCTTGCTAATGCTATTCGTGCGCTGAGCATGGACGCAGTACAGAAAGCCAAATCCGGCCACCCAGGGGCCCCTATGGGTATGGCTGATATCGCCGAAGTCCTGTGGCGCGATTTCCTGAACCACAACCCGCAGAACCCGTCATGGGCTGACCGCGACCGTTTCGTACTGTCTAACGGCCACGGCTCTATGCTGATCTATAGCCTGCTGCACCTCACCGGCTACGATCTGCCTATCGAAGAGCTGAAAAACTTCCGTCAGTTGCACTCCAAAACTCCAGGTCACCCGGAAGTGGGCTACACCGCTGGCGTAGAAACCACCACCGGCCCGCTGGGTCAGGGTATTGCTAACGCTGTGGGTATGGCGATCGCTGAGAAGACCCTGGCGGCGCAGTTCAACCGTCCTGGCCACGACATCGTTGACCACTTCACCTACGCGTTCATGGGCGACGGCTGCATGATGGAAGGCATTTCTCACGAAGTGTGCTCCCTGGCAGGTACCCTGAAGCTGGGTAAACTGGTTGCGTTCTATGACGACAACGGTATCTCCATCGACGGTCACGTTGAAGGCTGGTTCACTGACGACACCGCTAAACGTTTCGAAGCTTACGGCTGGCACGTTGTGCGTGGCGTTGATGGTCACGATGCTGACTCGATTAAACGTGCAGTAGAAGAAGCGCGCGCTGTGACGGACAAACCGTCCCTGCTGATGTGCAAAACCATCATCGGCTTCGGTTCCCCGAACAAAGCGGGTACGCACGACTCCCACGGCGCGCCGCTGGGTGACGCGGAAATCGCACTGACCCGCGAAGCGCTGGGCTGGAAATACCCTGCATTCGAAATCCCATCTGAGATCTATGCTCAGTGGGATGCAAAAGAAGTAGGCCAGGCGAAAGAAGCGGCGTGGAACGAGAAGTTCGCGGCTTACGCGAAAGCCTTCCCACAGGAAGCGGCTGAATTCACCCGTCGTATGAAAGGTGACATGCCGTCTGACTTCGACGCGAAAGCGAACGAGTTCATCGCTAAGCTGCAGGCGAACCCGTCTAAAATCGCGAGCCGTAAAGCGTCTCAGAATGCCATTGAAGCGTTCGGTCCTCTGCTGCCTGAATTCCTCGGCGGCTCCGCTGATCTGGCGCCATCTAACCTGACCCTGTGGTCCGGTTCTAAGCCAATCAACGAAGACACTGCCGGTAACTACATCCATTACGGTGTACGTGAATTCGGTATGACTGCGATTGCCAACGGTATCTCCCTGCACGGTGGTTTCCTGCCGTACACCTCTACCTTCCTGATGTTCGTCGAATATGCGCGTAACGCCGTGCGTATGGCGGCGCTGATGAAACAGCGTCAGGTGATGGTTTACACCCACGACTCCATCGGTCTGGGCGAAGACGGTCCAACTCACCAGCCGGTAGAGCAGGTGGCTTCTCTGCGCGTGACCCCGAACATGAGCACATGGCGTCCATGTGACCAGGTTGAATCCGCGGTAGCGTGGAAATACGGCGTTGAGCGTCAGGACGGTCCAACCGCGCTGATCCTCTCCCGTCAGAACCTGGCACAGCAGGAGCGTACGCCAGAGCAGCTGGCGAACATCGCTCGCGGTGGTTACGTGCTGAAAGATTGCGCGGGCCAGCCAGAGCTGATCTTCATCGCTACCGGTTCTGAAGTTGAACTGGCTGTTGCCGCATGGGAAAAACTGACTGCCGAAGGCGTGAAGGCGCGCGTGGTCTCCATGCCGTCTACCGACGCGTTCGACAAGCAGGATGCCGCTTACCGTGAATCCGTACTGCCTAAAGCGGTTTCCGCTCGCGTGGCAGTGGAAGCGGGTATCGCTGACTACTGGTTCAAATACGTGGGCCTGAACGGCGCTATCGTCGGCATGACCACCTTCGGTGAGTCTGCTCCGGCAGAGCAGCTGTTCGAAGAGTTCGGCTTCACCGTTGAGAACGTTATCGCGAAAGCGAAAGAACTGCTGTAATCGCCGTTTTGCCCGGTGGCGCTACGCTGACCGGGTCTACAAATGGCTCGAAAGTAGGCCGGGTAAGCGCTAGCGCTTACCCGGCTTTTTTTACGTCATTATTCCACCGAAAATGTGACGCAAGTCATATAGCTCGCTTATTCATCTGGACAGACATTCCTTTTATTCCCCGATTCGCTTATTCTTGCTGAAGCGTTTCAGTCGATTAAATGTTCGACAATTGACCAATCAATCGCAGTTTGTGACAGCAAGGATTCCCCTTCGGGCGTAGCTGGATTACTCTTTCAGCCACCTCACACTCAGGGATTGCTTTGCAGGAGATCTATGACCGTACGCGTAGCGATTAATGGCTTCGGTCGCATCGGGCGTAATGTGGTTCGTGCTTTGTATGAATCCGGACGTCGGGCGGAAATAACCGTGGTGGCAATCAATGAACTGGCGGATGCTGCGGGCATGGCGCATTTATTGAAGTATGACACCAGCCACGGACGCTTTGCCTGGGACGTGCGCCAGGAAAGAGATCAGCTTTTTGTGGGTGATGACGCGATTCGTGTGCTGCATGAGAACAGCATCTCCGGGCTACCCTGGCGTGAACTGGGTGTGGATGTCGTACTTGACTGTACCGGTGTGTATGGCAATCGCGAACATGGCGAAGCGCATCTGACAGCCGGCGCGAAAAAAGTCCTGTTTTCTCATCCCGGCAGTAACGACCTCGACGCGACCGTCGTGTTTGGCGTCAACCAGCATGAGCTGCAGGCCGAACACCGCATTGTTTCCAACGCCTCCTGTACCACCAACTGCATTATTCCGGTCATCAAACTGTTAGACGATGCGTATGGCATTGAGTCCGGCACCGTGACCACGATTCACTCCGCCATGCACGATCAGCAGGTCATTGACGCTTACCACCCTGATTTACGGCGCACGCGTGCAGCGAGCCAGTCAATCATTCCGGTGGATACGAAACTGGCGGCAGGGATCACCCGAATTTTTCCGCAGTTCAATGACCGTTTTGAAGCGATTGCCGTGCGTGTCCCAACGATCAACGTCACCGCAATCGACCTTAGCGTAACGGTGAAAAAACCGGTAAAAGCCTGTGAAGTCAACCTGTTGCTGCAAAAAGCGGCACAGGGGGCATTTCATGGTATAGTTGACTATACGGAATTACCGTTGGTCTCAGTAGATTTTAACCACGACCCGCACAGCGCCATCGTCGATGGCACGCAAACGAGGGTCAGTGGCGCACACCTTATCAAGACGCTGGTCTGGTGTGATAACGAATGGGGCTTTGCTAACCGAATGCTCGACACCACGTTAGCAATGGCTGCTCAAGGTTTCAGGTAAGACGCATCGTGCGTCTGCAAAACTTTAAGAATCAACGAGAGGATTCACCATGTCTGTAATTAAGATGACCGATCTGGATCTGGCTGGTAAACGCGTTTTCATCCGTGCCGATCTGAACGTACCGGTTAAAGATGGCAAAGTGACCAGCGACGCGCGTATCCGTGCATCTCTGCCAACCATCGAGCTGGCTCTGAAGCAGGGCGCGAAAGTGATGGTCACCTCCCACCTGGGTCGTCCAACTGAAGGCGAGTACAACGAAGAGTTCTCTCTGCTGCCAGTGGTTAATTACCTGAAAGACAAACTGTCCAACCCGGTTCGCCTGGTGAAAGATTACCTGGATGGCGTTGACATAGCAGCCGGTGAACTGGTTGTTCTGGAAAACGTTCGCTTCAACAAAGGCGAGAAGAAAGACGACGAAACCCTTTCCAAAAAATACGCTGCACTGTGCGACGTGTTCGTGATGGATGCCTTCGGTACGGCGCACCGTGCTCAGGCGTCTACCCACGGTATCGGTAAATTCGCAGACGTTGCGTGTGCCGGTCCTCTGCTGGCTGACGAACTGGAAGCGCTGGGTAAAGCACTGAAAGAACCTGCTCGTCCAATGGTGGCTATCGTTGGTGGTTCTAAAGTTTCTACCAAACTGACCGTTCTGGATTCCCTGTCTAAAATCGCTGACCAGCTGATCGTTGGCGGTGGTATCGCGAACACCTTCGTTGCCGCTCAGGGCCACAACGTGGGTAAATCCCTGTACGAAGCAGACCTGGTTGACGAAGCCAAACGCCTGCTGGGTACCTGTGATATCCCGGTTCCAACTGACGTTCGCGTCGCGACCGAGTTCTCCGAAACCGCAACCGCGACTCTGAAGTCTGTAAACGACATCAAAGACGAAGAGCAGATTCTGGATCTGGGCGACGTTTCTGCACAGAAACTGGCTGAAATCCTCAAAAACGCAAAAACTATCCTGTGGAACGGTCCGGTTGGCGTGTTCGAATTCCCGAACTTCCGCAAAGGGACTGAAATCGTTGCTAACGCTATCGCAGACAGCGAAGCGTTCTCTATCGCAGGCGGTGGTGACACCCTGGCAGCAATCGACCTGTTCGGTATCGCTGACAAGATCTCCTACATCTCCACTGGTGGCGGCGCATTCCTCGAATTCGTGGAAGGCAAAGTACTGCCAGCAGTAGCAATGCTCGAAGAGCGCGCTAAGAAGTAAGCCATTCAAGGGCAGGGAAACCTGCCCAATTTTCAGCGCGCTTTTAAGAGCTCGCACCTTTTCTAACGGCCGAAGATACAGGACTAAGCAACATGTCTAAAATTTTTGATTTCGTAAAACCTGGCGTTATCACTGGTGATGACGTACAGAAAGTGTTCCAGGTAGCTAAAGAAAACAACTTCGCTCTGCCAGCAGTTAACTGCGTGGGTACCGACTCCATCAACGCCGTACTGGAAACCGCTGCAAAAGTTAAAGCACCGGTTATCGTTCAGTTCTCTAACGGCGGCGCTGCGTTCATCGCAGGTAAAGGCGTGAAAACTGACATTCCTCAGGGTGCTGCAATCCTGGGCGCTATCTCTGGTGCGCACCACGTTCACCAGATGGCTGAGCACTACGGTGTTCCAGTTATCCTGCACACTGACCACTGCGCGAAGAAACTGCTGCCGTGGATCGACGGTCTGCTGGACGCGGGTGAAAAACACTTCGCGGCAACCGGTAAGCCACTGTTCTCTTCTCACATGATCGACCTGTCTGAAGAGTCACTGCACGAAAACATCGAAATCTGCTCTAAGTACCTGGCGCGCATGGCCAAAATGGACATGACCCTGGAAATCGAACTGGGTTGCACCGGCGGTGAAGAAGACGGCGTGGACAACAGCCACATGGACGCTTCTGCACTGTACACCCAGCCAGAAGACGTTGATTACGCTTACACCGAGCTGAGCAAAATCAGCCCACGCTTCACCATCGCAGCGTCCTTCGGTAACGTACACGGCGTTTACAAACCAGGCAACGTGGTTCTGACCCCAACCATCCTGCGTGATTCTCAGGAATACGTTTCCAAGAAACACAACCTGCCGCACAACAGCCTGAACTTCGTCTTCCACGGCGGTTCCGGTTCTTCTGCTCAGGAAATCAAAGACTCCGTAAGCTACGGCGTTGTGAAAATGAACATCGATACCGACACCCAGTGGGCAACCTGGGACGGTATCCTGCAGTACTACAAAGCGAACGAAGCTTACCTGCAGGGCCAGCTGGGCAACCCGAAAGGCGAAGACCAGCCGAACAAGAAATACTACGATCCACGCGTATGGCTGCGCGCAGCGCAGACGTCCATGGTGACCCGTCTGGAGCAGGCTTTCAAAGAACTGAACGCGATCGACGTTCTGTAATTTGAGCTGCTAACAGCATCAGAAGGCCCGCAAATACGGGCCTTTTTTTATGCTTTTTCAATACCCTGCCAGACCTGCTTTTGTGATCTGTTTGGCAAAACCAGTGCTTTTTGTTTACCCTTTACAGACCTGCCTGTCTCCATGGGGGATGGATTTTGTGTTTTGGTTTAACAAAAGGAAGAATAAATGGAACAACTCGATGTTGTAGACAGCATCAATAACGCCGGTAACTGGCTGGTGCGCAACCAGGCCCTGCTGCTGAGCTATGCCGTGAACATCGTCGCGGCGATTGCCATCATCATCGTCGGGATGATCGTGGCGCGTATTGTCTCGAATACGGTTAACCGCGTGATGCTGGCCCGTCACATTGACGCCACGGTGGCTGACTTCCTCTCCGCACTGGTGCGTTACGGCATTATCGCCTTTACGCTGATTGCGGCGCTGGGCCGTGTTGGAGTGCAAACCGCCTCCGTCATCGCCGTTCTCGGTGCCGCCGGTCTGGCTATTGGTCTGGCGCTGCAGGGCTCGCTTTCAAACCTGGCGGCAGGCGTTCTGCTGGTGACCTTCCGTCCGTTCCGCTCCGGTGAGTACGTTGACCTTGGCGGCATTGCCGGAACCGTGCTGCAGGTACAAATTTTCTCAACGACCATGCGCACCGTCGATGGCCGCATCGTGGTCGTGCCGAACGGGAAAATTATCGCGGGCAACATCATCAACTTCTCCCGTGAGCCGGTGCGTCGTAACGAACTGATTATCAGCGTGGCATACGACTCCGACATCGATCAGGTGAAGTCGCTGATTACCAACATCATTGCTTCTGACGATCGCATTCTGAAAGACAAAGAACAGACGGTTCGCCTGAATGAACTCGGCGCTTCCTCCATTAACTTTGTGGTGCGTATCTGGAGCAAAAGCAGCGATCTGCAAAACGTGTACTGGGACGTGCTGGAACGCATTAAGCGCGACTTCGACGCCAACGGCATCAGCTTCCCGTATCCGCAGATGGACGTAAACGTCAAAAAAGTCAAAGAAGCAGAATAACGTCACCCGTAGGCCCGGTAAGCGCTAGCGCCACCGGGCTTTACTTTCATAAGCTCCGCTAATACCCAATTAATATTATCCATTTCCTCTTATGTAATTCGCGCAGTATAGTCGGCTTCCAGAACAACACTGCGAGAAAATCGTCATGCTATCTTATTATTTTCAAGGGCTTGCCTTAGGTGCGGCCATGATCCTTCCGCTCGGCCCGCAAAATGCGTTCGTGATGAATCAGGGCATCCGCCGCCAGTACCATCTGATGATTGCCCTGCTGTGCGCGGTAAGCGATTTACTGCTGATCTGTGCCGGGATTTTTGGCGGCAGCGCGCTGCTGATGCAGTCTCCGTGGCTGCTGGCGCTGGTCACCTGGGGCGGCGTGGCGTTTCTGCTCTGGTACGGATTCGGCGCGCTGAAAACGGCGATGAGCAGCAACCTCGAGCTGGCGAGCGCGGAGGTCATGAAGCAGGGCCGCTGGAAGATTATCGTCACCATGCTGGCAGTGACCTGGCTAAACCCTCATGTCTATCTCGACACCTTCGTCGTGCTGGGCAGCCTGGGCGGTCAACTGGACGTTGAACCGAAACGCTGGTTTGCGCTCGGTACGGTCAGCGCCTCGTTCCTCTGGTTCTTCGGGCTCGCCATTCTGGCGGCATGGCTGGCTCCTCGTCTGCGTACGGCCAAAGCCCAGCGCATCATTAATACCCTGGTTGGCCTGGTGATGTGGTTTATCGCTTTCCAGCTGGCGAAAGAGGGGATTCATCATGTCCAGGAATTGTTCAACTAATCCTTGTCTTATGGACAACTGAACAAGACCCGCTAAGCTTGCTGGCATGCGCCCTGTTAATGGGCACTCTTCGCAACATGGAGGAATGACAGTGAAGTTTAAAGTGATGGCCCTGGCGGCATTAGTAAGTTTCGGTGCGGTGTCGGTGCAGGCAAGCGAATTGCCGGATGGCCCGCACATCGTCACGTCAGGCACCGCAAGCGTGGACGCGGTACCCGATGTTGCAACCCTGGCAATTGAGGTGAATGTGGCGGCGAAAGATGCGGCGACGGCCAAGAAGCAGGCTGACGATCGCGTTGCGCAATACCTCTCTTTCCTCGAGCAGAACGGTGTCGGTAAAAAAGATATCAACTCTGCGAACCTGCGTACTCAACCCGATTACGACTACCAGAATGGCAAAAGCATCCTGAAAGGCTACCGTGCCGTGCGTACCGTTGAAGTGACCGTGCGTCAGTTGGATAAGCTTAACTCGCTGCTGGACGGTGCGCTGAAGGCGGGCCTGAACGAGATCCGTTCCGTGTCGCTGGGCGTTGCGCAACCGGAGAAATACAAAGACGAAGCGCGTAAAGCGGCGATTGATGATGCCATTCACCAGGCGGAACAGCTGGCTTCTGGCTTTAAGAGCAAGCTCGGTCCGGTTTACAGCGTGCGTTACCACGTCTCTAACTACCAGCCAAGCCCGATGGTTCGTATGATGAAGGCTGATGCAGCCCCGGTATCCGCTCAGGAAACTTACGAGCAGCCAACCATTCAGTTCGACGATCAGGTGGATGTGGTCTTCCAGCTGGAACCCGTTGCAGCACAGCCGAAACCGGCTCAGTAATCTGTAGGCCGGGTAAGGCGTAGCCGCCACCCGGCTTTTCTTTTTAATCCTGTCTCAATACTTTATGCCCGTACGCCAGCAGCGCGTCGGTGACGTTGCGCATCATCCGGCTTTCCGGCGCAAAACGGTGCCAGTAGAGCATCCGGCGCTGATACAGCCCCGGCGTCAGGTCAATCAGCTCACCGCTTTTTAACTCTTTCTCAATCTGCAGGTGCGGGATCATGCAGCAGGTCGTGCCCTGGCGCGCAAGCTGCACGAAGGCTTCAGACGAGTTAACGATATGGCACGGCACGCTGCCCGGCGGCAGGTCGAAGTTTTGCTGCAGGAACGCCTGATGCATATCGTCCAGATGGTCGAACGCCACGGCAGGGGCTTTCAGCAGCGCTGCGCGGGTGACGCCGTTCGGGAAGTAGCGCTCGGCAAAGGCTTTTGAACCCACAAACAGGTAATCCAGGGCGCCTAACTGATCGACAAGACAGCTTGGCAGCGCCTGAGGCTGGATACTGACCGCCCCAACTACCTCACCGCGACGCAGGCGCTCCTGAGTGCGGGTTTCGTCTTCAACCTGCAAATTCAGACGGATAGGGGAGTCCGCGAGGACCGGCGCAAGGGCCGGCAGCAGCCAGGTTGCCAGACTGTCGGCGTTGACCGCCAGAGAGAGCAGCAGCGGCGTAGAACCCGTTTGCTCGTCACCCAGCCACTCGTCTTCCAGCAGTTCAACCTGGCGCAGCAGGGCGAGGAGCTTTTGTCCTTGCTCGGTTGGACGTGGCGGTACGGTACGTACCAGCAGCGGTTGGCCGAACATATTTTCAAGCTGTTTGATACGCTGAGAGACGGCGGACTGCGTGATGCAAAGCTTTTGCGCCGCGCGCTCAAAACCTCGTTCACGAATAACTGCATCAAGTGCCTGTAGTGTTCTGTAGTCCGGACGTTTCATTGCTCTGGCTGGCTCCTTAATTTTGCTTATTCTGCACTATGACACAATTTTCCCTTTGTGGCAGACGAATTCCATTCGACGTGTTCTATAATGCGCCCTGAGTTTTCACACCACAGGCAAAACGATCATGACGCAGGATGAACTGAAAAAAGCAGTAGGATGGGCCGCTCTCCAGTACGTACAGCCGGGTACCATTGTCGGTGTCGGTACGGGATCAACCGCGGCACACTTTATCGATGCGCTGGGCACGATGAAGGGGCAGATCGAGGGCGCGGTTTCCAGCTCTGATGCTTCCACGGAAAAGCTGAAAAGCCTCGGCATTACCGTTTTCGATCTCAACGAAGTGGATCGTCTGGGGATTTACGTTGATGGTGCGGATGAAATCAACAGCCACATGCAGATGATCAAAGGCGGCGGCGCGGCGCTGACGCGTGAAAAAATCATCGCCTCCGTTGCGGACAAGTTTATCTGCATCGCGGACGCCTCCAAGCAGGTGGACATTCTGGGGAATTTCCCGCTGCCGGTTGAAGTGATCCCGATGGCCCGCAGCGCGGTTGCCCGTCAGCTGGTGAAGCTGGGTGGTCGCCCGGAATACCGTCAGGGCGTAGTGACCGACAACGGTAACGTGATCCTCGACGTTCACGGTCTGGAAATTCTCGACGCGATTGCGCTGGAAAATGCCATCAACGCCATTCCTGGCGTCGTGACCGTAGGGCTATTCGCCAACCGTGGCGCGGATGTGGCGCTGATCGGCACCGCTGACGGCGTGAAAACCATCGTAAAATGATCTGACGGGGGGAGTCCTCCCCCCGCTAAAAAATTTTTGATACGCTAAATTCGGTGACTTGTGTCACGTTTTTATGCCTCTTTTGCCGATCCTTCCGCATTTGTAAATTTCCATAGCATTTTCCTCTGCCATTTTGCGCTGTATGACTTTCCTTCAGCGTGCCGACGCAAACGTTCATATTGCTGCAATAGTTTTTTTTGATATGTTGGCTACAGCGGATTTATATCCAGCACAACATCAGTTCAGACAAAAACAGGGTCGGGTAAATGGCAAAGGTATCACTGGAGAAAGACAAGATTAAATTCCTGCTGGTCGAGGGCGTGCATCAAAAAGCAATCGATAGCCTTCGTGCGGCAGGTTACACCAACATCGAATTTCACAAAGGCGCGCTCGATACCGAAGAGCTGAAAGCGTCCATCCGTGATGCCCACTTCATTGGCCTGCGATCCCGTACTCACCTGACTGAAGATGTGATTGCCGCGGCGGAAAAGCTGGTGGCTATCGGCTGCTTCTGCATCGGTACCAACCAGGTTGACCTGAATGCTGCCGCGAAACGCGGTATTCCTGTCTTCAACGCCCCGTTCTCCAACACCCGTTCCGTGGCGGAGCTGGTGATTGGCGAACTGCTGCTGCTTCTGCGCGGCATTCCGGAGGCTAACGCCAAAGCACACCGCGGCGTCTGGAACAAACTGGCTGCGGGCTCCTACGAAGCCCGTGGGAAAAAACTGGGTATCATCGGCTATGGCCACATCGGTACCCAGCTGGGGATTCTGGCGGAATCTCTCGGTATGCATGTCTATTTTTACGATATCGAAAGCAAGCTGCCGCTGGGCAATGCCACCCAGGTTCAACACCTGTCTGACCTGCTGAACATGAGTGACGTGGTGAGCCTGCACGTGCCGGAAAATGCGTCCACTAAAAACATGATGGGTGCAGAAGAGCTGGCGCTGATGAAGCCGGGCTCACTGCTGATTAACGCCGCGCGTGGCACGGTTGTCGATATCCCTGCGCTGTGCGATGCGCTGAAGCGTAAGCACCTGGCGGGCGCCGCCATCGACGTTTTCCCGACGGAGCCTGCGACCAACAGCGATCCGTTTACCTCTCCGCTGTGCGAGTTCGACAACGTGATCCTGACGCCACACATCGGCGGTTCAACCCAGGAAGCGCAGGAGAATATCGGTCTGGAAGTGGCGGGTAAGCTGAGTAAATACTCCGACAACGGTTCTACGCTTTCTGCGGTGAACTTCCCGGAAGTGTCGCTGCCGCTGCACGGTGGCCGTCGTCTGCTGCACATCCACGAAAACCGTCCAGGCGTGCTGACCGCGATTAACCAGATCTTTGCCGAGCAGGGCGTTAACATTGCCGCGCAGTATCTGCAGACCAACTCGCAGATGGGCTATGTGGTTATTGATATCGAAGCGGATGACGATGTGGCCGAGAAAGCGCTGCTGAGCATGAAGGCCATTCCGGGGACGATTCGCGCGCGTCTGCTGTACTGATGGTGCGAGGTAAATGCAAAACGGTAACGACAGTTACCGTTTTTTATGTTTTCACCCTCTCCCTGTGGGAGAGGGTTGGGGTGAGGGCATCAGGCTGCACGCCTGTTTCACCACTCCCATAGCTTCGATGGCGTCACCACCGCCGGTAACGGCACATCCCATTTTTCTACCGGCAACGCCTCCACGCGCTGGCAATCATGCGCGTAGCCCACCGGCTGCAACCCATACTGCTGCCAGTTTTGCAGCGTCCGGTCGTAAAAACCACCGCCCATTCCCAGGCGCTGTCCCTGCTCATCAAACGCGACCAACGGCGTAGTCAGTACATCCAGCTGTGACAGCGGGAGCACGTCGCGCACGTCGAGTTTCGGTTCGGTGATTTTCAGACGATTCACTACCAGCTCGCTGTGCGGGTGATAGTGCAAAAACAGCAGATTGCCTTCACTGAACGGGTGCAGCACCGGCAGGTATACCTTCTTCCCGGCGCGCCAGAGTTGCTCTATCAGCGGTTGGGTGTCCAGCTCGCCGTCAAACGACAGAAAGAGGGCAACCGTGCGCGCCATCACGACAGGGGGATACGCCATCATACGGGCGGCGGCCTGCTGGGCAAAATGCGCTTGCTGAACGGGGGTTAACGCACGACGGCGTTGACGAATGAGCTGACGAATGTCCTGGCGTGAAGCCGAAACTTCAGGGAATTGAGTCATGGTAGTCGGTAGAAGAAAAGAGAGGGAATCTCCGAGATGCCGCCGCAGGCTGTAACCCTTGAACCCTTGGTTCAAGGTGAATGTGTCGTCATAGTTTTAAGGCTTCTCGGACGGACCGAGCATGCTCACCAACCATGGAGCGCCACATTCTTGTGGTATGAAATATCGGCTCAGGGGACTGGCCCGCTTGCGAACATCTCAGAGAAATTTTGTCTTCACAGTTACTCTACCATAGTCAACTGAGAAGTGTTATTCAAACTTGGGTCCCGGTCTTTCGGGATTGCGACCTTGATCAAGCAATGCCTGTTCTATGGTCTGCTGGAGCATTTTAATGCGCTGCTCCATGCTTGCCGCGTAGTCGCGGGTCTTCGCTTTTTCCTGAGTCAGTTCATAGCTGATGTTCAACGCGGCGATGAAAACCAGCTGCTCAGTATTTGTGACTCTAGTGCGTTCTTTTAGATCTTGCAACCGCTGATTCAAATCGTCCGCAGCCTGATTCAAAGCATCCCTTTGTTCAGGCGGACAATTCACTCGCAGTGAACGGCCAAAAATCTGGAGATCGACGGGTTGTGCAGACATGCCACCTTCCTGCTGATTGACTGCGCTGCCTTCGCCTGATGCCCCGGGGGCTGCGAAGGGGCGACACTATAGCTACCCTGATGTGAAGATACAAGCCCTTTTCTGGTATCACCAGGGTCCAAAGTGGTAGCATATCATGAAACTTCCCCCCAATGATGACGAATGCGCATGTCTATACAGAACGAAATGCCTGGTTACAAGGATTTAAACCAGTTACTGAACCAGCAGGGAGTCGGTTTAACCCCTGCCGAAATGCACGGTCTGATCAGTGGCATGCTGTGCGGCGGAAACAGCGACAGCTCATGGCAGCCGCTGATCCACGACCTCACGAATGAAGGGCTGGCGTTTGGTCACGAGCTGGCGGAAGCGCTGCGTAAAATGCATGCCGCCATCAGTGATTCGCTGGAAGACGATGGCTTCCTTTTTCAGCTTTATCTGCCTGAAGGCGACGACGTCAGCGTGTTCGATCGCGCCGATGCGCTGGCGGGGTGGGTAAATCACTATCTGCTGGGTCTGGGCGTCACGCAGCCTAAACTGGATAAAGTCACCGGCGAAGCGGGTGAAGCGATCGACGATCTGCGCAACATCGCCCAGCTTGGCTACGATGAAGACGAAGACCAGGAAGAGCTGGAAATGTCTCTCGAAGAGATCATCGAGTACGTGCGCGTGGCGGCACTGCTGTGCCACGACAACTTTACGCGCTCACAGCCGACTGCGCCGGAAGTCCGCAAGCCAACCTTACATTAAGAAAAATAACGCACAGGAGGGTGTCATGGTTATCTCGAGTCAAGAGTATTCGCGCCGCCGTCAGGCGCTGCTGGCAAAAATGCAGCCGGGCAGCGCCGCGCTGATTTTTGCCGCGCCCGAAGTGACGCGCAGCGCCGACAGCGAATATCCCTATCGCCAGAGCAGCGACTTCTGGTACTTCACCGGTTTTAACGAGCCGGAAGCGGTACTGGTGTTGATTAAGAGTGATGACACCCACAACCACAGCGTGATTTTCAACCGCGTGCGCGATCTGACGGCCGAAATCTGGTTTGGTCGCCGCTTAGGGCAAGAGGCCGCACCGGAAAAGCTGGGCGTTGACCGTGCGCTGGCGTTTAGCGAAATCAACCAGCAGCTCTACCAACTGCTTAACGGCCTCGACGTGCTCTATCACGCGCAGGGCGAATATGCTTACGCCGATGAGATTGTTTTCACCGCGCTGGATAAGCTGCGCAAAGGCTCGCGGCAGAACCTGTCCGCACCGGCCACGCTGACGGACTGGCGTCCGGTGGTGCATGAGATGCGCCTGTTCAAGTCTGAAGAAGAGCTTAACGTGATGCGCCGCGCGGGCGAAATCAGCGCGCTGGCGCACACCCGTGCGATGGAGAAATGCCGTCCCGGGATGTTCGAATACCAGCTGGAAGGCGAAATTCACCACGAATTTAACCGCCACGGCGCGCGCTATCCCTCCTACAACACCATTGTCGGCGGCGGGGAAAACGGCTGCATTCTGCACTACACCGAAAACGAAAGCGCGCTGCGCGACGGCGATCTGGTGCTGATTGACGCCGGTTGCGAATATCAGGGCTATGCGGGGGACATCACCCGGACCTTCCCGGTGAACGGTAAATTCTCGCCGGCACAGCGCGCGATTTACGATATTGTTCTCGAATCCCTTGAGACGGCGCTCAGGCTGTATCGTCCAGGTACCTCCATCCAGGAAGTGACCGGCGAAGTGGTGCGCATCATGATTACCGGTCTGGTCAGGCTCGGTATTCTGAAAGGGGACGTAGATACCCTTATTGCTGAAAATGCGCATCGACCGTACTTTATGCACGGCCTGAGCCACTGGCTGGGGCTGGACGTGCATGACGTTGGCGCCTACGGCACCGACCGTTCCCGCGTGCTGGAGCCGGGCATGGTGTTAACCGTGGAGCCGGGTCTCTATATCGCGCCGGATGCCGACGTGCCTGAAGCGTACCGCGGGATTGGTATTCGTATTGAAGATGACATCGTGATTACCGAGACCGGTAACGAAAACCTGACCGCCAGCGTCGTGAAAAACGCTGACGATATCGAGGCGCTGATGGCAGCGGCGCGCGCATGAGCGTGATTATCGTTGGCGGCGGCATGACCGGGGCCACGCTGGCGCTGGCCATTTCGCATTTGACGCAGGGGCAGCTTCCGGTGCACCTGGTGGAAGCCGTTGCGCCAGAGGCGTCCAACCACCCCGGGTTTGATGCCCGCGCCATCGCGATGGCGCAGGGCACCTGCCAGCAGCTTTCGCGCATTGGTATCTGGCAGGCAATTGCCGACCGTGCTACGGCGATCGGGACCGTACACGTCAGCGATCGCGGCCATGCAGGTTTTGTCACGCTGGACGCGCAGGATTACCGGATTGATGCCCTGGGTCAGGTTGTTGAGCTACACGACGTCGGATTGCGTCTGTTCCGCCTGCTCCAGGACGCGCCGGGCGTCACGCTGCATTGCCCCGCGCGCGTGGCCAGCGTGAGCCGAAGTGAAGCGTCGGTCAGCGTGACGCTGGAAAGCGGCACCGTCCTTGAAGGCCAGCTTCTGGTCGCTGCGGACGGTTCGCGCTCCTCGCTCGGCACCCAGTGCGGCGTGGAGTGGCGCCAGCAGCCTTACGGCCAGGTGGCGGTCATTGCGAACGTCGCTACCGCAGCTGACCACAACGGCAGGGCGTTTGAGCGCTTTACGCAGCATGGCCCGCTGGCGATGCTGCCGATGTCGGACGGGCGCTGTTCCCTGGTCTGGTGCCATCCGCAGGATAAGGCTGAAGAGGTGAAGGCCTGGTCCGACGAACGTTTTTGCACCGAGCTGCAGAAAGCCTTTGGCTGGCGGCTGGGGCGTATTACCCATGCCGGCAAGCGGACGGTCTATCCGCTTTCGCTGACTACGGCATCTCAGTCCATCTCCCATCGTCTGGCGCTTGTCGGTAACGCCGCGCAGACGCTGCATCCCATCGCGGGGCAAGGCTTTAACCTTGGCTTACGCGACGTCATGAGCCTGGCCGAATCACTGGCGCAGGCGTGGGGCGAGCAAAAAGACTGCGGGGCTTATTCGGTGCTGAGTCATTACCAGAAGCGCCGTCAGGCGGATAAAGAGGCTACCATCGGTGTGACCGATGGCCTGGTCCATCTTTTTGCCAATCGCTGGGCACCGCTGGTTGCGGGTCGCAATCTCGGGCTGATGGCGATGGAACTATTCATTCCGGCACGTGACGTGCTGGCGCAGCGGACCCTGGGTTGGGTCGCGCGTTAAGGAGTTATCACCGTGCAAAATGTTGATGTCGCCATCGTTGGCGGCGGAATGGTCGGACTGGCATTGGCCTGTGGATTACAGGGCAGCGGCCTGCGCGTGGCGGTGCTGGAGCAAAAACAGCCCCAGCCCGTTGCCCCGGATGCGCCGCCGGAACTCCGCGTCTCGGCCATTAATGCGGCCAGCGAAAAGCTGCTGACGCACCTTGGCGTCTGGTCAGATATTGTGGCGAACCGCGCCAGCTGTTATCACGGCATGGAGGTGTGGGATAAAGACAGCTTTGGTCATATTGCTTTTGATGATGAAAGCATGGGCTATAGCCATCTGGGCCACATCGTTGAAAACGCGGTGATCCACCACGCGCTGTGGCAAAAAGCACAGCAGTGCAGCGACGTGACGCTGATTGCGCCTGCGCAGATCCAGCAGGTGGCGTGGGGCGAAAACGAGGCGTTTATCACCCTGCAGAGCGGCGACATGCTGACCGCGCGCCTGGTGGTCGGTGCTGACGGTGCCAACTCCTGGCTGCGTAATAAAGCCGATATCCCGCTGACCTTCTGGGACTATCGTCATCACGCTCTGGTCGCGACGATCCGCACCGAAGAGCCGCACGGCGGCGTGGCGCGCCAGATTTTCCACAACGACGGCATACTGGCGTTCCTGCCGCTTGCCGATCCGCACCTGTGCTCGATAGTCTGGTCCCTGGTGCCGGACAAAGCCCGGCAGATGCATGAGGCGACGCCGGAGGCCTTTAACCAGGCGCTGTGCGTGGCCTTTGATAACCGCCTTGGCCTGTGCACGCTTGAGAGCGAGCGTCAGGTGTTCCCGTTAACCGGCCGCTACGCGCGTCAGTTTGCGGCGCACCGTCTGGCGCTGGTGGGGGATGCGGCGCATACCATTCATCCGCTGGCCGGGCAGGGCGTTAATCTTGGCTTTATGGACGCGGCGGAGCTGGTAGAAGAACTGCGTCGCCTGCATCGCGAAGGGAAAGATATCGGTCAGCATCTCTACCTGCGTCGCTATGAGCGCAGCCGCAAGCACAGTGCGGCGATGATGCTGGCGGGGATGCAGGGCTTCCGCGAGCTGTTTGCCGGCGCAAATCCGGCAAAAAAACTGCTGCGCGATATCGGTCTTAAACTGGCCGACACGCTTCCTGGCGTCAAACCTCAACTTCTCCGTCAGGCGATGGGTCTTAACGATCTCCCTGACTGGCTGCGCTAACTTAGATCCCCGTCACACTTTATTTTCCCGGCCTCTGCGCCGGGGAAATTCCCTCGTTTGAAATATTCTAATTTCACGTCATTTTTCGCATTAGATAATCTAATGTCACATTTTTCTCGTTACGGAAATTCGGCCCGATTTTCCGCACGAAATATCACCATGTGCTAAATCCTGTTAGATCATTGTTAATTTTGTGCGGGGTTAATCGCATTTTTCCAGTGAATAACTCTGTAGGCTTTTTAGCGATTTTTGGTCATAAGCTAATGTGATGACCCATTTTGCCTTATGGTTAACCGCCGGTTTCGGTGGTAAGTTCAGGTAAAAGAGAACGTTTGCGTCGGTGCCCGAACGCGGGGCCGATACCGGGTTTCACGGTGAATTTTTCAACGAGGACAAGATGGCTCAACAGACTCCTTTGTACGAACAACACGTGTTATGCGGCGCCCGCATGGTGGACTTCCATGGCTGGATGATGCCGCTGCACTACGGCTCGCAGATTGATGAGCACCACGCGGTGCGCACCGATGCCGGTATGTTCGACGTGTCCCATATGACAATTGTCGATCTGCGCGGTAGCCGCACCCGGGAGTTTTTGCGTTATCTGCTGGCAAACGACGTCGCCAAACTGAAGACGCCGGGTAAAGCGCTCTATACCGGCATGCTGAATGCCTCGGGCGGCGTGATTGATGACCTTATCGTCTATTACTTCACTGAAGATTTCTTCCGCCTCGTTGTAAACTCCGCCACCCGCGAAAAAGACCTCTCCTGGATCACCCAACACGCCGAACCTTATGCCATCGACATCACCGTCCGTGACGATCTGTCGCTGATCGCCGTGCAGGGACCAAACGCGCAGGCGAAAGCCGCCTCTCTGTTTAACGACGAGCAGCGCAACGCCACCGCTGGCATGAAGCCGTTCTTTGGCGTGCAGGCGGGCGATCTGTTTATCGCCACCACCGGCTACACCGGTGAAGCGGGCTACGAAATTGCGATGCCAAACGAGAAGGCCGCTGATTTCTGGCGTGCGCTGGTGGAAGCGGGCGTGAAGCCTGCGGGTCTGGGCGCGCGCGATACGCTGCGTCTGGAAGCGGGCATGAACCTCTACGGTCAGGAGATGGATGAAGGTGTCTCTCCGCTGGCCGCCAATATGGGCTGGACGATCGCGTGGGAACCGGCTGACCGTGACTTTATTGGCCGTGAAGCGCTGGAGATGCAGCGCGAGAAGGGCACTGAACAACTGGTGGGCCTGGTGATGACCGAGAAGGGCGTGCTGCGCGGCGAACTGCCGGTGCGCTTTACCGATGCTGACGGCAATCCTCGCGAAGGCGTGATCACCAGCGGAACCTTCTCACCGACGCTGGGCTACAGTATTGCACTGGCACGCGTGCCGGCGGGGATTGGCGAAACGGCGGTGGTGCAAATCCGCAACCGCGAAATGCCGGTCAACGTGACCAAACCGATTTTTGTTCGCGCCGGTAAGCCGGTCGCCTAATCATTTTTATCAGGAGAACTTCAATGAGCAATGTGCCAGCAGAACTGAAATACAGCAAAGAACACGAGTGGCTGCGCAAAGAGGCGGACGGCACTTACACCGTAGGGATCACCGAGCACGCGCAAGAGCTGCTGGGTGACATGGTGTTTGTTGACCTGCCTGACGTGGGCACGACCGTGAGCGCGGGCGACGACTGCGCCGTGGCGGAGTCCGTAAAAGCAGCATCCGATATCTACGCGCCGGTAAGCGGTGAAATTGTTGCCGTCAACGACGCGCTGAGCGATTCGCCAGAGCTGGTCAACAGCGAGCCTTATGAAGGCGGCTGGATCTTCAAGATCAAAGCCAGCGACGAATCCCAGGTTGCCGCGCTGCTGGATGCGACCGCATACGAAGCACTACTGGAAGACGAATAACGTTGTGCCGGATGGCGCTGCGCTTATCCGGCCTGGAGATCAACGTAGGCCCGGTAAGCGTTAGCGCCACCGGGCAACAGCGTTACAGATAACTACGATTCACTGCACGTTTCAGGAACCATCGCTCATGACACAGACTTTAAGCCAGCTTGAAAACCGTGGCGCCTTCATCGAACGTCACATTGGGCCGGATGCTCAGCAACAGCAGGAGATGCTAAAGACAGTAGGCGCGGATTCATTAAACGCACTGATCGGCCAGATTGTGCCAAAAGACATCCAGCTTGCCACGCCGCCTCAGGTGGGGGAAGCCACTACGGAATTCGCCGCGCTGGCGGAGCTGAAGGCCATCGCCGGCCTGAACAAGCGCTATAAGTCTTACATTGGCATGGGCTACACCAACGTGCAGTTGCCGCCGGTGATCCTGCGCAACATGCTGGAAAACCCGGGCTGGTACACCGCCTATACGCCGTATCAGCCAGAAGTCTCCCAGGGCCGTCTGGAAGCGCTGCTGAACTTCCAGCAGGTGACGCTGGACCTGACCGGCATGGATATCGCCTCCGCTTCTCTGCTGGATGAAGCGACAGCTGCCGCCGAAGCGATGGCGATGGCTAAGCGCGTGAGCAAGCTGAAAAACGCTAACCGCTTCTTCGTGGCGGCGGACATGCATCCTCAGACGCTGGACGTGGTGCGCACCCGTGCGGAAACCTTCGGATTTGACGTGATTGTCGACGACGCTGACAAAGTGCTGGATCATCAGGACGTCTTTGGCGTGCTGCTCCAGCAGGTGGGCACCACCGGTGAAGTTCACGACTACGGCGCGCTGATTGCCGAGCTGAAATCCCGCAAGGTGGTTGTGAGCGTTGCCGCCGATTTTATGGCGCTGGTGCTGCTGACGGCGCCGGGCAAACAGGGCGCGGATATCGTATTCGGCTCAGCACAGCGCTTCGGCGTACCGATGGGCTACGGCGGCCCGCACGCGGCGTTCTTCGGCGCGAAAGATGAATTCAAACGTTCCATGCCTGGCCGTATTATCGGCGTCTCCAAAGATGCTGCCGGTAATACCGCGCTGCGCATGGCGATGCAGACCCGCGAGCAGCATATCCGCCGCGAGAAAGCGAACTCCAACATCTGTACCTCACAGGTGCTGCTGGCGAATATCGCCAGCCTGTACGCCGTGTTCCACGGCCCGGCTGGCCTGAAACGCATTGCCAGCCGCATTCACCGCCTGGCCGATATCCTGGCCTGCGGCCTGCAGCAAAAAGGTCTTAAGCTGCGCCATGCCCACTACTTCGATACCCTGTGCGTGGACGTGGCGGACAAAGCCGCCGTGCTGGCCCGCGCGGACGCAGCAAAGATCAACCTGCGCAGCGACATCCACAACGCCGTCGGCATTACGCTGGATGAAAGCACCACCCGCGACGATATCCTGAACCTGTTCAGCGTGCTGCTGGGTGACGCGCACGGTCTGGACATTGATGCGCTCGACAAAGAAGTTGCGCTCGACAGCCGCTCCATTCAGGACAGCATGCTGCGTAACGACGCCATCCTGACGCACCCGGTCTTTAATCGCTACCACAGCGAAACCGAGATGATGCGTTACATGCACTCTCTGGAGCGCAAGGATCTGGCGCTGAACCAGGCGATGATCCCGCTGGGATCCTGCACCATGAAGCTGAACGCCGCAGCAGAGATGATCCCGATCACCTGGCCTGAATTCTCCGAGCTGCACCCGTTCTGCCCGCCAGAGCAGGCGGAAGGTTATCACGTGATGATCAACCAGCTTTCCGACTGGCTGGTGAAGCTGACCGGTTACGACTCGCTCTGCATGCAGCCGAACTCCGGCGCGCAGGGTGAATATGCGGGCCTGCTGGCAATCCGTCACTATCACGAAAGCCGCAACGAAGGCCATCGCGATATCTGCCTGATCCCAAGCTCAGCCCACGGCACCAACCCGGCCTCTGCCCAGATGGCGGGCATGGAAGTGGTGGTGGTGGCGTGCGATAAGAACGGCAACATCGACCTGGCTGACCTGCGCGCGAAAGCCGAGCAGGCGGGCGACAGACTCTCCTGCATCATGGTGACCTATCCGTCCACCCACGGCGTGTACGAAGAGACCATCCGTGAAGTGTGCGACGTGGTGCACCAGTTCGGCGGTCAGGTATACCTCGACGGTGCAAACATGAACGCGCAGGTGGGCATTACCTCGCCGGGCTTTATCGGCGCGGACGTATCGCACCTCAACCTGCACAAAACCTTCTGCATTCCGCACGGCGGTGGCGGCCCGGGCATGGGCCCAATCGGCGTGAAAGCGCACCTGGCACCGTTTGTGCCGGGCCACAGCGTGGTTCAGATTGAAGGCATGCTGACCCGTCAGGGCGCGGTTTCTGCGGCACCGTTCGGTAGCGCCTCTATCCTGCCAATCAGCTGGATGTATATCCGCATGATGGGCGCGGAAGGGCTGAAGCAGGCGAGCCAGGTGGCCATTCTGAACGCCAACTATATTGCGACGCGCCTGAAGTCTGCCTTCCCGGTGCTCTATACCGGCCGCGACGGTCGCGTGGCGCACGAGTGCATCCTCGATATTCGTCCGCTGAAAGAGCAGACCGGCATTAGCGAGCTGGATATTGCCAAGCGTCTGATCGACTACGGCTTCCACGCGCCTACTATGTCGTTCCCGGTTGCGGGCACGCTGATGGTGGAGCCAACGGAGTCCGAAAGTAAAGCCGAACTGGACCGCTTTATCGACGCGATGCTGGCCATCCGCATGGAGATCGACCGCGTACAGGACGGTGAGTGGACGCTGGAAGATAACCCGCTGGTTAACGCCCCGCACACCCAGCACGAGATGGTGGCGGAGTGGAACCACGGTTATTCCCGCGAGCTGGCGGTCTTCCCGGCAGGTGTGGCGAACAAATACTGGCCGACCGTGAAGCGTCTCGATGACGTCTACGGCGACCGTAATCTGTTCTGCTCCTGCGTGCCGATGAGCGAATACCAGTAACATTGCTGATGTAGTAACGTAGGCCGGGTAAGGCGAAGCCGCCACCCGGCTTTTTTATTGGGAGAAGATAATGGCAATTGCACTGGTCACCGGCGCCAGCCGCGGCATCGGGAAAGCCACCGCGCTGCAGCTGGCTCGCGAAGGCTACACCGTGGCGGTGAACTATCATCACAACATTAAGGCCGCAACGGATGTGATCAACCAGATTGTTGAGGCGGGCGGTAAAGCCTTTGCCGTTCGGGCAGACATCAGTGATGAAGCTCAGGTGCTGGCGATGTTTGACAGCCTCGATCGTGAAGGCGAGCCGCTGACCGCGCTGGTCAATAATGCGGGGATTCTGTTTGAGCAATCCACCATTGAGAATCTCTCCGCCGAGCGCATTAACCGCGTCCTGGCGACCAACGTCACGGGCTACTTCCTCTGCTGCCGGGAAGCGGTAAAACGCATGTCCTTCAAACATGGCGGCAAGGGCGGGGCGATAGTAAATGTCTCTTCCGCGGCGTCCCGTCTGGGCGCGCCGGGTGAATATGTGGATTACGCCGCGTCCAAGGGGGCGGTGGATTCGCTGACAACGGGTTTATCGCTTGAGGTCGCAGCGCAGGGCATTCGCGTTAACTGCGTCCGTCCGGGTCTGATCTATACCGATATTCATGCCTCCGGCGGAGAGCCGGGGCGAGTGGATCGCGTAAAATCGTTACTGCCGATGCAGCGCGGCGGCCAGCCGGAAGAGGTCGCCCAGGCGATTGTCTGGCTGCTGAGCGAAAAGGCGTCGTACGTAACGGGGAGTTTTATCGAGTTAGCGGGCGGGAAATAAGCCGGGTGGCGACCCGGCCTACTATGCGTATAGGCCCGGTAAGCGCAGCGCCACCGGGCAAAAAATCACAGCGCCTCGCCGTTGCTGGCAATCACGCCTTTATACCACTCGAAGCTCTTCTTACGGGAACGCGACATGTCGCCCGTGCCGTCGTCGTGCTTGTTCACGTAGATAAAGCCGTAGCGCTTGCTGTACTGGCCGGTGGTGAACGACACGCAGTCGATACAGCCCCATGGCGTATAGCCCATCAGATCCACGCCATCGTGGGTGACGGCCTTGATCATCTCTTCCACGTGGGCACGCAGGTAGTCGATGCGATAGTCATCGTTAATGCTGCCGTCTTCTTCCACCTTGTCGTAGGCGCCGAAGCCGTTTTCCACGATAAACAGCGGCTTCTGGTAACGCTCGTACAGTTCGCACAGGGAATAGCGCAGGCCTACCGGGTCAATCTGCCAGCCCCAGTCGGAGGCCTTCACGTGCGGGTTCGGTACGCTGCCTTCGAAACCGGAGATGGCATCGCCGGTACCGCCTTCCGCCTTCACCGCGTTGGTCATGTAATAGCTGAAGCCCAGGTAGTCGCAGGTGCCTTCACGCAGGATCTGCTCGTCGCCCGCTTCCATTTTGATGGAGAACCCGCGGCGCTCCCATTCGTTCAGCACGTAGGACGGGTAGTAGCCGCGCAGCTGGACATCGGTAAAGACGTAGCGCTCGCGCATTGATTCCTGGGCGAACATCACGTCTTCCGGTTTGCAGGAGAACGGATAGAGCGCCACCATCGCCAGCATGCAGCCGACTTTCATCTCCGGGTTGATGCGGCGCGCGGCTTTCACCGCCAGGGCGCTGGCCACAAACTGGTGGTGCAGGACCTGATACATGGTCTCTTCCGGATTTTCATGTTCGGTATAGACCACGCCCGAGCAGCAGTAGCCGAACAGCGGCGCGCGCCAGTTACGCTGGTTGTTGATTTCGTTGAAGGTCATCCAGTATTTGACCTTGTTTTTGTAGCGCTCAAAGACCACTTCCGCGAAGCGTACAAAGAAATCGACCACTTTACGGTTGGTCCAGCTACCGTACTCCTTCACCAGGTGCAGCGGCATTTCGAAGTGGGAGAGGGTGATCACCGGTTCGATGTTGTATTTCAGCAGCTCATCGAACATGTCGTCGTAAAACTTCAGCCCTTCTTCGTTTGGCTGCGTTTCGTCACCGTTCGGGAAGATACGCGTCCAGGCAATCGAGGTGCGGAAACACTTGAAGCCCATCTCGGCAAACAGCTTGATGTCTTCTTTGTAATGGCCGTGGAAATCAATCGCCTCATGATTGGGATAATATTTCCCCGGCACCACGTCCTGCGTGATTTCGCGCGGCACGCCGTGTGCGCCGCCGGTTAATACGTCGCAAATGCTTGGCCCTTTGCCGCCTTTGTTCCAGCCGCCTTCAACCTGGTGAGCGGCAACCGCGCCACCCCATAAAAAATCTTTTGGTAAGGTCAGTTTTTTCATCGCTGCTATTCCCAATAAATGGCTTATTGGCATCGAGTCTAGCAAAGCGAAATTAAATGTCACGATATAACAAATTGGGCATAATGTGATTTGTTACATCAAAAAAACAGGATGTTTTATTCTGTAAGTTTCTTCGCCAGCTTACGGCCGAGAGATTCCAGAATATAGATGACGGGAATTTGCGTGGTGATATCGTAGACACCTGCAATACGCGTCTGGGGAACGTGCCAGGAGAGATTAAAGTCGGCCAGTTTTGCGAGACGCGAGTGCTCGTGGCTGGTAATGGAGAGCACCTTGCAGTGATGCAGGCTAAACTGGCTGGCGAAGCGCAGGATCTCCTCGGTCTCACCCGAGACGGAGAGCACAATCGCCAGCGCATTTTTCGCCATGTCATTGGTGACCGGGAAATAAGGGTCATCAATATGGTTACTGAATTTTCCGATATTAGAAAAGAAACGTGCGCCATATTTTGCCAGCGAGCCTGACGTTCCTGCGCCGACAAATATAATGCGTTCCGACGATAAAATAATATCGACCGCACTATCTAATAACGCGTCGAACTCTTCATTATTTACGCTTTTAAAGAAGCTGATTATTTCGCTGGCGCCGAAATTCGCCTGCTGGGGCTCGTTTTGTTCAAGATAAAGCTTAAAGCGTACGCGAAACTCCGAGTAGCCTTCGCAGTTAAGCTTGCGGCAAAAGCGCAGGATAGTGGTCGTCGAGACACCCGCCGCATCCGCCAGCTCGCGGATGGTCATGTACATGACTTTGTCACGGTTTTTAATGACATAGTTGTAGACCATCATCTCCAGGTTATTGAGACTGGCAATGGCGGAGTGGGTAAACATACTCACAATGGCATAACCCTTATTCAGACCTCATGTATCCATCATAACATGCGGCCAGACGGCAGGATCCATTTTTATGCTCTTGATTCTTAATGATTAAATTTTAATGTGAACAAATGTTAGGTGAAAAATTCATTTATGCCTATGATTTTTAGGTATAAATCCTGAAGTGAAATTATTTTAGCTAACAGGTGTTCACTGGAATCATTCTCAGTTAGCATAGTGATGCGATGAATAATCATCTTTTGTTTTCCCGGAGTTTTGTATGGTGAGTAGACCATTAATCGCACAGGGATATTCGCTGGCTGAGGAAATAGCCAACAGCATCAGCCACGGCATTGGCCTGGTGTTTGGGATTGTCGGTTTAGTGTTATTGCTGGTGCAGGCGGTCGATGCCAATGCCAGCGCAATGGCTATTACCAGCTACAGCCTGTATGGCGGGAGCATGATCCTGCTTTTCCTGGCCTCGACGCTGTATCACGCGATCCCGCATCAGCGGGCCAAGATGTGGCTCAAGAAGTTTGACCACTGCGCTATCTACCTTCTTATTGCAGGCACCTACACGCCGTTTCTGCTGGTGGGGCTCAACTCACCGCTGTCGCGCGGCCTGATGATTGTTATCTGGAGCCTGGCGCTGCTCGGGATCCTGTTTAAGCTCACCATCGCGCACCGGTTTAAGGTGCTGTCGCTGGTCACCTATCTGACCATGGGCTGGCTGTCGCTGATCGTGGTGTACCAGCTGGCAATCAAACTGTCGATAGGGGGCGTCACGCTTCTGGCCTTAGGCGGCGTGGTGTATTCGCTCGGCGTCATTTTCTACGTCTGCAAGCGTATTCCGTACAACCATGCCATCTGGCACGGCTTTGTGCTGGGCGGCAGCGTGTGCCACTTTTTGGCGATTTATTTGTATGTGGGCCAGGCGTAGTTTTTTGTCGGGTGGCGGCTTCGCCTTACCCGACCTACGGGATTTGTAGGCCCGGTAAGCGCAGTGCCACCGGGCGATACAGCATCACTCTTCCAGTGAATAGGGCAGAGGCTCGATGCTCAGTGTGTTCACATCGTCACGCACGCGGAACACGCTGTCCGCTTCCATGTCGTTGTTCATAACGGCCTGCACCAGAAGACGTCCATCATCCAGCTGTACGGCGGCTAATACGGTGCCGGTACGGCGCCAGTTTTCACCCATCTTCAGCTCTAAATCTTCACCTGCTTCAGGTACGCGGCTGGCATGTCCCGCGAGTGTCCATAGCGCGCGTTTGTTTGCCCCGCGGAATTTTGCTCGTGCGACCATCTCCTGGCCGGTGTAGCAGCCTTTTTTAAAGCTGATGCCGCCCAGCGCCTGCAGGTTCGTTGCCTGAGGAATAAACTGCGCGCTGTTTGCGGCGTCAATGATCGGCAGACCCGCTTCGATGTTCAGCGCCAGCCACTGCTGACTGTTGTTAAGCTGCGCTTCGCCGCGCAGCGCCTCGGTGACGCGCTCGGCGGTTTCAGCATCGGTGACTAACAGAAAACGCTCTGCCGGGTGTTCAAACCACAGGATGGAGGTCGCGCCTTCGCTGACGAGCTGCTTTTCGGCATCCGGCAGTTCGCTGAACAGATTTTTCAGCGCCGCACGCGCCTGGAAGCCAGCCACACCCAGCAGGACATGTTCGTCGTCCGGGGCGATAGTGACTTTGGAGAAGACCGCGTATTTTTTCAGCTCTTTGAGCTGGGCGTCACGCAGGCTGCGGCGCTCAATAAAGGCAAAACCGTTCTGACGGCGGAACAGACGCAGGTTGCTCCACATTTTGCCTTTTGGGTCGCAATGGGCGGCCAGCAGGTGCTGGTGTTCGGTCATCTGACTGACGTCGGCGGTCACCTGGCCCTGCAAATATTTTTCGGCGTCGGCACCGGTGAGGGTCGCCAGCGCCCAGTCATCAAGAGAAATAAGCGTCAGCGGCAGACGCGCAGAGGCGGCGGGCTGGCGAGGAGAAAATGGTGTAAAGGCCATAACGATATCCTGAATTGCTTAACGCTTTAATAATGCCTAATGGTAAAAGAGCCTGCAGGCAATGCAAGCGCTTTCAACAGGCCATTTGTGCCATAAACCGGTTGTGCGTAACACCACGCAAAATAATGTAATCCGCTGTCTTTGTAGGGATTATTCTGGAAGCCTGCTCGTCGATCGCAATATTCCAGTAATGAAACGCTCAAAAACACGTTACACTAGCTGGTGTCCCCGTAGAGAAATAAAGAACACTGAATGGGGTACCGACTGTGCCAAACGTAATGCAGGAAACTGAACATGGATAT
Organism: Enterobacter sp. BNK-13; assembly: GCF_048685015.1. Taxonomy (NCBI): domain Bacteria; kingdom Pseudomonadati; phylum Pseudomonadota; class Gammaproteobacteria; order Enterobacterales; family Enterobacteriaceae; genus Enterobacter; species Enterobacter sp. BNK-13. The sequence continues at coordinate 3,505,971 of NZ_JBLQTP010000001.1, read as the reverse complement.
TAACAACAAGGCCCGTATTCACTGGGCGTGCCGTCGCGGCATGCGTGAACTTGATATTTCCATCATGCCTTTCTTCGAATATGAGTATGACACCTTAAGCGACGATGATAAGCGTCTGTTTGTTCGCCTGCTTGAGTCTGACGATCCGGATTTATTCAACTGGCTGATGAACCACGGCAAACCCGCCGACACCGAGTTGCAACGGATGGTGCAATTAATTCAAACACGGAATCGGGAACGTGGTCCTGTGGCAATCTGATCTTCGCGTCTCGTGGCGCTCGCAGTGGATGTCTTTGTTGCTCCACGGCCTGGTTGCGGCCTTTGTGTTACTGATGCCGTGGCCGCTGAGCTATACGCCGCTGTGGCTGCTGTTACTCTCGTTTGTCGTGTTTGACAGCGTACGCAGCCAGCGTCGCATTAATGCCCGTCAGGGAGAGATCAAGCTACTGATGGATTCCCGCCTGCGCTGGCAGGGAAAAGAGTGGGATATTCTCGGTATGCCCTGGATGCTCAACTGCGGCATGATGTTACGGTTACGCAAGGTGGACGGCGGGCGTTGCCAGCATCTTTGGCTGGCGGCTGACAGTATGGATGCTGCCGAGTGGCGAGACCTGCGCCGGATGCTGTTGCAACAGACGACGCAGGAGTAATAGGCGTTAGCTAAACTTTTCTGCCATTTCGCCCAGAATCTGCTCGCACCAGTTTTGCAGGCGTTCATCGCTAAGATCGTACTGGTTGGTTTCATCCAGCGCGAGCCCAACAAACAGCTCGCCGTCGGCAATAATCGGTTTTTTACTGGTGAACTCGTAACCTTCGGTTGGCCAGTAGCCGATGAACGACACCCCTTTCGGCGCCAGCTTGTCGTGCAGCATGCCGAGCGCGTCCAGGAACCACTCCCCGTAACCCAGCTGATCTCCCATCCCGTACATGGCAACAATCTTGCCGTCGAGATTGACTGAATCGAGTTGATCCCAGATGGCTTCCCAGTCTTCCTGTATCTCACCAAAGTCCCAGGTTGGGATGCCGAGGATCAGCACATCGTACTGTTCCATCAGCGCGACCGCGTCATCTTTCAGGTTATGCAACGTCACCAGTTCCGGGCCAATGATGTCGCGAATTTTCTCTGCCGCCATTTCGGTGTAGCAGGTGCTGGAACCATAGAACAGACCAATATTCATCGCGTAACTATCTCAATTCTTGCGTTGACTTTGCGCGTAGTGTACCAGAAACCGGTCACAATCAGGCATAATGACCTGACTGCAGAATCAAAGGGGCTGATGTGGAAAAGGATCTCGCACTCGTTGAACAGTTTCTCGACGCGCTGTGGCTGGAAAAAAATCTGGCCGAGAATACGCTCAGCGCCTATCGGCGCGATCTTACCATGCTGGTGGAGTGGCTGGCCCGTCGGCAGCTCTCGCTGGCGAGCGCGCAAAGCGACGACCTGCAGGCACTGCTCGGTGAACGTGTAGAAGGGGGATACAAAGCCACCAGTTCCGCGCGCTTGCTCAGCGCCATGCGTCGGCTGTTCCAGCATCTCTACCGTGAGAAGATCCGCGAAGACGATCCCAGCGCGCTGCTGGCATCCCCAAAACTTCCGCAGCGGCTGCCGAAAGATCTCAGCGAAGCACAAGTTGAGAGATTATTACAGTCACCGGCAGTTGACCTGCCGCTGGAGTTACGCGATAAAGCCATGCTTGAGCTATTGTATGCTACAGGCCTGCGCGTTTCGGAACTGGTTGGCCTGACGATGAGCGACATCAGCCTGCGTCAGGGCGTGGTGCGCGTCATCGGTAAAGGAAACAAGGAAAGGCTGGTTCCGCTGGGCGAAGAGGCGGTTTACTGGCTGGAAACGTATCTGGAGCACGGTCGCCCGTGGCTGCTCAACGGCGCGTCTATCGACGTTCTGTTTCCGAGCCAGCGCGCACAGCAGATGACGCGGCAAACGTTCTGGCATCGCATCAAGCATTACGCCACACTGGCCGGTATCGACAGTGAAAAGCTTTCGCCGCACGTATTGCGTCATGCCTTCGCGACGCATCTGCTCAACCACGGCGCGGATTTACGCGTGGTGCAGATGCTGCTGGGACATAGCGATCTTTCCACGACGCAAATTTACACCCATGTCGCGACGGAACGCCTGCGGCAGCTACACCAACAGCACCACCCTCGTGCGTGAGTGCCGACGAATTGTAACAGGATCAACTATGAAAAAGAGTTTCGCGCTGTTCACCCTGCTGGCAGCCTCCTTTACCGGTTTCGCCCATGCGGACGACGCCGCTATCAAACAGTCGCTCGCTAAGCTTGGCGTCACCGGCAGCGATATTCAGCCAGCACCGGTCGCTGGGATGAAAACGGTACTGACCAACAGCGGCGTGCTGTATGTCACCGAAGACGGTAAACACATTATTCAGGGGCCAATGTACGACGTGAGCGGCGCGCAGCCGGTTAACGTGACCAACCAGCTGCTGATGAAAAACCTGAACGCGCTCGAAAAAGAGATGATCGTCTATAAGGCGGCGCAGGAAAAACACGTCATCACCGTCTTCACCGACATCACCTGCGGCTACTGCCACAAGCTGCATGAAGAGATGAAAGATTACAACGCGCTGGGTATTACCGTGCGCTATCTGGCCTTCCCGCGCGCGGGCGTACAGAGCCAGCCAGAGCAGGACATGAAGGCCATCTGGTGTGCGAAAGACCGCAACAAAGCCTTTGATGATGCGATGAGCGGAAAAGAGGTTAAGCCAGCCTCCTGCGATATCGACATTGCTAACCACTACGCGCTGGGCGTGCAGTTTGGCGTGAGCGGTACGCCAGCGATTGTCCTGAGCAACGGGTATGTCGTTCCGGGCTATCAGGGACCAAAAGAGATGAAAGAGTTCCTCGACGCGCACCAGAAACAGGTTAGTGGTAAATAATCCGCGTGAAAGCCCCGATAAAATTGCGCCGCCGCGAGGCGGTTGAACCGGTTGATTTACCGGACGATCTCCCGCCGCTGCTGAAGCGCCTCTACGCCAGCCGCGGCGTGCGTCGCGCTGAAGATCTTGAACGCAGCGTGAAAGGGATGCTGCCCTGGCAGCAACTGAACGGCATCGAAAAAGCCACTGAAATGCTCTACAACGCGCTGCGTGAGAACACGCGTATTGTGGTAGTAGGGGATTTCGACGCCGACGGCGCAACCAGCACCGCGCTGAGCGTGCTCAGCCTGCGCGCGCTGGGCTGCGATAACGTCACGTATCTGGTGCCGAACCGTTTTGAAGACGGCTACGGCCTCAGCCCGGAAGTGGTCGATCAGGCCCACGCCCGCGGGGCGCAGATGATCATGACCGTCGATAACGGGATCTCTTCCCATGCGGGGGTCGATCATGCCCACGCGTTGGGGATCCCGGTGCTGGTTACCGATCACCATCTCCCCGGTGAAACGCTGCCTGCCGCCGAGGCGATTATTAACCCCAACCTGCGCGACTGTGATTTTCCGTCGAAATCCCTTGCGGGCGTAGGCGTGGCGTTTTATCTGATGCTGGCGTTGCGTACCCTGTTACGCGACAAGGGCTGGTTCGAATCCCGCGGCATTGCCGTACCGAACCTGGCCGAATATCTCGATCTGGTGGCACTGGGTACCGTCGCTGACGTGGTCCCGCTCGATACCAATAACCGTATTTTGACCTGGCAGGGCTTGAGCCGTATCCGGGCAGGCAAGTGCCGCCCGGGGATCAAGGCGCTGCTGGAAATCGCCAACCGCGACCCGCTCAAGCTGGCGGCAAGCGATTTGGGCTTTGCCCTCGGGCCGCGCCTGAACGCGGCCGGAAGACTGGACGATATGTCCGTTGGCGTCGCGCTGCTGCTGTGCGACAACATCGGTGAAGCGCGCGTGCTGGCCAACGAGCTGGACGCCCTGAACCAGACACGTAAAGAGATTGAGCAGGGGATGCAGGCCGAAGCGCTGACCCTGTGTGAAAAACTGGAGCGCAGCGGCGATACGCTGCCGGGCGGCCTGGCGATGTACCATCCCGAGTGGCATCAGGGCGTGGTCGGCATTCTGGCGTCGCGCATCAAAGAGCGCTTCCACCGCCCGGTGATCGCCTTCGCTCCCGCAGGCGACGGCACGCTGAAAGGCTCTGGCCGCTCGATTCAGGGGCTGCACATGCGCGACGCGCTGGAGCGTCTCGATACGCTGTATCCGGGCTTGATGATCAAGTTCGGCGGCCATGCGATGGCGGCAGGCCTGTCGCTGGAAGAGGCGAAATTCGACGAGTTCCAGCGCCTCTTCGGCGAGCTGGTCACCGACTGGATTGACCCGGCCCTGCTGCAGGGTGAAGTGGTGTCCGATGGCGAGCTTTCACCGCTTGAGATGACGATGGACGTGGCGCAAATGCTCCGCGATGCCGGTCCATGGGGGCAGATGTTCCCGGAGCCGCTGTTCGACGGCCGTTTCCGCCTGCTGCAGCAGCGCATCGTCGGCGAGCGTCATCTGAAGGTGATGGTTGAACCGGTCGGCGGCGGCCCGCTGCTGGACGGCATTGCCTTTAACGTTGACACGGCGGTATGGCCGGACAACGGCGTGCGCGAGGTCGAGCTGGCGTACAAACTGGACATCAACGAGTTTCGCGGTAACCGCACCCTTCAGATCATCATCGACAATATCTGGCCAATTTAGCGGCAGTAATCTCTATAAAAAAGGGCGTGGATTCGGTACAATCCCGCTCTTATCACCGCATTTTGACAAGTCCATAAAAGAAAACAGACCATGTTTGAAATTAATCCGGTAAAAAACCGTATTCAGGACCTCACGGAGCGCTCTGACGTTCTTAGGGGGTATCTTTGACTACGATGCCAAGAAAGAGCGTCTTGAAGAAGTAAACGCCGAGCTGGAACAGCCGGACGTCTGGAACGAACCTGAACGCGCACAGGCGCTGGGTAAAGAGCGTTCCTCTCTCGAAGCTATCGTAGATACGCTGGATCAAATGGCCCAGGGGCTGGAAGATGTTTCCGGTTTGCTGGAGCTGGCCGTCGAAGCCGACGACGAAGAAACCTTTAACGAAGCCGTAGCAGAACTCGACGTGCTGGAAGAGAAGCTGGCGCAGCTTGAATTCCGTCGCATGTTCTCCGGCGAATACGACAGCGCTGACTGCTATCTCGATATTCAGGCAGGTTCTGGCGGTACCGAAGCGCAGGACTGGGCCAGCATGCTGATGCGTATGTATCTGCGCTGGGCCGAAGCGCGCGGCTTTAAAACTGAAATTATCGAAGAGTCTGAAGGTGAAGTGGCCGGTATTAAATCCGTCACCATCAAGATCATCGGTGATTACGCCTACGGCTGGCTGCGCACTGAAACCGGCGTTCACCGCCTGGTGCGTAAGAGCCCGTTCGACTCCGGCGGCCGTCGTCATACCTCCTTCAGCTCCGCGTTTGTTTACCCGGAAGTTGATGAAGATATCGATATCGAAATCAACCCGGCGGACCTGCGTATCGACGTTTATCGCGCATCCGGCGCGGGCGGCCAGCACGTTAACCGTACGGAATCGGCGGTGCGTATTACCCACATTCCAACCGGGCTGGTAACGCAATGCCAGAACGACCGTTCCCAGCATAAGAACAAAGACCAGGCCATGAAGCAGATGAAAGCGAAGCTTTATGAGCTGGAGATGCAGAAGAAAAATGCTGAGAAACAGGCGATGGAAGACAACAAGTCTGACATCGGCTGGGGCAGCCAGATCCGTTCTTACGTCCTTGATGACTCCCGCATCAAAGACCTGCGTACCGGGGTTGAAACCCGCAACACGCAGGCGGTGCTGGACGGCAGCCTGGACCAATTTATCGAAGCAAGTTTGAAAGCAGGGTTATGAGGAACCAACATGTCTGAACAACAAGCACAGGGCGCTGACGCGGTAGTCGATCTTAACAACGAACTGAAAACCCGCCGCGAGAAGCTGGCAGCGCTGCGCGAGCAGGGCGTGCCGTTCCCGAACGATTTTCGTCGTGACCACACCTCAGACCAACTGCACGCTGACTTCGACGCGAAAGAGAACGAAGAGCTGGAAGCGCTGAACGTTGAAGTGGCCGTTGCGGGCCGCATGATGACCCGTCGTATCATGGGTAAAGCCTCTTTCGTGACCCTGCAGGACGTTGGTGGCCGTATTCAGCTGTACGTTTCCCGTGACGATCTGCCGGAAGGCATCTACAACGAGCAGTTCAAGAAGTGGGACCTGGGCGATATCCTGGGCGCAAAAGGTAAACTGTTCAAAACCAAAACCGGTGAACTGTCTATCCACTGCACCGAGCTGCGTCTGCTGACCAAAGCCCTGCGCCCGCTGCCGGACAAATTCCACGGCCTGCAGGATCAGGAAGCGCGCTACCGTCAGCGCTACCTGGATCTCATCTCTAACGATGAATCCCGCAAGACCTTCAAAATTCGCTCCCAGATTATGGCCGGTATCCGCCAGTTCATGGTCAACCGCGACTTTATGGAAGTGGAAACCCCGATGATGCAGGTGATCCCTGGCGGCGCGTCTGCGCGTCCGTTCATCACCCATCACAACGCCCTGGACCTGGACATGTACCTGCGTATCGCGCCGGAACTGTACCTGAAGCGTCTGGTGGTTGGTGGTTTTGACCGCGTGTTCGAGATCAACCGTAACTTCCGTAACGAAGGGATCTCCGTTCGTCATAACCCAGAGTTCACCATGATGGAACTCTATATGGCGTATGCGGATTACAAAGATCTGATCGAGCTGACCGAATCCCTGTTCCGTACGCTGGCGCAGGATATTCTGGGCACCACGCAGGTTCCTTACGGTGAAGAAGTCTTCGACTTCGGCAAGCCGTTCGAAAAACTGACCATGCGCGAAGCGATCAAGAAGTACCGTCCGGAAACCAACATGGCCGATCTGGATAACTTCGATTCTGCGAAAGCGATCGCCGAAAGCATCGGTATCAAGGTTGAGAAGAGCTGGGGTCTGGGCCGTATCGTGACCGAGATCTTCGAAGAAGTGGCCGAAGCGCACCTGATTCAGCCGACCTTCATCACCGAATACCCGGCTGAAGTCTCTCCGCTGGCGCGTCGTAATGACCAGAACCCGGAGATCACTGACCGCTTCGAATTCTTCATCGGTGGCCGTGAAATCGGCAACGGCTTTAGCGAGCTGAACGATGCGGAAGACCAGGCTCAGCGCTTCCAGGATCAGGTTGATGCGAAAGCGGCAGGCGACGACGAAGCGATGTTCTTCGACGAAGATTACGTGACCGCGCTGGAGCACGGTCTGCCACCAACGGCGGGTCTGGGTATTGGTATCGACCGTATGGTGATGCTGTTCACCAACAGCCACACCATCCGTGACGTGATCCTGTTCCCGGCGATGCGTCCGGTGAAGTAAGGCGTTAAGATGTAAAAAAAGCCCCGAAAGGGGCTTTTTTATTGCGCCGCGAAGGCTTTGAGTTTTTCGCGGGCGGTTGTCGCTTCCATGACCATCCACGGGCTAAAGGCCCAGGGCGTCGCGTCCAGCGCGCGGAATAGCGCGTCCAGCTCAACCCACTGATAGTCCATCACTTCATCTTCGTTTATCGTCACGTCATTGGTGATGCGGGCGGCGAACACCGGGCAAATTTCGTTTTCCACGATCCCGGACGGGTCGGTTTCCCGATAGCGAAATTCAGGGGCGACGGCGGTGATATCGGTCAGTTCTGCGCCCACTTCAAAGCGGCAGCGGCGGATTATCGCCTGGACTGTCTCTTCACCCGACTGCGGGTGGCCGCACACGGAGTTGGTCCAGACGCCGGGCCAAGCTTTTTTGCTTAAGGCGCGTCGGGTGATCAGACATTCGCCTTTTGCGTTAAAAAGCCAGGAAGAGAACGCCAGATGCAGCGGGGTATGTAACGTGTGCGCGGCATATTTTTCCTGAGTGCCAATCACCATTCCCTGGTCGTTTACCAAAATAACGTGTTCTTGAATACTCATTGATGCTCCAGTGCCAAATTGCCGAGTGGTTCAGCACCATCAGCCGAAGCATTATACTGCATTCTTATACGAACGGTTTGGCTCGTAGAGCGGAAAAGGGCATGACCCCTGTTCGTTTTGGCTGTTATCATAGTGCGCCATTCACGCTGACCGAGGATCTGTTTTGTTTGCAGGAAGCCTGACGAGAAAACCCCTTACCGCTATTTTTTGCCTGACGCTGACGCTATTACTGGCGGGCTGTTCAGGGAGCAAATCTTCGGATACGGGAAGCTATTCCGGTTCGGTCTACACCGTCAAACGCGGGGACACCCTGTACCGGATTTCGCGCGCAACGGGAACCAGCGTGAAGGATCTGGCGCGGCTGAATAACCTCTCGCCGCCCTACACCATCGAGGTGGGGCAGCAGCTGAAGGTTAGCGGCGGTTCGTCCTCGGGCAAAAAGTCCTCTTCGAAAGGCAAAACCGCCAAAGTGACGCCGTCCTATCAGGTGCCGCAATCGTCATGGCCGCCGGTTGGACAGCGCTGCTGGATTTGGCCTGCCAGCGGTAAAGTGGTCGCCCCTTACTCACTCTCTGAAGGTGGCAACAAGGGTATTGATATCGCCGCTGCGCGCGGTACTCCGGTTTATGCCTCCGGGGCCGGGAAGGTGGTTTACGTCGGTAACCAGCTGCGCGGCTACGGTAACCTGATCATGATTAAGCATGGCGAAGACTACATCACGGCCTATGCGCACAACGACACGATGCTGGTCAACAACGGGCAGAACGTCAAAGCCGGGCAGAAGATTGCCACCATGGGCAGCACCGGTACGGATTCAGTGAAGCTGCATTTCCAGATCCGCTATAAGGCGACGGCCATCGATCCGCAGCGCTATCTTCCTGCGCCCGGCAGCAAACCGAAGTGCTAAGTGATTATTTAATCGCCGGTTAGTTGTGAAGAGGCTTGTATGAAGGTGCGTAAGGTCTATAATGCCTTACGCACCTCAAAGCGGGCGTAGTTCAATGGTAGAACGAGAGCTTCCCAAGCTCTATACGAGGGTTCGATTCCCTTCGCCCGCTCCAATCTCCTGATAAATCAACAAATTATGATTTATCCGTTAGTTACGTTGCCCCGCTTTAGCAGGTACAACTTAAACTACCCATTGTTCTACGCCCGCACCTGTCGCGTGATTGGTCTGTGGTACAAGGGAGCATATCATCACGCTGGCGGTGGTTCCAAGTTCTTACCGCGACAGTACAACAACGAACAAAAAGCCGCATACCTGGCATAACTCCCGAACAGACTGATCATACGCATTTAAGCCCGATGCGCGGCGTTATGGCTGCGTAAACAGGTGAATAGTGGTAATGCCCCGGTAGCTACAGATCCGGCTCTGCCAGCGCTTCGCTCACGCTCCGAAAGGTACACGAGCACCCTGATAAGGTGTGATCTCTCTGAACATTGATGTAGTCGCCTAACGGCTCCGCTTGTTGCTTGTACCACTAACGGGGCTTTATGGCTTCTATTGTCTGAAATCTGATACATTGCACAAACATCATATGGATTACTGTAAAGTTCATCTCTATGATTATGTGTGCCATTGCTAGTTAAGAAATGCGGAGAGGACAATATGGATGTTACTGATGAGGCTTTGTTGAGTTCTGGCTTTACACCATCGGATTTGAAGAAGATAAAGAACAACGTTGAAAGCTATGGTGGAACCTTGGGGAATGCAATCAGGGACCTGGCCAGGCGATTTATTCTTGCCGTGTGGGTTGTATCCGGTTGCCTTGCTGTATTCATTTTTCTTGTGATGTTCGCATCTGAGCAGAGTGTTTTCTCTGGTGCTATTGGCCTTTCTTGTGGCGCAGCGGTTGCAATTTTTATACAACCGCCTGTACTTGCTTATAAATCTTGGCGATTCTGTAGAGCGAACAAATCTTAATTAGTACTGTTATCAGTAGCCAGAAGATCAAAAATGACTTTCGCTTTGACACCATATCCAGCGATTTTCATCGTTAGCTTAGGCTTGCTCATTGTGTCAACTTTTCGGTAGTAATCACGCGGCAGCCAACGGAATAATCGCCAAGCTCCGGGTTTCCTTGCTAAGCCGAAGATACTATAGACACTCGCCCCTAGAGTCACCGTATTATAAAGAGCTAATCCACTTTTTGGGCTAAACCCCATGAATTGTGCGGTCTCCATTGCGCCATCAGCAAAAATTCCTTCCGATTTGGATTGTTCACCATAGCGAAGATGGCTTGCTTCTTTTGTTATACCGTTAATACCATCAACAAATAAAACTGCTCCTGCAAGAACTCCAACAGGGGTCATAGTGGACATCATAACCATCCCACCAAATAATGCTGCTCCAGATACCACTATATGGATTGCCGAAATCACGTATCCGACGATTTTATTGTTTTCCCTGACAAACTCGACCTTTGCATAAAGTTGGGCGGCTCTGGTTCTTAACAAGCGTTCTTGTTCTTGCAGATTATCTGTTTCGGCACGCAGATTTTTGATGCATGCAATGCATTCTTCATCGGTTTTGGCCCGTCGTGCAGTTTCAAATTCTTTCTCTACGACCTGCCTTATCTCTTCGACAAACTTGATACGTGTTATCCCATCTTGCAAATAGAATGCTGATAGCCGATTTGCAGTTTCGACGAGTTTCCGGGCTTCCAGATTTACCATGGTATCTGACCATGTTCTGTTCCAGCCCCTGTTGAGCAGCGCAATATCCATTAAAGACTCCCTCCCAAAATGTGTCTGGTCATTTTACGTGCAATAAGGTCGAAGACAACAGGAAATACTTTCACAACCCGCCCCCGTGGGTGTCCCGTTGCTTTATCCTTCCAGTTTACATTCTCCTGTTCAAAATATCCCCGGCTCTGTTGGTGATCTGCTAGACCGTCAGCCCAGGCCCTCGGTGAAAAGCGCTTTTCTTCGCCAAATATCGCTACGTGATGCCTTCAGCGACACACCTCACTGCAACAAGCAGTGCAGTTACACAATGCTGCTTTAGGCTGACGGAAGGGAAATAACTTGATGTTTTGGAGTGCATCTGTTCGCAAATTGTACGGCTGTTTAACATATTCTTTGTTATGCGCACCAGGATTGTAGAGGCTCAATCCTAATGTCTATTTGTGCATTGTCCAGGCTAGAGTTCTCAGATCTGTATGAGTTGCTCATTAATCGGGATGCCTTTTCGCTTCAGTGACTCAATGGCTCTTTCTATAGATGCATGGCTGACGATTCCAACGTAGAATCAACTCTAACTAGTCAAAATCAACAGATTGATCACCCGTAACGGACCTGAACACGTTCACTCGGAGCTTGCCATTCCGGTGCTTTCGTTATTTTGTTGCATTTCGAGTGGGAAAATAAGCCTTTCAACCACAACCAGAGAGACACACCATTATGTCATCACCCACCATGGTTCAGGAATACCCGGAACTCAATACTCTTAATCCCCTGCTAAATAGTATTGTTGATAAAACCGTTGATAATGTTGCACGAAAACTGATCGGCGGTTTTCGTAATAAACGAAATTCTCAACCGAATGCCAAGTCCCCCAACCTCAGTACAACGGTGGATGATACGCTTAACGCCACGTCGTCTGCGAGTGTGCTTGCCGTGGCGAATCGGGGTGTTCAGTGGAAGGAAATGATAAGCAAAAGTTTCACTCATGGCATTTCCTCTATTTCCACCATGAAGTTTGATGGCCAGTTCACGATCAAGAATGGTGTGCCGGAAGGCCTGAAAGATGTGCCAAATTCCCCAGGTGTCTATGTGGTTTATGACAGCGCCGGTGAGGTGCGGTATATCGGCGATGCGAAGGATTTACAGAAACGGTGGCATGCCGGGCATCTGAATGAAAATAAAAACGCCGAAAAGAATGGCACAGAATACAAAATGGCGGCGGAGTTTGAATCGGGCTGCACCGTCAAATTTATGGTCATGGATTCGGCAGAGACGGCAGCAGCGGTCGAGGCTAACATTTTAAAAAATGAGAAACCCCCGGTAAATAAGAAAGAAGAGCTGTGCACAGAACAGGGTACACGTTCTAATATCGAAGCAAAAAAAATGAAAGATGCGGCAAACGAGGCGGGAGGTCTAGCCTTTGGCGCAGGGAAAGAGGCATTAAAAAATGTCGGGTGGGATGTGTTTGAAATGCTCAGTACCACGATGATTAAAGCATTGAAGGATGAAGTTGTTGACCTGTTTATCACCCAGAAAGCGCAGGTGAAAATCCGTCTAAAACGCTTTTTTAATAAAATATGGCAGGTTATCGTTAACCTGATAAAAGCCCCGTTAAATCTGCTTAGAGGTTTATTCGAGTTTGTGTTAAATGCACTGTCTCAGGCCATCGGGAAAATTTATCAGTTAGCAAAAAATATCTATGATCTGGGCATGGCGGCACTCTCGCTGATGAAGGGGAGCAAAACCATGACCAGAGAAGAAACTATCTATAAGATCTCTGAGGTCATTATAACCAGCGGGACACTGGTGTTCTGGGATGCGGTAGAACCGGTGATTGAATCCGGTATGGTGGCTCTTTTTGCTCCACTGGCTCCCTTTGCCCCTTATATATCTGCCTCCCTGTGCGCGATGGGATTTGGACTGAGTAGTTACCTTTTGGCCGATATTGTCCCTAAAGCCGTCAGCCTAATTCTCTCAACGGAACCTGCCTATACCGCAAAAGGACGGGAGGCTTTCCAGCAGTTGATTGCTAACCATGAAACCAGTGTGAGTATGGTGGCAGAACTGCAAAAATATGCAGGTAGCACGGTGAATCTGATGAGTGAAACTCGGGAGCATACGTCAGAACTGAACAATGATGTCATCAGACTGACTCGCTTCACTCTTGCCGAAGAGATTAAAAAGCTGGGAGCGCAGTAATATGACGGTTGTCACGATTGTTGAGAAGAACAAAGACTGTAGCATCGACAGTTTCAAAAAAAATCTCCACGAAATAGGCAAAAAGCTGAAAGAGGGACAAGAGAGAAGTAAAGGGATACAAAAAGCGGCAGCTGACTTCAATAATCGGGGTTTTTTGGAACGTTGGGGTGGCAGTCTCACTTCGAGAAATGACACTGACTTAGCGACGATGATTGCAAGCCTGGGGGGCAGTCTGAATATCACCCAGGAAGTGATCGAGTGTTTATTACAAATCCAGTCAGAAAAAAATGTCGTGCTGAAAGAGTTTCATCTGGCGTTAATGAATACGATTCGAGACTTGAAACACAACGACACGATGCTGGATCTCAGCAGCCGTGAAAACTCAATGGCTATTTTTGAACATCTGAAATCCCAGGTGGAAGACAAACTGGAACAGGCACAGCGTGTCGAGGAACATGAAGAGGAGATTAACCGGTTACAGTCATTGACCTGGCAACAGGAGGAGATGCTTCAACGTTTGCAGGTAAGTCAGGATGAGCACGCAACACAGCTTGCACTCCTGAAGCAGGTTGTCCCACAATTCGAGCGACAGCAGCAGGAGCAATGGCAACAGTCAGGGAAGCTGGCTCTGGCCCTTGAAGAGCAGGCGGATCAGTACCAGCAACAGTTGGCCTTACTGAAGGATAAGCTGACCTTGCATGAAAACGTCGCAACAGGCATGGCAGCGCGGGTCAGCGAATTAGAGAAGACGTCTCGATTAAAACGTGCAGGACTGCGCGATTACTTGCTGTTTGCAACTAGCGCACTTGCCGCCGGACTGGTCGTTATCGAAGTGATGCGTTTTAACGGCGTTATTTAACTGCGAGGTTTACCCATTTATCTCCGCTGGGATGGGAACACATCAACCTGAGTGGAGATTGCGTCTGGCGAACAAACCTCAAGCTGGGACAGGGAAAAAACCGTTCTTTACGCTCAGTAGATAGCAGCCTGTATAAAAAATAGGCTTAACGTATGATATTTTCCGTTTCCCAAGTGGACCCCATTTAGAACCATTGAAGCAGCGGTAAACAGCGGTCATTCGGTCTGAGTGTCTCAAAGTATTTTGCAACATATGTACATTTATAATGAGCTAGCTATTAGACATTCCTATCGAGCTTTGACAAGGATTGTAACAGCAAAGTTGTAATGTCCGCTTTGGGCTAAGGTTACTACTTACTAAAATGTACCTTTGAAAAGTAGACTCTCTGCGGTACGCTTTTCGGTATCATTTACCTCGATTTTTCACGCAGCGCGCCGGAGGACTTCCGCCCCGGACGGGGCCCTGAATGCCCCTGATATCTGATGCTCCGGAGCTTAACCTGTCGCCAGCTGTCATTCTGCCCAATGAGAATTTCATGCCGATGCTGCCCGGAGGTAAAGGCCCGGTTAATCCTGCCCGGGCCTACCTGCTTTCCCTCAACTCCGCCCGTAGTTGGCAGACCAGGGCCTCGTTCCTTAGGATTCTCGCCGACATGCTCGGGGCCGCTTCCCTGGAGTCCAACCGCAGGGGTAGCCTGTGGCGCCATTACGTAATGGCCGTCACGGAACTCCTGCGCGATACCGGCCGTGCCACTGCCACCATCTGCGGCAGCCCAGGGCATTTCGCAATCTCTGTAAACCAGGCAAGTGCAGACGTTGTTGACAACGGAAAAGCAACATTTGAGAGGTAGATTGCATGCTCTCACTCTGTCAAAGCAAAAAAGGCTGTATTACGCAGCCTTTTAAAATTCACCCTTTCGGGAACACCCACACATGCTTCTCCGGCAGCGATAGATGGCAGTGCTGCGGATCCCGCACCTCATGCCCATACGCGCGAATGACAAAATCATCCCCCACCGTGCGGAACAGGTACTCCCAGCGGTCGCCGAGGTACATGCTGGTGAGCAGCGGTAGCTCAAGCTGATTTTCCCCTGGCCCCTCAACCACCGCGACGCGCTCGACGCGGATCACCGCCGTGGCGTCATTACCGCTCTGTACCCCTTCGCCCGCCTGGCCCCACAGCACCCAGCCTTTGCCTTCGATACGCGCTCTGCCGTCGCGCACTTCGGTGACCTTGCCGTGCAGGCGATTGTTGCTGCCCATAAACTCGGCGGTAAACAGCGTCTTCGGCGAGCCGTACATCTCCTGCGGCGTGCCCTGTTGCTCAATTTTGCCGTTGTTGAGCAGCAGGATGCGGTCGGAAATGGACATCGCTTCGTTCTGGTCGTGCGTCACCATCAGTGCAGATAACCCGAGCTTGATAATCAGCTCGCGCAGGAACACGCGGGCCTCTTCGCGCAGCTTGGCGTCGAGGTTGGAAAGCGGCTCGTCCAGCAAAATCACCGGTGGGTTGTACACCAGCGCCCGGCCAATCGCCACGCGCTGCTGCTGCCCACCGGAGAGCTGGTGCGGGTGACGTTTGCCAAGATGGCCCAGGCCAAGCTGGTCCAGCACGTCCTGCACGCGCTGCTGGATCTCTTTGGCCGGGACTTTGCGCAGCTTGAGCGGATAGGCCACGTTCTCAAACACGGTTTTGTGCGGCCACAGGGCGTAGGACTGGAATACCAGCCCCAGGTTACGCTCTTCCGCCGGGACCTCACTGCGCGGCGTGCCGTCGTAAACTTTACTGTTGCCAATCACAATCGAGCCCTGAGTCGGTTTTTCCAGGCCCGCGACGGCGCGGAGCAGGGTGGTTTTGCCGCTGCCGGAGGGGCCTAACAGGGAGACCACTTCGCCGCGCTTCAGGTTCATGGAGACACCTTTTAAAACAGGATTGTCGCCGTAGGTTAAGTGCAGATCGTCAACCGCTAATTCAATCATGTATTTTCACTCCGAAACGAAGGGCAATGCCCAGACCTACCACGACAAGCAGGATGTTAATGAAAGAGAGCGCCGCCACGATATCAATGGCACCCGCGGCCCAGAGGGAAACCAGCATCGAGCCGATGGTCTCCGTGCCGGGTGAAAGCAGGTACACGCCCGTTGAATATTCGCGCTCAAAGATCAGGAACATCAGCAGCCACGAACCGATAAGACCGTAGCGGGAGAGCGGAATGGTGACGTGGCGGGTGATCTGCCCGCGCGTCGCCCCGGTGCTGCGCGCCGCCTCTTCAAGCTCCGGCCCTACCTGCAGCAGCGTGGAAGAGATAAGCCTCAGCCCGTAAGCCATCCACACCACGGTATAGGCCAGCCAGACGCTGAAAATGGTGCTGCGCAGCGAACGCAGCCAGACGATGACGTTCTCACGCATCCAGTCGGTCCAGGCAAACCCGGAAAGCCAGCCTGATTTTAGCGAGTTATCCAGCCACATCGGCAGGAACAGGAACACCCACAGGAAGGCCAGACCCGCCAGCAGGCCAGGCACGGCGCGCGGCACCAGCACGCTGTAGTCCAGGAAACGCGTGGTGTTGTCCGGCTTACGGTGCATGGCAATGCCGACAAACAGGTAGCACACCACGGCCAGCGCGCCGCCAATGACGCCAATCGCCATGGAGTTGACGATGGCGCGCAGCAGGTTGGGCTGCGCCCAGATGGTGCGGAAGGTGTTCAGAGAAAGCTCGTCCCACAGCGAAACGCCCACGCCCCAGTTGGAGATAAACGCGCGCAGCACCACGCCGAGCAGCGGAACTCCGATGGTGACGGTGAGCCAGAAGGCAATCACCGCGCCAGCCACCCAGCGCCATTTACCCAGCGGTAGCGCGCGGGCCTGCGAGGCCTTGCCCTTCATGGTGACGAAGCGGTTGGCGGTGCGCATCAGGCGACGCTGGAGCATCACCAGCGGGATGGTGATGCAGATCAGCACCACGGCAACCGCCGCCATCAGGTTATAGGATGGGGTACCCATCTTGTTCGTCAGCTTATAGAGATAGGTCGCCAGCACCATGTTGCCTTCCGGGTCGCCGAGGACCAGCATCAGGCCGAACACTTCCAGCCCGAGGAAGAACAGCAGCACGGTGGCGTACAGAATGGACGGGCGTACCATCGGCAGGCTGACGGAGGTCATCACCTGCCAGGGCGACGCGCCCGCGGTGCGCGCGGCTTCTTCCACGTCGGAGCCCACGCTGCGCAGCGCTGACGAGATATACAGATAGGCGTGCGGGACGTGCGTCAGGCCGGCAATGACCACAATGCTCGACATGTCGTAGATGTTCCACGGCACAAAGCCAATCAGCGCCTCGGCCCACTGGGAGAGAAAGCCCACCGGACCGGCGGCCACCACGTAGCCGAAGCCCAGCACCATCGGTGACACGAAAATCGGGACCAGGATCAGCGGCTCAATCAGCCGGCGACCGGGCAGGTCGGTACGCACCATCAGAAACGCCAGCACGCCGCCCAGCGGGATAGAGATAAAGACCAGCCCGAAAGCCAGAATAAAGCCGCTTTTCAGGGCCTTATAAAAATCGGGGTCGGTGAAAATAAAATCAAATGATTCAAAGCTCCACTCTTTTGACGGCGAAAAGAACGGCGCGGACAGGAAGCTCTGGATCACGATAAACGACAGCGGCGTGTAGATAACCAGGGCGGTTATCAGCACGACGATGCCTCGCGGCAGGCTTTGCCACTTTCTGCGTAATGTATTCATGGGGTATCCCTGGTGTTGCAGCCCAGAAAAACGAACTCAGTCGATAAGGGAGCGCGGCGGCCAGCGCCGCGCTCAGACGCTTATTTAGCGGCGGCGGTACGCCACTCTTTGATGTACTCGAGGCGTTTTTTCGGCTGCAGGTATTCCAGCAGCGTTTGATCAACCGGGATCGGCTTCAGCGCGTTGCCGAGGATTTTGGTCAGGCCGTCGATATCGTTCTTGCCTTCGATATCGTTACGAATGGAGGGGATGTCCGCCTGATTGGCCAGAATGTTTTGCCCTTGTTCAGAGAGCACGTAGTCCAGCCACAGCTTCGCGGCATTGCTGTTTTGCGATTGCTGGCTGATGAACGACACGCGCGACAGCACCAGGGTGTAATCCTTCGGATAGGCAATGCCGAGTGACGGATCGTTCTTCGCACGCGCTTCCGCATAGGAACCGAGGATGTTGAAGCCGATCAGGTTTTCACCGGAGGAGACGCGCTCCATCATGGTGCCGGTAGACGACTGCACCGACAGGCCTCCTTTGGCGACGTCGGCCAGGGTCTTAAAGTAGTTTGGATCGGCGTTGTGATCCTGCACCGAAAGCATAAAGCCCAGACCCGATTTTTCGATATCGTAGGTGGTGACTTTGTTCTTGAATTTGTCCGTCTGGCTGGCAATCAGCTTCGCCAGCGCGGCGTGAGAATCCGGCACGTCGCCAGCCGGGATCAGACGCTTGTTGTAGATAAAGACCACCGGCTCATAGGTGGTGCCGTAGGCCTTATCTTTCCAGACCGCCCATTTCGGCAGCTGGCTTTGCTCCGGAGATTTGTACTCCATGGCGTAGTCGGTGGCGAGCTTCAGGCCGGTGTCCATCGAGGAGCTCCAGACCACGTCGCCGCTCACGCCGCCGGAAGCCTGTTCGCTGATGAAACGGTTGTACAGCTCGGTGCTGTTCATGTCGTTGTATTCGACTTTAATGCCCGGGTAGGTTTTTTCGAAGCCCTGGATCAGCGGCCCGGCAGCTTTGATGTCGGTGGTGGAATAGATGACAACCTTGCCCTCTTTCGTGGCGGCATCAACCACTTTTTGATACTCAGCAGGATAACCCTGCGGCAGGGCAGACAGTGCAGAAGCAGAGAACAGTACGGTAGCGGTAAGCAGAGAAATTCGGAACGTGTTCGACATTATAGTTAACCTTTTAGTTACATTTGAGGAACTAATTGTCAACATAGCGTAAAGCGCGCCTCCGACAATAGGGAGGCGAGGGCAATGATTCCGAAGTGTGATTGTCGCCGTCGTTTCAGCAATTAACACCATAAAATCCGCGAACGTTAGCCAACGAACGGTTGCGGATTACGGTTTATCGGGGGCTTTACGGTATAACCGGCGGGGATGACCAATATTGCCGTACAGCATTTCAACGCTGATTAAACCGCTCTCCACGCAGTATTCAAGATAGCGGCGCCCCGTGGTTTTGCTGATCCCCACGTTTTCCACCACCTCCTCAACCGACATCGCGCTGTCGGGATGCTCGGCGAACAGGCGTTTAATCCGCTCCAGCGTCTGGGGCTCAATGCCCTTTGTGGACGGCGTAACGGAGGCTTCCGCGGCAGGCAGATGAAACAGGCGATCCAGCGCATGCTGGTCGACTACCTTCACCTGCTGCACGGTGTGGATGAAGCGCATAAACCGCTCCAGCGAAGCGTGCAGGCGCTGGAAAAAGACGGGCTTGATGAGGTAATCAAACGCGCCGCTGCGCATGGCGTGGCTGCAGGTCTGCATATCGCTGGCGGCGGTGATGAAGATCACCGAACACTCATAGCTTTTCAGCAGCGGGTTATCGATGAGCTCCACGCCTTTACCGTCCGGAAGATAGTTGTCCAGCAGAATAAGTCGCGGCTGATGCTGACGAATCAGGCTGCATGCCTGCTCAATCGACGCGGCGATACCCACCACGCGTAAATGAAAATTCTGCTCGATATACTCGCGATGCAGCTCCGCCAGGTGCGGCTCATCTTCAACGATCACAACATCAAGTGCTCGGGTCATGCTTTAGCCCATTCGGAATAAACACAGAAAAAATAGTCCCTTGTGGCGTGTTGTCGGCAATCTCAATGCTGCCGCCAGCCTTATCGATATATCCTGCCACCAGATACAGGCCAATACCGTGCTCGGTGCCCACAATGTCGTTTTCACGTTCCGGTTTGCTGCTGAATCCCTGGCGGAAAATATGCGGCTTCATCGCATCCTCCACCCCACAGCCCCGGTCGGCCACCTCGATCAGCAGCTCCTGGTTACGGTCAGAAATGTAGAGTTCCACCGGCGCGGGGACCGGAGCCTTAAGGGTCGCGTCCACCGCGTTATCCAGCAGGTTACCAATAATGGACATCAGCTCCGTTTCGTTGAGCGTGGCAGGCATGCGGGTGAGCTGGCAGGCGGGGTCAAACAGCAGCTCGATGCCTTTTTCGCGCGCACTGACGTATTTTCCAAGCAGCAGACCACACAGCGCGGGAGAGGAAAAACGGGCGGAGACGAAGTCCAGCACCCGCTGCGCGCCTTCGGACTGCACCTGGATGTAACGAATCGCCTCGTCATAGTGTTTCATCTGCAGCAAGCCCACCAGCGTGGCGGTCCAGTTCAGTTGCTCGTGGCGCATAATGCGCAGGTTATCGGCATAGCGCTTGATCTGACTGAGCTGGCTGCTGAGGGTGTTGATGTCATTTTTGTCGCGAAAGCTGTAGACCCAGCCGCTTTCAACGCCGGGTTCGACCTCAATCGCCACCCGGTTGACGATTACCTCCCGCTGGTTCAGCACGGCAATCTGGTCGTGGCTGCCACTGCTCACCGAGGCGTAGCGCTGGGATAAAAAGCCCGGCGACGTCTGCAAAACGTCTTCCAGCGGTTTGCCGATAAGCGCTTTCTCACTTTGCCGAATATCCAGCATTTCTCGTGCGGCGCGGTTAATTAAAATCAGCTGCTTCTCTTCATTGACGGCAAATACCCCCTCATACATGGCTTCTAATAGCGCGCGCTGCTGCAAAACCAGCTGAGCGATATCTTTCGGCTCCAGTCGGAACATCTGTTTTTTGAGATTGCGGGTAAACAGCCAGGAGAACACAAACAGCAGCAGCAGAAGAGCCGCGCCGTACAGCCCGGACTGCCAGAGAATGCGGGCATTAATATTGGCAATATAGGAGGTCAGATAGCCGACCGAGACAATACCAATCACCTGGTGCTGCGCGTTAAAGATTGGCGCTTTGCTGCGCAGTGAAACCCCAATCCCGCCCTGGCGCACGGAAATAATGGTTTTGCCCTTTAATACCTCCGCATTATCTCCGCCGATCATCGGTAAATTAATCCGCTCCGGGGATTCCGAATGATAGAGGTGCTGTTCCTCGGTATCGCCAATCACAATGTAGCTGGCATCGCTTTCGGCGCGCAGCGGCTGGATTAACCGGGCGATGCCGGGGATATCTCTGGCCGCAACCATTGCCGCCAGACCCGGCATCAGCGCGATCTGGCTGGCCTGAACCCGGGCACGCTGGCCGAGATCGTGATGGAGCTGCCGGTCAATAAAATGAAACAGGATCGTTCCCAGCAGAACTAACAGCAGGCAAGAGAAGCACACCAGCGCTAAAAATAGCTTTACCTGAAAAGAGAGTCTGCGTTTCATTCAACCTGCGGATGTTATGTAAAAGTGACATTTGCCGAGCCTGACATGGGCAAATAGCGGACGCAATCTGGCAAGAAAAGAGTTGTGACCTGGCTTTTCGTTTTCGGCGTTATAGCCATCAGGATCCCGTCAGGCTATTCTTCATTCAGCACGATAATAATTACAGAGGCAATGTCATGGATAAAGAGCTACTGGATGCGGGTTACCGGGCCTATACCGGCGAGAAAATTGACGTTTACTTCAACACCGGGATCTGCAAACACTCCGGTAACTGCGTGCGTGGCAGCGCAAAGCTGTTTAATCTAAAACGTAAACCGTGGATTATTCCCGATGAAGTGGACGTTGAAACGGTTGTCCGCGTGATTGATACCTGCCCGAGCGGTGCGCTGAAGTATCGCCAAAAATAAGCGAGGAACCATGGATATTCTGGAAGGCCATAACAAGTTTTACGTGAATGATGCGAACGGCAACCAGGTCGCGGAGATTGTCTTCGTGCCGACTGGCGAGCATCTGAGCATTATCGAGCACACCGATGTGGATGAGAGCCTGAAAGGGCAGGGTGTCGGTAAACAGCTGGTGGCGAAAGTGGTGGAGAAGATGCGCGGTGAGAACCGCAAAATTATTCCGCTGTGCCCGTTCGCGAAACATGAGTTTGATAAAACGCGGGAATATGACGATATTCGGGCGTAAATAACACCGGCGATGGCCGGTGTTATTTTATCTTACCTGCTCAAGCAGCAATACCATCGCGATCAGCACCATTATCCCTCCAGATGCCATGCTCACGCGCCGCGCCGCCTGTGGCCGGGTCGCCAGCACCGCTTTCGAACCATACCCCACCAGCAGATAGACCAGCGTACAGGTGATAAGGTGCATCATCCCAAGCGTGGACATTTGCATTGCTAACGACCAGCTCCCGGTCGGGTCTGTAAACTGCGGGAGCAGGGCCAGGAACAGCAAAAACACTTTCGGGTTTAGGCCGCTAATACAGAGCCCTTTCACCGCCCACTGTCGCCAGTTTCCCGCGTGGTGGCTCGCCTTTTCCGGGGCGGCAGGGTGACGCAACAGTCCGATGCCGAGCCACAGGAGATACGCGGCCCCCGCGAGGGTCAGCCCGGTTAACGCCAGCGGATGTTGAGCAATCACGACCCCCACGCCAGCCACGACAATGAGCGTGGCTAACAGATGCCCTGACATCAGCCCCAGCACCGCCGGTACCACGCGTCGCCCGTTAATCCCGGCGCTAATGGCGTAGGCCCAGTCGGCGCCTGGCGTCATGATGAGCAGAAACGAAACCACCCAAAAGCCGGCCACAATACTCATTTCCATCGTTCTGAAAACTCCCGCAGTGCGTTAAACGTTGCGAAAAAGAATATCGTTAACCCTGCGAAATAGGCTTTCAATGTTATGCTCATAACACGGTGAAATTGAGAAAATCTTCCAAATGGACAGCATCGATCGAAAAATTCTTGCGGCGCTCCAGTCTGATGGACGCCTGTCGCTTACCGAGCTGGCTGAGCGGGTTAATCTGAGCCTCTCACCCTGCCATCGTCGCGTGCGGGCGCTGGAGCAAAGCGGGGCCATAACAGGATACCGTGCCAGCCTCGACCCCGCCAAAATGGGGTTTAACTTCCTGGCAATCGTCTTTGCGACGCTGAAAGAAGGGGACCGAAAGGCGGTTAGCGCGTTTGAAGAGGCGGTGGAGGAGATCCCGCAGATCGTGCTGGCGCAGCGTCTGTTTGGCGATCCCGATTATCTGATGCACGTTGTGACCCGCGACCTCTCCGCTTTCCAGAAGCTCTATGACGAGAAGCTTTCCGCCATGCCTGGCGTGCAGCATCTTCGCTCAACGCTTGTCATGAAAACGGTGGTGCAGGACAGACCTTTTCCGCTGGACGTTACGGGACGAGACTGAATGACATGCCCGGCAGAGAGCCGGGCATGAAAGGGGGGTTAGCCGACGAACATTACCGACACGCACAGCACCCCGACGATCAGCGTCAGCAGGTTGCCAATGGAACGGTACGGTTTCAGGGAGGGGATCAGATACGTCGACAGCGTCGGCATGATAAACAGGATCATGGCGATAAGCGGGCCGCTGATGGCGTAAATCATCGAAATGGCGTTCGGGTTAATGCAGCAGACAGCAAAGGTGATTAACGACACCCCCATAATGGAAATCGCGCGGTTAAAGGCGCGGCTCTTTTTCACGCCTACCTGATTGAGCGACGACTTCACGATCTCCGTCGCCCCTTCAATCACCCCAAAATAGGTGCCGAGGAACGATTTCGACATCGCAATTATCGCCACGACAATCCCGGAAATTCCCAGCCACGCCGGTGAAGAGGGCATCATCGACAGCGCGGACAGGATCGTCACCCCTTCCTCTTTGGCGGCCACAATGTACGACGGCGGAATAGAGAGCAGGCAGCTGAAGACAAAGAACAGCACGCTCAGGCAGATAATCAGGTACGCCACCTTCATGATTTTCTTGCATTTATCCATGGCGCCGTCGCCAAATTTCTCGCGACGATCAACGGCAAACGTGGAGATAATCGGCGTATGGCTGAACGCAAACACCATCACCGGAATCGAAATCCAGACCTGGTGCAGCGTGTGGCGATCGACGGCCATCTGGCTGGTCAGCAGCGAGGGCTGCCAGCTGCCGATCAGATAGAGCGAGACAAACAGGAAATAGGCAATCAGCGGAAACACCAGGAAGCCCATCACTTTTATCGTGATATGCCGTCCCATCAGGAAGATCAGATTCAGGACCAGCACCACGCCCAGGCTGACCAGCACGCGAACGGCGGTATCCACCGTCAGGTGTTTTCCCAGTTGCTCGGTTAACGAGTTGGTGATGGCCACCGCATAAATCTGCACCACCACAAAGAAGGCGATGAAATAGAGTGTGGTGATCAGGTTGCCGATCTTCCGGCCGTAATAGTGCGAAACGGCGCCGGTGATCCCTTCGTTGCCTTTCGTTTTTGACGAGAGGATAAATTGCGCCAGCGCTTTGTGCGGCCAGTAGGTTAAGGGGTAGGCCACGAGGGCAGTAATAAACAGGACGATTGCGCCTGCGGAGCCCAGCTGAATGGGCAGGAAGAGCGTTCCTGCGCCCACGGCCGTGCCGTAGAGAGCGAAACTCCAGAGAGTCTCATCTTTTGACCAAATTTTCGACATTAGAGCAACGTATCAACTATCAAACCATCAGAATGGAGTGCAATTTACCATAGTTATGCACGGAGAGCGCAGTTGCTTCGAAGGCGTTTGGCCGGAACGGACGTCCGGCCAGAAAGCGTTTAGCCTGCCAGGGCGCGTCGTTGCTGGCGGCGCTTAAGAAATTTCTCGCGAAGGCAATCGTACGCCCAGTTATAGAACATGGTGTACGGCAGGAAGAACAGGAAGAAACCTATTTCCAGTGTGAATGCCTGCAGCAGGGTGACGCCCAGTACGGCGGCGACAATCGACACGCCAATCACAATAAACCCGCATTCGAACCCCAGCGCATGCAACGCACGCACTTTTGCCGTACGTTTGACGCGCTGAACGGGCCAGAAACGGTCGAAGCCGAAGTTATAAATAATGTTCCACAGCATGGCGGTGGTCGCCAGAATAATGGTCAACCCACCCATTTCCACCACGGAACGCTGCATGAGCCACGCCGCCGTAGGGGCGAGGATCGCCGTCGCGATCCCTTCAAAACAGACAGCATGAAAGATCCGCTCCGGCAGTTTACGTTGGAGTGCATCCTGATGTTGCATAGCGATAGACCTCGTTAATTCGCCGGTATGGGCGTTGATGTGGCCTATTTTCATCGCTAAAGCTGATATATTAAAGATAGTATCCATCGCTAAAGTAGATAGGTTATGCGCTATTCACCCGAAGCCCTTACCGCGTTTGTCGAGACCGTTGCGGCAGGCTCTTTCTCTGCGGCCGCACGCCGGCTGCGTAAAAGCCAGTCGACGGTCAGCACGTCCATTGCCCATCTTGAAGCCGATCTGGGCTTCGAGCTGTTTGACCGCTCGACACGCCAGCCGGTGTTAACGGCCCAGGGGGAACAGGTGTTGGGCTATGTGCAGGCTATTCTCGCCGCCAGCACGCGGCTGGATGAGCTGGCGGTGTCGCTATCGGCGCAAACGGAGGCGCGTCTGACGTTTGTCCTTTCCGATACCCTCAACCCGGACGTGCTGGAAGAGATGATGAAACAGTTTGACGCGCGCTTTCCCCATACGGAATTCGAATGTCTGATTGGCGAGGAGGAGGACGTGATCGATCTGCTGCAAAAGGAGCGAGCGCAGATTGGCCTCACCGAGGCGCGAGACGGTTATCCTACGGATATCGGCGCTATCCGGCTGCCGATGCAGACCCGCATGGCGATCTATGTCGCGACCACGCATCCGCTCGCCGGACAACATGACGTTCAGCGTGACGAGCTGCACGGCTGGCGAGAGCTACGGCTGAGCACCTATCTTGAGCGCGAGGCGGAGATCGCGCGCGGGCCCGTCTGGTCAGCCCCGAATTACCTGTTACTCTTGAGTATGGCGGTACAGGGGTTTGGCTGGTGCGTCTTGCCGTGCGCGCTGGTGGATGAGTTTGCCGCCGCGAAATCCCTGGTACAGCTCAATGTTCCCGGCTGGCCGCGGGCGATCGGCATCGATCTGCTGTGGAATAAACGATCCCCTCCCGGCGTTGCCGGAAGCTGGCTGCGGCAGTATCTGCAGGATGCACGCTGATCCTTGTGATTAAACTCACTATTTTTAAACAATTAAGATAATTGCCAGTAACAATCCTCTACTATCGTCATGTCATTTAACACAGAGGTCGTGATGAAAGATGTCGTAATAGTGGGTGCGTTGCGTACAGCTATCGGCTGTTTTCAGGGAGCGCTTGCGCGTCACTCGGCGGTCGACCTGGGGAGCGTGGTGGTGAAAGCGCTGGTGGAACGTAGCGGGATCGCAGCACATGAAGTTGACGAGGTGATTCTGGGACAGGTCCTCACGGCCGGTGCCGGGCAAAACCCTGCGCGTCAGGCGGCGCTGAAGGGCGGGCTGCCCAATACCGTCTCCGCTATCACCATCAACGACGTCTGTGGTTCAGGGTTAAAAGCGCTGCATCTCGCGACGCAGGCCATTCAGTGTGGTGAGGCGGACGTGATCATTGCGGGCGGGCAGGAGAATATGAGCCGCGCGCCGCACGTGTTGACCGACAGCCGCACTGGCGCACAGCTGGGCAACAGTCAGCTGCTCGACAGCCTGGTGCATGACGGCCTGTGGGATGCCTTCAATGACTATCATATGGGTGTGACGGCGGAAAATCTGGCGCGCGAGTACGGTATCAGCCGTGAGGTGCAGGACGCCTATGCGCTGAGCTCGCAGCAAAAAGCGCGTGCGGCGATTGATTCCGGTCGTTTTCGCGACGAAATTGTCCCGGTCAGCGCGCTGCGTCAGAACGGCGAGGTGATGGTTGTGGATACCGATGAACAGCCGCGCACCGACGCCAGCGCTGAAGGGCTGGCCAGGCTGAATCCTGCTTTTGAAATGCAGGGCTCGGTGACGGCGGGAAACGCCTCTTCCATTAACGACGGCGCAGCCGCCGTCATGATGATGAGCGAAAGCAAAGCCCTCGAACTCGATCTTCCCGTGCTGGCCCGCATTAAGGCATTCGCCAGCGTGGGGGTTGATCCTGCGCTAATGGGGATCGCGCCGGTCTACGCCACCCGTCGCTGTCTGGAGCGTGCGGGGTGGCAGCTTTCTGATGTGGATCTGATTGAAGTGAACGAAGCCTATGCCGCACAGGCGATCTCCGTCGGAAAAATGCTGGAGTGGGATCCGCTTCGGGTTAACGTGAACGGTGGGGCGATCGCGCTGGGGCACCCGATCGGGGCGTCCGGCTGCCGGATCCTGGTTTCGCTGGTCCACGAAATGAAAAAGCGCAATGCCCGCAAAGGGATTGCCACGCTCTGTATCGGCGGCGGGCAAGGGGTGGCGCTGGCCATCGAACGCTAACCTTTCCTCATTGAAAAGACCTCCTCCGGGAGGTTTTTTTGTGCCCTTTTTCTCCCGTCGGTTTAATTGTGATCCGAACATCATTTCCGTTATAAACAAAAATAAAAAATGAAACGTTGTTTTAAATGTAATTGAAAAGCTCACTTTATGCCGATAGTATGTGCTTATTATGAAAAACGGAACGCTGTTTCGTTTTACTTCCCGCCTTCGGGCATGACCACATCTGGAGGTTACCGTGGACGTCAGAGAAAGCATCCACAGCGCGCACGCCAAAACGCTGGATACTCAGGGGCTGCGCAAGGCATTTTTAGTCGAGCAGATATTCGAGGCCGACAGGTACACCATGGTTTACAGCCATATCGACCGCATTATTGTGGGCGGCATTATGCCCGTCACGAAAACCGTCTCCGTGGGCGGCGAGGTCGGTAAACAGCTGGGCGTGAATTATTTCCTCGAGCGTCGCGAGCTGGGGGTGATCAATATCGGTGGGCCGGGCACCATCACCGTAGACGGACAGTGCTATGAGATTGGCCATCGCGAGGCACTGTACGTAGGTAAAGGGGCGAAAGACGTGGTCTTTGCCAGCATCGACGCCAGCAAGCCTGCGAAGTTTTACTACAACTGCGCGCCGGCTCACACCACCTGTCCAACCAAAAAAGTGACCACGGCAGACGTCGCGCCCGTGACGCTGGGCGACAACCTCACCAGCAACCGCCGTACCATCAATAAATACTTCGTGCCGGACGTGCTGGAGACCTGTCAGCTCAGCATGGGGTTGACCGAGCTTGCGCCAGGGAACCTGTGGAACACCATGCCGTGCCATACCCACGAGCGCCGCATGGAAGTCTACTTCTACTTCAACATGGATGAGGACGCCTGCGTGTTCCACATGATGGGACAGCCGCAGGAAACGCGCCATATCGTGATGCACAACGAGCAGGCGGTGATTTCGCCGAGCTGGTCTATTCACTCCGGCGTTGGGACAAAAGCCTACACCTTTATCTGGGGAATGGTGGGCGAAAACCAGGTCTTTGATGATATGGACCATGTTGCGGTCAGCGATCTGCGCTAGTCGCGGGCAGTGAAGCATAAACCTGCCTGTGAGTGACAGGCTCTGAAAGAGTAAGGAATAAACATGATTCTGGATGCATTCTCTCTGCAGGGGAAAGTGGCGGTGGTTTCCGGATGTGATACCGGGCTGGGTCAGGGGATGGCGTTAGGCCTGGCGGAAGCGGGCTGCGATATCGTCGGGATTAATATCGTTGAACCGACGGAAACCATCGAACGCGTGACGGCGCTGGGTCGCCGTTTCCTGAGCCTGACCGCCGACCTGCGTAAAATCGATGCCATTCCTGAACTGCTGGATCGCGCGGTGGCGGAATTCGGCCATATCGACATTCTGGTCAACAACGCCGGGCTGATTCGCCGTGAAGATGCGATCAACTTCAGTGAACGCGACTGGGATGACGTGATGGATTTGAACATCAAGAGCGTATTTTTCATGTCCCAGGCGGCGGCAAAGCACTTTATCGCCCAGGGGAACGGCGGCAAGATCGTGAATATTGCCTCCATGCTCTCGTTCCAGGGCGGTATACGCGTGCCGTCTTACACCGCGTCTAAAAGCGCCGTGATGGGCGTGACCCGCCTGCTGGCGAACGAATGGGCGAAGCATAATATTAATGTTAATGCCATTGCGCCGGGTTACATGGCGACCAACAACACCCAGCAGCTGCGTGCAGACGAGCAGCGCAGCGCGGAAATCCTCGACCGCATTCCGGCGGGGCGCTGGGGGCTTCCGCGCGA
Source organism: Enterobacter sp. BNK-13 (assembly GCF_048685015.1). Taxonomy (NCBI): domain Bacteria; kingdom Pseudomonadati; phylum Pseudomonadota; class Gammaproteobacteria; order Enterobacterales; family Enterobacteriaceae; genus Enterobacter; species Enterobacter sp. BNK-13. Next base: position 3,477,065 of record NZ_JBLQTP010000001.1, on the reverse strand, counting down.
TCTGATGGGGCCGGTGGTCTTTCTGGCCTCGTCGGCATCGGACTATATCAACGGCTACACCGTGGCGGTCGATGGCGGCTGGCTGGCACGTTAATTCCACCTGCATGACGAACCTCTGCCCTCGGGTGGAGGTTTTTTTTGGCTAAAAATTGCCATTATCCATATGACATAAGATGAAAAATCCATACTGAAAATTCATAAATGACGAGCTTCACAGTTTTATTGTTTAAATATTAGGTAATTAATAAAAAACAGTGCGATTTCAGCATTAGTTGAAATTGTAATGTCCATCACAGATCGTGATGCCATAGCGAAATAATCCATATCTTCACGAATTCCCGCCTGACACTTTTCTTCACTATCTCGTAATTTCATTTAACGAATTTTGCTGTTGAGGCAGGAAAAATATGACATCTATAAATGACTCTACCCTAATGCCCGCTGCGCTGCGCGATACCCGGCGCATGAACCAGTTTGTCTCCATTGCCGCTGCCGTGGCGGGCCTGTTATTTGGACTGGATATTGGCGTCATTGCCGGTGCATTACCGTTTATTACCGATCACTTTACCCTGAGCAGCCGCCTGCAGGAGTGGGTGGTGAGCAGCATGATGCTGGGCGCGGCCATCGGCGCGCTGTTCAACGGCTGGCTCTCGTTTCGTCTGGGGCGCAAATACAGCCTGATGGCCGGGGCGATTCTGTTTGTCGCCGGCTCCATTGGCTCCGCGTTTGCCGCAAACGTTGAGGTTCTGCTGCTTTCCCGCGTACTGCTGGGCGTGGCGGTGGGGATTGCCTCCTATACGGCACCGCTTTATCTCTCCGAAATGGCGAGTGAGAACGTGCGCGGGAAGATGATCAGCATGTATCAGCTGATGGTCACGCTGGGTATTGTGCTGGCGTTCCTGTCTGACACGTACTTCAGCTACAGCGGCAACTGGCGCGCAATGCTTGGCGTGCTGGCGCTGCCAGCGGTGGTGCTGATTGTCTTAGTGATTTTCCTGCCGAACAGCCCGCGCTGGCTGGCGCAAAAAGGGCGCCACGTGGAGGCAGAAGAGGTGCTGCGCATGCTGCGCGATACCTCCGAAAAAGCCCGCGAAGAGCTGAACGAGATCCGCGAAAGCCTGAAGCTCAAGCAGGGGGGCTGGGCGCTGTTTAAAATCAACCGCAACGTGCGCCGGGCGGTCTTCCTCGGCATGCTGCTGCAGGCGATGCAGCAGTTCACCGGCATGAACATCATCATGTACTACGCGCCGCGCATATTCAAAATGGCCGGGTTCACCACCACGGAACAGCAGATGATCGCCACCCTGGTGGTCGGGCTGACCTTCATGTTCGCCACCTTTATTGCCGTATTCACCGTGGACAAGGCGGGCCGCAAACCGGCGCTCAAAATTGGCTTCAGCGTGATGGCGCTCGGCACGCTGATCCTCGGCTACTGCCTGATGCAGTTTGATAACGGCACGGCCTCCAGCGGACTTTCCTGGCTTTCTGTCGGGATGACCATGATGTGTATCGCAGGCTACGCGATGAGCGCCGCGCCCGTAGTGTGGATCCTGTGCTCCGAAATCCAGCCGCTTAAATGCCGTGACTTTGGCATCACCTGCTCCACGACCACCAACTGGGTATCGAACATGATCATCGGTGCGACTTTCCTGACGCTGCTGGACGCGATTGGCGCAGCGGGAACGTTCTGGCTCTATACGGTGCTGAACGTGGCGTTTATTGGTATCACGTTCTGGCTGATCCCGGAGACTAAAGGCGTGACGCTGGAACACATCGAGCGCAAGCTGATGGCCGGGGAGAAGCTGCGGAACATCGGCGTGTGATCGTATTGCCTGTCTACGTATTCCAGCGTATGCAGGCGATAACCGATATTGGTTTAACAAGGCGCTGAACAGAGCGCCTTTTTTTATTGGCATCGGTTATGTTAAAAGAAGAAATCAACGAAAAGGAGGGATGATGAAAACGATCGGCCTGTTAGGTGGAATGAGCTGGGAATCGACAATCCCTTATTATCGCCTGATTAACGAAGGGGTGAAGCAGCGTCTGGGTGGTCTGCACTCCGCAAGCCTGCTCCTGCACAGCGTGGATTTCCATGAAATCGAAGCCTGCCAGTCGAGCGGCGAGTGGGATAAAGCCGGGGAGATCCTGGCCCAGGCGGCGCTCGGGCTTGAGCGGGCCGGCGCCGAGGGGGTAGTGCTGTGTACCAATACCATGCACAAGGTGGCGTCGCATATTGAGAACCGCTGCTCGCTGCCGTTCCTGCATATCGCTGACGCGACCGGGCGTGCAATTGCGGCATCCGGGATGCGCCGCGTAGCGCTGCTGGGCACACGCTACACCATGGAGCAGGATTTCTACCGCGGGCGCTTACACAGCGAGTTTGGGATCGAAAGTCTGATCCCGGAAGAAGAAGACCGGGCGCGCATCAATCAGATTATCTTTGACGAGCTCTGCCTTGGAACCTTCAGTGAAACCTCCCGCGCCTTCTATGTCAGCGTCATCGAGAAACTCGCGCAGCAGGGGGCCGAAGGGGTGATCTTTGGCTGCACGGAGATCGGTTTACTGGTACCCGTTGAGCGAAGCCCTCTCCCGGTATTTGATACCACCGCTATCCATGCTGCGGATGCCGTGGCGTTTATGTTGTCCTGAGCGTCCGGTTCTGGTTACGTGTTGGCGGCGTCATAAGCGGATTGTGCCGCCACAATAGCATCAATATTATTTTCCACCCAGTGCGCCAGCACCGTCACCGTTTCAGTTAACGTCTGGCCAAGCGGTGTCAGGCTGTACTCGACTGTGACAGGTACCGTGGCGAATATCTTTCGCGACACCAGCCCATCTCGTTCCAGCTTGCGTAAAGACTGGGTCAGCACCTTTTTGGTGATTCGCTGAATATCGCGTTGAAGATGATTAAAGCGCATCGGTCCATTCTCAAGGCGCGCAAGGATTAACAGTGCCCACTTATCGGCGATACGCGTCAGCACGCCGCGTGTCGGGCAGCGCTCATCGAACACGTTGTAAGGAGGCATCTCCTTTTTCAATACTGCTGTAGGGGTCATGGTGGTTCCCTCGAGGTAACCAGGTGAGATAAAAGTGCCTTCTTACGCCCGTGAATATTTGCGTGTATAAAACGACGTAAGGTTTCTATTTGATACCAGGGAACCGAAAATGGCAACGGGCTCGCAGAGCAATTTTAAAATCGTCTTAATCGTTTGACTCACAAGGCAATATTGCATCAGGAGATAAATCATGAGCGTTGTAGTTATCTATTATTCTGGCTACGGTCATACTAAACGCGTTGCAGAAACAGTCGCCGAGGGCGCGCAGGCTGAGCTGATCGCCATTGACAGCAATGGCGATATTCAGGAAAGCGACTGGCAAAAACTCAACGATGCTAAAGCGATTATTTTTGGCGCGCCAACCTACATGGGAAGCGTACCGTGGCAGTTTAAGAAATTCGCTGATGCGACCTCTAAAGCCTGGTTCGTGCGTAGCTGGCAGGACAAAGTGTTCGCGGGCTTCAGCAACAGCGCCAGCCTGAACGGTGATAAGCAGGTGTCGTTACAATACCTGCAAACGCTGGCCTCTCAACACGGTGGGATTTGGGTGAGCCTGGGGCTACCGCCGTCAAATACGCTTGCCGCTACCCGTCAGGACATTAATAATCTGGGCGGTTCTGTTGGTTTATTGGTGCAGTCTCCTTCAGATGCCGATGCTGGCGCCATTGCCAGCGGCGATCTGCAAACCGCGGTGAAATTCGGCGAGCGTGTAGCGGCTATTGCGAAACGTTTTAACTGAGTGTTCAGGCGCCCGCTGTTTAGTGGGGCGTCTGATTCAACATCTTATTCAGCCGGTCGGTCAACATACTTAGCCCTCCTTGCAGATGCTCACTGAACGCCTCCACCAGCGCCGACGCCGGGCGATGCAATGGGCGGATTAGGCTCACGGTAAAAGGAACCGAGACGCTAAACCGACGCACAACAATTCCACTTTCCGCATAGTCCAGCGCCGTAAGCGGATTCACCACCGCGACGCCGACGCCTGCGCGCACCATCGCACAAATCGAGGCCGCGCTGTGCGTTTCTACCACCATTCGCCGTTTTACCTGATGCTCGGCAAACAGGGTATCCAGCAGCTGTCGATAACTGTCGGTCTGCGACAGGCTAATGTAGTTTTCCCCATGGAAATCTTCCGGCGTGAGCACCGCCTTACCGGCAAGCCGATGTCCGGCGGGCAGAACGCACACTTCATCTAATGAGAGCAATTCCGTGCGCGCCGTGCCCGCTGGGGAGGAGAGGGTCTCGGTTATCCCTAAATCATGGCGCTGAGCCGAAAGCCACTCTTCAAGCAGGGGAGACTCCTGCGGCACGATGGTGAGGCTGACCTCCGGATAGCGGGCCAGAAAGGGCTGGAGCAGCATCGGCAAAAAGGATTGCGAGAAGACGGGCAGGCAGACAATCGACAGCTCGCCCTGGCGAAACTCGCGCAGGCTTTCCGCGGCACTCACTATTCTGTCCAGCCCGTACCAGGAGCGCTGGACTTCCTCAAACAGACGTAACCCCTGTACCGTCGGGTGAAGCCTGCCCCGCGTGCGTTCGAACAGCTTCAGCCCCAGCACTTTCTCGAAGCGGGCCAGCTCGCGGCTTACCGTCGGCTGCGAGGTATGCAGCATCTGTGCGGCTTCGGTGAGATTACCGGTGGTCATCACGGCGTGGAAAATCTCGATATGGCGTAAATTGACGGCGGGCATAGGGCACCTGAAAGCAGAGAACTGTCCATATCATTTTTGCATAGACTCGCGATAAAACGATATTTTTTATTCTCTTTGCGGTGTGGCGTAATCATCAAAACGCATTTATCCGGAGAAAACCATGCCACGCCCGCTGAACCAGACTGATACCGATTTGAACGCCGACAACCTGCTGCGCCTGCCTGCCGAGTTTGGCTGCCCGGTGTGGGTCTACGACGCGCAGATCGTCCGCGAGAAGATCGCCGCCCTGCATCAGTTCGACGTGGTGCGTTTTGCCCAGAAGGCCTGCTCCAATATTCATATTCTGCGCCTGATGCGCGAGCAGGGCGTGAAGGTGGACTCCGTGTCACTCGGCGAAATCGAGCGTGCGCTGGCGGCCGGATACGATCCGAAAGCTGACAGCGACGCGATCGTCTTTACCGCCGATGTGATCGACGATGCGACGCTTGAGCGCGTTCACGAGCTGCAGATCCCGGTGAATGCCGGTTCTGTGGATATGCTGGAGCAGCTGGGTCAGGTTTCTCCCGGCCATCGCGTCTGGCTGCGCGTGAACCCGGGCTTTGGTCATGGCCACAGCCAAAAAACCAATACCGGCGGCGAAAACAGCAAGCACGGGATCTGGTATGCCGATATGCCTGCCGCGCTGGAGGTATTACAACGCTACAGCCTGAAGTTGGTGGGGATTCATATGCACATTGGATCAGGGGTGGATTACGGCCACCTGGAGCAGGTGTGCGGCGCGATGGTGCGTCAGGTTGTCGACTTCGGTCAGGATCTGGAGGCGATCTCTGCGGGCGGCGGTCTCTCCATTCCTTATCGCGAAGGGGAAGAGGCGATCGATACCGATCACTATTACGGTCTGTGGAGCGCCGCGCGCGATCAAATCGCCGCGCATCTTGGCCACGCGGTAAAACTGGAAATTGAGCCGGGCCGTTTCCTGGTGGCAGAAGCCGGTGTGCTGGTTTCGCAGGTGCGCAGCGTGAAGGAGATGGGGTCTCGCCACTTCGTACTGATTGACGCGGGCTTTAACGACCTGATGCGTCCGTCCATGTACGGCAGCTATCACCACATTACCGCCCTGGCTGCCGACGGCCGCGATTTAACGCAGGCGCCGCGCGTTGAGACGGTCGTTGCGGGGCCGCTGTGCGAATCGGGTGACGTGTTTACCCAGCAGGAAGGCGGCAAAGTGGAGACCCGCGCGCTGCCAGAGGTCAAGCCGGGGGATTATCTTGTGCTGCACGACACCGGCGCGTACGGGGCGTCAATGTCCTCTAACTACAATAGCCGCCCGCTGCTGCCGGAAGTGCTGTTTGATAACGGCAAGGCGCGGCTGATCCGCCGTCGCCAGACCATTCAGGAACTGCTGGCTTTAGAACTCATCTGAGTAAAGTAGGGCCCGGTGGTGACCGAATCGCGTAATACCAGCGTGCCGGTAAACGGCGGGATGGCATCGACCGGCTGGTTTCTTGCCAGCCGGATCGCCTGATCGATGGCGGTGACAATCATATTGTCGATGGGCAGATAAACCGATGAGAGCGCAGGCTCCAGCCATTTCGCGCTTGGGGCATCGTCAAAGCCGAACAGTGAAATATCCTGCGGGATTTTAAGCCCCGCTTGGTGCAACGCTTTGGACGCGCCCAGCGCCATGTCGTCGTTACAGGCAAACAGGGCGCTAAACGATACACCGTCGGCAATCAATTCCTTGCACAGCTCATATCCCCCGGTCATTCCCGCATCGCCGTACTTAATCCGACGCTCGTCCAGACGGATGCCGTGCTTTTCCAGCGCCTTGCGATAGCCCATCAGCCTCGCTTTCCCGGTTGGGGTATGGATCGGGACGGTGATACAGGCGATCTCCCGATGCCCCTGTTCGATCAGATAATCCACAGCCTTAAATGCGGCATCCTGCTGTTCGAAGAACACGCAGCGATCCGGTGCCTGGCTCACTTCACGGTTAATGACCACCAGCGGTGTTTTTACGGTGTTCATCAGTTTGATGATCGCTTTTTCGCTCATATAGCGCGTATAAAGCACGATGGCATCGCACTGGCGATCGGCCAGCATCTGCACCGCCTGTTCTTCCTGTTCCGGTGCGTCGTGACCGTCGGTGACGATCAGCTGTTTCCCGTGGGTTTCAGTCTGCCGCGACGCCTGCTGGAGAAGGCGGCCAAAGTAAAAGCCGTCGAAGGTCGAGACGACCAGACCAATGCTGTTGCTGGTCTGGTTAGCCAGCGAGCGTGCGAGAAAGTTCGGCCGATAGCCCAGCTCTTCCATCGCAGCAAACACCTGCTGACGCGTACTCTCTTTAACCTGACCCGTGCCGTTCAGCACGCGCGATACCGTGGCCTTCGACACGCCCGCGCGCAGTGAGACATCCAGCATTGTTGCCATTCTACATTCCTGCTTCCACGTAATGATCTGCAGTTTAACACAGAGCTTACGCCGTATAAGCGATGCGGGAAGCGCAAAAATTCCGCCACGATCACGCTTTTTGGTAACGATTCGTCAGGCCTGCCTGAAGTCAAACTAAATAGTCTGACTCTGGTAAAATAATCGCCAATCGAGCTGGAGACGTCAGGCCAGCCCATTAATGAGAATACGCAGGTGAAACGTGAAAAAGACAGTTATCCTCCCGCTCTACGATGCACCGCAGTATGCTGAGCAGGTTACCGACTGGATCTGGCAGGCCTTTGGCGAAGGGCTTCCCCGGGAATTTTTCCACAGTATTGTTGAGCACAGCCAGACGCCGGGGGCATTACCGTTGACGTTTATTGCCGTTGAGGACGAAAAGCTTCTTGGTACGGTGGGGCTCTGGCGCTGCGATTTGATCACCCGACAGGATCTCTGTCCGTGGCTGGCGGCGCTGTACGTTGACGACGCGGCGCGAGGCAAGGGGCTGGCGGGAGAACTTCAGCGGCATGTTATCGCTTACGCCGCGCAGTTCGGGTATGAGGAGCTCCATCTCTGGTCTGCCTGCCGCGACTTCTACGAACGTTACGGCTGGCAGTATATCGGTGATGGGCTGGAATACCCCAACACGCGGGTTCACCTCTACCGTTATTCGCTCTGCGCTTCTGCAGGTGACGCAACGGAGTGACGACGGACCAGCGTCGGGCTAAACAGATGCGTTATTTCCGGCGGCTGACGCTGTTCAGCCAGCGCGAGTGCCAGCTCGGCGGCCTGCGTTGCCATGGTGATGATAGGGTAGCGCACGGTAGTCAGCCGCGGGCGAACGTAGCGGGAGACCAGCACGTCGTCGAAGCCAATCAGTGAAATTTCGGCCGGTACCTCAATCCCGTTGTCATTCAACACCCCCATCGCTCCTGCGGCCATGGAGTCGTTATAGCTGGCAACCGCCGTGAAATTCCGTCCGCGACCCAGCAGCTCGGTCATGGCCTGTTCACCGCCGCTCTCATCCGGTTCGCCGTAGGCCACCAGACGGTCATTACACGGCAGCCCGTTTTCACGCAGGGCGTCGTAGTAGCCCTGCAGGCGATCCTCCGCATCGGAAATCGGGTGATTGGAACAGAGATAGCCAATTCGGGTATGGCCCTGCTGAATCAGGTGCCGCGTGGCAAGCCAGGCACCGTAGCGGTCGTCGAGCGCCACACAGCGTTTCTCAAAACCGGGAATGATACGGTTGATAATCACCATGCCCGGCATCTGCTTCATCAGATGAATCAGTTCGGCATCCGGGATCATTTTGGCATGAACCACCAGCGCCGCGCAGCGGTGACGGATCAGCTGCTCAATGGCCTGGCGTTCCTTTTGTTCGTTATGATAGCCATTGCCGATCAGCAAAAAATTGCCTGTCTGATAAGAAACCTGTTCAACCGCTTTCACCATGGCGCCGAAAAAGGGATCGGAAACATCGCCCACCACCAGCCCGATGGTTTCTGTCGACTGCTGGGCGAGCGCGCGGGCATTGGCATTGGGATGATAATTCAGGGATTCCATGGCGCTTTGTACCGCCTGACGTGATGCGTCACTGGCTTTTGGTGAATCATTAATTACGCGCGAGACGGTTGCCACCGACACGCCTGCCAGACGGGCCACATCCTTTATTGTCGCCATTCATTACCTTCTTATTGGGGGTAAGCGTTTACACACCAAATAGTGTTGCGGAAAAGCGCCGTGCATTCAAGGGGAGCGGATTTTCGCGCTCCACAAACGTGACGCAGCACACCCCTGGCGGTGTAATCGTTACACGCCCAGTCATGTCTGAAGAATGTGAATCTGAACCTTTAGTTACACTTTGCCTCAGGCTGTTGCGATTGTCCGATAGCAAGGGTGTTAAAGAGGTTGATACAGTTGAGATCCCAGAGGTATTGATTGGTGAGAATTCTTAGTACGGTTTCGTACTCATCTCTTGCACCAACCTGCGCGGATGCGCAGGTTTTTTTTCGCCTCCACTTTTGCTGTCGCTCCCTTAACACTTCTCGTGTAATCTGCCACCATTTACTATCGACCCTCCACACTGGCTGGCAAAGGGAGTTGAGATGCTATTTGGGTTCTTCCGTACGCTTTTCCGTATTCTGTTTCGCATCCGCATCACCGGCGATGCCCGGGCGCTTCGCGGCGAACGCGTTCTCATCACACCAAACCATGTTTCCTTTATAGACGGCATCCTGCTGGCGCTGTTTTTGCCCGTGCGCCCGGTGTTTGCGGTGTATACCTCCATCAGCCAGCAGTGGTACATGCGCTGGCTCACGCCGTTGATTGATTTTGTCCCGCTCGACCCGACAAAACCGATGATGATTAAACATCTGGTACGCCTGGTCGAGCAGGGGCGCCCGGTGGTCATTTTTCCGGAAGGGCGTATCTCCGTGACCGGTTCGTTGATGAAAATCTACGACGGTGCGGGGTTTGTCGCGGCGAAGTCAAAAGCGACCGTGGTGCCGCTGCGTATTGAAGGCGCGGAGCTGACCCATTTCAGCCGTCTCAAGGGGCTGGTGAAGCAGCGTCTGTTCCCCAAAATCACGCTGCATATCCTGCCGCCAACGTCGTTACCGATGCCCGACGCGCCGCGTGCCCGCGATCGCCGTAAAATCGCCGGGGAAATGCTGCATCAGATTATGATGGAAGCGCGTATGGCCGTGCGCCCGCGCGAAACGCTGTACGAATCCCTGCTTTCCGCGCAGTACCGCTATGGCGCGAAGAAAAACTGTATCGAAGACATCAACTTTACCCCGGATACCTATCGCAAACTGCTGACCAAGACCCTGTTTGTGGGCCGTATTCTGGAGAAGTACAGCAAAAAGGGCGAAAAGATTGGCCTGATGCTGCCTAACGCGGGCATCAGCGCGGCGGTGATTTTCGGCGCGGTTTCCCGGGGCCGGATCCCGGCGATGATGAACTACACGGCGGGCGTGAAGGGGCTGACCAGCGCCATTACTGCCGCTCAGATTAATACCGTCTTTACCTCCCGTCAGTTTCTGGACAAAGGCAAACTCTGGCACCTTCCCGAGCAGCTCACCCAGGTGCGCTGGGTCTTCCTGGAGGATCTGAAAGCGGACGTGACCACCGGCGACAAGCTGTGGATTTTTGCGCATCTGCTGGTGCCGCGTCTGGCGCAGGTCAAACAGCAGCCGGAAGATGACGCCATTATCCTCTTCACGTCAGGCTCGGAGGGCAACCCGAAAGGCGTCGTCCACAGCCACAAGAGCATTCTGGCGAACGTTGAGCAGATTAAAAGCATCGCCGACTTTACCGCGAACGACCGCTTTATGTCGGCGCTGCCGCTGTTCCACTCTTTTGGCCTGACGGTGGGGCTGTTCACGCCGCTCCTGACCGGCGCAGAAGTGTTCCTCTACCCGAGCCCGCTGCATTACCGCATTGTGCCGGAGCTGGTGTATGACCGTAACTGTACCGTTCTGTTCGGGACCTCAACCTTCCTGGGGAACTATGCGCGCTTCGCCAATCCGTATGATTTTTATCGCGTGCGGTATGTGGTGGCTGGCGCGGAAAAACTGCAGGAGAGCACGCGCCAGATCTGGCAGGACAAGTTTGGCCTGCGCATTCTCGAAGGCTATGGCGTTACCGAGTGTGCGCCCGTGGTCTCGATTAACGTGCCGATGGCGGCGAAACCGGGCACGGTTGGCCGAATTCTGCCGGGGATGGACGCGCGTCTGCTGGCGGTGCCGGGCATTGAGGACGGTGGCCGCCTGCAGCTGAAAGGGCCAAACGTGATGAACGGGTATCTGCGCGTGGAAAATCCGGGCGTGCTGGAAGCGCCTACGGCGGAAAACGTCAACGGCGAGATTGAAACCGGCTGGTACGACACCGGCGATATCGTCCGTTTCGATGAGCAGGGCTTTGTACAGATTCAGGGACGCGCGAAACGCTTCGCCAAAATCGCCGGTGAAATGGTCTCTCTGGAAATGGTGGAGCAACTGGCGACGGCCGTGTCCGCGGATAAGATGCATGCGACGGTGGTGAAGAGCGATGCCAGCAAAGGCGAGGCGCTGGTGCTGTTTACGACCGACGGTGAGCTGAAGCGCGACAGGTTACTGAGCTATGCGCGTGAACACGGTATTCCTGAACTGGCCGTGCCGCGCGATATTCGCTACCTGAAACAGCTCCCGGTGCTGGGCAGCGGAAAACCCGATTTCGTGACCCTGAAAGGCATGGTTGAAGAGGCGGAACAGCAAAATGCGTGAGTCAGTACACACTAACACATCCCTCAGGTCGAAAGGCATGATGGCCGTAATCGCCGCGCAGTTTCTTTCTGCGTTCGGTGATAACGCGCTGCTGTTTGCCACGCTGGCGCTGCTGAAAGCCGAGTTTTACCCCGACTGGAGTCAGCCGATCCTGCAGATGGTGTTTGTGGGCGCTTACATTATTTTTGCTCCGTTTGTGGGGCAGGTGGCGGACAGCTTCCCGAAAGGCCGGGTGATGATGTTTGCCAACGGCCTCAAGCTGCTGGGGGCGGCCAGCATTTGCTTTGGCTTCAATCCGTTTATTGGCTACACGCTGGTGGGCATTGGCGCCGCTGCCTACTCCCCGGCGAAGTACGGCATTCTCGGCGAGCTGACCACCGGGGATAAGCTGGTGAAAGCCAATGGTCTGATGGAGTCATCTACCATTGCCGCTATCCTGATTGGCTCCGTTGCGGGCGGCGTGCTGGCCGACTGGCATGTGCTGGCGGCACTGGGCGTGTGTGCAGTGGTGTATGGCGGGGCTGTCGTGGCGAACCTGTTTATTCCGAAGCTGCCTGCGGCTCGCCCGGGTCAATCCTGGCGATTTAAACCGATGACCGGCAGTTTCTTTACCGCCTGCCGCGTGCTGTGGCGTAACGGTGAAACGCGTTTCTCCCTGATGGGGACCAGCATGTTCTGGGGCGCGGGCGTCACCCTGCGCTTCCTGCTGGTTCTGTGGGTGCCGGTGGCGCTGGGCATTACGGACAACGCGACGCCAACCTATCTTAATGCGATGGTGGCCATCGGCATTGTGGTTGGGGCGGGCGCGGCGGCGAAGCTGGTCACGCTGGAGACGGTCGCACGCTGCATGCCCGCAGGGATCCTGATTGGCGTCGTGGTGCTTATCTTCTCGCTGCAGCATGCGTTGTTGCCCGCGTATGCCCTCCTCATCCTGATTGGTATTCTGGGGGGCTTCTTCGTGGTGCCGCTGAATGCGTTACTGCAGGAGCGGGGCAAGCAGACCGTCGGGGCAGGCAATGCCATTGCGGTACAAAACCTGGGTGAAAACCTGGCGATGCTGTTAATGCTGGGGCTTTACTCGCTGGCGGTAAAAGTGGGTGTGCCGGTGGTCGGGATTGGCGTCGGGTTTGGCGGGCTGTTTGCGATTGCGATTGCGGGTTTGTGGATGTGGCAACGTCGCCGTTGATATCTGGCCGGGTGGCGGCTTCGCCTTACCCGGCCTGGGTTTGAGCACCTGTAGGCCCGGTAAGCGTAGCGCCACCGGGCAAAAGCGTCAGGCTATGGTGCAGGATAAGTATAAACCTGATGCACTGCTTCAATCTCCGCTAACACCTCTTCACTCAGGTTCAGGTGGAAACTCTCAATATTGGTTTTCAGCTGTTCCATCGTGGTTGCGCCCAGCAGGGTACTGGCAACAAACGGCTGACGACGCACGAAGGCCAGCGCCATCTGCGCAGGGTCAAGACCGTGACGCTTCGCGATATCCACATAAGCGGCAACGGCTTTCTGCGTCTGCTCGCCGCTGTAGCGAGTAAAGCGGCTAAAGAGGGTGTTACGCGCCCCGGCCGGTTTCGCGCCGTTCAGGTATTTCCCCGTCAGGGTGCCGAAGCCGAGACAGGAGTAAGCAAGCAGTTCCACTTCTTCATACTGCGACACTTCGGCCAGGCCCACTTCATAGCTGCGGTTAAGCAGGCTGTACGGGTTCTGAATAGTCACGATACGCGGCAGATCGTGCTTATCCGCCAGGTGCAGATAGCGCATGACCCCAAAGGCCGTTTCGTTAGACACGCCAATGTAGCGGATTTTTCCCGCACGCTGGCATTCGGTCAGCGCTTCCAGCGTTTCCAGCAGCGTCACCACGGGGGCGCTCTCATTCCAGCTGTACCCGAGCTTGCCAAAGCAGTTGGTTGGCCGCTGCGGCCAGTGTACCTGGTACAGGTCAAGATAGTCGGTTTGCAGGCGCTTGAGGCTGGCGTCCAGCGCGGCGCGGATATTTTTGCGATCGAGGATCTGGTTCGGGCGGATCCCGGTATCGTTGTTGCGCGCGGGGCCGCTGACTTTGGAGGCAATCACCAGCTTTTCACGGTTGCCGCGTTTTGCCAGCCAGTTACCAACGTAGGTTTCGGTAAGTCCCTGCGTCTCAGGACGTGGCGGAACAGGGTACATCTCTGCGACATCAATCAGGTTAATGCCCTGGCTGACGGCATAATCGAGTTGTGCATGGGCATCGGCTTCGCTGTTTTGTTCACCAAATGTCATCGTGCCCAACCCCAGTTGGCTAATTTCCAGAGCGCTGTGGGGGATACGGTGATAATGCATAGCCGGCTTCCTCAGTAGACATATAAACCGCGTCAGGGCGTACCCGACAAAGGAATATAAACATGGCAGAGGGGAAGCAAAAGGGGAAGAAAAAAATCAAAAAGGCCAGCAAGCGACTGACCTCTCTCTGATTATCGCTCGATAATTTGCGATACTTCGTCGCGATTGATCTGCATTTTATTGCCTTCCTGGTCGCGGTAGCTGACCAGACCGGTATCATCGTCGACTTCGGGTTTACCGTCGGTCAGGATCATTCGACCATCTTTTGTCGCCATGACGTAATCGCTGCTACAGCCCGATACGGCAAACGCTAAACCGACTGCTGACACTAATACTGCCCATTTTTTCATCGTTATCGTCCTCATCTGGCTTGTATCAAATCATAATCTAGTATTAACCCGATATGGCGACTTGAGGAAGCGGTAAAATCTTAAAAAGCAGTCGATTATGTTTGAGAGCTCTCAAAATAAGTAAAAAACTATGTTTTCAACAGGAAATGACGTGCGAGTAGTGCGCCGGTGAAATTCTTTTTGAGATAAAAACCGCGCGGCAACGTCAGTATCGGCTCACCCTGCGCGCCGATTGCCTCGGTAAGGGCTTTACTGTTGGCTGCTTTTGGGCGCAGCTGTAATACCTCTCCGTGTCGGGCGGTGATGCGCTCAACCTGCCCAAGAACAATCATGTCCATCAGCTCCTCCCAGTCCAGACGCAGCTGATGCTCCTCATTCTCGTCCGGGCTCCAGAGCAGCGGCGCGCCAACGCGACGGTCGGCCAGGGGGATCTGACGCTCACCCTCAACCGGTACCCACAATACGCGCTTCAGCTTGTGACGAACGTGGCTGGTTTCCCACGTTACGCCGGTATTGCCGGTTAATGGCGCAACGCAGACAAAGGTGGTCTCAAGCGGCTTGCCCTGGCGGTCTACAGGAATGGTTTTTAGCTCCACGCCAAGGGCTGCAAAATCTTGCTCAGGTTTGCTCCCTGCGCTTGCACCCAGCCATAGCTCCAGCAGCATGCCGATCCAGCCTTTATCTCGTTTCAGATCCTTCGGGATCGGCAGCCCGGCCATTGCTGCCAGCTCGCCAAGCGAAAAACCGGCCAGACGCTGTGCCTGCAGTAGCAACTGGCTCTCGCTGGACGGTGGTGAGCCCAAGGGTGTAAGCGGATGCATGACGGTAACCTTTTGATTAAAAAATAAACGAAGAATTTGTCCCCTGTGGATAGAGTTTAACTTTTTCTGTACCAATATGACATCTCTATGATTTATAGGTTTTTTTATCGGTCTGAAATCGTTTCGCCTGGGTGGAAAAAGCGGTTGTTCAAATCTGGTCACTGACAATGAACAGGATCTTACACCATGTTATCCACAGAAAAATGGGATAACTGGGCATAACCCTGACTACTGTTTCCATTTACAGCCTTGACGTGCGATGAAAATCGAATTTTCACACAAATTGTGACTAACTTATTGGCACAATCTGTGGATAAAAGCGACGCTGTTCGATCTTTCATCAGCACGACGATCCCTGGTGTGACGATCGTCACGCCATTCAGTTTTTTGTTTACGTAAATGCATATAACTCTATGAATATAATCATGTTAATGAATGCGAGCAAAAGAGGGTGTGCGGCGGTCGTTGAGGTTGTTCATCGGTAATCAGACACTTCTTCACAACTATATCCACAGAAAAGGTGAATAAAATTCCCTTCACTGTCGCTCATCTGTTTATAACTCAGCACTTATTTGTGAGTTATTCAATTGTTATTAGGTTGCAGGCCTGTAAGAGAGTGGTTTACCGCCTCCCTGTAGTGTGAAACAATCATTCATATATAAGGTTTAGTTTGGGGTAGTCCGGTGATTGATGACGATGGCTACCGCCCGAACGTAGGAATAGTAATTTGTAATCGTCAGGGCCAGGTGATGTGGGCCCGTCGATATGGTCAACACTCCTGGCAGTTCCCGCAAGGCGGGATCAATCCGGGAGAGTCCCCAGAACAAGCGATGTACCGGGAGCTTTTTGAAGAGGTCGGTTTGAGCCGAAAAGATGTTCGCATCCTGGCTTCGACCCGCAACTGGTTGCGTTACAAGTTACCGAAACGTTTGGTGCGTTGGGACACAAAGCCGGTTTGTATCGGCCAGAAACAGAAGTGGTTTCTGTTGCAGTTGGTGGGCAACGATTCAGACATCAATATGCAAACCAGCAGTACGCCGGAGTTTGATGGCTGGCGCTGGGTGAGCTATTGGTATCCTGTTCGTCAGGTCGTGTCATTTAAGCGCGATGTTTACCGTAGGGTGATGAAAGAGTTTGCAAGTGTGGTGATGCAGCTTCAGGAGATCCCGCCTAAGCCGCAGAGCGCACCTGCCTGGCGACGTAAAAGAGGTTAAGCTACGCAAATCATGCTCACCCGCTTGCGAGAAATAGTCGAGAAGGTGGCCAGCGCGCCGCGTCTGAACGAGGCGTTGAATATTCTGGTCACCGACATCTGTCTTGCGATGGAGACCGAGGTCTGTTCGGTGTATCTGGCCGACCACGATCGGCGCTGCTATTACCTGATGGCGACCCGTGGTTTGAAAAAACCACGTGGACGCACCGTTACGCTCGCATTTGATGAAGGTATCGTGGGTCTGGTTGGGCGACTGGCTGAACCCATTAACCTTGCTGACGCGCAAAAACACCCCAGCTTTAAATACATCCCTTCCGTAAAAGAAGAGCGCTTCCGCGCTTTCCTTGGCGTGCCGATTATCCAGCGTCGCCAGCTGCTCGGCGTGCTGGTTGTCCAGCAGCGTGAGCTACGTCAGTACGACGAAAGCGAGGAGTCTTTCCTCGTCACGCTGGCCACGCAGATGGCGGCGATCCTCTCTCAGTCTCAGCTTGCCGCGCTCTTTGGTCAGTATCGCCATACGCGCATTCGTGCCCTTCCGGCATCGCCAGGTGTAGCGATTGCTGAAGGCTGGATGGATGCCACGCTGCCGCTCATGGAGCAGGTTTACGAAGCCTCAACGCTTGATGAAGCGCTTGAGCGCGAGCGTCTTACCGCCGCGCTGGAAGAGGCCGCGAATGAATTTCGTCGCTACAGCAAACGCTTTGCCGCAGGCGCGCAAAAAGAGACGGCGGCCATCTTTGACCTCTATTCGCACCTGCTTTCCGATGCGCGTCTGCGTCGTGAGCTTTTTGCGGAAGTGGATAAAGGCTCGGTCGCGGAGTGGGCGGTTAAGAAGGTCATCGAAAAATTTGCCGATCAATTTGCGGCTTTGACCGACGGTTACCTGAAGGAGCGGGCAGGCGATCTGCGCGCCCTGGGGCAGCGCCTGCTGTTCCATCTTGATGACACCATTCAGGGCCCGAATGCCTGGCCAAAACGGTTTGTTCTGGTCGCCGACGAACTCTCGGCAACGACGCTGGCTGAACTGCCGCAGGACAGGCTGGCCGGTGTGGTGGTACGCGATGGTGCCGCCAACTCACACGCCGCTATTATGGTGCGCGCGCTGGGCATCCCTACCGTTATGGGGGCGGACATTCAGCCGTCGGTGCTGCACCGACGTACGCTGGTGGTCGACGGCTATCGCGGTGAGCTGCTGGTCGATCCTGAGCCAGTTCTGCTCCAGGAATACCAGCGTCTTATCAGCGAAGAGAATGAACTAAGCAAGCTGGCGGAAGATGACGTTAACCTGCCCGCCCAGCTTAAGAGCGGTGAGCGGATCAAAGTCATGCTCAACGCCGGTTTAAGCCCCGAGCATGAAGAGAAGCTGGGCAGCCGCATCGACGGCATTGGCCTGTACCGAACCGAAATCCCGTTCATGCTGCAAAGCGGTTTCCCCTCTGAAGAGGAACAGGTGGCGCAGTATCAGGGCATGCTGCAGATGTTTAACGACAAACCTGTCACCCTGCGAACCCTGGACGTCGGGGCGGATAAACAGCTGCCCTATATGCCGATCAGCGAAGAAAACCCGTGCCTGGGCTGGCGTGGGATCCGCATTACGCTCGATCAGCCGGAGATCTTCCTGATCCAGGTGCGCGCGATGCTGCGCGCCAACGCGGCGACGGGCAATCTCAGCATCTTACTGCCGATGGTCACCAGCATTGATGAGATCGACGAGTCCCGGCGACTGATCGAACGTGCTGGCCGTGAAGTGGAAGAGATGATCGGCTATGCGATCCCGAAACCGCGGATTGGGGTCATGCTTGAAGTGCCTTCGATGGTCTTTATGCTGCCGCAGCTGGCAAACCGCGTTGATTTTATCTCTGTCGGCACCAACGACCTGACGCAATATATTCTGGCCGTCGACCGTAACAATACCCGCGTCGCCAGTATCTACGATAGCCTGCATCCGGCGATTATTCGCGCCTTAGCGATGATTGCCCGAGAAGCGGAGCAGTACGGCATTGATTTACGCCTGTGCGGTGAAATGGCCGGGGATTCCATGTGCGTTGCGATCCTGATTGGTCTGGGATACCGCCATCTGTCGATGAACGGTCGCGCTGTTGCTCGCGTGAAATACCTGTTGCGGCATATCGACATCGATGATGCCCGCGAGCTGGCAGAACGCAGCCTTGAGGCGCAGCTGGCAGCGGAGGTCCGTCATCAGGTCGCGGCGTTTATGGAACGACGCGGTATGGGCGGTCTGATCCGCGGCGGGCGGTAATCGCCTTTCGCCCTCTCCCTGTGGGAGAGGCGCGAGGTGAGGGCACCAGCGCGCATAAAACCCTATACACATCTTTTACATCTCTGGCGCATCCTCCGCGCCCGCCTTATGCTATGATTCGCAACTTTGGAGCCTCTGCTTACGGCAGAATCGCATTTCTACCGCTGTCCACTTTCAGCGGAATAACAACATCTTGTGGTGACAGATGAACAGTGGTTATCTGCATTTTCCGGAATTTGATCCGGTCATTTTCTCAGTAGGACCTGTTTCGCTTCACTGGTACGGTCTGATGTACCTGGTGGGCTTCATTTTTGCCATGTGGCTCGCTGGCCGTCGCGCCAGCCGTCCT
This sequence comes from Enterobacter sp. BNK-13, assembly GCF_048685015.1. Classification (NCBI taxonomy): domain Bacteria; kingdom Pseudomonadati; phylum Pseudomonadota; class Gammaproteobacteria; order Enterobacterales; family Enterobacteriaceae; genus Enterobacter; species Enterobacter sp. BNK-13. The sequence continues at coordinate 3,458,347 of NZ_JBLQTP010000001.1, read as the reverse complement.
GGCAGCGGCTGGACCAAAAACGAAGTTGAAAACCTGCTGTATGCGGGCTTCCTCGGCGTATTCCTCGGTGGCCGTATTGGGTATGTGCTGTTCTATAACTTCCCGGTATTCCTGAACGATCCGCTCTATCTATTCCGCGTCTGGGACGGCGGCATGTCCTTCCATGGCGGCTTGATTGGGGTGATCCTGGTGATGGTGATTTTTGCCAAACGCACCAAACGCAACTTCTTCCAGGTGTCCGATTTTATCGCGCCGCTGATCCCGTTTGGTCTCGGGGCGGGCCGTCTGGGCAACTTCATCAACGGTGAGCTGTGGGGCCGCGTCGACCCGAGCGTTTCCTTTACCATGCTGTTTCCGGGCTCGCGCGCGGAAGACATGGCGCTGCTGCCGTCGCATCCTGAGTGGCAGTCCATTTTCGATACCTACGGCGTGCTGCCGCGCCATATGTCTCAGCTGTACGAGCTGGCGCTGGAAGGCGTGGTGCTGTTTATCATCCTCAACCTGTTTATCCGCAAACCGCGCCCGATGGGGGCTGTCTCCGGCCTGTTCCTGATTGGCTACGGCGCATTCCGTATTATCGTTGAGTTCTTCCGCCAGCCGGACGCACAGTTTACCGGCGAGTGGGTACAGTACATCAGCATGGGGCAGATCCTCTCCATTCCGATGATTGTCGCGGGTGCCATTATGATGATTTGGGCGTATCGTCGTCGTCCACAGCAACAGATTTCCTGAGGAACCATGAAACAGTATCTTGAACTGATGAAAAAAGTGCTCGATGAGGGCACGCCGAAAAACGACCGCACCGGCACCGGTACGCTCTCCATTTTTGGCCACCAGATGCGCTTCAACCTGCAAGAAGGTTTCCCGCTGGTGACGACAAAGCGCTGCCATCTGCGCTCGATCATTCATGAACTGCTCTGGTTCCTGCAAGGCGATACTAACGTTGCGTATCTGCACGAAAATAACGTCTCAATCTGGGACGAATGGGCAGATGAAAACGGCAATCTGGGCCCGGTTTACGGCAAGCAGTGGCGCGCATGGCCCACGCCTGATGGCCGCCATATTGACCAGATCACCACCGTGATGAACCAGCTGAAAAACGATCCGGACTCGCGCCGCATCATCGTTTCCGCCTGGAACGTCGGCGAGCTGGATAAAATGGCGCTGGCACCGTGCCACGCGTTCTTCCAGTTCTATGTGGCGGATGGAAAGCTCTCCTGCCAGCTCTATCAGCGCTCCTGTGACGTGTTCCTCGGCCTGCCGTTTAACATTGCCAGCTATGCGCTGTTAGTTCACATGATGGCGCAGCAGTGTGACCTGGAAGTGGGCGATTTCGTCTGGACCGGTGGGGATACCCATCTCTACAGCAACCATATGGAACAGACGCATCTCCAGCTGACCCGCGAACCGCGTGCGCTGCCGAAGCTGATTATCAAACGCAAACCGGCATCAATCTTCGATTACCGCTTTGATGATTTCGAGATTGAGGGCTACGATCCGCACCCGGGCATCAAAGCGCCCGTCGCGATCTGATGCGATAAAGCCTGACACAACCGGTGCTGTTTAGCGCCGGTTTTTTTTCGCCTTTCTCCCGTTTCCCGAAGCGTTATCCAGAAAGCCTGCAACGCGCTGCAACTCTCCCAATTCTGCGGATAACGTCTCGTAAAACGAGGATCCGATGCTCGTCATGTCCACGGCGCTTCGCCACACTCCCGGTATGAAAAAAGAGAACGGTTTTACGCTTATCGAAACGCTGGTCGCCGTTTCGCTTGTCGTCATCCTTAGCGCCTCGGGCCTGTACGGCTGGGACAGCTGGCAACGGCAGCAGCGGTTGTGGCAAACCGCCAGCCAGGTGCGAGATTACCTGCTGTTTCTGCGCAACCATGCCAACCGCCACAACCGCGACCATCAAATTACCCGTCAGCGGATGGGGGACCGGGACTGTCTGGCGAGCTCTGCCGTGCAAGGCTGTGAGAAGGACAGTCCCTTTGTGCTGATACCCCTCTGGCCTGAGGTCACGATCGGCGAGGTCACGCCGTCCCTCGGGTTCTATGGATTACGGGATACGGCATGGGCGGGGCGGATACGCGTTCAAAGCCGTGCTGGAGAATGGCTGATTATGGTCTCAAATGGAGGACGCATCAGGATGTGTCAGGTCTCTGAGGGAGGTGCATGTTGATGAGGCAGCGCGGTTTCTCACTAACAGAAGTGCTGATTGCCACGGCGATGAGCAGCCTTTTGCTGATAAGCGCATCGCGTTTTTTACCCGGGCTACAGCGGGCCGTATTACTGCAATCCGGCCAGCGAGAGCTGGAAGAAGAGGTCTGGCAACACCTGTTCGCCCTCGGCAAACAGCTTCAGCGTGCGGGGTACTGCGCGGGAAATTGCCAGGGACAGGCGCTGGCGATCGGCAGGCAGGGGAGCTGCATCATTGTGCGATGGGATGCCAACAGTAACGGTCGCTGGGATAGCAGCGCATCAGAAAATGACAGCACCGGTTTTCGTCTGGAATCGGGGGCGCTGGAAACCCTGCGTGGCGCGACGTCGTGTGAAGGAAAAGGGTGGGAAAAGCTCACGGACCCGGACAGGATTGCGATCGCGCATTTTGTCGTGAGGAAAGTGGAACATGCCGGTTTTGCGCCAGAGCTGAATATCGAACTGGCCGCGAGGCGTAAAGGCGATAAAGGGGAACTCTGGCAGGCGTTGTATACGGTCACGGGGTATAACCTGTGAGCCGTCAACGCGGGATGTCTTCGCTGGCGCTGGTTCTGCTTTTACTGGTGCTCGGTACCCTGATCCTGACGGGGCTAAACCAGCAGGTCACAACGTTCAGTGCGCTCGTTGGCGGTGAGAGCCGCTCGCTTCAGCAGCAGGCGACGGTACAGTCCGCGCTTGAGTGGGGACGTGTTCAGCGCTGGGCGCCAGAGCTACAAATCCAGTGCAAAACGACATCGACATGGCGAGTGTGTTTGCGTCAACTGAGTGAGGTGCGTTTACTACTGATAGCCAGCGGCAACGACCTGCTGCTCTGGCGCGCAGGAGAGATCGTCGACGGGAACGTTCGCTTTTCGCCTCACGGCTGGAGCGATTTTTGTCCCCTTAAGGAGAGCGCGTTATGTCAGTTGCCGTGAGCAGAGAAAAAGGGTTTAGCATGGTTGAGGTCCTGCTGGCGATGATGCTGCTGGTGGTGGTCGTGACCGCACTGTCGGGGTATCACCGGGCGCTGGCGGCGCGGTTCACCGCATTTAACCAGTATCGCCAGCTCTGGCACCATGCCTGGAACCAGTCTCAGCTCTCAACAAATGTTCTTCCTGCAGGCTGGCAGGCCCGTCGGGGGCAGACAACGCTCGCAGGATGTGTCAGCATCACGGTTACACTTATTTCTCCTCTGGGGCGGCGCGGTGAGTTAACGCGTCTGCATTGCCCGGTTAGCCAGTAGTCGGGAGCGTCTATGTTAAGGGTCTACCACTCAAATCGTCTGGATGTGCTGGAAGCACTGATGGAGTTTATCGTTGAGCGCGAGCGGCTTGACGATCCTTTTGAGCCTGAAATGGTGCTGGTGCAGAGCACCGGTATGGCACAGTGGCTGCAAATGTCGCTTTCCCGCAAGTTTGGTATTGCCGCGAATATTGATTTTCCGCTGCCGGCGAGCTTCATCTGGGAGATGTTTGTCCGCGTGTTGCCGGATATCCCGGAGCAGAGCGCGTTCAACAAGCAGGCCATGAGCTGGAAGCTGATGGCGCTGCTGCCGGAAATGCTGCAGCACGATGAATTTGCCATGCTGCGTCACTACCTCAATGACGATACCGACAAGCGCAAGCTGTTCCAGCTGGCGTCGCGCACCGCCGATCTCTACGACCAATACCTTGTTTATCGCTCTGACTGGTTAATTCGTTGGGAAGCGGGCGAGTTGGTTGAAGGCCTGCCGGAGGCGCAAATATGGCAGGCCCCGCTGTGGAAAGCCCTGGTAGAGCATACGGAGAAACTGGGCCAGCCTAAGTGGCACCGTGCCAATCTCTACGATCGGTTTATCTCGATACTTGAAAATGCGTCGGAGCGCCCGGCCCGACTGCCGTCACGCGTATTTATCTGCGGAATATCCGCATTACCCCCTGTCTATCTGAAAGCGTTGAATGCGCTGGGTAAACATATTGATATCCATATTTTGTTTACCAACCCTTGCCGACAGTACTGGGGGGATATCCTCGACGAACGCTGGCTGGCGCGGCTGGTGACCCGCCAACGAAAACGCCTTTTTGAAGAACGATCCATCCCGCTGTTTAAAGACGGCTCGACGGCCGGGCAGCTTTTCGATGAAGACGGTATTCAGAACCTGCCCAATCCGCTGCTTGCCTCATGGGGGAAGCTGGGGCGTGACTACATTCACATGCTTTCAGACATCACTTCCTCAGGTGAAGGTGACGTGGATGCCTTTGTTGAGATCGCCCCGGACAGCCTGCTGCATAATATCCAGTTAGATATTCTGGATCTGGAAAACCGTGCCGTCATGGGCGTGACGGCGAACGAGTTCGAACGCAGCGACAATAAGCGAAAACTGGATCCTGACGATCGCAGTATCACGATCCACGTTTGTCACAGCCCGCAGCGTGAGGTCGAAGTGCTTCACGACCAGCTGCTGGCGATGCTGCAGGAAGATCCCGACCTGACGCCACGCGATATCGTGGTGATGGTGGCGGATATCGACAGCTACAGTCCCTTTATTCAGGCCGTTTTTGGCAGCGCAACGGGCGAGCGATACCTGCCTTACGCGATATCTGACCGTCGTGCCCGTCAGTCGCATCCGGTATTGCAGGCGTTTATCACTCTCCTGTCACTGCCGGATAGCCGGTTTATCTCCGAAGACGTCCTGGCGTTGCTGGATGTTCCCGTGCTGGCCGCACGCTTCAACATCAATGAAGAGGGCCTGCGCTACCTTCGTCAGTGGGTTAACGAGTCTGGCGTACGCTGGGGGATCGATGACGATAACGTTCAGGAATTCGAGCTTCCCCCTACCGGGCAGCACACCTGGCGATTTGGCCTGACGCGTATGCTGTTGGGCTATGCCATGGAAAGCAGCCAGGGCGAGTGGAATGAGGTGCTGCCTTACGATGAGTCCAGCGGGTTAATTGCTGAACTGGTGGGGCATTTAGCATCGCTATTAATGCAGCTTAACCGCTGGCGATATGCGCTGTTGCAGCCGCGTCCACTTGAAGAATGGCTCCCTGTCTGCAGGGCGTTACTCAATGATTTCTTCCTGCCGGACAATGACACCGAAGCGGCCATGGCGCTCATTGAAACCCAGTGGCAGGCTATCATCGACGAAGGCGTGAATTCTCACTACCACGAGGCCATCCCGCTCTCGCTGTTGCGGGATGAGCTGACGCAGCGGCTTGACCAGGAGCGAATCAGCCAGCGTTTCCTGGCGGGTCCTGTCAATATCTGCACCCTGATGCCCATGCGCTCTATCCCGTTCAGGGTAGTCTGCCTGCTTGGCATGAACGACGGTGTGTATCCGCGCGCGCTGCCGCCGCTGGGGTTCGATTTGATGAGCGCAAACCCTAAACGGGGCGATCGTAGCCGCCGTGATGATGACCGCTACCTCTTCCTGGAAGCGCTCATTTCCGCGCAGAGTAAGCTCTATATCAGCTATATCGGTCGTTCCATTCAGGACAACAGCGAGCGTTTCCCCTCCGTACTGGTGCAGGAGCTGGTGGACTATATCGGCCAGAGCCACTACCTGCCGGGAGATGAGGAGCGCAACTGTGATGAGAGCGAGCAGAGGGTGAAAGCCCATATCACCTGTTTCCACAGCCGCATGCCGTTTGACCCGGTGAACTATATTGCCAGCGAGCGCCAGAGCTACGCCCTTGAGTGGTTGCCGGCGGCGAAAAAGGAAGGGAATGCGCATACCGATTTCATTCAGGAACTTGACCCGCGCCCTATCGACACTCTGACCTTCGAGCAGCTTCAGCGGTTTTGGGCGCATCCGGTGCGCGCCTTTTTCCAGCAACGACTGCAGGTCAACTTCCGCTCTGAAGAGAGCGAAATTCCTGAGGCAGAGCCGTTTACGCTGGAAGGTCTGGAGCGCTATCAGTTAAATCTGCAGCTGCTGAACGCGCTGGTTGAAGAGGAAGATGCCGACAAACTTTACCGCCGCTACCGTGCTGCAGGTCAGCTGCCCTACGGAGCGTTTGGGGAGATCGTCTGGGAGGCGCAGTGTCAGGAGATGACCGCCCTGGCAGAGCGCGTACGAGCGTGCCGACAGCCAGGGAAAAGTATTGAAATCGATCTCAACTGCAACGGGGTACAGCTCACGGGCTGGTTAACCCAGGTTCAGCCGGATGGGCTGCTGCGCTGGCGGCCCTCTATGCTCAGCGTTTCCCAGGGTTTGCAACTCTGGCTCGAACATCTTGTCTACAGTGCGGGTGGGCATAAAGGCGAAAGCCGGATTTTCGTGCGCAAAGAGGGCGAGTGGCGCTTCCCGCCGATGGAAGCCGAGCAGGCGTTAGGGTATCTCTCTTTGTACATTGAGGGCTACCGCCAGGGAATGAACAAACCGCTCCTGTTACTGCCGGAAAGTGGCGGCGCCTGGATAAAAGCCTGTTATGACGCGCAGAATGATGCGATGTTAACGGATGAGGCTTCGCTGCAGAAAGCACGCAGCAAATTTATGCAGGCCTACGAAGGAAACATGATGGTGCGGGGCGAAGGGGATGATGTCTGGTATCAGCGTTTGTGGCGAACGCTCGAGCCAGAATACCTGGAGGCTATCACGGAAGAGGCGCAGCGCTACCTGCTGCCGTTGTTTAAATTTAATCAGTCATGAGCGCTGTATAAAAATTGCGCAGATAAGGGTGTTCATTTATGATGCATTTCTTATCACGGACTGATGTACCCAAAGAAAGAGATGTTGGCGTGTCCAGCACGCAGTTTGTTAATGATGTAGCCGTGATAAAGAGGTCGTAATGCCAGGCAGCACCTTGTTTAAAGCGTTTGTTTTGTTTATTGCCCTTTGGGCGCCCGTCACTCACGCAGACTCCGGTTGGCAACCCGTTCAGGAAACTATCCGTAAGAGCGAAAAAGATACCCGTCAATATCAGGCTATTCGCCTTGATAACGGGATGACCGTGCTGCTGGTTTCCGACCCACAGGCGGTGAAATCCCTGTCGGCATTAGTGGTGCCGGTTGGGTCGCTGGAAGATCCTGATGCTCATCCTGGGCTTGCACACTATCTGGAACATATGACGCTGATGGGGTCAAAAAAATACCCGCAGCCAGATAGCCTGTCCGAATTTCTGAAGATGCATGGCGGCAGCCACAATGCCAGTACGGCGCCGTACCGCACCGCCTTTTATCTCGAAGTTGAAAATGATGCGCTGGAAGGGGCGGTCGATCGCCTCGCTGATTCCATCGCCGCGCCGTCGCTGGATAAAAAATACGCCGAGCGTGAACGCAATGCGGTGAATGCCGAGCTGACCATGGCCCGCACCCGAGACGGTATGCGCATGGCGCAGGTCAGCGCCGAAACCATCAACCCTGCGCACCCGGGCTCGCGCTTCTCCGGGGGTAACCTGGAAACCTTGAGCGACAAACCGAACAGCCCGGTGCTGGATGCCCTGCACGCGTTTCGCGATAAATACTACTCCGCCAACCTGATGAAGGCGGTCATCTACAGCAATAAACCGTTGCCAGAGCTGGCAGCCATGGCGGCCAAAACCTTTGGCCGGGTGCCGAATAAAAATATCGACCTGCCGCAAATAACCGTTCCGGTGGTCACGGATGCGCAAAAAGGCATCGTGATCCACTACGTTCCTGCCATGCCGCGTAAAGTGCTGCGCGTGGAATTCCGCATTGATAACAATACGGCGCAGTTTCGCAGTAAAACCGATGAGCTGGTCACCTACCTGATTGGTAACCGTAGCCCGGGTACGCTGTCTGACTGGCTGCAAAAGCAGGGGCTGGCGGAAGGCATTCGCGCCGACTCCGATCCGGTTGTGAACGGCAATAGCGGCGTGCTGGCGATCTCCGCGACGCTGACCGACAAAGGACAGGCCAACCGCGATGAAGTTGTGGCGGCTATCTTTAGCTACCTCGCTTTGCTGCGCGAGAAAGGCGTCGATAAACGCTATTTTGATGAACTCGCGCACGTGCTGGATCTCGATTTCCGTTACCCATCCATCACCCGCGACATGGACTATGTGGAGTGGCTGGCGGATACCATGATCCGCGTGCCGGTGGAACATACTCTCGACGCGGTGAATATTGCCGACCGGTACGATGCCGGGGCGGTAAAAGCCCGCCTGGCGATGATGACGCCGGAGAATGCCCGCATCTGGTACATCAGTCCGAACGAACCGCATAACAAGACGGCGTATTTTGTCGATGCCCCTTATCAGGTGGATAAAATCAGCGCTCAGACCTTCGCCGACTGGCAGAAAAAGGCCGGGGAGATTGCGTTGAAGCTGCCGGAGCTGAACCCCTATATTCCGGATGACTTCTCGCTGATCAAAACGACGAAAGATTACCCGCACCCGGAACTCATCATTGATGAGCCCACGCTGCGCGTCGTGTATACCCCAAGCCGCTATTTCGCCAGTGAGCCTAAAGCCGATGTCAGCGTGGTGCTGCGTAACCCGAAAGCCATGAACAGCGCCAAAAATCAGGTGATGTTCGCGCTCAATGACTATCTCGCCGGTATCGCGCTCGATCAGCTCAGCAACCAGGCCGCCGTGGGCGGGATCAGCTTCTCCACCAATGCCAATAACGGTTTGATGCTTAATGCAAACGGCTATACCCAGCGCTTGCCTCAGCTTTTCCAGGCCCTGCTGGAGGGCTACTTCAGCTACACGCCGACGGAAGAGCAGCTTGAGCAGGCTAAATCCTGGTATGCCCAGATGATGGATTCTGCCGAGAAGGGCAAGGCTTACGATCTGGCCCTTATGCCAGCGCAAATGCTGTCGCAGGTTCCTTATTTCCAGCGTGAGGATCGCCGCGCGCTGCTGCCTTCCATCTCCTTAAAAGACGTGCTCGCGTACCGCGATGCGCTGAAAACCAACACGCGTCCGGAGTTCCTGATCGTCGGCAACATGAGTGAGGAGCAGGCCAAAACCCTGGCGGAGAATGTTCGCACTCAGCTCGGCTCTAAAGGCGACGAGTGGTGCCGCAACCAGGACGTGCTGGTTGAGAAAAAACAGAATGTGATTTTTGAAAAGGCGGGCAACAGCACGGATTCCGCGCTGGCCGCGGTCTTTGTGCCAACGGGCTATGATGAATTCGCCAGTTCAGCGCAGAGCGCCGTGCTGGGACAGATTATTCAGCCGTGGTTCTATAACCAGTTACGCACAGAGGAGCAGCTTGGCTACGCGGTGTTTGCCTTCTCCATGAACGTCGGTCGTCAGTGGGGGCTTGGTTTCCTGCTGCAAAGCAGCGATAAACAACCGGCGTATCTCTGGCAGCGTTACCAGGCCTTCTTCCCGCAGGTGGAAGCAAAACTGCGCGCCATGAAGCCGGAAGAGTTTGCCCAGATCCAGCAGGCCGTCATCGCGCAGGTGATGCAGCCGCCGCAGACGCTGGGTGAAGAAGCCTCGCAACTGAGCAAAGATTTCGATCGCGGTAATCTGAAATTTGATTCGCGTGATAAAGTAGTGGCCGAGATAAAACAGCTGACGCCGCAGAAGGTTGCCGACTTCTTCCATCAGGCGGTCATTAAGCCGCAGGGAATAACCATCCTGTCTCAGGTTTCCGGTAGCCAGAACGGGAAAACGGAGTACGTAAACCCGAAAGGCTGGAAAGTCTGGAAGAGCGTCAGCGCGCTGCAGCAATCTATGCCCTGGAGTAAGAAAGAATGACCGATACCGCTGAGTCCCTTGATCCCTTACGTTTACCTCTGCAGGGTGAACGATTGATTGAAGCCTCAGCGGGAACCGGAAAAACCTTCACCATCGCCGCCCTCTATCTGCGCCTGCTGTTAGGGCTTGGCGGCAACGCTGCTTTTCCACGTCCTTTGAGCGTGGAGGAGCTGCTGGTGGTGACCTTCACCGAGGCCGCTACCGCGGAGCTGCGGGGCCGTATTCGTACCAATATCCACGAGCTGCGCATTGCCTGTCTGCGTCAGAGCACGGATAACCCCCTCTACGCCAGCCTTCTGGAAGAGATTGCCGATAAGCAGCAGGCCGCCCAGTGGCTGCTGCTCGCTGAACGGCAGATGGATGAAGCGTCCGTCTTTACCATTCACGGTTTTTGCCAGCGCATGCTGAGCCTGAATGCGTTCGAGTCCGGTATGCTGTTCGAACAGCAGCTCATTGAAGATGAGTCCGTGCTTCGCTATCAGGCCTGCGCGGATTTCTGGCGTCGCCACTGCTACCCCTTACAGCGTGATATCGCCGAAGCGGTACATGCGTTATGGAAAGGCCCGGAAGCGCTGCTGCGCGCGATCGATCGTTATCTGCAGGGGGAAGCGCCGGTCATTAAATCCCCACCGCCGGCAGATGAAACCCTGGCCTCACGGCATGAAAAAATCATCGCGAAAATTGCGGATATCAAGCAAAAATGGATGGAGTCAGTCGGCGAGATTGACGCCATTATCGAAAATTCCGGGATTGACCGTCGCAAGTTCAACCGCGGCAATCAGGCAAAATGGATCGACAAGGTCAGCGCCTGGGCGCAGGAAGAGACGCGGGGCTATCAGCTCCCGGATGCGCTGGAGAAATTCTCCCAACGTTTCCTGGCTGAGCGGACCAAAGCCGATGGCATTGTGCCTGAGCATCCGCTGTTTGTGGCGATTGAAACCCTGCTGGCGGAGCCCCTTACGCTCAACGATCTGATGATCACCCGCGCCATGACCGAAATTCGTGAAGCCGTGGCGCGCGAGAAACGCCGCCGGGGTGAACTGGGTTTCGACGATATGCTGAGCCGCCTGGATGCGGCGCTGTGCAGTGAGAATGGCGAAGCGCTTGCCGCCGCGATTCGCACCCGCTTCCCGGTCGCGATGATTGATGAATTTCAGGACACCGACCCTCAGCAGTACCGCATTTTCCGCCGTATCTGGCGCCAGCAGCCCGACACCGCGCTGCTGTTAATCGGCGATCCCAAACAGGCCATCTACGCCTTCCGCGGCGCGGATATTTTCACCTATATGAAAGCCCGCAGCGAGGTTGACGCGCATTACACGCTCGATACTAACTGGCGCTCCTCTCCCGGCATGGTGGAAAGCGTCAACGCGCTGTTTAGCCGTATGGATACGGCGTTTATGTTCCGGGAGATCCCGTTTCAGCCGGTAAAATTTGCCCCGAAAAATGCCTCGCTGCGCTTCGAGTTTAACGGCGTGACGCAGCCTGCCATGAACTTCTGGCTGCTGGATGGGGAAGGCTGTGGCGTTGCCGACTATCAAAATGCCATGGCCCAGCACTGTGCCGCGCAAATCCGTGACTGGCTCAGTGCCGGGGCGCGGGGCGCGGCGCTGCTGTGGAAGGGGGATAACCCCACCCCGGTAAAGGCATCGGATATTACGGTGCTGGTTCGCAGCCGTCAGGAGGCCGCATTCATCCGCGACGCCCTGACGTTACTGAATATCCCCTCCGTCTACCTCTCGAACCGTGACAGCGTCTTTGAAACGCTTGAGGCGCAGGAGATGTTATGGCTGCTGCAGGCCGTGCTGGCCCCGGAGCGGGAAAGCACGCTGCGCAGCGCATTAGCCAGCGCGATGCTCGGACTGAACGCGCGCGATATTGATACCCTCAACAATGACGAAGCCGCGTGGGATGCCGTGGTAGAGGAGTTTGTGCGGTATCGCGAAAAATGGCAGAAGCGCGGCGTGATGGCGATGGTGCGCGAGCTCATGGCTCAGCGCCACATTGCGGAGAATATGCTGGCTACCGCAGGCGGGGAGCGGCGTTTGACCGATATTTTACACATCAGCGAACTCTTGCAGGAAGCGGGTACGCAGCTGGAGAGCGAGCACGCCCTGGTGCGCTGGCTGGCGCAGCAGATTGCCGATCCGAACAGCAATTCCTCCAGCCAGCAGATGCGCCTCGAGAGTGATAAACATCTGGTGCAGATCGTCACCATTCACAAGTCGAAAGGTCTGGAATATCCGCTGGTCTGGCTGCCGTTTATCGCCAATTACCGCGTGCAGGATCAGGCTTTTTACCACGATCGCGAGTCTTTTGAGGCGGTGCTCGATCTCAGCAACGCGGAGTCCAGCGTTGAGCTGGCAGAGGCCGAACGTCTGGCGGAAGATTTACGCCTGCTCTACGTGGCGCTAACCCGCTCGGTCTGGCACTGCAGCCTGGGTGTTGCGCCGCTGTTCCGGCGTCGGGGCGAAAAGAGCGGGGAGAGCGATTTTCATCTGAGCGCGCTGGGGCGGCTTATTCAGCAGGGTGAACCCAAAGACGCGGCGGGCCTGCGCCAGTGCATCGAATCCCTTTGCTCTGAGCATGTTGCCCTGCATATTCCTTCGCTGCCCGACAACAGCCGCTGGCACATGCCAGAGCCGCACGAGTCAGATCTCCATGCCCGTCGGGTGATACGCACTATTGCGGACGACTGGCGCGTGACCAGCTACTCCGGCTTACAGCAGCACGGGCAGAGTATTGCGCAGGATCTGATGCCAAAACTGGACGTGGATGCCGCAGGCGCCGGTAGCGTACCCATTGAGCCGGTGCTGACGCCGCACCAGTTCCCGCGCGGCGCCTCGCCGGGCACGTTTTTGCACAGCCTGTTTGAAGAACTGGATTTTACCCAGCCGGTTTCCGAAGAGTGGGTGCTAAAGATGTTACAGAGCGGTGGTTACGACGCGCAATGGCAGCCGGTTCTCACCGACTGGATCCGCGCGGTTCTGCATGCTCCGCTCACCGCGCAGGGGATCTCGCTTAGCCAGTTGACCGCCAAAGATAAGCAGGTGGAGATGGAGTTTTACCTCCCCATCGCCAGCCCGCTCAGGGCCGAGGCGCTTGATGCGCTGATCCGCGAGTACGATCCGTTATCCGCCGGATGCCCGCCTCTGAACTTCCGCCAGGTACAGGGGATGCTAAAAGGCTTTATCGACCTTGTTTTCCGCCACGAAGGGCGCTACTACCTGCTGGATTACAAATCGAACTGGCTGGGCGAAAACAGCGAAGCCTATACCCAACAGGCGATGGCGTCGGCTATGCAACTGCATCGCTACGATCTGCAGTACCAGCTTTATACCCTGGCGCTGCACCGTTACCTGCGCCATCGTATTGCCGATTACCGTTACGACGCGCATTTTGGCGGCGTGATTTACCTGTTCCTGCGCGGCGTGGATGCCAACGACCCGCGTTCCGGCGTCTTTAGCACGCGTCCGGCTGTGGAACTGATTGAAAAAATGGATAACCTGTTTGCTGCAGGCACGGAGGAGGTGGCATGACTATGCAGGCGCTACTGATGGACGCGGTTGAACAACGATTACTGCGCCACCTGGACGTGCAGTTTGCCATGATGGTGGCAGGCGAGGAGCCTGCCGTCATGCTTGCCGCCGCCATTCTGAGCAAAGACGCGGGGGAGGGGCACGTATGTCTGCCGCTGTCGCGTCTGGCGGTGGATGAGAAAACGCCTCCGGCTTTACAGGCGTGTTTCGCGCTGCTGGGTGACGCCGTGGACTGGCAGGCGATACTACGCCGTTCGCCTGCCGTGAGCGGAGCCGATACCGGGACGCCAATGATTCTGGTCGGCGAGCGTTTGTATCTTAACCGGCTGTGGCGTAACGAACTGACGGTGGCGCGCTTCTTCAGCGAGACCAACGCGCCGCTTCCCTGCGATGAAACGCGGCTCCGGCAAACGCTGGATGCGCTGTTTTCCTCTGACGAGGCGACTGACTGGCAGAAAGTGGCGGCTGCCGTGGCCTTAACGCGACGGATCTCGGTGATTTCTGGCGGTCCGGGCACCGGGAAAACGACCACCGTGGCAAAACTGCTTGCCGCGCTGATTCAGCTCTCGGGCGAGCAAAAGTGCCGTATTCGCCTGGCGGCCCCCACCGGTAAAGCGGCGGCGCGTCTGACGGAGTCGTTAGGCGGCGCGCTGCAAAAGCTGCCGCTTACCCGGGAGCAGCTTGCGCTTTTCCCCAACGAAGCCAGCACGCTACACCGTTTGCTTGGCGCTCAGCCAGGTAGCCAGCGTCTGCGCTACCATGCCGGTAATCCGCTGCACCTTGACGTGCTGGTGGTGGATGAAGCGTCGATGATTGACCTGACGATGATGTCGCGTTTGATTGATGCGCTACCGCCGCACGCGCGCGTCATTTTTCTCGGCGATCGTGACCAGCTTGCCTCCGTGGAGGCGGGAGCCGTACTGGGCGATATCTGCACCTATGCCAGTCTGGGATATACCGCTGAACGCGCTCAGGAGCTCGCCCGTCTCACCGGATGTACGCTCACCTCTGAAAGCCACTCGCTTGCGGGCGCGCTGCGCGACAGCCTGTGTCTGCTGCAGAAAAGCTACCGTTTCGGCAGCGATTCCGGCATCGGCCAGCTTGCGGCGGCCGTAAACCGGGGAGACAGGCACGCCACCTCCGCGGTGTTTGCCGGAACCTTTACGGATATTGAGAAAAAATCGCTGGAAAGCGGGGAGGCGTATCAGGCGATGCTGGATGACGCCCTGCAGGGGTACCAGCACTTTCTGACGGGCGTACAACAGCAGCGTCCGCCGGAGCAGGTCATTGCCGCGTTTGGTGAATATCAGCTGCTCTGTGCGCTGAGGGAAGGTCCCTTTGGTGTCCGGGGCCTGAACGACAGGCTGGAACAGTTGCTGGCGCAAAAGCGTAAAATTAACCGTACCCCGCACTCGCGCTGGTATGAAGGGCGGCCGGTGATGATTTCCCGTAACGACAGCGCGCTGGGGCTCTTTAACGGGGACATCGGGATTGCGCTCGACTGCGGACAGGGCCTGCGCGTCTGGTTCCAGATGCCGGACGGGAGCGTGAAGTCTTTCCAGCCCAGCCGCTTGCCCGAGCATGAAACCGCCTGGGCGATGACGGTGCATAAATCCCAGGGCTCCGAGTTTAACCACGCGGCGCTGGTCCTGCCCACGCAGCTTTCCCCCGTCATCACCCGCGAGCTGATCTATACCGCCATTACGCGCGCGCGTCAGCGCCTGTCACTGTATACGGATGAACGCGTGCTGGTGCAGGCGATAGCCACCCGCACGGAACGCCGAAGCGGGCTGGGCGCGATATTTGAGTCACTCTGAACGAACGCCCTCGCCGCACGGTGAGGGCGTCGTATCATCCCAGGTCCGCCATCAGCACTTTTGAACGGCGCTGATAGTTGTACATCTCTTTCTTCGTTTCCGGCAGGGAGTCAATATCCACCGGCGTGAACCCGCGCTCCTGGAACCAGTGAATGCTGCGCGTCGTCAGGACGAACAGCTTGCTCAGCCCCATCTGGCGCGCCTGTGCCGCCACGCGCTCAAGCAGCATTTCACCGCGTGAAGAGCTGCGGTAATCAGGATGCACCGCCACGCAGGCCATTTCACCGATCTTCTCTTCCGGGAACGGATAGAGCGCGGCGCAGGCGATGGTCAGGTTATCGCGCTGAATAATGGTGAATTTGTCGATCTCCATCTCCAGCTGCTCGCGTGAACGACGCACCAGAATACCCTGCTGTTCCAGCGGGCGGATCAGTTCCAGAATACCGCCGATATCGTTGATGGTGGCGCGGCGTATCTGCTCCGCGCTCTCCATGACAATCTGCGTACCAATACCGTCGCGGGAGAACAACTCCTGCAGCAGGGCGCCATCTTCCTGATAGCTGATCAGGTGGCTACGGCGCACGCCGCTGCGGCAGGCCTTCACGGCGCCACGCAGGAAGCGGACGGTGCCGGAGTAGTAATCGCCTTCAGCTTCCAGCGCCTCCACGCGGGCCTGGGCTTCATTCGGGAAGAGTTCCGGCACGATCGTTCCTTCATCGTTCACGACGCCCTGGGAGGAGCAGAACCCAATCATTTTTTCCGCCTTCAGCTTGATCGCCAGCTGCGTGGCGATCTCTTCTGAGGTGAGGTTAAAGCTTTCGCCGGTCACTGAAACGGCGACCGGGCCCATCAGGACGATGGCTCCGCTGTCCAGCTGGCGGTGTATGGCTTCTTCATCAATACGACGAATGCGGCCGCTGTGGCAGTAATCTACGCCATCGTCCACGCCGAGCGGCTGGGCAATGATGAAGTTGCCGCTCACGACGTTGATATGCGCGCCCTGCAGCGGCGTGTTGTTCAGGCTCATGGACAGGCGAGCGGTAATATCCAGCTGCAGCAGACCTGCCGCCTGCTTCACCAGCTCAAGGGTTTTGGCATCGGTGACGCGGGTATGTTTGTGGTAAATCGGCTCGTGCTGGTGAGCGGCCAGGTTGGCGTCGATCTGCGGGCGCGCGCCATAGACCACCACCAGGCGGATCCCCAGGCTGTGCAGCAGGCCAATGTCATTGACGATGCTGGAAAAATTTTCATGCTCAATGGCTTCGCCGCCAAGCATGATGACAAACGTTTTTCCCCGATGGGCGTTGATATAGGGAACAGAATGGCGGAATCCCTGGACCAGTTCGGTTCTACGTTCCTTCACCATGGCACAACCCTTAATGAATGTTTATTCGTAATTTCTGTATTTTTATTCGATTGTGGCCGCGTGTGCAAGCGCAAATTTTCCGCGACCCACAGAAAATGATAAGTAATCCGTGCGTTAGCGTATGATTGTTTACCCTTTTATAGATGACAGTTTATGAGTCATTCGTTAAAGTTTTCGGTCAATCTGGAGATTTTGTATATCAGTCAGTGTTCTTGCTCGGGAGAAGCATGTCGGGATCCAATTCAGCAATAAGCCGCCGCCGTTTGTTAAAAGGGGCCGGGGCAATGTGGTTGCTTAGCGTCAGTCAGGTCGGTCTTGCCGCCACCAGTCAGGTCGTGGCGGTGCGCGTCTGGCCATCGTCGACCTATACGCGCGTGACGGTCGAATCCAATCGCGTGCTGAAATATAAGCAATTTGCCCTCAGTAACCCGGAACGTGTGGTGGTGGATCTCGAAGGCGTTAATCTCAACTCCGTGCTGAAAGGGATGGCGGCGCAGATCCGCGGCGACGATCCGTTTATTAAATCGGCGCGCGTCGGGCAGTTCGATCCGCAAACCGTGCGCATGGTGTTTGAACTGAAGCAGAACGTGAAGCCGCAGCTTTTTGCCCTGGCGCCTGTCGCGACGTTCAAAGAGCGCCTGGTGATGGATCTCTACCCGGCCAATGCGACGGATATTCAGGATCCGCTTCTCGCTCTGCTGGAGGACTACAACAAGGGCGATCTGCAGCGTCAGGTTCCGCCGGCGCAAAGCGGTCCGCAGCCGGGGAAAGCAGGGCGCGATCGTCCGATTGTGATCATGCTCGATCCAGGCCACGGCGGCGAAGACTCCGGTGCGGTGGGGAAATACCGCACGCGTGAAAAAGACGTGGTCCTGCAAATTGCCCGTCGTCTGAAGGCGCTGATTGATAAAGAAGGCAATATGCGCGCCTATATGACGCGCAATGAAGACGTCTTTATTCCGCTGAAGGTCCGGGTGGCGAAAGCGCAGAAGCAGCGCGCAGATTTGTTCGTCTCAATCCATGCGGATGCGTTTACCAGCCGTCAGCCAAGCGGCTCGTCGGTGTTTGCGCTCTCAACCAAAGGCGCAACCAGTACCGCCGCGCGATACCTGGCGGACACCCAGAACGCCTCGGACCTGATCGGTGGCGTGAGCAAAAGCGGCGATCGCTACGTCGACCACACCATGTTCGATATGGTGCAGTCGCTGACCATTAACGACAGCCTGAAGTTTGGTAAAGCGGTGCTGGGCAAGCTGGGCAACATCAATAAGCTGCATAAGAACAGCGTTGAACAGGCCGGGTTTGCGGTACTCAAGGCGCCGGACATCCCGTCCATCCTCGTTGAAACCGCGTTTATCAGTAACGTGGAAGAGGAGCGTAAGCTCAAGACGGCAAAATTCCAGCAGGAAGTGGCGGAGTCGATTCTGGCAGGGATTCGTGCGTATTTCTCTGACGGGGCGACGCTGGCGCGGCGCGGGTAGATCTTTTGGCCGGGTTTACGCCCGGCAAATTCACAAACGACAGATACAAAAAAACACCCTTAAGGGTGTTTATTGTTTTAGAAGTGTTGGTTGCGGGGGCCGGATTTGAACCGACGACCTTCGGGTTATGAGCCCGACGAGCTACCAGGCTGCTCCACCCCGCGTCCGTCTTTCTACTCTTGTAGAAGCTTACTTCTTCAAATTTGATTGGTTGCGGGGGCCGGATTTGAACCGACGACCTTCGGGTTATGAGCCCGACGAGCTACCAGGCTGCTCCACCCCGCGTCCGTCTTTCTACTGTCGTAGAAGATACTTCATCAAATTTTAATTGGTTGCGGGGGCCGGATTTGAACCGACGACCTTCGGGTTATGAGCCCGACGAGCTACCAGGCTGCTCCACCCCGCGTCCGTGGATGCGCACTATACTCGGATAGGTTTGTGATGCAACCCCTTTTTCACATTTATCATGATTTTGTATGCAAATTGAACGACATGGCGCTGTTTGGACTATTTTTTGCGCAAAATTTGCCAAAGGGCATGCGATCGCATTTCATTAGCCCTGGCGGTTTGTTATCTTCATCACGCGGAAATGGGCAACTTAAAGACGAGACAGAATGAAAGGACGTTGGGCGAAGTATCTGATGGCGGGCGCAATGGTAGCGATTCTTGCGGCCTGTTCTTCCAAACCGACCGATCGCGGTCAACAGTATAAAGACGGGAAGTTATCCCAGCCTTTCTCTTTAGTTAATCAGCCTGATGCTGTCGGCGCACCGATTAATGCCGGTGATTTCTCCGAGCAGGTCTACCAGATCCGCAACGCGTCACCGCGTTTATATAGCGCACAGAATAACGTTTATAGCGCGGTACAGGACTGGCTGCGGGCGGGCGGTGATACGCGCAACATGCGCCAGTTTGGTATCGACGCCTGGCAGATGGAAGGGGCCGATAACTACGGCAACGTTCAGTTTACCGGCTACTACACCCCGGTTATCCAGGCGCGACACACGCGTCAGGGCGAATTCCAGTACCCTATCTACCGTATGCCGCCTAAACGCGGTCGTCTGCCGTCGCGTGCCGAAATTTACGCCGGTGCGCTGAGTGAAAATTACGTTCTGGCCTACAGCAACTCGCTGATGGATAACTTCATCATGGACGTTCAGGGCAGCGGCTATATTGATTTTGGCGACGGTTCACCGCTTAACTTCTTCAGCTATTCCGGTAAAAACGGCCACGCCTATCGCAGTATTGGCAAGGTGCTGATCGACCGCGGCGAAGTGAAGAAAGAAGACATGTCGATGCAGGCGATCCGCGAGTGGGGCGAAAAGCACAGCGAGGCCGAGGTGCGTGAGCTGCTGGAGCAGAACCCGTCGTTCGTCTTCTTTAAACCGCAAAACTTCGCGCCGGTGAAAGGGGCGAGCGCGGTACCGCTGATTGGCCGTGCGTCGGTGGCATCGGATCGTTCGATTATTCCTGCGGGCACCACGCTGCTGGCAGAGGTCCCGCTGCTGGACAACAACGGCAAATTCAACGGCCAGTATGAGCTGCGTCTGATGGTGGCGCTGGACGTCGGCGGCGCGATCAAAGGTCAGCACTTCGATATCTATCAGGGCATTGGCCCGGATGCAGGCCACCGTGCAGGCTGGTATAACCACTACGGACGCGTGTGGGTACTGAAGGCCGCACCGGGTGCCGGGAACGTATTCAGCGGCTGATTGTGGTATTCTGAGCGCAATACGGATTACTGTTCAGGGTGAGGAGAACCTCACCCTTTTTACATCTGAGGTGTTATGTCTGTGGTAATCAGCGATGCCTGGCGCCAGCGTTTTGGCGGCACGGCACGTCTCTATGGTGAAAAAGCCCTGCAGCTGTTTGCGGATGCGCATGTCTGCGTCGTGGGCATTGGTGGTGTGGGGTCGTGGGCCGCAGAAGCGCTGGCGAGAACCGGTATTGGCGCAATCACGCTGATTGATATGGATGACGTGTGCGTCACCAACACCAACCGTCAAATCCACGCCCTGCGTGATAACGTCGGCCTGGCAAAATCTGAGGTCATGGCGGAGCGCATCCGTTTGATCAACCCGGAGTGCCGCGTGACGGTGATCGACGACTTTGTGACGGCAGATAACGTCGCGGAGTACATGAGCAAAGGCTACAGCTATGTGATTGACGCCATCGACAGCGTGCGTCCAAAAGCCGCGCTGATCGCCTACTGTCGTCGTTACAAGGTCCCACTGGTGACGACCGGCGGCGCGGGCGGGCAAATCGATCCGACGCAGATCCAGGTGGCCGATCTGGCGAAAACCATTCAGGATCCTCTTGCCGCCAAGTTGCGTGAACGCCTGAAAAGCGACTTTAATGTTGTGAAAAACAGCAAAGGCAAGCTGGGCGTTGACTGCGTGTTCTCGACCGAAGCGCTGGTCTACCCGCAGGCGGATGGCTCCGTGTGTGCGATGAAAAGCACGGCGGAAGGGCCAAAAAGAATGGATTGTGCCTCAGGCTTTGGCGCGGCCACCATGGTGACCGCTTCCTTCGGCTTTGTGGCGGTGTCTCACGCCCTGAAGAAGATGATGGCGAAGGCGGAACGTCAGGCCTGAACCTGACGGGCGGCGTCCAGTACCGCGTCGCTGAGCGCGATCAACCCCTGACCGCGCGAGGCGCTGAGCTGCGCGCGCAGCCCCAGCTCATCAAATAACGCCAGCGGCGAGTGCGCCAGCAGTTCCGCCGCGCTTTTCCCTTCCACTGCCGTCAACAATACGGCCAGCAGACCCCGAACGATGCGGCCTTCGCTGTCGCCGAAGAAGTGCAGTTTCTCGCCGGACACGCTTACGCCCAGCCAGACGCGGTTTTCACAGCCAGCGATCTCTTTCGCCTGCGCCTTGAGATCGTCAGAGAGGGTCGGTAATTGCTTACCAAGAAGAATCAGCTGGCGATATTTATCTTCCCATTGTGAAAGCGGGGCAAAGGTCTGTTTTAACGTCTCTTCAGTGATGACGGTGCCAAACGGATGTCCGGCTAAAGCAGCGTGAGTCATTAATCCACCAGTATTTCAAGCGCGCGGTCAACGGCAGCGACCAGCGCGTCAACATCGCTTTGTGTGTTATAGGGCGCGAACGAGGCACGCAGCGTACCGCTCACGCCGAGCGCCGCCAGCAGCGGCTGCGCGCAGTGCTGCCCGGCGCGCAGGGCGATGCCATACCCGGCCAGCAGCGTCACCATGTCGCTGTGATGCACACCCGTAAAATCAAAGGCGAGCAGGCTTGAGTCCTGAACGCGGAACGAGCGGAAACCCGGGCGCTTCTTCAGTTCTTCCTCTGCCAGCGTCGCCAGTCCCCGGCTCCAGCTTTCAGCCTGAACAACGTCTGTTTCTGCCAGCCACTCCAGCGCCGCGCTTAGGCCAATGACACCCG
This sequence comes from Enterobacter sp. BNK-13, assembly GCF_048685015.1. Taxonomy (NCBI): domain Bacteria; kingdom Pseudomonadati; phylum Pseudomonadota; class Gammaproteobacteria; order Enterobacterales; family Enterobacteriaceae; genus Enterobacter; species Enterobacter sp. BNK-13. Next base: position 3,436,889 of record NZ_JBLQTP010000001.1, on the reverse strand, counting down.
CCACGTTCGGCGTACCGGCTTCCAGGCGGTAAGGTACATCCTGCGTTTTGAAACCGTCAAAAGTCACTTCCGTGATCATCTTGCCGCCCCCGAGCCACGGCGTCATTTTTGCCAGCAGTTCCGGCTTGCCGTACAACGCCCCTATACCGGTTGGTCCGTAGAGCTTGTGCCCTGAGAAGGCATAGAAGTCGATATCCAGCGCCTGTACGTCGGCGGGGAAGTGCACCACGCCCTGCGCGCCGTCGACCATCACCACCATCCCGCTGGCATGGGCTATCCGAATAGCCTGAGCCAGGTCCGGGCAACCACCGGTAACGTTGGACATCTGTCCGAGCGCCAGAATGCGGCTGCGGGGGGTAATCAACTCAGGGAGACGGGCCACATCGGGCAGAAGGTCTGCGCCAAGCGGAAGCTTCACCACACGTGCACCCGTTTGTTCGGCCACCATCAGCCACGGCACCAGGTTGGCGTGATGTTCCGCCTCGCTGACGACGATCTCATCGCCCGGCTGAAGTAGCGGGCGCGCGTAGCACTGGGCCACCATATTGATGGCCTCGGTGGTGCCGCGCGTCCAGACGATGTTCTTCCCGCTTTCGGCATTGATCAGGTGCGCAACCCGATCGCGCGCCGCTTCATAGCGCGCGGTTAATCGCTGCGCTTCGGCAAACTGGCTGCGATGCACGTTCCCGGCGCTCAGGCTGTAGAACTGCTGCGTGGCGTCAATGACCGCCTGTGGCTTGAGGGCGGTGGCGGCACTGTCCAGATAAATACCGGCATCGGCCAGCGCCGGAAACTGTGCGCGGAACTGCGCAGGACTGAAAGCGTTCATGGGATTCCTCATTTCAATATCACGATCGTCGCGCAATTTCAGCGGCAGGGCAAGGAGGTTGATATCTATCGGAATTGTCTGCTTATCCTGATGACCCCAAAAAAGCAGGTTATGCTAAATAGTGTTAGGCGGATGTTTTAGCCTGTTATAAATCGAGGTTTGAATAGCATTAATTGCTAAAGGAGAATAATCATGAATAAGACAGCTGCAATCATCTCTGCCTGTGCGTTTACTTTTGCCCTGAGCGCCTGTTCCGGTAACAACTACGTGATGCACACCAACGATGGTCGTTCCATCGTTTCGGAAGGGAAACCGACAACCGATAACGATACCGGGATGATTTCGTACAAAGATGCTAACGGGAACAAGCAGCAGATCAACCGCACGGACGTGAAAGAGATGAAAGAGATCGAGCATTAACAGATCGCAGGCGAAAAAAAGCACCGCAAATTGGCGGTGCTACATTAATCACTATGGACAGACAGGGTAAATGTACAGGAAGTGAAAAATTGGTAGCGTTGCTACCGTGGTCTGAATCGCAGACCAATTGCAAACACAACAACACAACATCACAACCGTAAGCCAAAAGCCCTTCAGAACACGCATTCCGAAAAAAGCTCTTCGTTCCGGCTCAGGAAGTGCCGCCACTATAGGTATTTGCTGGTAGTTCCTCAACGGACAAATTATAATGGCTCAGATAAAAAAAACTAATAGGTTAAACGTTGTTTCCTATTTGTTAAATTCCGTTAACATCTAAGCCAGATAACCATGTCAAAGCGATTGCCCCCCCTCAACGCATTACGTGTTTTTGATGCAGCAGCACGTCACCTGAGCTTCACCCGCGCAGCCGATGAGCTTTTTGTGACACAGGCCGCAGTAAGTCACCAAATCAAGTCTCTGGAGGATTTTCTGGGCCTTAAGCTGTTTCGTCGACGCAACCGCTCGTTGCTGTTGACCGAAGAGGGGCAGAGCTATTTTCAGGATATTAAAGAGATTTTTTCGCAGCTCACTGAAGCCACGCGTAAGCTACAGGCCCGCAGTGCAAAAGGTGCCCTGACTGTCAGTTTATTGCCCAGTTTTGCCATTCAGTGGCTGGTGCCAAGACTCTCAAGCTTTAACTCAGCTTATCCGGGGATAGACGTTCGAATCCAGGCCGTGGATCGTCAGGAAGACAAGCTGGCCGATGACGTGGACGTCGCGATTTTTTATGGTCGCGGTAACTGGCCGGGCTTGCGTGTTGAGAAATTATACGCAGAATATCTCCTGCCGGTCTGTTCTCCCCTGCTGTTAACGGGTGACAAGGCGCTGAAGTCCCCCGCTGACCTGGCGCAGCATACGCTTTTACATGATGCCTCTCGACGCGACTGGCAAACTTATACCCGTCAATTAGGTCTTACTCATATAAACGTGCAGCAGGGACCCATCTTTAGCCACAGTGCGATGGTGTTACAGGCTGCCATTCACGGGCAGGGCGTGGCGTTGGCGAATAACGTCATGGCGCAGTCCGAAATTGAGGCAGGTCGCCTGGTCTGCCCTTTTAATGATGTACTGGTCAGCAAGAATGCGTTTTATCTGGTTTGTCATGACAGTCAGGCAGAACTGGGTAAAATAGCCGCCTTCCGGCAGTGGATACTGGCGAAAGCGGCAAGCGAGCAAGAAAAATTCCGCTTCAGGTATGAACAATAACGTTTGTGTGCCGGGCACGCATTAATTCAGGACTTAAACATGACCAGCCGATTCATGCTGATTTTTGCCGCGGTGAGTGGCTTTATTTTTGTTGCACTGGGCGCCTTCGGCGCACATGTCTTAAGCAAGTCGTTGGGCGCTGTAGAGATGGGCTGGATCCAGACCGGCCTTGAATATCAGGCGTTCCATACGCTGGCGATCTTTGGGCTGGCGGTGGCGATGCAGCGCCGTATCAGCATCTGGTTTTACTGGAGCAGCGTCTTCCTGGCGCTGGGCACGGTGCTTTTTAGCGGCAGCCTCTACTGTCTGGCACTTTCGCATTTACGCCTGTGGGCGTTTGTTACACCTGTCGGCGGCGTCAGCTTCCTGGCGGGTTGGGTATTAATGTTTATCGGAGCTATCCGTCTGAAACGCAAGGGCGTTGTTCATGAATAAGGTTGTTTTATATTGTCGCCCGGGGTTTGAGAAAGAGTGCGCCGCGGAAATTACCGATAAAGCGGCGAAGCGCGAAATCTTCGGCTTTGCTCGCGTAAAAGAAAACGCGGGTTACGTGGTTTTTGAATGCTATCAGCCTGAAGATGCGGATAAGCTGGCACGCGAGCTGCCGTTCAGCTCGCTGATCTTTGCGCGCCAGATGTTTGTCGCGGGTGAGTTGCTGAAGGATCTTCCCCCGGAAGACCGCATCACCCCCATTGTCGGCATGCTGCAGGGCGTGGTGGAGAAGGGCGGCGATCTGCGCGTTGAAGTGGCGGATACCAACGAAAGTAAAGAGTTGATGAAATTCTGCCGTAAGTTCACCGTTCCGCTGCGTGCGGCGCTGCGTGATGCGGGCGTGCTGACGAACTACGAAACGCCGAAGCGTCCGGTGGTGCATATCTTCTTTATCGCACCGGGCTGCTGCTATACGGGCTATTCGTACACCACCAACAACTCTCCTTTCTTTATGGGCATCCCGCGTCTGCGCTTCCCGGCCGATGCGCCAAGCCGTTCCACGCTCAAGCTGGAAGAGGCGTTCCACGTCTTTATCCCGGCGGATGAGTGGGATGAGCGTCTGGCAAACGGCATGTACGCCGTCGATCTCGGCGCGTGCCCGGGCGGCTGGACCTATCAGCTGGTGAAACGCAACATGTGGGTATCGTCCGTCGATAACGGCCCAATGGCGCAAAGCCTGATGGACACCGGGCAGGTCACCTGGTTGCGTGAAGACGGCTTCCGCTATCGCCCGAACCGTAACAACATCTCATGGATGGTGTGCGACATGGTTGAGAAACCGGCGAAAGTGGCTGCGCTGATGGCCTCCTGGCTGGTAAACGGCTGGTGTCGCGAGACCATTTTCAACCTCAAGCTGCCGATGAAAAAGCGCTATGAGGAAGTGTCGCAGAACCTGGCCTACATTCAGGAGCAGATGGACGAACACGGGATTAACGTGGAGATCCAGGCACGTCAGCTGTATCACGACCGCGAAGAGGTGACGGTGCATATTCGTCGCTGGTGGGCGGCCGTAGGCGGGCGTCGCGACGAGCGATAGTACGTGCTTTGTTTTGCCCGGTGGCGCTGCGCTTACCGGGCCTACAAAACCGTGTCGTCGCTTTAACGTTCTAACCTTAACTGCTGTAAATTCCCGTCCAGCTGTAAATCCGTCTGTAGCGTTGCGATTTCCCGGCAGATAAACGCCATCTCTTTATGCGCCTCCAGCTTCTTGCGCCATTTTTCTGGCACCTCGTCCAGACGGGCGTAAATGCCTTCCAGACTCTGAAAATCGGTCAGCAACTGCGCGGCGCTCTTCGGCCCAATCCCGGCCACTCCCGGCACTTTAGAACTGCTGATGCCAGCCAGGCCCCAGTAATCCGGCAGTTGCTCTGGCGATACGCCAAACTCGCTGGCGATGAACGGCGCGTCCAGCCAGCGTTTTTGAAAATAGTCGCGAATACGGATAGTGGGGGAGAGCAGCTGGCAGTAGCCTTTGTCTGTAGAAACGATAGTGGCCTGATGCCCGGCACTCGCCACCTTTACGGCCAGGGTGGCTGCGAGATCGTCGGCTTCATTTCCCTGGGCGCCCCAGCAGGGGACGCCCCGCAGTTCAAATGCGGCGCGCAGCATGGGCAATTCGGCGTGAAGATCGTCCGGCATCGGTGCGCGTCCTGCTTTGTAGTCGGGCAGACGCTGGTGCCGCCAGCCCGTATTGCGGGCTTCGTCATCAAATACCGCGACCGCATGGGTGGGTTCACTGTGGCGGATAAGCTGTTCCAGCGCGTGCAGGCAGGTGTCTTTACAAGGCGTCCCCTGTACCGCATGGATACGGCGAATCAGGTTAAGTGCATCGACGATAAGTAAATGAACGGCCACAGATAATCTCCCTTCTATCTAATGCATGAAGGGTAACACTGTCAGCAGCATGAAACTATGAATGGTGGGGAAAACAGGAAGAAGCCTCGCAAAACGAGGCTTCCTGAGAGGCTTAATCGCAGGTTACGATCTTCATCGCCAGGCCGCCGCGAGAGGTTTCGCGGTATTTGGCGTTCATATCTTTACCGGTTTCGTACATGGTCTCGATAACCTTATCGAGACAGACGCGCGGTTCGCTGGTGCGGCGCAGCGCCATACGCGCCGCGTTCACCGCCTTCACGGAGGCAATCGCATTACGCTCGATGCACGGAACCTGTACCTGGCCGGCAACCGGGTCACAGGTCAGCCCCAGGTTGTGTTCCATGCCGATTTCCGCAGCAATGCACACCTGCGCCGGGCTTGCGCCCAAGAGCTCCGCCAGACCGGCTGCCGCCATGGAGCACGCCACGCCGACTTCACCCTGACAGCCCACTTCCGCACCGGAAATGGAGGCGTTCATCTTATACAGAGAACCAATCGCACTGGCCACCAGCAGGTAGCGCGCCAGCGAGTTCGCATTCACTTCACGGATAAACTTGTCGTAGTACGCCAGTACCGCCGGAACGATGCCGCAGGCACCGTTGGTCGGCGCGGTGACCACACGGCCCCCAGCGGCGTTTTCTTCGTTTACCGCCAGGGCAAACATGTTGATCCAGTCCACCACGGCCATCGGGTCCGTTGTCGTTTTGTCGGTGCTCACCAGCATACGGCGCAGCGCTGCCGCACGACGCGGTACGCGAAGCTTGCCCGGCAGAACGCCTTCGGTGGTGATCCCGCGCTCAATACCGCCGCGCATCACATCCCAGACGTTAGCGAAGTGCTGTTCCAGCTCCTCTTTGCTGTGCAGCGCCAGCTCGTTTTTCATCATCAGACCGGAGAGGGAAAGGCCCGTCTCCTGGCAGTGACGCTGGAGGTCTGCCGCCGTTTTGTACGGATACGGCACCTCGACAGAAGAGGTGTTGGTTTGACCAAAGTGGTCTTCGTCGACGATAAAACCGCCGCCGATAGAGTAATAAGTCTGGCTGTATACCGCTTTGTCGCCGGCCAGCGCGGTGATGCGCATACCGTTTTCGTGCAGCGACAGGTTGTCCGCATGGAAATTCATGCAATGGTCAACCGGGAATTCAACCTCATGCTCGCCGTTCGCCAGCAGCAGGCGCCCGTGGGTGTTCACGTCCTGGATAAAGCCAGGGATCGCATCAATATCAACGGTATCCGGCAGGTTTCCCGCCAGGCCCATGATAATGGCGATATCGGTGTGGTGGCCTTTCCCGGTCAGGGAAAGCGAGCCGTATACATCGACAACCACGCGGGTGATGTCGTGCAAGATGCCGCGTGCAATCAAGTCATCCGTGAACTGCTTACCGGCTTTCATCGGTCCGACGGTGTGAGAGCTGGAAGGACCAATACCGATTTTGAAAATATCGAATACGCTAATCATGATGCGTCCATTGCTTTCAGTCAGAGAGGAGGGAGTGCGCCGTCCGGGGACGGCGCGGGTGAGAATCAGAACATGGTGTACAGGGAGTAGAAGATCGCAGAGATAGCGATAAGCCCCATGATAACCACAAAGACGTTGCTGACATGACCGCTGTACTTACGCATAGCCGGGACTTTCTGAATCGCGTACATCGGCATCAGGAACAGAATCATCGCGATTACCGGGCCGCCCAGGGTTTCAATCATGCCCAGGATGCTTGGGTTCAGCGTCGCTACCGCCCAGGTGGTGAGCAGCATGAACAGTGCAGTGATTTTGTTCAGCTTGTTGATTTCAATGCTCTTGCCTTTACCGCGCAGAGATTTAATCACCATACCGTTGAAGCCTTCACGTGCGCCCAGGTAGTGGCCCAGGAAGGATTTGGTGATGGCGATCATCGCGATGATCGGTGCCATCCACGCAATCAGTGGTGCGTTAAAGTGGTTCGCCAGGTAAGACAGAATAGAGATGTTCTGCTCTTTCGCTGCCGCCAGGTCCGCCGGGGAGAGGCTCAGTACGCAGCTGAAGACGAAGAACATAACGGTCAGCACCATCATGATGTGAGCGCGTGCCAGAATGCTGGAGCACTTCTTCTCTGCACCATTACCGTACTCTTCACGTTTCGCCACGGCGAAAGAGGAGATGATAGGAGAGTGGTTGAAGGAGAAGACCATTACCGGGATCGCCAGCCACAGGGTCATCAGCAGGCCGTTACCGGTCGCAGACGCGCTGCTCAGGGACAGGGTTTCCAGCGCTGCACCGTTCCACTGTGGGATCAGGTAGCAGGCCAGCAGCATCAGTGCGGCCACAAACGGGAACACCAGTACGCTCATCGCTTTCACAATCATCTGCTCACCGAAGCGCACGATGGTCATCATGCCGACAATCAGGATCAGAGACAGGATGGCACGCGGTGGCGGCGTCATGTGCAGCTGGTGCAGCATGAAGCTTTCAACGGTGTTGGTGATCGCCACGCTGTAAACCAGCAGGATAGGGTAAATCGCGAAGAAGTAGAGCAGGGTAATCAGTTTACCTGCGCCCACGCCGAAATGCTCTTCAACCACTTCAGTGATGTCTTCACCCGGGTTTTTACCGGACAGCACGAAGCGGGTCAGACCGCGATGTGCAAAGAAGGTCATCGGGAAAGCAATGATAGCCATAATGATCAGCGGGATCAGACCGCCGACGCCTGCGTTGATAGGAAGGAACAGTACACCAGCGCCGATTGCCGTGCCGTAAAGGCCAAGCATCCACATGGTATCCGTTTTGCGCCAACCACTTCGGGATTCAATCGAAGCAACGGTGCTGGTTTGAGTGGTTTCCATCTGTATCTCCTGGAGGAAGCGAATTGTCAGGTTTTTAGTCAAATCCGATGAAAAAGTGCCTGACGGTAATATGAAATTCGTTCAGTGACGGTTTTTTAATAATTTTTGCCCGTAACTATTGGCGGGCGGAAAGATACATTCTAGTTATGAATCTATCAGTGATCGTGATCCCAAATGCAATAATCCACTTATGATGTGGGCATCTTTAGACCATTTATCTGTTAAAAAAACATCAAAGAGAATTTACGGGCGCGAAGGCTACCACCAACGACATGTGCGCTGAAAGACCGCCCCGTGATATAGGTGTCTTTCGCTGTAAAGAAATAGGTTTTTAGTATTTTCTGGCAGGTAATTTGGATTAAGGCTGATAATTTACGGTTGCAAAATGCAGGTAATCGTTTGCGTATGTGACAACTTTGTAAAAGATATAAGTGATGCCTATGAATTACATCAGGAATAAAAAAAGCCGGGACGCGCAACAGGGCGCCCCGGCTTTGATGAGATATCGCTAAGCGTCAGGTGCAGATTTCGTAGCAAGGAATATAGGCAGAGCCCGGCAGCTTCATGCGGTGCTGGGCGACAAAGCCCTGAAGCATGTCATCCATACGGCGCATCATCTCCGGATCGCCGTGGATCTTGTACGGACCGTACTGCTCAATGGCGCGGATACCGACCTCTTTGACGTTGCCCGCCACAATCCCGGAGAAGGCGCGACGCAGATCGGCGGCCAGGACTTCCACCGGCTGATCCGGGTAAAGTTTCAGGTTCGCCATATTCTCGTGTGAAGGCTCGAACGGGATCTGCAGATCCGGTGCAATGCGGATTGACCAGTTAAAGCTGTAGGCATCCCCGGTATCGCGACGGTTCTCTTTCACCAGCGGCATCGCTTTTTTCATCTGACGCGCCACTTCCGCAGCATCGTCGATGATGATGCGATAGTGACGACGCGCGGCTTCACCCAGCGTGTGCACGATAAACTCGTCCAGCACGCGGAAGTAGTCGGCGCTCTCTTTTGGCCCGGTCAGGATCAGCGGCAGAACCTGATCTTTGTTGGCCGGGTTCATCAGAATACCCAGCAGATAGAGCAGCTCTTCCGCTGTCCCCACGCCGCCCGGGAAGATGATGATGCCGTGGGCGATACGGACAAACGCTTCAAGACGTTTCTCGATATCCGGCATGATAATCAGTTCGTTAACCAGCGGGTTAGGTGGCTCAGCGGCGATGATGGACGGCTCGGTCATACCGATAAACCGTCCCTCTTTGTAGCGCTGCTGCGCGTGACCCACTGCGGCACCTTTCATTGGCGCTTCCATCGCACCCGGACCACACCCGGTACAGATATTGAGTTCGCGCAGGCCAAGCTGGGTGCCCACCCGACGCGCATAAAGGTATTCGGTTTCGTTAATGGAGTGACCGCCCCAGCAGACAACCATGTTCGGCGCTTCACCCACGTGCAGGGCACGGGCGTTGCGCAAAATGGAGAACACCAGGTTGGTGATATGGACCGAGCTTTCCAGATCGAGATGCTGGAAACGGCCTGCGTTGTGGATCTGCCCGTTAACAAACAGGATGTCACGCAGCACGGCAAACAGGTTAGCCTGAAGTGAACGGATGATGCGTCCGTCGACAAACGCCTCTTCCGGCGGGTTGATGACTTCAAGCTTCACGCCGCGCTCGCGGCGCAGCACGTTGATATCAAAGCTTTCGAAGCGGGACAGCAGTTCTTTACTGTTATCTGTCAGGCTTCCGGAGTTCAGAACGGCAAGTGAACAGTTACGAAACAGTTGATAAAGATCGCTGCTGGCCGTGCGTTTAAGCATGTCCACTTCCAGCTGCGACAACATATCCATTGAGCCAAGCGGGCTAATATGTGTAATCAAGTGAGCTCCTTACGGGACGATTATCGTCTTTCCCTGTTGATTACAATAGCCCTGGCGCGTGACGTTTCACAACCTAAAGCGCGGAAGATACCGCGCATATTGTGAAAATATTTATATTACTGACGCACCAGCCGGCCCGTCGCCGGCACAAAATCGGTATTGGTGCGCCACGGGTTAATGTCCAGACCGCCGCGGCGGGTGTAGCGCGCGTAAACGCTCAATTTTTCTGGCTGGCAGAAGCGCTGAATATCGCTAAAGATGCGCTCCACGCACTGCTCGTGGAATTCATTGTGATGGCGGAACGACACCAGGTAGCGCAGCAGCTTTTCCCGGTCAATTTTCGGGCCGCGGTACTGGATCTGCACCGAGCCCCAGTCCGGCTGATGCGTGATCAGACAGTTGGATTTCAGCAGATGGCTGACCAGCGTCTCTTCGACCACCTTGCCGCTCGCCGCGTTTTCGAGGTAGTCCGCGCTGAATTCATAATTCTCCACCTCGATGTCCTGATCGTCGATGCAGGTTCCGTTGAAGTGGGCGACCGGCTGGCCTTCCAGCTCGTGCAGGCGATAGAGTGAGACGCTCACCTTTCCCTGCGCGCAGGCGCTTAAATCACGTTCCAGGGTGTGCTGAACGTCGTCCCAGCTGTTGAATTTGGTCTGGTTAAAGCTGTTGAGATAGAGCTTAAAGCTTTTCGACTCGACGAGATTCACGCTGGCGTAGTCCAGCTCAACGTGACCCACCGCCACCTGCGGCAGGCCGCGCGCGTTGAGCCACGAGAGTTCGTACAGCGTCCAGATATCGCCACCCACGAACGGCAGCGCGTCCGCGTGCAGTCCCAGAGGATCGCGGTTCAGGCTACGCGGCACGCCCTGCAGCAGGCTTGCATCGTAGGTATCGCGGTAATCGGTCGATTTACCCAGCGTTAAGCCGGTTAACGCCTGATGATTTTCGTAAGACATGTTTCATAGCCACTTTACAGGTACACTTATGGCCTGAGTTTATCCTGTCTGACAAGAAGAGAGAAATCGGTGGACATCGAAACTGCAAATGCCCTCACTACCTTTACGACCCGCTACTGCGATGCATGGCATGAAAAGCAGGGCACGTGGCCGCAAAGTGCTGATTTATATGGCGTCCCTTCGCCGTGCATTATCTCTTCGCTTGACGATTACGTGATCTGGCAGCCGAAGCCGAATACCGGCGAGCAGAATGTAAATGCGGTTGAACGGGCAATGGACATTGTGGTACAACCAGCGGTTCATGCGTTTTATGCCATGCAGTTTGCAGGGGATATGCCTGCGCGCTTTGCGGACATGACGCTGACGCTGTTGCAGACCTGGAGCGAAGACGATCTGCAGCGTGTTCAGGAAAACCTGATCGGTCATCTGGTCACGCAAAAGCGCCTTAAGCTTTCTCCGACGCTCTTTATCGCCACGCTGGACAGCGAGCTGGACGTTATCTCCGTCTGTAACCTGTCAGGTGAAGTGATTAAAGAGACTATCGGTACCCGCAATCGCGAGACTCTCGCCCCCTCTCTTGCGGATTTCCTCACCCGACTTGAGCCCCTTCTGTAATCCATGCTGCTACAGCGCGTGTGAGAGATCTCTTACAAGGTTTGTGAGAGATCGCTGGAACATTCAGTATTACCTCATTAAATTCAGATTAATATCACTCTATTTTTCAATGGATTAGTTGTTCATCCTATTATTTTTAGGGAGTCCCGGCGTCTTACAACGCTGGCTGAGTGGGTTGTAAGACGAAGCGGAATAGCGGATTCTATCTCCGTCGACAGGAAGCCGACACGAGAAACGAACATCAGGATGATGGCGTTTCTCACACAGGACTCGTCAGGATGGCGCTGCAGGAAGGCTTCAGGATGAAGCAAAGTGGATAACGCAGGATGCGTAAGGGACACCTCCAGGAAGGAGAACGAGAGCCGGTCAGGATGATCGGTGGGTCAGGAAGGCCAGGACGTTTCAGGATGAAACAAACACGTCAGGAAGATGTGTGCAGGATGCGAAAGGTAGACGGATGACCAGGCCTTCGGGCTTCAGGAAAAGTTGTCACGGATGAGCAGGGAGCACGAATTGTAGCTGGAATGCTGCGGAACGAACCGGGAGCACTGTTTTTACAGTGCTCCCTTTTTTTATTTCTGCCTTTCGCAATGCTATGCTGCGCGCCGTTCACATTTTCAGTTGAGGTTACTATGACGCAACACGATAGCGTTCGTGCTCAGTTGCACGCCATCGAAGCCCTTTTGCGCCAACATCAGCTGTGGCAGGAGACCGCGCCGCAGCCAGAAGCGTTCGCCAGCACCCAGCCCTTCTGCCTGGATACGCTGGCCCCGTTTGAGTGGCTGCAGTGGGTGTTAATTCCGCGCATGCACGCCCTGCTTGAGGGGGGGCACCCCTTGCCGCAGGCGTTTGCTGTCTCTCCCTATTATGAAATGGCGCTCGAAGCGACGCACCCTGCGCGCGACGTCATGCTGGTCGAACTGGAAAAACTGGATGCCCTGTTTGCCGGTGAAGATGCATGACGCTTGAGATCCTCTATCAGGACGAGTGGCTGGTGGCGGTGAATAAACCGTCAGGCTGGCTGGTGCACCGCAGCTGGCTGGATCGCGACGAGAAAGTGGTGGTGATGCAGACCGTTCGCGACCAGATTGGTCAGCATGTATTTACCGCCCATCGCCTCGACCGGCCGACCTCCGGCGTGCTGCTGATGGGGCTTTCCAGCGAAGCTGGCCGTCTGCTGGCGCAGCAGTTCGAACAGCACCAGATCCAGAAGCGCTACCACGCGGTCGTGCGTGGCTGGCTGACCGAGTCTGCCACCCTGGACTACCCGCTGGTGGAGGAACTGGACAAAATCGCCGATAAATTTGCCCGGGATGACAAAGGCCCGCAGCCCGCCGTGACGGATTATCGCGGCATGGCGACGACGGAAATGCCGGTGGCCACCAGCAAATTTCCGACCACACGCTACAGCCTGGTTGAGCTTCTGCCCAAAACCGGGCGTAAGCACCAGCTGCGACGCCATCTTGCGCATCTGCGCCACCCGATTATTGGCGACAGCAAACACGGTGATTTGCGCCAGAACCGCAGCGCGGCCGAGCACTTTGGGTGCCATCGTCTGATGTTACACGCAAGCGAGCTCAGCCTGACGCACCCGTTTACCGGCGAGCCTCTGACTATCCGTGCGGGGCTGGACGACGTCTGGATGCAGGCGCTGTCACAGTTTGGCTGGCTCGGACAACTCCCCGAAAATGAAAGGGTTGAGTTTGTATCGGGCAACGTTCAGGATGAAGAGTAAGCGCATTCACTATGGGAAAATAGCATGGCTGAAGTAGGCATTTTTGTCGGCACAATGTACGGCAACTCGCTGCTGGTCGCGGAAGAGGCTGAGGCGATTCTGGCAAGCCAGGGTCATAAAGCCACGGTCTATGAAGATCCAGATCTGGCGGACTGGGAAAAGTATAAAGATAAATACATTCTGGTGGTGACCTCCACCACCGGGCAGGGCGATCTGCCGGACAGCATCGTGCCGCTGTTCCAGGGCATTAAAGACCAGCTTGGCTATCAGCCAGATGTTCACTACGGCATCATCGCCCTCGGCGACAGCTCTTACGCTAACTTCTGCGGCGGCGGCAAGCAGTTCGATGCGCTCCTGCAGGAGCAGAGCGCCCAGCGCGTGGGCGAGATGCTGCTGATTGATGCGGGTGAGCACCCGGAGCCAGAAAGCGAATCAAACCCGTGGGTGGAGAACTGGGCCTCACTTCTCAAATAACACGCTGCCCGGCGGCGCTTCGCTTGCGCGGGCCTACGGGTTTTCCAGGCCGGGTCAGGCGTAGCCGCCACCCGGCATTACCCCCCCCAACGCGATTTCCGTGAACCACCTTCCACTCCTCTGGGCTTATGCCCTAAACAACCTCCCTCACACCCTTTAATACTGTGTTTTTGCACGGTGAGGTGAAGAGGCACTCCTTCATATACTTTTCCGGTCACGATAAAACGGCTTCAGGCCGTACCAAAACGACAAAATCAATCTCATTCTGCTTACCCTACCGGTGCTGTACAGAATGAACCAGGCGAAAGCTATGTTTCAGGAGTGCAACAATGAGTTCATTAAGCCACGCAGCGAGCAGCGCTGAAAAGCGCACCAATGCCCGCTACTGGATAGTGGTGATGCTGTTTATCGTCACGTCCTTTAACTATGGTGACCGCGCCACGCTGTCGATTGCCGGCTCGGAAATGGCAAAAGATATCGGCCTCGATCCCGTGGGCATGGGTTACGTTTTCTCCGCCTTCTCGTGGGCCTACGTCATCGGGCAAATTCCTGGCGGCTGGCTGCTGGACCGCTTTGGCTCTAAACGGGTCTATTTCTGGTCCATCTTCATCTGGTCTGCCTTTACCCTGCTGCAGGGCTTCGTCGATATCTTCAGCGGCTTCGACATTATCGTGGCGCTCTTCACGCTGCGCTTCCTGGTGGGGTTAGCGGAAGCGCCTTCCTTCCCGGGCAACAGCCGCATTGTGGCGGCCTGGTTCCCGGCGCAGGAGAGGGGAACGGCGGTGGCGATTTTCAACTCCGCGCAGTACTTCGCGACGGTGATCTTTGCGCCCATTATGGGCTGGCTGACCCATGAGGTGGGCTGGTCGCACGTGTTCTTCTTTATGGGCGGACTCGGGATCGTCATCAGCTTTATCTGGCTGAAAGTGATCCACGAACCCAACCAGCATCCTGGCGTAAACAAAAAAGAGCTGGAGTACATCGCAGAAGGCGGCGCGCTGATCAACATGGATCAGAAATCCTCGACGGCGAAAGTCCCGTTCATCCAGAAATGGGCGCAGATCAGGCAGCTCGTCGGTTCGCGTATGATGATCGGGATCTATCTGGGCCAGTACTGTATCAACGCCTTGACCTACTTTTTCATCACCTGGTTCCCGGTTTACCTGGTGCAGGCACGCGGCATGTCGATTCTGAAAGCGGGGTTTGTCGCCTCGGTTCCGGCCATCTGCGGCTTCGTGGGAGGCGTGCTCGGCGGGGTCATTTCCGACTGGCTGATGCGCCGCACTGGTTCCCTGAACATCGCGCGTAAAACGCCTATCGTGCTCGGCATGCTGCTTTCCATGACCATGGTGTTCTGTAACTACGTCAATGCCGAGTGGATGATTATCGGCTTTATGGCGATGGCCTTCTTCGGCAAAGGCATTGGCGCGCTGGGCTGGGCGGTGATGGCGGATACGGCCCCGAAAGAGATCAGCGGCCTGAGCGGTGGTCTGTTCAACATGTTCGGTAACATCTCCGGGATTGTTACGCCCATCGCTATCGGCTACATCGTCGGCACCACCGGATCGTTCAACGGTGCGCTAATCTACGTGGGTGTGCACGCGCTGGTGGCGGTCCTGAGTTACCTGGTGCTGGTGGGGGATATCAAACGCGTCGAACTTAAACCTGTTGCGGAGCGTGGCTGATGACAACGCAATCGAGCCCAACCGTCACGGAGATGAAGGTCATCCCGGTGGCCGGGCAGGACAGCATGCTGCTCAATATTGGCGGTGCGCATAACGCCTGGTTTACCCGTAATATCGTCGTGCTGAAAGACAGCGCAGGAAATACCGGCGTGGGCGAGGCGCCAGGCGGAGAGGTGATTTACCAGACGCTGGTCGATGCCATTCCGCAGGTCGTGGGGCAGGAGATTGCCCGCCTGAACAAGGTGGTTCAGCGGGTGCATAAGGGCAATCAGTCGGCAGACTTTGAGACGTTCGGAAAAGGTGCCTGGACGTTTGAACTGCGCGTCAACGCGGTTGCCGCCCTGGAAGCGGCCCTGCTTGATTTACTGGGGAAGGCGCTCAATGTCCCGGTCTGCGAACTGCTGGGGCCCGGCAAACAGCGCGATGCGGTCACCGTGCTGGGCTATCTGTTCTACGTTGGCGATCGCAATAAAACCGATCTCCCCTATCTGGCCCGAACCGCGGGCGACCACGACTGGTATCAGTTACGCCACCAGGAGGCGCTCTCCAGCGACGCGGTGGTGCGGCTGGCCGAGGCGGCGCAGGATCGCTACGGCTTCAAGGATTTCAAGCTGAAGGGCGGCGTACTGCCCGGCGAGCAGGAGATTGAAACGGCCCGGGCGCTGAAAAGGCGCTTCCCGGATGCACGGATCACCGTCGATCCGAACGGCGCATGGCTGCTGGATGAAGCCATTAGCCTGTGCAAAGGGCTGGGGGATGTTCTGACCTATGCGGAAGACCCCTGCGGCGCGGAGCAGGGCTTCTCGGGCCGTGAAGTGATGGCCGAGTTCCGACGCGCCACCGGGCTGCCGGTGGCGACCAATATGATCGCCACGAACTGGCGCGAAATGGGTCACGCAGTGATGCTGAACGCCGTCGACATACCGCTGGCGGACCCGCACTTCTGGACGCTCTCCGGCGCAGTGCGCGTGGCCCAGCTGTGCGATGACTGGGGGCTCACCTGGGGCTGTCACTCGAACAATCACTTTGATATTTCGCTGGCGATGTTTACCCACGTTGGCGCCGCAGCGCCGGGTAACCCGACCGCCATCGACACCCACTGGATTTGGCAGGAAGGGGAAGCCCGCCTGACGAAAAATCCGCTGGAAATCACAGAGGGCAAAATTGCCGTACCGGATGCGCCGGGCCTGGGCGTGGAGCTGGACTGGGATCGGATCCAGAAAGCCCATGAGGCGTATAAAAAATTGCCGGGCGGCGCGCGTAACGACGCGGGCCCGATGCAGTACCTTATTCCCGGCTGGACATTTGACCGTAAGCGCCCTGTTTTCGGACGTCACTGATAAAAGGATTGAATGATGAGTACTTTTTCTACCCCTGTCGTCACCGCCATGCAGATCGTTCCGGTTGCGGGCCATGACAGCATGCTGATGAATCTGAGCGGCGCGCACGCGCCGTTCTTTACCCGTAACATTGTCATTATCAAAGACAATGCTGGCCATACCGGCGTGGGCGAAATTCCGGGCGGGGAGAAGATCCGCAAAACCCTGGAAGAGGCCATTCCGCTGGTGGTGGGCAAAACGCTGGGCGAATACAAAAATGTCCTCAACACCGTGCGCAATACCTTTGCCGATCGCGATGCCGGGGGCCGGGGCCTGCAGACCTTCGATCTGCGCACCACTATCCACGTGGTGACCGGAATTGAAGCCGCGATGCTGGATCTTCTGGGCCAGCATCTGGGCGTTAACGTTGCGTCGCTGCTGGGCGAGGGGCAGCAGCGCAGCGAAGTGGAAATGCTGGGCTATCTGTTCTTTGTCGGCGACCGCAAGCTGACGCCACTGCCGTATCAGAGTCAGCCCGAAGAACAATGCGACTGGTACCGGCTTCGCCACGACGAGGCAATGACCCCCGATGCGGTGGTGCGCCTGGCGGAAGCCGCTTACGAGAAATATGGCTTCAACGATTTTAAACTGAAGGGCGGCGTGCTGGCCGGGGAAGAAGAGGCGGAAGCCATCACCGCGCTGGCAAAACGCTTCCCGCAGGCGCGCGTGACGCTGGATCCGAACGGCGCCTGGTCGCTTGATGAAGCGATCGCGATCGGCAAGCAGCTGAAAGGCGTGCTGGCGTATGCGGAAGATCCGTGCGGCGCTGAACAAGGCTTCTCTGGACGTGAAGTGATGGCGGAATTCCGTCGCGCTACAGGGCTGCCAACCGCGACCAATATGATTGCTACCGACTGGCGTCAGATGGGGCATACCTTATCCCTCCAGTCAGTCGACATTCCGCTGGCTGACCCGCACTTCTGGACGATGCAGGGCTCGGTGCGCGTGGCGCAGATGTGCCATGAGTTTGGCCTGACCTGGGGTTCGCACTCCAACAACCACTTCGATATCTCTCTGGCGATGTTCACGCACGTCGCCGCCGCCGCGCCGGGCACCATCACCGCTATCGACACCCACTGGATCTGGCAGGAAGGTAATCAGCGTCTGACTAAGCAGCCGTTTGAGATTAAAGGTGGCATGGTGCAGGTGCCTTCCACGCCGGGGTTGGGGGTTGAGCTGGATATGGATCAGGTCATGAAGGCCCATGAGCTGTATCAGAAACACGGTCTGGGCGCGCGCGACGATGCGATGGCGATGCAGTATTTGATCCCGGACTGGACATTCGACAATAAACGTCCGTGCATGGTACGATAAACGCATTGGGACCGCTCCCATGAGCGGTCTTTTACGTGGTGTATGCTTAACGTAACGACTATGCGTAAGGATGGCTTATGAAAATTGTTATCGCACCGGACTCGTATAAGGAAAGTTTGAGTGCGCTTGAGGTTGCGACAGCGATAGAACGTGGTTTTCGCGAGATCTTTCCCGAGGCGGTTTATGTGAAACTGCCGGTCGCGGACGGTGGCGAAGGGACGGTTGAGGCGATGATCGCAGCAACGCAGGGAAGCATTGTGCATGTTCCGGTGACCGGCCCGCTGGGCGAGCGCGTGGAGGGGTTCTATGGCTTGTCCGGAGATAAGCAGAGCGCCTTTATTGAAATGGCGGCGGCAAGCGGCCTGGAGTTGGTTGCACCTTCGCAGCGTAATCCGCTGAAAACCACCTCCTGGGGCACGGGCGAACTGATTCGTCACGCGCTGGATGCGGGCGTTAAGCATATCATTATTGGCATTGGCGGCAGCGCCACCAATGACGGCGGCGCAGGCATGGTGCAGGCGCTGGGTGCGAAGCTGCTGGACGACAATGAACAGCCTCTTGGGCTGGGCGGGGGCGAGCTGGGAAAACTCGCGCGTATCGACCTGAGCGGGCTGGACAGACGTCTGGCGGAATGCCGGATTGAGGTGGCCTGCGATGTAACCAATCCGCTTACCGGGAAGGACGGCGCGTCAGCCGTATTTGGCCCGCAGAAGGGGGCCACACCCGAGATGATCGTCACCCTGGACAACGCGCTTGCGCACTATGCGAGCGTGATTGCCCGGGACCTGGATATTGATGTGCTAAACCTTGCTGGCGGCGGCGCGGCGGGGGGCATGGGCGCGGCGCTCTACGCCTTTTGCGGCGCGCAGCTGCGCCAGGGCATTGAGATTGTGACCGATGCGCTACACCTGGCCGACCAGGTGGCCGATGCGGATCTGGTGATCACGGGAGAAGGCCGCATTGACAGCCAGACGATCCACGGCAAAGTCCCGGTGGGCGTGGCGAAAGTGGCGAAACGCTTTAACAAACCCGTTATCGGCATTGCGGGCAGCCTGACGTCGGACGTCGGCGTAGTACACGATCACGGCATTGATGCGGTGTTTAGCGTGATCTACACCATCTGCTCGCTGGAAGACGCGCTGGAAAATGCCGGTGAGAACGTCAGGATGGCCGCAAGAAATATCGCGGCGGTGCTGAAAGTGGGGCAGGCATTTTAGCTGTGATTGCCGGGTGGCGGCTTCGCCTTACCCGGCCTACGTTAGTGCACCTGTAGGCCCGGTAAGCGGAGCGCCACCGGGCTTTTACCTCAGCTCCCCAACACCTTCATCGCTTCGCGCGTCACGTTATCCATTTCATCCAGCAGTTCCAGGAACTCCGGTTCAAGCTCCGATTCCGGCGTGCCCGCACGCAGCTGCTGCTCCAGCAACTGACAGAGGTTTTTCAGCCGCGGTACGCCGCTGTACCCGCAGCTGCCGTGCAGCTTGTGGATTGCGTCCAGCAGATCTTCCGGGTTTTCACCCACCAACTGCTCTTCCACCTTATTGCGAATTTCCGGCAGAAACGCGACCAGCATTTGCAGCATGTCGCGGGCGAGATCGGGTTTACCTGCCGCCTGGCGCAGCGCAAGCTGCCAGTCAAAGGTGGCGTTCTGATTAACGCTTATCTCAGCCTGCTCGCTGGAAACCGTGTACGTTCCGCCAATATGACCCGGCTTGTAGCGCAACAGCAGGCTATGAAGTTTCTCTTCATCGATGGGCTTTGCCAGATAGTCATTCATCCCGGCGCTCAGCAGCTTCTCCTTCTGGCCCGCCATCGCGTGCGCGGTGACAGCAATAACCGGCGTTTGCTGCTGATGCGGCAGCTGGTGGATCAGCTCGCAGGCCCGAATGCCGTCCATGCCCGGCATCTGAATATCCATCAGGATTAAATCGAACTGCATCTGCTTAGCCTGTTCAACCGCCTGCGCGCCGCTGGTGCACAGCTCAACATGCTGAACCTGGTCTTCAAGCAATGCGCCAATGAGCTTCAGGTTGGCCGGATTATCATCCACCGCCATCACGCTCATCGGCAATTTTTGCTCATCGTTAATCAGCGGAAGGGCATGCTGGCTAAGACGGCAATATTCCGTGAGCGCGGGCAGCAGGCGGGTCGCAGTGAGCGGTTTAAGCAAGCAGGCGGCGGCCCCGTCATTTTTCAACTCTTCTGCATTCAGTTGCGCGTGGCAAGGCAGCGCCAGCAGCAGGTAGTCGGTCATCGACGCGGCTTTCGCCAGCCGCTCCTGCTGCATGGTCAGCTCGCCGGTGAAGGTGACCGGGATCCCCATCAGCAGGATGTCATAATGCTCAACGGCCAGAGCGGAGAAGGTTGGGCTGTAGACCACCTCCAGCGGCGTGGTGCTTAAGATGTCGAGCGCACACTGCGCCGCTGCAGCGTTAGGTTCAACGTAGGCCAGACGCTTGCCTTTCAGGCAGTCCGTTACCGGGCCATCGGTCAGCACGTTCGGATTTAGGTCCAGATTAATGTGGAACCAGAAGGTTGAACCGCGATTTGGCTGGCTGTGGAAAGAGATATCGCCGCCCATCTCGTTCACCAGACGCTGGGTGATCACCAGCCCCAGACCGGTGCCGCCATGACGGCGGGAGATGCTGGCATCCGCCTGACGGAACGCCTGGAACAGACGCGACTGGTCGCGCTCCGGAATGCCGATGCCGGTATCGCGGATCTGAACTTCAATCTGGACCTTATTGCTGCTGATCGAGCGTTTCTCTACCAGGACGTCGATATTACCGCTTTCGGTGAATTTAATGGCGTTCCCGACAAGGTTGGTAATGACCTGCTGCAGGCGCAGCGGATCGCCAATGACGTTATCCGGCACGTCGTTTTTAATGTTAAGCGTCAGCTCAAGGCCTTTGTCGTGCGACGAGTGCGCGAGCAGCGTCACTACCTCATCGAGCGTGCTGCGCAGCGGGAAGGGAATACTCTCGAGGATCAGCTTGCCCGCTTCCAGCTTGGAGAAGTCCAGCACGTCGTTGATGATCGCCAGCAGGTTGTTGGCCGAGCGTTCAATGGTGTGCAGGTGATCGCGCTGAGTAGGATTCAGCTCGCTTTTCAGGGTCAGACGGGTAAAGCCGATCACGCCATTGAGCGGCGTGCGCAGCTCGTGCGACATATTGGCAAGGAATTCCGATTTGATACGCGCCGCTTCCTGAGCGCGCTTTTTCGCCAGATCCAGCTCAACGTTCTGGATCTCCATCTGCTCCAGCGTTTCGCGCAGGTCGGACGTCGCCTGGTCAACGTTGTGCTGCATCTCTTCGTGATAGGCCGCCAGCGACATCGCCATCGAGTTGATGCCGTTTTTCAGCATATCCAGCTCGCCCAGCATAAACCCTTCCACACGGCTGTCGAGCTGTCCCCGGCGGATGCGGTCAACCGTGTTAACCA
Source organism: Enterobacter sp. BNK-13 (assembly GCF_048685015.1). NCBI lineage: Bacteria > Pseudomonadati > Pseudomonadota > Gammaproteobacteria > Enterobacterales > Enterobacteriaceae > Enterobacter > Enterobacter sp. BNK-13. Next base: position 3,415,705 of record NZ_JBLQTP010000001.1, on the reverse strand, counting down.
TGTTGCGGATGGGACCCGTCACGTCGCGCATCAGGCGCCAGCCGAAGATCAGCGCAATGCCGATGCAGAACAGCATCATCACGCCGGAAATGAAAATCTCTTTGTACTGCTGTAGCCGGACCGACTTGAGATCCAGCTCCAGCGCCACATATCCCAGCATATTATTGCTGGATTTGGCGTCGGATTGCGCAGACTCATCGGGGGAATAACTCTCCGACACGATCGGCGTGCGCAGGATCATGATATCGCCGCGCCGCAGTACGGTGAGGTGACGCGGGAACGGCGTACCGTCCGGGATCTTCAGGGCTGCCGGATCGAGATGAAAGTTCGAGGTGACAAACAGGCGGTTATGTTCGTCGTAAACGGAAATGGCGCGTACGATGTCCGAGTGGCGGCGGTGGAGTACGCTGATTAACTGCCCAATGGATTCGCGGTTTTGCAGGTTCATGCCGTACTCGCTGGAGACGGCAAGCGGTTCGATAATGCTGGCGCCTGCATCCTCCAGCTGTCGCTGCAAATCGTTATAGCGGTGCACCACAAAGAAGATACTCAGCAGCAAACCGATGAGAACGGTGGGGGCGAGGATCAAAATCATCATGCGCGCGCGCAGGCTGTAGTTGGTCATGGCGTTCCGTTATGGGACAATTAAGATAATTATGTTTATGTGAGAAAAATCTCTGCGATGGCGCAATTCTACTCTGCAAAGCGACGCGTGACGACGCGTCAAATCATCACTGTTGAGGCCACGGACCTTGATCCGTTTGGTCAGGGAGTGGCACGCCACAATGGTAAGGCTCTGTTTATAACAGGTTTACTGCCAGCAGAACGAGCAGAAATTACGCTGACGGAAGATAAACGCCAGTTTGCGCGCGGGCAGGTTAAGCGTCGACTCAACGACAGCCCGGAGCGAGTGGCGCCCCGCTGTCCTCATTTTGGCGTGTGCGGCGGCTGCCAGCAACAGCACGCAAGCACAGAATTACAGCAAAAAAGCAAAAGCCGCGCGCTGGCGCGTCTGCTTAAACATGACGTTAACGAAATTCTTGCCGATGCGCCCTGGGGCTATCGTCGTCGCGCACGCCTGAGCCTCAGCTATCAGCCAAAAACGGAGCGGCTGGAGATGGGGTTTCGCAAGGCCGGCTCCAGCGACATCGTTGATGTGAAGCAGTGCCCCATTTTGGTGCCCCATCTTGAGGCATTGCTTCCGGAGGTGCGCATCTGCCTCTCCGGGCTGGACGGCGTTCGCCATCTTGGGCATGTCGAACTGGTCATGGCAAACAATGGCCCGCTGATGGTGCTGCGCCATACCGCGCCGTTGTCGAAAAAAGATCGCGAAAAACTGGAACGCTTTTCGCATTCCCACGACCTGGCGCTTTTCCTTGCACCACAAAGCGAGATACTTGAACAGGTTACCGGTGAGGCGCCCTGGTATGCGTCAAACGGGCTACGCTTAACGTTCAGCCCGCGGGATTTCATTCAGGTGAATGATGGCGTTAACCAGCAGATGGTGGCGAAAGCGCTGGCGTGGCTGGATGTTCAGAAAAGCGACCGGGTGCTCGATCTGTTCTGCGGAATGGGCAACTTCACGCTGCCGCTGGCGCGAGAAGCGGCCAGCGTCGTCGGCGTGGAAGGCGTTGAGGCGCTGGTGGCGAAAGGGCAGGAGAACGCGCGGCAGAACGGCTTGCAAAATGTGACATTCTTTCATCAAAATCTTGAGGAAGATGTCACCCAACAGCCGTGGGCAAAGCAGGGCTTCGATAAAATTTTGCTCGACCCGGCACGTGCCGGTGCCCCGGGCGTGATGGCACATATTATTAAACTCGCGCCGAAGCGTGTGGTCTATGTTTCCTGTAACCCGGCAACCCTTGCCCGGGACAGCGAGGCATTACTCAGCGCGGGTTACCAGATTCAGCGTCTGGCAATGCTGGACATGTTCCCGCACACTGGGCATCTGGAATCGATGGTGTTGTTCGAGCACATCTAATTTGTTTGGCTTGTCGACTTCGACAGGCCCTGGTCCCTAAAGGAGAGGACAATGGTTGCGGTAAGAAGTGCACATCTCAATAAAGCTGGGGAGTTTGACCCACAAAAATGGATCGCAAGTCTGGGAATTTCCAGCCAGCAGTCGTGTGAACGCTTAACCGAAACCTGGGCCTATTGTCTGCGCACCACGCAGGGGCATCCCGACGCCGATCTTCTCCTGTGGCGCGGCGTGGAGATGGTTGAAATCCTGTCCATGCTGAACATGGACATCGAAACGCTGCAGGCCGCCCTGCTGTTCCCCCTCGCGGATGCGGACGTGGTCAGCGAAGACGTGCTGCGCGACAGCGTCGGGAAATCCGTCGTCGCGCTGATCCACGGCGTACGCGATATGGCGGCTATCCGCCAGCTTAAAGCCGCGCACACCGATTCCGTCTCCTCAGAGCAGGTCGATAACGTTCGCCGGATGCTGCTGGCCATGGTGGATGATTTCCGCTGCGTGGTCATCAAGCTGGCCGAGCGTATTGCCCACCTGCGAGAGGTGAAGGATGCGCCGGAAGACGAGCGCGTGCTGGCCGCCAAAGAGTGTACAAACATCTATGCGCCGCTGGCGAACCGCTTAGGGATTGGTCAGCTGAAATGGGAGCTGGAAGATTACTGCTTCCGCTATCTGCACCCGGCGGAATATAAACGGATTGCCAAACTCCTGCACGAGCGCCGTATCGACCGAGAGCACTATATTGAGGAGTTTGTCGGCGGCCTGCGTCAGGCGATGAAAGAAGAGAACGTGCGCGCCGAAGTCTACGGTCGACCAAAACACATCTACAGCATCTGGCGCAAAATGCAGAAGAAACACCTCGCCTTTGACGAGCTGTTTGACGTGCGCGCCGTGCGTATCGTGGCGGAGCGTCTGCAGGACTGCTACGCCGCGCTGGGGATAGTACACACTCACTTCCGTCATCTGCCGGATGAGTTCGATGACTATGTCGCCAACCCCAAACCGAACGGCTATCAGTCTATTCATACCGTGGTGCTTGGCCCGGGCGGTAAAACGGTCGAGATTCAGATCCGCACCAAACAGATGCATGAAGATGCCGAACTGGGCGTTGCCGCGCACTGGAAATACAAAGAAGGCACGTCCGGCGGGGCGCGTTCAGGCCACGAAGACCGCATTGCCTGGCTGCGTAAGCTGATTGCGTGGCAGGAAGAGATGGCCGATTCCGGCGAGATGCTCGACGAAGTGCGCAGCCAGGTCTTTGACGATCGGGTGTATGTCTTTACGCCGAAAGGGGACGTTGTTGACCTGCCGGCCGGCTCTACGCCGCTCGATTTTGCCTACCACATCCATAGCGATGTGGGGCACCGCTGCATCGGGGCGAAAATTGGCGGGCGTATCGTACCGTTCACCTATCAGCTGCAGATGGGTGACCAGATTGAAATCATTACCCAGAAGCAGCCGAACCCGAGCCGGGACTGGCTTAACCCGAACCTGGGGTATGTCACCACCAGCCGCGGACGCTCGAAAATTCACGCCTGGTTCCGTAAACAGGATCGTGACAAGAATATCCTTGCCGGTCGTCAGATCCTCGACGACGAGCTGGAGCATATTGGAATCAGCCTGAAAGAGGCGGAGAAATTCCTGCTGCCGCGCTACAACTTCAACGAGCTTGATGAGCTGTTAGCGGCCATTGGCGGCGGTGATATTCGTCTGAATCAGATGGTGAACTTCCTGCAGGCGCAGTTCAATAAGCCAAGCGCGGAAGAGCAGGACGCGGCGGCGCTGAAGCAGTTGCAGCAGAAAACCTACGCGCCGCAGCAGCGCAGCAAGGACAACGGCCGTGTGGTGGTCGAAGGTGTCGGTAACCTGATGCACCACATTGCTCGCTGCTGCCAGCCAATCCCAGGGGATGATATCGTCGGCTTTATCACCCAGGGGCGCGGAATTTCGATTCACCGTTCCGACTGCGACCAGCTTGCCGAGCTTCAGTCCCATGCGCCGGAGCGCATCGTGGAAGCGGTCTGGGGGGAAAGCTATTCTGCTGGCTATTCGCTGGTGGTGCGCGTTACCGCCAACGACCGCAGCGGCCTGCTGCGCGACATTACGACCATTCTCGCCAACGAGAAGGTCAACGTGCTGGGCGTCGCCAGCCGCAGCGATACCCGCGAGCAGCTTGCCACCATCGATATGACCATCGAAATCTACAACCTGCAGGTGCTGGGCCGCGTGCTTGGCAAGCTGAACCAGGTGCCGGATGTGATTGACGCGCGTCGTCTGCACGGCGGCTAAACATCCTCTTCCGTAGGCCGGGTAAGGCAACGCCGCCCCCCGGCATTTTTTCATCAGGACAGAACTATGACTCAAATCGACCGCCTGCTCGGCATCATGAAGCGCCTGCGCGACCCGGAAAACGGCTGCCCGTGGGACAAAGAGCAGACTTTCGCCACCATCGCCCCGTACACCCTTGAAGAGACCTACGAGGTGCTGGACGCCATTTCCCGTGAAGATTTTGACGACCTGCGCGGCGAGCTGGGCGATCTGCTGTTCCAGGTGGTGTTCTACGCGCAGATGGCGCAGGAAGAAGGGCGCTTTAACTTTGACGATATTTGCGCTGCCATCAGCGACAAGCTTGAGCGCCGTCATCCCCATATTTTCGGTGACGCCACCGCAGAAAACAGCACCGAAGTGCTGGCCCGCTGGGAGCAGATCAAAAGCGCAGAGCGGGCAGAAAAATCCCAGCACTCCGCGCTGGATGATATCCCGCTGAGCCTGCCCGCGCTGATGCGCGCGCACAAAATCCAGAAACGCTGCTCCGCCGTGGGGTTTGACTGGACCTCCCTCGGCCCGGTGCTGGATAAAGTGCACGAAGAGATTGACGAGGTGATGCACGAAGCGCAGCAGGCGGTGGTGGATGAAGCAAAGCTTGAGGAAGAGATGGGCGATCTGCTGTTTGCGACCGTCAACCTTTCTCGCCACCTGGGTGTAAAAGCGGAAACGGCACTGCAAAAAGCCAACCTGAAATTCGAACGCCGCTTTCGCGAAGTAGAGCGGATTGTCGCCTCGCGAGGCCTGGAAATGACCGGTATTGACCTCGACGCGATGGAAGAAGTCTGGCAGGAAGTAAAGCGCCAGGAAACTGATCTCTAACGACATTTTGCGATCAAGCGCAATTTGTGTGATTTTTTAAATGACAAGCGCTTGATTTGCGTCAAAAACATTTACCCAAAAGGGGCTATTTTCTCACTCCGTATGTTTGTCATGGCCTGGAATGGAGACGGAGAATGAAAGTTTGTGGCGCTCGCCGTGTTCGGGTATACTACTTTCCCGTCCTGGTTATTCCATCGTTTCACCCTAACTTCTCAGGTTCAGCATGACAACGAACTATATTTTTGTGACCGGCGGGGTCGTATCCTCTCTGGGTAAAGGCATTGCCGCAGCCTCCCTCGCAGCCATTCTTGAAGCCCGTGGCCTCAATGTGACCATGATGAAACTGGATCCGTACATCAACGTCGATCCAGGTACCATGAGCCCAATCCAACACGGGGAAGTGTTCGTTACTGAAGACGGCGCTGAAACCGATCTGGATCTTGGCCACTACGAGCGTTTCATCCGCACCAAAATGACCCGTCGTAACAACTTCACGACCGGCCGCATTTACTCCGACGTTCTGCGTAAAGAGCGCCGTGGTGATTATCTGGGTGCCACCGTTCAGGTTATCCCGCACATCACTAACGCCATCAAAGAACGCATTGTTGCGGGTGGCGAAGGCCACGACGTGGTGCTGGTTGAAATCGGCGGTACCGTGGGTGATATCGAATCCCTGCCATTCCTGGAAGCGATTCGTCAGCTGGCGGTAGACATTGGCCGTGAACACGCGCTGTTCATGCACCTGACGCTGGTGCCGTACATGGCCGCTGCAGGTGAAGTGAAAACCAAACCGACTCAGCACTCTGTTAAAGAGCTGCTCTCCATTGGTATTCAGCCAGACATCCTGGTTTGCCGTTCCGATCGTGCGGTGCCAGCGAACGAACGTGCGAAAATTGCATTGTTCTGTAACGTGCCTGAAAAAGCCGTTATTTCAATGAAAGATGTCGATTCCATTTATAAAATCCCGGGCCTGTTGAAATCTCAGGGCCTGGACGATTATATTTGTAAACGATTCAGCTTGAACTGTCCGGAAGCTAACCTGTCTGAATGGGAACAGGTTATTTACGAAGAAGCCAATCCGGCAGGCGAAGTGACTATCGGTATGGTCGGCAAGTACATTGAGCTGCCGGATGCCTATAAGTCCGTGATCGAAGCGTTGAAACACGGTGGTCTGAAGAACCGTGTCTCCGTGAACATCAAGCTGATTGATTCGCAGGATGTTGAAACGCGTGGCGTTGAAATCCTGAAAGATCTGGATGCTATTCTTATCCCTGGCGGCTTCGGCTACCGTGGAGTAGAAGGCAAGATCGCCACCGCGCGCTATGCGCGTGAAAACAATATTCCATACCTCGGCATCTGTCTGGGTATGCAGGTTGCGCTGATCGAATTTGCGCGCAACGTAGCGGGAATGGAAAACGCGAACTCTACGGAATTTGTGCCAGACTGTAAGTACCCTGTTGTGGCGCTTATCACCGAATGGCGTGACGAAGAAGGTAACGTCGAAGTCCGTACCGAGAAGAGCGATCTGGGTGGCACCATGCGTCTTGGCGCACAGGCCTGCCAGCTGACTGACGATAGCGTGGTTCGCAAGCTGTATGGCGAGCCGGTCATTACCGAGCGCCATCGTCACCGCTATGAAGTCAACAACATGTTGTTGAAACCTATTGAAGCCGCGGGCCTGCGTGTTGCGGGACGCTCCGGGGATGATCAGTTAGTCGAGATCATTGAAGTGCCAAACCATCCGTGGTTTGTCGCCTGCCAGTTCCACCCGGAATTTACTTCAACGCCACGTGACGGGCATCCGCTGTTTGCAGGCTTTGTGAAGGCCGCCAGCGACTACCAGAAGCGTCAGGCGAAGTAAAAAAAGTTAGAACGGCAACGCGTACCTTTGGTACGCGTTGTTTGTCTGGAGTTTTAGTTTAACTTGTACTGAGGAAAATCTAATGTCCAAAATCGTTAAAGTCATCGGTCGTGAAATCATCGACTCCCGTGGTAACCCGACCGTTGAAGCCGAAGTTCACCTGGAAGGTGGTTTCGTTGGTATGGCTGCTGCTCCATCAGGTGCTTCTACCGGTTCCCGCGAAGCGCTGGAACTGCGCGATGGCGACAAATCTCGCTTCCTGGGTAAAGGCGTACTGAAAGCGGTTGGCGCTGTAAACGGTCCTATTGCTCAGGCAATCATTGGCAAAGACGCCAAAGACCAGGCTGGCATCGACAAGATCATGATCGATCTGGACGGTACTGAAAACAAATCTAACTTCGGTGCGAACGCAATCCTGGCTGTTTCTCTGGCAAACGCCAAAGCGGCTGCGGCTGCGAAAGGTATGCCACTGTTCGAGCACATCGCTGAACTGAACGGCACCCCAGGCAAATACTCCATGCCTGTACCAATGATGAACATCATCAACGGTGGTGAGCACGCAGACAACAACGTTGATATTCAGGAATTCATGATTCAGCCAGTTGGCGCGAAATCCCTGAAAGAAGCGGTACGTATGGGTTCTGAAGTGTTCCACAACCTGGCTAAAGTTCTGAAAGCTAAAGGCATGAACACGGCTGTTGGTGACGAAGGTGGCTATGCGCCAAACCTGGGTTCTAACGCAGAAGCACTGGCTGTTATCGCAGAAGCAGTAAAAGCTGCAGGCTACGAGCTGGGCAAAGACATCACCCTGGCGATGGACTGTGCAGCATCTGAATTCTACAAAGACGGTAAATACGTTCTGGCTGGCGAAGGCAACAAAGCGTTCACCTCCGAAGAGTTCACTCACTTCCTGGAAGACCTGACCAAACAGTACCCAATCGTGTCTATCGAAGACGGTCTGGACGAGTCTGACTGGGCTGGCTTCGCATACCAGACTAAAGTACTGGGCGACAAAATCCAGCTGGTGGGTGACGACCTGTTCGTAACCAACACCAAGATCCTGAAAGAAGGCATCGAGAAAGGCATCGTTAACTCCATCCTGATCAAATTCAACCAGATCGGTTCCCTGACCGAAACGCTGGCTGCGATCAAAATGGCGAAAGACGCTGGCTACACCGCGGTTATCTCTCACCGTTCTGGCGAAACTGAAGACGCTACCATTGCTGACCTGGCTGTGGGTACCGCTGCAGGCCAGATCAAAACCGGTTCTATGAGCCGTTCTGACCGTGTTGCTAAATACAACCAGCTGATTCGTATCGAAGAAGCGCTGGGCGAAAAAGCACCATACAACGGTCGTAAAGAGATCAAAGGCCAGGCATAATCGCCTACGCCTTAAAATGAAAATGCCAGTCGAATGACTGGCATTTTTTTTGGCTATTTAAAATCGACCGCCATTTGCTCCGGAATGGTCAGCCCCTGGGTGGTTTGCACGCAGCGGGCGATATAATCCGTAAACCGGGGTGGCTTCGGCATCCCCATGCTCAGCAGCTTATCGTTGCTGAAGCGCACGTTAAGCGTGGCAAACGCACCGTATAACCGCATGGCTTTTAGCATCAGACGTTCGTTGCACGGGCCAAAAATCGTTTTCAACTCGCGGCGCATTCTGACCAGCGTTTCGTAGCTAACCTGCGCATATTTATCCCCGACGGGGGCTTTCTCCAGCGCCTGCGCCATCGCCTGATCGATATCCGCAAAGCGAACGCTGTTCTCTTCACCGGCAGAAATGTGTACCACTTCCCCCGGACGCGCGTTGCTGTTCAGCAGCATTAACAGCGCGTCGGCGCAATAATCCACCGGAACAACGTCGATCCTGTCTTCCATGGAGCACATAAACTTCTGCAGCATCAGGCCCATGCTAAAGACCCAGAAAATGCTGCTCGACGGCGTGCAGCCGTGGCGGGTATGGCCGACAACGATGGACGGACGCGCGATGAGCAGCGGCAGGTTCGGACATTCCTGGCGCATCAGCTGTTCGATGGTTGACTTCGAATAAGTGTATTCCACCAGGTGTTCAGCATTCTCTCTGAATTCGGCGCTTTCGGCGACCAGGGAATCCTGCTCCGGTGTGCATGACATTGCCGTGCCTACGTGGAGGAAACGCTGCAGTCCTGAGACCTGCTCCATACGGCGCGCCAGCGCCAGCGTTCCTTCAACGTTGACCTTCCAGATGAGTGGGTTGTTACCAAATGAGGCGACAGCCGCACAGTTCACGACATGCGTGACCCGATCCAGACGGGTATCGTTCAGGAAGGCTTCAGGCTGGCTGAGGTCGCCAATCAGGATATTATCCACATTCAGAGAGGCCAGTTTGTCCTCAGGAACGTTGAACTTGCGCATGTTCTCCAGCACGCGCTCCAGCCCGCTCTGCGGATCGCTGGCACGCGCGAGCAAAAGCAGTTTTACGGGTTGATCGCTGGTGAGTATTTTTTCCAGTACTGCACCGCCCAGAAATCCGGTCACGCCTGTAATCAATAACATCTTCATTAATACCGTCTCATTATGATTGATGAGGCGGATTGTAGGCGGGCAAAAGTAAACGGCATTTAAATAATAAAACGCCGAAATCAATGGCGTCTTAAGCTTATTTTAAGGAAAGAAAATCAGGTGGAGATATTGGACATTACAGGTTGGGTAAAAATTCAATTTATTAAAATTAATATTTTAAGGTGTTGATTTTAATGTTTTTTACGGCTTATCTGCCAAGTGGTTAGCTTAATTCAAAATGTAATAAATATAATACTTTGTTACACCAAACATTTACCGGATAAATGATTTAAACGCCCCTTAACGTAAATCAGACGACACAAGACGCAGGCTGTTTTATTTAGCCTGCGAATGATTTTCAGAGCAAAAGGGGAAGCGTGGCGCTGGCTGTTTGCTGGCTAACGTCGCCGTAATGACCATCCAGCGCAATCAGGGACGTAGTCAGCAGCTCAACCAGCAGCATGACCCCAACCTTAGCATTGAGCGCGCCCGCGCTAAGCGGCCCCTCTGGCTTGGCGGCCACCAGTTGCATGTCGCTCAGGGACGCCAGCGGGCTGCGGGGCGTATTGCTGAGAGCCAGTACCTTAACGCCACGTTTGCGGGCAAGCTTCACCACGTGGAGTAAATCCCGCGTTGAACCCGAGCTGGAGATAGCCACCACCAGGGTCTCTTTTGAAAGCGTTGTCGCATTCATGGCCGCGCGGTGCATATCGCTAAACAGCTGTGCGGGTTTCCCCAGACGCAACAGCTTGTAGTGGAGATACTCCCCGAGGATCGCGCTGGCCGCAACGCCATAAATCTGCACCGACTGCGCCTGATGCAGCGCCAGCGCGGCCTTTTCAAGCAGCGCGCGGTCAAGAAGCCTGGCGGTATCCTGCAATGCCTGCACCGACTCATCCACCACGTTATCAATCTCATCCCCCGCCTGACGCGCGGGCTGGCCCTGCTGAATATCCAGCGCAAGCGCCATTTTAAATTCGTTATAGCCCTTGCAGCCCAGCGTCCGGCAAAGACGCGTGACGCTGGCCTCGCTGGTGTGGCTCTCGCGCGCCAGCTCGGTGATCGTCAGGTAGAGCACCCGGGCTGGATCGCTAAGGACAAACTCACCGAGTTTTTGTTGTGTTGGGCTGTACCCGGAAGCCTCCTGGCGTAGCTTCAGCAGCAGGTTTTCATGGTCTGACATGCTCGATCCTTAATGCGTTTCTCTGCGACTAGTGTGGCGGAAAGCGGGGGAAAGATGCCAGTCATTTTGAAAAAGTATGATCGTCGTCCTGGTTTGTGATGATAATTTTCACTATTAAATATTTATGTGGTAAAAATTTTCATCGTTTAATGAGGGGATGAAAAAATGATGCAAATATTCAGTGGGGCTTCTTCAGGAGGATGGTTTGAAAAAGCGCAGCGCTTTGGCAAATCCTTTATGTTGCCGATTGCCGTGTTGCCTGCGGCGGGTCTGCTGCTGGGGATAGGCGGCGCGCTATCGAATCCCAACACGCTGGCAGCCTATCCGTTTTTAGACGTGAGCTGGCTGCAGGCCATTTTCACCATCATGAGCAGCGCAGGATCCATCGTGTTTGCGAACCTCTCGGTGTTGTTTGCCGTTGGGGTGGCCGTCGGGCTGGCAAAAAGCGATAAGGGCACGGCGGGTCTGGCGGCGTTACTCGCGTTTCTGGTGATGAATGCCACCATCAACGCGCTGCTGATCCTCACCGGCAAACTGGCGCATGAGAACCCGGGGGCCGTGGGGCAGGGCATGACGCTGGGTATTCAGACGCTGGAAACCGGCGTGTTTGGCGGCGTGGTGATTGGACTGGTGACCTGCGCGCTCCATCATCGGTTTAATAAAATTGCGCTTCCGCAGTTTCTGGGTTTTTTTGGCGGCTCGCGCTTTGTTCCTATTATCAGCTCGCTGGCGGCGATACTCGTCGGTGCGCTCATGACCGTGGTCTGGCCGCATTTCCAGAAGCTGATTTTTGGTCTGGGCGGGCTGGTGGATGCGACCGGCTATCTGGGCACCCTGCTGTACGGCTTTATTCTCCGCATGCTGGGCCCGTTCGGTCTGCACCACATCTTCTATCTGCCTTTCTGGACCACCGCGCTTGGCGGGAGTGAAATCGTCAACGGACACCTCGTGGAAGGCACGCAGCGGATCTTCTTCGCTCAGCTGGCTGACCCGAACACGCAACATTTCTATGAGGGTACGTCACGCTTCATGTCCGGGCGCTTTATTACGATGATGTTTGGCCTGCTCGGGGCGTGCCTGGCGATGTACCACACGGCAAAACCCGAGAACAAAAAACGCGTTGCCGGACTGCTGCTTTCTGCGGCGTTAACCTCGTTCCTGACGGGGATTACCGAGCCTATCGAATTCTCGTTCCTGTTTATTGCGCCGGTACTCTACGTCATCCATGCGCTGTTTGACGGGCTGGCATTCATGCTCGCGCACATGCTGCATATCACCATCGGGCAAACCTTCTCCGGCGGTTTCATCGACTTCGTGCTGTTCGGCATTTTGCAGGGAGAGGCCAAAACCAACTGGATGTTCGTTCCGCTGGTCGGCGTACCGTGGTTCTTCCTGTACTACTTTACCTTCCGCTATCTGATTAACCGCTTTGATTTCGCGACGCCGGGTCGGGAAAAGGAGGCGATGGCTGACGAAGTCAGTCTGCCGCAAAACGAACGCGCTGCTGCGGTGATCGCCGGATTAGGCGGAAAAGACAATCTGGACGAGGTGGACTGCTGCGCCACGCGTCTTCGCGTGACGGTTAAAGACGGCAGCAAAGTGAATGACGCGGCGCTGAAAGCCACCGGGGCGCGCGGCGTTATCGTGCGCGGCAACGGCGTTCAGGTCATCTATGGCCCGCACGTCACGATTATCAAAAACGAAGTGGAAGAGATCTTATCGTAATGAAAACTGTACTGGAAAACCTGAAGGGAAAACTGATCGTCTCTTGTCAGGCGCTGGAAAATGAACCGCTGCACAGCCCGTTTATTATGTCGAGAATGGCGCTGGCGGCGGCACAGGGCGGGGCCGCGGCTATTCGCGCCAACAGCGTGGCGGATATTGAGGCCATAAAGCAGCAGGTGTCTTTGCCGGTCATCGGCATCATCAAACGGGATTATCCAGAAAGCGAGGTGTTTATCACCGCGACAATGAAAGAGGTGGATGAGCTCATGCGCGTCTCGCCGGACATCATTGCGCTTGATGCGACGGCGCGGGAACGTCCCGGCGGAGAATCCCTGGAAACGCTGGTCTCGCGCATCCGCTCACGCTATCCCGCGGTGCTGCTGATGGCGGATATCTCCTCCGTGGACGAAGCCGTGACGGCACAGGCGCTGGGCTTCGACTGCGTCGGCACCACGCTTTACGGCTACACGGCGGAAACCGCGGGCCATGTATTGCCTGACAACGACTGCGCGTTCCTGAAAGCGGTGCTGGCGGCCGTGACGGTGCCCGTGGTTGCAGAAGGCAACGTGGATACGCCTGAACGTGCGGCCAGGTGTCTGGCGCTGGGCGCGCATACGGTGGTGGTCGGCGGCGCGATCACCCGTCCACAGCAAATCACGGAACGGTTTATGGCGGTGATTGGCGCGTAAAGCACCGATGGAGCATGACCATCCGGCGGGGATCTGCGATACTTATCGTTTATCCCCTTTACTGAGATGACTATGCAGTACCCGATTAACGAGATGTTCCAGACCCTGCAAGGCGAGGGTTACTTTACCGGCGTTCCCGCTATTTTCATTCGTTTACAGGGATGCCCGGTTGGCTGTGCCTGGTGTGACACCAAACATACGTGGGATAAGCTCGCAGATCGGGAAGTGTCGCTGTTTAGCATTCTGGCGAAAACCAAAGAGAGCGATAAGTGGGGCGCGGGCAGTGCCGAAGATCTGCTGGCCATTATTGGCCGTCAGGGCTGGACGGCCCGTCACGTCGTGATCACCGGCGGTGAACCCTGCATCCACGATCTGACCCCGCTGACCGAGCTGCTCGAAAAGAACGGCTACAGCTGCCAGATCGAAACCAGCGGCACCCATGAAGTGCGCTGCTCGCACACCACCTGGGTGACGGTATCGCCAAAAGTGAATATGCGCGGCGGGTATGACGTGCTGTCTCAGGCGCTGGAGCGCGCGGATGAGATTAAGCACCCGGTAGGGCGCGTGCGTGATATCGAAGCGCTGGATGAACTGCTGGCCACCCTGACGGATGAAAAGCAGCGGGTGATTGCCCTGCAGCCTATCAGCCAGAAAGACGATGCAACGCGCCTGTGCATTGAAACCTGTATTGCGCGCAACTGGCGCCTGTCGATGCAGACGCACAAATATCTGAATATTGCCTGAAAAAAAGCCCGGTGGCGCGAACGCTTACCGGGCCTACGGTTCGAGGCGCTTGTAGGCCGGGTAAGCGTCAGCGCCACCCGGCAAGCATCACTCCCCGCGATAGATGCAGCCCGCGGTGCAGGTCTCTTTGATCATCACCGCGCTCAGCAGCGGTACCCGCGGTTTCATCTGATCCCAAATCCATTTTGCCAGCACTTCGCTGGTCGGGTTTTCAAGGCCCGGGATCTCATTCAGGTAGTAGTGATCCAGACGATCGTAGGTCGGCTTAAACGCCGCCTTCAGCTCGGCAAAATCCATGATCCAACCGGTATGCGGATCAACTTCACCGGTGATCTCAAGACGCACCATGAACGAATGCCCGTGCAGACGGCCACATTTATGCCCTTCAGGGACATGCGGAAGGTGGTGGGCGGCTTCGAAGGTGAAATCTTTAAACAGTGTGGTGGACATGATCGCTCTCAGTAATGCGGAAAAAACCGCCGCATAGTACCGGAAAGCACAATTTTTAGCATTAACTAAAACGGCTCTGAGCGGCAACCGCCTCGTATTCAGGGTGTTTATCGCTTTTTGTTCTTTTATTTCATATGGTTATTTAATCGGTTTTATCGCTAAGCATGACAACCAAAACAGGTTAGTCCATTTGGTTATTTATTATTTCCATCCCTTCTTTAATTGTTATTATCCTCGCCGTTAACCTTATCTTCAGTTTGGATTTATTCGCTTAAAGTCCGCTTGGCTACTGGAACATAACGACGCATGACAACACAGGCCCCACCTTCAAATTTGCTTCCCCTGAACCCGGAGCAACTGGCGCGCCTTCAGGCTGCCACCTCTGATTTTTCTCCCACTCAGCTTGCCTGGGTCTCCGGTTATTTCTGGGGAATGCTCAATCAACAGCCTGGCGCTGTGGCGGGTGCTCCGGCCACGGCCGTTGAAATTCCGGCCATTACCCTGATTTCCGCCTCGCAGACGGGCAATGCCCGCCGCGTGGCCGAAGCACTGCGCGACGACCTGCTGGCCGCGAAACTGAACGTGAACCTGGTTAACGCCGGGGATTACAAATTTAAGCAAATCGCGTCAGAAAAACTGCTGGTGGTGGTTGCCTCTACGCAGGGTGAAGGTGAACCCGCTGAAGAAGCGGTGGCGCTGCATAAGTTCCTGTTCTCGAAAAAAGCGCCGAAGCTGGATGGCACGGCGTTTGCCGTCTTTGGCCTGGGCGACACCTCCTATGAATTCTTCTGCCAGTCCGGCAAAGACTTCGACAGCAAGCTGGCGGAGCTGGGCGCGGAGCGCCTGCTGGACCGCGTTGACGCGGATGTCGAATACCAGGCCGCCGCCGCCGAATGGCGCGCCCGCATCGTTGAGGTGTTAAAAGCGCGCGTGCCGAAAGAGACGTCGGCGCAGGCCGCGTTCACCGCGACGGGTGCTGTTAACGACATCCACACCAGCCCGTACACCAAAGAGGCGCCGCTGACGGCGAGCCTGTCGGTGAACCAGAAAATTACCGGCCGCGATTCAGAAAAAGATGTGCGCCATATCGAAATCGATCTGGGCGACTCGGGCCTGCGCTATCAGCCTGGCGATGCGCTGGGCGTCTGGTATCAGAACGATCCGGCGCTGGTGAAAGAGCTGGTTGAGCTGCTGTGGCTGAAAGGCGACGAGCCTGTCACCGTTGACGGTAAAACGCAGCCGCTTTCTGATGCGTTGCAGTGGCATTTTGAGCTGACGGTGAACACCCCGAATATCGTCGAAAATTATGCCACCTTGACGCGCAGCGAATCCCTGCTGCCGCTGGTGGGCGACAAGGCGAAACTTCAGCATTACGCCGCGACGACGCCGATCGTTGATATGGTGCGCTTCTCTCCGGCTCAGCTGGATGCCGATGCGCTGATCGGTCTGCTGCGTCCGCTCACTCCGCGCCTGTACTCCATCGCCTCTTCGCAGGCTGAAGTGGAGAGTGAAGTGCATATTACCGTCGGCGTAGTGCGTTACGATATCGAAGGCCGCGCCCGCACGGGTGGGGCATCAGGCTTCCTGGCGGATCGCGTGGAAGAAGAGGGCGAAGTGCGCGTCTTTATCGAGCACAACGATAACTTCCGCCTGCCGGCAAACCCGGAAACGCCGGTCATTATGATTGGCCCGGGCACCGGCATTGCGCCGTTCCGCGCTTTCATGCAGCAGCGCGCGGCAGACGGCGCGCCGGGTAAAAACTGGCTGTTCTTTGGCAATCCGCACTTTACTGAAGATTTCCTCTACCAGGTTGAGTGGCAGCGCTATGTGAAAGAAGGCGTACTGACCCGCATCGATCTGGCCTGGTCCCGCGACCAGAAAGAAAAAGTATACGTACAAGACAAACTGCGCGAACAGGGCGCAGAGCTGTGGCGCTGGATCAATGACGGTGCCCACATTTATGTCTGCGGCGACGCCAATCGCATGGCGAAAGACGTTGAGCAGACTTTGCTGGAAGTGATTGCCGAATTCGGCGGTATGGATGCCGAAGCGGCGGACGAATTTTTAAGTGAGCTGCGCGTTGAGCGCCGTTATCAGCGAGATGTCTACTAATGAGCGAAAAACATCCAGGGCCACTGGTGGTCGAAGGTAAACTGACAGACGCCGAGCGCATGAAGCTGGAAAGCAACTATCTGCGTGGCACCATTGCTGAAGATCTGAATGACGGTCTCACCGGCGGTTTCAAAGGCGACAACTTCCTGCTGATCCGTTTCCACGGCATGTACCAGCAGGACGACCGCGACATCCGCGCCGAGCGTGCAGAGCAGAAGCTGGAGCCGCGTCACGCGATGCTGCTGCGCTGCCGTTTGCCGGGCGGGGTGATTACCACCAAACAGTGGCAGGCGATCGACAAGTTTGCCGGTGAAAACACGATCTACGGCAGCATCCGTCTGACTAACCGTCAGACCTTCCAGTTCCACGGCATTCTGAAGAAGAACGTCAAGCCGGTGCACCAGATGCTGCACTCCGTTGGGCTGGACGCGCTGGCGACCGCCAACGACATGAACCGTAACGTGCTCTGCACCTCGAACCCGTATGAGTCCGAGCTGCACGCCGAAGCGTACGAGTGGGCGAAGAAGATCTCCGAGCACCTGCTGCCGCGCACGCGCGCCTATGCAGAGATCTGGCTCGATCAGGAAAAAGTCGCCACCACCGACGAAGAGCCGATCCTCGGTCAGACCTACCTGCCGCGTAAGTTTAAAACCACGGTCGTTATTCCACCGCAGAACGATATCGACCTGCACGCCAACGACATGAACTTCGTGGCGATTGCCGAAAACGGCAAGCTGGTGGGCTTTAACCTGCTGGTGGGCGGCGGCCTGTCCATCGAACACGGTAACAAGAAAACCTACGCCCGTACCGCCAGCGAGTTCGGCTTCCTGCCGCTGGAGCATACGCTGGCCGTGGCGGAAGCGGTGGTGACGACCCAGCGCGACTGGGGTAACCGTACCGACCGTAAAAACGCGAAAACCAAATACACCCTGGAGCGCGTGGGCGTGGAGACGTTCAAAGCGGAAGTGGAGCGTCGCGCGGGCATCAAGTTTGAGCCGATCCGCCCTTACGAATTCACCGGTCGCGGCGATCGCATTGGTTGGGTGAAGGGTATCGACAATAAATGGCACCTGACGCTGTTTATCGAAAACGGCCGTATTCTGGATTATCCGGGCCGTCCGCTGAAAACCGGCCTGCTGGAAATTGCGAAGATCCATAAGGGCGAGTTCCGCATTACGGCTAACCAGAACCTGATCATTGCTGGCGTGCCGGAAAGCCAGAAGGCGAAGATCGAGAAGCTGGCGCGCGAACATGGGTTGATGGATGCGGTGAAGCCGCAGCGCGAAAACTCAATGGCCTGCGTGTCGTTCCCGACCTGTCCGCTGGCGATGGCGGAAGCGGAACGTTTCCTGCCGTCGTTTACCGACAAAGTGGAAGCGATTCTGGAAAAACACGGCATTCCGGACGAGCATATTGTTATGCGCGTCACCGGGTGTCCGAACGGCTGCGGTCGTGCGATGCTGGCCGAGCTCGGACTGGTGGGGAAAGCGCCGGGTCGTTACAACCTGCACCTGGGCGGTAACCGAATCGGTACGCGCATCCCGCGTATGTTCCGCGAGAACATCACCGAGCCGGAAATTCTTCATTCCATCGACGAGCTTGTCGGGCGCTGGGCGAAAGAGCGCGAAGCGGGTGAAGGCTTCGGCGACTTTACGGTGCGTGCGGGCATCATTCGCCCGGTGCTCGATCCCGCCAGGGATTTCTGGGAGTAAACACGAGAGGTAATTATGTCCGTACTCGATCTAAACGCCCTTAATGACCTGCCAAAAGTCGAACGCATTCTGGCGCTGGCAGAAACCAATGCCCACCTTGAAAAGCTGGACGCCGAAGCGCGCGTGGCATGGGCGCTGGAAAACCTGCCGGGAGAGTATGTGCTCTCGTCGAGCTTTGGTATTCAGGCGGCGGTCAGCCTGCATCTGGTGAATCAGATCCGTCCGGACATTCCGGTGATCCTCACCGACACCGGCTACCTGTTCCCGGAAACCTACCAGTTCATTGACGAGCTGACGGACAAGCTCAGGCTGAACCTCAAAGTTTACCGCGCGACGGAGAGCGCGGCCTGGCAGGAGGCACGCTACGGCAAGCTGTGGGAGCAGGGCGTTGAGGGCATTGAGAAGTACAATGAGATTAACAAAGTTGAGCCGATGAACCGGGCGCTGAAAGAGCTTAATGCGCAGACGTGGTTTGCGGGTCTGCGCCGCGAGCAGTCCGGTAGCCGGGCAACCTTACCGGTGCTGGCGGTGCAGCGCGGGGTGTTTAAAGTGCTGCCGATCATCGACTGGGATAACCGGACGGTGTATCAGTACCTGCAAAAGCACGGGCTGAAATACCATCCGCTGTGGGACCAGGGCTATCTGTCGGTGGGCGATACCCACACCACGCGTAAGTGGGAACCGGGAATGGCGGAAGAAGAGACGCGATTCTTCGGGCTGAAGCGCGAGTGCGGGTTGCACGAAGGGTGATAACCTTTTTGCCCGGTGGCGCTGCGCTTACCGGGCCTACAAAGGCTCGTTCCCTATGTAGGCCCGGTAAGGCGTAGCCGCCACCGGGCTTAACGGCCTCAGGCTTTCCCCGCTTTCGCCAGCTCCTTCACCAGCGGCAGCATCACCTTCACCACATCACGACTGCGGTGCTCAATCCGCTGCGGCAGCGCGCGATCGATGTGCTGCTGATTGTCCAGCATCACGTTGTGCCAGCTCGTCCCGTCCGGGAAGGCCTTCGATTTAGCCCGCTGCTGGTAGCCATCTTTTTTGCCCAGCGCCCAGTTTGTCGCTTCCACGTACAGCACCGGAATGCCCGCCTTATCGAACACTTCCCCGTCGTTGCAGCAGCCTGTGCCTCGCGGATAATCCGGGTTACCGCCAGGGTTGCTGGTGGCATAAACACCATGGCTGCGGGCTATCGCCAGTGCCCGGTCGCGCGTCAGTTTCCGCACGGTACCCGGCGTACTCTGCCCGCTGTTGAAATAGAGCTTGTCGCCGACGATCAGGTTGTCGAGGTTAATCACCAGCAGCGTATTTTTCTTCTCCTCAGCGCTCATGCGCTTAAGGAGATTCTCAGCGCCGAGTTTGCCCTCTTCTTCGCCGCTGGTGGCAACAAAACGAATGCCATATTGGGTGGGAATATCTTTCATCCGCTCGGCCAGTTCGAGCATCACGCCCAAGCCTGCGGCATTGTCGTCCATGCCCTGCAGCGTCAGCCCGCCAAGATTATTATCCGTATCGGCGTCACTCATCGGGGCGTAGGTATCAAGGTGCGCCATAATAATAATTTGCTCTTTTGCGGTGCCTTCGTGGGCCGCAATCACCGTACTGCCGGTCACGTTATGCCAGTTTTTCGTTTTATTTCGTGAGGTATAGACGTAGCGGCTGTGAAACGACCGGATATCGCTCTGATAACCCATGTCGGCAAACTGCTGGCGAAGATAGTCTGCAGAGAGCATTTCCGCAGGCGATCCGGTCATGCGACCGGGGAAAACGGTGGCAATATGCCGCGCCTGCATATTGGCGATTTCACCATAAGGTTGGTTTTTTGCCTGAGCGGGAAGAATAAAGCAAACGCCGAGCGCCAGGGCAGCAATACGGTGGCGCGTTGCGGAAAACATAGTGAGTCCTTAAAAACAGAGCAAAATAGTCACCCGCCTAGTATGAAACTGTGATCGTCCATACACAATTTGAATTGCTCTTAAATGCCCGAAATATCGCGTGTTAAGCACTTTTTGGTATTAGCATTTTCATCGCGTTATTCCATTGAGTAACTACTCATTCCAATTCGTAATTTCATTCGGTCTAAGCCGCCCCCTATAGTCCCTCTATTCCTCGTTGTTAGTGAGTTGTTGCTTGTGGACTATCTGCCCTTATTTGCTGCGATTAAAGAGAAACCGGTGCTGGTTGTTGGCACGGGTGAAATCGCCGATCGCAAAATTGCGTTTCTGCAGCGCGCAGGGGCGCAGGTGCAGGTCGTTGCAGAGGCAGATTTTCACGAGTCACAAATCGATAGCGTCGTGCTGGTGATTGCGGCGACCGAAGATCGTGACCTCAACCGGCGGATCTCCGACGCCGCTCAGGCCCGTTACCGCCTGGTGAACGTGGTGGACGACCAGCCTTTATGCTCGTTTATTTTCCCGTCGATCGTTGACCGCTCGCCGCTGCTGGTGGCGATCTCCTCCGGCGGGACCGCACCGGTGCTGGCGCGCGTGCTGCGGGAAAAAATCGAAGCGCTGCTGCCGACCAGCCTCGGGCGGATGGCGGAGAAAGCCAGCTATTGGCGCAACCATCTGAAAACCCGCCTGACCAGCGTGACGGAACGCCGTCGCTTCTGGGAGCGCGTGTTTCGCGGCCGCTTTGCCAGCCTGATGCATGCCGGTAATGAGACAGCGGCGCAGAAAATCCTCGAGGACGAACTGGATAACCCCGGCAGCACTGGCGGGGAGATCATTCTGGTAGGCGCAGGGCCGGGCGATGCCGGGCTTCTGACGCTGCGCGGCCTGCAGGTGCTGCAGGATGCGGACGTGGTGTTCTACGACCATCTGGTTACCGACGGCGTGCGCGAGCTGATCCGTCGTGACGCGGAGCAAATCTGCGTCGGCAAACGGGCAGGCGAGCATTCTGTGCCGCAGCACGACACCAACCAGATGCTGGTTGACGCCGCCAAAGCGGGCAAAACCGTGGTGCGCCTGAAGGGGGGCGATCCGTTTATCTTCGGTCGCGGCGGCGAAGAGCTGCAGGCGGCAGCCGAAGCGGGCATACCGTTCCAGGTGGTGCCCGGCATCACGGCGGCCTCTGCGGTGACGGCTTACGCCGGTATTCCGTTGACCCACCGCGATTACGCTCAGAGCGTCACCTTTGTGACCGGACACTACAAGGCGGACAGCACGCCGTTTGACTGGTCGCATCTCGCCCAGAGCCGCCAGACGCTGGCGATATACATGGGCACGATGAAGGCGGCGGACATCAGCGAACAGCTAATTCAGCACGGTCGCGAGGCGACGACGCCCGTTGCCGTCATTTCTCGCGGCACGCGCGTCGATCAGCACGTTGCGACGGGCACCCTGGAACATCTTGCAACCCTGGCGAAAGACGCCCCTATGCCCGCCCTGATCGTGGTGGGGGAAGTGGTGCAGCTGCACAGTACGCTCGCCTGGTTTCAGCACACAACCGATACAGAAGGCTTTGGTTCTTCTGTTGTAAATTTGGCTTAAGGAACGGTTATGGACCAAAAACGTCTTACACACCTGCGGCAGCTCGAAGCGGAAAGTATCCATATCATCCGCGAAGTGGCCGCCGAGTTTTCTAACCCGGTGATGATGTACTCCATCGGTAAAGATTCCAGCGTCATGCTGCATCTGGCGCGTAAAGCGTTTTATCCAGGTACGCTGCCGTTCCCGCTGCTGCACGTGGATACCGGCTGGAAATTCCGCGAGATGTACGAGTTCCGCGATCGTACCGCGAAAGCCTACGGCTGCGAGCTGCTGGTGCATAAAAACCCGGAAGGGGTAGCGATGGGCATTAACCCGTTCGTCCACGGCAGCGCCAAACACACCGATATCATGAAGACCGAAGGGTTGAAGCAGGCGCTGAACAAATACGGTTTTGATGCGGCCTTCGGCGGTGCGCGCCGTGACGAAGAGAAATCCCGCGCTAAAGAGCGTATCTACTCCTTCCGCGACCGCTTCCACCGCTGGGACCCTAAAAACCAGCGTCCGGAGCTGTGGCACAACTACAACGGCCAGATTAACAAGGGCGAAAGCATCCGCGTCTTCCCGCTCTCCAACTGGACCGAGCTGGATATCTGGCAGTACATCTATCTGGAAAACATCGAAATCGTTCCGCTGTACCTGGCTGCCGAGCGCCCGGTGCTGGAGCGCGACGGCATGCTGATGATGATCGACGACGATCGCATCGACCTGCAGCCGGGCGAAGTGATCAAAAAACAGATGGTCCGTTTCCGCACCCTCGGCTGCTGGCCGCTGACCGGCGCGGTGGAGTCCAGTGCGCAAACGCTGCCGGAGATCATCGAAGAGATGCTGGTATCGACCACCAGCGAGCGACAGGGGCGCGTGATTGACCGCGACCAGGCAGGCTCCATGGAGCTGAAGAAACGTCAGGGTTATTTCTAAGGAGCCGCCATGAACACCACTATTGCTCAACAAATTGCCAAAGAAGGCGGTGTGGAAGCGTATCTGCATGCGCAACAACACAAAAGCCTGCTGCGTTTTCTGACCTGCGGCAGCGTGGATGACGGGAAAAGCACCCTGATTGGCCGCCTGCTGCACGATACGCGCCAGATTTACGAAGATCAGCTCTCTTCCCTGCATAATGACAGTAAGCGTCACGGTACCCAGGGTGAAAAGCTGGATCTGGCGCTGCTGGTGGATGGCCTGCAGGCGGAGCGCGAGCAGGGCATCACCATCGATGTGGCCTACCGCTATTTCTCTACCGAGAAGCGCAAATTTATTATCGCCGACACCCCGGGGCACGAACAGTACACCCGCAATATGGCGACCGGCGCGTCGACCTGCGACCTGGCGATCCTGCTGATCGACGCGCGTAAAGGCGTGCTGGATCAGACCCGTCGCCACAGCTTTATCTCCACGCTGCTGGGGATCAAACACCTGGTGGTGGCGGTCAACAAGATGGATCTGGTGAACTTCAGCGAAGAGAAGTTCGAGGAGATCCGCCAGAGCTATCTGACCTTTGCCGAACAGCTGCCGGGCAACCTGGATATCCGCTTTGTGCCGCTCTCGGCGCTGGAAGGGGATAACGTCGCCTCCCAGAGCGCGAACATGCCGTGGTACAGCGGCCCGACGCTGCTGGAAGTGCTGGAAACGGTTGAAATCCAGCGCGTGGTCGACACCCAGCCGATGCGCTTCCCGGTGCAGTACGTGAACCGTCCAAACCTCGACTTCCGCGGTTTCTCCGGTACCCTTGCGTCAGGCTCTGTGAAGGTCGGTCAGCGCGTCAAGGTGCTGCCATCCGGCGTGGAATCGACCATCGCCCGTATCGTCACCTTCGACGGTGATCTGCAGGACGCGGGCGCCGGTGAAGCGGTTACGCTGGTGCTGAAAGACGAGATTGATATCAGCCGGGGCGATCTGCTGGTGGATGCCCAGGAAACCCTGGCCGCCGTACAGGGGGCTTCCGTGGATGTGGTGTGGATGGCAGAGCAACCGCTGACGCCGGGCCAGAGCTACGACATCAAAATTGCCGGCAAGAAGACCCGCGCCCGCGTGGACGGTATTCAGTTCCAGGTGGACATCAACAATCTGACCCAGCGCGAGGTTACCGAGCTGCCGCTGAACGGTATTGGTCTGGTCGATCTGACCTTCGACGAACCGCTGGTGCTGGATCCGTATCAGCAGAACCCGGTGACGGGCGGGCTTATCTTTATCGACAGGCTGACCAACGTTACCGTCGGGGCCGGTATGGTACGCGAACCGATTAAACAGGCTGCCGTGGCCTCTGAATTCAGCGCCTTTGAGCTGGAATTGAACGCGCTGGTGCGTAAACACTTCCCGCACTGGGGCGCGCGCGATCTGCTGGGAGGCAAGTAATGGCCGCCCATGATGAGAACGTCGTCTGGCATCCTCATCCGGTCACCGTCGCCCAGCGCGAACAGCTCCACGGTCACCGTGGGGTTGTGCTGTGGTTTACCGGGCTGTCCGGCTCGGGTAAATCGACGGTGGCGGGCGCGCTGGAAGAGGCATTGCATCAGCAGGGCGTAAGCACGTACCTGCTGGATGGCGACAACGTGCGCCATGGCCTGTGCAGCGATTTAGGGTTCAGCGACGACGACCGCAAAGAGAACATCCGCCGGGTCGGGGAAGTCGCCAGCCTGATGGCCGATGCCGGGCTGGTGGTGCTGACCGCGTTTATCTCTCCGCACCGCGCCGAGCGCCAGATGGTGCGCGAACGCGTCGGTCAGGATCGCTTTATTGAAGTGTTTGTGGATACGCCGCTGGAGGTTTGCGAAGCGCGCGACCCGAAAGGGCTGTACAAAAAAGCGCGTGCCGGAGAACTGCGCAACTTCACCGGAATTGACGCGGTCTACGAAGCACCTGAATCGCCTGAAATTCACCTGGAGGGTCAACAATTGGTAACAAATTTAGTAAGCCAATTATTAGACCTGCTCAGACGGGACGATATTATCAGATCCTGAGACGGTATCGTTCGGGAGCTGTCTTCCCGAACGATGAGTCACGGTCACAGGACTAGCTATGCGCAACAGTGAACATTACATTACCACCACCGGGTCGGAGCCGCTTGCGACCGACGACGAAACGACCTGGTCATTTCCTGGGGCCATCATTGGCTTCGTCTCATGGTTGCTGGCGCTGGGTATCCCGTTTCTTATCTACGGCGGCAACACGCTGTTCTTCTTTCTCTACACCTGGCCTTTCTTTCTGGCGCTGATGCCCGTGGCGGTTGTCGTCGGCATTGCGCTGCACTCGCTTCTCAATGGCAAGCTGCTCTACAGTACCGTGGTCACGATTGTGACGGTGGTTCTGATGTTTGGTCTGTTATTTTTGTGGCTCATGGGCTAACTTCAGCCATAATTCAAACCGTAACCAACTGTGTAACGATATTGAGCAGGACGATTCTGCGGAAAAAATGTGGTACATTTGCCCGCGATGTTGCGGCATCTCTGTTACCCCGGCGTAGTGCTCTGGGGAGGTCTTGGGATGATGATGCCGTTTTTCAGGGGGCAGGATGGGTAAACTAACGCTGCTGTTGCTGGCTTTGCTAATCTGGCTGCAATATTCGCTGTGGTTCGGTAAGAACGGACTGCACGACTATAGCCGGGTGAGCGATGACGTCGCGGCTCAGCAGGCAACAAACGCCAAACTTAAGGCGCGAAACGATCAACTCTTCGCTGAAATTGATGACCTCAATGGCGGGCAAGAGGCGATTGAGGAACGCGCACGCAATGAACTCAGTATGACTAAGCCGGGCGAAACCTTTTATCGTCTGGTTCCGGATGCGTCTAAACGCAATCAGGGCTCAGCACAAAACAATCGATAATCAGGCCCAGGATTACGACATGGCAGTAACTTTTTCGGACGTTTGCGCCGTGGTGCCGGCCGCAGGTTTTGGCCGGCGCATGCAGACAGAATGTCCCAAGCAATACCTCTCTATTGGCGATAAAACGATCCTCGAGCACGCCGTGGCGGCGCTGCTGGCGCACCCGCGGGTGACGCGGGTGATCATCGCTATCAGCCCGGGCGATGCGCGCTTCGCGCAGCTACCGCTGGCAAATCATCCACAGATTACCGTTGTCGATGGCGGTGCCGAGCGCGCCGATTCCGTGCTGGCAGGCATTCAGGCTGCCGGTAACGCGCCGTGGGTGCTGGTGCATGACGCGGCGCGTCCGTGTCTGCATCAGGACGATCTCGCTCGCCTGCTGGCGTTGAGCGAAACCAGCAAAGTGGGTGGCATTCTGGCCGCCCCCGTGCGCGACACCATGAAGCGTGCCGAGCCGGGCAAACGGGCTATCGCCCACACCGTCGATCGCGTCGATCTATGGCACGCGCTGACGCCGCAATTTTTCCCCCGCGAATTACTCCACAACTGCTTAACGCGCGCGCTTAACGAAGGTGCGACCATTACGGACGAAGCCTCTGCGCTGGAGTACTGCGGTTTCCACCCAACGCTTGTTGAAGGACGTGCTGATAATATTAAAGTGACGCGTCCGGAAGATTTACAGCTCGCGGAATTTTATCTTACCCGTTTGACCCATCAGGAGAAGGCATAATGCGAATTGGACACGGTTTTGATGTACACGCCTTTGGCGGCGAAGGCCCAATTATCATTGGCGGCGTGCGCATTCCTTATGAAAAAGGGCTGCTGGCGCATTCTGATGGCGACGTGGCGCTGCATGCGCTGACCGACGCGCTGTTGGGCGCGGCCGCACTGGGTGATATCGGCAAGCTGTTCCCGGACACCGATCCGGCGTTTAAAGGGGCAGACAGCCGTGAACTGCTGCGCGAAGCGTGGCGCCGCATCCAGGCGAAAGGCTACACCCTTGGCAACGTCGACGTGACGATTATCGCCCAGGCCCCGAAAATGCTGCCGCACATTCCGCAGATGCGCGTATTTATTGCAGAAGATCTGGGCTGCCATATGGACGACGTGAACGTGAAAGCGACGACGACCGAGAAGCTGGGCTTCACCGGTCGTGGCGAAGGGATTGCCTGTGAAGCCGTGGCGCTGCTGGTGAAGGCGAGCAAATGACAGACTTCGACAACCTGACATATCTGCATGGCAAACCGCAGGGGAACGGGGTGCTGAAAGCCAGCCCTGAAGATTTCCTCGTGGTCGAGGATCTGGGCTTTGAGCCGGATGGCGAAGGCGAACATATCCTGGTGCGTATTCTGAAAAATGGCTGCAATACCCGCTTTGTGGCCGACGCGCTGGCAAAATTTCTCAAAATTCATGCCCGCGAGGTGAGCTTTGCCGGGCAGAAAGATAAACACGCCGTCACCGAACAGTGGCTCTGCGCGCGCGTTCCCGGCAATACGATGCCTGATTTAAGCAAATTTGAGCTTGAGGGCTGTAAGGTACTGGAATATGCCCGCCACAAGCGCAAACTGCGTCTGGGGGCGTTGAAAGGCAACGCGTTTACGCTGGTGCTGCGCGAAGTGACTGATCGTGAAGACGTTGAAAAACGTCTGAACGCCATCAGTGACCGCGGCGTACCGAACTACTTTGGCGCGCAACGTTTCGGCATTGGCGGCAGCAACCTGCAGGGCGCACTGCGCTGGGCGCAAAGCGACGCGCCGGTGCGGGACAGGAATAAACGCAGTTTTTGGTTGTCGGCGGCCCGCAGTGCGTTGTTTAATCAGATTGTGAGCGAAAGGCTGAAAAAACCGGACGCGAATCAAGTTGTTGTTGGCGATGCGCTACAATTAGCGGGACGCGGAAGCTGGTTTGTGGCAACGGCCGAAGAGATGGCCGATGTCCAGTCGCGCGTGGACGCAAAAGGGCTGCTGATCACCGCTGCGTTGCCCGGTACGGGCGACTGGGGAACACAGGGCGACGCCCTGGCCGCCGAGCAGTCAGCCGTGGCGGATGCGCCAGAATTGCAGTCCTTGCTGGTGCGGGAAAAAGTCGACGCGGCACGCCGCGCGATGCTGCTCTATCCGCAGCAGTTAAGCTGGAACTGGTGGGATGACGTGACCGTCGAGTTACGCTTCTGGCTGCCGGCAGGCAGCTTTGCCACCAGTGTTGTCAGGGAACTTATCAACACCTCGGGTGATTATGCGAATATTGCTGAGTAACGATGACGGGATCCACGCGCCAGGCATTCAGACCCTGGCGAAACACCTCCGCGAGTTTGCGGATGTGCAGGTTGTGGCACCCGATCGTAACCGCAGTGGAGCGTCTAACTCGCTGACGCTGGAGTCGTCGCTTCGCACCTTTACCTTTGAAAATGGCGATATTGCCGTACAGATGGGCACGCCAACCGACTGTGTTTTTCTGGGCGTAAACGCGCTGATGCGGCCGCGTCCGGATATCGTCGTCTCCGGCATTAACGCCGGGCCTAACCTCGGCGATGACGTGATTTACTCCGGCACCGTGGCGGCCGCAATGGAAGGACGTCACCTGGGGTTCCCGGCGCTGGCGGTCTCGTTGAACGGCTACACGCACTACGATACCGCCGCCGCGGTGACCTGTTCGATCCTGCGGGCGCTCGGCCGCGAGCCGTTGCGTACCGGACGCATCCTCAACATCAACGTGCCGGATCTTCCTCTTGATGAAATTAAAGGCATCCGCGTCACCCGTTGCGGGAGTCGACATCCTGCCGATCAGGTGATCCCGCAGCAGGATCCGCGCGGCAACACGCTTTACTGGATCGGCCCTCCCGGCGATAAGTGCGATGCGGGTCCGGATACCGACTTTGCCGCCGTGGAGGAAGGCTATGTTTCGGTTACCCCGCTGCACGTAGATTTAACCGCGTATAGCGCGCATGATGTGGTGTCGGGCTGGCTGGATCGCGCAGGAGTGAACGCGCAATGGTAAACAAACGTGTACAAACTCTTCTGGAACAACTACGCGCGCAGGGGATCCGCGACGAGCACGTGCTTGAAGCGCTCGCCCTGGTTCCGCGTGAGAAATTTGTAGACGAGGCGTTTGAACACAAAGCGTGGGAAAACGTGGCGCTGCCCATCGGGCAGGGCCAGACGATTTCGCAGCCTTACATGGTGGCTCGCATGACGGAGCTGCTGGAGCTGACGCCCGACTCCCGCGTGCTGGAGATTGGCACCGGTTCGGGGTATCAGACCGCGATCCTGGCGCATCTGGTGCATCATGTTTGCTCCGTTGAGCGGATCAAAGGTTTACAGTGGCAGGCGCGTCGTCGCCTGAAACAACTTGATTTACATAATGTTTCGACACGACACGGTGATGGATGGCAGGGTTGGAAGGCTCGTGCCCCGTTTGACGCGATCATCGTGACGGCGGCCCCGCCTGAAATTCCAGCAGCCCTGTTGTCGCAGCTGGACGAGGGGGGCATTCTGGTTCTGCCGGTCGGGGACGAGCAGCAGCTGTTGAAGCGCGTTCGTCGGCGCGGCGGCGAGTTTATTATCGACACCGTGGAAGCCGTGCGCTTTGTGCCTCTGGTGAAGGGGGAGTTGGCCTGAGACTCGGAATTATCCAGGGTTATTAAGGCAAATTCAGCGTATGGTGTGGCGCGAAAGATTCGTGCCATCACGGTAAATTTTAAGTCACTGGTAGTTAACACATTCCTGGGGGATAAATGAGCGCGGGAAGCCCTAAATTCACCATCAGCCGTGTTGCGGCATTATCACTGGTTTCGCTCTGGCTGGCAGGCTGTACAAGTTCTAACAACGCGCCTGCGCCCGTCAGTTCCGTCGGCGGAAACAGCGGCTCCGGTAACACGTCCAGCGGAATGTTAATCACGCCGCCACCTAAAATGGGGACGGCTGCACCGCAGCAAACGCCACAAATTCAGCCTGTGCAACATCCTGTTACACAGCCAATGCAGGTTAAGCCAGTTGAACAACCTGTTCAGACCCAAAATGGCCGCATAGTCTATAACCGCCAGTATGGGAACATTCCGAAAGGCAGCTACACCGGTGGCAGCACCTATACCGTGAAACGCGGCGATACGCTGTTCTACATTGCGTGGATCACCGGGAACGATTTCCGTGACCTCGCGCAGCGCAATAACGTCCAGGCCCCATACGGTCTGGAAGTCGGGCAAACGCTCCAGGTGGGCAACGCGACGGGCACGCCGCTTACGCCTGGCAACACGGTTTCAGCGGCCGATGTGACGGCTCAAAATAACAGCGTTAAGCCTGCACAAAAATCCACCACGGTGGTTGCTTCACAACCTGTAATTACGTATTCTGAGGATTCAGGTGATCAGACTGCTAACAAAATGTTGCCGAATAATAAAGGGACTGCGACTGCTGTCACAGCACCGGTTACGGCACCTGTGGTTAGCTCTACTGAACCGACTGCCAGCAGTATGACCTCCAGTTCGCCGATTTCTGCATGGCGCTGGCCGACTGACGGCAAGGTTATCGAGAACTTCTCTTCCTCCGAAGGGGGAAATAAAGGGATCGATATCGCAGGGAGTAAAGGACAGGCTATCATCGCGACCGCAGATGGACGCGTTGTGTATGCCGGTAACGCTCTGCGCGGTTACGGTAATCTTATTATCATCAAACATAACGATGATTACCTGAGTGCCTACGCCCATAACGACACAATGCTGGTCCGGGAACAACAAGAAGTTAAGGCGGGGCAAAAAATCGCTACCATGGGTAGCACCGGAACCAGTTCTACACGCTTGCATTTTGAAATTCGTTACAAGGGGAAATCCGTAAACCCGCTGCAGTATTTGCCGCAGCGATAATTTGACGGGGCATGCCAGCCAGGGTGTCTCGTTCAGGGATCACGGGTAGGAGCCACCTTATGAGTCAGAATACGCTGAAAGTTCATGATTTAAATGAAGACGCGGAATTTGATGAGAACGGAGTAGAGGCTTTTGACGAAAAAGCCTTAGTAGAAGAGGAACCCAGTGATAACGATTTGGCTGAAGAAGAGCTGTTATCGCAGGGTGCCACACAGCGTGTACTGGACGCGACTCAGCTTTACCTTGGGGAGATTGGTTACTCCCCACTGCTAACGGCCGAAGAAGAAGTCTATTTCGCACGTCGTGCTTTGCGTGGTGATGTCGCCTCGCGTCGTCGCATGATTGAAAGTAACCTGCGACTGGTCGTGAAAATTGCCCGCCGTTACGGCAATCGTGGTCTGGCTCTGCTGGATCTGATTGAAGAGGGCAACTTAGGTCTCATCCGCGCAGTTGAGAAGTTTGACCCGGAACGCGGGTTCCGTTTCTCAACCTACGCGACCTGGTGGATTCGTCAGACCATCGAACGGGCTATTATGAACCAGACCCGTACGATCCGCCTGCCGATCCACATCGTCAAAGAGTTGAACGTTTACCTGCGCACCGCACGCGAGTTGTCCCATAAACTGGACCACGAGCCAAGCGCAGAAGAAATTGCCGAACAACTCGATAAACCGGTTGATGACGTAAGCCGTATGCTGCGTCTCAACGAGCGCATTACCTCCGTTGACACCCCGCTGGGTGGCGACTCCGAAAAAGCGCTGCTGGACATCCTGGCCGATGAAAAAGATAACGGTCCGGAAGACACCACGCAGGACGATGACATGAAACAGAGCATCGTCAAATGGCTGTTCGAACTGAACGCCAAACAGCGTGAAGTGCTGGCACGTCGTTTCGGTTTACTGGGGTATGAAGCTGCGACACTGGAAGACGTTGGCCGCGAAATTGGCCTGACCCGTGAACGTGTTCGTCAGATTCAGGTTGAAGGTCTGCGCCGCCTGCGTGAAATCCTGCAGGGGCAAGGTCTGAATATCGAAGCGCTGTTCCGCGAATAAGCAACCTTTCGTCAAAAAAGGCCCGTCGTGAGACGGGCCTTTTTCTTTTGTGTTACGGCTGTGCCGCCGTCTCGTGCAGCAGACGCCACGTTATGTTGTCGCCTTCCTGACTGAGCACCGCGGTCGACCAGCGCACGTTGACGGGCAGGTCTGGACGGGTTTGCGTCTCCCGGTAGTGAATCACAGCACCCCGTTCGCCGCTTTGGATCGTGGTTAATTCGTCAATGACAATTTTCAGCCCGGGACGGCTTCCGCGCTGTTTTTCCAGAAAACTGGCCAGGCCGCGATAGTCGATCTGCACACCGCCCGGCGGGATCATCAGAAAATCGGGACGGAAACGGGCGAGCAGGGCGTCGGGATCGCCTTCACCTTTGCCTAACCAGTCTTCAAGCGCAATGTGGAGGTCGATAATGTCGTGTTCGAAAGGCGTCATGTATTCTCCTGTCGCAGTTGGTTTAGCACCTGCGTATTGTTAAGACGAAAAACGTACAGTACAGGCAGCAAGGTCATGCCTGCAGCAAAAATAAACATCCCGTGCCAGGCGGCGTGAGGTGTCAGCCACGCCTGCGCCAGGTTCAGCACCTGCGCAAGCAGCAGGGCACCGGCAAAAAAGCTCAGCTGACGATTAAGATTCCACAGCGCGCTGGCATCCGGCATCTCGTCCCGGCGCATTGTCAGAAACGCGCTGCTCTGAGCCGTACTGCTGCACAGGCTTCCTCCCGCGCCCATCAGGGTAAACGCGACGGCAGGCAACAGTGTTGACGAGCTGACGTCAATCAAAAGCAGAATACCCGCCGCCTGCAACAGGCAGCCGATGACGATCAGCGGCCGGGGGCCGATACGGTTAAAATAACGTCCCGTCGCCGTGATGGCGAGAAACGATGCCACAGACCACGGCAGCATGAGCATTCCCGTTGCGGCTGGGCTCATGTTCGCCTCGTGCTGAAGATAAAACATGCCCGTGACGTTCACCCCAATAAATATGCCGGGGACGCATAAATAGACAAGCATGGAAAAACGCAAAAGCGGGTCCGCGAGCAAGGTCAGGTTTAGCAGTCTGGCCGCGTTCATCGTGGGTTTTTCGTGTTTAAGCCACAGACAGGCCAGAACAAAGGTCACAATAGCCACCGGGAGCGTGGCGAAAAAGATCCATCGCCAGCCCAGCGTCTGCACCAGCACGCCGCCGACAGCCGGGGAGCAGGCCGGGGCAAGCAACGCAACCAGCATCACCGCTGAGGAGAGTCGGGCCCGCTCGTGCGGCCTGAACTGTTGCCAGGTCAGCGCCTGTCCGACCGGGATCAGTAAGCCTCCTCCTGCGCCCTGAAGCACTCGCCAGGCGATCAGACTCTCAAGTGTTGCCGACGTGCCTGCCGCAGCAGAGGCGGCACTGAACAGAAAAAGCGAAAGCAGGATGACGCGCTTTGGCCCGATGCGGCGCGTGAGCACGCTGCTGAACGGGATCACCAGCGTCAGACCGGCAATATACCCGTTACTGACCCAGGCAAGCGCAGAAGGCGTGGCAGTAAAGGCGTGAGCCATTGCCGGAAAGGCGACGCTGGCAATAAACATGTTGATCAAATCAAGAAAAAAGCCCAGCAGATAGACAACGGCAATTTTGCTGCGATACGTCATGGTGGATCCTCCGGTGAGGTGGCGTATCGTATCGGCTCGGGAATCACGGATAAACCTGACAAAGCGCGATATACTGTCAAAAATATTTTGACAGTATCGGGCGAGATGATGATTAACCTACAGAGGACGCAGATGTTTATCGCAGTGGCCGACACCGGCAGTTTTACGGCGGCCGCCGAGGCGATGGGGCTGACAAAAGCGGTCGTCAGCTTCAATATTCGCCAGCTTGAAGATGAGCTGGGTGTTACGCTGCTGCTGCGCTCTACCCGCCGCCTGACGTTAACCGAGGCGGGCGCGCTGTTTCATCAGCGCAGCGTGGCGCTTCTGAAGGACGCCGAACGGCTGCAGGAAGATGTCCGCGCGAACCATGCGGGGCTCACCGGCGAACTGCGGATCACGACCACGCCGGAATATGGCTCCCGGATCGTGGTGCCGCTGCTGGCCAGGTTTAGCCAGCAGCACCCGGATCTTCGCGTACGACATGCTTCGTCGTCACTGCCTGCTGATCTTATCTCGGAGCGTTTTGACGTGGCCATCCGGCTGGGCACGCTTGTCGATTCGCGCAACCATGCCGCACTGATTTCTCACTTTTCTATTCTCCCCGTCGCAACGCCCGAGTGGCTTGCGCGAAACCCGATCGACTCGCTTGCGCAGCTGTCGCAAGCCGACTGGATCATCCACGAGCGCCTGGCCTCGCCGCTGCGCTGGCAGGTGAAAGATGCCAGCGGTGCGCCTGACATGCTGGAGATAAAAAAAGCGCCGCGTTTGTTTGCCGACAGCGCTCAGTCGCTAATGGCTTTTGCGCTCGCAGGCGGTGGCGTGGCGTTACTGCCGGAATGGCTGGTGCGCGATGCGCTTGATGCGGGAACGCTGGTGACGGTTTTACCGGGGTATAGTTTTGCGCGGCAGGGCATCTATGCGGTCTATCCTGATGCCCGGCATGTGTCAGCGAAAGTGCGCACCTTTATCGATTTTATGCGCACCAGCGTGAATTAATCGTGCATCATCTTTTTGATGAGAGCCGAGAACTGCTCCCGCTCGGCCTTGTTTAGACGGCCTAAAAAGGCCTCATCAACCTCATTGCCTACCGGCTTACAGTCTGCAAGCAGGGCCTCACCTTCTGGCGTGAGGAAGACAAAGCGACGGCGCTTATCCGCAGGGTCGTGCTCGCGTTTGACCAGCCCGCGCGCCTCCATGCGGCTGAGCATTTCCGCCAGGGTCGCTTTCGTGCTGACCGCGACTTCAGTTAATGCCACCTGTTCGATGCCTGGATGCTCGGCAATAGAGCGCATCACCGCATACTGCGGCTTGGTCAGCTCCGGTAATGCATGTTGCCACTGGGCGGTATGCTGTTGAAAAAGCTGACGTAACAGGTGGAACGCCTCTTGTCTTAGTTCCATGAACACTCCGACGGAAAAAATCTCCCTCTATGATAGCCGCTCTTGCTTTAGATTTTAACGCGGCATTTTTTAGCAATTCGTGTGATCGTATACGAACAATCTTGTCAGGAAATCGATCCGGGAGTAGTTTACTCATAATGTTCGTGTACGAACAAATTGATTGAGGTGCTGAATGAGATTAATCGTGGGAATGACGGGAGCAACGGGTGCTCCGCTGGGCGTGGCGCTGCTGCAGGCGCTGCGGGAAATGCCGGAAGTAGAGACGCATCTGGTGATGTCGAAGTGGGCAAAAACCACCATTGAACTGGAAACCCCTTACACCGCGCAGGACGTTGCTGCGCTGGCTGACGTCGTCCACAGCCCGGCTGACCAGGCCGCCACCATCTCCTCCGGTTCATTTCGTACCGACGGCATGATCGTCATTCCCTGCAGCATGAAAACGCTGGCCGGGATCCGCGCGGGCTATGCCGAAGGGCTGGTGGGCCGTGCGGCGGATGTGGTGCTGAAAGAGGGGCGCAAACTGGTGCTGGTGCCCCGTGAAACGCCGCTCAGCACCATTCATCTGGAGAATATGCTTGCGCTCTCCCGCATGGGTGTGGCGATGGTGCCGCCTATGCCTGCGTATTACAACCACCCGCAAACCGCCGATGACATTACCCAGCATATTGTGACCCGCGTGCTTGACCAGTTTGGTCTGGAGCATAAAAAGGCGCGCCGCTGGAACGGGTTGCGGGAGGCGAAACATTTTTCACAGGAGAATAAAGATGGCATTTGATGATTTGAGAAGCTTCCTGCAGGCGCTCGATGAGCAAGGGCAACTGCTGAAAATTGAGGAAGAGGTAAACGCCGAGCCGGATCTGGCGGCGGCAGCCAACGCGACTGGCCGCATCGGTGACGGCGCGCCCGCGCTGTGGTTCGACAACATACGCGGATTTACCGATGCCCGCGTGGTGATGAACACCATTGGCTCCTGGCAGAACCATGCCATCTCGATGGGGCTGCCTGCGAACACACCGGTGAAAAAGCAGATCGACGAGTTTATTCGCCGCTGGGATAAATTCCCGATTGCGCCAGAGCGCCGCGCCAATCCGGCCTGGGCGCAGAATACGGTGGACGGTGAAGACATTAACCTGTTCGATATTCTGCCGCTGTTCCGTCTGAACGACGGCGACGGGGGGTTCTATCTCGATAAAGCGTGCGTCGTCTCGCGCGATCCGCTTGACCCGGATAACTTCGGCAAGCAGAACGTCGGCATCTATCGCATGGAAGTGAAGGGCAAGCGCAAGCTCGGCCTGCAGCCGGTACCGATGCACGATATCGCTCTGCATCTGCACAAAGCCGAAGAGCGCGGCGAAGACCTGCCGATTGCTATTACCCTCGGCAACGATCCGATCATTACCCTCATGGGCGCGACGCCGCTGAAATACGACCAGTCAGAGTATGAAATGGCCGGCGCGCTGCGTGAAAGCCCATATCCGATTGCCACCGCGCCGCTGACCGGCTTCGACGTACCGTGGGGTTCTGAAGTGATCCTGGAAGGGGTGATTGAAGGCCGCAAGCGCGAAATTGAAGGTCCGTTTGGCGAGTTTACCGGGCACTACTCCGGTGGCCGTAACATGACGGTTGTGCGTATCGACAAAGTTTCTTACCGCACCAAACCGATTTTCGAATCCCTTTATCTCGGTATGCCGTGGACCGAGATTGATTATCTGATGGGGCCAGCCACCTGCGTGCCGCTCTACCAGCAGCTAAAAGCGGAGTTCCCGGAAGTGCAGGCGGTGAACGCGATGTACACCCACGGCCTGCTGGCGATTATCTCCACCAAAAAGCGTTACGGCGGTTTTGCCCGCGCGGTTGGCTTGCGCGCCATGACCACGCCGCACGGCCTGGGCTACGTGAAGATGGTGATCATGGTGGATGAGGATGTCGACCCGTTCAACCTCCCGCAGGTGATGTGGGCGCTGTCGTCGAAGGTCAACCCGGCAGGCGATCTGGTGCAGCTGCCGAACATGTCGGTGCTGGAACTCGATCCAGGATCCAGTCCGGCGGGCATTACCGACAAACTGATTATCGATGCGACCACGCCTGTCGCACCGGATACCCGGGGCCACTATAGCCAGCCGGTACAGGATCTCCCCGAAACCAAAGCCTGGGCTGAAAAACTGACCGCGATGCTGGCTGCACGCCAATAAGGAGGAAAAGATGATTTGTCCACGTTGTGCCGATGAGCATATTGAAGTGATGGCGACGTCACCGGTGAAAGGGGTCTGGACCGTTTATCAGTGCCAGCATTGTCTTTATACCTGGCGCGATACCGAACCGTTGCGTCGTACCAGCCGCGAACATTACCCGGAAGCGTTCCGCATGACGCAGAAGGATATCGATGAGGCGCCGCAGGTGCCGACAATCCCGCCGCTGCTGTAAAAAAGCCCGGTGGCGCTGTGCTTACCGGGCGATTACATCGTGCGGTCTTTTTTGCCGGGCGGCGGCTTCGCCTTACCCGGCCTACAAAAACCGTAGGCCCGGTAAGCGCAGCGCCAACGGGCAAAGACCGCAGAAAACTAAACCAGACTCTTCAGGCGATAAATCCACTCCAGCGCCTGACGCGGCGTCAGTGAATCCGGATCGAGGTTTTCCAGCGCTTCCACGGCAGGCGATGTCTCTTCCGCCGGTACCAGCAGCGACATCTGCGTACCGTCAATCTGCGTCGCTGCCGCATTCGGTGACAGGCTTTCCAGTTCACGCAGTTTCTGACGCGCGCGCTTGATCACCTCTTTCGGTACCCCGGCCAGCGCCGCAACGGCCAGACCATAGCTCTTGCTAGCCGCGCCATCCTGCACCGTGTGCATGAAGGCGATGGTGTCGCCGTGCTCCAGCGCATCAAGGTGGACGTTAGCCACCCCTTCCATTTTCTCCGGCAGTTGCGTCAGTTCGAAGTAGTGGGTGGCGAACAGCGTCATGGCCTTGATTTTATTCGCGAGGCTTTCCGCACAGGCCCATGCCAGCGACAAACCGTCATAGGTTGATGTTCCGCGTCCGACTTCGTCCATCAGCACCAGGCTGTGCTCCGTCGCGTTATGCAGAATGTTAGCCGTTTCAGTCATTTCGACCATGAAGGTTGAGCGACCGCTCGCCAGATCGTCCGCAGCCCCGACGCGGGTAAAGATACGGTCGATGGGGCCAATCTCCACGTTTTGCGCCGGAACGTAGCTGCCAATATAGGCAAGCAGGGCAATCAGCGCCGTCTGACGCATATAGGTGCTCTTACCGCCCATGTTCGGACCGGTAATGATCAACATTCTTCGCTGCGGCGACAGGCTCAGCGGGTTGGCGATGAACGGTTCGTTCAGCACCTGCTCGACCACCGGATGACGGCCTTCGGTAATACGAATGCCTGGCTTGTCAGTAAAGGTCGGGCAGGTGTAGTTCAGCGTTTCCGCGCGCTCTGCCAGGTTCACCAGCACGTCCAGTTCCGCCAGCGCGCTGGCGCTCAGCTGCAGGTCGGCCAGGTGCGGCATCAGCATGTCGAACAGCTCTTCATAGAGCTGTTTTTCCAGCGCCAGCGCTTTCCCTTTCGAGGTGAGGACTTTGTCTTCGTACTCTTTCAGCTCGGGAATGATATAGCGTTCAGCGTTTTTCAACGTCTGGCGGCGCACGTAGTGAATCGGCGCCAGGTGGCTCTGCCCGCGGCTGATTTGAATGTAGTAACCGTGAACCGCGTTATACCCCACTTTCAGAGTGTCGAGCCCAAGACGCTCGCGCTCGCGGATCTCCAGCTTATCAAGGTAGTCTGTCGCACCGTCCGCCAGCGCGCGCCATTCGTCCAGCTCCTCGTTGTAGCCCGGGGCAATCACGCCACCATCACGCACGAGAACCGGAGGCGCATCAATAATGGCGCGTTCAAGCAGCTCGCGGAGTTCGGTAAATTCACCCATGGTTTCGCGGAGTTTCTGTACCGGCGCGCTGTCAACGTCACTCAGCTGCGCGCGCAGTTCCGGTAACTGCTGGAAAGCATGACGCATCCGCGCGAGGTCGCGCGGTCGCGCCGTGCGCAGCGCCAGACGGGCCAGGATACGTTCCAGATCCCCTACCTGGCGCAGGACAGGCTGCAGCTCGGTATACCGATCCTGCAGGGCGGCAATCGTCTGCTGACGGCAAACCAGCGTTGCGGTATCGCGAATCGGCATATGCAGCCAGCGTTTCAGCATACGGCTGCCCATTGGCGTGACCGTACTGTCCAGGACCGACGCAAGCGTATTTTCTACACCTCCCGCCAGGTTCTGCGTGATCTCCAGGTTACGGCGCGTGGCGGCATCCATGATGATGCTGTCCTGCTGGCGCTCCATGGTGATAGAGCGAATGTGCGGCAGGGCAGTGCGCTGGGTATCTTTCACGTACTGCAGGAGGCAACCTGCCGCGCACAGACCGCGCGGGGCATTTTCAACGCCAAAGCCAATCAGATCGCGGGTGCCAAACTGCAGATTCAGCTGCTGGCGCGCGGTATCAATTTCGAATTCCCACAGCGGACGGCGGCGCAACCCGCGACGACCTTCAATCAGCGCCATTTCGGCGAAATCTTCGGCGTAGAGCAATTCTGCCGGGTTGGTGCGTTGCAGTTCGGCTGCCATCGTTTCACGATCGGCCGGTTCACTCAGACGAAAACGCCCGGAGCTGATGTCCAGCGTCGCGTAGCCAAACCCTTTGCCGTCCTGCCAGAGCGCGGCCAGCAGGTTATCCTGGCGCTCCTGAAGCAGGGCTTCATCACTGATGGTGCCTGGCGTGACGATGCGCACGACTTTGCGTTCCACCGGACCTTTTGAGGTCGCGGGGTCACCGATCTGTTCGCAGATGGCGACAGATTCACCCTGATTCACCAGTTTCGCCAGGTAGTTTTCTACCGCGTGGTGCGGAATGCCTGCCATCGGGATGGGCTCACCTGCCGATGCGCCACGTTTGGTCAGCGAGATGTCGAGCAGCTGCGATGCACGCTTAGCATCGTCATAAAACAGCTCGTAAAAATCGCCCATACGGTAAAACAGCAGGATTTCCGGATGCTGTGCCTTCAGCTTCAGATACTGCTGCATCATCGGCGTATGTGCGTCGAAATTGTCGAGTGTGCTCATGGAGTTATGATGTCCATTTCTTTGAATATAAACCGTTTTGAGCGGCTCAGTGGCCGTTTGTTCCTTCTATTGTCGCATGAAAAAAAGGTACGGCGCAGAAAAATGTCGTCGCTTTACGAGGCATCTTCCGACATTAACTCAATGACTATTTTTCCATGCTCAACGCCTACGCGAACCCGGGAGTGGGTGGTAAACCCTGCCTGTTCAAGCCAGTCTCCTTTTAAGCTCAGCGCCGCATGCACGCTGTAGCGCTTCGGTATCTTGGTATTGCGGTCTTCATGGCGCTTTCTGAAATATCCCACGGTTAAATGGCGATAGGGTTTGTTGATAGCGAGTTCTTGCATAGGGTCTCCCGACAACACGGATAAAAGTCATTACTGATGCCTGTATAAAATACCAGTGATTGTCGGGCGGTGCAGGGCTAAAACTGGAATCAGGCTTCAGAAAACCGCATGCAAAAACTGAAATTCTGCATTGAAAGGTGTATTATTTTTGCACTTTATTGTTCGGTAAGTCGCTATGTCCAGTAAACGAATTTCACGCGAAAAAGAGACCATCGCGAAAATGATCGCGCTGTATCAGAAGCAGTGTCCTCAGGCCTCTGCGGAAGAGGGGCACTATCAGGCGCTAAATGCCTATGCCGATAAGCGCCTGGATAAATGCGTTTTCGGGGAGGAAAAGCCTGCCTGTAAACAGTGTCCGGTCCACTGCTACCAGCCTGCCAAACGCGAAGAGATGAAGCAAATTATGCGCTGGGCAGGCCCGCGAATGCTCTGGCGTCACCCCATTCTGACCGTCCGTCATCTGATGGATGATCGTCGTCCCGTACCGGAACTGCCGGAAAAGTATCGTCCGAAAAAGTGACCGGTTCAGCTTCTGAGCGGGCGGCAAATCACGTTCATGGCCAGCGCGCTGCAGAGCGGGAAGAGGGCCAGCAGCAGCCAGGGGAGCATCGCCTGCGTGGAGGGCACCAGAGCGCGATCCAACAGACTGCCAAACAGCAAATTCCCCGTCAGGACCGCGACTCCGCCAGCGGTGGCGAGTGCGCCATAGTGCGCCCCCAGCGTGGACTCTTCGGCAAACCTTGGGATCAGATCCTTTGCCGAGGGGACCAGCAGCATCTGCCCCAGCGTCAACAGCGTCACGAAACAGACCGACGGCAGCAGGCGCAGCCAGCCCTCTGGCGGTGCCGTCGACGCAAACATTGCCACGCTTGCAAAGGCGGCGGAGAGCAGCAAAAAGCCCACCGGCAGGATCCTCACCGCGCCCACGCGCCGGGCGAAACGCGCCAGCGGCAGTTGTAAAGTGATGATCAGAATGGAGGCCAGCATAAAAAGCGGGCCGAGATCTTTCTCGTTACCGCCGGAACGCTGGATCTCTACCGGCAGCGCCAGATAGAGTTGGTTATAGCTCAAAAGCCACGAGCTATAGGCAATGATAAAGGCGACAAAGCGCGGCTGGCGGAACGTCGTCCACCAGGGAACGAGCTTCAGCGTCCGCGAGGCGTGGCGTGACGCGGGCAGGCAAAAGTAGAGCACCACCAGCGCAACGATAAAGACCCCTGCGCCCGCCAGCGCCACCTGGCGAAAGCCCAGGCCGGTGAGCAGGGCGCCGGCAACCGGGCCCAGTACCGCACCGAGTTCCCCGCAGACCGCAAAGAGCGCGAACCACTCCGCCCGGCTTCGTTTACCTTTCGCCTCGCTGTGCGTGCCCGCTTTCGCCAGCAATGCTTCAATCGACGGAGAAAACAGCGCGCCGCCCACGCCTGTCAGACACGCGCCCAGAATAATCGGCCACAGCGATCCTCCGAACGCCAGCAGCAGATACCCCGCAACGCGAACAATACAGCCGCTCAGGATAACAACTTTCGCGCCAAACCTGTCCGAGAGCGCACCGCCGACGATAAACATCCCCTGCTGAGAGAAGGTGCGCAGGCCGAGGATCAGCCCGATTAGCCCGCCGGAGAGCAGCATGTCGTCGCGCAGGAATATCGCCAGAAAGGGAACAACGGCGTAAAAGCCGATGTTAAAAACAAACTGGCTACCCAGTAAGACGGGCGGCCAGAGCGTGGTGGCAGGGCGAAGGGGCATCGTTGTTCACTCGCCCCTAAACGATAAAGTGAATGTGCTTTTTGCCATGGAACGGTGAGATCTCAATTTTGGTTTTGACCCGGAAGACGTCCCAGAGCAGCGACTCGGACAGGATGTCCTGCGGTGTTCCCGTCGCCACAATTTGCCCTTTCTGCATCACAATCAGCGAGTCGCAGAACATCGAGGCGTGGTTGAGATCGTGGATGGCGACAATGCTGGTGACCGGTAATTCGCTGATTAACTGCATCAGCTGCATCTGATGATGAATGTCCAGGTGGTTGGTCGGTTCATCCAGCAGGATTTCCGTCGGGGTCTGGGCCAGCGCGCGGGCAATGTGGACGCGCTGACGCTCGCCGCCGGAGAGGCTCAGCCAGCCCTGGTCGCTTTTATCCAGCATATCCACGCGCTGTAGAGCGGCGGTGACGGTCTCGTCATCGTGCGTGCTCCAGTTGGAAAAGGCGGAGTGGTGCGGAATACGTCCAAGTTTCACCACGTCGCGCACGCGCATATTGGCGTCAGTCATGCCGTGCTGTTCCACGAAGGCGACCCGGCGGGCAAGCTGTTTTTTGGCGATGCGGGTAATGTCCTGTCCGTCCAGGGTGACGCAGCCAGCATCCGGGCGACGCAGCCCCGCGAGGATACGTAAAAGAGAGGACTTACCGCAGCCGTTAGGGCCAAGCAGCCCTACTGTTTCGCCCCGTGACACCTTCAGCGAGACGTCATTAACGATGACTTTTTTGCCGACCTTCCAGGTAATATTTTCCGCACAGATGCTCATCACTTATTCCTTGAACGGTAGATAATCACGGCAAAGAAGGGGACGCCAACCAGCGCGGTGACCACGCCGACGGGCAGGCTTTGCGGTGCTATCAGCATGCGTGAGGCAATGTCTGCCAGCACCATCAGGATCGCGCCTGCCAGAGCGCTGGCAATCAGCAGCGTGCGGTGCAGCGGCCCGAACAGGAAACGCATCACGTGCGGCACCACCAGCCCGACAAAGCCGATTGACCCCGCCATGCTGACGATGGTTGCGGTAATCAGCGCGGTGGTGGTAAAGAGCGCCAGGCGCACCCAGGGAACGGCAATGCCCAGCGACGCGGCGGCGTCGTCACCGAACGTAAAGGCATCCAGCGCCCGGGAATAGTAGAGGCAAATGGCTAACCCAATCAGCACCACGACCAGTGCCAGCTGGAATTCAGGCCAGCGTACGCCGCTGAAGCTGCCCAGCAGCCAGAACATCACGTCGCGCGCCTGCTGGGCGCTGGCGGAGGTGCTGATGGTGTAGGCGGTAATGGCGTTGAAAAGCTGCGAGGCGGCGACGCCTGCCAGAATAGTACGTTCATTCCCGCCGCGCGCGCCGTTCGTCAGAAACGCGACAAATGCAAACGCGGCGAATGCCCCGGCGAAGGCACCGGCAGAAAGGGAGACCGCACCGGTGCCGATCCCCAATACGACAACAGAAACCGCCCCGGTCGACGCGCCCGCGGACACGCCGAGCACGTAGGGTTCCGCCAGCGCGTTCTTCAGCAAGCTCTGCAATACGGCACCGCAGATGGCCAGCCCCGCGCCGCAGCAGGCCGCCACCAGCGCGCGGCTCAGGCGAAAGTCCCAGATGACGCTTTCATAGATGCGAGTGAGCGGAACCTCGGTGAGCCCCATTTTATTGCTGATGGCGTAAAACACGTTATCCAGCGGGATGGACAGCTCGCCGACGCTGACGCTCAGGGCGATCACCAGAAATAGCAGTACCAGGGCGAGCAAAGCCGAGGTCGTCAGAACCAGGCTCTGCCGGGCCTGAAGAACGGCGATTGTCATCAGTTCAGCCCCAG
The DNA here is from genome assembly GCF_048685015.1 of Enterobacter sp. BNK-13. Taxonomy (NCBI): domain Bacteria; kingdom Pseudomonadati; phylum Pseudomonadota; class Gammaproteobacteria; order Enterobacterales; family Enterobacteriaceae; genus Enterobacter; species Enterobacter sp. BNK-13. Next base: position 3,372,271 of record NZ_JBLQTP010000001.1, on the reverse strand, counting down.
CTTTCTGAGCTGTTCGCCGACCTGCTCAGCCCCGTAAATCGTGCGAATCGTCGGGTTCATGGCCTGACCGTCCATCACCACGATGTGGCCTTTTTTCACCGCGTCCAGCTGGCTGACGGCCGGATCGCTCTTCAGGAATTTGATTTTTTCTTCCGCGTTATCCAGCGCCCAGCGGTTGCGGTCCAGGCTGGAGACCACAATCACATCCGGATTGGCGGCAATAATGCTCTCCCAACCCACGGTTGGCCATTCGGTCTCGGAGGTGATGGCGTTATGCCCGCCCATCAGGCTCGCAATAAACCCGGAGGGGCTATTTTTACCGCCTACGTAGGCGTCCGCAGAGGGGGATGAGCTGGAGAACCAGAAGACAAACGAGAGGTCTTTTTTGTTCTTGCCGAATTCCTTACGCAAGTCGGCCTCACGTTTTTTGAAATCGGCAATCACGGCCTGACCGCGGTCTTCAACGTTAAAGATTTTGGCGAAATCCTCAATCTCCTGATAGAGATACGTCATATCCCACAGTTTCTGGCGGCTGCCGTACATATCGCCCGTGGCTTTTTTGGTCGCGCACATGCCCGGGGACACGTAGCTGTTCACGCCCAGGGTCATCAGATCGTCGCGTTTTGCGACCTTGCTTTCCGGCCCCAGCAACAGCGGCGTTTGGGCGGGGACAAAGTCGGGATTTTGCGCAAGCACGGATTCAAGGGTAGGGATTTCAACCGTCAGGGTTTTGATTTTTGCGTTCTGTTCCGCGAGCTGCGGCAACACTTTCGTCGGCCAGAAGGCGCTGGCCTTCACCTTATCTTCCAGCCCCAGCAGGAGCAAGATTTCGACGGTATTCTGACCCAGGGCCACGACGCGTTCCGGCGCTTTGGTGAATGTCTCTTTATAGCCACAGTTTTCAATGGTCAGAGGATATGTGGTTGCCAGAGCAGAACTGACCGACGCAACCGCCAGGCCTAACGCGCAGATGACCTTCTTCATGAAACGCTACCCTTGATTAATATTATTATTGATGCAAATGAAACTCATTATTAAGGCGGAATTTTATACAGAGGAAACGATTTTGTGTCAATGAGGGACAATTGCGCAGGGTAACGAAAGGCGGTGTCAGAGCAACACCGCCGGATTGGGGGGCTTAAACCAGGCTCTCTTTATCGATTCCGAGACGCTTCATGCGCGACAGCAGGGTAGTGCGTTTTAACCCTAAACGCTGGGCGGCACCTTTTGGCCCGGCGACCACGCCGTTGGTCTCTTTGAGTACGCGCATAATGAGCTGATATTCATCTTCTCCCTCTTTCGCTGTCTCGGCGGCGGGCACGCTCACGTCAGGCAGCGTCACTTCAGGCAGTGAGAGCTGCAGGACATTGCCGCGCGTCAGCAGCACCGCACGCTCGATGACGTTTTCCAGCTCGCGCACGTTGCCGGGCCACTCCATCGATGAAAGGGTACGTAACGTCTCGGCAGGAATGCTGTCGATATTTCGACCCATCCGTCGCGCGATCTTGGCGGTAAACGCTTTGACCAGCAGGGGAATATCTTCCGGGCGCTCGCGCAGCGGCGGCAGGAAGATCGGGAACACGTTCAGGCGATAGTAGAGATCGCTGCGAAACTCGCGGTCGGCGACCATCTTTTTCAGGTCGCGGTTAGTGGCGGCAATCAGCCGCACGTCAGTCTGGATAAGCTTGTTGCTGCCAAGACGTTCAAACTCTTGCTCCTGCAGGACGCGCAGCAGTTTCGGCTGTAGCTCCAGCGGCATATCGCCCACTTCGTCGAGGAACAGCGAGCTTTTGTCCGCCAGCTCAAACCGGCCCAGCCGCTGACTGCTTGCCCCGGTAAAGGCACCTCGTTCGTGGCCGAACAGGTCGCTTTCCAGCAGCCCTGCGGGCATCGCGGCGCAGTTCATCTTCACCATCCGACGGCTGTTGCGGTTACTCAGGTTGTGGATGGCACGGGCAATCAGCTCTTTACCCGTACCGGTTTCGCCCAGAATCAGTACCGTGCTGTCGCTTTGCGCCACCATCTCAACCTGCTTGAGCACGTTGTACATGGCGTCGCTACGTCCGATGATTTCACCAAACTCGCTGTCCACGTTGTTGAGCTGTTCGGTCAGGGCCAGGTTCTCATCCACCAGCCGCTCCTTCAGACGATGAATTTCCTGATAGGCGAGGGCGTTATCCAGGGCGATGGAAATACGCTCGGCGATCTGACGCAGCAGCTTCAGGTTGGCAGTGGTAAAGACGCCTTCCTCGCACTGCGCCAGCTTAAGCACGCCCAGCATGGTGTTGCCGGACATCAGCGGCAGCAGGCACAGGGTCTGAATTTTGTTACCCCAGGTGTTAAACAGCATCCGCTCGTACGGTGCCACCGGATCCTGTTCGTTGAGGTTGATCAGGAGGATCTCTTTGCTTTTGAAGACCCGCTCCGAAAGGGTCCCCGCTTCATCCACTTCACTCTGCTCGTGTGCCGGGTTGGCTTCATCCAGATAATGCGTAGAGTAGATGTTCAGCTTGCCCTTGCGATGGCCGCGAAGCGCGATGCTGATGGCATCGATTTTGAAATAGTGATGGATCTCTTTCGACACTTCGCTGACCAGCTCGTCCATATCGAGCCGTGACAGTACGGCGTTGGTGATGGCGACCAGAATGCGGAAGTTGTCGCGTTCGCGGCTCAGCAGGTCGTAATCTACATTATTGGTCACGCGGCTTTGGATCTGCTCCGCGACGACGGCCACAATCTGGGTAAAGGTGTGCAGGCGTTCGTATTCCGCCTCGCTCCAGGGCTGGTCGGTCGTGCGGATAAACTCGCAGCCGCCAAAAATCTGACCCTCTGCTGCCAGCGGCAGCATGCAGTAATGCCCGAACGGCTGATAGAGGTTACTCTCCGCGAGCCGCGGCCATGCCTGCCGGAACTCCTCAAAGTTACAGTGCAGCACTTCAGGTCGGGAGAGAATGCGGCGCACCGGGCCATGCGCGAGATACGTTTCGTCTTCGTATTCAAACGTTTTGCCATTGTCACGCGTTGAGTAGTAGCTCGCGCGGTGCGTTCCGCTATGCCACAGTACAATCGCGGCGCTGTCGGCCAGCGCCGACTGCCTGACCAGCCGCGTCAGGGCATCGCTCAGCGCACCGAGATCGGGCTGCTGTAAAAGTGTGCGCGTAATGTCAAACAGGCCCTGCTGTCCAAGATCGCTCATCGGTGTATACGGCATAGTGCTTTCCAGTAGAAACGAGCAAAAAATCCATGCTGGCCGCTTGTGGCGCGGCCTAGCAAATACGGGGTAAGGGTTCAGCGTGCGGCAGATCCAGCGTGCGCTTCACGCCATAAAGTCCGGTCAGGCGCACCCCTTTGCGCTCAACCACTTCACCAATTATCGCCGCCTCTTTTCCTGACGGATGAGCCTGCAGCTGTTCAAGAACGGCTTGTGCTGCGGCCCGTTCAACGCCAATCACCAGCTTGCCTTCGTTTGCAAAGTTGAGCGGGTCCAGCCCCAGCAGTTCGCAAAGCCCACGAACGGCGGGCTTAACGGGCAGGCTGCGCTCGGTGAGTTCAATCCCGCATCCGCAGCTTGCCGCAAACTCATGGACCACGGCGTTGACACCGCCTCGCGTGGCATCCCGCAGGGCCTTCACGCCGGGAATACCGCGCAGCGTCTGAATCAGCGGGGTGAGTACCGCGCAGTCGCTGCGCAGTTCGCCGTCCAGCCCCAGGCCTTCGCGCAGGTTCAGGATGGTCGCCCCGTGGCAGCCCAGCGTGCCGGTCACGATCAGCACGTCGCCCGCACTGAGGCGCTGCGCACCCCAGTGAATATCGGCGGGGATCGCCCCCATGCCGGCGGTGTTGATAAACAGCTTGTCGGCCGCGCCGCGCTGCACCACTTTGGTGTCGCCGGTGACGATAGCTATCCCCGCCTCGCGCGCGGTCTGCGCCATGCTGTTGACCACGGCCGTGAGCGTCTCCATCGGTAATCCCTCTTCAAGGATAAACCCGCAGGAGAGGTAGCGCGGGATGGCGCCGCTGACGGCGACGTCGTTCGCCGTGCCGCAGACGGCGAGCTTGCCGATATCGCCGCCCGGGAAGAACAGCGGATCAATGACGTAGCTGTCGGTGGAGAAGGCCAGCCTGTCGCCCTGGGCGGTGAGGGTGGCGAGGTCAATGCGCGCCTGGTCTTCCTGTTCGGCGAGCCAGGGGTTGTTAAAGGCCTCCATAAACAGCCGGTTAATCAGCTGCTGCATCGCCTGTCCGCCGCTGCCGTGCGCCATTTCAACCGTATTCATGCTTCACTCTCCTGGTTGCGATACTGATACCACGCGGCACACGCCCCTTCGGAGGAGACCATCAGCGCACCAAACGCCGTTTGCGGGTTACAGGTATTGCCAAATAACGGACACTGATGCGGTTTGCATTTGCCGGTGAGCACCTCGCCACAGCGTGCCCGGGGATCGTCGCAAACCTGCTGCGGCTGCGGGCGGAAATGCGCTTCGGCGTCGAACGCGCGATAGGCTGGCGTCAGGCGCACGCCGGATTCAGCAATTAGCCCCAGGCCGCGCCATTCGCTGTCGCCCTCAACGCTAAACACGTCGGCTATCGCCTGCTGCGCTCGTTCATTTCCCGCATCCGGCACCACGCGGCGGTACTGATTTTCCACGGTACTCAGGGCCGCTATTTTCTGCTCAACCAGCATGGTGACACCTTGTAGTAGATCAAGTGGTTCGAAACCAGCCACCACTAACGGACGATTGTACTGTTCAGCGATAAAACCGTAGGCGTCTGTGCCAATCACCATGCTGACGTGGCCCGGTGCCAGAAAGGCGTCAATGCCGTTGCCTGGCTCTTCCAGCAGGCTGCGCAGGGTGGGGATGAGCGTAATGTGCTGGCAGAAGAAGAAAAAGTTATCGACACCGCGTGCTTTCGCCTGCTGCAGCGTGATGGCGGTGGCGGGCATAGTGGTTTCAAACCCCAGGCCAAAAAACACCACCTTGCGCGCGGGGTTATCCGCTGCCAGCGTCAGGGCATCCATCGGCGAATAGACGATCCGGATGTCTGCGCCGCGCGCTTTCGCCTGCAGCAGCGAACCATTTTTCCCCGGCACGCGCATCGCGTCGCCAAAGGTGCAGAAAATGACGTCGGGCTGGCTGGCAATTTCAATACAGCTGTCGATGCGCCCCATCGGCAGCACGCAGACCGGGCAGCCGGGGCCGTGGATAAACTCAATGTTCTCCGGCAGCAGCTGGTCGAGGCCAAATTTGAAGATCGCGTGCGTGTGCCCGCCGCACACCTCCATTATCCGCAGCGGCCTTTCTTTCGTGTAGTCCAGCCGCGCTGCGCGCGTTTTCAGGTGGCCGATAAGCTGCAGCACCTGCTCCGGCGCGCGGTATTCATCAACGTAACGCATGATTACCGCTCCTCGCCGTACAGCAGCGCGCCCACGTCAGGCTCCACGTCGAACATATTTTGCAGGGCGTCGAGCGTGTCGCGGGCTTCCGCTTCGTTAATCACGCTCATGGCGAACCCCACGTGGACCAGCACCCACTGGCCGAGACGCGAGGCGCCCGTTTCATCGGTGCTGCCCACCAGCGTCAGGTCGACGTCGCGCAGGATGCCGCAAACCTCGACTTTGGCCTGATTACCGTCGATGGCGTGAATTTGTCCCGGTACGCCTATGCACATCGTTCGCTCTCCAGCCAGTGTAGCCAGCCGTCCATGCCGTCGCCGCGCGTGGCGGAGACCAGCAGGATCTCAATCTCCGGGTTCACCTCGCGGGCATACGCCAGGCACTTATCCACGTCGAAATTCAGGTACGGCAGCAGGTCGACTTTGTTCAGCAGCATGACGGACGCGGCGGCAAACATGTGCGGGTACTTCAGCGGTTTGTCTTCGCCTTCGGTCACTGAAAGCACCGCCACCTTGTGTCGTTCGCCGAGGTCGAAGCTCGCCGGGCAGACGAGGTTGCCGACGTTTTCAATAAACAGGATGCCGTTATCTGCCAGCGGCAGGCGCGGGGCCGCGTCGGCAATCATCTGTGCATCCAGGTGGCAGCCTTTGCCGGTGTTGACCTGAATCGCCGGGGTGCCGGTTTCGCGAATGCGCGCCGCGTCGTTAACGGTTTGCTGGTCGCCTTCGATCACCGCACAGGAGACGCGCCCGTTCAGGCGCTTGAGCGTTTCGGTCAGCAGCGTGGTTTTACCGGAACCGGGGCTGGAGACCAGGTTCAGCGCCAGCTGTTTGCGGGTGGCAAAGCGGGCGCGGTTGCGGGCGGCGAGCTGGTTATTTTTGTCCAGCACGTTGATTTCCACCTCCAGCATCTGGCGCTGGCTCATGCCCGGCGCGTGGGTGCCTGCTTCGCCGTGGCCGTAATGCAGGTCGCCCGCATCGGAGCGTTGCGGCGCAAAGGTAATGCCGGTCAGGGCTGCCGCAGGGCGTGGGGCGGGTGAAAAGGGCGCGGAGCGAAACGCGGAGTGGGGGCGGTGTTCATCCCCTTCTATATACAGGTTGCCTTCGGCGCAACCGCAGGTACTACACATACTTTACTCCTTCTCGATTTCGAGGCGTTGGATCTGCATGCCGTCATCCGCCACGATGCGCAGACCGCCGCTCTGACACTGCGGGCAGCGCTGTACCTTCGATGACAGCAGGGTGACGTACTGCTGACACTGCTCGCACCAGCACTCCGCCTGCTGTTCTTCAATATGCAGTTCGCAGCCTTCCGCCAGCGTGCCGCGGCAGACCAGCTCAAAACAGAAGGTCAGGGCGCTGGTCTCGACGCAGGAAAACGCTCCGACCTTCAGCCAGACGCCGGTGACGCGCTTCGCGTGGTTTTGCACTGCCTGCTGTTCGATAAGTTCCAGAGCCCGCTGGCAGAGGGTGATTTCGTGCATGACGCCTCCTCAATGAATTGCCCCGGTAATGCAATAACAGTGCCAGCTTGATTTTTGTTAAGGCGTGACGATGTCAACGCTGACGAAATGACACGTCGACACCGCGGTGATGACAGCGGTTTTTTAGTTTAATCCCTTTAAAATCAGCAAAATAAAAACTGGCATGGAATCTGCTTAACAGCCGCTATCTCCATTAAACGGATACCTTCTATGACTATTTGGGAAATCAGCGAAAAAGCAGATTACATCGCGCAGCGTCATCAACAGTTACAGGACCAGTGGCACCTTTACTGCAACTCGCTGGTTCAGGGCATTACCTTGTCGAAAGCGCGTCTTCACCACGCGATGAGCTGCGCGGCGCAGGGGGATATGCGCTTTGTCCTCTTCGGCCATTTCACCATCAACGTGACCCTGGCGGATAACTTCAACAGCCACACCATTGAGTACTATCTCGAGACAAAAGACGGCGAAAAACAGTGTATTGCGAAGGCGCAGCTGATGGCCGACGGCATGGTGGATGGCCACGTCAGCAACCGCGATCGCCAGCAGGTGCTGGAGCACTATCTGGAAAAAATCGCGCCGTTTTATAACGGCCTGTACGCCGCCGTTGAGCACGATCTTCCGGTCAACCTGAAGCAGCTGATGGACGGAAATGCCTCAGCGAACGTGGCCTGACCCATGCGTGTCGAGAAGTGTCGACAAGACAGCTTTTCGACAAAAATGACTATCACCAGAGGATAACCCGGTGAACCGTTTTGTAATTGCTGACTCGACGGTCTGCATTGGCTGTCGAACCTGTGAGGCGGCGTGTTCGGAAACGCATCGCCTGCATGGGCTGCAGTCCATGCCGCGCCTGCACGTCATGCGTAATGAAAAAGAGTCTGCCCCGCAGCTCTGCCATCACTGTGAAGATGCCCCGTGCGCGGGCGTCTGTCCTGTAAATGCCATCACCCGCGTGGATGGCGCAGTCCAGTTGAACGAAAGCCTGTGCGTAAGCTGCAAGCTGTGCGGCATTGCCTGTCCGTTCGGCGCGATTGAATTTTCCGGCAGCCGCCCGCTGCATATTCCGGCCAATGCCAACTCGCCTAAAGCCCCGCCCGCGCCGCCGGCGCCTGCACGCGTCAGCACGCTGCTGGACTGGGTGCCCGGCATCCGTGCCGTGGCGGTGAAGTGCGACCTGTGCAGCTTCGATGAACAGGGCCCGGCCTGCGTACGGACCTGTCCGACGAAAGCGCTGATTCTGGTTAACATTCGCGACATCGCCCGTACCAGCAAGCGCAAGCGCGAGCTGGCCATCAACAGTGATTTTGGCGACCTTTCTCTGCTACAGGCGCTTAACGAGGGGGCGAAATGAACGCGGCCATAATGATTACCGGCGCGGTAGCTTGTTTTATTGCCGCAGCTATTCTGGCGCCAATCTTCTCCTTCCATAAAACCCTGAGCGGCGGGGTTGCCGGGATCGGCGGGGCGGTAGGTAGCCTGTTGACGCTGGTGGCAGGCGGCGTTGTTCTGCTCGGCGGACAATCCGTTGACACCCTCATACCGCTGGTTCGCCACACCGTTGAGATTACGCCGCTGAACGCCCTCTGGCTGGTGACGTTTGGCCTGTGCGGGCTGTTTATCAGCCTGTTCAATATCGAGTGGCATCGCCACCCGCACGCTAAAGCCAACGGCTTGCTGGTGAACCTGCTGATGGCGACGGCGGTCTGTACCGTTACCGCCAGCAACCTCGGCGCGCTGGTGGTGATGGCGGAGATCATGGCGCTCTGCGGCGTGTTCCTGACGGGCTGTAGCGCCTCCGGAAAATTGTGGTTTGCGCTGGGACGCCTCGGGACGCTGCTGCTGGCGCTGGCCTGCTGGCTGGTGTGGCAGCGCTTCGGCACGCTGGACTTCGCTGCGCTTAATGGGCATCCGCTGGGGAATGACGTCTGGCTGCTGGGCGTGCTCGGCTTTGGCCTGCTCGCCGGAATCATCCCGCTGCACGGCTGGGTGCCGCAGGCGCATGCGAATGCTTCCGCGCCCGCCGCCGCGCTGTTTTCGGTGGTGGTAATGAAGGTCGGTCTGTTTGGGATCCTGGCGATTACGCTGACCGGCGGACAACCGCCGCTGTGGTGGGGCGTGGTGCTGCTGATTGCGGGCATGATCACCGCCTTCGTCGGCGGCCTGTACGCGCTGATGGAGCACAATATCCAGCGTCTTCTGGCGTACCACACGCTGGAGAATATCGGCATTATTCTGCTCGGCATTGGCGCGGGCGTGACCGGGCTGGCGCTGAATCAACCGGCGCTGATTGCGGCCGGTTTTATCGGTGGTCTTTATCACCTGATCAACCACAGCCTGTTTAAAAGCACCCTGTTCCTCGGGGCGGGCAGCGTCTGGTTCCGCACCGGTCATCGGGATATCGAAAAGCTGGGCGGGATTGGCAAAAAGATGCCGGTGATTTCACTGGCGATGCTGGTCGGGCTGATGGCGATGGCCGCGCTGCCGCCGCTGAACGGCTTTGCCGGGGAGTGGGTAATCTATCAGTCCTTTTTCTCCCTCGGTCAGAGCGAGGCGTTTATCGCCCGTCTGCTGGGGCCGCTGCTGGCGGTCGGTCTGGCGATTACCGGGGCGCTGGCGGTGATGTGCATGGCGAAAGTTTATGGCGTGACCTTCCTCGGCGCACCGCGTACGCGTGAGGCTGAGAACGCCTGCTGCGCACCGCTACTGATGGGCGTAAGCGTGGTCGCGCTGGCGCTGTGCTGCATCGCGGGCGGCGTCGCCGCACCGTGGCTGCTGCCGCTGCTGGGCAATGCCATTCCGCTGCCGCTGACCGCGGCGAACACCACCGTTTCCCAGCCCATGATCGCGCTGCTGCTGATAGGCGCACCGCTGCTGCCGCTGGTGCTGATGCTGTTCTTCAAACGCGACCGGCTCACCTCCCGCTCGCGCGGTGCAGCATGGGCCTGCGGCTACGAACACGAACAGTCGATGGTCATCACTGCCCACGGTTTCGCTATGCCGGTGAAAGAGAACTTTGCCGCCGTGCTGAAGCTGCGCCACTGGCTGAACCCGGTGCGCTGGGTACCCGGCTGGCAGAGCGCTGCCGTACCCGCGCTGTTCCGCCGTCTGGCGGTTATCGAGCTGGCGGTGCTGGTGATCGTTGTGATTTCACGAGGAGCCTGACATGAGTCTGTTACTGGCAATTCTTCAGGCGCTGGTGCTGTTTGCCGCCGCGCCGCTGCTGTCGGGCATCACGCGCGTGGCGCGCGCCCGGATGCACAACCGTCGCGGGCCTGGCGTGCTTCAGGAGTACCGCGATCTCTTCAAACTGCTCTCGCGTCAGAGCGTCGCCCCGGATGCCGCAGGCTGGGTCTTCCGCCTGACGCCGTTCGTGATGGTGGGCGTGATGCTCACCATCGCCACCGCGCTGCCGGTGGTGACGGTGGCTTCGCCGCTGCCGGCACTCGGGGATCTAATTACGCTGATCTACCTGTTTGCCATCGCCCGCTTCTTCTTTGCGATTGCGGGTCTCGACACCGGGAGCCCGTTTACCGGCATCGGTGCCAGTCGCGAGGCGATGCTCGGCGTGCTGGTTGAGCCGATTCTGCTGCTGGGGCTGTGGGTCGCCGCGCAGGTTGCGGGCTCAACCCATATCAGCTTTATCACCGACACCGTGTACCACTGGCCGGTTGCCCGCTCCCTTCCGCTGGTGCTGGCGCTGTGCGCCTGCGCATTCGCCACCTTTATCGAGATGGGCAAACTGCCGTTCGATCTGGCCGAAGCCGAGCAGGAACTGCAGGAAGGACCGCTCACCGAATACAGCGGCTACGGCTTTGCGGTGCTGAAGTGGGGCATCAGCCTTAAACAGCTGGTGGTGCTGCAGATGTTTGTCGGCGTCTTCTTCCCGTGGGGGCAGATGACGCACTTCTCCGCGGGCGGTCTGCTGCTGGCCGTCGTGGTTGCCGCCCTCAAGCTGCTGGTCGGCGTGCTGGTCATTGCCCTGTTCGAAAACAGCATGGCGCGTCTGCGTTTTGTGGAAACGTCACGCATTACCTGGGCCGGTTTTGGTTTTGCATTTTTAGCGTTCGTCTCCTTGCTGGTGGCGTGATTAAAGAGAGTGTTTATGTCTGAAGAAAAGAAAGGTCAGCAGTATCTCGCCGCGTTGCATCAGGCTTTTCCCGGCGTGGTGCTGGAGGAGTCCTGGCAAACCAAAGACCAGATCACCGTTACCGTAAAGGTGAACTATCTGCCAGAAGTGGTGGAGTTTCTCTACTACCGGCAGGGCGGCTGGCTGTCGGTGCTGTTCGGTAACGACGAGCGCCAGCTGTGCGGTAATTACGCGGTGTACTACGTGATGTCGATGGAGCAGGGCGAGAAGTGCTGGATCACCGTGCGCGTCGAGGTTGACCCGAATAAACCGGAATACCCGTCCGTTACGCCGCGCGTGCCCGCTGCAGTCTGGGGCGAGCGCGAAGTGCGCGACATGTATGGTCTGGTGCCGGTTGGCCTGCCGGATGAACGCCGTCTGGTGCTGCCGGACGACTGGCCGGACGAACTCTATCCGCTGCGCAAAGACAGCATGGACTACCGCCAGCGTCCGGCCCCGACCACCGACAGTGAAACCTACGAATTCATCAACGAGCTGGGCAGCAAGAAGAATAACGTGGTGCCGATCGGCCCGCTGCACGTCACTTCCGACGAGCCGGGCCACTTCCGCCTGTTCGTCGACGGCGAAAACATTATCGACGCCGACTACCGCCTGTTCTACGTCCACCGCGGCATGGAAAAGCTGGCGGAAACCCGCATGGGCTACAACGAAGTCACGTTCCTCTCTGACCGCGTGTGCGGCATCTGCGGCTTCGCCCACAGCACCGCCTACACCACCTCGGTAGAGAACGGCATGGGGATCGTGGTGCCGGAACGCGCGCAGATGATCCGCGCCATCCTGCTGGAGGTGGAGCGCCTGCACTCGCACCTGCTGAACCTCGGCCTGGCCTGCCACTTCGTCGGCTTTGACTCCGGGTTTATGCAGTTCTTCCGCGTGCGCGAAGCGTCGATGAAGATGGCGGAGATCCTCACCGGGGCGCGCAAAACCTACGGTCTGAACCTGATCGGCGGGATCCGCCGCGACCTGCTGAAGGATGACATGATCCAGACCCGCCAGCTGGCGCAGCAGATGCGCCGCGACGTGCAGGAGCTGGTGGACATGCTGCTCAGCACGCCCAACATCGAGCAGCGCACCGTCGGCATTGGCCGCCTCGATCCGGAGATCGCCCGCGACTTCAGCAACGTCGGCCCGATGGTGCGCGCCAGCGGCCACGCCCGCGACACCCGCGCCGATCACCCGTTCGTCGGCTATGGCCTGCTGCCGATGACCGTGCACAGCGAGCAGGGCTGCGACGTCATCTCCCGCCTGAAGGTGCGCATCAACGAGGTGTTCACCGCGCTGAACATGATCGACTTTGGTCTGGACAACCTGCCGGGCGGCCCGCTGATGGTGGAGGGCTTCACCTACATTCCAAACCGCTTTGCCCTCGGCTTTGCCGAAGCGCCGCGCGGGGACGACATTCACTGGAGCATGACCGGCGACAACCAGAAGCTCTACCGCTGGCGCTGCCGTGCGGCGACCTACGCCAACTGGCCAACCCTGCGCTACATGCTGCGCGGTAACACCGTGTCTGATGCGCCGCTGATCATCGGCAGCCTCGACCCGTGCTACTCCTGCACCGACCGCATGACCGTCGTGGACGTGCGCAAGAAGAAAAGCCAGGTGGTGCCGTACAAAGAGCTTGAGCGCTACAGCATCGAGCGTAAGAACTCGCCGCTGAAATAAGGATTCGTCATGTTTACCTTTATCAAAAAACTGATCAAAACCGGCACGCAGACCAGCCGCTATCCGCTGGAGCCGATGCCGGTCGACAAAAACTTTCGCGGCAAGCCGGAACACAACCCGCAGCAGTGCATCGGCTGCGCGGCCTGCGTCAACGCCTGTCCGTCGAACGCCTTAACGGTGGAAACGGATCTCAAAACCGGCGAGCTGGCCTGGCAGTTTAACCTCGGGCGCTGCATCTTCTGCGGCCGCTGCGAAGAGGTCTGCCCGACGGTCGCCATCCGCCTGTCGCAGGAGTACGAGTTGGCGGTGTGGAAGAAAGAGGATTTCCTGCAGCAGTCGCGCTTTGACCTGTGCCACTGCCGCGTCTGCCAGCGCCCGTTCGCCGTGCAGAAAGAGATCGACTACGCCATTGCGCTGCTGCAGCACAACGGCGACGCCCGCGCGGAGCATCACCGTGAAAGCTTTGAAACCTGCCCGGCATGCAAGCGACAGAAGTGTCTGCTGCCGTCCGACCGCATTGATATCACCCGCCACATGAGAGAGGCCAGCTGATGGACAATTTACTTGGCCCACGCGACGCTAACGGCATTCCGGTGCCGATGACGGTGGACGAATCCATCGCCAGCATGAAGGCGTCGCTGCTGAAAAAAATCAAACGCTCGGCCTACGTCTACCGCGTGGATTGCGGAGGCTGCAACGGCTGCGAGATTGAGATCTTCGCTACGCTGTCGCCGCTGTTTGACGCCGAGCGCTTCGGTATCAAAGTGGTGCCGTCCCCGCGTCATGCGGACATCCTGCTGTTCACCGGGGCCGTCACCCGCGCCATGCGCTCGCCCGCGCTGCGCGCCTGGCAGTCCGCGCCTGATCCGAAAATCTGCATCTCGTACGGCGCCTGCGGCAACAGCGGCGGCATCTTCCACGACCTCTACTGCGTCTGGGGCGGCACCGACAAAATCGTGCCGGTGGACGTCTACATTCCGGGCTGTCCGCCGACGCCCGCCGCCACGCTGTACGGCTTCGCGATGGCGCTCGGCCTGCTGGAGCAGAAAATCCACGCCCGCGAGCCGGGCGAGCTCGACAACCAGGCTGCGGCCATTCTGCACCCGGACATGGTGCAGCCGCTGCGGGTGAAGGTCGATCGCACGGCGCGCAGGCTGGCGGGCTATCGCTACGGCCGTCAGATTGCCGACGACTATCTGCGCCTGCTGAGCCAGGGCGAGCATCAGGTCGCACGCTGGCTGGAGGCGGAAAACGATCCGCGCCTCAATGAGATTGTGGCGAACCTGAACAGCATCGTCGATGAGGCGCGTATCCGATGAGTGAAACGGTGGTGTTCAGCCAGCTGAGCCGTAAGTTTATTGATGAGAACGATGCCACGCCGGATGCGGCGCAGCAGGTGGTCTATTACAGCCTGGCGATTGGGCATCACCTCGGTGTGATTGACTGCCTGGAGGCCGCACTGAGCTGTCCGTGGCCGGAATACCTGGCGTGGATTGCCACGCTGGAGGAGGGCAGTTCGGCGCGGCGCAAAATGGAAGGCGTGCCGAAGTACGGTGAGATCGTGATCGATGCGAACCACATTGCCATGCTCGCCAACGCCTTTGACGCGGCGCTCGGCAGACAAACCCCGAAGCAGCAGGCGTGGAGCAAAACGCTGCTCGGTATGCTGCATGATATTCATCAGGAGAGCGCCATCTACCTGATGGTGAGGAGATTACGTGACTGACGTTTTACTGTGTGTCGGCAACAGCATGATGGGCGACGACGGCGCGGGTCCGCTGCTGGCGGAGATGTGCGCCGCGAACCCGCAGGGCAGTTGGGTGGTGATTGACGGCGGCAGCGCGCCGGAAAACGACGTGGTGGCCATACGCGAGCTGCGTCCGGACAGGCTGTTAATCGTCGATGCCACCGATATGGGACTCAACCCCGGCGAGATCCGCCTGATTGACCCGGACGACATCGCCGAGATGTTTATGATGACCACCCACAATATGCCGCTGAACTACCTGGTGGATCAGATCAAAGGTGACGTGGGCGAGGTGCTGTTTTTGGGCATTCAGCCGGACATTGTCGGGTTTTATTACCCGATGACGCCGCCGGTGAAAGAGGCGGTGGACGTGGTGTATTCACGGCTAGCGGGATGGGTTGGGAACGGAGGGTTTTCTCAGCTCTGAGCAGCGCCCGGGGGCGCTACGCTTACCGGGCCTACGGTTTTGTAGGCCGGGTAAGGCGAAGCCGCCACCCGGCAAAACAGGCTACGCCAGATCCCCCCCGTTACTCGCAATCACCTTCTTATACCATCCGAACGATTTCTTGCGTTTCCGCTCCAGCGTGCCGTTCCCGGCGTCGTCGCGGTCGACGTACACAAACCCGTAACGCTTGCTCATCTCACCGGTTGAGGCCGAGACAAGGTCAATGCAGCCCCAGGTGGTGTAACCCATCAGCGGCACGCCATCCTCAATCGCATCGCCCATCGCGCGGATATGCTCGCGCAGATAGCTGATGCGGTAGTCGTCGTTAATCTCGCCGTTTTCATCAACGACATCTTTCGCTCCCAGGCCGTTTTCCACCAGGAACAGCGGCTTCTGGTAGCGGTCGTACATCATGTTCATGGTGATGCGCAGGCCGAGCGGGTCGATGCCCCAGCCCCATTCGCTCACCTGAATGTGCGGGTTGCGCAGAGATTTGACGATGTTCGCCGCATTGGTATTGTTCGCGTTCATATCCGCCGAGGCGCAG
The DNA here is from genome assembly GCF_048685015.1 of Enterobacter sp. BNK-13. Classification (NCBI taxonomy): domain Bacteria; kingdom Pseudomonadati; phylum Pseudomonadota; class Gammaproteobacteria; order Enterobacterales; family Enterobacteriaceae; genus Enterobacter; species Enterobacter sp. BNK-13. The sequence continues at coordinate 3,356,839 of NZ_JBLQTP010000001.1, read as the reverse complement.
CGCGAGGCGTAATAGCTGAACGAGACAAAATCGACGGTATTTTTCAGCAGTTCGTCATCGCCCGGGTCTTTAACAATCACGACGCCTTTCTCGCGGAACACGCGGGCAGAATAGGCCGGATAGCTGCCGCGCGCCTGCACATCGATAAAGAACAGGTTCTCGCGGTCTTTCTCCAGCGCCATCCACACGTCTTCCGGCTTGCAGGAGTACGGATAGAAATTTCCGCCCGCCAGCATGCAGCCGACCTGGTTTTCCGGGTTCACCTCGTGAGCGATTTTGGTCGCCAGCGCGCTCGCCACCAGTTCGTGGTGCGCGGCCTGGTATTTCACCTGGTCTTCGTTTTCGCCTTCCTCAAACACCAGCCCCGCGCCGGAGAACGGGCTGTGCAGCATGATGTTGATTTCGTTGAAGGTCAGCCAGTATTTCACCAGCCCGTTAAACTCCTCGAAGCAGGTGCGGGCGTAGCGGGCAAAGAAATCCACCATTTTGCGGTTGCGCCAGGAGCCGTACTCCGTCACCAGGTGCATCGGCACGTCGAAGTGGCAGAGGGTTACCAGCGGCTCGATGTTGTACTTTTTGCACTCCTCGAACACCGCGCGGTAAAAGGCAATGCCTTCTTTGTTCGGCAGCGGCTCGTCGCCGTTCGGATAGAGGCGGCTCCAGGCGATCGAGGTGCGGAACACCGTAAAGCCCATCTCCGCCATCAGGGCGATGTCCTCTTTATAGCGATGGTAAAAATCAATCGCCTCGTGGCTCGGGTAGAATTCGTCCTCACGCAGCGAAAAACGCTTTTCCTTACCGAGCTTCACCGCCAGGCGGTTCGCGCCGTGGGGGATCATATCGACCGTTGTCAGCCCTTTGCCGCCCTCACGGTAAGCGCCTTCACTCTGGTTGGCGGCAAGCGCGCCGCCCCATAAAAATCCTTGTGGAAAAACAGACATTCTTACCTCGCTTTCAATTTATGCTTTTGCTGCGTTGTTCTGTACCGGTGCGGTCTGCAGGGCGCGCGCTTTTTCAGCCTCGTCTTCGACCGGAATATCCTCAAAGCCCAGTATCAGGGTCAGAACAAACGACAGCACCACTGCCAGACCCATCACGCCAAACACCCAGACGATGGTCATCGGGTTCGCCGGGTCGAAGAACTGTACGCTGGTAAACAGCCCCGGTGCCGCCATCGAGTGGCTGGCAAGACCCGCGATACCGGCAACCGCGCCGCAGATAAAGCCGCTGATCAGGCTTGCAATCAGCGGGCGTTTCAGACGTATTGCGACACCGTACAGGGCCGGTTCAGAGATCCCCGCCATGATGGCGGAGGCCGCCGCTGCCAGCGCCGTCTGGCGCAGCTCCGGGTTTTTGGTTTTCCACGCCACCGCCAGCGACGAACCGCCGAGCGACAGGTTGGCGCCAATTTCCGACGGCATCACCATCCCTTCCTTGCCCGTTTCGGCAATGGTCTGAATGATGGTTGGCGTAAACACGCGGTGCATGCCGGTCATGACCAGCAGCGGCCACAGCGCGCCCATGATGGCCACGGAGAGCCAGCCCAGATAGCCGTGAATGGTGTAGACCAGCGCGGAGATCGCGCTACCGATCCAGATGCCCAGCGGCCCAATCAGCACGATGGCGAGCGGGGCGGCAATCAGCACGATCAGCATCGGCTTGAGGAAGTTTTTCGTCACCGCCGGGGTAATGCGATCCACCCAGCGCTCGATGTACGACAGGCACCAGGTCATCACCAGCGCGGGGATGACGGTGTAGGTGTATTTCACCGCCGTCACCGGGATAAAGGCGAACTCAACGTGCTCGCCCTGCGCGGCTTTCGCCATCAGCTCGATAAAGCTCGGATGCACCAGCACGCCCGCAATGGCTATCGCCAGCGACATGTTGGTTTTGAATTTCACCGCCGCCGAGGCCGCCACCATCAGCGGCAGGAAGAAGAACGCGCCGTCGCCGATGACGGTCAAAATGGTGAGCGTCGGCGCGCCTTTGGGCAGCACGCCGGTCATCTCAAGGATCATCGCCAGCAGCTTGACCATCGAGCCGCCGATGATCGCCGGGATCAGCGGGGACATGGTGCCAATCAGCGCGTCGAGGATCCCGGCGCCAATGCGGCGCAGCGTCAGCTTTTGCGGGCCTTCCGGCACCGCGGGCTGCAGGTCAGCGGGCAGCAGGCTTACCACCTCGCGGTACGCCTGGGAGACGGTATTGCCAATAATCACCTGGCACTGGTTGTCGTTGCGCACCACGCCGAGCACGCCGCTGATGCTTTTCAGGCGCGCGGCGTCGGTGAGGGTTTCATCTTTCAGAACGAAACGCAGTCGCGTCATGCAGTGGGTAACGGCGACGATGTTCTCTTTGCCGCCCAGCGCGCTGATAACGTCGTTCGCCAGCGCAGCGTAATTTTTGGCCATCGGATGTGATCCTGTTATCGTTGTGTGAAATGTAGGAAACCGGTTCCACATAATCATCATGAGTTTTTATGAATGAAACAAGATCGCTTTTTGACCATTTTTTTATTTCGTGACGCCGATCACCAGCAGGAACCCAAAGCGTGATGTCGCCGCTGCGACAATTTTTCTGCAGTGCAGTACACTGCGCTCCATCAGATTCAGACGGAATAACAACATGACCACGATGCTTGAAGTGGCGAAGCGGGCAGGCGTTTCGAAAGCCACGGTATCCCGGGTGCTGTCGGGCAATGGCTATGTCAGCCAGGAGACCAAAGATCGGGTGTTTCAGGCCATTGAAGAGAGCGGCTATCGCCCAAATTTGCTGGCGCGCAACCTGGCGACCAAACGTACCCAGACGCTGGGCCTGGTGGTGACCAACACCTTGTATCACGGCGTCTACTTTAGCGAGCTGCTGTTTCACGCCGCGCGCATGACGGAGGAGAAAGGGCGGCAGCTGATCCTCGCGGACGGCAAGCACAGCGCCGATGAAGAGCGCGAGGCGATCCAGTATCTGCTCGATATGCGCTGCGACGCGGTGATTATCTATCCGCGTTTTCTGAGCGTGGAAGCTATGGATGAGATCGTCGAGAAGTGCGAGCAGCCCATTATGGTGCTCAACCGCCGTCTGCGGAAAAACAGCAGCCACAGCGTGTGGTCCGATCATAAAGCCTCCAGCCAGGACGCGGTGTCACAACTGATTGCGAAAGGGCATCGTGAGATCGCCTTTATCACCGGCTCGCTGGATTCTCCCACCGGGGTTGAGCGTCTCTCCGGCTATAAGGACGCGCTGGCGCAGCACGGTATTCCGCTGCGCGAGGGGCTGATTGCGCAGGGGAAGTGGAACCCCGCCAGCGGCGCGGCGGCGGTGTCCGAACTGCTTGCTCGGGGTGAGCGCTTTACGGCGCTGGTGGCGAGCAATGACGATATGGCCATCGGTGCCATGAAGCAACTGCACGACAGCGGCGTGGCCACACCGGACGCAGTGTCGGTGATCGGTTTCGACGATGTGGCCATCGCGCCTTACATTGTGCCGTCGCTCTCCAGCGTCCGCATCCCGGTAACGGAGATGATCAAAGAGACCATCAGCCGCCTGATCTTCATGCTCGACGGCGGTGAGTTTAAATATCAGCAAACCTTCTCCGGCGAGCTTGTCCTGCGCGACTCGGTTATTGACGGCCCGCACCGCTGATGTCGACAGCCGTCATCGTCATAAGTGACGATGACGGCACCGCTTTAATTTTTAAAATCAAATAAAATCAATAAGTTAATTATTGGCACGGTTTATGAATATCTCCGCGCATAACTGTAATGCTGGAGAAGCAGATGAACCGTTTTATTATGGCCGATGCCAGTAAGTGTATTGGTTGCCGTACCTGTGAAGTGGCGTGCGTGGTTTCCCATCAGGCGGAGCAGGACTGCGCGTCGCTTACCCCTGACACCTTCCTGCCGCGCATCCACGTCATCAAAGGCGTGAATATTTCCACCGCCGCCATCTGTCGCCAGTGCGAAGACGCACCGTGCGCGAACGTCTGCCCGAACGGGGCGATTAAACGCGAGAAAGGCTTTGTGCACGTGATGCAGGAGCGCTGCATTGGCTGCAAAACCTGCGTGGTCGCCTGTCCGTATGGCGCGATGGAGGTGGTGGTCCGTCCGGTAGTGCGCAACAGCGGTATGGGGCTGAGCGTGCGCGCGGACAAAGCAGAAGCCAACAAATGTGACCTGTGCTACCACCGTGAGGCCGGCCCGGCCTGTATGGAAGCCTGCCCGACACACGCGCTGGTCTGCGTGGATCGCGACAAGCTTGAGCAGATGAGCGCCGAAAAGCGCCGTCGCGCGGCGTTCGACACCTCGTCATCACTGCTGTTCTGAGCCGTATGAGCAGCAACGGCGTTCAGTTGCGGGTGCGCGGCAAAGTGCAGGGCGTCGGGTTTCGTCCCTTCGTCTGGCAACTGGCGCAGGCGCTTCAGTTGACCGGTGACGTCTGCAATGACGGAGAGGGCGTGCTGGTGCGCCTCGCGGGTAATGGGGGGGCCTTTACCGCGAGGCTGCATCAGGACTGCCCGCCGCTGGCACGCATTGACCGCGTGGAAGCGCAGCCGTTTACCTGGGCGCGCGTGCCGGAGGACTTTACCATCCGCCACAGCGCGGCCGGGACGATGGACACCCAGATTGTCCCCGATGCGGCGACCTGCCCGGCGTGTCTGGCTGAGATGGGCGACACACGCGAACGCCGTTATCGCTATCCGTTTATCAACTGCACCCACTGCGGGCCGCGGTTTACCATTATCCGCGCCATGCCCTACGACCGCCCGGCCACGGCAATGGCGCCGTTCCCGCTCTGCGGGCCGTGTGAAGCAGAGTACCGCAATCCTGCCGACCGCCGTTTTCACGCCCAGCCGGTCGCCTGCCCGGACTGCGGGCCCGCGCTTATGTGGCGTGCGGGCGACATGACCGCTGAGCGCGAGGCTGCGCTGCGCGCGGCGGTGGCGATGCTGAAAAGCGGCGGTATTGTCGCCGTCAAAGGGCTGGGGGGCTTTCACCTCGTCTGTGACGCGCGTAACCCGCAGGCGATCGCGACGCTTCGGTCACGCAAGCAGCGGCCCGCGAAGCCGCTGGCGGTGATGATCCCGCATGCGGATGACCTGCCGGAGACGGTTCAGACGCTGCTACGCTCACCCGCCGCACCCATTGTGCTCATGCCAAAAGCCTGGCTGCCCGCGTTCCCGGAAGGTATCGCACCCGGTCTGGATTCCGTCGGCATCATGCTTCCTGCGAACCCGCTGCAGCACCTTCTGATGATGGACTGCCAGTGCCCGCTGGTGATGACCTCCGGCAACCTCAGTGGCAGACCGCCTGCCATCACCAACCGGCTGGCGCTGGATGAGCTCAGCGGCATCGCGGACGGTTTCCTGCTGCATAACCGCGATATTCTGCAGCGGATGGACGATTCGGTGATGGATCGGGACGGTGCGATGCTGCGCCGCGCGCGCGGTTTTGTGCCCGATGCCATCACGCTGCCTGCCGGGTTCGACAATATCCCCGCCATGCTGTGCACCGGGGCGGAGATGAAAAACACCTTCTGCCTGGTGCGTTGGAATCAGGCGGTGCTGAGCCAGCATTTTGGCGATCTCGGTGACGAGGGGGTGGAAGCGCAGTGGCGTTCCGCGCTGTCGGTGATGCAGGACATTTACGCCTTCCAGCCGGAGCGTGTGGTGTGCGATGCCCATCCGGGATATCGCGCTCGTCAGTGGGCGCAGGCGCAGGCGTTGCCCCTTGAAGAGGTACACCACCATCACGCCCACGCCGCGGCGTGCCTGGCCGAAAACGGCTGGCCGCGCGATGGCGGAGACGTTATCGCCCTGACGCTGGACGGGATCGGCATGGGGGAAAACGGCGCGCTGTGGGGCGGAGAGTGCCTGCGGGTCAGCTATCTCGACTATGCGCATTTGGGTGGTCTGCCTGCTGTTGCGCTGCCGGGCGGCGATCTGGCGGCCATGCAGCCGTGGCGTAATCTGCTCGCCCACTGTCTGGCGTTTGTACCCGACTGGCAGCAGTACCCGGAAACCCATGCGGTTCAGCGCCAGAACTGGCCGTTGCTGGCGACGGCGATCCAGCGTGGCATCAACGCGCCGCGAGCTTCTTCCTGTGGTCGCCTGTTTGACGCGGTTGCCTGTGCGCTCGGCATCGACACGCAGCGTTACGAAGGGGAAGCGGCCTGTCGGCTGGAAGCCCTGGCATCGCAGTGCACGGGTGTCGACCATCCGGTGACGCTGGAAGTGGATAACCTCGCGCTTTTCTGGCAGCAGTGGCTGAGCTGGCAGGCGGAACCCTGCGCGCGCGCCTGGGCGTTTCATGATGCGCTGGCAAAAGGGTTGGCGGAGCTCGCCGCGTTTCATGCCCGGCGCCTGTCGCTTTCGACAATCTGTCTCAGCGGCGGGGTATTACACAACCGTCTGCTGCGCGCGCGTCTGCGTCATTATCTTTCTGACTTTACGCTTCTTTTTCCTTCGCGCCTGCCCGCAGGTGACGGAGCGATCTCCTTCGGGCAGGCGGTGGTCGCCGCTGCCCGGTCATGTTTACAAAGGACTAAAAATGTTACGACTGTTACGCAATGAACCTCGCGCCGCGCTTCTGCTGCTGGCTCTGGTAATGGCAAACCTGCTGGCCTGGGGATGGGCATGGCACACCTTTAGCGGCAGCACGGCGCTGATGGCGGCAAGCCTGCTGGCGTGGTGCTACGGACTGCGTCATGCGGTGGACGCTGACCACATCGCAGCCATAGATACCGTGACGCGTAAGATGATGCAGCAGGGCAAACGCCCGTCCGGCGTGGGGGCGTGGTTCTCGCTGGGCCACTCCACCATCGTGGTGCTGGCTTCCATTGCCATCGCCGCTACCGCCACGGCGTTTCAGAAGAACATGGCGTGGTTCCACGAAACCGGCAGCCTGATTGGTACCGCCGTTTCCGCGACCTTCCTGCTGGCGATGGCGCTGGTGAATATGGTGATCCTGCGCGGCGTCTGGCGCAGTTTTCAGGCGCTGAAACACGGCAGGCCCGTGCAGGACGACATCACGCTACCTGCTCAGGGCGGGGTAATGAACTGGCTGTTTGGCAAGACCTTCCGCCTCGTCAATAAAAGCTGGCAGATGTACCTGGTTGGCTTCCTGTTTGGTCTCGGCTTTGATACGGCCACCGAAATCGGCGTGCTGGGGATCTCTGCCGCCAGCGCGTCCAGCGGGATGTCGGTGTGGTCAATCATGATCTTCCCGGCACTCTTCGCCAGCGGCATGGCGCTGGTGGATACCCTCGATAACCTGCTGATGGTCGGCGCCTACGGCTGGGCGTTTAACAAGCCGCAGCGTAAGCTCTACTACAACATGACCATCACCGGCACCTCCGTGGTGGTGGCGCTGTTTATCGGCGGGCTGGAAGCGTTGGGTCTGCTGATGGATAAATTTGCCCTCAGCGGCGGCCTCTGGGATCTGATTGGCACGGTGAACGACAATCTGGGCAACGCCGGGTTTGTCGTGGTGGGTCTGTTTGTCGCCTGCTGGCTGATTTCCATGGCGAATTACCGCTGGCGCGGCTACGACGCGCTGGTGGTACGTTCCTGAACGACCCAGCCCGGCGGCGCTACACTTGCACGGGTCTGCATGTAGGCCGGGTAAGCGGAGCGCCACCCGGCATTACGAGGGTTAAGCAGGGAGCGATTTCAGCAGGGCGAAGGCCTCTTTCATCCTGTCTTCACTGACGACAAAGGCGCGCATCTGACCGTCATTATCCGTACCGCGCGCCACCATGCCCTGCGGCGAAAGGGCAATCTGCCAGTCCAGATCCTGACGCTGCGTTTCGCCTGCGAGATGCAGTGGTAATTCCGGCGTTTTCACTTTGACCAGCATGGCGGGTAATTTCACCGGCGTACTGCCGCCGAGCAGGTTTTTCGCCAGAGACAGCGCGCTTAATTGAATCGGCTGTAAAAAGGGCAGCACCTGGCCGTTAATTTCCGCGCAGTCGCCCAGGGCATAAATGTCCGGCTGGGTGGTTTGCAGGTAGCTGTTAACCTTCACGCCGCGGTTGATTTCGGCGCCTGCGCGATGCGCCAGCGCCGTTTCCGGGCGCAACCCTGTCGCCGCAATCACCACATCCACTTCCACGCTGCGGCTGCGGTCGAGCGTTACACGTATGCCGCTGCCGGTTTTGCTCAGGCTCTGCAGCTGCGATTTCAGCAGCAGATGGACGCCCATATCGGTCAAACGATGCTGTAAGCGGCTGCTCACTTCAGCGGGCATCAGCGCTGACAGAATGCTCGCCGCGTGGTCGACCAGGGTGACGGATTTACCCGCACGGCAGAAATCCATCGCCAGTTCGGTGCCGATCAGCCCGCCGCCGACAATCATCACCCGCGTGGCGTCGCGAAGCTCCGTTTCGCTGGCCTGATACGCCTGCTGGCTGTTGAGCGTGACCATCAGCTCGCGGCCCTCAACCGGCGGCACAAACGCAGAGGCACCCGTGGCCAGCACCAGCTTGTCGTACTGCCAGGTTTTATCTTTCGCTTTCACCAGACGGGCGTCGGCGTCGATATCGGTGACCCAGGTGTACGGAAACAGACGCAGGTTAAACTGTTCTGCGAACGCCCCCGCCGTCTGGCGGGTGAGATCGTCGGCGCGCTGGTTCTGGCTCATGACGTGGCTTAAATCAGGCTTGTTGTACTCGTCCATGCTGTCGGCGGCGATCAGCGTCAACGGCACGTTAGCGTCCTGTTTGCGGATATTTTTTACCAGCTGGCGGGCGGCAAAACCCGAGCCGATAATGACGATACCATGGCTCATTTTGCCTCCGTTGCCAGTTCATCAAAGACGTCTTTCCCGAGGGAACATTCCGGGCAGAGGAAGGTGTCCGGCACCTCACTCCACGGCGTGCCCGGGGCGACATCCTGCAGCGGCTCGCCCCGTTCCGGGTCGTAAATCCACTGGCATACGCTGCACTGCATGCAAGGACCGAGGTCGGCAGCGGCAGCTTTTGCTTCGGCTTCCGGCGCAACCGCCGCAGCGGGGGTGGTTTCCAGCAGCGGTGCGAGCGCCCACTGACGGGCGATGTCGCGGCCGTGCTGGCGGCAGATTTCCAGGGCGTCGATATCCGGCCGCCATTTCGCTTTCAGGCTCATCGACATCTCAAACCCTGCATCCTGTAAACGGGTAGAGAGACGGTCTACCGCGCCGCCGCTCCAGCCGTGGGAGCCAAAGGCGCTGGCGCGCTTGTTGCGAAAACGCAGGCCGGTCATCTCTTCGACCAGACCGGCAATCTTCGGCATCATCACGTTGTTCATGGTGGACGTACCCACCAGCACCCCTTTTGAGCGGAAGACGTTGGTGAGGATCTCGTTTTTATCGCTGCGCGCCACGTTGAAGATTTTCACCGCCACGTTCGGGTCCACTTCGTTGATGCCCTGGGCAATGGCGTCCGCCATCATGCGGGTGTTGTTGGACATGGTGTCGTAGAAGATCGTGATGCGATCTTCCTGATAATCCGCCGCCCATTTCAGGTACAGCTCGACGATCTGGGTGGGGTTTTCACGCCACACCACACCGTGAGAGGTGGCAATCATCTCCACCGGCAGGTTAAAGCCGAGGATCTCGGTGATTTTTGGCGTCACCAGGCGGCTGAACGGGGTCAGGATGTTGGCGTAGTAACGCTGGCACTGCTCGAAAAGCTCGGTCTGATCCACTTCGTCATTAAACAGGCGTTCGTCGCAGTAGTGCTGGCCGAAGGCGTCGTTGCTGAACAGCACCGCGTCGCCGGTCATGTAGGTCATCATGCTGTCCGGCCAGTGCAGCATGGGCGTTTCCACGAAGATCAGCTGTTTGCCGTTGCCGATATCCAGCGCGTCGCCCGTTTTCACGGTATGGAAGTTCCACTCCGGATGGTGGTGGTGACCGTTGATCGAGTCGATGGCGTTGGTGGTGCAGTAGATCGGAGTGTCCGGAATATACGACATCAGCTCGGTCAGGGCACCGGCATGATCCTCCTCCGCATGGTTGATGATGATGTAGTCGATGGCGTTCAGGTCGATTTCACCGCGCAGGTTCTGCACGAACTCGCGGCTGAACTTGTGATCGACGGTATCGATCAGCACGTTTTTTCCTTCGCGGATGAGATAGCTGTTGTAGCTGCTGCCGCGCAGCGTTTTATATTCCGTCCCGTGGAAATCGCGCACTTCCCAGTCACGTTGACCCACCCAATGAATGTTATTTTTAACCAGAATAGACATAGCAAACCTCAGCGTAATATCGCGTTTTTCAAAATAGGATGCTTTGCTTATATCAAGCTGCGTGCCAACTTTTAATTTATTGATTTTTATATATTTATATTTTAATGATCCGTAATGGTTAGTCATTTTGACTATCAAAAGCAGTGTCACTATGACAATATGCATTGTCAAAATGACAGCGAGGCAGAAATGAGCTTTTCCGTAGACGTGCTGGCGAAGATCGCCATTGAGCTGCAAACCGGTATCGGCCATCAGGACCGCTTTCAGCGGCTGATCTCCACGCTGCGCCACGTGCTGGCGTGCGACGCTTCGGCGCTGCTGCGCTACGAAGGGCGGCAGTTTATTCCCCTGGCGATCGACGGCCTGGCGAAGGACGTGCTCGGGCGGCGCTTTACCCTTGAAGGCCATCCACGTCTGGAGACCATTGCCCGCGCGGGTGACGTGGTGCGTTTCCCGGCGGACAGCGATCTGCCCGACCCGTATGACGGGCTGATTCCCGGACAGGAGAGCCTGAAGGTGCACGCCTGTATTGGCCTGCCGCTGTTTGCCGGGCAAAATCTGATTGGGGCGCTGACCCTCGACGGCATGTCGCCGGACCAGTTCGATACTTTCAGTGATGAAGAGTTGCGCCTCATTGCGGCGCTGGCCGCCGGGGCGCTTAACAACGCGCTGCTGATTGAACAGCTGGAGAGCCAGAATATCCTTCCCGGCAGCCCGGCGGCGTTTGAGCAGGTCACGCACACGGAGATGATTGGCCTCTCTCCGGGCATGGTGCAGCTCAAAAAAGAGATTGAGATTGTTGCCGCGTCCGATTTGAACGTGCTGATCTTCGGGGAGACCGGCACCGGCAAGGAGCTGGTGGCGAAGTCGATTCATGAAGCGTCGCCGCGCGCGGTCAATCCGCTGGTGTACCTCAACTGCGCCGCGCTGCCGGAAAGCGTGGCGGAAAGCGAATTGTTTGGTCACGTCAAAGGGGCGTTTACCGGCGCCATCAGCAACCGCAGCGGCAAGTTCGAAATGGCCGATAACGGTACGCTGTTTCTGGATGAAATAGGCGAGCTCTCTCTGTCGCTTCAGGCCAAACTTCTGCGCGTATTACAGTACGGCGATATCCAGCGTGTGGGCGATGACCGCAGCTTAAGAGTGGATGTGCGCGTGCTGGCGGCGACCAACCGCGACCTGCGTGAGGCGGTGCTGGCCGGGCAGTTCCGCGCCGACCTGTTCCACCGCCTGAGCGTGTTCCCGCTTACCGTGCCGCCGCTGCGCGAGCGCGGGGACGACGTGGTGCTGCTGGCGGGCTATTTCTGCGAACAGTGCCGTCTCAGGATGGGGCTTTCCCGCGTGGTGCTGAGTCCGGGGGCGAGGGCGCATCTGCTGAGCTACGGCTGGCCGGGCAACGTGCGCGAGCTGGAACACGCGATTCACCGTGCGGTGGTGCTGGCGCGAGCGACGCGTTCGGGTGATGAAGTGGTCATACATGCCCGGCATTTTGCGCAGCATGATGAAACCGCACCCACGATTGCCCATGCAGCTCCGGAGATAACGAGCGAAAACCTGCGTGACGCGACAGAGGCGTTTCAGCGTCAGATGATTATCCGCGCGCTGGATCAGAACAACCGCAACTGGGCGGCGTGCGCCCGGGCGCTGGAGATGGACGTCGCCAACTTGCACCGGCTGGCGAAGCGTCTCGGGCTGAAGGGTTAGATAATCCCGGCCTGATAGAAATCCTGCAGGTTGATGGCGCCGCACAGCCTGCCGGAGTCATCCACCACCGGTGCGGCGGTGATTTTGCGCTTCATCAGCACCTCTTTGGCTTCAATGGCGCGGCTCTCGGCGTTCAGCGTCAGCCCGCCCTGGGTCATGGCGTCCGACACTTTGGTTTCCAGCTTGCCGCCGCCCACCAGCCAGCGGCGCAGGTCGCCGTCGGTGAACACGCCTTTGACGTACCCGTCGTCATCGCACACCGCCACCAGCCCCAGACCGGTGCGGCTGAGCTCCAGCATCGCGTCCATGACGCTGGTATTGAGTTTGACCTGCGGAATCGCATCGTCAGTGCGCATCAGGTGGTGAACCTTGTTGAGCAGGCGTGCCCCGAGCGCCCCCGCCGGATGCGAGCGGGCGAAATCTTCTTCGTTAAACCCACGCGCCTGCATCACCGCCATCGCCAGCGCGTCGCCCATCATCAGGGTATTCACGGTGCTGGAGGTCGGGGCGAGGTGCATCGGACAGGCTTCACGCTCAACGGAAATATCCAGCGTCGCTTTGGCGGCCAGCGCCAGCGGCGAGCGGGATTTCCCGGTCATCGCCAGCAGGGCAACCGATTTTTCCTGCAGACGTGGAATGATGAGATCCAGCTCTTTTGCCGAACCGGAGTAGGAGATAAACAGCATCACGTCGCGGCTCTCAATCATCCCCAGATCGCCGTGCAGCGCCTCTGCAGGATGCACGAAGAAGGCTGGGGTGCCGGTGCTGGCCAGCGTCGCGGCAATCTTTTTGCCGATGTGGCCGGATTTACCGATGCCCGCCACGATCACTTTGCCTTCGCAGTGGATAATGGTGTTGGCGGCGCGGACAAAATCCTCGCCCAGACGTTCCGGCAGGCGGCTGGCTTCCTGCAGCTCCAGCATCAGCGTCTGGCGGCCCGTTTCTAACAGAAAATCACTCATCTCTCTCTCCGGTTACGATCACGTCGATGCCTTTCTCTTCCAGCGCTTTTTTGAACGCCGGATCGATACCCGCGTCGGTAATCAGCTTATCAACACTTTCCAGGCTACAGACAATGTTGGGGCTTTTGCGGCCAAACTTCGACGAGTCTGCCATCAAAATCACCTCCCGCGCGGCATTGCACATGGCTTTACTGACGCTGAACACTTCGTTGAACGTCGTGACGCCCGCGTTCAGATCGATGCCGTCGGTGCCCATAAACAGTTTATCAAAGCTGAAGTGATCGAAGGCGTTCTCCGCCAACTGTCCGTGAAACGACGCCGATTTTTTGCGGAAGGTGCCGCCGGGCATCAGGATGGTCTGCTCGCTGTCGAACTCCGACAGGGCGTTGACGATGTGCAGGCTGTTGGTCATCACCGTGATGTTGTTAAAGCGGCTGAGCAGCGGGATCATCTGCAGGACGGTACTGCCGGCATCCAGAATGATGGAGTCGCCATCGTGGATAAATTTTACGGCGGCTTCGGCAATCAGCGCTTTCTGGTGGGTATTGATCAGCGTTTTGTGGTCGATAGGCGGGTCCGCTTCGTCTTTATTGAGCACCACGCCGCCGTAGGTTCGAATGACGGCGCCAGAGTTTTCGAGCAATACGAGGTCCTTGCGTATCGTTGTGCCGGTGGTGTCAAAGTAGTGGGCCAGATCCTCTACCGAGCATTTTCCCTGCTTTTGCAGATGCTCAAGAATGGCCGCCTGGCGCTGACGAGGTTTCATAGGCGCTTCGTTCCTTAGGTTGCGAAATGATAATTTCGCAAGTCTATATCTTTCACAACGAAATTATCCATGTTTCAGATTAAGCGCTAATGATAGTGCATTCTGACAGAGTGGATCATGGGGAAAGATCACATCAGGCTGTAATTCCTGCAGCGAAATGCCGTTGATTGCCTGGATTTTCACCGGACGGGCAAAGACGGTCATGCCGCGCATGATGAGGGAATCGCAGACGTTATTGTTTTCATCCAGCGCAATAGCCACGACGACGCGTGGTTTAAAGCGTCCGCCGGAACGCCCGACGCCCACGCGGCCTTTCTGGCACAGGGCGTCAAACGCGCGGTTAAACTGGTGGATTTGCCAGCCGCCGAACGCCATCTGGCAGAGCCAGGCGAGGGCGGCGACGGTGATGAGTGCGGTAACCATATCTGCTCCTTTAATGGCCGGGTGGCGGCTGCGCCTTACCCGGCCTGGGGGGATGGTAGCCCCGGTAAGCGCAGCGCCACCGGGGAATGAACTCAGAACATCACCTGCCCGCCGGTGACGTTAATCGACTGCCCGGTGCAGTACGAGGCTTTCGGGCTGGCGTAAAACAGCAGCATGTTCAGCACGTCCTGGTAATCGCACCCGCGCTTGAGCGGCACTTTATCGATGTAGTACTGCTCCACTTCTTCCGCTTTGATGCCGAGCTTGGTGGCGTACTGCGGCAGCAGGGACTGGAACATCGGCGATTTCAGCAGGTTGCCGAGCATCAGCGAGTGAACGGTAATGCCGTATTCGGCCAGATCCAGCGCCAGAGACTGCGTCAGCCCCACGCCGCCAAACTTCGCCGCGCTGTAGCCGGAGTTATGCTTGCTGCCCACTTTCCCCGATTTAGAGTTGATCTGAATGATGCGCCCCTGAATGCCGTCGCGGATCATCAGACGGGAAAACTCGCGGGCACAGAGGAAATAGCCCACCAGATTGACCTGCAGCGAGCGGTCAAAATCCCCCAGCTCGAAATCGCTGATAAAGGCCGCTTTCGCAATTCCCGCGCTGTAGACCAGCAGGTCGGTACGGCCAAAAATCTCGTCCACGCCGCGGGCCAGCGCCATCACGCTCTGCTCGCTGGTGGCGTCGGCGCCAAACCCGTACGCCATTCCTTCACCAAACTCGGTATTGATGGTGTCCGCCACGCGGGCGGCTTTTTCACTCTGGATGTCCACTACCGCCACGCGGTAACCCTCTGCGGCAAGCCCACGGCAGAGGAACTCGCCTAAGGTTTGTCCCCCACCAATGACAACGGCAACCTGACTCATGTCTATCTCCTTAATTACGCAACAAATTTTAACGTGCAGCCTGGGGTGACAGCCTGCGGAACCGGGCCCGTTACGTGAACCGTGCCGGGATACTCCGCCTGCGGCTGGCCGTCGAAACGCAGGGTGATGTGGCCCAGCTCGCGCAGGTTTTGTTCAGCGACGTCGCCGACGGCGGTCACGGCATAGCGCGCCTCGCCCAGCTCCAGCTGGCTCCCGGCCTTCAGCTCACCGTTCAGCTCGCCGTGGCAGTGGATGAAGCAAAACTCTTCGATATCAGCAGGCGCCCCTTCGCGAAAGGTGATCAGCATCTGGTCGCTCAGCGCGTCGGCGGCGCTTTGGCCGATGCGGGTAATGGTGGTCTGGTAAATCACGGTCATGGCAGGCACCTCTTATTGATAAATAAAGCCGGAAACAAACCAGGCAATCAGCACCGTCGGCGCGCCCGTCAGGAAGCGGCTGACCAGCACGGACGGCACGCCCACGCGCACGGTGTCCTGGCGCGCTTCGGCCAGCGACAGCCCCACAGGGATAAAGTCGCACGCCGCCTGGGCGTTAATGGCAAACAGGGCGGGCAGGGCGAGGTGCGGGGGAATGTTCCCCAGACCAATCTGCACGCCAATCAGCACGCCGATGACCTGAGCAATCACCGCGCCCGGGCCGAGGAACGGCGACAGCAGCGGGAAGGAGCAGATCAGCGCCAGCGTCACCAGCCCAAGCGGGTGGCTGGCGAGCGGGGCAAGGCCATGTGCAATCCAGTCGCCCAGGCCGGAGGCCATGATGATGCCGATCAGCGCCGAGACGAACGCCATAAATGGCAGAATGGTCTTCAGCACCGTGTCGATGGTGTCGCGCCCGGACTGGAACAGCACCGCCACGGCGGAACCCATGCCCATCCCGACTTTCGCCAGCAGGCCATCGCTCTGCTCGGTAATTTTCTTGCTGGTGTCGTACTCGCGCGGAGCCGCTTTTTGCGGTGCAGACGTCCCCTTCACCAGGGTGATGTTGTCTTCCTTGACGCCCGAGACATAAATGTCTTCGAGGATGTACTGCGCCAGCGGGCCGGATTTCCCGGTGGAGTGAATATTTACCGTCGGAATGCGGCGCTTCGGATAGATGCCGCAGCGCAGCGTGCCGCCGCAGTCGATCACCGCCACGCCGATTTCCGCCTCCGGTGGTTCTCCTTCCTTGAAGCCGTCGACCGCTTCCCAGCCCGTCAGCTCGCGCAGCCTGTCGACGATCGCCGGGCGGGTACCCGCGGTGATGTAAACAATCTTTTTGCCTTCGGTGGCGTCGAACTCCAGCGGGCCGCCCCAGCCGCCCGTGCCTTTCTCAATGCGGATCCGGTTCATGCTGTGGCTCCTGAAAGATGGACCTTCTGTTCAAGCTGGATGCCCATTTTTTTCTCGAAAATAGCGGTGGTGAGGTCGGTCACCCAGCCGCGGAAGAAGTTGGTGACCAGACCGACCAGCAGGTAGCTCACCGCCAGCGGGCCCAGCGGCAGGCCAAGCGTGGTAAGGCCGCTGGCGATCCCGAGATAAACGAATAGCTCGCCGGGGTTGATGTGCGGGAACAGGCCATTCATCGAATGGCAGCTGTAGGAGGCGGCGGCGTAATAGCTCGGCTTGTACTTCTCAGGCATAAAGCGGCCGAGGCTTAAGGTCATCGGGTTGCAGAATACGAAGGTGCCGATAAAGGGCAGTATCAGGTAGCGGGACAGCGGGTTTCCGGCGCAGCGCTGGGCGAAGCGTTCAATACGCTGCTGCCCGATAAAGTTAATCAGCGCGTTCATGATAACCAGCAGGCTGATCAGCAGGGGCAGGATCCCGGTCACCATGCCGGTGAACACTTCTCCGCCTTTCTGAAACAGCCCGATGAACCACTCGGCGCCGTGGGTGATGGTTTCTATCATTCTTCTCTCCTGTAGAGCGTTTGTTTTTGTCTATCTGCGGTTAATAATAATCACTTTGAAAGGTTTTAAAGTGTTAGTTAGATCTCACAATGAAAGAAAAATGTATTATTTTGAAAGTTAATTGACGTGGTGAATGATTTTCGGGGGAAAAAAGCACGGATTTGCGTTGGGGAGGTGCGTACCGCTTCCTTGAGGTGTTGCGGATGCTTTACCATACTGGGTTCTTATCGAACCCGTTAAATGGATGTCTCATGTTCAAGCGTCGTTATGCAGCGCTGTTGCCTGCGCTTATTCTGCTGTCTGCCTGTAGTAGCAAACCTAAGACCGAAGCCGTTCAGCAAACGGCGGGCGCGCCTTCCGGAGGATTCCTGCTGGAGCCGCAGCACAATATGATGCAGATGGGCGGCGACTTCGCGAATAACCCGGCGGCCGAGCAGTTCATCGATAAAATGGTGAGCAAACACGGCTTTGACAGACAGCAGCTGCACGAAATTTTGTCTCAGGCCAAGCGTCTGGACTACGTGCTGCGCCTGATGGACAGACAGGCGCCGACGGCCCAGGTGCCGAGCGGGCCAAACGGAGCGTGGCTGCGCTATCGCAAACAGTTCATTACCCCGGACAACGTGCAAAACGGCGTGGCGTTCTGGAATCAGTATGAAGAGGCGCTCAACCGCGCGTGGCAGGTGTACGGCGTACCGCCTGAAATCATCGTCGGGATTATCGGTGTGGAAACCCGCTGGGGCCGCGTGATGGGCAAAACCCGCATCCTGGACGCGCTGGCGACGCTCTCCTTTAACTACCCGCGCCGCGCGGAGTATTTCTCTTCCGAGCTGGAAACCTTCCTGCTGATGGCGCGTAACGAACAGGACGATCCGCTCGATCTGAAAGGGTCGTTTGCCGGCGCGATGGGCTACGGCCAGTTTATGCCGTCGTCCTATAAACAGTATGCCGTCGACTTTAACGGCGATGGCCATATCAACCTGTGGGATCCGGTGGATGCCATCGGCAGCGTGGCGAACTACTTCAAGGCGCACGGCTGGGTGCCGGGCGGCCAGGTGGCGGTGCAGGCGAACGGCCAGGCGCCGGGGTTGGAAAACGGCTTCAAAACTAACTACAGCATTTCGCAGCTGACCGCGGCAGGCTTAACGCCAACGCAGCCGCTGGGCAATGCACAGCAGGCGAGCCTGCTGCGTCTGGATGTCGGAACGGGCTATCAGTACTGGTACGGACTGCCGAACTTCTACACCATCACCCGCTATAACCACAGCACCCACTATGCGATGGCCGTATGGCAGCTGGGGCTAGCGGTATCGCAGGCCCGCGTGCCGGCGGCGTCACCGTTTAGTCAGTAAGTTACCCCGACGGGTAGGCCGGGTAAGGCAACGCCGCCACCCGGCATGGCTGCGCACACGGTGCGGCCTGATGCCCTCTCCCACGGGAGAGGGCGTTTTGCAGAAACATTTCGCCACACTCCCTATTCAAACCTGCCATTTACATCTTAGCCACCTTTCATTATTGTTATGTTATAACATTTAATATGGTGTCGAGATGTCAACGTCCCTTTTTTCTCTGTCTGCTCCGGTTCGGCTTTTGCTGGCGCTGGTGCTTATTGTCTTTCTCGGGCTGGCCGTGCGCTGGGCGGTGGCGTTGCCATGATTGTGATGAATGAACTGGTCGCGGGTTATGAACGCCAGCCCGTGACGCGACCCCTCTCGGGCACGATTGCGCGTGGAAGTATGACCGCGATTGTCGGCGCTAACGGCTGCGGGAAATCTACCTTACTGAAAACGCTCGCCGGGTTTATCCCGCCCGTAAGCGGCAGTTTTCGCTGGCAGGGAAAGCCCCCGGTGATTGGCTGGCTGGCACAGCGCCACGCGCTGGAGGCGCAGTTTCCGCTAACCGTACGGGACGTGGTAAGCATGGGCTGCTGGCCGGGCATTTCGCTGTTTTCCGGGTTTCGCCGCGAAACGCGGCTGCGCATTGCCAGCGCGCTTGAGCGCGTCGGGCTGGAATCCATGGCGTTATCCACCATCGATGAGCTCTCCGGCGGCCAGTTCCAGCGCATGCTGTTCGCCCGCGTCCTGGTGCAGCAGGCGCCGCTGGTGATGCTGGATGAGCCCTTTACCGGGGTCGATGAGGCCACCTGCAACGTGCTGATGGATGTGATGCTGGAGATGTATATGCAGGGGCAAACGCTGCTCGCGGTACTGCACGACAGCGAGCGCGTGTCGCGCCACTTCCCGCAGACGTTACGGCTGGATGCTGACGTTCCTCAATGGAAAACCGAGCGGGTGAGGGTGGCATGATCTGGCATCTCTTTTTTCAGCCGTTTATCGAGTATGGCTTTATGCGTCGCGCGCTGGTGGTTTGCCTGGCGCTCTCGGTCAGCACCACCGCGCTTGGCGTGTTTCTTCAACTGCGCAGAATGAGCCTGATGGGCGATGCCCTTTCGCACGCCATTTTACCGGGCGTCGCCGTGGGATACTTGCTCAGCGGCATGTCGCTGCTGGCGATGAGTATCGGCGGTTTTATCGCGGGCATTACCGTGGCGCTGCTGGCCGGTCTGGTCAGTCGCCGCACGCCGCTTAAGGAAGATGCCAGCTTTGCCGGGTTTTATCTCGGCTCACTGGCCCTGGGGGTCACGCTGGTATCGCTTCGTGGGTCGAATGTCGATCTGCTGCATTTGCTGTTTGGCTCCATCCTCGCCGTGGACAACGACGCCGCGCTGTTTGTCACAGGCGTGTGCATGTTCACTCTCATCGTGCTGGCGATGTTCTATCGCGGGCTGGTTACCGAAGCGTTTGACACCGCCTGGCTACAGGTGAACGCCCGCTGGCTGCCCGGCCTGCTGCACGGACTGTTTCTGGCGCTGCTGGTCCTTAACCTGGTGGCCGGTTTTCAGGTGCTCGGCACGCTGATGGCCGTTGGTCTGATGATGCTGCCGGCTGTGGCGGCTCGCTGCTGGGTACGCACGCTACCGGCGTTACTCCTGATGGCGGGCATCAGCGGTATTTTCTGCGCATGGCTGGGGCTGAGCCTCTCCTGGGCGATGAGTCTTCCGGCCGGGCCATCCATCGTGCTCACCGCCAGCGCGCTGTTCTTTATTTCCATTTTATTGGGTACGCGAAGCAGGCTCGCTGGCAGTCTGCGGGCGTATTTTTAACGCAAGGGGAAACGATGAAACGTACAGGATTAGCAGTGGCGCTCGCGCTGGGGATGATGTCGCACGGCGTGATGGCGAAAACGCTGAATGTGGTCACCAGCTTTTCGATACTGGGGGATATCACCCAGGAGGTGGGCGGCGATCACGTGAAGGTGACGACGCTGGTGGGGCCGGATGGCGATCCGCATACCTTCGAGCCGTCGCCGAAAGACAGCGCGGCGCTGAGCAAGGCCGATGTGGTGGTGGTAAACGGCCTGGGGCTGGAGGGCTGGCTTGACCGTCTGGTGAAGGCCTCCGGGTTCAAAGGACAGCTGGTCGTCGCCTCAACCGGGGTGAAAACCCACATGCTTGAGGAAGATGGAAAGACCGTGACCGATCCGCACGCCTGGAACAGCGCGGCGAACGGGGCGTTATATGCACAAAATATTCTGAACGGGCTGGTGAAAGCCGATCCGCAGGACAAAGCCGCGCTGGAAGCCTCCGGTAAACCCTATATCACGCAGCTTAACCAGCTGGATAGCTGGGCCAAAACGCGCTTTAGCCAGATCCCGCAGGCGAAGCGTAACGTGTTGACCAGCCATGACGCGTTCGGCTATTTCAGCCGTGCCTACGGCGTGAGGTTTATGGCGCCGCAGGGACTGTCCTCCGAGAGCGAGGCCAGCGCGGCGCAGGTTGCTGAGATTATCAATCAGATCAAAGCTGACGGCGTAAAAACCTGGTTTATGGAAAATCAGCTCGATCCGCGTCTGGTGAAGCAGATTGCGTCGGCGACGGGCGCGCAGCCGGGGGGCGAGCTTTACCCCGAAGCGCTGTCGGCCAAAGGCGGGGTGGCAGACACCTACGTTAAGGCGTTTCGCCACAATGTGAATACGCTCGCCAACAGCATGAAATAACTTTTCCACGGCCGGTGCGCCCGCACCGGCTTTTTTCTGAAGCTCCCTCGTAAAACCCGAAGCGCGTCCCCACATCTGACGAGAAAGTGCTATCTTGTGCAGCACGTTTTTCTGATGCCTGGAGCGAGAATGACTGACCATGAATTGATGCAGCTTAGCGAGATAGTTGGCCTTGCGCTTAAGCAACGTGGGGCGACCCTTACCACCGCTGAGTCCTGCACCGGCGGCTGGGTGGCGAAAGCGATTACCGATATTGCCGGCAGTTCCGCCTGGTTTGAACGCGGATTTGTGACCTACAGTAACGAAGCTAAAGCACAGATGATTGGTGTGCGCGAATCCACGCTGGAACAGCACGGCGCGGTCAGCGAACCGGTGGTCATCGAGATGGCGATTGGCGCGCTCAAAGCGGCGCGTGCAGATTTCGCCATTTCCATTAGCGGCATCGCGGGGCCGGACGGCGGCAGCGACGTGAAGCCTGTCGGTACCGTCTGGTTTGGTTTTGCCACCGCGAAAGGTGAAGGGATCACCCGCCGGGAGTGCTTTAGCGGCGATCGCGAAAGCGTGCGTCGTCAGGCAACCGTTTATGCGTTAAAAACGCTCTGGCAACAATTTCTACAAAACACTTGATACTGTATGACCATACAGTATAATTGCACCATCAGAACAGAAATCCACGGTGAAGCACAGTCGCTTCTCCCGGCATGACAGGAGTAATAATGGCTATCGACGAAAACAAACAGAAAGCGTTGGCGGCAGCACTGGGCCAGATCGAAAAGCAATTCGGTAAAGGCTCCATCATGCGCCTGGGTGAAGACCGTTCCATGGATGTGGAAACCATCTCCACCGGTTCGCTTTCTCTGGATATCGCGCTGGGCGCTGGCGGTCTGCCTATGGGCCGTATCGTAGAGATCTACGGGCCAGAGTCCTCCGGTAAAACCACCCTGACGCTGCAGGTCATTGCCGCAGCACAGCGCGAAGGTAAAACCTGTGCGTTTATCGATGCCGAGCACGCGCTGGACCCTGTGTATGCCCGTAAGCTGGGCGTCGATATCGACAACCTGCTGTGTTCTCAGCCGGACACCGGTGAGCAGGCGCTGGAAATTTGTGACGCGCTGGCGCGTTCTGGTGCCGTTGACGTTATCGTGGTCGACTCCGTTGCTGCACTGACGCCAAAAGCGGAAATCGAAGGTGAAATCGGCGACTCTCACATGGGCCTCGCGGCACGTATGATGAGCCAGGCGATGCGTAAGCTGGCGGGTAACCTGAAGCAGTCCAACACGCTGCTGATCTTCATCAACCAGATCCGTATGAAAATCGGCGTGATGTTCGGTAACCCGGAAACTACGACCGGGGGTAACGCCCTGAAATTCTACGCTTCTGTCCGTCTGGATATCCGCCGTATTGGCGCGGTGAAAGAGGGTGAGAACGTCGTCGGTAGCGAAACCCGCGTCAAGGTTGTGAAGAACAAAATCGCTGCGCCGTTCAAGCAGGCTGAGTTCCAAATCCTCTACGGCGAAGGTATTAACTTCTTCGGTGAGCTGGTTGACCTGGGCGTGAAAGAGAAGCTGATTGAAAAAGCGGGCGCCTGGTATAGCTACAACGGTGACAAGATTGGTCAGGGTAAAGCGAATGCCATCTCCTGGCTGAAAGAGAACCCGGCTGCGGCGAAAGAGATCGAGAAGAAAGTGCGTGAGCTGCTGCTGAACAACCAGGACTCCACGCCAGATTTCGCGGTTGATAGCGCGGATGCTGAAGAAACTAACGAAGACTTTTAATTCTTTCGTTTAACAATGAAGGGCTGCTGATGCGGCCCTTTTTGCATTTCTGAATCAGCAGGTTTTTTTATGAGTGAACCGACAACACGTCGACCCGCGTATGCACGCCTACTGGATCGCGCGGTGCGCATCCTGGCCGTTCGTGACCACAGTGAACAGGAGCTGCGGCGAAAACTGTCGGCACCGGTGATGAGTAAAAACGGCCCGGAAGAGATTGATGCCACCGCGGAAGATTATGACCGCGTCATCGCATGGTGCTATGAGCATCGCTATCTTGATGACGAGCGTTTTGCCTCGCGGTTTCTCGCCAGCCGTGGCCGCAAGGGGTACGGGCCCGCGCGCATCCGGCAGGAGCTAAACCAGAAAGGGGTGGCCCGGGAGTCCATCGAAAAAGCGATGCGCGAATGCGACATTGACTGGTGCGAGCTGGCAAAAGAGCAGGCTATTCGTAAGTACGGCGAACCGCTGCCGCGTGAATTTTCAGAAAAAGTCAAAATCCAGCGCTTTTTGCTCTACCGCGGCTTTCTGATGGAAGATATTCAGGATATCTGGCGTAATTTTGCCGATTGAACGCATGCGGGATTTTACTTCCCACCAAAGAAAACTTATCTTATTCCCACTTTTTCCAGTAGCTGGTCTGTCCAACGGTTTACCGATACAGGCTGGCTACGACATTTCGTTAGCTTGATTTCAGGATAATTATGAGCAAGAGCACCGCTGAGATCCGTCAGGCGTTTCTCGATTTTTTCCATAGTAAGGGACACCAGGTTGTTGCCAGCAGCTCCCTGGTACCGAACAACGATCCGACTCTGCTGTTTACCAACGCCGGGATGAACCAGTTCAAGGATGTGTTCCTTGGTCTCGACAAGCGTAATTATTCCCGCGCCACAACCTCACAGCGTTGCGTGCGTGCGGGCGGTAAACACAACGACCTGGAAAACGTCGGTTACACCGCGCGTCACCACACCTTCTTCGAAATGCTGGGTAACTTCAGCTTCGGCGACTACTTTAAACACGATGCTATTCAATATGCGTGGGAACTGCTGACCGGTGAAAACTGGTTCAACCTGCCGAAAGAGCGTCTGTGGGTTACCGTCTATGAAACCGATGACGAAGCCTACGAAATCTGGGAAAAAGAAGTCGGGATCCCGCGCGAGCGTATTATTCGCATCGGCGATAACAAAGGCGCGCCTTACGCGTCCGACAACTTCTGGCAGATGGGTGACACCGGTCCTTGCGGTCCGTGCACCGAGATCTTCTACGATCACGGCGACCACATCTGGGGCGGCCCTCCTGGCAGCCCGGAAGAAGACGGCGATCGCTACATTGAGATCTGGAACATCGTCTTCATGCAGTTTAACCGTCAGGCCGACGGTACGATGGAGCCGCTGCCGAAGCCGTCCGTTGATACCGGTATGGGTCTGGAGCGTATTGCCGCGGTACTGCAGCACGTTAACTCCAACTATGAGATTGACCTGTTCAGCACCCTGATCAAAGCCGTTGCCGAAGTGACCGGCGCGACCGATCTGAACAACAAATCGCTGCGCGTTATCGCGGACCACATTCGTTCCTGCGCGTTCCTGATTGCCGACGGCGTTATCCCGTCGAATGAAAACCGTGGCTACGTGCTGCGTCGTATCATTCGTCGAGCTATCCGTCACGGCAACATGCTGGGCGCGAAGGACACCTTCTTCTATAAACTCGTTGGGCCACTGATTGGCGTGATGGGGTCAGCCGGTGACGAGCTGAAACGCCAGCAGGCGCAGGTTGAGCAGGTTCTGAAAACCGAAGAAGAGCAGTTTGCCCGTACGCTGGAGCGTGGTCTGGCGCTGCTGGACGAAGAGCTGGCGAAGCTTAAGGGCGACACGCTGGATGGCGAAACTGCTTTCCGCCTGTACGACACCTACGGCTTCCCGGTTGACCTGACGGCGGACGTTTGCCGTGAGCGTAACATCAAAGTTGACGAAGCGGGCTTCGAAGCCGCGATGGAAGAGCAGCGCCGTCGTGCGCGCGAGTCCAGCGGCTTCGGCGCAGACTACAACGCGATGATCCGCGTTGACAGCGCGTCAGAATTCAAAGGCTATGAGGCGCTGGAACTGACCGGCAAAGTGACCGCTCTGTTTGTTGATGGTAAAGCCGTGGACAGCATCAGCGCGGGTCAGGATGCGGTTGTCATTCTGGACAAAACGCCGTTCTACGCCGAATCCGGCGGTCAGGTTGGCGATAAAGGCGAGCTGAAAGGCAATGGCTTTAGCTTCAGCGTCACCGACACCCAAAAATACGGTCAGGCGATTGGTCACCAGGGCAAACTGGTTTCCGGTTCTCTGAAAGTGGGCGAGGGCGTCCAGGCGAACGTTGATGAAGCTCGCCGCGCGCGCATTCGTCTGAACCACTCGGCAACCCACCTGATGCACGCTGCCCTGCGCGACGTACTCGGTACCCATGTTGCACAGAAAGGTTCTCTGGTTAACGACAAAGTGCTGCGCTTCGACTTCTCGCATTTTGAAGCGATGAAGCCGTCTGAAATCCGTGCGGTGGAAGATCTGGTGAACGCGCAGATCCGTCGTAACCTGCCAATCGAGACCCATATCATGGATCTCGAGGACGCGAAGAAAAAAGGTGCGATGGCGCTGTTTGGCGAGAAATACGACGAGCGCGTTCGCGTGCTGAGCATGGGCGACTTCTCTACCGAGCTGTGCGGCGGTACGCACGCCTCGCGCACCGGTGATATCGGCCTGTTCCGCATTGTTTCCGAGTCGGGAACGGCGGCAGGTGTGCGTCGTATTGAAGCGGTGACCGGTGAAGGTGCGATTGCCAGCCTGCATGCGCAGAGCGATCAACTGCACGACATCGCGCAGCTGCTGAAAGGCGATAGCCAGAACCTGGGCGAGAAAGTGCGCGTTGCGCTGGATCGCACGCGTCAGCTGGAAAAAGAGCTGCAGCAGCTGAAAGAGCAGGCTGCTGCGCAGGAGAGTGCAAACCTCTCCAGCAAGGCTGTAGACATTAAGGGCGTCAAACTGCTGGTCAGCGATCTGGCGGGCGTTGAGCCTAAGATGCTGCGTACTATGGTCGACGATCTCAAGAACCAGCTTGGTTCGACCGTTATCGTGCTGGCGACAGTGGCAGAAGGTAAGGTTTCTCTGATTGCGGGCGTCTCTAAGGATGTGACTGACCGCGTAAAAGCAGGGGAACTGATTGGTATGGTCGCTCAGCAGGTGGGCGGCAAGGGTGGCGGTCGTCCGGACATGGCGCAAGCCGGTGGTACGGATGCGGCGGCACTTCCTGCGGCATTAGCCAGCGTTGAAAGCTGGGTAAGCGCGAAACTGTAATAACTACAAAGCACAAGCAGACGCCATAGCGGTAACGTTATGGCGTCTTGTTCACTGTGCTATCGATAACGATAAAGTCAGGTTGAGTTTGTGTATATCGGCTAAACTTACGTTTAACAGAATGTGATGCCGTGACTGCTTACACTTTACGTGTTTGTCATCGCTTACTTTTTGGCGTTATATGATGGATAATGCCGGGATACAAGAGACCCGACTCTTTTAATCTTTCAAGGAGCAAAGAATGCTGATTCTGACTCGTCGAGTTGGTGAGACCCTCATGATTGGGGATGAGGTCACCGTGACAGTTTTAGGGGTAAAGGGTAACCAGGTACGTATTGGTGTTAACGCTCCTAAAGAAGTATCTGTCCACCGTGAAGAGATCTACCAGCGTATCCAGGCTGAAAAATCCCAGCAGTCCAGTTACTGATATTGTCGCGTCTCGCTGTCGGGCGAGACGCAACCCTCCCGCTATTTTTCCTGCTCAAAGTTACCGTTTAATTTCAATCGCTCTCTTTTTAACCACTCCGCTACCCTTATCTCGTCCCAACACTGTCCTTTCTGCATCAGTTTTCTGTGAAGATGCCTGCAAAATCCGCTTATAAAACACCCTCTTTGCGGCTTTTACATGCGAATTGCGTGTGATTTGTGCAAACGATAAAAGCTTTTGGAAAATTGTTTGACTTATAAGTCCCAGAAAGTAATATATGCGCCACGCAGCGACGAGAAGCTCTTAACGAGTTGCTCGAAGCACTCGAAAGAGGCGTTGTGTGGTGAGGTGGCCGAGAGGCTGAAGGCGCTCCCCTGCTAAGGGAGTATGCGGTCAAAAGCTGCATCCGGGGTTCGAATCCCCGCCTCACCGCCATTTTGCATCCGTAGCTCAGCTGGATAGAGTACTCGGCTACGAACCGAGCGGTCGGAGGTTCGAATCCTCCCGGATGCACCATCTATTACTTCATATTGCTTTAGAAGTGATATGAATATCGAGCAGTACAGTAGTAAATCCCGATGCATCCGTAGCTCAGCTGGATAGAGTACTCGGCTACGAACCGAGCGGTCGGAGGTTCGAATCCTCCCGGATGCACCATTTACTATTTCTGAAAGCAGTACCCTGATGCATCCGTAGCTCAGCTGGATAGAGTACTCGGCTACGAACCGAGCGGTCGGAGGTTCGAATCCTCCCGGATGCACCATTACTGTTTCTAAAAGCATTTCCCGATGCATCCGTAGCTCAGCTGGATAGAGTACTCGGCTACGAACCGAGCGGTCGGAGGTTCGAATCCTCCCGGATGCACCATCTTCTCCTTCTTTGTTTATTCCTTCGACGTTCCGTCAGCAATCACACTCTCTGTCAGCGACAAAAACCACCATTTACGATAAAGTAATGCTTTGTTAATCGGTTAGCGAGAGCACGATGTACGCACAGTATGACGGTTTGATCTTCGATATGGATGGTACCCTTCTGGATACCGAACCCACGCATCGTCAAGCCTGGACCGACGTCCTGGGCCGCTACGGTATGCGTTTCGACCTTCAGGCGATGATCGCCCTCAACGGCTCCCCAACCTGGCGTATTGCACAGGCCGTGATTGAACTGAATCAGGCCGATCTCGACCCGCACCTGCTCGCACGCGAAAAAACCGATGCGGTAAAAGCCATGCTTTTGGATACCGTACGTCCTTTGCCGCTGATTGATGTGGTAAAAGAGTGGCACGGGCGTCGCCCGATGTCGGTGGGGACGGGCAGCGAAAGCGCGATTGCAGAGGCATTACTCAATCATCTTGGCCTGCGCCACTATTTCTCTGCCGTGGTTGCCGCCGATCATGTTAAACATCACAAGCCCGCACCGGACACCTTCCTGCTCTGCGCAGAATTAATGGGCGTCCCGGCGGCAAAATGCGTCGTGTTTGAAGACGCCGATTTCGGCATCCAGGCCGCGCGTGATGCTGGAATGGATGCGGTGGATGTGCACTTACTGTGAGTGACGCGCTGTCACTTGCCTCATTATTCGCCAGCAGTTTTCTCAGCGCCACGCTGTTACCGGGCAATTCGGAAGTGGTGCTGGTGGCGATGCTGTTGTCCGGCGTGAGTCAGCCCTGGCTGCTTGTAGTAATAGCAACAATGGGTAATAGCCTTGGAGGGCTGACTAACGTTATTCTTGGGCGTTTCTTTCCGCTGCGTGAAAAATCGCGCTGGCAGGAAAAGGCAGTCGGCTGGCTAAAACGCTATGGCGCTGCCACGCTGTTATTAAGCTGGATGCCTGTAATAGGCGATTTACTGTGTCTGCTGGCGGGATGGATGCGCATCTCCTGGGGACCGGTGCTCTTTTTTTTGTGCCTTGGCAAGGCGTTGCGTTATGTCCTCGTGGCATGGGCAACGCTGCAGGGTATGACGTGGTGGCACTAATTGGTGGAATGAATACGCGACCTTCAATCGTCAACCATTACAATTATGCTGAGTAACATTACTTTGACAGGCGGGAGGTCAATTTGATCCCGGACGTATCTCAGGCGCTGGCCTGGCTGGAAAACCACCCTCAGGCATTGAAGGGTATTCAGCGTGGTCTCGAGCGTGAAACGCTGCGCGTTAACGCGGACGGCAGTTTAGCGACAACGGGTCACCCGAAGGCGTTAGGCTCGGCGCTGACACATAAATGGATCACAACCGATTTCGCTGAAGCGCTGCTGGAGTTCATCACCCCAGTAGAGGGTGATATTGATCATATGCTGACGATCATGCGCGATATTCATCGCTACACCGCGCGCAACCTGGGCGACGAGCGCATGTGGCCCCTCAGCATGCCGTGCTATATCGAGCAGGGCCAGGAAATTGAGCTGGCACAGTACGGCACGTCAAATATCGGTCGGCTGAAAACGCTCTACCGTGAGGGGCTGAAAAACCGCTACGGCGCGTTGATGCAGACCATCTCTGGCGTGCACTACAACTTCTCGTTGCCGATGGCTTTCTGGCAGGCGAAATGTGGTGAAACGGATAAAGACACGATTTCTGAAGGCTACTTCCGCCTGATCCGCAACTACTACCGTTTCGGCTGGGTGATCCCGTATCTGTTTGGTGCCTCCCCGGCGATCTGTTCTTCGTTCCTGCAGGGGAAACCGACCACGCTGCCGTTCGAGAAGACCGACTGCGGAATGTACTATCTCCCGTACGCCACCTCTCTGCGCCTGAGCGATCTCGGTTATACCAATAAATCGCAAAGCAATCTCGGTATTACGTTTAACGAATTGCACGAATATGTGGCAGGATTGAAGCGGGCGATCAAAACCCCGTCGGAAGAGTACGAGAAAATCGGCCTCGAAAAAGACGGCAAGCGCCTGCAAATCAACAGCAATGTGCTGCAGATTGAAAACGAGCTGTATGCGCCTATTCGTCCTAAGCGCGTAACGCGCAGCGGCGAAACCCCGTCGGATGCGCTGCAGCGCGGCGGAATTGAATACATTGAAGTGCGCTCGCTGGATATCAACCCGTTCTCACCGATTGGCGTTGATGAACAGCAGATTCGCTTCCTGGATCTGTTTATGGTCTGGTGCGTGCTGGCGGATGCGCCGGAAATGAGTTCAGACGAATTGTTCTGCACCCGTACAAACTGGAACCGCGTGATTCTGGAAGGGCGTAAACCGGGTCTGACGCTGGGTATCGGCTGTGAAACGGCACAGTTCCCGCTGACCACAGTCGGCAAAGATCTGTTCCGCGATCTGAAGCGTGTTGCCCGGACAATGGACAGCATCGACGGCGGAGAGGCGTATCAACTGATCTGCGACCAGCTGGTGGAATGTTTTGATAATCCGGAACTGACGTTCTCAGCGCGCATTCTGCGTTCTATGATTGATCAGGGCATTGGTGGTACGGGGCGTTCACTCTCGGCGGAGTACCGTGAGATGCTGATCCAGGAGCCGTTAGAAGTGCTGAGCGAAGCGGATTTTGTAGCGGAACGCGATGCGTCCGTTGTGCGTCAGAAAGAGGTTGAAGCGGCGGATACCGAGTCGTTTGAGGCATTTCTGGCGAAGCAGGCTTAAGCAGAAAAGAAAAAGGCCACATCGCTGTGGCCAAAATATACATCTCTGAATTCAGGGATGATGATAACAAATGCGCGTCTTTCATATACTCAGACGCGCATTCTGTAGAAGAGTTCAGTTTATTTTAAAAAAAATCACTATCGGAGGTGACGTATGCCGTTATTAGATAGCTTTACTGTCGACCATACCCGTATGGAAGCACCTGCAGTCCGCGTGGCGAAGACCATGCACACCCCGCACGGCGACACGATCACCGTCTTCGATCTGCGTTTCTGCGTGCCAAACAAAGAAGTGATGCCGGAGAAAGGCATTCATACGCTGGAACACCTGTTCGCTGGCTTCATGCGTGACCACCTGAACGGCAACGGCGTTGAGATCATCGATATCTCTCCGATGGGCTGCCGTACCGGTTTCTACATGAGCCTGATTGGTCAGCCTGAAGAGAAACGTGTGGCAGATGCCTGGAAAGCGGCCATGCAGGACGTGCTGAAGGTGAAAGAGCAGAACCAGATCCCTGAGCTGAACGTTTACCAGTGCGGTACCTACCAGATGCACTCTCTGGAAGAAGCGCAGGAGATCGCGCGTCATATCATCGAGCGTGATGTGCGCGTGAACAGCAACGAAGAGCTGGCCCTGCCGAAAGAAAAACTGCAGGAACTGCACATCTAGTATTGTGCCTGTGGATGCCCGGTGGCGCTTCGCTTACCGGGCCTACATTGTGTTGGTGCCTCCTTTGACCACAACCTTAACCTTCTCCTTTACCCACCGTCCCCTCGTTCCGTTTGCCCATGATTACGTTCATGGTGACAGCGAACCCTGGCACAAGCACGACTGCGCGCAGCTGCTGCACACCCTGAGCGGCGTGGTACGGGTGGAGACCGCATCAGGCTGTTGGGTTGTTCCTCCTGGTCGCGGCGTCTGGCTGCCTGCGGGCACGCAGCATTCCTTGCGCATTACCGGCAACGTGGCGGCGCGAACGCTGTTTATCGATCCGCTGGCGCGGGCCGATCTCCCGGCCACCTGCCAGATCGTGCAGATCACGCCGCTGCTGCGCGAGCTGATCCTCGTCTGCCTTGCTTTACCTGAATCGTACTTACCCGGAAGCCGGGATGAGCGCGTCTATGAGCTCATTCTCGATGAAATCCGCACTATGCCGGTGCTGCCGTTTCACCTGCCGGAGCCGGAAAGTAAGGCGCTACGTCGCCTGTGTCTGCAAATCCGGCAACACCCGGGTGAAAGCTGGAGCAGCGCGCAGGCTGCGAGCATGATGAACATGAGCGAGCGCACGCTGAACCGCCATTTTCAGCAGCAGACGGGATTAAGCTACGGAGAGTGGTTGAGAAGGGCGCGCCTGCTGGAAGCCTTAGTGCGGCTGGCGCAGGGCCAGCCGGTATTACGCGTGGCGCTGGATCTGGGGTACGGCAGCCATAGCGCCTTTACGGCCATGTTCCGTCGGGTGATGGGGGTCTCTCCCAGCGATTACTTTAAGAACGACTGACGGCGTTAAAGAGCGCCTGAAGCGACGCGCGCGCCACGTCGCTATCAATGCCCACGCCCCAGCGGCTGCTGCCGTCCTGGAACAGACAGCGGATGTAGGCCACCGAGCGGCTGTCGCTGCGTTCACCTAACGTATGCTCGTGATAATCCTTAATCACGAACGGGGCGTTGACCCAGCGGCTCAGGCCGTGAGCGGCGGCGGAGAGCAGACCGTTGCCCTGACCTTCCAGCTGGCGCGTTCCTCCCTGTGTGACGACGCTGGCCGTCAAACGCAGCTGGCCGTCCTGCTGGCTGTCGCTGCGGTAGGATTGCAGCGCATAGTGCGGCGTTGCCACCAGGCCGTAGCGGGTGCGGAACAGCTGCCACAGCGCATTTTGCGTCATCTCTTTTCCGTGACGATCGGTTTCCTGCTGCACGTGCTGGCTGAAATCCTGCTGCAGGGCGCGGGGCAGTTTCAGCCCATGGTTTTGCTCAATCAGCCACGCGCTGCCGCTTTTTCCTGACTGGCTGTTTACGCGGATCACCGCTTCGTAGGTGCAGCCGATATCCTGGGGATCGACGGGCAGGTAAGGCATCTCCCAGCGATCGCCTGGCCTGCGGGCATCAAAGCCTTTTTTAATCGCGTCCTGGTGCGAACCGGAGAAGGCGGTATAGGCCAGCCGTCCTGCCCACGGATGGCGCGGGTGAACCGGCAGCTGATTGCAGGTTTCCACCACTTCCACCACCCGGTTCATATCGCTAAAGTCCAGATTCGGGCTAACCCCCTGGCTGTAGAGGTTCATTGCCAGCGTCACCAGGCAGACGTTGCCCGTACGTTCCCCGTTACCAAACAGACAGCCCTCCACGCGGTCAGCCCCCGCCATTACCGCCAGCTCCGCGCAGGCGACGCCGGTACCGCGGTCGTTATGTGGATGCACGCTGATGCAGACATCGCGGCGGCGGCTGAAGTAGCGACAGAAATACTCGATCTGGTCGGCATAGACGTTCGGCGTGCTCACTTCGACGGTGGCAGGTAAGTTGATCACCATAGGCCGCTCGTCGCACGGCTGCCAGATTTCCGCCACGGCTTCACAAATCTCCAGCGCAAACTCCGGCTCGGTAAAGCAGAAGGTTTCCGGAGAGTATTCATACTGCCAGCGGGTGTCGGGATTTTCCTCACACAGCTGGCGAATAAGTCGCGTCGAGCGCGTCGCCAGCTCAACGATTTGCGCTTTCTCCATGCCGAAGACCAGGCGGCGGAACAGCGGAGCGGTGGCGTTATACAGATGCACGGTAGCCTGCTTCGCGCCGCGCAGGGATTCAAAAGTGCGATGGATGAGATCTTCCCGTGCCTGAGTGAGCGCCTGAATCGTCACGTCATCCGGGATGCGTTTCTCTTCAATCAGCTGGCGAACAAAGTTGAAATCCGTCTGTGAGGCGGAAGGAAAGGCAACCTCGATCTCTTTGAATCCGCAGTCCAGCAGCAGTGCCCAGAACTGCAGCTTGCGGGCGCTGTCCATCGGCTCGGCAAGGGCCTGGTTGCCGTCGCGCAGGTCGGTCGAGAGCCAGCGCGGCGCGCGGGTGATGCGTTGTTCCGGCCAGCGACGGTCGGGCAGGGAAAGGGTGGGATAGGGTTGGTACTTGTCGGCGGGTGTGTTCAGCATGATGCGCTCCTGTTGTCTTTTCACTATCGTGAATCGATTTCAGGCGCGCTGCTTTATCGGAACTGACAATGGCTGTCGCGTTCTGGACACGGTGCGGTTTTTTGCCGGATGGCGGCTACGCCTTATCCGGCCTACGTTCGTAGGCCCGGTAAGCGTAGCGCCACCGGGCAACCGTCGCACAGAACGAGCAACCCGCGCACAAGACTAGTGCGCGCCGCCACCGCCGCCACCGGCACCAAACGGCGGTCTGGCAAACCACACCAGCCCCAGCAGGACGATAAAGATCCCTGCCGATATCCAGAAAATCTCGTTGGCCGAGATAATCAGCCCCTGGTTGGTGATCTGCTGGGCAATCCAGCCGGACGCCTGCTGCTCCGTCATTCCCATCCCCTGAAGCTGGCTATACATCTGCTGAGCATTCGGGTTGTACGGGTTCACCGCTTCGGTCAGCTGTGCGTGGTGCATCGATTCGCGGTTCGTCCACAGGGTGGTGGTGATCGACGTACCGATGGAGCCCGCCAGCGTACGGGTGAAGTTCGACAGGCTCGATGCGGCCGCCAGACGCTCGGGCGGTAAGCCAGAGAGCGTGATGGTGGTCAGCGGCATAAAGAAGCACGCCACCGCGAAGCCCTGAATGAACTGTGGCCACGCCGAGGCGCCAAAGTCCATTCCCGGCTCAAAGGTATACGCACGCCAGTAGAAGCACACCGCATACATAATGAAGCTGAACGTCACCAGCCGACGCATGTCGAGCTTATGGGCGAAGCGGCCAATTATCGGCGACAGCAGGACCGGGATCACCCCAACGGGTGCCGACGCCAGACCTGCCCAGGTGGCGGTATAGCCATACACCTCCTGCAACAGCTGCGGCAGCAGAACAATCGCGCCGAAGTAGAGCATATAGGCGAGGCTGATACACAGGCAGCCGATGGTGAAGTTTCGCGACTTAAACAGCGAGAGATCGACTATCGGGTTGTCGTCCGTCAGCTCCCAGACGATCAGGAAGCTGATCGACACCACCGCGACAATGGTCAGGATGATAATTTCCTGCGAGTTGAACCAGTCGAGCTCTTTACCGCGGTCGAGCATGATCTGCAGACTGCCGATACCCAGGATCAGCAGCGCCAGCCCGATGCTGTCGATACGCCGTTGTTCGGTGCGCGTCTCTCGTCCTCGCAGCGACTGCAGCGTCATCAATACCACGACAGCGCCAATCGGTACGTTGATGAAGAAGATCCAGCCCCAGTGGTAGTTATCGCTGATGTACCCGCCCAGAATCGGTCCGCAGATAGGCGCGACGATAACGGTCATCGACCAGAGCGCCAGCGCGACGGAACGTTTTGCGGGAGGGTAGTTGCTCAGCAGCAAACTCTGGGAAAGCGGGATCAGCGGCCCCGCGACAATCCCCTGAAGGACGCGGAAGAAAATCAGCATCGTCAGGCTGCTGGACATGCCGCACGCCCACGAGGCCAGTACAAACGCCACCGTGGACCAGAGGAACAGCTTCACCTCACCGACGCGCTTTGCCAGCCAGCCGGTGATCGGAATGGAGATGGCGTTTGCCACCCCAAACGAGGTAATGACCCAGGTCCCCTGGCTCAGCGACGAGCCAAGGTTACCGGCGATGGTTGGGATCGCCACGTTTGCGATGGTGGAGTCCAGCACCTGCATGAATGTCGCCAGCGACAGCGCAATGGTCATAATGACCAGCTGCGCGCCTTCCAGCGGTTTTTGCGGCTTTTGCTGTTGCATAACGCTCACCTTCGGATTAACCGGCGTTTGCCTTCACGATGTCATCGATCAGCTTGTTGACCGGATCGAGGCTAATTTCACGGGCGTTACTTTCATAAGCCGGGCTGCTACGCACCTGGCTTGCCAGGATCTGACCGTCGCGGTTGGCGGTGTCAACCGTCACCAGCGTTGACAGGCCGATACGCAGCGGGTGATCCGCCAGCTGCTTAGCATCCAGTTCGATACGCACGGGCAGACGCTGTACGACTTTGATCCAGTTACCGGTGGCGTTCTGCGCAGGCAGCAGGGAGAAGGCGCTGCCGGTCCCCATATCCAGACCCACCACTTTCCCGGTGTACTTCACGTCATCGCCATA
The DNA here is from genome assembly GCF_048685015.1 of Enterobacter sp. BNK-13. Taxonomy (NCBI): domain Bacteria; kingdom Pseudomonadati; phylum Pseudomonadota; class Gammaproteobacteria; order Enterobacterales; family Enterobacteriaceae; genus Enterobacter; species Enterobacter sp. BNK-13. The sequence continues at coordinate 3,321,546 of NZ_JBLQTP010000001.1, read as the reverse complement.
GATGTCGCTGACAACCGTCGCGGTCTGGCCGATACGCATATGGGCAAGCTGCGTCTCTTTAAAGTTGGCGTCGACCCACAGGTTGTCTGCCGGTACGACCGCCATCAGCGGCGTGGTTGGGCTGATCTGCGCCCCTGGCTGGACGGAACGACGGGAGACATAGCCGGTCATTGGGCTGACGATTTTAGTACGCTGCAGGGCAAGCCACGCGTTGCGCACTTCGGTCGCCGCCTGCTGAACGGCGGGCTGGTTTTCCAGGCTGGTGCCCAGCACCATCGCCTGGTTGGCGTTGTACTGTTGAATGGCCACATCCAGCTGTGCCTGAGCGCTGGCGACGGCGTCGCGGGCGTGCTGCAGCTCTTCACGGCCAATCAGGTTGGCGGTGCCGAGCGGCACGCGGCGGTTCAGGTCGCTCTGCGCCTGTGCGAGTGCGGTTTTCTGCACGTCGATGTTGGCCTGCAGCTGCTTGCTGTTGATCATCAGCTGGCGGGTCTGACGGACGCTGGAGGCCAGCGCGGTCTGTGCTTTTTCAAACGCCTGCTGGGCGTCGGTTGGATCGAGGGTCACCAACACATCGCCTTTTTGCACAAAGTCGGTATTGTCAGCCCAGACTTTCGTCACGCTGCCCGACACCTGCGCCATAATTTGTACCTGGTTCCCTGCCACGTACGCGTCGTCAGTCTCTTCAGCATGACGCAGTACTAAAAACCAATAGATCCCATATGCCACGGCAATAATGATAAAGAGCAAGGTCAACAGAAGAAGGGCGCTCTTACGTTTGCCTTTCTTGTTGGCCGGTTGCTGCGGGGTAGTGCTCTCCGCATTTGCGCTCATTGTTGTTCTCCACGATCTTCTTATTTTCACATCGGCTGAGCCGACCTGTTGTCAGAAAGGCCAGCAGTGTGACGTGCTGGCCTGTCGGTTTTCTTATGAATCTGGAATGGTGAGCGTGTCGTCGCGTTAGCGCAGCGCCTCAAGAACGGCGCCGTCTTCATCCATCTGGTCCAGACGGGTGAGCAGCTTGCGAGTGATGTGCTCAAGCTGGTCACGCTCGGCGGTGCTGAGGGCGGACCAGAGTTTGTGCAGGCAATTGTGCTGAGGTGGCAGCACCTCGCGCAGGAACTGGTGACCTTTATCGGTCAGTTGCAGATGCAGGCAGCGGCGATCGTTGTCGCTTTCACGGCGCTCAATCCAGCCACGCTTTTCGAGCTCATCGGCAATTCGGGTCGCATTGGTACGGGAGGAGCCCAGCGCGCAGCTCAGCTCGGAAGGCTGAATGCTGTGGTTTTCCTGAGACTCCAGCGTGATCAACGCCATAAACAATGTCTCGTTAATCCCTTGAGCTTTCAGCATTTTATTACGGTTTTCCAGTAGCTTACCCTGCATGTGCATGCACAGGCGAGTCAGCAGGATTTCCTGGTACGGGAAGTCCTCATGGCGACTGGCGCGGAATTTAAGCATTTGTTCAATGGGCGTAAACGAACTATCCATTTGGGCATAACCTCATTAATTACAGCCGATATAGTAACGATAGTGACAAATAATGTAAATGAATTATTTGTGCGGTTATATCCGCCAAATTAATGTCACCATCAGAAAGCGCCGGGTAAGTCCGTGACCCGGTGAGCACAGAAAGCGTAGGGTGTGAACCCGCTGAAGAGAGGATGTGAGGACGGGGGTCTGAACTATTCATGCCGATTGTAAATATGTCACCCACATTAAAATTTCTGGGATAAATGATTACGTTTACATTAACAGAGTGAAGGGCCTCTTAACACCCTAAGAGGCCAACGCAATGTAAAACTTAATGAATTGCATCCTGACGATGGTAGCCGTGCCACCATACTAGCAGGTTAAGCGTGGCGACGATGGCGCCGATCGCACATACCCCTGACCAGCCGGCATGCTGCCACACCGAGGCGGAAATGAGCGAGCCCGCCGCGCCGCCAATGAAGTAGCTGGTCATGTACCCGGCCGTCAGGCGGTTACGCGCCTCTGGCTTCACGCGATAGATGACGGTCTGATTGGTGATGTGAACGCCCTGCACGGTGAGATCGAGCACCAGAATACCGACGATCAGCGCCAGCACCGAGACGTGCCCATACCAGATTGCCGCCCAGGAGAGCAGGAGTAATACCAGCCCCGCGGAGGTGGTCAGATGGGATTTGCCCTTGTCGGCCAGCCCGCCTGCGGGACGTGCGCCCAGTGCGCCTGCGGCACCGGCCAGACCGAACAGGCCAATCACCCCTTCGGAATAATTGAACGGCGGCGCGGCCAGCAGAAACGCCATCGACGTCCACAGAATGCTGAAGTTGGCGAAGGTGAAGCAGCCCAGCAGGGCTCGGGTGCGCAGAAGCTTATCCTGGGTGAACAGGCTGAAAACGGAGGCCAGCAGCTGCGGGTAGTTCAGGTGATTTTCCTGCTTCACTTTTGGCAGCCCGCGCCACAGCGCCAGCGCCATGACGACCATCAGCACGCTCGCCACCCAGTATACGGTGCGCCAGCCGCCGAGGCTTGCCAGCAGCCCGGCAACGGTACGCGCCAGCAAAATCCCCAGCAGCAGGCCGCTCATGATGGTGCCCACCACCTTGCCGCGTTTTTCCGGGGAGGCGAGGGTCGCTGCGAGCGGAACCAGGATTTGCGCGACCACGGAGAACAACCCCGTCAGCGCAGTACCGATAATCATCATCGTCAGCGACTGGCTGCTGGCGGTGATCAGCATCCCACCGGCGGCCAGCAGGGTCATGGAGACGATCAGCATTCGGCGTTCAAACATATCGCCGAGCGGCACCAGGAACAGCAGCCCGGCGGCATAACCGAGCTGGGCTGCGGTGACAATAAAGCCTGCTGAACTGGCGGAAAGGTCAAACGCGCGGGTGATGGTGTCGAGAAGAGGTTGCGCGTAATAGTTGCTGGCGACGGCCAGACCCGTGGCCACGGACATTAAAAGAATGAGTGCGGGGCTAAGCCCTTGAGCTGTTTTTGTCATTAGTTTCAGGAATCGTTAGTTAAGTGATTATTTTTCCGGAAACCATAATAGCGAATGATTGTGAATGTTGGGGGATTGTTGTGTGTGTGTTTGTGCGGTTAGCCCTCACCCTCTTCCCTTTGGGATGTACAGGGGAGAGGGTGAGGGGTAGGGTTTTGTTTTTTACTTCTGCGCCTCAAGCGCCTCTTTCACCCAGCCGTCAAACTGCTGCTGGTGGGCTTTGATCCAGCCGTCGACGTGGCCTTTGACATCTGCCTCAGACGATTTACCCGCGTGCATCATCGCGTTCTGGGCGTTGATGTCCGCCAGCGGCAGCTTCATCACCGAGAACAGCTTCGCCGCGGCCGGGTTTTTCTCGGCCCAGGCTTTGTTCGCCACGATATGCATGGTGTTCACCGGGAAGCCGTAGTTCATGCCGTTCGGCAGTTTGGTGTCGATATCTTTCTGCTCGCCCGGCAGGGAGGAGAACGGTACCTGCAGCCACACCACGTCTTTCCCCGGCTTCAGCACGTCGCTCACCCAGTATGGCGTCCAGGTGTAGTAAATCACCGGTTTACCCTCTTTGAAGCGGGCAATGGTGTCGGCCATCATCGCAGAATAGTTGCCGTGGCTCACGTCGACCGTTTTCGCCAGATCGAACGCCTTGTTCTGGTGGTTAATCACCGCTTCGCAGCCCCAGCCCGGCGAGCAGCCCATCATGTCGGCCTTGCCGTCACCGTTGGTGTCGAACAGTTTGGCGATCTTCGGATCCTTCAGCTGTTCGATATTGGTGATGTGGTACTGGTCGGCGGTTTTCTTGTCGATCAGATATCCCTGCGCCGCGCCGGTGACAAAGGTGCCTTCACGGTAGAATTTCTTGTCGCCACCGGCGGCGGCATACATGTCATCGTGCAGCGGCTGCCAGTTCACGGCGGTGAAGGTGGCGTCACCGGAGGCAATCGAGGTATAGCCCACGTTGTAATCCACTTCGCTCGGCGTGTTAACCGTGTAGCCGAGTTTTTCCAGCGCGCGGCTGACGATCAGGGTCTGGAAGCTCTCTTCCGAAATGGTGCTCTGCACCGGCTGCACGGTAATGCCTTTGCCCGGCAGATCAGCCGCGAACGTGCTGGTGGAGACAAGGGTGGCAAACGCTGTGGCAAAAAGGACGTTATGTCGCATCGTTGTTCCTTATTTTCTAAAGGGGCGGGTGAGTAACCCGACAGGGCCGGTGGAATACCAGCGACGGTTGCCGCGACTGCGTGAATCGCGACCGACGGCCTGGGTCAGGCGGTCAAGAATAATGGCGAGGATCACGATCCCGACGCCGCCGACGGTGGCCAGCCCCATGTCGAGACGGCCAATGCCGCGCAGTACCATCTGACCGAGACCGCCAACGGCGATCATCGAGGCAATCACCACCATCGACAGAGCCAGCATCAGCGTCTGGTTAACGCCCGCCATGATGGTTGGCATGGCCAGCGGGAGCTGAACCTTAAACAGCATCTGGCGCGGGCTGGCACCGAACGAGCGTGACGCTTCGATCAGGTCCGCAGGCACCTGGTTGATCCCGAGAATGGTCAGACGAATAATCGGCGGCAGGGCGAAGATAATGGTGACCACCACGCCCGGCACGTTGCCGATGCCGAACAGCATCACAATCGGCACCAGATAGACGAAGGCCGGGGTGGTCTGCATTGCATCCAGTAGCGGACGGATAATCTTCGCCGCCCGCGGGCTGCGCGCCAGCCAAATCCCCATCGGCAGGCCGATGACAACGCAGAAGAGCAGGGCGGTCAGCACCAGCGCCAGGGTGATCATCGCCTGCGACCAGGCCCCAATCGCGCCGATGGCAATCAGCGAAATCAGCGTGGCGACACCCATGCCGGCGCTGCCAAACTGCCAGGCGATCAGGGAGAACAGGATAATCGCCACCGGTGCCGGCATGCCCAGCATCAGCTGCTGGAAGCCGTTCAGGATGTAATCCACCGGGATGCGGATCCCCTGGAACACCGGGCGGAAGTGCGTCACCACCCAGTCGATCCCCTCCGTGACCCAGCTGTCCAGCGGGATCAGCGTTTTATGGAACGGGTCCATGATGTTGAAGTGTTCTGGCGCAGGCGCGGGGGCGCTGTTCAGCCAGTCTGCCGCGCCGCCGCCGTCGGCGGGGGCTGGCGTGGAACCCCACGCGTCGGCGGATTGTGCAGCGTTATCCGCCGCTTCAGTGGTACCCCACGGGTTAGTTTGGTCAGCCATTGTTTGCCCCCTCGCGATCTAAAGCCTGCAGCAGCATCCGCTTTGAGATGATGCCGACGTACTGTTGTTCCTCACCCACGACCGGCACGGCGCACGGCGCCTGCCCTACGTGAGAGAGCAACTCGCTGAGCGGCGTTTCGGCGTCCACGGCAAGCGGAGCGTCAATCAACGCCGCATCGATCCCCTGGTTTTCGCTGAGCGCGGTTTTCAGAGAGTCGATGGAGACAACGCCGACAAATTTATTGCCGCGTTCAACCAGATAACCGTATTCACGGTCTTCGTCCTGCAGCAGCTTAAGCGCCGAGCGCGGGCCGAAGCCTGGGGTTTTACGAATAATGCCGTTTGGCGTTCGACGGGCAATATCTTTGGCGCTAAAGACCTGGCTAATATCCACGCCGCGGAAGAAGGTGCGGACATAATCATTCGCCGGATTATTCAGTATTTCATCCGGCGTGCCGACCTGCACCACTTCACCATTTTGCATAATGGCAATACGGTCGCCAATACGCATGGCTTCATCCAAATCGTGGGAAATAAAGACAATGGTTCGCTGATGTTTCGCCTGTAATTTTACCAGCTCATCCTGCATCTCGGTGCGAATTAACGGATCGAGGGCGGAGAAAGCTTCGTCCATTAATAAAATGTCTGGATTAATGGCTAATGCGCGGGCTAATCCCACGCGCTGACGCATACCGCCGGAAAGTTCATCCGGGTACGCATGCGCATAATTTTCCAGCCCTACCTGGCGCAGGGCATCAAGGGCTTTTTCCTGACGTTCCTGCGCAGGCGTGCCGGCTAATTCCATGCCAAAGGCGGTATTATCCAGTACCGTCATGTGCGGCATCAGCGCGAATGACTGGAATACCATCGCAATCTTCTTTCTGCGCACCTCGCGAAGCTCGGCGTCTGATATTCTGGCGATATCCACGCCGTCAATCAGTACCTGTCCGCGGGTGGGTTCAATCAGGCGATTGAGAAGGCGAACCATAGTGGATTTACCCGAACCGGATAATCCCATGATGACAAAAATCTCGCCTTCTTCAATGGCCAGACTGGCGTCTTTAACGCCAAGCGATAGCCCGGTTTTTTCCAGAATTTGCTCTTTCGAAAGGCCTTTCTCAATATATTTGAATGCGCGCTGCGGATGCTCGCCAAATACTTTATAAAGATTTTTCACTTCTAATTTAATTGCCATGCAATAGAGAGTGTCCTGTTATTTGTTTATGTCGATATGATTACCATGGTAAATTGTTAACGGGCATAACCCTAACATACTGAGAATCTGAGACAACCCTGGGTTTGCTTATGACGTGAATTTTCAGGGAAGCGAAACGGCTGAATTTCCCATGAGTAAAGGGCTGAGCGTGATCTGAATTTTTCTCAATTTTTTGCTGTGGCGCAGGAGAATTTCGCCTGAATCGGGTGATTCAGGCGAATATGACGCAGAAATGACAGTGTAGTTGCTTTGTAAATATTAGAGAGGAAATTGTTGGGTTTATATTAAATTAACGAACGTTAACGTTCGTTAAAAATCCCAGTCTTCATCCTCAGTTTCCACCGCTTTGCCCATCACGTACGATGAACCCGACCCGGAGAAGAAATCGTGGTTTTCGTCGGCGTTGGGCGACAGCGCGGACAGAATCGCCGGGTTCACCTCCGCCATCTCCGGTGGGAACAGCGCCTCATAACCCAGGTTCATCAGCGCCTTGTTGGCGTTGTAGCAAAGGAAGGCCTTCACGTCTTCCTCCCAGCCGGTACCAGCGTAGAGTTCTTCGGTATAGCTCAGCTCGTTGTCGTACAGATCCATCAGCAAATCGAGCGCAAAACCTTTTAGCTCCTCTCGCTCCGCGTCGCTGACCTTTTCCAGCCCTTTCTGATACTTATAGCCGATGTAATACCCGTGCACCGCTTCATCACGAATGATGAGGCGAATCAAATCGGCGGTGTTGGTGAGCTTGCCCCGGCTCGACCAGTACATGGGCAGCCAGAAGCCAGAATAGAAGAGGAAGGATTCCAGAAACACGCTGGCGATCTTCTTCTTCAGCGGCTCGTCGTTCCGATAATACGTCAGCACCAGCTCCGCCTTTCTCTGTAGTGACTCGCTTGCTTCACTCCATGCGTAGGCTGCGTCCACGTCTTTGGTCTGGCACAGCGTGGAGAAAATCGAACTGTAGGAGCGGGCGTGCACCGCCTCCATAAAGCTGATGTTCGACATCACCGCCTCTTCGTGCGGCGTCAGCGCGTCACTCATCAGAGCCGGTGCGCCGACGGTATTTTGAATGGTGTCGAGCAGCGTCAGGCCGGTAAAGACGCGGATCGTCAGCTGCTGCTCGGCGTGACTCAGGGTTTGCCAGGCCGGAATATCGTTGGAGAGCGGAACCTTTTCCGGCAGCCAGAAGTTGCTGGTCAGGCGGTTCCATACCTCCAGGTCTTTATCGTCCTGGATTTTGTTCCAGTTAACGGCACTCACGCGTGACAGTTTCATCCTTTCTCCTTACAGCGCGCAGGACACGCAGCCTTCAATTTCGGTGCCTTCCAGCGCAAGCTGGCGCAGGCGAATGTAGTAGAGCGTCTTGATTCCTTTCTTCCAGGCGTAGATCTGGGCTTTGTTGATGTCCCGCGTGGTGGCGGTATCCGGGAAGAACAGCGTCAGCGACAGTCCCTGATCCACGTGTTTCGTCGCCTCGGCGTAGGTATCGATGATTTTTTCCGGGCCGATCTCATACGCGTCCTGATACAAAGCCAGGTTCTCATTGGTCATAAACGGGGCAGGGTAGTAAACGCGTCCGGTTTTGCCTTCTTTGCGAATTTCAATTTTCGACACGAGCGGGTGAATGCTCGACGTGGCGTGATTGATGTAGGAGATCGAACCGGTTGGCGGTACGGCCTGCAGGTTCTGGTTGTAGATGCCGTAGCGCATCACATCATCACGCAACTGCTGCCACATCGCGCGCGTCGGCAACACAATTCCGGCGCGAGCAAACAGTTCGCGTACTTTTTCGGTTTTCGGTTGCCAGTCGCCTTCAAGATACGGGCTAAAATACGCTCCGCTGGCGTAGCGGGACTGCTCAAAGCCCGCAAAATGCTGGTTGCGTTCGCGCGCCAGCATCATCGAGGTATGCAGCGCGTGCCAGGTGACGGTGTAAAAATAGAGGTTGGTGAAGTCCAGCCCTTCCGGACTGCCGTAGGCGATGCCCTCCCGCGCCAGATAACCGTGGAGATTCATCTGCCCCAGCCCGATAGCATGCGACGCAGAGTTGCCCGCTTCGATGGACGGCACGCTGCGGATGTGGCTCATGTCCGACACCGCCGTCAGCCCGCGAATGGCGGTTTCTATCGTGCGGCCAAAGTCGGGTGAATCCATGGTGTGGGCGATATTCAGCGACCCGAGGTTGCAGGAGATGTCTTTGCCGATCTCCGCATAGTCCAGATTCTCTTCATAGCCGGACGCGCTGTTGACCTGCAAAATCTCCGAGCACAGGTTGCTCATGTTGATGCGCCCGGCAATCGGGTTCGCGCGGTTTACCGTATCTTCGTACATGATGTACGGATAGCCGGACTCAAACTGAATTTCGGCAAGCGTCTGGAAGAAATCGCGGGCGTTGATATATTTTTTGCGAATGCGCTCGTCGGCTACCAGCACGTCATAAAGTTCGCTGATGGCCACGTCGCCAAAAGCTTTGCCATAGATTCGCTCAACGTCATACGGCGAGAAGAGCGCCATCTCGGCATTCTCTTTGGCCAGTTTAAAGGTGATATCCGGGATCACCACGCCAAGCGACAGGGTTTTGATACGGATTTTTTCGTCGGCGTTTTCGCGCTTGGTATCGAGAAAACGCAGAATGTCCGGATGATGCGCATGCAGGTAAACCGCCCCTGCGCCCTGGCGCGCGCCAAGCTGGTTAGCATAGGAGAACGCATCCTCCAGCATCTTCATCACCGGGATCACGCCGGAGGACTGGTTTTCGATGCGCTTGATCGGCGCGCCCGCTTCGCGCAGGTTAGAGAGCAAAAACGCCACGCCGCCGCCGCGTTTGGAAAGCTGCAGCGCCGAGTTCACCGCGCGGCCAATCGACTCCATATTATCTTCGATACGCAGCAGGAAGCAGGAGACCAGCTCACCGCGCTGGGCTTTGCCGCAGTTGAGAAAGGTAGGCGTGGCGGGCTGGAAGCGGCCGGAGAGGATCTCGTCGGTGAGCTGTTGCGCCAGCGCTTCATCGCCCTGCGCCAGGGTCAGCGCGACCATCACCACGCGATCTTCAAAGCTTTCTAAATAGCGCTTACCATCAAAGGTTTTCAGGGTGTAGCTGGTGTAGAACTTCCACGCGCCAAGGAACGTCTGGAAACGAAAGCCGCTGGCGTGGGCGCGTTCAAACAGCTTCACGACGAAGGCGCGTTCGTAGCGGGTGAGGACGCGCGCATCGTAGTAACCCTCGTTAACCAGGTGGTCGAGACGTTCATCCTGGCTCGTAAAGGTCACGCTGTTGGGCCGCACGTGGGCGGCAAAAAAGGCGTCCACCGCCTCACGGTCTTTATCAAACTGAATGCGTCCCTCCCGGTCATAGAGGTTAAGCATCGCGTTTAATGCGTGGTAATCCGGCGTCGCCTGCATTACCCGTTCTGCGGTTGTCGTTGCCAAAATTCGTTCACTCCTTTACGCACGTTTTCGACGTCCTGCTGCGTCCCCATCAGCTCAAAGCGATAGAGATACGGCACGCCGCATTTTTGAGAGATGACATCTCCGGCGCGGCCAAAGGCGTCGCCGAAATTGCGATTCCCCGCCGCAATGACGCCGCGGATCAGCTCCCGGTTATGAGGATCGTTCAGAAAGCGGATCACCTGGCGAGGCACTGCGCCCGCCGTGCCGCCTCCGCCATAGCTGGGCACCACCAGAATGTAAGGTTCCTCTACCCGGATCCGCTCCCGCTCGTTAAGCGGAATGCGCACCGCAGGCAGCCCGACGCGCTCAATAAAACGGAGCGTGTTTTCCGAGCTGCTGGAGAAGAACACCAGTCTGCTCATGCCCGTGCGGCCTGCGCGGCGATGCGGTTGATCATGTCCGGGCGGAAGCCAGACCAGCTGGTCTCCCCGGCCACCACCACCGGAAGCTGACGGAAACCCTGCGCGCGAAGGGTATCGGCGGCCTCGGGCTGCTGGTCAATATTCACCATCTCAAACGCCACGCCGCGGCTTTCCATCGCCCGTTTAGTTGCGTGGCACTGAACACAATCGTTACGAGTGTAAATAATAATGCTCATGATTCGTATTTCCATTTAAAATGAGAGAACGGCGCGAATCATCGCGTCAGGTTGTGTGTGTCTTGCTAAAAGGAATACTAGATGTAGTTGTCTTAAGTTTCAACCATACAAGATATGGGAAATTCAGATTGATGTTGTCCCGATGATGAGCTCAGCGGGGCAGGGCAGGCTATACGGGTTTTACAGCCGAGAAGGCAAAGAAAAGCCCCGGCAGCCACTGACCACCGGGGCAGATAACGGTGCGTGAGCGGGTTATTTGCGCAGGCTAAGCAGAGCGCCCACAAAGATACCGACTGCCGCTACCGTGCCGAGCGTACAGAGCGGCTTCTCGCGCACGAAGGTCGTTGCGCAGCTGACCGCATCGCAGGCAGCCTGTGTCGTACGCGTGCGGCCGTTTAAGCGCGCGCGGGTTTCACGGAGCAGAGACTGAGCCTTACGTTTTGCGGCATCCGCTTCGTCCTTCGCGTCACTTCCCCAGGATTTCAGCACCTCTTCCAGCGTGTCCGCTAATTGGCTGACATCATTACGAATATCCTGCGCATCGTCATTAATATCGTTTCGGTTCGGTCTGTTAAACATACGATCCTCCGTAATTTTGCGTTCCCGTTCAGTTTAGTTCAGAAATTTAATATCTGAAGCGCATCACGCGTTATCCGGCAGTTTATGGACTATTCTGAAAGCCCTGCTAATGCTGAATACTGTAAGGTTGCCGGGCAGGAAAAGATAACGAGGAAAAGATATGTATTTACGACCTGATGAGGTGGCGCGCGTTCTTGAAAAAGAGGGATTCACCATGGATGAGGTGACACCAAAAGCGTATGGATATCGCCGTGGCGAGAATTATGTTTACGTTAATCGTGAAGCAAGAATGGGACGTACCGCTCTCATTATTCACCCGACGCTGAAAGACAGAAGTCTGTCATTTGCTGAGCCTGCCTCGGATATTAAAACCTGCGATCACTATCAGCAATTTCCGCTCTATTTAGGCGGAGAGACGCATGAGCATTATGGTATTCCGCATGGTTTCAGCTCGCGTATGGCGCTGGAACGGTTTTTGAAGGGACTGTTTGGCGACGTACAGTAAATTTGCGACTGGCATGCGCCAGTCGCTTCATATCACGCTTTTGCCTGGCTGTACTGGCTGACCTTAAACAGGCGGCGACAGTAGTCGAGGAAATAGCCGTACACCGCCCCCATCAGCATTGAAATCACAATATTCGAACTGACCGCCGCAGCGATCTGGTGCCAGTCCGCGCCCACCGTCAGCAGAATAGCCACGTAAACCGGCGACTGGAACGTCACATAGGCCAGAACGTCCGCCAGGTTTTTCACCCAGCCTGCGGGGCTGATACGACGTGCGAAACGCATGACGGCATCGCGGTATAAGCCGTAAGGCCATGCAATAATAATATTGACCGGGATCGCCACCAGACGAGAAGAAAGTGACTGCTCGAAGGTCATTCCGGAGAGGAATATTTCGATCAGCATGTTCACAACGGAACAGTAGACAACCATCGCGAAAGTATCCGCCACTGCATGGCGAAGGCGTGATTGCGGTGAGAACATGTCTGAACTCCTTGAGAAGAACACAAAAGAAACGATTTTCCCGAAGCGATTAGTGCTTTAGGTTGGTTTGTTTGACGTGTATAGCGTATATCTCTATGTTTGAACTAACAACTAGTGATTAATTTTTATTTAAACGCGTTTTGTCCACAAAATTCTCTAAAATTGATGGTTTTTTGTTCGCTTCGTTATAATGTGTCTCGTGTGATGATTTTCTAATGTAAATCAGTTGGTTGTGTCTCGTCTCACTGACGAAGGCTTCAACCCGCTTTTGGACAGCGCAGGATGCTGAAATTTTGATTAAGGATTACCATTTATATTGATGGGGTGAATGAATCCATGCGTATCCCACAGGCGTTATAAGATAATATTAACGGTGGCAGTAAAACATATTTACGCTATTGGCAGGGTCGCCCCGCGGGTAGATATTTCAACGGAAATGAATTATTCTGTCGGTGATTTATCTATTTACCCTAAAGAGAAGGTTTTCAAATAATATGTCTTTGACGTTACAGAATCTTAATAATATCCGAACTCTGCGCGCCATGGCACGCGAATTATCCCTGGACGTTCTTGAGGAAATGCTGGAAAAGGTCAGGGTCGTTGCTGAAGAGAAACGTAGTGAGCTGGCGGAATTAGAGCAGCAGCGGGCTGAGCAGCAGGAGAAAATTAATGCCCTGCTGGAACGAATGAAAGCCGATGGTATTTCACCGACCGATCTGCTGGGCTCTGAACTGGGGCAGGCGGGTAAGCCAGTGAAAAAGCGCAAGCCGCGTGATGCCAAATATCGCTTTATTGACCAGAACGGTGAAGAGAAAACGTGGACCGGCCAGGGCCGCACGCCGAAGCCTATTGCCAGCGCGCTGGCAAACGGCAAATCACTGGAAGATTTTCTGATCTAAACAGGTAAACCGGGCGGAACACACCGCCCGGCATTTTTTCAGCAGACGCCGAAATCACCGTCTTCAGTATACGGCGCCAGATCGGCCGCTTTCAGGGTATATTTCTCGCCTTGCTCATTGCTGGCCTGTACCGCCACAACGCTGTCACCATTCACTTCAAGCACTTTCAGCTTCGGGCCGCCTTTACGCGGTTGTACATAATCACCGACAGAAAACATATTACCTCCTCATCGTTTTAGCGATCTTCACCTTAGCCCACGTATGACGGCGGGTACAGCGTATTTCAGCGATTACTGCTTATGAGGTACGACGGTTCCAGGGCATCACCTTGAGCAGCCTCGCCATGCCGCAAAAACCGGTCACACCGGCGAACAGCAGCCCGGCTCCTACGAAGCCGCTGAGCAGGAAAAAGCCGCCGGAGACGCTATAGCCGAGCACCACGCCGCAGAGAATGAGCAGCCCGGCGGCAATTTGCACCTGACGCATCAGCGGCAGCGGCTGGGTTTTGTCTTCGACAGTCTGCAGACCCGCCTGCTTCCAGCCCTGAATGCCCCCTTCGACCACCAGTGCCTGAGCGAGGGCGGCGGCCTGCGCAAGGCGTTCGGCATTGCCTGAGGTGCGGGCGCCAGACTGGCAGTGAAAAATCACCGTTTCGCCCGCGTGCGTTTTAAGTCCACCGGGTAAGGTATCCAGCGGCATGGACTGCGCGGCGGGAATATGCTCGCGGGCGTACTCGTCGGCATCACGAATATCAATCAGCTTTGCACCTTCAGCGATGCGGGCGCTGGCCTCGCGCGGCGAAATAAGGGGAAGTGACATGGCGGCTCCTTACGGGCAATAAAGGGTTTTCAGGGTGCTGATGAGCTGATGCACCGCATCGTTTTTAATGAAATAGCGAATGCGCTGCGCCTCGCGGGTACTGTCAATCAGACCTTCCTCACGCATGCGCGCCAGATGCTGCGACGTGGCGGAAGGGCTCAGCCCCGTCGCGCGGGCCAGTTCCCCCGCGCTGGTGCCGGGGGCGCCGCACAGCGTGCAGAGGATCAGCAGGCGACGCGGATTGCTCATCGCTTTTAAAAGGTTTGCGGCCTGCTCTGCGCTGGCCTGAAGCTGTTCGAGTTCGGTCATGATAGTTTAGTATTTGCTTAATTAAGTTAATGCTAAAGTAATTGTGCGCATTACGCCAGCGTCAAAAGCGTAAAAGAGGGTAAACGCGGGGGAGAGAACTGGCGCAGACAGGTAAACTGGCTATGCTTAGAGATAGTTCTCTTTATTATTTTCAATGGATTAGCTTGCACGGAGTTTTGATATGGGTTTTTGGCGTATTGTTTTTACCATCCTGTTGCCGCCGCTGGGCGTGCTGTTGGGCAAAGGTTTCGGCTGGGCGTTTATTATCAACATTATTCTGACGCTGCTGGGCTACATCCCAGGTCTTATCCACGCTTTCTGGGTTCAGAGTAAGAGCTAAGCACGCCAGAGTAAGTCGCTGTAGATCCCGGTCAGCACGCCCTGGGGGCCAAACTGCTGTTTGATCCAGCGCGTGACCTGGCCGGTCGCGGCATGCTGCGTGGCGAGCAGCATGCGAGAATCCTGACGCGGGTTATTGATACGCCGCGTCACCAGCAGCCCGTCTTCCACCGCTTCCCGCGCCATATACTCCGGTAAAAAACCTATCCCTTCGCCCAGAATCTGACACTGGCATTTGGTATTAAAGTCCGGCACCAGAATCGCCTCCTGTCCGTGTAGCAGCCAGCCCACCTTCTTGTTAATGGTGTGCGCGGTATCTTCCACCATGATGTTGGGGTACAGGCGCAGCTGGCTTTCCGCTATCGGTTCCGGAACGAACGCCAGCGGGTGCGCCGGCGCGATGGCGAACACCCAGCGAATGGCGCCGATCTCGGTGTAGTCAATTCCGCCGCCGTCGAGCAGCGTGTCCGGTGCGCCAATGGCGATATTGGCCTGGTTGTTGATAATGGAGTCCCATACGCCGTTATAGACCTCGGTGGTGACGGTGATCTGGCAGGTGGGAAACTGCTTTTTCAGCACCTGCAGCAGCCGCGCCGTATGGCGCGGCGTATACAACAGCTGGTTGATACAGATGCGCACCCGCGCCTCGATGCCCTGTGAGATGGTATCAATCCCGCGCTTGATGGCGTGAAAGTCGTTAAGCAGGTCGGTGGCTTTGCGGTAAAAGTAAAAGCCGGACTCGGTCAGTTCAATGCTGCGCGTGTTACGCACGAACAGCACCACGTCCAGCCCGGTCTCCATGCGCTTAATGGTGTAGCTGATGGCAGAGGTGGTGACGCCCAGTTCGGCGGCGGCTTTGCTGAAGCTGCCAAAGCGGGCGGCGGTGGTGAAGGCCAGCAGGTTCTCTTCGGTAAAGATGGAATTCATATCACGGCTCCGTCAGACATCAGTTTTGAACATATTTTAACAACGCTGTTACAACGCATTTGAAGCCGATCACAGTTCTGACGCTTTGCCGAAAGCCCTGGTGCATAAGGCTTTATCAGACATAAGCATAATGCGTTTTGACGCGCTAAAAAGCGGTTAAACATAAGAAAAAGGTTGCACAGACGCACGTTTTGACCGAACTGTTGAATTTAACTCAACAATGAATTGACTGTCGATGAATCATTTTTAAGCGGATTCTTTTATGACCAGGCTGTTGCTATTCTCAGGTCAACAGAAAGAAAAACATCGGGAGTCTGAATATGTCTGCAACTGAACTGGTTACGGAATTTCTGCTGGCGGCAGAAGAGGGCAATAGCGATGCGCTAAAAGCCTGTCTGGAGAAAGGCGTGGATATTAACGCCACTAACCGCCAGAAAAGAACCGCCGTTACGATTGCCAGCCTGAAAAAACACTATTCCTGCGTAGAATTTTTAATTGCCGCCGGGGCAGATATTGATAAACAGGATCAGACCTGCTTTAACCCTTTCCTCATTAGCTGCCTGACCAATGATTTAACCCTCCTGCGGCTGGTATTACCCGCGAATCCGGATCTCGACCGCCTGACGCGTTTTGGCGGCGTGGGCATTACGCCTGCCAGTGAAAAAGGGCACGTGGAGATCGTGCGCGAGCTGCTGGAAAAAACCGATATCAACGTTAACCACACCAACTTTGTCGGCTGGACGCCGCTGCTGGAAGCCATCGTGTTAAACGACGGCGGCGAAAAGCAGCAGGCGATCGTGAAGCTGCTGCTGGATCACGGCGCGAACCCGCATATGACCGACAAATACGGCAAAACCCCGCTCGAACTGGCGCGGGAGAAAGGCTTCACTGAGATTGCCGACCTGCTGCTGGCGGCGGGCGCGTAAAACGATCGGTCAGCCCGTTCCGGCTGGCCGCTAATTAAATAAAGCATTTTTTACCGACGTGCATTTTGCACGACGGCGGCCCCCCTTTTATCCGCGAACAGGTGCAAATAATGCCAACGAAAATCGTGATTAAAAAGAACACCTATTTTGACTCCGTGTCATTAATGTCCGTTTCCACTAAAGCCAATAAATTGCCGGGCGTTGAACAGGCCTTTGTCGCCATGGCAACGGAAATGAATAAGGGCGTATTAAAAAACCTCGGGCTGTTAACGCCGGAATTAAATGAGGCGAAAAACGGCGACCTGATGATCGTCATTAAAGGCGACGCGGCGAATGATGAAACGCTGGCCGCTATTGAAGCGCTGTTCACGCGTAAAGAGAGCGCGGGCTCCCATGAAGCGCGCTACGCGACGATTGCCAGCGCCAAAACCCATCGCCCGGACAGCAACCTTGCGGTGATTTCCGTCAACGGCACCTTCGCCGCCCGCGAGGCGCGTCAGGCGCTGGAAAACGATCTCAACGTGATGCTCTTCTCCGATAACGTCTCGCTCGACGACGAGCTGGCGCTGAAGCAGCTGGCGCACCAGAAAGGACTGCTGATGATGGGGCCGGACTGCGGCACCGCCATCATCAACGGCGCGGGACTGTGCTTCGCCAACGCGGTGCGCCGCGGCTCGATTGGCATTGTCGGCGCATCCGGCACCGGCAGCCAGGAGCTGAGCGTGCGCATCCATGAATTCGGCGGCGGCGTGTCGCAGCTGATTGGCACCGGCGGGCGCGATCTCAGCGAGAAAATTGGCGGACTGATGATGCTCGACGCCATCGACATGCTGGAAGCCGACGAGGGCACCCAGGTTATCGCGCTGATCTCCAAACCAGCGGCTCCTGCCGTGGCAGAAAAGGTACTGGCCCGCGCCAGAGCCTGCCGCAAGCCGGTGGTTGTTTGCTTCCTCGGCCGCAATGAACCGCCCGCCGATGAGGACGGACTGCAGTTCGCGCGCGGCACCAAAGAGGCGGCGCTGAAGGCCGTTTTGCTCACCGGCATCAAAAAAGATTCCCTTGATCTGCATCCGCTCAACTGGCCATTGATTGAAGAGGTGCGCGCCCGCCTGACCCCGCAGCAGAAGTACATTCGCGGCCTGTTCTGCGGCGGCACCCTGTGCGACGAGGCGATGTTTGCCGCGCTGGAGAAGTTCGACGACGTGTACAGCAATATCCAGCCGGATCCCGCTAAACGCCTGCCGGACGTCAGCGTCAGTAAAGCCCACACCTTCCTCGACTTTGGCGACGACGATTTCACCAACGGCAAGCCGCATCCGATGATCGACCCGACCAACCGCATCAGCCGCCTGCAGCAGGAGGCGCGCGATCCGGAAGTGGGCGTCATCGTGATGGACTTTGTGCTGGGCTTCGGCGCGCACGAGGATCCGGTGGGGGTGATGATCGACGCGATCAAAGAGGCGCAGGCCATCGCGAAGGCCGATAACCGTCCGCTTGAGATCCTCGGATACGTGCTCGGCACCGATCAGGATCCGCAGTCGCTGGCGCAGCAGTGCCAGATGCTGACCGACGCAGGCGTCATCTGGGCCAGCAGCAGCACCAATACCGGATTACTGGCACGCGAATTTGTCTGCAAAGGGGAGAACGCATAATGACCACCTTATTTAACCAGCCGCTGAACGTCATTAACGTGGGTATCGCGATGTTCAGCGACGATCTTAAAAAGCAGCACGTTCCCGTGACCCAGCTTGACTGGACGCCGCCGGGGCAGGGCAATATGCAGGTGGTTGAAGCGCTGGATCAGCTGGCGGAAAAACCGCTGGCGGAGAAGATCGCCGCCGCCAACCAAATCGCGCTTGAGCGCATTATCCAGTCCCATCCGGTGCTGGTGGGCTATGACCAGGCGATTAACGTTGTGCCGGGGATGACCCGCACCACCATTCTGCACGCTGGTCCGCCTGTCTCCTGGGAAAACATGTGCGGCGCGATGAAAGGCGCGGTCACCGGTGCGCTGGTGTTTGAAGGGCTGGCGAAAGATCTGGACGACGCGGCACGGCTTGCCGCCTCAGGGGAGATCACCTTCTCGCCATGCCACGAGCATGACTGCGTGGGCTCCATGGCGGGCGTCACCTCCGCGTCGATGTTTATGCACATTGTTGAGAACAAAACCTACGGCAACCGAGCCTTCACCAACCTCAGCGAGCAGATGGCGAAGATCCTGCGCATGGGCGCCAACGACCAGAGCGTCATCGACCGCCTGAACTGGATGCGCGATGTGCTCGGCCCGATGCTGCGCGACGCGATGAAGATTATCGGCGAAATCGACCTGCGCCTGATGCTGGCCCAGGCGCTGCACATGGGCGATGAGTGCCACAACCGCAACAATGCGGGCACCACGCTGCTGATCCAGGCGCTGACCCCGGGGCTGATCCAGGCGGGCTATCCGGTTGAGCAGCAGCGCGAGGTATTTGAGTTTGTCGCCAGCAGCGACTACTTCTCCGGCCCGACGTGGATGGCGATGTGTAAAGCCGCCCTGGACGCCGCCCACGGCATTGAATACAGCACCGTGGTTACCACCATGGCGCGTAACGGCTACGAGTTCGGCCTGCGCATTTCCGGCCTGCCGGGGCAGTGGTTCACCGGCCCGGCGCAGCAGGTGATCGGCCCGATGTTCGCGGGCTATAAGCCGGAAGACTCCGGGCTGGATATCGGCGACAGCGCGATCACCGAAACCTACGGCATCGGCGGCTTTGCGATGGCGACGGCCCCGGCGATCGTCGCTCTGGTGGGCGGCACGGTGGAGGAAGCTATCGACTTCTCCCGCCAGATGCGTGAAATCACCCTCGGCGAAAACCCGAACGTCACCATTCCCCTGCTCTCGTTTATGGGGATCCCGACCGCCATCGACATCACCAGAGTCGCCGGCAGCGGCATTCTGCCGGTGATTAACACCGCCATTGCCCACAAAGACGCGGGCATCGGCATGATAGGGGCGGGCATCGTTCACCCACCGTTTAGCTGTTTTGAAAAGGCGCTGTTGACCTTCCGCGATCGCTACTTTTTATAAGGCATGCATCCATGAAAAACATGAAACTGGAGTGGAAAAGAGGTGACTGGGCGGCGTATTTCGGGTTGATGACCAACAACCTGACCAATTTGCTGACCATGATGGGGTTGCTCATTTTTGTCGTCGGCATCCCGAAGGAGATTGTTTATGGACGCATTGCGCCAGCCTTCGGGCTGGCGGTGCTGACCGCGAGTATTTGCTACGCCTGGTTTGGCATGCAGATGGCGCGCCAGACCGGGCGCACGGACGTCACCGCGCTGCCGTCCGGCCCCAGCGCGCCGTCTATTTTTACCGTAACCTTCCTGGTGCTGATGCCGGTCTATCAGCAGACCGGTGATGCGGAGTTCGCTATCCAGATTGGCCTGGTGTGGTGCTTCGTGGAGGCGATGATCCTGGCGGGTGGCTCGTTTTTAGGGGAAACCATCCGCAAGATGATCCCGCGTACCGTGCTGCTGTCGTGCCTGTCCGGTTTGGGTCTGCTGCTGCTGGCGATGAACCCGATGCTGCAGGCGTTCGAGGCGCCGACCGTGTCGTTTATCGTGCTGCTGCTGATTTTCATCAACTGGTTCGGTAAAAAGCCGATCTTTGCCCGCATCCCAACCGGATTGCTGCTGCTGATTGCCGGCACGGCCCTGGCGTGGATCTCCGGCCTGCAGAGCCCGGAGGCGATTAAAGCTTCCATGTCATCCTTCGGCTTTAACCCGCCGCAGGTGCACGTGGAAGGTTTCCTGCAGGGGCTGCCGCACGCGCTGCCGTATCTCGCCTCTGCCGTACCTCTGGGTCTGGCGAACTACATCTTTGACCTGGAGAACATCGAAAGCGCCCACGCGGCGGGGGATGAATACCCGACGCGTAAAGTCATGCTGGCAAACGGTCTGGCCTCCATGCTCGGCTGCCTCATGGGGAACCCGTTCCCGGTGACGGTCTACGTCGGCCATCCCGGCTGGAAAGCGATGGGCGCGAGCATCGGCTACACGCTGGCTTCCGGCGTGACCATGTTCATCGTGCCGCTGTTCGGGCTGGGGGCGTTTATGCTCGCCATCATTCCGATGACTGCCATCGTGCCGATTCTGGTGTTTATCGGCGTGGTCACCGCCAACCAGGTGGTGAGGGAAACGCCGAAGGTGGAAGTGCCCGTGATCTTCATCTGTCTGTTCCCGTGGATCGCCAACTGGGCGCTGACCATGATGAACAGCGTGATGGGCGCGGCGGGCACCAATGCCGCCAACATCGGTACCGACGTGCTGCACAGCAAAGGGATCTACTACGAAGGATTAGTCCATCTGGGGAACGGGGCACCGCTCGCCAGCATGCTGTGGGGCTGTATCGCCATTTTCGCCATCATCAACAAACCGCTGCGCGGTGCTGTGGCTGCGGCGGGCGGGGCGCTGCTGGCGCTGTTCGGGGTGATCCACGCTCCGGTCGTGGGCTTTGCCGAAGGCAGTTCGCTGATGTTCGTCACTGCGTATCTGATGATGGGCGGCATGTTTGTGGTGAAGCATGTGCTGGATAGCCGTGAAGCGGCGAGCGCTGAGCCGGGTACTGTTGCGAAGGAGCACGTATGAAAGAGCTTATGGTCGTCGCCATTGGCGGCAACAGCATTATCAAAGACAACGCCAGCCAGTCGGTTGAACATCAGGCGCAGGCGGTAAAAGCGGTGGCAGAGTCCGTGCTGGAAATGCTGGCTTCCGACTATGACATCGTGCTTACCCACGGCAACGGCCCTCAGGTGGGGCTGGATCTGCGCCGGGCTGAAATTGCCCACGAGCGGGAGGGGCTTCCCCTCACGCCACTGGCAAACTGCGTGGCGGACACCCAGGGCGGCATCGGCTACCTGATCCAGCAGGCGCTAAACAACCGCCTGGCCGCGCGCGGGGAGCAAAAAGCAGTTACGGTCGTCACGCAGGTGGAAGTGGATAAAAACGATCCCGGTTTTACGCACCCGACGAAACCGATCGGCGCGTTCTTCAGCGAGGCGCAGCGCGACGAACTGCAGCGCGCGCACCCGGACTGGCACTTTGTTGAGGATTCGGGCCGGGGATATCGTCGCGTGGTGGCCTCTCCGCAGCCGCTGCGCATTGTCGAGGCCGATGCGATCAAGACCCTGACGCAAAAAGGCTTCGTGGTGATCGGCGCGGGCGGGGGCGGTATTCCCGTGGTGCGCTCGGCGCAGGGCGATTACCAGAGCGTCGACGCGGTGATTGATAAAGATCTCTCCACCGCGCTGCTGGCGCGCGAGATCCACGCCGACGTGCTGGTGATTACCACCGGCGTGGAAAAGGTGTGCGTCAACTTCGGCAAGCCAAACCAGCAGGCGCTGGACACCGTCAACGTAGCGGAGATGACGCGCTACAGGGAAGAAGGTCATTTCCCGGCGGGCAGCATGCTGCCCAAAATCGTCGCCTCGCTGGAATTTTTACACCACGGTGGCAAGCGGGTGATCATCACCTCGCCAGACTGCCTGCCCGCCGCGCTGCGCGGGGAAACCGGTACCCATATTGTGAATGAAGGAAGATAAGATGAGTGAAAACAAAAGCCGCCGTGAATTTATCAGCCAGAGCGGCAAAATGGTGACCGCCTGCGCGCTGTTTGGCGCGACCGGATCCGTCGCGTATGCTGCTGACTCCGCAAAGCCACTCTGCGAGACCGGTAAATCTATGAATATCACCGCGAAACATTACTATCTGGACAACGTGCTGCTCGAAGCCGGGTTTAACTTCGACGGCGGCGTGGCGACGAGCACCCGTACCGAGCTGAAAACGCTGGAGATCAAGGACGGGAAGATCGTCGCCCTGCACGACAACAAGCGCCACGCCGACGCCACGCTGCCGCACTACGATGCGGGCAACAAGCTGATGCTCCCGGCAATGCGCGACATGCACATCCACCTGGATAAAACTTTCTACGGCGGCCCGTGGCGATCGCTCAACCGCCCGGCGGGCACCACGATTCAGGATATGATCCGCCTGGAACAGAAGCTGTTGCCTGAGCTGCAGCCCTACACCCAGGAGCGTGCGGAAAAGCTGATCGACCTGATCCAGTCGAAAGGCTCCACCATCGCCCGCAGCCATTGCAACATTGAGCCGGTTTCCGGTCTGAAAAACCTGGAAAACTTGCAGGCGGTCCTGGCGCGCCGCAAACCTGGTTTTGACTGCGAAATCGTCGCCTTCCCGCAGCACGGGCTGCTGCTGTCGAATTCTGAAAAGCTGATGCGCGAGGCGATGCAGGCCGGGGCGCACTACGTGGGCGGGCTGGACCCGACCAACGTCGACGGCGCGATGGAGAAATCTCTCGATCTGATGTTCCAGATTGCGCTGGACTACGACAAAGGGGTGGACATTCACCTGCACGAAACCAGCCCGGCGGGCGTGGCGGCGGTGAACTACATGGTCGAAACCGTGGAGAAAACGCCGGCGTTGAAGGGGAAACTCACCATCAGCCACGCCTTCGCGCTGGCGACGCTCAACGAACAGCAGGTGGATGAGATCGCCACCCGCATGGCGGCGCAGCAGGTGACCATCGCCTCTACCGTGCCGATTGGCACCCTGCATATGCCGCTGAAGCAGTTGCGGGACAAGGGCGTGTTTGTGATGACCGGCACCGACAGCGTGATCGACCACTGGTCGCCGTACGGTCTGGGGGACATGCTGGAGAAAGCCAATCTTTACGCCCAGCTCTACATCCGCCCGAACGAGCAGACGCTCTCCCGCGCGCTGGGGATTGCGACCGGCGACGTGCTGCCGCTGAACGACAAAGGGGAGCGCGTGTGGCCGAAAGCGCAGGATGACGCCAGCTTTGTGCTGGTGGACGCCTCCTGTTCCGCCGAAGCCGTGGCGCGCATTTCCCCGCGTACCGCAACGTTCCATAAAGGAAATCTGGTCTGGGGTACGGTGGGCTAAAAGCGAGCCGGGTGGCGGCTTCGCTTACCCGGCCTACGGTTCGGAGATTTTGTAGGTCGGGTAAGGCGAAGCCGCCACCCGACAATGCAGTATACTGCTGTGCACATTCTTAAAGAGGGATCTGCCATGGCACAAAACATCTACGACAACCCGGCGTTTTTTGAAGGCTACGCCAAGCTTCCGCGTTCGGTGCAGGGTCTGGACGGCGCGCCGGAGTGGCCTGCACTAAAAAGCATGCTACCGGATTTAACCGGTAAATCGGTTGTCGATCTCGGCTGCGGCTACGGCTGGTTCTGCCGCGCCGTGCGCGAGCTGGGCGCTGCTGACGTCACGGGGGTCGATATCTCAGAAAAGATGCTCGCCCGCGCGGCTGAACTGACTGACGACGCACGGATTCACTATCAGCGTAGCGATCTGGAATCACTTAAGCTCAACGAGAACAGCCTCGATCTGGTCTACAGCTCGCTGGCGCTGCACTACCTGCCGGAGCTGGATACCCTGTTTGCGAAGGTTCAGCGCGCGCTTAAGCCCGGCGGCAGCCTGGTCTTTTCGATGGAACACCCGATTTACACCTGCGCCTCGCGTCAGGGCTGGCTGACCGACGATAACGGCGAGCGGTTCTGGGGCGTGAATCATTATCAGGACGAAGGCCAGCGCGTCAGCAACTGGCTGGCGGATGGGGTGATCAAATACCACCGCACGCTGGGCACCACGCTTAACGCGCTCATCAGGGCCGGATTAACGATAAGCAACGTCAACGAGTGGGGACCAACGCAGGCGCAGGTTGACGTCTGGCCCGCGCTGGCCGAGGAGGCGGAGCGCCCGATGCTGGTGCTGATCGCCGCCCGCAAGGATCAGTAGCCGACCTTGTATACGCGCCCGGTCTGCACGCCTTCCACGCTGCGACGATAGGCTTGCGCCACCGTGGCGGCAGGCACGCTTTCGAAGCCCGGGAAGAAGCCATCGTACGTGTCGACCGATTCGGTGAGCACCGTCGGGCTGATCAGGTTGATGCGGATCCCGCGCGGCAGTTCGCAGGCTGCGGCGCGAACAAACCCTTCCAGCGCGGCATTCACCGTGGTGGCGTTTACGCCCTGCGCAATCGGCTCGTGTGCCACGACCCCGCTTATCAACGTAATCGAGCCGCCTTCATTCAGGTAGTGCTGGCCGGTCAGCGCCAGGCGCACCTGCCCGAGCAGTTTATCCTGCAGGCCCTGGTTAAAGTCGCTGTCTTTCATGGTCGCGAGCGGGCCGAAGTAGAGGCCACCGCTGGCGGACACAATCGCATCCACCTGGCCGATTTTCTCGAAGAGCGCCTGAACGCTTGACTGCGAGGTGATATCCACCTGCTCGTCGCCCTGCGTGCGACCGACGCGGATGACCTCGTGGCGACGACTCAGCTCTTCCGTTACCGCACAACCGACCGTACCGCTGGCACCAATAATGACGATTTTCATAGCCGACTCCTTATGTTGTGAGCCTTCATTCTTTAATAAATTAAAATGCGGATAAACTGGGCTAAAGTTAGAAGATTGCTAACCAGAG
Organism: Enterobacter sp. BNK-13; assembly: GCF_048685015.1. NCBI lineage: Bacteria > Pseudomonadati > Pseudomonadota > Gammaproteobacteria > Enterobacterales > Enterobacteriaceae > Enterobacter > Enterobacter sp. BNK-13. Next base: position 3,296,771 of record NZ_JBLQTP010000001.1, on the reverse strand, counting down.
GTTTGGAATATGGATAAGCTCCGCAGCATGGAGACGTTTATTGCCGTGGTGGAAAGCGGCAGCTTCACCGGTGCGGCGGCACGGCTGGAGATGTCGGCGGTGATGGTGGGCAAGTACGTTGCGCTGCTGGAATCCCAGCTTGGCACCCGCCTGCTGGAGCGTAACACGCGACGCCAAAGCCTGACGGATGCCGGACGGGTCTATTTCGACGAGGCGAAGCGGGTGCTGGAGCAGGTCATGATTGCCGAAAGCGCGGTTGAACGGCTGCGCGCCGCGCCGTCTGGCACCCTGCGCGTCACGGCGCCCACGTCGTTTGGCGGCTGCATGATCGCCCCGCTCACGGCCACCTTTTTGCAGCGCTACCCGGAGGTACGCATCGAGCTGGATCTCACCAACCGGATGGTCGATCTGGTGGAGGAGGGCGTCGATCTGGCCATTCGCATTGGCGACGTTCGCAACGACGATCTGGTGGCGAAATACCTGTGCCCCTACAACATGGTGATCTGCGCCGCACCGGACTATTTAGCGCGACACGGCACGCCGCAAACGCCAGACGATCTGGTGGATCATCTCTGTCTTTCGCACACGGTGTGGACGGCACGCAACGAGTGGCGGCTGCCGGGCGTGGAAGGGGAGGTGCGCTGGAAACGGGATGCCGTATTACGGTGCAACGACGGCTACGGCTTACGCATGGCGGCGCGAGCCGGGGCGGGGCTGTTGCTGCAACCGGAAGTGCTGGTGGCGGAAGAACTGGCAAGCGGCAGACTGGTGCGGGTAATGGAACCGTTCACGCCCGCGCCAAGGCCTGTGCATCTACTGTGGCGCCAGGATTTGCGGCCACTGCCTAAGCTGACGGAATTTATCGCCCATATTCTGCTAAGATTGAGCACACTATAAAAACAGAAGGTAAGCAAAGAATGTCCGTGAGTAAACTCGCCAGCAGCGCGCAGGGCCTGCAATCATCTGCCATCCGTGAATTATTAAAACACAGCAAAATGGCGGGCGTGATCTCGCTGGGGGGCGGTATTCCAAACCCTGATCTGTTCGATCGTGAAGGGCTGAAAATTGCCGCTGATGCCGTATTATCTCAGCATTTTGGCGAGGCGTTTCAGTATGGCCTGACCGAAGGCGTACCGGGACTGCGGGAAGAGATTCAGCGCATTTGCGAGGGGCGAGGCATTCGCTGTAAGGCCGATGACGTGGTCGTAACCTCCGGTTCACAGCAGTCCCTCGACGTGCTGGCGCGCGCGTTAATTAACCCGGGCGATATTGTTGTCGTCGAGCGTCCAACCTATCTCGCCGCCCTGCAGGTATTCGGCCTGGCGCAGGCGAATTTTGAATCCGTTGGCACCGACGGCGACGGCATGAAGGTGGATGAGCTAGAAGCGCTGGTGGCCAAAAAAGCCATTAAAGCGGTGTATATCGTTCCAACCTTTGGTAACCCTGGCGGCGTGACGCTTTCTGAGGCGCGTCGTAAACAGCTGGTGGAACTCTCGAAGCGCTATGACTTCGTGATCATTGAAGACGATCCGTACAGCGAAATTAATTATACCGATGAAGTCTTCCGCCCGTTAATTGCCCATGCCAAAGATATCGGCAACGAAGAAAACGTGGTGTATACCTCCACCTTCTCTAAAATCCTCGCGCCGGGCACGCGCGTAGGCTGGGTGGTGGTGCCGGAATGGCTGAAGCGCGCGGTGGTGAACCTAAAGCAAACCACCGATCTGCACACCAGCACGCTGTCGCAGCTGATGACGTATGAGTACCTGAAGACCGGCCGTCTGGCCGATCAGATTAAAACGATCCGCGAAGCCTATCGCCAGAAATACCAGACGTTCGCCACGGAACTGGAAGCCGAGTTGGGCGACGTGATGTCGTTCCACAAGCCGAAGGGCGGCATGTTCCTGTGGGCGAAAATGAACAACGGCATGAACACCACCCGCTGGCTGAAAAAAACGTTAAGTAACGGCGTGGTATTTGTGCCGGGCGAATTTTTCTACTGCAATGAGCCAGACCCAGCGACGCTGCGCATGTCGTTTGTCACGCCAACGGATGAAGAGCTGAAAGAGGCCGTTCGACGCCTGAAAGCCTCTTTATAACAGAATGGTGGGGTATGATTCTGGACGTTATTTAAGCGGTGAAGCTGAAAATGCAGATCAGGAACTTCACGTTAACTTGCGCAGGATCATACCCGGGCCATGTTTTTGGATTGTATTCGAAAAGTAATACCAAAATTAACATTAACTAACTCATTAATTATTAATGCTTTTTTTCTAAGAAAAGCATTTTTTGTATTATCCTTTTTCGGATTGCTCTTACACTTGTTGCCCATATTCTTATTTGCATCTCATTCATTTTGATCTGAATAATGTCTCATGGAATAAGCGCAGTCGTTGGATGATTTTTTAGCGTTCGCTCAGGGTTAAATCACTTCACAGGCTCTATTCCCGGAATGTTATACATGGATCAGTATAAGGTTACGGATGATGATTATTTGTGTATCTGATAATGTCTGGTTCAGAATTGGGTTGAGTGAAATCATACAAAATTGCCAGAGAGATAAGCAGGAACTGAAGTTTTTAGCATTTGAAAAAGCCAGCGTAACGCTGAGCACGATGGTAATGAGATCACCGGTCACGATAATCATTGACTATTATATTGCTGACCACGGTTTACTGTTGTTACTGTTAAAGATGAAGCGCCAGAATGTTTTTGACAATATACTTATTATTACGACTAATGCGCGAATTGTGGAAGTGACTGAAAATATTTTGCTGGACTCGGTTGCGGATATCTTAATTGATAACAGCGAATCATTTGATAAACTCAGCACTTTTATGGTCAAAGATAAGGCTGGACAGATTATTTCAAAATCCGTGACCAATAAAACCTGGGCGATGATTAAGAAAAATTCAAATCTCACCCACCGGGAATTAGACCTGATGCCATTTTTTATTACAGGGAAAGGTAATAAAGAGATCTCCCGGCAGGTCGATATTAGTGAGAAAATGGTCAGTATTCACCGGCGTAACATTTATTCCAAACTCCAGGTCGAGAGTCTTACCGGGCTTTATCATTACCTGACAACGGATATAAAGGTTACATAACGTTCGCCAGGAAATGAAGCGTTTTATGCGGGTGTAGTATTCAGGCAGAAACGATGCACTGTTATTTATAATATGTTGTATAAACAGAAGGAGCTGTATATGAAATTGAAATCTCTTTGCGCGGCGATGGTTGCCCTGGGGCTTTTTACCTCTTTTGCCCATGCGGCAGACGGTAAGTTAAAATTTGTAGGGCAAATTGGCTCATCATCCTGCAAGCTCTCCGGGGAAAGCACTGCCGAAATTACGGTTCCGATGGGAACTATTCCGATGGAAACCTTAAAACAAGATGCCAACGGCCCGGAGGTGGGCTTTGCCATTAACCTGACGGGCTGTCAGCCGGGCACCTATTATCTGGTTCTTGACGGCGTCAGCCCGTCCGGTCAGCCGAACGTGCTGGACCTGGATAACGCGACCGCCAGCACCACGGCAAAAGGGGTGGGGATTCAGATTAAAGATATCTCCGACCAGAACATTACCTTATCCAAAACCCTTGATAAATCCGATGCCAGCATCACAATTGCTGAAGGCGACACCTCGGGCAGCGGGACGTTCTTCCTGAAAGCGAACTATTACGCCTATAACAAAGATGCGGTCACCACCGGGGAAGCAAACGCAACGGCCACCTTCACCATTGTTCAACAATAACAGGAGCAGGCCTTCGGGCCTGCTTTTAAGGTGGTATGATGAAGTCACTTATTATTGCGCTATTCGCGCTGTACTCCGCATCGGCTATTTCAGCTATTCAGATTGAAAGTTCACGGGTGATTTATTCCGGTGAGAATAAATCGGCCTCGTTAACGCTGCATAACGCGTCGCAAAAAAATTATATTATCCAGACCTGGCTGGACGAAGATTCAGACAAGCCCGGAAAAGAGATGGTGGTGACGCCGCCTATTATGAAGGTGAAACCCGATCAATCCGCCGTGTTACGTTTTATCTATTCCGGTAAAGGATTACCGACCGACAGAGAAAGCGTTTACTGGATTAACGTTCAGGAAATACCGCCCCGGGCCAGCGAGCCTAATGTGATGCAGCTGGCGATTCGAACGCGCCTTAAGCTTTTTTATCGCCCGGTTGGGATGAAGGCAAAACTGGACGAGCAGATAGGTCAGTTAACGCTGACGAAAAGCAGTGAGGCACTGGTCGTCAGCAATCCGGGGCCTCTGCATATTAGCCTGAGCCAGTTAATTATTAAAACCCCGCAGGGAAAAGAACAAAAAATAACGGCCCCGATGATCGTTCCCTTTGGCAGCGAAACGATTCCTTTTCCCAAAGGCTCGCGGGTGGTTGGCTTAACGTACATTAACGATTACGGCGGCGTTGCCGACGTGAAAATGCACTAAGCCCACCGTTGCAGATTATTAAATAATGTCATGGATGAATCATTATGCAACGAACATGGATCCCCCTGTGCGCGCTTACCTCTTTACTGGTTTCCGGCAGCGAATGTCTGGCGCAAAGTGAATATAACACCGCATTTTTTCATGGAACGGGCGAGCAATCGTTCATTAATTTGATCGACCCTGATTCCGGCATTATTCCCGGAACCTATTCCCTCGATGTTTACGTTAACCGAAAGCTTGTTGAACAGCGTGACGTTGAGATCGTCCGCGATAAGCCCGACAGCGCGCTGCACCCGTGCATTAGCGCCGATCGGCTGCGCGCGTGGTCCGTCGCTCTTCCCGCTGACGATGACGAGTCGTGCTATCCCCTCGAGCGCCGGATTGCGGGGGCGTCCATGAACGTTACGATGACCGAGCACCGGCTGGATATTCAGGTTCCCCAGCTCAATATGCTGACGCAACCGCGCGGAACGGTACCCTCCACGCGTTACGACGAGGGCATCAATGCCGCTTTTGTGAACTACAACCTGGCGGCGAACACCATCAGAAGCGACGGGCAAAACAGCCAGTACGCCTACCTTTACCTGAATAACGGCATCAATATAGGGGCGTGGCGCTTGCGCCAGATGGCGAACCTGACAAAGCGGGATGGGGAAACGGGCCACTGGAAAAACGTCTCGTCGTGGGCTGAAAGGGCGCTTCCGTCACTCAGGAGTCGTCTGCTGCTGGGACAAGGGAGTACCGGAACAACCCTTTACGACAGTATTCCGTTTCGCGGGGTGCAGCTGGCCTCGGAGCCCATGATGCGTGCAGACAGCCAGTCGCGCTATGCCCCTGTCGTCAGAGGCGTCGCGGAAAGCAATGCCCGCGTGGAGGTTCGACAGAATAAGTATCTGATCTACTCCACCAACGTGCCGCCGGGACCGTTCGCGTTTGATGACATTGTGCCGGTCAGTCAGAGCGGGGATCTGTTTGTCACCATCATTGAAACCGACGGACGGAAAACCAATCTGGTGATCCCCTATACCGTGCTCCCGGGACTGGTTCGCAAGGGGCAGTGGAACTATGAAATCACGGCCGCAAAATATCATGACGGTGCCGACGGCTATGCCCCTGCGTTTGTTGAAAGCCAGCTCGCCAGAGGGATGAGCGATACGGTGACCCTGTCGGGCGGCCTGCTTTCGGCGGAACACTACCGCAGCGCGGCGATGGGCGTGGGCAAAAACATGGGGCATTTTGGCGCGGTGTCCGTCGATCTGGCGTTATCCGACACGCGGCTGGCGCGGGGCGACGATGAGCAAGGGGGGAGCGCTCGCTTCCTGTACGCGAAATCCTTTCTCGATTCCCGCACCGATTTTCAGGTGGCGGGCTATCGTTACTCCTCGTCCGGTTATTACGATTTCCAGGAGTCGGTTCAGGAACGTCGCCGCTGGGATAATGGCCGATATAAAACCTATTACTGGGATGACGCCGATCAGGATAACCCTGACTGGGTCGCGTCAAAGCCTGAAATCCATTACGACAGCCGCTACGCAACCAAAAAAGCGCGGCTGGATATCTCAATGAGCCAGCAGATAGGTGAGATCAGCCAGCTTTATCTCACCTTCAGCAAGCAAAGCTACTGGCAGGATGCCGGTTCTGATACCACGGTTCAGTCTGGCTTTACCTCACGGCTGGGCAATGTGACCTGGAGTCTGTACTACCAGAATACGCGCAACCACTACATTGCACATGACAGCAGCATTAACCTGCGCCTGTCCCTGCCGCTCAGTTTTGGCAGCCACCCGGCGACGGCGACGACAGGCCTTCACGCCGATCGTGCCGGAAACGTGTCCTCCTCCGCGGGGCTGAGTGGCTCCCTGCTTGAGGATAACCGCCTTAGCTACGCCATGCAGGTGCAGCAAAACGATGCTGAGGGGACGGCGGGCGATCTGAGCATGGGCTACAAGGGGGGCGCCGGAAATCTGTGGCTGGGCTATTCCAGAGCGGAAGATGTGCAGCAAAGCAGCATGAACCTCAGCGGCGGTATCCTTGCTCACGCTGGCGGCGTGACGCTGTCCCAGCCACCGGGCAGTACCTTTACCCTGATTGAGGCTCAGGATGCGCAGGGGGTGAGGGTAGAGAATCAGGCCGGAGTGCGGATCGACGCTGCGGGCTATGCCGTTGCCCCGCATGCGATTCCTTATCGCAACAATACCTGGTCGTTGAACACCCAGGACTTCCCGGAGGGGCTCGACGTGCCTGTTGCCACCCAGAATAACGTCCCTACCCGCGGCGCGATTACGCGCGTGACGTTTGAAACATATCGGGGCGACAGCGTGCTGATTCACAGCAAACGACCCGACAACAGCGTGCCGCCGGTTGGCGCGCAGGCCTACAGCCGGGGCGAGCGTAACAACGGCATTGTCGGGCCTGACGGGGATATTTTTGTTTCAGGCGTGCTGCCGGGCGAAGCGATCGCCATTCGCTGGGGGGAGGGGGATGACGAACAGTGTCGCATCCAGCTTCCGGATGAGGAACGGCGTGAACAGGATACCGCGGGCTATCGCGAGATCAGCGCAATTTGTCGATAAAGGAGAGGACAATGCAATTTCAGGGACGACATATGCTGTACGCCGCGGTGATTTTTTGCTTCGGCCTGTTTTCTTCCACCGTTATGGCGCTGACCTGTAAAGCCCAGGGCTCGGTGAGCCAGTACGTTGCCATTAACAGCATCATCAAAGCGTCAATCGGCGACTTCGGCACCAACACCAAAATATGGGTATCGTCACCGATCACGGCGACGTTTACCTGCTCTGACACGGACGCCTATCCAAACGGCGAGAGCGCCTATTTATGGCTCGATCCGAAAGATGCGGTGAAAAACGTGCACAACTCTCTGGAGATTGGCATCACCTTCAGGAACGTCGATTACAAGCTGAAGAAGGGCGATAAAATAGAAATTGGACCAGGTACCGTGTGCCGCCCTAACGGCAACAAAGGCTGTCTCTCCCCGGCGGCCCCGCAGACGTTCACGCTCACCTATCAGGTTTACATCAAAACCACCGGCCTTCCGGCGGCCACCAATGGCAAAGTGATGGGGGATGTCAGCCTGTCGCTCTTTCAGGTAGATGGCGTGGGCGGTCTGCGAGGCGGCACGGTGACTCAGGACGGTAACTTTAACCTGACCATTACCGGGCTGGATAAAATCACCTTTCTGGCCTGCACGCCAAAAGTGCTGCTGGTACCCGATACCCTCGACTTTGGCGTCATCAACGGCAGCTGGGCGACGCCCGGTAAGATTGAGAAAACAAAACCCTTTACGTTACAGGTCGATTTGACGCGTGAAGCCAGCGGTAAAACCTGCACGGGGGAGACGTTGCTGATGACGTTAAGCTCGACGAATACGGTCAAAGACGGAGCAATCATCATGCCCGCGGCAGACAGCGGCTTTGGCTTTATCATTTCCGCCAGCAGCCTGATGGAGCCGCGCATTGCGCTGAACACGCCGCAGGAGATAGGTACGATCGGTGGAGACCGGCTCACGCATGATTATCACGCAGGGTTTATATGGACGACCACGACGCCGAAGCTTGGGAATTACAGTGCGACAGCCACCTTTACCGTGACGTTCAAGTAACAAAAGTGGGGATTGCGCGCGGGCTATTTTGCGTAATACTAATCCCGCGCGATAACGGCCGCGTGATACCCACGGTAAACAGCTATGTTCGAACAACTGACTGGTATTCTGACGCACACCCCCATCTGGGTCTGGGTGCTGTTTGTGTTTCTGGTTTCTCGTGGGCTCCGGGCCCGCCGGCCCGCCACGGTCACGCTGGAAAAACTGGCGATAATCCCGGCCATTTTTCTGCTATGGGATATTTACGATCTGGTGATGTACCGCACCCTCAGCGTCGCGACGCTGTCGATGTGGCTTGCGGGCATTCTGGCTGGCGCTGCGCTGGGTTACGCATTGATTCGCCCGACGGCGGTAACTCGCGCCGCCGCGCCGCGTACCCTTTGCCGCCAGGCGGATTACACCGCGCTGCCGTTTATGATGCTGGCGTTCGCGGTGAAATACGTGCTGGGGGTAATGAGCGCCATCGCGCCGCAGACGCTGCAGCAGCCCGCCATCAGCGCCCTTGCGATTGTCTCCGGCGGGCTGTTTGCCGGGGTGTTTATCGGCAAGTTTACGCGGTATGTTGAGGTGTTTAGCCGTACCGCGCCGCGCCCGGCGGAGTGACGTTATTCTGTCGCGTGTGCCAGGGTGCGATCTGAAGCATCGCCGCTGAGGGCTCGCGTGACTTCATGGATCCGCCAGATTTTCCCTTCACGCAGCGCGGCAAACAGATAAACCTCTATCTCTGCCTGACGACCATCAGGATACGTGACCGTCACGATATGCCGGTCAGCCAGAAGTTCGTCATGACAGGCTATCTCCGCCACGCTAAAGGCGATCGCGCGGATCTGCGAGCGAACGTGGTTCAGGTGCTGAATAAAACCCCGGTAGTCAAGGGCGTGACCGTCCGTAAACTGCTGGTAATCGGGCGTAAATACCTCTGCCGGATCGATATCGCCGTTGAATAAGCGGGTTAACAGGCACGCCATTTTTTCGCGCTGCGCGGCGTTGTCAGGCTGGGCTACCAGGGAGGTGATAATGCTCATACGGGCTCCTTATGTGGTTGAGTCCCCATTATCCTTGACAGCTGAAGACGTGGTTTCTGTAATAGGTCGATGAATAACGATTTTCGGTCAAAATGAGATGGTCAGTTTTGAAACGCTCCGTCATCCCGGCGGGTATCGAACACCGTGGCACAGTCATCGCACCGGCCAGCTGTGGCGCATTGCAACGGGTCTGCTGGTCATTGAGACGCAGCAGGCGCGCTCGGTCGTACCGGCAAAACACATCGGCTGGATCCCGCCAGGTCAGCAGCATGCCGCCTTTTCTGAAAGCGCAATAGAAGGCTGCGCCATCTATCTTGACCCCGCCTGCTGTGCAGGGCTTCCCGATGCGCCCGCGCTGTTCGAGCCCGACGATCTCACTCATGCACTGTTTTCCCGTTTATGTGGTGCAGAGAACGAGTACGATCCGCGAAAGCTGACTTTGCTGCTGGATGAGCTTGCCCTGACGCCCCAGGTTCACTTTTCTCTGCCCGTGCCGACGGATCCGCGTCTGAAGAACGTGGTCAGCCATTTGCTGCAGTTTGTCGATGATAACCAGACGGTCGAGAGTCATGCTATTCATGCTGGGATGAGCGTGCGTACGTTCAATCGTCGGTTTAGTGCCCAGACTGGAATGAACTTTGTTAACTGGCGGCAGCTGGCGCGCGTCATGCAGGCAATGGAGTGGCTGGCGGCGGGGAAGCCGGTAGGGTGGATTGCGCTGTCCTGCGGCTACAGCAGCGTCAGCGCATTTATTGAGGTTTTCAGAGCATGGACCGGTAAAACACCGGGGCAGTGGGCGATGTTGCGGTCTGATGCCCTCCCCACGTCCCGCTGAGCTTTACAATGTAGGCCGGGTAAGGCGAAGCCGCCACCCGGCGATTGACTACCGCTCCCTCAGCGCCTCTTTCGCCCGGTTAAACGGCTTAATCAGATAATCCAGCACCGTTTTTTCTCCGGTCTTAATGTCCACCGTGGCAATCATCCCCGGCACAATCGAGAAATGCCTGCCCGCCTTATTGACCAGGTAATCCTGGCTGGTGCGGATAAATACCCGGTAGTAAAACACCTCCGGCTTGGCCTCGTCCTGAATAGTGTCCGGCGAAATCGTCTCCACGACCCCGTGCAGCCCGCCGTAAATGGCGTAATCGTAGGCGGTGATCTTCACCAGCGCCTCCTGATTCGGGTGGATAAAGGCGATATCACGGGGCGACAGGCGGGTTTCAATCAGCAGATGATCGTCCACCGGCACAATCTCCATCAGCTCGCCGTTGGGCGGGATCACGCCGCCGATGGTGGTGACCTTGATGTTTTTGACGATCCCGCGCACCGGGGATTTTACCGTCAGACGGGTGACGGAATCCTGACGGCCCTTGAGGATCGCCGAAACCATATCCACCTCCGCGTTGGCCTTGGAGAGCGCCTCGCGGGCCTGGACGTAATACTGCGAACGCACGTCGGTGAGCTTCAGTTCCAGATCGCTTTTCTGCCGCTGCAGGCGCAGCACCTCCACGTGGCTGGCGGCCCCGGTCTTCACCAGCCTCTGGGTAATGGCCAGCTCTTTATTCGCCAGATCTAACGCGGCGCGAAGCTCCCGCTGGGTATCCTCCAGCTGCGCGCGGCGCGAGTTGTACAGCCGCGTTTCGTCGGCAATCAGATCCGGCCATTTCGCCAGCGAAGGAGGGAACTTCAGCGGCAGATCGTTCACCTCGGCATACAGGCGGGCGCTGGAGGCCAGAGAGGCGCGGTAGCGCGCCGCGCTTTCGCCGACGTTTGATTCGGAACGGGTAGGGTCAAGCCGCGCCAGCACCTGTCCGGCCTGCACCTGATCGCCCTCGTGGACGTTCAGCTCGGTGAGGATCCCCCCGTCCAGCGACTGTAAAACCTGCTCGCGCGAGCTGGGGATCACTTTCCCCGATCCGGTTGACACCTCATCCAGCACGCCAAACCACGCCCAGACGCCCAGCACCACAAACATCAGCAGCGAGAAGATCACGATCCGACGCGCGCCGGTGTAGCCGCTTTCGGAGTCGAGGGCATTATCCAGATCGTCCATTGCCGCCACGTCACGCTGACTGATTTTCATTTTTCCACTCCCGTCCGGTTGCTGCCTGCTGCTGTTGCTGTTGCATACGGCTGTTGCTCAGCGCCTGGGCTTTTGGCGCGTCCATCACCAGCATCCCATCTTTCAACACGACCACGCGCTCCACCAGCTCCAGCACCGGTACGCGATGGGTGGCGACGATCAGGGTGCGGTGCCCGAGCCAGTCGCCCAGCCGCTGGATAAATTCCCGCTCGGTGTGCTCGTCCAGCGAGGCGGTGGGTTCATCCATCAGCACGATATTCGGATCGCGCAGCAGCATCCGCGCCAGCAGAATCGACTGACGCTGCCCGCCGGAGAGCCCCACGCCGTTTTCCATGATCGGGTAGTCCAGCCCCTTGGGCAGCTTCTGCACGAAACTTGCTGCGCCGGTCAGTTCCAGCGCCTCAAAGATCTCTTCGTCGGTGGCGCGCGGCATGCCGAGGGTGATGTTCTCGCGCAGGGTGCCGTAAAACAGCCGCGCGTTCTGGGTCATAAAGCCGACGTTGCGCCGCACGTCCGCCACGTCGAGATGCGGCAGGCTGAAGCCGTCGAGCCGCAGCTCGCCCGCCGCCAGATCCATCCCCCCCGCCATCGCCTGCAGCAGGGTCGATTTGCCCGCGCCGTTGCGCCCGAGGATCGCCACTTTCTCACCCGGCCCAATCTCCAGGCGGTTAATGCGCAGCGCCATGCGCGGATCGTCCGGCTGATAGCGGAACTGCGCCTGTTCAAAGAGGTAGTGACCGCGCAGCACGTCCTGGCGGATCGGCGTCTCCTCGCGCTGGTTTTCGGTGGGGAGCTGCATGATGCTGTCCAGCCCCTCTTTTGCCGCTTTGACCTGCTGCCAGCGGGCCAGCACGCCGCACAGCGTCGCCATCGGGGCGATCATGCGGGAGGCCAGCATCGAGGCGGCGACCACCGAGCCGGTGGTCAGGGTGCCGTCGATCACCATCGGCGCGCCGACCACAATCACGGCGGCGTAAACCAGACTCTGAATGGTCATCCCCCAGCTGATCAGGTTCTGCGTCAGCTCGCGGGTGCGCAGGCCGGATTCGGCGGTGATCTGGATATAGCTGTTCCACTGCTGCAAAAAGCGGTTTTCCGCCTGCATCAGCTTGATGTCCTCCAGCCCCTGCACGCTCTCCACCAGCACCGCATTGCGCAGGGTTGATTCATGGGCCGACTGCTTTGCCAGCTCCGCCAGCTTTTTCTGCAGCAGCAGGCCGGGCAGGACCATGATCACCGCCGCGACCGGGGCGATCCACGCCAGCTGTGGGGCGATGATCGCCAGCACCACCACGAACAGTAAAAAGAAGGGCAGGTCGACAATCGTTGAGATGGTGGACGAGGTGACCATCTCGCGGATCTGCTCCAGCTCGCGCAGCTGTGAGATAAAGCTGCCGGTGGAGCGGGGAATCGCACTGTTGCGCAGCCGCAGCGCGTGGCCGAAGACGCGATCCGAGACGCGCATATCCGAGCGCTTGCCCAGCAGATCCATAATGTGCCCGCGCGCCACGCGCAGCACGAAGCCAAACAGGGTGGCGATCAGCACCCCAATGGTCAGGACGTACAGCGTCGGGTAGGACTGGGCGGGGATCACCCGGTCATACACCTGCATGGAAAAGACGATCCCGGAAAGCGACAGCACGTTGATAAACAGCGCGGCGAGCATTACCCAGCTGTAGGGGCGGAGATCGCGCATCACCAGCCGGTAGAGCCAGTCCGGGCGATATTTTGAGATATAGGCATCCACGCGGCTGTCCTTCAGCGCGGCGAGTGGCCGCAGGGCAATGACGTGGCGGATGGCGGGCAGCATGGCCGTCATCGACAGCCGGTTAGTGTAGGTCTGGTCGTCGAAGAAGCTGACTTCCAGCGTGTCGTCGCCATCGAAGTGTTCGATCGCGCCGACCCGGCCGTCATTCAGCGCCACCACCACCGGCAGACGCCAGCTGTTGATCGACTGCTGGTCAGCGGTGAGCAGTTGAAACGACAGCCCCGCCTCACGCGCCAGCTGGGTGAGGGCGGGCACCATCGGTTTGCCTTTCAGCCACGGTGCGCCTGCGATCAGCGCGCCGGGCGAGCAGGCGACGCGGTAGCGCGTGGCGATAAAGCCAAAGGCCTGCGCCCACTGCGCCAGCGCCTCATCCGTCATGTTTTCACCTTGCGGGATATCACGCTGCTTCATGGCTGGATCTCCACGGTCTGGATGGTGCGGTTATCAAGGTCGAACGCATGACGCAATTGCCCGGTGTTATACAGGCAGTTGAGCTGCAGCTGGTGCAGCTGACCGAGGGTCTGCTGCTGGGTGAAACGCGCCTGATAAACCTCCTGTTCGGCGTTAAGCACGTCGAGCAGCGGGCGCGAGCCGAGGTCGAGATACTGCTGCTGGTACAGTTCGCGGGTGCGGGCGCTGAGCGCCTCCTGGCGGCCCTGAATTTGCAGCGTGCTTTGCAGGCTCATCACCTGACTGCGGGCTTCCAGCAGTTTCTGGCGGACATCCAGGCGCGTGCGCTGAATGGTGGACTGTGCCGCTTCCACCGCGTGTCCGGCGGCGTTACGCCGGGCGGTGAGGCCGCCGCCCTGATAGAGCGGCATCTGTACTTTCACCCAGGCGGAATACTGGGTGCGATCCCGCGTGTCGCTGCCCGCGTAGCGATCGTTCATGTAGTGGCGCACCTCCGGCTCCAGCGAGACGGTTGGTGTCATCTGCGCGTCGGCGTAGTCGAGGTTAGCCTGGGCGACGTTAGCCTGCGCCCAGGCGGCGAGCACCGCAGGAACCAGGCGGTCGTCCGGCTCGGCGACATCGCAGCTGCGGGCCAGCTTTTGCGGAAAGTCGTTGCTGATCGCGTTCAGGCCGTTCCAGCCGAGAAAGCTCATCAGCGTCGCGCGGGCGCTCTCCAGGCTTGCCTGGTATTGCATCAGCTGGGCGCGCGCGCCTTCGATACGGGCATCGGTCTGCACCACGTCAGAGAGCGACGTGGCGCCCTCGTCGTTACGCTGGCGGGTCAGCGTGCCGATGGAGGAAAGAGCCTCAAGCTGCTCTTTGGCGGTGTCGACCATCTGCTGCCAGGTCTGCACCTGTACCATGGCGACGGCGGTATCGTGGGCGATGGTGTCGATACTCACCAGCACGTTGGCCTGCTGCTGGGCAACGCCAGCGCTCTCGGCGCGCACCTGGCTGGCCACTTTGCCGAAGTCATAGAGCATTTGAGAGAGAGAAAGCACCAGCGACGGCGTAAAGCCATTCTGGTCGCCGTCGTGGGAATACCCGTTGTCCACGCCGGCATTAATCTGCGGATAGTATTTTGACTTCGCGACGTCCACCTCTTCGCTCTGCTGGTAGAGTTTGCCCACGGCTTCGCTGATGGCCGGGTGCCACGTGACGGCACGGTTAACGGCTTCGCCAAGCTGTAATGAACCGGGAGCGGCGTTGCCAGCCACCGGGGCCACGCGGCCGTTGAGTGAGGGGAGTTCCTGCGTTTCGCGAAGCTGTCCGGTATTGATGGTTGCCGCCGGATTTGCGCAGAAAGCGGGCACAGATATCAGGCAGCACGAGAGCCACCAGTAAGGCATCTTCATTCCCATGTCATGTCCCTAATAAAAATGTACAGCTTTATTATTAATGCCCGGGCGCTGTGCGCCCGGGTCATCTCTTGCAGGTGCTATCAGGTAATGATGTGTTGCTGGTTAACGAGCTCGTCGTACGTGGTCTGAACGTTATCAAGCGTAACGAGTGCAGTATTAGTGTAGGTGGACCCTGCACCATCACGGTCGATGGAGATCACAGTGTTGCTACCGCTTTGTGTGACATGGATATAATTCCCCAACGAGGCGGTATTTCCGTCCCAGCCCACCAGCAGATCGCCGATGTCGATCTTGTCCCCCTGCGCCAGCGAGAATCCGGTCCAGTGATCGCCTCCGGCGCTGCTGGTGTTACCCGCCGTGGCATTTCCCACCGTACTGTTCAGCACCTGGTAAATCAGCGTATCGCCGTAGGCTGTACCGGTGATGGCGTCGTTATGCTCCGAGCTGATGAACTGCGGCGCCATATTGATGGTCAGCGTGGCGCTGTCCGTTCTTCCGGCAGAGTCGGTCAGGGTGTAGTTGAAGGTCTCCTTCGAGGTCATGGTTGAGAGCGATACCCCGCTGTTGAGGGTATAGGTGTAATGGCCGTCTGCGCCGATCGCCAGGATACCGTAATGGCCGGTGATGTTCACCGTTGCGCTGCCGGTGTACGGATCCAGCGTGGTGGTTACGCCGTTGTAGCCGGTTACGCTCAGACGGGTATCCACCGAGTGGAGCTGATCCAGCACGCCGCCAGAGTCGGTGCCGTCAAAGATATTGCCGTTGACGGTGTGGCTGCCGGTGACGTCGAAATTACTCAGCGAGTAGGTGGTGCCGTTTACGCTTGGCGTGATGGTGATGGTCCCGACGCTGAGCCCCGGTACGCTACCGGTAAAGCTCAGCGTATAGGTCCCGGCGTTCAGATCCAGCCCGGTCAGCGGGACGTCGATACTGCCGCCCAGCAGCGAGGCGCCGCTGAAGGAGCCGCTGCGGATCGCGCCGTTGGCATCGCTAATCGTCCAGTTCACCGTCAGCCCGCCCAGCGCCAGCAGCGAGGCCACGCTAAAGTGCAGCGACGCGTTGTGCAGCGCGGTGTTCGGGTCGACAACGAAGGTTCCGCTGCCGCTGCCCTGGGTTGATGAGAACAGGGCCGTCGTCCAGCTGGCGACGCCCACGGTGGTATCCGAGTAGACCGACGTGTGGTGCACCGAGGTGAGGTCCATCGTGGCGCTGACATCGTTGACCGCATTCATTGCCTGCGCGGTTGGAGTGATGTTGAGCGATGCCGTATCCTTCGAGCCGTCAGGCGCGGTAACGGTGTAGACGAACGTATCCGGCGTGCTGATATGGTCCGCGCCCACGCCGCTCCTCAGGGTATAGGTGTACTGACCGGACGCATTGATGGTCAGCGTGCCGTATTCCCCCTGAATGGTGGTGGTGCCGCTGCTGTTGACCGCCACGCCGTTCACTTCGGTGACCAGCGTGCCCGCCGGAACCGGATCATTCGCCAGCACGTCGCCCGTGGTCGTTTCGCTGATGCTTGCCACGCTGTAGACATGATCCTGCAGGACGCTCAGGGTGTAGCCCGTCAGTACAGCGATCCCGGACGCGGTATTCAGCAGGAACAGGTACTCCCCGGCAGGCAGGTTCAGCGTCAGCTGTGGTGACGTTCCCCCCAGCAGCGGCGCGCGCAGCCAGCCCGACTCGACGCGGACCTGCTCGAAGGTCTGGGTCGCGTTGTTGAACTTATAGACGTACAGATCGAACACCGACGCCAGCGCCACGCCGCCTACGGAGGCCTGGATGGTCATGGTACGGGTCGTGCCTTCCTCCACGTTGTAGATGATCGGGTTGGTCATGTCGTCCAGCAGGTTAAGCCCCAGCGTGCTGCCGAGATTAATGCCCACCACGGTAAAGCCACCCTGAGACGAGGCGCCGTTATTAATCTCACTTACGGTGGTGTCAAAGGTCAGCGAGGCCGTGTCGTCCACCGCCACAATGCCGTTGAGTACCGTACCGGCACCCAGAGACAGCACCAGGTTCGCCGACGCGCTGACGCCGTTATGGGTGATGGTGTAGGTGAAGCTCTCCGTCCGGCCAATGACGGCGGCACTGGTGTCGGTCAGGTTGTAGGTGTAGCTGCCGTCGCGGTTGATGGTCAGCGTACCGTATTTGCCCTGGATCACCGTGCCGTCGGCGTTCACGCTGATGGTCACGCCCTGCGCGTTAGTAACCGTGGAAATGGTGGTTCCGGCCGGGGCATTGTCGCTGCCGGCGGTCGGGTCCGTATCGAGGATCACGTTGCCGTTGAGGCTGGTATCGCCCGTGACCGTACCCGGACCGGTCTCTTTCACCGCCACGTCGAGGCTGGTGTAGGAGCCGGTCGCCAGCAGGTTGGTGTTATAGCTGAGTACGCGGTAGTTGCCGTCGGCCAGCCCGGTCAGGTTCAGCGAGACGCCGGTAGCGCCGAGGGTCAGGAGATCGGCAAACTGCGGCTGGCCGGTATCCACCACGGTTGTCCAGACACCGTTGACGTAGTGCTGCACCACCAGCTCAAGGGTATTGAGCAGAGAGAGCACCGCCCCTGTGGCGTTGGCATTGACCACAATGTCCGCGCTGCCGCCGTTGCCCACCGTGAAGTTCACCTGCGCGGTGTCATTGCCCAGCAGCGTCAGGACGTTGCCCACGGCGCCGACCAGCAGGAAGCCGTAGTCGCTGTACTGGCTGTTGGTCACGGTTGCCGTGGTGCTGAGGTTCAGCTCTTCAACGTTGTTGCTGGCAGAGAGCGGCACCACCGGCGCAAGGGCGGAGCCCGGCAGAGAGGTGTTGCCCGCGACGTCGGTCGCGGTGATCTGCAGCGTCTGGCCTTCGATCTGCTTGTTCGTGAAGGTGTAGCTGTAGGTGCCGTTGCTACCCGCAATGGCGGTCACCGTTGAACCGTCCGCAAGGCGGATTGTGACGGTGCTGCCCGCCTCCGCGCTCCCGGTCAGGACGCTACCGTCGGCGTTGAAGGTGCCGGTCGGTGCCGTTGGCGCGGTCGTATCGACGATAATCGTCGTCACGGCTGACGCCACGCTGGTGTTGCCCGCCGCATCGGTGGCCGTGGCGGTGAAGTTATGCGTGCCCTGCGTCAGCGTGGTGGTAGTTTGTGGCAGGGTCCAGTTGCCGCTGCCATCGGCGGTGACCGTACCCACCAGCGTGATGCCGTCGTAGATCCGAACCGTGGCATTCGCTTCGGCGGTCCCGCTCAGCGTTGGGCGGGTGTCGTTAGTCGGGTTCGTACCGGTCACGGGGCCGGTGACGCTGCCGACATCATCAATGACCGAACTGATGACCGGTGCGGCTGGCGGGAGGGTATCGACGTTAATCACATACCCGGCGGTGGGCGCGCTGGCGTTGCCCACCGCATCGGTGGCGGTAAAGGTCAACGTGTGCGCGCCGTTGCTCAGCGCCGGAGATGGCGTAAAGCTCCACGCGCCGCCGGTCGCCGTCACGCTGCCGATCTGGACCCCGTTATCAAAGATTTTCACCGTGGCTCCCGCTTCCGCCGTACCGCTGAGCGTCGGCTGCGCGTCGTTGGTGAACCCACCGTTGGCAACCGGCGTCGCCGCGTTGCCCACATCATCCAGAATACTGGTCAGCACCGGCAGCGCTGGCGGCGTGGTATCGACGGTGAGGCTGAAGCTGGCCGACGACACGCTGGTGTTGCCTGCCGCATCCGTGGCCTGCGCGGTGAAGCTGTGCGGGCCACTCGCCAGCGTGGTGGTGAGCAAGATACTCCAGCTCCCGCTGCTGTCCGCGGTACCCGTTCCGACCAGGGTGGTTCCCTCATAGATCTTCACGGTGGCAAACGGTTCGCTGGTTCCAACAAGCCGCGGTACGGTGTCGTCGGTCGTCTGCCCGGACGTGAGCGGTCCGGTGAGGCTGCCTACGTCGTCTATCGCCTGGCTGATAACCGGCGCGTTCGGTGCCGTGGTATCGACAATCAGGGTAAAGTTTGGCGACGCCGGGCTGACGTTGCCCGCTGCATCGGTGACCGTGGCGGTCCAGGTGTGGCTGCCGCTGGACAGCGGCGTTGACGGCGTAAAGCTCCAGTTGCCGCTGCCGTCCGCCAGCACGGTGCCGACCGGCTGTCCGTTTTCATATACGGTGACCGTGGCGTTGGCGCTGGCGGTGCCGTTCAGTGTCGGCGTGGTGTCGTCGGTGCTCTGCCCGGAGGAGAGCGGGGTTTGAATACTGCCCACGTTGTCACCCGCGGTCGAGATGACCGGTGCCGACGGCACGCCCGTATCCACCGTCAGGTTAAACGGTGCCGTTGTGGTGCCGGTGTTGCCTGCCGCATCGGTAGCGTTGAAGGTGATCGTATGGGACCCGTCGCCCAGATCGGTGCCCGGGGTGAAGGTCCAGTTGCCCTGGGCATTCACCACCGCCGTACCTATTTCGCTCCCGTCGACAATCACGTGCACTGTGGCACCGACGTCGCCCGTGCCGTTGAAGGTCGGACGCGCGTCGTTAGTGCTGTTGCCCGACGTGAGCGTCCCGGTGACCGGACCGACATCGTCAACCACGCTGGTGACTACCGGTACGCCAGGGGCTGCGGTATCCACGGTAAAGGCGAAGACCGATGAGTTAGCCGAGGCATTGCCTGCCGCATCCGTTGCATAGACGCGAAGAGCGTAGCTGCCGTCGCCCAGCGGCGTGGTCGGGGTAAAGGACCAGTTCCCGCTTCCGTCAACGGTTGCAGTACCAATCTGCGTCCCGTTGT
This sequence comes from Enterobacter sp. BNK-13, assembly GCF_048685015.1. NCBI lineage: Bacteria > Pseudomonadati > Pseudomonadota > Gammaproteobacteria > Enterobacterales > Enterobacteriaceae > Enterobacter > Enterobacter sp. BNK-13. The sequence goes on along the minus strand of NZ_JBLQTP010000001.1, from coordinate 3,277,271 downwards.
TCATGATGTGAACAGTGCTGCCTGCCTGTCCGGTGCCGCTAATTGTAGGGGTGTTGTCGTTGGTCACCTGCCCGCTGGTGAGGTTGCCCTGGACGCCGCCTGGGACGTTGTCATTTACCGTATCCAGCGTTGGAACCGTCGGTGCCGTCAGGTCAATCACCACGCTCCAGGGTGCGGAGACCGCGCTGAGGTTGCCCTGCGGGTCGGTCGCCTGGACGGTGAAGCTGTGCGAGCCTTCGCCGAGGGCGGTATCAGGGGTAAACGTCCATGCGCCGGTACTGTCAGCTGTCACTACGGCAATCTGCGTGCCGCCGTCGAAAAGGGTCACCACGCTGTTTGCGTCAGCTGTCCCCGAAAGGGTTGGCGTGGCGTCGTTGGTGAGACCACCGCTGACCACCGTGGTGGCGGCATTGCCCACATTATCCGTGACGTTGGTGATGACCGGCGTGGCGGAAACGGAATCCACCACGATGGTGAAGCCCGCCGAAGGACCGCTCTGGTTCCCTGCCGGATCGGTCTCGCGGATGGTCAGGACGTGATTGCCCTCTGCCAGGACAGGCGTGGTGTAGCTCCAGGTGCCGGTGATACCGACCTCTGCGGTCCCCAGCAACACGCCGTTGTTGTAGATGGAGATGATATCACCCACAGCACCAGTGCCGGTGAGGGTCGGCTGGTTGTCATTGGTGATCTGGCCGCTGGTCAGCGGGCCGGTGCCCGGACCAACGTCGTCAATCACGGCGCCGATGGTCGGCGTGCCCGGCGCGGTAAGGTCAACGGTGACGCTGGCCGCCGGAGATCGACCGCTGGTCTGACCGTTGAGGGTCGCGGTCACCTCAAAGGTGTGCAGCCCTTCGCCAAGCGCGGCTGGCGTATAGCTCCAGTTGCCGCTGCCGTCGGCGGTGACCGTCGTCAATGGCGTCGCGCTACCGTCCAGGTAGATGGTAATCAGGCTGCCCGCTTCGGCCGTACCGGTAAGCGTTGGGGTGGTGTCATTGGTGGTTTTGCCTTTCACATCGCCAGTGAGCGGGTCCACGTCATCGACGATTGCCGTGATGACAGGCACCTGCGGCAGCTCAAGCGACGAGTCGGTGACGACAAAAGGCACGCCCGCGCTGGCATTCCCTGCGGCGTCCGTAGCGTTCACGGTCAGCGTGGTCGGATCCAGCTGCGCCGGACTCAGCGCAATGGAGAAACTGCCGTCGCTGCCGACAACGCCGGTACCAATGACGGTACCACCGCTGTCTTTCACGGTAATGGTACTTCCTGCCTCGGCGTTACCGGTCAGCGGTGTTCCTTCCTGAGCCAGGGCCATGTTGATCGGGTCGGCAGGCGCGGCGGTATCCACCGTCACGCTCAGCGGTGCTGAATTCCCTGACGTGTTACCGGCAGGATCGATAGACGAGACGGTGAAGGTATGAGGACCATCCGGCAGTGTTGTACCGGCAGTCCAGCTCCAGCTGCCGTCCGACTGTATCGTCACCGGCACGCCAGACGGGTTACCGTCGACGGAGACGATAACGGTAGTGCCGGGTTCGCTGGTCCCGGTGAGTGTCGGCGTGCCGTCTTTCGTGTAGAGCTCGTTATTGGACAGCTGGCTGTCAGCTACGGCGCTAATGACGGGGATCTCTGGCGCTACGGTATCGAGGGTGACGGAAACGACCGGGCTCAGCGCGCTGACGTTACCCGCGGCATCCACTGCTGCAACGGTGATGTTCAGCAGGCCGTCCGTTTGTTGTGGCAGGACAAGGCTCCATTCTCCGTTAACGACATCTACACGTCCTACCTCGACGCCGTTGTTGTAAACGATGACCGTCTCACCGTTAATGCCGGTTCCTCCGACGGTTGGCGTCGCGTCGGTGATAAAGCCACCATTCGGCTGCCCCCCGACGGCGTCAAATATCGGCGTAGCCGGCGCCACGGTATCCACGGTGATCGCGATCGCCGGGGAAGCGTCAGAGACGTTGCCCGCTTCATCGGTGGCGGTGGCGGTATAGACGTGGCTACCCTCCGCAATATTACTGTCAGGGCGCCAGCTCCAGTTGCCGTTGCTGTCTACCGTGACGGTACCAACGATAGCTGGCGTGCCGCCGTTGACCGTGTCAGTGATGTTGATAACGTCGTTCGGCGTACCGGTGCCGCTCAGCACCGGACGCGGATCGTTGGTGGTGCCGCCATTGGGAACGGGGCCGGTGATCTGGGTGACGCTGTCAGTAATGACCGGCGCTGCAGGCGTAGCCGGCGCCTCGGTATCAATGGTGATGGTGACCGGCTGCGACGGAGCGCTTTCGTTGCCCGTGCCGTCCACGTTGGTGACGGTCAGGGTGATGTCATAGGTGCCGCCAGCCAGGGGGGATGGCGGCGTCCAGGTCCAGTTGCCGGTATTGTCCACGACAGCGTCGCCGATTTTGACGCCGCTGTCGTAGATCGTCACGGTATCACCCGGATTGCCGGTACCGCTCAGGGTCGGTGTGGTGTCGCGGGTGATTTCGCCCGGGTTCAGCGGCGTTGCTGTGCCGTCAGGATTGACGGTAATGGCCGGGATATCCGGCGTGGCAGGCGCAACGGTATCCACCGTCAGTTCAAATGGCGTTGAGATGGTGGTATTGCCCGCGGCGTCCGTGGCGTGCACCGTCAGGGAATGCGGACCGTCGGTAAGCGGGGTCACGGGCGTGAAGCTCCAGCCGCCGCTGCCGTTGAGGATGGCGGTGCCAAGCAGAGTCGTGCCGTCATAGACGGTGATCACCGTGTCTTCAGGGGCGGTGCCCTGCAGCAGGGGTCGAGTGTCATCCGTGGTATCGCCGCTGTTGAGCGAACCCTGTACGCCGCCGACATCGTCGATCACGGTGGCGATGGTGGCCGCCGCTGGCGCAGTGATATCGACGTTCAGGGTGAAGTCGTCTGACGGCTGGCTGGTGTTACCCGCCGCGTCGGTGGCGACGACGCTAAAGGTATGAGGACCCTCGCCAAGCGGCGTGGTAAGGGTATAGGTCCAGGTGCCGCTGCCGTCGACCGGGATCGTAATAAGATCGGCACCATCCAGGCGGATGGTAACGGTTGAGCCCGGTTCAGCCGTGCCGTTGAGCGTTGGCGTGGTGTCGTTGGTGCTGTCGTTGGGGTTGAGCGCGCCGAGGCGCTCCGGCACATCATCCAGCACCTGGGTAATGACCGGCGCCGCAGGCGCGACGCTGTCAACCGTCAGGGTCCAGGTGTTGGAGATGGGGCTGGGGTTGCCTGCCGCATCGGTTGCGACGGCGGTCAGGGCGTGGGAGCCTTCACCGATTGAGGAGGAAGGGGTAAAGCTCCATACGCCGAGGCCATTGGCAACGGTTGTACCAATTTCAACACCGTCCACGCGCAGGCTGATCGTCGCGTTTGCTTCAGCGGTACCGCTGAGCGTCGGGGTGGCGTCGTTGGTGGTCCCGTTCAAGTCGATCGCGCCGGTCTGCCCAGGGATATCGTTTGCAACCTGTAAAATCACCGGGGCGGTTGGCGCCGTCCCGTCAACGTTAATTGTCCACGCATTTGATATCCCGCTCGGGTTACCGGCGGGATCCGTCGCCTTCGCGGTCAGCACCCAGGTGCCGTCGGTCAGCGGTGTGGGCGGCGTAAAGCTCCACTGGCCGGAGGAGGGAACAACCACCGTACCGAGGGCATCGCTGCCGTTATAAATCGTGATGGTCGAGCCTGCCTCGCCTGTGCCGTTCAGGGTCGGTGCCCGGTCGTTGGTCAGCCCATTCTGGGCCACGGGGCCGGTGGTGGCCTGCACGTCATCAATCACCGACAGGATGACCGGGGTCTGCGGCGGGGTAATGTCCGGTGCCGCTGCGGAGGTGGTTGGACTGGTGTTGCCCGCCGTGTCGGTGGCGTCAGCGGTCAGGATTTCGCCGTTGATCCTCGGCGGGCTCAGCGTCAGGCTGAAGTTCCCCTGGCTATCAACAACCACTGTGCCAAGGGTGAAATCGCCTTCACGGATGGTCACCGTGCTGCCTGCTTCTCCGATACCGCTGATGGTACCGCCATCATTTGACACCACGAGGTTTCCTGGGGCAGACGGCGGCGTGGTGTCCACGGTAAAGGTGATGGGTTCAGAGGCCGTACTCTGGTTTCCGGCGGCATCGGTTTCAGTGACGGTGATCGAATGCGTACCGTCCGGAAGCGGGCCCCCTGGGGTAACGCTCCAGGTACCGTTAGGTAGCACCGTCGTTGTGCCAATCGCCACGCCGTTATCGTAAATAGTGATGGTTCCACCGGGTTCGCCCGTTCCCGCCAGAATCGGCTGCGAGGCATCGGTAGGCACGCCCGACGTGATTGTTCCTCGGATAATGCCCGTATCGTCGAGCAGCACAATCGCGGTGGGTGCTGTCGGAGGGGTGAGATCGACGGTGAGGGTGAATACCGGTGAGGCTGGTCCGGTGTTGCCGGCGGCGTCGGTTGCCCGTACGGTAATCTGGTGGGTGCTTTCATTCAGGTCGACGGACGGGGTGAATGTCCATGTGCCATTGCTGGCGACGACCGCGGTGCCAATGGCTATTCCGCCGTCATAAATCGTCACGGTGGAGCCCGCTTCGGCGGTGCCGGAGAGTTGCGGCCGCTGATCGTTGGTGCTGCCGCCGTTGGTCACCGTCCCCGTCTGAGGGGCGATATCGTCGATTACGCTGCCAATCGTTGGTGCATCGGGTGCGGTGAGATCCGGTGCGGTGACGCTTGAACCCTGGCTGGTATTCCCGGCGCTATCCGTTGCGGTGGCAGTTACCTGCTCGCCGTTGGTCAATGGTGTCCCGAGGGAGACGCTAAAGTTGCCGTCGCTGCCCGTTTTTCCTGTACCAATGACGTTGCCGTTCGCGTCTTTCAGCGTGATGGTGCTGCCGGGTTCGGCGGAACCGGTGACGGTTTTACCGTCTGACGAGAAACGAAGGCTGGATGGCGCATTCGGCGGTGTCGTATCCGGATCGGCGGGGTCGACAGGGGTGTTGGGGTTGGTGCTGTTGTTATTACCGTCATCGCCACCACCACCTCCTCCGCCAGTACTTGCCGCGGCCGCGATGCCGCCCGCAGCCGCAATACCGCCCAGAGCCCACGGCCAGATGGCGGCGCCACCGGCATCACTTCCTGATGCCGCAAGCAGCACATCCGTGGACGCGATAGATTCGTACGTGGCGGCGCCAGCCGGATCTTCAATCCACCATAACGCGCCGTTGCTGTCCTGCAGAACCAGTTGGCTCACGCCCTGCGCATCCGCGACGTAGAAATTTTTAAGGGTGATCACTTCGCCGGAGTGCAGTGTCACCAGCAGGTCGTTACCGCTTCGCGCGAAGTGGGAGACGCTCGCTCGCTCGACGTGAAGCTCAACGACAGAGGAATGGTTCAGCGTAACCTGTGTACCTTCCAGGGTCGTTTCTACGCCAGTAAGTTTTGAAATAACAGAGATTTGGCTCATTTTGTTATTACTCCAGCAGAAGTGTCATGAACGGCGAGCAAGACGAGCCATCTCTGCTGAAGGTAAAGGGCGCCCCCGGCGCAGTTGCTGTTATAAAGCAGCTCACACCGTAGAATTCAGCGCGCACGATGCCCGCCATGCGTCAGAGTGGCAACATCAGAGCGAATCTAATGACTTATGAAAAAACGTTTTAATGGGTGTTTTGTATTTTATAAAACCCTGTAATTAATAGAGGAATTGGTTTCTGGAATATAAAAATGATATAGACAGAAAATGCGTGTTGTGCAAATTAAGCTTTCGTAAATAACGGCGCAAACAATGAAGGGGGCATTAATCTATTGATGTATTTTATAATTACCTTTTTCTATCTTTTTGTTTTTGCATGTTTTTTATTTATTGTGATGGCGCTGTTATTTAAGGTTTACGACCCGGTATGATAATTGGTAGGGATCATTTTAAATAACATGTTAAGCGTTATTGTTTAAGCGGGCTTAACGTGTGTTTAAGTTAGGGTAACGTTTTTGATGTAAGATATATTATGTCATCGAGGTAATGAAATATATTCTTGTACAGGGTTAAAACTCTGCTATCACGCGTAAGCAATAATAACGGGCAAGCAAAGAGAAAATAAGCTGATTTATTTTCTTTGGGACTGAGGCGCGGGCAGGACTTCAGGACAGTAAAAAAATTCACCGAAGAATGAATAAAAATCGTCAGCCGGACGTTTACTGACGTCACTCCCCACTTACCCTGGAGTTTTGTATGAACACGACCTCGTTTCGTTTGATCCCGGTGCTGATTTTTTCCCTGCTGTCTCCACTGGCGCTGGCCATGGGCAATAATAGTACCGAGAGCAAAACGCCTGATTGTCCTTCCGGACAGGTGTATGACAGCGCCACGCAGAAATGCGTGCCGGACAAGAGCAGCAGCCTCAGCGACCAGGACAAAACCAACTACGCGTACCATCTCGCGAAGAAAGGGGAGTACCAGGCGGCGCTGAATCTGCTTGATTCGCTGAAAAATGGCAATACGGCTGAAGCGTGGAACTATCGCGGGTTCGCCACGCGCAAACTGGGCCGCACGGACGAAGGGATTGGTTACTACCAGCGCGCGCTGGCTATCGCGCCGGATTATGCCAAAGCCCGGGAGTATCTCGGTGAAGCATGGATGGTGAAAGGACGCCCGGACCTTGCGAAAGAACAGCTGAAGGTGATTGCCGGTATCTGTGGCCAGTCCTGCGAGGAGTACCGTGACCTGCAGGCCGCCATCAATGGACACCCGGAATCCTGATTTTCTCGTGGAGGGAAAACCCATCGCAACCCGTGAGGTTCGTCAACAGCTCGCCGCACTCCTGCCGCGTCTCTGGCGCTATGGGCTGGTGCTGTCGCGAAACAGGGATATCGCCGAAGAGCTGGTTCAGTCCACCTGCGTGCGTGCGCTTGAAAGAAGCAGTCAGTATACGCCTGGCACGCGCATCGACAGGTGGATGTTCGCGATCCTGCACTCCATCTGGATCTCTGAGCTTCGGGCACGACACGTTCGACAGGGGCAGGGATTTGTTCCCAGCGACGAGCTGCTGGCGCCGGACACCCACGAACAGAATGAGACGCGCCTGCATTACCTTCAGGTAATGCAGCGCGTTAACGCGCTGCCAGAAGCCCAGCGCAACGCGGTATTTTTGGTTTATGTCGAAGGCTTTACCTACCTGGAGGCGGCGGAGACCCTGGCGGTGCCGATCGGTACCGTGATGAGCCGGCTGGCGACGGCGAGGGCTCGGCTTGCCAGATCCGCTGACGCACTCCCTCCGGTAAAGGAGAAACGCTCTTGAACGCGCACCGTTTTACACCGCCCTATAACGACGACGCCATCGTGGCCTGGATAGATGGCGAGATGTGTCGCGCCGACGCGCAGCAGTTTGAAGAACAGTTAAAGTGTGACGAACGCCTCGCCGGACGAACCGATGAACTGATGAAAAGTAGCCAGGATTACGCCGGGGCGTTTGCTTCCCTGCTGGATGACGCGCCTCTTGAGACGATGCAGGCGCGTCTTGCGGCACTTCCCGACCCGCAGTCCGCCACGCCGACTGGCGTCAGCCGACGGGCGCTGATCGCCGCCTCGGTCAGTTTCTTGCTGGTCGGCTCCGGGCTGGGCTACCTGCTGCGGCCTGCTGCTGGCCCAGAGGATGAGAACGCCCATATCCGCGACCTCGAAGCGCAATATATGTCCCTGTACAGCGTCGAGACGCTGCTGGATATGGACAGCGCAACGCCGGTTCTGCAGCGCGGGCTGGAACGGGCCGCGCAGGACATCGGCATGAGGCTAAACCTGTCGCAGCTTACCCTGCAGGGGGCAGAGCTTAAAATGGTGCGCATGCTGCGCTATGAAACGACGTCTATCGCGCAGATTGCCTGGATCAACGCCGACTACGGCCCGATGGCCCTCTGTATTTCGCCTGTTGATGAGAAGACGACGGCCTCGCTCCAGCAGGAGCAGCGGCACAGCATGAACCTGGCGTGGTGGCTGGAGGCGGGCTACCAGTTTGTCCTGATTGGCCGCAACCCGCCGTCCTATCTGCGGGAACACGCGGAGCAGCTACAGCGCCTGATCTCAGGGTGACGGCACCTTGTTCGTCTGAATCGCAATGGCGATGGCAATACGATCGTCCACGACCAGGGCAAACTTATCCATCCCATAGGACGCGCGCGAGATCGCCGTGGTGGCGTCCAGTGTGGGGGCCTGCGCATGCGGGTCTTTCACCACGGCCTCCAGGATCACCGGCCGGGCAATGTTTCGTACGGTCAGGGTGCCGAACACCCTGAACCGTCCGGCGCCCTGGGCGACCACGCGAGAGCTGATGAACTCGATGGTCGGGTAGTGCTCCGCATCAAAAAACATGTCGCTTTTTAATTGCCAGGTGAGCAGCTTGTTTGAGGCCACCAGGGTGGCCACAGGAATGGTGACGTGGATGTGGTCGTCAACGTCGTTATCCGGATTGAGTGTCACGGCACCCGTCATGCCGCTGAACGTTGCCCAGGAGAGGATGCCGCCGAAGGCATGCCACGAGAGCCGAATGGCGGTGTTATCGGTATCGATAAGGTAGCTTTTCGGGGCAGCATGCAGGGAAGGGCACAACAGCAGAACGGTCAGAAAGGCCAAAAGGCGGTACATAGTGGTTTCTCCGATAAGTGCGCACTGCGTAAACGCCTGAGGTGCTAATTATATTCGAAGAAATAAAAAAGGCCGCAAGCGCGACCTTTTCGTGAGTATAACTAATTACTCAGTGACTTTCTTTTCCAGCTCGCTGGCACCTTCTTTGGTTTTGTTCCAGCCTTTCTCAGCGCCTTCTTTGGTGGCATCCCACCCTTTCTCGGTGCCTTCTTTGGTTTTATGCCAGGCTTTCTGGGAATCTTCGCTGACCTTGCTGCCCAGGCTCTCGCTCTTGCCTTCCGCAGCATGCTTCTGTTTCAGCTTCAGCTCTTCACCTTTGTTCTGCTCTTCATGCAGTTTTTGCTTCGCCTCGTTGGCGTTTGCGTTCGCCGCCGCGACGGTATCGTCAGTTGCATGTGTGGTCGCAGCAAATACTGGGGAAGCCAGCAGAACGGCAGATAATGCGATAATTGTTTTTTTCATAATATCCTCATTTAACGTTATCGGTTATGAGCGTGATTCAGCATGGCACAGGCGAAACGGGATGGCTTTAGGAAAAAACTGTAATGAGATCAACATGCCCTGATGAGAGGTATTTAGCCTGAGGATTATCCAAAGGATAAAACGCCTATTTCCGCGAGGGCGGCGAGCGTCAGAAGAATGAATATGATGACGGTTATGGGTCTGTACATGGTGACGTTCCTTCCGGGTTAAGCGGCTATTCCGTAGCGCTGGGTAGGGGTGTTTTTTTATTCTCCATAGGGGGAGGGGCGGTGTCGTTGATGTTGGTCAAAGGGAGAGGATAGCTTCTCAAGCGAGAAGATGAATGAGCTCTGTCAGGGCTGGACGTAGTGATTGTGGTGGAATGATCGCAGATTCACTCCCTTCTCGCTGGCGGCTCGCTTGTTCATGGCGGGTTCGATCAATACTCCGATCTTAATTTTGTCGTTGTGGTAGACCCTCTCTACTATGACGAAATCATGGCTCAGCGTATTGTGTTCGCCGGAACACTGGGTCACCTGCTCCATGCTTTCACCGGGGAACATGTGGGAGAACCTCGTCTGCTTAGCCATGCTGAAAGTCGGAGTCCGGGCCTGAAAGGTTTTGGTCTGTTCCGCCCCCCATGTTCAGACGACGTTTGCTAAAAAATGGTCGTCTGAATTTCGGTTGTGAGGTTCTTCCTGAGTGCTTAGATTCATCTTCAATCTATCGAGAGGATATGAATATGAACTTTGCAGAACGTCACTATCAGCATGAGCCTCTTCTTATCGCCAACGTCTGGGATGCCGCCAGTGCTGTCGCTGCGCAAAAAGCAGGCTATCAGGTACTGGGAACATCCAGTGCAGCTATAGCGTCCACACTGGGATATGACGACGGGCAGGGAGTGCCGTTTGATGAGTTGTTTTATATGGTCACCCGGATCCGGGCTGCCAGCAGCCTGCCATTGAGCGTTGACATGGAAGCAGGGTATGGTGATTCAGCCGAAGAGATAGCAGACAATCTGCGGCGCCTTGCTCAGACAGGCGTCGCAGGCGTTAACCTCGAAGACAGCCGAGTCATAAACGGGGTTCGTCAGCTTGACGATGCCTCTGATTTTTCCCGTAACCTGAGAACAGTATGCGATACGCTGAGAAGCGAAAATTACAGCCTGTTTCTGAACATCCGGACTGACACTTACCTGCTCGGGCATGAAGACGCGTTGCAGGAGACGATATTACGGGGTCAACGCTATAAAGCTGCAGGTGCTGACGGCCTTTTTGTTCCCTGCCTGACCTCAGAGAAAGACATCAGCCTCATTGCAGAGGCAACGGGATTGCCTTTGAATGTCATGTGTATGCCCGATCTTCCGTCATTCGACAGGCTGAAACGGGCAGGGGTAAGCCGCATTTCAATGGGCAATTTTGTTCATTCAGCGATGCAGTCAACGCTGACTGATGTCATGCATGCGATCCGATCTCGTCAGACGTTTGAAGGACTTTTTGGCGATGAAAATAACCGATAAAAATCTGTGTGATATCTGGTATCAGGCATTACTTGAACGTGCTTCAGACTACACTGGCGTGTTTTTTGTTGGCGTCAAAACCACTGGCGTATTCTGCATTTCGGTATGCCGGGCGCGAAAGCCCAAGCGCGAAAATGTTGAATTTTATAAAGATGCCAAATCTGCCCTGGCGGACGGCTTTCGTCCCTGTAAAGTCTGCAGACCTGCGGAAAATGCGCACAGCGCGCCATTATTCGTTGAGCAGGCGCTTGCGCTTGTCAGGCGCGATATCAAATCCCGTGTAGCAGACGCGGAGCTTCGTCAGCATGGCATCAGCCCGGAGCGGGTAAGGCGCTGGTTCCTGCAACATCACGGCATCACTTTTCAGGCTTTCCAGCGAATGCAGCGGGTGAACGTTGCCCTGCAGGAGCTAAAAAGTGGACGACCGGCGACTGACGTTGCGCTGGACAATGGCTATGAATCGCTGAGCGGCTTTGGTTATACCTACAAGCGGCTTACTGGCGCAGCGCCGACTCAGACAACCCAGGTGATAGTCATTCACCGGTTTACCACGTCGCTTGGACCGATGTTTGTCTGCGCGACAGAGCGGGGAGTCTGTCTGCTGGAGTTTACCGATCGCCGGATGTTAGAAACAGAATTCCGCGATATTCAGCGTTTATTTAACGCCAGAATCGTCACCGGCGAAAACAGCCATACCCGGCAGACAGTAAAAGAGATCGGCGAGTATTTTGCCGGAACGCGCCGACAGTTTGATCTCGCTTTAGATGCTCCGGGCAGTGATTTTCAACAATCCGTCTGGCATGCGTTGCGTGCTGTTCCCTATGGACAGACCTCACACTATCAGGCCATTTCACTACGGCTTAATAAGCCTAATGCTGTGCGCGCCGTCGCTGCCGCTAACGGTGCCAACCGGATTGCGATTGTGATCCCCTGTCACAGGATAATTGGAAAAGATGGGGCGATGACAGGTTATGGAGGGGGGATTTCACGCAAAGAATGGCTTATTGAGCATGAGAGAAATAATGTTTAATGGCGTGATGTTTCTGTGTCGCAGGGAAATTTTACGGACTTCGCGGGACATGTTGAGGGTACAAAAAAGCCCGCAGGGCTTGCGCCGTGCGGGCTTTCAGGACTTCATCGGATGACTCTGGTAATCACCGATGGAGAATTTTTGGTGGAGCTGGCGGGAGTTGAACCCGCGTCCGAAATTTCTACATCCTCGGTACTACATGCTTAGTTTGTCTTTACATTCGCACGCCAGCTGCGGACAGACACGCCACTAACGAACTAGCCTGATTAGTTTTAACGCTTCAACCCCAGGCAGGGCTTCCACGCGATCTCTTTTGGGTTTGACCTCTCTTTGATCCCCGTCTTAAGAGCGGAAGCTAGGGAGAGAGGGCTCAGAGCAGGTTATTAAGCTGCTAAAGCGTAGTTTTCGTCGTTTGCGACTATTTTTTTGCGGCTTTTAACGAGGCAAACCGCCCCTCGGCATGCACCTTGGGTTTCGCAAATCCCGTCGAATCCAGAATCAGCCCCAATAGTGTTGAACTGAGTATACCAGATTTCACTTCCTGGATACCAGCCCGGAACGCTAACTTATTGAATAGTACAATAAGTGTGCAGAATCAACGTCCTGCGTTTTTCATGATGCGCGCTTTGTCCAACTGCCATTCGCGCTCTTTCAGGTCAGTACGCTTGTCGTGCTGTTTTTTACCCTTCGCGACACCAATTTTCACTTTGCACCAGGCGTTTTTCCAGTACAGCGACAGGGCGACCACGGTGAAACCTTCGCGGTTGATACGTCCGTAGAGGGATTCCAGCTCACGCTTGTTCAGCAGCAATTTGCGCGTGCGCGTTGGGTCACACACGTAGTGTGAAGAGGCGACGGTCAGCGGCGTAAAGTTCGCGCCGAACAGGAAGGCTTCGCCATCTTTCAGGATCACGTAGCTATCGCCGATGTTGGCTTTCCCGGCGCGCAGCGATTTTACTTCCCAGCCCTGCAACGCAAGGCCAGCTTCGAATTCTTCTTCAATGAAATACTCGTGGCGAGCACGCTTGTTGAGCGCAATGGTCGCCGAGCCTGGTTTATGTGCTTTTTTCTTCGTCATAAGTGTCGTAAAGCCGTCGGTAATCTGATTTCAAAAAGTCACCTCATTGCGTCCTGTGAGGTCTAACGCGCTATCTTAGCACGAGATGAGGCTTAGCGTTTTTTTAACAGGTGATAAATGTTATTATTTGTCCGTTGTGTGACCATGGGAAATGCTATGCCTCAGATTAGCCGTACTGCGCTTGTGCCTTACAGCGCGGAACAAATGTATCAGTTAGTGAACGATGTTCAGTCTTATCCAGAGTTTATTCCGGGATGCACCGGGAGCCGCGTTCTGGAGTCCGGCCCGACGCAGATGACCGCGGCGGTGGATGTCTCCAAAGCGGGGATCAGCAAGACGTTCACCACCCGTAATACGCTGACGAGCAATCAGAGTATTTTGATGCATCTGGTGGATGGTCCGTTTAAGACCCTGATGGGGGGCTGGAAGTTTACGCCGCTGAGCGCTGACGCCTGCCGCATTGAGTTCCATCTGGACTTCGAGTTCACCAATAAGCTGATTGAGCTGGCGTTTGGCCGCATCTTTAAAGAGCTGGCATCGAATATGGTTCAGGCGTTCACCACCCGCGCCAAAGAGGTTTACAGTGTCGCATAAGATTGCTGTAGAAGTGGTGTACGCGCTGCCGGAGAAGCAGTATCTGCAGCGCGTGACGCTGGAAGAGGGGGCGACCGTTGAGGCGGCTATCCGTGCTTCCGGCATCCTCGAGCTTCGCAGCGATATCGACCTGGCGAAGAATAAGGTCGGGATTTACAGCCGTCCGGTGAAGCTCGGCGATGTGCTGAAAGAGGGCGACCGGGTGGAGATTTATCGTCCGCTGATAGCCGACCCGAAAGAGCTGCGTCGTCAGCGTGCGGAGAAGGCCAGTAAGTAGCGCTTTCTTCCCCTCACCCTGACCCTCTCCCCAAAGGGGCGAGGGGATCAACACAAAACAAAAAAGGTGCTCAATGAGCACCTTTTTGCATTTCTGACACCGGATTATTTGGTCAGGGCAGGCTTGTTGTCGATGTTGGTCAACACACCGGCGCTGCTGAAGGTCAGCGTCAGGGTCTGCTGGGTCGCATCTTCATGGCCCGGCTTCTGACGGAATACATAGAACCAGGTGTTAGTGCCGAACGGATCGGACATCATCGGGGTTCCCAGTGCATAAGCGACCTGCTGTTGTGTCATCCCCACGCGGATTTTGGACACATCGTTAGGGGTAAGGTAGTTCCCCTGGTTGATGTCAGGACGGTAAACCACTTTCTCCAGAGTGGAACAGCCTGCGGTCAACATCAGAAGAACCGCTGCGGCAGCGGTCAGCATTTTACAACGCATAGTGATTTGATTCCTTTTCGGGCCCGAGCAGAACGCGGCTCATATGTAATATGCCGATGATAATAGACCTTGCCCCACTTTGAAACCGGTCTGGCGGCGTTTTTGTTGTTCTGTATGACCCTGAGATCCCGAAAAAGTTTATGCCGCCAGCAGTTCTTTCGCGTTCGCGAGCGTGTTACGCGTGACTTCGCTGCCGCCGAGCAGGCGTGCCAGCTCCTGTAGACGCGCACGTTTATCTAGCGGCTTCATGTGCGTTTCGGTCATTTCACCGTCGGTTTCTTTGCTGACGATAAAGTGATGATGACCGCAGCCCGCGACCTGCGGCAGGTGGGTGACACACATCACCTGCGTTGATTCGCCGAGCTGGCGCAGCAGTTTACCTACTACCGCCGCCGTCGGGCCGCTGATGCCGACATCCACTTCATCGAAAATCAGCGCCGGGGTGTCCATTTTACGCGCGGTGATCACCTGAATCGCCAGCGCAATACGTGACAGTTCACCGCCTGAGGCCACTTTGGAAATCGCCTGCAGCGGCTGCCCCGGGTTGGTGGTGACGCGGAATTCGATGCGATCCGCACCTTCCGCCGTCAGGTGATTCTCTTCAAAGCGAACGTCAATGGTGAAGACGCCATGCGGCATCGCCAGCGTGTGCATGCTGTCGGTAATGTGCTGGCTTAACTCCTGAGCATAGTGCTGACGAATTTCATGCAGCTTTTGCGCTGTCGCCAGCGCCTGTTCATGGTGCAGGCTCACCGCCAGAGAGAGGGTTTCCAGCGAGTCAGCCTGATCGTCAAGCTGCTGCTGCTCGTCCAGCAGAGACTGATAGTAGCCCGGCAGCTCTTCCGGCGTAACGTGGTGCTTGCGCGCCAGCGAGATCTGACGGGAGATACGCTGTTCCAGCTCAAACAGACGGTTCGGGTCGAGATCCAGACGCTCACAGTAGTGGCGCAGTTCGTCACCGGCTTCAGAGATCTGAATGGCCGCCTCTTCCAGCATATCCAGGACGCCAGACAGTTTGCTGTCCATGCCGACCAGTTCGGTAAGCAGCTGACGGACGTTATACAGCTGGCTCTGCAGGTTCACGTCTTCGCCATCCGCCAGCAGGTTGAGCGCATTCTGGCTGGTTGAGAGCAGATGCCCGCTGTTCGCCAGGCGCTTGTACTCTTCGTCGATTTGCTCAAACTCACCCGCCTGCGGGTTAAATTCGTTCAGCTCTTTGAGCTGGTATTCCAGCAGCTCCGCACGGGCGGCGCGCTCCTGGCTTTGCTGCTGGTGCTGAGCGAGCTCGCGGCAGCTCTGATGCCACTGGCGATAGTGCTCCGCCATAAGCTGAGTAAGCGCGTACTCACCCGCATAGCCATCCAGCAGCGCTTTCTGCTGTTCGGGTTTAACGAGTTGCTGATGCGCGTGCTGGCCGTGGATCTGGATAAGCAGCTGGCCGAGTTCACGAAGCTGGGAGAGCGGGACCGCCGTGCCGTTGATAAAGCCGCGTGAGCGACCGTCGCTGCTGATCACACGGCGAAGTAAACACTCACGTCCATCTTCAAGCTGGTTCTGCTCCAGCCAGCGCTGAGCTGCAGGGGTGTCTTTCAGGGAGAAGCGGGCGCACAGGTCGGCACGGTTTGCGCCCATGCGCACCATGTCGCCCTCGGCGCGGCCGCCAAGGCACAAGCCGAGGGCATCAATGGCAATGGATTTACCCGCACCGGTTTCCCCGGTGATCGCCGTCATGCCGCTGTGGAAATCGATCTCAAGCTCACGAACAATGGCAAAGTTGCTGATGGTCAGTTGTGCCAGCATAATTGTTTTCCTGTATGAAAAACCATAACTGTGTTTTCATACAGTATAAACTGGTTTTATATACAGTAAAGTCCTGGATGCAAAATCAGAACAATTTTTTTGACCAGCCAAGCTTCGAGCTTAATGTATTGAAATAGCTGTAATCTTTCGGATGAATCAAATTCAGGTGGTAATCACACCGGCGAATAAGCACATCTTCACCTTCCTGGATCGGCAGCGCAATCTGGCTGTCGCAGCTGATCTCCAGGTCGTTACGGCGGTGCGAGAAGCGCAGACGGATCGTGCTGTCGCCGTTGATCACCAGCGGGCGGGCGGAGAGCGTGTGCGGGAACATCGGCACCAGGGTAATGGCGTCCAGAGAGGGGGTCAGGATTGGGCCGCCGGCAGACAGCGAGTAGGCGGTTGAGCCGGTCGGTGTCGAGATAATCAGCCCATCAGAACGCTGGGAGAAGGCAAAGATTTCGTCGATATAGACTTCGAACTCAATCATGTGCGCCACTTTTCCGGGGTGAAGAACTACCTCGTTAATCGCGGTGCTGATGCGCTTCTGGCAGTCCTGCTGGCACACCTGCGCTTCCAGTAAAAAACGTTTTTCGCTGATATAATGGCCTTCCAGCACGTCTGCCAGCTGCTGCTGCGCATTGTCCGGGTCGAGGTCGGTTAAAAAACCGAGATTGCCACGGTTGATACCGATGACCTTGATGTCATAACGCGCCAGCGTGCGGGCCGCGCCGAGCATGTTGCCGTCACCGCCCACCACCACGGCGAGATCGGCCTGTTGGCCAATTTCCGCCAGCGTGCCGGTTTTGACGCTCTTCAGCTGCAGCTCCTGGGCAATCTGCTGCTCGACCATCACTTCATAGCCTTTGCTACACAACCAGCGATACAACATTTCATGTGTCGTTAGTGCGGTAGGGTGACGCGGATGCCCGACGATCCCAATACACCTGAAATGATTATTCATTTTCTGGAGGTCCTTGTGCCTGATGAATGATGACAATCTGTCTTGTTCCCTTGAATCCCGGAAACTGATCCCCATAATAAGCGAAGTTAGCGAGATGAATGCAGAAAAACGCGGAGAAATTCATGAGTAGTAAAGAACAGAAAACGCCTGAGGGGCAAGCCCCTGAAGAAATTATCACGGAACAGCACGATGAAGTTGAGGCTGTAGAGCCAGACGCATCTGCTGAGCAGGTGGACCCGCGCGATGAAAAAATTGCGAATCTGGAAGCCCAGCTGGTAGAAGCACAGAATCGCGAACGCGACAGTCTTCTGCGCATCAAGGCGGAAATGGAAAACCTGCGTCGCCGTACCGAGCAGGACGTTGAGAAGGCGCATAAATTTGCGCTGGAGAAATTCGTCAACGAACTTCTGCCGGTGATCGATAGCCTCGATCGTGCGCTGGAAGTGGCTGACAAAGCGAATCCGGACAACGCCGCAATGATCGAAGGTATCGAACTGACGCTGAAATCCATGCTCGACGTGGTGCGTAAGTTTGGCGTGGAAGTGATTGCCGATACCGACGTTCCGCTGGATCCAAACGTTCACCAGGCGATTGCAATGGTTGAATCTGAAGAGATTGAAGCCGGTAAAGTGCTGGGCGTAATGCAGAAAGGTTACACCCTGAACGGCCGTACCATTCGCGCGGCGATGGTAACCGTGGCGAAAGCGAAAGCGTAATTCGCTATCCGTAGTGCCGGGTAGCGGCGTTCGCCTTACCCGGCCTATAACCTTACTCCGCGATACTTTCGCGCAGGGGTTTAACGGGCAGGACTTTCACCTGCTTGATCATATTGTCCTGCACGTCCAGGATATCAATATCGTACTGCTCAATGCGCACCCGCGTGCCCGCGGCCGGGATCTCTTCCAGCGCTTCCAGAATCATCCCGTTAATGGTGCGAGCCTCATCTTCCGGCAAATGCCAGTTAAAGGCTTTGTTGAGTTCACGAATGTTTGCGCTTCCGTCAATCAGCACCGAGCCATCGTTTTGCGGGGTGACCTCTTCCGCGAGGGAAGGAGACATTGAGGTGGTAAAGTCCCCGACAATCTCTTCCAGAATATCTTCGACCGTCACCAGCCCCTGGATATCGCCGTACTCGTTGACCACCAGGCCGACCTTCTTCTTGTTGCGCTGGAATTTCACCAGCTGCGTGCTGAGCGGCGTTCCTTCCGGCACGTAGTAAATCTCGTCGGCGGCGCGCAGCATCACCTCTTTGGTGAACTCTTTTTTCTCGGTCATCAGACGGTAGGCTTCGCGCACGCGCAGCATGCTGATGGCGTCATCCAGCGAGTCGCGGTACAGCACAATGCGCCCGTGCGGGGAGTGCGTCAGCTGGCGAACGATGGCTTTCCAGTCGTCATTAATGTCGATACCGACGATTTCGTTACGCGGCACCATGATGTCGTTCACGCTCACCTTTTCCAGATCCAGCACCGACAGGAGCATGTCCTGATTGCGCCGGGAAATCTGCGAGCGGGATTCATTCACGATGGTGCGCAGCTCCTCTTTGCTGAGTGCGCTGCTGATGGTGACGTCGGCTTTGATTCCCACCATCCGCATCAGGACGCGCGTCACCATGTTCAGCAGCCAGACCAGCGGCATCATCAGGATCTGCAGCGGTGCCAGCAGGAAGCTGCTCGGGTAGGCGACCTTCTCCGGGTAAAGCGCGGCGATGGTTTTCGGCAGCACTTCGGCAAACACCAGCACCACGAACGTCAGCACGCCGGTGGCAATCGCCACCCCGGCGTTACCGTACAGGCGCATCCCGACGATGGTGCCGAGGGCGGAGGCCAGAATGTTGACGAGGTTGTTGCCGATGAGCACCAGGCTTATCAGGCGATCCGGCTTGCGGAGCAGCTTTTCAACGCGACGGGCGGCGCGGTTACCCTGTTTAGCACGATGCCGTAACCGGTAGCGGTTTAAGGTCATCATGCCGGTTTCCGAGCCGGAGAAATAGGCGGAGATGACCACCATGACGATCAGCGTAACGATCAGCGTGGTGGTAGAGATGTGTTCCAGGGGGAACTCCTTTGTTTCTTAGCCAGCAAATTGCTGTATGAAGCGGCTGCCAAAATAGGCAAGGGTGAGAATGCCCGCACCCGCGACGTTGAACCAGACCACGCGACGACCGCGCCAGCCTTCATGATAATGGCCCCATAACAGGACAATATAGACAAACCACGCGATGATGGAGAGCACTGCTTTATCGATATTCTCCACGCTGAACAGGTTCTTCATGTAAAACAGGCCCGTGCAGAGCGTGAGCGTCAGCAGCACCACCCCCACCTGGGTGATATGGAACATCTTACGCTCAATGACCATCAGCGGCGGCATTTCATGGTTAAAGGCCAGCTTTTTGTTTTTCAGCTGGTAGTCAATCCAGGCGAGCTGCATGGCGTAAAGCGCGGCGATAATCAGCGTCGCGTAGGCAAAGAGCGAAAGGCCGATATGCACCAGCATCCCCGGCGTCGCCTCCAGATGCGTAATGAACTCATTAGGCATAAAGGTGGCGAGGGCCAGATTGATCAGCGCGAAGGTGTAGACAATCGGCAGCAGTAGCCAGCCGCGATTTTTAGACGCGACGATGGTCATTACCGTACAGATCATCAGGCTGACCAGCGAGCCGACGTTGAGGACGCTCAGGTTTTGCACGCTGCCGTCGCCGGGGATGATGCGTGATTCCAGCGCAAAGGCGTGGCTAATCAGTGCGATGACCGCAGAAAGAATAGCCATGCGCCGCCAGCCGCTGTTTTTTTGCAGCAGTCCGGGAACGATCAGCGCGAGGCTGACAGAGTAGGCAACAAGGGCGATCAGTGCGAAAACAGGCATATAGGCATCGACAGTTGTCTTAATAAGAAAGAGAAGCAGTATAACGTTACATGACGCCTGCTCCAACCGTTGCATAACAACAAAGGCGCCTTCATGTTATACTCCGGCAAAATTCTGTGTATGTGTCGCTCATGGCGGCCCAACGTTTCTACTCAGGCGAGAGACAATGTTTGATAATTTAACCGATCGTTTGTCGCGCACGCTGCGCAACATCAGCGGCCGCGGACGCCTTACTGAAGAGAATATCAAGGAAACGCTGCGCGAAGTGCGCATGGCGCTGCTGGAAGCAGACGTCGCGTTGCCGGTTGTTCGTGATTTTATCAACCGCGTAAAAGAGAAGGCGGTTGGTCATGAAGTTAACAAGAGCCTGACCCCGGGTCAGGAGTTCGTCAAAATCGTTCGTAATGAACTGGTTTCGGCGATGGGCGAAGAGAACCAGGTGCTTAACCTGGCCGCTCAGCCACCGGCCGTGGTGCTGATGGCGGGCCTGCAGGGTGCGGGTAAAACCACCAGCGTCGGTAAGCTGGGTAAATTCCTGCGAGAAAAGCACAAGAAAAAAGTGCTGGTGGTCTCTGCGGACGTCTATCGCCCGGCGGCGATCAAGCAGCTGGAAACCCTGGCAGAGCAGGTTGGCGTGGATTTCTTCCCGTCCGACGTGGCGCAGAAGCCTGTCGACATCGTTAACGCCGCGCTGAAAGAGGCGAAGCTGAAATTCTACGACGTGCTGCTGGTGGATACCGCCGGTCGTCTGCACGTTGACGAAGCGATGATGGACGAGATCAAGCAGGTACATGCCTCTATCAACCCGGTAGAGACCCTGTTTGTTGTCGACGCCATGACCGGTCAGGATGCGGCGAATACCGCGAAAGCGTTTAACGAAGCGCTGCCGTTAACCGGCGTGGTGCTGACCAAAGTGGACGGTGACGCCCGCGGCGGTGCGGCCCTCTCCATTCGTCATATCACCGGTAAGCCGATCAAATTCCTCGGCGTGGGCGAGAAAACCGAAGCGCTGGAGCCGTTCCACCCGGATCGTATTGCCTCTCGTATTCTCGGCATGGGCGATGTGCTGTCGCTGATCGAAGATATCGAGAGCAAGGTTGACCGCGCGCAGGCCGAGAAGCTGGCCAGCAAGCTGAAAAAAGGCGACGGTTTCGATCTCACCGACTTCCTTGAGCAGTTGCGTCAGATGAAAAATATGGGCGGCATGGCCAGCCTGATGGGCAAACTGCCGGGCATGGGCCAGATCCCTGACAACGTGAAAGCGCAGATGGATGACAAGGTGCTGGTGCGTATGGAGGCGATCATCAACTCGATGACGCTGAAAGAACGTGCTAACCCAGACATCATCAAGGGTTCCCGTAAACGCCGTATTGCAGCCGGTTGCGGCATGCAGGTGCAGGACGTTAACCGCCTTCTGAAACAGTTCGACGACATGCAGCGCATGATGAAGAAAATGAAGAAAGGCGGCATGGCGAAGATGATGCGCGGCATGAAAGGGATGATGCCTCCCGGTTTTCCTGGGCGTTAATCGCTTTTGAGATTGCTTTTTGCCCGAAAATGAGTAAAATTTTCGGGCTTTTAATATGACACCCGGGCTCCGTTCCTCGATGGGGCCCGGTTGTTTTATTCACACAAGAGGATGTTATGGTAACTATTCGTTTAGCACGTCACGGCGCTAAAAAGCGTCCGTTCTACCAGGTTGTTGTGACTGACAGCCGTAATGCACGCAACGGTCGCTTCATCGAGCGCGTTGGTTTCTTCAACCCACTGGCCGCTGGCGCAGAAGAAGAAACTCGTCTGGATCTGGATCGTATCGCTCACTGGGTTGGCCAGGGCGCTACTGTTTCCGATCGCGTTGCTACGCTGATCAAAGCAGCAAACAAAGCAGCTTAATCTGTCACGGTGGTCATGATGAGCAATAAAGCACCTGTTGAACCGATCGTATTGGGAAAAATGGGTTCTTGCTACGGTATCCGTGGTTGGCTCAGAGTGTTTTCCTCCACTGAAGACGCTGATAGCATTTTTGATTACCAGCCCTGGTTTATCCAGAAAGGCGGTAAGTGGGAAGAGGTCGAGCTGGAAAGCTGGCGTCACCACAATCAGGACATCATCATCAAGCTGAAAGGCATTGACGATCGTGATGCCGCGAATGCGCTGACTAATTGTGAAATTGTCGTGGATTCGTCGCAGTTGCCACAGCTGGAAGAGGGCGACTACTACTGGAAAGACCTTATGGGTTGCCAGGTAGTCACTACCGAAGGCTACAGCCTGGGAAAAGTCATCGATATGATGGAAACCGGGTCAAATGACGTTCTCGTCATTAAGGCAAACCTGAAAGATGCATTTGGCATCAAGGAGCGGTTGGTCCCGTTCCTCGATGGACAGGTTATCAAGAAAGTCGATCTCACTACTCAAACCATTGAAGTAGATTGGGATCCTGGTTTTTAAATTCTCCGGATAAACGGTAAAAGACGGCGCTATGTGGATTGGCATAATTAGCCTGTTTCCTGAAATGTTCCGCGCGATTACCGATTACGGGGTAACTGGCCGGGCAGTAAAGAATGGCCTGCTGAGCATCCAGAGCTGGAGTCCTCGTGACTTTACTCATGACCGGCACCGTACCGTGGACGATCGTCCTTACGGCGGCGGACCGGGGATGCTAATGATGGTGCAACCCTTACGGGACGCCATTCACACAGCAAAAGCCGCGGCAGGTGAAGGCGCAAAGGTGATTTATCTGTCACCTCAGGGACGCAAGCTTGATCAAGCGGGCGTGAGCGAACTGGCGACGAATCAAAAGCTGATTCTGGTCTGTGGGCGCTACGAAGGGATAGATGAGCGCGTAATTCAAACCGAGATTGACGAAGAATGGTCTATCGGCGATTACGTTCTCAGCGGTGGTGAGTTACCGGCAATGACGCTGATTGACTCCGTCGCCCGGTTTATTCCGGGTGTTCTGGGCCATGAAGCTTCGGCAACGGAAGATTCCTTTGCCGATGGATTGCTGGACTGCCCACACTATACTCGTCCTGAAGTGTTAGAAGGGATGGAGGTCCCGGCAGTGTTACTGTCTGGAAACCATGCCGAGATACGTCGCTGGCGTTTGAAGCAGTCGCTGGGCCGAACCTGGCTTAGAAGACCTGAACTTCTGGAAAACCTGGCTCTGACTGAAGAGCAAGCAAAGTTGCTGGCCGAGTTCAAAACTGAACACGCGCAACAGCAGCATGAACATGATGGGAATGCGTAATACGCTCCCGAATATCAGTTTACCCAGGATAAGAGATTAAATTATGAGCAACATTATTAAGCAACTTGAACAAGAGCAGATGAAGCAGGACGTACCTTCCTTCCGTCCAGGTGACACCGTGGAAGTGAAAGTATGGGTTGTTGAAGGTTCCAAAAAACGTCTGCAGGCATTCGAGGGCGTGGTTATCGCTATTCGTAACCGCGGTCTGCACTCTGCATTCACTGTTCGTAAAATTTCCAACGGCGAAGGCGTTGAGCGTGTCTTCCAGACTCACTCTCCGGTAGTTGACAGCATTGCTGTTAAACGTCGTGGTGCTGTACGTAAAGCTAAACTGTACTACCTGCGTGAGCGTACTGGTAAGTCTGCTCGTATTAAAGAGCGTCTGAACTAAGATTCGCTTAAGCGACATCCTGTTAGAAAGGGCTGGCCGAAAGGCTGGCCCTTTTTTTATCCCATCGCACCTCTCGCGTTAACCCTTTCGTCATAAATCATTTACAATGCTTGCCTCTTGAATGGAGGGGACGTGGATAACGTACTGCATCAGCCTGACCGGAAACGCGCAGCGGCATTGACCGCGCTGTTCGCGATCCTGCTGATCGTGGTAGCACCCCTTATCTCCGTTTCGCTGCAGAAAGATCCCATGAGCGCCATGCCGGGCATGCATCATGACATGAGCATGATGTCGATGGACGAGCATCACGGCGATATGCCGCACACGATGCCTGTCGACCATGCGGAAGCGTGCGGCTACTGCGTGCTGTTAGCGCATGTCCCTGGCGTAATGCTGGCGCTCATCGTCCTGCTCAGCGTGGTGCTGCAGAGGCTTCGCATTAAGCCGCCGCGTCAGGCGGTCAACCACTGGCACTTCTTCCCCTGGCTTTACCCTGATACCCGCGCGCCGCCGCGGCAGTCCGCTTTTTCCCAATAAAAATTATCGATAACTTTTTGCCTTAAAAAGGAAAAGTATGACTACCTGCACCTCGCGCGCGGCATGGGGAAACCTGCTGCGTCGCCTTCATTTCTACGTTGGGCTGTTTGTCGGCCCGTTTATCTTCTTTGCCGCGCTGACCGGGACGCTGTATGTGGCGACCCCACAGCTGGAAAACGCACTCTACCGGCACGCGCTCCACGCGGATTCCGTGGGCGAGCCGCAGCCTCTGGCGGAACAAATCGCCGTGGCGGAAAAAACCGTTGGATCAGATTTACGTTTGCACGCCGTTCGTCCGGGGCTGGCGGAAGGGGAAACCACCCGCGTGATGTTCACTGACCCGAAACTTGGGCCATCGGAGAACCGGGCTATCTTTATCGATCCGGTGAGCCTGGCGGTGCTGGGAGATCTGACGGTATACGGCACCAGCGGGATTTTACCCCTGCGTCAGACTATTGATTACCTGCATACGTCCCTGATGCTGGGCGACATTGGGCGCCTCTACAGCGAGCTTGCGGCCTCGTGGATGTGGGTTGCCGCGCTGGGCGGTATTGCCCTGTGGTTTTATACCCGACCCAAACGACGGATCAACAATCGCTTCCAGAACCGGCGTCGGGTGCACGTGACGCTGGGCTGGGTTCTGCTGGGAGGAATGCTGCTGTTCTCCGCAACCGGCCTGACCTGGTCCCAGTGGGCTGGCGGGAACGTGGATAAGCTGCGTGCAGAGATGAACTGGCTCACCCCGCAGGTGAACACGACGCTATCCGGCCAACATGAGGTTATGGATGAACATGCCGAACACCGTGGTCATCACGGCGGAATGGTGATGCCGGAAATGGCGATGGATCTGACGCAGTTTGACGGGGTGTTAAGCGCGGCGCGTCACGCGGGAATTGATGCCAGCAAGCTGGAGATTCGCCCGGCGAAAACGAGGGATCGTGCCTGGACCGTGACGGAAATCGATCGCAGCTGGCCGACCCAGGTGGACGCCGTTGCGGTAGATCCCCATACGATGCAGATCCTGGACAGAACCCGATTCGAGGATTTTCCGTTAATGGCAAAACTGACCCGCTGGGGCGTGGATTTCCATATGGGGATCTTATTCGGCCTGGCAAATCAGCTGCTGCTCGTGGCGTTCGGCCTCGCCCTGTGCGTGCTCATTATCTGGGGATACCGGATGTGGTGGATGCGTCGTCCTGCGCAATCGGCAGTGAGCCCGGTACAGACGCTGTGCCAGAGCTGGCTGGCGCTGTCAGGATGGGGAAGAGGCGTTACGGCGATGGTTAGCCTGCTGCTGGGGCTGTGCTTGCCCGTTATGGGCGTGAGTCTGGCGCTGTTTGTTCTGGTGGACTGGCTGCGCTGGCGAGCGGCAACCAGGCTGACGCTCGCCGATTCATCCGCTAAATAACCCTATGGCGTGCTGATCACCACTGCGACGCGGCGGTTTTCAGCGCGCCCTTGCGGGGAACTGTTGCTCGCAACAGGGTATTTTTGACCTAATCCCCGCGTGGTGAGATTGCTGCGCGGGATATTGGCCCCCTTCGCCCAGGCGTCGGCCACGGCGTTGGCGCGTTTTAACGACAGCGCTTCGTTGTAGCTTTCTTCCCCGTAGTTATCCGTGTGACCGTCCATTCGCGCGTGGTTCAGGCCGGTTTCGGCCAGGCGAGAGGCCATGGACTGGATCTGCGTTTCACTTTCCGGGCGCAGTCGGGCGTCATTTTTATCAAACAGGATGGTGTCCGACATGCCAAGCGACCAGTCACCGTTCAGTTCGTTAAAACCGTAAGACTTCATCGCCGCAATTTGCTCAGGAGTGAATTTGCCTTCCGGCGGCGACTGACAGCCTGCCAGAACCAGTGAGGCCAGTACTAACGGCGCGAAGTAACGTTTTAACATAGTGTATCCTTTCTAACTTATTGTTTTCGTACGCTGGTTTTTAACCTGGTACATATTGCGGTCAGCCCTCTCCAGTAATGCTTCCACGGAAGCATTTTCCCACGCCAGAGCAAAGCCAATGCTGAGTGACATCGATGCTTTTTGTCCGTTATGAAGATCAAACGGACGGATAAACTGCTGCGAAAGCGCAGCACAAATGTGTTGAACCTCAAGCTCAGAGTGAACGCCGTACAGCACCATGGCAAATTCGTCTCCGCCAAGACGGTAAGACTGATGACGTTTGTCGCCAAACTCCATCATCCTGCTGGCGACTTCGATCAGCACGCAGTCTCCTGCCGCGTGTCCCCAGGTGTCGTTAATAAACTTAAAATTATCACCGTCGAGGAAGAGCAGGGCCGAGTTTGTTCTGGCTGAAGGGTCGTTCATTAATGCCGCAATGCTGTTACGAAACGCCGCGCGGTTGGCAAGACCGGTAAGCGGGTCGTGCATGGCGGTCCGCAACAGCTGAGCGTTCTTCGCCTGAAGCTTCAGTTGCCACTCTTCCATTTCGTCCAGAAGACTGTTGAAGTCCTCGCCAAACTGGTGAAATTCTTCGATACGGCCGTCTTTCACCCGACGGGAGAAGTTGCGGTTCGTGCGTACGTCATGCACGACGTCGGTAATGTTCTGCAGGGCCGTGACCATTCCACGATGCAAAGACTGGGTTATGATGAGCGCGACGACGGCGGCAAAGAGAATGCAGCCGGTCAGTACGGCAAACGACGTCCAGATGAAATGGCTGATCAAACTGTCGCGTGCGGTAAGGCGGATTTCGCCGATCGTTAAGCCGTTATGCATGATGGGCTGCGCAACCGGTACGGGGAAAAGCCAGCGACTGACCAGCGCGCCCAGCGTGTCGTTGTTATCCTCCGGGTTCCAGGACCAGTAGGCGAACCGCTTTTTATGCGCGTTAATCACCTCCGCCGCGGCAAACTGCCCCTGTTTGCCCAGGGCGGCAAGCGTTTCGTTGGCCGCCAGCGAGTCGTTGAAAACCAGCGAGGCTTCCAGGCTGTGGCTCATTGTGGCGCCGGTTAATTCGAGATTCTTTTGCGCGTATTGTTTTAACGTCACGACGGAAGCAAAACAGAGCAACAGCCATATTAACGTCATGGTAATAATGACGCTTATCATGCTGTTTCGCCTCAAC
The DNA here is from genome assembly GCF_048685015.1 of Enterobacter sp. BNK-13. Classification (NCBI taxonomy): domain Bacteria; kingdom Pseudomonadati; phylum Pseudomonadota; class Gammaproteobacteria; order Enterobacterales; family Enterobacteriaceae; genus Enterobacter; species Enterobacter sp. BNK-13. The sequence continues at coordinate 3,250,377 of NZ_JBLQTP010000001.1, read as the reverse complement.
GTTCTTTTAAACGTCGGACGTGGCGTTGATGTGAAATCTTTATCCATGCTGCTTATTCCGTGCCAGCATTAATACATCCGGATTGACTCTTACGCCACTGCGCGTCAATGCATCCAGGTTGACGGAAAACCGTACCTGGCCGCGATCGATCATCAGGCAAAAGGCACTGCCAATTACACATTCCGGATTTTGCTCTGAGATTAATAGCAACGCTCTGCCCTGATATTGACTTATTAATTCAAGTTGTTTTGCCGGTGATTCAGACCCGAAATATATCGCATCGCACGTCGCGGCCAGGGCTTCCCGATCGTTACGTACAATAACGGGAGTATAGGGTAACTCGTTGTGCCCTTCGTCGCCGCTGAGCGCGTGTGTATAGTGAGAAGTGGCATAGACGCAAAGTCTGGGCTGCCCGGATAGTGACGGCCATCGCGTATAGCTCACAATGCCTGAGACAATCGAACGTACCGATTTATCCGTTTCCGTAAGCGTGCCTGCCGTCGCTGGGCCCACCATAAGGAACAGCATTAACACCAGAGTGAGTCGGAAAAAAGAGATCAAGAATAAATTTCTCACCAGAATCCGCCACATCGCTCCGGAAATAGATGTCCTTAAGAGTTGCGGGCAGAATACCATTGTTTATCAGAGCCGTCATTATGTCAGAAATAGCCTCAGGCCAACCTAAGCTAAATCCTACTGTTGTTTATTTTCCGGTGGTTAAAAGCGGACTTAATTGAGTCTGCTGGAACGCATACCTTCATCCATTCCTTTTTGCCATGACGCACGCAGTTTTGTCGCGTTTTCGACAGTATCGCAACTGGCAGGGAAAGATTTGCCCGCTAATCCCCAGGCGTGAATAAACCCTTCTTCGCAGACTCTCTTCTGACCATCGGCATAGCCGCGAAGATATTCGCTACGATCAACGTGGGTGTCGTTAAAACTATCGGCCAGGGTCTGGTTATCTTTAACCGGCAGGCCATTCATGGCGTCTTCTTTACCGGCATCAAACCAGGATGGACTGGTCCAGTCGGGCTGGAAGGTGTAAGGATTGATCTGGCAGCCCGTTAAAAACAGCGACAACAGCGTGAGAGCAATTGAACGCATAGCCATTCTCCTTTTTTCTTCAGCATAGCCTGGCTTAAGAAAATATGTCTGTAATTTAAAATTTACGTTTTTATCGGCTGATTTTTGCAATAAATCGGCTTCTGTAAACTAATGTGTACACATTTTGGATTGAAATGTTTACTTTTTATGGTATCGTGGTCTCACCTCATTGAGGAAAACAACTATCGCAAACGAGCTTTACAGGATCGCCATCATGCAAAAAGACGCGCTGAACAACGTACATATCACTGACGAACAGGTTTTAATTACTCCGGATCAACTGAAAGCGGAATTTCCGCTGAGCGTCGCGCAGGAGGCTCAGATTGAGCACTCGCGTCAGACCATTTCAAATATCATCGCCGGCCGCGATCCGCGCCTGCTGGTGGTGTGTGGTCCTTGCTCCATTCACGATCCTGAAACCGCCATTGAGTACGCTCGTCGATTTAAAGCATTAGCGGAGGAGGTCAGCGATAGCCTCTATCTGGTGATGCGCGTCTATTTTGAGAAGCCACGTACCACTGTCGGCTGGAAAGGATTGATTAACGATCCGCACATGGATGGCTCGTTTGATGTGGAAGCAGGTCTGAAGATTGCGCGTCGCCTGCTGGTGGAGCTGGTCAGCATGGGGCTGCCTCTGGCAACCGAAGCGCTGGATCCGAACAGCCCGCAATACCTTGGCGATCTGTTCAGCTGGTCCGCGATTGGCGCGCGTACCACGGAATCGCAAACCCACCGCGAGATGGCGTCTGGTCTGTCGATGCCGGTTGGTTTTAAAAACGGTACCGATGGCAGTCTGGCGACGGCGATCAATGCCATGCGCGCTGCCGCCATGCCGCACCGTTTCGTCGGTATCAACCAGGCGGGCCAGGTCTGCCTCCTGCAAACGCAGGGCAACCCGGACGGTCACGTGATCCTGCGCGGTGGGAAAGCCCCGAACTACAGCCCGGCGGACGTGGCGCAGTGTGAAAAAGAGATGGAGCAGGCGGGACTGCGCCCGGCACTGATGGTAGATTGCAGTCATGGTAATTCGAATAAAGATTACCGTCGCCAGCCTGCGGTTGCGGAATCCGTGGTCGCACAGATCAAAGATGGCAATCGTTCGATTATCGGTCTGATGATTGAGAGCAATATTCATGAAGGCAATCAATCATCTGAACAACCGCGCAGCGCCATGAAGCACGGCGTCTCCGTGACGGATGCCTGCATCAGCTGGGAGACCACCGATGCGCTGCTGCGTGAGATCCATAAAGATTTAAGCGGCCAGCTGGCGACGCGTCTGGCTTAAGAGGGTAGTTATGGTTGCTGAATTGACCGCACTGCGCGATCAAATTGATGAAGTGGATAAGGCGCTGCTGGATCTGCTGGCGCGCCGCATGGCCCTGGTTGCCGAAGTTGGTGAGGTGAAAAGCAAATACGGCCTGCCGATCTACGTCCCGGAGCGCGAGGCCTCCATGCTGGCCTCCCGTCGCAAAGAGGCGCAGGCGCTGGGCGTTTCGCCGGATTTGATTGAGGATGTTCTGCGTCGCGTGATGCGGGAGTCCTATTCCAGTGAAAACGACAAGGGCTTCAAAACCCTCTGTCCGACCCTGCGTCCGGTGGTGATTGTCGGCGGTGCAGGACAGATGGGGCGCCTGTTTGAAAAAATGCTGACCCTTTCTGGCTATCAGGTGCGCATTCTGGAAAAAGAGGACTGGGCCCAGGCGCCGGAACTCATGAAAGATGCCGGAATGGTTATCGTCAGCGTGCCGATCCACGTGACGGAGCAGATCATCGGGAAGCTGCCTCCTTTACCGAAAGATTGCATCCTGGTGGATCTGGCCTCCGTCAAAAATGGTCCGCTACAGGCTATGCTGGCGGCGCATACGGGGCCGGTGCTGGGTCTGCACCCAATGTTTGGCCCGGACAGCGGCAGCCTGGCTAAGCAGGTGGTGGTTTACTGCGACGGTCGTCAGCCGGAAGCCTATCAGTGGTTCCTGGAACAGATTCAGGTATGGGGCGCACGGCTGCACCGCATCAGCGCGGTTGAGCACGACCAGAACATGGCGTTCATTCAGGCGCTGCGCCACTTTGCGACGTTTGCCTACGGCCTGCATCTGGCGGAAGAGAACGTGCAGCTTGAACAGCTGCTGGCGCTCTCTTCACCTATCTATCGTCTGGAGCTGGCGATGGTCGGGCGTCTGTTCGCGCAGGATCCGCAACTGTACGCGGATATTATTATGTCCTCGGAAAATAACCTGGCGCTGATCAAGCGCTACTATCAGCGCTTTGGTGAAGCCATTACGCTGCTGGAGCACGGAGACAAGCAGGCGTTTATCGACAGCTTCCGCAAGGTCGAGCACTGGTTTGGCGATTACGCGCAGCGTTTCCAGAATGAGAGCCGGACGTTGTTGCGCCAGGCAAATGACAGTCGCCAGTAATGCGATGATGTATATACTGAAAGCCAGCCTTGCTGGCTTTTTTCATTTTGGGGAACTGTCATGGCCGAACCGCAGCTGCTGTTGAATTACACCGGGCATTTGCCTGAATGCCCGACGTGGAGCGCCGACGAGCACGCGCTCTACTGGGCCGATATTCTGAAAGGAGAGATCCACCGCTACCATCTGCCGACGGCGGAACACACCGTGCTTTCTTTCCACGAGGAGGTGGGCTGTTTCGCGCTGCGAGAGCGCGGCGGGTTTATTGTCGCCATGCGCAATGGCATCTGGCTTGCCGATAAGCATGGCCTTCTGCAGCGCAAGGTGTGCGACAACCCCTCTAACCCGCAGCTGGCGCGTTTTAACGATGGGGGTACCGACCATCAGGGCCGGTTCTATGCGGGCACGTTCTGGGGGCCGGGAGATTACAACGGCGCCCTGCTGATGCGCATCGACAACGACCTGACGCCGAAGGTGATCCAGTGCGATATTCACGGGCACAACGGCTTAGCGTTTAGCCCGGATAAGCAGTGGATGTTTACCTCAGACACGCCAAACGGTGTGATTTACCGTACCCCGCTTGATGAGCAGGGCGAACCGGGTAAGCGAGAGGTGTTTCGTCAGTTTAAAGAGGGCGAGGGGATACCGGACGGCGCGGCGATGGATGTGGAAGGTTGCTACTGGAGCGCGCTGTTTGACGGCTGGCGCATCGCGCGTTTTTCACCGCAAGGGGAGCAGCTGGAAGAGTATCGCATGCCGGTACGTTGCCCGACGATGGTCTGCTTTGGCGGCGATGATATGAAAACGCTGTTTATTACCACCACGCGGGAAAATATGGATGCGGAGGAGGTGACGAAATATCCGCTCTCCGGCGCCATCTTCACCCTGCCGGTGAGCGTGGCAGGGATGAAGAAAAGCCGTTTTATCGAACGTTAGATCGGATCGACCGGCACGACGTTTTCGCTCGGATAGCAGCCCAGCACTTTCATGGAGCGGGTGATTTCGCCCAGCTCGCGCAGGGCTTTCTGCATGGAAGCAGACTCGAGGTTGGCCTGGATATCGAGGTAGAACATCTCTTCCCATGGGTTACCGTGGATTGGGCGCGATTCCAGCCGGGTCATGATCAGGTTGTGATTACGCAGTACCAGCAGGGCTTCAACCAGCGCACCGGCCTGTTGGCCGGTAGCCATCAGCAGCGTGGTTTTGGCCGGTACCTGGTCAGACACATTGATTGCCTTGCGGGCCAGCACCACGAAGCGGGTAATGTTTTGCGTCTGGTTTGCCAGGTTGCGTTCCAGCACCTGTAAACCATACAGCGCGCCGCCCGCTTCGCTGCCGAGCGCCGCGACGGTGGGAGAGTTCGCCTGGGCGACTTTTTCCATCGCCGCCGAGGTGCTTTCGGTGTACTCAATTTTCCAGTTCGGATAGCGGTTCAGGAACTGGCTGCACTGCTGGAACGGCTGCGGGTGGCTGTAGACGGTTTCGATCGTGTTCAGGTCCGTTGAACCGGAGACCAGCACGCAGTGATCGATAGGGATCGTCAGCTCGCCGACCAGCGACAGGCTGGTGTGCTGCAGCAAGTCGTAGACATCGTTGATGGCGCCGGAGCTGGTGTTTTCAATCGGCACCACGGCGTAATCCGCCTGGCCGGTCTCGACCTGGTTAAAAATGTCGGCAAACTTCGCGCAGCCGCTTTCAATAAATTCTTCGAAATGGCGAGCGGCATACTGACGTGCGGCCAGGTGAGAATAGGAGCCCTTTGGCCCGAGGAAAGCGATACGCGCAGAGTGCGGATTGGTTTTATTGAGATGCTGCTGGAGTAGTGCTTGCTGGGTCAGAACGGAATCTTCGATGATGAGCTGGAACAACCGGGTGATGTAGTGGGCATCGAGGTGATGCGCTTTGCCGAGCTGAATGAGCCGTTCCAGCAGATCCCGCTCGCGGTCGATATCACGGACCGGACGATGGGAGTCCAGTTTGGCTTTACCCACTTCAACGGTAAGGGCGCGGCGTTCGGCCAGCAGCGCCAGCAGTTTCTCATCCAGCGCGCTGATTTTTACTCGCAGATCCAGTAACGGGTTTTCCGGTGTCATAGTGTTGCCTGTCTCATCTTATCGTTATCAATAAAAAAGGCCCCCCGGTGTGGGAGGCCTTGTTGTTCGTCTTCGCATTCTTTATCACACGACGAAACGCCTCCCGTTCAGGGGAAGGTAAAAAAGAATGCGAAGAAGAACGGCGTAAGTTTCATAAAGTCATCCTGTGAGTGATACCGTTAAAGTACCCGTACTGTTTTCACCCTGTCAATAAAAAACAAAAAACGCGCCCGAAGGCGCGTTGGCGGTACACTCAATTTAAAGGATTACTCTTCTTCAACTTCTTCCGCGAAGCTGGCGTCTTTCACCGACGTTGTGGCGCGACGGGCTTCACCTTTGTGTTGCACTTTATTGAGCTGCCGTTCCAGCTTGTTGATCAAATCGTTAATAGCGGTGTACATATCCTCATGTTTTGCGCTGGCGACCAGATGGCCGTTTGGAGTATTGATAGTTGCGTCAGCGATGAAACCCTGCGGCTCCTTGGATAGGATGATATGTGGATTAATCAAATGTGTTTGCCATTTATCCAGTTTGGCGAGACGGTCTGCGACGTGCTGGCGAATTGCCGGAGTAATTTCCATTTGTTTACTGGTAATGTTCATTGTCATAAATTTTACCTCTTGTCTTTCCGTCTTGGTGATTCCAGCATACCCGACCTAATGTCAAAATGTGTGATTTAGATCACGTTATTTTGTCGGTTTTTGTCAGGGAATCTTTTTTGTGAGGCAGGGCAGGAAGAGGTGAGATTTACCTTGTAGAAGGCATAAATTGGGGCCATAGTTGACAGGATGTGTTGAGGCTAACGCGCTTCAGCGACGCTCAGAAACGAATAAAAAACGGCAGCCTTCGGGCTGCCGTTTTGCATTGAGGCAAAATCAGGTGTTGCTGCTGTTCGCGGCGATGATTTTCGCCACTTTTTCAGCCTGACCGGTCATCTGCATCTGACGGTAAGCATTTTCCATCAGCTTCAGGCCGTCGCGCGTTGCCTGAGTATCCGGGTAATCACGCAGCATACCTTCTACGCGGTTAACCACGGCAACCCATGCGCCACGGCGGGTATAATATTCCGCCACGGAGTATTCATATTTCGCCAGACGATCTTTAAGGAACACCAGACGTTTGGTTGCGTCGGTCACGTACTGGCTGTTCGGATAGCCGCGCACCAGCTTGGAGAAGTCATTGAAGGCATCACGCGCATGCTGCGGGTCACGGTCAGAACGATCCACGCCGAAGAAGCCCTGCAGCGCACTGTCGTCCAGCGCCATGTTGGTGAGGCCGCGCATGTACATTACGTAGTCGATGTTAGGATGAGTCGGGTTCAGACGCATGAAACGATCGATGGTTGCCTGAGCCAGCGGCAGATCGGCATTTTTATAGTATGCGTAGATGAGATCTAACTGTACCTGCTGCGAATACGGACCAAATGGATAGCGATTATCCAACGCTTCCAGTTGCGTTATCGCCTGTTTCCAGTTACCGTCCTGCAACTTTTGTTGTGCAGTCGCATAGATTTCATTCGGCGGATTGTCAGGGACCTGTTCATTTGAACCGGAGCAGCCCACCAAAGCCAGGCTCAACGTGGCCGCTGCCACCAGATATTTCATGCGCGTCATGACGTTTTGACTTTCCTCAAATGTTTGTCCGGGAGAAACTCTGTTCCTGCTCCCGATTAAGACCAGCTACAATAGCACACTATATTAAACGGCAAAGCCGTAAAACCCAACGTTAAACGAAGAAGCAGTTTATGGCACAACGAGTAGAACTCACCGCAACAGTCTCCGAAAATCAGCTCGGTCAACGCTTAGATCAGGCTTTGGCCGAATTGTTCCCTGATTATTCGCGTTCACGCATAAAAGAATGGATCCTTGACCAGCGCGTGATGGTAAACGGCAAGATCTGGGACAAACCAAAAGAGAAAGTGTTAGGTGGGGAAGCTGTCGCCATCAATGCTGAAATCGAAGAGGAAATCCGCTTCGAGCCGCAGGATATCCCACTGGACATCGTCTATGAAGATGATGACATTCTGGTGATCAACAAGCCGCGCGACCTGGTTGTTCACCCGGGTGCGGGAAACCCTGACGGTACGGTACTTAACGCACTTCTCCATTATTATCCGCCGATCGCGGATGTTCCGCGCGCGGGCATCGTGCACCGTCTGGATAAAGACACTACCGGTCTGATGGTGGTGGCGAAGACCGTTCCTGCTCAGACCCGTCTGGTGGAGTCGCTGCAGCTGCGCGAAATCACCCGTGAGTATGAGGCGGTAGCCATTGGGCATATGACCTCTGGCGGGACGGTAGAAGAGCCTATCAGCCGTCACCCGACCAAGCGAACCCATATGTCGGTGCATCCGATGGGTAAACCGGCGGTGACGCACTATCGCATTATGGAGCATTTCCGTATCCATACGCGTCTGCGTCTGCGTCTGGAGACCGGACGTACCCACCAGATCCGCGTGCATATGGCCCACATTACCCATCCGCTGGTGGGGGATCAGGTCTACGGTGGTCGTCCTCGCCCGCCTAAAGGCGCATCGGATGAGTTCATCAGCGTATTGCGTAAATTCGACCGTCAGGCGCTGCACGCGACCATGCTGCGTCTTTACCATCCTATCACCGGCATTCAGATGGAGTGGCATGCGCCTATCCCGCAGGATATGGTGGACCTTATTGACGCCATGCGTGCTGATTTCGAAGAACATAAGGATCAAGTGGACTGGTTATGACCAAACTGATTGTCCCGGAGTGGCCATTGCCTGCCGGCGTGGCTGCCTGCAGTTCAACCCGCACTGGCGGTGTTAGCCAGGGCGCGTGGGCGTCGTTGAACCTCGGCGCACACTGTGGCGATAACCTGGAACACGTGGAAGAGAACCGCAGGCGTCTGTTTGCTGCGGGGAACCTGCCTTCAAATCCGGTCTGGCTGGAACAGGTTCATGGCAAGGCGGTGCTGAAGTTGACGGGAGAACCCTATGCTTCTAAACGCGCTGATGCCTCTTACAGCAATACTCCGGGAACCGTTTGTGCCGTAATGACCGCCGATTGTCTGCCGGTGCTGTTCTGCAACCGTGCAGGCACCGAGGTGGCTGCAGCGCACGCGGGCTGGCGTGGACTGTGTGAAGGCGTGCTGGAAGAAACCGTCGCCTGCTTTAAGGATGAGCCCGCCAATATTATGGCCTGGCTTGGCCCGGCCATTGGTCCTCGCGCTTTTGAAGTGGGGCCGGAGGTTCGCGAAGCCTTTATGGATAAAGATCCGCAAGCGGTGGACGCCTTCCTGCCTTCTGGAGATAAATATCTCGCCGATATTTACCAGCTTGCTCGTCAGCGCCTGAACAGCGTCGGCATAACGCAGATCTTCGGCGGCGATCGCTGTACATTCACCGAAAAGGGTGATTTTTTCTCTTATCGCCGCGACAAGACGACGGGGCGTATGGCAAGTTTCATTTGGCTGATATAACCTAAAGAATCAAGACGATCCGGCACGTGCCGTTTTCTTTTCACATAATTCAGGTCATTAACCTTGAATAATTGAGGGATGACCTCATTTAATCTCCAGTAGCAAATTTGACCTGTTATGGGAGGAGTTATGCGTCTGGATCGTCTTACTAATAAATTCCAGCTTGCTCTCGCCGATGCCCAGTCCCTCGCACTGGGGCACGACAACCAATTTATCGAACCTCTTCATTTAATGAGCGCCTTGCTGAATCAGGAAGGGGGATCGGTACGTCCTTTATTAACGTCCGCTGGCATTAATGCTGGCCAGTTACGCACCGCTATCGATCAGGCGCTGAGCCGTTTACCGCAGGTCGAAGGGACCGGCGGCGACGTTCAGCCGTCGCAGGATCTGGTGCGCGTCCTGAACCTTTGCGACAAGCTGGCGCAAAAACGTGGGGACAATTTTATTTCGTCAGAGCTGTTTGTTCTGGCGGCGCTTGAATCACGCGGTACCTTGACCGACCTGCTGAAATCTGCCGGTGCGACCACCGCCAATGTGACTCAGGCGATTGAGAATATGCGCGGAGGTGAAAGCGTGAACGATCAGGGAGCCGAAGACCAACGTCAGGCTTTGAAGAAATTTACGGTCGATCTGACCGAGCGTGCTGAACAGGGCAAACTTGACCCGGTGATCGGCCGTGATGAAGAAATCCGCCGTACCATTCAGGTACTGCAGCGTCGTACCAAGAACAACCCGGTACTGATAGGTGAACCGGGGGTCGGTAAAACCGCCATCGTTGAAGGGCTGGCGCAGCGTATTGTGAACGGTGAAGTGCCGGAAGGTCTGAAAGGCCGCCGCGTACTGGCGCTGGACATGGGCGCGCTGGTGGCCGGTGCGAAATACCGCGGCGAGTTCGAAGAGCGCCTTAAAGGCGTGCTTAACGACCTGGCGAAGCAGGAAGGCAACGTTATCCTGTTTATCGATGAGCTGCACACGATGGTCGGTGCCGGTAAGGCAGACGGCGCGATGGATGCCGGGAACATGCTGAAACCTGCGCTGGCGCGCGGTGAACTTCACTGCGTCGGTGCCACCACGCTGGATGAGTACCGTCAGTACATTGAGAAAGATGCTGCGCTGGAACGTCGTTTCCAGAAAGTGTTTGTTGCCGAGCCAAGCGTTGAAGATACCATCGCCATCCTGCGTGGTCTGAAAGAGCGCTATGAACTGCACCACCATGTGCAGATCACTGACCCGGCGATCGTTGCGGCGGCGACGCTTTCGCATCGTTATATTGCTGACCGTCAGCTGCCGGATAAAGCGATCGACCTGATTGATGAAGCGGCGTCGAGCATTCGTATGCAGATTGACTCGAAGCCGGAAGAACTGGACCGACTCGACCGACGCATCATTCAGCTCAAGCTGGAACAGCAGGCGCTGAAGAAAGAGTCTGATGAAGCCAGTAAGAAACGCCTCGATATGCTCAATGAAGAACTGGACGATAAAGAGCGCCAGTATTCTGAGCTGGAAGAAGAGTGGAAAGCCGAGAAAGCCTCCCTTTCCGGTACGCAGACTATTAAAGCTGAACTCGAACAGGCAAAAATTGCCATTGAGCAGGCGCGACGCGTGGGTGACCTGGCGCGAATGTCTGAGCTGCAGTACGGCAAAATTCCTGAGCTGGAAAAACAGCTTGAGATCGCGACGCAGTCAGAAGGTAAAACGATGCGTCTGTTGCGTAATAAAGTGACGGATGCCGAGATCGCGGAAGTCCTGGCACGCTGGACCGGTATTCCCGTGGCGCGCATGCTGGAAGGCGAGCGTGAAAAACTGCTGCGCATGGAGAACGATCTCCACAATCGTGTGATTGGTCAAAATGAAGCGGTTGAAGCGGTATCGAATGCTATTCGTCGTAGCCGTGCAGGGCTGTCCGATCCGAACCGCCCGATTGGTTCGTTCCTGTTCCTGGGGCCGACCGGTGTCGGTAAAACCGAGCTGTGCAAAGCGCTGGCTAACTTTATGTTCGACAGCGACGATGCGATGGTGCGTATCGACATGTCCGAGTTTATGGAGAAACACTCCGTCTCGCGTCTGGTCGGGGCGCCTCCAGGATATGTGGGTTATGAAGAAGGTGGGTATCTGACAGAAGCGGTGCGTCGTCGTCCTTATTCCGTCATCCTGCTGGATGAGGTGGAAAAAGCGCATCCGGATGTGTTCAACATCCTGCTTCAGGTGCTGGACGATGGTCGTCTGACCGACGGGCAGGGGAGAACGGTCGACTTCCGTAATACGGTTGTCATTATGACCTCGAACCTGGGTTCCGATTTGATTCAGGAACGTTTCGGTGAACTGGACTACAGCCATATGAAGGATTTGGTGCTGGGTGTAGTAAGCCATAACTTCCGTCCGGAGTTCATCAACCGTATTGATGAAGTGGTGGTATTCCATCCTCTGGGTGAGAAACACATTGCGTCGATTGCGCAGATCCAGCTGCAGCGTCTGTACAAACGTCTGGAAGAGCGTGGATATGAAATTCACATCTCCGACGATGCGCTGAAGCTGCTGAGTAAGAATGGTTACGATCCGGTGTACGGTGCGCGTCCATTGAAACGCGCTATCCAGCAGCAGATCGAAAACCCGCTGGCGCAACAGATCCTCTCCGGGGAGCTGGTTCCTGGCAAAGTTATCCGTCTGGAAGCCAACGACGATCGCATTGTGGCAGTGCAGTAAGTCACAAAACGCAAAAACGAGCCGCTTGCGGCTCGTTTTTGTTTAAAAACCAGGCGAAAATTGAGGTCTGGAGTTAGTTTTGCCTGGAAAGTGAGCGGTCAGTAAATAAATTTCACTTTATCCTTGCAGGTTCAGAATTACTCCCTATAATGCGCCTCCACTGACACGGAACAACGGCACACACGCCGCCGGGTCAGCAGAGAAAAGCGAAAATAAACGCTTGACTCTGAAGCGGGAGAGCGTAATATGCACACCCCGCGCCGCAGCGAAAACGAAGCGGCACTGCTCTTTAACAATTTATCAGACAATCTGTGTGGGCACTCAAAGTGACATGGATTCTTAATGTCTTCGGACAATAAATGAATACCAAGTCTCTGAGTGAACATACGTAATTCATTACGAAGTTTAATTCACGAGCATCAAACTTAAATTGAAGAGTTTGATCATGGCTCAGATTGAACGCTGGCGGCAGGCCTAACACATGCAAGTCGAGCGGCAGCGGAAAGTAGCTTGCTACTTTGCCGGCGAGCGGCGGACGGGTGAGTAATGTCTGGGAAACTGCCTGATGGAGGGGGATAACTACTGGAAACGGTAGCTAATACCGCATAACGTCGCAAGACCAAAGAGGGGGACCTTCGGGCCTCTTGCCATCAGATGTGCCCAGATGGGATTAGCTAGTAGGTGGGGTAACGGCTCACCTAGGCGACGATCCCTAGCTGGTCTGAGAGGATGACCAGCCACACTGGAACTGAGACACGGTCCAGACTCCTACGGGAGGCAGCAGTGGGGAATATTGCACAATGGGCGCAAGCCTGATGCAGCCATGCCGCGTGTATGAAGAAGGCCTTCGGGTTGTAAAGTACTTTCAGCGGGGAGGAAGGTGTTGAGGTTAATAACCTCAGCAATTGACGTTACCCGCAGAAGAAGCACCGGCTAACTCCGTGCCAGCAGCCGCGGTAATACGGAGGGTGCAAGCGTTAATCGGAATTACTGGGCGTAAAGCGCACGCAGGCGGTCTGTCAAGTCGGATGTGAAATCCCCGGGCTCAACCTGGGAACTGCATTCGAAACTGGCAGGCTAGAGTCTTGTAGAGGGGGGTAGAATTCCAGGTGTAGCGGTGAAATGCGTAGAGATCTGGAGGAATACCGGTGGCGAAGGCGGCCCCCTGGACAAAGACTGACGCTCAGGTGCGAAAGCGTGGGGAGCAAACAGGATTAGATACCCTGGTAGTCCACGCCGTAAACGATGTCGACTTGGAGGTTGTGCCCTTGAGGCGTGGCTTCCGGAGCTAACGCGTTAAGTCGACCGCCTGGGGAGTACGGCCGCAAGGTTAAAACTCAAATGAATTGACGGGGGCCCGCACAAGCGGTGGAGCATGTGGTTTAATTCGATGCAACGCGAAGAACCTTACCTACTCTTGACATCCAGAGAACTTTCCAGAGATGGATTGGTGCCTTCGGGAACTCTGAGACAGGTGCTGCATGGCTGTCGTCAGCTCGTGTTGTGAAATGTTGGGTTAAGTCCCGCAACGAGCGCAACCCTTATCCTTTGTTGCCAGCGGTTAGGCCGGGAACTCAAAGGAGACTGCCAGTGATAAACTGGAGGAAGGTGGGGATGACGTCAAGTCATCATGGCCCTTACGAGTAGGGCTACACACGTGCTACAATGGCGCATACAAAGAGAAGCGACCTCGCGAGAGCAAGCGGACCTCATAAAGTGCGTCGTAGTCCGGATTGGAGTCTGCAACTCGACTCCATGAAGTCGGAATCGCTAGTAATCGTAGATCAGAATGCTACGGTGAATACGTTCCCGGGCCTTGTACACACCGCCCGTCACACCATGGGAGTGGGTTGCAAAAGAAGTAGGTAGCTTAACCTTCGGGAGGGCGCTTACCACTTTGTGATTCATGACTGGGGTGAAGTCGTAACAAGGTAACCGTAGGGGAACCTGCGGTTGGATCACCTCCTTACCTTAAAGAACCTGCCTTTGCAGTGCTCACACAGATTGTCTGATGAAAAGTAAATAGCAAGGCGTCTTGCGATTGAGACTTCAGTGTCCCCTTCGTCTAGAGGCCCAGGACACCGCCCTTTCACGGCGGTAACAGGGGTTCGAATCCCCTAGGGGACGCCACTTGCTGGTTCGTGAGTGAAAGTCACCTGCCGTCATATCTCAAAACTGACTTACGAGTCACGTTTGAGATATTTGCTCTTTAAAAATCTGGATCAAGCTGAAAATTGAAACGACACATCTTTAATGGTGTGTTCGAGTCTCTCAAATTTTCGCAATCAGAAGTGAAACATCTTCGGGTTGTGAGGTTAAGCGACTAAGCGTACACGGTGGATGCCCTGGCAGTCAGAGGCGATGAAGGACGTGCTAATCTGCGAAAAGCGCCGGCGAGGTGATATGAACCTTTGACCCGGCGATGTCCGAATGGGGAAACCCAGTGCAATTCGTTGCACTATCGTTAACTGAATACATAGGTTAACGAGGCGAACCGGGGGAACTGAAACATCTAAGTACCCCGAGGAAAAGAAATCAACCGAGATTCCCCCAGTAGCGGCGAGCGAACGGGGAGCAGCCCAGAGTCTGAATCAGCTTGTGTGTTAGTGGAAGCGTCTGGAAAGTCGCACGGTACAGGGTGACAGTCCCGTACACGAAAGCACACAGGTTGTGAACTCGAAGAGTAGGGCGGGACACGTGGTATCCTGTCTGAATATGGGGGGACCATCCTCCAAGGCTAAATACTCCTGACTGACCGATAGTGAACCAGTACCGTGAGGGAAAGGCGAAAAGAACCCCGGCGAGGGGAGTGAAAAAGAACCTGAAACCGTGTACGTACAAGCAGTGGGAGCACCTTCGTGGTGTGACTGCGTACCTTTTGTATAATGGGTCAGCGACTTATATTCTGTAGCAAGGTTAACCGTATAGGGGAGCCGAAGGGAAACCGAGTCTTAACTGGGCGTTAAGTTGCAGGGTATAGACCCGAAACCCGGTGATCTAGCCATGGGCAGGTTGAAGGTTGGGTAACACTAACTGGAGGACCGAACCGACTAATGTTGAAAAATTAGCGGATGACTTGTGGCTGGGGGTGAAAGGCCAATCAAACCGGGAGATAGCTGGTTCTCCCCGAAAGCTATTTAGGTAGCGCCTCGTGAACTCATCTTCGGGGGTAGAGCACTGTTTCGGCTAGGGGGCCATCCCGGCTTACCAACCCGATGCAAACTACGAATACCGAAGAATGTTATCACGGGAGACACACGGCGGGTGCTAACGTCCGTCGTGAAGAGGGAAACAACCCAGACCGCCAGCTAAGGTCCCAAAGTCATGGTTAAGTGGGAAACGATGTGGGAAGGCACAGACAGCCAGGATGTTGGCTTAGAAGCAGCCATCATTTAAAGAAAGCGTAATAGCTCACTGGTCGAGTCGGCCTGCGCGGAAGATGTAACGGGGCTAAACCATGCACCGAAGCTGCGGCAGCGACACTATGTGTTGTTGGGTAGGGGAGCGTTCTGTAAGCCGTTGAAGGTGTGCTGTGAGGCATGCTGGAGGTATCAGAAGTGCGAATGCTGACATAAGTAACGATAAAGCGGGTGAAAAGCCCGCTCGCCGGAAGACCAAGGGTTCCTGTCCAACGTTAATCGGGGCAGGGTGAGTCGACCCCTAAGGCGAGGCCGAAAGGCGTAGTCGATGGGAAACAGGTTAATATTCCTGTACTTGGTGTTACTGCGAAGGGGGGACGGAGAAGGCTATGTTAGCCGGGCGACGGTTGTCCCGGTTTAAGCATGTAGGCGGAGGTTCCAGGTAAATCCGGTACCTTATTAACGCTGAGGTGTGATGACGAGGCACTACGGTGCTGAAGTAACAAATGCCCTGCTTCCAGGAAAAGCCTCTAAGCATCAGGTAACATCAAATCGTACCCCAAACCGACACAGGTGGTCAGGTAGAGAATACTAAGGCGCTTGAGAGAACTCGGGTGAAGGAACTAGGCAAAATGGTGCCGTAACTTCGGGAGAAGGCACGCTGATATGTAGGTGAAGCCCCTGCGGGTGGAGCTGAAATCAGTCGAAGATACCAGCTGGCTGCAACTGTTTATTAAAAACACAGCACTGTGCAAACACGAAAGTGGACGTATACGGTGTGACGCCTGCCCGGTGCCGGAAGGTTAATTGATGGGGTTAGCGGCAACGCGAAGCTCTTGATCGAAGCCCCGGTAAACGGCGGCCGTAACTATAACGGTCCTAAGGTAGCGAAATTCCTTGTCGGGTAAGTTCCGACCTGCACGAATGGCGTAATGATGGCCAGGCTGTCTCCACCCGAGACTCAGTGAAATTGAACTCGCTGTGAAGATGCAGTGTACCCGCGGCAAGACGGAAAGACCCCGTGAACCTTTACTATAGCTTGACACTGAACACTGGTCCTTGATGTGTAGGATAGGTGGGAGGCTTTGAAGCGTGGACGCCAGTCTGCGTGGAGCCGTCCTTGAAATACCACCCTTTAATGGCTGGTGTTCTAACGTAGACCCGTAATCCGGGTTGCGGACAGTGTCTGGTGGGTAGTTTGACTGGGGCGGTCTCCTCCCAAAGAGTAACGGAGGAGCACGAAGGTTAGCTAATCCTGGTCGGACATCAGGAGGTTAGTGCAATGGCATAAGCTAGCTTGACTGCGAGAGTGACGGCTCGAGCAGGTGCGAAAGCAGGTCATAGTGATCCGGTGGTTCTGAATGGAAGGGCCATCGCTCAACGGATAAAAGGTACTCCGGGGATAACAGGCTGATACCGCCCAAGAGTTCATATCGACGGCGGTGTTTGGCACCTCGATGTCGGCTCATCACATCCTGGGGCTGAAGTAGGTCCCAAGGGTATGGCTGTTCGCCATTTAAAGTGGTACGCGAGCTGGGTTTAGAACGTCGTGAGACAGTTCGGTCCCTATCTGCCGTGGGCGCTGGAGAATTGAGGGGGGCTGCTCCTAGTACGAGAGGACCGGAGTGGACGCATCACTGGTGTTCGGGTTGTCATGCCAATGGCACTGCCCGGTAGCTAAATGCGGAAAAGATAAGTGCTGAAAGCATCTAAGCACGAAACTTGCCCCGAGATGAGTTCTCCCTGAGACTTTAAGTCTCCTGAAGGAACGTTGAAGACGACGACGTTGATAGGTCGGGTGTGTAAGCGCAGCGATGCGTTGAGCTAACCGATACTAATGAACCGTGAGGCTTAACCTTACAACGCCGAAGCTGTTTCGGCGAAGAGACAGACACGATTTTCAGCCTGATACAGATTAACAGAATTTGCCTGGCGGCTTTAGCGCGGTGGTCCCACCTGACCCCATGCCGAACTCAGAAGTGAAACGCCGTAGCGCCGATGGTAGTGTGGGGTCTCCCCATGTGAGAGTAGGGAACTGCCAGGCATCAATTAAGAAGAACCCCGTACCGGAAGGTGCGGGGTTTTTTGCTTTTGTTTTCCCACTCTGGCTTTTGTCTTAATCCCTTATCCTGCTAATGGAATGTGTGATCTCTGTCTCAATGTGATTTATAACAAAATTATAACATTTCATTTACGAGGTTATTGAGTCTCCAGGCTCAATACGCCGCAGTTTATGGCAGGAGCATAATCACAATGACAGAAAGCATGACATCAAACGGGACGCTGGCTCACAGTGATACCCGAAGAAGGGTATGGGCAATCATCAGCGCCTCTTCAGGGAATCTGGTTGAATGGTTCGACTTTTACGTCTACTCATTCTGTTCACTCTACTTTGCACATATTTTCTTCCCCTCCGGCAACACCACCACGCAGCTGCTACAAACGGCAGGAGTCTTCGCCGCAGGCTTCTTGATGCGACCCATCGGGGGTTGGCTGTTCGGCCGTATTGCGGATCGTCGCGGGCGTAAGGCCTCTATGCTGATCTCGGTGTGCATGATGTGCTTTGGCTCGCTGGTGATCGCCTGTTTACCGGGATATGCATCGATTGGTACCTGGGCACCGGCACTACTTTTGCTGGCCCGCTTATTCCAGGGATTATCGGTGGGCGGTGAATACGGTACCAGTGCAACCTACATGAGTGAAATTGCACTGGAAGGCCGTAAAGGTTTTTACGCCTCATTCCAGTACGTCACGCTGATTGGCGGTCAACTGCTGGCCATTCTTGTGGTGGTGATCCTGCAGCAAATTCTGACGGACGAACAACTTCACGCCTGGGGATGGCGGATCCCTTTCGCAATGGGCGCTGTACTGGCGGTCGTTGCACTTTGGCTACGCCGTCAGCTAGATGAAACCTCTCAGAAAGAGGTCAGGATGCTGAAGGAGGCGGGAACATTCAAAGGGTTATGGCGTAACCGTAAAGCTTTCCTGATGGTGCTGGGCTTCACTGCCGGCGGCTCTCTCAGTTTTTATACGTTCACCACCTATATGCAAAAATACCTGGTAAACACCACCGGCATGCACGCAAACGTCGCCAGCGTGGTCATGACCGTGGCGCTGTTTGTCTTTATGCTCATACAGCCGATCGTCGGCGCGCTCTCGGATAAAATTGGCCGACGTACGTCGATGCTCATTTTTGGCGGATTGTCGGCATTATGTACCGTCCCCATTCTGACTGCGCTTCAGCATGTCTCTTCACCGTATGCTGCCTTTGCGCTGGTGATGGTGGCGATGGTGATTGTCAGTTTCTACACCTCCATCAGCGGGATACTGAAAGCCGAGATGTTCCCGGCGCAGGTCCGTGCGTTAGGGGTAGGGCTCTCTTATGCGGTCGCCAACGCGGTGTTTGGCGGATCGGCGGAGTACGTAGCGCTGTCGCTTAAATCATGGGGAAGCGAAACGACATTCTTCTGGTACGTAACGGGAATGGGGGCACTGGCGTTTGTTGTCTCCCTGATGCTGCATCGCAAAGGGAAAGGCATTCGACTTTAATACCGCGCCATCTGCCATACGGCATAGCCGGTCGTTGCACCAGCAACATCCCAGGCGAAATCTTTCCAGCTCCAGCCGCTCCCTGCGGGGCGGCTATCCCACAGTTCTTTTGATGCCCCAAGACTTACTGAGAACATCAGCCCGATCGCTGCGCTACGATCCCGGCTGTATCCCTGATGCTGGGCATATTCATTACCGGCTGCGGACAACATCGCGGAGGCGAGAAAATGCTGTGCTTTATCCTGTCCGGACCAGCTATCGTTGGCCATATGGCTACAGCCACTCAGGAAAATGACACTCAGTAACAAAGGAATACGCATCAACGGGCCCCATAAAAAAGCCCTGCGGGTGACAGGGCCTGGATATTACAGAATACGGCTGATAAGTCGGTCGATACGGATACGACGTAAGCGGCGAATAAGCTTGCGAACTTTCACCGGATAATCGGCAATGCTCTGCAGTTCGCGGTAGTGATTCACCACGGTTGTATGGGTGCGAATCAGCTCCAGCTCGCGTTCACGTTGGGCGGCTAACTCATGCTGCGGATCATGGATCAGGATAGCGTTTTCCAGATCCAGTCGCCACGCGCGCGGGTTCAGGTTGTTACCGGTCAGCAGCATCCACTCATCGTCGACCCACATGCCTTTCAGATGGTAACTATTGTCTTCATCTTTCCAGAGACGCACAACCAGCTGGTCAGTGTTGACGTAATACTGTAAGCGGCTCAGGAAACGGCGAAGGTTAATCTCATAGAGATAAGGCAATGCACCGATGATTTTGAACGGCTGATCTTCGGGAATAAAGAAGTCGTTTGCCGTTTTATCACCCACGATGATTTCCACTTTTTTACCCTCGCGCAGCAGCTGAATGATATTACGCACCAGCACGGCAGGAAGGTTGAAATACGGCGTGCAGATAGTGAGTTTCTGCTCCGCGCATGGCATCAGATGGAAAATCGTTTTGTTCAGCAGGCTTGATTTGCCGAGCCCTACCAGCGGGGTAACGGATAACTCTTCGTTGTTCGCATCGCCCTGGAAATGATAGACCGCATCGCGCAGCTCCTGGCGGAAGGCGCGAACATCATTTTTGATTTCCGGACTTTTAGGGCGCTCGGGATCGTCAAGACGATTAACGCCACGGCCATGAACCAGATTTTTATCAACCCAGTTGAACATGATATCGGCCATCTGCGGATTACGGATCAGATGGTAGCGGTCGTAGCGATATTTATCGAGCTGATGAAGGTAGACATCATTAAGGCTGGCGCCGCTGTAAAGCACGCTGTCATCAATGATGAACCCCTTGAAATGAAGAACGCCGAGCGCTTCACGGGTATTCACCGGGACGCCATAAACAGGCACGTCAACGCCAGGATTTTCCTGCGCCGTGCGGCAATACCAGTCAGCATTGGTGTTTGACGCGGCAGCGCCAATACGGCCACGCTGGGCGCGATGCCAGTCTACCAGCACGCGTACATCCAGTTCCGGACGCTGACGTTTGGCTTCATAGAGCGCGTTCAGGATCGCGCGCCCGCCTTCATCCTGTTCAAGATACAGTGCCACAATGCAAATGCGTCGCGTGGCGCTGGCAATCTTTTCCAGAAGCGTCTCCCGAAAATGAGCGGGAGCGTAAAAGAACTCTACATCATCAACTGACTGAGAAATCTTCGGTAGTTGAGCAAGGTGTTGTTGATGTTTATTACGCTTAAATTTTGACAACATCACAGTGCGTTTCTTCTCTGTTCATTGAAGGGTTGTCTGTACTATGCAAACAACATAAGCGGACAATGATACCACCAGTCCCGTCCAAAGTGGGTAACATTTCCAGTAGCTTACTCGCGTTTGTCTGCTGATGACAGACTGAGGGACAAGGCAACAATACCTTCGTCCAGCTGAATATCAACGTCAAAACCAAGTTTTCGCGCCAGGGTCACCATACCGCGATTGTTAGGCATAGTAATGCCATTAAGGCGTAACAATCCGTGATCTCGCGTATAACTGATGAGTTTTTCCAGCAGTCGTCTTCCCAGGCCCAGACCTTTAAGATCGGAGCGTACCAGCACGGCAAACTCCGCATCGACGTTATCCGGGTCAGAAATCGCACGCGTGACGCCTAGGATCTCATCACCCTTATCGGCGCGACGAACGGCAACAAACGCCATTTCTCGATCGTAGTCGATCTGGGTCATATTGGCTAAATCATCGTGGGTAAATTCGTTGATTTCGCTAAAATAGCGATAATAAAGATCCTCTTTCGTGACCTGAGAGATAAAGGCCCGCAGCTGGGGCTCATCTTCCGGCAGAATAGGGCGGAACAGGGCGCGTTCCCCATTTTTCATCTCAACCCACTCCTCCAGCTGCAGGGGATACGGGCGGATCGCAAGACGGCTCTCTCTGTCTCCTTCGAATGGCGCGATATCCAGGGTCACGTCCAGCGCCGTAAACTCATTGCCGGAGGCAAGCAGCGGATGAATGTCTAGCCGCTGGATCTCGGCACAATCCACAATCAGGTTAGAGACCTGCACCAGGAACTGACTTAGCCCGGCAATATCAAGCGGACGCAGCGCGCTCCGGCCGCGGATCTTTTTGCTTTTGATCGCCTGGATAATCAGATAACGTGCCAGGTTCATGTTCAGCGGCGGTAACGCCACCACGGCCTGTTCCTCCGGGCGCCACTCCACGCCGCCTTCACCCAGCATGATGAGCGGGCCGAAGACGGGATCGTGTTCGACCACCACCCGTAACTCCTGAGCGCCTGCGCGGTTAGCCATGCTTTGCACCAGCAAGCCGTGGATCCTGGCCTGTGGCCAGGCCATTTTGACCCGGTCAAAAATGGCATCTGCGGCCTGCTGCACCTCAGTCGCCGTTCGCAGGTAGAGCATCACCCCCTGAACGTCAGACTTATGCGGGATATCCGGGGAGCGCAGCTTCAGGGCAACCGGATAGCCAATCTGCTCGGCAATATGCACGGCCTCAGCGCTGTCGCTGGCGATCCAGGTCGGCAGGGTCTGCATCCCGTAGCTGCCCAGAATGGGCTGGACTTCATGCGTATCCAGTGACGTTGCGCCTTCTTCGATTGCCTGCTGCAACAGCCGGTGAACGTCGACGGTATTGGCCGTCAGATTTCCGGGCAACGCCGGCGTCTCGCGGAGCTGTTTCTGGTTGCGGCGATATTCCACCATATGCATAAACGCGGTAATGGTGCCTTCCGGCGTGCGGTAGGTTGGCAGTCCGGCTTCGCTGAACAGACGTCGCGCCTCCTGCGAAGAAAACTCTCCGCACCAGTTGGTCAGCAGGGTGACATATTTGCCTCGCGGATGGTTGCGCACCGCCTCAATGAGCGCACGCGCGCTTTCGCTGCCCGGCGCGACCGCGCTGGGGGAGTGGATAATCATCAGCGCATCGAAATCCTGGCTATCCAGCAAAATGGAAATGGCCTTGATATAGCGCTCGCTGCTGGCATCATCGCGCAAATCAAGCGGATTGCCGGGCGTCACGCTGGTCGGAAGCGCGTCTTTCAGGCGCTGCAGCGTCTCTTCACTCGGCGTGGCCAGCTTGCCGAAGCGCCGCCACAGCTCATCCAGGGCGAGTGCGGCAGGGGCGGCGCCGTTACTGACAATCATTAACTTCTCGCCGCGCAACGGGCGCATATGGCTTAACGTCTCAACGGCGGAAAAAAGCTCGTGCGTATCCTGTACCCGCAGCAAACCCGCGCGCTGAATGGCGGCGTCCCAGGCGGGATCCATGCCGGAATGCGAATGCAGCAGACGCTGTGCCGCAGGGCTGCGTCCGCTTTTGATCACCAGGATCGGCTTATTGCGCGACGCGCTTCGCGACGCCGAGACAAAACGACGCGCGTCGCTGAGGTGTTCAAGATAAAGCAGGATCGCACTGGTTTTGCCGTCGCGCGCCAGAAAATCCAGCAGCTCATCAACGTCGATATCCAGGCTGTCACCGAGCGCAATGAAGTAGGAGAATCCCATTTCACGCTGCTGCGCCCAGTCGAGAATGGTGTTCGATACCGCAGCCGACTGCGAGATAAAAGCGAGCTTGCCTTTGCGGATTGGAACCGGAGAGAAGCTGGCATTCAGACCCTGCCAGGGGGCGAGCAGGCCCAGACTGTTTGGCCCAAGAATGCGCATTTGATAGCGGCTGGCGCAGGCCAGAAGCTCGGCTTTCTGTTCAGGCGGAGACGAGAGAATAATGCAGGTTTTACAACCTTTCTTGCCGAGCGATTCCAGCAGTTCCGGATTACGTTTTGCGTTTGTACACAGTACGGCCAGATCCGGTACGAAAGGCAGGCTCTGTACATCAGGCCATGCAAGCACCCCCTGAACGGCTTTATACGCCGGTGTGACGGGCATGACGGGGCCATTAAATCCCCCGGCCAGCAGGTTGCGCATCATCAGATAGCCAGCACGATCCGGTTTCATTGATGCGCCGATGACGGCAATGGATTTAGGACGAAGTAGCGCTTCTAACCCTCGCTGGCTCATGCAGGCCTCCTGTGAATGCAAGCGACCTGATGATTTTAAACGCTTTCCGTCTCGGCTGCTGTGACGCTGCCCTTATGAACGGTTTTTCCCGCCAGATAGCGTTCCCGGAAACAGGAGAAATGGTTGCCCAGGGCGTGAGCCGCAGCGGTATCACCCGCCAGGTCCAGAAGCGCAATGGCCACTTCGGCGGTGCAGTATTGCCCGTCAGCATGCGCTTCACGCAGGCGATAGGCGGAGACGCGGGACAGATCGACAGAAATCACCGGCAGTGCGTCGAGATACGGGCTTTTACGAAACATTTTTCGCGCTTCGGTCCAGGTGCCGTCCAGCATAATAAACAACGGCGGTTTACCGGATGGCGGCGTCGAAAGCACCTGGCGATCGACACCTGCATATGATGCAGGGAAAACGACCATCGGCTGATAGTCCGGGCTTGCCACTAAGTCGAGCAGCGCCTGAGGGGGCTCCGTACGGGACCACTGAAATGCCGCGGTATCCGGCAGAATATCGGCAATGAGGCGACCTGTATTACTGGGCTTCATCGGCTCGGTATCAAACATGACCAGACAAAAACGGCTCTGGGCCGTACTCGGCGCCAGCGTCTCGCACAGGCAAACCTTCAGCGGCAGCAGGCAGCGCTGACAGCGGCGAATACGGTTTCCGCGCGCGAGGAAGGGGCGGGTAGCGCGCGCAAGGCGTTCGGCGCGTAATTGGAGAACAGCGTTATCAGTCATGGGCGAAATGCAGGAAAAACCCTATTTTCGCAGAGGCGAGAACGGGGCACAAGATGTGCCCCGAGAATGTTACAGCGACTCGTTTAACCAGCTTTCAAAAGGCGCTTTAGGCACCGCACCGTTGAGCATATCGAGCACTTCACCATTTTTGAAAATCATAATGGTCGGGATGCTGCGAATGCGAAAACGGGCGCTCAGTTCGGGTTCAGCCTCAGTATTGACCTTAACGAAACGTATTTTTCCGCTGCGCTCTTCGGCCACGTCTTCGAAGATCGGCGCGAAGCTCCGGCATGGGCCGCACCAGGGAGCCCAGAAATCAACCACGACAGGAAGATCGTCCTTGAGGAGTTTGTCCAGCGTAGCACCCGTCGCGTTAATGACCTCGCCATCAAACAATTCATGGCCGCAGCGTCCGCATTTCGCACCATCTTCAATCCGATCGTCCGGAATGCGGTTAAGAGCCTGACAGTTGGCACATACGGTATTCATAACTAACCTCTGATAGAGCCGTGGGACAGCGGCAAAATGCCGATAATGTTTCTAATATGTTACATATTATCAATGAGCCTGTTTGAAACAACAATGCGTTTTATTCAATGAGAACAATAGTCACAGGCTTTTGTACGAAATTATGGCTATGCGCTGGCACATCGGGTAATCTGCGCGCTTCGCGCAGCGCTGGTGGAGAAAAGCATGAACGACGAAATGAAAAATAAAAGCGGCAAGGTCAAAGTGATGTATGTCCGCAGTGATGATGACTCTGATAAACGCACCCAAAATCCGCGTACCGGAAAAGGTGGCGGGCGTCCGGCGTCTTCTCGTGCAGACGGTGGCCGTCGCCCCGCCCGCGATGACAGAAACAACCGCGGTGATGACCGCAAACGTGATGACCGCAAGCGTGACGATCGCAAACGCGATGACCGTCCGCGGGATGACTTCTCACGTGATAACGCCTCCCCGTGGCGCACCGTTTCTCGCGCCCCTGGCGACGAAACGCCAGAAAAGGCCGATCACGGCGGTATTAGCGGTAAAAGCTTTATCGACCCGGAAGTGCTGCGCCGTCAGCGTGCGGAAGAGACTCGCGTGTATGGTGAAAACGCCTGCCAGGCGCTGTTCCAGAGCCGTCCTGAATGTATCGTCCGCGCCTGGTTTATTCAGAGCGTAACCCCGCGCTTTAAAGAAGCGCTGCGCTGGATGGCGGCAAACCGCAAAGCCTACCACGTGGTTGATGATGCCGAGCTGACCAAAGCATCCGGTACCGAACACCACGGCGGCGTCTGCTTCCTGATCAAAAAACGTAACGGTACGACCGTTCAGCAGTGGGTCAGTCAGGCGGATGCCGATGACTGCGTACTGGCGCTGGAAGACGTGGGCAACCCGCATAACCTGGGCGCAATGATGCGCAGCTGCGCGCACTTTGGCGTGAAAGGCGTGCTGTTGCAGGATGCCGCGCTGCTGGAATCCGGTGCCGCGATCCGTACTGCGGAAGGCGGAGCTGAACACGTACAGCCGATCACCGGCGACAGCGTGCTGGATGCCCTTGAGCAGTTCCGTAAAGCGGGTTATTCCATCGTGACCACCTCGAGCCATGCCGGTACGCCGCTGTTTAAAGCGACGCTGCCACGCAAAATGGTGCTGGTGCTGGGTCAGGAACGCGATGGTCTGTCTGATGCGGCGCTCTCCAGTGCGGATCTGAGCGTCTCTATTGATGGGACAGGCAATGTGGAAAGTCTGAACGTATCCGTTGCAACCGGCGTACTGCTGGCCGAATGGTGGCGTCAGAATAAGGCATAAGCCCCTTCATGTGCCGGGTCAGACCCGGCACATTCAAATACTATTCGCTCTCTGCCGGTAACACAGGCATCCAGTCAATGGGCGTTTCGCCACGTTTTTCCAGCCATTCGTTCGCCAGAACAAAATGATTACTGCCAAAGAAACCGCGATGTGCAGACAGCGGTGACGGGTGCGGCGCTTTCAACACGTGATGACGCTGACGGTCAATAATCGCCCCTTTCTTCTGCGCATGCGATCCCCAGAGTAAAAACACGACCCCTTCACGGTGTTCGTTGATCAGGCTGATGACTTTATCGGTGAACGTCTCCCAGCCCAGGCTGGCGTGCGAGTGCGCCTGGCCGGCCCGAACGGTGAGTACCGTGTTCAATAACAGCACGCCCTGACGCGCCCAGCTTTCCAGGTAGCCATGGTTTGGCCGGGTAAACCCGGGCACAGTTCCCTCAAGCTCTTTATACATGTTGAGCAGAGAAGGGGGGATCGCCACGCCGGGACGTACGGAAAACGCCAGCCCATGCGCCTGACCCGGGCCGTGATAGGGATCCTGGCCCAGAATGACCACTTTCACATCGCTCAGTTCGGTGTAGCGAAAGGCGTTGAACACATCTTTCTGCGGCGGGTAAATCGTCTGTCCGGACTGGCGCTCAGCCGCAACGGTGCTGAGCGTATTGATAAAATAGGGCTGCTGCTTTTCTTCTGCCAGCACGTCATGCCAGGTTAAAGGTGTCGTCATCTCGCTCTCCTGCGAATTTCAATCTCTGACTAGCTTACCTGTTAAAGCCCGGTGAGCAAAATAGCACACTGAAATGCGCGCTAAGTGGCTAAATTTATGTTGAAAATGTGCAGGTTAAATTGAATTGGCAAGGTCGTGAAATTGATCTAAAGCAATAAATTCAAACCACACTCTTTATGTGGTTGGTGTTTTTGTTGATTTAAATCAATAAATCACCGGGGTGTGAATGATATATATACACACAAGAAACAATGGTTTTACCAATTGGCCGCGAGAGGCCGACATCAGTTAATGTAGCCTAAGGGAGGCAACACATGATTACAGGTATCCAGATTACTAAAGCTGCAAATGACGATCTGCTCAACTCTTTCTGGCTGCTGGACAGCGAGAAAAACGAAGCGCGCTGTGTCGTCGCGAAAGCGGGTTTTGCTGAAGATGAAATCGTGCCGGTGAGCAAACTGGGCGAAATCGAATACCGTGAAATTCCAATGGAAGTAAAACCGGAAGTGCGCGTGGAAGGTGGTCAGCACCTGAACGTAAACGTACTGCGTCGCGAAACGCTGATGGACGCGGTTGAGCACCCAGAAAAATACCCACAGCTGACCATTCGCGTGTCCGGCTATGCGGTACGCTTCAACTCTCTGACCCCAGAACAGCAGCGCGACGTTATCGCGCGTACCTTTACTGAAAGCCTGTAAGGCTTCAGCTACGGGGGGAATAAAAAAGCCGGGGATTTCCCCGGCTTTTTTTACTCTTCCGTTTTTGTCTCTGGTGCGGCAGAGCTTGGCTTACGGCGCTTACCAATATTTTTGGTGTCGCGGTGGCGCTGCTTCACGCGTGGTTTCTCTTTTTCTTTCTCTTTTCTCTCAGCACGTTTCGCGAGCGCTTTCTTGGACGGTTTACCCGTCATTTTTTCACTCGGCGCACGTGTGGTTGGGCGCAAGCCATCAATAACCCGCGCTTTCAGCGGCTCGTCAACATAGCGGCCAATTTTCTGCAGCAGCAGGTAGTCATGCGCTTCGACCAGTGAAATCGCAATCCCTTTGCGGCCCGCGCGGCCGGTACGGCCAATACGGTGCAGATAGGTATCGCCGCTGCGCGGCATATCGAAGTTAATGACGTGGCTGACGTCAGGGATGTCGATCCCGCGAGCGGCAACGTCTGTGGCAACCAGCACGTTAACGCGGCCATCGGTCAGGCGCTTAATGCCTTCGGTACGCTTGATCTGCGCCATCTCGCCTTCAAGATAGCAGTTGTTGATCCCGGCGTTACGCAGCATTTCTGCCAGCTCATGCACGCGCTCGCGCTTACGGACAAACACGATTGTGCGCAGCGCATCTTCCTGCTTCAGCAGGTGTTTGAGCAATTCGACCTTGTGCTCAAGGTTGTCCGCGCGGTAGTACCACTGGTGGATCTTCTTACGCTCACGGGTGGACGGCGTCGCCGACACTTCTACCGGATCTTCCAGCAGACGCTCTGCGAAGTCTTTAATCGCTTCCCCTTCGAGGGTGGCAGAGAACAGCATCGTCTGGTTACGCCAGCGCGTTTCCCCGGCAATGTGCTCGATATCCTGTGCGAAGCCCATGTCCAGCATACGGTCGGCTTCGTCGAGGATCAGCGTTTCAACCGCACGGCAGTCGAAGTTCTCTTCTTTAATGTACTGCAGCAGGCGGCCCGTCGTCGCAACGACGATGTCCTGGTTTTCGCTGAACACTTCGGCGTGGTTCATATACGCAACGCCGCCGGTGATGGTCGCGATATCCAAGTGGGTATTTGCCGCAAGTTCACGCGCGTGATCGGCCACCTGCATGGCCAGTTCGCGCGTCGGCGTCAGGATTAAAATACGCGGCGGGCCAGATTTTTTACGTGGAAAATCGAGCAGATGCTGCAACACAGGCAGCAAATAGGCTGCTGTCTTCCCCGTGCCGGTTGGCGCAGAACCGAGCACATCGCGGCCCTCAAGCGCAGGCGGAATGGCCGCTGCCTGAATGGCGGTCGGGCGTGTAAAGCCTTTGCTCTCAAGTGCATTGAGCAGGCTTTCATCGAGTTCAAGTTCGGAAAAAGTCGTTACAGTCATGTTCTACCTCTGTGTGGGGCGCTGATTATAGACGTTACGGCTGTAATCTTCATCTGTTTGTATGGATATCGCTTTTCGGCCACTTCGCTTTCCCCTATGCTACTCCAGTTTCACTTAGAAGGTTGCTCCGACATGTCTCAACTCAAAGCGCAGCTGCGCCGCGATGGTTTTACGTTTAAACAATTTTTTGTCGCTCACGATCGCTGTGCCATGAAGGTCGGTACGGACGGTATTTTACTGGGTGCATGGGCGCCTGTCGCAGGGGTTAAGCGTATTCTTGATATCGGTACCGGCAGCGGGCTGGTGGCGTTAATGCTGGCGCAGCGCACGGAAGAGCATGTCACCATCGATGCCGTCGAGCTGGATGCGCAGGCGGCAGAGCAGGCAAGTGAAAACGTGGCCGAATCCCCCTGGGCTGCCCGCATGAAAGTGGACTGCGCCGATGTGCTGACCTGGGCACCTGAACAAACCGCGCGTTACGATCTGATCGTCAGCAACCCTCCCTACTACGCGCCCGGCGTTGAGTGCGGGACACCCGAGCGCGAACAGGCGCGTTATACCCGTTCCCTCGATCATAAAGCGTTGCTCACCAGTGCGGCCGAACTCATCTCCGAAGAAGGATTTTTCTGCGTGGTCCTGCCAGAGAGTACCGGCAACACG
Organism: Enterobacter sp. BNK-13; assembly: GCF_048685015.1. Lineage (NCBI taxonomy): Bacteria > Pseudomonadati > Pseudomonadota > Gammaproteobacteria > Enterobacterales > Enterobacteriaceae > Enterobacter > Enterobacter sp. BNK-13. The sequence continues at coordinate 3,221,212 of NZ_JBLQTP010000001.1, read as the reverse complement.
TTCATCGGTATCGCGCAGGAGATTGGCTGGACGTTACGTCTGCGTACCGATATTTCGGATACGGAAGGGCGACTGCCACACCGCGTGCTGCTGGCGCTCTCGCCGAAAGAGGGTGAATGCTTTAACGATCGAATGGTGATCCGTGGGCCAGACCAGCGTTATTCCGAAGATTACACTGCCCTGACCCAGGCGTTTTATCTGTTTATGTAAACCTGCGGGGCGAGGATCGACGGGCCGGACTCCGCAAGCTGATCCGGATAGTCCAGCGTATAGTGCAACCCGCGGCTCTCTTTACGCATCATCGCGCAGCGAACGATCAGTTCGGCAACCTGCACCAGATTGCGCAGCTCCAGCAGATTATTCGATACGCGGAAATTGGCATAATACTCATCAATTTCCTGCTGCAGCATCGTGATGCGGCGCAGCGCGCGCTCAAGACGTTTCGTGGTGCGCACAATCCCGACGTAATCCCACATGAACAGCCGTAGCTCATGCCAGTTATGCTGGATCACGACCAGCTCGTCCGGATTTTCCACGCGGCTTTCATCCCAGGCAGGCAGGCGCTCTGTCTCGCGGGCGTAGGGCATGCGTTTGGTGATGTCTTCTGCGGCCGACCAGCCGTAGACCAGGCACTCAAGCAGCGAGTTAGACGCCATACGGTTCGCGCCATGAAGCCCGGTATAGCTGACCTCACCGATAGCATACAGGCCATCGACATCGGTACGCCCATGATCGTCAACCATCACCCCACCGCAGGTATAGTGGGCGGCTGGCACAATTGGCACCGGATCGCGCGTTAAATCGATGCCAAGGTTGAGCAACTTTTCGTAAATCATCGGGAAGTGCTGGCGAATAAACTCTGCAGGTTTGTGGCTGATATCAAGATACATGCAATCCACGCCAAGACGCTTCATTTCATGGTCGATGGCGCGGGCAACGATATCGCGCGGGGCCAGTTCGCCACGAGAGTCAAAGTCTGTCATAAAGCGGGTGCCGTCAGGGCGTTTCAGATAGGCGCCTTCACCGCGCAGGGCTTCCGTCAGCAGGAAGTTGCGCGCCTGAGGATGGAACAGGGCGGTTGGGTGAAACTGATTGAACTCAAGGTTCGCCACCCGGCAGCCGGCGCGCCAGGCCATCGCAATACCGTCTCCGGAGGCAATGTCCGGGTTCGTGGTGTACTGATACACTTTAGAGGCACCGCCCGTGGCCAGCACTACAGCCTTCGCCTGGCAAGTTTCCACCTTCTCTTTATTGCGGTTCCAGACCCAGGCGCCCACCACGCGACGCGTGCCCGGCAGGCCAATCTTGTCGGAGATAATCAGGTCAACGGCGTTACTTCGTTCAAGCACCCGAATATTAGGATGGCTCAGCGCCTTGCCGACCAGCGTGGTCTCCACTTCTTTCCCGGTGGCATCTGCTGCGTGCAGGATGCGGCGGTGGCTATGGCCGCCTTCACGCGTCAGGTGGTAGCTCTCTTCACCGTTGGGTTGAACCTGCGTATCGAATAAGACGCCCTGGTCGATGAGCCACTGCACGCAATGGCGGGCATTGCTGGCGACAAACTCTGCGGCATGCGCATCCACGATCCCGGCCCCGGCAATCAGCGTATCGTCGACGTGGGAGGCAATGCTGTCTGTCTCATCAAACACGGCGGCAATTCCGCCCTGGGCATAAAACGTGGAACCCTCGCTTATCGGCCCTTTACTCAGAACGATAACGTTTTGATGCTCGGCCAGGCGTAGCGCCAGAGAGAGACCGGCAGCGCCGCTGCCGATGATCAGTACATCACAATGGAGTTCAGGTGTTGTGTTCATGATTGTTGTTTAATTTACTAAACAGTGTTAGGCCAGAATAGCACCTGAATGCGATTTATCGCACGTTTTTTTTGATGGCTGTTGCAATGACTAAACGCGTAAGCAGAGGTAAACGGAGGGTAAATGAGTGAAATTATTTTGCGAAGCAGATCGTTAGCGTCAGATTTTGTGATGAAATAAAGACTGGGTTGCGTTACTCTTCTGGCGGGAAAAAGATGTTTCTTGTCAGAAAGTGGTGCGTATCGTGAACAGACTTATAATGAGAGAAAATGAACAGTCTGCGGCGCGATGAACAAAAACAAAGGCGTTACGGAACTTATTGAAGATCAGACACTCTAATTCGGTGCTTGCTCAAAGTGCGGTATTTTTAGAGTGGCGTTTCGATAACGCGTGGAATTTAGGTTTGGGGAGACATTACCTCGGATGAGCGAGCAGTTAACGGACCAGGTCCTGGTTGAACGGGTCCAGAAGGGAGATCAGAAAGCCTTTAACTTACTGGTGGTGCGCTACCAGCATAAGGTGGCGAGCCTGGTTTCCCGCTATGTACCGTCAGGCGATGTGCCTGATGTGGTGCAAGAGTCTTTTATTAAGGCCTATCGCGCGCTGGATTCGTTCCGGGGAGATAGTGCTTTTTATACCTGGCTGTACCGTATTGCGGTCAATACGGCAAAGAATTATCTGGTCGCTCAGGGCCGTCGTCCGCCTTCTAGTGATGTGGACGCAATCGACGCCGAAAACTTCGAAAGTGGCGGCGCATTGAAAGAAATTTCGAACCCTGAGAACTTAATGTTGTCAGAAGAACTGAGACAAATCGTTTTTCGCACGATCGAGTCGCTCCCGGAAGATTTACGCATGGCAATTACGTTACGGGAGCTGGATGGTCTGAGCTATGAAGAGATAGCCGCTATCATGGATTGTCCGGTCGGCACGGTACGTTCACGAATTTTCCGTGCGCGAGAAGCTATTGATAATAAAGTTCAACCGCTTATCAGGCGTTGACGATAGCGGGATACTGGAAAAGGTATTAGGCATGCAGAAAGAAAAACTTTCCGCTTTAATGGATGGTGAAACGGTGGATAGTGAGCTGCTCAACGAGCTGTCTCATTCTCCCGAAATGCAAGAGACCTGGGAGAGTTACCATCTCATCCGTGACACCCTTCGCGGTGACACCGGCGAGGTTCTCCATTTCGATATCTCAGCCCGCGTCATGGCGGCGATTGAGAATGAGCCTGTTCATCAGACCACTCCGCTGATTCCTGAAGCTCAACCCGCGCCTCACCAGTGGCAGAAAATGCCATTCTGGCAAAAGGTGCGTCCGTGGGCCAGCCAGCTTACCCAAATGGGTGTGGCTGCATGCGTATCGCTTGCAGTTATCGTTGGCGTCCAGCACTATAATACTCAGTCTGAAACTAATCAGCAGCCAGAAGCGCCAGTGTTTAACACACTGCCGATGATGGGCAAAGCCAGCCCGGTAAGCCTGGGCGTACCGGCTGATGCTTCCGCCAGCGGCGGTCAGCAACAGCAGGTTCAGGAGCAGCGCCGTCGCATTAATGCGATGTTGCAGGATTACGAGTTGCAGCGTCGTCTGCACTCTGAACAGCTTCAGTTTGAGCAGGCGCAGACACAGCAAGCTGCTGTGCAGGTGCCCGGAAACCAAACTTTAGGAACGCAATCGCAGTAATGAAGCAACTTTGGTTCGCCATGTCTCTGATGGCGGGTAGCCTGTTCTTCTCTGCCAACGCCTCGGCTGATGTATCATCCGGGGCGTTGTTGCAGCAAATGAATCTGGCCAGCCAGTCACTCAATTACGAGTTGGCATTTATCAGCATCAATAAGCAGGGCGTCGAGTCGTTACGCTATCGCCATGCCCGTCTTGATAACCAGCCGCTCGCCCAGCTTTTACAGATGGATGGCCCGCGTCGGGAAGTTGTCCAGCGTGGTAACGAAATCAGCTATTTCGAGCCCGGCCTGGAGCCTTTCACGCTGAATGGCGACTATATCGTTGATTCTCTGCCGTCACTCATTTACACCGACTTCAAACGGCTGGCCCCTTACTATGATTTTATCTCGGTAGGGCGTACGCGTATTGCGGACAGACTGTGTGAGGTGATCCGCGTTGTCGCCCGGGATGGAACGCGCTACAGCTATATTGTCTGGATCGACGCGGAAACTAAACTCCCCATGCGTGTAGATCTGCTTGACCGTGACGGTGAAACGCTGGAACAGTTCCGCGTTATCTCCTTCAGTGTGAACAATCAGGTTGGCAACAGCATGCAGAATCTGGCTAAGGCCAGCCTGCCGCCGCTGCTTTCCGTTCCGGCAGGCGATTCCGTTAATTTCAACTGGGTACCTGCCTGGATCCCACAAGGGTTTAGCGAAGTGTCCAGCAGCCGTCGTCAACTGCCAACGATTGAAACGCCGGTGGAATCGCGCCTCTATTCCGATGGTTTGTTCAGCTTCTCGGTGAATATCAATCGCGCAACGGCAAACAGCGCCGAACAAATGCTGCGTACCGGGCGCCGTACGGTGAGCACAACGGTACGCGATAACGCAGAGATCACCATTGTAGGTGAACTTCCTCCGCAAACGGCGAAGCGCATCTCCGACAGCATTAAATTCAGGGCCGCACAATGATCAAAGAGTGGGCGACGGTAGTCTCGTGGCAAAACGGCATTGCGCTGGTGAGTTGCGATGTAAAAGCCTCATGCAATAGCTGCGCATCCCGAGCCGGTTGCGGCAGCCGCGTGCTGAATAAGCTCGGGCCGCAAACATCGCACACGATTTCTGTGCCAAGCGAACAGCCGCTGATGGCCGGGCAGAAGGTTGAACTGGGCATCGCGGAAGGCAGTCTGCTCAGCTCCGCCATGCTGGTCTATCTCTCTCCGCTGATCGGGCTGTTTATTATGGGCGGCGTTTTCCAGATGCTGTTTGGCACCGACGGAGGCGCCATGTGCGGTGCCGCATTAGGTGGTCTGGGGGGATTCTGGCTTGCCAAAGGCCTCTCCCCGACGCTTGCCGCGCGCGAGGAGTGGCAGCCTGTCATTCTCAGCGTTGGGCTGGCGCCAGACCAGCTTCGCGTCGAGACGCTCTCTTCTGAGGCCCGGTGATTCATCGGGCTTTATCATTTTTACGTCTTAAAACAGAAAACGTCCTTTCTTCACGCTATACCCGGCGCTAAGTCCATTTCCAGGTAGCGGAGATGTAGTGTAGAATGCTGCGTTTTCGCACTGAAAAACGTCAGGCTAAGAACAGCGGCCTCCAGGAATTCGTAAGGCATAATTATTTAACTATATGAAGAACATACGTAACTTTTCGATCATTGCTCACATTGACCACGGTAAGTCGACGCTGTCTGACCGTATTATCCAGATTTGCGGTGGCCTGTCTGATCGTGAAATGGAAGCCCAGGTTCTGGACTCCATGGACCTGGAACGCGAACGCGGTATCACCATCAAAGCGCAGAGCGTCACGCTGGATTACAAGGCGGCTGATGGCGAAACCTATCAGCTGAACTTTATCGACACCCCAGGCCACGTTGACTTCTCCTATGAGGTTTCACGCTCGCTCGCGGCCTGTGAAGGCGCACTGCTGGTAGTCGATGCCGGGCAGGGCGTAGAAGCCCAGACCCTGGCAAACTGCTACACCGCGATGGAAATGGACCTCGAAGTTGTGCCGGTTCTGAACAAGATTGACCTGCCAGCCGCCGATCCTGAGCGCGTCGCGGAAGAGATTGAAGATATTGTCGGCATTGACGCGACCGATGCCGTGCGCTGCTCTGCTAAAACCGGTGTCGGCGTGACCGACGTGCTGGAACGTCTGGTGCGTGATATTCCGGCCCCGGAAGGCGATCCGGATGCCCCGCTGCAGGCGCTGATTATCGACTCCTGGTTCGATAACTATCTGGGCGTTGTTTCCCTGGTGCGTATTAAAAACGGCACCATGCGCAAAGGCGACAAAATCAAGGTTATGAGTACCGGACAGGTCTACAACGCCGACCGTCTGGGTATCTTCACGCCAAAACAGGTTGACCGTACCGAGCTGACATGCGGTGAGGTAGGCTGGCTGGTATGCGCCATCAAAGACATCCTCGGTGCGCCGGTGGGCGATACCCTGACCGGTGCGCGTAACCCGGCAGAAAAAGCGCTGCCAGGCTTTAAAAAGGTGAAGCCGCAGGTTTACGCGGGCCTGTTCCCGGTTAGCTCTGACGACTATGAAAACTTCCGTGATGCGCTTGGCAAGCTGAGCCTGAACGATGCCTCCCTGTTCTACGAGCCAGAAAGCTCAACGGCGCTGGGCTTCGGCTTCCGCTGCGGCTTCCTCGGCCTGCTGCACATGGAGATCATTCAGGAACGTCTGGAGCGTGAATACGATCTGGACCTGATCACCACCGCGCCGACGGTAGTGTATGAAGTTGAAACCACCTCGAAAGAAGTGATCTACGTCGACAGCCCGTCCAAGCTGCCGCCGCTGAACAATATTCACGAGCTGCGTGAGCCTATTGCCGAATGTCACATGCTGCTGCCGCAGGAATTCCTCGGTAACGTCATTACGCTGTGTATTGAGAAGCGCGGCGTGCAGACCAACATGGTTTACCACGGTAACCAGGTCGCGCTGACCTACGAAATCCCGATGGCGGAAGTGGTACTCGACTTCTTCGACCGTCTGAAGTCCACCTCCCGTGGCTATGCGTCACTGGATTACAACTTCAAACGCTTCCAGGCCTCCAACATGGTGCGTGTGGACGTGCTGATCAACGGCGAGCGTGTGGATGCGCTGGCGCTGATCACCCACAACGACAATGCGCCATACCGTGGTCGAGAGCTGGTTGAGAAGATGAAAGATCTGATCCCGCGTCAGCAGTTCGATATCGCGATTCAGGCGGCCATCGGCAACCACATTATCGCGCGTTCCACCGTGAAACAGCTGCGTAAAAACGTTCTGGCGAAGTGCTATGGCGGTGACGTCAGCCGTAAGAAAAAGCTGCTCCAGAAGCAGAAAGAAGGTAAGAAGCGTATGAAGCAGGTCGGTAACGTCGAGCTGCCGCAGGAAGCATTCCTTGCCATCCTTCATGTTGGTAAAGACGGCAAATAACCCTAAGGAGTTGGCATGGCGAACATGTTTGCCCTGATCCTGGTCATTGCTACCCTGGTGACAGGTCTGCTGTGGTGTCTGGATAAGTTTATCTTCGCCCCAAAACGTCGTGAACGTCAGGCTGCCGCACAGGCAGCCACTGGCGATGGTATTGACGCGAAAACCCTGAAGAAAGTCGGTCCGAAACCGGGCTGGCTGGAAACGGGCGCCTCGGTGTTTCCGGTGCTGGCGATTGTGCTGGTGGTACGTTCGTTTATTTACGAACCGTTCCAGATCCCATCAGGTTCAATGATGCCAACGCTGCTGATTGGTGATTTTATTCTGGTAGAGAAGTTTGCCTACGGCATTAAAGATCCTATTTACCAGAAAACGCTGATCGAAACCGGTCATCCAAAACGTGGCGACATCGTGGTGTTCAAATATCCGGAAGATCCGCGCCTGGACTACATCAAGCGTGCGGTAGGTCTGCCGGGTGACAAAGTGACTTACGATCCGGTTGCGAAAGAAGTCACCGTTCAGCCAGGCTGCAGTTCCGGTACCGCATGTGAAAACGCGCTGCCAATCACCTACTCAAACGTCGAGCCAAGTGATTTTGTGCAGACCTTTGCCCGTCATAACGGCGGTGAAGCGACCAGCGGATTCTTCCAGGTACCGAAAGGCGAAACCAAAGATAACGGTATCCGTCTGGTTGAGCGCAAAGAGACGCTGGGCGACGTGACGCACCGGATCCTCACCGTGCCAATCGCGCAGGATCAACTGGGTATGTACTATCGTCAGCCGGGTCAGCAGCTTGCAAGCTGGATTGTACCGCCGGGCCATTACTTCATGATGGGTGACAACCGCGATAATTCTGCGGACAGCCGTTACTGGGGCTTTGTGCCGGAAGCGAATCTGGTGGGTAAAGCGACCGCGATCTGGATGAGTTTTGAGAAGCAGGAAGGCGAATGGCCGACCGGCGTACGCCTGAATCGTATTGGCGGAATCCATTAATTCTCACTAAATGAACGTGTAGCCGCTAATTAAAGCGGCTACACGAATTATTTCACCGATAAATCTCTTCGAACTAACGACATCCCCTGTCGTTGTGTATAGAATATTCCCCCGAAGTTTAAGGTTGGCCCTGCAAGGGTGCCACGGCACACGAAACCGCGTTGGTTTTCTCAGGTCGGTTTCGTGTGCTGCATTTTTGACGCATTCATTTATTGGTATCGCATGAACCCCATCGTAATTAATCGGCTTCAACGGAAGCTGGGCTACACTTTTCATCATCAGGAGTTGTTGCAACAGGCATTAACCCACCGCAGTGCCAGCAGCAAACATAATGAGCGTCTCGAGTTTTTAGGCGACTCTATTTTAAGTTTCGTGATTGCGAATGCGCTTTATCATCGTTTCCCGCGTGTGGATGAAGGGGATATGAGCCGCATGCGTGCCACGCTGGTTCGGGGTAATACCCTTGCGGAAATCGCGCGCGAATTTGAACTGGGCGAATGTCTGCGTCTTGGGCCGGGTGAACTGAAAAGCGGCGGCTTCCGTCGTGAATCTATTCTTGCCGATACGGTCGAAGCATTAATTGGTGGTGTGTTCCTGGACAGCGATATCCAGACCGTCGAAAAGCTGATCCTGAACTGGTATCAGACCCGTCTGGACGAAATCAGCCCGGGCGATAAACAGAAAGATCCCAAAACGCGTCTGCAGGAATATTTGCAGGGTCGTCATCTGCCGCTGCCATCTTATCTGGTGGTGCAGGTTCGTGGCGAAGCGCACGATCAGGAATTTACCATCCATTGCCAGGTCAGTGGCCTGAGTGAACCGGTGGTGGGCACAGGTTCAAGCCGTCGTAAGGCTGAACAGGCTGCCGCCGAACAGGCGTTAAAAATGCTGGAGCTGGAATGAGCGAAGATAAGACCTATTGCGGATTTATTGCCATCGTCGGACGTCCGAACGTTGGCAAATCTACTCTGCTGAATAATCTGCTTGGGCAGAAGATTTCTATCACCTCGCGTAAGGCGCAGACCACGCGTCACCGCATCGTTGGTATCCATACTGAAGGCGCGTATCAGGCGATCTACGTCGATACCCCGGGCCTGCACATGGAAGAGAAGCGTGCTATCAACCGTCTGATGAACAAGGCGGCGAGCAGCTCGATTGGCGACGTGGAGCTGGTGATTTTCGTTGTGGAAGGCACCCGCTGGACGCCGGACGACGAGATGGTGCTGAACAAGCTGCGCGACGGCAAAACGCCGGTCATCCTCGCCGTCAACAAAGTTGACAACGTGCAGGAAAAGGCCGATCTGCTGCCGCATCTGCAGTGGCTCGGTAGCCAGATGAACTTCCTTGACATCGTTCCGCTGTCTGCGGAGACGGGGCTGAACGTGGACACCATCGCGGGCATCGTGCGTAAGCACCTCCCGGAAGCGATTCACCACTTCCCGGAAGAGTACATCACCGATCGTTCTCAGCGCTTTATGGCGTCTGAAATCATCCGTGAAAAGCTGATGCGTTTCCTGGGTGCTGAACTGCCGTACTCTGTGACGGTGGAGATCGAGCGTTTCCAGAGCAACGAGCGTGGCGGCTACGACATCAACGGCCTGATCCTCGTTGAGCGTGAAGGGCAGAAGAAGATGGTGATCGGCAACAAAGGCGCCAAGATCAAAACCATCGGCATTGAAGCCCGTAAGGACATGCAGGAGATGTTCGAAGCGCCGGTTCACCTCGAACTGTGGGTGAAAGTGAAATCTGGCTGGGCCGATGATGAGCGTGCTCTGCGCAGCCTCGGTTACGGCGAAGACCAGTAACTCAAGACGACGAGCATATGGATGGATGGCAGCGCGCCTTTGTCCTGCATAGTCGTCCCTGGAGCGAAACCAGCCTGATGCTGGACGTCTTCACGGAAGAGTCGGGCCGCGTGCGCCTTGTTGCGAAAGGCGCACGTTCCAAACGTTCTAATCTGAAAGGTGCCCTACAGCCTTTCACGCCGCTGCTGGTACGTTTTGGTGGGCGAGGGGAAGTTAAAACCCTGCGCAGCGCCGAAGCCGTCTCCCTGGCGCTTCCTCTCTCGGGCATCACGCTCTACAGCGGCCTGTATGTCAATGAACTCATCTCACGCGTTCTTGAACATGAGACGCGCTTCTCTGAACTTTTCTTTGATTATCTGCACTGTATCCAGGCGCTGGCTGGCGCAACCGGCACGCCCGAGCCTGCGCTGCGGCGTTTTGAACTGGCGCTGCTGGGCCATCTTGGGTACGGGGTCGATTTTCTGCACTGTGCGGGCAGCGGTGACGAAGTGGAAGACACCATGACCTACCGCTACCGCGAAGAAAAGGGCTTTATTGCCAGCATCGTGATCGACAACAGCACCTTTACCGGGCGCCAGCTCCGGGCGCTGTATGAGCGCGAGTTTCCCGATCAGGATACCCTGCGCGCAGCAAAACGCTTTACCCGGATTGCCCTCAAGCCGTATCTTGGCGGCAAGCCCTTAAAGAGCCGCGAATTATTCAGGCAGTTTGTGCCGAAACGTTAGACTACAGAATCGAAAAGAAAACCGAGGATTGTCATGGCTGAATTACTGTTAGGCGTCAACATCGATCACATCGCCACGCTGCGTAATGCGCGCGGCACGGCGTATCCCGATCCGGTTCAGGCGGCGTTTATCGCTGAACAGGCTGGCGCCGACGGCATTACCGTTCATCTGCGTGAAGACCGTCGCCACATCACCGACCGCGACGTGCGCATTCTGCGCCAGACGCTGGATACCCGTATGAATCTGGAGATGGCGGTCACCGAAGAGATGCTGGCGATTGCCTGTGAGACTCAGCCGCACTTCTGCTGCCTGGTGCCGGAAAAACGCCAGGAAGTGACGACCGAAGGCGGTCTGGATGTGGCCGGTCAGCTCGACAAAATGCGCGATGCCTGCAAGCGCCTGGCGGATGCCGGTATCCTGGTTTCGCTGTTTATTGACGCCGATTTCACCCAGATTAAAGCGGCAGCCGACGTGGGCGCGCCGTATATCGAAATTCACACCGGCTGCTATGCCGATGCCAAAAATGATGAAGAGCAGGCGAAAGAGCTGGAGCGTATTGCTAAAGCGGCCACCTACGCGGCGAGCCTGGGTCTGAAGGTCAATGCCGGTCACGGCCTGACCTACCATAACGTGAAGCCCATTGCCGCCATCCCGGAAATGCACGAGCTGAACATCGGTCACGCGATCATTGGCCGTGCGGTGATGAGCGGCCTGAAAGAGGCCGTCTCAGAGATGAAACGCCTGATGCAGGAAGCGCGTCAGTAATGGCCATTCTGGGCTTAGGCACCGATATCGTTGAAATAGCCCGCATTGAAGCGGTGATCGCCCGCAGCGGCGATCGCCTCGCAAGACGCGTGCTGAGCGATAACGAATGGGCCATCTGGGAAGCGCATCAGCAGCCTGTGCGTTTCCTGGCGAAGCGCTTTGCGGTAAAAGAAGCGGCCGCCAAAGCCTTCGGAACCGGCATTCGTAACGGTCTGGCGTTCAACCAGTTTGAAGTATTTAACGATGAGCTGGGTAAGCCAAGCCTGCGCTTATGGGGCGAGGCGCAAAAGCTGGCCGAGAACCTGGGCGTGAATCACGTGCACGTGACGATCGCCGATGAGCGTCACTATGCCAGCGCAACGGTGATCATCGAAAGTTAAAGTTTGTCCGCGTGGTGCATCAGGACAAACTTATCCCACAGCTGCTCTTCGCTCTCGACGTGTGCCGGATCCTTCAGGATGGTATTGGGGATCGGGCACACTTTCTGACAGGTCGGCGTTTCATAGTGGCCGATGCATTCGGTGCAGCGGTCGCTGTTAATCTCATAAATGCTGTCGCCCATCGAAATGGCCTGGTTCGGGCATTCGGGCTCGCACATATCGCAATTAATGCATTTTTTGGTAATTAACAGCGCCATCAGGAAATTCTCAGAAACAACACAAACTGGGCGGGCATTATACGCGTCAAACCAGTTTCTTTACCAGTTCTTCGCTGTGGCGAATGCGCTCTGGCGCACGCTCCAGATCCTGCTGCACCAGCGCCATAAACAGCAGGTCCGTCAGCATCATTTGTGCGCTGGTGGACGAGATAGCCGCGCTGCGCGTGGCCTGTTCCTCGGCAATGGTATATAAACAGCGCGTGGCCCGCTGCTGCAGGGCATTCGGCGTAAAACCGGTGATCGCCAGAATTTTACCGCCGACTCGCAGCACTTCATCGGTGGCCATGTTGATCTCGCGGCGCTCGCCGGAATAGGAGATCGCCAGCAGCAGATCGTCAGGATCCATCGCCTGTACGGTCGCCAGCAGGGCGTGCATATCCTGCTCGACGATGGCGTTAAGGCCAATTTTTGTCAGCTTCCAGCCAAAGTTACGCGCCACAAGTCCGGACGCGCCGATGCCGGTCAGAATGATTCGCCGCGCGCCGCGCAGCATCGCCACGCTCTCCAGCAGCTTCTCTTCCGTATTCACATCGAGCGTCGCATGCATGGCCGCCACGTTCTCTTTGATCAGCTTTTCGCCAACCAGCCGCATCGGATCGTCTCCGCGGATCTGATTATGCACCGGCATGGACTGCGGATTGGGGTTACTGACCAGCGCTTCACTGATCGCCAGCTTGAGAGCAGGGAATCCCTTAAAGCCAATCTTCTGCGCAAATTTCACCACGCTGGACTGGCTCACACCGGCTTCACTCGCCAGCTGCTGCGAGCTGAGATGGCGCGCGTGATCGGGTTGAGAAAGCAGAAAATCCGCCAGCTTCTTGTCGCTTTGGGCAAAGCCTGCGTAGCGCTGGCGAATGCGAATTAAACAGTTCATACGGTCTCCTGGCGAAAATGTGATTATCTGCGCAAATACGGATTTTGCTCGCCTGAATGAATTTTATATTCCATTATAGTGTGATTATTATGAATTAAAAATTCTTGAGGTACAAAAATGAATCTTGGCTCACTTGTTTCTGAAACGCGTAACCCGCAAACCATGGATCTGGATGCGCTCTCCACCCTGGAGCTGGTTAACCGCTTTAATCAACAGGATACGCTGGTCGCGCAGGCAGTGAAAGAGACATTACCTGAGGTGGCGAAAGCGGTCGATGCGGCGGCGGAAGCCCTCAAGGCCGGTGGACGCATTATTTACATGGGGGCGGGAACCAGCGGGCGTCTTGGGGTCCTGGACGCGTCAGAATGTCCGCCAACCTTTGGGGTGCCGCATGGTCTGGTGGTTGGGCTGATTGCCGGTGGACCCGGTGCGCTGCTGAAAGCCGTTGAAGGGGCGGAAGATAACAAACAGCTGGGCGAGAATGACCTGAAGGCGCTGAATCTGACGGCGAAGGATCTGGTGGTCGGGCTGGCGGCATCCGGGCGCACGCCGTACGTGATTGGCGGGCTGGAATACGCTAACCAGACCGGCTGCACGACGGTTGCCATCTCCTGTAACCCAGGCTCACCGATTGCACAGGTGGCCGCTATCGCTATCTCTCCGGTGGTTGGGCCGGAAGCGCTCACAGGCTCCACGCGCCTGAAATCCGGGACCGCGCAAAAGCTGGTGCTCAATATGATCTCCACCGGCGCGATGGTGAAGTTCGGCAAGGTGTATCAGAACCTGATGGTGGATATGCAGGCCACCAACGTCAAGCTGGTGGACAGAGCCTGCCGCATGGTGATGGAGGCGACGGGCGCAGGCCGTGAAGAGGCGGAAGCGGTGCTCAAACAGACCGATCACGATGTTAAGCCTGCCATTCTGATGATCTTAAGCGGGCTGGATGCGGCGAGCGCGAGAGCCAAACTCGATGCGCATAACGGCTTCTTACGGGCGGCATTAGAAAACTAACAGAGGCGTGTATGGACAAAACAGCAGCGCTCGCCAGCGGTATCCTGCAGGGGATTGGTGGGGAACAAAATATTCAGCGTCTCGAAAACTGCATGACGCGCGTGCGCGTCGAGGTGCATGACGACGACCAGCTTGACGTGCCGCGTCTGAAGCAGCTTTCCGGCGTCAGCGGCTACGTGAAACAGGGGCAGCAGCACCAGCTGATCGTCGGCCCAGGGAAAGCGGCGCAGGTTGTCGATGCCATGCGCGCGCTGATGGGCGTTAGCGCGAGCGTGTCGATTGACGATGCTGAGCGCACCAAAGCGCAGGTGAAGGCCAAATATAAAGCCCCGATGAGCGACGCGCTGCGACAGCTCGCAAACGTCTTTATTCCGCTGATCCCGGCGTTTATTGCTTCGGGCCTGATCACCGGGATCATCAATATCCTCAAGCGACCGGATATTGTGGGGGATTTCGCCACGCAGTATCCGAACCTGCTGGGGATTCTCGGGATCTTCGGCAGCGCGGTGTTCGCCATCATGAACATTCTGGTCGGGGTCAATACCGCGAAGGTGTTTGGCGGATCGCTGGCGATGGGCGGCGTGATGGCGGGCATCTTGTCCAGCCCGCAGCTGGCGCAGATCACGCTGTTTGGTGAGGCGCTCCAGCCCGGCCGCGGCGGGGTGATTGCGGTGCTGCTGGTGGTCATCCTGATGTGCTGGATTGAGAAAAGGCTGCGCGCGGTTTTGCCAGGCTCTATCGAGCTGATTCTCAACCCGCTGCTGACTACGCTGATTACCGGTAGCGTAGCGATTGTCGCCCTCCAGCCGTTAGGCGGGTGGATCTCTGAAGCCATCGCCCACGGTGCGTCGCTGGCGATTGACCGCGGCGGCCTGTTAGTGGGCGCGGTGCTGTCGGGTACTTTCCTGCCGCTGGTGCTGACCGGCCTGCATCAGGGTCTGGTGCCGATCCACGTCGAGCTGGTGCAAGCGCACGGCTATAACGCGCTTCTGCCAATTCTGTCGATGGCGGGGGTGGGGCAGGTCGGTGCGGCGATTGCGGTACTGATGAAAACCCGCAACGCGCGTCTGAAAAAGGTGATTAAAGGCGCACTCCCGGTCGGCCTGCTCGGTATTGGCGAGCCGCTGATTTTTGGCGTCACGCTGCCGCTGGGTAAACCGTTCCTCGCGGCCTGTCTGGGCGGCGCGGTAGGCGGGGCGCTGATCAGCTACTGGAAGGTCGCAACCGTTATTACCTTTGGCATTTCGGGTTTACCGCTGGCATTAACCATCGTGACCGGAAAAGTGATGCTCTATCTGTTAGGCTATTTAGTAGCGGTGATCGCCGGGTTCCTGTTTACCTGGCTATTAGGATTCAACGACCCAGAGGAGTAAGGTTTGGCAAATCACGCGCGTCGCGTTGTTTTTTTCGACCTGGATGGCACGCTGCATCAGCAGGATATGTTTGGTACGTTTATGCGTTACCTGCTGCGGCGTCTACCTCTGAATGCGCTGCTCGTGCTACCGCTCTTACCGGCGATCGGTATCGCGCTGCTGGTGAAAGGCCGTGCGGCGCGATGGCCGATGAGCCTGCTGCTGTGGGGATGTACGTTTGGGCACAGCGAAGCGCGGCTTAAACAGCTGGAGCAGGATTTTGCGCACTGGTTTCGCGGCCACGTTGCCGCCTTTCCGGTGGTGCAGGCGCGCCTGACCGGCTATCTCGACGCGAATGATGCGGACATCTGGCTGATTACCGGCTCCCCGCAGACGCTGGTGGAGCAAGTCTATTTTGATACCCCCTGGCTACCGCGCGTGAATCTTATTGCCACGCAAATTGCCCGCGGCTACGGAGGTTGGGTGCTGACGATGCGCTGCCTGGGACATGAAAAAGTGGTCCAGCTGGAGAAACGCATCGGTACGCCGCTGCGCCTGTACAGCGGCTACAGCGACAGTAAACAGGACAACCCGCTGCTCTATTTTTGCCAGCACCGCTGGCGCGTTACGCCATCAGGTGAACTCCAGCAACTCGAATAGTCTTATCCATAATCGGCGTGTATAATGCGCCCCGCTTTTCGACTGGAGTATCAACCGTTGTCCAACCCTGAACTCGATCATGAATACTGGATGCGCCATGCGCTGACGCTGGCTCAGCGTGCCTGGGACGAGGGCGAAGTGCCCGTGGGCGCCGTGTTGGTCCACAATAACCAGGTGATTGGTGAAGGGTGGAACCGCCCCATTGGCCGCCACGATCCGACGGCGCACGCCGAAATCATGGCGCTTCGTCAGGGCGGTCTGGTGCTGCAAAACTATCGCCTGCTTGATACCACGCTGTATGTGACGTTGGAGCCGTGCGTGATGTGTTCCGGGGCGATGGTGCACAGCCGGATCGGGACTCTGGTCTTCGGGGCGCGGGATGAAAAAACCGGCGCGGCCGGTTCACTGATGGACGTGCTGGGTCACCCGGGGATGAACCACCAGGTGAAGACTATTGGCGGGGTGCTTGCACCAGAGTGTTCGGGGCTATTAAGCGATTTCTTTCGAATGCGCCGTCAGCAGAAAAAGCAGCAAAAGGCAGAATTGAAGCCGTCGGACGATTAAGCTCGTCCGGCGCCACGACAGGGTAGCTTTGGGCCAGCTGTTTGGCCTCTGTCGCCTCTTTCTCTTTTTCCAGCAGATACCCGACCAGGCTAATCTGATATTTACGGATATTTTCCACGTAGGCGTAGGCTTCATGCCCGCGCGCGTAGCCGTACGTCAGCTTGTTATACCATGGCTTCTGGCTCAGCAGCGGCAGCCGCTGCTTTACGTCTGACCAGCTGTCCGGGTTGCCTTTCGTTTTGGCCGTCAGCGCTCGCGCATCCAGCATATGCGCATAGCCCATATTGTAGGCCGCCAGCGCGAACCAGATCCGCTCCTCTTCCGGCACCGTTTCCGGGACTTTGGCCATCATATCCTGCAGGTAGCGCGCGCCGCCGCTGATGCTCTGTTCCGCATCGGTACGGTCATTGACGCCCAGGCTCAGCGCGGTATTTTTGGTTAACATCATCAAACCACGCACGCCAGTCGGAGACGTGGCCTGGGTATCCCAGTGGGATTCCTGATACGAAATAGCCGCCAGCAGTTTCCAGTCAATTTCCTGGGCGTATTTTTCGAACAGCGGCTGCAGGTCCGGCAGGACGCTGTCTACCGCACGCAGGAAGCTGCGGGTGTCAACGTAGTCAAAGTCATCACCATGCCCGAGGTACTTCTCCTCCAGGCGCGCCAGCGTACCGTCTTCATTCATGGTGTTGAAGAAATCGAGCATCGCGGCAGAGAGGGTCTGATCGTCATCGAGCTGAGTAAACCAGGTCACAGGCTGCTCGTCGGTGACGTCCAGCGCCACGGCGATTTCTGGATGTACCCGCTGGAACAGGCTGATCGCGACCGAATCGGCGATGGTATAGGGGACTTTCTGATCTTTTACCTGCTCCAGCAGCTCCGTCGTGCCGAGTTTCGCATCCACTGTCCAGCTCAGGTCCGGATATTTCTTCTCCTTGAGCTCACGCAGATCGTCAATCACCACGTGACCGGGGGCAATCGTCAGCTGCCGATCGTTAATCGAGGCCAGCGAGCGCGGGCGCAGACTCCCGACGCGATAAACCAGCTGCTGCGAAACGGAGTAGTAGGTCGGGCCTGGCTGGTAGTTTTTGCTGCGCTCGCTGTTATACACCAGCCCGGCGGCAAGCATATCGGCATCGTCGTTATCGAGGTCATCAAACAGCTGGTTGATATTCTGGCGGACGGTGATTTTTAGCTTCACGCCAAGATAATCGGCGAACTGTTGTGCCAGTTCATAATCCAGACCAATGATTTTGCCGTTGATGTCGCTGTAAATCAGCGGAGAGTTAAGGGTACTGACGCGCAATTCCCCCCGCTCCTGAATGGCGGCGATACGGTTTTCGGCTTTGCCGATCCAGGGGAGGGAAGGCCAGAGGGCCACTGCCAGCAGCAACGTTACAATGCCGATGAGCAGATAATTAATCTTTAATTTTTTCAATTAGTTAATTCTCTGCGACGCCGGTTGCCTCAGTCTGCTGTAGCCATGTTAACAATAAGGTTTGCCATTGAATGAGCGGCATTTTGCGTAAACTTGCGCCACTTGGCAACCAATTAGAGAGACAGGTCACATCTATTGTTAAATCTCTTCGTCAATTTTATTTCGACGCAAACGGTTTCGTCGGCGCTCAGGATTCTCTATAATGACGCCCGTTTTCCCCCCTTGCGCACACTGTAAGCGCCCCGGCGCTTCGAAGACGAGAGACTTATGATGGAAATTCTGCGTGGTTCGCCTGCACTGTCTGCCTTCCGTATTACCAAACTGCTGGCACGTTTTCAGGCGGCCGACCTTCCGGTAAGCAATATTTACGCTGAGTATGTCCATTTTGCTGACCTGAATGCCCCCCTGAATGCAGAGGAGCGCGTACAGCTGGAACGCCTGCTCAAGTATGGCCCAAGCCTCAGCAGCCATACGCCAACCGGCAAACTGATCCTTGCGACGCCGCGTCCGGGCACCATCTCCCCCTGGTCTTCCAAAGCCACCGACATCGCCCACAACTGTGGCCTGAGCCAGATTAACCGTCTGGAGCGCGGCGTGGCGTACTACGTGGAAGCCTCTACCCTGAGCGACGCGCAGTGGCAGGCGGTCGCGGCTGAACTGCACGACCGCATGATGGAGAGCGTGTTTGCCTCTCTCGATGACGCGCAGAAGCTTTTCTCCCACCATCAGCCTGCGCCGGTACAGAGCGTGGATCTGCTGGGGCAGGGCCGTCAGGCACTGATTGACGCCAACCTGCGTCTCGGCCTGGCGCTGGCAGAAGACGAAATCGACTATCTGCAGGATGCGTTCGTTAAGCTCAACCGTAACCCGAACGACATCGAACTCTATATGTTCGCGCAGGCGAACTCTGAGCACTGCCGTCACAAGATTTTCAATGCCGACTGGATTATTGACGGCGAACAGCAGCCAAAGTCGCTGTTCAAAATGATCAAAAACACCATGGAGCAAACCCCTGACCACGTGCTGTCTGCCTATAAAGACAACGCCGCGGTGATGGAAGGTTCCGAGGTGGGCCGCTTCTTCGCCGATCGCGAAGCAGGGCGCTATGACTTCCATCAGGAGCCCGCGCATATCCTGATGAAGGTTGAAACCCACAACCACCCGACCGCGATCTCCCCGTGGCCGGGGGCGGCGACCGGCTCCGGCGGTGAAATCCGTGACGAAGGGGCGACCGGTCGTGGTGCAAAACCCAAAGCGGGTCTGGTCGGTTTCTCCGTCTCCAACCTGCGTATCCCGGGCTTTGAACAGCCGTGGGAAGAAGATTTCGGCAAGCCAGAGCGCATTGTGACCGCGCTGGATATCATGACCGAAGGCCCGCTGGGCGGCGCGGCGTTTAACAACGAATTTGGTCGTCCGGCGCTGAACGGTTACTTCCGTACCTATGAAGAGAAAGTGGACAGCCACAACGGCGAAGAGCTGCGCGGCTACCACAAACCGATCATGCTGGCGGGCGGGATCGGCAACATCCGTGCCGATCACGTGCAGAAAGGTGAGATCGTCGTCGGCGCGAAGCTGATCGTGCTCGGCGGCCCGGCGATGAACATCGGTCTGGGCGGCGGTGCGGCCTCTTCGATGGCCTCCGGCCAGTCTGATGCGGATCTCGACTTCGCGTCCGTGCAGCGTGACAACCCTGAGATGGAGCGTCGCTGCCAGGAAGTGATCGACCGCTGCTGGCAGCTGGGCGATGCTAACCCGATCCTCTTTATCCACGACGTGGGCGCGGGCGGTCTGTCCAACGCCATGCCGGAGCTGGTGAGCGACGGCGGTCGCGGTGGCCGTTTCAACCTGCGCGATATCCTGAGCGATGAGCCGGGCATGAGCCCACTGGAAATCTGGTGTAACGAATCCCAGGAGCGCTACGTGCTGGCCGTTGCGGCGGATCAGCTGCCGCTGTTTGACGAGCTGTGCCGCCGCGAGCGCGCGCCGTATGCCGTCATCGGTGAAGCGACCGAAGAGCAGCACCTGACTCTGAGCGACACCCATTTCGACAACCAGCCGATCGATCTGCCGCTCGACGTTCTGCTCGGTAAAACGCCGAAGATGACCCGCGACGTGCAGACCCGTAAAGCGGCGGGCAAAGCGCTGGATCGCCAGGGCATTACCGTAGCTGAAGCCGTTAATCGCGTGCTGCACCTGCCAGCTGTCGCGGAGAAAACCTTCCTGGTGACCATCGGCGACCGTACCGTGACCGGTATGGTATCCCGCGATCAGATGGTTGGCCCGTGGCAGATCCCGGTGGCAAACTGCGCCGTGACCACCGCGAGCCTCGACAGCTATTACGGCGAAGCGATGGCGCTGGGCGAACGCACCCCGGTCGCGCTGCTGGACTTCGCGGCCTCTGCCCGTCTGGCGGTCGGTGAAGCGCTGACCAACATCGCCGCCACGCAGATTGGCGATATCAAACGTATCAAGCTCTCCGCAAACTGGATGGCCGCTGCCGGTCACCCAGGCGAAGATGCGGGCCTGTATGAAGCCGTGAAGGCGGTGGGTGAGGAGCTGTGTCCTGCCCTCGGCCTGACCATTCCGGTGGGCAAAGACTCCATGTCGATGAAAACCCGCTGGCAGGAAGGTAACGAGCAGCGCGAGATGACCTCCCCGCTGTCGCTGGTGATCACCGCGTTTGCCCGCGTGGAAGACGTGCGTCACACCGTTACGCCGCAGCTGGCGACCGAAGATAACGCCCTGCTGCTGATTGACCTGGGTAAAGGCCACAACGCGCTCGGCGCTACCGCGCTGGCGCAGGTTTACCGTCAGCTTGGCGATAAGCCAGCCGACGTGCGCGACGTGGCGCAGCTAAAAGGCTTCTACGACGCCATCCAGGCGCTGGTGGCGCAGCGTAAGCTGCTGGCCTACCACGACCGTTCCGACGGCGGCCTGCTGGTAACCCTGGCAGAGATGGCCTTCACCGGCCACTGTGGGGTTGAAGCCAACATCGCTACGCTGGGTGAAGATCGTCTGGCGGCGCTGTTTAACGAAGAGCTGGGCGCCGTGATTCAGGTGCGTGCGGCAGATCGCGACGCGGTTGAAGCGATTCTGGCGCAGCACGGTCTGGCAGACTGCGTGCACTATCTGGGTAAAGCCGTTCAGGGCGATCGCTTCGTCATTGAAGCTGACGGTCACGCCGTGTTCAGCGAAAGCCGCACCACGCTGCGCATGTGGTGGGCGGAAACCACCTGGCAGATGCAGCGCCTGCGTGATAACCCGGAATGTGCCGATCAGGAGCACAACGCGAAGGCCAATGACCAGGATCCAGGCCTGAACGTGAAGCTCTCCTTCGACATCAACGAAGACATCGCCGCGCCGTACATTGCGACTGGTGCGCGTCCGAAAGTGGCCGTGCTGCGCGAGCAGGGCGTTAACTCCCACGTTGAGATGGCTGCCGCCTTCCATCGCGCGGGCTTTGACGCTATCGACGTTCATATGAGCGACCTGCTGGCCGGACGTACCGGTCTGGAAGATTTCCAGGCGCTGGTGGCGTGCGGTGGTTTCTCCTACGGTGACGTGCTGGGTGCGGGCGAGGGCTGGGCGAAATCTATCCTCTTCAACAGCCGCGTGCGCGACGAGTTCGAAACCTTCTTCCATCGTCCGCAGACCCTGGCGCTGGGCGTGTGCAACGGCTGTCAGATGATGTCTAACCTGCGCGAACTGATCCCGGGCAGCGAAGCTTGGCCGCGTTTTGTGCGTAACCAGTCTGACCGCTTCGAAGCGCGCTTTAGCCTGGTGGAAGTGACCCAGAGCCCGTCTCTGCTGCTGCAGGGAATGGTCGGGTCGCAGATGCCAATCGCGGTGTCCCACGGCGAAGGTCAGGTCGAAGTGCGTGATGCCGCGCATCTGGCTCAGCTGGAGAGCAAAGGTCTGGTAGCGCTGCGCTTTGTCGATAACTTCGGCAAGGTCACGGAAACCTACCCGGCCAACCCGAACGGTTCGGTGAACGGTATTACTGCGGTAACCAGCGAAAGCGGTCGTGCAACCATCATGATGCCGCATCCGGAACGTGTGTTCCGTACCGTGAGCAACTCCTGGCACCCGGAAAACTGGGGCGAGGACAGCCCGTGGATGCGTATCTTCCGCAACGCCCGTAAGCAGCTGGGTTAAGTTTCAGCATCCTGACTGTAGGCCCGGTGAGCGCGAGCGCCACCGGGCTTTTTTGTCTCTGTCGCAAAATCGCGACAACACTTTGGTTTGGGTGTCTCCAAAAGGAGACATTTAACTTATTGATTTATATGTGGCAGGAAAGGTTCCCGTTAAGGTGTTGCTAAACAGCGACACTTAGCCTGAAAATCATTCAACCGATAACGAACGGGTTAAGCGAGTAAAAATTATATATTTCAAGGTGTTAATTTTTTGTTTTGCATTCTGGCACGGGTGTTGCATAATATTAACCAGTGGCTCATTCACCTTCTTATGTCAGCCCCTTCGGGACGTGCTACATAAACTTCGAATGACGCACAAAAAGGTGCCTGCCGTCCAACTACTGATCATAGCGATGCTTTATCAGGCCAGGGCGAAACGTCGAGTTAGGCACCGCCTCATTCCATGACAAAGCCGGGTTTTTACCCGGCTTTGTTGTATCTGAAGGGCAGACTCAGTTACGCTCTGCGTAAACCCCCATTAAGAGAGTAATGCGTTGAAACGCTGGCCCGTTTTTCCCCGCTCCCTGCGACAGCTCGTCATGATGGCCTTTCTGCTGATCCTGCTGCCGTTGCTGATCCTTGCCTGGCAGGCGTGGCAAAGCCTGAACGCGCTGAGCGCGCAGGCGGCATTGACCAACCGCACGACGCTTATTGACGCCCGGCGCAGTGAGGCCATGACCAACGCCGCCCTGGAGATGGAGCGCAGCTATCGTCAGTACTGCGTGCTTGACGACCGCACGCTGGAAAAGGTGTACCAGAGTCAGCGCAAGCGCTACAGCGAAATGCTGGACGCCCACGCCGGCGTATTGCCTGACGACAAGCTGTATCAGGCGTTACGTCAGGATCTGAACGATCTCGCACAGCTGCAGTGCCAAAATAGTGGACCCGATGCCGCCGCCGCCGCGCGCCTGGAAGCCTTCGCCAACGCCAACACCGAGATGGTGCAGTCAACCCGCACGGTGATTTTCTCTCGCGGCCAGCAGCTTCAGCAGGAGATCGCCGAGCGCGGCCAGTTCTTCGGCTGGCAGGCGCTGGTGCTGTTCCTCGTGAGCCTCGGGCTGGTTCTGCTCTTTACCCGCATGATCATCGGCCCGGTGAAGGGGATCCAGCGGATGATCAACCGCCTGGGGGAGGGAAAATCGCTGGGTGATACAGTCGCTTTTAAAGGTCCCCGGGAACTGCGATCGGTGGGTCAGCGTATTATCTGGCTGTCCGAGCGCCTGGCGTGGCTTGAATCACAGCGTCATCAGTTCCTGCGCCATATCTCCCATGAGCTTAAAACGCCGCTCGCCAGCATGCGCGAAGGGACGGAACTGCTGGCGGACGAAGTGGCAGGGCCGCTTACGCCCGAACAGAAAGAAATTGTCGAGATCCTGGATAACAGCAGCCGCAATCTGCAGAAGCTGATTGAGCAACTGCTGGATTACAACCGCAAGCTGGCTGACGGGGCGGTTGTACTGGAAAACGTCGACATTGAACCGCTGGTGGATATGGTGATCTCCGCCCATAGCTTGCCAGCAAGAGCTAAAATGATGCATACCGGTGTAGAGCTGAATGCGCCGACCTGTCTCGCTGAACCCATGCTGCTAATGAGCGTGCTGGATAATCTTTATTCCAATGCGGTGCACTATGGTACTGAATCCGGTAACATTTATATCCGAAGCTATACGAAGGGCTCCCGGGTGTTTATAGACGTCGCTAACACCGGCACCCCGATCCCCGATGACGAAAAAACCATGATCTTCGAGCCCTTTTTCCAGGGGAGTCATCAGCGGAAAGGTGCGGTGAAAGGCAGTGGTCTGGGCTTAAGCATTGCCCGGGACTGCATACGACGTATGCAGGGTGAGCTAAACATTGCCACGGACGAACGTTCGGATGTTTGCTTCCGTATTGATCTGCCCCTGAGCCGGAAAAATCAATAAAATGAATCTATGTCTGGTGAGTATGTCACACGTCTTTTCACGCGCCGTACGCGCGGTGTTTTCCCGCAGCACGCTTCGCCTGAGCCTGCCCTGTTTATTTCTGGCTGGGTGTGTTTCCCATGTGCCGCAAAGTGCGATTAGCGATAAACAAGAAGATAAATGGCCCGATAACCAGCTGGCCGATTTCCTCTCAACCCGCTGTGACGACATCTGGAACCTCTCAGGCCATGACGTCGAAACTAACCCGCTGTTCTGGCTGCGCGGGATAGACTGCGCCCAGCGTCTGGCGCCGGTTGATGCCCGCGCGAAAGCGGCGATGCTGGATGATGATACCTGGCAGGACGCGTTCAAGCGTGGGATTTTGCTGGCGGATGCGAAAATCACTCCCGTTGAACGCCGCGCCAACGTGACCCGACTGGACACGTTTGTGGTCAATCTTCCGGTACAGATCCGCCCGGTATACCAGCTCTGGCGCGAGGGACAGACGCTACAGCTTCAGCTTTCTGAAGAGCGCTCCCGCTACAGCAAGCTGCAACAGTCAACCGATAGCGAGCTTGATACACTGCGCCAACAGCAGCAACATTTACGTACGCAGCTGGATACCACAACGCGTAAGCTGGAGAACCTGACCGATATCGAAAGACAGCTCTCGTCGCGTAAATATCAGCCGGGGAGTTCATCCGCTGCGCCGGACAGCGATACGCCGAAACAAGAGGATGTGAAGCATGACGAGCCGTAAACCAGCCCATCTCTTACTGGTGGATGACGATCCCGGTCTGTTAAAGCTGCTGGGGATGCGTCTGGTGAGTGAAGGCTACAGCGTCGTGACCGCGGAAAGCGGGCTGGAGGGGCTGAAAATTCTCAGCCGCGAGAAAATCGATCTGGTGATAAGCGACCTGCGGATGGATGAAATGGACGGCCTGCAGCTGTTTGCGGAGATCCAGAAGCAGCAGCCGGGTATGCCCGTGATTATCCTGACCGCGCACGGGTCGATCCCGGATGCGGTTGCCGCGACGCAGCAGGGGGTATTCAGCTTCCTGACCAAGCCGGTGGACAAAGACGCGCTGTATAAGGCTATCGACAGCGCGCTGGAACATGCCGCTCCGGCGGGGGATGAAGCGTGGCGGGAGCCTATCGTCACCCGCAGCCCCGTGATGCTGCGCCTGCTGGAACAGGCGAGGATGGTGGCGCAGTCTGACGTCAGCGTGCTCATCAACGGCCAGAGCGGAACCGGGAAAGAGATCCTCGCGCAGGCGATTCATAACGCCAGCCCGCGCAGCAAGAACGCCTTTATCGCCATTAACTGCGGCGCGCTCCCGGAACAACTGCTTGAATCCGAACTGTTTGGTCACGCCCGCGGCGCATTCACCGGCGCGGTAAGCAGCCGTGAAGGGCTGTTCCAGGCGGCGGAAGGCGGCACGCTGTTCCTGGACGAGATTGGCGACATGCCCGCGCCGCTGCAGGTCAAGCTGCTACGCGTGCTGCAGGAGCGCAAAGTGCGCCCGCTGGGCAGCAACCGCGATATCGATATTAACGTGCGAATTATCTCCGCTACCCACCGCGATCTGCCAAAAGTGATGGCCCGCAACGAGTTCCGCGAAGATCTCTACTACCGTCTGAACGTGGTCAACCTGAAAATCCCGGCGCTGGCCGAACGTGCGGAAGACATCCCGCTGCTGGCGAACCATCTTTTGCGTCAGGCGGCCGATCGTCATAAACCGTTCGTGCGCGCGTTTTCCACCGATGCGATGAAGCGGCTGATGGCCGCAAGCTGGCCGGGTAACGTGCGTCAGTTGGTCAACGTGATTGAGCAGTGCGTGGCGCTGACCTCCTCACCGGTCATCAGCGACGCGCTGGTGGAGCAGGCGCTGGAAGGGGAAAACACGGCGCTGCCGACGTTTGCCGAAGCGCGTAACCAGTTTGAGCTGAACTATCTGCGTAAGCTGCTGCAGATCACCAAAGGCAACGTGACCCACGCGGCGCGGATGGCCGGGCGCAACCGCACCGAGTTTTACAAGCTGCTCTCGCGTCACGAGCTGGAAGCGAACGATTTTAAAGAGTAGTACCGCAAAATTCGCCTGAATATGGTACTGTGAGCAATCGATTACGAGGCAGCTTACAGGCAAGAGTTTAAGGACCCACCATGAAAAAGATTGATGCGATTATTAAACCTTTCAAACTGGATGATGTGCGTGAAGCGCTGGCGGAAGTCGGCATCACCGGGATGACCGTGACGGAAGTGAAAGGTTTTGGTCGTCAGAAAGGTCACACCGAGCTTTACCGTGGCGCAGAATACATGGTCGACTTTCTGCCGAAAGTGAAAATTGAAATCGTGGTCAGCGACGATATCGTGGACACCTGTGTGGACACCATTATCCGCACGGCGCAAACCGGCAAAATTGGCGACGGTAAAATCTTCGTCTTTGACGTGGCGCGCGTGATCCGTATCCGTACCGGCGAAGAAGACGACGCTGCGATTTAACGTTCTTGCCGGGTGGCGCTGCGCTTACCCGGCCTACCAAACTCTTCGTAGGCCCGCGCAAGCGAAGCGCCGCCGGGCGATTACAGCACCTTATGCGGGCCGAAGCACTCGTAATGAATGCTGTCTTTGTTCACACCCAGCCCCACCAGCTGCTGCGCGGCATACTGCATAAACGCCACCGGTCCACAGACGTAGAACTGCATGTCCGGCGCGCTAAACGCCCCTTCCATCTGGCTTAAATTCATCAGACCTTCGCTGTCAAACCGTGCGGCTGCGCGATCTGCATCCGTCGGCAGGCGATACCAGGTGTGCGCGGTGAAACGCGGCAGGGAGGCCCCGAGCGTTTTCACCTCATCCGCAAAAGCGTGCACGTCGCCGTTTTCGGCGGCATGGAACCAGTTAACTTGTGCACCGTGGTGTGATTTTGCCAGCGTATCGAGCATCGCCAGCATTGGCGTCTGGCCGACGCCCGCAGAGATCAGCGTGACCGGTGTATGAGTGTCAACCGCCATGAAGAAGTCGCCCGCTGGCGCGGCCAGATGGACCACGTCGCCCACGTTCGCTTCGTTGTGCAGCCAGCTGGAAACCTGACCGCCGTCCTCACGCTTCACCGCAATGCGGTAGCCTTTACCGTTTGGCTTGCGGGTAAGAGAATACTGACGGATCTCCTGATGCGGGAAACCTTCAGGCTTCAGCCACACGCCCAGATACTGCCCTGGCTGGTAATCGGCCACCGGTTGACCGTCCACCGGCTCAAACTCGAAGCTGGTGATTAACGCACTGCGCGGCGTTTTCTCAACGATGCGGAACGCGCGCGTGCCTTCCCAGCCGCCGTTCTTACTGGCGTTTTCGCTGTAGATCTGCGCTTCACGGTTGATAAACACGTTTGCCAGCACTCCGTAGGCTTTACCCCACGCGTCCAGCACCTCCTGGCCCGGGCTGAACATCTCGTCCAGCGTTGCCAGCAGGTGACCACCCACGATGTCGTACTGCTCGGGTTTGATCTGGAAGCTGGTATGTTTCTGCGCGATTTTTTCCACCGCAGGCAGCAACGCTGGCAGGTTTTCAATATTGCTGGCGTACGCCGCGATGGCGTTGAACAGCGCTTCACGTTGATCGCCGTTACGCTGGTTGCTCATGTTGAAAATCTCTTTGAGCTCCGGGTTGTGCGTGAACATGCGATCGTAGAAATGGGCGGTGAGTTTAGGGCCGGTTTGCACCAGCAGGGGAATGGTGGCTTTTACGGTAGCGATGGTTTGAGCGTCGAGCATGAGCGCGTCCTTTTGATGTCACTTTAATGATGTATTTTAAATGCATCTTATAAAAAATACCCCTGCGTTGTAAATGGTTCTTTGCAAGATGAAAAATATGCATCACAAACCTGAAAAGAAATCCGCTGGAAAGGGCGAGAGCTTTATTCCTCAAACCCTTGCGTGGCGGGTAGGAAAACGTTTGCGTAAAATCGTTTGTCAAGACCTGTTATCACAGAACTAATCAGTTATACTGTTGCCCGTCGTCCAACAGGACTGCCTTTTCAGGCCAAAATTTACTTGTTAGCTGAGTCAGGAGATGCGGATGTTAAAGCGTGAAATGAACATTGCCGATTATGATGCCGAACTGTGGCAGGCTATGGAGCAGGAAAAAGTACGTCAGGAAGAGCACATCGAACTGATCGCCTCCGAAAACTACACCAGCCCGCGCGTTATGCAGGCGCAGGGTTCTCAGCTGACCAACAAATACGCTGAAGGTTACCCGGGCAAACGCTATTACGGTGGTTGTGAGTACGTTGATATCGTTGAGCAGCTGGCTATCGATCGTGCGAAAGAACTTTTTGGCGCTGACTATGCAAACGTCCAGCCGCACTCTGGCTCTCAGGCTAACTTCGCGGTCTACACCGCGCTGCTGCAGCCGGGCGATACCGTTCTGGGTATGAACCTGGCACAGGGCGGCCACCTGACTCACGGCTCCCCGGTTAACTTCTCCGGCAAACTGTACAACATCATCCCTTACGGTATTGATGAGTCCGGTAAAATTGACTACGAAGACATGGCGAAGCAGGCTAAAGAGCACAAACCGAAGATGATCATCGGTGGCTTCTCTGCTTACTCCGGTATCGTTGACTGGGCAAAAATGCGCGAAATCGCAGACAGCATAGGTGCTTACCTGTTCGTTGACATGGCGCACGTTGCGGGTCTGATCGCTGCAGGCGTTTACCCGAACCCGGTTCCACACGCTCACGTTGTGACCACCACCACCCACAAAACCCTGGCGGGTCCACGCGGTGGCCTGATCCTG
The DNA here is from genome assembly GCF_048685015.1 of Enterobacter sp. BNK-13. Classification (NCBI taxonomy): domain Bacteria; kingdom Pseudomonadati; phylum Pseudomonadota; class Gammaproteobacteria; order Enterobacterales; family Enterobacteriaceae; genus Enterobacter; species Enterobacter sp. BNK-13. The sequence continues at coordinate 3,192,573 of NZ_JBLQTP010000001.1, read as the reverse complement.
GCGAAAGGCGGTGACGAAGAGCTGTACAAAAAACTGAACTCCGCGGTGTTCCCAAGCGCGCAGGGTGGCCCACTGATGCACGTTATCGCGGCAAAAGCGGTCGCGCTGAAAGAAGCGATGGAGCCAGAGTTCAAGGTTTACCAGCAGCAGGTTGCTAAGAACGCCAAAGCGATGGTGGAAGTGTTCCTGAACCGTGGCTACAAAGTGGTATCCGGCGGGACTGAAAACCACCTGTTCCTGCTGGATCTGGTTGATAAGAACCTGACCGGTAAAGAAGCTGACGCAGCCCTGGGCCGCGCCAACATCACCGTGAACAAAAACAGCGTGCCAAACGATCCGAAGAGCCCGTTCGTGACGTCCGGTATCCGTATCGGTTCTCCGGCCGTGACTCGCCGCGGTTTCAAAGAAGCAGAAGTGAAAGAACTGGCTGGCTGGATGTGTGACGTTCTGGACAACATCAATGACGAAGCGGTTATCGAGCGCGTCAAAGGTAAAGTTCTGGATATCTGCGCACGCTTCCCGGTTTACGCATAATTCCTCTGCTTTGCAGAAATAAAAAAGGCCGCGCATGCGGCCTTTTTTTATGGCTTAACGCCGGTCCAGGGAGATGGCGCCTGGCCCCACAATCGCCAGCAAAATAAAGGCGCCAGCAATACTGACGTTCTTGTAGAAGTTAATCATGTTCGGTACGACCGCATCACCGGTCATATCCCAGTAATGATGCCCAATCACCGCCGTTCCGAGAGTGTAGAACACAAACAGTACCGCGAGAGGACGGGTGAAAAAGCCCAGTACGATCAGAATGGCGGCAGGCACTTCCATGACTACCGCAATAATGGCCGCCAGCATGGGCATCGGCGTGCCCAGCGAGGTCATGTATTGTACGGTGCCGCTAAACCCCGTCAGTTTTGGATAACCAAAGATAATAAACAGCACGACAAGCGCGATGCGGCCAATGAGCAGCAGCAGGTGACGTGACTGGCCGAAATCGAGATAACGTAGTGAGTTCATGGCAGAAAAACCTCTGCAAGTGGAGTAATTTAAACGTAATACATATTTTCATTCCCTGCCATAAGCCAGACGATTGCACAAGATGTTAATTTTTCGTTAATTTATAGCAGGCTATCTACTTGCTTAATTTTTATATTCTCGCCAGACTATGGCCTCGATTTCGGGAGGGATTCATGGTCTTGCATTCCACGCGCTGGCTGGCGCTCAGTTATTTCACCTATTTCTTTAGCTACGGCATTTTTCTGCCTTTCTGGAGCGTCTGGCTTAAGGGTATCGGCCTGACGCCCGAGACCATCGGCGTTCTGCTGGGAGCCGGGCTGGTGGCGCGTTTCCTCGGCAGCCTGCTGATCGCCCCGCGCGTCAGCGATCCCTCCTTACTGATCAAGGCCGTGCGCATTCTGGCTCTGTTGACCCTGGTCTTTGTGGCCTGCTTCTGGGTCAGCCACCAGTTTGCCTGGCTGATGGTGGTGATGGTTGGCTTTAACCTGTTCTTCTCACCGCTGGTGCCGCTGACGGATGCCCTGGCGAACACCTGGCAAAAGCAGATCACCATGGACTACGGTCGCGTGCGCCTGTGGGGCTCTATCGCTTTTGTGATTGGCTCGGCGCTGGTGGGAAAACTGGTTAGCCTGTACGATTACCGCGCCATTCTTGCCCTGTTGAGCATCGGTATTGCCTCGATGCTGCTGGGCATGCTGCTGCGACCATCGGTGATGCCGCAAGGGGAAAGCCGCCATCAGGAGAGTGCTGGCTGGCCCGCATGGCGGAGCCTGGTCGCACAGAGCTGGCGTTTTCTGGCGTGCGTATGCCTCCTTCAGGGGGCACATGCGGCGTACTATGGTTTCAGCGCCATCTACTGGCAGGGGGCGGGATATTCTGCTTCCGCCGTGGGCTATCTGTGGTCGCTGGGCGTGGTGGCCGAAGTCATTATCTTTGCCCTGAGCAAAAAACTGTTCCGCCGCTTTGGCGCGCGTGACCTGCTGCTCCTTTCCGCCGTGTGCGGGGTGGCGCGCTGGGGGATTATGGGCTGGACGACCGATCTGCCGTGGCTGATTGTGGCGCAAATTCTTCACTGCGGCACCTTTACCGTGTGCCATCTGGCGGCCATGCGCTATATCGCTGCGCGCGAGGGCGGGGACGTGATTCGCCTGCAGGCCGTCTATTCGGCAGTGGCAATGGGGGGCAGTATCGCGATGATGACGGTCTTTGCAGGGTTCCTCTACCAGCATCTGGGGCATGGCGTGTTCTGGGTAATGGCTCTGGTGGCGCTACCGGCAATGTTTGTTCGACCGAAAGTGGCCGCACGCGCGTAACTATGATTCCAGCATGGCGCGAATATGTTCTTGCTGCTGCGCGTTCAATGTCTCAACGGCATGAATCAACGGCGGCGAGAACAGCGGCAGGGCAGTCGGGTAAGGGGTGATAACCAGCGCGGCTTCGCGCGGCGCTCCCTCTTTCTGGAAAGCCTGTAGCGTCAGATAGCGAATGTTGAGCGGCAGCAGCGTCAACTCGCGAAGCTGCTGTTCGATCTGCTCCTCACTGGCTTTATCGTCTCCCGTCAGCAGGATCACCTGTTTTTCATGCAGGTCGGTCTCCTGCATCAGCCAGGCCCCGAAAATTACCGCCACCAGGCTCATCTCTTCGTCGGAAAAACGCAGCCCGAATTCCGCCTCCAGCTCAAACAGCGCCTCTTTCGTGGTACGTAACAGCCGGGGATAAAGGCGGTGGATCTCCTCCGGCAGGCTGTTGTCGATGCCGATCTCAAACAGCGAACGGTCCAGCGCCTGAGCCAGATGGATATACAGCTGATCGGTCAGCCCTTGTTCATCGCTGAAGTTCATCCCGGTCTGCGAACGAAAGCGGGCCACCATGCGCACGATGGCCCGGCGCAGACGCTGATCCTGCTGGTGCTTATCAAGCACCGGATCGGGGGTGCGGAGCATCATAAACAGCAGCGCCAGAAACAGCTGTTCATCCCCGTGGGCACCCTGCGGGACGCGCCGTCTCCAGTGGCGCACGATCTCCTGCGCTGTAAAATACTCCCCTCTCGACTGGGTCCAGCTGCGCTGAACGTGGGAAAACTGCGGCGTATTCCCGAGCTGGTGCTGAATAAGGCAGTATTGCAGATAGAGCTGTAAAAACTGGACGTCGCGGCATTCAAACTGGCGCTGGAGCTTGCGTGAGCAGAAGCCGATCAGCGCCCGCAGGTTCGCATCGTCGTAAAGTGGGCGCGCGATGCCGTGTTGTTTAAGCGCGGTTTTTAATGCGGGGGTAAACTGGTGCGAGACGAACTGCGGGCAAAGCCGTAGCGCCCGGCGCAGCCAGTGCAGCAGGCATAAACGCTGATTCAGGGCTGTGCCTTCAATCCGGTAGCAGCCGTCGTGGTGCGTAACGATATCCAGCCGGTGATAGCGCTGGATTTCATCGCGCGTCTCGGCTATATCTTGCCGTGCCATCGCGTCGTCCACGCCGTTGGCAGCGATTATGCTCTGTGCGGTGACGGCAGCATCGGGCAGGTAAAGCATCAAAAGCACCTGGCAGCGGCGCTGCGAACTGGAAAGCACAGATGGAATTTCAAGCGTCGTCATCATCTGTCGGGTATCCAGTGTGAATGTTTGATAAGAATAGCTAAAGGATGAGCGCTGAAAAGCGCGCCGGCAGGCCTTTCATTCAGGATTGCTGGGGAACATCACAGAATTTTTGACGTGAGGAATTGATGCAAACAGTTAAACAATGTGCGATGGCGTTATTTTTGGCGGTTATCAGCTTAACTGCCAGCGCACACCCTCACAGCTTTATTGACCTCAAAACCGAGCTGGTCACCGACGGCACGCAATTGAGCGGCCTGAAAATGCGCTGGACGATGGATGAAATCACCTCGGCTGACCTGCTCTATGACGCGGGAAACGCGAAGCCCGGTGACGAAATCTGGAAAAAGCTGGCGGCGGAAGTAATGGCCAACGTGCTCGGCCAGCACTACTTCACCGAGTTCTGGCATAACGGCCAAAAGGTCAAATTTCTGAACCGACCAACGGAATACGGGATGACGCGTGAAGGGCACCAGGCGGTGCTGACGTTCGTGCTTCCGCTGGCGCATCCTCAGCCGCTGGCCGGGCAAACGTACACGTTTTCCACTTTTGATCCCACTTACTATGTTGATATGCGCTATGACAAAGACAGCGACGTACGATTGCCGGACGCGCTGCAAAAAAGCTGCAAAATTGGCGTTCATACCCCGAAGCCCAGCGAAGAGATGCTGAACTTTGCGGTCTCACTCGACAAGGACGATGCCCCACCCGAGGATATGGAATTGGGTAAACAGTTCGCACAGGAGGTGACATTACAATGTCAGTGATCTCCTCTCCGGTTCGGAAACCTCGCCGCTGGCTGCATCTCTGGCCGCTGGCGCTCTTTTTGCTGTTAGCGGTTTGCGGCGCGCTGTGGCTGTGGCACGCCTGGCCGCAGGTCATGATGAAAAGCATTATCTGGCAGCGTGAGGTCAACCAGCAGATGAGCGGACTGCTGAAGGCGGTGGCGGAGAACCCGACCAAAGCGGGCGGATCCCTGCTGGCGTTCAGTTTTGTCTATGGCGTTCTGCACGCGCTGGGGCCGGGGCACGGCAAAATCGTGATTACGACCTGGCTCGCCACCCATCCGTCAAAGCTGAAATCGAGCATCGGCCTGACGCTGGCCTCCTCGCTGCTGCAGGGCGGCGTGGCGATTGCGCTGGTCGTTGTTGTGCTTTCACTTTTGCAGCTTCCGGCGCGCCAGCTGCACATGAGCAGCTTCTGGCTGGAGAAAGGGAGCTACGCGCTGGTGGGCGTGCTGGGGCTGATCCTGTGCTGGCGGGCGCTGAAAAAGCTGCGCGTGCTGCTGCAAAAACCGACATTCAAAACCTTTACGCCGCACCACGTTCATGATGAACACTGCGGCTGCGGACATCAGCATTTGCCCACGCAGGAACAATTACAGAACGGCGACGACTGGCGCGCGAGGTTGATGATTGTTCTCTCGATGGGGATGCGCCCGTGCTCGGGGGCCATCATGGTGCTGCTGTTCAGTAAGGTCATCGGCGTGTTCGGCTGGGGCATGCTGTCCGCGCTGGCGATGGCGGCAGGAACCTCTCTCACCATTTCGTCTTTAGCGCTGCTGGTACACAGCTTTCGTCAGCTGGCGGTCAAACTCAGCGGCAATAAAACGCCGGTGCTGTGGCGACAAATAGGGTGGACCACGCTTGCGCTGGCGGGTGGGGTGATTCTGCTGGTGGCTGCGGTGACAATGTGGATGAGTGCGGTACCGGTGGGAAGGGGATTACGGCCTTTCTAGCATACTGAGGGATTATGTAGGCCCGGTAAGCGTAGCGCCACCGGGCTTAACAAAGTGGATTAACGCTTCAGCGCATCGCTCAGTTCATCACGCATGTTGGCCAGCATGGCTTTAACAACGCGTGGGTTACCCGCAACGATGTTGCCGGTAGACATATAGTTATGGCCGCCGGTGAAGTCACACACAATGGCGCCTGCTTCACGCGCGATCAGCTCGCCCGCAGCAAAATCCCATGGCTTCAGTGAGAGTTCGAAGTAACCGTCAACGCGGCCGGTTGCCACGTAGGCCAGATCCAGCGCAGCAGAACCGGTGCGACGGAAGTCCGCACATTCGGTGAACAGTTTGCCCAGGATATTCATATAGGTGGTCGCGTGCTGTTTCGCCTTGAACGGGAAACCGGTCGCCAGGATGGTGCCGTCCAGATCACGTGCGTTGCTGCAGCGCAGACGGTAGCCGTTCAGCTGCGCGCCCTGACCGCGGGTCGCGGTGAACAGTTCGTTACGCATTGGATCGTACACAACGGCGACTTCAGTACGGCCTTTAATGCGTACTGCGATAGACACAGAGAAGTGTGGCAGGCGTTTGACGAAGTTGGTGGTGCCATCCAGTGGATCGATAACCCATTGAACATCCTGATCGGTACCTTCATGTTCACCGCTTTCTTCGGTGATGATGGTGTGCTGTGGGTAAGATTTGCGGATCGTTTCGATAATAATCGCTTCTGCGGCTTTATCGACGTTTGTCACGAAATCATTGCTGCCTTTCTGGCTGGTTTCTACGGAGTCTGGCGTTTCGTAGTGTTTGGCAATTACATTACCCGCCTTGCGCGCTGCGCGCACGGCGATGGTCAGCATCGGATGCATCGGTCTCTCTCACTGGATGTTAAAGAACAGGAAAATCGGCGCAGAGTATAGCAGCGGGATCGGATTATGTCTCCCGTTTATGATAATATGCCCGAATATTCTTCAGACACTGAATTCAGACATTAAAAATTATGCTGCAAAACATTCGAATTGTGCTGGTCGAAACATCGCATACCGGCAACATGGGCTCCGTTGCCCGCGCTATGAAAACCATGGGCTTAACGAACCTGTGGCTGGTTAACCCGCTGGTGAAACCTGACTCGCAGGCTATTGCGCTGGCGGCCGGGGCCAGCGACGTGATCGGCAATGCCCAGATCGTCGATACCCTTGACGAAGCGCTGGCTGGCTGCAGCCTCGTTGTCGGTACCAGCGCGCGTTCGCGCACGCTGCCGTGGCCAATGCTCGATCCGCGTGAATGCGGCCTGAAAAGTGTCTCGGAAGCAGAACAGGCACCGGTTGCGCTGGTATTTGGCCGCGAGCGCGTTGGCCTGACCAACGATGAACTGCAGAAGTGTCATTATCACGTCGCGATTGCGGCAAACCCAGAGTACAGCTCGTTGAACCTGGCGATGGCGGTGCAGGTTATCGCCTATGAAGTGCGTATGGCGTGGCTGGCAACGCAGGAAAAAGGGGTTGAGCCTAAAGAAGAGACGGCTTACCCGCTGGTGGACGACCTTGAGCGTTTCTACGGTCACCTGGAGCAGACGCTGCTCTCAACCGGCTTTATCCGCGAAGGCCATCCGGGTCAGGTGATGAATAAGCTGCGCCGTCTGTTTACCCGCGCGCGTCCGGAAAGCCAGGAGCTGAACATCCTGCGCGGGATCCTGGCGTCGATTGAGCAGAAGAATAAAGAGTAGTGTCGTCTGTTCGCCGGGTGGCGCTTTGCTTACCCGGCCTACAAAACCGTCGGTCGGGTACGCGAAGCGTCACCCGACAAAAAACGGCACGGAAGGTTAAATACCTGACTAAAACAGTCAAGTAAATAGTTGACCATTTTAGTCAGGAATGTCAGACTTGGCCCTGCTATGCAATACCCCATTTTACAATAAAAAACCCCGGGCAGGGGCGAGTTTGAGGTTAAGTAAGACATGAGACTGACATCTAAAGGGCGTTATGCCGTGACCGCGATGCTGGACGTTGCGCTCAACTCCGAAGCGGGCCCGGTTCCGTTGGCTGATATTTCTGAACGACAAGGGATCTCCCTCTCTTATCTGGAACAGCTGTTCTCCAGACTGCGTAAAAATGGACTGGTTTCCAGCGTTCGTGGCCCAGGCGGCGGTTATCTGCTGGGTAAAGACGCGGGCAGTATTGCTGTTGGCGAAGTGATCAGCGCAGTTGACGAATCCGTTGACGCGACCCGTTGCCAGGGTAAAGGCGGCTGCCAGGGCGGCGATAAGTGCCTGACCCACGCGCTGTGGCGCGATCTGAGCGACCGTCTGACCGGCTTCCTGAACAACATCACCCTCGGTGAGCTGGTGAACAACCAGGAAGTTCTGGACGTATCGGGCCGTCAGCACGGCCATGATTCCCAACGCAGCACCCGCGCGCAGGACGCTATCGACGTCAAATTACGCGCGTAATAAAACGATAAGTATTTCAGAATCAGGCCGGGGCGAAGACTCGCCCCGTGTACTCGGTCGTACATCCAGCCGGTTGCCTGATTCCTTGCATTGAAGCGATGTACGGAGTTTATAGAGCAATGAAATTACCGATTTATCTCGACTACTCCGCAACCACGCCGGTGGACCCGCGTGTTGCCGAGAAAATGATGCAGTGTCTGACCCTGGACGGAAACTTTGGTAACCCAGCTTCCCGTTCACACCGTTTTGGCTGGCATGCTGAAGAGGCGGTTGATATCGCCCGTAATCAGATCGCTGACCTGGTGGGTGCCGACCCGCGTGAGATTGTTTTCACCTCCGGTGCGACCGAATCCGACAACCTGGCGATCAAAGGTGCAGCCAACTTTTATCAGAAAAAAGGCAAGCACATCATCACCAGCAAAACCGAACACAAAGCCGTGCTGGACACCTGCCGTCAGCTGGAGCGTGAAGGGTATGAAGTCACCTACCTGGCGCCACAGAGCAACGGCATTATCGATCTGAAAGAGCTCGAAGCGGCCATGCGTGATGACACCATTCTGGTCTCCATCATGCACGTCAACAACGAAATCGGCGTGGTACAAGACATCGCGACCATCGGCGAAATGTGCCGCGCGCGCGGTATCATCTACCACGTGGACGCGACCCAGAGCGTGGGCAAACTGCCTATCGACCTGAGCCAGCTGAAAGTGGACCTGATGTCCTTCTCCGGCCACAAAATCTATGGCCCGAAAGGGATTGGCGCGCTGTACGTTCGTCGTAAACCACGTATCCGCATCGAAGCGCAGATGCACGGTGGCGGTCACGAGCGCGGCATGCGTTCCGGTACGCTGCCTGTTCACCAGATCGTGGGCATGGGCGAAGCCTACCGCATTGCAAAAGAAGAGATGGAAACCGAGATGGCACGCCTGCGCACGCTGCGTAACCGTCTGTGGGACGGCGTGAAAGATATGGAAGAAGTGTATCTGAACGGCGATCTCGAGCAGGGTGCTCCGAACATCCTCAACGTCAGCTTCAACTATGTTGAAGGCGAGTCGCTGATCATGGCGCTCAAAGACCTGGCGGTTTCTTCCGGTTCTGCCTGTACGTCTGCAAGCCTTGAGCCATCCTACGTGCTGCGTGCGCTGGGTATGACTGACGAGCTGGCACACAGCTCTATCCGTTTCTCTTTAGGTCGTTTCACTACCGAAGAAGAGATTGACTACACCATCAAGCTGGTTCGCAACTCCATTGGCCGTCTGCGCGACCTTTCTCCACTGTGGGAAATGTTCAAGCAGGGCGTGGATCTGAACAGCATTGAATGGTCACATCACTAATCGGTACATAAGGAGAATTCAATCATGGCATACAGCGAAAAAGTCATCGATCATTACGAAAACCCACGCAACGTTGGCTCTTTTGACAACAGCGATGAATCTGTTGGTAGCGGCATGGTCGGTGCGCCAGCGTGTGGCGACGTGATGAAGTTGCAGATTAAAGTCAACAATGAAGGTATCATTGAAGACGCGCGCTTCAAGACCTACGGCTGCGGTTCTGCTATCGCGTCCAGCTCCCTGGTCACCGAATGGGTGAAGGGCAAGTCTCTGGACGAAGCACAGGCAATCAAGAACACGGATATTGCTGAAGAACTCGAACTGCCACCAGTGAAAATTCACTGCTCAATTCTGGCAGAAGACGCGATCAAAGCCGCCATTGCGGATTACAAAAGCAAACGTGAAGCAAAATAATTGAGGTTTGAGTATGTCGATTACCCTTAGCGACAGCGCTGCCGCGCGAGTAAGCTCTTTTCTGGCGAACCGTGGTAAAGGCTTTGGCCTGCGACTGGGCGTACGTACCTCCGGCTGTTCTGGTATGGCTTACGTACTGGAGTTTGTTGACGAACCGGCGTCTGACGACACCGTGTTTGAAGACAAGGGCGTGAAGGTGGTGGTCGATGGCAAAAGCCTGCAATTCCTCAACGGCACTCAGCTGGACTTCGTTAAAGAAGGCCTGAACGAAGGGTTCAAATTCACGAACCCGAACGTCAAAGACGAGTGTGGTTGCGGCGAAAGCTTCCACGTTTAACCGCGCGTCATCCGAAACCCCACCGTGGCGTTACCCGCTACGCGTGGGGTTTGTTTTAACAGGCTACCCCTGAGATTGTTATGGATTACTTCACTCTCTTCGGACTACCCGCTCAATACCCGATTGATCTCCAGGCGTTGACGATCCGTTTTCAGGATCTGCAGCGTCAGTACCATCCGGACAAATTCGCGAGCGGTACTCAGGCAGAGCAGCTGGCTGCGGTTTCCCACTCTGCCACCATCAACCAGGCCTGGCAGACGCTGCGCCATCCGCTGGCGCGCGCTGAATATCTGCTCTCGCTCCACGGTTTTGATCTGGCGAGCGAACAGCACACCGTGCGTGACACGGCGTTTCTGATGGAGCAGCTGGAGCTTCGCGAAGAGCTCGATGAGATTGAACAGGCCAAAGACGAAGCGCGTCTGGAAAGCTTTATTACGCGCGTAAAGGGCATGTTCGATACCCGCCATCAGCAGATGGTGGAGCAACTGAACAACGAGACCTGGGACGTGGCGGCAGATACTGTGCGCAAACTCCGTTTTCTCGATAAACTGCGAAGCAGTGCTGAACAACTCGAAGAAAAGCTGCTCGATTTTTAATTTCGGAAGCAATTATGGCCTTATTACAAATTAGTGAGCCTGGCTTAAGTGCCGCACCGCACCAGCGTCGTCTGGCGGTGGGTATTGATCTGGGCACCACCAATTCCCTCGTGGCGACCGTGCGCAGCGGCCAGGCGGAAACGCTGGCTGACGAGCAGGGGCGCCATCTGCTGCCTTCCGTGGTCCACTACCAGCAGCAGGGTCACACGGTAGGCTATGACGCCCGCGCTAATGCCGCGCGCGATCCGGCGAATACCATCAGCTCCGTCAAGCGCATGATGGGCCGCTCGCTGGCCGATATTCAGACCCGCTACCCGCATCTGCCGTATCAGCTGCAGGCAAGTGAAAACGGCCTGCCGATGATTGCGACCGCGGCCGGTCTGCTGAACCCGATTCGTGTTTCTGCTGACATACTCAAAGCGCTGGCTGAGCGCGCTACGGCAACGCTCGGTGGCGATCTGGACGGCGTGGTGATCACCGTTCCTGCCTACTTTGACGATGCACAGCGTCAGGGCACCAAAGACGCCGCGCGTCTGGCGGGTCTGCACGTGCTGCGTCTGCTGAACGAACCGACGGCGGCGGCGATTGCCTACGGCCTCGATTCCGGTCAGGAAGGGGTGATCGCGGTTTACGATCTCGGCGGCGGGACGTTTGATATCTCTATCCTGCGCCTGAGCCGCGGGGTGTTTGAAGTGCTGGCGACCGGCGGGGATTCCGCGCTGGGAGGTGATGACTTCGACCATCTGCTGGCGGACTACATCCGCGAGCAGGCGGGCATCAGCGATCGCAGCGATGCGCGCGTACAGCGTGAACTGCTGGATGCGGCCATCGACGCCAAAATCGCCCTGAGCGATGCGCAGACGGTTACCGTCAATGTTGCGGGCTGGCAGGGTGAGATCTCTCGCGATCAGTTCAGCGATCTGATTGCCCCGCTGGTTAAACGCACCCTGCTGGCTTGCCGTCGCGCATTGAAAGATGCGGGCGTTGAGGCGAACGAGGTGCTGGAAGTAGTCATGGTGGGCGGTTCGACCCGCGTGCCGCTGGTGCGCGAGCGCGTGGGCGAATTCTTTGGCCGCACGCCGCTGACCTCCATCGACCCGGACAAAGTGGTTGCCGTGGGCGCCGCAATCCAGGCCGATATTCTGGTTGGCAACAAGCCGGACAGCGAAATGCTGCTGCTGGACGTCATCCCGCTGTCGCTGGGCTTAGAAACCATGGGCGGCCTGGTGGAGAAAGTGATCCCGCGTAACACCACCATTCCGGTGGCGCGCGCGCAGGAGTTCACCACCTTTAAAGACGGCCAGACCGCGATGTCCATCCACGTGATGCAGGGCGAACGCGAGCTGGTGCAGGACTGCCGTTCTCTGGCGCGCTTTGCGCTGCGCGGTATCCCGGCGCTGCCTGCGGGCGGGGCGCATATTCGCGTCACCTTCCAGGTGGATGCCGACGGCCTGCTGAGCGTCACGGCGATGGAAAAATCCACCGGTGTGGAATCGTCCATCCAGGTGAAGCCGTCCTACGGCCTGACCGATGGCGAAATCGCCTCCATGATTCAGGACTCAATGAGCTACGCCGAGCAGGATGTGAAGGCGCGTATGCTGGCCGAACAGAAAGTTGAAGCCGCACGCGTGCTGGAGAGCCTGAACGGCGCGCTCGCTGCCGACGCCGCGCTGTTAAGCGCCGCTGAGCGTCAGGTGATTGACGAAGCCGCCGCGCGCTTAAGCGCCGTGGCCGAAGGTAATGACGCTGACGCAATAGAAGAAGCCATTAAAAACGTTGATAAACAAACCCAGGACTTTGCTGCTCGCCGCATGGACAAATCTGTCCGCGTCGCGCTGAAAGGCCAGTCCGTGGACGAGGTTTAATATGCCAAAGATTGTAATTTTGCCTCATGCGGACCTCTGTCCGGATGGCGCTGTTCTGGAAGCGAAGACCGGTGAAACCATTCTCGATGTTGCCCTGCGTGCAGGTATCGAAGTGGAACACGCCTGTGAAAAATCCTGTGCCTGCACCACCTGCCACTGCATCGTGCGTGAAGGTTTTGACTCTCTTGCCGAGAGCACCGAAGACGAAGACGACATGCTGGATAAAGCATGGGGTCTGGAGCCAGACAGCCGCTTAAGCTGCCAGGCTGCGGTGACCGATGAAGATCTGGTCGTGGAGTTCCCACGCTACACCATCAACCACGCACGCGAGCATTAATATGGGACTTAAGTGGACAGACAGCCGTGAAATCGGCGAAGCGCTCTACGACGCGAACCCGGATCTCGATCCGAAGACCGTACGATTCACCGATATGCATCAGTGGATCTGCGATCTGGAAGATTTCGACGACGATCCAAACGCATCCAATGAAAAAATTCTGGAGGCGATTCTGTTAGTCTGGTTAGATGAAGCAGAATAAATAACAAAACGGGCTGCCTTCAGGCGGCCCGTTTGCTAGTTGCTAATAAGGAAAAATAAAATGACCGAAGCGATGAAGATTACGCTCTCTACGCAGCCCGCCGACGCGCGCTGGGGCGAGAAAGCCAGCTACAGCATCAACAACGACGGTATTACCCTGCACCTGACGGGCAACGATGATTTGGGCCTGATCCAGCGCGCCGCGCGTAAAATTGACGGTCTGGGCATTAAGCATGTCTCGCTGGAAGGCGAAGGCTGGGACACCGACCGCAGCTGGGCGTTCTGGGCGGGTTACAAAGGGCCGAAAGGCACCCGCAAAATTGAGTGGGCGAACCTCGACGAAGCCGGTCAGAAAGAGCTGGAAAGCCGTCTGCAAATCATCGACTGGGTACGCGACACCATTAACGCTCCGGCGGAAGAGTTAGGCCCTGAGCAGCTGGCGCAGCGCGCCGTTGACCTGCTGTGCGGCGTGGCGGGCGACAAGATGTCCTACCGCATCACCAAGGGTGAAGACCTGCGCGAGCAGAACTACATGGGTATCCACACCGTGGGCCGTGGTTCTGAGCGTCCACCGGTGCTGCTGGCGCTGGACTACAACCCAACCGGCGATAAAGACGCCCCTGTCTTTGCCTGCCTGGTAGGTAAAGGTATCACCTTCGACACCGGCGGCTACAGCCTGAAGCAGAGCGCGTTCATGGACTCCATGAAGTCCGACATGGGCGGCGCGGCAACTATCACCGGTGCGCTGGCGTTTGCCATCACCCGCGGTCTGAAAAAGCGCGTGAAGCTGTACCTGTGCTGCGCGGACAACATGGTCAGCGGTAACGCCTTCAAGCTGGGCGACATCATTCGCTACCGCAACGGCAAAAACGTTGAGGTGATGAACACTGACGCCGAAGGCCGTCTGGTGCTGGCCGATGGCCTGATCGACGCGTCTGCCCAGAAGCCTGAGCTGATCATCGACATGGCAACCCTGACCGGTGCGGCGAAAACCGCGCTGGGTAACGACTACCACGCGCTGTTCAGCTTTGACGACAAGCTGGCCGCACGCCTGCTGGCCAGCGCTGCGGCGGAAAACGAACCGTTCTGGCGTCTGCCGCTGGCCGAGTTCCACCGTAGCCAGCTGCCGTCCAACTTTGCCGAGCTGAACAACACCGCCAGCGCGGCGTACCCGGCGGGTGCAAGCACCGCAGCAGGCTTCCTGTCTCACTTCGTTGAGAACTACCATGAAGGCTGGCTGCACATTGACTGCTCCGCAACGTACCGCAAAGCGGCGGTTGAGCAGTGGTCCGCGGGCGCGACCGGTCTGGGCGTGCGTACCGTGGCGAACCTGCTGACGGCTGAGTAATCTTTTTTGCCGGGTGGCGCTACGCTTACGCGCGCCTTCGGATTCATCATATTGCCCGGCGGCGCTGCGCTTGCACGGGCCTACGGTTTTGTAGGCCGGGTAAGCGAAGCGCCACCCGGCATTTTTTGAAGTAGCCAAACTATGTCAGATACCAAAAACGAATTAGAGACCCTGCTGGAGCAGGCGGCGACCGAGCCCGCCCACCGTCCGGCATTTTTCCGCACGCTGCTGGAGTCCACCGTCTGGGTGCCGGGTACCGCCGTGGAAGGTGAGCAGGTCGTAGAAGACAGCGCGCTGGATCTGCTGCACTGGGAGAAAGACGACGGCACGTCGGTGATCCCGTTCTTCACCTCACTGGAAGCGCTGCAGGAAGCGGTTGAAGACGAACAGGCGTTCGTGGTGATGCCGGTGCGTACCTTGTTTGAAATGACGCTCGGCCAGACGCTGTTCCTCAACGCGAAGCTGCCGACCGGGAAAGAGTTTACACCGCGTGAAATCAGCCACCTGATTGGCGAAGAGGGCAACCCGCTCAGCACGCAGGAAGTGCTGGAAGGGGGCGAAACGCTGCTGCTGTCTGAAGTGGCCGAGCCGCCCGCGCAGATGATTGATTCTCTGACGACGTTGTTCAAAACGCTCAAGCCCGTCAGGCGCGCGTTTCTCTGCTCCATCAAAGAGCGTGCGGACGAAAAGCCGGTGCTGTTGATCGGTATTGAAGCCGATGGCGATTTCGACGAGATCGTTCAGGCGGCGGGCAGCGTGGCGACCGACACGCTACCGGGCGATGAACCAATTGATATCTGTCAGGTGAAAAACGGTGAGAAGGGCATCAGCCACTTTATTACCGAGCACATCACGCCGTTCTATGAGCGTCGCTGGGGGGGCTTCCTGCGCGATCTCAAAACCAACCGCATCATCTGATTTCAGCGGGGTGAATATCACCCCGTTGCTTCCAGCAGCAGTAAATCCATCAGCAGCACCAGATTCGACTCAAACGACGTCACCCCTGCGGCTTCGGCGGCAAAGTGTATCGCTTCGTCATAGAGCGCAAAGTGCACGTCGGCCATCTCCGCCAGCGTGTTGGCCGAGGCGCGGGTAAACGCGACGATGGTCATGCCAACGTTTTTGGCTATCCGCGCTTTATCCAGTACCTGTTCCGTTTCGCCGCTGCGTGAGACGGCAATAAACACCTGATAGCGAGCGGCATTGCTGAGAAAAATGTTCCGGCTGTCGCCCGGTCCGGAGATAAACGCCGTTTTGCCCAGCACCTGCAGCTTCTTGGTCAGGTACTCCGCAAACAGATAAGAGAACCCGGCCCCGTAGAGAAAGAAACTCTCTTTCTGGCGCAGCAGGTTAGCAAACTGCTGGCGTTTGTCCTGGGTGACCCACTGAAAGGTGTGCTGATAGTTGGCGATAAACTGATTAAACAGCGCCGGGAGCTCAGGGGGCGATTGCCCCTGAACGGCAATGTGCGGTGTGTCGGTGAGCAGCTGCTTGCAGTGCCAGATAAACTCGCTAAAGCCGCTGAACCCCAGCTTCTGGCACAGCCGCATAATGGTGGCGGTAGAAACGAACGTCGCCTGTGCCAGCTCGCGAACCGTAATATTGCCCACTAGCAGCGGATGCTCCGTGAGGTGGGCGAGGACGCGATACTCCGCGCGGGTCAATGACGCTCCGCGCGTTAACAGCGTGGCCAGGCGGTTATCCATTATTTTGCGGGTTCGACAGGCAGATCGTCTCGCGCACCCCATTCGCTCCAGGCGCCGTCGTAGAGCGTGACGTCGCTTACGCCGAGCGTGGCGAGCGCCAGAATGACCACGCAGGCCGTTACGCCGGAACCGCAGCTGGCAATCACTGGACGATGTAAATCAACCCCTGCCCGGTCAAAAATGGCGCGCAGTTCGTCGGTAGTTTTCAGCTCGCCCTCAAATACCAGATCGCCCCACGGCACGTTCAGCGCGCCCGGAATATGTCCGCGCTTCAGCCCCGGACGCGGTTCATCCGCTTCGGCATTGAAGCGAGGAGCAGGGCGGGCATCGACGATTTGCGCCGTTTTTTCATGGCTCACGACCAGCACGTCGGTCAGGCGTTTTACCACGTGGGTGTCAAAGGTCGCGTCGAATTCACCTTCCGGCAGCGTGACGTCACCCTGCTGAAGCGGCAGCTCGTCGCGCTTCCACCCCGCCAGCCCACCGGCAAGAATCGAGACTTTTTCCACGCCGAAGTTTTTCAGCATCCACCACGCGCGCGGCGCGGAGAAGAGGTTACCTTCATCATAGACAACGAGGTGTTTGTCTTTGCTGATGCCCAGCTCGCGCATCGCCACGGAAAACGCTTCCGGGCGCGGCAGCATGTGCGGCAGGGGAGAGGTGTGATCGGAGAGGGCTTCAATATCAAAAAATACCGCACCCGGCAGATGCCCGGCACGGTATTCACCGGGCACGTCACGATGCTCTTGTCCCGGAGGGGCCATACGCGCGTCGATAATCTGAACTTCCGGATCGTCGCCGTGCTCAATCAGCCAGTCGGCAGCGACAAAATATGAGGTGGACATGGGTTGCCTCCATTCTTTTCCGTAAAAAAGGATTGTCGGTGTTTTTTCTGACACCGACAAGCAAACCACGTTCAACTCGCGAGCAAGCCCCTATTTTTTCACCGGTTCGCCGTCCTGCCAGGCTTTTTGCAGCGCTGGCCAGTAGTCACGGTTGGCCTCAATCATCTCATCCAGAATGGCTTTTGCATGTTCCATGGTCGGCACAGTGCGGTTGAGGGTAAACGCCTGCAAGGCTTTCTCATAGCTGCCTTCGATAGTCGCCTCCACCAGCAGCTGTTCAGATGCGAGCTGCTGTTGCAAAAGCGTCTGATGGAACAGCGGCACCTGACCAATACGGATCGGTTCTGGGCCCTCGGAGGTGATATAAGCGGGAACTTCCACCACCGCATCGTACGGCAGGTTGGTAATCGCCCCGCGGTTTTCCACCATCACCAGATGGCGGCTTCTCAGGTTAAAGGCCAGCGAGCAGGCCACATCGACGATAAACTCGCCGTGGACGCCCACGTGAAAGGCATCCGGTAAAATTCCGGTGCGTTGATATTCTTCGGCGGCGGCGAACAGCTTTTTCTCGCGCCCGTCCATCACTTCATTTGCGCGGGTATAGTCCGGGCTCTGGTGCGCCACAATCTGGTTCGGCATCAGGTAATACTGCAGATACGGGTTCGGCAGATACTCGGGGAAATTGTCCATGATCGGCTTGATGTTGCGCCAGGTTTTCACCCAGGAGGGGTCGGAATGCTGCGGATCGGTTTTAGCCGCATCTTCCGTCAGCAGGCCAAACTTAGCGATATGCTTACGCAGCGCCGGGAGCTTGTCTTCGCCGTCCACCAGCACGCGGGTAAACCAGCCGAAGTGGTTCAGACCGAAGTAGTCCACTTCCAGCTTGCGGCGATCGACACCCAGAATCGCCCCCATATTGCGCATGGCGGCCACCGGCATATCGCAGATGTTCAGCACCCGCGCATTTGGCCGCAGACGGCGCACGCCCTCCGCGACGATCGCCGCCGGGTTGGAGTAGTTCACGATCCAGGCTTTTTCATGCGCGTAGCGATCGACCAGATCGATAAGCTCCACCATCGGCAGGATCGTGCGCAGGCCGTAGGCCAGCCCGCCGGGGCCGCACGTTTCCTGGCCCACCACGCCGTGACGCAGCGGGATCTTCTCATCCTGCTCGCGCATCTTATACTGACCGACGCGCATCTGGGCAAAGACGAAATGGGCGCCGCTGAAGGCCACTTCCGGGTCGCTGGTGACGGTAAATTTGATATGCTGACTGTGGTCGCGAATGACCTTCTCGACAACCGGCGCAATGGTGTTCTGACGCACCTCGTCGATATCGTAGAGGCGAATTTCGGCCAGCGGGAAATCCTGCAGGCGCACCATCAGGCTTTTCACAATGCCCGGCGTGTAGGTGCTGCCGCCGCCGGCAATCGACAGAATGAATGGGGGTGTAAACATCTTTAGCTCCTTTCAGAGAAACGTCTCAACGGCTTCTCGCATTTTTTTGACATGCAGCCCGTAGACCACCTGAACGTTGTTACCTTGTTTGATAATCCCTTTCGCGCCGGTCGCCTTCAGACGCGGCTCGTCGATAATGGCGACGTCCTTTACCGTGACGCGTAAGCGGGTGTAGCAGTTGTCCACCACTTCAATATTTTCCCGGCCGCCCAGCCCCACCACGATGGACTCGCCCAGACCGTCGTTATTGCCCTTCGCCTGGTACTCCTGCTTGCTGTAGAGGCGCGTCTCCTGGTCCTCATCTTCACGACCCGGCGTTTTCATGTTGAAGCGCAGGATCAGGAAGCGGAACACCACGAAGTAGAGGGCGAACATGATCAGCCCGACAACGATGTACATCGGCCAGTTGGACTTGGCCGTGCCGAGCGGCAGGTTGTAGAGGATGAAGTCGATAATCCCGTTGGCGCCGATGGCGTGAACGCCCAGCAGGGAGAACAGCATCATGCCGATGCCGGTCAGCACCGCATGCACCACGAACAGCAGCGGGGCGACGAACAGGAAGGAGAACTCAATCGGCTCGGTGACGCCGACCAGCAGCGAGGTCAGCGCCGCCGGGATCAGAATCGCCTTCGCCGCCGCTTTACGCTCTGGCCTGGCGGTCATATACATCGCCAGCGCCGCGGCGGGCAGGCCAAACATCTTGCTGATGCCGCGGGCGTCCCACACCACTGTGCTGCTGAGCTGCTTCACGTCCGGGCAGGCCATCTCAGCGAAGTAGATATTGCGCGCACCCTGATACACCGTGCCGCAGACCTCCTGCGTGCCCCCGAGTTCGGTATAGAGGAACGGGGTATAGACCAGATGGTGCAGGCCAGTGGGGACCAGAATGCGTTCCAGGAAGCCGTAGATGGCCACGCCAAATGGTCCGGAGCCTTTGATGGCCAGCGCCAGGACGCTAATGCCGTGCTGGGCAAACGGCCACAGTTCGCTCATCACCACGCCGAGCAGCATGGAGACTGGAAGCATTACAATGGCGACAAAACAGTGGCCGGAGTAAATCGCCATCGCGCCGTTAAACTGTACGCCGGAATATTTATTGTACAGGTATCCCGACAGCGCCCCGGTCAGGATCCCGGCGAAAACGCCCATCTCCAGCACCTGGACGCCCAGCACCATGGTCTGCCCGGCCGCCTTCATTTCGGCTGCAGGTGCCAGCGCGCCCTGCAGCTGCAGCGTGACGTTCATGGCGTTGATGAATACGACAAAGGTGACCAGGCCAATCAACGCGGCATAGCCTTTATCACGCGTCGCCAGACCAATCGGAATACCAACGGCAAACACCAGTGCCAGGTTCACCAGCACCGACACGGCCGATTTCGCGATAAGCTGACCAAGATGCTGAATCAGCGGATGGCCAAGAAAGGGCAGGTATTCAGCGAGATTACCGTTACCCAGCACGTTACCAAAGGCGATAAACAGACCGACGATCGGTAAGATAAGCACCGGTCCGTACAATGATTTTCCGAAATTTTGTAGGGCGTTCACGGCTCGTTTCATGGCTTTCTCTCTTATTGAACCGCGCACTCGGGGTGCGTCATGGTTATAAAACTAGCAGCCTTCAGGGACGCTTATCCAGCTATCCTCTTGTTTTAAAAACAAATGACGTGAAAGGTAACATGTGACGTTTGGGGCTGTGATCGCGGTTCCATCACGGCGTAGCGGCGTGTTGCCATTCTGCGAGGCGCTTTCCAGATTCTAAAATTGGACTTTTTGAATTAATGAAACTTGCGGATAATACTTATCCGGACGACGACAAACAGGCCCCCTCAGGGCCAGGGACAAAGGATGAAACCGTTTCGCTTAGCCGCGCTCTCCCTTGCGCTGCTTACCACGTTTACGCTTGTCGGCTGTGATAACAGCGACGATAAATCTCAGGCTGCGGCTCCCGCGGCATCCACCGCATCCACACCGAAAGCCGCGGAAAAGCCAAATGCTGAAACGCTGGCTAAGCTCGCCGCCCAGAGTCAGGGAAAAGCGCTGACCCTGCTGGATGCCTCTGAAGTTCAGCTCGACGGTGCCGCCACGCTGGTGCTGACATTCTCGGTTCCGCTGAATCCCGATCAGGATTTCGCGAAAACCGTGCATGTCGTGGACAAAAAAAGCGGCAAAGTTGACGGGGCGTGGGAACTTGCGCCTAACCTGAAAGAGCTTCGCCTGCGCCATCTGGAGCCCAACCGCAACCTGGTCGTCACCGTTGAACGGGGCCTGCAGGCGCTGAACAAGGCGACGTTCGGCATTGATTATGAGAAAGCCCTGGCCACCCGGGACGTTGAACCCACCGTTGGTTTTGCCAGCCGTGGCTCGCTGCTGCCGGGTAAGGTGGTGGAAGGGTTGCCGGTAATGGCGCTCAACGTCAACAATGTTGACGTCAACTTCTACCGCGTGAAGCCGGAATCGCTGGCTTCCCTTGTCAGCCAGTGGGAGTACCGTAACTCGCTGACCAACTGGGAATCCGACAACCTGCTGAAGATGGCGGAGCTGGTTTACACCGGTCGATTCGATCTTAATCCGGCGCGCAACACGCGCGAAAAATTACTGTTGCCCCTGAAGGATATTAAACCGCTCCAGCAGTCTGGCGTTTATATCGCGGTCATGAACCAGGCCGGGCACTACAACTACAGCAACGCCGCGACGCTCTTTACCTTAAGCGATATTGGCCTGTCCGCTCACCGTTATCATAATCGCCTGGACATCTTCACCCAGAGTCTGGAGAACGGTGCGGCGCAGTCTGGCGTCACCGTCACCCTGTTGAACGATAAAGGGCAGACGCTTGCCGAAGCGAAAAGCGACGGTGATGGCCACGCAAAGCTTGAGACCGACAAAGAGGCCGCGCTGATCCTGGCCAGTAAAGACGGCCAGACCACGCTGCTTGACCTCAAGCTACCGGCTCTTGATCTGGCGGAGTTTGATATCGCCGGGAGTCCGGGCTACAGCAAGCAGTTCTTTATGTTTGGCCCACGCGATCTCTACCGCCCGGGCGAAACGGTGATCCTCAACGGCCTGCTGCGCGACAGTGACGGTAAGCCACTTACCGATCAGCCCGTGAAGCTTGACGTGCTGCGTCCGGATGGACAGGTCGCGCGTACCATCGTCGTCAAGCCGGAGAACGGACTCTATCGCTTCAACTATCCGCTGGACAGCGGGGCGCAGACCGGCATGTGGCATATCCGCGCCAACACGGGCGATAACCTGCAGCGCCTGTGGGACTTCCACGTCGAAGACTTCATGCCAGAGCGCATGGCGCTCAACCTGAGCGGACAAAAAACGCCGGTTTCACCGCAGGATAACGTGGACTTTAACGTGGTCGGCTATTACCTGTATGGCGCTCCGGCCAACGGTAACTCTCTGCAGGGCCAGCTCTTCCTGCGTCCGCTGCGTGACGCGGTGGCCGCGCTGCCGGGCTTCCAGTTTGGTGATATCGCCGAAGAGAACCTGAGCCGCAGCCTGGATGAAGTGCAGCTTACGCTGGACGAGCAGGGACGTGGGCAGGTTTCTACCGAAAGCCAGTGGAAAGAGGTGCACTCTCCGCTGCAACTGATCCTGCAGGCCAGCCTGCTGGAGTCGGGCGGTCGTCCGGTGACGCGTCGTGCTGAGCAGGCCATCTGGCCCGCAGCGGAATTGCCGGGTATCCGTCCTCAGTTCGCCAGCAAGGCGGTTTATGACTACCGCACCGATACGACCGTCAACCAACCGATTGTTGATGAGAACGGCAATGCCAGCTTCGACATCGTGTATGCCGATGCCAGCGGCGCGAAAAAGGCCGTTTCCGGGTTACAGGTTCGTCTGATTCGCGAGCGTCGGGACTACTTCTGGAACTGGTCTGAGAGCGAAGGCTGGCAGTCTCAGTTCGATCAGAAAGATCTGGTCGAAGGTGAGCAGGAGCTGACGCTTAAGGCCGATGAAACGGGTAAAGTCACCTTCCCGGTGGAGTGGGGCTCTTATCGTCTGGAGGTGAAAGCGCCTGATGAGATGGTCAGCAGCGTGCGCTTCTGGGCGGGGTACAGCTGGCAGGATAACAGCGACGGCACCGGCGCTGCACGCCCTGACCGCGTGACCTTGAAACTGGATAAGCCAGCCTATCAGCCAGGCGACACCATCAACCTGCACATTGCCGCGCCAGCCGCAGGCAAGGGCTATGCGATGATCGAGTCCAGTGAAGGGCCGCTGTGGTGGAAAGAGATCGACGTACCGGCAAACGGACTGGATCTCGCTATCCCGGTCGACAAGGCCTGGAAGCGTCACGACCTCTACCTGAGTACGCTGGTGGTACGTCCCGGAGATAAATCCAAATCCGCCACGCCGAAACGTGCGGTCGGCCTGCTGCATCTGCCGATGGGTGACGAAAATCGCCGCCTGAATATTGCGCTCGATAACCCGCAGAAAATGCGTCCAAACCAGACGCTCTCGGTGAAGGTGAAAGCCAGCGTGAAAGAGGGGGCCGTGCCGCAGAAGGTGAACGTCCTGGTATCGGCGGTGGACAGCGGCGTGCTGAATATTACCGATTACGTCACGCCGGATCCGTGGCAGGCTTTCTTTGGTCAGAAGCGTTACGGCGCGGATATCTACGATATATACGGCCAGGTCATTGAAGGGCAGGGCCGTCTGGCCGCGCTGCGCTTTGGTGGCGATGGGGATGAACTGAAGCGCGGCGGCAAACCGCCGGTGAACCACGTCACCATCATTGCCCAGCAGGCACAGCCGGTTACGCTGGATGCCAACGGGGAAGGCACAATTACATTGCCAGTTGGAGACTTCAACGGTGAGCTGCGTCTGATGGCGCAGGCCTGGACGGAAGAGGATTTCGGCAGCAGCGAAAGCAAGATTATCGTGGCCGCGCCGGTCATTACCGAACTGAATACCCCGCGCTTCCTGGCAAGCGGAGATACCTCGCGGCTGACGCTGGATATCACTAACCTGACCGACCAGCCGCAAACGCTGAATATCGCCCTGAACGCGACAGGCAAACTGGCGCTGGAAGGCGCGCAGCCTCAGCCGGTTCAGCTGCCACCGGGGGCGCGCAGTACGCTGTTTATTCCGGTACGCGCGCTGGACGGTTATGGTGACGGTGAAGTGACCGCGCAGGTGACCGGCCTGCAGCTTCCGGGCGAGACCTTCGTCCCGCAGCAGAAGAGCTGGAAAATCGGTGTGCGTCCGGCGTTCCCGGCGCAGACGGTCAATACCGGTGCCATGCTGAACCCTGGCGAATCCTGGACTGCACCGGCGCAGCACAGCAACGGTTTCTCTCCTGCCACCCTGCAGGGGCAACTGCTGCTGAGCGGCAAACCACCGCTCAACCTGGCGCGCTATATTCGTGAACTGCAGGCCTATCCGTATGGCTGTCTGGAGCAGACCACCAGCGGTCTGTTCCCGTCGCTCTACACCAACGCGGCGCAGCTTACGGCGCTTGGCATCAAAGGTGATACGGACGATAAACGCCGTGCCGCCATTGATATCGGTATTTCCCGTCTGCTGCAGATGCAGCGTGAAGACGGCGGGTTCGCGCTGTGGGATAAAAACGGTCCGGAAGAGTACTGGCTGACGGCCTACGTGACCGACTTCCTGGTCCGTGCGGGCGAGCAGGGCTACAGCGTGCCTGCCGATGCGGTGAATAATGCCAATAGCCGGTTGCTGCGCTACCTGCAGGACCCGGGCATGATGTCTGTTCGCTACAGCGACGATACGCAGGCCAGCAAGTTCGCCGTGCAGGCCTATGCCGCGCTGGTGCTGGCACGTCAGCAAAAAGCGCCGCTGGGCGCGCTGCGTGAAATCTGGGATCGTCACGCTCAGGCGGCGTCCGGCCTGCCGCTGATGCAGCTGGGCATGGCGCTCAAGCTGATGGGCGATGCCCCGCGCAGCCAGCAGGCGCTGGATCTGGCGCTCAAAACGCCGCGCAACGACAGCAAAAACTGGATGGCCGATTACGGTAGCCAGCTTCGCGATAACGCGCTGATGCTCTCTCTTCTGGAGGAGTACAAACTTCTGCCGGATGCGCAAAATACGCTGCTGAATGCCCTGTCTGAGCAGGCCTTCAGCCAGCGCTGGTTGTCCACTCAGGAGAGCAATGCGCTGTTCCTGGCCGGTCGTTCGCTGCAAACCTTGTCGGGTGCGTGGCAGGCGAAAACCTCCCTGTCAGATTCCGCATCAGGTGGCGATAAAGCGCAGGTACAAAACGTGAGCGGCGACCAGCTTGGCGCGCTGCAGGTGACCAATACCGGTACTTCACCGCTGTGGGTACGCCTTGATAGCACCGGTTATCCTGACTATGCTCCTCAGCCGAGCTCGAACGTGCTGCAGGTTGAACGCCATATTCTGGCAACGGACGGCAGCACGAAATCGCTCTCTTCGCTGAAGAGCGGTGAGCTGGTGCTGGTATGGCTGGAAGTCAAAGCCAGCCAGAACGTGCCGGACGCGCTGGTGGTGGATCTCCTCCCTGCGGGTCTGGAGCTGGAAAACCAGAACCTGGCAAGCAGCAGCGCCAGCCTGCAGGACAGCGGTAGCGAAGTGCAGAACCTGCTCAGCCAGATGCAGCAGGCGGACATTCAGCATATGGAATTCCGCGACGACCGCTTTGTGGCGGCCGTGCCAGTAAATGAAGGTCAGCCGGTTACGCTGGTTTATCTGGCGCGCGCCGTGACGCCGGGAACCTACCAGGTGCCGGTTCCGATGGTCGAGTCTATGTATGTGCCGCAGTGGCGGGCAACGGGTGCGGCCAGTGGCCCGCTGATTGTTGTTCCGTAATATGCGAATGGCACGTTTGACACGCTCCCGCTGGCTGTGGCTGGCGGGAGCGCTTCTCGTTTTATGGGGGCTGATTGTCGCCGCCGACCGCCTGTGGCCGTTGCCGCTGAAAGAAGTTAACCCTGCCCGGGTGGTGGTGGATGAGAAGGGCACGCCGCTCTGGCGTTTTGCCGATAGCGACGGGATCTGGCGCTATCCGGTGACGATCGAAGAGGTCTCTCCCCGTTATCTTGAGGCGCTGATCCAGTACGAAGATCGCTGGTTCTGGGATCACCCCGGCGTAAACCCGCTTTCTGTCCTGCGCGCTGCCTGGCAGGATCTCAGTTCCGGGAAAGTCATCTCTGGCGGAAGCACACTCACCATGCAGGTCGCGCGACTGCTGGACCCGCATCCGCGCACCTTCGGCGGTAAAATTCGCCAGCTCTGGCGTGCCATGCAGCTGGAGTGGCATCTTTCCAAACGCGAAATCCTCACGCTCTATCTCAACCGCGCGCCGTTTGGCGGTACGCTGCAGGGCGTGGGAGCGGCAAGCTGGACGTATCTGGGCAAGCCGCCATCGCAGCTCAGCTATTCCGACGCGGCGCTGCTGGCGGTGCTACCGCAGGCACCGAGTCGTTTACGCCCGGATCGCTGGCCTGAACGGGCCGAAGCGGCGCGCAATAAAGTGCTCGACCGCATGGCGACGCAGGGCGTCTGGTCCGCAAAGCAGGTCAAAGAGTCCCGTGAAGAATCAGTATGGCTGGCGCCCCGGCAGATGCCGCAGCTGGCACCGCTCTTTGCTCGGATGATGCTCGGTAAAAGTCGCGACACGAAAATTGTCACCACGCTGGATGCCGGACTGCAGCGGCAGCTGGAAGAGCTGGCGATGAACTGGAAATCCCGCCTGCCGGCACGCAGCTCGCTGGCGATGATCGTGGTCGATCATACCGATATGAAAGTGCGCGGCTGGGTGGGATCGGTAGATATCAACGATGACACGCGTTTTAGCCATGTGGATATGGTCAATGCGATCCGATCGCCGGGATCGGTGTTAAAACCCTTTATCTACGGCATGGCGCTGGATGATGGCCTGATCCATCCCGCCTCGCTGCTTCAGGACGTTCCCAGAAAAACCGGTGATTATCGGCCCGGGAATTTTGACAGCGGATTTCATGGACCGGTCAGCATGAGTGAAGCGCTGGTACGCTCCCTCAACCTGCCTGCCGTTCAGGTGCTGGAAGCCTACGGACCAAAACGATTTGCCGGGATGCTGAGCAACGCAGGCTTGCCGCTGATCCTGCCTGCGGGGGCGCAGCCGAATCTGTCTCTGATCCTCGGCGGGGCAGGCGCGCGGCTGGCAGATATTGCTGCGGCCTACAGTGCTTTTGCCCGACACGGTAAGGCGGGTAGGCTGCGCCTGCAGCCAGGCGATCCGCTGACTGAACGTCCGCTGTTATCACCGGGCTCGGCGTGGATTATTCGCCGTATTCTGGCCAATGAAGCGCAGCCGCTACCGGATAATGCGCTACCGCAGGTTGCGCCGCTGGCGTGGAAAACCGGTACCAGCTACGGCTACCGTGATGCCTGGGCCATCGGTCTGAATGCCCGTTATGTGATAGGCATCTGGACCGGACGACCGGACGGCACGCCCGTGGCGGGACAGTTTGGGTTTGCCAGCGCGGTTCCGCTGTTAAACCAGGTCAATAACCTGCTTCAGTCGCGCTCAACGGTAGACGAAGCCCGCCTGCCGCGCGATCCGCGTCCGGCAAGCGTCGGGCGGGGCGTGATCTGCTGGCCGGGCGGCCAGTCGCTACCGGAAGGCAGCGAAAACTGTCGACGTCGCCTGTCGACCTGGCTGCTGGAAGGCAGTGAACCGCCCACGCTGCTCCTGCCCGAACAGGAGGGCATACGCGGGATCCGTTTCCCGGTCTGGCTGGATAAAACCGGCAAACGCGTGGCCGCAGATTGCCCGGATGCTACTGAAAAAGTCCTGGATGTATGGCCGCTGCCGCTGGAGCCGTGGCTGCCTGCAACCGAGCGTCGTGCGGTACGGATTCCGCCTTCATCAAGAATTTGTCCTCCACTCTTGCAGGACGCACCTGCGCCACTCATTCTGACCGGCGTGCGTGAAGGGGCCGTTATTAAACGTCTGCCGGGGGAATCCCGCGTTTCGCTGCCGCTTCAGGCGACCGGCAACAGCGGTGAGCGCTGGTGGTTTTTGAACGGTGAACCGCTGAATGTGAAAGGAAGCGTTTACACATTACAGCTTGATAAGTCGGGCGATTATCAGTTACTCGTTATGGATGAGACCGGGCAGGTCGCGACGGTGAATTTTACGCTTCAGTGACCTGAAAACAGCTTTCTGATGTGAGCTGTTGCTAAAACTCGTCTTATTTTAAAAAAATGTTACCTGAATCCATAGGCAATGGCGCCATTGCTCATTATAATCCGCGCCACACCATACTCAGGTATGCAAAACAACAGAACATTGACAGAGGTTATCATGGCTATTGAACGTACTTTTTCCATCATCAAACCAAACGCGGTGGCAAAAAACGTTATTGGCAGCATCTTCGCTCGCTTTGAATCTGCAGGGTTCAAAATTGTTGGCACCAAAATGCTGCACCTGACCGTTGAGCAGGCGCGCGGCTTCTACGCTGAGCACGAAGGTCGCCCATTCTTTGACGGCCTGGTTGAGTTCATGACCTCCGGTCCAATCGTGGTATCCGTACTGGAAGGCGAAAACGCCGTACAGCGTCACCGCGACCTGCTGGGTGCAACCAACCCGGACAACGCGCTGGCAGGAACTCTGCGCGCTGACTACGCTGACAGCTTCACCGAGAACGGCACCCACGGTTCTGACTCTGTTGAATCTGCCGCACGCGAAATCGCTTTCTTCTTCGCAGAAGGCGAAGTGTGTCCACGTACCCGTTAATTTAACGGTTTCGTTTACACATTATTTTCGTAAATGCCGCGTCCAGACGTGGCATCCCTGCGCCAGACTTTGTACAATGCAACGCCCCGGACGAGCAGACCGCTTTCCGGGGCGTTTCTATTCAACCCTCCATGGGCCATAACGTGTAACAACGAGGCCGGTAAATATTATGTCTGAATTAGTGAATACCTCCGAAGTCGCCATTCCTGCGGTTCCCAATAAAAATGGAAAAATCAACCTGCTGGATCTGAACCGTCAGCAGATGCGCGAGTTCTTCAAAGAGATGGGCGAAAAGCCGTTTCGTGCCGATCAGGTCATGAAGTGGATGTACCATTACTGCAGCGACAATTTTGATGACATGACTGACATCAACAAGGTCCTGCGCAATAAGCTCAAAGAAGTGGCAGAAATCCGTGCACCGGAAGTGGTGGAAGAGCAGCGCTCCGCGGATGGCACCATCAAATGGGCGATTGCAGTCGGCGATCAGCGCGTTGAAACCGTCTACATCCCGGAAGAAGACCGCGCGACGCTGTGCGTCTCCTCCCAGGTTGGCTGTGCGCTGGAGTGCAAATTCTGCTCAACCGCGCAGCAAGGCTTTAACCGTAACCTGCGTGTTTCAGAAATTATCGGCCAGGTCTGGCGTGCCGCGAAAATCGTGGGCGCGGCAAAAGTAACCGGCACGCGCCCTATCACCAACGTGGTGATGATGGGGATGGGTGAACCGCTGCTGAACCTGACCAACGTCGTTCCGGCGATGGAAATCATGCTGGATGACTTTGGCTTTGGCCTGTCCAAGCGTCGCGTCACGCTGTCGACCTCAGGCGTTGTGCCTGCGCTGGACAAGCTCGGCGACATGATTGACGTCGCGCTGGCGATCTCCCTGCACGCACCAAACGATGAAATTCGTGACGAAATTGTGCCGATCAACAAAAAGTACAATATCGAAACCTTCCTCGCCGCAGTACGTCGCTACCTGGAGAAATCCAACGCCAACCAGGGCCGCGTGACCATCGAGTACGTGATGCTGGACCACGTCAACGACGGCACCGAGCATGCGCATCAGCTGGCTGAACTGCTGAAAGATACGCCATGTAAAATCAACCTGATCCCATGGAACCCGTTCCCAGGCGCGCCGTATGGCCGTAGCTCGAACAGCCGTATCGACCGTTTCTCCAAGGTGCTGATGGAGTATGGTTTCACCACCATCGTGCGTAAAACACGTGGTGATGATATTGATGCCGCATGTGGACAGCTGGCTGGTGATGTTATTGACCGTACCAAGCGTACCCTGCGTAAACGCATGCAGGGCGAGACGATCGCGGTTAAAGCTGTTTGATTATTATGCACTCGCGGCGCATTATCTGCGCCGTGAGACATAACCTTACTGAGTAATCAGTCAGATTCGTGAAGACTGATCAATAATTACGGTGCGTTTCATCCGACTTTCGGGCAGTATGTAACGACGTAACAACAGTTTAGCCGTACGGGCAGGGCTGTACTGTCATCTCCGGGCTGACAGTCTTATACTCTCTGTTCAAGGTTAACTGACCAGAAGTTTCGCGGTGCGGGTGGCATTGTGACTCACCGGCGCCTGAACCCTTATTTTTCACGTACCAGTAGTTGTAGCGAATGAATACTGAAGCCACTCACGACCAACATGAAGCACTCTCCACTGGCGTTCGTCTTCGCAACGCCCGTGAACAACTCGGACTCAGCCAGCAAGCCGTTGCGGAACGCTTGTGCCTGAAGGTTTCCACGGTTCGCGATATTGAAGAAGATAAGGCGCCTGCCGATCTGGCTTCAACGTTCTTGCGCGGTTATATCCGCTCTTACGCAAAACTGGTGCACATCCCCGAAAACGAATTACTGCCAATGATGGAGAAGCAGGCGCCGGTCCGTGCAGCAAAAGTTGCGCCGATGCAGACCTTCTCCCTGGGGAAACGTCGTAAAAAACGTGATGGCTGGCTGATGAGCTTTACCTGGCTGGTGCTGTTTGTGGTGGTCGGTCTGACCGGTGCATGGTGGTGGCAAAACCACAAGGCGCAGCAGGAAGAGATCACCACCATGGCCGATCAATCCTCCGCCGAACTCAACCAGGCCGGAAATGATAACGCCCAGAGCGTGCCGCTGAATACCGACGGTGCGGCGTCCTCCAGCGAGCCACAGACCGCAGCGCCAGACGCATCGGCGACTGGTGCAGCACAGGCCCCGGCAGCAACGGCTAACACCGCTGCGCCGCAGGCTCAGGATCAAAACGCGGTGGTTGCCCCTTCTCAGGCAAATGTTGATACGGCGGCGAACGCGCCTGCAGCTACTCAGCCTGCAGACAATACCGCAGCGTCTCTGCCAACCAGCCCGGCGGGTACGGCGACCACAGCCGTCGACCCTAATGCGCTGGTAATGAACTTCAGCGCCGACTGCTGGCTGGAAGTGACTGACGCGACAGGTAAAAAACTGTTCAGCGGCCTGCAGCGCAAAGATGGCACGTTAAACCTAACAGGTCAGGCTCCCTATAAACTTAAAATCGGCGCTCCGGCAGCGGTACAGATCCAGTATCAAGGAAAACCTGTCGACCTGAGCCGCTTTATCAGAACTAACCAGGTTGCACGTCTTACCGTTAATGCCGAACAATCAGCAGCACAGTAACAGACGGGCAACGCGGGAGATTTTTCATGCATAACCAGGCTCCGATTCAACGTAGAAAATCGAAACGGATTTACGTTGGGAATGTGCCAATCGGCGATGGGGCACCTATCGCCGTTCAGTCGATGACCAACACGCGCACCACCGATGTGGAAGCGACGGTCAATCAAATCAAAGCATTAGAACGTGTAGGCGCGGACATTGTTCGCGTCTCCGTCCCGACCATGGATGCCGCTGAGGCGTTCAAACTGATCAAACAGCAGGTCAGCGTTCCGCTGGTGGCGGATATTCACTTCGACTACCGCATCGCACTGAAAGTGGCCGAATACGGCGTCGATTGCCTGCGTATTAACCCGGGCAACATCGGTAACGAAGAGCGTATCCGCATGGTCGTGGACTGCGCCCGCGATAAAAATATTCCTATCCGTATCGGCGTTAACGCCGGTTCGCTGGAAAAAGATCTGCAGGAAAAATACGGTGAGCCGACGCCACAGGCGCTGCTCGAATCCGCGATGCGTCACGTCGATCATCTCGATCGTCTCAACTTCGATCAGTTCAAAGTCAGCGTAAAAGCCTCCGACGTGTTCCTGGCCGTAGAATCTTATCGCCTGCTGGCAAAGCAGATCGACCAGCCTCTGCACCTCGGGATCACTGAAGCGGGCGGCCTGCGCAGCGGCTCGGTAAAATCCGCGATCGGTCTGGGGCTGCTGCTCTCTGAAGGGATCGGTGACACCCTGCGCGTCTCGCTGGCGGCCGATCCGGTCGAAGAGATCAAGGTCGGTTTCGATATCCTGAAGTCGCTGCGTATTCGCGCGCGTGGGATCAACTTCATTGCCTGCCCAACCTGTTCGCGTCAGGAGTTTGATGTGATCGGGACGGTGAATGCCCTGGAGCAACGTCTGGAAGACATTATCACCCCGATGGACGTCTCTATCATCGGCTGCGTGGTGAACGGTCCGGGGGAAGCACTGGTGTCAACCCTGGGCGTGACCGGCGGTAACAAGAAAAGTGGTCTCTATGAAGATGGCGTTCGTAAAGATCGTCTGGATAATAGCGACATGATCGACCAGCTTGAAGCCCGCATCCGTGCGAAAGCCGCCATGATGGACGAGACACAGCGTATTAACGTTCAGCAGGTTGAAAAATAACGTGATGGGAAGCCGCGAGCTTCCCATGTATGATTGAACCCATTCTTTGGGTTTTTTTTGTATATAGAAAGAGAATAAACGTGGCAAAAAACATTCAAGCCATCCGCGGCATGAACGATTATCTGCCTGGCGAAACCGCCATCTGGCAGCGCATTGAAGGCACGCTGAAGCAGGTGCTCGGCAGCTACGGTTACAGCGAAATCCGTTTGCCGATTGTAGAGCAGACCCCGTTATTCAAACGCGCGATTGGTGAAGTTACCGACGTGGTTGAAAAAGAGATGTACACCTTTGAGGACCGCAACGGCGACAGCCTGACCCTGCGTCCGGAAGGGACGGCGGGCTGCGTACGCGCCGGCATCGAACATGGTCTTCTGTACAATCAGGAGCAGCGCCTGTGGTATATCGGCCCGATGTTCCGCCACGAACGTCCTCAGAAAGGGCGTTATCGCCAGTTCAATCAGCTGGGTGTGGAAGTCTTTGGCCTGCAGGGCCCGGACATCGACGCTGAACTGATTATGCTGACCGCCCGCTGGTGGCGTGCGCTCGGTATCGCCGATCACGTTTCCCTCGAGCTTAACTCTATCGGTTCTCTGGAAGCGCGCGCTAACTACCGCGATGCGCTGGTGGCGTTCCTGGAACAGCATAAAGAGAAGCTGGACGAAGACTGCAAACGTCGCATGTACAGCAACCCGCTGCGCGTTCTGGATTCCAAAAACGCAGATGTTCAGGCACTGCTGAACGATGCGCCTGCGCTGGGTGATTATCTGGATGAAGAATCTCGCGAACACTTCGCGGGCCTGTGCAAGCTGCTTGAAGCGGCTGGCATCGCCTACACCGTAAACCAGCGCCTGGTACGCGGTCTGGACTACTACAACCGTACCGTGTTTGAGTGGGTGACCACGAGCCTCGGCTCTCAGGGCACCGTGTGCGCGGGCGGTCGTTATGACGGTCTGGTTGAGCAACTTGGCGGTCGCGCAGCACCTGCTGTAGGCTTCGCGATGGGGCTTGAGCGACTTGTTTTGCTGGTTCAGGCAGTTAATCCGGAATTTAAAGCAGATTCCGTTGTCGATATATACCTGGTGGCCTCAGGCGCGGAAACGCAGTCTGCGGCAATGCAGCTTGCCGAACGCGTGCGCGATGCGCTGCCGGGCGTTAAGCTGATGACCAACCATGGCGGCGGCAACTTCAAAAAACAGTTTGCTCGTGCCGATAAGTGGGGCGCAAGTATCGCACTGGTGCTGGGTGAGTCCGAAGTGGCCAACGGCGAAGTGGTGGTGAAAGACCTGCGCTCTGGTGAGCAGACAACGGTAACGCAGGACGGCGTTGCGGCGCACTTGCGCACTCTATTGGGCTAAGGAGAAGGACTGCGTGGAAATTTACGAGAACGAACACGATCAGGTCGACGCGATTAAACGCTTCTTTGCTGAAAACGGCAAAGCGCTGGTTGTTGGGGTTATTTTAGGTGTCGGTGCGCTGGTAGGCTGGCGTTACTGGAACAATCATCAGGCGGATTCCGCGCGCGGCGCGTCCCTGTCCTATGAAAATACCGTGAGCGCAATTCGTGCCGATCAGCCGCAAACGCTGACGGCGGCAGAAAAATTTGCGGCTGACAACAAAAACACCTACGGTGCACTGGCTGCGCTGGAAGTGGCTCAGCAGTACGTTGATAAGAACGAACTGGATAAAGCCGTAGCACAGCTGTCTCAGGGCCTTGCTGCCGCCAGTGATGAAAACCTGAAAGCGGTGATCAATCTGCGCCTGGCACGTATTCAGGTTCAGCAGAAGAAAGCTGACGATGCGCTGAAAACGCTCGATACCATCAAAGGCGAAGGCTTTGCTGCCATCGTTGCCGATCTGCGCGGTGAAGCACTGCTGAGCAAAGGTGACAAAGCGGGCGCGCGTAAAGCGTGGCAAGCTGGCGTAGAGAGCAATGCTTCACCTGCGCTGAGCGAAATGATGCAGATGAAAATAAATAATTTGTCCGTCTGAGAGGGACCCGATGCAATTGCGTAAATTACTTCTGCCAGGACTGCTTTCTGTTACGTTATTGAGTGGTTGTTCACTGTTCAGTGGCGAAGAAGACGTTGTGAAAATGTCCCCACTGCCGACGGTTGAAAACCAGTTTACCCCATCCACCGCGTGGGATGTCTCCGTGGGCAATGGGATTGGTGATTTCTATTCCAACCTTCATCCAGCGTATGCAGACAGCGTTGTCTATGCGGCTGACCGCAAAGGTACCGTGAAAGCGGTGAACGCGGATGACGGAAAAGAAGTGTGGTCCGTTAACCTGGCGGAAAAAGACGGCTGGTTCTCCCGTAAGCCGGCACTGCTGTCTGGCGGCCTGACCGTTGCCGGTGGTCACGTCTACGTGGGCAGCGAAAAAGCGCAGGTTTATGCCCTGAACAGCAGCGACGGCTCCATTGCCTGGCAAACAACCGTGGCGGGTGAATCCCTGTCGCGTCCGGTAGTGAGCGACGGCCTGGTGCTGATTCATACCAGCAACGGCCAGCTGCAGGCGCTGAACGAAGCGGATGGCCTGGTGAAATGGACCGTTAACCTGGATATGCCTGCGCTCTCTCTGCGCGGCGAATCCGCTCCGGCTACCGCATTTGGCGCTGCCATTGTGGGCGGTGACAACGGTCGCGTGAGCGCCGTGCTGATGCAGCAGGGCCAGATGATCTGGCAGCAGCGTATCTCTCAGGCCACCGGCTCAACGGAAATTGACCGTCTGAGCGACGTAGACACAACGCCGGTCATCGTTAACGGTGTGGTTTACGCGCTGGCCTACAACGGCAACCTGACCGCGCTGGATCTGCGCAGCGGCCAGATCATGTGGAAACGTGAGCTGGGCTCGGTAAATGATTTCATCGTTGAGGGTAACCGCATCTATATGGTTGACCAGAACGACCGTCTGCTGGCCCTGAGTACCGAAGGCGGCGTGACGCTATGGACGCAAAGCGACCTGCTGCACCGTCTGCTGACTGCGCCAGCGCTGTACAACGGTAGCCTGGTTGTGGGCGACAGCGAAGGGTATATGCACTGGATCGATCCGGATAACGGCCGCTTTGTTGCGCAGCAAAAAGTCGACAGCTCCGGTTTCCTGACCGACCCGGTTGTGGCCGACGGCAAACTGCTGATTCAGGCAAAAGACGGCACGCTGTACGCGATCACGCGTTAATTACCCGGCGGTTGTAGTATACTAAACGGCTCCTGTTCACTCAGGAGCCGTTTTGACATTTTTAAAAACGCCGCGAAAGCGACGTTATTTTGAATTTTATGAGGCTTCAAACATGGTACCTGTGGTCGCGCTTGTCGGGCGC
Organism: Enterobacter sp. BNK-13; assembly: GCF_048685015.1. NCBI lineage: Bacteria > Pseudomonadati > Pseudomonadota > Gammaproteobacteria > Enterobacterales > Enterobacteriaceae > Enterobacter > Enterobacter sp. BNK-13. Next base: position 3,157,532 of record NZ_JBLQTP010000001.1, on the reverse strand, counting down.
CCTAACGTTGGAAAATCCACTCTTTTTAACCGTTTAACACGCACCCGTGATGCGCTGGTTGCGGATTTCCCGGGGCTGACGCGTGACCGTAAGTACGGTCGTGCAGAGGTGGAAGGACGCGAGTTCATCTGTATTGATACCGGTGGTATTGACGGCACAGAAGACGGCGTGGAAACCCGCATGGCGGAACAGTCGCTGCTGGCGATTGAAGAAGCGGACGTGGTGCTGTTTATGGTGGATGCACGCGCTGGCCTGATGCCGGCGGACTCCGCTATCGCTAAACACCTGCGTTCACGCGAAAAACCAACCTTCCTGGTGGCGAACAAAACCGACGGCATCGATGCCGATCAGGCCATCGCGGATTTCTGGTCTCTGGGCCTGGGTGAAATCTATCCTATCGCGGCGTCGCATGGCCGTGGCGTTACCAGCCTGCTGGAAACCGTTCTGCTGCCGTGGGTTGACGAAGTGAACCCGCCGGAAGAGGTGGACGAAGACGCTGAATACTGGGCGCAGTTTGAAGACGGAGAAGAGGGCGAAGAAGAAGAACCTGAAGACGACTTCAACCCGCAGGATCTGCCGATCAAGCTGGCTATCGTGGGCCGTCCAAACGTAGGTAAGTCTACACTTACTAACCGTATTCTGGGTGAAGAGCGCGTGGTCGTTTACGACATGCCGGGCACGACCCGCGACAGTATCTACATCCCGATGCAGCGCGATGAGCGTGAGTATGTCCTCATCGACACCGCCGGGGTGCGTAAGCGCGGGAAAATCACCGATGTGGTGGAAAAATTCTCCGTTATCAAAACCCTGCAGGCGATCGAAGATGCCAACGTCGTGCTGCTGGTTATCGACGCACGCGAAGGGATCTCCGATCAGGACCTCTCTCTGCTCGGCTTTATCCTGAATAGTGGGCGCTCACTGGTTATCGTGGTCAACAAATGGGATGGCCTGAGCAACGAGGTTCGTGAGCAGGTGAAAGAGACCCTCGACTTCCGTCTGGGCTTTATCGACTTTGCTCGCGTGCACTTCATCTCTGCGCTACACGGCAGCGGCGTGGGTAATCTGTTCGAATCCGTGCGCGAAGCTTACGACAGCTCCACCCGTCGTCAGAGCACCGCCATGCTGACTCGTATTATGAATATGGCTGCGGAAGACCATCAGCCGCCGCTGGTGCGCGGTCGTCGCGTGAAGCTGAAATACGCCCACGCCGGTGGTTATAACCCACCAATCGTGGTGATTCACGGCAACCAGGTGAAAGACCTGCCGGATTCCTACAAGCGCTACCTGATGAACTACTTCCGTAAATCGCTGGACGTGATGGGCACGCCTATCCGTATCCAGTTCAAGGAAGGGGAAAACCCGTTTGCCAACAAGCGCAACACCCTGACGCCAAACCAGATGCGTAAGCGTAAGCGCCTGATTAAGCACATTAAGAAAAGCAAATAAGCTTTGCTGCTCTCACGAAAGCCCGCGATGATCGCGGGCTTTTTTTTGCCCAATCATACCGCCGGTTTTCCCTGTGTGAAGTCAATCACTATTCACTTTTAACCATGTTTAAATCTAAGAAAGTAGACAATCGTCGAATTTTCATCTTAAAGTCCAGGGTCCGGTACTAGACAAAACTAGCGCCTGGTTATCAAATGGTTAACTAACTTTTCGCCGCATGTAAAAAATCGGCCAGATACGTAACTGGCCGGCGTACCTGCTGGTGTTTACAAGCACGACGACATACCTTTCGGGAGAATTATGCAATCCACTGTTAATCAAAAAGAGAGCCGAACGTTCTTCGGCCACCCGTATCCGCTCGGTTCGCTGTTCTTCACCGAGATGTGGGAGCGTTTCTCGTTTTACGGCATTCGTCCGTTACTGATCCTGTTTATGGCCGCCACCGTCTATGACGGCGGGATGGGGCTGGCGCGTGAAAACGCCTCGGCGATTGTCGGTATCTTTGCCGGTACCATGTACCTGGCTGCGCTGCCGGGCGGCTGGCTGGCGGATAACTGGCTCGGTCAGCAGAGAGCCGTCTGGTACGGTTCGATCCTGATTGCGCTCGGTCACCTGTCGATTGCGCTCTCGGCGGTGATGGGCAACAACCTGTTCTTTATCGGCCTGATGTTCATCGTGCTCGGCTCCGGGCTGTTCAAGACCTGTATTTCAGTGATGGTCGGTACCCTGTATAAAAAAGGCGACGCGCGTCGCGACGGCGGTTTCTCGCTGTTCTATATGGGTATCAACATGGGCTCGTTCATCGCGCCGCTGATTTCCGGCTGGCTGATTAAAACCCACGGCTGGCACTGGGGCTTTGGCATTGGCGGTATCGGGATGCTGGTGGCGCTGATTATCTTCCGCGTGTTTGCCGTTCCGGCCATGAAACGCTATGACGGCGAAGTCGGCCTCGACTCCACCTGGAACAGCCCGGTGGTGAAGCGTAACGGCGTGGGCGTTTGGCTGCTGGCGCTGGCGGCAGGCGTGGCAACGCTCGTGACGCTGATTGCGCAGGGCGTGATTGTAATTAACCCGGTCGCGGTAGCCAGCGTGCTGGTCTACGTGATTGCGGCATCCGTTGCCCTCTACTTTATTTATCTGTTTGTCTTTGCTGGACTGAACCGTAAAGAGCGCGCCAGACTGCTGGTCTGCTTTATTCTGCTGATCTCCGCGGCGTTCTTTTGGTCCGCGTTTGAACAGAAGCCAACCTCGTTCAACCTGTTTGCCAACGACTACACTAACCGCATGATCGGCGATTTCGAAATCCCGGCGGTGTGGTTCCAGTCAATCAACGCCCTGTTCATCATCCTGCTGGCACCGGTGTTCAGCTGGGCGTGGCCGAAGCTGGCGAGCATGAACATTCGTCCGAGCAGCATCACCAAGTTTGTTATCGGTATTCTGTGTGCCGCAGCGGGCTTTGGCCTGATGATGCTGGCGGCACAGAACGTGCTGAGCAGCGGTGGGGCGGGCGTATCGCCGTTTTGGCTGGTAGGCAGCATCCTGATGCTGACGCTCGGCGAACTGTGTCTCAGCCCGATTGGCCTGGCGACCATGACGCTGCTGGCGCCGGAGAGAATGCGCGGTCAGATGATGGGGCTGTGGTTCTGTGCGAGCGCGCTGGGTAACCTGGCGGCGGGTCTGATTGGCGGTCACGTGAAGGCCGACCAGCTGGATATGCTGCCGGATCTCTTTGCGCGCTGCTCTGTCGCGCTGCTGATTTGTGCCGCGGTACTGATCGTCCTCATTGTTCCGGTACGCCGCATGCTGGAAAATGCGCAGACTAAACCGGCAGCTAACGCCTCATAAACCTCGGGCTTGCCGGGGCGGCGTTATGCCCCGGCAATTTACTCAACGAGGTAAGAACATGCTGTTAGGGTTTGTTGGTCTTGGCGCAGTCGTTGAAACAGCTTACCTGCCCGCAATACGAAAATGCTTTGATAATCTCCCTCACTGTTTAGGCTTTGATATCCAGCCCGTAAAACAGCCGGAGGGGGTAACGCGTTGTGCCACACTGGCTGAACTCCTCTCCCGGCCGCTTGATACCCTGTTTATTACCACGGCGTCGCTGCACCATCTTGAGGTGCTTGAACACGCTCTCGCCTCATCGGTTTCCCGCATCGTGGTTGAAAAACCGATCGTTGCCACGCTTGCCCAAATCGAAAAGCTCAATTCGCTGCTGGCAAACCCCGGCGTTGCATCCCGCGTGCTGGCGCTCGATCACTGGATGGCGCGCCTCGAAACGGTGAAGCGGTCGCTGGTGGGCACTGTCTCTGACATCGTCAAAATCGACGGCTTTTTGCAGGAGCCGAGCGGAGTTAACGCCGCAGGAGAACCCATCGCGCTTAACTTTGCTACCGGCGAACCGGACACCCGTACGCTCCGTCACCCTGACGGCGTGATTCTGGATATCGGTACGCACGTTCTGGCGATGCTGCGCGAAACGGTGCGTTATCTGGGCGGGAATGATGAGATGACGTTGCAGGTGGTGACGGCTAAAGACCGCCTGAGCCGCGCTATTGCGAAAGGCGACCTGACCACGGCGGAGGGCGAGGCGCATCTGCAGGGCAGCATCAGCGGCGTGCCGGTGGATATCTGGCTTAATAAATATGCGGGACCCGCGGGCGGGCAAAAAGGCTTACGGCTCTGGTTACGCGACGGGCGCATCATTAGCTACGACCGGCGCGGTGCGGAGGATGTGCTGGAGCTGATTGAGGGTGAGAACATTCAGCGCTGGCATATCCCCGGGACAATCTACGAGCACTGTCTTACCGGACACATTCTGGGCACGAACAGCCTGTTTGAACGGGATCCGCACGAGGTGAGCCGCACAACGCGTCGCCGAATCGAGGAAGTTGAGCTGCTGCTGACCTTGCAGCAACAGCTGCGTGGCCCGCACTGAACGCAACGTGGTAAAATTATTACAGACCACAATGCTTTAAGGAGTCACCATGACGATTACCTGCCCGGATTGCCAGGCACCGCTTGAGCCCCTGAACGGGGTGGCACACTGCGAGAGCTGTAATAAGGATATTGCGCTTGAAGCCCGCTGCCCGGAGTGCCATCAGCCACTCCAGGTCTTAAAAGCCTGCGGGGCGGTGGACTACTTCTGCCAGAACGGCCACGGTCTTATCTCTAAAAAACGCGTGGAGTTTGTTCGGGCCGAAGGTTAATCGCACACGCAGCCTTCGCCTTTCTTCCACAGCTCGACCAGCGACTCGGGCGCTTCCTGCTCCGGTACCAGCACGATGATATCGGCGTAGTGCGCCTGATTTTGCCCGGTCCAGATAATCTGGATGCGGAAATAGCGCTGGTCGCCGCTGCCGGGGGACGAGGCCTGTCCCGGCGGCTGACCGCGCGGAAAGGCCTGCTCCAGGATGCTTACCAGGCGCTGGCGCTGGGCCTCATTGAGCGAGGAGAGCGCAATGGTGCGCTGGCCGCTCAGCTTGGGAATATAGGCGACGCCGCCTTCCCGGGCCAGCTCAACCACGGCGTCATCCGTCAGTTCCGGAACCTGCATTTACAACACTCCCACCTGTTCCCAGGCTTGTTTAATGGCCGCCCCAACGTCGCCGCCGGAGCGTTTCTCTCCATGCGCGATCGTCAGTTTTGCGAAGGCCTCAAAATCTGCATCCTGCGCCAGATTGCGATCGCAAACCGTGTCGTACCAGGCATAACCCGCTTTTTCCCAGGCGTAGCCGCCGATCGCTGTCGCGGCCAGATAAAATGCCCGGTTGGGGATGCCGGAGTTCAGATGCACGCCGCCGTTATCCTCACGCGTTTTGATGAAATCCTTCATGTGTGCAGGCTGCGGGTCTTTGCCGAGCAGCGGATCGTTGTAGGCGGTGCCCGGTTCAGACATCGAGCGCAGCCCTTTGCCGTTGATGCCTTTCGCCAGTAATCCCTCACCAATCAGCCAGTCCGCTTTATCGGCGGTTTGCTTCAGATGGTACTGCTTCACCAGTGAGCCAAACACGTCTGACAGCGATTCGTTCAGCGCGCCGGACTGCTCAAAGTAGATAAGCCCGGCTTCGGTCTCGGTCACGCCGTGGCTCAACTCATGCGCCACGACGTCTATGGCGATGGTAAAGCGGTTAAATATTTCCCCGTCGCCGTCGCCAAATACCATCTGCTGACCGTTCCAGAAGGCGTTCTGATATTCCCGGCCATAGTGAACGGTACCGGTTAAAATAAGCCCTTTGTTATCGAGCGAATCGCGCTGATATTCCTTCCAGAAGAAATCATGGGTAATACCCAAATACTCGTAGGCTTCGTCTACTGCCACATCGCCGTTCGACGGCTGACCTTCATAACGCACCTGCGTACCCGGTAGCTCCTGAGTTTGCTTCGCGTCGTAGATATCCCGCTCCAACTGCCCGGCTTTATTCACGTGCGGCGCGGCGGGTTTGCCCGGCATATGGGCCATCAGCGTCTGGACGTGGGTTAAGGTCTGGCGGGCACAGCGCTGCTGCGGTTCGGAACCGCTTTCGATAATACGACGAAGAATATACGGGGGGATCACGCTATAAAGATGGGACATGCTGCTCTCCTTATTAAAAAAGGGAATAGCAGCAGTATAGTAAGTAACCGCCGAAGAATTATCCGGTTTTACGCTGACGCGTCTTTTTCACCGGTTTAATTGATTTCACTTCGCTTTCTACCCAGCCGTCTGACAGACGCGTCGTCAGCACATCGCCGGTATTCACCTGTTTGGTTTGCTTCAGCACCTTGCCGTCCGTCGCCGTCGTCACGCTATAGCCGCGCGCCAGCGTGGAGAGGGGGCTGACCGCTTCAAGGTGGGTCACCGCATTGCCAAAGCGTTCGCGGGTGGTGCTCAGTCGCGCACGGAGAGTTTCCGCCAGACGGTACTCCAGCTGCTGAATCCGTGTTTGCGCGCGATAAATTTTCGGCTGCGGGTTCTGCTGGTTCAGACGCTGCGTCACGCGCTGCTGGCGCGACACCGCGCGTTTGATCTGCGTGTCCACCGCCACGTTCATGCGCTGGCGCAGACGCTCCAGCACGGTTTGCTGACGCGCCAGACGCAGCTGCGGGTGTTGCTGCTGAAGACGGTGATGAAGCTGGGTAAAGCGACGGGTCCGGTTGGCGAGGTAGTAGTCCATCGCCATCTCAAGACGTTGCTGGCCGCTCTGGATCTGACGCAGCAGCTCCAGCTGGTTGCGGCTGACCACCTCTGCCGCCGCGGACGGCGTCGGCGCGCGGAGATCCGCGACAAAATCGGCGATCGTCACGTCCGTTTCGTGGCCGACGGCGCTCACCACGGGGATCTGACTTGCAAAGATTGCCCGCGCCACGCGCTCGTCGTTAAAGCTCCACAGATCTTCCAGCGAGCCGCCGCCGCGTCCGACGATTAAGACGTCGCACTCCTGACGCGCGTTCGCCAGCGCTATGGCGCGCACAATTTGGCCCGGCGCATCGTCACCCTGAACAGCGGTCGGGTAGATGATGACGGGCAGGGAAGGGTCGCGACGCTTCAGAACGTGTAAAATATCGTGCAGTGCTGCACCGGTTTTCGAGGTGATGACACCCACGCAGTGGGCAGGCGAGGGTAGCGGCTTTTTGAACTGCTGGTCGAAAAGTCCCTCTTCGGAGAGCTTCGCCTTTAACTGTTCGTACTTTTGCTGCAGCAGGCCTTCGCCCGCAGGCTGCATGCTCTCGACGATAATTTGATAATCACCGCGCGGCTCATACAGGGTGATATTGGCGCGCACCAGAACCTGTTGGCCGTGCTGAGGACGGAACGTCACGCGGCGGTTGCTGTTGCGGAACATCGCGCAGCGCACCTGGGCGGTATCGTCTTTTAGCGTAAAGTACCAGTGGCCGGAGGAGGGCTGCGTGAAGTTAGAGATTTCACCGCTGATCCAGACCTGCCCCATTTCCTGCTCAAGCAGCAAACGCACCGTCTGATTAAGGCGGCTGACGGTATAAATTGAGGAGGATTGAGAGGATAACATGTGAGCGGGATCAAATTCTAAATCAGCAAGTTATTCAGTCGATAGTAACCTGCTGAGAGGTGAGCGCAAGCATTTTTTTTAAAAAAGTGTGGATGCAATCGGTTACGCTCTGTATAATGCCACGGCAATATTTAACCACCCAGGTCAGAGATATTGCCCATGCTACGTATCGCTAAAGAAGCACTGACGTTTGACGACGTCCTCCTCGTTCCCGCTCACTCCACTGTTCTGCCGAATACTGCCGATCTCAGCACGCAGTTGACGAAAACCATTCGCCTGAACATTCCTATGCTCTCTGCGGCAATGGACACCGTGACTGAAGCGCGCCTGGCTATTGCCCTGGCACAGGAAGGTGGCATTGGCTTTATTCACAAAAACATGTCTATCGAACGTCAGGCGGAAGAAGTTCGCCGCGTGAAGAAACATGAATCCGGTATCGTGTCCGACCCACAGACCGTTCTGCCAACTACCACCCTGCACGAAGTGAAGGCCCTGACCGAGCGTAACGGCTTCGCCGGTTACCCGGTGGTGACCGAAGAGAACGAGCTGGTCGGTATTATTACCGGTCGTGATGTGCGTTTCGTGACTGATCTGAACCAGCCTGTCAGCGTGTACATGACGCCAAAAGAGCGTCTGGTCACCGTTCGCGAAGGTGAAACCCGCGACGTGGTGCTGGCAAAAATGCACGAAAAACGCGTTGAAAAAGCGCTGGTTGTTGACAGCAACTTCCACCTGCGCGGCATGATCACCGTTAAAGATTTCCAGAAAGCAGAACGTAAACCGAACGCCTGTAAAGACGAGCATGGCCGTCTGCGCGTTGGTGCTGCGGTTGGCGCAGGTGCCGGTAACGAAGAGCGCGTTGACGCGCTGGTTGCTGCGGGCGTTGACGTCCTTCTGATTGACTCCTCTCACGGCCACTCCGAAGGCGTGCTGCAGCGTATTCGCGACACCCGTGCCAAATACCCTGACCTGCAGATCATCGGCGGTAACGTGGCCACTGGCGCAGGCGCTCGCGCGCTGGCTGACGCTGGCTGCAGCGCGGTCAAAGTGGGTATCGGTCCTGGCTCTATCTGTACCACGCGTATCGTGACCGGCGTGGGCGTTCCGCAGATCACCGCGGTGTCTGACGCGGTTGAAGCCCTGGAAGGGACCGGTATTCCGGTTATCGCTGATGGCGGTATCCGCTTCTCTGGCGACATCGCAAAAGCGATCGCCGCTGGCGCCGCTGCTGTGATGGTAGGCTCCATGCTGGCCGGTACCGAAGAATCCCCGGGTGAAATCGAACTCTACCAGGGCCGTTCTTACAAATCCTACCGCGGCATGGGCTCCCTGGGCGCGATGTCCAAAGGTTCCTCTGACCGTTACTTCCAGACCGATAACGCCGCAGACAAACTGGTGCCGGAAGGTATCGAAGGTCGCGTTGCCTATAAAGGCCGTCTGAAAGAGATCATCCACCAGCAGATGGGCGGCCTGCGCTCCTGTATGGGTCTGACCGGCTGTGGTACCATTGACCTGCTGCGTACTAAAGCGGAATTCGTACGCATCAGCGGTGCGGGTATCCAGGAAAGCCACGTTCACGACGTGACGATCACCAAAGAGTCCCCGAACTACCGTCTGGGCTCCTGATAAGTTTCCGCGCCCGGCTTCTGCCGGGCGCTCTGTTTTTGTTTCACTTGCCTCGGAATTAGCGTCAATGACGGAAAACATTCATAAACATCGCATTCTCATCCTGGACTTCGGTTCGCAGTACACTCAGCTGGTGGCGCGTCGCGTACGTGAACTGGGCGTTTACTGTGAACTGTGGGCGTGGGATGTCACGGAAGCACAGATTCGCGAATTCAATCCAAGCGGCATCATCCTGTCCGGCGGCCCGGAAAGCACCACCGAAGAGAACAGTCCGCGCGCGCCGCAGTACGTGTTCGAAGCTGGCGTGCCGGTATTCGGCGTTTGCTACGGTATGCAGACCATGGCAATGCAGCTGGGCGGCCACGTAGAAGGCTCCAGCGAGCGCGAGTTCGGCTATGCGCAGGTTGAAGTGGTTAACGACAGCGCGCTGGTGCGCGGTATCGAAGACTCCCTGACCGCAGATGGCAAACCGCTGCTGGACGTGTGGATGAGCCACGGCGACAAAGTCACCGCTATCCCGTCTGACTTCGTGACCGTTGCCAGCACCGAAAGCTGCCCGTTTGCCATCATGGCGAACGAAGAAAAACGCTTCTACGGCGTGCAGTTCCACCCGGAAGTAACCCACACCCGTCAGGGTATGCGCATGCTGGAGCGCTTCGTGCGCGACATCTGCCAGTGTGAAGCCCTGTGGACCCCGGCAAAAATCATCGACGACGCCGTTGAGCGTATCCGCCAGCAGGTTGGCGATGACAAAGTGATCCTCGGCCTCTCCGGCGGCGTGGACTCCTCCGTGACCGCGATGCTGCTGCACCGCGCTATCGGCAAAAATCTGACCTGCGTCTTCGTGGACAACGGCCTGCTGCGCCTGAACGAAGCCCAGCAGGTTATGGACATGTTCGGCGACCACTTCGGTCTGAACATCGTTCACGTGGAAGGCGAGCAGCGCTTCCTGGACGCGCTGAAAGGCGAGAACGATCCGGAAGCAAAACGTAAGATCATCGGTCGCGTGTTCGTGGAAGTGTTCGACGAAGAAGCGCTGAAGCTGGACGACGTGAAGTGGCTGGCGCAGGGCACCATCTACCCTGACGTGATCGAATCCGCGGCATCCGCCACCGGTAAAGCGCACGTCATCAAATCTCACCACAACGTGGGCGGCCTGCCGAAAGAGATGAAGATGGGTCTGGTTGAGCCGCTGCGCGAGCTGTTCAAAGACGAAGTGCGTAAGATCGGTCTGGAACTGGGTCTGCCGTACGACATGCTCTACCGTCACCCGTTCCCGGGTCCGGGTCTGGGCGTGCGCGTGCTGGGCGAAGTGAAGAAAGAGTACTGCGACCTGCTGCGTCGTGCGGACGCGATCTTCATCGAAGAGCTGCATAAAGCTGACCTGTACAACAAGGTAAGCCAGGCGTTCACCGTGTTCCTGCCGGTTCGCTCCGTCGGCGTAATGGGCGATGGCCGTAAGTACGACTGGGTTGTCTCCCTGCGTGCGGTGGAAACCATCGACTTCATGACCGCGCACTGGGCGCACCTGCCGTATGACTTCCTGGGCCGCGTGTCTAACCGCATCATCAACGAAGTGAACGGTATTTCCCGCGTGGTGTATGACATCAGCGGTAAGCCACCGGCTACGATTGAGTGGGAATGATTTCCCAACCGGATACGTCTGGTACTAACAGGTTCTAAATTATCTCTAAGCCCGCGGATTGCGGGCTTTTTTTTGGGCCATGGCTGGCAACATCATGTCAGGTGAGTGCCAGGAGCGGGCGCAACGTAAGGCTATCCATTCAATCCTTATTCGATGCGTTCCACATTTGGATGACGATCGGTTGCGGCTTCATGGAAAATGTCACCCAGCCAACCGGCAATCTCGCCTTCAGTCATATCGTCAGGAATAGCGATGTCATAGAGTCGAGAAAACTTTCTCTCCGTCAGGTCAGCACGAAATACCAGCCACCGATCATGCTTACGTTGAACGCCAATATGCCGTCCAAAAACGTTATATATCAGCATATGCAATCTCCGATCATGCTAGTGAATTCCTGTATCTATGATACATGTCAGATCAGGCCAGAGCGTAAATCGTACAAATATGAAAGGTCAGCGTTCGCATCTCGCTTACAGTGGACATCATGCTTCTGTATCTGCTCTGTCTGCTCTGTGCCTGCAGCAGACGCTGCAGTATATTCCACTTTCGGCTCGAATCGGACTGAGGTAACGTAGCAGAAATATTTATCCGGACTCAACCAAGATGCCTTCCATCGAAACGTTTATCACTTTTCTTCTCGCGCTGACGCTTCTGGAGATTTCTCCGGGGTCAGACATGATGCTAACTATCGCCAGAGGCGTCGGTCAGGGAAGACGTATTGCACTGTTTACGGTACTGGGTAATGTATTTGTAGCGGGTTTTGTGCAAGTTTCTTTTCTTGTCCTGGGGCTGGTAGCCGTTGTTCATGCCTGGCCGGTTGCACTAGATCTGTTAAGGTGGGCTGGTGCGGCTTATCTGATGTGGCTGGGCATAAAAATGATTGCGACTTCAGGCACAGATACGCGGCTGCGAAAAACGGCCAAAATTTCTGACTGGAGTGCCGTTAAGGAAGGCGCCCTGAACAGCCTGACTAACCCAAAATCCCTGCTGTTCATGTTTGCTTTTCTTCCTCAGTTTGTCGATCCTGCCGCGGGTCCTGTCTGGTTGCAATTGCTTGTTCTGGGTAGTATCCAGAAGCTGGCAGGAATTATTTCCCTGGGGTCAGTCGCGATGGCATCAGGGACATTTGGAAACTGGCTAAGTAAACACCCTGGCTTTATCAAATGGCAGGAACGATTTACAGGTGTTGTCATGATAGGCCTCGGTATCCGCATGTTGTTTAGCGGGTCTGGTGTCGTATCGAAATCTTCCAGTTAAGTTTTACCGAAAGGGTAAACCCAGTGTCCGCTCCGTGCCAGAAGCGGACATTGTCGAAGAAGGATGTGTAGAAATAAATAACAGAAAGATAAAACTCTTATTGGCTCTCTGTTTCTTGATCGGTTAGTCCCAATTTTTCCGGTACGATATCTTTGAATATTGCTATCAACTCAGGATCCATAAAAAGATAATCGTCAGAGATATCGAGCACATGCAGAGGCTTGAATGCGATGATCCTGCCATATTGGGCCACTAAGCGATTTTTGTGCTTCTGCTCCATCACACAGACAACATCAGCCCATTGAAGCAATTCGGCAGAGACTCTTTTTTTTGCATTCCGGCTAGTCCCAGCGGAAAGTACGGCAAGGGATGGATAACGGCGGAACACCTGTTCCGCCGTGGGGCTTCGCCATTGATTACGACTGCATATAAAAAGTACGTTCATCCGAATAGAGGTACTCTTCCAGACCTCTCAAGGCAAGCTGTTGGTTAGTAATACGTGGATACTCAAGCCCCAGTTGTGCGGCACGCAACAATTTATCCGACCGCGTGTAAAGCATCTTCCAGTTTTTTTCGCCACGGAATTTTAATAAGGTCTTGCGGATATCACGAGACTTGTTACGTCGCTTCTGTGCATTGCGCCAATCTCGAGTACGTTTTGTTTCCATTGTTTTACTCTCTCAGATTAATCGGGTCAGCAGCCGCGATAATACGGGGAGAACAAACTGTAAAAGCTTAGCATCTTACGGGGGCAGTTAATACTCCCGTTTATGGTGAGTCATAGTCAAGTTTCTGGCTTCGGTGATAGGTATACTCCGCTCAAACGAAGGGTAAATACCCCATCAAAACAGAACATTCGTTTTTAGAAAATTGTCCGAAAATGGTCGAGTTAATCATAAAGCTCACTTCCACTCCTGGCTCATATAGGACAACCATAATCACATCTACTAACCCAATGGAGATTGAACATGACAATAGATCCATGGAACAAAAGCCGCATTATGGGCCAGAAGCGTTGTAAAATGCGTGAGGTACCCTTCCTGGCTGGATAAAAACCAGTCCAAATCATATTCTACAAACTCATCGTCAATTTCCTTCATTTTTAACACCACGTAGCAGTCATATTAATCAGCCCTGTCTTTTCCAGACAGTGATGTCACTGCTTGTTGCCGATATAATTAACTCACCATCCCATGAGAAACCAACACAGTGAAAGTAATCATTCGCAAGTCTGAGACACCCTTCTTTATGGGATGCGATTAATGCACTCTTGCCCGGCGGGCACCAGATTAACATTTCCAGAGGCCACTCTGGCGATACTCGCTCGAGTGCTTCTCCATACCGGTTAAACATTGGTAAACCACCGCCACACAGACCGGCGATGGAAAGAGTTTCACCGCTCAGCGGTCCTATACCTGTACATGCAAGGCCAATTGAGTCGTACCAGTTACCATATTCTTCATAATCTCTGGCAATAATCTCTCCACTCAGGCAATCAAGCACCCCTCTTCCGGAAGAGGAAATGATCAGGAGCAAGTGGTTATAATTGCGTGAAAAAGCGACTTCGGTTAAACCACCTACAGCCCTCTTGACACAAGGCACCCAATTACAATCAGGAATATCTCTGAGTAGCAATTTAAGGCTATTTTCGCGGCTCTTTGGCTGCCAGATAGACATCTGAACTCCTTATCAGTGTTAGGCGGCACATAGCATCTCATAATGAGTAGAAATGTTATTTTAACAGCAGTTAGGATGAAGTGTCATAAACTGTCATCTATACGCGCGCCCCTTCGTTCAGGTTCAGACAGACAAGCATTGACCTGCACCCTGTTGATTCGCTCAGAATGCTGTTAGCAATGTCCGCTGGTCAGATAGCAGGGGAGCAAACTGCCATGGACAGAATCACTGCAAAATCCACCAGAACGAAAACGAATATCACCCCTACATTAAGTGGTGAGTGGTGGCTGCGTGAAGGTGGTTCATCTATTCTGCTTGTATCAGCGGGCAGGCCGGAGTCACTCTTTGTGGATAATCCATCCTTCAGAAAACCATCATTACCTTTATTCTCATCCTGTGGGTAATCGATAAATTCAGGGCCAGGAAAAGAAAATGTTCTGACCCCGCTATTGAAGCAGCTGATGCCAGAGAACGCCATGAATGGCGCTATCTCAGATGGGGGTTCCGGACTATACCAGTGGCAGCGACAGTGTATATCTTTGTTCAGCTGATTCAGGTATTACTGAGATAAATGCCACAGGCAGGTACAACTGGACAAAAACATCTTACTGTCCAGTTGAGCCTCATGATCGCCGTTGTGTAGGTCACCTGAGTGCCAAGAACGGACATTTCACACTTCTGTCTATGTTGCCAAAATCGGAATGCCACTACGCCGGACTATCCTGCGGGTACGGGTTATTTCAATACATACTCGAACTTTTCTTCCCAATTTGAATTCAGGTCTTGCAGTTTTGCCCTCTCAAAAACCTTGATAATTTCGTCGAAATAACTGCCAAGATATATTCTGGATAAGTCAGAGTTTAACCATATTATTTTTACCGGCCTTTCAACATCGGTGCTAAGGCGATCCCACAATGCATCGAGATTTCTACCATAGTAAGGCCCAAAGTCTAATGATGCAGACATAATGGAATGGAACTCTTTTTCAGATAGGACGTGCGCTCCATCCAAATACAATTCACCTACACTCATTCCTGTTCACTCACTTTGACTTTCTACCCGTTAATTAATACACGACAATGCACGTAATGTCCGCCTTGATGGTTTCAACAATTACCATCTTCCGCTCCTCGCTCAGAGCGGACCTAACCCGCCCCACAAACCCACTCCGTATACAGCATATTAGTTCAGCTCTTTAAAATCGCATGACTCACCGGGATAGGGCCCTTACAATTGCCTCCGGGCTGAACTTTCGACGAATGTTAGGTCAACAAAAAGCTAAACGGGCTGTTTCCTGTTGAAACTCAGAACCCTCCAGGGTTGTTCACCCTCATGATGGTTCCACCGCGCCCGGCGTAAAGCCGACATTCATTAACCAACGGAGATTATCATCTTGAACAAATCAATACTCGCATGCTCTGTGGCCGCGCTGCTGGCCGTGTCCGCCATGTCCGCCCAGGCCAGGACCCCCGCCAGGCTCAAGTCGCCAGTATCGGGCGTGCTCTGCGACCGATATGTATGCGCCAATGACAAGGGATTATCCCGCGCGTTGACAGAGACCTATCTCGGTAAGAAGGCTGCTGCAAACGAGGTGTTCACGTCGAGCAATGTCGATCTGACTGAATTCACCTTTGCCAACGGCATTTTCTGCGATGTGAAGGAGCGACTGTGCCGTGAAGATCGCTATTATGGCGCGAACGGACAGCGCTCCGGGGCTATCTCTAAAAAGTACACAAAGCTGCTCTTCGGCGAATAATGGTAATGAAAAGAGACTACGTTATAGGGATATAAATTATATTTTACAGTATATATTATAAATAATGATGTGGTCATCAAAGTTAAATTTCTATTTAAAGGTTATATTGCGGAATATTACTCTATTACTACCCTTTAGCTGAGCGTAACAGTGAAGCGGTCTGGTTACGTGAATTCCCATTCACTACCATGAGCGAATAAAGGAATGAAAAACCGCATAATGATTGTCGGCGGCGGCACGGGAGGAACCATTGTTGCCAATCTGCTGGCCAGGAAATTACGACGTGAAATTGCTGCCGGTCAGGTAGAGCTGGTACTGATTTCCGAATCACCGGTGCACTACTACAAACCCGCCTTTATGTATGTCGCCTTTAACCTCTTCCATCACCATGAACTAGCCCGGCCTGAACGGCAATTACTGAGTCCGGAAATTCAATTTATTACCGACAGGATTGAATCTTTCGATTTTAAGCAGCGTCGACTGTACGGGGCCAGTAAGCGACATTACGACTGGGATCTGCTGGTTATTGCCACCGGCTGCACACCTTTTACACAAAAAATCCCTGGCCTTGCCGACGCGGGCGATCATTTTTATCAATACGCGGCTGCCAGACAATTAGCGCATAAGCTCGCCACCCTCAAAAAGGGGCGAATATTTATTACTGTCTCTTTCCCTGAAACACCGAATGTTCCCCACCAGTGCGGCATTGCCCCCATTGAAACCACGCTGATGGTTGATGACTATTTGCGTCAGCGTGGCGTACGTAATCAGGTTGAGATTGTTTATACCTATCCGACCGTCGCGCAGCTGCTGCGAAACTGCCTGTTCCTGCAACGTCCGGTGGGGGAGGCGCTGGGCGATATTTTTGCCGCCAAAGGAATACAGCATCAGCGTGGTTTTACCTTAAGCCATGTCGATCCTGACAGCAAAATTGCGTATTCCGCCGAGGGCGATTCACAGAATTTCGACATCCTGATGGCAACGCCGCCCATCCGGGCAGTCGACGCGGTGCGTGATACCGGGCTTAGCGAGGTTCAGAACGGTGAAGGCTGGCTGCCGACGGATCACCAGACGCTGGGCGTCTACGGTTTAGAAGGGGTATATGTGATCGGCGATACCGTCGATCTGCCGATCAGTAAAGCGGGAGGGTCGTGCCACAACCAGGCGCCCGTCATTGCTGACAACATTGTGGCGGAGCTTTACGGCAGACCGCCCGGAAGCGGTAACCATTATGATGGACGGGTTCAGGCCGTCGCGCAGATGGGGCTCTGGGCCGGCATGCCGTTGGTATATGACTATCGCAATGACGTGACCCCCATGCCGGCGACAAAACTCGGCGGCATGCTGCGAAACGGTTTTAACCGTGGACTGTATTGGGGCGTCGTGAGGGGGATGTTCTGATGAGTGACCAGGAACAGTTACTAAAAAGCCTTGCCCCGCTTATGGCGGGCAATCGTCTGAATAATCTGGTTGATCTGCTTGCCGTCGTCGCAGACATGCTGGAAATGGCCGATAACGCGATGGTCGAAAAACTGGCTGGCGTTTTTGACGATGTCGTGACCGTCGGCTGGGAAGGGGGAACCGCGCTACGCATGGCGTGGGGGGAGCAGGTTAACCGGGAAGGGGATATTTCGCTTCGTCAGGTGTTTACTATGCTCAACGACCCTGATACCCGCCGCGGCATCATGCTTTTGCTGCGCGTGTTACAGATTACGGGGCAGCGTCTAAATGCCCTCGCTTCGGTCAGCTATCCTGAGTGTCCTGAGATCGAAAACCGCTAAGATCGGGCGGATGTTCACCGGAAATGGCGATTATGCCGGGTAGCGGGTTTATGTTACCCGGCCTGTTGAGCGGTACCGTGGGCTATTTATCCCCGCCACCCAACCGATACGCCAGCGCCACCACCAGCGACTGCACCAGGCACAGCGTCGCCGACTGAGACCGAAACGCGTCCACCTGCGCCTCTTTCACCACAAAGCAGAGATCGCTGAACGTCGCCAGCGGGCTTATCTGGCTGTCCGTAATCACAATCTGCCGCGCGCCGACGCTGGCGGCGGTTTCGCTGACCATCACCGTCTCTTCCGCGTACGGCGAGAAGCTGATCGACACCACAATGTCGCGCGCCTTAATGCGGCTGATTTGCTCGCGCAGCATCCCGCCCATGCCGTCGAGCAGGATAGGGCGGCACTCCAGATGGCTCAGGGCATAGGTGAGGTAGGCCGCGACGCTAAAGGAGCGGCGCAGTCCGGCGATGTAGATGGTATCGGCGTCGGCCAGCAGCTGTACCGCGCGCTCCAGCATCTCCGGCTCGGCGCGGGCGGCCAGCTGCTGCAGCGCCTGCGCGTTTGAACGGGCAAACTCCTGCAGGATATCGAGCGGCGTTTCCGGCACGGCCTCGCTCTCCATCTCGCGGAACAGACGGGCGCGGTCGCTGTAGCTGGCGGTCTCCTCCACCAGGTTCATGCGAAACAGCTGTTTCATTTCGTTGAAGCCGGTGAAGTCAAAGGCGTTGGCAAAGCGGATCAGCGTCGAGGGCGGCACGTCGGCGCGCTCGGCGATGACGGCAACCGTATCGAAGGCCACGCTGTTGGTATTGTCCAGCACGTAGCGGGAGACCTGCTGCAGCCTCTTGCTCAGGCTATCGTAGCGATCGCGGATTTGCTGCTGCAGTTCGTTCAGGCTGGTTGCTGTCGTCATCTTTTCCCCCAATACAGTCATATGATTCTAAACGCAAAACCGCGTCTTTTAAATGTCGGCCATCCATCTGGCAGCAAAAATGAAACAGAAACTTCAGTCATTTCCTCGCCCGAAATCCCTTAATAGCGCACGCGGCGTCAGTGGTGCTGGCTGTTAACATAAAAATCCATCCTTGATCACAATAATCATCATTTATTTTATTTCAACTTAAAATGGAATGTTTGTTTCATATATAGTGGTCAGTACACAGTGTTCAGGTCACAGTCACGTATCAACAGCGAGAGGTTAAGGATGGAGACGGTAGCGAATTTTATTCACGGCGAATGTGTCACCGGTTCAGGCCAGCGCGTTCAGGCGATCTTCAACCCGGCCACCGGCGAGCAGATCCGCCAGGTGGTGATGAGTACGGCACAGGAAACGGAGCAGGCGATTGCCGCCGCGCAGCAGGCGTTTCCGGCGTGGGCGCGTCATGCTCCGCTTAAGCGCGCGCGCGTGATGTTCCGCTTCAAAGCGCTGCTGGAAGAGAACATGGATCGCCTGGCTCGCCTCATCAGCGAAGAGCACGGCAAGGTCTTCTCCGACGCGGTGGGCGAACTGACCCGCGGCCTGGAAGTGGTGGAGTTTGCCTGCGGTATTCCGCATCTGCAAAAGGGCGAACACTCGGCGAACGTCGGGACCGGCGTCGACAGCCACTCGCTGATGCAGCCGCTCGGCGTCTGCGCCGGGATCACGCCGTTTAACTTCCCGGCGATGGTGCCGATGTGGATGTTCCCGATTGCGCTGGCGACCGGGAATACCTTCGTGCTGAAACCGTCGGAAAAAGACCCTTCTCTGGCGCTCGCGCTGGCGCAGCTGCTGAAAGAGGCCGGCCTGCCGGACGGCGTCTTCAACGTGGTGCAGGGCGATAAAGAGTCCGTTGACGTGCTCCTGACCGACCCGCGCGTGCAGGCGGTGAGCTTTGTCGGCTCCACGCCGATTGCGGAATACATTTACCAGACCGCGTCCGCCCACGGTAAGCGCTGCCAGGCGCTGGGCGGTGCGAAAAACCACTGCATTTTAATGCCGGATGCCGACATGGAGATGGCGACCAACGCCATCATGGGCGCGGCCTACGGCGCGGCGGGCGAGCGCTGCATGGCGCTCTCGGTGGTGCTGACCGTGGGGGATAACACCGCCGATGACCTCTGCGACCGGCTCGAAAAACAGATTGCCGCGCTGCGCGTCGGACCGGGGCTCGACCAGACGCCGGAAAACGAAATGGGGCCGCTCATCTCCTCCGCGCACCGTAGCAAGGTGCTGGGCTACATCGACAGCGGGGAAGCGCAGGGGGCGAAACTGCGCGTGGACGGCCGCGGCTTTAGCGTGAAGGGCCACGAGCAGGGCTATTTTGTCGGGCCGACGCTGTTCGATAACGTCACCCCGGAGATGACCATCTATAAAGAAGAAATTTTTGGTCCGGTGCTTTCTGTGGTGCGCGTAGCAGATTACGCCAGCGCGGTGGACCTGATTAACCGCCATGAATATGGTAATGGCTCGGCAATCTTCACCCGCGACGGTGGCTGCGCGCGTCGCTTCTGCGAAGAAGTGCAGGCGGGCATGGTGGGGGTCAACGTGCCAATCCCGGTGCCGATGGCATTCCACAGTTTCGGCGGCTGGAAGCGCTCCATCTTCGGTGCGCTCAACGTCCACGGCAACGACGGCGTGCGTTTCTACACCCGAATGAAAACCATCACCGCGCGCTGGCCGGAAATGCAGCAGGAGACAGGCGCTGCGTTCTCCATGCCGACGCTGGGCTGACAGGAGGCGTTATGCAAACCGAACGTATGACTATGGCTCAGGCGCTGGTCCGGTTCCTTAACCAACAGTACGTTAGCGTGGATGGTCACGAAACGCCCTTCGTGGAGGGCGTCGCCACCATCTTTGGGCACGGCAACGTGCTGGGTATCGGCCAGGCGCTGGAGCAGGATCCCGGCCATCTGCAGGTGATGCAGGGCTGTAACGAGCAGGGCATCGCCCATATGGCGACGGGATTTGCCAAACAGCACCGTCGTCAGCGCATCTTTGCCGTCACCTCCTCCGTCGGGCCGGGCGCCGCCAATATGGTCACGGCCGCGGCAACCGCCACGGCGAACCGTATTCCGCTGCTGCTGCTCCCGGGCGATATCTATGCCAGCCGCCAGCCGGACCCGGTGCTGCAGCAGATTGAGCAGTATCACGACCTCAGCATCAGCACCAACGACTGTTTCCGTCCGGTCTCCCGCTACTGGGACCGCATTAACCGCCCCGAGCAGCTGATGAGCGCGATGCTCAGCGCGATGCGAACGCTTACTGACCCGGCAGATACCGGTGCGGTGACGATTTGCCTGCCGCAGGACGTGCAGGGGGAAGCGTGGGATTACCCGCTGAGCTTCTTCGCGCGTCGCGTGCACCACATCGAGCGCCGTCCGCCCGATCCGCAGCGTCTGGCGCAGGCGCGGGCGCTGATCGCCCGCAAGCGTCGTCCGCTGGTGGTGTGCGGCGGCGGCGTGCGCTATTCCGGCGCACATGAGGCGTTTCGCGACTTTGTCGAGACGCTGCAGCTGCCGTTTGCCGAAACCCAGGCCGGAAAGGGGGCGCTGGTAAGTGACCACCCACTTAACCTCGGTGGCGTAGGGGTGACGGGCGGAATGGCGGCCAACCAACTCGCGCCGCAGGCTGATCTGGTGATTGGCATCGGCACGCGCCTGACCGACTTTACCACCGGCTCCAAGGCGCTCTTTTCCCATCCGGATGTCGAATTTCTGCTGCTGAACGTGGCCGAGTTTGACGCCCTGAAGCTGGACGCCACGGCGCTCATTGCCGACGCTCAAACCGGGCTCGAGGCATTGACCCACGCGCTCGGTGATTACCGCAGCGGCTGGGGAGAGGCGATCGCTGAGGCGAAATCCGCCTGGCGCGACGAGTGCCGTCGCCTGTGGGATCGCCAGTGGCGTCCGGACGACGCGCCCGAAGTGGCGGGGCACCTGGACGCGCAGCTGGCGGAGTACGGCGAGACGCTCAACACCCGCCTGACCCAGACGCGGGTGCTGGGCCTGATCAACCAGCATATTGAAGATAACGCCATCGTGGTGGGCGCGGCCGGTTCGCTGCCGGGCGATTTGCAGCGCCTCTGGCAGGTCAAAACGCCGGACAGCTATCACCTGGAGTACGGCTACTCCTGCATGGGCTATGAGATTGCGGCAGCCCTCGGCGCGAAGCTTGCCCGGCCCCAGCAGCCGGTATACGCCATGGTGGGGGATGGCTCCTACATGATGCTGCACTCCGAGCTGCAAACCGCCGTTCAGGAGGGCATTAAGGTCACCGTTCTGCTGTTTGATAACGCCAGCTTCGGCTGCATTAACAACCTGCAGATGGGGCACGGCATGGGCAGCTTTGGCACGGAAAACCGCCATCGCAACCCGGAAACCGGACTGCTTGACGGTCCGCTGGTGAAGGTCGACTTCGCGCAAAATGCGCAGAGCTACGGCTGTCGCGCGTGGCGGGTGCACGACGAGCAAACCCTGCTGGCGGCGCTGGAGGCGTCCCGCGCGCATCCTGGCCCCACGCTGCTGGACATCAAGGTGCTGCCGAAGACCATGACCCACGACTACGCCTCCTGGTGGCGAACCGGTGATGCGCAGGTGGCGGAATCGTCTGCCGTGCGTAAAGCCGCGGAGCAAACGCAGGCGCAGGTGAAAAAAGCCCGTCAGTATTAAGTTTTTCCGTCGTAACGAAATTTTCATTTCATTTTCCCCTCACCCTAACCCTCTCCCCAAAGGGGAGAGGGGACGGTGTGGTGCACTCTTTTCTCCCTTGCCCCTTTGGGGAGAGGGCCGGGGTGAGGGGAGCTGCTGTATGTCCTCCCATGTTGTGAGATTGATAACAAAATTTATCTCATTCATCTCAAAAGTGTTAACCCGCACTCAAAAACATAATTTTCACTATTTATAAAAATGAAATAAATGTTTTATTTATAGGGTCGTTAGTTCACAGCATTCACCAACACCGGGAGCCGTTATGTTTAACATTGCTTTACTGGGCGCTGGCCGAATTGGCCAGGTACATGCAGCTAACATCGCCAGCCACGGCGCGACCACGCTCTGGTCCGTGGTTGACCCGAATCAGGAATTTGCCACCCGCCTTGCCACGCAGTATCAGGCCCGCCAGCAGAGCCTGGATGAAGCGATGACCGACCCTAACGTTCACGCCGTGCTGATCGCCTCCGCCACCGATACCCACGCGGACCTGATTGAAATAGCCGCCCGCCACGGCAAGGCCATCTTCTGTGAAAAGCCGGTCCACCTCGACCTCGCCCGCGTGCGCGACTGCCTGAAGGTGGTCAAAGAGTATGACGTGCCGCTGTTTATCGGCTTTAACCGCCGCTTTGACCCGCAGTTCCGCCGCGTGAAAACCGACGTGCAGGCCGGGCGCATCGGCAAGCCGGAATCGCTGCTGATCATCTCCCGCGACCCTTCTCCACCACCTGCGGAGTACGTGCGCGTCTCCGGCGGCATGTTCCGCGATATGACCATTCACGATTTTGACATGGCTCGCTACATCATGGGCGAAGAGCCGGTGTCGGTGTATGCCCAGGGCAGCAACCTGGTGGATCCGGCGATTGGCGAGGCAGGCGACATCGATACCGCGTTTATCGTCCTGAAATACGCTTCCGGCGCGATGGCGACCATCGTCAACAGCCGCCGCTCCTCGTATGGCTACGACCAGCGCCTGGAGCTGCACGGCTCCGAAGGGCTGCTGTGCGCGGGCAACATTCTGGAAAACCAGGTGCAGCACTACGGCAAACAGGGCTGCACCAGCGCGCTGCCGGAACACTTCTTCCTGCAGCGCTACAAATCCGCTTACGCCGCGGAATGGGAACACTTTGTCGCGGTCCTGCGCGGCGAAGCGGTGCCTGACTGCAGCGGCGATGATGGTGAACGTGCGCTGTACCTTGCGGATAAAGCGCTGGAGTCACTGCGCAGCCAGCGCGAGATCGTCCTCTAAACACCACAACCCTACACAGAGAGACATAATAATGAAAAAACTGATCGTAGCCGCCCTCATCGCCATGACGTCCGGGGCCGCCCTCGCCGAAAACGAGCAAATTGTTTTCAGTACGCCAAACCTGGCCATGCCGTTTGAAGTTCACATGCAGCGCACGGCGGTAAAAGCCGCAAAAGAGATGGGCGTGAAGCTTCAGGTACTGGACGGGCAGGGCAGTTCACCGAAGCAGGTGGCTGACCTGGAAAACGCCATCACCCGCGGCGCGCAGGGCTTTATCGTCTCCCCGAACGACGTGAACGCGGTCTCCAGCGCGGTGGATGAAATTCAGGATGCGAAGCTGCCGGTGGTCACCCTTGACCGCTCCGTCGACAGCCAGAAGAAGGTGCCGCACTTTGGCGCCAACAACTACAAAGGCGGCCAGGCGATTGGCGACTTCGTCAAAACCAAATTCCCCGACGGGGCGGAGATCATTCTGCTGACCGGCCAGCCGGGCTCCTCCTCCAACATCGAACGCACCAAAGGGATCCGCGACAGCCTGAAGGCGGGCGGGGATAAGTACAAGATCGTCGCCGATCAGACCGGCAACTGGATGCGTTCTGAAGGGATGCGCATCGTGGAAAGCGTGCTGCCCTCGCTGCCAAAGCGTCCTCAGGTGATCCTCTCCGCCAACGACGACATGGCGCTGGGGGCGATTGAAGCGCTGCAGAGCCAGGGCGTGAAGCCGGGCGAAATTCTGGTCACCGGTTTTGATGCGGTACCGGAAGCGCTGGCCCGCGTGCGCGACGGCTGGCTGGCGGTGACGGCGGATCAGCGTCCGGGCTTTGCGGTGCAGACGGCGATGAGCCAGCTGGTGGCCAACGTGCGCGAGAAAAAAGCCATCATCGGGGCCGACTACCCGCCGACGCTGATCACCAAAGAAAACCTGCAGCAGGCTGAGCGTATCGGTGAGGCCGGTAACTGATTTATCCGCAGCCGCCGCTGGCGCGGCGGCTCACTCTAAAGGAGGAGCAGACCGATGTCGCAACCCTTACTGAAAGTGACCGACCTGGCAAAAAGCTTTTCCGGCGTCTGGGCGTTAAGCAGCGTCCAGCTGACCGTCGGCGCGGGCGAGATCCACGCCCTGCTGGGGGAAAACGGGGCGGGTAAATCCACGCTGCTGAAGGCGCTCGCAGGGGCGCAGCCGCAAACCCGCGGGGAGATCTGGTTCAACGGCGAAACGCTGCCGGTGGACGACTCCCCGGTTGAACGGCAGAACAAGGGCATTATCACCATCTATCAGGAATTCAACCTGCTGCCCAACATGACCGTCGCGGAAAACATGTTTCTCGGGCGCGAGCCGCGTAAACGCAACCTGATCGTCGACGAAAAGGCGGTCAATCAGGAGGCGCAGGTCATTCTCGACTATCTGCAGCTGAACGTTGCACCGACCACCCCGGTCGCCCGCCTGAGCGTTGCCCAGCAGCAGATGGTGGAGATCGCCAGGGCGCTGACCCTCAACGCCAGGCTCATCATTATGGACGAACCCTCCGCCGCGCTGAGCGACAGCGAGGTGGAAAGCCTGCACCGCGTGGTGCGCGAGCTTAAAAACCGTGGCGTGAGCATTATCTATGTCACCCACCGCCTGCACGAAGTTTTCCAGCTCTGCGACCGCTTCACCGTTTTCCAGGACGGCCGTTTCACCGGCACCGGCGCGGTGGCGGAGACCAACGTCGAACAACTGATCCGCCTGATGGTCGGGCGCGACGTGGCCTTTAATCGCCGTCCCGCCAGCGAAACCCATCATGAGGACAAACCCGTCCGCCTGGCGGTGAAGGGGCTGAGCCGCGAAAAACCGCCGCTGGATCCGCACGGCATCGCCCTGCACGACATCAGCTTCCACGTTCACGCCGGGGAGGTCTTAGGCATTGCCGGACTGGTGGGCGCGGGACGCACCGAGGTGGCGCGCTGCCTGTTTGGCGCAGACGCGTTTACCGCCGGGAGCTTTGAGCTGGACGGCGTACCGTACCAGCCGCGCGACCCGCTCTATGCCCTCGACCAGGGTGTGGCGCTGGTACCGGAAGACCGCAAAAAAGAGGGGGCGGTGCTGGGACTGTCGATTCGCGACAACCTGTCGCTCTCCTGCCTCTCCTCGCTGCTGCAGTGGCGCTGGTTCGTGAACACCCGCAAAGAGGACGATCTGATCGAGTCCTACCGCAAGGCGCTGCAGATCAAAATGGTCAACAGCGCGCAGGAGGTGCGCAAGCTCTCCGGCGGTAACCAGCAAAAGGTGATCCTCGCGCGCTGCATGGCGCTCAACCCGCGGGTGCTGATCGTCGATGAGCCGACGCGCGGCATCGACGTGGGAACCAAATCGGAAGTGCACCAGGTGCTGTTTGACATGGCGAAAAAGGGCGTGGCGGTGATCGTGATCTCCTCCGATCTGCCTGAAGTGATGGCGGTGTCAGACCGGATCATCACCCTGAGCGAAGGGCGAGTGACCGGCGAGATCCACGGTGACGACGCTAACGAAGAACGGCTGATGACGATGATGGCCATCAACCACAACGCCCTGAACGCGGCATAACGGAGTTTCTCATGACGCAGATGATTTCTAAAACGCAGGCCCCGGTCAAACGCGCCGGACGCATCGATCCCATCGCCTTCTTCGAGCGCTTCGGGGTCCTGATTTTCATGATCCTGCTGCTGATCTTCTTCCAGTCGCAGAACAGTAATTTTTTCTCTGAACGCAATATTTTCAACATCCTGACCGAAGTCTCCATCTACGGGATCATGGCCGTGGGGATGACCTTTGTCATCCTGACCGCCGGGATTGACCTCTCCGTGGGTTCTATTCTGGCGGTCTGCGCCATGACCGCGGCGTACGTGATCAAGGGCGACAACTTCACCACCGTCGACCCGAACGCCTGGGGCGGCATGAGCTGGCTGATTGGGCTGGGGATTTGCCTGGCGATGGGCACGGCGATTGGCTTCCTGCACGGTCTGGGCGTGACCCGCCTGCGCCTGCCGCCGTTCATCGTGACCCTCGGCGGGATGACCATCTGGCGCGGCCTGACGCTGGTGATCAACGACGGCGCGCCGATTGCCGGTTTCGATCAGGGCTACCGCTGGTGGGGGCGCGGGGAGCTGCTCGGCATCTCCATTCCGATCTGGATCTTCGCCATCGTCGCCCTCGGCGGCTATCTGGCGCTGCATAAAACCCGCTGGGGCCGCTTCGTCTACGCCATCGGCGGTAACCCGGAGGCAGCGCGCCTGGCGGGGGTGAACGTCAAGCGCGTACTGGTCAGCGTCTACGTGCTGATTGGCTGCCTGGCGGGGCTGGCGGGCTTCATTCTGAGCGCGCGTCTGGGGAGCGCCGAGGCGGTGGCCGGGATCTCCTTTGAGCTGCGCGTCATCGCCTCGGTGGTGATTGGCGGCACCTCGCTGATGGGCGGCTACGGGCGCATCGGCGGCACCATTATCGGCTCCATCATCATGGGGATTCTGATTAACGGCCTGGTGCTGATGAACGTCTCGGCCTACTACCAGCAGATTATCACCGGATTAATTATCGTTCTGGCGGTGGCGTTTGATACCTACGCCAAGAGCCGTCGCGGCGCACTGTGAGGATCACGATGAAAGAGGTTCGTATTGGATTGATTGGCACCGGGTATATCGGCAAGGCGCACGCTATCGCCTATGCCCAGGCCCCGACGGTGTTCAACCTTCGCGGCAGGCTGGTGCGCGAGATGGTGGCGGAAGTCACGCCGGAGCTGGCGGCAGCGCGCGCGCAGGCATTTGGCTTCAACCGCTCCACCGGCGACTGGCGGGCGCTGGTGGCCGACCCGGCGATTGACGTGGTGGATATTTGCTCACCCAACCATCTGCATAAAGAGATGGCGCTGGAGGCGATCCGCCACGGCAAGCACGTCTACTCGGAGAAGCCGCTGGCGCTGAACGCCCACGACGCGCGCGAGATGGTCGACGCCGCGAAGCGGGCTGGGGTGAAAACGCTGGTGGGGTTCAACTACATGAAAAACCCGACGGCGCAGCTGGCGAAGGAGATTATCGCCCGCGGCGAGATTGGCGAGGTGATCCACTTCTACGGCACCCACAACGAAGACTATATGGCCGACCCGCGCTCGCCCATTCACTGGCACTGCTTTAAAGAGACCGCCGGGCTGGGCGCGCTGGGCGACCTCGCGGCGCATATCGTCAATATGGCCCAGTACCTGGTCGGGGAGATTGAGCAGGTTTGCGGCGACCTGAAGATCGTGGTCCCGGAACGCCCGGCGAAGGCCGGCTCGTCGGACATGGTTGCCGTCGAAAACGAGGATCAGGCCCACGCGATGGTGCGCTTCGCGGGCGGGGCGCAGGGCGTGATTGAAACCTCCCGCGTCGCCTGCGGCCGCAAGATGGGGCTGTCGTACGTCATTACCGGGACGAAAGGCGCCATCAGCTTCACCCAGGAGCGCATGGCGGAGCTGAAGCTCTATCTGCATGACGATCCGGTGAACCGTCAGGGATTCCGTACCTTACTCGTCGGCCCTGCACACCCGGACTACGCCGCGTTCTGCATGGGCGCAGGCCACGGGATTGGCTTTAACGATCAAAAAACGGTGGAGGTGCGCGACCTGGTGGACGGGATTGCCGCCGACGCGCCGATGTGGCCGGACTTCGAAGAGGGCTGGAAGGTGTCGCGCGTGCTGGACGCGATCGCGCTCTCGCACCGGGAAGGCCGCTGGCTGAACGTGAACGACATTGTCTGATGAGGTATCAACGTGGAAAAGCAGTTTGATGTGATATGCATGGGCCGCGTGGCGGTAGACCTCTACAGTCAGCAGATTGGTGCCCGTCTGGAGGATGTGTCGAGCTTTGCCAAATACCTCGGCGGCTCGTCCGGCAACGTGGCGTACGGCACCGCACGCCAGGGCCTGCGCTCGTCGATGCTGGCGCGCGTCGGCGATGAACATATGGGCCGCTTTCTGCGGGAAGAGCTTAACCAGGTGGGCTGCGATACCAGCCATCTGATTACCGATAAAGACCGCCTCACGGCGCTGGTGCTACTCGGCATTAAAGACCGGGACACCTTTCCTCTGATTTTTTATCGCGATAACTGCGCGGATATGGCCATTACGGCCAGCGATGTGGACGAAAGCTACATTGCCTCCGCACGTTGTCTTGCCATCACCGGGACTCACCTTTCTCATCCCCAGACCCGCGAGGCGGTGCTGACGGCGCTGGGCTATGCCCGCCGTCACGGCGTGCGCACGGTGCTGGACATCGACTACCGTCCGGTGCTGTGGGGGCTGACCTCCTTAGGCGACGGTGAAACGCGCTTTATCGCCGCCGATAAGGTCACCCGCGAGCTGCAGGAGGTGCTGCACCTCTTCGACGTCATTGTCGGCACCGAGGAGGAGTTTCACATTGCGGGCGGTAGCACGGAGACCCTGCAGGCGCTGGGGCAGGTGCGTGCCGTGAGTCAGGCCACGCTGGTCTGCAAGCGCGGCGCCCTCGGCTGCTCGGTCTATACCGACGCCATTCCGCCCCGGCTGGACGACGGCCTGACGGTGACCGGCGTGCGCGTGGAGGTGCTGAACGTCCTCGGCGCGGGGGACGCGTTTATGTCCGGCCTGCTGCGCGGCTACCTGAACGACGAGGGCTGGGAGCAGGCGTGCCGCTATGCCAACGCCTGCGGCGCGCTGGTGGTCTCGCGCCACGGCTGCGCCCCGGCGATGCCGAGCAAAATCGAGCTGGATGACTATCTCTCCCGCGCTGCGGATGTGCCGCGCCCGGATCTCGACCCGCGTCTGAACCACCTCCACCGGGTGACCACCCGACGCCGCGAGTGGCCGGAGCTGTGCGTGATGGCCTTCGATCACCGCAGCCAGCTTGAGGATATGGCGCTGCAGTGCGGCGCGTCGATCGGGCGCATTCCGGCGCTGAAGCAGCTGATCCTGCAGGCCAGCCGCGAGGCGGCGAGCCGTGCCGGGCTGGAGGGCAAAGCTGGCCTGCTGTGCGACGGCACCTTTGGTCAGGACGCGCTGAACGCCATCACCGGCGAGGGGTGGTGGATTGGTCGCCCCATTGAGCTGCCGGGCTCGCGTCCGCTGGAGATGGAGCATGGCAACATTGGCACCCAGCTCATCAGCTGGCCGCAGGAGCACGTGGTGAAGTGTCTGGTCTTTTTCCATCCGGAAGACGCTCACGGCCTGCGCCTGGAGCAGGAGCAGAAAATTGCCGAGGTGTATCACGCCTGCTGCCGGTCCGGGCACGAGCTGCTGCTGGAGGTGATCCTTCCCGCCAGCATGCCGCGCAGCGACGAGCTCTACCTGCGCGCCATTTCCCGCTTCTACAACCTCGGCATTTATCCCGACTGGTGGAAGCTGCCGCCGCTCTCAGCGGAGGGCTGGACGGCGCTGAGCGAGATTATCGAACGCCGGGACCCGCACTGCCGCGGGGTGGTGATCCTCGGCCTGGACGCTCCTGCGGAACAGCTGCGCGCCGACTTCAGGGCCGCAGCGGGGCAGACGGTAGTAAAAGGCTTCGCCGTAGGGCGCACGCTGTTTGGCGATGCCTCCCGCGCGTGGCTGAAGCACGATATTGACGATGCGCAGCTGGTGGCGCGCATCCGGGACAACTACCTGCAGCTTATCGCCTGGTGGCGCGAGCGCGGACACGCATAATGGAGACGACAATGAGTGTACAACTGGGCATTAACCCGCTGACGTGGACGAACGACGATCTGCCTTCTCTGGGCGCAGAGACGCCGCTGGAGACCTGCCTGAGCGAAGGTAAAGAGGCCGGTTTCGCCGGTTTCGAGCTGGGCAATAAGTTCCCGCGCGAAGCGCGCCTGCTCGGCCCCATCCTGCAGCGCCACGACCTGCAGCTGGTCTCCGGCTGGTATTCCGGCCGCCTGCTGGAGCGCAGCGTGGAGGAGGAGATCGCCGCCGTGCAGTCCCACCTGACGCTCCTGCGCGAGCTGGGGGCGAAGGTGCTGGTCTTTGCGGAAGTGAGCGGCTGCATTCACGGCGAGCAGCAGACCCCGGTGCACCTGCGCCCGCGCTTCCCGCAGTCGCGCTGGAAGGAGTACGGCGAGAAGCTTACCGAATTTGCCCGCTACACCCAGCAGCAGGGCGTGCAGATTGCCTACCATCACCATATGGGCACGGTGATTGAGTCCGCCGACGACGTGGACAATCTGATGACCCACACCGGCGACGCGGTGGGGCTACTGCTGGATACCGGTCATCTGACCTTTGCCGGGGCCGATCCGCTGGCGGTGGCGCAGCGCTGGGCGTCGCGTATCAACCACGTTCACTGCAAAGACGTGCGTGCCGACGTGCTGGCGGACGTGAAAAACCGTAAAACCAGCTTCCTTGATGCGGTACTGAGCGGCGTGTTTACGGTGCCGGGCGACGGCTGCGTGGATTATCCGCCGATTATGCAGCTGCTGAAGGCGCAGGACTATCACGGCTGGCTGGTGGTGGAGGCGGAGCAGGATCCGGCTATTGCCCATCCGCTGACCTACGCCCGTCTGGGGTATAACAATCTGAGCCGTCTGGCGCGCGACGCCGGACTGATTTGAGGAGGTGACATGTCACGTCTGTTATCACGCTGGCAACAGCCAAACGCGGAGGGGCGCACTCAGTCCGTCACGCCGGAAAGCGCAGGGTGGGGGTACGTCGGCTTTGAGGCGTATGAGCTGCAGGAGGGGCAGACGCTGACGCTGCCCGCCGTCCGTGAAGAGCGCTGCCTGGTGCTGGTCGCCGGGCGCGCCTCCATCAGCACGCCTTCCGCGCAGTTTAACGACATCGGCGAGCGGATGAGCCCGTTCGAGCGCATCAAGCCGTGGGCGGTGTACGTCACTCCGCAGGAGACGGTGCAGGTGAAGGCGCTGACGACGCTGGAGCTGGCGGTCTGCGCTGCGCCGGGCAAGGGCACCTATCCGACGCGGCTGATTGCGCCGCAGGATATCGACGCTGAAGCGCGCGGCAAGGGCCACAACCAGCGCTACGTGCATAACATTCTGCCGGAAGACAAGCCCGCCGACAGCCTGCTGGTGGTGGAGGTCTGGACCAACGAGGGCTGCACCAGCTCGTACCCGAGCCACAAGCACGACACGGATAACCCGCCCCAGGAGACGTATCTGGAGGAGACCTACTACCATCGCCTCAATCCGGAGCAGGGGTTCTGCATGCAGCGGGTTTACACAGACGACAGAGCGCTGGATGAGTGTATGGCGGTCTATAACCGTGACGTGGTCATGGTGCCGAAGGGCTACCACCCGGTGGCGACGATGGCCGGGTATGACAGCTATTATCTCAACGTGATGGCCGGGCCGGTGCGCAAGTGGATGTTCACCTGGGAAGAGGACCACGCGTGGATTAATCGGGATTATCCCGCGGATGGCGGGCGCTGAGGCTGTTTTTTGCCGGGTGGCGCTGCGCTTACCCGGCCTACAATTCGCAAAAAATTACTTTGCTTCAATCGCCTGCTCAATCGTCCGGGCAACGATCTGCGGCTGGCTCACCATCGACACGTGGCTCGCCGCCACCTCGGTGGTTTTCGCGTGGATCGTCTTCGCCATCGCACGTTCAAGATCGGGGTTGATCATTCGGTCATTTTTGCTGACCACAAACCAGCTCGGTTTGTCATGCCACGCCGCGTGGGCGACCTTTTCACCAAACGCCTCGGCCTTAATTGGCCCCTGCGTGGCTGCAATCGTATCTTGAATGGCTGGCTTCACGTCCGGCGCGAAATCCTTCCTGACGGCTTCCGTCGGCAGGTATAAATAGCCGTCCGCCGTTTTGGCAATGCCCGCGCTGCCCGGCGGTGCAGGGTAGCTTCCTGCCAGGTCCGCCGTCGACTGGCCGGAGTCCGGCGCGAAAGCCGCCACATACACCAGCGATTTTACCCGCGCATCGTTGCCCGCTTCGCTAATCACGGTGCCGCCCCAGGAGTGACCCACCAGCACTACGTCACCCTGCGCGCGGGCGATGGCCCGCTTTGTGGCGGCAACGTCATCTTTTAGCGACGTGAGCGGCAGCTGGACGGCAATGACCTCTGCGTGCTGTTTCTGCAACAGGGTAATGACCTTATTCCAGCTGCTGCCGTCGGCAAACGCGCCGTGGACCAGCACGACGCTGGTTTTACTCTGCGCAAAGGCGCTGGCGGAAAGCGCCAGCAGGCCTGCCGTGACTACAGACAGTGCTTTCATCTTCAGACTCCTTAAAAATGGTGGACCGCCGCGTGGGGCGGGACGGTGAATTCAACGGTTTTGTGGTCGAGCGGCTTGTGCGTCGGGTCGGCCAGAATTATCGTCACCTTGTGTTTACCGGCGGGCAGCCCCACCAGGATCACCGGCTCTCCGCTGGTGTCAGCCCAGTGCCACGGCGCATCATCCACCACCACGTGAATGTGCCCAATGCGCGGGGTGACCTTGAGCGCGTCGGGCCCGAATACCGGCTCGATGCGAAGGTTTTCGGCGCGGTACTGGATAAACACCGCGCCTTTGCTCAGCGGCCCGGCAAGCGGCGGATCGACGATCAGTTTTGCAGGCGGCTGCGGCTGCGCCAGCGGGGCAACGGCGGCGGGGCCGTTAACGTCCGCGGCGCTCAGATTGTCCAGGGGAGTGGCCTGGGCACCTGCGACGGATGTCAGGACAAGCAGGGGGAAAAGTACGTAGCGACGAATCATTGCTCTCTCTCCTCATCAGTTCTCAATGGCGACAGGGAAAGAAAACCATTTTTATGTATCGGAGATATTTGCCGGAGGGGGCGTTTTGTACCCGTTTGTCACCGTGGCCCGCGGGATACAGTGCGATACAGTTTGCCTCCCGGGACGGCGCACAATGGCTATCGCCAGCCCGGCAATCAGCAGCGTCAGGCCCGTCGACACCCCCATTGCACCCGCGATCCCCAGCGTTTTATTTAGCCACGCATAGGCATACGGTGAGGCTGCAGCCATCAGCTGGCCGGGAATAAGCAGCATGCCCGTGCGGCGGGCATAGCTTTCCGCGCTAAACAGCTCCAGCGGCAGGGTGGCTTTGACAAGGGTAACCAGCCCGTTGATGGCCCCATAGCCCAGCACAAAGCCGGCCGCACACCAGACAAACAGGGCGCTGCTCAACCCAACAAGAAAACAGAGCGGCATGGCGAGAGCGGTAAAAAGCGTTAATGTGAATGGCGTTAAGCGAGCCCCCGCCAGCACCTCCAGCGAGCGCGCGCCTGTCTGGCCGATTCCCCACAGCATGCCGATAGCGACCGGCAGGCCGTAGTGGGCAATAAACTCCGGCAGATGGGTGGAGGTGCCGTTAGAGACAAAGGTGATGAGGGCAATGAAGGCGGCATAAAGCCAGCCGTTTCGGCGCTCGTTGTTCAGCGGCGGTGCGGCGATTTTCGTCGTCACCGTCAGCCGCTGCCGGGGAAGCGTGCGGATCAGCAACGCGCTCAGCAGGCCAAGCAGGGCATAAATGCGTAATGCGTCCTGCCAGCGCATCACGTGAAGCAGCGCATCGCCCAGCGGCCAGAAGACGACAGAGGCCAGCCCGCCCGCCAGCGTGACGCGCGAGATTGTTCTTCGCGCCTGTTGTCCGTAGAGGTTGACCAGCGCGGCGAACAGCGCATCGTACAGCGACAGGCGCATTCCCACGCCCGTGACCAGCCAGGCGCCGTACCAGCCATAAAGCGTCCGGGTATACGCCATACAGGCGCAGCTTGCGGCGATCAGCAGCGTTCCGCCCATCACCACCTTTTGACCGCCAAAGCATGCCAGCAGGCGGGCGACAAAAGGGGAAACCGCCGCCATCACCAGCATCGCCAGCGTCAGGCCGAGGTAAATCTGCGGTGACGACCATCCCCGGTCGGCTGAAATGGCCAGCGCAAAGGTGCCGGGCATATAAAACGAGATCCCCCAGTTGATGAGCTGATTGCACCCGGCCGTAAGGGCGAGGCGGTGTGGCAGGGCAGGTGTTTCCATGAGTGTTCATTCCGCTATGCAGTTGTCCAGAGCATAACGGGCGCGGTATTGTGCTGGCAGGGCCGCAACCTTATGCGCGGTATAAGAGAAACTTTGAATGACGACGCTTAATCTGGGCTATCTCGCCACCTTCCGTCTGGTGATACAGCGCGGCAGTTTTTCAGCGGCAGCGGACGTGCTGGGCCTCTCCCAGCCCGCCGTCAGCCTGCAAATACGCCAGCTGGAGCAGTTTCTGCAAACGCGGCTGGTGGAGCGTACCGGGCGAGGGATTAAGGCGACGGCTGCCGGAGAAACCTTGCTGGCGCACGGGGAGCGTATTCAGCAGGTGGTGGATGACGCCATCCGGGCCGTGAATGCGTTTAGCCACGACGTAAGCGGCACCATTACGCTTGGCACGGGGGCAACGGCCTGCATCCATCTTCTGCCGCCGCTGCTGGAGCAGCTACGCCGCGACTATCCGCTCCTGAGCGTGGGGGTGACGACGGGCAACACCCTCGACATCGTCAGAGCTATCGAAGAGAACCGTCTCGATATGGGGCTGGTCACGCTGCCGGTGAGTGGCAGAGCGCTGGACGTGATGCCGGTGATGGACGAAGAGTTTGTCTTTATCGCCTCAAGGGAACAGCAGGCAGCTTTCAGGGACTTCACCCCAGCCGCGCTGCACGTTCATCCGCTGATAGCCTTTGAATCAGGTAGTGGCACCCGGGCGCTGATCGACGGCTGGTTTGACGGCCAGGGTTTAGCGATCGCGCCGGTGATGCAGCTTGGCAGCATCGAGGCGATCAAACGCATGGTTCGCGCAGGGCTGGGCTACAGCATCGTGCCGCGCATGGCGGTGGAACAGGAGGTCGATCGCGAAGGGCTATGGGTGATGTCGCTGATGCCCATGCTGCAGCGGCAGCTGGCGGTAGTCATGCGGCAGGATAAAATCCTCAGCAAAGGGATCGCGGCCCTTATTCGGCTCGTGCAACAGCCTTCGGCGGTTTAGCGGTCAGCGGTGTCGACGGTCAGGCTGGATTGCTGCGACTGGGTTTTATCCTGATGGTGGTACCAGGCGCCAATCGAAGAGTAAACGAAGCGGCCAAAGAAAAACAGGAAGCTGATGAGCAGTATGATGCGGGTCATTCGGGTGTTAAATCGATGTCGTTTGCGCATACGCGTGACCTGACTCACTCTGTTTTTCCTGGATAAGCCCTTCCGGGCGATAAGGATATTAAGGCACAGCGGGAAGATGGGGTCAATTCTGTGATGTGTAAATAACCGTCAATGTTTACATTAATTAATGTTATTGAAATTAATCAACGCATTTACCATATTGATAATATGAAGAAAAAGATGTCGAAAAAACGCCACAAAATGTTATTTGCGTAAAGTAGTTTGATTTATGTCAACGGATTCCCGGCCCTGATATTTAAAATCCTTCCTCCACACTGTTCGCCCGACATGCTGCCGGGCGGCGCGTACGTCAGGTTGGATGCCTGTCTTTATTTCCCTCTGGAGCGATAGGGGTTTAACCGGGCATCTATGACTATTCTCGCTTTCCTGAAAAACAATGCAAACCGCTGGTGGGCATTGCCGCTTATTTTACCTGTGGTTTTACTTCCCGCGCTGAGCGTCGCGAATACGTTTACGCAGCTGGGTGACGGCATTGTGGCACTCTATTATTTACCGCTCTCATTTTTGCTTTCGCTGATGATGTTTTTTGGCCTGGAAGCGCTGCCCGGGATCGTATTATCCCTGTTTATCCGCTATTACCCGTCGGTCGGGATGTTTGAAACGGTTGCCGGTGTGCTCCATTTTATCGTCCCTTTAGTGCTCAGCTGGGGCGGCTACCGGGTGTTTGCGCCCAGACGCAATATGACGGCGTACGGCGACATCCGCTTGATGGCGCAGCGCATCTTCTGGCAGGCCTTCTGCCCCGCGACGCTGTTTCTGGTGCTGTTTCAGTTTGCCGTGTATCTGGGCGTGTATGAGAGCCGCCAGAGCCTTGCGGGGTTGAACCCTCTTAACATTCGTACGCTCATCAACTACCAGGCGCTGCTGGTCAGCGGGCTGACGGGCGTGCCGCTGAGCTATCTGCTGATCCGCCTGATTCGTCATCCGCGCTATATCAAAAGTCTTCTCTCGCAGATCCGTGCCCAGATAGACAAAAAGGTGACGGTCGCTGAGTTTGTGCTGTGGGCGATTGCGCTAGGCGGACTGCTTACGCTGCTGCTGCTCCCGATGAATGAAAACAGTTCCATATTCACCACAAACTATACCTTGTCGCTGCTGATGCCGGTGATGCTCTGGGGCGCGATGCGTTTTGGCTATAAGCTGATATCGCTGATCTGGACGCCGGTGCTGCTGGTGTCAATTCACTACTATTATCACTATATCCCGCTGAACCAGGGGTATGACATTCAGCTGGCGATCACCTCGTCCAGTTACCTGGTCTTCTCGTTTGTGGTGATTTATATGTCGATGCTGGCGACTCGCCAGCGCGCCGTGAATAAACGCTCCCGCAGGCTGGCGCTGCTCGACCCGGTCGTCCATATGCCTAACCTGCGGGCGCTGTCGCGCGATCTGGCGAAGAATCCGTGGTCGGCGCTCTGCCTGCTGCGCATTCCGGAGCTGGAAATTCTGGGCCGAAATTACGGCGTGCTGCTGCGTATTTTGTACAAACAGCAGCTGGCGCAGTGGGTAAACGGTACCCTCCAGCCCAACGAGCAGGTGTATCACCTCACCGGGTATGACATGGCGGTGCGGCTAAACGCGGAATCGCACCAGCAGCGAATTGAAACCCTGGACGAGCATATCAAGCAGTTCCGCTTTGTCTGGGACGGCATGCCGCTGCAGCCGCAGGTGGGTGTAAGCTACTGCTATGTCCGGTCCCCGGTTAACCATCTTTATCTGGTGCTGGGTGAGCTGGGGGTGGTGGCCGATCTGTCACTCTCCTCAAACCATCCGGAAAATCTTCAGCAGCGTGGTGCCGTCCATTTGCAGCGCAGCCTGAAGGATAAAGTCGCGATGATGAGCCGCCTGCAAAAGGCGCTCGATAACGACGAATTCACCCTGCTGGTTCAACCCGTTCGCGGCCTGCGTGGCGATCGCTATCACGAAGTCCTGCTGCGGATGCCGGATACAAACGGGCTATTGATCTCTCCCGACCAGTTCCTGCCTGTCGCTCAGGAATTTGGTTTGTCCTCCCGGGTGGACCTGTGGGTGCTTGAGCATACGCTGCGCTTCCTGGCCGCGCATCGCGAGAGCCTGCCCGGCCAGCGTTTTGCCATTAATCTGGCCCCCTCAACCGTATGCCGGGTGCCGTTCCCGCTTGAGGTGAGTCGCCTGCTGACGAAATACGCCATTGAGCCGTGGCAGCTGATTTTTGAGGTGACGGAGTGCAGCACCTTCGGCAGCGGGGAGCAGGCGCTACACATCCTCCAGCAGTTGCAGAAAATGGGGGTACGCATTGCGATTGATGATTTCGGGACCGGCTATGCAAGCTATGCGCGGCTGAAAAGCGTGGATGCCGACATTCTCAAGATCGACGGCAGCTTTATCCGCAATATCGTCAACAACAGCCTGGATTATCAGATCGTGGCGTCTATCTGCCATCTGGCGCGCATGAAGAAGATGCTGGTGGTGGCAGAGTATGTCGAGACCGAGGAGATACGTAGCGCGGTTCACGCGCTAGGCATCGATTATGTGCAGGGCTATCTGATTGGCAGGCCAGCGCCGCTGGAATCACTGCTGGAAACAGAGGCGTCCTGCGCGGACGCCTGAACCGTTACGCGGCGACGTCAGCGCTCTCTTCTTCAATTTTGAGCAGCCAGCCGGTGACCGCTTCCCAATACTGTTGCTCTTTTTCCAGGTCCAGCAGGACCAGCGCATTCTGGCTGAACCAGTCGTGCGGGAAGCTCAGCGTCCAGTGATGGTCGTCGGTTTTAAGCTTCAGCGTGGGAGGCGTGGTGGTCGCCTGACGCTGGTTATTGAGCAGCACGCCAAGACGCAGCAGCTGAATGAGCGGCAGGAACTGCTTTTTCTTGAACAGCGTGAAGCGCGGCAGGTCGTCGAGCTTGATGGCTTTGCGGTGATACCGCACCAGAGTCGCCATCATGGTTTGCTGCTCCTGGTTGAAGCCAGGCAGATCGCTGTTTTGCAGAATATAGGCCGAATGGCGGTGCATCCCGCTATGGTTGATGTTCAGCCCCACCTCATGGAGCATCGCGGCCCATTTTAACAGCGCGGCAAGCTGCGGGTGCGCGAGCTTCGGATTCTGCTCTTCCCACTGCTCGTACATCTGCACCGTGGTGTCCAGCACGCGCTTCGCCTGCTCGCGGTCGATGTTGTACTGGTTAGCCAGGCTTTGCGCGGTGCGGCTGCGAATATCCTGATGGCGGAAACGGCCTTCCATTTCGTACAGCACGCCTTCGCGCAGCGCGCCGTCGGAAAGGCGCAGCTCTTTAATGGCGAGAGCGTCAAACACGCCGCAGAGGATGGCCAGCCCCGGCACGAAGACCGCCTTACGCTCGTCGGAAAGACCCGGCAGGCTTAAGGCGTCAAAACTTTTATGCTTCAGCACTTCGTCGGTCAGCAGCGTCAGGCGTTCGGGCGTGATGAACCCGTCTTTTTCACCCATTGCCAGCAGCACCTCATGCGCCGCTTTGATGGTGCCTGACGCGCCCAGCGCCACGTTCCAGCCCTGAATACGGTACTGCCAGGCCAGGTTTTCCAGTTTCTGGACAGCCGCCATACGCGCACGCTGGAAGTTCTCGCGGGTGATGGTGCCGC
Organism: Enterobacter sp. BNK-13; assembly: GCF_048685015.1. Taxonomy (NCBI): domain Bacteria; kingdom Pseudomonadati; phylum Pseudomonadota; class Gammaproteobacteria; order Enterobacterales; family Enterobacteriaceae; genus Enterobacter; species Enterobacter sp. BNK-13. Next base: position 3,118,669 of record NZ_JBLQTP010000001.1, on the reverse strand, counting down.
CCGGGAAATACATCTGCGCGAAGCTGACGCAGCCCATACGGCGGCTTTCCACCAGGCGAGGCTCAAAGTCTTCGCCGATCACCAGCTCCGTAGAACCGCCGCCGATGTCGATCACCAGCTTGCGCCCTTTTTCCGGCTGGGTGTGTTCGACGCCCATGAAAATCAGACGCGCTTCCTCGTTACCGGAAATGATCTCAATCGGGTAGGGGATCACCTTTTCGGCCCGCTTGAGAAACTCTGGCGCGTTCAGCGCCTGGCGCAGGGTGTGGGTGCCCACGATGCAGACGCTGGAGGGCGAGAAGCCCTGCAGGCGTTCAGCAAACAGCGACAGGCAGTTTAACCCACGCTCCATTGCCTCTTCGCTGAGCATGCTGCGTTCATCAAGGCCATCCGCCAGGTGCACGCGCTGCTTCAGACGACCGATGATCTGCAGCGCGCCATCCACCTCACGGGCGATGACCATATGGAAACTGTTAGAGCCTAGATCGACCGCGGCGAATTCCTGCGGGCGTGGGGTCTTATCATTTATCGGCATAGGTTAATCGGGTTGCTCGAGTGATTTGATATAGTCGTAAATCGCCAGTTGCGACCGCACTTTGCGGCGGTTGCCGCGCGGTACATAGCGGTTACTGAGTTCTTTGTCGATATAGCGTGCTTTCACGGTATCGCTGAACAGAATCTCGATGATGTCGAGGATCTGCTGCTTCAGGCGCGGATCCAGCAGCGGTGCCGCGACTTCAATTCGGTAGTCAATATTGCGCGTCATCCAGTCTGCCGAAGAGAGATAGACCTGTTTATCACCCGCATTATCGAAAATATAGACCCGATCGTGTTCCAGGTAGCGGTCAACAATGCTGATCACGCGAATATTGTCGCTGATGCCTTCCAGTTCCGGGATCAGCGAGCACATGCCGCGGATCAGCAGGTTAACCGGTACGCCGGAGCTGGACGCGGCGTACAGCCTGTCTACCAGCCCTTTGTCCACCAGGTTGTTGAGCTTCAGCGTGATGCCGGACGACAGCCCTTTCTGGGCATTGGCGATCTCTTTATCGATCATATCGTACAACAGACGGCGCGAGTTCTGCGGCGAGACCAGCAGATAGTCGAAGCTTACCGGACGGTACGGGTTCTCAATAAAGTTAAAGACCCGGCGCACCTCGTTGGTGATGCGGGCATCGGCGGTCAGCAGCGAGTAGTCGGTATAGATTCGCGCCGTTTTCTCGTTAAAGTTCCCGGTACCGATGTGGGCGTAGCGCACCACCTCGTCGCCCTCTTTACGGGAGATCAGGAACAGCTTGGCGTGAATTTTCAGCCCCGGCGCGGAGAAGATGACGTGTACACCGGCTTCCGTCAGACGACGCGCCCAGTGAATGTTCGCCTCTTCGTCGAAGCGCGCCTGCAGCTCCACCACCACGGTCACTTTTTTGGCGTTGTGCGCCGCGTGGATCATCGCATCGATGATGCGGGAATCTTTTGCCACGCGGTAGATGTTAATTTTGATCGCCAGCACGCTCGGGTCGAACGAGGCCTGACGCAGCAGTTCCAGCACGTGTTCAAAGGTGTGATACGGATAGTAGAGCAGGACATCGCGTTCGCGGATGGCGTCAAAACCGTTGCGGAATTTATCGAACCAGAGATGGCGCAGGCGCGGCAGCGGCTTGTTCACCAGATTGGCTTTGCCGACGTTCGGGAAACCGATAAAGTCTTTAAAGTTGTGGTAACGGCCACCCGGCACGATGGAGTCATAGCGCGAAATGGTCAGCTTCTCGCGCAGCATCTCCACCATGGCGTCCGGCATATCGCGCTGATAAACAAAGCGCACCGGCTCGGCCGTCAGGCGCTGTTTCAGGCTGGAGGACATCAGCTCCATCAGGCTGGCTTCCATCTCGTGCACCAGGTCATATTCGGCGTCACGGGTCATCTTCATCGAGTAGGCGTTTAACGCATCGTAATCGAAGAAGCCTTTGAAGATGTCGTCCAGACAGTAGCGCAGGATATTATCGAGCAGGATCATCGGCTTGCGTCTGCGCGGGGTTTCCGGCGGCAGGTTCACAAAGCGCGGCACTTTGTCGGACGGGATCTCCAGCAGCGCGTAACGGATAGATTCACCGCGGATAATTTCCACAGCCAGATAGGTGTAGTCATCTTTCAGGAACTGCACCAGATCGGTTTCGCGGTTGATGAGAATCGGGGTAATGTGCTGGCGCAGGTACTGTTTAAAATAGTGGCGCAGCCAGTTTTGTTGGTTAACGGAAAGCTGACGTTCGTTAATCAGGAAGATTTGATTACGCGCCATCTCCAGCAGCAGTTCGTTATACAGGCCGTCAAATTCCTGATCGGCTTTCAACACGCGGGACTGGATTTTGCCCAGCAGGTGCCGCGAGTGCGAGTTTAGGCCCTGTTCTTCGCTGATGATGATGCGTCTCTTTAGCTCGGCAAAGCGAACCTTGTAGAACTCATCCAGGTTGTTGGAATAGATGCCCAAAAAACGCATGCGTTCGATCAGCGGGTTACTTTTGTCAGCCGCTTCCTGGAGTACACGTTCGTTAAATGCTAACCAGCTTAGCTCTTTCTCGATATATAACTTTTCCTGACCCATTACAGCTCACACTCCAGTTCAATCACAGGACGTGGTAAATCCGTCTCGTCCTTATTATGGCGAGCATTTCCACGATATGTCCAACAGTGCCAGAAAAGTATGACAGTTATTTTTTTTGTTGGGGAATTTAGAGGGTTGGGGGAGAGGGGGCGGGTGGCGCTTCGCTTCCCACGACCTACGAGACCGTAGGCCCGTGCAAGCGAAGCGCCGCCGGGCAATTCAAACAGACTACTCTTCGGCAGCATGACCCTGCGGGGGTAACTTCACGCCATCCAGCCAGGCTACGCCGTCGCGCATTTCAAGACGCCCGTCGACAAACCAGCTTACCACCAGTGGGTAAATGGCATGCTCCTGGGTCTGCACGCGTTCGGTCACGTCTTCTTCGCTGTCGCCTTCAAAGACCGGGACTTTGGCCTGCAGGATCACCGGACCGCCATCCAGCTCGTCGGTCACGAAATGCACGGAGGTGCCGTGCTCCTCATCGCCGTTTTCCAGAACCTGACGATGGGTGTGCAGGCCGGGATATTTCGGCAGAAGAGAAGGGTGAATATTCAGCAAACGTCCGGCGTAGTGCGCGACAAAGGCCGGGCTCAGAATGCGCATATAGCCCGCCAGCACCACGACGTCCGGCGCGTAGGCATCAATCTCCTGAACCAGCTCGCGGTCAAAGGCTTCACGCCCGGCGAACTGGCTGGCTTCCAGCGCGTGCGCGGGTATGTTCGCTTCCCGCGCGCGCTCAAGGCCGAACGCGTCGGCCTTGTTGCTGAATACTGCCCGAATGGTGCCGTTGATTTTCTTCTGCTTGCAGGCGTCTATGATGGCCTGCAAATTACTTCCGTTGCCGGAAATGAGCACCACGATGTTTTTCATTCAATGACCACACGCTGTTCGGAATCGGAGGCTTTAATCGTACCGATTTTCCACGCGTTTTCACCTTTTTCGGTCAGCAGCTTGACCGCTTTATCCGCTTCGCTTGCCGGCAGGGCGATAACCATGCCCACGCCGCAGTTAAAGGTGCGGTACATTTCGTGAGAGCTCACGTTGCCTGCGGTCTGCAGCCAGTTAAAGACCGCTGGCCACTGCCATGAGGACTCGTCGATCACCGCCTGGGTGTTGTCCGGCAGCACGCGCGGGATGTTTTCCCAGAAGCCACCACCGGTCAGGTGGGCAATGGCGTGCACGTCGACGTTCTCGATCAGTTCCAGCACGTTCTTCACGTAGATGCGGGTTGGGGCCAGCAGATGGTCAGCCAGCGGTTTCCCTTCAAGCTCGGTCGTCTCTGGGTCGCAACCGCTCACCTCGAGGATTTTACGCACCAGGGAGTAGCCGTTGGAGTGCGGGCCACTGGAGGCCAGCGCGATCAGCACATCGCCATCCGCCACTTTGCTGCCGTCAATAATTTCTGATTTTTCTACTACGCCGACGCAGAAGCCTGCGACGTCATAATCTTCGCCGTGATACATGCCCGGCATTTCCGCGGTTTCACCGCCGACCAGCGCACAGCCAGACTGCAGGCACCCTTCGGCGATACCATTAATGACGCTTGCAGCGGTATCCACGTCCAGTTTGCCGGTCGCGTAGTAATCGAGGAAGAACAGCGGCTCTGCGCCCTGAACCACCAGGTCATTCACGCACATCGCGACCAGATCGATACCGATCGTGTCGTGACGTTTTAAATCCATCGCCAGGCGCAGTTTGGTGCCTACACCGTCAGTTCCCGAGACCAGAACAGGTTCACGATATTTTTGCGGCAGCGCGCACAGTGCGCCGAATCCACCCAGACCACCCATCACTTCCGGGCGGCGGGTTTTTTTCACCACACCTTTGATTCGGTCAACCAGCGCATTACCTGCGTCAATATCAACACCGGCATCTTTGTAGCTGAGAGAAGTTTTGTTGGTCACGGCTTAAATCCCCACGCGATTGCATAGCTAGTAAGAAAAATCGGCGCAATTCTAACAGTCCAGGCAAACGTTTGCGAGCCTATTCTCGGCGAGAGGATCTTTTTTTACGTGCAGCCTGCCAGTGCGCCCAAACTTGCGTCTGTTCACGAAAATGAAACCGGTTTCGGTATTCTCCTTGCAACCCGAAACGGCTTTGCACATCATTCAACTGAAACCGGTTTCTGTAATTGTTTTTGCAGAAAATAACGCAGAATGAGGGAAAGCGAATGTCAGGATTTAAAGCAGATTTTCTGTGGGGCGGTGCGGTTGCGGCGCACCAGCTGGAAGGTGGCTGGAAAGAAGGGGGTAAAGGCGTAAGCGTAGCCGACGTCATGACTGCAGGCGCGCACGGCGTGCCGCGTGAAATCACCAACGGCGTGCTGCCGGGGAAAAATTACCCTAACCATGACGCCATCGATTTCTACCACCGCTATAAAGAAGACATCAAACTCTTTGCCGAGATGGGGTTCAAATGCTTTCGTACCTCTATCGCCTGGACGCGCATTTTCCCGAGAGGGGACGAGCTTGAGCCGAACGAGGCTGGCCTGAAATTCTATGACGACCTGTTCGACGAGTGCCTGAAGTACGGCATCGAACCGGTTATTACCCTCTCTCACTTCGAGATGCCTTTCCACCTGGTCACCGAATACGGCGGCTGGCGCAACCGTAAGCTGATCGACTTTTTCGTTCGTTTTGCAAAAGTGGTTTTCCAGCGCTATCAGCATAAAGTGAAGTACTGGATGACCTTTAACGAGATCAACAACCAGGCCAACTTCCATGAAGACTTTGCGCCGTTCACCAACTCCGGGCTGAAGTACGCGCCGGGCGAAGACCGTGAGCCGGTGATGTTCCAGGCCGCACACTATGAGCTGGTGGCCAGCGCGCTAGCGGTGAAGGCGGGGCGCGAGATTAACCCGTCCCTGCAGATCGGCTGCATGATTGCCATGTGCCCAATCTACCCGCTGACCTGCGCGCCGGACGACATGATGATGGCGATGAACGCCATGCACCGCCGCTACTGGTTCACCGAAGTGCACGTGCGCGGCAAGTACCCGCAGCATCTGCTCAACTACTTCGAACGTCGCGGCTTCACGCTGGATATCACCGAAGAAGATAAAGCCGCGCTGACACAGGGCTGCGTGGATTACATCGGGTTTAGCTATTATATGTCCTTCGCCACCAAGGCGACGGCGGACAACCCGCAGCTGGACTATGACGAAAGCAAGAGCCTGGTCTCCAACCCGTACGTGCAGAAATCCGACTGGGGCTGGCAGATTGACCCGGTGGGGCTGCGCTACTCCCTCAACTGGTTCTGGGATCACTACCAGCTGCCGCTGTTTATCGTTGAGAACGGCTTTGGCGCAATCGACGTGCAGGAGAGCGACGGCACGGTGAACGACCAGTACCGCATTGACTACCTGGCCGCCCACATCCGCGAGATGAAAAAAGCGGTGGTGGAAGATGGCGTAGACCTGATGGGCTATACCCCGTGGGGCTGTATCGACCTGGTGTCTGCCGGTACCGGTGAAATGAAAAAACGCTACGGCTTTATCTTTGTCGATAAAGACAATGAAGGAAACGGCACGTTGAACCGCAGCAAGAAGAAGTCGTTCGACTGGTATAAGCAGGTGATCGCGAGCAACGGGGAGCAGCTATAATTGCCCGGTGGCGCTGCGCTTACCGGGCCTACGGGATGTGTAGGCCGGGTAAGCGTTAGCGCCACCCGGCAGAACCCCGCACCCAAGCCGGAGCCCAGCCTCTGGCTTTTTTGTTTTTGATTGATGTACATCAAGCAACATGGGTATGGCCTAATCCGAAAAAAGCGGTATAATCCCGCGATTTTTTTGCGGATGCCATTCAGAGGAGAAAGAGAATGAAGATTGTGGAAGTGAAACACCCACTCGTTAAACACAAGTTGGGCCTGATGCGTGAGCATGACATCAGCACGAAGCGTTTTCGCGAACTGGCCTCTGAAGTCGGCAGCCTGCTGACCTACGAAGCGACCTCTGATCTGGAAACGGAAAAAGTCACCATCGAAGGCTGGAACGGTCCGGTACAGGTTGAGCAGATCAAAGGTAAGAAAATTACCGTCGTGCCTATCCTGCGTGCCGGTCTCGGCATGATGGAAGGCGTGCTGGAGCACGTGCCAAGCGCGCGCATCAGCGTGGTGGGGATCTACCGTAACGAAGAAACCCTCGAGCCAGTTCCTTATTTCCAGAAGCTGGTGTCCAACATCGACGAGCGTATGGCGCTGGTGGTTGACCCGATGCTGGCAACCGGCGGTTCAATGATTGCCACTATCGACCTGCTGAAAAAAGCGGGCTGCAGCAGCATTAAAGTGCTGGTGCTGGTTGCGGCACCGGAAGGGATCGCGGCGCTGGAAAAAGCGCACCCGGACGTTGAGCTGTATACCGCCTCTATCGACCAGGGCCTGAACGAGCACGGGTACATCATCCCGGGGCTCGGCGATGCCGGCGATAAGATCTTTGGTACGAAATAATCGAATAACGATAAATAAGCCGACTTTGATAGTCGGCTTTTTTTTGAATAAAACACCAACAACGATACTACTCAGAGGAAAACACTATGACGCGCCGTGCTATCGGGGTGAGTGAAAGACCGCCGCTTTTACAGACTATCCCGCTTAGTTTGCAGCACCTGTTCGCCATGTTTGGCGCAACCGTGCTGGTGCCAATCCTGTTCCATATTAACCCGGCTACCGTGCTGCTGTTCAACGGCATCGGTACGCTGCTGTACCTCTTCATCTGTAAAGGCAAAATCCCGGCGTATCTCGGGTCGAGCTTTGCCTTTATCTCTCCGGTGTTATTGTTGCTGCCGCTGGGTTATGAGGTCGCGCTGGGCGGCTTTATCATGTGTGGCGTGCTGTTCTGCCTGGTCTCCTTCATCGTGAAGAAAGCCGGTACCGGCTGGCTGGACGTGATGTTCCCACCAGCGGCGATGGGCGCCATCGTGGCCGTCATCGGTCTCGAACTGGCGGGCGTGGCGGCGAATATGGCCGGTCTGCTGCCTGCTGACGGCCAGTCACCGGATTCCAAAACCATTATCATCTCGCTGGTAACGCTGGGCGTAACGGTCTTTGGTTCCGTACTGTTCCGCGGCTTTATGGCGATTATCCCGATCCTGATCGGCGTGCTGGCGGGCTACGCGCTCTCCTTCGTGATGGGCGTGGTGGATACTACCCCGATTGCCGAGGCGCACTGGTTCGCGCTGCCAACCTTCTACACGCCGCGTTTCGAATGGTTTGCGATCTTCACCATTCTGCCTGCGGCGCTGGTGGTGATTGCGGAGCACGTCGGCCACCTGGTGGTAACGGCGAACATCGTTAAGCGCGATTTAATCCGCGATCCGGGCCTGCACCGCTCCATGTTTGCGAACGGTTTCTCCACCATCATCTCCGGTTTCTTTGGGTCTACGCCAAACACCACCTACGGTGAAAACATCGGCGTGATGGCGATTACCCGCGTTTACAGCACCTGGGTTATCGGCGGCGCGGCGATCATCGCCATTCTGCTCTCCTGCGTCGGCAAGCTGGCGGCAGCGATTCAGATCATCCCGGTTCCGGTGATGGGCGGCGTGTCTCTGCTGCTGTACGGGGTAATTGGTGCCTCCGGTATTCGCGTGCTGATTGAATCTAAAGTGGATTACAGCAAGGCGCAGAACCTGATCCTGACGTCGGTGATCCTGATTATCGGCGTGAGCGGCGCGAAGGTGCACATCGGCGCGGCCGAGCTGAAAGGCATGGCGCTGGCAACCATCGTCGGCGTGGGCCTGAGCCTGATTTTCAAGCTGATCTCCGTGATCCGTCCGGAAGAGGTGGTGCTGGACGCTGACGAAAACGAAAAAGCGTCACAGTGATCCTATAACCGGGCGGACGATCCGCCCGGTTCTCTCCTTGCAGGTTCCGTGTTAAACTCCATGCCGATTTTATGTCAGATCTGGTTGAGGTACTTCTGAACGGACCGGCACAGCTCTCTCTGCCACTCTATCTCCCTGACGACGAAACGTTTGCGAGTTTCTGGCCGGGTGATAACCCCTCTTTACTGGCTGCACTGCAAAACGTGCTGCGTCAGGAACACAGCGGATACATCTATATCTGGTCACGCGAAGGCGCGGGGCGCAGCCACCTGCTGCATGCCGCCTGCGCGGAGCTCTCTGCGCGCGGTGATGCGGTAGGCTATGTGCCGCTGGATAAACGAACCTGGTTTGTCCCTGACGTGCTGGAGGGGATGGAACATCTCTCCCTGGTCTGCATCGATAACATCGAATGCGTGGCGGGGGATGAGCCGTGGGAAATGGCGATCTTTAACCTCTACAACCGCATTCTGGAATCGGGCAAAACCCGGCTGCTGATCACCGGCGATCGTCCGCCTCGCCAGCTGAATCTGGGACTGCCGGATCTGGCGTCTCGCCTGGACTGGGGCCAAATCTATAAGCTTCAGCCGCTGTCGGACGAAGATAAGCTTCAGGCGCTACAGCTGCGCGCAAAGCAGCGCGGCTTTGAGCTGCCGGAAGACGTGGGCCGTTTCCTGCTGAAGCGGCTGGATCGTGAAATGCGTACGCTGTTTGACACGCTGGATCAGCTCGATCGCGCCTCCATTACCGCCCAGCGCAAGCTGACCATTCCGTTTGTGAAAGATATTCTGAAGCTATAGTTGTGCCGGGTGGCGGCTGCGCCTTACCCGGCCTACATATGGCACCCGTAGGCCCGCTAAGCGCAGCGCCACCGGGCGAAACCATCAGAGGATCTCGAGCACGTCTTCCGGCGGGCGTCCAATGCGCGCCTGGCCGTTCGCCACGACAATCGGGCGCTCAATCAGCTTTGGATTTTCAACCATCGCCTGTATCAGCTGGGCCTCGGAGAGACGGCTGTCATCCAGGTTAAGCGACGTATACAGATCTTCTTTCTTGCGCATCAGATCCCGCGCACTGCCCATGCCCAGCATATGCAGCAGCTGGCGGAGGGTCTGCGCGTCCGGTGGGGTGTCGAGGTACAGCACCACCTCCGGCTCCACGCCGTTAGACTTCAGCAGGCTCAGGGTATCGCGGCTCTTGGAGCAGCGCGGGTTGTGGTAAATTTTTACGGCGTCTGTCATGACGTGAATTCTCCTTGATTACATCTTCTCGTACGGCTTGAAGCGCTGCTGCAGGCCGCGAAGCTGATCGATACGCGCGTCGTATCGGGCCTGCTGGAGGCTGCCGAGTTTGACCTGCGAGCTGGCGCTACTGAGTGCGGAAATGGCCTGATCGAGGCGCCCCACCAGGGCAAAGCCTTCGGCGCGTGCCGCCAGCTCCTGATCGCGGTTGCCGAGCTGGGCTTCCGCCTGAGCGAGCAGATCCCAGCCGTTTTGATCGTCTTTATTATTAAAGGTGTAGCGGTTCAGGATGGTCGCTGCTTCACCCGGCTGGCCGCCCTGCAAGTAAGCGTTCGCCAGGTTAAGCTGCAGCACCGGGTTGGTACGGACGTCTTTCGCCCCTTTCAGTCGGTTAATCGCATCGGCAGGCTTCTTCTGCCCCAGATCGATATCCGTCGACAGATCGAGGTACCACGGGTTGTTCGGGTCGGCAGCCAGAAGCGGCTGCAGCGCCTTACGCGCATCGTCGTATTTGCTGGCTTCCATCGCCTGGAGCGCCTGACCATATTGCGCGGCGTTCTTCTCGCGCACGTTGCCTTTCGCCAGGGTATCCAGCAGGTCGCTGGTGAGCTGGTTCCGCCCGGAATTGTACATCCCCAGCGTTCTCACTTTCGCCATGTAGAAATCCTGCGAAGACTGGACCACGACCGGGCGCATCTGGTTGGCACGGTTACGCGCGTCCGACAGACGGCTCTCAGGCAGCGGGTGCGTGAGCAAAATTTCCGGTGGACGGGAAGAATAACGCGCTTGATCGAGCAGTTTTTCGAGGAAGCTCGGCATGGCCTGCGGGTCAAAGCCTGAACGCTGTAACACCTGGATGCCGATGCGGTCTGCTTCCTGCTCGTTCTGCTGGGTAAAGCTGATCATCCCCTGGCGCGTTCCTGCCAGCGTACCGGTCAGCGCTGCCATCCCGGCCTGCGGGCTGGCCATCGCCAGCAGAATCGATCCCAGTGCGCCTACCCAGGTAAGGGGAGCGTTACGTTTCTGGTCTTCCATCGCACGCGCCAGGTGACGCTGCGTGACGTGCGAAATTTCGTGCGCCATCACCGAGGCCAGCTGGCTTTCGTTGTCTGAGTAACGGAATAACGCCGAATGCAGCACCACGTTACCGCCAAAGAAGGCGAAGGCGTTGATTTCGTCGTTATTAATTAAATAGAAATGGAAGGGGGTTCTAACCGAATCGGCGTGCGCCACCAGACGCATTCCCAATCCGTTTATGTACTGTACCAGCAAAGGGTCGTTAATCAGCGGGGCGCTGCCGCGCAGCTGGCGAACATAGTAATCCCCCATTTGCATCTCTTGCCCAATAGAGAGCGTGCTTCCTGCTGTGGTGCCCATGTCCGGCAATGTATCGGACGAGTCAGCAAAAGCGGGCAACACCTGACCGACCGTCACCGCGGCAATCAGTGTTGCAACCAGTGTTTTTCTCAATTGCCTGAACATAACCACTGTCCTGTATGTTGGATGTGCTAATTTGACCGATGAACCGGCATATCGTTCATCTCTGCTGCCCTGCGAGTGTAGCCGTGTTGTAGCATGAAGAAAATCCCATTCATCAGGCTTTTGCGGATTGCGATCGGGATACAAAAAGCGAAAGTCTTTTTTGTGACAGTTAGATACAATTCACCGTCTCACTCCCGCCATTCGATTCAGGGAAGGGTTGTATGCTCGAAATGTTAATGCAGTGGTACCGGCGTCGCTTCAGCGACCCGGAAGCCATTGCTTTGTTGGTTATTCTGGTTGCCGGGTTCGGTATCCTGTTCTTCTTTAGCGGTCTGCTCGCCCCTCTGCTGGTGGCGATTGTGCTGGCGTACCTGCTGGAGTGGCCCACGGCGCGCCTGGAACATATCGGCTGTTCCCGCCGCTGGGCGACCAGCATCGTGCTGGTGCTGTTTGTTGGCATCCTGCTGCTGATGGCCTTTGTGGTGATGCCGGTTGCCTGGCAACAGGGAATCAACCTGATCCGCGATATGCCCGGCATGCTGAACAAGCTGTCTGATTTCGCCGCCACGCTGCCGCGTCGTTATCCTGCGCTGATGGATGCCGGGATTATCGACGCGATGGCCGAAAACATGCGCGCCCGCATCATGACGATGGGCGATTCGGTGGTGAAGTACTCGCTGGCGTCCCTGGTCGGACTGCTGACGCTGGCGGTCTACCTTGTGCTGGTGCCGCTGATGGTCTTCTTCCTGGTGAAAGATAAAGACCAGATGCTTAACGCCGTGCGCCGTATTCTGCCGCGCAACCGCGGGCTGGCGGGGCAGGTCTGGGAAGAGATGAACCAGCAGATCACCAACTACATTCGCGGCAAGGTGCTGGAGATGATTGTCGTGGGGGTCGCCACCTGGATTGGCTTCCTGATTTTCGGCCTGAACTACTCGCTGCTGCTGGCGGTGCTGGTGGGGTTATCGGTCCTGATCCCGTATATCGGCGCGTTTGTGGTGACCATTCCGGTGGTTGGCGTGGCGTTGTTCCAGTTTGGGCTGGGGACCGAGTTCTGGAGCTGCTTCGCGGTGTACCTGATTATTCAGGGGCTGGACGGTAACCTGCTGGTACCGGTGCTGTTCTCCGAAGCGGTAAACCTGCATCCGCTGGTGATTATCTTATCGGTGGTGATTTTCGGCGGGCTGTGGGGATTCTGGGGCGTGTTCTTCGCCATTCCGCTGGCAACGCTGATTAAAGCGGTCGTCCACGCGTGGCCGGATGTGCCGGCGGTAGAAGAGCAGTAAGTTTTGCCGGGTGGCGCTGCGCTTACCCGGCCGACTTATCCTTGTAGGTCGGGTAAGGCGAAGCCGCCACCCGACACTCACTTTCAGGCACTTTCTTTCAGCCAGTTCAACACCACGTCGTGGTGGTTGCTGGTTTTGAAGTCGTCAAACACGTGTTCAACTTTACCGTCAGCGTCAATCAGGAAGCTGATGCGGTGAATGCCGTCGTAGGTTTTACCCATAAACGTCTTCTCGCCCCAGACGCCGAACTGCTCGCAAACCTGATGATCTTCATCAGAAAGCAGCGTGAAGTTCAGCAGCTCTTTTTCAGCAAATCGTGACAGCTTTTCTGGTTTATCGGTGCTGATACCCAGCACTTCCACGCCGACTTTCTTCAACTCATCCATGTTGTCGCGTAAGCCGCAGGCCTGTACGGTGCAGCCGGGGGTCATGGCTTTCGGGTAGAAATAGACCAGAACACGCTGTCCCTGGAAGTCGGTCAAATTTACTTGCTCGCCGTCTTGATCCGGTAAGCTAAATTTCGGTGCGATGTCACCGGCTTTCAGTGGATTCATTACTCAACTCCATCCTGTTCGTGCTGCGAATAATTGACGACGCTTATACTGCCCTGCGCGTTTAATTCTGTACAGAGGGCTTTGAACGCTTGCTCGATATTTGACGCATCCTGTGATGCAGGACTGTGCGCGGTAATTTGAATAAAGAGCGTGGGAACCGTGCTTGCGTCCCCCGGCTGTGTGCGGGAAACGAGCTCGGCGATGTTCATCTGATGGCTGTCAAACAGCGCGGTGAAGCGCTCAATCAGATGCGGAGAATCAGGCACTTCAACCTGCACCCAGACGGTAGAAGGCATAGCCGGACGCGGTCGCGCGGTGGTGCGCTTCATGACGATCAGCAAGTCCAGCTCGGCGCCTTTCAGCGGCAGAGTCGATTCAATCAACGTGATGGCGTTCCATGTCCCGGAAAGCAACATAATGAATGTGAACTCTTCGCCGAGCATGGCCAGACGGCTGTCTTCGATATTACAGCCGCAGCTGCTTACGTGGCGGGTGATGGTGTTCACGATACCCGGCCTGTCGGCACCCAGCGCAGTGATAACCAGGTAATGTTGTGATGAGGTTGTCAAACCTGTTCTTCCTTTGCATGGTTAAGTCTTCCTAAGGAAAGCATAAAAAAAACATGCATACAACCGCCTGAGGGCCTCAGGTCGCTTGCTTTTATTACAGTTCCAAACGTACCATTGAGACTCTTGTTCGCACAGAGGATGGCTCATGTTCACGGGAAGTATTGTCGCGCTTGTAACACCGATGGATGAAAAAGGTAACGTCTGCCGGTCTAGCATGAAGAAGCTGATTGATTACCATGTCGCCAATGGAACCTCGGCGATCGTTTCGGTAGGGACTACCGGTGAATCTGCAACGCTGAGCCACGACGAGCACGGCGATGTGGTTATGCTGACCCTGGAACTGGCTGACGGACGTATTCCGGTCATCGCGGGCACAGGCGCGAATGCCACCGCAGAAGCGATCAGCCTGACTAAACGTTTTAACGACAGCGGCATTGTCGGCTGTCTGACGGTGACCCCTTACTACAACCGTCCCACTCAGGAAGGTTTGTTCCAGCACTTCAAAGCCATCGCTGAACATACTGACTTGCCACAAATTCTGTATAATGTGCCGTCCCGTACCGGTTGCGATATGCTGCCGGAAACCGTTGGCCGTCTCTCGGAAGTAAAAAATATTATCGGTATTAAAGAGGCGACAGGGAACTTAAGCCGCGTTCATCAGATCAAAGAGCTGGTTTCAGACGACTTTATCCTGTTGAGCGGTGATGATGCGACCGCGCTGGACTTTATGCAGCTCGGTGGTCATGGCGTGATCTCCGTAACGGCAAACGTTGCGGCGCGCGACATGGCTGAAATGTGCAAACTGGCCGCGGCCGGTCACTTTGATGAAGCGCGTGTCATCAATCAGCGTCTGATGCCGCTGCACAATAAATTATTTGTCGAACCCAATCCGATCCCAGTGAAATGGGCATGTAAGGAGTTGGGGCTTGTAGCAACCGACACGCTGCGTCTGCCAATGACACCGATTACCGACCATGGTCGTGATATCGTCAGGGCAGCGCTGAAGCATGCCGGTTTGCTGTAGAGTTTAGGGAGATTTGATGGCTTATTCAGTACAGAAGTCGCGCCTGGCGAAGGTTGCGAGTGTTTCGCTTGTTATGCTGCTCGCTGCCTGTAGTTCAGACTCGCGCTACAAGCGCCAGGTGAGCGGTGATGAATCCTATCTGGATGCGACCCCGCTTGCTGAACTTCACGCACCGGCTGGTATGATCCTGCCGATTCAGAACGGCGATTATAATATTCCCGTGACCAACGGCAGCGGCCTGGTCGGTAAAGCGCTTGATATTCGTCCACCAGCACAGCCTCTGGCGCTGGTTAACGGAGCGCGTACCCAGTTCACCGGTGATACCGCGTCTCTGATGGTTGAGAGCGCGCGCGGTAGCACGCTGTGGCCACAGGTTGTCAGCGTCATTCAGTCGAAGAACTACACCATCGATAAACGCGATGACGCCAGCCAGACGTTAACCACCGACTGGATCGAATGGAACCGTCTGGATGAAGATCAGCAGTACCGCGGTCGCTATCAAGTCTCCGTAAAACCACAGGGTTACCAGCAGGCGGTCAACGTTAAGCTGTTGAACCTGGAGCAGGCGGGTAAACCGGTTGCGGATGCCTCGTCCCTGCAGCGTTACAGCACCGAAATGCTGAACGTGATTGCCGCAGGTCTGGATAAAACCGCGACCGATGCCGCCAACGCCGCGCAGAGCCGCAACGGTGTAACCTACGATGTCCAGAGCGGCGCGGATGATACCGGCCTGCCAATGCTGGTGGTGCGCGCGCCGTTTAACCAGACCTGGCAGCGTCTGCCAGCGACGCTGGAAAAAGTGGGCATGAAAGTCACTGACAGCACCCGCTCAACCGGCAGCATAACGGCAACCTATAAGCCGCTCTCCGACAGCGCGTGGCAGGAACTGGGTGCGAAAGATCCTCAGCTTGCCTCCGGTGACTACAAAATTCAGGTCGGTGACCTTGATAACCGCAGTAGCCTGCAGTTTATCGATCCGAAAGGTCACACGCTGACCCAGTCGCAGAACGATGCGCTGGTCGCTGTCTTCCAGGCAGCATTCAGCAAATAAATACGAGGGCTGGTGAATCCAGCCCTTTTTATTTTCGTGCTACGCAAACGTGTGCGTGGCATAATATCCCCAGTTTTGAACACATATCATCACACCAGGAGTAATGAAGATGCAGAAGCAAGCTGAGTTGTATCGTGGCAAAGCGAAGACCGTATACAGCACGGAAAACCCGGATCTGTTGGTGCTCGAGTTCCGCAATGATACGTCAGCAGGGGATGGCGCACGCATTGAGCAGTTCGATCGCAAAGGGATGGTGAACAACAAGTTCAACCATTTCATTATGACCAAACTGGCCGAAGCGGGTATCCCGACTCAGATGGAAGCGTTGCTGTCCGATACGGAATGTCTGGTGAAAAAACTGGATATGGTTCCGGTTGAGTGCGTTATTCGTAACCGTGCGGCGGGCTCCCTGGTGAAGCGTCTGGGCATTGAAGAAGGTATCGAACTGAATCCACCGCTGTTCGATCTGTTCCTGAAAAACGACGCCATGCACGACCCGATGGTCAATGATTCCTACTGCGAAACCTTCGGCTGGGTGAACAAAGAGAACCTGGCGCGCATGAAAGAGCTGACCTACAAAGCCAACGACGTGCTGAAAAAATTGTTTGATGACGCGGGCCTGATCCTCGTCGACTTCAAGCTGGAGTTTGGTCTGTTCAAAGGCGAAGTGGTGCTGGGCGATGAGTTCTCTCCGGACGGCAGCCGCCTGTGGGACAAAGAAACCCTGGATAAAATGGACAAAGACCGTTTCCGTCAGAGCCTGGGTGGCCTGATTGAAGCCTACGAAGCGGTTGCTCACCGTTTAGGCGTTAAGCTCGACTAACTCCCTCACTTGCCAAAGGATGTTCGCATCCTTTGGCGTCTTACCTTTGTTTCCTATGGTAATCTTGCCGTTAACCGCCTACGATCATAGCTATTATAAATGGAATAGTTCGAGGTGGTTATGCGCTGGCAAGGGCGTCGTGAAAGTGACAATGTAGAAGACAGACGCAGTGATGGCGGCGGCGGTCCTTCCATGGGGGGACCCGGCTTCCGCTTACCCAGCGGCAAGGGCGGTATCATTCTGCTGATAGTGGTGCTGGTCGCGGGGTATTACGGCGTCGATCTCACCGGGTTAATGACCGGTCAGCCGCTGCAACAGCAGCATTCTCAGCGCTCCATCAGCCCGAATGAAGATGAAGCGGCCAAATTTACCTCCGTGATCCTCGCCACAACGGAAGACACCTGGGGTCAGCTGTTTGAGAAGATGGGGCGTACCTACCAGCAGCCAAAGCTGGTGATGTACCGGGGCGCCACCCGCACCGGATGCGGTACCGGACAGTCCGTGATGGGGCCGTTCTACTGCCCGGCGGACGGCACCGTCTATATCGATCTCTCCTTTTACGATGACATGAAACGCAAGCTTGGCGCTGACGGCGATTTTGCCCAGGGCTACGTGATCGCGCATGAAGTCGGCCATCACGTGCAAAAGCTGCTGGGGATTGAGCCAAAAGTGCGCCAGCTCCAGCAAAATGCGTCTCAGGCGGAAGTGAACCGCCTGTCCGTCAAAATGGAGCTGCAGGCGGACTGCTTCGCGGGCGTCTGGGGCCACAGTATGCAGCAGCAGGGCGTGCTGGAATCCGGCGATCTTGAGGAGGCGCTGAATGCCGCTCAGGCGATCGGTGACGACCGTCTTCAGCAGCAGAGCCAGGGGCGCGTCGTGCCGGACAGCTTCACCCACGGTACCTCACAGCAGCGCTACAGCTGGTTTAAACGCGGTTTCGACAGCGGCGACCCGGCGCAGTGTAATACCTTCGGCAAAGCGATGTAATGCTGGCGTTTGATCAGCTGATACGCGAGCTTGAGCGCACCGGCCATCGTCGGCTGGTGGTGCTCAGCGGCGAGGCGCAGTGGACGTTGAGTCAGGCGACTGACCTGCGTAATACCCTGCCGGGAGACTGGCTGTGGCTGGATGATAATCCCTCAAAAGCCCTCAGCGGACTGCTGGGACGCGAATATCGGCATGCTGTCTTTGACGCGCGCGCCGGGTTTGACGTCTCAGCGTTCGCCGCGCTCAGCGGAACGCTGCGCGCCGGAAGCCTCCTGGTACTGCTGGTTCCTCCACTTGCTGACTGGGCCGACAGGCCAGACAGCGATTCTTTGCGCTGGAGCGACAGCGCTGAGCCGATCGCCACTCCACACTTTGTGCACCACTTCTGCCGGACGCTTGCCGCCGATTCGGATGCGATTGTCTGGCAACAGCATCGTCCCTTGTCCGTTCCCGTTGCGCCGGAATTACCCGCCTGGCAGCCTGCCAGCGGCGCACCGCAGCGCGAGCAGGCGGAGATCCTCGACGCGCTTCTGACCATGCCTGCGGGCATCGCAGCCGTAACGGCACCGCGCGGGCGCGGAAAGTCAGCGCTGGCGGGGATGCTGCTCAGTAGCATTCAGGGGCGTGCGGTGGTCACGGCACCGGCTAAAGGGGCAACGGATGTCATTGCGCGCTTTGCGGGCGAGCATTTCCACTTTATGGCCCCGGATGCGCTGCTGGCCTCCGCGCTGCAGGCCGACTGGCTGATTGTCGATGAAGCTGCTGCCATCCCGGGCCCGCTGCTGGAAAAGCTGGTCACGCGCTTTCCGCGCGTAGTGTTAACCACCACGGTGCAGGGCTATGAAGGGACGGGCAGGGGTTTCCTGCTGAAGTTCTGCGCCCGTTTTAGCGGATTGCGGCATTATGCCTTATCGACCCCCATTCGCTGGGCTGCCGGATGTCCGCTTGAGCGGTTCGTGGCGAATGCTCTGTTATTTGATGATGCGCTTATCGACCGCAAACCGGAAGGCGACGTGCGTATAACGCCGCTGGCGCCGCGGATGTGGGAGAGCGACCCGGCACGCGTGGCAAGCGTTTATGAACTGCTGTGTGCGGCACACTACCGCACGTCACCGCTCGATTTACGCCGGATGATGGACGCGCCCGGCCAGCACTTTGCTGTTGCCGGGACGGAGGCAGAGATTGCAGGCGCGCTCTGGCTGGTGGAAGAGGGCGGGTTGTCCCCTGAGCTTAGCCGCGCCGTGTGGGCAGGATACCGGCGTCCACGCGGGAATCTCGTGGCGCAGTCCCTGGCGGCGCACGGCGGCTCTCCGCTTGCGGCGACGCTGAAAGGGCGACGGGTTAGCCGCATTGCGGTTCACCCCCTGCGCCAGCGGGAAGGCATCGGGCAACGGCTTATCCGTAGCGCCCGCGGGGAAGATTATCTGTCGGTGAGTTTTGGCTACACCGACGAGCTGTGGCATTTCTGGCAGCGGTGCGGGTTTGTGCTGGTGCGGATGGGGAGCCATCGGGAAGCCAGCAGCGGCTGCTACACGGCGATGGCGCTGCTGCCGCTGAGCGAGGCAGGGCATCGGCTGTGCGCGCAGGAACATCAGCGTTTGTGCCGGGATATGCGCGTCCTGTCGGCCTGGAACGGTGAAAAGATCCCGGTGGACGACGGCTGGGAAGCTACCCTTAATAGTGATGACTGGCGGGAGCTGGCGGGGTTTGCTTTTGCCCATCGCGCGTTTTCAACCTCGGTTGCTGCGCTGACGCGGTTGTTGCTCACCGTTGATATGCCGCTTCCGGCCCTGCGGGGGAAAATGGCAGGGAAAACGGATGAGGTCGGGCGAAAAGCGTTGCTGGCCAAGCTGCGCAGTGAAACCGCGCAAGCGCTTGAAAGTCTTGATTATCCCCGCTGCCAGCAGTTGAAGGAAGCCATTTTGCAATGGCAATTTTTTCAATGACTTCTTCAGTAAAGTGGCATGGTCATTCCCGCCGGGAGGCGTAGAATCCAGGTCATCTATTAAGGAGACCACCATGAAACATGACCATTTTGTTGTTCAAAGCCCTGACAAACCGGCTAAACAGTTACTGCTTCTGTTTCATGGGGTTGGCGATAATGCCGTCAATATGGGGCAGATTGGCAGCTGGTTTGCGCCCGTTTTCCCCGACGCGCTGATTGTCAGCATCGGGGGCGTAGAGCCATGCGGCCCGAACGGGCGCCAGTGGTTCTCGGTTCAGGGCGTGACGGAAGAGAACCGTCAGGCGCGCATTGATGCCATCATGCCGACCTTTATCGAGGTCGTTCGCTACTGGCAGCAGCAGAGCGGCGTAGGAGCCGATGCGACCGCGCTGATTGGCTTCTCGCAGGGGTCAATCATGTCGCTGGAAAGCGTAAAGGCGCAGCCAGGTCTTGTGTCACGGGTGATCGCGTTTAACGGCCGTTTTGCGACGTTACCGACAAGCGCAACCACGCAGACCACGATCCACTTAATCCACGGCGGTGAAGACCGGGTGATTGAACTCTCGCATGCGGTTGCTGCCCAGGAAGCGCTGATTCGGGAAGGTGGGGATGTGACGCTGGATATCGTTGACGATCTGGGCCACGCCATTGACGACCGCAGCATGCAGTTTGCGCTCGATCGTTTACGCTATACCGTACCGAAGCACTACTTTGATGAAGCGCTCAGCGGCGGTAAGCCGGATAACGATGATATTGTTGAGTTTATGTGAGGTTATCCCCTCTCCACAGGAGAGGGGATACAGACCGGTTACTTCTTCTGGTCTTTCTTCGGCCAGTCGTCGTCATCGTCCCACTTGTCGTTGAAATCACGGTGCGGGGGAAGATCCGGTTTGTTGGCGAGAAATTTTTTATGGTCCACGCGCTTAAGGTCTTTAATCACGTTAAGCAGTACGCCGACCAGAAAAACCAACACCAGAACCCACCAGTACTTTGAAAGCCAATCCATTCGCTATTCCTCTCAGAGCGTTCGTCAGGCGACGATTTGCTCCATAATACGTTGATACATACGGGCCAGCAGTTGTAAATCTGCCGCATTGACACACTCATTTATTTTATGAATGGTTGCGTTCACTGGCCCCAGTTCGACAACCTGAGCACCCATACGGGCGATAAAGCGTCCGTCTGAGGTACCACCCGTTGTCAGCAGCTGTGGCTTAATTTCATTATAGTGCTCGATGGCGTTCACCACCGCATCCACCAGTTTGCCGCGCTGCGTCAGGAACGGCTGGCCGGAAAGCCACCACTCCACGGTGTAGCGCAGTTGATATTTTTCCAGCAGGGCGATAACGCGCGCCTTGATCATCTCATCGGTCAGTTCCGTGCTGAAGCGGAAGTTGAACTGGACGAAGTAATCCCCCGGGATCACGTTATTGCTGCCGGTCCCGGCCTTGACGTTCGCAATCTGCATGCTGGTCGGCGGGAAGAACTCGTTACCCTTATCCCACTCAATCGCCACCAGCTCGCTCAGCATTGGCGCGGCGCGGTGAACCGGGTTATCGGCCAGATGTGGGTAAGCAACGTGGCCCTGAACGCCGTGAATGGTCAGGTTACAGGTCAGCGAGCCACGGCGTCCGTTTTTGACGACGTCACCCACCACTTCGGTGCTGGACGGCTCACCGACCAGACAGTAGTCGAGACGCTCGTTGCGTGCCATCAGCGCTTCAACGACCTTTACGGTACCGTTGTGCGCGCTGGCTTCTTCGTCAGAGGTGATCAAAAACGCGAGACGGTTTTTGTGGTTCGGATGCTGCGCCACAAAGCGCTCTGCCGCCACGACCATCGCCGCCAGGGAGCCTTTCATGTCTGCCGCGCCGCGACCAAACAGCATGCCATCCCGAATGGTCGGCTCAAACGGCGGGTTAATCCAGCGATCCGCATCACCGGCGGGAACGACGTCAGTATGCCCGGCGAAGGCCAGCGTTTCGCCCTGTCCGCGCCACGCCCAGAAGTTCTGGGTATCGCCAAAATCCATGCGTTCAACGGTAAAACCGATGGCGCGCAGGCGTTCAATCATAAGAGCCTGACAACCTGCGTCGTCCGGGCTAAGGGAAGGACGGCGAATAAGCTGCTGAGTCAGCTCAATGACCGGGCATGACATAAACTACACCTCAACGAAAAAAGTCGGAATAAAGGGTTTCACTGAAACCCAGCAGCATAGGCTGCCCTGGCGCGCAGAGCAATGGGCGTTTGATAATTGCCGGCATCTCGAGCATCAGTTTTGCCGCGCTGTCGGCATCTTTGATGCTGGCGCGCAGAGAGTCGTCCAGTTTACGCCAGGTGGTACCGCGGGTGTTCAGCAGGGCTTCCCAGCCCAGTTCGCGAATAGCGCTATGCAGAAATTCTGCATCGAGCCCATCGGCACGGTAATCGTGGAAGCGGTACTCTACGCTGTTAGCGTCCAGCCAGCGGCGGGCTTTTTTGATGGTGTCGCAATTTTTAATGCCGTACATCACAACCATGGTGAATCCTTTTGATGTTCTGATAATTAAATGTTCAGTAAATTCGAAGATATATCCTTAAGTGGAATATAACACATTCAGGAATTGTCTGGATTAATGCGCCTGCTTAATTCGACTCACAACTGTACGCTGAATATTCTTTCATCATTTAAGCATAGATGTCCATAAACTTTAAAAACCCAATAAACTCAGCCAATAAAATAAAACTCACCCGTTCGTAGGGTTATTTCAAAATATTGCTGGCCGTCACAAAAAATTGAGGGCTCTCCGTTCATATTTATCATAAATCCCCGCAGGACGTGGGGTACAATCACAGCAATTGGTTAAATAGTCTTCACAATGATGGTACGTTTTTGTAGAATGCGCATAATAATAAGAGAGGTTGTTATGATTGAACGTGAACTGGGGAACTGGAAAGATTTTATCGAAGGCATGCTTCGTAAATGACATTCAGTAAGAATTGCAAGAGCACTAAAATAAGTAAAATAACCATAGTGTGAATTAATCACACAGTAAAAAGGCGGCCGATAAAGCCGCCTTTTTTTATTTCAACCACTTACTCAGGACGTTCCTTTAGCGGGAAGCGGCGACGCACCAGCACAAAGAACAGCGGAACGAAGTAAATGGCCAGGATGGTGGCCGAAATCATGCCCCCCATCACCCCCGTGCCGACGGCATGCTGGCTGCTGGAACCTGCGCCAGTGCTGGTCGCCATCGGCAGCACACCAAAAATAAACGCCAGTGACGTCATCAGGATTGGACGCAGGCGCTGACGGCAAGCGTGCAGCGTGGCGGCCATCAGCTCGTGGCCTTTGGCATTCATCTCGTTGGCAAACTCAACGATCAGAATGGCGTTTTTCGCCGATAGCCCAATGACGGTGAGCAGGCCCACCTGGAAGTAAACATCGTTCTCCAGGCCGCGCATCCAGGTCGCGAGCAGCGCACCGATAACCCCAAGGGGCACGACCAGCATGACCGAGAACGGGACCGACCAGCTCTCATACAGAGCGGCAAGGCAGAGGAAGACCACCAGCAGCGAGAGCGCGTAAAGGGCGGGGGCCTGCGCCCCTGAGAGACGCTCCTGGTAAGACATGGCCGTCCACTCGAGACCAAAACCGGCGGGCAGCTGTTGCACCAGTTTTTCCATGGTGTCCATGGCGGTACCGGTGCTGACGCCCGGCGCGGCTTCCCCGACGATTTCAACCGCAGAATAGCCGTTATAGCGTTCCAGGCGTGGCGATCCGCTCTCCCAGTGCGAACTGGCAAAGGCGGAGAACGGCACCATGCCGCCAGCATTATTTCTGACAAACCAGCGGTTAATATCATCCGGCAGCATGCGGAACGGCGCGGCGGACTGGACATACACTTTTTTCACGCGGCCGCGATCCATAAAGTCATTCACATAGCTCGACCCCCACGCCGTTTGCAGGGTGTCGTTGATATCGTTGATCGAGACGCCCAGCGCCTGCGCCTTACGCTGGTCGATATCCACCTGAAGCTGCGGGCTGTCGTCGAGGCCGTTATGGCGAACGCGGGTCAGGCCAGGATCGTTGCCTGCCAGCGCTAACAGCTTATCGCGTGCCGCCATCAACGCCGTGTGGCCCGCACCAGCGTGATCCTGCAGCTCCATATCGAACCCGGCGGAACTGCCCAGCCCGCTTATCGCCGGCGGACTGCTGGCAAAGACGCGCGCCTCTTTGATGTGCGCAAAGGCTTTTGTCGCACGTTCGATGATGGCAAACGAGGTGCCCGTCCGGGTATCGCGCTCGTCCCAGTCCTTCAGGCGAACAAACATGCGGGCGACGTTCTGCCCGTTACCACCCGGGCCGGAGCCGACGGTGGAGAAGACCGACACAACGTTATCTTTCTCTTTGGTGAAGAAGTACTGTTCCACTTTCTGCACCACTTTCAGCGTCTGCTGCTGCGTTGCGCCGCTCGGAAGCTGCACCGAGGTGGTGAACATCCCCCGGTCTTCCATCGGCAGGAACGAGGTGGGCAGGTGCAGGAACAGCCAGACCATGCCGCCCAGCAGCACAACGTAAATCATCATCCAGCGCAGGCTGCGGTGCAGTACGCGACCAACGGCAGATTCATAGCGCGCGGCGTTGCGGTTGAACATGCGGTTAAACCAGCCGAAGAACCCTTTCTGCCCGTGATGCTCTCCTTTGTGCAGCGGTTTCAGAATGGTGGCGCACAGCGCGGGGGTGAGGATCAGCGCGACCAGCACCGAGAGCACCATCGCCGAGACGATGGTGATCGAGAACTGGCGGTAAATCGCCCCGGTGGTGCCGCCAAAGAAGGCCATCGGGATAAAGACGGCCGACAGCACCATCGCAATCCCGACCAGCGCCCCCTGAATTTGCCCCATGGACTTGCGCGTCGCCTGGCGCGGAGAGAGCCCTTCTTCGCTCATGATGCGCTCGACGTTTTCAACCACCACGATGGCATCATCCACCAGAAGGCCGATTGCCAGCACCATCGCAAACATCGTCAGGGTATTAATGCTGTACCCGAAGGCGTAGAGCACCGCAAAGGTCCCCAGCAGCACCACGGGGACGGCAATGGTGGGGATCAGCGTCGCGCGGAAGTTTTGCAGGAACAGGTACATGACCAGGAACACCAGCGCGATGGCTTCGAGCAGAGTCTTCACCACGTCTTCAATGGAGGCTTTTACGAAGGAGGTGGTTTCATAGGCGACTTTGTACTCCAGCCCGTGCGGGAAATACTGCGACAGCTCGTCCAGACGGTCTAACACCAGTTTTGCCGTCGCCATTTCGTTCGCGCCGGAGGCCAGCTTAATCCCCAGACCGGAGGCCTGATTGCCGTTAAAGCGGCTCAGGTAGTCGTATTTCTCCGCCCCCATTTCCACCGTGGCGACATCGCCGAGACGCACTTCCGACCCGTCCTGATTCACGCGCAGGGTGATATTGCGGAACTGGTCCGGCGTCTGCAGTAGGGATTGCGAATTAATGGTGGCGTTCAGGGCTTGCTTATCAACGGAAGGCGTTCCCCCCAGTTGCCCTACGGCAATCTGGGCGTTCTGGGCTTTGATAGCATCCGTCACGTCGGTTGCCGTCATCTGGTAGCTGTTCAGCTTATTGGGATCGAGCCAGATACGCATGGAGTATTGTGAGCCGTAGGCGTCGATATCCCCGACGCCGTTAATCCGGCTGATGGGATCCTGAATATTACTGGCGACGTAGTCCGCGATGTACTGTTTATCCATCGAGCCATCTGTCGAGACAAACGCGATGGTCAATATGTTGGTATCGCCGGTTTTACGCACGGTCACGCCCTGGTTTTGCACCGCCTGGGGCAGCTTGCGCATGGCCGACTGCAGCTGGTTTTGGACCTGCTGCACCGCTTCGTCCGGGTCGGTGCCCGCCTTAAAGCTCAGGGTGACCGTCGCCTGTCCCGTGGCGCTGCTTTGCGAGGACATGTACATCAGGTTATCCAGACCCGTCATGTTCTGCTCGATAACCTGCGTCACGGTATTTTCCAGCGTCTGTGCCGACGCGCCGGGGTAGTTTGCGGTGACGCGCACGTTCGGCGGTGCCAGGTCGGGGTATTGCTCAACGGGAAGTGAAGTAATCGCCAGGACGCCTGTCAGACACAACAGGATGGCAAGCACCCAGGCAAAAATGGGGCGATCGATGAAAAAATTCGCCATGAAAGTGTGACCTCGTTTTGCTGCACGTCATTATTGTTTATTGCCCGCATAACTTTAGCGGTAAGGCCCAGGTCAAACGTGGAGAAATAAAGGAGATAGTGTAAATTATCATGCGCTTTTCCCTGCGCTTCCCTCTTTACCGTTATTTACCCGTTAACGGCGCGGGCGCCGGGAACGTCACGGTGACCAGCGTGCCGCCGTTTTGCGGCTGTGAAAAGAGCAGCACTCCTCCTAGCCGCTGCGCGCGTTCGCGCATAATGTTCAGCCCGTAATGTCCCGGCGGCTCGCTGGCTTCGCCAATCCCGATGCCGTTGTCGCGAATGCTGACGCTGTGCGTACCGTCCGCTGCGGTCACGCAGCTGACGGTGATTTCGCTCGCCTGCGCATGCTTAATGGCGTTCAACACCGCCTCACGCACGATCTGCAGCAAATGCACCTGCTTTTGCGCGTCCAGCGCCAGCGAGGAGAGGCGGCAGTCGAGATGCAGTTTCGCCTGCGTCTGACTCTGCAGCACGTCGAGGGACTCCTGCAGCGCCGCGGGTAAATTCGCATGGTTCAGCGTCAGTCGGAAGGTAGTCAGCAGCTCGCGCAACTGCTGCCAGGCATTGTTCAGCTCGCGGGAGAAGTCGGTGATAATGGCCTGCGCTTGGGTATTTTCTTTCGGCACGGCGCGTTTGAGCAGCGCAAGCTGAATGCGCAGATACGACAGCACCTGCGCCAGCGAATCGTGCAGCTCGCGGGCAATGGTGGCGCGCTCTTCCATCAGCAGCAGCTGCTGGTAATGCTTTTGCGCCTGGTTAAAGTACAGCCCGCGTCCGAGCATGGTCGCCACGCTTCTCATCAGCGGAAGGGGGACGCTGTCCGCCTCGCTTTGCCAGCGCAGCTCGCCATAGAGCGTGTCCTGCATCAGTACCGGCAGGTTTTGCAGAGGGATACCCTCAGCCTCCGTCCCTTCACACAGCCGCCAGTCGTCGCTGGTGCGCAGTTCCAGATAATTCATCTGCGTATAGTCATGGACAATCTGCAGGATATGCCGGAAACAGTGGCTGTCTATCTGGCCGGTATTGAGCGCCTGCGAGCACTTGAACAGCATGTCGAGCTGCTGGTGGGCTTCGTGCAGGTGCCGCGTCTTTTCCGCAACCGAGGCTTCGAGCGAACGGTAGAGCGTATCGAGCTCGGCTGACATGTGGTTAAAGGCGCGCGAAAGCTGGCCCAGCTCGTTCGGCAGGGCGCTATCCGGCGCAGGAGTGGCAAATTCGCCGCGCTCAATGCGTTCGCTGGCCGCCACCAGGTTATTCAGCGGCAGCACCACCTGACGACGGATGCGTCGCAGGGTAAACAGCGTCAGCAGCAGGATCCCGAGTGCGCCAGCCAGCGAAAGCAGGGTGACCGTCTGAATTTTGTGTTCGGTGTAGTGCTGGAGGGCGAGCACAAAGGCATCAATGCGGCCGACAAAATCTTCAATATTACGTTGATACCACGCGCTGTCGCCGCGGGCGATGCGCGCATCCATCTCCTGCCAGGCCACATGCAGCTGCTGATAGCGTGCTTTCACATTGTCCGGGACGTACCAGCGGTTCAGCTTCTGCAGGGCAGGCGCGCCGAGCGTCTGTTGCCAGCTCTCACGATGTGCCGCAAGGGAAGGGCTGTTGCGCTGCATCTCGTAGCCCAGACGATAGCTCTGCATGCGCAGTGAGCCAGCGATGTTGATGGCTTCGGCATCGCGCTGGCTGCTGGCCAGCGTCAGCAGCGCGACGGTGCTGCTGAGCACGGATAGGGCAATGATCGAAAAGAAAGCCCAGGCAAGGCTTCCGGAAACGGGTCGTTTAACGGTCACAGAACGGCTCTCTGAATAAAATTGATCTGCCACAGGTTCACTGGAAATAATTGGGCGTTCAGGGCATTTGAACATTGCCCGATCGCACCGTGATGCGTAAATACCATACTCTTATAAAGAGAAAGGTTATTGAACCAAAAACAGGTGTGGTTATGAATCGTTTTATTATGGCTAACAGCCAGCAGTGCATTGGGTGTCGCGCCTGCGAAGTGGCCTGCGTGATGGCGCACAACGATGAGCAGCATGTCCTGAGCGAGCGCCATTTTCATCCCCGTATCACGGTCCTGAGATCCGGCGAGAAGAGCCGCCCGGTGACCTGCCATCATTGCGAAAATGCACCCTGCGCGCAAAGCTGCCCGAACGGTGCCATCAGCAAATGCGATGACAGCGTACAGGTGAATCAACAAAAATGTATCGGCTGTAAGGCCTGCGTGGTGGCCTGCCCGTTTGGCACGATGGAGATTATCGTCACCCCGCTCGACAATGGCAGCGTGAAGGCCTCGGCGAATAAATGCGATCTCTGCCTGACGCGTCCACACGGCCCGGCCTGTATCGAAAATTGCCCCGCAGATGTCCTCTCCCTGGCGACGCCTGTCGTGCTGGATAATCTGGCGAAATCGCGCCGACAGCGCACGGCCTGCCTGGAGGCGCAACCCTGGCATGATGCGGAGGCCGTCAGCGTGGACGCGCCGCGTACCAAACTGCTACAGATGCAGGCGACGGCGCCCCGCGGCGAGCCCGATAAGCTGGCTGCCGTCGAACGCGTGAGCCATTTTAACGAAATTTACCTGCCGTTCCGGGCCGAACAGGCCGCCCGCGAGGCGTCGCGCTGCCTGAAGTGCGGCGAGCACAGCATTTGCGAATGGACCTGCCCGCTGCACAACCACATTCCGCAGTGGATTGAGCGCCTCAACGCGGGGGATATCACCGGCGCGGCTGAGCTTTCTCATCAGACCAACTGTTTACCTGAAATTACCGGCCGCGTCTGTCCGCAGGACCGGCTATGCGAGGGTGCCTGCACGCTGCGTGAAGCGGCGGGCGCCGTGACCATCGGCAACATTGAGCGCTATATCGCCGATCGGGCGCTGGCGATGGGCTGGCGGCCGGATATGTCCGCCGTCACGCCGTCAGGTAAACGTGTCGCGATTGTCGGCGCGGGGCCCGCCGGGCTGGCGTGCGCCGACGTGCTGGCGCGCCACGGCGTGAGCGTGACGGTCTATGACCGGCATCCGGAGATCGGCGGTTTGCTGACCTTTGGCATCCCGGCATTTAAGCTCGACAAATCGCTGCTCGCGCGGCGCAGAGAGATATTTACCGCGATGGGGATCCGCTTCGAGCTGAACTGCGAGGTGGGCCAGGACGTGTCGATGTCACAGCTAAAGCACGATTACGACGCCCTGTTTATTGGGGTGGGAACCTATCGTTCGATGAAGGCGGGTATCCCGAACGAGGACGCGCCAGGGGTCTACGACGCGCTGCCTTTCCTGGTGGGCAACACGCGGCATGTTATGGGGCTGGAGGCGACGGCCAGCGAACCGTTCATCGACACCCGTGGCCTGAACGTGGTGGTGCTGGGCGGAGGCGACACCGCGATGGACTGCGTCCGCACTGCGTTACGCCACGGGGCGGCAAACGTCACCTGCGCCTATCGTCGGGATGAGGCCAACATGCCAGGCTCGAAGAAAGAGGTGAAGAACGCCAGAGAAGAGGGGGCCGCGTTTGAGTTTAACGTTCAGCCGGTTGAGCTGACGCTGGATCCGAACGGTAAGGTCAACGGTATCCGGATGCTGCGAACCGTGCTCGGTGAACCGGATGCGCAGGGACGGCGTCGGCCCGTTCCGGTGGCGGGCAGCGAGTTTGTGATGGCCGCGGATGCGGTCATCATGGCGTTTGGTTTTAATCCGCACGCGATGCCCTGGCTGCAGGCGCAGGGGGTTGAAACGGACGACTGGGGACGGATCGTGGCCTCGGTTGAGAGCCGCTACCGTTACCAGACGACCAACCCACAGATCTTCGCCGGGGGCGATGCGGTACGCGGCGCGGATCTGGTGGTGACCGCGATGGCGGAAGGACGTCATGCCGCGCAAGGGATACTCGACTGGCTGGGAGGTAATGCGCCACAGCATCATTAATCCGGCGGGCGACAAAGCGGGATTCACGGCGTAGTATAGGACGACTCATTGTGTCGTGGAGCCCGTATGACCCTGAAAATAGACGTTATCAAAGACAAAATTCTCTCTGAAAACTACTTTGTCCTGCGTAACATCACCTACGATCTGACGCGTAACAACGGTGAAGTGATCCGCCACAGGCGCGAGGTCTACGACCGCGGCAACGGGGCAACTATCCTGCTCTATAATCGTGAAAAGCAGAGCGTGGTGCTGATCCGCCAGTTCAGGGTGGCAACATGGGTCAATGGCAACCCGGACGGACGTCTGATTGAAACCTGCGCGGGCCTGCTCGATGACGATGAGCCGGAAGTCTGCATCCGCAAAGAGGCCGTCGAAGAGACCGGCTTCGAAGTGGGCGAAGTCAAAAAGGTCTTCGAGCTGTTTATGTCGCCGGGCGGCGTGACGGAAATCGTCCATTTCTTCATCGCGGAATACAGCGACGCGCAGCGCACTCACCGGGGCGGCGGCGTAGAGGATGAAGATATCGAAGTGCTGGAGCTTCCTTTTGCCCGGGCGCTGGAGATGGTGCGTTCAGGCGAAATCAGGGATGGTAAGGCGGTGATATTACTGCAGTATTTACAGACGACCGGGCTGATGAATACCCCTTTCGAACGGATATAGCCTGTTTTTCGGGTATATCTGATAAATCCGATTGAGCAACCCCGGCGGGAACACGAAGATACTGCCCAGTTACGCGTTTTCGTTCCGGGATTGTGCCATTCATGCGCTACAGCGTCTTTTTATTTTCCCTGTTTTATGTGCTCCTCGCGCCGCAGGTGCGGGCTGCACCCGCGCAGCAAGCCTTTTCTGACTGGCAGGTGACCTGCAATAACCAGAACTTTTGCCTTGCCCGCAACACGGGCGAACACCGTGGTCTGGTCATGACGCTCACCCGAAGCGCCGGGGCGAAAACGGATGCCACGCTGCGTATCGATCTCGGCGGGCTTGATACGCCTTCCGTGAAAGAGCCTGAGATTGCCCCCCGACTGCTGCTGGATAATGTTCCCCTGAAGCTGGACAAACAGCGCTGGCAGCTCACGCCCTGGCATCTGAAAACGGACGATGCGACCACCATCACCGCCTTTCTGAAAAATATCCAGGAAGGGAAGGCCCTGACCCTTCGCGGCGGTAAGCAGGTGATTTCTCTGAGCGGTCTGAAAGCCGCGCTGCTGTTCATTGATGCGCAGCAAAAGCGCGTGGGCAGTGAAACCGCGTGGATCAGAAAAGGTGACGATCCGCCGTTAAGCGTACCGCCCGCACCCGCCCTGAAAAAGGTGGCGACCGTTAATCCTACCCCAACACCGCTTTCCCATGCCGAACTGAACGACCTGCTGGATTATGGCACCGGCAGGATGAACAGCAGCCAGTGCTCGCTGGATCCTAACCGCCGGGAAGTGCGCGTCACCGCGTTAACCGATGACAAGGCGCTGCTGATCGTCAGCTGCGAGGCGGGGGCCTATAACACCGTCGATCTGGCGTGGCTGGTGTCACGTAAAAAACCATTCTCTGCCCGCAGCGTCAGGCTGCGTCTGCCGTTTACGCCGTCAAGCGACAGCAGCGAAATAGAGTTGATGAACGCCAGCTTTGATGAGAAGACGCGCGAGCTGACCACGCTCTCGCTGGGGCGCGGTATGGGCGACTGTGGGTTCCAGACGCGCTGGCGGTTTGACGGCCAGCGTTTCCGCCTGGTGCGTTATGCTGAGGAACCCAGCTGCGATAACTGGAACGGGCCAGACGCCTGGCCCACGCTGTGGATCACGCGGTAGCTTTTTGCCGGGTGGCGCAGTCGCTTACCCGGCCTACGAATCTTGCGGCCTGTGGCAATGTGCCGGGTGGTGGCTTCACCTTACCCGGCCTACAAATCTTGCGGTCTGTGGCAATGTGCCGGGTGGCGGCTTTGCCTTACCCGGCCTACGAATCTTGCGGTCTGTGGCAATGTGCCGGGTGGTGGCTTCGATTTACCCGGCCTACGAATCATGCGGTCTGTGGCAATGTGCCGGGTGGCGGCTTCACCTTACCCGGCCTACAAAAAACCGAGCCGTAGGCCGGGTAAGCGATAGCGCCACCCGGCAACGCAGGCCGCACTACAGCACGCTCAGCGCCTTCTCCACCACGTTCTCAACGGTAAAGCCGAAGTACGGGAACAGCTTATCGGCAGGGGCGGACTCACCGTAGCCCCGCATGCCCACAATCGCTCCTTTGAGCCCGACATACTTGTACCAGTAGTCGGCAATACCGGCCTCCACCGCCACGCGCGCCGTGACGCTGGACGGCAGGACCGATTCCCGGTACGCCTCGTCCTGGGCGTCAAAGATATCCGTGGAAGGCAGGGAGACGACCCGCACCGCGTGGCCCTCGGCGGTCAGTTTCTCCGCCGCTTTCACCGTGATTTCCACCTCTGAACCGGTCGCAATCAGGATCACGTCCGGCTTGCCGCCGCTGTCTTTCAGGATATAGCCGCCGCGAGCGATGTTTTTCACCTGCTCCGGCGTGCGCTCTATCTGCGCCAGGTTCTGGCGTGACAGAATCAGTGCCGTCGGGCCGTTATGGCGTTCTACCGCCAGCTTCCAGCCCACCGCCGCTTCGACCTGATCGCAGGGACGCCAGGTGCTGAAGTTTGGCGTCAGGCGCAGGCTCGCCAGCTGTTCAACCGCCTGGTGGGTGGGGCCGTCTTCTCCCAGACCGATGGAGTCGTGGGTATAGACCATAATCTGCCGCGCCTTCATCAGCGCTGCCATGCGCGCCGCGTTACGGGCGTACTCGACGAACATCAGGAAGGTGGCGGTGTAGGGCACGAAGCCGCCGTGGTGAGCGATGCCGTTGGCGATCGCGGTCATCCCGAACTCGCGCACGCCGTAGTGGATATAGTTCCCGGCAATGTCTTCTTTCAGCGATTTCGAGCCCGACCAGATGGTCAGGTTACTCGGTGCCAGATCCGCCGAGCCGCCCAGCAGCTCAGGGAGAAGAGGGCCAATAGCATTCAGGGTGTTTTGCGACGCCTTACGGGTGGCGATTTTGGCCGGGTTGGACTGCAGGTTTTCAATCAGCGCCTGAGTTTTATCGTCCCAGTCCTCCGGCAGACCGCCGCTCATGCGGCGGGAAAACTCGGCGGCCAGATCCGGGTGCGCTTTTTTGTAGGCGGCAAACTTCTCGTTCCAGGCGTGCTGGGCTTTTTCACCCGCTTCACGGGCATCCCATGCTCTGTAGATCTCTTTCGGGATTTCAAATGGCGGGTATTTCCAGCCCAGCTTCTGGCGGGTCAGCGCCACTTCTTCGTCACCCAGCGCCGCGCCGTGCGCCTCTTCTTTGCCCGCCTTGTTTGGTGAGCCGAAGCCGATAACCGTGCGGCAGATAATCAGAGACGGTTTGTCCTTCACGCTCTGCGCTTCCTGAATCGCTTTTTTTACCGCCTCAGGATCGTGGCCGTCGATCCCATGCACCACGTGCCAGTGGTAGGCCTCGAAGCGTTTTGCCGTGTCGTCAGTGAACCAGCCTTCGGTTTCCCCGTCGATGGAGATGCCGTTGTGATCGTAGAACCCGATCAGCTTGCCCAGCCCCAGAGTGCCCGCCAGGGAGCAGACCTCGTGCGAGATCCCCTCCATCAGGCAGCCGTCACCCATAAACACGTAGGTGTAATGGTCGACAATCTCATGGTCCGGCTGGTTGAACTGTGCCGCCAGCGTACGCTCGGCAATCGCCAGTCCAACCGCATTGGCCAGCCCCTGACCGAGCGGCCCGGTGGTGGTCTCCACGCCCGGCGTATAGCCAATCTCCGGGTGCCCAGGGGTTTTGGAGTGAAGCTGGCGGAAGTTTTTCAGCTCCTCAAGCGGCAGATCGTAGCCGGAAAGGTGCAGCAGGCTGTAGAGCAGCATTGAGGCGTGACCGTTGGAGAGAATAAAGCGGTCGCGATCGTACCAGGTGGGGTCATTCGGGTTGTGCTTCAGGAAGTCATTCCACAGCACTTCGGCAATATCGGCCATGCCCATCGGTGCGCCGGGGTGGCCGGAATTGGCTTTCTGCACGGCATCCATGCTGAGGGCGCGGATGGCATTGGCGAGCTCTTTACGGGACATAGTTCACTCCGTGGCAAGGTTAAAGTTTGGCAGCGAGAAGATCTTCAAGTTTGCGCTGGTCGACGGCAAACAGACGGATACCTTCCGCCAGTTTTT
This sequence comes from Enterobacter sp. BNK-13, assembly GCF_048685015.1. Classification (NCBI taxonomy): domain Bacteria; kingdom Pseudomonadati; phylum Pseudomonadota; class Gammaproteobacteria; order Enterobacterales; family Enterobacteriaceae; genus Enterobacter; species Enterobacter sp. BNK-13. Next base: position 3,084,926 of record NZ_JBLQTP010000001.1, on the reverse strand, counting down.
CCACGGCCATTGCGTCCTGATTGTGCTCCCAGCGGAACTCCGCTTCGGTCATGGCTTTCGGTTTTGGCAGAACGGTAGAGGTTGGCACCAGCTTGCGGATCACCGTCTCTTCTTTGTCCTGTAGTTCTTTGAGCAGGTTAGGGGAGATGGTCAGGCGGTCACAGCCTGCCAGGGCAAGGATCTGCTCGGTACGTCGGAAGCTGGCCCCCATCACGATGGTTTCGTAGCGATGCTGTTTGTAGTAGTCGTAAATATTGCGCACCGATTTCACCCCCGGGTCCTCATCCACCACGTACGGATCCATCGGCTGTTTCGCCTGGTACCAGTCGTAGATGCGGCCTACAAACGGTGACACCAGGAACACGCCCGCTTCGGCACAGGCGCGCGCCTGGGCAAAGGAGAACAGTAGCGTCAGGTTGCAGTGAATCCCCTCTTTTTCCAGCACCTCTGCGGCGCGGATGCCTTCCCAGGTCGACGCCAGCTTGATCAGAATGCGTGATTTATCGATCCCCTGCTCCTGGTAGAGTTCCACCAGACGACGCGCTTTGTTAATGCTCTTTTCTTTATCGAACGAGAGGCGGGCGTCGACTTCGGTCGAGACGCGGCCCGGAATGCTTTTAAGAATTTCCGCACCAAAATTAACCGCCAGCTTGTCGCTGGCTTCGGCGACCTGTTGCTCCTGCGTTTTCCCGCGCTGCTTACCGTAGGCAATGGCGTCATCAATCAGATGACTAAAATGGGCAAGCCCGGCTGCCTTGAGCAGTAGCGAAGGGTTAGTGGTCGCATCCTCCGGCTGGTAGTGACGAATCGACTCGATATCGCCGCTGTCGGCTACCACGGTGGTGAATTGTTTGATGCCGTCTAGCTGGTTCATAAATGATTACTCCTTGGAAATAAAAGAGTTAGATGAGTGCGTTAGTTCACACTTCTGGAAAAATCATGATGGACTTAACAAAAAAGCATAGCAGACGGGGGAGGCATTGCTTTTGAGACGGGTAACATGGCTGTTATAAATTGATAACAATTTTTAATGTGTGATGGTGAGAGTTTGGCAGCCTTCAAAGTTTAGGAGGCGGTCTGAGGCGATACTAGGCGGCACACCAGGGTGTGCAACCGGATCGCTTTCGTCACCCTTTTGACCGATACGTGAAAGGATAAATAAGATGGATGAGCAGTTGAAACAGAGTGCCCTCGATTTTCACGAGTTCCCTGTCCCGGGCAAAATTCAGGTCTCCCCAACCAAACCGCTGGCAACCCAGCGCGATCTGGCGCTGGCCTATTCGCCGGGCGTAGCGGCCCCGTGTCTGGAAATCGAAAAAGATCCGCTGGCGGCCTACAAATATACCGCGCGTGGCAACCTTGTTGCCGTGATCTCTAACGGCACGGCGGTACTGGGTCTCGGTAACATCGGCGCGCTGGCCGGTAAGCCGGTGATGGAAGGCAAGGGGGTGCTGTTCAAGAAATTCGCCGGTATCGACGTGTTTGATATCGAGGTGGACGAGCTCGATCCTGACAAATTTATCAACGTGGTGGCCGCGCTGGAGCCGACCTTCGGGGGGATCAACCTGGAAGACATTAAAGCGCCGGAATGTTTCTATATCGAGCAGAAGCTGCGCGAGCGTATGAACATTCCCGTGTTCCATGACGACCAGCACGGTACGGCCATTATCAGCACCGCCGCCATTCTCAACGGCCTGCGCGTGGTGGAGAAAAATCTCTCCGACGTGCGCATGGTGGTGTCGGGCGCAGGCGCCGCGGCCATCGCCTGTATGAACCTGCTGGTGGCGCTGGGGATGCAGAAACACAACATTGTGGTCTGCGACTCCAAGGGCGTGATTTACAAAGACCGCGAGCCAAACATGGCGGAAACCAAAGCGGCGTATGCGGTAGAAGACGACGGTAAACGTACGCTTGAGGACGTGATCGACGGCGCGGATATCTTCCTCGGCTGCTCGGGTCCGAAGGTCCTGACCCAGGAGATGGTGAAGAAGATGGCGCGCGCGCCGATGATCCTGGCCCTGGCCAACCCGGAACCGGAAATTCTGCCGCCGCTGGCGAAAGCGGTGCGTGAAGATGCCATTATCTGTACCGGGCGTTCCGACTACCCGAACCAGGTCAACAACGTGCTCTGCTTCCCGTTCATCTTCCGCGGCGCGCTGGACGTCGGCGCGACGGCAATCAACGAAGAGATGAAGCTTGCCGCCGTGCACGCCATCGCGGAGCTGGCCCACGCCGAGCAGAGCGAAGTGGTTGCCTCAGCCTATGGCGATCAGGATCTGAGCTTTGGCCCGGACTACATCATTCCAAAACCGTTCGACCCGCGTCTGATTGTCAAAATTGCCCCTGCGGTGGCCAAAGCGGCGATGGATTCCGGCGTGGCGACGCGTCCGATTGAGGATTTCGACGCTTACGTCGATAAACTCACCGAGTTTGTCTATAAAACGAACCTGTTCATGAAGCCGATCTTCTCTCAGGCGCGCGCCGACGCCAAGCGCGTGGTGCTGGCGGAAGGGGAAGAGGCGCGCGTGCTGCACGCCACTCAGGAGCTGATCACCTTAGGCCTGGCGAAGCCGATTCTGATTGGTCGTCCGAGCGTGATCGAAATGCGTATCCAGAAGCTGGGCCTGCAGATTAAGCCGGGCGTCGACTTCGAGATCGTCAACAACGAATCCGATCCGCGCTTCAAAGAGTACTGGAGTGAATACTACGCGATCATGAAGCGTCGGGGGATCACCCAGGAGCAGGCGCAGAAAGCCGTCATCAGCAACACGACGGTGATCGGCGCGATCATGGTCCATCGCGGCGAGGCGGATGCGCTGATCTGCGGCACCATCGGCGATTACCACGAGCACTTCAGCGTGGTGCAGGAGATCTTCGGCTATCGCGACGGCGTGCACACCGCCGGGGCGATGAACGCCCTGCTGCTGCCGAGCGGCAACACCTTTATTGCCGATACCTACGTTAACGACGATCCCACCCCGGACGAGCTGGCGGAGATCACCGTGATGGCCGCCGAGACCGTGCGTCGCTTTGGTATCGAACCGAAGGTGGCGCTGCTGTCGCACTCTAACTTTGGTTCGTCTAAATCGGCGGCGGCGTGCAAAATGCGTGAGACGCTGGCGCTGGTGCGCGAGCGCGCGCCAGAGCTGATGATTGACGGGGAAATGCACGGCGATGCGGCGCTGGTGGAGAGCATCCGTAACGAACGTATGCCGGACAGCCCGCTGAAGGGTTCGGCAAATATCCTGATTATGCCGAACGTGGAAGCGGCGCGTATCAGCTATAACCTGCTGCGCGTCTCCAGCTCTGAAGGGGTGACCGTAGGACCGGTGCTGATGGGCGTGGCAAAACCGGTGCATGTGTTAACGCCGATTGCCTCCGTGCGCCGTATCGTGAATATGGTGGCGCTGGCGGTGGTTGAGGCGCAGACGCAGCCGCTGTAAACCCCTCACCCTAACCCTCTCCCCATAGGGGAGAGGGAACTGCACCGAGCCGTCTTTCACCCTCTCCCCTATGGGGAGAGGGCCGGGGTGAGGGGAGTTACACCCAATCCCGCACCTGAATAAACTCTTTTAATGCAGCCTCCGGGCTGCCATCTTTTGGCTCGTAGCAGTACTCCCAGCGCACCAGCGGCGGCATCGACATCAGAATCGACTCCGTGCGCCCGCCGGTCTGCAGGCCGAACAGCGTCCCGCGATCCCATACCAGGTTGAACTCCACGTAGCGCCCGCGGCGGTAGAGCTGGAACTCACGCTCGCGTACGCCGTAGTCGGTGTTTTTACGGCGTTCGACGATGGGCAGATAGGCGTCGGTATAGCCTTCACCTACCGCGCGCATAAAGCTGAACGCGGTATCAAAATCAGGCGTGTTGAGGTCGTCAAAGAACAGCCCGCCGATGCCGCGCTGCTCGTCGCGGTGCTTCAGGTAAAAGTAGTCGTCGCACCACTTTTTATATTTCGGGTAAACGTCTTCGCCAAACGGCAGACAAAGGTCCCGCGCGGTGGTGTGCCAGTGCACGGCATCCTCTTCGAAGCCGTAGTAGGGCGTCATGTCGAAACCGCCGCCAAACCACCAGACCGGATCGGCCCCCGGCTTTTCGGCAATGAAAAAGCGCACGTTGGCGTGGCTGGTCGGCACAAACGGGTTGTGCGGATGCACCACCAGCGAGACGCCCATCGCTTCGAAGCTGCGGCCGGCAAGCTCAGGACGATGTGCAGTCGCAGACGCGGGCATGGCGTCGCCATGAACGTGGGAAAAATTCACCCCGGCCTGTTCAAAGATGCCGCCGTTACGCAGCACGCGGCTGCGTCCGCCGCCACCGGCCTCGCGCTGCCAGGTATCTTCCTGAAATTCTCCGCCGTCTGCGGCGGCCAGTTTCTGGCAAATCTCATCCTGCAGCTGCAGCAGGAACGTTTTGACCAGTTGAGCATTGGGTTTCATCAACGTTTCCTGGAGTGCGCTTTTTGGTTATCGAACCAGTTGAAGTAACTGATAATGCCGGAAGCGATGGCGTTGGCAATCTTCTGACGAAACGCCGCGGTGCCGAGGAGTCGCTCCTCTTCCGGGTTGGTAATGAACGAGGTTTCCACCAGTACGGACGGGATGGACGGTGATTTCAGCACCACGAACGCCGCCTGCTCGGTGCCTTTACTGTGCAGTCGATGCACCGGCTTAATCTTTTTCAGAATATGCGAGCCGAGCGTCAGGCTGTTTTTGATCGTATCCGTCTGCACGAGGTCGAACAGCACCTGCTGTAGCAGGTGGTCCTTGTCCGTGGCTTTCTTCCCGGCGACTTCATCCGCCCGGTTTTCGCGATCGGAGAGGTATTTCGCCATGGCGCTACTGGCGCCGCGGTTGGAAAGCGCAAACACCGAGGCGCCGGCGGCAGACGGGTTGGTAAAGCCGTCGGCGTGAATCGACATAAACAGATCCGCCCCGTGCTGGTGGGCGATCTCTACGCGGTCATACAGCGGAATAAAGGTATCGCCAGAGCGCGTCAGGCGGGCGTCAATGCCGTTGCTGCGTAAAATCGCCCGCACATTTTTTGCAATCGCCAGCACGACGTGTTTTTCTTTCGACCCGTTTTTGCCGATGGCGCCGGTATCAATACCGCCGTGGCCCGGGTCGAGCATCACCAGACGCTTCGCGCCCGGCTTTTTCGTTTTCGGTTTGCTGTGTCCGTTACTGGTTTTGAGCGTGCTCTCGTCTTTCGCCTGAGCCTGCTTTGCGATGCCCGTCAACGTTAAGGCCGCCAGCCCCGCTTTGAGAACCTGACGACGCGATGTGAGTGCTTTTAATGGTTTGAATGTGCTCATGCGGCCTGAATACTAAAAAATGGGGTCCTGGTGTTATATCGTATCGCGTTTAGCGTTACGACAGTCCATAGTGAGAATTGTTTTACTTTTCATTTCAATACGTGACAAAGTGACATTATGCCAAATTTTGGCGAGATTTTCCCCGGTTATTGGCTAAAGGCGTGGTTCGCGCCATAATCACTGTTTTTAAACCCGAAAAGGCGGTTAATACCATGGAGATACGCGTTTTTCGCCAGGAAGATTTCGAAGAGGTGATCACCCTTTGGGAGCGCTGCGATCTGCTGCGTCCGTGGAACGATCCGGAAATGGATATCGAACGTAAGGTGAATCACGACGTCAGTCTGTTTCTGGTCGCGGAAGTCAATGGCGAGGTCGTGGGGACGGTCATGGGCGGTTACGACGGCCATCGCGGCTCGGCCTATTATCTGGGCGTGCACCCGGAATACCGTGGTCGTGGTATCGCCAATGCGCTGCTCAACCGGCTCGAGAAGAAGCTGATCGCCCGCGGTTGTCCGAAAATCCAGATCATGGTGCGGGAAGATAACGACGTGGTGCTGGGCATGTATGAACGCCTGGGCTACGTACACGCTGACGTGCTGAATTTAGGAAAGCGTCTCATCGAAGATGAAGAGTACTGAGATCCATCCGGCAGACTATGACGCGCAGGGGCGCGTCAGGCTGCCCTTTTTATTCTGGTGCGTTCTGCTGCTCCAGGCCCGGACCTGGGTGCTGTTCGTGATGGCCGCCGCGTCGCGCGGGCAGGGCGACACGCTGCTGACGCTCTTTTATCCCGATCACGATGCCTTCTGGCTCGGCTTGATGCCGGGCGTACCGGCGGTGGTGGCTTTCTTATGCAGCGGCCGACGGCATACGATCCCGCGTTTGTGGCGCGCGCTTCGCGGGCTGCTGATCCTTGCCCAGATTGCGCTGCTCTTCTGGCAGCCGGTACTCTGGTGGTACGGTGAACCGCTGACGGGCATCGGCGTTGCGCTGGTGGTTGCCGATATTGTGGCGCTGCTGTGGCTGCTGACCAACCCGCGCCTTCGCGCCTGTTTTGCGCCGCAGGATGATTAATGCGGCACTTTTTGCCGATGTCGCACTCCAACAAGCGTTGATTTAACACGTAAGGACGTTTCAATGAAATCGCTGCGTTTACTCTTATGCGCTCTCCCGCTGGCATTGACCGGCTGTTCGACGCTCTCCTCCATTAACTGGTCCGCCGCGTATCCGTGGAACTGGTTTGGCTCATCAACGGAAGTGACCGAGCAGGGCGTGGGGAAAATTACCGCCGCGACGGCGCTGGATCAGAATGCTATTCAGGATGCGCTCAGCAGCGATTACCGCCTGCGCAGCGGCATGAAAACAGAGAATGGCAATATAGTTCGCTATTACGAAGCGCTGAAGGGCGATAAGCTGGCACTGGTGATCAACGGTGACAAAGGCACGGTAAACCGGATCGCGGTGATGGACGAAGATATTCCGACCGCCAGCGGCGTGAAGGTCGGGACCCCGTTTAGCGATCTTTATAAGCAGGCCTTTGGCAACTGCTCCAGCGCGCCATCCGACGACAAGGTTGCAGTGGAGTGTAAGGCGGAAGGCAGCCAGCACATCAGCTATGTTTTTACCGGCACCTGGAGCGGTCCGGAAGGGTTGATGCCGTCTGACGACACGCTGAAGAGCTGGAAGGTGAGCAAAATACTCTGGAAGCAGTAATTTGCGTCTGAACAAACCGCCTCGCTGAAATCCGGGTATAATAGCCGCCATCAATGCCACGCTGACGTGGCATCTTTATTTCAGGAGGAGCGATGTCTCAGGTTCAGAGTGGCATTTTGCCAGAACATTGCCGCGCGGCGATTTGGATTGAAGCCAATGTCAAAGGGGACGTGGATGCCCTGCGTGCGGCCAGCAAAGCGTTTATTGATAAACTGGCGACTTTCCAGGCCAAATTCCCGGAAGCCCACCTCGGCGCCGTCGTTGCGTTTGGCAATAACGTCTGGCGTCAGCTGAGCGGCGGGGAAGGGGCGGAAGAGCTGAAAGACTTCATCCCTTACGGCAAAGGCTTGGCTCCGGCGACCCAGTACGACGTGCTGATCCACATTCTTTCTCTGCGTCACGACGTGAACTTCTCCGTTGCCCAGGCTGCGGTGGCGGCCTTTGGCGACAGCATTGAGGTGCAGGAAGAGGTTCACGGTTTCCGTTGGGTCGAAGAGCGCGATCTGAGCGGCTTCGTCGACGGAACGGAAAACCCGGCAGGGGAAGAGACGCGTCGTGAAGTCGCGGTAATCAAAGACGGCGTGGACGCGGGCGGCAGCTACGTGTTCGTGCAGCGCTGGGAGCATAACCTCAAGCAGCTTAACCGCATGAGCGTGCACGACCAGGAGATGATGATTGGCCGTACGAAAGAGGCCAACGAAGAGATCGACGGTGATGACCGTCCGGTCACCTCGCACCTGACCCGCGTTGACCTCAAGGAAGACGGTAAAGGACTGAAGATTGTCCGCCAGAGCCTGCCGTACGGCACGGCAAGCGGCACGCACGGCCTTTACTTCTGCGCCTACTGCGCGCGCCTGTATAATATTGAACAGCAGCTGCTGAGCATGTTCGGCGATACCGACGGCAAGCGCGACGCCATGCTGCGCTTCACCAAACCGGTGACCGGCGGCTACTACTTCGCGCCGTCCGTTGAGCGTCTGCTGGCGCTGTAAAACCGCTCTCCATACGTAGGCCGGGTAAGCGTTAGCGCCACCCGGCAATTTTCCCTGCCCCTTATTCCCTTTTCTGCTTCTAAATCACCAAACGGTATATAAAACCGTTACTCCTTTCATCCCCGTTATAAATATTATGACTATAAGATAGTCATCACATTTATAAGGGTGCGCAATGGCCGTTACTGTACTGAAAAAAGGAACTCTGGCGCTGGCAGGTTTACTGCTGGTGGCACAGGCGCAGGCGACTGAACTGTTGAACAGTTCGTATGACGTCTCCCGCGAGCTGTTTGCCGCCCTTAACCCCCCGTTCGAACAGCAGTGGGCGAAAGACAATAACGGCGATAAGCTGACCATCAAGCAGTCCCACGCCGGTTCGTCCAAGCAGGCGCTGGCCATTCTCCAGGGGCTGAAAGCGGATGTGGTGACCTACAACCAGGTCACTGACGTGCAGATCCTGCATGACAAAGGCAAGCTCATCCCGGCGGACTGGCAGAGCCGTCTGCCGAACAACAGCTCGCCGTTCTACTCCACCATGGGTTTCCTGGTGCGCAAGGGCAATCCGAAGAATATCCACGACTGGAGCGACCTGGTGCGTTCCGACGTGAAACTGATTTTCCCGAACCCAAAAACCTCCGGTAACGCGCGTTACACCTATTTAGCTGCGTGGGGCGCGGCGGACAAGGCTGACGGTAACGATAAATCCAAAACCGAGCAGTTCATGACCCAGTTCCTGAAAAACGTCGAAGTGTTTGATACCGGCGGCCGCGGGGCGACCACGACTTTCGCAGAGCGCGGTCTGGGCGATGTGCTGATCAGCTTCGAGTCGGAAGTGAACAACATCCGCAAACAGTATGAAGCGCAGGGCTTTGAGGTGGTTATCCCGAAAACCAACATTCTGGCCGAATTCCCGGTCGCATGGGTGGATAAAAACGTGCAGGCAAACGGCACCGAGAAAGCGGCAAAAGCCTATCTCAACTACCTGTACAGCCCTCAGGCGCAGACCATCATTACCGATTACTACTACCGCGTGAACAACCCGGACGTGATGAACAAGCTGAAAGATAAATTCCCGCAGACCGCGCTGTTCCGCGTGGAAGATCATTTTGGCTCCTGGCCAGACGTGATGAAAACGCATTTTGCCAGCGGCGGTGAGTTAGACAAACTGCTGGCGGCGGGGCATAAGTAATGTTTGCAGTATCGACTAAACGCGTGCTGCCGGGCTTTACCTTAAGCCTCGGGACCAGCCTGCTGTTCGTTTGCCTGATCCTGCTGTTGCCGCTCAGCGCCCTGGTGATGCAGCTTGCGCAGATGAGCTGGGCGCAGTACTGGGACGTGGTCACTAACCCGCAGGTGGTGGCGGCCTATAAGGTGACGCTGCTGTCGGCGTTTGTCGCCTCCATTTTTAACGGCGTGTTCGGCCTGCTGATGGCATGGATTTTAACCCGCTATCGCTTCCCGGGCCGCACGCTGCTTGACGCCCTGATGGATCTGCCGTTTGCGCTGCCGACGGCGGTCGCCGGCTTAACCCTCGCCTCGCTTTTCTCCGTGAACGGGCTGTACGGCGAGTGGCTGGCGAAATTTGACATCAAGGTGACCTATACCTGGCTCGGTATCGCGGTGGCGATGGCCTTTACCAGCATCCCGTTTGTGGTGCGTACCGTGCAGCCGGTGCTGGAAGAGTTAGGTCCGGAATACGAAGAAGCGGCGGAAACGCTGGGCGCCACGCGCTGGCAGAGCTTCCGCAAGGTGGTGCTGCCGGAGTTGTCTCCGGCGCTGATGGCGGGCGTCGCGCTGTCGTTTACCCGCAGCCTTGGCGAGTTCGGCGCGGTGATTTTTATCGCCGGGAACATCGCCTGGAAAACGGAAGTGACCTCGCTGATGATTTTCATTCGCCTGCAGGAGTTTGATTATCCGGCGGCGAGCGCGATTGCTTCAGTAATCCTCGCGGCCTCGCTGCTGCTGCTGTACTCGATTAACACTCTGCAAAGTCGCTTTGGTCGACGTGTGGTAGGTCACTGATGGCGGAAGTTACGCAATTGAAGCGATACGATGCGCCCCGCATCAACTGGGGTAAATGGTTTCTGATTGGGGCGGGCGTGCTGGTGTCCGCCCTCATTCTCGTCGTGCCGACGATTTATATCTTCGTTCAGGCGTTCAGCAAGGGCCTGATGCCCGCGCTGGAAAACCTGGCGAACCCGGATATGCTGCACGCCATTTGGCTGACCGTGCTGATTGCCCTGATTACCGTTCCGGTGAACCTGGTGTTCGGTACCCTGCTGGCGTGGCTGGTGACGCGCTTTAACTTCCCGGGACGTCAGCTGCTGCTGACCCTGTTGGATATTCCGTTTGCCGTGTCGCCGGTGGTGGCGGGCCTGGTGTACCTGCTCTTCTACGGCTCCAACGGCCCGCTGGGCGGCTGGCTGGATGCGCATAACCTGCAGATCATGTTCGCCTGGCCAGGCATGGTGCTGGTTACCATCTTCGTGACCTGTCCGTTCGTGGTGCGTGAGCTGGTGCCGGTGATGTTAAGCCAGGGGAGCAACGAAGACGAAGCGGCGGTGCTGCTGGGGGCTTCAGGCTGGCAAATGTTCCGCCGCGTGACGCTGCCGAACATTCGCTGGGCGCTGCTTTACGGCGTGGTACTGACCAACGCCCGCGCGATTGGCGAGTTCGGTGCTGTTTCCGTTGTTTCCGGAACCATTCGCGGTGAAACCCTGTCGCTGCCGCTGCAGATTGAACTGCTGCAGCAGGACTACAACACCATCGGCGCGTTTACTGCCGCAGCGTTGCTGACGCTGATGGCCATTTTGACCCTGTTTTTGAAGAGTGTGGTGCAGTGGCGTTTAGAAAATCAGGAAAAACGTCTGCATCAGGAGGGAAATCATGAGCATTGAGATTGCCAATATTAAGAAGTCTTTTGGTCGCACCCAGGTGCTGAATGATATCTCGCTGGATATCCCTTCCGGACAAATGGTGGCGCTGCTGGGACCGTCTGGCTCCGGCAAAACCACACTGCTGCGTATTATCGCCGGGCTTGAGCATCAGACCAGCGGGCACATCCGCTTCCACGGTACCGACGTGAGCCGCCTGCACGCCCGCGATCGTAAAGTGGGCTTTGTGTTCCAGCACTACGCGCTGTTCCGCCACATGACCGTGTTTGACAACATTGCGTTTGGCCTCACCGTGCTGCCGCGTCGCGAGCGCCCGGATGCGGCAACCATTAAGGCGAAAGTGACCAAACTGCTGGAGATGGTGCAGCTGGCTCACCTGGCGGACCGTTTCCCGGCCCAGCTGTCCGGCGGGCAGAAACAGCGCGTGGCGCTGGCGCGCGCGCTGGCCGTTGAGCCGCAAATTCTGCTGCTGGATGAACCCTTTGGCGCGCTGGATGCACAGGTGCGTAAAGAACTGCGCCGCTGGCTGCGTCAGCTCCATGAAGAGCTGAAATTCACCAGCGTCTTTGTGACCCACGACCAGGAAGAGGCGATGGAAGTCGCGGATCGCGTGGTGGTCATGAGTCAGGGCAACATTGAGCAGGTTGACGAGCCGGAACAGCTCTGGCGTGAACCGGCGACCCGCTTCGTGCTGGAGTTTATGGGCGAGGTGAACCGTCTGCAGGGCACCATTCGCGGCGGACAGTTCCACGTGGGCGCGCACCGCTGGCCGCTGGGCTATACCTCCGCCCACCAGGGACCGGTCGATCTGTTCCTGCGTCCGTGGGAAGTGGATGTGAGCCGTCGAACCAGCCTGGATTCACCGCTGCCGGTGCAGGTGCTGGAAGCGAGCCCTAAAGGGCACTATACCCAACTGGTGGTACAGCCGCTGGGCTGGTATACCGAGCCGCTGACGGTGGTCATGCGCGACGACGTCCCGCCGCATCGGGGAGAACGCCTGTTTGTTGGGCTGCAGCATGCCCGTATTTATCACGGCAAGGAACGCATCGAGACGCGCGAGGATATTGCTCTGGCGGAGTCAGCCTGATAGGTTATTAGGATGTTTATCGCCCGGTGGCGCTGCGCTGACCGGGCATACAGCTAAAACTGTGTCTTGTAGGCCGGGATCGCTGCGCGCAACCCGGCTTTTTTATTGAGTAAAAATCGTGAATACACTCGAACATACCATCGGCAACACGCCTCTGGTCAAGCTTCAGCGCATGGGGCCAGACAACGGCAGCGAAATCTGGGTCAAACTCGAAGGTAATAACCCGGCGGGGTCGGTGAAAGACCGTGCCGCGCTGTCGATGATCGTCCAGGCCGAAAAGCGTGGTGAAATCAAGCCGGGCGACGTGCTGATTGAAGCTACCAGCGGCAACACCGGTATCGCCCTGGCCATGATTGCGGCGCTGAAAGGCTACCGCATGAAGCTGCTGATGCCGGATAACATGAGCCAGGAGCGCCGCGCCGCGATGCGTGCCTACGGAGCCGAGCTGATTCTGGTGACCAAAGAGCAGGGGATGGAAGGCGCGCGCGACCTGGCGTTAGAAATGGCCGAGCGCGGTGAAGGTAAACTGCTCGATCAGTTTAATAACCCGGACAACCCTTACGCCCACTACACCACCACCGGCCCGGAAATCTGGCAGCAAACCGACGGGCGAATCACCCATTTTGTCTCCAGCATGGGTACCACCGGCACCATTACCGGGGTATCGCGTTTTCTGCGCGAGCAGGATAAAGCCGTCACCATTGTCGGCCTGCAGCCGGAAGAGGGGAGCAGCATTCCGGGCATTCGCCGCTGGCCGGCGGAGTATATGCCCGGCATCTTTAATGCGCAGCTTGTCGACCAGGTGCTGGATCTTCACCAGCGCGAGGCGGAAAATACCATGCGTGAGCTGGCCGTGCGCGAAGGCATCTTCTGCGGCGTCAGCTCGGGCGGCGCGGTAGCGGGCGCGATTCGGGTGGCGCAGGCAAACCCGGGCGCGGTGGTGGTGGCGATTATTTGCGATCGCGGCGATCGCTATCTGTCTACCGGCGTCTTTGGTGAAGAGAGTTATTCGCAGGGGGCGGGGATTTAAGCGTCATGGAGATGATTCTATTCCGGGATAATACCCGGGCGCAGCAAACCGATATTGTCGCGGTGCAGTCGCAGGTGGTGTATGGCAGCGTGGGAAACAGCATCGCGGTGCCGAATATTCGAACCCACAGGCTGAACGTCACCGCCGTGCCAACGGTACTGTTCAGCAACACGCCACACTATGACACGTTCTACGGCGGCGTGATCCCCGATGAGTGGTTCAGCGGCTACCTGAAGGCGCTGGAAGAGCGCGAGATCCTGCGCGAGCTTAAGGCGGTCACTACCGGATATATGGGAAATGCCAGCCAGATCGCCCTGCTGGCGCAGTGGCTGAAGGCGGTCAAAGCGCAGCATCCTGGCCTGCTGGTGCTGGTCGACCCGGTTATCGGCGATATCGACAGCGGAATGTACGTGAAGCCCGAGATCCCCGAGGCGTATCGGGAGCACCTGCTGCCGCTGGCGCAGGGGATCACGCCAAACGTCTATGAGCTGGAAGTGCTAAGCGGCAAACCGTGCCGCACGCCGGAAAGCGCCATCGCGGCGGCACAGGGACTGCTCTCTGACAGCCTGAAATGGGTGGCGATCACCAGTGCGCCGGTTGCTGACGACCCGCAAAACATCCACGTGGTGCTGGTGACGAATGAAGGCGTCACCGTCAGCGCGCATCCGCGAGTAGAAACCGATCTGAAAGGGACGGGCGATCTGTTCTGTTCAGAGCTGGTGAGCGGCATTGTTGAGGGGAAAACCGTTGCCGATGCCATTCGCATGGCTGGCGATCGGGTGACGGACGTGATGCTCTATACCCAGTCGAAAGGCTACGACGAGCTTATCCTGCCGGCATAAACAAAAATGGCGCCCGAAGGCGCCATTTTACTGTGCGGCAAGAATTACTTCTTGATGCGGATAACCGGGGTTTCACCCACGGTGACGCTGCCAGACAGTTTGATCAGTTCTTTGATTTCGTCCATGTTGGAGATAACAACCGGAGTCAGGGTAGACTTGGCTTTTTCTTCCAGCAGTGGCAGATCGAATTCAATCACCGGGTCGCCAACTTTAACACGCTGGCCTTCTTCCGCGATACGTTTGAAGCCTTCGCCTTTCAGTTCAACGGTGTCGATACCGAAGTGAACGAACAGTTCGATACCGCTATCAGATTCGATAGAGAACGCATGGTTGGTTTCAAAAATTTTACCGATGGTGCCGTCAACTGGAGCAACCATTTTGTTGCCAGTTGGTTTGATAGCAATGCCATCACCAACGATTTTCTCAGCAAACACTACATCCGGCACGTCTTCGATGTTGACGATCTCGCCGGAGAGCGGAGCAACAATCTCAATAGTTCCGGAGTCTTTCTTATCATCAGAAACCAGAGATTTCAGTTTATCGAACAAACCCATGATCTTCTCCTAAGCAGTAATTTGGGCCGCATCTCGTGGATTAGCAGATTGTTTTTTCTTCAATGAACTTGTTAACCAGCGTCATTAACTCGTCCGTTGTCGGTTGAGCAAGAGCCTGCTCTGCTAACACCTTCGCATCTTCGAAGTTCGTGTTACGGATAATCTTCTTAATGCGCGGGATGGAAATGGCGCTCATAGAGAATTCGTCCAGACCCATACCCAGCAACAGAAGTGTAGCACGTTCGTCGCCTGCAAGCTCACCACACATGCCAGTCCATTTACCTTCTGCATGAGAAGCATCAATAACTTGCTTGATCAAGTTCAGTACGGACGGTGACATTGGCTGGTAGAGATGTGAAATCATATCATTACCACGGTCAACTGCCAGGGTGTACTGAGTTAAATCATTGGTACCGATACTAAAGAAATCAACTTCTTTGGCTAAATGACGCGCAATGGTCGCCGCCGCTGGTGTTTCCACCATCACGCCGATCTCGATTGACTCGTCAAACGCTTTACCTTCGTCGCGCAGTTCCTGTTTGTAGATTTCGATCTCTTTCTTCAGTGCACGCACTTCTTCAACAGAGATGATCATTGGGAACATGATGCGCAGCTTACCGAACGCAGAGGCACGCAGGATCGCGCGAACCTGGTCACGCAGGATCTCTTTACGATCCATTGCGATACGGATTGCACGCCAGCCCAGGAACGGGTTCTCTTCTTTCGGGAAGTTCATGTACGGCAGCTCTTTGTCGCCACCGATGTCCATGGTACGGACGATAACCGCCTGAGAGCCACACGCTTCAGCCACGGCTTTGTAAGCAGCAAACTGCTCTTCTTCTGTAGGCAGCGCGTCGCGGTCCATGAACAGGAATTCAGTACGATAGAGACCGACGCCTTCCGCACCGTTGCGCTCAGCGCCATCAACGTCGCGGACGGTACCGATGTTTGCGCACACTTCAACCTGATGGCCGTCCAGGGTGATGGCTGGCAGGTCTTTCAGCTTAGCGAGTTCCGCTTTTTCAGTCGCAACCTGCTCCTGAACCGCGCGCAGTTTATCGATCTCTTCATTGGTTGGGTTGACGTAAACCAGATTGTTTACGGCATCCAGAATCAGATAGTCGCCGTTTTTCACCTGAGAGGTGACGCTACCGGTACCCACGATGGCAGGCAGTTCCAGAGAACGCGCCATGATAGAGGTGTGGGAGGTACGGCCACCCGCGTCGGTGATGAAACCGAGGACCTTTTTCAGGTTCAGCTGTGCGGTTTCAGACGGGGTGAGGTCAGCAGCAACCAGGATCACTTCATCCTGAATTGCGCTCAGGTCGATAATGGCCAGACCCAGGATGTTGCGCAGCAGGCGCTTACCGATGTCACGTACGTCAGCCGCACGCTCTTTCAGGTATTCATCATCCAGTTCTTCCAGGGCAGTTGCCTGACCTTCGATAACTTCATGCGCAGCCGCGTCGGCCGTCATGCCTTTATCTTTAATCAGGGCTATGATTTCCTGCTCCAGCTCCTCATCTTCGAGCAGCATGATGTGCCCTTCGAAGATGGCTTCTTTTTCTTCACCGAAAGTTTCGCCAGCTTTAGTTTTGATTGCTTCCAGTTGCGCAGATGCCTTGGCACGACCGCTCAGAAAACGTTCAACTTCCTGATCAACCTTGTCGGCAGAAATTTTTTTCCGGTCGATGACGATCTCGTCTTCTTTCAGCAGCAGTGCTTTGCCGAAAGCGATACCCGGGGATGCTAAAATGCCTGAAATCATAACCCTACCTTACTTGTGACTGATATTTAAAAGAACCCGGAAACTTACTCGAGCTCAGCCATCAGTTTTACCAGATGCTCAACTGCTTTCTGCTCGTCTTCACCTTCCGCAGAGATGGTGACAACGGTGCCCTGAGTCAGGCCCAGAGTCTGCAGTTTGAACAGGCTTTTTGCGCTCGCGCTTTTGCCGTTGGAAGTCACAGTGATTTCAGAAGAAAAGCCTTTTGCTTCTTTAACAAACTGAGCAGCAGGGCGGGTGTGCAGACCGTTCGGAGCGGTAATGGTAACTTCTTGCTGGAACATTGTATTTCCCCAACTTATAGGTTTAGTGTTGTGGAACTAAAGTCTAGCCTGGCGACTGAACTTTAGCCTGTATTGTTAGCGCTGACGTTTCGATCGTCATTAAACATTATGCAGCGAAAGCAAGACTTGAACCAAATCATAAAATCGATTCAGCAAGGCTATTTCGTTCGCTGATTAATTTCACGCATCAAAATAATTGCTGGTTTAAATACCAGACCCTTCGGGGTGAAGCAATGCCAGGAGGGGTAAAAGTTTGAAGCAGGCCACAAAAAAGCACCTGAAAAGGTGCTTTTTTACGCGTTATTAACATGCTGGCACTACTGTTGCAGCTCTTTTTCAGTGAAGAGATCGGCAAACAGCGCGGTGCTCAAGTAACGCTCACCCGAGGAAGGAAGGATAACCACAATATTCTTATTGGTAAAGGCTTCATCTTCCTGAAGCTTGAGCGCTGCCGCAACGGCCGCACCGGAAGAGATACCCGCCAGAATACCTTCTTCATCCATCAGGCGACGCGCGGTAGAAATGGCTTCTTCGTTCGTAATGGTGATCACTTTATCGATCAGCTTCAAATCCAGGTTGCCCGGAATGAAGCCTGCGCCAATACCCTGAATTTTGTGCGGGCCAGGTTTGAGTTCTTCCCCCGCCAGCGCCTGGGTGATAACCGGTGAGTCAGTCGGCTCAACGGCAACGGTAATCAGATCTTTTTTACCCTTCGTGCCTTTAATATAGCGTGACACGCCGGTCAGCGTACCGCCGGTACCCACGCCGGAGATAAAGACGTCAACCTGGCCGTCAGTATCTTCCCAGATTTCCGGGCCGGTGGTCTTCTCGTGAATTTCCGGGTTTGCCGGGTTGCTGAACTGCTGCAGCAGCAGGTATTTCGCCGGATCGCTGGCCACAATCTCTTCGGCTTTCTGAATGGCACCTTTCATGCCCTTCGCGCCTTCGGTCAGCACCAGGTTCGCGCCCAGCGCTTTCAGCAGCTTACGACGCTCGATGCTCATGGTTTCAGGCATGGTCAGCGTCAGCTTGTAGCCGCGCGCGGCAGCAACATAGGCCAGAGCGATCCCGGTATTGCCGCTGGTCGGTTCCACCAGCTCAACGCCAGGCTTCAGTACGCCACGTTTTTCAGCATCCCAAATCATGTTTGCACCGATGCGGCATTTTACGCTGAAGCTCGGGTTACGTGATTCGACCTTCGCCAGGATGCGTCCATTACCGATACGGTTCAGTCGAACCAGGGGCGTATGACCGATAGTCAGCGAGTTGTCTTCATAAATCTTACTCATGGCCTGTCCTTAACTGTATGAAATTGGGATACCGACCCAGCATACCTGCTAAGCAGGTAGGGGGAAGTAAGGAATTCGCATATCTATATACTGCAAGGAAATAATGGGGATCAGTATGGAATAAGGGGCGGCATAAGCCACCCCTGCTTTACACATTTTTGCATTATTTCCATAACGCGTGCTTAGCACGGTAGCAGTCCACCCACATTGCCGTCGCGCCGCAGACGGCAACCGGCATGATGAACAGATTCAGGAAGGGGATCATGGTAAACAGGCTGGTCAGCGCACCAAACTGCATATTGGCAACCTTCTGGCTGCGCAGGGCGGTGCGCATCTCTTTAAACGGCACCTTGTGGTTATCGAACGGATAGTCGCAGTACTGGATGGCCAGCATCCAGGCGCTGAACAGGAACCACAGCACCGGTGCCACCGTCTGGCCAATGCCGGGCACAAAATAGAGGATAAGCAGCACAATCGCGCGGGGCAGGTACCAGGCAAACTTCTGCCATTCACGCTTCATAATGCGAGGGAGGTCTTTCATGATCCCCCATATGCCCGTGTCCGGCGGTGTTGCGCCGGTAAGGCGCGCTTCCAGCTGTTCCGCCAGCAAACCGTTAAACGGTGCGGCTATCCAGTTTGCAATCGTCGAGAAGAAGTAGCCAAACACCAGCAGCACGGAGATCACCGCCACCGGCCAGAGCAGGTAGTTAAGCCACTGCAGCCAGTTTGGCACATGGCTCATCAGCGACGGGATCCAGCTTTCCAGCTTTGTGAACAGCCACCAGAACGCGCCGCCCATCAGAATAATGTTGATCAACAGCGGCAGGATGACGAAGCGTCGAATACCCGGCAGGGAGACCAGTTTCCAGCCCTGAGAAAAATACCAGACGCCGCTGCGCGGGGGGAAGAAGATGTTGAAACCATAGCCAGGCTGTACTCCTTTTTACACAACCAGTGGAATTGCCCGCCTATATTATCCACTTACGGACCAATGACCAGTTCGGAAATGTTCGAAAAACCAGCAAAAAGCACGATTTCCTTCATCTTTATGCTGTGAATGCTCTGCACACACTTGCACTTGACGTAAACGGCAAATACTCTTAGTGAGTAAATGTTTGCCGTGGTGGCAAGGTGTTAGAACAACAGAGAATATAATGATGCAGGATTTGCGTCTGATATTAATCATTGTTGGCGCGATCGCCATAATCGCTTTACTGGTACATGGTTTCTGGACCAGCCGTAAAGAGCGTTCCTCGATGTTTCGCGATCGCCCACTGAAGCGCATGAAGTCCAGTCGTGACGACGATGACAGTGAAGATGACATCGATGGAAGCGACGACGACGGCGTGGGTGAAGTTCGTGTTCATCGGGTCAATACTGCGCCCGGCGTAGGCCATGGGGAGCATGAAGCGCCTCGTCCTTCGCAGCACCAGTATCAACCGCCGTATGCTTCTGCACAGCCGCGCCAGCCAGCGCCGCAGCCTGTGGAAGAACCGGTGCGCCAGCCGCCGCAACAGCCTGTCTATCAGCAGCCTGCTGCGCCACAGCCGGTTCAACAGCAACCGGTGCAGCAGCCCGTGCAACAGCAGCCTGCACAGCCGGTACCACAACCGCAGCAGCCTGTTCATGTTCAACCTGCGCCGCAGCCCGCGCCAGCCCCGCACGTTGAGCCTGAGCCCGTTGCAGAGCCAGAACCGGTTGTTGAAAAACCGCAGCGTAAAGAAGCGGTGATCATCATGAACGTGGCCGCGCATCACGGTAGCCATCTCAACGGTGACGTTCTGCTTAACAGTATTCAACAGGCAGGCTTCAAGTTTGGCGATATGAACATTTTCCATCGCCACCTGAGTCCTGACGGTAGCGGCCCGGCGCTGTTCAGCCTGGCCAACATGGTTAACCCAGGTACCTTTGATCCGGACATGACCGGTGATTTCGTGACGCCGGGTGTCACTATCTTCATGCAGGTGCCGTCTTATGGCGACGAACTGCAAAACTTTAAGCTGATGCTGCAGTCCGCTCAGCATATCGCTGACGAAGTCGGTGGTGTGGTGCTCGACGATCAGCGTCGAATGATGACCCCGCAGAAACTGCGCGAGTATCAGGACCGCATCCGCGAAGTTAAGGAAGCTAACGCGTAATCGCCGCGTTGACTTCAACTCCTCCTCAACCCCCGCATGTCGGGGGTTTTTTCTCATTGATGGTGTGATATGGACTCAATCGAACAACAACTCACTGAACTGCGAACCACGCTTCGCCATCATGAATATCTCTATCATGTTATGGACGCACCGGAAGTCCCGGATGCGGAGTATGACCGCCTGATGCGCGAGCTGCGGGAATTAGAGGCGCAGCATCCAGAACTCATCACGCCGGATTCCCCCACCCAGCGCGTTGGCGCAGAGCCGCTGGGGGCCTTCAGCCAGGTGCGGCATGAAGTGCCAATGCTGTCGCTGGATAACGTCTTCGATGAAGAGAGCTTCCTCGCGTTTAACAAGCGCGTGCAGGATCGCCTGAAAAGCAGCGACGCGCTCACCTGGTGCTGCGAGCTGAAGCTGGATGGCCTGGCGGTCAGCCTTCTCTATGAAAACGGCGTGCTGGTGCGTGCCGCGACGCGTGGCGACGGCACGACGGGTGAAGACATCACCACTAACGTGCGTACCATCCGCGCGATCCCGCTGAAGCTTCAGGGTGACAACATTCCTGCGCGTCTGGAAGTGCGCGGCGAGGTGTTCCTGCCGCAGGCGGGCTTCGAGAAAATTAACGAAGAGGCGCGTCGCACCGGCGGGAAAGTGTTTGCTAACCCGCGTAACGCGGCGGCGGGCTCGCTGCGTCAGCTTGACCCGCGCATCACTGCGAAGCGACCGCTTACTTTCTTCTGCTACGGTGTCGGTATTCTGGAGGGCGGCGAGCTGCCGGATACCCATCTCGGACGTCTGCTGCAGTTTAAGGCGTGGGGACTGCCGGTGAGCAACCGCGTTCAGCTCTGCGACTCGCCGGAAGGGGTACTGGCGTTCTACCACAAGGTGGAAGAGGATCGTCCGACACTCGGCTTTGATATTGATGGCGTGGTCATCAAGGTGAATTCACTGGCGCTGCAGGAGCAGTTGGGCTTCGTGGCGCGCGCGCCGCGCTGGGCGGTGGCGTTTAAGTTCCCGGCTCAGGAGCAGATGACCTTCGTCCGCGACGTGGAGTTCCAGGTGGGACGTACGGGGGCCATTACCCCGGTCGCCCGTCTGGAGCCGGTGCAGGTGGCGGGCGTGCTGGTGAGTAACGCCACGCTGCATAACGCCGATGAAATCGACCGCCTGGGCCTGCGTATTGGTGACAAAGTGGTAATTCGCCGCGCGGGGGACGTGATCCCGCAGGTGGTTAACGTTGTGGAGTCAGAACGTCCTGACGATACGCGCGAGGTTGTCTTCCCAACCCATTGCCCGGTGTGTGGCTCGGACGTTGAGCGTGTGGAAGGTGAAGCCGTGGCGCGCTGTACGGGGGGCTTAATCTGTGGCGCACAGCGTAAAGAGTCACTGAAGCACTTCGTTTCCCGTCGCGCAATGGACGTGGACGGCATGGGCGACAAGATTATCGATCAGCTGGTTGAGAAAGAGTATGTCCACACGCCAGCGGACCTCTTCAGGCTGACCGCAGGTAAACTGACCGGTCTGGACCGCATGGGGCCAAAGTCAGCCCAGAACGTGGTTAACGCGCTGGAAGCCGCCAAAGAGACCACCTTCGCCCGCTTCCTGTACGCGCTGGGCATTCGTGAAGTGGGTGAAGCCACGGCCGCGGGTCTGGCAGCATACTTTGGTACGCTGGAGGCGCTGGAAAAGGCGAGCATCGAGGAGCTGCAGAAAGTCCCGGATGTCGGCATCGTCGTCGCCACGCACGTCTTTAACTTCTTTGCCGAAGAGAGCAACCGTAACGTCATCGGCGAACTGCTGGAAGAGGGGATTAAATGGCCCGCGCCGGTGGTGGTCAACGCAGAAGAGATCGACAGCCCGTTCGCCGGTAAAACGGTGGTGCTGACCGGCAGCCTGAGCCAGCTTTCACGCGACGACGCCAAAGCCCGTCTGGTGGCGCTGGGGGCAAAAGTGGCGGGCAGCGTGTCGAAGAAAACCGACCTGGTGATTGCCGGAGAAGCGGCAGGTTCGAAGCTGGCGAAAGCCCAGGAGCTCGGCATTGAGGTTATCGACGAAGCGGAAATGATGCGTCTGTTAGGAGAGTCACGTGGAGAAAGAGCAGCTCGTTGAGATCGCCAATACCGAGATGCCGTTCGGTAAATACAGGGGCCGCAGGCTGATTGATTTGCCGGAGGAGTATCTGCTGTGGTTTGCCCGTAAGGATGAATTTCCGGCAGGGCGACTGGGCGAGCTGATGGCGATAACGTTACTGATCAAAACCGAGGGGCTGACCCAACTGGTGCAGCCCCTGAAACGTCCTTAAGCCTTCGCGGCGCGGGTCGCTTCCTGCGCCAGTTTTTCGGTCTGGCGCTTGTAGCGACGCGCCAGCACCGCGCAGACCATCAACTGGATCTGATGGAAAATCATCAGCGGCAGCACCATCATCCCAATCACCGAGGTCGGGAACAGAATGTTGGCCATCGGGATGCCGTTCGCCAGGCTCTTCTTCGAACCGCAGAACACAATCGTAATTTCATCCGCTTTGTTGAAGCCGCACTTACGTGCCACAAAGACGTTTACCGCTATTACAATCGCCAGCAGGACAATGCTGACCACCACGATAAACAGCAGCGAGCCTGCCCCCACCTTGTGCCAGATCCCGTTCACGACCGCTTCGCTGAAGGCGGAGTAAACCACCAGCAGAATCGAGGTCTGGTCGGTTTTTGAGATCCATTTTTTATGCTTCGCCACAAATGCGCCGGTCCACGGACGGGAGAGATGACCCAGGACAAACGGCAGCAGCAGCTGCAGACAGATTTTGCCCACCTGCTCAAGGTTACCTTCCGCACCGTGCATGTTCATCAGCAGGCCCACCAGCAGCGGCGAGACGAAAATCCCCAGCAGGCTGGAGGCTGATGCCGAGCAGACCGCGGCCGCCACGTTCCCTCCCGCGAGAGAGGTAAAGGCAATGGCGGACTGCACCGTGGCCGGAAGAATACAGAGATACAGGAAGCCGGTGTAGAGCGCCGGGTCGACGTTAACCGGCGCCCACCAGGCAAACAGCACCCCGAGGATCGGGAACAGAATAAACGTGCTGCACATCACCCAGAGGTGCAGTCGCCAGTGGCTACCGCCCGCGATAATGGCTTCACGGGAGAGTTTTGCGCCGTGCATAAAGAACAGCAGCGCGATGGCGGCCGTCGTCAGCCCTTCAAAGAACGGGACGAACCCGCCGCGAGCGGGAAAGAACGAGGCCAGTAAAACGGTAACCACCAGGGTGAGCGTAAACGGATCAACAATACGAAATAGTTTCATAATGACTCCTGAAAACAGATGTCGCTATTGTGCTTTTTTCCATTTGAGAAATAAAATTGATTTATTGCATCCATTCATGAATTAAACAGATGAATTATTCCTTACGCCAGCTTCGTATTTTCGTCACCGTCGCCCATGCCCGCAGCTTTAGCCGGGCAGGGGAGATGATTGGCCTGAGCCAGTCGGCGGTCAGCCACAGCGTGAAAGAGCTGGAGAATCAGACGGGGGTAAGATTACTCGATCGTACCACGCGCGAAGTGGTGTTGACCGAAGCCGGGCAGCAGCTGGCTCTGCGCCTTGAACGGCTGCTGGATGAGCTTAACAGCACGCTCAGAGACGTAGGAAGGCTGGGCCAGCAGCTTTCAGGTACCGTGCGGGTTGCAGCCAGCCAGACGATCTCTGCGCACCTTATCCCGCAGTGTATTGCCGAGGGAAGCCATCGCTACCCGGACATTGATTTTGTGCTGCATGACAGACCGCAACAGTGGGTGCTGGAGAGCATCCGCCAGGGAGATGTCGATTTTGGTATTGTTATCGATCCCGGCCAGGTGAGCGATCTGGAGTGCGAAAGCGTACTTTCAGAGCCCTTTTTGCTGCTCTGCCGTGACGACGATCCGCTGGCCGCGTTACCGGAGGTCAGGTGGCAGTCACTGCAGGGCGCGAACCTGGTTTTACAGGATTATGCCTCGGGCAGCCGTCCGCTGATTGATTCCGCGCTGGTGGATCAGGGGGTCAAGGCAGCAATCGTGCAGGAGATTGGTCACCCGGCAACGCTGTTTCCCATGGTGGAAGCCGGCATTGGCATCAGCGTATTGCCCGCCCTGGCGCTTCCCCTGCCGCAGGGAAGTCGACTGGCCGTGAAGCGGTTGACGCCCGTTGTCGAGCGAAAGCTAATGCTGGTGCGGCGAAAAAATCGTTCACTCTCGGGGGCGGCGCAGGCTATCTGGGAAGTGGTGCGTATCCAGGCACAGCGATTAACCGAGGCCCGCATACGCGATCCACTGTTTAACGCATCAGAAGATTAAATGTAGATATCAATCTGATTAGTGTCTGACGGGCTATTCACGCCTTCCACTTTGCCCAGTTTTTGTTCCTGCTTCTTCTGGGCCTCTTCGGCCTGCTGGCGCTGCAACGCGGCGAGCTGCGCCTGCAGCACTTTGATCTGGGTCTGAATCAGTTCCTGCTGTTTTTTCTTCTCATCGGTGCTGATGGGGCTGTTCGACAGCTCTTTTAACTGCTGGGTCAGCTTTTTGATCTTGTCGAGAATGCGGGTGATTTGCGCAGAGATATCGTTACTGCTCGAAGTGCCACTCGCGCCGCTGGTTTGTATCTGTTGGGTTGAAGCCTGAATGGTCGTCATACTTTTTCCTCGCGTTATAAAACAGAGGTATCGGCACCGGCGGGATTAGCTTGAGCAAAACTGCCATATCTGGCAGGGAGTTGCATCGATACACAATCAGTATTGATGGTGCGGTGAAAGTGTATTGGAGGTCACCGGCAGGCTGCGGATATAAGACGTAAGTCATGCGATCCCCGCATCGCGATCTTCATCCTTAAGGAGCCTCTATGACCCTCTCGAATAATCCGTGGTACTGCGCCGACATCATTCGCGCCGCTAAGCCGAACTTCACGCCTCGCGTGGCATTTATTCTCGGCTCTGGCCTGGGCGCCCTTGCCGACCAGATTGATGACGCCGTTTCTCTGAGCTACGAAACGCTGCCTGGCTTCCCGGTGAGCACCGTGCATGGCCATGCCGGGGAGCTGGTGCTCGGGCATCTTGCCGGGGTGCCGGTTGCCTGCATGAAGGGGCGCGGCCATTTCTATGAGGGGCGAGGGATGGCCATCATGACCGATGCGATCCGTACCTTTAAGCAGCTGGGATGCGAACTGCTGTTTAGCACCAATGCGGCGGGCTCGTTACGCCCGGACGTTCAGCCAGGCAGTCTGGTTGCTCTGAGCGACCATATTAACACCATGCCGGGCACGCCGATGGTAGGGCTGAACGATGAGCGCTTTGGCGAGCGTTTCTTCTCGCTGGCCAATGCTTACGACGCGGATTACCGCGCCATTCTGCAAACCGTGGCGACGAAAGCCGGCTTCCCGCTCCATGAAGGGGTGTTTGTTTCTTATCCCGGTCCGAACTTCGAGACGGCGGCCGAGATCCGCATGATGCAAATTATCGGCGGCGATGTGGTGGGCATGTCCGTAGTGCCGGAAGTGATTTCCGCGCGTCACTGCGGCCTGAAGGTCGTGGCCGTTTCTGCGATTACCAATCTCGCGGAAGGGCTGGGCGATATCAAACTCTCGCATGAACAAACCCTCGCTGCCGCTGAGCTTTCCCGCCAGAACTTTATCAATCTTATCTGCGGTTTTCTTCGCCATATTGCCTGAGTAAAACAATAAAGTGGCCCGTGAGGGCCACACTGCTATAAGGAATGGGTTATGAGCATCACGACTCGCTTAAAGATGATGTCCTTTATGCAATATTTTATCTGGGGGAGCTGGTTGGTTACCCTCGGCGCTTACATGATTAACACCCTACATTTTACCGGCTCCGACGTGGGCATGGTGTACAGCTCCAAAGGACTTGCCGCGATTGTTATGCCCTCGCTGGTGGGAATTATTGCCGACAAATGGCTGCGAGCAGACCGCGCCTACGTGATTTGTCACCTCGTTTGCGCCGTCGCGCTCTGCTATGCCGCACAGGTCAATGAGCCGGGCCTGATGTTCTGGGTCATGCTGGTGAATGCGATGGCCTTTATGCCCACGATTGCGCTGTCGAATACGATTTCTTACTCCTGTCTTGAACAGGCAGGGCTGGATACGGTGGGCCATTTTCCGCGAGTGCGGGTGTATGGCACCGTGGGCTTTATTGCCGCGATGTGGACCATAAGCCTGATGGGGGCCGAGTTGAGCAACCTGCAGCTCTATATGGCGGCTGCCGCGTCCGTGCTGCTGGCGCTCTATTCTCTGACATTGCCAGCCATTCCGGTGGCGAAAACAAAAACGTCTCCGTCGCTGGCCAGCAAGCTGGGCCTCAATGCGTTTGTCCTGTTTAAACAGCCCCGCATGGCGGTGTTCTTTTTATTCGCGATGCTGCTGGGGGCCGTGCTGCAGATAACTAACACGTTTGGCAGCCCCTTCCTGCATGATTTTGCGCGTAATCCGGCGTATGCCGATAGCTTTATGGTTAAATATCCGTCCATCCTGCTGTCCGTTTCGCAAATCTCTGAAGTGTTCTTCATTCTGACCATTCCGTACTTCCTTGGACGCTTTGGTATTAAAACGGTCATGCTGATGAGCATGGTGGCCTGGATGCTGCGGTTTGGGCTGTTTGCCTTTGGCGATCCGTCTGCAACAGGCTTTGTGCTGCTCATGCTCTCAATGATTGTCTACGGCTGCGCGTTCGACTTTTTCAATATTTCCGGCTCGGTGTTTGTCGAACAGGAGGTGAGCGCCGATATCCGCGCCAGCGCACAGGGGCTGTTTATGACAACCGTTAACGGTATCGGGGCCTGGTTCGGATCGGTATTGAGCGGTATGGCCGTCGATTATTTCTCGGTGGACGGAGTGAAGGACTGGCAGACGATCTGGCTGGTATTCGCGGCCTATGCCCTGGCGCTCGCGGTGGTTTTTTATTTCAGCTTTAACTATCGCCATACCTGTAAAAACAGCGAGATGCGCACAGTTGCGCACTAAATTTCCCCTCTGCACGATGAAAGGCTTTAAGGTAGGCACATAAGTGTTATCGCCAGGATATGTTTTGATGGAACGCGCCTATCGGACCGATCTCAAACTGCTGCGCTATTTTCTGGCCGTGGCGGAGGAGCTGCATTTTGGACGGGCTGCGGCCCGTCTCAATATGTCTCAGCCGCCGTTGAGCCTGCATATTAAAGAGCTGGAAAGCCAGCTGGGGACGTTACTGTTTATTCGCCACTCGCGAAGCGTCGCGTTGACGCATGCCGGTAAGGTGCTGATGGAAGAGTCCCGTCGTTTGCTTGCTGGTGCAAACCAGGCGCTGGCTCGCGTTGAGCAGATTGGCCGGGGGGAGGCAGGGCGCATTGAGCTGGGTATTGTCGGTACCGCCATGTGGAGTGAGGTGCGCACGGTGATGCGCGCTTTTTTGAAATCGCACCCGAATGTCGATGTCGTATTCCGCGAGAAATCCCCGGTCATGCAGATGGCGCTGCTTGAGCGCCGGGAGCTGGATGTGGGCATCTGGCGAATGGCAACCGAGCCCACCGCTGGGTTTACCAGCGTACGGTTACGTGAGGCTGCTTTTCTGGTGGCGATGCCGGAGGATCATCGGCTGGTGAGCGAATCATCGATTGCGCTCGCAGAGTTGCAGGACGAGTATTTTGTCACGATGCCTTCAGCGCATTCTGACTGGGCATTTTTACATCGCGTCTGCCAGCAGGCCGGGTTTTCGCCGATGATCGTGCGTGAAGCCGTTGAGCCGCAAACGGTACTGGCGATGATCAGCATGGGCATGGGGATTACGCTTGCCGCAGACAGTTACGCGCAAATGCAGTGGCCGGGCGTGGTATTCCGCCCGCTGAAAGAGCGTATACCGGCAGATTTGTATGTGGTGTATGACGAGAAGCAGGCGACGCCCGCGGTGAAGACGCTAATTGAAACGTTAACAGTAGTGTGATGGTTTCGTAGGCCTGATAAGCGTAGCGCCATCAGGCTATGTTTTTTACGCTCAGTACCGCAGATAGCAAAAAAGCGCCTTTAGGGCGCTTTTTTACATTGGTGGGTCGTGCAGGATGACTCGCTTCGCTCGCCCTTCGGGCCGTCGCCGTAAACGGCTCCGGTGCCTCACTGCGTTCGGCTCGAACCTGCTGCAGGTTCGAATCATCCAGATCGCAGATAGCAAAAAAGCGCCTTTAGGGCGCTTTTTTACATTGGTGGGTCGTGCAGGATTCGAACCTGCGACCAATTGATTAAAAGTCAACTGCTCTACCAACTGAGCTAACGACCCGAAATGGTGGGCGATGACGGGCTCGAACCGCCGACCCCCTCCGTGTAAAGGAGATGCTCTACCAACTGAGCTAATCGCCCATTTCGGAACTGCTGCGATAAGGTGAGAATGGTGGGCGATGACGGGCTCGAACCGCCGACCCCCTCCGTGTAAAGGAGATGCTCTACCAACTGAGCTAATCGCCCAATCTCAATTCTTATCTACACTGCGAGCCTACCGAAGTAGATGGTGGGTGATGACGGGCTCGAACCGCCGACCCCCTCCGTGTAAAGGAGATGCTCTACCAACTGAGCTAATCACCCCCGCTGTGTGGAGTCGCATTATAGGGAGAGTTGAAAATGAGTCAACGCATTTTCTAAAGTTTTTATTCGTTCGTCGTAAAATTAAGCAAAACGATCGCGAAACGGGCAGTGGCGCATGATTTCTAAACAAAAATCGCAAACTCGGGCCCGATTCAGGGAACAACATTGAGGAATCGCCGCACAGTGATAGAATATTGCCCATCGTTTTTTCCCCAGGATTTGCCGATTGCCGGCATCTTTATAACGTAAGGCCATTTCATGAAAATCAAAACTCGCTTCGCGCCGAGCCCGACAGGCTATCTGCACGTCGGTGGTGCACGTACCGCTCTCTATTCCTGGCTTTTCGCACGCCACAACAAAGGTGAGTTCGTGCTGCGTATTGAAGACACCGATCTTGAGCGCTCCACGCCAGAAGCAATTGAAGCCATTATGGATGGGATGAACTGGCTGAACCTGGAATGGGACGAAGGTCCCTATTTCCAGACCAAACGCTTTGACCGCTATAACGCCGTCATTGATGAGATGCTGGTCGCGGGCACGGCGTATAAGTGCTACTGCTCCAAAGAGCGTCTGGATGCGCTGCGCGAAGAGCAGATGGCGAACGGTGAAAAGCCGCGTTATGACGGCCGCTGCCGCCATGACCACAGCGAGCATGCTGCTGATGAGCCTTGCGTCGTGCGTTTTGCTAACCCGCAAGAGGGGTCTGTGATCTTTGACGACCAGATCCGTGGCCCGATCGAATTCAGCAACCAGGAGCTGGACGATCTGATCATCCGTCGTACCGATGGCTCCCCAACCTACAACTTCTGCGTGGTGGTTGACGACTGGGATATGGAAATTACCCACGTTGTGCGCGGTGAAGACCACATCAACAACACGCCACGTCAGATCAACATTCTGAAGGCGCTGAACGCGCCGGTGCCTGTCTATGCGCACGTCTCCATGATCAACGGTGATGACGGCAAAAAACTGTCTAAACGCCACGGTGCGGTGAGCGTCATGCAGTATCGCGACGACGGCTATCTGCCAGAAGCGCTCCTGAACTATCTGGTGCGTCTGGGCTGGGCCCACGGTGACCAGGAGATCTTCAGCCGCGAAGAGATGATCGAACTCTTCTCTCTGAGCTCAGTCAGCAAATCCGCCAGCGCGTTTAACACTGACAAGCTGCTGTGGCTGAATCATCACTACATCAATACCATGCCGCCAGAATATGTGGCGACGTATCTGCAGTGGCACATTGAGCAGGCAAATATTGATACCCGCACGGGCCCTGAGCTGGCGGATCTGGTGAAACTGCTCGGCGAGCGCTGCAAAACGCTGAAAGAGATTGCTGAAAGCTGCCGCTACTTCTATGAAGAGTTTGATGCGTTCGATGCGGACGCTGCGAAGAAACACCTCCGCCCGGTTGCGCGTCAGCCGCTGGAAGTGGTGCGTGACAAGCTGGCTGCCCTCACCGAGTGGACCGCTGAGAATGTGCATCACGCCATTCAGGCGACGGCGGACGAGCTGGAAGTCGGTATGGGTAAAGTCGGTATGCCACTGCGCGTTGCGGTGACCGGTGCAGGTCAGTCTCCGGCGCTGGACGTAACAGTTCATGCCATCGGCAAATCACGCAGCGTGGCGCGCATTAACAAGGCGCTGGACTACATCGCTGAACGTGAAAATCAGCAGTAATCACGTCTAAGAAAAAAAACGGCAGGGTAACCTGCCGTTTTTTTTATGCCTCTTTTTCCGCGATACCCAGACGTGTAAGAAAACCGTGAATGCCTTCGCGTTTCAAAAAGGCGTCCAGACGCTTCTGTTCTGACGGCGTCATACTCTCCAGCGTCTCTATAATGCCCGGAGACAGGTTTGAAGAGGGGCCATTATAGGCAGACGTGGCCTCCGCGAGATGGTAAACCGCCTGACGGTTGCGGATCGCCGGGAGACTCATTATATGTTCCTTCACGCGTGCATCGACATGAATGAGCCGCGCGCGACCGCCTTTCACGCCGTTGAGCCCTTCGGTTTTCCACCCCTGCTGACGTATCCAGCGATTGACCGTTTGTCTGGCGACGCCCAAACTTCCCGCCAGCTCTTCCGTGGTCATTTTGCTCCGTAATCTTTTCATATCAGTCCCGATCGCGTATCCCTAAACGTTGCAACAATCCGGTGATCCCTTCCCGTAATAACAGCGATGTCATCTGCTTCTGCTCTTCCGGCGTCATTTCATTAGCCAGCGTCAGGAGGAGGGTATGAAGCGAACGATCATGGCTGGTGCCTTCTGGCAGTTCGGACGTTTCGCTTGCCCGACGTGCGCTGCGGATAAAGTCACGGACTTTTTCGTTCACATGTACCAGACGCGCTTTTCCACCCTGGACGCCTGGTTTTGGTGACGTAATCCAACCCTCTTTGCGTACCCATTTATTGATGGTCTGGCGGCTATAGCCAGTGAGCAGGGCTAACTCTTCTGGCGTCATTCGTTCCTTGATCATACAATTTCCTGAATATCTGTGGGGTTAATTAACGGCTCATTTTATAGCACCGTTTTACGTGAAAACGTGACAGGCTTAACTCCTGATTACGAGCACGCTCGCAAAGTGATTCATTTGCATGATTTTTCGGCGATCGAACGGCGGTCATTGATTTTGCCGTTGACACTCCGCAGCGGAATTCATATTATGCCGCCCGTCAACATGACAGCTTTACGATGGGGCTATAGCTCAGCTGGGAGAGCGCTTGCATGGCATGCAAGAGGTCAGCGGTTCGATCCCGCTTAGCTCCACCAAACTCTGAACCCAACAGAGTGCGGTCAGTAAAGTCACATGTGGGGCTATAGCTCAGCTGGGAGAGCGCTTGCATGGCATGCAAGAGGTCAGCGGTTCGATCCCGCTTAGCTCCACCAAAATTGTAAACCCTCGTCATATGACGAGGGTTTTTTTTATCTGTTTGTAACGTCCATTACTGCATTTTGTTATCAAAAAGAAGGTATTCCTGTACCTCTCCTCAATCGACATCAATAAACCAGTCTATAAATAGACTTGAACTTGATTCGTGCAATTAATAAACCTATTATCCATCCGGTCAATGATTCGGACGGATAATATATTCCCCAACTTAATGAATAGAAAAACGTATAATAATGTAAAGATATTTATGATTGCCCTGGCACTTTGTCTGATTGCGGTACCTGTCTCCCGTTATCTCTCTCCGCGTGCAATTGTTAATGGTCATGACGTTTATTTAGCATGGTTGCCACTCAGCGTGATGCTGGCGGTAATTTTGATATTTGGGCGCCGGGCAATTCTTCCCATTGTGTTAGGTTTTACTGTCACTAATTTATTTTATGTTAATTTAGCGCCACTACAATATTCAGTTTTGCTTTTCTGTCAGACCTTTGCGCTGTTCGCGGCGTGCGGCCTGCTACGCCTTATGCTGGGCAAGCGCTGGCGCCACAGCATTCCTAACAAGCACATTGGGCTACGTATATTCTGGCTCGGTTTTATGGTGCCGTTAGGTATTAAGCTGTCGATGTATATGGCAGGCTATTTGTTTGATTTTCCGGTGACTATTTCAACCTATTTTGGCGAAGGAACGGTAATTTATAACGTTGTGGATATTCAAAGCCTGATATGCGCGGGGCTGATTTTTACCATGATGTTCTATTACCCATTAAGAATGATAATTAATCCTCGTTATGCCATCGCCTTCTGGCGGCGAAGCGTGAAGCCCGTGTTTTATCACAAGAATCCATTATATATTTTTGTCTGGCTGATGCTTTTAGGCTTCATTCTCGTCATTTTATGTGGTCCTTTTGAATCACCGGTCATTGCGGGCTATTTGATGCCGCTGATTTTTATTCTTTTTACCTTAGCAATAAGCCGCCTTACCTATGCGTTGATTTCTCTGCTGTGGGCCATCTCAGCGCTCCTGCTGTTGACCTACAACTATAACTTCCTTAACGGGGTGGAATCGGGCCATTCGCTCTCCTTTATCCTCTCCGTGCTGATCTCTTTCGCCATCTGCTTGCTTTACATGTCGCGAATTTACCAGCGCAGCGAGTGGCTGAAGCGGGGCTGGCAGGACAGGGCGCTGACCGATCCTCTTACCGGTTTGCCCAATATTCGTGCGCTGGAGGATTACCTTGAAATCCATCCGGATGCCAAAGTGTGCATTCTGCGCATGGATAATCTGGAGTTTTTGAGCCGCCACTACGGCATTATTATGCGGGTCCATTGCAAACGAACGATCGCCACGTCGCTTCAGCCGCTCCTGCAAAAAGATGAGCTGCTGTTCCAGTTGCCCGGAAGCGAGTTGGTGCTGGTCTTGCTCGGGCCGGAAATTGCTGAACGTCTCCAGCATATGGTCGATCGGCTCAACAGCAATAAGATTTTCTGGAACAACACCGGGCTGGATATTGAGTTTGGCGCGTCCTGGGGAATGGTCGAAAACGGCGAAAAGCTGCATCACACGCTGGGGCAACTGAGCTGGCTGGCAGAACAGGCCTGCGGAGAGCAAAACGTACTCGCGCTCACGAATAGCCTTGAGGCGGCATCAGGACAGACGACAGAGCGTGTCCTGATGCTGGCGCGGATTAAGCATGCCCTGGAGGCGGGGCAGTTCCATTTGTATGCGCAGCCGATCCAGAAGGCGGACGGAAGTGGGTACTATGAAATCCTGACGCGAATGGAGAGCGAGGGGGAGATTATTACCCCTGACCGCTTTATTCCGCTGATTGCGCAGTTCAATCTCAGCCACCGGTTTGATATGTGCGTCATGGAAAAATTACTGGTGTGGCTGCGCGATAACCCTGCAACGCATGCTGGCGCCCGTTTTTCCGTCAACCTGATGCCCCTGACGCTGATGCAAAAAGAGGTGGCGACCGAGATTTGCGCGCTGTTTGAACGGTACGGCGTGGCACCGCAGGCCGTCGTGATTGAGATTACCGAAGAGCAGGCATTCTCCAATTCAGGCTCGAGTATCAACAATATTCAGCAACTGCGGGATTACGGTTTCCGGATCGCCATCGATGATTTTGGTACTGGCTACGCTAACTATGAGCGTCTCAGACGCCTGCAGGCGGACATCATTAAAATCGACGGCTGCTTTGTGAAAGACATTTGTACAGACGACATGGATGCAATGATCGTGCAGTCGATGTGTAATCTGGCAAAGACGAAATCGCTCTGCGTCGTCGCGGAATATGTGGAAACACCGGCACAGCGGGAGATGCTGCTCCGCTTCGGTGTGGATTACCTGCAGGGGTACCTGATAGGTAAACCCAAACCGCTGGAAGAATTGCGGGCATAAAAAAACCGGGAGTCAGGCTCCCGGTTTTTGTTTAACGGTAAACGTTACAGAACCAGTGCCGCAATGGACGCGGACAGGACGCTCACCAGCGTAGAGCCATAAACCAGCTTCAGGCCAAAGCGAGAAACCACGTTACCCTGCTCTTCGTTCAGGCCTTTAATCGCACCCGCGATAATCCCGATGGACGAGAAGTTCGCGAAAGAGACCAGGAACACGGAGAGAATACCTTCCGCGCGCGGAGAAAGCGTGCTGGCAATTTTCTGCAGATCCATCATCGCAACGAATTCGTTAGAAACCAGCTTGGTTGCCATGATACTGCCCACCTGCAGCGCTTCGTGAGCCGGAACACCCATCACCCATGCAACCGGGTAGAAGATGTAGCCCAGAATGCCCTGGAAGGAGATACCCAGCACCGCGGCGAACAGGGCGTTCAGGCCAGAAATCAGCGCAATGAAGCCGATCAGCATGGCGGCAACGATGATCGCGACTTTGAAACCGGCCAGGATGTATTCACCCAGCATTTCGAAGAAGCTCTGGCCTTCGTGCAGGTTTGACATCTGGATATTCTCTTCGCTGGCGTCAACGCGGTATGGGTTGATCAGCGACAGAACGATAAAGGTGCTGAACATGTTCAGAACCAGCGCAGCCACCACGTATTTTGGCTCCAGCATGGTCATATACGCGCCCACGATAGACATGGAAACGGTAGACATTGCGGTTGCCGCCATGGTGTACATGCGGTTGCGTGACATCTTGCCGAGAATATCTTTATACGCGATGAAGTTCTCAGACTGACCGAGGATCAGGGAACTGACGGCGTTGAAAGATTCCAGCTTACCCATGCCGTTCACTTTGGATAACAGGAAGCCAATTCCACGGATCACGAACGGCAGAACGCGGATGTGCTGCAGAATACCGATCAGCGCGGAGATGAAGACGATAGGGCAGAGAACCTTCAGGAAGAAGAACGCCAGACCTTCGTCGTTCATTTTACCGAAGACAAAGTTGGTCCCTTCGTTGGCGAATCCGAGCAGTTTTTCGAACATTTCGGAGAAGCCTTTCACGAAGCCGAGGCCTACGTTGGAGTTCAGGAAGAACCACGCAAGTAAAACTTCAATGACCAGCAGTTGGACAACATAACGAATACGAATTTTTTTGCGGTCTGTGCTGACCAGCAATGCGAGTGCAGTAACGACAACAAGTGCCAGGACAAAATGAAGGACGCGGTCCATATTTGCTCCAAATATGAGGCAGGTTTAATTTTCGTGCACATTCTATGTAACAAGAGAAAAGAAAACGAGATCGAGGACACACTATAGTTACATCCTGTGACGAGTCTCAAAAATAGTGATCCACAATACATTTTTGTTATGTTAGGTAAATGAGTGAAAAGTTAAGTTTGTGTGCTAGTCTTCACAAAAGAGCCCGCGATTTGAGTTTCTGTTAGATCGCCCAGCTTACCCGCCCATCTATCGTTCAAAGCTATCAGAGAAATCACTGCAAACTTTATAAATGATCTTGATAATCATTCTCATTTTGATAGCATTAAACATAGCAAAGGCTATATTTCAGAGGCAGAAATGACAAACAGTCGCGTAGAGGGTAGCAGTGGCAGAGCAGCGCGCAAGTTGCGGTTCGCATTAATGGGACCTGCGTTCATCGCTGCCATTGGTTATATCGATCCAGGTAACTTTGCGACCAATATTCAGGCCGGGGCCAGCTTCGGCTATAAGCTGCTGTGGGTGGTCGTCTGGGCTAACCTCATGGCGATGCTGATTCAGATGCTCTCCGCAAAGCTGGGGATTGCGACGGGTAAAAACCTGGCGGAGCAAATCCGCGACCATTATCCGCGTCCCGCCGTCTGGCTCTACTGGGTTCAGGCTGAAATCATCGCCATGGCTACTGACCTCGCTGAATTTATCGGCGCAGCAATCGGCTTTAAGCTGATTCTGGGCGTGTCGCTGTTGCAGGGGGCGGTACTGACCGGGATTGCCACGTTCCTGATCCTGATGCTACAGCGTCGGGGTCAAAAGCCGCTGGAGAAGGTCATTGGCGGTCTGCTGCTGTTTGTGGCGGCGGCCTATATTGTCGAACTGATTTTCTCACAGCCGAATCTGGCGCAGCTCGCTAAAGGGATGGCGATCCCAAGCCTGCCAACCTCGGAAGCGGTGTTCCTGGCCGCCGGCGTTCTGGGAGCGACCATCATGCCGCACGTGATTTATCTGCACTCCTCGCTGACGCAGCATCTCCACGGTGGGACGCGTAAAGAGCGTTACTCCGCCACCAAGTGGGACGTCGCGATCGCCATGACCATCGCGGGGTTTGTCAATCTGGCGATGATGGCAACGGCAGCCGCCGCTTTCCACTTTAACGGTCATACCGGTATTGCCGATCTCGACCAGGCGTATCTCACGCTGGAGCCGCTGCTGAGCCATGCTGCCGCCACGATATTTGGCCTTAGCCTGGTGGCTGCTGGTCTCTCTTCTACAGTGGTGGGTACGCTGGCAGGCCAGGTGGTGATGCAGGGGTTTGTCCGGTTCCATATTCCGCTGTGGGTGCGCCGCTCCGTCACCATGCTGCCGTCATTTGTGGTGATTTTGATGGGGCTCGACCCCACGCGAATTCTGGTCATGAGCCAGGTGCTGCTGAGCTTTGGTATTGCGCTGGCGCTGGTCCCGCTGCTGATCTTTACCAGCGATAAAACCCTGATGGGTGAGCTGGTCAACTCGACGCTGGTGAAACGGACCGGGTGGGCCATCGTGGTGGTGGTGGTGGCGCTGAACCTGTGGTTGCTGATTG
Organism: Enterobacter sp. BNK-13; assembly: GCF_048685015.1. Lineage (NCBI taxonomy): Bacteria > Pseudomonadati > Pseudomonadota > Gammaproteobacteria > Enterobacterales > Enterobacteriaceae > Enterobacter > Enterobacter sp. BNK-13. The sequence goes on along the minus strand of NZ_JBLQTP010000001.1, from coordinate 3,048,334 downwards.
GCACAGCGTTGGGGCTGTAAAAGAAAAAGGAGCCATGAGGCTCCTTTTTGCTGTTAGTCGTCATGACCGTGGTGGCCATGTCCGTGACCTTTGCCGCGACCCCAGCCGCCGCGACGGTCGTCACGATCCCGCCAGCCTTCACGGTAACCGCGCTCATAGGCGCTGTCTTTATACCAGCCGCGGTGTCTGCCGTTATCATGTTTCCACCAGCGATCGCCGCGCCACTCATAGTGACGATGCCAGTAATCACGGTCGCGCCAGTAGCCGCCGTCCCAGTATCTGCCGTAGTCGTCACGATCGCCAATTTGTAATTTTACTGATGGCAACAGGGTGATTTCGCCCGCAGTGGCGATCAGCGGCGCCGAAGCCAGTAATACCGCTGCAAGAATCAGTGACCTGAACATACTCTTTCTCCTTCACGATCGGGGCCTTTGTTGGGCCTGTTAACGCAATTTTACGAGTTGGTAAACCTTCGTATCATCGCCTCAACTCCGAATTCCTGGGTGAGAGCACTTTTTGCTAAAAAAGGTGTTATTTTGAGCTGCTGAGGATCGCGTCTATGTGGGCCAATTCTTCCTCTGAGAAATGGCGGTTTGCCAGCATCCCCACGGCGTCATCAATTTGAGCCGCTTTACTTGCCCCAATCAGCACCGACGTCACTGCCTCATGGCGTAATACCCAGGCCAGCGCCATCTGGGACAGCTTCTGGCCGCGACTTTCTGCCAGGGCATTCAACTTCCTGACTTTTTCCAGCTTCTCTTCGGTGAGCTGATCGGGTTTAAGGAACTGACTGCCGCTTGCCGCGCGTGAGTCTGCAGGAATGCCGTGCAGATAGCGATTGGTCAGTTGCCCGCCAGCCAGCGGCGAGAAGGGAATACAGCCGACCCCTTTTTCCTGCAACACGTCCAGCAGTCCCGCTTCCGGCGCACGTTCAAAGAGGGAGTATTTCGGCTGGTGGATCAGGCAGGGTGTCCCGAGGTCATTAAGGATATCAATCGCCTGGCGAGCCAGAACAGCCGGGTAGTTGGATAATCCGACATACAGAGCCTTCCCCTGACGCACCACATGGTCAAGCGCTTTCATGGTTTCCTGCAGCGGCGTTTCCGGATCTGGCCGGTGATGATAGAAGATATCCACATACTCCAGCCCCATGCGCTTCAGGCTTTGATCGAGGCTTGCCAGCAGATATTTGCGTGATCCCCAGTCGCCGTACGGACCCTCCCACATGGTATAACCCGCTTTGGTGGAGACGATCAGCTCGTCGCGCCAGGGCAGGAAATCCTCCTGCAAAATACGGCCGAAATTACGTTCGGCGGATCCGGGAGGCGGGCCATAGTTGTTGGCAAGGTCGAAATGCGTAATGCCCAGATCGAACGCACGCTGTAAAAGTTGACGGCTGTTTTCGATAAGGGTGGCGTCACCAAAGTTATGCCACAGCCCAAGCGAGATGGCGGGCAACCTGAGCCCGCTTCGTCCGCAGCGACGATACTCCATTGTCCCGTAACGATTTTTGTCCGGCTGATAACCCATTTTCGTAACCTCTGGCGCTGAAGTGAAAAATCAGTGTATGCGTTTACATTTACGTGAAAAAAAGCAGCATAGCGCAGCCTTTTTTGTAAAGCATTCTTTCCATGTCCTTCTTATCGCCAATTCTGGACAGCCATCACGCTTATTTAATACTCAAGGTGAGGTCAAAACATTAGAAGGATACCTGTTTATGCGTACCCCATACTGCGTCGCCGATTACCTGCTGGACCGTCTTACAGATTGTGGAGCCGATCATCTGTTTGGCGTGCCGGGCGACTATAACCTGCAGTTTCTCGACCATGTAATAGACAGCCCGGACATCTGTTGGGTGGGCTGTGCCAACGAATTAAACGCCTCTTACGCCGCTGACGGATATGCACGATGTAAGGGCTTCGCCGCGCTACTGACGACATTTGGCGTAGGAGAGTTAAGCGCCATGAACGGCATTGCGGGCAGCTACGCCGAGCACGTTCCGGTCTTGCATATTGTGGGTGCGCCGGGGATGGCATCCCAGCAAAGAGGTGAGCTGCTGCACCATACGCTGGGCGACGGTGAGTTTCGTCACTTTTATCATATGAGCGAGCCGATCACCGCTGCGCAGGCGATCCTGACCGAACAAAACGCCTGTTATGAAATCGACCGGGTGTTAACGACCATGCTCCGGGAGCGTCGCCCCGGCTATCTGATGCTGCCTGCCGACGTGGCAAAAAAAGCCGCCACCCCTCCTGTAAACGCTCTCACGCTCCGGCATACGCATGCCGATAGCGCCTGCCTGAAAGCATTCCGGGATGCTGCAGAAAACAGGCTTGCCAGGAGCAAGCGTACTGCACTGCTGGCCGATTTCCTTGTCCTGCGCCATGGCCTGAAGCATGCGCTACAGAAATGGGTCAAAGACGTGCCGATGGCACACGCCACCATGCTGATGGGCAAAGGGATATTCGACGAGCGTCACGCTGGTTTTTACGGCACCTACAGCGGTTCGGCGAGCGCTGGCGCGGTAAAAGAGGCAATTGAAGGGGCGGATACCGTACTGTGCATCGGCACGCGATTTACCGATACCCTGACCGCCGGCTTCACGCATCAGCTCACCCCGGCGCAGACGATAGAAGTTCAGCCTCATGCCTCACGCGTTGGTGATATCTGGTTTACCGGCATCCCCATGCTTCAGGCAATCGAAACGCTGGTGGAGCTGTGCAAACAGCACGTGCACGAGACGCCCGTGCCGTCCTCTCAAAGCGCGATGGCCTACCCGCAGCCGGATGGCTCGCTGACGCAGGCGAATTTCTGGCAAACGCTGCAGACGTTTATTCGTCCGGGAGACATTATTCTTGCGGATCAGGGCACCTCGGCCTTCGGCGCGATCGACCTTCGTCTGCCGGCTGATGTGAATTTTATCGTCCAGCCGCTGTGGGGATCGATTGGCTATACGCTGGCGGCGGCATTTGGCGCACAAACGGCCTGTCCGAACCGGCGCGTGATTGTCCTGACGGGGGATGGCGCGGCGCAGCTCACCATCCAGGAGCTCGGCTCGATGCTGCGGGATAAACAACACCCCATCATTCTGGTCCTTAACAACGAAGGGTATACGGTGGAAAGAGCGATCCATGGGCCTGAGCAGCGGTATAACGACATTGCGCTATGGAACTGGACGCAAATCCCGCAGGCACTGAGCCTTGATCCTCAGGCCCAGTGCTGGCGGGTCAGTGAAGCGGAGCAGCTGGCGGACGTCCTTGAAAAAGTGGCGCATCACGAGCGGCTCTCGCTGATTGAGGTGATGCTGCCGAAAGCCGATATCCCACCGCTGCTGGGGGCGATCACCAAAGCGCTGGAAGCGCGCAATAGCGCCTGATTATTTGTCGTTTCGCCAGGCCATCATCATCGGTTTGCCCGCCAGCAGGAGCCAGGCGGGCAACATCACGATACAAAGCAGAGGGAAAAGCGTCGAATCCGGTACGACGACCGCCGCCATAAACAGGCTTAGCCATGCGTCGCGCGTGACCACCAGAACCAACCCCAGAATAGAACAAGAGACGGTAATCGCCGCCGGGACCGCATCGACATGCTCGTGCAGCATCAGCCCCAGCGCGACGCCGACAAAGACCGCCGGGAAGATACGTCCACCACGGAAACCGCAGGCGGCCGCTACCACCAGCGCTGCCAGCTTGATCACGGCAAACAGCAGATAGTCGGAAACGCTAAATATCTGGCTGAAAGCCAGCTGCTGCATCTCGTCCAGCCCTTTAAACAGCGTCACCGGCCCGCCGATTGCGCCTAAAATACCGAGGATCAAACCGCCAGCTCCCAGAATTAACACCGGGTGTTTGAGTCGATGCATCAGCCGGTGCAGACGTGGAAGACACCATACTGCCACCATGCCCAGCGCAATGGCGATGGCGACGACGATGGCGCCGCTGAAGATATCGGCGATTTGCATCTGGCCGTAGTGGGGCAGGGAGAGTGAAAAATGGGGATGGAAAAACAGGCTGGTGGTCAACGCCCCGGCGGCGGCGGCCATCAGCGGAGCAAACAGTTTATCCCAGAGCGGGACATCGTTATTACTGCTGAGCGTCTGCGAAAAGATCAGTGCTGCCGCCACGGGCGTGCCGAAAAGCGCCCCGATGGTGCCTGCTGAGGCGAGAATGGTCCAGTCCAGCGCGCCGACGCGGGGCAAAATGCGTGAACCGAGAAAAACTGCCAGGCCAATATTCACGGCCATAATCGGATGCTCTGGCCCCAGGCTGACGCCGCCGGCCAGACCGAGAATCAACGCGATAATCAGCCCCGGCAGTGCCGAAGGGGAAACCGGGGCACCAATCAGCGGTTCCTGCGCCGGGTCTGGTCCAGCATGGCCGGGACTGAAACGGATCACCAGGCCCACCGCAATACCGGTTAACGTCAGCATCCCAACGATCCAGGCAGGAGAGTCAGCGGTGACGCCCAGTCCTGCAGGAAGCGCGTTCCATAATAGTGTTTGCAGCACCGACGCGACTTTCATCACGACGATGAGCACCAGACTTGAAACCACGCCAATGATGAGCGCCGGAATGGCCAGCAACAGCATGGTTCTGGCTCGCGGGTGGAGCATGATGATTTCCTTGTACAAAACGGTATGACGTTACTTTGCACATTAAGCCTTATGGCAATAGTGCAAAAGGTGCTGAAACGGTAAAGTTATTCTGTGACGAAGATCGATAATCCATGGGCATTCACCTTCCGGTCGTTGTTGTTATCACGCCTTGAATTTACAGTGTCCCAAAGATTTATTCTGACTTTAGCGGAGCAGTAGAAGAATGACAAAGTATGCTTTGGTAGGTGATGTGGGCGGCACGAACGCGCGCCTCGCATTATGCGATGTAAGTAGCGGTGAAATTTCCCGGGCGAAAACCTATTCCGGGCTGGATTATCCAAGTCTTGAGGCCGTTGTCCGCGTCTATCTGGACGAGCATCAGGTAAGCGTCGAAGATGGCTGCATCGCCATTGCCTGTCCGATAACCGGCGACTGGGTCGCCATGACCAACCATACCTGGGCATTCTCCATCGCCGAGATGAAAAAAAACCTCGGCTTTGCGCATCTTGAAATCATCAATGACTTCACCGCGGTGTCCATGGCGATCCCGATGCTGAAGTCTGAGCATCTGATCCAGTTCGGTGGCGCTGAACCGGTCGAAGGTAAACCGATTGCGGTTTACGGGGCCGGTACCGGTCTGGGCGTTTCACATCTGGTGCACGTTGCTCAGCGCTGGGTGAGTCTGCCGGGTGAAGGCGGTCACGTTGACTTTGCGCCAAACAGCGAAGAAGAGGGCATTATCCTCGAAGAATTACGCGCGGAGATCGGCCACGTCTCCGCCGAACGCGTGCTGTCAGGACCGGGGCTGGTGAACCTGTACCGGGCGATTGTGAAGTCGGACGGTCGTCTGCCGGAAAACCTGCAGCCGAAAGACGTCACCGAACGCGCGCTGGCGGACAGCTGCATTGACTGCCGTCGTGCCCTGTCGCTGTTCTGCGTGATTATGGGACGCTTCGGCGGCAACCTGGCGCTGACGCTGGGCACCTTCGGGGGCGTTTATATTGCGGGCGGCATTGTGCCGCGCTTCCTCGACTTCTTTAAAGCCTCCGGCTTCCGCGGCGGATTTGAGGATAAAGGGCGCTTCAGAAGCTACGTGCAGGACATCCCGGTTTATCTGATCGTGCATGATAACCCAGGCCTGCTGGGGTCGGGTGCCCACCTGCGTCAGGTTCTCGGTCAGATTCTCTGATGCCTGGCCCTCTCCCACGGGAGAGGGCTTTTTCGTTACAGGTGCATCAGCTGGCGGAACTCTTTCACCTTGCTGCGGCTCACCGGCACCTGAAAATCCAGATCCTTCAGGCGCAAGATATAGGTGTTGTTAAACCACGGTTCGATCTCGCGGATCTTGTTTAAATTCACGCAGAACGAGCGGTGGCAGCGGAAAAAGTGCGACGCAGGCAGCTTGCTGCAAAACTCGGTGATGTTCATCGCCATCACGTAAGATTCCCGCCGCGTATAGACAAACGTCATCTTTTCATGGGCTTCGGCATAGTAGATATCATTGACCGGCGTCACGATGATGCGCTCGTCTTTGACCAGATTAATGGTGTCGTTTTCCCGTACCGTTGGGCTGGCGCTAGCGGGGGCGGTCTGCTGTTGCCATGCGGCCTCCAGCTTTTGCAGCATGCTGACAATCCGCGACTCCTGGTAAGGCTTAAGGATATAGTCAAACGCTTCCAGCTCGAAGGCCTCTACGGCGTGCTCTTTCCATGCGGTCACGAACACAATAAACGGCTTATGGGCAAACTGATTGATGTTTTGCGCCAGCAATACGCCATCCAGCGACGGAATGTTGATATCCAGGAAGATAGCGTCGACCCGGTTATGCTGCAGAAACTTCAGCACGTCCAGACCGTCATCAAAGGTGCCCACAATCTCCATCTGGCTGTGGGTGTTGATAAGCCAGGTTAGCTCCTGTTGAGCCAGGATTTCATCTTCTACGATGATGACTTTCATGGGTTACTCCACCTGGGGCAACAGTGATGTTGTTGAATGAACGGGAGTGCGCTCGTTCGGGACGTAAAAAGCAATTTCGGTGCCCGGTTCAAGACGCTGAATGTGCAGCCCATCGCCGTAAAGCAGCTTGACCCGGTGATGCACGTTCAACAGGCCGATTTTATTTCCGGGCATCTCGTTAGACTCCACGCGCTCAATAACTTTTGGATCAATGCCGTGGCCGGTATCGCGCACCGCAATACGCACGCGGTTGCCGCTTTCGGTGACGCTGATGGTGACGACGCCTTTGCCTTTACACGGCTGAATGCCGTGAACAATCGCGTTTTCGACCAGCGGCTGGATAAGCAGGCTCGGGATCACGCAGTTGACCTCTTCATCAATATCGTAAATGACCGTGAGTTTGTCGCCAAAGCGCGCCTGCTCAATCGCGATGTAGTCTTTGATCTGATACAGCTCTTTTTTGATGTCGATCTGCTCGTCATCTTTTAGCTCGATGTTGTAGCGCAGATAGCGCGACAGGTTAAAAATCAGCTGTCGCGCGGTGTCCGGATTAAGACGTATGGACGAGGAGATCGCGTTCAGCGCGTTAAACAGGAAATGGGGATTGATTTTGCTCTGCAGCGCGCGCAGCTCTGCCTTATTTGCCATCTCACGCAGCTGTTCTGCACGGGAGACTTCCAGCTGGGTGGAGATAATCTGCGACAGGCCAATCGCCATCTCCTGGAGCGAGGAGGTGATCTGATGCGCGTGACAGTAATAAATCTTCAGGGTGCCCGTCACGACGCCTTTCTCCCACAATGGGATCACCAGCATCGAGTGGATTTCCGGCGTTCGGTGGGCTTCATCATTATTTTTAATGATGATTTTACCGTAGTTGATCGCCTGTCTGGTGGTTGGGCTGATGGTGTCATCGTTGTCGCGATAGTTGTGTTCCCCGACGCCAACGTAGGCCAGCACGTGGTCAATGTTGGTGATGGCGACGGCGTCTGCGTGGATGTCGTGGCGGATAATCTCGCAGACCTGACGCAACGACTCCGCGTTAACGTGGCGAAAAAGCGGCAGCGTTTTGTTGGCGATATCCAGTGCCAGCTTGGCCTGACGGGCGGCGCTGGCCTCTTTTTCCCCTTCAACGCTTTGCACCAGCAGCACGATAAAACCGATGCACACGCTGCCCAGGATCATCGGAATCCCGATTTTCGAGACGATATCCAGCCCCAGCGCGGTGGTCGGGGCCCAGACGACGACCAGGATCATGGTCAGCGTTTCGCATACCATGCCTGCGACGATCCCTGCGCGCCAGCGCTGTTTTTTCGGGATTTTGCGGCTGATCCAGCCGGAGAGCACCCCGGCGATAATGCTGGTAATAAAGCAGGGCACCGCCGTGACGCCGCCGATATCAATCAGGTAGCGATGGGTTCCGGCAATCACGCCGGTGATAACGCCCACCCACGGGCCAAACAAAATTCCGCCGGACATCACGGCGATAATGCGCACGTTAACCAGCGAGCCCTCTACCGGCACGCCTGACCAGGTGCTGAACAGGGCGAACAGCGAAAAGATGGCGGTAACGGCCAGCAGCTCTTTTGGCGAGTGGGCGGATTTGTGCAACAGCTCGCGAAACAGGCGAATGCGGATGAGGAAGAACAGGCAAATCAGCATTAATGCCGCACGGTCAAAAACCGCCAGCAGCATAGTGAATATTTCGTGCACGAGTAGACCTGGGAAAACGGGAAAGAACCATGATAAAAAACCTGACGCGTATTGACCAGCTATCCGTCAGGTTTATCAAATGAGGAAAAACCATAATTCTTAAAGGGGATTGTCCGGCGGTCACGGACACGGCCTGATTTTTTATAGCCAGCGTATCGTCAGGTAACTGTTTTGATATCATCCTGTTAAATAACGGCTATCAGAAAGCCAACCCTGAAACAGGGGCTTCCGCTTTTTGGCACTGCCAGGTTCCGGTTTTCAGGCGATCGCTTTTTTTTCATTTCCCTCTCGACAGCATGATTTTTTTCAGGTTATTTTCTAAGCATGCCACATCGGTGGCAGCGTCGCTCGGACGGTCCGGGCGCTAACGTTAATCTGAGGAATCTATGGCTGAATTCAGTCCTGAACGCCGTTTTACGCGTATCGATCGTCTCCCCCCTTATGTTTTCAATATCACTGCTGAACTGAAAATGGCTGCGCGTCGGCGCGGCGAAGATATTATTGATTTCAGCATGGGTAACCCTGACGGCCCAACGCCGCCGCATATCGTTGAAAAGCTCTGCACGGTTGCCCAGCGTCCGGATACGCACGGCTACTCGACCTCTCGCGGTATTCCCAGATTACGTCGCGCGATCTCGCGCTGGTATCAGGATCGCTATCAGGTTGATATCGATCCGGAAAGTGAAGCGATTGTCACCATCGGCTCGAAAGAGGGGCTGGCACATCTGATGTTGGCCACGCTGGATCATGGCGATACGGTGCTGGTGCCTAATCCAAGCTACCCGATCCACATCTACGGCGCGGTGATTGCCGGGGCGCAGGTCCGTTCCGTTCCGCTGGTGGAAGGTGTCGATTTCTTTAACGAACTTGAGCGTGCGATTCGCGAAAGTTATCCGAAACCGAAGATGATGATCCTCGGTTTCCCGTCAAACCCAACCGCCCAGTGCGTGGAGCTCGATTTCTTCGAGAAAGTCGTCGCCCTGGCTAAACGTTATGACGTGCTGGTGGTTCATGATTTAGCCTACGCTGACATCGTCTATGATGGCTGGAAAGCGCCTTCCATCATGCAGGTTCCGGGCGCGCGTGACGTGGCGGTCGAGTTCTTTACGCTGTCAAAAAGCTACAACATGGCGGGCTGGCGTATTGGCTTTATGGTGGGTAACAAAACGCTGGTGAGCGCACTGGCGCGCATTAAGAGTTACCACGACTATGGTACCTTCACGCCGCTACAGGTCGCGGCTATCGCTGCCCTGGAGGGCGACCAGCAGTGCGTTCACGAGATTGCCGCCCAGTATAAGCGCCGCCGTGACGTGCTGGTAAAGGGCTTGCATGAAGCGGGCTGGATGGTGGAAATGCCGAAGGCGTCTATGTACGTCTGGGCAAAAATTCCGGAGCCGTACGCGGCGATGGGATCGCTGGAGTTTGCCAAAAAGCTGCTGCAGGATGCGAAGGTGTGCGTATCACCGGGCATTGGCTTTGGTGATTATGGCGACACCCATGTGCGATTTGCCCTGATTGAAAACAGCGACCGCATTCGTCAGGCGGTGAGGGGCATCAAGAGTATGTTCCGGGCCGACGGCCTTCTTTCGTCTAAGAGTGTGGCTGAACATCCCGCGTCGACATGACATAAAAAAACAGGAGCCGATGGCTCCTGTTTTTTTGACTGCATGTTCTTCACTAGATCATCAGGGCAAAGGTTCCGGCCCAGACTAAAACAATCACCGAAATGCCCATAAAGAAATATTTCACGTTTCATCGCTCCGCGTATCTTGTGGTACGCATTTAAAAACAGAGTCCACCTGATTATAGAGAACTGAAATCCGGTCAAAACGGAAATGAGAATTTTCCCGTTACGCCGCTCACTCCAGCTCAGAATTCTGTGCTTTCCTGTTGCCAGACGGCGCTAATGTACGCCTAAAAATGAGGGGTGACAAGAGGGATTTTTTTAAATAATTTCCGTTACTTACGAGTGTCGTGGAACGGCGACAGTTTGATTTCGCATCGCAATAAATTCACTTTGGGCGACGCAATGAAAGACGATTTCTCAACGGGATGACAGGTGATTGAAAAGGTTAGTTTCTTAGCGAAACTAACCTTAATGAAAGGCTTAAATATAGAGTGAGGCTTCGCCAAGAGGGCGGGTTTTGAAACGACGATGCATCCACAGATACTGCTCTGGCGCACGCATGATTTCAGTTTCGATGACTTTATTGATAAACGCCGCGGCTTCGCACTCGTTTTCCGGATAGTTAGCCATTTCAGGAGAGATGTGCAGACGATAGCCTGATTTATCTGCTTTTCTCACCATCGTTACGGTCAGCATTGAGGCGCCTGACAAACGAGAAATGACAAAGGTGCCGTTAGTCGTCGCAACCTCTTTAACCGCAAAGAAAGGCGCAAAGCTGCTGCCTTTACGTCCATAATCCTGATCGGGTGCAAACCAGACGGCTTCACCTTTCTTCAGGGCACCGACCATACCGCGCAGATTGTTACGGCTGATCATCGCCTTATTGGAACGCATGCGGCCACGCGTCTGGACCCACTCCATCAGCGCACTGTTGTGTGGTCGATAGGTCGCCATCATTGGCTGGCACAGGCCCATCACGCGGCCACCCAGTTCCAGCGACATAAAGTGAACGCCGACGACCATCACGCCGCGTTTTTGCATCTGCGCGCGTTGCAGGTTATCCAGTCCTTCTACATCAAACCACTTACGGACACGCTCATCCGGCCAGAACCAGGCCATGCCGGTTTCAAGCAGCGCCATGCCGATAGACTTAAAGTTTTCAGCGATGAGCTTCTCGCGCTCTTCGGCATTGTACTGAGGAAAGCAAAGCTCAATATTTTTCCGCGCGATAGATTCGCGACGTTTCAGGAAGACGCGCGAAGCGCTGCCCAGTTTCGACCCCAGCAAACGCAGTACAGGGTACGGAAGTTGAACCAGCAGCCAGAGAACGCCAAGACCAAACCATGTAAACCAGTAACGCGGGTGTAAAAACGCGCGTTGAAATTTGGATTGAGACAAAATAGTGAAACCTATGTGAAGCCTGTAAAGGTAGCGCAGAGTTTGCGATACGACGTGCCGATAAGACCGTTCTTCAAGGTGATGGTTGCAGGCTTTACCGAACTTTACGGCGTTGCCTGGCCACTGCTGATTTGGGCGGGCGGCGTAATGTAGCACCGTTATACGATATGTGCTATTACTCGTTTTTGATTAAAAAAGCGGCAGTTCGGAAGGTGATTGATTTTACAGATTTTATAGGCAGTCGCATGAAAGCGCCTTTCCTGCCTGAGCGGAAGGCAAAAGCGTTAGCGCTCATAGGGAAGGCGTAAAGAAAAAAAACGGTATTGTTGATTTGCGCCAAATTAAACATTTACGCCTTTATTTATTCCTCCGCATAATAAATAAGAAATTTCTTCGTGAAAATTCTTAAGCGTTATTCATACCATCAATGGAATAGCCATCTGCTTTCATCCATTCCTGTCTTCTTTTAATCGTGCCGCAATAAGATATTGTCGTTCTTTCGCGCTTTTTGACGTTATGCTGTGATGCAAATCAAAACATGATGTTTTTATAAACATCTCTCTGGCTACAACCCCTTCTGCGATACAAATATTCGATTTGTGCGAAAAGAGCAGTTTCTTTTCCTGATTTAGTTGTCCTATTTACGATAATGTCTTAGTGGAAAATTCTTAAGAAAATTCTTGTATCGGATTAATGATCTGTGTATTTGATTTTGTTCCGATCATTATTCTATTATTGCGCATCAAGAACGATACCGTGAAGTTGGCATAGCAAAACAAAGAGGGATGATTAGATGGCTGACAGTTTTCAGAATGAGGTGCCTAAGGCACGTATTAACCTGAAGCTTGACCTGCATACTGGCGGAGCAAGCAAGAAAATGGAATTACCCTTGAAATTGCTTGTTGCGGGTGATTTCAGTAATGGGCAGGAATCTGCGACAATATCTGAGCGCGAAAAGATTAACATCACCAAAAATAATTTTGACAGCGTTCTTTCCGAATATTCCCCAAAAGTTAACCTGGCCGTTAAAAATACGCTGTCTGACGATGGTGGTGAGGACAACATTCAGCTGACTTTCCAGAGCATGAAAGATTTCACGCCAGAGCAGGTGGCTGCCCAAATTCCACAGCTGAAGGCGATGCTGGCAATGCGCAACTTGCTCCGCGATCTGAAAGCCAACCTGCTGGATAACCAGACTTTCCGAAAAGAGCTGGAGAAAATCGTTCTTGACCAGTCACTTAGTGCTGAGTTGCGAAATGAACTATCCGCACTGGCTTCAAAAAAACCTTAACCATCATGCTGTTTTAACGGATTAATCAAGGAATGCTCATGTCTGTACAAAATAATACTGCTGGCGGGGAAAGCGTGGTGCTGGAACGCCCTGCTGTGGGTGGGGTATACGCTTCACTGTTTGAGAAAATCAATCTGAACCCGGTCTCCGAACTGAGCGCGCTGGATATCTGGCAAGATGCGCAGGCGATGTCGGATGCGACCGCTGACGAGCGTCTCACCGCAGGTATGCAGGTCTTTCTGGAATGCCTGACCAAGGCAGGCTCGAAGGTCGAAAAACTGGATAAAAGCCTGATCGATCACCACATCGCTGAGCTCGATTACCAGATAAGCCGCCAGCTCGACGCCGTTATGCACCATGAAGAATTTCAGGCGGTTGAGAGCCTGTGGCGCGGCGTGAAGTCGCTGGTTGATAAAACGGATTTTCGCCAGAACGTAAAAATTGAGCTTCTGAGCATGTCTAAAGAAGACCTGCGCCAGGACTTTGAAGACAGCCCGGAAATCATCCAGAGTGGTCTCTATAAACACGCCTACATTGATGAATACGATACCCCGGGCGGCGAGCCGATTGCGGCGCTGATTTCCGCTTATGAGTTCGATGCTTCAGCGCAGGATGTCGCTCTGCTGCGCAACATCTCTAAAGTATCTGCGGCTGCACATATGCCATTTATCGGCTCGGCAGGCCCGAAATTCTTCCTCAAGGAGTCCATGGAAGACGTCGCGGCGATTAAAGATATTGGTAACTATTTTGACCGCGCGGAGTACATCAAGTGGAAATCGTTCCGCGATACGGACGACGCTCGCTACATCGGTCTGGTGATGCCCCGCGTACTGGGACGTTTACCGTATGGCCCGGATACCGTTCCGGTTCGCAGCTTTAACTATGTTGAAGAAGTCAAAGGTCCGGATCACGACAAATATCTGTGGACGAATGCGTCGTTTGCCTTCGCGTCCAACATGGTGCGTAGCTTCATCAATAATGGCTGGTGTGTACAAATCCGTGGCCCGCAGGCCGGGGGGGCGGTTCAGGATCTGCCTATCCATCTGTATGACCTGGGTACCGGCAATCAGGTAAAAATCCCGTCTGAGGTCATGATCCCTGAAACGCGTGAATTCGAGTTCGCGAATCTGGGCTTTATTCCTTTGTCCTACTATAAAAACCGCGACTATGCCTGCTTCTTCTCAGCCAACTCCGCCCAGAAACCGGCGCTGTATGACACCGCAGATGCAACGGCCAACAGCCGCATCAACGCACGTCTGCCGTACATCTTCCTGCTGTCGCGTATTGCCCACTACCTGAAGCTGATTCAGCGCGAGAACATCGGTACCACCAAGGATCGCCGACTGCTGGAGCTTGAGCTGAACACCTGGGTCCGCAGTCTGGTGACCGAAATGACCGATCCGGGCGACGAACTTCAGGCATCTCATCCACTGCGTGATGCAAAAGTGGTGGTGGAAGATATTGAGGATAACCCGGGCTTCTTCCGCGTGAAATTGTATGCGATTCCGCACTTCCAGGTGGAAGGGATGGACGTCAACCTGTCGCTGGTTTCCCAGATGCCGAAAGCGAAATCGTAATAACAGGCAGGAAGCCGATGAAAACGGAACAACCGTTATGGGGTAGGGGCATTATGGTCGCTCCCCAGCATTTTCAGCAACAGGTCGCGTATGCGGCCTGGTCTGCCGAGTGTATTGCCCGGCTGGGCCTCTCCTGCCCGTGGGGGGTGATAAATGCTACCTTCGAGCCGGAAGCTCTCAGGCTTGGACGTCTTCAGGCCCGTCATCTGCATGTCCGTTTTCAGGACGGTACGCTGATTGATACAGACAATGCTGATTCGCTGCCTCCGGTACTGTCGCTTGAAAGCGAATCGCAGGAGCTGACGGTGGTGCTGGCGCTCCCGCTACTGCGGGCGAACGGCGGCAACTGCCTGAAACCCGATGAGGTGGCCGAGCGTCCGGTGCGATATCGTCAGCGCTGGCGGGATGTACGCAATACCTTTGGGGAAGACACTCGTCAGATTGCCGTGATGCAGCCTGAACTGACGCTGCGTTTTGCCCATCAGAACAACAGCGATTATCTGACTTGTCCGGTCGCCCGCCTGCAGCAAGACTCGCAGGGTACATGGCTATTGGATGAAACATTTCTTCCTCCGCTGTTGACCCTCCAGGGGAGCCGTTGGCTGGTTACCCAACTGGAACAACTACTGACACAACTGCGTGCGCGACTGTGCCGTCTGATGGCAATGCGGCGTGAAAGCAATGAGCGCATGGCTGATTTCGCCGTGGCAGATGTATCACTGTTCTGGCTGCTCAACGCGCTGAACAGTGCCGAGCCCGTGCTGGGTCAGTTCCAGCGTAATCTTCAAAGCCCACCGGAACGTCTGTATCCGGAACTTTCTCGCCTTGCAGGGAGCCTGCTGACCTTTTCCCTGGAACATCAGGTGAGCGCCATACCGGCCTGGCATCACGAGCAACTCAATGCGGTATTTCCACCGCTGTTTGATTTGCTTGGCGATCTGCTTGAAGCCAGCCTGCCGTCACGCGTGGTGGCCCTGGCACTCGACTATGACCCACGGCTGCACTTCTGGCAGGCTCGCCTGCATGACCCGCGTCTGCGCGAAGGGGCTGATTACTATCTTTCTGTGCGCTCACCGATTCCGGTGGCGCAACTGCAGGAGCAGTTTCCGCGCCAGTGTAAGGTGGGCAGCCCTGACCATGTGCGCGGGATCGTCAACTCTTCCCGCGTGGGCGTGCCGCTGACGCCGCTGCGCCATGTGCCAGCCGCCATTCCACTGCGCCTGGAAAATCAGTATTTCAGTCTCGATCTCTCCCATCCTCTGGCGACTGAAATGCTCCAGAGTGGGACATGTATGTTTTACGTCCCGGGCATGCTCGGCGAGCCTGAACTTGAACTCTTTGCGGTATTGAGAACATGAGTGAACGTAAACACGGCGCTGTCGTGTCTGTTGATATTGACGCACTGCTGCAGGATACCTGGCTTCAGGTCATCAGCCTTCGCTATGGCCCGCAGTTTCAGGAAGGAGAAGGTCGGGTCTTGTGGGAACGCTGTATCGCTGATGTGGAACGCGTTCAGCGTGAACTGAAAGCGAGTGAACTTGATGAAGCCAGCTGTAAGCATATCCTCACTGCACAATGTGCATTGCTTGATGAGGCAGTCAAAGGGCGCGGTGTAGAGGATGATGCCTGTGTGCAGTGGTATGACATTCCTCTGCAGGGACACTTCCTCGGCACAATGGACGCGGGTGACACTTTGTGTGACAGGATGCGCGATGTGCTGCGTGAACCTGCACCAGATAATGCCGTACTGACCTGCTTCCAGCGGGTAATGATGCTCGGATTTCTGGGAGATTTTCGTGCGCTAAACGATCCGGAACGCCAGAAGCTGGTCAGCGCCCTCAATGAGCGCGTTACACCGTTCAGCTACCCGCAGACCCATCCAGTTCTGGCAGAGAGCCGCAGCGGACGGGGAGCGGGAGGCTGGTTGGCGTCATGGCCCGCGCGTATCGGCCTGAGCGTGATTGTTCTTGCCGCACTCTGGTGGGGACTGGATCGCTGGCTCGATCAGATGCTGCTGACCCTGTTGCCGGGAGTCGTAAAATGAGTCCTGTACAACAGCGCGGGCTTGCGCTGTGGGCTGCCCTGCTGAGTGCTGTGGTCTGCCTGGCTTTTCTGCCGTTATCCCGGCTGGCTTCAGTGCTCGTTCTGCTGGCGATGATCGGGGTCATAGTCGCGTTCTGGTATATCGCCAGACCTCGTGCGGAGCATGACGTCAACCTGCGTCTGGATGACCTTCCTGAAACCACTTACCGTCAACCTGTGGTGTTGGTTTGTGGCGATATGCCTCTGACCTGGCCGCAGCAGTCACCAGTACTGATCGTCACGCAGGGATGCTGGATCCGCGTTGAGGACCATCAGGATCTGGAGCAGGTTGCCCGTCAGATTCTGTGGCAGCGCCCGGACTGGGGGCGTCAGCTGTCGGTGATGGTCAGTGTCTGCCCGCAGAAACATGTCGACAGCGAAGCCCTGACAAGTCGTCTGCTGGCTCTGCGCTGGCAAATCAGCCAGTTGCGTAAAGAAACGGGACAGTCTGTGCCACTCATTCTGAATGGTCAGATTGGCAGCGCGATGACGGATGACATGCTCTGGCAGGCTGCTATTCCGGGTGAAGGGTGGACTGTCTGGCGTGAGTCGAATGCGCCTTGTTCGATCGCCGCGTGGGTCACCACTGGCGGTGCGCCTGTGATGCAGCAGCAGGTGCTGATGAACAGCCTGATGAGCTGGTTCCATCAGCATGTCCAGGCGGTATTCATCGATGAGAATCCTGATATTCCGGTCATTGCACCTGCAGCGCAGCTGTGGGGAATGGGACCGATTCTTGCCGGAAGCCTTGCGTCCTCTGCCTGGACGGCATGGTTATCGCGTCATACTGCCATGCAGCAGGTAGCCGGCTGGCAACCGATAGGGACGGACAGCACGGTGATCTCACCCTTACCGGATTTCATCCTGCCGCTGCTACCGGAAGGAAGTGGACTTACTCCCCGCGCCCGCACCTGGCGCTGTGCCCTTGGTCTTTTCACCCTGGCGGCCATCGCCGCGCTGCTCAGCAGTGGCTGGAACAATCGCCAGTTGCTGCATCGCGTGAGCTTCGATATAGCCCGTTACGACAGTCTCTCCACGGATGACTACGGCCCGAAAGCTAGCGCCGTTGCGGCCCTTCGTGAGAATTCTGCGTTGCTGGATGACTATGCACGTAACGGCGTACCGGTCCGGCTGGGCCTGGGGCTTTATCAAGGGGAACGTCTACGGATATCCCTACTGGAAGCGATCCGCTCGTATATGCCGCCGCCTCCTAAACCGCAGCCAACCCCAAAACCAGCACCGAAAATAGTGAGGCTCGACAGCATGTCGCTGTTCGATTCCGGCAAGTCCGTGCTGAAAGCGGGTTCCACCAGGATGCTGGTGAATTCACTGGTTGGCATCAAAGCGAAACCGGGCTGGCTGATTGTCGTGTCTGGGCATACCGATAACACTGGCAATCCGCAGCTGAACCAGACGCTGTCTCTGAAACGCGCCGAAGCGGTGCGCAACTGGATGCGGGACACGGGCGACGTGCCCGAAAGCTGTTTTGCGGTGCAGGGCTATGGCGAAAGCCGTCCTGTCGCAACCAACGACACCCTGGAAGGGCGTGCGCTCAACCGCCGTGTCGAAATCAGTCTGGTACCGCAGGCGAATGCCTGTCAGATACCCGGCAAACACCCGGCGCCATCGCAGGATGATGGCGCTTCACTACACAATGGAGAGTAATTCCATGGCAATTCCTGTTTATCTTTGGCTGAAGGACGACGGCGGCGCGGACATCAAAGGGTCTGTTGACGTTCAGGATCGTGAAGGCAGCATCGAAGTGGTTGCACAGGAGCATAACCTGTACATCCCAACCGACAACAACACCGGCAAGCTGACCGGCACCCGTATCCACACGCCGTTCCTGTTCACGAAGGAAATCGATTCCTCCAGCCCGTATCTGTACAAGGCGGTGACAACCGGTCAGACCCTGAAATCCGCTGAATTCAAGTGGTACAAAATCAACGACGCGGGCCAGGAAGTGGAGTACTTCAACACCAAACTGGAAAACGTGAAGGTAGTGAAAGTGAATCCTGAAATGTATGACATCAAGGATCCTTCTAAAGAGAAGCACAACCACCTTGAGCGCGTTGAACTGCGTTACGAAAAAATCACCTGGACCTACAAAGACGGCAACATCATTCATTCCGATTCCTGGAACGAACGCGCTACGGCGTAATCCTGATGCGGGCAGGTTTTCCTGTCCGCAGTTTTTTGCTGAGTGCCTGAGATGCGGGCACTCAGCAAAGAAAAAACAATCTGCCTGCCTGACCTTATGCGCTTTGGTGAACAGCGAGGGGCGGTAGCGTGTCCAGGAACCGACAAAGAGAGAATCTCATGGAAAATCCAGCCATCCTGTTACGTCGTCTGAACCCTTACTGTGCCCGAGCGATGGAAGGCGCAGCTTCGCTCTGTCAGACCCGTGCCCATGCCGAAATTCTGCCGGAGCACTGGCTGCTGAAGCTGCTGGAGCAAGGGGAAGGTGACCTGACGGTGTTGGCGCGTCGCTATGAATGGGATATGGATGGCATTTGGCAGGATTTACTTGGCTGGCTCGACAGACAACCTCGCTCCGTGCGCCATCGGCCCCAGCTCTCTGATGACATCCAGACTCTGATGCAGCAAGCCTGGCTACTTGCCTCACTCAATGGCGAAGAGCACATTCGCAGCATCCATCTGCTGATGGCCCTGGTGGAAAAACCAAAACTGGCACGTTGTGACGGCCTTTGGCCGTTGTTAACGCTTGCTCAGAGCCAGCTGGAGCGCCTGCGACCGTTGCTGGATGCGCAATCGGATGAGCGTCCGGAAATGCAGCGCGAAGCCGAGCTGGCACAGAACCACGGCGGTGAGGTGGAGTTTATCGGGCGTCCGGCTGGTGTGGAAATGAAAGAGGGGGAACTGAGCCCTGCGCTGCAGAACACGCTGGATAAATTCACCCTCGATGTCACCACCAAAGCGAAGGAAGGGAAGATCGATCCGGTGTTTGGCCGTGACACAGAAATCCGTCAGATGGTGGATATCCTCTCTCGTCGCCGCAAAAACAACCCGATTCTGGTCGGCGAGCCGGGCGTGGGGAAAACCGCACTGGTTGAAGGTCTGGCGCTGCGTATTGCCGAGGGTAATGTGCCTGAATCCCTGAAAACGGTCACTCTGCGTACCCTCGACCTGGGCCTGCTACAGGCCGGCGCGGGCGTGAAAGGCGAGTTCGAACAGCGGCTAAAAAACGTCATCGATGCGGTGCAGCAATCACCGTCCCCGGTCCTGCTGTTTATTGATGAAGCGCATACCATCATCGGCGCGGGCAATCAGGCGGGCGGCGCCGATGCAGCGAACCTGCTAAAACCGGCGCTGGCGCGTGGCGAACTGCGTACCATTGCGGCCACCACCTGGTCTGAATACAAACAATATTTCGAGCGCGACGCGGCCCTGGAGCGTCGTTTCCAGATGGTAAAAGTAGATGAGCCTGATGACGACACCGCCTGTCTGATGCTCCGTGGTCTGAAGTCCCGCTACGCCGAGCACCATAACGTGCACATTACCGACGATGCGGTACGCGCGGCAGTTACGCTTTCTCGCCGCTATCTGACGGGCCGCCAGCTGCCGGACAAGGCGGTTGACCTGCTCGACACCGCCGCAGCACGCGTCCGCATGAGCCTCGACACCGTGCCGGAGCAGCTGACCTGCATTCGCTCGCAGATCACCTCTCTTGAAATGGAGAAGCAGGCGCTGCTGGAAGATATTGCTGTCGGCAATCAGAGCCATGGTGAACGCCTGACCGTCATTGAGCAGGAAGAGAACGCTCTTATCGTTGCTCTCGACGAGCTTGAAACGCAGTACGGGCAGGAACTGAAACTCACCGAACAACTGCTGGAAAGCCGCCAGGACATCTCCCGTCAAAGCGAGACGCGCACGCTGCAGCAGGAACTGAACGGCATGCAGCACAGCAATCCGCTGCTCTCTCTGGATGTTGACGTACGCACCGTTGCCAACGTGATTGCTGACTGGACAGGCGTTCCGCTGTCATCGCTGATGAAAGATGAGCAGACCGAACTGCTGACCCTCGAAAATGAAATGGGTAAACGTGTCGTCGGGCAGGATGTTGCGCTCGAGGCCATCGCCCAGCGTCTGCGTGCGGCAAAAACGGGTCTCACATCCGAGAATGGCCCGCAGGGCGTGTTTCTGCTGGTGGGGCCGAGCGGGGTGGGGAAAACCGAAACCGCGCTTGCGCTGGCCGATGTCATGTACGGCGGTGAAAAGTCACTCATTACGATTAACCTCTCCGAATACCAGGAGCCGCATACGGTTTCCCAGCTGAAGGGCTCACCTCCGGGTTACGTCGGTTATGGCCAGGGAGGGATCCTGACCGAAGCCGTGCGCAAACGCCCGTATAGTGTGGTTTTGCTCGATGAAGTCGAAAAAGCCCACCGCGACGTGATGAACCTGTTCTATCAGGTCTTTGACCGCGGCTTTATGCGCGACGGCGAAGGACGTGAAATCGACTTCCGCAACACCGTCATTCTGATGACCTCGAATCTCGGCAGCGACCACCTGATGCAGCTGCTTGACGAACAGCCGGAGGCCAGCGAAGGCGATTTTCACGAGCTGCTGCGTCCGATACTGCGCGATCACTTCCAGCCGGCGTTGCTGGCCCGCTTCCAGACCGTGATTTACCGCCCCCTCTCGGAAGCAGCCATGCGTACCATCGTGGAAATGAAACTCTCACAGGTCAGCAAGCGCCTGCATCGACACTACGGCCTGAGCACGCACATTGATGAAAGTCTTTATGATGCGCTGACTTCAGCCTGCCTGCTGCCAGATACCGGTGCGCGTAACGTCGACAGCCTGCTCAATCAGCAAATTCTGCCGGTGCTCAGTCAGCAACTGTTGACCCATATGGCCGCAAAACTGAAACCACAGTCATTACGCTTTAGCTGGAGTGAGGAAGAGGGGATCGGGCTGGAATTTGATGTGAAACAGGGAGTGGACGCATGAGTAATAATCCTCCATTAAGATACAGCCATAGCCACCACCTGCTGGCGGTGAAAGGCTGTGAGTCCGCGCTCGACGTGCTGTCTTTCGAAGGTGATGAGGCTCTTAGCACGCCGTTCCGCTACCGTATTGAATTCACCAGCAGTGACCACGCTATCGCCAGAGAGGCGATGCTGATGAAGCCCGGTTCGCTGACGCTGCAGGCCCCGGTAGACCAGGGTTACGGCATTAAAGTGCAGCATCCGGTGCGCACCCTTCAGGGCGTGGTGACCGGTTTTGAACGCCTCAGCACGTCAAAAGATGAAACTCGCTACGCCCTGACGCTCCGGCCACGTCTGGCGCTGCTCGACCGCTCGCACCAGAACGCCATTTACCAGGACATGTCGGTTCCGCAAATCGTGGAAAAAATCCTGCGCGAGCGCCACGGTATGCGCGGTCAGGATTTTCTGTTCTCGCTGTCAAAAGAATATCCACGCCGTGAACAGGTGATGCAGTACGATGAGGACGACCTGCACTTTATCACCCGCCTGCTGGGTGAGGTCGGTATCTGGTTTCGCTTCACCACCGACACGCGCCTCAACATTGACGTGGTGGAGTTTTATGACAGCCAGCAGGGGTATGAAAAAGGGCTGACGCTGCCGTCGGTGCCGCCATCGGGCCAGCATTCAAAAGGCGTGGATTCAGTCTGGGGAATGGAATGCCATCACAACGTGGTGCAGAAGCAGGTCAGCACCCGGGACTACAACTACCGTCAGGCCACGCAGGACATGAACACCCTGGTGGATGCGACCCGCGGGGATGTCACCACGTACGGTGATGCCTATCACTGGGCGGATAACTACCTGACGCCGGGCAGCACCTATGACCGCAACCCGGCCCCGGAGTCCGGGGCGTTTTATGCCCGCCTTCGTCACGAACGCTACCTGAATGGTCAGACCCGGGCGCACGGCATCACCAGCTGTCCGACCCTCTCGCCGGGTCAGGTACTGAAAGTCACCGGCGGGTATGAAGTGGCCGATGTGTTTGCGCAGGGCGTGGTCATCACGGCGATGCATACGTATGCCCACCGTGATAAGGACTTTGCGGTTGATTTTGACGGCATCCCGGACAGCACCGATTTTGGTTTCCGCCCGGAACCAGGGGCACGCCCGGTGATGGCTGGCACCTTACCGGCCCGCGTCACCAGCACCACCGAAAATGACACCTACGGGCATATCGATAAAGACGGTCGCTATCGCGTCAACATGCTGTTTGACCGTGATAACTGGGAAACCGGGTTCGAGAGCCTGTGGGTGCGCCAGTCCCGCCCTTATGCAGGGGACACCTATGGCCTCCACCTGCCGCTGCTGGCGGGCACCGAAGTGGCGATTGGCTTTGAGGACGGTAACCCGGACCGGCCGTACATTGCCGGCGTGCTGCACGACTCGGCGCACGGCGACCACGTCACCATCCGCAACTACAAACGCAACGTCCTGCGTACCCCGGCGAACAACAAAATCCGCCTCGATGACGAGCGCGGAAAAGAGCACATCAAGGTCAGCACGGAGTACGGCGGGAAGAGCCAGCTGAACCTCGGCCACCTGGTCGACAGCGAGAAACAGCAGCGCGGTGAGGGGTTTGAGCTCAGGACGGACAGCTGGGGCGCTATTCGTGCACAGCAGGGGATTTTCATCACCGCAGATGCACAAATCAAAGGGCAGGGACAGGTTCTGGCGATGGATGCGGCGTTGGGGACACTCAATCAGGCGCAGCAGTTAGCGAAATCACTGAGCGATGCTGTAGCCACTGCACAGGCTGAACTCGCGCAGATCCAAGCGCAAAAAACATTGCTGGAATCTTCTATAAAGGATCTGCAGCAGTCTGCGTTGCTAATGAGCGCCCCGGACGGGATAGCTCAGGTATCACCGCAAAGTATTCAAATCAGCAGCGGACAGAACTTTATTCAGACCTCCGGCGAGAACAGTGACTTTAGCGTATTCAAAAAATTCACCGTTGCGGCAGGCGAGATCATCAGCCTGTTTGCCAAAACGCTGGGCATCAAAATATACGCCAATAAGGGGAAAGTGGATATCCAGGCGCAAGGGGATGCAATGATGCTGACCTCCCTGAAAAGCATGACCATCACCAGCAAGGACGATGAGGTGGTGATTCAGGCAAGTAAGAAAATTACGTTATGTTGCGGTAAAACCGCTGTGGTCATCGACCCGTCAGGCGTCAATATTCTGACGCCTGGCGATGTGAATGCCAAATCAGCCAGCCTGAACCATCTGGCATCACAGAGCTTCAGCCCGGCACAACCTGAATTGCCACCGGCGGCCAGCTGTGTGGAGAGTGCACTCTGATGGATACCCTCACTAACTTAACTGATGCCCTGAATGCCAGGCAGAATGAATACCGTTACCTGGTGCTTGATCCGCTAAAAAAAGTGGTGAGCTGGAACCCTTTGCACGCAGATATGCTCAGGGATAACCAGGGTAGTGATGCCCTGCGCAGGATACTGCGTCCGGATTTGGCCTGGTCGCCGGAGCACTGTCCGATTCTGCTGTTGCTTGCTTCTCCGGGAGGCACTCTGGATGAAGCTCTGGTGCGAAGCAGTGAAACCTATGCATCTGGAGAAACTCTGTACGAGAAGCGCTATGTCTGCGGCTGGCTGAGTTCAGCGCTTTCACCGGATGAAATGGCTGTCTGGTTGGCTGATTTGTGCAAACACGTTAAACCAGGCGTCAGCATCCCTGTGTTTGAACCCCTGCGCCTTGAGCTGCTGCAGGCGACTGCTAACCCTGGGGTGCTGGCAGGTCTGCTTGCCTCAACGAGTCAGTGGCACTGGATGTCCTGTACCGGTGAACTGAAGACGATGAGTGGTCGATCCGGTGATGATGTCTGGATGCTCAACTGGGGAGCTGAACAGGCACAAGCTGAAGTCCGTAATATCTGGCGCTTGTTGTCTGCCTGGCATGAATCCAGTGGCGCCTTACCTTCAGAGGCTGTGCGCCTTGCTGCTGACGCATGGTCTACTTCCGGGAATGTGGGGTTGCATCACCTCAGTGACCGGCTATGCCTGGCGCTCAATGCCCTGACCTTGCCCGTTGATATCACTGCACATGCCGTAGTACAGGCCCGACTGCAGGAAGCCGCGGAAAACCCAGTGCTGCGCTTTACGCAACTACTTCAGACCCTCCCGGACGCTGTCTGGCAGGAACTGCGTCAGGCATGACGCGACTGAAAAAGGAATTTGATGATGGATATGAAAGCACAGGCAAATAAAAACGCAGCGGCAAGTCAGCAGGTAGCAAGCACGCCTTCAGGCTGTAAGTCGTGTGAGCGTAAGGGGGTTGCGATATACCCGCTACGTGTGGCTGCAGTCCCGTCTTCTCTGGTTAATACCCGGTGGCATCCTGCCGTTCCTCACCAGGACACGGAACTGAAGGGGGGCGAGTTCAAATACGTCCTGCGTATCCTGCGCGAGGGCTATGTGTATGTTCTGGCAGATAAACAGGTCTGGTATGCCTACCAGGTCACCCCGCAGGGTTTTTTACGCATGTTCAATGCGAAGGAAATGCCGGAGGGCGGGAAGGTGGACCCCCTGAGTGCCGCCTGTCTTCAGCAGAATCATGATATTCGCAGCAGCTTTATCAATATCGACCCGAAGCATACCCATGCAGCCGTGGCCTTCAGCAATGACCCGTGGCCCCGAGAAGTGCTGGCGAAATATAAACAAGCCGGTGCCCCGGCACCGCGTTTTACGCAATTAACGATTGCTGATGGGAAAGCAGTGACAATTGAAGGTGCGGGGCGGAGCCTGACGCTTGACCCCACGCTCTCAACTCTGACAAAGAACGTGCTGGAGTTTGCGACAGAAAAATTCCCGAGTATTGTCGGAAAAGAGGGGCAGCCCGATGGCGCGTATGGTTTTTATCCCCGAAGGGATATCAGGAAGCAGACGGCGCTGGGTAATAAGGTCGCGGAGTTACAGGAGCTGTACGGTGCAGTGCATGCCATTGTGCTGGATGATGCGGTGGGTGTGGTACAGGAGCTGAACAATGGCCGACTTGATGCTATCCAGGCGCTATCAGCACATACAGGGAAAGTGGAAAACATTCATCAGAAGATGATCTCTGATGCCATTTTGCAGATTAAAGCATCCACGGCCAGTCAGATGGCCCATGATCCCAGCATTCAGGGCGTTTATACACCCGGCTATACCACGTCCTATACTGCCAGCCGGGAAACCGTTGTCGCTCAGAAGGTTCATTCTGCAGTACACCGGATGGAAGACTATTATAACGAATCGGCCCGTGCTGAGTTTGCTCGTAAATATGATGCAATTGTAGATAACTACAACGGGAAAATCGCTGCTATCTGGCTGGACCTTGATACCGCCTGGCGTTCTGAGATCTGGAAAACACAACTCCGCGACGATTACGCACCTGAAAGCAATGCCCTCAGTTGGACATTCCAGTTGCTGGCTATTGCGCGTTGCCTGCACGGTGGTATGGCCGGAGTAAGATCAGAAGATGTGGAAAATGGCAGCGTGAAGCCCGTCTGGATCGACTGGATGGAAGATGGTCAGAGCCCGGCATTTTTAGCATTACTCAGAGGAACTCAGGGGCTGGGAAATGAAGTGTTTAGCGGAACCGTGAACTACCCAAACCTGAAAGCGGGCCTTAATAGCCAGGAACTGACCAATTTCTTTGATTCACTCCCCTACCAACGCGCAGTGACCAGCCTGCTGACTGCGATTGCTGGTGCCCATAGCCAATTGAATACCCTGCTTTCTGATGCTGCCAAAGGTGGCATGGTCAGGATGATGCAGGCCGTGTCGTATGTTTCTGTCGGAGTTCCTGCCATCACAGTGTTCTCCGGTGAGCTTACGGTGCGTGAGTTTCAAGAGGTTCTGCTTACCCAGCTTGATGCACAGGGTAAAACGAACTGGACCGTGCAGGCCAAAGAAAATAGCTCACTGACCCGAACCACTGGCGCTGGTCACTGGCTGCAGATAACTGACCCTGCGCTTCTTGAGCAAAAAATTGAGGTCAGATTGACGGCACCGCTGAAGGAACTGCATTCAGCCGGGGGTAAAAAAGCTGCACGTGCTGCGGGCACCAGCGTGGCAGCGATTGCAGCAGGGAATGTGCTCACTGAGTCCAGTCAGTTATCTGGCTTTACAAGCCTTACGCCACAAATTATCGATAACTCCCTCACTACTGGAGAAATACGGCTGAGTCCTGCCGATATGAAGGCTGTGGCGCGTAACCAGACCATGTTGTCGGAGCATTTCCAGAGTGGTGTCATTGGTGCGGCACTGGCATACATCATGCTGCAAACCACGCTTAGTAACCTGAAAGAGCTTAAATCAGCCATTCCCGGGGATTTACAGGGCGAAATGTCGCTGGCATCGCGCTCGCTACTGGTGCTGGCTTCTGCGACAGAGCTTGTGGGGCAGGGTGCGACGGCACTCTTTAAAGCCCCTGCTGTAGGCGGTCAAATTGCTGCCGGGGATTTGTTAATCCGAACGGCTGGGGTGATTGGGGGGATTGCTGTTTTTATTGATGGGGTTGCCTTGTTAATGAAAGCATCAGATTTATCAACATCGGGGGATTCAGCCGCAGCATACATATGTACGCTTGCAGGGGGGGCTTTAATATCAGCAGGTGTCGTTGGCGTAGGATTTAGTGCCGCAGGTGAGTTTGGGTTACTTAGTACCGCTTCTTTTGCGGGTATCCCTGTATTGCTGGGGCCTGTTGGATGGGCTATTGCTCTGGGAGTGACCGCCTTTACTTTGACAGCTATCGGCAGTCGTTTTATACGTTCACCACTCGAACGCTGGCTGACCCATACCTGCTTTAGTAACGAAAACGACCGCAACCCGGACGAACCTTTCTGGAATGCGAAAAGTCTTGAAGATATGCATAAAGCGATGAATGCGCTTCATGTCCTGACCAGCGGAGTTTCGGCACAATTGAGCGAGGATTGGTTTACTGAACTGTCCGGTAATACTCAACTGCTGGGCAACCGCATGGTGGCGGCAAGAGCGGTGCTGGCCGACTGCGATCCTGAAGGCTCCGCTTGGCTGCTTGAACTGACGGCTACTGGGAGTTCCGGTAAACGTCTGTTGCTGGCTCGCAGCGCATCAGCAGGCAAGCTTGCCGGGCTTGTTGCTCCTGAAGCGCAGACGTTTGAGAAGACGTCTCAGCTTTATCAAAATGACGTGCTCTCAGCTCCGGAGTTCTCTACTGTTACCTCTAAAACAACCTTCTCTGAATCCTGGTCCTTGATGTCGGCGGGACATAAACATGGCGTGCAGTTTGACGGTGAATTCCCGCTCAATATCACAAAATATAATAATGTTGAGTTAACGGTAACCTACTGGCCGGATAAAAAGCACCAGGAGCAAAGCCTGGAAATATTCATTTATCTGGATAGTTAAATTAAAGGAATAGATAACGATGCCATTGTTTCATGTTGATGAACCTCGGCCTAAACTTAATCCTCCGATCCAGTCCTGGCGGGAGGATATGTCAGAGAATCATGAACCTCAGCTGATTCCACCTCAGCTTCACTGGCTGACAGAACAGAATGATATTTATATGGAAATGCCCCGCTATAGCACTGAGGTCTATTGGGGGCTGATGCTATTTCTAATTCCAGTATATTTTTTGGGTATAATTATTGTTGATGCTATATGCTTTTCTGTTAATGATATATTTTTCCATGTTGTGGGGGGGCTTTTATCTATTCTTATTTTGATATTTATAATTTTTTTCTTAAAAATGTATTTCGTTGTTCCCCGTGACCAGCCCGTCCGTCTGAACAGAAAACGTCAGAAAATCTATCTTTTTGAATATAACCGTTCACGTCTGCCGTGGCTGAAGTGGCCCGTGTCCATCAGGTCCTATAACTGGGCTGATGTACATGGCGAAATCCGTTTATCCAGTGCGCGTTACGATTTAGGTTTTCAACTCTATGGCTCAGTTTGCGAACCGGGTACGAACAATGTGATCACCCGCTTTCTGATTACCAAAGAACGCTTTTCACAGGAGCTACTAAGTCAGACCTGGAGTTATCTGTGCATGTACATGAAAAATGACAGCGTATCGGTAGCACCGTTAGAAATGGGTCGTCCAGATTACTGGCGGCCGCGTAAAGCCGACAAATGGCCCGCCGATATGGAACTCGAATCCACCACGGCACCCGGCGCTGAATGTTTTTCTGCCCCGAATCAAAATCCAGTAACTGGCCCCATAACCTGACTTTTGCCATTTTTGTACCCGGAGTTTCTTGGTTTTGCCATCGCTGCTACTGGTTATGCCCTGAGCTGAAGAAATGATTCTGCCCGATACCGTTTGCAGGAACCACATCATGCTTGATGCTACTTAAGAAGGATTTGAGAATGGATATGAAAGCACAGGCAAATAAAAACGCAGCGGCAAGCCAGCAGGCAGCATCCACGCCTTCAGGTGAGGGGCGCGGTCTGGCTTTTCTGGAGTCCGTGGGAACGATGACGCCGGTAATGGCCGGAAAGCTGGATGTGAACGGAACGGACTATCGTCGGGTGGACATGCGCTTGAGCATACCTGGCTGGGTGGCCGGTAGTGGCGGTTGGTTGGTACAGCTGACCGGTGGCGGAAAAACGCTGTTCTCTGAATCTGTTAATGCACCGGGGGCGGAGAACCATCATCAACACACCGGCCCGGAAGGATATTATCTGCATGACTGGTGGAAAACCGGAGTGACAGACGATAGTGGTCAGGAAAAAGCGCCCTGGTGCCAGAATCTGAAGGTCAGTCTTCTGGTGCCGGAAAGCAGCACGCCGGAGGTCACGCTGAATGTGGCGTACTGGCCTGACAGTCAGAATGCGGAAAATAAACTGGGCATAACCATAAACGCGAAACAGGGATGAAAGGATGGGCAAGATTAAGCGACGACTGAAGAGGCAGGCTGAACGTGACGAACGCAATCAGCCACCGCGCTCACGTCTGAATCATCCTGTTGAGGGATGGACAGGGGATTTATCCGATAGAGCAGAAGACTGCGGCTTTCCGCCGAAGCTTATCTGGGTGAATGAGCTTAATGATGTGTGGATGGAAATCCCGCGTTATGTGAATTTAGGCTGGGGAGGTATGTGGCCATGGGTAATTGCATCTGCCCTACCGCTATTCGGTTGTGCTTATTTTATTACCTGGCCGGGTATCATATCAAATATGATTGAATTACTTGCTTTTGGTTCTTGTGCATTCTTTTCATTGTCGTTCTTTATATATCATCTGAAAATGATGTTATTTGAACCCCGTGGCGCCCCGGTCCGCTTCAACCGCAAGCGGCAGAAAGTCTATGTCTACGAATTCCAGAAAAGCGTCTTTCCGTGGAAGCGCTGGCATCCTGTTATCAAGGTCTTCGACTGGAAAGACATTCACGGAGAATGGGTGATGATGCGGGGGCATGCCGACTGGGGACACCGTATCTACTGTGCGGTCTGTAAACCCGGCACGCTGGAGGTGGTGGATAGGTTTATTCTGACCTGGACCGTTGGAGGAACAGATACCGCGGGGGGCTTATGGAGTTTTTGTCTTCACTACATGGAGAAAAAACCGGTACCAACAGCACCGGAGTATCCCGACAAGCCCCGGGACTGGACACCATTTAAAACGGTTCAGTGGCCGGAGGATATAGAGCGGGAATCTACTACTGCGCCCGACGACGAACAATAACATCCGCCTTGATGATGATCGCGGAACAGGTTTTGAGCTCAGACCCGATAGCTGGGGCACGATAAGGGTGCAGCAGGGCATTTTCATCGCTGCAGATGCACAAACCAATGGCCAGGGACAGGTGCTGGCAATGGTTGCAGCCTTAAGCTGGATAGTGTTTGACAGACATTACGCCACGCATAACCGGAGAGAGAAAGGAATTTGATGATGGATATGAAAGCACAGGCAAATAAAAACGCAGCGGCAAGTCAGCAGGTAGCAAGCACGCCTTCAGGCTGTAAGTCGTGTGAGCGTAAGGGGGTTGCGATATACCCGCTACGTGTGGCTGCAGTCCCGTCTTCTCTGGTTAATACCCGGTGGCATCCTGCCGTTCCTCACCAGGACACGGAACTGAAGGGGGGCGAGTTCAAATACGCCCTGCGTACACTGCGCGAGGGCTATGTGTATGTTCTGGCAGATAAACAGGTCTGGTATGCCTACCAGGTCACCCCGCAGGGTTTTTTACGCATGTTCAATGCGAAGGAAATGCCGGAAGGCGGGAAAGTGGAACCTTTGAGTGCCGCCTGTCTTCAGCAGAATCATGATATCCGCAGCAGCTTTATCAATATCGACCCGAAGCATACCCATGCAGCCGTGGCCTTCAGCAATGACCCGTGGCCCCGTGATGTGCTGGCGAAATATAAACAAGCCGGTGCCCCGGCACCGCGTTTTACGCAATTAACGATTGCTGATGGGAAAGCAGTGACAATTGAAGGTGCGGGGCGGAGCCTGACGCTTGACCCCACGCTCTCAACTCTGACAAAGAACGTGCTGGAGTTTGCGACAGAAAAATTCCCGAGTATTGTCGGAAAAGAGGGGCAGCCCGATGGCGCGTATGGTTTTTATCCCCGAAGGGATCTCAGGAAGCAGACGGCGCTGGGTAATAAGGTCGCGGAGTTACAGGAGCTGTACGGTGCAGTGCATGCCATTGTGCTGGATGATGCCATCGGAATGGTTCAGGAACTTAATCACGCCCGCCTGGATGTAGTGGATGCGCTGGCGAAATATCGTTCTAAACCCGCTAATCTTCATCAGGCCACCATTTCCGATACTATTTTATCAATTCAGGAATTGATGACAAAACAGATAGATGCGGATAAAAGCATTAAGCCTGTCACGATCCCGCTTTATGCTGATTCACCCTTCGATGAGGGAATAACCATCAGCCGTGAGGATATGGTTGCCTCCACCAAGCGTTCTGCGCTGGAGAGGATGCAGAAATATTACAGCGAACCCAACCGCGCTAAATTTGCCCGGGAATTTAAAGCCGTGGTGGATGGCTATCAGCAAAAAATGATGGCGGTGGCGAAAGATCTCGATGCCTGGTATCGCTCGGCTTTATGGCTCATGGTGATCAAACAGGACTATTCCCCGGTAACCAGCGTGGTCAGCTGGGCGGCTCAACTTAACACGCTGGCTGCTAACCTCCAGGGGGGAATGGTGGGGTTGGATAAGGATAAATCAGCCTGGCATGACTGGGTGGAAAGTCCGGACAGTCCGCCATTTTTGTCTCTTCTTGGCAAGGAGTCTGGGCTGATTGCGGCGGTCTACAACGGTTCAGCAAACTACACCAATATGAAGACCCTGCTGAACAGTCAGGAAATCTGTGACTTTGTGGACAGCATCAACTTCAGCCAGCCCGTAAGCAGCCTGACGATGTCGATGAACGGCGCATTCAGCATGATTGGCGAGAAGATTTCCGCCAAAGCAAACGCAGGATTCGAGCGGGTACTTCAGGCAATAGCCTATGCTGCAGAAGGTGAACCTGCGGTTACTATTTTTTCGGGTGAAATTACCGTTCGTGAATTTCAGAATATCATGCTTAAGCAACTGGATGAGCACGGCCGTCCCGTTTGGGGGACCATGCGGGGAGGCATCACGACCTCCCATGCCGGTACCTGGCTGCAGGTCACTGATCCCGTCATACTTGAGCGAAAAATTCACGTACGCTATGCATCCTTACTGAAAGATATTGAATCACCGGTCTATAAGCAGGCAGCACGCAGGGCGGGTTCCAGTTCGGCGGCCCTGAGTAAAGGCACGATGCTGAAAGACGGTCGCCATCTTTCTGGATTCCCGAACCTGATCCTGGCACAGGATGCTGTGGATGCCTCTCTCGCATCAGGAGGTATGAGTATGACGCTGGGGGATACGCTGAAAATAGCCCGTCAACAGTACCAGCTTTCGCGACGGGTATTCAGCAGCAGCGGCCTGGGTCTGGTGCTGGGGGCTGCTATGCTGGGTCTGCAAAAAAGAGCCCTGGAGGACAACCTTAAAGCGCTGAAGGAGGCTGTGCCGGGGGATGCGCAGGCGGAAATGAAGCTGGCCTCCAGTGCGCTGATGGTGACGGCATCGGCGGTAGAAATGGTCGGGTTTGGTCATATGATCGCCCGCTGGGGCACCAATCCCTGGGACGTAAAGCCCAATATGATAGTGCGCGGCGCTGAAATCTACGCCCATCCGCTGATCCGGGTTGCCGGGGTGATTGGGGGCGTAGCGTCGATCGTGGATGGGATTGGGATGTATATGAGTGCTCAAGACGCAGGGAAAAATGGTGATTCAACTGCTAAAAATCTATATTTGGGCGCTA
Source organism: Enterobacter sp. BNK-13 (assembly GCF_048685015.1). NCBI lineage: Bacteria > Pseudomonadati > Pseudomonadota > Gammaproteobacteria > Enterobacterales > Enterobacteriaceae > Enterobacter > Enterobacter sp. BNK-13. Next base: position 3,015,791 of record NZ_JBLQTP010000001.1, on the reverse strand, counting down.
GCTTTTTTACAATTTCTGCGGGGGGGGTTGGCATTTTTGCAGGTATTGCTGGAGATTTTGCTTTGTTTGGCCCCATCGGTATCTGCATTGGGCTGGCCATATTAGGTGCCGTACTGGCAACCATGGCGGCAGATGAAGTTCGTTCCCCGCTGGAAGTATGGCTCAGTGACACCTGTTTCGGCCTCAAGCGCGCCGAACACGAAAAACACTGGGATGCTAACAGTCTCGACGATCTTCAGGCCGCGATGAAAGCGTACTACACCATTGCCAGCGGCGTCTCTGCACAAATCCGGCGTGAAAGAATGGCCGAAGTGGTGCTCAATTCTGCCGGGACGGGGCTGGTGGCGGTGCAGGTGAAGTTACCGGGGTGCAGCAAGCTGGGCTCGGACTGGCTGATCGAACTGACTGCCAAAGGAAGCGGGGGGAGCCAGTTACTGACGCAGTCGGCGTCTTCAGGGAAGGTGACAAACGTGAAAACCGCGGCTAAGCAGAGTTTTGATATCACCCCGATGGGAATGGGATCTGCCACCTTGTCTGCTGATTCAGAAATGAAAGAAAGCTGGGAAACAAGCGGGTTACTGCTGCAGGGCGAGTTTGCGTTTAACCGCATGAAATTCAGCGATGTGGAGCTCAACGTGACCTACTGGCCAGATAAACTCAAGCCGGAAGAAAATCTGCAGCTAACCACCAGTGCTTAAGGCAATTAAGGATAAAACAATGTCACAGGACGCATTATTTCAGGGCCAGAGTGAAACTCAGCCAAGGCTTAACCCTCCTATATATCGCTGGCAGGAGGATATGCCGGACAATAACCAGCCTCAGCTGGTGCCTCCCCAGTTAATTTGGTTAAATAAAAAAAACAGTATCTGTATGGAAATTCCGCGCTACGAAGGAGTTGTTTGGGGAGGGATGATTTTTGGTGCCATTATGACGCTGGCTATTATTTTCTTCATGACGGTTCTAGGGTGGTTAATTGAGCAGGAACTTGGTGAAGAGAGGATTTTAATTATTTATGCGATTGGTGATTTCTTTCTCATCTTGCTGATGACCATGTTTTTAAAAATTTATTTTTTTGAACCTCGAGATAAGCCTGTTCGTCTAAATTCAACACGTCAAAAAATCTATACCTTCGATTATAAAAGAAAATGGTGGAATCCCTGGGCCAGATGGCCAACCACTGTCAAAGCCTATCACTGGGCTGATATTCACGGCGAGATGCGTTTTTCAAGCGATCGCTATACCGGAGGTTTTCAGCTGTTTGCTTCCGTCTGTCAGCCAGGAACGCTGAACGTGGTGGAACGCTTCCAGATTGCCTGCGGCTCTCCTGCACAGCTGCAGCAGCTCTGGAGCTATCTTTGCCTGTATATGAAAGGCGAGCCGGTGCCGGATGAGGCAGTCAACAAAGGTCGCCCTGATTTCTGGTGCCCGCGTAAAGCGGATAAATGGCCGGAAGAGTGGGAGCGTGAATCCACTACTGCGCCGGACAGTGAACTTTCTGCTCCCCATGACCATAGCGAACTGCCAGATAAAACGAGCTGATTGCCAGTGTAAAGGACAAGATAATGCCACAGGACACCTTTTTTCAGAGCCAGAGTGAGGCTCAGCCAAAGCTTAATCCTCCCATATATCGCTGGCAGGAGGATATGCCGGACAATAACCAGCCTCAGCTGGTGCCTCCTCAGCTGATTTGGTTAAATACAAAAAACAGTATCTGGATGGAAATTCCTCGTTATGAAGGTGTGATGTGGGGGGGGGCTTTGTTCATGTTTTTTTTCTTTTCTTCTATTTTTATTTTTATTTTCACCAATTCCATCTCAATGTTAATTGATGACTTTGACTATGTAACATTTGCTATTATGCTTTTTTATTATTTGATGCTAGGCTCATTTGTTTTTTTATTTTATAAATTATATTTCGCCATCCCGCGCGATAATCCTATACGCTTGAACAAGCAGCGACAGGCGATTTATACTTTCAATTATAAAAGAAAATGGTGGAACCCCTGGGCCAGATGGCCGACGACCATCAAAGCTTACCGCTGGGCAGATATTCACGGTGAGATGCGTTTTTCAAGTGACCGCTATACCGGAGGTTTTCAGCTGTTTGCTTCCGTCTGTCAGCCAGGAACGCTGAACGTGGTGGAACGCTTCCAGATTGCCAGCGGCTCTCCTGCACAGCTGCAGCAGCTCTGGAGCTATCTTTGCCTGTATATGAGAGGCGAGCCGGTGCCGGATGAGGCGGTCAACAAAGGTCGCCCTGATTTCTGGTGCCCGCGTAAAGCGGATAAATGGCCGGAAGAGTGGGAGCGTGAATCCACTACTGCGCCGGACAGTGAACTTTCTGCTCCCCGTGACCATAGCGAACTGCCAGATAAAACGAGCTGATTGCCAGTGTAAAGGACAAGATAATGCCACAGGACACCTTTTTTCAGAGCCAGAGTGAGGCTCAGCCAAAGCTTAATCCTCCCATATATCGCTGGCAGGAGGATATGCCGGACAATAACCAGCCTCAACTGGTGCCTCCTCAGCTGATTTGGTTAAATACAAAAAACAGTATCTGGATGGAAATTCCTCGTTATGAAGCGATTATGTGGGGGGGGATGATTTTTGGCGGAGTAATTACTCTTGCAGCAACTTTATTTATGTTGGTTATCTCTTTTTTTGTAATAGATGATATTGTCGATAATTTAGGTTTTGGCGTGAGTGGCACAAGTTTGATAATGCTGTTTTTTTTATCAATTTCAGCCTTTTCTCAATGGTTATCTTGTTTTTTAAAATTTATTTTTCTGAACCTCGAGATCAACCCATTCGTCTGAACAAAAAAAGGCAGAAAATCTACACCTTCGATTATAAAAGAAAATGGTGGAACCCCTGGGCCAGATGGCCGACGACCATCAAAGCTTACCGCTGGGCAGATATTCACGGTGAGATGCGTTTTTCAAGCGATCGCTATACCGGAGGTTTTCAGCTGTTTGCTTCCGTCTGTCAGCCAGGAACGCTGAACGTGGTGGAACGCTTCCAGATTGCCTGCGGCTCTCCTGCACAGCTGCAGCAGCTCTGGAGCTATCTTTGCCTGTATATGAAAGGCGAGCCGGTGCCGGATGAGGCAGTCAACAAAGGTCGCCCTGATTTCTGGTGCCCGCGTAAAGCGGATAAATGGCCGGAAGAGTGGGAGCGGGAATCCACCACCGCACCAGATGGTTGCGTTCCTGTTATTCGGACTCGTGAAACGCTGCCTGAATAAGTGATATTATGGACAGTCAACAAGGACAGGAAAATGACCGACATTTTGTTTGCTCGCGCTAAACCGAAGCTTAACTCTCCCGTCAGTGCCTGGAAAGCGGACATGCCGGAAAACAGTGAGCCACAGCTGGTGCCTCCGCGGCTTATCTGGATGAACAAGATAAATGATGTGTATCTTGAAATCCCCCGTTATGATAAAGGGATGACATGGTGGGGGATGATTCCATTAGCATTAGTAGTGCTTTTGTTTTTAGGGTTTATGTTAACTATGTGTGCTTTGATGCTGCAATACGTAGATGGCTATGCAATACCTTGCTTGGCAATATTGAGCGTTGTGGTTTTATCGACACTGACATTTTTCTGTTTGAAAATTGCATTCGTTACACCTCGCGATCAGCCAATTCGTCTGAACTGCAGACGACAAAATATTTATGTCTTTAAATATAAAAAAGATCGTATCCCCTGGTTTAAATGGCCTGTCATTATAACCCGATATAACTGGACTGATGTTCATGGTGAAATCCGGTATTGCAGCGATCGCTACCGCTCGGGACATCAGCTATGGGGCTCGGTCTGCGAGCCGGGAACGTATAATGTCATCCATCGTTTTCAGCTTGCAGACGGAGAGCCTGCAGAGTTACAGCAGGTCTGGAGTTTCCTCTGCCTGTATATGAAAGGCGAGCCTGTGCCTGCAGAGCCCAAAAATAAAGGCAGGCCCGACAGCTGGCGTCCACGAAAAGCAGATAAATGGCCGGAAGAGTGGGAGCGGGAATCCACCACCGCACCAGATGGTTGCGTTCCTGTTATTCGGGCTCGTGAAACGCTGCCTGAATAATTGGTATTATGGACAGTCAACAAGGACAGGAAAATGACCGACAATTTGTTTGCTCGCGCTAAACCGAAGCTTAAGTCTCCCGTCAGTGCCTGGAAAGCGGACATGCCGGAAAACAGTGAGCCACAGCTGGTGCCTCCACGGCTTATCTGGATGAACAAGATAAATGATGTGTATCTTGAGATCCCCCGTTATGACAAAGGGATGACATGGTGGGGGATGATTCCATCAGCAATATTCACTTTTGGAATAATGGTTTTAGTTATATTAGTTTGCGTGCAGATATCTGAATATATAGATGGTTACGCAATGCCTGGCTTGATAATGTTAAGTGTCATTTTTTTTTCAACAATGATTGTATTTTTTTTGAAAATTGCATTTATAACGCCACGAGAACAGCCACTTCGCTTAAATCGTGGTAGATGTAAAATTTACGTATATAAATACAAAAAAGACCGTATCCCCTGGGTGAAATGGCCGGTCATTATCACCCGATATAACTGGGCTGATGTTCATGGTGAAATCCGGTATTGCAGCGATCGCTACCGTTCGGGCCATCAGTTATGGGGCTCGGTCTGCGAGCCGGGAACGTATAATGTCATCTATCGTTTTCAGCTTGCAGACGGAGAGCCCGCAGAGTTACAGCAGGTCTGGAGTTTCCTCTGCCTGTATATGAAAGGCGAGCCTGTGCCTGCAGAGCCCAAAAATAAAGGCAGACCCGACAGCTGGCGTCCACGAAAAGCAGATAAATGGCCGGAAGAGTGGGAACGGGAATCCACCACTGCACCAGATGTTGAACAACCATCCGTTTCACACCAAAAAATATTAACCGCCTCTGCAAAATAACCTCTGGCAGGAATTTGGTGAGTTCACTCTTAGAATGCAGCCAGCCTGCTATCCATTGCCGTTACCTCAAGACAAGAACCGTACTATGCCTGTTGATCTAAAAAGCATGCCAGATGTCAGCGCCAGGCCTGCATCCCTCAGATTTGCTAGCTGGATGATGGTGCTGATGATCCTGATTGGATTCAGTATCGTCATATCCCGTCTGGTGACGGGAAAAAATAACCTATTGCTGACCGTGGGCGGTCCCGCGATTATGCTTGGTGGGTGGCTGTTTATTTTGTTCGTGATTTATCTGTTGCGTGCAATTTCCGCCAATGCGCGAGACAGGGAGCGGGAAAAGACGATCCTCAAAGAAGTTCGTCGGGGCAGACGTGCGCTGCAAATTCTGGCGGCTGAATGCTGCACGGCGCACTCCTCTGCGAATAAACCGTTTACGGCCATTGGCAGCAATCTCGTGAAAAATGAAAATGTCTTTTATCCCCAGATATCCTGGCGCGGGGAAGAAGATACCCGCCTGAGTCAGATAACCCGTACCGGGGGAACCAAAGAAGAGCAGCATCTTCAGGCATTATTCAGGGCGCTAACCCACAAACTGACGCAACCGCTGTCTTTTCTTCCAGCAGACAAGTCCGTAATGATGCTTCTGGAGCACTCCTCATCTATATCTGAGGAGAAAGCCTTCGCCCTTTTTTGGGACGCACTGCAGCAGTCAGGTATTCAGCAACCTGTTTCTATCCTTACCGGGAGAGGTGCGCAGGCGATAGATGACTGGCTCGACCACCATATCCGCAGCGAGTCTGTCCTTCTGGTGGTGTCGTGGCAATACGCCCCACTCAATACCTCAATGTCCGCTGAAGCTATAAGCGGAATACTGCTTGGGAACCGACTGACGCAGGACATCCTTCCGCCGCTGGCCTTTCTTCACCGCCCTGAAGCTGGAGAAGGAGAGCCTGACGCGTTGCACTATGCCATTACTCAGGCGCTCGATTGGGTGCCGGTTAGCACCGAAAAGCCGGAACATCTTTGGCTTAGTGGGGTTGATGCTGAAACCGAAGCGCATGCCACTTTGATGAAAGGTATTAGTGCTACAGGTCTGAAAAATGTCGACCCGCAGATGGGTTTTCATAATTTCAATGATTTTCTGGGTAATCCCGGTAATGCATCACTATGGCTTGCCGTGGCAGGTGCCACACAATCAATACAACAACAACCGGCACATCATTTACTGATTAGCCGCGATCAACAAACTGGAAAGGTCTGGAATATGGTGGTATCCCCTGCGTCTTCCGCTAAGGAAGGCGAAGCATGAGGCGCTTCTTCTCGCTGTTTAAAAAACCGGAAATTGTGTTCTGGCTTGTGGTGTTAATTGCGCTGGTTTGCAGCCTTGCTGTGGTGAGTATCGTCTACTTGCTGCCTGAAAGGTTACAGCTCATCAGGGAAACCTCCGGCTGGTATGCCTGGCTGAGCGGTTCTGTGGCAGCAAGTATTGCACTGGCCATAACTGGAGTATTTCTTTTCTTTGGTGCGCGAGCTGAAGGTAAACGCAGCTTCAGTAAAGAGCGGCAAAATGCGCAGGGTGATGATGTGAAGACGCCAACAAAGAAAGATGTAACTTCCCTATCTGCTGCAGTGACGACCAGTCAACAGATCCTCATCCACCTTCGCCGTCGCTACTCCTTTTTATGGCACAGCAAAGTTCGTCTTCTGCTTGTCACCGGCGATGAGGTGGCAATCGAACAACTGGTACCAGGCCTGCAGGAAAACCAGTGGCTTGAGTGTAATCGTACCGTTCTGATTTACGGCGGGAGTCTGACTGCTGAACCAGACCAGGAAAAATATACCGCGCTACGAAAACTGCGTCGCTGGCGCCCACTGGACGGTATTGTACGCGTCATACCCGCGTCGCTTAATCTGAGCCCACAAACTAGCGACAACGATTTACGTGGGCTGGAAAAAATTAGCGAACTGCTCGGATATTCCGCGCCGGTCTGGCTGTGGCAGCTGTGTGACAGCAAATGGACGCAGGAGAAACGTATTGAACAGGCGGTAGGTGCCAGCTTCCCGCTGCGTGCCAAAGCTGACGATATTACCCATCAGCTTGAGCTGATGCTACCTGCATTGCGGACGCAAGGGGTGAGTCAGGTTATTGAGAGCAATGGCAACGACTTCCTGCTGCGCTTGGGCCAGCACCTCAAAGAAGGCGGTATCGTCCGCTGGACTCAGCAACTGGTGCCATGGCTGTCAGCCTCACAGCCGCGTGTTCCACTGCGTGGCCTGATGTTCAGCCTGCCGGAGAAAAAACCTGCTGAAACGTCAGAAGCTGCAGATGCTGCATCTGTTGACGCTGAGAAGTATGTTCCCGAATCACAGCGTCACGCCCTGATCCTGCCCGTAACCTGGCAGGGCATTGTGGATGACTGCATCCGTGTGCGTGGCCGCCGTGTCGGTATGGCCTGGGAACAGACGCTGGCCTGGACACTGATGACTATCATCGGTATCTGGGGAGCGGGAATACTGCTGTCGTTCGCGATCAACCGCATGCAGATAGTCTCTGTTGCCGAGCAGGCGCATGCGCTGGTGGAGCATCCTTCCGTATCGGATTACCAGCTCACGGCTCTGCATACCCTGCGTAATGACGCCGGCCGCCTGCAGCACCGTATTCAGGAAGGAGCGCCCTGGTACCAGCGCTTCGGTCTGGACCATAACCAGCAGCTGCTCGATGCGTTGCTGCCCTGGTACGGCGTGGCAAACAACCGCCTGATACGCGACCCGGCGAATCAGGCGCTGACACAAAAACTCAGCGCATTGGCAAACTCTGCCCCCAACAGCGACCAGCGTGCACAGCTGGCGAAGCCGGGTTATGACCAGCTTAAAGCCTGGCTGATGATGGCCCGTCCGGATAAAGTCGACGGCGCGTTTTATGCGCAGACCCTGAAAACCGTGCAGCCGACACGAATGGGTATTTCTACCGGTCTGTGGCAAAGCCTGGCGCCGGATTTATGGGCCTTCTACATCACCGAACTGCCTAAGCAGCCACTGTGGAAAATCACACCGGATGCGCAGCTGGTCAGCCAGAGTCGCCAGTTGCTGCTGCAGCAAATTGGGCGTCGTAACGCTGAAAGCACACTTTATGAAAATATGCTCAAGTCAGTGCGTCGTAACTTCGCCGATGTCTCCCTGGAGGACATGACCAGCGGTACCGATGCGCGTCGACTTTTTACTACTGAGGAGGTCGTGCCGGGCATGTTCACCCGCCAGGCCTGGGAAGGTGGCATTCAGCAGGCTATCGAAAAGGCTGCAAATTCCCGCCGGGATGAAATTGACTGGGTGCTGAGTGATTCCCGTAAAGCCGTATCGGCGGATCTGTCGCCAGAAGCGCTCAAAGCACGCCTGACAGAGCGTTATTTCATTGACTTTGCCGGCAGTTGGTTGAATTTCCTTAACAGCCTGCACTGGAACCCGGCAAACAATATTGCGGACGTTACTGACCAGCTTACGCTGATGAGCGATGTCCGCCAGTCGCCACTGATTGCCCTGATGAATACCCTCGCCTGGCAGGGACAGACAGGCCAGCAAAGCGAAGGTCTTTCGGACTCCCTCATCAAATCGGCTAAAGATCTCGTCGGTGGAAAAGATAAACCTGCCATTGATCAGTCTGCGTCAGGGCCGCAGGGGCCGCTGGACGATACCTTTGGCCCGCTGCTACAGCTTCTGGGTAAAAACAAAGGTGGTAATGTCATGTCGGCGGACAACTCCCTGAGTCTGCAGACGTATCTGACCCGTATCACCCGCGTGCGTCTGCGACTGCAGCAGGTGGCCAGCGCTTCTGACCCGCAGGCAATGATGCAGACCCTGGCGCAGACCGTATTCCAGGGCAAAAGCGTGGACCTCACCGACACTCAGCAATACGGCAGCCTGATTTCGGCAAGTCTTGGCGAGGAGTGGAGCGGATTTGGCAGCACAATGTTTGTGCAGCCGCTGACCCAGGCCTGGGAGACCGTGCTTCAGCCGTCGGCTGCCAGTCTGAATGACAAATGGAGCCGTTCGGTTGTCGCGAACTGGCAAACTGCCTTTGACGGTCGTTTCCCGTTTGCTGCCAGCAAAAGCGATGCCTCTTTACCGATGCTGGCTGAATTTGTGCGTAAGGACAGTGGACGGATAGAGCGCTTCTTGTCGACAGAGCTCAACGGTGTGTTGCACAAAGAGGGTAGCCAGTGGGTACCGGATAAGGTCAACAGCCAGGGGTTGAACTTTAACCCGGCCTTCCTGCGGGCCATTAACCAGCTGAGCCAGCTGTCAGACATCCTGTTCACCGATGGCAGTCAGGGCATCAGCTTTGAGCTGCAGGCGCGTCCTGTGCCACAGGTGGTGGAGACGCAGCTGACCATTGATGGACAAAAGCTGCACTACTTCAACCAGATGGCCGACTGGCAAAGCTTCCGCTGGCCGGGAGAGACTTACAAGCCGGGAACGATGCTGACATGGACCACGGTCAACGCCGGTGCGCGTCTGTTCGGGGATTACAGCGGGACATGGGGCTTTATCCGCTGGCTGGACTTGAGCAAGCGTCAGCAGCTTGACCGCAGCCAGTGGATGATGAGCTTTACCGCACCGGATGGTCGCACCCTGCAGTGGGTGCTGCGCTCACAACTTGGAAAAGGCCCGCTGGCGCTGTTGGATCTGCGTGGTTTCAAGCTGCCGGATCACATATTCAGTGTCGACAGCGTGGCCACCGCTCAGGCGCTGATGGCTAATACGGAAAACAATGACATGGAAGGTGTCGAATAATGAGCACATTGCAGAATTTGGTTACCGCCTGTCAGGCTGGCGATGCTCAGCTGCGTGAACAGGCGCAGACGCGCACGGATAACTGGCAGCCCTGGCTTGCTCCGGTAAGCGTAGCCAGTCCGACAGGGGAAGACCCGGGATATGACGATGATTTTCAGCGTATCCGCGAAGAGGTTAATAAGCTCTCCGGGATTGATACTGAACTGATATGCACGCTTGCTGAAAAGTTACTGACCACCACGGCCAAAGACATCCGGATTGCGACCTACTACTGCTGGGCGCGACTGCACCAGGATGGCGAAGCCGGCTTTGCCGAAGGGCTTGAACTGCTTGCCGGATTATTGCAGCGCTACGGCATGCAGCTTCACCCGCAGCGGGACCGAAGCCGCAAGGCTGCACTGGAATGGCTTGCCGGTAGCCGTGTCCTGGACAGTCTGTCACTGTTTCCGGAGGTCATCCGCGAGGATGCACAGCGTACCGCCGGGGCCTTGCTGCTCATCAGTACCCGTCTGGAGACCGAGCCGGAAGCATCGCGGCCAGAGCTGAATGCCCTGTACAGCGGGCTGGAGTCTCGCCTGATGAAGGCCGGGGGTGTGGATGCCGTGGTACCGCAGAACGCAGGGAATAAGGCGCAGTCACAGCCCTTTACGCATGCGACCGAGTCAGATGCGCCGGTTCTGAACCGCATCACCTCCGGTCAGGATTTGCTGGCCCAGGCCCGTACCCTGACGGGATATCTGCGCGAGCAGCCTGATGGCTGGCTAGCCGCACACCGGCTGATGAAAAGCTTGCGCCATGACACGCTGAGAGCGATCCCTGCACCGGATGCCGAAGGGAAAACACGTATCGAACCACCGCGGGCTGACCAGCGGGCAATGCTTAAACGGTTGTACCTGCAACAGAGCTGGCTGGAGATACTGGAGCAGGCGGACAGCACCTTCTCGCGTGGCGCTAATCACCTCTGGCTGGATTTGCAGTGGTATATCCACCAGGCTCTGGTGAAATTGGGGCACGATGTGCTGGCCGATATCATCATCGCCGATCTGAAAGGGCTGCTGAGCCGTCTCACAGGACTTGAAACGCTGGCCTTTAATGACGGAACGCCGTTTGCCGATGAGGTCACGCTCAACTGGATAAATCAGAGCGTGCTGGGCGATTTGTCCAGCTGGCGGGATGAGCCGGTCAGTGCTGCTGGTGAGACAGATAACGATATCCTGCTCCTCGAGCCGGAAGCGCTGGATAAAGCGGACACTGACGGTCTGGATGCCACACTTCACTGGCTCCAGACCCGTCCAGGTTGCGACTCTACAAAAGACAAATGGCTGCTGCGCCTGCTGATGGCCCGCATAGCCGAGCAAAAGGGTAAAAATGAGCTGGCCCTGCATCTGCTGGGTGAACTCGATAGCGCCGCACGGTCAATCACCCTCACGCAGTGGACACCGGCGCTGTTATTTGAAGTGAAATCGCGCCGCCTCAGACTGCTGCGTATGAAAGCCGCTCGTAGTGAAACCGATAAATCACGCCTTCAGCCGGAGATGGACCAGCTTCTGGCAGGTTTGATTGCACTCGATCCGGCCAGCAGTGCAGTGCTTTGCGGTTGAATGGTAAATGAACTCAGGATGTGAAAGATGGCGAAAGGTTATTATCTGGTAAAGGGTGATATGACTACTTGCGGTGGAAAAATTCTTGAAGGTGACCCGACCGACACGGTCATGGGGATCCCTCTAGCCCGGGAGCAGGAGAATGTGACCTGCGGAAAGCATGCTGGCACGTACAAGATAGTGGGACATATTCCTAACAATAATGCCAATGGGCGGAAATATGCGGGTTCGCTGCATAGCACCAGCAGTTGTCCCTGTGGCGCAAAATTTATCCCTTCCCGGCATGAACGTACTTATGGTGGCTAATAACAACATCTGCCATCGTTATGTTTTTTCAACTTATGCTGAAGGTACACCAGGGTGCAGCTGTGCTCTGAATCCAAAGAAAACTAAGTAAAAATAAATATGGACGACTTAACCCTGCGTTATTACGACGCTGAAATGCGCTACCTGCTGGAAGCTGGCGAAGAGTTTGCCCGTGCTCACCCCGAGCAGGCAGCAATGCTCAACCTTGATAAAGCCGGAGCGCGCGACCCGTATGTTGAACGCCTGTTCGAGGGCTTTGCCTTCCTGATGGGGCGCTTGCGTGAAAAGCTCGATGACGACCTGCCTGAACTGACCGAAGGGCTGGTCAGCCTGCTGTGGCCGCATTATCTGCGCACCATACCGTCGATGTCGGTGGTGGAGTTCACCCCTGACTGGCGTGAGATGAAAGAGCAGATGCGCATCGCCAAAGGTTTCGAAGTGAACTCGCGGCCGATCGGCGAGAAGGCCACGCGATGTCGGTACACCACAACCAAAGAGATCACGCTCCTGCCGTTGTCGCTGGAGCAAGCCCGCCTGTCGACTGACCCTGACGGGCGTTCGGTTATCAGCCTGCGCTTTAACTGCAGCCATCTTGCCGACTGGAGTCGTATCGATCTCAGCCAGATCCCGCTCTACTTCAACGCTGATGCACCGCTGGCCTGCGCCATGCATGAAGCCTTTACCATGAACACAGCGCGCCTCTGGATACGGATGCCGGGCGACATGGGCAGAAGACCGCTCGACGGGTATTTCACCGCGCTGGGCTTTGGCGATGATGACGTCCTGTGGCCGAAGGGAAGCAGCAGCTTTAGCGGCTATCAGCTGCTGCTCGAGTACTTCACCTTCCGTGAGAAATTCATGTTCACGGGGCTGCGTGGGCTCGAGACCGTGGCCTTTCCGGCTGAGCTCCCATGGTTTGAAATCGACGTGGTGCTGGCAGAACGCTGGGAGCATGATTTCAGCTTTACCGAAAAGCATCTGCGCCTGAACTGTGTGCCGGTGATTAACCTGTTCCCGCTGGAATCCGATCCGCTGACGCTCAATTCCCTGCAGACCGAATATATGCTGCGCCCGATGCGCGTGCAGGATGGCCATACCGAGATATACGCGGTGGATTCGGTGATGTCATCAAGCCAGCATACCTACGTGCCATTTTCAAGCTTCCGCCACAAGGGCGGAATGATGCGTCATGAAGCCCCGGAATATTACTACCACACCCGCGTGCGCCGTGGCCCGTCGGGATTGCATAACACCTGGCTTATCCTCGGCGGGGAAGCGTTTGATAACCACACGGTGCCGGAGGATGAAAGCCTGTCGCTGACGCTAACCGGCACCAATGGCCAACTACCTCGCAGAGCGTTGCAAAGTACCGTGCTCGATACAGTGATGAAAACCACTTCAGCCAGTATCGCCGTGCGCAACCTGTGTGCGCCGACGCTGCCTTGTTATCCCCCGGCACAGGATCGCTTTCACTGGCGTGTGCTGAGCCATCTCGGCAGCGGCTTCCTGTCGATGATGGACAATGCCGACGTGCTGCGCGGCACGTTGGCGCTGTACGAGTGGACTGACAGCGAGATGAACCGCCGTCGTCTGGAGGCGATTATCGATGTGAAGCACAGTGAAACGGAACGCTTTGAGCAGGGATATCTGGTGCGCGGGGTGCAGATTGAGGTGACGCTTGAGAGCAACGGCTTTGCCGGGCGCGGCGATATCTGTCTGTTCGGCGAGATGCTGAGCCGCTTCTTTGCACTGTACACCGATATCTATCTGTTTAACCGCCTGTTTATTATTCTGCAACCGACCGGAGAGCGCCTGGAATGGGAAGAGAAGCACAACCGCCGTATTCCCGGCTGACCCCGCGGCTGGAGGCCGATCTTCACCGCATCAACTTTTATCGTTTATGCCAGCTACTGGAGAAGCGCCATCCGGACAGGCCGCTGATGGGCTCTACCAGCCATCCGGCGGATGACCCGGTACGCTTTGCGCCGCACCCTGGAATGGGGTTCCCGGCCAGTGAACTGAAGGCTGTCGAGTATGACGAGGGTGATGACAGCAGGCCACCGCTTATCCGCACGACCTTTATGGGGATGTACGGTGTTGATTCGCCTCTACCGACCGCCTATCTCGATGACATTTCCCAGCGCCGGGAAGGACATGAGGCGCTGCAGGGGTTTCTGGATATTTTCAGTCATCGCATCCTGACGCAGTTTTACCGCGTCTGGCGTAAATACTCGTATCCGGCCACGTTTGAGCCCGGAGGTACCGACAGCATTTCGCAGTCGTTATTGGGTCTGGTTGGTCTGGGAATACCGGGCACTGCGAATCATATAGCCACGCCAGTGTCCCGCTTTCTGGCGCTACTGGGTGTGCTGCAGCAGCCGGGCAAAACTCAGGAAGGGATGCAGGCACTGGTGCGCCTGCTGGCGCCCGATACGACGGTGCAGGTGAGTCCGTATTGTCTCCGGCCTGTAGATATTGACAGGCCGCTGGGTTTTTACGGTGACGAAGAGTTTCTTCTTGATGGCAATACGCCTCTGGGTGACGAAGCGATGGATGCCGGCAGCCAACTGCTGGTTGCTCTCGCAACGGACAACGAACAGGAAGCGCAGGGCTGGAAACCGGATGGCCAGTTGTACCTGGATTTCCTGGTAATGCTACGGGTATATCTGGGCTGGCGGTTTAAAGCCAGAATTACCCTGACCACTTCCGTACGTCTGCTGGCCGTTCCACCGCTTGGAGACAATCCTTTCTGGCTGGGACTGAACGGCGTGCTGGGCGCTGATGATGATAGCCTTCCGGATGATATTCCTGAGACCTTTACGACAGAGCTGGGTTATTACAGTGGCCTGGAGCCTGCAAAAACACAACAAGGAAACAGACGTGTTACGTACAAGTTTAATTAAGACTACGCGTTGGCTGATGCCGCTGATAGCACTCACTCTGACGGGCTGTGGGGTAACGCAGAGCGTCACCGACGGTACCAGATCGGCGTTCAATTCTGTGTTCTATAAAAAAATTAAAATCCTGCATCTGGATTTTACCGCACGTGAAGCGCTGAACACCGACTCCCGTGAAAGTAACTCGCTGTCTCAGCCGGTGGTGATAAGGGTTTACCAGCTTAAAGACCGCAAAACCTTTGATAAGACGGTGTATCAGCAGTTGCTTCAGGATGATAGCACCATTCTGAAAGACGACATGCTGGCCAGTCGTGATGTCGTGGTGAAACCGGGTGGCGATGCAAACCTTGATATGCCAATGGAAGAAAAGGCGCAGTTTGTCGCGGTGGTAGGGCTGTTCCGCCATCCGGATATGGACAACAACGCCTGGAAGCAGGTTATCAAACGCAGTGACCTGGATCCGGATAAACCACGTATCCTGGAAGCAGGTGATAACTCTCTGACGCTGCAACCGCTTAAGGACGACTGATGCCCTACGGACATAACACGCCTTCGCTGTATGAAATGTTAACGGGAAATTTTACAGGTGGCCTCAATCTCAACCAGGTCAGTGAGGAAAATCAGGTCATCCTCTCGGTACTGGATAACATGCAGCGTATCCTCAACTGTCGTGCCGGCACGCTGGCGCATCTGCCTGACTACGGCCTGCCGGATATGACCAAAATCCTGCAGGGCATGCCGGGAACGGCCCATGAGCTGATGGGCACTTTGTCTTCCGTCCTGCTCAAATATGAAACCCGCCTGAAAAAAATAACCGTTGTCCTGCTGGAACAGAACGTCCCCGGCGAACTGCGCTATGCCATTGACGCTGAACTTAAAGGGATTGGCCTGGTGCGCTACGGGACTGAATTTATGCCCGAAGGACGGGTCCTGTTAAGGCATCTCAGGCAACAGCAGTATCTCGACACCACTCTTCGTATATAAGGTCCGATAACATCATGTCTGTAAAATTACAGTTCCTGAAGAAGTTGCAGGCACGCCAACCTGCACCTGTTCCTGCCATCAGCAAGAGTCAGGCTGATATTGCAGAGTTTCGCCAGCGAATGGCCCAGCTTCAGGAGCAAATGGACGCGTGGCTGACGGATACGGGACTGAATGTGGAGCCACTGACGGTATCCGTTCCAGATCTGCTGGTGGAGGGCGGGGCTTTTGAGATTTCCGGTATCGTTTTGCGCTATGACAGCCGGGCAGTCAAATTTATGCCGATCTTTCTGTATGGACAGGGCGTCGCCGGTTGTGTCGAGGTGACTTTCTGTTCCGGGGACAAGGTGATTTCTCAAGGACGCCTGTTCATGCGGGTGGGGAACGCAAATGGCTGGATCTTTACTCCCCCTGATACCTCATCCCGGTCCGGACAACGATGGGATGAAGGTGTGTTTTTCGGTCTGATTTTAGCGCTGCTGCCATAGCGATATTTCTGAGTCATTGCACTTTTAAACGCAAAATAGCCCCTCACATCAACTGACGAAATTATCCACACGGATATGTAGGCCCTCCAGGATGACCACACATATAACGTTAAAAACCGGCGGCGACCCGCGCACGCTGCCAGATTACGCTGCTCTCCGCGATGAACTCAGCAAGCTGACGCATCCTGCTCGCCCGGATGTAAACTGGCAATATGTCGAAAAACGCTGTCTCTCTCTGTTTGAACAAAACGGTGTGGAGTTGCAGACTGCGGCCTGGTACACCCTTGCCCGGACTCACCTGTCTGGATTGGCTGGCCTGAACGAAGGGCTGGCGATTCTGGAGGCCCTGATTAGCCATCAATGGGACGTTTTCTGGCCGAAGACGCTACATACTCGTCTGGAAATCCTTACCGGCCTGAGCCAGCGACTGCAGCAGCGTATGCGTATACTTCCACTCAACAACAGCCATCTTAGCGAGCTTTATAGCACTGAAGCGTTGCTTACCCGCCTGAGTGCGGTGCTCCAGCGCCTTGAACTGAAACACCTAAGCCAGTTCGATACGTTACGAACAATGATACGTTCGAATGCTGAACGGCTGGAAAGCAGTAATGACGCATCAGATCAGAATGCACGCATGATGCCCGGTTGCGAAATACCTCAGGAAAGGGCAGAGCCGGTTGACGACGTGAAATGGGTCTATGTTGTGCAGCAGGAAAATCAGCCTGATGCAGAGGGGCTTACGACAGCGCACGGGGCGGTCAGACCATGGAAGCCCTTTGTCGCCGGGATGTGTTCTATGCTGGTGGTCTGCGTCGCCGTGGCGTGGGGAGGGGGCTTTCTGTCCAGACCCGATCCCTTAACGACTCAGGCTGTTGCCTCGCTGGCGCCGTTACCTGAAGCGCTTACACCTGCTCAGCAAGAGGCGTTAGCACAGCGAGGCACTTTATCGTCCACGTTTATCACAGAAACGCAGCAGCAGCTTGCCCGACTGGATAAGTTGCCCCCTGACTGGAATATTTCCTACAGCCTTCAGCTGTTAGCGCAACTCCAGACGGTGCGGCCGGAGGAGGCGAAGCCGCTCGCCGTGCAGTGGCAGCAAAAATTTAACGCGGCAGCGTTGCCTGCTGAGGCCATGAACAGCTGGTATCAGGGAATGATGAAGCTTCAGCAACTGAGCCATCGGCTGAGTAGTCTGGATGAGCAAAAGGGAAAATATATCACGGTGAGTGAGCTTAAATCGGTGGTTTTTTCGACTATACAGTCATTTAACCAAACAATACCGGCTGAAGAACAACTCAGACGCCTGTCACAGCATCCAACAGGAGGTGTGCTTCCTGAAGCCGAAAAGACCCAGCTGGAGTTGCGTCTTAAACAGCTGGCAACGCGTTACGCTCAAATAAAACGGGATTCTTCTTCGCAGTGAATTCTGCGGCGGACAGGCGAATGTGTTCAACAACGCGTGGAGGTCAAAGTGTCCCCTGCAGGAATCGAACCTGCAACTAGCCCTTAGGAGGGGCTCGTTATATCCATTTAACTAAGGGGACGAGGCGGCACGAGTATAGCCTTATTTACACTATGCGTTAAGCGCATCGCCGCCTGACTGCTCAAAGAGTCACCATTCAGGACGATTTTTTTGTCGATTTATCATCATTTTCCCGCGCCTTAAGCTCAGCTTTGCGTTTGTTCGACATGTCGTTACGGATTTGGGCATGGCTTAACAGCGCGAAGATAAACGTTCCGCCGCAGATGTTACCCGCCAGCGTCGGTAGGGCGAACGGCCAGAAAAAATCGCTCCAGTGAAGCGTACCGTTAAAGACCAGATACAGTATTTCAACGGTACCGACCACGATATGCGTGGTATCAGCCAGCGCAATCAGCCAGGTCATCAATATAATCACCACAATTTTGGCACTTCCTGCAGAAGGAAACATCCAGACCATTGTGGCGATGATCCACCCGGAGATGATGGCATTCGAGAACATCTCCACTGGCGTGTTTTTCATCACATCCATGCCGATTTTTACAAACGCGTCCCGGGTGGGTTCATCAAAGATCGGCATGTATTCAAACGCCCAAGCCGCGATGCCTGTGCCGATGATATTACCCAGCAGGACGACGCTCCACAGACGCATCAATAAACCGAAGTTGCCGAGGGTAGGGTTTTGCATTACCGGCAGAACGGCGGTCACCGTGTTCTCGGTAAACAGCTGCTGGCGGGCCATAATGACAATCACAAAGCCGAAGGTATAGCCGAGATTCTCGAGTAAAAATCCGCCGGGTACGCCTTCCAGCTGAACATGAAATATCCCTTTGGCGAGCAGAGATGCGCCCATTGAGAGCCCAGCGGCGATAGCTGACCAGAAGAGGGCCATGGCATCGCGCTCCATCTCTTTTTCACCGTCCTGGCGGATATGCTCGTGGATGGCCATCGCGCGGGAAGGCAGGCGATCTTCATCAATTTCTATTTTCTCGCCGCGCGCTTTCTCCTCGCTTTCAATTTCAATTTCCTCATTGCTCTCGCCAATTTTTTCTTCGCCCACTTCTTTCATATCTGCTCCCGGAGGTTGATCTTTCTGTTAAGCGTAGCGGCTTTTGTCGGGATGCCTGTGGGGATGCTCTTAAATTGGCGGCAATGACAACAAAGGTGATACATCTCTTTCAAAGACATTATAAAATTGCCAGCGAAACGAATTCCAAAAGCCAGGCTATGCTGAGATCAGAGTCACGGTGGTTACTGCCCGTAATTGTGCTCATAGACATCGGTAAACGTGCTGTTACAATCGCTTGCACGTTTACAGACGGAGCGTCAACGGCTCCGTTACGGATGGCAATCAACGATAGCCATACTGAACAGGGAGATATTTATGAAACTTCGGCTGTCGGCGCTTGCGCTGGGCGCGACGATGCTTGTGGGCTGCGCCAGCTCCGGGGAGCAAACGGGACGCTCCGATCCTCTCGAAGGATTTAACCGCTCCATGTATAGCTTCAACTACAACGTGCTGGACCCGTATGTGGTTCGCCCGGTGGCAGTGGCATGGCGCGATTATGTTCCACAACCCGCGCGTAACGGGTTAAGTAACTTTACCAGTAACCTCGAAGAGCCTGCGGTAATGGTGAACTACTTCCTGCAGGGCGACCCGTATCAGGGGATGGTGCACTTTACCCGCTTCTTCCTGAACTCCATTCTGGGGATGGGCGGCTTTATTGACGTCGCTGGCATGGCGAACCCGAAACTGCAGCGTGAACAGCCGCACCGTTTTGGTAGTACGCTGGGGCATTATGGCGTCGGCTACGGCCCTTACGTTCATCTGCCGTTCTATGGCAGCTTCACCGTGCGTGATGATGGCGGTGATATGGTCGATACGCTGTATCCGGTTCTGTCGTGGCTGACCTGGCCGCTGTCGGTAGGTAAATGGACGGTGGAAGGGATTGAAACCCGTGCGCAACTGCTCGACTCTGACGGTCTGCTGCGCCAGTCTTCTGACCCGTACATTATGGTGCGTGAAGCGTACTTCCAGAATCATGACTTTATTGCCAACGGCGGTAAGCTGAAGCCGGAAGAAAATCCAAACGCGAAGGCTATTGAAAACGAACTAAAAGATATCGATTCCGAGTAAATAAAAAAGGTGAGCAATGCTCACCTTTTTTGATTCCAGTACGATTAGAACGCGTAGTTGAAGTTCGTACCGAACAGCCAGGCTTTACCTTCAGAGGTAAACTCGTAAGGGCCTTCCTGGAACGTGACTTTCTGACCGTGCATATAAGAAACGCCCGCATCGATGGATGCATTCTCGTTGAACGCATATGTCGCGCCAGCACTTAACCAGAAGCGGTCCTGATCCGGAATGGAAATAGAACGCTTGTCTGCCGGAACCGGGCTGTCGTCAAATGCGATACCGGAGCGGAAAGTCCAGTTTTTATCGTAGTAGTAGGTGGTACCCAACGCAATACGATAGGCGTCGTGGAAGCTTTCGTCCTTATAGAACAGCGTTTGACCATTGGTTCCGGTCGCTTTCAGCTCCTGGAACTGGCTCCAGCTGGTATAGGCCAGGCTATAGTGGATCGCCCATTGAGGTGCAACGCGGTTGTAACCGGACACTTCCCACATTTCTGGCAAATGCAGTGACAGTGAACCTGGAACGGTCTGGTTTGACGTTCCCCAAGGAATGGTGGTACCCGCACCAGGAACCAGGTTGTTCACCGGCTTCAGGATGCCGCTCTTGTAATCGCCGTCGAAGTCAATTTTCACTTCGGAACGATAGGTCAGACCCCAACGGTTGTTTTTGTCCAGCTCGTACAGGATACCGGCGTTCCAGCCATAGCCCCACTCATCACCTTCAAGACTGGCAATTTTATTGCTGTTTTTTGGCAGGCGAGCAGTTTGCTCTCCGGAGTAACGTTCAATTTTGGCATCGGCGTAGACGGCATCAAAGCCCAGACCAAAGCTCCAGTTATCGTTCAGGCGATAAGCACCGCTCAGGTTCAGGTTCAGCGTAGTAAGGTCTGTTTTACCGCCGTATTCACCAGCCGGATAGTTGCTATTGAACTCGGTAGCAAGGCCGTAGTTAGAGGTTACGGATGCTCCCCAGCCAAACTGTTCATTGATAGGTGCAACGAAGTGCAGGTTAGGGACCCATGCTGTTGGGGCAATATTATCCGCTTTAAGGCTCGCACCAGTGAAAGGCGACTTGCCTGAAATATTGACATCAGGATCGATATAAACCGCACCAGCAGAGAAGGTCGGACGATCAAACATCATGATCAATGCAGGGTTACGACTCGCGTTACCCGCATCATCCGCAATCGCACCTTCCCCCGAATACGCGCGGCCAAGGCCAGAGGAAGAAAATTCGTTTAACTGAAAGCCCGCTGACCATGCGGAAGTGGAGACGAGTGCCACTGCGACTGCCAGCGCAGTCTTGTTGAACAGGGTTTTCTGGCTCATGACCATAACCTCATTGAGTTATTTTTATTCAATAATTGTTACATACCGTAACAGGAGCGCGAAGTGTAGGGTCTGAGGTATGACAGACAAATCAGACCAGTGGCCAGAGTATAGGTCCGACCAGCCTGAATGTTGCAAGTTTGTTTATTAATATTTTCAAACATGTTTCGTGAAACGAGATCTGGTTGGCAAAATTGTGACCATCGCGACTCACCCAAAAGGGTGGTTTTTGTTTTAGATCATTTTTTAGTGTGATATTGGTCACTTATCCGATTTTGCGCCATTAACGGCTGGAGAGAGCCCGAGCCGGGGCGTAAAATAGCAGCATCGTGTTTATCTCGCGCGCTGCGCGAATACAGAGGAAATTGAGCTATGAGTAAATGCAGTGCTGATGAAACCCCGGTTTGCTGCTGTATGGATGTTGGGACCATCATGGACAACACCGATTGCACCGCGTCTTACAGCCGTGTGTTCACCAACCGCGCCGAAGCGGAAGAGACCCTGGCCGCGCTGAGCAAGCGTGCGCGTGATGTTGAATCCGATCCGTGTGAAATCAAGTCGAACTTTACCGAAGTGGAAGGCGGCGTGAAGTTGGACATCGACTTTGTTTTCGCTTGCGAAGCAGAAACGCTGATTTTCCAGCTGGGTCTGCGTTAATCCTTTTTGTCCGGCGGCGCTTCGCTTGCACGGGCCTACGATCGTGTAGGCCGGGTAAGGCAACGCCGCCACCCGGCAACATACCGCACAAATGCCCCTGCCATGCAGGGGCATTTTCTTTTTCTTCTCTGTGTTTTAGCTCGCATTTTTTCGTTTCCCCGATTGGCTGAATGTAAAAAAATGGTTAAGACTATTATCAGGTCAGACCACTTTGCGTTTGCGAAAATTATTTTTACAGGGGAGTGTTATGAGTCAGGCATTACCGCTTATTACCCGTCAGGGCGATCGCATTGCCATAGTCAGTGGATTGCGCACGCCATTTGCGCGTCAGGCAACGGCGTTCCATGGCATACCGGCCGTCGACCTGGGGAAAATGGTAGTGGGGGAGATGCTGGCTCGCAGCGAAATTCCGCCTGAGGTCATCGAACAGCTGGTTTTTGGCCAGGTCGTGCAGATGCCTGAAGCCCCCAACATCGCGCGGGAAATCGTCCTCGGTACCGGGATGAATGTTCATACCGACGCCTACAGCGTCAGCCGCGCCTGCGCAACCAGCTTCCAGGCCGTGGCGAACGTCGCCGAAAGTCTGATGGCGGGTACCATTCGTGCCGGGATAGCGGGTGGAGCGGACTCCTCTTCGGTACTGCCGATTGGGGTCAGTAAAAAGCTGGCGCGTATCCTGGTCGATGCCAACAAAGCCCGCACGACGGGTCAGAAGCTCAAACTCTTCTCGCATTTACGTCTGCGCGATCTGATGCCTGTCCCTCCTGCCGTAGCGGAATATTCCACCGGCCTGCGCATGGGCGATACCGCCGAGCAGATGGCGAAAACCTACGGCATTACCCGTGAACAGCAGGATGCGCTGGCGCATCGCTCGCATCAGCTTGCGGCAAAAGCCTGGTCGGAAGGCAAGCTGAGCGACGAGGTCATGACTGCCTACATTCCGCCCTATCGCGAACCGCTTGCGGAAGATAACAATATTCGCGGCACCTCAACGCTGGCGGATTACGCCAAACTGCGCCCGGCGTTTGACCGCAAGCACGGCACCGTGACGGCGGCAAACAGTACGCCGCTGACGGACGGGGCTGCCGCCGTGATCCTGATGGCGGAATCCCGTGCGAAGGAGTTGGGCATTACTCCCCTGGGCTATTTGCGCAGCTACGCCTTCACCGCCATTGACGTCTGGCAGGACATGCTGTTAGGTCCGGCGTGGTCCACGCCGCTGGCGCTGGATCGCGCGGGGCTGACGTTGGCTGATTTAACCCTGATTGATATGCACGAAGCGTTTGCCGCGCAAACCCTGGCAAACGTCCAGCTGCTGGCAAGCGAGCGTTTCGCACGTGATGTGCTGGGCCGCGCCCATGCCACAGGCGAAGTGGATCAGAGTAAATTCAACGTGCTGGGCGGTTCTATCGCCTACGGTCATCCGTTTGCCGCCACCGGCGCGCGAATGATCACGCAAACATTACATGAACTCCGTCGCCGTGGCGGCGGGTTTGGCCTTGTAACCGCCTGTGCGGCGGGCGGCCTTGGCGCAGCAATGGTTCTGGAGGCTGAATAATGGATATGCCATCTGCATTTAATCTGACGGTTCGCCTCGATAACGTGGCCGTTATCACTATTGATGTGCCTGATGAAAAGATGAATACCCTGAAGGCTGAATTTGGCGTTCAGGTGCGCGCGATGCTAAAGCAGATCCGCGAGAACAAAGCCATTCGCGGCCTGGTGTTTATCTCTGCCAAACCCGACAACTTTATAGCCGGGGCGGATATCAACATGATCGCCCGGGCGCAAAGCGCGCTGGAGGCCGAAGAGCTGGCGCGTCAGGGGCAGCAGGTGATGGCGGAGATCAACAGCCTGCCAATCCCGGTTATCGCCGCGATCCACGGGGCGTGTCTGGGCGGTGGGCTGGAGCTGGCGCTGGCCTGCCATAGCCGTATATGTACCGACGATCCGAAAACCATTCTGGGCCTGCCGGAGGTGCAGCTGGGGCTGCTGCCTGGCTCCGGCGGAACGCAACGTCTGCCGCGCCTGGTGGGCGTCAGCACGGCGCTGGAGATGATCTTAACCGGTAAACAGCTGCGTGCCCGTCAGGCGCTGAAAGCCGGTCTGGTCGATGACGTCGTGCCACAGTCCATTTTGCTGGAGGCCGCCGTTGAGCTTGCGCTGAAAGGGCGTCAGGCAAGACGTCCTCTGCCGGTTCGCGAGCGCGTGCTGGCCGGCCCGCTGGGCAGAACGCTCCTGTTCAACATGGTGGGCAAAAAGACCGAACAAAAGACCAAAGGCAATTACCCGGCGGCAAAGCGGATCCTGGATGTGATCGAAACCGGGCTGTCGCAGGGCAGCAGCAGCGGCTATGCCGCGGAGGCCAAAGCCTTTGGCGAACTGGCGATGACGCCGCAGTCACAGGCGCTGCGCAGCATCTTCTTCGCCAGCACAGAGGTGAAAAAAGACCCAGGCAGCGAGGCATCGCCTGCGCCGCTGCGTGCCGTTGGCGTGCTGGGTGGGGGGCTTATGGGCGGCGGTATCGCTTTTGTTACCGCAAGCAAAGGCAAATTGCCTGTACGCATCAAAGACATTAATCCTAAGGGAATCAACCACGCGCTGCAGTACAGCTGGCAGAACCTTGATCAAAAGGTCAAGCGCCGCCATATCAAGGCAAGCGAACGTGATAAAACCCTGGCGATGATCTCCGGTACGACGGATTACAGCGGTTTTGCGCACCGCGATCTGGTGATTGAAGCCGTGTTTGAGGATCTGGCGCTTAAGCAGCAGATGGTGGCAGACGTTGAGCAGCATTGCGCCCCGCACACCATTTTTGCCTCTAACACGTCGTCATTACCGATTAGCGATATCGCAGCAAAAGCCGCGCGTCCGGAGCAGGTGATCGGACTGCACTTCTTTAGCCCGGTAGAAAAAATGCCGCTGGTGGAAGTTATTCCACACGCGACCACCAGCCCGCAAACCATCGCCACGGTAGTCAAACTTGCGAAGAAGCAGGGTAAAACGCCGATCGTGGTCGCAGACAAAGCCGGCTTCTACGTCAACCGCATTCTGGCGCCCTACATTAATGAAGCCATGCGGCTGCTGACGGAAGGCGAGAAGATCGAGCACGTCGACGAGGCGCTGGTAAAGTTTGGTTTCCCCGTGGGCCCAATCCAACTTTTGGATGAGGTGGGAATAGACACCGGCACTAAAATTATACCTGTACTGGAGGCGGCTTATGGCGATCGTTTTAGCCCGCCTGCAAACATTGTTTCTGCAATTTTGAAGGACGATCGCAAAGGCAGAAAAAATGAACGCGGTTTCTATCTTTACGGCGCGAAAGGGCGTAAAAGCAAGAAACAGGTCGACCCTTCGGTTTATGGGCTTATTTCGACCACCGGTCAGGGAAAACTGTCCGCCGTTCAGTGCGCTGAACGCTGCGTGATGATGATGCTCAATGAAGCGGCGCGCTGCTTTGGTGAGCAGGTAATCAAAAGCGCGCGCGATGGCGACATCGGCGCGGTATTTGGCATAGGTTTCCCGCCGTTCCTTGGCGGCCCGTTCCGTTATATGGATACGCTCGGCGCGGGTGAAGTGGTTGCTATCCTGCAACGTCTGGCTTCGCAATATGGTCCACGCTTTACACCGTGTGAAGAATTATTGCAGATGGCGGAACGGGGCCAGACATTTTGGCCTGCAAGGGAAACTGTCCTCGTAAGCTGAGGTCAAAGAAGGGTAAATCCTGAAGTGAATGAACCTGTTCTGGCGATTTTGTAAACAGAGATTGACTATACTTACGCCATTGAGGTAAAAAACAGCGTTTCATTCACCGAATGGATCAGGCACAATGCCCGGCCATCGGGTTTTCTACCTCTCAGCATTTATCGCGGGTAGTTAACGCCGGTGATTCTGGTTAACAAAAGCGGTGCAATATGCAAGTTTTTATCATGCGTCACGGCGACGCGGCACTCGATGCCGCCAGTGACTCAGTACGTCCTTTGACCGTGTGTGGCTGCGACGAATCTCGTCAGATGGCGACCTGGCTTAAAGGTCAAAAAGTGGACATCGAACGCGTTCTGGTGAGTCCGTTCCTGCGTGCTGAACAGACGCTGGAGGTGGTAGGGGAGTGCATGAACCTGCCTGCCAGCGTGGATGTTCTTCCTGAACTCACCCCCTGTGGCGATGTAGGCCTTGTCAGTGCCTATCTTCAGGCGCTGTGCAATGAAGGTGTTGCGTCCGCGCTGGTCATTTCCCACCTGCCACTGGTTGGCTATCTGGTATCTGAGCTGTGCCCGGGCGAGACTCCGCCGATGTTCACGACATCCGCCATTGCCAATGTGTCTCTGGACGAAACGGGTAAAGGTGTCTTTAACTGGCAAATGAGTCCGTGCAACCTGAGGATGGCAAAAGCCATCTGACGTGACGTGTGATTGTGCGGGGGCGCAAAACAGGCCTCCCGCCGTCCTGTCAGGGTAATTCTGGCGGCTGCCACTCTTCCACTTCAATCAACACCAGCAATGCGGCATCTCCGCCGTACTCTTTGGGTGCCTGATGAAACGCCATCACGTGTGGATGCTGAGCCAGCCACAGCGGCGTCTGTTGCTTGAGGATATGCTTACCGTGGCCGTGCATCACGCAGGCGCAAAAAACATGTTCGCGGCGACAGGCGGCGATCAATGCCCCCAGCTCCTGTTTTGCCTGCATCTGCGTTAAACCATGCAGATCGAGAAACAGCTCCGGCGAATAATCTCCGCGACGTAACTTTTTCAGTTCAAAATGGCTGACGTCTTCGCGCACGTATTTCACCGCACCCTGCGTATTGAGCAGCGGCTGAAATTCATCTGAAAAATAGTGGCTGTTATCCGCCTGCTCCTGCAGCAGCCGTTTGACCGGGACTTCGCTGATTTTTTTACGCTGCGGGCGATGAACGATGGTGTCCTGTGCGATTTTCCGCGTCCCGGTCATTAGCTGGCGGAAGAGCGCCTGATCCTCCTCGCTGAGCGATGTTTTCTTTTTCATTCGTCATTCTCATCTCGTATTTCCGATAGTGTACCCGACTAAACGCATTTTTTAACCTCAAGCGGTACGCGTCATTGCTGATTTATCGCCGTCTTCATGGCAAACTAGCCGCCGAAAATTATGCGAGCATGCCCTGGAGGAAAGAGTGGATAAAATATTTGTCGATGAAGCAGTAAACGAGCTGCATACCATACAGGACATGTTGCGCTGGTCGGTTAGCCGCTTCAGCGCCGCCAATATCTGGTACGGACACGGTACCGACAACCCGTGGGATGAGGCCGTGCAGCTGGTGCTGCCGTCACTCTATCTGCCGCTGGATATTCCGGAAGACATGCGCACCGCGCGCCTGACCTCCAGCGAAAAACACCGCATCGTTGAGCGCGTGATCCGCCGCGTCAACGAACGCATCCCGGTCGCCTACCTGACCAATAAAGCCTGGTTCTGCGGCCACGAGTTCTATGTCGATGAACGCGTGCTGGTGCCGCGCTCGCCGATTGGTGAGCTGATTAACAACCACTTTGAAGGCCTGATCGGCCATCAGCCGCAGCACATCCTGGATATGTGTACCGGCAGCGGCTGTATCGCGATTGCCTGCGCTTACGCCTTCCCGGAAGCGGAAGTCGATGCCGTCGATATCTCCACCGACGCGCTGGCCGTGACCGAGCACAACATTGAAGAGCACGGCCTGATCCATCACGTCACGCCAATTCGCTCCGATCTTTTCCGCGATCTGCCAACGCTGCAGTACGATCTGATCGTCACCAACCCGCCGTACGTCGATGCGGAAGACATGTCCGATCTGCCGAACGAATACCGTCACGAGCCGGAGCTGGGTCTGGCATCAGGATCTGACGGCCTGAAGCTGACCCGCCGCATTCTGGCCTGCGCGCCGGATTATCTGACCGACGACGGCGTTCTGATTTGTGAAGTGGGCAACAGCATGGTACATCTGATAGAGCAGTACCCGGATGTGCCGTTCACCTGGCTTGAGTTCGACAACGGCGGTGACGGCGTCTTTATGCTGACCAAAGCGCAGCTGCTCGACGCGCGCGAACACTTCAGCATCTATAAAGATTAATCCAGCGGGCTTCGGCCCGTTTCACAACGCTCAAACACAAACAACAACATCGGAGCCGTGATGGCAGGAAACAGTATTGGACAGGTATTCCGCGTGACCACCTTTGGCGAGTCGCACGGGCTGGCGCTGGGCTGTATCGTTGATGGCGTACCGCCAGGCATCGAACTGACCGAAGCCGATTTACAGCACGACCTCGACCGTCGTCGTCCGGGCACCTCTCGCTACACCACGCAGCGTCGCGAGCCGGACCAGGTCAAAATTCTCTCCGGCGTCTTTGAAGGACGCACTACAGGCACCAGCATTGGTCTGCTGATTGAAAACACCGATCAGCGCTCCCAGGACTACGGCGCCATCAAAGACGTGTTCCGTCCGGGCCACGCCGACTATACCTACGAACAAAAGTACGGCTTCCGCGACTATCGCGGCGGCGGACGTTCTTCTGCGCGTGAAACCGCGATGCGCGTGGCGGCTGGCGCCATTGCCAAAAAATACCTGCAGCAGAAATTTGGCATCGTTATCCGCGGCTGTCTGACCCAGATGGGCGACATTCCGCTGGCGATCAAAGACTGGGATCTGGTCGAGCAAAACCCGTTCTTCTGTGCCGATGCCGACAAGCTGGACGCGCTGGACGAACTGATGCGGGGCCTGAAAAAAGAGGGCGACTCCATCGGGGCGAAAGTGACCGTGGTGGCCGACGGTGTCCCGCCAGGCTGGGGCGAGCCGGTATTTGACCGTCTCGACGCCGACATCGCCCACGCGCTGATGAGCATCAACGCGGTGAAGGGCGTTGAGATTGGCGACGGTTTTGACGTGGTATCCCTGCGCGGCAGCCAGAACCGTGACGAGATCACGAAGGCGGGCTTCCAGAGCAACCACGCGGGCGGCATTCTGGGCGGTATCAGCAGCGGGCAGCAGATTATTGCCAACATCGCGCTGAAGCCAACCTCCAGCATTACCGTGCCGGGCCACACGATTAACCGCGATGGCGAAGAAGTTGAGATGATCACTAAAGGACGTCACGATCCGTGCGTGGGGATCCGCGCGGTGCCGATCGCAGAGGCGATGCTGGCGATCGTGCTGATGGATCACTTCCTGCGCCAGCGCGCGCAGAATGCGGATGTGACGACCACCATTCCACGCTGGTAAACATGAAAAAAACCGCAATTGCTCTGCTGGCGCTGCTGGCCAGTGGAGCCAGTCTGGCCGCGACGCCATGGCAAAAAATCACCCACCCGGTGGCGGGGAGCGCGCAGTCCATCGGCGCCTTTTCCAACGGCTGTATCGTCGGCGCGCAGGAACTTCCGCTGCAATCAGACACCTATCAGGTGATGCGTACCGACCAGCGTCGCTACTTTGGCCACCCGGATCTGGTGCTGTTTATTCAGCGTCTTGGCAACCAGGTGCATAACCTGGGGCTGGGCACGATGCTGATCGGTGATATGGGGATGCCTGCAGGCGGGCGTTTTAACGGTGGACACGCCAGTCATCAGACCGGGCTGGATGTGGATATCTTCCTGCAGCTGCCGAAAACGCGCTGGACGTCTGCCCAGCTGCTGAAGCCGCAGGCGCTGGATCTGGTGGCGAGCGACGGCAAGCGCGTTGTGCCGTCCCTGTGGACGCGGGAGGTCTCCAGCATGATCAAGCTGGCGGCAGAAGATAACGACGTCACGCGGATTTTCGTCAACCCGGCCATCAAGCAGCAGCTCTGCCTGGATGCCGGAACGGACCGCGACTGGCTGCGCAAAGTGCGCCCGTGGTTCCAGCATCGCGCGCACATGCACGTTCGCCTGCGTTGCCCGGCGAACAGCCTGGAATGTGAAGATCAGCCGCTCCCGCCGCCAGGCGATGGCTGCGGTGCGGAACTGCAAAGCTGGTTTGAACCGGCAAAACCTGGAACCTCTAAGCCTGAGAAGAAGACACCGCCTCCGTTGCCGCCTTCCTGCCAGGCGCTACTGGATGAGCATGTACTTTAATGGATAATTTCGTCGATCTGTTTATGGTGTCACCGCTGCTGCTGGTGGTGCTGTTCTTCGTGGCCATGCTGGCCGGTTTTATTGATGCCCTTGCGGGCGGCGGTGGGTTATTAACCGTACCCGCGCTGCTGGCGGCGGGCATGAGCCCGGCGCAGGCGCTTGCCACCAACAAGCTGCAGGCCTGCGGCGGCTCGCTCTCAGCGTCGCTCTATTTTATCCGCCGCAAGGTGGTGAGCCTGGCCGACCAGAAGCTCAATATCCTGATGACCTTTATTGGTTCCACGTCGGGCGCGCTGCTGGTTCAGCACGTGCAGTCGGATATTTTGCGCCAGATCCTGCCGGTTCTGGTCATCTGCATCGGGCTTTATTTCCTGCTGATGCCGAAGCTCGGCGAGGAAGACCGCCAGCGTCGTCTGCACGGTCTGCCGTTTGCCCTGATTGCCGGGGGCTGCGTCGGCTTTTACGACGGTTTCTTCGGCCCGGGGGCGGGCTCGTTTTACGCGCTGGCGTTCGTGACGCTGGCCGGGTTTAACCTCGCCAAGTCGACCGCTCATGCCAAAGTGCTCAATGCGACGTCGAACCTTGGCGGTCTGCTGCTGTTTATCATTGGCGGCAAGGTCATCTGGGCAACCGGATTCGTCATGATGGCAGGGCAGTTCCTGGGCGCACGCGCGGGTTCGCGTCTGGTGTTAAGCAAAGGACAAAAGCTGATTCGACCGATGATCGTCATCGTCTCGGCCGTAATGAGCGCCAAACTTCTTTATGACAGCCATGGACAGGAGATCCTCACCTGGTTGGGGATGCATTAATGAACAGTACGCATAAATACGAACAGCTGATTGAGATTTTTGACGGCTGTTTTGCTGACGATTTTAATACCCGTCTGATTAAAGGCGACGACGAACCGATCTATCTTCCTGCAGATGCAGAGGTTCCGTATAACCGCATCGTCTTTGCGCACGGCTTTTACGCCAGCGGTTTGCACGAAATTTCGCACTGGTGCATCGCCGGAAAAGCGCGTCGCGAGCTGGTGGACTTTGGTTACTGGTACTGCCCGGACGGGCGTGACGCCGCAACGCAGGGCCAGTTTGAGGATGTGGAAGTGAAGCCGCAGGCGCTGGAATGGCTATTCTGCGTCGCGGCGGGTTTCCCGTTCAACGTGAGCTGTGACAACCTCGAAGGCGACTTCGAGCCAGACCGTATCGTCTTCCAGCGCCGCGTGCATGCGCAGGTGATGGACTATCTTGAGAAAGGCATCCCGGAACGTCCGGCGCGCCTGATTGAGGCCTTACAGAATTATTACCACACGCCGGTGATCACGGCGGAATGCTTCCCTTGGCCGGAAGATCTTTAACAGAGGAAAGAAGATGATCGCAGAATTTGAATCACGCATTCTGGCGTTAATTGATGACATGGTGGAACACGCCAGCGATGATGAGCTGTTCGCCAGCGGTTATCTGCGTGGTCACCTGACGCTCGCGGTAGCTGAGCTGGAAGCAGGTGACGATCACTCTGCCGACGCTGTTCATGAGGAAGTGACCCGCAGTCTGGAGAAAGCCATTCAGGCCGGGGAACTTTCTCCGCGCGACCAGTCTCTGGTGCTGGGAATGTGGGACAATTTATTCCAGCAGGCTAAACGCTAAGCCGCCGCCTTCTCTTCCCTCTCCCTGTGGGAGAGGGTTAGGGTGAGGGCACCAGACCGCGCCCTACTTAACCTTCTTCCCCTTCAGCAGTTTCCGTACCCATAATCGATTCGGATTCAGACCCGCAAGCGTAACCCTGTCCAGCGGAATCGGCTCGTCGCTCATCTGCGCGGCTAACACTTCGGCCAGCAGCGGGGCAGAGCACAGCCCGCGGGAACCCAGTCCGCCCAGCATAAACAGCTCTGGATAGACCGGTGAAGTCACCGCCGTTTCCTGGTGTTCAGCCAGATCCTCATAGGCCGCAAGCGTCGCCTCGTAGTCCGGCACGTTGCCCGCCATCGGCAGATGGTCGCGGGTGGCGCAACGCACGCCGCAGCGCGCGTCACCCTCGCTAACGTCGACCTCTTTCGCCCACGCTGCATCCGGGAAACAGTCAATCAGGCGCTGGCGGTTCTGCAACTGATCCGCCTCGCTGTAGTGCATCTCCGTTTCGCCACGATGATAGCTGGCCCCGATGCAGTGATGGCCGTTAGAGGGATTTTGCGGCGTCAGATAGCCGTCATAGCACAGCACCTGACGCAGTTTGCCGAGCGCAGGCGCGGTCGGGATATGGCTCACCTGGCCGCCGACCGGATAAACCGGCAACGTCGCTGTCTGAATAAACTGGCTGATGTGATGCCCGTTGGCCAGCACAACGCTGGCATGGCTCGCCTCCCTGCCATCAGCGAAACGCAGATCCCAGCGTTCTGTCCGGGTGAGCGATGCAACCTTGTGGCCATACTGCACCGTCAGCCCTCGCGACTGCGCCAGGGCAATGACCGCCGCGGTCAGTTCAGCCGGGCACAGCCAGCCGCCGAGCGGATACTGAATGCCCCCACACCCGGTTTCCACGCCAGCGGTGTCTTTAACCTCTTGCGCGCTCACCGCGCGGGCAATCTCTTCGGGCAGGCCCAGAGAGAGCATCTGCGCGATCTTCTGCTGGCTCTTTTCATCCCAGCCAAGCTGCGTGACGCCGCACCAGTCATGGTCGAACGCCACCGGAAGCGCGTCATACAGGCGACGGGCGAAGGTAAACGCTGCCGGGAAAAACTGGAACAGGGCCGGGTCGTGCGCGCTTAAAAGCGGATAGAGCGCCCCCTGACGGTTGCCGGACGCGCCGCTGGCGGGCGCGTCGTCAGCACAGTAGAGCGTGACCTGCCAGCCGCGCTGGAGAAGCGCGAGCGAGAGCAGGGCGCTGGCGATCCCGCCGCCAACGATCGCCACGTCGCGCGATGCGCTGGCGCGGCGCGCAAACCAGGGCGTCTGAGCGGGGATGTCCAGCGTCTGCTCCATCCTGCCGACCAGCATGTCGCGCTTGCGGCCAAAGCCTTTGGTCTTCTGCATGGTAAAGCCCGCCTCCTGCAGCCCACGGCGGACAAAGCCCGCCGAGGTGAAGGTGGCAAGCGTCGCCCCAGGGCGCGCCAGCCGCGCCATCGCGTTAAACAGATGCTGGCTCCACATGTCCGGGTTTTTGGCAGGGGCAAAACCGTCCAGGAACCACGCGTCGACCTTCTGATTCATCGAATCATCGAGCCTGTCGGTCAGGTCGTTGATGTCGCCGAGCCATAAGTCCAGCGTGACGCGTCCGCCGTCCAGCATCAGACGATAACAGCCGCCGATGTGGGGCGGCCACTGCGCCTGAAGCTGCTCCGCCCAGGGCGCAAGCTCCGGCCAGCGCTGGTGGGCAAGCCGCAGATCGTGCGCGGTGAGCGGGAATTTTTCGAAACTGATGAAATGTAATCTTTGTAGCGTAGCCTCGGGGTGAGCAGCGTGGAACTGGTTAAACGCCTGCCAGAGGGTTAAAAAATTCAGCCCGGTGCCGAATCCACTTTCCGCGACCACAAACAGGCTCCGGGGGTGCGCCGGGAAGCGGGTGCTGAGCTGGTTTCCGTCGAGGAAAACATAGCGAGTTTCTTCGAGTCCGTTATCATTAGAAAAATAGACATCATCAAAATCTCGGGAAACAGGTGTACCCTCAGCGTTGAATTCGAGGTTGGCGGGTTGTATAGCGTTTTGTTTCACGTAAGTTACTCGTCTGACAGGCAGTGGCACGATCTTAACGATGTGAGTCCATCGGTGCAAATTTCCGCAGAAAATGTCTGATCGGACTTGTTCGGCGTACAAGTGTACGCTATTGTGCGACTCGAAACTTACTATAGTGCGACTTACAGAGGTATTGAATGAAACGTGCAGTGATTACTGGCCTGGGCATTGTTTCCAGCATCGGTAATAACCAGCAGGAAGTCCTGGCATCTCTGCGTGAAGGACGCTCCGGGATCACTTTCTCTGAAGAGTTTAAAGATTCAGGTATGCGTAGCCACGTATGGGGTAACGTCAAACTGGACACCACCGGTTTGATTGACCGCAAAGTGGTTCGTTTCATGAACGATGCCTCTATTTATGCTTATCTCTCCATGCAGGAAGCGATCAAAGATTCTGGCCTGAGCGAAGAGGTTTATCAGAACAACCCGCGCGTGGGTTTGATCGCCGGTTCCGGCGGCTCATCTAAAGCGCAGGTATTTGGTGCTGACGCAATGCGTAGCCCGCGTGGTCTGAAAGCGGTAGGTCCGTACGTGGTTACTAAAGCCATGGGTTCTGCGGTTTCCGCATGCCTGGCGACCCCGTTCAAAATCCACGGTGTGAACTACTCCATCAGCTCTGCGTGTGCGACTTCCGCGCACTGCATCGGTAATGCTGTTGAGCAGATCCAGCTGGGTAAACAGGACATCGTATTTGCTGGCGGCGGCGAAGAGCTGGGCTGGGAAATGGCCTGCGAATTCGACGCGATGGGCGCACTGTCCACTAAGTACAATGAGACTCCGGACAAAGCTTCCCGTACCTACGATGCGCACCGTGACGGTTTCGTCATCGCGGGCGGCGGCGGTATGGTTGTGGTTGAAGAGCTGGAGCACGCCCTGGCACGTGGTGCGCACATCTATGCTGAGATCGTGGGCTACGGTGCAACGTCTGACGGCGCTGACATGGTTGCGCCATCCGGCGAAGGCGCGGTACGCTGCATGAAGATGGCGATGCACGGCGTTGACACCCCAATCGACTACCTGAACTCTCACGGTACCTCTACGCCGGTAGGCGACGTGAAAGAGCTGGGTGCGATCCGCGAAGTCTTCGGCGACAACAGCCCGGCGATCTCTGCGACCAAAGCCATGACCGGTCACTCTCTGGGTGCGGCTGGCGTTCAGGAAGCGATCTACTCTCTGCTGATGCTGGAAAACGGCTTTATCGCCCCAAGCATCAATATCGAAGAGATGGACGAGCAGGCTGCTGGCCTGAACATCGTGACCAAACCAACGGAAGCGACGCTGACTACCGTCATGTCCAACAGCTTCGGTTTCGGCGGCACCAACGCCACGCTGGTCATGCGTAAGCTGAAAGCATAAGTTTTATGTTTGATTCAGAAGGGGAGCCATAAGGCTCCCTTTTTTTATGCATTGACAAGCAGCTGATCTCACAGGCAAACTTCACCACTCAACATTATCCTCACGATAATGCGTAAGCGTTTAACGTCAACCAACGCACCTTAATCCTGATAATCAGGTAGAGGGGGCGTGGCATTTCCCCGCCTTACTCTTCATTTCGGAGTAAAGCATGACTGCAGTAACACAAACAGAAACAACCCCTTCAGCGAACGTCTCGCTGTTCCGTATCGCCTTTGCGGTATTTCTGACCTATATGACCGTTGGCCTGCCGCTGCCGGTGATCCCGCTGTTCGTTCATCAGGAGCTGGGCTATGGCAACACCATGGTCGGCATTGCCGTGGGCATTCAGTTTTTAGCCACGGTGTTAACCCGCGGATACGCCGGACGACTGGCGGATCAGCACGGTGCAAAACGCTCGGCGCTGCAGGGGATGTTTGCTTGCGGGCTGGCGGGCGGCGCCTGGCTGCTGGCGGCTCTTCTGCCGGTCGATGCGGCGTATAAATTTGCGCTGCTGGTGCTGGGCCGTTTAATTCTTGGCTTCGGTGAAAGCCAGTTGCTGACTGGTACCCTGACCTGGGGAATGGGGTTGGTGGGGCCAGCACGTTCCGGCAAGGTGATGTCCTGGAACGGCATGGCCATCTACGGCGCGCTGGCCGCCGGTGCACCGCTTGGCCTGCTGATCAACAGCCAGTTTGGTTTTGCGGCGCTGGCTGCCACCACCATGGCGCTGCCGCTGGTGGCATGGGCGTTTAACGGCTCGGTGCGTAAGGTACCTGCGCACAAAGGCGAGCGTCCTTCCCTGTGGAGCGTGGTCGGCCAAATCTGGCAGCCGGGCCTGGGTCTGGCGCTGCAGGGTGTGGGTTTTGCGGTAATAGGGACGTTCGTCTCGCTCTATTTTATGAGCCGCGGCTGGGCGATGGCCGGTTTTACGCTTACCGCGTTTGGCGGCGCGTTTGTTCTGATGCGCGTGCTTTTTGGCTGGATGCCGGATCGCTTCGGCGGCGTGAAGGTGGCGGTGGCGTCGCTGGTCATTGAAACCATCGGTCTTCTGCTGTTATGGAACGCACCCGTGGCATCCGTGGCGCTTCTGGGGGCGGCGCTGACCGGCTGCGGCTGTTCTCTGATCTTCCCGGCGCTGGGCGTTGAAGTGGTGAAGCGCGTGGCCCCTCAGGTGCGCGGGACGGCGCTGGGCGGCTATGCGGCGTTTCAGGATATCTCATACGGCGTTACCGGGCCGCTGGCCGGGCTGTTAGCGACCTCGTTTGGCTATCCGTCCGTCTTCCTGGCCGGTGCGGTTTCCGCGGTGGTGGGGATCGTGGTGACGCTGGTGGCGTTTCGCAGAACGTGAGTCTTTGTTGCCGGGTGGCGGCTGCGCCTTACCCGGCCTACGGTTCGAGCCGTTGTAGGCCCGGTAAGCGCAGCGCCACCGGGCAAAATATCAGGCAACCAGCCAGAAAATCGCCAGCGCAATCAGCAGTGCAATAAACATCAATCCCGGACGCGCAGAGAGGGTTCTGAAGGTCTCCACGACCGGCGCAAACAGCGGGCTGTAGATCGGCTGAACATTTCTCACCTCCGGCACGCCACCTTCACGTTCGGCGCGGCGAACGAAGATCTGGTTGAGCAGGTCCTGCACCTGCGCGGTAGTCAGCACCGTCTGCGGCGTGGCCTGCCAGTTTTGCTGGGCATAATCCCGAATCACCTCGAACTCGTGCGGCTCAAGCGGCTGTTTCAGCGCGGCCTGGACAGTATGCAGGGTAGGGGCGCTCTGGGTGCTGAGCGTCTGGCGAGCCTGGAGCCAGGTCACCAAATGGGTAAACTGTTTGGCCGGGATCAGCTCGCCCGCCTTCACGCCGGACAGCTCCAGCATGGATTGCCAGATGAGCTTCGTCGGCTCGCCGGTGGCCGCGGCCAGCTTGGTCACCATCTGCTTGAGCGTATTGTGCTCGGCGGGCAGCAGCGGACGCTCGGTCGCCGGGCGCACCTGTGGCTGCGGAATCGACAGCTCATTGTTCTGCAGCAGCGTCAGCACGGTTTTGAGCTGATCGGGCGTCAGCTGGCCCAGCGCGGTCTGACCATACTGCTGGCGAATAAAATCACTCACCGCCTGGCGGTTATTTCCTTGGCCCAGCAGCTCCGTCAGCTGAGAAACAATCTGGCGCGTGGTGTGGTTCTGCTGCGCGGTCGTAATACGCTGGTTCAGATTTTGCTCGGCAGCGGGGAAATGGCGCGACTGCAGCGGTGCGTCGTTCCTCACGCCTAAATCATGCTTCACCCCGGCCCAGACTTCCGCGTTTTGCTGCGAAGTCAGCGCAATCAGGCGCGTGATCAGTCGCTCCAGCACGGTGCGCTGTTGCGTGGATAGCGGTTGTTCACCGGCAACGTTTGGCGTGACAGGGCTTTCACCCGGAGGGCGTGGCGGCGTACCTGAAATGGGCTGCATCGTCAAAAATCCTTAAAGTCAAAACTCAGCGTAAACCTGGCAGACGTATATGCCTGGCGGCCAGATTATGGCACACTTGGCAGGTTTTCTTCCTCTCAAACAGGTACTCAGACGTGAAAATCCTCGTTGATGAAAATATGCCTTACGCCCGTGAGCTGTTTAGCCGCCTGGGTAACGTTAAGGCTGTTCCTGGTCGCCCGATCCCGGTCAACGAACTGGACGACGCCGACGCCCTGATGGTGCGCTCGGTGACCAAAGTAAATGAGGCGTTGCTCGCCGGTAAGGCGGTTAAGTTCGTTGGGACCGCAACGGCAGGGACCGATCATGTGGATGATAAATGGCTGAAGCAGGCCGGAATCGGTTTCTCCGCCGCGCCGGGCTGTAACGCGATTGCCGTCGTGGAATACGTTTTCTCCTCGCTGCTGATGCTGGCCGAGCGCGACGGGTTTGCGCTGAAAGACCGCACCGTGGGGATTGTCGGCGTGGGTAACGTCGGCGGGCGCCTGCAAAAGCGCCTGGAAGCGTTAGGGATCCGCACGCTGCTGTGCGATCCGCCGCGCAAAGACAATGGCGATGACGGGGATTTCCGCTCGCTGGACGAGCTGGTTGAACAGTGTGACGTGCTGACGTTCCACACGCCGCTGTTTAAAGAGGGGCCGTATAAGTCGCTGCATCTTGCCGATGAGGCGCTCATTCGCCGTCTGAAGGCTGGCACTATTCTGATAAATGCCTGTCGTGGTCCGGTAGTCGATAACGCCGCGCTGCTGACGTGTCTGAACGAAGGACAAGATCTCAGCGTGGTGCTGGACGTCTGGGAGCCGGAGCCGGACCTCAACGTTGAGCTGCTTAACAAGGTGGACGTGGGCACCGCACATATCGCCGGTTATACCCTCGAAGGGAAAGCCCGCGGCACGACGCAGGTCTTCGAGGCCTACAGCGCCTTTATCGGTCATCCGCAGCAGGTGGCGCTGGATACCTTACTCCCCGCGCCTGAATTTGGCCGCATTACCCTTCACGGCCCGCTCGATCAGGCAACGCTGAAAAGGCTGGTGCATTTGGTGTATGATGTGCGCCGCGATGATGCGCTGCTGCGTAAAGTGGCAGGGATCCCGGGTGAGTTTGATAAGCTGCGCAAGCACTACGTTGAGCGCCGCGAGTGGTCTTCCCTGTATGTCATGTGCGACGATGCGTCGGCGGCGACGCTGCTGCACAAACTGGGGTTTAACGCCGTTCATCACCCGGCGCATTAATGTCTTCTTAATGCTCCCTGTCGGATACTCCGACAGGGACGCTTTTTTATTTCTGGAGTAAACCACCATGTCTGAAGGCTGGAACATTGCCATTTTAGGTGCCACGGGTGCCGTGGGCGAAGCCCTGCTCGAAACGCTTGCTGAGCGTCAGTTCCCGGTGGGCGATATCTATGCGCTGGCGCGTACCGATAGCGCGGGTGAGCATCTGCGTTTTAACAGTAAATCCGTCATGGTTCAGGATGCGGCGGCGTTCGACTGGACGCAGGCGCAGCTGGCGTTTTTCGCCGCAGGCGCTGAAGCCACTGCGGCGTACGTTGAAGAGGCGACCAACGCAGGCTGCCTGGTCATCGACCTGAGCGGCCTGTTCTCCATGGAGCCGGATGTGCCGCTGGTGGTGCCGGACGTGAACCCGTTTGTACTGGCTGATTACCGCAACCGTAACGTCATTGCGGTACCGAACAGCCTGACCAGCCAGCTGCTGACCGCCCTGAAACCGCTGATCGACGACGGCGGCCTGTCGCGCATTACCGTCACCAGTCTGCTGTCCGCGTCCGCAAACGGCAAAAAGGCCGTTGACGCGCTGGCCGGGCAGAGCGCGAAGCTGCTGAACGGCATTCCGATTGACGAAGATGATTTCTTTGGCCGCCAGCTGGCGTTCAACATGCTGCCGCTGCTGCCGGACCGCGAGGGCTCCGTGCGCGAAGAGCGTCGTATCGTCGATGAAGTGCGTAAAATTCTACAGGACGATGGCCTGATGATCTCCGCAAACGTCGTGCAGTCCCCGGTCTTCTACGGTCACGCGCAGATGGTCGGCTTTGAAGCGCTGCGTCCCCTCGCGGCAGAAGAGGCGCGCGATGCGTTTGGCCGCGGGGAAGACATCGTCCTCTCTGAAGAGAGCGAGTTCCCGACCCAGGTGGGCGATGCCACCGGCAGCGCGCATCTTTCCGTTGGCTGCGTGCGTAACGACTACGGTATGCCGGAGCAGATCCAGTTCTGGTCCGTTGCCGACAACGTTCGTTTCGGCGGCGCGCTGATGGCGGTCAAGATCGCTGAAAAACTGGTGCAGGAGTACCTGTACTGATGTCAGACGTGGAACAAAAGCCGGTTCATAAAATTGCCCTCGGTATTGAGTACGATGGCAGTAAATATTATGGCTGGCAGCGTCAGAATGAGGTGCGCAGCGTCCAGGAGAAGCTGGAGAAAGCGCTCTCTCAGGTGGCAAACGAGCCGATTAACGTCCTGTGCGCAGGCCGTACGGATGCGGGCGTTCACGGCACGGGGCAGGTGGTGCACTTTGAAACCACCGCCGTGCGTAAGGATGCCGCCTGGACGCTGGGGGTAAATGCGAATTTGCCTGGTGACATTGCAGTGCGCTGGGTGAAAGCTGTGCCGGATGATTTTCACGCGCGCTTCAGCGCCACCGCGCGTCGCTACCGTTATGTCATCTACAATCAGCGTCTGCGTCCGGCGGTGTTAAGCCAGGGCGTGACGCATTTTTATGAACCGCTCGATGCGGAACGTATGCATCGCGCGGCGCAGTGTCTGATTGGGGAGAATGACTTTACCTCGTTTCGTGCGGTGCAGTGTCAGTCCCGCACGCCGTGGCGTAACGTCATGCACATCAACGTCAGCCGTTTTGGCGCGTATGTGGTGGTGGATATCAAAGCCAATGCCTTTGTACATCATATGGTGCGGAATATTGTGGGCAGCCTGATGGAAGTGGGTGCCGGACACCAGCCGGAGAGCTGGATTGCAGACCTGCTGGCAGCGAAGGACAGAACGCTTGCGGCAGCCACGGCGAAAGCGGAAGGGTTGTATCTGGTCTCGGTAGACTATCCGGATCGGTTTGACCTGCCGAAACCGCCAATGGGTCCGCTGTTTTTAGCGGACTAAACAAAGGTGCAATTAGGGCTTAGACAATATGGACGTAATTCGTTTTTTAATTGATTTCATCCTGCATATTGATGTTCACCTGGCGGAGCTGGTCGCGCAGTATGGCGTCTGGGTTTACGCTATTCTGTTCCTCATTCTGTTCTGTGAAACCGGGCTGGTTGTCACGCCGTTCCTGCCGGGGGATTCCCTGCTGTTCGTTGCCGGGGCGTTATCGGCGCTGCCCACCAACGATCTGAACGTGCATCTTATGGTGGTGCTGATGGTGATTGCCGCCATCGTCGGTGATGCGGTCAACTACACGATTGGACGCGTATTCGGTGAGCGGCTGTTCAGTAATCCGGATTCAAAAATTTTCCGTCGCAGCTATTTAGACAAAACCCATG
Organism: Enterobacter sp. BNK-13; assembly: GCF_048685015.1. Lineage (NCBI taxonomy): Bacteria > Pseudomonadati > Pseudomonadota > Gammaproteobacteria > Enterobacterales > Enterobacteriaceae > Enterobacter > Enterobacter sp. BNK-13. The sequence goes on along the minus strand of NZ_JBLQTP010000001.1, from coordinate 2,975,068 downwards.
CGTTTTATGAACGCCATGGCGGAAAAACCATTATCCTTGCGCGCTTTGTGCCTATTGTGCGTACATTTGCACCGTTTGTGGCGGGAATGGGGCATATGTCCTATCGTCATTTTGCCATGTATAACGTCGTGGGGGCGCTGTTGTGGGTGCTGCTGTTTACTTATGCAGGCTACCTGTTTGGCGATCTCCCGGTGGTTCAGGAAAATCTTAAGTTACTGATTGTAGCGATTATTGTGCTTTCCGTACTGCCTGGCGTTATCGAAATCATTCGTCACAAACGTGCGGCGGCAAAGCAAGCGAAGTAAATGCACACTGGCGGTTCGACCACTTTTTTATCCAAAGTTTCGGGCTGTTATGTTTTAATGTGCAACATTCATGGTCTGTTGGAGGCAAAAATGGCATTATTCGCCTCTTATAGCAAAACTGGCATACGACCAGGTTCAGGCAGAAAGGTTATCAATGAGCTGGATTGAACGAATTAAAAGCAACATTACCCCAACGCGTAAAGCGAGCATTCCTGAAGGGGTATGGACGAAGTGTGATAGCTGCGGCCAGGTTCTGTATCGCGCAGAGCTGGAGCGCAACCTTGAGGTGTGTCCGAAGTGTGACCACCATATGCGTATGTCGGCGCGCAACCGCCTGCATAGCCTGCTGGACGAAGGTTCTCTGGTAGAACTGGGCAGCGAGCTTGAGCCAAAAGACGTGCTGAAGTTCCGCGATTCCAAAAAATATAAAGATCGTCTGGCCTCTGCACAGAAAGAGACCGGCGAGAAAGACGCGCTGGTCGTCATGAAAGGCACCCTGCACGGGATGCCGGCTGTTGCCGCTGCGTTTGAGTTCTCCTTTATGGGCGGCTCAATGGGCTCCGTGGTCGGTGCGCGCTTCGTACGTGCCGTTGAGCAGGCGCTGGAAGACAACTGTCCGCTGATCTGCTTCTCTGCCTCCGGCGGTGCGCGCATGCAGGAAGCGCTGATGTCGCTGATGCAGATGGCAAAAACCTCTGCAGCGCTGGCGAAGATGCAGGAGCGCGGTCTGCCGTATATCTCCGTGCTGACCGACCCAACCATGGGCGGCGTCTCCGCGAGCTTCGCGATGCTGGGCGATCTGAACATCGCTGAGCCAAAAGCGCTGATCGGCTTTGCGGGTCCTCGCGTTATCGAGCAGACCGTTCGTGAAAAACTGCCGCCGGGCTTCCAGCGCAGTGAGTTCCTCATCGAGAAAGGCGCCATCGACATGATCGTCCGCCGTCCGGAAATGCGCCTGAAGCTGGCGAGCATCTTGGCGAAGCTGATGAATCTGCCAGCGCCGAACCCGGATGAACCGCGCGAAGGCGTGGTGGTACCGGATCAGGAACCCGAGGCCTGATAACTGAAAAGGGCAGGGCCGGTTGGCGCTGCCCTTTTGCTTTCTAATCTGTTAATGACAACCGGGCATTATGGAAAATAAAAGCATTCCCCAAGCCACGTCGCCCCTGGCCGCGTGGCTTTCTTATCTGGAAAACCTGCACAGTAAAACCATCGATATGGGGCTTGAACGCGTAAGCCAGGTTGCGGCGCGTCTTGACGTGCTCAAACCGGCGCCTTTCGTGTTCACCGTCGCGGGAACCAACGGCAAAGGCACGACCTGCCGTACGCTGGAATCCGTCCTGATGGCGGCGGGTTACAGGGTTGGCGTTTACAGCTCTCCACACCTGGTACGCTACACCGAGCGGGTTCGCGTACAGAACCGCGAGCTGCCGGAATCCGCGCATACGGCGTCGTTTGCTGAAATTGAAGCCGCGCGCGGAGAGATCTCATTAACCTATTTTGAATACGGTACCCTGTCGGCCCTGTGGCTGTTTAAACAGGCGCAGCTGGATGTGGTGATCCTTGAGGTCGGTCTCGGCGGACGTCTTGATGCGACCAATATCGTGGATGCGGACGTGGCGGTGGTGACTTCCATCGCGCTGGATCATGTCGACTGGCTGGGGCCCGATCGTGAAAGTATCGGCCGTGAGAAGGCCGGTATTTTCCGGGCAAATAAGCCCGCGGTGGTTGGCGAGCCGGATATGCCGCATACCATTGCTGACGTGGCGAAGGAGAAGGGCGCGCAGCTGCTGCGCCGCGGTGTTGACTGGCAGTATGAGGTTCAGGACAACGGCTGGCGCTTTAGCGATGCGCAGGGCGCGCTCGACAACCTGCCGCTGCCCCAGGTGCCGCAGCCGAACGCAGCCACCGCGCTGGCGGCACTGCGCGCCAGCGGCCTCGTGGTCAGCGAACAGGCGATCCGCGAGGGCATACAAAATGCGATTCTGCCCGGACGTTTCCAGATTGTGAGCGAGTCACCGCGCCTGATCCTGGATGTGGCGCACAACCCCCACGCGGCGGCGTATCTCGCGGGACGTCTCAAATCGTTACCAAAAACCGGGCGCGTGCTGGCGGTTATCGGTATGCTTCATGATAAAGATATCGGCGGGACGCTGGCCTGCATGGAGAGTGTGGTCGATAGCTGGTATTGTGCTCCTCTGGAGGGGCCGCGCGGCGCGACGGCTGAGCAGCTGATGGAACATCTCGGCAAAGGCGCAATCTACAGTAGCGTGGCGCAGGCCTGGCATGCCGCGATGGCGGATGCTAAACCAGAAGATACCGTGCTGGTGTGTGGTTCATTCCACACGGTGGCACATGTCATGGAAGTGATGGACGCGGGGAGAACCGGTGGCGAGTAAGTTTCAGAACCGTTTAACAGGAACCATTGTGCTGGTCGCGCTCGGGGTGATTATTCTTCCCGGGCTGCTCGACGGGCAGAAAAAGCATTATCAGGATGAGTTTGCCGCGATTCCGCTGGTGCCGAAACCGGGTGACCGCGATGAGCCGGATATGCTGCCCGCGGCGACGCAGGCGCTGCCTGCTCAGCCACCGGAAGGCGCGGCGGAAGAGGTGCGCGCGGGTGATGCCGCCGCACCGTCGCTCGACCCGTCTCGCCTGGCGGCCACGAGCAACAGCGATATCGATCCTGTGCCGGTCGAGCAGCCTAAACCGGTTGAAAAACCGAAGCCGGTTGAGAAGCCGCAGCCGAAACCGCAGCGTGATAAAGCGGCAGAACAGCTCGCCGCGGCGTCAGAGACGCCTCCGCCAGCAAAACCGACGCAGCAGGACGCTGCTGCCCCAACGGGTAAAGCCTATGTGGTGCAGCTCGGTGCATTGAAAAATGCCGATAAAGTCAACGAGGTCGTGAGCAAACTGCGCAGTGCAGGATATCGTGTTTACACTTCACCTTCCACGCCGGTGCAGGGTAAAATTACGCGTATCCTCGTGGGGCCAGAAGCGTCTAAAGACAAACTGAAAGGGTCGCTGGGTGAGCTGAAGCAGATCTCCGGCCTGAGCGGTGTGGTGATGGGCTACAGCGCAAACTAAGTACGACCTGCTCCTTTAAGAGAGAGGCGATAAGCCACGGCGTTGAACATTTTTTCAGCGCCTTTTTTATTTACGCGCGGGAAGGAAATCCCTACGCAAACGTTTTCTTTTTCTGTTAGAATTCGCCCCGAACTGGATGACAGGGCGTTAAATCGTGGGACACATATGGTCTGGATTGATTACGCCATCATTGCGGTGATTGGTTTTTCCTGTCTGGTTAGCCTGATCCGTGGCTTTGTTCGTGAAGCGTTATCGCTGGTGACCTGGGGTTGTGCTTTCTTTGTCGCCAGTCATTACTACACTTACCTGTCTGTCTGGTTCACGGGCTTTGAAGATGAACTGGTCCGAAATGGAATCGCTATCGCGGTGCTGTTTATCGCAACGCTGATTGTCGGCGCTATCGTGAATTACGTGATAGGTCAGCTGGTCGAGAAAACCGGTCTGTCAGGAACGGACAGGGTGCTCGGGATCTGTTTCGGGGCATTACGAGGCGTGCTGATTGTGGCCGCGATCCTGTTCTTCCTGGATACCTTCACCGGGTTCTCCAAAAGTGAAGACTGGCAGAAATCGCAGCTCATTCCAGAGTTCAGCTTTATCATCAGATGGTTCTTTGACTATCTGCAAAGCTCGTCGAGTTTTTTGCCCAGGGCATAAACCCTGAGATGTGGCTTAACGAGGAAAAGACGAATGTGCGGTATTGTCGGTATCGCCGGTTTCATGCCGGTAAACCAGTCGATTTATGACGCGTTAACGGTGCTTCAGCACCGTGGGCAGGATGCTGCGGGTATCATCACCATTGATGCAAACAACTGCTTCCGTTTACGCAAGGCGAATGGCCTGGTAAACGATGTGTTTGAAGCCCGCCATATGCAGCGTCTGCAAGGTAATATGGGGATCGGTCACGTTCGTTATCCTACTGCTGGCAGTTCCAGCGCCTCTGAGGCACAGCCTTTCTACGTCAACTCACCGTATGGCATCACCCTTGCTCATAACGGCAACCTGACCAACGCGCATGAGCTGCGCAAAAAGCTGTTCGAAGAGAAACGTCGCCACATTAACACCACCTCTGATTCTGAAATCCTGCTCAATGTGTTCGCCAGCGAGCTGGATAACTTCCGCCACTATCCGCTGGAAGCAGACAATATTTTTGCCGCGATTGCCGCGACAAACCGTCAGATCCGCGGCGCGTACGCCTGCGTGGCGATGATCATCGGTCACGGTATGGTCGCCTTCCGCGACCCAAACGGCATTCGTCCGCTGGTGCTCGGCAAGCGCGACCTCGGCGATGGCCGTACTGAATATATGGTTGCCTCAGAGAGCGTGGCGCTGGACACCCTGGGCTTCGAATTCCTGCGCGACGTGGCGCCGGGCGAAGCGGTGTATATCACCGAGAAGGGCCAGCTGTTCACCCGCCAGTGTGCCGACAACCCGGTCAGCAACCCGTGCCTGTTTGAATACGTTTACTTTGCCCGTCCGGATTCGTTCATCGACAAGATTTCCGTCTACAGCGCGCGCGTCAATATGGGCACGAAGCTCGGCGAGAAGATTGCCCGCGAGTGGGACGATCTGGACATCGACGTGGTGATTCCTATCCCTGAAACTTCCTGCGATATTGCGCTGGAGATTGCCCGCATTCTGGATAAGCCATACCGTCAGGGCTTCGTGAAGAACCGCTACGTTGGCCGCACGTTTATCATGCCGGGGCAGCATCTGCGTCGTAAGTCCGTGCGCCGCAAGCTGAACGCCAACCGCGCGGAATTCCGCGATAAGAACGTTCTGCTGGTGGATGACTCCATTGTTCGTGGCACCACCTCTGAGCAGATTATCGAGATGGCGCGCGAAGCGGGTGCGAAGAAAGTCTATCTGGCCTCTGCTGCGCCGGAGATTCGCTTCCCGAACGTGTACGGTATTGATATGCCAACCGCCAACGAGCTGATCGCTCATGGCCGTGAAGTGGATGAAATTCGCCAGATCATCGGCGCTGATGGCCTGATTTTCCAGGACCTGAACGATCTCATCGACGCGGTACGTGCCGAGAATCCAGAAATTCAGCAGTTTGAATGCTCCGTGTTCAACGGTATTTACGTGACCAAGGACGTTGACCAGCAGTACCTCGACTATCTTGATTCGCTGCGCAACGACGACGCCAAAGCCGTCCAGCTGCAGAACGATCTTGAAAGCTTAGAGATGCACAACGAAGGTTGATGCTCTGGCAGGTGAGGGCGTATGCCCTCACTTGCAACTCCCCGGAAAATCCTGCACAGTCTGCCCTGAAATCAGTAAGGGCGAAAATCATGAAACGACTCATAGTTGGGCTCAGCGGCGCCAGCGGCGCGATTTACGGCGTACGTTTGTTACAGGTTCTGCGTAACGTGGCGGACGTCGAAACCCATCTGGTGATGAGCCAGGCGGCGCGGCAGACCCTCTCTCTGGAAACCGATCTCTCCCTGCGTGATGTTCAGGCGCTGGCGGATGTCGTTCACGATGCCCGTGATATCGCTGCCAGCATCTCCTCAGGCTCGTTTAAAACAGCCGGCATGGTTATCCTGCCCTGTTCAATTAAAACGCTCTCCGGCATTGTGAATAGCTATACGGACACCCTGGTGACGCGCGCGGCGGATGTGGTGCTGAAGGAGCGGCGTCCTCTGGTGCTGTGCGTGCGGGAAACGCCGCTGCACCTGGGCCATCTGCGCTTAATGACGCAGGCTGCGGAGCTGGGCGCGGTCATCATGCCGCCGGTACCCGCGTTCTACCATCGCCCGCAAACGCTGGACGACGTCATCAATCAGACGGTTAACCGGGTGCTCGATCAGTTTGACATCGACCTGCCCGACGATCTCTTCACCCGCTGGCAGGGTGCCTGAATCTGTGCACAAACCTGGTGCATGAAAAGACAAGTTGCCCTGTTTCAGGGCAATTATGCAACGGCGATCATATCCTCGACATTTAATTCGTTTTTTCCCTTTTTCTCTCTCCGGTTCGTTCGGCAGACCTGCTATCTTTCACCATTAAGGCAATATCGCAACGTTTTATTAACATATTTAACGTCGAAGTTTTGACCAGACGGCAATGTGGCATAAGACCTGCAAGATGAAGCCTGCAACACAACACACAACACAATACATAATAAAATCACGGTACTTGAGGGTAAATGTATGAAGAAGACGGTTCTGGCTCTGTCTTTGCTCGTGGGGTTAAGTGCGGCAGCAGGTAGCTACGCAGCGCTTCCACAGACGGTACGTATCGGTACAGACGCAACCTACGCGCCATTCTCTTCCAAGGATGCGAAAGGCGATTTCGTGGGGTTTGATATCGATCTGGGTAATGAAATGTGCAAGCGCATTGCGGTGAAATGCACATGGGTGGGCAGCGACTTTGACGCGTTAATTCCGTCGCTGAAAGCTAAGAAAATCGACGCCATTATCTCTTCTCTCTCCATCACCGAAAAACGCCAGCAGGAGATTGCCTTCTCTGACAAGCTCTACGCCGCGGATTCTCGCCTGATTGCCCCTAAAGGCTCTCCGATTAAGCCCACCATCGACTCGCTGAAAGGCAAACACGTCGGCGTGCTTCAGGGCTCGACGCAGGAAGGCTATGCCAATGCTAACTGGCGTGAGAAGGGCGTAGACGTGGTGGCTTATCAGAACCAGGATCTGATTTACTCTGACCTGGCGGCAGGCCGTCTGGATGCGGCATTCCAGGATGAAGTCGCCGCGAGCGAAGGCTTCCTGAAGCAGCCTGCGGGCAAAGAATTCGCGTTTGCAGGCCCGTCGGTGAAAGACAAAAAGTACTTTGGTGACGGCACCGGGATTGGCCTGCGTAAGGATGATACCGAGCTTAAAGCCGCCTTTGACAAAGCCTTTGCGGAGCTGCGTAAAGACGGTACTTACGACAAACTGGCGAAGAAATACTTCGACTTCAACGTATACGGTGAATAAACCCTGGCGCTAACGCACTGTAACGGTGCGTTACGGGAGCGGTTGACCCAATACGGTGCATCTGTTGCACCGTATTGGATCGCTTTGTGCATACTTACGCATTTATAATGCAAAAATTCCCGCCTGAAAGGCATTAATCTTTGCCTGACTGAGGGGATTAATGGCACATTAGCACCACCCCGTCGTCGTAAAAATCCCGTATGAAGACAGTTTGTTGAGGACAAATATGAAAAAACTCGTGTTGTCATTATCACTGGTACTGGCCTTTTCCAGCGCCACCGCGGCATTCGCAGCTATTCCGCAGAAAATTCGCATTGGTACCGATCCAACCTATGCGCCGTTCGAATCGAAGAATTCAAAGGGTGAACTGGTCGGTTTTGACATCGATCTGGCCAATGAGCTGTGCAAACGCATCAAAGCACAGTGTACCTACGTTGAGAACCCGCTGGATGCGCTGATCCCCTCCCTGAAAGCGAAAAAAATCGATGTGATCATGTCCTCCCTCTCCATCACCGAAAAACGCCAGCAGGAGATTGCCTTCACCGACAAACTCTACGCGGCCGATTCACGTCTGGTGGTGGCGAAATCGTCTGACATTCAGCCTACGCTGGAGTCGCTGAAGGGCAAACGCGTGGGCGTGCTGCAGGGCACTACCCAGGAAACCTACGGTAACGAACACTGGGCACCGAAGGGGATTGAAATTGTCTCCTATCAGGGCCAGGAAAATATCTACGCTGACCTGACGGCAGGCCGAATTGATGCGGCATTCCAGGATGAAGTCGCGGCTAGCGAAGGCTTCCTGAAAACGCCGGTGGGTAAAGATTACAAGTTTGGCGGCCCGTCCATTAAGGATGTGAAGTTGTTTGGTGTGGGCACCGGTATGGGCCTGCGCAAAGAAGACAACGAGCTGCGTGAGGCGCTGAACAAAGCGTTCGCTGAAATGCGCGCTGACGGCACCTACGATAAGCTGGCGAAAAAGTACTTTGATTTTAATGTTTACGGCGGCTAATCGCCCCGTCATATAACGTGCGGCCCCTCCCACGGTGGGAGGGGAAAAGACACGGTTCCACCACTCACGATACGACAGGGCTCGCGGTATGCTGTACGGATTTTCTGGCGTTATTTTACAGGGCGCGCTTGTCACCCTTGAGCTGGCTATCAGCTCCGTGGTGCTGGCGGTGCTGATAGGTCTGGCAGGCGCAGGGGCGAAGCTTTCGGCTAACAAACCGCTGGCGCTGATCTTTGAAGGCTACACCACGCTTATTCGCGGCGTTCCCGATCTGGTGCTGATGCTGCTTATCTTTTACGGTCTCCAGATTGCGCTGAACAGCGTGACGGACGCGATGGGCATGGGACAAATTGATATCGACCCAATGGTGGCCGGTATTATTACCCTCGGTTTTATCTACGGCGCCTACTTCACCGAAACCTTCCGCGGTGCTTACATGGCCGTGCCGAAAGGTCACATTGAGGCGGCAACCGCATTTGGTTTTACCTCATCACAAACGTTTCGTCGGATTATGTTCCCGGCCATGATGCGCTATGCGCTCCCGGGCATCGGCAACAACTGGCAGGTTATCCTCAAAGCGACAGCGCTGGTCTCGCTGCTCGGTCTGGAAGACGTCGTGAAAGCGACTCAACTGGCGGGCAAGAGCACCTGGGAGCCGTTCTACTTTGCGGTGGTGTGTGGCGTGATTTATCTGGTCTTTACGACCGTCTCCAATGGTGTGCTGCTTCTGCTCGAGCGTCGCTACTCCGTGGGTGTGAAGAGGGCTGACCTGTGATTGAGATTATTCAGGAATACTGGAAATCGCTGCTGTGGACGGATGGCTACCGCTTTACCGGCGTGGCGATTACGCTCTGGCTGCTGATCTCCTCCGTAGTGATGGGCGGTATTCTGGCGGTGTTTCTCGCCATTGGCCGCGTGTCGAACAATAAATTTATCCAGTTCCCGATCTGGCTCTTCACCTACGTGTTTCGCGGTACGCCGCTGTACGTGCAGCTGCTAGTGTTCTACTCGGGGATGTACACGCTTGAGATCGTAAAAGGCACTGAGATGCTGAATGCGTTCTTCCGCAGCGGTCTGAACTGTACGGTGCTGGCGTTGACGCTCAACACCTGCGCCTACACCACCGAAATTTTCGCGGGGGCAATTCGCTCTGTCCCTTACGGTGAGATTGAAGCCGCGCGGGCCTACGGCTTCTCGTCGGTGAAACTGTACCGCTGCATCATTCTGCCGTCGGCCTTGCGTATCGCGTTACCGGCGTACAGTAACGAAGTGATTTTGATGCTGCATTCGACCGCGCTTGCCTTTACCGCGACGGTGCCGGATCTGCTTAAAATCGCGCGCGATATTAACTCCGCGACCTATCAGCCGTTTACCGCATTTGGCATTGCGGCGGTGCTCTATTTAATTATCTCTTATGTTCTGATTAGCCTGTTCCGTAAGGCTGAAAAACGCTGGTTGCAGCATATAAAACCTTCTTCGACGCACTGAGAAAGATGATGGCTGAGAACAAATTAAACGTTATTGATTTGCACAAACGCTACGGCGAACATGAAGTGCTGAAAGGGGTGTCGCTGCAGGCTAACGCGGGCGACGTGATCAGTATCATCGGCTCATCCGGCTCGGGTAAAAGTACCTTCCTGCGCTGCATTAACTTCCTCGAAAAGCCGAGCGAAGGCTCGATTGTGGTGAGCGGGCAGAACATCAACCTGGTGCGTGACAAAGACGGCCAGCTGAAGGTGGCCGATAAGCACCAACTGCGTCTGCTGCGTACGCGTCTGACGATGGTGTTCCAGCATTTTAACCTCTGGAGCCACATGACGGTGCTGGAGAACGTGATGGAAGCGCCGGTTCAGGTGCTTGGCCTGAGCAAGCATGAAGCCCGCGAGCGCGCGGTGAAATACCTGGCAAAAGTGGGCATCGACGAGCGCCAGCAGATGAAATACCCGGTGCATCTCTCCGGCGGTCAGCAGCAGCGTGTCTCCATTGCGCGCGCGCTGGCGATGGAGCCCGAGGTGCTACTGTTCGACGAACCGACCTCCGCGCTCGACCCGGAACTCGTTGGCGAAGTGCTGCGCATCATGCAGAAGCTGGCTGAAGAGGGCAAAACGATGGTGGTGGTGACGCACGAGATGGGCTTTGCCCGTAACGTCTCGAACCACGTGATTTTCCTGCACCAGGGGAAAATTGAAGAGCAGGGGCATCCGGACGAGGTGCTGGCGAACCCGCAAAGCCCGCGTTTGCAGCAATTCCTGAAAGGCTCCCTGAAGTAAGAGGGCATCAGACCGCAGTGCAGGCCAATCGCCCGGTGGCGCTTCGCTTACCGGGCCTACGGGCTGGATGTTCTCCCTCTCCCTGTGGGAGAGGGTCGGGGTGAGGGCATCAGACCGCAGTGCAGCCTAATCGCCCGGTGGCGCTTCGCTTACCGGGCCTACTAATTCCGTTGTCGGCCGGCATATTCCAGCCGGTACACCCAGTCGTCATAGCGCACGCCGTCAATCTCATACGCCTTTTCCAGCACCTGCATACGCACAAACCCGGCTTTCTCCAGCACCCGCACCGAACCGCCGTTGTCCGCCAGCACATACGCGTTAATCGCCTTCACGCCGGTCTGGTTGAACGCATAATCACACACCGCGCGCAGCGCCTCGCTGGCGATACCTTTCCCTTGCGCGGCAGGTACAACCGTATAACCGATATCCGCCTCTTCACGATTCTCTGCGCTGATTTGCAGGCCGATATCGCCCAGCGGCGTATCATCATCCCGGGCGCGAATGACAAACACATGAGCAGCAGCGAGTCGCGCGGCAAACACGCGTCGGGTCTCTTTTTCCGGGGCGATGGCGGCCATATAGCGCATGATGCGGCGATCTTCACGTAGCGAGCGGAAGAAGGCCCAGTCAGTGGGTTCGAAAGGGGTGAGGTGAAGTCGGGGTGTGGTGATGGTTGCCATTGTGACGCCATATCTTCGGAAAATGGCCTGTCACTGTACCATATTCACCGCACCACATCCCCCAGCGCCTCTTCTAATTCATACCAGCGGAACGCAAACCCGGCCGCTTCCAGTCGTTTTGGCAGCGCTCTCTGTCCGCCTAATACCAGAACAGACGCTTCACCCATCAGCAGACGAATGACCGTGGCAGGCACGCGCAAAATTGCCGGACGGTGCAGGGCATGCCCCAGCGCGTGAGCAAACTGTTCATTACGCACCGGATACGGCGCAACCATATTGAACGGCCCGCGCAGATCGTTATCCAGCAGCCAGAGAATCCCGTTGACCATATCGTCGATATGGATCCAGGCCATATACTGACGGCCATTACCAATGGGGCCGCCGAGTCCGAGCCTGAAAGGGGGAAGCATCTTCGCCAAAATGCCGCCTTTTGGTGCCAGAACGACACCGGTCCGCAGCAGGCAGACGCGGGTTCGATCGCTTTGCGCCGCACTGGCGATACGCTCCCACTGGGCGCAGAGTTTGTGGGTAAACTCGTTATGGGGCGGCTCTTCCTCGGTCACCACCACCTCGCCAAGATCGCCGTAGTAGCCCACGGCGGAACCCGAAATCAGCACGGAAGGCGGCGTGTGGCTGTTGCGGATCAGCTCGACCAGCTTTTCGGTGATGTTCCACCGGCTGCTGCATAACAGCTGTTTTTGCTCTTCCGTCCAGCGCTTATCGGCGATGGGTTCACCCGCGAGGTTAATGACGGCGTCGAAGCCGTCCAGATTTTGCTGATCGGCCAGATTTTTCCAGATATCGACACCCGCCCCCAGCACCTGACGCGCTTTCTCCGGGCTGCGCGTGACCACGGTAATGTCGTGATGCAAGGCCTGCAGACGCGCAATGAGGTGACGACCAATCAGGCCTGTACCGCCGGTCAGCAAAATCTTCATACAACCTCCAGGTTTACGCCTGGCGCCGCCAGCTTAACGTCATGGAGACGGAATCGGCGTAGCGCAGGGCGTGAAGTTTATCGATCTCAACTTCAGCATAAGTGACCCAGTGATGTTCGCGTGCGATATCGAGCACATCCTGAGTTAATTTTTCCAGCAGAGAGAAGCGGTTATTCTCCACAAACTGGATAATGTTCTTGGTGATTGTGCGGTAGTTCAGCGCGTCATTGATATCTTCGCTGGCGCGCGCTTTGTCTGCGGGATAGTGAATCACCACGTTAATGACAATATCCTGACGGTTGGCGATCTCTTCCTCTTTGATACCGATAAAGGTACGCAGGCGTAAATTTTTTATACGAATAATGGCGTCTGGCTGTGACATTGCAGGTCTTCTCCGTGTCAGTATTTCCTGCCCATAATACATGAGTGCCTCACAGGCACCCAGCCTCATACCGGGTTAAATTTGCTGGATTTTTTGCATCGCCCGCTCGGTCGCCGGGCGGGTCCGGATGCGCTCGAACCAGTTGTTTACCGCCGGGTAAGAGGCCAGGTCAATTCGGTGTTTTTCATGCGTATTCACCCATGGCCAGCAGGCGATATCGGCAATACTGTAATGATCGCCCCCGAGCCACGGCGTTTTCTTCAGCCGACGGTTCAGAACGTCATAGAGCCGCTGCGTCTCGACCTGATAGCGTTCTATCGCGTAAGGAATGGGCTGCGGGGCGTAAGCGGTAAAGTGATGATTTTGACCCAGCATGGGGCCCAGCCCGCTCGCCTGCCAGAAAAGCCACTGCAGGGTATGGTGACGCTCACGCAGCTCGCCGCTCAGCAGCTTGCCGGTTTTCTCTGCCAGATAGAGTAAAATTTCACCGGATTCAAACAGGCTCAACGGTCTGCCCCCGTCCGCCGGCTGGTTATCAATAATGGCCGGGATTTTATTGTTCGGCGAGATAGCCAGAAAAAGAGGGCTGAACTGTTCGCCTTTGCTGATATCCACGCGAATGATCCTGTAATCCAGCTCGGCTTCTTCAAGAAAGAGGGTGATCTTATGGCCGTTTGGGGTAGGGGCGTAATAAAGGTCGATCATTCTCAACTCCTGTCCATGCGAAGAGTGGTGCCATGACAAATGAGTATAGGTGGTTGTTGTAAATCGTGAGTTTTCATCAAGTGACAGCGAGGCAAAGAGATTATATGTTGAGTAAAAACCGATCAGCCTATGAGGATGTTATGAACCAGCCCGTCATCACGTTGTGGTCCGATGCGAACTTCTTTTCCCCCTATGTTATGAGCGTATACGTTGCGCTGGCCGAAAAAGGGCTCACCTTTACGCTGAAGACCGTTGATCTTGACGGTGGTGAGCATCTTAAACCGCACTGGCAGGGCTACGATCTGACCCGACGCGTGCCGGTGCTGGAGATTGATGGATTTGCCCTGAGCGAATCGTCGGCGATCGATGAGTATCTGGAAGATCGGTTCGCCCCCCCGGAGTGGGAACGTATCTATTCTCACGATCTGCAAAAGCGCGCCCGGGCGCGGCAGATCCAGGCGTGGCTGCGAAGCGATCTGGTGCCGATTCGCGTCGAACGCTCCACGGACGTTGTGTTTGCCGGGGTGAAAAAGCCAGCTCTCAGCGCAGAAGGTGCAGAAAGCGCGCAGAAGCTGATTGAAACCGCCACCTCGCTGCTCGCCCATGGCAACCCAAACCTGTTCGGCGAGTGGTGCATTGCCGATGCCGATCTGGCGTTGATGTTAAACCGCCTGATCCTCAACGGTGATGAGGTGCCGCAACTGCTGGTGGATTATGCCGCGTTCCAGTGGCAGCGTGCCTCCGTGCAGCGCTATGTGGCACTCTCGGCTAAGCGCGCGGGCTGATAAGCCCTGCCGCTTCAGGTATCATGGGGGCAGTCTGTTTTCCCGAGGAGTGACTGATGAAACTGATGTTTGCGTCGGATATCCATGGATCGCTGCCCGCTACCGAGCGTGTCCTTTCCCTGTTTGCACAAAGCGGTGCGCAGTGGCTGATTATTTTGGGCGACGTGTTGAATCACGGCCCGCGCAACGCGCTGCCAGAGGGCTATGCCCCTGCGCAGGTCGCGGAAAAACTCAACCAGTTCGCCTCGCGCATCATTGCCGTTCGCGGCAACTGCGACAGCGAAGTGGACCAGATGCTGCTGCATTTCCCCCTTACCGCACCGTGGCAACAGGTGCTGCTTGAACAACACCGCCTGTTCCTGACCCACGGGCATCTTTTCAGCCCGGATAATCTTCCGGCCCTCGCGGCTGGCGATGTCCTGGTTTACGGTCATACTCATATTCCGGTTGCGGAAAAACGCGGTGAGATTTATCACTTTAATCCGGGCTCGGTCAGCATCCCAAAAGGCGGATATCCTGCGAGCTACGGCATGCTGGAAGGAAATACCCTGAGCGTTATCGCACTTAATGATCAGCAAGTTATTGCGCAGGTAGCGATTAATCCGTAAGTTACACCTCAACTGCAAACGCGCCGAAAGAGCGCTTAGAAGAGAAGGTTTCCCGATGGTGGAGCAGAGTCATTTGGCAAGTACAGAGTGGGTTGACATTGTCAACGAAGAGAATGAAGTGATCGCGCAGGCCAGCCGCGAGCAAATGCGTGCGGAGCGCCTGCGTCACCGTGCGACATATATCGTTGTGCATGACGGTATGGGTAAAATTCTGGTTCAGCGCCGCACGGACACGAAAGATTTTCTCCCGGGTATGCTGGATGCGACTGCAGGTGGCGTCGTCCAGGCGGATGAAGTGCTGCTGGATTCCGCGCGTCGTGAAGCGGAAGAAGAGTTAGGCATTGCCGGTGTGCCGTTTGCCGAGCACGGGCAGTTCTACTTCGAGGATGAACACTGTCGCGTCTGGGGCGGGCTGTTTAGCTGCGTCTCTCACGGCCCGTTCGCCCTGCAGGAAGAAGAAGTCAGCGAAGTGAACTGGATGACGCCGGAGGAGATTACCGCGCGCTGCGACGAGTTCACGCCGGATTCGTTAAAAGCGCTGGCGCTCTGGATGAGCCGCAACGCCAATAACGAATCGACCAAATCAGAGAAAGAGGAAGAGGCTGAGTAAGCTTCAGCAACTCTCTCTTAGACACAGACTGGACGCGATGGGCTTTTGATCGCGCCAGTCTCCGCCATTCAGGCGCTCCAGTAACGCTTTCCCGGCTTCAATGCCAATCTTACGATGCGGCACCGCCATGGTCGTCAGCGGCGGCTGACAGACGCGGCTCACGTCGCTATCGCCAAAACCTACCACCGCCAGATCGTCCGGCACTTTGATTCGCCTGCGCTGGCACTCGTACAGCGCGCCGCAGGCCAGCTCGTCAGAGACGCACACCAGCGCATCCAGCTCCGGCCAGGCCAGCAGGAACTCGGGCAGCTGCGCCGCGCCGGTCGAGAAGCTCGGCGGCATCGCCGCGTTAATGACCCGGTTCGGCGACATATGGTGGCGAAGCATGGCTTTGTACCAGCCCTGCAGATGCTGCTGGAAAATCCACTGCTCCTGGTTGGCACACAGCAGGCCAATATTCTGATAGCCGCGCTTAATGACCATCTCCGTGAGCTCATACATGGCCGCCACGTTATCAATCCCGATATTCATATCAATCGGATCGGCGCGCATGGCGCCCATCTCCATCACCGGAATTGAGGCGTTTTTCAGCCAGTGGCGAACGGTGTCGGTATGTTCAACGCTGAGCAGGATAGCGGCGGCAATGTTCGACGCCAGCAGCGTCTCCAGCAGTTTCTCCTCCTGCTCAAGACGATGCTGGGACTCAGCCAGCATGATCTGATACCCGGCAGGCTGCAGCACCTGCTGTAGCCCGGCGAACATCTCCGAGCAGCCTGCTTCGGAGAGGTTGGGCACCACCATGGCGATCGTCCATGACGATGCCGAGGCCAGGGCACTGGCGGCAAGATTAGGCATATAACCCAGCTCCTGCACGGCAGCTTCAATTTTTTCTCGTAGTTTATCGGAAACCTGTTCGGGCGTGCGAAGCGCACGGGACACGGTCATCGTGCCCACACCGGCAAGTTGTGCGACATCGGCGAGTGTCACTTTACCAGTACTGCGCCGTTTTCGGGTTAGAGACATACACCTTCCTGCTGACCAGACGCGTTCTTATTTTCCTTCGTTTCACGTGACAGGCAGTATACGCCTTAAATCCCTTTTTTTGCTGTGATTTAGCAACGTGATTGCAATTTGATAGCGCTATCACATTTCTGCATGATAACCATTGGTAGCGCTATCTTTGTGATCGCGATCGCAGTCAATCAGTGATGCGTTGAATAAAGTTTGCTCATCTTAAGCGTGTCGCGGGAGTGAAAAGTGCTCAAAAAATGGATATATGATACAACCATCACGCTGCAGGAGAGCGTGGAAGACTGGCCGCAGGCGCTGGAGCTGTGCGCGAAGCCGCTGCTGGATTTGCAGGTGATTGAGCCTGAATACGTCACGGCCATCATCCAGCAGCACCACACGTTAGGACCTTATTATGTGCTGGCACCAGGGCTGGCGATGCCGCATGCGCGGCCGGAGGAAGGCGCCAAAGGACTGGGGTTGTCGTTATTAAAACTAAAACAGGGCGTCTCGTTTGGTGCCGGTGAGTTTGACCCTGTCGACGTCATTATTATGCTCGCGGCACCCGACAAAAATAGCCATATCGAGATGATCTCGTCGCTGGCAGAGTTATTTTCCAGCGATACCGATATGGCCGAACTGCATCAGGTGAATACCCTGGAGGAAATTAAAACGATTATTAACCGCTTCTGATTTAATTCTTTAATCCGGTTTTTCACAACATTACGCGTCTGCGTGATGGGGCGTACTCTACTCAAAATAAGGGGACAACAATGAAAATCATGGCTATTTGCGGTTCTGGCCTGGGCAGTAGTTTTATGGTCGAAATGAATATTAAAAAGGTGCTCAAAAAGCTGGAGATTGAAGCTGAGGTTGAACACTCCGATCTCTCCTCAGCCACGCCGGGCGCGGCCGATCTGTTCGTGATGGCAAAAGACATTGCCGCCAGCGCCAGCGTGCCGGAAAGCCAGCTGGTGGTGATCAACAACATCATCGACATCAACGAACTTGAAGCGCAGCTGCGCGGCTGGTTCGAAAGACAATAACCCTGATAAGGCGAGGTGGATATGTTTATCCTTGAAACGCTGAATTTCGTTGTTGATATTTTAAAAGTCCCTTCGGTGCTGGTGGGTTTAATTGCGTTAATCGGTCTGGTTGCGCAGAAAAAAGCGTTTTCCGACGTGGTGAAAGGGACCATTAAAACCATCCTGGGCTTTATTGTACTGGGCGGCGGCGCCACGGTGCTGGTCGGGTCATTAAATCCCTTAGGCGGTATGTTTGAACACGCCTTTACTATCCAGGGCATTATTCCAAACAATGAAGCGATCGTGTCCATTGCACTGGAAAAATACGGTGCAGCGACCGCGCTGATTATGGCCTTCGGGATGGTGGCGAATATTATCGTCGCCCGCTTTACCCGCCTGAAGTATATTTTCCTGACCGGACACCACACGTTTTATATGGCGTGCATGATTGGCGTGATCCTGACGGTGGCGGGCTTTGAGGGCGTGGGGCTGGTCTTTACCGGGTCGCTGATCCTTGGCCTGATTATGGCTTTCTTCCCGGCGATTGCGCAGCGCTATATGAAGCGCATTACCGGCAACGATGAGATTGCCTTCGGCCACTTTGGCACGCTGGGCTACGTGCTGTCCGGCTGGATTGGCAGCAAGGTCGGCAAAGGATCCCGCTCAACGGAAGAGATGAACCTGCCGAAGAACCTGAGCTTCCTGCGCGACAGCTCGATCTCCATCTCCCTGACCATGATGATTATCTACCTGATCATGGCGGTGAGCGCCGGGCGCGAGTACGTCGAGGCCACCTTCAGCGCCGGCCAGAACTACCTCGTCTACGCCATCATCATGGCGATCACCTTCGCGGCGGGGGTGTTCATCATTCTGCAGGGCGTACGCCTGATTCTGGCGGAAATCGTTCCAGCCTTTACCGGCTTCTCGGAAAAACTGGTGCCGAACGCGCGTCCTGCGCTCGACTGCCCGGTGGTGTATCCCTATGCGCCTAACGCGGTGCTGATTGGCTTCCTGTTCAGCTTCCTCGGCGGGATTGTGGGGCTGTTCATCTGCGGTCAGTTTAGCTGGGTGCTGATCCTCCCGGGCGTGGTGCCGCACTTCTTCACCGGCGCAACGGCGGGCGTGTTCGGTAACGCCACCGGCGGACGTCGCGGGGCAATGATTGGCGCCTTTGCCAACGGCCTGCTGATTACCTTCCTGCCGGTCCTGCTGCTGCCGGTACTGGGCGCCATTGGTTTTGCGAACACCACCTTCTCTGACGCTGACTTCGGCGCGGTCGGGATTGTCCTTGGCAACCTGGCGCGCTTCCTGTCGCCGCTTGCCATCACCGGGCTGGTCGTGGCGCTGTTCGCGCTGCTGGTGGCGTACAACGTCTTCGCGAAAAACAAACCTGCGGGCGGTAACGCGCAGGAAAACACCGGAGCCAAATCATGAATGAGAAAGAGATAACCGAACTCGCGCGTCAGATTCGTCTTGAGACGCTGAAATCCCTGACGCAGCTGGGCTTTGGCCACTACGGGGGCAGCATGTCGGTGGTAGAAACCCTGGCCGTGCTGTCCGGCGCGGTGATGAAAATCGACCCGGCGGATCCGGACTGGCCGGAGCGAGACTACTTTGTCCTGTCGAAAGGCCATGCGGGCCCGGCGCTCTACAGTACCCTGGCGATCAAGGGCTACTTCCCGACAGAAGAGCTGAGTACCCTCAACCAGAACGGCACGCGCCTGCCCAGCCACCCGGACCGCCTAAAAACGCGCGGCGTGGACGCCACTACCGGTTCGCTGGGGCAGGGGATTTCCATCGCGGGCGGCATGGCGCTGTCGCACAGGCTGGCCGGGCGACCGAATCGGGTCTTCTGCATCGTCGGCGACGGCGAGCTGAACGAAGGGCAGTGCTGGGAGGCGTTCCAGTTTATTGCCCACCATCGCCTGAACAACCTGACGGTATTTGTCGACTGGAACAAACAGCAGCTCGACGGCGAGCTGGACGAGATCATCAGCGCGTTTGACCTGGAGGGCAAATTCCGCGCCTTTGGCTTTGACGTGGTGACGGTGAAGGGGGACGACATTCCGGGTCTGCTGGCAGTGACATCGCGCATCCCGACAGCCGATGCGCGTCCGTTAGTCGTCATCCTCGACAGCATCAAAGGCCAGGGGGTGCCGTATCTGGAGCAGCTCAGCAACTCACACCATCTGCGATTGACCGCGGAGAGCAAAGCCGCCCTCAACGAGACGATTCGCCAACTGGAGGCTTCACATGATTAAGGTTGCACCGGCAGGACAGAAAGACGCCGTTGAGATGCGTAAAGTTTACGCTGGTTTCGTGGCAAAACAGATTGAGGCCGGAAGTGACATCATT
This sequence comes from Enterobacter sp. BNK-13, assembly GCF_048685015.1. Classification (NCBI taxonomy): domain Bacteria; kingdom Pseudomonadati; phylum Pseudomonadota; class Gammaproteobacteria; order Enterobacterales; family Enterobacteriaceae; genus Enterobacter; species Enterobacter sp. BNK-13. The sequence goes on along the minus strand of NZ_JBLQTP010000001.1, from coordinate 2,955,363 downwards.
GCGCTCGAAGCAGACCTGATGAGCTCGATGGCGATGGACGGCGTGGCGCGCGACTATCCGCAGCACGTGATTAACTGCGGCATTATGGAAGCTAACGTCATCGGCACGGCCGCCGGGCTGTCCCTTACCGGACGCAAGCCGTTCGTTCACACCTTCACCGCCTTTGCCAGCCGCCGCTGTTTTGACCAGCTGTTTATGTCCCTGGACTATCAGCGCAACAACGTGAAGGTGATAGCGTCGGATGCGGGTGTGACGGCCTGCCACAACGGCGGAACGCATATGTCGTTTGAGGATATGGGCATTGTGCGCGGGCTGGCGCATTCGGTGGTGCTGGAGGTGACCGACGCGGTGATGTTTGAGGACGTGCTGCGCCAGCTTATCGACCTCGAAGGCTTCTACTGGGTGCGCACCATCCGTAAGCAGGCGCCGAGCGTCTATGCGCCGGGCTCCACCTTCACCATCGGAAAAGGCAACGTGCTGCGCGAGGGGAGCGATATCACCCTGATTGCCAACGGCATCATGGTGTCGGAAGCGCTGGAAGCCGCGCGCCAGCTTGAGCAGGAGGGGGTCAGCGCGGCGGTCATCGACATGTTTACCCTGAAACCCATCGACCGGATGCTGGTGAAAAACTACGCCGAGAAAACCGGGCGCATCGTGACCTGTGAAAACCACAGCATTCACAACGGGCTGGGGTCGGCGGTGGCGGAAGTGCTGGTGGAAACCTGCCCGGTGCCGATGCGGCGGGTGGGTGTCAAGGAGCGTTACGGCCAGGTGGGGACGCAGGATTTCCTGCAAAAAGAGTATGGCCTGACGGCACATGACATTGTATCGGCGGCGCGCGAGCTGCTGTAAATAAAAAAGGCGACCGGTTGAGTGGTCGCCTTTTTGTTGCCCGGTGGCGCTCGCGCTTACCGGGCCTACGGTCCTGTAGGCCGGATAAGCGAAGCGCCATCCGGCAAGACCTTACAATTACTGCTGCTGCGAAGACTGGATCGCCGTCAGCGCGATGGTGTAAACGATATCGTCTACCAGTGCGCCACGAGACAGGTCGTTCACAGGTTTGCGCATGCCCTGCAGCATTGGCCCGATGGAGATCAGGTCGGCAGAACGCTGTACCGCTTTGTAGGTGGTGTTACCGGTGTTCAGATCCGGGAAGATGAACACGGTAGCGCGACCAGCAACCGGTGAGTTCGGCGCTTTGGATTTCGCAACGTCAGCCATGACCGCGGCGTCGTACTGCAGCGGGCCGTCGATCATCAGATCAGGACGTTTTTCCTGCGCAATACGGGTCGCTTCACGTACTTTCTCTACGTCGCTACCTGCACCTGAGGTGCCGGTGGAGTAGGAGAGCATCGCCACGCGCGGCTCGATACCGAAAGCGGTCGCGGAGTCTGCGGACTGGATAGCGATCTCAGCCAGCTGTTCTGCAGTTGGATCCGGGTTGATCGCGCAGTCGCCGTAAACGTAAACCTGTTCAGGCAGCAGCATGAAGAACACGGAAGACACCAGAGAGCTGCCTGGCGCGGTTTTGATCAGCTGCAGCGGTGGACGGATGGTGTTCGCCGTGGTGTGAACCGCACCGGAAACCAGACCGTCAACTTCGTCCTGCTCCAGCATCAGCGTGCCCAGCACCACGTTGTCTTCCAGCTGCTCACGCGCAACGGCTTCGGTCATGCCCTTGCTCTTACGCAGCTCAACCAGACGGGCAACGTAGCTTTCGCGAACCACTTCAGGGTCAACGATTTCGATGCCTGCGCCCAGCTCAACGCCCTGAGAGGCCGCTACGCGGTTGATCTCATCCGGGTTACCCAGCAGCACACAGGTCGCGATGCCGCGCTCTGCACAGATAGCAGCCGCTTTAACGGTACGTGGTTCGTCGCCTTCTGGCAGAACAACGCGTTTGCCCGCTTTGCGCGCCAGCTCGGTCAGCTGGTAACGGAATGCTGGAGGAGACAGACGGCGGCTGCGCTCGGAGGTCGCGGTCAGGGATTCGATCCAGTCTGCGTTGATGTAGCCTGCAACGTATTCCTGAACTTTCTCGATACGCTCGTGGTCATCAACCGGCACTTCCAGGTTGAAGCTCTGCAGGCTCAGGGAGGTCTGCCAGGTGTTGGTGTTCACCATGAAGACCGGCAGGCCGGTAGCGAACGCGCGTTCGCACAGCTTGCTGACGCGTGGGTCCATCTCGTAGGCACCGGTCAGCAGGATCGCACCGATTTCCACGCCGTTCATTGCGGCCAGACAGGCTGCAACCAGAACGTCAGGACGGTCTGCGGAAGTCACCAGCAGGGAACCTGCGCGGAAGTGTTCCAGCATGTGCGGAATGCTACGCGCACAGAAGGTCACGGACTTCACACGACGGGTGTTGATGTCGCCTTCGTTAATCACGGTCGCGTTCAGGTGACGCGCCATGTCGATTGCACGGGTGGCAATCAGATCGAAGCTCCATGGCACCGCGCCCAGAACCGGAAGCGGGCTGGATTCCTGCAGCTTAGCCGGGTCAACTTTGATGACTTTCGCTTTGGACGAGTCGTCGAAGATCTCGGACAGGTCAGGGCGAGTACGGCCCTGCTCATCCACTGGCGCGTTCAGCTTGTTGACGATCACGCCGGTGATGTTGGTATTTTTCGCGCCGCCGAAGCTGCTGCGCGTCAGTTCGATACGCTCGTTCAGCTGTTCCGGGGTGTCAGTACCCTGAGACATCACGAAAACGATCTCTGCGTTCAGGGTTTTCGCGATTTCGAAGTTCAGAGACTGGGCAAACTGGTGTTTGCGGGTTGGCACCAGACCTTCAACCAGCACCACTTCCGCGTCTTGCGCGTTAGCATGGTAGTTGGCGATGATCTCTTCCATCAGCACGTCTTTCTGGTTGCTGGACAGCAGAGATTCAACGTGGCTCATCTTCAGCGGTTCGGCCGCCGGCAGATTGGAGTTCTTGCGAACGATGGTGGTGGTCTGGTCTGGCGCATCGCCACCGGCACGTGGCTGGGCGATGGGCTTAAAGACGCTCAGACGAACGCCTTTGCGTTCCATAGCACGGATAACGCCAAGGCTGACGCTGGTCAGGCCGACGCTGGTTCCGGTAGGGATCAGCATAATAGTACGGGACACGGTTAATCCTCTTTCGTTACCGCCCAAATGGGGCGGGTTACAAAACAGCACCGCCAGCATTGCTGGCGGTGTGGAATCAGGCAGTCAGGCGGTGCGCGTCTTGCGCGATGACCAGCTCTTCGTTAGTTGGGATAACGAGAGCAGGGCGGGTGCCTTCTTTGTTGATGAAGCCAGACTTGCCGAAGCGGGCAGCCAGGTTACGCTCGTGATCAACTTCGAAGCCCAGAACGCCCAGTTTGCCCAGGGACAGTTCACGAACCATTGCCGCGTTCTCACCGATACCACCGGTGAAGATAACCGCGTCCAGACGGCCTTCCATCAGCGCAGTGTAAGAGCCGATGTATTTCGCCAGACGGTGGCAGTAAACGTCCATTGCACGTTTAGCGTCTTCTTTCTCTGCGTAGTTGTCTTCAACGTAACGGCAGTCGCTGGTGACTTCGGTCAGACCCAGCAGGCCAGACTCTTTGGTCAGCATTTTGTTGATCTGGTCAACGCTCATGCCCAGGGTGTCGTGCAGGTGGAAGATGATCGCCGGGTCGATGTCACCGGAACGGGTACCCATCACCAGACCTTCCAGCGGGGTCAGACCCATGGACGTATCAACACATTTACCATTGCGGATAGCCGAAACAGAACCACCGTTGCCCAGGTGGCAGGTGATGATGTTCAGTTCTTCAACCGGCTTGTTCAGCACTTTTGCCGCTTCCTGAGTCACATAGAAGTGGCTGGTGCCGTGCGCGCCGTAACGACGTACGCCGTGCTCTTTGTACAGGCTGTATGGCAGGGCATAGAGGTAAGACTCTTCCGGCATGGTCTGATGGAACGCGGTATCGAATACGGCCACGTTTTTGTCTTTCAGATTCGGGAAGGATTTCAGCGCTTCAGCGATACCGATCAGGTGAGCCGGGTTGTGCAGCGGTGCGAAAGAGGCAGAGTCTTTGATGCCCTGGATCACAGAGTCGTCGATCACGACGGAGCTGGTGTATTTTTCGCCGCCGTGGACGATACGGTGACCAATCGCAGTCAGCTGAGCAGACAGTTCTGGTTTTTGTGCCAGAATAGTGTTAACGATAAAGTTCAGCGCTTCACTGTGAGCGGCGCCTGCACCTAAAGCCGCTTCTTGTTTGCTGCCGTCCATCTTCCACTTGATACGTGCTTCAGGCAGATGGAAACATTCGGCCAAACCAGAGAGGTATTCGTCACCGTTGAGCGCATCGATGATGGCGAATTTCAGTGAGGAGCTACCGCAGTTCAGAACCAGTACTAACTTACTCGACATGGAAGTACCTATTATTGATACGTGGCTAAAAAAACGTCAGTGAGTCTAACAGCGTAACGCATGATGACTCGGACATTTATGATTAACATCATGCCAAACGAACATTGTGGCATGATGGAAGAAATAACTATGATTTTATGCCATTTTGCACAATTTTCAGCCAATGGCATAATATGCAATAATTTGACGAGCTAATGATTCTCGTCTATGGCCCTATCAGGCTGGCACAGGATACCCGATACGGGGTAGAGATGACAAAATATTTTGAACGTTGTCATAGCTTGTTGTGGTTTTGCACGAAAATTTTAATTTTTATATGTGAAGTTGAGGTACAGCCATGTCGACACCAGAGAACCCGTCCGTAAATTTCTTCAGTCTGTTTCGTCGGGGACAGCATTACGCAAAGACGTGGCCAATGGAAAAGCGCCTTGCGCCGATGTTTATTGAGAATCGCACCATCCGCGCCACGCGCTATGCGATTCGCTTTATGCCGCCTGTCGCTATCTTTACGCTGTGCTGGCAGATTGCGCTGGGTGGGCAGCTTGGACCTGCCGTTGCCACGGCGCTCTTCGCATTAAGCCTGCCGATGCAGGGACTGTGGTGGTTAGGTAAACGGTCCATCACGCCCCTTCCTCCTTCTATTTTACACTGGTTTTATGAAGTGCGCGGTAAGCTGGAAGAGGCCGGTCAGGCGCTCGCCCCGGTGGAAGGCAAGCCGGATTACCAGGCGCTGGCGGACACGTTAAAGCGTGCTTTTAAGCAACTGGATAAAACATTCCTCGATGATTTGTGATTGATCATCGAAACGACGACGAAAAGAGGGCACAGTAACAATCAGTTACCGTGTCTTTTTTTTAAGTGCAATGCGCTACAGGAGTCGAAAGATGGAAATGACCCATGCTCAACGTCTGATTTTGTCCAACCAGTACAAGATGATGACTATGCTTGATCCCGATAACGCTGCGCGCTACAGCCGCCTGCAAACCATCGTCGAACGCGGCTTTGGTCTGCAAATGCGCGAACTGGACCGCGAGTTTGGCGAGCTGAAAGAAGAAACCTGTCGCATCGTGATCGACATTATGGAGATGTATCACGCCCTGCACGTCTCCTGGACGAATCTCAAAGATCAACAGTCCATTGACGAGCGCCGCGTCACCTTCTTAGGCTTTGATGCCGCAACGGAAGCGCGTTATCTGAGCTATGTTCGCTTTATGGTGAATACGGAAGGGCGTTATACCCACTTTGACGCGGGTACCCACGGCTTCAACGCGCAGACCCCGATGTGGGATAAATATCAGCGCATGCTGAGCGCGTGGCATGCCTGCCCGCGTCAGTACCATTTAAGCAGCAACGAAATTCAACAAATCATTAATGCCTGACGGAGGTGCGTGTGCAGTGTAGAGGTTTTCTGTTTGATCTGGACGGTACGCTGGTGGATTCGCTGCCGGTTGTGGAACGTTCCTGGTGCCATTGGGCTGACAGACATGGCATCGATCATCAGGACGTGCTGAATTTTATCCATGGCAAACAGGCCATCACCTCGCTACGGCACTTCCTGGCCGGACGCTCTGAGGACGACATTCAGGCGGAGTTCAAATACCTGGAACACATTGAAGCCACCGATACGGACGGCATCACTGCGTTACCGGGCGCGCGCGAACTGCTTGAGCATCTGAACGAGGCGCAGATACCGTGGGCTATTGTCACCTCCGGTTCCGTGCCGGTTGCCCACGCCCGACACAAGGCGGCAGGGTTGCCGACGCCGGACGTGTTTATCACGGCGGAGCGCGTGAAGCGGGGTAAACCGGAGCCTGACGCATTTCTACTGGGCGCTGAACTGCTGGGCCTCGATCCTGCAGAGTGCGTGGTGGTGGAAGATGCGGCGGCTGGCGTACTGGCCGGGTTGAACGCAGGTAGCCACGTCATCGCCGTTAACGTTCCGGCCGGTTCTCCCCGCCTGGAGGAGGCGGATTTGGTGCTGGATTCCCTGACGGCACTGTCTGTTTCAAAAGCCTCTGACGGAGTTGTAACCGTCTCGCTAAAAGTGTAATCCCATGATATGGCCCCACATTGCTGGGGCTTTTTTATGGCAAAATTCCTCATCTTCCACTGACAAGGATAGGTTGTGAACGGTGAACTGATTTGGGTCCTGAGCCTGCTTTTAATCGCCATCATTCTTTTTGCCACGGGCAAGGTACGCATGGACGCCGTCGCCCTGTTTGTTATCGTCGCGTTTGTGCTGAGCGGAACGCTGACGCTGCCGGAAGCCTTCTCCGGATTTAGCGATCCCAACGTTATCCTGATTGCCGCCCTGTTTATCATCGGGGATGGGCTGGTGCGCACCGGCGTAGCGACCATCATGGGGTCGTGGCTGGTGAAGGTGGCGGGCAGCAGCGAAACCAAGATGTTGATCTACCTGATGGTGACCGTCGCCGGACTGGGGGCGTTTATGAGCTCCACGGGCGTGGTCGCCATCTTTATCCCGGTGGTGTTGAGTGTTTCCATGCGGATGCAGAGCTCGCCGTCGCGCCTGATGATGCCCCTGAGTTTTGCCGGTTTGATCAGCGGGATGATGACGCTGGTGGCCACGCCGCCGAATCTGGTCGTTAACAGCGAACTGATCCGGGAAGGATTTGAGGGCTTCAGCTTTTTCAGCGTCACCCCGCTTGGGCTGGTCATTCTGGTCATGGGCGTGGTCTACATGCTGCTGACCCGGTTCGCCCTGAAGGGTGAAAAACAGGACAAAAACAAAGAAGGATGGAAGCGACGCACCTTCCGCGATTTGATTAAGGAGTACCGCCTTACCGGGCGCGCGCGCCGTCTGGCTATTCGCCCCGGCTCGCCGATGGTGGGACAGCGGCTGGATGACCTGAAGCTGCGTGAGCGCTATGGCGCGAACGTGATCGGCGTAGAGCGCTGGCGGCGGTTTCGTCGGGTGATCGTCAACGTCAACGGGGTGTCGGAATTCCGCGCGCGTGACGTCCTGCTGATTGATATGTCCACTGCGGATGTGGACCTGCGCGAGTTCTGCAGCGAACAGTTGCTGGAGCCGATGGTGCTGCGCGGAGAGTATTTCTCCGATCAGGCGCTGGATGTCGGCATGGCCGAGGTGTCGCTGATCCCGGAGTCGGAACTGTTGGGTAAAACCGTGCGGGAGATGGGGTTCCGTACCCGCTATGGCCTGAACGTCGTGGGGCTGAAGCGCGATGGCGTGGCGATGGAAGGGGCAGTGGTGGATGAGCCGATCCTGCTGGGCGATATCTTTCTCGTCGTCGGTAACTGGAAGCTCATTAGCCAGCTCGGACAAAAAGGGCGCGATTTTGTGGTGCTCAACATGCCTGTCGAGGAGAGCGACGCATCGCCAGCGCACAGCCAGGCGCCACACGCGATTTTTTGTCTGGTGCTGATGGTGGCGCTGATGCTGACCGATGAGATCCCCAATCCGGTCGCCGCAATCATCGCCTGCCTGTTGATGGGAAAATTCCGCTGCATTGACGCCGAAAGCGCCTATAAAGCCATTCACTGGCCGAGCATCATTCTCATTGTCGGGATGATGCCCTTCGCCCTGGCGCTGCAAAAAACCGGTGGGGTGGATCTGATCGTTAAAGGCTTAATGGACGTGGGCGGCGGGTATGGGCCGTACATGATGATGGTCTGCCTGTTTATCATGTGCGCCACCATCGGCCTGTTTATCTCGAACACCGCGACGGCGGTACTGATGGCGCCTATCGCGCTGGCGATGGCGAAGTCCATGGGCGTGTCGCCGTATCCGTTTGCGATGATGGTGGCGATGGCCGCTTCCGCGGCATTTATGACGCCGGTCTCTTCACCGGTAAACACGCTGGTGCTGGGACCGGGGAACTATCGATTCAGCGATTTCGTGAAGCTGGGCGTGCCGTTCACCGTGCTGGTGATGGTGGTGTGCGTGGTATTGATACCGGTCCTGTTTCCGTTCTGAGCATTTTGCCGGGTGGCGGCTACGCCTTACCCGGCCTACAACCCCGTAGGCCCTGCAAGCGCAGCGCCGCTGGGCGAAAATCAGAGTGGCGAATCCTGGCTGATCTCATCCAGCGATAAATGGAAGCTCGGTACAAACACCTGCATAAAGTAATCCATCTCTTCGCTGCGGCGGGATTCCAGCGTTTTTTCCAGGCGCGTTTTCGCCAGCAGGAATTCGTTATTCCCTGCGGACAACTCTTCGAGACACTTCAGATAGGCACACAGCGCGTCGGCCTGTTTGACCAGCGACTTTTCATCTTCCGTGTACTGATGCTCGTTGATAAGCGGCTCGAAGATATCACGCAGTTCTTCGGGCACCATCTCAATCAGCTTCTGCTGGGCAATTTTTTCAATAGCCTTATATTCCTGCGCAATTTGCGAGTTGAAATATTTCACCGGCGTAGGCAGATCGCCGGTCAGCACTTCTGACGCATCGTGGTACATCGCCAGCAGGGCGATGCGCTCTGGATTGACCTGACCGTTGAATTTGCGGTTTTTAATGGCGGCCAGCGCGTGAGCGACCATCGCAACCTGCAGGCTGTGCTCTGACACATTTTCCGTGCGGACATTGCGCATCAGCGGCCAGCGGTTGATGAGTTTCAGGCGGGAGAGGTGGGCAAAGAAATGACTCTGACTCATAGGTTACCTTTTGTCTTCACTGCGACAGGCGTTCATTGTGCGGGGAGGGGAGGCAAGATGCAAATTTGCGGATTTTGTAGGCCGGGTAAGCGAAGCGCCACCCGGCCGAAAGGCAATGTTACTGATGGTATCCGGAGAGGAAGCGCCCGAAGCGGCTGATGGCCATTTCCAGGTCATCTTCGCGCGGCAGCGTCACGATACGCACGTGATCCGGCCACGGCCAGTTAAACGCCGTGCCCTGAACCAGCAGCACTTTTTCCTGAAGCAGGAAATCAAGCACCATTTTCTGGTCGTCGTGAATATTGAAGCGCTTCGCGTCAATTTTCGGGAACATATAGAGCGCCCCGTTCGGCTTCACGCAGGAGACGCCCGGGATATCGTTGATCAGTTCCCACGCGCGGTTACGCTGTTCGTACAGGCGACCACCGGGCACGATAAACTCGCTAATGCTCTGATAGCCACCCAGCGCCGTCTGGATCGCGTGCTGCGCCGGAACGTTGGCGCATAAACGCATGGAGGCCAGCATCTCCAGCCCTTCAATATAGCCTTTGGCGTGTTTTTTCGGACCGTTTAACACCATCCAGCCCTGACGGAAACCGGCCACGCGGTAGGTTTTAGACAGGCCGTTAAAGGTGACGGTCAGCAGATCCGGGGCCAGCGCAGCGATTGAGTGGTGCTGTGCCGCGTCGTACAGGATCTTGTCGTAGATTTCGTCGGCGAAGATGATCAGGTTGTGCTGACGCGCTAGCTCGACGATCTCCATCAGCAGTTCTTTTGAGTAGACCGCGCCCGTCGGGTTGTTCGGGTTAATAATGACGATACCGCGCGTGCGGGGCGTAATTTTTGCGCGAATATCGTCCAGGTCCGGGAACCAGTCAGAGGATTCGTCGCACAGATAGTGCACCGCTTTACCGCTGGACAGCGACACGGCAGCCGTCCAAAGCGGATAGTCCGGCGCAGGGACCAGCATTTCGTCCCCGCTGTTCAGCAGGGCCTGCATGGCTTGCACAATCAGTTCGGAGACGCCGTTGCCGATATAGATATCTTCAACGGTAACATCGCGCATACCACGTGCCTGGTAGTGCTGCATGATGGCTTTACGTGCGGAGTAAAGTCCTTTTGAATCGCAATAGCCTTGTGCAGTGGGAAGGTTGCGGATCACATCAACCAGAATTTCATCCGGCGCTTCAAAACCAAATGGCGCAGGGTTACCAATGTTGAGTTTCAGAACCTTGTTGCCTTCTTCTTCAAGGCGTTTTGCCTCTTTCAGAACCGGGCCGCGGATGTCATAACAGACGTTATCTAGCTTGCTGGATTTTTCGATAGGGGACATGAACCTTTAACCTTTTCGCTATTATTGCCGCTCCCTGCCGTGGAAGTCAGCACGGAATAATGTACTCCCCCCTCGCTTCGTTTTGAAGGGTGTGCAGTAGAAGATTTTGTGCGGGGTGCAAATTTTTGATGAATCTTTTTCGCTGTGGGTACGCTTTTTCACTGTCTTAAAGTTGTGCGCATAGCGAGAGCTTAGGTTAAATGTGCTATTAATTTACCAAAATGCTGTATAATGTGCTGTTAAAAATAAGTGGTGAGTTTGACAGCGGTGGCAGTCACCCTGAGTGACTTTTCGTAAAACCTGAATGCTTGATACCTGTTTCTGTAATAGCATACTGTGGATAAAAGTTACCCATGTGAAATTAATGTTAAGTGCCATTAATGAATGGTCTTAATCTAAATTAAAATTTATTTATTATTAACCTATAAAATGCAACTTTAGTTAATTTTAATAAAATTAGTTTAGAAGCTTAACATTCTTCTTTAATCCTTAATATTGCAATAAGACTTATAAATAAAGTGGATTTGGGTTAAGATGTCTTCCAGGAAAGCAGAGGGCAGATGCACGTTTTTTGTATATCTGACCCTGGTTTTCCGAATTAATTGATTGTTATTGTTAGAGTTATCTCTGGCTGGAATGTGTCGCACATCTCCTGCTACGTTGACAGCGCTGCGATACAGATGGCAGAAAAGGTGTTATACCTTTAATGTAATTTACATAAACCTGCGAACATCTAAATATCCTGAACGTTTAAGAGAATAAAAATATCGTCATGAAACGTGCTTTCTGACTGTTGATATAAAGCAGCACAATAACTATCTGTCAGGCAGTCTGCCGGGCCGGGATGCGAGGGAAAATCTTCAGAGGGAATTGCTTAACTGTACACACACAGCTTCAACCCGGGCAGCTCCGCACGAGCAACCTGAAAGTGAATAGATATGATAAATGCAAATCGTCCGATAATGAATCTCGACCTCGATCTGCTGAGAACGTTTGTTGCGGTCGCCGATCTCAACACTTTTGCAGCAGCTGCTGCCGCCGTTTGCCGAACTCAGTCCGCCGTCAGCCAGCAAATGCAGCGGCTGGAGCAACTGGTTGGTAAAGAGCTTTTTGCCCGTCACGGGCGTAATAAGCTCTTAACGGAACACGGTATTCAGCTTCTGGGTTATGCCAGGAAAATTCTTCGCTTTAATGATGAAGCATGTATGTCATTAATGTTTAGCAACCTTCAGGGCGTGCTAACGTTAGGTGCATCTGATGAGTCGGCGGATACTATATTGCCGTTTCTTCTCAATCGTATTAGTTCGGTTTATCCGAAGCTTGCGCTGGACGTGAGCGTAAAGCGCAATGCTTTTATGGTTGAGATGTTAAATGAGAATAAAGTCGACCTGGTGGTCACCACGCATCGTCCCGGGCAGTTTGACTGCCTGACGTTGCGTACATCGCCTACGCACTGGTATTGCGCGGCCGAATACGTGCTGCAAAAAGGGGAGCCGGTGCCGCTGGTGTTGCTGGATGACCCGAGCCCGTTCCGCGATATGGTGCTGACGGCGCTGAATGAGGCTAATATTCCGTGGCGTCTGGCGTATGTGGCGTCCACGCTGCCAGCGGTGCGTGCCGCCGTGAAAGCCGGTCTGGGTGTCACCGCCCGTCCGGTAGAAATGATGAGCCCCGATCTGCGCGTTCTGGGCAAATCCGATGGCCTTCCTGCACTGCCGGATACGGAGTATCTGCTCTGCCACAATTCGTCCAGTCATAACGAACTGGCGAAGGTGGTGTTCGAGGCGATGGAAAACTACCATAACCCATGGCAGTTCGAGCGCGTTACCTCCGAAGGGGGGGATGACTCCCTGATCGTTGAAGGGGATTTTGAGTGATCGCTCGCTCAGAATTCTGGTAACAAAATGTAAGTGTAAAAAAAAGCCACTCGTGTGATTTTCACATGCAGTGGCTTTTTTTTAGCAAAAATACCCGCTTATGACGCGTGGGTTTTCGGGATATTCTATATTTATCAATTAACTAAATGGTTTTGTCTAAAACTTGTCCGTTTTCTGTTCTAACGTCATCCACATCCCTCCTATGTTAAAAAAACAGGAAATATGTTGCCGTTTTCCAGGTTGAATTAACAAAAGCGTGTCGCAGATCAAGAAAATACTCCTATTTGGGGGGAGGAATCGTTGGCAAATCCTGTCAAAATAGGAGGGTTATTTTTTTTACTTCCGAAACGGACACGATTCAACAACATACATTTGACGGAAAGTCATGTACCCACCAGGGTTAAAGGGCACCAAATGTTAATGAGAATCGCTCGATGTAATTTAATGTGAAGAAACCTTTGTTAAAGTTGACAATAGGTTATAGAAAGGAGTAAAAAACCCCATCATTTTGCTGTCTACGTCTCATTTCTGACAGTTAGTGTAAGGTTATTTGTTCCTCCCCATGAATCGATGTGATGCCCATCTGCCAGCAAGAGCAGTGTCGTTGGTATCACTTTTGATGAGTAAGCAATGAGTATGTCAACATCCACAGAAGTCATCGCTCATCACTGGGCATTCGCAATCTTTCTTATTGTAGCCATTGGCCTGTGCTGCCTGATGTTAGTCGGCGGCTGGTTCCTGGGCGGTCGCGCCCGTGCAAGGCACAAAAACACACCTTTCGAATCAGGTATTGATTCAGTAGGTACCGCTCGCTTACGCCTGTCTGCCAAGTTTTACCTGGTAGCCATGTTCTTCGTCATCTTCGACGTGGAAGCGCTTTACCTTTTCGCATGGTCGACCTCCATTCGCGAAAGTGGTTGGGTGGGCTTTGTCGAGGCCGCAATTTTCATTTTAGTGCTACTGGCCGGTCTGGTTTATCTGGTGCGTATTGGCGCGCTTGACTGGACGCCTGCGCGTTCACGTCGTGAACACATCAACCCGGAAAACAGTATCTCTAATCGTCAGCAGTAACAGCGAGGCAATAAGATGGATTATACGCTCACCCGCATAGATCCTAACGGTGAGAATGACCGTTACCCCCTGCAAAAACAGGAGATCGTAACCGACCCCCTGGAGCAAGAAGTCAATAAAAGCGTGTACATGGGCAAACTCGAACATGCCATGCACGATATGGTCAACTGGGGTCGTAAGAACTCCATCTGGCCTTACAACTTTGGCCTTTCTTGCTGCTACGTTGAAATGGTGACGTCATTCACTGCGGTGCATGACGTTGCGCGTTTTGGGGCAGAGGTACTGCGTGCTTCCCCACGTCAGGCTGACCTGATGGTGGTAGCCGGTACCTGCTTTACCAAGATGGCACCTGTTATTCAGCGTCTTTATGACCAGATGCTGGAGCCAAAATGGGTTATCTCCATGGGCGCATGTGCTAACTCTGGCGGTATGTACGACATCTATTCCGTCGTACAGGGCGTAGATAAATTTATCCCAGTGGATGTGTACATCCCGGGTTGTCCGCCTCGTCCGGAAGCCTACATGCAGGCGCTGATGCTGCTGCAGGAGTCCATCGGTAAAGAACGTCGCCCACTGTCGTGGGTCGTTGGCGATCAGGGTGTGTATCGCGCGAACATGCAGTCTGAGCGCGAGCGTAAACGTGGTGAACGTATTGCCGTCACCAATCTGCGTACGCCTGACGAAATTTAATTTGCGCCTGTAGGCCTGGAGAACACCTTCGCATATCACTACTCAAATAGCGCGAAGCCAGGCTCAACAGTCACCACGGACCATTTGCAATGGTGAACAATATGACCGACTTAACCGCGCAAGAAGCCGCCTGGCAGACCCGGGATCATCTGGATGACCCAGTCATTGGCGAACTGCGCAACCGTTTTGGGCCGGATGCCTTTACTGTTCAGGCTACCCGCACCGGGGTACCCGTTGTTTGGGTGAAGCGTGAACAATTGCTGGAAGTTGTCGATTTCCTCAAGAAATTGCCAAAACCGTACGTCATGCTGTTTGACTTACACGGCATGGATGAACGTCTCAGAACGCACCGCCAGGGTCTCCCTGCTGCGGATTTTTCCGTTTTCTACCACCTGATCTCAATAGACCGTAATACGGATATCATGCTCAAGGTGGCATTGTCTGAAAACGACATGCATCTGCCGACGATCACCAAACTTTTCCCGAACGCCAACTGGTACGAGCGTGAAACCTGGGAAATGTTCGGCATGACCTTTGACGGCCACCCGCACCTGACGCGCATCATGATGCCGCAGACCTGGACCGGCCACCCGCTGCGTAAAGACTACCCGGCACGTGCTACCGAATTCGATCCGTTTGAGCTGACCAAAGCCAAGCAGGATCTGGAGATGGAAGCGCTGACCTTCAAACCGGAAGACTGGGGCATGAAGCGCGGTACCGACAACGAGGACTTCATGTTCCTCAACCTCGGTCCAAACCACCCGTCTGCGCACGGTGCATTCCGTATTATTCTTCAGCTCGACGGTGAAGAGATTGTCGACTGCGTGCCTGACATCGGTTACCACCACCGTGGTGCTGAGAAGATGGGCGAGCGTCAGTCCTGGCACAGCTACATTCCGTATACCGACCGTATCGAGTACCTCGGCGGTTGCGTCAACGAAATGCCATACGTGCTGGCCGTTGAGAAACTGGCGGGTATTGTTACGCCGGATCGCGTTAACGTGATTCGCGTCATGCTGTCAGAACTGTTCCGTATCAACAGCCACCTGCTGTACATCTCCACGTTCATTCAGGACGTCGGCGCGATGACCCCGGTCTTCTTCGCCTTTACCGACCGTCAGAAAATCTACGATCTGGTAGAAGCTATTACCGGTTTCCGTATGCACCCGGCCTGGTTCCGTATCGGCGGTGTGGCACACGATCTGCCGCGCGGCTGGGACCGTCTGCTGCGTGAATTCCTCGACTGGATGCCGAAACGTCTGGCGTCTTACGAGAAAGCCGCGCTGCGCAACACTATCCTGAAAGGCCGTTCCCAGGGCGTTGCTGCCTACGGCGCGAAAGAGGCGCTGGAGTGGGGGACGACAGGGGCAGGTCTGCGCGCGACCGGTATTGATTTCGACGTGCGTAAAGCCCGTCCTTACTCTGGCTACGAGAACTTCGACTTTGAAGTCCCGGTGGGCGGCGGCGTGTCCGACTGCTACACCCGCGTGATGCTGAAAGTGGAAGAGCTACGCCAGAGTCTGCGCATCCTTGAGCAGTGCCTCAACAACATGCCGGAAGGCCCGTTCAAGGCGGATCACCCGCTGACGACGCCGCCACCGAAAGAGCGCACGCTGCAACATATCGAAACCCTGATCACCCACTTCCTGCAGGTTTCCTGGGGTCCGGTCATGCCGGCGCAAGAATCCTTCCAGATGATTGAAGCGACCAAGGGTATTAACAGTTACTACCTGACCAGTGACGGCAGCACCATGAGCTACCGTACCCGCGTGCGTACGCCGAGCTTTGCGCACCTGCAGCAGATCCCGTCCGCCATCCGCGGCAGTCTGGTCTCCGACCTGATTGTGTATCTGGGTAGTATCGATTTTGTTATGTCAGATGTGGACCGCTAATTATGCACGAGAATGAACAACCACAAACCGAGGCTTTTGAGCTGAGTGAAGCAGAACGTGCCGCCATTGAGCACGAGATGCACCACTACGAAGACCCGCGTGCGGCGTCCATTGAAGCGCTGAAAATCGTACAGAAACAGCGTGGTTGGGTGCCGGATGGGGCGATCTATGCGATCGCGAAAGTGCTGGGTATTCCGGCAAGTGACGTAGAAGGCGTAGCCACGTTCTACAGCCAGATCTTCCGTCAGCCGGTAGGCCGCCATGTGATCCGCTACTGTGACAGCGTGGTCTGCCACATCACCGGTTATCAGGGCATTCAGGCTGCGATTGAGAAGAAGCTCAATATCAAGCCGGGCCAGACCACGTTCGATGGTCGCTTTACTCTGCTGCCAACCTGCTGCCTGGGTAACTGCGACAAGGGGCCGACCATGATGATTGATGAGGACACTCACAGTCATCTGACGCCGGAAGCGATTCCTGACCTGCTGGAGCAGTACAAATGAAAACTGTAATTCGTACTGCTGAGACGCATCCGCTGACCTGGCGTCTGCGTGATGACAAACAGCCGGTATGGCTCGACGAATATCAGAGCAAAAACGGCTATGCCGGTGCGCGTAAAGCCCTTGGCGGCATGGCGCCGGACGACATCGTTAACGCGGTAAAAGAGTCTGGCCTGAAAGGCCGCGGCGGCGCGGGCTTCTCCACTGGTCTGAAGTGGAGCCTGATGCCAAAAGACGAATCCATGAACATCCGTTACCTGCTGTGTAACGCCGATGAAATGGAGCCGGGCACCTATAAAGACCGCCTGCTGATGGAGCAGCTACCGCACCTGCTGGTGGAAGGCATGCTGATCTCCGCGTTTGCGCTGAAAGCGTACCGTGGTTACATCTTCCTGCGCGGTGAGTACATCGAAGCAGCGGAAAACCTGCGTCGCGCGATTGCCGAAGCCACCGAAGCGGGGCTGCTGGGCAAAAACATCCTGGGTACCGGGTTTGACTTCGAACTGTTCGTGCACACCGGTGCCGGGCGTTACATCTGCGGTGAAGAGACTGCGCTGATTAACTCCCTTGAAGGCCGCCGCGCGAACCCGCGTTCCAAGCCACCGTTCCCGGCCAGCTCCGGCGTGTGGGGGAAACCGACCTGCGTAAACAACGTCGAAACCCTGTGTAACGTTCCGGCTATCCTCGCGAACGGCGTGGAGTGGTATCAGGGCATCTCCTCAAGCAAAGATGCCGGTACCAAGCTGATGGGCTTCTCCGGTCGCGTGAAAAATCCTGGCGTCTGGGAACTGCCGTTCGGTACTACCGCGCGCGAAATTCTTGAAGACTACGCCGGCGGCATGCGCGATGGCCTGAAATTCAAAGCCTGGCAGCCGGGTGGGGCAGGGACAGACTTCCTGACCGAAGCCCACCTTGACCTGCCGATGGAATTCGAAAGCATTGGTAAAGCAGGCAGCCGTCTGGGTACGGCGCTGGCGATGGCTGTCGACCACGAGATCGGCATGGTGTCGCTGGTGCGTAACCTGGAAGAGTTCTTCGCCCGTGAGTCCTGCGGCTGGTGTACACCGTGCCGTGATGGTCTGCCGTGGAGCGTGAAGATCCTGCGTGCAATCGAACGTGGCGAAGGCCAGCCTGGCGATATCGAAACACTTGAGCAACTGTGTCGATTCTTAGGCCCGGGTAAAACCTTCTGTGCCCACGCACCGGGTGCCGTCGAACCTCTGCAGAGCGCGATCAAATATTTCCGCGACGAGTTCGAAGCAGGCATCAAGCAGCCGTTCAGCAATACCCATGCGATCAATGGGATTCAGCCGAACCTGCTTAAAGCGCGCTGGTAACGACAAGAATTTTGATTAACGCTCGGTTTCGACCGAGCCAACTGGAAGCATGCTAATGGCTACGATTCATGTAGACGGCAAAGAATACGAAGTCAACGGGGCGGACAACCTGCTGGAAGCTTGTCTGTCTCTTGGCCTCGATATTCCGTACTTTTGCTGGCATCCGGCGCTGGGCAGCGTCGGTGCTTGCCGCCAGTGTGCGGTGAAGCAATATCAAAACGCGGAAGACACGCGTGGTCGCCTGGTGATGTCCTGTATGACGCCAGCCACCGAAGGCACCTTTATTTCGATTGATGACGAAGAAGCCAAACAGTTCCGCGAAAGCGTGGTGGAGTGGTTGATGACCAACCACCCGCACGACTGTCCGGTTTGTGAAGAGGGCGGTAACTGCCACCTTCAGGATATGACCGTGATGACCGGTCACAGCTTCCGTCGCTATCGCTTTACCAAGCGTACCCACCGTAACCAGGATCTGGGGCCGTTCATCTCTCACGAAATGAACCGCTGCATCGCCTGCTATCGCTGCGTGCGTTACTACAAAGACTATGCAGACGGTCAGGATCTGGGCGTGTATGGCGCGCATGACAACGTCTACTTCGGTCGTCCGGAAGACGGCGTGCTGGAGAGCGAATTCTCCGGTAACCTGGTAGAAATCTGCCCGACCGGCGTCTTCACGGATAAAACTCACTCCGAGCGTTACAACCGTAAATGGGACATGCAGTTTGCGCCAAGCATCTGCCAGCAGTGTTCCCTCGGCTGTAACACCAGCCCGGGTGAGCGCTACGGCGAACTGCGTCGTATCGAAAACCGCTACAACGGTACCGTTAACCACTACTTCCTGTGCGACCGCGGTCGTTTCGGCTATGGCTATGTGAACCTGAAAGACCGTCCGCGTCAGCCGGTTCAGCGCCGTGGCGACGATTTCATTACCCTGAACGCAGAACAGGCGATGCAGGGCGCGGCAGATATTCTGCGCCAGTCGAAGAAAGTGATCGGTATCGGCTCCCCGCGTGCCAGCATCGAAAGCAACTTCGCGCTGCGCGAGCTGGTCGGGGCGGAAAACTTCTATACCGGCATCGCCCAGGGCGAGCAGGAACGTCTGCAGCTGGTACTGAAAGTGCTGCGTGAAGGCGGTATCCATACCCCTGCGCTGCGCGAAATCGAATCCTATGATGCGGTCCTGGTGCTGGGTGAAGACCTGACCCAGACCGGCGCCCGCGCGGCTCTGGCGGTTCGTCAGGCGGTGAAGGGTAAAGCACGTGAAATGGCAGCGGCGCAAAAAGTGGCTGACTGGCAGATTGCGGCGATCCTGAACATCGGTCAGCGCGCGAAGCATCCTCTGTTTGTGACCAACGTCGACAATACCCGTCTGGACGATATCGCGGCGTGGACCTACTGCGCCCCGGTTGAAGATCAGGCGCGTCTTGGTTTTGCCATTGCCCACGCGCTGGACAACAACTCACCGGCCGTTGAGCTGGATCGCGACCTGCAAAACAAGGTTGACGTGATTGTTCAGGCCCTGGCCGGTGCGAAGAAACCGCTGATTATTTCCGGTACCAACGCCGGTAGCGCAGAGATCATTCAGGCCGCAGCCAACGTGGCCAAAGCCCTGAAAGGCCGCGGTGCTGACGTCGGTGTGACCATGATTGCCCGTGCGGTGAACAGCATTGGTCTGGGCATGATTGGCGGCGGCTCGCTGGAAGCTGCGTTAAGCGAACTGGAATCCGGTGCCGCTGACGCCGTGGTGGTGCTGGAAAACGACCTGCATCGCCATGCTTCTGCCGCTCGCGTTGACGCCGCGCTCTCCAAAGCGCCGCTGGTGATGGTGATTGACCATCAGCGCACCGCGATTATGGACAAAGCGCACCTGGTGCTCTCTGCGGCAAGCTTCGCAGAAAGCGACGGTACCGTTATCAACAACGAAGGCCGCGCGCAGCGTTTCTTCCAGGTTTATGACCCGTCTTACTACGACAGCAACACCGTGATGCTGGAAAGCTGGCGCTGGCTGCACTCCCTGCACAGCACCGTGCAGAGCCGTGAAGTGGACTGGACGCAGCTCGACCACGTTATCGACGCGGTGGTGGAAAAACTGCCTCAGCTGGCAGGCATTAAAGATGCCGCGCCTGAAGCGAGCTTCCGCATTCGCGGCCAGAAACTGGCGCGTGAACCGCACCGTTACAGCGGCCGTACTGCAATGCGCGCCAATATCAGCGTGCACGAACCGCGCCAGCCGCAGGATAAAGACACCATGTTCGCCTTCTCCATGGAAGGGAACAACCAGCCGTCTGCGCCGCGTTCGCAAATCCCGTTCGCATGGGCACCGGGCTGGAACTCCCCGCAGGCATGGAACAAGTTCCAGGCTGAAGTGGGCGGCTCCCTGCGCCACGGCGATCCGGGCGTGCGTCTGATTGAAGCTTCCGAAACCGGTCTGGACTTCTTCACCACCGTACCGGCGAGCTTCCAGGCGCAGGACGGTAGCTGGCGTATTGCACCGTACTACCACCTGTTCGGTAGCGACGAGCTGTCCCAGCGTTCACCGGTCTTCCAGACCCGTATGCCGCAGCCGTACATCAAGCTTAACCCGGCGGATGCCGCGAAGCTTGGCGTTAACGCGGGTGCGAACATCGCCTTTAGCTATGACGGCCAGACCATCAGCCTGCCGCTGATTATTTCTGAAAGTCTGACAGCAGGGCAGGTCGGTCTGCCGATGGGTATGCCTGGCATCGCGCCGGTTCTGGCGGGTGCGCGTCTTGATAATCTGCAGGAGGCAAAAGCATGAGTTGGTTAACGCCGGATCTTATCGACATCCTGCTGAGCATTCTGAAAGCGATTGTTATCCTGCTGGTGGTGGTCACCTGCGGCGCGTTCATGAGCTTTGGTGAACGTCGTCTGCTCGGTCTGTTCCAGAACCGTTACGGACCGAACCGCGTGGGCTGGGGTGGTTCACTCCAGCTGGTCGCGGATATGATCAAGATGTTCTTTAAAGAGGACTGGATCCCGCGCTTCTCGGATCGCGTGATCTTTACTCTGGCACCGATGATCGCCTTCACCTCGCTGCTGCTGGCGTTTGCTATCGTGCCGGTCAGCCCGACCTGGGTGGTCGCTGACCTGAACATCGGCATTCTGTTCTTCCTGATGATGGCAGGCCTCGCGGTTTACGCGGTCCTGTTCGCAGGCTGGTCCAGTAACAACAAATACTCGCTGCTGGGTGCGATGCGTGCTTCCGCGCAGACCCTGAGCTACGAAGTGTTCCTGGGTCTCTCCCTGATGGGCGTGGTGGCGCAGGCCGGTTCATTCAACATGACCGACATCGTCAACAACCAGGCCGACATCTGGAACGTTATTCCGCAGTTCTTTGGGTTTATTACCTTTGCCATCGCGGGCGTGGCAGTGTGTCACCGTCACCCGTTTGACCAGCCAGAAGCCGAACAGGAACTGGCCGACGGTTACCACATCGAATATTCCGGTATGAAATTCGGTCTGTTCTTCGTGGGCGAGTACATCGGTATTGTCACCATTTCCGCGTTGATGGTAACGCTGTTCTTCGGTGGCTGGCATGGCCCGTTCTTACCGCCGTTCATCTGGTTCGCGCTGAAAACCGCGTTCTTCATGATGATGTTCATTTTGATTCGCGCAGCGTTACCGCGTCCGCGTTATGACCAGGTAATGTCCTTCGGCTGGAAAGTGTGCCTGCCGCTGACGCTCGTCAACTTGTTGGTAACGGCCGCTGTCATTCTCTGGCAGCAGCCATAAGGGGCAATAGACCATGACCTTAAAAGAATTACTGGTAGGCTTCGGTACCCAGGTACGCAGTATCTGGATGATCGGCCTGCATGCGTTTGCCAAACGCGAAACCCGGATGTACCCGGAAGAGCCGGTATATCTGCCGCCGCGCTACCGTGGCCGTATCGTGCTGACGCGCGACCCGGACGGTTCCGAGCGCTGCGTTGCCTGTAACCTGTGTGCGGTAGCGTGCCCGGTCGGCTGTATCTCTCTGCAGAAAGCCGAGACGGTAGACGGCCGCTGGTACCCTGAGTTTTTCCGCATCAACTTCTCACGCTGCATCTTCTGCGGTCTGTGTGAAGAAGCGTGCCCAACCACGGCGATTCAGCTCACTCCAGACTTCGAGCT
The DNA here is from genome assembly GCF_048685015.1 of Enterobacter sp. BNK-13. Taxonomy (NCBI): domain Bacteria; kingdom Pseudomonadati; phylum Pseudomonadota; class Gammaproteobacteria; order Enterobacterales; family Enterobacteriaceae; genus Enterobacter; species Enterobacter sp. BNK-13. The sequence continues at coordinate 2,933,504 of NZ_JBLQTP010000001.1, read as the reverse complement.
GGGTGAGTACAAGCGTCAGGACCTGGTGTACGAGAAAGAGGATCTGCTGATTTCCGGTCCGGGCAAATACCCGGAATATAACTTCTACCGGATGGCGGGTATGGCAATCGACGGCAAAGATAAGGGCGAAGCAGAGAACGAAGCTAAGCCTATCGACGTCAAGAGCCTGTTACCGTAAGGAGAGGGCAATGGAATTCGCTTTTTATATCTGTGGCCTTATCGCCATCCTGGCTACGCTGCGAGTGATCACGCACACCAATCCGGTGCATGCGCTGCTGTACTTAATCATCTCGCTGCTGGCCATTTCCGGGGTGTTCTTCGCACTGGGCGCGCACTTCGCCGGTGCGCTGGAAATCATCGTCTACGCCGGGGCCATCATGGTGCTGTTCGTGTTCGTGGTGATGATGCTGAACCTGGGCGGCTCTGAAATTGAGCAGGAACGTCAGTGGTTAAAACCGCAGGTGTGGATCGGCCCGGCAATTTTGTCGGCCATCATGCTGGTGGTGATCGTTTACGCCATTCTGGGTGTTAACGATCAGGGCATCGACGGCACGCCGATTGGCGCGAAAGAGGTGGGTATCACGCTCTTTGGCCCATACGTTCTGGCAGTGGAACTGGCCTCAATGCTGCTGCTGGCAGGTCTGGTTGTGGCTTTCCACGTTGGCCGCGAAGAGCGTGCTGGCGAGGTGCTGAGCAACCGCACTGACGACCGCGCGAAAAGAAAAACGGAGGAGCGCGCATGATCCCCTTAACACATGGACTGATCCTCGCTGCGATTTTATTCGTTCTGGGTCTGACCGGTCTGGTTATCCGCCGCAATCTGCTGTTTATGCTGATCGGGCTGGAAATCATGATTAACGCCTCCGCGCTGGCCTTCGTGGTCGCCGGAAGCTACTGGGGCCAGACCGATGGTCAGGTGATGTACATTCTCGCCATCAGCCTCGCGGCTGCCGAAGCGAGTATTGGCCTGGCGCTGTTGCTGCAGCTCCATCGTCGCCGCCAGAATCTGAACATCGATTCAGTAAGTGAGTTGCGTGGATGAACATGCTTGCCTTAACCATTATTTTTCCGCTGATTGGCTTCGTGCTGCTGGCGTTTTCTCGCGGCCGCTGGTCTGAGAATCTGTCTGCAACCGTCGGCATGGGCTCTGTTGGCCTGGCCGCGCTGGTGACAGCGTATGCGGGTATCGACTTCTTTAACAACGGGCGTCAGCCTTTCAGCGTGCCGCTGTGGACCTGGATGTCAGTCGGTGATTTCAATATCGGTTTCAACCTGGTGCTGGATGGTCTCTCCCTGACCATGCTCTCCGTGGTCACCGGCGTCGGCTTCCTGATCCACATGTTCGCCTCCTGGTATATGCGCGGTGAAGAGGGTTACTCCCGCTTCTTCGCCTACACCAACCTGTTTATCGCCAGCATGGTGGTTCTGGTCCTGGCCGATAACCTGCTGCTGATGTATCTGGGCTGGGAAGGCGTGGGTCTGTGTTCTTACCTGCTGATCGGTTTCTACTATACCGATCCGAAGAATGGCGCAGCGGCCATGAAAGCGTTCGTCGTGACCCGCGTGGGTGATGTCTTCCTCGCTTTCGCGCTGTTCATTCTTTACAACGAACTGGGCACGCTGAACTTCCGCGAAATGGTGGAACTGGCGCCAGCGCACTTCGCCGCAGGCAACAACATGCTGTGGTGGGCAACGCTGATGCTGCTGGGTGGTGCCGTGGGTAAATCCGCGCAGCTGCCGTTGCAGACATGGCTGGCAGACGCGATGGCGGGTCCAACCCCTGTCTCCGCGCTGATCCACGCTGCGACCATGGTCACCGCCGGTGTCTACCTGATTGCGCGTACCCATGGCCTGTTCCTGATGACCCCGGAAATTCTGCATCTGGTGGGTATCGTCGGTGCGGTCACGCTGGTGCTGGCAGGCTTTGCCGCGCTGGTGCAGACCGACATCAAACGCGTTCTCGCGTACTCAACCATGAGCCAGATTGGTTACATGTTCCTCGCGCTGGGCGTTCAGGCGTGGGACGCGGCCATTTTCCACCTGATGACGCACGCGTTCTTTAAAGCGCTGCTGTTCCTCTCATCCGGTTCGGTGATTCTGGCCTGCCATCACGAGCAGAACATCTTCAAAATGGGCGGACTGCGTAAGTCCATCCCGCTGGTCTATGTCTGCTTCCTGGTGGGCGGCGCGGCGCTGGCGGCACTGCCGCTGATCACCGCGGGCTTCTTCAGTAAGGACGAAATCCTTGCGGGTGCCATGGCGAATGGTCATATCAATCTGATGGTTGCGGGTCTGGTCGGTGCGTTCATGACCTCCCTGTATACCTTCCGTATGATTTTCATCGTATTCCACGGTAAAGAACAAATTCACGCTCACGCAGGGAAGGGGATTACCCATCACCTGCCGCTGATTGTGCTGCTGGTACTGTCCACCTTCGTTGGCGCGATGATTGTGCCTCCGCTGCAGGGCGTGCTGCCAGACACCACCGAGCTTGAGCACGGTCGCGTTCTGACGCTTGAAATCACCTCCGGTGTGGTCGCTATCGCGGGCATCCTGATCGCAGCATGGCTGTGGCTGGGCAAACGTACGCTGGTCACTGCCGTGGCCAACAGTGCGCCGGGCCGCCTGCTGGGCACCTGGTGGTACAACGCGTGGGGCTTCGACTGGCTGTACGACATGATCTTCGTTAAGCCGTTCCTGGGCATCGCGTGGCTGCTGAAGCGCGACCCGCTGAACAGCCTGATGAATATCCCGGCGATCCTTTCCCGCTTTGCAGGCAAAGGCCTGCTGTACAGCGAGAACGGTTACCTGCGCTGGTATGTGGCGTCCATGAGCATCGGTGCGGTTGTCGTGCTGGCGCTGCTGATGGTGTTGCGTTGATCGTTAAGTGAATTTTATTCGAATTCGTTGAAAATCAGGCCCCTGCTGGGGGCCTTAAAAAGGAATGTAAATCGCCATGTTACTACCCTGGCTAATATTAATTCCCTTCATCGGCGGCTTCCTGTGCTGGCAGACTGAACGCTTTGGCGTGAAGATGCCGCGCTGGATCGCGCTGATCACCATGGGATTGACGCTCGCGCTTGGCCTGCAACTGTGGTTGCAGGGCGGTTACTCACTGACCCAGTCTGCGGGCATTCCGCAGTGGCAGTCTGAGTTCATCCTGCCGTGGATCCCACGTTTCGGCATTACGATCCACCTGGCGATTGACGGTCTCTCACTGCTGATGGTGGTGCTGACCGGTCTGCTCGGCGTTCTGGCGGTACTCTGCTCCTGGCGTGAAATCGAAAAATACCAGGGCTTCTTCCACCTGAACCTGATGTGGATCCTGGGCGGCGTAATCGGCGTGTTCCTTGCCATCGACATGTTCCTGTTCTTCTTCTTCTGGGAGATGATGCTGGTGCCGATGTACTTCCTGATCGCGCTGTGGGGCCACAAGGCATCCGACGGTAAAACGCGTATCACGGCGGCAACCAAGTTCTTCATCTATACCCAGGCGAGTGGTCTGGTGATGTTGATTGCCATTCTGGCGCTGGTGTTTGTTCACCACAACGCGACCGGTACCTGGACCTTCAACTACGAAGACCTGCTGAAGACCCCAATGTCGCACGGCGTGGAATATCTGCTGATGCTGGGCTTCTTCATCGCCTTCGCGGTGAAAATGCCGGTGGTTCCGCTGCACGGCTGGCTGCCAGACGCGCACTCTCAGGCGCCAACGGCGGGTTCCGTTGACCTGGCGGGCATCTTGCTGAAAACGGCTGCCTACGGTCTGCTGCGTTTCGCTCTGCCGCTGTTCCCGAACGCCTCCGCAGAATTCGCACCGATTGCCATGTGGCTGGGTGTCATCGGTATCTTCTACGGTGCCTGGATGGCCTTCACCCAGTACGACATCAAGCGTCTGATTGCTTATACCTCCGTTTCCCACATGGGCTTCGTGCTGATTGCTATCTACACCGGCAGCCAGCTGGCGTACCAGGGGGCGGTGATCCAGATGATTGCGCACGGTCTGTCCGCAGCCGGTCTCTTCATCCTGTGCGGTCAGCTGTACGAACGTCTGCACACCCGCGACATGCGTATGATGGGCGGCCTGTGGAGCAAAATTAAGTGGCTGCCAGCGCTCTCCATGTTCTTCGCGGTGGCGACTCTGGGGATGCCGGGCACCGGTAACTTCGTCGGCGAATTTATGATTCTGTTCGGCAGCTTCAAAGTGGTACCGGTGATTACCGTGATCTCCACCTTTGGTCTGGTGTTCGCTTCCGTCTACTCGCTGGCGATGCTGCACCGCGCTTACTTCGGTAAAGCGAAGAGCGAAATTGCTGCACAAGAACTGCCGGGGATGTCGCTGCGTGAGCTGTTCATCATCCTGCTGCTGGTCGTACTGCTGGTGCTGCTGGGCTTCTTCCCGCAGCCGATTCTGGATACTTCGCACAGCGCGATGGGCAATATCCAGCAGTGGTTTGTTAATTCTGTTTCTACTACAAGGCCGTAATTCGCCATGACAATAACTCCACAACAACTGATCGCGCTGCTACCGCTGCTGATCGTCGGATTGACGGTGGTGGTTGTGATGCTCTCCATTGCGTGGCGACGCAATCACTTCCTGAATGCCACGCTGTCGGTCATCGGCCTGAACGCCGCGTTAGTCTCTCTCTGGTTTGTTGGCCAGGGTGGGGCGATGGACGTCACTCCGCTGATGCGCGTTGACGGTTACGCCATGCTGTATACCGGTCTGGTGCTGCTGGCGAGCCTGGCAACCTGTACCTTTGCGTACCCGTGGCTCGAAGGCTACAACGACAACAAAGAAGAGTTTTACCTGCTGGTTCTGATTGCCGCGCTGGGCGGCATTCTGCTGGCGAATGCGAACCACCTGGCCGCGCTGTTCCTCGGCATTGAGCTGATCTCTCTGCCGCTGTTCGGTCTGATTGGTTACGCCTTCCGCCAGAAGCGCTCGCTGGAAGCAAGCATCAAGTACACCATCCTGTCTGCGGCGGCGTCCTCGTTCCTGCTGTTTGGTATTGCGCTGGTGTACGCACAATCCGGTAACCTCTCCTTTATGGCGCTCGGCAAGAGCCTCGGTGACGGCATGCTGCATGAGCCGCTGCTGCTGGCGGGGCTGGGTATGATGATTGTTGGCCTTGGCTTCAAACTCTCTCTGGTGCCGTTCCACCTGTGGACGCCAGACGTATACCAGGGCGCGCCAGCGCCGGTGTCGACCTTCCTGGCGACGGCGAGCAAAATCGCCATCTTCGGTGTGGTTATGCGTCTGTTCCTGTACGCACCGGTGGGTGACAGTGAAGCGGTTCGCGTGGTGCTGGGCATTATCGCGTTCGTCTCCATCATCTTCGGTAACCTGATGGCGCTGAGCCAGACCAACATCAAACGTCTGCTGGGCTACTCGTCTATCTCTCATCTGGGCTACCTGATGGTGGCGCTGATTGCGCTGCAGAGCGGTGAGATGTCGATGGAAGCCGTGGGCGTCTATCTGGCCGGTTACCTGTTCAGCAGCCTCGGCGCCTTCGGCGTGGTGAGCCTTATGTCCAGCCCGTACCGTGGTCCGGATGCCGATTCACTGTTCTCCTACCGTGGTCTGTTCTGGCACCGTCCGATCCTGTCTGCGGTGATGACGGTGATGATGCTCTCTCTGGCGGGTATCCCGATGACGCTCGGCTTTATCGGTAAGTTCTACGTGCTGGCCGTCGGTGTGCAGGCGCACCTGTGGTGGCTGACTGCGGGCGTGGTGATCGGCTCCGCGATTGGTCTCTACTACTACCTGCGCGTGGCCGTGAGCCTGTACCTGAGCGCGCCTCAGCAGCTCAACCGTGATGCCCCAACCAACTGGCAGTACAGCGCTGGCGGTATTGTGGTTCTCATCTCCGCGCTGCTGGTGCTGATCTTCGGTATCTATCCGCAGCCGCTGATTGATATCGTGCAGCGAGCAATGCCATTGATGTAAAAACAAAAAACCCGCCTCGGCGGGTTTTTTATTGCCCAGCGGCGCTACGCTTGCAGGGCCTACGGGTTTTGTAGGTCGGGTAAGCGTAGCGCCACCCGACTAAGCCAGCTGTTTGCGGCTAATCAACGGCCCGTCAATCTTCTTCATCGAGCGGTCCAGCACTTCCTCAATCACTGACGACAGCTCGTTCAGCTCAAACTTCGCGACGTAGCCATCCGCTTTCACCTTACGAATATGGTCTTCGTTGGCGTTGCCGGAAAGGGAAGAGTGGATCACCACCGGAATATCTTTCAGTACCGGGTCGGTTTTGATTTTGCGCGTCAGCGTAAAACCGTCCATCTCCGGCATTTCGAGGTCGGTCAGCACCAGCGCGATCTTATCGGTGATGGGAACGCCTTCAGCCTGCGCCTGTGCGGCCAGAACCCCAATTTTCTCCCACGCCTCTTTGCCGGTGATATGCAGCTGCGCCGGGATCTCCATCGCCTGCAGACCTTTCTCCAGCATCGAGCGCGCCACTTTGGAGTCTTCCGCGACGATGGCGACCGCCCCCGGCTTGATATGGAATTTGGTGGTTTTCAGATTGGTGGCGTGCAGATCGTGGTTGGCCGGAGTGATGTCATACAGGATCTGCTCAACGTCCAGCACCATCGCCAGATCGTTGGTATCGCTCTTCTCGTCAAGACACGCAATGCTGGTGATGTAGCGACCGCTGACGGCAGTTTCCGCCGCGTGCACCTGCTTCCAGTCCAGACGCATGATGTTCTCAACCGACTCCACGGCAAACGCCTGCACGCTGCGCGCGTATTCGGTGATCAGCAGGATATTCAGCCCGGTGGTGGGCTTACAGCCTGCCACGGCAGCCAGGTCGATCACCGGGATCACCTGATCGCGAATATTCACCATTCCCATCAGCGGTGATTTCATCCCGGCGGGTTTCGTGAACTCCGGCATCGGCACAATTTCACGCAGCTTAAAGACGTTAATGCCAAACAGCTCAGATTTATTTTCGTTAAGAGAGGTGCCAAGACGGAACAGCAACAGTTCAAAACGGTTCGACAGGGTCAGATTCGCCCTGTCATCAATATCTTTCTGGAAATTATCCATTCTACCCTCGAGAGAAATGCTGACCTTTTAATCGTTATCGGCATCCTGAGGGAAAAATGAAGGACTAAACGCTGACCTGAGCGAAATCTTCGGCCAGCTCACATTCCGGGAACAGCGCGCGACACTCTGTCAGCAGCTTTTCACAGCCCCGCGTGTCGTAGCGGGAGCTGACGTGGGTGACGATGAGCCTCCCGACGCCCGCGTCACGGGCCAACTGCGCCGCCTGACGCGTCGAGCTGTGGCCCCGGCTGTTGGCTTTCTCTTCCATCGCCGTTTCGAGGGTCGCTTCATGTACCATCACGTCCACGCCCTGGGCCAGCGTGAGCGCCGCCCGGCACGGGGCCGTGTCGCCAAAAATTGCCAGCTTCTTGCCGGGCTGCGGTGCGGCGAGATAATCCTGACCGTTGATGACGCGCCCGTCCTCCAGCGTGACGGTCTCACCGTGCTTCAGGCGCTGGAACAGTGGTCCGGGTTTTACGCCGTCGGCCATCAACGCGGCGGCGTCCAGCGCGCCGGGTTTATCATGCGCGTCAATGCGATAGCCATAGCACTCGACAGGGTGATTTAGCGGCTGAGCACTCACCTTATAATCACCGTCATCGAAAATCAGGCCTTCGCTAATCTCAACGACCTCCAGCGGATAATCCGTCCACGACCCGCTCAGGCGCAGCGTGGTTTCAACAAATTCACGAATACCCGCAGGCCCATAAATCGTCAGCGGGTTGGCGTTACCGACCATCGAGCGGCTGCACAGCAGGCCGGGAAGGCCAAACAGATGGTCGCCATGCAGATGGGTGATAAAAATTTTATCCAGCTTGCCGGGGTGATAAGCGGTGTGTAACAGCTGATGCTGCGTCCCTTCACCACAGTCAAACAGCCACAGCCCGCCGCGGGTGGGGTGTTTAAGATCCAGCAGTATCGCCGTCACATTTCGTGAGCGGGTTGGCACGCCCGCGGACGTACCCAGAAAAATCAGTTCCATAACGCAATCAGCCCTTTGCCGAACGGGGAGGGGTTTAGTATAACGTGATGAACCCCAGGAAGGAGACTGACATGATCCAGTGGCAAGATTTACACCATAGTGACCTCACCGTTCATTCACTTTACGCCGTGCTGAAACTGCGCTGCGAAGTGTTCGTGGTTGAACAGACCTGCCCGTATCAGGACATCGACGGCGACGATCTCGTCGGCGAGAACCGCCATATCCTCGGCTGGCGGAATAACGAGCTGGTGGCGTATGCGAGGATTCTGAAAAGCGAAGACGATTTTGAGCCTGTCGTCATTGGCCGCGTCATCATCAGCGGCAAAGCGCGCGGTGAAAAACTGGGCTATGAGCTGATGGAGAAAACGCTGGAGGCATGCCAGAAACAGTGGCCGAACAAGGCGTTATACCTGGGCGCGCAGGCGCACCTGCAGTCCTTCTACGGCCACTTTGGTTTCGTGCCGGTCACCGAGGTGTACGATGAAGACGGCATTCCCCACATCGGCATGGCGCGGGAAGCGAAGCAGGCGTAATGACGAGTCGTTGGCTATAGTTAGCGGACTGGTGTACTAACATGGAGAAAAATATGTCATTTCAATCCTGGGATACCCGTATCGACGACGACCTGGCCTTACTGAGCGAAACGCTGGAAGAGGTGTTACGTTCCTCGGGCGACCCTGCCGATCAGAAATATATTGAGCTAAAAGCCCGCGCCGAGCAGGCGCTGCATGAAGTGAAAAACCGCGTCAGCCATGCGTCTGATACCTACTACTACCGCGCCAAAAAAGCGGTGTACCGTGCCGATGATTACGTGCATGAAAAACCGTGGCAGGGTATTGGAGTCGGTGCTGCCGTTGGGCTGGTACTGGGGCTGCTCTTAGCCCGTCGTTAGGCCGCTTAACCACTCCCTATACGTGGGTACTGCTATTTATTGCCAGTACCCCGTATAATACGAGGTTTTAACAGGGAGAGGTTCGCGTGAATTCGATTTTCCTCGCGCTGGAGCAATTGCGTACCCAGCTTTCGCAAGCGTTACCCGCAACACCCGGCATACGTCATTTCGACGTCTCTTTCCCGTTAAACGACGCTTTCGACCCTCTCGCCTGGCTTGGGGCGCAGCAGTGCTATCCGCAGTTTTACTGGCAGCAGCGTAACGGCGATGAAGAGCTGGCTGCGCTGGGGGCGGTGATCCCCTTTTCCTCTCTGGCGTTAGCCACGCAGTTTTTGCGCGAGCAAAACGCGGCAGGTGATACCCGTATCTGTGGCCTGAACGCCTTTACTCCGGAGCAGGGCAGCCTCTTTTTACCGCGACTGCTCTGGCGACGCACCGCCGGCACCGCTACGCTGCGTCTGCAGCTCTGGAGTGATTATTCACTTCAGGAAGATGCCCTCGCCGCGCGGGATTTTTTACAGCAACTCCGTCCTGCGAGATCTATCCGTCCGCTATCCGTTCAGGTTGAGCACGAAACCCATCAGCCGCAGCAGGCCGAATGGCTGACGCTTATCCGCAGAGCGACAGAGACCATCGCGCGCGGTGATTTCGAAAAGGTGGTTCTCGCCCGGGCAACCGATATCCGGTTTACACAGCGGGTTAACCCTGTCGCGCTGATGGCGGCCAGCCGCGCCCTGAATTTACATTGCTACCATTTCTGCATGATTTTCGACGCCAGCAACGCGTTTCTTGGCTCGACCCCCGAGCGTCTCTGGCGGCGGCGCGGCACGCTGCTGCGTACGGAAGCGCTGGCGGGCACCGTCGCCAGCCATGCCGATGATGGCCAGGCGCAGCGTCTCGGCGAGTGGCTGCTGAACGACGATAAAAACCAGCGAGAAAATATGCTGGTCGTGGAAGATATTTGCCAGCGTCTTCAGCACTACACGCAGACGCTTGAGGTACTGCCCCCCCAGGTGGTGCGCCTGCGTAAAGTGCAGCATTTGCGCCGCTGTATCTGGACCGAACTCAAACAGGCCGACGACGAGCAGTGCCTGCATATGCTACAGCCGACAGCGGCCGTTGCCGGTTTGCCGCGACAGCCTGCGCGCGAATTTATTCAGAAGGTTGAGCCCTTTAACCGCGAGTGGTACGCCGGTTCTGCCGGGTATTTATCGCCTGACCAGAGTGAATTTTGCGTGGCGTTGCGATCCGCCCGCGTCCAGGATGACTCCCTGCGGCTCTACGCCGGGGCCGGCATTGTCAGCGGGTCTGACCCGGAACAGGAGTGGCAGGAGATCGAAAACAAAGCGGCCGGATTGCGCTCTCTGCTCCTTAGGGATTAATACTGATTCGCGCAATCCCGATTCATATCAAAATTCCAATTTTTTCTATTATTTATACTGTGTCGCATTCTTGATACCGGACAATCTCATGTCAGTAAGTTCTTTTAACCGACGCTGGGCGGCGGTGATCCTTGAAGCCCTGACGCGCCACGGCGTCAGGCACGTGTGTATTGCACCGGGTTCTCGCTCAACGCCGCTGACGCTGGCGGCCGCCGAAAACCGGGCGTTGATTCACCACACCCACTTTGATGAGCGTGGCCTCGGGCATCTCGCGCTGGGTCTGGCGAAGGTCAGCAAAGAACCCGTGGCGGTGATTGTCACTTCCGGTACTGCCGTGGCGAATCTCTATCCGGCTCTGATTGAAGCCGGGTTAACCGGTGAAAAGCTGATTCTGCTGACGGCCGATCGTCCCCCTGAGCTTATCGACTGCGGCGCCAATCAGGCCATCCGTCAGCCGGGACTCTTTTCTTCGCATCCTTCGCAGACGATTTCGCTGCCCCGTCCCACCCAGGATATTTCGGCAAGCTGGCTGGTCTCCACCGTCGATCATGCCATGGAGACGCTGCGCAGCGGGGCGCTGCATATTAACTGCCCGTTTGCCGAGCCGCTCTACGGCGAGCTGGACGATACGGGTCTTGACTGGCAGCAGACCCTCGGCGACTGGTGGCAGAGTGAGAAACCGTGGCTGCGCGAGCAGACGCACCTTGAGAGCGCGAAACAGCGCGACTGGTTCTTCTGGCGGCAGAAGCGCGGCGTGGTTATCGCCGGGCGCATGAGCGCCGCCGAAGGCAAGCTGGTCGCCGAGTGGGCGCAAACCCTGGGCTGGCCGCTGATAGGCGACGTGCTTTCCCAGACCGGGCAGCCGCTGCCGTGCGCGGATCTCTGGCTGGGTAATGCCAAAGCGGTCACCGAGCTGTCGCAGGCGCAGATTGTGGTCCAGCTTGGATCGAGTTTAACCGGCAAACGGTTACTGCAGTGGCAGGCCACCTGCACACCGGACGAATACTGGCTGGTGGACGCGCTGGAAGGGCGTCTTGACCCGGCGCACCATCGCGGTCGTCGTCTGGTCAGCCGTATCGACGCCTGGCTGGCGCTCCATCCGGCTGAAAAACGCAAACCCTGGGCGGTTACCCTCCCGGACCTGTCGCGGCAGGCGTGGGAACTGACCCATGCGCGCTGTGAAGCGTTCAGCGAGGCCGGGCTGGCGCACCGTATTCGCCAGTACCTGCCCGACCAGGGGCAGCTGTTTGTCGGCAACAGCCTGGTCGTGCGGCTGATAGACGCCTTTTCGCAGCTGCCAGCAGGTTACCCGGTGTACAGCAACCGTGGCGCCAGCGGCATCGACGGGCTGATCTCCACGGCGGCGGGCGTGCAGCGCGCCAGCGCGAAATCGACGCTGGCCATCGTGGGGGATCTCTCCGCGCTCTACGATCTCAACGCGCTGGCGCTGCTGCGTCAGGCGTCAGCCCCGTTCGTGCTGATTGTGGTCAACAACAACGGCGGGCAGATTTTCTCCCTGCTGCCTACGCCGCAGAGCGAGCGCGAGCGCTTCTATCTGATGCCGCAGAACGTGCAGTTCGAACACGCCGCGGCGATGTTTAGCCTGAAATATCATCGCCCGGAAAGCTGGGAACAGCTGGGTGCCGCGCTCGGTACAGCCTGGAAACAGCCCGGCGCGACGCTGATTGAGCTGGTGGTGAACGAGGCTGACGGTGCGCAGACCCTGCAAAGCCTGCTGGCGCAGGTGAGCCAGCTGTGATCCTCTCGGGCGTGCAGCAGGCCGGAAAACCAGGCTATCCCTGGCTGGTCTTTTTGCACGGTTTTTCCGGCGATTGCCGCGAGTGGCAGGGTGTTGGGGAGCGACTTCGTGACTACCCCCGGCTGTATCTGGATCTGCCGGGTCACGGTGGATCCCGGCACCTGGGCGTCGAGGGCTTCGACGAGATGAGCGCGTTGCTCACCCGAACTCTGATTAGTTACAACATACTGAAATTCTGGCTCGTCGGGTACTCCCTCGGCGGCCGCATTGCGATGTTCCATGCCTGCCAGCAGCCAAAGGGGCTGTTGGGCCTGACGGTAGAAGGGGGACATCCGGGCCTGCAGGATGCCGATGCGCGACAGGCGCGGCTGGCATCCGACCGCCGCTGGGCAGCACGTTTTCGCAACGAACCGCTGGATAAGGTGTTCGCTGACTGGTACCAACAGCCCGTGTTTGCCTCCCTGACGGACGTCCAGCGCGACGCGCTGATCACCCTGCGCAGCCAGAACAGCGGCGCGGCGCTGGCGATGATGCTCGAGGCAACGTCGCTGGCCGTGCAGCCCGATCTGCGTGCTGCCCTGAGCGCGCGCCATTTCTCTTTTGATTATCTCTATGGCGAACGTGATGAGAAGTTTGCGGCCCTTGCCGCGGAGCTGAACGCTGTTCGCCATGCAATTCCCAACGCCGGACACAACGCCCACCGGGAAAACCCCGATGCGGTTGCGGCAAGTCTGGCTCAGATACTGCGTCTTCGAATAAAGGACACTCTATGATCTACCCTGATGAACACATGCTTTACGCCCCGGTTGAATGGCAGGACTGCTCCGAAGGCTACACCGACATTCGTTACCACAAATCCACCGACGGCATTGCCAAAATCACCATCAACCGCCCGCAGGTGCGTAACGCCTTCCGTCCGCTGACCGTGAAAGAGATGATTCAGGCCCTGGCGGATGCGCGCTACGACGACAACATCGGCGTGATTGTCCTGACCGGCGAAGGCGAGAAAGCGTTCTGCTCCGGTGGCGATCAGAAAGTGCGCGGTGACTACGGTGGATACCAGGACGACGCGGGTACGCATCACCTGAACGTCCTCGATTTCCAGCGTCAGATCCGCACCTGTCCAAAACCGGTGGTGGCGATGGTGGCGGGCTACTCCATCGGCGGTGGCCACGTGCTGCATATGATGTGCGACCTGACCATTGCCGCCGAGAACGCCATCTTTGGCCAGACGGGCCCGAAAGTGGGATCTTTCGATGGCGGCTGGGGGGCCTCCTACATGGCGCGCATCGTCGGTCAGAAAAAAGCCCGCGAAATCTGGTTCCTGTGCCGTCAGTACAACGCGCAGGAAGCGCTGGATATGGGCCTGGTGAACACCGTGGTGCCGCTTGCCGAGCTCGAAAAAGAGACCGTGCGCTGGTGCCGTGAAATGCTGCAAAACAGCCCGATGGCGCTGCGCTGCCTGAAAGCGGCACTCAACGCCGACTGTGACGGTCAGGCGGGTCTGCAGGAGCTGGCGGGCAATGCCACCATGCTGTTCTACATGACCGAAGAGGGTCAAGAAGGGCGCAACGCGTTTAACGAAAAACGCCAGCCGGACTTCAGCAAATACAAACGGAATCCGTAATGCGTCGCGCGCAGGTTTACCGCTGGCAGATACCGATGGACGCGGGCATGGTGCTGCGTGAACGGCGGTTAAAAACCCGTGACGGCTTCTTCGTGCATCTGCAGCAGGGCGAGCGGGAAGGCTGGGGCGAGATTTCGCCTCTGCCGGGCTTTAGCCTCGAGTCGCTGGATGACGCTCAGACGGCCTTGCTGGCGTGGGCGGACGCGTGGCGCGAGGGTGCAAATCCGGCGCTGCCGGAGGTGCCTTCCGCGGCCTTTGGTATCAGCTGCGCGCTGGCGGAGCTGGACGGCAGCCTGCCGGAAGCGGGGAATTACCGCGCGGCGCCGCTCTGCACGGGCGATCCGGACGAGCTGTTCGCGCTGCTCTCCGCCATGCCGGGCGAGAAGGTCGCGAAAATCAAAGTCGGGCTGTATGAAGCGGTGCGTGACGGCATGGTCGCCAACCTGCTGCTGGAGGCGATCCCCGATCTGCATCTGCGTCTGGACGCCAACCGCGCCTGGACGCCGCTCAAGGCGCAGCAGTTTGCAAAGTACGTCAACCCGGCCTACCGCAGCCGCATTGCCTTCCTGGAAGAGCCGTGCAAAACCCGCGAGGATTCGCGCGCGTTTGCCCGCGAAACGGGGATTGCCATCGCCTGGGATGAAAGCCTGCGCGAGGCCGATTTTGAATTTGCTGCAGAGCCCGGCGTCAGCGCGGTAGTGATTAAACCGACGCTGACCGGCAGCCTGGCGAAAGTGCGCGAGCAGGTCGCGGCGGCGCACGCCTTAGGGCTGACGGCGGTGATCAGCTCGTCGATTGAGTCCAGCCTTGGGCTAACCCAGCTGGCGCGCGTGGCCGCCTGGCTAACGCCGGATACGGTTCCTGGCCTCGACACGCTGAACCTGATGCAGGCTCAGCTTCTCCGCCCTTGGCCGGACAGCGCGCTGCCGTGCCTCGACGTCGCGGCGCTGGAGCCGTTGCGATGAGTTTTACCGACTGGCCGTGGCGACACTGGTGCGCGCTGTTTGCCGATAAACCGGCCCTGAGGCTGAACGACGAGGTGCTCAGCTGGCAACAGCTGTGCGCACGCATCGACAGCCTTGCGGCAGGCTTTCACCGGCAGGGCGTGGAGGAGGGCTGCGGCGTGCTGCTGCAGGCCCATAATCATCCGCAAACCCTGCTGGCGTGGCTGGCGCTGCTCCAGTGCGGGGCGCGTATTCTTCCCGTTAATCCGCAGTTGCCGCGCCCGCTGCTGGACGTGCTGCTCCCGCAGATGACGCTGCGCTTTGCGCTGGTGCTGGACGGCAGCTACGACGCTCTTCCTGCCCTGTGCATGCGCGAGACCGCCGATGCGTATTGCGCTGCGTGGCAACCGGCGCGGCTGGCCTCCATGACGCTGACCTCCGGCTCCACCGGGCTGCCGAAAGCGGCGGTCCATACCTGCGAGGCCCACCTTGCCAGCGCGCGCGGCGTTTTGGCGCTGATGCCCTACGGTGAAGACGACGACTGGCTGCTTTCGCTGCCGCTGTTTCACGTTTCCGGCCAGGGGATCTTATGGCGCTGGCTGCAGGCCGGCGCGCGGTTAACCGTACGCGAGAAACAGCCTCTGGAGCAGGCGCTGTGCGGCTGCACCCACGCCTCACTGGTGCCAACCCAGCTCTGGCGTTTGCTGAATGCCCACCAGCCTGTCGCACTGAAAGCGGTGCTGCTGGGCGGGGCGGCCATCCCTGTTGAATTGACCGGACAGGCGCGAGAGCAGGATATACGCACCTTCTGCGGTTACGGTCTGACCGAGTTTGCCTCTACCGTCTGTGCGAAAGAGGCGGACGGCGAGCCGGACGTGGGCTGTGCGCTGCCGGGCAGAGAGGTGCAGGTCGTTAACGGTGAAGTCTGGATCAGGGCGCAAAGCATGGCCTCAGGCTACTGGCGGGATGGCGAACTGATTCCGCTGACCAACGCGCAGGGATGGTTCGCCACACGCGATCGCGGCGAATGGCATGACGGCCGTCTGACGATCCTTGGCCGCATGGACAACCTCTTTTTTAGCGGCGGAGAAGGGATCCAGCCGGAATCGCTGGAGCGCGTTATCGCCACGCACCCGCAGGTTAACCAGGTGTTTATCGTTCCGCTGGACGACGCTGAATTCGGGCAACGTCCGGTGGCGGTCGTGGAGTGCGAGCCGGGAACGGATATCACCTGCTTACCCGACTGGGTCAGGGACAAGGTGGCGCGTTTTGAGCAACCCGTCCGCTGGCTGCTGCTGCCGACTGAACTCAAAAATGGCGGCATTAAAGTTTCGCGTCGCGCGCTGCAGGAGTGGGTTAACGCAACGCTGAAGGGATAATAGCCGTTTCAAATAGTTACAATCTACTGACCGGCCGCACGCAGAGTGCTTGATCCCCGGAAGACCCAGGTTAAAATCTCGCGGTTTTGGGACTTCTCTATAAAAATTGTGCGGGATCACGACAATGAAAAAAGTGGCATTACTGGGCTTCGGCCTGATGGTTGTATCTGCGGCGGCGAACGCCATTAGCATTAACGGCTCGGCGGGTCAGGATTATACCCACCTGGGCTTTGGCATGGGTACCGAGACATCCGGTCTGGCGATGACCGGCGGCTGGACGCATAACGATGACGACGGCGACGCGGCCAGCCTCGGCCTGGGTTTCAACGTTCCTCTTGGCCCGTTCCTGGCGACCGTCGGCGGTAAAGGTATCTATACCAACCCAAATGACGGTGATGAAGGGTACGCGGCGGCAGTGGGCGGCGGTCTGCAGTGGAAAATTGGCGACAGCTTTGGCCTGTTTGGTGAGTACTACTACTCTCCAGACTCCCTCTCAAGCGGTATCGACAGCTATGAAGAGGCCAACGCTGGCGCACGCTGGACCATAATGCGTCCAATCACCATCGAAGCAGGCTATCGCTATCTGAACCTGGCCGGCAAAGACGGTAACCGCGATAACGCGCTGGCCGACGGCCCGTACGTGGGCGTCAGCGCAGGCTTCTAATCTCTCCGGCGCGGCATGCTGTCGCGCCAGTTTCTCTCTGCTCCACCCCGCGTTTGCGCTATAGTGTTTTGACCAAATAAGCGGGAGAACACAATGATTAACGTGGAGATGTTATCCACCGGCGACGAAGTGCTGCATGGACAAATTATTGATACCAATGCTGCCTGGCTGGCCGATCTTTTCTTTGAGCAAGGATTACCGTTAACGCGCCGCAATACGGTGGGCGACAATCTTGAGTCACTGGTCGCTGTTCTGCGCGAGCGCAGTGAACAGTGCGACGTGCTGATTGTGAACGGCGGGCTCGGTCCCACCAGTGACGATCTCAGCGCCCTGGCCGCCGCGACCGCAAAAGGCGAAGGGCTGGTGCTGCATGAGGCGTGGCTCTCGCAGATGGCGCGTTTTTTCTCCGAACGTGGCCGCGTCATGGCCCCCAGCAACCGCAAACAGGCTGAAATTCCCGCCAGTGCTGAACTGGTCGATAACCCGGTCGGTACCGCGTGTGGGTTTGCCATGCAGCTGAACCGCTGTCTGATGTTCTTCACGCCGGGCGTGCCCTCAGAATTTAAAGTGATGGTCGAGCAGCAGATCCTGCCGCGCCTTCGCGATCGTTTTACCCTGCCGGAACCGCCGCTGTGCCTGCGTCTGACCACCTTTGGTCGCTCGGAAAGCGATCTGGCCCAGAGCCTCGATCACCTTCCGCTGCCGCCGGGCGTGTCCATGGGCTATCGCTCCTCCATGCCGATCATTGAACTTAAGCTGACAGGCCCGGCCGAACAGAAAGAGGCGATGCTGGCGTTGTGGCCCGAGGTGCAGCGCGTGGCGGGCGAAAGCCTGATCTTTGAAGGTACGGAAGGGTTGCCCGCGCAGATTGCGAAGCAGCTGCAGGCGCGTCAACTGAGCGTGACCTTAAGCGAGCAGTTCACCGGTGGCCTGCTGGCACTTCAGCTGTCGCGCGTCAACGCGCCGCTGCTGGCGAGCGAAGTGGTGCCGTTCCAGCAGGAGACCCTGGCGCAGACCGCCCGCTGGGCGTCCGAGAGAAGGGTGAAGCATTTTGCCGGTCTGGCGCTGTTTGTCGGCGGGCTGGATGAAGAACATCTCAACTTCGCGCTGGCGACGCCCGAGGGCACCCACGCCCTGCGGGTAAAAATGAGCATTACCCGCCACAGCCTGGCGGTGCGTCAGGAGGTGTGCGCTATGATGGCGCTGAACATGCTGCGCCGCTGGCTGAATGGCAAAGAGGTGGCCAGCGAGCACGGCTGGATTAACGTGGTTGAGTCGCTGTTCGTGGAGTAACGCCTGTGCCGGGGCCTTTCGCCCCGGCCATGTTCACCCGAGCGCCTTTGCCAGCAGCGTAATCGGATGCTCGCAGCGCTTGCTGGTGGACATCTCAATCTGCCACTTGCAGGTTTCGCAGTCCGTCACCACGATATCCGCGCCGCTCTCCTCAATTTGACGGAACAGCGGAGCGCCGATCGCCTGCGACGTTTCGTAGTTTTCACGCTTAAAGCCGTAGGTTCCCGCAATCCCGCAGCAGCGCGAGTCCAGCACCGTCAGCTCCAGCCCCGGGATTAACCGCAGCAGCTCCAGCGTATAGAGCGACCAGCCCATCTTCTCCATATGACACGGCGTGTGATACACCACTTTCAGCGGCAATTTCCCCAGCGGCAACGTCTGCCCGCTGTCCAGCTTGCGCCACAGGAAGCGTGTTGCCAGCTCGATGTGCTCTCGCAGGCCGGTGTTGTCCACGTCCAGCAGATGCGGATACTCATCGCGCAGGGTGAAGGTACAGGTGGACGAGGTCGCCAGCACCGGTATGCCTTTATCGACGATGGCTTCACGCAGGGAGGTGACATTGCTTTGAGCCTGCCTGCGCGCTTTATCGGTAAACCCGTTAGCAATCAGCGGCACGCCGCAGCACTTCTCCTTGCTAAGCAGCTGTACGCCGGTTCCCATGGCGTTCAGCACCTTCAGCAGATCTTTACCCAGCTGCGGATGGTTGTAATTCACATAGCAGCCGTGGAAAAAGGCCACCTGCTCGGCGTACTGCGCCTGCTCCGCCGCCACGGATTTATACCAGCGGCGGAAGGTGCCGTGAGAATATTTCGGCAGGCTGCGGTGATGGTCTATCTTCAGCGTGGCATCCAGCAGTTGGCGCACCGGTTTGAGAGCGGTCGCGGCATTCACGATGGGGGCAAAGGGCGTAGAGACGCTGCCCATCAGATCGGTGTGGCTCAGAATCGCGTCCCGCAGCGACGGCTTTTGCGTACTGTAGCGCGCCCGGGCGCGCTGGATAATATCGCCGATTTTCACATCCGACGGGCAGGCGACTTCGCAGCGTTTGCAGTTGATGCAGTATTTCAGGGCTTCATCGTACAGCTTGCCGTCCTTCAGGCGCAGGCGCTCGCCGTCCGGCCCGGCCTGTTTAGGCCCGGGATAGCGTGGGTTCACGCCGCTGACCGGGCAGACGGTGGTACACACCGTGCATTTGATGCAGCTTTCAAAACGGGTGTCGTTCATTGTTCAGCCTCCATGCGCTGGCTAATCTGCTCTGCCACATACAGCGCCGTGACGGCGCAGACTCCGCCACCGCATCCCTGGGCGATGGGATCGTATCCGCCCAGCAGCGAACCGATGGCAAAAAGAGTACTGACGGGCTTACCGGAAAGCTGAGGATGCAGGTGGTTATCGACAATCACGCCGAACTGCTGCCAGGGCTGCGGCGAGAAGAAATCACTCTGATACCAGTCCGCGCGAGAGGCTCGCTGGCGAACATCCAGCCCCATAATAGCTTCCCGAATGCCTTCCCGGCTGCTTAGCAGCCCGTTGCTGAAGAAACTGCCGCTTGCCAGCACCGTATAGCGGGCGCGAAGCGGAATATCCTCGTGGTTTCGCGTCCAGATTTCGCTTACCGCGCCGTCCACCAGGGTAATTTTCTTCACCTCATCCCCCGCCATCCACACGCCGCCCTGGGCAACAAACTGGCGCTGGAGCTGGGTGTGCAGGCGGATGCCGGGCACGGACGGGGGCAGCGTGGGCAGCAGGCCGAGCGAGCAGGGCAGACGATCCGAGAGCCAGCGCCAGAGCCGGTTGTCGCGTAAACCGAAGCAGGCGGGCATCAGCAGGGCGTCACAGTTATCGCTAAGCGGCCTGAGGGCGTCATACAGCAGCGGCCATTTCTCTTCGTTATCCAGAAAACGGGCGATATTCACCGCGCGAAACTCGCTCGGGTTATCGCGCAGGACATCAAGCTCAGGCAGTTCTATCTCTGCCGTTTCGGCGTTAACGCCCTGGCGACAGAGCGACGCCGCCGCGAGATGGGGCTGGAAATCCAGAAAGCCGCTAATCCCTACCACCCGCACGCGTTCCGCGCGAATGGGGGCAACGGGCACCTCCTCCGGGCTGAGCCACGCGGAACGCAGGGTGCCGAGCGGCGTGACGCGCTGATGATTGAGCCGGGCGCTGCCCTGCAGACGTGCGCCGCAGTCTGCCAGCAGCGCTTCGGTCTCCAGCGCAAAGCGGTCAATATGCTGCGCGCCAATCAGGTGATACGGGTGCTCTGGTGGCAGCTTATCGCGGTACGCTTCGTCTACCAGATCCAGCGAGCCCGACGAGAAGTGCAGGGCGCTCTGCCCCCGGGTGATAATCGCGCAGCGCAGCCCCTGCTTTGTGAGCTTAATGCCGCAGAGCAGGCCCGCCAGCCCGCCGCCGACAATCACGGTATCAAATTTCATCGTGTTGCTCCTTCTCAAGACCGCAAAGCCCCTGGTAGACCCAGCGGGTAAATTCACTTTCACGCAGGGCATCGCCCCAGGCGACAGGCTGAATACCTTTCCAGCGCTCGTTTAAAAACGCGCTGAGCTGATCGAGCGACTGGGTAGCGGTGGTGGTGTGAAAACGCTGCAACAGCCCGGCGGCGCGACAGGCGCACAGCTCGCCCTGGCAGGTGCCCATTCCGACACGGGTGCGTCGGCGCAGATCGAGCAGGCTGGTGACCGTCAGGTTCTCCACCGCGTACTGCACCTCACCGGCGGTGACGGCTTCGCACTCGCACACGAGACTGCGGCTTACTCGTCCTTCACCGAGCCACGGTGGCGTTCTGTCGCCGTGGCGGTATACCGCGGACCCGCGCAGCGGCGCGGGCAGAGAGATGATTTTTTGCAGCGTTTTTTCGGTGGACTGCCGCGATCCTGGCAGCGGCTGTTCTGCCGTCACGCACGGCCTGGTATTCCCCAGCTTGCGGCAGACGGCATCGGTTGCCCACTCGGCCATCAGGCGATAGGTCATCAGCTTGCCGCCGGTGATGGTGATAAACCCGTCCATGCCGTCGCGCACGGCGTGATCGAGCAGCACGATGCCCCGGCTGACGTTACGTCCGCTCGGATCGTTGTCGCTGGCGACCAGCGGACGCACGCCCGCGTAGGCGCGCAGAATGCGCGTCTGCGCCATCACCGGCGCCAGTTTTTCCCCTTCGCGCAGCAGGATATCCACCTCTTCAGCGGTGACGCGGTTGTAGTCAATTTCGCTGTAGTCCACGTGGGTTGAGGTCGTCCCGATTAACGAAATGGTATCTCCCGGCACGAGGATATCGGCATCAGACGGTTTGCGGCAGCGGTTGATCACGTGGTTATTGATGCGGTGGTCGAGGATCAGCAGCGAGCCTTTCGCCGGGAACATGCGCACCGACAGGTCAGCGTATTCCGCAATCCGTTGCCCCCAGATCCCCGCCGCGTTGACCACCACGGTGGCATACAGCTCGCTGTGTTCATTGTATTGCGCATTAAAAAGCCGCACGCCGCAGATGCGGTGGCCTTCGCGGATAAGGCCGGTCACTTCGTGCCCGGTGAGGATATGTGCGCCATGCTCCCGGGCGTCCAGCATGTTGGCTGCGGTCAGGCGGAACGGATCGACGGTGCCGTCAGGGACTTTCACCGCGCCGATAAGCGCCGGGTTAACCGACGGTTCCAGCCCCCGCGCCAGCGCCGGATCCATGGCTTCAGCCTGAATGCCCGCGGCGCTGCAGGCGGTAATAAAGGTGTCCTGAAAGGCGAGGTCATCTTCAGGAAGGGTAATAAAGAGGCCGTCGGTCGGCTCAATGCAGTGGCGGGCGATACGCTTGAGGATCTGGTTTTCAGCAATACATTCGCGTGCGGATTCCGCGTCGGTGACCGCATACCGGGCACCGCTGTGCAACAGGCCGTGGTTCCGTCCGGTTGCGCCCGTGGCGATATCATGGCGTTCCAGAAGCGTAACGCTTAAGCCGCGAAGGGCGCAATCGCGCGCGATCCCGGCGCCGGTTGCGCCACCACCAATGATTATCACATCGCTATAACGAGGATCGTGACTGGTCATTGTTTACCCTCTATATTCGTTTTTTACCATTTAGCCATATTAATTTTGTGGTTTGTTTGATTTCGAACATAAACGCGCGGAATTCGAAAGTGAAACGTGATTTCATGCGCTTTTTTGCGCATTCTGTCATATTTCTGTAACAATCTGTGCGTTGATTCACAGTAACAATCACCGTGATTTCTTAACATCCCCGCCTCTGGAATTCAGGTGCGAGCCACCTGCTCATTCATTTCAAGGCCACGGAGGCTGTTATGCTCAGTATCTTCAAACCTGCGCCCCACAGGGCGCGTCTGCCAGAGGCAGAAATAGATCCGCTCTATCGCCGTCTGCGTTGGCAAATCTTCCTGGGGATCTTCTTCGGGTACGCGGCGTACTACCTTGTACGTAAAAACTTCGCGCTCGCCATGCCGTATCTGGTGGAGCAGGGCTTTTCCCGCGGCGATCTGGGGTTCGCGCTGTCGGGGATATCCATCGCCTACGGTTTTTCCAAATTCATCATGGGCTCCGTATCGGATCGCTCGAATCCGCGCGTGTTCCTGCCCGCCGGTCTGATCCTGGCGGCCGCGGTCATGCTGTTCATGGGCTTTGTGCCGTGGGCAACCTCCAGCATTGCCATCATGTTCGTGCTGCTGTTCCTCTGCGGCTGGTTCCAGGGGATGGGGTGGCCGCCGTGCGGGCGTACCATGGTGCACTGGTGGTCGCAGAAAGAGCGCGGCGGCATCGTGTCGGTGTGGAACTGCGCCCATAACGTGGGCGGCGGTATTCCGCCTCTGCTGTTCCTGCTGGGGATGGCCTGGTTCAACGACTGGCACGCGGCGCTCTACATGCCTGCCTTTGGCGCCATTCTGGTGGCGATTATTGCCTTCGCCCTGATGCGCGATACGCCGCAGTCCTGCGGCCTGCCGCCGATTGAAGAGTACAAAAACGACTATCCGGATGATTACAGCAAGGAGCATGAAGAAGAGCTGACCGCAAAACAGATCTTCATGAAGTACGTGCTGCCGAACAAGCTGCTGTGGTACATCGCGGTCGCGAACGTGTTCGTTTACCTACTGCGCTACGGCATCCTCGACTGGTCGCCAACCTACCTGAAAGAGGTGAAGCACTTCGCGCTGGATAAATCCTCCTGGGCGTACTTCCTGTATGAATACGCCGGGATCCCAGGCACGCTGCTTTGCGGCTGGATGTCGGACAAAGTGTTTAAAGGTAACCGCGGTGCGACGGGCGTGTTCTTTATGACGCTGGTGACCATCGCGACGGTCGTTTACTGGCTTAACCCGCCGGGCAACCCATCAGTAGATATGGCCTGCATGATCGTCATCGGCTTCCTGATTTACGGTCCGGTGATGCTGATCGGTCTGCATGCCCTGGAGCTGGCGCCGAAAAAAGCGGCGGGCACGGCGGCGGGCTTTACCGGCCTGTTCGGCTACCTCGGCGGTTCGGTCGCGGCGAGCGCCATTGTGGGCTACACCGTTGACTTCTTCGGCTGGGACGGCGGCTTTATGGTGATGATCGGCGGTAGCGTGCTGGCGGTACTGCTGCTGATTGTTGTGATGATCGGGGAAAAACGTCACCACGCTGAAGTGCTGGCACGTCGTCAATAAGGAGCTTTGCGATGAAATTAACTCAGTTAGCGACAGGCCTGCTGCTGGCGGGCCTGATGACCGGGTCCGCGCTGGCGGCGGATAAAATCGTTATTGCCCACCGCGGCGCGAGCGGCTATCTGCCGGAGCATACGCTGCCGGCGAAAGCGATGGCCTATGCGCAGGGTGCGGATTACCTGGAGCAGGATCTGGTGATGACGAAGGACGACCAGTTGGTCGTCCTGCACGATCACTATCTTGACCGCGTGACGGACGTGGCGGAGCGCTTCCCGGACCGCGCCCGCAAAGATGGCCGCTTCTACGCCATTGACTTCACGCTGGCGGAGATCCGCTCTCTGAAGTTTACCGAAGGCTTCGAGATTGAAAACGGCAAGAAGGTGCAGGTCTATCCGGGACGTTTCCCGATGGGCAAATCTGACTTCCGGATCCATACCTTCCAGGAAGAGATTGAGTTTGTTCAGGGGCTGAACCACTCAACCGGTAAAAACATCGGCATCTATCCGGAAATCAAAGCGCCGTGGTTCCACCATCAGGAAGGGAAGGACATTGCCGCGAAGACGCTGGAGGTGCTGAAACAGTACGGCTACACCAGCAAGAAGGACAAGGTCTACCTGCAGTGTTTTGATGCCGCCGAGCTGAAGCGCATCAAAACCGAGCTGGAGCCGAAGATGGGCATGAACCTCAACCTGGTGCAGCTGATTGCCTACACTGACTGGAATGAAACCCAGGAGAAGCAGCCGGACGGGACGTGGGTGAACTACAACTACGACTGGATGTTTAAGCCGGGCGCGATGAAGCAGATTGCGCAGTACGCCGACGGCATTGGGCCTGATTACCATATGCTGGTGGCGGAAGGCTCAACGCCGGGCCACGTGAAGCTGACGGCGATGGTGAAAGAGGCGCATGCCAGCAAGATGCAAGTGCATCCGTACACCGTGCGTGCAGACCAGCTGCCGCCGTATGCCACGGATGTGAATCAGCTTTATGAGGTGCTGTATAAGCAGGCGGGCGTGGACGGACTGTTTACGGATTTCCCGGATAAAGCGGTGAGCTTTTTGAAGGATTAACGCTGAAATTGCCGAGTGGCGGCTGCGCCTTACCCGGCCTACGAACTGCGGTTTTGTAGGTCGGGTAAGCAAAGCGCCACCCGACACATTCACATCTCGATCTCGATATCGCCTTTTGCCCGGCAGCAGCAGGGCAAAATTTCCCCTTCGTTGATAAAGGCCAGCGGTTCGGTCAGCCAGTCCACCTGGCCGGCGACCAGACGGCAGCGGCACGAGCCGCAATAGCCTTCACGACACTGGTACTCGACCTCCACCTGATGCGCTTCAAGCGCCACCAGCAGGGAAGGGTGCTCTTCCTGGCACAGCACTTCTGTACCCGAAAGGCTCAGCGTGACGCGCGTCATCAGAGCTGGAAATCGCTCAGGTCGTCGGTGTTGACTTCAGAATCAATCTGACCGACCAGATAAGAACTCACTTCCACTTCCTGCGGCGCGACCTGCACGTTATCGGACACCAGCCAGGTGTTGATCCACGGGATAGGGTTAGAGCGCGTCTGGAACGGCAGGTCGAGGCCGACCGCCTGCATGCGGATGTTGGTGATGTACTCCACGTACTGGCACAGGATGTCTTTGTTCAGGCCAATCATGGAGCCGTCGCGGAACAGATAGTCTGCCCACTCTTTCTCCTGCTGGGCCGCCAGCACGAACAGGTCGTAGCACTCCTGCTTGCACTCTTCGGCGATTGCCGCCATCTCAGGATCGTCCGTGCCGCTGCGCAGCAGGTTCAGCATGTGCTGGGTACCGGTCAGGTGCAGGGCTTCATCACGGGCAATCAGACGGATGATCTTGGCGTTGCCTTCCATCAGCTTGCGCTCGGCAAAGGCGAAGGAGCAGGCGAAGCTCACGTAGAAGCGGATCGCTTCCAGCGCGTTAACGCTCATCAGGCACAGATACAGCTGCTTTTTCAGCGCACGCAGGTTTACGGTGATGGTTTTGCCGTCCACGTGGTGGGTGCCTTCACCCAGCAGATGCCAGTAGCTGGTCATCTCGATCAGCTCGTCGTAGTAATGGGCAATGCCTTCCGCGCGCTTCTGGATCTGCTCGTTGGTGACGATATCGTCAAATACCACCGCCGGATCGTTCACGATGTTGCGGATAATGTGGGTATAAGAGCGGGAGTGGATCGTCTCGGAGAACGCCCAGGTTTCCACCCAGGTTTCCAGCTCTGGAATCGAGATCAGCGGCAGCAGCGCCACGTTCGGGCTACGGCCCTGGATGGAGTCCAGCAGCGTCTGGTACTTCAGGTTGCTGATGAAGATATGTTTTTCGTGATCCGGCAGCGACTGGTAGTCAATACGGTCGCGGGAGACGTCCACTTCTTCCGGACGCCAGAAGAAGGAGAGTTGCTTTTCAATCAGCTTTTCGAAGATGTCATATTTTTGCTGATCGTAGCGTGCCACGTTGACCGGCTGGCCGAAGAACATCGGCTCTTTGAGCTGGTCGTTTTTCGTCTGTGAAAAGGTGGTATATGCCATTGCGGTGAGTCCTGTTGAGATTTTATTGCCCGGCGGCACTGCGTTTGCCGGGCCTACAAAACCGTAGGCCGGGTAAGCGTAGCGCCACCCGGCGAAGTGCTTAGATCTTACATGCGCCGCTTTCGCAGCCATCGTCCTGAATTGACGGAACCAGGTCGTCCTGCGCGTCTTCCGCACCATCACGGGTGTTGTGATAGTACAGCGTTTTCACGCCAAATTTGTAGGCGGTGAGCAGGTCTTTCAGCAGTTGCTGCATCGGAACCTTGCCGGACGGGAAGCGCGTCGGGTCATAGTTGGTATTGGCAGAGATCGACTGGTCGATAAACTTCTGCATGATACCCACCAGCTGCAGGTAGCCGTCGTTGTTTGGCATTTCCCACAGCAGCTCGTAGTTGTCACCCAGCGTCTCGTAATCCGGCACCACCTGACGCAGCACGCCGTCTTTCGAGGCTTTGATGCTGACGTGGCCGCGCGGTGGCTCAATGCCGTTGGTGGCGTTAGAGATCTGCGAAGAGGTCTCAGACGGCATCAGGGCAGAGAGCGTGGAGTTACGCAGGCCGTGCGTTTTAATGGACTCGCGCAGGCCTTCCCAGTCGAGATGCAGCGGCTCGCTGACGATCGCATCCAGGTCTTTCTTGTAGGTGTCGATCGGCAGAATGCCTTTCGCGTAGGTGGTTTCGTTGAACCACGGGCACGCGCCTTGCTCTTTCGCCAGCTCGTTAGAGGCTTTCATCAGGTAGTACTGAATCGCTTCGAACGTCTGGTGCGTCAGGTTGTTAGCGCTGCCGTCGGAGTAACGCTTGCCGTTTTTCGCCAGCCAGTAGGCGAAGTTGATCACGCCGATACCCAGGGTACGACGGCCCATCGCACCGCGTTTCGCTGCCGGGATTGGGTAATCCTGGTAGTCCAGCAGAGCGTCGAGGGCACGAACTGCCAGCACGGCCAGCTCTTCCAGCTCGTCCAGGCTCTTAATTGCGCCCAGGTTGAATGCGGACAGCGTACACAGCGCAATTTCACCGTTTTCGTCGTTCACATCTTCCAGCGGTTTGGTCGGCAGGGCGATCTCCAGGCACAGGTTAGACTGGCGCACTGGCGCAACGACCGGATCAAACGGGCTGTGGGTATTGCAGTGGTCAACGTTCTGGATGTAGATACGGCCGGTAGAGGCACGTTCCTGCATCATCAGGGAGAACAGATCAACCGCCTTCACGCGCTGCTTGCGGATGCTGTCGTCTTTTTCGTATTTGGTGTACAGACGCTCGAACTCGTCCTGATCGGCGAAGAATGCGTCGTACAGGCCCGGGACGTCGGACGGGCTGAACAGGGTAATGTCTTCGCCCTTCAGCAGACGGGTGTACATCAGCTTGTTGATCTGCACGCCGTAGTCCATGTGACGCACGCGGTTGCCTTCGACACCACGGTTGTTTTTCAGAACCAGCAGGCTTTCCACTTCCAGGTGCCACATTGGGTAGAACAGGGTCGCAGCACCGCCGCGTACGCCGCCCTGAGAGCAGGATTTTACTGCCGTCTGGAAGTGCTTATAGAACGGGATACAGCCGGTGTGGAAAGCTTCACCGCCGCGAATCGGGCTGCCCAGCGCACGGATGCGGCCGGCGTTGATGCCGATACCGGCGCGCTGGGAAACGTATTTCACAATGGCGCTGGAGGTGGCGTTGATGGAATCCAGGCTGTCACCACACTCGATCAGCACGCAGGAGCTGAACTGACGGGTAGGGGTGCGCACGCCAGACATGATTGGCGTAGGCAGAGAAATCTTGAACGTCGATACCGCATCGTAGAATCGCTTCACGTAATCCAGACGGGTATCACGCGGGTAGTTTGAGAACAGGCAGGCGGCCACCAGAATGTAGAGGAACTGGGCGCTTTCGTAGATCTCACCGGTTACACGGTTCTGAACCAGGTATTTGCCTTCGAGCTGCTTCACCGCCGCGTAGGAGAAGTTCATGTCGCGCCAGTGATCGATAAACCCGTTCATCTGCTCGAACTCTTCTTCCGTATAGTCTTCCAGCAGATGCGTGTCGTATTTGCCCAGCTCAACCATTTTCACCACGTGATCGTAAAGCTTCGGCGGCTCAAACTGGCCGTAGGCTTTTTTACGCAGGTGGAAAATCGCCAGACGTGCAGCCAGGTACTGATAATCCGGTGCTTCGCGGGAGATCAGGTCCGCCGCCGCTTTGATGATGGTTTCGTGGATATCAGACGTTTTGATGCCGTCGTAGAACTGAATATGAGAACGCAGTTCAACCTGGGAGATAGATACGTTGTTCAGTCCTTCTGCTGCCCAGTCGAGAACTCGATGGATTTTGTCCAGATTGATACGCTCGGTAGTACCGTCGCGCTTTGTCACCAGCAGACTCTGATTCATGTGGGTTTTACCTGTCCGTGAAATAAAAAATATCCCCCGCTTATCCACAGAACCGTCTTGTGACTAACTCTGTGGATAAATACTACATATAGGGGGTTTGCGATAAGAAAAACGCTATATGGTGAGTATTCTAGTATCGAATCTTTTCAGCACAAGGGTTGATTTTGACGTTAAATTGAGGTTGTGAAAGGGTAAAAAAGGCTAAGTCCTCGTACCGTAAGGCCTGGAAGACATGTCAATAATTAAGAAAAAAAATTCAAAATTTGATCGAGTGCTGATTTCTTCAACGGGAGGTCAGAATTGCGCAACATGATGTCGCGCAATCTTTATAAGAATAACGAATGACGTTAGTCGTTTTTGGCGGTTGTGTGCAACATATAGTTAACATCAACGCCCGGTGCGAGTTTGAATTTATTGGTCAGCGGATTGTAGTGCAGGCCGGTGATGTGCTGCTCCTTGAGCCACGTCTGGTCAACCCAGCTTAACAGCTCCGCCGGCTTGATGAATTTCTTCACGTCGTGCGTGCCTTTCGGCACCATGCGCAGCACATACTCCGCGCCGACGACGGCCATCAGCCAGGCTTTAGCGTTGCGGTTGAGGGTTGAGAAGAAGACCTGGCCGCCCGGTTTCACCAGTTTTGCACAGGCGTGCACCACGGACTGCGGATCGGGAACGTGCTCCAGCATCTCCATGCAGGTTACCACGTCGTACTGATGGGCATGTTTTGCCGCATGTTCTTCCACGGTTTCCTGCACGTAGTCTACCTGTATGCCAGACTCCAGCGCGTGAAGACGGGCAACCTGCAGCGGTTCAAAACCCATATCCAGGCCCGTGACGTTCGCCCCTTCGCGCGCCATGCTTTCCGCCAGGATACCGCCGCCGCAGCCGACATCGAGCACTTTTTTACCGAACAGACCGCCGGAACGCTCCGCAATATAGCCCAGACGCAGCGGGTTAATACGGTGCAGCGGTTTGAACTCACCTTCGAGATCCCACCAGCGGGACGCCACCGCTTCAAATTTGGCAATCTCTTCGTGGTCAACGTTGTGAGCCACCGGGGATTTTTCGGCATTCATGGGCGCTTTTACTCCTTATTTAGCAAGACGAATGAGTATATCAGGCAATCCCTGTGAATAAAGCGTATAGGTTTACCTCAATCACCTCGGCTGTGTTATAATTTGCGACCTTTGAATCCGGGATACAGTAGAGGGATAGCGGTTAGATGAGCGACCTTGCGAGAGAAATTACACCGGTTAACATCGAGGAAGAGCTGAAGAGCTCCTATCTGGACTATGCGATGTCGGTCATTGTTGGCCGTGCGCTGCCGGACGTCCGCGATGGCCTGAAGCCGGTACACCGTCGCGTACTATACGCCATGAACGTATTGGGCAATGACTGGAATAAAGCCTATAAAAAATCTGCCCGCGTCGTCGGTGACGTCATCGGTAAATATCACCCACATGGTGATACCGCCGTTTATGACACCATCGTTCGTATGGCGCAGCCATTCTCCTTGCGCTACATGCTGGTAGATGGCCAGGGTAACTTTGGTTCAGTCGACGGCGACTCCGCTGCGGCGATGCGTTATACGGAAATCCGTATGTCGAAAATCGCTCATGAGCTGATGGCCGACCTGGAAAAAGAGACCGTTGATTTCGTCGATAACTACGACGGCACCGAGCGCATCCCAGATGTGATGCCCACCAAGATCCCGAACCTGTTAGTGAACGGTTCGTCCGGCATCGCGGTCGGTATGGCAACCAACATTCCGCCGCACAATATCACTGAGGTGATCAACGGCTGTCTGGCCTATATCGATGATGAAGACATCAGCATTGAAGGGCTGATGACACACATTCCGGGCCCGGACTTCCCGACGGCGGCGATCATCAACGGTCGTCGCGGTATTGAAGAAGCGTACCGTACCGGCCGCGGCAAGATTTACATCCGTGCCCGTGCCGAAGTGGAAGCGGACGCCAAAACCGGCCGTGAAACCATCATTGTTCACGAGATCCCGTATCAGGTGAACAAAGCGCGTCTGATTGAAAAAATCGCCGAGCTGGTAAAAGAAAAACGTGTTGAAGGCATCAGCGCGCTGCGTGACGAGTCTGACAAAGACGGTATGCGCATCGTGATTGAGATCAAACGCGACGCGGTGGGTGAAGTTGTCCTGAACAACCTGTACTCCCAGACGCAGCTTCAGGTCTCCTTCGGTATCAACATGGTTGCACTGCACCATGGTCAGCCGAAGATCATGAACCTGAAAGAGATCCTGAGCGCGTTCGTCCGTCACCGCCGAGAAGTGGTGACCCGTCGTACTATCTTCGAACTGCGCAAAGCGCGCGACCGTGCGCACATCCTTGAAGCGCTGGCGGTTGCGCTGGCCAACATCGACCCGATCATCGAACTGATCCGTCGTGCGCCAACCCCGGCGGAAGCGAAAACTGCGCTGATTTCCCGTCCGTGGGATCTGGGCAACGTCGCCGCGATGCTGGAACGTGCGGGCGATGACGCGGCGCGTCCTGAGTGGCTGGAACCTGAATTCGGCGTGCGTGACGGTCAGTACTACCTGACGGAACAGCAGGCTCAGGCGATTCTGGATCTGCGTCTGCAGAAACTGACCGGCCTTGAGCATGAAAAACTGCTCGACGAATACAAAGAGCTGCTGGAACAGATTGCTGAGCTGCTGCACATTCTGGGCAGCGCAGAGCGCCTGATGGAAGTGATCCGCGAAGAGCTGGAGCTGGTCCGCGACCAGTTCGGCGACGAGCGCCGCACCGAAATCACCGCCAACAGCGCGGACATCAACATCGAAGACCTGATCAACCAGGAAGACGTTGTTGTGACCCTGTCTCACCAGGGCTACGTGAAGTATCAGCCGTTAACCGACTACGAAGCACAGCGTCGTGGCGGTAAAGGTAAGTCTGCAGCACGTATCAAAGAAGAAGACTTCATTGACCGCCTGCTGGTGGCGAACACCCATGACACGATCCTCTGCTTCTCCAGCCGCGGTCGTCTGTACTGGATGAAAGTCTATCAGCTGCCGGAAGCAAGCCGTGGAGCGCGTGGTCGTCCAATCGTTAACCTGCTGCCGCTGGAAGCGAACGAACGTATCACCGCTATCCTGCCGGTACGCGAGTACGAAGAGGGCGTGAACGTCTTTATGGCGACCGCCAGCGGTACCGTGAAGAAGACCGCGCTGACCGAATTCAGCCGTCCGCGTTCTGCCGGTATTATCGCCGTGAACCTGAACGAAGGCGACGAGCTGATTGGCGTGGATCTGACCTCCGGTTCCGATGAAGTGATGCTCTTCTCTGCTGCCGGTAAAGTGGTGCGCTTCAAAGAAGACGCCGTTCGTGCAATGGGCCGTACCGCGACGGGCGTGCGTGGTATCAAGCTGGCTGGCGAAGACAGCGTTGTTTCCCTGATTATTCCGCGCGGTGAAGGGGCTATCCTGACCGTGACGCAGAATGGTTACGGTAAACGTACGGCGGAAGGGGAATACCCAACCAAGTCTCGCGGCACGCAGGGCGTAATCTCCATCAAGGTGACCGAGCGCAACGGTTCCGTTGTCGGCGCGGTGCAGGTGGACGATGCGGACCAGATCATGATGATCACCGATGCCGGTACCCTGGTGCGTACCCGCGTGTCTGAGATCAGCGTGGTGGGTCGTAACACCCAGGGCGTGATCCTCATCCGTACAGCGGAAGATGAAAACGTGGTGGGTCTGCAGCGCGTTGCCGAGCCGGTGGATGACGAAGAGCTCGACTCCATCGACGGTAGCGTTGCGGAAGGCGATGAGGATATCGCGCCGGAAGCCGACACCGACGATGACGTAGCGGATGACGCTGACGAGTAATGTCTCCTGATGCAAAAAAGGGCCGGATTCCGGCCCTTTTCTTTTGCACAAGCAGATAAGTCAACGTTGCGACCTGGCGCGTTTACCGCTACCTTAACCACATTCTTTTGACCCCGACGGCGGAGCCTCGCCCCCTTGAAATACCTCGTCTCCTTTCGTACTACGCTGAAAGTCTCTCGCTATCTGTTTCGGGCGCTGGCGCTCCTGCTTTGGCTGCTGGTAGCCCTGTTCTCGGTGTTTTACATCGTTAACGCCCTGCACCAGAAAGAAGCGGAGATCCGCCAGGAGTTTAACTTAAGCTCCGACCAGGCCCAGCGCTACATTCAGCGAACGTCTGACGTGATGAAGGAGCTGAAGTATATTGCCGAAAATCGTCTGACGGCGGAAAACGGTATCCTTGCGCTTCGCGGGCGTGATGACAAAACCGAAGTCCCGGATTTCCAGCCGCTGTTCCCGGATTCCGATTGCTCCACCATGAGCAATACCTGGCGCGGCTCTCTGGAATCGCTCGCCTGGTTTATGCGCTACTGGCGCGACAATTTCTCCGCCGCCTATGACCTGAACCGCGTCTTCCTGATTGGCAGCGAGAATCTCTGCATGGCTGACTTTGGCCTGCGCGACGTGCCCGTTGAGCGTGACGATGCGCTGAAAAGCCTGCATGAACGTATTGTCAAATACCGCAATGCACCGCAGGACGAGCGCGGCAATAACATCTTCTGGGTGAGCCAGGGCCCGCGTCCGGGCGTGGGCTATTTCTACGCCCTGACGCCGGTTTATCTGGGCAATCGCCTGCAGGCGCTGCTGGGGATTGAGCAGACCATTCGCATGGAAAACTTCTTCACCCCGGGCAGCCTGCCCATGGGCGTGACCATTCTGGATGAAAACGGTCATCAGCTGATCTCACTTGCCGGGCCTGATAACCGTCTGAACGTCGAACCGCACTGGATGCAGGAGCGGTCGTGGTTTGGCTATACCTCAGGTTTCCGCGAGCTGGTGCTGAAGAAGAGCCTGCCGCCTTCGTCGCTCAGTATCGTCTATTCGCTGCCGGTGGATATGGTGCTTGAGCGGATACGCATTCTTATTATGAATGCAATTCTGCTCAACCTGCTGGCCGGGGGCGCGCTGTTCACGCTGGCGCGCATGTATGAGCGGAAAATCTTTATTCCTGCCGAAAGCGACGCCCAGCGACTGGAGGAACACGAGCAGTTTAACCGCAAGATTGTTGCCTCGGCGCCGGTGGGGATCTGTATTCTGCGTACCCAGGACGGGACCAATATCCTGAGTAACGAACTGGCACATAACTACCTGAACATGCTGACGCACGAAGACCGGCAGAGGCTGACGCAAATTATCTGCGGTCAGCAGGTTAACTTTGTCGACGTGTTGACCAGTACGCACACCAACCTGCAGATCAGCTTTGTGCATTCCCGCTATCGCAATGAAAACGTGGCGATTTGCGTGCTGGTGGATGTCTCCGCGCGCGTGAAGATGGAAGAGTCCTTGCAGGAGATGGCGCAGGCGGCAGAGCAGGCCAGCCAGTCGAAGTCCATGTTCCTTGCCACCGTCAGCCACGAGCTGCGTACGCCGCTGTACGGGATCATCGGTAACCTCGACCTGCTGCAGACTAAAGAGCTGCCGAAAGGCGTCGACCGGCTGGTGACGGCGATGAACAATTCTTCCAGCCTCCTGCTGAAGATCATCAGCGATATTCTCGACTTCTCTAAAATCGAGTCCGAGCAGCTGAAAATCGAGCCGCGCGAGTTTTCGCCGCGCGAGGTGATGAACCATATCAGCGCCAACTATCTCCCGCTGGTGGTGCGTAAACAGCTGGGGCTCTACTGCTTTATTGAGCCGGACGTGCCGCTGACGCTGCACGGCGATCCGATGCGCCTGCAGCAGGTCATCTCTAACCTGCTCAGCAACGCCATTAAATTCACCGATACCGGCTGTATTGTGCTGCACGTCTGCCGGGCGGGGGATTACCTGAGCATTCGCGTGCGCGACACGGGGGTCGGCATCCCAGCGAAGGAGGTGGTTCGTCTGTTCGATCCGTTCTTCCAGGTCGGGACCGGCGTGCAGCGTAACTTCCAGGGTACCGGACTGGGGCTGGCGATTTGTGAGAAGCTCGTCAGCATGATGGACGGTGATATCTCCGTGGATACCGAACCCGGCATGGGCAGCCAGTTCACCATCCGCATTCCGCTCTATTCGGCGCAGTATCCGGCAAAAGCCACGGTAGACGGGCTGAGCGATAAGCGCTGCTGGCTGGCGGTGCATAACGCCTCGCTGAATGACTATCTGACGGCACTGCTTACCCACAGCGGCGTGAGGGTGTGCCGCTATGAAGGTCAAACACCGGACGTGGACGATGTGCTGATAGCCGACGAGATGCTGGAACAGCCGTGGCAGGGGAGAGGGTCAGTGCTCTTCTGCCGTCGCCACATCGGTATCCCGGTTGAGCGTGCACCAGGGGAATGGGTACACAGTGTCGCCACCCCGCACGAGCTGTTGAGCCTGCTGGCGCGCATCTACAAAGTGGAACTGGAAGAGAGCGACGGCGCGGGTGGATTGCCGTCACCGGAGTCTCTGGCGTCGGTGAATGACGATATGATGATTCTGGTGGTGGATGATCATCCGATTAACCGTCGCCTGCTGGCTGACCAGCTTGGATCGCTGGGCTACCAGTGCAAAACCGCCAATGACGGCGTGGATGCGCTAAACGTGCTGAGTAAGAATCATATTGATATCGTGCTGAGCGACGTCAACATGCCTAATATGGACGGCTACCGTCTGACGCAGCGCATCCGACAGCTTGGCCTGACGCTGCCGGTGGTGGGCGTAACGGCGAACGCGCTGGCGGAAGAGAAGCAGCGCTGTCTGGAGTCAGGCATGGACAGCTGTCTGTCGAAACCGGTGACGCTGGACGTGCTGAAGCAGACATTGTCGATTTACGCGGAGCGCGTGAGAAAAACGCGGATATAAAAAAGGCCCGGAAGGGCCTTTTTTAATTGCCCGGCGGCACTGCGCTTGCGCGGGCCTGCGGGTTTTGTAGGCCAGGTAAGCGCGAGCGCCACCCGGCATAAACAGCGGAGATCAATCCTTGTCGGTTGCGCTCAGCGTGACGGAGGAGAGATAGTTCAGCAGAGCAATATCGTTATCCACGCCCAGCTTCATCATCGCTGATTTCTTCTGGCTGCTGATGGTTTTAATACTGCGGTTCAGCTTCTTGGCAATCTCGGTCACCAGGAAACCTTCTGCGAACAGGCGCAGAACTTCACTCTCTTTCGGCGACAGGCGTTTGTCACCGTAGCCACCCGCGCTGATTTTTTCCAGCAGACGAGAAACGCTTTCAGGCGTGAACTTCTTGCCTTTCTGCAGCGCCGCAAGCGCTTTAGGCAGATCGGTCGGTGCGCCTTGTTTCAGCACAATCCCTTCGATGTCCAGATCCAGTACCGCGCTCAGGATCGCCGGGTTGTTGTTCATGGTCAGAACAATGATCGAGATATCCGGGAAGTGACGTTTAATATATTTGATGAGCGTGATCCCATCACCGTATTTGTCTCCAGGCATGGAGAGATCGGTAATGAGCACGTGTGCATCAAGCTTTGGGAGGTTATTGATCAGTGCTGTAGAGTCTTCAAATTCACCGACTACATTCACCCACTCGATCTGTTCAAGTGATTTGCGAATACCGAACAGTACAATCGGATGGTCATCGGCAATAATTACGTTCATATTGTTCATGTATAAGGCTACCTTGCTACAGCAAGCTTTTGACGTAGGCGTCAATGTCGCTGATGTATTTTTCAATGCCAGAGGCATCTTTCTCACGAATTAGATGTTCCAGCGTTTCACATAACTGCTTGCCGGGAACCAGATTAAGCATGGCAAACACCCCTTTAAGCCGGTGTGCTGTCTGTGCCAGCGCTGCAAAATCATTCGCAGCGGACTCAGTATACAACCGCTTAACATCATCTGGTACTGTATCAACAAAGAGTGAATAGTATCCGCTGGCGTGAAGCTCGGCATTTTCATTACCGCCTAACGGTGATTCCGCTATCTCTTCCTGCGCCAGCTGCTCTTCTATTAGTTGTAGTACAGCTTCCTGCATCGCATTGCTTATATTAAAGTTGACGCGCAGCTGGCCAGGGCCGATTTTCCGCACGCCTGACTCATCATCGCTTAAAAGCAAGCCGGAGGCAGTAAGATTAGACGGATTATCAGTTAAAAACAGATCAAATTCTTGACTTGCAAGTCTTTCATCCGGCGTGATGCAGGCCGCACCCCAGTTTTCTAACTGACGAACGACAATATTGCGGATCTCGTTCGACGTAACATCGACCATCACCACGACATCATCCAGCAGACGCTCTTCATCTTCTTCCTGCGGATTGGCCGCCATTTTCACGTGCAGAGAATAGCGGGTGCCGAGAGATTCACGGGCCTTGATATTGAGATGGCCGCCGAGCTTACGCGCCAGCTGATCGCACAGCCAGAAGGTTAGGGCATTGGCCTTGCCGTAGCGATCGCTTTGCGTGTCATTCAGGAACGGGAAGTGCAGATTATCAATTTCACTCGTGGTGACGCCTTCCCCGGTGTCCAGGATGCGGAACGTCAGGCGGTCTTCTGCCGACTCCTCCGTACTGACTTCGAGGGTAATCTTGCCGATCTGCGTGGTGGTCACCGCGTACTGAATAATCATCAACAGTATGCGGCGCAGCGCTTCACGATCGCCGTGGCGTTCATCATTTGCCGGGAGATTGTTATTGATCAGCAGCTGCAGCCCTTTGCGCTTAATCACGGGCAGGACTTCCGGAACCACTTCATCGATCAGATCCTGAATGGAGAAGAGGGTGGGGGTTCCCTTCCAGAAATCATTCTCCAGCATGTTCGCCAGCTGGATCTCATCAACCATTCTGACCAGCGAGTCGGCCTGACAGGCAAGCTGGTGGCTTTCTGAGGTATTTAACGCCGCCGCCTGGGTCGCCAGCGTTTTTAACGGCTGCTTAAAGGCATCGCCAATGTTCTGCATAAATGCGGCGCGCCCCTGCTGGTTTTTCTCATACAGTCTTTGCGCCTGCTTGAGCTTTTTATTCACCAGCACTTCGCGATCCTGATCGCGGATAATGAAGATTTGCGTACGTGAAGCCACCTGGCTGCGGAACTGGCGGATTTCGTACAGTTCATTGTTGATGGTGGCCTGAATCACCCCCTGGTGCTGATCCGCCATGGTAGTGATGTTCTGCAGGTTAAGATGCGGCAGCAGATGGTCGGCAATTTTATTGCTCATTACCGTACGATTTGCTTCCTGATCGTGAACTAAGACTCCAAGCGGTAGCACGGAAACAATCTCTTCATTCAGCGCGCGTAATACGCGCAGCTCATTGCTGGTACCAGCCGGGACCGCCGCGGCGTCGCTCTGACGCCCCGACTGGAAGCGGAAGGTGCTGTAGCCAAACAGCGCCAGCGCCAGCAGACCGATATTCAGCAGCAGAGGCAGCAGGATATTTTGCAGCGTGTCGAGCAACAGCGTACCAAACGGCACCTGCCACACCAGACGCATACCGGTCGAGTTCAGGGATGAGGCAATTTCGATTTTTGAACCGTTAAAGGAGATCGATACGCTCTCTGCGGCCTCTTTGTCAGACGCCGCACGCATGTTCTGGGTGCTGCTGTCGGGCTCCAGACGGAAGCTATCGAGCGGCATATCCGGCGGGATTAAATCATTAATGGGTAAATCGAAGGCGACCACCGTCGCCAGATGCCCTGGCTGGTTGAAGGTAGTGCGCAGAGTAAAATAATGACCGTTTTGCCAGGCCAGGCGGCGCAGGGAAGAGAAGCTTTCACGTTCATCAAGGGCGTTCGCCTGCTGCAGCATCTCTGCCCGGCGGGAATCGACGATGCTGCCCACGGTGGTCTCTTTAAACCCGGAAGAGAGATCTTTTAACGGCAGCGTTGAGATCAGGATCATGCTGTTGTCCTGACCGTTCAGATAGTACATCGACCATGGCACCGTTTCGGCGCCCCAGAGGGTATCCAGATAGGTCGAAATACGCTGCGTCATCTCAAGCGTCGCGCTGTCGTGAGAGCCAAAAATAAGCGCCTCAGTCTTACGCTGCGGTTTTTCGAGGTAATAGACATCCTGCTTAAGCCGTGTCTCCTGAAGTCCATCTCCGGATGAGGAGGCCGGTGCAGCTGCAATATTGTCGTAAATCTGCCAGGTGGCGTAGCGCCAGGTATCGATGCGCTTATGCACGGCGTGGGTGATATCGACGACCTGATAGCTCTTGTCCTTCAGCCAGGCATTAACCGCGCTTTGTACCATCACCCCCATGGTCACTAACAGCACAACGATCAAAAGAAGAAAGAAACGGGTGATGCTCCCGGGGAGGAGGGAGAATTTACTCGGGGCGGTGGTTTCAGTCTGACTCATTGATATCTTTAACCCGTCATGGTCATGCTCTGTGGCGATAGGGCAGTATAAAGGGTAATAACTGAATTTCCAGCGCCACTGTCCGGGAAAAGGCGACTTTTTCAACGGACAATATCGGCGGCGGGCGGCGCAGTAAACATGTACAAACACGCCGTGCGCGTACAAATAATAAGTGCGCTCAGCCAGCAAATAGCACGAATTAACAAGAAATTAAGTTTTACATCAATTGTGCGTTCGCGAAGGACGGCCGATGAGAATTTAGTTAATAGTCGTTACAATTTCGGCTCGGTAGCACAAAAAATGAGAAGTTACGTAAAGAAAGGTAAAAAAAAACCGAATGCGAAGCATCCGGCTCAATTAGGGATAAACAGACATTCAAAACTGAATGACGGTAATAAATAAAGTTAATGATGATAGCGAGAGATATTTTAGAGATTAGGTACGATCTTGTTTTGTCATTCAGTGCTGTAACGATTTTTATTATAAACTATTGATTATTATGGTTCTGTTTTTTCTTTTGATTATAAGTGCTAAATTTCTAAGCTATTTGTGCTTTGTAAAAGTTCCTTGATGTTTACATTTTGAAACATGTTGACTGATAAATGAAACATCTTCAAAGTTTTCGTATCATATTCGCGTTGGATTATTCTGTAATTTTGCGGAGAATGAAATTGCCGACTGGTTAATGAGGGTTAACCAGTAAGCAGTGGCAATTATAAGGCATATAACAGAGGGTTAATAAAATGAAAGTTAAAGTACTGTCCCTCCTGGTACCAGCACTCCTGGTGGCAGGCGCAGCAAATGCGGCCGAAATTTATAACAAAGATGGCAACAAATTAGATCTGTACGGTAAAGTTGATGGTCTGCACTATTTCTCTGACGACAAGGGTAACGATGGCGACAAGACCTACATGCGTCTTGGCTTCAAAGGCGAAACTCAGGTTAACGATCAGCTGACCGGTTACGGCCAGTGGGAATATCAGATCCAGGGCAACACCAATGAAGGTGACAACCAGTCCTGGACGCGTGTGGCGTTCGCAGGTCTGAAGTTTGCTGAAGCTGGCTCCTTTGATTATGGTCGTAACTACGGCGTGATTTACGACGTGACCTCCTGGACCGACGTGCTGCCAGAATTCGGCGGTGACACCTATGGTGCCGACAACTTCCTGCAGTCCCGTGCTAACGGCGTGGCAACCTACCGTAACCAGGACTTCTTCGGTCTGGTTGATGGCCTGAACTTTGCTCTGCAGTATCAGGGTAAAAACGGCAGCGTAAGCGGTGAAAACACTAACGGTCGCAGCCTGCTGAACCAGAACGGCGACGGCTACGGTGCATCCGTGACCTATAACCTGGGCGAAGGCTTCAGCGTGGGTGGTGCGATGTCCTCCTCCAAACGTACCGCCGACCAGAATGCAGCTGGCGTATACGGTAAGGGCGATCACGCAGAAGTCTATTCTGGTGGCCTGAAATACGATGCCAACAACATCTATCTGGCAGCGCAGTACTCTCAGACCTACAACGCAACCCGTTTCGGTACCTCTAACGGCAGCAACCCAACTACCGCTTACGGCTTTGCCAACAAAGCGCAGAACTTTGAAGTGGTTGCTCAGTACCAGTTCGACTTCGGCCTGCGTCCATCCGTGGCTTACCTGCAGT
This sequence comes from Enterobacter sp. BNK-13, assembly GCF_048685015.1. Lineage (NCBI taxonomy): Bacteria > Pseudomonadati > Pseudomonadota > Gammaproteobacteria > Enterobacterales > Enterobacteriaceae > Enterobacter > Enterobacter sp. BNK-13. The sequence continues at coordinate 2,892,993 of NZ_JBLQTP010000001.1, read as the reverse complement.
CTAAAGGCAAAGACATCGAAGGTTACGGCGATCAGGATCTGCTGAAATATGTTGATGTGGGTGCGACTTACTACTTCAACAAAAACATGTCCACCTACGTGGATTACAAAATCAACCTGGTTGATGAAAATGACTTCACCCGTCAGGCGGGTATCGGTACTGACGATATCGTCGCGCTGGGCCTGGTTTACCAGTTCTAATCGCGTTAACGTGTGACGTAAGGGGGCCTGATGGCCCCCTTTTTTGTGCTTCTCAGATTCTCACAACGCCCCTTTTTTGGTGTACTCTTGCCGCCCTGGCATGAGGATAATAATGAATGGACATGACTTTTTTACGCGCCAGCTTTCTGGCTATGCTTTTTTTCCTAACCGCGTGTAACGATCCCGCGACCGTGGCGAAAACCGATGCACCTGCCGCGACGGTGCTCGAAGGTAAAACGATGGGCACCTTCTGGCGCGTCAGCGTGATGAACCTCGATAAAACACGCACGGATGAACTTCGCGGCAAAATCCAGTCGCAGCTGGACGCCGACGATCAGCTGCTGTCGACCTATAAAAATGACTCGGCGCTGATGCGCTTTAACCTCTCGACCAGCACCTCTCTGTGGCCGGTGAGCGAGGCGATGGCCGATATCGTGACCGAGGCAATGCGCGTAGGTTATAAAACCAACGGGGCGATGGATGTGACCGTCGGTCCTCTGGTGAACCTCTGGGGATTTGGCCCTAATAAACAGCCGGTGAAGACGCCCGAACAGGCGGCCATTGATGACGCCCGCGCCCGGACAGGGCTACAGCATCTGACCGTGATCAACCAGTACGGGCAGCAGTACCTGCAAAAAGATATCCCCGATCTGTTTGTCGATCTGTCGACGGTCGGGGAAGGCTATGCGGCGGATCATCTTGCTGCACTGATGGCGCAGGAAGGAATTTCCCGTTATCTGGTCTCGGTGGGCGGCGCGTTGGTCAGTCGGGGTATGAACGCCAGCGATAAGCCGTGGCGCGTAGCGATTCAAAAACCGACCGATCGGCAAAATGCCGTGCAGGCGATAGTGGATATCAACGGACATGGCATCAGCACCTCCGGAAGCTATCGCAACTATTACGAGCTTGACGGGAAGCGTATTTCGCACGTGATTGATCCGCAGACCGGACGCCCCATCACGCATAACCTGGTCTCGGTAACGGTCATTGCCCCCACCGCGCTGGAAGCGGATGCCTGGGATACCGGATTAATGGTTCTCGGCCCGGAAAAAGCCAAAGAAGTGGTCCGTCAGGAAGGGCTGGCGGTTTATATGATCACCAAAGAGGGCGATGGGTTCAAAACCTGGAGCTCGCCGCAGTTCAACAGTTTCCTGGTCAGCGACAAAAATTAAAAAGCAAGGTTGCGGGTTTTTTATCGGTGGCGCTCAGGCACGCTCTATGTATGCTTATACGAGGAGCCGATCATGAAAAACCCAACCTTAATGACCGATGAGGATCGCTGGCAGGCCGTGCTGGCCCGCGATCCGCTCGCTGACGATCAGTTTGTCTTCGCCGTGCAGACGACGGGTATTTTCTGCCGCCCGTCATGCCGTGCCCGCCACGCGCTGCGTAAAAATGTCCGTTTTTATCCTGATGCCCGGCACGCCACTCAGGCAGGCTTTCGTCCGTGCAAGCGCTGCATGCCGGACAAACGCGATCCGCAGGCGCAGAAGCTGGCAAAAGTAGAACATGCCTGCCGGCTTCTGGAGCAGGATCCCGCGTTAACCCTGGAGAGACTGGCGGAGCAGGTTGCCATGAGTCCTTTCCATTTCCACCGCCTGTTTAAGTCGGTAACCGGCATGACGCCCAAAGCCTGGCAGCAGGCGGCGCGGGGTCAGCGTCTGCGCACCGCGCTTACGCAGGGAGACAAAATTACCGATGCCGTGCTGGCGGCGGGGTTTCCCGACAGCAGCAGCTATTATCGTAAAGCCAACGATGCGTTGGGCATGACGGCGAAGCAGTACCGTAAAGGAGAGGTGGCCGTGCGGTATGCCATCCATGACTGTTCGTTAGGACGCTGTCTGGTTGCCGAAAGCGAGCGGGGGATCTGCGCGATTCTGCTGGGTGACACCGATGCGGAAGTCACCGCAGAGCTTGCCACGCAATTTCCAAAAGCTACGCACGCGCCGCTGGACGACGCCTTTGTGCAGCGGATCCACCAGGTCATTGCCAGTATTGATAACCGCGACGTACCGCTTGCGCTGCCGCTGGATATTCGCGGTACCGCGTTCCAGCAGCGCGTCTGGCAGGCCCTTCGCACTATTCCCTGCGGCGAAACGGCAAGCTACCAGCAGGTGGCGCAGGCGATTGGCCAACCCGGTGCGGTACGCGCCGTAGCAGGCGCCTGTGCGGCAAACACGCTGGCAATTGTGATCCCCTGTCATCGGGTGGTTCGCAACGACGGTGCGCTGTCGGGCTATCGCTGGGGGACGGCGCGAAAAGCGCTATTACTGAAACGTGAGGCGAAACGCCGGGAGGAATAATGCTCGATCTTTTTGCGGATGCTGAACCCTGGCAGGAACCGCTTGCGCCAGGGGCGGTGATCCTGCGCCGCTTTGCTCTCTCCCGTGCGGCGGCGTTGCTTGCCGGTATTGAAGAGGTCACGGCGGTTTCACCGTTTCGCCATATGGTGACGCCGGGCGGCTACACCATGTCGGTGGCCATGGCCAACTGCGGCGAACTGGGCTGGGCGACAAACGAACGTGGGTATGTGTATGCTCCAAACGATCCCACGACCGACCGGCCGTGGCCTCCCATGCCTGAGGTTTTTCAGGCACTTTGTCACGAGGCTGCCGTGGCGGCGGATTATCCGGATTTTCGTCCTGATGCCTGTCTGATTAACCGCTACGCCGTCGGTGCGAAGCTCTCGCTGCATCAGGACAAGGATGAGCCCGATCTGCGCGCGCCTATCGTTTCGGTATCGTTAGGCCTGCCTGCCGTCTTTCAGTTTGGGGGATTACGCCGCAACGATCCGCTCAAACGCATTATGCTGGAACATGGCGATGTGGTGGTGTGGGGCAGGGAATCGCGGCTTTATTATCACGGCATTCAGCCGCTGAAACCCGGCGTCCACCCCCTCACGGGGGAGTACCGCTTTAATCTGACCTTCCGTCAGGCTGGGATGCGTAAACTAAAATAAGAATTATTCTTGATGTCCGCGCAGGGCAGTTTACACTGCTCGCTGATTTTTATTGTCCGGATTGCCTGCATGCAACTACTTCTCCTCGTCTGGCGTCAGTACCGCTGGCCCTTCATCGCCGTTATGGCGTTAAGCCTGGCCAGCGCCGCACTGGGTATTGGCCTGATCGCGTTTATTAACGTTCGGTTGATTGAAATGGTCGACACCTCGCTCTCCGTATTGCCGGAGTTTCTTGGCCTGCTGCTGCTGCTGATGGCGGTTACGCTCGGCTCCCAGCTGGCGCTGACCGCGCTCGGCCACCATTTCGTTTTTCGTTTGCGCAGTGAGTTTATCAAGCGGATCCTGGACACCCAGGTCGAACGCGTTGAGCAGCTCGGCAGCGCCTCCCTGCTGGCGGGGCTGACCAGCGACGTACGCGCCATTACCATCGCGTTCGTTCGTCTGCCAGAGCTGGTGCAGGGGATCATTCTGACCTTTGGCTCGGCGGCCTATCTCGCCTGGCTCTCCAGCAAAATGCTGGCGGTGACTGCGCTGTGGATCGCCATTACCATCTGGGGCGGTTTTGTCCTGGTGTCACGCGTCTATAAACACATGGCGGTGCTGCGCGAAACCGAAGATAAGCTCTATAACGACTACCAGACGGTACTGGAAGGGCGCAAAGAACTCACCCTGAACCGCGAGCGCGCTGAGTATATCTTTAACCATCTCTATATTCCGGACGCACGCGAGTACCGGCATCACATCATTCGCGCTGATACCTTCCACCTGAGCGCGGTGAACTGGTCAAACATTATGATGCTGGGTGCCATTGGCCTGGTATTCTGGATGGCGAACAGCCTGGGCTGGGCGGACACCAACGTCGCGGCAACCTACTCGCTGACACTGCTGTTTTTGCGCACGCCGCTGCTCTCGGCGGTCGGCGCGTTGCCCACCTTACTGAGTGCGCAGGTGGCCTTTAATAAGCTCAACAAATTCGATCTCGCGCCGTTTAAAGCCGAATTCCCGCGCCCGCAGGCCTTCCCTGACTGGCAGACGCTGGAGCTGCGTAACGTCACGTTCCGCTATCAGGACAGCGCCTTCTCCGTGGGGCCGGTCAACCTGACGATCCGCCGCGGCGAGCTGCTGTTCCTGATTGGCGGCAACGGCAGCGGTAAATCGACGCTGGCGATGCTGCTCACCGGGCTTTATCAGCCGCAGTCGGGCGAGATTTTACTGGATGGCAGAGCGCTGAGCGCGGAGAAGCCCGAGGATTACCGCAAGCTTTTCTCGGCGGTGTTCACCGACGTCTGGCTGTTTGAGCAACTGCTGGGCCCGGAAGGGCAGCAGGCCAATCCGGCGCTGGTGGAAAAATGGCTGGCGCAGCTGCAGATGTCCCACAAGCTGGAACTTCAGGACGGTAAAATTCTCAATCTGAAGCTTTCCAAAGGGCAGAAAAAGCGCGTGGCGCTGCTGCTGGCGCTGGCGGAAGAGCGTGACATCATTCTGCTGGATGAGTGGGCGGCGGATCAGGACCCGCACTTCCGCCGCGAGTTTTATCAGGTGCTGCTGCCGCTGATGCAGCAGATGGGTAAAACCATTTTCGCCATCAGCCACGACGATCATTACTTTATTCATGCCGACCGTCTGCTGGAGATGCGCGACGGCAGGCTGAGCGAGCTGACCGGTGAAGAGCGCGATGCAGCCTCGCGTGACGCGGTGGCGCGCACGGCCTGATGCCCTCACCCTAACCCTCTCCCACAGGGAGAGGGGATAATCGTGGCCGTAATGCTGCTTTTTTCTCCATCCCGCCCCGTTGTTTATTCTTATTTACATATCCTCGCGCTATGCTTAATACCAACTTATTTCATGGATTTATGATTGATGTCGGTATTAAAGAAAAACAGCGCCAGACAGCGTGACCAGGAACGTGCGCGACTGATCTGGCTTCTCACGACCGATAAAGCGGTCACCTCTACGCTATTAGGCAAACTGACCCTGGCTGAGCAATATGATGTCGGCACTTTAGCCGACGATATTGCTGAGGTAGGTGCGCTGGTTGCTCACTTACCCCCGCCGGATCTGGCGGATACCCTGGAAGCGCTTCCCTCGGAAGAACGTCACGCCCTGTGGCGGCTGGTGCAGGATCACGAGCGCGGACAGGTGCTGCTTGAGGCCTCCGAAAACGTCTGGGACGACCTGATCGATGAGATGAGCGACCGGGATATTCTCGACGCTCTGCAAACCCTGGATATCGACGAACAGATTTACCTGGTTCAGCATCTGCCGCGAAACCTGACCGGCCGTCTGCTGGCGTCACTGCCTGCCGATGAACGCGCGCGCGTGCGTCAGGTGATGCACTACGAGAAAAACAGCGTCGGCGCGATCATGGAGTTCGGCGTTATCACGGTGCGCCCGGACGTGACGCTCGGCACCGTGCAGCGCTATCTGCGTCGCCTGGGCAAAATGCCGGATAACACCGATAAGCTGTTTGTTACCTCCCGGGATAAAACTCTGCTCGGCGAGCTGGAGCTGAAAACCATCCTGCTCAACAGCACCCAGCGGAAGGTGAGCGAGGTGATGGAAAACGAGCCGATGGTCTTCTCCCCGGAGGACGATGCGGAGAAAGCGGCGCGTACCTTCGAACGTGACGACCTCGTGAGTGCCGCCGTCGTGGACTCCGTCGGCAAACTGATGGGGCGTCTGACCATCGACGAGATCGTTGACGTCGTTTATGAAGAAACCGACAACGACCTGCGTGCGCTGGGGGGGATCAGTGCGGGAGATGACGTCCATGCCTCCGTCGGCAAGGCGGTGAAAACGCGCTGGGCGTGGCTGGCCATTAACCTGTGTACCGCGTTTATCGCCTCCCGCGTAATTGACGGTTTCGAACACACCATTTCGCAGCTGGTGGCGCTGGCCTCGCTGATGCCGATTGTGGCCGGGATTGGCGGTAATACCGGCAATCAGACTATCACGATGATTGTTCGCGCGCTGGCGCTGGAGAATATTCAGCCCGGCAACTTCGCCTTTCTGATCTTCAGAGAGATGGGTGTGGCGTTGATCAACGGCCTGGTCTGGGGCGGCATTATGGGGGGCATCACCTGGTGGTTGTATGACGATATGGCGCTGGGTGGAGTGATGATGCTGGCGATGGTGCTGAATCTGCTGGTGGCATCGATGATGGGCGTTATTATCCCGTTGACCATGACCAAACTGGGACGCGACCCCGCGGTGGGGTCGAGCGTGATGATCACCGCCATCACCGATACCGGCGGTTTCTTTATTTTTCTTGGGCTGGCGACGATTTTTCTGCTTTAAGCCGACACTTAATGCGGGCGGGAAGCAGCACCATGACGATAATCCCGCCCAGCACGCCAATCGCCAGATTGCCGGTTGATACCGTGGCGGCAACGGTCACCAGCATGACGACCGTTTCTGCAATCGGAGCCGTTTTCAGCGTGGCGGGCTGAAGGCTGTGCCAGCTGAAGGTTTTGACGGCGACAATCGCCATAATGCCCGCCAGCACCGCCATCGGGATGTTGGCCATCACGTCGCTGAGCGCCGTCACCAGGATCAGCAGCACGATGCCCGCAGCGAAGGTTGAAATGCGGCTTCGGCCTTTCCCCATCTCCACGTTAACAATGGTTTGTCCGATCATCGCGCAGCCCGCAATACCACCGTAAAATCCGGCCAGGATATTGCCGACGCCTAATCCAATGCTTTCGCGGCGTTTACTTGACGGTGTCGCGGTCAGCTCATCCACCAGCTTTGCGGTCAGCAGGGATTCCAGCAGGCCGACAAACGCGATGCTCAACGCGCACGGCCAGATTATGCTCAGCGTCTGTAGATTGAGAGGGACCAGAAGTTCACTAAGACCCGGCAAGCCGCCGCTCATGGCGCCTTCATCGCCCACGGTCGGCAGGCTTTGCCCGGTTGAAACGGTAAACAAGGTTAACAGCACAATCGCAATCAGTGGGGAAGGGATGCTTTTGATATAGCGCGGCACCCACAGCACGATCAGTATCGTCAGCACGAACAGGCCCACAATCAGCGGGCTTCGGCTCCAGAAATGGGGAACCTGCGCAAAGAAAATCAATATCCCGAGGGCGTTAACAAACCCGGTCATGACCGACTGGGGAATAAAGCGCATCAGCCTTGCCATGCCCAGCACGCCAAACAGAATCTGAATCACGCCAGCCATGAGCACGGCGGGAAGAATGTACTGTACGCCGTGCTGATGCACCATGGGCCCAATAACCAGCGCCACGGAACCGGCCGCGGCCGTGACCATCGCCGGGCGACCGCCCAGTACAGACAGGGCGAGACAGAGCACCACGGAAGCGATCAGGCTGACCTTCGGGTCAACGCCCGCCACCACGGAAAATGAGATGACCTCGGGGATCAGCGCCAGGGCGGTAATCACGCCCGCCAGCGTTTCACGCGTCAGCTGCTTAGGGGAACGCAGCACGCTGGCGACACGGTTTTCGGGAGATAAAGGAGAATGGGGTAGGGACATAACGTTTCGCTGGTTAGGGCAGGCTTCCGTGCGCGCGATCACAAAACGCAACATACTAGCCCGTTAAACCGCCCTTTACCAGACGCTTCGATAATTCCTCACAAACAATCCATCATTAAATTTCACAATTACAATAATTTCGTAACCTTTAAACAATATTTAAAAGTTGTTACCGTGCCCCCGCAGCTTTTTTCACCTGCAATTTCCACGCATCAAGCACTTTTACACTAAGGCATAAATTATGAAAAAAATGACTGCCATGCTCTTTTCTCTGGCCGTGGGGCTTAACACCGTCTCCATGGCGGCGAAAGCTGACGCACCAAAAGAGCAGGAAACGGACGTCCTTTTAATCGGTGGCGGTATCATGAGCGCCACGCTGGGAACCTATCTGCAAGAACTGCAGCCGGACTGGTCAATGACCATGGTCGAGCGCCTTGATGGCGTGGCGCAGGAGAGTTCGAACGGCTGGAACAACGCCGGTACCGGCCATTCGGCACTCATGGAACTGAACTATACGCCGCAGAAAAAGGACGGTTCCATTAGTATCGAGAAAGCGGTAGAGATCAACGAGGCGTTCCAGGTTTCTCGCCAGTTCTGGTCTCACCAGGTCAACAGCGGCGTGCTGCACGACCCGCACTCCTTTATCAATACCGTACCGCACATGAGCTTTGTGTGGGGCGAGCAGAACGTCAACTTCCTGCGCGCGCGCTACGCCGCACTGCAGCAGAGCACGCTGTTCCGCGGGATGAAATACTCTGAAGATCACGCGCAGATTAAAGAGTGGGCTCCGCTGGTCATGGAAGGTCGTGACCCGAACCAGAAAGTGGCGGCGACCCGTACCGAAATTGGTACCGACGTCAACTATGGTGAAATTACCCGTCAGCTGGTGACGTCTCTGAAGAAAAAAGAGAACTTCAACCTGCAGCTCAGCACCGAAGTGCGCGGTTTCAAGCGCAACGCGGATAACAGCTGGAGCGTGACCGTTGCCGATCTGAAAAACAATGAAGCTGAACACGTCATCAGGGCGAAGTTTGTCTTTATCGGTGCGGGCGGCGCGGCGCTGAAGCTGCTGCAGGAGTCCGGCATTCCGGAAGCGGACGACTACGCGGGCTTCCCGGTCGGCGGTCAGTTCCTGGTGTCCGATAACCCGGAAGTGGTGAACCGTCATCTGGCAAAAGTGTACGGTCAGGCTTCCGTGGGCGCGCCGCCAATGTCTGTTCCGCACATCGACACTCGTATGCTTGACGGCAAACGCGTGGTGCTGTTTGGACCGTTCGCGACCTTCTCCACGAAGTTCCTGAAAAACGGCTCCCTGTGGGATCTGCTGAGCGCAACCACCACCTCTAACGTCAAGCCGATGATGGACGTGGGGCTGGATAACTTCGATCTGGTGAAATACCTGATTAGCCAGGTGATGCTCTCTGACGACGACCGTTTCGAGGCGCTGAAAGAGTACTATCCGCAGGCGAAGAAAGAAGACTGGCGCCTGTGGCAGGCGGGTCAGCGCGTACAGATCATCAAGCGCGATCCGAAAGAGGGCGGCGTGCTGCGTCTGGGCACCGAAGTGGTAAGCGATAAGGATGGCACCATCGCCGCGCTGCTGGGTGCGTCACCGGGTGCGTCTACCGCTGCGCCAATCATGCTGCACCTGATGGAAAAAGTGTTTAAAGATAAAGTCGCCAGTCCGGAATGGCAGGCGAAGCTGAAGACCATTATTCCATCCTACGGCACGAAGCTGAACGGTAACGTGAGCGCGACGGAGCAGGAGCTGGAATACACCAGCCGCGTACTGCAGCTGCAGTACATCAAACCGCAGGCTGCGGATGCTGCGCCAAAAGCGGAGCTGAAGCCTCAGCCGGAAAACAAACCGGTTGCGGATATCGCGCTGTAAGGTAAAAAAGCCGGGTGGCGCTGACGCCTACCCGGCCTATGTTCGGTGTTGTTTTGTAGGTCGGGTAAGGCGAAGCCGCCACCCGACTTAATTTCAACGTACGACAGCCTGCTCAATCTTCTCTTCAGCCTTCCACACGCGATACTTCACTTCGACGTTTTCAGGCGTATAAACCACGATCGGCAACTTGCTGTTGTAGCGCAGCAGGCTATTGTCGCCCAGATACGCTGTCACAAATTTCTTCTCTTTCTTGCCATCCGGGCAGGCCATCATGGTGGAGACCGGCGAGGTCACTTTATCAAAGACGTAGTAGTCGTAACCCCAGCCTTCCAGCGTTTTGCTTTCCAGCTGACCACCCAGGCGATGCTGGTTGCAATCCACTTCCAGCGTCTTGCCAATTAACAGCTCTACTTTGAAATTCGCTTCATCCTGCTGTGCCGGCAGCTGGATCACCTGACGCTTCATCCCTTTATCCGCTTTCGGATACGGGGCGACTTTTTCCAGCGGCTGCTTTTTAGGGGTTTCGCTGGCGAAAGCACTGGTGCTGACACACGCGGCGGCGATGAGTGCGATGGCAAATTTAGGTGCGTTTTTCATTGTCATTCCTTTATGTCAAAACGATCCTGCACAGGTTAACATATCAACTATGAATGATTGGTGTTATTTACTTACATTTTCAATATGAATAGCGTAATAAACCACAGATTTGCCATTTAAGTAGAGATTTGTCCTGACGTGGAGTCCGGCAGGCGTTTGTGTTATTTTAGACCCTCTATAATGTTATTCATCTGTAAAAGGGAAGAGAGATGGTTCGTGCAAAACTGAAAACGCCTGAAGGCCGCAAGTTCCTCCTGGCGCTGCTGGTTGTGTTTATGATTGCTGCCGCATGCGTGGGGCGGGCCACCATTGTTGGCGTCATCGAACAGTACAATATTCCTCTCTCTGCCTGGACAACCAGCATGTATGTCCTGCAATCGGCGATGATCTTTGTCTACAGCCTGGTGTTCACCGTTCTGCTGGCCATCCCGCTGGGCATTTTCTTCCTGGGCGGACGTGATAAACACTAGACGCCGATTTGCGATATCGAAGCCATCCTGCGGGGTGGCTTTTTTTATGTCTAATAATTTATATTCGCATTTCCAGGATATTCTGTTTCGAACAAGACAGTTCAACATGAAGCAGGAGATGCGCAATGTTATCCCGGTTTGCAACGCTCAGCCGGATCCCGAAAGGAGTCTGGGTGGTGGGTGGCGTCAGTATGTTAATGGATATCTCCTCGGAGATTATTCACAGCCTGCTGCCGCTGTTTATGGTGACGACGCTGGGCGCCAGCGTTATTTTCATTGGTTTGATTGAAGGTCTGGCTGAGGCTACGGCGCTGTTTATCAAGGTGTTTTCCGGCGCCATCAGTGACTATCTGGGCAAGCGTAAAGGACTGGCGGTTCTGGGCTACGGTCTTGGCGCATTGAGTAAACCGTTGTTCGCTATCGCCTCTTCTTCCGGCATGATCCTTGGGGCGCGCTTAATCGACCGGGTCGGGAAGGGGATACGGGGAGCGCCGCGCGATGCGCTGGTTGCTGACGTTACGCCGCCGGAACTTCGCGGCGCGGCCTTTGGGCTGCGTCAGTCGATGGACACCGTCGGTGCATTTCTCGGGCCGCTGCTGGCCGTAGGATTAATGCTGCTGTGGAACGATGATTTCCGCACGATTTTCTGGATCGCGGTGATCCCCGGCGTGCTCGCCGTGGCGCTGCTTTTCTTCGGCCTGCATGAGCCGAAAACGCCCGTCGAACATAAACGCACGAACCCCATCAAAAAAGAGAACCTCAGGCGTCTCGGGAAAGGCTGCTGGTGGGTCATTGGCCTGGGGGCCATCTTCACGCTCGCACGTTTCAGTGAAGCCTTTCTTGTGCTGCGCGCACAGCAGTCGGGGGTGCCGCTGGCGGTGATCCCGCTGGTGATGGTGGCCATGAATCTGCTCTATTTCCTCTCTGCCTATCCGTTTGGCAAGTTATCGGACGGGATGAGCCACACCCGATTACTGCAGTGGGGGCTGGTGATGCTGATTGGGGCAGATGTTGTGCTGGCGCTGAGCACCCACTGGGCTGGAATGCTTCTGGGCGTTGCGCTTTGGGGAGTGCATATGGGGATGACGCAGGGGCTGCTGGCGGCAATGATTGCGAAAACCGCGCCTGCGGATCTGCGCGGTACCGCCTACGGCATTTTTAGTCTGGTCAGCGGCGTGGGATTGTTAGTCGCCAGCCTGGGCGCCGGGGTCATCTGGGAAACGTTTGGCGCAGAATATACGTTCTATGCCGGAGCGGTGATTTGCCTGGTCACGCTGGTGTACCTGCGCAAAACGCCGGACGAGGCGAAATAAAAAAACCAGCCATAAGAGGCTGGTTTTCAATGTGTTTTTGGTCGGCACGAGAGGATTTGAACCTCCGACCCCCGACACCCCATGACGGTGCGCTACCAGGCTGCGCTACGTGCCGACGCATAGAAAGAATACTACTCGATTCCGTTTCGAATGCAAGGGAATCCGTCGCTAACTGGTTTATTATTAATCAGTTAGCGACGAAGCGCTTCTCATCCGTCAGGACCTGCAGCAGCAGGCTCAGCTGCGGTTTCTGGTCTTTAAGCCGTTCACCCTGCAGGTTATACGTCTGATAATTCCCATTGTTGTTCAGCACCAGCGTCAGCTTCGGCGTGGTCACCACCAGCGTATTATTCCCCGCAGCCGTGACCCAGTTATGGCGGCGCGCGGCGCTGAAGAGATCCTGCCCCTGAGAATACTCGTTGGCTGGCGTGCTGACGTGTAGCAGGCGTTGCATCAGGGTGGTCATCACATCTTTATGCTCGGTAAGCATATTGATGCGCTGCGCCGGCGTACCCGGCCAGTGGATGACCAGCGGAACCTGCAGGTTCGGGCGTGACCAGCTCATGCTCTTCGTCTCGTCACCTAACGGGACGCCATGGCCTGCGGTCACGATCACCACGGTGTTATCCAGCTTGCCGGACTCACGTAGCGCGTCAAGCACGCGGCCAATCTGCGCATCAACATCACCCGCCGCGCGGCCGTAGCGGCGCGCGAAATCACTCTTATTGCTATTAGCAAGCGTAGTGCCGTTAAAGGAGACCCATGAGAACCAGCGGTTATCTTCCTGAGCATAGCGCTGGAGCCAGTTTATCCATTGGCTGGCGGTCTGCGCATCGGACTGATTTTGTGCCGCTGGCAGTGAGAAATCAGACAGCAGCGCCTGGCGGTAGAGCGGGCTGTTAAAGCCATCGGATGAGAACAACCCTAACTGATAGCCCTGCTGATTCAGCCCGGTGATCAGCGCCGCAGGTGTGCGGGTAGAGAGTACGCCGTCCATGTATCCGGCTGAAATGCCATAGAAGAGGCCAAAGATGCCCGCGTCGGTTGTGTTACCGGAGCTCATATGCTGAGTAAACGTGACATTTTGACTCGCGAAATTGGCCAGCGCAGGCATCTGCTTCTCGTAACGGGAATAGTTCAGGCCATCGACGGTGATCAGCAGGACGTTTTGCCCGCGGCCCATATCGCGATAGCGCAGGTCGCTCAGCGGATACTGCACGCTGACGGCTTCCGGGTTACCCTGCTCGATAAGACGTCGCTGGTACTCCTGCGCATCAAGCAGGCCATGTTTTTCGAGGAAGCGACGTGCCGTCATCGGGTACGAGAGCGGCAGGTTCGCGCGCTGCATGGTAATCGGGCGATAGAAGTTCGCATCCGCCCAGATATACATGATGTGCGAACTGATAAAGGAGACGAAGAAGAGCGCGGCGACGGGCTTCGCGTAGTGGCGTCGGCGGGTCAGGCTGCGCAGTTTTTGCCAGCTCCAGGTGGCAAACAGCATCTCAATCAACAGGATCACCGGGACGCTGATAAACATCAGCTGCCAGTCACGGGCCGTTTCGTTCTGGTCGGGGTTAATCACCAGTTCCCAGACGATGGGGTTGAGATGCAGGTGGAAGCGGGTGAACACTTCACTGTCGATAAGCAGCAGCGTCATCCCCACCGTCGCAAGGATGGCGGACAAGAATCGCATCAGACGCTGCGACATGACGATAAACGTCAAGGGGAACAGGATCAGCAGATAGGTGGCGAAAACCAAAAAGCTAAAGTGACCGACAACGCTTATCCAAGAGTAGATACGCCCGGTGAGCGTTGTTGGCCAGTCTGCGACAAACAGATAACGACAGCCAATGACCGTCGCCAACAGAATGTTGAACAGGGCAAACCAGTGCCCCCAGCTGACCATCTGGGAGACTTTTTCACGGTAGCGCTGACGATTCGTCACCATAAACTGTTGTTCGTATCCCTTAATGGGCCGGGTCGTTGCTGACGGACGACTGTAAAGCCTGGGCGAAAGATTTTGCGATCGCCTGACGCTGAGCCGGAGCAACGCTGGTGTTAATCAGGTTGGTGACCATATTTCCCAAAACCATCAGGGAGAGATCGGTCGGCGTTTTATGTTTTTCCAGTACGTTGACCAGCTCACTGAGCAGTTGTTCAACGTGTTCATCACTGTAGCGGGAATGTTGTGGCATAAATCAAAATCAGTTTGTTGATGAAAGGGCAACATATTACCGTAGCAACAGCTTTTTTTCCCCTTTTTTATCTGTTGTTGCACACATGTCCTGGTGGTGGTTGAATACCGCCCGGTCTAAAAGGAGAGTTTATCATGAGTCTGGAAATCAACCAGATTGCCTTGCACCAGCTTATCAAGCGCGATGAGCAAACCCTTGAAGTGGTGCTACGCGATTCGTTACTGGAACCTACGGCGACCGTTGTGGAGATGATGGCAGAGCTGCATCGTGTCTACAGCGCCAAAAATAAAGCCTATGGGCTGTTCAGCGAAGAGAGTGAACTGGCCGATAGCCTGCGCCTGCAGCGCCAGGGTGAAGAGGATTTCCTGGCGTTTAGCCGTGCGGCAACCGGGCGTCTGCGCGACGAGCTGGCGAAATATCCGTTCGCCGACGGTGGGATCGTGCTGTTCTGCCACTACCGCTACCTGGCGGTCGAGTATCTGCTGGTTACCGTGCTGAATAACTTAAGCAGCATGCGCGTGAACGAGCAGCTGGATATCAGCTCGACGCATTATCTGGATATTAACCATGCGGATATCGTGGCGCGTATTGATTTGACCGAGTGGGAAACCAACCCGGAATCGACCCGCTACCTGACTTTCCTTAAGGGACGCGTGGGTCGCAAAGTGGCGGATTTCTTCATGGACTTCCTCGGTGCCAGTGAAGGGCTTAACGCCAAAGCGCAGAACAAAGGGCTGCTCCAGGCGGTGGACGATTTCACAGCCGAAGCGCAGCTTGATAAATCTGAGCGCCAGACGGTGCGCCAGCAGGTTTACAGCTACTGCAACGAACAGCTGCAGGCTGGGGAAGAGATTGAGCTGGAGTCGCTGTCAAAAGAGTTGGCGGGCGTCAGCGAAGTCAGCTTCCAGGAATTTACCGCAGAAAAGGGCTATGAGCTTGAAGAGAGCTTCCCGGCGGATCGCAGCACGCTGCGTCAGTTAACCAAGTTTGCCGGCAGCGGCGGCGGGTTAACCATCAACTTTGATGCGATGCTGCTGGGGGAACGTATCTTCTGGGACCCGGCTACCGATACGCTGACCATTAAGGGGACGCCGCCGAATTTGCGCGATCAGCTTCAGCGCCGCACCTCGGGCGGTAAATAGCAGGCACAAAAAACCCCGCAGAAGCGGGGTTTTTTTTCGACAGGTTTGCGATTACGCGCGAACGAAGTCGATGTGAGTCAGTTTTGGCTTGAACGCGTGACGCTGAACAGCCTGAACTTTCACTTTTTCTTCTTTACCGCCAACAACGATGGTCAGAACTTCGCTGTAGAATTCAGCTTTGGTCTGCAGGTTCCACAGTTTGTCGTGATCCAGTTCGATTGCAACTGGAGCAGCTTCGCCACCGTAAACGATAGCCGGGAACTTGTTAGCGGTACGCAGGCGGCGGCTCGCACCCTTACCCTGCACGTTACGTACTTCTGCTTCGATAGTAAACATTGATTTCTCTCTGTATTTAAAACCCTACTACAGGCGACCCAGCAGCAGGTGAGTGTTCTGCCTCACGGATGTGAAGCGGGCGGCATTTTATACTCAAATGCCCCTCACATCAATGAAAAGTCCCGCTACCCGCGCAATTCGTTGGCGCGACGGAAGCGACCTTCGTAGTCAAAGAGTTTTTCGCGCACCTGCCAGAACTGGCCTTTTTTGCGGGCGACCACAAAATCCGGATGGCGCAATAGCACCTGCTGGCGCACGATATCGGCCACGGTGATCCAGCGCAGGGGCACGCCCGGAGTGCGGGTGTGCGGGCGGATAAACAGCTGTTCGAAGGCCGTTCGCTGGGCAGGCGTCTGAAGCCGGAAGCGCTCGCTGACGTCCGCCCCGTCTTCATCGTAATAGGTGATTTTCAGCCATTCGCCTTTTTCATCGGCGCCGGGCTGCAACGCCATGCCGGAACAGCGCAGCACCAGCGCATCTTTCAGCTTTAATGCCGCTTTCAGCATGTCGTCCGGGTCAACCAGCACCGTGTCGCACTCCCGACAGCGGCGAGCGGCAATGTCATTTTCGGCGTTGCACTGCGGGCAGTTTTTAAAGCGGAAACGAAAATCGCACTGCTCGCGATGCCCGTCATCATCTTCAAACCAGCCCTGACAGCGGCGGCCAAAATGTTCGATCAGCGTGCCGTCGGCGGTGGTTTTGCCCCAGAAGGTGTTGGCAAACCCGCAGGCAGGGCAAAAGACCTGCACGGGCACGTTGTCACTTTTCCCTTTTGGCGCGCCGACCTCAGGCGTATAGAGATCGTGCGGGTTACCGGCATAATCCAGAATCAGGCAGTCGGTTTTCCCCGGCGCCAGACGCAGGCCGCGGCCAACAATTTGCTGATACAGACTGACCGATTCGGTTGGACGCAAAATAGCGATCAGGTCGACGTGTGGGGCGTCAAAGCCGGTGGTCAACACCGACACGTTAACCAGATAGCGGAACTGCTGGGCTTTAAAGGCCTCAATCAGGCTGTCGCGCTCCGGGCCGGGCGTCTCGCCGGTGATGAGCGCCGCGTCGCCGGGGGGCAGTAACCCGGTGATTTCGCGTGCGTGCTCAACGGTGGCGGCAAAGATCATCACCCCTTTGCGCGTCGCGGCGAACTCCTCAATCTGGCTGATGATATGCGGCGTGATGCGCTTTTGCTTTTTCAGCTCCTGGTTAAGATCCGCTTCGCTGAATAACCCGTTGCTCTGCGCCTGCAGGCGGCTGAAGTCGTACTGCACCACCGGCATATCCAGCCGTTCAGGCGGCGTCAGGTAGCCATGTTTAATCATGTAGCGAAGCGGAAGCTCGTAGATGCAGTCGCTAAACAGGGCCTTGTCATCGCCGCGCACCATGCCGTGATAATGGTAACGATAGATCCAGCCTTTCCCCAGACGAAACGGGGTCGCCGTCAGGCCCAGCAGGCGCAGGTGAGGGTTCACCTCTTTCAGGTGGCACAGGATTTGCTGATACTGGCTGTCGTCGTCATCGCTGATGCGGTGACATTCGTCGACAATCAGCAGCGAAAATTCGCTGCGAAACAGATCCAGATTGCGGGCCACCGACTGCACGCTGCCAAACACCACTTTGCCGTGGCTCTCTTTACGCTTTAGCCCGGCGGCGAAAATGTCGGCTTCCAGTCCAAGCGCACAATACTTGGCATGGTTTTGCGCGACGAGCTCTTTAACGTGCGCCAGCACAAGCACGCGGCCGCGGGCCAGACGCGCCAATTCGGCAATGACCAGGCTTTTGCCTGCACCGGTCGGGAGCACAATCGCCGCCGGCTCGCGATGTTTGCGGAACCAGGCGAGGGTGGCGTCAACGGCTTCCTGCTGATAGGGACGAAGTGTAAAAGTCATAGGGTCTCGGTTTCGTTATTCCGCACATATACCCGTCATACTTCAAGTTGCCTGTGCGTTGGCTGCACTCGTTCACCCCGGTCACTTACTTATGTAAGCTCCCGGGGATTCACTCCTTTGCCGCCTTCATGCAACTCGAATTATTTAGGGTATAGATAGTATGCCACGAAACTTTTTCCCTTGAGTGGCGCAACCAGACCATTATACTGAACCGTTCCAGACTGCTTCTTTTTTCGGACCTGTTGTCCGACTTCCTGCACCATTAAGGCTAAAAAGATTTCATGCGACTTGATAAGTTTATCGCTCAGCAACTCGGCGTAAGCCGCGCTATTGCCGGGCGCGAAATTCGCGCCAGCCGCGTTACCGTGGATGGCGACATTGTGAGAGACAGCGCGTTCAAACTGCAACCTGACCATCAGGTGGAGTATGACGGCAATCCGCTGACCCAGCAGCACGGTCCGCGCTACTTCATGCTCAATAAGCCGGAAGGCTACGTCTGCTCAACGGACGATCCGGATCACCCGACGGTGCTCTATTTCCTCGACGAGCCGGTGGCGCACAAGCTGCACGCCGCAGGTCGACTCGATATCGACACCACCGGGCTGGTGCTGATGACCGACGACGGTCAGTGGTCACACCGCATCACCTCTCCACGCCACCACTGCGAGAAAACCTATCTCGTGACGCTGGAGTCACCGGTGTCGGATGACACGGCAGAGCACTTCGCGAAAGGCGTTCAGCTGCATAATGAAAAAGATCTGACCAAACCGGCGGTGCTCGAAGTCATCACCCCGACCGAGGTCCGCCTGACCATCAGCGAAGGGCGCTATCATCAGGTGAAACGTATGTTTGCCGCGGTGGGGAACCACGTTGTTGGCCTGCATCGCGAACGGATTGGTGCGATTGAACTCGATCCCGACCTGGCGCCAGGCGAATATCGCCCGTTAACGGAAGAAGAGATCGCCAGCGTCGGTCTGCCTTCGCACTAATTTCAGGAGAACTCTGTGACCACCAGGCCACACTCGTCGTTCAAAATCGTCTTCATTCTTGGCCTGCTGGCCATGCTGATGCCGCTGTCTATTGATATGTACCTGCCCGCGCTGCCGGTGATTTCCGCGCAGTTTGGCGTCCCGGCGGGCAGCGCGCAGATGACGCTCAGCACCTATATTCTCGGCTTTGCCCTCGGCCAGCTGTTTTATGGCCCGATGGCCGACAGCCTTGGACGCAAGCCAGTCATTCTGGGCGGGACGCTGGTCTTTGCGGCCGCAGCGGTTGCCTGCGCGCTGGCGCAGACTATCGATCATCTGATTATCATGCGTTTCTTCCACGGTCTGGCGGCGGCAGCGGCAAGCGTGGTGATTAACGCCCTGATGCGCGATATCTACCCGAAAGAAGAGTTCTCCCGCATGATGTCGTTTGTCATGCTGGTGACGACGATTGCGCCGCTGGTGGCCCCGATGGCCGGTGGTGCGGTGCTGGTGTGGTTCAGCTGGCATGTAATTTTCTGGATCCTGGCCCTGGCCGCGCTGCTGGCCTCCGCAATGATCTTCTTCTTTATTGATGAAACGCTTCCCGTCGAGCGCCGCCAGAAGTTTCACATCCGAACCACAATTGGTAACTTTGCCTCGCTGTTTCGCCACAAGCGCGTGCTCAGCTATATGCTGGCGAGCGGGTTCAGCTTCGCCGGAATGTTCTCCTTCCTGAGCGCCGGGCCGTTTGTCTACATCGAGCTGAACCACGTTTCGCCGCAGCACTTCGGCTATTACTTTGCGCTTAACATCGTCTTCCTGTTCATTATGACCATCATTAACAGCCGCTTTGTCCGACGGGTGGGGGCGCTGAACATGTTCCGCGCCGGGCTGTGGATCCAATTTGTGATGGCGATCTGGCTGGTGGTGAGCGCGTTTCTGGGCGTGGGCTTCTGGGCGCTGGTGGTTGGCGTGGCGGCCTTTGTCGGCTGCGTGTCGATGGTGTCATCCAATGCGATGGCGGTGATCCTGGATGAGTTCCCGCACATGGCAGGAACCGCATCTTCCCTGGCGGGGACATTCCGCTTCGGCATCGGCGCTATCGTCGGCGCGTTGCTTTCGATGGCCACCTTTACGACGGCATGGCCCATGCTGTGGGCGATGGCTTTTTGCGCAACCAGCTCGATACTCTTCTATCTTTACGCCAGTCGACCGCGAAAAGCGGTCCACTAAAACACAGAGAAGGCCCGGCAGGGCCTTTTTTGTTGATGCATATCAACCAAACCCCGTTCGTTTATGCTGTGTTTGTTTATTTTATGTAAAATCTATTTGTGTAAAAAGTCACATCATTGTATTCAAAAAGGTTGAGTTAGATCGCAGAAACGGGTACATATAGCGCCGACGCGAGCCTGAATACCGATAAAAAAGTGCTGAATAGTGCAGGCTGACGATGATGTGTTACTATAAATGTAAATAAATTGTGAAGTAAATTTTGCTTCCGGGGAACGAACGTGAATACATTACAACTTTCTATTGTCCATCGCTTGCCCCAGAGCTATCGCTGGTCGGCGGGTTTTGCTGGTTCGAAAGTTGAACCGATTCCGCAAAACGTCGCGGGCTGTGAAAACTGCCTGGTGGCGCTCAAGCTGCTGAGCCCGAGCGATGAAAATGCATGGCGGGTGATGGAGCGTCTCAGTCAGGCCCTGACGGATATCGAAGTGGACAGCTCCGTGCTGGAGTGCGAAGGTGAGCCGTGCCTGTTTGTGAAAAGCCAGGACGAGTTTGCTGCCACCTGCCGTCTGAAAAATTTTGGCGTTGCCATTGCCGAGCCTTTCTCCGGCCAGTACCCGTTCTGAGCGCTAGTCTGACGACAACAGCTGGCGCGTGTAGCGCTGCGTTGGCGCGCTAAATACGCGCTGGCAATCACCCTGCTCGACCACCTCTCCCTGACGCAACACAATCACCTGATGGCATAGCGCCCGCACCACCTGTAAATCATGGCTGATAAAGATATAGGCCAGCCGGTGCTTTTCCTGTAACCCTTTCAGCAGCGCCAGGATCTGCGCCTGAACGGTCCTGTCCAGCGACGACGTGGGTTCATCCAGAATAATCAGCTCCGGTTTCAGGATCAGCGCGCGGGCAATGGCGATACGCTGGCGCTGCCCACCGGAAAATTCCGCAGGGTAGCGGTGGCGCGTCTCGGGATCGAGACCCACTTCGGCCATGACCCGCATGACCTCCTGCTCGCGCTGCTGCGCGCTCAGGCCGGGCTGATGGACGCGCAGACCCTCTTCGATAATCTGTAGCACGCTGAGCCGTGGGTTAAGCGAGGAGTTGGGATCCTGAAACACCACCTGCATGCGGGGCCGCACGGGCAGCATCTGGCGGCGGTTCCAGCGGTGCAGCGGCATATCGTCAAACAGGATCTCGCCCTGGGAGGCAATTAAGCGCAGCAGCGCCAGACCGGTGGTGCTTTTACCCGAGCCGGATTCGCCCACCAGCCCCAGGGATTCCCCCGGGCGCAGCGAGAAGCGGAGGTTTTTCAGCACCGGGTTGCGATCGACAATGCGGCGCAGAATACCTTTGCGGATCGGGAACGAGACGGACAGATCCTCAACGCGCAGCAGCGGCGTGCTGTCCGCATCGAGAGGAACCGGGTCGCCGGAGGGTTCGCTGTCGAGCAACCGCTGCGTATAGGGGTGCTGCGGTGCGCTCAGCAGCGTTGACGCCGTATTCTGTTCAACACAGCGCCCGTTCTGCATCACCGCCACGCTGTCGGCCAGCTTTCTGACAATGCTCAGGTTGTGCGTGATAAACAGCAGGCTCATGTTCAGCTCGTCACGCAGTTCCCGCAGCAGCGTCAGTATTTGCGCCTGTACCGTCACGTCCAGCGCCGTTGTGGGCTCGTCGGCTATCAGCAGTTCAGGGCGCGTGAGCAGGGCCATGGCGATCATCACGCGCTGGCGTTCGCCGCCGGAGAGCTGATGCGGAAAATCATTCAGTCGTTTGGCCGCATTGCGTATGCCTGTGCGTTCAAGACAATCCAGAATTTCTCCCCGCGCGGCCTCTTTGCGCATCCCACGGTGCAGGGAGAGCACTTCATAGAGCTGTTTTTCCAGGCTGTGCAGCGGGTTAAGCGACACCATCGGCTCCTGGAAAATCATCGCGATTTTGTTGCCGCGAATGCCGCGCAGGGTCTGTTCGTCGGCGTGCAGCAGCGAACGGCCGTGAAAGAGAATATCCCCTTGCGGGTAGCTCACTGGCGGAGAAGGCAGCAGCCGCAGGATGGAGAGCGCCGAAACGCTCTTGCCTGAACCCGATTCACCCACCAGGGCCAGCGTTTCACCGCGCTGGATCTGCAGCGTCAGGTCGCTGACCACGGTGCGCGTCTCGTCCTGTTTTGAAAAGGCAATCGACAGGTTATCAATACTGAGCAGGGGCTGGGTCATCTTATACCGCCTTGTTCGGATCAAAGGCATCGCGCACGGCTTCGCCAATAAAAATCAGCAGCGACAGCAGCACGGCCACGGAAAGAAAGGCGGCGATGCCTAACCACGGCGCCTGCAGGTTGTTCTTGCCCTGCAGCAGCAGTTCGCCAAGCGATGGGGAACCCAACGGTAACCCGAAACCGAGAAAATCCAGTGAGGTGAGGGTGGTGATGGAGCTACACAGAATAAACGGCAGGAAGGTGAGCGTTGCCACCACGGCGTTGGGCAACATATGGCGGAAAATGATCCCGCGATCGCTCACGCCAAGCGCCTGCGCGGCGCGAATATAGTCGAAATTACGGGTGCGCAGAAACTCGGCCCTTACCACACCGACCAGCGCCATCCAGCCGAACAGGACGGTGATGCCTAATAGCCACCAGAAGTTGGGCTGTACGACGCTGGAAAGCAGGATGATCAGAAACAGCGTCGGCATGCCTGACCAGACTTCAATAATCCGCTGACACCACAGGTCAATCTTCCCGCCGTAGTAACCCTGAACGGCGCCCGCCACGACGCCCATCACGCTTGAGAAGAGCGTCAGCATCAGTCCAAAGAGAAGCGAGATTCGCGTACCGTACAGGATGCGTGCCAGCACGTCGCCGCCGTTAGCATCCGTTCCCAGCCAGTTTTGCGCGGAGGGCGGGGAAGGGAAGGGGCTTGTGGTGGCGAAGTTAATGCTGTTTGCGCCAAAACGTACCGGCGCCCAGAGCGCCCAGCCGTGCTGCTCAATCTGCTGGCGAAGCCACGGATCCTGATACTCCGCCGGTGTCGCAAATGGGCCGCCAAAGTCGCTTTCGCTGTAATTGGCGATGACCGGCACGTACCAGCGATCGTTAAAATGCACCAGCAGCGGTTTGTCGTTGGCGATCAGTTCTGAAAACAGGCTTAAGACAAACAGCACGGCAAAAATCCACAGCGACCAGTAGCCGCGGCGGTTGTGGCGAAAGCGGGCCCAGCGGGCCTGATTGACGGGGCTTAAACGCGGCATCATCGGCCCTCAAAATCGATTCGGGGATCGACCAGCGTATAGCTGATATCGCTGATGATATTCAGCAGCAGGCCAATCAGGGTAAATATATAGAGTGTGCCAAACATCACCGGATAATCGCGCGACACGGTGGCCTCATAGCCCAGCAGCCCCAGGCCGTTGAGCGAGAACATCACCTCTATCAGCAGCGAGCCGGTAAAAAACATACTGATGAACGTGGCCGGAAACCCGGCGATCACCAGCAGCATGGCGTTGCGGAACACGTGTTTCCACATGATCTGCTTCTCGCTCACGCCCTTCGCGCGGGCCGTGACGACGTACTGTTTACGAATTTCATCGAGAAAGGCGTTTTTGGTCAACATGGTGAGGGCCGCAAACCCGCCAATGACCGTTGCCAGAACCGGCAGTGTGATATGCCAGAGATAGTCGGTAATTTTCTGGTACCAGGGCAGGGAACTGAAATCGGCGGAGACGAGCCCTCGCAGCGGGAAAAGGTCGAAATAGCTTCCCCCGGCAAAAAAGACGATCAGCAGGACGGCAAACAGAAACGCCGGGATGGCATAGCCGATAATAATGAACGTGCTGCTCCAGATATCGAACCGGCTGCCGTTGTACACCGCTTTGCGGATCCCGAGCGGAATAGAGACCAGATAGATGATAAGCGTACCCCACAGCCCCAGCGTGATCGAAACCGGCAGGCTTTGCTTGATCAGCGTCAGCACTGACGCACTGCGAAACAGGCTATCGCCAAAATCAAAGCGGATGTAATCCCAGAGCATTTTGAAATAGCGCTCGTGAATCGGTTTGTCAAAGCCGTAGCGGTGGGTGATCTCGGCGATCACTTCCGGATCCAGACCGCGTCCCCCGCGGTAGTGGCTTTCACTGATATTCCCTACGCCGGTTCGCGCATGGCTGGCACCCATCCCTTCACCGCCGCCGCCGGGCATGCCGCCGCTGTTGCCAAATTCAATGGCGGCAATGGCCTGATCGACCGGCCCACCGGGGGCGATTTGCACGATAAAAAAGTTAATCGTGATGATGGCCCACAGGGTAGGGATGACCAGCAGCAGACGGCGGAGAAGATAAGCACCCATGATGATTCCTTATCGCCGCTCAGCGGGAAGTCTGGCGGCTTTGTTAACGTCATACCACCAGGTATCAAAGCCCAGGGAATAGACAGGGCGCACGGCAGGCACGGAGAACTTATCCCAGCGCGCAAGGCGATCTTCGCCCATATACCACATCGGCAACATGTAGTAGTTCCAGGTTAAGACCCTGTCGAGGGCGCGCCCGAGTGGCAGAAGCTTTTCTTTATCCCCCTGCGCCGCCACGATTTTCGCAATCAGCGCATCAATCGCCGGGCTTTTAACCCCCGGCGCGTTGTACGAGGAGTCGATGTAGCTCGAGGCCCAGGAGATTTGCAGGTCCGAGCTGGGCCACGGTTGGGCGGGCCACAGGCGCTGCATCATGTCGTAATCACGGCTGCGCATGCGGCTGGTGATCTGCGCGTTATCCACCTGGCGAATGTTCATGGTCACGCCCAGCCGCTCAAGGTTGTGCTTAAACGGCAGTACCCACTGATCGTTGCCCCCGGACGAGAGCAGCAGCTCAAAGCTGAGCGGCTTGCCCGTTTTGGCATCCACACGTTTTTGATTCTTCAGGTGCCAGCCCGCCTCATCCAGCAGCTTGCTGGCCTTCAGCAGGTTGTCGCGGTCGTAACCGTCACCCTTCGATGCGGGCGGCTGAAACACGGTGGTGAAAACCTGCGGTGGCAGTTCCGCTTTCAGCGGCGCCAGCAGGACCAGCTCGTCGGCTTTCGGATAATCGCGCGCGGCGTATTCGGTATTCTGAAAATAGCTGTTGGCGCGGCTGTAGGCACCGTAAAACAGCGCTTTGTTCATCCACTCAAAATCAAAGGCCAGGGAGATGGCTTCCCGCACCCGGCGATCGCTAAATACCGGACGCTGAATATTAAACGCCAGCCAGCGAGTGTCTTGCGCAGACGCATTTTTGTGCTCGTCTTTGACGATATAGCCTTTAGCAAAATTTTTGCCGATATAGCGGGTCGCCCAGTTTTTGGCGCTGCTCTCGACGCGCAAATCGAAGGCCCCGGCTTTGAACGCCTCAAACGCCACGTTATCGTCGAGGTAGTAATCATAGCGAAGGGTGTCGAAGTTCCAGCGGCCGCGGTTTACCGGCAGATTGGCCGCCCAGTAGTCTTTGACGCGGGAATAGACGACATATTGCCCCATGCGCCAGTCGGTGATGCGGTAGGGGCCGCCAGCCAGTGGTGGCGTTGAGAGCGGGTCGCTCAGCTTATGATCTTTCCAGAACGATTCCGGCATCACCGGCAGCGAGAACAGGCTCAGCATGTTCTCTTTGTTGGGTTCGCTCAGTTCGATGCGCACGGTGAGCGGCGCAATGGCTCTGACTGACGCGCCTTTATACACGATGCGGAACTGGGGCACGCCTTCGGTCATGAATTTATGAAAGGTGAAGGCGACGTCGCTGGCCTTAACCGGTGTGCCGTCGTGAAAACGTGCTCGCGGGTTCAGCGAGATTTCCGCCCAGGCGAAGTTATCTGCGTAGCGCACGTTCTCGGCAATCAGCGGATAATAGCTACCGGGCTCGTCATCGGAGGTGACAAAGAGCGTATCGTAAAGGGATTCCGTCCGCGCGGCCGCCACGCCGCGTAGGGCGTAGCGGTTGAAGTTGTCGAAGGTTCCCGTGGCGGAAAGCGTGACCTTACCGCCCTTCGGCGCGGCAGGGTTGACGTAATCAAAGTGCGTAAAATTGACCGCGTATTTCGGCTCGCCAATGACCGCGAAGGCGATATTTTCTTTGATGGCTTGCGCCTGGCTGGACAGGCTCGTGAATGCCAACATCAGCAACATAAAGCGCATAAGCATCTCGCGGCAGCTCCCTCTTTTACAGACCGGCTCGGTTAAGCTGAATAATAAGTGACGTCGCGGACAATGTGAAATTAATCGCCCTCGGGCGAAATATCAGGACGCCATTCGCGGAACTGCGCCAGCGGCATCGGACGGCTAATCCAGTATCCCTGCAGGAAGTTTACGCCGTGTTCGCGTAGCCAGGCCGCCTGTTCCGGCGTCTCTACCCCTTCGGCGACGGTCGACATATTCAGTCGTCTTGCCAGCGTCAGAACGGCATCCAGCACCGGCGACGTCACGGTCTCAGTACCGATCGCATTAACAAAACCACGGTCTATTTTGAGGTAGTCCATGGTGAAATGCTCAAGATAAATCAGCGCGCTGTGGCCGGTTCCAAAATCATCAATGGCGATTTCAAACCCTTCGTTATGCAGCCATTCGAAGAGGCTGTTGGCTTCCCGATGGTTAAGCATATCGCGCTCGGTAATTTCCAGCACGATCTGGAAATAATCCGGCGGCAGTAACGCTTTGAAGGTGCGCATATCGTCCTTGAAGCTTTCCGCATGCAGATGCCCCGGCGCAATGTTAATGCCCACCTTGGCGCCCGGAGGTAACAGCGTTTGTAATACGGGAGCGTCGTGAATGATAAGATCAAAGAGATGCAGCGTCAGCGGGACAATCAGCTTTTGCGCTTCGGCAAAATTAATAAACGCGTCCGGCGGAATTTCTCCCATTGTCGGGTGTTTCCAGCGCATCAGGACCTCAAGCCCGGTCATCCTGAGCGATTTGGCATCGACGACGGGTTGATAGACCACATAAAACTGACCGCGCTTGATGGCGCTTAAAATTTCTTTACCCGGGTTGAGCCGAATGCTGAGGATGTAGTAGTTAAGCGATCCGGCACAAATACCGCATACCAGGCCGAAAAACAGCGCATAGAGGATTTCATCGCCTGTCCATGCGTCCGCATACAGGTTGATGGTCAGGGGGACGTCTTTCAGTGTCGCCGTGCGGACCGGGATGTCATGCAGTTCGTGTGCATGAACCAGGGTGCTGGACCGCGTCGACAGCGCGTTATCGCCGATGATGATGGCGATACCCGCGAACTCGTCCTGGCGCTCCGTGTAGAGCAGGTAAGGCGTCAGATTAATATTCACTGAGGTGAACACGCCGCCATCCTTTACTAATGGGTTGCGGTACCAGATCGCAATCGCAGGTTCATCAGGCAGCATGGGGGTACCCGGAAGCAGGGCCATATCGATCTGTTTATCGATGTTAAGCTCAGGTATCAGCGTCTTCATCGGGACATTCATCGGGCCTGTCGCGGAAGAGCAGAATGCCATCTTGTCCCTGACCAGCAGGAAAGCGCGAACGTTAATGCTGAAGGCCGCGCGTGAGGTGAGTTCCTGATTGACGTCGTGGCAGGTATTTAGCGTGAGAGGCTGGAGAACATTGACCGCTTTTTTTAAATCGTCGAAATAGCTCCCCATGTAGGCGCTCACATCATTCACCAGGGTGTCGAATTTGACTTCTCGCTTGTGGTAACTCCAGGAAAATTGCAGGGAACCCAGGAGCAGGGCGGTAATGAGACCAGTGATAATACTGAGGATCAGTATCTTGCGATTACTGGAGAAGTAGCGGGTAAGCATAGACGTCGTGATTCCTGAAAAGCCGCTGGATGTATTCAGTGTAACGGGCAAAAAAAAACACTGCCGAAGCAGTGCTTTTTTTCATCATATCGCCAGCCAAGGGATAACCAACGATACAATAGCGATATTAACTGCGGGTCAGTACGCGGCGCGCTTCGTTATAACGCTTCTTCCAGTACGGTTCGTTCATGCTGGAAATGGTCACACCGCTGCTGGTGGAGGCATGTACAAACTGGTCATTACCAATGTAGATGCCCACATGTCGACCTGTCGAACCTGCACGGAACAGAACTAAATCACCGGTGCGCAGTTTGGTACGTGAAATCGACTTGCCCATCTCCTGCTGTTCATAGGTCGAACGCGGAAGATCTAACCCAAATTGCTCGCGGAACGTACGCTGTACAAAACCGGAACAATCAATACCTGTTTTCGTGCTGCCGCCAAGACGATAACGCACGCCTTTCCAGTCAGCATACTGGTCCATAATGCGGGACTTCACGTCCAGATTACGTACCATATTTTCAAATTCATCCTGAGAGGCTTGCAGTGAAGAGGAATCTTCCATTCCCACAACACGCGTCTCAGGATGCATATTCTTTGCGGTGTTCGATGTACTACATGCAGATAACAGTACCGCGACTGCTATCGCCGGGATCCCCCGTAAGATATATCTCAGAAACGGTTGAGATTTGACCATTTTGTTTATTATCCCTTGAAGTCCTTAACGACAAATATCGTTATAAAAATGCCAAACGTGACGAGACTAATTATCTGTTCACATTGAGACAATTCTTTCTGGTCACATTTGTGGCGTAGCGCACAAAATTATTCACCATCGAAATAATTATCCCTATGGGGCAAAACGAGTTCGAGATTAACCGATTGCCAGGGGTATTGCGAGTAAAAAAAGCCTTTTTTTTATAAGAAAATGTGATACAGAAAGTAAAAATCCGTAATTGCTTAAAATGCGGTCAGATCCGAGGCTTTATCGCGCAATTGCTTCATTTTTATCATGAATGTGATGACAAGAATATGACACTGGGAAAAGATCGTGGCGGGAAGGCTATCGGGGATCATGTCGATCCCTGATAGCTCACGTTAATTTAGGTTAGTTATTTGTTCAATTATTGTTGCGCTTTACCGGGAAGGTAGCGATCGAACAGCGCTATTATCCTGTCGCTCAGTGGGGTCATCAAACACCACGGCAGCGCAATCAGCGCAACGGAGAGCGAACCGACGGCAATATCGGTGAACCAGTGAGCGCCAATCATTACGCGCGGGAAGGCAAAAACCACAAAAATAATCAGGGCTATGGCAAACGCTTTTCTGCCGAAATAGCGAAGCATAATTGCGGAAAAAATAAGCAGCATCATGCCGTGATCGCCAGGGAAACTGTCCTTCGACGCATCTTTCGTTGGAATATGCAGCAGCTCACTGACGCGATAAATATCGGTGAAAAAGAGCGTTGGGCTGGAACGCTTAACCGGAATAATCGCGGTGGCCAGCTGGTTAATGATGACAGCAAACAGCAGCATCACCAGACCGATAATCAGAATACGTCGGCGTCCTGCTTTATCTTCTTTCAGCCAGAAAGAGAGCATCAGGCAGCCCATCGCCAGCAGCGAGAAGCCGTCAAAGGCGCGGTTGTTGGTGATGGCCACCAGCCACAGGAACGCGTTGCTCTTCACCAGCTCCTGGTTGAAGAAGTGGAAGAGGGCAGAATCCAGTGGGAACCAGAAACCATGATTCACCGGGATATACCAGGAGAAGAAAAGCGCCAGACCGGCGACATTAAGCAGTAATATCAGGGGAAATCGAGTTGTCATAACGTTCTGCATAGAGTGAAAACTGGGGCAACGTTAGCCGCCCGAACTTAAACGAATCCTCAACAGACTGGACTGGAGGGCATTCCAGTCGGCGTTAACCGCACTAATTAACTCTATTCGGCTGTCGGGCGGCGCCACGTTTTGCGTTTCAATAAAGAAATCGTCGCCCTGGCGGTTGATTCGCACCAGTCCATCCGGCGTGCGCATGATCCCTTTCACGCGATCGACGGGCGCAAGGCGGGCCCACTCCAGGATCCCAATGGTGTCAAAAACGGTTTCAGCATCAAAAATCCATCCGCAGGCCTGATATCCCTGACCGCTGTTCAGATTACGACGCCAGCGCTGGTGCTCCGGCAGACTCAGGGCTGCCAGACCCTGCTTAACCGGGTGACTGTGCGCATGCTCCGCGCTGGCGGGCAGCTCGGTGAGGTTCAGACGAGGCAGGTCAAGCAGGGCGCTATCAATATTCCCCTGGGTGGCCTGCACCCGCGTGCGATTGCCGCCAAAATGCTGCCACCACGCCTCCAGCGCGGCCTGGCTTTCTGGCGTGGCGCGATCTTCCTTGTTGGCGACGATAACGTCCGCCGAGGCGAGCTGATCGCGGAAGTTTTCGTTGGCCACCGCCTTGTCATCCAGAAGCAGACGCGGATCGAGCAGGCACAGGGTGGCGCGCAGATCGATCCACGGCTCGTAAACCGGTGCGGTCAGTAGATCGAGGATCTGCTTCGGGTGACCCAGCCCGGTGGGTTCAATCAGCAGGCGATCAGGTTTGCCATGACGCAGCAGGGTATTGAGCCCGACCTGCATCGGCAGGCCATTGACGCAGCACATGCATCCGCCGGGGATCTCTTTAATCATTGCGCCGCTGGATGACAGCAACGCGCCGTCAATGCCCACCTCGCCAAATTCATTGACCAGCACGGCCCACTTCTCGGCCGGATCTTTATTCGCCAGCAGGTGGAGAATTGAGGTGGTTTTACCGCTGCCGAGAAAACCGGTGATGAGGTTGGTTTTGGTCACGTGCGCTCCGGATGAGAATTGTGATGCTATAACACTGTTCTCTATCCTGGCGAAAAACGGGCCCCGTGAGAAGGGGAAGGGCGAACGGAGGCCTCATCCGTTCGCATTAAGCGCAATAATCGTTAAAGATTTAACGTTTCGATAACAGCCTGACGCGCGCCGTGGCGGGTAATGCGTTCATAGGCCTGGCTGACAGCCTCCACAAAAACGTGATTACGCGCAAGATCGTGACCGAAGACCTCACTCAGCCCCAGCAGCGCGTGGACGCGGCTGGCGTCGCTGCTGGCATTGACGATGGCGCGGATTTTATCGCTGAGGGGATCGCGAACGTCAATTGCGTTTCCGCGTTCGTCGGTACCGCTGACGTAGCGTATCCAGCCGGCCACGCCCAGGGCCAGCAGCGACCACGGCGTATTTCGCTCAAGATGAACGCGGATCCCGTCCAGCATTCTCTGGGGCAGCTTTTGGCTACCGTCCATCGCGATTTGCCAGGTCCGATGCTGGAGGGCCGGGTTGGCAAAGCGTTCGATCAGGCTATCGGCGTATGCCGTGAGGTCGACATCCTTGATGCGCAACGTGGGGGCCTGCTCGTCCAGCATCAGCCGACGGGCGGCTTCGCGGAACGCCGCGTCCTCCATGCATTCATTTATATGAGCGTAGCCCGCGAGGTACCCCAGATACGCCAGGAAAGAGTGGCTGCCGTTGAGCATGCGTAATTTCATCTGCTCCCAAGGCAGCACATCCTGCACCATCTGGACACCCGCCACTTCCCACTCGGGACGCC
Source organism: Enterobacter sp. BNK-13 (assembly GCF_048685015.1). Lineage (NCBI taxonomy): Bacteria > Pseudomonadati > Pseudomonadota > Gammaproteobacteria > Enterobacterales > Enterobacteriaceae > Enterobacter > Enterobacter sp. BNK-13. The sequence goes on along the minus strand of NZ_JBLQTP010000001.1, from coordinate 2,861,895 downwards.
CGGCGACAAAATTATCTTCTACGACCCACTGAATGAACGGCTCGCAGCTGATGGCGCACGGATCTTCCACGCCGAGCGCGTCGGTGATTTCCGCCAGCGAGGCCTCCGTCGCGGCGGGCACAATCCTGTCGACCATCGTCCCCGGGAAACTCACGTGGCTATCAATCCATTCAGATAACCCTGCGGAACGTTTTTGCGCCATGCCCAGCACCGCGTTTTTCACCACGTGCCCGTTGTCAGGGATATTGTCGCAGGACAGCACGGTAAACGCAGGTAAGCCGCGCTCGCGGCGGCGGTGGAGGGCTTCGACCAGGATCCCAGGGGCAGAATGTGGCTCAGCGGGGTTTTCAAGGTCGTGGACGATCCGGGGGTTATTCAGATCGAGTTTTCCGGTCGCGGGATCGATGCAATAGCCTTTTTCCGTGATGGTGAGCGAGACAATCGCAACCTGAGGCTCGCAAAATTTCTCAATAATGGCGGGCAGAGAGTCCAGCTTTGCGTTCAGGCATTCATGGACAGCACCGACGATAATGGCCTCATTTCCTTCAGCCCCTTTTTCCAGCACGGTGAACAGATGATCCTGCGCGCGCAGCTGGCTCATCAGCACATCGCCGCTGAAAAGGCTAATCTCACAAATCCCCCAGTCGCCGCCTTTTTCATTCAGCACCCGGTTTGTTAACAATGCCTGGTGGGCACGGTGAAACGCGCCAAAGCCAAAGTGGACGATGCGGGAGCGTAATGACTGGCGATCGTAGCGAGGTTGCTGAACCCGGGCAGGAAGGGCGGTGGAGGCAATTGTCTTCATGAGATACACACCTGATTAACCATTAATTAACAATGCCAGTGTAAAGTTATATGACAGCAAATAAAATTGGTGAGCCGTAAATATCCCCGTTATGTGAGTTTGATCAATCAATGTGTGGCGGTGTATTGACCCTTCACGGCAAACATGTATGGTAGTCGTCATTGCAGTAGCACATATTGGTATAACAACTTAAGAGGGTGAGGCAATGGAACAAACCTGGCGTTGGTACGGGCCGAACGATCCGGTTTCTCTTGATGATGTGCGTCAGGCTGGCGCAACGGGTGTCGTCACGGCGCTGCATCATATTCCTAACGGTCAGGTCTGGCCGGTAGAGGAAATACAGACGCGTCAGGCGCTTCTGGCGGAGAAGGGATTAACCTGGTCTGTGGTAGAAAGCATTCCGGTTCATGAAGATATCAAAACCCATTCAGGGGAGTACCAGACCTGGATTGCTAACTACCAGCAGAGCATCCGTAACCTTGCGGCCTGCGGCATTGATACGGTTTGCTACAACTTCATGCCTATCCTGGACTGGACGCGAACCGACCTTGAATATCAGATGCCGGACGGGTCGAAAGCGCTGCGTTTCGATCAGATTGCCTTTGCGGCATTCGAACTGCACATTCTGAAACGCCCTGGCGCCGACGCGGATTACACCGCGGAAGAGCAGCAGCAGGCGCTCGCGTGGTTTAACGCCGCCAGTAACGCAGATATCGAAAAGCTGACCCGTAATATTATTGCGGGCCTGCCGGGGGCTGAAGAAGGGTATACGCTGGATCAGTTCCGCGCCCGCCTGGCGGAATACGGCGATATTGATAAGCAGCAGCTGCGTGAAAACATGGCGTATTTCCTGCGCGCTATCGTGCCGGTTGCGGAAGAGGTAGGGGTTCGCCTGGCCGTACATCCGGACGATCCACCGCGTCCAATCCTCGGCCTGCCGCGTATCGTGTCCACGATTGAAGATATGCAGTGGCTGAAAGAGACGGTCGACAGCATCTATAACGGCTTCACCATGTGTACCGGCTCCTATGGTGTGCGGGCGGATAACGACCTGGTGCGGATGATTGAAACCTTCGGCGATCGTATCCACTTCACGCATCTGCGAGCGACCTGCCGCGAAGAGAACCCAAAAACCTTCCACGAGGCGGCGCACCTGGGCGGTGATGTGAATATGGTGGCGGTGGTAGACGCCATTCTGGCGGAAGAGGCGCGTCGCAAGCAGATTGGCGATGTGCGTCCTATTCCGTTCCGTCCTGACCACGGCCACCAGATGCTGGACGATCTGCGTAAGAAAACTAACCCGGGTTATTCGGCAATTGGCCGTCTTAAAGGGATGGCAGAAGTGCGCGGCGTTGAGCTGGCGCTGAAGATGACGAAGTATCCGGAGCTGCTGTAACCGGAATTGTCGGGTGGCGGCTTCGCCTTATCCGGCCTACAAAAACACAAAAACCGGCTTCAGGGCCGGTTTTTTCGTAGGTCGGGTAAGCGTAGCGCCACCCGACAAATGCCACAATCAGTCAGCGCGGCCCATATAGCGTTTTTCTTCGATATGGATGCGGATCTTCTCGCCAGCAGAGAGGTATTCCGGTACCTGCACAACCAGGCCGGTCGTCAGGGTCGCCGGTTTGTTGCGGGCACTTGCGGATGCGCCTTTGATGCCAGGTGCCGTTTCAACGATTTCCAGATCGACCGTCTGAGGCAGTTCCAGCGCCAACAGCACGCCGTCCCAGGTCAGAACCTGCATGTCTGGCATACCGCCTTCCGGGATGAACAGCAGCTCTTCTTCAATCTGATCTTTGGTGAAGATATACGGGGTGTAATCTTCTTTGTCCATGAACACATATTCGTTGCCGTCGATATAGGAGAAATCAACATAGCGACGGGTCAGGGTGACGGTATCGACGATATCGTCACCTTTAAAGCGCTCTTCCACCTTCAGGCCGGTACGCACATCGGCGAAACGCATTTTGTACAGCGTTGCTGCACCACGGGCGCTTGGTGCCTGAATATCGATATCTTTCACAATCAGCAGTTTGCCGTTGTAATTCAGTACCATACCTTTCTTAATTTCGTTCGCTCTTGGCATTGCAGTAATCCTGTTTACGGGAGGTAAAAAATATCGCGCCAAATTACTCGCGCGCGGCCTTTCAGGCAAGAGGAATTCGTGGCTTTTGCTATCAATACACAAAAGGTGTTACTGTGCGCGCGATGCCCGACTGTACGGGCATCCGCCAGCGAAAGAGAGCATTTATGGATTGCCGTCCCGATTGTGGCGCGTGCTGTACTGCACCGTCCATTTCAAGCCCCATTCCAGGAATGCCCGAGGGCAAACCTGCCAATACCCGCTGCGTTCAGCTCTCGGAAACCAACCTGTGCATGATCTTTGGCTCACCGCTGCGTCCGAAGGTCTGCTCCGGGCTTCAGCCCACGGCCGAAATGTGTGGCAGCACGCGCGAGCAGGCGATGACGTACCTTCTTGAGCTTGAATCGCTCACCGCACCTTAAACGTCTTTAATCTTCGCCAGACAGCCTATCGTCAGCGTACACATCACCAGCGCAATCCAGAACACCGTGTGATAGTTCCAGATTTCGGCCACAACACCGGCCATTGAGCCGGCAATAATCCAGCCCACGCGGGTGGTATTAGTATAAAGGGTGGTGGCAGAGCCTGCCTGGCCCGGCATCAGATCCTGGAAATAGAGCATGCCTATCCCGGCGAGAATGCCAATATAGATGGCGTTCAGCAGCTGTAACGCCAGCAATAGCTCAGGCGTATGTACCGTCAGCATGCCGAGATAGAACAGCAGACCGGCGACGGCGGCGATGCGCATTAAAAAACGTTTCCCGAAGCGCTTTGCGTAATAGCCTGCGATAAGCATGGTCGGGATCTCAAGCCCGGCCGCGGTGCCCATCATGATGCCCGCCAGCTTCTCCGACAGGTGCAGTTCATTAATAATAAACAGCGGCATATTGATGATATAGAGGCTATTGGTGCCCCACATCAGCGTGCAGATCGCGAACAGGAGCAGGGCATCGCGGCGGTTACGGCGCGGCGCTTCCAGCACGCCCGTTGCCACTTTGGGCTCTTTGCGCATGGACGGCAGGAAGAACCACACCAGCGCGCCGCACGCCACAAACGCGACCGCCGCGCTCAGGTACATCACCGTAAAGCCAAAACCCATCGCCAGCGCGTAAGCCAGCGGCGGGCCAATCACCCACGCCAGCGACACCTGTGCACGCAGGACAGAGCTGAACATCACCGCTTCACGTCCGGTATGGTCGGCGTGTTCGCGGGCAAGCGCGAACAGCTGTGGGTTCGCCGTCGAACCAAAGCTGCTCAGGAATACCCCGACGAAAAGCAGAATGAAGTAGTTGCGGTTCCATGCAAACAGAACGCAGGCCAAAACCCCCAGCAGGCAGCAGAAAACGATCAGGCTTTTACGATCGCCTTTTCTGTCGGATCGCCCCGCCAGGAACTGACTGACCAGGATGCCGATGATGGCGCTTCCGGTAAAAAAGAAGCCAACCAGCGCCGGACGAACATGAACCTCATTGGTCAAAAATAAGCTCAGCGTCGGCGTCTGTAACGCACCGGCAATGCCCGTGAAGAAGGCAACAATCAGGAAGGCCGCTGAGGTCAAATCAAAGGGCTTCGGCGAGGCAGCCGCAGGGATGTTATGCATGTTTTATAATTAGCGAGTAGCAGAGAGGGGCGGAGTGTACGCCGTCAGCTAAAAAATAAACAGTGGGTGCGGTCAATGATGCCACGAAAAATCAAAATGGCATTTCATCTTGTATCCACATCGGCTGACCTTAGCTGAAACTGGCTTGCTGAACTTCAGCAAAATTCAGCTGAACGAAGAAGAAATGTGCTGTATCTCTAAATTCTGCAATCTGAAATACGAGTTTTCTTGCAAGGCATTGCAGAAAGCGCAAGACTTTTTGAAACGTTTCAGCGCTATCTTGTTTTAACAAACGGAGCAGGCTAGCGCATTTTTTCTCATTAAAGCTGAAACGATTCAAGTTCAGCAGGAGTGGAGAACCATGTTCCAGTTATCTGTTCAGGATATCCACCCGGGCGCTCAGGCCGGGGATAAAGAAGAGGCTATTCGCCAGGTTGCCGCTGCGCTTGTGCAGGCAGGTAACGTCGCGGACGGCTATGTCAACGGCATGCTGGCGCGCGAGCAGCAGACCTCAACCTTCCTCGGCAATGGGATCGCCATTCCGCACGGCACCACCGACACCCGCGATCAGGTGTTGAAAACCGGCGTTAAGGTTTACCAGTTCCCGCAGGGCGTACTCTGGGGAGACGGTCAGGTAGCCTATGCGGCCATCGGTATCGCGGCCAGCAGCGACGAACACTTAGGTCTGCTGCGTCAGCTGACGCATGTCCTGAGCGATGACGCGGTGGCTGAACAGCTTAAATCCGCCACCACCGCGGAAGAGCTGCGCGCCTTGCTGATGGGCGAAAAACAGAGTGAAGCGCTGAAACTGGATAATGAAACGCTGACGCTGGATGTAGTTGCTTCCGATCTGGTGACGCTGCAGGCGCTGAACGCGGGCCGCCTGAAAGAAGCCGGCGCGGCGGATGCCACCTTTGTGACGCGCGTGATTAACGATAAGCCGTTGAATTTGGGTCAGGGCATCTGGCTGAACGACAGTGCTGAAGGCAACCTGCGCAGTGCGATTGCCGTGAGCCGTGCGGCCACGGCATTTGACGTAGAAGGCGAACGCGCGGCCATGCTGGTGACCGTGGCGATGGCTGATGAACAGCCGGTGTCCGTGCTGAAGCGTCTGGGCGACCTGCTGCTGAACAACAAAGCTGAAAAGCTGCTGAACGCTGATGCTTCCACCGTGCTGGCACTGCTGACCAGTGATGATGCGCTGACGGATGACGTGCAAACCGCGGAGTTCGTGGTGCGTAACGAACACGGCCTGCATGCCCGTCCGGGCACCATGCTGGTGAACACCATTAAACAATTCGAGAGTGAGATTACCGTGGCGAATCTTGACGGCACGGGCAAACCGGCCAACGGCCGTAGTCTGATGAAAGTGGTCGCGCTGGGCGTGAAGAAAGGCCACCGTCTGCGTTTCACCGCGCAGGGTGCCGATGCTGAACAGGCACTGAAAGCGATTGGCGATGCCATCGCGGCAGGTCTGGGGGAGGGCGCATAATGAGCAGACGTGTTGCGACTATTACGCTGAACCCGGCTTATGACCTGGTAGGCTTTTGCCCGGAAATTGAGCGCGGCGAAGTCAACCTCGTGCGTACCACCGGCCTGCATGCTGCAGGCAAAGGGATCAACGTCGCGAAAGTACTCAAGGATCTCGGTATTGATGTCACCGTGGGCGGATTCCTCGGTAAAGACAACCAGGACGGTTTCCAGCAGCTGTTCAGCGAGCTGGGCATTGCCAACCGTTTTCAGGTTGTTCAGGGCCGTACCCGTATCAACGTTAAGCTGACGGAGAAAGACGGTGAAGTAACCGATCTGAACTTCTCAGGCTTCGAAGTGACGCCGTCAGACTGGGAGCGCTTTGTCAACGACTCGCTGACCTGGCTGGGGCAGTTTGACATGGTCTGCGTCAGCGGCAGCCTGCCGTCCGGCGTGAGCCCGGAAGCCTTTACCGACTGGATGACGCGCCTGCGCAGCCAGTGCCCATGCATCATTTTTGACAGCAGCCGTGACGCGCTGGTTGCGGGCCTGAAAGCCTCACCGTGGCTGGTGAAGCCGAATCGCCGCGAGCTGGAGATCTGGGCGGGTCGTAAGCTGCCAGAATTAAAAGATGTGATTGACGCTGCCCATGCGCTGCGCGAGCAGGGTATCGCTCACGTGGTGATCTCGCTTGGTGCAGAAGGCGCGTTGTGGGTTAACGCGTCTGGCGAATGGATCGCCAAACCGCCGTCAATGGAAGTTGTGAGTACCGTTGGCGCAGGGGATTCCATGGTTGGCGGCCTGATTTATGGTCTGCTGATGCGGGAATCCAGTGAACATACCTTACGTCTTGCCACTGCCGTTGCTGCCCTGGCCGTCAGTCAGAGCAATGTCGGTATTACCGATCGTACCCAGTTAGCCGCGATGATGGCGCGCGTTGACTTAAAACCTTTTAACTAACAGCAGGAGAGGAATAATGAAAACGCTGCTGATCATTGACTCCGGTCTCGGACAGGCTCGCGCCTATATGGCGAAGACCTTGCTGGGCGCGGCGGCACAAAAAGCACATCTGGAGATTATCGATAATCCAGGCGATGCAGAACTGGCCATTGTCCTGGGCGACAAAATCCCGGCTGACAGTGCGCTGAACGGTAAAAAAGTGTGGCTGGGCGATATTAATCGCGCGGTGGCACACCCGGAACTGTTCCTGAGCGAAGCGAAAGGTCATGCGTCTGTGTACAGCGCGCCTGTCGCGACGGCACCGGCTACGGCCACGGGCCCGAAACGCATTGTGGCGGTGACGGCCTGCCCGACGGGGGTGGCTCACACCTTTATGGCGGCTGAAGCCATTGAAACCGAAGCGAAAAAACGCGGCTGGTGGGTAAAAGTGGAAACACGCGGCTCCGTCGGTGCCGGCAACGCGATCACCCCTGAAGAAGTGGCTGAGGCCGATCTGGTGATTGTGGCGGCGGATATCGAAGTGGACCTGGCGAAATTTGCCGGTAAGCCAATGTACCGTACCTCCACCGGCCTGGCGCTGAAAAAGACCGCGCAGGAGTTTGATAAAGCGCTGGTAGAAGCGAAGCCGTATCAGGCAACCGGCGCGCGTCAGACAGCGACGGAAGGGAAGAAAGAGTCCGCAGGCGCCTATCGCCACCTGCTGACCGGCGTGTCTTACATGCTGCCGATGGTGGTCGCGGGCGGTCTGTGTATCGCGCTCTCGTTCGCGTTTGGTATCACCGCGTTTAAAGAACAAGGTACGCTGGCGGCTGCGCTGATGCAGATCGGCGGCGGCTCAGCCTTCGCCCTGATGGTCCCGGTACTGGCGGGCTTTATTGCCTTCTCCATTGCTGACCGTCCTGGCCTGACGCCGGGTCTTATCGGCGGCATGTTGGCCGTGAGCACCGGTTCCGGCTTTATCGGCGGTATCATCGCGGGCTTCCTCGCCGGTTACGTCGCGAAGCTGATTAGCTCGAAGCTGAAGCTGCCACAGAGTATGGAAGCGCTGAAGCCGATCCTGATCATCCCGCTGATTTCCAGCCTGGTGGTCGGTCTGGCGATGATTTACCTGATTGGTAAGCCGGTTGCGGGCATCCTGGCGGGTCTGACCCACTGGCTGCAAACCATGGGTACCGCGAACGCGGTTCTGCTGGGTGCAATCCTCGGCGGCATGATGTGTACCGACATGGGTGGTCCGGTGAACAAAGCGGCGTACGCCTTTGGTGTGGGCCTGCTGAGTACCCAGACCTACGCGCCAATGGCGGCGATCATGGCGGCAGGTATGGTGCCTCCGCTGGCGCTCGGTCTGGCGACGATTATTGCCCGTCGTAAGTTCGATAAAGCGCAGCAGGAAGGCGGTAAAGCCGCGCTGGTGCTGGGTCTGTGCTTCATCACCGAAGGGGCGATTCCGTTCGCGGCGCGTGACCCAATGCGTGTGCTGCCGTGCTGTATCGTAGGCGGTGCGGTCACGGGGGCGATCTCTATGGCTGTCGGTGCGAAGCTGATGGCACCACACGGCGGTCTGTTCGTGCTGCTGATCCCTGGCGCCATCACCCCGGTACTGGGCTACCTGCTGGCGATTGTTGCCGGTACGCTAGTGGCGGGTCTCTCTTACGCGGTGCTTAAACGTCCGGAAGCGGAAGTTGTGGCAAAAGCAGCGTAAGCGATAAACAACAAAAAAGCCGGGTTGCATTACGCACCCGGCTTTTTTTATGCCGCCTGTTCAGCGGTTTGCTGAGCCTTTAGCCAGGCAATCTCTTCTGCCCAGATGTCCGGATTAATGGTTTCCAGCACCATCGGAATACCGTCGAAGCGGGCGTCCTGCATAATAAAGCGAAACGCATCGTGGCCAATGTTGCCTTCGCCCAGGCTGTGGTGGCGGTCAACGCGGCTACCAAAGGCGCTTTTCGCATCGTTTAAGTGCATTCCGCGCAGGTACTTAAAACCCACAATGCGCTCGAACTCATCAAACGTGTTTTTCGTTGCCTCGGTGGTGCGCAGGTCATAACCGGCGGCAAACGCGTGGCAGGTATCAATGCACACGCCCACGCGGGATTTATCCTCCACGCCGTCGATAATCGCTGCCAGATGTTCGAACTTAAAGCCGAGGTTGCTGCCCTGACCAGCGGTATTCTCAATCACCGCGGTGACGCCTTTGGTCTTGTCCAGCGTGATGTTGATGGACTCGGCAATGCGCGCCAGGCAGGCATCTTCGTCGATCTGCATCAGATGGCTACCCGGATGGAAGTTCAGCAGCGTCAGCCCCAGCTGTTCGCAGCGCTGCACTTCATCAAGAAACGCCTCGCGGGATTTTTCCAGCGCCTCTTCAACCGGGTGACCGAGGTTGATCAGGTAGCTGTCGTGGGGGAGGATCTGGCCGGGCCCGTAGCGGTATTTCTCACAGGCGGCTTTGAAATCATCAATCACCTCAGCGGTGAGCGGTGCGGCGCGCCACTGGCGCTGATTTTTGGTGAACAGGGCGAAAGCAGTCGCCTCAATTTCGGCGGCACGAATGGCGGCATTCGCAAGGCCACCTGCAGCGCTGACGTGCGCTCCAACATATTTCATAAAGGGACTCCTGTTAACCCGAAATGCTTATGATAGCGGGTTAACAGGAGAAGGATGTAGTGGTTTATGCCATCAGGCTGTGGACCGCGAGGTTAATCGCGCCGCCGCCAACAATCAGCCAGATGAAGAGTACCAGCGCCATCAGCAGCGGTTTCGCACCGGCTTTTTTCAGCGCGCTGACGTGCGTGGTCACCCCCAGGGCCGCCATGGCCATTGCCAGCAGTACGGTATCCAGCGTCACCAGCATATCCACCACCGCTTTCGGCAGCAGATGGAAGGAGTTAAAGATAGCGACCACGATGAACAGGATCGCAAACCACGGAATGGTGATTTTACTTTTCTCACTGCCGCCCGCCGGAGCCAGTTGTTTAACCCGTGCGGCCAGGAAAATCAGGAACGGGGCCAGCATCATCACGCGCAGCATTTTGGCAATCACCGCTGCGTTTTCGGCGTCCGGGTTAATGGCGTGTCCTGCTGCGACCACCTGGGCCACTTCGTGCATGGTCGAACCGATATAGATGCCGTAGGTTTCCGGGCTGAACCAGTGGGCAACCAGCGGATACATGGCCGGGTAGAGGAAAATCGCCAGCGTACCGAAGATCACCACCGTCGCTACCGCCACCGTTACCTTGCTGGCTTCGGCCTTCACGACGGGTTCCGTGGCCAGCACCGCCGCTGCGCCACAGATACTGCTCCCGGCACCGATCAGCCAGCTGGTTTGCCTGTCCAGGCCAAACACTTTCTGGCCGATAAAACAGGCCAGTAAAAAGGTGCTGGTCAGGGTCAGAACGTCGATGGCGATCCCGCTCGCACCCACATCCGCAATCTGCGAAAAGGTAAGACGGAAGCCGTAAAGAATGATCCCAAGACGCAGCAGATGCTGCTTGGCAAAGATTACGCCGCCGTCGCAGGATTTCCAGATATGCGGGTAAACGGTGTTACCCACGACCATGCCGAGCAAAATGGCGAGCGTCAGCGCGCTGAAACCTGCGCCTGCGATGGCCGGGATGCTGCCGCCCCATAGCGCTACGGCGGTGACTGCAGCGCTGAGCGCAAGACCCGGCACGAAGTGCCACACTGTACGATGATGTTGTAAGGTGATTTCTGACATAACCTTCTCCTTTGTCTGGCTAAAGGTTACGGCGCTCTGGCTTAAAAATAAAATTGATTATATACTTATAATCAATCTATATAAGTGGTAAGCAACCATGCACATTACTCTGCGTCAGCTGGAAGTCTTTGCCGAGGTGCTGAAAAGCGGCTCGACGACCCAGGCGTCACAAATGCTGGCGCTCTCACAGTCTGCGGTCAGCGCGGCGTTGACCGATCTAGAAGGACAGCTGGGCGTTCAGCTTTTTGACAGGGTAGGGAAGCGTCTGGTGGTCAACGAGCACGGTCGTCTTCTTTATCCGCGCGCGCTGGCGCTGCTGGAGCAGGCTATCGAAATCGAGCAGCTGTTCCGCGAAGACAACGGCGCGATCCGCGTCTACGCCAGCAGCACCATTGGGAACTACATTCTGCCGGAAGTGATTGCCCGCTACCGCCGGGATTTCCCGAGCCTGCCGCTGGAGATGAGCGTGGGCAATAGCCAGGACGTCATCAACGCAGTGATCGATTTCCGCGTGGATATCGGCCTCATCGAAGGACCCTGCCATAACGTTGATATCATTGCCGAGCCCTGGCTGGAAGACGAGCTGGTGGTGTTTGCGTCCCCGGCCTCGTCGTTATTGCAGGGAGAGGTGACGCTGGAGAGGCTGGCGCAGGCGCAGTGGATCCTGCGCGAGCAGGGCTCCGGCACGCGTGAAATTGTCGATTATCTGCTGCTTTCCCATCTGCCGCATTTCCAGTTAGGGATGGAGCTTGGGAACTCTGAGGCCATTAAGCACGCCGTGCGCCACGGGCTGGGCATCAGCTGTCTTTCCCGGCGCGTTATTGCCGAACAGCTTGAAACCGGATCGCTGGTTGAAATCCCCATCCCGCTGCCGAAGCTAGTGCGCACGCTGTGGTGCATTCATCATCGTCAGAAACACCTTTCCAGCTCCCTGCAGCGTTTTCTGCGCTATTGCGAAATCTGACAGCGTCCCTCACCCCAAAGGGGAGAGGGAAAAATTATGCTTTACTTATAATCCTGGCCGCGTCATGAAGCTCTCTTATAACTGAGTATTTCTGCCGGAAGGAACGCGGATCGTCTGCTACAATCGCGCCTCATTTATTAAATGGACAGCATTTTCATATGGTTTCAGAAATTAAAACCACAGAAGCGCCCACGCTACGTCGTGAACTCAAGGCGCGTCACCTGACGATGATCGCCATTGGCGGCTCAATCGGTACAGGTCTTTTCGTTGCCTCTGGCGCAACGATTTCGGCAGCCGGCCCGGGTGGGGCACTTTTCTCTTATATCCTGATTGGCCTGATGGTGTACTTCCTGATGACCAGTCTCGGCGAACTGGCCGCGTACATGCCGGTATCCGGTTCGTTCTCGACCTACGGTCAAAAATACGTTGAAGAAGGCTTCGGCTTCGCGCTGGGCTGGAACTACTGGTACAACTGGGCGGTCACCATCGCCGTTGACCTTGTCGCCGCACAGCTGGTGATGAACTGGTGGTTCCCGGATACGCCGGGCTGGATCTGGAGCGCCCTGTTCCTGGCCGTCATCTTCCTGCTGAACTACATCTCCGTGCGCGGTTTCGGCGAAGCGGAATACTGGTTCTCTTTGATCAAAGTGGCAACCGTCATCATCTTTATCGTCGTCGGTGTGGCGATGATCGTTGGTATTTTCAAAGGCGCAGAACCTGCGGGCTGGAGTAACTGGACAATAGGCGATGCGCCGTTTGCCGGTGGACTGTCGGCAATGATTGGCGTGGCAATGATTGTCGGCTTCTCCTTCCAGGGAACCGAGCTGATTGGTATTGCTGCCGGTGAGTCAGAAAACCCGGAGAAGAATATTCCGCGCGCGGTTCGTCAGGTCTTCTGGCGTATCCTGCTGTTCTATGTGTTCGCGATCCTGATTATCAGCCTGATCATTCCGTACACCGATCCAAGCCTGCTGCGTAATGACGTGAAAGACATTAGCGTTAGCCCGTTCACGCTGGTCTTCCAGCACGCCGGTCTGCTTTCTGCCGCGGCAGTGATGAACGCCGTTATCCTGACCGCTGTACTGTCAGCCGGTAACTCCGGGATGTACGCGTCCACCCGTATGCTCTACACGCTGGCATGCGACGGTAAAGCACCGCGTATTTTCGCGAAGCTGTCCCGTGGCGGCGTACCGCGTAACGCGCTGTACGCCACTACGGTGATCGCCGGTCTGTGCTTCCTGACCTCTATGTTTGGCAACCAGACGGTGTACCTGTGGCTGCTTAACACCTCCGGGATGACGGGCTTTATTGCCTGGCTGGGGATTGCCATTAGCCACTATCGTTTCCGCCGTGGCTACGTCAAACAGGGTTATGACGTTAACCAGCTGCCGTATCGCTCCGGCTTCTTCCCGCTGGGTCCCATTTTCGCCTTCATTCTGTGCCTGATCATTACGCTGGGACAGAACTATGAAGCGTTCCTGGCGGACACCATTGACTGGGGCGCCGTCACGGCAACCTACATTGGCATTCCGCTGTTCCTCGTCATCTGGTTTGGTTACAAGCTGACGAAAGGAACACACTTCGTTCGCTACAGTGAAATGGAATTCCCGGAACGATTTAAACAATAACCGCACTTCCTCTCTATTAGCCCGCTCGTTTGAGCGGGCTTTTTTATTCCCGCCCCCTGAAACAAAGATATATTTCTTAACAATTTAATTGATAATAATTATCGTTTGCTTTATCGTTATCAAAAATAAGCGTGTCACCGACCCACCGGAGATGTGGGCGGCCAGGAAGACGCTGTGAGCAATGATGATTTGATTGAGTTGTATTTACCTCATGGAGATATGGAATGTTTAGGTTGAATCCCTTCGTCAGGGGAGGACTTTGCGCGTCCGCAATGTCCCTGGCCCTGCCTGTCATCGCAGCGGAATCCGGCGACACAATGGTTGTTACGGCCTCCGCGACCGAGCAAAACCTGAAAGACGCACCGGCAAGCATCAGCGTCATCACCCAGGAAGATTTGCAGCGCAAACCCGTTCAGAACCTGAAAGATGTGTTACGGGATGTGCCGGGCGTGCAGCTCACGAGCGAAGGGGACAACCGTAAAGGGGTAAGTATTCGCGGACTGGACAGCAGCTACACGCTGATCCTGATCGACGGCAAGCGCGTCAATTCCCGTAACGCGGTGTTCCGCCATAATGATTTCGACCTCAACTGGGTGCCGGTTGACGCCATCGAACGAATTGAAGTGGTGCGTGGGCCGATGTCTTCTCTTTACGGCTCCGATGCGCTGGGCGGCGTGGTAAACATTATCACCAAAAAAATCGGCCAGAAATGGACGGGTACTCTGAGCGCCGATTCCACAATTCAGGAACATCGCGACCGTGGAGACACCTACAACGGTCAATTCTATACCAGCGGTCCGCTGGTGGACGGTCTGCTGGGGCTGAAAGCCTACGGTAGCCTCGCAAAGCGTGAGAAAGACGGTCAGCAGAAGTCCTCTACCACGGCGAGCGGTGAAACACCGCGCATTGAAGGCTTCACCAGCCGCGATGCGAATGTGGAGTTCGCCTGGACGCCGTCTGAAAATCATGACTTTACGGCGGGCTACGGTTTCGACCGTCAGGATCGTGACTCGGATTCCCTCGACAAAAACCGCCTTGAGCGTCAGAACTACTCTCTCAGCCACAACGGCCGCTGGGGCGTCGGCAACAGCGAGCTGAAGGTGTACGGCGAGAAGGTGGATAACAAAAACCCGGGCAACAGCAATACGATCACCTCCGAGAGCAACGCGGTGGACGGGAAATACGTGCTGCCGCTGGGCGACATCAACCAGCTGATGACCTTCGGCGGCGAATGGCGTCACGATAAGCTGAAGGATCCGGTCAACCTGACGGGCGGTTCCGGCAGCAGTACGTCGACAAGCCAGTATGCCCTGTTCCTGGAGGACGAGTGGCGTATCTTTGAACCTCTGGCGCTGACCACCGGCATCCGTATGGATGACCATGATACCTACGGCGACCACTGGAGCCCGCGCGCCTATCTGGTCTACAACGCGACCGATACCGTCACGGTGAAAGGGGGCTGGGCGACCGCGTTTAAAGCGCCGTCGCTGCTGCAGCTGAGCCCGGACTGGGTCACCGGCTCGTGCCGCGGTGCCTGTGAGATTGTCGGTAACCCGGATCTGAAGCCGGAAACCAGCGAGAGCTTCGAGTTCGGTCTGTACTACAGTGGGGAAGAGGGCTGGTTAGAGGGCGTGCAGGCCAGCGTGACCACCTTCCAGAATAACGTCGATGACCGCATCAGCATCAGCCGTACGGCCAATGCGAAGCAGGCGCAGAGCTACCCTAACTACGTTGGCCTGAATGCGGACGGTGAACCGATATTCCGCTACTACAACGTCAACAAGGCGCGCATCCGCGGGGTGGAAACCGAGCTGAAATTCCCATTGGCGGACGACTGGAAAGTGACGCTGAACTACACCTACAACGACGGTCGTGATATCAGCAACGGCGGCAACAAGCCGTTGTCCGATCTGCCGTTCCACACTGCCAACGGGACCGTTGACTGGAAGGCGACGCAGGACTGGTCGTTCTATGTTCAGGGCAACTACACCGGTGAGAAACGCGCGCTGACCAGCAGCGACCCAACGCCGGGTGGTTATGTTATCTGGAATACCGGCGCCGCGTGGCAGGCGACGAAAAGCGTGAAGCTGCGTGCGGGCGTGCAGAACCTGCTGGACAAAGATCTGAGCCGCGACGATTACAGCTACACGGAAGATGGCCGTCGCTACTTTGTCGGTGTGGATTATAAGTTCTGATGTAACCTTTATGCCCGGTGGCGCTTCGCTTACCGGGCCTACAAAACCCACGAATGTAGGCCGGGTAAGGCGAAGCCGCCACCCGGCAATCGGCCGCACTTACCCGAACAAATGCTCCGCATGGAAGCGGAGATGATCCTCAATAAAGGACGCAATGAAGTAATAGCTGTGATCGTATCCCGGCTGAATGCGCAGCGTCAGCGGCCAGTCTTTCTGGCGTGCCGCTTCTGCCAGCACCGCAGGCTGCAGCTGTCCGGCGAGGAACTGATCCGCATCGCCCTGATCGATAAGCATCGGGATCGCATTTGCTGAGCTGCTGGCCAGCATCAGCGCGCAGCTGTCCCATGCCTGCCATTTTTCCGCATCCTCACCCAGATAGTGTGTGAAGGCTTTCTGCCCCCACGGCACCTGTGTTGGGTTCACAATCGGGGCAAATGCCGACACGCTGACGTATTTCCCCGGATTTTTCAGCGCCATGATGAGCGCCCCGTGTCCGCCCATTGAGTGGCCGCTGATTGCGCAGCGCTCGCCGACCGCAAACTGCGACTGCACCAGCGCAGGAAGTTCATCGCGAAGATAATCATACATGCGGTAGTGGCGCGCCCAGGGCTGCTCGGTCGCATTGAGATAAAACCCGGCGCCTTTGCCCAGGTCGTATCCGGCATCGTCGGCCACATCATCGCCACGCGGGCTGGTGTCAGGCATCACCAGCGCAATGCCCAGCTCGGCGGCAATACGCTGCGCGCCCGCTTTGGTGGTGAAGTTTTCGTCGTTGCAGGTCAGGCCGGAAAGCCAGAACAGAACCGGTGGATTTTCCGTCGGCGGCAGGAAAATGCTGAACGTCATTGCACAGTTCAGGGTGGTGGAGTCGTGCCGCCAGCGCTGCTGTCGACCTTCAAAACAACGGTGCTCTTCGAGCAGTTCCATGCAGGGATCCTTAATGAGAATGCGTATTCATAAAAACCATAATACAGCCTTTTCATTGACCTGTGAGTAACTTTCACTTTCGCCAGACGGCGAGATGCTGCATCATAAATTTACTTTTCTTTAACAATTGGAGCGGTCATGGCGCTGCGTATTGCGCTCAGTGGGTTTGTCGTGCTGGTGGTGGCGATGGGGATAGGGCGCTTTGCCTTTACGCCCCAGGTGCCGCTGATGATTGCTGCCGGACAGCTTACGCTGACCAGCGCGGGTCTGGTGGCGGCGATGAACTATCTGGGCTATCTGGTGGGCGCGTGGGATGCGATGCGTGCGCACCGCTTCGTTGAAACGCGCCTCTGGCTTGGCATCACCGGCGCGGTGGCGCTGACGCTGCTCTCCGCGGCGGCGGAGAACGCCGTCGTGCACGGCCTGCT
The DNA here is from genome assembly GCF_048685015.1 of Enterobacter sp. BNK-13. NCBI lineage: Bacteria > Pseudomonadati > Pseudomonadota > Gammaproteobacteria > Enterobacterales > Enterobacteriaceae > Enterobacter > Enterobacter sp. BNK-13. The sequence goes on along the minus strand of NZ_JBLQTP010000001.1, from coordinate 2,845,117 downwards.
GCGTTTTGTCATCGGCTGCATGAGCGGCTGGTCGATGGTACTCATTGCCGCCTGGACTAACGAACGGCTGGGACAGCTGGGTAAACCGGGTCTGAGCGCTGCCGTATTTGCCGGGCCGGGGGCAGGCATTGCGCTGAGCGGCCTGCTCGCCGTCTATATTCAGGCGAAGTCCCTGTCGGCCGGAGCGGCATGGCAAATCTACGGCGTGCTGGCGCTGGTGCTGATTGCCCTGGTGGCGCGCTACCTGCCGCGATCCGGGCAGCTCCATCGACCCGGCACCGCGCCGGAGCCGCTGGTGCTGACGGCGGATTTGACGCGTCTGGTCTGGAGCTACAGCCTGGCCGGGTTTGGCTATATCCTCCCGGCGACCTTCCTGTCGCAAATGGCGGCCGTGCGTTTTCCCGGCAGCCTGTTTGCCCAGTTTGTCTGGCCGATTTTTGGTCTCGCCGCCGTGGTGGGGATTGCGCTCAGTATTCTGTTACGCCATACCTCAACGGCTAACCGCAGGCTGGCTATCGTACTGTGGTTACAGGGGGCGGGCGTGCTGGCGGCCTGGCTGCTGCCGGGGATTGGCGGGTTACTGACAGGCGGGCTGCTGGTGGGCGGCGGCTTTTTGTGTGCTGTGCAGCTCTCTCTTTTATACGGTCGTGAGCTGGCGCCAAACCACACGCGCTATATGGCGGGCCTGCTCACCACCGGGTATGCGATTGGGCAGTTGATTGGCCCCGTCACCTCGGCGTTATCAACCTGGCTTACCCACCGGCTGGAGCCGGCGCTGGGGCTGGCGGGCGTGGCGCTGTTCGTTGGAGGAGCCCTGGTCTGGAATCGTCACGCTGAAAGGCAACAGCAATTGCAATAATTATCGTCGTGAATACTGGATTATGTGCGCCGCCTCACGCACAATGAACGCATACTTTTGCCACAACGAGGGCAAAAGACGCCACACCTGCAGGAGAACAAAATGTCATCACTCAGTAAAGAAGCTGCCCTGGTCCACGAAGCCCTGGTTGCGCGCGGTCTTGAAACGCCACTGCGTCCGCCCGTACAGGACTTGGACAATGAAACCCGCAAGCGTCTGATTGCCGGTCATATGACCGACATCATGGAGCTGCTGAATCTCGATCTGAGTGACGACAGTCTGATGGAGACGCCGCACCGCATCGCGAAAATGTACGTCGACGAAATTTTCTCCGGCCTGGATTACGCCAACTTCCCGAAAATCACCGTCATTGAAAACAAGATGAAAGTGGATGAGATGGTGACGGTTCGCGATATCACGCTAACCAGCACCTGCGAACACCATTTCGTGACCATCGACGGTAAAGCGACCGTGGCGTATATCCCTAAAGACACGGTGATTGGCCTGTCGAAGATCAACCGCATCGTGCAGTTCTTCGCTCAGCGTCCGCAGGTGCAGGAGCGCCTGACCCAGCAGATCCTGACCGCGCTGCAAACGCTGCTGGGCACCAATAACGTGGCCGTCTCTATCGACGCGGTTCACTACTGCGTGAAAGCGCGCGGCGTGCGCGATGCCACCAGTGCGACCACTACAACCTCGCTGGGCGGTCTGTTTAAATCGAGCCAGAATACCCGCCAGGAGTTCCTGCGCGCCGTACGTCACCACAACTAAGTCTTACAGGGCAGGGACCATGGAGCGAAACGTCACGCTCGATTTTGTTCGCGGCGTCGCCATTCTCGGTATCCTGCTGCTTAATATCACCGCCTTCGGTTTGCCGAAGGCGGCGTATCTCAATCCCGCGTGGTATGGCGACATTACCCGCAGTGATGCCTGGACCTGGGCAATCCTCGATCTCTTTGCGCAGGTCAAATTCCTCACGCTCTTTGCCCTGCTGTTTGGCGCAGGCCTGCAGCTTCTCCTCAAACGCGGCACGCGCTGGATCCAGTCGCGCCTGACGCTGCTGGTTATCCTCGGCTTTATCCATGGCCTGTTCTTCTGGGACGGCGATATTCTTCTTGCCTATGGGTTAGTCGGGCTCATCTGCTGGCGCCTCATTCGCGATGCGCACAGCGTTAAAAGCCTGTTCAACACCGGGGTGATGCTCTATGTCATGGGGCTTGGAGTATTGTTGCTGCTGGGGATGATCTCCGGCGAGACGACAAACCGTGCCTGGATCCCGGATGCCGCTAACCTGCAGTACGAGCAGTTCTGGAAGCTGAAAGGCGGTACGGAAGCGATAAGCAACCGCGCGGATATGCTGGGGGACAACCTCCTTGCGCTGGGCGCGCAATACGGCTGGCAACTGGCGGGTATGATGCTGATGGGCGCGTCACTGATGCGCACCGGCTGGCTGAAAGGGGAATTCAGCCTTCGTCACTATCGCCGTACCGGCGCCGGTCTGGTGCTGCTCGGCGTGCTGATTAATCTCCCGGCGGTGATGGTGCAGTGGCATATCCACTGGGATTACCGCTGGTGCGCGTTCCTGCTCCAGGTGCCGCGTGAACTGAGCGCGCCGTTTCAGACCATCGGCTACGCGGCGCTGATCTACGGCTTCTGGCCCTCGCTTTCTCGTCTGTGGATGGTCAGCGCTATCGCCTGCGTGGGCCGCATGGCGTTGAGCAATTACCTCCTGCAAACGCTGATTTGCACCACGCTTTTCTATCGCTTTGGCCTGTTTATGAAATTCGACCGCCTTACGCTGCTGGCGTTTGTTATTCCGGTCTGGGCAGTAAACCTGGCGTTTTCTGTGCTCTGGCTACGCTATTTCCGCCAGGGACCGCTGGAGTGGGTATGGCGTCAGTTAACCGCACGTGCTTCAGGGATATCATTGAAAAATACATCCAGATAACGATCTGGATCACAATCATTAACAAAACGGATGTAAGCGTTTTCATGACTGTGAGCTTCTTCACGTAGTCCCCTTTCTCTCGCTGCCAAAATAGCCACCTTGCTAAACACAGGGGGTGTCTGTGAGTTGCTGCAATCCTTTGAAGGATGGTGAATATGATCACCATTCGTGACGTCGCCCGTCAGGCGGGCGTTTCTGTGGCTACCGTCTCACGCGTGCTGAACAATAGCGCGCTGGTCAGCCCTGAAACCCGTGAAACCGTAATGAAGGCCGTGACCCAGCTCGGGTACCGACCAAATGCCAATGCCCAGGCGCTTGCGACGCAGGTTAGCGACACCATCGGCGTGGTGGTGATGGATGTCTCAGATGCCTTTTTTGGCGCACTGGTGAAAGCGGTCGATATGGTCGCCCAGCAGCATCAGAAATATGTCCTGATCGGCAATAGCTATCATGAGGCTGAAAAAGAACGTCATGCCATTGAAGTGCTGATCCGCCAGCGCTGTAACGCCTTGATTGTCCATTCAAAAGCCTTAAGCGATGAAGAGCTAACCGGATTGATGGAGCAGATCCCGGGTATGGTGCTGATCAACCGCATCGTCCCCGGCTATGCCCACCGCTGCGTCGGGCTGGATAACGTCAGCGGCGCCATGATGGCCACAAAAATGCTCATCAACAACGGGCATCAGCGGATCGGTTATCTGGCCTCCAGCCATCAGATTGAAGATGACGAACTGCGGCGCGAGGGGTGGCAAAACGCCCTGAAAGAGCACGGCATTACGTCATCCGAAAGCTGGGTGGGGACCGGCACGCCGGACATGCAGGGCGGTGAAGCTGCGATGGTAGAGCTGCTGGGCCGCAATCTGCAGCTGTCTGCGGTGTTTGCCTATAACGACAGCATGGCGGCAGGCGCCCTGACGGCGCTGAAGGATAACGGGATTGCGGTGCCACAGCATTTATCACTCATTGGTTTTGATGATATCCCGATTGCCCGTTACACCGACCCGCAGCTGACAACCGTGCGTTATCCCATTGCCTCTATGGCGAAACTGGCGACTGAGCTGGCGTTACAGGGGGCTGCTGGCATGCTGGATCCGGGGGCAACACACTGTTTCATGCCGACTTTAGTGCGTCGCCACTCCGTCGCGGCCCGGCAAACTGTGGTTCCGATCACTAACTGATTACATGTGGTGATGTAACCGTTTTCAATCTGTGAGTAAATTCACAGTATCTTAACAAGGCGCTGACTATGATGTCAGCGTTTTAGGGGCTGAAACGCTATGTAACAGTGATTATTCACTTTCACTATAGCCAATGTGCCGCAAACAACGAATAAAACGCATTTCTGGAGCGTTACCGAACACGGAAGAGAGAAATTTTATAAGTGAACCTCGGCTGTCAGTAACGTTTTATTAACATCTGCCCGCCGCTCGTTATTCACAAGAACTACCCTGCATAAAAAAAACCGGAGATACCATGAATAAGAAGGTGTTGACCCTGTCTGCTGTAATGGCAAGCATGCTTTTTGGTGCAGCAGCGCACGCTGCGGATACCCGTATTGGTGTGACCATCTATAAATACGACGACAACTTCATGTCTGTTGTGCGTAAAGCGATTGAGAAAGATGCGAAAGCAGCGCCAGACGTTCAGCTGCTGATGAACGACTCCCAGAATGACCAGTCCAAACAGAACGACCAGATCGACGTTCTGCTGGCGAAAGGCGTGAAAGCCCTGGCCATCAACCTGGTTGACCCGGCTGCAGCAGGCACGGTTATTGAAAAAGCGCGCGGCCAGAACGTGCCGATCGTCTTCTTCAACAAAGAACCTTCCCGTAAGGCGCTGGATAGCTACGATAAAGCGTATTACGTCGGTACCGACTCCAAAGAGTCCGGTATTATTCAGGGCGATCTGATCGCGAAACACTGGGCGGCGAACCCGAACTGGGACCTGAACAAAGACGGTCAGATTCAGTTCGTGCTGCTGAAAGGCGAACCTGGCCATCCGGATGCTGAAGCGCGTACCACCTACGTTATCAAAGAGCTGAACGACAAGGGCCTGAAAACCCAGCAACTGGCGTTAGATACCGCGATGTGGGATACCGCTCAGGCGAAAGATAAGATGGACGCGTGGCTGTCCGGCCCTAACGCCAACAAAATCGAAGTGGTTATCGCCAACAACGATGCGATGGCAATGGGTGCGGTAGAAGCGCTGAAAGCGCACAACAAATCGTCCATCCCGGTATTCGGTGTGGATGCGCTGCCAGAAGCGCTGGCGCTGGTTAAATCCGGTGCGATGGCCGGTACCGTGCTGAACGATGCCAACAACCAGGCGAAAGCGACCTTCGATCTGGCGAAAAACCTGGCCGATGGCAAAGGTGCGGCAGACGGCACCAACTGGAAAATTGACAACAAAATCGTTCGCGTACCTTACGTGGGCGTCGACCAGTCCAACCTGGCTGAGTTTATCGGTAAATAAAAGAGTTAACTTGTCTCCACTGGGCGCAATTCGTTGCGCCCTTTTATAACGCGATATGCGAGGCCAACAAGGTATAATTATGGTCAGCACAACAACTCAGTCATCCGGTGAATACCTGTTGGAAATGAGCGGTATCAACAAGTCATTTCCCGGCGTTAAGGCACTCGATAATGTTAATTTAAAAGTGCGTCCTCACTCTATTCATGCCTTAATGGGGGAGAACGGTGCGGGTAAATCAACATTATTAAAATGTCTTTTTGGGATCTATCAAAAAGATTCTGGCAGCATTCTTTTTCAGGGGAAAGAGATCGATTTCCATTCAGCGAAAGAAGCACTGGAAAACGGTATCTCGATGGTTCACCAGGAATTAAACCTGGTGTTGCAGCGTTCAGTCATGGATAACATGTGGTTGGGGCGTTATCCCACCAAAGGTGTCTTTGTCGATCAGGATAAAATGTATCGCGACACCAAGGCGATTTTCGACGAGCTGGATATTGATATCGATCCGCGCGCCCGCGTGGGAACATTATCCGTCTCCCAGATGCAGATGATCGAAATTGCCAAAGCGTTCTCCTATGATGCGAAAATCGTCATCATGGACGAACCGACATCGTCATTAACGGAAAAAGAGGTTAACCACCTTTTTACCATTATTCGTAAGTTGAAAGATCGCGGCTGCGGCATTGTGTACATCTCCCACAAAATGGAAGAGATCTTCCAGCTTTGCGATGAGATCACCATCCTGCGCGACGGCCAGTGGATTGCCACACAGCCGCTGGAAGGGCTGGACATGGACAAGATCATCGCCATGATGGTCGGCCGTTCCCTGAACCAGCGCTTCCCGGACAAAGAAAACAAGCCGGGTGAAGTGATTCTGGAAGTGCGCAATCTGACCTCATTGCGTCAGCCGTCTATCCGCGATGTCTCCTTCGACCTGCACAAGGGTGAAATCCTGGGGATTGCCGGGCTGGTAGGGGCTAAGCGTACCGATATCGTGGAAACCCTGTTTGGCATTCGTGAGAAAGCCGAAGGCACCATTACGCTGCACGGAAAGAAAATCAATAACCACAACGCCAACGAAGCCATTAATAATGGTTTTGCGCTGGTGACGGAAGAGCGTCGTTCGACCGGTATTTATGCTTATCTGGATATTAACTTTAACTCGTTAATTTCTAACATTCGCAATTACAAAAACAAAGTCGGGCTGCTGGATAACTCCCGCATGAAGAGCGATACCCAATGGGTGATTGACTCCATGCGCGTAAAAACGCCAGGCCACCGCACCCAGATTGGTTCGCTGTCAGGCGGTAACCAGCAGAAAGTGATTATTGGCCGTTGGTTATTAACTCAGCCAGAAATTCTGATGCTGGATGAGCCGACCCGCGGTATTGACGTCGGCGCGAAGTTTGAAATTTATCAGCTGATTGCCGAGCTGGCGAAAAAGAATAAAGGGATCATTATTATTTCTTCCGAAATGCCGGAATTGTTAGGGATCACGGACCGTATTCTGGTTATGAGCAATGGTCTCGTCGCCGGTATTGTTGACACCAAAACGACAACGCAAAATGAAATTTTGCGTCTTGCGTCTTTGCACCTTTAAGATCAGGGGCTCCTCATGAGTGCGTTAAATAAAAAAAGTTTTCTCACTTACCTGAAAGAAGGCGGTATTTACGTTGTTCTTTTAGTCTTGCTGGCAATCATCATTTTCCAGGACCCTACGTTCTTAAGCCTGCTGAACCTGAGTAACATTCTGACCCAGTCCTCCGTGCGTATTATCATTGCGCTGGGCGTGGCGGGCCTGATCGTGACCCAGGGGACGGACCTTTCTGCCGGTCGCCAGGTAGGTCTGGCGGCGGTTATCGCGGCAACCCTGCTGCAGTCGATGGAAAACGCCAACAAGGTCTTCCCGGAAATGGCCACCATGCCGATTTTCGTGGTGATCCTGATTGTCTGCGCCATCGGTGCGGTGATTGGTCTGATCAACGGTATTATCATCGCCTACCTGAACGTGACGCCATTCATCACCACCCTGGGTACGATGATCATCGTTTACGGTATCAACTCCCTGTACTACGACTTCGTCGGTGCTTCGCCCATCTCGGGCTTTGACAGCGGCTTCTCGACCTTTACGCAAGGGTTTATCGCGCTGGGCAGCTTCCGTCTGTCGTACATCACCTTCTATGCGCTGATTGCGGTCGCCTTCGTCTGGATCCTGTGGAACAAAACGCGCTTTGGCAAAAACATCTTCGCTATCGGCGGTAACCCGGAAGCAGCGAAAGTCTCTGGCGTAAACGTTGCCCTGAACCTGCTCATCATCTATGCCCTGTCCGGCGTGTTCTACGCCTTCGGCGGGATGCTGGAAGCGGGCCGTATCGGCTCTGCAACGAACAACCTTGGCTTCATGTACGAACTGGATGCGATCGCAGCCTGCGTAGTGGGCGGCGTCTCCTTCAGCGGCGGCGTGGGGACGGTGCTCGGCGTGGTGACCGGTGTGATCATCTTCACCGTCATCAACTACGGGTTGACCTACATCGGCGTGAACCCGTACTGGCAGTACATCATCAAGGGCGCCATCATTATCTTCGCGGTTGCGCTGGATTCACTGAAGTACGCCCGTAAGAAGTAATCGTTTCTCGCCATACCCGGCCCGCTCACCGAGCGGGCTTTTTTTATGCCCTATGCCAGATGGGACTCCTCCTGCGTCACAATGCGCTCAAACCAGTCGAGTTCAGAAAGCTTGCAGGCGACCCACTGTTCGGAAAAGGCGTCGCCCAGGCTGTCGGTGAGATACTCACAGCGGGCAAAGGCCTCAATCGCCTCCTGCTGGAACAGCGGCAGTTCGGGTTGGTCGTGCTGCGGCTCAGGGAGATCCCCCTCGTCGATATGTTCCAGCCCGTAAAGCATGCCTGTCAGGATAGTGGCCGCCACCAGATACGGATTCGCATCGGCCCCGGCCAGCCGGTACTCAATGCGACGATTGCCGTCATCCGAGCAGGGAATACGCAAGGCGGCGGAGCGGGTGTTATAGCCCCAGGAGTTAAAGACGGGTTCCGTCAGGTTTTTACGCAGGCGACGAAACGCGTTGACCCCCGGCGCAAGAATGGCGACGGAGGCAGGCATTAGCGCCAGCTGGCCCGCGATGCACAAACGCATCATGCTGCTCAGCGCGTTCACCGGCGAGGCAAAAACGTTTTCGCCACGGCTGTTGTTCAGGCTGAAATGGATGTGCAAACCGCTGCCGGACAGCTGGCTGAAAGGCTTAGCCATAAAGTTGGCCTGAAGACCGTGCTTTTCAGCGACATAGCGGGTCAGGCGGCGCAGGGCCAGCACGTTATCACAGACCTCAACGACGCGCTGGCTGTGCTTCAGGTTTAATTCGTACTGTCCGGACTCGGCTTCCGCTACGACCCCTGACAGCGGGATGCGCTGCAGGTGCGCCAGCTGTTCCAGCTCGTCAAACAGCGCCGCATGCGCCGACGAGGTATCCATGTGAAAACAGCCCTGATTTTGCGGATCGCGTTCGCTCTGTCCCGTCAGGTAAAACTCAATTTCCGGGGCAATGACCGGGAAAAGGCCGTGCTGGTGGAAGCGGGCCACGACGTTCTGCAGTATCGCGCGCGGCTCAAGCGGGCAGGGGTTACCGTCGCTGTCTTTCATCGTCAGCAGGATCTGCGCGGTGTGCTCCGGATCCTGCGGACAGGGGCGCAAAGAGCCGGCGACCGGGACGCACAGCCGGTCGGGTTCATCATAAAGCGGGGCGGCGATGTTTCCCTTCTGATCCATTGAGTAGACGGAAAGCGGAAAATAACAGCCTTTTTCCAGATTCAGCATGCTCTCTACCGAGAGGCGCTTGCCGCGCATCGTGCCGTTGATATCGTTCAGGTAAACGTCAACATGTTTCGTTTGCGGGTAACGTTCCAGATAATCGGCCACTTCCACGGCAACGTTGTGCTGCAGGGCGTCAATTTTTCCATCCAGCCAGAGACCAGAATTAAGTGCGCCAGGGAGTGATAGGCCGGGAAAGTTAAAGTACGGACGGAGACTTTTGAGGAAAAACGCATTCATTATCGAGTTCATAGTCATTCTTCAATGAAGCCGTAGCGGCAATGAACTCAGCTTAAAAGAGCCGACGTAAAGGGGAGATAAAAAGCGTCAGGCCCGGCGTAAAGAAAGTATAAAGGCAGTCCCGCTATTTCTCTTTTTTCTGCATATCGAGCAGCTGCTCAGGCGTGACGGCCGGGTAACCTTGCGCGTCCTCCGGCACTTCGTGCATCGCCGGAATCGGCACCAGCGGGCCTAAAAAGCGTGGTTCGCGCTTAAAGATATACAGATCGGCCAGGGCACCAAAGCGGGCGCCGAACTCGCGGACACGCACGCTCAGCATATCTTTTGGCGACGGCACCGCATAGCACTGCGCCTGAATACCCATATGCAGGGCAATAAACAGCGCACGCTCGCAGTGGAAGCGCTGAGTGATGATGATGAAGTCGTTGGTGTCGAAGACCTTGCGCGTACGCACGATGGAGTCCAGGGTGCGGAACCCGGCGTAGTCGAGCACGATATCGGCAGGATCCACGCCCGCGGCAATCAGGTCCTTCCGCATCGTCACCGGTTCATTGTAGCTTTGCAGGGCGTTATCCCCGCTCAGCAGCAGATAGTTCACCTTGCCGCTGTTGTAGGCGTTCAGCGCGCCCTGGATGCGGTAACGGTAATACTGGTTGATGACGCCGGTGCGGTAATACTTGGCGGTGCCGAGCACCACGCCAACCTGACGATAGGGCAGGTCCTGCAGGTCATCAAAGATGTAGGGGGCGGTTTTCCAGCTCATCCAGCGGTCGAGACCGAGCACGATCAACAGCAGTATGCCGACCAGGACAGACAGGCTGTAAAAAACGCGCTTTAACATGCAGATGGCTCGTACCGAAGGTGAAATTTAACTCAGGCTACTTTACCCGCCTGGTTAGCGCAAGAAACAGCGACTCAACTGAGGGGTTTTTCAGCAAACTGGCGGGCATTTCTGCCCGCCGGAAGGATCACGCCAGCAGTACGCGGTCAATCGTCGTACAGCCCAGCGCTTTAAGCGTTGCGGCAGTGGCATCCCACTGAATCAGCGGCGCATCGGCAATTTCAGCCAGAATGGCGCGCTGAATGTCAGGATAATCATAGCCGTTCAGGCTCAGCAGGTTGAGTGCGCCCTGCAGCGGCGGCAGCGTTGGGTTAAACGCGGCGTTTTCCGCATAGCTGCCGGTGAAAATTCGGCCATCGCGGCACTGCAGCGCCACGCCGCTCGGGGACTTGCTGTACGGCGTGTGGCTCTTGTTGGCGGCGGCAATCGCCGCCTGGCTCAGGTCATCGCCGGACAGGGCGAAACCGTGGTTCTGCTCGTCCATCAGCAGGGTTTTGATCTCCAGATCTTTCGGGCCAAACGCGTCAGGCAGGTAATCCGCCAGCGTGTGCGGCGCGCGGCCTGGCAGATTGATGCGCAGCTGCAGCCCGCTGTTCAGCTCGTTCATAAACTGACGGCAGTGGCCGCACGGAGTGTAGTTAACGGTAATGGCGCTCAGCGCTTTTTCACCGCGCAGCCACGCGTGACTGATGGCGCTCTGCTCGGCGTGCACGGTTTGCTGCATGGTTGCGCCCAGGAACTCCATGTTGCCGCCGAAGTACCAGGTGCCGCTGACGCCGCGCGCAATGGCCCCGACGTTGAAGTGGGAGAGATCGGCCCGCGCGCAGGCGGCAGCCAGAGGAAGCAGTGAGAAAGCCAGCGCGTCTTCGTCCAGTCCCGTTGCCTGTTTCAGCATCGTGACCTGCTCCGCGGTCAGCAGGGCGGGGAAGTGCGCATCTGCCAGAACGGGAGCAAGGGCTGACTGCAAATTCTCTGCAAGCTGGGCGAAAGCAGCTTGAAAACGTGGGTGCATGGCGTTTGCCTCATAAAGGTTAATGGATCGGTAGTTTACGGAGCCGTCAGGGCTTTATATGTGATCCACTTCTCATTATGTATGCAACTTATGAAATCAAAATGAAATTTGCGCGACGCATCGCAAATTTTAGCCCATCACCGCCAGAATAAGCGGGAAAATGAACGGGGCCAGCAGGGAGGTAATAATCCCGCAGATCACCAGTGCCAGGGAGCTAAACGCCCCTTCCTGATAATCCAGCTCCGCGCAGCGGGCGGTGCCCAGCGCGTGCGAGGCGGTGCCCATCGACAGCCCCCGAGCCGCCTTAGTATGAATACGCATCGCGTTCAGCAGGGTGTGCCCAAACACCGCGCCGAGAATACCGACGAAAATGACGCACATCGCGCTGATGGCCGGAATACCGCCGAGGCTGCCCCCAACCGCCATCGCGATAGGCGTGGTCACCGATTTAGGCAGAATAGAGGCGGCAATTTGCGGCGAGGCCCCCATCAACAGCGCCACCGACGTACCGGTGATCATCGCCACCAGGCTACCCACAAAACAGATGGTAATGATGGATTTCCAGCGGGCGCGGATCTGGTGCAACTGCTCGTATAAAGGAAACGCCAGCGCCACGACGGCGGGCTGCAGCAGGTCGTTTAAGATTTTGCTGCCAGCAAAGTAGCGTTCGTAAGGAATGCCGGTGAGCAGGAGGAACGGAATAATCACCACCATCGCCACCAGCAGGGGATTCAGCAAGGGCATTTTGAAACGCGCGGCAAGCTTACGTGCGGCGAAAAAGACTGCCAGGGTGAGCGGCAGCGACCACCAGATATTGTCCATCATTTTTTTGTTTTCTCCCCAATCACGTTACGTTCGCCATGCACCAGATGTGAACTCCAGCTCACCACCAGGAAAACCACCAGCGTACTGACCGCGCAGGAGACCACAATCGGGCCGAACTGGGCTTTGAGCAAATCAAAATACTGCATGACGCCCACGCCGATAGGCACGAAAAGCAGCGCCATATAGCGAATGAGGACGAAGCAGCCGGGGTTGACCCACTTTGCGGGCAGGATTTGCAGCGCCAGCAACACGAAGAGGATCAGCATGCCGATAATGCTGCCGGGGATGGTGATGGGCAGCAGCGACGCGATGAAAATCCCGGCATACAGGCAGGCGTAAATCAGGGCGAATGCGCGCAGATATTGCCAGATAATGTTCAATGATTTGCTCATGGTGAAAGTCCTTGCTGAAACGCATTCATCATACAATTAAACCTAAAAATGTGCCATGGATCACATCATGAATTTTGAGCATACCAGACATTCCGGAATGGAACGTCCGGTATCACCTTACCGGTGCAGGCTACAGTTTAGAGGAAAGGGATTGCGCTGGCGAAACGGCGTGCCAGAGAAGGTATCAGCGACAGGCGGTCAGTTTATCGAGAAAAGAAAACAGCACCTGGTTCATTTCGCGATAATCATGCGAGCGGAGTTTTTCCGCCGTTTCGACAAAACGGAATTCACCCGCGCGGCGGAGGTCACTCTGCGAATGCTCAATCAGCAACTCTACCACCTCCGGCGTCAGCTCCATATGGCACTGGAAACCGTAAACCCGTTCGCTGTATTGCACGATCTGGCGGGGACAGCCCTCGCTGTACGCCAGAACCTTAGCCTGCGGCGTCAACCCAGGCATGTCGTTATGCCAGTGACCGACGTTCAGCACGCTGCCAAAGTCCTCAAACAGCGGGTTCGCCTTGCCTGCATCTGTGAGCCTGACGGGAAATTTGCCGATCTCTTTTTCCGGGCTGTGGCAAAACGCTGCGCCCAGCGCTTCACCGATAAGCTGCGAGCCCAGACAAACGCCTATCACCGTTTTACCTGCCTCTATCGCGCGGCTGATGAGTGCCTTTTCCGCCTGCGCATCAAACCAGGGGCATTCCTCACGCGTGGTGGCGGGGGACTGCGGGCCTCCCATGATGATAAGCAGGTCTGTGTGCCCCAGCGCCTCGGGTACAGGATCGCCCTGATAAACTCTGGTGTAGCTCAGACTGCAGCCGCGACTTTTCCCCCAGATTTCATAGGCGCCTGGCGCCTCGAAATGTTCATGAATAATAAAATGGATGTGCATTGCGTCTCTCTCTGGTTACGTGTACAAGCAGCATCATAAGAGGAAGGGGGGAATGTGAAATGCCAACCGTTATCGATAAAACGCCAATTCACGACGATGCTATCGGATGGTCAAGAGGGGCAATTCGCTATACGCGCGGCGAAGTCGATCCGCCTCACCAGCATTCGCAGGGACAACTTTTGTTTGCCATCAAAGGGGTCATGCTGGTCGAAACCGGCAGCAAACGCTGGGTCATACCGCCACAGCGCGCGCTGTGGATCCCTCCCTTTCAGGAGCATACCTACAGCGTGTTATCCACAACGGAGCTGCGCGCGGTCTGGTTTAGCCCGGCGCTGATAGCGCAATGCGAGCCTTTTAAGCGGAAAGACGAGGTTCACGTGATTATGGCCACAGCGTTGTTCAAAGAGCTGATTGCCGGGCTGTTCAGCGCGGAATACCGGCCAGCCAGTCAGCGCAGCATGGCCGTTTTGCTGCTCGATATCCTCAGTGAAGCTCAGCAAATCTCGGCCGAATTACCGATGCCCGTGGATGAGCGCTTACATCGCATTGCCTGTGACATCATTGCCAACAATCTCTGGGATCTTTCTCTGGAAAGGCTGGCGGAACGGGCCGCGATGTCTGAACGCACGTTTTCACGCGCGTTTATCAACGATACCGGCTTTAGCTTCCGGGCCTGGCGACAGCGTGCCAGGATTTGTGCCTCGCTGGATCTCCTCGCCAACGGATACCCGGTTAAGCAGGTGGCCTGGATGCTGGGCTTTTCCGGCCCGGCGGCATTTGCGGCGGCGTTTCGCGCCATTGTTGGGGCTACGCCGGGTGACTTTCTGCCTGAACAGAAGCGCTTCCCAGCGATATAGAGAGCGGCTACTATAGCGCGTCTTTTTTCACAGGTACTGCTATGCGTGTTTTACTGGCCCCAATGGAAGGCGTGCTCGACTCCCTCGTGCGCGAGCTTCTGACCGAGGTGAACGACTACGATCTCTGCGTGACGGAGTTCCTGCGCGTGGTCGATATGCTTTTGCCGGTAAAATCCTTCTTCCGGCTTTGCCCCGAGCTGCACAACCAGAGCCGGACCTCTTCCGGCACGCTGGTGCGTATTCAACTGCTCGGCCAGTATCCGGAATGGCTGGCGGAAAACGCAGCCCGCGCGGTTGAGCTGGGCTCTTACGGGGTAGATCTCAACTGCGGCTGTCCGTCTAAGCTGGTGAACGGCAGCGGCGGCGGAGCGACGTTGCTGAAAGATCCTGAACTGATTTACCGCGGCGCGAAAGCCATGCGCGAGGCGGTACCCGCGCATTTGCCGGTGACGGTTAAGGTTCGCCTGGGATGGGACAGCGATGCGCGGCAGTTTGAAATCGCCGATGCGGTGCAGCAGGCCGGCGCCACCGAGCTGGTGGTGCATGGCCGTACCAAAGAAGATGGCTACAAAGCCGATCGCATTAACTGGCAGGCGATCGGTGAGATCCGCAAACGCCTCACCATTCCGGTGATCGCCAACGGCGAAATCTGGGACTACGAGAGCGCGCAGGCCTGTCTGAACGCCACCGGCTGCGATGCGGTAATGATCGGCCGCGGCGCGCTGAACGTGCCTAACCTCAGCCGGGTGGTGAAATATAACGAACCGCGTATGCCGTGGGCAGACGTCGTCACGCTGCTGCAAAAATACAGCCGTCTGGAAAAGCAGGGCGACACCGGTTTGTATCACGTCGCGCGAATTAAGCAGTGGCTGAGTTATTTACGCAAAGAGTACGATGAAGCGCTGGGGTTATTTCAGGAGATTCGTACATTACAGACGTCGGCTGATATTGCGCGGGTGATTCAGTCCAAATAATAAGCGTTAAATTGCTCACACTTTTTTAAAACAGAAAACAGTTCCGGTTTTCAACGTGGCGCGACGGTGTTAAGGTGCCACTGTTTTCAACGCAGGATTGTTACTGGTTAACAGGCAAAACCTAAGCGTTTCACAGCATTTTCGCTGTGGAGCGCTTAGGTTTTTTTTTGCCTGTCGTTTACGCAGGAGAGTTATTTGGCTTAGCGCTTTTACTGATTTTTTAAAAAATGAATTCTCGACAGGAAATAGAAAAATTTCCTGCGGCCGGTTACGCACTCAATATTCAATCACAGGTTGTTATTATGGCATATAAAAATAAACTCTATGCGCTCGCCTTATTGGCGATATCCCCGCTGTCGATGGCGCAAGACTGGAACGGAACGGTATTAGGGTTTGAAGCTCCGCCGGAGCCTGTGCTGGGCGAAATGCTCGGCATACGTAAAATCCTTAACGATAACGGTTTTACCTATAATCTCGGATATCTGAATGAAATTGGCTGGAACGGCGGCGGTGGATATAACCACGACTCCCACGTGGCCTATATTGACCAGTTCGCGCTGACCTTCAACCAGGATCTGGAGCGCTGGACCGGTATCCCGGACGCGCGTATCGAGGGGAACATCGTCAACCGTAAC
This sequence comes from Enterobacter sp. BNK-13, assembly GCF_048685015.1. Classification (NCBI taxonomy): domain Bacteria; kingdom Pseudomonadati; phylum Pseudomonadota; class Gammaproteobacteria; order Enterobacterales; family Enterobacteriaceae; genus Enterobacter; species Enterobacter sp. BNK-13. The sequence goes on along the minus strand of NZ_JBLQTP010000001.1, from coordinate 2,829,342 downwards.
CACAATGATGACCTCACCACCAAACGCGTGCAGGACCCGCGTGTCAACTTCAACGATCTGACCCAGGAGAGCTGGGGCGGGCAGTCGATTACCCGTCTGGGCTGGCTGACCTTTGCCCGCAGCTTTGACGACCGGCGTCTGACCTGGCGCATCGGGATGATGAACAAGGTACAAACCTTCGATCAAATTATCCCCTGTGATTTCCAGCTGCTGTCCCAGTGCGGCGGGAAGTCAGCCAACTCGCTGACCTGGAACAACTGGAACGTGCACACCTGGGGCACCACGCTTGCGTATAAACTCACGCCGACGCTAACCCTGAAGGGCGGCGTGATGGAGCAGAATCCGCAGGCCGCAAGCCGCAACCATGCGTGGAGCTGGTCGACGAAGGGCAGCAAAGGGATCTTACTGCCGGTTGAAATCGAAGCGCGTCCACTGATTAACGGCCTGCCGGGCGCGTACAACCTGGGCGTGGTGTTTACCAACGCGCCGCAAACCGATCTCTATCGCGGCAAATCGGGTGGGGCGGGGGCGACGGACCCGGACGGATTCGATACGCACAGCCGGACCTGGTTTATGTACGCCGGACTGAACCAGCAGCTAACGCAGCATCAGGGTGATCCGAATCGCGGGTTGAGTACCTCGTTCAGCATGAGCCTTGCGGATCAGAGCAGTAACTACATGCACCAGGTTTACGCCGCCTCGCTGCGCTACCGCGGGCTGTTTGATGCGCGACCGGAAGACTGGATTGGCTTTGGCTTAACCTGGATTGATATGAGCAGCCAGTACGCCCGCAACCAGCGTTACCTGAACAGCCTGAGCGGCGTAAGTGATTATGATAATCCGGCATATCACCCGGTGCCGGGCCATTCCCTGAACGGAGAGTTTTACTACCGTTTTCGTCCGGTGTCATGGCTTGAACTGCAGCCGGGCATTCAGTACTGGCACCATCCCGGCGGGGTCAGTCGCACCCAGGATGCCTGGGTCACCGAGCTGAAAACGGTGGTGACCTTCTGATATCACCATAGCAAGTTCGATCCGCGTCACGTTTCTGACGCGTGACGCATTGAGGCTACGAATGAAACTGTTAGAGTGCCAGAACTGGATTGTTACTGCTTAGGCAGGCAAAACCTGATTTTCTGGCATCTGCCGGAGGTCAGGTTTTTTTGTTTCTGGGGTTCAGATGAAAATCGCCAAGATACTCAATAATAACGTGGTGGTTGTTCAGGATGAGCGCGGGCGCGAACAGGTGGTGATGGGCCGTGGGCTGGCCTTTCAGAAGCGCGTCGGTGAAGCGCTGGATACCGCGTTGGTTGAAAAGGTGTTTGCGTTACAAAGCGATGAACTGGTGCGTCGGCTCGGAGAGCTGCTGAGTCAAATTCCGCTGGAGGTGATGACCACCTGCGACCGCATCATCGGGCTGGCGGCGCAGCGGCTGGGCAAGCTGCAGGAGAGCTTGTATATCACCCTCACCGATCACTGCTACTTTGCGATTGAGCGGCAGAAGAACGGGTTGGCCATCAAAAACGTGCTGCTGTGGGATATTAAACGACTGTATCCGAAGGAGTTCGAGTTAGGGCAGGAGGCGCGGGCCATTATCGCCAGACGCCTGAACGTCGAACTGGAGGAGGATGAGGCCGGTTTTATCGCCCTGCATCTGGTCACCGCGCAGCTGAACAGCGAAATGCCGGAGGTGATGCACGTGACGCGGGTGATGCAGGAGATCCTGCAGCTGGTGAAGTATCAGCTGCAGCTTGAGTATGACGAAGAGTCGCTCAGCTATCAGCGTTTTGTCACCCACCTGAAGTTTTTTGCCCAGCGGATGCTCACCCGCACCGTGGTGGAAGATGACGATGTCTCGCTGCATACGGCAGTCAAAGACAACTACGCGAAGGCGTGGAAATGCGCCGAGAAAATCGCACAGCACCTGAACAAAAGCTATCAGCGTGAGCTGACAACCGAAGAAATTATGTTTCTCGCCATTCATATCGAGCGGGTGAGAAAAGAGGGGCGTTAAGCCTCAAACAGGATTGTTACTGCACTACGCAGGCAAAACCTGAGCGCGGCCTTCGTCAGAAGGCCGTTCTCGGGTTTTTTTATTTTTTGTACTCAGTCAACAGGTGCCTGCGGGCATCGGATGTAAGGAAATCGAGATGGAATACCAGGCTTTAGCGAAGGATATTCTCGGCCACGTTGGCGGAAAAGAGAACATCGTCAGTCTTGTGCACTGCGCGACCCGGCTTCGCTTCAAACTGAAAGACAATCAACGGGCGGATGCGGAAGGGCTCAAGAAAAATCCGGGCGTGATCATGGTGGTCGAAAGCGGCGGCCAGTTTCAGGTGGTGATTGGCAACCACGTTCACGACGTCTGGCAGGCTGTCCGCAATGAAGCAGGCCTGACCGACGACGCCCCTGTCGTGGAAGAGAAGGGTGAAAAGGGTAACCTGTTGGGCCGTCTGATTGATATCGTCTCCGGCATCTTTACCCCGTTTATCGGCATTCTGGCCGCGTCCGGTATTCTGAAGGGGCTGCTGGCGCTGGCCGTGGTGTGCGGCTGGCTCACGACCGAGAGCGGCACGTATAAAATCTGGTTTGCTGCCAGCGACGCGCTGTTCTTCTTCTTCCCGCTGGTGCTGGGCTATACCGCCGGGAAAAAGTTCGGCGGCAACCCATTCATTACCATGGTGATCGGCGGGGCGCTCACCCATCCAGTGATGATTGCGGCGTTCAACGCCAGCCAGCAGCCGGGCGCGGTGTCGGAAGCCTTTTTGGGCATTCCTGTCACCTGGTTCAACTATAGCTCGTCGGTGATCCCGATTATTCTCGCCGCGTGGGTGAGCTGCTGGCTGGAAAAGCAGAGCACCAGGCTGCTGCCTTCCTCGATGAAAAACTTCTTCGCGCCGCTGATCTGTCTTGCCGTGACCGTGCCGCTGACTTTCCTCGTTATCGGGCCGCTGGCGACCTGGCTGAGCCAGATGCTGGCGAACGGCTATCAGAGTATTTACGTTCTGGCACCGTGGCTGGCGGGCGCGGCGATGGGCGCGCTGTGGCAGGTCTGCGTCATTTTTGGCCTGCACTGGGGGCTGGTGCCGCTGATGATCAACAACCTGGCGGTGCTGGGGCATGACTCCATGCTGCCGATGCTCTTGCCTGCGGTGTTCGGCCAGGTGGGGGCGGCACTGGGCATTTTCCTGCGTACCCGCGATGCGCGTCAGAAAATGCTGGCCGGTTCATCCGTGACGGCAGGGTTTTTCGGTATCACCGAACCCGCAGTGTATGGCGTAAACCTGCCGCTGCGCCGTCCGTTTATTTTTGGCTGCGTGGCAGGCGCTATCGGCGGAGCGATTGTCGGCTTTAGTGACACCCACGTTTACTCTTTCGGCTTCGCCAATATCTTTACTGTCGCCCAGATGATCCCGCCGGGCGGCGTGGACGCCACGCTGTGGGGCGGCATTATCGGTACGGTGGTGGCGCTGGTGCTGAGCTGCGGCCTGACGCTGGTCGCCGGTATGCTAGGAAACACCGCGACAGAAGGGGTGGTCACCGCGGGCGAAAACGATGTGCTATCACCGATGACCGGTACCGTTCTTGCGCTCGACCAGGTGCCGGATACCACCTTTGCCAGCGGCCTGCTGGGCAGCGGCGCCGCGATTATTCCCTCCGATAACAAAGTGGTTGCCCCGTTTGCTGGCGTGGTGGCCTCGCTGTTCCAGACCAAACACGCCATCGGCCTGCTCAGTAACAGTGGAATCGAAGTGTTGATCCATGTGGGTATCGACACCGTGAAGCTCGACGGCAAGCCGTTTACCGCCCATGTGAAGGTCGGTGACACGGTGCAACCCGGCGATCTGCTGCTGGAGTTTGACCGACAGGCGATTATCGATGCCGGATACGATCTGGCGACCCCGATTATTATCAGTAACAGCGATGAGTATCGCGACGTGGTGACCGTGGCGGCAACGTCCGTCAATGCTGGTGCGCCGTTACTCAGCGTAAGCCATCAATAACAGGAGAACGTGATGAAAACTTTCCCGGACGATTTTTTATGGGGCGGCGCGGTTGCCGCGAATCAGGTAGAGGGCGCGTATCTGGAGGAGGGGAAAGGGCTGTCCACCTCTGACGTTCAGCCGCAGGGAGTCTTCGGCCCGGTGGTTGAGCGCGTGGCGGGCGACAGCGGCATCAAGGATGTTGCCATCGACTTCTATCATCGCTATCCGGAAGACATCAAACTGTTCGCGGAGATGGGCTTTAGCTGCCTGCGCGTCTCCATTGCCTGGACCCGCATTTTTCCGAACGGCGACGAGGAGCAGCCGAACGAGGCGGGGCTGGCGTTTTACGACCGGCTGTTTGACGAGCTGGCCGCGCACAACATTACCCCGCTGGTGACGCTGTCGCATTACGAAATGCCGTGGGGGCTGGTGAAGCAGTACGGCGGATGGGGCAGCCGCCAGACTATTGAGTTCTTCGAGCGCTACGCCCGTACCGTGTTTGTGCGCTACAAAGAAAAGGTCAAGCTCTGGCTGACCTTCAACGAGATCAATATGTCTCTGCACGCGCCGATGACCGGCGTGGGCCTGCCGGAAACCAGCAGCAAAGGCGAAGTGTATCAGGCGATCCATCATCAGCTGGTGGCCAGCGCGCTGGCGGTGAAGGCCTGCCATGAGATCGTTCCTGATGGCAGAATTGGCAATATGCTGCTGGGCGGTCTGATGTATCCGCTGACCTGCAAGCCGGAAGATGTTCTGGAAACACTGCAGGAAAACCGCGCCTGGCAATTCTTTGGTGACGTACAGTGTCGCGGTGCCTACCCGGGGTATATGCAGCGCTTCTTCCGCGACAACGGTATTCAGCTTGAGGTCACGGATGCCGACCGCGAGGCGCTGAAATCGACCGTCGATTTTATCTCCTTCAGCTACTACATGACGGGCTGCGTCACCGCGGACGACGCCCTCAACCAGCAGGCGCGCGGCAACATCCTGAGCATGGTGCCAAACCCGCATCTGGCCAGTTCCGAATGGGGCTGGCAGATTGACTCCATCGGCCTGCGTACCCTGCTAAACGTGCTCTGGGATCGCTATCAGAAGCCGCTGTTTATCGTGGAAAATGGTCTGGGAGCAAAGGATAAACCGGACGCGGACGGCACGGTGCAGGATGACTACCGCATCAGCTACCTTAACGACCATCTGGTGCAGGTGCGTGAAGCGATCGAAGACGGCGTTGAGGTGATGGGCTATACCAGCTGGGGCCCAATCGACCTGGTGAGCGCATCAAAAGCTGAACTCTCTAAGCGCTACGGCTTTATTTACGTCGATCGCGATGACAGCGGAAAAGGTACGCTGGCGCGCAGCCGCAAGAAAAGCTTCTACTGGTATAAAGAGGTCATTGCGACGAAAGGCGCGTCGCTGAAAGTTTAATAACGCGATCAACCTGACAGAGGACGTTCACGCTGTCGGGTTGATTATTTTTTATTTGCATAATTAAATTTAAATAATAATTTCGGTGAATACTTTTCCGTATATTTAAATCTATGACAATTTACGCGTTGCCACGCATTACTAAAAAAACAAACAGAATCAAGCGTAATTTGCGCCTTTATTTTTTGAGTATATGGCGTAATGAAACGTTCTTTTATTTTATCTCTGAGTGTTCCCTTTGCATTTATTCTGGCTGCCTGCGCGCCTGAACATGCCACGGTATCTCCCATTAAAACGCAAACCACGGCGGCGTCGGTAAAGACGGTTCTGGCTCATCAGGACTGGCCGAAAAATGAGTGGTGGAAAGCATATAACGATCCTGAACTTAATTCGCTGATCGCGAAAGCATTAAGCGATGCGCCGGATATGCAGATTGCCCGTCAGCGCATTACGCTCGCTGAAGCCCAGGCCAAAGCGGCTATGGCATCCGACGGTCCGCAGATTGATTTTTCAGCGGATGCCGAACGTCAGAAAATGTCCGCCGAAGGGCTGATGGGGCCCTTTGCCATTACCGACCCGGCGGCAGGGACAACCGGGCCGTGGTACACCAACGGCACCTTTGGCCTGACGGCAGGCTGGGATCTCGATCTGTGGGGAAAAAATCGTGCGCAGGTCGAAGCCCGGATAGGCAAAGTAAATGCGCAAAAAGCGGAGCTGGAGCAGACCCGTCAGCTGCTGGCCAGCAGCGTGGCGCGTCTTTACTGGGAATGGCAAACGCAGGCCGCCGTGGGGGAGGTCCTCGCGCAGATCAAACATGAGCAGGACAATATTATCGGCGCCGACCGCGAGCTGTATCAACACGGCATCACCTCCTCCGTGGAGGGCGTCGAAACGGACATCAACGCCAGCAAAACCGAAGAGCAGCTGGCCGGGGTCAACGGGAAGATGAAAGCCATAGAGGCGCGCCTGGTCGCGCTGACCAACGCCCCCTCCGTGAAGCTGACGCGGCACGCCTTGCCGACGGTGGAAGCCTCGTTACCGTCGACGCTCGGCTATGAACTGCTGGCACGCCGCCCGGATCTTCAGGAGGCGCACTGGTATATCGACGCCTCCATGAGCGAGGTGGAGGCCGCCAGAGCAGCGTTCTATCCTGACGTGAACTTGATGGCGTTCTTACAGCAGGATGCCCTCCACCTGAGCGATCTGTTCCGTTCATCCGCGCAGCAGATGGGCGTGACCGCCGGGTTGACGCTGCCAATTTTTGACAGCGGCAGGCTGAACGCCAGCCTGGATATCGCCCAGGCGCAGAACAATCTCTCGGTTGCCAACTACAACAAAGCGGTAGTGGAGGCCGTCAATCAGGTGGCACGCACGGCCAGCGAAGTCGAAACGCTAATGGCGAAGAACAGCCATCAGCAGCAGGTTGAAAAAGATGCGGCACGGGTCGTGGCGCTGGCTCAGGCGCGTTTCAGCGCGGGGATTATTGCGGGCTCCCGGGTCAGTGAAGCCAGAATACCGGCCCTCAAAGAGCACCTCGAAGGCGTGCTGCTGAAGGGGCAATATGTCGACGCTACCCTGCAGCTGACCTCGGCGCTGGGCGGCGGCTATCATCATGGCTAAAAAAGGCCATTATCTATACTTACCTCTTTGCAGTTTTTCAGGAGGTGAGTATGACCAGAGTAGCGATTGTTACCGCATCGGATTCCGGGATTGGGAAAACCACGGCCCTGATGCTGGCTGAGCGCGGGTTTGATATTGGCGTCACCTGGCACTCGGATGAGAAAGGGGCGCTGGAAACCTGCCGCGAAGTCGAAGCGCAGGGACAGCGTGCGGAGGCTATCCATCTTGATTTAAGCACGCTGCCGGAAGGCGCTGAGGCCATTGAAACGCTGATTGCGCGTTTTGGCCGGCTGGACGTGCTGGTCAATAATGCAGGGGCGATGACCAAAGCGCCGTTCCTCGAGATGCCGTTCGACGACTGGCGGAACATTTTCACCGTCGACGTGGACGGGGCGTTTCTTTGTTCACAGATAGCCGCAAGGCAGATGGTGAAGCAGGGGGAAGGGGGGCGGATTGTGAACATCACCTCGGTACATGAACACACGCCCCTGCCGGAGGCCAGCGCCTACACGGCGGCGAAACACGCGCTCGGCGGGTTAACCAAATCCATGGCGATGGAGCTGGTGAAGCACAACATTCTGGTGAACGCCGTCGCGCCGGGTGCCATTGCCACGCCAATGAATGACATGGACGACAGCGAAGTGAAGGAAGGCTCAATGCCGGAAATCCCGCTGGCAAGACCGGGCCACACGAAAGAGATTGCCAGCCTGGTGGCGTGGCTGTGTGACAGCGACGCCAGCTATACAACAGGGCAATCGTTTATCGTCGACGGGGGCTTTATGCTGGCGAACCCGCAGTTTAAGCCGGAGGGGTAGTTTCCTTTCGCCCTCTCCCTTGAGGGAGAGGGCTGGGGTGAGGGGGAACATACGGCTGTAGTGGTCATTCCGTTCACTTTATGTTCTTTGCTACTCTGTAACGACATGACCTGTGAACGTGCCAGGGCGGCTCAGTCTGCACTGAACCCCATATCCAGGACACCAGATCATAGAATCTGGAGGTCCTTATGAGATATCCCTTCCACATCCGTCTTGAGGCTGTTCAGCATTACATGACTGGCCAGTCGAGCATTAAAGAAACAGCCCGTCTGTTCAGTGTTGGCCGAACACCTCTTACCCGCTGGATACGGTCTTACAGGCGTCAGGGGAAGGCCGGGCTGGAGGACCGTCCTGCACGGACCTATACTTCAGCTTTCAGGCTCCGCGTAATCCGTTATGTTGCTGAACACGGGTGCAGCTATGCGGAAGCTTCAGCGCGCTTTGCCATTCCAAATGAGTCGCTCATTCTCGACTGGACAAGACGTTACCGGAAAGGCGGCGCACAGGCGCTTAATACAGCCAAATCCGGGCCCGCTATGTCACAGAAAAAGTTTATACCTGACTCCAGACCGCTCAGTGAGATGACTCCCTCAGAACTTCTGAGAGAGCTGGAATATCTGCGGGCGGAAAACGCATATCTAAAAAAGCTCAAAGCCCTGAGGGAAGAAAAGACTCTCAGGGAACAGCAGAAAAAGCGCGAGTGATACAGAGTCTGCTTGCAGACCACCGACTTGTTTACCTGCTCTGTGCCGCAGGGCTGGCGCGCAGCACGTATTATTACCAGATATCCAGACCCGCAGGTGAGCCGGTTCGGTATGCGGCTGCTGTCAGTGCTATGTTCACGATCAGTCAGAGAAACGCCCAATGCTATGGTTACCGAAGAATGACGGCGGCACTGCGTAATGAGGCCTTCACGCTGAACCATAAAACGGTTCGTATATTGATGAAAAAGTATGATCTGACATGCCAGTTGCGCCGAAGAAAATACCGTTCCTGTATGGCCGGTGGTGGCCCGGCTTCCGATAATCTTCTTGCTCGCAACTTCAGAGCCGAACGCAGTGGGATAAAGTGGTGCACAGACGTGACGGAGTTCCGTGCCGGTGGTCAAAAACTGTTCCTTTCGGCCCTTCAGGATCTGTTCAATAATGAAATTGTGGCCTGGCAAACATCAACCAGTCAGTCGCAACCTCTGGTCTGCAGGATGCTAAAAAAAGCGCTTAATGCATGCAGAAACAAAGAAGGTGCGATGTTGCACAGTGATCAGGGCTGGGCTTACAGAACGCCTGTCTGGCGCAGAATGCTGGCTGATGCAGGCATAACACAAAGTATGTCGCGTAAGGGCAACTGTCTGGATAATGCAGTGATGGAAAACTTCTTCAGTCACCTGAAAGTAGAGATGTATTACAGGAAAAAGTACAGTTCAGTGAAAGAGCTTGAAAGCGATATTGGCAGGTATATTCGCTATTACAATACCGAACGAATCAGTTTAAAAACGGGCGGGATGAGTCCGGTTGAATACCGGACTCTGACAGAACAACAATGAAAGCATGGTGTCCAGGTTTAGGGGTTCAGTGCAATCGCCGCCGCCCTGGCGACCCGGGCTCCCGGCGGTAAATCGCCGCTTCGCGGTCCCCTCAGCTTATTCCTTCAGGCTATCGGGTCGGGCATGAGCCTGCATCCCTGCAGGCCACGCCCTCTCGGCGCATCCCTGCGCCTCGCCCCGGCCTTACGGAAACGCTTCGGCGATTTACAGCCGGACCAGGGTGTTGCCGTAAGTCGTTAATTTTCCTGAAACTATATACATCGCTTCCGGTTAAAAAATTACTGGGGATTACTCAGCCCTGTGGGTTAGGGCATCAGGCCGCACTCACTCCTCATCCCGCGTCTTTTCCCGATGCTTCAGCCACAGTCGAACCGCAATCACCGCCACAACCACCAGAATCAACCACGCCCAGTGCTTCAGGTGCTGGTCGAGATTATGCAGCCAGGGCGCAATCACTTCGCCCCCTACATAACCGAGCGTCGTAAAGATCAGCGCCCAGGCAATCGCGCCCACAATATTGAGCGGCAGAAAAATTTTGGGCGGCAGATGGCTGGCGCCAATCAGTATCGGCCCGATAATGCGAAAGCCATACATAAAGCGGGTGCCAATGACGAACAGATAGGGATGACGTTGAATGAGCCGCTGAGCGCGGCGGATTTTCTTCTGATGCTTTGCGAAACGCTTTAGCAGCGTTGGTCCAAAGCGCAGCCCCAGAAAGTAGAGCAGCTGATCGCCTATCATCCCGCCCAGCGCGACCGCGGCGACGACCAGCGGGAATTTCAGTAACCCCTGATGCGCGGCGACGCCCCCTAACAGCGTGATGGTTTCACCTTCTGCCACGCTACCGATCACCAGCGCGGCATATCCATATTGCTCAATAAGTGCGTTAATATCCATTACGTAACTGTTATCTCCCTCAGCGTGCCTCGTTTAATCATATACCCCATGAATCAACAGCGGGGAAATCAACGGAAATTTCCCACTGTACATAAAATAATCTAAAGCCTGCATTATACTTAAGGTATCGCTGACGGGCCGACAACAAGGGGGCGCTATGAACCATGTCTGGGGACTTTTCTCCCATCCCGATCGTGAAATGCATGTCATTAAAAGTGAGAACGAAACGGTCTCGCATCATTACACGCACCACGTGCTGCTGATGGCTGCGGTGCCGGTAATATGCGCTTTTATCGGAACGACACAAATCGGCTGGAACTTCGGTGACGGCACCGTGGTTCAGCTTTCCTGGTTTACCGGACTCTATCTGGCCATCGTCTTTTATGGCCTGATGCTGGCGGGTGTGGCGGTCATGGGGCGGGTCATTCACTGGATGGCGCGTAACTATCCGCAACGTCCATCGCTGGCGCACTGTATGGTCTTTGCCGGGTATGTCGCGACTCCGCTGTTCTTAAGCGGTATTGTTGCGCTCTATCCACTGGTCTGGCTGTGCGCGCTGATCGGTACTATTGCCCTATTTTACACCGGTTATCTGCTGTATCTGGGGGTTCCAACCTTCCTGAATATCAATAAAGAAGAGGGCCTGAGCTTCTCCAGTTCAACGCTTGCCATCGGGGTGCTGGTGCTGGAGGCGCTACTGGCGCTGACGGTAATTCTTTGGGGTTATGGATACCGTCTCTTCTAAACGCACTGCATTGCTGGCGTAAATGCCAGCAATGCAGCATCTGTTCACGATTATCCTCTGGCGACAACGCCCGCTGACGGCTATGATGCCGAAGCCAGCCTGAGTTTATCCGTCGACCCAGGCGGTGTACGTTATGACGTGCGTGAATAATTATCAGAAGTCTCACCATGCTGAAATTCCGAGTCTCTTTACTTAGCCTGGCGCTGTTGCTGGGTGCGTCCGCTGCCGTGCCGGCCGTCGCCAAAACGCCCGCGGTGACTGCTACCGCCGCTCAGCCGCAAATTGCTTCCGGCAGCGCGATGATTGTCGATCTCAACACCAATAAGGTGATTTACGCCAGCCATCCGGATCTGGTGCGACCGATCGCCTCAATTACCAAATTAATGACCGCGATGGTGGTGCTTGATGCCCATCTGCCGCTGGACGAAAAACTGAAAGTGGATATCAGCCACACGCCGGAGATGAAGGGGATCTACTCCCGCGTGCGCCTGAACAGTGAGATCAGCCGTAAGAATATGCTGCTGCTGGCGCTGATGTCGTCTGAAAACCGCGCGGCGGCGAGCCTGGCGCACCACTATCCGGGCGGCTACGACGCCTTTATCCGCGCGATGAATGCCAAAGCCAAAGCGCTGGGGATGAACAATACGCACTATGTTGAACCGACGGGGCTGTCGATCAACAACGTCTCCACGGCGCGCGATCTGACGAAACTGCTGATTGCCAGCAAACAGTACCCGCTGATTGGTCAGCTCAGTACCACCCGTGAAGAGATGGCGACCTTTGCGAACCCAGCCTATACGCTGCCGTTCCGCAATACTAACCATCTGGTTTACCGGGATAACTGGAATATTCAGCTAACCAAAACCGGCTTTACCAACGCGGCAGGACACTGTCTGGTGATGCGCACCGTGTTTAACGGTAAGCCGGTGGCGCTGGTGGTGATGGATGCCTTCGGCAAATACACGCACTTCGCGGATGCGAGCCGCCTGCGTACCTGGATTGAAACAGGAAAAGTGCAGCCTGTCCCGGCCGCGGCATTGACGTATAAAAAGCAGAAAGCCGAGCAGATGGCGACGGCACAGAACGATTAGGTAAAAGCAAAACGGTAACGCATGTTACCGTTTTTTATGTTTTCTCCCTCTTCCTGTGGGAGAGGGCCGGGGTGAGGGCACCAGACCGCACTGCGTTTATTCCGGCAGCGTCCAGTCGCCGTCGTTGAGCGGGCGCTGCATAATCACCGTATCCCGCCAGTCTCCTTTCTTATAGCCTACGCTGCGCAGCTGACCGACAATCACGAAACCATGTTTTTTATGCAGGCGTAACGAACCGGCGTTGTTATTGCCATCTCCCACTACGGCAATCATCTGCCGCCACGGCCCTTGCTCGCAGCGTTCAATCAGCGCATCCATCAGTGCCGTGCCAAAACCGCGCCCGGTGATGCTGGCATCCACGTAAATCGACTCTTCCAGGGTATAGCGGTAGGCGTGTCGCGGTCGGTAAGGGGTGGCATAGCAGTAGCCCACCACAATGCCGCGGTACAGCGCAATAAGCCACGGTAAACCGTTCTCAGTCACGCTTTTCATACGTTGGCGCATTTCGTCAATGGTCGGGGGGACTTCTTCAAATGACGCGCGCCCGTGAAGTACATGCCAGGCATAGATCGCGGCAATGGCATGCACATCATCGGGAAGGGCATCGCGCACTTCCAGCTCGGTCTCGGATAAAACATCAATAGCCGACATGATGTGCCTGCTCCTCGTTATCGAATGCCGGAGAAACGTTTCTCCGGCGATGAGCAGTTACTCTATTACGATTAAGGAGCGCTTAACAATCTCTCAAATTTGGCTGTAGGAATTAATCAGACGCTTGCGTTATGCGCTGCTCCGCGTCTTCGCTCTCTTTCCAGTATTTCTTCCGCGTTGTTTTACCGATGCCGGGATTCATGCTGTTTGTAGGGTCATTCTCGCGATAAAACTGCTTAAGTGCGTCCGGGGCTTTATAAAGATGTCCGACGTTGTGTTCCGCAGGATATTGTGCGCCACGTTCACGCAAAAGGGCGAGCATCTGCTCCTTCAGTTCGTGTGCATCGACCCCTTTTTTGACGATGTAATCCTGATGGAAGACATAGCACATAAAGTGGCCGTAATAGAGCTTATGCACCAGCTTGCTGTCGATTTCCGGCGGCAGGTGTTCAAACCACTCGGTGTCGTTACGCCGCAGGGCGATATCCAGCGCCAGAATGTCTTCCACCTCTTCGGAATGCACCGCCTGATATCGGATGGCGGCACCAGCGGCGGCAAAGCGGTGCAGAAACGCTTTGCTGCCCTCTTCAGGCGTACAGGCAAAGAAATCCCCTTCGGCGGTTTTGAAGAACTCGGTCAGCCAGGCCTGCGCTTCGGCGATCCCGTCTCCGGCCATTTTCAGCAGCAGGTGATGTTCGTACTTGTCGCGCCAGGTTTTCATTCTCTCCGGCAGATGCGCCGGGAAAACGTTGCCCAGCTTCTGCATAAAGCGGTCGGTGAAGTGGGGTTTGAACAGCGACACTTTCTCCAGCATCGCGTCGGTACGGCCCTTCATGGTGAAGAAGAACGGCATTTTGTCGGTGCCGAGCTTGTCGATCATCAGGAACGTGTCTTTGCCGTAGCGCTCGGCGATGTCGTAAATGTCCCGGTGCATGTACTCGCCCGCCACCGGCAGATGGGTGAATTCGCCCAGAATATGACGGCGGATCTCCGTCAGAACCTCAGGCTGGTTGGTGCCGATGTAAAATACCTGCTGCTTTTTCTCTGCCGGGAACGTGTCGAGACGTACCGCAAAAACGGCCAGCTTGCCCGCGCAGCCGGAGGATTCAAACAGGCGATCCGGGTCGGCGTTATAGCGCGCCGGGGTGTCAGCGTTGATATCCCGCACCCGGGTCACGTAGTCATGGTCGTGCGCATGGCGGCCGTCGTGCTGAACGTCTTCGTCCTTCACGCGATCGTCGTCGAGCTTGCTGAGGATCTGTTCCGGCGTCACGCCGAGATCGATTCCCAGATGGTTCACCAGCGTCAGCTTGCCGTTTTCGTCAATACGGGCAAACAGCGACATCTCGGTGTAGGCGGGGCCACGCTGTACCAGCGAGCCGCCGGAGTTATTGCAGATCCCACCGACCACCGAGGCGCCAATGCAGGAGGAACCGATCACCGAGTGCGGTTCGCGGCCCAGCGGCTTAAGCGCTTTCTCGAGGGAGTAGAGCGTCGTGCCGGGGAACGCGAGCACCTGCTCGCCTTTATCCAGCAGGTGCAGCTTGTCGAGGCGCAGGGTGCTGATAATCACGATGTCACGATCGTAATCGTTGCCGTTCGGCGTAGAGCCTTCGGTCAGGCCGGTGTTGGCCGCCTGCATTAAAATAATCTTGTCGGCGGCGACGCAGGCGCTCAGCACGCGCCACAGCTCCAGCAGCGTGCCGGGGAAAACCACCGCCAGCGCCTCGCCCTGACCGGAGCGGAAGCCCTTGCGGTAGCGGGCGGTTTTAGCCGGGTCGGTAAGCAGGTGAGAGGAGCCAACCAGGCGCGACAGTTCGTTAATAAATGTTTTGTTATCGTCAGTTCGAACAGAAGACATCTTCCACTCCTTGTGGTGGGGCAAATTTCTCGCTGTAAAGCATAGCGCGATTAACTGTTAAGCGGTCGAGTATTCACGAGAAAAATCAGAGAATAACCCTGCAACGATCGGAGGGTTTGTGGCACACTGCGCTTTTCGCACGGTATGGCCGAGATCGTCCGGCGGTTATTGATGAGAGAGTAAAACGACATGAAATGGCTATGTTCTGTAGGTGTCGCCGTCAGCCTGGCGCTGCAACCTGCGCTGGCAGAGGATTTGTTTGGCAATCACCCGCTCACGCCTGAAGCGCGGGATGCGTTTGTCACGGAATTGCTCAAGAAAATGACGGTCGATGAGAAAATCGGCCAGCTGCGTCTGATCAGCGTCGGCCCGGATAACCCGAAAGAGGCCATCCGCGAGATGATCAAAGACGGGCAGGTAGGGGCCATCTTTAATACCGTCACCCGCCAGGATATCCGCAAGATGCAGGACCAGGTGATGGATCTCAGCCGCCTGAAAATTCCGCTGTTTTTTGCCTATGACGTGGTACACGGCCAGCGTACCGTCTTCCCCATCAGCCTCGGCTTAGCCTCCTCCTTTAACCTCGACGCGGTGAAAACCGTCGGGCGCGTGTCGGCTTATGAAGCGGCGGACGACGGCCTGAACATGACCTGGGCGCCTATGGTGGACGTCTCGCGCGATCCGCGCTGGGGCCGCGGCTCGGAAGGATTTGGTGAAGATACGTATTTAACCTCCACGATGGGTAAAACCATGGTGGAAGCGATGCAGGGCAAAAGCCCGGCGGACCGCTACTCGGTGATGACCAGCGTCAAGCACTTCGCGGCCTACGGCGCGGTGGAGGGCGGTAAAGAGTACAACACCGTCGACATGAGCCCGCAGCGCCTGTTCAACGACTACATGCCGCCGTACAAGTCCGGTCTGGATGCGGGCAGCGGCGCGGTGATGGTGGCGCTGAACTCGCTGAACGGCACGCCTGCGACCTCTGATTCCTGGCTGCTGAAAGACGTGCTGCGCGACCAGTGGGGCTTTAAGGGCATCACCGTTTCCGACCACGGCGCGATTAAAGAGCTGATCAAACACGGTACCGCCTCCGACCCGGAAGACGCGGTGCGCGTCGCGCTCAAGTCCGGCATCAACATGAGCATGAGCGACGAGTATTACAGCAAATACCTGCCAGGGCTGGTGAAGAGCGGCAAGGTGACGATGGCGGAGCTGGACGATGCCACCCGTCACGTGCTGAACGTGAAATACGACATGGGGCTGTTTAACGATCCGTACAGCCACCTGGGTCCGAAAGAGTCTGACCCGGCAGATACTAATGCTGAAAGCCGCCTGCACCGCAAAGAAGCGCGTGACGTGGCGCGCGAAAGCCTGGTGCTGCTGAAAAACCGCCTCGACACGCTGCCGCTGAAAAAATCCGGCACCATTGCCGTGGTGGGGCCGCTGGCCGACAGCAAGCGCGACGTGATGGGCAGCTGGTCTGCCGCGGGCGTGGCTGACCAGTCCGTGACCGTGCTGACCGGTATCAAGAGTGCCGTCGGTGAAAACGCCAAAGTGGTTTACGCCAAAGGGGCGAACGTCACCAACGATAAAGACATCGTGACCTTCCTCAACCAGTATGAGGAAGCGGTCAAGGTCGATCCGCGCACGCCGAAGGAGATGATTGACGAGGCGGTGAACGCCGCGAAGCAGTCTGACGTCGTTGTCGCGGTCGTGGGGGAAGCGCAGGGTATGGCGCACGAGGCCTCCAGCCGGACCGATATCACCATTCCACAGAGCCAGCGCGATCTGATCGCCGCCTTGAAAGCCACCGGCAAGCCGCTGGTGCTGGTGCTGATGAACGGTCGTCCGCTGGCGCTGGTGAAAGAAGACCAGCAGGCTGACGCCATCCTGGAAACCTGGTTCGCCGGTACCGAAGGCGGTAACGCCATCGCAGACGTGCTGTTTGGCGATTACAACCCGTCGGGCAAGCTGCCGATGTCCTTCCCGCGCTCCGTCGGGCAGATCCCGGTCTACTACAGCCACCTGAACACCGGTCGCCCGTACAACGCCGACAAGCCGAACAAATACACGTCTCGTTACTTCGACGAAGCTAACGGCCCGCTGTATCCGTTTGGTTACGGCCTGAGCTACACCACCTTCAAGGTTTCTGACGTCAAAATGTCGTCGCCGAGCCTGAAGCGTGACGGCAACGTCACCGCCAGCGTTGAGGTGACCAACACCGGCAAGCGTGAAGGGGCAACGGTGATTCAGATGTACGTTCAGGATGTCACCGCGTCGATGAGCCGTCCGGTGAAACAGCTGCGCGGTTTTGAGAAGGTCAACCTGAAGCCGGGGGAAACCAAAACCATCAGCTTCCCGATCGACGTGGATTCGCTGAAGTTCTGGAACCAGCAGATGAAATATGATGCGGAACCGGGCAAGTTTAACGTCTTTATCGGCGTGGACTCCGCCCGCGTGAATAAAGGCGAGTTCGAGCTGCTGTAACCTTTCCCTCCTTTGCCTCCCCCCGTCCTGCGGGGGAGGCGTCTTACCTTATGCTAAAAAGGCATTTTGACGGTTAATTCCGCCGTTTTAAGCTACGCTTTTCTCTCAAGCCTCTGAAAAAGGCAGCAAAAAAATGAGGATAGCGGAATGACGATTGCAAAGGGGATGTTGGGATCTGCGGTGTTACTGGCGGCGCTGAGCCTGCCGTTACAGGCGGCGGAGCCGATAAAGGTGGGCTCAAAGATCGATACCGAAGGCGCGCTGCTCGGCAATATTATTTTGCAGGTGCTGGAAAGTCACGGCGTGAAAACGGTCAATAAAGTCCAGCTCGGCACTACGCCTGTTGTGCGCGGCGCAATTACCTCCGGCGAGCTGGATATCTACCCGGAATACACCGGCAACGGCGCATTCTTCTTCAAAGATGAAAACGATCCGGCCTGGAAAAACGCCAAAGCCGGGTATGAGAAAGTCAAAAAACTCGACGCGGAACAGAACAAACTGGTCTGGCTGACCCCGGCACCGGCCAACAATACCTGGACTATCGCCGTGCGCAAGGACGTGGCGGAGAAAGGGAAGCTGACCACCCTGGCGGATCTCAGCCGCTACCTGAAAGAGAAGGGCGACTTTAAGCTGGCGGCGTCCGCGGAGTTTATCGAGCGTCCTGATGCGCTCCCGGCTTTCGAAAAAGCGTACGACTTCAAGCTCGACCAGGCTCAGCTGCTCTCGCTGGCGGGCGGGGATACCGCGGTGACCATCAAAGCGGCGGCACAGCAAACCTCCGGCGTTAACGCGGCAATGGCCTACGGCACCGACGGCCCGGTGGCGGCGCTTGGCCTGCAAACCCTGACCGATCCAAAAGGCGTACAGCCGATTTACGCGCCGACCCCCGTGGTGCGCGAGGCGGTGCTAAAAGCGTACCCGGACATTGCAGAATGGCTCAAACCGGTTTTCGAAAAGCTGGATGAAAAAACGCTGCAGCAGCTGAATGCCAGCATTGCCGTCGAGGGACTGGATGCCAAAAAAGTGGCCGCCGACTTCCTGAAGCAACAAGGGCTTGTGAAGTAACGGGAAAAGGCTGTGCCAATAAAATGTCATAACCGCGTCCTGCTGCTGCTGGCCTGTGTGGCCATCACGGCGGTCGCGTTACCGTTTGTCAACGTTGCCCCAAACCGCCTGATGTCGGGGGAGGGCAAAGCGCTCTGGCAGGTCTGGTCGTTTACGCCGGGGTGGCTTGTGGCATCGCTGGGCGCGTGGGTGATCCTGTCGCTCTGGCAGGGACGCCCGGCGCAGTGGCTGACGCTGTTCCTCTCTGAAGGGCTGTTTATCCTCCTGTTCTGGAGCGCCGGGCTGGCGGCGACGCATATGGCCTCGGCGGAAAGTCCGCTGGCGAGAACCACTATCGGCAGCGGCCTGTGGCTGTGGCTGGCGCTCTGCCTGCTGGCCTGCAGCGATGCCATTCGTCGACTCATCGCCAGTGCCGTCTGGCGCTGGGTGCTCAATGCGCAGATATGGTGTATTCCTTTACTCCTGCTGTTCAGCGGGGAACTGAACAACCTCTCGCTGTTAAAAGAGTACGCCAACCGTCAGGAGGTGTTTGATGATGCCCTCGCGCAGCACCTGACGATCCTCTTCGGTACGCTCGTTCCGGCGCTGCTGGTTGGGATCCCCCTTGGCATGTGGTGCTATCGCCATCCTTCACGCCAGGGCGGGGTTTTTGCCGTGCTCAACGTTATCCAGACCATTCCTTCCATTGCGCTGTTTGGCCTGCTGATTGCGCCACTGGCCGGGCTGGTGAAGTCATTCCCGATGCTCGGAACGCTCGGTGTTGCCGGGACGGGGCTAACGCCCGCCCTTATCGCGCTGGTGCTGTATGCCCTGCTGCCGCTGGTGCGCGGCGTGGTCGCAGGTTTAGGCCAGGTCGCACCTGACGTGCTGGAAAGCGCCCATGCGATGGGAATGAGCGCGCGGCAGTGTTTCTGGAAAATTCAGCTCCCGCTGGCGCTGCCCCTGCTGCTGCGTAGCCTGCGGGTGGTGGCGGTCCAGACCGTTGGCATGGCGGTGATTGCGGCGCTGATTGGCGCGGGTGGCTTTGGCGCGCTGGTGTTCCAGGGGCTGTTGAGCAGTGCTCTGGATCTGGTGTTATTGGGCGTGGTGCCCACGATTGCGCTGGCGGTGGTCGTCGACGCACTGTTTGCCTTATGGCTCGCGCTGCTCGGGAGAAGAGCCAATGATTGAATTTCATGATGTCAGTAAAACCTTTGCCGGTCGCCCGGCGGCGAGCCACCTGAACCTGAACTTTGCCGAGGGAGCGTTTTCCGTGCTGATAGGCACCTCGGGGTCGGGCAAGTCCACCACGCTGAAGATGATCAACCGGCTGGTTGAGCATGACAGCGGGCTGATTCGCTTTGCCGGGGAAGAGATCCGCAGCCTGCCGGTGCTGGAGCTGCGTCGTCGGATGGGCTATGCCATACAGTCTATCGGCCTGTTTCCGCACTGGACGGTGGCGCAGAACATCGCCACCGTGCTGCAGCTGGAAAAATGGTCGCGGGCGAAAATCGCCGATCGTGTTGATGAGCTGATGTCTCTGCTGGGGTTAGAGCCCGCGCTGCGCGATCGCTATCCTCACCAGCTTTCCGGCGGGCAGCAGCAGCGCGTGGGCGTGGCGCGCGCGCTGGCGGCCAACCCGCAGGTGTTGCTGATGGACGAACCCTTTGGCGCGCTGGATCCGGTTACGCGCGGGGCGCTGCAGGCGGAGATGACCCGCATTCATCGCATTCTCGGACGCACGATCGTACTCGTGACGCACGATATTGATGAAGCCCTGCGCCTGGCTGACCATCTGGTGCTGATGGATCATGGCGAAGTGGTGCAGCAGGGCTCGCCGCTTGAGCTGTTAACCTGGCCGAAGAACGACTTTGTGCGCGAGTTTTTTGGCCGCAGCGAGCTGGGCGTCAGGCTGCTCTCCCTGCGAACGGTCAGCGACTATATGCGTCGGGAGGCGGTGCCGGTGAGCGGCGAACCGCTGCAGGCGCAGATGAGCCTGCGGGATGCGCTCTCCGCGTTTGTCGCGCGCCAGTGCGAGGTATTGCCCGTTTCGGATGCCCGGGGCGCGCCGTGCGGAACCTTACATTTTCGCGATCTGCTGGCCGGGGAGGTGACGCGTGAAGGCACTGCGTGATCCGCTCCTCTGGCTGGTAGCGCTCTTTGTCGCTTTACTGTTTCTGATGCCCCACAGCGCGGCGCTGTTTAACAGCCTCTTTCCCGGACTGCCGCGGCCGGTCTATCAGCAGGAGAGCTTCATTAATCTCGCCCTGGCGCATCTCTGGCTGGTGGCGCTCTCAAGCGCCATCGCGGTTGTGCTGGGCGTGGGGGCGGGCATCGCGGTCACGCGGCCTGCGGGCCGGGAGTTTCGTCCGCTGGTGGAGACGATTGCGGCCATCGGACAGACGTTTCCGCCCGTGGCGGTGCTGGCGATAGCGGTTCCGGTGATGGGCTTTGGCCAACAGCCTGCCATCATTGCGCTGATATTATACGGCGTACTGCCGGTTCTGCAGGGCACGCTGGCGGGCATCGCGGCGGTACCTGCGTCCGTGCTGAGCGTGGCGGAAGGGATGGGGATGAGTCGCGGCCAGCGGCTGCGTAAGGTTGAACTGCCGCTTGCGGCACCGGTTATCATTGCCGGGATCCGCACGTCGGTCATCATTAACATCGGGACGGCGACCATTGCGTCGACGGTCGGTGCTAATACGCTGGGAACGCCGATCATTATCGGCTTAAGCGGGTTTAATACGGCTTATATTGTGCAGGGAGCGGTGCTGGTCGCGCTGGCAGCAATCGTCGTCGATCGCGCTTTTGAGCGGCTGGCGCTGTACCTCAGCCGACACCGCCGCGAACAATAAACGAGTACCCTGCCAGCATTACGCCGCCGATGCCGCTTACGGCCATCAGGACAAAAAGGGTAATAATGGCCAGTTTGGTTGCCTTCATCATGTGCTCCTGTTGTTAACGGAACAATTATACGGTGAAGCGCAGCTGTTAATGAACCATTAAATGCCGTTATGGCTCATCCGGGCCAAGGGAATAAACCGGGTAACCATTCTCACGCCATTCCGTCAGCAGCTGTTGCTGCGTGGCGGACGGCACTTCGCCACACCAGACCAGCAGGGTCTGGCCGTCGAAAAACTCAGGTCTGAGCTGCGCCAGCGAGTGCGCCAGGACATCCACGCGCCAGCCCTTCTGGGTGGCAATCCACGCTTCCAGCCACAGGCGGGTGGTATCGTGCACGTTCCAGCCCACCACCAGGGCATCTTTGCCGGCTTTGTTCTTCGCCGAGGCAAGGCAGACGGCAATGTAGTTGATCAGCACCCCGTCGAGCATGCTGAGCAGCGCCTGCAGGGTAGACTGTTGGCACTGCAGGCGTCGACGAAGCGGAATGAAAAGATGGGAGATCAGCGTCTGTGCCGGGTAATCGCGGCCCTGCTCTTTTATCCATGCGCGCAGGCGCTGCAGGTTGCCCGCCTGCAGGAGCCGCAGCAGGGTTTCCTGTTGTTCGCGCCAGAGATGCTGCGTATCCGGGTCGTCGTGGCTCAGAAGGGACTTCACTTTGCCGACCTGCACGCCGTTGTCGATCCAGCTCTTAATCTCGCGGATGCGGTCGATATCGGCCTCATTGAAAAGGCGATGACCACCGTCCGTTCTCTGCGGTTTGAGTAATCCATACCGTCGCTGCCACGCCCGTAGGGTAACGGGATTGATATCACAAAGGAGTGCCACTTCACCTATCGTGTAAAGCGCCATATTCGCCCCCTGGCTTACGCGTCCCCAGCTTAACTGTAGACCCACTTTTCCGAACCAGGAAGGATTGATTGATTTTTGAACAAACAATGCGAAGCATGCGCGATATTCAGAAAAAGGTGTGATAACGGACACGATTTTGCGCTTTTATGGGATGCTTCAAAGAAAGTTAAACCGCATCCGTGTATGTTACGCGTTTTTAGCGTGTGCGGTTTTGAGTATGTACGAGTTTAATCTGGTGCTGCTGTTGCTTCAGCAGATGTGCGTGTTTCTTGTCATTGCCTGGCTGATGAGTAAAACGCGCCTGTTTATTCCGCTGATGCAGGTCACCGTACGTCTGCCGCATAAGCTGCTCTGCTACGTCACCTTCTCTATTTTCTGCATCATGGGGACTTATTTTGGTCTCCATATCGAAGACTCTATTGCCAACACGCGCGCGATTGGCGCGGTGATGGGGGGGCTGCTGGGCGGTCCCGTCGTCGGTGGCCTTGTCGGTTTAACCGGGGGGCTGCATCGCTATTCCATGGGCGGGATGACGGCCCTGAGCTGTATGATCTCCACGATTGTGGAAGGTCTGCTTGGCGGCCTGGTTCACAGCTACATGATTAAACGCGGCCGCCCGGATAAAGTCTTCAGCCCGCTCACCGCCGGAGCCATCACCTTTGTGGCCGAAATGGCGCAGATGGCGATCATCCTGCTGATTGCCCGTCCGTTTGAGGATGCGCTGCACCTGGTCAGCAGCATTGCTGCTCCGATGATGGTGACCAATACCGTGGGCGCGGCGCTGTTTATGCGCATTCTGCTCGACAAGCGCGCCATGTTTGAGAAGTACACCTCGGCCTTTTCCGCCACGGCGCTGAAGGTTGCCGCCTCGACCGAAGGGATCCTGCGCCAGGGCTTTAACGAAGAGAACAGCATGAAGGTGGCGCAGGTGCTCTACAAGGAGCTGGATATCGGCGCGGTGGCCATCACCGACCGCGAGCGGTTGCTGGCCTTTACCGGCACCGGTGACGATCACCATCTGCCGGGCAAACCGATCTCCTCAGCCTACACGCTGCGCGCCATTGAAACCGGCGAGGTGGTGTATGCCGACGGTAACGAAGTGCCTTACCGCTGTTCGCTGCATCCGCAGTGCAAGCTGGGCTCCACGCTGGTGATTCCGCTGCGCGGCGAGAATCAGCGGGTGATGGGCACCATCAAGCTGTATGAGGCGAAAAACCGTCTGTTCAGCTCGATCAACCGCACGCTGGGGGAGGGGATCGCCCAGCTGCTGTCCGCGCAAATCCTCGCCGGACAGTATGAGCGGCAGAAAGCCCTGCTGACGCAGTCTGAGATTAAACTGCTGCATGCCCAGGTCAATCCGCATTTCCTGTTCAACGCCCTCAATACGCTTAAAGCGGTGATCCGCCGCGACAGCGATCAAGCTGCCCAACTGGTGCAGTTTCTGTCGACCTTTTTCCGTAAAAATCTGAAACGTCCGTCTGAGATCGTCACCCTCGCCGATGAGATTGAGCACGTGAATGCCTATCTGCAGATTGAACAGGCGCGTTTCCAGTCTCGTCTGCAGGTGTCGCTCTCCGTACCGGATGAGCTGGCGTATCAGCATCTTCCGGCCTTTACCCTGCAGCCGATTGTGGAAAACGCCATCAAACACGGTACGTCACAGCTGCTGGGAACGGGGGAGATAACCATTGCCGCCAGCCGTTTCAACCATCACCTGGTGCTGGATATTGAAGATAATGCCGGGCTTTACCAGCCTTCCGCCTCCGGCGGTTTAGGGATGAGCCTGGTGGATAAACGCCTGCGCGCCCATTTTGGCGATGACTGTGGCATTACCGTCGCCTGCGAGCCCGACCGATTTACCCGTATTACCGTACGACTGCCGCTGGAGGAAAACGCATGTTAAGAGTGCTGATTGTGGATGACGAGCCGCTGGCACGGGAAAACCTGCGCGTTCTGCTGCAGGAGCAGCCGGATATTGAGACTGTGGGGGAATGCGCGAACGCCATTGAGGCCATCGGCGCGGTGCACAAACTGCGTCCGGACGTGCTGTTCCTCGATATTCAGATGCCCCGCATCAGCGGGCTGGAGATGGTCGGCATGCTCGATCCGGAACATCGTCCCTACATCGTCTTTCTGACGGCGTTTGATGAATATGCCGTTAAGGCTTTTGAGGAGCACGCGTTTGACTATCTGCTCAAGCCGATTGAAGAGAAGCGTCTTGAAAAAACGCTCACCCGTTTACGCCAGGAGCGCACGGTCCAGGACGTCACGCTGCTGCCGGAAAACCAGCAGCCGCTGAAGTTTATCCCCTGCACCGGGCACAGCCGGATTTATCTTCTGCAGATGGATGATGTGGCCTTTGTCAGCAGCCGTCTGAGCGGGGTGTTTGTCACCAGCGCGGAAGGGAACGAAGGGTTTACCGAGCTGACCCTGCGCACGCTGGAGAGCCGCACGCCGCTGATTCGCTGTCACCGTCAGTACCTGGTGAATATGGCGCATCTGAAGGAGATCCGCCTGGAAGATAACGGCCAGGCCGAGCTGGTGCTGCGTGCCGGACAAACGGTACCCGTCAGCCGTCGCTACCTGAAGAGTTTGAAAGAGGCGATTGGGCTGTAAAGCTGGTACACTGCGCGCCATTGCATCATCGACATTCGAAGGCTCTATGCTAAGTAACGATATTCTTCGTAGCCTGCGCTACACCCTGAAAGCGAACAATAACGACATGGTGCGCATTCTTGCGCTGTCCGATATGGAATCCACGTCTGCGAGTTTTGACACGTGGATGACCAAAGAAGACGAAGAGGGCTTTGTCCGCTGCCCTGACATCATTCTGTCGGGTTTCCTGAACGGCCTGATTTACGATAAGCGTGGCAAAGATCCGGCCGCACCAGAGCTGGCGCTGGAGCGTCGCGTGAACAACAACACGGTGCTGAAAAAGCTGCGTATCGCGTTCTCGCTGAAAACGGACGATATCGTGGCGATCATGACCGAGCAAAAATTCCGCGTATCCGTGCCGGAAGTGACCGCTATGATGCGCGCACCGGATCATAAAAACTACCGCGAGTGCGGCGACCAGTTTCTGCGTAATTTCCTGCGCGGGCTGACCCACCGGGTGCATCACCCGAAGGCGTGATGTTTAGCCGGGTGGCGGCTTCGCCTTACCCGGCCTACAAAACCCGTAGGCCCGTGCAAGCGTAGCGCCGCCGGGCAAAAAAAAGCCGGAGATAATCTCCGGCTTTTTTGTTATTTCACCTGCTGACCCGGCTTCGCGCCTTCGTCAGGGCTTAACAGGAAGATATCTTTCCCGCCAGGGCCTGCAGCCATCACCATCCCCTCAGAGATGCCGAAGCGCATTTTACGCGGCGCCAGGTTGGCGACCATCACGGTCTGACGGCCGATCAGCACCTGCGGGTCCGGGTAGGCTGAACGGATGCCGGAGAAGACGTTACGCTTCTCGCCGCCCAGATCCAGCGTCAGGCGCAGCAGCTTGTCAGAGCCTTCCACGAACTCCGCGTTTTCAATCAGCGCCACGCGCAGGTCGACTTTGGCGAAATCATCGAAGGTAATGGTTTCCTGAATCGGGTCGTCTGCCAGCGGGCCGGTGACCGGTGCCGCTGCTGCCTTCACCTCTTCTTTAGAGGCTTCCACCAGGGCTTCAACCTGCTTCATCTCGATGCGGTTGTACAGCGCTTTGAAGGTGTTGACCTTGTGGCCGAGCAGCGGCTGCTGGATAGCATCCCAGGTCAGTTCCGTGTTCAGGAACGCTTCAGCACGGGCTGCCAGCTGTGGCAGAACCGGCTTCAGCCAGGTCATCAGCACGCGGAACATGTTCAGACCCATGGTGCAGATCGCCTGCAGGTCGGCGTCACGGCCTTCCTGTTTCGCGACCACCCACGGGGCCTGCTCGTCCACATAGCGGTTGGCAACATCGGCCAGCGCCATGATTTCGCGGATCGCTTTGCCGAATTCACGGCTTTCCCAGGCTTCGCCAACCGCAGCGGCGGCATCGGTGAAGGTTTTATACAGCGCCGGATCGGCCAGTTCGGCAGAAAGCACGCCGTCAAAACGCTTGGCGATGAAGCCCGCGTTACGTGACGCCAGGTTCACCACCTTGTTGACGATGTCCGCATTCACGCGCTGCACGAAATCTTCCAGGTTCAGGTCGATATCGTCGATGCGGGAAGAGAGCTTCGCGGTGTAGTAGTAGCGCAGGCTGTCCGCGTCGAAGTGGTTCAGCCAGGTGCTGGCCTTGATGAACGTCCCGCGGGACTTGGACATCTTGGCACCGTTCACCGTCACGTAGCCGTGAACAAACAGGTTGGTTGGCTTGCGGAAGTTGCTGCCTTCCAGCATGGCCGGCCAGAACAGGCTGTGGAAGTAAACGATGTCTTTACCGATGAAGTGGTACAGCTCGGCAGTGGAATCTTTCTTCCAGTATTCGTCGAAGCTTACGGTATCGCCACGCTTGTCGCACAGGTTCTTAAAGGAGCCCATGTAGCCGATTGGCGCGTCCAGCCAGACGTAGAAGTATTTGCCCGGTGCGTTCGGGATTTCGAAGCCGAAGTACGGCGCATCGCGGGAGATATCCCACTGCTGCAGGCCAGATTCGAACCACTCCTGCATTTTGTTTGCCACCTGCTCCTGCAACGCGCCACTGCGGGTCCACGCCTGCAGCATTTCGCTGAAGGACGGCAGATCGAAGAAGAAGTGCTCGGAGTCACGCATCTCAGGCGTGGCACCGGAAACCACGGATTTTGGCTCGATAAGCTCGGTCGGGCTGTAGGTTGCGCCGCACACTTCGCAGTTATCGCCGTACTGATCCGGGGATTTACATTTCGGACAGGTGCCTTTGACGAAGCGATCCGGCAGGAACATGCCTTTTTCCGGATCGTACAGCTGAGAGATGGTGCGGTTTTTAATAAAACCGTTCTCTTTCAAACGGGTGTAGATCAGCTCCGACAGCTCGCGGTTTTCGTCGCTGTGCGTGGAGTGATAGTTGTCATAGCTGATGTCAAAGCCAGCAAAATCGGTCTGATGCTCCTGACTCATTTCGGCAATCATCTGCTCCGGGGAGATCCCCAGTTGCTGCGCTTTCAGCATGATCGGCGTGCCGTGGGCATCGTCCGCACAGATGAAGTTAACCTCGTGGCCGCGCATTCGCTGGTAACGGACCCAGACATCAGCCTGGATATGCTCCAGCATGTGGCCGAGGTGGATTGAGCCGTTGGCGTACGGCAGTGCGCACGTTACCAGAATTTTCTTCGCGACTTGAGTCATAGTAGGCATTACTTCTTTTAACTGTGAAAAGGGTTTTTGATATTACCAAAAGGGGCATTATTAAGTAAGCACAAACCACGGCCTTTCAGGTAAACTTGTTCATCTAAGGTCTTATTCACAAGAACAAAGGAGTCGGGATGAGTTCTCAATCCCAGGCCAAATCACCGGAAGCCTTACGAGCAATGGTCGCCGGGACGCTGGCTAACTTTCAGCATCCAACCCTGAAGCATAATCTCACTACGCTGAAAGCGTTACACCACGTTGCCTGGCTGGATGATACGCTGCACATTGAGCTGCAGATGCCGTTCGTCTGGACCAGCGCCTTTGACGCGCTGAAAGAGCAGACCAGCTCTGAGCTGCTGCGCATGACCGGCGCGAAGGCGATCGACTGGAAGCTGAGCCACAGCATTGCCACGCTGAAACGCGTGAAAAACCAGCCTGGCGTGAACGGCGTGAAAAACATCATTGCCGTCAGCTCGGGCAAGGGCGGGGTGGGGAAATCCTCTACCGCCGTAAACCTGGCGCTGGCGCTGGCAGCGGAAGGGGCAAAGGTCGGTATTCTGGATGCCGACATCTACGGTCCGTCTATTCCAAATATGTTAGGTGCGGAAAACCAGCGTCCAACCTCACCGGACGGCACCCACATGGCACCGATCATGGCGCACGGTCTGGCGACCAACTCTATCGGTTACCTGGTGACTGACGATAACGCCATGGTCTGGCGCGGCCCGATGGCCAGCAAAGCGCTGCTGCAGATGCTGCAGGAGACGATGTGGCCGGATCTGGATTATCTGGTTCTGGACATGCCGCCGGGCACCGGTGATATACAGCTCACGCTGGCGCAAAACATTCCGGTGACGGGAGCCGTTGTGGTGACCACGCCGCAGGATATCGCGCTGATCGACGCCAAAAAAGGCATCGTAATGTTCGAGAAGGTGGAAGTGCCGGTGCTCGGTATCGTGGAGAACATGAGCATGCACATCTGCAGCAACTGCGGTCACCACGAACCTATCTTCGGTACGGGGGGCGCAGAAAAACTGGCCGCGAAGTATCACACCCAACTGCTGGGACAGATGCCGCTGCACATTACCCTGCGCGAAGATCTGGATAGCGGCAAGCCGACGGTGGTCAGCCGTCCGGACAGCGAATTTGCAGAGATGTATCGTCAGCTGGCCGGTCGCGTTGCGGCGCAGCTTTACTGGCAGGGCGAAGTGATCCCGGGCGAAATCGCGTTCCGCGCGGTGTAACGCCTTCGCGTTGAATTGCCGGGTGGCGCTTCGCTTACCCGGCCTACAACTGCCACTATCACGTAGGTCGGGTAAGGCGAAGCCGCCACCCGACTTTAACCCAACCGATAGTGCATCAAATAATACTCTCCCTCCGGAGACTCCCCCGTCGCCTCAATGTGCCAGCCGTGCCGCTGGTAAAACGCGACAGCCCGCGCATTCTTCACCAGACACTTAAGCGAACCCGTACTGGTAAACGTCTTCTGCACCTGTTCCAGGAGCATTTTCCCGACGCCGTGGCTTTGATACTGCGGGTCAACAAAGAGGTTGTGCAGAAAATTATCGTTCGTCCAGACGGAGGCAAAACCCAGTCGATGGCCGTTCTGCGTGGCAACCCAAATCACTTCGTCACGAGTGGCCGCGTCAAAGTCTTCAAGCTGCCAGTCTGAACTGTCCAGCCATGGCCAGGCTTCACGCCGGGCGTGGAGAAAGAGCGTGCGCAGGAAAGGGCGATCGCTTTCCTGCCAGGGGCGGATCAGGATGGTATTAGCGGTGATAGAAAATATCTCCATTATAGGCTTTGTAGATTTTGCCATCCGCATCGCCAATCAGCACGTAATTCTCGCCCATGTAGGTCCAGTGGGTTCCGGCATCCGGCGCCGGCAGGTTACGCAGCTGGTACTGTTTGATGGTGTACTCCGGCGTTTGATACTGCGCCGGCGCCGTGTCGCCAATCTTGAATTTCGTGAAGTCAGCGATGAACTCTTGTTCTTCATAGGCCTTGATGCCGGAGGGTGCAGCGGCCGTTTGCGGGGCAGAGAATGCAGATCCCGCCAGAGACAGTAATACACCCAGAAGCAGCAGTTTACGCTTAGCCATTTTTTCTCCAGTGATATCGTTACAGATACTTTTCGTCTGCGGGTCGTGCAAAGCGAAGCAGACACTCCATTTTAAGTATCAACGCAGGGTATGTTTGAAAAAAATGTAACAAAAGTGGACGGTTTTGTGTAGCCCAATTGCATGATGTTTATCAGTGTCGGGAATATTGCCAGTGTCTTATATTTTTAATATTTATCATTTCATTTATTAATTCTGAAAATAACTTTTCATATCAAAGTTAGAAAGCGATGCGAATGCTTTCCGCCTGAAGAGCATTTAATATCGCCTTCGAGTGCAGCGTGCTTACCTCCATTTTTTAACAAGACCAGGCAAAGGCTCTGCTTTTTAGAAAGCGGGTGGAGTGCGTTTTATAATGCCAGCAATTTCACTCCAGGAAAGAGTAATCTATTAAATTTCATGATGTTAGCTAAAGTCTTTTTACAGGCTTGACGATAAACGCAACGTTGAAAAGAAATATTTATATTAATGAAAAGTACAACTGCATTTTCGCTCTTATTTCTGAGTATGAGTCAGTTAACGGGGTGTATGTTTTCACCAGGCCAGGACTTAACTGTGTCCGGGAAGAACGTTATTTCGCAGGAAGAGGCAAATTATCAGCTCGAAAAGCGCGTGGAAATATTTCCCCTGACGCCGGAACTGATTGAAAAACTGCGTCCGCCCGTGTCGAAATCTCAGGCAAATCCTAATCTGGATGAGCAGATCAAACGCTGGGAATACCGTATTGGTACGGGTGACATCCTGACGGTCACCGTCTGGGATCACCCTGAATTAACGACGCCGGCAGGACAATATCGTAGCGCGAGCGATGCCGGCAACTGGGTTAACGCCGACGGCACGCTCTTTTATCCCTATGTCGGTAAACTGCGGGTAGCAGGAAAAACGGTTTCACAGGTACGCGACGAGATTACGGCTCGACTGGATAACGTTATTGAGAGCCCGCAGGTGGACGTCAGCGTTGCCGCCTTCCGTTCACAAAAAGCCTACGTCACCGGTGAGGTGGAAAAATCAGGGCAACAACCGATAACCAATATTCCGTTGACGGTGATGGACGCGGTTAACGCTGCGGGTGGGCTCTCGGCGGATGCCGACTGGCGTAACATCGTGCTCACACATAATGGACAGGACGCGCACCTTTCCCTCTATGCCCTGATGCAGCATGGCGATTTGACCCAAAATAAGCTGCTTTATCCTGGCGATATCTTGTTTGTCCCCCGGAACGACGCGCTGAAGGTATTCGTGATGGGTGAAGTGATTAAACAGAGCACGCTTAAGATGGATCGTAGCGGCATGACGCTGGCCGAGGCCCTGGGGAATGCCGGGGGGCTTAACCAAAATATGGCCGATGCAACCGGCATTTTTGTTATTCGGCAGGTATCGAAAAAAGGCGACACCAACAAAATCGCCAATATCTATCAGTTGAATGCGGAAGATGCGTCAGCCATGGTGCTGGGCACGGAATTTCAGCTTGAGCCGTATGACATTGTCTACGTCACCACGGCACCGCTATCACGCTGGAATCGCGTGATCTCCCAGCTGGTACCCACCATCAGTGGCGTACATGACCTGACCGAAACCGTTCGTAACATCAGAGCGTGGCCGCAGTAATGTTCCCTTCAATCTTAGTGGTCTGCACCGGCAATATGTGCCGCTCACCGATTGGTGAGCGGCCATTTTCGGGCAATCAGGAAAAGCCCGTCAGGAATGGGCCTGCCGTTTAAGTTAACAAGGAATGAAGCCGTAATGTCGTCTTCTCAATCAGACAAATATCGTGCTGCGACGCCGCAGAATAACGAAATGGATCTTATTCAGCTGCTTGCTGAGATGTTCGATCACCGGGTAACGATCGCGTGTGTGACACTTCTGTTTACGGTGTGTGCGGGGATCTACGCATTGAGCGCTACGCCAGTTTATCAGGCTGATGCCCTGGTGCAGGTCGAAGCGAAGCAGGGCAACGCGCTGCTCAAGAACCTGACGTCGTTCAGGCCCGATCTTTCACCCGATGTCGCCCCAGAACTTTTACTCCTCAAGTCACGGATGGTCCTCGGCGAGACCGTTGATCAATTAGGGCTGACCTACGAGGTTAGCCAGCGCATGTTCCCCGTTATCGGGGCGCTTTGGCAGCACGTGCAGGGCCGCAAACCGGCGGAAATCACGATTGGCTCGCTGAATATTCCCCTTGTGGAAGGTGAGCCACAAACGCTTTTACTCACCGTTCAGGAGCAGGGGCGATATCATCTTGAGGGGAAAACGCTTGAGGCAGAGGGCGTTGTCGGGAAAGCGCTGGTTAAAGAGGGCGTATCGCTTCTTGTGACATCCCTCAGTGCGGTACCGGGAACGCAATTTACCCTCAACACCGTGACCAGGCTTGACGCGATCAACGCCCTTCAGAGCAGACTTACGATTGCCGAGTCGGCGAAACAGAGCGGTATGATCGCCTTAACGCTAACGGGCGACGATCCCGACAAGACCGCCACGATACTTAATTCGATTGCTGAACATTTTCTCAGCCAGAACATTGCGCGCCAGGAGGCTAAAGATTCCCGCAGCCTCGCGTTCTTACAGGATCAGTTACCTAAAATCAGTCTCGAACTGAATGAAGCCGAGGCACGACTGAATGCTTACCGAGAGCAGCGCGATTCGGTCGATTTATCTCTTGAGGCAAAGTCGGTGCTTGATCAGGTGGTTAACGTGGAAAATCAGCTTAACGAGCTTATATTTCGCGAAGCAGAAGTCTCTCAGCTGTTCAAAAAAGATCATCCGACCTACCGTGCTTTACGGGAGAAGAAACAAACCCTTGAACGGGAGCGCGCACGCCTGAATAGCCGCGTGTCATCCATGCCTTCCACGCAGCAGGAAATATTACGTCTGAGTCGTGACGTTGAATCCGGGCGTACCGTATACATGCAGTTGCTGACACGTCAGCAAGAGCTGAGCATCTCGCGCTCCAGCGCGATCGGGAACGTGCGGATCATTGACCCGGCCATGACGCAGCCAGCTCCGGTTGAACCGCGCAAAGCACTCATTATCGTGTTTGGTATGCTGATGGGGTTGATACTTTCTGCCGGAACGGTTTTAGTGCGTTCAGCCTTTAAGCGGGGCATTACGTCGTCAGAACAACTGGATGAGCTCGGAATGCCGCTGCTGGTGACGCTTCCGCGCTCGGCATGGTTATGGAAAAAAACGCACCTGCGCAGGAGAAACCTGTTTACTTCCCACTGGAAGCACAAGATAGCCAACGTGCCTTTTCTGCCCATCGATCGTCCGGCTGATTCGTTTGTCGAGGCGATACGCGGGCTGCGCACCAGTTTGCATTTTACCATGATGGATACCACAAACCGGATTGTCGTGGTGTCTGGCCCCACGCAGGACTGCGGAAAGACGCTGGTCAGTTCTTCGCTGGCGTCGATTCTGGCGCAGGCCGGACAGCGGGTGCTGTTTATTGATGCGGATATGCGCAAGGGTTATGTCCACAACGTGTTCAGGCTGAATAATCAGCGGGGGTTGTCCAGCGTGCTCGACGGAACGGTCGAGTGGCAGGAGGCGGTTCAACGCTTCGAAAAAGGCGGTTTTGATGTACTGACCTGCGGACCTCAACCTGCCCATCCCGTCGATCTGCTCATGAGTGAATGCCTTCAGGGGATAATGTCGCAGATTGAAAAGCGATATGACATGGTGATTATCGACACTCCGCCTGTGCTTGCCGTCACGGATGCTTTGCTGATAGCCAGAGCCGCCGCCACCACGCTGCTGGTCGCCCGCTTTGGTAAAACAAGCGTTAAAGAGATCGAGACCAGCCTTAAGCGTATGGAACGGATGGGCGTGCAGGTGAGTGGCACGATCCTCAATGACATAGTGAAATCTGCCGCGCTCTATTACAACTCGGGGTACAGCTATTACGATTACGGCTATAGCCCGGAGTAACCCTGGCGCGACACTTCTTTACAGCGTGATGGCGTATTGCCCGTTAAGATGACCTCCATTAAAACATGAGGTCACAATGGATAACCGCAAAATCAATCGACTGCGCCGCTGGGCGCGGGAAGGGATAATACTCGTTCTGCTGACGCTGGCCGTGGTGTGGGGTGTGGATCAATACCGAAAACCGACACTCCCCGCCAGTTTTAGTGCAACGCCGATGACGAGTATCGACGGCAACGTTCACGATATTGCGGCGCTCAGCCAGGATCGTCCGCTGCTGATCTACGTCTGGGCGACCTGGTGCAGCATTTGCCGCTACACGACGCCTGCGGTTAATCAACTGGCAGAAGAGGGCGGGAACGTGGTGAGTATCGCCATGCGTTCCGGTGACAACGCAAAGCTTGAGCGCTGGGTTGATAAGAAACAGCTGAAAATGCCGGTCATTAACGATGCAAACGGTGCTTTGTCGCAGCAGTGGCAGGTGAGCGTCACGCCAACGCTGGTGGTTGTGTCGAAGGGAAACGTGGTCAGTACCACAACGGGCTGGACGAGCTACTGGGGATTAAAATTAAGGATGTGGTGGGCAGGCGAATAAAAATAACCCCTCTCCCGGCGGAAGAGGGGTTTTGTATTACTTAGCCAGAACTTCCTGCGCGGTACGTTCAACCAGAGACAGCAGGATTTTAATATCTTCCAGCGTCACGGTTGGGTTCAGCAGCGTCAGCTTCAGGCAGGTCACGCCGTTATGCTCGGTCACACCGACGTTTGCACGGCCGGATTCCAGCAGTGCGTCACCAATTTTCTGGTTCAGCAGGGCGATACCTGCTTCATCCGTCTGCACCTGTCCGCGGAAGCGGAACAGCACGCTTGCCAGCTGCGGCTGCATAACCAGTTCCAGCGCAGGCTGCGATTTCACGTAGGCCGCAACCTGCTGTGCCAGGGTCACGCCGTGATCGATGATCGCCGCGTATTGCTCCTGACCCAGCGCTTCCAGGCTCATCCACAGCTTCAGTGCGTCGAAACGACGGGTGGTCTGCAGAGATTTGGAGACCAGGTTAGGCACGCCTGCTTCTTCGTCGAACTCAGAGTTCAGGTAAGCCGCCTGGTAGCGCATCAGCTCATAGTGGCGCGCTTCTTTCAGCAGGAACGCGCCGCAGCTGATGGTCTGGAAGAACTGCTTGTGGAAGTCCAGGGTTACGGAATCCACCAGCTCAATGCCGTCCAGGTAGTGACGATACTGCTCAGACATCAGCAGCGCGCCGCCCCAGGCTGCATCAACGTGTACCCAGATGTTCTGCTTCGCCGCCAGCTCTGCAATCGCACGCAGCGGGTCGATAGCACCGGCATCGGTGGTACCTGCCGTCGCGACGATCGCCAGAATCTGCTCGCCGTTCGCATTGCACTGCTCAATTTTCGCCGCCAGATCGGTCAGATCCATGCGGGAGAATTCGTCCGTTTTCACCTGCACCACGGACTGGTAGCCCAGGCCCATCAGCGCCATGTTTTTCTGCACGGAGAAGTGCGCGTTTTCGGAGCACAGTACGCGGATCTTACGCAGATCGCCCACCAGGCCGTCCTGCTGAACGGAGTGACCCTGACGCGCAAAGAACGCATCGCGCGCCAGCATCAGGCCCATCAGGTTGCTCTGGGTTCCGCCGCTGGTGAAGACACCGGCGTCGCCAGCCTGATAACCCACGCGGGTACGCAGCCACTCGATCAGTTTGATCTCAATGATGGTTGCGGACGGGCTTTGATCCCAGGAGTCCATACTCTGGTTAGTGGCGTTGATCAGCACTTCCGCCGCCTGGCTTACGACCAGGCTTGGGCAGTGCAGGTGCGCCACACACTGCGGGTGATGAACGGACAGGCTGTCTTTCAGGAAGAACTCGACGGCGCGTTCAATCGCCGCTTCGTTGCCCAGCCCTTTCGGGTTGAAATCCAGCTTAATACGGTCGCGCAGTTCCGCGACCGTTTTGCCCTGGTACATCTCAGGCTGTTTCAGCCACTGCATCACAGCCTGAGTGCTTTGTTCAATCGCCTGCTGGTAAGCTTCAATGCTCTGCGCAGAGGAGAACAAAATTGGGTTTGAATCAGACATCGTAATCAACAACTCCGGTTACGCCGGGCGAACGCCCGCAGCAAGCAGTGCCTGCTCGAATTTATCCAGGAAGATCTTCAGCTCTTCATCGCTGATCAGCAGAGAAGGCAGCAGACGCAGAACGATACCGTTACGACCACCGCGCTCCAGAATCAGACCGGCTTCGAAGCACTTCTTCTGAATCAGTGCAGACAGCTCGCCGTCGCCTGGGAAGCAGCCCATGTGGTCAGCGGCTTCGTGTGGCTTAACGATCTCAATACCGATCATCATGCCCAGACCGCGCACGTGGCCGATGATCGGATAACGTTTCGCCATCTCTTTCAGCTGGCCTTTCAGCCATTCGCCCTGTGCAGCCACTTTGCCTGCGATGTTCTGATCTTTCAGGATTTTCAGCGTCGTCAGACCGGTGGCCATCGCCAGCTGGTTGCCGCGGAAGGTACCGGTGTGATGACCTGGCGCCCACGCATCGAACTGTTTTTTGATACCGAGCACGGCCAGCGGCAGACCGCCACCGACGGCTTTAGACATCACGATGATGTCTGGCTCAATGCCAGCGTGTTCGAAGGCGAAGAATTTACCGGTACGGGCAAAGCCAGCCTGAACTTCGTCGAGGATCAGCAGAATGCCGTGTTCCTGAGTGACTTTACGGATGCGCTGCAGCCACTCAGCCGGAGCCGGGTTCACGCCGCCTTCGCCCTGAACCGCTTCCAGGATCACCGCAGCAGGCTTACGCACGCCACTTTCAACGTCGTTGATCAGGTTATCGAAGTAGTACGTCAGCGCTTTCACGCCCGCTTCACCACCGATACCCAGCGGGCAGCGGTATTCGTGCGGGTAAGGCATGAACTGGACTTCTGGCATCATACCGTCAACCGCTTCTTTCGGAGACAGGTTGCCGGTCACGGACAGTGCGCCGTGGGTCATGCCGTGGTAACCACCAGAGAAGCTGATGATACCGCTACGGCCGGTCACTTTTTTCGCCAGCTTCAGCGCCGCTTCAACGGCGTCAGCACCGGATGGACCGGTGAACTGCAGGCAGTACTCTTTGCCCTGACCAGGCAGCAGAGAGAGCAGGTATTCGGAAAACGCGTCTTTCAGAGGCGTCGTCAGATCCAGAGTATGTAACGGCAAGCCGCTGGTAATGACATTTTGGATGCTTTTCAGCACATCAGGATGGTTATGGCCAAGCGCAAGGGTCCCTGCGCCTGCTAAACAGTCAAGGTATTCTTTATTATCTGCATCGGTGATCCACACGCCTTCTGCTTTAGTGATGGCTAAAGGCAGTTTGCGCGGATAACTCCTGACGTTAGATTCAAACTCGGCCTGACGGGCCAGATAGGTTTCGTTGCTTTTGTGGGCATCTACGGTGTCAATACGGACTTTATCCGTCATCATATCACTCCTACAACCGCCGCTTCGTTATGAGCCACGATTGAATAAAAAGTTAAAAAACAGATGGGGCCTGAAAAAAACGCCGCCAATATAGAGCCTTTTGCCACGGGGCTCAATGGTTAATTTGTTTACTGTTTTGTGACACGGGGCTGTAACGAGGAAATATCCCCATTTTTAAAATGAAAATTGCATTTTATGCCAAATAAAAACAGCGCGTTACAGGCCGTTTACCCGGTGTGTAAAGTCACAGAAAAGAGTGTGACAAATCGTGCCATCGAACGGCATAAAAGGAGGGTGACGCTTCCTGTTTCTGCGTCCTGGGCAAAAAACGGCGGTTACGTTGCATGCACAACGGAATCACGCGGTAAAAAAGGACTTTCTACGCGCGTGGTTTCCTGATGTTCTTCACCGTTAATAATATGCAGGGCGCTCAGGCGACCAATTTCATAGTGCGGCAGTTGAACCGTCGAGAGAGGCGGCAGGAACAACTCCCCAATGCCCACCATATTGTCATAGCCGATAACGGCAACATCTTCCGGTATGCGAAGTCCTTGCGCCAGTAGCGTCTGATAGACCATAAACGCGATACGATCGTTGCCGCAGATAACCGCGTCGAACCGGGGAGTGCCATTCTGCATGTGCGCCAGCAATACTGACGGAATGTCACGATAGTGCTCATCGCCGAGTGCCATATAGCTGTGCGCCAGGCCGTCCGGATCGAGCCCCGCTTCACGGCATGCACGTTCCAGCCCCTGACGACGTCGGGTTGTGGCCAGATGCCCCTCAGGCAAATGCAGGCAGAGAGGGCGTCGATAACCCTCCGCGAGTAACGCCCGCACGGCGGTATATTGCCCCTGTTCATCATCGGGAATATAGCTGGCGACCTTTTCGCCGTCACTTTCGCAGTTAGCCAGCACGCAGGGAAGGGTGAGTAATTTGGCCGGGAGAGGAACCTGACGTAACCCCATGGTGGTGTAGATAATTCCGTCAGGCCGATGAGAAAGGAGAAGGTCGACAATGGCGTCCGGGTTGTCATCGGTAAACATATTCATCACGAAGCTGTTCCAGCCGTGCATTCTGGCCGTCTCTTCAATCGACAGCGTGATCTCCACCGAGAAAGGCGTCGTCACCGTATCGAGCGCCAGTACGCCTATGGTTTTCGGCGAGGCATGCGCGCCGCGAATTTTCTTGGCGGACAGATCGGGCACGTAGCTGGTTTGCTCGATAGCCCGCTGAACGCGCGCCAGCGTTTCCGGCTTAAGGCGCTCCGGGCTGTTCAGCGCACGGGAGACCGTCATCAGCGATACGTTAGCCAGCTTTGCGACGTCCTTCAGGGAAGCCATTTTCTTACTCCGTTAATGCTCTGTGTGAAAGGGTATACAACTAAGTCGCTGATGTAAAAGGAAGGCTGATGCACAGGCCAGGTCAGGCTTACCTCAGTGATGAATATTTGATCGCGATCTCACTCTCTTAATGTTAACGTTAACTTTCGTGATTAACATCTTAAATTTTTACCAAACAGCATGAGAAAGGATAAATGTTAACGTTACCATTGCGTCATTACTCCAACATGAGAATGTCATGATGAAAACGCATCACTCTCACAGCTACCCTTTATTAAGCGCACTACTCTTTTTCTTTTTTGTCACATGGTCATCTTCCGGCTCGTTGCTCTCTATCTGGCTCCATCAGGAGGTGGGGTTAAAGGCAGGGGATACGGGAGTCATCTATGCCGTGCTGTCCGTCTCCGCGCTGTGCGCGCAAATCTGCTACGGCTTCATTCAGGACAAGCTCGGCCTGCGAAAAAAACTGCTCTGGTTTCTGACCTGTCTGCTCATTCTTTCCGGTCCGGCCTTCCTGCTGTTTGGTTATCTGCTGCAAATTAACGTGTTACTCGGCAGTATTTTCGGCGGGGTTTATATCGGGCTGACGTTTAACGGCGGAATAGGGGTCCTGGAGTCCTATACCGAGCGCGTGGCCCGCCAGAGCCAGTTTGAGTTTGGCAAGGCGAGGATGTGGGGATCGCTGGGCTGGGCAGTGGCAACCTTTTTTGCAGGACTCCTGTTCAACATTAATCCGAAGCTGAACTTCGCGGTGGCGAGCTGCGCCGGGCTGGTGTTTTTTGTGTTGCTGGCACGCCTCCGGGTCTCTTCCGCGCCGCACGCCATGCAGGAGGCGGTATCCGGCGGTAAGGTCACGCTGGAGGATGCATTGCGCCTGCTGACGCTGCCGCGCTTCTGGGCGCTGGTATTTTTTGTTATCGGCACCTGTATTTATGGCGTCTACGACCAGCAGTTCCCGGTCTATTTCTCCTCACAGTTCCCGACGCTGCAGGAAGGAAACGCCATGTATGGCTATCTCAACTCCTTCCAGGTTTTCCTGGAGGCGGCGGGCATGTTTTGCGCCCCGTGGCTGGTGAATCGCCTCGGTGCGAAAAACGGCCTGATTTTCGCCGGAATGGTGATGGCGATGCGTATGGTGGCATCGGGTCTGGTTGAGGGGCCGGTATTGATCTCCATTACCAAGCTATTGCACGCGGTTGAGCTGCCCGTTTTGCTGGTCTCCATCTTCAAATACAACAGCCTGCATTTTGATAAGCGACTCTCTTCCACCCTCTATCTGGTGGGCTTTGCCTGTACAAGCTCGGTGATTGCCTCGGTGCTGTCGCCGCTGGCAGGTTACAGCTATGAGAAATACGGCTTTGCCCAGTCCTATCTCATCATGGGGCTACTGGTCTTCAGCACCACGTTTATCTCCATCTTCCTGTTGCGCTCGGGTAAGTCCTCTTCTGACCCGCTCATGCCGCAACCTTCCACCATCTGATCAAAGAGTAGAGAAATGACGTATTCCATTACGAAAGCAGAACAGGAAATTCAGTCCAGACGCGAAGGGCTCAACCTGCGCTGGTATCCCCGTTACCACCTCGCTGCGCGTGCTGGCTGGATGAACGACCCGAATGGCCTGGTCTGGTTTGACGGCTGGTATCACGCCTTTTATCAACATCATCCCTATTCGACCCAATGGGGTCCGATGCACTGGGGCCATGCGCGCAGCAAAGATTTAGTTCACTGGGAGCACCTCCCGGTTGCGCTGGCACCGGAAGGACCAGACGACAAGGACGGCTGTTTTTCTGGCTCAGCCGTGGTGGATGGCGACACGCTGGCGCTGATCTACACCGGCCACAAATTCCACGGCGATCCCGGCGATGAGGCTAATCTCTACCAGGTTCAGTGCCTGGCAACCAGCCGTGACGGCATCCACTTTGTGCGGCACGGGACCGTCATTGACACACCGCCTGGACTGCACCACTTCCGCGATCCGAAAGTATGGCGTGAAGGGGAGTGGTGGTACATGGTCGTTGGCGCGCGAGAGGGTGATACGGGCCAGGTGCGTGCGTACCGGTCTGCGGATCTGCGCGAGTGGCAGGACAGGGGCGTGCTCGCGGTGGCTGAAAAAGAGATGGGTTATATGTGGGAATGCCCGGACTTCTTCACTCTCGGTGGGAAACGCGTGCTGATGTTTTCGCCTCAGGGACTCACCGCAGACGGATTTAAACATCGCAATCTTTTCCAGAGCGGCTATCTGGTAGGTGAATGGCAGCCAGGTCAGCCCTTTGTGCGTGAAGGTGAATTTGTGGAGATGGATTACGGGCATGATTTCTATGCGCCGCAAAGTTTCCTGACGCCGGATGGCCGACGCATCGTCATCGGCTGGCTGGACATGTGGGAATCCCCGCTGCCGGAACAGGAGGATGGCTGGGCGGGCATGCTTTCTTTACCGCGCGAGCTGACGCTGAGTGCGGATAACCATCTGCAAATGCGGCCGGCCAGAGAAGTTGAAACCCTGCGCGGGGCGTGGTTCCCCTGGCCGATAAGTACGCTTAATAACCAGCAGATGACGCTGGTGGAACACTGCGATGCGATGGAGGTCATTCTGCAATGGGATTGCGCGAACAGCAGCGCGGAGCAATACGGCATTCGTCTCGGCGACGGGCTACGCCTCTATGTTGATACCCAGATGCAGCGCCTGGTGCTGGAGCGACACTATCCAGAGTATGGCCTGTGCGGTACCCGAAGCGTCGCGCTTAACCTGAACGGCGCGCTCAGCCTACGCCTGTTCTTTGACTGCTCTTCCGTGGAGGTGTTTGTTAACGAGGGGGAAGCGTGCCTCAGCAGCCGTATCTATCCGGATACCGGCTGCCGCGAGCTGGCGTTATTTGCCTGGACGGGAGGAGCGTCGCTTATTCATGGCGGGGCGTGGCAGTTAGAGTAAATGTGTATTTAGTCACGAGCTAAAATAAAGCCCCATACAAATGGGGCTATGTAAATTTTATGAGGTGGGAGCGTAATGCTAAGATCACATTTTTGATAATTGTGCGTTTACAACTCTCTCTTTTTCGACAACCAGCTGCATTATATAGCTACCCTTGTGCCATGCCCCCTTATTTGGCTTCCAGCCTTTCGAAAGCAGATATTCAGCAGCATCAGAGATTGGCTTATTCATAACGTGATCCGCTTCACCTGAAAACTGTTTAACATCGCTGCTTGCTTTGGCAAGCTTGCTATCACAACGACCCGCAGCATCCATCACCTGAGTGCAGCCTTCAGGAAGGTGCCTGTGCGCTGACTGTGCAAGTTGAGCAGCATTCTCCAAAGCCTGTTTTTCAGCAGCAGCGTTAATGGCTGTAGTGCGGTTTTGCTCTGCAATATAACAAGCATCTTTACTCACTCCTTTGATTTGACAATCCGCCATCCGTTGAGCGGGTGAGGAACACGCAGCAAGAGATAATATAGCCGCTACCATCATTAACTTTTTCATTATTGCCTCAGTAATTACAATTATAAATATAGGTGCCTAACATCAAGCCGATCCATATCCCTAATAAAATAAAAGTGAGATACAAAACAGCGGAGATAAAAATGTACTTTGTCATTTTCTTTGCGAGCAGCAATGTATTGAGTTATAGCCAGCTGATTAAAACGCATGGGCGAGTTTTTTAGCTCACTGGCATTTTATTTTAATACTCTAGCATCACCATCCGTAAGATGCGGACGCCGCAACAATTTCATCACCGTTGGATGTACCTGATGTAGAGAGGGTAGCGGCTACATTCTCAGCGAACTTATGACGGTAGCCGATCGCATAACCTTGCGCATCTTTGAAGTTGGCAGCACCGACGGCAACCGCGTTATCTGTATCAACGTAATGCAAACCAGCAAGAGAAGCGGCGCCAGCGATACCAGCACGATATTCCTTGCGATCCTCATTCTGCTGATTCTCCAGAGAAGAGAACTTAGCGTTATTTTGACTCTCTAATGCAGTAATACGTGATTCATGATTCGCTAATTGTGCGCTGTGATTCTGAATCGTCGCTTCCTGTGTTTGCTGGCGTGACTGAACCTTAGCAACAGCAGCTTTATTCGCTGCGGCTACCGTTTGTGCATCTACAGCTAAAGATTGCGCATAAGTGCCCGTATTAAATGCCTGAGTCGCTTTGTCAGAGGCATCCTGAAGGGCTTGATCTTGTCTATTCTGATCGGCGTTGAAAATGCTTTTATCTACCTTACTTGCCAGCGCTTGTGTATTAGCATCTGCTTTGTTGTTCGCATTAATGGCGGTGATTTCGGCATGATCAGCAGCGGCTTTAGCGCCAGTAGCATCAGTAAGCGCTGTATCAGCTTTTGCACCAGCAAGCACAGCATCAGATTCAGCTTTATCTACTCTCGTGTTTGTATCAATGATTGCTTGTCCGTTAGTCATAACGCCTTGTAAAGCTGCGTCAGCTTTATCAGTTGCGCTTTTAATTGCATCATCACGCAATAAATTTTCATCTCGCATGTTGATAATATCAGTGCGATTTGTACCAATATCAACACGATTTGCCTCTTCACGATCTGCATTTTGTTGATTGATTTGGGTTTGAGTCCAGCCCAAAGAATCTACAACATCATCAGTGCTGATCGTTGCCGCGAATGTTGCACCAGAAAACACAATACCAAATACAAAAACAGCGGTAGCTGATGTATTTAAACATTTCATATTAAAGCTCTCATCATCAATACAAGAAAAAATTAGGGCGCTATCCTGGCGGGAAGATACAACGTCTTGTTATATCTGTATTAATTCACGATTAACGTTGAAAATTTAAGTTTGATAACTTATTTCGTAACGTGCAGCAACTATCTATGAATGTGTAATTATGATTATTGATCTAAATCATAAATCGCATTAATAGCTAATTTAGTTCGTTGTAATAGAAAAGGTATTACCTGTTAAATATCAATGATATAAGTTTTTAGTTGGTTTGATTTTATGATGTGTATGAAATAAAAACTCATTAATATTTTTTAAGTTTCTTGGCGGGGAAAGATGAAAAATAGGCGGAATAGTTAATGTCAGTTAATGGATTTCTCTCTCTGTTTTATTATTGAATCCTTCTTTAGTTTTGAATGAAAGCAATGCTGAGCCTAACAGTAATCCTGCAGTTTTTTGCTAGAAATATTGTTGTTGAAAACTCAAGCGAAATGTATCTGGATATAAATTTATATGACTTAGTAACAGAATTGTTATACAAAATGGAGAGTCTGAAGGAGGGGCAGGGTAGCCCCATGTTTAAAGCTTTTTTTGCTATGCTTGTTTCTTTTCGTTCCACGCATCGGAATGCAAGATATTGCCATCTTTATAAAGGTGAGTGATTTTCTCGTAGGCTAAAGAAATATCTTCCATATGGCCTGTACCCGTAGCCGTTCGGGTATCGTGCATCACAGGGCTAAAGCTAACTACTTTCACACGTTCTAATGTAATGGTGTAGTAAATTTCCTCTTGCCCGCTGTAGTTGATACGATAGAAATTAAACTCAGCGCTTTTAAGAGTCTGCCCCGTTGCAACAGCTTTAAACAGATAGGGTGATGAACTGTCAATCTCTTTAGTGAAGTTGAATGAGCAATGTTGTCGGCTTCCTGTCACTTTACCTGTTAAATTGTCTGTAGGAATGATCACGCTATGCTGTAAGCTACGTAGTTCTATGCTTCCATCACGTCCATGAACGTCACAAGATCCCATGATCTGAGATCCACCATCATCTTTTAAAATCAAATGTACTGGTACAGCCATTTTTAACGCTCCTTGCTGTTAGTCGTATAACCATCTTCCTGCTTTAGCCGATTCTGCAAACATCCTTACAGTAAGAGGTTTTGAGATTTGCTTTACTGGTTTATCAGTAAACCATCTTCTAAAGAACCACGTTCTAAACCACGGATAATATTTCTGATAATTCATTGCTGACATGTCAATATTAAAAAAACTGTCGTATTTATTAATGCAATAAATTAAATCATCATCGTCTGCATAATCTTGAAGAATATCATCAAGCTCTAACGGTATCAGCTTTCCTGTGAATGTACCTGACACAGGTAACTCTTTACGGAATAGCTCTAAAACTTCCTGATCTGTTACCATATGCGATCTTTCTCGTGTGCGATGGTGTTGTAGTCACGAACGGTTTTATAAACGATTTGACTAATATCGCTCGCTACTATAGCCCAACCAACAACAGGTAATCCACGCCCCACAAAAGCGCCCAGGTTAGTAACATATTTAGGCTTAAGTGTTGTTATGCTCGCTTCTGTAAGAGTTGGAAGTCTTACAGGTAATTCAGTGTTAAGAAGTTGGCGAAGGTATTTTGATGCTATTGACGTACCCGCTATGGTTCCGTAAGGTTTACCTCTTGTTTTTAATAATGGCAG
Source organism: Enterobacter sp. BNK-13 (assembly GCF_048685015.1). Lineage (NCBI taxonomy): Bacteria > Pseudomonadati > Pseudomonadota > Gammaproteobacteria > Enterobacterales > Enterobacteriaceae > Enterobacter > Enterobacter sp. BNK-13. The sequence goes on along the minus strand of NZ_JBLQTP010000001.1, from coordinate 2,784,868 downwards.
ACCCAGAATAATACAGCTCATTGAAATAACATCTTTAATTCCGCCAAATTGATCATTAACTCTATCCAGTAAAATCCAAAAAAATAACTCTCCTGCAGTGATATTGCATACGCCACGATAGAAATATGTTCCATTTAATTCTTCTACTGTATCCATCAGTAACCCTTTAGTTTCAGGCAACATGTTTATTAATCGTACTGCGTGCAAGTGCAAAGGGGAAGCTGTTTTTATGAAAAAGCACTTAAAATCAAAGTGCTGTTGGCTAAATAATTCATTAGCTACTGCTCAATACCATCTCTTACAATGTTAATTATTTCTTTTCTGGGAAGGACCTTTTAGTTGTTTAACTAAAAAGACAGTGTGTAATAGAATGTCGTTGTTCTTTTTGAGCACTCGAAGTCTTTCGCTCCTGCCTTGAGTGAAGAATCATTATCCGAAAGAGTGGGCTTGCTTGAGCCAGCAACTTCCCCTAATCTGGCAAAAAGTAAGCTAATGCTTACCAAATGACTCGGGGTGCCCTTCTTTGTGAAGGCTGAGAAATACCCGTATTACCTGATCTGGATAATGCCAGCGTAGGGAAGTCAGATGCCTTCCCGGTCATCGCTTCTTCACGCAAGGCAGGAGCGAACCCATGCAGCCTGACCTGCTCGATTTACACGTTTTACACCACTTCCGAACCCGTTCTCCACTGACCCATTGTATGACTAACGATGTCGTACAGACCTTTACGGCCAACGTTTTGCTGGCGCTTGGCGCATCCCCGGCGATGGTGATCGAGGCCGAAGAGGCCGAGCAGTTTGCCGCGATAGCCGATGCGCTGCTGGTTAACGTTGGCACGCTGACCGCGCCGCGCGCCCAGTCGATGCGTCGGGCAATTGAAAGCGCGATGGCGGCAGGCAAGCCCTGGACGCTGGACCCGGTTGCCGTGGGCGCCCTGGCGTTCCGCACCCGGTTTTGCCATCAAATTCTTGCCCTGAAACCGGCGGCCATTCGCGGCAATGCCTCTGAAATCCTTGCTCTTGCCGGGATGAGCGCCGGCGGGCGCGGCGTCGATACGACCGATACCGCCGCCAGCGCTGTGCCTGCAGCCCAGGCGCTGGCCCGGCAGATCAATACGATTGTGGTGGTCACCGGCGAGGTGGACTACATCACGGACGGGCAACGTACCCGAACGGTTACCGGCGGTGACCCGCTGATGACGCGCGTGGTGGGCACCGGGTGCGCGCTTTCTGCCGTTGTGGCGGCGAGCTGCTCGCTGCCGGGTGACCGGCTGGATAACATCGCTGCCGCCTGCGGATGGATGAAACGAGCCGGAACGGTCGCCGTTGCGCAGTCGCGTGGCCCAGGCAGTTTTGCCAGCGCGTTTCTGGATGCGCTCTACACGCTGGAGGAGCAGGCATGAAGCGAATTAACGCCCTGACCATTGCCGGCACCGATCCCAGCGGCGGCGCGGGTATCCAGGCAGACCTGAAAACCTTCTCAGCCCTTGGCGCGTACGGCTGCTCGGTCATCACCGCGCTGGTGGCGCAAAACACGCGCGGCGTGCAGTCTGTCTACCGTATCGAGCCGGATTTTGTTGCCGCGCAGCTGGATTCAGTGTTCAGCGACGTGCGCATCGATACCACCAAAATCGGCATGCTGGCCGAAACGGATATCGTTGAAGCGGTGGCCGAGCGGCTTAAACGCTATCAGGTACAAAACGTGGTGCTGGATACGGTGATGCTGGCGAAAAGCGGCGATCCGCTGCTCTCCGCCTCTGCCGTGGAAACGCTGCGCAAAAAGCTACTGCCACAGGTGGCGCTCATCACGCCCAATCTGCCGGAAGCCGCCGCGCTGTTGGGCACATCGCACGCGCAAACGGAACGCGAGATGAAAGCGCAGGGGAACGCGCTGCTGGCGATGGGCTGCGGGGCAGTGCTGATGAAGGGCGGGCATCTGGATGACGCGGAAAGCCCGGACTGGCTCTTCACCCGGGACGGCGAAGTGCGTTTTACCGCGCCGCGCGTGCAGACCAAAAATACCCACGGCACGGGCTGTACGCTCTCGGCCGCGCTGGCGGCGCTGCGTCCCCGGCATGAAGGCTGGGCCGAAACGGTGCGCGAAGCGAAAGCCTGGCTCTCGGCGGCGCTGGCAAAAGCCGATACTCTGGAAGTCGGTCACGGTATTGGGCCGGTTCATCATTTTCATGCATGGTGGTAAGCCAGTATACTGGCAGGAAACACCACGCCTGAGAAAACAGAGATGGAACAAGCGCATACCCGGTTAATCGCTCAACTGAATGAACGGATCGCCGCGCCCGATAACACGCCGCTGTACCTGAAGTTTGCCGAAACGGTAAAAAATGCGGTGCGCAGCGGGGTGCTGGAGCACGGGAATATTTTGCCCGGCGAGCGCGATCTGAGCCAGTTGACCGGGGTGTCGCGCATTACCGTGCGCAAAGCGATGCAGGCGCTGGAGGAAGAGGGCGTGGTGACGCGCGCCCGAGGCTACGGGACGCAAATCAACAATATCTTCGAATATTCGCTGAAAGAGGCCCGCGGCTTCTCACAGCAGGTGGTGCTGCGCGGCCAAACGCCAAATACGCTCTGGGTTAACAAGCGGGTGGTGAAATGCCCGGAAGAGGTGGCGAACCATCTGTCGATCTCCCCGGACAGCGAGGTCTTTTTGCTCAAGCGCATTCGCTATGTGGATGACGATGCGGTGTCGATTGAAGAGTCCTGGGTCCCGGTCGGGTTAATTCCCGACCCGGATGCGATTGGTATTTCTCTCTACGACTACTTCCGCAGCCAGAATATCTTCCCGCAGCGCACCCGCTCAAGGGTGAGCGCCCGCTTGCCGGACAGCGAGTTTCAGGCGCACATTAAGATGGATGAAAAAATACCGGTGCTGGTGATCAAGCAGGTCGCGCTTGACCAGCAGCACCGGCCGATTGAGTACAGCATCAGCTACTGTCGCAGCGACCTATACGTCTTTGTGTGCGAGGAGTAATTCCTCGCGAGTTGGTGCACAATCGCCGCCGCGTTGGCTGACCACCCGGGACGCCACGGCATTACCTAGCAGAACCGCGTCCGCCAGCGACCATCCTCCCGCCAGTCCGGCAAGCGTGCCGCCCGCGTGGCTGTCGCCTGCGCCAATGGTGTCCACGACCGTCGCCGGGAACGCCGGAACAACGCCCGAACTCCCGGCGTCATACCAGGCCGCTCCGTCTTTATCGTGGCGCACAATCAGGGCGGCCCCGAAACGCTGCTGCCACTCTGCACCCAGGTTTTCAGCCACGACATCCAGCCGCCCGGCTGCGATCTCCGCTTCCTGACGATTAAGGGACACGATTGGCCTGCAGGCCATAATTCGCGCCATCAGCGCGTCGGGGATATCCGCAATACGGGGGCCGAAATCGATGAATGCCGTCACCTCCTGCAACCCCTCCAGCCAGCGTGTCAGCAGTTCACCGCACGGTGAGGCCAACTGATAGCCGGACAAATACACCAGGCTGTTTTGCGGGACGTGAAGCGCATCCAGCCAGCGCTGCTGCCACTGGTTTTCCACGCCGCTAAAGGACATAAAGGTGCGTTCGCCGTCAGGCTCAACCAGCGCCAGGCACCAGCCGTTATCGCCTGTCTCGGCCTCCACAGCGCTGTGCAGATCCTGCTTCGCCATGGCGTTGCGGATAATATCCGCCCACACGCCGTGCCCGACGGGCAGAGCGTTTTGCGCCGTAATGCCGAGCCGCTTCAGGGCAATGGCGATATTCAGCGCGCAGCCGCCAATATTCACGCCCTGCTGCTTAAGTTCGATATCGCACCCGCGCCAGGGCAGGGCGTAGGCGTCGGCGATGACGTCAATCACCGCTGCGCCCAGCACCGTCACCGGGCGCGTGGCGTGCAGATTTTCGAGACGTTGGGCAAATGCATTCATACGCCCTCCCTTTGCTCCCTGAAGTGCAGCAGTTTCTCGCAATAATGGCCGAAGTTGAGCTGGTTGACGGCATCGAGTTCGGCTTTGAGCGCCGGGTCAATCGCCTGCACACCGTGGAGCGCACCGCAGATGGCCGTCGCCATGGCGCCAATGGTGTCAGTATCACCGCCCAGATTGGCACATAAAATGGCGCAGCGGTTCGGGTCGGTTTCCGCCAGTTCCACCATCGCAATGGCCGCCGGAACGGACTCAATGGTGCTGGTGCCCGCGCCAATCAGCTGATAAACCTGCTCGCTGGCGGAATCAATACCGTTGGCTTCCCGCACGGTCTTATGCGCCAGCTCAATACGCGCCGCCAGTGACGCGCTGAAGGTGGTGGTTTTCATCTCCTGCGCATAGCGGGCGATCCCCGGCAGGGCATCAACGATGTTCTGCCAGCTTTCGCCGTCGATAGCGCGGGAAACCGCCCAGGCAATCACCACCGCGCCGGCAATGGCGAGGTCCGATTTATGGGTCGGGCTGGAGGCCAGCGCCACCTGTTCAACAAAGTGTTCCAGCCGCGTCGCCGGGAGCAGGCAGCCCAGCGGGGAGGCGCGCATCGCCGCCCCGTTCGTCACGCCGTTGTTTTCCAGTTCGCTGACCGGCTTCCCGTCACGAATCGCATTAAGCGCGATTTTTGAGGTCGGGCCGAGCACATTCTTGTTGAACGCGTCGAAATCGAGCGCCCAGTTCAGGATATGCTTGCCGATAACGTCTGCGTTAATCGCCCCGTCGCACTCAATGATCGCATCGGCGAGGCACAGCGCCATTGAGGTATCGTCGGTGAACTCTGCCTGCCTGAAATAGCAAGCCGCGTTATTTTCTGCCGGGCCGGGTAAAAAGCGGTCGATCCAGCCGAAGTGCGCTTTGACGCGCTTTCTCGGCCACAGCTCCGACGGCATGCCCATCGCATCCCCTAACGCCTGCCCGTAAAGGGCACCGAGAACACGTTCTTGTTTCATTTAACTTCCCCTTGTGTCAGCGCGGTATCGCCATCAACCACCTCAATAGCAGTGATCTCTTTGTCCGATTCGCGGAAAAACAGCATAAACAGCACGGCAATCACGGCAATCATGATTGCGCCAAATGCCCACATTCCGGCCCAGTTGAAGGTCAGCCCATTCACCGGCTCTTTATATGCGAACATTTTTTCCATCATCACGCCGCCCAGGCGGTAACCCAGCAGGCTACCAAAGCCCTGGCAGCACAGCGTAATCAGGCCTTGCGCGGCGGTACGCATGTGCACCGGCGCTTTTTTATCCACGTAGATGTACGCGGTAACGTAGTAGAAGTCGTAGCTCACGCCGTGCAGCAGAATGCCGAGGAACAGCAGGGCGTAGGTGAAGTACTGTTCCGCACCGCCGTAAACGAAGAACCCGTAGCGGATGGCGGCCGTGATCAGACCCAGCAGTAAGACCTTCTTAATACCAAAGCGTTTGGTAAAGAACGGCAGCGCCAGCATAAAGAAGATTTCAGAGAACTGGCCGAGCGTCATCCAGCCGGTGGCGTTTTTCATTCCCACTTCGGTGAGATAGCCGTTGGCGAAGATGTAATAGAAGGCCAGTGGCATGGCGAACAGAAACGAGCAGAAGAAGAACACGAGGAAGTTTTTGTCGCGCAGCAGGATCAGCGCGTCCAGCCCCAGCATTACTTTGAAGTCCAGCTTGCCGGTACTTTTCGGCGGCGTGTTCGGCAGGAAGAGGGCAAACACGCCGAGCAGGGCGGAGCTGGCTGCCGTCATCAGCAGAGGAATATTGGTATCGGAAATATCGCTATAGCCCAGCATCTGCGGCAGGAAGCCGCACGCCAGCCCGGAGGCGATCCAGCCGATAGTGCCCATTACGCGGATACGCGGGAAATCGGCCTCGACGTCATCCACGTTCGCGAAGGCAATACTGTTGGTCAGCGCGATGGTGGGCATATAGGTCAGGGAGTAAACCAGCAGCAGCGGGAAGAAGGTGCTGAACTGGGTTTGTTGTGCGGCGAAGTACATCAAAATCGCGCCGGCAAACATCAGCACCGCCAGTACTTTCTGCGCGGCGAAGAAGCGGTCCGTCAGCGATCCGACCAGAATTGGGGAGAGGATTGCGGCAATGGCGGTACAGGCATAAGACCAGCCGATTTCCCCGGCGGTAAAACCGCTTTTGCTCAGCCACAGCCACAGCGGCACAAACCACGCGCCCCAGATAAACCATTCAACAAACATCATGAATGACAGTTGGACTTTCGTTTTCATTTTTTAATCCTGCATGTCAGAGAGGGTACGCCTTTAACATACCATTATATAATACCTTTTAAATACCTTTGTGGCGATTGTTTGATCAATGTAACAGTTTTGTTGTACACGAATCGAGCCAGCAGATTGTGCTGAAAAAAAATGCAAAAGGTGGAAAATCTGTTAAGTCGGTACCAGGCTTAGTCTGCCCATAAATAATGGGACTGGATAAACACACACCGACACGACGTCGGACTTACGGGAGTATCACATGACTGATATTGCGCAGTTGCTTGGCAAAGACGCCGACAGCCTTTTACAGCATCGTTGTATGACCATTCCAGCCGACCAGCTCTATCTGCCGGGTCATGACTACGTCGACCGCGTGATGGTCGATAACAACCGTCCGCCTGCGGTTCTGCGAAACATGCAGACGCTCTACAACACCGGGCGGCTCGGTGGCACCGGATATCTCTCCATTCTGCCGGTAGACCAGGGCGTTGAGCACTCGGCGGGCGCCTCCTTCGCGGCGAATCCGCTCTATTTCGATCCGAAGAACATTGTTGAGCTGGCGATTGAAGCGGGCTGTAACTGCGTGGCCTCCACCTACGGCGTGCTGGCCTCCGTCTCGCGTCGCTATGCCCACCGCATTCCGTTCCTCGTGAAGCTGAACCACAATGAAACCCTGAGCTACCCCACCGAATATGACCAGACGCTCTACGCCAGCGTCGAGCAGGCGTTCAATATGGGGGCGGTTGCCGTTGGGGCGACGATTTACTTTGGCTCTGAACAGTCCCGTCGTCAGATTGAAGAGATCTCTGCGGCGTTTGAGCGCGCGCACGAGCTGGGTATGGTGACCGTGCTGTGGGCGTACCTGCGTAACTCGGCGTTCAAAAAAGACGGCGTGGATTACCACGTGTCGGCCGATCTTACCGGCCAGGCGAACCATCTGGCGGCGACCATTGGCGCAGACATCGTGAAGCAGAAAATGGCCGAGAATAACGGCGGCTATAAGGCGGTGAACTTTGGTTACACCGATGACCGCGTTTACAGCAAGCTGACCAGCGATAACCCGATCGATCTGGTGCGCTACCAGCTGGCGAACTGCTATATGGGACGTGCTGGGCTGATTAACTCCGGCGGCGCGGCGGGCGGCGATACTGACCTGTCAGACGCGGTGCGTACGGCGGTTATTAACAAACGCGCGGGCGGCATGGGGCTGATCCTGGGTCGTAAGGCGTTTAAGAAATCGATGGCCGACGGCGTGAAGCTGATCAATGCGGTGCAGGACGTCTATCTGGACAGCAAAGTCACGATTGCCTGACCTGAGGGCGAAGTGTTGGCCGGGTAAGGCGTAGCCGCCACCCGGCAATACCATCAGCGCAAAAGCACACAGTCCGGCGGCAACCGACACTGCAGCGCGCCGGGCAACACCTCAATGCGGAACTGTGTTCCGCTTAGCGGCTCTCCGTCGAGGTTAAACGTCATCCCGTGCGGGGCATTGACCTCAAACCATGCGGATTTCCCATCAATGATATTCGGACTCTCTTCCGGCTGCGTCAGCGTGGTAAACAGCGCGGGCAGCAGGCCATCGCCCGTGAAAATCCGCAGCTGTAGCTGACCGTCATTGATCAGCGCCTCCGGGCACAGCTGCTGGCCGCCGCCAGCCTGTCGACCATTGCCAATGCCAATGACCAGCGCGTCACCCTGCCACTGAAAATCCTCGCCGCGAATTTCGCAGCGGTCAGGCTTGAGGGTATCCATGCGCATCAGACCGTGGATCAGATACGACACGCCGCCCAGCGCCGCCTTCAGCTTTTCCGGCGTTTCGCTGGTGATGCGCGTGCCGAACCCGCCGGTGGCCATATTGATAAAGCAGGTTTTGTCATTCACCTGCGCAATATCAACCGCGGTGGCTTTACCGAGGATCGCCAGCTGGAGCGCTTTTTCTAACGCCTCCGGGATCCCGGCGCTGGTGGCAAAGTCATTGGCGGTGCCGAGCGGTAAAATACCCATCACCGGGCGGTTTGCCGGGGGCAGGTCGATCAGTGCTGACGCGATTTCATTGATGGTGCCATCGCCGCCGCCTGAAATGATGGTGTTGACGCCAAGCCCGAGGGCTTCATTGATATAGCGTGCCGCGTCGCCTTTTTCCCAGGTTACCCTGACGTGGATCCGCGCGCCGTCGTCACGCAAATCCTGAATTGCCTGACGCAGGAGATCGTTGCCCGCACTTTTGCCATTGAGAATCAATAAACTGTCTGGATAGGTTGCCATCCGCGCTGCTCCCTTTTTTAGCGTTAGTAAGAGTGTATAGCAGAGAGAAAAAAAGCGGGTAAGAACAGGATGAAAGGAACAAAATAAGCCCGAAAGCGCGTTACACTCCAGCGATGATATGAATGTAATCACAGGAAAGTGATGATGAATAAAATTTTGGTAAGCGCGTGCCTGATGGGCTTCAGGGTTCGTTATAACGGAAGTGAAAAAGCGAGAATGAACGCGCAACTCGCTCGCTGGCAACAGGAACAACGTCTGGTTATCCACTGCCCTGAACTGGCTGCCGGGCTGTCTGTACCGCGTCCTCCGGCAGAGATTATGTCTGCTGATGGCAAAGACGTAATGCGCGGGCAAGCCAGAATTATTGAAAATACCGGGCAGGACGTGACCGCACATTATCAGCTTGCAGCCTGGCTTGCGCTACGCGCTGCTCAGGAGTCGGGGTGTAGCGCTGCATTATTAACCGATGGCAGCCCAACGTGCGGCAGTGAGTTTATTTATGACGGATCGTTTCGCGGCATACATCAAGCGGGGAAGGGGGTTGCGGCATCGTTGCTCGCAGAGCATGGGATCGCCGTGTTCTCAGAGAAGCAAATCGACGAACTCATTGCCTGGATTGAGGAGAGAGAAGGCAAAAAATAAGCCCGCGTAAGGGAGATTACGCAGGCTAAGGAGGTGGTTCCTGGTACAGCTAGCATTTATGGGTTATGTTTTTCAGCGGGGGGATAATACCCGTATTGAACGAAGCGGTATGTGATCCGATTCTAAGAATTATCCCAGCGCGAAAAAATTTCCCTGATTGACTATTTGCCGTGTGGGTTACGGGTGCTTTCACCGTTGAAGTTACGCATCAGCAGCGCGAACTTCAGCTCCACCTCTTCCGGAACCGGCAGCCAGACGGTATGCCCGTCACCCGGCGCCACCTCAATCGCTTCGCCTTTGCCATTTTCCAGATGCTCCAGCGTGAAGTTCATGTTGCCCTGCGGGGTCATCAGCTCCAGGCTGTCGCCTTTGGTGAACTTGTTTTTCACCGCGACGGCCGCCAGCGCGCCTTTACGCTCGCCGGTGAAGTCACCGACAAACTGCTGGCGCTCGGAAACGGAGTAGCCGTGCTCGTAGTTCTGGTAGTCGTCGTGGGTATGACGGCGCAGGAAGCCTTCGGTATAGCCGCGATGCGCCAGGCCTTCCAGAGTTTCCAGCAGGCTGGTATCGAACGGTTTACCGGCGGCCGCATCGTCGATGGCTTTGCGGTATACCTGCGCGGTACGCGCGCAGTAGTAATAGGATTTGGTGCGGCCTTCAATCTTCAGGGAGTGCACGCCCATCTGGGTCAGGCGCTCGACGTGGGCGATGGCGCGCAGATCTTTCGAGTTCATGATGTAGGTGCCGTGCTCGTCTTCAAAGGCTGTCATGTACTCGCCCGGACGTTTGGCTTCTTCAATCATAAACACGCTGTCGGTTGGCGCGCCGATGCCCAGCGTCGGCTCAACATTGGTCACCGGGATCGGCTCATGCTTGTGGACGATGTTGCCGATGTCATCCTCTTTGCCTTCCTGAACGTTATATTCCCAGCGGCAGGCGTTGGTGCAGGTGCCCTGGTTCGGGTCACGCTTGTTGATATAGCCAGAAAGCAGGCAGCGACCGGAGTAGGCCATGCACAGCGCGCCGTGAACGAAGATTTCGATTTCCATATCCGGCACCTGGGTGCGGATCTCTTCGATCTCTTCCAGCGAAAGCTCGCGAGACAGGATGACGCGGGTCAGCCCCATCTGCTTCCAGAACTTCACCGTTGCCCAGTTGACGGCGTTAGCCTGTACGGAGAGGTGGATATCCATCTCCGGGAAGTTCTCCCGAACCAGCATGATTAAACCCGGGTCCGACATGATCAGCGCGTCCGGCCCCATATCTACCACCGGCTTAAGGTCACGGATGAACGTTTTCAGCTTGGCGTTGTGCGGCGCGATGTTGACCACCACGTAGAATTTTTTACCCAGAGCGTGCGCCTCGTTGATGCCGAGCTGCAGGTTCTCGTGGTTGAATTCGTTGTTACGCACGCGCAGCGAGTAGCGCGGCTGGCCCGCATACACGGCGTCGGCGCCATAGGCGAAAGCGTAACGCATATTTTGCAGCGTTCCCGCCGGGGAAAGGAGTTCCGGTTTAAACATGTTTGTTCTCGTTCTGATGACAGGTCAGATCCGCGTGCACCAGGTGCAGCGGTAAGGGGAGATCCCCCACTTTAAGGGCGGGCATTGTAGCGCTGCGGGGCAGGGAGGTAAAGTTATTGTGCCGGGCGGCGGCTTCGCCTTACCCGGCCTGGATTGACCCTCTGCTGGCTAGGCTATTCTGCACGCATCCGCTTCCCAGCGATACCCCACGCCATACACCGCGCGGATAAACGACTGCTCGGCGTCCAGCGCCTCCAGCTTGCGGCGCAGGTTTTTAATGTGGCTGTCGATGGTGCGGTCGGTCACCACGCGGTAATCGTCGTACAGGTGGTTCAGCAGCTGTTCGCGGGAGAAGACTTTTCCCGGCTCGTGGGAGAGGGTTTTCAGCAGGCGGAACTCCGCAGGCGTCAGGTCCAGCAGCTTGCTGCGCCAGCTCGCCTGAAAGCGGCTTTCGTCGACAATCAGCGGGCTTTCGGCGTCCAGCACCTGAAGCTCGCGCTGCGGCCTGCAGCGGCGCAGAATGGTTTTCACGCGGGCGACTACCTCGCGCGGACTGTAGGGCTTGCAGATATAGTCGTCCGCGCCGATTTCGAGCCCCAGCAGGCGGTCAATCTCTTCAATTTTGGCGGTGACCATGACGATCGGGACGTCGGAGAAGCGGCGAATTTCCCGGCACAGGGTCAGGCCATCGGTCCCGGGAAGCATCAGATCCAGCAGGATCAGGTCAGGTGGGGTCTGGCGCACGTACGGCAGCACCTGGTCGCCGTGGCTTATCAGTGACGGGGCATAGCTGGCCGCGCGTAAATAGTCGATCAGCAGCTGTCCCAGCTTGGGTTCGTCTTCGACGATCAAAATGCGCGGCGTGTTTTCGTCAATCGGTAACTCGGTCATACTTCTCTCGATAAATCCCGTTCCAGAGGTAACTCTACTGTAATGCTAACCCCGCCAAAAGGCGAATGGGCGGCACGGATCGTGCCATTATGCGCCTCGACGATGTTAACGCAAATCGCCAGCCCCAGACCGGATCCGCCACTGGCGCGATTGCGGGAGCCTTCGGTACGGTAAAAACGTTCAAACAGTTTTTCCAGCTGCGCGTCCTGCACGCCGGGTGCGGAATCCGCGAAGGTAAGGGCAAAGCGCCCGTTTTCCTGTCTGCCGGAAATCAGCAGCCCGCCGCCGCTGTCGGTATAGCGCAGGCTGTTTTCCAGCAGGTTGTTGAACAGCTGCATCAGCCGATCTTTGTCGCCAAACACCACCGCGCTGTCCGGCAGGGAGAGGTCGATTTTCAGGTTGCGGCTGGCAAAGCGTTCGCGGAAGGCGCCGCTCGCCACCTCCAGCACGTTAATGACGTCTACGGGCGCCTTCTGATAGGCCAGCGCGCCTTCGTCGGACATGGAGAGCTGGTGGAGATCGTCCACCAGCTTGGTGAGCGTGCCCACCTCCGCCTGCAGGGAGGCCACCGATTCGGGCGTAAACTGGCGCACGCCGTCCTGAATGGCCTCGAGCTCGCCGCGCAGCACCGCCAGCGGCGTACGCAGCTCGTGTGAAATATCGGCCATAAAGTCGCGGCGCATCTGCTGGTTTTTCTCGAGCGTGCTGGCGAGCTGGTTAAAGTCCTGCGCCAGCTTGCCCAGTTCGTCCTGGCTGCGGGTATCGACGCGGGTGGTGAAATCCCCGGCGGCGAGCTTGTGCGTGCCTTCCACCAGGCGTTTCACCGGGGCGAGCAGACCGCGCGCCAGCGGGAAGGTGGCGAGCGCGGCGAGCAGCGTGGAGAGCGCGACAATCAGCCAGCTTGTCCGACGCTGCTGGCGGTCAAAGTTGATGTCGGTGTTGCGCGTCAGGCGCTCCACCGGGGAGGCGATAACCCAGCCAACGGTGGCGTTATTCACTTTAATCGCCCGCCGGGTACCGTCCGGCGGTATCGGCGCGCGCGGCCCAACCAGGGGGCGCATATCCTGGTCGATTACCCAGAACTGGGTGCGCCAGCCGTGCGGCGGCATGCCCGGGCCCGGACGATCGTCGCCGGTATCGTGCTCCAGCGAGCGCAGGATCTGGAAAATAAAGCGATCATTGTTGCGCAGAAAACGCCAGTTGCCGTGCTGGGCGTACTGTTCACTCAGCGCATCGCTCAGTCCCTGCAAACGCTGCTCATTGCCATGCTTGATGTAATCAATAAAGCCGCGCTCGAAGCTGACCCGCACCGCCCAGTGCATGGTGATCAGCAGGACGATACAGGTGGCGAAGATCGCTACAAAGAGCTTGCCGGTAATACCCGGACGCCAGAATTTCATGAGCCACTCCTTTTGCCGCGCCTAATCACGACGTTCTTGCTGGTATCATCCGGCACTCTGGCGAAGATTAAAGCGGGCAGGGCGATGATGATCGCCATGCTGAGGTAGGTATACATAAAGACCTGATGCGCCACCGGCGTGTCGACGCTGAGGTGATGCTGACCGTACATGCCGAGCAGTAACCCCGCAATAGTCACGCCCACGCTCATGGAGAGCTGCATCACCATCGACAGCAGGCTGTTGCCGCTGCTCGCCAGATCGTCCGGCAGGTCTTTTAGCGTCAGGGTATTCATCGACGAGAAGCGCATGGAGTTGATGATCCCCTGGCAGAACAGCACCAGCGGCAGGACGTAGTACCAGCCCATCAGCGCCACGGCCATAAACAGCAGACTGACCAGCGCCAGCCCCAGCGTGGCGGCCACCAGCACGTGTCGATAGCCAAAGCGGTTCACCACCTGCACCACAATGCGCTTCATTCCCATGCTGCCGAGCACCATCGGGATCATCATCAGGCCCGCGTGGAATGGCGAAAAACCCATGCCAATTTGCAGAAAAACGGGCGTCATAAACGGCAGCATCCCGCTGCCGATGCGTCCGGCGAAGCTGCCAGACAGGCCCAGACGGTAAGTGGGGTTTTTAAACAACGCCAGGCTGAACAGCGCCTTGTCGTTTCCTCTGGCGTGCCACAGATACCACAGTATGGCGGTAACACCGAGCGCGATCAGGAGCCCGAGCGTCAGGGGCGAAATCCCCAGTCCTTTTTGCCCGTCGAGCGCCAGGGTAAGCGTGGCCATACCCGCCGCCAGCAGGATAAAGCCAAAGAAATCAAAGCGCCGGGTCTGCATTTTGTAGTTCGGCATCAGCGTCAGGGTGGCCATCGCGCCGATGATGCCTACCGGGAGGTTGATTAAGAAGATCCAGTGCCAGGAGGCGTACTCCACCAGCATGCCGCCCAGCGCCGGGCCCAGCAGCGGCCCCACCTGACCGGGCAGGGTGACAAAGGTCATCGCCGCCATGTACTGCTCGCGCGGCACAATCTTCATCACCGTTAACCGCCCTACGGGCACCATCATCGCCCCGCCGATGCCCTGCAGCACGCGCGCCATGACCAGCTGGTCGAGGGTATTGGCCTGGGCGCAAAACAGCGAGCCGGTGGTAAACAGCACGATGGCGGTAAAGAAGATATTCCGCACGCCGACCTTATCGGCCAGCCAGCCGCTGGCGGGCAGCATCACGGCAACCGTCAGCACGTAGGAGACAATCACCATGTGCATATGCAGCGGGCTCTCCCCCAGGCTTTTCGCCATGGAGGGGAGGGCGGTGTTGACGATGGTCGTATCCAGCGACTGCATAAAGAAGCCGAAGGCGACTATCCATAATTGCCAGCGAACGTTAGCGGGGAGATCTGTCATCTACTCAGTCACCGTGGTTCTGTTTTTACGCGAAAAGCGCAGCCGCAGGCGGTCGAAGAACAGATAGACCACCGGCGTGGTGTACAGCGTCAGCAGCTGGCTCATCACCAGGCCGCCGACAATGGTGATCCCCAGCGGCTGGCGCAGCTCTGAGCCGTCGCCGCCCGAGATCACCAGCGGCAGCGCGCCAAACAGCGCCGCCAGGGTGGTCATCATGATCGGACGAAAGCGCAGCAGGCAGGCCTGGAAGATGGCCTCTTCCGGCGAGAGGTTGCCGTTGCGCTGGGCGTCCAGCGCGAAGTCCACCATCATGATGGCGTTTTTCTTCACGATGCCGATCAGCAGCATGATCCCGATAAGCGCGATAAGGCTGAACGGCGCGCCGAACAGCTCCAGCGCCAGCAGTGCCCCCACGCCCGCCGACGGCAGCGTCGAGAGGATGGTCAGCGGGTGCACGTAGCTCTCATACAGCACGCCCAGCACAATATAGACCGTGGCGATGGCGGCCAGAATCAAAATCACCTGCGAGTTCATCGTCTCCTGGAATACCTGCGCGGTCCCGGCAAAGCTGCCGCGCACGGTAGACGGCACGCCAAGCTGGGTCATCGCGCGGTTGATTGCATCGCTGGCCTCAGACAGTGACGAACCGGCGGGCAGGTTAAAGGAGATGGTCGATGCTGCCGAAAGCCCCTGATGGTTCACCGACAGCGGCGCGTTGGCAGGCTGCCAGCTGGCGAAGTAGGAGAGCGGAATCGCCTTGCCGTCGTTGTTAATCACAAACATTTTGTCCAGGGCGCTGATGTCCTGGGTGTAGCGCGGGTCAACTTCCATCACCACCTTATACTGGTTCATCGGCTGGTAGATGGTGGAGATCTCGCGCTGACCGAAGGCGTTGTTCAGCAGGCTGTTGGCGGCTTCAACGTTGATACCCAGCCGCGACATGGTTTCACGGTCGTAGGTCAGGGCCATCTCGGCGCCGTTGTCCTGCTGATCGGAGTTTACGTCCGCCAGTTGGGGAAGGGCGGCCAGCGCCTTGCGGATCTTCGGCTCCCACTCGCGCAGGGCAGCCAAATCGTCCGAGAGTAACGTGTACTGATAGCTGGCGTTCGCTTGTCGCCCGCCGACGCGGATATCCTGAACGGCCATCAAAAACAGGTTTGCCCCCGGCTCTTTGGCGAGCTTCACCCGCAGGCGGTCAATCACCTGCTGGGCGGTTTCGTTGCGCTCGCCGCGCGGTTTCAGGGTAATAAACATCATCCCGCTGTTGACGCGCGACCCGCCGGTAAAGCCGGTCACGTTATCCACGGCTTTGTCTTCCCGAATGATCTTCATAAAGTCCTGCAGCTTGCCGCGCATGGCCTGGAAAGAAATGCTCTGGTCCGCCTGAATTCCGCCCATCAGCACGCCGGTGTCCTGCTCCGGGAAGAAAGTTTTCGGGATGGTGATATACATCCACACGTTGAGCACGATGGTGCCTATCAGCACCAGGCCGACCAGACGCGTATGGTTCAGCACCCACTTCAGCGATTTACCGTAGCCTTCCTGCATTGCCATCAGGAAACGGCCAAAGCCTTTGCGGCGCGGCTGCGAGTGCGGTTTGCTGCGCTTGAGCATCCAGCCGCACATCATTGGCGTCAGCGTTAGGGAGATCGCCAGCGAAATGCCGATCGCGACGGAGAGGGTGACGGCAAACTCGCGCAGCAACCGGCCCGGCAGCCCGCCCATCAGCAGCAGCGGCAGGAACACCGCCACCAGCGACAGGCTCATGGAGAGCACTGTAAACCCCACCTCGCGCGTGCCCTGCAACGCAGCCTGCAGCGGCTTCACGCCCGCTTCCAGATGGCGGGAGATGTTCTCCAGCACCACGATGGCGTCATCCACCACGAAGCCCGTCGCAATCGTCAGGGCCATCAGCGACAGGTTGTTGAGGCTAAACCCGCACAGATACATGGCGGCAAAGGTACCGATCAGCGAGACCGGCACGGCCACCGCCGGGATCAGCGTCGCGCGGCCAGAGCGCAGGAACAGGAAGACCACCAGGATCACCAGCGCGACGGAGATCACCAGCGTTTGCTCCACCTCTTCCAGCGAGGCGCGAATGGTCGGGGAGCGATCCTGGGCAATTTGCAGATCGATTGCTGCCGGGATGGTCTCCTGCAGGTCCGGAAGACGGGCGCGAATGCTGTTCACCGTCTCAATAATGTTGGCCTCCGGCAGCTTGCGGATCATCAGCAAAATCGCCGGTTTGGCGTTGGTCATCCCGGCGTTGCGCACGTCCTGCACCGAGTCGGTGACGCTGGCCACGTCGCTTAAGCGCACCGCCGCACCGTTGTTATAGTGAATGATGAGCGGTTGATATTCCGCCGCGGTTTTCAGCTCGTCGTTGGTGTGGATCTGCCAGCGGTGGCTGTTATCCTCAATCGCCCCCTGCGGTTTACGCACGTTGGCGTTGCTGATGGCGGAGCGCACGTCATCCAGCGACACGCCCTGGTTAAACAGCGCCTGCGGGTTTAACCCCACGCGCACGGCGGGCAGGGAACTCCCACCGACGCTCACGTCGCCGACGCCGTTAATTTGTGAGATTGTCTGCGCCAACTGGGTAGACGCAAAATCGTACAGCTGCCCCTGCGAGTAGGTATCCGAGGTCAGCGTCAGGATCATGATCGGCGCGTCGGACGGGTTGGCCTTGCGGTAGGTCGGACGGCTCGGCATCCCGCTCGGCAGCAGGCTCTGTGCGGCGTTGATGGCCGCCTGCACGTCGCGCGCCGCGCCGTTGATATCCCGGTCGAAGCTGAACTCCAGAATAATGCGCGTGCTGCCCAGCGAGCTGCTGGAGGTCATCTCGTTGACCCCCGCAATCCGCCCGAGCGAACGCTCCAGCGGCGTGGCAACGGAAGAGGCCATGGTTTCCGGCGAGGCGCCCGGCAGCGAGGCGCTGACCATGATCACCGGGAAATCTACCTGCGGCAGGGGCGCCACCGGCAGCAGCCGGAAGCCCAGCACGCCGCAGAGGGTAATGGCGAGCGAGATTAATATCGTCGCCACCGGGCGATAAATGAAGAGGGCGAAAAACTTCACTTATGCCTCCTCTTCACGTTTCGGGAAGCGGCTTTTGGTCCACAGCGCCAGGCGGTCAAACAGCAGGTAGATCACCGGCGTGGTGAACAGCGTCAGCACCTGGCTCACCAGCAGACCGCCGACCATGCCGATACCCAGCGGTCGGCGCAGCTCCGCGCCGACGCCGGTGCTCAGCATCAGCGGCAGCGCGCCCAGCAGGGCGGCCAGCGTGGTCATCAGGATGGGACGAAAACGCAGCAGGCAGGCCTGGAAAATCGCATCGCGCGGCGACATGCCCTGCTCGCGCTCGGCGGCCAGGGCAAAGTCGATCATCATGATGGCGTTTTTCTTCACGATCCCGATAAGCAGGATGATGCCGATGATGGCAATCACGTCCAGCTCGCTGCCCGCCAGCATTAATGCCAGCAGTGCCCCCACGCCCGCCGTCGGCAGGGTAGAGAGGATGGTGATCGGGTGGATAAAGCTTTCGTACAGCACGCCGAGCACGATGTACATCGCCACGACCGCCGCGACGATCAGCCAGATGGTGTTACCCAGCGCGGCCTGAAACGCCAGGGTGCTGCCCTGGAACTGGGTCTGAATGTCGGACGGGAAGCTGAGATCTTTCTCAGCCGCCTGAATGGCCTCCACGGCTTCGCCGAGTGAATAATTGTCCGGCACGTTAAAGGAGATGGTGGTGGACGGGAACTGATCCAGATGGTTAATCGACAGCGGGGTATAGCGTTCTTCCACCGTGGCGATAGCGCTCAGCGGCACAATGCCGCCATCTTTGCTGGTCAGGCGCACCGAGTCCAGCCCCGCCAGGCCGGGCGTATTTTCGGTGTTGTGCTCCAGCACCACGCGGTATTGGTTCGCCTGGGTGTAGATGGTGGAGATCAGGCGCTGACCGAAGGCGTTGTACAGGGCGTTATCCACGTCCGCCATGGTAATACCCAGACGGCTGGCGGCGTCGCGGTTGACGTTCACATACGCCGCCAGGCCCTTGTCCTGCCAGTCGCTGCTGACGTCCGAGAGCTGCGGCAGGGTTTTGAGTTTATCCACCAGCTGCGGCACCCAGGTGCTGAGCGCGTCCAGCGAGGTGGCCTGCAGCGTGAACTGGTACTGCGTGCGGCTGACCTGGGTATCGATGGTCAAATCCTGAATCGGCTGCAGGTAAAGCTCAACGCCCGGCACGCGGGCCACGGCGTTTTGCAGCCGCTCAATGACGGCGTTGACGCGATCGTCGCGCTCATCCAGCGGCTTGAGGTTGATCTGCAGGCGCGCGCTATTGAGCGACGGGTTGGTGCCGTCGACGCCCACGTAGGAGGTCAGGCTCTCGACCGCCGGATCTTTCATAACAATCTCAGACACCTGCTGCTGG
This sequence comes from Enterobacter sp. BNK-13, assembly GCF_048685015.1. Classification (NCBI taxonomy): domain Bacteria; kingdom Pseudomonadati; phylum Pseudomonadota; class Gammaproteobacteria; order Enterobacterales; family Enterobacteriaceae; genus Enterobacter; species Enterobacter sp. BNK-13. The sequence continues at coordinate 2,766,116 of NZ_JBLQTP010000001.1, read as the reverse complement.
CGCTGCGCCATATTGGCGAAGGAGACCGACTGCGGGGCCTGAAGCGTGCCCTGAATAATGCCGTTGTCCTGGATGGGGAAGAAGCCTTTCGGAATGAAAATCCACAGCATCACGCTGAGCGCCAGCGTGCCGAGCGCCACGCCGAGCGTCGCCCACGGGTGGTTAAGGACTTTCGTCAGCACGCGACCGTAGGCGGCAATAATGCGCTCGAACATGCGCTCGGAGGCGCGCGAGAAGCGGTTTTGTTTGCGCAGCGACTCGTGGCTCAGCATGCGGGCGCACATCATCGGCGTCAGGGTCAGCGATACCACCGCGGAGATCAGAATGGCGACCGCCAGCGTGACGGCAAACTCGCGGAACAGCCGCCCGACAATATCGCCCATAAACAGCAGCGGGATCAGCACCGCAATCAATGAGAAGGTCAGCGAGATAATGGTAAAGCCGATTTCACCTGCGCCTTTCAGCGCAGCGGCCAGCGGTTTTTCGCCTTTCTCGATATAGCGCGAGATGTTCTCGATGACGACGATGGCATCATCCACCACGAACCCGGTGGCGATGGTGAGCGCCATCAGCGTCAGGTTGTTGATCGAAAAATCGAGGAACACCATCACCGCAAAGGTGCCGACCAGCGAGAGCGGTACGGCGACGGCGGGAATAATGGTCGCCGGAACGTTGCGCAGGAACAGATAAATGATCATCACCACCAGTGCAATCGCCAGCATTAGCTCAAACTGGGTGTCGGTGACCGATGCGCGAATGTTGGTGGTGCGGTCGGAGAGCACCTTCACGCTGACTGACTTCGGCAGGCTTTCGATCAGCTGCGGCAGCATGGAGCGGATGCTGTCGGCGGTTTCGATGATGTTAGCACCCGGCTGGCGTTGCACGTTCATCACGATCGCCTGCTGCTTGTTGGCCCATGCCCCCAGCCAGCTGTTCTCCGCGCCTTGTTCTACGGTCGCCACGTCGCCCAGACGCACTGGCGCGCCGTTCTGGTAGGCGATAATCAGCTGACGATATTCGTCGGCGGACTGCATCTGGTCGTTCGCCGAGAGCGTCACGGCGCGGGTTGGGCCGTCCAGCGAGCCCTTCGCCGAGTTGACGTTCGCGTTGCTGATGGCGCTGCGGATGGTTTCGCTGGTGAGCCCCAGCGCGGCAATGGCCTGCGCGTTCAGCTTGACGCGCACCGCCGGGCGCTGGCCGCCCGCGAGGGTGACGAGGCCAACGCCGGAGACCTGAGAAATTTTCTGCGCCACGCGCGTTTCGACCATGTCTTCGACCTGGGTCATCGGCATGGCGGAGGAGGTGACGGCAAGCGTCATGATCGGCGGATCTGCCGGGTTCACCTTGCTGTAGACCGGTGGGTTAGGCAGGTCTGACGGCAGCAGATTGGTAGCGGCGTTGATGGCGGCCTGCACTTCCTGCTCGGCGACATCCAGTGACAGCGTCAACTGGAACTGCAGCGTCACGACGGATGCCCCGCCAGAACTCTGGGAGGACATCTGTTTTAGCCCCGACATCTGGCCGAACTGGCGCTCCAGCGGGGCGGTAATGGCGGACGTCACCACGTCCGGGCTGGCCCCGGGATAGAGGGTGACAACCTGAATCGTTGGGTAATCCACCTCCGGCAGCGCCGAGACGGGCAGGAAGCGATAGCCGATAATCCCGGCGAGCAGGATCGCCACCATCAGCAGCGTGGTGGCGACAGGACGGAGGATAAACAGGCGTGACGGCCCACCTGTAGAGCCCGGCGGCAGCACCTGCATCAGGAGGTCGCTCCCTGTTTCGCAGGTTCAACCACTTCCACTTTGGCCCCTTCGGTCAGACGGTCAATGCCGTCGGTGACCACGCGGTCGCCTGCGGAAAGCCCGGCGCTGATGACCACCGTCTGGCTGTCCTGAATTCCGGTTTTTACGAGATGCTTGCTGACTTTATTGTCGCTGTTAAGCACCCAGACAAAGTTACCTTCATTACCCATCTGCAGTGCAGCGGTGGGGATCACCACCGCGTTCTCTTCGGTGGCGACCAGCATGCGTGCATTGACGAACTGGTTCGGGAAGAGGGCATCGTCCTGGTTATTAAAGCGCGCCTTCAGCTTGATGGTGCCGGTGGTGGTGTCGATCTGGTTATCCAGACTGAGCAGGGATCCTTCACTCAGTTTCTGCTTGTTGGTGCGGTCCCAGGCTTCCACTACCAGGCCTTTACCGGCTTTTTGCGCCTGCATGACGGTCGCGATATCGCTTTCCGGCAGGGTAAAGACTAAATCAATCGGGTGGGTCTGGGTGATCACCACGATGCCCGTGGTGTCGCCGCTGGAGATTTGGTTGCCGATATCGACCTGCTTCAGGCCGACGCGTCCGTCAATCGGCGCGGTGATGCGGCTCCAGTCCAGCTGCAGTTGGGCGCTGGCCACGGCGGCTTCGTCTGCTTTGATGGTGCCCTGCGTTTCGCTGACCAGCGACTGCTGGGTATCCAGCTCCTGACGGGACACCAGATTCGTTTTCACCAGTTGCTGGTAGCGGGCTAAATCGCGCCGGGCGTTGGCGAGGGTCGCGTTGTCTTTCGCGAGCTGTCCCTGCGCCTGGGCGAGGGCGACCTTAAACTGGCTCGGGTCGATTTCCGCCAGCAGGTCACCAGCCTTAACCTGCTGACCTTCCTGGAAGTGGATCGCAATGAGCTGGCCGTCGACGCGGCTGCGCACCGTGGCGGTGTTGGCGGCGGTAATGGTCCCGAGACCGGTGAGATAGCGAGGAACGGCTTTATTCACCGCCGTCGCCGCCTGGACCGGCGCCAGCGCGCCGCCACGCATACCGTGTCGCCCTCCGCCCACGGGGCGCTGAGTCTGGCTGGTGGCACCGGCGGGTGCGGCGGAGTTCGCGGATTGGCTGTGCCAGTACCAGGCGGCGGCAAGGGCCACCACAATGATGCCAGCGGCGATTGCCCAGCGGGATTTGTTACTGCCTTTCATCGTTATACGTTCTCATCCTGAATACTTCGGGGAATGATACTAGTTTAGTCAGGCAACACAGCGGAAAAATGGAGGAAATATGGAAGACTGTCGGGAATTGTCTGAGTGTTGCCGGGTGACGCTTCGCTTACCCGGCCTACAAGGTAAATGCGAACGGCAATGGAAGTTGCCGTTTTTGGTGTTTTGTGGGAGATAGCACCAGACCGCACCACAACAACACACGTTTTGTAGGCCGGGTAAGGCGAAGCCGCCACCCGGCACAACCGCACTAGCTAAACATCACCTGCGCCCAGCGTGCCAGACCGGCGGTAACGGAGCCAAAGTCATCACCACCCGCAATCGGAATACCCGGCAGCTGTTCGGCCAGCGCTTTCTTGATCAGCGGTGAACGGGCACTTCCCCCGGTCAGGTAAATCACGTCCGGCTTCTCTTTGCCGTTCTCCAGCGCGAGCTGCACCTGTTCCAGAATGCGCTGTAGCGGCTGGGCAAGCGCCGTCTCCAGCCCGTCCTGCGAAATGGCGGTGGCCAGTTCGTCACTGATAAACGGCAGGGAGACCGCATGCTCAGCGCGGTCGGAAAGGGCGATTTTGCTCTCTTCCGCCGTACGCACCACGCGGTAGCTGAGGCGCTGACGCCACACTTTATAGAGCAGGGCGACTTTCTCGCCATCCTGAGCATCGCGCACCAGATCGTTAAGGAAGCGGCCGTTGGCGGTGCTGTAAAAATCACTCTGTGCCGGCACGTCGTTGATGGCAATCGCGTTCCACCACGGCAGGATCGGCAGCGCGATGCCTTTCTCCGTTTGTCCCCCCATGCCGAGCAGCGGCATCAGGCTCTTGAATGCCAGGGCGATGTCAAGATCGTTCCCGCCTACGCGGCAGCCGCTGTGCCCCAGCAAGCTGTTTTCGCGGTCGCGCCGGTTATGCCACTGCGGCCCCATCAGCAGCAGCGAGCAGTCCGTCGTGCCCCCGCCGATGTCCACGACTAATACGCGCTTCTCTTCCGTCAGCGTGGCTTCGAAGTCCAGCCCTGCGGCAACGGGTTCATACTGGAATACCACGTCGCGGAAGCCTGCGCGGTGCGCCGCGCGTTCCAGGATCCCCTGCGCCTGCTGGTTGGCCTCATCGCCGCCCAGCCCCTGGAAGTTGATCGGACGACCAATCACCGCCTGGGTAATCGCGTCGGAGACCTGCGTCTGCGCCTGGTTGCGGATGTGCAGCATCATCGCACACACCAGGTCTTCGAACAGCGCGACCTGCTGCGGCTTCAGGCCGCTGGCACCGAGGAAGGATTTTGGCGACTTAACGAAATAGACCTCTTCGGGGTCTTCAATGTAGTGTCCGAGCGAGGAGAGGCCGAACTGCACGCTGGACGGCGTAACGTCGATATCTTCCTCGCGGTTGAAGCTGACCGCACGGCGTAACAGCGCCTGGGTTTCCGCCGCCGAAGCCGGAACCTGATGGTGGCGGAACAGCCATTCGCTCACTGCTTCACGCGTCGGTGCGCAGAGCATTGACGGCAGCAGCGTGCTCTCTTTTTCCATTTTCAGGAGCCGTGGCTGCCCGTTTTGCATAATCGCAACCGAGCAGTTTGCCGTACCGTAGTCAAATCCAATAAACACGATGAATCCCCATGCCGGTGAGAAGGGGCGAGACTTTAACGAAATGTCCGCATGGCGACAACAGGAATATGAAAGCAAGGCGAAACAGGACCTTTCCGTTTATGCTGTGAAGAACCCAAAAGGAGAGATGATGTACACCCTGAACTGGCTTCCCCCTTACGACTGGCAGTGGATGTTTGGCTTTCTTGGCGCGCGTGCGGTGACGGGCATTGAAACCGTCACGCACGACTACTACGAGCGCAGTTTTGCCTGCGAGGGACATCAGGGGATCTTCCGCGTGACGCCGGATATCGCAACCCACACGCTGGCCGTGACCCTCAGCCCGGGGTTAATTCCGGTTGCGCAGCCGTGCCTTGAGCGCATCGAACGCCTGTTCGATCTTGCCTGCAATCCGCAGCATATCGCGGAGACGCTGGGCGATCTCGGTGCTGCAAGGCCGGGCTTACGTTTGCCGGGAGCGATGGATGCGTATGAGCAGGGCGTCCGGGCGATTCTCGGACAGCTGGTGAGCGTGGCGATGGCGGCGAAGCTGGCGTCACGCGTGGTGGCGTTATGCGGTGAACCCGTGGCGGATTGTCCAGGCTATCTCTGCTTCCCCACGCCGGAAGCGCTGGCGGCAGCGGACCCGCTGGCGCTGAAAGCGTTGGGCATGCCAGTAAAGCGCGCGGAGTCGCTGATTCATCTGGCGCAGTCGGTTATCGACGGAACATTTCCGCTTTTCCCGCCCGCGAATATAGAAGAGGGGATGAAGGCGCTACAGCAGCGGCCGGGGATAGGGCGCTGGACGGCAAATTATCTGGCCCTGCGCGGCTGGCAGGCGAAAGATGTGTTTCTGCCGGATGATTACCTGATTAAACAACGCTTCTCCGGAATGACGCCCGCGCAAATTCGTCGTTATGCCGAACGCTGGACGCCGTGGCGCTCCTACGCGCTGTTGCATATCTGGTATACCGACGGCTGGGCACCGTCAGTTGATCGCGAAATAACTGGTGTTGAGCAGAAGATCTAATGGCTGCGGCTCGGCGATGGTGTCACCAAAGATAAAATCGATGCCGATACCGGAGAGCGTATCCATCATGATGGGCTGGTTACAGGGGCCTGCAATGGTTTTCATTCCCAGACGCTGGGCGTGGCCCTGAACAATGGTCACCATCATCTCATCCATTAGATTGCCGTACACGTTGGTTACCACCTCCGCATCCAGCATCAGATAGTCGGCCATGTTCGCGGTCAGGTGGGTAAAGACGTTCATATCGCGTCCCACCTGGCTAAAGATCACGCGGCAGCCCGCCTGGCGGAGCTTTTGCAGACCCCGATGCAGGTTCTTATCCGGATTGCACACCACATCGGCAGAGATAACCAGATGCAGCAGACGGCCCGGCATCGGGCTTTTATCCAGCAGGTCAAGCAATTCATCCACCAGCGTCACGCTGGCTAAACCGGCCTCCGAGAGCGGCAGCGCCACACCCATGCCTTTACTGGCGATCTGGGCGGCTGAGGTGCGGAAAAACTCGCTAAAGATTCGCCTGTCGAGGGCGTGCAGAAGCTCTGGCTCCGCCAGGCCCGAGCGGAAGGCATGCTCTTCCTGAACTTCGCCCTGGCTGGTCCACAGGCGTAACGACAGCAGCCAGAAATTACTGCTCTCAGGGATGCGCGGTGAGGCGACGCTGCGGGCAATCATCATCAGATGATTGTCTTTAATCATGTGCCACTGTTCATCAAGCGACATCATGCTGCGCGTGTGGTGATCCCGCTCCTGCTGGGGTTCATACACTGTCACCATGCCACGTCCGCTGTTTTTTGAGGCGTAACAGGCAATGTCCGCCTGCGACATGATCTCCGACGCCTGATGATTATTTTCATCAATCAGCGTGATGCCGGCGCTGGCGCCGATCCGGTGCAGGCGGCCTTCCCACATAAAGTGATAGTCGTTGATGGCATGAATCAGACGACCGGCGATATAGCGCGCGCTTTCCAGGTTGCAGTCCGGTAACAGTAACCCGAACTCGTCCCCGCCCAGGCGCGCCAGCACGTCGCTGGAGCGGAGCATGGTCAACATCAGGGAAGCCAGTTCCCGCAGCAGGGCATCGCCCGCTGCGTGGCCAGCCGTGTCATTGACGGCTTTGAAGCGATCGAGGTCGATAAACACCAGGGCATGACGCTGGCGCGTTTCACGAACGGTCTGCAGGAGGCGTTTAAGATGATTTTCGAAGCTGACCCGGTTAGCCAGATGGGTCAGGGCATCGTGGGAGGCGCTGTAGCTGAGCTGGCGCAGCATTTTGCGCGACTCGGTCACGTCCTGAATCACGATCACCGAGCCGATATTCTGTCCATCCAGCGTGCTGAGCGGCGTAATGCTGTAGTGGATATCAAAATTGCCGCCGGTACGGCAGTTCAGCACCACGTCCTGATCGATATCGGAACGGGACATATCGCCGCTGTGAATATTCTCCATCAGCGGCCCTTTTTCACCAAAGGTGATGTGTAACACCTTCAGGATCGGCTGACCAATAGCTTCGGTCTGCAGCCAGCCGCTCATTTTCTCGGCGACAGGGTTCATAAAGGTGACGTTCATGTTGATATCGGTGCACAGCACTGCTTCACCGATGGAGTCGAGGGTAATGTGCAGACGCTCTTTTTCCTGGAAAAGCGCCTCGTTAAGCTGCTTAACCTCGGTCATGTCCATGTTGATGCCGAGCAGCCGTTCGACTTCCCCCTGCTTATTGAGCACCCGGTTCGCCAGGGAGCGAATATGACGCACGCCTTCCTTCACGCGAATGCGGAATTCCAGCTTAAACGGCAGACGGGAAATCAGAGAGTCCCGCAGCACCTTCTCTGCGTGGGCGCGATCTTCCGGCAGCATCGTGTCGTGCCAGAGCTGCCAGGTGGGCTTGATGTGCGGCGGAATTTCATACAGCTCAAACATCCGCTTATCCCAGCTAATAACGTCGGGTTCCAGATCCCACTCCCAGATGCCGATGCCCCCTGCTTCGTTTGCCAGGGTGATGCGCTCCATCAGGCGTTTATTGACCCACTCTGTCTGCTTCAGGTCGTTAATGTCTTCAATCTGGGCGATAAAATAGAGCGGCGAGCCGTCGGCATGGCGCACCACGGAGACGGCAAGAAGCGCCCAGACCACTTCCCCGTCGCGCGTGTAATAGCGCTTTTCGAGAGTATAGGTATTGATGTCGCCGTTAATGAGCTGTTCGAGCTGCTCCAGGTCGGTATTCAGATCTTCTGGCCAGGTAAGCTGCTGGAAGGTCAGCGACTGGAGCTCCGTCTGGCTGTAGCCGAGGAAATTGCACAGTGCCTTGTTCGCCTGAAGCCATTTTCCTTCGATGCTGACCAGCGCCATACCGATGGCAGAATATTCCATTGCGTTACGAAAACGCTCTTCGCTTTCGGTGATGTGTTTACGCTCGGCGCGGAAGGCATACATCACCATGGTCATCACGTTAGCGGGCAGGAGCAGCATCAGGAACGGCAGCCAGGGGGCGTTCAGCATCGGCCCGGCGTGCTGGGTGGTCAGCGCCAGAGGGTTGCGGGCAATCATCAGCGACACCACCATCACGGTGACCAGAAACACCATGAACGCTTCCATCCGCGGCAGGCGCACGGCGCTCCACATCAGCAGAACGATCACGCAGGTGAAGGGCCACGGCAGCCAGGTGATGGCTGCCCAACTGAGGGCTAACGTCACGGCCAGCGTGGTCAGCGTTTCCAGCAGCAACCGCGGATCGCGGTGGCGCAGCAGATAATGCGGCTTAAACAACAGCCCTAGCGGCACCAGCGCCAGCGCGCCAATCGCTTCTGACAATACCCAGACGAAGAAATTACGCAGGGGCTCTGGGCCGGGGGCCAGCAGGGTCACCAGAATACCGCCCACCAGCGGAGGCACCAGTGCGCTGCCGATGGCCACGCGGATCCAGTCGTTCAGATTCTGCAGCGGGTTGTACCATGGGAGCCATTTGCGCAGAAACAGCGCACCAATAGCGGCCTCAATGACGTTGATCGAAGGATAGATGAGGCTGACCGATCCCCAGGAGAACAGCATCCACGAGGCCAGAACATTGCCGAACGAGCAGGCCAGGGCAATGCCCGGCCACATTTTTCCGGCATGGCGGTAAAACGCCACCATCATAATGGCGGTGGGGAACCAGAGCGGAGCCAGCAGGGTGCCGAAACGGGTGAGTTCCAGCGAAAATAAGGTAAAGATAAAGGTGACCAGGCCCAGACAGACAAGTCGTGTTAAAGGATGTGGGGTAGTCACCAAAACCCGCTGGTATTGTTTATTCATTACCGCTTTATCCAGAGACGCCATGCCGTCAGGGAAGATGTCCGAACGCGTGAATTTGATAATTTGGTTTATGCTAGTACAAACAATTTACAATTCATATGGTGACCGCTCAGAATTTGACACCACAGACTTATTAAATACTTACTCCGTTAAAAAAAACGGTGAAACGGTGAAAAAATGGTCATTTAAATTTCATTCAGGGAATAAGTTGTCACTTTTCGGCCAGTCTCGCAGAACCTGTGCATTCGACTGGTATCACGCCCGCGAAATCCCTATAATTGCCGCGTTTGACGCTCCGGCGTCGTCCTTCCTTAACATCCAGGTTAATCAGGTCGCTAAATTTATGACTGATAAGTCTCATCAGTGCGTCATTATAGGCATCGCCGGCGCATCGGCTTCAGGTAAAAGTCTAATTGCCAGTACGCTTTATCGCGAACTGCGTGAACAAGTAGGTGATGAGCATATCGGCGTCATTCCCGAAGACAGCTATTACAAAGATCAATCCCATCTGTCGATGGAAGAGCGCGTTAAAACGAACTATGACCACCCAAATGCAATGGATCACAGCCTGCTGTTCCAGCATTTAGAAGCGCTTAAGAGCGGCCAGGCGATTGAACTGCCCGTTTACAGTTATGTCGAACATACCCGTACCAAGGAAACGATCCGCATCGAGCCGAAAAAGGTCATTATCCTTGAAGGCATCCTGCTGCTGACCGATGCCCGCCTGCGTGAATCCATGAACTTCTCGATTTTCGTCGATACCCCGCTGGATATCTGCCTGATGCGCCGCATCAAGCGTGACGTTAATGAACGCGGCCGTTCAATGGACTCCGTGATGGCGCAATACCAGAAAACGGTCCGCCCAATGTTCCTGCAGTTTATTGAACCCTCCAAACAATACGCCGATATTATCGTGCCGCGCGGAGGTAAAAACCGCATTGCGATTGATATCTTAAAAGCGAAAATCAGCCAGTTTTTTGAATAAGCCGCGTGAATTGTGTACCGTTCAGAGATAACCTGGTTTTACCCTGAGCGCTTACCGACTCAGGGTACGTTGCATGAAAGGAGAAAGAGGCGTGCGTCTTTGTGATCGCGATATAGAAGCCTGGCTGGATGAAGGCCGTTTGTCTATTACCCCGCGTCCACCTGTTGAGCGTATCAATGGGGTGACCGTTGATGTCCGGTTGGGGAATAAATTCCGCACCTTTAGCGGCCATACCGCACCGTTCATCGACCTCAGCGGTCCGAAGGACGAAGTCAGCGCCGCGCTCGATCGCGTGATGAGTGATGAAATCGTTATCGACGACGGCGAAGCCTTTTATCTGCATCCGGGAGAACTGGCGCTGGCGGTTACATTTGAATCCGTCACCCTGCCTGCGGACCTCGTCGGCTGGCTTGATGGCCGCTCTTCGCTGGCGCGACTGGGGCTGATGGTACACGTGACCGCGCACCGTATCGATCCAGGCTGGTCAGGACGTATCGTGCTGGAATTCTTCAATGCCGGTAAATTGCCGCTGGCGCTTCGTCCGGGCATGATGATCGGCGCGTTGAGTTTTGAACCGCTGTCAGGCCCGGCAGACAGGCCGTATAACCGCCGCCAGGACGCAAAATATCGCGACCAGCAGGGTGCGGTTGCCAGTCGTATTGATAAAGACTGATCGTTAGTCCATTGAGGATGCCATGAGAAGAGTTCTGACAACGCTGATGATTTTGCTGGTGGTGCTGGTGGCTGGCCTTTCGGCGTTGGTTCTGCTGGTTAACCCCAATGACTTCCGCGCTTACATGGTGCGGCAGGTCGAGGCACGCAGTGGTTATCAACTGAAGCTTGATGGGCCGCTGCGCTGGCACGTCTGGCCGCAGCTCAGTATTCTCTCTGGCCGCATGTCGCTCACGGCGCCGGGGGCATCCCAGCCGCTGGTTTCCGCAGACAACATGCGCCTTGATGTGGCGCTGATTCCGCTCATTTCCCATCAGCTGCAGGTGAATCAGGTGATGCTGAAAGGCGCGGTGATTCAGCTCACCCCGCAAACCGAGGCCGTGCGTGCTGCTAACGCGCCGGTGGCACCGCGCGAAAACACCCTGCCTGATGAGCCGTCTGATACAGGCTGGTCCTTTGATATTGGCAAACTGAAAGTGGCCGATAGCGTACTGGTTTTCCAGCATGAGCACGAAGAGCAGGTCACCGTTCGCAACATTAACCTGCAGATGGAACAGGATGCACACCATATTGCGTCGGTGGAATTCAGCGGGCGCGTGAACCGCGATCAGCGCGATCTGACCCTGTCGCTGAATGCCAGCGTTAACGCGTCAGACTATCCGCACCAGCTCACCGCCGACATTCAGCAGCTTGACTGGCAGCTGACGGGGGCCGATCTTCCTACCCAGGGGATCGCCGGGCAGGGGACGCTGCAGGCCGTGTGGCGCGAGGAACAAAAACAGCTGGAGCTGGATAACCTCAACCTGCAGGCAAATGACAGTAGTCTGAAAGGGCAGGCCAGCGTCACGCTCGAAGAAAAGCCGAAGTGGGTGCTGAATCTGCAGTTTGACAAGCTCAACCTGGAAAATCTGTTGCCGCCTCTGCCAGCCAGCGCCACGGACAGCAATGCGGCGCAGACGGGGCAAAGCCAGGCAGCGGTATCACGCCCGGTTATTTCGTCGAATCTCGATCAGCCTGACTATAACGCCCTGCGCGGATTCACGGCGGATATTCTGCTGAAAGCCACTAGCCTGCGCTGGCGCGGCATGGACTTTACCGACGTGAGCAGCCAGATGTTTAACCATAACGGTTTGCTGGTGATCTCCGAACTGAGTGGCAAGATGGGCGCAGGGCACCTCTCGCTGCCCGGCACGCTGGATGTCCGTAAAGACGTTGCCAGCGCCGAATTCCAGCCGCGTCTCGATAACGTTGAGATAGGAACCATCCTGAACGCGTTTAACTACCCGATATCCCTGACGGGGCAGTTGACGCTGGCGGGGGACTTCTCCGGCACGAAAATTGATGCCGAGGCTTTCCGTCGCGAGTGGCAGGGACAGGCGCATCTTGATCTGAAAAACTCCCGTATGGAAGGGCTCAACTTCCAGCAGCTGGTGCAGCAGGCGGTAGAGCGCAGCAGCGATGTGAAAGCCCAGGAGAACTACGACAGCGCCACGCGACTCGACAGCTTCACCACGGACCTGACGCTGGACAACGGACAACTCTCTCTCGACGGAATGCAGGGTACCTCTTCACTCTTATCATTGACGGGCGAAGGTAAGCTGGATCTGGTCAAAGAGACGGCGGACACGCGCTTTAACGTGCGGGTACTTTCCGGCTGGCAGGGAGAAAGTAAGCTCATCGACTTCCTGAAAGAGACGCCGGTCCCATTGAGCGTATACGGCAAATGGCAGGCTCTGAATTATAGCCTCCAGGTGGATCAGATCCTGCGCAAGCATTTGCAGGATGAAGCGAAACGTCGGCTGAGCGGCTGGGCGGATCGTAATAAAGATTCGCAGGACGGCAAGGATGTGAAGAAGTTGCTGGATAAACTGTGATGCCTGTTGCGCCGGGTGGCGGCTTCGCCTTACCCGGCCTACAAAAGCCTGATGCCGTTGCGCCACCCGGCTTTTTTACACCTCAAAATCCAGCTCTTCCTCATCCCGCAGCGGTATCAGCTGAACTTTCTGCACGCGATGGTTTTCAATTTGTAGCGTTTTAAGCAGATAGTCGCCTACCTGAACCTCTTCCCCCGGCTTCGGGATACGCTGCAGATACTCCATCAGCAGACCGGCAATGGTGTGATATTCCCGCTTTTCATCCAGCGGCAGCGGCACATATTGCACCAGATCTTCCAGCGGCATATGGCCGTTTGCCGTCCACGAGCCGTCGGCGTTTTTCTGAATGTCGTGGCGGGCATCAATCTCATCCACCTCGTTTGGCAGATTACCGGCAATGGTTTCCATCACGTCGCTGAGCGTGACCAGTCCTTCCACCGAACCAAACTCATCCACTACAAAGGCAAAGTGGGTCCGCGCGTTACGGAACTGCTCAAGGGCGGAAAGTAACGGCAGCCCCTCCGGGAAGACCAGCGGCTGGCGAACAAGGACGCGGAGATTGAGCGGCTCGCCGTGAAGCTGCTGCTGGAGCAGGTCAATGACGTGCACCACGCCCAGCAGCTCCTCTTCCGTTTCCCCGCCGGTCACCACCACGCGTGTGTGCTGGTTTTTATCCAGCAGGGCGCGAATGTGCGCTTCCGGGGCCGTCAGGTCAATATGCTCTATATCATGCCGCGACGTCATAATGCTGCTGACCGTACGCTGGTTAAGATTGAGCACCCGCTCAATCATTCGTCGTTCCTGCGGGTCAAAGATCTGCCCGTCACTGTGGTCGGCCAGCATGGCGGAGGATTCGGCGTCCAGCTCCGCATCCTCTTTCTTACCGCTTAGCAGCCGCATGACCGTGTCGGCCGTACGCTGACGCAGAGTCTGATTTGCGGAAAGGAAGCGGCGGCGGTTGAATATCGCCAGCTGGTTAAGCGCTTCAATCATGACGGAGAACCCGATGGCGGCATACAGGTAGCCTTTCGGAATATGGAAGCCAAAACCGTCGGCCACCAGGCTAAAGCCAATCATCAGCAGGAAGCTCAGACAGAGGATCACGATGGTGGGGTGACTGTTCACAAAACGGGTCAGTGCCTTGCTGGCCATGACCATCAGCGTGATGGCAATAATGACCGCGGCCATCATCACCGCAAGATGGTCCACCATCCCGACGGCGGTGATCACCGAGTCCAGGGAGAAGACCGCATCCAGCACCACGATTTGCGCGACCACCGGCCAGAATTTTGCCCCGCGGCGCTGGGTCGGGTTCTCACTGTCTTTGCCTTCCAGCCGCTCGTTGAGCTCCACGGTAGCTTTGAACAGCAGGAACAGGCCGCCGAAGAGCATGATCAGATCGCGGGCGCTAAAGCTCAGACCGTGGATGGAGAACAGAGGCTGAGTGAGCGTGACCAGCCAGGAAATAGAGGCCAGCAGCAGTAGCCGCATGACCATCGCCAGCAGCAGCCCCGTTACGCGCGCGCGATCGCGCTGGGAAGGGGGCAGTTTTTCAGCGAGGATGGCGATAAAAACCAGATTATCAATCCCGAGCACCAGCTCGATGACGACCAGCGTAACCAGCCCGGCCCAGATTGAGGGATCGGCAATCCATTCCATAGTAGTAGCAATACCTTCTGTAACATGACGAATGACACAATTCGATCATGGATAAAGCTGGGGGAAATTGCAATGTCAGTATGAGATTTCTCTCAATAATCATTAAATTAATAATACCGGGAATAATAAGTCTAATTCATCAAGAAAGTCTGTATTTATCTGAAATAACAAAATTAAGAAATATCGCATTAAAAGGTGTTCAATGATAACGCTGTCAATATAAAGAAATTCTTAAAAATAAACTGCTTTTCTAAACAAATTCTTAAAATTTGGTGTTCGGAACCCGTTTTCTTGCCTGTTTTGAGATTAGCTGTTACAAGATTAATAGCCTGAAAAAGGATATCTTCTGTTACTGGTAGTTGTTTTTTTTTGAGCGACTAACGAAATAGTGCCTGCGTATTATGAATGCTCCATTTATTTCAAATGCAAAAAATCTGGCGATTTTTTGCCTGCAATTCATCGTGTTATAGCGTATTGGTAGCTGGAAGCCAAGGGCGGTAGCGTGCCTGGATGTGTGTGGATGAGCCATGATTCCGTTGTCAACAGTGACTGGCCAAATAACGTTTTTTTTAGGAATGATGCTAGTTATATTTTTATTTAATTAGCTACATTCTTAATGCATTTTAGATTCACACGTATTTAAATTGCACAGGATAATTACTCTGCCAAAGTGATAAATAATCAATGATGAACTCCAAAATGAAATTGATACCATTATTGGTGTCTGTGACCTTGATGAGCGGTTGCACTGTCTTTCCCGGCAGCAATATGTCAACAATGGGCAAGGATGTGATCAAGCAACAGGATGCCGATTTTGATCTCGACAAAATGGTGAATGTTTATCCACTTACGCCTCGTCTGGTCGAACAATTACGCCCACGTCCAAACGTTGCCCAGCCGAATATGTCACTGGACCAGGAAATTGCGTCCTACCAGTATCGTGTAGGGCCTGGAGACGTCATTAACGTGACCGTCTGGGACCACCCCGAACTGACCACGCCAGCGGGTCAGTACCGTAGCTCAAGCGACACCGGTAACTGGGTGCAGTCAGATGGCACCATGTTCTATCCCTACATTGGTAAAGTCCATGTGGCAGGGAAAACGCTTGCCGAGATCCGTAGTGATATTACCGGCCGCTTAGCGCAGTACATCGCCGACCCGCAGGTGGACGTTAATATCGCCGCATTCCGCTCGCAAAAAGCCTATATCTCCGGCCAGGTGAACAAATCCGGTCAGCAGGCTATCACCAACGTTCCTCTGACCGTACTGGATGCCATTAACGCCGCGGGCGGGTTAACCGACGGCGCCGACTGGCGCAACGTGGTACTGACCCACAACGGGAAGGAGCAGCGCATTTCGCTTCAGGCGCTGATGCAAAACGGCGATCTGACCCAGAACCGCCTGCTTTACCCGGGCGACATCCTCTATGTACCACGCAATGACGATCTCAAAGTCTTCGTGATGGGTGAAGTGAAGAAACAAAGCACCCTCAAGATGGACTTCAGCGGTATGACGCTGACCGAAGCGCTGGGCAATGCTGAGGGTATCGATCTGACGACCTCTAACGCGACCGGCATCTTCGTCATCCGTCCGCTGAAAGGTGAGGGCAGTGCGAAAGGCAAGATTGCCAACATCTACCAGCTGGATATGTCCGATGCGACCTCTCTGGTGATGGCGACGGAGTTCCGTCTCCAGCCATACGATGTGGTGTATGTCACTACCGCACCGGTTGCCCGCTGGAACCGTCTGATCAACCAGTTGCTGCCAACCATCAGTGGCGTTCGCTACATGACGGATACGGCGCGCGACATTCATACCTGGTAATCCGCGATGTTTAACAAAATTCTGGTGGTATGCGTGGGGAACATTTGCCGTTCCCCTACGGCTGAACGGTTGTTGAAACACTACCAGCCCGAACTGACCGTTGATTCGGCAGGGCTGGGTGCACTGGTCGGTAAAGGTGCCGATGAGCGCGCAACGATCGTGGCGCGGGATCATCACCTCTCTCTCGACGGGCATGTTGCCCGCCAGGTCACTGGCCGCATGTGCCGCGAGTATGACCTGATTCTGGCGATGGAAAAACGCCATATTCATGCGCTGTGCGATATCGCTCCGGAGATGCGCGGTAAGGTGATGCTGTTTGGACACTGGGACAATGAACGTGAAATCCCCGATCCCTACCGCAAAAGCCATGAGGCCTTTGAGGCGGTTTACACCTTACTTGACCAGTCTGCCCAACAGTGGGCGCAGGCACTGAAAGCTCAGCAGGGATAACAATGACCGAAAAAACAAGACCTTCTGCCGCCCCGACTTCGGGCAGTGATGAAATTGATATTGGACGCCTGGTCGGCACTGTTGTAGAGGCAAAATGGTGGGTGCTGGGCATTACCGCCGTGTTTGCCGCTGCGGCCGTCGTCTACACGCTGTTTGCCACCCCTATCTACAGCGCCGATGCACTGGTGCAGATCGAGCAGAATACCGGCAACTCGCTGGTGCAGGACATTGGCTCTGCGCTGGCGAACAAGCCGCCGGCCTCCGATGCTGAAATTCAGCTCATCCAGTCACGTCTGGTGCTGGGTAAAACGGTCCACGACCTTGGCCTTGATATCTCCGTCACCAAAAATACCTTCCCGATCTTTGGTGCGGGCTGGGATCGGTTGATGGGCAGAAACAACGACACGGTCAAGGTCACTGACTTTGTGCTGCCAAAAGGGGCGGCCGATCAGACCTTTACCCTGACGGTACTTGGCCCGAAACAGTACCAGCTGACCAGCGACGCGGGCTTTAGCGCGCGCGGTGAAGTGGGGCAGATGCTCACCAAAGATGGCGTCAGCATGATGGTCAGCGCGATCAATGCCCAGGAGGGCGGTGAATTCACCGTCACGAAATTCTCCACGCTGGGGATGATCAACAATCTGCAAAACAACCTGACCGTCACCGAAAACGGTAAGGATACCGGCGTGCTGAGCATGACCTTTACCGGTGAAGATAAGGATCAGATCCGCGACATCCTGAACAGCATTACCCGCAACTATCTTGAGCAGAACGTCGAGCGTAAGTCTGCTGAAGCGGCGAAAAGCCTGGCCTTCCTCGCGAAACAGCTCCCGGAAGTACGCGGCCGTCTGGATGATGCTGAGAACAAGCTGAACGCCTACCGTCAGGATAAAGACTCCGTTGACCTGCCGCTGGAGGCAAAATCGGTCCTCGATTCGATGGTCAATATTGATGCGCAGCTTAACGAGCTGACCTTCAAAGAGGCGGAGATTTCCAAGCTTTACACCAAACGCCACCCGGCCTACCGCACCCTGCTGGAGAAACGCCGCACGCTGGAAGAGGAGAAGGCGAAGCTCAATGACCGCGTGACCGCGATGCCGAAAACCCAGCAGGAGATCGTGCGTCTGACCCGCGACGTGGAGTCCGGACAGCAGGTTTATATGCAGCTGCTGAACAAGCAGCAGGAGCTGAAAATCACCGAGGCAAGCACCGTGGGTGACGTGCGCATCGTCGACCCGGCCATTACCCAGCCTGGCGTGCTGAAGCCGAAGAAAGCGCTGATCATTCTCGGCAGCATTATTCTCGGCCTGATGCTCTCCATCGTTGGCGTGCTGCTGCGTTCGCTGTTCAACCGCGGTATCGAAAGCCCGCAGGTGCTGGAAGAAAACGGTATCAACGTCTATGCCAGCATTCCGCTGTCTGAGTGGCAAAAATCCCGTGACAGCGTCAAAACCATCAAAGGCGTTAAGCGTTACAAACAGAGCCAGCTGCTGGCGGTGGGTAACCCAACCGACCTCGCTATCGAAGCGATCCGCAGCCTGCGCACCAGTCTGCACTTCGCCATGATGCAGGCTAAAAATAACGTCCTGATGTTAACCGGCGTCAGCCCGTCAATCGGTAAAACCTTTGTCTGCGCCAACCTGGCGGCAGTGGTCAGCCAGACCAACAAGCGTGTGCTGCTGATCGACTGCGATATGCGCAAAGGCTACACCCACGAACTGCTGGGTACCAACAACGTTAACGGTCTGTCGGAAATCCTGCTTGGCAAAGGTGATATCAGCCAGAGCGCGAAGCCCACTACGGTGCCGAAATTTGACCTGATCCCTCGTGGGCAGGTGCCGCCTAACCCGTCCGAGCTGCTGATGAGCGAGCGTTTTAGCGAACTGGTGGAGTGGGCGAGCAAAAACTACGACCTGGTGCTGATCGATACGCCGCCGATTCTGGCCGTGACCGACGCGGCCGTTGTTGGCCGCCATGCGGGTACCACGTTGATGGTGGCGCGTTACGCGGTGAACACCCTGAAAGAGGTGGAAACCAGCCTGAGCCGCTTCGAGCAGAACGGGATTGAGGTTAAAGGGGTGATCCTGAACTCCATCTTCCGTCGCGCGACCGGCTATCAGGATTATGGCTATTACGAGTACGAATATAAGTCTGACAGTAAATAACAAAACACCCCCCACACCCCTCACCCTAACCCTCTCCCCAAAGGGGAGAGGGGACTGTTCGGTGCTGGATTTGGGGGACGAACGTAATGATAACCACTGGCTGCCTTTCACCCTCTCCCCTTTGGGGAGAGGGCCGGGGTGAGGGGAAAAAATGACCACACAACGCCCTTTGATTTCTATCTATATGCCGACATGGAATCGTCAGCAGCTGGCGATCCGCGCAATCAAGTCGGTGTTACGTCAGGATTACGATAACTGGGAGCTGATCATCGTGGATGACTGCTCTTCCTCGTATGAACAGCTGCAAAAATTTGTGACTGACCTCAACGACCCGCGGGTGGTTTATACACATAACGCCATTAACTCCGGCGCCTGTGCTGTGCGTAACCAGGCGATTATGCAGGCCAAAGGGCAGTATCTGACCGGCATCGACGACGACGACGAATGGACGCCGAACCGCCTGTCTGTCTTCCTGTCGCATAAAGAGCAGCTGGTCACGCACGCGTTCCTGTATGCCAACGACTATGTCTGTCAGGGCGAGGTGTACTCGCAGCCTGCCAGCCTGCCGCTCTATCCGAAATCACCGTACTCTCGCCGCCTGTTCTACAAGCGCAACATCATTGGTAACCAGGTCTTTACCTGGGCGTGGCGCTTCAAAGAGTGCCTGTTCGATACCGAACTGAAGGCTGCGCAGGATTACGATATCTTTCTGCGCATGGTGGTGGAATACGGCGAACCGTGGAAGGTCGAAGAGGCCACGCAGATCCTGCACATCAATCACGGGGAGATGCAGATTACCTCCTCGCCGAAAAAATTCTCGGGTTACTTCCATTTTTACCGCAAGCACAAGGACAAGTTTGACCGTGCCAGCCGTAAATATCAGCTCTTTACCCTCTATCAGATCCGCAATAAGCGCATGAACTGGCGCACGCTGCTGACGCTGTTGTCCGTTCGTAACGGCAAGCGCCTGGCTGATGGACTTCGGGGGAAATAATGTTTCTGGAAGATTGCCGCGCTAACAGCTGGAGCCTGCGTCCGTGCTGCATGGTTCTGGCGTACCGCATCGCGCATTTTTGCTCGGTGTGGCGTAAGAAAAATGTCCTGAACAACATCTGGGCGGCACCCGTGCTGGTGCTGTATCGCATCATCACCGAATGCTTTTTTGGCTATGAAATTCAGGCCGCGGCCACCATTGGCCGCCGCTTTACCATCCACCACGGCTATGCGGTGGTGATCAACAAGTTCGTGGTCGCCGGGGATGATTTCACCATCCGCCATGGGGTGACCATTGGCAACCGTGGGCCAGACAGCCTGGCCTGCCCGGTCATTGGCAATAACGTCGAGCTGGGCGCAAACGTGGTGATCATTGGTGACATTACGATTGGTAACAACGTCACAATTGGTGCGGGCAGCGTGGTGCTGGACACCATTCCGGATAACGCGCTGGTGGTGGGAGAAAAAGCCCGCGTGAAGGTGATTAAATGAATATTTTGCAATTTAACGTACGCCTCGCAGAAGGCGGAGCGGCAGGGGTGGCGCTGGATCTGCACCAGCGCGCGCTGCAAAAAGGACTTCAGTCTCGTTTTATTTATGGTTATGGCAAGGGCGGCAAAAAAAGCGTCAGTCACGATAACTTCCCGCAGGTGCACAAGCACACGCCGCGCCTGACCTCGATTGCCAATATCGCGTTGTTCCGTCTGTTTAACCGCGATCTGTTTGGCAACCTGAATACGCTTTATCGCACGGTGACCCGCACTACCGGCCCGGTTGTGCTGCATTTTCACGTGTTGCACAGCTACTGGCTAAATCTGGAAGAGGTGGTGGCGTTCTGTCAGAAGGTGCAGGCCCACAAGCCCGACACCCGCTTCGTCTGGACGCTGCACGATCACTGGAGCGTAACCGGCCGTTGCGCGTTTACCGACGGCTGCGAAGGCTGGAAAAACAACTGCCAGAAATGCCCGACGCTGAGCAACTATCCGCCAGTGAAGGTGGATCGCGCGCACACTCTGGTGGCCGGCAAGCGCCAGCTTTTCCGCGACATGCTCTCGCTCGGCTGCACGTTTATCTCCCCGAGCCAGCACGTGGCCGATGCCTTCAACAGCCTGTACGGGGCAGGGCGCTGCCAGATTATTAACAACGGCATCGACGTGGCGACGGAAGCCATTCTCGCCGAGCTGACGCCGGTGGCAGAAACCGCGGGCAAACCGAAGATCGCTATCGTTGCGCATGACCTGCGTTACGACGGGAAAACCAACCAGCAGCTGGTGCGCGACATGATGGCGCTGGGTGACAAAATTGAGCTCCATACCTTCGGCAAATTTTCACCGTTCGAAGGGGCTAACGTAGTGAACCACGGGTTTGAAACCGATAAGCGCAAGCTGATGAGCGCGCTGAATGAAATGGATGCGCTGGTATTCAGCTCCCGCGTGGATAACTACCCGCTGATCCTCTGTGAAGCGCTCTCCATCGGCGTGCCGGTGATTGCCACCCACAGCGATGCGGCACGCGAAGTGCTGGAAAAATCGGGTGGGAAAACTTTTGCCGAGCAGGAGGTCCTGCCGCTGGTGCAACTGCCGAAGGCGCAGATCGCTCAGGCTGTTTTTGGCACTGACCTGGAATCGTTCCGCAACCGCAGCCGCAAGGCCTACAGTGGACAACAGATGCTGGAGGAGTATGTCTCGTTCTATCAGAATCTGTAGTTATCTGCTGCTGCCGCTGATCTATCTGCTGGTCAACGTCAAAATTGCCCAGCTCGGCGAAAGCTTTCCGATAACCATCGTCACCTTCTTGCCCGTTCTGCTTCTGCTGTATGTCGATAAAATCAACCTGAAGAAGCTGATGATTGCCTTAGGGTTGGGTACGGGCCTGACGCTGTTCAACTACATCTTTGGCCAGTCGCTGGATGCCAGTAAATACGTCACCTCGACCATGCTGTTTGTTTATATCGTTATTATTATCGGAATGGTCTGGAGTATTCGCTTCAAAACGATTTCTCCGCACAATTATCGGAAAATCCTCAGGTTCTTTTATATTGCCGTTGCGTTAATTGTTATGCTTGCTGCCATGGAGATGGCGCAAATTATTCTTACCGGCGGCAGTAGCCTGATGGAGATAATTTCGAAATATCTCATTTACAGCAACAGCTATGTTTTGAACTTCATCAAGTTCGGCGGGAAGCGTACCACGGCACTCTATTTTGAACCGGCGTTTTTCGCTTTGGCGTTAATCTCAATTTGGCTCAGCATCAAACAGTTTGGTATCAAAACGCCTAAGACCGATGCTATGATTCTTGCAGGAATCGTTCTGTCTGGATCGTTCTCAGGGGTAATGACATTTATCCTGTTTTACCTGCTGGAATGGGCGTTTCAGTACCTGAACAAAGATGCGATTAAGAAAAAACTGCCGCTGGCGATTATCTCCCTGACGGTATTTATGGTGGGCGTGATATTTGCCTTCCCATACATCTCAGAACGACTGGGTGATTTGGGAACGGAAGGCTCATCGTCCTATTATCGCATCATTGGACCGCTGGTGATGGTGGGTTATTCCTTAACCCATATAGATGGTGTAGTAAGATTCGGCTCACTTTACGAATATGTTGCATCATTCGGAATCTTTAACGGTGCGGATGTCGGTAAAACCATAGACAATGGTCTGTATCTGTTAATTATTTATTTTTCGTGGTTCGCCGTACTGTTGACGCTGTGGTATCTGTTTAAAGTTTTCAAAATGATGATTAACGCGTTCGGGGATAACCAGAACTTTCGCGTGCAGCTTTATCTGTTTACGCCGGTGTCGCTGTTTTTTACCGGGTCAATATTTAGTCCGGAATATGCTTTCTTGATTGTCTGTCCGTTTATTCTGCGCAAAGCGCTTAATATTACGAACGTATGACGAAATGAGGTGATTTATGTTTCTTAGCGTCATTACTGTCGCTTTTCGTAATTACGAAGGGGTGGTAAAAACCTGGCGCTCGCTGCGCAACCTGGCGCGCGATCCAAGCCTCACCTTTGAGTGGATTGTGGTCGACGGCGGCTCGAACGATGGCACGGCGGAGTTTCTGGAAAAACTCAACGGTGAGTTCAACTTACGTTACATCAGCGAGAAAGATAAAGGCATCTACGATGCGATGAACAAAGGCATCAATATGGCGCAGGGCCGTTATGCCATCTTTCTGAATTCGGGTGATATTTTCCATGATAACGTGGCGCTTTTTGCCCGTCAGCTGGCGCGCCAGAAAGAGGACGCCATGTATATTGGCGATGCGCTGCTCGATTTTGGCGACGGACATAAAGTGTGTCGCAGCGCTAAGCCGGGCTGGTATATCTATCACAGTTTACCTGCCAGCCATCAGGCCATTTTCTTTCCGGTAAAAGGTCTGAAAAAACAGCCTTACGATTTGCAGTATAAAGTGTCTTCCGATTATGCGCTGGCCGCCAGTCTCTATAAGTCAGGTTACCCGTTCCGCCGAATTAAAGGGCTGGTATCTGAATTTTCAATGGGTGGTGTGTCAACCTCGAATAATCTGGAATTGTGCCAGGATGCCAAAAACGTGCAGCGTAAAATATTACGCGTGCCGGGGTTCTGGGCGGAATTATCTTATTTTTTACGCGTGCGCACCACGAGTAAAACGAAAGCCTTATATAACAAAGCCTGAATATAAGGAAACGTAATGCAGGATCTGAACGGTTTCTCCGTACCGAAAGGTTTTCGGGGGGCTGGCGGTATTAAAGTGCAGCTATGGTGGGCCGTTCAGGCCACCTTATTTGCCTGGTCACCACAAATACTGTACCGCTGGCGAGCATTTTTATTGCGTCTGTTTGGCGCAAAAATAGGAAAAAACGTAGTCATTCGGCCTTCGGTGAAAATTACCTACCCCTGGAAATTAACGCTTGGGGATTACGCCTGGGTAGGGGATGACGCGGTGTTATATACCCTGGGCGAGATTACGATTGGCGCAAATTCGGTGGTTTCACAGAAATGTTATTTGTGCACCGGCAGCCATGACTTTATGAGTCAGCATTTTGATATTACCGCTTCGCCTATTGTGATTGGCGAAAAATGCTGGCTGGCAACGGATGTTTTTGTTGCACCGGGTGTTTCTGTTGGCGATGGCACGGTCGTTGGTGCCCGCAGCAGCGTTTTTAAATCGCTACCGGCAAATAAAATTTGCCGTGGCAACCCCGCAGTGGTGATACGCGAACGCGTTGAAACTGATTAAATTCATAAGTAGAGGAATATAAACATGTCTAAAGTCGCTCTCATCACCGGCGTTACCGGGCAGGATGGTTCTTACCTGGCAGAGTTACTGCTGGAAAAAGGTTATGAAGTACACGGTATTAAACGTCGTGCGTCTTCTTTCAACACCGAACGTGTCGATCATATTTACCAGGATCCTCACGCGGCGAACCCGAAATTCCACCTGCACTACGGCGACCTGACCGATACCTCCAACCTGACCCGTATCCTGCAGGAAGTGCAGCCGGATGAAGTCTACAACCTGGGCGCGATGAGCCACGTTGCGGTCTCCTTCGAGTCTCCGGAATACACCGCTGACGTGGACGCCATGGGTACGCTGCGTCTGCTGGAAGCGATTCGCTTCCTCGGCCTTGAGAAGAAAACCCGTTTCTACCAGGCATCCACCTCTGAGCTGTACGGTCTGGTGCAGGAAATTCCACAGAAAGAGACCACGCCATTTTATCCGCGCTCTCCGTACGCGGTAGCGAAACTGTACGCTTACTGGATCACCGTGAACTACCGTGAATCCTACGGCATGTACGCTTGTAACGGCATTCTGTTCAACCACGAATCTCCACGTCGCGGCGAAACCTTCGTGACCCGCAAAATCACCCGCGCTATCGCCAACATCGCGCAGGGTCTGGAATCGTGCCTGCACCTCGGCAACATGGACTCCCTGCGTGACTGGGGCCATGCCAAAGACTACGTGAAAATGCAGTGGATGATGCTGCAGCAGGAACAGCCAGAAGACTTCGTGATCGCCACCGGCGTGCAGTACTCCGTTCGTCAGTTCGTTGAAATGGCTGCTGCGCAGCTGGGCATCAAGCTGCGCTTCGAAGGCACCGGCGTGGAAGAGAAGGGCATCGTGGTTTCCGTGACCGGCCATGACGCACCGGGCGTGAAGCCAGGCGACGTGATTGTGCAGGTTGACCCGCGCTACTTCCGTCCTGCTGAAGTGGAAACCCTGCTGGGCGACCCAACCAAAGCGCACGAGAAGCTGGGCTGGAAACCAGAAACCACTCTGCAGGAGATGGTTTCCGAGATGGTAGCCAAAGATCTTGAAGCAGCGAAAAAACACTCTCTGCTCAAGTCTCATGGCTACGAGGTTGCCATCGCGCTGGAGTCCTGAGAATGACAAAACAACGTATTTTTGTCGCCGGTCATCGCGGAATGGTGGGTTCCGCGATTGTTCGCCAGCTCGAACAGCGTGGTGACGTCGAAGTGGTTGTCCGCACGCGCGACGAGCTTAACCTGCTCGACAGCCGTGCGGTACAGGACTTCTTTGCTAACGAACGCATTGACCAGGTGTATCTGGCGGCGGCGAAGGTGGGCGGCATTGTTGCCAACAACACCTACCCGGCGGATTTCATCTACGAAAACATGATGATTGAGAGCAACATCATTCACGCGGCGCATCTGCACAACGTGAACAAACTGCTGTTCCTCGGCTCATCCTGTATTTACCCGAAAATGGCGAAACAGCCGATCGCCGAAAGCGAGCTGCTGCAGGGTACCCTGGAAGCCACCAACGAGCCGTACGCCATTGCCAAGATTGCCGGGATCAAGCTGTGCGAGTCCTACAACCGTCAGTACAACCGCGACTATCGCTCGGTGATGCCGACCAACCTGTACGGACCGCACGACAACTTCCATCCGAGCAACTCGCACGTGATCCCGGCGCTGCTGCGTCGTTTCCACGAGGCAACCGCCGAGAACGCGCCGGATGTGGTGGTGTGGGGCAGCGGTACGCCGATGCGTGAATTCCTGCACGTGGACGACATGGCTGCGGCCAGCATTCACGTGATGGAGCTGGATCGCGAAGTGTGGCAGGAGAACACCGAGCCGATGCTGTCGCACATCAACGTGGGCACCGGCGTGGACTGCACCATTCGCGAGCTGGCGCAGACCATCGCGCAGGTGGTGGGCTACAAAGGCCGCGTGGTGTTTGATGCCACGAAACCGGACGGCACGCCGCGCAAACTGCTGGACGTGACCCGTCTGCATCAGCTGGGCTGGTATCACGAGGTGTCACTGGAGCAGGGGCTGGCAAGCACCTATCAGTGGTTCCTGGAAAACCAGCACCGCTTCCGGGGGTAATGATGTTTTTAAGTCAGGAAGATTTTGCCACGGTAGTGCGTTCCACTCCGCTCATCTCGATTGATTTGATCGTGGAGAACGAACGCGGCGAGTTCTTGCTGGGGAAACGAACCAACCGTCCTGCGCAGGGCTTCTGGTTCGTGCCCGGCGGGCGCGTGCAAAAGGATGAGACGCTTACCGATGCGTTTGAGCGTCTCACTCTGGCGGAACTGGGTCTGCAGCTGCCGATGGCAGCGGGCCAGTTTTACGGGGTCTGGCAGCACTTCTATGACGATAACTTTTCAGGCACCGGGTTCACCACGCACTACATCGTGCTGGGGTTCCGCCTGAAGGTGAGTGAGGCAGACCTGCGTCTGCCTGATTCTCAGCACGACGACTACCGCTGGCAGACGCCAGAGGCGCTGCTGGCGAGCGACAATGTGCATGACAACAGTCGCGCCTATTTCCTCGCTGAACGTCAGTCCGGGGTGCCGGGCTTATGAAGATCCTCGTATACGGAATCAACTACTCGCCGGAGCTAACCGGTATCGGGAAATACACCGGCGAGATGGTCGAGTGGATGGCGAGCCAGGGACATGACGTGCGGGTCATTACCGCGCCGCCGTACTACCCGGAATGGAAAGTGGGGGAGCGCTACTCAAGCTGGCGCTACCGTCGCGAAGAGGGTGCAGCGACCGTCTGGCGCTGCCCGCTGTATGTGCCTAAGCAGCCCTCAACGCTTAAACGGTTGATTCATCTCGGCAGCTTTGCTCTGAGTAGTTTCTTCCCGCTGATGGCGCAGCGTCGCTGGAAGCCGGATCGCATCATCGGCGTGGTGCCGACGCTGTTTTGCACGCCGGGCATGCGTCTGCTGGGCAAACTCTCCGGCGCGCGCACCCTGCTGCACATTCAGGATTATGAAGTTGACGCCATGCTGGGCCTGGGGATGGCAGGCAAAAGCAAAGGCGGCAAGGTGGCGAAGCTCGCCAGCGCGTTTGAGCGCAGTGGCTTACACAACGTGGATTACGTCTCAACGATCTCGCGCTCGATGATGAACAAGGCGCAAGAGAAAGGCGTCCCGGCGGAGAAGGTGATCTTCTTCCCGAACTGGTCCGAAGTGGCGCGTTTTCGCGACGTGACTGAGCGAGATGCTCAGGCGCTGCGCGCGCAGCTCGGTTTGCCTGAAGATCAAAAAATCATTCTTTACTCAGGCAATATCGGCGAAAAGCAGGGGCTGGAGAGCGTGATCGAGGCGGCTCAACTGCTGAAAGAACATCCATGGATGTTTGTGATTGTCGGGCAGGGTGGTGGAAAAGCGCGGCTGGAAAAAATGGTCAGCGAACGCGGCCTGACCAACGTGAAATTCTTCCCGCTTCAGTCTTACGAGGCATTGCCTGCGCTGCTGAAGATGGGCGACTGCCATCTGGTGGTGCAAAAGCGCGGCGCGGCGGATGCGGTGCTGCCGTCCAAGCTGACCAACATTCTGGCAGTGGGCGGTAACGCGGTGATTACGGCCGAAGCCGAAACTGAATTAGGCCAGCTGTGTGACAGCTATCCGGGGATTGCCGTGTGCGTAGAGCCGGAATCGGTCCCGGCGCTGGTCACTGGCATTGAACAGGCACTTGCCATGCCAAAAATGAACACGGTGGCACGTGAATATGCCGAACGCACGCTCGAGAAAGAGAACGTGCTGAGCCAATTTATTGCAGATATACGGGGATAAATCATGAGTCAAACCACTTTGTATCCGGTTGTGATGGCTGGTGGCTCTGGTAGCCGGTTGTGGCCGCTGTCCCGCGTGCTCTATCCAAAACAGTTCCTCTGCCTGAAAGGGGATCTCACCATGCTGCAGACGACGGTAAACCGTCTCCACGGCGTGGAGTGTGAAAGCCCGGTGGTGATCTGTAACGAACAGCACCGCTTTATCGTTGCCGAGCAGCTGCGCCAGCTGAACAAACTCACAGAAAATATCATCCTGGAGCCTGCCGGACGCAATACCGCACCGGCTATCGCCCTGGCGGCGCTGGCAGCAAAACGCAGCAGCCCGGATTGTGACCCGCTGATGCTGGTGCTGGCGGCAGACCACGTGATCCAGCAGGAAGAGGCCTTCCGTGACGCAGTGCGTGCGGCCATTCCTTACGCTGAGAGCGGCAAGCTGGTGACCTTCGGTATCGTGCCGGATCTGCCGGAAACCGGCTACGGCTACATCCGTCGCGGCAACGTGACGCCGGGTGAAGGCGACAGCGTGGCGTTTGACGTGGCGCAGTTCGTTGAAAAACCCAATCTTGAAACCGCGCAGGCGTATGTCGCCAGCGGGGAATATTACTGGAACAGTGGGATGTTCCTGTTCCGCGCCGGACGCTATCTGGAAGAGCTGAGCAAATATCGCCCGGATATTCTGCAAGCCTGCGAGAAAGCGATGGCGGTGGTGGACCCGGATCTCGACTTTATCCGCGTGGATGAAGAGGCCTTCCTCGCCTGTCCGGAAGAGTCCATTGACTATGCGGTGATGGAACGCACGGCAGATGCCGTTGTGGTGCCGATGGATGCGGGCTGGAGCGATGTCGGCTCCTGGTCCTCCCTGTGGGAGATCAGCGCCCATACCCCGGAGGGTAACGTCCATCACGGTGATGTCATTAGCCACAAAACGGAAAACAGCTACGTCTACGCCGAGTCTGGCCTGGTCACCACGGTCGGGGTGAAAGATCTGGTGGTGGTCCAGACCAAAGACGCCGTGCTGATTGCCGACCGTAACGCCGTGCAGGACGTTAAAAAAGTGGTGGAGAAGATCAAGGCGGATGGCCGTCACGAGCACCACATTCATCGCGAAGTCTACCGTCCGTGGGGGAAATATGACTCCATTGACGCAGGCGACCGTTATCAGGTGAAACGCATCACCGTGAAGCCGGGCGAGGGGCTGTCGGTGCAGATGCACCATCACCGCGCCGAGCACTGGGTGGTGGTCGCGGGTACCGCCAAAGTCACGATCGACGGTGAAGTCAAACTGCTGGGTGAAAACGAGTCCATTTATATTCCGCTGGGGGCGACGCACTGTCTGGAGAACCCGGGGAAAATTCCTCTCGACTTAATTGAGGTGCGCTCCGGCTCGTATCTGGAAGAGGACGATATCGTGCGCTTCCAGGACCGCTACGGACGGGTGTAGCCCTCAGCATCATGCCCGGTGGCGCTGCGCTTACCGGGCCTACGAATGACAAAAAAATCAATTTGGCCATTAAGTGGTCAGGACCGACTGTTGCCTGAAAAAGGGGTCATCATGGAAAAATTAACCTGTTTTAAGGCCTACGATATTCGCGGCAAGCTGGGCGAAGAGCTGAATGAAGACATTGCGTGGCGCATTGGTCGTGCGTACGGCGAATATTTAAAACCGCAGACCATCGTGCTGGGCGGCGACGTGCGTCTGACCAGCGAATCCCTGAAGCTGGCTCTGGCGAAAGGGCTGCAGGATGCGGGCGTGGACGTGCTGGACATCGGTCTTTCCGGAACCGAAGAGATTTACTTTGCCACTTTCCACCTGGGCGTGGACGGCGGTATTGAAGTGACGGCCAGCCACAACCCGATGGACTACAACGGCATGAAGCTGGTGCGCAAGGGCGCCCGCCCGATCAGCGGCGACACCGGCCTGCGCGATGTGCAGCGTCTGGCGGAAGCCAACGATTTCCCGCCGGTGAACGAGGCGAAGCGCGGCAGCTACAAAAAAATCAACCTGCAGAAAGAGTACATCGACCACTTGCTGAGCTACATCAACGTGGCGAACCTGAAGCCGCTGAAGCTGGTGATTAACTCCGGTAACGGCGCGGCCGGCCCGGTTGTCGATGCCCTTGAAGCGCGCTTTAAGGCACTGAACGTGCCGGTGACCTTCGTGAAAGTGCATAACACCCCGGACGGCAACTTCCCGAACGGTATTCCTAACCCGCTGCTGCCGGAGTGCCGCGACGACACTCGCAACGCGGTGATTGAGCACGGCGCGGACATGGGCATCGCCTTTGACGGTGATTTCGACCGCTGCTTCCTGTTCGACGAGAAAGGGCAGTTCATCGAGGGCTACTACATTGTCGGCCTGCTGGCAGAAGCGTTCCTCGAGAAAAACCCGGGCGCGAAAATCATTCATGACCCGCGTCTGTCCTGGAACACCGTCGACGTGGTGTCTGCCGCAGGCGGCACGCCGGTGATGTCCAAAACCGGCCACGCCTTCATCAAGGAGCGCATGCGCGAAGAAGACGCCATCTACGGCGGCGAGATGAGCGCCCACCACTACTTCCGGGACTTTGCCTACTGCGACAGTGGAATGATCCCGTGGCTGCTGGTCACCGAGTTGCTGTGCCTGAAGGGGCAGACCCTGGGCGAGCTGGTGCGCGACCGTATGGCGGCGTTCCCGGCGAGCGGGGAGATCAACAGCAAGCTGGCGCAGCCGGCCGAGGCGATTGCCCGCGTGGAGCAGCACTTTGCGATTCACGCGCTGGAAATTGACCGTACCGACGGCATCAGCATGGCGTTCCCGCAGTGGCGCTTTAACCTGCGCTCGTCCAACACCGAGCCGGTGGTGCGCCTGAACGTGGAGTCCCGTGCGGACACCGCGCTGATGGAAGCCCGAACGAAGGACATTCTGGCGCTGTTGAACCAGTAATAACTGCCCCTCCCGGTGGGAGGGGGAACCGAATACAGGAACAACGATGACGAATCTAAAAAAACGCGAACGAGCGAGAACGAATGCATCGTTAATCTCTATGGTGCAGCGTTTTTCTGATATCACCATCATGGTCGGTGGATTGTGGGCGGTGTGTCGGATCAGCGGGCTGCCGTTCTTATATATGCATCTTCTGATGGCCCTGATTGCGCTGGTCGTGTTTCAGATGATCGGCGGAATGACCGATTTCTACCGCTCGTGGCGCGGCGTCAAAATGACCACCGAACTGATGCTGTTGCTGCAGAACTGGACCCTGAGCCTGATCTTCAGCGCAGGCCTGGTGGCGTTCAGCCATGATTTTGATAATCGCCTCGTGACCTATCTCTGCTGGTATCTGTTAAGCAGCGTCGGCATGGTAGTGTGCCGCTCCCTGATCCGCTTTGGCGCGGGCTGGCTGCGCAACCGTGGCTATAATCGTCGCTTTGTGGCGGTAGCAGGCGATCTGCCCGTCGGCAGGGTGCTGCTCGACAGCTTCCGCAAAGAGCCGTGGTTAGGCTTTGAAGTGGTCGGGATTTATCACGACGCGAAGCCTGGCGGCGTGCCTGCCGATTGGGCGGGCAACTACGACCAACTGATTGACGATGCGAAGGCCGGCAAAATTCACAACGTCTACATCGCCATGCAGATGAAAGACGACTCCCGCATTAAGCAGCTGATGCGCGAGCTGGCGGATACGACCTGTTCAGTGCTCCTGATCCCGGACGTGTTTACCTTTAACATCCTTCATTCGCGTATTGAAGAGGTGAACGGCGTGCCGGTCGTACCGCTGTACGACACGCCGCTGTCCGGTATTAACCGCGTGCTGAAGCGTCTGGAAGATATCGTGCTCTCTTCGCTGATTCTTCTGCTCATCTCTCCGGTGCTGTGCTGCATTGCCCTCGCGGTGAAGCTGAGCTCTCCTGGACCGGTTATCTTCCGTCAGACCCGCTACGGCATGGACGGTAAGCCGATTATGGTGTGGAAATTCCGCTCCATGAAGGTGATGGAGAACGACAAGGTCGTGACCCAGGCCACGCAGAACGATCCGCGCGTCACCCGCGTCGGGAACTTCCTGCGCCGCACCTCGCTGGATGAACTGCCACAGTTTATCAACGTCTTTACCGGCGGGATGTCGATTGTTGGCCCGCGTCCGCACGCGGTGGCGCATAACGAGCAGTACCGCTCGCTGATTGAAGGCTACATGTTGCGCCATAAGGTGAAGCCGGGCATCACCGGTTGGGCGCAAATCAACGGCTGGCGCGGCGAAACCGACACGCTGGAAAAAATGGAAAAACGCATCGAGTTCGATCTGGAGTACATCCGCGAGTGGAGCCTCTGGTTCGATATCAAGATTGTTTTTCTGACTATCTTCAAAGGTTTCGTGAACAAAGCGGCGTACTAAGATGAGCTTACGTGAAAAAACCATCAGCGGCGCCAAGTGGTCAGCGATGGCGACCATCGTCATCATTGGCCTCGGCCTGGTGCAGATGACGGTGCTGGCGCGCATTATCGATAATCACCAGTTCGGCCTGCTGACCGTCTCGCTGGTGATCATCGCGCTGGCCGATACGCTGTCTGACTTTGGTATCGCCAACTCGATTATCCAGCGCAAAGAGATCAGCCATCTTGAGCTGACCACGCTCTACTGGCTGAACGTGGGGCTGGGGATTTTCGTGTTTGTGCTGGTGTTCCTGCTGAGCGACACCATCGCCAGCGTGCTGCACAACCCGGATCTCGCCCCGCTGATGCGCACGCTGTCGTTTGCGTTCGTGGTGATCCCCCACGGGCAGCAGTTCCGCGCGCTGATGCAGAAAGAGCTGGAGTTCAATAAGATCGGCATGATCGAGACCAGCGCCGTGCTGGCGGGCTTTACCTTTACCGTCGTGAGCGCCCATTTTTGGCCGCTGGCGATGACCGCCATCCTCGGTTACCTGGTGAACTCTGCCGTGCGTACGCTGCTGTTCGGCTACTTTGGGCGTAAAATTTACCGTCCGGGACTGCATTTCTCTCTTGCGTCCGTCTCGTCCAACCTGCGCTTTGGCGCGTGGCTGACGGCGGACAGCATTATCAACTACGTGAACACCAACCTCTCGACGCTGGTGCTGGCACGTATTCTCGGCGCCAGCGTGGCGGGGGGCTACAACCTGGCCTACAACGTCGCGGTGGTGCCGCCGATGAAGCTGAATCCGATTATCACCCGCGTGCTGTTCCCGGCGTTTGCCAAGATTCAGGACGACACCGAAAAGCTGCGCGTTAATTTCTACAAGCTGCTTTCGGTGGTGGGGATTATCAACTTCCCGGTGCTGCTGGGGCTGATGGTGGTGTCCAGCAACTTCGTGCCGCTGGTGTTTGGCGAGAAGTGGAACGGTATTATCCCGATCCTTCAGCTGCTGTGCGTGGTAGGGCTGCTGCGCTCCGTGGGGAACCCGATTGGGTCCCTGTTGATGGCTAAAGCGCGCGTGGACATCAGCTTTAAGTTCAATGTGTTCAAAACCTTCCTGTTTATTCCGGCAATTATCGTCGGCGGACACATGGCGGGCGCCATTGGCGTCACGCTGGGCTTCCTGCTGGTGCAGATCGTCAATACCGTCCTGAGCTACTTCATCATGATTAAACCGGTGCTGGGCTCCAGCTACCGTCAGTACATCCTGAGCCTGTGGCTGCCGTTCTATCTCTCATTGCCGACCCTGGCGGTGAGCTACGGTCTGGGCGCGATCCTCAGCGGCCATCTGCCGCTGGCCGCGCTGCTGGCGGTGCAGGTTGCCGCGGGGGCGCTGGCCTTCGTCGTGATGATCGTACTTTCTCGCAATGCGCTGGTCGTTGAGATGAAGCGCCAGTTTTGCCGTAACGAAAAAATGAAAACGCTGCTTCGCGCAGGCTAGTTCTTTAAGAGGCCATTATGAAATTATTAATTCTTGGCAACCATACCTGCGGCAACCGTGGCGACAGCGCCATCCTGCGCGGTTTACTGGATGCGATTAACACCCTTAAGCCTGAGACCGAAGTGGACGTGATGAGCCGTTATCCGGTCAGCTCATCCTGGTTACTGAACCGCCCGGTGATGGGCGACCCGCTTTACAGCCAGATGAAACAGCACAACAACGCCGCGGGCGTGATGGGCCGCGTGAAAAAAGTGCTGCGTCGTCGCTACCAGCATCAGGTGCTGCTTTCCCGGGTGACCGATACCGGCAAGCTGCGCAACATCGCCATCGCGCAGGGCTTCACTGACTTTGTTCGTCTGCTGTCCGGCTATGACGCCATTATCCAGGTCGGCGGTTCATTCTTCGTCGATCTCTACGGCGTGCCGCAGTTTGAGCATGCGCTCTGCACGTTCATGGCGAAAAAGCCGCTATTTATGATTGGCCACAGCGTGGGGCCTTTCCAGGATCCGCAGTTTAACCAGCTCGCAAACTATGTCTTCGGCCACTGCGACGCGCTGATCCTGCGCGAGTCGGTCAGCCTTGAGATGATGAAGCGCAGCGAGATTGACACGTCAAAAGTTGAGCACGGCGTGGATACCGCCTGGCTGGTGGATCACCAGGACGACAGCTTCCAGCCGAGCTACGCGGTGCAGCACTGGCTCGACGTGGCGGCGAAACAGAAAACCGTCGCGATTACCCTGCGCGAGCTGGCGCCCTTCGATAAACGTTTAGGCACGACGCAGGCGGCGTATGAGCAAGCGTTCGCCGACGTGGTGAACCGCGTGCTGGACAGCGGGTACCAGGTGCTGGCGCTGTCCACCTGTACCGGCATCGACAGCTACAACAAAGATGACCGCATGGTGGCGCTGAACCTGCGCAACCTGGTCAATGACCCGTCACGTTATCACGTGGTGATGGATGAACTGAACGACCTGGAGATGGGCAAGCTGCTCTCCGCCTGCGACCTGACGGTGGGCACCCGTCTGCACTCGGCCATTATCTCTATGAACTTTGGCACGCCAGCCATTGCCATTAACTATGAGCACAAGTCCGCCGGGATTATGCAGCAGCTCGGTATGCCGGAAATGGCGGTGGATATTCGTCATCTGCTGGATGGATCGCTCGGCGCCATGGTGGGGGACACGCTTGGCCAACTGCCTGCTATCAATGAACGTCTGGCGATGGCGGTGAAAGCCGAGCGCGAGAAGGGCATTGGGATGGTGAAATCGGTACTCGATCGCGTACGGGAGGGGAAATGAAGGTTGGTTTCTTCTTACTGAAATTTCCACTGTCGTCCGAAACGTTTGTTCTGAACCAAATCACCGCGTTTATCGATATGGGATATGACGTGGAGATTATCGCCCTGCAAAAGGGCGATACCCAAAATACCCATGCGGCGTATACCCAGTATGGGCTGGAGGCAAAAACCCGCTGGCTGCAGGATGAGCCGTCCGGGAAGCTGAGTAAGTTGCGCCACCGCGCCAGTCAGACCTTACGTGGGATCCATCGCGCGTCGACGTGGCGGGCGCTGAATGTCTCCCGCTATGGATCAGAATCACGCAATCTGATCCTGTCTGCCATCTGCGGGCAAACGGCGCAGCCGTATCGTGCCGACGTGTTTATCGCCCACTTTGGCCCGGCAGGCGTCACCGCCGCGAAGCTGCGCGAACTGGGCGTAATTGACGGTAAAATTGCGACCATTTTCCACGGTATCGACATCTCCAGCCGCGAAGTGCTGAACCACTACACGCCGGAATACCAGCAGCTTTTCCGGCGTGGCGACATGATGTTGCCGATCAGCGAACTGTGGGCCGGACGCCTGAAAAACATGGGCTGCCCGGGAGAGAAAATTGCCGTGTCGCGCATGGGCGTGGATTTAACGCGCTTTACCCGCCGTCCGGTGAAAGTGCCGGGTAAACCGCTGCAGATCATCTCCGTCGCGCGCCTTACCGAGAAGAAAGGGCTGCATGTGGCGATTGAAGCCTGCCGCCAGCTGAAAGCGCGTGGGGTGGATTTCCACTACCGCATTCTCGGGATTGGGCCGTGGGAGCGTCGTCTGCGCACGCTTATCGAACAGTATCAGCTGGAAGATGTCGTAGAGATGCCGGGCTTCAAGCCGAGCCACGAGGTCAAGGCCATGCTTGATGAGGCAGATGTGTTCTTGTTGCCTTCCGTAACGGGGGCCGATGGCGATATGGAAGGCATTCCGGTGGCGCTGATGGAGGCAATGGCCGTGGGTATACCGGTGGTCTCGACCCTGCATAGCGGGATCCCGGAGCTGATTAAGTCTGACTATTCCGGCTGGCTGGTGCCCGAGAATAACGCCATGGCGCTCGCCGATCGGTTAGCTGCTTTCAGCGACATCGACCAGCAGGCGCTGGAGCCCGTGCTGCACAATGCCCGACAAAAAGTTGAAGCCGATTTTAACCAGCAGGTGATTAACCGTCAGTTAGCCAGCCTGCTGCAAACGTTGTAATGCCGAGGATGTATGCTGAAAAAGATTACCCGACGCACCTTTGTCTCGTCTCTGTCCGTTCTGGCGGCCACGCCGCTGCTGTCGTCCCGCATTGCGCAGGCGGCGAGTGGAAGAACGGTCTCTGTTAAACAGTACAATAACAACGACTGGATCGCGGCCTTTAAGCAGGCGTTTAATGACGGGGACACGGTCGTTGTCCCTGCCGGGCTGACCTGTGAAAACATCAACACGGGTATTTTCATTCCCGACGGTAAAACGCTGCTGATCCGCGGGGCGTTAACCGGCAATGGCCGCGGCCGCTTTGTTCTGCAGGAAGGCAGCAAAGTGATAGGGGAAGGCGAGGGACGGACAGAGAATATCACTCTCGATGTACGTGGCTCCGACTGCGTAATTAAAGGGCTGGCCATGAGCGGTTTTGGCCCTGTAACGCAGATCTACATCGGCGGTAAGAAACCCAGCGTGATGCGCAATTTGCTAATTGATAACATCAGCGTGAGTCAGGCCAACTACGCTATCCTGCGCCAGGGTTTCCACAACCAGGTGGACGGCGCTCGCATCACCAACAGCAAATTTAGCCATCTGCAGGGCGATGCGATCGAATGGAACGTCGCTATCAACGATCGCAATATCCTGATTTCCGACCATGTCATCGATAACATCAACTGCACCAACGGCAAGATCAACTGGGGCATCGGCATTGGCCTCGCCGGCAGCACCTACGACAACGACTACCCGGAAAAGCAAACCGTTAAGAACTTCGTGGTGGCCAACATCACCGGCAGCAACTGTCGCCAGCTGGTGCACGTGGAAAACGGGAAACACTTTGTTATCCGCAATATTAAGGCCAAAAATATCACCCCTGACTTCAGTAAAAAGGCAGGAATAGACAACGCCACGGTGGCCATTTATGGCTGTGATAATTTCATTATTGATAATGTCGATATGGTCAACAGTGCGGGAATGTTAATCGGCTATGGGGTTATAAAAGGCGATTATTTGTCCATCCCGCAGAACTTTAAGCTCAATAATATTCACCTCGATAACCGCCAGCTTGCGTATAAATTGCGCGGAATACAGATTTCATCCGGTAATGCGACCTCGTTTGTGGCGATTACCAACGTGGAAATGCAGCGTGCTACGCTGGAACTGCACAACAAGCCGCAGCATCTTTTTTTACGCAACATCAATGTGATGCAGGAAGCTGCCGTGGGGCCCGCCCTGAAGATTAACTTCGACCTGCGCAAGGATGTGCGAGGAAAATTCATGGCGAAAGACGAGACGCTGCTGTCGCTGGCGAACATAAAAGCCGTTAATGAGAAGGGGCAAAGCTCGGTGGATATTGACCGGGTCGACCAGCAGGTGGTGAATGTGGAAAGGCTGAACTTTGCGCTTCCGCACAGATAATCGACAATAATCTGTTTTGAGACTATTCCTGGCATAAAAGCGCGATCGAATCAGATTACAACTACAGAAATATGTGATGCTAAGGCGTAACATTGCTTAAGGGTTACGGCAAATCATGCTGGCGAAAACAGGTTTAAGAGCTATAATTCGTCAACCATTTTAAGGTGGAAGAAATAATGATTAATTTGAAAGCAGTCATTCCGGTAGCAGGCCTGGGCATGCATATGCTGCCAGCCACAAAAGCCATTCCTAAAGAGATGCTGCCGATCGTCGATAAGCCAATGATTCAGTACATTGTCGACGAGATTGTTGCTGCAGGGATCAAAGAAATCGTCCTGGTTACGCACTCGTCCAAGAATGCGGTAGAAAACCACTTCGACACCTCTTACGAACTCGAAGCGTTGCTTGAGCAGCGCGTTAAGCGTCAACTGCTGGCGGAAGTGCAGTCTATTTGTCCGCCGGGCGTGACCATCATGAACGTGCGTCAGGCGCAGCCGCTGGGTCTGGGACACTCTATTCTTTGTGCCCGTCCGGTTGTGGGTGACAACCCCTTCATCGTTGTGCTGCCGGATATCATTATTGATAACGCGTCTGCCGATCCGCTGCGCTACAACCTGGCGGCAATGGTGGCACGTTTCAACGAAACGGGCCGTAGCCAGGTGCTGGCGAAGCGCATGAAAGGCGATCTCTCCGAGTATTCCGTAATTCAGACCAAAGAAGCGCTGGAGACGGAAGGGCAGGTTAGCCGCATCGTTGAGTTCATCGAAAAACCGGATCAGCCGCAGACGCTGGATTCTGACCTAATGGCGGTGGGCCGTTATGTTCTGAATGCCGATATCTGGGCCGAGCTGGAAAAAACTGAACCAGGTGCCTGGGACCGTATTCAGCTCACCGACGCGATTGCTGAGCTGGCGAAGAAGCAGTCTGTCGATGCGATGCTGATGACTGGTGAGAGCTATGACTGCGGTAAGAAGATGGGCTATATGCAGGCGTTCGTGAACTATGGACTGCGTAACCTGAAGGAAGGGGCGAAGTTCCGCAAGAGAATTGAGAAACTTCTGGAACAGTAAGTCAAATCCTTAACAAATGAATCGGGTAGCAACGAGTACGAGGAGGCTGTTCCAGCTTCTGTAATTACTCTTGCTACCTTTTTTATTGTAATAGAATCAATGTCTAAGGCACTTTTTGCTGAGTGTTGACATGATGGTTTAGTCTGAGATTTTCCCTTGTCTTCAAACCTATTTAAGTGGAGAATATCAGATTAGCATTCTGTGCCTATTTGATAACAACAGGCACTGGTTCTCATTGCATAGTAGCTAACATTTTTATTGTTTTCAGTGCACTGGTAGCTGGAGAGCCAGGGGCGGTAGCGTGTTTAAAATTTGGCGCGTTGCAAGGTAACCACTCAAAAATAATGTTCGCGATTTAACATGGCGATGCAATACGGAATAGTCTCGTGAAAATACTTGTTACTGGTGGTGCAGGTTTTATTGGATCTGCAGTAGTTCGTCATATTATTAATAACACTCAGGATTCTGTCGTTAACGTAGATAAATTAACCTACGCGGGGAACCTGGAATCTCTGTCAGAAATCGAAAATGATCCCCGTTATGCCTTTGAACGGGCTGACATCTGTGACGGCAGTGCTATGTCGCGCATTTTCGCTGAGCATCAACCTGATGTTGTAATGCATCTTGCCGCCGAGAGCCATGTAGACCGTTCAATCACAGGCCCTGCAGCCTTTATCGAAACCAACATTATCGGTACCTATGTATTGCTGGAGGCTTCGCGTCAGTATTGGTCTCAACTGGACGACGGCCGCAAATCGGCGTTTCGTTTCCATCACATCTCCACCGATGAAGTGTATGGCGACTTGCCGCATCCTGATGAAGTACCTGCCGGTAGCGATCTTCCGCTGTTCACCGAGACCACGCCATATTCGCCAAGTAGTCCTTACTCCTCTTCTAAAGCATCCAGCGATCATTTAGTGCGCGCGTGGCGTCGTACCTACGGTCTTCCGACGCTGGTGACGAACTGTTCGAATAACTACGGTCCATACCACTTCCCGGAAAAACTGATTCCGCTTATTATCCTGAACGCTCTGGCAGGTAAACCGCTTCCTGTGTACGGGAACGGTGAGCAGATTCGCGACTGGCTGTTTGTCGAAGATCATGCATGCGCGTTATACAAAGTGGTAACTGAAGGTACTGTGGGCGAAACCTACAATATCGGTGGTCACAATGAGCGTAAAAATATTGAAGTCGTGAAGACAATTTGCACCATTCTGGATGAAATTATTGCCGATAAGCCTGCAGGCATTACTCACTTCGCCGATCTTATTACCTATGTAACCGACCGTCCGGGACACGACCTGCGCTACGCCATTGATGCCAGCAAAATTAAAAACGATCTGGGATGGGTGCCTCAGGAAACCTTCGAGTCAGGTATCCGTAAAACGGTTGAGTGGTATTTGAGCAACGAAAGCTGGTGGAAGCGGGTAATGGATGGCTCCTATGCGGGCGAACGTCTGGGACTGGCGGAATAATAAAGGAAAATATGATGAAAGGTATTGTACTTGCTGGTGGTTCCGGAACCCGTCTCTATCCGATTACGCAAGGTGTATCTAAACAGTTGCTTCCTGTTTATGATAAGCCAATGATTTTCTACCCAATTTCTGTACTGATGCTGGCAGGTATCCGTGAGATTTTGGTCATTACTACCCCGGAAGATATGCCTTCGTTCAAACGTCTGTTAGGC
This sequence comes from Enterobacter sp. BNK-13, assembly GCF_048685015.1. Classification (NCBI taxonomy): domain Bacteria; kingdom Pseudomonadati; phylum Pseudomonadota; class Gammaproteobacteria; order Enterobacterales; family Enterobacteriaceae; genus Enterobacter; species Enterobacter sp. BNK-13. The sequence goes on along the minus strand of NZ_JBLQTP010000001.1, from coordinate 2,726,048 downwards.
GATGGCTCGCAATTTGGGATTAGCTTATCTTACGCGGTTCAGCCATCCCCGGATGGCCTGGCGCAGGCATTTATTATTGGTGAAGAGTTTATCAATAATGAACCTTGTGCTCTGGTGCTGGGTGATAATATTTACTTTGGTCAGAGCTTTGGTAAAAAACTGGAAGCGGCTTCACAAATGACCAGCGGAGCAATGGTCTTTGGTTATCAGGTGCAGGATCCTGAGCGGTTTGGCGTGGTTGAATTCGATGAGAACTACAAAGCGCTGTCCATCGAAGAGAAACCGTTAAGACCAAAATCAAACTGGGCGGTGACCGGTCTCTATTTCTACGATAAGCATGTAGTCGAAATGGCTAAACAGGTTAAACCTTCCGCCCGTGGTGAACTTGAAATTACGACCCTTAACCAGATGTATCTCGAGCAGGGGAAATTGCAGGTTGAATTGCTGGGGCGTGGTTTTGCATGGCTGGATACGGGTACTCACGACAGCCTGGTCGAGGCTTCCCAATTTATTCATACCATTGAAAAACGTCAGGGGATGAAAGTGGCTTGCCTTGAGGAAATTTCATATCGTAATGGATGGATGAGCAAGGACCAGGTTGAGGAACAAGCTAAAAAGCTTGCTAAAACTGAATATGGCCGTTATCTCAAAGTATTAATTAGCGAATAAATAATATTTGCCTCCCTGCTGTTAAAGTTATCGTTTAATTTACACAGGGAGATATATTGTTTGGCATTTTCGATATGTTTTATCAATATATATATTGATATTAGAATTGAAAGAAATACATATGAAACCTGCCAAAATTGAATTCACTAAGGAAAGAAAACATCTGCAGGGATTGTGTATAAACGCAACAATCAAGTGTTATAAATAATTTCTTATGAAGGGGCAGTTTCGTGAAAGTCATTGATACAATTATACACGACGTGAAAATTATTGAGCCAAGAGTTTTTGGGGATGAACGTGGTTTTTTCCTGGAAACCTTTGAGAAGAAACGTTATCAAGAAATGCTCAATATAGATCTCGACTTCGTGCAGGATAACCATTCGCGTTCAACTAAAGATGTCCTTCGTGGTCTACATTTTCAAAAAAATAATCCACAGGGTAAATTAGTTCGTGTTGTAAGTGGTGCAGTATTTGATGTTGCTGTTGATATTCGCCCGGATTCAAAAACTTATGGCCGATGGGTTGGTGTTGAGCTCTCAGCCGAGAATAAAAATCAACTTTGGATCCCACCTGGACTCGCGCATGGTTTTTGCGTTCTCACGGATACCGCCGACTTTGAATATAAGTGTACTGATTATTATTATCCGGAACATGAAGGATGTTTGCTTTGGAATGATGAAGAGGTCGGTATTGAATGGCCCGTGACCAATCCAAAACTTTCTGAAAAGGATAAAAAAGGTCTTACTTTGGCGAATCTTTATAAATGAGAGTACTGCTAACCGGAGCTCAAGGTCAGTTAGGACAAAGTCTTAGCAGACGTATCCCGCAAGACTGGATTTTACTAGCGGCAGATAAAATATTCCTCGATATTGCTAACGAACGCAATGTTTATGATGTCATTTCTGATTTTAAGCCTGATGTCGTAATAAATACTGCTGCTTTCACTTCCGTTGATGATGCTGAAACTAATGTTGATTTTTCTGAAAACGTGAATAATTTAGGCGCTAAATATGTCGCTCAGGCATCATCAAAATATGGTGCTAAACTTATCCATGTTTCCACAGATTATGTTTTCGATGGTAACAGCAGTGAACCGTATACCGAGAAAGACACCGTAAAATCACTTAACGTATACGGCAGTACAAAACACAAGGGGGAACTGGAGGTTCTTAAAAATCATGCTGGTGCTATTATAATAAGAACATCTTGGGTATATAGTGAATATGGAAAGAATTTTTTAAAAACCATATTTAATTTGGTTGAGAAAAATCAAGATATTAAAGTTGTATACGATCAGGTTGGCGCGCCTACATATGCGCCGGATATTGCAAATTTGATTATTGATATAATCAAAGAAGGAACACTCCAACCTGGTCTCTATCATTACAGCGGTGATACTGTAATGAGCTGGTATGATTTTGCCAATAAAATCGCTGCAGCTATAACATTTTCACAATCTAAAGTTGAACCAATTAGTACTGCAGAATATAAAGCCATCGCCAGGAGACCCAAATATAGTGTTTTAAATTGCGATAAAATAGAAAAGTTTGGTTACAAACGTTCCTGTTTTTCACAAGGCTTTGAACAAAGTGTTCGTGCTCTAATTGATGAAAGTAAAAAATTATGAATTCGTTTATTAATGAGATAGTTGAGTATCGACAAGTTTTAAGACAACTAATTCATCAACAGATTACTATGAGGTACAGAAGGACTTTCTTTGGTTTTCTCTGGACCTTACTGAATCCATTACTAAATATGGCGATTATCGCAGTGGTATTTTCGCTGGTAATGAAGTTTCAGGTTAATGAATACGCTATATTTTTATTTGCCGCGATGATACCCTGGTCAGTTTTTTCTAACTCTCTTAACCAGGGGGGGGAGCATTACTGGCGAATGAATCTTTGTTTAAAAAAATATATCTACCAAAACAATTGTTTGTAATATCCGTAGTTATCTCAACATTGGTGGATTCACTGCTTAGCACTGCTTGCTTGTTTATTATAGCTTTGATACTGGGTGCTAAAATATCGTCTGCTCTATTTTTCCTGCCCGTTGCATTTCTGCTTTTGGTCATGTTTTCTCTTGGTGTCACGTTTATACTTTCAATTGTGACTGTTTATTATAGGGACGTACAATATCTTATTGGGGTTGTATTACAAGCATTATATTTTGCCACACCAATCATTTATCCGATAACTGCTATACCAGAAAAGTTCCATGTGATATTTACATGGAATCCACTTGTATATTATATTGACCTCTTCCGTTCGCCAATTTATTCAGGAACCTTACCTGAAACTCAATCGCTAATAATATGCTCTGTTTGTTCGTTGCTGAGTATTATCTTCGGTATCATCTATTTTAGACGCAATGACGCAAAAGTTATATTTAGGTTGTAAATATGAATTCTGAAATAGTTCTTAAAAATGTTGGATTGCAGTTTGCACTGCATCACAATAAAAATTCAAGTTTAAAAGAGTTGTTCGCTGATTTATTCTCCAGAACTCATCAGAAAAAAAATGATACCTTTTTAGCTCTAAATAATATTAATTTGGAAATTAACCACGGTGATAGGTTAGGCATTATTGGACACAATGGAGCAGGTAAGAGCTCTTTATTGAAAATTTTGTGCAAAATTTATACGCCAACGAGTGGTACGATTGATATAAAAGGTAAAGTAGCACCACTACTTGAGATAGGTGCAGGTTTTAATCCGGAGTTGAGTGGTAGAGAAAATATTTACCTCAATGGAACGATTCTTGGTTATAATTTAAAAAGATTGAAAGAAATTGAGCCAGACATCATTAATTTCTCTGAGCTTGAACAATTTATAGACACGCCGGTAAAATATTATTCGACTGGTATGTATATGAAGCTGGCGTTCTCAATCGCTACCGCTACTCAGCCTGATATTCTAATTCTTGATGAACTTTTCGCTGGCGGTGATGCCGATTTTATCAAAAAAGCACAGGCAAGAATGAAAGCGATGATAGAAGATTCCAATATTATGGTGTTTGTTTCTCACCAAATGGATCTTTTGCTTGAACTTTGCAATCGAGTTATTTGGGTTGACCATGGCAATATCATTGCTGATGGCAAACCTGATGAAATTATTAATCAATATTTGAAAAAATGAGTGGTAATGTTTAATGCGCAGGATTGCCTTTTATCTTTTTTATGACGAATTTGGTGAAGTTGATGATTATATCCCAACCAAGCTGACTGCATTAAAGGAATTTGTCGAAGATATTGTTGTTGTTTCGAATTCGAAAATGACCGTCGCAGGAAGGGCAAAGCTTGAAAAGATTGGGGCTACTGTTTTCTGCCGAGAAAATGTGGGCTTCGATGTTTGGGGTTATAAAGAAGGAATGGAAACTATTGGCTATGATGAATTAGCCAGTAAATACGATGAGGTTATTTTACTCAATTACACCTTCTTTGCCCCGATTTTCCCTTTTTCCGAACTTTTCAATGAAATGGATAGCAGGGCGTGTGATTTCTGGGGGATTAGCGAACATAACGAAATGGTTCCAAATCCGTTTACAGGAACTGGAGTCTTGCCTCGTCATATACAATCTCATTTCATTGCAATTCGCAAGAAAATGTTAAACTCCATTGAGTTTAAAAAATATTGGCAAGATATGCCAATGATTAATAGTTATACTGATTCTGTTTTAAGTCATGAATCACGCTTTACGTCTCATTTCCAGGCAATGGGCTTCACATCATCTGTTTATATAAGCAATGATAACTACCCATCAGATTACCCAACATTCATTGACGTTAAGCGAACTATTGAAAATAGATGTCCAATTCTTAAACGTCGTTTATTTTTCCATGATCCAATGTGGCTTGACATTAACTGTGTAGATCTACGCGGAGCTGTGGAGACCATCGAGAAGACAAGTGATTACGATATTGGTCTTATCAATCAAAATATTAATCGCACAGTAAAACCACGCATTCTTTACACAAATCTGGAACAGTTAAGGATCTTGCCTGATAATTATCCTTCTCCAGAGTATAACAACGTAGGGAATCCGGAACCAAAAATTGCTGTTCTTGCTCATGTATTTTATTCAGATATGTGGGAAGAAATTTATTCTTATATAAAAAATATTCCTTATAAATATGATTTGTATATTTCAACCTCAAGCGAAAAAGATGCATCCATACTAAGAGAAAAAACGAAAGATATCGGGAAGTATGTTGAGGTTCGCGTCGTTGAGGAAAACAGAGGACGTGATATGTCCTCATTATTTATCACATTTAAGGACATTGGTACCAGTGATAAATATGATTATATCTGTCGCTTACACTCGAAAAAATCCCCGCAGAATGGATTTGCACGTGCTGATTCGTTTAAAAAACATCTCTATGAGAACCTTCTCGGGTCACCAGAATATATTACCAACGTTATTGGTTTGATGAATAAGCGTAATGATATAGGAATAATTTGTCCACCGCTTGTTCACATCGGTTTCCCTACAATGGGCCATGCCTGGTTTGCAAACTATTGGCCAACAAGTGAATTATGTAAGAAGCTTGGCGTTGTTGTTCCATTGGATGATGACACTCCTGTTGCAGTATATGGGACGATGTTCTGGTTCAGGCCCGCTGCTTTACGTCCTTTATTTGAGCATAATTGGAAATGGACAGATTTTAATGCTGAGCCAGCGCATGTCGATGGTAGTTTATCGCATGTTCTTGAGCGCATTATTAGTTATGTAGCAAAAAATGAAGGATTTAGTGTTTATAGTGTAATGACACCAACTCAAGCAGAAAAGAATTATGCTAAGTTAGAATTTAAGCATCAGAAAATTATGTCTGCCCTGCCTAATGGTGACGTTTACTGGCAATATTCAAGCTTGCTTAGGTTGTTTACCGAAACTAAATCGGGTAAACCGGATTTCCTTGCTGTATTAAGCGGATGTTCAAGACTGCTGTTTAGTTCGTTTAGACGTACGGTTTGGGATAAATATCCTCGTGTGGCTAAAACGCTATATGGACCATATCGTTTAACGAAAAAAGCCTATAAACTTGTAAAATTTAAGAAGAACAACTGATTATGAAAATTGCTGTTACTGGTGCTGGTGGTTACATAGGTAAACATGTCGTGAAAGCATTGACTTCAATGCATCACGATGTTGTCGCAATAACATATCCCGGTTCAAGAAATACGATTACATCGGAAGTTCTTGAAATGGATATTTTAGATGCGAGTGATGATAAAATCATTGAAGTTTTCTCTGACTTTGATGCTGTGCTTCATCTAGCCTGGAGTGCTGGTTTTAACCATCACGATCAGGGTCATATCGCTAATGTTATGAACCACTATCGATTTTTAAAAGCCTTGATTAGCGCAGGTGTACAAAATATTTCAGTGGCCGGAACCATGCATGAAATAGGTTATCATGTTGGGGAGATTACTGAAAAGACGGCTTGTAATCCTAGTAACCCTTATGGGATCGCGAAAAATTTCTTACGCCAGATCTGCACTTATGAAATGGAAAAGGCCGGAATTTCATTAAAATGGCTGCGTATGTATTACATAACTGGTGATGACAGAAACAGTAATTCAATTTTCTCAAAAATAATGGCTGCAGAAGATGCCGGTAAAGAAACTTTCCCACTTAACAGTGGAGAAATGCTGTATGATTTTATCGACGTTGAATGCCTTGCAAAACAAATCGCGACAGCGACTATCCAGACAGAGGTTGCTGGAGTGATTAACTGCAGTAGCGGCAAACCGAAAAGTTTACGTACAGCAGTAGAAGAGTTTATAGAACAGCATAGACTCAAAATTAAACCAGTTTATAATGTATTCCCAGCTCGTGCCTATGACTCTCCAGCTATCTGGGGTAATAGTAATAAAATTGAGCAAATCATGGCAAATGGTTGCACTGATGACAAGCAGGGATAATTCTCAGCCACATAAGGTTATAGCAATTGTTGTAACCTTTAATCCTGTAACAACCAATCTATCGTCACTTGTCTCTCAGTTAGAGACACAATCCTATCGAACTATTATCGTCGACAATGGTAGTGACAATATTGAGGATATTTCCAGGCTTCAGACTTCCTGCTCTAACGTTGAGCTTTTGTCCCTTTCTGATAATATCGGTATTGCCGCTGCTCAAAACAAAGGTATCCGCCATGGTCTTACTCTTGGCGGAGATTTTACATTATTCTTTGATCAAGATAGCAGTATAGCTGAAGATTTTGTCAGCAAAATGGTCGAAGATTTTGTATCTCTTAAGCAGAGTTACAATATTGCTGCTCTTGGACCAACACTGCAGGATAGCCGCTATAAAAAAATATATCCTGTAATTAGAATGTCCAGGCATGGCTTACGCACTAAAATCATTCCCGATATAACATCATCTAAACCTGTTGAAGTGTCATGCATTATTGCCTCAGGATGTCTTGTCGATAATAAGGTTTTATTGTTAGACAACCTTATGGACGATTCACTTTTCATTGATTATGTTGATACTGAATGGTGTTTAAGAGTTATTAGCCGTGGTTTTAAAATCTTTATTACTCCAAATGTCATTATGCAGCATGAAATAGGTGATGCTCATATTGAAATGTTGGGGTTTGTTATTCCTGTTCACTCTGCATGGCGCCGTTATTATCGAGTCAGGAATGGTGTATTTATGTTAAAAATGCCTCACATTCCAAAGCTATTAGCTATTCGGGAAATTGTTTTTTCTTTTGTGCATCAAATGATTTTACTTTTTAAAAGTAAAAACATTGAATACCTGAAGGTATATTTCCGTGCAATGTCAGATGCAGTCAGAAAATTATTATGATACACATAATAGTAGTAAGTCATTTTCATGATGATTATATCAAGTCATTAATTAATAAAATTAATGATTCTCAGTTTGATGCGAGCTCTCTATTTAGAATATACATAAAAGATAATGTAAATAGCCTTGGATTGCGAGAGTTTTGCGCGAGCGAAAAGATTTGTTATATTCCATCTCTTGAGCGTTCGGGGTTTTCACGCAATAACAATCATGCTGTTGCAAAGATAATTGAAGATTATTGCGTTAATTTTCAGGAAGATTATTTCTTATTTCTCAATCCAGACGTATTGGTCGATGCTGACACGCTTAAACAATTAAGTGGAATACTTGCATGCCATAAATATGATCTCTTTACAGCTGATCTCTACAAAGATCAGAATTTGACTGTACGAGATCCCTCAGTCAGACATTTTCCCAAATTAGTTAACTTCTTTACTTCGTATTTTCTGGGTTATAATAAAAGTATAATAGATCGCTCTGATATTAACACTCATCAGGTTGTTGACTGGTGCGCCGGTTCTTTTTTAGGGATGAAATGCTCGGTTTTTAATCAAATCAATGGTTTCGATGAGCAATTTTTTATGTACTGTGAAGATATCGACATTTGTATCAGAGCAAAAAATGCAGGTTATAAATTAGTCTATCTTCCTGAATTAAAAGTAGTACATTTTAGTCAAAATGATAATAGAACATTGTTTAGCAAACATTTTCTATGGCATCTGAAAAGCGTTATGTACATGTTTCGTAAACATGTTTTAAAAGTCTGTTGAAATTAAAGGCGATCGGAGAACGTGTAAATTGCAATTACTTCAGATGGTAATTCAGTATGCCTCGCTGCGTAACATTTTTTGGTCTGAAATGTTTTCCGAAATGTGCACTTAAGGTTAAACAGATGGGACAAGAAGTTTACATGGCTACTGTTCATCGCAATAAATTTTAAGTTAACATGTTTACACTTTGTATCGCCGGGAAGAATCCGCTGGCGTATCCACACCTGACAGGAGTACGTAATGTCCAAACAACAAATCGGTGTTGTCGGTATGGCTGTTATGGGGCGCAATCTGGCGCTCAACATCGAAAGCCGTGGCTATACCGTTTCCGTTTTCAACCGTTCCCGTGATAAGACCGAAGAAGTGATTGCCGAGAACCCAGGCAAGAAACTGGTTCCTTTCTATACGGTGAAAGAGTTCGTTGAGTCTCTGGAAACGCCTCGTCGTATCCTGTTAATGGTGAAAGCAGGTGCAGGTACCGATGCTGCTATCGACTCTCTGAAGCCTTACCTCGAAAAAGGCGACATCATCATTGATGGCGGTAACACCTTCTTCCAGGACACCATCCGTCGTAATCGTGAACTTTCTGCTGAAGGCTTCAACTTCATCGGCACCGGTGTTTCCGGTGGTGAAGAGGGCGCGCTGAAAGGCCCATCTATCATGCCTGGCGGCCAGAAAGATGCATACGAACTGGTTGCACCTATCCTGACCAAAATCGCAGCCGTGGCTGAAGATGGTGAGCCTTGCGTAACCTATATCGGTGCGGACGGTGCAGGTCACTATGTGAAAATGGTGCACAACGGCATCGAATACGGCGATATGCAGCTGATTGCGGAAGCATACTCTCTGCTGAAAGGCGGCCTGAACCTCACCAATGAAGAGCTGGCGGAAACCTTCACCGAGTGGAACAAAGGCGAGCTGAACAGCTACCTGATTGACATCACCAAAGATATCTTCACGAAGAAAGATGAAGAGGGTAAATACCTGGTTGATGTGATTCTGGATGAAGCAGCGAACAAAGGCACCGGTAAATGGACTAGCCAGAGCTCTCTGGATCTGGGTGAACCACTGTCTCTGATCACCGAATCTGTCTTCGCGCGTTACATCTCTTCCTTGAAAGAGCAGCGCGTGGCGGCATCTAAAGTGCTGTCTGGCCCGCAGGCTAAACCAGCGGGTGATAAAGCGGAGTTCGTTGAGAAAGTGCGTCGTGCACTGTACCTGGGGAAAATCGTTTCTTACGCGCAAGGCTTCTCTCAGCTGCGTGCGGCATCAGACGAGAACAACTGGGATCTGAACTATGGTGAGATCGCGAAGATCTTCCGCGCGGGCTGCATCATTCGTGCGCAGTTCCTGCAGAAAATCACCGATGCCTATGCTGAAAACGCCGGTATCGCCAACCTGCTGCTGGCACCGTACTTTAAGAAAATTGCGGACGAATACCAGCAGGCGCTGCGTGACGTGGTTGCCTACGCTGTGCAGAACGGTATCCCGGTTCCGACCTTCTCTGCTGCAGTAGCCTACTATGATAGCTATCGTGCTGCGATACTGCCGGCTAACCTGATTCAGGCACAGCGTGACTACTTCGGCGCACATACTTACAAGCGTACTGATAAAGAAGGTGTGTTCCACACGGAATGGCTGGATTAATCTGATTTAACCTCAGGTTGTATGCAAACCCGGAGATATTCTCCGGGTTTTTTTTACATCAAAATAATCACCAAATGTTCGAAGTAGTCTGAATGTTGTCACGAGACGGGCTAATCCTCTGGCTTCGCCTTGACAGTCCCACAAGGCAGGAGGTAAAAAGCCCAACAGTCATTGGTTATCATGATGGTCCTCGGGTCATCTTAACAGTTCACTTACAGAAGTTACTCGCAAATGAAAATAACTATTTCCGGTACAGGGTATGTAGGTCTCTCCAACGGTATTCTTATTGCTCAGAATCACGAAGTGGTCGCGCTAGATATCGTTCAGGCCAAAGTGGACATGCTCAATAAGAAGCAGTCCCCGATTGTAGATAAAGAGATTGAAGAGTATCTGGCAACGAAGCCGTTAAACTTCCGCGCTACGACTGACAAGCGTGATGCTTACGTGGGGGCAGAATATGTGATTATCGCCACCCCTACAGATTACGATCCCAAAACCAACTATTTTAATACCTCAAGCGTTGAGTCGGTCATCCGTGATGTCATTGAGTTCAATCCAGATGCGGTCATGATCATTAAATCCACCATTCCGGTTGGTTTTACCCAGTCGGTTAAAGAGAAGTACGGTATCGATAACGTTATTTTCTCGCCAGAATTCTTGCGTGAAGGTCGCGCGCTTTACGATAACCTGCATCCATCACGAATCGTGATTGGCGAACGCTCTGAGCGTGCAGAGCGCTTTGCGGCGCTGTTGCAGGAGGGCGCGACGAAGAAAGATATTCCGACGCTCTTTACCGACTCAACAGAAGCGGAAGCCATCAAGCTCTTTGCCAACACCTATCTGGCAATGCGTGTTGCTTACTTCAATGAACTGGACAGCTATGCTGAGAGCCTTGGACTTAACAGTCGTCAGATCATCGAAGGTGTTTGCCTCGATCCACGAATTGGTAACCATTATAACAATCCCTCTTTTGGCTACGGCGGTTACTGTCTGCCTAAAGATACTAAGCAGCTATTGGCAAACTATCACTCCGTTCCAAACAATATTATCTCGGCGATTGTGGACGCCAACCGCACACGTAAAGATTTCGTGGCGGACTCCATTCTTTCCCGTCAGCCTAAAGTGGTGGGCGTCTATCGTCTGATTATGAAAAGTGGATCCGACAACTTCCGCGCTTCATCCATTCAGGGGATCATGAAGCGTATCAAGGCCAAGGGTGTACAGGTCATTATTTATGAACCTGTCATGCAGGAGGACGAGTTCTTCCATTCGCGCGTTGTGCGGGATCTAAATGCATTCAAGCAAGAAGCCGATGTAATCATTTCTAACCGCATGGCTGAAGAACTGGCGGATGTTGCAGATAAAGTCTACACGCGCGATTTATTTGGTAGTGACTGATTGAACATTCTGGCACCCCAACCTATGGTGGTGCCAGTTTGAGCTGTCTATTTATAATTATGCGCATCGTTCCTACCTAAGTGATTTCTCATATCGAATGTCCATTGAATTGCTGATATTTATTCAATAGTATTACATTCGCTATCTATATTTCTGTTTTTGAAATGACCACTGGAATATGATAAATGAACAATAATAATGTAACAACTTCAAATATGCGTCTATTTGCGCCAGATTTCATAAGAGTGATATCATTTTTTATGATCGTATTGTTCCATTATAATGTGGAAATATATTACAACTACCCCGGTTTTTTAAAGCTCGGTGAATTGTCCTATTTCGGTCAGACAATGGGTGATGTTGGCATTTCTATGTTTATCATTATTTCCGGGTTGTCTTTGGTTATCAGCACCAAAGACAATAATGACTATGTTCTTTTTCTGAAAAAAAGAGTGCTTGCAATATTCCCATCGTTTTGGATAAGTTATTTAATTGTTGCTGCACTTATGCTAATTATCAAAGGCAGTTTTGTTGGAGATGGGCATTATTGGAAATTTATTCTCTCAATAATTGGTCTTGATGGCTTTTTTCTTTATCGGATGCAGAACTATTATCTGGTGGGGGAATGGTATACAGGTTATATGATTATCACATATCTATTCTTTCCTGTGCTGTATGAAGCTATCAAGAAAATGCCAGTAATTGCATGGGGAGTCGTGTCAGCTATATTTTTTGCTGTTGGACTTAACTATCAAAAACTGTTCTCTGTTTATATTAATTGTAATCCTCTTATGCGGTTGCCAGATTTTTTATTTGGCATGAGCTATGCTTATTTTATTTTAAAGGACAAAAAAAATCGTCTCTATGCAATGTTAGCAGGAATGTTAGCCTTAGCTATTGCAGTTCCTGCTCGTGAAAGCATAATGCCGCAACTGTACATGTTAATTTTTGGTGTTTCTTTATTTTCAATAGCTGTTTATTTGATTGAGTTTTTGGGATGTATAGACTGGCTCAGAAACATTACCAGTTATTTTGCAAAACATGCATTCGTTGCATTTTTATTTCATCATCAGATTCTCTATTTTGTCATGAGTAAAATTGGCGGGCGTATTTCTTCAGGGCTTGAGTCTTTGTGTGTGTTTTTATTTATACTTTTCTCAAGTGTTGTTATGGCAATATTGACGGAGCCCTTAGTCAGGATCTTAACTAAAAAAATGAGAGCTATCTTGTTACCTTCTGTTTCGACTTCCAGTCGTTAATTATACTCATGAAGACGCATCTGGGAAAACGGATGCGTCTTTTACGTTGTTTATTGGAATTTTGATAGTAAGTTGTCTTATTTTTAAATAGCCAGAAATAAAAATACTGCAACCACGACAAAGCTATCAGGAATGACTTCTGATATATAATTAAAACATGCTGATGTTGGCGGTGTTATATTGTTAACCCAAAATGAAAAATCCACCTTTAAAAAGGTGGATAGAGAGGGTTTTTAAATATTATGCCTGTGTATAGTTTTAAAGCTTATAAAAAGCCCGATACCAGTTCACAAAATTCTTCACGCCTTCCTTCACCGACGTTTTCGGCTTAAACCCAATCACGTCATAGAGCGCCGTGGTATCCGCGCTTGTTTCGAGCACGTCACCTGGCTGAACAGGCATCATATTTTTATCCGCTTCTTTGCCTAACGCTTCTTCCAGCGCGGTGATGTAATCCATCAGCTCTACGGGCGCACTGTTGCCAATGTTGTAAACACGGTACGGCGCAGAGCTGGACGCCGGAGACCCTGTCTCAACGGTCCAGTTCGCATCGGCCTGAGGGATAACATCCTGCAGGCGAATAATAGCTTCAACAATATCATCGATATAAGTGAAGTCGCGCTTCATCTTGCCATAGTTGTAAACATCAATACTTTTGCCTTCAATCATGGCCTTAGTAAATTTAAACAGCGCCATGTCCGGACGGCCCCATGGCCCATACACGGTGAAAAAGCGCAGGCCGGTCGTCGGGAGATTGTAAAGATGAGAGTAGGTATGCGACATCAGTTCGTTGGATTTTTTCGTCGCGGCATACAAGGAAACCGGGTGATCAACCGAGTCATCGGTGGAGAAAGGCATCTTTCGGTTCAGGCCGTAAACAGAGCTGGAAGAAGCATACAGTAAATGCTGCACCTTGTTGTGTCGGCAGCCTTCCAGTACGTTGAGATGGCCGATAAGGTTTGATTGCGCGTAAGCGTGCGGATTTTCCAGAGAGTAACGTACGCCAGCCTGCGCGGCGAGGTGGATCACGCGGTCAAACTTCTCAGCTGCAAACAACGAGGCCATCCCTTCGCGATCGGCCAGATCCAGCTTATGGAAAGTGAAATTGTCGGATGTAAGCAGATCCAGTCGCGCTTGCTTCAGATTGACATCGTAATAGTCATTAAGGTTATCAATTCCTACAACCTGATGTCCTGCCTGCAGCAGGCGCTCGCTGACGTGGAAACCGATAAAGCCGGCAGCGCCGGTGACCAGAAATTTCATCTTCAACCTCAATGTTAAATGAGTAACTCTTAACGCATAGAATCGTGCGTTTACACTATCGGCTGATGATACCCGCTCACGGAAGGAATGATAACTGCTTTATTACAGGAAAAGGGGAGCGAGCGCTCCCCCGGTAGGATGTTTATTTATGTCTTTTACGTAAATTCTCAATCACCGCCGTCAAATCCAGCGCCTGATCCTGCAGGAGCACCAGCAGGTGATACATCAAATCAGAGGCTTCATTCGTCAGCTCCTCGCGATCATGCACGGTCGCGGCCAGCGCAGTCTCAACGCCTTCTTCACCCACCTTCTGCGCGATTCGCTTGGTGCCGCTGGCGTACAGCTTCGCGGTATAAGAACTCTCGGGATCTGCCGTTTTACGTTCTGCCAGCAGTTGCTCCAGTTGATACAGGAAAAGCCACTGATGACTCGCCTCGCCGAAGCAGCTGCTGGTGCCCTTATGGCAGGTCGGACCGATTGGGTTTGCCAGCACCAGCAGGGTATCGTTATCGCAGTCAGGCGTAATGCTGACCACGTTCAGGAAATGACCCGAGGTTTCCCCTTTGGTCCACAGACGCTGTTTCGTGCGGGAGTAAAACGTCACTTTGCCGCTTTCGATCGTTTTCGCCAGCGCGTCCTGGTTCATATAGCCCAGCATCAGCACTTCGCCTGAGATGGCATGCTGGACAACCACCGGCAGTAATCCATCCGTTTTTTCCCAGTCCAGCTGCGCCTGTTGTTGCTCTGTTAACATACCCTGATCTCCACGCCCTGGTCGGCCAGGTACGTTTTTAACTCACCAATATTAATAATCTGTTTGTGGAACACGGAAGCGGCCAGCGCGCCGTCCACGTTAGCATCGCGGAAGGCTTCGAGGAAATGTTCCATGGTGCCCGCGCCGCCCGATGCAATCAGCGGAACGTGGCAGACTGCACGGACTTTTTTCAGCTGCTCGAGGTCATACCCGTTACGCACGCCATCCTGGTTCATCATGTTCAGCACAATCTCGCCCGCGCCACGTTTCTGCACTTCCTGCACCCAGTCGAGCGTTTCCCACTGCGTCACGCGCGTGCGGCTTTCGTCACCCGTATATTGATTGACGTGGTACTTGCCCGTTGCGACGTCATACCAGGTGTCGATCCCAACCACAATACACTGCACGCCAAAACGATCGGCGAGGCGAGTAATCAACTCCGGGTCGGCCAGGGCAGGGGAGTTGATGGAAATCTTGTCGGCACCAAACGAGAGAATTTGGGCCGCATCGTCAGCGGATTTAATCCCGCCCGCCACGCAGAACGGAATATCGATCACTTCCGCCACGCGAGCTACCCAGCTTTTGTCGACTACGCGGCCATCGCTGGACGCGGTAATATCGTAGAACACCAGCTCGTCTGCGCCTTCATCAGCATAGCGTTTTGCCAGCGGAACGATGTCGCCAATGATCTCGTGGTTGCGGAACTGCACGCCTTTCACGACCTGGCCGTCACGTACGTCCAGGCAAGGGATTATCCGTTTTGCCAGCATTGAATCGCCTCCGTCACCGTAAATTTACCTTCCAGCAGGGCTCGGCCCACAATCACGCCCTGTACGCCCGTTCCGCGCAGCGCGGCAATATCGTTTAAATCACCAATTCCGCCCGAAGACTGGAACGCCACCTGCGGATAACGCGCGCAGATCTCTTCATACAGCGAGACGTTGGAGCCCGCCAGCGTGCCGTCACGGGAGATATCCGTGCACAGCACGTGCTTCAGGCCAACGGGGAGATACATCTCGACCAGCGCCTCCAGCGTCACGCCAGAGTTTTCCTGCCAGCCGCTGACCGCCACCTGCTTATTACCTTGTTCATCAATGCGCACGTCCAGCGCCAGTACCAGCGCGTCGGCGCCAAAGCGGCGGAACCAGCCTTTTACGATCTCAGGCTCTTTCACCGCGGTTGAACCGACCACCACGCGCGCTACGCCCGCGTCCAGCAGTGCCGCAACGTCATCTTCTGTACGTACGCCGCCGCCCACCTGTACCGGCACATCAACACCGGCAACCAGATTTTTCAGCAGAGGGATCTGGCGTTTTGCCGGGTCTTTCGCACCTGTTAAATCGACCAGATGCAGCACCTGAGCCCCCTGGGCGGCATAATCCTGCAGACGCGGCAGCGGATCGTTTCCGTAGTCTCGCTGCTGCCCGTAATCGCCCTGATGAAGACGGACAACCGTGCCGTCAATTAAATCTAACGCGGGAATAATCATCACATCTCCAGGAAGTTTTTCAGCAGCTGCGCGCCCGCGGCGCCTGAGCGCTCCGGGTGAAACTGTACGCCGAAGAAATTGTCTTTCTGCACGGCTGCGGTAAACGCCTCGCCGTAAGTGCACTGGGCGATCGTATTCACGTTCACCGGCATGGCGTAGCTGTGTACGAAGTAAAAATACGCGCCGTCTTCAATGCCGCGAAAAAGCCTGTCGCCCGCTTTGGCGTACACGCGGTTCCAGCCCATATGCGGCAGAGGCAGACCGTGGTCGGTCATCTTCGGCACGTCTTCGTCGATAATGCCCAGCAGGTCAACGCCGTTATTCTCTTCGCTGCGGCGGCCAAGAATCTGCATGCCCAGGCAAATCCCCAGCACCGGCTGGGTACAAGCCTTGATCAGATCGACCAGCTCGCGCGTGTGGATCTGAACCATCGCCGCCTGCGCAGTGCCCACGCCCGGCAGGAATAACTTGTCGGCACGCAGCACCACGTCCGGGTCACGGCTGACCACCGGCTCGTAGCCGTGGCGCGCAATCGCCGACTTTACGGAGTTCAGGTTGGCGCATCCGGTATCCAGAATCACCACGTTCATTACAGGACTCCTTTTGATGAGGGCAGGGCGTCACCTTCCACGCGGATTGCCTGGCGCAGCGTGCGGCCGAAGGCCTTGAAGAGACTCTCTACGCGGTGGTGGTCGTTCTTGCCTTTGGTCTTAAGGTGCAGCGTCAGGCCCATGGTGTAGGACAATGAACGGAAGAAGTGCTCCACCATTTCGGTGCTCAGATCGCCCACGCGCTGGTAATTGAAGTCTGCTTTATATTCCAGGTGCGGACGTCCGGAGATATCCATCGCACAGCGCGCCAGACACTCGTCCATCGGCAGGACAAAGCCAAAACGGTTGATGCCGCGTTTATCACCGAGCGCCAGCTTGAGGGCTTCACCCAGCGCCAGGCCGGTATCTTCCACGGTATGGTGATCGTCAATATAAAGATCGCCTTTTACCGTGATCTCCATGCGGAAACCGCCGTGGGTGGCAATCTGATCCAGCATGTGGTCGAAGAAACCCACGCCGGTGTGGATCTTGCTGCCGCCTTCGCGGTCCAGCCAGACCTTCACATCAATCTGCGTCTCTTTGGTGTTACGTTCAACGTGCGAGTAGCGGTCACGTTTTGTCAGTTGTTCGCCAATCATCGCCCAGTTAAGGTTGTTATGGTCGTAGCGAAGCCCCGCGATGCCCATGTTTTCCGCGAGCGTAATATCAGTGATGCGATCGCCGATGACATAGCTGTTGGCCTTATCCAGCACATCCTCTGCCAGATAGCGCTCGACAAGCTTCACCTTTGGCTTACGGCAGTCACACTCATCGGCTGGCATGTGCGGGCAAATCAGCACTTCATCAAACACCACGCCCTGAGAGGTCAGCACCTGCATCATTAAATTATGCGGGCCGTCAAAGTCTGCCTGCGGGAAGCTGTCGGTACCCAGACCGTCCTGGTTGGTGATCATCACCAGCTTGTATCCGGCTTTTTGCAGCTTGAGCAGCACCGGGATCACGTCAGGTTCAAACGCCAGCTTGTCGAATCGGTCGACCTGAAAATCAGCTGGTGGCTCCGAAATAAGGGTGCCGTCACGATCGATGAAAAGGATCTTCTGGGTCATACTTTCTCCGCTTTCAGGGCGTCAATTACGCGCTGGCTCTCTGCGCGGGTGCCGACGGTAATGCGCAGGCATCCGCTCAGAGAAGGTTGTTTATTCTGGTCTCGTAAGATAATGCCCTGATCCCACAAAGATTTAAATACGGCGCTGGAGGCGGTAAAGCGCACCAGGATGTAGTTGGTTTCCGAGTCGAATACCTGCTCCACGCACGGGATATCCTTCAGGGCGGTCACCAGGTACTGACGTTCCTCCAGGATTTGCGCCACGCGCTCGCGCATCGCGTTAATCCCCTGAGGCGTCAGCGCCTGTGCCGCAATATCGGCAACCGGCGTCGAGAGGGGGTACGGAGCGATCACCTTCAGCAGCAGGTCGATGACCTCTTTATTCGCCAGGGTGAATCCGCAGCGCAGACCCGCGAGGGCGAAAGCCTTCGACAGCGTACGCAGCACCACCAGGTGCGGATACTCTTCCAGCCAGCCTGCCAGCGTTGCCTGCGGGCAGAACTCGATGTAGGCTTCGTCGGCGACCACCAGCGCTTTTCCGCGCGTCATCTCCAGCAGGGTTCGGATATCCTGTGGGTTAATAATCTGGCCGGTCGGGTTGTTTGGGCTACAGACAAAGACGACTTTTACGCCGTCAAGATTGTCGGCAATGCCCTGCAGATCCAGCTGCCAGTTCTCCAGGGAGAGCACGTTGCGGCACGCCACCCCAAAGGTTTCCGCGCTGACGCTGTACATGCCGTAGGTCGGCTGGCAGTACATGACGGCGTCTTTGCCCGGCTCGCAGAACGCGCGGATCAGCAGCTCAATGCCCTCATCCGCGCCGCGGCTGACCAGCACCTGCTCTGGCTTCACGCCAGCATACTGCGCGTAGTTTTCGATTACCGCCTTCGGCTGACACTCCGGATAACGGTTCAGCGTTTGCTGCGACAGCTCAAACTGCACCGCCGTTGGATATTCGTTGGCGTTCAGCCAGACATCCCCTTTACCGCCCAGACGACGCGCAGATTGATAGGGCGTCAGGCGACGGACATTTTCGCGGGCTAATTCTTCAATGTTCATGCTTGCTCCTTCAGGGCTGCAACGCGCAGCGTAACGGCATTTTTGTGGGCGGTCAGACGCTCGGCGGCGGCCAGAGTTTCAATGGTGGACGCCAGTGAGGCAAACCCTTCGCGGGAGAGTTCCTGCACGGTCATGCGTTTCTGGAAATCCGCCAGTCCCAGGCTGGAACAGGTTGAGGTATAGCCATACGTTGGCAGCACGTGGTTGGTGCCGGAGGCGTAATCGCCCGCGGACTCCGGAGACCAGTCGCCGAGGAACACCGAGCCCGCGCTGGTAATGCTGTCGACCAGATCGCGCGCGTTGCGGGTCTGAATGATCAGGTGCTCCGGGCCGTACTGGTTAGAAATGGCAATGCACTGCTCAAGATCGCGCGCCACAATCAGGCGGCTGGCCGCTAACGCCTGGCGTGCCGTGTCGGCGCGGGGCAGATCGGCAAGCTGACGCTCCACGGCTTCGCCCACGCGTTTCGCCATATCGGCATCCGGCGTCAGCAGGATGACCTGCGAATCCGGGCCGTGTTCCGCCTGGGAAAGCAGGTCGGACGCGACGAAATCCGGCGTGGCGCCGCTGTCGGCAATCACCAGCACTTCAGACGGGCCGGCAGGCATATCGATGGCCGCGCCGTCCAGACGCTGGCTGACCTGGCGCTTGGCTTCGGTCACATACGCATTGCCCGGGCCAAATATTTTATCGACCTTAGGAATGGCGTCTGTGCCAAACGCCAGGGCCGAAATCGCCTGCGCGCCGCCCACTTTATAGACCGCCTGCACGCCGCACAGCTTCGCCGCATACAGAATCTCGTCGGCTATCGGTGGCGGCGAGCACAGCACCACTTTCTGACACCCGGCAATGCGCGCGGGTGTCGCCAGCATCAGTACGGTGGAGAAAAGCGGGGCAGAGCCGCCGGGAATATAGAGGCCGACGGAGGCAACCGGGCGGGTTACCTGCTGGCAACGCACGCCGGGCAGGGTTTCCACATCCACGGTCTGCAGCTTTTGCGCGGTGTGGAAAGTATCAATGTTTTTCACCGCAACGGCCATCGACTGCTTGATGTCATCACCCAGACGATTGCTGGCATCAGTCATTTCCTGCTCGGTAACCTGTAATGCGCCGACTTCCGTCTTATCAAACTTTGCACTGTATTCACGCAGCGCGTCATCGCCGCGGGCTTTGACGTTATCCAGGATCTCCGCCACGGTGCGCGAGATGCTTTCAGAGGCGGAAATCGCCGGGCGCATCAGCAGCTCGCGCTGCTGTGCGTCGCTACAAGTATTCCAGTCGATGATTGTGTTAAAGCTCATGGCCATTACTCCATCATCTTCTCAATCGGCAGCACCAGGATGGAGCTTGCGCCCAGCGCCTTCAGTTTTTCCATGGTTTCCCAGAACAGGGTTTCGCTGCTCACCATGTGCATCGCCACGCGCTGCTGATCGCCCGCCAGCGGCAGGATGGTTGGGCGCTCGGCGCCCGGCAGCAGGGCAATGACTTCATCCAGACGCTCGGTTGGGGCGTGCATCATGATGTATTTGGATTCACGCGCCTGAATGACGCCCTGAATACGGGTCAGCAGTTTGTCGATCAGCTGCTGCTTAGCGTCGGCCATCTCGCCGTCACGCTGAATCAGGCACGCTTTGGAGCGGTAGATCACCTCCACTTCGCGCAGACCGTTCGCTTCCAGCGTCGCGCCGGTAGAGACCAGGTCACAGATGGCGTCCGCGAGACCCGCACGCGGCGCCACTTCAACAGAACCGTTCAGCAGACAGGATTTAAACTGCACGCCTTTCTGATCCAGATAGCGCTTTAACAGGTGAGGGTAGGAGGTGGCGATACGTTTGCCGTTCAGCGCCGCCGGGCCGTCCCACGCTTCATCAACCGGCGTTGCCAGCGACAGGCGGCAGCCGCCGAAGTCCAGACGACGCAGGGTGAAGTAACGCGGGTCTTCGCCCTGCGCGCGGCGGGTCAGCAGCTCTTCTTCCAGTACGTTTTCGCCGATGATGCCGAGGTCAACGACGCCATCCATGACCAGGCCGGGAATATCGTCATCACGCACGCGCAGAATGTCGATGGGCATGTTTTCAGCCAGAGCAATCAGGCGCTGGGTGTGCAGGTTAATTTTAATCCCGCAGCGGGCCAGCAGTTCGCGTGAATCGTCACTCAAACGGCCTGATTTTTGAATAGCTATGCGTAAACGTGAGTTATCTAACATTCTTTATTCCTCGTTAACCTGTTTTAACCTGTCTGAATTCGGTCCAAAAAAAAGCCCCCGGAAGAAGATCTTCCGGGGGCTTTTTCATGCGTTCATGCACCACTGGAAGATCCAAACGTCTTCCAGCACACATCGCCTGAAAGACTAGTCAGGATGATGGTGATGATGGTGGTGTTTAAATTGAACGCGTGTCATATAAATTCTCGATGAATGCTTATTCATTTGATGTCTTTTAACCTAAACCAGTTGTGCGACATATTGCAAGGGCTTTTTTTGATCATTAATTCATTTCATATTGATGCTATGAATTGTGTGTTCTGCCGGGCTGGCGTAGCCTTATGAAAGACGAGTAAGAGTCAGGAGAATTCGCATGAAAAAGGTCGCGATTGTCGGTTTAGGATGGCTCGGAATGCCGCTGGCGATGTCATTAGCCGCGAAAGGCTGGCAGGTGACCGGGAGCAAGACCACCCGAGATGGGGTCGAAGCAGCGCGCATGTGCGGTATTGATGGCGTTGAACTGCGTCTGGAGCCGGAACTGGTGTGTGATGCGGACGATCTGGACACCCTGATGAACGTCGATGCGCTGGTAATTACGCTACCCGCGCGGCGCAGCGGCCCGGGCGAATCATTTTACCTGCAGGCGATGCAGGAGATTGTCGACAGCGCGCTGGCGCATCATGTTCCGCGCATTATTTTTACCAGCTCGACGTCGGTCTATGGTGAGGTTGAGGGCGTAGTAAAAGAGACTTCCGAGCGCCGTCCCGTTACGGCGAGCGGTCAGGTTCTGAAAGAGCTGGAAGACTGGCTGCATCATCTTCCCGGCACCCAGGTTGATATCGTACGTCTGGCGGGGCTGGTAGGCCCGGGTCGTCATCCGGGACGCTTTTTTGCCGGGAAGTCGGCGCCAGATGGCCAACATGTTGTCAATCTTGTGCATCTTGATGATGTGGTTGGCGCGATTGAGCTACTCTTACAGGCTCCGAAAGGCGGACACATCTATAATATATGTGCACCGTCTCATCCGGCGCGCAGCACGTTTTACCCGCTGATGGCACGTCAGCTGGGCCTGGCTCCGCCGGTCTTTGGTGAGGCAAAGGATGGCAGTAAAGGCAAAATTGTTGATGGCAATCGCATTTGTCATGAGCTGGGGTTTGAGTATCAGTATCCCGATCCGCTGGTGATGCCCATGGAATAAATCCCGCAGCGGAGACCGTCGCACACCGAAAGGGGGCGAGCATGAAACCGCTGCTGGATGTTCTTATTATTCTGGATGCACTGGAAAAAGAGGGAAGCTTTGCCGCTGCGTCGGCAAAACTCTACAAAACCCCTTCGGCCCTGAGCTATACCGTCCAAAAACTGGAAAGCGACCTCAATATCCAGATCCTCGATCGCTCCGGGCATCGCGCCCGTTTTACCCGCACCGGACAGATGCTGCTGGAAAAAGGCCGTGAAGTCCTCCATACCGTTCGTGAACTCGAAAAACAGGCCGTCAAACTTCACCAGGGATGGGAAAACGAGCTGGTGATTGGCGTGGATGACACTTTCCCGTTTTCTCTCCTGACGCCGCTGATTGAGGCTTTCTATCAACACCACAGCGTGACGCGGCTGATCTTTATCAACGGCGTGCTGGGGGGCTCCTGGGATGCCCTAACCCAGGGCAGGGCGGATATTTTTGTCGGTGCACTCCACGAGCCTCCCCAGTTAAGTGAGTTTGGCTTTGCGCGTCTGGGCGTGCTGGAGCAGGTGTTCGCCGTAGCGCCCCATCATCCGCTGGCTCAGGAAGCTGAGCCGCTTAACCGCCGCGTGATTAAAGGCTACCGCGCCATCGTGGTCGGGGACAGCTCTCGCCCGGAATGTGCGGTTTCCTCGCAGCTGCTTGACGAGCAGGAGGCCATCACCGTTTTCGACTTTAAAACCAAGCTGGAGCTGCAAATCAGCGGTCTGGGCTGCGGTTATTTGCCCCGCTATCTGGCACAGCGGTACATTGACAGCGGTGCGCTTGTTGAAAAACAGGTACTTGCTCAAAACAGCCATGAATCGGTATGGGTGGGCTGGAATGAGCAAACCGCCGGGCTCGCCAGCGCCTGGTGGCGGGACGAAATTTTAGCAAATAGTGCTATCGCTGCTGTATATGCTCAGGGCAGTGCCGAGAAATCAGCCAGTTAGAAAAAAGAAAATTACCCGCTGCGTTGCAAAGTATTGCCTTTTGTATCCGATGTGGGGCAAAATGCGGCCGCTGCAACCAAATGAATAATCGACGATATAAAAGGCGTCGGTTATTTTTTTTTGCATGTACGAAACGAAACTAAAAACCAAGAGGCCGGGCTTCGTACCGGATAGATATTTACTAAAATCCGACAGTTGTTGTCGCTGAGGAAGAAAGAAATGGGGCAATTTTTCGCTTACGTGGCGGTTATCACCGTAAAGGAGATTAACTATGTCGCATAACGCAACTCCAAACACCTCTCGCGTGGAATTACGTAAAACGCTTACGTTGATTCCGGTTGTTATGATGGGCCTGGCCTATATGCAACCGATGACGCTGTTCGATACATTCGGTATCGTATCGGGCCTCACCGACGGTCATGTGCCGACGGCTTACGGCTTCGCGCTGATTGCGATCCTCTTTACCGCGCTGAGCTACGGTAAGCTGGTGCGTCGCTATCCGTCTGCGGGTTCCGCCTACACCTATGCCCAGAAATCCATCAGCCCGACGGTTGGCTTTATGGTGGGCTGGTCTTCGCTGCTCGACTATCTGTTCGCGCCGATGATCAACATTCTGCTGGCAAAAATCTATTTTGAAGCGCTGGTGCCATCGATTCCCTCGTGGATGTTCGTCGTGGCGCTGGTGGCCTTTATGACGGCCTTTAACCTGCGCAGCATCAAGTCCGTTGCCAACTTTAACTCTGTTATCGTTGTGCTTCAGGTTGTGCTGATTGCGGTTATTCTTGGCATGGTTATTTACGGCGTATTCCACGGCGAAGGCGCGGGCACCCTGGCGAGCAGCAAACCGTTCTGGTCTGGTGATGCGCATGTGATCCCGATGATTACCGGGGCAACCATTCTGTGCTTCTCCTTTACCGGTTTTGACGGGATCAGCAACCTGTCTGAAGAAACGAAAGATGCAGAGCGCGTGATTCCTCGTGCCATCTTCCTGACGGCGCTGATTGGCGGTCTGATCTTTATTTTCTCAACCTATTTCCTGCAGCTGTATTTCCCGGATATCTCTCGCTTCAAGGATCCGGATGCGTCTCAGCCGGAAATCATGCTGTATGTGGCGGGTAAAGCGTTCCAGGTCGGCGCGCTGATCTTCTCCACCATCACCGTACTGGCGTCCGGTATGGCCGCGCATGCAGGCGTTGCACGTCTGATGTACGTAATGGGCCGCGATGGCGTATTCCCGAAAAGCTTCTTCGGCTACGTGCATCCAACCTGGCGTACCCCGGCGATGAACATTATCCTGGTCGGTGCGATCGCGCTTCTGGCGATTAACTTTGACCTGGTGATGGCAACGGCGCTGATTAACTTCGGTGCGCTGGTGGCGTTCACCTTTGTTAACCTGTCGGTTATCTCTCAGTTCTGGATCCGTGAAAAGCGTAACAAGACGCTGAAAGATCACTTCCAGTATCTGTTCCTGCCGATGTGTGGTGCCCTGACCGTGGGCGCGCTGTGGGTTAACCTGGAAGAGAGCTCGATGGTGCTTGGCCTGATTTGGGCGGGTATCGGCCTGGTTTACCTGGCCTGCGTCACGAAGAGCTTCCGTAACCCGGTTCCTCAGTACGAAGACGTCGCGTAAGACTGTGTCGGGTGGCGGCTACGCCTTACCCGACCTACATACCCCGTAGGCCCGCGTAAGCGCAGCGCCACCGGGCAAAAAAAAAGCCGGAGACATCGCCTCCGGCTTTTTTATACCCATCGATCAAACTATCTCTTGCGCGTACTGGTACAGGGATTTCAGCAGTGCCTGTTTCTCAGCATTCCCTTCATACTGGCCATAAAGCATTTCAAGCTCCTGTGCGTAGTTGTGCAGATACTCTGGCGTAAACACGTTGCGACGGTGCTGCAGCCAGCGTTCCTGCTCTGCTTCATCCAGGGTTCCCGGGTAATTACGCGCGCGGTAATTAAACATCAGCTTTTCGATGCGCTTATCAGCGAAGGTGATATCCAGCGCCGGTAAGTTACGCGGCTCGGTTTGCAGAACGATATTCATGGCCGCGCGATCGGCATCACTGAAGAAACCGTTATACAGCTGGGCGTCCACGTTTTCAGACGGCACGAACGGCTCGGCTTCGGCAAAGATGGCGACCACTTTCTCGCGCACCTGCGGATTTTCACGCAGCACTTTGAGATTATCGAGGCAGTGCTGGCGGTTTATGCCCAGCCTGTCAGCATCTTCCGGGCGCAGCGTATTCGCCTGCGCCAGGACCGGACATTTATTGATATGCACCAGTTTGACCGGCACCGCAGGCAGATCGCCGAGTTCATTCTTCGGCGTGTACAGCCGTTCACGCAGGGTATCGCTGTCGAGCTCCAGCAGCGGTGAAATATCGCCCGCCAAATCCACCATGATGACCGCATTACGGTTGTCCGGATGCCACGCCAGCGGCGCGACCCAGCTGGTATTGCCGCGCCATGCGCCAAACATGCCGGAAATATGCACCAGGGGTTTCATCTGCGGTACGTCGATAAGGGTCATAAGCTTCTGCTTGCTGCGATGGCTGAGCAGATACTCGAACAGTCGTGGCTGCGCGCTTTTCACCAGCTTCGCCATGGCAATGGTGGCATAGACGTCCGCCATCGCGTCGTGGGCATTGCTGTGCTCAATGCCGTTGGCGCGCGTCAGGTGTTCCAGCCGGAAGCTGGTCAGCCCTTCCTCATTTTCCGGCCAGTGAATGCCCTCAGGACGCAGGGCGTAGCAGGCGCGCATGATGTCGAGCAAATCCCAGCGCGAATTGCGGTTCTGCCAGCTCCAGGCATAGGGATCGTAGAAGTTACGATAGAAGATGTTGCGCGTCACTTCGTCATCGAAGCGGATGTTGTTGTAACCGACCACGCAGGTGTTGGGGACGGTAAACAAGTCGTGGATGCGTCGGGCGAATTCTGCCTCGTTAACGCCTTTTTCCCGCGCTTCCTGAGGGGTGATCCCGGTGACCATGACCGCGCCGGGCTGCGGCAGATAGTCATCCGCAGGCTTGCAGTAAAAGACCTCGGGCTCGCCAATGATGTTGAATTCGTCGTCGGTACGGATGGCGGCAAACTGCGCCGGTCGGTCCAGCGCCGGGTGCGTGCCAAAGGTTTCGTAATCGTGGAACAAAAAAGTCGGGCGAGCGGCAGAGTCAGACACCAGTAATACCATCCTGTTAAAAAATGACGTCACTATGGTAAACGATCGTGCGGGTCAGACCGAATAAAAAGCGCCGCCGCGTCGCAAATTTGCGCGCCAGCTTCAGAGAAAAATCTGCGTTCTGTCACATTTTTTTGCAATTAAGCCAGGTAACGACATCAGAACTCCCGTAAAAAGGTCATCGATTTTTAATGACCTGAGGATATACCGTTGAAACGCCGTCTGTTTATTGCTGTTTCTTTACTCGCTTCGAGTGTCTCATCTGCTTTTGCGGCCGAACCACTGGATTTTTCGCCGCAGCCTCCGGCCATTCAGGCGGGCTCCTGGGTGCTGATGGATTACACGACTGGTCAGATTTTAACGGCGGGCAACGAACATCAACAACGTAATCCGGCGAGCCTGACCAAGCTGATGACGGGCTATGTGGTGGATCGGGCCATTGATAGCCACCGCATTACCCCGGATGACATCGTCACCGTAGGACGTGATGCCTGGGCAAAAGGGAACCCGGTGTTTGACGGTTCATCGCTGATGTTCCTGAAAGAGGGCGATCGCGTCTCCGTGCGCGATCTGAGCCGCGGCCTGATTGTCGATTCCGGCAACGACGCCTGCGTGGCGCTGGCCGATCACGTGGCGGGTGGGCAGCCGCAGTTTGTGAAGATGATGAACGACTATGTGCAGAAGCTGAACCTGCGCGATACGCATTTTGAAACCGTCCACGGGCTGGACGCGCCCGGCCAGCACAGCTCGGCATATGACCTGGCCGTTCTCTCCCGGGCCATCATCCACGGCGAGCCTGAGTTTTATCATATGTACAGCGAAAAGAGCCTGACCTGGAACGGAATCACCCAGCAAAACCGTAACGGCCTGCTCTGGGATAAGACCATGAACGTGGACGGGTTGAAAACGGGGCATACCTCAGGGGCCGGTTTTAACCTGATTGCGTCTGCCGTAGACGGCCAGCGCCGTTTAATCGCGGTGGTGATGGGGGCGGATAGCCCGAAAGGGCGCGAAGACCAGGCCCGGAAACTGCTGCACTGGGGGCAGCAGAATTTCGATACGGTGCAGATCCTGCATAGCGGTAAAAAAGTAGGGACAGAGCGCATCTGGTACGGCGATAAGGAGCAGGTGAAACTGGGCACCGATCAGGACTTCTGGCTGGCCTTGCCGAAAGCGGAGGTTCCCAACATCAAAGCCAAGTACGTTCTGGATAAAAAAGAACTGGAAGCGCCGATTGCTGCGCATCAGCGGGTCGGGGAGATTCAGCTCTATGACCGCGACAAGGTGGTAGCCCACTGGCCGCTGGTCACGCTGGAAGCCGTTGATAAAGGCGGCCTGTTCTCTCGTCTGAGCGATTATCTGCACCACACGCTCTAACGGCAGATGAGCAGACTGGCAGGGTTGCGAGTCTGCTCACATAATAAACACTCCTCGTTTGCTGATAATCATAATCCCGTTTTGTAGTGTATAAATATACAGTGATGAGCGGAGGCAGTATGGACTACAGCATTACGCAGCAACAGAAACGTAAGATTGCCGGTTTTCATTTGGTCGGCCCGTGGGAACACACGGTAAAACGGGGCTTTGAACAGCTGGTCATGTGGGTCGACGGGCGTCACATTGAGCCGCTGGAGTGGGTGGCGGTCTATTACGATAACCCGGATGAAGTCCCGGCAGAAAAACTGCGCTGTGATACGGCCGTGACGGTACCGGATGATTTCGTCATCCCGGAAAACAGCGAAGGCGTCATGATGACGGAAATCGCGGCCGGGGATTATGCCGTGGCGACGGCGCGCGTGGAAAACTACGACTTCGCCACGCCGTGGTATCAGTTCTTCAATTCCCTGCTGCAGGACAATAAGTACCAGATGGCGCTCAAACCCTGCTTCGAGCGCTATCTCAATGACGGCAATGCGGACGGCTACTGGGATATCGAAATGTATATCGCCGTCGAGCACAAAACGGTTTAAGCCTGCTAAATGAAGGGTTTTTCAGCCGGGAGCGATCCGCCCGGCTGAAAACACAGTACAATTGTGCTTTGCCGTGTAGCTGGAGAGCGGGTGTGCGTCCCGACAAATCATTAACCCCTTTTGAAATTCGGTTGTACAAACACTACCGCGTGGTGCACGGGTGTCGCATCGCGCTGGCGTTCGTGTTGACGTTTGTCCTGGTGCGTTTGCTGGAGGTTCCGGAAGGAACGTGGCCGCTGATCACGCTGGTGGTGGTGATGGGACCCATCTCGTTTTGGGGCAACGTTGTCCCGCGCGCTCTGGAGCGTATTGGCGGGACCGTGTTAGGTTCGGCCCTGGGGCTCATTGCCCTGAAGCTGGAGCTGATCTCGTTCCCGGTCATGCTGGCATGGTGCGGTGCCGCCATGTTCCTGTGCGGCTGGCTGGCGTTGGGTAAAAAGCCTTATCAGGCGCTGCTGATCGGTATTACTCTCGCGGTGGTGGTCGGTGCACCCGCCGGGGATATGACCACGGCGCTTTGGCGAAGCGGGGATGTCATCCTGGGTTCACTGCTGGCGATGCTCTTCACCGGTATCTGGCCGCAGCGCG
Organism: Enterobacter sp. BNK-13; assembly: GCF_048685015.1. NCBI lineage: Bacteria > Pseudomonadati > Pseudomonadota > Gammaproteobacteria > Enterobacterales > Enterobacteriaceae > Enterobacter > Enterobacter sp. BNK-13. The sequence goes on along the minus strand of NZ_JBLQTP010000001.1, from coordinate 2,697,161 downwards.
CTTTTCTGCACTGGCGTATTCAGATGGCCAGCTACGTCACTGCGTTTAACCGCGTCTATCAGGCCGGTTTTTCCCCGAATCTGGTTGAGCGCCCGCGCCTGGAAAAGCACCTGCAGACCATCCTTAACGACGTGGTCAAAATGCGCGGCTTGATCACGCCAGCCAGCAAAGAAACCCATATTCAGAAATCAATTTTCGAAGCTATTCAGACGGTGAGCCGCAATCTGGTCTGCATGCTTGAACTGCAAATCAACGCACACTGGGCCACGCGACCCAGCCATCTGTTGATGCTTAACGCGCAGACTCTCAAAGAGACCCAGCAGATGACGCAGCAAACGCTGTTGACCATCGCCCATGCGCTCTACGAAGGTAACCCGCAGCCGATCCTGGCCAACAGCGAGCGTCTGAATGAGATCGTTGCGGAACTGAAGCAGTTAATCAATGAGCGCCAGAGCGATAACGTGGCGGAAACGCCTATTCATGGCTACGTCTGGCTGAGCATGGAACTGGCGCGGCAGCTTGAGCTGTTATCGCACCTGATTTGCCGGGCGCTGCGCAAATAAAAGGCGTATGTGACGCCTGCTGCTTCGATTCAGCAGCAATTGGGGTTATGATAGCTTTAAACGATATACTCATTGTCATTCGCGGCCGCTGTCAGTAAGGTTATTGTTACAACGGTTGCTTTAACGAATCCGAATCTCACATTATCAGGGGTGTAAAAATGGAAACTACCAAGCCTTCGTTCCAGGATGTTCTGGAATTCGTCCGCCTGTTCCGCCGCAAAAACAAACTGCAGCGTGAAATCCAGGACGTTGAGAAGAAGATCCGTGACAACCAGAAACGTGTTCTGCTGCTCGACAACCTGAGCGACTACATCAAGCCAGGCATGAGCGTTGAAGCTATTCAGGGCATCATCGCCAGCATGAAGAGCGACTATGAAGACCGTGTTGATGACTACATCATCAAAAATGCTGAGCTGTCCAAAGAGCGTCGTGACATCTCTAAAAAGCTGAAAGTGATGGGCGAAATCAAAAACGGCGAAGCAAAAAGCGAGTAATCGCAGCGAATAGTGAAAAAGGCTCTCTGGTGACAGAGAGCCTTTTTTTATGGTTCAGAACGCGGCTGTAGCTGGTAAATCCAGGCTTGAACCTGCTCGCCTTCAGAGGTGGTCACCGTGACCTCAACCCGATCGTAGCCGTCTTCAAACTCATCCAGCATTGACCAGTGTGCGGCAAGGCGATCAGAGATAAACAGATAGCCTTCGACGCGGGGGCCATCGGGGTGGAGCACGATCCCCGGGAAGTCCGCCGCAGCGCCCCAGCCGCGTTCGTAGAACGTACCGGAGACGAAACCGGCCAGCCATTCGCCACCGATGTTTTCAAGAATATGCGCATTTGAGTGGCCCGGGCGCAGCGTGCCGTAGACAAACAGAGCGTTCATTTTCCCTCATCCGCAAAGCAAAAAGCCTGCTTTAAAAGCAGGCTTTTTAAATTTGGCTCCTCTGACTGGACTCGAACCAGTGACATACGGATTAACAGTCCGCCGTTCTACCGACTGAACTACAGAGGAATCGTTGTGGAGGCTTATCTTAGCGGCGAAAAAAGTTTTGTCAAACCTGATCTTAGGGAAAAGCGACTGATTGCTGATTCTGTCGTCAGTTTGTTGTAAATCCACACATCTTTTTCCGGAAAATACTTTGCAGGATGAGCATTTCTCCCCCATTATTTGAAATGGAGTTTCAACTTTTCTCGCTAAGGTCCATTTTGAACGTCACTGCCTCCTTACGCCAGGCGATCGCGCGCACGCCATGGTATGCAAAACGTAAAAGCTATCGGGTTCTCTTCTGGCGTGAAATCACCCCTCTTGCCGTGCCTATCTTCCTGGAAAATACCTGCGTCCTGCTGATGGGGGTGCTGAGCACCTTCCTGGTGAGCTGGCTGGGAAAAGAGGCGATGGCGGGGGTTGGTCTGGCGGACAGCTTTAACATGGTGGTGATCTCGTTCTTTGCCGCCATTGACCTCGGCACGACGGTGGTGGTGGCCTTTAGCCTCGGCAAGCTAGATCCCAAGCGTGCGCGCGAGGCGGCACGCCAGTCGCTGATGATCATGACTGTCTTTTCGGCCGTTCTGGCGGCGGTGATCCACTATTTCGGCAAAGAGATCATCGATTTTGTCGCCGGGGAGGCCACGAACGAGGTTAAAGACCTGGCGCTGACCTATCTGGAGATGACCGTCATCAGCTATCCGGCGGCGGCCATCGCCCTGATTGGCAGCGGCGCGCTGCGCGGGGCAGGGAACACTAAAATTCCGCTGCTGATCAACGGCGGAATGAATATCCTGAATATTATCATCAGCAGCGTGCTGATCTACGGCGTATTCTCGTGGGACGGGCTGGGCTTCGTCGGTGCAGGACTGGGGCTAACCATTTCACGCTATATCGGTGCAGCGGCGATTATCGGCGTGCTGATGGCGGGGATCACCCCCTCGCTGCGCCTCACGCTGAAGAGCTATTTCCGCCCCTTTAATTTCGCCATTATCTGGGAAGTTATGGGGATCGGCATTCCCGCAAGCATTGAATCGGTGCTGTTTAATGGCGGGAAATTGCTGACGCAGATGTTTGTCGCCGGGATGGGCACTGACGTGATCGCCGGTAACTTCATCGCCTTCTCCATTGCCTCGCTGATTAACCTGCCGGGTAACGCGCTGGGCTCTGCATCGACCATTATCACCGGGAAACGGCTCGGGAAAGGGCAGATCGGCCAGGCGGAGCGACAGCTGCGCCACGTTTTCTGGCTGTCGACCATCGGACTGACCGTGATTGCCTGGGGAACCGCGCCGTTTGCCGGGCTGATGGCCTCGTTCTATACCCATGAAGACGACGTTAAAGAGGTTGTAAAAGTCCTCATCTGGCTCAATGCGGCTTTTATGCCTATCTGGGCGGCCTCATGGGTACTGCCTGCCGGGCTGAAGGGCGCGCGCGACGCCCGCTTTGCGATGTGGGTGTCGATGCTTGGCATGTGGGGATGTCGCGTCGTGGCGGGGTATACGCTTGGGGTAATGCTCGGATGGGGTGTGATCGGCGTCTGGCTGGGGATGTTCCTGGACTGGGCCGTGCGGGGCGGGCTGTTCTACTGGCGTATGGTCAGCGGGCGCTGGCTGTGGAAATATCCGCGACAAAATGCCTGACAATTGTGCGAAGTGGAGAATAAATCGTCAAACGATCGGAAATATGCATTCTGCCTTTGACATCCCGGGAGCGCATCGATAATATGCGCCCCGTTCACACGATTCCTCTGTAGTTCAGTCGGTAGAACGGCGGACTGTTAATCCGTATGTCACTGGTTCGAGTCCAGTCAGAGGAGCCAAATTTGAAAAGCCTGCTTTTAAAGCAGGCTTTTTGCTTTTCTGCGTCGGGTAAAATTGTCGGGTGGCGGCTTCGCCTTACCCGACCTACAAAAACCTCGAATCGTAGGCCGGGTAAGGCAAAGCCGCCACCCGGCAAAAGCCGCACTATCCGTTCACACGAACCGGCGCCGTCGCCTCTACCAGCCACGGACGCGCATCGCTGTTCACCAGCGGTGACAGCGCCTCGCGTACCTGCTGGTGATACGCATCCAGCCACTGCTTTTCCTGCTCGCTCAGCAAATGCAGCTCAACCTGGCTTAAGTCGATCGGGATCAGCGTCAGCGAGGCAAACCTGCAGAACCCTGGACGGCTCTCCACAATCTCCACCTGGTTTTCAATACGAATACCGTGGCTATCGCCCAGATAGTATCCCGGTTCAATCGTCATGATATTGCCCGCCACCAGCAGCCACGGGTTGACCTTTTTGGCAATGCGATGCGGATTCTCATGGATAAGAAGCTGATGACCCACGCCATGCCCCGTGCCGTGATCGTAATCCAGTCCCATCTCCCACAGCGGACGACGCGCAAAGGCATCCAGCTGATGTCCCTGAGTCCCGGAAGGGAACTGCAGGGTAATCAGCGACAGGAAGCCTCTCAGCACGGCGGTGTAGTGCAGGCGCTGCTGCGGATCGACCTTACCCCATGCCAGCGTGCGCGTGGCGTCGGTCGTGCCATTCATGTACTGACCGCCGGAATCGTTAAGGTAAAAATGGTCATGACCGATGGGCTTGTTGCTGGCCTCGCTCGAATGATAGTGGCACATCGCCGCATTGCTCGAAGAGGCGGAGATGGTCGCAAAACTCTGCTCGATGAACCCGGGCTGCTGTTGACGGAACGCCAGCTGCTGCGCCTGAACTTCCAGCTCTGTCAGCGGATTCCCTGCCTCCTCGCGCAGCGGCACTTCACGGCTCAGCCAGGCGAGGAAGTTGACCCAGGCGGCGCCGTCCTGGTGATGACACGCGCGATAACCGGCCAGCTCAATCGGGTTTTTGGTGGCTTTCATCAGGGTGATGGGGTCGGTCCGCCAGACAATCTCTCCCCGGGGTTCGATGGCAAAGCGCAGGGCGACCGGCGCGGAATCGGCATCAACCATCACCCGTTTTCCTGCAGCAATTTGCTGGCAGCGTTCGACAAAGGCGTCCTGCGGCGCAATGGTAAACGCATTGCGCACGTCTTCCGGCAGGGCGCCGAGCTTGCTGTCGTTAACAAACCACTCAACGTGGCCGTCACGGCCCAGAAGAGCAAAAGAGAGCGGTACCGGGCTGTAAGGGATATCCGCGCCACGGACGTTTAACAGCCAGGCGATATTATCCGGCAGGGTAACGGCGAGATAATCGGCATTGCTTGCAGCCAGCACGGCGGCGACGCGCTGACGTTTATCAGCACTGCTTTCACCGCTGTATTCAACCGGCATTTCCCGGATAAGCCCCGCCGGTGCGGCAGGGCGGTCAGTCCATAGTGTGTCAAACGGCGAGGCTTTCAGCGGGACCAGCTCGCACGGCGTGGCAGACAGCTGCTCAAACTCCGAGTTGGTCATCAGCAGCGCGTCAAAACCGATGCGCGTCCCGGCCTCAGCGTTTTCCGTCAGCCATTCAGCCAGCGGCTCGTTGTGCAGGTGGCGGATCTCTACCTCATCCGTATTGACCTGAACGCGGGCCTGAACCTGATAGCGCCCGTCAACGAACAGCAGCGCTTTATTTTTCAGCACCAGCGCCACACCGGCCGAACCGTCAAAGCCCGTCAGCCAGGCCAGCTTTTCGTCGTAGGGCGCGCAGTATTCGCTCTGCCATGCATCCGCACGCGGGACGATCATCCCGTCGAGATGGCTGGCCTCAAGCCAGTGGCGCAGGGCAGAGAGCGGAGATGTGCTGGACATGGTTATTCCTTATCGTTATTAGCGGAACGGCGGCTCGTTGAAGGTGCGCAGCTTGCGGGAATGGAGCCGGTCACCTTCTGCCCGCAGCAGGTCAATGGCGCGAATGCCAATTTGCAGATGTTCGGATATCGCCCCTTCATAGAAACGGTTGGCCTGGCCGGGCAGCTTAATTTCGCCGTGCAGCGGCTTATCGGAGACGCACAGCAGCGTGCCGTACGGGACGCGGAAGCGATACCCCTGCGCGGCAATGGTGGCGCTCTCCATATCAATCGCCACCGCGCGGCTCAGGTTGAACCGCAGCGCGGAGGCGGAATAACGCAGCTCCCAGTTGCGGTCATCCGTCGTCACTACCGTGCCGGTACGCAGGCGCTGCTTAACCTCTTCACCCGGCATGCCGCTGACCTCTTTGGTGGCGTCATACAGCGCACGCTGCACTTCGGCGATGCTCGGGATTGGGATATCCGGCGGCAGCACCGCATCCAGCACGTGGTCATCACGCAGATAGGCGTGGGCAAGCACGTAGTCGCCAATCAGCTGGCTTTCACGCAGGCCGCCGCAGTGGCCGATCATCAGCCACACGTCCGGACGCAGCACCGCCAGATGGTCGCAGATGGTCTTGGCATTTGACGGGCCCACGCCGATGTTAATCAGCGTAATGCCCTGACCGTCGGCGGTGATCAGGTGCCAGGCGGGCATCTGATGTTTTTTCCAGGCCAGGTCGGAAATGGCCTGCTCGGGCGCTTCGGTCTCCGCAGTGATCCAGATCCCTCCCGCACAGGAGAGCGCGATATACGGGCTTTCCGGGTCGAGGATCTGGCTGCAGCCCCAGCGGACAAACTCGTCAACGTAGCGGGTGTAGTTGGTAAAGAGGACGAACGGCTGGAAATGTTCGACGGGCGTGCCGGTGTAGTGGCGCAGACGCGCCAGGGAGAAATCGACCCGGCGGGCATCAAAGTGCGACAGGGGAGAAAATTCTGCCGGGTGATAGATCCCATCGGCCGTCTCATCGCCAATCTGCGACAGTTCCGTCGTCGGGAAGTGGCGGGTTAGCCCCGCGCTCATCGAACGGTCGAGGGTTAACGCCGAACCGTCAATCACGTAGGGGTATGGAATTTCATGCTGCGAGGGCTCAACGTGAATGTGCGCGCCGTAATCCTGATACAGCAGCGTAAGTTGTTCTTCGAGGTACGGGCGGAACAGGGCCGGGCGGGTGACGGTGGTGCTGTAGCAGCCGGAGTGGGTAAAACGGGCGTAGGCACGGGTTTTCGGTGTTGTGCTGGCGCTGCCGTCCCAGGTCACAGAGAGCGATGGATAAACAAAAAGGCCCTCGGTTCTGGCCTTTTCGTCGGGAAGTTTCCCTGTTTCGATATATTCGCTGATGGCGCTGCGCAGCGCGTTGACGGACTGTTCATACAGCGCGTCGAGTTTTTCCAGCGCCTGAGCCGGGGTCAGGCTGGAGCCCTTATTATTCATCTCTGTCTCCTTGTTCCACAGGTGTGCGACTCTACCCGATAGTATGTCACACGCCTGTGAAACAAAAGTGAGATCAGCGGTGGCTCGTCTCTTTCATCAATAGCGCCGTTGCCGCCGACAGCAGGCAACCGGCCAGCAGATAAACCGCCACGCTGTGCCAGTTACCCCCGGAGAAGGTCACCAGCGCGGCGGCAATAAACGGCGTAAACCCGCCGCCGACCACGCTTGCGACCTGGTAGCCCACGCCCGCGCCGCTATAGCTGTAGCTGGCGCCGAACAGTTCGGTAAACATCGGCTGCTGCACGCAGACCACCATATCGTGAGCGATGTTCGCGAGCATGATGGCAAAGAAGACAATCCAGAAGATCGACTGCGCCTCCAGCGCCATAAAGAATGGCCAGGCGCAGAGGCTCCCAATCAGCGCGCCGGTGATGTAGACGCGACGGCGGCCAAACCGGTCCGCCAGCCAGGCGAAGCAGGGTATTGTCAGACAGCTGATCCCGCCGACCAGCAGGCCGATATTCAGGAACAATTCACGGGGCAGGCCGAGATTCTGCGTCGAGTAGTTCAGCGCAAAGGCGGTGACGATATACATCGTCAGCAGCTCGCACAGGCGCAGGGCGATAATTTTCAGAAAAGCGCCAGGGTGCCGAATCAGGGCTTCCATCACCGGCAGCCGCTTTTTGACGGCCAGTTTTTCCTGTTGCTGCTGTTCGAATTCAGCGGACTCCTCCATGCCGTTACGGATCCACAGTGCGGCAATCACCAGCACGATGCTGAAGATGAACGGAATGCGCCAGCCCCAGCTCAGGAACTGCTCGTCGGTGGTGAGCTGGCTGATTAACGACACCAGCCCTGTAGAAAGCAACAGCCCTACGCCGTACCCGACCTGCACGCCGCTGCTGTAAAACGCTTTCTTATTTTTTGGCGCGCTCTCAACGGATAGCAGCGCCGCGCCGCCCCATTCGCCGCCCACGGCGAAGCCCTGAATGGCGCGTAATGTCACCAGCAATACCGGGGACCACCAGCCAATGGCGGAAAACGACGGGAGAATGCCAATTAGCGCGGTGGCGATCCCCATCATCCAGACGGTGAGCATCAGCATGCGCTTGCGGCCCAGGCGGTCGCCGAAGTGGCCGAAGATCACCCCGCCCAGCGGGCGAAACAGAAAGCCGACGCCGAAGGTGGCAAACGCGGCGAGCGTACCCATCGCAGGGCTGATCTGGGGGAAGAATTCACGGTTAAACACCAGCGCGGCGGTAATGCCGTAAAGCAGAAAATCATACCAGTCGACGACGGCACCCGCGAAGCTGCCGAGTGCGGCGCGGCGGGCGCGATTGAGCGAAGGTGTCTCCTCGTTGGGACGATCGGAGATGAGGGTGGAGTCCATAGTTGTCCTGTCCGTACTGATTTTTTAATTATTGATATAAGAAAAGGTCACTCACATTGCGCCCGTCATATAAACGGAACCTATGAGACTACCGCGACAAAACGCCTGAGAAAACGTTTTTATCTTTCCGGAAGGTGCTGAATAAATAAATTTCATCCACATCTGCGGCGAGATAATTGCCTCTTCTGGCTTCGTTAAGTGCTGAATGGTTTACAGTAATAGTGACCGCCGCGTGAGTTAAGCTGAGGGAATAACGATGCAACGCACCTTTTCGGCATTCTGGATGATTCTGTTTTTATTCGTCGCACCGCTTCAGGCGGAGCCCAACGTCTATGGCGAGCAACGCATCAGCGGCTGGTGGAATGCGTTGACGGAAGACATTTCGCAAACCTGGGCGCAGCCTCAGCGTTACGATCTGTACCTGCCGTTTCTGAGCTGGCACGCTCGCTTTATGTACGACAAAGAAAAAACCGACAAGTACAACGAAATGCCGTGGGGAGGTGGGCTGGGCGTTTCCCGCTATAACGAAGAGGGTAACTGGAGCGCGCTTTTCGCGATGATGTTCAAGGACTCGCACAACGAATGGCAGCCCGCGATGGGCTATGGCTGGGAGAAGGGCTGGTATCTGGATAATGCCAGAGATTTCCGCCTTGGGCTCGGTGCCGCCGCGGGCATCACGGCGCGCGATGATTTTGCGAACTATGTCCCGCTACCGTTCATCTTCCCGCTTTTTTCGGCCAGCTATCAGCGCGTTACCGTCCAGTTCACCTATATTCCCGGGACTTATAACAACGGCAACGTGCTCTTTGCCTGGCTGCGCTTAGGCTTTTAAAGGGTGATCACCTTTTTTGCCACGGCGTTAGACAATACCAGCATGGAGAAGAGAACAGAGGTGACGAACGTAAGTACAATCAACGCCAGCTTCATGCCGAGTGACGTCACCGGTATCAGCGCCGTCAGCAGATGAAACACCGAGTAGTGCACAATATATACGCCAGTCATCGTTTTGCTGATGGCGGCCAGTATGGACTCCTTAAACTCAGCATTGCGGCGAAAGCGCACGCCGTTCGCCGCAATCACCAGGGCAATAATCAGGATGTAGATCTGCGAGCCGGTGAGGATAAAGGCGTTTCTGTCGGCCTTAAACAGGGCAAAAAAGAAGTGGCGCTCGTAAAACCAGGTGAAGAGATAGATAAACGGGATGGCGATAACCGCCGCCCGGACTACATTTTTGCGGCTTATCCACTCGGCGATTTTAGGATCGCAGAAGAGTTGCCCCGTCAGATAAAACAGCAGCCACGTCCACAGTCGATACTGCGGTGAAAGAGAAAGGGCGTGCGTTTCAGGATAAAGCGCCGATAACAGATCGTATCCGTAGGAAAAGAACAGCAGGGCAGCAATCGCGCCGCAGAACAGCGATCTCCGCTGGCTAAGCCACTCTACCGCCGGGTGGAAGGTGTAAATCACGACAAAGGCGAACACGAACCAGGGCTGGATTAAATACCCGCGCTGATAAGGCTCCCACAGGTAGTAGATCGTTATCCAGAACAGAAAAACAATCACAAGACTTTTAATTTTACCCAGCTGCCAGCGCGTGCCGTGCCGGGATTGTCCGTCGAGATAGCCCGACACCACAAAAAACAGCGGTGTAGCGATCGTCGAGATAAAGGTTAAAAACCCCAGGATCCAGTGATAGTCATAATCATAATGATCCCAGGTATTGTAGATGGTGAAGAAGGTCACCGCCGTCATACAGCCCAGCGTCTTGATAATGTTCAGCCCTGTCGCATTCATTGTTGTTTGGCTTCGTCCTTACGATGGAAACACGCATAGATCACGGGGAGTACCAGTAGCGTCAGGATTGTAGCAAACCCCAGTCCAAACATAATCACAACAGCCATGCTCTGGAAGAAAACATCCAGCAGTAGCGGAGCCAGGCCAAGTACGGTCGTGAACGCGGTGAGCAGGATAGGGCGCAGGCGCGAGGTGGCGGCATAAACGATCGCGCTGTGCTGATCCTTTTGCGTTTTCTGCTGTTCGATCTCTTCCACCAGCACGATGCCGTTGCGGATGAGCATTCCGCTCAGGCTCAGCAGACCAATCAGCGCCATAAAGCCAAAGGGAATGCCGGTAATTAAAAATCCTGGTGTGACGCCAATCAACGCCAGCGGTACGGTCAGCCAGATTGCGACGGCATTTTTTACCGAGCTGAACATCAGCACCGTAATGACAAACATCACCAGATACCCGAGAGGCAGCGTTGTGAACAGCCCTTGCTGCGCTTCACTGGAGTTTTCCGCATCGCCCCCCCACTCGATGCTGTAACCGTGTGGCAGGGGAAGGGCATCTACCTGCGGCTTCACGCGGGCGAGAATATCGCCGGAGGTTTGTTGGGTCAGCGGGTCCGGGTCCGTCTGAACCGTCAATACCCGCGAGCGGTCGCGTCGAAGAATGAGCGGATCTTCCCACTCCAGAGAGAAGCGACTGACGACGTTACTCAGCGGGATATACTGCTGCCGCGCCTGGCTCCACACCAGCACGTTGTTCAGGTGGCTGGCATCCAGCCTTTCGCTTTCCGGGGGCCTCACCACCACGGGCAGCAGGTCGCTGCCTTCCCGATACAACCCCGCCCGGCTGCCGGAGAAATTCATCTCCAGCGCGTTGTCGACGTCCTGTTTATCCACGCCAAGCTCGCGTCCCAGCGCGGCAACGTACTGCGGGCGGATCACTTTGCTGCGGTTTTGCCAGTCGTTTCGGACGCTCCCCGTAGCCGGATCGCGCGCCAGAATATCGTCCACCTGGCTGGCAATCAGACGCAGCCTGTCAGGATCCGGGCCTTTAATGCGCACTTCAATGGCGCTGTCGCCGGAAGGGCCAAACATCACCCGTTTCGTGCTGGCGTTCACCTGCGGGTAGTTTCGCGCGATGTACTCGTCAACGTGGCGGGTCAAGGAGGAAATGTTACGCTGGTCATCCATGCGCACCATGATCTGCGCATAGTTGCTGTACTGCCGCTGTCCGCTGTAGGTCAGAATAAACCGCATGCTCCCCTGACCGATGGTAGAGACGGTGGTTTCCACGCCGGGCTGGCCCTTGATGGTTTTCTCAATATCACCGGTCATTTTCTCGGTCCATTTGATATCGGTCCCGTAGGGTAACCACAGGTCGACAAAGAAAATCGGCGTATTGGACGACGGGAAAAAGTTTTGCCGCACCGCGCCAAACCCCCAGACAGACGCGGCCAGCAGGGCGGCCATCACTACCAGCGTCGGTGCCTTATGGTGCAGCAGCGTGTTAAGCAGGCGCTGATAGAGGCGGTAGAGACGTTTGTCGTAAGGATCTGACTCGTCAGTGGTGCCCGGCGCGCTGTCGTTTTTAAACAACCACCACTTAATCATCACCGGGGTCAGGGTGAGCGCCGAGAACCAGCTCAGCATCAGGGAAATCAGCAGCACCTGGAAGAGGGATTTACAGTATTCCCCGGTGGAATCCTGCGACAGCCCGATAGGCGCAAACGCAAGGATAGCGATCACCGTCGCCCCCAGCAGCGGCAGGGCGGAGCGACGGATGATAGTGTTAACGGCGGTTAATAGCGGGGAGCCCTGCTGTCGGGCAATCAACACCCCTTCGACAATGACGATGGCGTTATCCACCAGCATGCTGAGGGCGATAATCAGCGCCCCAAGCGAGATGCGCTGTAGCTCAATGCCCCAGAGATACATAATCAGCAGCGTGCCCAGCACGTTAAGCGCGAGGGAAAACGCGATGATGATCCCGCTGCGTACGCCCATAAAGATCAGCAGCACGCCGATAACAATCGCCAGCGCCATCAGGAAGTTAATAATAAAACCGTTAACAGAGTGGCCCACTTCGGCTGCCTGATCGTAAAACAGGTCTATCTGTATGCCTGCCGGTTTTTCCGCCGACATCTGGTTTAGCTTCGCCTCCAGCGCGTGGCCCACGTCGATCACGTTCACGCCGGGAATAAACGAGACGCCCATGGTGACGGCTTTTTTGCCGTTGGCATGGTAGATACTGGCTGGCGATTCGTTCAGCCCGCGCGACAGCGTGGCGATATCCCGCAGACGCGTCGCCGCCCCGGTGCCAGAAGGCGTGATGATGAGATCCGCCAGTTCATCCAGATTCTCGAACTCACCGGTCGGGTGCAGACGAATGGATTCGCTGCCGGAGGTGATTTCTCCGGCGCTTGAAACGACGTTAAGCCTGCTGAGCAGGGCGGAAAGCTGGTTCAGGGTAATGCCGCGCGCGGCCATTTTGGTCAGGGAAATATCGATATTGACCTGTTGGCTAATCGCTCCACCGATGGCAACCTTCGCGACCCCGGGGACCAGAATCAACTCGCGGCGCAGCTGCTCCGCGTATCTCACCAGTTCAGGATTACTGAATTCATCCCCGGAAATGGCGAAGAAGAAGCCGAACACGTCGCCGAAATCGTCATTCACAAAGGGCGTGACGACGCCGGGCGGGAACTGACGCGAGGCGTCGCCCACGCGGCGGCGCAGTTCATCCCAAATCTGCGGCAGTTCGTTTGAGTGATAGCGTGACGCGATGTTAACGGTGATTTGCGACAAACCGTTTGAAGAGATGGAGCTCACGTTGTCCAGATAAGGCAACTGTTGAAGGGCATTCTCCAGCGGCAGCGTCACCTCTTCTTCGACCTGCTGAGCTGATGCGCCGGGGTAGTGGGTGACGACCACTGCGGTTTTGATGGTAAAGGCGGGATCTTCCAGCCTGCCGATATTCAACAGCGCGAAAATACCCCCGATGCCCAGCAGCAGAATCGTTAGCCAGACGCGAACAGGGTTATTAATAAATTGACGAGAGATATCCATTACAGTCCCCGTTCACGCGTCCAGATACGCACCGGCTGGTTAGCATGCAGCTCTCCAACGCCTGCGGCTACCACGCGCTCACCCGCCTTAAGCCCGCTGGTGATCACCACGCCTTCGGTAATCACTTGCCCCACGCTGACCTTGCGGTCTTCAAGATGGAGCGTGTCGCCTTCTCCCGCCACAACCCAGACGTGCGGCTCATTGCGCGGGCTGTTGTCCGGGTTAAAGACTGCCTCAACCGGTACGACCAGCGCCTGAGTGCCCGCGCCAGCCGGGAGGTTAGTTAAATTAATGGTCACCGTACCGCTTACGCCACCGACGGCGGGAAAATCATCTGGCCGCGGCATGGTGAGTATTACCTGCCAGGTCAGGGTATTACTGTCGCTGCTGCCCGAGTGTTCTTTATAAACGGCGGTAAATTCCCGATCCGGAATGGCGTTAATTCTCACTACCGGGCGATACTGCGCGTTGCGAATATCAAAGGTCTTAAACAGGTTTTCAGGGATGCTGAACACCACGTCAAGCAGATCGGTGCGGGTTAACGTCGCGATGGGCTGACCGGCAGACACCACCTGATGGTTTCGGACATGTACGCTGGCCGCCGTCCCGCTGAAGGGGGCGACAAGCGTCATTTGATTCAACTCTTCTCGGGCGATCTGTAGCGCCGCATTCGCCGAATCGCGGTTCGCACGCTGCACGTCCATTTCGGCTTTCGAAATCGCCTGGCGGCCCGCCAGCGTCTGGAAGCGATCGAATTGCCTCTGGGCCAGCGTCGCCGCCGTTTGTCTGTCATTAACCCGCTGCTGGGCTTCACGGGCATTCAATCTTGCAAGCTGTTGACCCTGCTTGATGACTGCGCCCTGACGCACATCGAGCGCTTCAATTTGACCTGCGCGCTTGAAGGAAAGGTCTGTGGCATCGCCCGATTCAATGCGGGCGGGAAAAACGCGCTGCTGGGCGTTACCGGGAACCGTCACCTCCGCTACTTTTACCATTCTGGGCAGGGGGGAGACGTCTTTGGGTTTCGGGTCGCACGCTGTGAGCGTTAACAAAACGAACGGTAAAAGAGAGAGGTAGCGGTTCACTGTATTCCCCTAATAAATAACTGTTTTATTTATTCCATAACCTGGACAGGGGTGACACTATTCTGCCAGAACAGTGACGACCATATAGGTAAATAAACCAATCGCCGTGCTGGCGATAATGGCAAGCGCAATAAACATACCCAGTCGGATCAGGCTTATACCATACATACATTCCTCCATGAGCCGGAAGCGGTGGCTAACTATGAGCATAGTCGGCGAAAAGATAAATGTTAAATAACCATTAGCAGTGGGGAAGCGCTAAACCTGATATTCCTGTGCTACGTTTAATATTATTCATCTCTTTTTACCGTAACTGGCATTAAGGGCAACCCCCTGCATTTAATGCGTTTTTATGCTTCATTCACTCTCATGTTGGTTATAAAAAGGATGCTCGATATGTATAAAAACATTCTCGTTCCGGTGGACGTCTACGAGACAAGCCTGGCGGATAAAGCGTTGCAACATGCACAGTTTCTGGCGCAAAGCGCATCGGGTGACATTCATTTGCTGCACGTCATGCCCAAATTTTCAGCCGAACTGACGCGCGGTTTTATTTCAGATGCGCGCAAGATGGATGAATATATGATTAATAATTCGAAAGAAAAACTGTCTGACCTGGTCAAAAAATTGAATCTGCCAGAAGAGCGGGTTCATCTCCATGTTCGTAGCGGAAATGTTCGTGATGAGGTTATTAAGCTGGCGGATGAACTTGCTGCTGGCGCGATTATTGTCGGCTCTCGAAATCCAAATATTCAAACCCATTTGTTAGGATCGGAGGCGGCAAGTATTGTCCGTTACGCCCATGTTCCTGTTTTCGTTATTCGTTAATTACATGAAAGCAAGGTGATTTCTGAATAGAACCTGAGGAAGGAACGATGAAAACAGGAAAACCTGAACGTCCGTATTATCAACAAACCGTTGACGAAACCCTGTCGAATATCCACTCCACCCTGGAAGGCCTTAGCGGCACTGAGGCATCAGCCCGACTTCAGCAGCATGGTGAGAATGCTTTGCCGCAAAAAAAGGGCAAACCCGCCTGGCTGCGCTTCCTGGCGCATTTTAACGATGTATTGATTTACGTTCTGCTGGTGGCCGCGTTGCTTAAGCTCTTTATGGGCCACTGGGTAGACATGTTCGTGATCCTGGGGGTTGCCATCATTAACGCGCTGATTGGCCATATCCAGGAGAGCAATGCTGAAAAATCGTTGCAGAGTATTCGCAATATGCTCTCCAGCGAAGCCGTGGTGGTACGACAGGGGAATCATGAAACGATCCCCACCACGTCGCTGGTCCTGGGGGATATCGTGGTGATCCGCGCCGGGGATCGTATTCCTGCGGACCTGCGTGTGATTGAAGCGCATAACCTTCGCGTGGAGGAGGCCATCCTGACCGGCGAATCCACCGTTGTTGAAAAAAACAGCGATGCGTTAAGCGGAGAACTGCCTTTAGGTGACCGGTATAATCTGCTTTACTCAGGCACCACCGTCAGCTCCGGCGGCGGTAAAGGCGTGGTGGTGGCAACCGGGGGCGAGACCGAACTTGGCCACATCAATCAGATGATGTCCGACATTGAAAAGCACCGCACGCCGCTGATGGTGCAGATGGATAAGCTCGGTAAAACCATCTTCATTACTATCCTGGTCATGATGGTGGCGCTGTTCGTCTTTAGTCTCCTGTTCCGGGATATGCCGGTTTCTGAACTGGTGCTGTCGCTTATCAGCCTCGCCGTTGCCGCCGTGCCGGAAGGCCTGCCGGCCATCATTTCCATCATCCTTTCGCTTGGCGTACAGGCCATGGCGCGTCGCAAGGCCATCATTCGTAAGTTGCCCACGGTGGAAACCCTGGGCGCAATGACGGTCATCTGCTCGGATAAAACCGGCACCCTGACGATGAATGAAATGACGGTCAAAGCGGTGATTACCGCTGAGACGACCTATCGCGTTGAGGGCGACAGCTACGAACCGGTGGGGAATATTCACCCCGTAGATGACCCGACGCCCGTCAGCGTGACGCAGGGTTCCCTGCTGGAACGCTACCTGCGCACCATTGACCTCTGTAATGACAGCCAGCTGATCAAAGACGAGCAGGGGCTGTGGAAAATCACCGGGGGGCCGACCGAGGGCGCCCTGAAGGTGCTGGCGGCAAAAATCCCGCTCCCAGCGCTTGATACGGAAATGCGCAGTAAAATCCCGTTTGATTCGCAGTATAAATACATGTCCACGCTCTACCGGCTGGGCGAAGAAGAGGCGATTTTAATCACCGGCGCGCCGGACGTCCTGTTCCGCCTCTGCCAGTACCAGCAGACGAATGACGGACTGCAGCCGTTCGATCAACCTTACTGGGAAGGCAAGATCGAAGAGTATGCCCGGGAAGGGTTGCGTATGGTGGCTGCGGCCTGGAAACCTGCCCGCGAGGGACAGCGCGAGCTGGATCACCCGGACCTGCGTGATGGCGTGATCCTGCTGGGTATTGCGGGAATGATGGATCCGCCCCGTCCGGAGGCCATTACCGCGATTGCCGACTGTCTGCAGGCCGGGATTCGCGTGAAAATGATCACCGGCGACCACCCGCAAACGGCCATGAGCATTGGGCAAATGCTGGGGATTGGTAACGCTGCAAGCGCTATCACCGGACGCGAGCTGGAGGCGATGGACGACCGTCAGCTGAGCGACGCCGCGCAGCAGTACGATATTTTCGCCCGAACCAGCCCGGAGGATAAATTCCGCCTCGTGCAGGCCCTGCAAAGTAAACAGGAAGTGGTGGGCATGACCGGGGATGGCGTAAATGATGCCCCGGCGCTCAAACGGGCGGATGTGGGTATCGCCATGGGGATTAAGGGGACAGAGGTCACCAAGGAAGCCGCCGACATGGTGTTAACGGATGACAACTTTGCCACCATTGCCAGTGCGGTGCACGAGGGGCGTCGTGTTTACGATAACCTGAAAAAAACGATTCTCTTCGTTATCCCGAGCAACATTGCGCAGGCCCTGCTAATCATCATCGCGCTGCTGGCGGGGAACCTGATCCCGCTGACGCCGGTGCTGATCCTGTGGATGAACATGGCGACGTCGGCAACGCTGTCGTTTGGCCTGGCGTTTGAAGCGGGTGAGAAGGACATCATGAACCGGCCACCGCGTAAGGCGAATCTGCATGTGATGGACGGCTATGCCATCTGGCGCGTGGTGTTTGTCGGTCTGATGATTGCCATCAGCGCTTTCGTGCTGGAAGCCTGGCTACAGCCGCGCGGTTACTCAGCGGAATTTATCCGCACCGTGCTGCTGCAAACCCTGGTGACCGCGCAGTGGTTTTACATGCTTAACTGCCGCGTTAATGACGGCTTCTCGCTGAGCAAAGGCCTGCTGGCGAATAAAGGGATTTGGATCGTGAGCGGTGTACTGCTGGCGCTACAACTTCTTATCATTTACGCACCGTTCATGCAGATGCTGTTTGGCACCGAAGCACTGCCGTTCCGCTACTGGGTCATCACCTTCCTGATTGGTTTTGTGATGTTCCTTATTGTCGAGGCGGAAAAAGTGCTGACGCGCAGATGGCGCAAAACCGAGGCGTAATAGCGTAAACTGAGAAAGCCTGCCTGAGTCGAGGCTTTCTCTTTTTTGAGCACAGGAAATTATGATGCGATTTACCTGGTTCGTCCTTACGCTGTGTGCCGCTGTACCCGGCGCGTTTGCCGTAACCTATCCCTTACCGCCGGAAGGCAGTCGTCTGGTGGGAACCCCGATTATCATCACCGTTCCCGAGCGCAATACGTTACCGCTTGAGGCCTTTGCCGCGCAGTACGGGCAGGGGCTAAGCAATATGCTGGAAGCGAACCCGGGGGTGGATCCTTTCTTGCCCAAATCCGGCACCCGGCTGGTGATTCCCCAGCAGCTGATTTTGCCCGATACCGTCCGCGAGGGGATTGTCGTTAACGTCGCGGAAATGCGTCTCTACTATTATCCACCGGGCAGCAATACCGTTGAAGTGCTGCCCATCGGCATCGGTCAGGCCGGGCGCGAAACCCCGCGTAACTGGGTAACGGCGGTTGAACGTAAGCAGGTGGGGCCAACCTGGTCTCCGACGCCGAATACGCGCCGTGCCTATGCGGCAGAGGGAAAAACGCTGCCTGCCTTCGTGCCCGCCGGACCGGATAACCCGATGGGGTTGTATGCGATCTATATTGGCAGGCTGTATGCCATACACGGCACAAACTCGAATTTCGGCATTGGACTGCGGGTGAGTCAGGGCTGTATTCGTCTGCGCAATAATGACATCAAATACCTTTTCGATAATGTCCCCGTTGGAACCCGCGTACAGCTTATCGATCGGCCCGTTAAAGTCACCACGGAACCGGACGGCAGCCGCTGGGTGGAGGTTCACGAGCCATTATCACGTAACCGTGCGGAGTTTGAATCGATCCGGAAAGTGCCTCTGCCAATGTCAGCCGCGCAGCGGACGCAGTTGATAAACGAGGGGGCGGGAGCCGAACTGGAACGGCGGTCAGGGATGCCGGTGAAGCTTGCTTATTGAGGCTGTGTTGCCCGGTGGCGCTGCGCTTACCGGGCCTACAGTCCTGTAGGTCGGGTAAGGCGAAGCCGCCACCCGATAATTTTACCCGACGCAGAAAAGCAAAAAGCCTGCTTTAAAAGCAGGCTTTTCAAATTTGGCTCCTCTGACTGGACTCGAACCAGTGACATACGGATTAACAGTCCGCCGTTCTACCGACTGAACTACAGAGGAATCGTGTGAACGGGGCGCATATTATCGACCTGCGTTCACCTTGTCAAAGGGTGGATCGCCGCCTTTTGATCGTTTGCTGACAAAATCGGCAAAGTGATGTTTTTGACAGCGGAATGCACCGCTTTGGTGCGGGTATACCTCTAATGGGGCAGATCATAAACTGCTGTTTCGGTAATAAAACCCCCCTCCATGATTAGGTTTCCTTATTTTCAGGCGTTTAGCGCCCAATTCAGACCGCCTGGTAAAAGTGGCATTCATATTGCAAAACCTGTTCAACAACGACAGCCGGTTCCGGCACAGCATTTCGAACAGGGGGCAAAATGAACTTAAGACGACTGAAATACTTCGTAAAAATCGTCGATATCGGCAGCCTGACTCAAGCGGCAGAAGTGCTGCATATCGCGCAGCCTGCGCTGAGCCAGCAGGTGGCTACTCTGGAAGGCGAGATGGATCAGCAGCTGTTGATCCGCACCAAACGCGGCGTCACGCCAACGGAAGCCGGTAAGATCCTGTATACCCATGCGCGCACCATTCTTCGCCAGTGTGAACAGGCGCAGCTGGCGGTGAATAACGTGGGGCAGACCCTGAGCGGGCACGTGTCCATCGGGCTGGCGCCGGGAACGGCGGCATCGTCCATTACCATGCCGCTGCTGCAGGCCGTCCGCGCTGAGCTGCCTGAAGTGCTGGTCTATCTGCACGAAAACAGCGGTTCTGTCCTGAATGATAAACTGCTCAGTGGCCAGCTGGACATGGCGGTCCTTTACGATCGCTCCCCGGTTGCCGGGATCACCAGCCAGCCGCTACTGAAAGAAGATCTCTACCTCGTGGGCACCCGCGACTGCCCGGGCCAGAGCGTCGACCTTACCGCCGTGGCGGAAATGAACCTCTATCTGCCGCGCGACTACAGCGCCGTGCGCGTGCGTGTGGACGAAGCGTTCTCCCTGCGCCGCCTGACGGCCAAAATCATCGGCGAAATCGACTCGATCTCCACGCTGACCGCAGCCATTGCCAGCGGCATGGGGGTGACCGTTCTGCCGGAATCCGCAGCACGCTCGCTGTGCAGTGCGGCAAACGGCTGGATGGCGCGGATCACCACGCCTTCTATGAGCCTGCCGCTGTCGCTGAACATGTCCGCACGCGGTTCGCTGTCGCCACAGGCGCAGGCGGTAAAAGAGATTTTGATGTCGCTGGTCAGCAAGCCTTCGCTTGAGAACCGTGAACTCCAGCTCGTGAGCTGATATTCCATAAAAGCATAAGATGCTGGTTTTTATTATTTGTTCTGCAGCTCGGCTGACTCTAACAATAGAGCTATGTCAGATGCGCCGGAGTGAATCGTGAATTTCCAGCAACTTAAAATTATCCGTGAGGCGGCCAGGCGGGACTACAACCTGACCGAGGTCGCCAATATGCTTTATACCTCCCAGTCCGGCGTCAGCCGCCATATCCGCGAGCTGGAAGAGGAACTGGGTATAGAGATCTTTATCCGTCGCGGCAAGCGGCTGCTCGGCATGACGGAGCCGGGTAAGGCTTTGCTCACCATTGCTGAGCGGATCCTCAACGAGGCCAGCAACGTGCGTCGCCTGGCGGATCTCTTCACCAATGACGCCTCGGGCGTGCTCACCATCGCCACCACCCACACCCAGGCGCGCTACAGCCTGCCGCCGGTGATTAAAGCGTTCCGCGAACTTTTCCCTGACGTCCGTCTGGAGCTTATCCAGGGCACGCCGCAGGAAATTGAAGTGCTGCTGCAAAACGGTGGGGCGGATATCGGCATTGCCAGCGAACGCCTGAGCAATGATCCGCTGCTGGTGGCTTTCCCCTGGTTCCGCTGGTACCACAGCTTATTACTTCCGGTCGATCATCCGCTGAATCAGGTTTCACCCCTGACGCTGGAAGACATTGCGAAATGGCCACTCATTACCTACCGCCAGGGGATCACCGGACGCTCGCGTATTGATGAAGCTTTCAACCGTAAAGGATTAACGCCGGACATCGTGCTGAGTGCGCAGGATTCTGACGTGATCAAAACCTACGTCGAACTGGGGCTGGGCATTGGCCTGGTGGCGGAACAGTCCAGCGGAGAACGCGAAGACGGGAACCTGGTGCGTCTTGACACGCGTCATCTGTTTGACGCCAACACCGTATGGCTTGGCCTGAAGCGCGGACAGCTGCAGCGCAACTATGTGTGGCGCTTTATCGAGCTATGCAATGCCGGGCTGTCGGTGGATGAGATTAAACGTCAGGTAATGGAGCCGGAAGAAGTGGCGATTGATTATCAGATTTAGGTGCGGGTTTGCCCGGTGGCGCTGCGCTGACCAGGCTCATTGACTGAATAAACGTCCCGATAACCGTACTGGTGACGGCAACCCGATCGGGAGCGTAGGTGGTCGGACGCGTCTTTAGCAGCGCATTCCATTCCCTGCAGGCCGCCAGCAGCTGGACTGTAATGCGATCGACACAGGCACCGTGCTGCTTTTCTTCCGGGCGCAGGTTGTGCTCATACACATTTTGTACCCCTTTCACTGCGCCGTATCCCTGGCCTTACTGGCTGGTGACATCGCAGTTAACGGAGGCGAAGCCGGAGGTGGCTCTCTTTGTCGAGTGGCTGGATGAGGAAGTGGCGGCCTGGCGTCAGCTCTCGGAGTTCTGAACTCTTTTTTACGGTACTGCTCGCAATGCGGTGAATGCCTGACGGGTGATTCATCGAAATACTCCTGCACGTCTTCAGCTTTCGCGTAAAAACACATGAATCATGCACATTCTCTCAGGATAATTGCTGCTATAGCTTTACTGCTATATAGCTTTTGATCTATATTCACGGAGGAAGTGTGTGGACAATTAACACGACGGACAGGTTTGATTGCTGGTTTCGTTCACTTGACGATACTGACCGGGCCTGCGTGCTGGCAGCACTGCTTGTTTTGCGAGAAAAGGGGCCGGCTTTGTCGAGACCCTATGCCGATACGCTTAAAGGCTCTCGTCACAGTAACATGAAAGAGCTGCGCATTCAGAGTAAGGGCGATCCGTTGCGGGCATTTTTCGCGTTTGACCCAAATCGAACCGGCATTGTGCTTTGTGCTGGCAACAAGGCAGGCAACGAAAGACGATTTTACGATGAGATGCTTCTGGTGGCTGACCGGGAATTCACTCACTGGTTGAATACATTAAAAGAGAGGACGTTGCGCGATGGGCAGAAACCTTGAGCAGCTTATAGCGGATGAAAAACCGGATGTTGTTGCCAGCGCTCAGGCAATGGCGGCCGACATTTTGCTTAACATTCACCTGGCAGAGCTACGTGAAAAGGTGCAAAAAACGCAGGTTGAAATGGCGCAGGCGCTGGGCATCAAGCAGCCCACCGTCGCGATTATGGAAAAGCCAGGGCGCGATCTGAAACTCTCTTCACTTAAGCGCTACGTTGAGGCAGCGGGTGGAAAGCTTAAGCTTGACGTTGAGCTGCCGGATGGCTCGCACTATGAGTTTGTGCTGTAGGGCAAAAGCAGCTTTTTCAAATTTAGCTCCTCTGACCGGGAGCGCCTTTGCCAGTAACGGGCGAATAAATAAGCTAAATCTCATTTCCCTTTCTATTGGTGTTGGGGACATGCTGCTGCATCAATTCAACGATCCAATCAATAAAAACGCGCAGTCTGGCGTTGACATGGCGGTTAGGCGGAAATGCCAGGTACAGGGGCATTGGCTTAATACGCCAATGTTCGAACAGCCGAATCAAGGAACCACAAGCCTGATGCGCTTCTGCCATATAGACCGGCAGCGCAATCACGCCTAATCCCGCTAACCCAGCTTCGAGGTAAGCATTGCCATCATCCACTGCAAGCACGTAGCTGCCCTTGATTTCAATATGTTCACTCTCTCTGTGCAGTACCAGAGGATCAATCTTACCGGTGCGTGAGGACAAGAATCCCACTATGCGATGGTCGGTGTTTTCCAGCTCACGCGGATGCGCAGGGGAGCCAAGGCGTTCCACATAGCTCGGTGCGACGTAAACACCGATTTGCAAATCGCCGACATGGCGCGCGATCAGGGACTGGTCGTTGATTTCGCCACCGCGCAGGACGCAATCCACGTTGTCGCCGATCAGATCCACCACCCGGTCACTCACGCCCAGGTCGAATTGAATATCAGGATAGCGTGCGTGAAAAGCCGGCAGCGCGGGCACCAGCACCAGGCGGGCGAGAGGAGTGGGCACATCTATCCGCAGGCGTCCCCTGGGCGTCATCGTCGCGCTGGACAGGCTGTTTTCAGCATCTTCCATGTCCGCCAACAGGCGGATGACGCGCTCGTAGTAGATCGCGCCATCGGGAGTGACGCCGAGCCTGCGGGTGGTGCGATGGAGCAATTTGACGCGCAGGCGCGCTTCCAGTTGCTGAATAAGCTGCGTCACCGTGGTTTTGCTCATATGAAGCGTTTGGGCAGCCTTTGTGAAACTGCCTGCCTCCACCACGCGAGCAAAGGCGCGCATCGCATCGAAACGATCCATCACTTGTCCTCTCTTTTAACCGATTGTTTGGATATTACAAACAATGATGGACAAAGTCGCTTGTTTATCCGCCCGATCTGGCGCCTGTAAAGTGTCTGTATGTTCACCGGGCAGATTTCGCCCCATTACAAAGGTATAAATATGACAGCACGCGAAGCAGTTTTCCCCTCCGGTCGGCAGGCGCTCTATGAGCGCAATCGGTATTCACCCGCCATCAAATCCAACGGTTTCTTGTTCGTTTCGGGGCAGGTGGGTAGTCGCGAGGATGGTTCGCCTGAGCCCGATCTGAAAGCGCAGGTCAGGCTGGCCTTCGATAATCTTAATGCTGTCCTCGCGGCTGCGGGCTGCACGTTCAGTGACGTGGTTGACGTGACCCTCTTTGTCGTCGACCCCGAGTCAAACCTCGACGCTATCTGGAGTATCCTGCCAGAATATTGGGGGGAAGCGCCTTACCCTACGTTGACGGGGATCGGCGTGACGTGGCTGTACGGATTCCAGTTTGAGATAAAGGTGATTGCCCGGCTGCCCTGAGCGTTATGAGCTTTCCGCCAGTCGAAAATAAGACAGAGGAAAAATGATGAAAGCAGCGGTTTATTGCCCGGTGGCGCTGCGCTTACCGTGCCTACGGTCCCGTAGGTCGGGTAAGGCGAAGCCGCCACCCGACAATTTTACCCGACGCAGAAAAGCAAAAAGCCTGCTTCAAAAGCAGGCTTTTCAAATTTGGCTCCTCTGACTGGACTCGAACCAGTGACATACGGATTAACAGTCCGCCGTTCTACCGACTGAACTACAGAGGAATCGTGTGAACGAGGCGCATAGTAGCGACCTCACTACGCCTTGTCAAAGGGTGAAAACGCACTTTTCGTTCGTTTGCCGACAATTTCAGCAAATCGCTGATTTTATAGTAAATTTGCTTCGAAATTACACAGCAAATTGCGCCGCCCGCAGGCGGCGCGCAGGATTAGAACAGAACGGAGTAGTTCAGACCAAACGTCCGCCCGCGGCCTTTGTAGGTATAAAGACCCGGTGCACCGTAGGTTGGGCTATACAGCCCCGGCGCGCGCTGGCCCCAGGCGGTGGTGTAGTCTTTGTCCAGCAGGTTTTCCACGCTGAAGCTGACTTTACCCACCGGCAGGGCGTAGCTGCCCAGGAAGTCGACCGTGTTGTAGCCATCGATCTTCTTGCCGTCGGCGTCAGAGACGTCAAAGGTCTGCGTGCTCTGTACGCGCAGGGTCCAGTCGCCCGGCGCCCAGTTGACCCACGCGCTGGCTTTTGACGGGCTGGCGCTGTCGACCGTCAGCTTCTCCCATTTCCCGTTTTCGCGGGTTTCAGACTTAATGGCGTTAAAGTTCGCGCCCGTGCTCCAGTCGCTGTCGGTGAAGAAATAGTCCACCTGACCTTCCACCCCGAAGATACGACGCTTGTCGTCTTCCAGGTTGATGGTCATGTCCGTCTTGTTGATGGTGATGGTTTTATCCGAGAGCGAGTAATACGCCGCAACCTGCGTGCGCAGGTTATCCCCGGTGTAGCGCCAGCCCAGCTCATAAGCGTTGACCTTGATACCGTCCAGCTTCGAGTCGTTCACGTTGACGCTGTTCAGCAGGCGATAGTGACCGTTGCTGAGCTGATAGGTCCCGGAGCCGTAGTACTTCGCCAGGTCCGGAATTTCGAAGCCCTGGGAGAAGTTAAACCATACCTGCTGCTGTTCGGTCAGGCGACCAAGGATCCCGGCGTTAAACAGGAAGTTGTTGTAATCGGTTTTCCCACCCGGCACCGCGTCGGCGGAGGTGGCTTTCCCGGTAGCGATGGCCTGCTGCTGGGTGTAACCGACAAAATCGTCCACCTTGTTCTCGGTGTACTGGTAGCGCACGCCGCCGCTCAGGGTGATGGCGTCAATATCGTAGCTGGCCTGCAGGAACGGGGCGAGGTTGGTGATGCTGTAGCCCGGGTAGCGGCCCACGTTGTAGGCGTTATCCAGCTCCATGCCGCCGCTCGCTGCAGCTTTGCTCAGGTTAAAGAACTGCTGGTTGGCGTCGAAGGTTTCGTGGTCGGCATCCATACCCCAGGTCAGCGTTAAATCGTCCACCGGCTTGCTGTTCAGCGTCAGCTTGCCGCCGTAGAAATCAGTTTTCTGCTGCGACGCGCCGATGCTGCTGACCACGCCTTTGGTCAGGGTCGGGAACGGATAGTAGGTCAGGCTCTCGTCGCGATAGTAAATCTGCGCGACCAGATCCTGGCCCCAGAAATCGGTATTGGAGTACTGCAGGTTGATCAGATGGCGCTCGGTACCCGGCACGCGGTCAGAATCGAGGTTACCTTTGTTGTACGCGGTCGCATCCCCCGTGACCGCCGAGAAGTTCTTCCCGAGATACAGACCATGCTTGCCGTCGGACTCGCTCTTGTAGTACTGAGTGGTCAGTTGCAGCTGCTGGTGATCGTCAATATTGAGGGTGCCTGTGCCCATCACATCGATACGGTCGGAATACTGTAAGCCGGTCTGGGTGTTATCAATAATCACCTCGTCGCCGTTGCCATCATACCAGCCGCCGTAGCGCTGATACGACACCGACAGACGACCGGAAGCCTTATCGTTGCCGCCGCTGACCGCTGCCGATACGTTCTCATCATGGTCGTTGTGGCTGTTGAACCCGCTTTTAGCACCCGTCTGGAACTCGACTTCGGTCTCAGGCTGGCCCTTTTTGGTAACGATATTCACCAGACCGCCGGTGCTGCCGCCGCCGTAGAGTGACGTGGCACCGGAGATGACTTCGATACGGTCAATGTTGAACGGATCGATAGAGTCGAGCTGGCGGCTGTCGCTGCGGGACGAGTTCAGGCGCACGCCGTCCACCATCACCATCATGGAGCGGCCGCGCAGGTTCATGCCGTAGTTGGTACGTCCCTGGCTGCTGACGTCCATACCCGGGATCAGCTGTGCCAGCACTTCTTTAATCTCTTTCCCGCCCTGAACCTGCTGCTCAATTTCAGCCCGCTCAATAACCCAGGTGGTCTGCGCCATCTCCGCCACGCTGCGGTGCGCGCGGCTGGCGGAGACCACGATATTTTCTTCCTTTTGTTCTTCCGCCCACGCAGAGGTAGAAAGCATTGCAAGCAAGCAAGGATTTAAAACCCAAAGATGAGAACGTTTCATTGTTATGTTGACCCTGATTGTGTGTGTCAGTACTCGGTGGTTTTTGCTAATGATTTAAAAACCTGACTGTTCTCCGGGCTGGTGGTGCTTCGCCAGTGGATAACGCCAGGGGTGGTAGCCAGCTCAAACGGCTCGTCGGCGTGCGCGCGATTCAGAATGCGCGCCGCGCGCCAGGCCATCAGGCTGAGCTGGGGTTCGGCAATGCCGAGACGGTGCATCCCGGCATTCACGGCGAACAGGCGGTTGCTCTGCGGACCGTCCCATTCGAGGGTGAAATCGTTGTTGATGCAGAAGGCTTCGTCCGTATCCAGATGCAGGCGGTGAGACAGCGGCGCCAGGAACGCAGGCTGCACGGCGCGATAGCCGGTGGCAAAGATCGTCACGTCGCTCTCCAGCTGCTCGCGGCCGCCGTCAAGGTGATGCTGTATGCTCAGGCGCTGGCCGTTTTCCAGGCGCGTCAGGGCTGTCACCGAGCGGGACGGCATCAGGTGCGCCCAGGGTTTTTCACGCAGTACTTCGAAGCGGTGGTACATGGCGCGGTAAATCGCCAGCAGGGACTCGGTGGTGATGCCGTCGGAGGTCATCTTCTGCTCGTGCAGCATCTGCCGACGCGCCTCTTCACCGAGTGTGGAGAAGCTGTCCACGTACTCCGGCGTGAAATACTCGTTAGCAAAGGCGGCTTCATCCAGCGCGTTGTAGTTGTTGCGGCGCGAGACCCAGTTCAGGCTCAGCGGCTGGCCCCATTCGCCACGGAAAATATTCAGGAACAGGTCGGCGCCGCTCTGGCCGCCGCCGACGACGGTGACGCGCTTGCCCGTAAGATCCGGCGTGCGCAGCATCATCTCGCTGGCGTGGAAGCAGGTATCGTCCTGCACGGTGACGCAGTCCGGCAGGTTGATCTGCTTACCGATCCCTACGCAGACGTGGCGCGCCAGGAAGCGGTCGCGCTGGGTCACCACCTCAAACAGGCCGCTTTTCTCATCAAAGCTCACCTGCTGTACCTGCTGGCTAAAGGACAGGTTGGTGAGGTTGTCCGCCGCCCAGCACAGGTAATCGGCAAACTCTTCCCGCGAAACGGTGCGCTGTTCGGTGGTCAGGAAGCGGTAGAACTTTTTACGCTGCACCAGGTAGTTCAGGAAGCTGTGGCGGTTGGTCGGCTCCACGGCGCTGACCAGATCCTTCAGGAAGCTGGTCTGCATGTGGCAGTCCGGCACCATCATTCCCGGGTGCCAGGAAAAGTGCGGTTTGCGCTCAAGAAACAGCGAACTAAAGCCGTCCAGCCCTTCCGCCAGCGCGGCGATGCTGAGGTTAAACGGGCCGATACCAATGCCGATGAAATCATAGGTTTTCATTGCGCTGACTCCCGGGAGGCCAGAAAAAGAGGGTTATCAAGGTCGGTGACGTAGTTCGGCAGCATGCGGCTGCCGCCGTCGTGTTCGGAGAAGGTCAGTTTGACCGGGTTGAGGATCACGCGAATAATCTGCGGCTTAAACAGGTCGAACTTCGCGAAGCGATCGGCAAGCTCGGGGTGCGCGGCCATATAGCGGTGCAGAACCCCGGCGAGGATCTGATAGAAACGCGTTTCGCTGACGCCGCTTTGCAGCGTGAGGCGTGAGATAAAACGCAGCACCGTCACAAAGTTGCCGGTTTGCAGATCGTGAATGATGTAATCCGCGCTCAGGCGCGCCGTAACGGCCTTCACCTGTTCCGGCAGGCTCTGGGCCTGAGGAAAATCTTCATCCACCAGGCGCATATCGCCCTGAAAATCCTTCAGCAGGATGCGCTGCGGGATATAATCCTTCATCACCAGCGTCACGTTCTGGCCGTGGGCGATCAGCGCCACGCCGTAGCGGCAGAGCAGGTGATAGAACGGGATCACCGATGCCTCAAACAGCTTTTCCAGCCATGCCTCGGCGCTTAACCCGGAGCGGCTGATCCACGCGTCGATCAGCGCACACCCGGCGTTGTCGGTTTCCATTAGCGCCGCCAGGAGCACCGCCTGTTCGCCGTCCTGCAGATAGCAGGACGGGTTCTCGCGCCAGATCACGCCCAGCATCTCCTGATAGCGATAGGGCGCTTTCGGCAGCGCCGCATAGCCCGGGTGCGACAGGTATCCAGCAGCGGGCTCACCCAGCACCTGCGCGCCAGAGCGGGCAAGCGTGGCGTCGCTGGCGAACTGCTGCTGCAGCCAGCGCGAGGCCAGCGGCCCGGCGGCAATGTATTTGCCCGGAATACCGCGATAGCAGGAGGTGTTGTAGATCGTCAGCGGGAGCTTGATGTCAAACGGCGCGCGACGGCTGGCGTTGGTGAGCGTGCGCAGGGACTGCTGCGCCAGGTACTCATCGCCAAACTCGCCCAGCTCAACCATCTCACCGCGCGCCAGCTGCGCCAGGAAATGAATGGCGATCTTCTGCTGCCATTGCCACGGGTGCAGCGGCACCGGCAGCCAGCTCTCGTCGAGACCCAGCGCCTGCCAGCGGGCGTCAAAGCGGGCGCGCTCGGCGTTGTCCATGGCGCTGGCCAGCAGGGCGCTGATATCGCAATCGACGTCGCTGCTCCAGATCAGATGCTCCCGCTGAACGGCAACCCAGTGCAGACGAAAACGTCCGCGATACTCAGGCGCGTACTGACGCAGCGCGTCCAGACCCCAGCCGCGGCGGCCTTTGTTGAAAATAAACTTCGGGTGGCCGCGCATCAGGCACTGTAATTCGTCCGGATCGAGGTGGATCAGCGCGTCCGCGTCCAGCGCTTCACGCGCCTGCAGCAGCTGTATGTCGCCACGCAGCGTGGCGTAGAGATCTTCCATGTGCTCCGCCGTCTGCGCGTCGCTCATCTCCAGCACCGTCGCCAGCTGCAGCAGCGCGCTTTCCGCTTCGACGGCATCGCCGCTGGCGGTGGTCAGGCTGTCCGGGTCGATATGCAACCAGCCCCAGATCCCGCGCGTGGCGCAAAACTGCCAGGACTCGTTGCCCATGGTGATGCGCCAGGCGTCAGACGCAAGCGGCTCGGCGCGCAGGGTGCGTTCATACTCCAGCTCGGCGAGGATCTTCGCCACCATCTCGCGGTTCACTTTTTCCCAGAGCGCGTTCACAGGCCCACCTCGCTGAAGAAGCGGTGACGCTGGCTCATAATGAGACGCGAGCGCTTGTGCGGGAAGTCGAACTCTTTCACCGTGTCGAAACCGGCAGAGTCCAGATGGCGGAACAGGCGCTGGTTGTCGAAGCGCGGCTCGGCGACAATCCGCGTGGTGCGCGGTTCATCGAGATACAGGTAGTGGCTCAGGCCGCGCAGCCAGCTGCGGATGTACTGCGCACCGCGCCAGTTCTCTTCGCCCACCAGCATGTGCAGCCCGCGGTCAAACGGCTGCCAGCGGTAGTGGCGGCCAATGCGGTCTTCCGCCGCCCAGTAGAGTTCAAAATAGCCGAACGGCTGGTCGTCGAAGCAGCCGATAACCGGGTAGCAGTAGGTCGAGTCGAGCTGACGGCGCAGGTAGTTTTCCTGCTCGGCCTGCGGGCCCGCCATCTCCCAGAAGGCGTTCACGCGCGGGTTGTTCATCCAGCGGGTAAAACGTTCGCCGTCCAGCGCCACGTCGGCCACGCGGAAGCTCAAAGTGCGCTTTATTTGCGGATCGTAACGGCGATACACCTCGCCCTGCGGGCGACGAGGACGCAGCGGGAAGTACAGTTGACGGCTCTCGTCAAACTGCATTCCGCCGCTCGCCTGATGCCGTTCGCCTTTCAGCCACAGCGACAACTGCCAGAAGGCATCGCGCGCCAGATAATCACCATGGGCCAGGCCAAACAGCGCCTGCGCCTGGGGTTCATCCTGCCAGTCCGCCCACGGCAACGTAATGCCGGTCAGCGCGGGGGCGGCCACAAAAAGCTGATCCAGGGCTTCCACCAGCCAGCCGTCCGGGATCCCCTTCAGACGCTCCAGCACCGCGCTGCCGTCGAGACCCAACGCCAGCGGCAGGGTGCGATCCGTTGCGGTGCAGCGAAAGCCATAGCCGGAATGGACGATATTCGCGATAGCCATCACGCCTTCTCCTTGTAGAACGGGTTGCTAAAGTCGAAATAGATCACCGCCGGATCGGCGATGGTGTTTTCATTGCGATCGTGCAAGTAGCAGAAGAAGTTGCCTTTGCAGTTCCAGGTCGGGCTGTCGAGCACGTAGTCGAGGCAGCGGGTCTGCTTCGCCGTGCGGCGCAGTTCCGCCAGCGCGTCGCGCACCCGGGACATCAGGCTCTCCTCGCTGTCAAAACCGGCGGCAGCAAGGGCGGCGGTAACGGCAAGGGTAGAGTTCAGCAGCAGGTAGTAAGGGAAGTAGCGCAGCAGCTGGCTCTCGCCAAAGCGGTTTTCCACCTCAGTTTCGCCAGCTTCTTTCAGCCACGCGTCGGCGCTTTCGGTCCACGCGCTGCCCTGGCAGTCGCGATAGATCAGCCCGACCGGGAAATCCTGCTGCATCTCAACGAGGATATTTTGCTGGTGCGCCAGCAGGACCAGACCGTAGTCCGCTTCGGCGCTGAACAGCGGAAGCAATACGCGGCCGCAGTAGGCGTCCAGCCAGCAGCGGGCGGCATGGGCGAGCGGTAAATCAAGACGCTGGCTCAGACGGCGCACCGCCGCAGCGAGCAGGCTGTCACCGCCGTCCGGCGCGGCCTGCGTCAGGCTCACCAGCACGTTGGTCTGGGTGGCTGGCGTATCGAACAGCAGATTAACGCGCAGGGCCATCAGGCTCTCTTCCTGAATGACGCCGCTGTCATCGCGCAGTCCCGCCCAGCCGTCCTCCTGCATCACGCGCATGGTCGGGTAGCGCGCCTGTAATTCCTGCCAGCGTTCCGTTTTTGCCAGACGCGCCAGGCGCATGCCGCGCTTCACCTCTTTCACCGACAGCGTGCGCACGGAGTTGGTCAGGCGCACGCTGAGGGAGAACTTAATCATGTCGCTGTTGGTCTCGCTGTACAGCGAGCGGGAGGAGCTGGTGGGCAGCCACTGTGCGCCCGCTTCACCCAGATCCTGCAGTGAACCGTTTTCCGCCAGACGCTGGCACCAGTCTTGCTCCAGCAGATAGTCGGCTTGCCACGGGTGCATCGGCAACAGCCAACGGGTGTCGGTGAAGTGGCCGAGCAGCTCGGGCGCGCTCTGGGCCGCAAAGCGCAGCAGACGTTCACGCAGGGAGACGTTCAGGCTGTCGCCGGCAACGAGCGTGCTCTCAACGGCAAACCAGCGCAGCGGGAAGCGGGAGGCGAAATCAGGCAGGTAGCGACGCGCCTCGGTTTCGTTGAACGGCTCGTGCGACTTCGGTGCCGGATGAAACGCATGGCCGACCAGCAGCGCCTGTTCCGCGTCGGCAAACGTCAGCGGCTTATCGCGCAGGGTTGCCCAGCGGTGGCGTAAATCAATCGCCTGCCATGTATGGACATGGCTTTCGAGAACGCGCTGCTTAAAACGCGCCAGCGTATCGGCATCCAGCGAGCCTTTTACGGACGGTTTTTCAAGAATTAAATCAACCAGTTGAGAGAATGTGACGGCGTCACTGCGGTCGCTGTTGCTCTGAATAAGCGTTGCCGGGAAACGGTACTGATGATGCTGGGTGGGAGAGAAATAGCGTACCGGCACCCGAAGCGCCTGGGTTTGGGAAAGCGGGATATGGATCTCAGATAGCGCATCCGCATCGGTAGCGGGGAGATAGCGCCAGTCCTTCGTTTCGCGCAACAGGGCGTTTAAAAAACACTGGGCTGCAACGTCTGTACCGGCGGCGCGGAGCAGAGCACGCATAGATGTACCTCATTCCATGATTGATAATAATTCTCGTTATGATATTCATTCTGTTTACAGTCGCAACCATTTTTGCAATATTTGTTTTCATAAACTTCATAATTTCCACACATTTATTGACACTATGTTCACATTCTCATGCGCGCTGACTCTGAAACCTTGACGGAAAACGTCACCTCAAAAGCTAACTGGCCCCTGGCGCTATCTGCGGGTTTACTGGGCATCGGGCAAAACGGTTTGCTGGTGATGCTCCCGCAGCTGGTCACCCTGACCGGGCTGTCACTCTCGGTCTGGGCCGGGCTGTTGATGTTTGGATCCATGCTCTTTTTACCGGCATCACCCTGGTGGGGGCGTCAGAGCGAGCGGAAGGGGTGTAAGTCCGTCATGCTGGCCTCACTAAGCGGCTATCTGGCCAGTTTTGTTGTGATGGCGCTGGTGGTCTGGGCGATGGCGGCCGGAAGGCTGGATACGGTCTGGGGGCTGGCGGGGCTTATATTCTCGCGCCTGCTCTACGGACTGACGGTCTCGGGGCTGGTGCCTGCGGCCCAGACGTGGGCGATTCAGCGTGCGGGACTGGAGAAAAGAATGGCGGCGCTGGCGACGATCAGCTCCGGCCTCAGCTGCGGGCGTTTGCTCGGCCCACCGCTGGCGGCGCTGATGCTCAGCGTTAATCCGGTGGCGCCGCTCTGGCTGATGGCGGTTGCGCCGCTTATCGCTCTGCTGCTGGTGCTTCGCGAAGTCGCTGACCCGCCGCTGCCACCGGTAGCCCACCAGGCAACCCGCCTGCAGGCCTCCATGCTGCCGTTCCTGCTGCTGGCGCTGCTGCTGGCGGCGCTGGTGAGCCTGATGCAGATTGGCCTGTCACCGCATCTTAGCCCGTTGCTGGACGGTAACGCTCGGGAGATCAGCCATCATGTCGCGCTCCTGCTGAGCCTGGCCGCGCTGGCCACGCTCGCGGCACAGTTTCTGGTGGTCCGCCCGCAGCATTTCAGCCCGGTGACATTGCTCTGCATCGCGGCGGTGCTGATGGTGGCAGGGCTTGGGCTGATGTCTGTTGCCGGTTTAATGTTGTTCTACGTGGGGATTGTTATCACGTCACTCGGGGCGGCGATGGCCACGCCGGGCTACCAGCTTCTGCTGAACGATCGGCTGACGACGGGGAAAGGCGCGGGCGTCATCGCCACCAGCCACACGTTAGGCTACGGCGTCAGCGCACTGCTGGTGCCGGTCGTGACGCGCTTTTACGGGGAGCAGGCTTTAACAGTGGCCGCATGGGGAATGGCGGTGCTGTTTTTAGCCCTGAGCATAGGGGTATGGTCAACTGAGCGTACCCCTGCTGAAAAAGCTTAATGAACCTGGCGGGACGAATGCCCGCCAGACCCCTCATTCTGCCGCAGGCGCTGGAGCGGATCCTGCTGATAAAACTGGCAGAAACGTTGCCACAGGGCCGGGAAACGGGGCGCGAAAAGCTCTGGCGCGCTGAAGAAATACTCGGAGAGCACCGCAAAGCACTCAGCCGGGTCGGTTGCCGCATAGGCGTCAATGCTGGCCGCGCTCTCGCCCACAAGGTCTATTTCATCCTGAATGTTATCCATCGCCGCGTGCAGGTCGTGCTCCCAGCCCGCGACCTCGCGAAGCGGGATCAGCGGAACGCCGCTGGCGCGATCGCCGTTGCGGGTATCCAGCTTGTGCGCCACCTCATGAATAATCAGATTAAAACCGGAGGCGTCGAACGAGTCCTGAATATCGAGCCAGTTGAGGATTATCGGCCCTTGCTGCCAGCTTTGTCCGGATTGCACCACGCGCTGGTTATGCACCAGTCCAATGTCGTCCTGCCATTCGTCATCCACCACGAACGGCGCGGGATAGATAAGCACTTCGTGGAAACCGTCCAGCCACTCAATGCCGAGTGCAAGCACCGGCAGACAGAACAGCAGGGCGATGCGGGCGTTTTTCAGGGGATCGAGTTCAAACCCCTGCAGTGGCACCAGGCGTTTTTGCTGTAAAAAACGATCCGCCAGTTGAACCAGCTTCGATTGTTCATCCGGGTTTAGGTTAGCCAGAACAGGGATCGTCAGCGCGTCATCCCATGGCAGCGCTACATCCCGGCCAGCCTCATTCGTTTTCCAGGGCCACTTTATCATCGCTTTGCTCGCAAACTCGTCACTTGAACAAAAATGGGAAAGTCAGGTTCGGTTAAGATGCCAGAAAATCGCTCACTGCGACAAATCCAGCCTGAATAAACTATCATTTCGTACGTAGCGGTGGGTAGCGGTTTGCGGGCATCACCTTCATTTTGTGAAGTCTGTCGTGGCCTTTATCCGCAGGTGGGGTGAATTAATCAGTGCGGTATTGAAAAGATGAGCGATTTCAAAGGTAACAAGCAGGACCTGCCCAGTCGACTGTGTGTGCACTGCCAGCGGCCCATGACGTGGCGCAAGAAATGGGCGAAATGCTGGAATGAGGTTAAATACTGTTCTGAGCGTTGCCGCAGGAGCCACCGTTGACCGAGCTGCGTCTGATCCTGGGCGATCAGCTTAATCCGCATCACAGCTGGTTTGATACCTGCAGTTCGAACGTCATTTACGTGATGCTGGAACTCCGGGCAGAAACCGCCTACGTGCTTCATCACGCCCAGAAAGTTATCGCTATCTTCGCCGCCATGCGCGCGTTTGCCTCTGCATTAAAAGAGAAGGGGCATCGGGTGAGGTATGTCCGACTCTCCGATGGCTCAAACCGCGGCGCGCTGGAAGACAATCTCAACGCGCTTGTCGCGCATTACGGCGCGGACAGGGTGATATGGCAGGAGCCCGACGAATGGCGTCTTGATACGCAGCTGCAGGCGTGGGCGAAGACGGTCTCCGTTGAAACGGCCTGCGTCAGCAGTGAGCATTTTTTCACCATTCGGGAACAGGTCAGCGCGTTCTTTGCGTCACGCAAAAGCTGGCGAATGGAGTACTTTTATCGGGAAATGCGTCGTCAGCACGGCGTCCTGTTAACCTCTGAAGGCGAGCCGGAAGGGGGGAAATGGAATTTCGATGCTGAAAACCGCAAGCGCTGGTCCGGCGAGCCTCCCGCGCCGGTGGACGCGCGTCCCTGCCACGATCGTTCCGCCTTATGGGCGGAGATCCAACGCTGCGGCGTAAAGACCTTCGGCGAACCGCAGGCCGACAATTTTCGCTGGCCGCTCAACCGTGTGGAAGCCAAAGCCAGGCTGGATGATTTTATCGCGCACGTGCTCCCGCAGTTTGGAAACTGGCAGGACGCGATGCACGCGGAGGAACCTTTTCTTTTCCACTCGTTAATTTCATTCGCGCTGAACGCTAAAATGCTTAATCCGCGGGAAGTGGTCGCGGCCGCCCAGCAGGCGTGGCGTTCGGGCCACGCGCCGCTGCCTGCCGTTGAAGGGTTTATCCGACAAATTCTCGGCTGGCGGGAGTATGTGCGCGGGATCTACTGGTCGCAGATGCCGGGCTATCGGGAGCTGAATGCCTTAGACCAGCACGCCCCGCTGCCGGACTGGTTCTGGACGGGGAAGACGCAGATGCGCTGCCTGGCGCATGCCGTTGGGCAGTCGCTCACCGAGGCTTACGCCCACCATATCCAGCGCCTGATGGTCATCGGAAACTTTAGCCTGCTCAGCGGCCTGTCGCCGCAGGCGGTCCATGAATGGTATCTGGGCGTCTATATTGACGCCTTTGAGTGGGTGGAGCTGCCCAACACCCTCGGCATGAGCCAGTTTGGCGATGGCGGGTTACTGGCCAGTAAACCCTACGTCTCGAGCGCGTCATATATTCATAAGATGAGTAATTACTGTCAGGGGTGCCGGTATCAACACAACCAGCGTACCGGCGAGCAGGCGTGCCCCTTCAATGCCCTTTACTGGGACTTCTTTGCGCGCAATAAGGCGCGTCTCGGTAACAATCCCCGCCTGGGCATTGTCTTTAAACAGCTAGCGGACATGACGGAAGAGGATCGGCAGGCCATTGCGGACCGCGCGGGGTACGTCCGCCTGCATCTCAACGACCTCTGATCGGTATTTCAACGCCTGGGCGGTTGCGGCAGGTCAATAAGACGCTATTATTTTTGACTTTGTTGCGTATTCCCTGACAGGACATCCAGACGCTATGCCCGTGAATTTTGACCTTAACGATCTTTATGCTTTCAGAGCGTTAGTGGAATACGGTAACTTCCGTGTCGCCGCTGAATCTATCTGTTTATCCCAGTCGGCGCTGAGCCGCAGGATTGAAAAGCTGGAAGCCGCGCTGGGAAACAGGCTGTTCGATCGCACTACCCGCCGCGTGGCGCTGACGCTCTACGGACAAAACTTTGCCGAGCGCTCCGCGCAGCTGCTCGACAGCGTTGAGTCAATGCTCGCGGATGTCGATAAGGCCAGTGAAGAGCGGACGGGGCTGATCACGGTTGCCACGGTACCTTCCGCGGCCTGTTACTTTATGCCTGACGTGATCCGGCGTTTTCAGTCTCGCTATCCGCGTGTTCGCATTAAGCTCATCGACAGCAGCGCGGGCAATGTGATTGACGCCGTGGCCCGCAGCCAGGCGGATTTTGGTATCTGCTTTGCAGGAAACCTGCCGTCTGAAATCGAATTTTTCCCGCTGGTGGAGGATGTCTACGTCGCGGCGTGCAGAAAGGATCATCCCCTCGCGCAGAAGAGTCACCTGACGTGGAAGACGTTTTACCAGCAGGATTATATCTCCCTCGATAAAACGTCAGGCAACCGCAATCTGCTCGACCGGATGCTGGGGGATATCGTTCCCGAGCGACCCAGCGTCTGCGAAACACGTCACGTTACCACAATGCTCGGTATGGTTGAGGCGGGGATCGGCATCGCTGCCGTTCCCGCCATGTCAATGCCGACCTCAGAGCACACGCTGTTGACGCATCTGCCGCTGATGGCGCCGGAAGTGAAACGCACCGTGGGGCTTATCCGGCGCCGGGGGCGCATCCAGTCTTATATTGCGGCTGAACTGGAAAAGCAGATCACCGAGCAGTATCGCCGGACGTAACGGGGAGCATCCCCGTCTCCGTAATGACGGCCCTTGAGGGCGGTGAGGCGAGATAGGTCAACAGCGCTTTCCCCTCCTCGGGATGTTCTGCATGGCGGGTAACCGCGCCCGCGAAGCGCGTGATGTATTGCACATTGTCAGGGATTTTCCCGACAAAGGTGACGCCCTGAACCGGCAACAGCTCGCTAACCTGCTGGAAACCGAGAGTGTATTTTCCTTTGGCCACTTCTGAGGCGACCGGAATACGCTCGACCTTTGTCGCTTTACCCGCCACCTCTTTTTCTATTCCCAGCTTTTTGAATAACGCCTGGCTGACGTACCTGCCGCTGGCGCTGTCAGAGTAGGCGATAGAGCTGGCCTGCAGCAGCGTTTCACGCAGTTTCCCATCGCTGCTGATATCCGGTACTTTCGCTCCTTTTTTTACCACCATGCCAACGGGAGAATCCGCGAGTTCCGTTCGCGAACCCGGCTGGGTCTGGCTGGCCTTTTCGAGCTTTTCCAGCGCATCGCCCACCATAATCACCACGTCGGCCTTCTCGCCGCGCGCCAGTCGGTTTGGGATCGCCTGCGGCGTATTGCCCATTGAGGGACCGGGGATGATCACAATTTTATCCCCGGTCCGTTGTTCATATTCCGGGGCCAGCTTTTCAAGGGCGGCTTTAAAACCGCCTGAGATCATCACCTTCACGTCCTGGGCAAAGGCATTGACGCTCAGGAACGTCAGCACCAGCGCGCTGGTGGTATAGAGATAAGTGCGTTTCATATTGCCCCCTCTGACTTGACGGTGTTTTGCAGCGATACCGCGCGGCGGCGGTAGAGGTAGAGCGTCGCCAGCAGGGCACATACCGCGGCGAAGCTCATCCAGTAGCCCGGCGAGGCTTTGTCGCCGGTGTATTCAATCAGCGCGGTGGACATGACCGGGGTAAAGCCGCCAAAGACCGCCGTTGCCAGGCTGTAAGCCAGCGAGAAGCCCGCCACGCGCACTTCAGCCGGCATAATTTCCGTCAGAGCCGGGATCATTGCGCCGTTATAGAGGCCGTAGAGGAAGGAGAGCCACAGCAGCACGCTCAGCATCATCGAGAAGCTGGGCGCGCTCGCCAGCAGCGTCAGGGCCGGGTAGCTGGTCGCCAGCGCCAGCAGGGTCATGGCAATCAGCACCGGCTTGCGCCCGAAGCGATCCGACAGGGCACCGCCCACCGGCAGCCAGATGAAGTTAGAGATCGCCACCAGCAGCGTGACCAGCAGGCTGTCCGACGCGCTCAGCATTAGCACCTTTTTGCCAAAGGTGGGCGCATAAACGGTGATCAGATAAAAGGCCGTGGTGGTCATCGCCACCATCAGCATGCCCGCGACCACCACCTGCCAGTTGCCAAGCAGCGTTTTAAAGACCTGACGCATCTCCAGATGATGGCGACGCGCGCTGAACTCTTCCGTCTCTTCCAGCTTGCGGCGCAGGAAGAAGATAAACGGCACGATTAAACAGCCGAACAGGAACGGGATGCGCCAGCCCCATTCGCGGATGGCGCTCTCTTCCAGCATCGCGTTCAGCGCAAAGCCCATTGCGGCGGCGACCATAATGGCGACCTGCTGGCTACCGGACTGCCAGCTGGTGTAAAAACCCTTGCGGCCCGGCGTGGCGATTTCAGCCAGATAGACCGACACGCCCCCAAGCTCCGCGCCGGCGGAAAAGCCCTGTAGCAGACGGCCCGTCAGCACCAGCAGCGGCGCCCACAGACCGATACTTTGATAAGACGGAATAAGCACGATCAGGAAGGTCCCCGCCGCCATGATGGACAGCGTGACAATCAGCCCCTTTCTGCGCCCCACCTTGTCGATATAGGCACCAAGCACGATGGCGCCGATTGGACGCATCAAAAAGCCTGCGCCGAAGACGGCGAAGGTCATCATCAGCGACGCAAATTCACTGCTCGCCGGGAAGAACGTGTGGGCGATGTAGGTGGCATAGAAGCCGAACAGAAAGAAATCGAATTGCTCAAGAAAGTTGCCGGACGTGACGCGAAGTATCGCGCCCGCTTTCGACCGTACGGTTGCAGGTGAGGTTGAGGAAAACATGGTTATCTCCAGTTTATTGTTGACGTTTTACGCGTCTGTTTCTGAAAACTGGATCAGGATGAGGAATTAGATAAGCGCAAATGCCGCATCGACTGATGCATTTCTTGCATGAATATAATTCGGCTGATAAATACAATTAATGGCAACAATAACTTAACAAACCGTTGGCTTTTTATTCACCAATATTGTGTAAGTCTCTGATATTGCGATTTTGTGATGTGGCGCAGAGGCCCGTTTCAGAATGCGCCGGGTAACCGCTTCATTACCCGGCGGATGCATTTTAGCGCAGCGCCCTGGCAATCGCGCTAAACATCAGAGAAGCTTCCAGCGGCTGGGCGCTGAAGGACGGCTCCGCCTGCGGCCAGGTAGACCACTGGACGATGACCAGATTTTCCTTCGGGTTCACCACGATCATCTGCCCGAAAATGCCCAGCGCCCAGAGCGAACCTTTCAGCGAATCCTGTGCCGTCGGCTCTACGCCCGTGGCGTTCGCGGGCACTTCATTGTTCCACCACTGATAGCCGTACAGCCCCCCGGGATGGGCGTCTGATACCGAGCCTTTGGCCTTCGTCCAGTCTGACGACTGCCGGATCCAGTTTTCCGGCAGGATGGTCTTACCGTTCGGCAGCGTACCGTTGTTCAGGATAAATTGCCCGAAGCGTCCCCAGTCCTCCAGCGTGGCGTTAAAGCCGTGCGCGCCGACATCGTGCTGGCCTTTGCTGTAGGCATGCCACACGCCGTCGCTCGCCATGCCGTAAGGCTGCCAGATGCTTTTCTCCAGATAGGCTGCGAGCGTCATGCCGGTGGCCCGCTCCAGCACGTCACCCAGCAGCCAGGCGCCACCCGAAGAGTAAGACCAGTTCTCTCCGGCCGGATGCGCTCTGCGTAACCCCTTCACCAGCTTGCGCACGCAGTCATAGGTACCCGGCTTCGCCTCGCACTCGGTGAGCTGCGCAAAGTCGGAGTGGGGGTTGGTGTAATCCTCGTTCCAGGCCACGCCGGAGGTATGGGTGATCAGCTGTTTGAGCGTCACGCCATCCCACGCGGTGCCTTTCAGGTCGGGTTCATACCGCGTGATCCGATCGTCAAGCGAGTGGATCTTTCCCTCTTTGAGGGCCACGCCCACCAGCGCCGATACCACCGATTTCCCAACCGAGCGTGAGGTCCAGAGCGTCGAGTCGGTATTGCCCTCTCCAAGATACTTCCAGGCGATTTTGCCGTCCTTCAGTACCAGCATGCCGCTGACGTTCTGGCGCTGGAGGTACTCCTGAAGGCCGTAGCGCCTGCCGTTGACCTGATAGTGTGCGTCCGTGAGCGGCTTGTCCGACATTTGCAGCGGCACGGCGTTACCGTGGCGGAAACGATCCCCGGCGTAGTTGCGGTAGTCATTGCGAAAGCCCACCACGCGATCGGCCTGGCTCCAGGTGAGCATCTTATGGGGGTCAGGCAGCGTGGTGTCGAAGGGGGCTGGGCAGGCGCTGAGGTCGGTGCCTTTACAGGCCGCCACTGCCGCAGGGGAGAGCAGGGTGCTGAAGACAAGGCCCGCCAGCAGGGCATGGTTTACTTTTCTGTTTTTCATATCCGTCTCTTACAGGTTAGGAACGGCTTCAGTTTAAAAACCCCGGGGCTATAATAAAAAACGCGTAGCGGGGGAAAATCCCCCCAAAAAACAGAAGGAGCGTAGCGTGGCGGGACTGATTTACTCTTTTGCACAGCTCGAGGCATTTACCGCCGTGGCCGAGAACGGGAGCCTGAGTAAAGCCGCGGTGGCGCTGAAGAAGGACCGAACGACGCTTCGCGATCTGGTTGATTTTCTTGAGGATGGGTTAGGCTACGCGCTGTTTATTCGCGACGGCCGCACCCTGCGGCTCACGCCCGAAGGGGAGCAGCTTCAGCGCCAGGCGCACCTGCTGATGCGGCAGGTAAAAGCCTTTGAGGCGTTTGCCAGAGAGGTACCGCACGGTGCCACGCTGGACCTGACGCTGGTCTACGATCCTTTTACGCCCAGAGCCTTTCTGCACGGGGTGATTGCTGAAATGGCGGTGCGAAAAATCCGCCTGAGCCTTATTTGCGCCTCGCGGGATGAATCAGAACGGCTGCTGGCGAACAACGACGCGGATCTCGCCATCTGCCAGGCACGCAACCGCAGCGTGGGCAATGATATGGAGTGGCGCGCCCTGGGTGCCATCGATATGGATTTTTATGCCGCCAGCGGGCTGTTTGCTGACCGTTCTTCGCCTCTGTCGCTGCTCGATCTCTCCCTGGTGCCCCAGGTCATCATGCACCCCGCCTCGGACGAGCCGGTGGCACGCCGCCTGCAGATTTCCGGGCATACCCTCTTTACCAATGAACCGGAGATGCTGCGCGGTTTGCTGGAGCGCGGCTGCGGCTGGGGATTCTTACCGACGCATTTTCACGCCGGGCAGTGGCAAAACGTAAAAAGGCTGCACACCGAAGTGGGCAGCCAGGGGATTGGTCAGACGATGGTCACCATCTGGAAGCCGGGAAGCGACAAGCGCAGCACGATCGCTGAAACGCTGTCGCTCTTGCCGGACGTATGGAAGCACTCAGCGCTGTGAACAGCCTTTACACTGCTGGTTCTGGATCTGCTGGAAGAAATCGTTGCCTTTGTCATCCACCAGGATAAACGCCGGGAAGTTCTCGACTTCAATTTTCCAGATGGCTTCCATGCCCAGCTCAGGATACGCGACGCACTCCAGGCTCTTAATGCTGTTTTGCGCCAGCACCGCCGCCGGGCCGCCGATGCTGCCCAGGTAGAAGCCGCCGTGCTTATGGCAGGCGTCCGTCACCTGCTGGCTGCGGTTGCCTTTTGCCAGCATGATCATGCTCGCGCCGTGGGACTGCAGTAAGTCCACATACGAATCCATGCGCCCTGCGGTGGTTGGACCGAGTGAGCCAGACGCGTAGCCTTCCGGCGTTTTGGCTGGGCCCGCGTAGTAAATCGGATGATCTTTGACGTACTGCGGCAGTTCTTCGCCGTTGTCGAGCAGCTCTTTCAGCTTCGCGTGGGCGATGTCGCGCGCCACGATGATGGTTCCGTTCAGCGACA
This sequence comes from Enterobacter sp. BNK-13, assembly GCF_048685015.1. NCBI lineage: Bacteria > Pseudomonadati > Pseudomonadota > Gammaproteobacteria > Enterobacterales > Enterobacteriaceae > Enterobacter > Enterobacter sp. BNK-13. The sequence continues at coordinate 2,654,748 of NZ_JBLQTP010000001.1, read as the reverse complement.
GGCGGGTAGAGACCGGGTGCGCGGAAAGCTGCGCCAGGATCTCATTCATCGGCTTGTTCAGGTTGATGCTGACCACATCGCCTTCGCCCTGCTGGCGCAGCGATTCAGGAATGTACTGGCCCGGGTTGTGCTCCAGCTTCTCAATCCAGATCCCGTCGCGGTTGATTTTCGCTTTGATATTGCGGTCCGCGGAACAGGAAACTCCCATGCCAATAGGGCAGGACGCGCCGTGGCGCGGCAGGCGGATCACGCGGATGTCGTGGGCGAAGTATTTACCGCCAAACTGCGCGCCGAGGCCGAGGTTCTGTGCTTCCTGGAGCAGCTCCTGTTCCAGCTGAACATCGCGGAACGCCTGGCCGTGTTCGTTGCCTTCCGTTGGCAGCGCGTCGTAGTAGCGCGTGGAAGCCAGCTTCACGGTTTTCAGCGTGGCTTCCGCCGAGGTTCCGCCGATAACAAAGGCAATGTGGTACGGCGGGCAGGCTGCCGTCCCCAGGGTACGCATCTTCTCAACCAGGTAATTTTTCAGCTTAGCCGGGGTGATCAGCGCTTTGGTTTCCTGGTAGAGATAGGTTTTGTTGGCAGAGCCGCCGCCTTTCGCCATGCACAGGAATTTGTATTCATCGCCGTCAACGCTGTAGAGATCGATCTGCGCGGGCAGGTTGGTACCGGTATTCACCTCTTTATACATATCCAGCGCCGCATTCTGGGAGTAGCGCAGGTTGTCTTCAATGTAGGTGTTATACACGCCCTGGCTCAGGGCCGCTTCGTCACCGCCGCCGGTCCAGACGCGCTGGCCTTTTTTACCCATGATGATCGCGGTGCCGGTATCCTGGCAGGTCGGCAGCACGCCTTTGGCCGCGATTTCGGAGTTGCGCAGGAACTGCAGGGCAACGTACTTATCGTTCTGGCTGGCTTCCGGGTCGTTGAGGATGGCGGCAACCTGCTTCTGGTGGGAAGGACGCAGCATAAATGCGGCGTCGTGGAAGGCCTGCTGCGCCAGCAGGGTCAGCGCTTCCGGCTCCACTTTCAGGATTTCCTGGCCTTCGAACTCGGCAACGGAGACGTGCTCTTTGGTCAGCAGGTAGTATTCAGTGTCGTCATGCGAAAGAGGGAAGGGGTTCTGGTAGTAAAACGGTTTGTTTGACATAGCTTGCTCCACAAAAATAAAACCGCCGGAAGAAACATCCGGCGGTCGGAAATCAGAACATCATGGACATCCACGGATAGCCAATCAGCAGCAGGGCCGCCAGGAAGATGGCACCGAAGATTGTGCCGAGGCGCCAGTAGTCTTTGGTTGGCAGGTAGCCGCTACCGTAGTAGATCGGGCTTGGGCCAGTACCGTACGGGGTGATGATCCCCATCACGCCCAGCGAGGTCACCATCAGCAGAACGAACACTTCCATATTCATGCCCGGAATGGTGGAGGCGATGGTCAGCATCGCTGGCAGCAGCGCCGTGGTGTGCGCGGTGGTGCTGGCAAACAGGTAGTGCAGCAGGTAGAACGCCAGCAGCAGGACGATGGTCGCCACGCCCGGAGAGATACCGCTCATTAACAGACCGCCTTCTTTACCCAGCCAGCTGATAAAGCCGGTAGAGGAGAGGCCGTCCGCCAGCGCAACCAGGGTGGCGAACCAGACGAAGGTGTTCCACGCGGCTTTGTTACCGGTGATATCGTTCCACTCCAGCACGCCGGTCCACAGCATCAGGCCGACGATGAGCAGGGCAGCCATAGCGGGTTCAATCCACGCGGCGGCGAAGATCCACATCAGCAGCGCACAGCACACGAACACCAGCAGCAGGATTTCATTGCGGGACAGTTTGCCCAGTTTTTCCAGCTCACGGGTCGCCCACAGCGGCACTTCGTTGTTCACCTTCACTTCTGGCGGGTAGAACCAGTAGGCCAGTAGCGGCATGGCCAGAATCAGCAGGATACCCAGCGGCAGGAAGGCGAGGAACCAGGTACCCCAGGAGATATCGATCCCAACCGTACTTTTCACCAGCGCCAGCGCCAGCAGGTTCGGCGCGAGGGCGGAGAGGAACATTGAACTGGTGATACAGGCCGCGGTGATCGCCACCCACATCAGGTACGAACCAATTTTACGCGCGCTTGGGTCGTTCGGTTTAGAACCGTACAGCGGCGGCAGGTTAGCGATAATCGGGTAGATGGTCCCGCCGCTGCGCGCGGTGTTGGACGGGGTGAACGGTGCCAGCAGCAGGTCAGCAAACGTAATCGCGTAACCGAGCGTCAGGCTGCGACGGCCGAGGTATTTCACCAGAATCAGCGCCAGACGGCGGCCGAAGCGGGTTTTGTCATAGCCTGCGGCGAACATGAAGGCACCGAAAATCAGCCAGACGGTCGAGTTACCAAACCCGCTCACCGCCCACTTAAAGGAGGCGCCTGCCAGCTTGAATTTCGGATCAGCCAGCTGTTCAGGACTGAACAGCACCCACTGGCTGCACAGGGCAATGGCGACCACGCCGGTCAGACCGATCACCGCGCCCGGCAGCGGTTCGAAGATCAAACCCACGATCACGCCGACGAAAATGGCGAAGTAGTGCCATGCGTAAGGAGGCAGCCCTTCCGGTACTGGAACAAACAGCAGCAGTACGGCGACGATGACGGGCAGTGCCATCATCAGCAGACGTTTTGCGTTTCCATTTGATGCCTGGTTCGCCACAGGGGGCGTTACAGCAGTTTTTGTATTCATAGTTTCACGTCTTAAGTTGTCAAAGATTCGGTCGTACTGAATAAACAAAATCACTTTCTTAAGTTTCTTTGCTTTTTTTAGTTATTAAAGGTGCGGTTTTGTATTTTCAGTAATAGCAATTTAACGCTTTTACGGTGGCGCTAAATTAAAAAATGATGATGTTTTTATATTGCGCTTTTGGATGCCATAACTATTGATCGCGATCAAAAAAACAGAATTGCAGCGTTATTTTTATGCTTTTATTAATAACCACTCAGGCGTATGTGGGTATTACCTGTTTTATTGGTTTGTTTTATCATTTTCGTAACATTTATTTTTTCTTTGTTTTATATCTTGTTGTTTTTAATGGTTTTTCATGCGTGATGGAAATTGGTTTTACCAATTTTTATTTAACGAATTTTAAATTATTGTGAATGACTGAATTACATTCGCTAACACCAATGTGTTATTTATGTTATTGCAGGGATTAAATAGTTTTTTAACTAACGCAATAACTTTAGAAACTAAAAAAATCATTATATTAATATCATGACATCGGCAAATAACGACGAACTAAAAACTAATCCGATAACGAATTCTTAATTTTTTAAAAGTTTGGAGTTTCTAATATGAGCACTAACGAACGTATTCTTAGCCCCTTCACATTACCGAATGGCACTGAACTGAAAAACCGTTTGTTAATGGCCCCTATGACCACCTGCACCGGCTATTACGACGGCACCGTTACCAGTGAACTGGTGGAGTACTATCGTGCCCGTTCAGGCAGTATCGGCACCATCATTGTGGAGTGCTGCTTCGTCGACGATCTCGGTCTGGCCTTCCCGGGCGCGATCGGGATTGATAATGATGAGAAAATTGCCGGGCTGGCGAAAATCGCGGAGGCGATCAAATCCAAAGGCTCTAAGGCTCTGCTGCAGATCTACCACGGCGGCCGCATGGTTGACCCGAAACTGATCGGTGGCCGTACGCCGGTTGGCCCAAGCGCCGTTGCCGCGCCGCGTGAGGGCGCAGCAACGCCAGTGGCACTGACTGGCGAAGAAGTCGAAGGCATGATCGGCAAGTTTGGTGAAGCGGTGCGCCGCGCCATCCAGGCCGGCTTCGACGGCGTGGAAATCCACGGGGCAAACACCTATCTGATTCAGCAATTCTATTCGCCAAACTCTAACCAGCGTGACGACGAGTGGGGCGGCAGCCGCGATAATCGCGCGAAGTTCCCGCTGGCGGTTCTGGATATCACCCACAAAATGGTGCGCCAGTACGCGGACGACGCCTTTATTATTGGCTACCGCTTCTCCCCTGAAGAGCTGGAAGTGCCGGGCATCCGCTTTGAAGACACCATGTACCTGCTGGAAAAACTGGCGGCGCGCGGCGTGGATTACCTGCACTTCTCCGTCGGCGCGACCCTGCGTCCTTCCATTGTCGACACCCAGGACCCAACGCCGCTTATCGAAAAATACTGCGCGATGCGTTCTGAAACGCTGGCGCAGGTTCCGGTCATGGGCGTGGGTGGCGTGGTAAATGCCGCCGATGCCAATGAAGCGCTGGAACACGGTTACGACCTGATTGCCGTGGGCCGTGCCACCATCGCCTATCCGGACTGGACCGACCGCATCGCGGCCGGGGAAACGCTGGAGCTGTTTATGGACAGCACCCAGCGCGAGGCGCTGAATATTCCTGAACCGCTGTGGCGCTTCTCGCTGGTGGAAGCGATGATCCGCGACATGAGCATGGGCGAATCAAAATTCAAACCGGGCATGTTCACCGAGAAGGTGCAGGACGACGCGAATGAGCTGGTGATTAACGTCAGCCTGGAGACTGACCGCATTGCGGATATCGAGCTTGCGTCTGGCCCGAGCGAAGACATTGAGTTCGTCACCAGCTTTGAAGAGATCCGCACCCGCATTCTGGATGCCAATACCCCGCACGTGGATGCCATCACCGGCGCAACCAGCCAGAGTGAAGCGGTGAAGAAAGCGGTCTCTAAAGCGATGCTGAAATCCAGCAAAGCGCGGGCAGCGGAAGAGGGCGTTGACCCGAACGAAACCCGCAGCGTGGACGTGGTGGTTGTCGGCAGCGGCGGCGCCGGTCTGGCGGCGGCGATTCAGGCTCACGACGAAGGCGCGAGCGTGCTGATTGTTGAGAAAATGCCAACCATCGGCGGGAACACCATTAAAGCCTCTGCCGGGATGAACGCCGCTGAAACCCGCTTCCAGCGCGTGAAGGGCATTCAGGACAGCAAAGAGCTGTTCTACCAGGAAAGCCTGAAAGGTGGCGGCAACAAGAACAACCCTGAACTGCTGCGCCGCTTCGTCGAGAACGCGCCGCAGGCAATTGAGTGGCTGGCAACCCGCGGCATCATGCTGAACGACATCACCACCACCGGCGGGATGAGCATCGACCGTACTCACCGTCCAAAAGACGGTTCTGCGGTGGGCGGTTACCTGATTAGCGGCCTGGTGCGTAACGTCAACAAACGCAATATCGAGGTGATGCTGGATACTTCCGTCAGCGACATCCTCTTCGAAAACGGTGAAGTCACCGGCGTGCGCCTGACCACCGAAGAGAATGAAACCATCACCGTGGCAGCGAAAAGCGTGATTGTGGCAACCGGCGGCTTCAGCGCTAACAGCCAGATGGTCGTGAAATACCGTCCGGATCTGGAAGGTTTCGTCACCACCAACCATAAAGGGGCGACCGGTGGCGGTATCGCGCTGCTGGAGCGCATTGGGGCAGGCACTGTCGATATGGGCGAAATTCAAATTCACCCAACCGTAGAGCAGAAAACCTCGTACCTGATTTCCGAATCCATCCGCGGGGGCGGGGCGATTCTGGTCAATCAGAAAGGGGAACGCTTCTACAACGAAATGTCGACCCGCGATAAAGTCTCGGCGTCAATCATCGCCCTGCCGGAGAAATACGCTTACATCGTCTTTGACGAGCATGTACGCGCCAAAAACAAAGCCGCGGATGAGTACATTGCCAAAGGCTTCGTGACCAGCGCCAGCTCGCCGAAAGCCCTGGCGGAAGCGCTCGGCATGGATTACCACGCTTTCCTGGCGACCCTGGAACGTTATAACGGTTTCGTTGAAAAACAGCATGATGACGACTTTGGTCGTACCACCGCGCTGCGTGCGCCCATCAATGAAGGGCCATTCTACGCCATTCAGATTGCGCCGGGCGTGCACCACACCATGGGCGGCGTGACCATCAACACCGAAACCTGCGTGCTGGACAGCAACCACAACGTGCTGCCAGGCGCGTTTGCAGCCGGTGAAGTGGTCGGCGGGATCCACGGTGCTAACCGTATCGGCGGTAACGCGGTGGCAGATATCATTATTTTTGGTACCCTTGCAGGACATCAGGCGGCTCTGCGTTCGAAAATGAGGTAAGGCTCCTGCTTCCCAGGCCGGATACGCGCAGCGTTATCCGGCATTTTCCCCGGCGGCGCGGTGCCTGCCGGGGCTTCAGCTGAGGACTCCTGCCATGCCTGATAGCCATCGCGTTTACAGTTACTCCGCCGTCCTGATGGGGTCACCCATCCTCCTGAAGCTCTTCTCCCATGACGAAGCCCTCGCGTCCCGCGTGTTTCGCCTGATCAAACAGTACGAAGACCTGCTCACCGTCAACCGCGCGCACTCGCAGGTGATGGACATCAACCATGCGGCCGGCCAGCATCCGGTCACCGTCAGTCGGCCAGTGTTTGATCTGATCCGCTGTGCAAAAGCGGCAAGCCTCCTCAAGGAAAGCGCCTTTAATCTGGCAATCGGTCCGCTGGTGAAGCGCTGGAAGATTGGTTTTCAGGGGGACAGCGTTCCGCCTGCCGATGAAATCACGTCGCTGCTGGCAATTACCCGCCCAGAGGATGTTCTCCTTGATGAGGCCAGCAGCAGCGTGTTTCTGACCCGGGCGGGGATGGAGATCGATCTGGGGGCGATTGCCAAAGGCTATATCGCCGACAGGGTGCGGGATTACCTGCGTAAAGAGGGCGCTGAGCTGGGGCTGATTAACCTTGGCGGAAACATTCAGACCTTAGGCTCCCCGGAAGGGGGCTGGAGCGTTGGGCTGAAAAAACCGTTCGCCGGGGATGCGCTGATCGGCACGATGGTCGTCGAGAACCTCTCCGTCGTGACGTCGGGAACGTACGAGCGCTACTTTGAACACAACGGCAAACGCTATCACCACATTCTCGATCCGCGCACCGGGTATCCGCTGGACAACGAACTGGACAGCGTGACCATCATTTCAAAAGATTCCATCGACGGCGATATCTGGACCACGCTGATGTACGGCATGGGCGTGGAGAAGGGCTGCGCCGCGCTGCGTGCGCGTCCAGACATAGAAGCGATCTTTGTGACCAAAACAAAAGAAGTGGTGTTCTCTTCAGCACACCACTTCCGCTTTACCCTGCTGGACGATACCTACCGCGTTACTGGCAGTATTGCTTGAGCAGGCCCGTCTGCTCCGGCTGGAGACGGTAGCGATACACCGGACGCCCGGTGGCGCCGTAGTGAATGCTGGTGAACAGAATATTGATTTGCGCCAGCCAGATCAGATATTTGCGGCAGGACACGCGGGAAATATTGACCGCGTTTGCCAGGTCATCGGTAGAAAACTCCGTCTCCGGGTGTGCGTCAATCCACTGGCAAATCGTGCGCAGCGTTTGCGGCGTTAACCCTTTCGGCAGCTTTTTGCTGTCTGCCAGTTCCGGTGCCCCGCCGTGGATCAGACGGTCGACGTCCGCCTGCTCGTAATACTGATGCGACTCCATCAGGCTGTGCTTTGCCTTCCAGCCGTTCAGCGCCTCTTCAAAGCGTGGGAACTGGAACGGCTTTATCAGATAATCCACCACGCCATAATGGATGGAGGTCTGGATCGTGGCGGCGTCGGCGGCCGAGGTGATCATGATCACATCGATTTGGCGGCCGGATGCGCGAATGACGGGCAGCAGATCCAGCCCGTTATCCTGCTGCATATAGACATCCAGCAGCACCAGATCGACAGGATGGCTGGGGTCATTAATGATGGCCTCGGCCTGGTTTAGCGTGGAGGCGACGCCACAGCAGGTAAAGCCTTCAACACGGTTGACGTACAGACGGTTGAGGTCGGCCACCATGGCGTCATCATCGACAATTAATACATTTATCACGCGATATTCCTCTCGCTATCCCAGGGGATGTGAACAAAAAATTGGGTAAATACGCCGGGCTCAGACTCGACGCTGATATCGCCGCCAAGGTTCTGAATCTGCTGGCGAGCAAGGAACAGCCCAACGCCGCGGTTGTCGCCTTTTGTTGAGAAGCCCTTTGTAAAAATAGACTCCAGCTGAGTGGGATCAATGCCGGGGCCATCGTCGCTGACTTCACAGCTGAGCCAGCCATTCTGATAATGCAGCAGCAGGCCAATCTCACCTTCCTGCTGTCCTTCCATCGCGTCGAGCGCATTTTCAATGAGGTTGCCCAGCGCGGTGATCAGCACCGCGACCTGCTCTTCACTTGCGGTATCCGGAATCTGGCTTTCATCCGCCAGCGTCAGGGTGACGCCCGCTTCTTTCGCCCGGTTGATTTTACCCAGCAGGAACCCGGCTACCACCGGGGATTTTACCTTGCTCTGTATCGTACCGATATCCGTCTGGTAATGATGCGCCGTCTGCAGGATGTACTCTTCCAGCTTGTCGTAGCGCTTCATGTGCAGCAGGCCCAGGATCACATGCAGTTTATTCATAAACTCGTGTGTATGGGCGCGCAGGGCATCGACGTAATTCACCATGCCATCAATACGCTGCATCAGCTGGCTGATTTCCGTTTTATCACGGAAGGTGGTGATGGCACCGATCACCCGATCCTGGCTTTTCACCGGGACCATGTTGCACAGCAATAGCCGGCCGTTGCAGCTGATCTCCTGATCCTGGCGCGCGACGCCCGTCTTCGAGACGTCACGCAGGCTGGCCAGCAGGGGGGCGCTGGTGTTTTCGGTCTGCTTGCCGGACGGGAGAAGCAATATTTCTCTGGCGGTCTGATTGATCATCGTCACGCGCCCGTGAATATCAACTGCCAGCACCCCCTCACGAAGCGACTGCAGCATCGCCTGGCGTTGTTCGAACAGGGCGGAAATTTCGTAGGGTTCGAGTCCGAACAGGATGCGTTTCAGGACCCGCACCAGACCCCAAATCGCCATCGAACTCATAAAAATGCTGAACAAAATGGTCCAGACGGCGTTTAGCCGCCCGCGGGTAATCTGTTCTTCCACCTTATTGAGGGAGATACCGACCACCACCACGCCAATCTGCTCGTGCTGGCCGTCGTAGACGGGGGTAAATACGCGCAGCGCTTCGGCGAGCGCGCCCCGGTTAACCGATACGTTCTCTTTGCCTTCCAGCGCGGGCGTTAAATCGTCGCCGATAAAATGCAGCCCCAGCAGCGCCTCGTTCGGGTGAGAATAGCGGATCCCGCGCATATCGGTGACCACGGTGAACAGCAGATCGTTTCGTTTCGTCACCGCCTGGGCGATGGGCTGAATAATATTCTCCTGCGGCGCCTGCATCAGGCCGCGCTGTATCTCGGGGCTGTCGGCGAGGGTGCGGGCAATGCCGAGCGCGGTGTCTTTAACATCATCGCGTGTGGCGCGGGTGATCTGCACCGAATAGAGCGCAAAGACCACCAGCAGCACTGAGCCGATAATCGCGCATACCATCAGCGTGACCAGCGTATTGAGTTTCATGGGGCGCTTGCGCGTCGGAAGGAAAGGCTGCAAATCGCTCATCAATACTCCGCGATGATTAAGTAAGGGGGTAATTATCGCCGATGACGCGCTTTTCTTAAAGCCATGTAAAGGCGTGGATTTGGTCCTCTTTTCGTGACCCTCCTCGCAGGTCATCTATATAAAACACTTTATAGTGTGTGGGTACTCATAATAAGGAGGCTGTTTATGAGCATTCTGCTTACCGGTTCGGTCAAGGAAAGACGGCACGCCAGCACGATGAATATCGATCGATTGTCCACGCTGGACATGCTGAAAGTCATTCACCAGGATGATGCACTCATTTCTGCTGCACTCACCCCTTGCTTACCTGTGATTGCCCGCGCGGTGGATAACGCTGCCGCGACCCTCAATCACGGTGGCCGTCTGGTGATTGTCGGGGCGGGACCGTCTGGTCGGGTCGCGCAACAGGTTGCCGATGACTATGCGCCGGGCAAAACCCCCGTGGTGGCCGTCACGGCAGAAGAGGGGGAAGGGAGCTACGAGCGCGGCGTTGCCGATCTGCAGGCCATTAAGTTTGGTGAACACGATATGATGCTGGCCGTGACCGTCAGCGGAAAAACACCGTGGGTGTGGGGGGCAATGCGCCATGCATGGTCGCTGGGGGCGCCGGTCGCCGTTATTACCGGCGATGCGCAAAGTGAAGCCGCGCAGCTGGCGAGTATGGTTATTGCTCCCGAACTGGGGGCCGATGTGGTGGCAGGCTATCTCAACACCAAAGCGGGGATTGCGCAGAAAATGATCCTCTCGATGATCACCACCGGGCTGGCCGTTCGGACAGGGCGCGTTTACAGCAACCTGCGGGTGGATCTCGAGGCAAGCAGTACCAAATGGGCTGAACGGCAAATCGCCATTGTGATGGAAGCGGGGGGATGCTCCCGGGCGGAGGCAAAAGCGGCGCTGGAGAGCTGTAACCATCACTGTAAAACGGCGGTATTGATGGTGCTGACAGGGCTGGATGCGTGGAAAGCCCATGAACTGCTGGCGCAGAATAACGGGTTCATCCGCGTGGCGCTGCAGGAAGCGCCATAACACAGACCGCGAAGAAATAAAAAAGGCCGCAGATGCGGCCTTTGGTATTTTTAAAGATTAGAACTGGTAGGTCATGCCTACGCCAACGATGTCGTCGGTGGAAATACCATATGCGTCATACAGCGCTTCGTCCTGATCCAGCATGTTGATTTTGTAATCAACATAGGTGGAGAAGTTTTTGTTGAAGCTGTAGGTCATGCCCAGGTCGATGTAGTTAACCAGATCCTGATTGAATCCCTGACCGTCCAGGTCTTTACCTTTTGAGTAAACCCATGCCAGGGAAGGACGCAGACCGAAGTCGAACTGGTACTGTGCAACCGCTTCAAAGTTCTGAGTCTGGTTGGCGATACCAAAGTTGCCAATAGGTGTCATGTTGCGGGTTTCCGCATACATCATCGCCAGGTAGACGCTGTTAGCATCGTATTTTGCGCCAACAGTCCAGGCTTCGGCTTTTTCGCCACCCGCAAAACCCACACCTTCAAGGCTCTTACCGTAAGCTACCTGGTCGTTGGTACGATCAGAAGAAGAGTACGCCGCACCCAGGCTCAGGCCGGAGAGCTCGCCAGAGAAGTCATAGGAGGTAGACATACCGAAGCCGTCACCGTTCTGGAAGCGCACGTCTTTATGACCGTTTTTCGTACCTTCCTGATCTTCATTAGCGTTTGCACTTTCGTTAGCACCCTGATACTGCAGCGCGAAATTCAGACCCTCAACCAGACCGAAGAAATCGCTATTACGGTAGGTTGCCAGACCGTTGGCACGGCCATTCATAAAGTTATCGGTCCAGGTGTAAGAATCACCGCCAAATACCGGCAGCATATCAGTCCAGGCTTCAACGTCGTACACGACGCCGTAATTACGGCCATAATCAAATGAACCGTATTCGCCATATTTCAGGCCAGCGTAGGCTAGACGGTTAAAGGATTTGTCACCCGCGCCTTCGGTATCGTTAGCGAACGTTTTATATTCCCACTGACCGTAACCGACCAGATCGCGAGTAATCTGGGTTTCGCCTTTGAAACCAACCTGTACATAGGTTTCATCGCCATCATCACCAGGGTTGTCAGAGAAGGTATGACGCGCGTCAACCTTACCGTACAGGTCAACTTTGTTGCCATTTTTGTTATACATTTCAGCCGCATTCGCTGCGCCTGCCATTAATAACGCGGGTACCAGAAATGCCAGAACTTTTCTTTTCATTATATATTCCCTTTAAAGATAATTTATATGAATATATGTAATCACCCTCCGTAATTACAGGCTCGATACTATTCTATGGCTTGTGATTTAGTTTCAAAAATAAATGTAATTAAATTCGATGAAATATTTCAAATTATTTCTATTAATCTCTTTATTTTTCTTGTGAATTATTGGGACGGATTTATAAGGAGTAATTATTATTAAATATTTCCCAGCGCTATTTTTAAATTTATTTAATTTGGCTATGTTATAATTCACCTTCTTTTAAACAACAGGACATGATGATGGAACTGGCCCGGTGGCAGCATGGCTTTGAGCGCTGGCTCAAGGAAAATCACCAGAACGACGATACCGCACATGATATTTCGCATTTTCGTCGGGTGTGGATGACGGCGCAAAAAATCATGGTTCACCACACGGCCGAGCCGCGGGTGATTCTGGCCGCCTGCTATTTTCACGATATTGTCAGCCTGCCGAAAAACCATCCCGAACGCAGCCAGTCGTCACGGCTTGCTGCTCGCAAGACGAGCGAGATACTGCGCCGCGACTTCCCGGACTTTCCGCCCGAGCATATTGCCGCCATCGCGCACGCGATTGAGGCGCACAGCTTCAGCGCCGGCATTGCGCCGCAAAGTATAGAAGCCAAAATTGTGCAGGACGCTGACCGGCTGGAAGCGTTAGGCGCTATCGGCCTGGCGCGCGTTTTTGCCGTCTCGGGCGCACTGGGCGTACCACTATTTGACGCGGACGATCCCTTTGCCGATGCGCGTCCCCTCGACGACCGCGCGTTTGCCCTCGACCATTTTCAGACCAAGCTGCTGCGTTTGCCTGATACAATGCAAACGGACATGGGCCGCGAACTGGCACGTCACAATGCCGATTTCCTGATCCAGTTTATGGCGAAACTCAGCGCCGAATTACACGGCGACTGCCTCGGGCTGGATAGCCAGGTGCTGAGCCGCTTCCGTCGCAGTTTGCGCAACTGAACTGTGGTAATCTGTTCCCAGTCTTTACTCTCCGGTTAAAAGAATGCAGGAAAATCGATCAGTGACAGAGCCCGCGCCCGCGCAGGCTGAGAAATCAACGGCAACGGTGCAGGCCTTACTGCGCCAGCTGTTGGATATCTATGATGCTAAAACGCTGGCCAGCCTGCTGGTGGCGCACGGCGAGAGCCACTGGAGCCCGGCGATCCTTAAACGTCTGCTGACCAGCGAGCGAGCAGGGCGTCGCCTGAGTGAAGGCGAGTTTCGTTATCTGCAGAACCTGCTTCCGCGTCCTTCTGCCGCACACCCGAACTATGCCTTCCGGTTTATCGATCTGTTTGCCGGTATCGGCGGCATTCGTCACGGTTTTGAAGCCATCGGTGGACAGTGCGTGTTTACCAGCGAGTGGAACAAGCACGCCGTGCGCACCTACAAGGCAAACTGGTACTGCGATCCGCACGAGCATCATTTTAACGCGGATATCCGCGATGTGACCCTGAGCCATAAAAGCGGCGTGAGCGATGAACAGGCCGCCGAGCACATTCGTCAGACGATCCCGGCGCATGACGTGCTGCTGGCAGGCTTCCCGTGTCAGCCGTTCTCGCTGGCCGGCGTCTCCAAAAAGAATGCCCTTGGACGCGCCCACGGTTTCGCCTGCGATACGCAGGGAACGCTGTTTTTTGACGTGGCGCGCATTATTGACGCCCGTCGTCCGGCCATTTTTGTGCTGGAAAATGTCAAAAACTTAAAAAGCCACGACGGCGGGAAAACCTTCCGCATTATCATGCAAACGCTGGATGAGCTGGGTTATGACGTGGCCGATTCAGAGGACATGGGCGCGGACGATCCTAAAATTATTGATGGGAAACATTTCCTGCCCCAGCATCGCGAACGTATCGTGCTGGTGGGCTTCCGCCGCGATCTCAATCTGAAAGGCGATTTCACTCTGCGTGATATTCCTTCTCTGTATCCCGAGCGCCGCCCCACCGTGGCCGATCTGCTGGAACCCGTCGTCGACGCGAAATTTATCCTGACCCCGGTGCTGTGGAAATACCTCTACCGCTATGCCAAGAAGCACCAGGCGAAAGGCAACGGCTTCGGCTTTGGGATGGTAAACCCGAACGATCCGCACAGCGTCACCCGCACGCTGTCTGCTCGCTACTATAAAGACGGCGCGGAAATCCTGATCGACAGAGGCTGGGACAAGGCGCTGGGTGAAAAAGATTTCGACGATCCGCACAACCAGCGCCATCGCCCACGGCGCTTAACGCCGCGCGAATGCGCCCGGCTGATGGGCTTTGAGACGCCGCAGGGTTATCGTTTCCGCATCCCGGTGTCGGACACCCAGGCGTACCGCCAGTTTGGTAACTCGGTGGTGGTTCCCGCGTTCGCGGCTGTCGCAAAGCTGCTGGCCTCGCGCATCCGACAGGCGGTGGCACTTCGTCAGGGTGAGGCCGTCAATGACGGATGTTCACGATAAGGCGACGCGCAGTAAAAACATGCGTGCCATCGGCACGCGTGACACCGCCATTGAAAAGCGCCTGACCGCGCTGCTGACGCAGGCGGGGTTTGACTTCCGCGTGCAGGATCCCGCCCTGGCGGGACGCCCGGATTTCGTCATCGACGCCTGGCAGTGCATCATCTTTACCCACGGCTGTTTCTGGCACCATCACGACTGCTACCTGTTTAAAGTCCCGGCGACGCGCACCGATTTCTGGCTGGATAAGATTGGCAAGAACGTCGAGCGCGACAGGCGGGATCTGGCCACGCTGATGGCGCAGGGCTGGCGGGTGCTGATCGTCTGGGAGTGTGCGCTGAGAGGCAGATTAAAGCTGAACGATGCCGATCTGAGCGAACGGCTGGAAGAGTGGATCTGCGGCGGCGGCCAGACCGCGCAGATCGACACGCAGGGCATTCACCTGCTTACGGTTTCTCCACCTCGCAAGGCGTGACCACCGGTTTTGCCGGCAGCAGATATTTGCCCAGCGTGACCAGCACGACGGCAAACACGATGATCCCAAGAGCAATCCATTCCACAGGTGAGAGCGTTTCTCCCCCCAGTCCCGTTCCGAGCAGCACGGCCACGACCGGGTTGACGTAGGCGTAGCTGGTGGCGACAGCCGGAGAGACATTGCGGATCAGGAACATATAGGCGTTAATGGCGATGATAGAGCCAAACAGCGCCAGGTAGCCAACCGCCAGAAAGCCCGACAGCGGCGGCAGGGTCGTCAGCGTTTCTCCCGTCAGCGCGGAAGCCAGCAGCAGGACAATCCCCGCGGCAAGCATCTCAATCGCACCGGCCATCATGCCGGTCGGCAGTTCGATACGCGACCCGTAGACGGAACCCAACGCCCAGCTCATCGAGCCAATCAGGATAATCACCGCGCCCCACGGATTCCCGCTCAGGTTGCCGCCGCTGTTGAGCAGAACAATGCCGGCCAGGCCAATCCCAATCCCCAGCCATTCCAGCTTGCGGGTGCGGATGCCGAAAAGGCGGCTAAAGCAGAGGGTAAACAGCGGTACGGTGGCAACGACCACGGCGGCGATCCCGGACGGGACGTTCTGGTGCTCGGCAATCGTCACAAACCCGTTACCCACCGCCAGCAGCAGCAGGCCGATCAGGGCAGCATTCAGCATCGGGCGTAGCGGGGGAAGCTTATGCCCGCGCAGGAGCAGGAAGGCCAGCAGCAGGATGCCCGCCGAGAGGAAGCGAATGCCCGCCATCATCAGCGGCGGCCAGCTCTCCACGCCGATGCGAATGACAAAGTAGGTTGACCCCCAGATGATGTACAGCGAAAAGAGTGCCCCGATAAGCGGTAGCAATTGCCGGAAACGCATAATCCCTCACGACGAAATAAAAAGTTCGCTGATAGTAAACGCGAAAACTATCTCGCTGGCGAGCCCTTTAATTGTGTGGCAGATGTGAATTTTTTGTTGACGTAAGGTGCCTGTTTCCGGGTTGGCGCTTTTGCTCCATACTATTCACTTAATTACCAAAAAATGAAGGATTAAGATTTTGGCAGGAAGTAGCTTATTAACATTGCTGGATGATATTGCCACCTTACTGGACGACATTTCAGTGATGGGGAAACTGGCGGCGAAGAAAACCGCAGGCGTGCTGGGCGATGATTTATCGCTTAACGCCCAGCAGGTGAGTGGGGTGAGGGCAAACCGTGAACTGCCGGTGGTGTGGGGCGTGGCGAAAGGCTCCTTCCTGAACAAGGTGATTCTGGTGCCGCTGGCGCTGCTGATCAGCGCGTTTATTCCCTGGGCCATCACGCCGTTACTGATGATTGGCGGGGCATTTCTCTGCTTCGAGGGCGTGGAGAAGGTGCTGCACTCCTTTAGCGCGCGCAAGCAGAGCGATACGCCGGAGGTGCGCCAGCAGCGTCTTGAAGCGCTGGCCGCGCAGGATCCGAAAACCTTCGAGCGCGATAAGGTCAAAGGTGCTATTCGGACCGACTTTATCCTGTCTGCGGAAATCGTCGCGATTACGCTGGGCATTGTCTCTGACGCGCCGCTCCTGAATCAGGTCCTGATCCTCTCCGGCATCGCGATTCTGGTCACCGTGGGCGTGTATGGTCTGGTGGGGCTGATCGTCAAGCTGGACGATATTGGCTACTGGCTGGAGGAAAAATCGAGCGCGGTAGCAAGAGGCATCGGCAAAAGCCTGCTGGTGCTGGCCCCGTGGCTGATGAAGAGTTTGTCGGTGGTGGGCACGCTGGCGATGTTCCTCGTGGGCGGCGGAATTGTGGTTCACGGCATTGCGCCGCTGCACCATGCCATCGAACATTTCTCCTCCACGCAGGGGGCCGTTATCGCGGCGATTCTGCCTACGCTGCTGAATCTTGTGCTGGGCTTTATCATTGGCGCTATCGTCGTCGCGGCGGTGAAGCTGGTTGAGAAAATTCGCGGCACGTCGCACTAATTGTTACCCGCGGCAGGATGCAAAAAGACCATTCCTCGTCTAAATTGAAACAGTTTCACCCTGATACAGGAGGCAGGTATGGTCTTTTTGGTCAGTGATGAAGTTAAGCCTAAGAAGGGCGGCCCACGTATGATCGTCACCGGGTATTCCAGCGGAATGGTGGAATGTCGGTGGCACGATGGCTATAGCATCAAGCGGGAAGCATTCCGTGAAGATGAGCTTCAGCCGGGTGACGGGCAGCACCAGCGGGACAAGGCTTAATCACATAACGCCCGGCTTTGCCGGGCGTTTTTATCTCAGGTTTCGGGTAAAGAGCAGTAATCAGGGAGTGTGTGTGCAGCGCGATACCTTTGTTGTAAGACAAACTTTTTTGCAATGGCTGCATAAGCGTAGCAATCCGGGGCGGATTGTTAATCTCTGTTTTCTGATCGTTCTGGTGTTTTCCACGCTCCTGACCTGGCGTGAGGTGGTGGTGCTGGAAGAGGCGTACATCTCCAGCCAGCGCAACCATCTGGATACGGTGGCCAGTTCGCTGGACAGGCAGTTACAGAACAGCGTCGACAGGATGCTGTTGTTCCGCCAGGGCATGCATGATGCAATCGAGACGCCGCTGGCCTTTGATGTCTTACAGGATGCGGTGTCACGCTTTAATACCGTCCGCATGCTCCCCACCTGGCAACTTGCCGTTGATAAAAAGCGCACGCTTCCCCTTAACGGGGTCTCGGATGCATTCGTGGATAAAACCACCCTTCTGAACCGGGACGCTGAGCGCATCAGTCATGAAATTTCTGCCGCACTCGAAGTGGGGTATCTGCTCAGGCTGGCATCATCGAGAGCGCAAACAGAAGCGCGGGTGATCTACGTCTCTCGCGCCGGATTTTTCCTTTCCACGGATACGCCGGATCGGGCGGGCGATATTACCGCCCGCTATTATCATCTGGTCACGCAGTCCTGGTTTACCCAGCAGTCAGAACGTAACAATCGCGCGCGCGCCGTGCGCTGGTTTATCTCTACCCCTTCATCCTGGACCGGGGATGAACGCACGATCACCGCCAGCGTCCCCATCTATTTCGATCACTACTGGTACGGCGTCGTGGCGATGGACTTTACCTTAGACACGATGCAGCGTCTGCTGACCGACGCGACGGAAGACCGGACGGAGGGGGAGTATCAGCTGTACGATACCCGGCTTAATATGATAGCCACCTCTGCCCACGCGGGAAGCCTGGTTAACCATTTTGACGAACGCGAAACGGCGCAGATTGCCCAGGCGATTGAGCATGATACCGGCGGCGGGACCCGCCTCGGGAGCCGATTTATCACCTGGGAGCGGCTCGATCACTTCGATGGCGTCGTCCTGCGGATCCACACCCTGCATGAAGGGGTGCAGGATGATTTCGGCAGTATCAGTATCGTGCTGGCGCTGCTGTGGGCGCTCTTTACCGCCATGCTGTTGATCTCGTGGCTGGTGATCCGTCGGATGGTGAGTAACATGTACACGCTTCAGCACTCCCTCCAGTGGCAGGCCTGGCACGATCCGTTGACACGGCTCAATAATCGCGGCGCGCTGTTCGACCGCGCCAAATTGCTGGCGGAAACCTGCCGCCAGCAGGCGCTGCCGTTCTCGGTGATTCAGATCGATCTCGACCATTTTAAAAGCATTAACGACCGTTTCGGCCATCAGGCCGGTGATAAGGTGCTTTCCCATACGGCAGGCGTGATTGCCAGCGCGTTACGCAAGAATGATGTGGCCGGGCGCGTCGGCGGAGAAGAGTTTTGTGTGGTCCTTCCCGGCATTGGTCTGGAGGAGGCGAGAGGCGTCGCTGACCGCATTCGTTGCCGAATCACCAGTAAGGAGATCCTGGTGAAGAAGAGCACCACCCTGCGCATCAGCGCGTCGCTGGGCGTCAGCAGCGCGGATGAAACGGGCAACTACGATTTTGAACAGCTGCAGTCCGTGGCGGACGTCCGGCTCTATCAGGCTAAGCAGAGCGGGCGTAACCGGGTCGTGTGGCGGGATCAGGACAGGAAGTGATCCAGCCCCTCCTGCCAGCCTGACGGGCCGGTCTGTTGGGTGTGATAGACCCGCTCGGGGTTATCGTCCCGTAGCGTGATACCCTGGCGGTTAATCCCCTTGATGATCACCGCGAAGTCCATGCTGTCGAGCAGCGGCGCATCGTTAGGGCCATCGCCGAGCCCCAGCGTGGTGGGCTCGATCTCTTCCTGTTCGCGATACTGTTCAATCAGCCAGTTAACCGCCACATCTTTACCGCAGCGGGCGTCGAGAATATGCCAGAAGCGCGCCCCCTGCACACACTTCAGGCCGATGTATGCCAGCTGCTCTTCAAACTGGACCAATTTCTCGTCGGTATCGCGCCAGATGAGCGTGACGGAGGCTTCATGCTTGCGGGCAAGCGTCGAACGGTAGCGCGTCAGTCCGGTCCACTCGCTGATAACGTGCTCATCCACATCGTCAAAGGTGGTGAATTTAAAGCCCGTCTGCAGACGAATCTGCTCGATTCGCGGGCGAATATCCCGGTGCGTCATCCCCCGGATCTGACGCTGGACCTTGTCCCAGCGCACGTCAGGCTGTATTACCGCGCCGTTCTCGGCAATAAACGGCAAGCCTTCCAGCCCCAGATCCTGCTGAATATCCAGCATCTCTGCCGCGGTTTTGCTGCTGCAGAGAATAATCGGAATCTGGTTATCCTGTAGCCTGTCCAGCCAGGGCATTGCGGGTTGCCAGTCGTAGGTATGAATATCCAGCAACGCGCCATCCAGGTCAGAAAAAATCAGCAAGGTATCCCGCAGTGAAGGCATAGTGACTCCCGATGACGGTTGCGTTTCGTTCTAAGAAAATTCTTAAAAAATAACCGAATTGTTAACAGATGAAATGGGAACAATCCCTGGCAAACCCGCATTCAGCGTAAGTTATTGCTCATAACGAAAAGCATTATGTTAAAAATATTATATTCATCATAAGAATATATGCTTGTCAGACAAATTCGTTGGGGATAGTGTGGCTTGTACATCAGATTTCCTGGTGTAACGAATTTTCAAGTGCTTCTTGCATAAGCAAGTTTTGATCCCGGTCATCCCCATGACCGGGATTTTTTTCGCCCTAACGATTGGCTTCCGACACGCTAAAGTCGTGAATATCGAGCTCGAAGGCCTCCGCCAGCTCACGATAGGTGTGATAATCCCTTCCGTTAACAATGACGCGGTCCGAATTGTCGTCCGTCCTGCGGACTTCTGACTCGCTAATCTCATTGATGGCGGCCAGCAGGGCATCGACATCCACCTCGACTTCGCGCTTGATGGTGTCGCTGTACTCTTTATCGGTCTTCATTGCGGGGTTCCTCATTCAGCCGGGTCCATCGCTAAGTATAGACTGTAGATAAAAACGCCATTCACACCGGGCGGCGATGTGCGATTTTGCGTTTTGTTCTACACTGGCTCAAAACCAGAGGAGGAATGTATGAAGGTCAACGATCGGGTAACCGTTAAAACGGACGGTGGGCCGCGCCGCCCGGGTGTGGTGCTGGCAATTGAAGAGTTTAGCGAAGGTACAATGTACCTGGTATCACTGGAAGACTACCCGCTCGGCATTTGGTTTTTTAACGAACTGGGGCATCCGGACGGTATTTTTGTTGAGAAAGCAGACTAACACGGCGTCGGGTAGCATATCGCGTGCCCGACACCCTCTGCAGAAGCAAAAATCTCTGGCCAGGCCAGAGATCAAAGGTAGGGTGCACAGGGTCTTAAGCGACTAACGCATGTTGACGAAAATCCCGTTCGTCACATTATCGGTCAGGCGTACCACGTGGTAGATCACTTGCTTATTATGCGTTTTAATTTTCCGTTTAATATTTCCTTTGTGTGATGAAACGGTTTTCGCTTTAATATTCATCTGGTCGGAGATCTGAATAGTTCCTTGTCCCGCCATCCACATTCGCAGCATACTTGATTCAGTCCTGCTTAATGATAGGGTGGGTAAGTTAACCGCTCCTACATTTTTAACTTCTTTATTCAAATAATCACCCAAAATGTCATCCAGCGACTCGGGTTTAATCGATTTAGAACTGATCAATAAATTTTTACGGACCAACAAATACTCATCGAAATGGATATTCGCGATCGCCATAAAAACAATAAACAGGGTTTTTGGATGCTGATTAATGATTTGCTTAATGTGCTGACTGTTGGCTGGATCGTGAATGAAACAGTCCTCATTAATAAACACCACGCCTGGTTTTAGTTCGTCACAAGCGGCTGCGAGTTCGTCAACGGTGTGTGCATCGTTGATGTCTCTCTTTCTTACCCCTCTGCTTGCCAGGTACCCGGTTAACCCTAGCCGGGTGTAGCTGCATAAATCCATAATGATCGTTGACATGGCATACCCTCACTCAATGCGTAACGATAATTCACCATCTGCCTGAGAGCTCAAAACAGCCATACGGGATGGAAAAAAATAATAAACCTGTGAGCATGACAAAGACTTTCAGGCGGACTCACTATCCCGTAAAGTTACGTATAATTTGCCAGGAATCTTCTTAAAGTAAAGTAAATATTAAGTATTGTGAGGTGGTTAGAAACAATTAAACCGCGTCAGATATATCCTGGAAGATGTTTTTCGCGTTTTATTTTAGGAATATCCTCAGAAAGACAGTAGCAACAGTACGGTCTATTATTTACGAGGCAGTTCGCTGACAATATCCGCTAACAGGTTGAATATCTCGCCGAATAAATGTTCACAGAAGGGAGCGATAAGTGGCATCAGTAATGACATTAATAAAATTCCGACCGTCAGCGTCAACGGAAAACCAATGACAAACACCGAAAGCTGCGGCGCCATTCGGTTCAGTAAACCTAATGCCAGGTTGACGGTCAGCAGCAGGGTGATGATCGGCAGCGCCAGCATCAGCCCATTCAGGAAGATCAGCCCCGCGGCGCGGGTGAGCGCCAGGAAAGCGTTGCTGTTCACCGGGTTTTCGCCAATCGGCAGCGTATGGAACGTGTCCACCAGCATGGAGATAAGCCACAGATGGCCGTTGAACGACAGGAACAGCAGCATGGCGAGCAGATCGATAATGCGCGCCAGCACGGGCATGTTGAGATGACTGCCGGGATCGACAAACGTGGCGAACGATAACCCCATCTGCAGGCCAATCAGTTCCCCCGCGGTACGCACGGCGGCAAAAGCGAGCTGCATGGTAAAGCCGACGGCAACGCCAATCATCACCTGCTGCAGGGCGACCCACACCGCATTCGCCGAGAAGATCGGAATATCCACGGGAGGGAGAGACGGTGCGACGATAATGGAGATGATAATCCCCAGCCCCACTTTGACACGCTTGGGTATCGATTTCTCGCTGAGAATGGGGGCGGTGGAGATCAGCGCCATGATGCGCAGCATCGGCCAGAAGTAGACGCCGAGCCACTGAACCCACTGGTCGCTGGTGAAGTTCAGCATCGTCAGGTCAGCCGATGATGTACGGCAGATTGGTAAACAGGTTGCGCATATAGTCCAGCAGCAGGTTCAGCATCCACGGTCCGGCCACGATAATCGCCACGAACACGGCGATGATTTTCGGGATGAACGACAGCGTCATTTCGTTAATCTGCGTGGCGGCCTGCAGAATACTGATAATCAGACCGGTAACCAGCGCGACAAGCAGCAGCGGAGCGGCAACGGCAATCGCGATTTTCATCGCCTCCGTGCCCATCATCATGACCGATTCGGGTGTCATTGCCGTTCCTTAACTGTAGAAACTCTGCGCCAGCGAGCTGACCAAAAGCTGCCAGCCGTCGACCAGTACAAAAAGCATGATCTTAAAGGGCAGGGCGATGGTCGCGGGCGGCACCATCATCATCCCGAGCGCCATCAGGACGCTGGCGATCACCAGGTCGATAATCAGGAACGGAATAAAGATGGTAAAGCCGATCTGGAACGCGGTTTTCAGCTCGCTGGTCACATAGGCGGGCAGCAGAATACGCATGGGTACCGCTTCTGGTCCCTGCAGCTCGCCGGTGTTGGACAGGCGGGCAAAGAGGGCCAAATCCGCTTCGCGCGTCTGGCGCAGCATAAATTCCCGCAGCGGCTGCGCGCCTTTATCCAGCGCTTCCTGCATGGAGATTTTATCTTCGCTGAACGGCTGATAGGCGTCGGTGTAAATCTTATCGATCACCGGCGACATAATGAAAAAGGTCAAAAACAGCGCCAGTCCGAGCAGAACCTGGTTTGGCGGAGCGGAAGGGGTGCCGAGCGCGTTTCGCAGCAGACCAAAAACGATGATGATGCGGGTGAAGCTGGTCATCATCAGCAGGATAGCCGGAATAAACGTCAGCGAGGTGATGAACACCAGCGTCTGAACCGGAAGCGACCAGCTTTGGCCGCCGCCTGCGAGAGGGGTTGACACCAGACCGGGCAGTTGCGCATAGACCGCGGGAGCAAACAGGCCAACGCCCGCAAGCGTCAGGGATAACAAACGGCGCATCAGGATCTCCCGGAACGCTTAAGCAAACTCTTCATCACGGACTGGAAATCCGCAGGGGCCTCTGCACGCTCGTCCACCACAGCAGGGGCGGGCGGCAGCTTATGTAATACGCTGATGTTTGACGCCGTGACGCCCAGAACCAGACGCGCATCGTCCACCTCGACGATGACCACGCGTTCACGTGGTCCCAGGGTGGTGCTGGCGCTGACCTTCAGCCCGCGGGCGCCGGCAGTTTTCCCCGCCAGGCCAAAGCGCTTCGCCAGCCAGGCGGCGATAAGAATAAAGGCAATAATACCGAACAACGCCCCGCTCACCTGGAGCAGAGGTGAGCCGGGAACGGCAGAAGGTTGCGATAGTGTTGCCTGGGTTTTCATGCTTAACGGCTCAGACGACGCATACGTTCAGACGGGGTAATGATGTCGGTGATACGTACGCCGTATTTATCGGCTACCACCACCACTTCACCCTGAGCAATCAGATAGCCGTTGATCAGAATATCCAGCGGCTCGCCGGCCAGGCCGTCAAGGGCCACCACGGAACCCTGCGTCAGGCGCAGCAGCTCTTTAATGGTCATACGGGTGCGTCCCAGTTCAACGGTCAGCTTAACCGGGATATCCATAATCAGGTCGATGTCCTGCAGCGTGCCGCTGACATCACCGCCGCCGAGCTGCTGGAATACGGCATCCGCTGCGCTTTTGGCCGGGGTCGCTTTTTGCTCGTTTAACGCGTCAGCCCACAGATCGTCCAGTGCTCCGCTGTTTTCATCGGACGGATTGTTCATGTCACTCATTTGGGCTGTTCCTCATTCAGCGAATTCAAAATCGGGTTGATCAAGTGCTCAACGCGTAACGCATACTGACCGTTAATCGTGCCGTACTGGCTTGTCAGCACGGGGACACCATCCACATGGGCAATAATGCGGTCGGGTTTTTCTATCGGCAAAACATCACCGGGTTGTAATTTCAGGATCTGAGATAACCGCAGCGGGATATCGGCGAAGCTCGCCACCAGCTCAAGCTGCGAATGCTGGACCTGGCGGACCAGGTTTTCACGCCAGTTCTGGTCTTCGTTGCGGGAGTTCTCCAGCGGCGGGTTAACCAGCAGCTCGCGCAGCGGTTCGATCATGCTGAACGGCAGGCAGATGTTGAACTCGCCGGTCAGGTTACCGATCTCCACGTGGAACGGGGTGTTAACGACGATATCGTTCGGGGAGGTGGTGATATTGGTAAATTTCACCTGCATCTCAGAACGGACGTACTCCACTTCCAGCGGGTTAATCGCTTTCCACGCGTCGCTGTAGGACTCCAGCGCCAGCTTCAGCATGCGGTTAATGACGCGCTGTTCGGTGTGGGTGAATTCACGACCTTCTACTTTGGTCGGGAAACGCCCGTCGCCGCCGAACAGGTTATCCACCGCAATGAACACCAGGCTTGGGGAAAACACCACCAGACCGGTGCCGCGCAGCGGCTTCAGATGAATCAGGTTAAGGTTGGTTGGCACCGGCAGGTTGCGGGCAAACTCATGATACGGCTGAATGCGGATCGCACCGACCGTGATATCCGGGCTACGACGCAGCAGGTTAAACAGCCCCATACGGAACTGACGTGCAAAACGTTCGTTAATGATCTCCAGCGCCTGCAGACGTTCACGTACCACGCGACGCTGGGTATTCGGGTCATAGGGACGAATATCGCTATCGCCGCCGATACCCGGTTGC
Organism: Enterobacter sp. BNK-13; assembly: GCF_048685015.1. Lineage (NCBI taxonomy): Bacteria > Pseudomonadati > Pseudomonadota > Gammaproteobacteria > Enterobacterales > Enterobacteriaceae > Enterobacter > Enterobacter sp. BNK-13. Next base: position 2,629,927 of record NZ_JBLQTP010000001.1, on the reverse strand, counting down.
GGATCATCACTTTTATCGCTGTCGCCGTTGAGCAGCGCATCGATTTCTGCCTGAGAAAGAATACTGTCGCCCATGTCGTTACCGCAGAATGAAGGCTGTATACAGAACGTCAGTGACTTCCTGCTTAGGTTGGCCGTTTACCAGCGGGGTCGCCAGCGTTTGTTTAATGGCGTCGACCAGCTTTTGCTTACCCACATCGGTGGCCAGCGCCGAAGCGTCCTGACGAGAGAACAGCAGCAGAAGGCGGCTACGCACCTCCGGAAGATAATCATTCAGACGCGCGCGCGTGGCTTCATCCTTCAGGCGCAGTGTAATACCGACGTACAGCACACGATCCGCGTCACCGAGATTCACGGTGAAGGTGTCCAGAGGGAAAAATACCGGCGCCGGTGGCGGTGCAGGTTCGGCTTTGGCCGCAGCGGTCGAAGGTTCCTGCTGCATACGCCAGTAACTATAGCCCGCGGTAGCGCAGGCGGCGAGCGTGATCAACACCAGCAGCGGGATCCAGATGGAACGCTTACTTTTTTTGGTGATAGCGGAGTCAGTCATCTGATACGAGCTTCCTGTTTCGGTACAGCTTAATAAGGTGATTATCCCGTGTCCTGCTGTCGTCAAAGCGTGGAAAAGACGGGGATAATCACGCTACCTCTGGCGTTTAGGCGAAGATGTCTACGGCACTGTTACCGCGCGCGGCGGATTGCAGGGCGGCAGGAACGGGCAGTAGTTCATCGCTCTCTTCATTAAAACCGCCGGTGTTGCCGGAACGCGAAGCCTGGTGCTGCTGCTGGGATGAGGACTGCTGCTGCCCGGCAAAGCTCTCGCTGCTGACGCTGCTCTGCGCAAGCTGAATGCCGTTCTCCGCCAGTGAGGTCCGCAGTACCGGCAGCGCGGCTTCCAGCGCCGCACGAACATGGCTGTGCGCAGAGACCATCTGCAACTGCGCCTGGTTATCATCCAGCTTAAGCGAAATTTGTACCTGACCCAGATCTTCCGGGTGCAGACGCAGCTCGGCCGTCTGCTGGCCCTGTTTGGTGAACAGGGTGATGTGCTGGCTCAGGGACTGCTGCCATTCATGCGTGCCCAGAGGCTGGCTTAACACCGGCGCGGGAGCAACGGTGGCGGCCGTCTGACTGGTTGCATGGCTGGACATAATCGGTGCCAGGGTAGCCGTCGGCGATGATGAAGAGGAGGCGCTGGCGAGCTCCTGCTTCTCTGCGGTTGCGGCCACGACCGGCGTCGCCGGCGCGTTGCCCGACAGGGCCGGGTCGCTGTTTTTCGCCTGACTCTGATAAGGCGCAGCACTCTGCGCTTTATCATGGCTTCCCGGAAGCGCGTTCAGGGACGGTTGGCCCGCGCCGTTTTGCGCAAGCGCCGCTGTACTCAGCGTTGCGGTGGCGGAGACGCCGTCACTGCCAGCTACACGAGAGGCGGTAGTTTGCTGGTGCGGCAGCATCGCCATCAGGGCGCTCAATCCGGCCAGCTCCTCTTCGCTCAGCTCGCTTTTACCGTCATCTTTGCTGTTCGCGGCATTGATCGTCTTCAGTGCGTCACCTTTAGACAGCGGCACCAGTCCGGAAACCAGCGTATCAAGCGAGGTGACGGGCGCCGTCTCGTCGCCATTCAGCGCGGTTTGGCGCGAGAGCAGGTCGGCAATTTTGGCCTGCAGGGTGGTATCCCCTTTGGCGTCCTGAGCAACGTGGGACAGCTTGCTGCCGGCGGCTTTCAGGTCAGCCAGGGTCAGTGGTGCATCTTTGCCCTTGCCCGTCGCGTCCGACAGGGCGCCCGCGAGCAGCGCGAGAAAGTCCTGTGCACCGTCGGTGCCTTTCCCCGTCTGCGTACCGCCTGACAGGTCGCTGTCGCTCATCAGCAGTTGTTGCAGTGTGATCATTCCGGTTTCCTCATTGATGCGCGCTGGGCAAACTCATCCATTTTTTTCTGATCCAGACGGTTTTCCGCCAGGGTCGTTGCCGCAATCTGTCGGTCCTGTAAGGTCTGCCAGGCCTGCAGTCGCTGCTTCTTCTCGCGCCAGAAATTCAGCGCGGTATCGACTTTCTGGGTCCACTGGTGAAGCTGCTGGCGATGCTGATCTATCGCCTTCTCCAGCGTCTGGATAAACTGCTGATAGTTAATCCAGCGCTGGCTTCCAATGCCCTGTGTCATATCGGTATTGAGGTTGGTGCGATATTCATGCTGATAGTCGATTAACATCTTCAACTGTTCTTCAGCCTGCTGGCACCCGCGTCGCATTGCGCCAAGCTGCAATGCGGCATCATCAACTTCTTTTTCAGCCAGATCTTTCAGCGTTGATAACGCGCTGTTTTGCGCCATGACCTTCGCCCTCCACCTGTGTTACACCTGCGGGAAAATCAGCTCCAGTGCCTGAATTGAATCTTCCCAGTTGGCACGTTCAAAAATGCCTTGTTGCAAAAATGCCTCCAGCTGCGGCCACAGGGTAATCGCTTTGTCGAGCATCGGGTCGCTGCCTTTGGCATACGCCCCCACACTGACCAGATCGCGGTTGCGCTGGAAGCTGGAGAGGAGTTGTTTAAAGTTACGCACGCGGGCGTAGTGCTTCTCGGTTATCAGCGCCGTCATTGCGCGGCTGATAGAGGCTTCAATATCAATTGCCGGATAGTGTCCGGCTTCGGCGAGACGACGCGACAGCACAATATGACCGTCAAGGATCGCGCGTGCGGAGTCGGCAATCGGATCCTGCTGGTCATCGCCTTCGGTCAGCACCGTATAGAACGCGGTGATGGAGCCGCCGCCGCTGATACCGTTCCCCGCACGTTCCACCAGGGCAGGGAGTTTGGCGAAGACCGAAGGCGGGTAGCCTTTGGTCGCCGGTGGCTCACCGATAGCCAGCGCGATTTCACGCTGCGCCATCGCGTAGCGGGTCAGCGAATCCATGATCAGCAGCACGTGCTTGCCGCGGTCACGAAAATCTTCGGCGATGCGGGTGGCATACGCTGCCCCCTGCATACGCAGTAACGGCGACACGTCCGCCGGTGCGGCAATGACCACTGAGCGGGCACGGCCTTCCGCACCCAGAATGTTTTCAATGAAATCTTTAACTTCGCGACCGCGTTCGCCGATCAGGCCCACAACGATAACATCCGCCTGGGTATAGCGCGCCATCATGCCGAGCAGAACGGATTTACCCACGCCTGACCCGGCGAACAGGCCCATACGTTGTCCGCGTCCCACGGTCAGCAGGGCGTTAATCGGGCGTACGCCGGTATCGAGCACATGCTCGATAGGGGTTCGCTGCAGGGGGTTAAACGGCTGGGTGATTAATGCGCCGGTTTCGGTGGTGTCCGGCGAGGGCAGCCCGTCGAGCGGCTTCCCGCTGCCGTCCAGCACGCGACCCAGCAGGGCAGGACCAAGCGGCAACTGCTTCCCGCTTTGCAGCCCATCGCCAGACGTGTTTTTGGCATACACGCGCGCGCCGGGCAGAATGCCTTCCACCTCTTCAAGCGGCATCAGGAACAGGCGCTGGCCGTTGAACCCGACCACTTCGCTTTCCACTTCACGCGTTTCCAGACCGTCCTGACGCTCGATCACACAGGTCGCGCCCAGCGGCAGCTGCAGGCCGGTGGCCTCCAGTACCAGACCGGTGGCGCGCGTCAGTCGCCCATAACGACGAACAGAGGGCAGTTGCGCCATCTTCGTCTCAAAATTGTCGAGCGTGGTGAGCCAGCGGGTGAGGCGTGCGGTCATCAGACGACTCCCGGTGCCGCCAGGCGGCACAGTTCCTGCCAGCGGGTGGCGACGCTGGCATCCAGATCGCCTTCATCGGCTGAGACTTTGCAGCCGCCGTGATGTAACGACGGATCGCCGCGCAGACGCCAGCCGTGCAGGTTTAGCGTCGCGCCCAGGCTCTCTTCCACGCGCTGCAGGTCGTCCGGATGGACGCGCAGCTGCGGCTTACCGCTGAACAGCGGCTCCTGCTGCAGCAGGCCCTGAATTTGTTTGATCAGCGCTGTGTTATCCACGACGGGCGTCTGGCCGATCACCTGACGCGCGGCTTCCAGCGCCATCTGCATCAGTCGCGAGGCAATCACGCTGTCCAGCGCGTCCAGCGTGTGCTGAAACTCGCTGACCAACTGCTGCATGCGGGCATGGATCGGCGCCTGCTGCTGGCGCGCCTGATCGATACCGTGCTCTAGCCCTTTTGACAGGCCTTCCTGATACCCCAGCTCGTGGCCTTTCTGCCGGCCTTCGTTCAGACCGGCATTGTAGCCCTGCTCGTGCGCCTGCATTTGCAGCTGAGCCAGCATCTGTGCTTGCTGCTCTTCTTCGCTTAGCTCAGGCTGTTCGACGTCCGGGTCAAGCTCCTCGGTCGGGATCACGGCTGGCGTGAACTCGGAGAGGGGAGGGGCCAAATCGTCCGGCGTCCAACGCTTCCACGGCAGCTCATTAGACATAGGTGTCGTCTCCGCTGCCAATCACCATCTCGCCGGTTTCCGCCAGACGACGAACAATAAGCAGAATGGCTTTCTGTTCGTTTTCCACCTGAGACAGACGAACCGGGCCGCGGTTGGCAAGGTCGTCGCGCAGGATATCGGCCGCACGCTGAGACATGTTGCGCAGGAACTTCTCGCGCAGCGGCTGCTCGGCGCCTTTGAGGGCGATAAGCAGCGACTCGGAATCCACTTCCTGGAGCAGGCGCTGGATGCTGCGGTCGTCCACTTCGACGAGGTTTTCGAACAGGAACATCTCGTCGATGATTTTCTGTGCCAGCTCGCCGTCGAATTCGCGAACCGCCGTAATGACGGCCTCTTCCTGCTGCGTTTTCATCAGGTTGATGATTTCCGCCGCCGTTCTCACGCCGCCCATTTTGCTGCGCTTGAGGTTCTGGCCGTCGAGCAGGTTGTTCAGCACCTCGGTCAGCTCCGCCAGCGCGGCAGGCTGGACGCCGCCGAAGGTGGCGATACGCAGCATCACATCGTGACGCAGGCGCTCTTCGAACAGCGCCAGAATATCGGCCGCCTGACCACGTTTGAGGTGGACAAGGATGGTGGCGATAATCTGCGGGTGCTCGTCGCGAATAAGGTCGGCGGCACTCTGCGGTTCCATAAAGTTGAGCGTTTCGATACCGCTGGCGGTATCGCGCGTTTCCAGAATATCTTCCAGCAGGCTGGCGGCACGCTCTTCGCCCAGCGCCTTGACCAGCACGGAACGCAGGTAGTCGTTGGCGTTGACGTTCAGCGCGGCAAACTGTTCGGCTTCCTGCTCAAACTCCGACAGCACTTCGGTCAGCTGCTTGTTGGAAATTTGACGCACGTTGGCCATGGCCGCACTGAGAATCTGTACCTCTCGCTGGGAGAGGTGTTTAAACACCTCTGCTGCGCGATCTTCGCCAATGGTCATCAGCAGGATGACGCTTTTATCGGTGCCCGTAAGCGTATTACTCATGTTCGTTACCCATCCACTGGCGGATGACCAGCGCCACGACGCGCGGATCGTTATCTGACATTTCGCGAATGCGCTGGCTCATCACCTCGGCACCCATGCGCTGGTTAGCACGGCGTTGCTGCATCTGTTCATCTTTACTGAGGCGAACTTCAACCGCTTCTTCCGTTTCCTGACGCGCATTCATCTGCTCGCGAGCCGCTTTTTCAGCTTCAGCACGGCGCTGGAGCTGTGGACGAACGCCCTTACGCCACAGCAGCCACGCGACAATCAGCACCAGCAGCCAGCGCCCTGCGGACATCAGCTGGTCGATAAACGCCTGCTGTTGCCAGAACGGCAGTTCACCGCCGGTCTCTTCAACCGAGTTGAACGGTGAGTTCACCACGTTGAGGGTATCGCCACGCTTCTCGGAGTAACCCATCGCTTCGCGGGTCAGGTTTTCAATCTGCTTCATCTGCTCGGCGGTCAACGGCAACGGTTTGCCATCCGCCAGCGTTTTGTAGTTCACCACTACCGCAACAGAGAGACGCTGAATATCGCCCACGTTCAGTTTAGTGTGGCGAATCGTTCTATCCACTTCGTAGTTCGTGGTTTCGTTACGGCTGGTGTTTCGTGGGCCGCTGTTATTCGCCGTAGAGGTGGTCTGCTGATTATTTTGCTGACCGTTCTGCTGATTGGCCGGCGGCGTAGAGATCGGCGCCGCGTTTGCCGGGGCAGGCTGGTTAGACAGCGCGCCCGGCACGCCGCCCGGGTAGGCACCGCCAACCTGCTCGCTGGAGTTGATTTGACGCGAACGCATGACCGCCTGAGCCGCATCGCCGTTCGGACTGTACTGCTCTTCGGTTTGTTCTTTATTCGAGAAGTCGATCTGCGCGGTGACCTGCGCGTGCACGTTGCTGTTGCCCACAACCGGGCCGAGGATCGCTTCGATACGACGCTGGAGACGGCTTTCGACATCGGCGGCATATTTCAGCTGCGCGTCATTCAGATCGCGACCGGCGGTGTTGGATTGCGTCAGCAGGTGACCGCTCTGGTCAACCAGCGTCACGTTACCCGGCGGCAGACCGGCGACGGCGCTGGAGACGAGATGCGTCACCGCGCTGATTTGCCCTTCGTCCAGCGCGCGGCCAGGCTCAAGGTTCACGGTCACGGAAGCCGAAGGTGATTTCTGTTCGCGGACAAATAAGGAAGGTTTAGGCATCGCCAGGTGCACGCGGGCGCTCTTCACCGGGCCTAATGTTTCAATGGTGCGGGCCAGTTCACCTTCCAGCGCACGCTGGTAGTTCACCTGCTCGCTGAACTGGCTGATACCGAATTTTTCCTGATCCAGCAGCTCAAAGCCTACCGCGCCGCCTTTCGGCAGCCCCTGCTGGGCCAGGCGCAGACGCAGTTCGTGCACCTTATCTGCCGGGACCTCCAGCGCACCGCCATTATCGGCAAAGCGATAAGGGATGTTCATCTGGGTCAACTGGGTGACGATGGCGCCGCCATCCTGATCGGAAAGGTTACTGTAGAGCGTCCGGTAATCAGGGCTTTTCGCCCACAGGACCATCGCTACAAGGATCGCAATTGCGGCAGCGCCTGCCACGATCAACGGGATTTTAGGATTCGCGCGAAGGCGGTTCATCCACTCGAGTGATTTATTTTGCGGCGCTGTCGATGCTGTTGCACTCATTGCGCACCTCTTAAATCCTGGTGGTTTACGTTATTCGTGTAGAGAAACAAAACTGACTCCCGGGTCGGCAAACACGACAAAAGTTCCATATTGATGGCCCTGCCATTATTTGATGATTCGTGATTTTCTATGCGTCAAATAACCTGGTTTTTTCATGCTATTTACCGCCATTATCTTATTGACAAGCTGTTAGTCTTGACCGCGTAAAAAACCATCCAGGGGAGAGTCATGGCTATACAGGGCATTGAAGGGGTAATCAGTCAGTTGCAGGCAACGGCGATGACGGCCCGTAACCAGAATGTGGCAGATCAGCAGCCGAGCATCAGCTTTGCAGGGCAACTGCATGCCGCTCTTGACCGTATCAGTGATACCCAGACCGCAGCGCGCACTCAGGCTGAGAAGTTCACCCTCGGCGAGCCGGGCGTGGCGCTGAATGATGTGATGACCGATTTGCAAAAAGCCTCGGTTTCTCTGCAGATGGGGATCCAGGTGCGTAACAAGCTGGTGTCGGCCTATCAGGAAGTGATGGGGATGCAGGTCTAAGACCTGTCGATCTTCGCTGGCAGCCGCAGCGCTTTAATGCCACAATATTTTTTTCTTCGAATGCAGGAAAGATGATGAAAAAAATAGCAATTGCTGGCGCGCTGCTGGCACTGACCGGGTGCGTTCAGGTAGATAATTATAACGACGTGATCAAGCATCCTGTCCCGTCGCAGTTGGCGGGATACTGGCAGTCGAAAGGGCCGCAGAGCAACATGGTCAGCCCTGAAGCGATTGCCACGCTGGTGGTGACGGAAGAGGGCGATACGCTGGACTGCCGTCAGTGGCAGCGCGTGATTGCCGTGCCGGGTAAAATCATGCTGCGTTCAGACAGTTATTACAACGTGACGCGTAAGCTGGATATCTATCCGCTGGAGCGCGATGGCTCGACGCTTGAGTACGACGGGCTGGAGCTGCAGAAGGTCGATCGCCCAACGGTTGAGTGTGCCGATTACCTGAGCAAGAATCCGCTGGCGAGTAAACTACCGTAGCCGTTTTTTTGCCGGGTTGCGGCTTCGCCTGACCCGGCCTACAAAAGTACCGTCCCGTAGGCCGGGTAAGCGTCAGCGCCACCCGACTTTGTTTCTACAACGCATCCTCAATCACCCACACGCTGACGCTTCCGCCTTTGCAGGTAAACGTTCCTTCGCCATCCGCCGCCGTGGTGACCGTTTCTTCGCGATTGCCGAGAAAATCACGCCACGTTTTATTACCGTAGTTTTCCCCCAGGCAAATCACCTTCTCTCCGTCGTCGCCGTTTGACATCACCACCACGCAGCCGGGATCGTCATCCGTACCGCTGCGGCTGAAGGCGATGCAGTTAGGATGGTCAAAAAACAGCGTCTGCACGCCATGGGCAAAACGCTGGCGCGCGAGGATCAGCTCGTGGAGCTGCTCAATGACCGGCATATCAATATGGTACGTTTCTCCGTCTCCTCCCGTATCGTCATAGCTGGCACCAAAGAGGTCCGGATAAAAGACGCTCGGCACGCCATTTTCCCGCAGCAGGATCAGCGCATACGCCAGCGGTTTAAACCAGGCTTCGACCGGGGCTTCCAGCGCCTGCAAAGGCTGGGTGTCATGGTTCGCGACGAGAGTCACCGCATGAAACGGATCGGCTTCCACCAGCGTGCCGGTGAAGATTTGGCTCATGTCGTAATCCCGACCCTGACGCGACGCCTCGTGGAATTTCATCTGCAGGGGGGCATCAAACAGCATGGTTTTGCCTTCGACCTGGTTAATATAGGCCTGAAGCTTATCCACCTCGTGGGACCAGTATTCCGCCACGATAAACAGCGGCTGGTCGGCGACTTCCTGGACGTGCTCAATCCACTCTTTGTAGAACCAGGCGGGTATATGCTTGACGGCGTCCAGACGAAAACCGTCGCAGCCCGTCTGTTCCATGACCCAGCGGGCCCAGTATTTGATCTCCTCGGTGACGGCGTGATTGCGAAAGTCGATATTTTCGCCCATCAGATAGTCGAAGTTACCCATCTCATCATCAACCTGATCGTTCCAGCCTTCGCCGGTGTAGTCGTTGACGATTTTAAAAATGCCGTCTTCATCGGGGTTTTCAATGTGGTCGACGCCGCTGAAGCATTTGTAGTCCCAGATGAACTGGGAATATTGCCCGGCGCGGGCAGGGAAGGTATAGCGGGTCCAGGCTTCACACTCGATGACCTCATCATCGATTTGCGTGCGATCCTGCTCGTTCACGCGCTGAACGCGCACAGGCTCTTTTTCATCGGCACCCATTTTGTGGTTGACCACCACGTCCAGCAGCACGGCAATGTCGTTGCGCTTGAGGGCGTCGATGGCCTCCAGCAGCTGCGCTTTGTCACCGTATTTGGTGGCGATACTGCCTTTCTGGTCAAACTCGCCCAGATCGAACAGGTCATAGGAGTCATAGCCGACAGAATACCCGCCTGACGCGCCTTTATAGGCGGGCGGTAGCCAGATCATGTTAATGCCGATTTCGTTAAGATTGGGTGCTAACGCCGTGACCTCTCGCCACAATTCACCGCCAGCAGGGTAGTACCAGTGAAAACATTGTAACAGGGTGGGGTTTTTCATCATCCTTGCTCCAGAAGCCATTGGCAGACTTCTGGAGTATGGATGAAGAAATCATAGTTGTGTGTCGCGGGTAAAACTTTCTGGATAAAGAATATTCCCTGACAGCTTTCCATAGGTAGACGTGATGGATTGCTGTTTGCCGGTTTGATCGATCAGACTGCGCAGTTCGTCCATGCGGACTTTCAGCAGCGCCTTAAGCGCATTTTCATTTTCAAGGATCATTTCCAGCAGCGCACGCGCTTGCTCAACCTGAGCCGGAGGGCATGACATGATGGGCGTTTGAGAAATCCTTTCCACCAGTTGTACGTAATGCATTTCCTGCTCGATAAGCGCATCCCATTGACCAGAATGTGCGAGATTTAGCATAGCAATGCTCTGAGCATGTAACGCCTGCCAGTGGCTAAGCGCTGCGCTGGGATTATTCATCAAAATTATCCTGAAATAGAGGACGCATTGGGGCCGATTTGCTTCCACGCATCCGCAATGTTGTTTAATAAACCCTCGACTTCAACAATTGCGTCTACGTCATTACTGACATTTGCCAGTAACAAACGTCGAACCATATATTCGTACAAGGAGGCAAGGTTACCGGACAACTCGCTCTCAACCTCCATGTTCAGTCCTGCTTTTAAACCGTTATCGATGATGTTGATGGCTTTGGATAACGCTTCGCCTTTCTCACGAATTTGTCCGGCTTCCAGGAACAAACGCGCGCGAACAAGGGCGCTATGCGCCCCGTCGAACAACATGACAATCAGCTGGTGTGGACTGGCATTCATCACTGCGCTTTCGACTCCTATCTGCTGATAGGATTGAACACCAGAGGTCTTATACATTTCCACTCCTCAATGCGACGACTATTTTTGTGAGAACTGTTGGGTCAGGTAGTTGGCTGTACTGGTCATTTTGGTGACTAATACGTCCAGGCTGGTGAACTGGGTTTTGTAACGTGCCATGGTGGCTTCAATTTGGGCATCCATGGCATCGTAGCGTTCGCCCAGGGTTTTCAGCGTTTTGTTGATCCCATCTTTCGCGTTCTGGATCACCCCGGCGCTGCCGGTACTGGTGCTGAGCATGGTATCCAGTGTTTTACTCATCTGGGTGGCCATGCCGGTTGTTTTTCCGTCGCCGACAAAGTACTGCTGTACGGCGTTCGGGTTATCGGTAAGCGCTTTTTTCAGCTTATCGGTATCCACTTTTAGGTTACCGATAGTGCCGTCCGATCCTTTTACCGGGTCCTGGGTAATCCCCAGTTGGGCCATGATCTGAACCGAGCCGGCCTGCACTTCGGTCAGCAGACCGCGCAGTTGAGACTGGATCCCACGCACGTTAGCATCACCGACCAGCGCGCCGTTGCTGGTAGACTGGCTGCCGGAGCCTGCATCGACCGGCACATATTTCGTCAGGCTGTTAATGGTGGACTGCAGCGAGTTGTACGCCGTGACCCAGTCTGTAATCGCCTTCTGGTTTGCATCCGTTGCGCGCGAAACCTCAAGGGTTTCATCGGCTTTGCTTTCGGCCTTCACCGAGAAGGTGACGCCAGGCAGCGCATCGGTAATGGTATTCGATTGACGCTCGATAGAGATGTTGTTCACCACCACGATGGCGTTCTGTGCGTCGGTGTTCACCGTCAGCGCGCCCGTTTTGGTGGTTGAGTCGTAGCCAATGGCGCTTTGCAGCTTGGCGTCGCCAGTGACGCTGACGGTCATCGCACCATCGGTACCGGTGGTTTTTGATGACAGCATCAGGCGGTAATCACCGTCTTTCGCTTTAATGACGCTGGCGGTAACGTTGCCGTTCGCTTTATTAATGGCGCTCGCGATCCCGGCCAGCGACGTATCGCCATCGGCCAGCGTGACCTCTAAAGGCGTTTTCGTGCCCGGCTGGGTGATGGTGATTTTACGCGTCGTCCCTGTCGTATCGCCGAGCAGATCCGTGTTGTTTGCATAGGAGCCGGTAGTGAGCGCCTGTGCTTTTGCAACCTGGTTGACGTTAACCACAAAGGAACCCACGGACGCATCAGCTGTCGTCGTGGCGGTAAAGGCCGTGTTGGTGCTGCTCACGGACGTTGAGTTCCAGGTGGTGGCTTTACCCAGTGCAGCGGTGGCAGTCTGCAGCGATGTCATGGCGCTCTGCAGCTTGCCGTAAGCGCTTAACTGTGCGTTATACGTTGATTGCTGGGAAGTAATCGTCGTCAGCTTGGTTTTCTCTGCCGCTTCCAACTGATTATATAAATCCCCGAGTCCTGCAGAACCTATCCCGAGGTTACTGATAGTAGCCATGCATATTTTCCTTAAAATACGAAAGTAGTTCAGGACTCTTATCGGCCTCTTAACGTAAAAGTTTACGATGGTGAGAAAAAAATAATCCAAAGAATAGGCACGTCCTGGCGGGGTAAATGAAAGGATTGCACTTTAGGATCATTATCACTGCATTGAAAACACGAATAAGTGTGTGCCTTTTTTGTCATCTCTTTGCGCGTTAAAAAAGCGTAAATAATAACGCGCTGACGGACCTTAATTGATTTTTTAAAAATAAATCCGTTAATAATCAGTTGGTTGTAATTTTTTCAAAATTGATTCTAAAGTCTTTTGGGGACCCGTCGATAACCTTGTTGACGGTGAGAGACGCTGTGAGTGTTAGGCACCGGACCTAAAACCCAATTTTTGAAGGAAACAAAATTATGGCAGTTATCAATACTAACCTGTTGTCCCTGACCACTCAGAACAACCTGAACAAATCTCAGTCTTCTCTGGGCACTGCTATCGAGCGTCTGTCTTCCGGTCTGCGTATCAACAGCGCGAAAGACGATGCCGCTGGTCAAGCGATTGCAAACCGCATGACCTCCCAGATTAAAGGCATGAACCAGGCTGCACGTAACGCCAACGACGGTATCTCCATGGCGCAGACTGCTGAAGGTTCTCTGAACGAAATCAACAGCAACCTGCAGCGTGTTCGTGAACTGGCTGTTCAGGCAAAAAACGGCACCAACAGCGCATCTGACCTGGCCTCTCTGCAGGATGAAGTAAAAGCACGTCTGGATGAAATCGACCGTGTTGCGGGCAAAACTGACTTCAACGGCATCAAACTGCTGGACGGTACTGCTGGTGCAGTTAAAATTCAGGTTGGTGTAAACGACGGCGACACCATCGATCTGGACCTGAGCGGTGCTAAAGCTGACTCTACTACTCTGGGCGTGAACGCTATCGACCTGAAAGCATTGGCTGGTACTGAACTGGATACCATTGACAAAGCTATCGCTAAAGTTGATACCGCTCGTTCTGGCCTGGGTGCTGTGCAGAACCGCTTCACTTCTGCAATCAACAACCTGAACAACACCTCTAACAACCTGTCTGCTGCTCAGTCCCGTATCCAGGACGCTGACTACGCAACTGAAGTTTCCAACATGTCTCGCGCGCAGATCCTGCAGCAGGCTGGTACTTCTGTTCTGTCTCAGGCAAACCAGGTTCCACAGACTGTTCTGTCTCTGCTGCGTTAATTTTACGCACGAAACCCCGCTTCGGCGGGGTTTTTTTATCTCTGCTATTTGAGAATCCGCCCGTGAAACAAATCAGTGTCACTCAACCAAAGCTGGTCGCAGATTTTTCATGTGTCGGTGGGGAATGCCGCGAACATTGTTGTCAGGGCTGGACCATCGCATTTGATAAATCCTCCGTTAATCGCTATCTGAACAGTAAAAATGCCGCCATTCGTCACACAGCGAAAACGGCGATAAAAGTTACCAAAAAACAGTATGGCAACTGGGGCGAAGTGATTTTCCATACGGAAAGTAAAAACTGTCCGTTCATGGATACGGAAAAACTCTGTTCTATTCACAGCGCCATGGGCGCGCAGGCCTTAAGTCCAACCTGTTCGTCGTTTCCACGGACAAACCGGGTCTATAAAAATGAAATCGAAAAATCATTGAATCTCTCGTGTCCGGAAGTCACCCGACTTCTGTTGAACGATCGGGAGTCTATGTCGATGATGGAATCGGTCATTGTCCAGCAGGACGTCAATACTGCGCCGATGATTGATTTAAAGGCAAAAGTCATCAATCTCTTCTGCCAGAATATATTCAGCGTTGAGGACGTTAGCGTTGAAGAACAGGCCTACGCCGTGGTGAAGTTCCTCATGGTGGCTGAAAAACTCGAAAACCTGGAAGAAAATATCGGCACGCTCGAAACGGTTTATTTCTCGCTGGTTAACGAACTGGTGAGCGGTAAAATCAAGACGGAGCTGGGCGGATTTAATCAGAACTACAGCCTGAAATTCGCGTTAATTTCGCTCATCCAGAGCTACTTTACGAAGAAAGCGACGGCCCGCGGCGGTGCGGTATTAAACCGTTATTTTAACCAACTTTATCAACAATTTGAGTCTGTGGGTGACACCGTGCCGGCAGAGAAGGTCATGGAGAACATCGAGTCCGTCTGGCGCGATGTGGCGGGTAGTTACCTGGCGACCAATGACCACTCATTTAAGAACTTTTTTAAATACAAACTCTGGGAGCAGGGGTTCCCGCAGAGCAACGGTCGCAGCATGTTGAATAATCTTTATTTAATCGTTGCCGAGTACTATTTCCTGAAAACGTTACTTGCCGGTCAGGCTATCGTGGCGGGGAAAATTGAACAAGATAATATCATTGATGTTATTTACAGCTTCCACTCCCTTAGCCAACATAATCAGGAAGCGGGAAAGCTCTTTCATCAACATATAGATAGCGTCAAACTGGGCGACGATCTTTCATTGTTGCAACTGTTAATTTAGGCAGAAAAGTTGCCCCGGTTGAGGGCAACCTCAGAATAACCTCACTTTATCCCCCTTTTTCATCCAATTGAACGCCCTGCAGAATCGGATAATCATGCCGATAACTCAACTAACGCAGGGCTGTTTATCGTGAATTCACTCTATACCGCTGAAGGTGTAATGGATAAACACTCGCTGTGGCAGCGTTATGTCCCGCTGGTGCGTCACGAAGCATTGCGCCTCCAGGTGCGCTTGCCGGCGAGCGTGGAACTCGACGATCTGCTACAGGCGGGCGGTATCGGGTTATTGAATGCAGTTGACCGATACGACGCTCTGCAAGGAACGGCATTTACGACTTACGCAGTTCAGCGTATTCGTGGTGCGATGCTGGACGAGCTGCGCAGCCGTGACTGGGTGCCGCGCAGTGTTCGCCGCAACGCACGCGAAGTGGCGCATGCGATGGGGCAGCTGGAACAGGAACTGGGACGCAACGCAACGGAAACTGAAGTGGCGGATCGTCTTGGCATTGCTGTTGAAGAGTATCGTCAGATGTTGCTCGATACCAATAATAGCCAACTCTTCTCTTATGACGAGTGGCGAGAAGAGCATGGCGATAGCATCGAGCTGGTGACGGATGAGCATCAGCAAGAAAACCCGTTACACCATTTAATGGAAGGGAATTTACGCCAGCGCGTCATGGAAGCTATTGAAGCTCTGCCTGAACGCGAACAGCTGGTATTGACCCTTTATTACCAGGAAGAGCTTAACCTCAAAGAGATTGGCGCTGTTCTGGAGGTGGGAGAGTCGCGGGTGAGCCAGCTGCACAGCCAGGCCATTAAACGCTTACGAACCAAGCTGGGTAAGTTATAGGTGATTGATTCACCTTAAAAATGCCGCACAACGTATTGACAACCAGGAGTTATCATGACGGTGCAGCAATCAAAAAGACGGCCTTTAAGCCGCTACCTGAAAGACTTTAAACACAGCCAGACGCATTGCGCCCACTGTAACAAGTTACTCGATCGTATCACGCTGGTTCGCCGTGGCGAAATCGTCAATAAGATCGCGATTTCGCGCCTCGACACGTTGATGGACGAAGCAGCATGGCTCGAAGAGCAAAAAGAGTGGGTGGCGCTTTGCCGTTTCTGTGGCGATCTCCACTGCAAAGAGCAAAGCGACTTCTTCGACATTATCGGCTTCAAGCAATTCCTGTTTGAACAAACGGAGATGAGCCACGGCACCGTTCGCGAATATGTGGTTCGCCTGCGTCGCCTCGGACAACATCTGACCGTGAACAACATTTCCCGCGATCTGCTGAAAACCGGTTATCTGGACGAGAACCTGGAGCCGTGGCTGCCTGCGACCAGCACCAACAACTACCGAATTGCGCTGCGCAAGTATGCACAATATAAGGTACAAATGCCGGGTGCCATAAAGCAGAAAGCCCACGCCGGAACAACTTCTGATATATATTAAAAAAGAATAAGATGTAGCGCAGTCGCCTTTGACGTTGCAGGCGATTTCTCTACACTACGTAAAAATTCCACTATATCGGGGTATTTATGAAATTTGCACTTCTGGGTCGTCAGGCGCTGATGGGTGTTATGGCCGTTGCGCTGGTTGCAGGCATGAGCGTGAAAACGTTCGCCGCAGAAAACCTGCTGAATAAAGTGAAAGAGCGCGGTACGCTACTGGTCGGGCTGGAAGGAACCTATCCTCCGTTCAGCTTCCAGGGCGATGACGGTAAGCTGACCGGTTTTGAAGTGGAGTTTGCTGAAGAGCTGGCGAAACACCTCGGCGTGAAAGCGTCCCTGAAACCGACCAAATGGGACGGTATGCTGGCGTCGCTGGATTCGAAACGTATTGATGTGGTCATCAACCAGGTCACCATTTCTGACGAGCGTAAGAAGAAGTATGACTTCTCCACCCCGTATACCGTATCCGGTATTCAGGCGCTGGTGAAGAAAGGCAACGAAGGTGGGATTAAAACTGCCGCGGACCTGAAAGGGAAGAAAGTCGGTGTCGGTCTGGGAACCAACTACGAAGAGTGGCTGCGCCAGAACGTGCAGGGCGTAGATATCCGTACCTATGATGATGACCCGACGAAGTACCAGGATCTGCGCGTGGGCCGTATCGACGCCATTCTGGTTGACCGCCTGGCGGCGCTGGATCTGGTGAAGAAAACCAACAACACCCTGGCGGTCGCGGGTGATGCGTTCTCTCGTCAGGAATCCGGTGTGGCTGTTCGTAAAGGTAACGAAGACCTGGTGAAAGCGATTGACGCGGCGATTGCGGATATGCAAAAAGACGGCAGCCTGAAAGCGCTTTCCGAGAAGTGGTTCGGGGCAGACGTCACGAAATAAGTTTCGGACGTAAAAAAAGGCGCTTTTAAAAGCGCCTTTTTTATTTCTTACGCTTCTGCGTGCATAATGAAAAATATCACATTTTATCAGAGTTACCGGAGCATCCATGTCACTACAGAATTTAACGCGCTTTCCTCGCCTGGAGTTTATCGGCGCGCCGACGCCGCTGGAGTATCTGCCGCGATTTTCTGATTATTTAGGGCGCGATATTTTTATTAAGCGTGATGACGTGACGCCCATGGCGATGGGGGGCAACAAGCTGCGCAAGCTGGAGTTTCTGGCGGCGGACGCCCTGCGTGAAGGCGCGGATACGCTCATTACTGCCGGGGCCATCCAGTCCAACCACGTTCGCCAGACGGCGGCCGTAGCGGCGAAACTTGGGCTCCACTGCGTGGCGTTGCTGGAAAACCCGATTGGCACGCGGGCTGAAAACTATCTCACCAACGGTAACCGCCTGCTGCTGGATCTGTTTAACGTGCAGGTTGAGATGGTTGACGCGCTGACCGACCCGAGCGCCCAGCTCGATGAGCTGGCGACGCGTCTGGAAGCGCAGGGGTTCCGCCCCTACGTTATCCCCGTCGGCGGGTCGAATGTGCTGGGTGCGATGGGGTATGTGGAAAGCGCGCTGGAGATCGCGCAGCAGTGCGAGGGCGCGGTAAGTCTTTCCTCCGTGGTGGTCGCGTCCGGCAGTGCGGGCACCCATGCCGGGCTGGCGGTGGGGCTGGAGCAACTGCTGCCGGACGTCGAACTGATTGGCGTGACGGTGTCCCGCAGCGTCGCGGATCAGAAGCCAAAAGTGGTTACGTTACAGCAGGCGGTCGCAGAGCAGCTGGAGCTGAAGGCAAAGGCCGATATTCTGCTCTGGGATGACTATTTTGCGCCGGGTTACGGCACGCCGAACGAAGAGGGAATGGAAGCGGTGAAACTGCTGGCGCGACTCGAAGGCATACTGCTCGATCCGGTCTATACCGGCAAAGCGATGGCCGGACTGATCGACGGCATTGCGCAAAAACGCTTTAAGGATGAAGGGCCGATTTTATTTGTCCATACCGGCGGAGCGCCTGCGCTGTTTGCCTACCATCCTCATGTCTAAAAATCAGGTCGAAAAATAATAATGCAAGAAAGTATTCAACTGGTTATTGATTCTCTGCCGTATCTGCTGAAAGGTGCGGTATTTACGTTACAGCTTAGTATCGGCGGGATGTTCTTTGGGCTGGTTCTGGGATTTGTGCTGGCCTTGATGCGCATGTCGCCCATCCTGCCGGTGCGCTGGCTGGCGCGCTTTTATATCTCCGTGTTTCGCGGTACGCCACTTATCGCCCAGCTCTTTATGATTTACTACGGCTTACCGCAGTTTGGAATCGAGCTGGATCCGATCCCGGCGGCGATGATTGGCCTGTCGCTCAATACCGCGGCGTACACCTCCGAAACCCTGCGTGCGGCCATCTCCTCCATTGACAAAGGGCAGTGGGAAGCGGCGGCCAGTATCGGGATGACGCCCTGGCAGACGCTGCGCCGCGCCATTCTGCCGCAGGCGGCGCGCGTGGCGCTTCCGCCGCTCAGCAATAGCTTTATCAGCCTGGTGAAAGATACCTCCCTGGCGGCAACGATTCAGGTTCCGGAGCTTTTCCGTCAGGCACAGCTCATCACCTCCCGTACGCTTGAGGTCTTTACCATGTATCTGGCCGCCTCGCTGATTTACTGGGTGATGGCGACAGTGCTCTCTGCTCTGCAAAACTATTTCGAAAACCAGCTTAACCGCCAGGAGCGTGATCCAAAATGAGTGCAATTGACGTCAAAAACCTGGTGAAAAAATTCCACGGTCAAACGGTGCTCCACGGGATCGATCTGGAGGTCGAGCAGGGCGAAGTGGTGGCGATTATCGGACCGAGCGGTTCGGGAAAGACGACGCTGCTGCGCAGCATTAACCTGCTTGAACAGCCGGAAGGCGGTACCATCCGGGTCGGGGAGATAACGATTGATACCGGGAAATCCATCAGCCAGCAGAAAGGGTTGATTCGCCGCCTGCGCCAGCATGTCGGCTTTGTTTTCCAGAACTTCAATCTTTTCCCACATCGTACGGTGCTGGAGAACATCATTGAAGGACCGGTTATCGTTAAAGGTGAGCCCAAAGAGGAAGCGACGGCGCGGGCTCGCGAACTGCTCGCCAAAGTTGGGCTGGCAGGAAAAGAGACCAGCTATCCGCGTCGCCTCTCTGGCGGCCAACAGCAGCGCGTGGCGATAGCGCGTGCGCTGGCGATGCGCCCTGACGTGATCCTGTTTGATGAACCGACCTCTGCGCTCGATCCGGAACTGGTGGGTGAGGTGCTGAACACCATTCGCCAGCTGGCACAGGAGAAACGTACGATGGTGATCGTGACCCATGAAATGAGCTTTGCGCGCGATGTCGCTGACAGAGCCATCTTCATGGATCAGGGGCGGATTGTGGAGCAGGGGCCAGCGAAAAGCCTGTTCGCTAACCCTCAACAGCCGCGAACCCGTCAATTCCTTGAAAAATTCCTTATGCAGTAGCATTTTTGCACGCATTTGCTCCAGAAATTTACTCTGGAGCAAATTATTCTCCCTCTGGACGAGGTCCCCTGTTTTTTTATTCCATCCGGATCGGATAAACCTTATCGATAGTAAAGTTAATTGTGCTATTGCCGATATTTTGTGGTTAGAAAAAAGTTTTCTGTGTTAGCTTATATTCACCATAATAATGATTATCTGTTCAGAGGCTTCATTTAGTAAGTATGAAGGATTTAGACTTTTTCACCTGGCGACGGGAATGCTCCCTCCGGTTTCAGGAATTGACCTGTGCCGCCGAGGTATATCAGGAGCTGGAGCGTCAAACTCAGGCGCTGGAATTCGATTATTATGCGCTCTGTGTGCGCCATCCCGTGCCATTTACGCGCCCTAAGATCTCCCTGCATACCACTTACCCAAAACTGTGGATGGCGCAATATCAATCCGCGAACTATTTCGCGATCGATCCGGTTTTAAAACCGGAGAATTTCATTCAGGGGCATCTCCCCTGGACAGACGCATTATTCGCTGAGGCGCAGGAATTATGGCATAGCGCCCAGGACCACGGTTTACGCGCCGGAATAACGCAGTGCCTGATGCTGCCGAATCATGCGCTCGGCTTCCTGTCTGTTTCCCGTAGTCGCGTACAGGAAGGGCCATTAGCCCATGAGGAAATAGAACTGCGGTTGCAAATGCTGGTGCAAATGGCTTTAACCTCCCTGATGCGTTTTGACCATGAGATGGTCATGCCGCCCGAAATGAAATTCAGCAAGCGCGAGCGTGAAATTCTGAAATGGACTGCGGAAGGGAAGACGTCAGCGGAAATAGCGATCATCCTCTCGATCTCAGAGAATACCGTTAACTTCCATCAGAAGAATATGCAGAAGAAATTTAACGCGCCCAATAAGACTCAGATCGCGTGCTATGCGGCGGCAACGGGACTGATCTGACTCCGTAAAACGTTCTGCGTGACAGACGAGCGAACGGCTGAATGCACTGCATCCAGCCGTTTTTTGTTACTGGCGGTAGGCTTGCTTGATTTGCTTAACGGTGTTAGCAAATACCGCTGATTCAGCCTGTTCTTCCATCTCCGCGATTTGTTTTTCCATTTTAATGATCACACGGCCGGCATCAGCCTGGCCCATCGCCTGCAGCATCAGCGTCAGCAGTGCCTTCAGGCAGTTTACTTCCTGTGCCAGTTCCTGGTTATTCTCCGCAGTGGCAAATTCAGGTGTGCTCATTTATTTTCCTCATTATTAAACGGCGCTAGAGCGCGACGACGAAAGTCAAGGCGGCGGAGTATACCACAAGC
Organism: Enterobacter sp. BNK-13; assembly: GCF_048685015.1. Classification (NCBI taxonomy): domain Bacteria; kingdom Pseudomonadati; phylum Pseudomonadota; class Gammaproteobacteria; order Enterobacterales; family Enterobacteriaceae; genus Enterobacter; species Enterobacter sp. BNK-13. The sequence continues at coordinate 2,609,277 of NZ_JBLQTP010000001.1, read as the reverse complement.
TAACGCAAAAAATGCAGCGGTTGTTTTTCGTACTTTTACGCGGGTGTTTAATTGCGTAAACAGATCGTACCGGTAAACTCAACCAAGTTAATGACTATTAATTGTTTAGGTCGGGTCCGCTTGCCGTTAATTATTGTTACAAAAAGTTGTTCCCTGTTTTTGTGCAGGTTAAGGCAGCACGTTTTTTTGTAACTTTTTGAATACAGATGATTAAAAAAAGCCGCAAGAGCCCTAAAAACACGGGCTCTCTTTCCACCGCCTGTACAGGCTAATTTCCAAAAACGAGAGCAAAATCGAATAGCCGGTTTTTATAACGTTTTAATCTTGTCATGAAAACCGTTAATATAAACCAAATTATCACTCAGTAGCGTTATCCCTATTCTGGAGACATTTCCTTTGATCAACGTCCTTCTTGTTGATGACCACGAACTGGTGCGCGCAGGGATACGACGCATTCTTGAAGATATTAAAGGTATTAAAGTTGCCGGTGAGGCATGCTGTGGTGAAGATGCGGTAAAATGGTGCCGTACTCACTCCGCCGATGTGGTGCTGATGGATATGAACATGCCCGGTATCGGTGGTCTTGAGGCAACACGCAAAATCGCGCGTACCTTTGTAGACACCAAAGTCATCATGCTGACCGTGCATACCGAAAATCCACTGCCCGCGAAAGTGATGCAGGCGGGGGCCGCGGGTTACCTGAGTAAAGGTGCTGCACCGCAGGAAGTCGTCAATGCTATCCGTTCCGTGTTTGCCGGACAGCGTTACATTGCGTCCGACATCGCTCAGCAGATGGCGCTGAGTCAGATCGAGCCTGAGAAAACCGAATCACCGTTTGCCAGTTTGTCCGAGCGTGAATTGCAGATTATGCTGATGATCACCAAAGGTCAGAAGGTGAATGAGATCTCGGAACAACTGAATCTCAGCCCGAAAACGGTAAACAGCTATCGTTATCGGATGTTCAGTAAACTGAACATTCATGGTGACGTCGAACTGACGCATCTGGCCATCCGACATGGTTTGTGTAATGCGGAGACGTTGTTAAGTCAGTGAGTGATGTGTTCGATTCAAAAGCATTTCTGAAAACCGTAACCAGCCAGCCTGGCGTCTATCGCATGTATGACGCTGGCGGTACGGTTATCTATGTGGGGAAGGCTAAAGATCTTAAAAAACGCCTTTCCAGCTATTTTCGCAGCAACCTGGCCTCCCGTAAGACCGAAGCGCTGGTCTCACTCATCCAGAATATTGATGTCACCGTCACGCACACGGAGACAGAAGCGCTGCTGCTTGAGCACAACTATATTAAGCTGTACCAGCCGCGCTATAACGTTCTGTTGCGCGATGATAAATCCTATCCGTTTATCTTTCTGAGCGGCGACACCCATCCGCGCCTCGCCATGCACCGTGGTGCAAAACATGCGAAGGGTGAATATTTCGGACCGTTCCCCAACGGCTATGCCGTGCGTGAAACGCTGGCGCTGCTGCAAAAAATCTTCCCGATCCGCCAGTGTGAAAACAGCGTTTACCGTAACCGCTCGCGCCCGTGCCTGCAGTACCAGATTGGACGCTGCCTGGGGCCGTGCGTGGCCGGGCTGGTGAGTGAAGACGAGTATGCCCAGCAGGTGGAGTATGTGCGCCTGTTCCTGGCCGGTAAAGACGATCAGGTGTTAACGCAGCTGATCGCGCGGATGGAAAAAGCCAGCGCCGCACTCGAGTTCGAAGAGGCCGCGCGTATCCGCGATCAAATCCAGGCGGTGCGCAGAGTCACGGAGAAACAGTTTGTCTCGAATACCGGTGACGATCTCGACGTGATCGGCGTGGCCTTTGACGCCGGGATGGCCTGCGTGCATGTGCTGTTCATACGCCAGGGCAAAGTGCTCGGCAGCCGCAGCTATTTCCCGAAAGTGCCTGGCGGTACCGAACTGGGTGAAGTGGTGGAAACCTTTGTCGGCCAGTTCTATCTGCAGGGGAGCCAGATGCGCACGCTGCCTTCTGAGATCCTGCTCGATTTTAATCTTGACGATAAAACCCTGCTGGCCGATTCGCTCTCTGAACTGGCGGGGCGCCGGGTCAATGTACAAACCAAACCGCGCGGCGATCGTGCGCGCTATCTGAAGCTGGCGCGAACCAACGCGGCAACGGCGCTGAGCACGAAGCTGTCGCAGCAGTCGACGGTGCACCAGCGTTTAACGGCCCTGGCGGCGCTGCTGAAGCTGCCGGAAGTGAAACGGATGGAGTGTTTCGACATCAGTCATACGATGGGGGAACAGACGGTCGCGTCCTGCGTGGTGTTTGATGCTAACGGTCCGCTGCGCGCCGAGTATCGCCGCTATAACATCACCGGCATCACGCCGGGCGATGACTATGCGGCGATGAATCAGGTGCTGCGTCGTCGCTATGGTAAAGCCATAGAAGAGAGCAAGATCCCGGATGTGATCCTGATTGACGGCGGGAAAGGGCAACTCGGCCAGGCGAAAGCGGTATTTGAATCGCTTGATGTCAGCTGGGATAAACACCATCCGCTGCTGCTGGGCGTCGCAAAAGGGGCCGATCGTAAGGCCGGTCTGGAGACACTGTTCTTCGAGCCGGAAGGTGAGGGCTTCAGCCTGCCGCCGGACTCTCCGGCGCTGCACGTCATTCAGCATATTCGCGATGAATCGCACGATCACGCCATCAGCGGTCACCGTAAAAAACGGGCGAAGGTGAAAAACACCAGCTCACTCGAGACGATCGAAGGCGTGGGGCCAAAACGTCGCCAGATGCTGCTGAAGTATATGGGCGGATTGCAAGGATTACTCAACGCCAGCATGGAGGAAATTGCAAAAGTGCCGGGTATTTCGCAAGGGCTGGCAGAAAAGATCTACTACTCGTTGAAACATTGAGGGCTCTGTAGCAACATAGAGCTAAATTTTACTGACAACAAATAGTTACCGTCACTATGCAATATAATATCCCTACGTTGCTCACTCTTTTTCGTGTCGTACTCATTCCGTTCTTCGTGCTGGCGTTTTACCTGCCGGTTGTCTGGGCACCCTTTGCCTGCGCATTGATCTTCCTTATCGCAGCGGTAACAGACTGGTTTGATGGCTACCTTGCGCGCCGCTGGAATCAAAGCACCCGTTTCGGCGCCTTCCTCGATCCGGTGGCGGATAAGGTGATGGTCGCGATTGCGATGGTGCTGGTGGCTGAGCACTATCATACCTGGTGGGTGACGCTGCCCGCGGCAACCATGATCGGCCGTGAGATTATTATCTCTGCGCTGCGCGAGTGGATGGCGGAACTGGGGAAACGCAGCAGCGTGGCGGTCTCCTGGATTGGAAAAGTGAAAACGACGGCGCAGATGGCGGCGCTGGTTTGGATGCTCTGGCGTCCGAACGCCTGGGTTGAGTGGGCGGGGATTGGCCTCCTGTGGGTGGCGGCAGTCCTGACGCTGTGGTCAATGCTGCAATATTTGAACGCTGCGCGCGGGGATTTGCTTGATCAGTGATCGTTTCGCCGTAATTTTCAGCAAACGATCCGGGGATGCAAAAAATAACGTTGACTCATAACGTCATATCAGTAGAATGCAACGCATCGAACGGCGGCACAGTCAGCCGGACGATAATGAAATCAAGTGGTTAGACATTTACTTGATGACATGCGGGAATAGCTCAGTTGGTAGAGCACGACCTTGCCAAGGTCGGGGTCGCGAGTTCGAGTCTCGTTTCCCGCTCCAGATTAAAGACATGCGCAGTAGCGGGTGTCAGTTTGAAAAGTTTTACGGCGCGTTAGCAAAGCGGTTATGTAGCGGATTGCAAATCCGTCTAGTCCGGTTCGACTCCGGAACGCGCCTCCACTTTCTTCCCTGGCCGGATGGTGGAATCGGTAGACACAAGGGATTTAAAATCCCTCGGCGTTCGCGCTGTGTGGGTTCAAGTCCCACTCCGGCTACCATGGGAAAACTAGAATAAAATCAATGATAAGCAGTGTCGTATAAACCACCGAAAGGTGGTTTTTTATTGCTTATTTTCCGCCATTCGCCATTGTTTCGCCATTCGACTTCGCCATAGAAAGAGGGCATTACTGCCCCCCAACCACCGGGACTACAGATATTTTGCGGTTATATCGTGCAGTCTGCGAAGCATTTTTGTGGCCCGATATTTCCTGTTTTTCATGCAGCGTTCCTTCCAGATCAGATATCCCTTTAGCTTTCAGGTCATGGAACGTGAAGTTAAATTCGAGCTCAGGAAATTTTTCTGCGGCTAACTTTTTCGCCTTCATCCACTGAGCATTAAAAGCATCACGTGTATAACGAGAACCAGACTGCTGGTGGATTACGTAAAGGCTCACCATACCACTATTTAAAGGCAGAGAATCAGCCAGGGTGACCGCATTTGACAGGCGTACTATCCACGCCTTTATCTGACTCACTGCCGTCTTGCTTTGCTGAATTAAAATCCCTTCATCCAGTATCTGACTCTTTTTAAGATCCAGAATGTCTCCCTGGCGTGCGCAGCATAAATAGGCCAACTCCATGGCAATCTTCACTGGTACCGACGAAACGCTGAAGAGTGCATCATATTCTTTGTCCGTCACGTACCGGGTGCGCGCCTGCTCTTTAAACTGCTTCACACCCTGGCATGGATTCATTTTCACTTTGCCGCGCTCATATGCCCACCTGAACACCCTAGACATAAAGGCTTTCTCCCGGTTCGCCTGAACTCTGCTCTTAACCCCCCTCTTATCCATATACTTTCTGATGTGCTCTGGCTTGATATTTTCTGTTTTCATTTTTCCGAAAACGACATTTACCTTTGAACCATATTTCCGGTAATCCTTTCTGGTCTCTGTTGCCAGCTCATGGAAGTCACCAGAGTTAAAAAACTCTTCGCATAGGGCATGGAAATTGGAACCAACCTTGATATCGTTGATGAAGTTTTCATAGGCTGACCAGACCTGAGACTTGGTTAGATCGTGGTTGCACAATCTGACTGTTCTTCCGTCAGGGGTTCTGAACTCATATGCTGATTTGCCCCGGCGAACGCGGGGCGGCATCCAGTTATCATCTGGGTTTTTGCGGATTCTGGGCATTACATGTCCTTAAAGTTTGGTTCTTCTTCCTCTGGATTGTTCACTACCAGCTTTAGGCCTGCAGGGTTGGTTACATGATCCCATGTAGTTCCTGGCCTGCCGTCTTTTCGTGGCACGAAAAATACACCGCTCTCTTTCAGCGCGCGACACTGAAGGGAAGGGCGACGATAACCAGTAAGCTGATAGAGGTCATCAGGGGTAAGAAAACGTTGGCTTTGTCCGCTCATCGTATAGCTCTCCACTTAACCGGCTGCACCCGGCTATCTCTTATAGAAAATGCAAGATGAGCAACCACCACGGAGCCCATCATTGCAGGTACGACATCTTTTTGTTTCGGTGTAATAGAGCTGGTGGACCATCTCCTTCGGCATGAGAACCGGCATCGGCACGCGGATAACCAGCTTTTTGAGCCTGTCGATTTCTCCGGCCAGTTCAAGCAGGCGGGAGCGACAATCCTCCGCCTCCTCTCGCCACCAGGCTACGTCGGCTTTGAGGCGGCGCATGCGCCGCTGTTTGAGTTTGCTCACCATGGCAGCCACCCCATACCCTGAAGTGCACTGATGACCAGCAGCACGAAAATTACTGCGTCGAATGGGTTAGGCATCATCCACCTCTGGCTTTTTGAAATTAGCCTCAATGGACTCACCAAGGCGCTTTAACCAATCAGCCAGTTTAAGCGCCGCTTCTTCCGGAGTTTTCTGCCCGGGGAAATCAGTGATGATGATGCTGGCTTGATGATTGCCAAAACCATCCCTGTTTATCACCATTCCCTGCTCAAGCACCGTCTGCTGGTTGCTGTGCTTTACGTAGTAACGAGCCTCAGAGTTTCCAGTGCTACGCTCTTTGACGTAAGAGACAAGCTCCACCTCAGTGGTAACAGTTTTTCCTTTCGCATCCTCGACGCGCTGAATCATTGCCCTGAAAGTGTCGGCCATCACTTCATCTCCGACTTCGGCGCTGCTGATATCATCGCCGCCCAGCACAACTTAGCCCGGTGCGCCGCCTGCTGACATCCACTCATGGCGTCGTATGCTTCCCATTCCTTCTCATCGCTAAAGCTCTCATCTGGCTCAGATTCAAAGCCTTGGACGATCATATCCTCTGTCGGCTCGACCGGCACAGCAACCCAGCCATCTGGCACCGCTCTTTTCACGCCTGCATCGAAGCACTCACGCTGCGTCATCGTGTAGCCTGGATAATCCGGCATTACTGCAGTCTCACCCGGACCTACCGGAGCCGGCGGTGCCGCTTCAAGTTCAGCAATGTGATTCCTTTGCCAGTCGACGAAATCAGTCAGTGATTCGACGTTGTACTTTTCGCAGAGTGCGTCATGAATTGCGGCTTTGCGCTGAAGTTCGGTGTCGGCACCCTGAAGCATGGCGGCGCAGTGGTTCCACCAAGCAGCTCGAATGATGGCATCACCAATACTCATGTCGGGGTTCTGACGACACAGTCCCTCCCAGTGCTGGACGGGAAGAGCTACCGGCGCTGGCGGGGCTGTGTATACAGCAATCAGATCCTCGCCGGGGTTGCGCCACATCCATTCGCGTCTCGCGACTCCAGCCTGAAAGTTTCGGAATGCCTGTGGGTCTGCATATGCCACAGCCTCCGCTTCGAGCGATGCCAGCGCCAGTTTCATCGCAGCCAGCGTGTTGCTGTCGTCTTCGTCCAGGCCGAACGGGATTTCATCGCGGGCAGCTTCCATGTCGGCAATTTTCTGCTGCAGCCATTGTTTGGTAATAGTGCTCATGATGCCTCTCCTTCCCGATACTTTTCGAACCAGAATACTACTGGCTTCTCCACTACCTCGATAAGGCCGAAACGCTCCGCTGTGCGGAAGTTTATGCAGCTCTTGCGCCCTCGCTCGACCTGAAGAGATACCTGCTTTCTGAACATTTCCAGCGAATAGGACGTTTTCAGTAAGTTGCAGGGCGCACATGCCGGGAATAGGTTTTCCAATCTTTCAGCCTCTGGCCTGTAGAACTCACCCGTCGCTTTCAGTTTGAAGATGCCTTTCGCAGCAGCCTTCATACACTGCTCAGATTTTCGCAGCACCGCCTCAACGTGGTCAGCATGCCAGCCCTTTTCGGGAAGTTCGCAACCACAATAAGCACAGCGACCACCGAACTTCATGCGCAGCTCTGCGCGCTGTTTTTTCGTCAGTGCCATGCTCAATCTCCTTTACCGGCTGCGGCGGCGATCATTTGCAGATATTCGTCTGCATCCTGAACCCATTGACCACCAACGCCGTAATAGCGGTGCGTAACAATGTCGATAGTTGCCATAGGTTCATGCTCAAGTAGCTGGCGCAGAAAGCCTTCGAGGTCGCCAGCGCTATGCTTGATTACCGGAGCCTTTCCGGGATGGCGAACAACGAGGAATTGATTTCCATCTTCACGCACCTCCAGCTCAGCAATCCGCTTCTCTGAGGCTTCCAGCTTTGCCTCAGCCTCTTTCAGCTTCTTTTGCATCCGATCGTGGCCGTCAACGATTTTGCATACCTCACGCTGTATAGTTTCCTCAGACCTTTCCAGCGCCTCGCGAAATACGCGCATGCTGACCACTTTCTGAGGCAGCTCGCTGACGTAATGCAGTGGCGTGAAGAGTTCACGACGAGCCATACGAGCGGCCACGATGAGAATGATGTTTCCTGATTCGCGTGCTGATTCAGCAGTCAAAGCCTGTTTGTCGATGTTGCTCATTGGGCGGCTCCTTTCGTGAATGCTTTGACGAATGCATGGCGATCTTCATCACTGAGAAATGATTGTCTCTCTTCATGCTCTCCGCCTTTGTGAAGCTGGACGGTGGAATCTTCGAGAAACTCTTCCGCATACTCGCCAGATAATCCGTCAGCGGCTGGCAGCACGGAGTTTGCCAATTCTTCTTTGGTGTCCAGAATCATGCGCACCACGTCGAAGACTTCAGCCAGCGGTTTATCAACGAAACCGTGATTGAATGCAGCGGCAAGGCGACTGGCGGCATAGTTGATACCTTCGTTTCTGGCATGCGCACGTACTTCAGCCAGGAAAGCGTCGGTAGCTGGGGTTTTGATAGCGTCAAATTCCTCCATTACTGCCCCAAGCGCCTCTTGCTGGCAAACCACCTCTAGCCGCCCCTGCCAGCCCGTGCCTTCACCGTTCAAGTCGTCATACATCTCGTTCAGCTTATCGCCAAACGCCTTCAACCCCGCATTCTCCGCAGCCAGCGCCGCGCATCTGGCTTCAGACTCGGCCAATTTATTGCGCAGACCATCAGCACAATCATGCGCGCCAATGCGACCTCTCTGGAAAGAAAATCCGCAGTCGCAATAAAAAACATTATTTTTTTCGGTAATCATGACGTTGCTCCATGGCGATGAGCGGAGATAGCTTTGTGCTCGTCGATAATTTCCAGCACTTCTGCATGGACCAATCCTTCGAGAGAGATAACACCTGTGTCGCTTATACCTGCCAGGCTGATCAGCTCTACAAGACGACGCGCTTTCTTAACGCTAATTTCTGGCGCTATAACGCTGCGAGTGACTTTCTTCTTACCTCTGGCAGCAGCAGAAGCTTTGTCCTTCTGAAGAACCTCACCTGCCTTTTCACCGAACTCTTTTACGCGTTCAACGGCCACATCTACTGACACGGACCCAGATTTAACTTCTTTCTGAACGTCGTGGTTTGCTGTGCTAAGTAGCAGGAGCTTTTCGACAGTAGGAACAGACTTGTTGACCAGTTTTGCGATCTCGCTGGTGGTCTGATTGAAGGCGTTATGCAGCTCCTGGATAACTGCAGCCTGTTCCATATCGGAGAGCGGCAGTTGGTTGTTACTGGTCATGATGCGCGCCAGTCGCTGAACATCGCTACCGTTGAACGGCATGATGTGGATGCGGTCCACTGGTTTGCCAGCTTCAGCACAGCGCGCATAGCAGCGACGACGGCGGTGGCCTTCCACAACCCATACGCCACCTTCATCACGGGCGATAACTTCCAGTGGTGGAACTGATCCGCCGTTCATCAGGTAGTTGAACAGGTCATCATCAGCCTGGCGGGTGCGTTCATCGTCTTCACGCTTGTTGAAACCTTCACGAACGTGGATATCGGAAAGAGCGATAAACATTCCGGTATCGGTGCGCTTAATTACACCAGCCTTGGTCATTTGCTTGAATGAGTTAGCCATTAGAGAACAACCTCGTTATTCAGGGAAATTACGACACGAGGCAGCTCACGGAGTTCTCGCTGAGCTTCCAGCAGGTGCATGTTGGTAGGCGTTTTGGTGTGGCGCTCTTCTATGCGGTCGCACTCTTTGGCCCAACTGGTGACATCCTCACGTAGCGTAGCGTTCTGCTGCGCGAGTTCCTTCCGCTGCGCCATCGCTTCACACAGCGCGACGCTGGTATAGTCAAGGCGGTTAGCCAGTTCGTTAACCATCCAACCATAAGCGGCAGGAAGGAGAGGGGCGGCCTTGCGAGCTGCGTCAATAAGCTGCTCTCTGGTCATGCGTGGTTGTAACTCGGTGACGTTCTGTGTGTTCGTCATGGTTAGTTTCTCCGTGTTATAAGCGCTCTGCACAGCGCTGATTTTTGGTTGCACGAATCCCTCGCCGGATGGCGACAAAAATTAAAGGGTTTTCGTTTTAGTAAGCACCCAACCAGGGCACTTAGTGAAACGGGCGGCTGCCACCGCCAGTTAGCTTCTCCACAATTGGGAGCGCGTTCCCCTGAGTTGATTTAACGACTGAGGCCTCTCAAGGAACCGGCTGAACGCGCTTTCAGTTGTGAAAAGGGGCGGTCGACATTAAGGACATTCACAACTGCCGACCGCCAAGACTACACACAGCATCTGGTACAGCTACTACGGTTTACCACGGTCCTAACGTGATGTGGTTGTGATGCCGGAGCCGCTCTCCGGTTCGGCAAAGCTATGCTTACCAGGCTTTATTCACCACAACTGGAAGCGCACTCCGCCAGTTAACAAACCGATCCCCATCACTGAAAGAGGAATGCGCTTTCATGTTGTGTGCCGGTCTTTCCCGGCTGTCAGTTCTTTATTGCCATTTGAACTCATCGGCCTAACGAGTTTTAACGACCTTTCCCGTTTGCATAATCTTGTCGCGGCGGTTATCGCTGCCGAAGCGCCACTGTCCAGGACATTTAAAAGGACCGTCTCCAAGTGGTAACTCTTCCAGTCCCGCTAAGCACCCTGCTAGATGCTTAACGTGATTGGCTGCCCTCGTCTCTTCCGAGGTGTCACACCTGATCGCCACGCTGGTGAAACGTCTCTGGCTGTCGTACACAACTGGCTTGCACATTCCGGCTACCCGCTGGATCTGGATACTGAAAGGAATCCCCGGACCGCTGCGGCACATGTGCCATATACCGTACTGCTTACTACCACACCGGCGCGGGTAACTGTCAGTACCCGTGGTATGATTTAAATGTACCTTTAGTTACCTTTATGGTCAAGCGGTGAATGTACTTTTTGTTACCTTAAGGGGCGAAAAAAATGCCAGAAGGATATCTGGCATTGGAAATGAATAACTTAGATGTTCTGAGTTATCTGAACTACCTTACCCACAATTCGGCAGTTTCCATCTATTTGGATAGGTTTAAATGCAGGATTTAGGGGCATTAAGTACGCGTAAGGGCTATCCCAGACAAGCTTTTTGACCGTTGCTTCAGCTGATCCATCAAGTATCGCCACCACAATTTTTCCATAAAGGTCATCAAGCTGGCCATAATGAGGCTCAACAATAACGATCGAACCTTCTGGAATGGAAGGTAGGCCGTGAGGGTTGGTCATTGACTCACCGCGAACTACCAGGCCGAATACTTCATCAGAAACATTTGCAGTGGTTTGTGTCCATGAAATCACATCAGAAAGCCTTGAGCATGCATAAGTATCAGTCCACATCCCGGCCTGAACAGCTGAGATAATAGGTACTGCCGTTGGTGGCTTAAGGAACGGAACAACTTTAGTATCGTCCTGAGTTTCCTCACCTTGACCGTAAAGAATCCATTCTGGAGTTGTCTGCAGCGCCATTGCCAGCTGGTGGAGGTTCTCACCATCAGGCTTGGTTGTACCGCTCTCCCATTTAGTCACGGAAACACGGCTGACGCCCAAGCGTTTAGCTAGGGTCTGCTGCGTTATGTCGAGCTGAACTCGACGGGATCTTATTCGGTCTTTCATCTCTGTTTTCATGTAACCAATGTTACATTGATTCCTTGTAACTGTTGTTTGCTATTTGATGTACCTTTTGTTACCTTTAAGGCGTGAGTTAATCAGGAGGAACCATGCGTAAATCAGAAGTCATTGAGCACTTCGGCGGTGTATCAAAAACTGCAAGTGTTCTTGGGATTTCCCACCCGGCAGTTTGCCGCTGGGGTGAAGTAATCCCACAAAAGCAAGCGTTCGTCATCGAGCGAATTACGAAAGGCAAGCTTAAGTACGATGCGAGCCTTTATCAAAAGGCTACAGATTCAGCTGCTTGAAAGTAACTACAAAAGGAAAATCAACATGGTAGAGCCAAGCCTGAAAGAAGTAGTGAAAGCGATGTGTAAAGCGTACCCCGGAGGCCGTGAGGCTATGGCCGGTGCTCTCGGAATGTCAGTGACGCAATTTAACAACAACCTGTACGAGAAGAACGGCTGCCGCTTTTTCGAAGTGAACGAGCTGGAGGCGATGGAAGACATTTCAAACACGTCTCTCCTGGCTGATTACTTCGCGCAACGTCGCGGCGCTCTGCTGGTGGAAGTTCCGCAGCTTGAAGACCTCGATCGTGTAGACCTGTTCACCCGGGCAATGAGAACTGCAGCAGCACGCGGTCAGGTTGATCAGATCATTCAGAAGGCGCTGGAAGATGGAGTGATTGAACCGCATGAAGCGGAAGAAATTAACGAGTATCACCGCCGTCATCTGGCTGCGCGTGAAGAAGAAATCCGCGCGATTGTCGCGCTGTTTAGCCGTAAGCAAAGCCAAAAAAAGTGACGCCCGCGAGTGTGCAGCTCCGGGCGTCTTGGCGTGTCGTATTCAGTGGAGAAACTAACGCATGAACAGTTTAAACCGATTGAGACCAGCGAAGCAATTCAGATGCCTTCCGCTGGTGGGAAAAGATTCCCCGTTCGGCTATGTGGAGAGATTAAACGACCAGACTGGTGCGAACAACTACCAGCCTGAGAACGCGATGGTAGAGGCTTTTGCTCAGATGAACGAGAAGGGGCGTGAGGAATGGCTGAAGTTAACCGGCGATTCAAAGACCACTACGGCGTCCCGGTCCGTGTCATCAGATGGGAGCCACAGACTCGACGCGTTATATACCTTCGCGAAGGGTACGATCATGAGTGCTTCAGCCCTCTTGAGCAATTCCAGCGTAAATTTACAGAGTTAAAGGACGACCATGAGCCTGTTGATGCCATCCCGGCCAATAGTGATAAACCCTGACCTTGCATACAGCATTGGCCTGAATGAGGCTATTGCGTTGCAGCAGGTTAACTACTGGCTTAAAGAAACCACCTCCGGACTGGAGCGTGACGGCGTGCGCTGGATTTACAACACCAACGAGCAGTGGCTGGAGCAGTTCCCGTTCTGGTCTGAGTCTACGCTGAAGCGCACATTCACCCGCCTGAAGCAGCTCGGCGTGCTCAAAGTTGAGCAGCTGAACAAGTCTCAGCGCGACATGACGAACTACTACACGATCAACTACGAAAGCGAGCTTTTAGATGAGGTCAAAGTGACCAAATCGAAGAGTTCAAAATGCACTCTTCCATCAGGTCAAAATGAACCGATGGAAGAGGTCAAAGTGGAACGCTCCATCGGTTCAAAACGAACCGCTCTCATCAGGTCAAATTGCACTGATGTTCTTACAGAGAATACAACAGAGAATACTACAGATATTAAAAACCCTATTTGTCCGGTTGCGCCGCAACCAGACGGTGATGTGTTGATCACCGAACAGGCTAAACAGGTTTTAACCCATCTGAACCAGGTAACCAGTTCGCGTTATCAGGTTTCAACAACCTCGCTGCAAAATATTCGTGCCCGAATCGGGGAGGGCTACACCGTTGAAGAATTGTCGCTGGTGGTGGACTACTGTAACGCCAAGTGGAGCGAAGACCTGACGATGGCGGCCTACCTTCGACCACAGACGCTTTTCCAGCCGTCCAAGTTCCCTGGCTACCTGAAGTCAGCGAACAGTTGGCTTAAAGCTGGCCGTCCACCGCGTGTTAACGGTGAGTGGCTCCGTGAAGATGGCGTATTCAAATCCAGTTTTAAGAATACCGATTACAGCAAAATTCCTGACGGTTTCAGGGGGTAAATACATGAGCCTTTTGAAAGATATTCAGATTTTCATCGCCACCAACCCTGGCTTAACGAACAAAGAGATTGCGGCATCAATGCCACAGTACGACGTTCATGCTGTTCAGCGCGGGGTATGCCACCTGGTCAAACTGAATCGCGCTACCCGCCAGCACAACGGCAAGTGCTAGCAGTATTTTGCTAAAGCGCCGGGTGGGGATGTGAGCGAAGGGCGTTCTGCACTGAAAATTAACCGGGCTGACGCACCAGCTGCATCAGAACAGGAAGCCGCACCGAACCCGGTAGTAACCGCGATGATGGAAAAAGCACAAGGCCTCTTTGAAAAGGGGCTCTTCCAGCGTGCGGCTACGGTTCTGATGGAAGCATTCAACCGCTCAAAAGACGAAGAGCAGCGAATGAAGATACTGATTGAGCGCCAGCGCTGCCTGAGCATGGTACCGAAAATAAAAACGCCTACTGACGCATGGTGTCTGGCAGGTCAGGGGAGGAATATCTGATGAAAAACTCACTGGTTTTGGTTCTCTCAATTACTGACACCTTCGATTTTTCAGGGGCTTAATTTATGACCTATCAATTACACGTAGGGCGCTGCGAAGAGGTCCTAAAATCACTACCTGATAACTCCGTTGATGCCATCGTGACTGATCCGCCTTACGGTCTGAGCTTCATGAACCACAAATGGGATTACGACGTTCCCACCGTTGAGCAGTGGCAGGAATGCCTGCGCGTCCTTAAGCCTGGCGGACATCTTATGGCGTTTGGCGGCTCCCGTACATATCACCGGCTTGTCGTTAACGTAGAGGATGCCGGGTTCGAAATCCGCGACCAAATCCTCTGGATTTACGGCAGTGGCTTTCCAAAGTCGCATAACCTCGATGGCGATTTTGATGGCTGGGGAACGGCTCTGAAGCCTGCGCATGAACCGATCGTCATGGCGCGCAAACCTTTCAAAAAAACAGTGTCGGCGAACATGGCTGAGCACGGCACCGGGGCGATCAATATCAATGCCTGCCGCATCCCTACCTACGAGGCGCTAAATGGCGGTGCTGGCGGTTTGCTTTCACACCATCGTGATGGTACCGAACTTGTCGCCGATTACGAGCAGGAACCAGAAGGTCGCTGGCCGGCAAACATCATTCACGATGGAAGCGATGCTGTAGTGTCAGCTTTTCCGGATGCGAAAGGCCAGCAAGGGTCGCTTACCGGAAATGAGCCCAGTTCGAAAATGGGAGCGGCTAATTGCTACGGGCAAATGGACCGGCGACACGAATCAACTCCACGCATCGATAGTAGCAAAAGCGCCGCCAGGTTCTTCTACTGCGCCAAGGTAAAACCGAAAGAGCGCGATGAAGGTCTCGAGAGATTCATTGCGACGTCAGCCAGCGACATGACCGGCGGACGCAAAGAAGGGAGCGTCGGCATAAACGACCCGCGAGCCGGTGCCGGGCGTACCAAAGGTGCGAAAAACAATCACCCCACCGTTAAGCCGATCGCACTGATGTGCTATCTCTGCAGGCTGATTACTCCACCTGGCGGTACCGTGCTTGATCCATGGATGGGTAGTGGGAGTACAGGTAGGGCAGCCACCGAGGAAGGTTTTAACTTCATCGGTATCGACCTGAATCCAGATTACGTAACCATTGCTTCGGCACGAATTGCTCACTCCTTCAAAAAGACGACGGAGGCTGCTTGAAAAAACTATCAATCGAGCAGGAGAACACGCTTCGTGACGTTGCCCGTCAATGCTCAGATGCCATTAAGAAAGCCCTGAAGAAAAAGCCGAAGCCAAGCTGGAACGTCGTTGTACCTCCGATCCTGAAGGAGTACCACGAGAAGGTTAAACCGATGGGCGTCAGCCTGGTGATGTTCAATAGCGTAATCGGACGCCTGAACGGGCGTTATGGAGTCGAGTCATGATCGAATTAACGCCGCGTCAAAGTGAAGTGTATGAAGCTATCAAGGTTCACATTGAAAAGGTTGGCTTCCCACCAACGTTGATAGAGCTTGCAGAACTGATTGGTTGCTCATCGCAAAACGCTGCTGCTGAGCACGTGAAGGCGCTTAAGAAAAAGGGTTACATCTCCATTGCTCCTGGCGTTGCCAGGGGCATTTCCGTTGTCAAAACTGATTGGGTTGCAGATCCGGTATCGATCGTTAGAGACCTTTTATCTGGTGGAGACAAGGCGAGAGATAACGCTGTTGAATGGCTGAAAAAACAGGGAGTGACTTTATGAAACTGGTGCTCCCGTTCCCGCCGAGCGTAAACACTTACTGGCGAGCCCCGAATAAGGGGCCGTTAAAAGGCCGTCATCTTATCAGCGCCAAAGGCAGGGCATATCAAAGCGCTGCCTGTGTGGCTATCGTCGAGCAGCTTCGCTTCCTTCCAAAACCTTCAACAGCACCAGCTGCCGTCGAGATTATGTTGTATCCACCTGACGAACGGCGCCGCGACATCGACAACTACAACAAGGCTCTGTTTGACGCGCTTACTCACGCTGGCATCTGGGAGGATGACAGCCAGGTGCAGAGAATGCTGGTGGAGTGGGGGCCGAAAGTACCCGGTGGACGAGTAGAGATATCGATCAAGAAACATGAACCTCTGGCGGGTGCAGCCGCCTGATAAGTGGAGAAGAGCATGAATCAGATGAATATCACCGTAATGTGTCCGACTCACCACGCCGCAGCTATGGGTCAGCAAATAACGATGTCCAGCCGTGAGATTGCAAAGCTGGTTGACTCGCGCCACAGCAACGTCTGTGTAACCATCGAGCGCCTCATGAATTCTGGCGTAATTGGGGGGTATGCTGCATTGCAGTACACCCACCCTCAGAACCAGCAGGTTTACCACTACTACGAAGTTAACAAGCGAGACAGCTATGTGATCGTCGCGCAGCTGTGCCCGGAGTTTACCGCCCGTCTGGTTGACCGCTGGCAGGAACTGGAGAGCGGGGCCGGGATGGTGGTACCGCAAACACTACCTGAAGCACTTCGCCTCGCTGCCGACCTTGCTGAACAGAAGCAACGCCTGAGTGAAGAACTGGCCATAGCAGCGCCTAAGGCTGAATTTGTTGATCGTTATGTCAAAGCCACTGGCTCAATGACGTTCCGGCAGGTTGCCAAGCTCCTTAACGCCAAAGAACCCGACTTCGCGATGTTCCTCATTGAGAACGGCATCATGTACCGGTTAAACCGTGTTCTTACACCAAAGAGCAAGCACATCGAAGCAGGGCGCTTCGAAGTTAAGACAGGGACCACCAACCAGACTAACTACGCATTCAATCAGTCCCGCTTTACTGCAAAGGGCGTGCGCTGGATTGGCGGCCTGTGGGCTGAACATATCGCTAAGGGGCAAATTGCGTGAAAGCCATACTGACACCTGAAGTCGCGCCAATGTCCGGGGTTGTGCTGTTTCGCCCTGGTAACGAACTGTTGTGGCTGTTTCGTCGTGGCCGGGTAGTGATTGAAACACCATCCGAAGCAATCCAGCATCTGCCATCTGGACTGATTCCTGAAGCACACCAGCCACTGACGGATGATGTCAGTGTGCAGGAGCTTTTCCTGAATGAGAGAGTTATTCAGCGTGCTGGTGGACTGAGTGGCCTTGATGCCTGGCTGGAACGTAAATTCGAATGTCAGTGGCCGCACAACGAATGGCACTCAAAGGACTTCACTCTGCTACGCCACGCCCCCGGCAGCATTCGCCTGTGCTGGGGATGCGATAACCAACTGCGTGAACAAACTACTGAAAGACTGGCAGGAATTGCCATGCAGAACCTGGTAAAATGGCTGCTCGAAAGGGTGAATATCATGCTGGGTTTCAGCGCTGACCACACCCTGACGCTGCCGGAGTTTTGCTGGTGGATGGTACGTAACGATCTGGCTGACCTGATTCCTGAATCAGTGGCTAACCAGGCGCTCCGGATTACGCCTGAATCGCACACCTCAGTGATGCGGGAAAGCGATATTGTTCCCTCATTACCGGCAACTGAAATACTCCAGGAGAAAGTTAAGAAGATAGTCTCGGTGAAGGTCGATCCTGAATCACCGGAATCTTTCATGCTGAGGCCGAAGCGCCGCCGATGGGAGAACGATAAGTACACCCGCTGGGTGAAGTCGCAGCAGTGCAGTTGCTGCAATAACCCGGCAGACGACCCCCACCACCTGATTGGCCACGGGCAGGGTGGAATGGGTACCAAAGCGCATGACCTGTTTGTGATACCGCTGTGCAGAGCGCATCACGATGAGTTGCACGCTGATCCTGTGGCATTTGAAGCGAAATACGGCGACCAGTTGGTGCTGTTATTTCGGTTTTTAGATCGTGCGCTGCAAATCGGCGTACTGGCGTAAGTGGAGACGCAAGATGATCAATCCTTCTGAAGTTGGCAAATCCGGCGAGATGGTTCGCCTTCGCACTCTCGAAAGCATCTGGGTACAGGGTAAGCTCCGCATGTGGGGTCGCTGGTCTTATATCGGTGGAGGCTCTGGAGGAAACATGTTCAACCAGCTGCTTGCTTCCGGGAAAATTACCAAGACCGCAATTAACGATGCACTGCGCCGCATGAAAAAATCCGGCATCACTAAACCTGAGCTGGAAGCATACCTGCGTGAAATTCTCGACAGCAAAAACAAAAGCGGCCTGGCGTTCTGCTCCGACGAAGAGGGCCTTAAGGTGGATGGTGTTATTGCTTCCGTCCTGATGAATGACGACTACCGATCACTTTATGGCGTCATCGTCGACCGCCACCGACTCCGTAAGAGCAAACTGCGGATGGCCAAGGAGCTTAATGCAAAACATCCTAACTGGACCCTCATCACATGCCGACGCCGCATTGACACCTGGATAAGTTTGGCAGAATCGATCCTGTACGCTCCAATTTGTGACGCGTTTGGCACAAATGGCGACAGATTTAAGTTGCATAGTGAGCAAGAAAGTGCTTAAATTGTGTTAAGCTCGGGACGTTAAAGCGAATTGAGCTACAAAACATAAAGAACCCGCTAAGTCGCGGGTTTTTTTATATCTTAATGACCCTGCAATGCTTTATTGCTTTTGGAGCCTTAATAAATATAGGGCTCAAAATGGTATCAACAGGTGTTACGCTCCTTCTTTGCCAGATGGCCCTGTACTCTTTCTGATAAGAATATTTAATATCTTTTGTTTGAGCAGGGTGTAACTTAGCATCTATAAAGTAAGGATATTCCTTATCCATATAAGTGATTTCGCCATGCCATACCATATCACCTGCTGTTCGTCTTATCTTATTCGTCAAGGCATTGATAAATAAAATAGGGTTAAAAATCTCTATGCAAGTGTCGCAATCAAATTCATTCATCGCTTTTCTGCTTGGTTCTGTAGTCATGCAGAAAACATAGAAATCTTCCGAACTGATTTCACGGACTAACTTCATACCAGTTATTGATGATCCAGCGCCTAAATCCATAAAGCCACTGAGAAATGATGATTGAGATTCAGTCATTTCATCAATATACAAAGTCTGGTCTATACCCATAAATGGGAAATGAGAACCTTCTTTTTTATCTCCGATGGCTTCATTGAAAGTCTCGTTTTTTTTGAAATCTAAAAGAGTTCCTATTCTCAATGTTCCATTCTGGAAAAACATTTCCGCATGCTCTGATTTTATGTATTTGTAAAGCAAATCTCTTACCTCCTATTAGATGGTATGTATTTTATTAAAATATGTATTTTGAACCTTTACAGATAAAAAGAAAACTTTCCCCTCAATTTTTATGAGAGGACTCACGGCAATAAGAGGGGGCTAAATGTCCGCAGAACCGATATCTGCTACGGCAACTGCTGGTGTTGCTGCCGGTACTACCGGAATCACCTTCGCCACGATGTTTCCAGAAGCTACGCCTGCCGTAATGCTTTGCTCACTTGCCGGGGCCGCTCTTTACGTCCTGAGTAGTGAAGACCACAAACTCTGGAAGCAGATACTGTTCGCGCTTATCTCGTTCATTGGCGGGATTTACTGCGCAGCAACAGCATCTGAAATCATCGCGGCGCTTATCAATGCGGCATTAAGTCACCTTTCTCCGCCAGTTGCCGTGAAAGTATCTCCAGCCATTGGTGCGCTGGCGGCCTCAACGGTTTCTGTCACCGTCCTGCTTCGCGTTCTCAAGCGCTCGAAGACAGGAGACTTACCCGGATTGAAGGGGGAAGAATGACGTGGCAAACACTGATCCTGAACATTAACGCTGTTGCATGCATCCTTATCACCATACGTCTGATGTTCTTCAGGAAGCGGAGCTTACGCCGTCGACGTCTGATGGAATTTCTCGCGTATGGGCTGATCCTCGCACCAGCGTTTACCGCTTTCCGCATCTGGCATGGTGATTACGTGCAGGTCGACTATGGAGAGCTGGTTGTCAATCTTGTTGTCTGCATTGCCGTATGGCGAGCAAGGGGCAACATCGCAAGAATCGCAGGGGAAAGCACAACGTGACCAAAGACGAAATATTTAATGCCATCCTCGGCAAAGAGGGCGGGTACGTTAATCACCCCGACGACAAAGGCGGCCCAACAAACTGGGGGATCACACAAGCGGTAGCTCGCGCCCACGGATTCACCGGAGATATGCGAAACCTGACACGCCAGCAGGCGCTGGATATCCTGACGGCTGATTACTGGACAGGGCCACGCTTCGACCTTGTTTCTGAGGTATCACCAGCTATCGCTGCCGAACTGTGCGATACCGGCGTTAACATGGGCCCATCGGTGCAGACCAAATGGTTTCAGCGTTGGCTGAACGTGTTCAACATTCAGGGCACGCTATATCCCGATCTGATTGCCGATGGCTTTATCGGTCCGCGAACCATCAGCGCGTTAAAAAGCTATCTTTCCCGGCGCGGAAAAGAGGGTGAGCTGGTTATGCTTCGGGCCCTGAATTGTAGCCAGGGTCAGCGTTATCTCGAACTGGCGGAACAGCGCAGCGCGAACGAGGCGTTTGTTTATGGCTGGGTAAAGGAACGGGTGGTTATATGACGCTTGAGATGATCACCGGACTCGTTGTAGCAGTATTTGCTGCTATCGCTGCCGCGTTTGGCCTAGGTCATTCACGCGGAACCAGCAAAGCGGAAGCGAAAGCAGACCAGCAGCGCACCGAAGATAACGCAGCGGCAACGGTCGCAGCAGCAGAACGCCGGGTTGAGACAACTAAAGAGGCCAGCAATGTACAGCAGACTGTTAACCACATGCCTGATGACAATGTTGATCGCGAGCTGCGCACAGACTGGACCCGCAAGGGTTGAGGTAGTGGACACGGCTTGCGACTGGGTTAAACCCATTTACGGAACGGATCACGACTGGGATGTACTGGATAAGCAGACGAAGAAAGACATCCTGGCGCATAACAAAGCGTGGCAGGCGAACTGTCAGGAAATGAAAAACAGAGAACAGGCCTTTTAATTGGATTTATTGGACTGTAAAGAATTCCTCAAAATAATCTATTAATCGAATAAGTTGATGAGTAGCTTCGTTAATATCGAAGATTAAAACTATCCATATGGCAGCAAGCAACATCAGGATAACGTAAAGCACATACATCACTAACCTCATTCAGACTGTCCATAGCATTGTTATCGATTATAGATGTCACAAATCTAAGTTACAGACAAGCAAAAATAGGCCTCGTACAGTCGGGGCTTTTTTATGCGCATCGCACGCGCACATCAAAGAAAGTCTTTCAGCTGTGAGCCTGGGCAAACCGTTAACTTTCGGCGGCTTTGCCGTGCGACAGGCTCACGTCTAAAAGGAAAATCCATATGCAATTAGGCAGCAAATCGAAAGCAGGCCTGAGAACCTTCCTTCGCAGTGACGCAATCGTTATTGCAGATAAAAAAGGAAATCCAAGAGTGGTTATCGGTGCCGTTAAGGAAGACGGAAACAAACTCATAAGTGGCAAACCTTCATCTTTTAATAAGTGCGGATTCTGACGGGAGGTTTTATGCAGGTCACTATTGATGGTGTCCCATACGCTCCCGCCAGCGTCGCTTCATCGCGGATCGGCATTGCAATATCCACACACCAGCGCGCTGACGTTCTGAAGCGAGCGCTCGAACAGCACATGAAGCACCTGCCAGCTGGAGCGCTGGTGGTGGTTGTAGATGATGGTTCGAAACCGGCCGCGGTAGGACCTGACGGCGTGCAGTTGCTTCGCCATGAAACATCACTCGGCATTGTTGCTTCGAAGAACGCCAGCCTGTCAGCCCTGATGGATGCCGGGTGCGAACATCTTTTTTTATGGGATGATGACGCCTGGCCCATCGCTGACAACTGGCACCTCCCTTACATCGAATCACCTGAACCGCACCTGGCTTACCAGTTTCTGGATCTGGCCGGTCGCAATAAGCTTCACGACATGGCGGAGCTGTACCGTGATGATAAGCATGTTGCTTACACCGGTCAGCGCGGGGTGATGCTTTACTACCACCGCAGCGCCATCGAGAAGGTAGGCGGATTCGATCCGGTATACGGTCGCGGCATGTACGAACACAGCGATCTCGCCCTGCGCATTCATAACGCTGGATTGACTACGTGGGCTTATGCCGATGTAACTGATTCAGAAAAGCTGATTCATTCTCTTGATGAGCATGAGGCCGTGGAGCGTTCGGTACCGAAACCAGACCGGCAGGCGCTGGTGGAACGTAACGTTAAAATCCACAACGAACGGCGTGATGCCGGGTTTACCGGTTACGTGGAGTATCGGCGGCAGCGTGACGTGGTTATCACTACGTTACTAACCAGCCAGCCAGACCCGCAGCGCGGTACGAAAATGGCCGCCTCACCTGACATGCTGGCTAAATGGGCCTCATCGCTCCGGAATTGTGGCCGTATCGCGCTGGTGGATGAACTGCAGACGGCACCGGCAGACGTTGAGCTGTACCGCGTTCCTGACGTGAAGATGAATGTCTACTTCCGACGCTGGCTGCATATCTGGCAGCACCTGCGCGATCACCCTGAATATCGGTTCGTCTGGTGTACCGATGGTACCGACGTCGAAATGCTTCGCGCGCCGTGGGAAGAAATGCAGCCCGGGACTGTTTACGTCGGTTCTGAACCGAAGACCTACGCCGACACCTGGGCGAAACAGAATCATCCTGAGCGTATCTATCAGGAATTCATTGAAGCGCACCGGAACGATGTGATGCTTAACGCTGGTCTTCTGGGCGGTACCCGCGCTGATGTCATGGCGTTTGCTCACGGCATCATCCGTCTTTACTACAGGATCGAGAGTTATCGTTTCTGGAAGAAAGAACAGGTTGGCGCTGCGGTGGGCGATATGCTGGCGTTCGGCATTGTCGCGAAGTCATTTGCTGACAGGCTTGTCACCGGCCCTCTGGTACATACCATTTTCAAAACTGATGGTATCGGTGGGGAGGCCACATGGTGGAAACACAAGTGAAGTTTGTTGTGGTTGGCCATCATTCCCGCTTTGCCTCAGCAGCATTGCTGGCTGGTGAACTTGGTGCACACCTGCTTATCGATGAAGGGAATCACGGGGCTAACTGGAATCATCGACGCGCGCTTGAGTGGGCTGCCTGCCAACCCTGCCGGGTGGTGGTGCTGGAAGACGACGCATTGCCGGTACCCGGATTCACCGAAAAGGTAACCGACTGGTTAGCGCGCTGCCCAGATGACCTTCTGAGCTTTTACCTCGGAACTGGTCGGCCTCCTCAGTACCAGATGCAAATAGCCGAACGGCTAATCATTGCTGATAAAGCTCGATATGAATTCATTTCGTTTCCTCGGCTGATTCATGGTGTTTGCTACAGCGTACCGCCTCACCGTATAAACCGTGTGCTATCTCGATGGGACAGTGATAAGCCTGCCGATTTTGCAGTGGGTGATGCCTGGGCCGGTTCAGTGGTCTATCCGTGTTACTCGCTGGTGGACCACGCTGACGGCGAACCGGTTGAGCGCCACCCTGACTCAGCGCCTCGAACAGAACGCCGCAGGGCGTGGAGGTTAGCCTAATGCCTGCGTTAATACCGAGGGCATGCCGCAAGCGTGGTTGTCCTGGCACAACCACAGACCGCTCAGGCTATTGTCCCAAGCACCTTAACGAAGGCTGGCAGCAGCATCAGCGAGGGCAGAGCAGGCATCAGCGAGGTTATGGCAGCAAATGGGACAGGCTGCGCCCAATCGTTCTCGACAGAGACAAACACCTTTGTCAGGAATGCCTGCGAAATGGAAGGTACACGCCCGCTGAGACGGTGGACCACATCACCGCCAAAGCAAATGGGGGGACCGATGACCTGTCCAACCTCGAAAGCCTCTGCAAGCCTTGCCACAGGGCGAAGACAGCGGTCGAAAGACTTAAATGATATCAATTCTCATTTGAATCAACCGAGGGGGAGGGCGGGTTGAAAGTTCAGGAACGACGCGCCAAAGGACCGCCGCCTAGCCTCTTTTCACATCGCCGCAGGTTAGAAAACTTTTTTTAGGGGTCCCCCATTCGATGATTAATAGGAGTTTTCGATTATGTCTGGACCACCGAAAACCCCGACCCATCTACGTTTGGTGAGGGGTAACCCATCAAAACGCCCGATCAATGAGAACGAACCAAAACCCCCTTCAGGGGTACCCCCAACGCCGAAGCATTTCGACAAGCAGGGGAAATACTGGTTTAAACGGATGGCCGACGAGCTTGATGCTATCGGTGTGATGTCTCAGCTGGACGCCAGAGCCCTTGAGCTGCTGGTTGAGGCTTATACCGAATACCGGCATCACTGCGACACGCTTGAAGTTGAGGGTTACACCTACCGGACCGAAACGCAGAGCGGGGATGTGCTGATAAAGGCTCACCCGGCGGCCATCATGAAAGCTGATGCCTGGAAACGTCTGCGCGCCATGCTCGGTGAGTTTGGTATGACGCCAGCCAGCCGTTCTAAGGTGAATGCCAAAGGTCCTGATGCGGTTGATCCGCTGACCGAGTTTATGAATGCGAGGGATTAATGGCTAAGGTTGCAGAAGGCATCCGCTACGCCGAGAGGGTGGTTGCGGGGGAGATTATTGCCTGTGAGTATGTGCGCCTTGCCTGCCAGCGTTTTCTTGACGATCTGGCACATGGCGAAGAGCGCGGTATTTTCTTCAGTGAGCCGCGCGCGCAGCACATTCTGAATTTCTATAATTTTGTGCCTCACGTAAAAGGCGCGCTGGCAGGCCAGCCTATCGATCTGATGGACTGGCATGTTTTTATCCTGATTAATATTTTTGGTTTTGTTATCCCACTGGTTAACGAAGAAACGGGAGAAATCGTCCTGCGTAAGGACGGCAGCGGTCGGCCGGTGATGGTTCGGCGTTTCCGTACAGCAGATGTTGAGGTGGCCCGTAAAAATGCCAAATCAACGCTTTGCTCCGGCGTAGGGCTATATATGGCTGGTGCCGACGGCGAGGGCGGGGCGGAGGTTTATTCCGCTGCTACAACCCGTGACCAGGCGAGAATTGTTTTTGAAGACGCGAAAAATATGGTCAAGAAGGCGAAAGCCACTCTTGGGCGGATCTTTGAATTCAACAAGCTCGCTATCTACCAGGAGCAAACGGCCTCCAAATTCGAGCCATTATCGTCAGATGCAAATAACCTCGACGGCCTGAACATCCACTGCGCCATCGTCGACGAGCTGCATGCTCATAAAACCCGTGACGTCTGGGACGTTCTTGAGACGGCCACCGGCGCGCGCCTGCAATCTCTGCTTTTCGGTATCACCACTGCCGGCTTCAACAAAGAAGGCATCTGTTACGAACTACGCGATTACGCAATCAAGGTCCTGCGTGGTTTCAACAGCGATGTGGAAGGTGCAGTGAAAGACGATACTTTCTTTGCCATCATCTACACCCTGGACGAAGGCGATGATCCCTTTGATGAAACCGTCTGGCAGAAGGCGAATCCGGGACTGGGTATCTGTAAGCGCTGGGATGACCTGCGCCGCTTGGCTAAAAAGGCGAAAGAGCAGGTTTCAGCCAGGATTAACTTTTTCACCAAGCACATGAATATCTGGGTTACCGCTGAGTCGGCCTGGATGGACATGATGAAGTGGGAAAAGTGCGAGTTTATCGCCCCGCAGCACGAACTTAAAACCTATCCATTATGGGTTGGTGTTGACCTTTCAAACAAAATTGATATCTGCGCTGCGGTGAAAGTATGGCGGTCACCAGATGGGCATGTTCACGCTGATTTTAAATTCTGGTTGCCCGAAGGTCGTCTCGACAAATGCTCCCGTCAGATGGCCGAACACTATAAAAACTGGGCTCTAATTGACAAACTGATCCTGACGGATGGTGATGTTATTGACCACGCTCAAATTAAGGAAGAACTGCAACAGTGGGTTGCTGGTGAGAACCTGAAAGAAATTGGCTTCGATCCGTGGAGTGCCACGCAGTTCAGCCTCGCGCTGGCAGAGGAAGGTTTGCCGCTGGTGGAAGTGCCGCAGACGGTCCGCAATTTCTCCGAGGCGATGAAAGAGGTCGAGGCGCTGGTATACGGAGGCCGCTTCCATCACAGCAACCATCCGGTGATGAACTGGATGATGTCCAACGTAACCGTCAAACCTGACCGTAACGAGAACATTTTCCCGAATAAGTCCACACCTGAGGCCAAGATTGATGGCCCTGCGGCCTTGTTCACAGCAATGAGCCGCGTTCTGGTTAACGGTGGCAACGACCAGCAGGATCTCTCCGGATTCTTTAATAATCCCATCATGGTAGGTTTCTGATGAAAAAAAACAAACGGCCAGGCAGGGTTAAAAGTGCTCTGCTTAACTGGCTTGGTGTGCCTATCAGCCTGACTACCGGCACGTTCTGGGAGGAATGGTTTGGTACCAGCAGCAGCGGAAAGGTGGTAACGGCCGATAAAGCCATCCAGCTATCGGCTGTATGGGCATGCGTAAGGCTGTTAAGCGAGTCTATTTCAACCCTTCCGCTGAAAATATACGTTAGACAGCCTGACGGTTCGCGTAAAGCGGCAACCGACCACCCGGCTTATTCTGTACTGTGTCGTCGTCCCAATTCAGAAATGACTCCATCACGCTTTATGTTGATGGTGGTAGCCAGTATTTGCCTGCGCGGGAACGCCTTCATTGAGAAGAAATTCATCGCGAATCGCCTGGTTTCGCTGGTGCCTTTGCTGCCGCAGAACATGGTGGTTAAACGTCTTACTACCGGAGCGCTGGAATACAAATACACTGAAAACGGTAACGAGCGCGTCATTCCCGTCAAAAACATCATGCACATTCGCGGATTCGGTCTGGATGGCGTTTGCGGCATGATGCCGATGAAAACGGGCCGGGATGTGATCGGTGCCGCCATGGCTGTTGAAGAATCTGCGGCAAAGATATTTGAACAGGGGCTTCAGAGTTCAGGTTTTCTCTCCGCTGAAAATGCTCTCAGTGATGAACAACGTGAAAGGCTTCGTGGCTACATGGCTGCATTTACCGGCTCTAAAAATGCTGGAAAGATAATGGTACTTGAAGGCGGGTTAAAGTATCAGGGCGTCACCATGAACCCTGAAGATGCCCAGATGCTGGAAAGCCGTTCTTTCAGTATTGAGGAAATTTGTCGCTGGTTTCGCGTGCCGCCTTTCATGGTCGGTCATACCACGAAACAAAGCAGCTGGGCATCCAGTCTTGAGGGGATGAACCTGCAGTTCCTGACGCATACCCTTCGACCGCTGCTGGTAAATATTGAGCAGGAAATTGGCCGGTGCTTACTCGACAGCGATGACGAAGTGTTTGCAGAATTCTCTGTTGAAGGTCTACTGCGAGCCGATAGTGCCGGTCGCGCGGCATACTATACAAGCGCGCTTCAGAATGGCTGGATGTCCCGAAATGATGTTCGCCGTCTGGAGAACATGCCACCGATTGAAGGGGGCGACATTTACACCGTTCAGCTCAACCTGACGCAACTGAAAAATCTCGAAAGCAGCAACCCTGCTGTTCAGGCACTGGCCCTGCGAGAGCTGCATAACCACGTATTCCCCGATATTTCCTTTGAACAATCTCCGCTGAAACAGGCCGCTTAGGAGCACTTTCCTGATGAGCAAAAAACAACTTCCGGTAGCACCGGCGGGTCGCCCCTGCGCGCGCGTTACCTGTGAAACATTACCGTCCGCACTGGACCGCTGGGACGGCGGGATCAAAGCGGCGGCCACCGACGATAACAGCATTTCTGTTTTTGATGTGATCGGGCAGGACTACTGGGGCGAAGGGGTAACAGCTAAACGTATTGCCGGTGCGCTTCGGGCTATGAACGGCGCCGACGTCACGGTGAATATCAACTCACCGGGCGGCGACATGTTCGAAGGTCTGGCTATTTATAACCTGCTCCGCGAATACGAAGGCCGTGTAACGGTGAAGGTGCTGGGCATTGCCGCCAGCGCCGCCTCGATAATTGCGATGGCCGGGGATGATATTCAGATTGGCCGCGGTGCCTTCCTGATGATCCACAACTGCTGGGTATACGCGATGGGAAACCGCCATGATTTTGCAGAACTGGCACAGTCACTGGAACCCTTCGATACCGCTATGGCTGACATCTACGCGGCGCGCTCCGGCCTTGATATGGCCGCTGTGCAGAAGCTGATGGACGCGGAAAGCTATATCGGTGGCAGTGATGCTGTGGCGAAGGGACTGGCAGACAGCCTGCTTTCTGCTGATGCGGTCAGCGACGGCGACGAATCGCCTGCTGCTGCGCTTCGCAAACTAGATGCATTGCTGGCCAAGACCAACACACCGCGCTCTGAGCGCAGAAAACTCATTAAAGCCTTATCCGGTGGCATGCCTGGCGCTGTCACCACCAACGACGGTACGCCGGGCGCTGCCGAAGACATCAAACCTGAAACCATCAATTCACTTGAAAGCGCCCTGGCGGCGTTAGTCAAATAAGGACCCTTTATGTCTGAAGTAAACGATATTCTGAAAAAAGTCACGGCCAGCATTGAAGAGGCAACCGGCAAGTTCAACGCGAAAGCAGAAGAAGCAGTGAAGGAGGCGCAGAAGTCCGGCAAGCTGTCAGAAGAAACAAAGGCAGCCGTCGATAAAATGGCTTCTGAGTTCAACGCACTGCGTGAGGCAGAAAAAACGCTGAAGGCAGCTATGGGCGAACTGGAGCAACATGTTGCCCAGATGCCGCTGGCAAACGCGAAGCATGTTGTGGAGTCAATCGGTCAGCAGGTGATCTCTGCTGAAGCGCTGAAAACCTTTGCCTCCGGGGTGGAAGGTGGCAAACGTATCAGCATCCCGGTGAAGGCTGCCCTGACTTCTGCTGATGTGCCTGATGGCGTTATCGAACCACAGCGAATTCCGGGCATCGATACGGCACCGAAGCAGCGCCTGTTTATCCGCGATCTGATTGCGCCTGGCCGCACTTCCTCCCCTGCTATTTTCTGGGTGCAACAGACTGGCTTTACCAACAACGCGAAAGTGGTTCCTGAAAATACACAGAAACCATACAGCGAAATTGAGTTTACGCCGAAAATCACTGGCGTAAGCACCATCGCTCACCTGTTCAAAGCCTCAAAGCAGATCCTGGATGACTTCGCACAGCTGCAGTCAACCGTTGATGCAGAAATGCGCTACGGACTGAAGTACGCGGAAGAGCAGGAAATTCTCTTCGGTGATGGTACCGGCGTGCATCTGCACGGCATTGTTCCTCAGGCGTCGGCATTTAACCCGGCGTTTACTGTAGAACAGCAGAGCGGTATTGACGATCTGCGTCTGGCAATGCTGCAGGCGCAACTGGCGCGCTTCCCGGCATCCGGCCACGTTCTTCACTTCATTGACTGGGCGCGGATCGAACTGACCAAAGACAGCCTGGGCCGATACATTCTGGCTAACCCTGCGGCGCTGACTGGACCGACGCTTTGGGGCCTGCCGGTTGTAGCCACGGAAGCGGCGGCCTTCCAGGGTAAATTCCTGACTGGTGCTTTCAACGCTGGGGCGCAAATCTTCGACCGCGAAGATGCGAACGTGGTTATCTCCACGGAGAACGCCGACGACTTCGAGAAAAACATGATCACCATCCGTTGCGAAGAACGTCTGGCGCTGGCTGTGAAACGCCCTGAGGCGTTCGTGTACGGTTCATTCAGCACCGGCGCGGGGAGCTGATAAATATTGCGGCCTTCGGGCCGCTTTTTTTGGGGCAAACAGATGCTTGATCAGAATGTGGTGAAACAGCATTGCCGCATTGATACCGACTTTACGGGTGATGATGCTCTGCTGGAGATTTACACAGGTGCGGCGGCGCGTTACGTCCAGACATGGACAAGGCGAACGCTCTATGAAAACCAAAGCTCCCCTGGCTACGCAGACGACCCGGACCCGATTTTACTGAATGATGATGTTAAAGCGGCCATGTTACTGCTGATAGGTCACTGGTACGCGAATCGTGAATCTGTGGTTATCGGTGAGACTGTGGCTCAGGTTCCCTTCGCCGTAGAAGCTCTTCTTCAGCCTTACAGGATTTATGGCCTATGAGTTCTTTACGTGCTGGCGAGCTTAACAAACGCATCAGATTAGAGAAACTGGAAATTCAGCGAGGGCCGCTTGGCGAACCTCTCCCGTCAATCGCGGTGGAAGTTGCGACTGTATGGGCAAAGGCTGAAAACGTATCCAATCGAAAAATCCGCACAATAGACCAGCAGCAGGTGGTTGAAACTTGGCTATTCACGATCCGGGTTCGTCCAGACATTCAGGCTGACTGGAAAATAACGTGGAATGAAGAGGTCTTCACCGTACGCGCTGTTGACCGTAGCAATCATGATCGATGTGTAATTACGGCTGAAAGGGATATACGACATGATAGAACAGGCAATTAAAACTTCGCTTGAACGTCTGTCCGGAATGGCTGTTTATCCTCTCCTGCTGCCAGACAACGAGCAAAACGGCATTACTTTTCAGCTGATTTCAGATCCTGATATCGAAAACGGCATGGTGCGCACAGGACTGATAGCTGGCCGCTTTCAAATCTCTATGTACAAAGTGGGTGATTACACCGGGCTGGTAAAACTGGATAAAGCTATCTGGGCTAACTGGAAAGGCATTATCCACGGTGAGCTTGAAGGTTATCCGGTTCAATATGTCCAGCGTGGAAATATTCTGCAGGACAAGGCGACCCTTACCAGCAACCAAGTTCAGTACAGGCTCATCCGCGATTACGTACTTTATTTTTATGAGGAGTCATCATGATCCGAATGGAGGTGAAAGGGCTTCAGGAACTCGAACGTCAGCTCCTTGCCCTTGGTGAAAAGGTTGGTACACAGGTTTTACGGGATGCCGGGAAAGCGGCTCTTGAGCCTGTTATGGAGGATATGAAAGCGCATGCTGGTTATGACGAATCAGCTAAAGATGAGCACATGCGCGATTCAATAAAAATCCGCTCATCTTCTTCGAAAGCTAAAGGCAATGCGGTTGTTTATCTTCGTGTTGGCCCGAGCAAAAAGCACTTCATCAAAGCGCTGGCGCAGGAGGTGGGGACCGTTAAGCAGGTCGCCAGCCCCTTCATTCGTCCAGCGCTGGATTATCAGAAAGCGAAAGTTCTACGCATCCTTGCGATAGAAATACGCGACCGCATTGAAAACCATCGGTAGCGCTAGCTGCCACCTTCAAAGAGAGAGAAATTATGGCTGACAAAACTTCGCCAGAGTACGCGATGCTGCCTGCTGGCACCGTCGTTATGTGGGGCGCCGCGGGCAGCGACGTCGCAACAATGAAACCCCTCATCAACTGTAAAGCACTGGGTGCTACTGGTCAGACGGGCAGCTTTGTAGACTGCACTACGCTGATTGATACCAGTAAACAGTTTATTTCTGACCTGCCTGAAGGCCCGGAAAAATCGCTGGGCTTTATCGACGATCCAGCCAATCAGGACTTTGCCGATTTCCTCAACGCAGCAGAGAACCGAGAAACCGTGCAGTTTTACGTTGAACTGCCAAACGGACGAACAGCGAATATGATCCTGGCGCTGTCCGGCTGGCAGATGAATGAAATCACTGCCCCGGCAAGTGAAGTCATTCAGATTACCGTTCAGGGAAAACAGAACAACATCACCTGGGGTACTGCAGCGGGCAGCTGATTACCGAAATGCTTGTTGGCCGCCTTCTGGCGGCTTTTTATTATCTAACTCTCAGGAAAAACTATGTCTACTATCGATGTTTCTGCACTGAAATCAGCTCTTCTGAAGCCTAAAAGCGCCGTTGTTACCACAGAAATTTTTGGCACCACCGTTCATCTTCGCCGAATGACTGCTGGCGAACTTATCGATCATGAAGAAGCGCTGCGTGACAGTCAGATCGCCGAAGATGCCCGTAAAGCTTCAGAGCTCAGCGTACAGCTGATTGTCGACTGCCTTGTTCAGCCTGACGGCAGCCTTATCGCAGCTGAAGACAAACCAACTGCAGCAGAGCTGCTGCAAGCGCATGACAACGTGGCGCTGCTGGACGCTATTGCCACCGTTAAAAAGCATGCTATTGGCAAGCTTGAGGATGCGGAAAAAAACTAACCAACTCGCCCTGGCTTGAGCTGATTTTCTGGCTGGCTGACCGCTGGGGCGAGCCCGATCCGTCAAAGATAGCTTCACTCCCGGTAGAAACTCTCTACCACTGGCGCGCGTATTTCCTGCGTACCGGTGCTATTAGCCGTCCAGGCGAGGAGAGTGGGCCACCCCCTGAAACCCCGCCTCCCGCTGCAGTCAGTAATGTTGACGATCAGTGTGCGGCCGTTATGAGAGCATTAATGTAATGGCTGACGTTGCCTCCCTTGCCGTCGGGCTGCATCTCAACGCAGCCAATT
Organism: Enterobacter sp. BNK-13; assembly: GCF_048685015.1. Classification (NCBI taxonomy): domain Bacteria; kingdom Pseudomonadati; phylum Pseudomonadota; class Gammaproteobacteria; order Enterobacterales; family Enterobacteriaceae; genus Enterobacter; species Enterobacter sp. BNK-13. The sequence goes on along the minus strand of NZ_JBLQTP010000001.1, from coordinate 2,577,112 downwards.
TTAAATCTCAGCTGATGGGCGCATACGGCGATGCTGAGAACTCCTCAAAGCGTTTCAACCGTAACGCGCAAGAAGATGCTAAAAAGACAGAAGAAGCCTATGCCAGGATGGGTAAAACCATTACCAGTGTTGCTGGTCGTCTGGCAGGTTTTGCGGGTGCCGGTTTGTCTCTTGGCGCAATCATCACGACAACCCGAGAATACGGGCAGGCTCTGTCCGATCTGTCAGCCATCACTGGTGCGACGGGAACTCAGTTAAAGACGCTCGATGAAGCGGCTCAGGAAATGGGGCGCAGCACGGAATACAGTGCGAGCCAGGCTGTGGAAGCTCTGAAGTTGATGGCGTCTGCTAAGCCTGAACTTCTTCAGACCGCAGGCGGGCTTACTGCGGCGACAAAGAGCGCGCTTACGCTTGCTCAGGCCGCAGGCTCAACTTTGCCTGACGCAACCCGTACTCTCGCACTTTCACTTAATCAGTTCGGAGCAGGGGCTCAGGAAGCTGACCGTTATATCAACGTGCTGGCAGCTGGCGCCAAGTTCGGGGCATCCGAAATCGCAGATACAGCCGCAGCCATCAAAAATGGTGGTGTGGCCGCTGCACAGGCAGGAGTCGGTTTTGAAACGCTGAACGCAGCGATTCAGGTTCTTGCAGAGCGTGAAATCAAAGGCGGTGAAGCAGGTACCGCGTTAAGAAACGTGATCCTGTCCCTTGAGAAAGGCACTGACAAAACACTAAAACCTTCAGTCGTAGGTCTCAGTGGCGCGCTGGAAAACCTGTCGAAGAAAAATCTTTCTACCGCACAGGCTGTAAAACTTTTCGGGGTTGAGAATATCAATGCGGCCTCCGTGCTGGTGGACAACCGCAGCAAACTTGATGCATTAACCCAGGCCCTCACCGGCACCCAGACTGCTCATGAGCAGGCCGCTATTCGCGTAAATAACCTGAATGGCGACATCATGGGGCTGACCAGTGCGTTTGAAGGCATGATCATTAAGATTGGTCAAAGCAGTACCGGCCCACTGCGTTCAGGCATTCAGTCAGTAACCGATGGAATAAACCTGCTCACCGATAATTTCAATGCTGTTGCAAGCGTAGCTTTGTACACATTGATCCCCGTTCTCTCGACAAAACTAACTGCAGGTCTTCGCGAAAACGTAAGCGCCTGGCAACAAAATCAGGCAGCCATAAAAGCTGCGGCTGCTGCCCAGGCTGATGGTGCACGCAAAACGCTTGAATCAACTGCCGCCACCCTTAAGCGAAATGATGCCGAGTTTGGGTACTACCGCCAGATGGAGAAGACCGCCAGGCAGCAAGGCCTGAACGTTAATTACCAGGGGGAGTTTAACCGGTTAATTCGAGAAGAAACCGAGCAAACGAATCTGGCAACCCGAGCGAAAATGCAGCTGGCTGCAGCAAATCGCCAGGTCTCAGTATCTGCTCGGGCCGCCTCGGTTGCAGTTGGACTTGCTCGCGGGGCTTTAGCACTGGTTGGTGGACCGTTTGGCGCAGCAATGCTGGCAGGTTCGGCGCTACTGTATTTTCATCAGCAGGCGAAGGATGCCCGGCAGTCAGCAATTAACCTCAAGGATGCTGTTATTGAGACTACTGCTGCGCTGATGCAGATGTCTGATAAACAACTGGCCGTTAAGCAGATTGACCTGCAAGACCAGTATGAAAATCAGGTCACCCAGCGCAACCAGCTGATCAAGGAGATTCAGGACGCAGACAGCAGGCTTGATAGCCTCGGTGGTTTTGACCCATTCCGACAGAAAAAAGGCGTAGAGGACAGCAAAAAACGCGCTGAAGCTGATCTCGAATCTGTGAATAAGGGGTTAGAAACAACACAGTCTAATCTTGAGAACGTCAGTAAGGCACGGTTTTTGGTCCAGACAGGGATTGCAGATCAAGCCAAATCGCTCGCGAGTGACATCAAAACTATTACTGCGGAGACGGCTAAGGCCGGTGAGGGGGTCACTACTCCGTGGACCGGTGAAGATACTCAAAAGGCCAGGAAGGATACAGTCAATCAGTACCTTCAGCTGCGCAGGGAGATTGAAGAGGCTCATGCAACCAGCCTTGGCAAAATTGATCTTCAGGAAAAAGCCAGCCAGGAAAAGCTAATCGCAGCCGCCCGTAAAAATGGAACCAGTGAGCAGGACCTGCAACGCACGCTGCTGATGAATGCTGAGAATTACCAGAAGCAACGCGCAGAACTTGCTGAGCAGTTCTCACCCGCGCGATCGGCAATCAATCAGGAAAAGGAGGCAAGCCAGGAGCTGAAGTCGCTTCTTGATGCCCGTCTACTTACTGAAAAGGAGTTTATGGCAGCGCGTGTCACCCTTTCACAGGAGACATCGCGACAAATCCTACAGGCCCAGGCTAATGCTATTTCAGCACCACGTCTTGAGCTTGCAGGGGACGTTGATCCGCTCGCCCAGCAAAGAAATCAACTCGTACAGCAGCAAAGCCTGATCGAGACCTATTATCGCAATGGCGCAGTAAGTAAGCAGCAGTACGAAATGCTGATGCAGAAGAGCAGTAAAGATTCTGCTGATGCTCAGTATCAGACCGCGCTGGAATTATATCGCTCACAGAGTGACTTCAATAATCTGGCGATCGGCTTAGTGGAGGCTACTCGGGAGCGTACCACTAATGTCCTGACGGGGCTGTTGACTAAAACCCAGACCTTTAAAGAGGGCATGATCAACCTGTTCTCCACGCTGACTCAGTCGATAATTCAGAACCTCGTCGATATGGCAGCCCAGGCTTTGCTAACTAATACGATTCTGAGTTCCATCATGAGCGTAGGTTCGAGTGTGTTTGGTGCTGTTGGTAGCGGTGCGGCGGCCAGTTCAGGGACAGCAATTGCCGATTATGGGAGCAACTTCCAGTTCAATGCTAAAGGCGGCGTTTATTCCTCCTCAGACTTGAGTGCTTTCAGCGGGCAGGTCGTAGATAACCCTACGTTTTTCGCATTCGCGAAAGGGGCTGGGATAATGGGGGAGGCGGGACCAGAAGCGATCATGCCTTTGACCCGCACAGCTGATGGTTCCCTTGGGGTGCGTGCTGTTAATGGTGGTGGAGCGGGAGGCGACATGGCGCCGAAGGTTTATATCACTATTGATTCAAAAGGTAATACATCCACACAGTCTCCCTCAGGGCTGGAACAGTTCGGTGCTGATGTAGGGCGTTTTGTCGATCAGCGATATAAGCAAAATGTCATGCGTGATATCCGCCCTGGTGGTGATATCTGGAATGCAATGAAAGGAACCCGATAAACATGGCTATCGAAACCTTCTCCTGGAGCCCCAGAGTTAGCCCGACGCAAACCGTTTCGTTCAGGACAAGAAGCGCTAAGTTTGGGGATGGTTACGAGCAGATTTCTGGCGACGGTATCAATCCTCGTAGCCAACAATGGGAAATGAATTTTGTTGGAACTGAGGAATACATTCAGTCGATAAAAACCTTTCTTGACAGGCATGGAGGTACAAAAGCGTTTCAGTGGAAACCACCGCTTGAGCAGCTCGGCTTATATCGTTGTGCTGAGTATAAGCCCACACCGATGGGCGGTGAGAACTACTCCCTTTCCGCAACTTTCCAACAGGCATTCAAACCATGAGTCTCAATGCAGATTATCAGAAGCTTGAGCCCGGCGATGCAGTCAGGCTTTATGAGGTCGATGGAACGGCCTTTGGTACAGGCGAGGTGCTTAGATTTCACAGCTACAACCTGGCTCATACTGAGGCTGAAATTGTCGCAGCAGGGGGAGACGAAAATAATCTCCCGGCTAAATCAATCTGGTGGCAGGGTGAGGAGTATAAAGCCTGGCCCTGCCAGATTGAGGGGATCGAAGCGTCTACGAGTGGAAGCAGCGCGCAGCCAAAATTATCGGTGGCTAACCTTGATAGCTCCATAACGGCACTCTGCCTGGCTTATGACGATATGCTGCAGGCGAAAGTGACAATCCATGACACGCTGGGAAAATATCTTGACGCGATTAACTTTGCCGACGGCAATCCAACAGCTGATCCGACCCAGGAAAAGTTGAAGGTTTTCTACATCGATGCAAAGAGCAGTGAAACGAACGAAGTGGTTGAGTTCACGCTATCCAGCCCGATGGACCTGCAGGGGCAAATGATCCCGACGCGACAGCTTCATTCCCTGTGTACCTGGTGCATCCGGAATAAATATCGCACTGGCGACGGCTGCGACTATGCCGGAACCCGCTATTTCGATAAAAACAACAACCCAGTAAGCGATCCGTCGCTGGATGAATGCAACGGCACGCTGACGGCCTGCAAACTCCGATTCGGTGAAAATAACGAACTCTCGTTTGGTGGCTTCCCCGGCACGTCTTTGATCAGGAGTTGATATGCGTCAGAAAACCATCGATGCGATTATGGCGCATGCTGCAGGTGAATATCCTCGCGAGTGCTGTGGCGTGGTGGCGCAGAAAAGCCGCGTTGAGCGGTACTTCCCCTGCCGAAATCTTGCCGAGGCGCCGGAGGACAATTTTGTCCTCTGCCCGGAAGATTACGCAGTTGCTGAGGACTGGGGTACGGTGATCGCCATCGCTCACAGCCACCCTGACGCCACGACGCAGCCGAGCGAACTGGATAAGGCGCAATGCGATGCAACGCTTTTACCCTGGCACATCGTGAGCTGGCCTGAGGGGGATTTACGCACCATCCAGCCGCGCGGAGAACTGCCGCTGCTGGAGCGTCCGTTTGTGCTTGGACACTTCGACTGCTGGGGGCTGGTAATGAGCTATTTCCGGCAAACGCACGGCATCGAGCTCCACGATTACCGGGTGGATTATCCTTGGTGGGAAAACGACTATCCGGACAACTTTTATCAGGATTGCTGGTATGAGTGCGGATTCCGTGAATTCGACGGGCCCCCGAAACCCGGCGATATGGTGATCATGCAGGTCCAGGCTGATAAGTGGAATCACGCGGGAATTCTGCTGGAGGGAAATATGCTGCTGCACCACCTGTACGGCCATCTGAGCCAGCGTGTGCCGTATGGTGGCTACTGGCAGGAAAGAACGATGAAGATTCTACGTTACAAATCTCTATGCTAACCTTTACGAAATTTCAAAGGAGCATGAAAATGAAAAAGCTATTCTTGGTGCTAGTTATTGGTTTGGCTGGCTGCTCTGTAAACTCCCTCGAATCCCAAAAGCCTATTCTTTCTGAGCACACTTCAAAGAGTGCAGATCAGGTTAACAGATGTCTGGCCCCTAAATGGGTGGAGCTTCGATCTTCAAGTTCCAGCATACCAACTGAGTCAGGTTACAAAATAACAGCTTCTGACGATATTTTCGGGGCCCTTTCAGTGGTGAATATCGATAAATCAGAAGCAGGCGGAAGCGATGTTAAAGTTTACGCCGTCGCGAAAGGATGGAACGATCACTGGGCTACGGCTGCCAGATCATGCCTTTGAAAAGTAAAAAATAATCTAAGCCACCTTCTGGTGGCTTTTTTTATGGAGAAAGAAAATGTCAGAGGTCATGACCCGAATTGAGCTCGGCGGTGTTTTGGGTAAAACCTACGGAAAGGTTCACCATCGATTAATACGCACAACCGCTGAGGCGATCAACTCTCTTACAAAAACTATAAACGGGCTGGAGAAATTCCTGATCACCAGCAAAACAAGGGGCCTGACTTACGCCGTCTTCAAAGATAAAAAAAATATCGGAAAGGATGATTTTGGTTTTCCGGTAACCGGTGAAGTTATTCGAATTGTCCCGGTTGTAATAGGAAGTAAAAAAGCCGGTGTATTACAGACAATTCTTGGCGCCGTGCTCGTCGTTGTTGGGGTAGCCATTGGCTATTTCACAGGTGGCACTCTATCAGCAGTGGGATACGGGGCTGCGAAATTCGGTGCAGCCATGATGCTGGGAGGTGTTGTCCAAATGCTATCTCCTCAACCTGCAGGTCTGGTCAGCAAACAAAGCGCAGATAACCGTGCATCATACGCATTCGGTGGTGTAACAAACACCGCGGCGCAAGGCTACCCGGTACCGCTCCTTTATGGCCGTCGGCAGATAGGCGGAGCGATTATTTCTGCCGGAATTTATGTCGAAGATCAGCAGTAGATAACTAACTTTTTTCTGGCCACCTTCGGGTGGCTTTTTTTATGGGCGCAATATGGCTACAGAAAAAGTGTTAAAGGGCCGCAAGGGCGGCAGCTCAAGTTCCCGAACCCCAACCGAACAGCCTGATGATCTGCAATCTGTAGCGAAGGCAAAAATCCTCGTTGCGCTTGGGGAAGGGGAGTTTGCAGGGCAGCTAACCGGCAAAGATATCTATCTGGACGGAACGGCCTTGGAGAATGCTGACGGCTCCCAAAACTTCAGCGGCGTAACGTGGGAATTTCGCGCGGGAACGCAGGCGCAAAATTACATTCAGGGTATTCCCGGTACCGAAAACGAAATCAGTGTAGGAACTGAGGTATCAAGCGCTACAGCATGGACGCGCACCTTTACCAATACGCAGCTTTCAGCAGTTCGCCTGCGTCTGAAATGGCCCTCGCTTTTCAAACAGGAGGACGACGGCGATCTGGTGGGTTACTCTGTCAATTATGCGATTGACCTTCAGACGGATGGCGGCACATGGCAGACGGTGCTCAATACCAGCGTGACCGGCAAAACGACGTCTGGTTATGAGCGCAGCCACCGTATCGATTTACCGCAGGCTGGCAGCACCTGGACAATCCGCCTGCGTAAGATTACCTCTGACGCCAACAGTGCGAAGATCGGCGACACGATGACGCTGCAGAGCTTCACTGAGGTGATTGACGCCAAGTTACGCTATCCCAACACAGCGCTACTCTACATCGAATTCGATTCCAGCCAGTTTAACGGCTCTATCCCGCAGATCTCCTGCGAGCCTCGCGGGCGTGTTATTCGTGTGCCAGATACCTACGACCCTGAAACACGCACTTATAGCGGTACGTGGACAGGTGCGTTTAAGTGGGCATGGACGGATAACCCTGCGTGGATTTTTTACGACCTGGTTGTTTCTGACCGGTTCGGCCTCGGGCACCGTTTGACCGCTGCGAATATTGATAAATGGACGCTTTATCAGGTTTCCCAGTATTGCGATGAGATGGTACCAGACGGCAAAGGGGGCAACGGTACCGAACCACGTTATACCTGCAACGTATATATCCAGGACCGTAACGACGCTTACACTGTGTTGCGTGATTTTGCCGCTATCTTCCGCGGCATGACTTACTGGGGCGGGGATCAGATTGTCGCCCTGGCTGACATGCCGCGTGATGTTGATTACAGCTATACGCGCGCGAACGTTGTTGATGGTCGCTTCACCTATTCGAGCAGCACCACTAAAACCCGATACACCACAGCGCTGGTATCCTGGTCCGATCCGGATAACGCCTACGCTGACGCGATGGAGCCTGTATTTGAGCAGGCGCTGGTGGCACGTTACGGCTTTAATCAACTGGAGATGACGGCTATCGGATGCACCCGGCAATCAGAAGCAAACAGAAAAGGCCGTTGGGGCATTCTCACCAACAATAAAGACCGTGTTGTTTCGTTCGATGTCGGCCTGGATGGAAACATACCACAGCCGGGCTACATCATCGCCGTGGCAGACGAACTGCTATCCGGAAAGGTTATGGGCGGCCGCATCAGCGCCGTTAACGGTCGCGTTATCAAACTTGACCGTGTGGCAGATGCGGCAGCAGGTGATCGCCTAATTCTCAACCTACCTTCCGGAGCGTCGCAGAGCAGGACCATTCAGGCCGTGAACGGTGAATCAGTCACAGTCACCACGGCATACAGTGAGACGCCACAGGCCGAAGCTGTTTGGGTGGTGGAATCTGACGAGCTCTACGCGCAGCAGTACCGCGTTGTCAGCGTAACCGATAACGATAATGGAACCTTCTCGATCACCGCCGCATGGCACGATCCGGATAAATATGCCCGTATCGATACTGGCGCAATTATCGACCAGCGGCCAATCAGTGTAATACCTCCTGGTAATCAGTCCCCGCCAGCGAACATCGTGATCAGCTCGTTTTCAGTGGTTCAGCAGAATATCAGCGTCGAGACCATGCGCGTGAGCTGGGACCATGCACAAAATGCTATTGCCTATGAGGGGCAGTGGCGCCGCAACGACGGAAACTGGGTGAACATGCCTCGCAGCTCCACCACGTCATTTGACGTCCCGGGGATTTATGCCGGGCGTTACCTGGTGCGCGTGCGCGCAATCAATGCCGCTGAAATATCTTCAGGATGGGGATATTCAGAAGAGAAGACACTGACCGGCAAAGTAGGTAACCCCCCTAAGCCAGTAGGATTCACAGCCACGGGCATTAACTGGGGGATTCGTCTTAACTGGGGTTTCCCGGCAAACACCGGCGATACGCTAAAAACGGAAATTCAGTACACTGCCAACAGTGACTTTTCAGATCCACTCTTGCTCTCAGACGTGCCTTATCCCTCTGCGGAATACACCCAGCTCGGCCTTAAAGCAGGGCAGGAATTCTGGTACCGCGCGCAGCTGGTCGACAGAACGGGTAACGAGTCTGGGTATACCGACTGGATCAGGGGGATGTCTAACGATAACGCCGATGATTATCTGGGCGATATCGCAGACGATTTCCTAACCTCTGCCGACGGGGAACGCCTAACCGGTGACATCGATACCAACATTGAGGGAATACTGCAGAACGCTCTGGCGAACCACGGAACAGTTGAGCACCAGTGGGCACAATACGGAGAAGTGCGTGCCGATATTCTGGTGGTTAAAACGACGATTGCTGAAGTTGATAAGGCAATGGCCGAACTGTCAACGCAGGTGCAGGCGCAGATTGATGATGTTACTGCAGCACTGGAGGACAAACTTACCGCCGTCGTTGATGCCTCTGGCGCTTCGGCTATCTACACCCTCAAAACAGGCGTGAGGATAAACGGCATCATGTATAACGCCGGGATGTCGATTGCCGTTCTGGCGCAGGCAGGGCAGCCGATTGTTACCCGAGTAGGTTTCAACGCTAACCAGTTCGTACTGATGAGTGGCAGTGGCGATACCCAGTATTCGCCGTTCGCTGTGGTTAATGGACAGGTCTTTATCAGCTCAGCGTTTATTCAGGATGGCACGATCACCAATGCCAAAATCGGTAACTTTATCCAGTCCAACAATTATGTTGCAGGGTCGCAGGGATGGCGAATTGATAAAAGCGGGACGTTCGAAATTAACGGCGTAGCTGGAGGGGGAAGAATGCTGATATCCAGCACCCTTATTCAGATTTACGACAGCAACAACGTGCTGCGCGTCAGAATGGGGTTATGGTAATGCCACAAGGTTTGCAATGCTGGGATAGTGCAGGGCGTATTGCTGTAGATCTTACTGATTATGCAATCAGGTATATAGGGAGCACTTCTGTAACGTTTGCAGCCGGAGAAACGGTTAAAGACGTTTACTTTTCGGGTATAACTCAGGATGGCTCATTTATAACGATTGTAACGACGGGAGTAACTGCGAATGAATATTATTGCCGCGCTTTTAATGGCGGCTTCACTGCATTCTATTTACCGATCACCGGCAGTCCAGCATTCACTTTCACAGTTGAGGTTTATAACTTTCAATGAGCGGATTCGAAGTTTACAACAGTGCCGGAAAGTTGCTCGTTGACTCACAAAACAGGTCCACCCTTTTTTATGATCAGCGCTTGCTTGGCGCTGTTACGGATAAAGGGTTTTACCGCGTGGATAGTCCGTTCGGTGACGGAAGTACACTGGGTTTCACCCAGCAACAATTCTGGAATGACGGAACATTGCGATGGCTTAAACTTGATGTGAATAAGTATGGTTTGCCCGGAGCTGAGCTTCTTGAAGACAATGCTGGGAGCATGATTCGCACGACGAGAAACATCGGAATGCAGAGTGGTTACCTGGATGTTTTCGATAGTGCCGGAAACCTCATCTGGAGCGCAGCTTCAGCATCGAAAATGCCCCGGGTTGTTGGCTTCTTTGATGTCCCTGCAAACTATGACCTTCAGAACAATACCTTTGTGTTAAACCTCAGCTTTACCCCGTGGATTCTGGTAAATAACTGCCCCGGAAACCTCAGTGATGATGGAGGGGTAACTGGTTACTCAGGTATTGCTCTGAAATGGACTGGATCGCAATTGCAGGGCCGATACATCTCAAAAAATCAGCGCAGCTGGAGCCAGACACTTCAGGGGCGTGGATTACGAATCCCCATCGCTCAGTTTGTCGGAATTTGATACTGGCGGGACGCGTGGGTATTGAGTAGCGATCATGTCTTGCTTTACACCTTTTGCAGGTTCGAAGCGGTATACGACATCAAGCTTATCTGTTTTCTTATAACAGATATTGCTGATCCGCTTATTTATATGTCGGCTGAAAATGCCATTGCTGCTATCAGAAATAACGTTAACTTTCCTTTTTGCACAGTCGATGTTGACGTGAATATCACCACCAAGTGATAAGCGCGCTGCATCTACTGGGTAATCCATTTTGAAATTATATTCTCTTTCATGGCCAGAGCAGCCAAACATAAAAAATGTTATAGCTGTGAGTAAAAGACGAGTTTTCATGTAATTCCCTTTTGTTGTTATGGGTGAATTTTAATCTAATGATGGGTTTTTTCTCAAACACAAAAGGGTTTTTATCCTCAAAAATTTGACCTCGCTCCGGCGGGGTTTTTTATTTCCCGAAAGGAGCGCATATGTCTGCAGGAACTATCACCCTGACAAATGGGTCCGCTATTGTTGGCGGTACCGGAACCTCATTCGCAACCGAACTCGCAGCTGGTGACTTTATTGTCTCTACTGTGGGCGGCGTGTCGTACACATTGCCCGTAAAATCGGTAGAGAGTAATGCGCAACTTACGCTGGTCAGCAACTTTACCGGGCCAACGCAATCCGGCGCGGCCTGGTCAGCTGTTCCCCGCGTAGCACTCAACATGGTCACTGCCGCGCTGGTGGCGCAAAGTGCTGAAGCGCTGCGTGGACTGAATTACGACAAACAGAACTGGCAACGAATTTTTTCTGGAAGCGGCAATGTAACGGTAACTCTGCCGGATGGAACAACATGGACGGGCCCAGCCTGGAATAGCATCACCACTTCTCTCGCAGGCAAGGCGGCAAAAGGTGCAAACAATGACATCACATCGCTCAGCGGGCTTACTACAGCTCTGTCCGTAGCTCAGGGTGGTACTGGTTCGACAACCGCGTCAGGCTCTCGCACAAACCTCGGTTTGGGAGACAGCGCCACGAGGAACGTCGGAACCGCTGCGGGAACGGTTGCAGCCGGTAATGATTCTCGTCTTGATACTCTTGATGGAAAGACCGGAGGGGGGGTAACTGGCCACACCTTCTTTAAAATTGTTCAGAATACACTTCCAGCGGTGGGAGCAACGGTAGCATCGACAACTCAAACAACCAGTGGTGCAACCCCGGCTCAGTTGCAGATGTTTTGTCAAATTGCTTCTGCTGGCCAGAGATACGGTTTTTTACGTCTTTACCAGGACACTGCTTATAAAGACTGGTACATGGACTATAACAGCGGAAACGCTTACGCACCTGCATCATGGGTAAACAATTCAGATCGACGTATTAAAGACAAAATCAACCCGATTGATGACCCGCTTGGAAAAATGAAGAAAGTGCGTGGCTATACCTGGGTGCGTAAAGATGATCAGATGAAAGGAGCATTTGGTATTGGTTTTGTGGCACAGGAAATTCAGGAAATTATCCCTGAGGCCGTTTGTTGCTCCCGAGAAGGCTCGGTAACTGTGGATGGCGAAGAGATAGAAAATTCATTAGCACTATCCCCTGGTGAGATTGCTGCAGCTCTGCACCATGAAGCCATCCTGGCACTGATGGAAAAGATTGACGAGTTAACCCTGAAAGTGGAAGTGCTTCAATCTGGAAGCTGAAGAAGCAGCAGCCCGTCGTATGCAAGAACGGGCTGCGGCTGGTTGCTCAGTGTTCATGCCCAAGCAAACGTGGGAAATATTACCTGAACAATATCTACAGGCCAACCTGGCGAACTGTCGGGAACTCTGAAACAAGCCACATATCAGATTCTTCAAACATTTCCTCCAGCATGCGGTTCAGTTTTTCCCGATCACTTTTGCTGGCATCGCTATTCAGGCCGTTTGCCTGCATCGGCTTCACCTTCACTTCGGCATCAGGGAAAATCTGGTGCACCCGCTTCGTCAGCTCGGCCAGAATGATCTCTCTGGCCCCTTCGAGCCCCTCAACATTACGCTTGTCATAAACCAGCTCAATAAACATCACTCTCCATCCTTGCTGACTTGATCTGAAGATTTAAAAATACTACTGTATATGTATACAGTCAATGGCAAGTGAGGGTGCTGCTATGCCTCGTCAATATGATATTCACGCAGCTTTTTTAGCCTCTATAGAACAGAATCCAAATGGCTACCTTTGCCTAAAAACGAACAAATTCATCAATAATTTGCGTGAGAGGAACTGGCATTTCAGCCAGACAGACGCGAACGCATGGATTGAGAGATACCAGCCAGATTTTGCTGACAAGACGACGGACGGAAGCGATAACCGTTACTGGATCTTGCGTAACATGGGGAGGATTTTCTGATGGGCTTTCCTTCACCGGCAATGGATTACCAGGAACAGCGGTTAACCATAGATCTGCTATGCGGAATAGACGGGAACTGCAGGGTAATAGAAACGTCATGTGGTTGGGCTGTCATTAACGTTTCCATGAGGCCAGAGCAGGGGGATACGCTACTGGTAAGAATGGATAACAGGAAGGAGTTTGCAAAGCTGTACGGGGCGGCATTGATAACTGAAGATGGTGAAGCGATAGAAGGCGATGCACTCGATGATGTGGAGGTTTTTGGAGTGTTAACACATAGCCTCAACCGGGTTAGGAACGATGATTGCCCGGCGATTTGATGCACGGTTACACCATCATTCACCAACATAATTTTACGGCAACAAAAAACCAGCCATAAAAGGCTGGTTCTCAATGTGTTATTTGTCGGCACGAGAGGATTTGAACCTCCGCCCCCCGACACCCCATGTTGGTGCGCGGCACGAAAAAGTTTCGCCATTATGACTTTTTGATACCCGTAAGTAGTTGATTCTTCTGATCTAAAAATTATGAATTAATGGCGAAAAATAAGTGTATGTGTTTGATTATTATAGATAACACGCGTGATTTAAAATCCCTCGGCGTTCGCGCTGTGTGGGTTCAAGTCCCACTCCGGCTACCATGGGAAACAAAGAATAATCAAAGCAATAAGCAGTGTCGTATAAACCACCGAAAGGTGGTTTTTTATTTTCTGAATTTCACTCTTCCGTCATTCCAGCTATTCAAAAGTATCCTGGCCGGCTACATATTTACGTCTTCATATTGATTTCTTGCCCCGATAATGCAACTCAACTGGTGCGTGGGGTGATGGGGTTTATGTAGGCATATCTGGAATCGATTAGGATTATGATGTTGAAGATATCATGAGCGGGAGAATGGAATGGGAGGGCAACCCTCCCGATTCGTTATTTTGCAAATAAACAATCTCGTCCAGCTGGTGCACCCATTACTCGGATCATTTTTTTACAAATCACAGTGACCTGCTGACCTTTTTTCAATGCTACGGCGGTGGACTTTTCTGAGTTTTCCATCTCCATTCGTGCAGGCATGAACTGGTTGTCTGTTTGTAAGCCGATGATAATGGAGTCTGTAAAATCTTTATCAATGGACTGTACAACACCCTTGACTGCGATGAGCTTACCCTTCATGTTTTCATCGGTTGCGACTTCATTCTCTTCATAAGCTTTAAAAAGCTCTTTCGCGGAGGTCGTATACACTTCTTTTTGCGGTACTGACTTCTGCGTATCCGTAACGGATGCAGAAGACGAAGTCGCGCCTGCTTGCGATTTGTCGTCTTTACCGACGATGTATCCCAGAACCATCAAAGCAATAAAGATATAGAAAATCCATTTAATAAATTTCTTCATGTAATTACCTGTTAGCTAATAGTTTTACTGTGTGAGAATGTGAAGATATCACTTTATTACTTTATCGCATAAGGACGCTTATTGCATATAAAAAGGATTTACACGAGTAAATTATTTTATCCCTTTTCAAGGGAAGCATTATTGGGATATCACGAAAGGCTAGCTTCGGACTATATGTGGTTTGTTGGTGCATGAACATTGTGTAGTTACACCCCACCCAAATACGCCTTCCTCACCTCCTGATTCCCCAGCAATTCCTCACCGCTGCCGCTCAGCCGGATCTGTCCGTTCACCATCACATACCCCCGGTCAGACAGCTTCAACGCATGGTGCGCATTCTGCTCCACCAGAAAAATGGTCATACCGCTGCGGGCCAGCTCTCGCAGCGTCTGGAAGATCTGCTTCACCACAATCGGGGCTAAGCCCAGGCTGGGCTCATCCAGCAGCAGCAGCTTCGGACGGCTCATCAGCGCCCTGGCGATCGCCAGCATCTGCTGTTCTCCGCCGGACATGGTCATCGCGCGCTGTTTACGTCGCTCTTTAAGGCGAGGGAAAAGGTCAAACATGGTTTGCATATCTTCAGCTGCAAACTGATTGCCGATGGGAATGGTCCCCATCAGCAGATTCTCTTCAACGGTCATATCCGGGAAGATTCGTCTGCCTTCCGGTGCCTGCGCAATGCCGCCGGACGCGACGTAGTGGGTGGATTGATGGCTGATGTCTTCACCACAGAACATGATCTGCCCGCTGCGGATACGGGGTTGACCAAAGATGGACATTAGCAATGTCGATTTACCCGCGCCGTTTGCGCCAATCAGCGCCACGGTTTCCCCCTTATTCACCTCAAGAGAGACCTGCTTCAGCGCCTGAATGACGCCGTAAAACACATCCACCTCGCGAAAAGCCAGCAGCGGTTCGCTCATAGGGAGACCTCGCTTTCATCCGTGCCCAGGTAGGCGGCAATGACCTTTTCATCATGCTGGATCTGCTCGGGTTTCCCCCTGGCAATCACATCGCCGTGGTCGAGCACGATAATGTCGTCCGAAATTTCCATCACCATCCCCATATCATGCTCAATCAGCAATACCGTGATGTCATGATGATCCCGCAGAAAGCGAATAATCCCGCTCAGCTTGTGCGTTTCAACCGGGTTCAGCCCTGCGGCGGGTTCATCCAGACAGATCATTTCCGGCCCGGTACACATTGCCCGGGCGATTTCCAGACGCCGCTGCTGGCCGTAGGACATTTCTCCCGCCAGGCGATTGGCGCACTCCACCAGATCCACCACTTCAAGCCAGTAAAAGGCTCTGTCCAGGGCGTCGCTTTCCGCCCGCCGGTAGGACGGCGTATTCAGGATCCCGGCGAGCAGATTGCGGTTCACCCGCATATGCTGCGCCACCAGCAGATTTTCCACGACCGACATCTCGCGAAAAAGACGGATATTTTGAAACGTGCGCGCCAGCCCGGCTCGGTTGACCAGATGGGTTCCGCCGAACATTTTGTAGAACAGACGCTGCCCGAGCTGCGCGGGGTTAATCCAGTCGCCGGGCTGGAATTTTTGGCCGAGTACCTGAATAACGTTGGTCGTTTTATGGTGGGTATTAAATAAAATGCTGCCGCCAGAGGCTCTGTAGAAGCCTGTCAGGCAGTTAAAGACGGTTGTTTTTCCCGCCCCGTTTGGCCCAATCAGGGCGGTAATGGAGCCGCGCTGCACGTCCAGGTTGACGTCATTCAGGGCCTTAATCCCGCCAAAATGCATCATCAGATGCTCAACGCGTAATATTGTTTCGTTCATGGCGCGACGCCCTTACGCACGGCAAACCCGCTGCGGTTAATGCGGATCAAACCGCGTGGACGCCAGATCATCATGACCACCATCAACATGCCAAACAGCAGGACGCGGTACTCGGCAAAACTGCGCAGCAGTTCCGGCGTGACCGTGAGCACGAAGGCGGCCAGCACCACGCCCAGCGTCGAGCCCATACCGCCCAGCACCACAATGGCGAGGATCAATGCCGATTCAAAGAAAGTAAAGGAGGTTGGATTCACGAACCCCTGATAGGTAGCGAAGAACACCCCGGCAATGCCCGCGGTCGACGCACCCAGCGTAAAGGCGGAAAGCTTCACCAGAACATGGTTCAACCCCATTGAGCGGCAGGCAATTTCGTCTTCACGCAGGGCTTCCCACGCCCGGCCAATCGGCATGCGCGTCAGGCGGTGCTTGATGTAGAGCACCAGCATCACCACCAGAAAGAGCACCGCATAGATAAAGATAAACTTCATGTTCGGGTTGTAGGTCAGGTGGAAAAACTCGTGGAAGGGCACGCCGCCTTCTTTCGCGCGTCGTCCAAATTCCAGACCGAAAAAGGTCGGGGGAGGGGCAGACACGCCGTTGGGTCCGCCGGTGAAGGTCAGCCAGTTGTTCAGTATCAGGCGAATGATCTCCCCGAATCCGAGGGTGACGATGGCCAGATAGTCACCGTGCATGCGCAGCACCGGGAAGCCGAGCAGGGCGCCTGCGGCGGCGGCCATGATTGCCGCGAGCGGCAGCATGCTCCAGAACCCCAAGCCGAGATACTGGTATCCCAGCGCCAGGCCGTACGCACCAATCGCATAGAACGCGACATACCCCAGATCCAGCAGACCGGCCAGGCCCACGACGATGTTCAGTCCCAGGCCAAGAAGCACGTAGATCAGCCCGAGAATGGCGACGGTCAGCACATACTTGGTGGCGACAAACGGGAAGCAAACTGCAAGAGCAATCACCAGGGGAATGATCCAGCGCATGCGGCTTTTGTAGTCCGGTGGCCGGACATAAACGCCCGCGCTGTCGGCCTCGAAGCGCGCCTGGAAACGGGCCCCGGCAGCGGTACCTAAAAAAGCGCTCAACAGAAAACGCCCGAACATGACGATGCCCACCATCCAGGCCAGGCGCTGCCCGGCGAAGGTAAAGCTATACCCGTCCAGCACCACGCCCGCGATGGGGCCGAAGATAATCAGCGCAACCAGCCCGGAAAAAATCGCGTCCAGAATGCAGCGTTTAAGTGAAAAACCGTGTGATGTCATCATTCTCTCCCTCACACTTTGGCCACTATTGGGCGCCCGAGCAGTCCCTGGGGACGGAAAATAAGGATCATGACCAGCAGGCCGAACGAGAAGACGTCTTTATAGTCCGAGTTCACCATGCCTGAGAACTGCGCTTCCGCCACGCCGAGAATGAGGCCACCGAGCATGGCGCCCGGGAGGGAGCCGATGCCGCCGAGTACCGCTGCAGTAAAGGCTTTAATACCGATCACGAACCCGACGTAGAAATCAAAGGTGCCGTAGTTCATGGTGATCAGCACACCCGCCAGACCCGCCATCGCCGCGCCGATGACAAAGACCAGCGAAATAATCCGGTCGGTGTTAATGCCCAGAATGGAGGCCATCTTGCGATCCTGCTGGACCGCGCGGCACATCCGTCCCAGCCGGGTACGGTTGATTATCCAGGTGAGCACCAGCATGCCGGCAAACGAGGCAACCAGGATAAACACTTTGGTGTAGGTTATCTGCACGAACCCTTCGCCCAGATGCAGGCGAATGACGCCGTCCAGCATGGTCGGTACCCCTTGCTGGCGCGGGCCCTGGCTCAGCTGCGCGTAGTTTTGCAGGATAAGCGACATCCCGATGGCGGAGATCAGCGGTGCCAGGCGCGTGGAGTTGCGTAGCGGCTTGTAGGCGATACGCTCGATAGTCCAGCCGTACACCCCGGTAACCACAATGGTGAACACCAGCGTGCCGAGGATCAGCAGCGGGAACGACTGCAGGCCGAAGAACGAGAGCAGCGCCAGGCCAATAGCGCAGAGATAGGCGGAAATCATATACACTTCGCCGTGGGCGAAATTAATCATGCCGATAATGCCGTACACCATGGTGTAGCCGATGGCGATCAGGCCGTAGACGGAACCCAGCGTTAAACCATTGATTAACTGTTGCAGGAAGAATGTACTCATCTTAGCGCGCTCGTTTTATAGGCTGCGCGAGCCGCGCAGCCTGATGTTTATTACGCGCCGACGGGCGAGCCCGTCGGCGTTGAGCGTGACTCCGTCCCGTTACTGCACTTCCTTATACTTTCCTTTGTCGTCCCACTGGTAAACCACGTAGTCAGAGACCTTCAGATCGCCTTTGCTGTCCCAGGCTTTTTTGCCCATCACCGTGTCGACGGAATTGGCCTTCAGCCACTCGCTGGCTTTGGCAGAATCCTTGCCGCCGGTGGCCTTGAAGGCCGCGGCAATCGCCTGTACGGAGGCATAGGAGTAAAGCGTGTAACCTTCCGGCTCGAATTTACCGGCGCGGAATTTCTCGATAACCGCTTTGCCGTCCGGGATCAGGCGCGGGTCTTTACCGAAGGTCATGTAAATGCCATTGGTATATTGCGGGCCACCCGCCGCGGTCACCATCTCCTCGTTGACGATGCAGTCCCCGGAGAAGAATTTTGCCTGTACGCCCTGTTCACGCATCTGGCGAACCAGCGGACCGGCTTCCGGGTGACAGCCACCGAAGAACACGACGTCCGGTTTTTGCGCACCGATCTTGGTGACCAGCGCGTTAAAGTCTTTTTCACCGCGGGATAACCCCTCGTACATCACATCCTGAACCCCGCGTTTCGCCAGCGCCGCTTTGGTGGCGTCAGCCAGACCCTGACCATAGGTGTCTTTGTCGTGAATGATCACCACGCGTTTAGCTTTCAATTTGTCGATGATGAAGTCGCTGGCAACCTGACCCTGCTGGTCGTCGCGGCCGCACATGCGGAACATATCGCTCATGCCGCGTTCGGTAATCAGCGGGTTGGTTGAACCGGGGGTAATGGCGATGATCCCCGCATCGCTATACACCTCGGAGGCGGGCATGGTGGAAGAGGAGCAGAAATGGCCGACCACGGCGTTGACTTTATCCTGGTCAACTAAACGGTTGGCAACGGCGACGGCCTGCTTCGGCTCGCAGGCGTCATCTCCCTGAACCAGTTTGATCTTCTCACCATTAATGCCGCCGGCGGCATTAATGTCTTCAGCAGCCTGCGTTGCGCCGTGCCAGTATTGATCGCCATAGGTGGCGTTCGGTCCCGTGAACGGACCGGCCACGCCAATCACAATATCTGCCCGGGCGGAAAACGCCGTCACCAGACAACCGGCCAGCACAAGAGAAAGAGGAGTTCTGATAAATTTCAGCGACATTATTATGTTCCTTAGCAAAGAGGTTTTTGCACCACGGCGTAAACCCGAACGCCCGACGGCGCAGCCAATCCGAAACACGAGCAAGAACAAAATGCACTAAACGAACAAGATACAGACGGCATCCTGCATATACGGCGAGGTATCCCTGCGCAGCATCGCGCGAAGAACATCAAGCAAAAACGTTGCCAGAATGGTTAACCCATTGACGGGCTTGTGACATGTTTGAGTATAGAGCGCCGCGTTATGCCGCCTTGCGGGAGGAGAAGAAATTACAGCGGAGATCACATATCGTTAACAATAAAGCCCATAAGTTGTGCAAAGGTCACGGTTTGCACGTTTTTGCAGCAATAAAGACCTAAACTTCAGCCCGGAGAGGCGTGAGATATGTGTTAGGATCTTTTCTTTTTTGCAGGAGTGTCAGCGATGACTGAAGGCCCATTGAATGAAAGCGAGATGGCGTGGCTTGAAGAGACGTTAATGTCTTACGGTCATGATGACGCGTCCGTGATTGACGTGTCCGAACTGGACGGCATGCTTACCGCAGTGCTTTCCGGTCCTGTTGTCGTTGAGCCAGATGCCTGGCTGGTGGCGGTGTGGGGCGGCGAGAAATATATCCCGCGCTGGAAAAACGATCGTGAGATGAACCGTTTTATCGATCTCTGCTTTAAGCACATGAACGATATTGCCGAGCGCCTGAGCGAATACCCGGATCAGTTCGAACCGATGTTTGGCTATAACGACGTGGACGGTGAGAGTTATACCGTGGTGGAAGAGTGGTGCTACGGCTATATGCGCGGCGTGGAGCTGACGGACTGGTCAGCCTTGCCGGAGGCCCTGAAGGCCGATCTTGATACGATTGCGCTGCACGGTACAGAAGAGAACAGCGACAAGTTGGATGAACTGTCCGAAGAGGAGTACATCGCCAGCATCGAGAGCATCCAGCCTGCGGCGCTGCGCCTGTATAACTACTGGGCGAACAACCCGCAACAGCCGGAAGCGAAGAAGCCGATTGTGAACGGCACGAAGGTCGGGCGTAACGATCCGTGTCCTTGTGGCAGCGGGAAGAAGTATAAGAGCTGCTGTTTGCACTGATCAATTTTTTATTAACTTAGGTGGATTTGTTTCGTTCACCTCCAGTCAGTAGAAAATAATACGATCTTTACCTGTGAACGAGATAAGGGGGCCACCGCGGCCCCCTTATCGATCCCCGCGGCCCCGCGGAAAATCGGTGCTTCGCACTGCGCTCACCTCACGACCGTCTGCCTGCGGTCGGCTCAACTCGACATTCTGTCTCGCTTCGCCTCTGGCCGCCATCCATGGCGTCCAGCCCTTGTCCCCCGGTCTCCGGTTCGCCGATTTTAGCGGGGATGCAACACCCGTGCCCCATGCAGACGATGAAGAAGGTGGAGGGAGCGGGAGTCCGGCTAAAATCGCCGAATCGTTTCCTGGAGGCCGGGGCGACGCGCATGGATGCGCGGCGAGGGCGGCTTTACAGGGATGTTGCATCCGCCCGTCCCCGAAAAGCCGTAAGGAATAAGATGAGGGCACCGCGAAGCGGCGATTTTCTTGCCGGGAGCCGGGATTGTTAAGGGGGCGGCGATAGCCCCCTTAACACGTTCACCGCAGCGGACAAAACAGGTAGCAGAAGAGTATTAGTGAACGGAATTATCCACTGCTATTACATAGAAAATGGACTTGCCATTGAGATATACATTTCAACCCACTTCCGGCAGCATCCCGGCTGCAATCAACACCTGCACCAGAATAATCACTACCCCGCAGCCAAACACAACGCACAGCAGCGGTTTTCCCCCCGCCACGCGGTAACCCTGCTGCGGATGCTGCTGGCGGCTCTTCCAGGCCAGCAGGGAGGGGAGGAGCAGAGCAAGGATCGAGAGCGCCACTCCCGCGTAGCCCAGCGCCATCACAAACCCGCGCGGATAAAACAGCGCGAACGCCAGCGGCGGCAGGAAGGTGATCGCCCCCGTCTGTAACCGTCCTGCGGCAGTATTGCGACGCTGGAACAGGTCGGCCAGATAATCAAACAGGCCAAGCGCCACGCCCAGGAACGAGGTTGCCAGCGCCAGGTCGGCAAACAGGTGTACCGCCAGCTCCACGTGCGGCGAGGTGACAACCTCGCGCAGTGCCAGCAGAAAACCGTTCAGTCCAGCGTGTTGCGCCATCAACCCAATAAAGGTTGAAGAGTCGATGCTGCCCAGGGTCACCAGCTGCCAGAAAATATAGGCGATCAGCGGGATCGCGCTGCCGATCACAAAGACGCGGCGCAGCTTGCGAATATCGCCGTTCATATAGCTGACGATGCTCGGCACGCTGCCGTGGAAGCCAAACGAGGTGAAAATGACCGGGATCGCGGAAAGCGCCAGACCTTTTTCCAGCGGCAACGTCAGCAGGTTGACCTTATGCACGTGCGGCGCCAGCAGAACCAGCATGACAATCAGGAAAAGAATTTTGGCGCTGAACAGAAAACGGTTAAACAGATCGACCAGCGACGTCCCGACGCAGACCACGCCGCCGCCGATGAGCGCAAAGAAGATGGCGCCCGTCGCAGGGGTAATGTCAGAGCCAAACCAGTCGTTGACGCTGGAGGCGATCAATTCCCCGGCGCCGCTGATATAGGCGGCGGTCAGGGCGTACATCAGGAACATCATGCTAAAGCCGGTGATCCACTGGCCATAGCGTCCCAGATAGCGCGCCGCAAGCGAACCCAGACCGGTATCGGCGGGTACGTGCTGGTAAACCTCAAGCAGCAGCAGGGCGGTGTAACACATCAGCGCCCAGAGCGTGCCCAGCAGCAGCAGGGTCATGCCAAATCCCACGCCCGCGGCTGCCAGAGGCATTGCCAGCATTCCTGCGCCAATTGTCGTTCCGGCGACGATAAAAATACTTCCCAGAGTTCTGTTTTTCACGCTTTCCTCTACAACGCTTCTTAACCGCGACAAAATCTGCGGCGCAGAGTAAGGGAAAAGCCGTAACTCGTCAAATCACCGTTACAAGTGGTGTAAAAAATGGTTTACGTATTGATGACCCTCCGATCCTTTTTGGCCTATGCCTACCTCATAAGGGCAATACTGCTGCACGACATTCCGGCGTAACGTAAACAATAAATATAAATTATCAAATAAAGTGAGGGTGTTATGGCGGGGGAGAATCCTTTTACCGCGGCATGGAGCCGGGGAGGCAACCTGTTGTGCCATGGCCACTGGATAATCAGCTGGCAGAACCAGCCCCTGAATCTTCCCGAGTCCCGTCGCGAAAAGGATATGGGCACCTGGGGGATCTATTCGGTTATTGATCCTGAAGATGAGACCTTTGCACAAGGCTTACAGGAAGATGAGTGGATTATCGAGAATGTCGACTGGTTGACGGATTTGTTCTACGAGAAGGGGATTCCGCTGGAGACGTCCAGCTACCGCTATTTTTACCAGGCCGTGAATCCCCACGACTGGCGCTGCACCAGCTGTGCCGGGTGTATGTAAATTAACGCGGTACCGGAAACCGGCACCGCGCTGAAATTAATTCTGCGTATCAAGCGTGGAAAGTTCTTTATCAATAAAGTAAAGACCTTCACCGGATTTACCCACCAGCGATAATTTATCCAGCACGGATTTAAACAGCTTCTCTTCTTCATGCTGTTCGGCTACATACCACTGCAGGAAATTAAAGGTTGGATAATCCTGGCTGGTCATCGCAGCATGAACCAGTTCGTTAATTTTCTGCGTGATCAGCTGCTCGTGCTCGTAGGTGGCGCGGAACAGTTCATCAAGAGAATTATATTCAGCAAAAGGGGAAGCCACGGTTTCAATGCGCGGCAGGCTGCCGGTATCCGTCAGATAATCAAACAGACGCTGCATATGGGTCATCTCTTCCTGCGCGTGACGACGCAGAAACGCGGCCGCGCCTTCGAAACTGTGGTAGCTGCACCAGGCGCTCATCTGCTGGTAGAGCAGGGACGAAAACAGCTCAAGGTTCATTTGTGCGTTGAGCTTGTCGATCATTTCAGTTTTCAGCATGGTGACGCTCCGGGTTATTATTTCTGGTTCACAATGAGCGACACTATAATTTGTTATTTAATTATTTGCAAAACGTAAAATCTTTATTTTATTTATTAAAAATACGAATGGGAATAAAACGCATTGGCGATTTATTATTTATTAATGAGAATTGTTTTTGTTCGTAATGAAATAAACTGCCAGCACAGGCTGGCAGTCTGGATTAATACCACGGATTATTTGACTTAGGGTTAACGGCGTAACCCAGGCATTTATACTGGATAGTTACGCTCTCGTTCAGACACAACGAACCGCTAATGAGGGTGCAGGTTTTGATGGGCTGACCATAGGCCGAGGCAGTGGCATACCCCATATTTTGACAGGCTTTTACCGCCGTGCCGTTGTTCACATACTCATCGGAATACGCATTTTGCAGCGCTGCCTGGCCGTAATCGAGGCGGACGATGCCGTTTGGCGCGTCGAGGCTGCTGACTTCAGCCTGGCGGTTAATACTGCACCCCGCGAGCAGCAGGAGTGTGCCGGCTACAATGACTCTTTTCATGGTTCGCTCTGAGTGGATGGAAATACGTTATCGTACCCGCAGATGCCCGCCGCAATGGCTGGAATAGCCGGACAATCTGCCCTCACTCTTCGCAACGGGTCAGAGGTGAACGCCATCAGGCCACTGGCTGATTAAATTGTGATGTTTGTCACAAAAGTATTGATTTTTGTGATGGCGGTCATATTATAAGCAGGTTGACGATAAAGTTGTATAACAAGTTAATGGAGCATCATCGTGAAACTGCGCAAAATCCTGAAAAGTATGTGGGCCAATTACTGCCGCACCTTCAAAGACGTGCCGCCGGGCGCCATGTTCTGATAAAAAAACCTGCTTCGGCGGGTTTTTTTGTACCTGCAGGCGATGAAGGGAAGATGTCAGGGGGCGTGTTTTGGTACTATGGCGGCCTTTCAATAAGGAGAAAACCCACATGTCACAAAACCTGAGCGCCGATCAGGAACTGGTCTCTGACGTTGTCGCCTGCCAGCTGGTTATCAAACAAATCCTCGATGTCCTGGACGTGATTGCGCCGGTTGAAGTGCGCGAGAAGATGTCTACGCAGCTGAAAAACATCGACTTCGCCAGCCATCCTGCTGCCGCTGACCCGGTAACGCTGCGTGCGATCCAGAAAGCCATCGCGCTGATCGAGCTGCGATTCACGCCGCAGGGTGAATCTCACTAAAGCAGGGAAATGGGCGACGGCATGTGTCGCCCTTTAATGTTGTCAGAAGAACGTCTGAACCAGCAGGTAGCTCGCCGCACAGGCGCAGCTCACCCCAATCAGCCCTGGCAAAATGAAGCTGTGGTTGATAATAAATTTCCCGATGCGGGTCGTGCCTGACCGGTCAAAGCCGATGCAGGCCAAATCGCTGGGATAGGTCGGCAGGACAAAATAACCGTATGACGCCGGGAAAAAGGCGATCAGCATTTTCGGATCGATGCCCAGCATCAGCCCCATCGGCGCAACCGCCGTCAGCGCCGCCGCCTGGCTGTTCACCAGTTTTGACACCAGAAACAGAACAATGGCATACGTCCACGGGTGGCTTTTCACCACGCCCTCCAGCGCCAGCTTTAACTCGTCGAGATGCGCCTGGAAAAAAGTATCGCTCATCCACGCCACGCCAAAGACCGAGAAGATCGCGACCATACCGGCCTTGAACACCGCGCCGTTAGAAATCGCGGAGGCATTGACCTTACAGACCATCAGCATCACGGCACCCGCAATTAACATCATCATCTGGATGACAAGGTTCATCGACAGGGCCGTCATTTTACCTTTCAGTTCAAAGGCAGGACGCAGCTCAGGGAAGGCCCCCAGCAGAACGACCAGGGCAATACCGGCAAAGAAAATCCACGTGGACCAGTAGGCCTGTTTTGGGAAACGCTGATTCATTAACGTCTCCGTTCCGCCATAGATAAATTCACGTTGTTTAGGATCGTTCAGCTTTTCCTGGAACTCTATGTCGTCCGCCAAATCTTTCCCGCGGCGTAAACTCCACAGCGCAGCAATAGCCACGCCGAAAAGTGAAGCGGGAACCGACACGGCGAGAATTTCCAGAATTCCCCACCCGTGGCCGATCCCATGCTGGGCCGCCAGGATGGAGACCAGCGACACGACGGCAACGGAAACGGGGGAGGCCGTGATCGCCATCTGCGATGCCACCGATGCCACGGCCATGGGGCGCTCCGGGCGGATCCCTTTTTTCAACGCGATATCCGCAATGATGGGGAACATGGTGTAGACCACATGGCCGGTGCCGCACAGAAAGGTCAGCATCCAGGTGGTAAACGGAGCGAGCAGGGTGATGTGCTGCGGGTGTTTGCGCAGCAGGCGTTCCGCAAACTGCATCATGACGTTGAGGCCCCCCGCCGTTTGCAGGGTAGCGGCACAACCAATCACCGCGAGTATGGTCAGCATGACGTCAACCGGGGGTTTACCCGGCTGCAGACCAAAGACGAAACATAAAATAAAAAGACCAATACCGCTGATTAACCCAAGCCCCATCCCGCCGAAACGCGTACCCGTCAGCAGGCAGAGGAGAATGACAACAAACTCAATGGTGATCATGATGCTCCCTCGTCAATGATTATGTAATTAAATAAATCATCACACGTTGTGTGGTTAATCATTGGGAGCCAGATCTGATTTGTTAAATTTCAGCAAAAGCAGAAGGTTGGAGAGGGGAAGGGGACCTGCTCCCCGGGACGGAAGCAGGCCAAAAACTCAGTGGTGCTGCACCGCTACAATGTCGAGCAGGTGACGGTCGGTCTGCTCAGGACATAAACCTGCCTGCTGTGCATTATGGATCTCATCCGCCAGCGTCTTCAGCAGCAGGCCATCCTGCTGCTGCTCTTTGTCCATATCGCGTAAGAATCTGAGCGTCGTAATATCCTGCTGCGCTTTGGCTTCATCAGCCAGTTTGTTGAGGGTGCTGCAGCGTTGTTCATACTCTTCAAGCGTCTTCTGAAACAGTTCTTCCAGGCAGGAATAGCTTTCGTTGATCCCATCAAGGGCTTTAACGACAGGATTTGCCCCTGAGGCCTTCAGGAAGTTAAAGACCCGCATCATATGGGTGACGTTACTTTGCGCCTGAGAGCGAAAGAAGGTGGCAGACCCCGTGAGACTGTTCTCAGCGCACCAAGCACTTAAGTGCAGGTGCAGATTGGAGGCATAGAACTCAAGGTTCATCTGCGCGTTAAGTTTTTGCATCATCGTTTGGGTAGCCATACTCATATCCTTATTGACGGTGGGACGTGATGTCCGTTGCTTAACCTGAGCGTCAGGCAAATACGAAGAAAAAGAGCAGAAATACGTTTTCTGCAGTAAACGAAGTCGACCGAAATTCACTTCCTGTGTTCGATATAAATAAGCATACCCTTGTCTGTGGTCTAAGAAAACTCTTAAATAGGCTGTGTTTACCATACATTACAAACTTTAATATAGTACAGAAATACAATTAGCTCGCCATCAATTTCCCTCTCATTAATCCATTGATAATTAATGGCTTTTACCGAAGAGATATACTGTTACTCTTTTGGGGATATTAAGCCGGAATAATGCTCCGTAAAAGAATGAATTACGGATTAATTATTTCGAATATATGATGCATTAATGAAATTGCGCTAAATCAAATTCTACGAAGTAAATAACGCTCCGGACGTGCTGCGTTTTTGATGAAAAACATGCTGCAGCGTTCTGACGTCTGGGGTCCTCACGCCTGTTAAAAGGGATCAGGGATATCTTAGCTAATCTTATGGATAATCCTGCTCACCCTCGTTTCATTTGTCTGACAAATACTGCCTTTTTTATGTCATTTTTCGCTGAATTTATGTACGCAATTACTGTAATTCTGCGGTGTGATGGGGCTCTCTTATGGAGGATTAATTTCCCGCTAAAACTATCACCAGCAATAACGCTTATGACGAGGTAAGCGCTAATGCCTTGTTTTAAGTCCGATTAAATAAGAAGCACGCAAATATTCCCTACAGAAAAGAAAGCTAAAGCTGGAGTTTACCATGCACAAATTTACTAAAGCGCTGGCGGCCATCGGTCTGGCTGCTGTTATGTCACAATCCGCTATTGCTGAGAATTTAAAACTCGGTTTTTTGGTAAAACAGCCTGAAGAGCCCTGGTTCCAGACGGAGTGGAAATTCGCCGATAAGGCCGGGAAAGACTTAGGTTTTGAGGTGATTAAAATCGCCGTGCCTGACGGTGAGAAAACCCTGAACGCCATTGACAGCCTGGCAGCCAGCGGCGCGAAAGGTTTTGTGATCTGCACGCCGGATCCCAAGCTGGGCTCGGCCATCGCGGCCAAGGCCCGGGGCTATGACATGAAGGTCATCGCCGTTGACGATCAGTTCGTTAACGCCAAAGGCAAGCCGATGGACAGCGTCCCGCTGGTGATGATGGCGGCGACCAAAATCGGTGAGCGTCAGGGCCAGGAACTCTATAAAGAGATGCAAAAACGCGGCTGGGATGTCAAAGAGACCGCGGTGATGGCCATTACTGCGGATGAGCTGGACACGGCACGTCGTCGTACGACCGGGTCAATGGACGCGCTGAAAGCAGCCGGCTTCCCGGAAAAACAGATCTATAAAGTCCCAACCAAATCCAACGATATCCCGGGCGCATTCGACGCCGCGAACTCCATGCTGGTGCAGCATCCAGAAGTCAAACACTGGCTGGTGGTCGGCATGAACGACAACACCGTGCTGGGCGGGGTGCGCGCGACGGAAGGTCAGGGCTTCAAAGCACCTGACGTGATCGGGATTGGCATCAACGGCGTTGACGCCGTCAGCGAGCTGTCCAAAGCGCAGGCAACCGGCTTCTACGGCTCACTGCTGCCAAGCCCGGACGTTCACGGCTACAAATCCAGCGAGATGCTCTACAACTGGGTCACCAAAGGGGCTGAACCGCCGAAATTTACCGAAGTGACCGACGTGGTGCTGATCACCCGCGACAACTTCAAAGAGGAGCTGGCGAAAAAAGGACTGGGCGGGAAGTAATACGCGGTGATTGTGCCCCTCATCCTTCGTGAGGGGCCTGACGTACACACTACAGGAATCACGGAGACGTTATGCGACAGTCTGATCCGTATCTCTCTTTTCGCGGCATCGGGAAAACCTTCCCCGGTGTTAACGCGCTGACCGATATCAGCTTCGACTGCTATGCCGGCCAGGTTCATGCCCTGATGGGGGAAAACGGTGCGGGAAAATCCACGCTGCTGAAAATCCTCAGCGGCAACTACTCGCCCACGACCGGCACGCTGGCGATCCGCGGCGAAGAGGTCGCTTTTGCCGATACCACGGCGGCGCTCAATGCCGGGGTAGCCATTATCTATCAGGAGCTGCATCTCATCCCTGAGATGACCGTGGCGGAAAACATCTATCTAGGACAGCTCCCGCACAAAGGCGGCGTGGTGAATCGTTCGCTACTTAATTATGAAGCGGGGCTGCAGCTTAAACACCTGGGTCTGGACGTCGATCCCCAGACGCCGCTGAAATATCTCTCCATCGGCCAGTGGCAGATGGTTGAAATTGCCAAGGCGCTGGCGCGTAACGCCAGAATTATTGCCTTCGATGAACCCACCAGTTCGCTCTCAAAGCGGGAAATCGAAAATCTGTTCCGCGTGATCCGCGAATTGCGTCAGGAAGGCCGGACGATTCTGTACGTGTCGCACCGCATGGAAGAGATATTTGCCCTGAGCGATGCCATCACCGTGTTTAAAGATGGACGCTATGTGCGCACCTTTACCGACATGGCGCAGGTGAACCATGACCAATTGGTCCAGGCGATGGTCGGACGCGATCTGGGTGATATCTATCACTGGCAGCCGCGCCAGTACGGCCCTGAGCGTCTGCGCCTCGATAGCGTAAAAGCGCCGGGCGTCAGAACGCCGATTTCGTTATCCGTACGCAGCGGTGAAATTGTCGGCCTGTTTGGTCTGGTGGGCGCGGGGCGTAGCGAGTTGATGAAAGGTCTGTTCGGCGGTACCCGTATTACCGATGGGCAGGTCTCCATTGACGGCGAGCGGATCGATATTCAGAAACCAGCCCACGCGATCAGGGCGGGGATGATGCTCTGTCCGGAAGACCGGAAAGCGGAGGGCATTATTCCGGTGCACTCGGTGCGCGACAACATCAATATTTCCGCCCGGCGTAAGTTTATTCGCGCCGGTTGCCTGATAAACGATAGCTGGGAGTCGAGTAACGCCGACCACCATATTCGTTCACTGAATATCAAAACGCCGGGTCCGGAACAGCTGATCATGAATCTGTCAGGCGGAAACCAGCAGAAG
Organism: Enterobacter sp. BNK-13; assembly: GCF_048685015.1. NCBI lineage: Bacteria > Pseudomonadati > Pseudomonadota > Gammaproteobacteria > Enterobacterales > Enterobacteriaceae > Enterobacter > Enterobacter sp. BNK-13. The sequence continues at coordinate 2,547,525 of NZ_JBLQTP010000001.1, read as the reverse complement.
GCCATTCTGGGCCGCTGGCTGTCAGAGGATATGAAGGTCATCTTACTGGATGAGCCGACGCGCGGTATCGACGTGGGGGCAAAACACGAGATTTATAACGTGATCTATGAGCTGGCAAAACGCGGCGTGGCGGTGCTTTTCGCCTCCAGCGATTTGCCTGAGGTGCTTGGCGTGGCCGACCGCATTGTGGTGATGCGTGAAGGCGAAATTGCCGGCGAATTACTTCATGAACAGGCGAATGAACAACAGGCGTTGAACCTCGCCATGCCTAAAGTTAGCCAGGCCGTCGCCTGAGTAAGGAGTTAATGATGTCCTCTGTTACTACATCCGGAGTGCCGAAGTCGAAGTCGGCGTTGAGCGTTGGGCGTATCTGGGATCAGTACGGCATGCTGGTGGTCTTTGCCGCACTGTTCGTCGCCTGCGCGATCTTTGTTCCCAATTTTGCCACCTTCATTAATATGAAGGGGCTGGGTCTCGCCATCTCCATGTCCGGGATGGTGGCCTGCGGGATGCTGTTCTGCCTGGCCTCCGGCGATTTTGACCTGTCGGTGGCGTCGGTGATTGCCTGCGCAGGCGTCACGACGGCCGTGGTGATCAACATGACGGAGAGCCTGTGGATTGGCGTCCTTGCCGGTCTGTTACTCGGCGTCATCAGCGGTCTGGTGAACGGTTTTGTCATCGCGCGCCTGAAGATTAACGCCCTGATCACGACGCTTGCGACAATGCAAATTGTCCGCGGGCTGGCCTATATCATCTCCGACGGTAAAGCGGTAGGGATTGAAGACGAACGCTTCTTCACGCTGGGGTACGCCAACTGGCTGGGTCTGCCTGCGCCTATCTGGTTGACGGTGGCCTGCCTGATCCTGTTCGGCTTCCTGCTTAACCGGACCACCTTTGGCCGTAATACGCTGGCGATTGGCGGTAATGAAGAGGCCGCCCGTCTGGCCGGGGTGCCGGTGGTGCGCACCAAGATTATTATCTTTGTGCTTTCAGGACTGGTTTCTGCCGCGGCGGGGATTATTCTGGCATCGCGTATGACCAGCGGCCAGCCAATGACCTCTATCGGTTATGAGCTGATCGTCATTTCGGCCTGCGTGCTAGGGGGCGTTTCCCTCAAGGGCGGCATCGGAAAAATCTCATATGTGGTGGCCGGTATCCTGATTTTAGGGACGGTAGAGAACGCCATGAACCTGCTGAATATTTCGCCGTTCTCGCAGTACGTGGTACGTGGTCTGATCCTGCTGGCAGCGGTGATTTTCGACCGTTACAAGCAAAAAGCGAAGCGTACCGTGTAACCGTTTTGCACCTCTTTTATTGCTCAACTTATAACCATAGTTGACCTCTTAACCGCCCCGCCAGTAAAACTGGCGGGGCGGTTGTCAAATGGCGAGCGACGTCACACTGTCTATACTTACATGGCTATGAAAGAGGTAAAGGTGTTTGCCTCTCGTCAACCGTAAGGAGGAAAAGGGTGGCTGACTTGTTAACCGCACCGCCTGTACTGCCCGGACACTATGCTTTCTTTTTTGATCTCGACGGCACGCTCGCCGGGATAAAACCGCACCCCGATCAGGTGTCTATTCCGGAGGCGGTGTTACAGGATTTGCATCAGCTCTCGCTCATGAATGAGGGAGCACTGGCATTGATATCAGGGCGCTCAATGGCCGAGCTGGATCTGCTCGCCAGTCCATACCACTTTCCGCTGGCCGGTGTACACGGAGCGGAGCGCCGCGACATCCATGATCAAACGCATATCGTTTCACTCCCCGACGCACTCACGCAAACGCTCCAGAAGCAGCTCTCTGCTGCACTGGCAGACCTGCCTGGCACCGAGCTGGAAGCCAAAGGCATGGCCTTTGCCCTGCATTATCGCCAGGCGCCGCAGCATGAAGCTGCCGTGCTTGCGCTTGCTCAGACGGTTGCGGATGAACATCCACAGCTGGCGCTGCAGCCGGGCAAATGCGTGGTGGAGTTAAAGCCTAAGGGGATTAATAAAGGCGCAGCCATCGCCGCATTTATGGCGGAGGCACCTTTTAAGGGCCGGACGCCTGTTTTCTTTGGGGATGACCTGACCGACGAGGCCGGGTTCCGTGTGGTTAATCAGGCCGGAGGGATCGCCGTTAAGGTAGGGCCTGGTGACACTGTCGCCGAATGGCGGCTGGCGGATGTCGCCAGCGTCTGGCAGTGGGTATCTGATATCGCTAACCAGCAACAACAACAAATAGCGCAAAACAAAGGGGGAAACCATTATGGGTCGCTTAGTCGTCGTCTCTAACCGAATCGCACCGCCTGATGATAAAAAAGCCAGTGCGGGTGGCCTGGCGGTAGGGGTGTTAGGTGCCTTGAAAGCCGCTGGCGGGCTGTGGTTTGGCTGGAGCGGAGAAATCAGTGAAGAAGAGAAACCGCTCAAAAAAGTGACGCGCGGGAACATCACGTGGGCGTCGTTTGCACTGAAAGAGAAAGACTACGACGAGTATTACTCGCAGTTCTCGAATGCCGTCCTGTGGCCGGCGTTTCACTATCGTCTTGACCTGGTCAAATTCCAGCGTGAATCCTTCGAAGGCTACGCGCGCGTGAATGCGCTGCTGGCGGATAAACTGCTGCCTTTAATAGAAGAAGACGATATTTTATGGATCCACGATTATCACCTGCTGCCGTTCGCCAGAGAGCTGCGAAAGAGGGGAGTGAATAACCGGATTGGCTTCTTCCTGCACATTCCGTTCCCGACGCCGGAAATTTTTACCGCGCTGCCGCCGCATGAAGAGCTGCTGGAGGCGCTGTGTGACTACGATTTGCTGGGCTTCCAGACGGAAAATGACCGACTGGCATTCCTTGACTCCGTGTCAGGGAAAGCGCGTCTGGTGACCAAAGGCGGGAAAACCCATACGGCGTGGGGAAAAACGTTCCACACCGAAGTGTATCCAATAGGGATTGAACCTGACGAAATCGCGGAGCAGGCCTCTGGCCCGCTGCCGCCAAAGCTGGCGCAGCTTAAGAATGAACTCAAGCACGTGAAAAATATCTTCTCAGTCGAGCGTCTTGATTATTCCAAAGGGCTGCCGGAGCGCTTCCTGGCATATGAAACGCTGCTGGATAAATATCCGGAGCATCACGGTAAAATCCGTTATACCCAGATTGCGCCGACGTCGCGCGGTGAGGTCCAGGCCTATCAGGACATTCGCCATCAGCTGGAGACAGAAGCAGGGCGGATTAATGGCCGCTACGGGCAACTGGGCTGGACGCCGCTGTTTTATCTGAACCAGCACTTTGACCGTAAGATCCTGATGAAGGTCTTCCGCTACGCGGACGTCGGCCTGGTGACGCCGCTGCGCGATGGGATGAACCTGGTTGCGAAAGAATACGTGGCGGCGCAGGACCCCGCCGATCCGGGTGTGCTGGTGCTCTCCCAGTTTGCCGGGGCCGCAAATGAGCTCACGTCGGCGCTGATCGTGAACCCTTACGATCGCGATGACGTGGCTAACGCCCTGAACCGCGCGCTGACCATGCCGCTCACGGAGCGTATTTCCCGCCATGCTGAAATGATGGAGACGATCCGGAAAAACGATATTAACCACTGGCAGGCGCGTTTTATTCAGGATCTCCGCGATATCGCCCCACAAAGCCATGAAGGCGATTTACAAAAAAAGATCGCAACCTTCCCTAAACTTGCCTGATATTTCCCTGGGGGGTTAACGCCCCCCAAGCGGTACTAACAGCACATCAACCTGGCTTGACGCGACAATAGATTTCGCCGCGCAGGCTGCGCGCGATAAAAAGCTGTGGTTATGATTCCCGCATATCACTAAATCAATATTCTGTTTACGACACATATCGAGAATATGGGCATTAAGTTCTCCTGTCGCAATAACGGTCTCAAAGACGGGATAATCTGCCTTTTCTACCAGCTCGCGCAGGAATTGCTGCGTTTCCTCCTGAAGTACCTCACGAATATCCTCCAGCATAGGGGCAGCCAGCTGGTTATACATCTCCGGTTCGGCCGCAAGCGTGATGAGGCTGATGCGGGCATTGTGGGGTCTGGCAATGGACACCGCCCGGGCGACGAGTTGATGGCTTTCTGGGGAAACAGCAACAGAAACAAGTAGATGGGAGTAACTCATGGCGCACTCCTTGGGTGTCTGACTGACAGCGTTTGATCACCTTTACCGCGAATTTCCGGGTTCTGCAAGGGCTGATTACGACATTAGTGTGAAGCTTATCATAATTATTCATTAATTATTCTTATAAGAAGAATAACTGAAAAATGGGCCTAAATGAAAAAAATTAACAACTTAACGTAAATCACACAAATTTATGCCTTGACTGTTGAATCGTTCTTACGCGTTACAAAATCATTTCGAATGATCACGGACTGAAACATCTTTTTTAGGCTCCCTGCATAACTCTATGTTTTTTCACGGTAAGAAAAATGTTTCCCGAAGGGGTGTTTGATGTAAATGTTTCCGCGCCACGCTCCCCGATGGAAAAGCACATTGCATGCCAGTTCTGATCCCCCTTCTGCATGAGTATTCGTCAATTAAGAATACAAAACAGTGCTGATTGGTCAATAAGTGAACAAATTACAAGTCATACTGATGGATTTATGGGTCATATTCACTTAAATTGTGTGACGTGGATCACATTTTTTTTAAATTTGAGGATGGCTGGATTGTATGTGTCAAAACTGACGAGTAGAGTTTGCGTCGAATTAGGAAAAATCTTAGTTATTTGTAAGAAATGATAAAACATGTAAGAGACGCATTCGCGTTTCCTCTCTTACGCGTTTCGATGAATACAAACCTAAATTCAACTATGCATTTAGCCTTTTCTTTATTATACCGGGTGATTTCCCGGCGACATCACGGGGTGCGGTCTTTCCGCATAAAAATAATAGTTGGTTATTCGGGATGGGAACAATGCATACATCCGAGTTGCTAAAACATATCTATGACATCAATTTGTCGTATTTACTGCTCGCGCAGCGTTTGATTAGTCAGGACAAGGCGTCCGCGATGTTTCGTCTGGGTATTAACGAAGAAATGGCAACCATGCTGGGCGGCTTAACCCTCCCGCAGATGGTTAAACTGGCTGAAACGAATCAACTGGTTTGCCAGTTCCGTTTCGATGATTCACAGACAATAACGCGTCTGACGCAGGAGTCCCGTGTAGACGATCTTCAACAGATCCATACCGGTATTCTTCTTTCCACTCGCTTGCTTAACGAAATCAGCCAGCCTGATGACGTAGCCCGTAAGAAAAGGGCCTAGCAATGAGCGAGAAAAGCATTGTTCAGGAAGCGCGTGACATACAGTTAGCCATGGAGCTGATTACACTGGGTGCTCGTTTACAAATGCTGGAAAGCGAGACGCAGTTGAGCCGTGGCCGTCTGATCAAACTGTACAAAGAGTTACGTGGTAGTCCCCCGCCGAAAGGCATGCTGCCGTTTTCTACCGACTGGTTTATGACGTGGGAGCAGAATATTCACGCTTCCATGTTCTGTAATGCCTGGCAGTATCTTCTCAAAACCGGTTTGTGTAGCGGCGTTGACGCCGTGATCAAAGCCTACAAACTTTACCTTGAACAATGCCCACAGCAGGAAGAAGGCCCTCTGCTGGCGCTGACCCGCGCATGGACGCTGGTGCGTTTTGTTGAGAGCGGAATGCTTGAGCTGTCGCGCTGCAACTGCTGCAACGGCAATTTTATTACCCATGCTCATCAGCCTGCAGGCAGCTTCGCCTGTAGTTTATGTCAGCCTCCATCCCGCGCAGTAAAAAGACGTAAACTTTCCCGGGATGCTGCCGATATTATTCCACAACTGCTGGATGAACAGATCGAACAAGCTGTTTAACCCGAACGTGTGGGAAAGATTCCAGCAGCGGTAAGCGATTACCGCTGCTTTTTTTTACCCCGTAAACGGTCAACGCTGCGAGCTGGACGTCCTTGCCATAGTCACTAGCGGAAGGATGATGTCGTGCTTATCTTATTAGGTTACCTGGTAGTTCTCGGTACAGTTTTCGGCGGTTACATGATGACCGGCGGGCACCTTGGAGCACTCTATCAACCGGCTGAACTTATTATCATCGGCGGCGCAGGGGTAGGGGCTTTTATCGTTGGTAACAACGGTAAATCGATCAAGGGCACGCTGAAAGCAATTCCATTGCTGTTCCGTCGCTCGAAATACACCAAAAGCATGTATATGGATCTGCTGGCACTGCTCTATCGCCTGATGGCGAAGTCGCGTCAGCAGGGCATGTTCTCGCTTGAGCGGGATATTGAAAACCCGAAAGAGAGCGAAATTTTTGCCAGCTATCCGCGCATTCTTGCTGATGCCATGATGCTGGATTTTATCGTCGACTATCTGCGACTGATCATCAGCGGCAACATGAATACCTTCGAAATCGAAGCGCTGATGGATGAAGAAATTGAAACCCATGAAAGCGAATCTGAAGTACCGGCCAACAGCCTGGCGCTGGTCGGCGACTCGCTTCCGGCATTCGGTATCGTTGCCGCGGTCATGGGGGTGGTTCACGCGCTGGCCTCAGCAGACCGTCCGGCAGCGGAGCTCGGTGCGCTGATTGCCCATGCGATGGTGGGTACCTTCCTCGGTATTTTGCTGGCGTATGGTTTTATCTCTCCGCTGGCCAGCGTACTGCGCCAGAAGAGCGCGGAAACCACCAAAATGATGCAGTGCGTGAAGATCACGCTGCTCTCTAACCTCAACGGTTATGCGCCACCGATCGCGGTTGAGTTTGGCCGTAAAACGCTTTACTCCAGCGAGCGTCCGTCGTTTATCGAGCTTGAAGAACACGTGCGTGCGGTGAAAAACCCAAACCAACAGACGACAACTGAGGACGCATGAAAAACCAGTCCCATCCGATCGTCATCGTAAAAAAACGCAAGCACAAGGGCGGTGGGCATGGCGCGCACGGCTCGTGGAAAATCGCGTACGCCGATTTTATGACCGCAATGATGGCGTTCTTTCTGGTGATGTGGCTGATCTCCATCTCCAGCCCAAAAGAACTGATCCAGATTGCCGAGTATTTCCGCACGCCGCTGGCAACGGCGGTGGCTGGCGGACCGCGTATCTCTAACAGCGAAAGCCCGATCCCGGGCGGCGGCGATGATTACACCCAGCAGAAGGGTGAGGTGAAAAAAGAGCCGAACATCGACGAGCTGAAGAGAAAGATGGAACAGGCGCGCCTGAAGAAACTGCGTGGCGATCTCGACCAGCTGATTGAAGCGGATCCGAAGCTGCGCGCGCTGCGACCGCATCTGAAGATTGATCTGGTGCAGGAAGGGCTGCGTATCCAGATTATCGACAGCCAGAACCGCCCGATGTTTAAAACCGGGAGTGCGGAAGTTGAACCTTACATGCGCGATATTCTCCGCGCCATTGCACCGGTGCTGAACGGCATTCCTAACCGAATCAGCCTGTCAGGACACACGGACGATTTCCCGTACGCCAGCGGGGAGAAGGGATACAGCAACTGGGAACTTTCTGCCGATCGTGCCAACGCCTCGCGTCGCGAGCTGGTGGTAGGTGGGCTTGATGATGGCAAGGTACTGCGCGTAGTCGGCATGGCCGCAACCATGCGCGTTTCCGACCGCGGGCCGGATGATGCCATCAACCGTCGTATCAGTCTTTTAGTGCTGAACCAGCAGGCGGAGCAGGCCATCCTGCATGAAAACGCCGAAAGTCAGAATGAGTCACTGGACGATTTAAAACAGCCTGGGGCCGTTCCTTCGGCTGCCGTTCCAACATCGCCACCAGCCAATCCGAGGTGATAGCGTGAGCATGGATATTAGCGATTTTTACCAGACATTCTTTGATGAAGCCGACGAATTGTTGGCTGATATGGAGCAACACTTGCTCGATTTGGTGCCCGAAGCACCGGATTCCGAGCAGCTCAATGCCATCTTCCGTGCGGCGCATTCCATTAAAGGCGGAGCCGGAACGTTTGGATTTACCATCCTGCAGGAAACGACCCATTTAATGGAAAACCTGCTTGATGAAGCACGACGCGGTGAGATGCAGCTCAATACCGACATTATCAACCTGTTTTTGGAAACCAAAGATATTATGCAGGAACAGCTCGACGCCTATAAAAGTTCGGCAGAGCCTGATGCCGCCAGCTTTGAATACATCTGCAATGCGCTGCGCCAGCTCGCGCTGGAAGCAAAAGGTGAGGTTGCCGCAGCCGTGGTTCCTGCCGCAAAACTGAGCGTTGTGGATACGGTTGCCGCGCAGGCGTCTGCCCCTGCTGACGCACCGGCAGGCAAACTGCGCGTTGTGCTGTCTCGCCTGAAAGAGAATGAAGTTAACCTGCTGGAAGAAGAGCTGGGTAACCTGGCGAAATTAAGCAACGTGGTAAAAGGCAAAGACAGCCTGGCCGCGACGCTTGATGACGGTATTGGCCAGGACGATATCGTGGCGGTGCTGTGCTTTGTGATTGAAGCCGATCAAATCGCCTTCGAAACCGAAACTGTCGCGGTTGACGCCCCTGTGGCTGCGGAAGAGGTGGCTGTTGTCGCCCAGACCGCCGCACCGGCTGTGGCCCCTGCGGCCCCGGCGCTGAAGGCGGTGCCAAAAGAAGCTGCTGCACCGGGCCGTGGTGAAAAACCTGCCGCGCGCTCCAGCGAGTCGACCAGCATCCGTGTCGCCGTTGAGAAGGTTGACCAGCTGATTAACCTGGTGGGCGAACTGGTGATCACCCAGTCGATGCTGGCGCAGCGTTCAAACGAACTCGACCCGGTCACCCACGGGGATTTGATTACCAGCATGGGCCAGCTACAGCGTAACGCCCGCGACCTGCAGGAATCGGTCATGTCCATCCGTATGATGCCGATGGAATATGTCTTCAGCCGCTTCCCGCGTCTGGTCCGCGACCTTGCCAGCAAGCTGAACAAGCAGATTGAACTAACCCTGATGGGCAGCTCAACCGAACTGGATAAGAGCCTGATCGAGCGCATCATTGACCCGTTAACGCACCTGGTGCGTAACAGCCTCGACCACGGTATCGAACTGCCGGAAAACCGCATTGCCGCCGGGAAATCGCCGGTCGGCAACCTGATTCTCTCTGCGGAACACCAGGGCGGGAACATTTGTATCGAAGTGACCGATGACGGCGCCGGTCTGAACCGCGAGCGCATCCTGGCAAAAGCGATTTCGCAGGGGATGGCGGTCAATGAAAACATGACTGACGAAGAAGTGGGCATGCTGATCTTCGCGCCGGGCTTCTCTACCGCAGAGCAGGTGACCGACGTCTCCGGGCGCGGCGTGGGCATGGACGTGGTGAAACGTAACATCCAGGAGATGGGCGGCCACGTTGAAATCCAGTCTAAACAGGGTTCCGGCACCACCATTCGCATCCTGCTGCCGCTGACGCTGGCGATCCTCGACGGCATGTCCGTCAAGGTGGCGGACGAAGTCTTTATCCTGCCGCTGAACGCGGTGATGGAATCCCTGCAGCCGCGTGAGGAAGATCTGCATCCGCTGGCGGGCGGCGAGCGCGTGCTCGAGGTTCGCGGTGAGTACCTGCCGCTGGTGGAACTGTGGAAAGTGTTCGAAGTGGACGGGGCGAAGACCGAGGCCACGCAGGGTATCGTGGTGATCCTGCAAAGCGCGGGCCGCCGCTATGCGCTGCTGGTCGATCAGCTGATTGGCCAGCACCAGGTGGTGGTGAAGAACCTCGAAAGCAACTACCGCAAAGTGCCGGGTATTTCTGCCGCCACCATTTTGGGTGATGGTAGCGTGGCGCTGATCGTCGACGTGTCGGCGCTTCAGGGATTAAATCGTGAACAACGTGTGGCGTACACAGCCGCCTGATTAAGTAGAAGGTAATAACATGACCGGTATGAGTAATGTAACGAAACTGGCGGGCGAGCCATCAGGACAGGAATTTCTGGTATTCACTTTAGGCGATGAAGAGTACGGCATCGATATCCTGAAAGTGCAGGAAATCCGTGGTTACGACCAGGTTACCCGCATCGCTAACACGCCTGCGTTTATTAAAGGTGTCACCAACCTGCGTGGCGTCATTGTGCCCATCGTGGACCTGCGCGTGAAGTTCAGCCAGGGCGACGTTGACTACAACGACAACACCGTGGTGATCGTCCTGAACCTGGGGCAGCGCGTGGTGGGTATCGTGGTGGATGGCGTGTCTGACGTGCTTTCCCTGACCTCTGACCAGATTCGTCCTGCGCCGGAGTTTGCGGTCACGCTGTCGACCGAATACCTGACCGGTCTGGGCGCGCTCGGCGAGCGTATGCTGATTCTGGTGAACATTGAGAAGCTGCTGAACAGCGATGAGATGGCGCTGCTGGATATCGCCGCGAGTCACGTAGCCTAAAACAAAGCCGGGTGGCGCTGACGCTTACCCGGCCTACGTGTTCGAGCCATTTGTAGGCCGGGTAAGGCGAAGCCGCCACCCGGCTTTTTCATGCCATTACGCTTCCTGCTTTACCAGCTCAGCTTCAGCGTCCGCTTCCCGCGCACCTTCATTCTGCGACAGCATCGCGGTCGCAATACCATTCCCCAACACGTTAATCGCGGAACGGCCCATATCCAGGAAGTGGTCGATCCCCATCAGCAGCAAAATACCGGCGACCGGGATGTTGAAGCTTGGGATCGTCGCGGCCAGCACCACCAGCGAGGAGCGCGGTACGCCCGCAATCCCTTTTGAGGCCAGCATCAGGGTCAGCATCAGCACCGTCACTTCAGAGAAGCTCAGGTGAATGTTGTACGCCTGAGCGATAAACATTGAGGCGAAAGAGCAGTACACCATCGACCCCACCAGGTTGAAGGAGTAGCCAATCGGCAGCACGAAAGAGGCGATGTTGCGCGAGCAGCCAAAACGCTCCAGCTGCTCCAGCGTTTTAGGGTAGGCTGCTTCAGAACTGCTGGTGGTAAACGCCACCAGAACTGGATCTTTCAGCATGCTGACCAGGCGGAACACCTCTTTTTTCAGCACCATGTAACCCACGGCCAGCAGCACCATGCAGGTGAGAAGAATGGCAACATAGTAGCCGCCAATAAAGGAGGCATAGTTCAACAGAATGCCCAGACCCTGCGTGGCGATAACGGATGAGATTGCCGCGAAAATGGCCAGCGGCGCAACGTACATCACATAACCCGTGACCTTCAGCATGATATGGGAAACCACGTCCAGCGCAGCCACCAGTGGGGCATTGAATTTCTGCCCCAGCGACGCGCCGCCAATGCCGAAGAACATGGAGAACACCACAATCTGCAGGATCTCATTGTTCGACATCGCCCCCGCGATGCTGGTTGGAATGGTGTGTGACAGGAACGCTTTCAGCGTCATGCCCCCAACGGCCAGACCGGTATCCACCGCCTCGGTCGGGATGGTCAGGTTCAGCCCGCTTCCCGGATGCTCCAGCGTGACGATAAACAGGCCGACCAGAATAGAGAGCACGGATGAGCTGATAAACCATACCATCGCTTTGCCGCCCACGCGGCCAATGGTAGAGGTTTCGCCCAGCTTCATAATGCCGACGGTGAGCGTACTGAACACCAGTGGGGCAATGACCATTTTGATCAGTCGGAGGAAAATATCGGTCAGAAGGGTAATATTATCCGACCAGGCTTTGATGGCATCCGCAGATGCATATTCATGAATTGCTGCCCCTGAAAGAATACCCGCCAGCATGAATATCACGATGAAGAGTGTGAGTTTGTTTGCACTTGCCACGAAAAAAGACCCTCTATGCGCTTCAGATGTAGCCCGCGGCGATACATATAAATTTTTTATTACGACGCGGGAAATTATTCGGCACATAAATTGACGCAAAGCGTAGGGGGATACAACTCCTTTTTAAGTTTTATTAATTTTGTTGTTATTGCCATGACGATATATTGTGATCTGCATCACACTTTAATGGATATATTCTCAGAAAATAAATTAAAAAAGCGGAAAAAATGATTTTAACTGCATGTTATTTAAGGAAATAAGAAGTCAATAAGACAAAGTGCTTATGCGTTAAGGGGCAGGTGGTCGAAGCGATATCCGTAAACTAAATTCTCAATAACCCCCCTCAGAGGAACATTAAGCGGGGCTAACATCTTGAACGAAATAAATAAAATGTGGCAAGGGAACGGAGACGTCTTCTGGAGGGTGGTAAATGAAAAGAAAACTCCTTTTGATCTGCGCAGGCACCTTACTGACTGCGACAACGGTCCATCAGGCGCTGGCCGTGACCAGTAGCGGCACCATCGGCGCGACGCTGACACTCACGAACGGCTGTCTGATAAATGGATCGCCCACGCAAAACGGCATTAACTTCGGGACACTGGATTTCGGCACCCATCCCGCAACGTTTTCCACTCTGACCACCCAGCTCACCGGCGCCAGCGGCGGAAACACCTTCACCATTCAATGTACCACCGCCAGCTATACGGTGGCGATCACCGGCAACACCAACTCCACCGCTCCCGGTACCGTTGTTGGCACCCCAGGAACACCTGCCCGCTATCTGGTTAACACCGCCAACGCGGCACAGGGCGTGGCGTACAGCCTGTACAGTGATAGCGGGTTTAACAGCGTGATTGCCAATAACACCGCGTTGCCGATCGCCTCTACGGCAGGAGGGGTGGACAGTTACACCCTCTACGGACGTATTACCGGCGGCGGTAACAGCGTGACGGTCGTACCCGGAACCTACACAGACACGATTAACGTCAGCGTCACCTATTAGTCCTGCACCGCCATGAAGGCAACTCTCACAGGTCTGCGCATATGCGCAGAGGGACACGTGCAGCCTTTTTTCGCGCTGATCGTCGGATTGCTGATGACGCCCGCGGCGAATGCGGTGACATCACAGTCCTTTAAAGTCAGCGCGACCATCGTCCCGGGATGTGTGGTGACCACCGGCAGCGGAGGGCTTCTCGGGACGCTGGATTTTGGCACCCATAACGGCGTCGAGAGCGCACCGGTCAGCACCAGTTTTGTGCCAAACGGGGCCTTGTCTATCGCCTGCACGCCAGGCGTGGCGCTGAGCATGAGCATTAATGGCGGCCAGAATTATTCAACCGTTCGCCGCATGAAACGCTCGAACGGCGCCGACGTGGTGGGATATCGGCTTTACAGCAGCAGCTCGCTGGCCGCGAACAGCGAGATTGGCGTCAACCAGGCGATACCGGTGACCTATAGCAACAGCAATAACATCGCGCTGCCGCTTTTTGGCGTGGCGCTACTGACCGGATTTAGCCCGGCAGGAACGTATTCCGATCAGCTCACCGTGACCTTGTCATGGTAATAAAGGGAGAGTGTTGATGAAGCCAATTTTCAGACCTGTTTGTCTGGCGGGCGCGTTGGGAATGGCTGTGGCAACCGGTCAGGCGCAGGCGGCAGCCACCATTCTGCTCTGGCCGATCGACCCGTGGCTTGCGGCAGACGCCAACGCCACGGAACTGTGGATCCAGAACCAGGGAAACAGCGCCACAACGATGCAGGTGCGCATTGTGCGCTGGAAACAGGAGGACGGACACGAGCGCTACACCGCACAGCAGGATGTGGTCGCCAGCCCGCCCATCGTCACGATTGGCACAGGCAGCAAGCAGCTTATCCGCCTTATTAAGCAGGCGCCCGTTCCCGCGGGCATCGAACAAGCCTACCGCATTATCGTGGATGAAATTCCTCAGCCTGATGCCAAAGCAGAACCCACCATCGGCCTCAAATTGCAGATGCGTTACTCCATTCCGCTGTTTGTGTATGGTCAGGGGATCCCGACCATTAAAGAGGGGGCGCATCACGCCCTGGTGGAGACCCGAAACCTGAGCTGGCGGGTGACGCGAACGGATGGGCAGCCGGCACTGGAGGTCCGGAATCGGGGGGATGTCCATGTCAGGCTGAGCCAGGTGGCGCTGGAGCAGGGAGGACAGAAACGCACGGTTGCGGAGGGATTGCTGGGTTACGTACTTCCCGGTAGCACCCGCAGCTGGCCGGTACCCGCGGGCGTTCGTCAGCCGGAGCGGATGAGCGCGCAGATTAATGCCAGGGACGTACAATGGCAGTCGACGCCCGTCAACTGAAGCCGGCGATGATGATACTGCTTTGCGTCAGTTCGGCGACCTGGGCTGAGCCCGGCGATGACAGCCTGCCTCCGCCGCCCCAGGCACAGGCGATACATGATGAAGCGGTCTTCCAGCTTGCCCTCGTGCTCAACCACTACGACACCGGTCTGGTCGTGCCTGTGACGCAGCGTAAAGGCGCTTTCTTTATCTCCAGCGCCGACCTGCTGCGTGCGGGGTTGCCACCGGAACATGTTCCTGCCGGCGAGGTAAATCTCTCTTCGCTTTCACAGGTGAGGGTCGAGTACGACAGCGCAGCGCAGCGCCTGCTGCTGACCGTTCCCCGCGACTGGGTCGCGTCCCGCGTGACGCCGTTCAGCGCGCAAGCGACGCAGGCCAAACCGCACTTCGGGCGCGGCGCGCTGCTCAATTACGATCTTTACACCAACCACACGGAGCACATCGGCGGACAGGCGTCTCTCTGGCATGAGTTCCGCTACTTTAACGAGAACGGTTCGTTTTCCTCCACCGGCTATGCCCGCGAAAATTTCACCGGCAACGAGGGTCAGCAGGAGGGGTATGTCCGCTATGACACAACCCTGCTGTTCACCAATGAGGATGACGCGATGAGCTGGAGCGTCGGGGACGTGATCAGCGATGCCCTGAGCTGGAGTTCCAGCGTGCGGATGGGGGGGATCAGCGTCGGGCGGGATTTCTCCCTTCGGCCTGACCTGGTGACGTGGCCGCTGCCCGAGTTCGCCGGGGAAGCGGCGGTACCCACCTCGGTCGATCTTTTTATCAACGGGTATCGCTCCGGCTCAACCCAGCTTCAGCCGGGCCCCTTCACCCTGACCAATCTGCCCTATATCAACGGCGCCGGGGATGCGGTGCTGGTCACGACGGATGCGCTGGGGCGACAGGTCAGCACCACGCTGCCGTTTTACGTCACCAGCGACTTGCTTAAAAAAGGGCTGAGCGACGGCGCCGTGACGCTGGGCAGCCTGCGGCGTAATTACGGTATCAGGAATTTTGACTACGGCTCCGCGGCAGGCAGCGGCTCGTATCGCTACGGGGTGACGGACTGGCTGACCGTGGAAGGGCATGCGGAAGGGGCGCAGGAGCTGGCGCTGGGCGGGGCAGGGACGGTGATAAAACTCGGCCAGTTTGGCGTGGTGAATACCGCTTACTCGCAGAGCCGCATGCGCGGGGATACGGGCGGGCAAATAAACTGGGGTTACCAGTACAGCACCAGCGAGTTTAGCATCGCCACTCAGCACACGCGCCGTGACCGCGGTTTTGGCAATCTGGCCCTTTACGACCAGCCGACGGTGTATGACGAGAACAATAAACCCATCGCCAGCTTCAGCCGCAATACGGACCAGTATTCTCTGACCTTCAATCTGGGACAGTACGGCAACATCGGCGCGGCCTGGATCGGCGTGGAAAGTTTTGACAGTCAAAAAACCGAGCTGCTTAATCTCTCATGGAGCCGCAATTTGTGGGGCGCGAGCAGTATTTACCTCGCCGGAAGCCGGGACCAGCAGCGGGGAGACTGGACGGTCGCGCTGTCGCTGCAGGTGCCGCTGGGGGCACGCGACAGCGCCGCGTTCACCGTTGAAAACACCCCGGATGCCGGCAGTACCCAGCGCATCAACTATAACCACGCCATGCCGTCTGACGGCGGCTTTAGCTGGAACATGGCCTGGGCCAACCAGTCAAAATCCAGTGATTATCAACAGGGCACGCTGGGCTGGCGTAATAACAATATTGAACTGCAGGGCGGCGGCTACGGCGAAAGGGACATGATGACCTGGTGGGGCGAGGCGATGGGCGCGATTGTTCTGATGGACGGCGAGCTGTTTGCCGCGAATAAGATCAACGATGCGTTTGTCGTCATCAGTACCGACGGTCATCCGGATGTGCCCGTCAGCTATGAAAATCAGCCCGTCGGTAAAACGAATAACAACGGTTACCTGCTGGTCAGCGGGGTGTCGGCGTATTATCCGGCTAGTTACCGCATTGATACCCTGAACCTGCCGGCGGATACCCGTCTGAAAGAGACCGAGCGGCGGATCGCGATCCGGCGTCACAGCGGCTATCTGGTTGATTTCCCAATGGAGCAGGAGCGGGTGGCAAGCGTCATTCTGCACGATGTACGCGGCCAGGCGCTGCCGGTGGGAAGCCAGGTCCGACGCGCTTCGCGCAGCAATGCGGTGGTGGGGTATGACGGCATCGCCTGGCTGGAAAATCTTAGTGATGTTAACCCGTTGGAGGTGATCGCGCCTGATGGAAAACGCTGCAGGGCTACCCTGACCGTGGGAGCCAACCCGGAGCACAAGCTGCAAACCTACGGTCCGCTGGTGTGCCGGGAGGCGCCATGAAGCGCCTGCTGCTGTTTATACTGCTGCTGTTTTCCGGCGGCGGCTGGGCGGCGTGTACCGTCAGTACGGTCAACGCCTCGTTTGGCAGCGTCACGTCGTTTGCGCTCAGCGGAACCGGGGAGGTGGAAACCACCGGCACGCTGGTGGTGGCCTGCGATGCCATACTGAATCTGTTGACCAACGACTCGGTGACGCTGACCTATACCGCGGCATCGGTCTCGGGCAGCAGTCGGGCCACCATGAAACGCACGGACAACGCGGCCATCACGGACGTGATCCCCACCCGGCTGTGCGGACTCGCGGGCTGCGCGAGCAGCAGCGAGGTACAGATAAGCAAATCGTATACCTGGAGCGGGAATACGCTACTGGGGTTGCTGGGGTCAAAGCAGTACAACATCCCGCTCTATTTCCGTACCGTCGCCGGACAGAACGTTTCTGCCGGGCCGTATCAGGTGCAGTTAACCTTCAGCGTTAACTACAGCGTCTGCTCCGTGGGCGCGCTCGGTATTTGCACAATCAATCAGACGGGCACGGCGACGACCACCATTCTCCTTAACCTGACCGTGACCAACGACTGCAGCGCCATGACCACGCCGGACGTCAACTTCAACAGCGCGCCGCTGGTGCAAAGTTTCCCTACCGTCTCGCAGGCGATTGCCGTCACCTGTACCAAAGGCAGCACGTATACCATCGGCATTAACAACGGTGCTAACGCGCTGAATAACGTGCGCCGGATGGTAAGCGGCAGTAACTACCTGAGTTATGACATCTATAAAGAAGCCACGGGTAACCGCTGGGGCGGCAGCGGCAGCGAACGCTGGACCAGCGCGACGTCGTCGCAGGTCAGTACCGATGGTCTCCTGCGTACCTACAACTACACCGCGAAAGTGCTGACCAATCAGGCCACGCCACCCGCCGGAACCTACACCGATACGCTGATTGTCGACGTGGCTTTCTAACCCCGCGCTTTTCCCTTTCGCAAATGTAAAGTTCCTGTTGGCTGTGCCGATAACACCGTTAATAAATCTATGAGAAGGTGTTGTATGTTGAACCGTATCCGCGTTGTCACAATGCTCATGATGGTGCTGGTCATTTTCGCACTTCTTCAGCTCATCTCCGGCGGGCTTTTTTTCTCGTCATTAAAACAGAACCAGGACAGCTTTGCGGCCTCGAACGATCTCCGCCTGCAGCAGAGTGAGCTCACCTCAACGTGGGATCTGATGCTGCAAACGCGTATCAACCTGAGCCGCTCGTCCGCGCGCATGATGATGGATCCCAACAATCAGCAGAGCAGCGCGAAAACCGATCTGTTGAAAAATGCCCGTGCCACCCTCGCTGACGCCGCAAAACATTACGACGCCTTCAAAAAGATTACCCCGCAGCCTGCGATGGAGCAGGTGAGCCAGAACATTGACGAAAAATACAACGCCTATCATGCCGGTCTGGCAGAGCTGATTCAGTTCCTTGAGAGCGGCAACATGGACGCCTATTTCGCGCAGCCGACGCAGGGGATGCAAAACGCCCTCGGCGCGGCGCTGGGGGAGTACGCGAAGGTCAGTGGCGATCTGTATCACTCCGCGTTTGCTGAAAGCCAGAATGACTACCGCTTTGCGAAATGGCAGATGGCGGTGTTGGCGCTGGCGCTGGTCATTGTGCTGATCGCGGTCTGGTACGGCATTCGCCATATCCTGCTGAACCCTCTCGGTCGCGTCATTGCCCACATTCGTGACATTGCCGGCGGTGACCTGACCAAAACGCTGACCGTGTCCGGGCGTAATGAGATCACCGAGCTGGCAAACAGCGTTGACCATATGCAGCGTTCTCTTATCGATACCGTCGCCAACGTGCGTAGCGGCACGGATGCCATCTATACCGGCACCAGCGAAATTGCGATGGGCAATAACGACCTTTCTTCGCGCACCGAACAGCAGGCGTCCGCCCTGGAAGAGACGGCGGCCAGCATGGAGCAGCTCACCGCGACCGTGAAGCAGAACGCCGATAACGCCCGCCAGGCGTCTCTGTTGGCGGAAAGCGCCTCCGAGACGGCACAGCGTGGCGGCCGCGTGGTGGATGGTGTGGTGAAAACCATGCACGACATCGCCGAGAGCTCGAAGAAAATCGCCGACATCATCAGCGTCATCGACGGCATTGCCTTCCAGACCAACATTCTGGCGCTGAACGCCGCCGTGGAAGCGGCGCGTGCGGGCGAGCAGGGACGCGGGTTTGCCGTGGTGGCCGGGGAAGTGCGCAACCTGGCCAGCCGCAGCGCCAATGCGGCAAAAGAGATCAAGTCGCTGATAGAAGATTCCGTCTCCCGCGTGGATACCGGCTCCGTGCTGGTGGAAAGCGCCGGGGAGACCATGAATGACATCGTGAATGCTGTCACCCGCGTGACGGACATCATGGGTGAAATCGCCTCTGCGTCTGATGAGCAGAGTCGTGGTATCGACCAGGTTGCTCTGGCGGTATCGGAAATGGATCGCGTGACACAGCAAAACGCCGCGCTGGTGCAGGAGTCCGCTGCGGCGGCCGCTGCGCTGGAAGACCAGGCAAGCCGTCTGAAGATGGCCGTCTCGGCGTTTCGTCTCGCTTCACTCGCTGGAAACACGGTTACCCCGCAGGCGACGTACCGTGCGCCAGCCGCTGAACCGGCTGCAAACCGTACGCGTACCGCGACGACCGGACAAGATGAAAACTGGGAAACATTTTGACTGACAATTAAACCGCGGCTGCTTGCCGCTTGATGGGAGCGTGGATGTTAAATCGTATTCGTATCTCGACCACACTGTTTTTGATTCTGATCCTTTGCGGTGTGTTGCAGGTTGGCAGTAACGGGTTGTCTTTTTGGGCGTTTCGCGATGGCTATCAGAATTTGCAGGACGTTGAGGCGAGTAATCAGCAGCGCTCCGCACTGGCACAAACCCGTGCCGTGCTGTTGCAGGCAAGCACTGCGCTGAACAAGGCGGGAACCTTAACCGCGCTAAGTTATCCGCCGGATGACATTAAGGCGCTGATGGCCACCGCGCGCGACAGCCTGAAACAGGCTGACGCACAGTTTAAGGCCTTTACGGCACAGGCCACCGGTAGCGAGAAAGAGAAAGCGCTGAAGGCCGCCATGAAGACCCATTTTGAACAGTGGTACAGCGATCTGGACCATCAGGCGACGTGGCTTGAGAACAACCAGCTGTCGGACTTTATGACCGCGCCGGTTCAGGCCTCGCAGGCCGCGTTTGACGGCAGCTTTAACGCGTGGCAGCAGGATATTAACCAGTCTGTCCAGCGTGCCGGTGAACAGAGCCGCCAAAGCTATCACATGTCGGGCGTCATCTTTGCCGTGGTGGTGATTCTGGCAGGGTTGCTGACCGGTGCCGCGCTGCTCTGGTCGCGCAGAATGATTGTGCAGCCGCTGGCCATTATTAGCAGCCACTTCGACAGTATTGCGAAAGGCGACCTGGCGCGTCCGGTGGCGGTGTTCGGCAAGAACGAAATTTCGGCGATTTTTGCCAGCCTGAAGGCGATGCAGGGATCGCTGCGGGAAACGGTATCCGACGTGCGTCAGGGCAGTTATGCCATGCACACCGGGATCTCAGAGATTGCGGCGGGTAACAACGATCTCTCGTCCCGCACCGAGCAGCAGGCGGCCTCGCTGGCGCAGACGGCAGCCAGTATGGAGCAACTGACCGCGACGGTAAGCCAGAACGCCGATAACGCGCGTCAGGCGTCTGACCTGTCAAAACAGGCGGCGATGACGGCGAAGAAGGGTGGCGACCAGGCGTCCCACGTCGCCAGCACCATGCAGGAGATCGCCACCAGTTCACAGAAAATTGGTGACATCATCAGCGTGATTGACGGTATCGCGTTCCAGACCAACATTCTGGCGCTGAATGCCGCAGTAGAAGCCGCGCGTGCCGGGGAGCAGGGGCGCGGGTTTGCGGTGGTGGCGGGTGAAGTGCGTAACCTGGCGAGCCGCAGCGCCAACGCGGCGAAAGAAATTAAGGTGCTGATCGAAGAGTCAGTTTCACGCGTTCAGCAGGGCTCAACGCTTGTGGATACCGCGGCGAAAACCATGCACGAAATCGTCACCTCCGTGACGCGGGTGAACGACATCATGGGCGAGATTGCCTCGGCGTCGGATGAACAGCGTCGCGGCATTGAGCAGGTTGCCCAGGCGGTGAGCCAGATGGATCAGGTGACGCAACAGAACGCCTCGTTAGTTGAGGAAGCGGCAGCGGCAACCGATCAGCTGGCCAGCCAGGCGGATCGTCTGACCGGGCTGGTCGCGGTATTTAATGTGAAAGAGCACGTTGAAGCAGTAACAGAAGTCGGGCGGTCGCAGGCCGTGCCAGTTGTATCCTGAATGTAATTAAGAAGGCGCTATGACATCACCAATGCCCCCTGGGCAAACGTCATTATTGTTGCAGATGACACAGCGCCTCGCGCTGTCCGACGCGCATTTTCGTCGGATATGTCAGTTAATCTACCAGCGTGCGGGGATCGTGCTTGCGGATCATAAGCGGGACATGGTCTACAACCGTCTGGTGCGGCGCTTGCGTACGCTGGGGCTGGATGATTTTGGCCGCTATCTGAGCATGCTCGAGGCGAACCAGAACAGCGCAGAGTGGCAGGCTTTTATTAACTCGTTAACCACCAACCTGACGGCGTTTTTCCGCGAGGCTCACCACTTCCCGGTTCTGGCCGAGCATGCGCGCCGTCGCACCGGGGAGTATCGCGTCTGGAGTGCGGCCGCCTCGACGGGTGAAGAGCCTTACTCGCTGGCGATCACCCTTGCCGATACGCTGGGGATGGCGCCCGGGCGCTGGAAGGTCTACGCCAGCGATATCGATACCGAAGTGCTGGAGAAGGCGCGTAACGGCGTTTATCGCCAGGATGAACTGAAAACGCTGTCGCCGCAGCAGCTGCAGCGTTATTTCATGCGCGGGACGGGCCCGCATGAAGGCCTGGTACGCGTACGCCAGGAGCTGGCGAACTGCGTCGAATTCGCGCCCGTTAACCTGCTGGATAAGCAGTACAACGTGCCGGGGCCTTTCGACGCCATTTTTTGCCGTAACGTCATGATCTATTTTGATAAAACGACGCAACAGGACATTTTGCGTCGGTTTGTTCCGTTGCTCAAGCCTGACGGTTTACTGTTTGCCGGGCACTCGGAAAACTTCAGCAACCTCGTGCGTGAGTTTAGCCTGCGTGGGCAAACGGTATATGCGCTGAGTAAGGAAAAAGCATGAGTAAAATCAGGGTATTGTCTGTCGATGATTCAGCGCTGATGCGTCAGATCATGACTGAAATTATCAATAGCCACAGCGACATGGAGATGGTGGCAACCGCGCCTGATCCGCTGGTAGCGCGGGATTTAATTAAAAAATATAACCCCGACGTGCTAACGCTGGATGTCGAGATGCCGCGCATGGATGGCATAGATTTCCTCGAAAAATTAATGCGGCTGCGGCCCATGCCGGTGGTGATGGTCTCCTCCCTGACCGGGAAAGGATCGGAAATCACCCTGCGTGCGCTGGAGCTGGGGGCGGTGGATTTTGTCACCAAGCCGCAGCTCGGCATCCGTGAAGGGATGCTGGCGTACAGCGAGATGATCGCCGAGAAGATCCGCACCGCGTCGCGGGCGAAGCTTGCCGCCCACACGCCGATGGCCGCGCCGGCGACCCTGAAGGCCGGTCCTTTACTCAGCTCGGAAAAACTGCTGGTCATTGGGGCGTCAACCGGAGGAACAGAGGCAATTCGTCATGTACTCCAGCCATTGCCGCTCTCAAGTCCGGGTATTCTGATCACTCAGCATATGCCGCCAGGCTTTACCCGTTCGTTCGCAGAACGCCTGAACAAGCTGTGCCAGATCAGCGTGAAAGAGGCGGAAGACGGCGAGCGCGTGCTCCCGGGGCATGCCTATATCGCGCCGGGCGACAAGCATATGGAGCTGGCGCGCAGCGGCGCTAACTATCAAATCAAAATTCATGACGGACCGCCGGTCAACCGGCACCGTCCGTCGGTGGATGTGCTGTTTCATTCGGTGGCGAAACATGCGGGGCGCAACGCCGTGGGGGTGATCCTGACGGGGATGGGCAACGACGGTGCCGCCGGAATGCTTGCAATGCACCAGGCTGGCGCCTGGACGATTGCGCAGAATGAAGCAAGTTGTGTGGTGTTCGGCATGCCGCGCGAGGCCATCAATATGGGTGGCGTGAGCGAAGTGGTCGATCTTAGCCAGGTAAGCCAGCAGATGCTGGCGAAAATCAGTGCCGGACAGGCAATACGTATTTGACTCAGGAGTATTATTTTATGGCGGATAAAGAGCTTAAGTTTTTGGTTGTGGATGACTTTTCCACCATGCGTCGCATTGTGCGCAACCTGCTGAAAGAGCTGGGCTTCAACAACGTTGAAGAAGCAGAAGACGGCGTTGATGCGCTGAACAAACTGCAGGCTGGCGGGTTTGGTTTTGTGATCTCCGACTGGAACATGCCAAACATGGACGGTCTGGAACTGTTAAAAACCATTCGTGCTGATGCGGGAATGGCGTCCATGCCGGTTCTGATGGTCACGGCAGAAGCGAAGAAAGAGAACATCATTGCCGCTGCACAGGCGGGCGCAAGCGGCTATGTGGTGAAGCCATTCACCGCGGCGACCCTGGAAGAGAAGCTCGGTAAGATCTTCGAGAAACTCGGCATGTGAGGTGTTGGTTATGATGCAACCTGCTATGAAACCCGTTGAAGAACACTCGCCGAGCGACATCATCGTCCGCATCGGCAGCCTGACGCGCATGCTGCGTGACAGCCTGCGTGAGCTGGGTCTGGATCAGGCGATTGCGGAAGCGGCGGAAGCGATTCCTGATGCCCGCGATCGTCTGGACTACGTCGTGCAGATGACCGCTCAGGCCGCTGAACGTGCGCTGAACAGCGTTGAAGCGTCACAGCCGCACCAGGATGCGATGGAAAAGGGAGCGAAAGCGCTGACCAAACGCTGGGACGAGTGGTTTGAGAACCCTATCGAGCTGGCGGATGCCCGCGAGCTGGTGACCGATACCCGCCAGTTCCTGGGGGATGTGCCGGGTCACACCAGCTTCACCAATGCCCAGCTGCTGGACATCATGATGGCGCAGGATTTCCAGGACCTGACCGGTCAGGTTATCAAGCGCATGATGGATGTGATCCAGGAGATTGAGCGCCAGCTGCTGATGGTGCTGCTGGAGAACATCCCGGAACCGGCAGCCCGTCCAAAACGCGAGAACGAAAGCCTGCTCAATGGTCCACAGCTCGACGCCAGCAAGGCGGGCGTGGTGGCAAGCCAGGATCAGGTAGACGACCTGCTGGACAGCCTCGGCTTCTGATGGTCCATTGCGCCTCAGGGGATGGATGCCCCCTGAGGCGGTTTGCGACAAAATCACCGAAAAGAGCCCGAATAAACGGGCTTTTCCCGCCATTGGATTTCCGCTGCGCTGGCATGATACCCGTGACGTAATGGGCTGAGCGTGCACAGTGGCAGAAGAGAACGACGACAAAACGGAAGCCCCCACACCCCACCGACTAGAAAAGGCGCGTGAGGAAGGGCAAATCCCCCGATCCCGAGAATTGACCTCCCTGCTGATCCTTATCGTAGGCGTGTGCATTATCTGGTGGGGCGGGGAGTCGCTCGCCCGCAAGCTGGCGGGCATGCTGTCAACCGGCTTACGTTTTGACCACAGTATGGTCAACGATCCGAATCTGATCCTCAGCCAGATTATCCAGCTGATTAAAGGGGCCATGGTTGCGCTGCTGCCCCTTATCACCGGGGTTGTGCTGGTCGCGCTGGTCTCGCCGGTGATGCTCGGCGGTCTGGTCTTCAGCGCCAAATCGCTGCAGCCGAAATTTTCCAAACTGAACCCGCTGCCGGGCATTGCGAAAATGTTCTCTGCGCAGACCGGGGCCGAGCTGCTCAAAGCCATTCTCAAATCGGTGCTGATGGGCAGCTCCGCGGGGTTTTACCTCTGGTACCACTGGCCGGAAATGATGCGTCTCATCAGCGAATCGCCTCTCACCGCGATGAGCAATGCCCTGAATCTGGTCGGACTCTGCGCGCTGCTGGTGGTGCTCAGCATTATCCCGATGGTGGGTTTTGACGTGATCTTCCAGCTCTATACCCACTTCAAGAAACTGCGGATGTCACGTCAGGATATCCGTGACGAATATAAGCAGATGGAAGGTGACCCGCACGTGAAGGGGCGTATCCGCCAGATGCAACGTGCCGCCGCCCGTCGCCGCATGATGGACGATGTGCCCAAGGCCGACGTCATCGTCACCAACCCGACACACTACTCCGTTGCGCTGCGCTATGACGAAAACAAAATGAGCGCGCCGAAAGTGGTGGCAAAAGGGGCGGGGCTGATCGCTTTGCGTATCCGGGAAATTGGTACCGAACACCGCGTGCCGATCCTGGAAGCGCCTCCGCTGGCGCGTGCCCTGTACCGCCATGCGGATATTGGACAACAGATCCCGGGACAACTCTACGCCGCCGTGGCGGAAGTGCTGGCCTGGGTGTGGCAATTGAAGCGCTGGCGTCTGGCCGGCGGTCAACGGCCTGTGAAACCTGAGAACCTTCCGGTGCCTGCCGCGCTGGATTTTATGAACGAGAAGGACACTGATGGCTAATCTGGTGGCAATGTTGCGCCTGCCCGGCAACCTGAAATCGACCCAATGGCAGATCCTGGCCGGGCCGATTCTGATCCTGCTAATTCTGTCGATGATGGTACTGCCGCTCCCGGCGTTCATCCTCGACCTGCTTTTCACTTTCAATATCGCGCTGTCCATCATGGTGCTGCTGGTGGCGATGTTCACCCAGCGTACCCTGGAGTTCGCCGCGTTCCCGACCATCCTGCTGTTTACCACCTTGCTGCGACTGGCGCTGAACGTGGCGTCCACGCGTATCATCCTGATGGAAGGTCACACCGGGGCGGCAGCGGCAGGTAAAGTGGTGGAAGCGTTCGGCCACTTCCTGGTGGGCGGTAATTTCGCTATCGGTATCGTGGTGTTTGTCATCCTCGTGATCATCAACTTTATGGTCATCACCAAAGGTGCAGGGCGTATTGCGGAAGTGGGCGCGCGCTTTGTGCTGGACGGGATGCCGGGCAAGCAGATGGCGATCGACGCCGACCTGAACGCCGGTCTTATCGCCGAAGATGAAGCCAAAAAGCGCCGTGCGGAAGTGACGCAGGAGGCGGACTTCTACGGCTCCATGGACGGTGCGAGTAAGTTTGTCCGCGGTGACGCCATCGCGGGCATTCTGATCATGGTGATTAACGTGGTCGGCGGCCTGCTGGTGGGCGTGTTGCAGCATGGGATGGACATGGGCCACGCGGCGGAAAGCTATACGCTGCTGACCATCGGTGACGGTCTGGTCGCGCAGATCCCGGCGCTGGTGATTTCCACTGCGGCGGGTGTCATCGTGACCCGCGTGAGCACCGATCAGGACGTTGGCGAGCAGATGGTGGGCCAGCTGTTCAGTAACCCGCGCGTGATGCTGCTGGCCGCGGCGGTTCTCGGGTTGCTCGGTCTGGTGCCGGGTATGCCAAACCTCGTTTTCCTGCTGTTTACGGCGGCGCTGCTGGGCCTTGCCTGGTGGATGCGTGGCCGTGAAACCAAACCGGCAGCGGAACCTGTGCCGGTCAAAATGCCGGAGAATAACCAGGCCGTTGAAGCGACCTGGAACGACGTTCAGCTCGAAGATTCCCTGGGAATGGAAGTCGGGTATCGCCTGATCCCGATGGTCGATTTCCAGCAGGACGGCGAGCTGCTCGGTCGTATCCGCAGTATCCGTAAAAAATTCGCCCAGGACATGGGCTTCCTGCCGCCGGTCGTTCACATCCGCGACAATATGGACCTGCCACCCGCGCGCTACCGCATCCTGATGAAAGGCGTTGAAATCGGCAGCGGTGATGCCTATCCGGGCCGCTGGCTGGCGATTAACCCCGGCACCGCCGCAGGCACGCTGCCGGGCGAGCAAACTATCGACCCGGCCTTTGGTCTGGCCGCGATCTGGATTGAAAGCGCGCTGAAAGAGCAGGCGCAGATCCAGGGTTATACGGTTGTTGAAGCCAGTACCGTGGTGGCGACCCATCTTAATCACCTGATTGGGCAATTCTCGGCGGAGCTGTTTGGCCGTCAGGAAGCGCAGCAGCTGCTGGACCGCGTCACGCAGGAGATGCCGAAGCTGACGGAAGATCTGGTCCCGGGCGTGCTGACCTTAACCACGCTGCATAAGGTGCTGCAAAACCTGCTCGACGAGAAGGTGCCGATCCGCGATATGCGCACCATTCTGGAAACCCTTGCCGAGCACGCGCCGATACAAAGCGATCCGCACGAGCTGACGGCGGTGGTGCGCGTGGCGCTGGGACGGGCAATCACCCAGCAGTGGTTCCCGGGAACCGGGGAAGTGCAGGTGATCGGCCTCGATACGCCGCTTGAGCGTCTGCTGCTGCAAGCTCTGCAAGGCGGGGGCGGCCTGGAGCCGGGCCTGGCGGACCGTCTGCTGGCGCAAACCCAGGAGGCGCTGGCGCGTCAGGAGATGCTGGGGGCGCCGCCGGTGCTGCTGGTGAACCACGCGCTGCGTCCGCTGCTGTCGCGCTTCCTGCGTCGCAGCCTGAACCAGCTGGTCGTGCTGTCGAATCTGGAGCTGTCGGATAACCGTCATATCCGCATGACCGCGACGATTGGAGGAAAATAATGCGTAAGTGGCTTTGGATAGTGCTCTTCCCGCTGGCAGCGCAGGCTGCCGGGGGAGGTACCTGGCAGGCGAGCAGCATGGGGGTGACCCTCAGCAACCGCGGTGTTGCCATGTCGTCTAACCCGCTGTCGCCTTCGGAAGAGGTTTCCGGTCAGATGGGCCTTGTGGTCTGGAACTACCGGCTGATTGGCCCTACGCCAGCGGGCTTGCGGGTGCGCCTCTGCTCTCAGACGCGCTGTACCGAAATCGACGGCGAAAATGGAACAACGCAGGCGTTCAACGGCGTGCCAGCTATTGAGCCTTTGCGTTTCATCTGGGAAGTGCCGGGCGGAGGACGTTTGATCCCGGCGCTGAAGGTACAGAGCAATTCTGTCATCGTGAACTACCGCTAACACCCTGCCTTTTCACCAGCCATCAGGCAATTTTGATGGCTGGCTCTCAAAACTGACCTCGCCTTTTGATCAAAAAGAAACACTGTTTTATAAATCAGTGACGCGCGTAACCATACTCTTTGTATTTTTGCCATTCCCCCTCTTTGCAATGGCAGAAACAGAAAGGTATCAACAAGCCGATGCAATTACTGTAGCCGTATTAAAGCTCCCGGACGAGGCTTGCTTGCAGGGAGTCTCCCAAAACTGATTAGGGTTGACGGCAATGAAAACACGTAAAATTGGACTCGCGAATTATCTTGCGTACGGATCAGGTGATTTCCTTGGGGCGGGTACCACCGCCCTGACGGCGGCCTGGCTTTTATATTTTTATACCACCTTCTGCGGACTCTCACCGATCGAAGCAACGTTCATCTTTGCCGCGGCAAGGGTGCTGGACGCCGTAGTTAGCCCGTTAATGGGCTTTTTAACCGATAACTTTGGTACGACCTGGCTCGGTAAGCGCTTTGGCCGTCGTAAATTCTTTATCCTGCTGGGTATTCCGTGCGTGTTCAGCTACTCGCTGATGTGGGTTGGGGACATGAGCTTCTGGTATTACCTGCTGACCTATCTGGTGTTTGATATTGTCTACACCATGATTCTGGTGCCGTACGAAACGCTGGTGCCGGAAATGACTGACGAC
Source organism: Enterobacter sp. BNK-13 (assembly GCF_048685015.1). Taxonomy (NCBI): domain Bacteria; kingdom Pseudomonadati; phylum Pseudomonadota; class Gammaproteobacteria; order Enterobacterales; family Enterobacteriaceae; genus Enterobacter; species Enterobacter sp. BNK-13. The sequence continues at coordinate 2,519,328 of NZ_JBLQTP010000001.1, read as the reverse complement.
TTTAAACAGAAAACGAAGTTCTCCGGGGCGCGCATCTCTATGGCGCAGATGTCCGCCATTCTGGCCTCCTTCCTGCCGGGGATCCTGTTGACCCACTTCGGCAAAGACAACGCGGTTTCCTTCTTCTACGCAAGCCTGGTCTTCTCTGTGCTCTGCGCGCTGATGCTGACCTTCGTCTGGTGCTTCACCTGGGAGCGCCCCCGCGAAGAGTGGTCTGAAGCGGCGCTGCGTGCTGAAGAAGAGAAGAAGAAACTGACGCTGGGGCAGAGCCTCAACCGGTTGATCGTTGAGTTAAGCTCCACGCTGCGTATCAAAATTTTCCGTCAGCATCTGGGCATGTACCTCGGTGGCTATATCGCGCAGGACGTGTTTAACGCGGTATTCACCTACTACGTGGTGTTCGTGCTGATGCAGGAAGCGTCAATGGCGTCCAGTCTGCTGGGCACGATGGCTATCTTCCAGTTCATTGCGGTTATCGCCATGATCCCGCTGTGTATCCGCTTCGGGCCTGCACCGTCCTACCGCATGGTTGTGGTGCTGTTTGGCCTGGCGTCTCTCTCATACGCCGTACTCTATTATGCTGGCCTGAGCGACGTCTACGCTCTGCTGTTGCTGATCTCTGCGGTAGCAGGGCTGGGTCGTGGCGGTATCAACTACGTGCCATGGAATACCTACACCTACATCGCTGACGTGGATGAAGTGATCACCGGCCAGCGCCGCGAAGGGATTTTCGCGGGCATCATGACCCTCACCCGCAAGGCGTCGCAGGCCGGTGCGGTGATGCTGGTGGGCATCGTGATGCAGATGTCCGGCTTTGTCAGTGGTCAGAAAGTGCAGCCTGCGGAAGTAAGCCACACCATTTTGATGATCCTGAGCGTGGGCACCATCCTGGTGCTGTTCTGCGGCTTCCTTGTTTCCCTGCGCTTCAAACTCAATTTGCAAACCCACAGCACGCTGCGCGAGGAGACCGCGAAAATGCGTGAGAGTGGTCATGCGATGCCTGAGTCAGCGACGCCACACGCCCGCGCCACCGTCGAGATGCTGGCCGGTATGCCTTATGAGTCACTGTGGGGCAATAACAACATCGGTTATCTGAATCGCAATAAGCCAGCGGCACCTTCTCTCAAGGATCGCGCGGTACTGAATTCGACATACAACAGAGGTTAAGATCATGAAAGTTTGGCCTGTCAAACATAGCCCGTTATTACGTCAGCCAGAACGCTTTATCGCCCGGGACGAGCTGAAATCGCTGATTCAAAAGGTGACGCATAATCTGGTCAATATCCGCGACAAAACGGGGGAATTTTTGCTGCGGCTGGACGACGGGCGCGTGATCGACACCAAAGGCTGGGCCGGATGGGAGTGGACGCACGGCGTCGGCCTGTATGGTATCTGGCAGTATTACTGCCAGACCGGCGAGGAAGGTATGCGCGACATCATCGACAGCTGGTTTGCCGACCGCTTTGCGGAAGGCGCAACCACCAAAAACGTGAATACCATGTCGCCGTTCCTGACGCTCGCTTATCGTTACGAAGAGACCCAAAATCAGGCCTGGCTGCCGTGGCTGGAAAGCTGGGCGGAATGGGCGATGGCGGAGATGCCGCGCACTGAACACGGCGGGATGCAGCACATCACCCTGGCGGAAGAGAACCATCAGCAGATGTGGGACGACACGCTAATGATGACGGTGCTGCCGCTGGCGAAAATCGGCAAGCTGCTCAACAAACCGGAGTACGTTGAAGAGGCGGTGTATCAGTTCCTGCTGCACGTGCAGAATCTGATGGACCGGGAGACCGGGCTGTGGTTCCACGGCTGGAGCTATGACGGTAATCATAACTTTGCCCGTGCCCGCTGGGCGCGCGGCAACAGCTGGCTCACCATCGTGATCCCGGACTTCCTCGAACTGGTGGATCTGCCGGAAAACAACGCCGTGCGCCGCTACCTGGTGCAGGTATTGAACGCGCAGATTGCCGCGCTGGCGAAGTGTCAGGACGGGAGTGGTTTGTGGCACACGCTGCTTGACGATCCACATTCTTATCTTGAGGCGTCCGCCACGGCAGGGTTTGCCTACGGCATTCTGAAAGCCGTGCGCAAGCGCTATGTTGGCGCGGAGTATGCTGAGGTGGCAGAAAAAGCGATTCGCGGTATCGTCAAGAATATCTCGCCGGAAGGCGAGCTGTTGCAAACGTCGTTCGGCACGGGCATGGGGAGCGATCTTGAGTTTTATCGTCAGATCCCGCTGACCTCAATGCCGTATGGGCAGGCGATGGCGATACTGTGTCTGACGGAGTATTTGCGGAAATACTTCTGAACCTGTGAATATTCCCGGTGGCGCTGCGTTTACCGGGCTACAAAACAAAACCCGGCTTGCGCCGGGTTTTTTGCATTACATACGTTCTACGGTTTCGATACCCAGGGTATCCAGACCCAGCTTCAGGGTCTTCGCCGTCAGTTGCGCCAGCTTCAGGCGGCTGTTGCGGACCGATTCATTCTCCGCGGAGAGAATAGGGCAGTGCTCGTAGAAGCCGGAGAACAGACCCGCGAGATCGTACAGGTAAGCGCACATCACGTGCGGCGTGCCGTCACGTGCGACCACGGTCAGCGTCTCTTCGAACTGCAGCAGACGCGCTGCCAGCTGTGCTTCACGATCTTCCGTGATGGTCACGGTGGCATTCGCCAGCACGCTTTCGTCGATATTGGCTTTACGGAAGACCGACAGCACCCGGGTATAGGCGTACTGCATGTATGGCGCCGTGTTGCCTTCAAACGCCAGCATGTTATCCCAGTCGAAGATATAGTCGGTGGTACGGTTTTTGGACAGGTCAGCGTATTTCACCGCACCGATACCCACGGCGTTGGCCAGTTTTTCCAGCTCGTCGGCCGGCATGTCCGGATTCTTCTCGGCCACCAGACGACGGGCGCGTTCCAGCGCTTCGTCCAGCAGGTCGGACAGCTTCACGGTCCCGCCCGCACGGGTTTTGAACGGCTTGCCGTCTTTGCCCAGCATCATGCCGAACATATGGTGTTCCAGCGGAACGCTGTCCGGCACGTAACCGGCTTTACGCACGATCGTCCACGCCTGCATCAGGTGCTGGTGCTGACGGGAGTCGATGTAGTACAGCACGCGGTCGGCATGCAGCGTTTCGTAACGGTATTTCGCACAGGCGATGTCGGTCGTGGTGTAGAGATAGCCGCCATCCTTTTTCTGGATGATCACGCCCATCGGTTCGCCTTCCTTGTTTTTGTACTCATCAAGGAACACAACCGTTGCGCCTTCGCTCTCAACCGCCAGGTTTTTCGCTTTCAGGTCAGCCACAATGCCGGGCAGCATTGGGTTATACAGGCTTTCACCCATCACGTCGTCACGGGTCAGGGTGACGTTCAGACGGTTATAGGTCAGCTGGTTCTGAGACATAGTGATGTCAACCAGCTTGCGCCACATCTCGAGGAAGTATTGATCGCCGCCCTGCAGTTTTACCACGTAGCTGCGCGCGCGCTCGGCAAAGGCTTCGTCTTCGTCGTAGTGTTTTTTGGCTTCACGATAGAACCCTTCCAGGTCCGCCAGCGCCATTTCGCCCGCGTTTTCCTGCTGCTGTTTTTCCAGGTAAGCAATCAGCATCCCGAACTGGGTACCCCAGTCGCCCACGTGGTTCGCGCGGATCACCTTGTGACCGAGGAACTCGAGCGTACGCACCGCGGCATCACCGATGATGGTGGAGCGCAGGTGGCCAACGTGCATCTCTTTCGCCACGTTCGGGGCAGAGTAGTCGATCACGACGGTCTGCGCTTCCGGCTGGGAAACACCCAGACGGTCAGATTTCAGCGCCGCGTCAACGTGGCTTGCCAGGAAGGCAGGCTCAAGGAAGATGTTGATAAAGCCCGGGCCGGCGATTTCGGTTTTGCTGGCAATGCCGGCGAGATCCAGATGCGTCAGTACCTGCTCAGCGAGCTGTCGCGGCGGCATGCCCAGTTTTTTAGCCACTGCCATCACGCCATTAGCCTGATAGTCGCCAAACTGTACTTTTGCTGACTGACGAACCTGCGGTTCGCAATCCGCAGGCGCGCCTGCGGCAATCAGTGCCTGACTGACTTTTTCGGAGAGAAGAGCCTGAATATTCACCTGGATACCTTACTTTTTTGATGCGGGCTCACAACCACCCGCGCCAGTTAGAGAATTTAGGGCGGGAGTATACTGCAAATGCCTTCTGCCGTCAGCATCGCGGGGCCTGAAGATTGCTCAGAATCCAGGCTAAGAAGGTGTGCATAAACATGCAATCATAAAAAGCCGGATTCTGCGGTTGGTCAAAACAGGGCAACAGAGTAAATTAGCGGCTTTGCGACACGAAAAGAGAGTGACTTATGGCGAACTGGCAATCCATTGACGAACTGCATGATATTTCCGCAGATTTACCGCGTTTCACCCAGGCGTTCACAGAACTTGCCACCCGTCTGGGTCTGGATATTGCGCCGCTTGAGGCCGATCACATCTCTTTGCGCTGCCATCAGAATGCCACCGCAGAGCGCTGGCGTCGTGGGTTCGAACAGTGCGGCGAGTTACTGTCCGAGAACATCATTAACGGTCGGCCTATTTGCCTGTTCAGGCTGCGTGAGCCGGTGAACGTGGCCCACTGGCAATTCACCGTGGTTGAACTGCCGTGGCCGGGCGAGAAGCGCTATCCGCACGAAGGGTGGGAGCACATTGAGATTGTCCTGCCGGGCGAGCCGGAGACATTGAACGCGCGTGCGCTGGCCCTGTTAGCTGACGAAGGCTTAAGCCAGCCAGGGATTTTTGTGAAGACCAGTTCACCCAAAGGTGAGCGCGAGCGATTACCGAATCCGACGCTGGCCGTCACGGACGGGAAGGTCACGGTGAAGTTTCATCCCTGGACCATTGAGCAGATCGTTGCCAGTGAAGCGCAAGAGATGTGAGTTCCCGCCGGGACTGAAAGCGGACGGCATGTCATGATGGCTCGTTTGGTGGGAGTAAAGGAGGATTAAATGGCGCTGCTGGAGATTTGCTGTTACAGCGTGGAGTGCGCCGTCACCGCGCAAAAACACGGGGCTGACCGCATTGAACTGTGTGCGGCACCCAAAGAGGGCGGGCTGACGCCTTCTTACGGTGTGCTGAGGGCCGCCCGTCAGGCCGTCACCATTCCCGTTCACCCGATTATTCGTCCGCGCGGCGGTGATTTTTGTTACACGGCGGGCGAGTTCGGTGCCATGCTTGAAGACATCGCCCTCGTTCGCGACCTGGGGTTCCCGGGGCTGGTCACCGGCCTGCTGGATGAAGACGGTAATATCGACCTCCCGCGCATGCGTCAGGTCATGAGCGCCGCGAAGGGGCTGGCCGTCACGTTTCATCGCGCATTTGATATGTGTAAAGACCCGCTTCAGGCCTTTGAATCGCTTGGAGAACTTGGCGTGGCACGCGTTCTGACCTCGGGTCAACAGGCGTCCGCAGAAAAAGGAATGCAATTAATTACGGAACTAAACGCACATTCCCGCGTTCCAATAATAATGGCGGGTGCGGGAGTCCGTGCCAGCAATCTGGAACTGTTTTTAAACGCCGGGGTAAAAGAGCTGCACAGCTCGGCAGGCAAATGGATGCCGTCACCCATGCGTTATCGCAATACAGGATTGTCTATGTCGACGGATGCTGAAGCGGATGAGTATTCACGCTACGGTGTCGAGGGAGAGTCGGTTGCGGAAATGAAGTCGCTGATTGAGCGCCATCACGTGTAGCAACGTACCGATTTTTACCGCGCATCATGTCGCCCAATATGATGCTTGCTTGTACCAGGCCCCTGCAAATTACACAGGGGCCTTTTTTTCTCCTTCATATTTCAAGCCGCAGCCGCGTTGGCCGCCTCGCTCACCCCGGTCACTTACTGATGTAAGCTCCCGGGGATTCGCTGCGTTGCCGCCTTGCTGCAACTTGAACTATTTTGGAGAAAACGTGCGACGCGTAGGCTGGGTAAGGCGCAGCCGCCATCCGGCTAACAGGTTACGGCTTTGTCGCTATCAGCACCGCACGCATCGGCGCCGGATAGCCTTCAATGGTTTTGCTGTGATCGGTCGGGTCGAGGAACTGCTCCAGCGATTCGGTGATCATCCAGTCGGTGCGACGCTGCTCTTCGATTGAGGTCACGCTGACATCGGCAATCCGCACGTCCACAAACCCGCATTTCTCCAGCCAGTTCTTCAGCGCCAGCGCGGAAGGGATGAAGTAAACGTTGCGCATCTGCGCGTAGCGATCGCCCGGCACCAGAACGGCATGTTCATCCCCTTCGATGACCAGCGTTTCCAGCACCAGCTCGCCGCCGCTGACCAGTTGATCTTTCAATTGCCACAGGTGCTCCAGCGGGGAACGACGGTGGTACAGCACGCCCATGGAGAACACGGTATCAAACGCTTTCAGAGCGGGCAGTTGCTCAATACCCAGCGGCAGCAGGTGGGCGCGCTGGTCGTTACCCAGCAGCTTACGTACCGCTTCAAACTGGCACAGGAACAGCTGCATCGGGTCAATACCCACCGCCAGATGCGCGCCCGCGCCAATCATGCGCCACATGTGGTAACCGCTGCCGCAGCCCACGTCCAGAATGGTGCGCCCGGTCAGGTCAGAAAGGTGGGGCAGAACGCGATCCCATTTCCAGTCTGAGCGCCATTCGGTATTGATGTTCACGCCGTACAGCGAGAACGGCCCTTTGCGCCACGGCATCAGGTTGCGCATCAGCGTTTCGATGCGGTTGATCTGCCCTGGCGGAAGCGGTTCTTCACTCTCAGCGGTGACGCTGTGCAGGAGATCCAGACGATGCGGGGTCAGCTCGGGCAGAAACTCCACCGCATTCGCCCACTGCTTTAACAGGCCGTGCTGCTGATCGCGCTGCCAGGCGGCAATCTGCGCAGGCAGCGTCTCCAGCCAGTGTGAGAGCTGATTTTTGGCAATCAGCTGATAGAAGTTACTGAACTCGATCATGCCGGTTTCCCCGCTTTCAGCGCCACCAGCGAACCAAAGTTGAAGCACTGGAACCACAGTTCGCTATGCTCAAATCCGGCCTGACGCAGGCGCGCCTTGTGGGTTTCTACGGAGTCCGTCAGCATCACGTTTTCGAGCATGCTGCGCTTCTGGCTGATCTCCAGCTCGCTGTAGCCGTTCGCACGCTTGAAATCGTGGTGCATATTGAACAGCAGCTCGCCAACCTCGGCATCTTCAAAACTGAATTTCTCTGAGAGCACCAGCGCGCCGCCAGGATTCAGCCCCTGATAAATTTTGTCCAGCAGCAACTGGCGGTCTTCCGGCACCAGGAACTGCAGCGTGAAATTCAGCACGACCATGGACGCGTTAGTGATCTCAATCTCGCGGATATCGCCTTCCACCACGTCCACTGGCACAGGGGCTTTGTAGGCGTCAATATGACGACGGCAGCGTTCAACCATCGCCGGGGAGTTATCGACGGCTATGATTCGGCAGCCTTCGTGGTGAACGTTACGACGAACCGACAGCGTTGCCGCGCCGAGCGAGCAGCCCAGGTCATAGACCTGCGTGCCGGGTTGAACGAAGCGCTCAGCCAGCATGCCGATCATAGAGATAATATTGGAATAACCGGGAACAGAGCGCTGGATCATATCCGGGAAGACTTCGGCTACCCGTTCATCGAAGGTCCAGTCGCCCAGGCTGGCGATAGGCGCGGAAAAAAGCGTGTCGCGATCTGACATAACGTAAAAATCCGGGAAAAATAAAGTGGCGTATTGTGCGCTAATGGAGGGAGAAAACCAACTCCCACGGCATATACCACAGGTTAGCCAGCACCATCAGCAAAAGTGAACACCAGGTCGCACTCATGCCGGAACGACGCCAGCGGATTAAGCGGTGGTGAAAACCGTAATAGTGCATCAGGCGGCCAGCGATAAGCAGCAGGCCACAGATGTGCACCATCCAGGTTTCTGCGCCATTCATCTCCATAAACAGCAGCAGGATTAAGGCCGCGGGGATGTATTCGACCGCATTGCCGTGAATGCGGATTGCGCTTTGCAGTTCGGAAAATCCGCCGTCACCGTAGGAGACGCGGTAGAGCGTTCTGAGGCGCACAACATCAAATGAAAATTTAATCAGCAGTAATGCACCTAACACCGCATACAGCGCGCTGACCATACAAACTCCCTGTTTTTGGCAGATGGCACTTCACTATGATAGGGGGTGATATCAGAAAAGAGAAGATTGTTGTGGGATGGAAGGGGCGCTGCCCACGGACGGCACCGCAGTCTGCAAGGCCTGCCACAGAGCATCGACCAGTTCGGGAGCCTGGGCAATATCCGGCGTGTGCAAAAAGAGATACGGCGTGGTGGTGTGTTCCCACGAGGCCAGTTTTTCCAGCCAGACGGCGAACAGCGCCTGGTTTTGCTGCATGTTATCGCTGCCGATAAACCTGACCATGGGGTTCTGCGCGGTCACCACAGCATGAACGGGCACTTTTGGCTTTTTACGCTGCGCCTCAATGATGGCCTCACTGTGCGGTATCGCGCTGTGCACCGGACGGCTATCGAGGATCACCCGGTTAACGGAACGCTCGAGAAGGCCGCGGTTGAGCGCTTTTTCTGCTTCGCCCTTCCCAAAGAAGTCCTGGTGTCGAACTTCCACGCCGTAGGTAAACTCCCGGGGCAGGGCGTCCAGAAACGTCCACAGTGCGGGCAGGTCGCGCGGGCCAAAGACGGCCGGAAGCTGCAGCCAGTACTGGCCAATGCGGTTTGCCAGAGGCGCCATCCGGGCAAAGAATTCGTCGGTCAACTCACCGCAGTTTCGCAGCGCGGCCTGGTGAGAAATGGTCGCCGGAAACTTGAAGCAGAAGCGGAAGTCGTCGGTCGTTTGTTCCCGCCAGCGCGCAACAATCTCGGCTTTCGGGAGCGCATAGAGGGTAGTGTTACCCTCGACGCAGTTGAAGTGTCGGGCATACTCTTCAAGGCTGGTGATGCCAAGGCGCACCCATTTCGGGTGCGACCACTGGGGTAAACCGACATACATCATAGCGCGCTGACAATCTCATCCGTGCTGCGCACGCGGCCGATGCGCGGGAAGATGTGGGTCATGCTGCCCTGGTGCTGTTCCGCGGAGGCCGCGCTGCAGGCATCTTCGGCGATCACCAGATTAAAGCCGAGCTCCCACGCGTTGCGGGCAGTCGATTCCACGCCGATGTTGGTGGAAATACCGCACAGGATAATGGTGTCAATGCCGCGACGGCGGAGCTGCAGCTCAAGATCGGTGCCGTAAAATGCGCCCCACTGGCGTTTGGTGACTTCGATGTCGCTGTCGCGTTTGCCAAGCGAGACCGGGTACGTCCACCAGTTTTCCGGCAGGGCTCGCGCGGGTGCCTGCGCATCAACGGGCTGTTTTAACGCTTCGGCGTAATCCGCAGACCAGCCGACGCGCACCATGACAACCGGGGCACCGCTGGCGCGGCATTTTTCCGCCAGGCGGGCGGTGCGGCTGACTACATCGTCCGCGGTATGCGGGCCACCGGCGAAGGGCAAAATGCCTTCCTGTAAATCAATGACTACAAGCGCGGTTTTTCTGGCATCAAGGGTTAACATCGTTACTCCCGTTAAATTAATCACTTCCAGACACCATACGACGTGATGGCCTGTTATTGGTCGCATAATTTTGTTAATTTTTGTGAGAATGCGCAATAAGAGTGCAGCAAACGACCGCCTGGCCGTGGTTCGCTCTTATCGTCCGGCGGAATTTCCAGTATAATAGCCGCCTTTTTTCATCCAGTTGTGACATACAGAAAGCTGCGACATAGTAGCCTGCATACCAGGCGACATTTAGCCTGCGGCTAATTAAGGGATATCTCATGCGTACAGAATATTGCGGGCAGCTGCGTCAGTCCCACGTCGGACAGCAGGTCACCCTGTGTGGTTGGGTCAATCGTCGTCGTGATCTTGGTAGCCTTATCTTCATCGATATGCGCGACCGCGAAGGTATCGTTCAGGTGTTCTTCGATCCGGATCGCGCAGATGCGTTGAAGCTGGCCTCTGAGCTGCGTAATGAGTTCTGCATTCAGGTCACCGGCACCGTACGTGCGCGTGACGAGAAAAACGTTAACGCCGACATGGCGACGGGTGCCATTGAAGTGCTGGCGTCCGATCTGACGATCATCAACCGTGCTGAAGCGCTGCCGCTGGACTCCAACCACGTCAACACCGAAGAAGCGCGTCTGAAATACCGCTACCTGGATCTGCGTCGCCCGGAAATGGCTCAGCGCCTGAAAACCCGTGCGAAAATCACCAGCCTGGTGCGTCGCTTTATGGATGACCACGGTTTCCTCGATATCGAAACCCCGATGCTGACCAAAGCCACGCCGGAAGGCGCGCGCGATTACCTGGTGCCATCCCGTGTTCATAAAGGCAAATTCTACGCGCTGCCGCAGTCTCCACAGCTGTTCAAACAGCTGCTGATGATGTCCGGATTCGATCGCTACTATCAGATCGTGAAATGCTTCCGCGACGAAGACCTGCGTGCTGACCGCCAGCCTGAATTTACCCAGATCGATGTGGAAACCTCCTTCATGACCGCCGAGCAGGTGCGTGAAGTGATGGAAGCTCTGGTGCGTAGCCTGTGGAATGACGTGAAAGGCGTTGAGCTGGGCGATTTCCCAATCATGACCTTCGCGGAAGCCGAGCGTCGCTATGGCTCTGACAAACCAGACCTGCGTAACCCAATGGAGCTGGTAGACGTAGCTGATCTGGTTAAAAACGTGGAGTTCGCGGTATTCGCGGGCCCGGCTAACGACGCCAAAGGCCGCGTAGCAGCGCTGCGTGTACCGGGCGGAGCGGCTCTGAGCCGTAAGCAGATCGACGACTACGGTAACTTCATCAAGATCTACGGCGCGAAAGGTCTGGCCTATATTAAAGTGACCGAGCGTGCGAAAGGTCTGGAAGGTATCACCAGCCCGGTCGCGAAATTCCTGAACGCAGACATCGTTGAAGCGATCCTGGAGCGCACCGGCGCGCAGGACGGCGACATGATCTTCTTCGGTGCAGACAACAAGAAAGTCGTTGCGGATGCGATGGGCGCGCTGCGTCTGAAGCTCGGCAAAGACCTGAACCTGACCGACGAGAGCAAATGGGCGCCGCTGTGGGTTATCGACTTCCCAATGTTTGAAGACGACGGTGAGGGCGGCCTGACCGCGATGCACCACCCGTTCACTTCGCCTAAAGAGATGACGGCGGCAGAGCTGAAAGCGGCACCGGAAGAGGCGGTCGCCAACGCCTACGATATGGTCATTAACGGCTACGAAGTGGGCGGCGGTTCCGTGCGTATTCACAGCGGTGAAATGCAGCAAACCGTGTTCGGCATCCTGGGCATCAACGAGCAGGAGCAGCGTGAGAAATTCGGCTTCCTGCTGGACGCGCTGAAATACGGTACGCCTCCGCACGCGGGTCTGGCTTTCGGTCTTGACCGTCTGACCATGCTGCTGACCGGCACCGATAACATCCGTGATGTGATCGCCTTCCCGAAAACCACTGCCGCCGCGTGTCTGATGACCGAAGCGCCAAGCTTTGCCAACCCGGCCGCACTGGCTGAGCTGGGCATTGAGGTGGTGAAGAAGGAAGAGAAAAACTGATATGACATATAAGCTCCCCGTTTCGGTTCTGGTGGTCATTTATGCAGAAGACACGAAGCGGGTGCTGATGTTGCAGCGGCGCGATGACCCTGAATTCTGGCAGTCGGTTACCGGCAGTCTGGAAGAGGGGGAAACCGCGCCGCAGGCCGCCGCGCGTGAAGTAAAGGAAGAGGTCGCCATTGACGTTGCCCGCGAGCAACTGACCCTGAAGGACTGTCAGCGCACGGTGGAGTTTGAAATTTTTAGCCATTTACGTCATCGCTACGCGCCGGGTACCGAGCGCAATACGGAATCGTGGTTCTGTCTCGCGCTCCCCCATGAACGGGAGATCGTGTTTACCGAACACCTGACCTACCGCTGGGTGAATGCGGCGGATGCCGCCGCACTGACCAAGTCGTGGAGCAACCGGCAGGCGATTGAAGAATTTGTAATTAACGCAGCCTGAAAAGGCGCGATTTTTGGAGAACTTTTTATGGCAGGTCATAGTAAGTGGGCCAACACCAAACACCGCAAAGCGGCACAGGATGCCAAGCGCGGTAAGATCTTTACCAAAATCATTCGCGAGCTGGTGACGGCAGCGCGTCTGGGCGGCGGTGACCCGGCTTCTAACCCGCGTCTGCGCGCGGCGGTGGATAAAGCGCTGTCCAACAACATGACGCGTGACACCCTGAACCGTGCTATCGCACGTGGCGTGGGCGGCGATGAAGACGCGAACATGGAAACCATCATCTATGAAGGTTACGGTCCTGGCGGTACGGCGGTAATGGTTGAGTGCCTGTCCGACAACCGTAACCGTACCGTTGCGGAAGTGCGCCACGCATTCACCAAAACCGGTGGCAACCTGGGCACTGACGGTTCCGTTGCATACCTGTTCAGCAAAAAAGGCGTCATCTCTTTCGAGAAAGGCGACGAAGATGCGATCATGGAAGCTGCGCTGGAAGCCGGTGCGGAAGACGTGGTGACCTTTGACGACGGTGCTATCGACGTTTACACCGCGTGGGAAGAGATGGGTGCCGTGCGCGATGCGCTGGAAGCGGCTGGCCTGAAAGCGGACAACGCGGAAGTCTCCATGATCCCGTCCACCAAAGCGGACATGGATGCGGAAACTGCACCAAAACTGCTGCGTCTGATCGACATGCTCGAAGACTGCGACGACGTACAGGAAGTGTACCACAACGGTGAAATCTCTGATGAGGTTGCAGCGACTCTCTGATGAGAGCGTGTAGATCCGTTACAGGAGACGCGTGATGTCGATTATTCTCGGGATTGACCCAGGCTCACGCGTCACCGGGTATGGCGTTATCCGTCAGGTGGGACGCCAGTTAACCTACCTCGGCAGCGGCTGTATTCGCACCAAAGTGGACGATCTGCCGTCGCGCCTGAAGCTCATTTATGCGGGCGTGTCGGAGATCATCACCCAGTTTCAGCCGGACTATTTCGCCATCGAGCAAGTCTTTATGGCGAAAAACGCCGATTCGGCGCTAAAGCTCGGCCAGGCGCGCGGAGTGGCCATCGTGGCTGCGGTAAACCAGGATTTGCCGGTATTTGAATACGCGGCACGTCAGGTCAAGCAGACGGTGGTGGGCATCGGTAGCGCGGAGAAAAGTCAGGTGCAGCACATGGTGCGTACCCTGCTGAAGCTCCCTGCAAACCCGCAGGCTGACGCCGCGGATGCGCTGGCGATTGCAATTACCCACTGTCACGTCAGCCAGAACGCGATGCAAATGAGCGAGTCGCGGCTCAATCTGGCGCGAGGCAGGTTACGATAATGACAAATCAGGCTGGATGTTTATCCAGCCTTTTTTTATTATGTCGGCAGTTAATTTCTTCCAGAACGCAGGAGCGTCACGTGATAGGCAGACTCAGAGGCATCATCATTGAAAAACAACCCCCGTTAGTGCTGCTGGAAGTGGGTGGCGTGGGCTATGAAGTCCATATGCCGATGACCTGCTTCTACGAGCTGCCGGACGCGGGCAAAGAGGCGATTGTCTTTACTCAGTTTGTGGTGCGTGAAGATGCTCAGCTGCTGTACGGCTTCAACAACAAACAGGAACGCACGCTGTTCCGCGAGCTGATTAAAACCAACGGCGTCGGGCCAAAGTTGGCGCTGGCGATCTTATCCGGCATGTCCGCGCCACAGTTTGTGAATGCCGTTGAGCGTGAAGATCCTGCTGCGTTGATTAAGCTTCCGGGCATCGGCAAGAAAACCGCAGAGCGCCTGATTGTCGAGATGAAAGACCGCTTCAAAGGCCTGCATGGCGATCTCTTCACGCCGGCGGCCGATCTGGTGCTGACCTCCCCAGGCGCGCCTGCGACGGATGATGACGCCGAGCAGGAAGCGGTTGCCGCGCTGGTGGCGCTAGGCTATAAACCTCAGGAGGCCAGCCGCATGGTAAGTAAAATTGCCAAACCGGATGCCAGCAGTGAAACCCTGATTCGTGAAGCGCTGCGCGCTGCATTGTGAGGTAAAGGATGATTGAAGCAGACCGCCTGGTTTCGGCAGGCACTGTTCAGGCAGAGGATGTGGTGGATCGCGCGATTCGCCCAAAACTGCTTGATGAGTACATTGGCCAGCCGCAGGTTCGTTCCCAGATGGAGATTTTTATCCAGGCGGCAAAGCTGCGCGGCGATGCGCTCGATCACCTGCTGATTTTTGGCCCTCCGGGGTTGGGCAAAACCACGCTGGCGAATATCGTCGCTAATGAAATGGGCGTTAACCTGCGCACCACCTCCGGTCCGGTGCTGGAGAAGGCGGGCGATTTGGCGGCCATGCTGACCAACCTCGAACCGCATGACGTGCTGTTTATCGATGAGATCCACCGTCTGTCACCGGTGGTGGAAGAAGTGCTCTATCCGGCGATGGAAGATTATCAGCTGGATATCATGATTGGTGAAGGTCCGGCTGCGCGTTCCATCAAAATCGATCTGCCGCCGTTTACTCTGATTGGCGCAACGACGCGAGCCGGGTCGTTGACCTCTCCACTGCGCGACCGTTTCGGGATCGTGCAGCGTCTGGAGTTTTACCAGGTGGCCGACCTCCAGCACATCGTTGGCCGCAGCGCCCGCTATATGGGGCTGGAGATGAGCGAAGAGGGGGCGTTTGAAGTGGCGAAACGGTCCCGTGGTACGCCGCGTATCGCCAACCGCCTGCTGCGCCGCGTGCGTGACTTTGCTGAGGTGAAGCACAACGGTTCGATCTCCGCAGAGATCGCCGCGCAGGCGCTGGATATGCTTAACGTCGATGCCGAAGGTTTTGACTACATGGACCGCAAGCTGCTGCTGGCGGTGCTGGACAAGTTCTTTGGTGGCCCGGTCGGGCTGGATAACCTGGCGGCGGCAATCGGGGAAGAGCGTGAGACGATTGAAGATGTGCTGGAGCCGTATCTGATCCAGCAGGGCTTCCTGCAGCGCACACCGCGTGGACGTATGGCGACGGTGCGGGCGTGGAATCATTTCGGCATTACGCCACCGGCAATGCCGTAAGCAGCGATAATTTGTAGCCCCGGTAAGCGAAGCGCCACCGGGGACATGTCCACTACTGCGCGGTCTTCTTCATCATACTGAAGATAAACAGCACCGCCGCACTCAGCACCACGGACGGCCCGGCAGGCGTGTCATAGAACGCCGAGAAGGTGAGTCCACCCGTTACCGCAATCATTCCGACAATCACGGCCACACCGGCCATCTGCTCCGGCGTACGGGCAAAACGACGCGCCGTAGCCGCAGGGATGATCAGCAGTGACGTAATAATCAGCGCGCCGACAAACTTCATTGCTACGCCTATGGTTAACGCCGTTACCAGCATCAGCAGCAGCTTAACGCGCTGCAGCTTCACGCCGTCGACAAACGCCAGGTCCGGGCTGACGGTCATGGCCAGCAGGTTACGCCACTGCCAGAGCAGAATGCCGAGCACCACCACAACGCCAATCGCGATAGCGATGAGATCGTCTGGCGTGACGGCCAGCAGGTCACCGAACAGGTAAGCCATCAGATCCACGCGGATATTCGACATCAGGCTGACCACCACCAGGCCCAGCGACAGGGCACTGTGCGCCATGATGCCAAGCAGGGTATCGATGGCGAGGTGAGGGCGCTTTTCCAGCCAGACCAGACCGGCCGCCAGCAGCAGCGTGACCACAATCACCGCGTAGAACGGGTTGACGTTCAGCAGCAGGCCAAAAGCCACGCCCAGCAGGGACGCGTGCGCCAGGGTATCACCGAAGTAAGACATTCTGCGCCACACCACAAACGAGCCGAGCGGGCCCGCGGCGCAGGCAAGCATAATCCCGGCCAGCCAGCCGGGCAGTAACAGTTCAATCATGAGTGTCCATTTCCCCGACGCAGAACGATTCGTCCCTGCAAATCATGGCGATGATTATGATGATGGCGATAGATGCCGAGCTGTTCAGCGCCGCGAGGGCCGAACATGGAAATAAATTCCGGATGCATGGAGACCACTTCAGGCGTGCCGGAGCAGCAGATATGGTGGTTAAGACACAGCACTTCGTCAGTCTTTGCCATCACCAGATGCAGGTCGTGGGATACCATCAGCACCGCGCAGTTCAGTTCCCGGCGCAGCTGGTCAATGAGGTCGTATAGCGCGACCTGGCCGTTGACGTCTACGCCCTGCGTCGGCTCATCCAGTACCAGCAGCTGCGGGCTGCTGAGCAACGCGCGGGCAAGTAAAACGCGCTGCGTTTCTCCGCCGGACAGTTTTTGCAGCGGCGCATCGACAAGATGGCCCGCCTGCACGCGCTTCAGCGCCGGGAGAATATCGGCTTTACGCGTGCCGGGACGCAGGCGCAGGAAACGGCTCACCGTCAGCGGCAGCGTGGCGTCGAGGTGCAGTTTTTGCGGCACATAGCCGATGCGCAATTTTTCCTCGCGCGTGATCACGCCTTCATCGGGTGCGACCAGACCCAGCACCACCCGCACCAGAGTGGATTTGCCTGCGCCATTGGGGCCGAGCAGCGTCAGAATTTTGCCGGGCTTCAGATCGAGCGACACGTCAGAGAGGACGCGGCGCTGGCCAAATGAGACCGAAATATTTTCAAGGGAAACCAATGTCGTCATGTCATTTTAAGCTTGAAGAAGTCAACGAATGTTATAATATCACATTCCACGCATTCACTACGATGATTAGTCGCATTATGTTACATAAAAATACGCTTCTTTTCGCAGCATTATCCGCTGCCCTTTGGGGTACAACCGCACAAGATGTTAACGCTGCGGTTGTCGCTTCGCTTAAACCACTCGGGTTCATCGCGTCAGCCATTGCTGACGGGGTAACAGAAACCCAGGTTCTGCTCCCGGATGGTGCATCGGAGCATGATTATTCCCTGCGCCCTTCCGATGTAAAACGCTTACAAAACGCGGACTTAGTTGTCTGGATCGGTCCGGAAATGGAAGCGTTTATGCAGAAGTCAGCAAAACAGGTGGCGGGTGAAAAACAGGTCGCGATTGCCGACCTCCCCGGCGTGAAACCGTTACTCATGAAAGGGGCGGATGACGACGGCGACGAACATGACCATCATGCTGCCGACGGTGAAAAAGGTGATGGAGATCACCATCACGGCGAGTACAACATGCATCTTTGGTTATCCCCAGAGATAGCGCGGCTTTCAGCGGTTGCAATCCATGACAAATTAGTGGAACTTATGCCGCAAAGTCGAGCCAAACTAGACGCCAACCTGAAAGATTTTGAGGCACAATTAGCCGCAACCGATAAGCAGGTTGGTAATGAGCTCGCACCGTTGAAAGGAAAAGGGTATTTCGTTTTTCATGACGCCTACGGCTATTACGAAAAACACTACGGTTTGACCCCGCTGGGTCATTTTACCGTCAACCCTGAAATTCAACCTGGTGCGCAGCGTTTACATGAAATCAGAACACAGCTGGTTGAGCAAAAAGCGACATGCGTTTTTGCTGAGCCACAGTTCAGGCCAGCGGTCGTAGAAGCCGTGGCCAGGGGGACATCCGTGCGCATGGGGACCCTTGACCCGCTAGGAACGAATATCCAGTTGAGCAAAGCGAGCTATTCGCAGTTCCTCAGCCAACTGGCGAACCAGTATGCGAGCTGCCTGAAAGGAGATTAACGAGGAAGTGAATACGTGCAACAGATAGCCCGCTCTGTCGCCCTGGCATTTAACAATCTGCCTCGACCCCACCGCGTCATGCTGGGGTCGCTTACAGTACTCACCTTAGCGGTCGCCGTCTGGCGGCCCTATGTTTACCACCCGAGTTCTGCCCCTATTATCAAAACCATCGAGCTTGAAAAGAGCGAAATCCGTTCTTTGCTGCCTGAAGCCAGTGAGCCTATCGACCAGTCGGCTCAGGAAGATGAAGCAATTCCACAGGATGAACTGGACGATAAAACCGAGAACGAAGCGGGTATTCACGAATATGTTGTTTCTACCGGGGACACGCTGAGCAGCGTGCTGAACCAGTACGGCATCGACATGGGGAATATCAGCCAGCTGGCGGCGGCAGATAAAGATCTTCGCAACCTGAAAATTGGGCAACAGCTCTCCTGGACGTTAACGGCCGATGGCGATCTGCAGCGTCTGACCTGGGAAATGTCCCGCCGCGAAACCCGCACCTACGATCGCACGGCAACGGGCTTTAAAATGACCAGCGAAATGCAGAAGGGCGACTGGGTTAACAGCGTTCTGAAAGGCACCGTGGGGGCAAGCTTTGTTTCCAGCGCGCGTGATGCAGGGTTGACCAGCGCTGAAATCAGTTCGGTGATCAAAGCCATGCAGTGGCAGATGGATTTCCGCAAACTGAAGAAGGGCGATGAGTTCTCCGTTCTGATGTCCCGCGAAATGCTGGACGGCAAGCGCGAGCAAAGCCAGCTGCTGGGCGTGCGTCTGCGCTCCGAGGGCAAAGATTACTACGCGATCCGTGCCGAAGACGGTAAGTTCTACGACCGCAGCGGCACGGGCCTTGCAAAAGGCTTCCTGCGCTTCCCGACGGCTAAACAGTTCCGCGTCTCCTCCAACTTTAACCCGCGTCGTCTGAACCCGGTAACCGGGCGTGTCGCACCGCACCGTGGCGTTGACTTTGCCATGCCGCAGGGCACACCGGTTCTGGCGGTAGGGGATGGTGAAGTGGTGGTGGCCAAACGTAGCGGTGCAGCCGGGTATTACGTCGCGGTACGTCATGGCCGTACGTATACGACCCGCTACATGCACCTGCGTAAGCTGCTGGTTAAACCGGGCCAGAAGGTGAAACGTGGCGATCGTATTGCGATCTCTGGTAATACCGGACGCTCTACCGGCCCGCACCTGCACTATGAAGTGTGGATTAACCAACAGGCAGTGAACCCGCTGACGGCGAAACTGCCGCGCACCGAAGGCCTGACAGGTAAAGATCGTACTGATTATCTGGCGCAGGTGAAAGAGGTGTTGCCGCAGCTGAGCTTAGACTAAGCCCTCTGTTTTTGTTAAAAAAGCCGGCGCACACTGACGCCGGCTTTTTCTTTTGTGCGCGGACGACTGCCTCGCTACACTATCTGAATAATTTTTTGCGTCATCAGACCCTGGATCCAGCATGGAAACCCAAAAAAACAATATTGAATACATTCCTGAGTTTGAAAAATCCTTTCGTCATCCGCGCAACTGGGGCGCCTGGCTTGGCGTTTATGCCTTTGCGGGGATAGCGATGCTGCCGGCTTCCGTCCGCGATCCTGTCCTGGGTAAAATTGGCCGTCTGGCCGGGCGTTTTGGCAAGAGTGCCCGCCGTCGCGCGCAGATCAACCTCTATTACTGTTTTCCGGAAAAGAGTGACGCCGAGCGCGAGGCAATCATTGATGAGATGTATACCACCGCACCACAGGCCATGGCGATGATGGCGGAGCTGGCGCTGAAAGGGCCCGATAAAATTGTCGATCGCGTTGACTGGAAAGGGCTGGAAATCATCGAGGAGATGCGTCGTAATGACGAGAAAGTCATTTTCCTTGTCCCACACGGCTGGGGCGTTGATATTCCGGCGATGCTGATGGCCTCTCAGGGCCAGAAGATGGCGGCAATGTTCCACAATCAGGGCAATAAGATCTTCGATTTTGTCTGGAATACGGTGCGTCGTCGTTTTGGCGGACGCCTGCATGCTCGTAACGATGGCATTAAGCCCTTCATTCAGTCGGTACGTCAGGGGTACTGGGGCTACTATCTGCCGGATCAGGACCACGGCCCCGAGCACAGCGAGTTTGTCGATTTCTTTGCGACTTATAAAGCGACGCTCCCCGCGATTGGTCGCCTGATGAAAGTTTGTCGTGCCCGGGTGATCCCGCTGTTCCCGGTCTATGACGGCAAAACGCATCGTCTGAGCATTGAGGTTCGTCCGCCGATGGACGATCTGCTCACCGCCGATGACCACACCATTGCGCGTCGGATGAACGAAGAGGTGGAGATTCTGGTGGGACCGCATGCCGAACAGTACACCTGGATTTTGAAGCTGCTTAAAACGCGCAAACCGGGCGAAACAGAGCCGTATAAACGCAAAGATCTGTATCCAACGAAATAAAAAAAGCCCTCTCCATCTGGAGAGGGCTTTTTAACAGAGACGTTATTACTCGACGGTCATAACGCGGGTGGTGTTGGTTGAGCCGATGGTGCTCATCACATCGCCCTGGGTCACAATGACGATATCACCGGACACCAGATAGCCTTTGTCGCGCAGCAGGTTTACGGCATCGTGCGCGGCGGCCACGCCGTCATTGGTGCTGTCGAAGTGAACCGGCGTCACGCCGCGGTAGAGCGCCGTCAGGTTCAGCGTACGTTCGTGACGGGACATGGCGAAGATTGGCAGACCCGAGCTGATACGCGAGGTCATCAGCGCGGTGCGGCCAGATTCGGTCATGGTGATGATCGCGGTAACGCCCTTAAGATGGTTTGCCGCATACATTGCCGACATCGCAATCGCTTCTTCCACGTTGTCGAACTGCACGTCCAGACGGTGTTTAGAGACGTTGATGCTAGGGATCTTTTCAGCGCCCAGGCAGACGCGCGCCATGGCGGCCACGGTTTCTGCCGGATACTGGCCCGCTGCGGTTTCTGCGGAGAGCATCACCGCATCGGTTCCGTCCAGCACGGCGTTTGCCACGTCCATGACTTCGGCACGGGTTGGCATCGGGTTAGTGATCATCGATTCCATCATCTGAGTCGCGGTGATCACCGCGCGGTTCAGCTGACGTGCGCGACGAATCAGGGCTTTCTGAATACCGACCAGCTCAGGGTCGCCGATTTCCACACCCAGGTCGCCGCGCGCAACCATCACCACGTCAGACGCGAGGATCACGTCGTCCATGGCATCCTGATCGCAAACGGCTTCCGCACGCTCAACTTTGGCGACGATTTTGGCATCGCAGCCTGCATCGCGTGCCAGGCGACGCGCATAGTTCAGATCTTCGCCGCAGCGCGGGAAGGAGACAGCCAGGTAATCAACGCCGATCAGCGCAGCCGTCACGATGTCCGCTTTGTCTTTATCGGTGAGCGCCTCTGCAGAGAGGCCGCCGCCCAGTTTGTTGATGCCTTTATTGTTGGAGAGCGGGCCGCCGACGGTAACTTCGGTGAACACTTTCATGCCCTGAACTTCCAGCACTTTCAGCTGTACGCGGCCGTCATCAAGCAGCAGGATATCGCCAGGTACGACGTCAGCCGGGAGGCCTTTATAGTCGATACCGACTTTTTCTTTATCGCCTTCGCCTTTGCCCAGGTTGGCATCCAGCAGAAATTTGTCGCCGATATTGAGGAAAACTTTCCCCTCTTTAAAGGTGGAGACACGAATTTTTGGACCCTGCAAATCGCCGAGGATAGCAACGTGGCGGCCCAGTTTTGCTGCGATTTCACGCACTTTATCGGCACGTAATTTATGGTCTTCTGGCGTACCGTGAGAGAAGTTCATACGCACCACGTTGGCACCGGCGGCGATAATTTTTTCGAGATTATTATCGCGATCGGTGGCCGGGCCTAAGGTGGTTACGATCTTGGTTCTGCGAAGCCTTCTGGACATGTAATACTCCGTTGACTGAAACAACTTTGGTGTTGCGTGAACATTGAATCGGCCTTCATCTGCTGCAAGGCAGCGGCGAGGGGACCGAATGCCGTAAATCGTTACATCGTCATTATTCGTGACGTATTCGTTATCAAC
This sequence comes from Enterobacter sp. BNK-13, assembly GCF_048685015.1. Taxonomy (NCBI): domain Bacteria; kingdom Pseudomonadati; phylum Pseudomonadota; class Gammaproteobacteria; order Enterobacterales; family Enterobacteriaceae; genus Enterobacter; species Enterobacter sp. BNK-13. Next base: position 2,497,558 of record NZ_JBLQTP010000001.1, on the reverse strand, counting down.
TATCAGGGAACATCGCTCTTTATAAGCAATTCTTTATCAAAACGCGATTCCTTCAGCGCTTCCTTGACCCGCTTCAAGTTATCCCGGAATTTTGCCCCCCGACGTAAGGTAAAACCGGTCGCGAGCACGTCAATCACGGTAAGCTGGGCCAGGCGGGAGACCATCGGCATATAAATGTCGGTATCTTCCGGCACGTCGAGGGTGATCGCCAGCGTTGCCTCACGCGCCAGCGGCGTGCCTGCCGTTGTGAGGGCAATCACCATGGCATCGTTTTCACGGGCCAGCTGCGCCAGCTCAACCTGACTCTTGGTGCGGCCGGTATGCGAAATCAGTACCACGACGTCATCTTCACTGCAATTCATACAGCTCATGCGTTGCAGGACAATGTCATCGGAATAAATCACCGGGACGTTAAAGCGGAAAAATTTGTTCATGGCGTCATGCGCGACGGCTGCCGACGACCCGAGCCCAAAGAACGCAATTCGCTTGGCCTGGGTGAGTAAATCCACCGCGCGATTCACGGAGCTCATGTCCAGTGACTGACGGACGTGGTCGAGCGAAGCCATGGCCGACTCAAAAATTTTCGCGGTATAGGCATCAACGCTGTCGTCTTCATCCACATTACGATTAACATAAGGGGTGCCGTTAGCCAGACTTTGCGCCAGATGCAGTTTAAAATCAGGAAAGCCGCGCGTTTCCAGGCTGCGGCAAAAGCGATTGACCGTGGGTTCGCTAACACCCGCTTCCTGTGCCAGAGCGGCGATGCTTGAATGAATCGCCTGAGCGGGAGAGGCGAGAATGACCTCGGCCACTTTTCGCTCGGATTTGCTAAGGTGTTCCAGTTGAAACTGGATTTTTTCCAGCATGTTCATGTTAACAGGATGCTCATGGGTGTAAACGATTTCATAAATTGATGAAATCGTGATTCGATTTAGCCGATATTACCCTTGTGGCTTCCATTAAGGGTAACAATCGACAAGATAATGTTGTTGTTTTTTTTCATTACTTGATCGGTGTCGGGTTTTGCTATGACCCTGTTGCGCAAAGAAACGACGGTTGTTGCGTCATTAAGCCGTCGAAATCATCCGAAGGGTGAAAAATCGCGGTATCGCACGCGACGATAAGCGCTAATGGTTTCGGGAATGACGTAAAAGCAGTACAGTGCATTGTAATAAAATTACAACGATACCTGGCAGAAGTACCAGGTGATCCAACTGAGGAGAATGACATGGCGGTAACGCAAACAGCCCAGGCATGTGACCTGGTCATTTTCGGCGCGAAAGGCGATCTTGCACGCCGAAAATTGCTGCCTTCCCTGTATCAACTGGAGAAAGCGGGCCAAATTCATCCGGATACCCGTATCCTGGGTGTAGGGCGCGCCGACTGGGACAAGGACGCTTATACCAAAGTTGTCCGCGAGGCGCTCGAAACTTTCATGAAGGAAAAAATTGATGAAAGTTTGTGGGATACCCTGAGTGGACGTCTCGATTTCTGCAACCTGGACGTTAATGACGTCAGCGCGTTTACCCGCTTAGGCGCGATGCTGGATCAGAAAAACCGTGTCACGATTAACTATTTCGCCATGCCGCCAAGCACCTTCGGCGCCATCTGCAAAGGCCTGGGCGAAGCCAAACTGAACGCCAAACCGGCGCGCGTCGTGATGGAGAAGCCGCTGGGTACGTCGCTGGCAACCTCGCGTGAAATCAACGACCAGGTGGGCGAGTTCTTTGAAGAGTGCCAGGTCTACCGTATCGACCACTATCTCGGTAAAGAGACGGTACTGAACCTGCTGGCCCTGCGTTTCGCTAACTCCCTGTTTGTGAATAACTGGGACAACCGCACTATCGACCACGTGGAAATCACCGTGGCAGAAGAGGTGGGTATTGAAGGCCGCTGGGGTTACTTTGACCAGGCCGGCCAGATGCGCGACATGATCCAGAACCACCTGCTGCAGATTCTGTGCATGATTGCCATGTCTCCACCGTCTGACCTGACGGCGGACAGCATTCGTGACGCAAAAGTGAAAGTGCTGAAATCGCTGCGTCGCATCGACCGCTCCAACGTGCGTGAGAAGACCGTTCGCGGCCAGTACACCGCCGGGTTTGCGCAGGGCAAAAAAGTGCCGGGGTACCTGGAAGAAGAGGGCGCGAACAAGTCCAGCAACACCGAGACGTTCGTGGCGATCCGCGTGGATATCGACGACTGGCGCTGGGCGGGTGTTCCGTTCTACCTGCGCACCGGTAAGCGTCTGCCTGCGAAATGTTCCGAAGTGGTTGTCTACTTTAAGAACCCGGAACTGAACCTGTTCAAAGAGTCCTGGCAGGAACTGCCGCAGAACAAGCTGACCATTCGTCTGCAGCCGGATGAGGGCGTGGATATCCAGATCCTGAACAAAGTGCCGGGCCTGGATCATAAACACAACCTGCAGACCACCAAGCTGGATCTGAGCTACTCCGAAACCTTCAACCAGACGCACCTGGCCGATGCGTACGAGCGTCTGCTGCTGGAAACCATGCGCGGTATTCAGGCGTTGTTCGTACGTCGCGATGAAGTGGAAGAGGCGTGGAAATGGGTCGACTCCATCACCGAAGCCTGGGCTGCCGATCAGGATGCGCCAAAACCGTATCAGGCGGGTACCTGGGGACCTGTCGCGTCGGTGGCGATGATCACCCGCGATGGCCGCTCCTGGAATGAGTTTGAGTAAGATAATCCGCTAGCCCGAAAGTGTTATTTTACCGGTAACATGATCTAACACAGCTCGTGGCACAATTTTCAACTTTTAAGCTCCGCGTGGATTCACCCGCGGAGCTTTTTTTATTACACTGCCGGAAGTGATTTTGCCCCTGAGCTCCGGACAGCAAGCGTTTCAGCGTTGTTAACAACTGCCAGCGACTTTGTAAACTCCCGAGCCCGGACAGATAAATGAGAGGAGCTTTTATGAATCCGACATTGTTACGCGTAACACAACGCATTATTGAGCGCTCGAAAGAGACCCGTTCGGCCTACCTCGCCCGGATTGAGCAGGCAAAGAGCAACACCGTCCACCGATCTCAACTGGCCTGCGGTAACCTGGCGCACGGCTTCGCCGCCTGCCAGCCTGACGATAAAGCGTCGCTGAAAAGCATGTTGCGTAACAATATCGCCATCATTACCGCCTATAACGATATGCTCTCCGCGCACCAGCCCTATGAGGTTTACCCGGATATCATCCGTAAAGCGCTGCACAGCGTGAATGCGGTCGGCCAGGTGGCGGGTGGGGTACCCGCCATGTGCGACGGCGTAACGCAGGGTCAGGACGGTATGGAGCTCTCCCTACTGAGCCGCGAAGTGATTGCCATGTCCGCGGCGGTGGGTCTGTCACACAACATGTTTGATGGTGCGCTCTATCTCGGCGTGTGCGACAAGATTGTTCCGGGCCTGGTGATGGCCGCGCTGTCGTTTGGTCATCTGCCCGCGATCTTTGTGCCGTCAGGCCCAATGGCAAGCGGCCTGCCGAACAAAGAAAAAGTCCGTATCCGCCAGCTGTACGCGGAAGGGAAAGCAGACCGTCAGGCGCTGCTGGAGGCGGAAGCCGCGTCCTACCATGCGCCGGGCACCTGTACGTTCTACGGTACCGCGAACACGAACCAGATGGTGGTGGAGTTTATGGGGATGCAGCTTCCGGGCTCATCCTTTATCCAGCCGGACGCGCCGCTGCGCAAAGCGCTGACCGAGGCTGCGGCCCGTCAGGTCACGCGTCTGACCGGCAACGGCAACGAATGGATGCCGATGGGCAAAATGGTCGACGAAAAGGTCATCGTCAACGGGATTGTCGCGCTGCTGGCAACCGGTGGGTCAACCAACCACACCATGCACCTGGTGGCCATGGCGCGTGCTGCGGGCATTCTGATTAACTGGGATGACTTCTCCGAGATCTCTTCCGTGGTGCCGTTGATGGCGCGCCTGTACCCGAATGGCCCGGCGGACATTAACCACTTCCAGGCCGCGGGCGGCGTACCGCTGCTGATGCGCGAGCTGCTGAAAGGCGGTCTGCTGCACGAAGATGTCAACACCGTGGCGGGCTTTGGCCTGCAGCGCTACACCCAGGAGCCATGGCTGAACAACGGCGAGCTGGACTGGCGTGATGGGGCGAGCGCGTCTCTTGATGCGCAGGTTATCGCCACCATCGACAAACCGTTCTCTCCTCACGGTGGCACCAAAGTGCTCAGCGGTAACCTCGGTCGCGCGGTGATGAAGACCTCTGCCGTACCGGAAGAGAACCAGATTATCGAAGCGCCGGCGGTGGTATTTGAAAGCCAGCACGACGTATTACCTGCCTTTGACGCCGGTCTGCTCGATAAAGACTGCGTGGTGGTGGTGCGTCATCAGGGGCCTAAAGCCAACGGGATGCCAGAATTACATAAACTTATGCCACCACTTGGTGTATTATTGGACCGCCGTTTCAAAATTGCACTGGTGACCGATGGACGCCTCTCTGGCGCCTCAGGTAAAGTGCCTTCAGCCATCCACGTGACGCCGGAAGCGTACGACGGTGGCCTGCTGGCGAAAGTGCGTGACGGTGACATGATCCGCGTTAACGGTCAGACAGGCGAGTTAACCCTGCTGGTGGATGATGCCGAACTGGCGGCACGTCAGCCCCATATTCCTGACCTGAGCGCGTCGCGCGTGGGAACAGGACGCGAAATGTTTGGCGCGCTGCGTGAGAAACTCTCCGGTGCTGAGCAGGGCGCAACCTGTATTACGTTTTAAGACGACTTGATTTTAACGATCTGGCGAGAGAAAACTCTGATGAAAAACTGGAAAACAAGTGCAGAAGCAATCCTGACCACGGGCCCTGTCGTGCCGGTTATCGTGGTAAACAAGCTGGAGCACGCTGTACCGATGGCGAAAGCGCTGGTTGCGGGCGGCGTTCGCGTTTTGGAAGTGACCCTGCGTACCGCCTGCGCGATGGACGCCATTCGCGCCATTGCTAAAGAAGTGCCGGACGCCATCATCGGTGCGGGTACCGTGACGAACGCAAAACAGCTGGCTGAAGTGACCGAAGCGGGCGCACAGTTTGCCATCAGCCCGGGCCTGACCGAGTCGCTGCTGAAGGCCGCGACCGAAGGCACTATTCCGCTGATCCCGGGTATCAGCACCGTCTCTGAACTGATGCTGGGCATGGACTACGGTCTGAAAGAGTTTAAATTCTTCCCGGCGGAAGCGAACGGCGGCACCAAAGCGCTGCAGGCGATTGCGGGTCCATTCTCTCAGGTACGCTTCTGCCCGACGGGCGGTATCTCTCCTGCCAACTACCGTGACTACCTGGCGCTGAAAAGCGTGCTGTGCATCGGTGGCTCATGGCTGGTTCCGGCGGATGCGCTGGAAGCGGGCGACTGGGATCGCATCACCAAACTGGCTCGCGAAGCGGTGGAAGGCGCGAAGCAGTAAGTCATTCGTCGCATGAAAAACGGGCCTTTCGGCCCGTTTTTTTTATCCCTCTACCTTAACGCTTGCTGCGGCCGCTTTCGCTCTCGCCACGGCGTCGTCAACGTTATCCCCGGTGGCTAATGCCACGCCAAGACGACGGGTTCCGTCGATCTCCGGCTTACCGAACAAACGTACCTGTAACCCGGCACCCACCGCCGCGTCGACGTTATCAAACGTAACGTTCTGGCTGGTTAACTGCGGCAGGATCACCGCCGAGGCGGCCGGGCCGTACTGACGGATACCGCCGACGGGCAGGCCGAGGAAGGCACGCACGTGCAGAGCGAACTCGGAAAGATCCTGCGAAATGAGTGTGACCATGCCGGTGTCATGCGGGCGCGGGGAGATCTCGCTGAAAATCACCTCATCACCGCACACAAACAGCTCCACGCCGAACAGGCCATAGCCGCCCAACGCCAGGACGGTTTTACGGGCGATCGCCTGCGCACGTTCCAGCGCCAGAGCGCTCATCTGCTGCGGCTGCCAGGATTCGCGGTAATCGCCATCCTCCTGGCGGTGGCCAATCGGGTCGCAGAAATGGACGCCGTCAACGGCGCTGACGGTCAGCAGCGTGATCTCGAAATCAAACTTCACCACGCCTTCGACAATGACGCGACCGGCACCGGCGCGGCCACCCTGCTGGGCGTAATCCCACGCCTTGTCGAGCGTGCTGCTGTCGCGAATAAAGCTCTGTCCTTTACCGGAGGAGCTCATCACCGGCTTAACGATGCAAGGGTAACCAATCTCCTCTACGGCCTGCAGGAATGCGGCCTTATCGCCAGCAAAACGATAGCCCGAGGTGGGCAATTCCAGCTCTTCCGCCGCCAGGCGACGAATGCCTTCGCGGTTCATGGTCAGCTTTGCGGCTTTCGCGCAGGGCACCACGCGCTGGCCTTCCTGCTCAAGCGCAATCAGCGTATCGGTGGCGATGGCTTCAATTTCCGGTACAACGAAATCGGGTTTCTCGCGCGTAATCAGCTCGCGAAGGGCATCGCCATCCAGCATGTTAATCACATAAGAACGATGGGCGACGTGCATGGCGGGCGCATCGGCGTAACGGTCTACGGCAATGACTTCCACGCCTAAACGCTGGCACTCAATGGCGACCTCTTTTCCCAGCTCGCCCGATCCCAACAGCATCACTCGCGTCGCCGCAGGTCGCAGCGCGGTTCCTAAACGAATCATAACAATCCCCCTGAAAAAGTTGCGGGCAGTATAAACGAAAACGTTTGCGTCTGTCTTGTGCACCGCTAAGCGCGGGAGGAAGAAATTTGCGCTTCTTTAGCCCGGCCAGACATTTCCTGACGCCTGCTCGCTTACGCTGTGGAACATATTCACCGTTAAGTGAGGGAAACCATGTCTGGCTGGCTAAATCAATTGCAATCACTGTTAGGGCAGAAAACATCGTCTTCCGGCGAGCGGGACCTCAGTAAACTGCTGGTACCCGGGGCGCTCGGCGGGCTGGCTGGCCTGCTGGTCGCGAATAAATCCTCGCGCAAGCTGCTGGCAAAGTACGGGACAGGCGCGCTGCTGGCCGGTGGGGGCGCCATTGCGGGCACCGTCCTGTGGAATAAATACAAGGACAGGGTCCGGACCGCGCACAGCGACGAACCGCATTATGGCGAGCATACCTCGCCGCTGGATCTGCGTACTGAACGGCTGATCCTGGCGCTGGTTTTTGCCGCGAAAAGTGACGGGCATATTGACGATAAGGAACGACTGGCGATCGAACAGCAACTGCGTGAAGCTGGCGTTGAAGAGAAGGGCAGAGCGCTGGTGGCGCAGGCCATCGAACAGCCTCTGGAGCCGCAGCGTCTGGCGCAAAGCGTGAAAAATGAGGAAGAGGCGCTTGAACTCTATTTCCTCAGCTGCGCCGCCATCGATATCGATCACTTTATGGAACGCAGCTACCTGAATGCGCTTGGGGACGCGCTGAAGATCCCCCAGGACGTGCGTGAGGGCATTGAGCGGGATATCCGGGAACAAAAACAGGCGTTACAGGGATAGTACTCGCCGTTGCGATCCGGTTTCGCTTGCATCATGCGTGGGTTTTGCCAACCTTATAGGGTGTAAAACTAAAAAGAATGATGACATGCCACCGAAAGCCCGACGTATACCTTATGCGATCACCACGCATGGCGATACGCGTATAGACAACTATTACTGGCTACGGGACGATTCGCGCTCCCGGCCAGAGGTACTCGACTATCTGCACGAGGAAAATGACTACGGCCGCAAGGTCATGTCCAGCCAGCAGACACTTCAGGACCAGCTGCTGAATGAGATGGTGCAGCGCATTCCTCAGCGCGATATCTCGGCGCCCTGGACCAAAAACGGCTATCGCTACCGCCATATTTACGAGCCCGGCAACGAGTATCCCATCTACCAGCGTCAGTCGGTGCTCAGCGCCGAATGGGATGCGTGGGATATTCTGCTGGATGCCAACCAGCGCGCCGCCCACAGCGAGTTTTATACTCTGGGCGGCATGTCCATTTCACCTGATAACGCGGTAATGGCGCTGGCGGAGGATTATCTCTCGCGTCGCCAGTACGGCCTGCGTTTTCGCAATCTGGACACCGGCAACTGGTATCCTGAAATGCTGGAAAACGTCTCCCCGGATTTTGTCTGGGCGAATGATTCCGAGACGGTTTACTACGTCAAAAAGCATGCCTCTACGCTGCTGCCCTATCAGGTATGGCGACATACCGTGGGGACAGACTCTGCAGACGACGAGCTGGTCTATGAAGAGAAAGACGAAACGTTCTATGTCAGCCTGCATAAAACCTCCTCGCGCCATTATGTGATTATCTTCCTGGCCAGCGCCACGACGTCGGAAGTCCTGCTGCTGGATGCCGAGCTGCCCGACGCCCAGCCGCTCTGTTTCCTGCCGCGCCGGAAGGATCATGAGTACAGCCTGGATCACTTCCAGCACAGCTTTTATCTGCGTTCGAATCGCGAGGGTAAAAACTTTGGTCTTTATAAAACCAAAGTGCGCGATGAGCGCAAATGGGAGGTGCTTATCCCCGCGCGGGATCAGGTGATGCTTGAAGGGTTCACCCTGTTCACCGACTGGCTGGTGGTGGAGGAGCGTCAGCGCGGGCTGACCAGCATCCGGCAAATCAACCGTAAAACGCGGGAAGTGGTGGGGATCGCGTTCGATGACCCGGCCTATGTGACGTGGATTGGTTTCAACCCGGAACCTGAATCCTCGCGGCTGCGCTACGGCTACTCATCGATGACCACACCGGACACCCTGTTTGAGCTGGACATGGATACGGGGCAGCGCCAGGTGATTAAACAGACCGAGGTCAAAGGGTTTGAGTCTGAAAACTACCGCAGCGAGCACCTGTGGGTCACCGCCCGGGATGGCGTCGAGGTCCCCGTCTCGCTCGTCTATCACAAAGCCCATTTCCAGAAAGGCAAAAACCCGATCCTGGTGTACGGGTACGGCTCCTACGGCTCAAGCATGGATGCCGATTTCAGCAGCAGCCGATTAAGCCTGCTCGACCGCGGCTTTGTTTTCGCCATCGCCCATATTCGCGGCGGCGGTGAGCTGGGGCAGCACTGGTACGAGGACGGGAAATTCCTGAAAAAGAAAAACACCTTCAATGACTACCTCGACGTCTGCGATGCGCTGATTGAGCAGGGCTATGGCGATCCGCAGCTCTGCTTTGGCATGGGCGGCAGCGCAGGAGGCATGCTGATGGGGGCGGTGATCAACCAGCGCCCCGAGCGCTTTAAGGGGATTGTCGCGCAGGTGCCGTTTGTCGATGTGGTGACGACTATGCTCGATGAATCCATCCCCCTTACAACAGGGGAGTTTGAAGAGTGGGGCAATCCGCAGGATGAGATTTACTACCGCTATATGAAAACGTACAGCCCGTACGATAACGTGGAAGCGAAAGCCTATCCCCACATGCTTGTCACCACCGGTCTGCATGATTCTCAGGTGCAGTACTGGGAGCCGGCAAAATGGGTGGCGAAACTGCGGGAGCTGAAAACCGACGACAACCTGCTGCTGCTGTGTACCGATATGGACTCCGGTCACGGCGGGAAATCGGGTCGATTTAAATCCTACGAAGGGGTTGCTCTGGAATATGCCTTCCTGATTGGCCTGGCGCAGGAGACGCTGCCAGGCCGTGCGGAGCGTTAAGCTTCGCCCAGATAATGTTTCAGCGTCAGGCGCAGTTCCGGGCTCATTTTATCGAGGTTGTTATACAGCCAGCGCAAATAGCCCGGGTCTTTATCCGCAATATCCGACACCGCTCTGCCCCGGTATTTACCAAAAGTAAACGTGGTCAGCAGTGCGGGGCGTCCGGTAATCGTTGCCATATCGTCCGGCGTCCAGCCCGAGGTGTTCATAATATCGATGAGTAGCGCGGCGGTGATATAGCAGTCATACAGGGCCCGGTGATGGTGAAGCCCTTCAGGCGTGCGGACGCTGAGCTTGCGGGACTTGTACAGCGCCATATTGCTGTATTTAATGCCTGGCCAGAGGCGACGCGCCAGCTTCATGGTACAAATCCATTCCCCCGGCATCTCAGGTAGCACCCGGCGGTCAAAACTGGCGTTATGCGCGACGTACCAGGGGCTACCGTAATAGTGGGGAATGATCTCTTCGATCCACGGCTTGTCCGCCACCATCGATTCGGTAATGCGATGGATAGCCATCGCCTGAGGGCTGATGGGGCGGTCGGGACGCACCAGATGGCTCATTGGGTTGACGATTTTACCATCAACCACGTCGACAGAGGCCACTTCCACAATTCCGCCCTGAAGATCGCAAGTTTCGGTATCGATGACGCGCAGCATTGAACACTCCTGAGCTTAAAACGCCTAGCCTAAAGGAATGATATCGCCTTGCCAACCCTCTCCGCCGAGCGTGCCGGTCAACAGCAGCTCGCCCCGATCGGCGCGGACGATCAGCTGGCCTTTTTCATCCCACAGCGCGCTACCGCCGCAGGCGTTCGCCATCAGCACCGCAATGGCATATTTATGCGCGAAGCGCTGCAGGGTACTGATGGATTGCCGCCAGCGGTGATCCTCCACGGACTGGCTGCTGGTAAACAGCGACGCTCTGGGATCGAGATTGGGGGAATCGGCATGCGCATCAATAATGCTGAGCTGTTTCTCCCCCGGCACCAGGCTGGCACCGCTACCTTGCGGGTAACGCAGGATGCGGTGACGGGCGGGCGTGAAGAGCGCGAGGCCTTTCTGGCGCTGACCGTTCCGTTCCAGGGGGAGCCCGGCAATCACGGTAATCCGGTAAAAATGCGCCGCGTCCAGCAGCGGTTCCAGCTGCGCGTCATCGGGTGGGGGAGGTAGCGTCGTCGTACCCGAGCCTGTTAATGAGAGTTCAGGGAACACCAGCAGATCGCACCGCTGCCGTGCTGCTTCGGCGATGAAGCGCAGGTGGTGCGTGATATGGTCATCGACACTCTGATGCTGCCCACCATACTGGGCTGCCGCTATATTCCAATGTGACATCGTGACTTCCTTATACACTGAGTCGCAGAGATTTAAGAATACACCTAAATTTATCAGGGTTTTCTTATCCTGCCAGATTCAGCGTAAGGAAGTGTAACGGCTCGTTAAGCTTATTTAACTTTAGGTTCGTACGGTAAACGGGAGAGGTTAACCGAGGCGAGACGGTGGGCGATGAGTCTTTCGCGAAACCAGTCGCGCAGATGGGCGGGCTGTTCCCGTTCAACGACTTCAGCCACGACAGGCATGTTGTAACGCTCTTTGAACGCGACGCCAGCGGCAGCGAGATCGACATTCACTTTATCCATCTCGTCCTGTGGAAGGGCGGCCAGATTGATCTTCATTACCTTCTCCTTTTTCTGCGGCGGCAACGTTACCGCGATTGCACGACGATGACAAGCGGAGGCAGGATGTTCCTCGACTCGTTTATTATACAGCGTTATTCTTTAGCATACAGACATAACAAAAAGGAATGATTGCGATGGGTTTCTCCGCTTCCCGCGCGGTATGCGCACTGGTTTTTCTGACCTCTACAATGATGACCTCCTCCGCGCTGGCGCATGCGCACCTTAAGCAGCCGATCCCGGCAGCGGACAGCGTGGTGAGCGCTCCGCAGGCACTTACGCTGCATTTTTCAGAAGGCATCGAACCGGGATTTAGCGGTGTGGTGGTGACGGACGCACAAAAGCAGGTCATCAAAACGGGTACCGCTACGCGAGACGAAAAGAACAAGGCGCAACTCACCGTTCCGCTGGAACAAACGCTGACGTCAGGGACGTACCAGGTAGACTGGCATGTCGTCTCTGTAGACGGTCATAAAACCAAAGGCAGCTATCACTTTAGCGTGAAATAGCATGCTGGCGCTGTGTTATATCGGGTTGCGCTTTGTCCATTTCGGGGCGCTGATGCTGGTTTTTGGCAACGCGCTTTACAGCGTCTGGTTTGCCCCTTCCTCTCTCCAGCGGCTGATGTCCCGGCGTTTCCAGCTGCAGCAGAAAGTGGCAGCCTTAGTGAGCCTGACGGCTGCACTCCTGATGTTTATGCTTCAGGGCGGACTGATGGGTAACGGCTGGGGAGATGTGTTTGCCCCGCAGGTCTGGTACGGCGTGATGAGGACACAGTTTGGCGGCGTCTGGCTGTGGCAAACGATTCTTGCTGTGATGACGGTCGCTGCAGCATGGCTCGCGCCGCTGAAAGGTTCGCGGCTGCTGCTGCTCGCCATGGGCCAGCTTATCCTGTTGGCGGGGGTAGGGCACGCGGCGATGAACGACGGTCCGATGGGGGCGTTGCAGCGCCTTAATCACGCCTTTCACCTGATCTGTGCCGCAGCCTGGCTGGGCGGATTACTGCCCCTGCTGTTCTGTATGCGTCTGGCGAAAGGGCGCTGGCAGAATGCCGCCATCTATACCATGATGCGCTTCTCGCGCGTGGGCCATTATGCGGTCGCGGGCGTGCTGCTCAGCGGAGCGATCAATGTGCTCATGATACTGGGCGTCCATATTCCCTGGCAGGCTGACTACGTGCAGTTTTTGTTGTTCAAATGTGCGCTGGTGGCGTTGATGGTGGTAATTGCGCTGGCAAATCGGTATTTTCTGGTGCCACGGTTTCGTCCGGAGACCGGGCGAGCACAACAGATTTTTATCAGGATGACACAGGCAGAAGTGGTGCTGGGGGCGCTGGTACTGGCAACGGTCAGTCTGTTCGCCACCTGGGAACCCTTCTGACAAGGTTAAATATCATATGAAAAAGACAGTACTTTCTCTCATATTGCTGGCCTGCACGGGGAGCGCGTTAGCCGCACCGCAGGTTATCACCGTCAGCCGTTTTGAAGTGGGTAAGGATAAATGGGCGTTCAACCGCGAAGAGGTGATGCTGACCTGCCGTCCGGGCCATGCGCTGTATGCCATCAACCCGAGCACGCTGGTGCAATACCCGTTAAATGAAACCGCCGAGCAGCAAGTGGCCAGCGGAAAGAGCAGCGGCCAGCCGATTAGCATTATTCAGATCGATGACCCGGCGAATCCGGGCCAGAAAATGAGTCTGGCCCCGTTTATCGAGCGCGCCGACAAGCTCTGCTAACTGTTCAGGTTTCCAATAAAAAACCGCAGATGCTTGCGAAAGCACTGCGGTTTTTCACATTTTATGATGCTCTGGCGCTTTTTTTCCGACCGCTTTAGCTGTGGACTGGAAAACCTGGCGTCGTCATCTATTCTTAAAAGGCAAGGCGACTTAGCCTGCATTAATGCCAACTTTTAGCGCACGGCTCTCTCCCAAGAGCCATTTCCCTGGACCGAATACAGGAATCGTATTCGGTCTCTTTTTATCTGCGTTTTATTTCAGTCACTTACGGCGCTCCGTCCGAAAATGTCCTAAAATTGTCCGAACTTCAATATCCGGCATTTCTCGTTATACCATACCGTTTTTAACATTCACAATTCATTTACACGCAAATTTATCAAATCATCATGAATTCTTTTTTCCTGCTGTCCAGGTACTTTGTGGTCATTTTTTCTGACTTGTGATCGAACAGCCGCTGAACAAACTCCTTCTCTTACATCCTCCCGGACAGGCTTCGGATCTCATGAAATGACGGTGGCCTGTCCATAAACTCAAGCCCTGAATAATTCCTCGCCTTTACAAACCCTTTCGTAAGACTATCCAGATTTATACTGCCGTCCTGGCTGTTTTTTCGGATCCCTGGGCTTATCAAAAAATCGCACCGGCTAACCAGGCGGCAGCAATCGCTCACTTTTGATAGCTGCAGGCCCGGTGCTGCTTTCCGGCGATACGGCAGGGAAATTTGCGAAGATGCATTGCATTAGTACCCCTGTCATAGGGTCGTTATCATTTAGTGCTTAAATTGTCTGGTACGTCCGCGCCTGCAACGGACTGTATTTTCCAGGTTCCATCCTCTTTCACCATGCAATCAATCACGGTGTGATCTTTCTTTTTGCCGAAAGAAATATAAACCTGCATGCATGCTGCATCGAAATCGAGTCCCACGGCGCTGACAACACCCCAGTCATCGTAATAATCCTGAGACTTAATGAACATATCAACATCGGGAACGTCGTATTCATTGGGATCAAGCTTATCCATGGCTTCGAGTTTGTGGATGGTGTCGCGGGTTACGTACTTACCCAGTGCGGCATAATCGGCCTCTGGCTGCTTGTCGCTCATGATCTGCGAGATGTACCATTTATTAAACTGCAACGCTGCATCCACTTCTGGTGGTAACTTCCCCGCAGCTGACGCTATCAAGGGAAGTAACAAGGCTGTCAGGATAATTTTTCTCATATTAGTTATGCCTGTAAATTTCGTATGCGGGTTGTATTTCTCTGTACCCCTTTCCTGGGTACATCGAAGACTGAACAAAATCAGAATACCAGACACCGCTTCCGCTATAGATGCACGCATGGCCCCAGGGGTGTCCGGGGATAGGCTGAATAACTGCCACGTCACCTTTAATGGGTGTCCCGTAAACGAGATGGAAACCGGCAGCAATCAAATTGCTTTTCATATCCTTAGCGTAATGCGTGTTGTGAATATTCGCACCACCTGCGCGAATGGCCTTCGAGACAAATTCGGCACATCTTTTTTGACTATGAGCGCCGGCATGCTGGCGAGCATACGAAACGGCGCTATTTGCATTCCACATAATGTTTTCCTTGTCAATTGAATGAGTAACTGGAAAAACATTACGCCAATAAGTTAGGCATTTATGTAAGGAATGATGACTTGCGATTAACCACTATCGGTATGATTTATGGGAATAAATTAAATAATAAACCAGCCTGATGCCCGCCGTTAAGTGGGATTTTTTTATGGGCGAATTCCCATGCCCTACAAACACACTTTGTCTGAAGTGCTGATGTTCTACTGTATCAAGCCGTTCATTCCGGTCATGCAGACAATCTTTAGTATGCAGGTGCCGCGTGGCACGATTGCAATCGCCATTTCGTTACTGGGTGCGCATATGGTCAATGGAATCATTAAATTTTTCGTTAAACGCAAGGCAGGGTTAGGCCTGCAGGAGATAAGTAAAAATGGGTCATGTATCCCCGCATTTCAGCCTTAAAGAGTTTGCCTGTAAATGTGGCGGCGGCTTTACCGCCGTGGCGATTCACAAACAAATGAAACGGTTCCTGTGGACGTTTTGATGAGTCTTCCGGGGTTTAATGCTCACAGCGGTGCGGTATCAAAATATCCGCTGACCAACACCAGTCGCGGACATATTATTCATGCCCCGAAAGAGGCCATTTTCAACCGCAGGTCAACGCTCGATTTTCAGATGAAAAAGCCAGTCGTTGAGAAGAGGGTAAAAGAACCCGGTTCGACATGGTGCGAACTTGTGACATTAATATTCGATACGGAAATCGAACAATGTGCCTTTTTATTTTCAGAACGATCCTGACGATAATAACGTATTCAGATTTGAAGAACGTAACAGCCCTTTCAGGGCAGTTACGTTGTCAGTCGTTATTTATGACTTAGAAGTGAGACCGAACCGACGCCTCAATTTCATCAAGCAGCTCAAAGCGACGGCGGTATTCAGCGCGTTTTTTACTGGCGATCTCTTCAAGGGATTTGCGTGCCATCTGCAGCGGCAGCTGCCAGCAGAAAGCGGAGAGTTTTTTACCGTCCAGAGATGCCCAGAATTCATCATAGCTGGCGTGGAAATGGCGGCCTTTGCTGAGGCGATAGCGCAACGCGCGGAATACGTGGCCCTCATCGCTGACGGCAAAAATCGCCCGGACAGAGGACTGTGCAGCCAGCTGGAAAAGCACTTCCATCAACACGCGCTTTGGGAACAAGCCGTGGCAGGCGCGGGTGGCCTGTTTAATCACGTCACGCGTTACGCTGCGGCGGGGACCCTGAAGTCCGCCAATGACCATGACTTGCTGACCATTACTGCGCGCGACGCTAAAGGTCAGGCTGGCCAGCAGCGTATCCTCGTTGTCGCGAAGCCACAGCGTGCTTTCACCTTCACGCTCGGCTTTCCCAGCAGAGGACGCATTGACCGTATAGATAACACCGTCTTTTGCATGGAACTGCGCAACGGGTTGCTCCTGCGGGCTGGTCAGGGCCTGGGCGAGGCAGCTCTCTTTCAGGCTATCAATCCAGTAATAATGGCTAACGATCGCGTCGGCGCGATCGTTAGCCGTCAAACCGCGCATCAGGTACTGCCGGTGGGTTTTGCTTGGCAATGTAATTTGAGAGGCCAGCAGTTTGTCGAAATCGTCGCGACCAGAAAGCGCCTCCAGCATGCGATGGGTAGAAGACCAGAACACCAGCGAACGTAACAGGAACTTCAGGCGATATTCGCGTTTGCGCCAGATCGGTCCCGGGACGCGTTTGCCGTTCACCAGCTCGGAAATAATATTTGTGCGATGCGGATAGAAAACATCGTTATGCAGGTGCGTATTAGACACGTGAAGACCCCTCTTTTTTTCTCCCTTTATTCTAAAGAGCCAGGAAAAAGGGATTAATAGCGCGAGGATCTTTATTTCTGTTTGGTTTACCGTTTGTTTCACTTCGTGAGGACCACGCCCGCCTGTTGCATTTTCTGCGGCGGCTATACTGTTAACAGGAGGGGCTATGTATCAGCGAATTGAAGGTGGGATGTGGCGTCACGTCTGGGTTGTCAGCGATATACATGGCTGTTATCAGTGGCTTATGGAGGAGCTTAAACGCCGTCATTTTAACCCGTATGAGGATTTGCTTATTTCCGTTGGGGATATGATCGATCGTGGGCCTGATAGCGTGAAATGCCTGCAGTTAATTCATGAAAAATGGTTTCGTGCCGTCCGGGGCAACCATGAGCAAATGGCGCTCGACGGTCTGGATAATAACGATTTTTCTCTCTGGATGATGAATGGCGGAATGTGGTTTGCGCAACTTGAACGCGACCAGCAACAGCTTGCGCTGTCGTTGCTCGAGGCCTGTCGCGATTTACCGCATATCATTGAGATAACCTGTGCGAACGGTCTGAACGTGATTGCCCATGCGGATTATCCGGCAGCGGAATACTGCTGGCAAAAACCGGTCAGTGCCCATCGCGTTTTATGGGACCGCGATCGGTTGATGGGGTTTATGGTGGGCAAAGGGCAGGGCATCAGCGGTGCGGATCATTTCTGGTTCGGACATACGCCTGTCGACAGAAGGTATGATTTTGCCAATCTTCACTACATTGATACGGGCGCCGTATTTGACGGTTACTTTACGCTGGCGCAGCTGCAGTAATAAATAACCCGCCTTCGGGCGGGTTCTCTTTAGGTCAGGCAAGACGCATGACCCAGGCATCGGTTTTACTATCGTAATGCTCACGGTAAAGGACTGAGTGTTCGCCATCAAGTATTGCCGGGACGCTGGTGTCTGCATCCCATGCATCGAGCTGCATGCACAAATCCGGGTCGGATTTGCAGGGAATACTTAACGTTCGATCGCCTTGTGCTTCGCCGCGCAGCTCTGCGTCGTCGATTTCGAAAGCGCCAATACGCACGCTGGTTTTCGTCATAGTGCTCTCCGGGTCGGTTGTCAAAATCTGGTATGACCAGTGCGGCCACCCATTTTTGATCGTAGACAAGGAGAGCAAAATCGCCAGTAAAAAAATGCGCTTTTTTTCAGGCCATGCGATCGTTACCGGTAAACAGCCGTCCATCGCGAACCAGCTCGCGCGGATAGCTGTTTTTCAGTCGTGAACCGACTTTTTTTGCCAGCCCGAGCGGGTATCCCTGATACGTCACGATCACTTCATCGCCTGATGGCGTGCTGTCAGGATAGACATCGCGACCACGATACCACTCTTCGGCTTCCTGATGCGTCAGGGCAAAGGCATTTTCGTGCCCGGCAAGGGCGATGACGGCCTCATGCTGCCAGCGATAGCCTTTATTATGCACTTCCGCCAGGCGGATCCCGATTCGGGAAAAACGGACCTTTCCGATGAGCGGTTCGATCTCAGCCGGGAACAGCCATACCTCTTTATCACGGATCCAGAGGTGCAGGCTCTCATCCCAGGCCAGGCCAACTTTTTCGGCGGCGGCGACAAGCTGTGCTGCATCGCGACCTTTGAGGGGGACAAACGGGAAGTTGCCGACCTTGAATTTAGGTGCGGGCAGGGGAGCAACCGCCTGTGTTTTACGCAGACGTGCCACAAAGAAGCCTTCGCAGTCGTAAATCTGTGGGAACACATGAAGGAAACCCTCAGGGGTGACCGCCTCCTGTGCTGAGGCAAACAGATCGTTAAGCGGCAGGAATTCGACCGCATCCGGGTATTGCGCTTTCAGCCACAAACAGACGTCTTCGTTTTCATCGCGGTTTAAGGTGCACGTTGAATAGACCAGTGTGCCGCCTGGGCGCAGGGCATGGAATGCGCTCTCGATCAGCTCCCGCTGCGTGGCGGCGATCTCAAGGTTGCTTTCCACGGACCAGTTCTTTAACGCATCGGGATCTTTACGCACCACCCCTTCGCCGGAGCAGGGGGCGTCCAGCAGGATGGCGTCGAAGGCTTCCGGCAAGGCGGCGCCAAACACGCGCCCGTCGAAGTGCGTCAGGGCAACATTATGAATACCGCAGCGGCTGATGTTGGCATGCAACACCTTCACGCGGCTGGCGGAAAACTCGTTGGCGAGGATCGCACCGCGGTTACCCAGGCGGGCTGCAATTTGCGTGGTTTTTGAGCCAGGCGCCGCGGCCACATCCATCACGCGATCGGGCGCGTTGCCCTCTGCGAACAGGGCAGCCACCGGCAGCATCGAGCTGGCTTCCTGGATATAGAACAGGCCGCTCAGATGTTCAGCGGTGCTTCCCAGCGGCACGGCGTCTTCGTCATCGCGCTCGATCCAGAACCCCTCAGCGCACCACGGTACCGGCGTAAGCTGCCAGCTGTAGGGCGCGACCAGCGCCAGAAAATCCTCTACGCTGATTTTCAGCGTATTGACGCGAATACTCCGGCGTAACGGACGCTGGCAGGCGGCGATAAAATCGTCTAACGACAGGTGAGAAGGAAGCGCCTCGCGCATCTGCGCCAGGAATTGTTCAGGAAGAAATACGGAGTTTTGAGCCACGGGCACACCACAGGGAAAAGTTCAGGTGCGCAGTGTAACATAAAGGCCCCGGTGCGTTGACACCGGAGCCTTGCAGATTAACGCGGCAGGGCGGTTCCCCATTCGCGCCACTCTTTCGGTTCGCTTTCGAGCAGCAGGAAGTGTTTACCCGGCTGCGCTTTCGGCGCCAGCGGCGTTCCCGGCGGCGTGGCAAAGGCAATGCCACCGCGAATGAACTGGTTGAAGGTGCCGGTTTTCACCACGCCTCCCGTCAGGCCAAAGTCCAGCGAATAGCCGGATGCCAGCCAGAATACCGAGTTATTACGTACCAGGTGCTGGTAGCGTTCACTGATGCGCAACGCCACCATTACGCGGTCGGAGAGCGTACCGAGCGTCAGGCCCGTGACCGTACCTACTTCAATACCGCGGAACAGTACAGGGGTGCCGATGCTCAGCGAGCCCGCTTCCGGCACTTCCACCACGATGCTCAGGCCACCAAGGTAGCGCGAGTCGGTGATCGTGGCTTCCTGCAGCTCGAAATCACGACGGGCATTGCCCTGGCCGGGCTCCACGTTGATGTACGGCTGCAAAATGGTATCGAGATGCTCAACGCCTGCGGCCGAGATCTGCGGCGTGACTACCGAGAAGCGCGTACCTGTACGGGCAAAGGTCTGCACATATTCCGGGTAAAGTACGGCGGTGGCCTGCACCTCGTTACGCGAGGTGATCAGCGTCAGCTTCTGGATCTGCCCGATATCAATACCCAGATAGCGGATGGGCATGCCTTCCGCCAGCTTACCGGCGTCAAATGCGTGGAGGGTAATCTGCCCCCCCACGGCGCGGGCGGCGGTCTCGGACGGGAAGAGAATACGTTTATCGCCCTTGCGCAGATTCGCGCCCGCACCGCTGAGGTTATCGAAGCTAATCGCCCCCCGCAGCGCGCGTGACAGCGGAGAGGCCTGCACGGTCAGTCCGTTGCCGTTAAGCTGAACTTTCGCGCCGCCTTCGGCCCAGAAGACGCTGTTTGGCGTCAGCAGCTTGCGGTACTCCGGCTTGATGTGCAGTTCGATATCAAAGGCGTCGGCACGCGGGCGTACGGTAATCACTTCCCCGACTTCAAACTTGCGATACAGCACCACGGAGCCCGCCTGAACGTCCGGCAGGGTCTCGGCGCTTAACGTCAGCGTGGTGGTAGGAAGATCGCTCAGGCTGTTTTCAATCGCTTTCTCCAGGTTGGCATACAGCGGGTAGCTGTCGCGCACGGGGCCTTTATCCCCCGGTAAAATGCGGATACCGCCGTTGACCCATTCGCTGGCGCTGGCACCGAGAAACTCCACGCCGTCCAGACCCACCTTCACGTCGACGCGACTGTTCACCACGAATTTACTGTCACCGTGCACCAGGTCTCTGTATTGCGGGTCGATGGCGACGGAGAATTGCACCCCATCCGCGGAGAGCTTGCGCTCCAGCACCTGTCCCACCTGCACGCCGTGCAAAATCAACGGCTGACCGGCTTCAATCCCATAGCTTTCAGGCGCATTCAGGGTAACCGTCACCACACCCGGTTTTTGCAACAGAGCTTTATCCGCCGGGGCAATCACGAAGCTGTTGCTGGGCTGACCTTCACCCGGGATCAGCTCAAAGGTATTGCCGGTCAACAGCGTGCTGAGGCTGGTATCGTTCAGGGAGATCTTTGGACTGCGCATTTCGATGCGCGTTTTCTCGCGCAGGAGATCGACCACGCTCGGATCGACCGTCATTTCGCCGGTGACCGACCCGCCCGGGTTGAGCGTCATTTTGGTGAGCTGGCCGACCTGCAGACCCTGATACATCAGCGGCGTTGAACCCGCTTTTAGCCCCTTAGCATCGGGCAGGGCAAGTTTGACGATCACGCCGCGCTGGCTGTGCGCCAGGTCGGCGTACAATCCGAACGTGTCATCAGCGGTGGCTGGGCTTGAGTTTTCCGGGGAGTCAAAGGCAATGGCGCCGTTCACCAGGGCGGCCAGACTTTCCAGCTTCACTTTCGCACCGCTCAGGCTGAGGTCGGCATCCACGCCGGAGACGTTCCAGAAGCGGCTGCCCTTTTTCACCAGATTGGTGAAGCGACGCTCGATCAGCACATCAATAGTGACGCCCTGTTTGTTCGGGTTAATCGAGTAATCGTACACGCGGCCCACCGGGATCTTACGGAAATAGACCAGGGAGCCACTGTTCAGGGAACCGAGGTCCGGCGCCTGGAGATGAATCATCAAATCGCCGTTATTGAGGCGGTATTTGGGCTGCGTATCCAGAGCCACAAAGTGATCCTGCGGCTCGCCTTTGCCCGGCATCATGCCGATATAGTTACCGCCCACGAGCGCATCCAGCCCGGACACGCCGGCCAGAGAGGCTTTTGGCGTCACCAGCCAGAACTGCGTTTCGCTGCGCAGGGCATCCTGCATGTCAGATTTGATACTGACCCGCACCTGAATCTTGTTCAGCCCTTTTCCAAGGGAGATATCCTGCACCGTACCGACCTCAACCCCCTGGAAGCGAACGGGCGTTCGTCCGGCGACGATGCCGTCGGCGGTCTGGAAATCAATGGTGACGGTACTCCCGCGATCTTCATAGCTTGTCCAGATAAGCCAGCCTGCAATCATCAGGGCGATGACGGGCAGCAACCAGAATGGCGAAATGCGGCGTTTTGTTTTAATTCTCGCTTCAGTCGGCGAAGCGGGGGTTTCCTGACTCATGTGCATCCCAAAGTAAGCGGCTATCCAGCCATTCCACAGCAAGAATAGTCAATATCACCGCAGAGCCGAAATAAAAAGCCGCGGGTCCCATAGTAAAAGCAAGTAACTGATCGCGATTGATGAGCGACATCATCAGCGAAATCACGAACAAATCTAACATTGACCAGCGGCCAATCCAGGTGACGAATCGCAGAAGCAGAATGCGGGTCCGTAAACCTTGTTCACACTTTAAGTGAATGCTGATGAGCAGGGTAATCATCACTACCACTTTGGTAAAGGGAACCAGGATACTGGCAATAAAGACGATCGCCGCCACCCCGACATTGCTGTGCGCAAGGGAGATAATTCCGGAGAGGATAGTATCCTCCTGGCGTCCGCCATTCACGTAAATGATGGAAATCGGAAGCATATTGGCGGGGATCAGGAACACCAGGGAGGCGATCAGCGCGGCCCAGCATTTTTGCAGGCTGTTGTTGCGCCGCAGCCGTAATGGAATGTGGCACCGCGGGCAGCGTCCGCGCGGGTCGGGCAACCCGGTATAGTGGCAACCCAGACAGACGCGCAGATTTTCATCGGGGCGCGTGGCGGGGCGCTGAGGGTAAAAACGCTCCCAGAGCTGCTCAACGTTCAGGTGGATCAGCGTCAGGATGCTCAGCAACACCAGACAGATGAAAGCAAAGAGTCCAATGCCGGGCTGCAAAAAGGCGTAGTCCTGGACTTTTATGGACGCAACGCCCACGCCGACCAGATAAATATCCAGCATGACCCACTCTTTGAGCTTATCCAGCATCAGCAGCACCGGGCGAAGGTTCATGCCAAGAATATTGCCAAACCAGAGATAGGCAATGGCGGCAACCAGCACCAGCGGTGCGCCCACGGTGCAGAACAGCACCATCGCGGCAGTAATCGGATCGCCCTGACGGGTCATCTGCCAGATACCCTGCAGCACGTTAGCATCAATGCGCACGCCAAGCAGATAGAGCTTCAGCAGCGGTTCGCTCCAGGCGAAGGGCATCAGCAGCAGCATGGTGACGGCCATGGCGGCGAGGCGGGTCAACGACCAGTCGCGGCCATCGCGAATTTTGGCGTCGCAGCGGGGACAGAAGGCACTTTGGTGCGATTTCATCTTCGGCAACATAAAAAGCGTATCGCACTGGGGGCAACGCTGATAATGTGCACGAGGCAAAGCTTCGCTTACCGTATGGACAGTTATCTTTCTTGTCGGCGTAATTTTGGTTGTTTTTAAGGCCATCAGCTGCGCACAAATAAGTATTGTTGAAAGTTATAATAACTCATGAACGGATTCATCTTGAGCATGAGCGCATTTAATGCTTATTTTAATAGGCTATGCGGTAATTTTGTAAGACAACTAAGTGATTGAATAATGAACAAAACAGAATTCTACGCGGATCTGAACCGCGATTTTAAGGCATTGATGGCGGGTGAGACCAGCTTCTTAGCCACTCTGGCAAATACTAGCGCATTGCTGTTTGAACGTCTCTCTGACGTAAACTGGGCGGGCTTTTACCTTCTGGAAGGTGAAACGCTGGTGCTCGGTCCGTTCCAGGGAAAGCTGGCGTGCGTGCGTATCCCGGTTGGGCGTGGCGTATGCGGCACGGCGGTGGCCGAGAATCAGGTCCAGCGTGTGGAAGACGTTCATGCGTTTGACGGACACATTGCCTGTGATGCTGCCAGTAATTCTGAAATCGTTCTGCCGCTGGTGGTCAAAAATCAGATTATTGGCGTTCTGGACATCGACAGTACGGTCTTCAGTCGCTTTACAACCGAGGACGAACAGGGGCTGCGCGAGCTGGTGGCGAATCTGGAAAACGTACTCGCAGCAACCGATTATCAAAAATTCTTTGCGAGCGTCGCAGGATAATCAACGGATAACGTAGCATTTACTGATAGCGTCATTATAATGACGCCTGTTCATGCCTGCGCTTGTTGGCAACGTCCGTTGTAATCAGGAAATTTCATGGAAAATCAACCTAAGTTGAATAGCAGTAAAGAAGTTATCGCATTTCTGGCCGAGCGTTTCCCGCAGTGCTTCAGCGCGGAAGGCGAAGCTCGTCCCCTGAAAGTCGGTATTTTTCAGGATCTGGTGGCACGTGTTGAAGGGGAAATGAACCTCAGCAAAACTCAGCTGCGTTCCGCCTTACGTCTTTATACTTCGAGCTGGCGTTATCTGTACGGTATCAAACCTGGCGCGACTCGCGTGGATCTCGACGGCAACCCTTGCGGTGAGCTGGACGAGCAGCACGTTGAGCATGCGCGCAAGCAGCTGGAAGAAGCCAAAGCACGCGTTCAGGCACAACGTGCGGAACAGCAAGCGAAAAAACGCGAAGCCGCCGCGGCAAACGGCCAGGAAGAAGCGCCTCGTCGTGAGCGTAAACCACGCCCTGCGCCGCGTCGTCACGATAATAACGATCGCAAACCGCGTGCAGACAAACCAGCAGCAAAAGCCCCGCGTGCGCCTCGTGAAGAGCCGCGCCATACGCCGGTTTCTGACATTAACGCCCTGAGCGTCGGTCAGGCACTGAAGGTAAAAGCGGGTAACAATGCTATGGACGCCACCGTACTGGAAATCACCAAAGATGGCGTTCGTGTACAGCTGACTTCTGGTATGTCAATGATTGTACGCGCAGAACACTTGTTGTTCTGAAACGGAGGCCAAGCCTGGCATGAACACTTTTTTTAAGCTCACCGCGCTGGCGGGTCTGTTTGCTATAACAGGTCACGCTTTTGCAGTGGACGATATCACGCGTGTTGATCAAATTCCGGTTCTCAAGGAAGAGACGCAGCACGCGACGGTGAGCGAGCGCGTGACCTCACGTTTCACCCGTTCGCACTATCGTCAGTTCGATCTCGATCAGGCCTTTTCGGCCAAAATCTTTGACCGCTATCTGAACTTGCTGGATTACAGCCATAACGTTTTGCTCGCCAGCGATGTCGAGCAGTTCGCTAAGCGAAAATCCGAGGTGGGTGACGAGTTGCGTTCAGGCAAGCTGGATCTGTTCTACGATCTCTACAACCTGTCGCAAAAGCGCCGCTTCGAACGCTATCAGTACGCGCTGAAAGTGCTGGAACGTCCAATGGACTTCACCGGCAACGACACCTTCAATCTGGACCGCAGCAAAGCGCCCTGGCCAAAAGATGAAGCCGAGCTGAATGCGCTGTGGGACGGCAAAGTTAAATACGACGAACTGAGCCTTAAGCTCACCGGCAAAGACGAAAAAGAGATCCGTGACACGCTGACGCGTCGTTACAAATTTGCCATTCGTCGCCTGGCCCAGACCAACAGTGAGGATGTCTTCTCGCTGGCCATGACGGCCTTTGCGCACGAAATCGATCCGCACACCAACTATCTCTCACCACGCAACACCGAACAGTTCAATACCGAGATGAGCCTGTCTCTGGAAGGTATCGGCGCGGTGCTGCAGATGGACGATGATTACACGGTGATCAATTCGATGGTCGCGGGTGGCCCGGCATCTAAAAGCAAAGCGATTAGCGTTGGCGATCGTATTGTGGGTGTGGGACAAACCGGCCAGAACATGGTCGACGTGATCGGCTGGCGTCTTGATGACGTGGTTGCGCTGATCAAAGGTCCGAAAGGCAGCAAGGTTCGTCTGGAAATTCTGCCAGCCGGAAAAGGCACCAAAACCCGTATCGTTACCCTGACCCGTGAGCGTATCCGTCTGGAAGACCGCGCGGTGAAAATGTCGGTGAAAACCGTGGGTAAAGAGAAGGTGGGCGTCCTGGATATTCCTGGCTTCTACGTCGGCCTGACTGACGATGTGAAAGTTCAGCTGCAGAAGCTTGAAAAGCAGAACGTCAGCAGCATCATCATCGACCTGCGCAGTAACGGCGGCGGGGCGCTGACGGAAGCGGTTTCTCTCTCTGGCCTGTTCATCCCATCTGGCCCGGTGGTTCAGGTGCGCGATAACAACGGTAAAGTGCGCGAAGATGCGGACAATGACGGTGTGGTCTACTACAAAGGCCCGCTGGTTGTTCTCGTTGACCGCTTCAGCGCTTCCGCGTCTGAGATCTTTGCCGCAGCCATGCAGGACTACGGCCGCGCGCTGATCGTCGGTGAGCCAACCTTCGGGAAAGGCACTGTTCAGCAGTACCGCTCTCTGAATCGTATTTACGATCAGATGCTGCGTCCGGAATGGCCTGCGCTGGGCTCGGTTCAGTACACCATTCAGAAATTCTACCGCGTAAATGGCGGCAGTACGCAGCGTAAGGGCGTCACGCCGGACATCATCATGCCGACTGGCACTCAGGAGACGGAAACCGGCGAGAAGTTTGAAGATAACGCGTTGCCGTGGGACAGCATCAATGCCGCGACCTACGTGAAAGCGGGTGATATGACGCAGTTTGGCCCTGAGTTGCTGAAGGCGCATAACGACCGCATCGCGAAAGATCCGGAGTTCCAGTACATCATGAAGGACATTGCGCGATTCAATGCTCTGAAGGATAAGCGGAATATTGTTTCTCTGAACTACGCTCAGCGTGAAAAAGAGAACAACGAAGACGATGCAACCCGCCTGGCGCGTATCAACGATCGCTTCAAGCGTGAAGGCAAGCCTCTGCTCAAGAAACTGGACGATCTGCCAAAAGATTACCAGGAGCCGGATCCGTATCTCGACGAGACGGTGCATATCGCTCTCGACCTGGCGAATCAGGAAAAAGAGAAACCTGCCGTACAGCCCGCTCCGGCAAAATAACCTCCCAACAGGCACAAGACATTGTGCCTGTTTCTTTTTGTACTTTATCCTTCCGTCAGCCAGATTTTCAATTGTGTAAAGTTGTGTCTTTCTGGTGACTTACGCCCTCAGGATGCTTGAAAATAGCCGCAATACCCATACGATGTGGGTAATCGCATAGTGCGTTTTGTTAAACTGAGGTAAAAAGAAAATTATGATGCGAATCGCGCTCTTCCTGCTCACCAACCTGGCGGTGATGGTGGTTTTCGGGCTCGTGCTAAGCCTGACAGGAATTCAGTCGAGCAGCGTTCAGGGTCTGTTGATTATGGCGCTGCTGTTTGGTTTTGGTGGCTCGTTCATCTCCCTGCTGATGTCGAAGTGGATGGCACTGAAATCGGTAGGGGGTGAGGTCATTGAGCAACCCCGTAACGATATGGAACAGTGGCTGATGAATACGGTGGCTCAGCAGTCCCGTCAGGCCGGGATCGCCATGCCGCAGGTGGCCATTTACCATGCTCCGGATATCAACGCGTTCGCCACGGGGGCCCGTCGCGATGCGTCACTGGTTGCTGTCAGCACCGGACTGCTGCAGAACATGAGCCGTGACGAAGCCGAAGCGGTTATCGCCCACGAAATTAGCCATATCGCTAACGGTGACATGGTGACCATGACCCTGATTCAGGGCGTGGTAAACACCTTCGTGATCTTTATCTCCCGTATTCTGGCGCAGATTGCCGCGGGCTTCATGGGCGGCAACCGCGACGAAGGCGAAGAGAGCAACGGCAACCCGCTGATCTATTTTGCTGTGTCGATGGTTCTGGAACTGGTATTCGGTATTCTGGCGAGCATCATCACCATGTGGTTCTCTCGTCACCGTGAATTCCACGCGGATGCCGGCTCTGCGAAGCTGGTTGGTCGTGAGAAGATGATTGCCGCGCTGCAGCGTCTCAAAACCTCCTACGAGCCGCAGGAAGCGAACAGCATGATGGCCTTCTGCATTAACGGTAAATCCAAATCGCTGAGCGAGCTGTTTATGTCTCACCCGCCGCTGGATAAGCGTATTGAAGCGCTGCGCAGTGGGGAATACCTGAAGTAACGCAACAAAACACAAAAAGCCGGGCGGGAGAACACTCCGCCCGGCTTTTTTTATGCCTGAACCCTGGGCTGGGTCACCCGCAGGCCACTGACGACCGCCGCGAGGGTGGCAAGGGCGCCTGCGGTGAGGAGCGCAAGGTGGTTACCGTTTTGTCCGGCAAGGTTAAACATCAGGGCGACCAGTGCCGCACCGCTGCTTTGGCCCAGCAGACGCGCGGTTCCCAGCATACCGCTTGCCCCACCGCTGCGATGCCGTGGTGCTGAGGTGATAATGGTGTGATTATTGGGGGACTGGAACAGGCCAAACCCTGCGCCGCAGAGGATCATGCGCCAGATGATGTCCAGATCCGAAGGCGACGAGGGCAACAATGCTAACGCGAAAAGGCCTGTCGCCATCACCGTCAGCCCCAAAGCGCCCAATAAACCGGCATGAACGCGTTCAATTAAATAACCTGCCAGCGGTGCCATCACCATCGTCGCCAGCGGCCAGGGGGTGAGCAGCAGCCCGGTTTCCACTTCTGAACGGCCAACTACGCTCTGCAGAAAGAAGGGCAGGGAGACCAGAGCCAGCATCTGGGCGCAGAACGAGCAGACAGACGTGCAGATGGAGAGCGAAAAGAGGGGAATACGCAGCAGGTCAACGGGCAGCAAAGGAACTGGCAGGGTGAGCTGGCGGCGTACAAAGAAGAAGCCGATCGCCAGCAGGGCGATGAGCTCCGCGGCGGTAATCATCAGAGATTGTCCCTGCGCAAAGCCGCTCAGCGCCGTAATCAACAGGCCGAAAGTCAGGGCATTCATCACCGCACTTGCCACGTCGAAGCGTGGCATGCTGCTTTTGGGACCGTTAGCGGGAAGAAAGCGCAGGGCAAAAAAGATGGCGACGACACCCAGCGGCACGTTAATGGCGAACAGCCATTGCCATGACGCAACGGAGAGGATCGCCGCCGCAATCGTTGGCCCGGCGGCAGAAGAGACGGCGACAATAAACGAGTTTATCCCCATTCCGCGCCCCAGATGACGCTGCGGATAAATTAAGCGGATCAGCGCCGTGTTTACGCTCATGAGCGCCGCGCCGCCAAAACCCTGCGCAATACGCGCAAGCGTCAGGGTATGCAGTGAATCTGAAAGGGCACAGAGCAGGGAGGTTAAAGTGAAAACCACCAGGCCGCACTGATATACCCGGCGGTAGCCGAACATATCGCCGAGGAAAGAGAACGAGAGCAGTGACACCACAATCGCAATCTGGTAGGCGTTAACAATCCAAATCGAACTGGCGGGTGAGGCATGCAGGTCGCTGGCGATGGTTGGCAGGGCAACGTTTGCAATCGCGCCGTCAAGGACGGCCATTGAGATACCGATAATGATGGTCGCTATTGCGCCATACCGTTGGGGTAATGGCAGGCCATCAGAAAGATTCTTTTCCATCAGGAGTAAAAAGCTCAGCGTGAAATTATTCTCAGGGTAACTATTTTAGCATTGTTACAGCCGCGATATGTCGCAGATTTGTAACGAAGTAAACGCGGATTGATTGCAGGTGACATGACGGGAACTTATAATAAAAACCGGTTCTGATTTTTATAAAACACTCGCTATGAGGTGGTAAATGGCTATTGCGGATTTGGATAAACAGCCAGATTCTGTTTCTTCCGTGCTGAAGGTGTTTGGCATCTTACAGGCGCTTGGAGAAGAGCGTGAAATAGGTATTACAGAGCTGTCGCAGCGCGTGATGATGTCAAAAAGCACCGTTTATCGCTTTTTGCAAACCATGAAGTCGCTGGGTTACGTTGCGCAGGAAGGCGAATCTGAAAAGTATTCTCTGACGCTTAAGCTGTTTGAATTGGGTGCGCGTGCGCTACAAAATGTTGACCTGATCCGCAGCGCTGACATTCAGATGCGCGAAATCTCTCGCCTGACCAAAGAGACCATTCATCTCGGTGCCCTGGATGAAGACAGCATCGTTTACATCCATAAAATCGACTCCATGTACAATCTGCGCATGTATTCGCGGATTGGTCGCCGCAACCCGCTCTACAGTACCGCCATTGGTAAAGTTCTGCTGGCGTGGCGCGATCGCGAGGAAGTGAAGCAGATCCTCGAAGGCGTGGAATACAAACGCAGCACGGAACGAACCATTACCAGCACGGATGCGCTGCTGACGGTGCTTGACCGCGTGCGCGAGCAGGGATATGGCGAAGATAACGAAGAGCAGGAAGAGGGGCTGCGCTGCATCGGCGTTCCGGTATTTGACCGCTTTGGCGTTGTAATCGCGGGCTTGAGTATCTCCTTCCCAACCTTACGCTTCTCCGAAGAGCGTCTGCATGAGTATGTGGCTATTCTGCACACTGCGGCACGGAAAATTTCTGAACAGATGGGATATCACGACTACCCGTTTTAATCCCTGCTGGTAGAGAAAAACGCCGCATCTGATGCGGCGTTTTTTGTATGTCATTCACCAGGCTGATTAGCCATTATCAATCACGACGGATGTTTTACGCAGTACAGGGCAGTGGGTTAAGCCAACGATCCCGCTGTCAGTATGCAGATACTGGGCAGTGCTAATTCCCTGTGCTGTGAGGTATTTACACTGAATGCCTAGCCCGGCTGCGTTTTCGGTGCTCCCCACGAGCACGCCATAGCCCGTTAACAGAAGGCCAATCCAGACAAGGGCCAGTGCAATAATTGTTCGAATGATGAATCGCATCATTACCTCTTTTATCGTTGTTATCGTAATGCTAGCGTAAAGCGTTTACGCGATGAAACAAGTGCAGGATTCTGAAAAAAAACGCGATGGAGGCACAGTTAGTCCTTGTTTAAGATAAGCGTGATAATCTCGTTACATCAGGTCCTTAGACGGAGTGTGGAGTGAAAAAAATACGCTGGGTAATTCTGATTATCGTGCTGATAGCGTGCGTGGTGTTATGGACGCAGACGATCAATGTGATGTGCGATCAGGATGTACAGTTTTTTAGCGGCGTTTGCGCAATAAACAAGTTTATTCCGTGGTAATAGACATTTTTTCTCAACGTGATTTCCTTCCTTCGCGCCAGTGGTAAAATAGACGTTTTTATTGAGGTGGTGAAATGGGTGAGTTACTGAATTCAGGGCTGCTGAATATAGCATCCCTGATGATTTCTTTGGTGGTTCTGCTTGTGGGGCTGGTCATCTGGTTTTTCGTGAACCGCGCCAGTTCCCGTACTAACGAGCAGATCGAACTGCTGGAAGCGCTGCTCGATCAGCAAAAACGTCAGAATGCGCTGCTACGCCGTCTGTGTGAGGCTAACGAACCGGAAGAGAAAGACGCGCCGAAAGACGCGGTCGCTGAAGATAACAAAGACGAAGACGACTTTATCCGCCTGGTGGCTGAGCGTTAATCTTTTTGTCCTGGGAGGTGGCTGTGGTCTGGAAAAATCCCTGGTATGATCCCTCCCTGAAACATCACACCCCAAACGGTTTTTGTAATACCGATCCTGTCGGACATCAACCCGGCGACCTTGACCGTTGGCGTAAAGCGCGTAAAGAGGCCGGATTACCGAAGCCGCCTGCGCTGGGTTATGAAGACTTTATCCGCCAGTGGTGGCAACCGGTTGAGCTTACGCAACCTCAGGAAGATGGGGTATGGTGGCTCGGACACGCGAGCGTGTTGCTGCAGTTGGACGGCAATGTCATCCTTACCGATCCGGTGTTTTCTCGACGCGCTTCTCCGCTGCCTTTCCTGGGACCCCAGCGTAAGACACCCCCCGTACTGTCTGTCGAGCAACTTCATCAGCTGGATGCGGTCGTCATTTCCCATAATCATTACGATCATCTTGATGACGCAACCCTTCGCCGAATCCTCAAACGCTTTCCCGACGTCAGTATTTTTGTTCCGTTGGGCCTCGCCGACTGGTTTCGTCGCCGGGGAGCAAAACACGTGGTCGAACTCGACTGGTGGCAGAGTTTCACCTGGCAGGGGATGACGCTGACCGCCGTACCGGCACAGCACTGGAGCATGCGCACGCCATGGAACCGCAATCGTTCCTTATGGTGCGGCTGGGTGATGGAAGGACGACATCACCGCTTCTGGTTCAGCGGTGATACCGGTTATTCACCTGAGCTGCTGTTAATTCCTGAACGCCTGGGCCAGATAGATGCCGCCGCGTTACCGATTGGTGCCTATGCCCCACGATGGTTCATGGCTGTCCATCATATGGATCCGCAATCTGCGGTGGCATTGTGGCAGCAGCTGGGCTCACCTCTGGCGTTCCCTATTCACTGGGGCGTGTTCGAACTGGCAGATGAATCCTTAGATGAACCTGTGCAGGAGTTAACTCACGCACTCGATAATTTAGCACCAGTTAACCATTCTTTCAGGATACTGAAAATTGGTGAATATTTATCCTTATAAACGAAGCGATAAATTGTTGCATATATTGTTGATGTAAAGGCGCGCAGGAATGTTTTATTTTTATCGAAACGTTTTGCTTGCCTTCTTTTGATGCAGAGTCATAAAAATTTCATTATTTTGGTGCATAACGCTGTTTATTCGCTGGTGCATTTTAATACAGCTGGGCGCGGGTTATTAACACTGTTTTTTCTCTGAAACAATTTGGTCGCGTTACAATGATTTAAGCATAAGTTTTCACAAATTGTTCTAACTCAATCAAGACGTAAGATTTCTTTTCCTGTTTGCTGGACGGTTCGTAATGATTGAGCTATGTTAAAAAAGTCTTAGATTACAGCGGTTGTGAAAGCAACGCTGGGTCTTTGTTACGCAGCAGGGCTGTCTGTACGTGATGCGCATAATTGTGCAAAACCTGACAGGCACTGTTCGAATTTGTGCGGCGGATCGAGACATGTTTAAAAATGGCTTGCCATATTAAACATAGTGTGTGATAACACGTTTTGGGTCAAACGAGGTACAGTTCTGTTTATGTGTGGCATTTTCAGTAAAGAAGTCCTGAGTAAACACGTTGTCGTTGAATACCGCTTCTCTGCCGAACCTTATATTAGTGCCTCATGCAGTAATGTCTCAGTTTTATCTCAGTTAATGCCTGCGGGCTAAGAAAACACTCTAAGGAATTTTGCAAAATGGCAAAGATTAAAGGTCAAGTTAAGTGGTTCAACGAGTCTAAAGGTTTTGGTTTCATTACTCCTGCTGACGGCAGCAAAGACGTGTTCGTACACTTCTCTGCAATCCAGGGTAACGGCTTCAAAACTCTGGCTGAAGGCCAGAACGTTGAGTTCGAAATTCAGGACGGCCAGAAAGGCCCAGCTGCAGTTAACGTAACTGCTATCTGATCGAACCGCTGCTGACTGAAGTGCCCGGCACTTCACTCTCAGACATAAAGCCTCGCCTGTCGCGGGGCTTTTTTATGTTCCTTATCTTTCAAAATATTACCATCCGCGGTCTTGTTAGTAACTTGTTGCAAAGCTGCGAGGTTAGTAGCACTGTTTCGCCACCTTCTCGCCGTCTTTTCCCGTTAAATCAGGGCGTTGTTTTACAGCCCTGGGGTTCAGGTGAAGAAGACATTGATAACAGCAACTGGAAATTTCACGCCGGCGCGTTTTGCTCTGCTCTGTTTAGCTATTTTTTGTAGTCTGGCTTTTCTGCTGGGCCGCGTTGCCTGGCTGCAAATCATCAAGCCTGACAATCTGGTGAAGCAGGAGGATATGCGATCCCTACGCCAGCTGGCGATTGATGCGCCGCGCGGCATGATAATGGATCGTGAGGGTCGTCCCCTGGCGGTGAGCGTGCCTGTCCAGGCCGTTTGGGCCGATCCTAAAACGGTGCTGGCAAAAGGGGGCGTTGGGCTTGATGAGCGCTGGCAGGCGCTGGCCAGCGCGCTGCATCTCTCCCTCGGCACACTCTCGGCACGCATCAACGCCAACCCACAGGGCCGTTTTATTTACCTTGCCCGTCAGGTCGATCCTGCGCAGGCAAAGTGGATCGACAAACTGAATCTGCCCGGCATCAATTTGCGCGATGAGTCCCGCCGTTTTTATCCTGCTGGCCATGTGGCAGCGAACCTGATTGGCTTCACCAATATTGACGGGCAGGGCATCGAAGGTGTGGAAAAGAGCTTCAACGCGCAACTCACCGGCAAGCCGGGTGTGCGTCAGGTAAGGGAAGATCGCTATGGACGCGTGGTTGAAAACCTGACCGAAATTGCGCCCGCACCGGCGCATAACATCCAGTTAAGTATTGACGAGCGGCTGCAAACCATCACCGAAGATGCGCTCGACAATGCCGTGGCCTGGAACAAGGCCGAGTCGGGGGCGTCGGTGCTCATTAATATCCCAACCGGGGAAATCCTCGCCATGGCGAGCTACCCGGATTTTAACCCCAATAATCGTGAAGGGGCGACGATAAACGATTTCCGCAACCGCGCAATCAGCGATACGTTCGAACCTGGTTCGACCGTCAAGCCGCTGGTGCTGATGACGGCCCTGCAGCAGGGGCTGGTCCAGCCGGACAGCGTGATTGACACCCACCCGTATACCCTTGACGGACATCGCATTCGCGACGTGGGCTTTTACCCTGAGCTGACGATGACCGGGATCCTGCAAAAATCGAGCGACACCGGCGTTTCCCGACTTTCGCTGGCGATGCCTGTCCAGCATCTCATCGATACCTATCGAAACTTTGGTTTTGGCACCAATACGGGGCTTGGCTTAACGGGGGAAAGCTCGGGGCTGTTGCCACAGCGTAAATACTGGAGCCAGCTCGATCGCGCGACTTTTGCCTTCGGCTACGGGCTGATGGTTACGCCGCTCCAGCTGGCCCACGTCTACGCCACGATTGGTGGGTACGGGCTTGAGCGTCCGCTCTCGATCACCCGCATCGATCCCCCCGTTATCGGGCATCGCGTCATGCCGGAAGAGATTGCCCATGAAGTGGAGCACATGATGGAGAGCGTTGCGCTGCCGGGTGGCGGAGGCGTTAAGGCTGCCGTGCGTGATTACCGGGTGGCGGTGAAAACCGGTACGGCGAAGAAAATTGATGATAGCGGGAAGTATGTCGATAAATACGTCGCCTACACGGCGGGGGTTGCCCCTGCCAGCAATCCGCGTTTTGCCCTGGTGGTGGTGATTAACGATCCGCAAAACGGGGCTTACTACGGCGGGGCCGTCTCTGCCCCTGTCTTCAGTGAGATTATGGGTAACGTGCTGCGTCTGGAGAATATCAAACCTGACGGGTTACCGGCGGGATCCGATCACCTTATCGTCATGCGCTAACCGGGCGTTTATAACAGGGGCGAATAGCGGTACACTTCGCCCTTTGATTATGCTCCGGAGTTGCCATGTCCTTCAGCTGTCCCCTTTGCCACGCCCCCCTGACGCACTCTGATAAACGGTATACCTGCCCGCAGGGGCATCAGTTTGACCGGGCAAAAGAAGGCTACGTGAATCTTCTGCCGGTACAGCATAAGCGTTCCCGCGATCCTGGCGACAGTGCTGAGATGATGCGGGCTCGCCGCGCGTTTCTCGATGCCGGACACTATCTGCCGCTGCGGGAGGCCGTCACGCAGATGCTCAATGATATTCTGCCTGCTTCAGCCACCGCCATGCTCGATATCGGCTGTGGGGAAGGATACTACACCGCACGGTTTGCCGAGGTTGCTCGTGAGAAGGGCGCGCAGACATTCGGTCTGGACGTGTCGAAAGTGGCCATACGCGCGGCGGCAAAGCGTTATACCGACGTGACGTTCTGCGTGGCCTCCAGCCACCGGCTGCCGTTTGACGATGCCAGCATGGACGCGGTTATCCGTATCTACGCGCCGTGTAAGGCAGAGGAGCTGGCGCGCGTGGTGAAGCCGGGTGGATCGGTGGTCACCGTGACCCCAGGCCCGCGTCATCTGATGGAGCTGAAAGGGCTGATCTACGACGAAGTGCGTCTGCATGCCCCGCATTCAGAGCAGCTGGGCGGTTTTACCCTGAAGCAGGCGGAATCAGTGGCGTACGAAATGACGCTGAAAGGGGAAGAGGCCGTCGCGTTATTGCAGATGACGCCGTTCGCGTGGCGGGCAAAACCGGAGGTGTGGGAAACGCTGGCGGCACATTCAACATTTCGCTGCCAGACGGACTTCAGCATCCACATCTGGCAGCGCGAAGATTAACCGGCGAAGTGTGCCCAGAGGATCTGGGCGCCAATGCCAATCAGCACAATCCCCCCGAGGATCTCGGCGCGTTTACCCAGCAGCGGGCCGATAAACCGTCCGACCATCATGCCCAGCGTGGACATAATCAGGGTTGCACAGCCAATAGCCAGCGCGGTGGCGATAATATTGACCTGCAGAAATGCCAGACCCACACCAACGGCCATCGCATCAAGGCTGGTGGCAATTGCGGTGGTGACCAGCAGCCAGAAGCCGTGGCGATGCTGCGGCTCCTCGTGTTCATCATCACCGCCGCGGAAACCTTCAATGACCATTCGGCCTCCGAGGAACACCAGCAGGACGAAGGCAATCCAGTGGTTCCACTCCAGCACGAACTGGCTGGCGAGCATGCCAAGTCCCCAGCCGATAAGCGGGGTCAGCGTTTCGAT
Organism: Enterobacter sp. BNK-13; assembly: GCF_048685015.1. Taxonomy (NCBI): domain Bacteria; kingdom Pseudomonadati; phylum Pseudomonadota; class Gammaproteobacteria; order Enterobacterales; family Enterobacteriaceae; genus Enterobacter; species Enterobacter sp. BNK-13. The sequence continues at coordinate 2,461,500 of NZ_JBLQTP010000001.1, read as the reverse complement.
AGCGCCAAAAATCAGGCCGGTACGCAGGGCTTCTGAGAATTTAGGTTTGTGTAGCGTGGCACCTTTTCCGATGGAAGCAGCGAATGCGTCCATGGACATGCCAAAAGCGAGAAGGATCGTAGCGGAGATATTCATAACAGCGTCCAGACCGGGGATATCCATATGACACATCACTGCCCCCAGTAAACAGCAGTTGATGTATCTATGGTCTCGCCTGATCGCAATGCACATAAGATGTGCGGTAAGCGATCCGTACGTGCCACGTTTTTCAACGAGTATGTTGACACGTACATTTCCTGTGAACAGGAAATCGGCTACTCCCCAACGACGGGCGCAACCTTAACATATTTTGAGAATATAAAACAACAATGAAAAGGCATTATTTAAAACGTTTGTTGATAACGATTTTCATTTGTCTTTAATCGTGAAAATATCGTTAACAAATAGCGTTCAAATTAGCGGTGAGGATATAGCTTCGGCTATATTTCTTGCGCAAAATAAACACAGGATATAGCCGTTGCTATATATCTAACTCATTGAGTTTTAACGAGTAACTTGTATATCTTTTCCAGGTCATCAATATTCTTCACCCGAATAAGCAGGCGGCGTTGTTCTAATTGCATCACCAGCACGCCGTCTTCGGATAAATTCATCTCTTTAATACGGTTATATTCTATCCATACATTGGCGAAGAAGAATCCGTGGGATTTAAAAATGATTTTTGGCGTGCGGATCCAGAACAGATAAATCGCCATTAATGCCAGCGCACATAATAACCATGTGGTTAATAATGCACCATGGCTGGTGACGTTATTGTAAATAAGAATGGCGATGAGACCCACGAAGATAAAGGCATCCACGCGCCCGCGTCGTAGCAGGGGAAGGGAGAGCAGCGTCTCGCCGTGACGGCGGGGCATAATGAACTCGTCATAGATCGCGTAAGCCAGAAGGGCAACAACAAATAAAACCAGTACGATGTCCGTGACAGTCATTCATCCTCCAGATAAAAAAAACCGGGGGCAAGCCCCCGGCCTATAGCATTGATACTTACAGACCCAGCAGGCCGACGGCGTAGCCCGCAATACCGATGACGAAGAAGCCAACGATGATCCACAGCGGGTTCACTTTCTTACGCAGCAGCCACATACAGGCGAAGGTCAACAGCAGCGGGACCAGGCCCGGCATCAGCTGATCCAGAATCGTCTGCACGGTGGTGACGCGGGTCTGACCATCCTGTCCAGTGATGGTCGATACCACCAGTGGGATGTTCACGTGCGTCCACTTGTTTACCAGCGCGCCCATGACAAACAGGCCGAGGATTGACGCCCCCTCAGTCAGTTTCTGCAGGAAGCCGCCGCCCATGTCCTTAACGATGTCCACCCCTTTACGGTAGCCGTAGGCCACGCCGTAGTAACGGGTCAGCAGACGCACGGCGTTGAACAGGATGAAGAACAGCAGCGGGCCAAGCAGGCTGCCGCTCATCGCGATACCGGCACCCAGTGCCGCGAAGACCGGACGCACGGTACCCCAGAAGATAGGGTCACCGACACCGGCCAGCGGACCCATCAGACCGACTTTGATACCGTTGATGGCACCATCGTCAATCTCTGCGCCGTTTGCACGCTGCTCTTCCATCGCCAGCGTTACGCCCAGTACGGGGGCCGCAACGTAAGGATGGGTGTTAAAGAATTCCAGGTGACGCTTGATGGCCTGACGGCGTGCTTCGTTGTTTTCCGGGTACAGGCGTTTGATCGCCGGTACCATGGAGAAGCAGAAACCCAGCGCCTGCATACGTTCGAAGTTCCATGAACCCTGAAACAGGTTAGAACGGATGAACACGCCACGAATATCACCCGGAGTGAGTTTTTTCTCGGTGGTAGTTTTTGTCATATCAACCATTTCGCTCACCTGTTAGTCCAGTTCGTTATCGAGATCGTTGTTACCAGCAGCCTGCGCTGGGGCACCCGCGACGCGGTTATATTTCGGGCTGAGCTGGATGTAGAGAATCGCCATCACCGCACCGATCACACCCAGTGCAACCAGGTTGAAGTTGGTGAAGGCCGCGGTCACGAAGCCGAGGTAGAAGAACGGCATCAGGTAGCCTGCGCGCATCATGTTGATGACCATCGCATAACCAACGACCACGATCATACCGCCCGCGATGTTCAGGCCGCCGGTGACCACTTCAGGAATGGCGTTCAGCATGCTCTGGACTTCACTGGTACCCACAGAGATCGCGACGATAACCGCCGGGATTGCGATACGCATCGCCTGCAGGAACAGGGATGAAACGTGGATCCATGACAGGGCCGTGAGGTTGCCGTTGTCGGCCGCCTTATCCGCCGCGTGCTGGAAGGCAACGGTGATAGTACGAACGATGATGGTCAGAACCTGGCCTGCGGCTGCCAGCGGGATTGCCAGGGCGATACCTGCACCAATACTCTGGTGACCGGCAATAACCAGAACGGTAGAAATGATAGAGGCCAGCGCGGCATCGGGCGCAACCGCCGCACCGATGTTCATCCAGCCCAGGGCGATCATTTCCAGGGTACCACCGATGATGATACCGGTTTTCATGTCACCCAGAACGGCCCCAATCAGCGTACAGGCCACCAGAGGACGGTGGAACTGAAATTCATCAAGTACGGATTCCATACCCGCAATACATGCGACCACGAACACCAGCACAATCTGAAGAGTGGTAATCTCCATTGTACTTCTCCTATTACATAAGCATTATGTGAAAAACCGGCGCGGGCTTATTTCCCAACTTTGCCGATCAAATCCATCATTTTCAGTTTCTGGTCCGTGGAAACCTTACGGGCTTCCAGCTCAATACCGCGTGCATTCAGCTTGTTGAATGCTTCGATATCTTTCGCATCGACTGAAATGGCGTTGTTGACCTGCGTTTTGCCCTGACGGAATGCCATACCACCAATGTTAACGGAGGTGATTTTCACGCCGCCTTCAACAATGCGCTCAACGTCTGTCGGGTTAGTGAACAGGAGCATCACGCGTTCGCCCGCATATTTCGGGTTGTTGTATACGCGAATCATCTTGGCGACATCCACAACGTGCGCGGTAACGCCAGGAGGAGCAACCTGAGTCAGAAGGGTTTTACGTACGGTATCAGCGGCCACTTCGTCGCTGACCACGATAATGCGTCGAACGTTGGTCTCTTTGGTCCAGCGCGTGGCTACCTGACCGTGGATTAAGCGGTCATCAATACGCGCAAGGCCGATCACCATGTAATCATTCGGGCCCATCGGTTTTGCCGGTGCCGCCGCTTTCGGTGCCGCTGCAGGCGCAGGGGCAGGTTTTTCAACCGGCTGTGCCTTCAGGGCCTTAACCCCTTCGCGGCCGGTTTCAACGGCCAGTGCAACCAGCTCATCGAAGGACGGATTGTCGTCGCGTGCCATAAGGGTTTCCACCAGCATGGGAATATTTACCCCGGCGACAACTTCATAGTGCTCTTTATCGACGACAATGCGGCTGGCAGCATTGAACGGGCTGCCGCCCCATGTATCAACGAGAAACAGCACGCCTTTGCTGGTATCCAGCTTCTCGAGCTGAGCGTTGTACTTCTCTATCAGCGTCTCGGCGTTTTCACCGGGAACGAAATCGATCCAGCCGACGTTTTCCTGCTCGCCCAACAGCATCTCTGCCGTTTTGAGTAGCTGCTCAGCAGCCCAACCATGTGTGCCTATGACAATAGCAATGGTCACTTGCTACCTCCTTTTATTATCATTAATACGCCTGCCAGGCAGTCGTACTGAGAATCGTATTGGCGAACCGAATCGATTCAGATAAGGGTTAGAGTTCAAAAAACTAAGACTTCCGCGAATTATTTTAGATAGTGAAAAAATAATTTATGTGATGAAGATCCGTAATTTAGCCACGCGTTACAGAATTATCTGTAGCGTAAAGCCGCTGTGTTACAGAACTTTGCAAAGGAACGTAAATCTTTGCTAAAAACACAGTCTCTCTGATATGTTTAGCATCCGTTTAATTGTTCAGGAGTATAGGGCTCCAGCCCACTATATGGACCGTCACCGACGTCAGTCATCTTCCAGGCCATTTCGCGCCTTTTTCACCGGCGATCCTCGCCACGTATCGTCTCTGTCTGCCTCTGTTTTGCCCACATTGAGTGGGGCACCGTTTCGTCATTCCTTTAGCAGGAGCTTGTCATGGAATTCTTAATGGACCCGTCAATCTGGGTGGGATTGCTCACGCTGGTCGTGCTGGAGATCGTTCTCGGCATTGATAACCTGGTGTTTATCGCCATCCTTGCGGATAAGTTGCCGCCAAAACAGCGTGATAAAGCGCGTCTGATTGGACTCTCGCTGGCGCTGGTCATGCGACTGGGGCTGCTCTCCGTCATCTCGTGGATGGTCACGCTGACCAAACCGCTGTTCTCCGTCATGGATTACACCTTCTCCGGCCGTGATTTGATCATGCTGATCGGGGGGATATTCCTGCTCTTCAAAGCGACGACAGAACTTCATGAGCGGCTGGAAAACCGTCAGCACGATGATGGGCACGGTAAAGGCTATGCCAGTTTCTGGGTGGTGGTGCTGCAGATCGTGGTGCTGGATGCGGTCTTCTCGCTGGATGCGGTGATCACGGCGGTCGGCATGGTGAACCATCTGCCGGTCATGATGGCAGCGGTGGTTATTGCGATGGCGGTCATGCTGCTGGCGTCGAAACCGCTGACGCGTTTCGTGAACCAGCATCCAACGGTGGTGGTACTGTGTCTGAGCTTCCTGCTGATGATTGGTCTGAGCCTGGTGGCGGAAGGCTTTGGCTTCCATATTCCGAAAGGCTACCTGTACGCCGCGATTGGCTTCTCGATCCTGATCGAGCTGTTCAACCAGATTGCGCGCCGTAACTTTATCAAGCAGCAGTCAAATCAGCCGCTGCGCGCCAGGACCGCGGATGCCATTCTGCGCCTGATGGGCGGTCGTCGTCAGGTGAACGTGCAGTCTGATTCCGAAAACCACAACCCGGTTCCGGTCCCGGAAGGGGCGTTTGTGGAACAGGAACGCTACATGATTAACGGCGTGCTCTCTCTGGCCTCCCGTTCGCTGCGCGGCATCATGACGCCGCGCGGGGAGATCAGCTGGGTCGATGCTAACCTGAGCGTTGATGAAATTCGCCAGCAGCTGCTCTCTTCACCGCACAGCCTGTTCCCGGTATGTCGTGGTGAACTGGATGAGATCATCGGCGTGGTGCGGGCGAAAGAGATGCTGGTCGCCCTGGAAGAGGGCGTTAACGTCGAAGCCGTTGCTGCTGCATCGCCTGCGATTGTGGTGCCGGAAACGCTGGATCCGATCAACCTGCTCGGGGTGCTGCGCCGCGCTCGCGGTAGCTTTGTTATTGTCACCAACGAGTTTGGCGTGGTGCAGGGGCTGGTGACACCGCTGGACGTGCTGGAAGCGATCGCCGGTGAATTCCCGGATGAAGACGAAACGCCGGAAATTGTTGCCGATGGCGAAGGCTGGCTGGTTAAAGGTACCACCGACCTGCACGCGCTCTCGCACACGCTGGGGCTGGAAAACGTGGTCAACGATGAAGAAGACATCGCGACCGTTGCCGGTCTGGTTATCGCCGTAAATGGCCAGATCCCGCGTGTTGGCGATGTGATCGAGCTGCCGCCGCTGCACATTACCATTGTCGAAGCCAACGACTATCGCGTTGATATGGTTCGTATTGTTAAAGAACAATCTGCCCACGACGAAGATGAGTAAGTCTGCTTAACGCAGTGGCATTAAGGGTACGATGTGCCCGTTATGACGCGCTGGCGGGGGAGCACTTCCCGCCAGCCAGTCTGGAAAGTCCCGTAGCGGCATCGGCCGCGCATAGAAAAAGCCCTGCAGGACTGGAACGCCATGACGGCGTAAATAGCGCGCCTGCTCTTCCGTTTCGACCCCTTCCGCAACCAGCTCGATATTCAGCCGCTGGCCCAGCGCAATGATCATGTCCGTCACCGTTGAATTCACGGCATCCGTACCAATGGCGGTGGTAAAGGACTGGTCAATTTTCAGAACGTCCGGATGCAGCTTCTCAAGCCAGGAGAGGGAGCTGTTCCCGGTGCCAAAATCGTCGATAGCGAGCTTCACGCCTTTGCGATGCAGTTCGCGCACGATGCGATAATCCGCGTCCAGCAGCGCATCCCGTTCCGTGAGTTCAATCACCAGCTGCTGTCGCGGATTGGCGCTGAACCAGAGACGGTTCAGGTCCTGTACCAGTACAGCGTGACGGAAATGGCTGGCGGCAACGTTAATGCCGATGTGGAAACCGGCGCTGGACGGGAAGTAGCCTATCTGGCGCACCGTTTCGGCGATGACATAGCGGGTCAGGGGGACAATCTGGTTATGTTCTTCTGCCAGAGGGATAAACACCTCCGGGGTGATCCAACCCTGACGGGGGTTATTCCAGCGCAGCAGGATCTCAACGCCCGTGCACGCCTGGGTGCGGGCATTCACCAGCGGCTGGCAGAAAAGCTCAAATTCCCGCGCCGCAATGCCCATATCGATCTCCCACGTAAAGCTCATCCGGTTTGCCGTCGCCAGCCAGGCGAGATAGCCCAGCAGCAGGCTGAGCATCAGCCCCAGCGGCAGCTGGGCGGGCAGGCTTTTTAAGGCTAACTCACCGGGGCCAGGTCCGCTGACCGTAATGGTGAAAGGATTTCGGGTAGATGACTGCTGGAAAAGGGCGCTCTCCTCATCAAACGTCAGGCTGTCGGTGACGCGTTGACCGTAGCGTAAAAAACGATCGCCGACTGTCAGCACCACGTCATTGATGAGCGGACGCTGGGGCTCGAGGATCATTCTGGCGATCAGGTCGATATTAATAATCTCGACGACGCCTTCTTCACCGTCCTGGGAGACGGGATACCACTGGATCAAAATAGGGCTGCCCTTAAGCAGCCACTGGTCGGTCGATAAAATCAGCTTCGCCGTGCTGGCGGGGAGTTCCTGAAGGAAGTCACGAACAGGCTCGCTGCGGCTGCCGAAAATACTCGAACAATACAGGATACCGTCTTTAATCAGGGCGATAGAACGTACCGTCTGCAAAATGGCGGCCTGCTGTCGCAGCGCCAGCTGCACCTGCGGGCAGGGCTGTCCCACCAGCGGCTGCAGCACGTTGCGGTGGTTTTCCAGCGAAAGCAGAACGTTATCAAGGGCGCGAACGGTATGGCTGGTAAAATCGAGGATCCGCTGTTGGTTAACGTTGCGCTGGGAAATAAAGCGAATGCCCAGCGTCAGGATGAGCGTGAGGAGCGCAACCGTCACACAGACGATAACGCGTTTTCGGCGATAGTTTTTAATGATCGTTTGTGCAGTTTGCATGAACGGTCGCCTGATAAGCCACCAGCCACAAAAGCCGGACGCAACAGTGAAAGTGTAGTGGGGAAAGCAGAAGGAGACGAGGAAGAAGAGGGAAATTCGCCCATCCGTTGCAGATGGGCGAAAGGCAGTATTAGTCGCACTGCACCTTAATGGCCAGGCCACCACGGGACGTCTCGCGGTATTTCGCGTTCATGTCTTTGCCCGTTTCGTACATGGTTTCAATCACCTTATCCAGCGATACGCGAGGTTCGCTGGTACGGCGCATCGCCATACGTGAGGCGTTGATGGCTTTCACCGAGGCAATCGCGTTACGCTCAATGCACGGCACCTGCACCTGGCCCGCGACCGGATCGCAGGTCAGACCGAGGTTATGTTCCATACCGATTTCAGCCGCCACGCAGACCTGCTCAGGGCTTGCACCCAACAGCTCTGCCAGACCTGCCGCCGCCATGGAGCAGGCCACGCCGACTTCACCCTGGCAGCCCACTTCCGCACCGGAAATGGAGGCATTCATCTTGTACAGCGCGCCGATGGCACCTGCTGCCAGGAAATAACGGATATAGATGTCCGGCGTCACGGGCTCAATAAAGTGGTCGTAATACGCCAGCACCGCAGGAACAATACCGCACGCGCCGTTGGTTGGCGCCGTCACGACGCGGCCACCGGCGGCGTTCTCTTCGTTAACCGCAAGTGCAAACATATTCACCCAGTCGACCACGTTCATCGGGTCGTTGGAGAATTTGTCCGTGGTCACCAGCATACGACGCAGAGCAGAGGCACGACGCGGCACGCGCAGCGGACCCGGCAGAACCCCTTCGGTGTTCATCCCGCGATCGATACAGGCGCGCATGGTTTGCCAGACGTTGGCAAAATAGTCTTCAATCTCTTGTTTGCTGTGCAGGGCCAGTTCGTTCTGCATCACCATGCCGGACAGGGAAAGACCGGTCTGTTTGCAGTAACCCAGCATCTCGGTCGCCGATTTGAACGGGTACGGTACGCTGACGTCGCCGACGCTGTCTTTACCAAAATGCTCTTCATCCACGATGAAACCACCGCCGATGGAGTAGTACGTTTTGCTGTAGATCTCTTTTTCACCGCTATAAGCGTGAATGGTCATGCCGTTTTCATGCAGCGGCAGGTTGTCGCTGCGAAAACGCATGCCGTCATCCTGCGGGAAATCGACTTCCTGCTGGCCGTTTGCCAGCAGCAGGCGGCCGCGTGTTTCCACGTCGCGGATGAATGCCGGGATGGCATCAATATCAACGGTATCCGGCATATTGCCTGCCAGACCCATAATAATGGCGATATCGGTGTGGTGGCCTTTACCCGTTAATGACAGCGAGCCGTAAACATCCACGGCGACACGGGTAACGCTTTCCAGTAATCCTTTTTCGACCAGATCATCGACGAACTGTTTACCGGCCTTCATCGGGCCAACAGTATGGGAAGACGAAGGGCCAATTCCCACTTTGAACATGTCGAATATACTAATCACTTTCACACTCCTGACAGGGTTACCGGGGTTCCAGTAACGATGTTATAACTGCGCATAGTGTAAGAGGGAACACCGACCTCGGCTTAACTATTCACATGAATTAAACTAATGGTTAACGATGGGTTTTGCTAATAGCGCGACGCAGATCGCAAACCTGGCAGAAGAGGGCGGAATGTAAAGTATAGTCAAGGCTTCAGGCCGATTTGCAACGCCAGCTCACGAATAATGCCCGCCGTCATGCCCCAGACAAAATAATGCTGATACCAGGACAACCAGACCCGATGGTCATGCCCACGACGCTGAATATCCAGCGGGTGATAACGACTCAGTCGGAGGGCTTCTTCCAGCGGCATTTCAAACACCGCGGAGACTTCATCGACGCTGGCGTGATACTGCAGGCCCGGCGGGATAATGCCGACTACCGGCGTGACCTGAAAACCGGTGACGCTGTCGACGGGCGGCAGCACGCCGATGACCTCAACGGCCTCCGGCGGAATGGCAACCTCTTCCTGCGCTTCGCGCAGCGCGGCGGCAATCAGCGAGGCGTCGGAACTGTCTACCGCGCCCCCCGGAAAAGCGACCTGACCCGCGTGCTTGCGTAAATGGGCGGAACGCTGGGTGAGCAGCAGGCCCGGCTGCGCGCGACGCACGACCGGGATCAGCACGGCCGCCTGACGTTGATTCAGCGCTTCGCGGTTGACCTGCGGTCGTAATAGCTGAAAGCGAGATAAAAAGTCATCCAGCGTCAGATTCTCTTTTTCCACCCGTGTTTACTCCAGTTGTTTCAGGATACGGTTAACTTTATCAAAGGTTTCCTGATATTCCGCATCGACCTGGCTGTCGGCAACAATGCCGCCCCCGGCCGAACAGTAAAGGTTTCCGTTGCAGGCGGTCAGCGTACGGATGGTAATGCTGGTATCCAGCGTGCCGCACAGGCTGATATAGCCGATGCTACCGCACCAGGCATTACGGCGGTGGGGCTCCAGCTCATCAATGATCTCCATTGCCCGCACCTTCGGCGCGCCGGTGATGGAGCCGCCCGGGAACGCGGCGCGCAGCAGGTCGCAGGCCGTGCGCGAGTCAGGCAGCCGCGCGGTAATGGTGCTGACCAGATGATGCACCGCCGGGAAAGGCTCAACGACAAACAGTTCCGGCACGCGGACGCTGCCCGGCACGGCCACCCGGCCAATGTCGTTACGCATCAGATCGACAATCATCAGGTTTTCGGCGCGGTCTTTTGGCGAGGCGGCCAGTTTTTCCGCCTGCTGGCGATCGGCATCAGGATCGGCAAGGCGTGGAAGCGTGCCCTTAATCGGGCGGGTTTGGATCGTGCCCTCGGCCAGATGAATAAAGCGCTCGGGCGAGAGGCTGAGGATCGCCCCCTGTTCCAGACGCACAAAGGCGCTGAACGGCGCCTTATTGCTGGCATTAAGGCGGGTAAACGCCTGCCACTCATCTCCCCGATAGGTCGCCTCGAAGCGCTGGGCGAGGTTAACCTGATAGCAGTCGCCGCTTTGCAGATACGCCTGAACGCGCGCGAATTTTTCGGCATATTCCGCGGCGCTCATGTTCGAGCGCCAGCCGGAGGTCAGCGTGAACGTCTCTGCGGGTGCAGCCTGTTGCGCCTCAAGCCAGGCCAGACGCGCCTGCACGTCACGATGGCTCAGCAGGGAAACCGTTTTTTTCTGGTGATCGACAATTAACGCCCAGTCATACAGCCCCACGGCCATGTCGGGCAGGGGAATATCAGCCTGCGCATGCTCGGGCAGCGTTTCGAAACGGCGACCCAAATCGTAGCCAAACAGGCCCAGCGCGCCCCCCTGAAAAGGAAGGTCCGGGTTGGGTGTGGCAGATAAGCCCAGCGCGTTAATGTCGTGCTGAAGCTGCACCAGGGGATCGTCCGTCAGCGACAGGTCATCGGTTGTCAGCGTCTTCAGCGGATCGGCGACCAGAATATCAAAGCGGCTATAGGGATGGTCCGCATGACCGGAGTGCAGCAGCATCGCAAACGGAAGATGGCTCAGGCGGGAAAACCAGTATTCAGCGGCGTCTGTCCGCCAGGGCAGGGTAATAACAGTGGGGAAGCGCATGTTCATGTGTGGCATACTACCGGGCAGCGTGAAATAATTAGCGCGAATAATTTAGCAGGAGTTGACGATGTTTGCAGGTTTACCTTCTCTGAGCCATGAACAGCAGCAGAAAGCGGTTGAGCGAATTCAGGAACTGATGTCCCAGGGGATGAGCAGCGGACAGGCGATTTCCCAGGTGGCGGAAGAACTGCGCGCCACACATACCGGCGAGCGGATCGTGGCGCGTTTCGAGGATGAAGATGAAGAGTGATCGGGCTTAAACCGCCGCGATAATCTTAATCTCTACCTTGTATTCCGGCTTCATCAGCGTGGCCTGTACGGTGCAACGTACAGGCGCGTGACCCGCCACCACCCACGCGTCCCAGGCTTTGTTCATTGCCGCGAAGTCATCTTTGTTTGCCAGGAAAATCGTCGCATCCAGAATCCGTGATTTGTCGCTGCCCTGTTTTTCCAGCACCGCGTCAATCTGCGCCAGGGTATTGGCCGTCTGCTCGAACGCATCCGCGTCCAGGTTAGCCGGGACGCCGGTGTAGTAGAGCGTCTGGTTATGGATCACCACATCAGACCAGCGGGCTTCGGCATCAATGCGCACAATTGTCATAAACGTTTCCTCGTTATTTTTCGTCGTCAGGCGGCAAGACTGCCATATTGTTCATCCGTCGTCACTATTTGGGGTGGCACATGAGTGGATGGGCTGACATAATCCCTGTGCAAAAATACAGTGAGAGAGCACCGTGGCAGACGATTTTTCCCCTGAAGGTCAATTAGCGCAGGCTATCCCCGGCTTCAAACCCCGAGAGCCTCAGCGACAGATGGCGCACGCCGTTGCACGCGCCATCGATAAGGCTCAGCCGCTGGTGGTCGAAGCCGGTACCGGCACGGGTAAAACCTATGCTTACCTTGCGCCGGCGCTGCGGGCGAAAAAGAAGGTGATTATTTCCACCGGTTCGAAGGCGCTGCAGGATCAGCTCTACAGCCGCGATTTGCCCACCGTGGCAAAGGCGCTGAAATATAAAGGCCGTCTGGCCCTGCTGAAGGGGCGCTCCAACTATCTCTGTCTGGAACGCCTTGAGCAGCAGGCGCTGGCGGGCGGCGACCTGCCGGTGCAAACCCTGAGCGACGTCATTATCCTTCGCGCCTGGGCGAACCAGACCGAAGAGGGCGATATCAGCACCTGCGCGAGCGTGCCGGAAGACTCTCCCGCCTGGCCGCTGGTGACCAGCACCAACGACAACTGCCTCGGCAGCGACTGCCCGCTGTATAAAGACTGCTTCGTGGTGAAAGCGCGCAAAACGGCGATGGATGCGGATGTGGTGGTGGTGAACCACCATCTGTTCCTTGCGGATATGGTGGTTAAGGACAGCGGCTTTGGTGAGCTGATCCCGGAAGCGGACGTGATGATCTTCGACGAAGCCCACCAGCTGCCGGACATCGCCAGCCAGTACTTTGGTCAGTCGCTCTCCAGCCGTCAGCTGCAGGATCTGGCGAAAGATTTCACCATTGCTTACCGGACCGAACTCAAAGATACCCAGCAGCTGCAGAAGTGCGCCGACCGTCTGGCGCAGAGCGCGCAGGATTTCCGTTTACAGCTCGGCGAGCCGGGCTATCGTGGTAACCTGCGCGAGCTGCTGGCGGACAAAAACATCCAGCGCGCGCTGCTGCTGCTCGATGATGCGCTTGAGCTCTGCTACGACGTGGCAAAACTGTCACTCGGCCGCTCCGCGCTGCTGGATGCGGCCTTCGAGCGCGCCACGCTTTATCGCGGGCGGCTCAAACGACTGAAAGAGATTAACCAGCCGGGTTACAGCTACTGGTACGAGTGCACCTCGCGCCACTTTACCCTGGCGCTGACGCCGCTGACGGTGGCGGATAAATTTAAAGAGGTGATGGCGCAGAAGCCGGGCAGCTGGATCTTTACGTCGGCAACCCTGTCGGTGAATGACGATCTGCACCACTTCACCGAGCGCCTCGGCATTGAGCAGGCGGAATCGCTGCTTCTGCCCAGCCCGTTCGATTACGAAAAGCAGGCGCTGCTCTGCGTGCCGCGCAATTTGCCGCTTCCCAACCAGCCGGGTGCGGCCCGTCTGCTGGCGGCGATGCTGAAGCCAATGATCGAGGCCAATAACGGCCGCTGCTTTATGCTCTGCACCTCCCACGCCATGATGCGCGACCTCGCCGAGCAGTTTCGCGCTACGATGACGTTGCCGGTGCTGTTGCAGGGCGAAACCAGCAAAGGCCAGCTTCTGCAGCAGTTCGTGAGTGCCGGTAATGCCCTGCTGGTCGCAACCAGCAGCTTCTGGGAAGGGGTGGACGTGCGCGGCGACACGCTTTCGCTGGTGATCATTGATAAGCTGCCGTTTACCTCCCCGGACGATCCGCTGCTGAAGGCGCGGATGGAAGACTGTCGCCTGCGCGGCGGCGATCCGTTTGACGAGGTTCAGCTGCCGGATGCGGTCATTACGCTTAAGCAAGGGGTAGGGCGCTTAATCCGTGACGTCACCGACCGCGGCGTGCTGGTCATCTGCGATAACCGGCTGGTGATGCGTCCTTACGGTGCGACTTTCCTTGCAAGCCTGCCGCCCGCGTCGCGGACGCGGGACATAAAACGCGCGGTGCGTTTCCTGGCAAACCCAACGGCGGAGTAATTTACCCCGGAGTGTGCTAAGATGCGCGCCATTTTGTGACTGACCCTTGCGAGAGCGCGACGACCGATGCGAATTCTGGCTATTGATACCGCGACAGAGGCTTGCTCTGTTGCTCTGTTGAACGACGGTGCTGTTTCTGCCCATTTCGAAGAGTGCCCACGGGAACACACCCAACGCATTCTGCCCCTGGTAAAAGCCATTTTAACCCAGGGAAACACCTCCTTAACCGACCTCGACGCGCTGGCCTTTGGCCGCGGCCCCGGCAGCTTTACGGGCGTACGTATCGGGATTGGCATTGCGCAGGGGCTGGCGCTGGGCGCCGAACTGCCGATGATCGGTGTCTCTACCCTCGCCACCATGGCGCAGGGCGCATGGCGCACGACCGGGGCAACGCGCGTCCTGGCAGCGATTGATGCCCGCATGGGCGAAGTCTACTGGGCCGAATACACCCGTGACGAGCAGGGCGTGTGGCACGGTGAAGAGACGGAGGCCGTGCTTAAGCCAGAAGCGGTGACAGAACGACTGAAGCAGCTGTCCGGCGAGTGGGCGACCGTCGGCACGGGCTGGCCAGCGTGGCCTGAGATGGCGAACGACACCGGGTTGACGCTGGTGGACGGCAACATGCTTTTGCCGGCTGCGGAAGATATGCTTCCGATTGCCAGCCAGTTGCTCGCAGCAGGCAAAACCGTGGCTGTTGAACAGGCGGAACCGGTTTATTTGCGAAACACCGTCGCGTGGAAGAAACTTCCGGGCCGCGAGTGAATCTCAGTAACAGGAACTGAGAAAAAGGAGTCGCATCATGGCGGTTCAGACTAAAGTAGTACGCCTTATTATGGCAGGCGCGGTTGCCATAGCACTGAGCGGATGCGTTTCCGTTCCTGATGCGATTAAGGGCAGCAGCCCGACGCCACAGCAGGATCTGGTTCGGGTGATGAATGCGCCTGAGCTGTACGTGGGCCAGGAAGCGCGCTTTGGCGGTAAGGTGATTGACGTACAAAACCAGCAGGGGAAAACCCGCCTGGAGATCGCCACCGTTCCGCTGGACAGCGGCGCGCGGCCTGTACTGGGCGAGGCCTCCCGGGGACGTATCTATGCGGACGTCAGCGGGTTCCTCGATCCGGTCGATTTTCGCGGACAGCTGGTGACCGTCGTCGGGCCGATTACCGGCGCCGTACAGGGCAAAATCGGCAACACGCCGTATAAATTTATGACCATGCAGGTCAACGGATACAAGCGCTGGCGGCTGGCCCAGCAGGTGATCATGCCGCCGCAGCCGATCGATCCGTGGATGTGGGGTCCGCATCCTTATCGCTATGGCTACCCGGGCTGGGGCTGGTATAACCCGGGACCTGCACAGGTACAGACGATCGTTACTGAGTAACTTACTGTTATTGTTAGAAAAGAGACAGCGGCTCAGCCGCTGTCTCTGTTTTTTTACGGATAAAACGAAAAAAAAGAGTGACGCGCTTCGCAACCTTAAATCTGAACAATTAATAAACTGGTACGCTGAGTTAATATAATGTTAACAAACTGTTTATTATCGGGGTTGTGATGACGACGAACACTCATTTCAGAGGTGATGCATTGAAGAAGGTTTGGCTTAACCGTTATCCCGCAGATGTTCCTGCTGAGATCAATCCTGACCGTTATCAATCCCTGGTGGAATTATTTGAACACTCGGTAAGGCGCTACGCGGATCAGCCCGCATTTGTGAATATGGGCGAGGTGATGACGTTCCGTAAGCTGGAGGAGCGCAGCCGGGCGTTTGCGGCGTATCTGCAGGAAGGGCTGGGGCTGCAAAAAGGGGATCGCGTCGCGCTGATGATGCCGAACCTGCTGCAATACCCGGTGGCGCTGTTCGGTATCCTGCGTGCCGGGATGATCGTCGTCAACGTCAACCCGCTGTATACCCCGCGCGAGCTGGAGCATCAGCTGAACGACAGCGGCGCGGTTGCGATTGTCATTGTGTCCAACTTTGCCCATACGCTGGAAAAAGTGGTCGACAAAACCCAGGTGAAACACGTCATCCTGACGCGCATGGGGGACCAGCTCTCTACCGCCAAAGGCACGCTGGTTAACTTTGTCGTCAAATACGTCAAACGTCTGGTGCCAAAATACCATCTGCCGGACGCTATCTCCTTCCGCCGCGCGCTGCATGCGGGCTATCGGATGCAGTACGTCAAGCCGGAAGTGGTCTCAGAAGATCTCGCCTTCCTGCAGTATACCGGTGGTACCACCGGCGTGGCGAAAGGCGCAATGCTGACCCACCGCAACATGCTGGCGAACCTTGAGCAGGTCAACGCAACCTACGGGCCGCTGCTGCATCCCGGCAAAGAGCTGGTCATCACGGCGCTGCCGCTGTACCACATTTTCGCACTGACCATGAACTGTCTGCTGTTTATTGAGCTGGGCGGTCAAAACGTGCTGATTACCAACCCGCGTGATATCCCGGGGCTGGTGAAAGAGCTGGCAAAATACCCGTTCACCGCCATGACCGGGGTAAATACCCTTTTCAACGCGCTGCTTAATAACAAAGAGTTCCAGCAGCTGGACTTCTCCACGCTGCACCTCTCTGCGGGCGGCGGTATGCCGGTTCAGCAGGCGGTGGCCGAGCGCTGGGTGAAGCTCACCGGCCAGTATCTGCTGGAGGGCTATGGCCTGACGGAATGCGCGCCGCTGGTCAGCGTTAACCCGCATGACATCGACTACCACAGCGGAAGCATTGGTCTGCCCGTTCCTTCCACTGAAGCGAAACTGGTCGATGATAACGATAATGAAGTTGCGCCGGGTGAGCCGGGTGAGCTGTGCGTCAAAGGTCCACAGGTGATGCTGGGCTACTGGCAGCGTCCCGACGCGACTGACGAAATCATCAAAGACGGCTGGCTGCATACCGGTGACATCGCGGTGATGGATGACGAGGGCTTCCTGCGCATTGTCGATCGCAAGAAAGATATGATCCTGGTCTCCGGCTTCAACGTCTATCCGAATGAGATCGAAGACGTGGTCATGCAGCACAGCGGCGTACTCGAAGTGGCCGCAGTCGGCGTGCCTTCCGGCAGCAGCGGTGAAGCGGTGAAGATATTTGTGGTCAAGAAAGATCCTTCTCTCACCGAGGAAGCGCTGGTAACGTTTTGTCGTCGTCAGCTGACGGGCTATAAAGTGCCGAAGCTGGTGGAATTCCGCGACGAGCTCCCGAAATCCAACGTCGGGAAGATATTACGACGAGAATTACGTGACGAAGCCCGTGCCAAAGTAGACAATAAGGCCTGAGCTACACGTTAATCGCCCAGACGCCGGTTAAGCCGGCGTTTTTTATGGGCGCAAACAAAAGAGAATCCGATTTGAATTACCAGATGATCACGACCAACGACGAGCTGGCTTCGCTGTGCGAAGTGACGCGCGACTTTCCTGCCATTGCCCTGGATACCGAGTTTGTCCGTACCCGGACGTACTATCCGCAGCTGGGGTTGATTCAGATGTACGACGGTAAAAACGTGTCGCTGATCGACCCTCTCGGCATTACCGACTGGACGCCGATGCGCGACCTGCTGCTCGATACCGCCGTCACGAAATACCTGCATGCAGGCAGTGAAGATCTGGAAGTCTTTCTGAATACCTTTGGCATCATGCCTCAGCCGCTGATTGATACGCAGATCCTCGCGGCGTTCAGCGGTCGCCCGCTCTCATGGGGCTTTGCCGCCATGGTGGAGGAGTATACGGGCCTGACCCTGGATAAAAGCGAATCCCGTACCGACTGGCTGGCGCGTCCGCTTACCGCCCGCCAGCTGGAGTATGCGGCGGCTGACGTGTTTTACCTGCTGCCGATCGCCGGACAGCTGATGAAAGAGGCGGAAGCCTCCGGATGGCTCCCGGCTGCGCTGGATGAGTGCCGTATGACCCAGCAGCGTCGTCAGGAAGTGGTGGATCCGAAAGAGGCCTGGCGCGACATCAGCAACGCCTGGCAGCTGCGCACGCGTCAGCTGGCATGCCTGCAGCTGCTGGCAGACTGGCGCTTGCGTAAAGCGCGCGAGCGCGATCTGGCCGTTAACTTTGTCGTCCGCGAAGAGCATCTCTGGGCGGTGGCGCGCTATATGCCGGGCAGCCTTGGCGAGCTGGACAGCATTGGGCTTTCGGGCAGTGAGATCCGTTTCCACGGCAAAACCCTGCTGGCGCTGGTCGCAAAAGCGCAAGAATTACCCGACGACGCGCTGCCGGAACCGCTGCTGAACCTGATGGACATGCCGGGCTATCGCAAAGCGTTTAAAGATATCAAAGCGCTGGTGCAGACTGTGGCAACGGAAAGCAAGCTGAGCGCGGAACTGCTTGCCTCACGCCGTCAGATTAACCAGCTACTGAACTGGCACTGGAAGCTGAAGCCGCAGAATGGCGTACCGGAAATGATGGCGGGATGGCGCGGGGAATTGATGGCCGATCGCCTGAATACGTTGCTGGAAGGTTATCCGCGATAAAAATATGCCGGGGGATAACCCGGCATATTCCCCCGGTGGCGCTGCGCTTACCGGGGCTACGAAATCCTAAACTACGGACGCGACTCTTCCGCTTCCGGGAGCGTCACGTTCAGCTCCAGAATCGAAATATCCCCGTCTTTTTGTTCCAGCTGCACCGTCACCATCTCCGGGTCAATCTGCACGTACTTACAGATCACTTCCAGGATGTCCTTACGCAGCTGCGGCAGGTAGTGAGGCTCGGCGTCGCTACGACGACGCTCCGCAACGATAATTTGCAGACGTTCTTTTGCGATGTTGGCGGTGTTCTTTTTCCGCGAGAGAAAAAAGTCCAGTAATGCCATAACTTATCCTCCGAACAGGCGTTTGAGGAAACCTTTCTTCTCTTCTTCAATGAAGCGGAAAGGACGTTCTTCTCCCAGCAGACGGTCAACGGTATCGGCGTAAGCTTTACCTGCATCTGCCATTGTATCCAGGATCACTGGCTCGCCCTGGTTAGAGGCGCGTAACACGGACTGATCTTCCGGGATAACGCCCACCAGCTTAATGCGCAGGATCTCCAGCACGTCTTCCATGCTCAGCATGTCACCTTTATTCACGCGGCCCGGGTTGTAGCGGGTGAGCAGCAGGTGTTCTTTAATCGGGTCTTCGCCATTTTCCGCACGACGGGATTTAGAGGCGAGGATCCCGAGAATACGGTCTGAGTCACGCACGGATGAAACTTCAGGGTTGGTGGTGATGATCGCTTCATCAGCGA
The DNA here is from genome assembly GCF_048685015.1 of Enterobacter sp. BNK-13. NCBI lineage: Bacteria > Pseudomonadati > Pseudomonadota > Gammaproteobacteria > Enterobacterales > Enterobacteriaceae > Enterobacter > Enterobacter sp. BNK-13. The sequence goes on along the minus strand of NZ_JBLQTP010000001.1, from coordinate 2,442,695 downwards.
AGTAGAGCGCCATCAAGGCACCGGTTTCGATGCCGGCAGGGGAGTCACAGACGATGAAGTCGAACTCCATTTTTTTCAGCTCGTCGAGCACCTTTTCTACCCCTTCACGGGTCAGGGCGTCTTTGTCACGCGTCTGAGAGGCCGGGAGAATGTAGAGGTTCTCGGTGCGCTTGTCTTTAATCAGCGCCTGGTTCAGCGTGGCATCGCCCTGAATGACGTTCACGAAGTCATACACGACGCGACGCTCACATCCCATGATGAGGTCGAGGTTACGCAGGCCGATATCGAAGTCGATAACGACGGTTTTCTTTCCCTTCTGGGCCAAACCAGTAGCGATGGCCGCGCTGGAGGTGGTCTTGCCAACGCCTCCTTTACCCGAAGTAACAACAATAATGCGTGCCATAGAAATTCCTTGTTAAAAAGGGATCAATTCAACGGTTGAACGGTCAACGCGTCGTCTGCCAGAAGCAGGCGAGCCGCTTTGCCATAAAATTCGGCTGGGATCTTGTCGCTCAGCCAATATTCACCTGCGATGGACACCAGTTCCGCCGTCAGGTGAGTACAAAATATTTGCGCGTCCCGATCGCCACTTGCACCCGCGAGCGCACGTCCACGCATCATACCGTATACGTGAATATTGCCATCTGCAATCAGCTCAGCGCCAGCGCTGACGTGGCTTGTAACAATCAGATCACAGTTTGGTGCATAAATGCGCTGACCGGAACGAACCGGCACATCAATCATTCGCGTTTTTGTGATGGTTGTAACGTTTTGCGCCGCAGGAGGGGGCGTTTCGACGGCAACGGGTGTCGCACGGGGGGCTTTTTCTTTGCCTTCATTCAGAAGCGGCAGCCCCGCACGGTCGATTTCCGCTTTCAGTTCAGTATCTTTGCAGCCGCTGATGCCGACAATACGCAGTCCGGTAGAGGAGACGGCCTGCTGGAGAAGTTTCCAGTTAACCGGCGCCTCAAGACCGCTGACGTTGATCACAACAGGGGCGTGCTTCAGAAAGGCGGGAGCCTGGGCGATTTTGTCTTCTAACGCCTGACGAATAACCTCGGGTTTTGCATCATGCAAATGTACCACTGATAAGGTGAAGCTACTGCCTTTAAGCTCGATGGGCGTGTTTGACATCCTGGCCTTACTCAATTTGCTATTAACCGCAACCACTCGCTGCGATATTCCGAAGAGTATCAGGCATGTTATAGTCAGGAGTATATTGAGGCAAGCAACCACCCATTAATTCAGAGTAAAAACATGTTTTGTGTGATCTACAGAAGTACAACCCGTGACCAGACCTATCTTTATGTCGAAAAGAAAGACGATTTTTCACGCGTGCCTGAAGAATTAATGAAGAGCTTTGGCCGACCGCAGATGGCGATGCTGCTGCCGCTTGATGGTCGCAAGAAACTGGTGAATGCCGATCTGGAGAAAGTGAAAACGGCATTAGCCGAGCAGGGCTATTATTTACAGCTACCGCCGCCACCGGAGAATTTATTAAAACAGCATCTTGAGGCGAACGGAAAAAAATAGTCTCAACTGTTTTTGAGCACAACACATCAACCGTTTAGGGGTCGACCATGTATCAACATCATAACTGGCAAGGTGCATTACTGGATTATCCCGTCAGCAAAGTGGTTTGCGTGGGCAGCAACTATGCAAAACATATTCAGGAGATGGGCAGTACGACGCCAGAAGAGCCGGTTCTGTTTATTAAGCCTGAAACGGCGCTTTGCGATATCCGCCAGCCGCTGGCCCTGCCGCAGGGGCTCGGCTCGGTGCATCACGAGGTTGAACTCGCCGTACTGATTGGCGCGACGCTGCGTCAGGCTTCCGAAGAGCATGTTCAGAAAGCGATTGCCGGATACGGCGTGGCGCTGGATCTGACGCTACGCGACGTGCAGGGCAAAATGAAGAAAGCCGGACAGCCGTGGGAAAAAGCCAAAGGGTTTGATAATTCCTGCCCGATTTCGGCGTTTGTGCCGGTGAGCGAATTTACCGGCGATCCGCAGGATACCCCGCTCAGCCTGAAGGTTAACGGTGAAATCCGCCAGCAGGGCACCACGGCAGACATGATCCATAAGATTGTGCCGCTGATCGCCTACATGAGCCGCTTCTTTACCCTGAAACCGGGTGATGTGATCCTGACCGGCACGCCGGAAGGCGTTGGTCCGCTCGTGAGCGGTGATGAACTGGAGGTCGGTTTTAACGGCCTGTCGCTGAAAACCCGCGTGCTGTAACTTCCTCTTGCCGCCTGAAAAGGGCGGCAAAACTTGCAACGACGTGCCAGACTCGTTATAAGGTGCGCTTTCTTTTGACGTGTGGACATCCTGATGAACGACATCCCTTTCTGGCAAAGCAAAACTCTCGACGACATGACGGACGCGGAATGGGAATCCTTATGCGACGGCTGCGGTCAGTGCTGCCTGCACAAGCTGATGGATGAAGACACGGATGAAATCTACTTCACCAACGTGGCCTGTAAGCAGCTCAACATTAAGACCTGCCAGTGCCGCAACTATGAGCGCCGCTTTGAGTTTGAGCCGGACTGCATCAAGTTAACCCGGGATAATCTGCCCACCTTCGAATGGCTGCCGCATACCTGCGCGTATCGCCTGCTGGCGGAAGGGAAAGATCTGCCGGCCTGGCATCCGCTGCTGACCGGTTCAAAAGCGGCGATGCACGGCGAGCGTATCTCCGTGCGCCATATTGCGGTGAAAGAGTCCGAGGTGCGTGACTGGGAAGACCACATCATGAACCACCCGACCCGCTGAGATTAAAAAACCCGCCTCGGCGGGTTTTTTATTATGTCGGATGGCGCTGCGCTTACCCGCCCACAAAACCGTAGGCCCGCGCAAGCGAAGCGCCGCCGGGCGAATTAGCGCCCAAATAGATCGCGTTTCTTCGGTTTGAACGGCTGGGCAATCAGCACCAGCAGCGCCACGACGAAGTAGGCGGCAAAAATGCCCACCAGCCACTGCGGCATCTCGAGGGTCAGGAATTCCCACTGGCGAACGGAACAGTCACCGGATGCAACAAACACCTGAGGCAGCCATTTATCCAGCGGCAGCCAGCTCGGGAAGCGGGCGGCGAAATCACAGGTCATAAACGGTGACGGATGCAGCTGCATCATGGTGTGCTGCCAGGAGAGTTCAATGCCTTTCCAGGCGCTGTACAGCCAGATCGCGATAGCGGCGTAGCGAAGCGGCGATTTCGGCGCAATTGCGCCCACCAGGCCCGCACCCATAATGCCGAACAGGGCGCAGCGTTCGTAAATACAGAGTACGCAAGGTTTCAGTCCCATCACGTGCTGGAACCATAGCGCCACCATTTCCAGCGCAAAGGCGGTCAGGGCCATTAACAACCACGCTCCGCGACCGCGGGAGCACTGGTTTAAAAATCTCAACATAATCATTTCCCTGGAACATGCTTAGAAATCGCAGTGTAAACGAATTCGTTTTTCGCGCCACCTGTACCTGGCGAAATAAAACGTAATTGGATGTTTATCGTGCGAAAAGGCAAACGGGCAGCGAACTGCCCGAGTTGCAGTATTTACTGCGCCGCAAGTATACCCGCTTGTATCAACCATTGCGTACAGGGAATGAGGGTAATTTTGACGCAAAGCAATCCCACGATCGTGAGCACCAGCGTGTAGGGCAGCGCCATCCACACCATCCGGCCATAAGAAAGACGTATGAGGGGGGCGAGGGCGGAGGTCAGCAGGAACAGGAAGGCGGCCTGTCCGTTTGGCGTCGCCACCGACGGCAGGTTGGTACCGGTGTTGATCGCCACGGCCAGCAGCTCAAACTGTCCGGCGCTAATCACGCCTTGCTCCATGGCCGCTTTGGCCTCGTTGATGTAGACCGTCCCGACAAAGACGTTATCTGAGATCGATGAGAGCAGGCCATTAAACAGGTAAAACAGCGACAGTTGAGCATCCGGCGACGCCTTTAAGACAAAGGCAATAATCGGCGCGAACAGATGCTGGTCGATAATCACCGCCACGACCGCAAAGAAGACCGCCAGCAGGGCGGTAAACGGCAGGGCTTCGGTAAAGGCTTTGCCGATGGCATGCTCATCCGTTACGCCGGTAAAGGTGGTGGCGAGAATAATGACCGACAGGCCAATCAGCCCCACTTCAGCCAGATGGAACGCCAGCGCGGCGATCAGCCAGACGCCGATGATCCCCTGAGCAATCAGGCGCAGCGTCTCCTGGCGCGTCCGCTGGCGTCGACTCTGCAGATCAAATTTATGCAGCTCCTGGCGCACCGGCTCCGGAAGTTGTGCTCCGTACCCAAAGAGGCGAAACTTCTCCACCAGCAGACAGGTCGCCAGACCGCAGATCAGCACCGGCACGCTCACCGGCGCCATTCTCAGGAAGAAATCACCGAAGTGCCAGCCCGCCGCTTTGGCAATGATCAGGTTTTGCGGCTCGCCCACCATCGTCATCACGCCCCCCAGAGCGGTACCGACGCCGGCATGCATCATCAGGCTGCGCAGGAAGGCGCGAAACTGCTCCAGTACCTCACGGTTATGCGCATCGACGTGGCTGTCATCCTGCAAATCCTCGCCCGGACGAGAGGAGGCCACGCGGTGATAAATACCGTAAAACCCCACCGCTACGCTTATCACTACCGCGACCACCGTCAGCGCGTCCAGGAAGGCCGACAGGAAGGCAGCCGCAAGGCAAAATGCCAGCGAGAGGAACATTTTCGACGGAATGCTGAGCAGCAGGCGCGTGAAGATAAACAGCAGCAGCTGTTTCATAAAGTAGATGCCCGCCACCATAAACATCAGCAGCAGAAGCACTTCAAGATTGGATGCCAGCTCGGCCTTGACGTGCTCAGCGCGGGTCATGCCGATGACGACGGCCTCAAACGCCAGCAGTCCGCCCGGCAGAAGGGGATAACATTTCAGCGCCATCGCCAGGGTGAAGATAAATTCCGCCACCAACAGCCACCCGGCCATAAACGGGTTCACGCTAAAGAGGAGGGGGTTTACGACCAGGAACACCAGAAGTATAAGTTTGTACCAGTCAGGAGACTGGCCTAAAAAATTGCGCCACAGCGCGCGCCCAAATGAAATTTCCACGACAGACGTCCTTCCCCGTCAAGTAAGACAAAACATCAGTATACGCAAAAATCGCGGGCCGGAGGCGGATAACGCTGCAGTGTAAATTTCACAAAAATGAAACGGCGATCCCTCTTTTCTCTCTTTGCCGCGCTACCTGCCACTGCGTGCCTCTGGTATGATGAGTCCAATTTGCTAAAGCTGTGTAATGGAAATCTCACTATGGTCATTAAGGCGCAGAGCCCGGCGGGTTTCGCGGAAGAGTACATCATTGAAAGCATCTGGAATAATCGTTTCCCTGCGGGGTCCATTCTTCCGGCTGAACGCGAACTCTCTGAACTGATTGGCGTCACTCGCACCACGCTGCGTGAAGTGCTTCAGCGACTGGCGCGCGATGGCTGGTTGACGATCCAGCACGGCAAGCCAACAAAAGTGAACAACTTCTGGGAAACCTCCGGGCTGAACATTCTTGAAACGCTGGCGCGTCTCGATCATGAAAGCGTGCCGCAGCTCATTGATAATCTGCTCTCCGTTCGCACCAACATCGCGACGATCTTCATTCGTACGGCTTTCCGTCAGCATCCGGAAGATGCGCTTGCGGTACTGGCCAGTGCCAACGAAGTGGAAGATCACGCCGACGCGTTTGCCACCCTCGATTACAACGTCTTCCGTGGGCTGGCGTTTGCCTCCGGCAACCCGGTGTACGGTCTGATCCTCAACGGCATGAAAGGGCTCTACACCCGCATTGGTCGCCACTACTTTGCCAATCCAGAAGCCCGCAGCCTGGCGCTGGGCTTCTACCATAAGCTGAGCAAGCTGTGCTCTGAAGGCCTGCACGATCAGGTTTATGAGACGGTGCGCCGCTACGGTCACGATTCCGGTGAAATCTGGCACCGTATGCAGAAAACGCTGCCGGGCGATTTGGCTATTCAGAGCCGCTGAAATAAAAAACCTCTCGTATGAGAGGTTTTTTTCGCCCGGTGGCGCTTCGCTTACCGGGCCTACAAAAACCGTAGGCCGGGTAAGGCGAAGCCGCCACCCGGCAAAAAACTACAGCGTATTCAACCGCGCCGGGCAGCGTTCCAGCAGCTCAACGCTCCCGTCTTCATTCTGCTGCTCAAGCTGCACGTCAAAGCCCCACAGGCGATGCACATGCTTCAGCACCTCTTTACGCCCTTTATCCAGCGGCGCGCGATTGTGCGGGATATAGCGCAGCGTCAGGGAGCGGTCACCGCGTAAATCCACGTTCCAGACCTGAATATTCGGTTCAAGGTTGCTCAGGTTGTACTGGGAAGAGAGGCGAGAGCGGATCTCACGGTATCCCTCCTCGTTGTGGATTGCGGAGATCTCCAGATAGTTGTTGCGGTCATCGTCCAGCACGGTGAAGAAGCGGAAGTCACGCATGATCTTCGGCGACATAAACTGGCTGATGAAGCTCTCATCCTTAAAGTCGCGCATCGCAAAGTGCAGCGTTTCCAGCCAGTCAGATCCTGCGATATCCGGGAACCAGTACTTGTCTTCTTCCGTCGGCGACTGGCAGATACGCTTGATGTCCTGGAACATGGCAAAGCCAAGCGCATACGGGTTAATGCCGCTGTACCACGGGCTGTTGTAGGGCGGCTGGAACACCACGTTGGTATGGCTGTGGAGAAATTCCATCATGAACCGCTCGGTCACTTTCCCCTCGTCATACAGGTGGTTGAGAATGGTGTAGTGCCAGAATGTCGCCCAGCCTTCGTTCATCACCTGCGTCTGCTTTTGCGGATAGAAATACTGGCTGACCTTGCGCACGATACGCAGGATCTCACGCTGCCACGGCTCCAGCAGCGGGGCGTTCTTCTCCATAAAATAGAGCAGGTTTTCCTGCGGCTCGGACGGATAGCGACGCGCTTCGGCGATCGTTTTTTCCTCCTCACGCTTCGGCAGGGTGCGCCACAGCATGTTCACCTGGCTCTGGAGATACTCTTCGCGGCTTTTCTGCCGCGCTTTCTCCTCCTGCAGGGAGATTTTCTGCGGACGTTTATAGCGGTCTACGCCGTAGTTCATCAGTGCGTGGCAGGAGTCGAGCAGTTTTTCCACTTCGTCCACGCCGTAGCGCTCTTCGCAGTCGGTAATGTATTTACGGGCGAAGATCAGGTAATCGACGATGGAGCTGGCATCCGTCCAGCTGCGGAACAGATAGTTATTCTTGAAAAAAGAGTTATGCCCGTAGCAGGCGTGCGCCATCACCAGCGCCTGCATGGTAATGGTGTTCTCTTCCATTAAATAGGCGATACACGGATTGGAGTTGATGACGATTTCATACGCCAGACCCTGCTGGCCGTGCTTATACAGCCGCTCCGTTTCAATAAATTTCTTACCAAACGACCAGTGCGGATAGTTGATCGGCATCCCGACGCTGGAGTAGGCGTCCATCATCTGTTCGGACGTAATGACTTCAATCTGATGGGGGTAGGTATCCAGGCGATACAGTTTTGCGACCCGGTCGATCTCGGCGAGGTAAACATCCAGCAGCTCGAAGGTCCAGTCGGGTCCATCGCTCAGACGTGTGTTGTCCTTGTTCAGGGAATCAATAGTAGCCATTAGCGCGCCCTCGTTGTGGGTGCTCTCTCTGTCTGGAGAGCCTCCTTTCAAGCATAGATCAACGTGTTAAAAAGCGTGCTGAGGCAGAAATTTTTTCTTTGCGATTTCGCGTTTTTGATACGGCAAAAAAAGGGCGTCCCTCAGCATATTATGCTGGTTAAAAATAACGCGCAGCAGGAGATCCCAAATTAGCACTATCCCCTGATGCTGGGGGATGTGTGAGGTAAGTCACCATAAAAAAGTCGTATGTTGAATAATATTTTCAACTAGGTTATCAATCTGTAATTAGAAGATTGTTCTTTTGCACATAATGGAGTGGCTATGCGTGTTGTCATACTGGGAAGTGGTGTCGTTGGGGTAACCAGCGCCTGGTATTTAAGTCAGGCGGGACATGACGTCACCGTTATCGATCGTGAGTCAGGCCCTGCGCTGGAAACCAGCGCGGCGAACGCCGGGCAAATCTCTCCCGGCTATGCGGCACCGTGGGCAGCGCCGGGCGTTCCGCTGAAGGCGATTAAATGGATGTTCCAGCGCCACGCGCCGCTGGCCATCAGCCTTGACGGCACGCAGTTCCAGCTGAAGTGGATGTGGCAGATGCTGCGCAACTGCGACACCCGCCACTACATGGAGAATAAAGGGCGCATGGTGCGCCTGGCGGAATACAGCCGCGACTGCCTGAAAACGCTGCGCGCGTCGACGGGGATTGAGTATGAAGGCCGTCAGGGCGGAACGCTGCAGCTGTTCCGCACGGCGCAGCAGTACGAAAATGCCACCCGCGATATCGCCGTGCTGGAAGATGCCGGCGTACCGTACCAGCTGCTGGAAGCCAGCCAGCTTGGTCAGGTTGAACCGGCGCTGGCGGAAGTGGCGCATAAGCTGACGGGCGGCCTGCGCCTGCCGAACGACGAAACCGGCGACTGCCAGCTCTTTACGCAGCGTCTGGCGCAGATGTGCGAGCAGGCGGGGGTGAAGTTCCGCTTTAACACCGCTGTCGACAAGCTGCTGTCGGAAGGGGAAAAAATTTACGGCGTGAAGTGTGGCGAAGAGGTGATCAAAGCGGATGCTTACGTCATGGCGTTTGGCTCGTACTCCACCGCCATGCTGAAGGGCATTCTCGATATTCCGGTCTACCCGCTAAAAGGCTACTCGCTGACCATTCCGGTAAAAGAGGAGAGCGGCGCACCGGTTTCTACCATTCTGGATGAAACCTACAAAATCGCCATTACCCGCTTCGATAACCGCATCCGCGTAGGCGGCATGGCGGAGATCGTCGGCTTCAATACCGAGCTGCTGAAACCGCGTCGTGAAACGCTGGAGATGGTGGTAGGGGATCTCTTCCCGCGCGGTGGCTTTGTCGAGCAGGCGACGTTCTGGACCGGCTTGCGTCCAATGACGCCGGACGGTACGCCGATTGTGGGGCGTACGCCGTTCAAAAACCTGTGGACCAATACCGGACACGGCACGCTTGGCTGGACGATGGCCTGTGGCTCCGGCCAGCTGCTGAGTGACCTGATTTCCGGACGCACGCCAGCCATTCCGTTTGACGATTTAAGCGCCGCGCGCTATCAATCGGGGTTTACGCCGTCGCGTCCACAGCACCTGCACGGCGCGCATAACTAAGGAGTTGTCATGTCCCGTCCTGTTCTGGCTCAGCTGAACCTGCAGGCCCTGAAGGATAACCTGCAGATTGTTCGCCGGGCGGCACCTGGCGCACGCGTGTGGTCGGTCGTGAAAGCGAATGCCTACGGCCACGGCATTGACCGTATCTGGAGCGCGCTGAGCGCCACCGATGGCTTTGCGTTACTTAATCTGGAAGAGGCTATTCTGCTGCGCGAGCGCGGCTGGAAAGGGCCCATACTGCTGCTCGAGGGCTTCTTCCACGCCGACGATCTGCCGCTGCTGGATAAGTACCGGCTGACCACCAGCGTTCACAGCAACTGGCAGATCAAAGCGATTCAGGATGCGAAGCTCCATGCTCCGCTGGATATCTATCTCAAGGTGAACAGCGGCATGAACCGCCTGGGCTTCCAGCCTGAGCGGGTGCATACGGTCTGGCAGCAGCTGCGTGCGCTGAAGAACGTAGGTGAAATGACGCTGATGGCGCACTTTGCCGACGCGGAAAAACCGGACGGCATTGCCGATGCCATGGTCCGCATTGAGCAGGCGGCAGAAGGGCTGGACTGCCCGCGCTCGCTGTCCAACTCGGCGGCCACGCTCTGGCATCCCGAGGCGCACTACAACTGGGTGCGTCCGGGGATCGTTCTGTACGGCGCGTCGCCCTCGGGCCAGTGGCAGGATATCGCCAACAGCGGACTGAAGCCTGTAATGACCCTGCGCAGCGAAATCATTGGTGTGCAAACCCTGAAGGCTGGCGACACGGTGGGCTACGGTAGCCGCTATCGAGCAAAGGGCGAGCAGCGGATTGGTATCGTGGCGGGCGGCTATGCCGACGGCTACCCACGCATTGCGCCGACCGGCACGCCTGTGTGGGTCGATGGGGTCCGCACGGGAACGGTGGGTACCGTATCAATGGATATGCTGGCCGTTGACCTGACGCCATGCCCGCAGGCGGGTATCGGTTCGCCGGTTGAGCTGTGGGGTAACGAAATCAAAATTGATGACGTGGCGGCCGCGGCGGGCACGGTGGGGTATGAACTGATGTGCGCTCTGGCACCAAGGGTGCCGGTTGTGACGGTGTAACAAATGTTTGTGTCGGGTGGCGGCTTCGCCTTACCCGACCTACAAAACCCTCGAGTGTAGGCCGGGTAAGCGTTAGCGCCACCCGGCAAAAAAACCGCTACTCCGCTTCCTCTTCCATCGGCCTCAAACCGACTTTCCTCACAGCGTTATCTTCTTTCTCTGCTACCGTCCAGATCATCCCGGCAAACTCGACCTGATCGCCCACGACCGGGGCAGCGCCAAGCCGCTGCTGGATGATTTCGCCCAGCGTTTGCTGGCTATCTCCGTCTTCAGCACCTTCATCCAGGCCGTAAATCAGCGCCACATCGGCAAACCTGGCGCTGGCTTCCAGAATGAAATCGCCGAAGAAACGCTGGTCCAGCGCCACCGGAGGCGACTGGCTGAACAGCTTGCCCAGTGCGGGCAGGTCGCGCTCGCGGCCAATCACGCAGAGAATGTCCCCTTCGCGCAGGCGGGTGCTGCCGGTAGGGTGCAGCAGAACATTGTCGCGGAACAGGGCGGCAATGCGCGTTTCGGCCGGCATGTGCAAATCGCGCAGCGAAGCCCCCACGCACCATTTGTCGGCGCTTAGCTGATAAACGAACTGTTCCCACGGGTTTTCCGGATGAATGTCGAGCCCCACGCGGGAAACCGGCCAGCCCACGGGAGGCACCACCACTTTGGCTTTTTTCGCCGCCCACCCGAGGGACGTTCCCTGGAACAGCAGCGAAATCAGCACCACGAAGAACGCCACGTTAAAGAACAGTCGGGCGTTATCCAGACCCGCCATCATCGGGAAGACGGCAAGGATAATCGGCACCGCGCCGCGCAGGCCCACCCAACTGATGAATATCCGCTCGCGCAGGTTGAAGCCGCGAAACGGCAGCAGGCCTGCAAATACCGACAGCGGACGGGCGAAGAAGATCATCCACGCGGACAGCAGCAGCGCCGGAACCGCGATGGGCAGCAGGTCTGAGGGGGTGACCAGAAGCCCCAGCACCAGGAACATGCCGATCTGCGCCAGCCAGGCCAGACCGTCGAAGTTCTGCAAAATGGCATGCCGGTTGCGAATAGGGCGGTTGCCCATCAGGAACCCGCAGAGGTAGACGGCGAGAATGCCGCTGCCGTCCAGCGCCGTGGTAACGGCAAAAATGAGGATGCCGCCGCTCAGCGCCAGCAGAGGGTAAAGCCCCAACGGCAGCGATATGCGGTTGATTGTCTGCTGAAGCAGATAGCCTCCCGCCAGGCCGATGACAATCCCCAGGCCAAACTGCTGCAGGATATGCCACGCAAACGTCCAGCTCAGCCCGCTTTCGTGCTGCTGAATCATCTCGATAAGCGTAATGGTGAGAAACACCGCCATCGGGTCGTTACTGCCGGATTCAATCTCAAGCGTGGAGCCAACGCGTTCGTTGAGCCCTTTTCCACCAAGCAGAGAAAATACCGCTGCCGCATCGGTTGAGCCGACAATCGCGCCAATCAGCAAACCTTCCATGATATTGAGATGGAAAAGCCACGCGGCCATCATTCCGGTGAGGCCGGAGGTTATCAACACGCCAACCGTGGCGAGCGACAGCGCGGGCCCTAAGGCCACGCGGAAGGAGCTCGCCTGGGTGCGCATGCCGCCGTCCAGCAGGATCACCGCCAGCGCCAGGTTACTCACCATGTAGGCGAAAGGATAGTTATCGAATGGGATACCGCCAATGCCATCAATGCCGGCCAGCATGCCGATGGCGAGGAAAATAACAAGAATAGGTATGCCGAGACGCGATGAAAATGAACTTAATAAAATACTGCTGGTTACAAGGACCGAACCCAAAATGAAAAGGCTGATTATCGCTGCGGCATCCAATGTTCTCTTACTCCCACCTCAATGTTAACGCTGTTACTAAAACCCTAACATATTAACGACGGCAACAGCGTTTTATTAAGGGGGTATAACGGCTTTTTTATGCCTTTATGACAGGATGACCGCTGATGGTCAGCCGGGAGCCAGAATCATTATGGATCAGGGAGGCGTGCGCCCCCAGCGCCAGGGTGACGGTTCGCTGCTCATGGCCGAAATCCAGACCGGCGATCACCGGAATATCCAGCCGCGAGCGAATGAACTCAATCATGGTTTCCAGGGAGTAACCCGCGTCATAGTCATTCGGGGCAGAGCCGCTGAAGCTGCCCAGCACGATCGCGGACTGGCGCTCAAGAATACCGGCATGATAGAGCTGCAACAGCATGCGCTCGACGCGGAACGGATGTTCGTTGATATCTTCCAGCACCAGAATGCCGTCCTCGATGTGCGGCATCCACGGCGTGCCGATAAGCGAAACCAGCATCGCCAGGTTGCCGCCCCAGAGCTGGCCTTCACATTCCCAGTGCGGTCCAAAGCCCTGCCACTCCACGCTGTAGGTGGGATTGCGCAGCGCGCGCCAGAAGTGTTCCACGGTGAATGCATTCAGCTCCGGGGCGCCGAAGTTACCGGCCAGCATCGGGCCGCTGAAGGTGATAACGTTATGCAGCGCCAGCAGCCCAAGCTGGATGACGGTGAAATCACTGTGGCCGCATATCAGCAGCGGATCCTGCTGCTGGCGCTGCGCCAGGCCCTGCCAGTCAATGCTCTCCAGCAGCCTGCTCGCGCCATATCCGCCGCGCACCGCCAGCACTATGCTATTTTCACCCTTCAGGTTAACCAGGCTGTTGATATCATTCAGCCGCTGCGCTTCGGTACCGGCAAAACGCTGCTGGCGGCGGGGGATAATCGTCTGATTTTCTACCTGGTGGCCCGACTCCAGCAAACGCTGAACGCCCCGCTGCGCGGCGTCCTGGTTAATGCAGTAGCCCGACGGCGCGATGAGATGAAACTGAGACATGGCAATTCCTTGCTGAATGAGAAACTAATTGTCTATATCATGCCGCTTATACGCCGCCTGCTTCAAGAGCGGCGCACCGCGATGACCGGCTATAAGGATAGATGACGTGAAATTGAGATGGTTTGCTTTTTTGATTGTGTTGCTCGCTGGCTGTAGTTCAAAACATGATTATCAAAACCCGCCCTGGAACCCGGAAGTACCGGTGAAGCGCGCGATGCAGTGGATGCCGATCAGTGAACAAGCCGGGAAAGCCTGGGGCGTCAGTCCGCGTCTCATCACGGCGATCATTGCGGTGGAGTCCGGCGGTAATCCCACGCTTGTCAGCAAATCCAACGCGGTGGGGCTGATGCAGCTTAAAGCGTCAACGGCGGGGAAAGAAGTTTACCGCTATATGGGCTGGAGCGGTCAGCCGTCGACCAGCGAGTTGAAGAATCCGGAACGCAACATTTCAATGGGCACGGCCTATCTGAGCATCATGGAGCACGGCGTGCTGAAGGGCATTAAGGATCCGGAGGTGATGCAGTACGCGCTGGTGGTCTCTTACGTTAACGGTGCCGGCGCGTTGCTGAGAACCTTCTCCTCTGACCGCAAAGAGGCGATAGAAGAGATTAACGGCATGGACAAAGACGAATTCTTTGAGCATGTGGCGAAAAATCACCCGGCACCACAGGCGCCTCGTTATATCTGGAAAGTACAGAAAGCGATGGATGCCATGTAATGCCGCAGACGGGCGGCGGTCACGCTGCCCGATGTTCCTTACAGAACTTTATTTGCGCGTTCCCGCGCCTCGCGCTCCAGGGAGTAGATAATGCGCTGCAGCTCGCGCTCAGCGCCGGGCCCGACATTCAGGAAACGGAAGCTCAGACGCGGCGTGGTGATGGTTTCATTTTTGCTGTCCACGACGGTGCGGTCGCTGATGGCAATCAGCTGTGCATCGAAATAAAAGCGCCCCCAGCCCCCCATATCCAGCTCGATTTGCGTGAAACGCATGCCCTCTACCAGTCCGTCAGGCTTCGGCGTATCCATCAGCGCGCCCATACCGCCCAGCGACAGATCGAAGAGACGGAAGCGAATCTCTTTTTTGTCCGGCATTTTGGCCTTGCAGAAGTAGGCAGGGTGAAGCGGGGCGCTGATGCGGAAATATTCACGACGCTGGACAAACCAAAGATTAGTGGGAAGCGGGGTCACAAAGGCCGGCAGCCCCTGGTATTCGCTCAGTTCCAGTCGCGACAGGACAAACTCCACTTTGGCGCCCTGCGTTTCGGCCATCACGGCGATATTCTCCGCCTTCAGCGCCGCGCGGTTTTCATACTCCTGGCTGCCTAAATCAATCACCAGCCGCTCCTGCGAGGCGTCAAGGATCTTACTGATGAACTGATTATTCGACCAGCTGATGCGCAGCGGCACTTCACCTTTTTGCAGGTCGCGTAATACCCCTAATACAGCCAGCGGATTTTGCTTGAGGAACTGCTCACTGTAATGACTCACGCCGGATGGCTCCTTGATAGATGACAGACTGTCTTAGCGTTATCGGCAATCTGCAATGAAACTTAATACAAACCGGTGAGTTTTTTTTGCCTGTTTAGGCAAAGATAAGTCGGTGACAAGAAAATGATTTTCCGGCGATGACCTATACTTACGTTAGCTGTGCAGATGGTTTTCTGCACATGCGTTAAACCTGCAAGAGGGCATCGCTATGGGTATCATCGCCTGGATTATCTTTGGTCTTATTGCTGGCGCTATCGCGAAATTGATCATGCCGGGAAACGATGGCGGCGGCTTTATTTTGACCTGTGTACTCGGGGTCGTTGGTGCGGTTGTGGGCGGCTGGCTGGCGACGATGTTTGGCTTCGGAGGCAACATAAGTGGTTTTGACCTGCACAGTTTTCTGGTCGCTGTCGTGGGCGCCATTGTGGTGCTGGGCATATTCAGGTTACTGCGACGAGCATAACATGACGTAAACGGCTCTCTGCGGAGGGCCGTTTTTTTGCCTGCGTATTGATTTGTTAATCTAAATGATAATAATTGTCGTTCCGTATCGCATCTAACAACAAGACGACATTATGACTCCTTCACGTTTTACGCTATGCGCCCTGGCAGGCGCCGTCTCGCTCGCACTGCACGTTCCGGCAATCGCTGAAGAATCCACTATCGTCGTCACCGGCGCAGAGCAGGGCAGCGCGCTGCCGACCTGGACGAACAGCGCCACGAAATCGGCCGTTGCTGAAAGTAAAACACCGCAGGTCATCACGACCGTTTCTGCTCCGGAAATTGACAAGCGCCATGCGAATTCCGTGAATGAAATCCTGCGCTATGCGCCAGGGGTCTCAACCGAGGTGCGGGGAAATACCTCCTACATGAGCGAATATAAAATTCGTGGCTTTACCGTCGACCAGGAGTTCTACAACGGGCTGCAGCTGCCCTATAACGTCACCGGCAATACCAAAGCCCGCATCGATCCGCTGTTGATTGACAGCGTTGATATCCTGAAAGGCCCCTCATCGGTTCTCTACGGCGGCGGCTCGCCGGGCGGGCTGGTGAATATCCAGAGTAAAAAGCCACAGCGAGAAGCGCGAACTGAATTCGGATTTAACACCGGCAACCGCAACCTGAAAGAGGGCTATCTCGACTCAACCGGGCAGATCGCCGATAGCGACTGGAACTATCGCCTGCTGGGTAAAGCGACGGAAAATGACGATCAGCCGCACACCACCCGGTATGAAAACTACCTGGTTGCCCCGTCCGTCACCTGGCAACCCGACAGCAAAACCCGCCTGACTCTGGATGCGCTGGCGCAGAACTCCCCGAGCCTGACGCCGTCGAACCCGCTGCCGCTCGCCTACCTGCGCTCGAAATACGCGGGCAAGCGCGACTATGCCGGTGATGAGTGGAACGGATTTAAGCAGCGCCAGTGGATGCTGGGCTACAGCTTTGAACATGCGTTCGACAGCGGCTGGGGCTTTAACCAGAAGGCGCGCTATTTCGACGTCGATACGCATCAGCGCAGCGTCTATGCGACGGGCACGGGAAGCGAGGTCTATCAGCTCAACCGCTTTGCCTACACCACCGATGAAGATCTGCAGAGCTTCAACATCGATAACCAGGTGACGAAAACCGTGGCGCTGGGCGACTGGCAACACCATCTGCTGGCCGGGTTTGACTATCAGAAGCTGAATTCCCATTTCCACTACCGTTACGCGTCGGCCACGCCGGGCATGGATATGCGCAACCCTGACTATTCGCAGATCGGCGAAAGCGCGCTGGGCCTGTATACCGCCCAGAAAAACCGTCTGAGCTATCAGCAGAACGGCTACTACCTGCAGGATCAGGTGGAGTGGGGGGGCTTAAATCTGCTGGGCAGCCTGCGCTACGACGATTATCGCTCCGTCACCACCAATTATCTGCAAAACGGTGATAAGGACTGGGTCTCTCAGGATCGCGTCACCAAACGCCTGGGCGCGCTTTACGCTTTTGATAATGGTCTGTCACCGTTTATCAGCTATTCCGAAGGCTTTGCACCGGTGTCGCCGAAGGGAACGCTCGCGGCGAAAGACGTCAAACCGACCACCAGCAAGCAGGTGGAGGGCGGCGTGAAATATCTGCTGGCCGATTACGCCACTACCTTTACCGCCTCGGTATTCAACATCCGTCAGAAAAATGTCGTCACCTCCGATCCGGGCTTCCTGAACTATCGTCAGACCGGGGAAGTGGAATCCAAAGGGGCTGAGCTGTCTGCCATCAGCCGCCCGACGGACAACCTGACGCTGATTGCGAACTATGCCTACACCCACGCGATCAATACGGAAGATGATAAGTACAAAGGGAAACGTCCAACGCAGGTGCCGGAGAATGCCTTCAATCTCTGGGGGGATTACACCTTTGAGAACACGCCGCTGAAAGGGCTGATGCTGGGGGCGGGGGCGCGCTATACCGGCCCGATGGAAATCTCACCGGCTAACGATGCGGGTAAGCTGGGCGGTACCACCCAGTACGATCTGGCGGCATCCTACCGGATGGGCGAAATCCTGCCTTCGCTGGCAGGGCTGACGCTTAAGGCCAGTGCGCAGAACATCACCAACAAAGAGACGCTGACCTGCTACGATGCGACCAACTGCTGGATTGGGCGCGACAGAACGTATCAGTTAGGGGCGAGTTACAGTTTCTAAGCAAAGCCCTGTGAGTTTAAAAAGTAGGCCGGGTAAGGCGTAGCCGCCACCCGGCAATACTCACTTACTGCGCCGTCGCCTTCACCGGCGCCCCCTCATCATTCGCGGCAGGCCGATTCTCCGGCACGCTGTCGCACGGTTTCTCTTTCGGGCAGACCCGATCCAGCATCTTCAGCGTCACCCCGTTGCTCCAGCCGAAGCCGTCCTGCAGCGGATACTCGCCGCCGCCGCCGCCCGTACCGGTTGTCGACACGTCGTATTTCTCGACCAGTTTCTTTTCCCGGTCATAAGTATGCTGAACGTTTTTCAGGAAGCGCCAGGTCACATCCATCGAGACCTTCTCTTGCCCGTAATTCTGCAACCCTTCCGCCGCCACCCATTGCAGCGGGGCCCAGCCGTTTGGTGCATCCCATTGCTGACCGCTGTTGACGGTGGTGGTCGCTATTCCGCCCGGCTGCAGCAGACGTGAGGAGGTTGCAGCAGCGACTTTATCGGCACGATCCTGCGCCGCCGCCTTCACGTAAAGCGGGAACAGGGCCGCAGCCGTGAGCTGATTGCGTACCTTCTTACTCTTCAGATCGTAATCGGCGTACCAGCCCTCTTTATCATTCCACAGGTGGCTCTCGATGGCTTTCTGGCGCGCGGTGGCCAGCGCCTCATACTTGTTTGCGCTGGCGGCATCGCCGCTTTCCTGGCTTGCCCGGGCCAGCAGTTTTTCCATCTTGAACATCAGAGCATTCAGGTCCACGGGCACAATGCTGGTGGTCCGGATGGTGCCGAGTTTTTGCGGATCGTCCATCCAGCGGGAGCTAAAGTCCCATCCCGAGGCCGCGGCGGAACGCAAATCACGGTAGATCTCGGTTGCCGGTCGGTTAGGGTTACTTTTCGCGGTATTCACATCGTCAAGCCAGGACTCCGGGCGCGGGGTGTCGCGATCGTCCCAGTAGCGGTTGAGGATCGCGCCGTCATCCAGTTTCACCACGCGTTTGCTGGCCTGGCCCGGCTGCAGGGCATCGACGCCGTCCATCCAGTAGGCATACTCTTTCTCCATCTGCGGACGATATTTCTTCAGCGCGTCGCTGTCATGGGTCGCCAGCAGTTCAACCATCAGTGAGAAAAACGGCGGCTGGGAGCGGCTCAGGTAATAGCTGCGGTTGCCGTTGGGAATGTGGCCGAAGGTGTCGATCTCATACGCAAAGTTATCCACCATGTCGCTGATTTTGTCCCAATGATCGCTCTCAGCCAGGCCCAGCATGGTGAAATAGCTGTCCCAGTAGTAGACTTCGCGGAAACGACCGCCGGGCACAACGTAAGGCTTCGGTAACGGCAGGAGGGAATCCCATTTGTTGCTGGCTTTATCGGTGGTGCGCGTCAGTACGGGCCAGAGATCGTCAATGTGCTCACGTAACGATTGCCCCGCCGGTGGAACATACTTTTCTCCCTCTTCGGGCAGGGTGAAATTCATCTCGACAAAATGGCGCAGGTCAAAGCTGGACTGCGCGTGCTGCATCCTGTAATCCGCCAGAATCATCAGCGGGTCACTTTTGGGGACTGCATCCGCAAAGGTTTTTTGATCGGGAAACAGTTTAGCGCTTTGCACATCATTGAAGAGGGGCCCCAGTAAAATATCGGGCGGGGTTGTCTGAGCCGCAGGCTGTTCGTTGGCATAGCCAAACGTTGCGACACCGAGCAGCGCGCCTCCCAGCGCGAGATGTAAACAAGCGGGGCGCAATGTACGAGGTTTTATCATCTTTTCGTCTCCTGTCTTTACCGGGCAGCGTGACCGCTGTTGTCAATCACCTGAAAACCTTAGACGAATATTGCCCGCTTCGCGTGTTGAATATCCCATTTTGCGCAGAACCAGACAAATTACCGCGTTCTCAGGCAGGCTGCAGGACGTTTGATAATTTGTTGTGGGAATGAAACCGGTCTAATTATTATCTTAAATAATTATATTTGTATTTTATATAATTAACGTCGGGCAAGTCGATGAAATAATAATGTGAGGCGGGTTGTGTTTCTCTCGTTAATAATAAAGGAATTATTCTGCCCGGTTCACACAAGTTAAAATTCGTAATTCAGTTATCAAAAAACATAATAGCGTTCCTGACTGTATTTGTACGAAATGGCGAAACTCAATCATTGGGTATTTCTTTTTTAATCAGGACGGAATCTATGAAATTAAAGAAAATGGTCATATTGACAGGTGCGCTCTATTCCGGGGCGCTTTTAGCCGCCCAGTCCTCAGCAAGCGTGGAGGAAAAGCTGGCGCAGCTGGAAGCGCAAATCGAAGTGCTTAAGCAGCAACAGGCGGCGGTACAGCAGGCAGCGACGGTCACCGTGCAGTCAGAGGAGCCGGTCAACAACGAGGCGCCGCCGAAACTGACGCTGTCAGGTTTTGGCGATATTAAATTTTATGGTGACGTTGAGCTTAATATGGATGCTGCCAGTAAAACGGGTAGCCTGACGTCTGTTAAGCAAAGCGCTAATAACGACTGGGCACCCGGGGATAAAGAACGCTGGGATATTAATGGCCGTATTCTGCTGGGTTTTGATGGTTATCGTAAAATGAATAACGGAAATTATGCCGGATTCTCCGTTCAGCCGCTCGGCGATCTTGCTGGGCAAATGTATCTGGATGACGCCGTATTTTTCTTCGGTTCTGAAAAAGACTGGGAAATTAAGGTTGGTCGCTTCGAAGCGTATGATATGTTTCCGCTCAATCAGGATACCTTTGTGGAATACTCGGGCAATACGGCAGACGACCTTTACAGCGACGGCTACGGCTATATCTATATGCTGAAAGAGGGGCGTGGCCGAACCGACAGCGGCGGTAACTTCCTGGTGAGCAAAACGCTGGACAATTGGTATTTCGAACTGAATACCCTGTTTAAGGACGGCAGCGATCTGTACGTCGACCAGCGTTATCACGGCGCGGAGCTTGAGAACGATAAAAACGTCGCCTACGTGCGCCCGGTTGTCTCATGGCAGAGCGGACCGTTTTCAACCGCGTTCGCTATGGAGACCAACCTGGTAAACAACGCTTACGGCTATCGTGACGATGCCGGGCGCTGGGTCGATCAGTCAGACCGGACCGGCTACGGGTTTACTATGACCTGGGACGGACTTAAAACCGATCCGGAAAACGGGGTGGTCATGAACTTCAACACGGCTTACCTGGACGCCACGGGCGAAACCGACTTTACCTCAGGCATCAATGCCCTTTGGCGTAATTTTGAGCTGGGCTATATCTATGCTCATAACGAAATCGACGAGTTTAATACCTCAACCTTTGACGCCGAGTGTGAAAACGACTGCTGGATCAGCGACCCGGGCGAGTACGACATTCATACCATCCATACGTCGTACCTCATTCCGAACGTCATGAAGATGAAGAACTTCAACATCTATCTGGGCGCGTATGCGTCCTGGGTCAACGCCTCTCCAAAAGAGGGTGACAATAAAAACGACGATCGCTACGGCGGACGCGTACGCTTTAAATACTATTTCTGATGCCGTACGCCAGTCAGGCTTCTTCCGGAGTCTGGCTGGCTTCCCGCAGCGTGCCCGGCGCATGGCCAATGATGCGCTTAAATGCCCGGCTAAAAGCCGCAAGCGATCCGTAACCCAGCCGCAGCGCGACGGTTTCGATCGGCTGGTTTTCATAACGAATATACTGAATGGCCAGCCGCATTCTCAGCTCGCTGAGATATTTTGCCGGGGTCGTTCCCGTCGCCGCGAGAAACCGTTCTGCGAAAACGGATCGGGATGTCCCGGCTTCTTTTGCCAGATCGGCGACGCTCCAGTTCAGGCCTGGCTGCTGGTGCATAGCGTAAATGGCCCGGCTCAGGCGCGGGTCGCGCAGCACCTGCACCCAGCCGGTGGCTTTGCCACAGCCGCCTTCAACCCAGCCCCGCACAATTAACGCCGCCACCACATCGGCCAGCCGCGCAAGGATCCCGGCATACCCGGCCTGACGCGCCGCGGATTCCCGCTCCATTGCCGCCAGCAGCGGATGAATTTCCGGCCAGGTGGACATCAGCCGGCTGACCATCATCACTTCCGGCATCGCCTTGATCAGCGGCTGCATGCCGCCCAGCTCAAAATCCATGCATCCGCTAAAGATAAGGGTGTTCTCGCTCTCCGGGCAGGGCTCGCAGGTGATAGCACAGACCGAGCTGCAGATAGGCTCGCTCGGAAAGGCGTTGACAGGGGTAAGGGTGGCCTGTTCGTCAGAGAGCAGGGCATGAGAATTTCCGCCGGGAATAAAGAGGGCGTCGCCACCGCTCAGTTCGAACGTTGCACCGCTCTCCATGCGCAACAGGGCGCTACCGTGGCTCACAAAATGAAACTGCGCCCTGCCGGGAGCCTGATGAAACGCGACGCCAAATGGCGCGCTGGCTTCAATCCGCCGGTATTTCACGCCTGACAGGCGCATGCCGCGTAAAAGTTCGCTGATCAAATCGGGTGACTGTACGGTCATGGCGCAACTCCGGACGAATAATCAATAAGTGGAGATTATATGTCATAGATCGTCCAGGGTGAACCTTCTATTCTTTTGCGACACTAGTCACATTTTTATAACGGGAGATCAACAGATGAGTTCATGTGTCGCGGCGAGCGAGGCGGTAGCGCCAGCAAAACCCGCCTGGCGGGCCGTCTATTCACTGGGGCTGGGGGTATTTGGTTTGATTACGGCCGAATTTCTGCCCGCCAGCTTGTTAACCCCCATGGCCGCGAGCCTGGGCGTTACCGAGGGGATGGCTGGACAAGCTGTCACCGCCACCGCGCTGGTGGCGCTGGTCACCGGATTGCTGATCACCCCGGCAACCAAGAGTATCGACCGTCGTTGGGTTCTGATGTTTTTCTCGGTGCTGCAAATTATCTCCAGCCTGCTGGTGGCCTTTGCGCCCAATTTGCACGTCCTGCTAATGGGGCGCCTGCTTCTGGGGATAGCGATCGGGGGATTCTGGGCGATGTCGACGGCCACGACGATGCGCCTGGTTCCGGCAGATAAAGTGCCGAAAGCGCTGGCGGTGATCTTCTCCAGCGTATCGATTGCCACGGTAGTCGCGGCGCCGCTGGGCAGCTATCTGGGCAGCCTGATCGGCTGGCGCAACGTCTTTGTGCTCTGCATTCTGCCGAGCATGCTGGCGCTGCTGTGGCAGCTCTGGGTGCTGCCGTCCATGAAGCCGGAGAGCAGCGGTAGCCTGAGTACGCTGTTCCGCGTGCTGCGCCGTCCGGGGATGATCGGCGGCATGCTGGCAACCATCCTGATCTTCAGCGGCCATTTCGCTTTCTTTACCTACCTGCGTCCGTTCCTGGAGACGGTAGGCCAGGCGAGCGTGGAGACCATTTCACTGATCCTGCTGGGTTTTGGTATCGCCAACTTTGTGGGCACCTCCGTGGCCGGGCATCTGCTGGCACGTAATCTGCGCCTGACGCTGGCGCTGGTGCCGTTTGCGATGGGCGTTCTCGCGCTCATGATGGTCGCCTTTGGTCATCTGGCCATGCTGGACGGGCTGCTGGTTGCGCTGTGGGGCTTCGCATTTGGCCTGGTTCCGGTGGGCTGGTCCACCTGGCTTGCGACCACTGTTCCGGATGAAGCCGAAAGTGCAGGGGGGCTGCTGGTGGCCTCAATCCAGCTGGCGATAAGCGCCGGTGCGGCCGGAGGTGGGGCAGTGTTTGATCTTAACGGCGCCAGCGGCGTGTTCGCGGGCAGCGGTTTCCTGCTGGTGACGGCGATGGTAATTGTCTTTATGGGTGTGAAAGTGAAAGCGGAGTGATTTTTTAGCCGGGTGAGCGTTCGCGCCACCCGGCCTCAGGCTTACAGCCCTTTCTTATCCATCAGCACCGCCAGATCCACCAGGCGGTTAGAGAAGCCCCACTCGTTGTCATACCACGCCAGGATCTTCACCATGTTTCCGCCAATGACCAGCGTGGAAAGCCCGTCGATAATTGACGAGCGCGGGTCGCCCTGGTAATCGCTGGACACCAGCGGTTCATCGCTATAACCCAGGATATCTTTCAGGGGGCCGCTGGCGGCCGCGTTGCGGAACGCGTCATTCACTTCTTCGGCGGTCACGTTGCGGCTCAGCGTCACGGTTAAATCGACAATCGATACCACCGGCACCGGCACGCGCAGGGAGTACCCGGTCAGCTTGCCGTCCAGGGAGGGAATCACTTTCCCCAGCGCTTTCGCCGCGCCGCTGGAGTAGGGCACAATCGACAGCGCCGCCGCGCGTGCACCGCGCAGATCTTTTTCCGGCTGATCGTGCAGCGCCTGGCTGTTGGTGTAGGCGTGCGTCGTGTTCATCAGGCCATGCTCAATCCCGAACTGCTGGTGCAGCACCTGAGCGGCCGGTGCCAGACCGTTGGTGGTGCAGCTCCCGTTGCTCACCACCGCGTGCCGGTCGGGATCGTACTGATCATGGTTGACGCCCATCACAATCGTCAGGTCGTCGTTTTTCGCTGGAGCGGAAATGATGACGCGCTTAGCGCCGCCGTGGGTGATATGCACCGCCGCTTTCTCCCGTTCAGTGAAGAAGCCGGTGGCCTCAATCACCACGTCTACCCCGGCATCACGCCACGGGATATTCGCCGGATCGCGTTCGCTAAATACGGCGATCCGCTGGCCGTCTACCTGCAGCGCGCCGTCAGCCGCTTCAACCGGCGCGGGCAGCTTGCCCAGAAGGGAATCATGTTTCAGCAGATGGGCGAGGGTTTTACTGTCTGTCAGATCGTTGATGGCCACAATCTGAAGCGCCGGGTTGCCCAGCGCCGCGCGCAGGACATTACGTCCGATACGGCCGAAACCGTTAATACCGACCTTAACCATGGTGCACTCCTTATCTTCTGTTGTCTGGAGTCACTGTAGGCGTCGGGCCGGTTGGCGTAAACGACAAAAAAGGATCAGATTACGCCATCTTGCGGCAATGAAAGCGCTGGCGGTATTCGCCGGGCGTGAGGTGAAGCTGTTTCTCAAAGATGCGGCGCAAGTTAATGCTGGTGCCAAAGCCGCTTTGCTCAGCAACGCGTTCAAGGGGATCGCGGGTCTGTTCAAGCAGCTGGCGGGCGGCGGCCAGACGCGCTTCGGTCACGTAGCGGGCAGGCGAGACCCCGGCCTCGCGGGTAAACACGCGGGTGAAGTTACGCGGGCTCATCGCCGCTTTCTCGGCCAGGTTCTCCACGCACAGATCGGCGGTGAGGTTCTGCAGGATCCAGCTTTGCACCTCGCCTATTGGCCCTGCTGTGCCGGGCTGCTGCAGGCTGTAGCGGCTGAACTGCAGCTGTCCGCCGGGACGTCGCAGATACATCACCATATCCTGCGCCACGTCGCGGGCGAGGGTAAATCCGAAGTCGTCCTCCACCAGCGCCAGGGTCAGGTCGAACCCGGAACTCACGCCGCCGGAGGTCCAGATGGGGCCGTCCTGAATGTAGAGTGGGCCGCCTTCAACCTGGATTGACGGGTACTGGGCTTGCATGGTCTCCAGCAGCCGCCAGTGGGTGGTGGCGCGACGACCGTCCAGCAAGCCGGTCTGGGCCAGCAGCATCGCGCCGCCGCAGATAGAGGCGATCCGCCGGGCGTGCGGCGCAGCGAGGTGCAGCCAGTCGACTACGGCTATGCTCTCCTGCTCGTTCATACCGCGTCCGGTGATGATAATGGTGTCCAGCGGTTCGCGCGGATCCAGCTCCGGAAGCCGATAGTCCGCCAGCAGGTTCAGACCGGACTGGCCGTGGATCACCTGGTGAGGCTGCGTGGTGGCGATGATAATCCGGTAGCGGGGCTGCGCAAGCCCTTCCGGATGTAGCCGGTTGGCCTGCATCAGAATGTCGGCGATACCGGCGGCTTCAAACAGCATGCCGCCGTCGGGAACGATAATCAGGATCTTCTTCATGTCCTGAAAAGTACCTTTAATACAGAATAAGTCAAGCGACGCGTGCGCTCTGTGTTTCTGGCAAAGCAAAGCGATTTAAATTCTTTGTTATTTCAGGCGTTATCCCCGATCTTCAGGGCTCTGTCTCTGGCGAAACGGCGTCTGAAGGAATGGGTAAACGAAGCTCCCTCTATTTACATCCACAACAACGCAATCAAATCCACCGCCTCGCGTCGGGTTTCTTGTGGCGAAGCGAACTGCCCACCTGGCTGTTAATGTTCACGATTTATGCGGGCTGGTTTGCCACGCTGGCGTTCTGGCAAACGCTCGGCCTGCTGCCCGCCACGCTGCTGCTCATCGGGTTTACCGCCTGGTATATGTCCCTGCAGCATGAGCTGATCCACGGGCATCCCACCCGTTTTGCCTGGCTTAACCAGCTGTTCGGCACGCTCCCGCTGGCGGTCTGGTACCCGTACGGCCTGTACCGGGATTCCCATCTGGCCCACCATCGGTACGATAGCCTGACCCATCCGGTGGATGACCCGGAGTCGTACTATTTTACCGAGGCAAGCTGGGCGCGCTTTCCCCCCTGGCAGAAGCGCCTGATCCGGGCCCGTAATACCTTTGCCGGGCGGCTTCTGCTGGCGCCGCTGCTGGATATCGTCCAGACGCTGGGCAGCGCCGGGGCGGCGTTTCGTCATTTTCACCTGCGGGCGATGACGATGTGGCTGGTTCACATTACGCTGCTGGCGGCACTCTTCACCTGGATGACGCACGTTGGTTTTTCACCCGTCTGGTTTGTGCTGGCGGTCAGTTATCCGGCGCTGGCGCTGACCAAGGTACGATCGTTTTTCGAACATCGTGCGGCGGACGATCCGCTGGCGCGCTCCGTCATTAACGAGGCCGGGCTGTTCTGGCGGATACTGTTTTTGAATCTCAACTATCATTCAGTACATCATGATCTACCGGGCGTGCCGTGGTACGGACTGAAGGCGATCTACCAGCAAAACCGGGAGGCGTACCGGGAGCGAAACCGCGGTTTTCTGGTCAGGGGCTACGGTGAATGGCTGCGCCGGTTCTGGTTCAGTCCCGTCGACGTCACCGTTCACCCCGGAAAGCAACAGGGAGAAGGGTATGAGTAACCTGCTGGCGTTTCCCATGTATGCGGTAGATCGCGCCGACACGCGCGCGCTCTGGCTGGCGGTAAAGGGGCTGCTGGCCGCACGCGGTGTGCCCGTCGATGATCTCCCCGACGGGCCGGAGTCCGATCTGCTCACGCACTGGCAACAGCCCGGGCTTATCCTCAGCCAGACCTGCGGTTACCCGCTGGTCACGCAGCTTCCGGACGTGCAGGTTGTCGGCTGTTTTCACTACGCGGCCCCGGGCTGCGAAGGGATCCAGTACCGCAGCTTTCTGGTGGTGCGCGAGGAGGATCGGCATCTCACGCTGGCGGATTTTCGCGGCCGACGAGCGGTCTGTAACTCTGCGGACTCGCAGTCCGGCTACAATGCGCTGCGAAAAAAAATAGCGCCTCTGGCGGCGGACGGTCCGTTTTTCGCGCAAACGTCCTTCAGTGGCAGCCATCGCCAGTCGCTGAAGGATGTCAAACGCGGAGCAGGGGATATCGCGGCCATCGACTGTGTCACCTGGGCACTGCTGCAGCGTCACGAACCGGAAGGTCTGACGGGGCTGGCGGTCATTGACCGTACCCCGCTGACGCCAGGGCTGCCGCTCATTACCTCGCCCCACACTTCGCCTGACACCCTGAACGCCCTTCGCGATGCGCTCCACGCGCTGGTGAGTTTGCCGGAACACCGGGCCGTTTGCGACGCGGTACTGATTGAGGGGTTTAGCGTCGTGACGCGTCAGGCCTACGCCTCATTGCTGGCGTGATAAATCTCCTGCGCGTCGGTAAAGCAGCGTAGCGCCAGCGAGGAGACCGGTTTTTGCCTGCGCATAATCAGGCCGACAGGGGCCTCAATGTTCGCATCGGCGATGGGGACAATCCTGAAATGGCTGTTCAGATCTTCCAGTCCGTTGTTCAGCGGCATCACGGCGCAGCATACGCCGCTTTGCACCGCCTGAATGATCTGGAACGTGGAGTCGCTCTCGAAAACGGACTTCGGTTCAATGCCAGCAGACTGAAAGCTGGCCTCCATATGCGCCCGGTAATGCATCCCTTTGGTCAGAAACCCCAGCGGAAAATCCGTCAGGTCGCGCCAGGTCAATTTCTCCTGGCCGAGCTGGAAATGGCGGACGTCGTGCAGCAGGCCCATCTTCGTTTTGGGAAGCTGGATAATATCGAACTGGCTGGTGTCGATGCTGTTGAGATAGCAAATCCCCAGCTCAAGCTGATTGCGGCTGACGCCATCGGCAATCTGCGCGGAGGACATGGAATAGAGGCTATAGGTCAGCTCCGGGTATTTTTGCGTCAGCAGGCGAATAAAGATCATCGGATCCACACTCGCCAGCGGCACCATCCCCAGACGGAGTTCTCCCACCACCTGGCCTTTGCACAGCGCGGCTTCCGCCTGTAGCCCGTCATGCGCGGCCAGCAGCGCGCGGGCCCATGCGAGGATGCGTTCACCCTCCGGCGTAAACCCTTCAAAGCGCTGCCCGCGCACAATCAGCACCAGCCCCAGCTCCTCTTCCAGGCTGCGGATGCGCATGGAGAGGGTCGGCTGGGTGATGTTGCACTGCGAGGCCGCCTTGCCAAAATGGCGGGTCTCGTCGAGCGCGATTAAATATTTTAACTGTTTAATATCCATCTTTTTCTCTGCGCGAACAGCCTTACAGCATGCGGATCTCTTTTGAGCGCAGGGTGATGCGAACCGGAACGGATTTATACGACGGCGTACCGCTGTCCTTATCCAGATAATCAAGCGGTACCAGCACGTTGGCCTCCGGATAATAGGCCCCGACGGTCCCCGGCGCGATGTTGTACGCCACCACGGTAATATCTTCCAGACGCTGTCCGTTGCCGGGCAGGGCGGTTTCGATATCCACGCGGTCGCCGTGTTCCAGCCCTGACTGCGCCATATCGTCTTCGTTCATAAACAGCACGTCGCGACGGCCAAACACGCCACGGTAGCGGTCATCCAGGGCGTAAATGGTGGTGTTGTACTGGTCGTGGCTGCGCAGCGTGATCAAGCGCAGAACGTGCTCACCTTCACCGCTGGCGTTCTCGTGTACGCCGTCGAAGACCGAGAACATCGCTTTTCCCGTCGCCGTTGGCCAGAGACGTTGCGTTGGCGGCAGCGGCATACGGAATCCGCCGGGAACGCGGATCCGCGCGTTGTAGTTCTCAAAGCCCGGAATGGTCTGCTCGATCAGATCGCGGATGCGGTCGTAATCCTCAACCAGCTTCATCCAGTCTACGCGGGTGTCCGGCAGGGTGGCTTTCGCCATGCCCGCGACGATAGCGGGTTCTGACCGAAGCAACGGCGAGGCGGGTTTTAGCTTGCCGGATGAGGCATGCACCATCGACATCGAGTCTTCGACGGTAATGGACTGGCGGCCGGTGGCCTGAATATCCAGCTCGGTACGGCCAAGACACGGGAAAATAAAGGTCTCTTTGCCCACCAGCAAATGGGTACGGTTCAACTTGGTCCCGACGTGAACGCTCAAATCGAGGGAGCCCATGGCCGGAAAGCCGCGTTCATGATCGGGCATCGCCACCGCAAAATTACCGCCGAGGCAAATGAGCGCTTTTGCGCGGCCGTCGATCATCGCCTGCGTGGCCTGCACCGCGTCATGGCCGTGGTGAGACGGTGGCTCAAAGCCGAATACATCCTTCAGACTGTTCAGGAAGGCCGGCGTGGGTTTCTCGCTAATCCCGACGGTACGGTTCCCCTGCACGTTTGAGTGACCGCGCAGCGGGCATATTCCCGCGCCGGGCTTACCGATATTCCCGCGCATCAGCAGCACGTCAGCGATCAGGCGGACGTTGGCCGTCCCTTTATTGTGCTGGGTAATGCCCATCCCGTAGGTAATAATGGTGGCATTCGATTTCGCATAGGCCTCAGCCACCTGTTTGAGTGCCCCCTGGCTCAGACCCGACTCGCGCTCAATGTCGTCCCAGCGGGTTTGTGCGATATCGTCGGCAAAGTCCTCAAAGCCCTGGGTGTGTTCGGCAATAAACGCGCGATCGAGCACGTCCCCGCGTTCGGCCTCCATTTCCAGCAGGTGTTTGGCAATCCCTTTCAGCGCGGCGGCATCGCCTCCGGCCTTCACCTGGAAATAGGTCGAGGCGATATCCGTGGAGCTGTAGGTCGCCATTTCAATCACGCTCTGTGGGTCGGCAAAACGTTCCAGGGCGCGCTCGCGCAGCGGGTTAAAAACGATAATCGGCACGTTGCGGCGGGCCAGCTCGTGGAGGGTCCCCATCATGCGCGGATGGTTAGTGCCGGGGTTATGGCCGATGGAGATCACCAGTTCAGTCTTATCAAAGTCATCCAACGAGACGGTCCCTTTCCCAATCCCGATCGAACGGGGCAAACCGACGCTGGTGGCCTCGTGACACATATTCGAGCAGTCGGGGAAGTTGTTGGTGCCGTATTCGCGAGCAAACAGCTGGAACAGATAAGCTGCTTCGTTAGAGGCGCGTCCGGAGGTATAGAACTCGACCTGGTCCGGCTCGAGCCCGCGCAATACTTCGCCGATGCGTTGAAACGCCGCGTCCCAGTCGACGGGGCGGAAGGTGTCACTCGCCCGATCATAGCGCAGGGGGTGCGTGAGTCGACCGTAGCCTTCCAGCTCAAAGTCCGATTTTGCCAGCAGCGAGGAGACGCTGTTTTCAGCCAGAAACGCGGGGGTGACGCGTTTGCTCGTTGCTTCCCAGGTCACCGCTTTGGCGCCGTTTTCGCAGAACTGGAACGTCGATTTGTGTTCTTTATCAGGCCACGCGCAGCCCGGGCAGTCGAAGCCGTCAGGTTGGTTGGTGCGCAGCAGCGTCGCGGGGGCGTCAAGGGTATCCATTTGGGTGCGTACCGCAATGGCCGTTGCTTTCAATGCGCCCCAGCCGCCAGCAGGGCCGTCATAGTGTCTGATGCCTGGCACCGAGCGTCTTTTCTTGTTCATACCCACTCCTGATTTGTTCGATCACACAACGCCTGAGCTCAAAAAATCACTGACGAGAGCAATAGGTGTAAGCAATGACGACCGAATGGCAACGCACATACGGAACGGAAAAGTGCCTTAACTAAAACTCTTTTTATTACAGCAATTTATCTGGTCTGGTGTTTAAATATTTAAAGAAATTATAACGAATTTTTATCATTTTAATAATAAATCTTATCTATCGTCCGGTAGGCGAGATAGATGGCGGAGAGCAGGAAAATATGTAGCGCCAGTAAAACTTCGAATGAAGCTGATGCGCTGGGGATATCGCCGCGATTCGCGGCTGGTGGGCTGCTCGAGGCATTTTTCAATTGAGAGAATGGCAGGAAGGTTTACTCACGCTTAATGAATAAGAGATATAAGGTATACCTGACAGTGGAATTATTACGGCCGAAAATATACGCTTTTTTTGCGGCATGAAATTAACATCTTGCTGCATAAGTGAAATATTCTCACTCAGGCGATGAAGCGTCTTCAATATTAAAGATACCCTGTTAGTGCAACAAATAATTCATCAGAGATATATTCCTTTGACATCAAAAAAACGCGAATTCTACTAATTATGGTAGTGGCGATAATAGCGTGATTGCGTTAATGAAAGTGGTTCTCCTTTGTGTTTTTTAATAGATAAAACATAAAGTTATGTCGTTTTGTGGTGAAGAAATAAGAAAGGGTGGGCCATATCGTTTTTTATCATAGGATTAATCCTATAATTTTCCGACTGCTTCATTTACCAACAGTTACGCGGCGGTAAATATTGAATTGATACGAAGCTCATGTAAACTTGTTTACCGTTTGTCAAAATATGTCAGGAAGACACTGGGCCTTATTCTGAAAGGCTCGTGCGGTAGCTATGCCCTTAAAGTAGTAACACCCCGAAAATATCCTGGCTATTTTAACAATAGCACTTAAGTCAAACTTCATCCCCTTATCTCCATCATCGAAATATCGCTACGGAAAAGCATATGAAAATGCGCGTACTGTTTTCACTTCTGTTTGTAATGGCGGTGGCGGGCTGTAAAGCACCGCAGAAACCTGTGATCAACGACGATACGATCGAGACCAGCCAGGTCAACGGCGTCACCTTAACCCACCGTCACGCTGTGACGGCGCCGACGGAGTTCAACCCGGTTAACGAGCCGTATCGTGCCATGTATCCGGCCTCCCTGATGAGCCGTCCTGACTTTGGCGGTAAAGTTATCCGCACTCTCGAGACCGGAAAAACGTACGTGGTGCTGGGGCAGGTTGAACACTACTGGATGGCGCTTGCCGATGAAGGTAACGAACAGCTGATTGGTTACGTTCCGATGCGCGCTGTTATCAAGGCCGACCAGTACGAAGCCACCGTGCGTAAACAGGCTATTCGTCCAAAGGTGCGTAAAAAAGCGACCTGTGTTGATGTCGACGGTAACAGCAAAGCCTGCAAAGACAGCGCTAACGGTACCTGGATCCTGAACTAAACGGCTTTCATGAGCGCATTTTTATGAATAATAAAAATTTTCATAAGCTGTGGTTACCCTTTTACGCGATGATTTTCGCGCTGGTCAGTGGTTGTACGTCGTCTTCACACAGCGACCCCTCCCGCTACAATCTGCAGTTTCAGGCTCATCCACAAATCAATGAATCTGCGCCGCTTAAGGTCCGGGTACTGTTGCTGAAATCCGATGCGGATTTCATGTCCAGCGACTTCTACTCCCTGCAGAACAACGCGTCAGCTACGCTTGGCGCGAATCTGCTGAACAGCGATGTGTTCTTCCTGATGCCGGGACAGCTGTCAAAAACCCTCAGCGGGCAAAGCTCGCCGGAGGCTCGCTATATCGGCGTGATGGCGGAGTATCAGGTGCTGGATGGCAAAAAATGGCGCGTTTCACTCCCTCTGCCCGTGCCTGGCGAAAATCATATCTACCAGTTCTGGAAATGGTCCGCAGATGAACTTCAGGCCAACGTTTTTCTCGACGTGAACGGCATTCGGGTCATCAGCCAGTAACGCGCTTCAAAACAGGAAACACATCATCATGACGAAAGCAGAAAAGGTCGTCTGGACCGAAGGCATGTTCCTGCGTCCACACCATTTTCAGCGGACTGAAAGCTATCTGCTCAACCATGTTCGTGAATGGGGCGCGCTGCAGCGATCGTATCTCTGGGGCTTTCTCGACGTTGAACTGGATGAAGCGATGCTTCGTCAGGGATGCATAGCTCTGAGCTACTGCAGTGGGCTGCTGCCGGACGGCACCTTTTTCCAGGTCCGTAATGGGCGCAACGGTCCTGTACCGTTGAAAATTCCTGACAATCTCACCAACGAAAAAGTGGTGCTCGCACTGCCGGTTCGTCGTGGTGAGAGAGAAGAGGTGATTTTCAGCGAAGAGCCAGCCTCGCTGGCGCGCTTTATTGCGTTTGAGCAAGAGGTGGAAGACGATAACGCCATGTCGGTGGGGGATGCCACCGTTCAGTTTGGCCGCCTGCGTCTGACCCTGATGCTCGAAAAAGACCTCACGGCAGAGTGGACCGCCATCGGCGTGGCGTTTGTGACCGAGAAGCGTAACGACAACCACGTGCGGCTCGACAACAGCTACATCCCGCCGATGCTGAATGCCAATAACAGCCCGCAGATCTACAGCATGATCAACGATCTGCACGGCTTGCTGGTGCAGCGCAGCCAGCAAATTGGCGGCCGTTTGCGCCAGCCCGGCCGCTTTAACACCTCCGAACTGATCGAGTTCACGCTGCTGTCGCTGGTTAACCGTCACCTTGGCGAGGTGTCTCATTTAAAAACCCTTCCGCTGCTGCACCCGGAAACGCTCTGGCGCAGCTGGTTGCCGTTCGCGACCGAACTTGCCACCTGGACATCGCAGCGAACCGCTGAAAGCGTGCTGCCGATTTACGATCATGACGATCTGGCAAACTGCTTCAGCAAGCTGATGCTGATGCTGCGTCAGGGGCTGTCGCTGGTGATGGAAGACCACGCGATCCAGCTGCCGCTTAACGAACGCTCTCACGGCCTCAACATCGCCACGGTGCCTGAAACCAGCATGGTGCGTGAGTTCGGCTTCGTGCTGGCGGTCAAAGCCAATGTGCCGGGCGAACACCTGCAAACCCATTTCCCGGCGCAGATGAAGGTCGCACCGGTGTCGAAAATCCGCGATCTGGTTCAGCTTCAGTTGCCGGGCATTATGCTGCGCGCCATGCCGGTCGCACCGCCGCAGATCCCGTGGCATGCCGGCTACAGCTACTTCGAGCTCGAGAAGGGCAGCGAGCTGTGGCACGAGATGGATAAGTCCGGCGCATTCGCCCTGCACCTTGCAGGGGAGTTCCCGGGGCTGGATATGGAGTTTTGGGCCATCCGTAGCCCGACAGAATAATAAAGCGAGCGCTTAATATGCAGGAACGACAGGATACCGGCAGCGATGCCGCGTTCACCGGGGCCAGTAGCAACAATCAGCTGGTGGCGGCCGCCAATCCGCTGCTCAATGCGATTCCGCAGATCCGTCATTCGGTATCGCATGACGATCAGGTGGCGCTACGCCAGCGCCTGATCGATGAAATTCGCCGTTTTGAAGTCCGTTGCCAGCAGGCGGGGCTGCCCTACGAAGTGATCGTCGGGGCACGCTACTGCCTGTGTACGGCGCTCGATGAGGCTGCCGCGCTCACCCCCTGGGGCAGCAGCGGGGTCTGGTCAAGCAATGGCCTGCTGGTGACGTTCCATAACGAAACCTGGGGCGGCGAGAAGTTCTTTCAGCTGCTGGCGCGCCTGTCGCAAAACCCGCGCGAGCACATTCTGCTGCTGGAGATGATCAACTACTGTCTGCTGCTCGGTTTCGAAGGGCGCTATCGGGTGCTGGACAATGGCCGCACCCAGCTTGAGACCATCAAGCAGCGGCTGTGGCAGATGATCCGCGGCGTGCGCGGCAGCTATCCGCCGCCGCTTTCTCCTCATCCGGAAGATCGTCCGGTGCTGCGCAAGCTCTGGCGGCCCATGGTCCCCCTGTGGGCCTGTGTGGCGCTGGCCGGGTTTATCGCCTGCCTGTTTTATATCGTGCTTAACTGGCGTCTTGGCGACAGCACCAACCCGGTGCTGGCGAAGATTTACCAGTCCCAGCTGCCGGAAACCACTATTCAGCAGCCGGCGCGTCAGCTTCCGGCGGTGCTGAACCTGCGCGGCTTCCTGAAACCGGAGATCGAGGCTGGCCTCGTCGCGGTGAAAGATGAAGCGGATCGCAGCGTGGTTATCCTGAAAGGCGACGGGCTGTTTGCCTCTGCCTCGACCGTCGTGCGTGACCGCTATGAACCGGTCATCCACCGCATCGCGCAGGCGATGAATAACGTGAGCGGCAAAATTCTGGTGGTGGGCTACAGCGACAACGTGCCGATCCGCAGCGCGCGCTTTGCCTCTAACTATGAACTCTCCCTGGAACGCGCCCGCTCGGTACAGAAAATGCTGCAGGGAAGCCTCTCTCAGCCTGGCCGCGTGAAAGCGGAAGGGCGGGGCGAGATTAACCCGGTGGCGCCGAACACGACGCCTGAAAACCGCGCCCGTAACCGCCGTGTGGAAATTACTCTGCTGGTGTCGCCTGAAAATACCCAGGCCGAGCTGAACGGATTGCCGCAAGGAAACTAAGGAATGCTGACGACTCTTCTTTCCATACTGACTAACCGCATTCTGTGGAGCTTCCTCGGCGTCACGGCGCTGGCGGCGGTGATCTGGATGATTGGACCGCTGCTGTCCATCGTGGACACCCGACCGCTTGAATCGGAACAGAACCGCATCATCAGTATCGCCGTGGTCTATCTGCTCTGGGCGCAGGGCCATATTCTGCCGCGCCTGTACAACGCCTGGCTGAACCGCAAGCTGATGGATAAGCTCAAAGAGAATACCGCCAGCCCGGAAGCGGCGGATCCGCAGAAGCGACTGAACAGTGAGGAGCAGATCCTCGCCAGCCGTTTTGATGAAGCCGCGCAGATGCTGAAAAAAGCGCACTTCAGCAAGGCGGGACAGGGCGCCCAGTGGACGCAGCGCTTCAGCACGCAGTACCTCTATCAGCTGCCGTGGTACGTCATTATCGGCGCGCCGGGATCCGGTAAAACCACGGCGCTGGTCAACTCCGGGCTGCAGTTCCCGCTGGCCGACCGTTTCGGTAAGACCGCCCTGCGGGGTATTGGCGGCACGCGTAACTGCGACTGGTGGTTCACCAACGAGGCCGTGCTGCTGGACACCGCGGGTCGCTATACCACCCAGGAGAGCGAGCAGGTGCAGGATGCCGGGGAATGGCTGCAGTTTATGGGGTTACTGCGTAAGTATCGCCGCCGCCAGCCGATCAACGGCGTGATCGTTACCATCAGCATTTCTGACCTGCTCACCCAGTCAGCCGAGGCGTCCCGCCAGCAGGCGGTAAACCTGCGTCAGCGTCTGTCCGAGCTGCATGAACAGCTGGGTATCCGCTTCCCGGTCTACGTGATGGTGACCAAGGCCGACCTGCTTAAAGGCTTCCGCGCCTGGTTTGCCGACTACGATAAAGCGCAGCGCGATCAGATCTGGGGCTTTACGCTGCCGTGGGAACAAACTAAACACGCCGATTATGACCTGATGGGCAACTTCCAGCAGGAGTTTTCGCTGCTGCAGCAGCGCCTCGACGCCGGGCTGCCGGAAACCATGCTCAAAGAGCATGACGCGAAAACCCGCGCCGAAGCGTATCTCTTCCCGCAGGAGTTCGCCGCGCTGCGTCCGCTGCTGGCGGATTACCTGAGCACCGTTTTCGCCCGCTCCAACTTCGAAACCGAATTCTCCCCGCGCGGGATCTACTTCGCCAGCGGGACGCAGGAAGGCATGCCGTTCGACCGCGTGATGGGCGAACTGAACCGCGCCCTGTCGCTGCCGGAAGGGGCAGAGAGCGATAACTGGGATTCGGTCAGCAAAGAAGCGCCAATCCCGGGTGCAAAAGGCCAGAGTTTCTTCATCAAGAACCTGCTGCAAAACGTCATCTTCCAGGAAGCTGGGATCGCCGGGGAAAACCGCTGGTGGGAGCTGCGCAACCGGGCGGTGATCTGGTCAGGCTATGCGGCGCTGCTGGCTCTGCTCGCGATCCTGGGCGGGCTGTGGCTCACCAGCTATGCCAAAAACAAGGCCTACCTGGAAGAGGTGGATGCGAAGGTGCCCCTACTTGACCAGCAGAGCAAAGCCTTACAGAACCAGACTCAGCGTGACCTGTTCGAACTGCTGCCGCTGCTGAATAGCCTGGTGGATCTGCCGAAAAGCGACGCCTTTGATGTCAACGATCCGCCGATCTCCCGCCGCATGGGGCTTTATCGCGGGGATGACGTTAGCGACGCCTCCCAGTCCCTGTACCAGAAAGCGCTGGATCAGATGCTGCTGCCTGCCGTCGCCATGCACATCACCACCTGGCTGCGCAACGACAACGGCAGCGATGTGGAATACAGCTATGAAGCGCTGAAAGCCTATCAGATGCTGTATCAGCCGAAACACTATGACGGCAAATTCCTGCATTCATGGGTGATGCTCAACCTGCAGCGTAACCTGCCGCAGAACGTCACGAAGGCGCAGCTGCAGCAGCTTGAATGGCATCTGACGCAGCTGCTGGAGCCGAAGATTCAGGCCTCGCCGTACGCGCAGGACGAATCCCTGGTCGCACGCGAAAGAGCGATGATCAACCAGCAGCCGCTTTCCACGCGCGTCTATGGCCGCCTCAAGCGCCTGCTGGAACATGATGACAACCTGAAGCCGGTCTCCCTTTCCGACCTCGGCGGACCGCAGAGCGAGCTGGTGTTTTCGCGCAAAAGCGGCAAGCCGGTGAGCGAGGGCGTACCGGGTCTCTATACGCCGGACGGCTACTGGAAAAGCTTTAACGGCCAGATTGACAGCGTCACTACGGCGCTGCACGAGGACGACGCCTGGGTGCTGGGGGCCGCCACCGCGCAGGAAGATAAGCAGCAGATCGATAACGCCGTGCGCCAGCTCTATATGCGCGACTTTATCGCCAACTGGGATCGCTTCCTCGCCGACATCAAGCTCAATAACAGCGCCGACCTTTCCCAGCGCATCAACACCGCGCGCCTGCTCTCCGGCGCCAACTCGCCGCTGCGCCGTCTGGTGCAGAACCTGAGCCAGGTCCTGACGCTGTCACGCAATGCGCCAGCGCCGGAAGATGCGGGTAAAACGCAGGATCAAAGCAACCGCGCCACCCGTACGCTGGAAGCCCTGTTCAGCAACAACGACGCTGCACCGACGCAGGCCGCGGTGGTTACGCAGGCACCGGAACAGCTGGTGACCGACCACTATGCGCCGATGATTGAGCTGGCGCAGCCGCTGGAGAAGGGTGGGAAGACCATCGTGTTTGATGATTTTCTCAAGCAGGTGGATGAACTCTATCGCTACCTGACCGCCGTTCAGGATGCGGCCAACAGCGGCATGCCTGCGCCGGGCGGGGAGGCGATCAGCCGTCTGCAGGCCAGCGCCGGTCGTCTGCCTGGCGGGCTGCAAACCATGTTCAGCAACATGGCGGTAGGCGCCAGCAGCGACACCCAGCGCCGTGACCTGGAAAACGTACGTAAGCGCATTAACGTTGAAGTGGGCGGATTTTGCCGCCAGGCAATTGCCGGTCGCTACCCGCTGGTGCGCAGCGCCAGCACCGAGGTGACGCCGGACGATCTCGCGCGCATGTTTGCGCCGGGAACCGGGCTGATGGACGCCTTCTTCCGCGACAATCTGACCAACAAGGTGGATACCACGCAGGCCAACTGGCGCTTTATGCCGGGCATTGACGGGAAAACGCTGCCGGGAAGTGAAGGGCTGCTGAGGCCGTTCCAGCAGGCCCAGTCGATTCGCGACGCCTTCTTTGCTAACGGCGCAACCACGCCGTCTTTCAAGGTGACGGTTCGCACCGTGCGAATGGATAACACCATTCTGAACCTGACCCTGGATGTTGACGGTCAGCTGCTGCGCTACAGCCACGGCCCGCAGGCCGTGCAGATCATGAACTGGCCGGGGCCGGGCGGCACCAACCAGGTCCGTATGCAGCTGGGGCTGGCGAACGGCAGTACGGCGACGCTGGTCACCAACGGCGCATGGGCGCTGAACCGCTTTTTCGATAAAGCGAGCACCAGCCCGGGCACGGGTAGCCTGAGCCGTCAGGCCACCTTCAACGTCGACGGACATCAGGTCACGCTGGAGTTTGCGCCGAACAGCATTCGTAACCCGTTCCAGCTTCCTCGTTTCTCATGCCCATAACCGCAAGGACAGCCGTATGACGAATACCCCTGCGATGAACCGCTACAGCTGGTATGGCAAGTTACCCAGCGCCGGAGATTTTTTGCAGCGTCGCTTTCCTGACACCTTACAGCGCCAGTGGTCGCACTGGTTCCAGGTCGGTCTGCTGGCCTGGCAGCAGGAAGAGCAGCGCAGCGGCGAGCGCCCATTTCAGAAAGCGCCAGTCTGGAATTTTGTGGTACCGCCCATGCTGGGCAGCCAGATGATCCAGATGGGCTGTCTGCTGCCCGGCCGGGACAGCGTTGGCCGACAATACCCGGTTTGCCTTCAGCTGAGCTTCGCGCCGTCCGAATGGTCGACCAGCCTGCTGAGCCAGGCCGAAAGCTGGTATCAGCAGATTGGGCGCCTGGGGCTGCACGCGGTGCGCAACAGTTTTTCCGCCTCGCAGCTGGATGAGATGTTGATGACCATTCCGGCGCCGCAGCCGGTCGAGCCGCAAAAGCGCTCCGACATCCTGGATGTGATTGGCTATGACGAGGACGGCCAGAGCACGCTGGGTTGGCCGCAGGCGGCAGAGTGTTTTGATCCGCTGCGTCAGACTAGCTACTGGTGGACCAACCGCTGCGACGGTTACCCGCTGTACACCCACGTGCACAGCGGTAACTTCACCGGGCAGCTTTTCACCCTGCTGTTCGATCCGGCAGGGGGGGCCCGTCCGGGCCGTCACGGTCTCTATCCGCCTATGTTTGAATAAGCAGGGATCACATGAATATCGAAGAATTTCTCGCGCCGATAAGCCCCGACAAGCCCTGCGGCGAAAACCTGGAGTACGACGCTGACTTCCAGGCGATGAACCAGGCAAGCCTTGGGAAAGCGGAACAGCAATTTGGCGACACCATCATCCCGGCGGAGCCTGCTGACTGGAACACGGTCGAAAAATACGCCACCAGCCTGCTGACCCGCACCAAAGATCTTCGCGTCCTGCTGGCGTTAACCCATGCCTGGACCCGCCGTCGCGGGCTGGCGGGCTACGCGGACGGATTACTGCTGGTGCAGGAGGCGATCGCCCGTTACTGGGAGCCGCTCTATCCGCTGCTGGAAGAGTATGGCGAAACCGATCCGTTCTACCGCATTAACGCCCTGGCTGGGCTGAGCGATAAGTCTGACCTCACCGTCGCCGTGCGTAACGCCTCGCTGCTGCGTTCAAACGGCGATGAAATTTCGCTTAGGGATGCCCAGGCCCTGCTGGACGGCAGTAAGACGGAGTGTCCCGACTATCCCGGCGGCCGTCCACGGCTGATTGACGAGCTTTCCCGCGGCGACCAGCCGGGAACCGCAGCGGTTATCGTCATCAACGAACGGCTGCTGGCGATTCGCGAGCTGCTCACCGGTCATCTCGGTGAAAGCGGCGTGCCCGAGATGGAGCAGCTGCTGAAAACCGTGGGGCTGGTGGCCAGCGCCTGTCAGGTGACCGACATCAGCAAGCTGCTGCCGAACCGTGAGGCGCAGACGGCCCCCCAGGCTGAGCAGCCATCAGCGGCAACGCAGCCCGTTCAGCCGGTCACCGACTGGCGCAGCGTGCAGGTCACCAGCCGCGCCGACGCCCAGCTGATGCTGGAAAAAGCGAAGCAGTATTTTGCACAGTACGAACCGAGCCACCCCGCGCCGCTGATGATTGAACGGGTGCAGCGGCTGTCAGAACTTAACTTTATGGACATTATTCGCGACCTGGCGCCAGACGGCGTTAACCAACTGGAAAACATCTTTGGGCGCCGCGAATAGCGCGTCCAGGCATTATGACGTCAGGCATGGAGCCTGGCGTTTCACCTTCACCGCGCATCTTTGATGGAGAACATCATGGCAATGAGTAACAGTGGGCAGAAATTCATCGCACGTAACCGTGCCCCCCGCGTGCAGATCGAGTATGACGTAGAGATCTACGGTGCAGAACGTAAAATTCAGCTGCCGTTTGTGATGGGCGTTATGGCCGATCTGGTCGGCAAACCGGTGGAAAACCTGCCGGCCGTCGACGAGCGTAAATTCCTCGAAATTGACATCGACAACTTTGACGAACGCATGAAGGCGCTGAAGCCGCGCGTGGCGTTCCAGGTGGATAACACCCTGACCGGCGAAGGTAAGCTCAACGTGGATCTGACCTTCGACAGCATGGACGACTTCCTGCCGGACGCGGTGGCCCGCAAGGTTGAGCCGCTGAACAAGCTGCTGGAAGCGCGTACCCAGCTCTCCAACCTGCTGACCTATATGGACGGTAAAAACGGTGCGGAAGAGCTGATCGCAAAAATTCTGCAGGATCCGACGCTGCTCAAATCCCTGAGCCAGTTGCCGAAAAATGACGAAAGTGCGAAAGGTAGCGAGGAATAATCGATGAGCAACCAGACTCAACAACACGAGCAGCAGGCGGGTCAGGCGTTCAGCCAGGATGAATTCAGCGCGCTGCTGAACAAAGAGTTCCGCCCGAAAACCGACCAGGCGCGTTCCGCCGTCGAAAGCGCGGTCAAAACCCTGGCGCAGCAGGCGCTGGAAAATACCGTCACCTTCTCGAACGATACCTACCGCACCATTCAGAACCTGATTGCCGGTATCGACGAGCAGCTGTCGCAGCAGGTGAACCAGATCATTCACCACGAAGAATTTCAGAAGCTGGAGAGCGCCTGGCGCGGTCTGAGCTACCTGGTGAACAACACTGAAACCGACGAGATGCTGAAGATCCGCTTTATGAGCATCTCCAAGCAGGAGCTGGGCCGCACCCTGAAGCGCTACAAGGGCGTGGGCTGGGACCAGAGCCCGATCTTCAAGAAGATCTACGAGCAGGAGTACGGTCAGTTCGGCGGCGAGCCGTTTGGCTGCATCGTCGGCGACTACTA
Source organism: Enterobacter sp. BNK-13 (assembly GCF_048685015.1). Taxonomy (NCBI): domain Bacteria; kingdom Pseudomonadati; phylum Pseudomonadota; class Gammaproteobacteria; order Enterobacterales; family Enterobacteriaceae; genus Enterobacter; species Enterobacter sp. BNK-13. Next base: position 2,401,235 of record NZ_JBLQTP010000001.1, on the reverse strand, counting down.
CTTCGACCACAGCCCGCAGGACGTTGAGCTGCTGGGGGAAATGGCGCGCATCGGTTCTGCGGCGCACTGTCCGTTCATTACCGGTACCGCACCGGGCGTGATGCAGATGGAATCCTGGCAGGAGCTTGCTAACCCGCGCGACCTGACCAAGATCTTCCAGAATACCGAATACGCCGCCTGGCGTTCGCTGCGTGAATCGGAAGATGCCCGCTATCTTGGCCTGGTGATGCCGCGCTTCCTGTCGCGCCTGCCGTACGGTATTCGCACCAACCCGGTGGACAGCTTTGACTTTGAAGAGCAGACCGACGGCGCGAACCACAACAGCTACTCGTGGGCGAACGCCGCGTACGCGATGGCCGCCAACATCAACCGTTCTTTCAAAGAGTACGGCTGGTGCACCTCGATTCGCGGCGTGGAGTCCGGCGGGGCGGTGGAAAACCTGCCGTGCCACACCTTCCCGAGCGATGACGGCGGCGTGGACATGAAGTGCCCAACCGAGATTGCCATCAGCGATCGTCGTGAAGCCGAGCTGGCGAAAAACGGCTTTATGCCGCTGGTTCACCGCAAAAACTCCGACTTTGCCGCCTTCATCGGCGCGCAGTCCCTGCAAAAACCGGCGGAGTACCACGATCCGGATGCGACCGCTAACGCGCGCCTGGCATCACGTCTGCCGTACCTGTTCGCCTGCTGCCGTTTTGCTCACTACCTGAAGTGCATCGTGCGCGACAAAATCGGCTCCTTCCGCGAACGCGAAGAGATGGAACGCTGGCTGAACGACTGGGTCATGAACTACGTCGACGGTGACCCGGCGAACTCCTCTCAGGAGACCAAGTCCCGTAAACCGCTGGCAGCTGCGGAAGTGCAGGTGCAGGAGATTGAGGACAACCCAGGCTACTATGCCGCGAAGTTCTTCCTGCGTCCTCACTACCAACTGGAAGGTCTGACCGTCTCTCTGCGTCTGGTTTCTAAGCTGCCGTCGCTGAAGACGAAAGACGCGTGATGATGAGTGCCGGCCCTGGAGGGCCGGCTACATTTCGGTGAATATGAGATAGCTAATGAATTTGACTATGACAGCGTTAATACGAAAATTCATCAGCTATTTAGCCATTTATACATTGCTAATAATTTCATTCATGCTGTTTGTGACGGTATCTGGCTACTATTTGTTTATCTTTGACTGGCCAGCAGATTTCCCGCGAATCGCAATGCATGCATTTCTATGCGCTGGACTTAATGCATTAGCGATAGGGATATACGTTGTCGCAGAAAAACGGAAAGAGAAAAATTAGTATTTTACGCGGACTGATGCGCTGCGGATCCTATGGCAAAGGATATTAAGGTGAAACGTTTCTGTTTTTTCCTCGTATTTATGACCTCTTATGTGTGTGCCGGAAATAACTATCCTGATTTTTATCATCAGCAAACATACCGGCAGGTTTTAAAAGATTTAGTTCTGGCGCGATGCCTCGCGCAGGTGGCAGATAAAGGCAGCCAGTTTTCTGCTGATGCGGCCCGCAGTGCGAGTGCATTCATTGAGTGGATACCTTTTGATGCCGAAAATGGCACTGATAAAGTGGATGCCCTCATCGGAAAATATAAAAATCAAATTAACGGTTTTCATTCAGAGCGAAAACCCGATGTCAAAGGCGTAACCTTAAACTGTTTACGTCTTTATCATAGCGATGAGCTGAACAAACTGGTTCCGCAGGTCATCATAGGCGATCCTGATCGTACCTGGATTCAGGATAACCCGCAGTAGTAAAAGACTTCACATTCTTTCCGTTCATTCAGGGGGAATGTAAGACTGTCAAATGACACGGGTCATTTGATGTGAGGCAGAGGTAAAATATGGACGGTTTTATTCAGCCCCATGCTTTCCTGTTTGCCATATAAGTGCTTTTTCGAAAGCAATATTGTTCATCCACGAAGAGTAGATATTATGGCTATTGATATGTTTCTGAAGGTCGAGGGTGTTACGGGCGAATCTAAAGATTCTAACCACACCGGCTGGACTGATATTACCTCCTTCTCCTGGGGCGCTTCCCAGCCAGGTAATATGAGCGTTGGCGGTGGCGGCGGTGCCGGTAAAGTTAACTTTAACGACCTGCACGTTAACGCGCTGATAGACAAATCCACCACCGCTATCCTGAAACACTGCGCCAGCGGTAAACACCTGACCAAAGTTGAGCTGTCCGTTTGTAAAGCGGGCGGCCAGCAGGTGGAATACTCCCGCATCACGCTGGAAGATGTGCTGGTGACCTCTGTTCAGTACACCGGTGCTGACAACGGCGATACCGTTGGAGTGACCTATGCATTCCAGGCTGCGAAAGTGAAACAACAGTACTGGGAGCAGACCACGTCTGGTGGTAAGGGTGCTGAAAGCAGCGCTGGCTGGAACATCAAAGAAAACAAAGAAGCGTAATAATAGTGGGCCCGAAAGGGCTCACTTTATCCGGAGCTTCTTATCAAGGAGAAACAAGATGTCTCAAATGCGTCCTGCTTTTGGTGCCGCCTGGAACAGATTCAGAGAAGTGAACGTAAGCGTAGAACAGGTTGGCAAATTGTTGGGTGGAAAAGTTCAGCATAATATCGACGCCGGTATTTTTAAAAATGCCTGCCCAATTCGTATGAGCTACGTTTTAAATTACTGTGGCATTCCGATTCCTTCTAACAGTAAATATGCGACAGTGACCGGAAACGACAAAAAGCGCTATATGTTCCGCGTTAAAGATATGATTGCATTTCTACCCACGGTACTGGGCAATGCCGATATGTCTGTCTCTTCTCCCACTCCTGCGCAATTTGCAGGCAAACAGGGCATTATCATCTTCACCGGGCACGGCTGGAGCGACGCTACCGGGCATGTCACACTCTGGAATGGAAATATTTGCTCTGATGATTGCCATTTTCTGGGCTCACCGGGTAATGGTTCATTTATTCCGACCAACGCAACATTCTGGAGCCTGAAATGAAACGTTTGTTACTGCTGATCCTGGCTATTAATGCCCCTGCTGTTTATGCCCAAACCCTGCCTGATGTTAGCGCTTTTTCTCAGCAACAAATCTTTGAAAACTGGGTGCAAAATCGATGCATCAGTAAGATTGCGGACAGTAAAAGTCTTAAAGATGATGCAGAGGCCAGTGCGGCCGCATGGCTGGAAGCAAGCAATCTCCCTGCTGAGAATTTTGAGAAAGCTGACAAGGTGATTGTATCTCTACTGAAAGAGAAAGTAGGCGGAACCGAACCGGGTCAATATCAGGTTTTAAAGTGCAGCTTAATCGCCAACAGCGACGCGATTCGTCCGCTCAAAACCGCAAAATAGAACCAATGGAATCGCCCCCAAACGCCGCCGTTCTCGCTTCGAGAGCGGCAGCGTTTGAGCGCTAATCATACCAGCAGGAATACGCCATGCGATTCACGATTATTTCTACGAAACCCGGTCATCAGCCGCCGCAAAGCAGCTGTGATTTTTACGCCCCGGGCGGCACCATTGGGCGCGGTACGGATAACAATCTGGTGTTGCCGGACAATGACCGCACCATCTCTCGTCTGCAGGCCATTGTTCACGTTGACGCTCAGGGCGAATGCCGCGTCACTAACCGTGGCAGCGTCACCCGCGTGGTATTAAATGACATTCCGCTGGAGCGGGGACGTCAGGTTGAGCTGCAGGATGGCGATATTCTCGGTATTGATGACTACCGTATCGAAGTGACCGAACTGATCCACGATACGCAGCCCGTAAGCCGCATGGCGGCCAGCCTGCACCAGCAGGCGCGTCCGACGGTCGCCCCTGCGCCTGCGCAGCAGCCGAAACCGGCGAGCGCCACACCGCGTGGGAAAGCCGAACCGACCGCCGTGCCAACGGAGATCTGGGATAGCCTGATGCAGGAGTTCTCCATCTCCGACAGCATCTCCAGTAACCGCACAAAGCCGCAGTCTGCTGCATCGCACGATCCGTTCTCCCAGCCTGCGGCTCCGGAGCGGAACGCCGAAGATCCGCTGGCGATGTTTAACGACAGCGATCCGACGCTCGAGCGTAAGCATGTTGATCCGGATACGCTGTTCAGCGATGAAGCGTTGTTCAAAAAAGAGAGTATTTTTGACGACGTCACCCCGTCAACCCTGGTGCCGCCGGGCGAGACGAGCCCCGTTAAGCCAGAAGAAGAGGCAACGGATGAGCTCGATCCGCTGGCCCTGTTTGGCGGTAAAGCCAGCGCGCCAGCCGCGCGCAATGACGACCCGCTCGGGCTGATGGGCGGCGCGCCGTTAACCCATCCGGATGACATTATCAACGAGAAGCCTGCCCCCGTGCCGGAACCTGAGCAGGAAGAGGACGTCCTGGCCGATTCCCCGCTGTTCGCCCCTGAGCCGCAGGAAGAACCGCGTGCTGAAGAGGAACCCGCGCGACCGGATTACGCTGGCTTCACCATGCCGACGCCACAGGCCGTTGCGCGCAGCAGCGCGCAGGCCCCGAAGGGCCGCCTGCGCATCGACCCGGTCAATAACGCCGCCTCGCCAGCCGCCACGGCAAACAGCGGTGAGAAGGGCGAAGTGCTGCAGGGCGAGCTGCTGGAAGCGCTGCTGGAGGGGATGGGGCTCAGTGAAATGCAGCCCGTTCCGCAGTTTGACCGTGAAAATATGCGTCAGCTGGGGCAGATCCTCGGTATGTTCTCTCAGGGGACAGTGGCGCTGCTCTCCTCGCGCTCTATCCTCAAGCGCGGCGTAAAAGCCGACATGACCATGGTGCTCGACGATGCCAACAACCCGTTCAAGCTGTTGCCGACCGGCAAAACCGTGTTAATCCAAATGTTCGGCACCCCGATGCCGGGCTTTATGCCGCCGACCAAATCCGTGCGCGACGCGCTGATCGATCTGCAGGCGCACCAACTGGGTATGATCTCTGGCATCCGCGCCATCATTGCCGCGATGCTGCAGTCCTTTAACCCGGAGCAGCTGGAAGAGCAGGCGAAGCAGAACGGCATGACCTCGCGTCTGGCGCTGCCGGGCAGCCGCAAAGCCGCCCTGTGGGACTACTTTGTTCGCAGCTATGGCGAGACGGCGGGCGAGATTGAGGACGACTTCCACACCCTGTTCGGCGAGGCCTTCCTTCATGCGTATGACATGGAGGTCAATCAGTACAAAGACTCACAGAGCGGATCGGAAGACAAATGAATATCGCAACGGCTTCTCTCTCCCGCCAGGGGACGCGCGCCAGCAACCAGGATCAGACGGGAGAAACCATAGGGGAACGTTCAGCCTGCTTTGTCGTCTGCGACGGCATCGCGGGGCTGCCGGGCGGCGAGGTGGCCGCAGCGCTGGCCCGCAACAGCATTATCTCCCGCTTCGATGGCGACAAACATCTTAATGCGCAGCACATCCGCGACTACGTGCAGACGGCGAATCGCACCATTCTCAGCGAACAGCAGGCCGTTCAGGACTATCGCCGGATGGGCACGACGCTGGTCAGCCTGTTCATTGACCGTGATTACGGGCTGGCCTACTGGGCCCATGCCGGAGACAGCCGCCTGTACCTGTTCCGCCGCGGATGGCTGTGGCATGTGACCACCGACCACAGCCTGGTGCAGCAGATGAAAGATGCCGGACACCAGACCGACAACCTGAACAGTAATCTGCTCTATCTGGCGCTCGGGATTGAAAACGGCGGGCCGGAAGCGAGCTACAGCGACGTGGTGCAGGTTGAAGACGGCGATGCATTCTTACTCTGCACCGACGGATTCTGGCACGGCGTCAGCGAAGAGCAAATGAAGCAGTCGCTGCACATGGTGAATACGCCGCAGGAGTGGCTCACCTTAATGAACCAAATCATTCAAAAGAATGGCGAGCAGGAGGGGAATGCTCAGGATAACTATACTGCCCTGGCGGTATGGATGGGCAACCCTCAGGACACCACTTTGCTGCACACCCTCTCTGACGCAGCACAATTTCTTCCCTGCGGAACTGATTAGACACACAAGGAACGATATGAAACTTTGGCTATCGGGTTTGGCACTTCTGGCGGCGACCTCTACCGCGCAGGCTGAAAATTTCCGCATCGTGCAGTCTCCTGCGCAGAAGCTGGATATCTGGATCGACAACATCAAAGACAACACGCCGCAGAGCTGGTGTAAGCCTGAGGTGGCGCTGCGTATTGTGGCGAACGGCAAGAAAGACGTCTCCGTGCTGGAGAACTTTGTGCCGCGTCTTGGCTCACTGCTGGAACACCAGTGCAGCAAAGTGAATAAACTCAGCTGGACGCTCAACGATCCGGCGGGTACCACGCTGGCGCAGGGCACGGCTGGCAAAGCACAGGACTGGGCGCTGGTGGTGAAACAGGAGCAGGCCGCGTCTGCCGCGACCGTCACCGCCACCCCAGCCAGCGGCGCGTTACTGCCGCCCGATCAGAACGTGGCTTCCCGCACCGTTGCCGCCGACCGTACGCCGTGGCAGGAGTTTACGCTTCAGGACGGCTGCCACCTGCGCACCTTCTGGGAAGGGGGCGCTTCTGCACCGGCGCTCTTTATTCCCGATTCTGACACCACCCGCTGCGGGAACGGCAGCTGGCTGAGCGGACACACCGTTGTGTCGCAGTCCCGCAACGGCGGGCAGAAAGAGATGGCGGTAACATACATTCATGGCTTCCCGGTCACCGGGCTGAATCAAAGCGCCGACCCGGAAAACGCACTGATCACCTCCGTCAACAAAGAGCGCATGGTATTCAGCACTCCAAACAGCGACCAGAGCTGGATGATCCTGCCTTACGACAACGCCCTGAACAGCTGGAAGAGCAACGGCACGGTCGCGGTGGAGATTTCCCGTGAAACCGCCAGCGATGATGCAAAACTGCAGGCGCGTATCGCGGCGGTGAAAAAAACCTGGAGCGCCTGGGTGGCACCCGGTACCCCGCTGAATATCGTTCTGATTGACACCCTGCGTCCTCAGCTGCGCGATCCGGCCGTCGGCGCATGGCGCGCGGCAAATTAAGGAATGGCAATGAATACGCTCTATCAACACCTGGCGGGTGAGTCGCTTAACGACGCGCTCGTGCGTCTGGAAGCAGAAATCAAAGCCCGTCCGGCAGATGCCGACCTCCGCGCCGCGTTCGTGCAGTTTTTAACCCTGAGCGGCAACTGGACGCGTGCCCTGACCCAGCTGAAAAGCTGGCTGGCGTTGAAGCCGCAGGCGAAGCCCACCGTCACGCTGCTGGAGCAGTCCATTCAGGGCGAGCTGCAGCGCGCGCAGGTGATGGCGGGACAGGCGCGTCCGGCGATGCCTGAAACCCAGTGGCCGTGGCTGACCACCCTTGCCGCGGCGCTGAGCGAGGAGGGCGAGCGCGCGCAGGCGCTGCGTCTGGAAGCCCTTGAACAGGCGCAGGCAAACCCTGGTAGTGTCACCCTTGAAAACGACGAGACGCAGGCCTTTGACTGGCTGATGGACGGCGATGCCCGTCTCGGCCCGGTGTGCGAAACCATCGTCAACGGCCGCTATTTCTGGCTGCCGTTTAACGCTATCGCGGAGATCCGTTTCCAGGCGCCTGCCAGCGTCACCGATCTGGTCTGGCGTCACGCGCTGGTGCGCCTGACCGACGGAACGGAGCAGGTGTGTCAGATCCCGGCGCGTTACCCCTTTGCAGCCGATGCCTCTGATGCGGTCAAACTGGGCCGCACCACCGACTGGCACCCGCTCGATACTGACGGCACGCTGTATGAAGGCCAGGGCCAGAAGGCCTGGCTGAGCGAGCAAAGCGAAAGCCCGCTGCTGTCCTTGAGCCTCGTGACGTTCGCGACGGATGGAGCCGATGAGTAATCCCGCTGGCGAAGGCGATCTGTTGCGCAGCGGCTGGCAAGCCCGCAGCAAGCATGAGAAGGTGGGGGCGCGCGACAAAATGCAGCCTTCGCTGCTCGATCGCCTCACCGATAACGATCCGGAAAAAAAGCGCGAGTCGGCCAACAGCAATCTGATCACCCACGCCGCCCTGCGTCGCAATGTGCTGCGGGATCTGCAGTGGCTGTTTAATACCATCAACCACGATGCCTCCGGTGATTTGAGCGCGTTACCGCACGTGAGCCGCTCGGTGGTTAACTTCGGCGTCGCGCCGCTGGCCGGGAAAAGAATGTCGGACATCGAATGGCACGACATTCAGCGCAAGCTCACCGAGGCTATCATCAATTTTGAACCACGCATTTTGCCGCAGGGGCTGCAGGTCCGCTGCGTGTCGGATACCTCCTCGCTGGATCTGCACAACGTGCTCTCCATCGAGATAAAAGGGCGTTTATGGTGTGTGCCGTACCCGCTGGAGTTTCTGTTTCGTACCGATGTCGATCTGGAAAACGGCCATTTTGAACTGAAAGATGCGGGGTAATCATGGAAAGTAAACTGCTCGAATACTACAACCGTGAGCTGGCCTACCTGCGCGAAATGGGGGCCGAGTTTGCCGAACGCTACCCTAAAGTCGCCGGACGGCTGGGCATGCGCGGCATCGACGTGGCGGACCCGTATACCGAACGCCTGATGGAAGGGTTCGCCTTCCTGACCTCCCGCGTGCAGATGAAAATGGACGCGGAGTTTCCGCGCTTCTCCCAGCGTCTGCTGGAGATGATTGCGCCGAACTATCTTGCGCCCACGCCGTCGATGGCGATTGCGGAGATTCAGCCCGACAGCAGCCGGGGCGACCTGAGCAAGGGCTTCATCGTGCCGCGCGGTACCATGATGGACAGCCTGGCGCTGAAAAAAACCGGCGTGACCTGCAGCTATACCACGGCGCACGAGGTCAACCTGCTGCCGCTGAAAATCGACAAGGTCGAGCTGGGCGGTGTCCCCGCCGATTTGCCGCTCGCACAGCTGGGTCTGAGCCAGCGGGGGATCGGCAGCGCCCTGCGGATCCGCATCGCCTGCGATGGCCCGCAAAATCTCGGGCACCTGGATTTCGACCGTCTTGAGTTTTTCCTCGCCGGTCCGGATATCGAGGCGCTGAAGCTGCTGGAGCTGGTGATGGAGCACCACGCCGGGATCGTCTGTCAGACGGTCAGCCCGCAGCCGCAGCGACAGCTGCTGGCGTCGGACGTGCTGCGCCAGGAGGGTTTTGAGCCTGACCAGGCGCTGCTTCCGGACGATCTGCGTAACTTCGACGGCTATCGCCTGCTGCAGGAGTATTTCGCGTTTCCGGCCCGTTTCCGCTTCATTAGCCTCAGCGGCCTGAGCACGCTGATCCAGCGCTGTGAAGGTGAAAAAGCCTTCGACATCTTCATCCTGCTGGATAAGTCGGATGAACAGCTGGAGCGCGTGGTCGATGCCAGCCACCTGGCGCTGCACTGCACCCCGGTCATCAACCTGTTCCCAAAGGTCGCGGCGCGTCAGAAGCTGAATGAAGGCCAACATGAATACCATCTGGTGGTCGATAACATCCGTCCGCTGGATTATGAGATTTACGCGGTCAAAAAAATCTATGGCAGCGCGGATGGTCAGCGCGATGACCAGACGTTTCGCCCGTTCTGGAGTACCTGGAGCGGCGATGCGGGCAACTACGGAGCCTATTTTTCCCTGCGCCGTGAACAGCGCGTGCTGTCCGAGCATGCCCTGCGCTACGGCACCCGTACCGGCTATATCGGCTCGGAGGTCTTTGTCTCGCTGGTGGATGAACAGCACGCCCCCTGGCAGGAAAACCTGCGCTATATCTCTGCCGAGGTGCTCTGCACCAGCCGCGACCTGCCGCTGATGCTGCAGCAGGAGCTCGGGCAGTTCATTATGGCGGACTCCATGCCGGTGAAATCCCTCACCCTGCGTAAAGGCCCGACGCCACCGCGTCCGGCGCTGGCAGAAGGGTTCAGCACCTGGCGGCTTATCAGCCAGTTGCAGATGAATTACCTCAGCCTGATGGACAGTGACAATGAGGAGGGGGCTGCCGCGCTGCGCCAGCTGTTAGGACTGTACGCCAACCTGGCCGAAACGCCCGTGGCGCGTCAGGTGGAAGGCGTTCGTCACTGCGTACTGGAGCCGGTTCACCGCCGCGTGCCTGAACCCGGCCCGGTGGTGTTCGCCCGCGGGATCGGCATTACCCTGACGGTGGATGAGCGAGCCTTTTCGGGGGCCAGTCCGTGGCTCTTCGGCAGCGTGATGGAGCGCCTCTTTGCCCGCCTGGTCTCCATCAACAGCTTTACGGAGTTCTCCCTGAAGAGTCAGCAGCGCGGCGAGATTGGCTACTGGGCGCCGCGCATGGGTAAAAGGGCGCTGATATGAGTGACGCCGCCACTGTACCGCTGCGCGTGCATCGCCTGACGAAGCTGCCGGACGCGTTCTGGCACGGCGTCCGTGAGACGCCCTGGCGCTACGATCTGTTTCAGCTGTTAAGGCGCATTGATGCCCAGGGCGGCGAGCGCTACCCGCTGGGCCGCGCGCCGCTGCCAAAATTTGAACCGCTGCGCATCGGCCAGCAGCCGTCGATGAGTTTTGCCCCGTCGACGCTGGCCAGGGTGCGTCAGCGGGAAGAGAGCGGGCTGCATGAGGTGTCTATCCTCAGCTTCGGCCTGTTTGGCCCGAACGGCCCGCTGCCGGTCCACATGACCGAGTACGCCCGCGAGCGTATTTATCATCATCAGGATACCAGCCTGAGCGCGTTTGCCGATCTGTTCCATCATCGTCTGGCGCTGCTGTTTTACCGCGCCTGGGCGGATGCGCAGCCCACCGTCTCGCTGGACCGCGCCGATAACAAGCGCTTTGAGGGCTATCTGGCGTCGCTGATTGGTATGGGCCAGCCGGGTCAGATGGACAACGGCAGCCTGAGCTCACACGCGCGCTTTACCCACGCCGGGCACCTGACCCGTCACGGGCGGGATCCGGAGGGGCTGGAGAAGATCCTGCGCAGCTATTTTAAGGCGCCGGTCAAACTGGTCAGCAACGTGCCGCAGTGGATGCCGCTCTCCACGCGCGAGCAGGCGCAGCTGGGAGCAGGACGCCGCATGCCGCGCATGGGTGAGTCCGCCTTTCTCGGCGTCGCCGTCCGCGACGTGCAGCATAAGTTTCGCATCGAGATTGGCCCGCTGAGCGCGGAGGAGTACAACCGCTTTCTGCCGGGTGAAGCGTGGGTCACCGAACTGCGCGACTGGGTGCGTCAGTACGCCGGAGTGGAGTTTGAATGGGAAACGCGGGTGATCCTGCACGCAGACGCGGTGCTGGGCGCCACGCTCGGCGGTCATGCGCGATTAGGCTATAACACCTGGCTGGGCCTTCAGCCGCAGCCTGTCCCGCGCGGCGATCTGGTGTATCGCGCAGAGCGGTAATCCTTCCGTATACCGAATCATTGTTAATGGAAACTAACATGTCAGAAATTAGCCGTGCCGTGCTTTTCGGCAAACTGGATACGCTGTTATTTACCTCTCTGGAAAGCGCCACTGCGTTCTGCAAGCTGCGCGGCAACCCCTATGTTGAGCTGGTGCACTGGCTGCATCAGCTGATGCAGCAGCAGGATGGCGATCTGCAGCAGGTCATCCGCCACTTTGCCCTTGATGAACAGCAGCTGACGCGCGATATCGTTGCCGCGCTGGATGTGCTCCCGCGCGGGGCGAGTTCCGTTTCCGATCTCTCCGAGCATATCGACAGCGCCGTGGAGCGCGCCTGGGTCTTCGGCTCGCTGAAGTTTGGCGTCAGCCGCATTCGCGGCGGCCATTTGCTGATCGGCATGCTGAAAACCTGGAATTTGGCCAACGTGCTGAAAAGCATCTCGTCGCAATTCACCCGCCTTAACGTCGAGGTGCTGATTGAGCAGTTCGACGCTATTTGCGCCAACAGCAAAGAGACGCAGCAGGCTGCTGCTGCCGTCGATGCACCGGCGGGTGCGGTACCGGCTGCGCAGGGAACGCTGGCCCAGTACGGTCAGGACCTGACCGCCCGCGCCCGCGACGGGAAGATTGACCCGGTTGTCGGGCGCGACGAGGAGATCCGCCAGATGGTCGATATCCTGATGCGCCGTCGTCAGAACAACCCGCTGCTGACCGGGGAAGCCGGGGTCGGCAAAACGGCGGTGGTGGAAGGTCTGGCGCTGCGTATCGCCGACGGCGACGTGCCGGAGCCGCTGCAGAACATTCAGCTGTGGCTGCTGGATATCGGCATGCTGCAGGCCGGTGCTGGCATGAAAGGCGAGTTTGAAGCCCGTCTGCAGGCGCTCATTAACGAAGTCCAGTCCAGCGCCACGCCGATCATTCTGTTTATCGATGAGATCCACACCCTGATTGGCGCAGGCGGCCAGCAGGGGACCGGCGATGCGGCGAACCTGCTGAAGCCAGCTCTGGCGCGCGGCCAGCTGCGCACCATCGGGGCCACCACCTGGGCGGAATACAAAAAGTACATTGAGAAAGATCCGGCGCTGACCCGTCGTTTCCAGACGGTGCAGGTGCACGAGCCGGACGAAGCGAAAGCCATTCTGATGCTGCGCAGCACCGTGTCGCCGCTGGAGACGCATCACCAGGTGTTGCTGCTCGACGAAGCGGTCAGCGCGGCGGTGAAGCTGTCTCATCGCTACATTCCGGCGCGTCAGCTGCCGGACAAAGCCGTGGCCCTGCTCGACACAGCCTGCGCCCGCGTCGCGGTCAGCCAGAGCGCGCCGCCGGCGCAGCTGGAAGACTGCCTGCGCCATCTTGCCGCGCTGGATGTGGAAATTGAGATTGCTGAACGCGAAGCGCGCGTGGGGGCCGGTGATGCCGATCGCGTCACGGCATTACGCGCCGAACGAGACGCGTATGAGACAAAACGCGCAGCCCTGGCCGAGCGCTGGGAAGAAGAACGCAGCCTGGTGCAGGAGATTATCCGCCTGCGCGCCGCGCTGTTCGCGGCGGGCGAGGAAGATACCGCTGAGCTGCGCGGCAAGCTGGCGGAACAGCAGCAGGCGCTGAACGCCTTACAGGGTGACGAGCCGCTGCTGTTTGCCGCGGTGGATGAAAACGTGGTTGCCGCGGTGGTCTCTGACTGGACCGGGATCCCGCTGGGCCGGATGGTGAAAAACGAGATCGACGCGGTACTCAACCTTGCCGACACGCTGAACCAGCGTGTTATCGGCCAGCGTCACGGTCTGGATCTGATTGCCCGCCGCGTGAAAACCTCGCGGGCGAAGCTGGACGACCCGAACAAGCCGGTGGGCGTCTTTATGCTGTGCGGCCCGTCCGGCGTTGGTAAAACCGAAACCGCGCTGGCGCTCGCCGAATCTCTGTACGGCGGCGAGCAGAACGTCATCACCATCAACATGAGCGAGTTCCAGGAAGCGCACACCGTCTCCACCTTAAAAGGTGCGCCTCCAGGGTACGTAGGGTATGGTGAAGGCGGGGTATTAACCGAGGCCGTCCGCCGCCGTCCATACAGCGTGGTGCTGCTGGACGAAATTGAGAAAGCGCACCCGGACGTCCATGAGATCTTCTTCCAGGTCTTTGATAAAGGCTGGATGGAGGACGGCGAGGGACGCCACATTGATTTCCGCAATACCATCATTATTCTGACCTCCAACGTCGGTACCGAGCTGATTAGCGCCATGTGCGCCGATCCGGACCTCATGCCGGAGCCTGAGGCCTTAAGCGGCGCGTTGCGCCAGCCGCTGCTGGAGGTCTTCCCGCCCGCGCTGCTGGGCCGTCTGCTGGTGGTGCCGTATTACCCGCTCAGCGACGAGATGCTGGGGCAGATTGTTCGCCTGCAGCTCAGGCGCATTCAGCGTCGTCTGGAAGAGAATCACAGCATCATTTCTGAGTTTGACGACAGCGTGGTGGAACAGATTGTTCAGCGCTGTACCGAGGTGGAGTCGGGGGGACGCATGGTGGATGCTATTCTGACCAACACCCTGTTGCCCCAGATGAGCCAGATCTTACTTACCGCCAGCCGCAGCGACGAGCAGTACCGACGTCTGCATGTCACCTGCGAGCAGGGCGAGTTTCACTGTCAGTTTGCCGCGTAATAATCATCAAGAGAACTGTAAAAGATGACGGATAATGATAACAATCGGACTGTCCCAAACGCGCTCCCGGTCGGGTACCGCTTCAACGAGTTTGAAATCAAAGAGGTGATCGGCGGCGGCGGTTTTGGCATTGTCTATCGCGCGTGGGATCACCAGCTCGAACGCACTATCGCTATCAAAGAATTTATGCCTTCCTCGCTCGCCGTACGCGGCGACGACATGACCCTGGTGCTCCGCAGCGAGCGCTTTGGCAAAGCGTTCTCTGCGGGCCTGAACAGCTTCATTCAGGAAGCGCGTCTGCTGGCGCGCTTTAACCACCCGAACCTGCTGCACGTCCTGCGCTTCTGGGTGCAAAACGACACGGCCTACATGGGTACGCTGTTTTACAGCGGCACCACGCTGTCACGCCTGCGTGAAGAAAAGCCGGAGCTGATCAACGAAGCCTGGATCCGCCGCACGCTGCCGATGCTGTTTGGCGCGATCAAGACCATCCACGACGAAGGCTACCTGCACCGCGACATCTCTCTGGATAACATCCAGATCCAGGATAACGGCCTGCCGGTGCTGCTCGATTTCGGCTCCGCGCGCCGCACGATTGGTAACCTCTCCGACGAAACGGAAACCATGCTGCGCCCGGGCTTTGCGCCTATTGAGCAGTACACCGACGACAACGAAAGCGAGCAGGGCCCGTGGACGGATATTTACGCCCTCGGCGCCGTGCTGCGTACCCTGATTGTGGGTTCTCCGCCGCCGGTCAGCGTGGTGCGCTCTATTCAGGATACCTGCAAACCGCTGGTGGAAATCATGCCGCAGGGCTATTCCATCCCGCTACTCCAGGCCATTGACCGCGCGCTGGCGCTGCACATGGAGGATCGTCCGCAGTCCATCGACGAGTTCGCCGCGCTGATTGAAATGCCGGTCGCGGGTATCAACGATGTGCTGACGGCGAAAAAGCCCGGCACGATGCTGGTACCGGTGGAAGACGAAAAACCGGCGTCGCTGCTCGACTGGCGTCGCTACAGGATCCCGGGCATGGTTGCCGCAGGCGTGCTGGTCGGCGTTGTCGCTGGCGCGATGCTGTTTAGCGGCGGCAAAGATACGCCAGAGCAGGCTGCGCAGGCACCGGCAGAGACGCATCCAACCGAAACCGCCGCGAACACGCCAGACGTGAAGCCAGAAACGGCGAAGGTAAGCGAACCGGCGACGGCACAGCAGACGCCACCGCCTGTCGCGAGCCCTGTTGCGTTGGTCTATATCCGCATCCTCGACGGCGAAACGCTGAAAGTAAACGGCGAGCCAAAAGCGCTGCGCCCGGGAACCAACGGCTATGCATCGCTCAAGCTGCCAGCCGGTGAGGCGAAGATTGAACTGCAGGGCAACGGAAGAACGCGTGGCCAGACGCTGGATATTGCCAAGCCGGGCACCTGGCTGGTGAATCCGTAGGAATATAAACAGGAGATACTATGGAAGTGTACAATCTTCGAAGCCAGAGGCTTCACATCCAAAGGAATGTGAGAAGGTTGTCTCTCCTGTTTATGCGTTTTGAATTTAACTCTAATCTGGAGAGTTGAGTTGAAGCCAACATGTGCCTCCCCATTTTTGTAAATAATAATATCGGGCGTACACAAAACAACCTCGCTCATTTAAATAGCAATCTATGGTATTTCTGGGGAAGCATGGATCTTCTCGCAATGTTACTTTATTGCGTGAATTCAGTTCGCCACGACAGAATTCCATTCATTTCTGATGCAAAAGCGTTTGGTGATTCGTTGCATTATTATGCAGGTGATGGTTTCAGCATTTTGGTCATGCTTTTTTTTGTGCTTGACTTACTTTTATTACTCTCTTTGTTTACTTCGGCCTGGTTATTCTTCAAGCGAAAGATTGGAGCGGTTAAATTTGCACTTGCTCAGGAATTATTTCGCTTGATTTCATTCAGATGTTCGGTCTCATTGTTCCCTCTTTTATTAAGTATGTTTGATATTTCAAACATCTGGTTGAATGTAGGTTTATTTGTCACATCAGAGTCACTGAAAATCTACTCTCTTGTTTTTTGGATGATCAAGAGGGAAAAGCCCCTTTCTTGAATGACGCTTTATCACAGATGCGAACCCCTTTTCTGCATCGCATAAGCTAGATGGAATAAAGATTATGCTCAACCGAATTACCGTTCAGCTCCCGGTGGAGGGGCTTCTGTTCTGGAAACTGACGGGCCGCGAGGCGATGTCCGAGTCGTTCGCGCTGACGCTGACCGTGCTCGGCACGGACGCACGCATTGACCGCAGTAAGCTGCTGGGCCAGCCGGTCACGGTGGCTATCCCGACGCAGAATCTGCTGACGTCCCGCTATATTAACGGCAAGATTACCCGCGTGGCGGTCAGCGCCGTTGAGCTGACGGGCACCCGCTATGCGGTGTACCAGCTGACGGTGGAGCCGGACCTGTGGCCGATGAAGCGCGACCGTAACCTGCGTATCTTCCAGGGGCAGACGGTGCCGCAGATTGTGAAAACCCTGCTGGGTGAGCATCAGGTCAACGTTGAGGACAAACTCATCGGCAGCTACCGGGTGTGGGACTACTGCGTGCAGTATCAGGAGTCGAGCCTGGACTTCGTCAGCCGCCTGATGGAGCTGGAGGGGATTGCCTATCACTTCCGCCATGAGGCGGACAAGCACACCCTGGTGCTCACCGACGCCGCCACGCAGTACCAGCCGTTCAGCGGCTATGAGGTCATTCCTTACCACCAGACGCCGTCGGGCGGCAGTACGGACGAAGAGGGCATCAGCCAGTGGGCGCTGGAGGACAGCGTGACGCCGGGGATTTACAGCCTCGACGACTATGACTTCCGCAAGCCGAACGCGTGGCTGTTCCAGGCCCAGCAGAACCCGGCGTCGCCGAAGCCGGGCAGCATCGACGTGTACGACTGGCCGGGTCGCTTTGTGGACAAGGGGCACGGGGAGTTCTATGCCCGTATCCGTCAGGAGCGCTGGCAGGTGGAGCATCAGCAGATTCAGGCCACCGCGACGGCGGCGGGGATTGCGCCCGGGCACACCTTCACCTTAACCAACGCGCCGTTCTTCAGCGACAACGGCGAGTATCTGGTCACTGCCGCGGGTTACCACCTCGAAGAGAACCGCTATGCCAGCGGCGAGGGGGAGACCATTCACCGGACCGATTTCACGGTCATCCCGTCGGCGGTGGTGTACCGTCCGGCGCAGACCACGGCGTGGCCGCGCACCTACGGCCCGCAGACGGCGAAAGTGGTGGGGCCGAAGGGCGAGAGTATCTGGACGGACAAATACGGCCGGGTGAAGGTGAAGTTCCACTGGGACCGTCTGGCGAAGGGCGATGACACCAGCTCCTGCTGGGTGCGCGTGTCGAGCGCGTGGGCGGGCCAGGGCTACGGCGGGGTGCAGATCCCGCGCGTCGGCGATGAGGTGGTGGTGGACTTTATCAACGGCGACCCGGACCGTCCGATCATTACCGGTCGGGTGTACAACGACGCGAGCATGCCGCCGTGGGCGCTGCCGGCTGCGGCGACGCAGATGGGCTTTATGAGCCGCACGAAAGACGGTTCCGTGGACAATGCCAATGCCCTGCGGTTTGAGGATAAAGCGGGCGCAGAACAGGTATGGATCCAGGCCGAGCGCAATCTGGATATTAACGTCAAAAACGACGAAACACATTCTACTGAAAAAAATCGAACCCAGTTCGTTGGCGAAGATGAAACCTTACGGGTAGCGAAAAATCAGAAATCAGGGATTAAAGGCGATGTGGTATGCCTGACGGGGAACAGTCGAAACGATAAAGTCGTTAATAATTTTATACTTTCCGCAGGAAATACGCTGAGACTGGAATGTGGTGAAAGCGCCATCGAGCTATCAAAAGACGGCAGCGTCCATATCATTGGTAATAATTTTAACTTTACTGCGAAACAGAACGCGCAAATTAATACGCTTTCCGGCGAATTACATTTGAACCCTGATGATGGACAAAATGTCATCGATCCGCCTGGCGCATCCCTTCAGGGTGAAATCCAGCAGGAAGTGGATAGTTTTTTTGTTATTAATGGCAATAAATAAGAGTAACCCGAATGGCTGAATATATTCTTCAGGAAGCATCCCTTGCCTTACCCGATGTATTTAAAGACAGAACCATGAATTTATTTACCCTGAGTGATAACGGAGCCAGCGAGTTTACTTTTGTTGTTTCTCGTGCGAGTGCTAAAAACGAAGATAAAGTCCATGATGCGGCAACACGGCTGGTACGTGAACTGGAAATTACGGTGCCCGACTTTCGTCTCGAATCCTCGCAGATGACCTCTGTTGATGGTCTCCCGGCGGTTGAGCTTTTTTATCAATTCAAAAATGATAATGCGATCATTTTCCAGAGACAGACCGTTATTTTGCTCGGTGACAATCCTGGCGGCCAAAAGATGGTGTGTTATATCGGTACTTGCCCGGGCGAGTTTAGCGATTATTATCATAATCAATATCAGGAAATTATCCGCAGTATTAAGTTCCACAAACCCGCTCAGACTGAAACCCAAGAAATGCTCGCTGCCGACAGCCAGGGGCCATTTTTTGCGCTTGATAGTGAGAGTAA
Organism: Enterobacter sp. BNK-13; assembly: GCF_048685015.1. Classification (NCBI taxonomy): domain Bacteria; kingdom Pseudomonadati; phylum Pseudomonadota; class Gammaproteobacteria; order Enterobacterales; family Enterobacteriaceae; genus Enterobacter; species Enterobacter sp. BNK-13. Next base: position 2,382,705 of record NZ_JBLQTP010000001.1, on the reverse strand, counting down.
GGTACTCAGTGTCTTTGAAAACATTCAGGAACTGTATGGACACCTTTCGCTTCAGCGGGCGAAAGAGGGGCAGTATTTGCTTTTTGAAAAGCGTGGCAAACCACTCAGTATTGCACCCGTTCCGGGGAGCCAACCCCTTCGTTACGCGCTGTGGACGACTTTCGCAGACAAATCACATCACCTACTTTCACAGCTTTCCGTATGCCGCCAGGTGTCTGGTTCTGACCCGCTTGATACAGCCGACCGGATCCGTAAGTATCTGATGGCACAGCGAGCCGAATAGCCATGTCCGAATGTCAGGCTGCTCGCGTAGATGATGAGATTGCACATACAGCCTCAAAAGGCTGGATGATTGCAGGATTGGTGGGCGGGGCCATTCTGGGCGCAGCTGCCGTTGTCGTCACCGGAGGGACCGCGCTGGTTGCTGTTTCTGCCGTTGCGGCTGGGGCATGCGCTGCGGGTGGGTTGGGTGAGCTCCTCGGCAGTATGTCATGGGCTCCACGCCATACTACCGGTACGCTAAAAGAAGGTTCACCCAATGTTTTTATCAACAGCCGAAAGGCGATCCGCGCTCACCTGTCAGCCGGAGAGTGTGATGAGCACAGCGGTAGCCTGCAACGGGTTGCGGAAGGTTCGATAAAAGTTTACATCAACAACTTTCCCGCCTCTCGCACAGGCGATAAATTGACATGCAGCGCTGAGATTAGTCAGGGATCGCGTAATGTTATTATCGGTGGAAGCAAAGTTCAGACCGATGAAATAAGTCCTGAAATCCCGGAATGGGTGAACTGGACGATGCTCGCCGTTGGTGCCGGAGCCATGGCGGTGCTGGCCAGTCCGGCAATCGCACTTCTGAGTACCCTCGGTGCGATGGGCGGTGGGACTATTGGTGGCTACGCGGGTGGAATGCTGTGTGGCGAAGGTAGCGACGGTCAGAAATGGGGGATGCTGATCGGCTCCGTTATCGGCGGCGGGGCTGGCATTAAAGGCGGGGCACGGTTTGATGCGTGGCGGGCTGGTAAATCAATGCCGCGCGTTAGTGCGGAACCTGTTACAGCTTCAGCTTCGCCAAGGATGAGCTTAAGCGAAGCCGTGGGGAAACAACGAGCCGAAAAATGGATTACTCGTGGCAGAGAATTGGCGGATAATCGAGATCCTGCTCTGTCTGCTTTACTCAGTGATGAGCAAGTAGGTGCATTGTATGGTTATACTACCGATCCAGGCTACCAAATGGTAAACCCAGCGTTACGAGGTATGAAACCAATGACTAAAGAAATGGAAGCATTTACTCAACATATAAATGATGGCTTAGACCAGCTTCCTACTTTTAGTGGCGAGACATACCGCGGGATGAACAGCCTACCTTCGCACATATTGGAAGGATATACTCCGGGAAAAACAGTTATCGATCCCGCCTTTCTTAGTACTGATGTTAATCGAGGCTTCAGCGGTCCTATCCAAATGCGTATTGAAGGTTTTTCCGGTAGGAAAATTGACTTCCTTTCAGAGTTCAATGCAACAGAGACTGAAGTGCTGTTTAAGCCGAATACATCGTTTGAGGTTATCAGCAGGTCAGATGAACTTGGGATAACGAATATAGAATTAAAGGAAATACCATGATCGACCTTCATTCCGAAGACTCAGTAATCAATCATTATGCTGATCGCTATCATACATACATGCCAGTTAATGTCCGTAAGGCAATAAGGAGCAACAGTATTGATAATTTGAGTTCTTCACAAGCCTGGGATGCAACTTTACCTTTAATTACGACTGAAGATGTTTCACGTGATAAAGCGCTTGGGGCGTTTGTGGGATTGGCTGTTGGGGACGCCGTCGGCACCACTCTTGAGTTTAAGAAAAGAGACAGTGAACATGTAGCAGATATGATTGGTGGCGGGCCTTTTCAATTAAAACCTGGTGAATGGACAGATGATACGTCCATGGCATTATGTCTGGCAGAGACTTATCTTTCAGAAAACAGAATGCACACCGATGTGCTTAGAAAATATCTCCTGAAATGGTATCTTGACGGAGATAATAGCAGTAATGGTCGGTGCTTCGATATCGGGAATACGACGCGGTTCGCGCTTGAACAGTATATGCGTGTCGGACCTTCCTGGTATGGTAATACAGAGAAACACACTGCTGGTAATGCTGGGGTTATTCGTCAAGCACCGGTGTCTATCTTTCGTCGAAAATCGCTGCGTGCGATTTACTTCGAATCACAGGCTCAGAGTCGAGCAACGCATGGCGCGGTAGAATCAATTAACGCATGCCAATTTCTCGGATTGGTATTGCACTATTTAATCAACGGTTATCAAAAAGAAGAAGCTTTTTCGCCTCATGTTTTCCCACTGTGCGCGCGTGTAATGATCATAAACGCGGGTGAGTATAAGCAAAAAACTCGCGACCAGATTCGTTCAAGTGGTTACGTTATTGATACGCTTGAGGCCGCGATGTGGTCGGTATGGAATACGAATAATTTCCGTGATGCCATTTTACTGGCAGCTAACCTTGCCGATGATGCTGACAGCGTTGCAGCGACGGCGGGACAAATCGCGGGGGCATTATATGGTTATTCCGGTATTCCGCAGGAGTGGAAAAACAAACTCGTACAGCACGAACGTATCGCCAAAATGGCAGGTGAACTGTTCGATAGAGCTCCAGAGGATAATTTCTTATAATTATATTAGTCATATGGCACGGGTATTGTACCGTGCCTCTTTCTTTGTCTGTCCCTAATGGTTTGTTAGTTAAAAGCGTCCCGGCGTCTCAAAAATTGGACAATACAGATTCTTCGAGAAGAGAAGATGTGGTGACCATGGTTTGTGGATAAAGAAAATTATATTGAGTTGGGTTGAATTAATGGCGTCACTGATATAGTCAATCAGCGGTTCGGGCCAATATTACGCCTGGTAGCAAAATCTATCGCCGCGTTAAGCTGTATCTTGTTGTTTTATGGTATTTGGTTTGGAAAAGGAGTGTGATGCGAAGTGAGATGACGACACGACAATGCCTGGAGAACAATATGTATAAATGTGGTACGTTATGATTCAATGGCTTTTCTTTATTCTCTTTATGATTTGGACACTAGCGCTTATCTGGAATGGAAAAGACTTATTCAGTAAAAAACAGTGGTTCCTTGCTGGGTTGATGTTCGTTCTGGTGCTAGTGGTTACGGTTGTTATTGGTTTTACGTTGAAATGGCTCGCGCAGTCAATGTCATTATTCTCCGTCGCAACGGCGAAACAATATTCGATTATCTTTTCCATGTCTTTCCTGTGCGTATGGGGACTAAAAGTTACCGTTGTGCTGCTCTGCACGATCTTTTCCGGGATTATAAGGGGGCACAAAAAATACAATGCTGAAAATTATGAAGCGATATCGTCTATAACACGCGTCGTTGCGCCTGGCTTACTTATCGTTGTTAAAAGCGTAGTTTCCCTGGGTAGCGTCCTTATGTTTTCAGGTTTATGGCTTAAATAAGCACGATATTAAATAAAAATATCTCAATCAATACTGAGATTAGTCCATAGTGGAATAAAGATTATGCTCAACCGAATTACCGTTCAGCTCCCGGTGGAGGGGCTTCTGTTCTGGAAACTGACGGGCCGCGAGGCGATGTCCGAGTCGTTCGCGCTGACGCTGACCGTGCTCGGCACGGACGCGCGCATTGACCGCAGTAAGCTGCTGGGCCAGCCGGTCACGGTGGCTATCCCGACGCAGAATTTGCTGACGTCCCGCTATATTAACGGCAAGATTACCCGCGTGGCGGTCAGCGCCGTTGAGCTGACGGGCACCCGCTATGCGGTCTACCAGCTGACGGTGGAGCCGGACCTGTGGCCGATGAAGCGCGACCGTAACCTGCGTATCTTCCAGGGCCAGACGGTGCCGCAGATTGTGAAAACCCTGCTGGATGAGCATCAGGTCAACGTTGAGGATAAACTCACCGGCAGCTACCGGGTGTGGGACTACTGCGTGCAGTATCAGGAGTCGAGCCTGGACTTCATCAGCCGCCTGATGGAGCTGGAGGGGATTGCCTATCACTTCCGCCACGAGGCGGACAAACATACCCTGGTACTCACCGACGCCGCGACGCAGCATCAGCCGTTCAGCGGATATGAGGTCATTCCTTACCACCAGACGCCGTCGGGCGGCAGTACGGACGAAGAGGGCATCAGCCAGTGGGCGCTGGAGGACAGCGTGACGCCGGGGATTTACAGCCTCGACGACTATGACTTCCGCAAGCCGAACGCGTGGCTGTTCCAGGCCCAGCAGAACCCGGCGTCGCCGAAGCCGGGCAGCATCGACGTGTACGACTGGCCGGGTCGCTTTGTGGACAAAGGGCACGGGGAGTTCTATGCCCGCATCCGTCAGGAACGCTGGCAGGTGGAGCATCAGCAGATTCAGGCCACCGCGACGGCGGCGGGGATTGTGCCCGGGCACACCTTCACCTTAACCAACGCGCCGTTCTTCAGCGACAACGGTGAGTATCTGGTCACGGCGGCGGGTTACCACCTCGAAGAGAACCGCTATGCCAGCGGCGAGGGGGAGACCATACACCGTACCGATTTCACGGTCATCCCGTCGGCGGTGGTGTACCGTCCGGCGCAGTCCACGGCGTGGCCGCGCACCTACGGCCCGCAGACCGCGAAGGTGGTGGGCCCGAACGGCGAGAGTATCTGGACGGACAAATACGGCCGGGTGAAGGTGAAGTTCCACTGGGACCGTCTGGCGAAGGGCGATGACACCAGCTCCTGCTGGGTGCGCGTGTCGAGCGCATGGGCGGGCCAGGGCTACGGCGGGGTGCAAATCCCGCGCGTCGGCGATGAGGTGGTGGTGGACTTTATCAACGGCGACCCGGACCGTCCGATTATCACCGGTCGCGTGTACAACGACGCGAGCATGCCGCCGTGGGCGCTGCCGGCTGCGGCGACGCAGATGGGCTTTATGAGCCGCACGAAAGACGGTTCCGTGGACAACGCCAACGCCCTGCGGTTTGAGGATAAAGCGGGTGCAGAGCAGGTATGGATCCAGGCCGAGCGCAACATGGACACCAGCGTTAAAAATGATGAAACGCACAGCGTCGGCGGAGCGCGCAGCCATTACGTGAAGAAAAATGAGCTGCATCGCGTGGAAGCGAATCAGACACAGGCCGTGAAAGGTGGCACCGAGATCCTGACGGGGAAAGGCAAGCTGGATGCGGCGGTGGAGCAGTACGTCATTGCTTCCGGGACGAAGCTGCGGCTGGTCTCCGGTGAGAGTGCCATTGAGCTGAATGCTAACGGCAAGATTAATCTCATCGGCAAAGAGTTTAACTTCTTCGTGGAAGGGGATGGGTATATCACCACGGGCGGTAAGCTGCATCTGAATACCTCGGGAACCAAGCCGGGCACGACGGCACCGGGATCGGGGCATAAGGGGGATATTGATGCGGCGGTGCAGGCGAAATTTACGGCCAAAGATGAGTAAAGCAGGTGCGGTGCTTATCGCGTTACTAACGACGGGAATGGCTGGAGGAGACGCGCAGAAAAAGGATCTCTGGATGTTTATTTCCGGGATGAGTGCATCGCTTAAGACGTTATCCGTTACAACCCTTAGTAACGCGCCGTTACCGTTTAAGATGACCAGGCAAAATGAATATATCAATTTCTACAATGCCGACGATATCAAACTCGCTGATGGAACGAACATAACCGCAATTGAGTTACGTTTAAGCAAAGATAACGACGGCATGGCGCCTTTACTGAATTTTTCACCCTCCTCAGGTCAATGCATAACGCTGGATACCGTTAAAAAGCATTATCCGCAGCTGACGTTAACTGATTATCCACGAGGCCGCTCGGAGAACGAAGTGACCAGCCATACAGCCCGAAAAGATATGAATGGACAAAAGGTGAGCTTCAGTTTCACCGTGAAAAATCCTCACTGTCTGGGTTCAGTCGTCATTAGCGCAGACTAAGAAATACTGCACTCATGTCCTGGCGGTTTCTTCAGGGTGATAATTGCAATACACATTCAATAAATGACGATTAACGTGAAAAAACACACGCCGATATTTCTTTGTTCCATCCTGATGTTTACCTGTATCGGCAGCAATGTGGTTTTGGCTCAGGTAATGCCTCCCGTTCTGACAAAACGGGATTTTTCCGTGCAGATCAAAGACCAGCCTGTCGCTCTGGGCGACAGATGGACGCCTGATATTGCCCGTAAAATTGACGTACCGGTGGAAGGCAGTTTTACCGGTGAGGTTCCTTTTGATGGAGTCCACTATAAATTCTTTCAGCATCAAAACGCTGGAGTAGAAATATTCAGTTCCAATCTCTGGTGGGATAAAGCTGAACGAAGCGTTGATGATTATATCGTGTCGCAGATTACGCTGACTGCCGAAGACTTCGCAACGCCGCGTGGTGTCCATGTGGGTTCAACGAGAAAGGAACTGAACAGCGCATACGGTACCGGTCAGGTCGACAATGATGCGGGGGAGCAATGGGTTACCTACGAATTGGATAAAAAAGTGCTCTCTTTTGAGATAAAAGGCGGCAACGTTATAAAAATAACGATGAATTACAACAATGATTCTCAAGAATAATTTATGACCAAAAAATATGTTGCAGTCGTATTGTTCACGGCTTTATTGACAGGCGTCGTTGAAACGTCATCGGCACTTGAATTATCGCAATATAATAAGCTCGATACGGTAAGTCGCATCCTTAACGACAGTGAAGTGACAGACAATCTCAGGACGCTGTTGGGAAATCATTACCAAACCTTTATTGATAACTTTGACGTCTTCGGTGAACCGCATACCACCACAGGTGGAGGATTGTTTGTTGAAGGCTGGCTAAAAGATCTTTATCTGGAGAACGCGTCAGCGTTGGTCATCAATCCTGATGGCAAAATCTTTGCGGCCTGGGTGGTTCCGGAGTCGGACGTAATCCATTACCAATCCTCTGATAATAGCCCGGGTATTAATGCTGATATCCAGCAATGGGCCGCCAGATTCCATACGATGCAGTTTGCAATGAACAGCCAATCGAGACCTGCTTTTGACGGGGTTTGGGCAGGCGAGGTTGGCAACGACTCGACGTTAACCCTGCAATTAGCTGAATCAGGCAACCGTATCACCGGGTCTTATTGCTATATCTCCCAGAGAGGGAATCGCATCGACTGCCCGGAAGAAGATGAGCGAAAACTTAGCGGTACGATCGCGGGAAACCGTGCGAACGTAGAGTTCAACTCATCGTTTGGCGGCGCAGGCGGAAGGGCTGTTCTGGAAATAAAGGGGAGTGAAATGGAATGGCGTTTAGCTACTCCTCCACAAAAAGGAAATGATTATACTCCGCTGCGTTATACGTTACGTAAAGCCGCTTCGGTTCATCACGCTGAAACCAGAAAACTGGACACCGAAAAGTTCACTATCTCTCTGATAAACAAGTGCGGGCGTTTCGAGAGCGAATGTGACCAGATGTTTTATCTCGGCGTGCGCAAAAGCGATAACAGTACGATCTCCTTAAAGGGAAAAACGTTACACGACTCCGCAGGTAAAATAATCGGCTCAACGTACAAGAATGGCGAGATCGCTTATACCGTGACGTATGCACCCGTGAAATTGCTTGTCAGCAAAGGCAGCCATGTTTTAGTCGAACAATCAGGCCAGTGGCTTAAATAACTATAGCCAGCCAAAAGGCCAGCATCGATTGGCCTTCATGTTTCTCTCAATATTAATCATCCCGAGTTCACTTATGAAATACACCCTCCAGGAAGGTTCATTTTCCCTTTTTCCTGCTGCCTGGCAGGATAACAGCATGAACATCATTCGCGATGACGAAAGCGGGCTGTCCGTGGTGGTCAGCCGCGGCGTGATTCCCGATGGCAGCGACTACGAACAAGAGTTTCACCGCCAGTGGGATGTGTTGCGTCCTCAGATGGGTGAGATCGCCCAGAGCGAATTCCGGAACGTAAACGCCGGGCCTGACGGAAAAATTCACGGGCTGGAAGTTGAGACGACGTTTGACCGTAACGGGCAACGCCTGTGGCAAAAACAGCTGGCCTTGCAGACGCCGGGCAAACCGGTATTGATGATTTTTACCCTCTCGGCATTAAGAGCCTTTACCGAAGAGGACGAGGTGCGCTGGAGCGCGCTTAAGCAGAGTCTGACGCTAAACGACAACCGGAATGTGTAAGGCATGAGCGATAACAACGCGGCCCGTAAGGGCGACGAGATTATTCACTCCAGCATTTTTGCTGATATCACCAGCATTGTGGCGGAAGGTGCCGCCTATGCGGTGATCGGTGCGGCAGTGGGGCTGGCGGCTACGGCCGCCGCGCCACTCCTCGGTGCCGGAGCCGCCGCAGCGGGCGTGGCGGCGATTGGGTCCAGCTGTCTGTTAAGCGGGATTATTGGTGGCGTGCTGGCGAACGTGGCGGGGATCACCGACGACATCAGCAACGCCGCGGAAGGGTTAGGCAATGCGCTTTTCCCGCCGTCGCCTGCGGGTAAAATTACCACCGGTTCGAACAACGTACTGACCAACGCAATCCCCGCCGCACGTGCGGCAGGCACGCTGACGCCCGCCGATACACCGTCCCCTGAGCCGCAGTCGCCGGGCAGCTTTGCTGATTACGCGGGCATGCTGCTTTCCGCCGCCGGACAGTTTGGCAGCGAAATGTGGCAGCCGAGCGTGGCCTCTGCCGCCGCGGGGACCTCGCCGCTGGAAGAGGACAAGGTGGCGTGTGAAAAGCACTCCGGGCCGCAGTATCTGGCGGAAGGCTCTAAAAGCGTCTTTATCAACGGGCAGCCCGCGGTGCGTGCGAAAGATCGCACCACCTGCGAAGGCACCGTTTCCGACGACGTCTCCCCGAACGTGATCATCGGCGGGGACACGCTCACGGTCCGCGATATCAAAAGCGGTAAAACGCCGGGTCTGGCGCTGGGGATGATTGCGCTCTCCCTGCTGCGCGGGCGTCCGGGCAAGATCCTGAAAAACATGCCCTGCGCGCTGGCCGCAGCCGGCGGTGGGATGCTGGCGGATATGGCCGTCAACGCCGTGTTTGGCTCCTCGCACCCGGTTCACGCCGCCACTGGCGTGAAGGTGCTGAACGACGACGATGAGCTCGACTTCTCGCTGCCGGGGCGCTTCCCGCTTCGCTGGCAGCGCAGCTACAACAGCCTGACCACCCGCGAAGGGCTGTTTGGTCTGGGCTGGGCAACGACCTTTGACAGCTATCTCTTGCTGGAAGATAACCATGCGACCTGGTTCGATGAAACCGGGCGCGAGCTGAGCTTTGAACTGCCGCCTGTCGACCGCGCGTTTTACAGCATCAGCGAAGGCATCATTATCCGCCGCAATGAGAACGGCGACGTGGCGATTGCCGACGATGACGGCGCGGTGTGGCGTCTGTACAAACCGACCCGCATGAATCCTTCTATCCTGCGTCTGGCCTCGCTCAGCGACGAATACGGCAATGCGCTGCTGACGGCGTGGGACGAGCACGGCAGGCTGGTTGGTCTTCATGACGAGCCGAGGGCAATAGACGTTATCCTGCGCTATGAAGATGAGCGCTTCCCGCGTCGCGTTACCGCAGCCAGCCATTTCGACGGCAGCCAGACATGGCCGCTGATGCAGTGGGGCTACGACGCGCGCGGCCAGCTGGCGAGCGCGACGGATGCCTCCGGCGTGGTGACGCGTGAATACCGTTACAACGACCACGGCCTGATGGTCTGGCACCGGATGCCGGGCGGTCTGGAGAGCGAATACCGCTGGAAAAAATTCGACCACTGGCGCGTGGTGGAAAACCGCACCAGCACCGGCGACGGCTGCCGCTTTAGCTACGATTTAGCCGCCGGGCTGACGACCGTCGAGCACTACGATGGTCAGACGCGCCGCCACTACTGGAACGCGCAGAATCTGATTGTCCGCTACGTTGACGAGCGCGGTGAAAACTGGCGCTACGAGTGGGATGATAACGAGCTTCTGACGCGTCGCATCGATCCGCTCGGCAACGCCGTCACCTTCGTCTACGACGAGATGGGCAACCGGGTGCAGGAGACCGATGCCGACGGCAATACCCGCACCACCACCTGGCTGGAGCACCGCGCGCTTCCCGCGACCATTATCGAAGCCGACGGCAGTGCCACCCGGTTATGGTACGACGAACACCACGGGCTGAAGCGCGTGGTGGACCCGATGGGGCAGACGACGCAGCTGCGCCGGGACGAGTTTGGCCAGGTCGTTGAAGAGGTCGATGCCGCTGGCAACAGCTGCTACCAGGAGTACAACGAGGCCGGGCAGATTGTCCGTTCGACGGACTGTTCCGGGCGTATTACCCGCTATCGCTATCATCCGCTGGGCTGGCTGGTGGCTGAGACTGGCGCCGACGGTGAAGAGACGCGCTACCGCTACGACGCCGCAGGGCGTCCGGTGCAGCTTGACCGCCCGGAAGGCTGGACGGAATCGCTCAAATGGAACGAACGTGGCCTGCCGGTAAAGCATGCGGGCGCCGACGGGAAAGAGAGCGAGTTCAGATACGATGAGGCGGGGCGCTTAACCGCCACCCGTAACATGCAGGGTGAAGAGGTGCGCCGCCGCTGGGACAGCCGCGGGCGTCTGATTGCCCTGGAAAACGAGAACGGCGAAGCGTATCAGTTCCGCTGGGGGCCTGACTCGCTGCTGCTGGAAGAAGTGGGGCTCGATGGCGTAGCCTCGCAGTATCGCTATGATGCCTGCGGGCGCACGATTGCGCGCACCTTTGCCGCCGGTCATCCGGAGGCTATCACCCACGCCTTCGCCTGGAGCGCGAGCGGCCAGTTGGTCGCCCGCACCACACCGGAAGGGCAGACCCGCTACCATTACACGCCGTCCGGGCTATTAAGCCGGATTGGTCTGCATCCTGCGCTTTCACCCGACGCGTGGACCACCGAGGCAGAGCAGGAGCTTGCCTTTGAGTATGACGCGCTCGGTCGCGTCACGCGCGAAGCGGGCGAGCACGGTGAGCTGGCGTGGGAGTATGACGCGCTAGGCAACCGCACCTCCGTCACGCTGCCCGATGGTCGCGAGCTGAAGCAGTTCTACTACGGCAGCGGGCATTTGCTCAGCATTGCTCTCGATAAGCTGTCGGTCTCCGATTTTACTCGCGACGAACTCCACCGTGAGACCAGCCGCACCCAGGGGCTGTTGACCACTCGCAGCGAGTACGACCGCCTTGGCCGACTGCACCGCCGGGACGTCTTTACCGGCAATGCGCAACGCCCGTCGCCGCGCCGCTGGTCCCGCCGCTGGGATTACGACTACCGCAATAATCTGGTGCGCGAAGAGCGGGACGATAACCCGTTCAGCTGGTACCGCTGGCAGTACGACAGCGCCGGGCGCCTGCTCGTTCAGGACGGCACGCTGCCGGGTCAGGAGCAGTGGCGCTGGGATGCAGCCGGTAACCCGCTGGAAGGTTCTGCTGAGAAGGTCACGCACAACCGCCTGACGCAGCTGAACGGCATTCGCTGGCGTTATGACATCCACGGCCGCACCGTGGAGAAGGATAACGGCCAGACGCGCTGGCACTACCGCTACGACGGCGAACATCGCCTGACGGAAGTCATCAGCCAGCCGCGGGACCGCAACAAACCGCAGACGCAGGTCAGCTTCCGCTACGATCCGCTCGGTCGCCGCATCAGCAAAACGCGCCGCCAGATGCTGGGCGGACAGCCAACCGGCAAGCCGGTCACCACCCGGTTTGTCTGGGAAGGGTTCCGGCTGCTGCAGGAAGTGCACGGGGATGTGCCGCTGACCTACGTTTACAGCGATCAGGACAGTTACGACCCGCTGGCGCGTATTGACGGCGTTGATGCTCCGGAGATTTTCTGGTTCCACTGCCAGCCGAACGGCACGCCGGAGCGGATGACGGATATCGAAGGGCAGGTGCGCTGGGAAGGGGTAAACAGCGCCTGGGGCAAGCTGCTGCGGGAAAGCGAGACGCAGGTATCAGGATATTCTCAGAACCTGCGCATGCAGGGGCAATACCTGGACCGTGAGACAGGGCTGCACTACAATCTGTTCCGGTATTACGACCCGGACTGCGGAAGGTTTACACAGCAGGACCCGATAGGGCTGGCGGGGGGAATAAACCTTTACCAGTATGCGCCGAATGCGCTGGGGTGGATCGATCCGTGGGGGTTGAGTTGCCGTAAAAAATTTATGGGAAGGACCCCGGGAAAAAATAGTAAGACTGGACGTGAAGTAATCGCACGAATGCGAGGAGAAGGACGTATTCGTGGTACGGGCGATAGGATGCAATTTAAAAGCTCAACTGATGGTAAATGGTACCGTATTCAGGATGCGGACATGGCTCATTTAACGGATGCAGTTAAATACTGGAATCAGAAGGGTGGCTACTATGGGCCTAAATCTCGTGAGGTCAGAGCCTTTATGAGAGATTCCAGAAATTATGAGCTTGAATATTATGGCCACAACCGGTCTCAGGGAGCTCTGCTACCTGATAGATATAAAGATTCCGCCGATTTTATTGGCCCACAGGAAAAATCCCAATATTTCCAATGAAGGAGCATTGTTCCATGAAAGACCTTGAAGACCCAAAAATTGAATCCGAAATTAACTCCTTTGTTGAAAAAGGAAACGAGTTTCACGATGAAAAAAAATACGCCGAGGCTTTAGAGCAATACCAAAAAGCTTGGAAAGCTCTCCCTGAGCCAAAGCTTGAATGGGAGCTCGCTAACTGGATCTCTGCATGCATGTACAGCGCATATTTTGATCTCGCGGATTACGTTGAGGCAAAGAAATGGGGAGAGATGACATTACGGACACGTGGATCGGATATAGACACTGCACCATTAATCGACCTGGGTATGGTCTGTTACGAGCTTAATCAATTCGATGAAGCGTATAAATATTTTAACGATGCTTATAATTACGGCAAAGAACGAGCATTTCAGGATAGACCTAAAAAATACCTTGAGTTCTATCTGCGCAAGAGGGCTTAAGTTCGTTAACTTAAAAAAAATCCACGCCAAAGCGTGGATTTTTTTCATTCAAAACAAATCAGACGTTAAACAGGAAGTTCATCACATCGCCATCTTTAACGATGTAATCTTTCCCTTCTGCACGCATCTTGCCTGCTTCTTTCGCGCCTTGCTCACCCTTGTAGGTGATGAAGTCTTCAAACGCGATAGTCTGCGCACGAATAAAGCCTTTCTCGAAGTCGGTATGGATCTTACCGGCCGCCTGAGGCGCAGTCGCACCCACAGGAATCGTCCAGGCACGCACTTCCTTCACGCCAGCGGTGAAGTAGGTCTGCAGGTTCAGCAGCTCATAGCCCGCGCGGATCACGCGGTTCAGACCCGGCTCTTCCAGACCCAGCTCGGCCATAAACTCTTCACGGTCGGCGTCGTCCAGCTCGGCGATGTCGGATTCAACGGCCGCGCAAACCGCAACAACCACAGAACCTTCCGCCGCGGCGATTTCACGCACTTTGTCCAGGTACGGGTTGTTCTCGAAACCGTCTTCGTTAACGTTGGCGATGTACATGGTTGGCTTCAGGGTCAGGAAGCTCAGGTATTTGATCGCCGCTTTGTCTTCGTCAGTCAGGTTTTTCAGCGCGCGCAGCATGCCGGCGTTTTCCAGCTGTGGCAGGCATTTTTCCAGCGCAGCCAGTTCCGCTTTCGCGTCCTTGTCGCCGCCTTTAGCTTTCTTCTGCACGCGGTGAATCGCGCGTTCGCAGGTGTCGAGGTCAGAGAGCGCCAGCTCGGTGTTGATAACGTCGATGTCGTCAGCCGGATCCACTTTGTTGTTAACGTGGATGATGTTGTCGTTCTCGAAGCAGCGCACAACGTGGCCGATCGCTTCGGTTTCACGGATGTTGGTCAGGAACTGGTTACCCAGACCTTCGCCTTTGGATGCGCCTTTTACCAGGCCCGCGATGTCCACGAATTCCATGGTGGTTGGCAGAATGCGCTGCGGCTTAACGATTTCCGCGAGCTGGTCCAGACGCGGATCAGGCATTGGCACAACGCCGGTGTTAGGTTCGATGGTACAGAACGGGAAGTTCGCCGCTTCGATACCCGCTTTGGTAAGCGCGTTAAACAGGGTGGATTTGCCCACGTTTGGCAGACCGACGATACCGCATTTGAATCCCATTTCTAAATCACCTTAATATCTTGATAATCAATCCGTTAACGATAACCGATTGATGAAAAGTAAATAACTACGCCTATTATACACGTAACCCGCATGACGCGCGGTAAAAAAGCCGTATCGGGCGGATTATTGCGCTTTGAAAGCGTGTAAGCGGTTTGTCGCTTTGGTTAAGCCGTCTTTCAGCCAGATTTCCGTGCAGCGTGCCGCTTCGTCTACCGCCTCGTCAATCAGTTTCTGCTCAGAAACCGGTGGCTTACCGAGCACGAAACCGACAACTTTGTTTTTATCGCCCGGATGGCCGATTCCGACGCGCAAACGGTGGAAATTCGGGTTATTGCCCAGCTTGCTGATGATGTCTTTAAGACCGTTGTGGCCGCCGTGCCCGCCGCCCAGCTTGAATTTTGCTACGCCAGGGGGAAGATCCAGCTCATCGTGGGCGACCAGAATTTCATCCGGATTAATGCGATAAAACGTTGCCATCGCCGCTACGGCTTTACCGCTCAGGTTCATAAAGGTGGTAGGCACCAGTAAGCGAACGTCCGCGCCAGCAAGGTTGATACGTGAGGTATACCCGAAGAATTTAGGTTCTTCACGCAGGGGAGCACGTAACCGCTCGGCCAGCAGATCGACGTACCATGCCCCGGCATTGTGGCGGGTAGCCGCATATTCTGCGCCCGGGTTGGCGAGGCCGACAATCAGTTTAATCGTCACGATTCAATTCCTAATGGGTTCCAGATCTGGCGCGTAGTTTACTGTCTGGCGCGCCGCTTGACAAAATTCTGCGATCGTCCCAGCGAAATACGAATAATTACTTCTCTGAACAATTAGAATTTCAAGCTGTTCAACGTGTTATTTGTAAACTTTTGTTTGGGAGTTATCTGTAATTGTGATCATTCACGCAACTCATAAAAGGGGCGTTGTCTATACTTTACACACAAGGATTAGGGGCTTTTCCCCTGACAACCCAAAGTTCCGGAGGTGACACATGAAACGCAAAAACGCTTCGTTACTCGGTAACGTGCTGATGGGGTTGGGGCTGTTCGTGATGGTTGCCGGCGTGGGTTATTCAATTTTAAACCAGCTGCCGCAGCTTGATCTCCCGCAATACTTTGCGCATGGCGCGATATTGAGCATCTTCATTGGTGCAGTGTTGTGGCTGGCGGGAGCACGCGTGAGCGGCCATGAGGAAGTGTGTGACAAATACTGGTGGGTGCGCCACTACGATAAACGCTGTCGTCGCGACCAGCATAAGCACAGCTAGTGCTACGATAAAGAACACCGAAACGGCTCCTCAGGGAGTCGTTTTTTTTTGCATCAAGGGTTGACCCTCACGTAACGTAAGGCTCCAGAGTAGCGGCACTGGCAAAGTAAAAGGAGCAGTTATGTTGATTCAGGTGGGTGAGCTGGCAAAACGGGCCGGGATCACCGTACGCACATTGCATCACTATGAGCAAACAGGGTTGTTGCTGCCTTCTGCCAGAAGCGCAGCAGGTTACCGGCTCTACAACCTGGCGGATGTTCAGCGTCTGCATATGATCCAGGCGCTGGCAAAAGCGGGGCTGGAACTTGCTGAAATCAGGGATTTCCTGGAACAGGAGTCGCTGTCGTTAACCGAGTTACTCGATGCGCAAATCACGCTGCTGGATAAACAGCTGCGCAGCATACATACGCTGCGCGACCGGCTGGTCGAACTGCGCACCGGGCTGCTCAACGATGCGACGCCGGATCTGGAATCCTGGCTACAGACTCTGGAGTTAATGAATATGTACGATCGCTGGTTTAGCAAAGAAGAGTTACAGCAGCTGCCGTTTGCGGTGCAGAAGGATGCGCTGGCGGCCATCTGGTCAGGGCTGGTTGCGGAGGCAAACACGCTGTTGAAACAGCACATACCCGTCACGGACCCGCGGGCGATGGACCTGGCGACGCGCTGGATGGAACGCCTGGAGCAGGACACGGCGGGCAAGCCGGAGTTTCTCACCCGGCTGAACGAGATGCACAGCGTGGAGCCACAGATGCAGGTGCAGACCGGCATCACGCCGGAAATGACCGATTACATTACGCGAGCGTTCGCCGAGTCGAAGCTGATTATCTGGGAAAAATATCTTTCCGCCGAGGAGATGGCCTTTACCCGGAAGCACTACTTTGACCGCATGATGGAGTGGCCGCCGCTGGTGGCAAAACTGCATCAGGCGCAGCGGGAAAATCGCGATCCCGCATCGGAGGAGGCGCAAAAGCTGGCTGAAAACTGGCTGGCATTATTCCAGTCGTATGCAGGCACCAGCCCGGAGACCCAGCAAAAGTTTCGCACGGCCATGCAGCAGGAGCCGCATCTGATGAAGGGTACATGGATGACGCCTGCCGTGCTTGGGTGGCTTCAGCAGGCGATTGGGGTGATGATGCAGAGACGTTCCTCTGCATCAGGCAATTCACAGATCCGCTAACGCGGCTTCACGGTTAGGATAAAAGGCAAGGCGGCCAGGGATCGGCTGCACGCCCGCGCGCGCCATGGTGCGCAGGGGCTGGAATTCGAGGTTACTCACCCGCAGCTCGCAGCCTTCCGGCAGACGTTTCACAAAGCGCTGGAAGGCGTCCAGTCCGCCCGCATCCAGCACCGGCACGGCATCCCATTTCAGCACCACAATCCGCTTGCCCGCGATGCGGGATTCCAGATCGCTGAACAGGCCTTCCGCCGCGGCGAAGAACAGCGGGCCAATCACGCGCAGAACCAGCACATCGTCAGGCACCTCTACGTTGACCGGGGAGAGGCGCGTCATCTGCGCGATACGGCGCATAAACAGCAGGGACGCCAGCACGATCCCGACGCTGATGGCGATGACCATATCGAACAGCACGGTCAGCGACATACAGATCAGCATCACAATGATGTCGTCTTTCGGCGCACGACGCAGCAGGTTCACCACCTTGTGTGCCTCACTCATGTTCCAGGCCACCATCAGTAGCAGGGCGGCCATGGCGGAAAGCGGTAGCCAGGAGAGCAGCGGGGCGAGGATCAGCAGGGCGAGGATCACCAGTACAGAATGAATAACTGCTGAAACGGGTGACGTTGCCCCCGCGCGCACGTTAGCTGCGGAACGGGCGATGGCTGCCGTTGCGGTAATACCACCAAAGAACGGCGCGACGAGGTTCCCCAATCCCTGACCGACCAGTTCGCTGTTAGCTTTGTGCTTGGTGCCGGTCATCCCATCCAGAACGACGGCGCAGAGCAGGGATTCAATCGCCCCCAGCATCGCCATCGAGAACGCGGCGGGAAGCAGGGCGCGCAGGGAGTCCCAGCTTAAGGTAAAGCTGGAGCCGGGCATATCCCACGGCAGCACCAGCTGCGGCAACAGTTGCGGAATGCCGTTGCCCTGTGACCCGTCCGCCAGAACATAGTGGAACTGTGAGCCGATAGTCGCGACATGACCACCGAACATATTGACGATAGCCATCACCGCGCAGCCCAGCAGCAGCGCGGGCAGATGGCCCGGCAGTCGAATGCCCAGACGAGGCCAGACGATCAGCGTGCCCAGTGTCACCATCCCGATGGCGGCGTCGCCAAGGTTCGCAGTCGGCAGCGCCATAAACAGCGCGCCCACTTTTTGCAGATAGTGTTCAGGGACGTGCGCCATTTGCAGGCCGAGGAAATCCTTGATCTGCATGGTTCCGATGGTGATCCCAATCCCCGAGGTGAACCCCAGCGTCACGGAAAGGGGGATGTACTCAATCAGCCGCCCAAAACGGGCCAGGCCAAACAGAATCAAAAAGACCCCGGACATCAGGGTGGCGACCAGCAGGCCTGCCAGACCAAACTGCTGTGAAACGGGGTAGAGGATCACCACAAAGGCGGCAGTCGGGCCGGAGACGCTAAAGCGCGAGCCGCCGGTCAGAGCGATGACGATCCCGGCCACGGCTGAGGTGTACAGGCCGTACTGCGGCGCAACGCCGCTGCCAATCGCCAGCGCCATCGCCAGCGGGATGGCAATAATGCCGACTGTGATCCCGGCAATCAGGTCACGCACAAAGCGTGAGGAGGTGTACTTCTCTTTCCAGCAGGCGTCGATGAGGGCGCGAAAGGGCAGAACATGTGAGGAGGCTACGTTTTTCACAATTATCTATCATCCGTATGCGCATCATCTGTCATATGAATGGCAGGTGAAGGAGGCATTAATCATACAAATAAAACCCAGAGACAAAAAAACCCGCCGCAGCGGGTTTTTTGGCCGTGCTCGATCAGTGTTCGAACATTGCAGAGATGGATTCTTCGTTGCTGATACGACGAATCGCTTCGGCCAGCATCCCGGACAGGGTCAGGGTACGCACGTTTGGCAGTGCCTTGATCTCGTCGCTCAGTGGGATGGTATCGCATACCACAACTTCGTCAATCACGGAGTTGCGCAGGTTGTTTACGGCATTGCCAGAGAAGATCGGGTGGGTAGCGTAAGCGAATACGCGCTTGGCACCACGCTCTTTCAGCGCTTCAGCCGCTTTACACAGCGTACCGCCGGTATCGATCATGTCGTCAACCAGCACGCAGTCGCGGCCAGCCACGTCACCGATGATGTGCATCACCTGAGAAACGTTAGCGCGCGGACGACGTTTGTCGATGATCGCCATGTCGGTATCGTTCAGCAGCTTAGCGATAGCACGGGCACGTACCACGCCGCCGATGTCCGGAGAAACCACGATTGGGTTATCCAGGTTCAGCTGCAGCATGTCTTCCAGCAGGATTGGGCTGCCGAATACGTTATCAACCGGGACGTCGAAGAAGCCCTGGATCTGCTCTGCGTGCAGGTCAACGGTCAGTACGCGGTCAACGCCAACGCTGGACAGGAAGTCAGCGACAACTTTCGCGGTAATTGGCACACGCGCGGAACGGACGCGACGGTCCTGGCGGGCATAGCCGAAGTAAGGGATTACAGCAGTGATACGGCCTGCGGAAGCGCGACGCAGGGCGTCGACCATAACAACCAGTTCCATCAGGTTGTCGTTCGTTGGAGCACAGGTGGACTGGATGATGAAAATATCACCACCGCGTACATTTTCGTTGATTTGTACGCTGACTTCGCCGTCGCTAAAGCGACCTACGGCGGCGTCGCCGAGGGAAGTGTACAGGCGGTTGGCAATACGTTGTGCTAGTTCCGGGGTGGCGTTACCAGCAAAAAGCTTCATATCAGGCACGAGAAGAACCTCAGGCATGCGTCCAGTGGTGGATAGCGTTCGCCGTAAACTGTGCGGGCCAGGCAAAGGCTATCCAGGCGGTGTATTAAAGAGCGCGATGCAACGTCTGGAACAGGGTGACGTTGTCACCGAAACTCAGTCTGCGCCAGAATGGCCTGCTGTAGGGGGGAAATGTTCATCCCACGCGCTACAAAACCATGCAGCCAAACCGGCGCTTGCTCAAGCACCTGACGAGCGGCGGATTCGGTGTCAAATTCAGCAAAGACACAGGCCCCTGTACCAGTCAGGCGCGACGGCGCGTATTCTAACAGCCAGGAAAGCACCGCATCAACCTCGCGAAAACGTTTTCTTGCGATATCCTCGCAATCGTTGCTGAATTCACAATTTAATAACGTTTCTATTGACCGAATCGGGGTATTTCTTTTCAGGTCAGGATCTTTAAAGATGACCGGGGTCGGAATGCTCACGCCGGGGTGAGCAACCAGATACCATTTTTCCGGCGGGTTGACCGGGGAGAGGATTTCCCCCACGCCCTCGGCAAAGGCCGCATGACCGCGAACAAACACCGGAACATCCGCGCCCAGCGTCAAGCCCAGGGTGGCCAGTTCGTCTTGCGACAGCCCGCAGCCCCAGAGGTGGTTCAGGGCAACCAGCACCGTGGCGGCGTTAGATGAGCCGCCGCCCAGACCGCCGCCCATCGGCAGACGTTTCTCGATACGAATATCCGCACCGCTTCCCGCAGGCAGACGACCTGATTCCGCTGCGGCGTTCATCAGCAGACGCGCGGCACGCACAATCAGGTTGTCCTCATGCGCCACGCCGTCGACCGGCGTCAGGAGGCAAATCTGACCGTCCTGGCGCAGTTCAATGGAGATCGTGTCGCCATAGTCAATAAACTGAAACAGCGTCTGCAGGGTGTGATAGCCGTCAGCGCGCTGGCCGGTAATGTATAAAAACAGATTCAGTTTTGCCGGAGAGGGCCAGTGGGTCATCATTTAACGATCCAGTTGTCCATTTTCAGCTTGATGCGCTGGCTGCCCTGGGTCAGTTCCATATTCGATGGCAGCGACGGTTTACTCTTGCTGTCATAGTCGCTGTACACCACTTTCCAGATTTTGCCGTTCTGGGTGTAGTTCACCTGGCTCAGACGATATTGATCGTCCAGGGTATAGTCGGTGGCGTCACCCGGCAGGCCGAGGATCCACTGGCGCAGGCTGTTGAGCGGGATAGGCATTCCGGTCAGCTTGCCAATCATCTCTTCGGCATCGGTTGCGGTGTAGTGCTGGCCTTTGTTATCGGTGATCTGCGCTTCGCCCGGTTTCGCGATAAGCTCCAGCTCGGTGCTGCCCAGCGGGTTCAGCAGCAGCAGGCGATAGTTGTCCTGACCCGTTTGTTGCCAGAAGAAGCGTGCATACACTTTTTGCTCATCCGAGAGATAAGCAAACGCGCCGCGGGTCTGGTACTGGTTCAAATTACGGACGTCCTGCTGGTGCTGACGCCATTGTGGCGAGTCAGGGCTTTTGCCCGGGCCTTTTGGTTGAGTGACGGTACACGCGGTCAGAACCAGTGCCGCCAGGGGCAGCAGGCGAATCAGTCGGGTCATAATGAGGACAAATCCTTGAGATACGTTGCAGTTATAACTGTTAATGCTAGCGTCGAAGGGGGCTACCGTCTACGTTCAAATTATCTCAAAGCGTTGTGTAACCTATTACTCCGAAAGGGGGCTGTCTCTTTTATTGATCTCGCGCATCCTGTATGATGCGTTCTGCTAACCTTATTAACGCTGGTACTACTCCCGCTCAACATGACCCTATTAGCACTCGGCATCAACCACAAAACGGCCCCGGTTTCGCTGCGAGAACGCGTAACGTTTTCGCCAGATACGCTCGACCTGGCGCTGGACAGCCTGCTTGCACAGCCTATGGTGCAGGGTGGCGTGGTGCTCTCGACGTGCAACCGTACCGAGCTCTATTTAAGCGTGGAAGAGCAGGATAACCTGCACGAAGCGCTGATCCGCTGGTTATGCGACTACCACAATCTCAATGAAGACGAGCTGCGCAACAGCCTGTACTGGCATCAGGACAACGATGCCGTCAGCCATCTGATGCGCGTGGCCAGCGGGCTGGATTCGCTGGTGCTCGGCGAACCGCAAATTCTGGGTCAGGTGAAAAAAGCCTTTGCGGATTCGCAAAAAGGGCATCTGAAGGCCAGCGAGCTGGAGCGCATGTTCCAGAAGTCATTCTCCGTGGCGAAGCGTGTGCGAACCGAAACCGACATTGGTGCCAGTGCGGTTTCCGTTGCTTTCGCGGCCTGTACCCTTGCGCGCCAAATCTTTGAATCCCTCTCTACCGTCACCGTGATGCTGGTGGGCGCCGGCGAAACCATTGAACTTGTGGCGCGCCATCTGCGCGAGCATAAAGTGAAAAAGATGATTATCGCTAACCGCACTCGCGAACGCGCGCAGGTGCTGGCGGATGAAGTGGGCGCAGAGGTGGTTGCCCTGAGCGACATCGATGAACGTCTGAAAGAGGCGGACATTATTATCAGCTCGACTGCCAGTCCTCTGCCGATTATCGGCAAAGGGATGGTGGAGCGCGCGCTGAAGTCCCGTCGTAATCAGCCGATGCTGCTGGTGGATATTGCCGTCCCGCGCGATGTTGAGCCGGAAGTGGGCAAGCTGCCTAACGCCTACCTCTACAGTGTGGATGACCTGCAAAGCATTATTTCGCACAACCTCGCCCAGCGTAAAGCGGCGGCGGTGCAGGCGGAAACCATTGTTGAGCAGGAAACCAGTGAGTTTATGGCCTGGCTGCGCGCGCAAAGCGTCAGCGAGACCATCCGCGAGTATCGCGGACAGGCGGAGCAGGTGCGTGACGACCTGACAGCCAAAGCGTTAGCGGCCCTGGAGCAGGGCGGCGACGCACATGCAATTATGCAGGATCTGGCGTGGAAACTGACCAACCGCCTGATCCATGCGCCAACCAAATCTCTTCAGCAGGCTGCCCGTGACGGGGATGATGAACGCCTGACTATTCTGCGCAACAGCCTCGGGCTGGAATAGCGCCCTATACCCATTTTCTAAGACAAGGTGCACTTACGCCTATGAAGCCTTCTATCGTCGCTAAACTGGAAGCTCTGCACGAGCGCCATGAAGAAGTCCAGGCGCTGCTCGGCGATGCCGGGACCATTGCGGACCAGGAGCGTTTTCGCGCGCTCTCACGTGAATACGCGCAGTTAAGTGATGTTTCTAAATGCTTTACCGACTGGCGACAGGTTCAGGAAGATATCGAAACCGCGCAGATGATGCTCGACGATCCTGAAATGCGCGAGATGGCGCAGGAAGAGTTGCAGGATGCGAAAGCGCGTTCTGAGGAGATGGAGCAGCAGCTTCAGGTGCTTCTGCTGCCAAAAGATCCGGACGACGAGCGTAACGCGTTCGTGGAAGTCCGCGCCGGGACCGGCGGTGACGAAGCGGCACTGTTTGCCGGGGATCTGTTCCGCATGTACAGCCGCTACGCCGAGTCGCGTCGCTGGCGCGTGGAGATCATGAGCGCCAACGAAGGCGAACACGGTGGCTACAAAGAGGTTATCGCCAAGATCAGCGGTGACGGCGTATACGGTCGTCTCAAGTTTGAATCCGGCGGTCACCGCGTGCAGCGCGTTCCGGCCACCGAATCTCAGGGCCGTATCCACACCTCCGCCTGTACGGTGGCGGTGATGCCGGAGCTGCCGGAAGCGGAGCTGCCGGACATCAACCCGGCGGACCTGCGTATTGATACCTTCCGCTCCTCCGGGGCGGGTGGCCAGCACGTTAACACCACCGACTCCGCCATCCGTATTACCCACCTGCCAACCGGTATCGTGGTGGAGTGTCAGGACGAGCGTTCCCAGCATAAAAACAAAGCCAAAGCGCTGTCCGTGCTGGGCGCGCGTATCCACGCGGCCGAAATGGCGAAACGCCAGCAGGCGGAAGCGTCTACGCGTCGTAACCTGCTGGGGAGCGGCGATCGCAGCGACCGTAACCGCACCTATAACTTCCCACAGGGGCGCGTGACCGACCACCGCATCAACCTGACGCTGTATCGTCTGGATGAAGTGATGGAAGGCAAGCTGGATATGCTGATTGAGCCTATCGTGCAGGAATACCAGGCCGACCAGCTGGCGGCACTGTCCGAGCAGGAATAATGGATTTTCAGCGCTGGTTACGTGAGGCTGCCGCTGAGCTTTCCGAAAGCGAAAGCCCGAAACGCGATGCCGAAATTTTGCTTGAACATGTGACGGGCAAAGCCCGCACGTACCTGCTGGCCTTCGGTGAAACCGAACTGACCGCTGAGCAGGAAGCACGGCTCGCCACGCTGCTTGCCCGCCGTAAGCACGGCGAGCCGGTGGCGCACCTTGTCGGTGAGCGCGAGTTCTGGTCGTTACCGCTTTACGTCTCGGCGGCGACGCTGATCCCGCGTCCCGATACCGAGTGTCTGGTCGAACAGGCGCTGGCGCGTTTACCGACGGCGGCCTGCCGCATTCTCGATCTCGGTACAGGCACCGGGGCCATCGCGCTGGCGCTCGCCAGTGAACGACCCGACTGCGCGGTGACGGCAGTGGATGTGATGCCCGACGCGGTGGCGCTGGCGCAGCGCAACGTGGAACGTCTTGGCCTGACCAACGTAACGGTGCTGCAAAGCAGCTGGTTTAGCGCGCTGGAGAACCAGACGTTCGGCATCATTGTCAGTAACCCACCCTATATTGACGAGCATGATCCGCACCTTGCGCAGGGTGATGTGCGCTTCGAACCCCTGACGGCGCTGGTCGCCGCCAGGGAAGGTTTAGCCGACCTCGATCACATTGTGACAATGTCACGACAACATTTACTTTCCGGCGGCTGGCTTCTCGTGGAGCATGGCTGGACGCAGGGAGAAAGCGTGCGGGCATTGTTTACCCAGGCGGGCTATGCCGACGTCAAAACCTGCCGCGACTACGGCGGCAACGAACGCCTGACGCTGGGGCAGTGGCTATGAGTGCAGGCTATCTGCCATTTACTGATAAAGGCGTAAGGCTGACTGAAAGGCGGTTTGGCGTTATCATCTACATCGTTTTGAGTTTTATCTCGTCCGGGCGTCGCTGTGCGCTCGGTCGTTACTGGGGTAAGTCATGAGGTCCTTAGCCGATTTCGAATTTAATAAAGTGCCGCTTTGCGATGGCATGATCCTGATTTCTGAGATGATTCGCGACGATTTTACGTCGCAGTTTGTCTACGATGAGCTGGAGAATCTGGTCAGCCTGGCGCGTGAAGAGATTAATCAGGCGCGCCCGCAAGACTGGCAATTAGAGAAGCTGCTTGAGCTTTTCTACGGCGAATGGGGTTTCTGCGACACGCGGGGCGTGTATCGCCTGTCTGACGCATTATGGCTGGACCAGGTCTTAAAAAATCGTCAGGGCAGCGCCGTTGCGCTGGGCTCTATTTTACTGTGGGTCGCGCATCGCCTGGATATTCCGCTGGTGCCGGTCATTTTCCCGACGCAGATGATCCTGCGTGCGGAGTGGCTGGACGGTGAGATGTGGCTCATTAATCCCTTCAACGGCGACACGCTGGATGAACATACGCTGGACGTGTGGCTGAAAGGCAACATCAGCCCGGTGGCTGAGCTCTTCAACGAAGATCTCGACGAGGCGGATAACGCAGAAGTGATCCGCAAGCTGCTCGATACGCTGAAGTCAGCGTTAATGGAAGAGCGTCAGATGGAGCTGGCCCTGCGCGCCAGCGAAGTGCTGCTGCAGTTTAATCCGGAAGACCCGTACGAAATTCGCGACCGCGGGCTGATCTATGCCCAGCTCGACTGTGAGCACGTGGCGCTAAACGATCTGAGCTATTTCGTCGAGCAGTGTCCGGAAGACCCCATTAGCGAAATGATTCGTGCGCAGATCAACGCGATCTCGCACAAGCAAATTACACTGCATTAATCTTAATTCCGATTCACACCTGAATAAGGCGATCCTATGAAACAAAAAGTGGTTAGCATTGGTGATATCAAGGTAGCAAACGACCTGCCTTTCGTGCTGTTTGGCGGCATGAACGTGCTGGAATCCCGCGACCTCGCCATGCGTATCTGCGAGCACTACGTGACCTTGACCCAGAAGCTGGGCATCCCGTACGTGTTTAAAGCCTCTTTTGACAAAGCCAACCGCTCCTCCATCAACTCTTACCGTGGCCCGGGCCTGGAAGAAGGGATGAAGATTTTCCAGGAGCTGAAGCAGACCTTTGGCGTGAAAGTGATCACCGACGTGCATGAAGCCTCTCAGGCGCAGCCGGTGGCAGACGTGGTTGACGTGATTCAGCTCCCGGCATTCCTGGCTCGCCAGACCGACCTGGTCGCCGCGATGGCGAAAACCGGTGCCGTGATCAACGTGAAAAAACCACAGTTCGTGAGCCCGGGTCAGATGGGCAACATCGTCGATAAGTTTATCGAAGGTGGTAACGATCAGGTGATCCTGTGCGACCGTGGCGCTAACTTCGGTTACGACAACCTGGTGGTGGACATGCTGGGCTTCAGCGTGATGAAAAATGTCTCCGGCCAGTCTCCGGTGATTTTCGACGTGACCCACGCGCTGCAGTGCCGCGACCCGTTTGGCGCCGCGTCCGGTGGCCGTCGTGCTCAGGTGACCGAACTGGCGCGCGCCGGTATGGCAACCGGTCTGGCGGGCCTGTTCATTGAAGCGCACCCGGATCCGGATAACGCAAAATGCGACGGCCCATCCGCGCTGCCACTGGATAAGCTGGAGCCGTTCCTGAAACAGATCAAAGCGATTGACGATCTGGTGAAGAGCTTCGACGAGCTGGATACCAGCAAATAATAAAAAACCCGCTTCGGCGGGTTTTTTTATGGGGCATATTGCCGGGTGGCGCTGCGCTTACCCGGCCTACAAAACCCGTAGGCCCTGCAAGCGAAGCGCCGCCGGGCAAACAGACTACGCAAAAATCGTCATCAAATAGGCCGCAAACAGCGCCATATGCGCTGCCCCGTTAAGCACGTTGGTGCGCCCGGTTGAGAACGAAATCTGGCACAGCAGCAACGAGGCTACCATCACAATCATCTCCGGCGCGCCCAGCGCAAACTGCAACTCGTTACCGGTCATAAAGGCAATCAGCGTCACCACCGGCACGGTGAGTGAAATGGTCGCCAGCACGGAGCCGAAGAACAGGTTCATTGCGCGCTGTACCTGATTGTTTAAGACGGCTTTCAGCGCGCCCAGCCCTTCAGGAGACAGGATCAGCAGTGCCACCAGGAAGCCGGTAAAGGCTACCGGCGCGTTCAGCTCGGTTAACAATGTTTCCAGCGGGTTGGCGTTCATCTTGGTGACGGCAATCACCGCAATCAGATGTACGATCAGCCAAACCGTATGCCACGCGCTGCTGTGGGCCGACGGCTTACCGTGGTGCGGGTCATCGTCGTCGCTGTCGTCTTCATGCTCATACACAAACAGGCTCTGGTGCGTTTTGGTCTGAATCAACAGGAACACGCCGTACATGGCTGCGGAAATCAGCGCGACCAGCAGCGCCTGACCGGTGGAGAAGTTTGCACCCGGCAGCGCCATCGGGAAGACCAGCACGATAATCGCCAGCGGGAAGAGGGCAATCAGATACTGTTTAATGCCGAACAGGTTCATATACTGGGTCGCGAATTTACGCCCGCCCAGCAGCAGAGAGAAGCCCACCAGGCCGCCCGTCACAATCATAATGATCGAGTAAAGGGTGTCGCGCATCAGCGTCGGCGCGGCATCGCCGGTCGCCATGAGCGCGGAAATCAGGCTGACTTCGAGAATAACGACGGAAAGGCTGAGAATTAACGATCCGTAGGGCTCGCCCAGACGGTGGGCCAGTACGTCCGCATGGCGAACGACGCTAAAGGCGCTGGTTAAAATACCGACCAGGGCAAGAATATTGATACCAACCACCACTGGCAGTGACTGACTGCTTCCCCAGAAGAGCAGCACAGCCAGTGCCAGAACCGGGAAAATGAGAGACGTCTCCTTGTGGCGGGTTTTTACCGCCTCGTGTGTTGCTGTCATGTGCTTCTCCATCAATGCAGGTGCTTGTAATTATAGATAGATTTTTGAGGGCATTAAATTAACAGATCTCTGTTAAATACCCTTAACTTTTTACTTAATTTTACCCTTTGTCATAAATTTAATATCTGACTCCTGTAATTGACGGTTTTCACATAATATTTATTAAATAACAATTAATTAGATATAAAGTTAATCCATAAATTAAGACCGGGTGGCACGCTGGCATATCGTCGTCCACACTTATCTCTTTAAGCAAAAGAGAGGTGAGTGATGCCATATAAAACGAAACGCGAATTACCCGATAACGTGCAAAACGTGCTGCCCGCTCACGCGCAGGATATCTACAAAGAGGCGTTTAACAGTGCCTGGGATCAGTACAAAGATAAGGAGGATCGCCGGGATGATGCCAGTCGTGAAGAGACGGCACACAAAGTCGCCTGGGCCGCCGTAAAACATGAATATGAAAAAGGAGACGACGATAAATGGCACAAAAAGAAATAGCCGTGAAATAATTCGCTGCCTTCATTTTGACTTTTCAGGCGGTTGAACTGCCGTTGTATTGCAACTGGTCCGCTAATTGCTTATCGTTATTTAACTGCTGGCAAAATGACCAGCACATAATGCCGGGAAGGCGAATTACAGATGTCGCAAGGAAGCATGCAGTGGCGGAGGTGGAAAGTGTTAACGCGTGATTTCTTAATGAAGGCAGATTGTAAGACGGCATTTGGTGCTATTGAGGAATCGCTTCTCTGGTCAGCTGAACAACGTGCGGCGTCACTTGCTGCTACGCTTGCCTGCCGCCCGGATGATGGCCCGGTATGGATTTTTGGCTACGGTTCCCTGATGTGGAACCCGGCGCTGGAATTTGTCGAATCGGCAACGGGCACGTTGCCTGGCTGGCACCGCGCATTTTGCCTGCGTCTGACGGCCGGACGCGGCAGCGCGTGCCAGCCCGGACGTATGCTTGCACTGAAAGAGGGCGGGCGCACCACGGGCGTGGCGTATCGCCTCCCGGATGCCACGCTGGAAGAGGAGCTTACGCTGCTCTGGAAGCGAGAGATGATCACCGGCTGCTATATGCCGAGCTGGTGCAAGCTGGAGCTGGACGACGGTCGCACCGTCAATGCGCTGGTGTTTATCATGGACCCGCGCCATCCCCTGTATGAAGCGGACACCCGCACGCAGGTCATCGCCCCGTTGATTGCTGCCGCCAGCGGACCGCTGGGTACCAACGCGCAGTATCTCTTCTCCCTCGACCAGGAGTTGACCCGCCTCGGCATGCAGGACGATTGTCTGAATGAGCTGGTGGCGAAGGTGAAGGCGCTGCTGGAAGGAAACCCGCTCAACGGCACGCTGCGACCGGGTTTTGCCTGAAAATACGCCCGGCTTGCCGGGCGTTTGATGTTATGCTGCTACGTAACTGACGGAATGCTCCAGCGACTGGCTGTGGCTGTCGATCAGCACATCCCACGTGCCGGTATATGGCACGGTAAGCCAGGCCTTATCGTCCTGCACGGTCAGAATATCCGCCTGGGATTGTTTTTGTGCTTTCGCACTCATGAGATGAATACGACAGCGCTCTGAGCAACGCACCACAACCGTATCCCCGCCAAACAGCTTCAAACTTGTTTTTACCAGTGCCATTTTTTACCCCGTAGTCTTAAACAACGCTCTCCCTGCTGCCATATCCGAGCGTGATGTTGTTCACAATTCACTCATGGCATAACACCAAAGGGGAGGGGGTGGGATGCTGATTTTGATCAAAAAATGGCATAACGATTAAACAAAAATGACAAAATTCCTCAAAATTTCCGCTGGCGCGCGTTTTACCCGCAAAACGCGCGCCGCGAGAAAATTAAATGCGGAAATGGCCGGCGGTTTCAGCAAGGTCGCCCGCCTGGCTCTGCAGGGCACCCGCAGCGGCGGCGGATTGCACCACCAGCTCGGCGTTCTGCTGGACCATGCGGTCGAGATGGGTCACCGCGTGGTTGATCTCGTGAATACCTTTCATCTGCTCGCTGGTGGCGATGGAGATTTCGCGCATGATGCCGGAGACGCTGCCGATGCTGGAGCGGATCTCGTCCATGCTTTCCCCGGCCAGGTGCACGTAGCGGGAGCCGGTGGCCACGCTGTCGGTGGTGGAATCGATCAGCGATTTGATCTCTTTCGCCGCCTGGGCGCTACGGCTCGCCAGGTTACGCACTTCGCCTGCCACCACGGCAAACCCGCGACCCTGCTCCCCGGCACGGGCCGCCTCGACGGAGGCGTTCAGCGCCAGAATGTTGGTCTGGAACGCGATACCGTCAATCACGCTGGTGATGTCGCCAATTTTAGCCGACGCGACTTCGATGGACTGCATGGTGCTGATCGCCTGGGATACCACTTCGCCGCCGCGCGCAGCGGCCGCAGAGGCCTTGCTCGCCTGGTCATTCGCTTCTGCCGCCGACTCGTTCGACTGGGTCACGGAGGCGGTGATCTGCTCCACGGCGCTGGCCGTCTCGCGCAGGCTGGACGCCGCCTGCTCGGTACGTCCGGAGAGATCCTGGTTACCCGCCGCAATCTCCTGGGCGGCGTTTTTCACCGACTCACTGGCATCACGGAGCTGCACCATCACCACCGACAGCTTATCGCTGAAGTCGTTAAAGGCCTGGGCAATCTGCGCCACCTCGTCCTCGCCGCTGTCCGGCAGACGCTGCGACAGATCGTTAGTCCCGTTGGCAATATTGTGCATCGCGTCGCGAATGTCAGACAGGCGCTTCAGCAGACGGGCGATCAGGAGGTGAACAATGGCCGCGCTCAGCAGCGCCAGGATCACCAGTGAAATCGCCGATGCCTTAAGCAGGGAACGCATGCCGGAGGTGGCGTCACCGTTGTCGAGGGCGACGACCAGCAGCCAGTTTGTGCCCGGCACGGCTGTCGCCACGAAGGTTTTTTCGACGTCGTTAAGCGTACCGTCGACAAGGTTGCCGCTTTTCAGCGCAGCAAAATCGATGCCTTTGATGGTCTCAGCAAACGGTTTAAGCGTCAGCGCCGGATCGTTAGCCGCTATTACGCTGCCGTCACTGTTCAGAAGCAAGCCGCTGCTGGACGGAGTTGGATGGATCCCGCGCACATTCGCCACCACGCTGTCCATGGCCACATCGCCCGCCACCACCGCTTTCAGGGCGCCATTCTCTTTCACCGGCACGGCGAAAGTCACCACCAGTTTACCGGTACCTGCATCAACGTAAGGCGCGGTGACGACCGGGCCGTCCGTGCTGACCACCTGCTGATACCACGGGCGAATGGTCGGGTCATAATCCGCAGGTACGCCCGCCGGCTCCGAGAATTTCGCCGTTTTGCTGGCGTAGCCGACATAAACGTTGGTGAATCCACCCGCCTGCGCAAGCTGTTTAAACACCGGAACCGGATCGTCACTCAGCGCAACGGTCTGGGCAGAGGCAATCACCGTCATCTTGCTTTTGACCCAGTCGGCAATCGCCATGTTATGGCTGGCGCTAGTGCTGGTCAGGATATCGCGCTGTGACTGCTGGTTATCCTGACGTGTGACCTGGAAGTTAATAACGGTATTGAGGAGAAGGGCGACGACCAGACAGCCTGCCGTCGCCGCGATGATGCGTGCACGAATCGATCTGAACATAAGTGAAATACCTGCTGTGTTGTTTCCATGCCTATCGGCATCCCCGCAGGTAAACTTGATGCTGAAACCGCGTCCATAAGAAAATAATATTTTTACGGGTTTATTATTAAAAAGTTAATACTTTATCAGCGGACAATGTCCACTCGGCCAGTTCAACCAGCGTACCAATTTCTACGCCATCAATCAGCGGCAGCCCGGTGATACCGCGCCCGTCGGTGCAGGTTTTGCATAGCTTCACCGGCACGTTTTGCGCGGTCAGGATTTCCAGCATCTGCTGAATGTTATAGCCCTCGGCCGGTTTTTGTCCCTTCAGCCCGGCGGTGACCGCGTCCGACATTAAAAAGAGGCGTAACGCCAGGTCGCTCTCTTTTTCACGTAGCGCGATTGCCAGGCGCAGGCTGTTGAAAAGGGATTCGCTGCCGTAGGCCGCACCGTTGGCGACGATCACAATCTTCTGCATGTTGACTCCTGTTCTTATAAAGGCACGAATATTGCTTAATTTCCTGGAGTTTCGCTGTCCGGGAGAGTAAGCATGATATTAATGGCAGGCATTTCGCCAGGCGCTGCCGAATGGCTCACGCGCGCAAAGATGATGCGCCAGGAGCAGTTCAGCAAGCTGGCACAGCTGGGTGTGCTTGTGCACGGCATTAGCCAACTGGTGCACATGTTACAGTGCGAGCGCGGGGCGTCCAACGTCTGGCTCTGCTCACAGGGCAAGCTGTACGCCCCCGAATGCAAAGCCAGCCGGGCGCTGGTGGATGAAAACCTCGCTGCCCTTTACGGCATTCTTGAAACACAGTCGCCGATTCCAGGAAGTGCCGTCTGTGAACGCATCGGCGGCGCGCTCCTGAGCCTGGATACACTTCCCGCGCTGCGTGACGGTGTGATTCAGCAGACTGTAACGGCACCCCAGGCGATGGAACACTACTCCCGCATGCTTCGCCATCTGCTCAGTATCGTGCCGCAGCTTAATGACAGCATTGACGATCCGCAAATCGCAGGACGTTTTGTCGCGCTTTATAGCCTGATGCAGGGAAAAGAGCTGGCAGGACAGGAGCGGGCGCTGGGGGCGATTGGCTTCACGCAGGGTTTTTTCGATGATGTGACTCGTCAGAGGCTGGTTGACCGCATTGACGGGCAGCAGGCCTGCTTTGAGATCTTTCTCTCACACAGCTCCGCTGACGTTCAGACCACCTTTTCAATGCACTGTCAGCCCGATCGTGAAACGGAGCAACTCCGGCGCGTGGCCTGTACCCGCCAGCCTGCCGCCGATAACGGCCTTACCGCACTGGCCTGGTTTGCTCTGCAAACCGCGCGCCTTGAGCATCTGCGCACGCTGGAGGAGACGATCATCGCCGATCTGATGGTCGCGGTGGACGAATGCATTCACCGTGACGATGAGTACGCGCTCCCCGGCGATGAACAGGATGATCCGCCGATCCGCTATCCGGAAAAACCGTTGCTTACCCTGGTTCGCCAGCAGGCGGGCGAGATAGAGCAGCTCTCACGTCAGCTTGCGTCGCTGCGCGATACGCTTGAAGAGCGCAAAATCATTGATAAAGCGAAGAGCGTGCTGATGACCCACCAGAATATGAGTGAGGAACAGGCCTGGACGGCGCTGCGCAAAATGGCGATGGACAAGAACCAAAGGATGGTGGATATCGCCCGCGCGCTGCTCATGGTGAAGAATGTATGGCAGGTAACACCAAAGGAGTAGCTGCACGGTCAGTGGGCATTTTATGCCTGTTTGCGGTGCGTAAAGGCGAGGGAAGAACGGTAAGCACCGCAAGAAACAGTGTGTTAAAACCTGGCATTCACTTTGCATTATCAGATTAACCATTTTTGACGATGCGCCAACGGCGGTGCATCCGTCTTCGGGATAAAGGCGTCCACTGGTGCTTCGGCACCGTGGGCGCTTTTTTTTGGTTTTTTTTCAGGAGTGGTCATGGCGGATTTGTCGAGACGGCGTTTTTTGCAGGCCAGCATGCTGGCGAGTGGTGCAATTCTGTTGCCGGGTGTCATGCAGGCCGCATGGGCGGCAGGCTCGGATAAACCGGAGCAGGAAACAGTGCGCATCGGGTTTATCCCGCTGACCGACTGTGCCCCGGTGGTTATCGCTGCGCTGAAAGGGTTTGATAAAAAATACGGTATTACCATCCTGCCCACCAAAGAGGCGAGTTGGGCGGCGGTGCGCGACAAGCTGGTGGCGGGCGAACTCGATGCCGCGCACATTCTTTACGGCCTGCTGTACGGACTGGAGCTGGGCATCGCTGGCAAGCCACAGCAGATGGCTAACCTGATGACCCTCAACCAGAACGGCCAGGCGATTACGCTCTCCAGCGATTTGGCAGAGAAGGGCGTTCGTGACCTTGACGGGCTGAAAAAGCTGATTGGGCAGCAGGCGCCTGGCACCTATACCTTCGCGCACACCTTCCCGACCGGGACGCACGCCATGTGGCTCTACTACTGGCTGGCAAGCGCGGGCATTCACCCCTTTGACGACGTGCGTACGGTGGTGGTGCCGCCGCCGCAGATGGTGATGAACATGCGCATTGGCAACATGGTCGGCTTTTGCGTCGGCGAGCCGTGGAACGCGCGTGCCATCAACGACCGCATCGGTTTTACCGCCGCCACGTCGCAGTCTATCTGGGCCGACCATCCGGAAAAAATCCTCGGGACGCGTCGCGACTGGGTGGAGAAAAATCCGCACACCGCCCGGGCGCTGGTGAGCGCAGTGCTGGAGGCGGCGCGCTGGATTGAGGCCTCCCCGGAAAACAAACGCGAAACCGCGCAGATCCTCTCCCGCCGGGCGTGGCTCAACTGCAAAGAGCAGTATCTCACCGGACGCATGCTCGGCGAGTACGACAACGGCCTGGGCCAGCGCTGGCAGGACGCGCACCCGATCCGCTTCTTCAACGAGGGGGCCGTCAGCTACCCGTATCACTCCGACGGCATGTGGTTCTTAACCCAGTTCCGCCGCTGGGGCTTGCTCAAAGCCGCCCCGGACTATACGGGCATCGCACAGCGCATTAACCAGACGGCGGTCTGGCAGGATGCAGCCACGGCGGTGGGGGGCATTACCACACCGACTTCACCACTACGCAGCAGCACATTGATGGACGGCACCGTCTGGAACGGTACCGACCCGGAAGGATACGCCAGCCGTTTCGCCATTCACCGTAAAGGGGCCTGATTATGCAGCATCTGCAAAAGACAAAATCACACGAGACGCCGGAGAGTGGAGAGGTGATTCTCCTGCCTCCGGTGCAGGTTCGCCGCCGTACGCCGACGTTTGTGCGTCGTATTAACGCGATCCTTCAGCGCATCATTCCGGCTTTTCTGGGGCTGGGACTGCTGGTGGTGCTCTGGCAGCTGGCGGCGATTAACAGCAAAGGTTTCCCGACGCCGCTCAGCACGCTCGATTCCGCTATTACCCTGTTTGCCGATCCGTTTTATCGCGACGGGCCAAACGACATGGGCATCGGCTGGAACGTGCTCGCCTCATTACAGCGCGTGGCGGTGGGGTTTGGCCTGGCCGCGTTCGCCGGGATCCCGCTTGGTTTCCTGATTGGCCGCTTCACCTTTTTTTCGCGCATGTTCGGCCCGCTGATCGCGCTGTTACGCCCGGTTAGCCCGCTGGCCTGGCTGCCCATCGGCCTGCTGCTGTTCCAGAAAGCGGAGCCCGCGTCGAGCTGGACCATTTTTATCTGCTCCATCTGGCCGATGGTGATCAACACCGCCGAAGGCGTGCGGTGTATTCCGCAGGACTACCTTAACGTCGCCCGGGTGCTGCAGCTTTCAGAGTGGACCATCATGCGCCGCATTCTCTTCCCGGCGGTGCTGCCCGCGGTGCTGACCGGGGTGCGCCTCTCTATTGGCATCGCCTGGCTGGTGATTGTCGCCGCCGAGATGCTGACCGGCGGTTTAGGGATCGGTTTCTGGATCTGGAACGAGTGGAACAATCTCAACGTCGAAAACATTCTCATCGCCATCGTCATCATTGGCGTGGTCGGGCTGCTGCTCGAGCAGGGGCTGATGCTGATCGCCCGTCGCTTTAGCTGGCAGGAAAAATAAGGAGCGAACATGAAACCATTAATCCAGGTCCAGGCCGTGAGCCAGCGTTTTTCCACCGCCAGCGGCGAATTTCTGGCGCTGCAGAACGTCTCCTTTGATATCCATGAGGGCGAAACCGTCAGCCTGATTGGGCACTCCGGCTGCGGTAAATCGACGCTGCTTAATCTTATCGCTGGGATCACGCTGCCGACGGAAGGCGGGCTGATTTGCGACAACCGCGAAATTGCCGGGCCGGGTCCGGAGCGCGCGGTGGTATTCCAGAACCATTCGCTGCTACCGTGGCTCACCTGCTTCGACAACGTGGCCCTGGCGGTAGATCACGTGTTTCGCCACAGCATGAGCAAGGCGGAGCGCCGGGAGTGGATTGAGCACAACCTCGACCGCGTACAGATGGGGCACGCCTTGCACAAGCGCCCGGGGGAGATCTCCGGCGGCATGAAGCAGCGCGTCGGGATTGCCCGCGCGCTGGCGATGAAGCCGAAAGTCCTGCTGATGGATGAACCCTTCGGCGCGCTGGATGCGCTGACGCGCGCCCATCTGCAGGACTCGGTGATGCAGATCCAGCAGGCGCTGAACACCACAATCGTGCTGATTACCCACGACGTGGACGAGGCGGTGCTGCTCTCCGATCGCGTGCTGATGATGACCAACGGCCCGGCGGCGACCGTCGGGGAGATCCTGCACGTTGACCTGCCGCGCCCGCGTAACCGGGTGCAGCTGGCTGACGACAGCCGCTATCACCACATGCGCCAGCAGATCCTGCATTTCCTCTATGAAAAGCAGCCGAAAGCGGCGTAGCGAGGGGGCTTTGATGCGACTGGTCATTATCGGAAATGGCATGGCGGCCACGCGGCTGATTGCCTCGCTCACCGGGCGTGCTGCCGATCGTTTCGCAATTACCGTCATCGGTGACGAGCCGGAGCATGCCTATAACCGCATCCAGCTTTCGCCGGTGCTGGGCGGTGAAAAAACGGCGGCGGGCATCAGTCTTCAGAATGACGACTGGTACCAGGAACGGGGCGTGACGGTGCTGCGGGGCGAAAAGGCGCTCGCCGTGAATGTGGACACGCGGGAAGTGCAAACCACCGTCCGCACGCTGGGCTGGGATGCGCTGGTGTTTGCCACCGGATCAACGCCCTTTGTTCCGCCAATTCCCGGCTGCGATGCGCCGCATGTCTTCACGTTCCGTACCCTTGAGGATATCCGGGCCATAGGGGCGATCGCCGGTCCGGTGGTAGTGCTGGGCGGCGGCGTGCTCGGGGTTGAGACGGCGGCAGCGCTGGCGCGCTCAGGGGACAACGTCATCCTTGTTCATCGCGGTCTGTGGCTGATGGAGCAGCAACTGGATGAGCAGGCGGGCGTGCTGCTGGAAGAGGCGCTGGCGGCGCGGGGCGTGCGCTGTGAGCTCGCCTCTGGCATCGCGGCGATTGACGGGAATAGCGTGACGCTGCTGAACGGACGCAGCGTCACCGCCGCGCGCGTGGTGCTGGCGACGGGCGTGCAGCCTAACGTCGTACTGGCGCAGGCCAGCGGCATTCGCTGCGCGCGCGGCATCGTGGTGGATCACCAAATGCAAACCTCCGTGCCGGACGTCTACGCCATTGGCGAATGCTGTGAAATTGACGACCAGACGTTTGGCCTGGTCGCCCCCTGTCTGGCGCAGGCGGATATCCTCGCCGCACGGCTGGCCGGAGACGTCACCGCGCCATTTGCCCTGACCGACAACGGCATGCGCCTCAAGGTGACCGGCGTGGAGTTGTTCAGCCTTGGTCGCGCGGCAGAGCAGAAGGGCGATGTGGTCTGGAGCGCATGGGATCCGCTGACCCGTCACTATCGTCGTTTACTGATCCATCAGGGGGCGCTGGCTGGCGTGCTGCTGATGGGGGACTGCCGCAGCGCGGCGACATTTACCGAATTACTGGCAACGGCTGCGCCCGCGCACGCGGACTGGCTGTTTGATCGTTTCACTACGCAACCGCAGGTTGCAGGACAGCACGCTATGACAAAACCTACTCTGGTGGTGGTTGGGCACGGTATGGTCGGCCATCATTTCCTCGAAGATTGCGTGAACCGCAATCTGCATCAGCAGTATCAGATCGTTGTCTTTGGCGAGGAGCGCTATGCCGCCTACGACCGCGTGCATCTGTCGGAATATTTTGGCGGCCGTAGCGCGGCGTCGCTTTCGCTGGTGGAAGGGGATTTCTTTGCCGACAACGGCATTGAGCTGCGCCTGTCGCAGCAGATTGTCGCTATCGATCGTGACGCGCGCGTGGTGCGTACCGCCAGCGGGCATGAGATCCACTGGGATAAACTGGTGCTGGCGACCGGGTCCTATCCGTTTGTCCCACCGGTGTCGGGCCACGATCTACCGGGCTGTTTTGTTTATCGCACGCTTGACGATCTGGACAAGATTGCGGCGCATGCGGCGGGCTCACGCCGGGGTGTAGTGATTGGCGGCGGGCTGCTGGGGCTGGAGGCGGCGAATGCCCTGAAGCAGCTCGGGCTGGAAACTCACGTGGTGGAGTTTGCGCCCAATCTGATGGCGGTCCAGCTCGACAACGACGGCGCGGCGATGCTGCGCAAGAAAATTGAGGCGCTGGGCGTCGGCGTTCACACTAGTAAAGCGACAACGGAGATCGCCACGGCGGACGGCGGGCTGGTGTTGCGCTTTGCCGATGGCGAACAGCTTGAAACAGACATGGTGGTCTTTTCTGCAGGCATTCGTCCGCAGGACGCGCTGGCGCGCAGCAGCGGGCTGGCTATCGGCGAGCGCGGCGGGATCGGCATTGACGACCGCTGTCAGACCTCCGATCCGGACGTGCTGGCCATTGGTGAATGCGCCCTGTGGGAAGGGAAAATCTTCGGGCTGGTTGCGCCCGGCTACCAGATGGCGCGGGTGGCCGCCGCCGCGCTGGCGGGAGAGGAGAACATCTTCGCCGGCGCGGATATGAGCACCAAACTCAAGCTGCTGGGCGTGGACGTGGCCTCTTTCGGCGATGCTCACGGGCGCACGCCGGGGGCGCTGAGTTACCAGTGGACGCACGGCCCGCAGCAAATCTACAAGAAAATCGTGGTCAGCCACGACGGCAAAACGCTGCTCGGCGGTGTGCTGGTGGGTGATGCCAGTGAATACGCCACGCTGGTACAGATGATGCTCAACGGGATAGCCCTGCCAAAAGAGCCGGAAACGCTGATATTACCCGCGTCTTCAGGCAGTGCGCCAAAAGCGCTCGGCGTGGCAGCGCTGCCGGAAAGCGCACAAATCTGTTCGTGTCATAACGTCAGCAAAGGCGATATCTGTCAGGCGGTAAGTGCGGGCGCAACGGATATCGGCGCGATTAAGCAGTGCACCAAAGCGGCGACCGGCTGCGGAGGATGTAGCGCACTGGTGAAGCAGGTGATGGAGTTCCAGCTGGCGGCGCAGGGCGTGGAGGTGAAAAAGGACATCTGCGAACACTTCCCGTACTCGCGTCAGGAGATTTACCACCTCGTGCGCGTCAACCATATCCGCACCTTTGACCAGCTCATTAGCCGCTACGGTCAGGGACACGGGTGCGAAATTTGTAAGCCACTGGTGGGGTCAGTGCTCGCCTCCTGCTGGAACGAGTATCTGCTGAAACCGGCACACCTGCCGCTGCAGGACACCAACGACCGCTACTTCGCCAATATCCAGAAGGACGGTACTTACTCCATCGTACCGCGCATGCCTGCGGGAGAAGTGACCGCCGACGGGCTGATCGCCATCGGCCAGATTGCGAAACGCTACAGACTGTACAGCAAAATCACCGGCGGCCAGCGTATCGACCTGTTTGGCGCCACGCTCGAACAGCTGCCGGAGATCTGGCAGGCGCTGGTGGAAGCCGGATTTGAAACCGGGCACGCCTACGGTAAATCCCTGCGCACGGTGAAATCCTGCGTCGGGTCGACCTGGTGTCGCTACGGCGTGCAGGACTCCACCGGCCTCGCAGTCAGGCTCGAGCACCGTTACAAAGGCCTGCGCGCACCGCACAAAATCAAAATGGCGGTCTCAGGGTGTACCCGCGAATGCGCCGAGGCGCAGAGTAAAGACGTGGGGGTGATTGCCACCGATAAGGGGTGGAACCTCTACCTGTGCGGCAACGGCGGCATGAAGCCTCGCCATGCGGATCTCTTCGCCAGCGATCTCGATGATGACACGCTGATCCGCACCGTCGATCGATTCCTGATGTTCTACATCCGCACGGCGGATCGCCTGCAGCGCACCAGCACCTGGATGGACAACC
The DNA here is from genome assembly GCF_048685015.1 of Enterobacter sp. BNK-13. NCBI lineage: Bacteria > Pseudomonadati > Pseudomonadota > Gammaproteobacteria > Enterobacterales > Enterobacteriaceae > Enterobacter > Enterobacter sp. BNK-13. The sequence continues at coordinate 2,343,337 of NZ_JBLQTP010000001.1, read as the reverse complement.
TGGAAGGCGGTCTCGACTACCTTCGGGAGGTGATCCTCAACGATAGCCTGGGCATCGCCCACGAGCTGGAGCAGGAGATGGCCCGGGTGGTGGAGACCTACCAGTGCGAATGGCAAACCACGCTTAACGATCCGAACCGTCTGGCGCTGTTCCGCACGACGGTGAACGACATCACAGCGGATCAAGGTAAACGCTGGCAGGAAATCTGTGGTATCGACGATATCCCCGAGCAGGCGGGCATTGGCGCGCGGCTTGGGCGTAAGCCGATTGCGTTGTTCCGATTTGGCAAAACCGTCTATGCCCTTGACGACCGGGAGCCTGGCAGCAGCGCGAACGTGCTTTCCCGAGGCATTCTTGGCGATGCGGCGGGGGAGCCGGTGGTGATCTCTCCGCTCTACAAGCAGCGTATTCGCCTGCGCGACGGCTGTCAGGTGGAGAACGGCGAACCCGCGGTGCGCGCCTGGCCGGTCAAAATTGAGAACGGCAAGGTGTGGGTCGGTAATGATGCCCTGGTAATGCGTGCGGAGGCCTCATGACGGAAACCCGGACAACGTGTCCCTACTGCGGGGTCGGCTGCGGCGTGGTCGCCCGCGTGGACGGTGAAACGGTCAGCGTTCGGGGGGATGAAACCCATCCTGCGAACTTTGGCCGCTTGTGCGTGAAAGGATCGGCCCTGGGGGAAACAATGGGGTTACAGGGGCGATTGCTGCGCCCCGTTGTTGACGGTGCTGAGGTGGCCTGGGCGCAGGCGCTGGGAGCGGCAGGCGAGCGCCTCCAGGACATTATCGACAAATGGGGGCCGCAGGCGGTGGCGTTTTACGCGTCCGGGCAATTGCTTACCGAGGATTATTACGCCGCCAATAAGCTGATGAAAGGGTTTATCGGCGCGGCGAACATTGATACCAACTCCCGGCTCTGCATGTCATCGGCGGTCGTGGGCTACAAGCGCGCCTTTGGTGAAGATGTCGTGCCGTGCAGCTACGAGGATGTTGAAAACAGCGATCTGGTGGTGCTGGTGGGCTCAAACGCGGCCTGGACGCATCCGGTGCTGTATCAGCGCCTGGTACAGGCAAAGCACAACAATCCGGAGATGAAAGCGGTGGTCATCGATCCGCGCAGAACCGCCTCCTGTGATATTGCTGACCTGCATCTGGCGCTCACTCCCGGCAGCGACGCCGGGCTGTTCGTCGGTCTGCTCAATGTGATTCAGGGAACGGACGCGTGGCCGATATCCCGCGTGGCGGCGTTTTGCGGCCTCTCGCCGCAGGATATTGGTACGTTTTACGACTGGTTTATGACGGCGCCCAGGGCCATCACGCTCTACACCATGGGAATCAACCAGTCCTCCAGCGGCAGCGACAAATGCAGCGCCATCATTAACGTGCACCTTGCCAGCGGGAAATTTAACCGTCCGGGCTGCGGCCCGTTTTCGCTGACCGGACAGCCAAACGCGATGGGCGGAAGAGAGGTGGGCGGGCTGGCAAATCAGCTGGCGGCGCACATGAACTTTGAGCCGGACGATCTCTCGCGGGTGGCGCGTTTCTGGGGAACGGAACGGCTTGCGCAGACGCCGGGCTTGATGGCGGTGGAGCTGTTTGACGCCATTGCCCGCGGCGAGGTGAAGGCGGTGTGGATCATGGGCACCAATCCTGCCGTCTCGCTGCCGGACAGCCACGCGGTGTGTCAGGCGCTGGGGCGCTGCCCGCTGGTCATTGTCTCTGAGGTGATGAACGATACCGACACCAGCCGGTTTGCCCATATTCGCTTTCCGGCGCTGGCCTGGGGAGAGAAGGACGGTACGGTAACCAATTCCGAGCGACGCATTTCGCGCCAGCGCGCGTTTCTGCCCGCGCCCGGTGAGGCAAAGCCGGACTGGTGGATCGTCGCGCAGGTGGCGAAACGGCTGGGGCACGGCGACGCCTTTGCCTGGCAGCATCCCCACGAGATTTTTTGCGAGCATGCGGCGCTGACGGCCTTTGAAAATGACGGCGCGCGGGCCTTAAACCTTCACGACCTGGCTACGTTAACCCGTGAGGAGTGGGAGCGGCTTGAGCCCTGGCAGTGGCCTGGGGGGGATTTTCCGTGCCGAAACATTGTTCCCGTTGACCCACAGTCGCACGGTGCGACGGTCAGCGCGTTGTACCCGCTGATTCTCAACTCCGGGCGCATCCGCGATCAGTGGCATACCATGACGCGAACAGGATATGTGGCCAGACTCATGCAGCATATCACCGAACCCTTTGTTGAGGTTTGCCCCGCAGACGCCGTTCGGTTTTCCCTGTGCGGCGGCCAGCTGGCGCGCATCAGTTCGCCGCGCGGCGTCATGGTAGCAAGAGTGCGCATCAGCGACGCTCAGCGTGAAGGGAACGCTTTTGCCCCGATGCACTGGAACGCTGAGTTTGCCCGCCAGGGAAAGGTGAATGCACTGGTGGAAGGGCGCTGCGATCCGGTTTCGGGGCAGCCGGAGAGTAAACAAACCGCCGTCAGAATCCAGCCCTGGCAGCCCGCCTGGCAGGGAGAACTCTATGCCCGCGAAGGACTGGAAATGCCCTCTCCGGTTTACTGGTGGCGTAAAGCTTCACGCCTGACGGTGGCGTGCGATAAACCGCTGCTGTCGTGGGTAATGGAATACGCCAGCGGCCGGGGCTGGCAACTGCAGGTTGCTCAGGCCGGTGAACGCAGCAGCGTGCTGGCCTGGTATGAAGGCCAGCTTATGCTGGGTTTCTGGGAAGGTACCGCGTTACCGGCGCTGGCGCATACGGTGATTGAAGCCGCTTTTCATTCACCACCCGTGCTGCCCGCAGAACGCCACGCCCTGTTGAACGGGCAGAGCGTCGGGAGGGCGACGGATCCGGGACGCATTATCTGTAGCTGTTTCAGCGTCGGGGAAGAGGCGATACGGGAGGCGATTGCCGGAGGGTGTGATTCCGTCACCGCGCTGGGGGCTAAGCTGCGCTGTGGTACGAACTGTGGTTCCTGCGTGCCGGAGCTGAAAGGGCTGTTTCAGGATAATCCTGAAATGTCCGCCAGGACTGCATTTCAGGGCTTATCGCGTTAACATAATAAGAGTTTATTCATAAACACAGGTTCTTATTGACGACGTTGATGGCTGTATCGTCCCGCATTCGTTTGCTGTTTTTACTCCCCCTTCTTACGGCCGGAGCCGTTCACGGTGCGCCGAATTCCTTTATGCATCAGGCCCAGCACCCCTTTGATAATAATGGGGATAGTCTGCCCGATCTCGGCATGGCGGCGCCCACCGGCGAAGGGGAAAAACACCTGGCCGAAATGGCGAAAGCCTTTGGTGAAGCCAGCATGACCGACAACGGGCTGACGACCGGCGAGCAGGCGCGTCAGTTTGCCTTTGGTCAGGTGCGCGACGCGGTAAGCGGGGAAGTGAACCAGCAGATTGAGTCCTGGCTGTCGCCCTGGGGAAACGCCAGCGTGAACCTGCTGGTGGATAACGACGGCAAATTTAACGGCAGCAGCGGGAGCTGGTTTATCCCGTGGAATGATACTAACCGCTACCTGAGCTGGAGCCAGCTTGGCCTGACGCAGCAGACGGATGGCCTGGTCAGCAATGCCGGAATCGGTCAGCGCTGGGTCGCCGGGAAGTGGCTGCTGGGCTACAACACCTTTTACGATAATCTTCTGGATGAAAACCTGCAGCGTGCCGGGCTGGGGGCGGAAGCGTGGGGGGAAAATCTGCGCCTGTCAGCGAACTATTATCAGCCCTTTGCCGGATGGCGTGCGCGATCTGACGTTCAGGAGCAGCGCATGGCGCGGGGATATGACGTGACCGCTAAAGCCTGGCTGCCGTGGTTTCATCATCTGAATACCAGCGTCAGCTTTGAGCAATATTTTGGCGATAACGTCGACCTGTTCAACAGCGGCACCGGCTACCACAACCCGGTTGCGGTCAATCTGGGGCTTAACTATACCCCCGTTCCGCTGGTGACGTTGACCGCCGGGCACAAGCAGGGCGAAAGCGGTGAGAGCCAGAATAACCTCGGACTGAAGCTCAACTATCGCTTTGGCGTGCCGCTGGCAAAGCAGCTATCCGCCGATGAGGTCGCCGCGACGCGATCCCTGCGCGGCAGCCGCTACGACTCACCTGAGCGCACCAGCCTGCCGGTGATGGAGTTCCGCCAGCGTAAAACGCTATCCGTCTGGCTGGCCACGCCGCCGTGGGATCTGAAAGGGGGTGAGACCGTGATGCTGAAGCTGCAGGTTCGCAGCACGCACGGCATCCGTCAGATCCACTGGCAGGGCGATACGCAGGCACTGAGCCTGACGTCGCCGGCGAAAAGCAACAGCAGCGACGGCTGGAGCGTGATTATCCCTGCCTGGGATGATCGGGAAGGGGCGACAAACCGCTGGCACCTGTCGGCGGTGGTAGAAGATGAGAAAGGCCAGCGCGTCTCGTCCAATGAGATCACGCTGGCCGTGGTGCAGCCGCTGGTCGCACTGCCTGACGACGATCCGCGCTGGAAGCTGCTGCCGGAGGAGTAATCCTTAAAAAATGCGTTCCTGATGCACCCACACGGCGGCTTCAACGCGGGATTTTAGCTTCATTTTCTTCAGCATATGCTTCACGTGCACTTTCACCGTGCTTTCGGTGATGTCCAGGCGGCGAGCTATCATTTTGTTCGGCAGGCCCTGGGCAATGAGCTTGAGAATGTCGCGCTCGCGCGGCGTGAGCTGGCTGACGTCACGGTCAGAGGTGGCGCGGTTGGCACGGAGGCTGGCGGCCAGAACCGGCGTTAAGGCTTCGCTGAGCACCATCTCGCCCGCCGCCGCCTGCTGCAGCGCCTTAAGCAGATCTTCCGGCTCCATGTCTTTCAGCAGATAGCCATCCGCACCGCGCTTCAGCGCCGTGACCACGTCCTCTTCATGGTTCGACACGCTAAAGACGACGATGCGGCCGGAAAGCGATTTTTCCCGCAGCTTGTCGAGGGTCTCCAGACCGTTCATGCCCGGCATATTCAGATCGAGCAGGATCAGATCGGGATCGAGGGATTCGGCAAGCTCAATGCCCTGTTCACCGTTACTGGCTTCGCCCACCACGGTGATATCGGGTGCCATGCTGACCAGCTGTTTCACGCCAGTACGCAGCATCGGATGGTCGTCGATCAACAGGATGGATGCCGGTTCCTGATTAGTCATGGGTTTCTCCTTGAGCAGTTGTGAGCGGTTTCTCGGGAATAAAGGTGACGACAACTTCCGTGCCGCCCGTTTCTCTCCGGCGAACCTGGCAATCACCGCGCAGGCTTTGAGCGCGGTCTCGCATAATGATTAAACCATAGTGGTTAGTGCGTTCGGCATTTTCCGGCACGCCGCGGCCGTTATCGTGAACCGTCAGTTTCACCTGATTGTCGTGCTGGCTGACGGTGACCGTAACCGCCGTTGCTTCAGCGTGTTTAAGCACGTTGCTCAGCGCTTCGCGGGCGATCTGCAGTAGATGGATGGCCTGATGGGAGGGGACAAACCGCGGCGGAAGCTGATAATCCAGTTTCACCGGGAACCCCAGCCGGGCGCTAAATTCGTGACAGCTGGATTCCAGCGCCGGGCGCAGGCCCGGCTCGGTCAGCTGCAGGCGGAAGGTGGTCAGCAGCTCGCGCAGCTGCACCCAGGAGGTGTTTAGCTCGTTGCGGATCTGGCTGAGCAGCTGTTTGTTGCTTTCGGGCATCTCCGCATCCTGCATCTGCAGGCAGCTCACCTGCATTTTCATACAAGAGAGCGACTGGGCGATGGAATCGTGCAGCTCGCGGGCGATGGTCGCGCGCTCTTCCATGACGATAAGCTGCTGCTGTTTTTCCTGATGCCTGTCGAGCGCCAGCGTGGCCGTCAGCTGTTCAACCAGCGTATCCACCAGCTGCTGCTGGTCGTGGCTCAGGTGGCGTCCGGTTGGCAGGGTGGCCAGCAGAATGCCGTACTGGGTGTGGCTGTCCGTCAGGCGCCACTTCAGGGTCGTGCCGCCGGAGGTCAGCGGCGGCAGGCCGCGAGGGCAAAGATGGCAGCCTTTGTCATCGCAGGACATATCGGACTGACAGGTAAATTCCTGGTGGTTCTCTTCGTCTTCCACATCGTAGACCCGCAGCTCCAGGTCACGCAGCAGGGTCAGATTTTGCAGGCCGTTCAGCACCGGCGAAAGACGTTCACACAACGGCACCTGCATGTGCAGCCGACGGTTGGCCTGCCAGAGGAAGGAGAGGATCTCGTTTTTCTGCTCCAGCCCGGCCGTTTTTTCCTGAACGCGCTGTTCCAGCACCGCGTAGCTCTCGGAGAGCTCTGCTGACATGGTATTGAGTGCCTGGCCGAGCATGGCCATCTCGTTGCGCCCGCTGATGTGCGTGCGCTGGGTAAAATCGCGTGCGGTCACCGCGCGGGCCATCGCCAGCAGCTGTTTCCAGGGATTCAACAGCCGCGCGCGGAGCCACACGATGGTGAAGATCAGCAGCAGCCCCATAAACAGCGCCATGGCCCGGTGTACCATCACCACCCGGTCAATGCGTAATTCGGTCGTCTGGTCAAAAGCGGAGACCAGCGCATCAATGCGGGAGACAAACCCCGCCACGTCCTGGGCAACGGCTTCTGTACTGCGCGCCTGTTTCAGGCCGGGCTGCAGCTGAGTGTGCCAGTACCCCTGAAGGGCCTTAAGCTGGGACTGCTGGCCTGCGCGGATAGCGGCGTTTTCCAGCTCGGGGCTGAACGCCGTGCGCTCCATTTCATCGATTAAAGGCCGATCGTCCTGCGTCAGGGGAACCGCCGCCAGCAGGCGATAACTCTGCATGCGTAGTGAGCCTGCCTCGTTGATGGCATGCGCATTACCCTGTACCCCTTGTACCAGCCAGCCGGAGATCGCCATGCCGGTCACGCCGATGGCGGTGGACAGCAAAACAATCAGGGCGAGCTGATTCACGAGCGTTAGCGGAGATAAGCATCTTTTTAACATTGAGTGGGCGTGCTCCTGACGTGGCCTGCTTGCAGGAATGGCGCTATTCTGGTGCATACCCTGGAGTATACCCATACCAATAAAGGATTACCCCTAAATTGCCAACGGAGTAGGGGGCAAGAGGTGGGCGTTGCAGGGAATCGTCAGTGCCGTGAAAAACCACGTCTTTTTTACCGAATTAGCCTACTCACTAAGGATAACACCTTTTTTTGTGCCGCAAATCCTCCCACTTTTCCTTTGATTTATATCAACTTACCGCCGCCCTAAAACCCTAATGTTTGCAGCATCATTCGAGAATCAGAGGTGTCTATGAGTCACTCATCCGCTCCCGAAAGGGAAAATGGTGCCGTTATTACTGACTGGCGTCCAGAGGATCCGGCGTTCTGGCAACAGCGCGGCCATCGTGTAGCAAGCCGAAATCTGTGGATTTCCGTGCCGTGTTTGTTATTAGCGTTTTGCGTATGGATGTTGTTTAGCGCGGTGGCGGTAAACCTGCCCAAAGTCGGCTTTACGTTCACGACCGATCAGCTGTTTATGCTGACCGCGCTGCCGTCGCTGTCAGGCGCGCTGCTGCGCGTCCCTTACGCGTTTATGGTGCCGGTCTTTGGCGGCCGTCGCTGGACGGCATTCAGTACGGGCATCATGATTATCCCCTGCGTGTGGCTGGGCTTCGCGGTGCAGGATACCTCCACGCCGTTCAGCGTGTTCGTGATTATCTCCCTGCTGTGCGGCTTTGCCGGGGCGAACTTCGCCTCCAGCATGGCCAACATCAGCTTCTTCTTCCCGAAAGCGAAGCAGGGCGGCGCGCTGGGGATTAACGGTGGTCTGGGCAATATGGGCGTGAGCGTGATGCAGCTGATCGCTCCCCTGGCGATCTCGGTCTCCATTTTTGCAGCCTTTGGCGGCGGTGGCGTTGAGCAGGCGGACGGTTCTTCCCTCTATCTGCAAAACGCAGCCTGGATCTGGGTACCGTTCCTCGTGGTCTTCACCCTCGCAGCCTGGTTCTTTATGAATGACCTGTCCGCGTCGAAGGCGTCGCTGAGCGAACAGCTGCCGGTGCTGAAGCGTGGACACCTCTGGGTGATGGCGCTGCTGTATCTGGCGACCTTCGGTTCGTTTATCGGCTTCTCGGCGGGCTTCGCGATGCTGTCGAAAACGCAATTCCCGGACGTGCAGATCCTGCAATTCGCCTTCTTCGGCCCATTTATTGGCGCCCTTGCTCGCTCGCTGGGCGGCATGGTGTCTGACCGTCTGGGCGGTACCCGCGTGACGCTGGTTAACTTCGTCGTGATGGCGGTCTTCTGTGCGTTGCTGTTCCTCACGCTGCCGGCCGACGGACAGGGCGGTAACTTCATCGCCTTCTTCGGCGTGTTTATGGTGCTGTTCCTGACGGCCGGGCTGGGGAGCGCGTCCACCTTCCAGATGATCTCCGTGATCTTCCGTAAGCTGACGATGGATCGCGTAAAAGCACAGGGCGGCAGCGAAGAGCAGGCGATGCGTGAAGCGGCGACGGATACCGCAGCAGCGCTGGGCTTTATCTCCGCCATCGGCGCAATTGGCGGCTTCTTTATCCCGAAAGCGTTCGGTATCTCTCTGGACCTGACCGGCTCTCCAGCCGGTGCCATGAAAGTCTTCCTCGTCTTCTATATCGCCTGCGTCGTGATTACGTGGCTGGTATATGGCCGTAATACCAAGAAAAATAAGTAAGTATGATTATCCGTTTACGCGGCCTTCGGGCCGCGTTTTTTTGGGCGTTAAAATAGTTACAACATACTGGTTGGCATGCAGAGGAAATCCGCAGGCAGCACTGTGATCGCCATCGCTTTACAGGGCGCTCTACCCCTTAATACCTGCGAGGTTAGATTTTGCCTGGCGGTTTGTACGATAAATCAAAAATAACGATATATTTCATACGGATATGAAATTTTAAATGATACCGCTTTGGTGGTATTCGGTGTAACTCCTCGCCTGAAAGTCCCTCGTCGTCTTGATCGTTATCAATTCTCCCCCTCTTTCAGGGCGTTACCTTCGCTGCAAATCAGCAATGTCGATTTAGAGAGCCACAGGCTCCATACAGGAGATACCCGATGAGCAAATTTTTGGACCGGTTTCGCTACTTCAAGCAGAAGGGCGAAACGTTTGCCGATGGGCACGGCCAGGTTCTGGATACCAACCGGGACTGGGAAGACGGTTACCGCCAGCGCTGGCAGCATGACAAAGTCGTCCGTTCGACCCACGGCGTGAACTGCACCGGCTCATGTAGCTGGAAGATTTTCGTTAAAAACGGTCTGGTGACCTGGGAAATGCAGCAGACCGACTATCCGCGCACCCGCCCGGATATGCCGAACCACGAACCGCGCGGCTGCCCGCGTGGCGCCAGCTACTCCTGGTATCTCTATAGCGCGAACCGTCTGAAATACCCCCTGATGCGCAAGCGCCTGATGAAAATGTGGCGTGAAGCGAAAGTGCAACACAGCGATCCGGTGGATGCCTGGGCCTCTATCATTGAAGACGCGGATAAAGCGAAAAGCTTCAAGCAGGCTCGCGGCCGCGGCGGCTTTGTGCGTTCCTCCTGGAAAGAGGTGAACGAGCTGATTGCTGCCTCCAACGTCTACACCGTGAAAACCTACGGTCCAGACCGCGTGGCGGGCTTCTCGCCGATCCCGGCGATGTCGATGGTCTCTTATGCCTCCGGCGCGCGCTATCTCTCCTTAATCGGCGGTACCTGCCTGAGCTTCTACGACTGGTACTGCGACCTGCCGCCGGCGTCTCCGCAGACCTGGGGCGAGCAGACCGACGTGCCGGAATCTGCGGACTGGTACAACTCCAGCTACATCATCGCCTGGGGCTCTAACGTGCCGCAGACGCGTACGCCGGACGCGCACTTCTTTACCGAAGTCCGTTATAAAGGCACCAAAACCGTGGCGGTGACCCCGGACTACGCCGAAATCGCCAAGCTGTGCGATCTGTGGCTGGCACCGAAGCAGGGTACCGATGCGGCGATGGCGATGGCGATGGGCCACGTCATGCTGCGCGAGTTCCACCTGGATAAACCAAGCCAGTACTTCACCGACTACGTCCGTCGCTACACCGACATGCCGATGCTGGTCATGCTGGAAGAGCGTGACGGGTACTATGCCGCAGGCCGTACGCTGCGCGCCGCCGATCTGGTGGACGCGCTGGGCCAGGAAAATAACCCAGAGTGGAAAACCGTTGCCTATAACAGCAACGGCGAGCTGGTGGCGCCAAACGGCTCTATCGGCTTCCGCTGGGGCGAGAAGGGCAAGTGGAACCTTGAGCAGCGTAACGGCACGACCGGTGAAGAGACGGAGCTGCGCCTGAGCATGCTGGGAAGCCAGGACGAGATCGCCGAGGTGGGCTTCCCGTACTTCGGCGGTGAAGGTTCCGAGCACTTCAACAAGGTTGAACTGAAAAACGTACTGATGCACAAGCTGCCGGTAAAACGCCTGCAGCTGGCCGACGGGTCTACCGCGCTGGTCACCACCGTCTATGACCTGACCATGGCGAACTACGGCCTGGAACGTGGTCTGGGCGATGAAAACTGCGCCACCGGCTATGACGATGTGAAAGCCTACACCCCGGCATGGGCAGAGCAGATCACCGGCGTTCCACGCGCGCAGATCGTGCGTATCGCCCGCGAGTTCGCGGAAAATGCCGACAAAACCCATGGTCGTTCAATGATCATCGTCGGTGCGGGTCTGAACCACTGGTATCACCTCGATATGAACTACCGTGGCCTGATCAACATGCTGATCTTCTGCGGCTGCGTTGGTCAGAGCGGCGGCGGCTGGGCACACTATGTGGGCCAGGAAAAACTGCGTCCACAGACCGGTTGGCAGCCGCTGGCGTTTGCCCTCGACTGGCAGCGTCCGGCACGCCACATGAACAGCACCTCCTACTTCTATAACCACTCCAGCCAGTGGCGCTACGAGACGGTCACCGCGCAGGAGCTGCTGTCGCCGATGGCGGATAAATCCCGCTACAGCGGCCACCTGATTGACTTCAACGTGCGCGCCGAGCGCATGGGCTGGTTGCCGTCTGCGCCGCAGCTGGGCACTAACCCGCTGCGCATCGCGGAAGCGGCAAAGCAGGCGGGCATGTCACCGGTGGATTACACCGTGAAATCGCTGAAGGATGGCTCAATCCGCTTCGCGGCGGAACAGCCGGAGAACGGTAAAAACCACCCGCGTAACCTGTTCATCTGGCGCTCCAACCTGCTGGGCTCGTCCGGTAAAGGCCACGAGTACATGCTGAAATACCTGCTTGGTACCGAAAACGGTATCCAGGGGAAAGATCTCGGCAAGCAGGGCGGCGTGAAGCCGGAAGAGGTGGAGTGGAAAGACAACGGTCTCGACGGCAAGCTGGATCTGGTGGTCACTCTCGACTTCCGTCTGTCCAGTACCTGCCTGTACTCCGACATCGTGCTGCCTACCGCCACCTGGTACGAAAAAGACGACATGAATACCTCGGATATGCATCCGTTTATTCATCCGCTGTCTGCGGCCGTTGACCCGGCGTGGGAATCGAAAAGCGACTGGGAGATCTACAAAGACATCGCGAAGACATTCTCCGAAGTCTGCGTGGGGCACCTCGGCAAAGAGACCGACGTGGTGACGCTGCCCATCCAGCACGACTCTGCCGCCGAACTGGCGCAGCCGCTGGACGTGAAGGACTGGAAAAAAGGCGAATGCGATCTGATCCCGGGCGTGACCGCACCGCACATCATTCCGGTTGAGCGTGACTACCCGGCAACGTACGAGCGCTTTACCTCTATCGGCCCGCTGATGGAGAAAATCGGTAACGGCGGGAAAGGGATCGCCTGGAACACCCAGAGCGAAATGGACCTGCTGCGCAAGCTCAACTACACCAAAGCGGACGGTCCAGCGAAAGGCCAGCCAATGCTCAACACGGCAATTGATGCGGCAGAGATGATCCTGACCCTGGCACCGGAAACCAACGGCCACGTGGCGGTGAAGGCCTGGGCAGCGCTGAGCGAGTTCACCGGTCGTGACCATACGCACCTGGCGACGAATAAAGAGGAAGAGAAAATCCGCTTCCGCGATATTCAGGCCCAGCCGCGCAAGATTATCTCCAGCCCGACCTGGTCAGGCCTGGAAGACGAGCATGTGTCCTATAACGCCGGCTACACCAACGTTCACGAGCTGATCCCATGGCGCACCCTGTCCGGCCGCCAGTCGTTGTATCAGGATCACCAGTGGATGCGCGACTTCGGTGAAAGCCTGCTGGTGTACCGTCCGCCAATCGACACCCGCTCCGTGAAAGCGGTGATGGGCGCGAAATCGAACGGTAACCCGGAGAAGGCGCTGAACTTCCTGACGCCGCATCAGAAGTGGGGGATCCACTCCACCTACAGCGACAACCTGCTGATGCTGACCCTGTCGCGCGGCGGTCCGATTGTCTGGATGAGCGAAACGGATGCCAAAGATCTGGGTATTGAAGATAACGACTGGATCGAAGTGTTCAACAGCAACGGTGCCCTGACGGCGCGTGCGGTGGTGAGCCAGCGCGTACCGGCCGGGATGACCATGATGTACCACGCGCAGGAACGTATCGTTAACCTGCCGGGGTCAGAGATCACCGAGCAGCGCGGCGGGATCCACAACTCCGTGACCCGCATTACGCCGAAGCCGACCCACATGATCGGTGGCTATGCGCAGCTGGCCTACGGCTTTAACTACTACGGCACCGTAGGATCGAACCGCGATGAGTTCGTGGTGGTACGTAAGATGAAGAATATTAACTGGTTAGACGGCGAAGGTAATGACCAGGTACAGGAGAGCGTAAAATGAAAATTCGTTCACAAGTCGGCATGGTGCTGAATCTGGATAAATGCATCGGCTGCCATACCTGCTCGGTCACCTGTAAAAACGTCTGGACCAGCCGTGAAGGTATGGAATACGCCTGGTTCAACAACGTGGAAAGCAAGCCGGGCACCGGCTTCCCGACCGACTGGGAAAACCAGGAGAAGTGGAAGGGCGGCTGGATCCGCAAAATCAACGGCAAGCTGCAGCCGCGCATGGGTAACCGCGCTTGGCTTCTGGGAAAAATCTTCGCTAACCCGCATCTGCCGGGCATCGATGATTACTACGAGCCGTTTGATTACGACTACCAGAACCTGCACAACGCGCCGGAAGGCAAACACCAGCCGATCGCCCGTCCTCGCTCGCTGATCACCGGTCAGCGCATGGACAAAATTACCAGCGGTCCAAACTGGGAAGAGATTCTGGGCGGCGAGTTCGAGAAACGCGCCAAAGACCAGAACTTCGAGAATATGCAGAAGGCGATGTACGGCCAGTTCGAAAACACCTTCATGATGTATCTGCCGCGCCTGTGCGAGCACTGCCTTAACCCGGCGTGCGTGGCGACCTGCCCGAGCGGCGCCATCTACAAGCGTGAAGAAGATGGCATCGTGCTGATCGATCAGGACAAGTGCCGCGGCTGGCGTATGTGCATCACCGGCTGCCCGTACAAAAAGATCTACTTCAACTGGAAGAGCGGTAAGTCTGAGAAGTGCATCTTCTGCTACCCGCGTATCGAAGCCGGTATGCCGACCGTCTGTTCCGAAAGCTGCGTAGGCCGTATTCGCTACCTGGGCGTGCTGCTGTACGACGCGGACGCGATTGAAAACGCAGCGAGCACCGAAAACGAGAAAGATCTGTATCAGCGTCAGCTGGACGTGTTCCTCGATCCGAACGATCCGAAGGTCATTGAGCAGGCGCTGAAGGACGGTATTCCGCAGAGCGTGATTGACGCCGCGCAGCAGTCTCCGGTGTACAAGATGGCGATGGACTGGAAGCTGGCCCTGCCGCTGCATCCGGAATACCGCACGCTGCCGATGGTCTGGTACGTGCCGCCGCTGTCGCCGATTCAGTCTGCCGCTGACGCGGGCGAGCTGGGCAGCAACGGCATTCTGCCGGACGTAGAGAGCCTGCGCATTCCGGTGCAGTACCTGGCAAACCTGCTGACCGCAGGGGATACCCAACCGGTCTTGCTGGCGCTGAAACGTATGCTGGCGATGCGCCACTTCAAACGTGCCGAAACCGTGGACGGCGTGACCGATACCCGCGCGCTGGAAGAGGTTGGGCTGACCGAAGCGCAGGCGCAGGAGATGTACCGCTATCTGGCAATTGCCAACTACGAAGACCGTTTCGTGGTGCCGAGCAGCCACCGTGAGCTGGCCCGCGAAGCCTTCCCGGAGAAAAATGGCTGTGGCTTTAGCTTTGGCGATGGTTGCCACGGGTCAGACAGCAAATTCAACCTGTTCAACAGCCGCCGCATCGACGCCATGGATGTGACCAGTAAAACGGAGCCGCACTCATGATTGAACTTGTCATTGTTTCTCGACTGCTTGAGTACCCGGATGCGGCGCTTGCGCAGCATCAGCAGGAACTCTTTGATGCACTCGCGTCTTCAGAAAACCTGGATAAAGAGGATGCCCAGAAGCTTGGCGTTTTCCTCCGTGACCTGTTAGCGCGCGACCTTCTGGACGCGCAGGCGGACTACAGCCAGTTGTTTGACCGTGGACGTGCAACGTCCCTGCTGTTGTTTGAACACGTTCACGGTGAATCCCGCGACCGTGGTCAGGCGATGGTGGATCTGATGGCCCAGTACGAACAGCACGGCCTGCAGCTCGACAGCCGCGAGCTGCCGGACCATCTGCCGCTCTATCTGGAGTATCTGGCGCAGTTGCCGAAAGAGGAGGCGCTGGGTGGTCTGCAGGACATCGCGCCGATCCTGGCGCTGCTCGGCGCGCGTCTTCAGCAGCGTGAGAGCCGCTATGCGGTGCTGTTCGATCTGCTGGTGAAGCTGGCCAACGCCGCGGTCGACAGTGAAAAAGTGGCGGAGAAAATCGCCGATGAAGCCCGTGACGATACGCCACAGGCGCTGGATGCGGTATGGGAAGAAGAGCAGGTGAAATTCTTCGCTGACCAGAACTGCGGGGAATCTGAAATCTCAGCGCATCAGCGTCGTTTTGCCGGTGCCGTGGCCCCGCAATATTTGAATATCTCTAACGGAGGACGGCACTAATGCACTTCCTGAATATGTTCTTCTTTGACATTTACCCGTATATCGCGGGCACCGTGTTCCTGGTGGGGAGCTGGCTGCGTTATGACTACGGTCAGTATACCTGGCGTGCCGCCTCCAGCCAGATGCTGGATCGCAAAGGGATGCATGTGGGCTCTAACCTGTTCCACATCGGTATTCTGGGCATTTTTGCCGGTCACTTCCTCGGGATGCTGACACCGCACTGGATGTATGAAGCGTGGCTACCGATTGAGGTGAAGCAGAAGATGGCGATGATCGCTGGCGGTGCCTGCGGGGTGATGACGTTAGTCGGTGGCCTGCTGCTGCTGAAACGTCGTCTGTTCAGCCCACGCGTGCGTGCTACCACGACCGCTGCGGACATCCTGATCCTCTCCCTGCTGATGGTGCAGTGCGCGCTGGGTCTGTTGACCATTCCGTTCTCGGCGCAGCATATGGACGGCAGTGAAATGATGAAGCTGGTGGGCTGGGCGCAGTCCGTGGTGACCTTCCACGGCGGAGCGTCTGCGCACCTGGACGGCGTAGCGTTTATCTTCCGTGTTCACCTGGTGCTGGGGATGACGCTGTTTGTGCTGTTCCCGTTCTCCCGCCTGGTGCATATCTGGAGCGCGCCGGTGGAGTACCTGACGCGCAAATACCAGATAGTACGCGCCCGTCGCTAATTTGCCGTTTTGATACCAACCCCGCACTCGCGGGGTTTTTTTTCGCCCCAGCCCAGGTTGTTACCCGCGGCAGCAAACAGGATAAGCGCGCCACCCGCCAGCTGCGTCAGGCTCAGCGCATGTCCGAACAGCAGATTATCAACCACAATTGCTACCACCGGATAGATAAACGACAGGGAGCCGGTAATGGGCGTCGGCAGCTTCTGAATCGCGCTGTAGAGCAACTGGTACATAATGCCGGTATGGACAATGCCCAGCGTGAGCAGGATCGGCCAGGGAAAATCACCGGAAAATGACGGCAGGCTGGCAAACGGCAAAAGCATCACGACGCCCGTCAGTACCTGGATAAAGGCGATATGCTGCGGTGCGATGGATTTCAGCTTGCGGGCAATCATGGCCGTTAGCGCGTAGAAGAAGGCTGCGGCCATGGCCAGACCGATTCCGGCGAACCATTCACCGCCATGCGCGCCGGTCAGCTCGCTGGAGAGCAGTATCACCACGCCGCCAAAGGCGAGTAACAGCCAGCCCCATTTCACCAGGCTGACGCGTTCCCCTAAAAACATCCCCATCAAGACCAGCATAAACGGCTGGGTGTTATACACCACGGTCGAAAGGCCAATCGAGATCCGCTCATAGGCTGCGAAGAGCAGCAGCCAGTTCACCACGAGCGCCACGCCGCCGAGAATAGCCAGCAGCAGCGTGGTGCGGGTGAGGGGACTAAAAGGCTTTTGACTGACCCGAATAAAAATAAAAAGCGCCATAGCCCCGATAAGACAGCGCCAGAACACCACTTCCGTCACCGGCAGACCGGAGAGCAAAACAAACGCGCCGATAGAGCCGGAAATTAACATCGCCAGGCTCATTTGCCAGACGCCTTTATGTAAATCACGCATCACCCACCTCCTGATTAATGACACTATTGTCGAAAATCGCTGTCGGGTTTTACAGGCGTGATATAAGGTTGAAAAGGTAAATGACTTTTTAAAATTAGGTGAAAAGAATGGAATGCCTTATCGATGATATCGACCGCCAAATTTTAGCCTGTCTGGTTGAGGATGCGCGCATGTCGTTGAAGGTGCTCAGCGGACGCATCGGTCTGACGTCCCCCAGCACGGCAGAACGCCTGAAGAGGCTGGAAGAGCGCGGTGTGATCCAGGGTTATGGTGCGCGGGTGAATCTGGCGGCGCTGGGGTATACGCTGCAGGCGCTGGTACGGGTTCGCCCCTTACCGGGTCTGTTGCATAAGGTGGATAAGTACATTCAGGCGATGCCGGAGTGTATTGAGAGCGACAAAGTGACCGGGGAAGATTGCTTTGTGATTAGGCTGGTGGTGCGATCGATAGAGCAACTGGATGCGCTGCTGGACGGTCTGGCAGAGCATGCTCAGTGTAATACGTCGATTGTGAAGAGTTCGCCGGTCAGGCGTCGTTTGCCGCCAATGTAGCCATTTTTCGCCGGGTGACGGCTGCGCCTTACCCGGCCTACAAAGGCGGACTTGGTTTTTTTATGTTGGGGAAGTGATGGTGGTGGGGGAAGGATTCGAACCTTCGAAGTCGATGACGGCAGATTTACAGTCTGCTCCCTTTGGCCGCTCGGGAACCCCACCAGGGGTAATTCAAATTTTGAGGTCGTGCTGAGAGATGGTGGTGGGGGAAGGATTCGAACCTTCGAAGTCGATGACGGCAGATTTACAGTCTGCTCCCTTTGGCCGCTCGGGAACCCCACCACGGGGTAATGCTTTTTACTGGCCTGCTTCATGCTGGAAGCGGGGCGCATCATATCAAATGAGACGCCCCTGTAAAGCATTCCTTTAGGGAAACGAAGTTGTTTGCCTGCTTTTTATCCGTAAAGGCGCAAAGCTAATCAATTCATTTTCCGAAAGATTAAAGAATGATGGTTCTGTTACCGTAAACGAAGACTCGCTGAGCCAGCACCTGATACAGCGCGCGGCTTAACACATTCTTCTCAACGTCACGACCTGCGCGCATCATGTCCTCAGCGGTGTAGGTGTGATCTACATGAATCACGTCCTGCATGATGATGGGACCTTCGTCCAGGTTGTCATTCACGTAGTGTGCGGTCGCGCCGATGATCTTCACGCCGCGCTCGTAGGCCTGGTGGTATGGACGCGCGCCAATAAAGGCCGGCAGGAACGAGTGGTGGATGTTGATGATCTTGTTCGGGAAACGCGCCACGAAAGATGGCGTTAACACGCGCATGTATTTCGCCAGCACCACGTAGTCCGGGTTATGCGCTTCAATGGCCTGCGCCATCAAATCGTCGTGCTCTTCACGGGTATGACCTTCATGGCTGACCAGCTCGAACGGAATATCAAAGCGCTCGACCAGCGTACGCAGCGTCTCGTGGTTGCCAATCACGGCAGCAATTTCAACGTCCAGACCGCCGTAGTTGGCCTTCATCAGCAGGTCACCCAGGCAGTGTGCTTCTTTGGTCACCAGGATCACGATGCGGCGTCGGCCCGCAGGGGTTAATTCGCGCACGGAGCCTTCCGGAAGCGCGCTGTCCAGATCGGCCAGCAGCGTGGTGTCGTTGAAAATACCTTCCAGTTCGGTACGCATGAAGAAGCGGCCGGTACGGTGGTCAACGAACTCGTTGTTCTGCACGATATTCAGTTCATGTTTGTAGCAAATGTTGGTAATTCGTGCGATCAGCCCTTTTTGATCGGGACAGATGGTGCGCAGAACTTTACGTTGTAATGATTGCATCGCCGGGAAATCCTGTTTGTATTTGCGAAGTCTGGGTTGTCAGGCATTACTGCCCGCAACACTTTTTAAATTTTTTACCTGAACCACACGGGCAGGGATCGTTACGACCAAACTGTGGACGCGTTCCGTCAATATAATACCATTGCCCGCTTTCCTTTAAGAACCGGGAACGCTCGATAATGGCACCCGGTTTATTATTCTCGGTAAAACGGGCAACAAAGCTGACGTAACCTTCATCCACATGACTGCCTGGAGAGGACTCATAGACGGTGAGGCCGAGCCACTGCGTGTTCGCAAACCCGGCTTCGATGTCCTGTTTGAAATCGGCTGCTCGGCAGGATGGATGCCAGGTTTTAATCAGATAGTCTGCGTCTTTGATCACAAAAGCAGTGTACCGTGAACGCATAAGGTGTGACGGGTCTGGTGCAACCTGATCGCCAGAAAGATATCGCTGGCAACATAGGCTATACTCCAGAGCGCTACCACAAGGGCAGAGTTGAGACACGATTCTCTTCCTGGAACAAAATATAAAGGCGTAAAACGCTTCGGGTAGCACTATGTTAACTGAGGCGTTGCGTTGACGCTATGTCAGGAATCCAGGGGAAGTAAAACAGGACTAATGAGAAAGGTTAAAATTGGGCTGGCGTTGGGTTCAGGTGCCGCCCGGGGATGGTCGCACATCGGCGTGATTAATGCCTTAAATCAGATGGGCATTACCGTCGATATTGTTGCAGGGTGTTCAATCGGATCGCTTGTCGGCTCCGCTTACGCGTGCGGGAAGCTTCCGGAGCTCGAGACATGGGTGCGCTCCTTCAGCTACTGGGACGTGCTGCGTCTGATGGACCTCTCCTGGCAGCGTGGTGGACTGCTGCGCGGCGAACGCGTCTTTAACCAGTTCCGCCAGGTCATGCCTCTCGAAGACTTCACTGATTGTCAGATGCCTTTCGGCGCCGTCGCGACAAACCTCAGCACAGGACGCGAGCTCTGGCTCACCGAAGGCGATATCCATCTTGCCGTGCGTGCCTCCTGCAGTATGCCGGGACTCATGGCGCCTGTCCCACACAACGGTTACTGGCTTGTCGATGGTGGCGTCGTTAACCCGGTTCCCATCTCTCTGACGCGTGCTATGGGGGCGGACATCGTGATTGCCGTCGACTTGCAGCACGATGCCCACCTGATGCAGCAGGATCTCATGCCGGTCAATCTCCAGAGCGAAGATGCTGAGGGCGAGAAACTGGCCTGGCATGAACGCCTGCGCGGAAGAATCGGGCGTCTGGCCGCGCGTCGTTCGGTTGCCGCGCCGACGGCGATAGAAATCATGACCACGTCAATTCAGGTTCTCGAGAACCGCCTTAAACGTAACCGTATGGCAGGCGATCCTCCGGATATTCTTATTCAGCCGTACTGTCCGCAAATCTCTACCCTTGATTTCCATCGGGCTGAGGCCGCCATCGCAGCGGGCTCGTTAGCCGTCGAAAAGAAAATGGACGAATTGTTGCCTTTTGTGCAGACCGCACGTTAAGCACCTTTTTTTGACTACTTCAGCAAAATCTGACAGGCGATAGTGCCGATCGCATGCCACTATTTAGTTACTGTCAGCCAGGGGAGGAACCATGACGCAGCCATTGGCCGGAAAACACATTTTGATTGTTGAAGACGAGCCCGTTTTCCGATCGCTACTGGATTCGTGGTTATCCTCGCTGGGCGCAATGACGTCGCTGGCTGAAGATGGCATCGACGCCCTGGAAAAAATGATCAGCATTACGCCCGATTTGATGATTTGCGACATTGCGATGCCGCGCATGAATGGACTGAAGCTGGTTGAACATCTGCGTAACGAAGGCAATCAGACGCCGATACTGGTGATCTCTGCCACCGAGAACATGGCGGACATCGCAAAAGCATTACGTCTTGGGGTACAGGATATTCTGCTTAAGCCGGTCAAAGATTTGCACCGGCTGCGAGAAACGGTCCTGGCGTGCCTTTATCCGAATATGTTTAATTCCCGGGTAGAGGAAGAGGAGCGTCTTTTCCAGGATTGGGACGCTCTGGTGAGTAATCCGCCTGCCGCGGCGAAACTGTTGCAAGAACTCCAGCCGCCCGTTCAGCAAACTATTTCACACTGTCGCGTAAATTATCGGCAGCTGGTGGCCGCTGACCAGCCAGGACTGGTGCTGGATATTGCGCCACTGTCAGATTCCGATCTTG
The DNA here is from genome assembly GCF_048685015.1 of Enterobacter sp. BNK-13. Lineage (NCBI taxonomy): Bacteria > Pseudomonadati > Pseudomonadota > Gammaproteobacteria > Enterobacterales > Enterobacteriaceae > Enterobacter > Enterobacter sp. BNK-13. The sequence goes on along the minus strand of NZ_JBLQTP010000001.1, from coordinate 2,322,701 downwards.
CGTTTTATTCTCTGGATGTCACCCGGGCCGGGGATAACGGTGTATTAGCGGCGTTACTTCTTCGTGCGCTATTTAATGGTTTGTTGCAGGAACAGTTATCCCATCAGGGACAACGGTTGCCTGAGTTAGGCAGTTTACTCAAACAGGTAAACCAGCTTTTTCGTCAGGCCAATCTGCCTGGACAGTTCCCGCTATTGGTTGGCTATTACCATAGCGGTTTAAAAAATCTGATCCTCGTTTCAGCCGGTCTCAATGCATCACTGAATACCGGTGAACACCATATTCAGGTGAGTAACGGTGTACCGCTTGGGACGTTGGGAACGGCGTATCTTAATCAAATTAGCCACCGCTGTTCCTCGTGGCAGTGCCAAATTTGGGGTGCCGGGGGACGGTTACGCTTAATGTTGTCCACGGAATAAGCAATTGGATCGTCATTTTAAGATTGCTTTACCTGTGTTTTACGGGGAGTGCTACTATCGCTGCCCGGTTTCATGCGTATTTATCCTAATTGATCGGCAACGCGTTCTTTTCAGACCCGGACTGCGGGGCGAGACTGATATACTCAACGCGTTATTTATTGCATAAAAGTTCAAAACTTGAACAGCTCAGGAGAATTTGAATGGCTGCCCTAAATTCGAAAGTCAGAAAGGCCGTTATCCCGGTAGCGGGATTGGGGACCAGGATGTTACCAGCAACTAAGGCGATTCCTAAAGAGATGCTGCCTCTGGTTGATAAGCCATTAATCCAGTATGTCGTGAATGAATGTATCGCAGCCGGCATCACTGAAATTGTGCTGGTTACGCATTCATCTAAAAACTCTATCGAAAACCATTTCGATACAAGCTTTGAACTTGAAGCCATGCTGGAAAAACGTGTTAAGCGTCAGCTGTTAGAAGAAGTTCAGTCTATTTGCCCTCCACACGTCACCATTATGCAGGTTCGTCAGGGGCTGGCTAAAGGTCTGGGCCACGCTGTTATGTGCGCGCACCCTGTCGTGGGTGATGAGCCTGTAGCGGTAATTCTGCCTGACGTTATTCTGGATGAATACGAATCCGATCTTTCTCAGGATAACCTGGCTGAAATGATCAAACGTTTCGACGAAACCGGCAGCAGCCAGATTATGGTAGAGCCTGTTGAAGACGTAACGGCATACGGTGTGGTTGACTGCAAAGGCGTTAACCTGGAGCCGGGTGAGAGTGTGCCAATGGTGGGCGTCGTAGAGAAGCCTAAAGCCGATGTCGCGCCTTCAAACCTTGCTGTTGTAGGTCGCTATGTCCTGAGTGCTGAAATCTGGCCTCTGCTGGCTAAAACGCCTCCAGGAGCGGGTGATGAGATCCAGCTGACGGATGCCATCGATATGCTGATCGAGAAAGAGACCGTTGAGGCCTACCATATGAAAGGTAAGAGCCATGACTGCGGTAATAAGCTCGGTTATATGCAGGCGTTTGTTGAATATGGTATCCGTCACAATACCCTTGGCGAAGAATTTAAAACCTGGCTCAAAGAGAGCGTAGGTATTAAGAAATAAGCCACGGTTGTAAATGTTCGAAACCGGTGAGGCGTTGCCCACCGGTTTTTTTATGCCCATAACACTCCCGAAAACCTGTCTGAAAGTACAGTCGATGAAATTGCTAAATAATGCTTTATGACAGAGTGTAAGAGGATGTTTGTGACAAATTTAGGTTAAAAAAAATCCCGCAATATGCGGGATTTTTCTGAATGAGGCTCGATTAATCCTTGATCAGGAAGTCGTCCAGCTGTTTACCCTGCTCATCCATCGCTTTCTTGATAACAGCAGGAGTACGACCCTGGCCAGTCCAGGTTTTAGTTTCGCCGTTCTCATCAACGTAGCTATATTTAGCAGGACGGGCAGCACGCTTAGCTTTAGTACCGGTTTTAGCGGCAGCCATGCTGTTCAGCAATTCATTTGGATCGATACCATCAGCAATCAGCATTTCACGATATTGCTGCAGTTTACGAGTACGTTCTTCGATTTCAGCCGCAGCAGCGCTTTCTTCTTCGCGACGTTCATTAACTACAACTTCTAATTTTTCCAGCATTTCTTCAAGCGTTTCGAGGGTGCATTCTCTTGCTTGCGCACGAAGAGTACGGATGTTGTTCAGAATTTTAAGTGCTTCGCTCATTGTAGTAATCTCAAACTTATAATGGGGGGTGGTTTGTTGACCTAATAATAGAGCCATAAATTCAGATGTGCAATAGCCAGGAATGTAAGGAATTCAAAAAATACTAAATAATGCCGCTATTATTAATTACGCTAACTTAAATTCCACCACCCAGCTGTCTCGGTTGTTATCACCGGAACCTGCTTAACCCGGTCGATTGCGTCTTTTTTTTGTGACATTTCCCGCAGGAATTATAGTTGCGGCGGAGAAATATCAGCCTTTTGTATTAGTTCTCACCCCTGGTGTTAAGCCTGAAATAGTTAATAAATAGTGAATTTTAAAGGGCCGGGATTCCACTATAAAAAGAAGTGTTATGTTTGGCTTAACTTATAACATATTGGCGTGGCTGAATGGGTTTACTTCATGTTTTAGCGGGTTATTTTCAGAAACAGAAGGTACTGAACGCGGCACTGAACCGCACCCTCTGTGCGCTGCATCGCTGATGACCGGACAAAATATGGTACAATGACTCATCGGGAATATTACACATTGATTAGGGTTTTACGGCCAATGGCACAACTTTATTTCTACTATTCGGCAATGAATGCCGGGAAATCCACCGCGCTGCTGCAATCCTCGTACAATTACCAGGAACGCGGGATGCGTACCGTTGTTTATACGGCTGAAATTGACGATCGCTTTGGCGCAGGGAAGGTGAGCTCCAGAATAGGGCTCTCGTCGCCTGCCAGGCTGTTTAACCCGAAAACCCATCTGTTTGAAGACATTCGTGCAGAACATGCGGCACAGCCCATTCACTGCGTACTGGTCGATGAGAGCCAGTTTCTGACGCGTGAACAGGTCCATGCCCTGTCAGAGGTAGTCGATGAGCTTGATATCCCCGTGCTCTGTTACGGCCTGCGTACGGATTTCCGCGGGGAGCTTTTTGAAGGGAGCCAGTATTTGCTCGCCTGGTCGGATAAACTTGTCGAACTGAAAACGATCTGCTTCTGCGGTCGTAAAGCGAGTATGGTGCTTCGTCTCGACCAGTCCGGGAAACCTTATGCAGATGGCGAGCAGGTGGTGATAGGCGGCAATGAACGCTATGTTTCGGTCTGCCGTAAGCATTATAAAGAAGCGTTATCTGTAGGCTCGCTGACGGCGATTCAGCACGACAACAGAAAATAACGTCAGTCTTATTATTCAGACATAAAAAAACCCGCCATTTAGGCGGGTTTTTCATCTGCTGCTGTCAATTAAGCGCTTTTCTTCGCTTTCTTGTCAGCTTTGATGACTGGGGCTTCTGTTTTCACAGCGGCAACGTCACCTTCTTTGAACTCACGACCGTAGTAGGTATCCAGCAGAATCTGTTTCAGCTCGGAGATCAGTGGGTAGCGCGGGTTGGCACCAGTACACTGGTCATCGAATGCATCTTCAGACAGCTTGTCTACGTGAGCGAGGAAGTCAGCTTCCTGTACGCCCGCTTCACGGATTGATTTAGGAATACCCAGTTCAGCCTTCAGGCTTTCCAGCCATGCCAGCAGTTTCTCAATCTTCGCAGCAGTGCGGTCGCCCGGTGCGCTCAGACCAAGGTGGTCAGCGATTTCAGCATAGCGACGACGGGCTTGTGGACGGTCGTACTGGCTGAAAGCCGTCTGCTTGGTTGGGTTGTCGTTAGCGTTATAACGGATAACGTTGCTGATCAACAGGGCGTTCGCAAGACCGTGAGGAATGTGGAACTGTGAGCCCAGTTTGTGCGCCATTGAGTGGCAAACACCCAGGAAGGCGTTGGCAAACGCGATACCGGCGATGGTTGCTGCACTGTGGACACGTTCACGTGCTACAGGGTTTTTAGAGCCTTCGTTGTAAGACGCTGGCAGGTTTTCTTTCAGCAGTTTCAGAGCCTGCAGGGCCTGACCGTCTGAGAACTCAGACGCCAGCACAGAAACGTAAGCTTCCAGGGCGTGAGTCACCGCATCCAGACCACCGAACGCACACAGTGACTTCGGCATCTCCATGACCAGGTTCGCATCAACGATAGCCATGTCTGGCGTCAGCGCATAGTCAGCCAGTGGGTATTTCTGACCTGTTGCATCGTCGGTTACTACCGCGAATGGCGTAACTTCAGAACCGGTACCGGAAGTGGTGGTGACCGCGATCATTTTCGCTTTTACGCCCATTTTCGGGAACTTGTAGATACGTTTACGGATGTCCATAAAGCGCAGTGCCAGTTCTTCGAAGTGCGTTTCTGGATGCTCGTACATAACCCACATGATTTTCGCGGCGTCCATTGGGGAACCACCACCCAGTGCGATAATCACATCTGGTTTGAAGGAGTTAGCCAGTTCAGCACCTTTACGTACAACGCTCAGAGTTGGGTCAGCTTCAACTTCGAAGAATACTTCAGTTTCGACGCCAGCCGCTTTCAGCACGGAGGTGATCTGGTCAGCGTAGCCGTTGTTAAACAGGAAACGGTCAGTCACGATGAGCGCACGTTTGTGGCCATCAGTAATCACTTCATCCAGCGCGATTGGCAGAGAACCACGGCGGAAGTAGATAGATTTCGGAAGTTTGTGCCACAACATGTTTTCAGCTCGCTTAGCAACGGTTTTCTTGTTGATCAGGTGTTTTGGACCAACGTTTTCAGAGATGGAGTTACCACCCCAGGAACCACAACCCAGAGTCAGGGAAGGTGCGAGTTTAAAGTTGTACAGGTCACCGATACCACCCTGAGAAGCAGGGGTGTTGATCAGGATACGTGCAGTTTTCATCATCTGACCGAAGTGAGCAACACGCTCTGGCTGGTTGTCCTGGTCAGTGTACAGACAAGAGGTGTGACCGATACCGCCCATGGCAACCAGCTTCTCTGCTTTCTCAACCGCGTCTTCGAAATCTTTCGCACGGTACATGGCAAGCGTAGGAGACAGTTTTTCGTGAGCAAACGGCTCGCTTTCGTCAACGACTTTTACTTCACCGATCAGGATTTTGGTTGTTGCCGGAACGGTAAAGCCTGCGAGTTCAGCAATTTTGTAGGCTGGCTGACCCACGATAGCGGCGTTCAGCGCGCCATTTTTCAGGATGATGTCCTGAACCGCTTTCAGCTCTTTGCCCTGCAGCAGGTAGCCGCCGTGGCTGGCGAAACGTTCGCGAACCGCGTCATATACGGAATCCACGACCACAACAGACTGTTCAGATGCACAGATTACGCCGTTATCGAAGGTTTTAGACATCAGCACAGACGCGACAGCACGTTTGATATCAGCGGTTTCATCGATAACAACAGGGGTGTTACCCGCGCCCACGCCGATAGCAGGTTTACCGGAGCTGTATGCGGCTTTAACCATGCCTGGACCACCGGTCGCCAGAATCAGGTTAATGTCCGGGTGATGCATCAGCGCGTTGGAGAGCTCAACAGAAGGTTGGTCGATCCAGCCGATCAGGTCTTTTGGTGCACCCGCAGCGATAGCCGCTTGCAGGACGATATCTGCAGCTTTGTTAGTCGCGTCTTTCGCACGTGGGTGTGGAGAGAAGATGATTGCGTTACGGGTCTTCAGGCTAATCAGTGATTTGAAGATTGCAGTAGACGTTGGGTTAGTGGTCGGAACAATACCGCAGATGATGCCGATAGGTTCAGCGATGGTGATGGTACCGAAGGTGTCGTCTTCGGACAGCACGCCACAGGTTTTCTCATCTTTATAGGCGTTGTAGATATACTCGGAAGCGAAGTGGTTTTTAATCACTTTATCTTCCACGATACCCATGCCGGATTCGGCAACGGCCATTTTAGCGAGAGGGATTCGAGCATCTGCAGCAGCCAGTGCGGCCGCGCGGAAGATTTTATCAACCTGTTCTTGAGTGAAATTGGCATATTCACGCTGGGCTTTTTTAACGCGCTCGACGAGGGCGTTCAGTTCAGCGATATTAGTAACAGCCATAATGCTCTCCTGATAATGTTTAAACTCTTTTAGTAAACCAGCGCTCGATACGTCACACAGTATAGACAGAGCCGATACGACTTGCGTAACACAAAGTAAAACAAAGAGTTACTTTCTGCGTCAGCACACTAATTTACTAAAAGAGCCTTACCTTAGCATCATCCCTTTTTGTCAGGTGACCTCCCTGGGGGTGTAACCAAGATTACTCACTTCTGAGTACGAAAATCATGATCTGTGTCAATTTTCCCCCAAGCTGATACCTTTCAGCAGGGTTATTTCGTGCTGATTTTTCCAGTGTTAAATAATTACGTAAGTATTGGAAGCGGCGCTATCATTGATTATACATATGTTTAACATCCTGAAATGATAACGTTTTGGTACAGATTTCAAGTGAAGTATGCTGATAAAAAGGGTATCTTCAGCGCGATTTCTCACGACAAATTGTCAGTCCAGGGCATGTGTATAAGCGGAGCAAAACGTGATCCAAACGCTCTTTGATTTTCCAACGTATTTTAAATTTTTTATTGGTTTGTTTGCCCTGGTCAACCCGGTGGGGATCATTCCTGTCTTCATTAGTATGACGAGTTACCAGACAGCGGCGGCCAGGAATAAAACCAACCTCACCGCTAACCTGTCGGTAGCGATCATATTGTTGACCTCTCTTTTTCTCGGCGACACGATTCTTCAGCTGTTCGGGATTTCCATTGATTCTTTCCGTATTGCCGGCGGGATCCTGGTGGTGACCATCGCCATGTCCATGATCAGCGGTAAGCTGGGCGAGGATAAGCAGAATAAACAAGAGAAGTCAGAAACCGCTATTCGCGAAAGCATTGGCGTAGTGCCGCTGGCCTTACCGCTGATGGCCGGTCCGGGTGCCATCAGTTCAACTATCGTCTGGGGGACGCGTTACCATAGCCTGATGCACCTGATTGGCTTTTCAGTGGCTATTGCCATTTTTGCGCTCTGCTGTTGGGGTGTGTTCCGCATGGCACCCTGGCTGGTACGCTTGCTGGGTCAAACGGGCATCAACGTCATTACGCGTATCATGGGCCTGTTGCTGATGGCATTAGGGATCGAATTCATCGTCACGGGTATTAAAAGCATTTTCCCCGGTTTGTTGCATTAATACTTCATATGAAAGGACGGAGCGACGGCTCCGTTTTTTTACGTGATTATCAGCAAATCATATAACTAAAGTTGAAATGCTCACATATCATAATAAATTCTACTAATAATGTTCATTGCTTGTATTTCAATAGGTTATTAATTCCGCTTCAACCCGCCTGCACAGAAAATCTTCGATCGCTCTGTTATTTTACTCACATGATACTCTTGGGCTTGCTGAGAGATAACCGAAATGATATTAGTAATTTCAACATTCCCCTAGACGAATGTGCTAAATAATAACCAGTTGTTAAATTTTTGTACAAAATCACTCGATGATAGCGCAGCGACGCGCTTGGAGAGAAAATTTTCTCTATCCTGTTGAATATCAGGTTGTTTTACTGATGTTCGATGTCTGGCAGGGCTGCCCTCAACGATACGGTACTCACCGTAAAAGAGAATTGCTTAACAAATTTGCAAAATGTATTGGCGCACGTTTACGCCATTTGATACTTTCCGGCCTAATATTTTGCAGCATAAAACAATCAGATGAGAATTATTTTCATATAGTTCTCTTCTCAGATATCCAGCGCAGGCCTCAAACAGGGGAGGCCTGTAAAGAATCGACGCAAGACGGCCATACGAGCGGTCAGTAATAAAAAAGTCGGTGATAGCAAGCAGTAAAAGAAGAACCTGACAGCAGCAAAAAAAACTCCTGCGCTGTACAGGCCCCAACAGGGGATTACACAGCTGGCGAAGGCCAGTCATTATAATGAGTGGAGTACCAACACAATGTCCATCATCACAAAAAAAAATCTGGTAGCGGCGGGGATTTTAACTGCGCTAATCGCGGGAAACGCTGCAATGGCTGCGGACGTTCCTGCAGGTGTTCAGCTGGCGGAGAAGCAAACGCTGGTGCGTAACAACGGTGCGGAAGTTCAGTCTCTCGACCCGCACAAAATTGAAGGTGTTCCTGAGTCTAACGTCAACCGCGATCTGTTCGAAGGTCTGCTGGTAACGGACGTAGACGGCCACCCGGCACCGGGTGTGGCAGAAAAATGGGAAAACAAAGATTTCAAAGTCTGGACTTTCCATCTGCGTAAAGATGCGAAATGGTCCGACGGTACGCCGGTCACGGCTGAAGATTTCGTTTATAGCTGGCAGCGTCTGGCGAATCCAACGACCGCCTCTCCGTATGCGAGCTACCTGCAATATGGCCATATTGCCAATATTGATGACATCATCGCGGGCAAAAAACCGATCACCGATCTGGGCGTTAAGGCGATCGATGCCAATACCTTCGAAGTCACGTTGAGCGAACCTGTTCCGTACTTCTATAAGCTGCTGGTTCACCCGTCCGTCTCCCCGGTACCAAAATCCGCCGTGGAAAAATTTGGTGAAAAATGGACCCAGCCTGCCAATATCGTGACCAACGGTGCCTACAAGCTGAAAGACTGGGTGGTCAACGAGCGTATGGTACTTGAGCGTAACCCGCAATACTGGGACAACGCGAAAACCGTGATTAATCAGGTTACCTACCTGCCAATTTCGTCCGAAGTGACTGACGTTAACCGCTACCGCAGCGGCGAAATCGACATGACCTATAACAACATGCCGATTGAACTGTTCCAGAAACTGATGAAAGAGATCCCTAAAGAAGTTCACGTCGACCCGTACCTGTGCACTTACTACTATGAAATCAACAACCAGAAAGCACCGTTCACCGACGTACGCGTTCGTACTGCGCTGAAGCTGGCACTGGATCGCGATATCATCGTGAACAAAGTGAAAAACCAGGGCGATCTGCCGGCATACAGCTATACCCCTCCATACACCGATGGCGCAAAACTGACCGAGCCAGACTGGTTCAAACAGACGCAGGAACAGCGTAACGCAGAAGCGAAGAAAATGCTGGCCGAAGCGGGCTATACCGCCGATAAGCCGCTGACCTTCAGCCTGCTGTACAACACCTCCGATCTGCACAAAAAACTGGCTATCGCCGTTGCCTCGATCTGGAAAAAGAACCTGGGCGCGAACGTGAAGCTGGAGAATCAGGAGTGGAAGACCTTCCTCGACAGCCGTCATCAGGGCACCTTTGACGTGGCGCGTGCTGGCTGGTGTGCGGACTATAACGAACCGACCTCCTTCCTGAACACCATGCTGAGTGACAGCTCAAACAACACCGCGCACTATAAGAGCCCGGCGTTTGACAAGCTGATCGCCGACACGCTGAAAACCACTGACGAAGCACAGCGTACTGAACTGTACTCTAAAGCTGAGCAGCAGCTGGATAAAGATTCCGCGATCGTTCCGGTTTACTACTACGTTAACGCCCGTCTGGTGAAACCGTGGGTAGGTGGATATACCGGTAAAGACCCGATGGATAATATCTACGTTAAAAACTTGTATATTATCAAGCATTAATGGCAATGAGTGGGGCGGGCGTGCTCGCCCCACGGTGTCTAACCAACGTCACATTATATAGGCACACGCCAGAAGGTACGGGCAATGTTGAAATTTATCCTACGTCGCTGTCTGGAAGCGATTCCAACGCTATTTATTCTCATCACGATTTCCTTCTTCATGATGCGCCTTGCGCCGGGAAGTCCATTTACCGGTGAGCGTACGTTGCCGCCAGAAGTTATGGCGAATATCGAAGCGAAATACCACTTAAACGATCCTATCTCCACCCAGTACTTCAACTACCTGAAGCAGCTGGCGCACGGTGATTTTGGACCGTCATTTAAATATAAAGACTATTCCGTTAACGACCTGGTGGCGTCCAGCTTCCCGGTGTCGGCGAAATTGGGTGCTGCGGCATTCATTCTGGCGATCGTTTTCGGGGTCACCGCTGGCGTCATCGCCGCGCTCAGACAAAATACCAAATGGGATTATGCCGTAATGGGGGTGGCGATGACCGGGGTAGTCATACCCAGCTTCGTTGTCGCGCCATTACTGGTGATGATATTTGCCATTACGCTGAAGTGGCTGCCTGGCGGCGGCTGGAACGGCGGGGCACTCAAGTTCATGATTTTGCCGATGGTGGCATTATCTCTGGCGTACATCGCCAGTATCGCGCGTATCACCCGTGGTTCAATGATCGAAGTGCTGCACTCGAACTTCATTCGTACCGCGCGCGCGAAAGGGCTGCCGATGCGTCGGATTATCTTCCGCCACGCGCTTAAACCGGCGCTGTTGCCCGTGCTCTCCTACATGGGACCGGCATTCGTCGGGATCATCACTGGCTCAATGGTTATCGAAACAATCTACGGCCTGCCAGGCATTGGTCAGCTGTTTGTTAACGGCGCGCTCAACCGCGACTATTCGCTGGTGCTGAGCCTGACCATTCTCGTCGGTGCACTGACCATTCTCTTTAACGCAATCGTCGATGTTCTGTACGCCGTCATCGACCCGAAAATCCGTTACTAACTGGAGCACGCCATGATGTTGAGTAAGAAAAACAGCGAGGCGCTGGAAAACTTCAGTGAAAAACTGGAAGTAGAAGGTCGTAGCCTCTGGCAGGACGCGCGCCGTCGCTTTATGCACAACCGCGCGGCGGTGGCGAGTCTGGTGGTTCTGGTGATCATCGCGCTGTTTGTGACCCTGGCGCCGATGCTGTCGCAATTTACCTATTTCGACACCGACTGGGGCATGATGTCCAGCGCGCCGGATATGGAGTCTGGCCACTATTTCGGCACGGACTCTTCCGGACGCGATCTGCTGGTGCGTGTTGCTATCGGGGGGCGTATCTCGCTGATGGTCGGGATTGCTGCCGCGCTGGTGGCGGTGATCGTCGGGACGCTCTATGGCTCACTGTCCGGCTACCTTGGCGGCAAAGTGGACTCGGTGATGATGCGTTTGCTGGAAATCCTGAACTCCTTCCCGTTTATGTTCTTCGTCATCCTGCTGGTGACCTTCTTCGGTCAGAATATCCTGTTGATCTTCGTGGCCATCGGGATGGTTTCCTGGCTGGATATGGCGCGTATTGTCCGCGGCCAGACGCTGAGCCTCAAACGCAAAGAGTTTATCGAAGCCGCACAGGTCGGCGGTGTCTCTACCGGGAATATCGTGGTTCGCCATATCGTTCCTAACGTGCTGGGCGTGGTGGTGGTTTATGCATCACTGCTGGTGCCAAGCATGATCCTGTTTGAATCCTTCCTGAGCTTCCTCGGTCTGGGTACGCAAGAGCCGCTGAGCAGCTGGGGCGCGCTGCTGAGTGACGGTGCAAACTCAATGGAAGTATCACCGTGGCTGCTGTTATACCCGGCGGGTTTCCTGGTCGTTACCCTGTTTTGTTTTAACTTTATCGGCGATGGCCTGCGTGATGCCCTCGACCCGAAAGACCGTTAAGGAGCGCCGTCATGACAATGATTGAAACGGCAACCGCGCCACAGGCGCAGCAGCGGAGCGACCTTCTGCTGGACGTAAAAGATCTTCGCGTCACCTTTAAGACCCCGGACGGGGATGTGACCGCCGTGAACGATCTCAACTTCAACCTGCGCGCGGGCGAAACGCTCGGCATCGTGGGTGAATCCGGATCCGGGAAATCCCAGACCGCCTTTGCGCTAATGGGCCTGCTGGCCGCTAACGGTGTGATTGGCGGTTCCGCGAAATTCAACGGTCGTGAAATCCTCAATCTTCCGGAGCACGAGCTGAACAAGCTGCGCGCCGAGCAGATCTCGATGATTTTCCAGGATCCGATGACCTCGCTGAACCCGTACATGCGCGTCGGTGAGCAGCTGATGGAAGTCCTGATGCTGCACAAAGGTCTGGGCAAAGCCGAAGCCTTTGAAGAGTCAGTCAAAATGCTCGATGCGGTGAAAATGCCGGAAGCGCGCAAGCGCATGCGAATGTTCCCGCACGAGTTCTCTGGCGGTATGCGTCAGCGCGTGATGATTGCGATGGCGCTGCTGTGCCGGCCAAAATTGCTGATTGCCGACGAACCGACCACCGCGCTGGACGTTACCGTTCAGGCACAAATCATGACCCTGCTGAACGAGCTGAAGCGTGAGTTCAACACGGCGATCATCATGATCACCCACGACCTGGGCGTGGTGGCGGGCATCTGTGACAAAGTGCTGGTGATGTATGCCGGCCGTACCATGGAATACGGCAAAGCGCGTGACGTATTCTATCAGCCTGCGCATCCTTACTCGATTGGCCTGCTGAACGCGGTACCGCGTCTCGATGCGGAAGGGGAATCCCTGCTCACCATTCCGGGCAACCCGCCAAACCTGCTGCGCCTGCCGAAAGGCTGTCCGTTCCAGCCGCGCTGCCCGCACGCCATGGAAATCTGCAACAGCGCACCGCCGCTGGAAGAGTTTGCACCAGGCCGCCTGCGCGCCTGCTTTAAGCCGCAGGAGGAGCTGGTATGAACGCATTAGATGAAAAACGCAATGTGCTGCTCGAGATTGCTGACCTTAAGGTGCATTTCGACATCAAAGACGGTAAACAGTGGTTCTGGCAGCCGTCGAAGACCCTGAAAGCGGTGGACGGCGTCACGCTGCGCCTGTATGAAGGGGAAACCCTGGGCGTGGTGGGCGAGTCCGGCTGCGGTAAATCGACCTTTGCGCGCGCCATTATCGGTCTGGTGAAAGCCACCGACGGCAAAGTGGCCTGGCTGGGTAAAGATCTGCTGGGCATGAAACCCGACGAGTGGCGCGACGTGCGCAGCGATATCCAGATGATTTTCCAGGATCCGCTGGCATCGCTAAACCCGCGTATGACCATCGGTGAGATTATTGCCGAGCCGCTGCGGACCTATCATCCGAAGATGTCCCGTCAGGAAGTTCGCGATCGCGTTAAGGCGATGATGCTTAAAGTTGGGCTGTTGCCTAACCTCATCAACCGCTATCCGCACGAATTCTCCGGCGGTCAGTGTCAGCGTATTGGTATTGCGCGCGCCCTGATCCTCGAACCGAAGCTGATTATCTGTGATGAACCGGTTTCCGCGCTCGACGTCTCCATTCAGGCGCAGGTGGTTAACCTGCTGCAGAAGCTGCAGCGCGAAATGGGGCTGTCGCTGATCTTCATCGCGCATGACCTTGCCGTGGTGAAACACATCTCTGACCGCGTGCTGGTGATGTATCTGGGGCACGCCGTGGAGCTGGGCACCTATGACGAGGTGTACCACAATCCGCTGCACCCGTACACCAAAGCGCTGATGTCGGCAGTGCCGATCCCCGATCCCGATCTGGAAAAGAATAAGACCATCCAGCTTCTGGAAGGGGAATTGCCTTCACCGATTAACCCGCCGTCGGGCTGCGTCTTCCGCACGCGCTGCCCAATGGCCGGGCCGGAATGTGCGAAAACGCGACCGGTTCTGGAAGGCAGTTTCCGACATGCGGTTTCCTGCCTGAAAGTAGACCCGTTATAATCGCAAGGGCTGACATGATGTCAGCCCTTATATTTTGCGAGGTCACTGTGTCGCGTTTATTCACGTCAGCCCGTCGGCGGCTTTATCATGTTTTATTCGATCCTGAAACGGTATCCGGGCGACGCTTCGAAGGTCTTTGCGGTTTATTTGCGCTCCTCAGCGTGGTGGTCATCTTTATTGAGTCAGGCGCCGGGACGCAATACCACCTGACGTTTGACGAATGGCATGTCTTTGTCTGGCTTGAGCTGGCGATTACCCTGGTGTTTACCGCTGAATATTTGCTCAGAGTAATTGCCTGGCCCAACCCGGCCCGATATGTTTTCAGCTTCTGGGGATTTATTGATTTGGCCACCATTCTGCCGCTCTACGTCATGTGGCTGTGGCCGGAAATCAGCCTGAGTTATGTCTTTGCCTGGCGGGCGATGCGCGTTATTCGCGTATTACGTATTCTGAAATTACTGCGCTTTATGCCCTCACTGCGCGTGTTCTGGAGCGCAATCGTCAGCGCCCGTCATCAGCTTATTCTCTTCTACTCGTTTATTGCCATCGTCATGATCGTTTTTGGCGCGCTGATGTATCTGATAGAGGGGCCGAAATATGGTTTCACGACGCTCAATGCGTCCGTTTATTGGGCGATAGTGACCGTGACGACCGTGGGGTACGGTGATATAACGCCCCATACGCCGCTGGGCCGCATTGTGGCCTCAGTGCTGATTTTGATTGGCTATTCGGTCATTGCTATTCCGACCGGGCTTATTACCACGCACATGAGCAGCGCATTTCAGAGCCGCAAGCAGCAGCGCAAATGTCCGGCATGTCACCAGGGTGAACATGACCTTAACGCGCGGTTTTGTAACCGCTGCGGAAGTGCGTTGCCGGAGTAAATAAAAAAGGCTGCAATCGCAGCCTTTTTTATTATTCGCGCCAGAGAATATGGCACAGCTTGTGGTCTTTCTCTCGACAGAGCAGGACGCGGGCGAAAATATCGTTAATCTCGCCACCGTCTTCATCGGCCAGCCCGATGACCACTTCGGCAAAGAAGTCAGGATTCAGATCGAAATCCACATGTTCAGCCCAGTCTTCTGAAGGGTCGAACAGTTCGGCACCGCCGCGCTCTTCGAACTGCAGATTAAAGAGGATCACGTCTGCGGGATCGAGGTTATCAACCGCCAGTTCGAGAAAAATGTCATAGGCCTGCTCGAGCGTTTCGTCTTCGGTCAGGCGATTGTTCAGATCCATTTCCATGATGACTACCTGTTTAACATCGTTGGGCACGTTTTACAGCAACGGACTAAAGAAGTAAAACAGTCGTTCGGCAATTCTCTGCCACAGCGGACGTTTTACCCACAGTCTGGCATCCAGCAGCCGCGAGCGGGAGATATAATCATCCTGCACCGCCGCGAGATCGCCGCCAAAGCCGGCATCATCAATAACCAGCGTGATTTCAAAGTTGAGCCACAGGCTGCGCATATCCAGGTTCACTGTCCCCACCAGGCTTAACTCGCCGTCGACAAGCACGCTTTTGGTGTGGAGCAATCCGCCTTCGAACTGGTAGATCTTCACCCCTGCAGCCAGCAGTTCGCTAAAGAATGCCCGGCTGGCCCAGCCCACCAGAAGGGAGTCATTTTTGCGCGGCAAAATAATGCTCACATCGACGCCGCGCTGCGCCGCGGTACAGATCGCGTGCAGGAGATCATCGCTGGGAACAAAGTAGGGAGTCGTCATGATCAGGTATTCACGCGCCGAGTACGTCGCCGTCAGCAGCGCCTGATGGATCAAATCCTCCGGGAAACCTGGCCCGGAAGCAATGGTATGAATGGTGTGACCACTGGCCTCTTCAAACGGCATAATATTGCCGTCCGGCGGGGGCGGCAGAATGCGTTTGCCGGTTTCTATCTCCCAGTCGCAGGAGTAAACGATGCCCATCGAGGTGGCAATCGGCCCCTCCATTCGCGCCATCAGATCCACCCACTGGCCCACGCCCGAGTCCTGCTTGAAGAAGCGCGGATCAACCATGTTCATGCTGCCGGTGTAGGCAATATAGTTATCGATCATGATCATTTTGCGATGCTGACGGAGATCCATCCGGCGCAGAAACACGCGCAGCAGGTTAACCTTCAGCGCCTCAACCACCTCGATACCGGCATTGCGCATCATGCCCGCCCAGGGGCTACGGAAAAATGCCACGCTGCCTGCGGAGTCAAGCATCAGACGGCAGTGAATGCCGCGTCGCGCCGCGGCCATCAGCGATTCAGCGACCTGGTCAGCCATCCCGCCAGGCTGCCAGATATAAAAAACCATCTCGATATTATGACGCGCCAGCTGGATATCGCGGATTAATGCCTGCATGACGTCGTCGGACGAGGTCAGCAGCTGCAGTTGATTGCCTTTAACACCACCAATCCCCTGACGGCGCTCGCACAGCTTAAACAGTGACGAGGCGACGCTGCTGTTCTCCTCGGCAAAGATATGCTTACAGGCCTTCAGATCGTTTAGCCACTTTGCGGTTGAGGGCCACATGGCGCGGGCACGCTCGGCGCGGCGTTTGCCGAGATGAAGCTCACCGAAAGAGAGATAGGCAATAATTCCCACCAGCGGCAGGATGTAGATGATCAGAAGCCAGGCCATGGCAGAGGGTACGGCTCTGCGCTTCATCAGGATGCGTAACGTCACACCCGCGATTAACAGCCAGTATCCTAAAATGACCAGCCAACTCACCACGGTGTAGAAGGTTGTCATAGGTAAAAAAATCCTTTTGAAAGCGTATTGTTATGAGTGTACGCATCAGGATTCATCTGGCAAATAAAAACGCCAGGTAAAAGCGCTGGTTTGCTGCCAGCATGGGTTTATAATGTCGCCTCTGTTAGAGAAAGAGTTGTAGACATGAAGCGCAGTAGAACAGAAGTAGGGCGCTGGCGCATGTTGCGACAGGTGAGTCGTCGCAAAGCTCGTTGGCTGGAAGCACAATCCCGCCGCAATATGCGTATTCACGCCATCAGAAAATGTGGAATGACCCGGCATCGCAACGCGTTGCTGTTCGCCGTCCAGGATATCTGAGTACCATGAGGGCACCGTAATGGTGCCCGCTGATTTTATAGAGTCTGATTTTTAGGAGTAGCGTATTTGCAGCGCTATTCCTGCTGTATTGAGCAAAAGGAGGGAGAAGAAGTGTTTGCGGAGTTTGGCGTACTGAATTTCTGGACGTATGTTGTTGGCGCGTTTTTTATCGTGCTCGTACCGGGGCCGAATACCCTGTTTGTGCTTAAAACCGGAATTGGACACGGCGTTAAAAAAGGGTACCTTGCCGCGTCGGGTGTATTTATCGGCGATGCGGTACTGATGTTTCTGGCCTGGGCGGGCGTCGCGGCATTAATCCAGACCACGCCGGTACTGTTTAATATCGTGCGCTATCTCGGCGCCTTCTATCTGCTGTGGCTGGGCGGCAAAATGCTCTGGTCGGTCATTACCCGGCAGAATCACGCTCAGGAAAGCGGTACCGAGCCTGCCAGCGCGATCATGAAACGTTCGCTGGTATTGAGCTTGACGAATCCAAAAGCGATTCTGTTCTACGTATCGTTCTTCGTTCAGTTCATTGACGTGAACGCACAGAGCACTGGCACCTCTTTCCTTATCCTCGCGACGACGCTTGAGTTAATCAGCTTTATGTACATGAGCTTCCTGATCTTCTCCGGTGCGTTTGTCACGCGTTATCTCAAAACGAAAAAGAAACTGGCAAAGCTGGGGAACGGGCTGATAGGACTGCTGTTCGTCGGGTTTGCGGCGAGGTTAGCGTCGCTGCATTGATTGATGAAAGGCTCCTGCGGGAGCCTTTTTAATTCTGTTTGACAATCCCTCATCATTTAGTTGTATAGTACAACTAAATGATGAGGACACAACATGCACAGCGAAACCCCGGTAGTCAGTGTTATTCGACGTTCCTCGCGCCTGATGGTGCGAGAGTTAGGTTTTATGGGGTCTACCCTGGCCTCAACGAATTACTCGCCTTCGGCCGTCCATACTCTGGTCGAAATTGCTCTACGCAAAGAGATGACGGCGAGCCAGCTGGTGCAACTGCTGGGCCTGGAAAAGTCCAGCGTCAGCCGGATGCTGGCTCGCCTGATTGCCGCAGGCGAACTCGAGGAAGTCATTTCTGCTGAGGATGCGAGAGCAAAGAGCCTCAGGCTGACCGCGAAAGGTCACGAGACGGTCAGCAAAATTAATGCCTTCAGCAATGAGCGCGTGGTCACAGCAATAAAGCGTCTTGCTCCTGCCCAGCAGCAGATCATCTCTGAGGGGCTTTCCCTTTATGCCAACGCGCTGCTGGCATGCCGCGAGGCGGGCAACGATATGCAGCCCGACGAGCTGAAGATAGTGCAGGGATATATCCCCGGCATGATTGGCCGTATTGCGGAGATGCATGGCAGCTATTATTCGCGGGAGCATAACTTTGGTCGCTTCTTCGAGGCCAAAGTGGCTTCTGGGCTGGCCGAGTTCAGTGAAAGACTGGAGAAGCCCTGTAACCAGATTTGGCTGGCAGTGCTCAACGACAAAATTGTCGGATCGGTGGCAATCGATGGCGAGGATCTGGCGCCGGGTGAAGCCCATCTTCGCTGGTTTATTCTTGATGATGGCTGTCGGGGACACGGCGTGGGGAAAAAACTGCTGAATGAAGCGATGCGGTTCTGCGACAGTGTCGGTTTTTCTGCCGTGCACCTCTGGACGTTCAATAAGCTGACCGCCGCCCGGCGTCTGTACGAGTCGTTTGGGTTTACGCTGGTAAAGGAGTGGGAAGGCGACCAGTGGGGGAGCCTGATTACAGAGCAGCAGTTTACTCGGTACAGAGGCGTGTAATCGCCGCCATAAAAAAGGCTCCTTTCGGAGCCGCTTTGGTATCAGAACACTTTCTTGTACGGTCTGACCGTCACTTTTGCATACACACCCGCTGCAACGTACGGGTCTGCGTCAGCCCAGGCCTGAGCGGCTTCCTGGGATTCAAATTCAGCAATAACCGTGGAGCCGGCAAAACCGGCAGCACCCGGATCGTTGCTGTCTACTGCGGGCATGGGGCCAGCGGTCAGTAATCGGCCTTCATCCTGAAGCAACTGCAAACGTGCCAGATGCGCAGGGCGCACAGACTGGCGTTTTTCGAGCGAATCAGCAACATCTTCAGAGTAAATCACGTAAAACACGGCGAAGCTCCTTAACCGGTAAAAGTGTCAGTTACGTTATGTGAAAGGGCAATCGACTGCAATGTAAAATAAAAACAATGTTAATACCCTGATCTGAATGCGCCTTTTTTGGCCTCTCAGGCGCTAAAGTTGCGCCAGAGCAAAGTGTCTTATTGAATATGATTGCTATTTGCATTTAAAATCAGGGTTCGGTTTTTTAACGTTGATGAATATGACTTCGATGACCCTTGATTTACCTCGCCGCTTTCCCTGGCCGACGCTGCTTTCTGTCGTGATTCACGGTGCCGTTGTGGCGGGTCTGCTGTATACCTCGGTTCATCAGGTTATTGAAACGCCCGCGCCCGCGCAGCCAATTTCCGTGACGATGGTCTCGCCAGCGGATCTTGAACCGCCGCAGGTTGCCCCTCCGCCGCCACAGCCGGTGGCTGAACCGGAGCCAGAACCCGAACCCGTTCCGGAGCCACCGAAGGAAGCCCCGGTGGTGATCCACAAACCTGAACCGAAGCCAAAACCTAAGCCGAAGCCAAAGCCGGTGAAGAAGGTTGAGGAGCGTCCGAAACGCGAGGAACGACCGGTTGAACCGCGCGCGACCCAGCCGGTCGAAAATGCAGCGCCTTCACGTCCTGTGATGAACAATACGGCAACGACGTCAAAGCCAACGGTTACCGCGCCAGCGGGCCCGCGAGCCGTAAGCCGCAATCAGCCTCAGTATCCGGCGCGAGCTCAGGCCTTGCGTATTGAAGGCCGTGTACGGGTGAAATTTGATGTCACTGCGGATGGCCGCGTGGATAACGTGGAAATCTTATCTGCGCAACCTTCTAATATGTTTGAGCGCGAAGTGAAATCTGCCATGCGCAGATGGCGCTATGAGCCAGGCAAGCCGGGTAGCGGATTGATCGTCAATATTGTTTTCCGCCTGAACGGCGGGGCGCAGATGGAATAAAAAAAGCCTCCGAAAGGAGGCTTTTTTTTGCCTGTCGATCAGGCCTGTGGAAGTTGACGAGGTTTACCCTCGCTGTCCACAGCGACATAAATAAACAGCGCTTCAGTGGCCTTATAACGTTGCCCAATCGGCTCAGAAGAGACTTTCTTCACCCAGACTTCGATGTTGATGGAAATGGAGGTATTACCGCGTTTCACGCAGCGCGCGTAGCAGCAAACCACATCACCCACCGCAACCGGGCGCAGGAAGGTCATGCCGTCCACTCTCACGGTGACCACGCGCCCGTGGGCAATCTCTTTTGCCAGAATTGCGCCGCCCATATCCATCTGCGACATCAGCCAGCCGCCAAAAATATCGCCATTGGCATTGGTGTCAGCGGGCATTGCCAGTGTGCGTAAAACCAGTTCGCCCTGAGGGGCGTTAGTTGTTGTCATTGTTTTAACTCGTAACGGAAGACTTCAGGCGGGATGCTACTATGATTCGCGTGCGGAGAGAATAGACCAGAACGCCCGTCGTTGACGTTCTGGTCAGTCAGTAATCAGTGGTTGTCGTCCTGCGGCATATGACGATAGATGTATACACCGCTCAACAGCGTGAAGATAAGCGTCAGCGCAGTCAGGCCAAAGACCTTAAAGTTGACCCAGATATCCTGCGGCAGCCAGAAGGCGATATAGATATTAGCGAGACCGCAGAGAATAAAGAAGATTGCCCAGGCAGTATTCAGACGCGACCAGACTACCTGCGGCAGGGTGAGTTCTTTACCTAACATGCTCTGGATAAGGGGCTTTTTCATGAACCATTGACTGAACAGTAATGCTGCTGCAAACAACGCATAAATAACAGTCACCTTCCACTTAATAAATTCAACATCATGCAAGGCAATGGTCAATCCACCGAACACCGCCACTAGGATGAACGTAATAAGTGCCATTTTTTCGACTTTGCGATAGCGAATCCAGCTATAGATCAGCACAACGGCGGTCACAACGATTAATGCTTTTGTTGCAGCAAAAATGTCGTACAACTTATAGACAGCGAAAAACACCGCGAGCGGTAAAAAATCAAGAAACTGCTTCATTCTGTGATTCCATCTTCTGAGCGGGGCGGGAGACAGCGATGCCCCCCGCCTCGGGATTACTGACGAATTAACATATACAGGCGGAACAGATAGACGAGCAGTACCGCTGAAATGAGATTGCTCAGCGTATTCGCCACCACGGCGCCAACATTAGGCGTTAAAACCGCAAAATTCGGCGCAAACAATAACAGCAGCGTTTTGGCCAGCAGCCAGCCGATCACGGCGGGCGCCACCAGACGCATATTAGCCCATGCCAGTCTGATGCTGTTGCGCATCGCGGTAAAAATACCCATCTTATCCTGCACGACCATCACCGGGGCAAATGAGAGCACGATAGCCAGTAATACGCCCGGCACCACAACCAGCATAATCCCAATCTGCACCAGCAGGGTGGTCAAAAAGATCAGGATAAACAGCTTAGGTAAGACCGGCGCGCTGGCACCAATCGCCCGTAAGGCGCTGACCCGGTGACCTGCCGATACCAGCTGAATCATCAGCAAAACGCCGCCCGCCAGAACCGCATTACCAATCAGGCCTGAGAACGTGGACGCGGCAGAAGCGCGCAGCAGAATTTGCTGCTGCTCCGGCGTCATGTTTTGCACCAGCTCAAACAACCCCACGCTACCCGCAAGATGGTCGCCCTGGCTCAGGCTGGCAATCTGTTCTTCACTCGGTGAGAACGCATGACCCAGCACCACCGTGATAAAGGCGCAAAGCAACGCGATCAGTAAAAAGGTAATGAACTGATTGCGGAAAAAGTTTCCCGTGTCACGGTAGACAGACTTCGCCGTGATAGACATGCACTCTCCTTGAGTATTGCAGGTGTTAATTAGCTGGCAATTGTACACCGGATGCACCTGCTGTGGCAGCATCAAGGCTTGTATGGAAAAGCATATCTTTGTAAAGCGGCGGTAATCCAACGCGGGCGCGGGCGCGGTTACAGGCTTCGTTGACCTGCCCATCTTCCCCCGACATGGCAAATTCCCGGCACGGGCTGGGGCGATCCTCATAGATGGAACAGCGGGTCGCGACCCCAGGCTCACCCTGTAGCGCCACACAGCGGGCCTGCTTTTGGTTCGTGCCGCTCATGCAGCGCAGAAAGGGTGTTAACGGCTCGGTAAGATGAACCGGAACGGTACCGCCGCCATCGCTGGCTTCGGCCCAGTAGAAAGAGACTCGAAAATACGCACAACAGGCTCCGCACGTCATGCACGGGTTAATATCACTCATGGCACACCTGCAAAAGAAGAACGCATCAAATCAACTTGTGAGAGCGATAAATTATCCAGCCGCCAGAGGAAGAGCAAGAGGGGGAAAAGGGAAAATTTTGTAACCGTGAAATGCCAAAAATTGACATGGAAACAACTTATTGGTTTTGGATGCGTAACAAAAAATTAATCCAGATCAATGAATGTTAAGTTACTGGTTTTAATGTGATCTGTGGCAGATCACTTATTACCCTTTTGTGAGTATATTCTCATCCGCGATTAAAACCACAACGATGGAGCGGATATGAAAAAATTAGCGGTGGCAGCCCTTGTATTAAGCAGTCTCTCTGGCGGCGCGTATGCGCATGAAGCAGGCGAATTCTTTATTCGTGCCGGTTCGGCTACGGTTCGCCCAACTGAAGGATCGGATAACGTGCTGGGAATGGGCGGTTTTAACGTCAGTAATAACACCCAGTTAGGTTTAACCTTTACCTGGATGGCGACGGATAACGTGGGCGTTGAGCTTCTGGCCGCAACGCCGTTCCGTCATCGCGTCGGTTTAGGACCAACCGGTGATATCGCCACGGTTCACCATTTACCGCCAACGCTGATGGCGCAATGGTACTTTGGCGACTCAAGCAGCAAGGTGCGTCCATATATTGGCGCCGGTGTGAACTACACCACCTTCTTTGATGAGAAATTCAACGATACCGGTAAAGAGGCGGGTCTGACGGACCTCAGCCTGAAAGATTCGTGGGGCATGGCGGGACAGGTCGGTCTGGATTACCTGATTAACCGCGACTGGCTGATCAACGCCTCGGTCTGGTATATGGATATTGATACGGACGTACGCTTCAAGGCGGGCGGTCAGCAGCAAAGTATCAATACCCGCCTGGATCCGTGGGTGTTTATGTTCTCTGCGGGTTATCGTTTCTGATCCCCCGTCAAACTGGCCACAGGGTGGCCAGTTTGCTTTGCTCACTTCAAAACGACGGATAAACCGGCCGCTCATCAAGCTTTACGCAGTGCCTCAGGATCGTTTCCCCATCATATAAATAGCTGAAAGCGTCGCTGGACAGGGAATGGAAGAGAATATCGCCGTTGGCAAACGGGATAATTTCGGTGTCACCCGCACGTTTATGTCCCGCGCCGGTTTCAAAATGACCGCGCCACCGTTCCTGGGTATGGTCATAGACGTGCAGAATGACCTCGACAAGTCCTCGTTGCGGACAATTAAGGCGCAGGAAGGTAGAAGAGAAATTCAGGGACAGCGCATGGAAGGGAATCAATAAGGCGAAAACCAGTAAAGCTCGTAAATACATCAAACCGCGAAAACCTCCTTCAAAAGGGAAATGAGATTTTACTTAAGTCAAAAATCACGTTTTTGCCGTGGATCAAGATGTCTTATAATTCAATACGATAAAGGCCCCTGACGGGGCCCTTAACGATCATTTTTGAATCAGATAGCGAATGGTTGGGCCATCCTGCTGGATATCCAGCACCGTATAACCGTGGTTTTTCGCGTCCAGCGGTATGTTGTTGATGGACTGCGGGCAGTCGCTGACTACCTCCAGAATTTCACCTTTCTTAAGCTGCGGCAGCGCTTCAAGCGTAGCCACCGCCGGATATGGACAGGGCTCGCCAACCATATCCAGACGATAATCAGGCACAATCTCTTTCATGCTGCATTCTCCTGCGTTTTTGTTTTAACGCTCGCACGGCGGAAGAAACGTCTCTCCTGTGCGACGACCAGTAAAAATGCGACCAACAGCAGGGCGTAGGTGACGAGCAGGCCGCCGAGAGGCCCGAAGGTATTCAGCAGGTTGATCTTGTCCCAGTTGGTGGCCAGGAGGGGAGACACGTCATCCCAGTAGTACGCCAGGATCGTCGAGCCAATCACATTTCCCAGACCCACCCACCAGTAGTGCACCTGGCCTTCGACGGCGCGATACATCCAGCCGGTTTCACACCCGCCAGCCAGCACGATCCCGAAGCCGAACAGCAGGCCGCCAATGACCGCGTTAGGACCGGCCCACATGATTTTTGGTTCGACGCCCAGTTGAACATAGCTGAAGATGCCGATGGCGCTGACCGCCATCCCGGCGATAATCGCCTTCGCCATCATCGTGCGCCCGGTGATCCACATATCGCGAAACGCGGAGGTGAAGCAGATCTGCGCGCGTTCAATGAGCAGGCCAAACCCCACGCCGAACAGCATCGCCAGACCGAGCTTAGGCTGGTTCAGGGCGGTGCAGAGCGCCCATGCCACCATGGCGAAAAAGACCAGCATTCCGAGGCGGAAACGGCGGCGGGCCTGAGAGGGCTTCTGGGTTAACGGAGACGCTGCGCTGACTTTTGTCATTTTCACTGGAATACGAAACAGCGGCAGCAGGGTGAATTTTGCGCCAAAGTAAGAGCCGATGGCCGTGGCGACGGCAAAGAACCAGGCGTGAAGCGAAAACTGCGGGATCCCGGTAAAGAAGGCGGCAAGGTTACACCCCATCGCCAGACGCGCGCCGAATCCGGCAATCATGCCGCCGACAACCGCCTGCACAATGCGGATCCGGCTTTTGGGCATACGCAACTTAACGTTGTTTGCCCACAGCGCGGCAGCGAAGCAGCCGCCGAACATGCCGATGATCATCATCCCGTCGATGCGGGTGAGCGGCGTACCGTCCAGATGAATGAGTTTAAAGTAGCCCCACTCTTCGGCATGTACGCCAGCGAGTTGCAGCAGTTGGCCACCCCAGCGGGTGAACTCGCCGGTTACGGCCCAGAAGGTACCGGTAATGCCAAAATAATAAGTAGAGAGAATGCCTGCCGCGATAACGGCCGGAACGGGTGACCAGAACTTAACCAGGTAAGCCTGTTTGAAGGATTGCCATGACATGAATAAGCCTCTGAACTCAGAAGGATTAAAGATAAAAAAGAGTCCAGATCATACGCTTACACGACGGTTTGAAAAGCCATTCACACCGAAAATATCGAAAGGATCAATTTTAACGTCATCCTTTGTTGATGGCGGGGAATAAAGGCTAACCGTCTGGCAGGGATGCCAGACGGTGGAGGGATCAGGCTTTACGCGTCGCCGCCTTCATGGCGGTTACAAACGCCTTCAGCTCGGCCAGCATCTGCTCGGGCTTGTCCACGTTCTTCTCGATGATCTTCACAATCGCAGAGCCGGAAATGGCACCCGCAGCCTTCGCGTCAATCGCCGCGGTGACTTGATCCGGAGAGGAGATCCCGAAGCCCTGCAGCGGCGGTGCGGCATGGTACTCGGCCAGCTTTTCCACCAAATGATGCAGCGGCAATGCGGCTTTATTCTCGGCACCGGTCACGCCTGCGCGGGAGAGCAGGTAGGTGTAACCGCGCCCGTAAGAGGCAATCTGGCGCAGCAGCTCATCGTCCGCGTTTGGCGGGCAGATGAAAATCGGGGCGACATTGTGACGCATCGCAGCCTGGCGGAACGGCGCGGACTCTTCAACCGGCACGTCGGCGACCAGAACGGAGTCGACACCCACGCGGGCGCACTCGGCGTAAAACTCATCGATACCGCGGTTGAACACCAGGTTGGCGTACATCAGCAGGCCAATCGGGATAGTGGGGTGCTTCTGACGGACCGCCGCCAGCATCTCGAAGCACTGGGTCGGCGTGACGCCCGAGGCAAATGCACGCAGCGTCGCATTCTGGATGGTCGGGCCATCCGCCAGCGGGTCAGAGAACGGGATCCCCAGCTCCAGCGCATCGGCACCGGCTTCAATCAGGGTGTCGATGATCTTCAGCGACTGTTCAGGGCCCGGATCGCCCAGGGTGACGAAGGGAACGAACGCGCCTTCCTGGCGGGATTTCAGTTCTGCAAATACGTTATCGTAGCGTTCCATCAGATTTCCCCTCGTGCTTTCAGAATATCGTGAACGGTGAAGATATCTTTGTCACCGCGTCCGGAAAGGTTGACCACCAGCAGCTGTTCTTTTTCCGGATTGTCTTTCATCATTTTCAGCGCATGGGCCAGAGCGTGTGAAGACTCCAGCGCCGGGATGATCCCTTCGCTGCGGCATAGCGTTTTAAACGCTTCCAGCGCTTCGTCATCGGTAATGGAGACATAGTCCGCACGACCGGTGCTGTTCAGATAGGCGTGCTGCGGCCCGACGGACGGGAAGTCGAGGCCGGCAGAGATAGAGTAAGACTCTTCAATCTGGCCTTCATCGGTCTGCATCATCGGGGATTTCATGCCGAAGTAGATCCCCACGCGGCCATGCTTCAGCGGCGCGCCGTGTTCTCCCGATTCAATGCCGTGACCCGCAGGCTCGACGCCAATCAGACCCACGCTGGTGTCGTCGATAAAGTCTGCGAACATGCCGATGGCGTTAGATCCGCCGCCGACGCAGGCGATGACCGCATCCGGCAGACGACCCTCTTTTTCGAGGATCTGCGCTTTGGTCTCTTCCCCGATCATGCGCTGGAATTCACGCACGATGGTCGGGAACGGGTGCGGGCCCGCCGCGGTACCGAGCATATAGTGCGCGGTTTCGTAGCTGCCAGACCAGTCGCGCAGCGCTTCGTTACAGGCATCCTTCAGCGTCGCGGAGCCGCTGTGCACCGGGATCACTTCCGCACCCATCAGACGCATACGGAAAACGTTTGGAGACTGACGCTCAACGTCTTTCGCCCCCATATAGATGCGGCATTTCAGACCGAGCAGGGCGCTGGCGAGCGCCGAGGCCACGCCATGCTGGCCTGCGCCGGTTTCGGCGATGATTTCGGTTTTGCCCATACGCTTCGCAAGCAGCGCCTGACCCAGCACCTGGTTAGTCTTGTGTGCGCCGCCGTGCAGCAGGTCTTCACGCTTAAGATACAGCGTGGTTTTCGTGCCTTCCGTCAGATTGCGGCATTTGGTCAGGGCCGTTGGGCGGCCTGCATAGTTTTTCAGCAGGTCGGTAAATTCAGCCTGAAATGCCGGATCCTTTTGTGCGCTCACAAACGCTTCTTCCAGCTGGCGCAGCGCGGGCATCAGGATTTGCGGGACGTACATCCCGCCGAACTCACCAAAATACGGGTTAAGTAATGTCGTCATCTTCTCTTCCTTAATATGCACGCAGAGTTTTAAAAACCGAGGCCAGTTTGCTGGCATCTTTAATACCCGGCTGGGACTCTACGCCTGAATTGAAATCGAGGCCTGCGCAGCCGGTTTTCGCGGCTTCTACACAGTTGTCCGGGCTTAAACCGCCCGCCAGCAGGACGTTGTCCAGCTTTTCGCCGTTCAGCAAGGACCAGTCAAAACGCTGGCCGGTTCCGCCCTGGCCGTTATCGAGGACGTATTTATCCACGTGGTTCAGGTTACGCGGGGGCAACGTATCGTCAACGCGTTGCGCTTTCCAGATCTGTACCTGCGGTGCCAGCGTGGCGCGCAGGGCATCGATATAGGCCTGATCTTCATCGCCGTGAAGCTGCACCGCGCTCAGGGATAACGCGTCGGCTTTTTCAACCACCTCTGCGATATCTGCATTGCGGAACACGCCAACATAGCTGAGCGGAGCCGCGGCGATGACCTTACGCGCCTGCTCTTCGCTGACCGCGCGAGGGGAGGAATCCACAAAAATCAGCCCGCCATAAATCGCTCCGGCTTCATACGCGGCCTGAGCGTCCTGTTCGCGGGTTAAGCCGCAGACTTTGTTTTCACCCAGCAGCACGCGACGTACTGCCGCATTGAGATCGTCATGTTCCATCATGGCGGAGCCAATCAGGAAACCGTTGGCGAAGTGGCTCAGCTCGCGCACCTGGGCATAGCTGTTAATGCCGGATTCGCTGATCACCGTGACGCCAGATCCCAGACGCGGCGCCAGCTGGCGCGTGCGGTTCAGGTCAATGGACAGGTCACGCAGATCGCGGTTATTAATGCCTACCACTTTGGCTTCCAGCGCAATCGCACGCTCCAGCTCCTCTTCATTACTCACTTCGGTCAGCACGCCCATTTTCAGGCTGTGCGCGACGGCAGAGAGCTGGCGATACTGCTCGTCGTCAAGCACCGAGAGCATCAGCAGGCAGGCGTCAGCCTGGTAAAAGCGC
Organism: Enterobacter sp. BNK-13; assembly: GCF_048685015.1. Classification (NCBI taxonomy): domain Bacteria; kingdom Pseudomonadati; phylum Pseudomonadota; class Gammaproteobacteria; order Enterobacterales; family Enterobacteriaceae; genus Enterobacter; species Enterobacter sp. BNK-13. The sequence continues at coordinate 2,294,682 of NZ_JBLQTP010000001.1, read as the reverse complement.
GCCAGCCAGATCTGATACGGGTCGATGATAAAGTCTTTGCACAGGATCGGCTGCGGCGCGATACCGCTGACGATCGGCAGAAAATCGAAGCTACCCTGAAAATATTTCTCATCCGTCAGCACGGAGATAGCGGACGCATGATGCTTATAAATGCCGGCAATACGCGCCGGGTCGAAATCGTCACGGATAACGCCTTTAGACGGAGACGCTTTTTTGCACTCAAGAATAAACGCGGTGCGCGCACCCTGCAGGGCGTCATAGAAACGACGGCTGCTCGGGACGACGTCATTCTGAAAACTGGCAAGCGGCTGCTGTTGCTTGCGGGCTTCCACCCAGATGGCCTTATCGGCAACGATTTTCGCTAAAACGGTCTGCATTCTTTACCCTCTTGCCGCAAGTGCGGTAACGCGATCGTAAGCTGCACCGGAGCGCAGTACATCCAGAACTTTTTGAACGTTGGCCTTCAGGTCTTCCTCGCCGTGCAAACGCATCAGCATGGCGACGTTGGCAGCAACGGCGGCCTCATGGGCAACCTCTCCCTTACCTTGTAATAAGCGCGTCAGAATGTCACGGTTTTCTTCCGGGGTACCGCCGGCCAGCGCTTCCTGGTGATACGGGGTTAAACCAAAGTCAGCGGCTTCCAGCTGGTAGCTCAGGATTTCACCGTCGCGCAGTTCGGCTACCAGCGTCGGCGCATGCAGTGACACTTCATCCATTCCGCCGCTGTGCACCACGGCGGCACGCTGGTAACCCAGCACGCGCAGCGTCTCAGCAATCGGCAGGACCAGTTCCGGACTGTAGACACCGATCAGCGCCAGCGGTGGATGGGCCGGGTTGATCAGGGGGCCGAGCACGTTAAACAGCGTGCGGGTTTTAAGCTGCTGACGAACCGGCATTGCGTGGCGGAAACCGGTGTGATACTTCGGCGCAAACAGGAAGCAGACGCCCAGGTCATCCAGCGCTTCACGGGAACGTTCGGCGTTCATATCGAGATTAATGCCGAATGCCGCGAGTAAATCAGACGAGCCTGACCGGCTGGACACGCTGCGGTTACCGTGCTTCGCCACTTTCAGGCCACACGCTGCGGCCACAAAGGCGCTGGCGGTTGAAATATTGATACTGTTGCTGCCGTCACCGCCGGTGCCGACGATATCGGCAAACGGATAGTCCGGACGCGGGAACGGGGCGGCATTTTCCAGCAGGGCCGTGGCGGCACCGGCGATCTCCTGCGGGCTTTCACCGCGGACCTTCATGCTCACCAGTGCGGCCGCCAGCTGTTCCGGCTTCAGCTCACCGCGAACCACGGCGGAGAAGAGCTGGTGGCTCTCCTGCTGGCTCAGGGTTTGCGCCTGATACAGTTTTTCCAGAATCGGCTGCAGGGTGTTGGTCTGCTCCAGCTTCTGTAACGCCCAGTCGAGTGTCTGCTCCAGCAGGCGGGCACCGTGGGAGGTCAGGATGGATTCCGGATGGAACTGCATCCCGCAGACGCGATCCGCGTCGTGACGTACCGCCATCACCATCCCTTCAAACGAGGCGTTGATCGTCAGCCCGGCGGGAATGTTGCTGCCGACCAGCGAGTGGTAGCGCGCGACCGGGAGCGGATTCGGCAGCCCGGCAAACATGGCCTGGCCGTCATGTTCGATGCTGGACGCTTTACCGTGCAGGATCTCACCCGCCTGGCCTACGTAACCGCCGTAGGCTTCAACAATCGCCTGATGACCGAGGCAGATGCCGATAATCGGCAGCTTGCCGCGCATACGGGTCAGCAGCTCCGGCATACAGCCTGCTTCGCTCGGTGCGCCTGGCCCCGGAGAGAGCATCAGCACCGGGTTTTGCATGGTGGCCAGACGGTCAATCAGGGTCTGCGCCGGTACGTGGTTGCGATAGATAACGACGTTATGGCCATTCGCACGCAGCTGATCTGCCAGGTTGTAGGTAAAGGAGTCGATATTATCGAGCAGCAGAATGTCAGCCATCAGAAAATCTCCTGTGCATGGTGTGCGGTAGCAATGGCGCGAAGGACCGCACGGGCTTTGCTGCGCGTTTCGTCAGCTTCAGACTGCGGAACAGAATCAAGAACAATCCCGGCACCCGCCTGGACGGTGGCAATACCGTCTTCAACATAGGCGGAGCGGATGACGATGCAGGTATCGAGGTCACCGTGGGCCGTAAAATAGCCTACCGCACCGCCGTAGCTGCCGCGACGACGCCCTTCGGCGGCGGCAATCAGCTGCATAGCGCGCACTTTCGGCGCACCGCTCAGGGTGCCCATGTTCATGCAGGCGCGGTAGGCGTGCAGCACGTCGAGGTCGTGGCGCAGCTCACCGACCACGCGGGAGACCAGGTGCATCACGAATGAATAGCGGTCGACTTTAGTCAGGTCCGCCACGTAGCGGCTGCCTGGGGTGCAAATACGAGCCAGATCGTTACGCGCCAGGTCAACCAGCATCAGGTGCTCAGAGAGCTCTTTATGGTCGGTGCGCATTTCCAGCTCGATGCGGCTGTCGAGATCGCGATCCAGCGAGCCGTCTGGGCGACGTCCACGTGGACGGGTTCCGGCGATCGGGTAGATCTCAATCTGACGGCTGGTGGCGTCATATTTCAGTGAGCTTTCCGGCGAGGCGCCGAACAGCGTGAAGTCGTTGTCCTGCATAAAGAACATGTACGGGCTTGGGTTGCTCTTTTTCAGCACGTCGTAAGCGGCCAGCGGAGACGGGCAGGGCAGAGAGAAGCGACGAGACGGTACAACCTGGAAAATTTCCCCGGCGCGAATCGCTTTTTGCATCTGGCGAACCACGGCACCGTACTGATCGTCGGTCTGGTTCACATCGCAGGTCATTTTTTCCACGCGCTGTACCGGCAGTGCAGGTGGCGCTTCCGTCATCTGCTGCTGAAGCTGCGCGATGCGGTGCTCAAGACGGTTTTTCTCAGCGGTCGAAGGCGTGAACAGGCTGGCCTGGATACGGGTGTACTGTTTCTGATGGTCGATCACCAGCAGGGTTTCGGCCAGATAGAAGCAATAGTCCGGGCAGCGATTGCCCTGCTCGGTTTCCGGTAAATCTTCAAATCCGGCGACCAGGTCGTAGGCAAACAGCCCGCCAAAGAACATCGCTTCACGCTCATCGTGCGGAACGGTGACCAGGTTCTGCAGCAGGCGGAAGGCATCGAAGACGGAAAGGGAGCACAGGCGCGCGTCTTCATCCAGCAACTGGCTAACCGGCGGGAAATGCAGAATACGCATTTCTGGATGACGTTCGTTTTCGATGCCTGAAGGCAGGGCGGCATCCAGCAGTGGCAGCAGCGAGGCGCCGTTGTCTGATAAGGCCTTGATTGTGACAGTGTCACCTAGAGCGGTAATGCGCAACGCGCTGTCGACCAGCAGTAGGCTTTTGAGATCGTCCTTGCTGTCAATGTCCGCAGATTCCAGCAGCAGCGTTGCCGGGCGTGCCCCGCACACCTGATGAAACAGCGCGGTCGGGTTGTGGCGATAGGCCGCCTCGCAGGTCAGCAATTCGAGATGGGGTTTGGCTGTTTGCATGTTGGTGTTCTCATTTATTCTGTTCAAAAAAAAGCCCGCTGGGTAGCGGGCGGGTATCTGTTTGCATTTCGCAGACGCGTGACACTGCCCGATGATCAGGAAGTACGCCACCAACCGTGCAGAGTGAAATGTGCTGTCATTTTCAGATACCTTTCTCGTGTGAACTTGCGTACTAGTTAACTAGTTCGATGGCGTGTTGTCAACCCTTGATTTCAGAATTTCGATATAAGTCGGTATCATGATGGTTTCGGATGTCTCCAACCTGTTATGGGAAGTGCTTTGAGCGATACCACCTACGCTATTATTTATGATTTACACAGCCATACTCAGGCCTCTGATGGCCTGCTGACACCCGAAGCCCTGGTTCATCGTGCCGTTGAAATGCGCGTCGGTACGCTGGCGATAACCGATCACGATACGACGGATGCCATTCCGGCGGCGCGCGCCGAGATCGCCCGCAGCGGGCTGGCGCTTAATCTGGTCTCCGGTGTCGAAATTTCGACCGTCTGGGAAAACCATGAGATTCATATCGTTGGCCTGAACATCGATATAGACCATCCGGCACTGACTGCTTTTTTGCAAGAACAAAAAACGCGCCGCAACCAGCGCGCAGAGATGATCGGCGAACGTCTGGAAAAGGCGCATATTCCGGGTGCGCTGGAAGGTGCCCAAAAGCTGGCGAACGGCGGGGCGGTCACGCGCGGTCATTTCGCCCGTTTTCTGGTAGAGGCGGGTAAAGCCACGACGATGGCGGATGTCTTTAAAAAGTATCTGGCGCGCGGGAAAACCGGATACGTTCCGCCACAGTGGTGTACAATAAAACAAGCTATTGATGTGATTCATCATTCTGGCGGTAAGGCCGTGCTGGCCCATCCGGGGCGGTATAATCTTTCTGCTAAATGGCTGAAAAGGCTGCTGGCGCACTTTGCCGAAAACGGTGGTGAGGCGATGGAAGTCGCCCAGTGTCAGCAGGCGCCCAATGAGCGCGCGCAGCTCGCGACCTATGCCCGACAGTACGGTCTGCTTGGCTCACAGGGTTCTGATTTCCATCAGCCCTGCGCCTGGATCGAACTGGGGCGCAAGCTCTGGCTGCCCGCTGGCGTTGAGCCGGTCTGGCAGCTCTGGGAACAGCCGCAGCAAATTGAAGAGAGGGAAGTATGAGTCAGTTTTTCTATATCCATCCGGACAACCCGCAGCCACGTCTGATTAACCAGGCCGTGGAGATCGTCCGCAAAGGCGGCGTGATTGTTTACCCGACCGATTCCGGCTACGCGCTGGGCTGCAAAATTGAAGATAAAGGGGCGATGGAACGCATTTGCCGTATTCGCCAGCTGCCGGACGGCCATAACTTTACCCTGATGTGCCGCGATCTCTCTGAGCTGTCCACCTATGCTTATGTGGATAACGTGGCGTTTCGCCTGATCAAGAACAACACGCCGGGCAACTACACCTTCATCCTGAAAGGGACGAAAGAGGTGCCGCGTCGCCTGCTGCAGGAAAAGCGTAAGACGATCGGCATGCGCGTGCCGTCGAACCCGATTGCGCAGGCGCTGCTGGAAACCCTCGGCGAACCGATGCTCTCTACCTCGCTGATGCTGCCGGGCAGCGAGTTTACCGAGTCCGATCCGGAAGAGATCAAAGATCGTCTGGAGAAGGTGGTCGAGCTGATTATTCACGGCGGTTATCTCGGCCAGCAGCCGACCACCGTGGTCGACTTAACCGAAGATGCACCGGAAGTGATTCGAGAAGGCGTGGGTGACGTAAAGCCTTTCTTGTAATGGTATAAGCAGATATACTACGCGGCCATCAAAGCAGGGCTCAGCCCTCTTTTGACCTGATTCGACGCCTGTGAAGGCGACACCTGAGGAAGCTCAATGAGCGAGAAGTTACAGAAAGTGCTGGCGCGTGCCGGCCACGGTTCACGCCGTGAAATCGAAGCCATTATTGAAGCGGGCCGCGTGAGTGTGGACGGTAAAATCGCCACGCTGGGTGACCGCGTAGAAATCGTACCGGGGCTGAAGATCCGTATCGACGGTCATCTTATCTCCGTGAAAGAGTCTGCTGAACAAATCTGCCGCGTGCTGGCTTACTACAAGCCGGAAGGCGAGCTGTGTACCCGCAATGACCCGGAAGGTCGCCCGACGGTGTTTGACCGTCTGCCTAAACTGCGTGGCGCTCGCTGGATTGCCGTTGGTCGTCTGGACGTGAATACCTGTGGTCTGCTGCTGTTTACCACCGATGGTGAACTGGCAAACCGTCTGATGCACCCAAGCCGTGAAGTGGAACGTGAATACGCCGTGCGCGTGTTCGGCCAGGTTGACGAGAATAAACTGCGCGACCTGTCACGTGGCGTTCAGCTGGAAGACGGTCCTGCGGCGTTCAAAACCATCAAATTTACCGGTGGGGAAGGCATCAACCAGTGGTACAACGTGACCCTGACCGAAGGCCGCAACCGCGAGGTGCGTCGTCTCTGGGAAGCGGTGGGCGTGCAGGTTAGCCGCCTGATCCGTGTCCGTTACGGCGACATCCTGCTGCCAAAAGGCCTGCCGCGTGGGGGATATACCGAACTGGATCTGACCCAGACCAACTACCTGCGCGAGCTGGTCGGTCTGACGCCGGAAACCACCTCTAAAGTGGCGGTGGAAAAAGATCGTCGCCGCATGAAGGCGAACCAGATTCGCCGTGCGGTGAAGCGTCACAGCCAGGTGAGCAGCAACCGCCGCTCTGGCAGCCGTAATAACAACGGTTAATGTAAAAGCCCGGTGAAGACACCGGGCTTTTTTCTTTAGTAATCAATCCCTATTTGCGCTTTGATGCCCGCATCAAACGCATGTTTAACCGGACGCAGCTCGCTGACGGTATCGGCCAGTTCCAGAATATCCCGATGGCACCCGCGGCCCGTGATGATAACCGTCTGATGGGCGGGACGGTCTTTCAGTGCATTAAGCACGTCTTCCAGCGGCAAATAGTCGTAGGCGACCATATACGTGATCTCATCCAGCAGAACCATATTGAGTGAAGGATCGGCCAACATTCTTTTAGCGTGCTCCCAGACGGCCAGACAGGCTGCGGTATCGGTTTCGCGGTTCTGGGTGTCCCACGTAAATCCGGTCGCCATCACCTGGAATTCAACGCCGTGGGGCTCAAGCAGATTACGCTCGCCGTTAGGCCACTCACCTTTAATAAACTGGATAACGCCGACCTTCTGCCCGTGGCCGACGGCGCGTGTCGCCGTGCCGAATGCGGCCGTGGTTTTCCCTTTGCCGTTGCCGGTAAAGACGATGACGATCCCGCGCTCATCCTGAGCGGCCGCGACGCGCGCATCAACCTGTTCCTTCAGACGCTGTTGGCGCTGCTGGTGACGTTCTTCACTCATTGCGATATTCCTGGTTTACGGCCTGGCTGGGCGTCAAAGGTCATCCCGGTTTTGCGGCGGCTGTCGTCGCCCATTAGCCAGAGATAGAGCGGCATAATGTCTGCCGGCGTTTTCAGCTTCTGCGGATCTTCCGTTGGGAAGGCGCTGGCGCGCATTTTGGTGCGCGTACCGCCCGGGTTAATGCAGTTTACGCGCAGATGGCGGCTTTGGTACTCCTCTGCCAGCACCTGCATCATGCCTTCGGTCGCGAATTTTGAAACGGCATAGGCACCCCAGTTTGCACGCCCCTCACGGCCTACGCTGGAGGAGGTGAATACCAGTGAACCTGAATCCGATTTGAGTAATAAAGGAAGCAGTGCCTGGGTCAGGAAAAACGTCCCGTTGACGTTGACCTGCATGACCTCCTGCCAGATCTCGGGATCCTGTTCATCCATCGGGCGAACTTCGCCAAGCAAGCCGGCATTGTGCAGTACGCCGTCCAGGCGCGGGTAATGGGTGCTGATGCGGTGAGCAAGCTCCTGACATGACGCGGGCGTGCAGGTGAGCAGATCGAGCGTGTACCAGCGAGCAGGAATCCCACCTGCGGCTTCAATCTCCTGCGCCACCCCTTTAAGTTTTTCTTCGTTGCGGCCGGTCAGGATGACGCTCGCGCCATACTCAGCGTAGGTCAGCGCTGCTTCACGGCCAATCCCGTCGCTGGCCCCAGTGACAAGAATGATGTGGTTCTGCAGCAGATTTTTTTGCGGTTGATAATGCAAGGTGACTCCTCGGCGCACTGTGACTCAAAGACGCCTTCTTTTGTGACTTTTCGGCTTTATGCCCGAATTCGCCTGATAATTCAATCAGTCTACAGGACGCATTGCTGTAAAATTAACAATTTGCAAATATTTAAACGCCAGACCGGGGATTCCTGAAGGCGGCTCGCAGAGGTAATGTCACGAGCGAGACGCATGGGCAGGGCTGTTGTACACTGCCGTGAAAGATTCGTGGTTAAATCAAGGTGGAACGCGTGGAATTACTTTCTCAATATGGGTTGTTTTTGGCGAAAATCGCGACGGTGGTGATTGCCATTGCGGTGGTTGCCGTTCTGATTGTCAACCTGACGCAGCGCAAGCGTCAGCGTGGGGAGTTACGCATCACCCGCCTGAGCGAGCAGTATAAAGAGATGCAGGAAGAGATGTCTCTGGCGCTGCTTGACAGTCATCAACAGAAACTGTGGCTCAAAGCGCAGAAGAAAAAGCATAAACAGGAAGCCAAAGCGGCAAAAGCAAAGGCGAAGCTCAATACGCCACAGGATAAGGTCGCGCCCCGCGTCTACGTGCTCGATTTTAAGGGCAGCATGGATGCGCATGAAGTGTCCTCTTTGCGGGAGGAAGTGACGGCCGTTCTGGCCGTGGCGACGCCGCAGGATCAGGTCGTTGTTCGTCTTGAAAGCCCGGGAGGTGTCGTGCATGGCTACGGCCTGGCCGCGTCTCAGCTACAGCGCCTGCGTGAAAAACAGATCCCGCTGACCGTAGCCGTAGATAAAGTGGCGGCGAGCGGTGGCTACATGATGGCCTGCGTGGCGGACAAAATTGTGGCCGCACCGTTTTCTATTATTGGCTCGATCGGCGTGGTCGCGCAGATCCCGAACTTTAACCGCTTCCTGAAAAATAAAGAGATTGATATCGAACTTCACACGGCGGGTCAGTACAAACGCACCCTGACGCTGCTGGGGGAAAACACGGAAGAAGGGCGCCAAAAATTCCGTGAGGATCTCAACGAAACGCATCATCTCTTTAAAGACTTTGTGCACCGTATGCGCCCGACGCTGGACATTGAGCAGGTCGCGACGGGTGAGCACTGGTACGGCGTTCAGGCGCAGGAGAAAGGGCTGGTGGATGAAGTCGGAACCAGTGACGATCTGCTGCTCAACCTGATGGAAGGTCGGGAACTGGTAGGCGTCCGCTTTGCCCAGCGCAAGCGACTCCTTGACCGCTTTACCAACAGTGCCGCAGAAAGCGCGGACCGCCTGCTGCTCCGCTGGCTACAGCGCGGACAAAAACCGCTGCTGTAAACAAAAACGCGAGGCTTATGCCTCGCGTTTTACGTTAATCGACCAGGTGATATTTCTCGGAAAGCGTGTGCGCCAGGTATTTAAACATGTTAAACACGGCGGTGCTTTTCGGGGTCGGTAGGCCCTGTTCATCAAGGAAGTATTCGCCGCTGAAAACCAGCACGCCATTTCGCTGCTCTACGCCGGTGGCTTCAATGCCTGCCAGCGTATCTTCATGGTCACGAATAAGCTTGTTTGCTTCGATAAGCAGAGAGGCTCGGTCAATAGGTTGGGTCGTATTCTGCATAATCCACTCCTTAAACAGTGACAATAGTCTACGCCGAGGGCGCTTTGGGGGCAAATTTTCCCTGTAATGTGAGGGGATAAGCTGCAGGGGCCTGGCTGGCAGGATTTGCTTTTGCATGCTAATAAAGTTGCGTAACGAATTTTATCAGGTAGAGTGTGCGCTTTCGTCATTCTGGCAACAGAATTGCTTGACATTCAACCGGGAATTCGTCACGAATTACACGAGATGTGAGAAAAATACCCGAGAACTCAATCACCTGGGCGGCTTTTCTTTAACGCCCGGTAAGACAAAGGGGTTGATATCTCCTGACGCAGTCGCAATATCATTGGCTCGTCGTCAGCGGAAGGGAAATCAACGTGCGGCGTATTCCTGGAAGAATTAAATTAGGTAAAGGTGAATATGGGTAAAGCTCTCGTCATCGTTGAGTCCCCGGCAAAAGCCAAAACGATCAATAAGTATCTGGGTAATGACTACGTGGTTAAGTCCAGCGTTGGTCATATCCGCGATTTGCCGACCAGTGGCTCAGCCAGCAAAAAGAGCGCAGACTCTACCTCCACCAAAGGGGCTAAAAAGCCTAAAAAGGATGAACGTAGCGCGCTTGTCAACCGCATGGGTGTTAACCCATGGCATAACTGGGATGCACAATATGAAGTGCTTCCAGGGAAAGAAAAAGTCGTTAACGAGCTGAAGCAGCTGGCTGAAAAAGCAGACCACATCTATCTCGCAACCGACCTTGACCGCGAAGGGGAAGCCATTGCGTGGCACCTGCGGGAAGTGATCGGGGGTGATGACAAACGCTACAGCCGCGTAGTGTTTAACGAAATTACGAAGAATGCGATTCGTCAGGCGTTTGAGAAGCCGGGCGAGCTGAATATCGACCGCGTCAACGCCCAGCAGGCGCGTCGCTTTATGGACCGCGTCGTGGGTTACATGGTTTCTCCACTGCTGTGGAAGAAGATTGCCCGTGGCCTGTCCGCAGGTCGCGTGCAATCCGTCGCCGTGCGTCTGGTCGTTGAGCGTGAGCGCGAAATTAAAGCCTTCGTGCCGGAAGAGTTCTGGGAAGTTGATGCCAATTTGACCACGCCGGGCGGTGACGCTCTGCCGCTGCAGGTAAGCCATCAGAACGATAAGCCTTTCCGTCCGGAAAACCGCGACCAGACCATGGCCGCCGTGGCGCTGCTGGAAAAGGCACGCTATCAGGTACTGGAACGTGAAGACAAACCGACCAGCAGCAAGCCTGGTGCGCCGTTTATCACCTCCACCCTGCAACAGGCGGCAAGCACCCGTCTGGGTTACGGCGTGAAGAAGACCATGATGATGGCCCAGCGCTTGTATGAAGCGGGTTACATCACCTACATGCGTACCGACTCAACCAACCTGAGTCAGGACGCGGTCAACATGGTGCGTGGCTACATCAGCGACAACTTCGGTAAGAAATACCTGCCGGAAAGCGCTAACCAGTTTGCCAGCAAAGAGAATTCTCAGGAAGCGCACGAAGCGATTCGTCCTTCTGATGTCTCTGTGCTCGCTGAATCACTGAAAGATATGGAAGCCGACGCGCAGAAGCTGTATCAGCTGATCTGGCGTCAGTTCGTGGCGTGCCAGATGACCCCGGCCCAGTACGACTCCACCACGCTGACCGTCGGAGCGGGTGATTTCCGTCTCAAGGCGCGCGGTCGTATTCTGCGTTTCGACGGCTGGACGAAAGTAATGCCTGCGCTGCGTAAAGGTGATGAAGATCGAACGCTGCCTGCGGTGAACAAAGGTGATGAACTGTCTCTGGTTGAGCTGATCCCGGCTCAGCACTTCACCAAGCCACCTGCACGCTTCAGTGAAGCATCTCTGGTAAAAGAGCTGGAAAAGCGCGGTATTGGCCGTCCGTCGACCTACGCGTCAATTATCTCGACGATTCAGGATCGCGGTTACGTCCGTGTTGAAAACCGTCGTTTCTATGCGGAAAAAATGGGTGAGATCGTCACTGATCGTCTGGAAGCCAACTTCCGCGAGCTGATGAACTACGATTTCACCGCGCAAATGGAAGACAGTCTCGACCAGGTTGCCAGCCACCAGGCAGAATGGAAAAAGGTCCTCGACAGCTTCTTCAGCGATTTCACCGACCAGCTTGAAAAAGCGGAGAAAGACCCTGAAGAGGGCGGCATGCTGCCTAACCAGATGGTACTGACCAGCATCGACTGCCCAACCTGTGGCCGCAAGATGGGGATCCGTACTGCCACCACGGGCGTGTTCCTCGGCTGCTCCGGCTATGCGCTGTCGCCAAAAGAGCGCTGCAAAACCACCATTAACCTGGTGCCGGAGAACGAAGTTCTCAACGTGCTGGAAGGTGACGATGCGGAAACTAACGCTCTGCGTGCCAAGCGCCGCTGCAAAAAATGCGGCACGGCAATGGACAGCTACCTGATCGATCCAAAACGCAAGCTGCACGTGTGTGGTAATAACCCAACGTGTGACGGGTATGAGATCGAAGAGGGCGAGTTCCGCATTAAAGGCTATGACGGCCCGATTGTGGAGTGCGAGAAGTGTGGTTCTGAAATGCACCTGAAAATGGGGCGTTTCGGTAAGTACATGGCCTGCACCAACGACGAATGTAAAAACACGCGCAAAATTCTGCGTAACGGTGAAGTGGCTCCGCCGAAGGAAGATCCGGTTCCGCTGCCTGAATTGCCTTGTGAGAAATCCGACGCGTACTTCGTGCTGCGTGACGGCGCGGCAGGTGTCTTCCTGGCCGCCAACACCTTCCCGAAATCGCGTGAAACCCGTGCGCCGCTGGTGGAAGAGCTGCATCGCTTCCGCGATCGTCTGCCGGAGAAACTGCGTTATCTGGCCGATGCGCCACAGCAGGATCCGGAAGGCAACAAAACCGTGGTGCGGTTTAGCCGTAAAACTAAGCAGCAGTACGTTGCGGCAGAGAAAGAGGGTAAAGCGACCGGATGGTCAGCCTTCTTTGTCGATGGCAAATGGGTTGAAGGCAAGAAATAATCTTCCCTAACCGTAACTTACCTGTGAAAGGGCCGGATTTCCGGCCCTTTTTTATTACCTTGTTATTATTTTTTGTTCCGTACTATACAGTCAGGCTATAAATGATATAGTGGTTATAGTTAACCTGTTTCTTATTATTAAATCGTCTTAAGCGATTGACCGCATGCGCTAAATCGGATGGTCTGGCATGAAATTACAGCAGCTTCGTTATATCGTTGAGGTGGTGAATCATAACCTTAACGTCTCTTCTACCGCCGAGGGGTTGTATACCTCGCAACCGGGCATCAGCAAACAAGTTCGTATGCTGGAGGATGAGTTAGGCATTCAGATCTTCGCCCGCAGCGGTAAGCATCTTACCCAGGTGACGCCGGCGGGGCAGGAAATCATCCGCATTGCGCGGGAAGTCCTCTCCAAAGTCGATGCGATTAAGTCTGTGGCAGGGGAGCATACCTGGCCGGATAAAGGCTCGCTGTATATTGCCACCACGCATACGCAGGCGCGCTATGCGCTGCCCGGCGTGATCAAAGGCTTTATCGAGCGTTATCCTCGCGTCTCGTTGCATATGCACCAGGGCTCGCCAACGCAAATCGCTGAAGCCGTCTCCAAGGGGAATGCAGACTTTGCCATCGCCACCGAAGCGCTTCACCTGTATGACGATCTGGTCATGCTCCCGTGCTACCACTGGAACCGCTCTATTGTGGTGACCCCCGATCACCCCCTGGCGGGTAAAGGGTCGGTCACTATCGAAGAGCTGGCCCAGTATCCTCTGGTGACGTATACCTTTGGCTTTACCGGCCGGTCCGAGCTTGATACGGCCTTTAACCGGGCAGGGTTAACGCCGCGCATTGTCTTTACCGCGACGGACGCCGACGTGATTAAGACCTATGTCCGGCTTGGATTGGGGGTGGGCGTCATTGCCAGCATGGCGGTGGATCCGGTGTCAGACCCTGACCTGGTGCGTCTTGATGCGCACGACGTTTTCAGCCATAGCACCACAAAAATTGGTTTCCGCCGCAGCACCTTCCTGCGCAGCTATATGTATGATTTTATTCAGCGCTTTGCCCCTCATTTAACGCGTGATGTGGTTGATACCGCCGTGGCATTACGCTCAAATGAAGATATTGAAGAGATGTTTAAAGACATCAAACTTCCCGAAAAATAATCACACCCGGTATCTTTCCCCCAGGGAAAGATACCGAAATAACCTCTCAAAGCTAAATTAGAATTATCATCATCTGCGATTCCCCTGCCATATAATGTCATTATCCATTTAATACGTAAGGTTATAATGTCGTGAATTGGCGACAAAAGTAGAAACTAATTTACGCCTTCGCAAATTTTTCTTTTCAATTATTTATTTCTGGTCAAAAGATTGAATATTTCATACCTCCCGGTGCGTAAATTCACTGGCTTTTCGGCTAAAGTTTCTTTAGGATTTATCTCAACAGATGATTAATTGTACCAATTGTTTGGTCCTAAATGATAAGCGATGTCGATTGTATGAGGTTAGCAATGCCTTCAGGAAGTGAAGAACCGCAAAGGGATCCTGCGCTCAAGCGTAAAGCCTGGCTGGCGGTCTTTCTCGTCTCTACCCTGTTTTGGGTGGTGGTTGCTCTCCTGGCCTGGAAATATTGGGGTTAAATATGTCAGTGACGGTACGTACAGCTTCGGTAAAACAGATGTGTCAGCATCGTGACAGCGGCCACAGAGGGCGTAAAGCACCTGCGACTGTTGTACCCGCGTCCTGGAAACTGACGCCGCAGCAGCAGGCTTTTATTGATGTGTTCGCAGAAGACGAACCCAAAAAACAATAATTTAGTTTATTGCGTAATGATGCAAATAGTCTGAATATCGACTCTGCGCTTTTGTACTCTTTAATAAATACACATCAGCAATATAGCACTGAGGAACGACCTCGGAATTTTTATAAATAATGCCTGGTGTCCCTATGATGAATAACATGACGTCTCACAAATACTGGTCGTGGATCGGCGTTTTTACCGTGTCGATTCTGTTCTGGAGTCAGCTCATCTGGCTGGCGCTCCACTAAATTGTAAAACCTCGCTACGGCGGGGTTTTTTGTTTCCCCGTGCTGGACCAATCCTAAATTTATCAATTTGGGTTGTTATCAAAACGTTACGACATCTTTGTGTTATCTTTAATTACGGCCCTGATGATTGTCAGGGCATCTCTGTGATTAAGGAGGAGCTTATGTCGTTAACCCTACGCGAAGCCAGTAAGGACACATTACAGGCAGAAAATAAAACCTGGCACTACTACAGCCTGCCGCTGGCTGCCAGAACGCTTGGGGACATTTCGCGTTTACCCAAGTCATTGAAAGTTTTACTGGAAAACCTCTTGCGCTGGCAGGACGGTGACTCTGTCACACTCGATGATATCCAGGCGCTGGCAGGGTGGCTTGAGAAGGCCCATGCCGACAGAGAAATCGCCTACCGCCCGGCAAGGGTGCTGATGCAGGACTTTACCGGTGTTCCGGCCGTGGTTGATTTGGCCGCGATGCGCGAAGCCGTTAAGCGTCTCGGCGGGGATACGGCAAAAGTTAACCCGCTTTCCCCGGTTGACCTCGTCATTGACCACTCCGTCACCGTTGACCACTTCGGTGATGATGACGCCTTTGGCGAAAACGTGCGTCTGGAGATGGAGCGTAACCACGAGCGCTATGTATTTCTGAAGTGGGGACAGCAGGCGTTCAGCCGGTTTAGCGTGGTCCCGCCAGGCACCGGCATTTGCCACCAGGTGAACCTTGAATATCTGGGTAAAGCCGTCTGGAGCGAATTGCAGGATAAAGAGTGGGTCGCTTATCCGGACACGGTGGTGGGCACGGATTCGCATACCACCATGATCAACGGTCTGGGCGTGCTGGGCTGGGGCGTCGGCGGTATTGAAGCGGAAGCCGCCATGCTCGGCCAGCCGGTATCCATGCTTATCCCGGATGTGGTGGGCTTCAAGCTGACCGGAAAGCTTTCTGAAGGCATTACCGCCACCGATCTGGTACTGACCGTCACCCAGATGCTGCGTAAGCATGGCGTGGTGGGCAAGTTTGTTGAATTCTACGGTGATGGTCTGGATTCGCTGCCGCTGGCCGACCGCGCCACCATTGCCAATATGGCGCCGGAATACGGTGCCACCTGCGGCTTTTTCCCCATTGACGACGTCACGCTGGAGTACATGCGCCTTAGCGGCCGCAGCGAAGAGCAGGTCGCGCTGGTGGAAGCGTACACCAAAGCGCAGGGCATGTGGCGCAATCCGGGCGATGAGCCTGTTTTCACCAGCACGCTTGAACTCGATATGGGAAGCGTCGAAGCGAGCCTCGCGGGGCCGAAACGTCCGCAGGATCGGGTTGCGTTGTCTGACGTGCCGAAAGCGTTTGCCGCCAGCAATGCCCTGGAAGTGAACGTGGCGCAGAAAGACCATCGTCCCGTCGACTATGTTCTGAACGGGCATCAGTATCAGCTTCCGGATGGCGCGGTTGTTATTGCCGCCATTACCTCCTGCACCAACACGTCCAACCCCAGCGTATTGATGGCAGCCGGTCTGCTGGCTAAAAAGGCGGTCGAACTTGGGTTAAAACCTCAGCCGTGGGTTAAGGCTTCGCTGGCGCCGGGATCCAAAGTGGTGTCGGACTACCTGGCTCAGGCCAAACTGACGCCGTACCTGGACGAGCTGGGCTTTAACCTCGTGGGCTACGGCTGTACGACCTGTATTGGTAACTCCGGGCCACTGCCTGAACCCATCGAAACGGCGATCAAGCAGGGTGACCTGACGGTAGGCGCCGTTCTTTCCGGTAACCGAAACTTTGAAGGGCGCATTCACCCGCTGGTAAAAACCAACTGGCTTGCTTCGCCACCGCTGGTGGTGGCATACGCTCTCGCAGGGAACATGAATATCAACCTGGTGACCGATCCGATTGGTCACGATCGCAAGAATGACCCTGTCTATCTGAAAGATATCTGGCCATCCTCGCGAGAAATCGCGCTGGCCGTTGAGAAGGTCTCTACCGAGATGTTCCGCAAAGAGTACGCGGAAGTCTTTGAAGGCACGCCGGAATGGAAAGCCATCAATGTTGCAGGTTCGGATACCTATGGCTGGCAGGATGACTCGACCTATATTCGTCTGTCGCCGTTCTTTGATGAGATGCAGGCCGAGCCCGCGCCGCTTAAGGATATCCACGGCGCGCGTATCCTGGCCATGCTGGGGGATTCCGTCACGACGGACCATATCTCTCCGGCGGGGAGCATCAAAGCCGATAGCCCGGCAGGCCGTTACCTGCAAAGCCGGGGTGTCGAACGCCGCGATTTTAACTCTTACGGCTCGCGCCGCGGTAACCATGAAGTCATGATGCGCGGGACCTTTGCCAACATCCGCATTCGTAACGAAATGGTGCAGGGTGTGGAAGGGGGCATGACGCGTCATCTGCCTGGAACGGAAGTCGTGTCGATCTATGATGCGGCCGTCAAATACCAACAGGAAGGGACGCCGCTGGCGGTGATTGCCGGTAAAGAGTACGGTTCCGGCTCCAGCCGCGACTGGGCGGCGAAAGGTCCGCGCCTGCTTGGCGTTCGGGTGGTCATCGCCGAATCGTTCGAACGTATTCACCGTTCGAATCTGATCGGCATGGGGATCCTGCCGCTTGAGTTCCCGCAGGGCGTGACGCGTAAAACGCTGGGCCTGACCGGGGAAGAGCAGATTGACATTAGCGGCCTGCAAAACCTGCAGCCGGGTAAAACGGTGCCGGTAACGTTAACGCGGGCAGACGGGAAAACCGAGGTGCTGGATTGCCGGTGCCGTATTGATACGGCAACCGAGCTGACCTACTACCAGAACGACGGCATTTTACATTACGTGATTCGTAAGATGCTGGATTGATGAACGAGCCCGGCACGCGTGCCGGGCTCAGACTGCTGACAAAGTGCTTGATGTACGTTTCGCCCGGCGGCGCTACGCTTGCACGGGCCTACAAATTACAGTAGGCCGGGTAAGCGCAGCGTCACCCGGCAAAAAACGGCTAAGCTGTTGATAACAGGGCTTGTCATCAATTTCAGTTAGCATCACTCTTTCAGCAGATGGCCCATTTTGGCGGCTTTGGTATCAAGGTAGTGGGCGTTTTTCGGGTTACGGCCGACAATCAGCGGTACGCGTTCAACGATGTTGATCCCGGCTTCGGTCAGGATCTCCACTTTTTTCGGGTTATTGGTCAGCAGACGTACTTCGTCCACGCCCAGCAGCTTGAACATATCGGCGCACAGGGTGAAATCACGTTCGTCAGCGGCAAAACCGAGCTGATGGTTCGCTTCAACCGTATCGTAGCCCTGGTCCTGAAGCGCGTAGGCGCGAATTTTATTCAGCAAACCAATATTACGCCCTTCCTGACGGTGATAAAGCAGCACGCCGCGGCCTTCTTCAGCAATATGAGAAAGGGCTGCTTCCAGCTGGAAACCGCAATCACAGCGCAGGCTGAACAACGCATCGCCGGTGAGACACTCTGAATGGACGCGGGACAGCACCGGTGTCTGCCCTGAAATGTCGCCATACACCAGTGCGACATGATCCTGTCCGGTTGCCAGTTCTTCAAAACCCACCATCAGGAAATCGCCCCATGGGGTTGGCAGTTTGGCTTCTGCCACACGTTTAAGCTGCATGTGATTCTCCAGAGTAGGCTGACACGTTTCGTGCCTGTGCCCTGTTTTGCTTTCTGTATCAGTTTATTTTGCCACAAGCTCAGCATGTTCGCCTAATGGGCACCATGCTATATGAACGTTAAACGCACGATCCGACATCTCCACCAGGTGAATAAATTTCAGTTATGATTGTGACGCTTAGCGAAAAAGGAGAAGACATGCATTCAATCGCCAGACGTACGGCAGCAGGTGCGGCCATTTTACTGATTATGCCTTTGGCCGTATGGCTTTCCGGGTGGATGTGGCAGCCCGGGCAGAACACCACGTGGTTGAAAACGTTATACTGGATTACGGAAACGGTCACCCAGCCCTGGGGAATTATTACCCACGTTCTCCTGTGCGCCTGGTTTCTGTGGTGCCTGCGCTTTCGTCTGCGCGCGGCGCTGATGCTCTTTGCTATCCTCGGTGGGGCTATCCTTATCGGTCAGGGCGTAAAATCCTGGGTGAAAGATCGCGTTCAGGAGCCGCGTCCTTTTGTCGTCTGGCTGGAAAAAACGCACCATGTTCCGGTGGATGAGTTCTACACTTTAAAGCGTAAAGATCGCGGCGCGCTGGTCAAAGAACAGCTTGCGGAACAGCAAGATATCCCGAAATTCTTGCGAAAACACTGGCAGAAAGAGACCGGGTTCGCGTTTCCTTCTGGCCATACCATGTTTGCCGCCAGCTGGGCGCTGCTGGGGGTTGGGCTGCTTTGGCCAAGACGTCGAACGGTCACTATCGTGATTCTGCTGGTCTGGGCGACGGCGGTCATGGGCAGTCGCTTACTGCTGGGGATGCACTGGCCACGGGATCTGGTCGTTGCCACGCTCATCTCGTGGCTGCTGGTGATGCTGGCGACCTGGCTGGCTGAACGATTCTGCGGCCCGCTAACGCCACCGCCGGAAGAGAAAGAAGAAATAGCCGAAAGGGACCAAACGGACGCCTGACGGTTGATATTCCGCATTTTGCCCATAGATCCATGACGTGCGCGTCACTTTTTCCGTTTCGCGCCCGTCACTAAAATGGTAGTTTATAAGGCTGATTGCGTTAAGTTGAACACACTTTATTCGCTTGAACCACATAACGGGAAGTAATGTGAAATATTTACTCATTTTCTTACTGGTATTGGC
Source organism: Enterobacter sp. BNK-13 (assembly GCF_048685015.1). NCBI lineage: Bacteria > Pseudomonadati > Pseudomonadota > Gammaproteobacteria > Enterobacterales > Enterobacteriaceae > Enterobacter > Enterobacter sp. BNK-13. Next base: position 2,275,621 of record NZ_JBLQTP010000001.1, on the reverse strand, counting down.
GATTTTTGTCATTTCAGTCACATTGGGTGCACAAAACGATCAGCAGGTGACGTTTAACTATCTGCTGGCTCAGGGTGAATACCGTGTGTCGAGCCTGCTCGCGGTCTTATTTGCAGCAGGCTTTGCCATTGGCTGGCTGGTTTGCGGTTTGTTCTGGTTAAAAGTCCGTGTTTCGCTTGCGCGCGCAGAACGTAAAATCAAACGACTCGAACATCACATTGCGCCTGCGTCCGACATGCCGGAAAGCTCTGGCGTGCCGGTCGTGAAGGAATAATCGACGATGCTGGAGTTGTTGTTTCTGCTTTTGCCTGTCGCCGCAGCCTATGGCTGGTATATGGGCCGCAGAAGTGCGCAACAAACAAAACAGGATGAGGCCAACCGACTCTCCCGCGACTACGTTGCGGGGGTCAACTTCCTCCTGAGCAATCAGCAGGACAAAGCGGTGGACCTGTTCCTCGACATGCTGAAAGAGGATACGGGGACCGTTGAAGCGCATCTTACCCTGGGTAACCTGTTCCGCTCGCGCGGCGAGGTTGACCGCGCCATTCGTATTCACCAGACCCTGATGGAAAGCGCCTCGCTGACCTACGATCAACGACTCCTGGCCGTACAACAGCTGGGACGAGATTACATGGCCGCGGGGTTGTACGATCGCGCTGAAGATATGTTCGCTCAACTGGTGGATGAAACAGATTTCCGCATCGGCGCGTTGCAGCAGCTCCTGCAGATTTATCAGGCCACCAGCGACTGGCAAAAAGCCATTGATACGGCCGAACGTCTGGTGAAGCTGGGTAAAGATAAGCAGCGCGTTGAGATAGCCCATTTCTACTGTGAACTTGCCCTTCAGCAGATGGGCAACGACGACATGGATAAAGCCATGACGTTGTTGAAGAAAGGTGCCGCCGCGGACCGCAACAGCGCCCGTATCTCTATCATGATGGGGCGCGTCTTTATGGCGAATGGCGACTACGCCAAAGCCGTTGAAAGCCTGCTGCGGGTTATCGATCAGGACAAAGAGCTGGTCAGTGAAACGCTGGAGATGCTGCAAACCTGCTATCAACAGCTGGACAAGCAGGAAGAATGGGTGGCGTTCCTGCGTCGCTGCGTGGAAGAGAATACCGGCGCAACCGCGGAACTGATGCTCGCTGACGTTGTTGAGCAGTATGAGGGTGGCGACACCGCGCAGGTCTATATCACCCGACAGCTTCAGCGTCATCCGACGATGCGGGTCTTCCATAAGCTGATGGATTACCACCTGAACGACGCGGAAGAAGGGCGCGCCAAAGAGAGCCTGATGGTGCTGCGCGACATGGTTGGCGAACAGGTGCGCAGCAAGCCGCGCTACCGTTGCCAGAAGTGTGGTTTTACCGCCTATACCCTCTATTGGCATTGTCCTTCATGCCGGGCCTGGTCAACCATCAAGCCAATCCGCGGCCTTGACGGGCAGTGATTTTTTAAAAGCCTTCATTTTAGTTACAACATACTGATAGCTTTTAGCACTTACTCAACACCGTGCGGTTTGCCAGCCTGGCAGAGACATAAATGGCTTCTGTCAATTTGCGGCGGCGGCAGGTAGAATGCTGGCCGTTTATCTGTTCCGCGCCGCTGCGCGCCCATAGACGAAAAGGGCTGGTCATGACGTCTGTTACATCCTCCACTTCCCGCGTAATTACGGATTCTCCTGTTGTTGTTGCGCTTGATTACAATAAGCGTGACGCTGCACTGGCGTTTGTCGACGGTATCGACCCTCGCGACTGCCGTCTGAAAGTTGGCAAAGAGATGTTCACGCTGTTTGGACCGCAAATCGTTCGCGATCTGCAACAGCGCGGCTTTGACGTTTTCCTCGACCTCAAATTCCATGATATTCCGAATACCACGGCCCACGCCGTTGCTGCAGCCGCAGAGTTGGGCGTATGGATGGTCAACGTCCATGCGTCGGGTGGGGCAAGAATGATGACCGCCGCCCGTGAGGCGCTCCTGCCGTTCGGTAAGGACGCGCCGTTGCTGATCGCCGTCACCGTGCTGACCAGTATGGACGAAAGTGATTTACGCGACCTTGGCGTGACGTTGTCACCTGCGGAGCATGCTGAACGTCTCGCCCGTTTGACGCAGCAGTGCGGCCTGGATGGTGTTGTCTGCTCCGCGCAGGAAGCGGTACGTTTCAAATCAGCACTGGGCCAGGATTTTAAACTCGTCACGCCAGGGATTCGCCCTGCGGGCAGCGACGTGGGCGATCAGCGCCGCATTATGACGCCTGAGCAGGCGCTGGCGGCGGGCGTAGACTATATGGTTATCGGGCGTCCGGTGACGCAGTCTGCAAACCCGGCTGAGACGCTTAAGGCTATCAATGCATCGCTGAACAAGGGGGCGTAATGACCGATTCCAACAGCCGTCTGGTCTACTCAACCGATTCCGGGCGGATAGACGAACCGAAAGCCAAAGTGGAGCGTCCAAAGGGAGACGGTATCGTTCGGATTCAGCGTCAAACCAGCGGACGTAAGGGGAAAGGGGTCTGCCTTATCTCCGGCATTGATCTGGATGATGCAGAACTGACTAAGCTGGCTGCCGAGCTGAAAAAGAAATGTGGCTGCGGCGGTGCCGTAAAGGACGGGGTTATTGAAATCCAGGGTGATAAACGTGATTTAATAAAATCACTGCTGGAAGCCAAAGGCATGAAAGTTAAACTGGCAGGCGGTTAAAATAAATGAGCCACGGCAAATGCCGTGGCTCGTGTTATATACGTGCGTATGTCAGACCTGAAATGCGTTTAAATATCGCAATATCGAGGAAGGCTTAGATAATAATTATTTGCCAACCTGGTGACCGATAATACCACCGACAGCAGCGCCACCTAATGTACCCAGCGTACTACCATCCGTTAATACTGCACCACCGAGAGCACCGGCACCGGCACCAATCGCGGTGTTACGGTCACGTTTAGACCAGTTAGAGCATGCGCTCAGGGACATTGCTACAGTGATTGCCAGAACAGCGGCGGCTAATTTTTTGCTGGTTAAGGTCATAATACTTTCTCCTGAATTATCGATTCACGGAAAGATGTACACGTTAAGTATAGACGAATCGAATACTTAATTCTTTTCCCCGTGAAAGCTGGTCGCGCAGGCGTTACTTCATCACGCAGGTGATAGTCACTTCCTGTTATATCGCTAACAGTAATTTTACGACTTTAGGGCAGGTTATACAGGTAAAAACTCTTAAAGCAGGGTTAAGAATCATCTCAGAGAAAGAACATGCGCGCCCGAAATTCGGGCGCGGAGGGAAATCAGGCGCTGGTTTCAATAATATTGACGATCAGACCGCTCTCTTCGAGTTTATTGCGATGCGCTTCGCTCAAACGGTCATCGGTAATCACGCGGCTAAAGCGTGAAGCGGGACCCATCGTGTAAGGATGAACGGCACCAAATTTAGAGCTGTCGGTGAGCACAATGGCTTCGCACTCTTTTTCCAGTACGGCATTGACCACGTCAGAGCGCATCATATCCCGGCCGGTAAAACCTGTTTCCGGCTGCCAGCCGTCAATCCCGATAAAGGCCTTGCTGAAATGAACCTGCTGGACGTACTGACGGGTCAGCGGGCCAACCATGCTTTCGCTTTTTTTCTGATAAATACCGCCCAGCAGAATCACCTCGCAGCGCGTCTCTTTAAGCAGATGCGCGATATAGCTACTGACGGTGATGATGGTAACGTCTTTTTGATCGGCAAGTGTTCGCGCCAGAAGGGCATTACTGCTGCCGTTTTCAATAAAGACGGTCTCACCGTTGTTCACCAGGGAGGCAGCAAATTCCGCCAGTTCATGTTTGAGCGCGTAGTTGTTCATCATGCGCGTCTCAACGTCATCACTGTCCAGCGGGACCGCATAGCCATGCGCGCGACGCAGGTAGCTCTGTTTTTCCAGCAGATTAAGATCCTGACGGATGGTGACTTCAGAAACGCCAGTGGTTTTCGCGAGATCGACTACGCTTACGCGTCCCTGATCGATGACCATCTGCAAAATGAGTTGTTGTCGGGAATTCATAGCATCCATTTAATAAAGCGAAACGAGGTCGGAAACGGTGGGCGTTAAACTTCCCACGGCGCTTTTGGCTGTCTGTTTTCGGGCGCAGCGTCAGCGCCATGCTGAGCAAGAAGTTCAGACTTCAGGATCTCAAGATTACGGATAGCAGAGTGATAATCGCCCGCCACCAGGATATCCAGCACGGTATCAATTCGTTGTGCTACAGCTTGTGCGTCAATCGTAGACATAATCTCACCCCAGGCGCGAAAAGTTAATATTTTCAATGATGCAGAAATTGGGTTCAAAAGAGAAGGGAAAAAATGCAATAACTAAATTACATAAACGGAAGTGATAAAATTATTCCCCCTCATACAGCGGGCTTATTGAGTGGATTAGTCTAAAACTGCGCGCAACGCGCTTTTTTATAGGAGGAAGTAGACTATGACAGTTATCAATCAGCCTACCTGTACACTGTTTACCGATACTGAACGGTTCACCCAGCTGTCAGGGTATTACGAGGCGGAGCGACATACCGTCTGGATGATGTTACGGGCTCAGCCACGGCCTTGCTTTAACCATGCGTTGATAGAGGAGATCATGAATTTTTCATGGCTCGTCCGCCAGTCTGGTTTTGCGGTTGATTTTTGGGTGACCGGATCGCTGGTTCCCGAAATGTATAACGCGGGCGGTGACCTGCAGTTCTTCGTTGAGTGCATTCAGCACGGTCGACGTGAAGCATTACGGGCCTATGCGCGCGCCTGCGTTGATTGCGTGCATGCGGCCTCGCGGGGATTTGATACGGGGGCCATCTCTCTGGCCATGGTTGAAGGCAGCGCGTTAGGGGGCGGGTTTGAGGCCGCTCTTGCGCACCATTTCGTTCTGGCTCAGCGCGATGCCCGTTTAGGTTTCCCCGAAATTGCCTTTAACCTGTTTCCGGGCATGGGGGGATATTCCCTTGTTGCACGCCGTTCAGGCATGAAGCTGGCAGAGGAGCTCATCTACAAAGGGGAATCCCATACGGCGGAATGGTACGAACAGCACGGCCTGGTGGATCTCCTGTTTGAACCCGGACAAAGCTATGTCTCCACCCGAACCTTCATCGACACGCTACGGCCAAAACTGAATGGCGTGAGGGCGATGCTGCGCGCCCGGACGCGCGTTCTGCAATTGCCGCGCAGTGAACTGATGGACATCACGGAGGACTGGGTAGACGCGGCTTTCTGCCTTGAACCGAAAGATATCGCCTACATGGAGCGTCTGGTGATGCTGCAAAACCGCCATCACGCGGCGGGCTTGCGTAAAGCCAGTTAATGCTGTTTTCGCACCTGATAGCGTTTTAGCCATCGCTCGAATGCGGCAGCGGGCATCGGCTTAGCAAACAGAAAACCCTGCCGTTCGTTGACGCCGTTCTTGGTCAGAAAGGCGTCTTCTTTTGCATTTTCGACCCCTTCGGCAATCACCTGCAGGTTTAACGCCTGCGCCACCGCGACGATGGCGCGCACCAGTGACTGGGAGATGGACTGCTTATGAATATCCCTGACAAACGATTGATCGAGTTTTATGGCGTCAATAGGGAAGCGGGCCAGCTGCGAAAGGGAGGAGTAGCCGGTACCAAAATCGTCGAGATGAATTTGCGCCCCCAGCCGGCTGAACTGCTGAATCACGGAGAGCGCCAGCTCTTCGTTCTCGATAAGACAGCTTTCGGTTAATTCGACGTCCACCGGGCAGTATTCAAAGTTCAGATCCTTCAGCGCCTGCTTTAAGTCGCTAAAGATAGTCTGGTCGGCCAGCTGACGCGCAGAGACGTTCACGGCCACGCGCAGGTTTATTCCCTTATCGCGCCATTTTGCCACCTGGCGAACCACATCGAGCATCACCCAGCGGCCCAGCGGCACGATCAACCCCGACTCCTCGGCATAAGAGATAAACTCCAGCGGTGGGATCAAACCGCGTTCGGGTGATTGCCAGCGTACCAGCGCTTCCAGGCTTCTGACCTCGCCGCGCCAGGTGATTTTTGGCTGGTAGTGGATCAAGAGCTGATCGTTATCCAGCGCTTTACGCAGGTTGGTATCCAGCCAGAGATACTCAAACACGCGTTGGTTCATCTCGGGCGAGAAGACGCAGAACTTGCCCCGGCCGTTCTCTTTGGCGGTGTACATGGCGGTATCGGCGTTGCGAATGACGCTTTCCCGGTCGTTGCCATGCTGAGGGGCGAGGGCGATACCCAGGGAACAGCCGGTGTAAATCTCAATCAGGCCGATTCGGAACGGCTGGCGCAGGCGGGTTAAAATGCGCGACGCCATCGCTTCCAGAGAGCCCTGAGAGGTATTGGTGGCCATGACGATAAACTCATCACCGCCAAGTCGTGCCAGCACCTGTTCCTCATCCAGACAGCTCAAAATGGCGAGCGCGACAGCCTGTAACAGCTGATCGCCAAACATATGCCCGTAAGCGTCGTTGACCTTTTTAAAGTTGTCCAGATCGAGATACACCACGCCAACCTGCGTGTCGCCGCGGTGGCTGATGGCGTCAGAAATCAGGTCATGGATTGCATTACGGTTTGGCAAGCCAGTGATGGTATCGGTATTGGCCAGCACGCGCAGCCGTTCCTGAGCGCGGCGTTCCTCGGTAATATCGGTACCGGAACAGATAAGGAAAATTTCATTTTTACCGCTGCCGCTGTGAACGAATTTGTTTCTGAACAGAAACAGTCGTTGCCCTTTACGCGTTTTGATCCAGCGCTCGACTTCATAGGAACTGCCGTTGCGGAAGAAACCGGAAATATTGCGCTTTGAGGCTGCCGCTTCGCTGCGGCTCATAAACAGCTTAAACACGTTCTGGCCAATCACTTCCTGCTCTTTCAGGCCGGTATACTCTTCGCTCAGTCGGTTAAAGCGCTGAATATTGCCGTTCTGATCGAGGATAACAATGACGGAGTTAGCCTCTGAAACGACCTGTTCCGCGAAAGAGAGCCCTTGCGCCAGGTCGCGCGCCACGGAGGGGGTATCATGCCAGGCGGAAGCGGTACCGGCCCACTCGTTACGGGTAATTTTCCGCCCAACAAGGTGAACCGGGAGGTCTTCCCCGAATAACGAGAGCGTCATGGAAATGCTGGAGGTAATCACGGTTAAGTGACGGATAAGATCGGCCTGATCGTCGTCCAGCGCAATCACCTGAGTGACATCGGCATTTTCACTGGCGGCAAGGTGCAGAGCATTGCTGTCAGCTGACAAACGCCACCATGGGCTGTGAGTCCCCATGTAGCGAAACAGCAAATTCTGCTCCAGATCGTCCATCATGTTTTCTCCCGCAGCTGTTCATTAGCGCACAAATTATTCATTTGCAGTCGACTTTTCCGTTGAGAAACAGCGGTAAAACCGAAGTGAACTTATTGTTTTTCCCTGATTTCTGATAATAAAACGAGTCAGGTTAAAAAGGATACTGAACGTATAAAAATTCACGTAACCGAATATAACAACACTCTTTTACTGTAGATAATTATGGCGAATTTGGGCGAAGGGAGACTGAAAATAGTAAGAAAAAATAATGCTTTTGTGGCGGGGGTAAAAAGAAAAATTGTCGGCCCTTCCGGAAAGGAAATGACCGACAATTGAACAGGTTATCAGGCGACAGGACGCGCGATAATACTGCGGGTTTCCATACGGACTTCAGCAATGGTGACGTCAATCACGTCGGTGACTTTGTAAACTGTTTCACCTTTAATTTGCACCGTACCGTTTTCCTGACTACAGACCATTTCATCGCGAACAGCATGCAGGAATGGCGCAGGAATAAACGCGACAGCACCGTTATCGACCAGACGGACGCGCATCCCTCCGCGGCTGATATCGATGATTTCTGCGGCGAAACGGGTATCCGTACCGGCTTTATCCTGCAGGAAGCGTGCGTACAGCCAGTCGCCAACGTCACGTTCCGCCATGCGGTTCAGACGACGGCGATCGGCCATCTGCAGCGTGGTGTCTTCCTGAGGACGGGCAACGGTTTCGCCTTTGATAATCGCTTTCAGCAGACGGTGGTTAACCATATCGCCATACTTACGGATCGGTGACGTCCAGGTCGCGTAGGCTTCGAGGCCGAGACCAAAGTGCGGGCCAGGCTCGGTGCTGATTTCTGCGAAGGACTGGAAGCGACGAATGCGGCTGTCCAGGAAGCCCGATGGCTGCGCGTCCAGTTCGCGGCGAAGCTTGCAGAAGCCCGGCAGCGTGAGCACTTCTTCCGGATCGACGTGCACGTCGTGATTCTTCAGCAGGGCTGCCAGCGCTTCGGTATTCGCTGGATCAAAGCCGGTATGGACGTTGTAAATACCAAAGCCCAGCTTGTCGCGCAGCACGCGTGCGGCACAGATGTTGGCGGAGATCATCGCCTCTTCAACGATGCGGTTCGCAATGCGTCGCGGTTCGGCCACGATATCCAGCACTTCGCCTTTCTCACCCAGAACAAAGCGATAATCCGGGCGATCTTTGAACACCAGCGCATGGGTTTGACGCCACTCGCCGCGGTTCAGACAGATGCGATGCAGCAGACGGATCTGCGCGGCAATGGCGTCTGATTCAGGTTTCCAGCTACCGGTATTTTCCAGCCAGTCGGAGACGTTATCGTAGGCCAGCTTGGCTTTCGACTCGATGGTGGCGGCAAAGAACTCGATATCGTCTTCAATCGCGCCATCCGCAGCAATGGTCATGCGGCAGGCAAGGACCGGACGCACTTCATTCGGACGCAGCGAGCAGAGATCGTCTGACAGTTCACGCGGCAGCATTGGGATGTTGAAGCCCGGCAGGTAGTTCGTGAACGCACGGATTTTCGCCGTTTCGTCAAGCTTGCTGCCTTCAACAATCCAGGCGGTGGGATCGGCAATGGCAACGGTCAGGTGCAGTTTGCCGTCGGCGCTCTCTTCAGCGTAGAGCGCATCGTCCATATCTTCGGTGCTGGCGCTGTCGATGGTGACAAACTCCAGCGCGGTAAGATCGCGACGCGTCAGACCTTCGTCCTGCATCTCGGTTGCCACGCCGTTCGGCGCTTCTTTTTCAAGATTGTGGCGTGCCAGTGTGACCCACCATGGCACGAAATGATCGGCGCCAAAGGTAATGAACTGAGTCAGTTCCGCATAAAAACAGCGATCGCCTTTCAGGGGATGACGGCGCATTTCTGCTACGGCCCAGTCACCTTCTTTAAAATCATGCTCAACACCACGGGCGGCGCGGCAGGGAATGGCATCTTTCAGCAGAGGATGATCCGGCACGATAGAAAGGCGATCGTCTTTTCGCTGCACCTTACCCACAAAACGGGTCAGGAACGGTTCGATCAGTTCTTCCGGTTCGGCGGACTCGCGATCCTTCTCGGTATGAATGACGGCCATGACGCGATCGCCATGCATCACTTTCTTCATCTGCGGTGGCGGAATGAAGTAGCTTTTCTGCGCGTCAACTTCAAGGAAGCCAAAGCCCTTTTCCGTGGCTTTTACGACCCCTTCTGCACGCGGCGTCTGGGAATGCAGTTGCTGTTTAAGCTGCGCTAGCAGCGGGTTGTCCTGAAACATAATGTTCTATTTTCGTAGCCATTGAGCGGCTGACAGTTTTACGCGATTCTCACTGTCTCAGCAAGCGGTCTTTGGGTAATGAGTGTGGTTATTCCTCTTTACCAAACGCCACTTTCAGACGATTGAGCCAGCCATCAAACGCACTTTGGGTAAGCAGCGTGATGGCATATTCGCCCTGGAGTCCTTGATCCGTGAGCGGGGTAAACTGCGCGGCGCTGAAGCGGTCCGGAGAGCGGGTCAGCAGTTCGACCGCTGCCGAAAGTGCGGGGGAGGTCTGCGGGATCTCCGCGCGGCTGTTTAACAGGATTTCTCCGGTCAGGTCGAGCAGCGTCGGCTCATGACAAAGCACCGGCGTCAACGCCTCGAGCGCGGGTTCGGCCTGCCAGCGGGACAGGGACTCCAGCTGATGCGCATTCGCGTAGCGCAGCTCGACGACGGGTAAAAGCGGCATCCACGCATCGTGGCTCGCGGGAAGCGTGTGCGGCTGAATATGGTGCCCCGGCAACCAGCGAACAGGATGTCCCAACAGGGCCTGAAAAATCGCGACCACGCGCGCCTGAAAACCGATAAAGCCGATAATCTGGTTAATCACCACGATGTCGTACGTGGACAGGCCCACCTCATCAAGCTGGTTCCGGGCTTTATCATCAATGACATCAGGTGAGCTGGCGAGCTGGCGGGCATACTGGGTGATTTGCGCCAGGCGGCGGTTGCTTTCGCGCGAGGAGTCCGGGCCGGGAAGCGGGGCGAGGAGGGCGGCGTAGTGGTTACAGAGCCGCTGAACGCCGCAGGCCTGTGCGACCGTTAACGCGGTACTGAGCCGATCGTAAGCGCTGAGCGTATGCAGTCGGTTCACGGGAATTGAGAGTGGAAACAGCTGGTGGCATAAGGCTCTGGCAGGAGTAAGCCAGCCAGAACAGGCGGCGACAATCTCATCAGGCAGGGCTAAATCGAGCAAAAAACGATCGTCGACGTTAGCGGCTTCGGGCACCAGGGGCAGAACATCCGTCTGCGCGTGGTTTGACTGGGTTTCATGATACCAGTGGCCTTTGCCGGAAAAACGGCGTTGTTCCATGTGCGTTCCTTGATCTCAAAATGGCGATCAATATCCTGGCGTAAGGCAGATAAAGGGAAAAATATTGTTAGGTGATAACAAATAGCAGAACGGAATAACGAAGGGGTGAAGTGGGGGGAAATACTCTCTTCCCGGGCGGGAAGAGAGTCATAGCTTATTTAATTTCCAGCTCGTTCATTGCAGCGATGTTGAAGCCGCCGTCAACGTGAACCACTTCGCCGGAGATACCTGCGGAAAGGTCAGAGCACAGGAATGCTGCAGAGTTACCCACATCTTCAATGGTAACAGTACGACGAATCGGGGTAACCGCTTCGCAGTGTGCCAGCATTTTACGGAAATCTTTAATACCGGAAGCGGCCAGGGTGCGGATAGGACCCGCAGAGATGGCGTTAACACGCACGCCTTCAGGACCCATTGCGTTCGCCATGTAGCGTACGTTGGCTTCCAGAGACGCTTTAGCCAGACCCATAACGTTGTAGTTAGGGATAGCACGTTCAGCGCCCAGGTAGGACAGAGTCAGCAGGGCTGCGCCCGGGTTCAGCATCGCGCGGCAGGATTTCGCCATCGCAACGAAGCTGTAGGAGCTGATGTCGTGCGCGATTTTGAAGCCATCACGGGTTACCGCGTTCACGTAGTCGCCGTCCAGCTGGTCGCCAGGAGCGAAGCCGATGGAGTGAACGAAACCGTCGAATTTCGGCCATGCTTTTGCCAGTTCAGCAAACATGCCGTCGATGCTTTCGTCTTGTGCAACGTCACATTCCAGAACAATGCTGGAACCCAGCTGCGCGGCAAACTCTTCAACACGGCCTTTCAGCTTGTCGTTCTGGTAGGTGAACGCCAGCTCAGCGCCTTCGCGATGCATTGCCTGTGCGATGCCGTATGCGATGGACAGTTTGCTGGCAACGCCAGTCACCAGAATGCGCTTACCGGAAAGAAAACCCATAGCTTTAATCCTTATATTCATTGCTTATTTTGCCTTGTAATTCATAGCGTTACAGGCAGTATTTCAAAATCATTCGAAATTAGCTCGAAATTATAGCCCACTCACAGCCCCTTGTGTCACGATATTTCTCGCACTTCTCCGAAGTCGCATGTCCCGAAGAATGCGTCGCGGACACGCGGGGGCGCGAAATTTCAGCATTCGTCCAGTATATCACCCGGCAACAGCTTCGCCTCATCCAACCAGCGAGGAGGCGCGATCCCGCAAGGGTGTTCACGCTTTCCTGATGTTGCCGATGAAGCGCGCAATAACGATAAAGAAAACCGGTACGAAGAAGATCGCGAGAAGCGTACCGCTAATCATGCCGCCAAATACGCCGGTACCGATGGCATGCTGCGTACTGTCGCTTGCACCACTGGCCAGCATCAGAGGAACAACCCCTAAGGTAAAGGCTAACGATGTCATCAGAATGGGGCGCAGGCGCTGACTGGCGGCATGAATGGTCGCCGCCAGCAGGGGTTGCCCTTCGCGATGCAGCTGCCTGGCAAACTCCACAATCAGAATGGCGTTCTTGGCCGACAGGCCGATAAGCGTAATCAGACCGACCTTAAAGAACACGTCATTGGTCATGCCGGCAACAAACACCGCTATCACCGCGCCGATAAGGCCCAGTGGAACAACCAGCATGACCGCAAAAGGAATAGACCAGCTCTCATACAGGGCGGCGAGCACCATAAACACGACCAGTATCGACAGGGCGATCAGGCCCGGAAGCTGCGATTCCGATTTTTTCTCCTGCAACGAACTCCCGGCCCACTCACCCGCCATGCCCTGAGGCAGGCTCCTGGACAAACCCTCCATGATCTTCATTGCGGTGCCGCTGGATACGCCTGACGCCGCACTTCCGGTAATCCGTATAGCAGAATAACCCTGGTAGCGCGTCAACTGCTGCGGCGCAACGTTCCAGGAGATCGTCGCAAACGTTGATACCGGCACCATCTCACCCATCCGGTTTTTCACTGATAGTTTCAGTATCTGTTCAGGCTGCATTCGGTAGGGGGCGTCGGCCTGCATAATCACCTGTTGAACGCGGCCGTTGTTGGTATAGTCGTTGACGTAATTTGAGCCCAGGGTGACGGAGAGCGTCTGGTTGATTTCATCGAATGGGACGCCCATCGCTTCCGCCTTTTCCCGGTCAACCAGAAGCGCAAGGCTGGTTCCTTCCGGCAGACCGTCTATATAGACATCACTGAGTTCAGGGCGTTGATTAGCCTGCAGAACCAGCGCGTCGGCGGCCCTCTTTAGAGCCTCATAGCCCGCTCCCGCTCTGTCCTGAACGTACCAGGTGAAGCCCGAGGAGGTGCCCATATCCGAAATGGCCGGCGGGAGCAGGCTCATTGTGACGGCATCAGTGACGTTCGTCATGCTGGCCTGTATGTGGTCGGCTTCATCATGCGCCGTCGAGCCCTGCCGATTTTTCCAGTCCTTCAGCGTGGTGAAGGCCATAGCCGAATTCGGTCCAGAACCTGAAAAGCCAAACCCCAGGATCATAATGTTGCTTTCAATGTCCGGCCGGGCCGCAATTTCCGCTTCAAATTTTTTAACCACGTTGAGGGTGCGCTGCATCGTGGCATCAGAAGGCAGCTGGATAGAGGACATAAAGTAGCCCTGATCTTCATCCGGCAGAAAGGACGACGGTAACGAAGACAATCCAACAAACAGCGCCGTGCAAAGCGCAACGTACAGGAGCAGCATACGTCCGCTTCGCTTCAGAACGGCACTCAGCCCGGCTTCGTAACAGACGGTGAGCAAACGGAAGCGCGCGTTAAACCTGGCCGCGAACCTTCCACTTCCGCTCTTTCCTGCCTTGTGCGGCTTGAGCAACGTGGCGCACAGGGCAGGCGTCAGCGTCAGGGCTAGAAACGCGGACAGCAGTATGGAGACCGCCATGGAAATACAAAATTGTCGATAAATAATCCCGACCGAACCCTCAGCAAACCCCATGGGGATAAAGACGGCAGTGAGCACCAGCGTGATCCCGATAATCGCCGGGGTGATCTCCTGCATGGCCTGCCGGGTAGCATCCCGTGGGGAGAGGCTTTTTTCCGTCATCAGTCGTTCGACGTTCTCCACAACCACAATGGCATCATCAACGATAATCCCTATCGCCAGCACCATGCCGAACATCGTCAGAATATTTATGGAGTATCCGCTCAATAACATCACCGTGAAGGTGCCAAGAAGTGCGACGGGAGCAACAATCGCCGGGATAAGCGTACAGCGTATCTTATGCAGAAACAGAAGCATCACCAGGAAGACCAGGACCATCGCTTCTACAAAGGTCTGAACCACCTTCATGATAGACAGTTTCACAAACGGCGCGGTATCGAAGGGAACCGTAAACGTCATTCCTTCCGGTAATACCTGGGAAAGCTCGCCGATGCGCGCGCGTACGCCTGAAGCCGTACTTATTGCGTTGGCACCCGGCGAGAGCTGGATTGCCGCAGCCGTTGCAGGCACGCCATTTTCGCGGATACCGAAAGCGTAACTTTGCAGGCCGGACTCAACGCGCGCGACGTCGGACAGTTTCAGCCTCGCGCCCGATGCATCTGATTTCAGGGTAATGTTTCTGAACGCCTCTACCGAAGTGAGTTGCCCCTTCACGGTGATGGGATATGTTACGCCTTGTCCCGCAGATGCTGGCTCATCTCCCGTTTTGCCGGGCGAAACCAGGGCATTTTGCTGGCCAACAGCAGTAAGCACATCGCTCACCGAAAGGCCGTAGCTGTGGAGCTTCATCGGATCCAGCCAGATACGCAGCGCTTTTTCGCCGCCAAACAGCTGAACTTTCCCTACGCCGGGCACGCGACGAAGCTCGTCACTGACGTTTCGGGCAAAATAATCGCTTAAGTCGGCTTCCTCGAATTGACCGTTGGTGGACTTCAGCCCCACCATCATTAAAAATCCAGAATTAGCGGCTTCGACGTTAATGCCGTTTTGTCTTACCGCCTGAGGAAGACGAGGCTCGACGATCTTTATCTGATTCTGCAGATCCATCTGTGCCAGCTTGATGTCCGTGCCGGGTTTAAACGTGACGGTAATCGATGCCGAACCGGTTGTGTCGCTGGATGATTCGAAGTAGAGCAAATTATCTACGCCAGAGATTTCGCGTTCGATTAACGATATCACCGACGTATTCATGATATCGGGGCTGGCCCCCGGGTAACTGACGGAAATAATGATGCCTGGCGGAGCCACCGCCGGATACTGCGCAACCGGCAAACGAGGAATAGACAGGAGACCCGTCAGGACGATAAACAGCGCCACAACCCAGGCGAAAATGGGACGTTCGATAAAAAAATGAGGCATTGGGTTATTTTTGTGCAAAAGAGTGAGGCAGAGACTCTACCGCGCACCTGTTTAGCGGAAGTGGGCGGTTTATGGAGGCCGTGTGGAGCAAGGGCTCAGATCATTCTCATAATGAGGTACAGCGGTGCTCCACCAAAAAAAATGATCAAATAACATTCATAGTAAAAGATCAGATCCTCAATATCGGGCATCGCGTTTAACAGCACGGTGAACGTAATAATGAGATAAACAAAAATCACCATCAGCCAGAAGGCGATGATAAGTAGCTCAATGAACGCGCCGGCTTTATTTTGTATGACCAGAAAAACCACTGACAATGCGATGCAGCCATAGATAAGGGGTGAAGAGAGCAGCGTCGAGGCGACTTTCTCATCCATTCTGTGTACCAGCACCAGCCAGGTATAAAGTAATCCCCACGACAGCAGCAGAAACAGGGAATATATACCCAGTTTTTTAGGAGAAAAATATTTGGAAAGTTCCATGTTCATTATTTCAGCCAACTTCATAAAATCTTTAAGAAACAGTGGTAATTTGCAGCGCGCAATGCACAACGCGTTATGCCTCATTAGCGATTTTGAACGGACATTGTCGAGTCTTTATTGACTGAATGTGTAGGCTGTGTGGAGAAATAACCGGGCATTTAAATCAACCGGGAAATTTTCGTGACTACGGCACTTTTTCCCGGAGGCTGTGTCTTATTGTGCTCAAGATATCTGATAGCGTGCTTAAAGGGATTTCACCCGCGGAGATAATATGAACAAAAATACGCTGATCCTTGTTGTTGAAGATGAAGACGAAATCGCCGATATACTGATGAGCTACTTAGAGCGTTCGGGAATGAAAACGCTCAGGGCCAGGCAGGGCGAGCAGGCGATAACGCTCAATCGCCTCCATAAACCGGATCTCATCTTGCTGGACATTCACCTGCCCGTGTGTGACGGCTGGAGTGTGCTCACCACACTTCGCCATGAAAGTGCTGTCCCCGTCATTATGGTTTCCGCTCTCGATCAGGACGTCGATAAACTTATGGGTCTGAGGCTCGGCGCGGATGATTACGTCATCAAACCCTTCAACCCTTCGGAAGTTGTCGCACGGGTTGAGGCGGTGCTGCGTAGAACAAAGCCTGCGCTTCAGCAGGCGGGGGCCATGCCGCTCAGAACGCCATTCATTACGGTCTATCCGGATGATTTCTACGTGGAGGTTACTGCGGGGCCCGAGGTTATCTCCCCGGTCTTAACGACGACCGAATTTAAATTGCTTTCTTACCTGGTGCGTTATCCGCGCAAGGTCTGTTCTCGTGAAGAGTTGCTCAACGCGTGTTTGCCGGAAGGCGATACGCTCGACAGAACCGTCGACAGCCATATGAGCAAGCTGCGAAAAAAACTGGAGCTGGCCGGTCTTTATGGCGTTCCCGAGAGCATCAGGGGCATGGGTTACCGACTTGGGGAAAAGAAATGAATAAAGAGTCTGTCCTGAGTCGTCAGATCTTAACGTATATGCTGTTGCTGACGTTTACGATAATTGGCATCGCCATACTGGGCTCCTGGTTTTTTTACTCCTTTATTCTGGATCATCTTCCCGGCGGCCCTGCTGCGGGTGATGACGAGCAGATGACGATGTGGGACTGGGTATGGATTGGGACCGCGACAACGATCAGCCTGATCATTGCCGTATTCTTTACGGTCAAACTTTCATCGCGAATACTCACCCCGCTAAACGCGGTCGCGTCCAGCCTGAAAAAAATTTCTCAGGGCGATCTGGACGCCAGAGCATTCTGTGCCAGTTCCCGGCTGGGAGAGATCAATCACCTGGTTACGGATTTCAATGAAATGGCAGAAAAGCTGCAAACGCTGGATATCCAGCGGAAATCCTGGAATGCTGCGATTGCGCATGAACTCAGAACCCCGGTCACCATTTTACGCGGAAGGCTTCAGGGGCTGGTTGACGGGGTGTTTACCCCGGACCCGGTGCTGTTTACTAACCTCCTCAAACAGACGGAAGGATTAACCCGTCTGATTGAAGATCTCCGGGTTATCAGTTCGGATGGCGGGGCAGGATACACGTTATACCAGGCCAGAACGGATCTGAAAGGGACAATACAGGACGCGCTCGATACCTTCATGCCCGAGTTCAACCGTAAGGCATTTACCGTCCATACTGAACTGAGGGAGCAGCAGTGCGTATTCGATCCCTTACGCATCAATCAGTGTCTGACCGTTTTATTTGACAATGCCTTACACTATTCAACTTCGCGCAAGCTCACGGTAAAAAATGGTGTTTCGGATAAAGGCAATTTTATCCTGATTCAGGATGGGGGACCGGGTATTCCCAGGGAGTTTCATGACTTCCTGTTTCAGCCCTTTCAGCGCGATAACGGCGCCAGACAGCTGAACCCGGAAGGCTGTGGTTTGGGCTTGTCGGTGGTAAAAGCCATCATGCTGGCGCATGGTGGCGATGTTACCTATACCTTATCCACGCAAAACCACTCGATATTTAAACTCACCTGGCCCGACTCGTGAGCGTCAGCGGCAGGTCAAATGTGCCTGCCGGCGGTAAATGCCATATTTTTCCTAGCTTAGCATCCCATTCCTGCGGGGTAATCGACAGTTTACCGCGTCTCGGGCTTAAGGTTATTTCACTGAAATAGATTTCATCTTTTTTTAGCATGAGGTCAACGCGGCAGTAGTCAATGCCATCCGCCAGCTCCTGGGATGCCAGCAACGCTTGTCGGAACAAGGCCGGCTCGCCTGGCGCCAACGGTGTATTCGGATATTCCATCTGAAAGGGTTGTAAGTTCCAGTACCTGTCGTAAACGTTGATGAAACCTTTGCCGCTGTCATCGGTAAAATCCGCTTCAACATAGTGGGCAACGCCATGAAAGCAATGGAACCTCAGCATTTCGGGCGCTGTGTTCCTGTCTGCATCATCGAAGAGATCGACATACGGTTCGCAAAGTATTTTTGGCGTAATGTTTTTGTACTGCCATTCGCGCGTGGTGTAGTACATATTTTTCTTTAACGCGAGACTGAGTTTTTTACACGCTTCCCTGACGTTAAATTGCGCTTTGTTTGTACATATTATTGTGCTGCCACTGTCATGGTTGCACTTAAGGACAAATTTTTCAGGGAGCGTCGAAAAATCAATCTGGGACACCTTACTGTAGACGCCGAGTAATGGCACCGATTTGACTCGCGTTGTTCTGGAGATTACGTATTCCCGAACGGCGAGTTTATCGGCAAGCAGGGTATAGACGTTATTGTGGTCATAAACCAGACGATGACATATTTTTTCACTCAACGTCGTGGGGGATTTAATGTCAGGATGCTGCCCCGATGTTTTCTTAAGCCTCACAGTATGAAAGTACAGGTCTGTCATTAAAAATGAACGACATTTTCTGATGAGATACTCGGTATATTTGAGAATGTAAGTGGCGTTGTTCATTTCTTCTCCTCCGTAATGTCCGGATATTCTGGAGAAGAACTGTTGATGTATTTTGCTGAGAGTATGGAGCAGCAATGGAGATGAAAAAGTTAAGGATTAAACAGCGTATTAAGGCTATTTAATCCTTATTAAGCGGCGCAACGTTTGTTTACCGGTCTTTGCGCCACGCATCGGCTGTCAGTGCTTCACCGAAATGACCGGCTATCAGCCGTTTTGTCAGCTCGTGAAGCGGGGAGGCCATCACATCCGCCGTGCTGCCACGCTCGACCACTTCACCCTGGTGCATAACCATCACCTGATCGCTGATGTGTTTCATCATCCCCAGATGCTGGGTGACGTAGATATACGAGATGCCCTGTTTTTCCTGCAGCTCCAGCATCAGGTTTATCAGCTGCGAACGCATCGACATATCCAGCGAGGCAAGCGCTTCGTCAGCAATGATCACTTTCGGGCGCAAAATCAACGCACGCGCCAGACCCAGACGCTGTTTCTGGCCGGGGGCCAGCATGTGTGGGTAGTAGCTTTCGTGATCCGGTAACAGCCCAACCATGCGCAGGGTTTCGAAGATACGCTTGCGGCGCGCCTCGGGTTCCAGGTCGGTGTTCAGACGCAGCGGAAAATCGAGGATCTGCGAAATGCGCTGGCGCGGATTGAGTGAGGTCGATGGATCCTGGAAGATCATGCGGATGCGCTGGCTGCGGAAAGAGTAATCCCCGAACGTCAGAGGGTGATCGTCAATCAATACTTCGCCAGCCGTAGGTTCAACCATGCCGGCAAGCATTTTCGCCAGGGTCGATTTCCCGGAACCGTTCTCGCCGATGATCGCCAGGGTCTGTTTTTCACGCAGGGTAAAGCTGAGCGGTTTTACCGCGTCGACAGTTTGACGATGAAACAGCCCCGTGCGGTAGCGAAAGGTCTTACTCAGGTTGCGGACTTCAAGCAAGGTTTCGACCATTTCACTCTCTCTCCATGTTCAGCGGGAAATGACAGGCGTAAAGATGATTTTTGGCCCCGGTCAGGCGTGGCGTCTCGATACATTTACGCTGAGCATACGGGCAACGCGGCCCCAGACGACAGCCTATCGGCAACGATTCCAGCAGCGGAATCGCCCCGGGCAGGGTATTCAGGCGGCTCTTATGCGGCATGGCGCTGCCAAAATCGGGAATTGCGCGGATTAGCGCCTGCGTATACGGGTGGTGCGGTGCGGTGATCAGGTCTTCACTCGGCGCGGTTTCGACCGTTTGTCCGCAGTACATCACGTCAATTTTATCCGCCCATTTGCTGAGCATTTGCAGGTCATGGCTGATCAGCAAAATGGTGGTGTTGTTGTTCTGGTTGAGACGCGACAGCAGGCGGAAGATTTGCGCCTGCGTGGTGGGTTCCATCGCGTTCGTCGGTTCATCCGCAATCAGCAAACGCGGCTGATTAGCCAGCGCGATGGCAATCATCACTTTCTGACATTCACCGTCGGTCAGCTCGTACGGGAAGCTGCGCATCGCATCTTTGTGATCTTTGATCCCGACGCGGTGTAAAAGCTCAATGGCGCGACGCTTGCGCCAGCCAACGCGCTGCCACCAGCGACCTTTATAGGTCCAGCCGGGGATGTTCTGCATCAGCTGTTTGCCCACGCGTTCGGACGGGTCGAGACAGGACTGCGGCTCCTGGAAAATCATCGAGACGTTATGTCCGACCAGCTTACGCCGCTCGCGGGGAGAGAGGCGCAGCAGGTCGATGTCATCAAACCGCATACGGTCGGCGGTCACGCGCCAGTTATCTTTCGCCACGCCGCAGATGGCTTTGGCGATCAGGCTTTTGCCTGAGCCGGATTCCCCCACCAGCCCGCGGATTTCACCTTCCGCGAGGGTGATACTGATGCGATCGACGGCTTTAACCCAACCTTCACCGGTTTTGAATTCAATGGTGAGGTTGCGAATATCAAGAAGCGGCATTATTGCACCCCCGCGTTAATTGCACGGCGAATACCGTCGCCCAGCAGGTTGATCAGCAGCACGCTCACCATAATGGCCGCACCCGGCAGCATAACCGTCCACGGCGCCACGTAAATTAACTCCAGCGCGTCACCGAGCATCGCACCCCATTCAGGCGACGGCAGCTGCGCGCCGAGGTCGAGGAAGCCGAGCGCCGCGATGTCCAGAATCGCCATCGACAGGGCGCGGGTGATCTCGGTGACCAGCCCGGACGCGATGTTAGGCAGCACGGCAAACCACAGAATGTTGAAGGTGGTCGCGCCGTCCAGACGCGCAGCGACGACATACTCTTTTTCCAGCTCGTCATGCACCATGCTGTAAACCGAGCGCACGATGCGGGGCAGGATAGCCAGCCAGACGGCGAACATGGCATGCGACAGGTGCGGACCGGCAAAGGCAACCACAATGATCGCCAGCAGCAGAGACGGAATCGACAGCAGCGTATCCAGAATGTGGTTAAGCACCGCCGAGCGGAGGCCATGCGTGGATCCCGCAAAAATACCCAGCGCCAGCCCGCAGATCGTGGCCGCGAGCGTCACCACAAACGCGCCGCCCACCGTCGGGGCCGCACCGCTCAGCAGGCGGCTCAACACGTCACGTCCGAGGTCGTCCGTTCCCAGGAAGAAGGAGACTTCCCCGTAGCGGGACCAGGACGGCGGCAGCAGCTGATAGCCAAGGAACTGCTGGTCAATGCCATACGGCGCAAACCAGGAGCCAAAGACGCACAGCAACACCAGACCGGCACAGCCATAAAGGCCGATCATTGCCGTGGTATCGCCATAGAATTTACGCCACACGGTACGCAGCACACCGGGCGTGCGCTTTTCACTGTATACGCTATCGTAAGGCATACCATTCCTTATGCTTCAATGGGTTGGCCATGGCACCCAAAATATCGGACAACACGTTGACAATAATCACCAGCGAACCAATCACCATCACGCCTGCGGAAATCGCGGCGTAGTCCTGCTGGCGGATAGCGTTAATCAGCCACCGCCCCAGGCCAGGCCAGCTAAAGACCATCTCGGTGATCATGGCCAGCGTGAGCATGGTGGAAAACTGTAATCCCAGACGCGGAATAACCGGCGGCAGCGCGTTATGCAGGACGTTGCGGCGCAGGATGGTCAGGCGCGACAGTCCGCGCGTGGCGGCGGCTTTGACATAGTTCTGGTCAAACACCTCGATGGTGCTCAGGCGCATCAGGCGGATCACTTCGGTTGTTGGCGCAACCGCCAGCGTCAGCACCGGCAATACCATATGGCGCAGGGCGCTGACGATCATCTCGTGACGCCACACCGAATCAGACAGCCACGCATCGATGATGGCAAAGCCCGTCACCGATTTAACCGTGTAGAGCAGGTCAAAACGGCCAGAAACCGGTAGCCAGCCCATCGTCAGCGAGAAGAAAAGCGTCAGCAGTAGCGCCAGCCAGAAGACCGGGATGGAGAAGCCGAGCAGGGCGAGGGCGCTGATAAACTTATCCTGCCATTTGTTGCGATATATCCCGGCCAGCATGCCCACGGGGATCCCGACCATCAGGGCAAAACCGAAGGCCAGAATGCACAGTTCCATCGTGGCCGGGAAAACCTCTTTCAACTGATCGGAAATAAGCTGCCCGTTAATGCTGGACACGCCGAAATCCCAGTGCAGCAGTCCGTTAAACCAGAAGAGCCAGGCATCCCACAGCGACGATCCCTGGAGTGGGGCGTGGGGCGTGAAATAGCTCAGACTAAAGCCGACAAAGTTCAGGAAAAAGAGCGTCACCAGCAGCAAAAGGAGCCGACGCAAGGTAAAAATAATCATGGTTTTTTCACCTCTTGTTCTTTTTCACGCGACACGCCAGCGAACGAGGCGTTGCCAAACGGGCTCAGCACCAGGCCTTTAATATCATAGCGATATGCCTGAAGGCGCAGGGAAGAGGCCAGCGGCAGCACCGGCAGTTCCTGAGCAAGGATCTTCTGCGCTTCATCATAGGCGTCGATGCGCGAGGCCAGCTGTTGGGAAGCCAGCGCTTTTTGCAGCACGGCGTCAAACTCCCGGTTACACCAGTGCGCATAGTTGGTCTGCGAGTTTATCGCCGCACAGCTCAGCAGCGGCCGGAAGAAGCTGTCCGGGTCGTTGCTGTCGGTGGCCCAGCCGGTGAGGGTTAAATCATGATTCATATCCATCAGGCGCGCCTCCTGGAAACGGCCCTCTACCGGTACGATGATCACTTTAACGCCTACCTGCGCCATATCCGCCTGCAGCAGTTCGGCGGTCTTGAGCGGGCTGGGGTTCCACGCCTGGGAGCTGGTGGGCACCCAAAGCTGCAGCGTGAGGTTTTCTGCCCCCAGCGCTTTCAGCTGTTCACGCGCTTTTGCCGGATTGTATTCCGTAATTTTAGCCTCACCGTCGTAGGCCCACGAGGCGCGCGGTAAAATTGAGGCGGCGGTTTCCGCCGTGCCGTAGTAGATCGACTGCATCAGGCGCTGGTTGTTAATGGCCAGCGCCAGAGCGTGCCGAACGGCAGGGTTATTCAACGGCGGCTTATCCGTGTTAAAGGCCAGATACGCGATGTTCATCCCCGGGCGTAGCGTCAGACGCAGACGCGGATCGTCGCGCAAAATCGTGAGCTGGCTGGCCGCGGGCCAGGCAAGCACGTCACATTCCCCGGTGAGCAGTTTCGAGAGCCGCCCCGTTCCGCCAGAGCCGAGATCGACCACCACCTGCGGCATCAGCGGCGTGCCGCGCCAGAAATGCTCGTGGCGCTGCAGACGAATGTATTGACCGGCGCGATATTCGGCCAGCTGGAACGGACCGGTGCCGACCGGCTGGCGATCGAGCAGTTCCTGACGATCCTTTTTCGTCAACTGAGCCGCGTATTCGGCCGACATGACGGATGCATAGTGGGTTGCCAGGTGCCAGAGGAAGGAGGCGTCCGGGCGCGTCAGCGTGAATTCAACCGTACGGTTGTCGAGCTTACGTACGCTTTTTACGGTGTCGGCAAACTGCAGGCTGTCGAAATAGGGGAAATTGCTGCCGTTAACGTTATGCCACGGATGGTTGCGGTTGAAGATACGCTGGAAGGTGAAGACCACGTCATCCGCGTTCAGCTTGCGCGAGGGGGTAAACCACGGCGTACGCTGAAACGCGACATCATCGCGCAGGTGAAAACGGTAGGTTGCGCCGTTATCCAGCACTTCCCAGCTTTCCGCAAGCTCGGGCACGAGACGGTAGGTGTACGGGTCAACATCAAGCAGACGATCGTAAAGCTGCGCGGCAAGGGTATCCACAATCAGGCCGCTACCCGCTTTTTGCGGGTTGAATGTATCCACCTGGCCGCTTACGCAATAGACGAAGCCGCTGTCACGAATGTCAGGCTGCGGCGTTTGCCCGGGCGCGGCAAAGGCCTGGCTGCTAAACAGACCAAGTGCAAAAAAGGACGATAAAACCAGACGCATAATTTTTAAGGTTTTTAGGTTCGATCTGCAAAGTGTATCGCACTTACGCCTGCTTCGTAAAAATGTCTATGGTAAGTGCTGATATTGTCAGCGCATTTGATGCTTTTTAAGCAATGCCCTTAACTGATGGTAGGTCAGACCCAGCAGTTCAGCTGCCCGTTTCTGGTTGTATTTCGCCATCTTCAGGCTTTGCTCCAGCAGCTGTTTCTCCTGGTCGTGCTGGAACTGGCGCAAATCAAGGGGAAGAGCAGGGGCGTCGCCTGGAGATGCTGGTGCGGGCAAGGGCGGGGCGCTGCGCTGAAAAGGATCGATAATGATGTTGTCCAGCTCCGTCTCGCTGCTGCCGTGGCGATAGACGGAACGCTCCACGACGTTTTTCAGCTCGCGGATATTGCCCGGCCAGTGGTACGCGAGCAGCGTCTCCCGTGCATAATCGCTGAAGCCTGGGAACAGCGGCAGTCCGAGCTCGCGGCACATCTGAATCGCAAACTGGTCTGCCAGCAGCATAATGTCGCTTCTTCGCTCGCGCAGCGGAGGAAGCTGCACGACGTCAAAGGCTAGGCGGTCGAGCAGGTCGGCACGGAATTTTTCCTCTGCCACCCTCTCCGGCAGGTTGGCGTTAGTGGCGCATACCAGGCGCACGTTCACCTGCAGCGGCTGGCTGCCGCCGACGCGCTCCAGCTCGCCGTATTCAATCACGCGTAGCAGTTTCTCCTGCACCAGCATGGGCGCGGTGGCCAGCTCATCAAGAAACAGCGTACCGCCGTCGGCGCGCTCAAAGCGTCCGGGATGGCGTTTCTGGGCACCGGTAAACGCGCCCGCCTCATGGCCGAAGAGCTCGGTGTCGAGCAAGTTTTCATTCAGCGCCGCGCAATTAAGGGAAATGAAGGGGCCGTCCCAGCGCCCGGATAAGTAGTGCAGACGGTTGGCGATGAGTTCCTTACCCGTACCGCGCTCGCCGATAATCAGCACCGGTTTATTGAGCGGCGCCAGGCGAGAAACCTGTTCCAGCACTTCCAGAAAACTGTTTGCTTCGCCGAGTAAATTGTCTTTGTATCCAGGCATGATGAAATTAACCACTCCTTAGCGATATTCACCAGGCAAGAATAGTTCTTCACTGCATGAAAATCAACCATGGCCTGTTAAATCAATAAGATAAAAAGTTGGCATGAGATTTGTATTATCTGTGCAGCAGGGCATCGCCCGATAACAGAACTATGAGGAGTCAATTATGGGTATTTTTTCTCGTTTTGCCGACATCGTGAACGCCAACATCAACTCACTGCTGGAGAAAGCGGAAGATCCGCAGAAGCTGGTGCGTCTGATGATTCAGGAAATGGAAGACACGCTGGTTGAAGTCCGCTCTACCTCCGCCCGCGCGCTAGCGGAGAAAAAACAGCTTACGCGTCGTATTGAACAGGCCACCGCTCAGCTGAACGAATGGCAGGAGAAAGCAGAACTCGCGCTGCGCAAAGACAAAGAGGATCTGGCCCGTGCGGCGCTGATCGAAAAACAGAAGCTGGCAGACATGGTCGCGACGCTCGAGCATGAAGTGACGCTGGTGGATGACACGCTCACCCGCATGAAGAAAGAGATTGGCGAGCTGGAAAACAAGCTGAGCGAAACCCGCGCGCGTCAGCAGGCGCTGACCCTGCGTCATCAGGCGGCAAGCTCTTCCCGTGACGTGCGTCGCCAGCTCGACAGCGGTAAGCTGGATGAAGCGATGGCCCGTTTTGAGTCGTTTGAGCGTCGTATCGACCAGATGGAAGCGGAAGCCGAAAGTCACGGTATCGGTAAGCAGAAGTCGCTGGATCAGCAGTTTGCTGACCTCAAGGCCGATGATGAAATCAGCGAGCAGCTGGCGGCACTGAAAGCCAAAATGAAGCAAGATAACCAATAATAATTCGTGCGGCACCTGAACGTGCCGCATCGTAAGACAAGGAGTACACATGAGCGCGCTTTTTCTGGCTATTCCCCTGACTATTTTCGTGCTGTTCGTTTTGCCGATTTGGCTATGGCTGCACTACAGCAACCGTTCCTCACGGGGCGAACTCTCCCAGAGTGAACAACAGCGTCTGGTACAGCTCTCCGATGAGGCGAACAAAATGCGCGAACGCATTCAGGCGCTGGAAGCCATCCTGGATGCTGAACATCCAAACTGGAGGGACCGTTAATGTCTGGACTGAATCTGAACAAAAAGCTGTGGCGAATTCCACAGCAGGGCATGGTACGCGGCGTCTGTGCCGGGCTGGCTCATTATCTTGACGTCCCGGTTAAGCTGGTACGCGTGGTGACGGTGCTATCGATCTTCTTTGGTCTGGCATTTATTACCCTGGTCGCGTACATCGTGCTGTCGTTTGTTCTTGACCCGATGCCGGAAGGAGAACTGGCGGCGGAAGGCGCACCCACCAGCAGCGATCTCCTTAATGCTGTTGATGAACAACTCGCTGCCGGGGAGAAGCGGTTACGGGAAATGGAACGCTATGTCACGTCGGATACCTTTACGCTGAGAAGTCGTTTTCGTCAGCTTTAAGAGAGAGAAGAGATGAAACAACACTGGCAACAGGCCGGTCAGAAGGTTAAACCCGGCCTCAAAATCGCAGGTAAACTGGTCCTGCTGACCGCGTTACGTTTCGGCCCGGCAGGCGTGGCGGGATGGGCGATAAAATCCGTTGCCCGCAAGCCGGTCAGAATGGTTCTGGCCGTGGCGCTCGAACCGCTGTTGCAAAAAGTGGCAAAACGGCTGTCGCGCCGCTACTTGTCCCAGTAATTCCCTCACGCGTTAGCCCTTACTCTTCCAGGAGAGGGGCTGGCGATGATTAACCGCACTTCCTCGTTAACCCTGCTTTCTTTGCGGCAGCTCACAATATTGTGCTGAGCTGCTTTGCAATCGTGTTTTTCTCCTGCCCGGTCCGTTGACAGATATTTTTCATGGGAGTAGATTGCCACTCCGTGGGACCGCTACCATGGAAAATCAAGTGAACGAAAAAATTAAAGCACTCATTAATCTTGTTTATGGAAAAACGTTTTCTGAAGCACATCTTCATGTGTTGCTGGAAAATATTGAAAAGGCCGCCTCTGTTATTACAGAAAAGCGTAAAATGGGCTGGGATGAAAAAGATGTCGTTCTGATAACCTATGCCGACCAGTTTTCAGCGAAAGGGGAGAAAGCACTCCCTGTTTTTACACGTTTTTATAACAAATGGCTTTCGCGTTCTTTTTCTCATGTCCATCTTTTGCCTTTTTATCCGTGGTCCTCGGACGACGGCTTTTCTGTCATTGATTATCATGAAGTTGCGCCTGAAACCGGAACATGGCGAGATGTTGCTGAATTAAAACAGTCAGCCAGCCTGATGTTTGATTTCGTCTGCAATCATATGTCGGCCAAAAGTGCCTGGTTTGCTAATTACCTGAAGCAAATGCCAGGGTATGATGATTTCTTTATTTCTGTCGATCCTGAAACAGATTTATCCGCGGTGACGCGTCCGCGTGCCTTACCGCTTCTTACCCCTTTCACGCTTCATGATGGCAGCGTACGACACCTGTGGACCACCTTTAGTGAGGACCAGGTTGATCTCAACTTCGCCTCTCCGCAGGTGCTGATTGCGATGGTCGACGTGCTGCTGCATTACCTTATTGAAGGGGCGCGATATATTCGACTGGATGCCGTTGGGTTCATGTGGAAAATACCGGGAACGAGCTGCATTCACCTTGAGCAAACTCACCAGCTCATCCAGCTTTTCCGCGCCATTACCGAGGCGGTTGCCCCCGGCACGGTGATAATCACCGAGACGAACGTTCCGCATAAAGATAACGTCTCTTACTTCGGTAACGGCGAAAATGAAGCGCAGATGGTTTATCAGTTCTCGTTGCCCCCGCTGGTGCTGCATGCGGTGCATTGTCAGGATGTGCGCACGCTGAGTCAGTGGGCGGCGTCGCTTACGTTGCCTTCTACCAAAACCACCTGGTTCAACTTCCTGGCCTCGCATGATGGCATTGGTCTTAACCCATTACGCGGAATATTACCTGAGTCGGAGATCCTCTCGCTTGTAGAGAAGCTTCAGTCCGAAGGCGCGTTGGTTAACTGGAAAAATAACCCGGATGGCACGCGAAGCCCTTATGAAATTAATGTGACCTATCTGGATGCATTAAGTACGCGAGAAAGTCATGATAGCGATCGCATTGCCCGGTTTATTCTGGCCCATGCCGTCCTGTTAAGCTTCCCCGGTGTGCCTGCGATTTATATCCAGAGTATTCTCGGCTCCCGTAATGATTATGACGGGGTAGAGCGTCTGGGATATAACCGTGCGATAAATCGCGAAAAATATACCGCAGGACAAATTGATAGCACGCTTGAAGATAAAAATAGTCTGCGTTATCAGGTCTATTGTGCGTTAAGCCAGTTAATCGTACTGCGTCGTGCGGAAAAAGCATTTCACCCTGACAGTCAGGCTTATTTTAGCACGTCAGGTGAGCATGTTTTAAAAATTGTTCGCGTGGCGGATTGTGGTGAAAAAATAACAGCGCTATTTAATTTCAGTGATGCTCCTCAAACGGTTGGAACTGATATTCACGCCGGAAGGGAATTGATTAGCGGAGAAGATATTACCGATACGACTCTGACCCTAAATCCATGGCAGGTTTTGTGGATTAAAGAAAACTAAAAAGGACCTTAAACATGAAAACACCCAGAATTGTGCTGATATCAGCACTGGTTTCGTGCGCCCTGTTATCAGGCTGTAAGGATGACAAAGCGTCCTCTGTCACCATTGAGTTTATGCACTCGTCGGTAGAGCAGGAGCGTCAGGCCGTTATTACGAAACTGATCGAAAAATTCGAGAAAGAGAACCCTGACATCACGGTAAAACAGGTACCGGTGGAAGAGGATGCCTACAACACCAAGGTGATTACGCTGGCAAGAACCGGCGCGCTGCCTGAAGTGATTGAGGTCAGCCATGACTACGCAAAAGTGATGGATAAAGAACAGCTTCTGGATCGTGACGCTATCGCTGAAGCCGTTAAGGCGGTGGGGGAAAACACCTTCTATGACGGAATCTTACGCGTAGTCCGTACGGAAGATGGCGCAGCCTGGACGGGCGTGCCGGTCAGCGCCTGGCTTTCCGGCGTCTGGTATCACAAAGATGTGCTGGCCGCGGCGGGTATTGAGGAGCCGCATAACTGGGAACAGCTTCTGCAAGCCAGCCAGCGCCTGAACGACCCGGCTAAAAAGCATTACGGCATCGCGCTGCCGACGGCGGAAAGCGTGATGACCGAGCAGTCATTCTCTCAGTTTGCCCTTTCCGGTGGCGCGAACGTGTTTGATGCAAAAGGCAATGTCGATATCGATACCCCGGAAATGGCAAAAGCGCTGGCGTTTTATAAAGCGCTGGCTGCGACCACCATGCCGGGTTCGAACGATGTCATGGAGATCAAAGACGCCTTCATGAACGGTTCTGCGCCGATGGCGGTTTACTCCACCTACATCCTGCCTGCCGTCTACAAGGACGGAAACCCTTCTAGTCTGGGCTTCGTTGTCCCGACTGAAACGTCATCGGCGGTGTACGGCATGATCACCTCGCTCACGATCACCACCGGACAAACCGAAGCGGAGACCAAAGCGGCCGAGAAGTTTGTTACCTGGATGGAACAGGCTCAAAACGCGACGGACTGGGTCATGATGTCGCCGGGCGCGGCGCTGCCGGTAAACAAACTGGTGGTGGGCACGGAGACCTGGAAAAACAACGACGTGATTAAAGCGTTTGGGCAGTTGCCTTATGAGCTGATTGCGCAGTTCCCGAACGTGCAGGTGTTTGGCGCCGTGGGGGATAAAAACTTCACCCGCATGGGCGACGTGACGGGCTCCGGCATTATCAGTTCCATGGTGCATAACGTCACGGTGGGGCAGAAGGATCTTAACACAACGTTAAGCAGCAGCCAGAAGCGACTGACTGATCTCATTACACAACGATAGGAGCGCTCTGCGGAAGGAAATTATGAAGACGTTGTTTTCTGGTCGTTCAGATATGCCTTTCGCCATGCTGCTGTTGGCCCCCAGCCTGATTCTGCTGGGGGGCCTGGTGGCCTGGCCAATGATTTCCAATATTGAAATCAGTTTTTTACGCTTGCCGCTCAATCCGCGCATTAGTGCCGTGTTTGTCGGACTGGACAATTACATTCGCATTCTCAGCGATGCCGCTTTCTGGCACTCGCTGTGGATGACCTTCTGGTACACGGCGCTGGTCGTAATTGGCAGCACGGTGCTGGGTCTCGCCGTCGCCATCTTCTTCAATCGCGAGTTTCGCCTGCGTAAGACGGCACGTTCACTGGTGATTTTATCCTACGTCACGCCGTCTATTTCGCTGGTGTTTGCCTGGAAATATATGTTCAACAACGGCTACGGCATCGTGAACTATCTGGGTGTAGACCTGTTGCACCTGTATGACCAGGCGCCGCTGTGGTTTGACAACCCGAACAGCAGCTTCGTACTGGTGGTGCTGTTCGCGATCTGGCGTTACTTCCCGTACGCATTTATCTCATTCCTGGCGATTTTACAGACCATTGATAAATCCCTGTATGAAGCGGCGGAAATGGACGGCGCAAATGCCTGGCAGCGTTTTCGTATCGTCACGCTGCCCGCGATTATGCCGGTGCTGGCCACGGTGGTCACGCTTCGCACCATCTGGATGTTCTACATGTTTGCTGACGTCTACCTGCTGACCACGAAGGTCGATATTTTGGGCGTCTATCTCTACAAAACCGCATTCGCTTTCAACGACTTGGGCAAAGCAGCGGCGATCTCTGTGGTGCTGTTCGTGATCATCTTCGCTGTGATTCTGCTGACCAGAAAAAGGGTGAACCTCAATGGCAACAAATAAACGCGTACTGAGCCGTATTGGTTTTTATCTGGGGCTGGCGGTATTTCTGATCATCACGCTTTTCCCGTTCTTCGTGATGCTGATGACGTCATTCAAGAGCGCCAAAGAGGCGATCTCGCTCCATCCGACCATTCTGCCGCAGGCGTGGACGCTGCAGCATTACATCGACATCTTTAACCCGCTGATCTTCCCGTTTGTGGATTACTTCAGAAACAGCATGGTGGTGTCGCTGACCTCATCGGTGATTGCCGTGTTTCTCGGTACGCTGGGCGCTTACGCCTTGTCCAAGCTGCGTTTTAAGGGCCGTACGACGATCAATGCGAGTTTTTACACCGTCTACATGTTCTCCGGCATCTTGCTGGTGGTGCCGTTGTTCAAAATCATCACCGCGCTGGGGATCTACGACACCGAGCTGGCGCTGATTATCACCATGGTGACGCAGACGTTACCGACGGCGGTGTTCATGCTGCGCAGCTACTTCGACACCATTCCGGACGAAATAGAAGAAGCCGCAATGATGGACGGCCTTAACCGCCTGCAAATCATCTTCCGTATTACCGTGCCGCTGGCGATATCCGGGCTCGTATCGGTGTTTGTCTACTGCTTCATGGTGGCGTGGAACGACTACCTGTTTGCGTCCATTTTCCTGTCCAGCGCCAGCAACTTCACCTTGCCGGTCGGGCTGAACACGCTCTTTAGCACACCTGATTATATCTGGGGTCGCATGATGGCGGCATCGCTGGTGACGGCACTTCCGGTGGTCATCATGTACGCCCTGTCTGAACGTTTTATTAAAAGTGGTTTGACCGCCGGTGGCGTGAAGGGCTGAGGCGGCCAATTTTAACAAGGAGTCAATCATGAAAAAATTAGTTGCGACAGCGCCACGCGTGGCGGCGCTCGTAGAGTATGAAGATCGCCCGGTTGCGGGACATGAAGTGAAAATTCGTGCCTGCTTTGGCGCACCGAAACACGGTACCGAAGTGGTGGATTTCCGCGCGGCAAGTCCGTTTATCGATGAAGAGTTCAATGCGGAGTGGCAGATGTTTACCCCGCGCGAAGAGGGGGCTGCCCGCGGGATAGAATTCGGTAAGTTCCAGCTGGGCAATATGATTGTCGGCGACATTATCGAATGCGGCGCTGACGTCACGGAATACCAGACGGGCGATCGCGTCTGCTGTTACGGGCCGCTCCAGGAGACGGTCATCGTGAATGCCGTCAACAACTACAAGCTGCGCAAAATGCCGCAGGGTGCCTCCTGGAAGAACGCCGTCTGCTACGATCCGGCACAGTTTGCCATGAGCGGCGTGCGTGATGCCAACGTGCGGGTCGGGGATTTTGTCGTGGTGGTAGGCCTCGGCGCGATTGGGCAGATTGCGATCCAACTGGCGAAAAAAGCCGGCGCGTCAGTCGTCATCGGCGTGGATCCTATCGAACACCGTTGCGACATTGCCCGCCGTCATGGCGCGGACCATTGCCTGAACCCAATCGGCACAGATGTCGGTCTGGAAATTAAAAAGCTGACCGGAAAGCAGGGCGCAGATGTGATCATCGAGACCAGCGGCTTTGCCGATGCGCTGCAGTCCGCACTGCGCGGCCTCGCCTACGGCGGCACCATTTCCTACGTTGCGTTCGCTAAACCGTTCGCTGCAGGCTTCAATCTGGGGCGTGAAGCGCACTTCAACAACGCGAAGATTGTCTTCTCCCGCGCCTGCAGTGAGCCAAACCCGGACTACCCGCGCTGGAGCCGCAAGCGTATTGAAGAGACCTGCTGGGAACTGCTGATGAACGGTTATCTGAATTGTGAAGATCTGATCGACCCGGTCGTGACCTTCACCAGCAGCGCTGAAAGCTACATGAAATATGTGGATCAGCATCCGGAACTGAGCATCAAAATGGGCGTCACTTTTTAAGCTAAGGAAAGCAACTCATGAAAATCGCAACACAAAATCAGGCCTTTTTCCCGGGCAATATCCTGGAGAAATTCGAGTACATCAAAGCGATGGGTTTTGATGGCTATGAAATTGACGGCAAGCTGCTGGTGGAAAACCTCGCCGAGGTGAAAGCGGCGATTAAGGCCACCGGCCTGCCGGTCACGACCGCCTGCGGCGGATACGATGGCTGGATTGGTGACTTTATCGAAGAGCGTCGTCTGAACGGCTTAGCCCAGATTGAACGCATTCTGGAAGCGCTGGCCGAAGTGGGCGGCAAGGGCATTATCGTACCTGCAGCCTGGGGCATGTTCACCTTCCGTTTACCGCCAATGACTTCACCACGCAGCCTCGAAGGCGACCGCAAAGCGGTAAGTGCTTCGCTGCGCTGGCTGGATGAGGTGGCAGCGCGCACCGGAACCACCGTCTATCTGGAGCCGCTGAACCGCTACCAGGATCACATGATCAACACCCTGGCTGACGCACGACGCTATATCGAAGAGAACGGCCTCAAGCACGTGCAGATCATCGGTGATTTCTATCATATGAACATTGAAGAAGATTCGCTGACGGAGGCGCTGCATCAGCATCGCGATCTGCTGGGCCATGTGCACATCGCTGATAACCATCGTTACCAGCCGGGAAGCGGTAGCCTCGATTTTGCCAGCCTGTTCGATCAGCTGCGTGCGGATAATTACCAGGGCTATGTGGTTTACGAGTGCCGCGTACGTGCTGAAGATCCCGCTCAGGCTTATCGGGATTCCCTCACTTATTTACGTGAATGCTAAGGATGACGAGCGTGATGAGTGCTTCAACAACGTCGCCACTGCGCGTCGCCATCATTGGCGCCGGGCAGGTTGCGGACAAAGTGCATGCCTCGTATTACGCCACGCGCAGTGATGTTCAGATGGTGGCTGTCATGGACAGCCGCCTCGAACAGGCACAGGCTTTTGCGGAGCGTCATGCCATACCGTCGGCGTGGCAGGACGCGTGCGCCATGCTGGAGGCGGTTAAGCCGGACGTGGTGAGCGTTTGTTCGCCAAACCGATTTCATTTTGAGCATGTGATGGCGGCGCTGGAGGCTGGCTGTCATGTGATGTGCGAAAAACCGCCCGCCATGACGCCGCAAGAGGCCGATGAGATGCGGATAGCTGCCCGCAAGGCGGGGAAGGTGCTGGCGTATGATTTTCATCACCGCTTCGCGCTCGACACGCAGCTGCTGCGCGAGGCCGTGATGAACGGAACGCTGGGCGAAATCTACTTCACCTCGGCGCAGGCACTGCGGCGCTGCGGCGTGCCGGGCTGGGGCGTCTTCACTAACAAAGCGCTGCAGGGCGGTGGGCCGCTGATTGACATTGGCATTCACATGCTGGATGCCGCGATGTACGTACTGGGTTTCCCGGCGGTCAAAAGGGTCACGGCGCACGGCTTCCAGAGGCTGGGAACCCAAAAAAGCAGCGGCCAGTTCGGCGCGTGGGATCCCGAACAGTTTACGGTGGAAGATGCCCTGTTTGGCACTATCGAATTCTGCAACGGCGGCATTTTGCGTCTGGACACCTCCTTCGCGCTGAATATCCGCGAGCAGTCGATCATGAATGTCGTCTTTTGCGGTGAAAAGGCGGGGGCGACGCTTTTCCCGGCCCACGTTTATCAGGACGACGCCGGGACGTTACAAACCCTGGTTCAGCGTGAAGAGGCTGACGACCAGCGCCATTTACGCAGCATGGAGGCCTTTGTGCGCCACGTGCAGGGAGAGCCCGTAATGATTGCAGATGCTGAACAGGGGCTGGTGATTCAGCAGCTTGTCGCGGCGCTTTATCAATCGGCAGAAACAGGGGAAAGCGTAACATTATGCTGAGCGTGTCTGTATTAACCGATCCGGGCTTTTGTCCGCACAGTCTGAATAAGTACGCATCCATTATGGCATGCGGTAACGGCTACATGGGCATTCGCGCTGCGCATGAAGAAGATTACACCAAGCAAACCCGAGGAATGTATCTTGCGGGCCTCTATCATCAGGCGGGACGTAACGAGACCACTGAGCTGATCAATTTGCCCGATATCACCGGTATCGAGGTTGAGCTGGACGGGGTGAATTACACCCTTCTGGCCGGGGACATTCTTGAGTGGCAGCGCGAGCTGGCGTTTGCCAACGGCGAACTGCATCGCCGCGTCGTCTGGCGTTCGCCCAACGGAAAGCGCTATCGCCTGGAGAGTCGTCGTTTTGTCTCTCTGGATCAGCTGCCGCTTGTGGCCATGCAGCTTGCGATCACCCCGCTGGATGATGCTTCGCAGGTGGTGATGAAAACCGGCATTGATGCGACACAAACCAATACGGGCCGGCAACATCTGGATGAAATTTCCGTCAGGGTGTTCGACCAGCACTATATGCAGGGTGTGTATGAAACGCAGGACCGGGCCGCTGATGTTGTCATCTCAGCCTTTTGTCAGCTATCAGCCGACAGCGAAAGCTGCTTTACCGCTAAAAATCGTCAGCTCTCTGCTCACTATTCCCTGACGATACCGCAGGGTGACACTGTCACGCTGGATAAGTTTGTCTGGGTGGTCCATCGCAGCGATAAAGCCCTGTCGCAGGAATCTTTCGCGCGCGGCGCGCTGGCGGATCTCAAGGTTTGTGCAGCAAGGGGTTATGCCTCGCTGCTGGAAAGTTCAGCCTGCGCATGGGAAGACGTATGGCGTGACGCCCGGGTGGAAGTGGCTTCTGCATCTCCTGACGATCAGATGGCGCTGGACTATGCCGTCTGGCATCTGACCACCATGACGCCAGCCCATGATGAGCGGAGCAGCATTGCCGCTAAGGGATTAACCGGCGAGGGGTATAAAGGCCATGTCTTCTGGGACACCGAAATATTCCTGCTGCCTTTCCATCTTTTCACTCGTCCGCAAGTGGCCCGCAGTCTGCTGCGCTATCGCTGGCTGAACCTGGCCGGGGCCCGGGAAAAAGCCCGCCGCAACGGCTGGCCGGGCGCGCTGTTCCCGTGGGAGAGTGCCGCGAGCGGCAAAGAGGAGACGCCGGAGTTTGCGGCTATCAACATCCGTACGGGCATGCGGCAGAAAGTGGCCTCCGCCCTGGCCGAACACCACATTGTGGCGGACATTGCCTGGGCCGTTGTGGCCTACTGGCAGGCCACGCGCGATGACGCGTTTATGCGTAATGAAGGGCTGACCCTGCTGGTGGAGACGGCAACGTTCTGGATGGGCCGCGCCACGGAGGTCAACGGGCGCCTGGAAATTCATGATGTGATTGGGCCGGACGAATACACCGAGCATGTGAATAACAACGCCTACACCAACTATCTGGCCTGGCACAACGTGGCCAGCGCATGCCGGTTTATGTCGATGTTTGAGCGTGAAGAGGCCTGCTTCATGGAGAAGGCGACCACCTTCCTGGCCCGCTTGTGGCTGCCGGAAGCCGACGCCGGGGGAGTGATCCCGCAGGACGATTCGTTCATGGCGAAACCCGCCATCGATTTAAGCCGCTATAAAGCCAACGCGGGTAAGCAGACCATCCTGCTGGATTACTCTCGCGCGGAAGTTAACGAGATGCAAATCCTCAAGCAGGCTGACGTGGTGATGCTTAACTACCTGTTGCCGGAGAAATTTACCCCAGACCAGTGCGCGGCCAACCTGGCGTTTTACGAGCCGCGGACGATCCATGACTCTTCACTGAGCAAGGCTATTCACGGCATTGTGGCCGCCCGCTGTGGCGATACGGAAGGGGCTTACGCCTTCTGGCGCGCTGGCGTGGCTATCGATCTGGGCGACGATCCGCACAGTAGCGATGACGGCATTCATGCCGCGGCCACGGGTGCCATCTGGTCCGGCGTCATTCAGGGGTTTGCCGGCATGCAGATTGTTGAGGGCGAGCTGCACCTTGCGCCGAAGCTACCCGCTCACTGGCGAAAACTTGCCTTCCCGCTGCGCTGGCAGAACGCACGCCTGCGCTTCACGTTTGAAAATGACGTTTTAACCATTGTTACCTCCGCGCCCGTCACGTTAACGCTGTGGGGAAAAACGGTTTGCGTATCGGAGCGACAGGCATTCTCTCGTAGGGAATTTCTTACATCTTTTAATGGGACCGCTACCACGGAGGCCAGCGATGAAGCCTGAAGCCGTTGTATTCGATCTTGATGGGGTTATCACCGATACCGCACATCTGCACTTTCTCGCCTGGCGTTCGGTCGCGCAGGAGATCGGCATCACTATCGATGAGGTGTTTAACGAGGAGCTGAAGGGAATTAGCCGCATGGAGTCCCTGCAGCGGATCCTGCGACACGGTGGGAAAGGGGGGGCGTTTGACGATAAACAGTGCCTGGCGCTGGCGGGGAAGAAAAATGCGCTCTACGTCGCATCGCTGTCGTCATTGACCGAGGCGTCGCTGCTGCCGGGTATCCGGGAGGTGCTGGCGGACATTCGGGCGGCAGAGGTCAAAATTGGGCTCGCCTCCGTTTCCCTCAATGCACCTGGAATACTGCATGCCCTGGGTATTCATGACGCCTTTGATTTTTGCGCTGATGCCTCCCGCATTGTCTGTTCAAAACCGGATCCGGAGATCTTCCTCGCCGCGTGTGCTGGCCTGAACGTCCGCCCTGGCGCGGCCATTGGGGTCGAAGATGCGCCCGCAGGCGTGGCGGCGATCAACGCGGCGGGCATGCTGTCGGTCGGGATTGGCTCAGGCCTGACCCATGCGGGATTACAGCTTCATTCAACGCAGGAACTGACCTGGAAATGCCTGACCGATTTCTGGGCCTCCCGGGCGTATTGATAAGGAATTAATAATGGCACAACTGTCACTGAAACATATTCAGAAAATTTACGATAACCAGGTCCACGTGGTGAAGGATTTTAATCTCGAAATCGAGGACAAGGAGTTTATCGTTTTTGTCGGTCCGTCTGGCTGCGGTAAATCGACAACGCTGCGCATGATTGCCGGGCTGGAGGAGATCTCCGCCGGCGAACTGGTCATCGACGGCGTTTGCATGAACGACGTGCCCGCCAAGTCACGCGACATTGCCATGGTGTTCCAGAACTATGCGCTTTACCCGCATATGACGGTCTACGACAACATGGCCTTTGGCCTGAAGATGCAGAAAATCGCCCCGGCGGTTATCGAAGAGCGCGTTAACTGGGCGGCACAGATCCTCGGCTTACGGGAGTACCTCAAGCGTAAACCCGGCGCGCTGTCCGGTGGCCAGCGTCAGCGCGTGGCGTTGGGCAGGGCGATAGTTCGGGAAGCGGGCGTCTTCCTGATGGATGAACCGCTCTCCAACCTCGATGCTAAGCTTCGCGTGCAGATGCGGGCTGAAATCAGCAAGCTCCATCAGAAGCTCAATACCACGATGATTTACGTGACCCACGATCAGACGGAAGCCATGACGATGGCGACCCGGATTGTGATCTTAAAAGACGGCATTATTCAGCAGGTTGGTGCACCGAAGCAGGTATACAACGAGCCGGCAAACATGTTTGTTGCGGGGTTCATTGGCTCGCCAGCCATGAACTTTGTTCGTGGCGCCATCGACGACCGCTATTTCGTCACGGAAACGCTGCGTCTCGAGATCCCGGAAGACAAGCTCGCGTCACTGCATGCCGCAGGGTACCAGCGTAAAGCCGTGGTCTTTGGGATCCGCCCGGAAGATATTCTCACCCAGCAGAGTAGCGGTGAAAACATCGCGGCAAAAGTCAGCGTGGCCGAACTGACCGGTGCAGAGTTCATGCTCTATGCCACCGTTGGCGGCCATGAACTGGTTGTTCGCGCGGGAGCCGCGAATGATTATGCCGCTGGGGATAATATCGGCATCCAGTTCGACATGAATAAGTGCCATTTCTTCGACGCTGAAACCGAAGCGGCTATTAGATAAGAAAGGTGTTCGCCGGAAATACCCATTTCCGGTTTTTTTGTTTGTTACTTATAAAGGGAATATTTGATGAGTACTCTACTAAAAAGTGCTGCGCTCGTGCTGTGCGCAGGGGTTAGCTGTGCACATGCAACAGAAACGGCTAAACAGTGGGAATTTAATATTGGCGCGATGTATGAAATAGAAAACGTCGAAGGCCAGGGGGAGGATAAAGACGGGTTATATGAACCTTCCGTGTGGTTTAATGCAACCTGGGATGCCTGGACTATTTCGCTGGCAATGTATCAGGAAGGGCCGGTTGATTATAGCAGCATGACCCGCGGCACCTATTTTGATCGCCCGGAATTTGAATTACGCTATCGCTTTATCGGAACCGATGATTTTACGTTCGGTCTGACCGGCGGCTTCCGTAATTATGGTTATCACTTTAAGGATGAACACGGTGCCAGAGACGGCAGCGCAAATATGCAGCGCTACAAAATTCAGCCTGACTGGGATATAAAATTAACCGACGACTGGCGTTTTGGCGGCTGGTTTGCCATGTATCAGTTTGCCAACGATCTGGAAAAAACCGGCTATTCAGACAGCCGTGTCGAAACCGAAACGGGCTTTACCTGGACCATTAACGAAACCTTTGCCGCTAAAGTAAATTACTATTTAGAGCGCGGTTTCAATATGGACGGTTCACGTAACAACGGCGAGTTCTCCACCCAGGAAATTCGCGCCTATCTCCCTATTTCGTTGGGCCAGACGACCTTAACGCCTTACACCCGCCTGGGGCTCGATCGCTGGTCGAACTGGGACTGGCAGGACGATCCTGAGCGTGAAGGGCATAATTTCAACCGCCTGGGTATGCAGTACGCCTATGACTTCAACAACGGTTTATCCATGACGCTTGAATACGCCTATGAATGGGAAAACCATGACGAGGGCGAAAACGACCGCTTCCACTATGCGGGCGTTGGGGTAAATTACGCGTTCTGACCGAGGGGCTTCCAGGGGCTACAAGCCCCTGGTTTTAGCGCAGCGAGGCCGCCAGTAAAAAATGCGTATCAACAAGCACTTTTTGCGGGGCGGGATGACCCGCGATACGCCTGAAGAGAAGATCGCAGCTCTCTTCCCCGAGTTTTCGGGTGGGGATATCAAAGCCGCCAGGCGCGGGCGTTAAAATGAGAGACAGCATCGGGTCGCTGTATCCGGCTATCACCACCTGTTCCGGAATCATCAGATTCAACTCATCCGCCGCGCGATAAAGGCCGAGTAATTTCATGCTGTCGGTAGCAAAGACGGCATCAGGCGGCGTGGGTGATGAGAGCAATTCCAGAGCCGCTTTAAGCGCACTCTCATGGGTATAACCGCCGTCCATGATCCAGTCCGGGTTCATCGCAATATGGTGCTTTTCCAGACTGGCTTTATAACCCGCCAGGCGATCGATCGAAACATGATAATCAAGCGGCGCATGCAGACAGGCAATTTTCTTGCGGCCGTTTTTAATAAAGGTTTCCGTCAGCGTGGCGCTGTCATGAAAATTATCCGTGTCGACGGAGTAAATATTCTGGTACTCACCTTCCACTTTGCCGATAACTACTACTGGTACGCCATACGCATCCAGCGTGGTGAAAAAGGATTCATTTGCGGGCGAACTCAGCATGATGATCCCTTTGATCATCTTCTGTTTTATTTTACTCACGCATTTCAGCAGATCGTCTTCACTGCTTTTTGAGGTTTGTAAAATAACATCGAATCCTTCTTCTTCCGCTTTTGCCGTAATGGCATGAAGGACATCGGAGAAAAAAGGGTTGCCGGCAGTGGTTTTGGTTGAACGGGTCGAAATAACCATAATGGCATCGAATCCTGACGAGGTCAGGGCGCGAGCCAGTTTGTTGGGCTGATAATTTAATTCATCAATCGCCTTCAGCACTTTGTCACGTGCTTCGGGAGAAATATTCGTTTGTTTATTCAGAACGCGGGAAACGGTTGATTTCGATACGCCCGCAACCCGTGCGATATCATAAATGGTGGGTGACATACACCTTACTCACTCAGAACTGACAGCAATGTCGTTCATCTTACTGGAGAAAAAACGGCAATAGCAATAAATAAGAATTGATAATCAACGATCTGCCCCCATTTATTGTATTCTGAAGCCATGCATTCAAGGCTTCCAGGCAACGAAGGACGGCGATGAAGCGACTTAAAAACGAAATCAATTCACTGGTAAACCGCGGCGTTGACCGTCATCTGCGACTGGCGGTGACAGGATTGAGCCGCAGCGGTAAGACGGCGTTTATCACCGCGATGGTGAACCAGCTCCTGAACCTGCACGCCGGAGCGCGTCTGCCGTTGCTTGGCGCGGTGCGGGAAGAGCGTTTGCTGGGCGTTAAGCGCGTCCCTCAGCGCGATTTTGGTATTCCCCGTTTTACCTATGACGAAGGGCTGGCGCAGCTGTATGGCGATCCGCCCGCGTGGCCGACGCCGACGCGAGGGGTCAGTGAAATTCGTCTTGCGTTGCGTTTCCGCTCGAATGAATCCCTGATGCGCCATTTCAAGGATACCTCCACGCTATACCTTGAAATCGTCGATTATCCCGGCGAATGGCTGCTCGACCTGCCGATGCTGGCGCAGGATTACCTCAGCTGGTCACGCCAGATGACGGGATTGCTGCAGGGGCAGCGCGCCGGGTGGTCAGCCAAATGGCGCAAGTTGTGCGAAGGGCTGGATCCGCTTGCCCCAGCAGATGAAAACCGTCTGGCGGCCATTGCCGACGCCTGGACGGCGTATTTACACCAGTGTAAACAGGAAGGGTTACACTTCATTCAGCCGGGGCGCTTTGTTCTGCCGGGTGATTTAGCAGGCGCGCCTGCGCTTCAGTTTTTCCCCTGGCCGGATGTGGGCGGGGTTGGCGAGTCGACGCTGGCGCAGGCTGATAAGCACACTAACGCCGGGATGCTGCGCGAGCGTTACCATTACTACTGTGAAAAAGTGGTTAAGGGATTTTATAAGAACCACTTTTTACGATTTGACCGTCAGATTGTGCTGGTGGATTGTCTGCAGCCGCTCAACAGCGGGCCACAGGCATTCAACGATATGCGCCTAGCCCTGACGCAGCTGATGCAAAGTTTTCACTACGGGCAGCGGACGCTGTTCCGCCGTCTTTTCTCACCGGTGATCGACAAACTGCTCTTTGCGGCCACAAAAGCCGATCACGTCACGGTCGATCAGCATGCCAATATGGTGTCGCTGCTGCAGCAGCTGGTGCAGGACGCCTGGCAAAACGCCGCCTTCGAAGGGATCAGCATGGATTGCCTTGGGCTCGCATCGGTGCAGGCGACGCAAAGTGGGCTGATTGACCTTAACGGCGAGAAAATACCGGCATTACGCGGGAACCGACTCAGCGACGGTGAACCGCTTACCGTGTATCCGGGCGAAGTGCCTGCGCGGCTGCCGGGTCAGGCCTTCTGGCAGAATCAAGGCTTCCAGTTTGAAGCCTTCCGCCCGCAGGCAATGAGCGTCGACAGGCCATTACCGCACATCCGTCTGGATGCGGCGCTGGAGTTTTTGATTGGAGATAAATTGCGATGACGGAACCGTTAAAACCGCGCATTGACTTTACCGGAACGCTTGAGCAGGACGCTCAGGAGGCGTTCAAAACGGCGCAGACGTTCAGCGGAACCCAGGCCGATAACTTTGCCCCGGCGCTGCAGGACGAGCCCGCTGTTGAGGACGGTCCGGCGGAGGCGGTCGTGGACGCCGCGCTGCGTCCAAAACGCAGCCTGTGGCGCAGGATGGTTACCGCCGGTCTGGCGCTGTTTGGCGTAAGCGTGGTGGCTCAGGGCGTGCAGTGGACGATGAATGCCTGGCAAACTCAGGACTGGGTCGCGCTGGGCGGATGCGCCGCGGGCGCGCTGATTGTGGGGGCGGGCGTCGGGTCGGTTGCCACCGAGTGGCGTCGGCTCTGGCGTTTGCGCCAGCGCGCGCATGAGCGTGATGAAGCGCGGGATCTGCTCCACAGCCACGGCACCGGGAAAGGTCGCGCGTTCTGTGAAAAGCTGGCGAGTCAGGCCGGAATCGATCAGTCGCACCCGGCGCTTCAGCGCTGGTACGCCGCCATCCATGAGACCCAGAATGACCGGGAAGTAGTGACGCTCTATTCCCACATGGTTCAGCCGGTGCTGGATGCTCAGGCGCGGCGCGAAATCAGCCGGTCTGCGGCGGAAT
Source organism: Enterobacter sp. BNK-13 (assembly GCF_048685015.1). NCBI lineage: Bacteria > Pseudomonadati > Pseudomonadota > Gammaproteobacteria > Enterobacterales > Enterobacteriaceae > Enterobacter > Enterobacter sp. BNK-13. The sequence goes on along the minus strand of NZ_JBLQTP010000001.1, from coordinate 2,232,896 downwards.
CCACCCTGATGATTGCCGTCAGCCCGCTGGCGCTGGTCGATATGGCCTTTATCGCCTGGCGTAATCTGCGCCTGATCAACCGTATTGCGAACCTTTACGGTATAGAGCTGGGTTACTACAGTCGGCTCAGACTGTTTAAGCTGGTCCTGCTCAATATCGCGTTTGCCGGGGCGAGTGAGTTGGTGCGCGAAGTGGGAATGGACTGGATGTCGCAGGATCTGGCGGCGCGTCTCTCTGCCCGTGCGGCTCAGGGCATCGGTGCGGGATTATTAACCGCACGCCTGGGGATTAAAGCGATGGAAGTCTGCCGTCCGCTGCCGTGGATCGATGGCGATAAGCCCCGTCTGGGGGATTTCAGGCGTGAACTGATCGGCCAGCTCAAAGAGACGCTCAATAAAAAACCTGCGCCATGAGGTTTTGTTCACTAATCGTGCTGGCTGTCAATATTTGTTGACAGCCATCTTCCGGATCACCGTGTTCTGACATATCATTTTACTGTTATTGGCTTAAAACGGTGAATTTCCCATGCGTCTTGAAGTCTTCTGTGAAGACCGTCTCGGTCTGACCCGCGAATTACTCGATCTTCTTGTTTTACGTAGCATTGATTTACGTGGCATTGAGATCGATCCTGTCGGGCGAATTTACCTCAATTTTGCCGAAATTGAATTTAATACCTTCAGTAGCCTGATGGCGGAAATCCGCCGTATCGCTGGCGTTACGGATGTGCGCACCATTCCCTGGATGCCGTCCGAGCGTGAGCACCTGGCGCTGAGCGCGCTGCTGGAAGCCATGCCTGAGCCGTTCCTCTCCCTGGATTTGAAAAGCAAAGTTGAGCGCGTTAACCACGCGAGCTGCCAGCTTTTCGCACAGAGTCAGGAGAAGCTGAGCAATCATCACGCCGCGCAGCTGATCCCCGGTTTTAACTTCCAGCGCTGGCTGGACAGCAATCCGCAGAACACGCACAGCGAGCATGTGGTGATTAACGGGCAGAATTTCCTGATGGAGATCACGCCGGTCTATCTGAAAGGGGAAGGGAATACCCGCGTGTTGACCGGGGCGGTGATCATGCTGCGCTCGACGCTACGCATGGGGCGTCAGCTGCAAAACCTCTCCAGTCAGGACGTTGGCGCATTCAGCCAGATTATTGCCGTCAGCCCGAAAATGCGTCATGTGGTTGATCAGGCGCGTAAGCTCGCAAGCCTGACCGCGCCGCTGTTGATTACCGGGGATACCGGCACCGGGAAAGACCTGCTGGCTCACGCCGTGCATCTGGCGAGCCCGCGTGCGGCCAAGCCTTACCTGGCACTTAACTGCGCCTCTATCCCGGAAGATGCTGTTGAAAGTGAGCTGTTTGGTCACGCGCCGGAGGGCAAGAAAGGGTTCTTCGAGCAGGCTAACGGTGGCTCCGTGCTGCTGGACGAGATCGGCGAAATGTCGCCGCGTATGCAGGCTAAGCTGCTGCGTTTCCTGAATGACGGCACGTTCCGCCGCGTCGGTGAGGATCACGAAGTGCATGTAGACGTGCGCGTCATTTGCGCCACCCAGAAGAATCTGGTGGAACTGGTGCAAAAGGGGATCTTCCGCGAGGATCTCTATTACCGCCTTAACGTCCTGACGCTGAACATTCCGCCGCTGCGCGATTGCCCGCAGGACATCATGCCGCTTACGGAGCTGTTCGTCGCCCGCTTTGCCGACGAGCAGGGTGTGCCGCGTCCGAAGCTGTCTGCCGATCTGGGCACGGTGCTCATGCGCTACGGCTGGCCGGGCAACATTCGTCAGCTTAAAAACGCCGTTTATCGTGCGCTGACCCAGCTTGAAGGGTATGAGCTGCGTCCGCAGGATATTCTGTTGCCGGATTACGACGCCGGGACGGTATCCGTAGGCGAAGAGGCGATGGAAGGGTCGCTGGATGATATCACCAGCCGTTTTGAGCGCTCTGTGCTGACGCAGCTGTACCGCAGCTATCCCAGCACCCGCAAGCTGGCAAAACGCCTTGGCGTGTCGCACACCGCGATCGCAAATAAGCTACGTGAATATGGTTTGAATCATAAGAAAGGTGACGAATAACAAAAAAGCCTCTGCAAAGAGGCTTTTTACTTTTCACTTTAGATTTATTCCTTCGCCAGCGGCGTGTTAACGATGTCTGTTTTCGTCTCGCCCTGAATCGACGCAATCCTGCTTGCAACCTCTTTCACCTGCTGCGGGCTGTGGAGCAGGGTATAGGTCAGATCAAACTGCGCGCTGGCGCCAGGCTGCAGCTGCTTGACCCGCTTCTGTTCGCGTTCAATCGTGACGGGGTAGGCATAGCTGGTGCCCGGTTCAATGCCCGTGACATAACCCTGCTTCAGCGTGTCGGTGTTTTTCCATAAGGTCAGCACGGGCAGCTGGCGCGTATCAAACTGGATGGATGCGCCTTTATCGCCGGCTTTATTGACCACTGCCGCGAGCGTTTCGTGGTTGTTGTCGGCGAGCGGCTGAATGTTAAAGACCATCTCATCAAAGCCTTTTGTCGGCCCGGCGTAGGTTTGCCAGTCGTTTACGCCCGCTTTGGCGTAGTCATTGAATGGGCTCACGCTCACGGCCGGCGCAAGGAAACGTGCGCCTTCTTCGAGGATCGGCGTCCCGAAGTTGCTGTGATAGATGATTTGATAATCATGAGGGTAATCGGCATGGTTGGTCAGAACATCATGCAGACTGAACTGGTTGGTCCCTGGAACGTAGCGCAGTTCGGTCATGGTTTGCAGATCCGCTTTTTTGAACGTGCTCTCTTTGATCAAACCCCGAACGCGGATCTCATGCGGGGCGGTATCCGCCACCTCAACTTCCACCTGCGATACCGGTGTATTTCCGGCCCTGCCGTGAAGGGTATAAATTTGCCCATCTGCGGTGACCGGATGACCTGTCCACTCGTAGCCACAGCGCACCATCATCTCGTTGAAACCATCCAGCCAGCCGAGACCGTTTCGGCTTTCAAGATTGATATAGGCAGGATTGACGACCTCTTTGACGGGTGAATTCCATCCCAGTCGGGTGCCAAACCCTTCAACGTGCAGAAGGTTCATGCCGCGTGTCGGGCTCAGGGCAATCGTCAGGCCATCTTTACTGCTAATAATGATGACTTTACTGCCTTCCTGCTTGCCGCCGTGTAAGATTTTTTGCTCAATGCTGAACGTCTGATCTTTAACTTTCAGCTCATCACTGGAAATCTTCCAGTTTCCTTTCTCCACGCTGCTTTCAGCACTGGTCAGCACCCAGGTTTTAGCCGCGGCATGGCCAGAAACCAGGACCGCCAGGAGCGTAAAAGCGAATTTGATCTTCATATTTTATCCTTATTGCTGAAACGATTATTTTCTTTCGTAAGCAAATCTAATGTTTAGACAAAAAGGGAAATGTGATGAGCTTCACTCGGGATGAAAATAGGGGATTTTAACGATTATTATGCGTTGTTGATCACGATCATGTTACATATCTCTCTGATCATTGCAGGATTAATGTGACATACGAGTATTTATGCCTTAACGATTCAGCTTTGAAATAATAAAAAACCCCGCCGAAGCGAGGTTGAGAATAAGTTGTATAGAATGCTAAGGACTTATTATGCTTTCAGCACGTCCAGCGCGGCAGTGTAGTCCGGCTCGGTGGTGATTTCGTTAACCAGTTCGCTGAAGACGACAGTGTCGTTTTCGTCCAGAACCAGTACAGCACGTGCTGCCAGACCTTTCAGTGGGCCTTCCGCAATGCTGACGCCGTATTTCTCGAGGAAATCTGCGCTGCGCAGGGTGGAGAGGGTGATAACGTTGCTCAGGCCTTCGGCACCGCAGAAACGGGACTGGGCAAACGGCAGGTCAGCGGAAATGCACAGCACAACGGTGTTGTCCATTTCAGTCGCCAGCTGGTTGAATTTACGCACGGATGCGGCACAAACACCGGTATCAATGCTTGGGAAAATGTTCAGTACTTTGCGTTTGCCCGCAAACTGAGCCAGTGTGACGTCAGACAGATCTTTAGCCACCAGAGTAAATGCCTGCGCTTTGCTGCCAGCCTGCGGAATGGAACCTGCTACAGCAACCGGGTTGCCCTGGAAATGAACGAGTTGTGACATAGATATCTTCCTGTTTACATATAGTTAACGTCGTGGCTAGTGTATGCCATCAGCAGATAACACGGCAAACCAAATTTTTCGCCTTTCCGGGCCGCAAGGAGTCAGTGATGAGAAGCGTTAAGGTCTATGAAGAAGCCTGGCCATTGCATACCCCGTTTGTGATCTCGCGCGGCAGCCGAAGTGAAGCCAGCGTGGTTGTGGTTGAAATTGAAGAAGAGGGTGTGAAAGGCGTCGGGGAATGTACGCCTTATCCGCGCTATGGGGAAAGCCTTGCATCTGTGATGGCGCAGATCATGACCCTGGTGCCAGACCTGCAAAAAGGGCTCACGCGCGAGGTATTACAGCAGCGTTTACCCGCCGGGGCGGCGCGCAACGCCATCGACTGTGCGCTCTGGAGCCTTGAAGCCGCTCAGCAGCAAAAATCGCTGACATCATTGCTGGGCGTGGTCGTGCCGGAGTCCGTCGTGACCGCGCAAACGGTCGTGATTGGGGAGCCGGAGCAGATGGCCGCCAGTGCGAAAGCGCTCTATGACGCTGGAGCCACGCTGTTAAAAGTGAAGCTGGACGATCGTCTGATCAGCGAGCGCATGGTCGCGATTCGCTCGGCGGTGCCCTCAGCCACGCTGATTGTGGACGCCAACGAGTCGTGGCATCCCGAAGGGCTGGCCGCGCGATGCCAGCTGCTGGCCGATCTGGGGGTGGCGATGCTGGAGCAGCCTCTGCCGGTAGAAGAGGATGCGGCGCTGAAGAATTTTATCCATCCGTTGCCTGTGTGCGCGGATGAAAGCTGCCACACACGCGAGAATTTGAGCGAGCTTAAGGGCCGCTATGACATGGTCAATATCAAGCTCGACAAGGCAGGCGGACTGACTGAAGCCCTGGCTCTGGCGGCGGACGCCAGGGCGCAGGGGTTCGACCTAATGTTGGGATGCATGCTTTGCACTTCCCGGGCGATCGGCGCGGCGCTGCCGCTGGTCAATCAGGTTCGTTTCGCCGATCTGGATGGCCCGACGTGGCTGGCGGTTGACGTTTCACCGGCCCTGAAATTTACCAGCGGCGTGCTTCATCTCTGAGGTTGCCAGCGCAGAAGCTCCATCATGGCTTTTAAGTATTTTTCGCTGGCTTCGTCGGAGGAGATCGCCGGGAACTCAGCGGTAATGCAGGGCAGGCTTAAGTCGGCGCACCAGCTCCCGAATGATCCGGGTGTTTCATAACCCACGCTGGTGACGAGCGGCAGGTCGAACGCCCGTGCCAGCCACGCGCCCAGGTCAGAGTGGCGCGGATCTTCAATGCAGGCCAGTGGGTCGTGGAAGGAGACAACCCAGGCGGGGTGGATCTTATGGATAAGCTGGCACAGCGCCTGCGTTTCCGGCTCTGAGCCAGGGTTGTCTCCCGTCAGCAACACCACGTCTCGCTCCTCGGCGGAGCTGTTCCAGCGATAAACCGTTTCGCCAGCGCGCCAGTTTGCTGCCGGGAAATTACGGTTCAGGTCGACGCCTCGCGCATTCGCCCGCAATCCCAGCTGACAGCCATCCGGATTGACGGCAAGAATCACGTGATGACGTCGTAATGAAGGGGTCAATGTCCGTAGCGCGCACGAGAGCGTGACGACAGACGAGTTTTCATCACCGTGCGTGCCGGCAATAATCAAACCGCTTTCGCGATCGGCATCGGGTGCCGGGAACCAGATCAGCGATGCGCCTAAAAATGAGCGGCCATATTGTTCAGCGCCCGGAGGGAAGGCGCCGCGTTCCGCGCGGGGTCGGGTGGTTGCCATACGAAATCCTGATAAAGAAGTCTCTACTGGCAGTGTTGTGCAAAAGCCGCTGTTAATCAAATAGTTTCCGTAGCGGCTGAGAATTGCCTTAAATCACTATTCAGGCGTAAGTTATTTGCATTTCTTATTGTCGAAACAAATAATTACGCATCTGCTTGTTACCTGAATTTTTTAAAGGGGATCTTATGAAGCATCCTGTTTCGCGTCTTTTCACCGCACTGTGCCTGTGCGGGCTCTCTACACTCTCATACGCTGCTGATGTCCCACAGGGCACGGTGCTGGCGCAAAAACAGGAGCTGGTCAGACATATTAAAGATGAACCGGCTTCGCTCGATCCGGCAAAAGCGGTGGGGTTGCCAGAGATTCAGGTGATTCGCGATCTTTTCGAAGGGCTGGTGAATCAGAATGAGAAAGGGGAACTGACCCCGGGCGTGGCGACGCGCTGGCAGAGTAACGATAACCGTACCTGGACGTTCACCCTGCGTGATAACGCAAAATGGTCTGACGGTACGCCGGTCACCGCGCAGGATTTTGTCTACAGCTGGCAGCGTCTGGTTGACCCAAAAACGACCTCTCCGTTTGCCTGGTTTGCAGCGCTGGCAGGTATCAACAATGCTCAGGCTATCATCGACGGTAAGGCAGCGCCTGATACCCTGGGCGTGACGGCGGTGGATGCCAGGACGTTGCGCGTCCAACTGGATAAACCGCTACCGTGGTTTAGCAACCTGACGGCAAACTTCGCCTTCTATCCGGTGCAAAAAGCGAACGTTGAAAGTGGGAAAGAGTGGACGCGTCCGGGAGCGCTGGTCGGCAATGGCGCCTACGTCCTGAACGACCGCGTGGTGAATGAAAAACTGGTAGTCGTGCCGAACTCCCACTATTGGGACAATGCGAAAACTGTCCTGCAAAAAGTGACCTTTATTCCGATTAACCAGGAATCGTCCGCCACGAAACGCTATCTGGCAGGGGATATCGATATTACCGAATCGTTCCCGAAAAACATGTATCAGAAGCTCCTGAAGGACATTCCGGGACAGGTGTATACGCCGCCTCAGCTCGGGACCTACTACTACGCGTTTAATACGCAAAAGGGGCCGACGGCCGATGCCCGGGTTCGTCTTGCCCTGAGTATGACTATCGATCGCCGCATTATGGCAGAAAAGGTACTGGGTACCGGCGAAAAACCGGCCTGGCATTTTACCCCTGACGTGACGGCGGGCTTCACGCCTGAACCTTCACCGTTCGAGCAGATGTCCCAGCAGGAGCTGAATGCTCAGGCCAAAACCTTGCTCCAGGCCGCAGGCTACGGCCCTCAGCGTCCGCTGAAGCTGAACCTGCTGTACAACACGTCGGAAAACCACCAGAAAATCGCCATTGCGGTGGCGTCCATGTGGAAGAAAAATCTCGGTGTGAATGTCAAGCTGCAAAACCAGGAGTGGAAAACCTACATCGACAGCCGCAATACCGGCAATTTTGATGTGATCCGCGCGTCATGGGTGGGGGATTACAACGAGCCCTCGACCTTCCTGTCCCTGCTGACCTCAACCCACAGCGGCAATATCTCGCGTTTTAATGACCCTGCTTACGATAAAATTATCCACCAGGCGACGCTCGAAACCACGGCGAAAGCGCGTAACACCGACTACAACATGGCGGAGAAAATCCTCATGGAGAAAGCACCTATCGCGCCTATTTACCAGTACACCAACGGTCGCCTGATTAAACCCTGGGTGAAAGGGTACCCGATAAATAACCCGGAAGACGTGGCGTATAGCCGGACGATGTATATTGAGAAACACTGACGGTTAATATAAAACTGGCGCACCTAAGCGCCAGTTTTACAATGCATGACGCTTCCCGGCAGCGATGTGGCCGGAGCTGTTATTCTAATAACGCACTAAACTTCGCCAGCCACTGCGGATGGGCGGGCCAGGCGGGAGCCGTCACCAGGTTGCCGTCGACATGGGCCTGATCGATGCCGATCGTGGCGTAGTGTCCACCTGCGAGGCGTACCTCAGGTGCACAAGCCGGGTAGGCGCTACAGGTACGGCCTTTCAGGATGCCCGCGGCAGCGAGCAGCTGCGGGCCATGGCACACTGCAGCAATCGGTTTGCGCGCGGCGTCAAATGCCTGTACCAGCTTTAACACATCCTCATTTAGCCGCAGATACTCGGGCGCTCTGCCGCCGGGGATGAGCAGTGCGTCGTAGTCCTGCTCCTTTACGGCGGAAAAGTCGGCGTTGAGGGTAAAGCGGTGACCGGGTTTTTCGCTATAGGTCTGGGCGCCGTCGAAATCATGGATTGCCGTCATGATGTAGTCGCCTTTTGGTTTGTCGGGACAGACTGCATCCACCTGATGGCCAATCATCTGCAAAGCCTGAAAAGGCACCATGGTTTCGTAATCTTCGGCATAATCGCCCACCAGCATCAGGATCTTCTTGCTCATCATTCCTCTCCCTTGTCATTAAAGATGATTAAGATATAGCCTGGCGTGGCTGAAATGCCGGAAATAAAAAAGCCCGTCAGAGCACGGGCAACATAAGCAAATGAATAAGTGATTCGTTATCAACGTAGTTGGAGGATAACGGCGCGTATCTTACGCGGCTGTCAGGCTTGCAGATACCTGACAAATTCAGTAGGTGAAACACGATATTAAACGTGCGTTATGGTGCATCGAAGGTCGGGTAAAGACTATTTTCGAGAAATTCGACGAGATACCAGATCTCACCGCTAAAAATAAACCATAAGCCAAATATAATAAGGAGCAAAATAATTAAGGTGAGTATTATTTCTGTTTTTCCCATTGCAGATTTTACCCACCTGAAGTTAATTAAGTCGAGGCAGGCATTGTAGCGGGGCTTTCCCGTATACTCCAGTTTCATGCTGCAAGGACTTTATTGCGTCCGTCATTTTTAGCGCGATACAGCGCGTCGTCTACCCGCTTAAACAGCTCATCAATCGTCTCGCCCTGGTTATGTCGCGCCACGCCAATGCTAACGGTAAACCGCGGTAAGCCCGGAATCGTAATGCGGGCAACGGCTGCACGGATCGACTCGGCAATCTGCAACGCGATGTCGAGAGGGGTATGCGGCAGCAGGATAACGAACTCTTCGCCTCCCCAGCGGAATACCAGGTCATTCTCCCGGCTACAGGCTTCCAGCGTTCGGGAGAGGGCGATAAGCACCTCATCGCCCTTCAAATGACCAAACAGGTCGTTGATGTTTTTGAAGCGATCGGTATCCACCAGCAGCAGGCTAAACTGCTGTTGGGCAGGAAGATGATTCAGGTTGTTGGGATCGGTAATCGCGTAGAACTGGCGACGGTTGAGTAACCCGGTCATGGAGTCACGTAGCGCGGCATGTTCCAGCTCTTGCTCCAGTCTTTTTTGCTCGGTGATATCGTGGATGATGCACAGCATCAGCTTGTCACCGTAGATCTCAATGGGGCCGGCATACGTCTGAACGTAGCGGGTAGAGCCGTCGGCAAGGCGGTGAACAAAGTTGAGCGGCTTATGGCCGCCGGGCAGCGCGGCAATCGCAGTCATAATGGGCAAGACGTCTCGCCCCAGGGTATTGATTTCCCAGGTATGTTTACTGCACATGTCATCATGTGAGTAACCGTAAAAATTGAGCGCGGCCAGGTTAGCATCAACGATCTGGCCATCGCGGGCCGGATCGATTAACAGCATCGGTGCGCTGTTGGTCTGAAAAAAACGGGCGTAAAACCCCTGTTTTTTCCGCCGGTAGGTTGCGGAGCGGCTGGCCTTTAGCCCAGAGAGAATGTGCTGGGCGATCCCCTCGAAAACAATTACATCTCCCCAGGGGGCATAATGGGCAAGCGAGAGACGACAGCTTAGCGGCGTATCCTGTCCATCCCGGTTTATTGTCCAGATTTCGACGATCTCCTGCCCGGTTTTCAGTTCAGGTACATACATCGACAGGAGGTGCTGTGCATTCGCGGAATAGAGACCTTTACGCAGCTGGTCCAGGGTCTTCTCTCCCATAAGCTGCGTTGCGGTCACATTCGCAAAAACGATCGTTTCCGAAGCGGGGGAAATCAGCCACACGGGTGTTTTAATGACGTTCAGCGCTTCAAAACCGTTTTGCGACATAGGCATTTCCTGTTCATCGGCTCAATGCGCCTGACAATCATGACAGACGTGACGAGTGTCTACTGCTTTGAAACATACTCTACTCAACCCCGTCAGGCATGGTTTTTTTGCGAAATAAATGCGGGGTCCGTTTGAATTTTATTAATGGGTATAATTTGCCTGTCGGAGTTTATCTGCAGAAGCAGCCACGGCACCTGCTCGGCAGGTAAGGGGCGGGAGAAAAGATAACCCTGCAGGTAGTCGCAGCCGAGACGGGTGAGAACCTCCTGCTGCTCTTGGGTTTCAATCCCTTCAGCCACCACGTTCATCTCCATGGTTCGGGCGATACTCATGATGGTTTCAACCAGCTTGTAGCTTTTTTCATTTTCCAGCATCGACGTTACAAAGCTTTTGTCGATCTTGAGCTCTTTTGCCGGCAGCACGCTCAGCATCAGCAGGTTCGAGTAGCCCGTACCGAAATCATCAATCGAGACGGTGATCCCCGCATGATTAAACGCGTTGAGTAACTCAATGCTGCGGTCGAGATTTTTCAGCGCGGTGCTCTCCGTAACCTCAAGGATCAGCCTGGATGGGGACAAGCTATATTTTTCCAGCATCGACGATACGATGTGGAAAATGTCCGGCTGTTCGAACTGGACGGGGGACAGGTTGAGCGACAGCGTCCACTGGCTGAACCCTTGTTCAGTCCAGAAATGCAGCTGTCGACATGCCGCTTCAATGGCCCAGTTGCCCACCGGAATAATCAAGCCGGTTTGTTCCAGCGAGGGGATAAACAGGCCCGGCAGAACAACGCCTTGCTCAGGGTGCCGCCAGCGCAGCAGGGCTTCAAAACCATGGATAGTCTTCTCTTGTGCATACCAGGTTGGCTGGTACCAGAGTTCAAACTGATCGCGCTCAAGCGCCTGAGAGAGTTCCTGCAGAAAACCGGGTTTTGCCGGGATTGCTGTCGACATCTCGGAGCGGTAGTGCGCCCAGCCGTTCCGGCCGTCGTCTTTGACGTGATGCAGGGCTGCATCCGCCTTGAGCTTTAGCTCATGCAGCGTTTCGCCATCCTGAGGATATAGGCTGACGCCCGCACTGATTGTCGTGCTTAGCGTATGACCACAGATCGAAAGAGGACGTCGCACATCCTCAAGCAACGACGCGAGCAGGGCGTTGAGTTTGTCCTCGTCGCATTCCGGTACCAGCAGAATAAAGGCGTCACCTCCCAGCCTTGCCAGGGTCATCTCACGCGTGAGACGGGAAGTGATGCGCTGAGCAATGGTGATCAATAACTCATCGCCGACGCTGTGACCCCAGGTATCGTTGACGCGTTTGAAATGATCGACGTTCAGGAAAATGACGGCAAATTGCCTGTTACTCAGCAACGCGCTGCGCAGGCAGTCCTGCATGCGGATGTCCATCTGATGGCGATTCGCGAGTCCGGTGAGCGCATCAAAGCGCGCCTGCAGCTCAAGCTGCCGATTGAGCTGCCGCAGATTGTCCGTCAGCCGGCCGGTACGCCGGTGAGAGTCGACAAGGGAAATAATTAACATCACGCCAAGCAGGCAGAGGGTGGTGACAGAAACCCAGATGGATAACCCGAGCTCGCCGATCCCACCTGGAAGGGTATGCGACATTTCCGGGTAATGCGCGGCACTCATGCCGGTATAGTGCATCGCACAAATGGCGGCGGCCATGACCAGGGCCGCGAGAAGGCGCTCAATAAAAATCCCTTTGTCTCGCAGGCGGAAAGCCAGCCACAGCGCAGTGCCGGAAGCCACCATGGCAATGACCACGGACAACCCCACAATACGGCGATCCCAGATGATGCTGCCATCCAGCATCAGGGCCGCCATACCGATATAGTGCATGGATACCACGCCTGCGCTCAGGATTGCGGTGGCAACGATGGGGCGAAAGAGAGACCGTTTTTTTCCCGCGACGGCAATATCAAGGGCCGTGGTCGACGCAATAACCGCGACGCCCAGCGATGCAAGGGTTAACCAGAGGTCATAGCGCATCATCATGGGCATTTGCATCGATAGCATGCCGATAAAGTGCATCGACCAAATGCCGATGCCGAGCGAGATGCCGCCGGCCATACGCCAGAACAGGGCAGCCTTTCGGCTGGAAAGGGGGATCTTTCCGGCACTGTCCAGCGCCACAAAGGAGGCGATAAACGCCACCAGATAAGAGATAGCGATTAACACAGGGTCCCACGATATATTGAGCATTATGCAATCCCACGCCTGAGAGGGTTACCGATTTCGCCTGCCGGGCACATCTTTATCTGGCAACGAACATGCGCATTCAAACAATATTAGTTTTTTATCGTGTAAAATGACCAGTCATATTAATACTCTAAAACGTATTAAGAATATAAAATATATTCTCATTGTTAACGTATTAAGCATTGCTAAACAAGAGCGAATAAAAGTAGCAAAGCTCCTTAAATATAACGGCGATTGTATCAGTGCGCCGCAGCGGATGGTATCGCTTAACGTGGCGGCAGACCAGTATCACAGCACGCTGCGAAGAACATTTTCACTAATACGCTCTTTTTATCTGACTTAAGCTAAATCCCAGGTTGCTAACGGCGAAAAAACAATCCCGTGAAGTTTGCGAGGAAAATCGTCTGAGCCAATGCTATAAGTCTAGATGCCGACCAAAATATAAAACGTGGGTATCATCATGCTAAGAAATATTAGTGTCAGAACCTTTATTATCGGGTTCCTTTTATCGCTATTTTTGGTAAACGCAGGTGTCGTTGTTCTAATTTCCAGCAAGTCCTCTCTCTTTATTTCCCTTAACGTTATCAATTTCGTTGCGCTATTTTTGCTTTGGGTCTACATGACCCGCTATCTTGTGACGCCGATCAATACGGTAAAGAGAAGTATTGAAGAGGTGACAGCAGGCAACCTTGGGGTTTCTATCCCGGAGTTTGGCAATAACTGCGCGGGTCGACTTATTCCCGGGATCAATAGCCTTTCCGGCAACATTGCGACGCTGGTGCGCGAGATCAGGGCGTCGTCGCAAACCGCCATGACCTTATCGGATCAGCTCTCGGCCCGTAGCGCTCAGCTCTCGGTAAAAACCGAACAGCAGTCTGCGTCTTTAGTGCAAACCGCAGCCAGCATGGAACAAATGGCGGCGAGCACCAAAAACAATGCCGATAACACCCGCCTGGCGAGCGAACAGGCGAATGTGGCGACGCTGCAGGCGCGCAAGGGCGGGGAGCTGATGGGGCAGGTCGCCAACAATATGCAGTCCATTACCGAATGCGCCCAACAGATGACGGAGATTATTTCATTGATTGACGGCATTGCGTTCCAGACCAATATTCTGGCGCTCAACGCGGCCGTTGAGGCGGCAAGGGCAGGCGACCACGGAAAAGGTTTTTCTGTCGTTGCGGAGGAGGTCAGAAACCTGGCACACCGCAGCGCAGAGGCCGCGAAGAATATCAAAGCGCTGATTGAAGTCACCAGCAGTAACGTCACGCAGGGCGCGACCGTGGTGTCACAGGCAGAGAAGAATATGCATGAAATCGTGACGGGGTCGGGGAACGTCAGCCGCTTGATGGATGAAATTTCCGCGTCGACCTCTGAGCAGGAGAAAGGCATTTCCCAGATCACGCTGGCGCTTTCGGAGCTGGAGCGGGTCACGCAAAGCAACGTGGCGATGGCGGAGGAACTCAACGGCTCCTCTGATGTCCTGCGCAATCAGGTGATTGAGCTCCAGGCCCGCACGCGTAATTTCAGACTGGATCAGGGATCGTTGTCCTCATTACCTGGCGGCTCGCCATCCTTCCTCCCGCGGCCGGAGCACTCTCTCTGACAAAACTGCAACTCTCTCGCCATATTTCTTGCCGGGTAGCGCTGCGCTTACCCGGCCTACACGCTGCCACAATATCAATACATTACACCCTTCACTGTAGGCCCGTGCAAGCGTAGTGCCGCCGGGCGAAACGCATGGCATGTACATTTCATGAACGATTTCAGCGCGATGGCATACATAGTTGTTGCTTAACCCCTGATGAAAGCTAGACTGACACCGAAAGAGCTAAAAGGCGGAGGAGCTGTGGAAAGCATTAAAGGATCTGAACTAAACGTTCCAGACGCAGTTTTTGCGTGGGTGCTGGACGGTCGCGGCGGTGCCCGGCCGCTGGAAGACAATGATGTGATCGACAGTGCGCATCCCTGCTGGCTGCATCTGAACTACACCCACCCGGACAGCGCTGACTGGCTGGCGTCGACCCCGCTCTTGCCTAACAACGTGCGAGATGCGCTGGCGGGTGAAAGCCTGCGCCCCCGCGTGAGCCGAATGGGGGACGGGACGCTGATCACCCTGCGCTGTATTAACGGCAGCACGGATGAACGTCCGGATCAGCTGGTTGCGATGCGGGTCTATATGGACGATGGGCTGATTGTCTCCACCCGACAGCGTAAGGTTCTGGCGCTGGATGACATCGTCAACGATCTGAAAGAGGGCACCGGGCCGATCGACTGCGGTAGCTGGCTGGTGGACGTCTGTGACGCTCTTACCGATCACGCGAGCGAGTTTATCGAAGAACTGCACGACAAAATCATCGACCTGGAAGATAACCTGCTCGATCAGCAGATCCCGCCGCGCGGTTTTCTGGCCTTGTTGCGTAAGCAGTTGATTGTGATGCGCCGCTACATGACGCCGCAGCGCGACGTGTATGCGCGGCTGGCCAGCGAAAGGCTCGCCTGGATGAACGACGACCATCGACGCAGAATGCAGGATATTGCCGACAGGCTGGGCCGCGGGCTGGATGAAATTGATTCCTGTATTGCCAGAACGGCGGTGATGGCGGACGAAATCGCGCAGGTGATGCAGGAGTCGCTGGCGCGAAGAACCTATACGATGTCCCTGATGGCGATGGTGTTTTTACCCAGCACGTTTCTGACCGGGCTGTTTGGCGTCAATCTGGGGGGAATTCCCGGGGGCGCTTATCGCTACGGCTTTACGGCCTTTTGCGTGATGTTAGTTGTTTTGATTGGGGGTGTTGCATGGTGGTTGCATCGTAGTAAATGGCTGTAAATTTACGCTTTTTTCGTCTTTTTCCGGGATTAAAACGCTCTTTTAATTGAGCGAAGTCAATAAACATCTACCCCGTAAGGTGCAATATTACTCCCGCAGGTGAATGCAACGTCAAGCGATGGGCGTTGCGCTCCATATTGTCTTACTTCCTTTTTTGAATTACTGCATAGCACAATTGATTCGTACGACGCCGACTTCATAGTCGGCTTTTTTTTGCCTCCTGATTCTCAGCGTCTACCCTAAAAGGGACGACAGCAAATTCTGGAGGGAATGATGAGCATCCTTAACGCTCTGCTACTGCCACAATCGCGTCAGTCCGATCCTATCCCCAGCGATCCGGTACCCATGCCCGATCCTATCCCGCGTCCGCAGCCGATGCCGGACCCGCCGCCCGATGAAGAACCGATTAAATTGTCGCATCGAACCGCGAGATCTGCGAGGATACGCGCCATCTGACTGCAAAGATCACCACGAGAGACTACAGTGACCGCTTTTTCTACCCTGAATGTTCTGCCCGCCGCCCAACTCGATAACCTCAACGAGTTGGGATACCTCACGATGACGCCTGTTCAGGCGGCCGCCTTACCTGCCATTCTCGAGGGCCGTGACGTGCGCGTGCAGGCGAAAACGGGCAGTGGAAAAACGGCGGCATTCGGCCTTGGCCTGTTGCAGCATATCGATGCGGCGCTTTTTCAGACCCAGTCTCTGGTGCTGTGTCCGACCCGCGAACTGGCAGACCAGGTCGCGGGTGAACTGCGTCGCCTGGCGCGTTTCCTGCCCAATACCAAGATCTTAACCCTCTGCGGCGGGCAGCCGTTCGGCACCCAGCGTGATTCGCTCCAGCATGCCCCGCACATTATTGTCGCGACGCCTGGCCGTCTTCTCGATCATCTGCAGAAGGGCACCGTCTCGCTGGATGCGCTACAAACGCTGGTCATGGATGAGGCCGATCGCATGCTGGACATGGGTTTCAGCGATGCCATTGACGAGGTGATCCGTTTTGCGCCGGCCGATCGCCAGACGCTGCTGTTCTCCGCAACCTGGCCGGAAGCCATTGCCGCCATCAGCGGCAGCGTGCAGAAAAATCCCCTTACCATTGAAATTGACAGCGTAGATGCGCTGCCCGCGATCGAACAGCAGTTCTTTGAAACCTCGCAGCAGGGGAAGATCCCGCTCCTGCAGAAATTGCTGAGCCAGCATCAGCCTGCCTCCTGCGTGGTGTTCTGTAATACCAAAAAAGATTGTCAGTCGGTTTGTGATGCCCTGAATGCCGCCGGGCAGAGCGCGCTGTCGCTGCATGGCGATCTGGAACAGCGCGATCGCGATCAGACGCTGGTCCGTTTCGCGAACGGCAGCGCCCGCGTACTGGTAGCGACCGACGTCGCTGCGCGCGGTCTGGATATTAAATCGCTTGAGCTGGTGGTGAACTTTGAGCTGGCGTGGGATCCGGAAGTACACGTGCACCGTATTGGCCGCACCGCGCGCGCAGGAAACAGCGGTCTGGCGATCAGCTTCTGCGCACCTGAAGAGGCGCAGCGCGCCAATATTCTCTCTGAGATGCTGCAGATTAAGCTGAACTGGATGAATCCCCCAGCCGGCGTCAGCCTTGTGCCGCTGGAGGCCGAAATGGCGACCCTGTGCATTGATGGCGGTAAAAAAGCCAAGATGCGTCCTGGTGATGTTCTGGGTGCACTGACCGGGGATGTGGGTCTGGACGGGGCGGATATCGGTAAGATTGCTGTCCATCCGGCGCATGTCTACGTCGCGGTTCGCCAGGCGGTTGCCCATAAGGCATGGAAGCAGCTGCAAAACGGGAAAATTAAGGGTAAAACCTGCCGCGTACGCCTGCTGAAATAAAGCATGAAGCGTCTCAGAAGGTGTTTCTGAGACGCTAACCGCTTACTTCACTTCAAGCACGTTCAGACGCAACTCTTCAAATTGATTGTCATCGTCTTCCGGCTGCCAGCCTGCTGGCTGCATCGGGATCTCTTCCCGGTCAAACGCCAGATCGCCGCCATTCACCACGTCTGAGTCATGGTTGATGCCTTTAAAGTCGAACAGCTCCACATCCGCGAGATGGGAAGGGACGACGTTCTGCATGGCGCTGAACATGGTTTCGATACGACCAGGATAGCGCTTATCCCAGTCGCGCAACATGTCGCCAATCACCTGACGCTGCAGGTTCGGCTGAGAGCCGCAGAGGTTACATGGAATGATCGGGAACCCTTTCGCCTGAGAGAAACGCTCAATGTCTTTTTCACGGCAGTAGGCAAGCGGGCGGATCACAATATGTTTACCGTCATCACTCATCAGCTTAGGCGGCATGCCTTTCATCTTGCCGCCGTAGAACATATTGAGGAACAGCGTTTGCAGAATATCGTCGCGGTGATGGCCCAGCGCAATTTTGGTCGCGCCCAGCTCCGTCGCGGTACGATACAGAATGCCGCGGCGCAGACGAGAGCACAGAGAGCAGGTGGTTTTCCCTTCCGGGATCTTCTCTTTCACAATACCGTAGGTATTTTCTTCGACGATTTTGTACTCAACGCCCAGCTTCTCGAGGTATTCCGGCAGAATGTGTTCCGGGAAACCCGGCTGTTTCTGGTCAAGGTTGACCGCCACCAGAGAAAATTTCACCGGCGCACTTTGCTGAAGATTACGCAGGATCTCCAGCATGGTGTAGCTGTCTTTACCCCCTGACAGGCAAACCATAATGCGGTCGCCTTCTTCAATCATGTTGAAGTCTGCAATGGCTTCGCCCACGTTACGGCGCAGTCGCTTTTGCAGTTTGTTAAGATTGTATTGCTCTTTTTTGTTAATCTCTTGATTCTCTTGCATTGAGTACTACCTTCGGAGCCAGCAGGGGCAAAAATTGTATGCCGCGTATGGTACGGATTCCGGCGGCGAATGCCAGCACGTTTTACTGCTGCGTGAAATCTGGCGCCGATACTCGATAAAGAGTAGTAGGCTTTCTGTTTGCCCTTGCGCATCCTGGGCATGAAAACAAATCGCAGGTTTTGATATTCCATCGCACCATACTCACGGTGATGAAAAACAATCTCGGTTTTAGGCTGTAACGAGGTCAGCGTATGCTGTGCCTTCAAAGCCCCAAGTGCGGGCTCTAATAGCGTGATAACTCGATCACCTGCATCAGTTTTTGGTGGGACGAACATTCCTAGCGCATTAAGGTTGCGCTGTATATGAATCGTCCCTTTTCCCAGTCGATATCTTCCCAGGCAAGAGCTGCAAGCTCTCCATGACGGACACCTGTATAAACTGCGAATGTCCACATATTTAGACAAACCGAAATCGGGAAAAGTGTTACCGAAAACGGGAAAAACCTTCCCGGAAACGGTAGACACCCAAGACTATAACAAGAACAATATTAAAATATCCTCGTCTCGGAATTCTGACGAATCCCGAAACCAGAAAACTCAAAAGTTTCTCTCTCGCCATCCTGAAGCTGCCGACGGGATATACACCCCGGCAGGTAAATCATGGGGATCCGCTGACGACCTTAAGGCCGCTCGCTGGATTTACGACAGGCTTCTCACCGTCAACGCATCGCTATCCGAACCCAACTGGGCTGAATGGGCAAACACCATCAGGCTGATGCGTGTCCAGGACAAGCGCACGCACTACGAAATTTGTGACCTGTTCCAGTGGGCAAACCGGGACGAGTTCTGGAAAGACAACATCTTGAGCCCCTCGAGTCTGCGCAAGCAGTGGGATCAGCTCACAACCAAACGGCTGCGCGCAACCGGAACGGCAAAGCTACCCCGGGGCGGCATCGACCTGCATAACACCGACTGGATTGACGGGGTGCTGGAATGAAAAACCTTGCCGAGAGCATTCGCAATTTTGACCGGGAACAGGCTCGCCGTGTGGCGCACAACATGCCTGAACAGTACACCGAGCGCGAACAAACGCAGCAGGTGGCGCAGATTATCAACGGGCTGTTCGTACAGCTGGCGGCCGCGTTCCCGGCAAGCCTGGTTAATCGCAGCCAGGAAGACGTGAACGAGATCCGCCGCCAGTGGGTGCTGGCCTTCAAAGAAAACGGGATCACCACTCTGGAGCAAGTTGAAGCCGGTATGCGTATGGTGCGGCGCCAGGATCGTCCCTTTCTGCCTTCGCCAGGCCAGTTCATCAAGTGGTGCAGGGAAGGGCGCAGCGTGCTGGGGATCACCACCGCTGACGTAATGGCTGAATACTGGCAGTGGCGCAAGCTGGTGTTCCGCTACCCGAGCAGTGAGCAGTATCCGTGGCCAAAGCCGGTTTTTTACCACATCTGCATTGAGCTGCGCCGCCGCGGAACTGATGGCCAGTTGAGCCACAAAGAACTAGAGCGCGAAGCCAGCGACATTCTGGATGTATGGGAGAAGCGAGTGCTGGCCTGTAAGCCGATTCCGCCTGTGCGTCGGGCGATTGCGGCACCGTCAAAAGCAAGCGGACCTACGCCAGCAGAAATGCTGAAGGCCCAATACGAACAACACAAAAGCGCTAGATTTATTTGATAGGAGTTCCCATGGAAACCATAATTCAAGCACTGGAAAAAATGGGGCGGGCGACGTACCGCGAAGTGGCTGCCCGTCTTGAAATCGACCCGGTTGATGCGCTCACCATGTTACGTGAGCAGCGTGACCAAGGGTTATGTGATTTTGGCTATGGTGGCTGGTTCATCGGTACCGTGACAAAACAGCCGCAACAATCAACGCCAAAAGCTCAAGTGAGTCTTACCTCGCGCCTGAAAGGTAAGGAGCCGGAGGAAGTTGATCCCGATGTCATCCGCCAGCAGCTGCGCGATAACGTGGCAATGACCACCGTATCGCTGGCCGCGGCCGTCAATCGCAATGCCCGCGGGATGGTCTCTGTACTTCGCGCGCTGGAACGCCAGGGCGTTGTGGTGAAGAACGGGCAGGGTAAAGGCGTAACCTGGTCGCTGCCGGCGTCCTCGACAGAACCCGTTAAGCAAGAACCGATACCGGAGGCACCAGCCGCGCCGGAAGAAGTAAAACCGGTCCAACAGATCGTGAGTGAAATCCCGTCGTTCACTGAAGGGCGCGCCGCAGTCGAAGCGGTACCAGCGGTGCGGGAAATTTCTCGCGAAATCCGCCGCACCAGAAACAAGCTGGAGCAACTGACCAAACTGCGTGATGCGGTTCGTGTTATTGGTCGCCACAGAAATCTCGTGCAGCAGCTGATAGGGAGGGAATAACCTATGGCCAGAAAGAAAACCGACAAAGAACGCGCCCTGATCATCAACCGGATTATCGAGATGGTGAAAGAGCAGGGGAGTATCACGACGAAAGAGTCGTTGCGATGTTCGACCTTACCGCAGCACTGCAGAGAAATATCTGCGCATCGCTGTAGAACAGGGCGGCCTGGTTCGTTAAGGTCGCTGCGGCATGTACCGCGACCAGCGGAATAATCGACTTTAACTTGTTAGGGCTTGGGATGGTGCCAAAGGCAGTGTCAGGGATGAATTACAGCTTGCTTGGTAGCCCTGCATTTCAGCATTTCCTCGATATTCAGGAAGCCATTTTTTACCTACCTGCCAACATCGTCAAGCCGGTAGCATTATGTCAATCGCAAAAAATGAGTGAGGACATTCAAAAGAAGAGCATAAACACTCGCATTCTAATTTATTGATTTTTTTGCGATTTTATGATTGTATTTTACTTGTTGATAAGGACCGTACTTGGTAAGATCCTAAGATCTTTCAGCTCTATCACATGGTAACGCAGGCAATTATTGATGAATAGTTTTATTAAATACAATGAACAACTAAGAAACTTATATTCATCATATATTAATGAAGCAAATACAGACCATTTTGAAAAATTTTTTAAAGAAAATGATCCGCATGAGTATTTGCGGTTGAATGAAAGTATTAACTCCTTAAGAGATTTGGGGATTTTCTTTACAGGAGAAGAACTGTCAGCAGAATGTGCGAAGATTATAGCAAGTACTTTGAATGAGCATTCAAAAGTCATTGACCCATGCTGTGGTGCTGGAAATTTGTTAGTTGCACTCACAAAGTTTTTGCCAGTTTGCAAAACACTTACAGAAACTCTTGCGAAATGGAATGTGCTGCTCCATGGATTTGATTTGATTGAAGATTTTGTCGATGCCGCGAAAATAAGGATAATATTTCAGGCATTAAATCGTGGTGTTCATATTGATGAAAAAAATCTTCAAGAAAATATGAAAATCCTCACCAATATAAAATGTAAAAATGGTTTGGATGATGATGTTTCGCTGGATGCTTTTACGCATATTCTTATTAATCCTCCTTATAATCAATCTCTTTTGAATGAGTATAAATATTGGAGTGGCGGTAAAGTAAACCTTGCAGCAGTGTTTGTTGATAAGTATATAACTGATGCTAAAAAAGGTATGCATATTGTTGCTATACTTCCTGATGTTCTAAGAAGTGGTACACGCTATGAAAAGTGGCGTTGTGCGATCGATCAGTTAGTATCTGGTGAAATAAAATTAAAAGGGAGATTTGATAAAAAGACTGATGTTGATGTGTTTATTTTAAATGGTTTAATTAATGATATTAATTTAGGCTTAAATTGGGTTTCAGAAAAGAAGAAATACCAGCAATTATCTGATTATTTCTCTGTTTCAATTGGAAAAGTTGTTCCATATAGAGATCCGCAAGTGGGTGAACCCCATGCCTATATATACCCTGGATTATTAAATTCTTGGGATGAAATTGATAGCAGTGATATCGTTTCAATCAGGAGACATAGAAGTATACCTATTTTGCCACCTTTCATTACCATTAAACGAACCTCTTCACCGAAAGATAAAAATAGGGCCGGGGCGCATTTAATTTATGGTTCAAAACCTGTTTTTGTTGAAAATCATCTTATCGTTGTAAAAGCTAATGATGACAATATAAGTAAATACAAGAAATTACTAGACCACTTGAAATCAGACGAAGTTAATTTTTTCCTTAATGATGTCATTAGATGTAGACATCTTACGGTAAAGGTTGTTAAGGAAATTCCATTTAAATTAGAGGAATATGATGAAGAAACTCTTAAATAGTTATGCCTTTGATTTGTCACCGAGAGTTCCATTGCAACTTGGCCGAGAAAGTATTGCGAATTCCACAACAGCAATTACTGAATTGGTAAAGAACTCATATGATGCAGATGCATCTAAAGTAAATATAAAAATTTTCAAATTAGATAAACCAATATCCGTCATGATGATAGAGGATGACGGAAATGGAATGAATCCTGAAACATTGATATCATCTTGGTTGAAGATTGGCACCGATAATAAGGTTTATAATAAAAAATCTTCTAATGGGCGAGTCTTAACAGGCGCTAAAGGGCTCGGAAGGTTAGGTATTGATCGTTTATGCAGGAGATTGATTTTACAAACTAAAACAGCTGATTCTGAACAATTATTACAGTTGGATATCGACTGGAAAAAATATGAAGTAAGAGATAAAAGTTTTTTTGATATTAAGCACAATGTTTTTACATTAGATTATCCAAATGCAGACAAGTACGGTCAAATCTTACCTGGAGGGCACGGTACTAGAATGATTTTACTTGGTTTGAAAGATGATTGGGGAGGGTATTTATATAAAGATTTAGCTAAAGAATTACGACTTTTAGTGTCTCCATTTTTTGCTAATGATGAATTTAAAATTGAAATGGCAAGTGATACCAATGAAACTCAAGATCTAAATTCATCGGAAATTTTAGATTATTCGAGATGGTCTGCAGAAGCAAGTATAAATGATGATGGCAGCGTTAGTGCAGTGTATCGATATAAAAGTGAATTGATCGATTCATTTACGCTGCCATGGGTCGAATGTATTAATAATAGAAATACATTACCCACTTGTGGTCCTTTAGATTTTAAATTTTACTATATACCTCGAGAATCTGTATCGGATTTAGATCTTAAAATCAAACAAATAAGATCATTCCTTGACGCTAATCAAGGCATTCGCATATATAGAGATAATTTTAGAGTTAGACCATATGGCGAACCCTCAGGGAAAGGTGATTGGTTAGACTTGGGTTTAAGAAAAGTAAGAAATCCAGAAGGTATGAAACAAGGGAATTGGAAAGTAGGACCCAACCAGGTAGTTGGTGCAGTATTTATTAATCGTGATAAAAATAGCAGTCTAAACGATCAAGCTAACCGGGAAGGAATTGTTGAAAATGATTCTTTCTATGATCTGAGAACGTTCATTTTAAAAGTGATAGAAAAATTTGAGAGTTTAGCAGTACTTCAGGCTAGAAAAGAAAGTGCGCCCGAAAAAAAGATAGTTATTGATGAGCTCAAAGAAAAAAATAATAAAACTAGTGATGTAATTTTAGAAATACAGAAGAGACTTAATGTTAACATAAAAAATAAAAGCACTAAAAAAAGTGACTTAAAACACATCGCAAAAAACATGTTGAAAGTTGTTGAACAACAAAAATTGGAAACTGAAAAAGTTGATCAATTATTAGTACAGGTCGAACAATTAAAAGATACTATGGCAAATTTAGCCTCGTTAGGTATCTTAACCGTCTGTTTAGGACATGAGACTAAACAGCATACAAGCATGTCGGCAACTAATATTTTAACGTTAAGAGAAATGCTTGAGGACGATATTGATAATTTTAATGCTGCCAATGCATTGAAAAGAATCGATTTACTTGAAAATAGCATAAAGTATATTTCTGATTTTGCTGGGTTTGCTTTGAGTAATGTCAGGCCTGATAAAAGAAATATGAATAAAATCCAACTTAACAATGTAATTAATGATGTAATTAAAATATTTAATCAGTCTTTGGTTAAAAGTAATGTGGTGGTTACTAAAGAATGGGATGCTAATATAACCTATCCTATACGAGGTTACAGAATACATTGGGAAAGTATAATAATAAACTTCCTAACAAACTCTCTTTGGGCTCTTGAATCAACTAAAGAGGGTGATAGGGAAATTAAAATCAAGTTATCTTTAGATCGTGAAGTAAATAGAGTCGAAATGCGTTTTTTAGACAGTGGTCGCGGAATCGAGACTGGTACTGAAAACAGAGTGTTTGACACTGGATTTAGTACAAAAACTGATGAGAAAGGAGATCAGGCAGGTACCGGTATGGGTTTGTCGATTGTCAAAAATTTTGTTATTGATAACCATAAAGGTGATTTGCAAGTGATACCTAAAGGTGAACTCGGTGGCGCTGAGTTTGTCATTACGGTGCCTGTATATTGATATTCAAGGTTAGAGGTGGTGAAAATGAAAACTGTAATTTATATAGATGATGATTTTGAGGCGAGAGAAACGTATCTAGAACCATTGCAAAAGTTATTTGGTAATGATTTTGATTTGATAGCTATAGAGCCTGAATTCGAAATAGAAGATATGATGAAAAGCTTACAACAATATAATGATGTTGTGGCATTTATTCTTGATGAGAAAATGAATCAACTTGGGAAAGCAAAATATCTTGGTCGAAATCTTGCGGAGCAATTAAGAGTAATTAATTCTAAAATACCTATTTATATATTTACTGCATATAATGATGAGTTTGATAGTTTATATGGTCCGGCTGATGTTGAATATATTATTGCAAAGGAGTGTTTGTCTGATCGAGAAAAAAGGAATTCGCTATCTGCCAAAATTAGGAGACACCAAGATATTTTTTCTGATATCAAAACACAGAGGGCTCAAAGATTAGACGAATTATTGTTGAAATCAATGACAGAAGAACTCGACGAACAAGAGGCGGAGGAGTTTAGAATGCTAAATTATTTGAGAACTAAGAGTGTAAATCTACAGGAAGCGGAATTTGTTGAAGAGTTATCTGAAAAAATAAAAGAAAATGATAGTAAGATTTCTCATATAGAAAAGCTATTTAAGGAATTATAATATGTTTTATCCAAAATTAGTTAGGAGACAAAATTATTTAAAGAAAAAAAATGGTGAGTATTATAGATATTCTCACTACAAAGACGAGATTTTAAGTGATTGTCAAAATCGTTGTGTTTACTGTGATCTATTACTTGAAGAACATGCATATGAGGGAATGCATTTAGACCATTTTAGACCTCAGGATTATTTCAAAGCAATAATTAATGATCCTACCAATCTGGTTATCAGTTGTCCTAAGTGTAATATATTAAAATCTAATCACTGGCCTTGTGATAAACTGCTTGTTAATGCGCCAAGCTATAATGGCAAGGTTGGATTTGTAGATCCATTTACAGAAAACCTCTCTGATTATTTCACAGTAAGTTTAGATGGTGTATTAAAACCATTGAAAGACCCTGCGCTATATATGATGAAAATATTTGATTTGAATCGTCAAGCTCGCGTGTTTTCAAGACAAAAAAGAATACAGCAAAATACTTTGAGAAGCCTATTTAAAAAACTTGATGATAAAACTGATGAGTTGTTCCAACTTATGATAAAGAAGGAGATTTCTGAAGAGATGGCAAAAGAAAAATATAATATACTATTGAATATAAGGGAAAGTCTTAGGGAGTTGTTAAAATAATATTAAACACTCATGTCCAATTTTTCAATCCCGCTACGGCGGGTTTTATTTTTAGTGACTGACATGGAATTAGCATTTTGTGCTCTTAAGGCGTTGACCATTTTTCCATGTAGGTATACTGTATAAAAACACAGTATATGCAAAGGAGGCCACCATGAAAGTTGAATTAACCATTGATCGCATGAAGAAACTTCCTGATGGAGCTATACCTGCGCTCGAGTCAGAACTGCTCAAAAGACTCAGCAAACAGTTAGATGATTGCCAGCTTACGATTAAGCGTGCCGGCAATGATGGGTTGACTGTTTTCGGAGGCGACAAGAAAGAGGTCGAGCAGATACTTCAGGAGACCTGGGAAAGCGCGGACGAGTGGTTTTATTAATCGCGTAATTTTAACTGGAGCAGTTTCAAAGAGTATCGCTGTTTGCGTTCCCCTGGCTGTTCCCGATTACTGTTTACCGCGTCAATAAGTCGCTCTGGGGGAAATAGTGTGTAGTGCAGATGCCTTTAATGCAGATGATCAATGGTACGACGTGGTCAGAAGGGCCGATAAAGCAGTTATCTATAGCTTCCCGGCGGAAGGGAGATATCTGGTTTATCGAGTAAATGGAATAGTTTCATTACGACCGTTACTCGAAGAGGAAGAAATATTCACTCTCAACGGGTTTATGCAATTTGCAAAACGACTGGGGTACCGAGTTACACCACCGTCTGATATTATTCTTTCATAGGCCTGAACAACCTATACCTGATGCGCCACGGAGATAACCATGGCGCTAGAATTACAACTTATAAAACACCACTCAGGAATACTGATCCCGGCTACGCCCGAGACCAGCAATATCCTGCAATCCAAAACCCGGCTCGGCGATGTTCTTGTTGCCGAGTTCAGGCGGGTACGAAACCCGGCATTTCACCGGCGCTTTTTCGCGCTTCTCAATCTCGGTTTTGAATACTGGGAACCAACCGGCGGGGCTATCTCTAGCAACGAGCGGAAGCTGATTACCGGCTACGCCAAGTACCTCGCTTCTTATGGCGGGAATGAGGGCGCGCTGATTGATGCTGCTGAGCAGTATCTTGAGCAAGTTGCACACCGGCGCGTCACGAATGGCATTAGCCTGTGCAAATCCTTCGATGCTTACCGTTCATGGGTGATTGTTGAGGCAGGGCACTTTGATGCCATTCAACTGCCAGACGGAACACTCAAAAAACATCCTCGAAGCATCTCGTTTGCCAACATGGACGAACTCGAGTTTCAGCAGCTCTATAAAGCTGCGCTCGATGTCCTCTGGCGCTGGGTCCTGTCCCGTTCATTCCGCAGTCGCGATGAGGCCAAAATGTCGCCGCGCAGCTGCTTGGCTTTGCGGGGTGATGGAATGAAGAAGACCTGGTTCCACCACACCAATTGCAGCACCGAACAGGCCGACGAACTGGTTAAGCGTTACAAAGCGCGCGGCGTTCGGGTTGAGCGCAGCCTTAACCCGGATTATGTGACATGGACTGTCAGTGCATTCTTGCCGACCTCAAATACACCAGCGCGCCCGGACAGCCGCTGGCGAAACCGGATGTGGGGGTGAACGTGAAGACATATCAAATCACTTTGCCCTGGCCGCCGAGCAACAACCGGTATTACCGGCACAACCGCGGGCGCACTCACATTAGCGCTGATGGCGTAGCGTATCGCTATGCGGTCGCCAGTGTCATTCGAAGCGCCCGGCTTAATATCCGCACGGCCGCACCACTAAAAATCCGAATTGAATGTCACATGCCCGACCGCCGGCGCCGCGATCTGGATAACCTGCAGAAAGCTACATTCGACGCTTTAACCAAGGCGGGATTCTGGCTGGATGACTGTCAGGTTGTCGACTATCGCGTTGTGAAAATGCCTGTCGTTAAGGGCGGGAAATTAGAACTCACCATTACCGAGCTGGAGACCCATGAATCTTGAAAACACCCTCAAATATCACTTCGCCAAATCGACAATGATTAGCGACTCTCCGCGTGCTACTGCGTCAGACTCATTAACCGGAACGGATATCATGGCCGCTATGGGCATGACGCAGGAACGGGCAGCCTTGGGTTACAGCGCTTTTCTCGGGAAGATGGGTATCAGCAAGAATGACCGGGAGAGGGCGATCGAATTGCTTGCCCAGTATGCGCTGACCAGGTGCGACCATGTTGCGGCATTACGTAAGCTTAATGCAGAGATTAAACCACTGGTGATGCACCAGCTGGCCTCTTTCGCGTTTGAGGACTATTCCCGCAGCGCCGCCAGCGTGAAGCATTGCGATGGCTGCAATGGGGAAGGGTTTATTGACGCTGAGGTTTTCAGCATGAAGTCTCACACTCCGGCAAAAGAGAAGAAGTTCGTGAAGATGTCTTTGCATATGGGCGCAGAGGATATTCGTCCTTCTGAGTATGAGGTGCGCAGGCATGTCAGGGAGGTTGCACGCGTTGTCTGCCCTCAGTGTAAGGGCAAGAAGGTTGTAAGTTGCGCCTGTAAAGATTGCCATGGACGCGGGACAGCCGTTAATCAGGCCCTTACAGAACAGCAGGGTGTTCCGGTTATGGCCGATTGCAAGCGCTGCAGCGGGCAGGGGTATGAACGAATTCCTTCCACTGAGGCTTACGCCGCGGTGTGTCAGATAACGGATGCAATCAGCCTCGATACTTGGAAGAAGTCTGTTAAGCCATTCTACGATCAGCTAATCACCAAGTTTGATATCGAAGAAGCTTGGGCTGATGCGCAGCTCAAGCAGATAACAAAATAGGGTATGAATTTATCGTGAGCTATTTACTTTTCCCGAATCTGTGGTAATTTTGCCCTAACGATGGGTTATTGCCTTCGTTTAAAGCCCTGCGGTTAACCCCGTGGGGCTTTTTGCTTCTGGCGATTTATGAATTATTGAAGAGCTAGCGCTGTAACGGAAAAAATAAGCGATGCTTCGCCAGCTGCGAGCCTTTTAGTATCCATGGAAGAAGAAGCGAATCTTCAAACCGATAAACTTCAACACTGGCCAGACATAATGCTGGATTAAATATAGGACCGGTGGAACAACCAATGTCGCACCAGTTGCGCAGAGTGCGTATACCGCCGAGTCCTTTGCGATTAATGAATAATTTAGGTTAAGCGTTTCAAGATTAATTGCATTGGCTGTACTCGAACCTACAAATCCAGAGCCAAAAACAACCAGAAACACATAAAGTGATACTGTTATGAGCTTTAAAATTAACCGAATGTATTTCACGATAAACACCTTCTGATTGATGTCATCGTTTTACACAAATGCCATCTGTTTAGCTAGCTTATAGGTCGCTTGGTTCTAAATAATATCCTGTTCATTGCCTTACCCTCACATCGCCAGCCTGTCGCTGGCTTTTTAATTTCAGGCTCCAGGAACCATCATCGACACGCCTTCTTGTTAAATCGTCCCGACGGACAGACCCTTTTCAAACACACAGCACCCGCTAACTACGCGAGGTGAGAGTATGTATCGCATGGACAAACTAACCACCGGTGCTGCTTACGGCGCTTCAGCCGGTAGCATCCTAAACGGCATGCTGAATGCCTACAGTCCCGAGCAGTGGAACGCTATCGGCGTGCTGGTGGGCATCATCATCGCTGTACTGACGTATCTGACGAATCTCTATTTCAAAATCCGCGAAGACAACCGCCGCAGCAGGAGCCGAGATGAACCCGACACTCCGAAATAAGCTGGTGGGCGCCGTTGTTGGCGGAGTCAGCGCAATCACTATTGCAGCTGTGATGCTGGGCAATGCGGATGGACTTGAAAGAAGACGCTATTACGCTTATCAAGACGTCGTTGGTGTCTGGACTGTTTGCGATGGGCATACCGGCGCTGACATTCGCCGCGGTCACAGATACACCGATAAAGAATGTGACGCTTTGCTTCAATCCGACCTGCGCAAGGTAGCTGCAGCTATCGACCCGCTGATTAAAGTCCATATTCCCGAAACCACTCGTGCCGCACTTTACTCTTTCACCTACAACGTAGGAGCTGGAGCGTTTAGCAGATCGACGCTGCTGAAAAAATTAAATTCCGGCGAGGTTCCGGGTGCATGCAAAGAACTGCAGCGCTGGACGTATGCCGGTGGCAAACAGTGGAAGGGGCTGATCACTCGGCGCGAGATTGAGCGTGAAGTTTGCGAGTGGGGCCAGAAATGAACCGATTAACAGCCATCATTTGCGCTGTCGTTATCTGCCTGCTTGGTTCCATGGCCTGGGCGGTTAACCACTACCGTGGCAACGCAATCATCTACAAAGACCAGCGCGATAAAGCAACTGAACAGCTCAGCCTGGCGAACGCCACCATCAAAGATATGCAGGTGCGTCAGCGAGATGTGGCTGCGCTGGATGCCAAATATACGAAGGATTTAGCTGATGCGAAAAAGCAGCTTGAGGATCTGCAGCGTTGTGTTCGCGATGGCAAGTGTGGGCTGCACGTCAACGCCAGATGTTCCGCTAATGGAACGGCCAGCACCGGCGGCCTGGGCGATGCTTCCAGCCCCCGACTTACTGACTCCGCTGAACGGGATTATTTCACCCTCAGAGAACGAATCGTCACAGTGACGAAGCAGGTTGGCTATCTGCAGGACTACATCAAAGAGCAGTGTCTTAATTAACAAATATTGTTAAGGAAACCTCCATCTTTGCCGATATTTCCATGGAGCAAAATTGAGAGGTCAACATGCAAGTAGATATTTACAAAATTCACCACTCTAAATGGGGCTACATTATCGTACCAGCGGGCAGCGACATTAAATCTACCATAGCCTCCCTGCCTGGTTTCTATAAGTCTTCATTCACTACTCATCGAAGGGTGCCAGGTCCACACGATACCTTTAGCCCGAACTCTGCCCTAAACAGTGATGTGGTGCGTGATGATTTGAGAAATAATGGTTACAGATTTGCATTTAAAATAAGAAAACCCTAAATCGCCTACGGGCGGTTTTTTTATTCCCATATGAATCGTGTCGTTTGTGGGGTGAAAGTTATAGTGGCTTGGTTCCAGTTTTTTCCGGCAAGAATTTTCTCTATGCATTGTGTAGCGTAAAGGGCATCTGGTGGAGTGAAAGATATATAGTCGCTTTCGCTGGTTAACTTGAAGTCATGTATAGCTGCGATTGCTGTACGTCCGTCATAATCAATTCTCCGAAAACAGGTAATCCTCGCTTCGTAAAACGTGTCGGGTAAACCCTCTAGCATGCATCCAGTGGCCCATTGCAAAAGCTGTTCATCTGAATACTCCGGCTGAATGGTGGGAGCTTCATGCTGCTTACTTATGAGCCGCTTAAATGTATTGAGAAAGGAAAACATGTCACCTCCGTGGTTTTTATAACAAGCATACTAT
This sequence comes from Enterobacter sp. BNK-13, assembly GCF_048685015.1. Lineage (NCBI taxonomy): Bacteria > Pseudomonadati > Pseudomonadota > Gammaproteobacteria > Enterobacterales > Enterobacteriaceae > Enterobacter > Enterobacter sp. BNK-13. The sequence goes on along the minus strand of NZ_JBLQTP010000001.1, from coordinate 2,201,972 downwards.
TGCAATCCACCCGGAGAGATCCATCTTTAGGGTAACATCCATGATAAGGGATAACGACAATGATATCCCCACATGAGGATAAGCCCATGAAGCACTGAAGCGGATAGTCCGTAGCCGAAAGGCAATGCAGCATTCATTAAGCTGCCCCGAGTCGCGTAAAGGCGAGCAGGTATAGCAGACCGTTGTGAGGGTTAATTAAAGGATATGCTTTGGTAAGGCAGCGCGAAGGCCAGACGCGCACTGGTTATGAACGGCGATGATGCGGCAGCTACCCAAGGGCATGAGCGCAGCCATTGCGAGAGTGTGGCTGGCATTACAGCAGGCATTCATGAGTGCCTGTGATATGGCCTTACTTCTGGTTATATCCAGGGAAGTGCTCATCAAAAACGGTTTGGGGAACTCTTTCTTTTGCAAACTCAGCGATTCGTTGATTTGTTAGCATGAAGCTACTCCCATGGGGCAACTTCAACAGATCACTGGCCGCAACCCTTCTAACATTGCTGCCTTGTAAAAACAGGACTGTTACTTGTCTAATGAAATATCGCTCGCACATAGGGCAATCAATCATCCATGAGGTATCCCGATTCTGCCATGTGGCATTTGAGCTGCAGACAGGACAGTCTTTTTCTTCAATGTGACCAATAACCATTTTTTGCACTCACGCTGCGAAAATTAACGAAATCATAGCTGATGCGGAAAAATCATCCATTCAATAACACTCACTATTAGATCGATAATGCCTTAACTGCATCGACAGCGCCCCATAGTTGACAGCGGACGTCTGTGGATTTCGAGCAGGAGGAACAGAACCGCTTGGAGAGGGTGTTTGGTCGATAGGGTATCGGCAGTTAAGTGTTTGCCAGGTTAGAATGACCACCTTACTCAGGAGGTGTTATGAATCTGGCAGCATTTTGGGAGAATTGGTTAAGTGGTAAATTTTCTAATATTTTTCATGCGATAGCATATGCCACTTGGGCAAATGTTTGGTCTGCGGTTACAGGAATCTCAACCTTTCTGGCTGTAGTTTTTGCAGTATGGGCGATGATACGCTGGCGAAAGCAGGATGAGCTGAAGGTTAAGCTAGCGTTTAAACAAGCCATCTCTCACTATGCATACTGCCTCTACAATATGCCTGGCATGCTTCAATCAAACACGGATGATGTGCTAATCAGAGACAAAAAAGCAAAATTGGAGTCGGCTTTGGAAGCCTGTAGTTACGCGTGGTTTAACATGGAAGGGCTTTTAGCTAAAAATGAAACAATAAAAGTTGCGTGGCAGTCGATAAACGACAAGCATCCCAAGTACTTAAACGGGCAACTTCCAGCAAAAGATATTGGTGGACACTGTGCAACTATTATGACGGCAAAGTTCATTTTCAAATAAAAGCCGGGTTTCCCCGGCTCTGCATTAGAACCTGTCTAGCTGCGGTGTGGCGTGGGGATTATACTCTTCAACAGTAATCCCCAACTCCTTCCTGAACCACCGCGCAACTGGCTGCCGATGGCGAAACTCTCCCGGTGGCTCCCAGCACAAGAGTACAGGCTCACAGCCTGTCAGCAGAAGCAGTTCATTCCATGTCTGCTCAGGATTCAGTTTCGCCAGTATTTCGCGCTCTACAAACTCGCCCGGGAAGGTGATGCGTTTGCGCTGCGCGGACAGCTGAAAGTGGAGAAGAACCAGGAATAGCAAATGAGTAAACCGGATTGGGGATCACTACAGCAACAGTACATCGCTGCACACTCCCGGACCGGCATATCTCCGGCGGACTGGTGCGAAGAGAACGGACTGAAATACGCCACAGCCCGTCGATATATCAAAAAACCTTCTGCGCAAACTTCGCAAAAACCTGCGCAGAAAAAAATGCGCACTGCGCAGAAAGATAAAAGCGCAGAAGAGCTGGTGGACATAAAGCTAAGCGCGAAGGTAAAGCGCTTTATTGCTGAATATCTTAAGGACAATAACGCCACCGCAGCCGCTGCACGTGCTGGTTATAGCGACCCAAATTATGGTCGTCAGCTCATAGCGAATCCTAACGTTGCGCAGGCTATTGCGCAGCAGCAAAAAGCGTCCATTGTGCGCACGCTTGGCAGTGCCGATGAAGTCCTCGCGCAGATGTGGCAGCTCGCCACCTTCGATGCAAACCAACTCTCACAATACCGCCGCGGCGCGTGCCGTTATTGCTGGGGATTCGGCCATCAGTACCAGTGGCGCGATGCCGTTGAGTTCGAAGAGAAAAGACTCGAGGCGCTTGAGCGTGACAGACGTGAACCCGAAGATTCCGGCGGTTACGGTTACAACCACACCCGAGAGGCCAATCCAGAATGCCCGCGCTGTAATGGTGACGGCATCGGCCAGCCTTATTTCCCTGATACGCGCAAACTCCCGGCTGCTTCCAGGCTCGCATATTCAGGCGTGAAGGTCGGCAAAAATGGCGTCGAAATTACAGCAATCAGCCGTGAGCGCATGTTCGAAGCTGTTATGAAACGGCTTGGCCTAGCTGATAGCGAGTTCGCGCAGCGCCTGCAGCAGATTGAAATCGAACGCCGGCTGCTGGAGGTTGAGAAACTCCGCAAGGAGCTGGCCGGTGATGGTGATGACGATGAACCAACCCCAGTGCAGATCAGTATCAACGTAGTGGATGCGAGGGCAGACGATGGGGATCAGCCCGACACTTAACATTCCTCAGGCGCGTTTCCTCGCGATGCAGTACAAATTCAAAGCCTATGTTGCCGGATTCGGTTCCGGTAAGACGTGGGTGGGTTGTGGCGGTATCTGTAAGGGAATGTGGGAGCACCCTAAGATTAACCAGGGCTATTTCGCGCCAACATATCCACAGATCCGTGACATCTTCTACCCGACGATTGAAGAGGTAGCCTTCGACTGGGGGCTGAGCGTCAAAATCAACGAAGGGAACAAAGAGGTTCACTTCTACGAAGGACGGCGCTACCGCGGGACAACCATCTGCCGCTCGATGGAGAAGCCCGGCTCGATAGTCGGTTTCAAAATCGGTAGCGCGATGGTGGATGAGCTGGACGTCATGGCGGCTGCTAAAGCACAGCAGGCATGGCGAAAAATCATCGCTCGTATGCGTTACAACATCCCGGGCCTGAGGAATGGAATTGATGTAACGACCACACCAGAAGGGTTCAAATTCGTCTACCAGCAGTTCGTGAAGGCGGTACGTGAAAAGCCAGAGCTTGCGGCCCTGTACGGTTTGATACAGGCCAGCACATTCGATAACGCTAAGAACCTTCCGCCTGATTACATCCCGTCGCTGATGAGTTCTTACCCTGACGAACTGATTCAGGCATACCTGCGAGGAAAGTTCACCAACCTTAACAGCGGGACCATTTACCACACCTTTAGCCGCAAGCTAAATAACTGTTCTGACGAGATTCAGGACGGGGATCCGCTATTTATTGGTATGGACTTCAACGTAGGGAAAATGGCCGCGATTGTTCACGTAAAGCGTAATGGCCTGCCGCGTGCGGTTCGTGAACTCGTGAAGGTCTACGATACTCCGGCGATGATTAAGCGCATCCAGGAAGAGTTCTGGCGCTACGAGGATGGACGCTACGTGATGAGCCGGGAGATTTACATCTATCCGGATGCCTCTGGTGACTCACGCAATTCGCAGAATGCCAGCAAAACCGATATTGCTCAGCTCAACGATGCCGGATTCAACGTCATTGTTGATGATGCCAACCCGCCGGTTAAGGACCGTATCAACTCGATGAATGCCATGTTCTGTAACGCCAACGGCGAACGCCGCTATCTGGTGAACGTCCAGAACTGCCCGGTTTATACCGAAAGCCTCGAACAGCAAATCTGGGCGGCCAATGGAGAACCGGATAAAACAGCAGATAACGATCACCCCAATGATGCTGGTGGGTACTTCATCGTGAAGGATTATCCGATCGTGAAGCCGGCATACTCAATCACAATGGACACAACTTTCTGATATGGCAAACGACGATATCACCTGGGTTCGACCAGAACACCGGGCGGCTTCTGCTGCCTGGCGGAAATACAGGGACTTTTGCAAAGGAGCTGAGGCCGTAAAAGCGGCGGGTAATAAGTATCTGCCTTATCTCGACCCAGCCGATAAATCCACACGTAACCGCAAACGCAACGAAGATTATCTGAGCCGAGCGGTGTTCTACGCCATTGCCGGCAATACGAAGATCGGCATGCTTGGGATGGCGTATCGCAAAGACCCCACATTTAACGGTCCGGACAAGCTGAAGTACCTGCTGGACAACGCTGACGGGGCCGGAACCAGCATCTATCAGCAGTCGCAACTGGTGGCCGAGAATGTGCTGGAAGTTGCGCGAGAGGGGCTTTATGTCGATTACGCTGAAGCCTCCGATGAAGCGATCATCCTCCGCTATCCGGCAGAGAACATCATTAACTGGCGAACTAAGCGAATTAACGGACGCGATCAGCTGGTGCTGGTGGTCCTGCGCGAATGCGTAGAAGAGCCGGATGGTTATGCTTACAAGGATGAAATACAGTACCGCGAGCTGGCGCTGGAAGAAGGGCGGTTCATATGCCGCGTATGGCGCCGGGCTGGTGGCACTGCAAGCGGAACCTACACCGTTGACAGTGAATATCATCCGAAGCCTAAAGGAAAGGACTACTGGGATGAAATTCCGTTTACCTTCGTCGGCGCTCAGAACAACGATCCCACTATCGATGATTCACCGCTGGCTGCACTGGTGGAGATAAACCACGGTCATTACCGAAACAGTGCTGACTATGAGGACAGCGTGTGGTTCTGTGGCCAGGTGCAGCCGTACATGACTGGACTCGATACCGGCTGGCGCGATCACCTCGAGAAGAAGGGCGTGAAAATTGGTTCCCGATCACCGCTTTTGCTTCCCAAGGAGGGCTCGTTTGGTTATGCCCAGGCACAGCCGAACATGCTGGCTAAAGAGGCCATGGATAGCAAACGTGATTATATGGTGCAGCTTGGCGCCCGGCTGATTGAGCAGAACGCCACGGCTAAGACGGCGACGCAGGCTAGCGGTGAGCAAACATCATCAACCTCTGTGCTCGGTATCTGCGTTTCAAACGTTTCTGAGGCCTATACGCTGGCGCTTGGCTGGTGTACGAAATACCTCGGCATCAAGGGCGAAACGACGAGTTACACCATCAATCAGGAATTCATAGCTAAGGTTGCCGAGTCGGGCATGGTGACGGCAATCGTCAATGCCTGGCAGTCCGGTGCGCTGCGCGATAGCGATATGATTCGCGCGCTGCAGAAGCTCGATCTCATTGACCCGGCCGACAGTCCGGACGAGGTTATTGATGCGCTTCGCAATCAGGCACCAACGTTGACGGGAGGCTGATATGCCCACCATTAACGAAAGCCTGCGTGATGAATCGATCGCACATTCCGTCTGGTTAAGCCGCTTCGCCACTGGCGTGGCAAACCGGATGGTCAAGTTGCTTAACGAGACGGACGCGGACCTTTCGGCGCGGCTACTGGATGCGCTGGATAGATTGCCGCCGGAGAGCTTCACAGTTAATCGCCTGCAGAGTTTATTGGGCAGCGTGCGTGAGCTTAACCATCAAGCCGTAGCGTCCATGCAGGCAGGGCTCGAGAGTGAGCTGGTGGCGCTGGCAAAGAACGAAGCAAATTATCAGCTGAGCCTGTTCGATTCCCTTTTGCCATCACAGGTCCTGTCTCACTATCCGTTGCAGGGCATCACCGCCGATATGGTGTATGCCGCGGCGATGGCGCAACCCTTTCAGGGGCGGCTGCTGAGTGAGTGGGCGGAGAATCTGGAATCGGACAGGCTGGCGCGTATCGTGAACGCCGTCCGCAGGGGGTATCTTGCTGGCGACACGGTAGAAACTATCGCGCGCAGTGTTCGTGGCCACGCCAACAAAGACTATAGCGACGGGGCGCTGCAGATGAGCAGGGCAAACGCCGCCAGCATCGCTAAAACAGCTGTGAATCATCTGGCTGCCACAGCGCGCAACAGCTTCACCAGTGCCAACAGCGATATCGTGAAAGGCAAACAGTGGCTGTCTACGCTGGACAATAAAACCAGCCACGACTGCATTATTCGTGACCTGCTGCGTTACACCCTGGATAACAAACCGGTCGGGCATAAGGTGCCTTACCTGCAGGGACCCGGGAAGATTCATTTCTGCTGCCGTTCTACTGAAACTCTGATTCTCAAGTCTTGGCGCGAACTCGGCATTGATATTGATGAGATGGACGAGGGCACTCGTGCCAGCATGGATGGCCAGGTACCGGGGAAAACTTCGTATCTGGAATGGCTCGCGCGCCAGCCAGCACAACGCCAGGATCAGGTTCTGGGTGCCGAGCGTGGCCGTTTGTTCCGCGCGGGTGAAATCGACCTGGCTGATATGTTCACTGACAAAGGCGAATGGATATCCCTGGAACGTCTGAAGCAACTCTCAGGCACTGACAACTAACAACCACTTCTTACTTCACGCCTTGGCATCCGCCGGGGCTTTTTTATGGGCGAGGCCCGGCAAAATCCCGAGGGGAAAATATGTTAATTCGAAACATGCTTCTGAAATTCTATGCACCAGAAAGCGGCGGAGAGGGCAGCGGTGGCGGTGGTATCGAAATCACTCCTGAAATCCAGAAGCTGATTGATGAGCGTGTGACCAGCGAAGTCACTGGCCTGAAATCAAAAAACTCAGAACTGCTGGGCACCATCAAGCAACAAAAAGAAAACCTGTCTCGCTTTGATGGTATCGATCCTGATGCAGTGCGCGGGATCCTCCAGCGTTTTTCCGACGACGAAGAGGCAAAGCTGATTGCCGCCGGAAAAATCGATGAGGTGCTCGATAAGCGCACCGAGCGTCTGCGTGCTGATGTCGATAAGCAGATTAAAGCCGCAAATGAACGCGCGGACAAAGCCGAAGCGTTCTCCAACAAATTCCGGGATCGAGTTCTGGGCGATGCAATCCGTGCAGCAGCGTCCAAAGCTGGCGCGCTGCCGGAAGCATCCGACGATCTGATTCTGCGTGCCAAAGGCACATTCCAGCTCAACGACGAAGGCGAGGCCGTAGCAGTTGATGCAAATGGCGATGTTCTGTTCGGTAAAGACGGCAAAACTCCACTAAGCCCGCTTGAGTGGGCTGAGTCTCTTAAGGAGACGGCTCCGCATCTGTTCCCACGCGCAGAAGGCACCGGCGCGGGCGGACACAAACCAAACGGCGGTGGCAGCCTGAAACGTTCCGAAATGAGCGCCAGCGACAAAGCGGACTACATCCGCAAGCATGGCCAGCAGGCCTTCCTCAAACTTCCGAAATAAGGGATTAACCCATGCCTACCACTGTTAATAGTGACCTGATCATTTATGACGACCTGGCGCAGACTGCTTTCCTCGAGCGCCGCCAGGACAACCTGGCTATTTTCAACGCGTCCTCCAACGGAGCGATCTTGCTGGATAACGAGCTGATTGAAGGCGACTTCCGCAAGCGTGCTTTCTACAAGGTGGGCGGCTCTATTGAATCGCGTGACGTTAACTCCACCGAAAAGGTGACGGGTAAGAAGATTGGCGCCGGTGAAGCCGTATCCGTCAAAGCGCCGTGGAAATACGGTCCATACGAAACTACTGAAGAAGCGTTCAAACGCCGCGGCCGCTCGGTTGACGAGTTTTCCGAAGTGATCGGCACTGACGTGGCTGACGCGACGCTGGAAGGCTACGTGAAATACGGCCTGAAGGCGCTGACGGCTGCTATTGGCGCTAACGCTGACATGGTTGTCACCGCTGATATCGAAACTGACGGTAAGAAGACCCTGACGCGCGGTCTGCGTAAGTACGGCGACAAGTTCAACCGTGTCGTGCTTTTCGTTATGCACTCCGCCACTTACTTCGACATCGTGGATGAGGCGATCGCCAACAAAATCTACGAAGAAGCTGGCGTGGTGGTTTACGGTGGGCAGCCGGGCACGTTGGGTAAACCTGTACTGGTGACCGACACCATGGACGCAGATGCGATTCTTGGGCTGGTAGCCGGAGCGGTTACCGTCACCGAGTCTCAGGCGCCGGGGTTCCGTTCCTACGACATCAACGATCAGGAAAACCTGGCGATCGGATACCGTGCTGAAGGCGTAGTGAACGTCGACTTGCTGGGCTACAGCTGGGACACCTCGAAAGGTGACAACCCGGACCTGACTAAAATCGGCACCGCAGGTAACTGGAAGAAGCACTTCACCAGCAACAAATCTACGGCTGGCGTGCTCATTAAGCTGGGATCCGCAGCGGGGGAGTAACGCTGTCAGCGGATAAAACCTCCGCAACTGCTGACAGCACAGACGCGGTAACTGTTTCTCTGAAATACACGCTAAATGGCTCCGGTGTATCCGGTAAAACCGTTGCCTGGAATTCAACCGGCGGCACGCTCAGCACTGCCAGTTCTCAAACCGGCTCTGCTGGTGGGGCGACGGTCAAACTTACCTCTGATACGGCAGGTACTTTCACAGTCACTGGTACTGTTGATGGTATTGCTAAATCGAGTGAGGAAATCACCTTCACCGCACCTGCTGCAGGCTAACCGATGGGGCGTAAGCCCCATTCAACGGATGCTCAGATGATTATTACTGATATCACCGCCGCTGACGTTAACAGTTACGCCAGCGAAGATGAACTGGCGTCATTTGCCACGCTGAGAGGAGTTGAGCTGCCTGAAAAGCTCGCGCCTTTACTGATTAAGGCGATGGACTATCTGGAGGGGCTTGATTGGGTAGGTTCCAAAGCAGACCCTCGACAGCCGCTGGCATGGCCACGCGTGAATGTCGTTCTGGATGAACATGATTTCCCGCCGGATGAAGTACCACGGCAGGTTATCACCGCACAATGCATGCTGGCTATCGAGGCAATTGATGGCGATTTGCTTTCAAGCGTTCGTGAGGCCGCGGTGAAAACCGAACGTGTCGAAGGCGCCGTTACCATGACCTATGCGGTTGCCGATGGAGAGGCGTTTACACCTTCTTACCCGGCGGTAATGGCTATTCTCGGCGACCTGGCTGGTGGGCGTGGATATGCAATCAATGCTTTCGCGGAGCGCGCGTAATGGCCATCAACTATCAGCGAATGCAGGCGATAACGACTCGGATGCTCAAGCAGAACGGAATTGCATACAACGTCACGCGTAAGGGCACGTTAATCGTCATGGGTGGTGTGGAGCATCGTTCCGAGGATATCCAGTTCACCGCCACAGGAGTGAAGACGGATTACGTACCTGGAGAAATTGACGGAACGGTCATAGAAAACGGCGATGTTCGGATTGTCTTCACTGCCGAGCAGGAAATCAAAACCGGCGATCTTATCGACGTGGACGGCGTAAGGCATCGAGTGGTTAAGCCTAATCCGGTGAAACCGGGCGGTGTGGTGCTCTGCTACAATGCTCAGTTGAGGGCATAACATGAACGATAATAAGGCGTTCACGGTTGCCGTCAGCGCGTTTGTGGACAAAGCCAAAGCGAATCAGGAAGCAGTCGTACGCGCAGTCGGCATTCGGATCCTTAATCAACTGGTGATGATGTCTCCTGTCGGCAACCCCGAACTCTGGGGTATCAACCAGACGGCAGCGTCTTACAATCAGGCGGTATACGACCATAACGAAGCGCAAAAATCGGACCCTAATAATCTGACTAAAACCGGGCGACTTAAGAAGAAAGCTCGGCTGGTGGATGGGATGGATATCAAAGCGCCGCCCGGGTATACCGGTGGACGGTTTAGGGGCAACTGGCAGGTGTCTTTTGATGCACCGACCACAGATGAAACGGGCCGTGTCGATAAAACCGGAAATCTGACAAAAGCCGCAGGCAATTACACGCTGTCGCTGTTCAAAGTCGGGATGAAGGCTGTTTATTTCTGCAACAACGTCCCTTACGCGTATCGACTGGAGATGGGGCACTCTTCCCAGGCTCCGGGAGGGATGGTACGCATTACTGCTGCTGAGTTTCAGCGATTTTTTGAGGAAGCAGTAAGGGAGGTGACTAAGTGATTCCCGATATCGCGGCGGCGCTGGCCGCAAGGCTGGGCGAGTGGGCTGATGCCGAAGGGATCCCAGTTGCCTGGGAAAACGTGCCTTTCACACCGCTATCTGATGGGCTATATCTTGCTGTCCATGACATGCCCGCCACGCCGCGTACGGTAGACCTTGGATTGAGCTGCCGCATCTATTCAGGTGTATACCAGATTAACGTTGTGGCCCCAGCCGGCACAGGCCGTACCGATGTTGTGGCCCTGGCTGATCGCGTGGCTGAATTGTTCCCCGAGGGGCGGGAGATTGAAGGCAGGGGTTTTACATGCTGGATAGATCAAACGCCTGGTGTTTTCCGCGGGATCACTACATCTGTCGCTTATACCGTTCCCGTTAGTCTCAATTACCGGGCTGATATCTCCAGCTAATCCTTGCAACCTTCTAAACCTGACCGGCACTTTGCCGGTATTCCCGTTTCTAAAGGAGTAACCAATATGGGCTTTGCATTGCCTAACGGCGCTCACGTCTATCTGGCATCGGGTTATGGCCCAGCCATTACTTTCACCGGGGCGACGAACGCCGAAAATATGGTGATCACCGTGAGTGAAGCGGACGCACTCAAGGTGGGTGATATTGTTCATGTGAACTGCAACTGGTCCGGTGTTGATAACGTCATTGCAAAAATTGATGCGATTGCCGAAAGCGCCGTAACTCTTCGCAATATCATTACCACCAACAAAAACAAATATGCCGCTGGTGGCGGTACCGGTTCGATCCGCAAGGTGCTTGAATGGACCGAGCTGCCGCAAATTACTGAGGTGTCAAAATCTGGTGGCGATCAGAACACCACACAGATTCAGTTCCTCAGCGATGATCGCCAGCGTAACCTGAATACCTATAAATCCGCAGTCTCCCAGACCTACTCGATCGCGCATGACTCAACGCTCCCGGTATATCCGTTGCTGCGCCAACTGGACGAAGACGAAGAGACGGTTGCGGCTTACATGTACGTGCCGAAGGCGAAGGAGAACCGTTATTGGGCGGCCACGGCGTTCTTTGACGATACGCCAACTACTGCGGTTAACGAGGTAGAGACAGTAAGTGTGGTGCTGAACCTGCAGTCACCGGCGATGACGTTCTACAAGGTGACTGACGCTGCCGCCTAGTCGTCAGAACTTTCACTATTCCATGCCTCCCATTGTGGAGGCTTTTTTCCGTTAAGAGGTATCGATGGCGACAAAATTCAATCTTCAGCCCAAACCAACATTTAAGGCCAATGTCTCGATCCCCCGAGCCGGCGATGAGGATGGCGTGCTGACGTTCACATTCAATCACAAGCCACTCAAAGAACTGGCGGATCTGGAGAAAATGGAAGGCAAAACCGCCACTGATTTTCTGATGGAAATCATTTCTGGCTGGGCACTTCCCGATGCATTCAACGCGGAAAACCTGTCGGTGCTGCTGGAAAACTATCCGGCGGCGATGAAGGCCATCCCGGAAACCTACTACCGCGAGCTGATGGGGCAGCGCGAAAAAAACTGATAGCGGTTGCCTCTGCGTTCTATACGTCTGAACCCACCGCGGCAGATCTGGCGCCTTACGGGCTTACGCCGGATGACTATGACGATAATTTCGTAGATGTCTGGCCCGATATCTGGCCTTCATTCCTGGTATTTCAGGCTGTCAGCACGCAATGGCGAACGGGAATGGGCGGCGCGTCTGGGCTCGACTATAACGTTTTGCCCTGGGTAATGCGTCTGCACAACATTGACGACGAGGCAACCGCGCTTTCGGACATCCGAATCATGGAGAGCGCCGCACTAAAAGTTATGCATAAAGAGAGGGCGGAATGAGTAACGACATCGCCACGATTTCCCTGCGCGTAAATACCAGTGAGCTGGAGCGTGGTAATCAGGCACTTGATCGCTTTCAGGAGACTGCGTCCGCCGCGGCAGGTAAAGCGGATGACCTTAACAGTACGTTCCGCACCGGCATCGATAACCAGAAGAAGAACAGCGAAAGCATGAAGCAGCAGCGTCAGGAACTGCAGAACCTGCTGAATAAAATTAGTCCGGTAAACAAGGCGCTGGATGAGCTGGACACTATCCAGGAGAGCCTGGCGAAATTTCGCGGTAAAGGGCTGGTGGGAGACGAGGACTTTACTCGTTACAACAGTGTGCTTGAGATAACGCGGGCTAAACTGGCACAGGTAATGGAGTCTGAGACCGCAGAGGGGCGGGCTCGCATTGAACAGGCTCAGGCAGCGCAGCGGGCAGCTGCAGCGGGCAAAACCTTTATCGATTCGCTGGAGGAGCAGGTCACAGCAATCGGAAAAACGCGCGCAGAACTGTTAGAGCTAAAAGCAGCCCAACTTGGTGTTTCCGATCGTGCTGCACCGATGATCGCCCGACTGAAAGAGCAGGAGGAAGCGTGGAAGTCAGGAGCGATCAGCGCGGGGCAATACCGCAACGCGATGCGTTATCTTCCAATGCAAATGACCGACATCGTAACTTCATTGGCGTCCGGTATGCCGGTTTATATGGTAGCCATTCAGCAGGGCAGCCAGCTGCGCGATTCGTTTGGCGGTGTAAGCAATGCTCTGAAAGCGATGTTGTCGATGGTGACTCCTGCCCGAGTGGCCATTGGTGGCTTGGCTGGTGCCGTTCTGATTGCGGCAAAAGCGGGAGCGGACTACTTCACCGCCTACGACGAAATTAACAAGGCCATTATCAGGACAGGCAACATTGCTGGCACTTCAGCGCTCCAGGTTATGGCTTCCTCCCAGTCTATCGCTGCCTCTACTGGCGCTACTGTAGGAACCGTTCAGAGTTTGATGACTGAGTTGGTTGGCATGGGATCGCTGACACAGCAGCAACTTGAAAAAGCAGCAGGCTCCACGGCGCTGGCGGTTCAGACCGGTATAGTCTCAGCGCAGGACATCACCAAAGCCTATAAGGACATCGAAAAAGACCCTGTTAAAGCCCTTCAGAGCCTAAACGAAGAATACAACTTCCTGACTGTTTCGCAGCTTAAGCATATTGATGAGCTTGTGAAGCAGAAGGACCAGACTGCTGCAGTTACACAGGCCATGGATTTGTTTGGCGACACAATGGCTGAGCGCGGAGAGCAGGCTTATGACTCGCTGACACCGTTTGGTCGCCTGTGGCTGGATATCAAAGGCTGGGCATCTGAGGCCATGCAGAATATCGGTCAGTGGGTAGCAGAGCTGGCATCAAACACACTGAAGGAATTCAACGCAATTTATTACAGCGTAGCGATCGTTTTCCAGAAGTTGAACCAGATCATTTCTTCCTCTATCGCGGCTGCGATTAATCTCATTCCTGACTGGGCGAAAACGGATACTTTGCAGGGATGGCAGGACTATAACGAACAAATGGCCAGCGCTTATGGCGACAGCGTCTCTCAGTTGAAAAAAGACTGGGATGCCGCTGATATCAGTGCAGGTAAATACCTCGATACGACCAGAAAAATAAGTACTGCAACCACCCAGAAGGATCGGGAAGAGGTTGCTGCTTTTGGTAAAAAGACGAAAACCGGAAAGCAGGGCACTTTATCGGCTGGCGATCGCAGCACGGATGCTGCCCAGGCCGAGTTGCTGGCGCTTCAGTCTCAGTTACGCGCGCTGCAGCAGCATAAAGGGCTGAACGACACTATCAGCCAGCAGCGCAAAGATCTGTGGACGACTGAAGCGAAATTTCAGGTGCTGGAAGAGGCCTCCCGGTCTCGCTCTCTGACAAAGCAGGAGCAATCCCTGCTGGCGAGTAAAGACCAGGTGCTTCAGTTGGCACGGCAGAAAGCCCTGTTAGGTGATCAGATTACCGCACAGGAACAGCTGAACAAGCGAATGGATACCTCGCAGAAATACGTCACGCAGATGGCTGAGAAACAGGCCGCATTACTGGGTGGCGCGGGGATGAGTGACCGTCAGGCTCAACGTGAGCTGGCAAAGAGCCAGCTTTCCTCTGGCTGGTTCAACTCCGGCGGCACGCTTTACGACGAGGGCTATCAGAAGCAGCTTAAGGCGGCGAATGATTACTATGATGCAGAGGACAGGTTGCGTGGCGACTGGTTGACCGGCGTGAAAAAGGGTTGGGCTGAATTTGAGGACAGCGCGACTAATGTTTACTCGCAGGTGCAGACGATTACCAGCAATGCGTTCACCGGGATGGCCAGCACGCTCACCGACTTTTTTACTACAGGTAAATCTAACTTCTCAGACTTCCTTTCTACTTTCCTCAAGGGCATCGCCCAGATGCTGACACAACTGGCTTTGGTTAATGGAATGAAGTCAGCGTTTGGTGGAACGGGTATCGGTGCGTTCTTTGGTTTCTCTGGTGGTGGTCTGGTGCCGGGATTCGATAGCGGCGGTTACACCGGTGATGGCGGTAAATACCAACCGAAAGGCGTAGTTCATGGTGGTGAGTTTGTATTTACGAAGGAAGCGACCAGTGCACTTGGTGTTGGCAATCTCTATGCGCTTATGCGTGGAGCTCAGGGGTATGCAAACGGCGGCTACGTCGGAAACGCACCGATGTTCGGGTTACAGGGAGGTAGTTCCGCTATAAATGTTAATGTCGGTGGTGTTGTGATTCAGGGACGTGAGCAACCAACGACAAGGTCGGCTCCAGCAAATAATGTGGATATCATCAAACAGCTCAAGCCGGCAATAGTTAACGTAATATCTGAGCAGGCGCAGCGGCCGGGGACGCCTTTATGGAATGCAATAAAAGGAACGCGATGAAGCTTAGTCAGTCCTTCGAAATACCGTTCCATGGCTCTAACGATTAGCACGACAAACAGCCTACTCAGGTGGGCTGTTTGTCGGTGATCAGTTGTAATAACTTACAATGCTCGTCAATTGCATCCCATATCATATCCTGCTGATCTCCATCCCACTCTTCAACCATCGCTAGTTCAGAGCGGAACTGTTTGAGCCTGATGTTAATGGCGGCTATTTCATTGCGGCCACATTTCTTAGCCATTTTAATCAATGATGCTTCAGGTGTCTTTTCATAGGGAGACAGCCCGGCACGCGCTTTAATATATAGTGTCGTCAGTCTGTTCATAGGACTTCAATCGCGAATATTGGGTTGCTCTAACCTAAATTTATAGTGGGGTATTTTTAACTGCCTGAGACAGGTATCTTTCCATAACCCGCATTTTGCTAGATATGTGAAGGGGTGACCGCTTCGACTTTTTTTGAGTTTCTTTATCAAATCACAAAAACGCACGGTTCGTCGACAACATTTCAAAAGATTAATATTAAACGAATCCCACTACTGTTCTTTGTGATAACTAACCCTTCAATCGTAGGTATTTAGCATTCTTTCTATGCGATAATAGTGTTAATGCAATGAATGGATGAAGGGCGATGGGATTTTCATATTGGTTTACCGTATGTGCTTGTTTTTTGATTGGTCCTATAACATTGGTTCAGTCTTTCGGCTACCTGCGCAAGGGAATCTATACCAAAACATTCAAGGGAACGAGTCGAAAGGAGTACATTCATAAGGATGCCAGGCCCTTTGAATACTGGTTCAGCATTATCTTTGAGTTTGGAGCGAGCTTCTTGCTAATTGGCGTAGGATTCTGGCTCTTAAGGGATATCCCCGCTGTCAACGAATGGTATGCTGAAATCCGCGCGATGTTACCTTATTGATTTTATGGCCAGACAGCACTTCAACGTTACTCCATTTAAGAACACATCATTTTTGTTAAGCAATTGATCCGCTTCGGCGGGTTTTTTTATACCCGGAGGAAAGTTGGCGATCGAAACATTTATCTGGCGAACCCAGATTCAGGCGGGCATGGAAGGGGAGTTTACTTACGTAACGCGCTCTGCTTCCTTTGGAGACGGCTTTGAACAGATCGCCGGTGAAGGCATCAATCCTGAAAAACAGTCATGGCCGATGACCCTAACGGGAAAAAAGGCAGAGATGCTCGATGTGCTGAGTTTTTGCCGCAAGCACATCACAAAATCCTTTATCTGGACGTCTCCTGTTGGCGAAACCGGTTTATACCGGATTGAAGCTGATTCCATTAAAGCCCAGCCGCTATCCAGCAAAGTGATGACCATAAAAGCAACCTTCAAACAGGCATACGCACCATGATTACTGAAGATTATCAACGCCTCGAACCGGGTGAAAAAATACGTCTTCTTGAGGTAGACGGTTCTGCGTTTGGTCTGGACGATGTTCTGCGCTTTCACGCTTATAACCTCCCGCATACTGAAGAAGAGATTGCGGCTGCTGGTGGCGACGAATCAAAGTTAAAGGCGAAGAGTATCTGGTGGCAGGGCGAAGAGTTTGGTGCCTGGCCATATAAGCTAGAGGGACTGGAAGCTTCAACCGATGGCAGTAGCGCCCAGCCGACTCTCACCGTTGCCAACATTGACAGCTCTATCACTGCACTCTGTCTGGCCTATGACGATATGCTGCAGGCCAAAGTTACGATTCATGACACTTTTGCGCATTACCTGGATGCGCGCAATTTCCCGGATGGAAATCCCACAGCAGATCCCTTGCAGGTGAGGAAGCGGGTTTTCTATATCGACGGTAAAAATAGCGAGCTTCCCGGTGAAAGTATCGAGTTTGCTCTTACCAGCCCGATGGATCTGCAGGGGTTGATGATCCCGACCAGACAGTTGCATTCCCTTTGCACATGGTGCATCCGGAACAAGTACCGCACCGGCGATGGGTGCGATTATGCCGGCACGCTTTACTTCGACAGAAACAACAATCCGGTAAGCGATCCCTCATTAGATGAATGCAACGGCACGCTCACCGCCTGCAAGCTTCGGTTTGGTGAACACAATGAACTTCCTTTCGGTGGTTTTCCAGGAACATCTTTGATCAGGAGTTAACATGCGTCAGAAAACAATTCAGGACATCCTGGCGCATGCTGCGAAAGACTATCCCCACGAATGCTGCGGCGTGATAGCGCAGAAAAGCCGGGTGGAACGCTATTTCCCATGCCGTAATCTGGCTGCTGAACCAACGGAACAGTTTCACCTTTCACCAGAGGATTACGCTGCTGCTGAAGACTGGGGGACGATAACGGGAATCGTACATAGTCACCCTGATGCGACGACCCAACCAAGTGAACTGGACAAGGCTCAATGCGATGCAACGTTGCTGCCCTGGCATATTGTCAGTTGGCCGGAAGGAGACTTTCGTACCATTACTCCCCGCGGAGAATTGCCGCTGCTCGGGCGCCCGTTTGTGCTCGGACACTACGACTGTTGGGGGCTGGTGATGAGCTATTTCCGGCAGGAGCATGATGTCGAACTTCAGGATTACCGTGTTGATTATCCGTGGTGGGAGGACTCCTATCCGGATAATTTCTATCAGGATTGCTGGTACGAATGTGGGTTCCGAGAATTCAGTGGATCACCAATGCCGGGCGATTTGATCATCATGCAGGTGGAATCGAATAAGTGGAACCATTCAGGGATCTTGCTGGAGGGGAACATGCTTCTCCATCATCTTTATGGTCACCTCAGTCAACGTGTGCCATATGGAGGTTACTGGATGGAGAGAACCATGAAAATTGTCAGGCATAAAAGCCTAATCATGCAGGAGGGATAATGTGCGAATCCGTCCGTACTGTTCGTCTATATGGTGTTTTGGGTACTACGTTTGGCCGCGAATTCCAACTTTCGGTAGCCTCACCAAAAGAAGCCATCCGCGCATTGTGCGTTATCGTGCCAGGCTTCGAGCGTTTTTTGAATACCAGCAAGCAGCGCGGCCTAACCTACGCTGTTTTCAGCGGTAAGCGTAACCTGAACGATGACGAACTCTCTATGGATCAGAGTAGTGCTGATATCCGTATCGCGCCGGTTATCCTCGGGAGTAAACGTGGTGGAGTATTCCAGACCATCTTAGGCGTGGCTTTGGTCGCAGTAGGTGCTGTGGCGTCATACTTTGGCGGTGGTGCTGTCGGCGTTCCTCTAATGCAATTTGGCGCTGCGATGGCCCTTGGCGGTGTCGTACAAATGCTCTCTCCACAGACAACCGGACTTGCCAGCAAGCAATCGGCAGACAACAAGGCCAGTTATGCCTTTGGGGGAGTAACTAATACGACTGCCCAGGGTAATCCTGTGCCGCTCCTTTACGGCAAGCGCCGCATCGGTGGAGCGATCATTTCTGCTGGCATTTATGTTGACGATCAGCAGTAGCTATAGTGCCAAACTAAGAGTATCTTCTTGAAAGAACGCATTATAAGACTGGAAATGCTTATGGATGGTTATGCGATAGACTTTCAAGATTTGCTTGGATTAAGAAAATTAAACGAGCCTGGTTTGGACAGAAGGGCGTTCACAGACTGGGCTGAAAACCAGATTTCTGCCGGCAATGAGTCTTCAAATCTTTTGATTTTGGCATCTTTGGGATTAGATAAGGAAATCTCGAAAGATGAGGTGTTTCGCTATTTTGATGGCTACGTTGATGAGATTGGAGAAGTGATGCCAACTGAACGAGTCGCGTTCATATTGGCAATGAGACTAACATTTAAAAAGCTCGCCTATTCTGAACTTGAGGATGATGTCTGGAGTGAATTAACTAGAACTTTTGTTAAATGGTATGACTTACCAAATGGCCTTTTATATAGAGTAATGACGTACTGGAGCGCATTGCATGATGATTTTATAAATCATTATGAATATGAGGTTGGGTATTATTACCTGAACTATCCGCGACACGGTGACATTCCTCGCTCGAAACAATTAGAGTACGTTCGTAATTGTGCAATTCGCTTTCTCCGTATTTTCGATGAGCGCTATTATTTTGGTTTGCTTATCAAATAATATTTAATTCAACGTTGTTCTAATCATGGTCACCTCCGGGTGGCTTTTTTTATGGGCACAATATGGCTACAGCAATCGCTATTAAAGGCCGCAAGGGCGGCAGTTCAAGCTCAAGAACTCCTACAGAACAGCCAGACGATCTGCAGTCAGTAGCCAAGGCAAAAATCCTTCTCGCGCTGGGAGAGGGGGAGTTTGCTGGTGGCCTTACTGCGCGCGATATTTATCTCGATGGCACCGCACTTGAGAACGCAGATGGTTCACAGAACTTCAGCGGTGTGGCGTGGGAGTTTCGTTCTGGAACTCAGGCGCAAAACTACATTCAAGGGATCCCGGGGACCGAAAATGAAATCAATGTAGGCTCCGAAGTTTCCAGCTCTACAGCGTGGACGCGCACGTTCACCAATACGCAGCTTTCAGCTGTTCGCCTGCGTCTAAAATGGCCTTCTCTCTTCAAACAGGAGGATGATGGCGATCTGGTTGGCTATTCGGTCAACTATGCAATTGACCTGCAGACAGATGGCGGCACCTGGCAGACGGTGCTGAATACCAGCGTGACCGGGAAAACCACCTCTGGTTATGAACGCAGCCATCGTATTGATTTACCTCAGGCGGGCAGCACCTGGATAATAAGATTGCGCAAGATTACAGCCGATGCCAATAGCGCGAAGATTGGCGACACGATGACGCTGCAAAGCTTCACCGAAGTAATCGACGCCAAACTGCGCTATCCGAACACTGCGCTACTGTACATCGAATTTGATTCGAGCCAGTTCAATGGCTCAATACCGCAAATTTCCTGCGAGCCTCGCGGGCGTGTTATTCGTGTGCCCGATATCTATGACCCCGAAACAAGAACGTACAGCGGCACCTGGAAGGGCGCATTTAAGTGGGCATGGACGGATAACCCTGCGTGGATATTTTACGATCTGGTGGTCACTGACCGCTTCGGCCTTGGTAATCGGCTAACGGCAGCCAATATCGACAAATGGACGCTTTATCAGGTCGCTCAGTATTGTGATCAGCGGGTACCTGATGGTAAGGGTGGTAGCGGAACAGAACCGCGTTACACATGTAACGTTTACATTCAGGATCGGAATGACGCTTACACTGTCCTGCGTGACTTCGCAGCCATTTTTCGAGGCATGACCTACTGGGGTGACGACCAGATTGTTGCCCTTGCAGACATGCCCAGAGATGTCGATTTTACCTACACGCATGCTAACGTCGTCGACGGCAAATTTGTGTATTCCAGCAGCACAACCAAAAGTCGCTACACAAACGCTCTTGTTTCCTGGTCTGATCCGGCAAATGGCTATGCTGATGCAATGGAGCCCGTCTTCGAACAGGCTCTGGTGGCACGCTATGGTTTCAACCAGCTTGAGATCACCGCCATCGGTTGCACCCGGCAGTCTGAGGCTAACAGAAAAGGGCGCTGGGGGATACTGACCAACAATAAAGACAGGGTTGTAACGTTTGACGTTGGCTTGGACGGAAATATTCCTCAGCCGGGCTACATAATTGCTGTTTCTGACCGAAATCTTTCAGGGAGAGATTTAGGCGGTCGATTATCCGCGGTTAATGGTCGTGTACTCAAACTTGACCGGGTACCAAGTGCTAAGGCCGGTGACAGGATAATGGTAAACCTGCCGTCGGGTATTACCCAAACCCGTACGATTCAGTCCCTGTCCGGCGAAATGGTCACCGTGACAACCGCCTTTAGTGAATTTCCGCAGGCTGAGGCGGTATGGGTTATTGAATCTGATGAACTCTATGCACAGCAGTACAGGGTAATTAGTGTCACTGATAACAATGACGGGACATATACCATCACGGGGGCAAATCACGATCCGGATAAATATGCCCGTATTGATACAGGTGCCGTCATAGATCAGCGGCCGGTTAGTGTCATTCCTCCCGGTAACCAGTCGCCGCCTGCCAACATAGTGATTAGCTCGTTTTCATTAGTTCAGCAGAATATCAGCATCGAAACCATGCGCGTGAGCTGGGACCAGGCTCAAAATGCTATCGCCTATGAGGCGCAATGGCGCCGCAACGACGGGAACTGGGTTAACGTGCCGCGC
This sequence comes from Enterobacter sp. BNK-13, assembly GCF_048685015.1. Taxonomy (NCBI): domain Bacteria; kingdom Pseudomonadati; phylum Pseudomonadota; class Gammaproteobacteria; order Enterobacterales; family Enterobacteriaceae; genus Enterobacter; species Enterobacter sp. BNK-13. The sequence continues at coordinate 2,181,086 of NZ_JBLQTP010000001.1, read as the reverse complement.
AGCTCCACCACGTCATTCGACGTTCCGGGAATTTATGCCGGACGTTATCTTGTGCGCGTGCGGGCCATCAATGCTGCCGAAATATCTTCAGGATGGGGATATTCAGAAGAGAAGACGTTGACCGGCAAAGTTGGCAATCCACCTAAGCCAGTAGGATTCACAGCCACGGGCATTAACTGGGGGATTCGTCTTAACTGGGGTTTCCCGGCAAACACCGGCGATACGCTAAAAACGGAAATTCAGTACACAGCAAACAGTGACTTTTCAGATCCATTTTTGCTCTCAGACGTGCCTTATCCATCTGCGGAATACACCCAGCTCGGCCTTAAAGCAGGGCAGGAATTCTGGTACCGCGCACAGCTTGTCGACAGAACGGGTAACGAGTCCGGGTATACCGACTGGATCCGGGGGATGTCTAACGATAACGCCGATGATTATCTGGGTGATATCGCTAACGATTTTCTTACCTCTGCTGATGGGGAGCGCCTCACTGGTGACATAGATACAAACATTGAGGGAATACTACAAAACGCCCTGGCGAACCACGGAACAGTTGAGCACCAGTGGGCACAATACGGGGAAGTGCGCGCCGATATTCTGGTTGTTAAAACGACGATTGCTGAAGTTGATAAGGCAATGGCCGAACTTTCGACGCAGGTACAGGCGCAGATAGAGGACGTCACCGCTTCCCTGGAAGACAAGCTTACAGCCGTCGTAGATGCCTCCGGTGCTTCGGCAATCTACACCCTCAAAACAGGTGTGAGAATAAACGGGGTGATGTACAACGCCGGGATGTCTATTGCGGTGCTTGCAGAGGCGGGGAAGCCGGTAGTCACCCGAGTTGGTTTCAACGCTAACCAGTTTGTACTGATGAGCGGCAGCGGTGATACCCAGTACTCTCCATTCGCTGTCATCAATGGTCAAGTCTTTATGAGCTCCGCATTTATTCAGGATGGCACGATCACCAATGCCAAAATCGGCGACTTCATCCAGTCCAATAACTACGTTGCTGGGTCTGTCGGATGGAGGCTGGATAAATCAGGAACATTCGAGAACTACGGTTCGACAGTTGGAGAGGGGGCCATGAAACAGACAAACCAGACAATAAGTGTGCGTGACGCCAACAATGTGTTGAGGGTGCAGATCGGGAGAATCACGGGAACATGGTAAACATTGGGCCTCAGGTGGGGTCCTTTTTTAGGATGAACAGCTATGGCTCAGTACGGAGTTGAAACCTGGGACACCTCAGGCAGGGCGAACAACTATGGGATTAAGCCAGTCAGTGTAAGTGGATATCTTCAGCTGGCTCAGAACCAGAAAACAGGCTTTTACTCAGTCGTGCTTCCACCGGGGTGTAAGCTTACTTATTTTCAGATCATGAACGGTGATCAGTGGGGAACGAGCCGGAGGAAGATCACTATTTCAGGTGGCACCGCAACGGTATCGGCAGTAGGCGATACCGACTACTCCGCAGGGACTGAGCCTGCGGCTGCGGCGTATCTCATTTTCCAGATAGAGAGGGCATAAATGGCGCAGTATGGCGTTTTACTGACGACTACGGCCGGAGAAGTATGGGTCACCGCTAACAGTTCGCCTATTTCGTTGCAGGCACGGAAGACAGCAGAACTACAGGGGACATCGGGTTTCAATACCAAAGTGACGCACACATTTCCCTCAGGGCAGCCCGTTGCCGCCTTCGTTCATTGCACGGTTGAGGCGGAAATCACCCAGACGATAAGCGGGAACACTATCTCGGTTGATTTCCTCAGACCAAATGCAACCGGCACAGCGTACGTTTATTTTTTCTCTATTTTCCCACAGACAAAGCCTGACTACGGGCTGGCCGTCTGGGATGCGTCAGGGACGCTTATTTTGACAAACGAAACGCGCACACTCAGTGATGTGGTAACCCTCGGTACTGCCGGAGTAGATGCAAGTTCAGGTTATAACATCAATACCACGCTGGCGGGGAAATGGGCCTGTATGCCTGCCATGCTGGGTCTAATTACTGGAGTTATATCGGCCGGTGGCCAGCCGCAGCCCTACTCGGCGATTTACAAGAGCATGGCAAAACTTGAGGGAGGCAATACGCGAATATTCGCCAGACCACAAACAACGCCCAGCGGAAACCTTCAGAACGTCTCGTATTCAAATCTGAGAAACGTGATTATGGCCATCAACTGCGCCAACTACGATTGATCGTTTTCAGCGATCAATCTTATGAAATTGATCTACAGAATCAATTATATCCCTTTAATTCATCTTGTTATTGTTTAACCTCTTGAATACCCTGGGATATAACCACTATGAAATACATGATTCTTTGCCTGGCGGTGGCTGCATTGCTCTCTGGTTGCGCTGGCGTTCTTCAGAAGCAGCATCCCATATGTACCGGAACGGCCCTGATCGGCGGACAGGAGAACATCGTCCAGATTTACGGAGTGCGGAAGCAAAGTAATCAGACCCAGTACCGCGCCGGTTACCCATTTAACTGGTCATGGGTCAGCGCAAACACGTTCAGTAGTACCACCTGCCAATAGGCAGTCATATTTGAATAAACCTCGCTCCGGCGGGGTTTTTTATTGCCCGTAAGGAGCACAGATGTCTGCAGGAACTATCACCCTGACAAACGGATCCGCTATTGTTGGCGGTTCCGGAACCTCATTCGCAACAGAACTCGCCGCAGGTGACTTTATTGTCTCTACTGTGGGCGGTGTACCGTATACATTGCCCGTAAAATCGGTTGAGAGTAATGCGCAACTTACGCTGGTCAGCAACTTTACTGGGCCAACGCAATCGGACACTGCCTGGTCAGCAGTTCCCCGCGTGGCGCTGAACATGGTCACTGCCGCGCTGGTGGCGCAAAGTGCTGAAGCACTGCGTGGACTGAATTACGATAAACAGAACTGGCAAAGCATTTTTTCTGGAAACGGCAATATAACGATAACTCTGCCTAATGGAACAACATGGACGGGCCCAGCCTGGAATAGCATTACCACTTCTCTCGCAGGCAAGGCGGCAAAAGGTGCAAACAATGACATCACCTCGCTCAGCGGACTGTCTACAGCGCTGTCTGTAGCTCAGGGCGGTACCGGTTCGACAACCGCGTCAGGCGCTCGCACAAACCTCGGTTTGGGAGACAGTTCCACGAGGAACGTCGGAACAGTGTTAGGAACTGTGGCCGCTGGTGACGATTCTCGCTTTGACAGCATAAATGGAAAAACAGGCGGGGTTATTTCAGGACAGGTTAAAGCCGGAGGTGCATCTCCAGCTAGCACCCCGCCAGCAGGAACAGTAACAAACGCTGAACTTATTGGCTCCAGATTCAGATCAGGAGTTTATAACGGGATTGATTTCTCATTATATGCTCAGGTTGTACAGGGAACGGGAACCTTCGGCTATCTTCAGCTTGCGTTCGGTGGCACTCCGGCCTATTGGTCATTCAGACAAGATGGAGTGGCCCAGGGGGTAGCATGGTCACCGACTTGTGACGAACGACTTAAAGATATTGATGGCCCAATTAGTGAGCCGCTTGAAAAAATGCGTCTAATACGCGGGCAAACCTGGAAATGGAAATCAACCGGCTCATTTGGGATCGGATTTACAGCTCAGGAAGTACAAAAAGTATTTCCTGAGGCTGTTTCTAAGGGGCTGAACGTTACTCTTTCAGATGGCTCTGTAGTCGAAGGTGTTCTTTCACCAGATACGTACGGAGTTGCTGCAGCGCTTCACCATGAAGCGATCCTTGCTCTCATTGACGAAGTAAACGAACTGAAAAGGATGCTCAGTGTTGAGATGAAAGGGAGCTGACTTGTTTTTTTAGCTCAGCGATCTCTTCCATAAGCTCCAATATAGCTTCATGGTGGAGAGCCGCAGCCACATCACCAGGTGATAGCGCCAATGGTTGCTCTATCACTTGGCCATCTACTGTCAAAGAACCCTCCTGGGCATGTGATACAGCCTCAGGAAATACCTCCTGCACCTCCTGAGCCACAAAGCCAATCCCAAAAGAGCCTTTCATCTGGTCATCTTTCCGCACCCACGTATAGCCGCGTACTTTTTTCATTTTTCCCAGCGGGTCGTCAATCGGGTTGAGGTCATCTTTAATCCGGCGATCTGAGTTATTTACCCATGACGCTGCAGCATAAGCATTTCCGCTGGAATGGTCGAAGTACCAGTCTTTAAATGTCGAAGAATCCCATACGCGAAGGAATCCATAGCGGGTATTACCAGCCATCTGAGTAAACATGTGAAACTGTGAAAGAGCAGCACCGCCAGAGTTTTGCAGAACGGACTCAAGCTCACCGCCTGATGCAGGGTTGGAATCAGAAGTTCTTTTAGCAATCACCGCCCCTTTGATTGACCCTCCCGTTTTACCTTCAAGAGTGCTGAGTCGATCGTCATCCCCGGCGGCAACCGTTCCCGCCGCGGTTCCGACGTTCCTCGTGGAACTGTCTCCCAAACCGACGTTTTATAGATTGCTCTTGAGCGGCCCGGCCGATACCTTCACCTGATTTTTTTGCAGAAATAACTGGGTGAAAAATATGCAAATTGGCTATGTAAGGGTGTCAACAAATGACCAAAATACGGATCTTCAGCGGCAAGCACTCGTTCGCGCAGGATGTGAACAGATTTTCGAAGAAAAAATGAGCGGAACAGTGGCAAACCGGCCAGCACTCAAACAGCTTCTCAAGGCATTAAATGAGGGTGATACGCTAGTGGTCTGGAAACTTGATCGACTCGGTCGCAGCATGCGGAATCTGGTGCTGCTGGTGGATGAACTCCGGCAGCGCGGCATCCACTTTAAGAGCCTCACGGACAGCATCGACACATCAAGCCCGATGGGGCGCTTCATCTTTCATATCATGTCAGCGCTGGCAGAAATGGAGAGGGAGTTGATAGTGGAGCGCACCCGGGCAGGGTTGGCCGCAGCTCGTGAGAAAGGACGAATCGGCGGGAGGAGGCCAAAACTCACCCAGGAACAATGGGCGCAGGCAGGGCGGTTGATAGCGAACGGTGTGGACAGGAAGCAAGTTGCAATCATCTATGATGTGGCGGTGTGTACGCTGTATAAAAAATTTCCAGTTTCAAAATCGGCTTAAATCTGTTCACTCTGAGTTGCGGCCATAAAATTTACAAAACTCATAATTCGAAGCTGCGTAGAAACTTAGAAACGAAACGGCGAAGCTTTAAGCAGTGACGGTAGGGCCTGCATCTTGCGGACACTTATAAATAAAACTACTGTATATAAAAACAGTATTTGGGTATGTGTCATGGAATTCATCAGGCCAACAGAACTGAGAGAAATTATCGCTCTCCCGCTTTTCAGTGACTTAGTGCAGTGTGGTTTCCCGAGCCCCGCGGCTGATTACGTTGAACAGCGCATCGATCTCAATGAGTTACTTGTTGCTCACCCGAGTTCAACATACTTCGTCAAAGCAGCGGGTGATTCAATGATCGAAGCCGGGATCAGCGACGGTGATTTGCTGGTGGTGGACAGTTCTCGCACGGCTGAGCACGGTGACATTGTCATCGCCGCGGTGGAAGGGGAGTTCACTGTTAAACGCCTGCAACTGCGCCCGACCGTACAACTCAATCCTATGAACAGCACTTACTCGCCGATAATTGTCGGCAGCGAGGACACGCTTGATGTGTTCGGTGTCGTGACTTTCATCGTTAAATCTGCGAGCTGAATATGTTTGCTCTCTGTGATGTGAATTCATTCTACGCATCATGCGAGACGGTATTTCGTCCCGATTTGAAGGGGCGGCCAGTGGTCGTTCTCTCGAACAATGACGGCTGCGTAATCGCAAGAAGTGCCGAGGCAAAGGCTGCTGGAATTACCATGGGCGAGCCGTTCTTTAAGCAAAAGGAATTATTCCGGCGTGCTGGCGTTGTCTGCTTCAGCAGTAACTACGAGCTTTATGCAGACATGTCGAACCGTGTGATGACGACGCTGGAGGAAATGAGCCCACGCGTAGAAATTTACAGCATCGACGAAGCTTTTTGCGACCTGACAGGTGTTCGCAACTGCCGGGACCTGACGGAGTTCGGCAAAGAAATCCGCGCTACTGTTCTGAAGCGTACGCATCTGACTGTTGGGGTTGGGATAGCCCAGACAAAGACACTGGCCAAGCTCGCAAACCACGCCGCCAAGAAATGGCAGCGGCAGACGGGAGGGGTGGTGGACCTGTCAAATATCGATCGCCAGCGTCGGTTGCTCGCCATCGTGCCGGTAGAGGACGTATGGGGCGTCGGAAGGCGCATCAGTAAGAAGCTGAACGCCATGGGCATCAAAACGGCTCTGGACCTCTCAGAACAAAGCACCTGGATTATCCGGAAACACTTTAACGTGGTACTTGAGCGAACGGTCAGGGAGCTGCGTGGTGAGCCATGCCTCGATCTTGAAGAGTTTGCACCAGCAAAGCAGGAAATCGTGTGCAGCCGGTCATTCGGCGAACGCGTCACGGACTATGAGCAGATGCGTCAGGCGATCTGCAGCTATGCGGCCCGTGGTGCCGAAAAGCTTCGCGGCGAGCATCAGTATTGCCGCTTTATTTCTGCATTCGTGAAAACCTCTCCCTTTGCGCTTAACGAGCCGTATTACGGGAATAGTGCGTCCATGAAGCTTCTCACCCCCACTCAGGATTCCCGCGACATCATCAACACCGCGGTAAAGTGCCTGGACAAAATCTGGAAGGATGGCCACCGCTATCAAAAGGCTGGAATCATGCTGGGAGATTTTTTCAGCCAAGGTGTGGCCCAGCTCAACTTGTTCGATGAAAACGCTCCGCGGGCCGGTAGTGATAAACTGATGGAGGTTCTGGATCAACTCAATGCCAGAGACGGCAAAGGAACGCTCTACTTTGTCGGGCAGGGCATTCAGCCACAGTGGCAAATGAAGCGAGAAATGCTGTCGCCTCGATATACGACGAGATATTCAGATCTGCTTAGAGTCCGATAAATTTTTCTGATGTCTTGGTCCGCTTTGTGCCAACAGCAGACATTAGAAACATCTTTTATGGCATCTAGTACCAACTAGTGTAATGTCTAGGCTCATTGGCTCACAAGATCCTGTTACCGGAAAAAGACCTGGAGAGCTAGAAATGTATAGACTTAAAGGTTAATATATCTGTTGTTGTAACTTACTCATATCAAGATGATATAATTAATTATAATTCCATAGCGGAACAATACAAATGAAAAATGATTCAGTGAATATCAGTGCCCTTACACTAAATGAATTCTTGGATAATAATTGCTTGACTGCAGAGCAATTTGAAAAAGCTGATTTTTCGTGGGAGGAATTGCAAGAAATTGGATCGGCGCACTACAATAACATCCCCGCCCTCTCTGAAACTGCAGGACTTATATCTTCGATACTACAGCAAGGAGAAGATGTACACTCTGTTCGCTGGAGAATTAAAGATCCTGAGCATCTAATGGCTAAAATAATCAGAAAAAGAAATGAAGATGAGATCAGTGAAAAGTATCGTTCTATAACAAAGGATAACTACACCGATGTAATCACTGATTTAATTGGTATTAGAGTGCTGCATCTTTTCAAAGAAGACTGGGAAACAATTCATAATTATCTTGATTCAAAATGGGAATTTCAAGAATCGCCAATAGTTTACATTCGCGAAGGCGATGCTCCAGATATAAATATAGAAGGCAGCGTTGAGAAAACACATCCAGCGGGGTACAGATCTGTTCATTATGTAATATCAACTAGACTTCTCAAAAACCGTATTTACACAGAAATTCAAGTTAGGACAATATTTGAAGAGGCATGGAGTGAAATAGACCATCGTGTTAGATATCCAAATTTTAAAAACAATGAAATATTAAACTATTTTCTATTGATTTTTAATCGATTAGCAGGCAGTGCCGATGAAATGGGTACATTCGTTCTTTCTTTAAAAAATGAACTTAAAGAATCAATTGAACGAGGCATCAAAATATCCGAGATTGAAAAAGAAAAAGAAACATATCTTGCAAAAATTGATGAATTAGTTAGTAATCTTGAGGCTGATCAAAAAATCACCTCACAAACAAAAAATGAATTAAAACAAGTGAAGGCAAAACTTGATTCCTTCCAAAGGAAAGAAAACGAACTTTACAGAAAGTCATTACTTCAAAGGTTAAATGCTGATGGCTCTTTAGGTTCTATTCAGGACTTGTCATCCAAGCCTCATGGTTTATTCGGTAATTTAGAAGGCAAAACCTTTAGGAATAAAACTTCAAGAGGATTGATTGACTCTCTCACAAATAGTAATGAAGCGCTCAGAAAAATGAAAATCACAATCGAAGACCTTAATTTAGATGGTAATGGAATGCCAAGAAAACCGCCTAAAAAATAAATGAATATCAAGGGAAGAATATGGTAGATGATTTTGTGGTATCATCTACCGGATTTATTGTTATTTGAGTATTAATAAGTCATTTGTTCGAATCAAAAAAGTAGATTATTAAAAGATTTGTCCTACCCGCGCTATGTGGACATGGCTCTAAAGATATTCTGATGCTCGCTCATTTTGGACGTGCAAAATCTCTTTTGACCTTACTATTGTGATATCTCGATGAGCTCAGGACCTTGGTTTTTTACATTACCCACGGAGCGCGACACAGCGTGCCAGATAAACTTGTCGGCGTCCACTGTGCCGTCGGCAACTATCTCTTCCGCTTCTTTCCCGCCTATATCCTGACGCATCCACTCCCTTGCAGCTTCCGGCGACAGAACAAGTGGCCGTCGGTCGTGAATATCGACCAGTCCTTTGTCAGCTGCAGACGTCACAATCAGAAAACCTTCTGCTTCATCACCACGCTCAAATGGTGTACTGCCGATCGCAGCCATGAATATCGGCTGGCCGTCGGCGCGGTAAATGAAGTAGGGCTGTTTCTTGTCGCCTTCCTTCTTCCATTCGAACCATCCATCCGCAAAACAGATAGCTCGGCCATGCTGCCAGAGAGGTTTAAACATTCGGCTTGCGGCCGCGGTTTCGACGCGAGCGTTAATCAGTGGCGGCTTATCCCACCACCCGGGCGCATAACCCCAGAAAACCGGATCAAGATGCATCTGCTCGTCTCGTTCGCTCAGAAGCAGAACTTTTGTACCGGGTGCAACGTTGTAGCGTCCAATCGGCTCCGGGTCGTATGCGATGTCACGATCGGCTTCATCGGCTAGGTAAGCCAGATATTCTTCACGAGTTTGGGCTTGTGCAAAACGTCCACACATAGAAACCTCCAGCCAGATGTTAGACCTAAAGTATAGGGCAGGGAGAAGAAGGGGGCGCACTGGCTAAAGTTAGGGGCAAATTTAGGGGCAAAAATGCGAAATAGGGGCAAAAAAAGGGCACAAAAAATGTAGTTCTGGGTAGCTTTAGGGAGAAGTTACTATGCTATAACTAATTGAATTAAATGATAAAATAAATGATATCAATGGGTTGGCAAAATCAGCGTAGCTTATTAAGATTGTATTGCTCTTTTTTGTTAATCTCTTGATTCTCTTGCATTGAGTACTACCTTCGGAGCCAGCAGGGGCAATAATTGTATGCCGCGTATGGTACGGATTCCGGCGGCGAATGCCAGCACGTTTTACAGCTGCGCGAAATCTGGCGCCGATACGTGATAAAGGGTAGCTAAGTAACAGATACACCTCTGCCACTTTATCTCCGCTTACAGCACCTCAACCAATTCAAATTCTTCTGCGACCAGTTCCATATCTTCAGAAAAATGGCCTTCGCGGAAGAAAAATCGCTGATGCTCTGTCTGCCAGTATTCAAGGCTTAAATCACCTTCACCCTCTTTACGAGCGAATTCCTCATTAACATCGCAAAAACGTACCAGTCGCATGGAAACCAGCCGGATCACACAGACCGGGACATTCTGACCATCAAGGATTATGTTGTAGCTTCCTATCCGTGGAGCAGACACCTCCTGCAAGTACGAGGCAAAAGATCCGCAGGTGGCCGTTTTGAGCCCTTTTTTAATCAGGTCCGCAAGCTCGTTTGCCAGTGCCGGGCTGTCACCCATTTGCCAGGCCTGTGCGCCCGGGTATTTCATTTTTAATTCCTCAACCGTCACCATTCAACTTCCCTTATAACTTTTATCAAAAGAAACATACCAGCGGTTTTAGCATAAACATCGTCGATACCAGAAGCGTACTCTGCTTTCCTGACACCTTTTTTCACTGGTGGTGTGCATGAAAACACGGCGTTGCGCTTATTGCCCGAGTAAATATATCCTTGTGGGGTTATCTGTGTGGTGAATCTATGGCCGGTAGCCAGCCGAGTGATGTTGTATAACAAAGAAAAGTCACCGGGATAGAACCGACACCACGCTTTTTCTGTAACTTTTATCCCATTGGAAGGGGTTAACGTGTTCAAGCTTAATTCATCGCTACTGGTGGCGTTGCTACTGTCAGGCTGTAGCGCCGATCTGGTTCTCAGCCCACCTCAGCAACCTGAATACAAGTCGATGCCTGAAATAACGCAGTCTGTGACGCCATCACAACAGCGCGCAATCATGGCAGGCGAGCGGCCTGACTGGTCAGAAAGAACGCCGGTCAAGACAATAAAGCAGTACTAAGAAGCACGTATCAACCAGGGCTGCCGTTCGGCGGCCTTTTTATTTCCCCATTTGAGAAGGTGCAACGATGGAGGCTGGTTTGCGGGAAAATTTCTGACGCATGACATGGTATTTCTTTCTTTATCAACCATGCTTAAGACGAAGACAATTCAATCACTTCAGCATCACCGAAGCGGCAACGTCACTCGAGTCGAGAACCCTGAATGCGCCATGCACCTATCTCCTTAGCTGCAGCCACGGCAATTTTTATGCTGGGCGTTTTTATCATCAATTTACAGGTTTGGTATTCTGCACGGGCTGACAGCCTTGCAGGGGCGCACTATGTCTTGCGAAACATGAACGTCATTCTTAAAGAAGCTCGTCATGCGACCCAGATAGCAATGCAGCTTGCTGAGAATGAGTGTGATGCTGAAGGGCAGTATCGGCTCGGTACTGAAGCGGCATTACAACCCCATCTGAGAACGATCGTTATTCTGAAACAAGATGCGGTCTGGTGCTCCTCTTTACCGGGAAATCGCGTGTTGCTGGTTAACGGCTCAGCGCTGCCTCAGGCATCATTGCTACTTGTTCCATCGAAAAGTACGGTCAACGGCCTGCCGGTTCTCTTATACCAGACAAACCATGCCGGAAGCCGAATCATGGTGAGCATCAGCGACAGCCATATCCGGGATGCGCTGAATATGCCATTACGTGGCGTGGCGTATTCACTGCAAGTCGGCAATCGTCGTTTAGGCCAATCCGGCGATGTGTTGACGGCACCCCATGCAAACAAAGATGTACTGACGGTAAAAGACGCTGATTATCCCTTCGCGATTCAATTTAACGCTCCGCCTCTTTTTAGCCTGACGAGATTATTCGACCAGGCCGGTGGGGTGCTGTTATTTCTGCTGCTCATTTCCTCTCTTCCTGCTTATCTTCTGCAACGCTATCTCTCTAAGGATATATCGCCTGAAGATTCACTGCGCACTGCCATCTACAGAAATGAAATTATTCCCTATTACCAACCCGTCGTGAGCGGAAAAGAGGGCACCTTGCGCGGTGTCGAGGTGCTGGCCAGATGGAAGCATCCGCAATCCGGGTTTATTTCTCCCGCGTCGTTTATTCCTCTTGCTGAAAAATCAGGGTTAATTATTCCATTAACCCAAAGCTTAATGCGTCAGGTTGCAATGCAGATGAATTCAATTTCTTCGCTACTGCCGGAAGGATTCCATGTAGGAATTAACTTCAGTGCATCTCATATCGTTTCCTCTACCTTTTTTGAAGAGTGCCTGAATTACAAGCGCAGCTTTGTGCAACAGGATCTTAACCTTGTCGTTGAGGTGACCGAGCGCGAGCCCCTCCACGTAGATGAACATCTCGTTAAGACCCTGAATGAGCTGCATAACAACGGATTTGCAATCGCGCTGGATGATTTTGGAACGGGCTATTCTGGCCTGTCCTACCTGCAGGACCTGCACATTGATTACATCAAAATCGACCAAAGCTTTGTTGCCAGAGTGAATGCCAATGAGGATTCCACCCTGATCCTGGATTCGGTACTGGAACTGGCAAAAAAACTGTCAATCCGTATTGTTGCGGAAGGGGTTGAAACCCAGCAACAGCTTGATTATCTCATCCGCAATAACATCACGTTTTTACAGGGCTACTTCTTCTACAAACCTGTTCCTTTTAAGGAGTTGATAAAAATCCTTTTGTCGAAGCCAAAGGTTAAAGTGAGGGTGGAGTGACGTTTTCCCCGGAATTGCGATAAAGAAAAAAAGGGGGGCATCATCCCCCAAATAAAATGCAGACCGTTATTGTTTTAACTACGGTGCTATTTTGTTATCTGAGTGCTTTGTGGTCAATTTAATTGTTTTCAACCTTTGCTGTAGAGATTACATACTAAAAAAAGAATGAAGAGTCTAAGGTAAAATTTTAAAGCTGATCCTGGTCAATATTACCGCCTTCACGGCTGAATAATAGATGCAATCATGTTTAACTTGTTAAGCAACTGCTCTGGCGGTGGGTTTTGGACGTTAGGCGTTTCCGTATAATTTTTTAAGAAAAAAATGCTGACTGCGAAATGACGATGCAGTCATGCTTACATATTAACCTGGCTTGAAGATGCGTCAGCAAGATAGGGTATAATGCGGCTTCGTAATTGCTAAACAACCCGGTGGTTGGTGCTATGACCCTCAATCGCTTTTTTTATTTACTCCTGATCTTTGCTGCAATCGGCAGCCTTTTTGCCTCTAACCCTTTGGCTATGTGGTTTCTGCTGATCAATGTGCTGACGATGGCTATGTATGGCGCCGATAAACGGGCGGCGCGTAAGGGTATGCGCAGGGTACCGGAAGCCACGCTGCTGGTATTTGGCGTAACCGGCGGCTGGCCTGGCGCGATTGTGGGCCAGCAACTCTTTCGCCATAAAACGCAAAAGCAGCCCTTTAAAACCTACTTTTTCTTAAGCATTGTCGTTAGCATTGCCGTGATGGCGGCGGTTTACCATTTCTCGCCTGTTTCTTCTTTATGAGCGTATTGACATCAAGTTAACTTGAGCTTTTAAGATGTCAGCACCACGTTGATAAAGGAGTAACATCTTAAAATGAAAGACATTGATGTAGGTTTCACTCATGTCGCGTTTATGGTCAGGGACCTGGAAAAGAGTATCGCGTTCTATCGTCGCTATGCCGGTATGGAGGTCATTCATTTACGTGAACCCGACATGCCTGATGCAAGAAAAGTCGCATGGCTTAGCGACCATACCCGTCCTTTTGCACTGGTTCTGGTACAGGCCGATTCCGTGACCGATACGCCGCTGGGCAGCTTTGGTCATCTGGGAATTGCCTGCGCGACCCGCGAAGAAATTGACAGAAAAACCGCGATGGCCACCGCTGAAGGTGTGCTAAGGAAAGCGCCTGAGAATGTAGGCGACCCCGTCGGATACTATGTCTTTTTTGCCGATCCCGATGGAAATACGTTAGAGCTGTCATTCGGACAGCGCGTCGGTCTGGAAGCGATCCGAACGGCCAGTCGGAATAAATAAAGCGAAGATACGTTAGCAACAGGAAACAGACCGCGTCGCGCGTCGTTAATTGTTCCTCCATCACTGCCAATAGTAGTAGGACTATTCTTAAGTTGTTGCTGTTTTTTGCACAATCTGAATAATACGTGCAACACCACGGACGATAACATTCCATGAAAATAGTCTCTATTACGCTGGCAGTGCTGGCGCTTTTTTCTGCGCCTTGCTGGTCCGCTTTTCAGGAGCGGGAATATAATACCTGGTATATGAAAAATGCGGTGCTTTATGATATGACGCAGACCTCGGAAGGTTATCCCGTCATGGTGAGCGTATCCCAGCCCGGGAGGAAATCCGCTAATTTGCTGGTGTCATATATTACGGAAGGGCGCTGTGGTGAGAATAAGCTGCCACTCAATGTGAATGGTACAGTGCTTCCCGCCAAATATGCTTGTGTTCAGATAGGGAAGAACAGAATTGAACATTTTTCAGTTGTGGATGCGGACAGCGTCAATGGCATGGTGACGCATTTGAAATCTGATTTCACTATTCTCCTGCAAAACGATATCAAAATTTGGGCGGCAAATATCAAAACGCCAAAATACGGGCTGGCACCGAGATTCTGACGATGAAATGTCTGTCTCACGACAGGTATTATTTCTATCATGGTAATCATTTATGAAATAATAGTGTCATGGTGTTATTAATCAAAATATGGAGTAAGTGGCCCTGTTTTTTTACGTATTGAAATGGACTGTATGCTAAACGGTACGAAACCGCACAAATAATCCTTACTGACATTATGGATAAAGCTCGCTACCAGACTTACGCTTGCTAACGGCGTTTTAGTTGTTCAGCACATCTTTATTGGTAAGGAGTAGAAAATGTCACATCCTAATAGTCTGGATTTGCTAAGCCGTAAAGAAGGAATGTGTTTGTTAGAGCAAAGCATGGGTTTTGTCTGGCAGGCAGCACTTCGGGCTGTCGCAGTATTAGGCGTTGCAGATCGTCTGGTTGAAGGAAAAAAATCCGTTACGCAACTGGCGGAGGAGCTTAATGTCGATGGCGACTATCTTCATCGGATCATGCGCGTATTATCCTCTCGTGGAGTGTTCAACGAACTGTCCGAAGCTGAATACAGCCTTAGCCATTCAGCACAGTTCCTGTGTTCTGAGCATGAATTTTCATTGCGTGCGGCGGTGCTCATGCTGACAGACCCAACATTCTGGCAGCCAGCGGCTAAAATGGATGAGATATTGCAAGGCAAACCTGTTTTTAATGATTTGTTTGGCAAGCCTTTTTACGACTACTGGCAGCATGATGACACGATGACTGACAGCAACATTTTTCATGCGGGTATGGCCTCTATGTCATCCGTAGAGAATGAAGTCATCGCCGATAGCTATTCGTTTCCTCAAAATGCTATCGTTGCCGATATTGCCGGTGGGCTGGGTAATTTATTGCTGGCTGTTTTACGCCGAAATCCGACCTTAACAGGGATCCTGTTCGATCAAAAAGACGTGCTTGCGCGGAATCGACTGTATCTGTTAAATGACAATCGTCGATGGAAGGCAGTTGAGGGTGACTTTTTTGAAGCCTGTCCTGTAGCGGATATTTACCTGCTTAAATATATTTTGATGGACTGGCCTGATGAGAAAGCGGTTCAGATACTTCAATCGTGTAGAAATGCAATGAAAGAAAATTCCCGATTATTAATTTTTGAACCACTTATAAAAAAAGAAAATAATGAGCAGGGACGATTTGAAATTGACCTTCTTCTTTTAACAAGCTTTGATGGAGGGCGGGCAAGAACGGAGTCTGAGTATCAGATCTTGTTTGAAAAGACCAGTCTGAAGCTAAACACTATAATAGACACCCGTTCGTATCTGTCGATTTTAGAAGTCGTACCTGTCTGAACTACGTAAATTATATTCACAAAGCGAGTGTCCTCATTCCGTTTTACCGGATTCCTGCTACGCTTGTCTGTTGTATCAGGAGCATGAGCATGATGAACAAAGACGAACAAACAGGTTTAGTGGGGCTGGCGATTGGGGCCGCCGTCATTGGGCTGGTTTCAGCGCAGAAACCGATCCATCGCAACAGTATTGTCGATGAACTGGTCAGGCTCGGCAGGCAAAAAGGCGATGGTGTAGAAGACGAGGTTTTCGTCAAAGCCGCCGAGCTGGTGAGAAAAGGGGTATAGCCTATGGCTGAATGTCGTAATGCGCAGTGCCATTGCGGTGCGGTGGCCTTTACCGTTGCGCTCAAGGATGGCCTGAATACCGCGCGGCGCTGCAGCTGTTCCTTTTGTCGCATGAGGGGCGCGGTCGTCGTCTCTGCGCCGCTGTCAGGGATTACAGTGACTAAAGGTGAGGATAAGCTCACGGAGTACCGCTTTAACACGGGAACGGCACGGCACTTCTTCTGCTCGGTGTGCGGGATCTACACGTTCCATCAGCGGCGTTCCAATCCAAACGAATACGGCGTGAATGTTGCCTGCTTCGAAAACGTCTCACCGTTCGATTTCCCTGAAGTGACGGTGATGGACGGGGTTAACCATCCCTCGGATGGAGACAGCGGGGTGTTTGGCTACCTCTCTTTTCGCAAGAAAGGGACAGTTAAGGCGTAATTGGCGCCTGGCCACTCTGTAATCATCCTGGCTATAGTGGAGGGTGGTTATCTGAAACAGGAGAAACTATGCTCTGTGTTGAAAAAGACGATCCGCGTGAGGCCCCTGAATCAGGTGATAAAAAGCCTCAACCCGTGAAAAAATAACGCGAAGTGCGCGTTTACCCGCCACCGGCACTGCTGGTGGCTTTTTATTTCCGCGGGAGCAATATTAAACGCCATCGAGGTGGTTCAACACCGCGCCCAGATGACCGACAATACCAGCAAAATCAAAAATTAACGCTATCCAGATAAGCGCTAAAAGAGTAAGTAGGGCAACGGATACACGACCAAACAACGCTGTTATCCCTGGTGAAGAAAAGGTTATCACCTGAGTTTAACCAGCTTTCCCTCAACTTATCCTCAACCACATGATTCCTGAACCTGTTTTTTGTGACGAGCTTCAAAAAGGGGTGAGCCCGCATCATCATGCGGGCTCTGGCAATCAGAACTGGTAAACCAGGCCCAGTGCAACGACATCATCCGTGCCGATGCCGTTGTTTTTGTAGAAGCTGTCATCTTCATCCAGCAGGTTGATTTTGTAATCAACGTAGGTGGACATGTTTTTGTTGAAGTAGTAGGTCGCGCCGATGTCAGCGTATTTAACCAGATCCTGGTCTCCCTGGCCGTTGCCGAGGTCCTTACCTTTAGACTGCAGGTAGGAAAGAGACGGACGCAGGCCGAAGTCGAACTGGTACTGTGCGGTCACTTCGAAGTTCTGGGTTTTGTTGGCAATACCGCCGCCTGAAGTGCTGTCAGTGGAACCGTATGGCGTCATATTGCGGGTTTCAGAGTACATGGCTGCCAGGTAGATATTATTAGCGTCATATTTCAGACCCGCGGTCCATGCGTCCGCTTTATCGCCGCCCGCATATTGAGATGCAGCACCAGTGCCTGCGATCACCTGGTCATTAGTACGGTCAGAAGAGGTGTAGGCTGCACCTGCGGTAATCCCCATGCCGAAGTCATAGGTGGTAGAGATACCGAAGCCGTCGCCGTTCTCGTGACGCATGTCGCGGCCGTTGTTGGTGCCTTCCTGATTGTTGCTGGCATCTTCATTTTTGCCCTGATACTGCAGCGCGAAGTTCAGACCCTGCACCAGACCATAGAAGTCGGTGTTACGGTAGGTGGCCACGCCGTTGGCACGGCCGGTCATGAAGTTATCGGCTTTGGTGTAGGAGTCCCCGCCGAACTCAGGCAGCATATCGGTCCAGCCTTCCACGTCGTACATAACACCGTAGTTACGACCGTAATCAAACGAGCCATAATCACCCACTTTGATACCGGCGAAGGCCAGACGCGTCCAGGACTGGTTATCAGACCCTTCGGTGTTATTAGCCTGAATGTTGTATTCCCACTGCGCGTAGCCGGTCATCATGTCGTTGATCTGGGTTTCGCCTTTGAAGCCCAGACGCATGTAGGTTTGATCCCCGTCAGCGCCTTTATCGTCGGAGAAATAGTGCAGACCATCTACTTTTCCGTACAGATCTAATTTGTTGCCGTCTTTATTATAAATCTCTGCTGCATGAGTTGCGCCAGCCATTAACAGAGCTGGAATCATCAGGGCCAGTACTTTTCTTTGCATTATGATATTCCTTTGCGGTTGTTTTTATTTAATTACCTGTTGAACTTCCTGAGTGAGAAAGTTGTCTCATGCTAAATCACTCCTGAGTAAGAGTAATAAATTATAATTGTTACGAACTAAGTAAAATCTAAACCGAATAAATCAACGGTAATAGTCATTGGTTTGATGAATGTCTTAATGCAAAGTATATAAAATTAAAATTATTAATCAGGCGTTAAGTAAGCTATTCTTGGCGGCGTTATATGCCTTTAAGATTATTTATCCATAATTCGCGTGAATATTATTTAGGAAACTAAATAGATATTTAATGATTATCTGGATTCGCCCGGTGTGAATACACCGGGTTTTTTTATGGCAAAAAAAAGCCCGGACACGCCGGGCTGAGACACTAGTCGCTGGTCGATTTTTCGGCTTTACCCGCCAGCTGCGCCAGGAAGTCATACCGTTTCTGCAGATCGGCCGCGGCGTCTTTCCATAGCTGTTCGGCCACTTCTGGCTGCTGCGCGTTAAGGCGACGGAAGCGTTGTTCCTGCATCAACGTCTCGGCCAGGGCATCTGACGGTGGACGAGAGTCCAGCGCCAGCGGTAACTTACCTTCGTCCGCACGGCGCGGGTCGAACCGGTACAGCGGCCAGAAGCCGGTCGCGGTCAGCTGTCGCATTTGATCGTGGCTGAGTGCCAGGTCGTAGCCATGCTCTTCACACGGACTGTAGGCAATGATCAGCGACGGGCCTGGATACGCTTCCGCTTCCTGGATAGCCTTCACCGTCTGGTTAAGCTGTGCCCCCAGCGAGATTTGTGCGACGTAAACGTGGCCGTACATCATCATGCTCACGCCG
Source organism: Enterobacter sp. BNK-13 (assembly GCF_048685015.1). NCBI lineage: Bacteria > Pseudomonadati > Pseudomonadota > Gammaproteobacteria > Enterobacterales > Enterobacteriaceae > Enterobacter > Enterobacter sp. BNK-13. The sequence goes on along the minus strand of NZ_JBLQTP010000001.1, from coordinate 2,162,404 downwards.
AGATCTTTACGTGCCTTGCGTTTGCCGTGTTCACCGAATTTCGTGACTGCGCCAAGCGGCGTCGCTTTCGATGCCTGGCCACCGGTGTTGGAATAACACTGCGTATCAAGAACCAAGATATTGACGTTTTCGGTCAGGCTCAACACGTGATCCAGTCCACCGAAGCCGATATCGTAAGCCCAGCCGTCACCGCCAATCAGCCAGATTGATTTCTCAACCAGCGCGTCCGCGTCGGTCAGCAGTTGTTCAGCGCCCGCCACGCCCTGAAGCGCCTGACGTAGCTCAGCAACCTGCTCACGACGTACCTCTGGCGTCGCGTCCGCGTGAAGCGCGTCATTGAGCCCGGCGGGGATCTGCCCGGCAAACTGTTCCAGCAGGCGCATCACGCGTGCGCGGTGCTGGTCAACGGTCAGGCGGAAGCCCAGGCCAAATTCGGCGTTGTCCTCGAATAGCGAGTTTGCCCACGCGGGACCGCGACCGTTGGCGTCAGTGGTGTACGGCGTGGAGGGCAGGTTACCGCCATAGATAGACGAACAGCCGGTAGCGTTGGCAATCAGCATCCTGTCGCCGTACAGCTGGGTGAGCAGCTTGATGTACGGCGTTTCACCGCAGCCTGAACAGGCGCCGGAGTATTCAAACAGCGGCGTGATCAGCTGTGAAGTGCGAATATCAATGCGTTCCAGTTTGCTGCGATCGATTTCCGGCAGATTCAGGAAGAAGTCATAATTGACCTTCTCCTCTTCAACATGCTCCAGACGCGACATCATATTGATGGCTTTGATCTCCGGGTTCTGCCTGTCTTTCGCCGGACAGACCTCGACGCACAGATTACAGCCGGTGCAATCTTCCGGTGCGACCTGCAGAACGTATTTCTGTCCGCGCATATCGCGTGATTTCACATCCAGCGAATGCAGGCTGGCCGGCGCGGCCTCCATCTCTTCCGGTGACACCACTTTGGCGCGAATGGCAGAGTGCGGGCAGGCCGCTACGCAGTGGTTGCACTGGGTACACAGCTCTTCCTTCCAGATGGGGATCGCTTCGGCGATGTTTCGTTTTTCCCAGCGGGTGGTGCCCATCGGCCAGGTGCCATCTGGCGGCAGCGCAGAGACGGGCAGGGCATCACCCAGCCCGGCCAGCATCGCCGCCGTCACGGTCTTCACGAAATCAGGCGCCGCATCGGACACGACCGGAGGGCGGTTCGGGCTTGCGGCATTGACCGGCTGCAGCGGCACCTCGAACAGCGACTCGCGCGCCAGCGCCAGCGCCTGCCAGTTACGTTCGACCAGCTCCTGGCCCTTGCTGCTATAACTTTTGGCAATCGCGCCCTGCAGTTCCGCCAGCGCGCTGTCGCCTGGCAGGATATTCGTCAGATGGAAGAAGGCCATCTGCATAACGGTATTGATACGCGCGGCAAGGCCACATTCGCGGGCAATTTTCGCCGCGTTCACCACAAAGAAACGGGCTTTTTTCTGGTTCAGCACCGCCTGCACTTCCTGCGGCAGGCGCGACCAGACCTCATCTGCGCTGTATGGCGTATTCAGGAGGAAAATACCGCCAGGCTTCAGGCGCTCGGCCATCTGGTATTTATCGATAAACTGCAGCTGGTGACAGCCAACAAAATCAGCCTGAGAAATAAGATACGCAGAGCGGATGGGCTGTTCGCTCACCCGCAGATGGGAAACGGTCAGACCGCCGGCTTTCTTGGAGTCATAGACGAAGTACCCCTGGGCGTACCACGGCGTGGAGTTCCCGATGATTTTGATGTTGTTTTTGGTCGCAGAGACGCTGCCGTCACTGCCCAGACCATAGAACAGCGCCTCGAGTTTGGCGGTTGAGGGCAGGGTGTTTTCCGGCAGCGACAGGGACAGATTGGTCACATCATCATAAATGCCGACGGTAAAACGCGGCTTGGGCTTCGCTTCGCTGAGCTCGTTGAATACCGCCAGCACGCAGTCCGGTCCGAACTCTTTGGAGGACAAACCATACCGCCCTCCGATAACGCGCGGCAGCGTTTCACGTTCGCCATGATTAAAGGCTTCGGCCAGGGCCGTCATCACATCCAGATACAGCGGTTCCGCCTGCGCCCCCGGCTCTTTGGTGCGATCGAGCACCGCAATGGTACGCGCGCTCTCCGGCAGAGCAGAGAGGAGATGTTTCGCCGAGAACGGCCGATAGAGACGCACTTTAAGCACGCCAACCTTTTCGCCGCGCGTCAGCAGCTCGTCAACAACTTCCTCGCAGGTGCCAATGGCAGAGCCCATCAACACAATGACCCGTTCCGCCTGTGGATGGCCGTAATACTCAAAGGGTTTGTATTCCCGACCGGTCGCGGCGGCAAAGTCATTCATCGCCTGTTCAACATGGTCGTAAACCGCGTTGTACCACGGGTTCGTGGCCTCGCGGGACTGGAAATAGGTATCCGGGTTCGCCGACGTGCCGCGAATCACCGGGTGTTCCGGATTCAGGGCGCGGGCGCGATGCGCGTCGATATCCGCCTGCGGGAGGAGATTCAGGATTGTCTCGTCAGCCACCGGGACGATTTTGTTAATTTCGTGAGAGGTGCGGAAACCGTCAAAAAAATGAATAAACGGCACCCGGCTTTTGAGCGTGGCGATATGCGAGATTAAAGCAAAGTCCTGGGCTTCCTGAACGCTGCTGGCGCACAGCATCGCGCAGCCGGTCTGGCGTACGGCCATCACGTCAGAGTGATCGCCAAAGATAGAGAGCGCGTGGGTGGCAACGGTCCGCGCCGCGACGTGCAGAACAAAGGGGGTCAGTTGCCCGGCGAGTTTGTACAGCGTCGGGATCATTAACAACAATCCCTGAGAAGAGGTGAACGACGTGGAAAGCGCGCCGGTCTGAAGCGCGCCGTGCACCGTGGCAATCGCACCGGCTTCAGACTGCATCTCAACCACTCTCGGGACATCGCCCCAGACGTTTTTTAACCCGTTACCCGCCCAGGCGTCCGCCTGCTCAGCCATGGTCGAGCTTGGCGTAATCGGGTAGATGGCGATAACTTCACTGGTGCGAAACGCGACTGAGGCAACTGCACCATTACCGTCAATAGTTTGCATAGGACAACACCCTTACATTGCGCAAAAAATAGGGGTCTGTATTACGACGACAAACCCTGAATATTATCTGTGTATTCTAGCAAAAGGGGGATTTTACGATTTTCGCTTTTGTGTCCTCGGTATTCTCGCCATCAATGAGTAGATCAAACTTTTGGCGAAAAAATTGCGAGAAATTGTTTCTGGAGCGCATAAATACGCACTTCCGCTCTCGACGACACGGGATGGGATGCCTATTATGCATAGGTTTCGCATTATTCATGGGGGAGAGAGCATGCGCTCAGCATTTTGGGTAGGGTGTGCCGCATTATTGTTGTCGGCATGTAGCAGTGAACCCGTTCAGCAGGCAACGGCAGCCCACGTGGCGCCGGGAATGAAGGCGGCGATGTCCAGCTCGGGTCAGGCTAACTGCGCGATGATTGGCGGCTCGCTGTCGGTTGCCCGCCAGCTTGATGGTTCTGCGATTGGGATGTGCGCCTTGCCAAACGGCAAACGCTGTAGTGAACAGTCGCTTGCCGTTGGAAGCTGCGGTAACTACTGATTATTCTACACGCTTAAACATCAGCGTTTTATCGGCTGTCGCCAGCGTTAACTGGTCTTCCGTCAGGTCGACCTGCGCCCCTTTGCGCAGCATGTCGCCGATGGCCTGATCCAGCTCATTCAGCTGCGGTTCAGTACAGAGCTTACGCGTCATGGCCAGCGTTTTCACTTTAAGCTCGCCTTCGGACAATTTCCCCTGTCCGTTGAAGCGGTTACACATCTGGCCAGAAACGCTGATGTTATTCACCAGGCTGATATCAGGCAGGGCACTAAAACTGATCTCAGGTTGCGTTGTCGCGGTCTTAACCGCCTTACCGTTCACATTTTCCAGCACAAAGCGGTGGTTCTGAAGTTGCTCCGGCTGAACGGAGGCTTTACCCGGATTAACGCACCCGGTAAGGACAAGACTGATAACACTTAACGCAATGAGCTTTTTCATTTTTCTTCTCAAACTATAAATACTGTGAATCTTTTTCCAGTGTAACGATACTCTGCCGTGCGTTAATGGGGTTTATCTGAAAGTGCGGGGGGAAGGAGACGGGCAACGCTGCGGTTGCCCGGGATGAAGTTAATGCGATTTAAACCCTGCTGCCGTCATCAGCATACGGAAGAGCATACTGACCGCAGCCAGCGCCAGTACGCTGCCGCCCCAGATAATGGCCAGCCACAGCAATCTTTTCCAGACCGGTTGTTGCATCAGTGATAACCCTCCCCATGCTGAACTTTGCCGCGGAAAACGTAGTAACTCCAGAAGGTGTAGACCAGAATTACGGGAATGATCAACAGCGCGCCGACCAGCATAAAGCCCTGGCTTTGCGTCGGTGCGGCGGCCTGCCACAGGGTGATCGACGGTGGAATAATATGCGGCCAGATGCTGATCCCCAGCCCGCTAAAGCCGAGGAATATCAGCCCCAGCGTCAGGATAAACGGACGGCTATGGCTGGCTTGATTATTCAGGCAGCGCCACTGGTACAGGCTAAAAATCACCACCAGAGCAGGGACGGGCAGCAGATAAAACAGGTTCGGCAGCGTAAACCAGCGCGCGGCGATGGCCGGTTGCGCCAGCGGCGTCCAGAGGCTAATGGCGGCAATAAACGCCAGAAGCACGATTAACAGTGTTTTCGATACTTCACGCATCCGCTGTTGCAACGCGTTTTCGCTTTTCATCACCAGCCAGGTGGAGCCTAACAGCGCGTAGGCTACCACCAGGCCCGCGCCGCAAAACAGGTTAAACGCGGTAAACCAGTCAAAGGGGCCGCCGGTATAGGCCCGGCCGGTGACGGTAAAGCCGTTAATGACGGCGCCCACCGTCACGCCCTGGGTAAACGTCGCCAGAATGGAACCACCTATAAACGCCTTATCCCAGAACGGACGGTGCGCCGGCGTGGCTTTAAAGCGAAACTCAAATGCCACCCCGCGGAAAATAAGTCCGATCAGCATTAATGTCAGCGGAATGGTCAGGGCATCAACGATGACCGCATAGGCCAGCGGGAATGCGCCGAACAGGGCGGCACCGCCCAGCACCAGCCAGGTTTCATTCCCGTCCCAGACCGGCGCGACGCTGTTGACCATCACGTCGCGATCGTCGGCGTTTTGCGTGGCCGGGAACAGAATGCCGATCCCCAGATCAAAACCGTCCATCACGATATACATCAGCGTGGCAAAGACGATGATCACAAACCAGATAATGGAAAGATCGATACCCATTATGGCTGCTCCTTATATTCAGTTGTGACGGCAGAAAGCGGGCGCGCCGGACGTCCATCGGACTCGGTGGCGAAAGACTCATGCGGCTGCGGGCCTTTTCGGATGAGGCGCACCATATAGCTGTAACCCACGCCGAATACCGAGGTGTAAACGATGAAGAAGGCCAGCAGGCTCACGCTCATATGCAAATCACCATGGGCAGAAACCGCATCCTTCGTTCGCTGAAGCCCATAGACCACCCACGGCTGGCGGCCCACTTCGGTGGTGATCCACCCGGCCAGAATGGCAATCAGCCCGGATGGCCCCATCAGCAGCGCAAACCACAGGAAAGGGCGCGATGAATAAACGCGCTTTTTATAGCGCAGCCAGAGTGCCGTTACCCCAAGCAGCAGCATCAGCATGCCCAGGCCCGCCATAATGCGGAACGACCAGAAGACGATGGTGGAATTCGGGCGGTCTTCCTTTGGAAACTCTTTCAGCGCCGGAACCTGTTTATCCAGACTGTGCGTCAGAATAAGGCTGCCGAGCGCGGGGATCTCCAGTCCAAAGCGGGTACGCTCCTGCTCCATATCCGGCCAGCCAAACAGCAGCAGCGGGGTCGGCTCACCCGGCGGGTTTTCCCAGTGGCCCTCAATGGCGGCGATCTTGGCGGGCTGGTGCTTTAAGGTGTTCAACCCGTGCATATCCCCAACCAGGGCCTGGATGGGGGCGACAATCAGCGTCATCCACAGTGCCATCGAAAACATTGCCCGGATGGCGGGGGTATTATTGCCGCGCAGCAGATGCCATGCCGCGGATGCGCCGACAAACAGGGCGCTGCTCAGGAACGCGGCTATCGACATGTGCAGCAGGCGGTAAGGGAAGGAGGGGTTAAACACCACCGCGAACCAGTCTACCGGTACCACCTGACCGTTGACGATCTCATAGCCCTGCGGGGTCTGCATCCAGCTGTTAGAAGAGAGGATCCAGAAGGTAGAGATGATGGTCCCCAGCGCGACCATGCAGGTAGCGAAGAAGTGCAGCCCAGGCCCAACTTTGTTCCAGCCGAACAGCATTACGCCGAGGAATCCGGCTTCGAGGAAGAAGGCGGTAAGCACTTCGTAGGTCAGAAGCGGGCCGGTAATACTGCCCGCAAACTGCGAAAAGCCGCTCCAGTTGGTGCCAAACTGGTAGGCCATCACCAGCCCGGAGACCACGCCCATGCCAAAGTTGACGGCAAAAATCTTCGACCAGAAATGGTACAGTGAGCGCCAGACCGGATTTTTTGTTTTCAGCCACAGCCCTTCGAGCACGGCAAGGTAGCTTGCGAGACCAATGGTGATGGCCGGGAAAATAATGTGAAAGGATACGGTAAAGGCAAACTGTATCCGCGCAAGGTGAAAAGCATCTAAACCAAACATGCAAAACTCCGCGATGTAATTATGTCGATGCCATTCTAAGCCGCGCCAGCTCTGGGTTGCAGAAACAGACCTGGCCTATTTAGCTATAACAGTTTGCCAGTGTATTGTTTATAGATGTGCTTAAAGTCCGCTTTCCGCTAATGACTTTGCTCGAGTAATTGCTCCAGCATTAAATATGGGGTGCTCGTAGCGATCGGTTACGTCATTCACGCGGTAAATTTTCCACTTTCCGTCTTCACGACGCATATAGACTTCAAGATTAAGAAACCCACCATTCTCAATACCAATCCTGACAGGAAGAACTTCGCCATTGATGAACTGATGCGCCACACCAACCTCAAGCCCCTTCACCCAGGAGGGATCATAATCCTGAACATAAGCGAAATAATCTGACCCCAGGATTTCCTGCTCAGGAATAGACTCTATCTCGTTAAGTCGGGATAGCGTATCTGCCGCAACGTATTCTCTAAGCTGAGGGTATTCACCATCACTTTCCGCAAAAAACGTCAGATAGTTGGAGTAAAATTCTTCCGCCCGTTCGGCAGCATTCTGCTGAGGTACGCACGTACAAGCTGATAATAATAACGCAAGAGTAATTATAATCCCCCTCATCATCGACTCATCCTGTAAATCTTATAGGTTGGTTGTGCGCGGCGGTAACCTGGCCCGGGGTACATACTGAGCTGGGTAAAATCTGAGATCCACCGGGTGCCGTCGAACATTGTCATATGGCCGCTTGAATTTCCCCCAGGATAGGGCTGAATTACAGCGACATCTCCGCTAAGCAACGTCGAACCGGGAGGAACTTCCCTAAAACCTGCACGCAAAAGTTTTGGTCCATAATCCTTCGCATCATGTGTGCGTTCAAGCGTAATGCCGCCAGCGATTATGGCACGACGTGTAAACTTCGCGCATTCGTTATGAGAGTGTCCAAGCGCATGCGAGCGGAGGTAAGAAACAGCCGCGTCTTTATTCCAACTCATTGATAATTCCTTTCTGTAAGGTAAGGGCGCAATTCCTGCTTGAGCAAGACAAGTAGCAGAGTGTTCATTAGCCTGTTGTTAATACTCTGTGGTTGGTGAGATGAGTAGACAAAAAATGTTATATATTATATTTATATTTCATTAGGTTATGTATGCATGGTCGAGGATTGTAAACATCAATATTTAAAAACATGGACGAACATCAGGGAATAAAAACATTCTTTTTATGAATTTTCCGCATTAAACCGCTTGCTTTGCCGTCAGCGCCGTGCGTTAATGGTCTTCTGGTTTTGAGTCCAAATAAATATCTGACGTAGTTTTTAAAGCAGTTCTCATCACGTTGTGCCTCTCCGCAGCCTCTCTTGGGTCTTTATCTACATTCCGATTCGTTTTGTTTAAAACCATTATGCCCAATCGGCCCATTAGTAATTTACGTTTTAACGTTTCAGGAGAATCCTATGACTTCTTATATCCATTTTCGCTGCCCATGCTGCCATGGTTCGCAGTACCGTACCTCAGCCTTTGATGTGTCTGAGAAAAACCCGTTTGGCGCGAAATGCATTTTTTGCAAATCGCCGATGATCACGCTCGACCACCTGGCCGCCGCGCATTCCGCTCAGAGCCACGTGACCGAATACCGTAAGTAATTCATCTTCCAGACTATAACAGTTAGCTAAATCTTCTCTTTTTCTCCTGCTGATATACACTATCGGTCATAAGGAGAATCTGATGAAAAAATACCAGCGTCTGGCGCAACAAATTATCTCGCAGATTGAGCTTGGCGTATGGCTGCCGGGCGATAAGCTGCCTTCCCTGCGAGAGCAGGTGGCAAGCAGCGGCATGAGTTTTATGACCGTTGGCCACGCGTATCAGATGCTGGAAAGTCAGGGGCGCATCGTCGCCAGACCGCAGTCGGGCTATTACGTTGCCTCGCGCCCGACCGCACAACAGCCTGCGCCACCCGCTCAGGTGATGCGTGACGAAGCGGTGGATATCAATACCTATATCTTCGATGTCTTACAGGCCAGCCGCGACCCCTCCGTAGTTCCCTTTGCTTCCGCGTTTCCCGATCCCCGGCTTTTCCCGCTTCAGCAGCTCAACCGCTCGCTGGCTAACGTCAGTAAAACCGCGACGGCGATGAGCGTGATTGAGAACCTGCCGCCGGGTAACGTCGATCTCCGCCACGCCATTGCCCGTCGTTACGCGCAGCAGGGGATGAACATCTCCCCGGAAGAGATCGTGATCACCGCAGGCGCGCTCGAGGCGCTGAATCTTAGCCTGCAGGCGGTGACCGAGCCGGGGGACTGGGTGATTGTCGAAAACCCCTGTTTCTACGGCGCGCTGCAGGCGCTGGAACGCCTGAAGCTTAAAGCGTTGTCGATTGCGACAGACGTCCGCGAGGGGATCGATCTCAACGCCCTTGAACAGGCGCTGAATGATTACCCGGTTAAAGCCTGCTGGATCATGACCAACAGCCAAAACCCGCTCGGCTTCACGCTGAGCGCGGAGAAAAAAGCGCAGCTTGTCGCGCTGTTAACACAGCACAACGTCCCGCTGATTGAAGATGACGTCTACAGCGAACTCTATTTTGGCCGCGAAAAGCCGCTCCCGGCGAAAGCGTGGGATCGTCAGGACATGACGCTTCACTGCTCGTCCTTTTCAAAATGTCTGGTGGCCGGTTTTCGCATCGGCTGGGTGGCGGCAGGAAAACACGCGCGTCGCATTCAGCAGCTGCAGCTGATGAGCACGCTCTCAACCAGTTCTCCCATGCAGCTGGCGCTGGTGGATTACCTGGCGACCAAACGCTACGACGCCCACCTGCGCCGCCTGCGGCGTACGCTGGCCGAGCGGAAGCAGCAGGCCTGGCAGTCACTTCTGCGCCATATGCCTGCCGGTGTCAAAATTCACCATAACGACAGCGGCTACTTTTTATGGCTGGAACTGCCGGCACCGCTGGATGCGGGGCTGCTGAGCGAAAAGGCCTTAACGCACCACATCAGCATTGCCCCGGGAAAGATGTTTTCCACCTCTGACGCGTGGACGCCGTTCTTTCGTTTTAATACTTCCTGGGCCTGGGGAGAGCGGGAAGAGCAGGCGGTCATTCAGTTAGGAAAATTAATTAGCACGATGCTGGAATAATCCTTTCTCCGTTATTTAAATAATCAATTCTTATCCTGATGACGGCACTGCGAATATTTCGCGGTGACCTGTCATAGGAAATCTGCATACCGTCTCTCGCGCCTAACTCCTTGTCTATAATCCAGTTAACGGGGAATGCGCCCTCGGTCACACCTTGATGAAATTTCCTGAAGCAGTACGGTGCGGCGCATTTGCGCGGTCTACGTTTAATAAGGGAGATATTTTTACGGCACGGCTGCCGCTAAATTTCATTGCGACAGGAGTAACTCTTATGAGCAAAAATTTTGCCCGCAGCAGCCTGTGTGCGCTCGGCATGACTATCATGACAGCGCAAGCCGCAGAACCCCCCAAGGCCATTGGCGACGGGGAAGGTCGACTGGATATTATCGCCTGGCCGGGATACATCGAGCGGGGACAGACGGATAAAAACTACGACTGGGTCACCCAGTTTGAAAAAGAGACCGGGTGTGCGGTCAACGTCAAAACGGCAGCCACGTCGGATGAAATGGTCAGCCTGATGGCGAAAGGGGGATACGATCTGGTGACCGCCTCAGGTGATGCCTCACTGCGGCTGATCATGGGCAAACGCGTCCAGCCGATTAACCCGGATCTTATCCCCAACTGGAAAACCCTCGACGAACGGATTGTGAAAGGGGAATGGTTTAACGTCGGGGGCAAGGTCTACGGCACACCATACCAGTGGGGGCCAAACCTGCTGATGTACAACACCAAAACCTTCCCGACGCCGCCGGACAGCTGGAGCGTGGTCTTTACTAAACAGGATCTGCCGGACGGTAAAACCAATCAGGGACGCGTGCAGGCGTATGACGGCCCGATTTACATCGCCGATGCCGCGCTGTTCGTCAAAGCCACGCAGCCGCAGCTGGGTATTAAAGACCCGTACCAGCTCACCGAAGCACAGTATGCCGCCGTGCTTAAGGTGCTTCGCGACCAGCATGCCCTGATCCACCGCTACTGGCACGACACTACCGTCCAGATGAGCGACTTCAAAAACGAAGGCGTCGTGGCCTCCAGCGCCTGGCCGTATCAGGCGAATGCGCTGAAGGCCGAGAACCAGCCCATTGCCACCGTCTTCCCGAAAGAGGGGGTGACAGGCTGGGCGGACACCACCATGCTGCACGCGCAGGCTAAACACCCGATGTGCGCTTACAAATGGATGAACTGGTCGCTGACGCCGAAAGTGCAGGGCGATCTGGCAGCATGGTTTGGTTCCCTGCCTGTGGTTCCGGAAGGGTGTAAAGCCAGCACGCTGCTGGGCGATAAAGGCTGCGAAACAAACGGTTATAACGAGTTCGACAAAATCATGTTCTGGAAAACCCCCATCGCAGAAGGCGGCAAATTTGTCCCTTACAGCCGCTGGACGCAGGATTACATCGCCATCATGGGCGGTCGTTAATTGCCCGGGAGCAGAACATGACGTACGCAGTCGAGTTTAACAATGTTTCCCGCCTGTACGGCGACGTCCGGGCGGTGGATGGGGTCACCATTGCGATTCGTGACGGAGAGTTTTTCTCCATGCTGGGGCCTTCGGGCTCCGGCAAAACCACCTGCCTGCGTCTGATCGCCGGTTTTGAACAGCTGTCAGGCGGCACGATCTCTATCTTCGGCAAAGAGGCGAGCGAACTGCCCCCCTGGGAGCGGGATGTGAACACCGTGTTTCAGGACTACGCGCTGTTCCCGCATATGTCGATCCTCGACAACGTTGCCTACGGGCTGATGGTCAAAGGCGTCGACAAGAAAAAACGCCATGCCCAGGCCCGTGATGCCCTGGAAAAAGTGGGCCTGAGCTTTGCCATCGCCCGCAAACCTTCACAACTTTCCGGCGGCCAGCGTCAGCGTGTCGCCATTGCCCGCGCGCTGGTGAATGAACCGCGCGTCCTGCTGCTGGATGAGCCTTTAGGGGCGCTCGATCTCAAGCTGCGGGAACAGATGCAGTTCGAGCTGAAGAAGCTTCAACAAGAACTCGGCATCACCTTTATTTTTGTCACCCACGATCAGGGCGAGGCCCTTTCTATGTCGGACCGGGTGGCGGTGTTCAATAACGGGCGCATCGAGCAGGTGGATACCCCGCGCGATCTTTACATGCGTCCGCGCACGCCGTTTGTCGCCGGTTTTGTTGGCACCTCTAACGTTTTTGATGCGGGCCTTGCGCAGACACTTTGCGGGATGGAGGGTACCTTTTCCCTGCGCCCTGAACATATTCGCCTTAATGAACAGGGTGACGTTCAGGTTCAGGGCGTCGTGCAGGCCGTTCAGTATCAGGGGGCTGCCACGCGTCTGGAGCTGAAGCTCGCCGATGGCGCCAAACTGCTGGTGAGTCAGGCTAACTTCAGTGACGTCTCGCCGCTTAGCGGCATTGCGCCAGGGCAGGCGGTCATGGCGTCATGGTCACGCGACGCGATGATCCGCCTTCACGAGGAGAGGTGAAATGGATATGAGTGTCGCGCATCCTTCCGCCCCGCGCGGCCGCTTAAGCCGCATGACCGCACTGTTCTGGCGTAAACCGTCGCTCGGCCTGTTCCTGCTTCTGCTTGCGCCGCTGATGTGGTTTGGCATCGTCTATTTAGGATCGCTGCTGACGCTGCTGTGGCAGGGGTTTTACACCTTTGACGATTTCACCATGACGGTCACGCCGGATCTGACGCTGGCGAATATTCAGGCGCTCTTCAACCCGGCAAACTACGACATCATCCTGCGCACGTTAACGATGGCGATTGCGGTGACCATTGCCAGCGCCATCCTCGCATTCCCGATGGCCTGGTACATGGCGCGATACACCAGCGGCAAGTGGAAGGCTTTCTTCTATATCGCCGTGATGCTGCCAATGTGGGCGAGCTATATCGTCAAAGCCTACGCCTGGACGTTGCTGCTGGCGAAGGACGGCGTGGCCCAGTGGTTTCTCAGTCATCTCGGACTGGAGCCGATTCTGACCTCAATCCTGACGCTCCCGGCAGTGGGCGGTAACACCTTGTCCACCTCCGGGCTGGGACGGTTTCTGGTGTTCGTCTATATCTGGCTGCCGTTTATGATCCTGCCCGTCCAGGCGGCGCTGGAGCGCCTGCCGGCCTCGCTGCTGCAGGCCTCAGCCGACCTCGGCGCGCGTCCCCGTCAGACGTTCCGCTATGTCGTTCTGCCGCTGGCCATACCGGGCATTGCGGCGGGGTCTATTTTCACGTTTTCCCTGACGTTGGGGGACTTCATCGTTCCTCAGCTGGTCGGCCCGCCGGGCTATTTCATTGGTAACATGGTCTACTCGCAGCAGGGCGCTATCGGCAATATGCCAATGGCCGCCGCGTTCACGCTGGTACCTATCGTACTGATTTCTCTTTATCTGGCGTTCGTGAAACGTCTGGGAGCATTCGATGCACTCTGAGCGCGCACCGCTGTTCCTGAAAGTGGCAGCGTGGGGAGGCGTTATCTTCCTGCACTTCCCGCTGCTGATTATCGCGACCTATGCCTTCAACACCGAAGACGCCGCCTTCAGCTTTCCGCCACAGGGGCTGACGCTGAAGTGGTTTAGCGTGGCGGCGGGGCGCGGCGATATTATCGAATCCGTGACGTTGTCACTCCAAATTGCCGCGCTTTCCACCGCCATTGCCCTTGTGCTTGGCACGCTTGCTGCAGCAGCGCTGTGGCGAAGCGCGTTTTTTGGCAAGAATGCGATCTCTCTGCTGCTGCTGTTACCGATTGCGTTACCGGGGATCATCACCGGCCTGGCGCTGCTGACGGCTTTCAAAACGATCAATCTTGAGCCGGGGTTTTTCACCATCGTCGTCGGACACGCCACCTTCTGCGTGGTGGTGGTGTTTAACAACGTGATTGCCCGGTTCAGACGCACCTCCTGGAGCCTGGTGGAAGCGTCGATGGATCTCGGGGCTGACGGGTGGCAAACCTTTCGCTACGTGGTGCTGCCCAATCTGGGTTCCGCGCTGCTGGCCGGGGGAATGCTGGCGTTTGCCCTGTCGTTTGACGAGATAATCGTCACAACATTTACGGCGGGACACGAGCGCACGTTACCGCTGTGGTTGCTCAACCAGCTCGGGCGTCCGCGCGACGTGCCCGTCACCAACGTTGTTGCTCTGCTGGTGATGCTGGTGACAACTATCCCCATTCTGGGAGCCTGGTGGCTAACCCGCGACGGCGAAAACATTGCCGGCAGCGGGAAATAACAGTGAATTCAACAGGAAAATGCTATGCAAAAACATCTGCTGATAAACGGTGAGCTGGTTGCCGGAGAAGGTGAAAAACAGCCGGTTTATAACCCGGCCACCGGAGAGGTATTGCTGGAAATTGCTGAGGCGTCAGCGGCCCAGGTCGACGCGGCGGTGCTGGCTGCTGACCGTGCTTTTGCGGCGTGGGGGCAAACGACGCCGAAAACCCGCGCCGAGTGCCTGCTGAAGCTGGCGGATGCGATTGAAGCGCACGGCGAGGCGTTTGCCCGGCTCGAGTCCCTTAACTGCGGTAAGCCGCTGCACTGCGCGCTGGGTGATGAAATCCCGGCGGTGGTCGATGTTTTCCGTTTCTTTGCCGGGGCCGCCCGCTGCCTGAACGGCCTCGCCGCTGGCGAGTACCTTGACGGCCACACGTCAATGATTCGCCGCGATCCGGTAGGCGTGGTGGCCTCTATCACGCCGTGGAACTACCCGCTGATGATGGCAGCCTGGAAGCTGGCCCCCGCGCTGGCAGCAGGGAACTGCGTGGTGATTAAGCCCTCAGAGATCACGCCCCTGACCGCGCTGAAGCTGGCAGAGCTGGCAAGAGATATCTTCCCGGCGGGCGTTCTGAACGTGCTGTTTGGTCGTGGGAAAACGGTCGGCGACCCGCTCACCGGGCACGAGAAGGTCCGTATGGTCTCGCTGACCGGTTCGATTGCGACCGGGGAACATATCATCGGCCATACGGCGTCCTCGATTAAACGCACCCATATGGAGCTGGGTGGCAAAGCGCCGGTGATCGTGTTTGATGATGCCGACCTGGATGCGGTGGTTGAAGGGGTGCGGACGTTTGGTTTCTACAATGCCGGACAGGACTGTACGGCGGCCTGCCGCATTTATGCCCAGAAGGGAATTTATGCCCAACTGGTGGAAAAGCTGGGTGCCGCGGTTGCCAGTCTTAAAATGGGTGTCCCGGAGGACGAGGCTACCGAACTCGGTCCGCTCAGCTCGGCCGCCCATCTTTCACGCGTCTGCCAGGCCGTCGATGAGGCGAAAGCGCTCGGTCATATCCAGGTTGTCACCGGCGGGAGTAAAAAAGAGGGAGCGGGCTACTACTTCCAGCCAACCCTTCTGGCGGGAGCAAAACAGGACGACGCCATCGTTCAGCGCGAGGTGTTTGGCCCGGTGGTGAGCGTCACCGAATTTGATGACGAGGCGCAGGTGCTGGCCTGGGCGAACGATTCGCAATACGGCCTGGCGTCATCGGTCTGGACCAAAGACGTGGGGCGCGCCCATCGCCTGAGCGCGCGCCTGCAGTACGGCTGCACCTGGGTGAATACCCATTTTATGCTGGTGAGCGAAATGCCGCACGGCGGCATGAAATTATCGGGCTACGGGAAAGATATGTCGGTCTACGGGCTTGAGGATTATACGGTCGTCCGGCATGTGATGATCAAGCACTGATCCGCTCAGCCTGGCCGCTTGCGCGGCCAGGCGTGCTCCTTGCCCGCCACCCGTGTTACGTAAGATACTCAATTGTTATTAGCCGTAATTTTTAAGTGGTTATTCTGTAACGAAAAAACTTGATCT
The DNA here is from genome assembly GCF_048685015.1 of Enterobacter sp. BNK-13. Classification (NCBI taxonomy): domain Bacteria; kingdom Pseudomonadati; phylum Pseudomonadota; class Gammaproteobacteria; order Enterobacterales; family Enterobacteriaceae; genus Enterobacter; species Enterobacter sp. BNK-13. Next base: position 2,146,799 of record NZ_JBLQTP010000001.1, on the reverse strand, counting down.
GTGTCAACATATGACGCATATTGCGTGCGGTTATTTTTTCGGCTCTGGTATACAGAATGACGTTGTATCAAAAGATGTTGGTTTTTTACGCAATCATGGCTTCCATCTGCGCATTAATCACCTGGTTCCTCTCTAAAGACCGCAAACGTATCCGCCTGCTCAGCGCTTTCCTGGTGGGGTCAACCTGGCCAATGAGCTTTCCCGTTGCGCTGCTGGTCTCGCTTTTCTGAAGCACGCTTTCAGTTTTAAAAGATGAACATAGCATTCCTGATGTGATGACTGTATAAATACACAGTGCATCATAAAAGGAGTGCTTATGAACAGTTTTTACTCGCAGCAGGCCGGTTGCACCGTGCGCTGGCACGACTTGCCTGGTACCGGCGATCCCGTGGTGTTCATTCACGGGCTGGGCTGCGCCTCTTCCTATGAATATCCCCGCGTCGTTCGTGACCCGCTTTTTGGCGCGCGCAGAGCGATTCTTATCGACTTGCCCGGCAGCGGCTACAGCGATAAGCCTGAGCACTACAGCTATAAAACCACTGACCAGGCGCACGTTGTCGCGGAACTGATTGACCATCTTGAGCTGGATTCCTTCTGGTTATATGGCCACAGCATGGGCGGCAGTATTGCTATCGAAACGGCGGGGCTGCTGGCAACGCGCGTGAAGGGACTGATGGTGTCAGAGCCCAATTTTCACGCGGGTGGGGGCATGTTCAGCCGGTCTATAGCGGCGCAATCCGAGCAACAGTTTCTGGAGCACGGATATGACGCCATGCTCAGCGCAGAAAAAACAGCATGGGCGGGATGCCTTCAGAGCAATGCCGCTTATGCCGTCTGGCGCGGTGCATCTGGCCTGGTGACGGGCGTTGAACCGGAATGGGAAGCGCAGTTCCTGTCACTCCCTTGCCCGGTAACGTTGATTTTTGGCGAGCTCTCTCTGCCGGATGACGATGTGGAAAATCTCCAGCAGAAGGGCGTTGAGGTGAAAATTATTCCTGCGGCGGGGCACTCAATGTCCTGGGAAAACCCCTCTGCGCTGGCGCGGGCCTTAGCCGAATGTACGACGATGTGATTATTGTGCAATGTATCATCGTTGCGAAATGTAGGCCGGGTAAGCGCAGCGCCACCCGGCAAGAAGGGCGGTTACTTTATTAAAGCCCGTAGTGCCTGACGTGCGTCAGGCTGAACATCATGCGGGTGGTGGTAATCAATGTTCTCTATCGCGCGGCTATAGAGTGCGACCAGCCAGTCGTAAACATATGCGGTAGCCGCATGGACCGGCTGTTCTCCCAGGCGCGTCAGGCGAGGTTCGGCGCTGCTGACCACCGGCGTGACGAAGATGGCGTGGCCTTTACGGATGCGGCTTGCCGGACGCGTCGCCACGGGCGTCTGGTCGTAACCCAGCCAGCCAACGAAATTGCCCATCACGGCATGCAGTTGCGCAGCGCTACTTTTATCTGCTTCGACAATTCGCTGCAGCTGTTGAGGCAGATTCAGCCGGTAGCTAGTGACGACCAGCACATCCGCGATTTGCTGTAACACCTCAGGATCCAGCCCAAGACGGGCGGCGGTTGCCTCGTTGCGGCTCCACTGGCGCAGATGATTTATCCATACTCTGTGCGCCAGACGCGCTTTGTCTTTGGTCTGGAACAGGCTTGCACTTTCCTGGGCATTATCAGCAAACAGGTCAATGGTATCCGTAAACAGCCCGTTAACCTGCTCCTCGCGCGGCTGCTGAACGGCCAGCAGCGTTTCAAAGGCCTTCAGCGGCGGCAGCAGGCCTTCAAGCAGCTCGCCGTGGCGGGCGGCACTGCTTTGCAGCATGCGCACCATGTTTTCTGCCTGAGCGCGTCGGGTACCCGGTTCCTCAATCAGCGGTGCCAGGTAGCTTTGCATCAGCGCCGAGAGCTCCTGATGCAGCGCATTTTTCAGCGTGCCGAGACGTTTCTGTCGCTGCGCGGGCAACGTGGCCTGAGACAGCCACTCAATGACGCGCTGCATGCTGTGGCTGTCCAGGGCCTGGAGGGTGCCCCAGCGCAAGCCCGGCTTTCCGAGCAGATGCTGTACGGCTTCGTCGAGGTTCTGCCGGGTGGTAAAGCGGGCGTCATGCGGGGTGATCGCCCACACCAGCCCCGGCAGGGCTGATTCTTCGGCAGGCTGCGTCTCCCTGACCCAGTTCATTAACACTTTTGCTTTTTTGGCCGTCTGTTCGTGCTGCGCCGTCGCGTTGCAAATGACCAGCACATCCGGCTGGAGCTGTTGGCGATAGTGCTCAAGCAGCCACTGGGATTTCGCCTGGCGTAGCGGATCGGCATGGTGCTCTTCAAACACCGGGATATCAATGATATCAACATTATCCAGCGCGCCGCTCTCAACGGGCAGCACCACTTCGCGGGTCAGGAAGGCCAGCACATCGACCGGGAGGCTGATGGCGTTAAGCATTTCACCGTTGTTCAGCGGATGGAGAAGCGTCTCCTGTGCATGCTGAAGCGCTATCGAGCCGTCGTGCGTCAGGAACCCTTCACCCGGCAGCCCAAAGCTGTCCACCAGCAGGCTAAGGGGGGCCGCAAGCTCGCTGGCATGGCTGGTCTGGTGCAGCACATGGGCCAGGTTTAACCACTGCTGGGTCAGTTCCTGCTGTTCGCCCCAGAGCAGCGACCAGACGCTGGCTCGCGTGCTGAGATCGAGTGAAGGCACCAGTTGGGCAAACTCATGCCACAGGGCATCATCAATTTGCTGTTTCGCTGCGGGTACCGTGCTCTGCCAGAAACGGGCAATTGCCCCCACTTCATGAGCGGTGATGCCGGGCACGCCCTGCGGCTGGCGCAGTCCGCGCCATTTCTCCAGACGTGTCTCGATGACCGCCTTATCCACCGCGCGCATCTGCGGATGAAGCGTCGTGCGGGCAATAAAGAGCTGTACCAGCTCGGCCTCGGTGACCAGGCTCAGGCGCAGCGGAAACGCCTCGTCAAGCGCTTCCGGGATTTCCCGGGTGAAGCGGACGGCCATATTGGTCAGGGCATGTCCTGGATTGATATGCGAAAAATAGTCAAAAGTGCGCTGGCCTGGCGTCACGTTCAGGCGACCATTGCCGCTGCCGCACAGCGATAAGAGCAGGTGCGCTTTCGCGCTCTGCGAATGGCCGTAAAGCCCAATGCTGCTCTGGCGGGTCATGGCGCGTTCAATGGCCTGCTCCCGCGCCTGCACCGCGTTGATGCGAGCAAGCAGGGCGTCGGCATCGTTATCCAGCACAGGGGCGGTCAGGCGCGTCTCGTTAATCCACCCGATTAAGGCCTGAGTGGTGTTCGTGGTCGCTGTCATTTCAGGTATACGCTCCCGCTGTCGATCCAGTAGTGGCTACCGCTGTGTCGGCGATCGGCCAGGGTATTAAGTTTGAAAGTTAATGCGTCAGGCGCCACCGGCGTGCCGTCCTGCAGCCAGGCATCGCTCAGCTCAAAGGCCTCCGGACCTTCCTGCTTGCTGCCGCCGCAGAGCTTGAGCCGCACATTCAGCACGCCGTCGCCGGCAATCGCTTTTGCCAGTTCGGCCGAGTTAATGCTGAGCGTGTAGAGCGGCGTGGCCGGCCAGCGCGCGTTTGCCAGCTGGCGGAAGCCGAGAGTCACGTTACCGCGCAGCGGGAAGTGCAGACGCGCATCAAGCTTCGCGCCGGGTTTATCAAGATCGATATCCTGATACCAGACGTTTTCCTCGCGCAGGGTATTGACGGTGTTATCCAGCACGCCCAGATAGCGCACGGTGGAATACGCGCCAATGTCCGCGGCTTTAAAGTTGAAGCGCGGCAGACGCAAGTCAAGCGCCAGGCTGCAGAGCATGGCCCCCACGGCAGCGGTCGATTTCGGGTTGCCAATGCGCCCCTGCTGGCTGAACGGATACCACTCATGTACCTGGTATTTATCCAGCCAGACGATGCGGTTGACCGGCACCGGCTGCAGGTGACGAATGAGCGCCTGAACCCCAGGCAGGCAGCCCGGGCGTCCGGTGATCAGCAGAATGTCGCAGCTGTAATGGGAAATCGCCTCACACACCGCGTGGAGCGGGGAGGCCAGCGTAAACTGCCCGGCCAGCATCGCATCCTGCATTTCGCGGAAATTGACGTGCAGCGGCACGGCGAAGAGGTCAAAAGCGTCAGAACCCGCAGGCAGGGCATGGTCGATCGCCTGCTGCAGATAGTTCATCACGTTGCGGGTCGGCTTCTGCGGCAGCAGATCGCCAAAGGTGGCGTGCAGACCAGCCAGCGGATCGTCAACGTCGCTGGATTCCCATCCGGCAAGAATGGCATGGCCAATCGGCATAAAGAGCTGCAGCGCCGTTTGCTGGCGCAGTACGGCCTGGGTATCAATGCGCCCGGAGTCACCGAACAGCGAGGCCATCAGCAGCGAGGCATCCGCGATACCGGATTTCTGCAGCTGCGTTTGCAGAGCGGGTAACACGTAGCGCTGAATCACGTCCAGAAGCGTATCGTCGCCCGCGACCTTAAACCCTTCGCGGAACAGCAGCTGCGGGGTGATTTTGACGTTATTGCCGGAACCGTCATCCAGCTGATAATGGGTGATCGCCATATCCGTTGTGCCGCCGCCGATGTCGATGGACGCGACGCGCAGCGCGCGCCCCGGCTGGCTGCCCGGCTCAGGTTCACGGTCCGGACGGGCAAGGGAGGCGAAGAAGGCTTCGGTCTGGCCGCCAAAGCGGGAGATGGCTTCGTTATACAGCCAGACCAGCTGACCGCAGCTGGCTTCATCCCACTCCATCTGGATTTCAGGTACCGGCACCACGCTTTTTTCCTGCTGTTTGCGGGTGACAAAATCCTCATCCTGCGGGTGCCATCCCATCGCTTTCCAGACAATCGCGATGGCTTCAAACATGCGGCGACGGAAGATCTCGCGCTCCTGCTTTGGCATGGCGGAGGGCAGCGTCAGGATCAGCGTGCGCAGCTGGCGCGGCGAGGCAGGGAAGCCCAGACGCAGGCGCGTGGCGACGCTGTTGATCTGCCCCAGCGCCTGTGCCAGCAGCTCGCACAGCATATGGGTCATCAGGGTGCTGCGGCTGTATTGCGGCGAGAAGACCGGCAGGCGCTCGTCCTGCGGCAGCGTGAAGAGCGGCTCGCCGTCATCGTTCATCAGGTTCATCAGCGGGAACGCGGTGGCAAGCGGTTCACGCTGGGTCTTGCTGTTCATCTGGCTAAAGCGCCAGTCCTGCACGACCGGGGTTTCATCCCACAGGTAGCGACGCGGGCTGGAAATACCGCTGTTGCCTTCGGTTCCCAGACGCTGCATCGCCAGCTTGCGGGCTTCATCACCGACGCGGACAATCGACGGCCAGACAAAGGCGTCTTCGCGACCGCTTTCAACCGAGAAGTGCTGCTTGCCAAACCGCGCTTCCGAAAACTCGAGACGGCTGGTGAACAGCGGCTCGTTCAGGAACTGCGGCTCGCTGAGCGAGCGAACCTGCAGCTCGGCGGTCTGACGCAGCCCATCGTTCGCATCGCCGTGGTCTTCAATAATGACGCCGCAGGTGTGGGTGTTACCCACGTCGAGGATCAGGTCAACCGGAATGGCTGGCGTGCTGAGCGTATGGGTGACAAATTTCACTTCCGGTACGGTGAGCTGTTCACCGAGCATGGTCAGCAGGTTAAGCCAGTGGGCCTGATACTCAAAACTGCGCATCGCCTGCTGCAGGTCGCGTTCAGAGCGGTTCTCAACGCCGTCGGCATACTGGGTAAACGCCTCGCGCAGCCAGCCGTCAATCCAGGTCTGATCGAGGAAACTGTCTACCTCATTATCGCGCCACGCCAGCGCGAAGCGGGTGCCGTTCAGAATATCGTTTTCCACCGGGGAGAGCGCGGACGTGGCATGATCGGCAATCTGGCTGTCAAGCGCGAGGGTGACGCGGTGTGTATTGCCTGCCGTGTCCGGGGTGTCAAGCTTGCGCACCTGAACGCGCGCCCAGTTATCCGGCCCTTCAACAAAGGTCCGCGGCGGGTTGAAGCGCAGGAAAGGAACCGGAAGCCAGACGCCATCCAGTACCGCCAGCGACTGATGCAGCGGGATAGTGGTTTCCGGTTTGACCACTTCAGGCTGCCCGCCGTTCATGCCGGGCAGGGTATAGCGACCGTTGACCAGGTCGAAATCGAGGCGCAATAGCGGGCCGTTCGCGGTTTTACGTACGAAGCGCCCGTTGCTGGCGGAGTCCTGCGGCGTCAGACCGAAATCGAGGAACTGCACGCCGCTGTTGGCAATAAGCGTGACGCTTTGTTTATAGTCGCAAAGATTTACCAGCATAGGATCAGGCACCTGCTTTCTTGAACGTCAGTGGGACGACGGTGTTGGCATCATAACGGGCGCGACATTCTGCGATATCGCTGGTGCCTGCTTTACAGGCAATTTCCGGCATCGGGTAGCGGGAACCGTCGGTGCAGCGGGCAGTGCCGCGACTCTTAATCATCAGCTCGCCATTGCTGTGCAGCCCGGAGAAGACCTCCGCGCGGCAGACAATGTTGTCGCCATGGACAACGCGGGCGAAACCTTTATTGTTCTGGATCTGATAGCGCAGCGACGGCGGCTTGCCGGTAACCGGATCTTTCACATCGAGGATAGCGCGCCAGTTGCCGTTCAGGAAACGCGTCGATCCCGCTTTTACCTGATTCGCTTCCATCACCATGGCGTCTTTTGGGATGGCGACAATCACCACCGGAGCGGGCTGTGGCGCAGGAGCGGCCGGAGCGGCTTCTTTTTCTTTGCTGGCCACGACCTCCGCCTGATGCAGCGGTAGCTTCATCGCCAGCGGCTCAACCGCTTTGATCGGTTTTGGCGCAATCTCCACAGGTTCAGGTGTGGGTGCCGGGGCGGGCTCAGCGGAAGGTGCCTGTTTTGGCCACAGCAGCGGGGCGGCAATGGCGGCGACGATCACGGCGGCAACCGGCAGGGTCCACAGGGGAACGCGGCGCTTTTTCACGATGTTCGCTGGAGCAGGCGCCTGAAGAGGTTGAGCAACGGCGGGGGCCGGTTCGGGCTCATACAGCTCCTCCGGCGTAATACGCACCACCGTGGAAGGGGCGATCAGCGGCTCGTCAGCATGCTCAAAGGTCATCACCGGCTCTGGCTCAGGCTCGGGTTCAGGATCGTCAATCACAACGGGGGCTGGCTCAGGGATCAGCGATTCACGCAGGCAGTCGAGGACATCGTCGCGCGCGTTCTCGTTCAGGTTTACAAATCCCCAGAAGCTAATGACCGGCTTTCCGTCCACCAGGAAGAGGAAGTTTTCGCCCGGAAACTGAAACGCCTTTGACAGCAGAGAGCCAAAAAGCTGTTGCGCGGTTTTAGGCGACTGCAGGCATTTCTTGCTTAATGACTCGACGCTGGCGAGCGTGTTTTCCAGATAGCGCAGGGCGCGATAGCGATCATCTTCATCGGCCGCTTTCCAACTGATTACGCTCCCTTCAACCGGGGAATACCAGTCCACGCGGTCGCCGCTGTCGTTGACCTGAGGAATCGCCAGACAGTCGACGATGGCCTGTTGTTTGCGCAAACGGAGCGCTTCCCGGATTTGCAACGCTGATTCGAAAACGGCTTGTCCGCCGCCGCCAACGGCCTGAAAATCATCCAGATTACCGCTGCGTAAAAGAGTTTTTGCCACGATTTGATCCCATATACTTCTTCACACCATTACTTTAACGAAACGAGGAAGCAAACAAACGGAGGAAGAGACGCTAAAAGCGCCGATTTCTTGCGGCATAGAAAGTGACGGTTGTGCTTGACGAATAATGGCACTTAAGGCAAATCATCTTTTTGAGCGCTGGCGGTTAAAACAGCAAAAAAAGCGGCTTTAGAATAACCTGATAGTGTTTCGTTATTTGCCAGGTCAAAACGCCTGTGCTGTTATTACTGTCCTATATAATAAAACTGTCAGGGTTATAACCATGTCTACAGGGAAAACACTGCTCGCCCTTGCACTGAGCGCGCTGTTACCAGCCGGTGCCGCATGGGCGGCAAATAACGACACCCTTATTTACTGTTCAGAAGCCTCCCCCGAGTCCTTCAACCCACAAATCGCCAGCTCTGGCCCGTCTTTTGTGGCCAGCTCTCAGGTGCTGTATAACCGTCTGATCAATTTCGACCCGGTGAAAAACACCCCGGTGCCGTCGCTGGCGGAGTCCTGGACGATTTCTCCGGACGGCAAGACCTATACCTTTGCCCTGCGTAAAGGGGTGAAGTTCAACAGCAACAAATACTTCAAACCGACGCGTGATTTTAATGCCGATGACGTTATTTTCTCGGTCATGCGTCAGAAAGACCCTAAACACCCGTACCACAACGTGTCGCAGGGCAACTACGAGTACTTTAATGATGTCGGTCTCGATAAGCTGATCCAGGACGTTAAAAAGGTCGATGATTATCACATCCAGTTCACCCTCAGCGAACCCAACGCCGCGTTTCTGGCCGACTGGGGGATGGATTTCGCCTCGATTCTCTCCGCTGAATACGCCGACGCAATGCTGAAAAAAGGCACGCCTGAGAACGTGGACACCTGGCCGATTGGCACCGGGCCTTACGTGCTGCAGCAGTACAAAGTGGATTCGCTGATCCGCTACGTCGCGAACCCGAACTACTGGGAGGGCGAGGTGCCGACGAAGCATCTCATTTTCTCCATTACGCCAAACGTGGAAACTCGCCTGGCGAAGCTGCAGACCAACGAGTGCCAGATCATTCCTGCGCCATCCCCGGTTCAGTTTGACGCCATCAAAAACAACAAAGACCTGACGCTGCACTCGGTCGATGCGCTGAACGTTGGTTATCTGGCGTTTAATACCGAGAAAAAACCGTTTGATAACGTGCTGGTGCGTCAGGCGCTCAACTACGCTACCGACAAGAAGGCCATCGTTAATGCGGTCTTTATGGGATCGGGCACGGTGGCAAAATCGCCGATCCCGCCAAATATGCTGGGCTTCAATAAAGACCTGAAGGACTACAGCTACGATCCTGAAAAAGCGAAAGCCCTGCTGAAGCAGGCGGGTCTGGAGAAGGGCGCGGAAGTCACGCTGTGGTCAATGCCGGTTCAGCGTCCGTATAACCCGAACTCGCGTCGTATCGCGGAGATGATCCAGAGCGACTGGGCAAAAGTTGGCGTGAAGGCCAAAATTGTCTCCTACGAGTGGGGCGAATATCTCTCCGGAATGCGTAAAGGCGAACATGACTCCGCGCTCTTTGGCTGGATGTCCGACAACGGCGACCCGGACAACTTTGCCGACGTGCTGCTCGGCTGCAACAGCATTAAAACCGGCTCAAACGCCGCGCGCTGGTGCGATAAGGGGTATGATGCCCTGGTACAAAAAGCGAAGCTGACCAGCAGCCCGGCTGAGCGCGCCAAGCTCTATGGCCAGGCGCAGGAGATCTTCTACCAGCAGGCGCCGTGGATCGCGCTGGCCAACGGGAAAACGTTCTACGCGACCCGCAGCAATGTGACCGGGTACAGCGTAAGCCTGATGGGCAGCGATTTCTCGAAAGCGAAGCTGAACTAAGCCTTTTTAGCCGGGTGGCGGCTACGCCTTACCCGGCCTACATTTGGCACCCGTAGGCCCGGTAAGCGTAGCGCCACCGGGCACATAACAAGGAGTGACAATGTCACATTTAAACGAAGTTATCGCCCGCGTCGATGCCGCGATCGAAGAGAGCGTGATTACCCACATGAACGAGCTGCTGACTGAATTAAGCGATGATGCAGAGCTCAGCCGTGAAGATCGCTACACCCAGCAGCAGCGTCTGCGCACCGCGATTTCGCACCACGGCAAGCAGCATAAAGAGGAGATGGACGCGCGTGAGGAACAGCTGACGAAAGGCGGCACCATACTGTAACGATCAAAACTGGCGTCGCGCCACCAGCCAGGCCCCGACCACCAGCATCACCGCGCCGCACACCGGGCCGATCAGGGCGCGCAGCGGGATGCCATGGCTCCTCAGCACGTCCAGCACCAGCCCGCCAATCAGCTGGCTTGCGACCAGCACGGCGATGGTCGTCGCCGCGCCAACGTTCTGATAGCCGCTGATGCTGGCAAACACGAAAAACGACCCCAGCAGCCCCGGGATAAGCGTCCACCAGCGCACCGTCGCGGCCAGCTCGCTGAATCCAGCCATGCCCTGTTTCAGCAGCAGAATAGTGACAAATAGCACGATGCCGACCAGCGAATTCAGCAGCATCGCGATGAGAATGGTGGAGGAGGACTGGGTGATACGCACCATCAGGGTGTTTTGCACCACCAGACCGATGCCCGCCGCGACCAGAAACGCCAGCGTCAGTGACTGATTCATGGGATCGCGTCCGGATCGCTGCGCTCGTCCAGCTGTAGCTGCATAAAGGTTAAGTCCAGCCAGCGGCCAAACTTGGTTCCCACCTGCGGCATTTGTCCCGTCGTTACAAAGCCGAGCGTTTCATGGAGATGAATCGAGGCATGGTTTTGCGCTTCAATGCCGGCCACCATCACGTGTTTCCCGATGGCGCGGGCCTCGTTAATCAGCGCCTTCATCAGCGTGCGGCCAATCCCTTTGCCCTGATGGGCCGGGTGGACATAGACCGAGTGCTCAACCGTATGACGGAAGCCGTCAAAGGCGCGCCAGTCGCCGAAAGAGGCGTAGCCGGTGATTACGCCGTCCTCTTCACTTACCAGAACCGGGTAGCCCGCAAGCGAGCGCGCCTCAAACCATGCGATTCGGTTATCGGTATCGACGGTTTTATCGTTCCAGATCGCGGCAGTGTGCAGCACCGCGTGGTTGTAAATCTCGCCTATCGCAGCGCAGTCTTCTTTGCAGGCATGACGAACGATCATGATGAAGCCTCTGTGTGTTGTTCACTATAGTATTACGTTATCGCTACGATATTACACAACTGTATCGCCCGATCGCTATGGCATAAGCCATATTTTTTTGTTATCAAAAGCCCATTGAATTGCCGTTCATACACTATAGTATGACGTCATGAACACCATAACAGACACAATGAATCAACGGATTAGCGCAAGAATTCGCCTTGAACGCGAGTCTCGCGGATGGTCCTTGAGTGAGCTGGCGGACCGGGCAGGGGTCTCCCGCGCCATGATCCATAAGATAGAGCGCGGGGACAGTAGCCCGACAGCCACCTTGCTTGCCCGCCTGTCGGGCGCGTTTGGCATCAGCATGTCAACGCTGATTGCCCGGGCCGAAATGCAGGAGGGTAAGCTGCTGCGCCTGGCAAACCAGCCCGTCTGGCGCGATCCGCAGACGCACTACCTCCGCCGCCATGTTTCTCCCCGTACCGATCTGCCCATCGACCTTGTTCAGGTGGAACTGCCTGCGGGAAGCGACGTTCCGATGCCGGCTTCTTCTTACGCGCTGGCGCGTCAGCTTATCTGGCTGCAGTCCGGTGAGCTGGTGTTTCAGGAGGGCGACACCCGCCACGAGATGCACGCCGGAGACTGTCTTGAGCTGGGGCCGCCTAATGACTGCCGGTTCATCAACGAGACGAATGAAACCTGCATCTATCTGGTTGTACGCCTCAATCAGTCTGGCTCGTAATGCTAATGCGATAACGCTGAACGTGAGCCAGGCTGTAATGACATTTGTCCCAGAAGGAGATCCTGATGAATCACTCTGTTTCGCATAACCGCCGCTGGGTGCTGGCCTCTCGTCCACAGGGCGCACCGGTCGCGGAAAATTTTCGTCTGGAAACGCAGCCTGTTCCGGAACCGGGTGCGGGGCAGCTTCTGCTTCGTACCGTCTGGCTGTCGCTGGATCCTTATATGCGAGGTCGCATGAGCGACGCGCCATCCTATTCACCGCCGGTTGAGATCGGTGCGGTGATGGTGGGGGGAACGGTCAGCCGCGTTGAACAGTCAAACCATCCCGACTTCAAAGCCGGTGAATGGGTGCTGGGCTATAGCGGCTGGCAGGAGTATGAACTTTCGGACGGCAGTGGCCTGGTGAAGCTGGGCGAAAATCCGTCTCATCCTTCCTGGTCGCTGGGCGTACTGGGTATGCCGGGCTTTACCGCCTATATGGGGCTGCTGGATATCGGGCAACCGAAAGCGGGTGAAACGCTGGTGGTGGCTGCGGCGACCGGTCCGGTTGGCGCGACAGTAGGGCAGATCGGCAAAATCAAAGGTTGCCGGGTGGTCGGCGTGGCCGGTGGCCCAGAGAAATGCCGTCATGCCGTTGAGGTTCTCGGCTTTGACCTGTGTCTGGATCACCATGCGGCGGATTTTGCCGACCAGCTGAAACACGCCTGTCCGAACGGTATTGATGTCTATTATGAAAACGTCGGCGGGAAAGTGTTTGATGCCGTGCTGCCCCTGCTGAACACCTCCGCGCGCGTGCCGGTGTGTGGCCTGGTGAGCGGCTATAACGCGACGGGCCTGCCTGACGGGCCGGACCGCCTGCCGCTCCTGATGGCGACCCTTCTCAAGAAACGCATTCGTATGCAGGGCTTTATTATCGGCCAGGATTATGGACACCGCATTCATGAGTTCCAGGAAGAGATGGGGCGCTGGGTACAGGAGGGAAAAATCCACTATCGCGAACAGGTGACGGACGGGCTGGAAAACGCCCCCGAGGCGCTGATTGGCCTGCTGGAAGGACGAAACTTCGGCAAAGTCGTGATTCGCGTCGCGAGTGACAATAAATAAAGCGCACAATGGCGGGGTTTCCCGCCATATTTATTTGTGAAGATACGATATATTGTCTTTAATTACTGGACACGGTTTTTCGCGCCATCATCCCGGATGAGCCCGAAAACGATAAAAAAAATGATGTTTGCTTTTTTTTTGCTGTTTTACGTACTTCCCACCACCAGGCATGACGATACAGGATATATCGTACCGGCGCCGTTTTATTAAAACTGGCGTTTAAAAATAGCATTAAGTTTTAGCTACAGGAATTCCACATGCTTGATTTGGATCACTTAGAAAAAGCCCAAAGGGTTAGCCTTACCATGCAGGTTGAACACAGTTTGAAAGGGGCGTTAATTACAGGCTCCCTCAAACCAGGAGCACGACTGATTACGAAAGAGATTGCTGATAAATTAGGCACCAGTATTACGCCGGTTCGCGAAGCGCTGCTGCGCCTGGTCTCCTCAGGCGCGCTTCACGCCACGCCAGCGCAGGCTTTTCTGGTCCCTGAGGTGACGCTGGAGCGTTATAACGAGATTAACGCCATCCGAAAACAGCTTGAGCCAATGGCGGTTGCCGCAGCATGCCAGAATATGTCAGACGGCAAGCTGGAGGCGTTGCGCAAAATGTCAGAGGCTTTCCATGAGGCCATGCGCAATGGAAACGTTCAGCAGGCCTTGCATGCGAATCGTGTCTTCAGGTTTACGCTTTATCAGTATGCGGAAATGCCGACGCTTAATGCCTTAATTGAACAGCTATGGGTCCGCATCGGCCCCTGTATGAACTATCTGCACCAGGAGCTTAGCGACATCAAAACGGCAACATATCACTATGACGAGCTTCTTTCAGCCCTTGAGCGGAGAGATGTGGAGGCCAGCCAAAAGGCGATTGATAAGTTGATTGATGAAGCGGATTCTCTTTTACAGCGACAATATTTTAACTGAGAGATTATTTATCAGAGCGACTATATACCGCCGCTAATTATTTATCTGGTGAATAACTCCTGATGGCTTATTGCCATCAGGAGGGTTATTTCATTTATAAAATAAACTTTTCTTTTTTGCTTACTCGAAGCGATAAGAGACCGACAGCCCGACGCCATAGTTACGGCCTGGTGCAGGCTCGTAATAACGACCGTTGGACTCGTTGACAATAACCGATCCCGCGTACTCTTTATCGAACAGGTTATCGACGCGGCCAAAGACGTCCATTCCCCAGTTGCCGTAGTTAAACTTATACCCGGTATTCAGCCCGACTACCGTATATGACGGCGCTTTCGCGGTGTTTTCGTCGTCGGCCATGATATCGCTCATGTAACGCACGTCCGTGCCCGCGTACCAGCCTTCCTCCGGCTGCCAGCCAAACGAAGCGAAGCCCATGTTGCGCGCAATCCCCGGCATACGGTTACCGTTACAGTCTGCGTCGCTGCAGACGTTAGTCCGGTAGGTGGCATCCAGATACGTCCACGCCATCTTCAGCTTCCAGTTCTCCGCGAACTGCTGATCCAGGGAAACTTCCACACCCTGACGGCGGGTTTTCCCGGCATTTTTATAGGTTGTGCGGCCGCCGGAACTGGAGTCCACCACGATCTCATCGTCCGTATCGGTGCGGAACAACGCCGCCGTCAGCAGACCGTTGCCGATTCGGGTTTTGCTCCCCACTTCATACGTGTTATTCGTGGATGGCTTCAGGCCAATATTCAGACCGCCCTGATTATCGGCACGATAGGAGAGTTCGTTGATGGTTGGCGTTTCAAACCCACGCCCTGCGGCTGCGTAGAGGTTCCACCCGTCAGTCACCGCATACTTCACGGCGCCCGCCGGGAGCCATTTGTGATAGCTCGCGTCACCGCTGTCATCGCCGTTGCCCGGCGTAACGTAATGGTCATTGGAATCAAACCAGACCGAACTGTAGCGAACACCCGCATCGACAGAGAGTTTCTGCGTCAGCTGCCAGCTGCTCTGCAGATAAGGATCGACGTTCCACATCAGGTTGCGTTCGTCGCGACGTTTATCGCCTTTGACGCCGTAGTCCGGCACCCCGTTGCTCATCACGAAGTTCTCGTAGCCGCGACGATCTTCACTCAGGTTTTCGTAGTTCAGACCGGTGGTAAAGGTCACCGGCACCAGCAGCTCGCCGCGGTGCGTCCAGCGGGTATCCACGCCCTGATAGTGGCGTTGCATATCAATCACCCCGCCGGAGTGAGTGGCTTTTAGCTGCGGCTGATACGGAATCGACTGGTACTGCGTCATTTCACGCTCGCCGGCGTACATCATCACGCTCAGGTCGTCCTGGGTGCTGAGCTGGCGATCGTAGCGCAGACCGGCCTGGGTCTGCTTGATGGTCTTGCGGGTGTTGTACTGATCGCCGCGCGGCGACTGGCGCGGGTTGTCCCGCCACTCCTGATAATTCAGTCCACCCGGATCGTTGGCCTTCATGTCCACGCTGTTGAAGATCAGCGTCAGCTTGCTGACGTCATCAATACGCACGCCCAGCTTCGCGTTGGCAAGATTCTTCCGCGCGCCGCTGTGGTCGCGGTAGCCTTTGGTGGTGAAACGGGTGGTGGAAACAGTGTAATCCACATCGCCCGCGTGGGTGCCATCACCCATCGCGCCGGTGGCTTTCATGCCATAGCGCCAGGTACCGTAGCTGCCGTAATAGCTGCTCGCTTCAATAGTCGGCGGCTGCTGACCGGTCTGGGTGTTGATGTTAATCACGCCGCCAGAGGCGTTGCCGTACAGGGCAGAGAAGGGGCCGCGCAGCACTTCAACGCTCTCCACGCTGGAAAGATCGATGTTGGAGGTCTGGCCCTGTCCGTCCGGCATGGTGGCTGGAATACCGTCGACGTACATACGGATACCGCGCACCCCGAAGGTTGAGCGAGCGCCAAATCCGCGCATCGACAGCTGGAGATCCTGGGCGTAGTTCTGACGGTTCTGAATTTGCAGCCCGGGTACGCTGCCAAGGGATTCAGACAGGTTGATGCGGGGTGCAGCCTGGCGCATATCATCGCCATTGACGACGCTGACCGCTGCCGGGGTATCGAGTTCCGATACGGTTTGCGGCGTGGCGCTGACGATCATGGTCTGTTCCTCTGCGCTCATGGCGGTGAGCGGCGCAAAGATAACAGGAACCAGCAGCAGCGGGAGAGAAGCCTTACGGGCAGAAATGATTTTCATGAATAAAACCGGTTGTGGTATGTAAACGAACCAAATGGAACATGTCCATACATGTTAAAGGTTTTGTAAATGTTTTGAAAACTATAACCGCACATTGCGTTAATGGAAGGCGAGAGGGGAAAGAAAAACTCCACATTCATCTGATTAATGATTACTATTCTCATTATCAAAAGGCAATGCCATGACGTTGTCTGCCGGAAGTGATGTCAGCCCAAACCCCACTTTTCAGAAAAGGAATTGTTATGTCTTTACGTCATCTGTGCTCGCCGCGTCTGAGCCTGTCACTGCTGTCTGCCACTTTACTGCTTGCCGGGACGTTCCAGGTGCATGCCGCCGAAGAGGTGCTGCGTAAAGCGGTGGGTAAAGGGGCGTATGAAATGGCCGTGAGCCAGCAGGAGAATGCGCTGTGGGTGGCGACCTCGCAAAGCCGTAAAACCGACAAGGGCGGGATTGTTTACCGTCTTGATCCGGTCACGCTGGACGTGACGCAGGCGATCCATAGCGATCTCAAACCCTTTGGTGCCACCTTTGACAACGCGACCCAAACGCTGTGGTTCGGTAATACGATCAACGGCGCGGTAACCGCGATTGATGCAAAAACGGGTGACGTAAAAGGGCGACTGGTGCTGGACGGGCGTCAACGCAGCGAAACCGTCAAACCGCTGCAGCCGCGCCAGCTGGTGGCGGATGACGCAAGCAACACGATTTACATCACCGGTGTCGGTAAAGAGAGCGTGATTTGGGTGGTGGATGGCGCCACGCTGAAGCTGAAAGAGACCATTGCCAATACCGGTACTTACAGCACCGGCCTGGCGCTGGATGGGCAGACGAAACGTCTGTACACCACGAATGCGGACGGCGAGCTGTTAACCATTGATACGGCCACCCACAAAATCCTGAGCCGTAAAAAAGTGCTGGATGACGGGAAAGAGCACTTCTACCTGAACCTGAGCCTCGACACAGCCGGTCAGCGAGCGTTCCTGACCGATTCAAAACAGCCGGAAGTGCTGGTGGTGAGCCTGAAAGACGGCAGCGTGATCGAGAAAATCGCCGCGCCGGAATCCCTGGCGGTCCTGTTTAACCCGGCCCGCAATGAAGCCTACGTGACGCACCGTGAAGCCGGCAAGGTGAGCGTGATTGATGGGAAAACGTATAAGGTGACTAAAACGTTCGACACGCCGGTCTACCCGAATAGCCTGGCGCTCTCTGCGGATGGCAAAACCCTGTACGTGACGGTGAAACAAAAATCTACCCGCCAGCAGGAAGCCACCCAGCCTGACGACGTGATTCGTATCGCGCTGTAAGATAAAAAAAGGGAAGGCATTTGCCTTCCCTTTTTAATGCTTTCCGGATGCTTAACGCGAGGTTTCTTCCACCAGCGGCGCGTCGTGTTTTTCATCATCAGGATGAACCGGCGCGGTGCTGTGAATTTCGTGAACGCGTTTACGCACGCCGAACCAGCCCGCAATCAGCAGCACGGCCAGCAGCGGAATGGTCGCGATGGTGTAGGTGCCGTTCGGGTAGTCGAACGCCATCAGCACCAGCACGCTGAACAGGAAGAGCAGGGTGAGCCAGGACGTTACCGGCGCGCCAGGCAGCTTGAAGCTGACGTCAGCGGCTTTGCCTTCTTTAATCGCCTTGCGCAGACGCATCTGGCAGACCACGATAAAGCCCCAGGATGCGATAATCCCGAGTGCAGCCACGTTCAGAACGATTTCGAACACCTGAGACGGAACGAGGTAGTTCAGGAACACGCCGAAGACATAGACCACCAGCGTCGCCAGAATACCGGCGTACGGCACGTGCTGCTTGCTCATCCTGGACATGAACTTCGGTGCAGAACCGCCCATCGACATGGAGCGCAGGATACGACCGGTCGAGTAGAGGCCGGAGTTCAGGCTTGAGAGCGCCGCCGTCAGCACCACGATG
The DNA here is from genome assembly GCF_048685015.1 of Enterobacter sp. BNK-13. Taxonomy (NCBI): domain Bacteria; kingdom Pseudomonadati; phylum Pseudomonadota; class Gammaproteobacteria; order Enterobacterales; family Enterobacteriaceae; genus Enterobacter; species Enterobacter sp. BNK-13. The sequence goes on along the minus strand of NZ_JBLQTP010000001.1, from coordinate 2,129,042 downwards.
TTCATGATGCTGCCCACGTAAGGTACGCCCAGCTTAGAGAAGAAGGTCACGAACGGACTCTGGCCCGCTTGGTAGGCGTTCCACGGCAGCAGCAGCACCAGCAGCACCACGGAACCGACGTAGAAGAGACCGATACGCCAGATCACGCTGTTGATGGCTTTTGGCACCATCGTCTGCGGATCTTTACATTCACCTGCTGCGGTACCCACCAGCTCGATGGAGGCGAAGGCGAACACGACGCCCTGAACCAGAACCAGCGCAGGCAGCAGACCGTGCGGGAAGAATCCGCCGTTATCGGTTATCAGGTGGAAGCCGGTTGCATTGCCATCCAGCGGCTTACCGCTGCCGAGGAAGACGGTACCCACGACCAGGAACACCACGATAGCCAGCACTTTAACCAGCGCAAACCAGAACTCCATCTCCGCGAACCACTTCACGCCGATCATGTTCATGGTGCCGACAATCGCCAGCGCGCCAAGCGCAAAGACCCACTGCGGCACATCGCCAAACGCGCCCCAGTAGTGCATATACAGCGCCACGGCGGTGATATCGACGATACCGGTCATCGCCCAGTTGACGAAGTACATCCAGCCCGCGACGTAAGCGGCTTTTTCACCGAGGAATTCACGGGCGTAAGAGACGAAGCTGCCGCTGGAAGGGCGATGCAGTACCAGTTCGCCCAGTGCACGAAGAATGAAGAAAGAGAAGATCCCGCACACCAGATAGACCAGGGCGAGAGCCGGGCCAGCCATCTGCAGGCGTGCACCAGCACCTAAAAACAGACCCGTTCCGATAGCGCCGCCGATGGCGATCATTTGAACCTGACGGTTGCCCATCGCTTTGTGGTAGCCCTCTTCGTGGGAGTTCAACCAGCGACGTTTAGCAGCATGATGATCGGCTGCGCTTTTATTGCTTGTTTTCATTGAGTTACCTGTTTGCCTGTCTGAACCATTATCGTGATAGTCCTGCCTGGCAGAGCGCAATACAAACGATTGCTTCTGCGCAAACACATGTCGCCTCCCCAGTCATTCTGCGTATGGATAAGGCGAAACATGGCGAGGCATCCTACCTGCAATTCATAAGCGACGCAAAATATAACCGTGCCGAAAGTGATGCACGTCGAAGGAAATCGTGTGGTCAGAGCAGACGGGGATCACAACACGCTGAAACGTGATGAGTTTTTAGTCAAAACAATGGTGGGGTTGATTATTTAATCATCAGATTCTCTTAATTATTACCAGATGGTATAAATTTTTGCTGCTGCAGGGCATCGAGAAGTAACCTGAACGCGGTTGTGTGCTGCCGGCGGCTCGGATAATAGAGGTGGTATCCTTCAAACGTGGGGCACCACGATTCAAGGACCCTGACCAGCCGTCCCTGATTCAGAGCGTCCAGAACCGAGGACTCGGGCACGTAGGCTAATCCGAGACCATTCTCCGCGGCGTCGATGCGCTGCGACAGGTTATTCAGCGTAAGCTGTCCGTCAACCCGCACGCGAAGCTCGCGCCCGTCGCGCTCAAATTCCCAGTCATACAATCCCCCTCGGGTGGGGAGGCGGAGATTGATACAGCGGTGTTCACCCAGCTGCTCCGGCACGAGCGGCACGCCAAAACGAGCCAGGTAATCCGGGGAGCAGACGACCGCCATGCGCATGTCCGGCGCAATCCGCACCGCAATCATGTCTTTTGCCACCTGTTCACCCAGGCGAACCCCCGCGTCGAAGCGGCCATCTACGATATCTGTCAGGCCATTGTCGACCGTCACTTCGACGTTAATGTCAGGATACTGCAGCATAAAAGGCTTCAGTACCGGCCAGAGCACGGCGTCCATCGCGTGATCGCCGGCGACGATGCGGATAGCGCCTGCGGGTTTGTCGCGGGTGCTGCGAAGCGCCGTGAGTTCCTGTTCGATCTCCAGCAGATGCGGGCTGAGGCGCGAAAAAAGCTGCTCACCCGCGGGTGTCGGAACCACGCTGCGGGTTGTGCGGGTTAACAGGCGAACGTCTAATCGCGCCTCAAGCTTGCGCATCGCATGGCTCAGTGCCGATTGCGAGACGCCCAGCTGCGCCGCTGCGCGCGTAAAGCTGCGCTCGCGGGCCACCACCATAAAGGAGAGCAGATCGTTGAAATTATCTTTTAGCATCGCGGTTCTATTTATGAGTTTCAGTCATGTGTCCTATCTGATTATGCACCCTAATGCTGCCGAGTGCTTTGCGCTACTGTTAACGCAACAGTCAACGAGGAGCAAAAGATGAAAATTATCCGCAGCGGTTCATTACCGTCAGTACGAGGACCGGAAGCCTGGTTTACCGGGGCTGTTCGCATTGACGCGCCCTTTCAGGCGACCGAACCTGCCAGCGTCGGCGGGGCAACCGTAACCTTTGAGCCGGGCGCGCGCACGGCCTGGCATACGCATCCCCTGGGACAAACGCTGATTGTGACGCAGGGTCGCGGCTGGTTACAGGAGTGGGGCAAAGAGGCGGAAATCCTGAATCAGGGCGATATCGCCTGGATCCCACCCGGCGTGAAGCACTGGCACGGCGCAAGTGCGCAAACGGCGATGACGCATCTTGCCATCGCCGAAGCGGTAAATGGCAGCCCGGTAACATGGCTGGAAAAAGTGACCGACGAGCAGTACCCGAACGGCTAACCGCCAAAAACGGCAATCGCCTGCTGCAGGCGCGTCGTCCGCTGCGTCAGGTGATTCGCGGCGTGAGTGACGTTATCCACCATCCCCGTATTGCTCTGGGTCATTGTGCCGATACGGGAGAGGGAGGCGTTAATCAGCGTCAGCGCCTGAGTTTGCTCCTGCGTGGCGAGGCCAATCTCCTTAATCAAGGTGGAAACCTGCAGAACATGGTCGATCATGACCGTCAGCTGTGATTCGGTTTGTACCACCTTCTCCACGCCAGCGTTGACGCTGGCGACGTTTTTCTCGATCAGCGCTTTGATCTCTTTCGCCGCCGTCGCGGAGTGCTGTGCAAGATTGCGCACCTCAGCCGCGACCACGGCAAAGCCGCGGCCGGCTTCACCGGCGCGCGCCGCTTCCACGGCGGCATTCAGCGCAAGGATATTGGTCTGGAAGGCAATACGATCGATAACGCTAATAATATCGACGATCTGGCCGTTATCCTGCGAAACGGACTGCATCATACCGATGGTCTCTTTCATCATCACTTCGCCGCAGTGGGCGCTGTCGCGGGTGCGATCCGCCATCTGAATCGCCTCGTTTGCAGTTTCGGCCGTCTGCTTCACGGCGCTGGCGATCTCTTCCACCGCAGATGCGGTTTGCTGCAAGAAATCTGCGGTTTCCTCAGAGCGCGTCTGCAGCGCCGCACCTTCTTTCGCGACCTGCTGGCTGATGGTGCCAATACCGCTGATTTGCGCCCCGACATCATCAACCAGCGAGTTCAGGTTTAAACCAGACTGATTCACCAGGCGCATCATCAGCCCGATATCATCGATCCTGTCAAAATGGTAATAGTCCGTTTTACGTCCTGAAACCACGCGCTGCATCTGTTGAACAATGGATTTTACCGGCCGGGCGATCTGCACATGAAGATAAAAGGACAGCGCAGAAAAAAGCAGCACCAGAGTGGTGGCCTGAACGAGACGATCGCGGAATAAATACATCGCCAGGCAGGAAAGTAACGCTGTCGCAGTAATACCAAGCTGAATTCGTTTTCCGGTACTGAGACATTTAAAGAGCGACAAAAAGGAAAATAAACCGCGCCGAACAAACAGTCCTTTATAAAAACGGTACTGTTTTAATTCATTATTCCGTACTTTTGCATACAGATTTTCACTGGCCGCGATCTCCTCCCGTGAGGGGATATTGCGCACCGAAATATAGCCGGTCAGGGATCCCCCCTGCCAGACCGGCGTCACGTTGGCACGCACCCAGTAGTGATCGCCATTATGACGACGATTCTTCACCAGCCCTGTCCAGGTCTCACCCTGCTGGAGGGTAAACCACATGTCGCCAAACGCTTCGGCAGGCATGTCGGGATGGCGGATGAGGTTATGCGGCTCACCCAGAAGATGCTCTTCTTTATATCCGCTGGCTTCTATAAAAGCGGAGTTAGCATAAGTTATATGACTTTTTGTATCGGTGGTGGACATTAACGTCGAACCAGCGTTAAGTAAATACTCGTTTTGTGTAACGGGGGTGTTACGCCTCATGAGTAACTCCATGATGTTGTGCAAGAATAAAAACCCGGAAAGCGCTCCGGCAAGATAAAAGTGATTATTTTAATAACGATCTGTGCATATTCTCGCTGAAATTGAGAACCTCCGAAATACCCGGTATCCATTATTTTTAATATGTTAATGTTGTCGAATGTAATAAAATTGAAAATATTTTAGTGGGTGTTATTTTGAATCGATTTAAATAAATGACATAAGCCAAACTGCAATAGGGAGATCGCCTCCCTGGAAAAATTGTCATGCTGAAATAGCGTTTCGTTAACAGAATGAAAACGCTATGATTTGGTCTCATTTTCGTGAATACAGGGAGGCTGAGATGAAAATTAACGTCATAGGAACCAGCGGGAGTGGAAAAAGCACGCTGGCGAAGCAGATTGCGACCGAACTGGCTATTCCCTGTATCGAGATGGACAGACTCTACTGGCGCTCTGACTGGCAGGGAACGCCGGACGACGAATTTCAGGCAAAGCTGGCGCAGGCGCTACAGGCTTCGCCAGACTGGGTGCTTGACGGTAACTACAACCGCACGCGGCCTGTGAAATGGCGCGATGTCGATGTGGTGGTGTGGGTGGATTACGGGTTTACCCGCACCCTCTGGCAGGCCGTCACGCGAGCAATAAAGCGGGCCTGGCATAAGCACGAGCTCTGGCCGGGAACGGGGAATAAAGAGAGTTTCCGGCGCGCGTTCTTCAGCAGAGAATCCATTATCATCTGGACGATGAAAACCTGGCGTAACAACCGTACGCGCTATGAAGCCGATCTGCAAAACCCGCAATATAGCCATATTCGCTTCGTCCGCATTACCCGTCGGGAGCAGGTGGAATCGCTGATTGCCTCCTTAAAGTCTTATTCTTAGCAGGGTTTTTTATATCTGTTTTCCGGCAAACTAAATGTAAATTAATTGTTTCTCAGTGGTGAAATGCGCCTTTAATAATGTCGACATGTTAAGTCAAACGAGAACGCAACATGTCATGGCGAATCAGCATTCTGGATAAAAGCCCCATAGCTGAAAACGAAACGGCTGCCGATGCACTGGCGCGTACCCTGGCGCTGGCGCAGCAGGCAGAAAATCTGGGCTATCACCGCTTCTGGATTGCCGAACACCACAACACCCCACAGCTTGCCAGTCCTTCGCCGGAGCTGCTGATTGCCTGGATCCTCGGGCAAACCACGCGCATTCGCGTCGGGTCAGGCGGCGTAATGCTTCAGCACTACAGCCCCTATAAAGTCGCCGAGAACTTCAACGTGCTGGCCGCGCTGGCGCCTGGCCGCGTCGATCTCGGCGTCGGGAAAGCCCCCGGTGGATTACCGCTCTCAACCCGCGCGCTGCAGCAGGGCCTGAATCAACAGGAAAAGGGCAGCTTTGCCGAACAACTGGCCCAGCTCGACCGCTGGATCCGTCCTGAGCATCACGCTAATGAAGAGGCCGTCCGCGCCACGCCGCTGCCGCCGTTGCCTGCTGAGGGTTTTCTGCTGGGCGCGAGTACCGAAAGCGCGCTGCTCGCCGCCAGGCTCGACTGGCACTTTGTGTTTGCCGCACACCTGAACGGTGACCCGGAACTGCTGCGCGAGGTGGTATCGACCTGGCGCGAGAACAGCGCGCGGGACGTGATAGTGGCGGTGCAGGCGATTGTCGCGCCGACGCAGGCTGAGGCAGACGCGCTGGCGCAGAAGGTCGAAGTGTGGGGCGTTGAGCTGGCAAACGGGCAGCGTGTCACCGTGGCCAGCGAAGAACAGGCCTACGCGTTTGCACGCCAGGCGGGCAGTGAGCCGGTGCGCATTGCACGCCGGGCGCAGTCGCTGCTGGCGGGTACCGCTGAGTCGGTAGTGGAACAGCTCAACGCGCTGCATCAGCAGTGGGGCATTGACGAATTTATCATCGACACGCCGGTAGCGGAGGGGGCTACGCGCGTTGCGTCGCTGCGACTGCTGGCCGGGGCGCGTCTTAACAAGGAGGTCACCGTATGAGCTTTGGCGAACAACTGATTGCCTGGCGCCGCGAACTGCACCAGAACCCGGAACTGTCCGGCCAGGAGGTCGAAACTACCGCGCGCCTGCGCCAGTGGCTGACCAACGCCGGGATCACCCCACAGCCTTACGACCTGTCGACCGGGCTGGTGGCGGAAATCGGAACGGGCAGCAGGCTGGTTGCGCTGCGTGCCGACATTGACGCGCTGCCGATCGAGGAGCGCAGCGGCGTGCCGTTTAGCTCACAGCATGCAGGGGTGATGCACGCCTGCGGACACGATATTCACACCAGCGTCATCCTCGGCGCCGCGTTAAAGCTGAAAGAGCGGGAGGCCTCGCTTAACGGCCGGGTGCGTATCCTGTTTCAGCCTGCTGAAGAGAACTTTGGCGGTGCGAAGAGCATGGTGCGCGCCGGTGCCCTGCGCGATGTCAGCGCGATTTTCGGTATGCACAACGAGCCCGGCCTGCCGGTCGGTGAGTTCGCCACCCGCGGCGGGCCGTTCTACGCCAACGTTGACCGCTTTGTGATCCGCATTACCGGCAAAGGTGCGCACGCCGCACGTCCTCATGAAGGTAACGACGCCATTGTGCTGGCGAGCCAGCTGGTAACGGCGCTGCAAAGCGTCGCCAGTCGCAACGTCAACACGCTGGATTCGGTGGTGCTGAGCGTGACACGTATTGCGGGCGGCAACACCTGGAACGTGCTGCCGGAAAGCGTCGAGCTGGAAGGCACGTTGCGAACCCATCGCACGGAAGTACAGCAGAATGTGAAAGCCCGCGTGGGCGAAATCGCCGCCGGTTTTGCCAGCGCCTTCAGCGCGCAGATTGATATCACCTGGTATGCCGGGCCTACCGCGCTGGTGAATGACGAGCGCTGGGCTGATTTTGCCACCTCGGTCGCGCGTGAGGCCGGATATGAAACCCGGCACGCGGAACTGCATATGGGCGGGGAAGATTTTGCGGTCTATTTGCAGTCTGTTCCCGGCGCGTTTGTCAGCATTGGCAGCAACAGTCCGTTTGGTTTACATCACCCGGCCTTTAACCCGGATGAAGCACTGATTGAGCCCGCCGCCCGCTATTTTGCACAGCTTGCGGAAAAAGCCCTGCAACACGTTTAATTCAGGAGAGGTAAATATGTCTGCAACCCGACAACTGCGGCTGGGCACCATTCTGCATGGTGCATCCGGGAATATGTCCGCCTGGCGCCATCCTGCAGCGATCGCCGACGCCAGTATTAATTTCGACTTTGTGAAAGCGACGGCGTTAAAGGCCGAGGAAGGGAAGCTCGATTTTCTCTTCGTGGCCGATGGCCTCTATATTAACGAGAAATCGATCCCCCATTTTCTGAATCGTTTTGAACCGTTAACCGTGCTTTCCGCACTGGCCAGCATCACCTCGCGCCTGGGGCTGGTGGGAACCTTATCCACCTCCTACAGCGAGCCCTTCACCACGGCGCGCCAGTTCGCGAGCCTCGATCACCTGAGCAACGGCCGGGCGGGCTGGAACGTGGTGACCTCTCCGCTGGAAGGGTCGGCCAAGAACTTTTCCCGTGAAAAACACCCCGAACATGCGCTGCGCTACCGTATTGCGGATGAGTATCTCGACGTGGTGAAAGGGCTGTGGGATTCCTGGGAAGGGGACGCGTTTATTCGTAACAAAGAGAGCGGCCAGTTTTTTGACCCGGCGAAACTGCATACGCTCGATCACCACGGTGACTTCTTCCAGGTTGCCGGTCCGCTGAATATTGGCCGCACGCCGCAGGGGCGTCCGATTGTCTTTCAGGCCGGGGCATCGGACGACGGGAAAAAGCTAGCGGCGAAACATGCCGACGCCATTTTCACCCACCACGAGACGCTCGATGAGGCAAAAGCCTTTTACCGCGACGTAAAACAGCAGCTGGAAACAAACGGCCGCCGCGCGTCGGATCTCCATATTTTCCAGGGCGTCAGCGTGATTGTGGGGAAAGATGCCGATGATGTGGAAAACCAGTACCAGACCACGGCGGCGCTGGTGTCGATTAATGACGCCCTCAATTACCTCGGGCGTTATTTTGAACATCACGACTTCAGCCAGTATCCGCTCGACGAGCCGTTCCCGGATATCGGCGACTTAGGCAAAAATAGCTTCCGCAGCACCACCGATGAAATCAAGCGTAACGCCCGCGAACGCAACTTAACCCTGCGTCAGGTGGCGCTGGAGGCCGCTTCGCCGCGCCCGCGCTTTTCCGGCACGCCGGAGGAGGTGGCAGACGGTCTTCAGGCCTGGTTTGAAGGCTATGCCGCAGACGGCTTCATTATTCAGGGCGGCACGCCGGACACCTTCCCGCGCTTTGTTGATCAGGTGGTGCCCATTCTTCAGGCCCGCGGCCTGTTCCGTACCGACTACCCGGGCACCACGCTGCGCGAAAGCCTTGGCTTAGACCAACCGAAAAACCAGTACACACAACAATAAAAGAGAACCCCGCTATGCAGAAATCATCGCTTATTCTGGCGCTCGCGCTGGCCTTTACCCCTGCCGTCTGGGCAGAGAACGTCAATATTAACGGCACCGGTGTGAGCATCGAGGCCAATAAAACCCCGATTAACACCGCGAAAAATAGCGAGGCGGTAGCGCAGCTGCCGAAAGACTATCGCTTTGCCGTGCCCGGGAAATTTACCGTTGCGGTGGCGGGACTCAACCAGCCGCCGCTGACGGTCTTCTCCGACGACAACAAAACGCTGCTGGGAAGCGAAGTTGACGTCGCGCGTCTGGTCGCCGACAGCCTCGGGCTGGAGCTCAACGTGGTGCCCACCTCCTGGGAGGACTGGCCGCTGGGCGTGGCGTCCGGGAAATACGATGCCGCCATCAGCAACATCACCGTCACTAAAGAGCGCAAACAGAAGTTTGATTTTGCTACCTATCGTAAGGATTCCCTCGGCTTTTACGTGAAATCCACCAGCCCGATTACGTCGCTGCAGAAGGCGGAAGACATCGCCGGGCTGAAGATTATCGTCGGCTCCGGCACCAACCAGGAGGCCATCCTGCTGGCATGGAATGCCGAAAACCTGAAGAAGGGGCTGAAGCCCTTTACCCCGATCTACACCAAAGACGATGCGGCCCAAACCCTGGCACTGCAGTCCGGCCGCGCGGATGCCTACTTTGGCCCGAACGTGATTGGCGCATGGAAAGCGGCGCTGAACGGGAAAACCAAACTGGTGGGCAGCGTCGACGGCGGCTGGCCGAAGGCGGCACACATCGCGGTGACGCTGAAAAAAGGCAGCGGACTGGTTGAGCCGGTGCAAACCGCGCTGAACGGCGTCATCAAAAACGGCGATTACGACAAAGTGCTGAACCGCTGGGGAGAAGGGGTTGAGCGCATTCCTCAGTCCGAAGTGAACCCGGCTGGCCTGGGCGATTAAGGAGGCGTAATGAGCGAACGATTTCGTGATGTATCACCGGAAGATGCCGAACTTCAGCCCATTATCGAGGGGCTGTTCGGTGAATATGCGGCCCGCTACGGGGACTACTTCTCTAAAGACGCGGAAGTGGAGCTCACCGAGTGGTATCTGGCGCCGCAGGGGCTGTTTATCGTCCTGGAGCGCGACGGGAAGATTATTGCCACCGGCGCGTACAAACCGTTCGACGAACGCACCGCGGAAATCAAACGTATCTGGACGGACAAAACCCTGCGTCAGCAGGGGCTTGCCGGGCGCGTGGTGCAGGAGCTGGAGCGCAGGGCGGTGCTGGCAGGCTATAGCCAAATCTACCTGACAACCGGCTTTCGTCAGCCGGAGGCGGTCAGGCTCTATCTTAGCCAGGGCTATCAGCCGCAGTTCGATCTGAACCGCGATCCGGAAGAGTATAGCCAGCCGCCGTTTGACGGTCGGCTGCGTTTCACCAAAACGCTGGTACGTGAAGCGTTCAGTAAAACCGCATGAGGAACGACGATGAGCAACGTTGAAACCATTAAGGTGGTCCCGGCGCGTTATCCGCTGCGGGCCGTCGGCGCCGCGGTGGCGCTGTTTGTCCTGGCGGTCGTGATTCAGTCCGTAGCCTTTAACCCGCGCTGGGAGTGGGCGGTGTTCGCCCGCTGGTTCTTCGACCCGGTGATCCTCGAAGGTGTCGGGCAGACCCTGCTGCTGACGCTGATCGGCACCGCGCTGAGCGTGGTGTTTGGCGGCATGCTGGCGCTGGCGAGACTCTCGTCATCCTGGCTGCTGAGCAGCCTGGCGTGGGCGTACATCTGGCTATTTCGGTCGCTGCCGCTGATCGTCGTGCTGATTATCCTGTACAACTTTTCCTATCTCTACGACACGCTCTCGCTCGGCGTGCCGTTTACCGGTATTACCTGGGGCAGTTTTGAAACCATCAACGTGCTGGGGCAGTTCTCTACCGCCGTGGTGGGGCTAACGCTGGTGCAGAGCGCCTATACCGCCGAGATCATTCGCGGTGGTTTCCTCGGGGTCGATCACGGGCAGTATGAGGCCGCCGCCGCGCTCGGTCTGCCGGCCTGGCGCCGCACGGTGCGCATCATTTTGCCTCAGGCGCTGCGTACCATTCTGCCGTCGGGATTCAATGAAATCATCAGCCTCGCCAAGGGCACAGCGATGGTGTACGTCCTGGCGATGCCGGAGCTGTTTTATACCATCCAGATGATCTACAACCGCACGCAGGAGGTGATCCCGCTGCTGATGGTTGGTGCCGCCTGGTACCTGGCGATCACCACCGTCCTGTCCGCTATCCAGTACGGTGTTGAACGCGCACTTGCCCGCAGCGAACGCCGCTCTGCGGTTAATCAGAACCGTGCCGCCCGTCGTACCCGTTCTGTCACCACCACGCCAGCACAGGAGCCTATCCATGCAAGCCTCTCCTGAAGGACATATCTCGATTACCGGCGTCAGCAAATATTTTGGACGCCATAAGGCGCTCGACAACGTGTCGCTTGAGATCCCGCCGGGATCCGTGACGGTCATCCTCGGGCCGTCCGGGTCGGGAAAATCGACGCTGCTGCGTACCATTAACCACCTGGAGCGCGTCGACGAAGGCTTTATTCAGATCGACGGGGACTACATTGGCTACCGTCGTCAGGGCGACAAGCTCTACGAGCTGAAGGAGAAAGAGATCCTCAAACAGCGCGTCAACGTGGGCTATGTGTTTCAGAACTTCAATCTCTTTCCCCATCTCACGGTGCTGGAAAACCTGATTGAAGCGCCCATCGCGCATAAAAAGCTCAGCAAAAGAGAGGCGGTGGAAAGAGCGTACAGCCTGCTGGACGTGGTCGGGCTGCGGGACAAAGCCGATGCCTGGTCCCGCCATCTCTCCGGCGGCCAGCAGCAACGCATTGCGATTGCCCGCGCGCTGGCGTTACGTCCCCGCGTGATGCTGTTTGATGAACCCACCTCGGCGCTGGATCCGGAGCTGGTAGGGGAAGTGCTGGACGTAATCAAAAAACTGGCCCGGTCCGGCACTACGCTGGTGGTGGTCACTCACGAGATCGGCTTTGCCCGGGAAGTGGCGGATCAGGTGGTGTTTATGGTCGACGGAAAAATCGTGGAACAGGGCAGCAGCGACGCGGTATTGAACCGCCCGTCGCACGCGCGAACGCGCCAGTTCCTGTCAAAAGTGCTGTAAGGAGCGCAGATGAAATATGGACTTCTGGCAGGACTGCTTTTTACGACGGCGAGCCACGCCAGCATCGATCTGAAAGCCAACGAGCAGCCGCTGCCGGTGACGGTGGATCGGCAGGCCGTGGCGAAGATCCCCGCCGGTTATAAATTCGTTGAGCCAGGTACGCTGACGGTCGCCGTCTCGATGCTGAACTCCCCGCCGCTGGCGCTGCTGGCCAGCGATAACCGCACGCGGATCGGCAGCGACCCGGATATTGCCCGCCTGCTGGCGGGCAGCCTGGGGCTGAAGCTAAAGCTGGTGCCGACGGCGTGGGAAGACTGGCCGCTGGGAATCGCTTCCGGGCGCTACGACGTGGCGCTGGTGAACATTGCTGTGACCGAACAGCGTAAAGAGAAGTTTGATTTTGCGACCTACCGCGTCGATTCGCTGGCGTTTTCGGTGAAATCCACCAGCGAGATTCAGTCAATCAAAAGCGCGGAAGATCTGGCCGGGAAAAGGGTGATTGTCGGCTCGGGTACCAATCAGGAGCGCATCCTGCTGGGCTGGAACGAAGAAAATAAAAAGGCGGGGCGGGCGCCTGCGCTGCCGGTCTATCTTCACGACGATGCCTCAGGCAATCTCTATATCCAGTCCGGCAGGGCGGATGTGTTCTTTGGCCCCCAGTCGGTTTCAGCTTACAAAGCGGCGCTCACCGGCAAAACCCGCGTGGTCGGTTTAGGGCCGAAGAAAGCTTATGTCGCCACCACGACCAAAAAAGGCAATCAACTGGTTTATGCCTTGCAGGCCGCGCTGAACGGTGCGATTGAGCGCGGAGAGTACCAGAAGGTGCTGGCGCGCTGGGGCGAGCAGGGCGAAGCGGTGGCGCAATCGGAGGTCAACCCGCCTGGGATAACCTACTAATGGTGCTCTACACTTAGGGTTTTCATCCCTCACCCTCAGGGGGCAACATGATTAAACTCTATGGCGTACCCGGCTGGGGCTCGGCAATCAGTGAGGTGATGCTGACCCTGGCTGATATCCCTTATCAATTCATCAACGTGGACGGGTTTGACCAGCCCGGTCCGCAGCGTGAGTTGCTGCACAAGCTCAATCCGCTGTGCCAGGTGCCGACGCTGGAGCTGGAAAATGGCGCCATCATGACCGAAACAGCGGCGATTGCCTTGATGGTGCTCGACCGGTGTCCCGATCTTGCTCCACCCGTGGGGCAGGCAGAGCGTCAGCAGTTTCAGCGTTTGCTCATCTGGTTTGTGGCCAACGTCTATCCCACGTTTACCTATGCAGACTATCCCGAACGCTGGGTGCCGGATGCGCCGGAACAGCTGCAGAAAAACTGCATCGCATACCGGAAATCTCTTTATTTGTGGTTCGAAAGCCAGCTTAAGGCTGCCCCGTTTGCGCTGGGGGAACGGCTGACGCTGCTGGATGTGTATATTGCGGTAGCGCGCACCTGGGGGCCCCGTCACGCCTGGTTTGCCGAGAACACCCCTAAATTCACGGCGATTGCGGACGCCGTATGCCAGCGACCGGAACTGCACAAGGTGTTAAAGGCAAACAATATTATCTGATAACGTGGAACCCTCATTCACAACCGGAAGCCTGTACATGCCACACGTAGATATCAAATGTTTTCCCCGTGATTTGAACGACGAACAAAAAGCTGCCCTGGCGGCAGATATTGCCGACGTGATTATTCGCCATTTCAACAGTAAAGACAGTTCCGTGTCGGTGGCGTTGAAGCAGATCGCGCCTGAAGACTGGAAGGCGCAGGTCTGGGATACCGAAATTGGACCGAAGCTGGAGGAGCTTATTAAGAAGCCCGGGTATTCGATGTAAGATCTTCTGCCGGGGAGCGAATAAATCCTCCCCGGTTTGTTTTCCCGTTTTCGCAAAAATCGATAAAAATGCGTTTTGTCTTATCCGCTACACTTAACGTTTCTGGCTGACTTTTTATTCATCCTTAGGAAAGATCTTCAACAGAATCAATTAAGGACAGACACGTTAAAGGATAATTTTCTGATGACAAAATTACCTCGTTTTTCATTCGCCTTTCTTCATCCCCGTTACTGGCTAAGCTGGGCCGGCATTGCGGCTCTGTGGCTCATCATGCTGCTCCCTTATCCGCTTCTGTTCAGAATCGGTCATGGCCTGGGGCGACTGGCGATGCGCTTACTTCCTCGCCGCGTCGAGATTGCCCGCCGCAACCTGGAACTTTGTTTCCCGGAGATGAAAAAGGATGAACGCGAGTCATTGCTGCAGCGTAATTTTGAATCGGTAGGAATGGGGGTGATTGAAACCGGGATGGCATGGTTCTGGCCTGCGTGGCGGGTGAAGAAATGCTTTACCGTGCAGGGGTATGAGCACATGGAAAAGGCGAGGGCGCAGGGAAAAGGCGTGGTGCTGGTGGGGATGCATTTTCTGACGCTTGAGCTGGGCGCGCGGATATTTGGCATGCTCAACCCCGGTATCGGGGTGTATCGCCCTAATAACAATGCTCTGCTGGACTGGCTTCAGACGCGCGGACGTCTGCGTTCCAACAAAACCATGCTCGATCGCCATGATTTAAAGGGCATGATCCGCTCGCTGAAGCAGAATGAAATTTTGTGGTACGCCCCGGACCACGACTATGGCAAAACCAACAGCGTGTTTGTGCCGTTCTTTGCGGTGCCGGATGCCGCGACGACGGCGGGCAGCTATATGCTGGTCAAAAGCGCTAAGCCTGCCGTCATCCCCTTTGTGCCGCGTCGCAGGGCGGATGGTACCGGTTACGAGCTGATTATTCTGGAGGATATCAGCGAGGCGTTGCAGGGCGGCGATAAAGAAGCCGTGGCGACGCAGATGAACAGGGCAATTGAGCAGGCCGTACGCATGGCCCCAGAGCAGTATATGTGGCTGCACCGTCGCTTCAAAACCCGTCCTGAAGGGGTACCTGATCGGTATGCCCGTCTGAAACAGGCGGCAACTCGGGGTGATAATCTCTCCGCCAGCGATTTTTCTGACCGCTCAGGCATACAGCACTAACACCACAGCGATGCCCTCACCCTGCGGTGAGGGCATGACCGGCGCTACAGTGCAGACCGGCGGTACGGCGCATAGTCCGCCTGCCACCAGGTTTTCTCGATACGCGCCATCAGGGTTTCATCATCTAACGACGGCGCTACGCCTTGTTCAATGGCTGCCCGGGCGACGGCAACGGCAATCTGGCGCGAGACCGTTTCAATCTGATCTACCGGCGGCAGCAATCCTCCTCTTTCTGTGGTCACCAGTGGAGACTGGGCGGCCAGGCTGCGGCTTGCTGCCATCAGCATCTCTTCCGTCACCCGGCGCGCGTTACAGGCCAGCACGCCCAGTCCCAGGCCCGGGAAGATATAGGCGTTATTACACTGGGCAATCTCGTAGTGCGCGTTCTCCCAGAATACCGGCGCGAACGGGCTGCCGGTGGCCACCAGCGCGGCTCCCTGGGTCCAGGCGATGAGATCCTGCGGCTGGGCCTCCGCCCGCGACGTCGGGTTCGAGAGCGGCATGATAATCGGGCGCGGGCAGTGGCGATGCATCTCTTTGACGATCTCTTCGCTGAACAGCCCCGGCTGACCTGAAACGCCGATCATCACCGTGGGATGTGCGTTCTTCACCACGTCCAGCAGGGAAATATTCTTTGCGTCTACCTGCCAGCGGCTTACGGCGTCGCGCGCGGTAAGCAGGTTTTTCTGGAAATCGAGCAGGTTGGTCATGTCGTCGGTCAGCAGGCCGAAGCGATCGACCATGAAGATCCTGCTGCGGGCTTCCGACTCGCTCAGGCCGTCATCGACCATCAGCGCCACAATTTTTTCAGCGATCCCGCATCCCGCAGAGCCGCTGCCGAGGAAGACCACGCGCTGATCGCGAATGCGCGTGCCCGCCGCGTGGGCCGCTGCGATCAGCGTCCCAGCGGTGACGGCTGCCGTGCCCTGGATATCATCATTGAAGCAGCACAGTTGATCGCGGTAGCGCTGGAGTAGTCGGGTGGCATTTTTCTGTGCAAAGTCTTCAAATTGCAGGAGAACGTTGGGCCAGCGCGCTTTAACCGTGCTGATAAACATATCCATAAATTCAGCGTATTGATCGTCGCTGATGCGCGGATGACGCCAACCCATGTACATCGGGTCGTCGAGGTGTTGCTGATTATTGGTGCCGACATCCAGCATAATCGGGAGGGTGGAGGCCGGATGGATCCCTCCGCAGGCGGTATAGAGCGACAGCTTGCCAATCGGAATGCCCATACCGCCGATACCCTGGTCGCCGAGCCCTAAAATGCGCTCTCCGTCCGTTACCACAATCACCCGAACGTCGTTGCGCGAGAAACTTTGCAGCATCTCATCAATACGATGGCGGTTAGGCCATGAAATAAACAAGCCGCGCGCGCGGCGATAAATCGTGGAGAAATGCTCGCAGGCTTCACCCACCGTCGGGGTATAGATAATCGGTAACGTCTCTTTCAGATGCGAACGCAAGAGGTTGTAAAAGAGAGTTTCATTGGTGTCCTGAATATTGCGCAAATAAACATGACGGGAAATATCGCTTTTAAAATGGCAGAACTGCACCCAGGCGCGCTCGGTTTGCTCTTCAATGGTTTCAACGTTATGCGGCAATAATCCATGCAGATTAAAATTATCCCGTTCTTCTTTAATAAAGGCGAGGCCTTTATTTAATAACGGATTTTCCAGCAGTACGGCGCCATTATAGGGCGTGTACAGAACGTCTTTACGAGACATGGTCAACTCCTGAATATTTAAACCAAACAGAAATAAGACGAGTAGAAACAGTGACTTTAAGGATGATAAAGGCACGGAGTTTTCTGTGTTTTGTTGGGGAGCTAATTTAGCGCTTAGCTAACGGATCAGGAGTGACAAGGTTCACATTCTTTCTGGTTTTATTAATTTCAAAAGAATTGCATTGAATGTCATGAATAACTTTAGTTACATAATAATGAATTAAATTATTTAAAAGGAAAGGGCTATTGTGTTCACATTTCTCTTTGGGGGGGCATGTTAATTTCACGCTGAGCCTGTTTTTAGAAAAGGCCACCAAAGTTTTTATTTTCTATTTAAGAACATTTATTCGAATCAGGAATAGTTTTTCGTTTATTCCGTTCTCTGCATATCCGAACACAAATTTCAGGTGATTATATGAAAGATAATCCTGTACCGACTTCTGAGCTGTCGACCTCGCGTTTCGCCTTTGGGCTCAACAATACCGAGGTTGGCGCAGTCCCGTTGATGCTGTTCGTGGGGATTGCCGCGATTGTGGCGACGTCCGCCTGGGCAGGGCTGTTGCCGAAAAATATGATAGGCGGACTGGCGGTCATCATGACCCTTGGCTTTGCGTTTGCCAAAGTGGGGCGTCAAATCCCCGTGCTGAAGGACATCGGCGGCCCGGCGATCCTGTGTCTGATGGTGCCTTCCGTGCTGGTCTATTTTGGCGCATTCGGGACACAAACCCTTGATACGGTGCATCTGCTGATGAAGGAGGCGAATCTGCTCTATTTCGTCATCGCCTGCCTGGTGGTAGGCAGCATTCTGGGGATGAACCGGGTGCTGCTGATCCAGGGCATGATGCGCATGTTTGTTCCGCTGGTGGCGGGGACATTGATGGCCGTGCTGAGCGGGCTTATTGTGGGAACGCTGTTTGGGTTTACGCCTTACCATACGTTCTTCTTTATCATTGTGCCCATCATTGGCGGCGGAATTGGCGAGGGGATTTTGCCCCTGTCTCTGGCCTATTCGGCCATACTGGGGCAGACGCCGGACGTCTACGTGGCGCAGCTGGCTCCCGCTGCGGTCGTCGGAAATATTTTCGCCATTATTTGTGCGGGCTCGCTGGCGCGTCTCGGGACGAAACGTCCTGCGCTTTCAGGAAATGGCATGCTCACGCGGAGTAAAGACGACGCCAGCCTGTTTGCCGGGGCGCCAGGCGCACAGCAGACAGATTTTCATCTGATGGGCGGCGGATTGCTGATGGTGTGCGCGTTTTTCATCGTCGGAGGCTTGTTTGAAAAACTGGTCCACATTCCCGGCCCGGTGCTGATGATCCTGATTGCCGTCCTGTGTAAATACTTCAGGGTGATCCCGGCCTCAATGGAGCAGGGTGCGCATAGCTGCTATAAATTCGTTTCGGCTGCGCTGGTCTGGCCGCTGATGATCGGCCTCGGGATGCTATACGTGCCGCTTGAGAGCGTGGTGTCGGTCTTCTCGGTGGGCTATGTAGTGGTATGCGGATCGGTGGTGATTGCGATGGCGCTGAGCGGCTACGTGATTGCGTCGCGTCTGAATATGTATCCGGTGGAAGCGGCGATTGTAACCTGCTGCCACAGTGGGCTGGGCGGTACGGGAGATGTGGCCATTCTGTCCGCCTCCAACCGCATGTCGCTCATGCCGTTCGCGCAGATTGCGACGCGTATCGGCGGTGCCTCGACGGTCATTTTCGCCACGCTGCTGATGGGCTGGGTTATGGCGCACTGATTCGAAACCTCAGGATACTGAATCGCAACGACATTTACAGCGTGTCGCTGCGGTTCAGTCCTTTATAAAACTCACCGCGCTGTATAGAATTACCGCAGCCACAGCGACGGGATACCACACGATGACCGGAAGAGTTGATTATCAGATTGAAAAATATCTCCTGACCGAAGCCGCCGAACCGGAGCGCCTGACGCGCCAGTGGGCGGAGGTGCTGGAGGAGTGTCGTGAGCAACAGTCCGGTGCGGAGGATCGTCTGCGTCTCGCCTTGCTTAATGTGGACTACGTCACCAGCTTCGAGCTGCCCTTCAGGCTGCTTCTCACCCGCGCGCCCCAGTTGATTGACGCTGTCAGAAAAGAGCTTCAGCTCAGTCAGAAAAATGTTCTGTTTAACGGCAAGCGCTTTGGCTGCGTCTACAGCCTTAAACGGGATCTGGACGGCATACCTGACGAGTTTACCTATCACCTGAAGACGCGGATCCAGCGCAGTGACGCCACGGGTGCGACGGAAGCGTCTTACCGGCAAATTGCCCAGCAGGTGAAAGCGCCAAAAGAGCGCCTCAAACTGGCGCTGGAAAACGGGCTGTCTGTGACCGCGCTCGACGGGCTTTTCTGGTTTGGCATTCAGCGCATCGCGGCTGATGTACAACGGTTACGCAAAACAGGGATGCGGATCGTGACGTCCAACGCCGAGGTGTTCGATACGCTTACCAAAACAACCCGGCAGGTCCCGGTCTATCGCCTGGAAGGGACAGAAGTTACTTAACCTGCAGCAGGATCGCCATCAACCCCGGAAAGCGGGTATCCAAATCGTCTCGTCGCAATGAAATCATGTTTTCGCGTCCCTGCGGACGCTGCCAGATGACCCCGCTGTCGCGCAATACGCGCCAGTGATGGGTCATCGTGGACTTCACCACATCTTCCGGGCGCAGCGCGTTGCAGCTGAGTTCGCTGCCATCGGCCAGCCGACGAATAATCGATAGCCGGAGCGGGTTGCCGAGGGCAAAGAGCACATTTTCCAGCAGTATTTGTTCAGTTTCAGGGTGGTTAGGGATCATCGTTTTCCTGCGTATGGCGTCAGATTGAGCTATATCAACAATAGGTCAACCCTTAAAAAATAGTTCGATAATACTCGTACAATAGGACTATTATAGCAAACGAACGAATGCACGACCATCCTGGTCGTCACAAACATGTCATAGTGACTAAGGAAATATCATGCCCCGACCCATCCCTCTCGAACGTTATCGCAACATCGGTATCTCCGCGCATATCGATGCCGGTAAAACCACCACCACTGAGCGCATCCTGTTTTATACCGGGATGAGCCACAAGCTGGGTGAAGTACACGATGGCGCGGCAACCACTGACTGGATGGCGCAGGAGCAAGAGCGCGGGATCACCATTACGTCCGCGGCGGTTAGCTGCTTCTGGCCAGGCATGGACAGAGGCTATGAACCGCACCGGATCAACATCATCGACACCCCGGGGCACGTGGACTTCACCATTGAGGTGGAACGTTCCATGCGCGTACTCGACGGTGCCGTGATGGTGTATGACTCCGTGGGCGGCGTGCAGCCGCAGTCGGAAACCGTCTGGCGTCAGGCCAATAAATATCACGTTCCGCGTCTGGCCTTCGTCAACAAGATGGACCGTCCGGGTGCCGATTTCTTCCGCGTCGTGCGGATGATGCAGGAACGCCTGAAGGCCAATCCGGTGCCGATTGTCATCCCGGTGGGGGCCGAAGATCACTTCACCGGCGTGGTGGATTTGATCAAGATGCGCACCATTCTGTGGGACGATGCGACGCAGGGCATGGTGTTTACCTATGCGCCCGTGCCGGACGATTTGGTCAGTACCGCCCAGGAATGGCGGGAAAAAATGGTCTCTGCGGCGGCGGAAGCCAGCGATGAACTGATGGACAAATACCTGGAAACCGGCGACCTGACGGAAGCGGAAATTATCAAAGGGCTACGTATTCGCACCATTTCGGGGGAAATCCAGCCGATGCTGTGCGGCAGCGCGTTCAAAAACAAAGGTGTACAGCGCATGCTCGATGCGGTGATTGAGCTTATGCCGTCGCCGCTGGACGTGCCGGCCATTGATGGCGTGGATGAAAAAGGGCAGCACGCGGAGCGTCACCCGAGTGATGATGAGCCGTTCTCGGCTCTGGCGTTCAAGTTGATGAGCGACCCGTACGTCGGACAACTGACCTTTATCCGCGTGTACTCTGGCGTGCTGCGCAAAGGCGACGCGGTGTATAACCCGGTGAAAGGGAAGAAAGAGCGCATCGGGCGTATCGTGCTGATGCATGCCAACGATCGCCACGAGGTGGACGAACTGCGCGCCGGGGATATCGCGGCCTGCGTCGGGCTGAAAGACGTGACCACCGGTGACACGCTCACCGATCCGAACGCCGTCATTACGCTTGAGCGCATGGAGTTCCCGGATCCGGTGATTTCGCTGGCGATTGAGCCGAAAACCAAAGGCGATCAGGAGAAAATGGGCATTGCGCTGCAGCGTCTGGCGGCAGAAGACCCGTCTTTCCGCCTGCACACTGACGAGGAGTCCGGCCAGACCATTATCTCCGGGATGGGTGAGTTACACCTTGAGATTATCGTCGACCGCATGAAGCGTGAGTTTGGCGTCGAAGCAAATATCGGTCGTCCGCAGGTGACCTACCGTGAAACCCTGCGTAAAACGGTGAAGGATATCGAAGGCAAATTTGTCCGACAGTCCGGCGGTAAAGGCCAGTACGGTCATGTGGTGCTGAGCCTGGAGCCGCTGGAGCCCGGAAGTGGCTTTAAATTTGAAGATGCCACTAAGGGCGGCGTGGTGCCGCGTGAGTATATTCCGTCCGTTGAGAAAGGGCTGCGGGAAGCGATGAACAGCGGCGTGCTGGCGGGCTATCCGGTCGTCGATGTCAAAGCGACGCTGACGTTTGGCTCGTATCACGACGTCGACTCCTCGGAGATGGCGTTCCGCATGGCGGCGATCCTCGGCTTTAAAGAGGGGGCCCGCAGGGCGGATCCGGTGATTCTTGAGCCGATCATGCATGTGGAGGTGGAAACACCGGAAGAGTACGCCGGTAACATCATGGGCGATCTCTCATCCCGACGCGGCATGGTGCAGGGGATGGCAGAGCAGTACGGCAGCCAGATTATCCGCGCCGACGTACCGCTGGCAGAGATGTTTGGTTATGCCACGACATTGCGTTCGATGTCCCAGGGACGCGCGACGTATACGATGGAGTTCCATCATTTTGCGGAAGCACCGCGGAATGTTGCGGATGAGATTATTTCACGGCGTGCGAAGTAATTAATAAATTGCACATGGTAGTCGCTGGGCTACCATGTGCTTTTGCCGCTGTAGCAGAGGGCTTTCATAGACGTTTATTACTTGATCAGCGTGGCCGATCGAACTTTCCATTTCCCTTTTTCCTGAACGAGACAATCTGCTACAACGTGATCTTGTTTCTTACCAAATGCGATATAAACGTTTGTGCAAACGGCATCAAAATCAGAATGCAGAACGGTTATCTGATCCCAGTCCTCATCCCAGTCCTGCGCTTTAATGAACATATCAGCATCGGGCATGTCTTTTTCGTTACTGTCTCCTGAGTACATCTCCTTAATTGCATCAATTGTCCCGGAGGCAACGTATTCATTCATAATGTCTGGATTCAGCACTGGTGGTTTGTCCTGATTCAGCTGAGCGATATACCATTGATTGAATTTAAGCGCAGCCTGGCCTGGTGAAGATAGGCTATCTGCGACCGCGAAGGGAGACAGGGCAAAAAGGAAAAAGCAGAGTATTTTCATTAGTCGTGCCTGAACAGTTCGTAATGAGGCTGTATGTTTCGGTAAGCCTGTCCCGGATACAGGGTGCGTTGTACAAAATCGCTTATCCACTGCTGACCATCATAAATGCAAACGTGCCCGCTATCGTGACCCACTATATTTTGGATAACGGCTACGTCTCCGGCATGAGGTTGATCGTATACCAGGCGGAATCCAGCGTTGACCAATGTACGCCCCATATCTTTTGCCAGACGCGTATTGGGAATTTTTAATTTTCCCCCCGTTCTGATCGCTTCGGTGACGTAGCGAGCACAATAACCGGTGCTCTTCGGTTGGGCGTGTGATTTGGCATAGGAGATTGCGCCATCTTTATTCCATGACATTGATATTTCCTTAACGGGAGAGTGCTAATGCAGCAACTCCGGAAATATCCTCCGTTTTACAACGCAAGAGTAAACATAAAATGCCATAGAAATTTAATATAATTCAGCCATATATGATTTAAACAATCAATCCAGCGCCTTCACCATCTTCCCGCTCGCCACAAACGTCCCGGCCCCAAGATGATGCAGGGTATTGAGCTTATCCCCGTCAAACTGCCAGCGTCCGGCGATAAACGCCCGTTCATCCGCTGCCGCTGAAACCACTTCGCCAAACAGCGTGTCGTATTTCTCTGCAGCGGAGGTCACGGGTAATAACCGGCACTCCATCCACGCCAGGCATTTCTCTTCAATGACCGGCAGGCCGAGCTCTGGGCCATTCACCACCGGGATCCCATAGCAGTTGAATTTGTCCTCATCGCGCCCGCTGACGCTGCCGACCGCGTAAGTCCAGTTGGCCGCCGCCACGCCGGGGATAACGATGCCAAATTTCCCGCTGCGTTCGATCAGCTCGCGTGACCAGGTACTTTTGTCCACCACGATTGCGATGCGCGGCGGTTCAAACTCAACGGGCATTGACCATGCGGCGGCCATAACGTTACGTCTGTCGAGCGTTTCATCACGACTGGTAATCAGTACGGTAGGACCATGGTTCAGCAGACGGCTGGCATGACGTAATTCAACAGGGCGAAAGTGGCTCATAGGATCTCCTCATCTGTAACGATGAGTATGACGAAAAAGCACGTAAATCAAAGTGAGCGCGTAGAATTAGTTTATAAACACAGCATCACTATCAAAGGAAACTGATATATGTCCCCCTTTCTGACCGCCTATTTCGCCCGCATCGGCTGGAAGCAACCGGCTTCTGCTGATATAGACACCCTGCGCGCACTGCATTTACATCACAACTGCGCGATCCCGTTTGAGAATATCGATGTCGTCCTGCCGCGCGAAATCCAGCTTGACGATCGGTGCCTGGTCGACAAGCTGGTCACCGCCCGTCGCGGAGGATATTGCTTTGAGCAAAACGGCCTGTTTGAGCGGGTATTGCGTGAAGTCGGGTTCACGGTGCGCAGCCTGCTGGGACGCGTGGTATTAGCGAGCCCGCCGCAAATGCCGCCGCGCACGCACCGCCTGCTGCTGGTTGAGCTTAACGGCGAGCGCTGGATTGCGGACGTGGGATTTGGCGGCCAGACGCTGACGGCGCCAATTCGTCTGCTCGCCAGTGAGGAACAGGAAACGCCGCACGGCCTGTATCGTCTGCTGAGCGAGGGTAACGACTGGGTGCTGCAGTTCCGTCACCACGAGCACTGGCAGTCGATGTACCATTTCGACCTGACGACACAGTATTTCAGTGATTACGTGATGGGGAATTTCTGGTCGGCGCACTGGCCGCAGTCGCACTTCCGCCATCATCTGCTGATGTGCCGCCATCTGCCGGACGGCGGCAAGCTGACGCTGACCAACTTCAACTTTACCCACTGGCAGAACGGTCACGTGGAGGAGCAGGTTCACTTACCGGATGCTGAGGCGCTTTACCAGTTGATGCAGAAACGCTTTGGGCTGGGCGTTGACGATCCTAAGCACGGTTTTTCACTCGCAGAATTGACGGCGGTGATGGCGGGCTTTGATACGCACCCTCAGGCCGGGAAATAATGCGCAAAGAGGTGGGCTGTAGGCCGGGTAAGGCGAAGCCGCCACCCGGCAACATCACGGCTGAGACGGGGTAGTAAACAACTCGAGCGTGATTAACTTATCCAGATGATTGTTAAACGCGACCTCATCCATTTCGGGCATGTTTAAGATATACATCCCGTCAAGACCACACACCAACCCAATCAAGCGCCAGGCGATATTTTCCGCCCGATCGCCGGGACGAAATACCCCGGCCTCCGTTCCCGCGTTAATCAGCGCCACCGTTTCCTGATGCCACATCTCCATGGTCATCACATAGGCACCCTTAATGTCGGCATCGCGGCTGGCCAGGATCTGCGCTTCACGCCAGAGACGAATATAAGGCTCGAACCTGCCGTCATCGCTGCCGAGCATGGCATGAAGCTGTTCCCGCCATCCGGCCTGTTCACCCGCAACATCCGCATCCAGCAGTTCGCGGATTAACCGTACGAAGGCCAGCGATTTTAACTCCCCGCCGGAGGTAAAATGATGGTGAACCTGTCCGGTCGCGACGCCGGCTTCAGCCGCAACGCGGCGTACCGTCATTGCCGCCAGTCCTTCGGCCAGCGCCACGCGCATGGCGGCCTGTAAGATGGCTTCGCGCCGTTCATCCTTGCTCAGATATCGCATCGTTACTCACTCTCAATGGGAACGAAACGAGTGTAACAAAAAGCTGGACACGCGTTCAACTTTACGTAGGATCGCAATCTGGACATGTGTCCAGGTTTAAAATGAAAAGGAAATTTATGTTTCGTCAGTGGTTAGCGTTAGTGATTATCGTGCTGGTGTATATCCCGGTCGCGATTGACGCGACGGTGCTACACGTGGCGGCGCCAACATTGAGCATGACGCTGGGCGCCAGCGGTAACGAATTATTGTGGATCATCGATATCTACTCGCTGGTGATGGCGGGTATGGTGCTGCCGATGGGCGCCCTGGGTGACCGCATCGGTTTTAAACGGCTGTTGATGATCGGCAGTACGCTGTTTGGTCTGTCATCGCTGGCGGCTGCGTTTGCCCCCTCAGCAGGATGGCTGATCGCGGCGCGCGCCTCGCTGGCGATCGGTGCGGCGATGATTATTCCGGCCACCCTGGCAGGGATCCGCACGCTTTTTACCGACGCGAAAGATCGCAACATCGCGCTCGGCGTCTGGGCGGCGGTCGGTTCCGGCGGGGCGGCGTTTGGCCCGCTGATTGGCGGTATGCTGCTGGAGCATTTTTACTGGGGATCGGTGTTTTTAATCAACGTGCCGATCGTGCTGGTGGTCGTGTCCCTGGCCGCGCGTTTTGTGCCCCGTCAGCAGGGCCGCCCGGAGCAGCCGCTGAATATCAGCCATGCCATCATGCTGATTGTGGCGATTTTGCTGCTGGTCTACAGCGCCAAAACCGCGCTTAAGGGCGTACTGTCGCCGTGGCTGGTGGCCGCCGCGCTGGTTACCGGCTCGGTGCTGTTGTTTATCTTTGTGCGTATTCAGCTTCGTGCCCGCGTACCGATGATCGATATGCGTCTCTTCTGCCATCGCATTATTCTGAGCGGCGTGGTGATGGCGATGACCGCCATGATTGCCCTGGTCGGGTTTGAGCTGCTGATGGCCCAGGAGCTGCAGTTTGTCCATGGTTTTACGCCGTTCGAGGCGGGCATGTTTATGCTCCCGGTAATGGTGGCTAGCGGGTTCAGCGGACCGATTGCCGGTGTGCTGGTGGGCCGTCTGGGGCTACGCATTGTCGCGGCGGGGGGCATGGGGCTCAGCGCCGTCAGCTTTATCGGCCTGTCGACGCTCGACTTCAGCACGCAGCAGTGGCAGGCGTGGGGGCTGATGGTGCTGCTCGGCTTCAGTGCCGCCAGCGCGCTGCTGGCCTCGACTTCCGCCATTATGGCTGCCGCGCCGAAGGAGAAAGCCGCCGCTGCAGGGGCGATTGAAACCATGTCCTATGAGCTGGGGGCCGGGCTGGGGATCGCCATTTTTGGTCTGCTGTTGACCCGCAGCTTCTCGGCGTCGATTGACCTGCCGCAGGGGCTGAATGCCTCGCTCATCGATAAAGCCTCGTCATCGATTGGGGAAGCGATGAAGGTGGCGCAGGATCTGACGCCGTCCCTGGCGGAGCCGGTGATTGAGGCGGCGAAAAGTGCGTTTATTACCTCCCACAGCGTGGCGCTGGGCAGTGCGGGCGGCATGCTGCTGTTGTTGGCAGTGGGGATCTGGTTCAGCCTGGCGAAGGTCAATCCGCAGTAAACCGCGCGGTAAAACAGAGGCAGCGGTTGGCGCGGGCGGGGCAGATGAGCTATGTTTTTTAAAGGATTATCTGACTCTTGCTGAAAAATATGAGCCCGCGCCACAGCAGTGAACCGTCCCAACCTCTCTCCCGGTTAACCCTGCTTGCAGGGGGCGCGCTGGGCGTCGTTTTTGGTGATATCGGCACCAGCCCGCTTTATACCTTCCGGACGGTGCTTTCGCTCTCTGAGCATGACCCGACGCCCGGCGTCATCCTGGGCCTGCTCTCCCTGATTACCTGGACGCTCATCCTGGTGACCTCCATCAAGTATGCCGCCTTCGCCATGCGAATTGATAATCATGGCGAGGGGGGCATTATGGCTCTGATGTCGCTTCTGGTGGAAAAAGACAAAGGCGGTCGCTGGGTCATTTTTGCCGCCCTAATTGGCGCCGCGTTGATATACGGTGACGGCGCGATAACCCCGGCCATCTCCGTGCTTTCCGCCCTGGAAGGGCTGGAGATGGTCATTCCGGAGTCCCAGCCGTACATCTTACCCCTCACGGTTGCGGTGTTGCTGGCGCTGTTCCTGATCCAGCCTTTTGGTACCGCCCGCATAGGGAAGATATTTGGCCCGGTGATGGCGCTGTGGTTCCTGGCGATTGCGGCCCTGGGCGTGCGGGGGATCGTTCAGCACCCCTCGGTACTGTTGGCCCTTAATCCTGCTTACGGCATCGCGTTTTTGTTTTCGAACGGGTACACCAGCTTCCTGGTCCTGGGGGGCGTATTTCTCTGCGTGACGGGTGCCGAGGCGCTGTACGCCGATATGGGGCATTTCGGTAAAAAGCCCATCTGGTTTGCCTGGTACGGCGTCGTCTTTCCTTCGCTGCTGCTCAACTATGCTGGTCAGTCAGCGCTGATTCTGGCCGGTGCCGACAGCAAACAAAATCTATTCTATACGCTCTGTCCGCCAGCCCTGCAGGTGCCGCTCATCATTCTTGCCGCGCTTGCGACGATCATTGCCAGTCAGGCGATTATTACCGGCGCTTTTTCCATGACGCGTCAGGCGATTCAGCTCGGCTGGTTACCCCGGCTACGCATCAAACAGACGGCTGCAGAAAGCTACGGTCAGATCTATATCGGGATAATAAACTGGCTGCTGATGGTGGTGACGATAGGGCTGGTGGTGTTCTTTAAATCCTCCGACAAGCTTGCCGCGGCGTACGGCATTGCTGTGTCGTTAACCATGCTGATGACGACAGGACTGCTGTTTGTCGCTATGCGGGAAGTATGGCGCTGGAGCCTGTTCAGCAGCGGGATCATCGCCCTCTGTTTCCTGACGATCGATGCCACCTTCTTATTTGCCAATCTGATTAAGGTCCTTGAGGGCGGTTACATCCCGCTGCTAATGGCCGCCGCCATTTGTACGGTGATGCTGATCTGGCATCGCGGCGTGCAGGCGGTATCCGCGTCGGTGGGCGAGAAGGGCGTCAGCGTGGATGCGTTCTTTGCCCAGCTTCAGCAAAAGACGGTGCCCAGAGTGACGGGCTCTGCTGTCTTTTTGACCCGCACGCAGAACAATATCCCACCGGTAATGCGCTGGCATGTCGCGCGAAACCGGGCGCTACAGCAGGACGTGTTGTCGCTGACCATTGATATTCTCAACGTGCCCTACGTCGGAGAAGAGCAGCGTATCAGGGTGGAGCAGCGCGCGCCGGGCTACTGGCACGGCGTGGCGCAATATGGCTTTATGGAACACCCGGACATCCCACGTTTGTTGCAGGGCGTCAGCGAGATTAACGCAATTTTTGCCACGGACGACGCCACCTGGTATGTCGGGCATGAAACCATTGTGGCAGGCGAAGGCGGGGCCGGTATGGCGGCCTGGCAACGACACATTTTTGCCTTCATGAAGCGCAACTGCACGCACGTCATCAACCACTACCACCTTCCCAGCGATAGGGTGGTTGAAATCAGCCGCCGCGTTGCCGTCTAGCGTCGCGCGAAAGCAGGGGCTGCTTTCGCGCCGTTTTAGCTCTCCTGGGCCGCGGACAGGACGCTGTGCAACAGCACGTTCGCCCCTTTCTCGGACCACTCAGGGAGGATCCTTTCCGCTTCGTTATGGCTGATGCCTTTCACGCAGGGGATAAAGATCATGCTGGCAGGGGCAATGTTGCTGACATAGCAGGTGTCATGTCCCGCACCCGAGACCATCGGTTTTGACGAATAGCCCAGTTCTGCCACCGCCTTCTCCGTGCGAGCCAGACATTTTGCATCAAACGCGATGGGCGCGTAGTCAAAAATGCGCTCAACGAGTGCCGACACGCCGCGCAGGCTCAGGCTTTCAGCTACCTTATGCAGCGCTGCCTCCATGGCTTCCAGTGCCGCCTGCGCCGGATGGCGAAACTCCACGCTGCATACCACGCGAGACGGCACGACGTTGCGCGAGTTTGGCGTAACCTGCGCCATGCCGATCGTCGCACGTCCGTCCGGCGTATGCCGATAGCCAATCTCTTCCACCTTCAGCGCCAGTTCGGCGAAGGCCGTCAGCGCGTCGCGGCGGCTGTGCATCGGCGTGGTGCCCGCGTGGGCGGCAAATCCGTCCAGCGTCAGGGTAAACCAGCGCTGGCCCATTGCCGCGCGGACGAGCCCGATATCCAGGGCTTCGTCTTCCAGAATCGGTCCCTGTTCGATGTGCAGCTCGTAGCAGGCGTGAACCGGAAACGCGCGGGCAGGGGCTTCACCCCGGTAGCCAATGTTATCCAGCGCTTCACCCACGGTGATGCCATCGTGATCGGCGCGGGCATGAGCGTACGCTTCGCTAAACTGCCCCGTCCAGACCCCTGAAGCGAGCATGGCTGGCGCGAAGCGCGCGCCTTCTTCATTGGTCCAGTTAACCAGCACGATGTCACGCTCCGTCTCAACGTGATGGTCATTGAGGGTACGCAGCAGCTCCAGCCCGGCCAGCACGCCGTAAACCCCGTCGTAGTTCCCCCCCAGCGGCTGGGTATCCACGTGCGAACCGGTCATAACCGGGGCAAGCTGCGGGTTTTTTCCCGCGCGGCGGATAAACATATTGCCCATGCTGTCGACGTCACAGGTAAAACCGGCGTCCAGCGCCCAGTCGCGCAGCAGGTTACGCGCAACACGATCTTCCTCGCTTAATGCCAGACGGGTGACGCCACCGGCAGGCGTGCCGCCGATCTGCGCCATCATCTCAAGCGTTGACCACAACCGTTCGGCGTTGACGCGCATCATGGCTTGTCCTTGCTGCTGCGGTAGCGGAAATCACAGCACGCACCGCCTTGCATAATGGTAGTGGTGCGGGTTAGCTCAACGTCCGGCGCATAGCCAACGATGAATTTTTCATCGCGCGCGCAGGAGAGCAGGTGGCCAATCTCGCCCAGCCCCATCTCGTGGTACATCTCCGCGTAGCGACAGCGGGTCACGTTGTAGTTGTACTGCTGGTCGTCGGCGTCGATCACCTTCACCTCCAGGGCGTTATCTTTCTCCCACAGATACTGCAGGGCGATAAAGCTCTTGATGTTCGCGCCGTTGGGTTCTTTGCTGGCAAACGCTTTGCCAGCGTCAATCGCGGCCTGCTCAATGGCCTCGCCAATCACCGCCTGGGCGCGGGCTTTCCCTATCTCGCGCACCAGGATTTCATAAATTGGCTTAATAATTTCGGCTTCAATTTTGCGGCGGGCGAGAATGCCCAGCTCGTTATTATCACTCATCACATTGCCTCGCTGCGTTACTTCGCTTTTGCGCCGCCCAGCACGGTCTGCGGCTGCCATTTGCCGTCGACAACCTTGTAGACCGTGAACGACGGCGATTTCAGGTTGCCCTCTTTATCAAACGCGATCTGCCCGGTGACGCCGGAATAGCTGATGGCGCGCAGGGCAGGCAGATACGCGGAAGGCTCAACGGAGTCTGCTTTTTCCATCGCCGCAACCAGCACGCGGGTGGCGTCATAGGCGAACGGGGCGTGCAGTTCGATATGGGTGTGGTAGCGGGACTGATAGGCCTGCTCGAATGCCTTTCCACCCGGCATCTGGTCAACGGGCAGACCCGGCTCCAGCGCCACAACGCCTTCGCCTTCTTTCTGCGCCAGCTTCAGGAACGTCTGGCTGACGAATCCGCCTGCGCCCATCAGCGTGGCATTCATGCCCAGCTGTTTGATGCGACGGGCCAGCGGTGCGGCCTGGCTGTCGACGCCGCCGAAGAAGATCAGATCGGCGTTTTTACTGCGGATAGCGGTCAGTACGGCGCTGAAATCGACCGTTTTGTCATCCACGTACTGACGATCGACAATTTTCACGCCCTGGGCTTCCAGCGATTTAATAAACTGGTCTGCAAGCCCCTGACCAAATGCGGTGCGGTCGTCGATCACCGCGATGCGTTTGGCTTTCAGGGTATTGACCGCATACTGACCGGCGAGCTGGCCGCCGTCATCGTCGTGTCCCATCACGCGGAAGCTGGTATCAAAACCTTGTTGCGTATAGGCGTGACCGGTCGCGACCGGTGCCACCTGGGCGATGCCTGCATCGTGATAAATGCGGGCCGCAGGAATGCTGGTGCCGGTGTTCCAGTGGCCGACCACGCCCGCCACATCGCTGTCCACCAGACGCTGCGCGACGGCCACGGCGGTACGCGGGTCAGACTGATCGTCTTCGGACTGCAGTTTAAAGGTGACCGCTTTGCCGCCGATGGTCGGGTGCTGCTTGTTAATATCGTCAATGGCCAGCTGCGCGCCGTTCTCCAGATCTTTCCCGATACGGGCTGATGGGCCGGTCAGCGGCCCCGCCAGACCGATGACCACGGTTTCGCTGTCAGCGGCCCACGTGGCCGTCGAGGCAAAGCTGCCGAGGAGAATAGCGGCGCTGAGCGCACTGATTTTTACTGTTTTCATTGTATTTCCCTGATATTGGCTGGTGTGGTTAAACGGGCATTTCGCCCAAATAAATCTGTGCAATCTGGTCGTCGTTAAGCAGTGCAGTCGATTCGCCATGATGAACAATGCTGCCGCTGTCCATCACCCACGCGCTGTCGGTCACTTCCAGCGCGAGCCGGGCGTTTTGTTCAATAAGCAGCAGGGCGACACCGCGCTCACGCAGCCCGGCGATCACGGCAAAAATGTTCTCGACCATTTTCGGGGCAAGGCCCATCGAGGGCTCGTCGAGGATCAGCAGACGTGGGCGGCTGAGCAGGGCGCGGTTAAGGGCCAGCAGCTGTTGCTCACCGCCGGACAACAGCCCGGCAAGCTGATGCTGGCGTTCGCCCAGACGCGGGAAGCGCTCGAATATCTCGTTCATTTCGCGTTTAACGGTGACCGTGTCACGCCTTAGCCAGGCGCCCATCTGCAGGTTTTCCAGTACCGTCATGCGGGAGAAGATCCCGCGGCCCTCCGGGACCATCACCAGTCCATCGCGAAGCAGGGTCTCCGGGCTCTGTTTACACACCGCTTTACCGCTGAATTCAATACTGCCGCTAAAGCTTTCCAGCCCGGTAATGGCGCGTACGGTGGAGCTTTTCCCCGCGCCGTTCGCGCCGATCAGCGTAGCCTGTTCGCCCTCGCGCAGGGTAAAGGAGACGTCGCGTACGGCCTGAATGCCGCCGTAATGCACGTCCAGACGTTCTACCTTCAGTAATTCAGACATGGGCGTTGCCTCCAAGCCAGGCGGCGATCACTGCCGGATCGCGCCGCACGTTTTCCGGCGTGCCGCTGGCAAGCGTTTTGCCGTAATCAAGGACCGTCAGGCGGTCGCAGATGCCCATCACCAGCTTGACGTCATGTTCAATCATCAGCAGGGTTTTGCCGTCATCGCGGATGCGGATGAGCAGCTCGCCGAGCGCCACTTTTTCCGCCGCGTTCATCCCGGCGGCGGGTTCGTCCAGCGCCAGCAGCAGCGGATCTGTTGCCAGCGCGCGGGCGATTTCAAGGCGACGCTGATGGCCATAGGCCAGATCGCAGGCGCGATAGTGGGCGAACTGCGCAATGCCGGTATAGTCCAGCCAGTGCCAGGCCAGTTCGCGGGTCTTTTTCTCTTCCTCACGGGCGCGTTTGTGGTGGCTCAGCGCGGCCCACAGGCCGTTACGGGTGCGCACGTGGCGGCCCACCATCACGTTTTCCAGTACCGACATGTCGTTGAAGAGGCGCACGTTCTGGAAGGTGCGCGCAATCCCGGCGGCGGTCACTTTCTCTATGTGTTTAGGGAAATAGGGCTTATCCGCTATCGAAAACTCGCCGCTGTCCGCCGGATAAAGGCCAGTGATGAGGTTAAAGCAGGTGGTTTTTCCTGCGCCGTTGGGGCCGATCAGCCCGTAGATCTCGCCTCTGTTCACGGTTATCGAAACGTCATCTACAGCAGTCAGCCCGCCGAAGCGTTTTGTCATGTTGCGTACGGTTAACAGGCTCATGCCTTCGCCTCCTTGTGGCGTACCGGCCAGATCCCGGACGGGCGTACCAGCATGACTAGCACCAGTGCCAGACCGTAAAACAGCTGGCGCAGCACTTCCGGGTCAATCAGCACCGTACCGAACAGCGCCTGCTGAACCGGCGCTGCCTGGCTGCGCAGCAGTTCCGGCAGGGCGGTAAGCAGTACCGCGCCCAGGATCACGCCCGGAATGTGCCCCATGCCGCCCAGCACCACCATTGCCAGTACGGCAATCGATTCCTGTAACGTGAAGGATTCCGGGGAGACAAACCCCTGAAACGCGCCGAAAAGCGCACCCGCCACGCCGCCAAAGGAGGCGCCCATCGCAAAGGCGAGCAGCTTATAGTTACGCACGTTGATGCCCATCGCGCGCGCCACATCTTCATCCTCGCGGATGGCGTGCCAGGCGCGACCAATGCGGGAATGCTGCAGGCGCAGGCAGACAAAAATAATCGCCACAATGACCAGCATCAGCAGGTAGTACCACAGCCACAGGGCAGGCACTTTGAAACCAAACCAGTGGTATACGCCGCTGAACTTCAGGCCGAACAGGTTCAGCGTATCCACCCCGGTAATGCCCTTTGCGCCGTTGGTAATGTTTACCGGACGGTCGAGGTTACGCATCAGGATGCGGATAATTTCGCCAAAGCCGAGGGTCACTATCGCCAGGTAGTCCCCGCGCAGCTTGAGCGTAGGAGCACCGAGTAAAATCCCGCAGACTGCCGCGACGAGGGCGGCCAGCGGAATAATGAGCAAATACGAGGTGTGCAGCCCGCCCGGGAACCAGACGCCGAGGATCGGAAACACCTCCAGCAGGTGTGGGGAGGCCATCAGTGCCGCGAGGTAGGCGCCGACCGCGTAAAAGGCGATAAAGCCCATGTCCAGCAGGCCGGTATAGCCGACCACAATATTAAGCCCGAGCGCCAGCATGATGTAGAGCAGAGCGAAGTCGATGACGCGCACCCAGTAGTTGCCGCCAAGCTGCGTGGCCACCACGGGAGCAATCAGCAGCGCAAGGCAGAACAGGCTCATGCCTGACCAGAATTTGCGTGTCGTCGTCGGGGTCTGGAGTTGAAGTGTTGTCATGGTATTCCTTACGCCCTGTGCGCCACGCGCTCGCCCAGCAGGCCAGCCGGACGAAAGACCAACACCAGGATCAGCACCATAAAGGCAAAGACATCCTGATAGTTGCTGCCAAATACGCCATGGGTCAGTTCACCGAGGTAACCTGCGCCCAGCGCTTCGATAATGCCGAGCAGGATACCGCCAATCATGGCGCCACGAATGTTACCAATGCCCCCCAGCACGGCGGCGGTAAAGGCCTTGATCCCGGGCAAAAAGCCCATCGAGAAGCTGGCGTTACCGTAGTTGCTGGCCATCATCACGCCTGCCAGCGCGGCAAACACGCCGCCAATGGCAAACGTCAGGGTGATGATGGCGTTTGGGTTAACCCCCATCAGCGTGGCCACGCGTGGGTTTTCCGCCACGGCGCGCATGCCGCGCCCCAGACGGGTGTATTCCACCAGCAGCCACAGGCCGGTCATCACAGCCAGCGCCAGCGCCACGGTGACAATGCCGGTAACGGTCACGATGGCGGGCGGGTGCGTTTCACTTCCAGACGTCACGGCAATCGGATCCATGGGCAGGATCTGCGGGAACATCAGCGGGTTGCGCGTCCAGATAATCATCGCCACGGTTTGCAGCAGGACGGAGACGCCGATACCCGAGATCAGCGGCGCGAGCCGCGGAGCGTTGCGCAGTCGACGGTAGGCAAAGCGTTCCACGGCCATCGCCAGCACGGCGCAAACGGCCATGGCAATCATCAGGGCAATGCCAAGCTGCAACAGCAGCGGCATATGCGGGAAGGTGGTGTTCAGGGCGTTCATGGCGGAGAGCGTGGTGAGCGCGCCGACCATCAGAATATCGCCGTGAGCAAAGTTAATAATGCGCAAAATGCCATACACCATGGTATAGCCCAGCGCGATCAGCGCGTAGATGCTTCCCAGCATCACACCGTTGATCAGTTGTTGTATGAGTGTATCCAACGTCTGTACCCGCAAAGTGCTCGTTCTGCGGCTACCATCCAATAAATGAATTAAATTGTAAAATACGCATCTATTATTTCTTATGATAAATAAATATTGTTTTATCTTTATGATTTATATGAAAATAGTTTATGCCTGCTTTTGGGTGAAAAGCCTAAAGAAATCAACATATGAATAAAACAGAACAATTGGCGAATCTGGCGGCGTATGCAGAAAGCCGCCTGGCAAACGATCCGCCGCTTCGGGCCGTACGTGCCTTTGAGGCCATCGCCCGGCTGGGCAGCGTCACGCTGGCCGCACAGGAGCTGAATATCTCTCCGTCGGCCGTCAGCCATCAGCTCAAGGTGCTCGAAGGATACCTGCAAATGCCGCTCACGGAACGTCAGGGGCGCAGGCTGGTGCTGAGCCAGCACGGGCGGGAATATTACCGCTCGATCCGTGCGGCGTTTAACGTGCTGCGCCAGGCGACGGAGCACCTGGCGGAGCAGGCGCAAACGCGTCAGGTCACCATCAGCCTGATCCCGCTGTTTGGTATGGGGTGGTTTATTCCACGTTTGCCTGCGTTTATGCGCGCCAATCCCCAAACCGAGATCAACGTGGTGTATGCCAACCACCGTAACTATCTGAGCGACGCGTCGGATATGTCGATTCGTTTTGGCAACGGGCAGTGGGCGGGCTATCAGAGTGAAAAGCTGATTTCCGGTCAGATGGTGCCGGTGTGCAGCCGTGCGTTTTTACGCATTCATGGCCATATCGATACGCCTGAGCAGTTGCTGCAAATGCCGCTCCTGCACGATGAAGAGCGTACAAGCTGGACGCAGTGGTTTTTGTTGCAGGGGGTAAAACGTCCTCTCCGGCGCAGCGGCCCGCTGTTTGAAGACGGACTGTTGACGCTGGCGGGCGTACAGGCTGGTCTGGGCTGTGCGCTAATGCGTGAGCCGCTGATTGCGCCGTATCTTGAGAGCGGTGAGCTGGTGAAGATATTTGACCTACCGATTGATGACGGGCGCGATTATTACCTCTGCGTGCGTTCGGATTCAGAGATGACCGAGGACGGCAAGCTGCTGCAAACCTGGCTGCGTCGGGCGGCGGGCGGGGAGTCGTCCGTCGGGTAAAGGACGGCGAAAAAAAAGCCAGCTTGTTCAGCTGGCTTTTGGACAGACAAGGTTTTAGAACTGGTAGGTCAGACCCAGCGCCACGATGTTGTCGGTACCGATGCCTGCCTGGCGAGTGAACTTGTTGTCGTCGAGCAGGTTGATTTTGTAATCCACGTAGGTGGACATGTTTTTGTTAAAATAATAGGTCGTGCCAACATCGATGTATTTAACCAGATCCTGGTCGCCGAAGTTTTCGATGTCTTTGCCTTTAGACTGCAGGTAAGCGATGGATGGACGCAGGCCAAAGTCGAACTGATACTGAGCCACAACTTCGAAGTTTTGCGCCTTGTTTGCAAAGCCGTAGATGTCGGTACGCTTGTTGTTAGAAGTACCGAAGCGGGTTGCGTTATAGGTCTGAGAGTACTGCGCCGCGAGGTAAACGTTGTTCGCGTCGTATTTCACACCACCGCTGTACACTTCTGCGCGGTCGCCTTCACCGTATACGCCAGCCGCATTCTGGTCAGCGGTACGACGGGAAGAAGACATTGCACCACCTACGCTGAAGCCTTCGCCCAGATCGTAAGTCAGGGATGCGCCATAGCCGTCACCGTTCTGGTTCAGCAGGCTGCGGCCGCTGGTGTTTTCACCGCTTACGCTGCCGTTTTTACCCTGATACTGCAGAGCAAAGTTCAGGCCATCAACCAGACCGAAGAAGTCCTGGTTACGGTAGGTTGCCACGCCGTTAGCACGAGACTGCAGGAAGTTGTCGGCACCATAGGTGTCACCGCCGAATTCTGGCAGCACGTCGGTCCAGGAGGTCACGTCGTAAATCACGCCGTAGTTACGACCGTAATCGAATGAACCCGCTTCCGCGAATTTCAGACCTGCAAACGCCACACGCGTCCAGGACTGGTTGTCGCCTTCGTCTTTGTTGCCCTGAATCTGGTATTCCCACTGGCCGTAACCGGACAGCTGATCGTTAACCTGGGTTTCACCCTTGAAGCCGATACGCATGTAGGTTTTATCGCCATCTGCGCCAGCGTCATCAGAGAAATAGTGCAGACCTGTCACTTTACCGTACAGATCCAGCTTGTTACCGTCTTTGTTGTAAATTTCGGCAGCGTTAACAACGCCTGCTGCCAGCATGGAAGTGACTGCCACTGCAACTAATTTAAGTTTCATCTTAAATGTTCCTTATAATTTTTTTGGGTATTTCCTGAACCACTTTGAACGATTTCTAAACGAGGCTGTTCGTCAATGGCATGCTATTCTTAAAAATCTCGTAGTCTTATTTCAATAATAAGTTTCAAAATATTAGAGATAATTTCAATTAGTGTGATCTCGATCGTGTGGGGAGGGTGTTATTTAAACAATGTGACCGGAATTTATACGATTAATATGTGTTTAATGCGTGGGATTATTGCTGTCGCTATAATTTCTAAACGTTTTAGTATCGTGCGTTAGATTTCGGTATATTCGAGGGTTTGAGGCGGATTCTATTACTGTTTTTCTTTAAAATTAGTGGGTTGGTCTGAATATTCGACGGCTATTCCGCATATTTCCACAAATGTGTCAGATCTGAATTATTGCAGTCATGGCTATCCATGGCGTTAATATTGATGGTTGAGTAATTTCAAGTCGTTGTCAGTTTATGTCAATTCCTTTCAGGGGGCTTTACAGATAACAGCAAATATAAACCGAATTTAAACAGACTGTCTGTTATCAGGATAAATATTCTGAAGTGCGATCACATTTTAAATTTATGTTAATTATGTTGCCGGGTTGATATTCCCCCGGCCACGGGAGAAAACCTTATTTTCGCGTTGCGTACCAGCAGAGCAACGACCCGGCGCAGACCATCAGCGCGCCTTGCCAGAACGAGAATGAAAGGGGGGAGCTTAACACTGCGGCAGCAAGCGCAGCAGAGAGGACGGGGGTAAAATAGGACACGGCAGCCAGCACCGTGACGTTACCGTGCAGAATACCAATATTCCATGCGGCATAACCAAACCCAAGCGCAATGCCGCACATAACGAGCTTCACCACCACCGGGAGGGTAAACACCATGTCGGGCTGATCGCTCAGGGCATATTTCACCCACAGACTTAGCGCGGTCAGCAAGACAAACAGGGTGATGCCGTTTTGTCCTTTCGCAAATTTGCTGGTGACCGTGCAATAGGCGGCCCAGATAAAGGCCCCGGCAAACGCCAGCGCATAGCTGAGAGGGCTGGAAACGACATTGCGGGTTATTTCTTCAAGGTGTAATCCTTCTCCGCCACCCAATACCCAGCAGACGCCCAGCAGCGAAATGACCAGGCCTGGGATCACCCACAGGGTAGATTTTTGCCCGTTGAACAAAATCGCAAATACGATCGTCAGGCTCGGCCAGAGGTAATTCACCATACCGACTTCAATCGCCTGCGCGCGCGTGGCGGCATAGCCCAGCGACAGCGCCAGGCATATTTCGTAGCTGACAAATAAAACGCTGCCCGCAATAAGATACCGCGGCGAGAACCGTCTGATATCAGGAAATCCTACCGTCACCAGGCACAGCAATCCGCTGAGGGTATAGATCATCGCTGCACCGCCTACCGGGCCCAGTCCCTCACTCACGCTGCGAATAAGGCCGACCATGGTGCTCCATAACAATATCGCCGCCAGCCCAATAAGCGTTGCTCTCTTTCTGTCCATTACTTCGCCATCGCAATAAAAATCAAAGGAAAAATGTATCGCATTACGCCTGTCGCTGTCGTGAATTATTCTCTTAAGCCGTTAATCAAAAAGGGGTAATGAAATATTGCGGGGGTGACTATTAAGGGGGGGAAGACAGATGACCTTGATTTGACGCAAAAAAATCAGGGGCTTTGCTGTTAGTTTGCGGCGCGAAGTCTTTTCAGATAACGAGGACAACAATGGACGTCAGCCGCAGACAATTTTTTAAAATCTGCGCGGGCGGTATGGCCGGAACAACAGCCGCAATGCTGGGATTTGCTCCCAAAATGGCGCTGGCTCAGGCACGCAACTATAAGCTGCTGCGCGCGAAAGAGATCCGTAACACCTGCACATACTGCTCCGTGGGTTGTGGGCTTTTAATGTATAGCCTGGGCGATGGCGCGAAGAACGCCAGAGAAGCGATTTACCACATTGAAGGGGATCCGGATCATCCGGTGAGCCGCGGGGCGCTTTGCCCGAAAGGGGCGGGGCTGTTGGACTACGTTCACAGCGAAAACCGCCTGCGCTACCCGGAATACCGCGCGCCGGGTTCTGATAAATGGCAGCGTATCTCCTGGGATGAGGCCTTCTCCCGTATTGCAAAATTAATGAAAGCCGACCGCGACGCCAACTTTATTGAAAAGAACGCGCAGGGCGTGACGGTCAACCGCTGGCTGACCACCGGCATGTTATGCGCATCTGCGGCCAGTAATGAAACCGGCATGTTGACGCAAAAATTTGTGCGCTCTCTCGGCATGCTGGCGGTAGACAACCAGGCGCGCGTCTGACACGGACCAACGGTAGCAAGTCTTGCTCCAACATTTGGTCGCGGTGCGATGACCAACCACTGGGTTGATATCAAAAACGCGAACGTCGTGGTGGTGATGGGCGGTAACGCCGCTGAAGCCCATCCGGTGGGGTTCCGCTGGGCGATGGAAGCGAAAAACAACAATGATGCGACGCTTATCGTCGTCGATCCGCGCTTTACGCGTACGGCATCGGTGGCCGATATCTATGCGCCAATCCGCTCCGGTACGGACATTACGTTCCTGTCCGGTGTGCTGCTGTACCTGATCGAAAACAACAAAATTAACGCGGAATACGTTAAGCACTACACCAACGCGAACCTGCTGGTGCGGGATGACTTTGCCTTCGATGACGGACTGTTTAGCGGCTATGACGCCGAAAAACGCCAGTACGATAAAACGTCCTGGAACTATCAGTTCGATGAAAACGGCTATGCGATGCGGGATGAAACCCTGACGCATCCGCGCTGCGTGTGGAGCCTGCTGAAACAGCATGTTTCCCGCTACACGCCGGAGGTTGTGGAAAACATCTGCGGCACGCCGAAAGCGGACTTCCTGAAGGTGTGTGAGGTGCTGGCCTCCACCAGCGCCGCCGACAGAACCACCACGTTCCTGTACGCGCTGGGCTGGACGCAGCACACCGTTGGCGCGCAGAACATCCGCACCATGGCGATGATCCAGCTGCTGCTCGGCAACATGGGCATGGCCGGGGGTGGCGTGAACGCGCTGCGGGGTCACTCCAACATTCAGGGGCTGACCGACCTCGGCCTGCTCTCGACCAGCCTGCCGGGCTACCTGACGCTGCCATCTGAAAAGCAGACGGATCTGCAAAGCTATCTGGCGGAGAACACGCCAAAAGCGACGCTGCCGGACCAGGTGAACTACTGGAGCAACTATCCGAAGTTCTACGTCAGCCTGATGAAATCCTTCTACGGTGATGCGGCGCAGAAAGAGAACGACTGGGGCTTTGAGTGGCTGCCGAAATGGGATCAGGCTTATGACGTCATCAAGTATTTCAACATGATGGATAAGGGCGACGTCACGGGATATATCTGCCAGGGCTTCAACCCGGTGGCCTCCTTCCCGGACAAGAACAAAGTCGTTCGCAGCCTGAGCAAGCTGAAGTACATGGTCGTTATCGATCCGCTGGTGACCGAGACCTCCACCTTCTGGCAGAACCACGGGGAATCAAACGATGTCGATCCGGCGTCGATTCAGACCGAAGTGTTCCGCCTGCCGTCCACCTGCTTTGCGGAAGAGGATGGCTCCATTGCCAACTCCGGCCGCTGGCTGCAGTGGCACTGGAAAGGTCAGGATGCACCGGGTGAAGCGCGCAACGACGGCGAGATCCTGGCCGGGATTTATCACCGTCTGCGCGAAATGTACCGCACCGAAGGCGGCAAAGGCGCGGAGCCGCTGCTGAAGATGAGCTGGCGCTACAAGCAGCCGGATCGTCCCGAGTCTGAAGAAGTCGCGAAAGAGAACAACGGCGTGGCGCTGGCGGATCTGTATGACGCGAGCGGCAATCTGGTGGCGAAGAAAGGTCAGCTGCTGAACAGCTTCGCGCTGCTGCGCGACGACGGCACCACGGCATCGTCCTGCTGGATCTACATCGGTAGCTGGACCGAGCAGGGTAACCAGATGGCCAACCGCGATAACGCCGATCCGTCAGGTCTGGGCAATACCCTGGGCTGGGCATGGGCGTGGCCGCTGAACCGTCGCGTGCTGTACAACCGCGCGTCGGCGGACATCAACGGCAAGCCGTGGGATCCGAAGCGCATGCTGATCCAGTGGAACGGGGCGAAATGGACGGGGAACGATATCCCGGACTACAGCACCGCCGCACCGGGCAGCAACACCGGGCCGTTTATCATGCAGCCGGAAGGGCTGGGGCGCCTGTTTGCTCTCAACAAGCTGGCGGAAGGGCCATTCCCGGAGCACTACGAGCCGATGGAAACGCCGCTGGGGACAAATCCGCTGCACCCGAACGTGGTCTCCAGTCCGGTGGTGCGTATCTACGAAGACGACGCGCTGCGTCTGGGCAAAAAGGACAAATTCCCGTACGTGGGGACGACCTACCGCCTGACCGAGCATTTCCATACCTGGACCAAGCACGCGCGGCTTAACGCTATCGCGCAGCCGGAACAGTTTGTGGAGATAAGCGAAACGCTGGCGAAGGCGAAAGGCATTGCCAACGGCGATCGCGTGAAGGTGAGCAGCAAGCGCGGCTTTATTCGCGCGGTGGCGGTGGTCACCCGCCGCCTGCAGTCGCTGAACGTGCACGGCCAGCGGGTGGAAACCGTCGGCATCCCGCTGCACTGGGGCTTTGAAGGGGTGGCGCAGAAAGGCTACATCGCTAATACCCTGACGCCAAACGTTGGCGATTCCAACTCGCAAACGCCGGAGTACAAAGCGTTTCTGGTCAACATCGAGAAAGCGTAAGGAGCGATTAAATGACGATGGAAACACAAGACATTATTAAACGCTCCGCGACGAACCCGATTACCCCCGCGCCTCGCGCGCGGGACTACAAGGCAGAAGTCGCCAAGCTTATCGACGTCTCCTCCTGCGTGGGCTGTAAGGCCTGCCAGGTGGCCTGCTCGGAGTGGAACGACATCCGCGATGAGGTGGGGCATTGCGTAGGGGTTTACGATAATCCGGCGGATCTGAGCGCCAAATCCTGGACGGTGATGCGTTTTAGCGAAACCGACCAGAACGGCAAGCTGGAGTGGCTGATCCGCAAAGACGGCTGCATGCACTGTGAAGATCCGGGCTGCCTGAAGGCGTGCCCGTCTGCCGGGGCAATTATCCAGTATGCCAACGGGATCGTTGATTTCCAGCAGGACAACTGCATCGGCTGCGGCTACTGCATCGCGGGCTGTCCGTTTAATATTCCGCGCCTCAATAAAGAGGATAACCGGGTATACAAATGTACCCTGTGCGTGGACCGCGTCAGCGTCGGTCAGGAACCTGCCTGCGTGAAGACCTGTCCCACCGGGGCGATCCACTTCGGCACCAAAAAAGAGATGCTGGAGGTGGCGCAGCAGCGCGTCGATAAGCTCAAAGCACGGGGCTACAACAAAGCGGGCATTTACAACCCGCAGGGCGTGGGCGGTACGCACGTGATGTATGTGCTGCACCATAGCGACCAGCCGGAGCTGTACCACAACCTGCCGAAGGATCCGGCGATCGATACCTCCATCAACCTGTGGAAAGGGGCGCTTAAACCGCTCTCCGCGGCGGGCTTTATCGCCACCTTTGCCGGGTTGATCTATCACTACATCGGTATCGGGCCAAACAAAGAGGTGGATGACGACGAGGAGGAGCATCATGAGTAAGTCGAAAATGATCGTGCGCACCAAATTTGTCGATCGCGCCTGTCACTGGACGGTGGTGGTCTGCTTCTTCCTGGTGGCGGTATCGGGAATTTCGTTCTTCTTCCCGACGCTGCAGTGGCTGACCGAAACCTTCGGTACGCCGCAGATGGGGCGCATTCTGCACCCGTTCTTCGGCGTGCTGATTTTCGTGGTGCTGATGTTTATGTTCGTGCGCTTCGTCCATCACAATATTCCTGACAAGCAGGATATCCCGTGGGTGAAAGGGATTGTCGAAGTCCTGAAGGGTAACGAGCATAAAGTCGCGAAGGTGGGGAAATACAACGCCGGGCAGAAGATGATGTTCTGGACCATCATGAGCATGATTTTTGTGCTGCTGGTGACCGGCGTGATGATCTGGCGTCCGTATTTTGCGCATTATTTCCCGATTCAGGTGGTGCGTTACGCGCTGCTGATCCACGCGACGTCGGCCATCATCCTGATTCATGCCATCCTGATCCATATGTATATGGCGTTCTGGGTGAAAGGGTCAATCAAAGGGATGATTGAAGGGAAGGTGAGCCGCCGCTGGGCCCAGAAACACCACCCGCGCTGGTACCGTGATGTGGAGCGACTGGAAGCAAAACAGGAAAGTACGGAAGGGATTAAGTAAGACCTGCGCCGTCGGCTTTGCCCGGCGGCGCTGCGCTTGCGCGGGCCTACTCTTCAAATCAGAACCGCTCCTCCACATACCGGAACGGATATTTTGTGGGTTTGATTTTACCGATTTTGCGTTTCGGTAAATCCACTTTCTCAACGTGTATTTCTTTATACGGGATCTGCGAAAGCAGATGCGAAATAATGTTCAATCGCACGCGTTTTTTATCCTCTGAACGCGCCACAAACCACGGTGCCCAGGCTGTGTCGGTGGCTTCAAACATGGCGTCGCGGGCGCGGGTGTACTCGTCCCACAGGTTAAAGGATTTAATATCCATCGGCGACAGCTTCCAGATCTTACGCCCATCGTTAATACGGTCGCGCAGGCGTCGCTCCTGCTCTTTCGGCGTCACCTCCAGCCAGTACTTCAGGAGGATAATCCCGGCATCGACCATCGCTTTTTCCATAACCGGCGCGCCGTCTAAAAATTTCTCCGCCTGTTCCTCCGTGCAGAACCCCATCACTCGCTCAACGCCCGCGCGGTTATACCAGCTGCGATCGAAGATCACGATTTCACCCGCCGAAGGCAGGTGGGGCACATAGCGCTGGAAGTAAAGCTGGCTTTTTTCCTTTTCAGTCGGCGCAGGGAGCGCAACAACGCGAAACACGCGCGGGCTGACGCGCTCGGTGATCGCTTTAATGGTGCCGCCTTTGCCGGCACCGTCGCGTCCTTCAAAAACAATACACACTTTTAACCCTTTGGCGACGACCCATTGCTGGAGCTTAACCAGTTCGACGTGCAGGCGGCGGAGCTCTTTCTCATACTCTTTGGTCTTA
This sequence comes from Enterobacter sp. BNK-13, assembly GCF_048685015.1. Lineage (NCBI taxonomy): Bacteria > Pseudomonadati > Pseudomonadota > Gammaproteobacteria > Enterobacterales > Enterobacteriaceae > Enterobacter > Enterobacter sp. BNK-13. The sequence continues at coordinate 2,084,801 of NZ_JBLQTP010000001.1, read as the reverse complement.
AGCGGTGCATTCGTTACGACATCAACAGCGACAGGGGTTTTCTTTTTGCTTCCCATGATTGTCATCCTCAGGTTGTCCGGTGCGGAAAAAGCGAGGCCGCACTATGAAGTGTAATCCACCTGAATTAATGGATTAACCTGTCAGCCAGCTGATTTGAACTGGCTCACCATACAAGATTATTCAATAATGCCCGTTGCGAGTGATTAACCCGTGGTTGAGGTATGAAAAAGACAATAATTTCGTTGGCGCTTGGCACATTTGGCCTGGGCATGGCTGAATTTGGCATTATGGGCGTGTTAACCGAGCTGGCGCATGACACCGGTATTTCGATACCCTCCGCCGGGAATATGATCTCGTTTTATGCCTTCGGCGTGGTGATTGGCGCCCCGATTGTGGCGCTGTTCTCAGGCAAGTTCTCGTTAAAAACCACGCTGCTGTTTCTGGTTGCCCTGTGCGCGGTCGGGAACGCTCTGTTTACGTTTTCTACGTCATATTTCTGGCTGGCGACCGGGCGCCTGATTTCCGGTTTTCCGCACGGCGCGATTTTCGGCGTCGGGGCGATTATTCTGTCTAAAATTGCGCCGCCGGGGAAGGTGACGGTCGCGGTGGCCGGGATGATCGCCGGGATGACCGTGGCTAACCTGGTGGGCGTCCCGCTCGGCACCTGGCTGGGACACCAGTTCAGCTGGCGTTATACCTTTTTCCTGATCGCCCTGTTCGATGCGCTGGTGATCCTCTCGGTGCTGATCTGGGTACCGGACATCCATGACAAATCAGAAATTAAACTGACCGAGCAGTTCCAGTTCCTGAAGAAACCGGAGCCCTGGCTGATTTTTGCCGCCACGATGTTTGGCAATGCTGGTGTATTCGCGTGGTTCAGCTTCGTTAAACCGTTTATGGTCAACGTTTCTGGCTTCTCCGAAGGCATGATGACCATCATCATGATGTTGATGGGCCTTGGCATGGTGTTGGGCAATCTGTTGAGCGGCAAACTCTCGGGACGCTTTAGCCCGCTGCGCATTGCGGCAACCACCGACATGGTGATTGTTGCCTCGCTGCTGCTGCTTTTCGCCTGCGGTGAACTGAAAACGGCTTCGCTAATCACGGGCTTTATCTGCTGTGCCGGGCTGTTCGCGCTCTCTGCGCCGCTGCAGATCCTCCTTCTGCAAAATGCGAAGGGCGGCGAGATGCTGGGGGCGGCCGGAGGGCAGATGGCGTTTAATCTCGGCAGTGCGATCGGGGCGTACTTTGGCGGGATGATGATTACCCTCGGCTTTAGCTGGCGCTACGTCACGCTGCCTGCGGCGTTACTCTCGTTCTCGGCCATGAGTGCATTACTGATCTACGGTTATCTGCGGGCCAGACAGGCTCAGGCTAACGCTCGCGCGCTAGCCTGAATGAAGTCAGGCAAGCCAGGGCTCGCCCAGGGTCAGCATCAGGCGGTTGGCCCAGGCGAAGAACGCGGCGGACTGCACCAGGTCAAGCTGGGCTAAGGTGTCCAGCCCCTCTTTTTCCAGCGCGGCAAGGTGCAGCGGCGTGGCGGCAGGCGGGGTTACCGACAGCGCTGCCGCAAAATTAATCTCCGCCTGCCAGCGCGCAGATTGCCCCTCGCTCAGGGATTGTCCCGGACGCACGGCCAGCAGGGCCTCTACCGCCGCGTCATCCTTTGACAGCTGGCTGGCTTTCCGCGCATGGACAGATGCGCAGTAGATGCAGCCGTTAATTTTACTGGCGACCGTTGCGGCCAGCTCGCGCTCGGCGCGCGGTAATCCCCCCGGCGTATAAAAAATCCCTTTATCCGTTAGCGTACGCTGTTCAAGCACCGGCAGGTTGCGCCCCAGCAGGCGGAAATAATCGGAATCGGTGTGGCCAAACTTCGCCAGTATAGCAACCTCGTCATCACGAAAATCCGCCAGCGGTTTGGCGGCGATCCACGGCTCCCAGCCCAGTTCCTGCTGGGTGAAGGCGACGGGAGCCGCCTTTCCGGTGGCCGTGGTGGCGGTCGTGTGCCAGACGCCTGCCGCGACCGGCGCATCGCTTGTGGCGACAGGCCTGTCGTTCAGCAGCCGCAGCCCGGCAATCAGTCGGCTCTGGAAGCTGACAAAGGCGATCAGCTGCGCCAGAGTCACGATGCCTTCCTTGCTCCATCCCGCCTGGGTCAGCGCCCTTAACGATGTCGGCGTGGCTTCGACGGGGGAGAAGGTCAGCAGGCGCGCGAAATTGAGTGCAGGGGTCAGACGGTCTGAGGTCGGGTCTGCCAGGCCAAACCCCGCATAGTGCGCGGCCAGCGCCTCCGCGTTGTGCCACCTCGCGACTTTTGCCGCGACGGCGAAGCGCTCGTCCAGCGCAAAATCGCTATCCTGCTGAGTAAATAAGATTTCGTAGCTGCCCTGTGCGTGGCGCGTGGCGGCGTCCCGCGTGGCGCGCGCCTCTGCCAGAGGGGAACCGGGTTTAATTTCCGCCAGCTCGGCGAGAATGTCGTGACTTAATGACATAGGTATCTCCTCAATGGATATGGGGGGCAATATGTTCGGCGATCAGTTCGATGGAGCGCAGCGTGTCGCGATGGGTGGGCTCGACCGAATGGACCTGGAATGAGATGTCCGTGGCGCGCCGGAGAACGGAATCGGCCTGCAGCGAACGCAGCACCGTCTCGGGCGAACCGATATGGGCATCGAACTGGCGACGAAAATCTGTGACAGTGTCACTTTTAACCACGTGTCCGGCAGCGCGATGCTGCTGGGCCTGTTTCGTGAGACCCGGCGTTGCAACCTTCAGCGCATAGTCATCGCTGTCGGCGACGAATGCCGTACGAGAAGCCAGAATGCGCGGTGAGGTACCGGCGGGTAGCGCCTCAAGATAGGCATCCACAATCGGGTTCTGGATCGCGTCGAGCGTTAAATCCAACTGGTCTGCCGGGCGCGGCTGCGTGCGGGAGAGCATTAAACCGTGTCCGGCTTGCGCGGCGCGAACGGCACCGTCGACGGAAAAGGTGGCAATCCAGATCCGGTCAGCGAGCTGTGGCGCTGGCGGGTAAAGGTGGTTATCCGGATGGGTGAGCGAATCCCCGCGCCAGGCGCTCTGGATCACATGTAGATGGTCGGCAAAGACCGCACTGCGCTGTTCAAACGTCAGTCCGAACGGCAGGAAAGAGGTCGGTGTGCCGCCCGAACCAAAACCGACTTCGAGACGTCCATCGGCGAGTAAGTCCAGCACGGCGGCATCTTCCGCCACACGCAGCGGGTTTTCCATCGGCAGGGTTATGATGGCCGTACCCAGCCGAATGGTTTCGGTATGCGCCGCAACGTGGGCCAGAAACAGCAGTGGCGACGGCAGGCCGCCTTCATTCTCATGGAAGTGGTGCTGCGCAATCCAGGCGCTGTCAAAACCGTGGCGTTCAGCGTGGCGGATCTGTTCTGTAGCAAGACGATAGCGCTCTTTTGGCGTGGCATCGTCAAGCAGGCGGGTGAAAAATCCCAGGCGTTTTCGCGTCATGCGAACTCCTCCGTAGCGGGTGAAAAATGGGGAATGGCGGCAATCAGTTCGCGGGTATAGTCGTTCTGTGGCGACGTGAATAAGGTTTCGACGTCACCGTGTTCGACCACCTGACCGCTGCGCAGCACCGTGACGCTGTGGGCGATCCGGCGAACGGTGGAGAGATCGTGCGTGATGAACAGATAGGTTAATCCCAGCTGTTGCTGCAGCTGCTGAAGCAGAGCCAGAATTTGCGCCTGTACGGTCACGTCCAGCGCGGAGGTGGCTTCGTCCAGCACCAGAATAGTCGGCTCCAGGATCAGCGCACGGGCGATGGCCACGCGCTGGCGCTGCCCGCCTGAAAGCTCTCTGGCCGTACGGGTCAGGAGTTCGACGGGCAGGGCAACCCGCTGCGCCACGGTCTCCACCCGGGCCTTTCGCTCCGCCTTAGCGAGGCGAGAAAAGTTCTTCAGGGGCTCTTCGATGATGTCAAACAGCGTCTGACGCGGGTCGAGAGAGGCGAACGGGTTCTGGTAGACAAACTGGATCTTCTGGCGCAGCTGACGGCGGGCCTCGCGGCTGAGCGCGGTGGCATCAATGTCATCAATAATGACCTGTCCGTTATCCGCCTGTTCAAAACCCAGCAAAATACGGGCGAGGGTGGTCTTTCCGGAGCCGGATTCACCGACCAGCGCATGGGTGCTGCCGCGTCTGACGTCAAACGTCACCCGATCCAGCGCCTGAAGCTGATGACCTTTACCCAGCGAGAACCGTTTGCTGATGGCGCGGGCGCGAATGGCCGGTGACGAGAGCGGAAGACCTGATACCGGGGCGATGGTCAGACGCTGGCCCTGGAGATCGCTCAGTAGCTGACGGGTGTAGGCGTGCTGCGGCGTGCGGACAATGTCGGCGGTGTCGCCGTGCTCCTGAACCTCACCGTTGCGAAACACCAGCAGCCTGTCCGCGCGCTGGGCAGCCAGCGCCAGATCGTGGGTGACAAACAGAACCGCAGTACCCGATTCCCGGCGCAGGATATCCAGCAGATCGAGAATGCGTTTTTGCACCGTCACGTCCAGCGCGCTGGTGGGCTCATCGGCAACGATCACGTCCGGGCGCAGGGCAATGGCGATGGCAATCAGCACGCGCTGTTTCATCCCGCCGGAGAGCTGATGCGGATACTGCGTCATGCGCTGTTCGGGGTGGCTCAGGCCGACCTTTCTCAGCAGGGCGAGCACCTGCTCGTCGCGCTGGAGAGCCGTTACCTTTTGGTGCAGCTGAATAATTTCCCCGACCTGCACGCCGATCGTCTTGACCGGGTTGAGGGAATTACCCGGATCCTGCGGAACCAGGCTGATTCGCGCCCCGCGAAGGGTATCGAGACGCTTCGCTGACCACCGGCTAATCTCCTCGCCGTTGAGCACGATTTTTCCCGCATCGCGCCGGGCGTTATCCGCCAGCAGGCCAATGATTGCCTGTGCCGTGGTCGTTTTGCCGGATCCGGATTCGCCGACAAAGGCCAGCATTTCCCCTCGCCTGAGGGTAAAGCTGACGTTATGTACCACCTCGCGCCACTGGCGCGCGGTACGGTAGCTGATGGTCAGGTTTTCTACCGAGAGTACGGTCATTTCTGGCCTCCGCTGAACTGTTGGCTGATACGGTTGGTGGCAAGCACCACGGCGATGACGACCACGCCGGGGAAGGTGGTTAGCCACCATGCGGTAGAGAGATAGTTACGGCCTTCGGCGATCAATAAGCCCCATTCCGGTACGGGCGGCGGGGTGCCGTAGCCGAGAAAGCTCAGCGTGGAGAGGGCCAGAATGGCCTGACCAAACTGCAGCGTGGCAAAGGCGAGGACGGCGGTTAAGGCATTGGGCAGGATGTGTCGCCACAGCACCGCCAGGAACGTCCCGCCGCTGCCGAACGCTGCCTCGACATAATCCGTATGGCGGATGCGCACCACTTCACCGCGCGCGAGGCGGGCGAAGCTGGCAATGGAGGCCACGCCGACGGCAATCGCGGCATTAACGGTGCCAAATCCGAGCAGAATAATGACCGTCAGCGAGAGCAGCAGAGACTGAATGGACAACAGCACGTCGACAAAACGCATCAGGAAAGACTCGACGCGTCCGGCGAACGCCCCGGCAATGACCCCCAGGCCGGTGCCTGCCACCAGCCCCATCGTGACGGCAGCGAGCGCCGCGCTCAGGGAGTGGGACGCACCATACACAATACGGGTATAAACATCGCGGCCAAGCTGATCGGTGCCGAGCCAGTGGCCCGCCTGCGGCGCCAGACGTTGCGCTCCGGCGATGCCCTCAATCGGGCTGTAGTGGGTTAACAGGCCGGGCGCCACGGCGGCAAAAAGCGCAATAATAATGACCGCCCATGCCAGCCACAGTCCCGGCTGCCACGCGACGCCCTGCCAGCCGGGAACGCGTTTTCGCGCGGCGGCAGCGTAATCGACCAGGCTCATGATGCACCTCCGGTAACGGTTTGCAGACGGGGATCCAGCAGCGGCATCAGCAGATCCACCAGCAGATTGATCAGGACAAAACCGAGAGCGGAAATCATGACCACCGCCTGGAGCACGGCGATGTCCTGGTTGTTCACCGCCTGCTGGGTCAGCTGCCCGAGCCCGCTGCGGCCAAAAACGGTTTCGGTGATCAGCGCCCCGGCAATCAGCTCGCCCAGCAGCAGCCCGGCAATGTTCAGGACCGGCAGCAGGGCGTTGCCGGTGACGTGACGCCACAGCACGGCGGTTTCACTCAGCCCTTTAGCCCTGGCCACGGCGACAAACGGCTGCGTCGCCACCTGGTCGAGGCTGCGCATCAGGATTTGTGCCAGCGGGGCGGAGATCGGGATCGCGACGGTCACGATCGGCAGGATCAGCCCCTGCAGCGGAGTCGGGTTAATCACCGGGATCAGCCGCAGCTGGAAAGAAAAGAGCTGGATGAGGGCAATCCCCAGCCAGAACGTCGGTAAGGAGATAAACAGGACCGGCAGAGACTGGAGGGTATTACTTAGCCAGCGCAGACCCGGCAGGCGCGACGCAAAGGCCAGCGCAAACGCCAGCAGGACCGCGAGTAAAAAGGCGGGCAGGGCGAGGCTCAGGGTATCCGGCAGATTGCTGGCAATCAGCTCGCTGACCGGCACCCCGGCCTGTAACGAGTAGCCGAAATCCCCGCGCAGCATCGCCAGCAGCGTGTGGCCGTATTGCTGCCACAGCGGGCTGTCCGCGCCATAGGCCACGCGCATCTCCTCGATTTGCGCCGGGCTTAAGCCCAGGTCCGGGTTCTGAAATTTAATCAGCACCGCGTCGCCCGGCAGCACCTGGAGCAACACGAACGAGAGGGTAAAGGCGGCCCACAAGACCAGTAGCCCGTGCCCAAAACGTTGAAGAAGTGCGTGGCGCATCGTCAGCTCCTCAGTGTTTCTCTATCCACGCGCCGTAGAACGACGGGCGGCCGACCGCTTCAAAATTGACGCCTTTCAGCCACGGCGCACCGGCAAAGACCTGCGGCTCTTCGAAAATCGGAATGACGTAGGCGTTATCCAGCAGGTAACGCTGGGCATCGCCGGTCAGCTGCAGGCGTTTTTGCGGATCAACCTCTGAGGAGATATTCACCAGCAGCGCATTCAGCTTGTCGTCACGGAAGCTTTTGACCTTGTCGCTGGAGCCGCCTTTTTGCAGCAGGGCGTCGCGGTTAGCGGGGTAGAACATGCTCTTCACCACGTCCGGATCGGCGCGGCCCACTTCGGAGACGGTTAACGGGGTTTTCAGCGGATCAAGGTTATCCAGCGTGCGGCTGCCTGCGTCGCCGGCTTTCACGTTCAGCGCCACGCCCACCTGTCGCCACTGCTGGGCAACCAGCTGCAGCACCTCTTTATTTTGTGGCTGCGGCAGGGATTCATACACCGTCAGCGCCAGCCGCTGTCCATCTTTGGCGCGGATCCCGTCGCTGCCTGCTTTCCAGCCTGCCTCGTCCAGCAGCTGGTTGGCTTTTGCCGGGTCGAAGGACAATTTGTCGCTGAGATCGACAAAGCCAGCGGCGGAATCGGCAATCACCGACTTCGCCTGCGGATAGTTAGCCGAGAAGAGGGTCTCAACCACCTGTTTTGCATTGGTGGCATGCAGCAGCGCCTGGCGCACGCGAATATCGGAGACCAGCGGGTTATCCGGACGGAAACTAATGCTGTCATTCACCCCGCGCGTCGGGGCGGCGTAGATTTTATAGCCCTGATCGGTCGCCTGCTTTTCGTCATATGCCTGCACCTGGCGAATAAAGTCGGCCTGACCGGCCAGCAGGGCGCCGACGCGCACGCTGTCTTCCTGAGTCACGATAAACTTGATGCCATCAAGATTGGCTGGCCCCTGTTGCGCCAGATTTTTGGGCCCCCATTGGTAGTCCTTACGTGCTTCCAGCGTCACTTCGCGACCCAGCTTCTCGTCCTTAACCACAAACGGGCCTGAGCCAATGATATGCCGGGCGTCACCCAGCTCTTCAAAATTGCGCTTGAGCGTGCTGAGCGAGACCAGGCCTGACCCGATGGTGGCGGTGCCCTGCAGGAATCCCGGTGACGGCTTTTTGAAGTAGAACTTCACGGTCAGCGGGTCGACCACTTCACTGCGATCGTAGTTATTGATCACTTCTGACACCGGCAGGCGCTGCGCCTTGTTACCTAAGCCGTAGGTATCAAAGTTTTTTGCTACGGCGTTGGCGTCCAGCGGCGTGCCGTCGGAGAAGGTGATCCCCGGGCGAATTTTGAAGGTGTATTCGGTTTTATCGGCATTGGTGGTCCAGCTTTCGGCCACCCACGGTTCGACCTGCAGCGTCTTTGGGTTCTGCCACGTCAGTTTGTCGGTAATCTGGTTCAGAATGCCGCCGTTCGGGTAGAAGCCGCCGGCAGGCGGATAGAGGTTGGTGTGCGCCTGTTGCTCCAGATAAATCAGCGTGCCGCCTTTAACAGGCGCATCCGCGGACCAGGCGGCGGTGGTCGTCAGAATCAGCGCCGTCAGCAGCGGCAGACGAAATGGGGTTTGCATGGTGAATTCCTTTGTTATCTTCTTGTTAGCGTCGGATTCATCATCGGGCGCAGGGGAAAACAAGGGAACAAAGGAATTAAGATAAGGATTGCCGGAAAATGGCTATAAAAAAACCGCCCCTGTCAGGAGCGGTAATTGAACGGTGGGTGATTATGAACGCAGGTCAATCACCATACGGCCACGGATCTGGCCCTGTTCCATCTCTTTGAAGATGGCGTTGATGTCCTCGATCGGGCGCATCGTGACTTTCGGCACGACTTTACCTTCAGCGGCGAACTGGAACGCTTCCTGCAGATCCTGACGGGTACCGACCAGCGAACCCACCACCTGAATGCCGTCCAGCACCAGGCGAGGAATGTCGAGGCTCATCGCTTCCGGCGGCAGGCCAACGGCGACCACTCGGCCACCGGCACGCACGGCATCCACCGCCGAGTTGAAGGCGGCTTTTGCGACGGCAGTGACGACGGCGGCATGCGCGCCGCCGGTTTTTTCCTGCACAATTTTAGCGGCATCTTCGCTGCGGGAGTTGATGGTGAGATCCGCACCCATGCTGGCCGCCAGCTTCAGCTGTTCGTCGTTAACGTCAAGGGCGATGACTTTGGCGTTAAAGACGTTTTTGGCGTACTGCAGCGCGAGGTTACCCAACCCGCCGAGACCGTAAATCGCAATCCACTGGCCCGGTTTAATACCCGATACCTTCACTGCTTTGTAGGTGGTGACCCCAGCGCAGGTAATGCTGCTGGCCGCCGCCGAATCCAGACCTTCCGGCACTTTTACCGCGTAATCCGCGGTGACGATGCACTCTTCCGCCATGCCGCCGTCAACGGAGTAACCGGCGTTTTTCACGTCACGACACAGGGTTTCGTTGCCGGAATTACAGTATTCGCAGTGCCCGCAGCCTTCAAAGAACCAGGCCACGCTTGCGCGGTCGCCGACTTTCAGCGACTTCACGCCAGGGCCGACTTCTTTCACGATACCAATCCCTTCATGGCCCAGGATGACCCCGGTTTTATCGCCGAAATCACCGTTCTTCACGTGGAGGTCGGTATGGCATACGCCACAGCACTCCATCTTCAGCAGGGCTTCCCCATGCTTTAGCGGGCGTAAGGTTTTTTCGGTAACGTTGACCTGGTGATCCTGAGTGACAACAGCAGCCTTCATGTGTATCTCCTTGTTCATGATAAGAATCTGCATAGCAGGTGTAGTACCTCTTAAGGATTAATACATTAGCCTGGTAATGCAAGGCTGCAGCAACATAATGTCATCATTTGATTCGATTTCAGATTAAGAATACGGCGTTCCTCTAATAATTAAGGGGGAAAATTCTGGCCCGGCGAGGCGCTCGCCGGGCGCAGACTTACAGCTGGGCTTCTATCTCCTCTATCTCTTTACGCCATTGCGCCTGCAGCTGCGGCTTTTGATGCTTCGGCTTACGCGCCAGATCGTTTTCCAGCAGCGTTTCCAGCGCGACCAGGCGTTCAAGCAGATCGTCATACGGCGAGGGGCGATCCGTCGGCGCCGCGATGTCAGGCGCAGTGGATGTGACCAGCCCCGCGCGTTCACGCAGCCGCTCAAACACCGCTTCTGCATCGTGCCACTCGCTCAGTTTTCCCTCTTCAATCAACCAGAAACGGTTGCAGCTTTGGCTAATTAACTGACGGTCATGGCTGACCAGCAGGACGCCGCCTTCGAACTGCTGAAGGGTGTGCGCCAGCGCCTCTTTGCCTTCCATGTCCAGGTGGTTGGTAGGCTCATCCAGCATCAGCAGGCTATAGCGGGCAAGTGTCAGGCCAACGAACAGCAGGCGTGAGCGTTCGCCTCCGCTGAGCGTGCTGACCGTTTGTCCGTGACGCGCCCACGGGAAACCGGCGCTTATCAGGGCCATTTTGCGGTTCTGCGGATCCGGAGCGAAAGGCTCCAGCGCGTCGAGTAGCGTGGCGTTGTCGGGAAGCTGATTCAGCGTCTGGTCGTAATAGCCCGTCGACACGCGCGGGTGCAGCTTCAGCCCGTCGTGGGTCAGTTCATCGGTAAACTGTCGCCAGATAAGCTTCATCAGCGACGATTTACCGCAGCCGTTACGACCGACAATCGCCACGCGATCGCCGCTTTTTAACCGCGCAACGTCGATGCTGAACAACGCAGGCAGGCCAGGAGCAGGAGGCACGTCAAGGTTTTCCATCTCCAGTAAACGGTCGGCCCGCAGCGCGTCGCCGCGAAGGGTTAGCGTCCACGGGCTACCTGCCGTGAGTTCCGTCTGGCTCTCCCTGAGCCGTTCGACCTGCTTTTCCATCTGTTTGGCTTTTCGGGCCAGGTCTTCGTTGTCGTAAACCTTGCCCCAGGTCGCCAGCCGCTTCGCGCTGGCGATCACGCGGTCGATCTCCTTTTGCTCCGCCTTGTGACGCTGCGCATCGCTCTCATCTTTTGCTTCAAGCGCCTTGCGTGCTGCCGTACAGGGAAGGGCAAAGTAGTGCAGCGTTTTATCGCGCAGGATCCAGCTGCCGTTGGTGACGGCATCCAGCAACTGTCTGTCATGCGAGACCAGCACAAAGCTGCCCGACCAGTTCTGTAGGAAGTGTTCCAGCCAGAGCATGGTCGGAAGGTCCAGGTGGTTGCTGGGTTCATCCAGCAGGAGCAGGTCCGGCTCGTGAATCAGCGCCCTCGCCAGCAGCAGGCGGGTGTGCTGTCCGCCGCTCAGCGTGGCGGATTGCAGCATCGTATCCTGCGGCGTGAAGCCCATGCTTGCCAGCAGCGTTTCGGCTTTCCAGCGCAGGCTATCGCGCTCAGCAAAAGGCAGCTGTGCGAGTACGGCATCCAGCATGGTCAGCGGAAAAATAGCGTCCGGGAGATGTTGCTCCACGCGCGCCATCAGGCAGTGCCCGGCCAGCGAGACCGTTCCGGCGGCGGGGGAGTCAGTGCCGTCCAGCACCTTCAGCAGCGTACTTTTACCGCAGCCGTTGTCGCCCAGCAGGCCAATGCGGTCGCCTTTTTTCAGCGTAAAGGAGAGTGAGTCGAAGAGCGTGCCAAACGCCGTATCAACGCGTAAAGATTGTGCAGTGAGTAAAGTGCTCATTGTTGCTTACCCAAGAGTTACAGGCATGTTTATGCCTCGTCAAACATCGCTGACGATAACTCAGTAAGCCCGAGAGAAGGGATTTCAGGGGTTGGTGTCTTCGCTCAAGCAGAAGTTATCGCAGCACGATACCGATAACGCTTGAGCGGGTGCGATCACCAAATGTATGTGAAACATTGAAAATTTCACGATACAGCATAATTGGCCTCCTTATATGTTATGAGTTTGTAGGTGACTATCACTATACAACGTTTCTTTGTATATACCAAACAGAGGGGCAGCATTGCAGCCAGTGCAAATGCCGCCTTCGTCATCATGCACAACAACGATCGTTCCATGAATCACGATAGATAATATTACCCTCCGTATACTTCCAGGTAATCGCTTCATAACGTAATTCGAGCGTTTCAAGATGTGTGCTGCTTATACCGTTAGGAGACAGGTAGGGTGCAACCGTTGTAAACTTGACGTTTTCCAGAATGATATTGAAATACTCGGCCTCAATACCTGATTCCAGAATACGGTACATTTTAATTGTGGCTTTCTTCATGGTTCGGCCTTCACAGACAGCGCGGTACAAAAGTGGTGTTGTTTGGTCAAACTCCTTTACTATCGTGATAGGGCGATGGACTCGCGTTCCTGTTAGTTTTCCCCAGCTTGGATCTACCGGGATAGTGACACCGTGAGAAAAGGATTTTAACTCGATAGACCCCAGGCGAAGTGGCATCATGCAGCTACCGATTACCGGAGAACCGTTCTCATCTTCAAGCCATAAGTGTGCGGGTGTAGACATACTATTTCCTTATAGATAAATTACGATAAAGCTAACGTTTGAGATTTACAATTTCATATAGCGATAAAATAACTATCACAAAAATGAAGAATATAGGAACAGGCCATATTGGCCCGTCAGGGCAAAGTTGGAAAAAGACAACTGCAAATAAAAGTGTCAATAGCGAAGGGCCGTACATCGATATCAATGAAAAGAATATCCGCCTGAAAAATCTTTTAATAAGATGCATCATGATTACTGAACCATCCTTGTTATGATATCTGCAATCTCACTATCCGATACCCATTGTGCTTTAAAAGCTTCAGCCCGTTTAAACAATGGCTCTATTAAGAAGTACAACATTTCCAGCTCTTTAGCGTATAGCGCTGAGTAGTACGCTGGATAAGTAATATGAAGGCGATGCGAACTATCTGCTGCTTTCTGAACAATGCCGTACAGGCCAATACCTCCAACAACCTGTCCCGCTCTTCGCCCAGCCAGTGCACTAAGTTCAAGGCTTAGATTCATACCTGCAGCAACATATGAAGCTGTTGCTAAAGCAAATCCGGCGTTTGTGAGTGAACTTGCGGCGATATGAATATTTACTGCCATTAGCAATTGTTTGATGTGCTCTAGCTGATCGGAGGTTTTGTGTCGGAATACTTCTTCAAAGTAGATGTTGAGCATTTCATACACAACATCTCTATGCCATATAATATGATAAACACCTTTAGCAAATCGGATGTCTTCGGACTTTTGTTTCTGGCATACGTCTTGATATTCATCAGTAAAGCAGGAGGTATAATACAGCGCGCGCGTTGCACCTGCGCCGATCGTTTCAATCTGATTTGATACGGCTTTTCCTACACCCGTTAATGCATGCTCGAGTTTTAACGCAAGGATGTTATTCGCCTGCAAATAACTTATCACTTCATTTTTATAGTACATAACCGCTCCTTACTTTCCTCGCAATTTTGCACGTCAATAGTACTCTTGATGTCTGCGCTTCCAACACTTTTCAGCCAATAATATCCGAGGGTTGTCATTTCAAAACGCCTATTTTTAGTAATGCAAAACGTTACTAAACTCTTAAAAAAATACGTTTGTTAGACAAAAAGTGTTATGCGAAATTTTTATATTTCAATGGGGTATGAATAGTTGTTGAAATATTTATTTTTTTAATAAAGGGAAGAGGAATGACGTAGAAGCGGCAAAGAAAATAAAGGGAGGAGGATGATGACATTCCCTCTCCCTTTTGAGGAGAGGGAACGGTCAAAGCGAATTATATCGACGTACGGCGATAGCTGCGGTATTCAGGCTTCCAGAAGTTGTCGTCGATGGCCTGCTGCAGCGCGTCGGCAGAGGTTTTCACCGCCACGCCCTGCTGCTGCGCCATTTTACCCACCGCAAACGCGATAGCGCGCGACACCTTATGAATGTCCTTCAGCTCAGGTAGAACCAGACCTTCGCCGTCGTTGACCAGCGGCGAGTGGCCCGCCAGGGTTTCGCTCGCCGACATCAGCATTTCATCGGTAATGCGGGACGCGCCGGAGGCAATCACCCCCAAACCAATGCCCGGGAAGATATAGGAGTTGTTGCACTGAGCAATCGGATAGGTTTTATCCTTCCACACCACCGGATCGAACGGGCTGCCGGTCGCAACCAGCGCGTTACCTTCGGTCCAGGCGATGATGTCCTGCGGCGTCGCCTCCACGCGGGACGTCGGGTTAGACAGCGGCATCACGATAGGGCGCTCGCAGTGCTTGTGCATCTCGCGAATAATCTCTTCGGTGAAGAGACCGGTTTGCCCGGAAACGCCGATCAGAATATCCGGCTTCACGTTGCGCACCACATCCAGCAGGGAAAGGACTTCGTTGTCGGTATCCCAGTTTTTCAGGTTGTCGCGTTTCTGCACCAGCTTCGTCTGGAACGGCAGCAGGTTCGGCATGCCGTCGGTCAGCAGGCCGAAACGGTCCACCATAAAGACGCGGGAGCGGGCCAGCTCTTCGCTTAAGCCTTCGCGCTGCGTCTGGGCGATAATCTGCTCGGCAATACCGCAGCCTGCGGAGCCTGCGCCAAGGAAGACGATTTTCTGGTAGCTCAGCTGGCTTCCCGCTGCACGGCTGGCGGCGATAAGCGTACCTACCGTGACGGCTGCGGTGCCCTGGATATCGTCGTTAAAGGAGCATATCTCATCGCGATAGCGGTTCAGCAGCGGCATCGCGTTTTTCTGCGCAAAGTCTTCAAACTGCAGCAGCACGTCCGGCCAGCGGTGCTTCACGGCCTGGATGAAGTCGTCGACAAACTGATAGTACTCGTCGTCAGTAATGCGCGGATGGCGCCAGCCCATATAGAGCGGATCGTTGAGCAACTGCTGGTTATTGGTCCCGACGTCCAGTACTACCGGCAGGGTATACGCCGGGCTGATGCCGCCGCAGGCGGTGTAGAGAGAGAGCTTACCGATTGGGATCCCCATCCCGCCAATTCCCTGGTCGCCGAGGCCGAGAATACGTTCGCCGTCGGTCACCACAATCACTTTGATATTGTGGTTAGGCACGTTCTGCAGAATATCGTCCATGTTGTGACGGTTCTGATAAGAGATGAATACCCCGCGGGAGCGACGGTAGATCTCGGAGAAACGCTCGCAGGCGGCACCCACCGTCGGGGTGTAGATCACCGGCATCATCTCTTCAAGATGGTTTTGTACCAGGCGATAGAAGAGGGTTTCGTTGGTGTCCTGAATGTTGCGCAGGTAGATGTGTTTGTCGATTTCAGTTTTGAAACCCTGGTACTGGATCCATGCGCGCTCTGCCTGTTCTTCAATGGTTTCAACCACTTCGGGCAGTAAACCCAGCAAGTTAAAGCTGCTGCGCTCTTCCATGCTGAAGGCGCTGCCTTTGTTGAGCAGGGGGAATTCGAGTAAAACCGGTCCGGCGTATGGGATGTATAAGGAACGATGTTTTTTCAGTTTGTTGTCCATGTCACTCACTCTTTTTATGAAGATCCGTCCCTGACACTGCTGTTTGTCATCTTTCTGGCCTGTGCGATGGGGTGCGGTCCGGCGGTATTATAAAGGAGCTAAATATTAATTACCGCAACACATAAACAAAAACACCATCGGGATTACCGATGGTGTTCTGGATCTCAGTCTGGAACTTACTTGCCCGCGTGGCGTTTTCTGCCGGTGGCGTGAGTGACTTGGGTTTCGTGGTCGCCTTCAATCACCACTTTACGCTGATTAGAAAGCTTGTAGTTCAGTCCCAGAATATGGCGTGCCTGACGGTTCGATTTCATATTAACTCCTCAATCCTGTTGATAGTTTTAAGGACCAGTTTGCTTACGCAAACGAAATGTAACCCCTTAGGTTGCAGATCCAGCTTAGCAGGTTTTTACAAGGGTGCGTTTTGCCTGCTGACGACGTAGTTAATGGTCTGCTGGTAGATGTCACTGAGGATGTCATTATCTGTGGATTCCACCCACCTGGTCAGTTCCATCAAAATGTCATCTTCAGTCACAGCACCGTGCTCGGCGTGAAGACCCTGTGCAATCGCGTTAACGAGTTCAGGTTGTGCTGCTGCGGTATTTGCCGGGTAATAAGTAAACATGCTGCCTCCGTGTCGTTGTCTGTTTAATGGTACGGCTCGCAAAAAATTTAATTCATAAACAGAATGGCAAATATTTTCCCGGTTGTGGCTCAGATTCATCTTAGAAATAAAAATGACATAAGTGTATGCTTTTGTGTGGTTTTGAAATGTGGGGGTAAATCGACGTGGCGTTGAGAGAATATTATGACGGTGCTCCTGCTATCACGAAAATATAGCAGGAGCAGAGTTTACATTACCACTTCATTTCGCCGGTATTCACCTTAGCGCTTAATTCCAGCGAGCTCTCTTCAGCCAGGCTCGGATACTGTTTTTTCAGGGTGCTGATGACGCCTGCAGAATCTTTATGAACGGATAAGGCCTTTTCAAAGCGCTGGAGATAGTCACGGGTAAAATCAATCGCCCCCGTCCCGGCTGGCGGGGTACCCAGATAGTGACCCGGGATGACGCGCTCGGGTTTGTGCGCCGCCATATTCACCAGCGTTTCCTGCCACTGCTTACGGCTTTCCGCTGTCTGGGTGTCTGCCGTCCAGACGTGGATCCCCCAGGCTACCCCGGTGCCGCCGAGGATGGTTTTCGCTGATGGGATCCACACATAGGCCGCGTAGCTGTCAGGCTGTTCGATATCGATCTTTTCTCCGTCCACCATAAACGTGGTGGAGGCGAGCACCTGCGGGACGACCAGCTCGGTTGGCGCACCGTCTTTCATCTGCGGACCCCAGAAGGCGAGCTTGGCGTCTTTGGTGGCCTTGATGTGGTCAACCACATGCTGCGTGGCCACCACTTTGGCGTTCGGGAAGGCTTTGACCAGCGGCTGCAGGCCAAAATAGAAATCCGGATCGCCGGAGGTGATCACAATCTTGTTCAGGGTTTTACCGCTTTGACGAATTTTCTCTACCAGCGCTTCGCCATCCTTCACGCTGAACTGCGCGTCAAACAGCACCGCTTCTTTCGGGCCGGAAACCAGCGTGGAGGAGACAGCGAAAATGCCTTTCTCCTGCGGGTTATAGGTGTCAATGCTTAACGGCGCGGCAAAAACAGCCGGAGTGAAAAGCGTGGAAAGCAGGGCTAGGTGGGTGAATTTCATGCTGTTGTCTCTGTTGTTCAGGAATGTCTCTATTGTACGGATATTCGCATTTGCCAGAATTCCTGAAACAGGACATGCTTAGTTTCATAAATCGAGCAGATGGAGTTGATATGGATCGCGTTATTGCCGCTCAGGTTTACAACCGGATATGCGAGCTGGGAAGTTTGAGCGCGGCGGCCCGCGCGCTGGGTATTTCCCGACCAATGGTGAGCCGCTACCTTGAACAGATGGAAAAGTGGGCGGGTACGCGTCTGGTAAACCGCTCCACGCGCAAGCTGACGCTGACTGCGGCAGGGGAAAAGGTGTTGCAAAAAACGCGGACGCTCTCGCAGATCTCGCAGGAAATTGAAGGCCAGTCAGAGAAAGATCTCCCGTCAGGTACCCTGCGGGTGGCCTGCGCGCACTTTACCGCGATGCACCTGATTGCGCCGGTGCTGCCCGGTCTGCTCTCGCGCTACCCGCAGCTGCGCATCGAACTGGATGTGAACAACCATCCGGTCAGCCTGGTGGGAGAACGCATTGATGTCGCCGTGCGCATTACCGACAACCCCGAACCCGGCATGATTGCCCGCAGGCTGGGGGAGTGTCGCTCGGTGCTCTGCGCTTCGCCGGAGTATCTGGCGCAGCACGGCATGCCCGTCAGCCCTGAAGAGTTAGCCCAGCATAACTGCCTGCACTACAGCTTTTTTGCCGGGCAGTCCTGGCACTTCCTGACGCCGGAAGGCGAAAGCCTGAGCGTGGCCGTCAGCGGCAACCTGAGCGCCAGCATCTCTTCGCTGCTGATGGACGCGGCGGTTAAGCACTGCGGTATCGCCATGCTGCCGGAGCGTGAGGCGCGAACCGCGCTGGCGCAGGGAATACTGGTGCCGGTACTGGAGACACTGGAGCCGAAACCGCTGGCCATCCATGGCATTTATCAGTCCCGTGAATACCAGCCTGCCGCGCTGCGGGTGTTCCTTGACGCGCTGGCGCACCATTTACTCAGTGACTAAGACTCGTCTGTCTTGCCCGCAGAATCCGGACAGCCTTCTATACTTAACCCTTTGTAAGCCAAAAGGAGAGCAAGAATGACTATTCATAAGCACGGTTCGGCACACTGGTCTGGCGACATTAAGCGCGGTAAAGGGACGGTTTCCACTGAGAGCGGCGTTCTCAATCAGCAGCCTTATGGTTTCAATACCCGCTTTGAGGGTGAAAAGGGGACCAACCCGGAAGAGCTGATCGGCGCGGCACATGCGGCCTGTTTTTCGATGGCGCTGTCGCTGATGCTTGGGGAAGCGGGCTATACCGCTGACGCTATTGATACCACCGCGGACGTCTCTCTGGATAAAACCGACGGCGGCTTTGCTATTACGAAGGTTGCCCTGAAAAGCAAGGTGACCGTTCCCGGCATCGCTCCTCAGCAGTTTGACGGTATTATTCAGAAAGCGAAAGCGGGCTGCCCGGTTTCGCAGCTCCTGAAAGCCGAGATTACCCTGGACTACACGCTAAATTAACTCCCTGCCGGGTTTGCGCCCGGCTATCCCTTCAGTGCGGCGGGAAACACCTCCGCCAGCCACGCAATAAACACCTTAAGACGGTGCGTCAGATGCCGGTTCTGAGGGTAAACCACATGAAACGGATAGGCGGCAGGGCGCCAGTCGCTCAGGATCGCCGTCAGCGTACCCGCCTGTATATACGCATTTGCCGAATACTCAAACGTCTGAACGATCCCCAATCCCGCTGCGGCAGCCGCCAGATGGGCATTACTTTCGTTTACGCCGAGATAATGCGGAATATTGATTTCCAGCGTCTCGCCGTTCTCTCTGAAGCGAAACGGAAACGCCCGCCCGGTGACGGGCGAGAGGTAGCTAATGAGCTTGTGGCCGTTGCACAGCTCCTGCGGATAGGCCGGAACGCCATGGTGTTTCAGGTAACCCGGCGTCGCGCAGGTGACCATTTCGGCGTTGCCAATATGGCGGGCGATGAGGGTCGAGTCGTTCAGCGGACCGCCGCGGATGACGCAGTCTACGTTACCGCTGATAAGATCCACCGGACGATCGGCTACTCCAAGGTCGATGCGGATTTCCGGATAGCGCTGCATAAAATCCGGCAGCAGGGGAATAAGCACGTCCCGAGCGGTGGAGCCGCCCACGTCAACCCGCAAATGCCCTTTGGGCGTCGCGCGGGAAACGCGAAACGCGGTGTCGATATCTTCTATATCTATCAAGACCCTGAGCGCTTTTTCATAGTAATCCGCCCCTTCCGGCGTCGCGACCACCCGGCGAGTCGTCCGGTGCAGGAGACGTATCTCAAGATGCGACTCAAGCGCTTTCACCAGCTTGCTCAGGGTGGCAATGGGCATGTTCAGCGAGTCCGCCGCGCGGGTAAAGCTGCCGGTTTCCACCACCCGAGTAAACGCGCGCATCGCCATTAGCTGGTCCATTAGGCTCCCCTGATTATTTCTGTGTGTGAATAGTCATTTTCATTTTTGCCGGTTTTTCACTAATCCCGCAAGGGCTAAAGTTTGTCCAACGCAAACCCAACAAAAGGTAAATGACATGAACACGACTCTCTCAGGAAAAATCGCACTGGTCACCGGCGGCAGCACCGGCATCGGTCTTGCCACGGCGCAGGAGCTTGCTGCACAGGGCGCGAAGGTGTACATCACCGGACGACGTCAGGCCGAGCTGGACGCGGCGGTGGCTGAAATCGCTTCAACGGCAGTGGGCATTCGCGCTGACGTGTCAAAACTGGCGGACCTGGACGAGGTCTATGCCCGGATAGCCAAAGAAGAAGGCCGCCTCGATATTTTGTTCGCAAATGCGGGTGGCGGCGATATGCTGCCGCTGGGCGCGATAACCGAAGAGCAGTTTGACCGGATTTTCGGCACCAACGTCCGCGGGGTGCTGTTTACGGTACAGAAGGCGCTGCCGCTGCTGTCCGCCGGATCCTCGATTATTCTGACCGGCTCGACGGTGTCCATTAAGGGGACGGCAAACTTTAGCGTCTACAGCGCCAGCAAAGCCGCCGTGCGCAACTTTGCCCGCTCCTGGGCGCTGGATTTGCAGGGCCGTGGGATCCGCGTCAACGTGGTCAGCCCGGGGCCGATCAAAACGCCTGGCCTCGGCGATCTGGTGCCGGAAGAACATCGTCAGGGGCTGTACGACGCGCTGGCCGCACAGGTGCCGCTCGGCCGTTTAGGCGCGCCGGGTGAGGTGGGTAAAGCGGTGGCGTTTCTGGCCTCCGACGCGGCCAGCTTTATTAACGCCACCGAGCTGTTCGTGGACGGTGGGATGGCGCAAATTTAACCCAGACTGCGCCAGCAGCGGACATCACGGCCCTCGCGAGAGGGCTGTAACGGCTGAGGACGTTCGCACCCCTGCGCGGCCATCGGGCATCGGTCACGGAAAAAACAGCCTTCGGGCAGATGACGGTTGCCGGGAAGCTCCGTTTTGCGTAAGGCCAGCGTCTCATCCAGCGGCTCACCGGTGCGGGGAACCGAATCGAGCAGCAGACGGGTGTAAGGATGGCGCGGCTCCCCAAGCACCTGAGCGGCGCTGCCCAGCTCCACAATCTGCCCAAGGTACATCACCGCCACGCGGTCGCTCATGTGCCTGACCACCGAGACGTTATGTGAGATCAACACGTAGGTCAGATTACGCTGCTGTTGCAGGGTCACCAGCAGGTTGAGGATCTGCGCCTGCACGGAAATATCCAGCGCGCTGGTGGGTTCATCGAGCACGATGATATCCGGATCTGACGAGAGCGCCCGGGCGATGGCAATGCGCTGGCGCTGTCCGCCGGAGAAGGCGTGCGGAAGCCGGTCGAGATACTCCGGGCGAATGCCCACCTGTAGCGCCAGGTTTTCAGCCAGCTGACGGCGTTCGCGCTCGCTGCTGCGCTTTTGTACCCACACCGGCTCGGTGATAATGCGCCAGACCGGCAGGCGCGGGTCGAGCGAAGAGAGCGGATCCTGAAACACCATCTGCATGCCGCCCGCGTGGTGCGCCCGCTGGCAGGCGCCGGTGCTGGGCTTAAGCATGCCCATCAGCAGTTGGGCCAGCGTGCTTTTCCCGCAGCCGGACTCCCCGACAATGCCAAGCGTCTCTCCCCGACGGATTTCAAGGTCGAGCCCGTTGAGGGCATGCACCTGTTCCGTCACGCGGCCCAGCCAGTTTTTACGTGCTGCAAAATTGACGTGCACGCTATCCAGTTCCAGCAGTACATCAGACATGGGCTTTCTCCCGTTGTGGATACCAGCAGGCAGCCTGTTGGCCTTCTGCGCCATGGGGCTGTAAGCGCGGCGTTTCGCTGCATTTCGTCCCGGCGGCAAAGCAGCGCTCGCGGAACGCGCATCCCTGCGGAAGCTGGCTGAGGTTGGGGACCGTGCCGGGGATGGCGGGAAGCGGGGCGCGCGGCTGGCCGTTTTCCGGCGCGCACTGCAGCAGGCCAATGGAATAGGGATGTACAGGCTGGTGGATCAGCGTTTGCGTGGCACCGCTCTCGATCACGCTGCCCGCATACATCACGTACACTCTGTCGCAGAGCTGGGACACCACGGCCATATCGTGGCTGATAAACAGCACCGAGGTGCCGCTGGCCCGTGCCTTGTGCTTCAGCAGGCGCAACACCTGCAGCTGGACGGTGACGTCCAGCGCGGTGGTCGGTTCGTCGGCGATAATCAGCTCCGGCTCGCAGGAGAAGGCAAGGGCGATCATCACCCGCTGGCGCATCCCGCCGGACAGCTCAAACGGATAGCGCGCCATGACCTCTTTTGCATCCGGGATTTGCATCTCTTCCAGCAGGGTAATCGCCTTCTGCTGCGCCTCATGCCGGGAAAGCGGCTGATGCTGGCGGATCACCTCCACCATCTGTTTGCCAATTCGCCGCGTCGGGTTGAGGGCGGTCATGGGCTCCTGAAAAATCATCGCGACCTTTGCGCCGCGCCACTGGCGAAGCTGTTTCTCGGATGCCGTCAGGACATTTTCGCCGAGTAATTTCACCTGACCATGATGAATGCGGTAGCTGCCTTCCGGCAGCAGACGCATGGCGAGCATGGCGGTCACCGATTTACCTGAACCGGATTCGCCCACCACGCCGACAATTTCACCCCTGCCGATCTCCAGCGAGACGTGGTTCAGCGCGTGAACCTCGCCGCGGAAAATCGGGAAGCTCAGATGCAGGTCTTCAATCTTGAGTACCGGATCGGTCATCACTGTTTACCTCCCGATTTCGGGTCCAGCAGATCGCGGATACCGTCGCCAAACAGGTTAAAGCCCACGGCGGTTATCAAAATCGCCGCACCGGGAAACGCGCAGTACCACCACTGGTCCAGAACGTAGTTACGGCCGACGGCCACCATCGCGCCCCATTCGGCGGTCGGCTGCTGCGCCCCCAGGCCAATAAACCCCAGCGTGGCGGCCATCAGGATGGCGCTGCCGATGTCCAGCGACGCCTGCACAATCAGCGGCGGCAGGGCGTTGCGCAGGATGTGCCAGCGGATCAAATGCCAGCGGGAGGCGCCAAAGGTGCGGGCGGCCTGCACGTAGGTAAACTGGCGTACCACCAGGGTTTGGCCGCGTGCCAGGCGGACGTAAAACGGAATGCGGACAATCGCAATCGCCAGCATGGCGTTAAACAGGCTCGGCCCGAGCGCGGCGGCCAGCGCCATGGTCAGCACCAGGGAAGGTATCGAGAGCATAATGTCCATCACCCGCATGATGACGGCGTCGCCGCGCCCGCCCAGCACGCCGGACAGACAGCCCAGCAGCGAACCGATGCCGCCCGCAATCACCACCACCGCCAGTCCGGCGGTAATGGACTGCTGGCTGCCCGCCAGCACGCGGCTGAACAGATCGCGGCCCACCTCGTCGGTACCAAACCAGTGCTGCGCAGACGGCGCCTGCAGGCGCGCGGTCAGATCCAGCGCGTTCGGGTCGTGCGGCACGATCCACGGCGCGGCCACCATAATGAAAAGCATCACAAGCATAATGACGCCGCCAACGATCGTGAGCGGGCTTTGATGCAGCATCCATAACAGCTTTGCCCAGTTGATGCGTTGTCTGACGGGTTTAATCGGGACGGGCGTTTCCTGCGTTAACATCATTCGGCACCTCCGCGCCCAATTCGCGGGTCAATCCACAGGTAAAGCAGATCGACCACCAGATTAACCAGCACGTAGGCCAGCGAAACAACGACGGCAAAGCCCATCACGGCAGGGAAATCGAGCGCCTGAATGGATGTCACCACCCAGGCCCCCATGCCCGGCCAGGCAAAGACGGTTTCGGTCAGCACGGCGCCGTACAGCAGGTCGCCCAGCGCCAGCCCGAGCACGGTAATCGACGGGATCATCGCATTCGGCAGGGCGTAGCGCAGGACGATATACCAGCCAGGCAGACCGCTGGCGCGGGCGGTGCGAATGTAGTCTTCGCTAAGCTGCTCCAGCATCGCGGAACGGACCTGACGCGCCACGATGCCCAGGTGAACAAACGCCAGCGTCAGCGAGGGCAAAATCAGGTGCTGCAGCGCATTGAAAAAGACCTCTCCGTTACCTTCCAGCAGGGCATCCAGCAGATAAAAGCCGGTGACGTGGGCAGGTGGGTCGAGCCAGTCGTCCAGCCTGCCGCCGCCCGGCAGGATCTGCAGGTGCCCATAGAACAGCACAATGACGCCCAGCCCAAGCCAGAAGGCCGGGGTGGAGATCCCGGTCATCGCCATTAAACGTACCAGGTGATCCAGCCAGCGGTTGCGGTATACCGCCGACAAAATCCCCAGCGGCACGCCGATGACCAGCGCCAGCAGGAGGGAACAAAAGGCCAGCTCCAGCGTGGCGGGGAAAAAAGCCTTCAGGTCTTCCGCAACCGGACGGCCGGTCCGGATGGAGGTGCCTAAATCACCGTGGGCCAGGGCGTCCACGTAACGGCCAAACTGAACGTACAGTGGCTGATCCAGCCCCAGCTGCTGGCGAATGTTCTGCACGATATCGTCGCTGGCGCGGTCGCCGGCCAGCAGACGGGCCGGATCGCCGGGGATCAGGTGCGAAATAATAAAAGTGATAATACAGACACCGGCCACCACCAGGAGTAACCCCCAGCAGCGCTGGCGCACGATGCTCCAGAACGTCATACACTTTCCCCCGGCGAAACGGTTACTTGCTCATGGTGGCGATGTTAAACACCTGCTCGAGCATCGGATTAAAGGTGAAGCCTTTGACCTCTTTGTTCATCGCCAGCTGGTAGTTCTTCTGGAACAGATAAACGTAGGCCGCCTCGTCGATGACTACCTTTTGCGCCTGCTGGTAATCTTTGGTGCGTTCCGCCTGGTCCGTGGTTTTCAGCGCGGCCTGCAGCAGGGAATCGACCTCTTTGTTCTCATAGAACGAGCGGTTGCCCGGCAGCCCTTTCTTGTCCGATTCGAACCAGTAGTTCATGAACATGTACGGGTCGGCAAAGTCCGGGCTCCAGTTGCCGATGGCAATGTCGTAATCGCCTTTGCCGACGCGGTCGCGCATGGTGGCGTTGGCCAGTTTTTCCAGCTTGACGTTAATGCCGATCTTGCCAAGGCTGGCCTGGGTTGAGAGCGCGATAGGCTCCCAGTTCGGATCGTTGTCAGAGTAGAGGAAGGTCAGGCTGGCGGGCTTGTCTTTAACCTTCTCCAGGGCCGCTTTGGCTTTGGCCTCGTCGAGGCTGTACTGCATGGCCGTGGCGTCAAATCCCCACATGCCTTCCGGGATCGGGCCGCGCATCTGCTTGCCGTTGCCGCTCAGAATGCCTTTCACCATCCCCTGATAGTCCGTCGCCCAGGAGACCGCGCGGCGTAAATCGACCTGATTGAGCGGCGCTTTGCTGTTGTTGAGGTAGAGATAGGTCACGCGCAGGGACGGGTATTCGGCGACGGCGACTTTCCCTTCCTGCTTCAGGGCCGCCAGCTGATCGACCGGCAGGGAGTCGGCAATGTCCAGGTCACCGCGGGAAAGCTGCAGACGACGCGACGCGCTCTCACCGATAATTTTCACCGAGACGCGCTTGAAGTGCGGCTTGTCGCCCGACCAGTGCGGGTTTGGCACCAGCACCAGCTGCTGGCCTTTCTGCCAGCTCTTCAGCATAAACGGCCCGGAGCCAGCGGTGTTTTGCGCCAGATAGCCGCGCGCGTCGTCCGCAGCATTGGCCTTCAGCACCGTCGGGTTAATGATGGAGGCGCCGTCGTTCGCCAGGGTGTAGAGGAAAGGCGCGAACGGCTGGCTGAGGGTGAATTTCACCGTATGGTCATCAACGGCATCAATTTTCAGATCTTTTGGGAAGGCTTCAGACGGCCCCTGGCTGAGCTTCAGCAGGCGTTCAAAGGAGAGTTTGACCGCCTCGGCGGTGACCGGCGTGCCGTCGGAGAATCTGGCGTTATCCGCCAGGGTGAAGGTCCACTCTTTCTGGTCGTCGGAGGCTTTCCAGCCCGTCGACAGATCGCCTTCCACCTCGGTTGAGCCTGGCTTGTACTTGACCAGACGCTGGTAGGACGGATAGGTGACGGTCCAGTCGTTGTTATCAATAGTAATGGCCGGATCGAGCGTTTGCGGGTCGGCGGCTTTCCCGATGACCAGCATGTCTTTCGGGACGGCAGCCAGCGCCAGCGGTGCACTCAGGGCCAGCGTGGCGGCAATGATGGTCGAGAGAAGCGATGTTTTCATGGCAGTGCTCCAGGTTTAAAGAGGGGTGTGCGTCAGGGGAAAACAGGCAAAACGGTCATCAAGAAGCGGGTAGCTGGCGGCGTTCGGCAGTTCGAAGTGCCACCATTCGCTGCCGATCCCGACAAAACCGCCGCCGAACATGATGGCGTTCAACAGCAGACGGTTGCGCTGGGCGTGGGGCGGCACGGAAGGGTGATACGGATGCGAGCGGTCATGCATTTCGTCAAAACCGGCGCCCATATCCAGCACGGCGTTATGCTCGTCCATCAGGGTCACGTCGATGGCCGTGCCGCGACTGTGGTTGGAGCCAATCGCCACGTCGACAACATATTCCGGGTTCGGGCAGGCCTCCCACAGCTGGGCCTGCGCCTGCTGCGGCCGATAGGCGTCGTAAACCACCAGCTTCAGTCCGGCCAGCGTGGCAATGCTGATGGCTTTTGCCAGGGCGGTGGCCGCGTCGGTATGCAGCAGGCACAGCGCCTCCTGGTAAATTGGGCGGCCGGTAATATTGTCGGCGGTGGCGTACTTCAGATCGATATGCAGCGTGGGGAACGTCTTCGCCACATCAATCAGTTCACTCTCTACGGGCATAGCTCCGCTCCTTTAGCGTTCGAATTGACCAAACTCTTGTTGTAATTGTCGGTTTACTGCCAGGCGCGCCGGGAGCGCATCACCCAGCGCTTCCACCACGCCCGACAGCAGCAGGTTGAACAAACAGCTCACAGGGGCAAGTGAATCCCAGAAATGACCGGTATCGGTTTTCACCTGCAGTAAATCAATCGGATAATCCCGCGCCCACGGGCACCAGATATCGGTGATTAAGGCCAGCGGAATGCCTTTCTCGCTCGCGACGCGGCAGTACTGTCGGGCCATCGTGGAGTAGGTACGCGTATCGGTCAGCACGACATAAGGGTGCGCAAACCCGGAGTTCAGGGATTCTACCCAGCTGCCGGATGCCCCTTCGGAGTAGCTCACCCGCGGGCGGAGGTATTCAAGGTGGCTGAAGAAGGCGTTGGCGATCCCGCGCGTGGACTGGATCCCCAGTACAAAGACCGCGTCCGCGTGGGCCAGATGGTGCACCACCTGACGAAAAGCGTCCGTTTGCGCCAGCTGATACACCTGCGTAATGGCGTCCACTTCCAGCGACAGGGCGTGCTGAAGGCGGTTGGGCAGGGGGCGCTGCTGCTGCCAGGAGTCGAGGCGCTCGTTCATGCCCCAGGGCTGGTAAGGATCGCGCAGGCTCTTTTTGGCATCCTCCAGGTTGCGATACCCCAGCTTGCGCAGAAAGCGTCCGACGGTAATCCCGCTGGTCCCGCTCGCCAGCCCGACGCTCTCCGCCGTTTCAAACGGGATTTGCGCGGCGTGCGCCAGCAGCCAGCTCCCGACCCGCTTCTCGCTGGGGGTCAGCTGGCTGAAAGTCGCTTCGATACGGCTCAACATCTCAGGTTTCGTCGTCATACCGCCTCGCTGTTAACAGGCTGTCAATGGCCGAAATTGTGTTACCTGATTAACAATGCATGACGCGTGCCATGTTCACAGGCGGGCGAAAACCCGCTGCGCAGTAAACTTCATGCAATATTTGGTTAACCAATGATCAACATTTGTGCAGCGTAGTTCACTTTTGGTGCACTGGCTGACCTGACAGGTATGAATTTGGTGAATACGTCAGCCTGTTCACATTTTTGATAAGATAGAAGCACTGAGAACATAAAAGGGATCCCTCATGGCGAATTTGCCCTGGCGAGTCAGCGTGCGCCTGATCGCGCTTGCAAAGAAAACAGGAATGGTCGTGGGGATCGTCCTGGTCGTCCTGCTGGCGGTGCGGGTGTATCTCTCGCAGCAGGGGCCGGAACTGCACCTGTGGCACACCTGGCGGGCAGATGAGATGTCCGTTCGCGAGCTGGATAACGCCGATTTTGCCGGGTACCTCGCCCGGGAAAAGGCGATTTTCACCGATCTGGATAACGCGGTGACGGCGAAAACAGCGGGCGAGGAACAAACCCCGTTAAACCGCTATTACCGCCAGAGCCTGGTGTGGCCGGGTCAGTTTGCCCCCGATGCCAACCGCTCCTTTGTGCTGATGCCAGCCGGCAAGCCCCGCGGCGCGGTGGTGCTGCTGCACGGGCTGACGGATTCGCCATACAGCGTCAGGCGCTTTGCCGTGAACTATCAGCAGCACGGCTTTGTGGCCGTGGTCCCGCGTCTTCCCGGACACGGCACCGCGCCCGGCGCGCTGACGGATGTTGACTGGGAAATGTGGCTGGCGGCCACGCGCCTTGCCGTACGGGAAGCCACGCGCCTGGCGGGTGATGCTGTGCCTCTTCATCTGGTGGGCTACTCCAACGGCGGGGCGCTGGCGATGAAATATGCCCTCGATGCGCTGGACGCGCCAGCGCTGCGTAAACCGCAGCAGGTGATCCTGCTCTCACCGATGATTGGCGTGACGGCCTTTGCGCGGTTCGCCGGTTTTGCCGGGCTACCGGCGCTGCTGCCGCCGTTTGCCAAAGCGGCCTGGCTGAATATCTCCCCGGAATATAATCCGTATAAATACAATTCGTTCCCGGTGAATGCCGCCCGCCAGTCGTGGCTGCTGACGAAGGCCCTGCAGGAGCAGATTGGCCGCGCGGCGCGGGAAAACAGGCTGGCGAATTTGCCGCCGGTGCTGGCGTTCCAGTCGGTGATGGACTCCACGGTCAGTACCCGCGCGGTGGTCAGCGGCCTGTTTGACCAGCTTCCGGCAAACGGCAGCGAACTGGTGATGTTCGATATCAACCAGGCGGCGAGCTTCCGTCCGCTCTTCAAACCGACGTCCTGGACGGCCACCACGGCGCTGCTGCCGGTCGCGCAGAGACGTTACGGTGTCACGATTATCACCAATGCCAGCGAGCACAGTTTCTCGACGGTGGCGAAAATAACCCCGGCAGGCAGAACGCAGGAGACGGTGGTGCCGCTTGCCCAGTCCTGGCCGCAGGATGTCTATTCCCTGTCGCACGTTGCGGTGCCGTTCCCGCCGGATGACGATCTCTATGGTCGCGAACCTGGGGTGAAAAACCGCTACGGTATCAGCCTGGGGACGATTGCGCTCTGGGGAGAAACGTCCGTATTAAGCGTCGGAAAAGAGGCGCTGATGCGGGTCACCTCGAATCCGTTTTACGACTTTATGCAGGAGAGGATTAACAGCCGGATTGGGGACGAGAAAAAGTAACGTTCCCCTGTAGCGTGAATATGTTAGGTCGCATTGATTAAGTATGTTACATAGTAGCTTCAAGGCACCTCTCTTTCTCATTGGAACCCCTTTTTGTGCTGACGACTCTGATCTACCGAAGCCAGTTGAATTTATCCCGCCCGTCCACTGAACTGCGGGAGCTGGTGGAGCGCGCCAGGGGCCGCAACACAAAACTGGCTATTACCGGCGTCCTCCTGGCTAATGGGAATGAGGTTCTGCAGATCCTTGAAGGGTCGGAAGAGAGTGTGGTCAAACTTTTCCATACCATCCGTGAGGACAAGCGGCACAGCGGGGTGGTAGAACTGCTGCGGGACTATGGTCCGCGCAGACGCTTCGAAAACGTCGGCATGCTGCTGTTCGATCTGCAAACGCAGTCGCCGAAAGAGGTGCTGCAGTCGGTGCTGCGCTACAGCAAGCTGGACAGCTATCTGACCTCCGACGATCGGGTGTTCAAATTTATTCAGACCTTCATAACCGGTAAACGTCCGGTCCCGTCGGGGGCACGCTACACCGCGGACAAATGGACGCTCTCGACCGAAACGCTACCCTTTGGCGAACACCTGGGCCTGATTGCCGGGCAAACCTGCCAGTTTGCGCTGCAGCCTATTGTCGAGCCCTCGGAAGGGAAGATCAGCTCCCTTGAGGCGCTTATCCGCGGCAACGACGGCGGCAGCCCGGAGCATTTCTTCAGCACCGTCAACCCGGACAACGTCTACGAAGTCGATCTCCAGACAAAAGCCTATGCCTTTGCGCTGGCGGAAAAGCTGGGCATTGGCAGCCATAAAATCGCGGTAAACCTGCTGCCCATGTCGCTGGTGAATGTCCCTGGCGCAGTGGAATTTCTGGTCGATCAGATTAAAAAACATGGCCTTCAGCCGGAGCAGGTAGTCATTGAAGTCACTGAAAACGAGATGATCTCCGGGTTCAACCAGTTTAACAGCGCCATCAAGCAGCTTCGCGGTGAGGGGATTGGCCTGGCGATCGATGATTTTGGCTCGGGCTATGCCGGACTTTCGCTGCTGACCCGGTTCCAGCCGGATAAAATTAAAATCGACCGGGAAATTGTCAGCAATATTCACCTGAGCGGCCCGAAACAGGCAATTGTGCGCTCCATCATCAGCTGCTGCTCCGATCTTGAAATCACCCTGGTGGCGGAAGGTATCGAGAAAATTGAGGAGTGGTGCTGGCTCGAATCTGCCGGGATCCGACGCTTTCAGGGATTCCTGTTTGCCCGGCCGCAGCTGAATGGCGTCGGCGATATCCACTGGCCGCATCTGGTGCGTTAACTCAAATTTCCCTCCCGTTATTTCCCCTTTGCCCGGCCTGTGCTTAAATAGCTAAAACGGTTTAACATAGTTTAGCTACGAGGATCACATGAAGAAAATCTGGGTACTTGGCGATGCGGTAGTGGATTTGCTGCCCGATGGAGAAGGTCGATTACTGCAGTGCCCTGGTGGCGCGCCAGCGAACGTCGCGGTCGGTATTGCCCGGCTGGGCGGCCAGAGCGCCTTTATTGGCAGGGTTGGCGACGATCCTTTCGGGCGGTTTATGGCGAAAACGCTCGCTGACGAGCGGGTTGACGTGACGTGGATGCGCCTTGACCCGGCGCACCGCACCTCAACGGTGGTGGTTGATTTGGACGACCACGGCGAGCGATCGTTTACCTTCATGGTGCGCCCGAGCGCCGATCTGTTTCTCGAACCCGACGACCTGCCGACGTTCAGCGCCGGGGAGTGGCTGCACGTCTGCTCCATCGCCTTAAGCGCCGAGCCGAGCCGCGCTGCGACCTTTCAGGCGATGGCCGCCATCCGGGAGGCGGGCGGTTACGTCAGTTTCGACCCCAATATTCGCCCGGATCTCTGGCCGGATGAGAACGCACTTCACCGCTGTCTTGAACAGGCGCTGCAAAGCGCTGACGTGGTGAAACTTTCGGTAGAAGAACTGGCCTTTTTCACCGGCAGCGCGGAGGTAAACGTTGGTCTGGAGGTGCTGATGCAGCGCTGCCCGGCGCGTCTGGTGCTGGTTACCCAGGGAAAAGCGGGCGTAACCGCGTGGCATGAAGGTACCGTAAAACACTACCCGGCAACGCCTGTGCAGTGCATTGATACGACCGGCGCGGGCGACGCCTTTGTGGCGGGGCTGCTCTACGGTCTGGCCGACGGTCAGGCGCTGCCTCCGGTTATCTCGCTCGCCCAGCGCTGCGGCGCGCTGGCCACCACCGCCAAAGGGGCGATGACCGCGTTGCCCTGGCAGCACGACCTGTAATTTCTCCTCTCCTGGCCGCCATCCGGCGGCCTGAATTGTCGCCTCGATCACACTTACTAAATCGGTTTAGCAAAAAAGATTGCCGATCCAAAATTCACAGGTTTAGTATCAGCAACCTAAACCGGTTTAGCAATTTAGCACGTTTAATGACTTCTTTTAGGGATGCGACAAAATGTATAAAAAACGCAGACTTGCCGTGATGATAGGCATGCTGGCCGGAAGTACCTCTGTTTTTGCCCAGACGGATATGTCCAGTATTGAAGCGCGCCTTGCCGCGATGGAGCAGCGCCTTCAGGACGCGGAGACGCGCGCGCAGGTGGCTGAGAAACGCGCCGCGGCAGCAGAACAAAAAACGCAGCAGCTGGTTGCCGCTCAGCAGCAGGCGCAAACGACGACCCAGGAGGTGGCGCAGCGCACCACCGCGCTGGAGAAAAAGGCGGATCAGACCGGCGGGTTTGAGTTCCACGGCTATGCCCGCTCTGGCCTGTTGATGAACGATGCGGCCTCCAGCAGCAAAAGCGGCCCTTACCTGACGCCAGCCGGTGAAACCGGCGGTGCGGTTGGGCGTCTGGGTAACGAAGCCGACACCTACGTCGAGCTGAACCTCGAGCACAAGCAAACCCTGGATAACGGGGCGACCACGCGCTTCAAGGCGATGCTGGCCGACGGTCAGAGAACCTATAACGACTGGTCAGCCGATACCAGCGACCTCAATATTCGCCAGGCCTTCGCAGAGCTGGGCAATCTGCCTGATTTTACCGGCGCGCTGAAGGGCAGCACCTTCTGGGCGGGTAAACGCTTCGACCGCGACAACTTTGACATTCACTGGCTGGATTCCGACGTGGTGTTCCTGGCCGGTACCGGCGGCGGCGTTTATGACGTGAAGTGGAACGATTCGCTGCGCAGCAACTTCTCCATTTATGGCCGCAACTTCGGCAGCGTGGAGCAGACCGACAACAACGTTCAGAACTATATCCTCAGCATGAACCACTTCACCGGCCCGTTCCAGCTGATGGTGAGCGGCCTGCGGGCGAAGGATAACGACGACCGTAAAGACACTAACGGCGATCTCATCAAAACGGATGCCGCCAACCACGGCGTTCATGCTCTGGTGGGCTTGCATAATGACAGCTTCTACGGCCTGCGCGAAGGGACCGCCAAAACGGCGCTGCTGTATGGTCACGGGCTGGGTGCGGAGGTGAAAAGCATCGGCTCCGATGGCGCCTTGCTGTCAGAGGCGGATACCTGGCGCTTCGCAAGTTACGGTGTCACGCCGATCGGCGGTGGCTGGAGCGTTGCGCCCGCCGTTCTGGCACAGAGCAGTAAAGATCGCTACGTCAAGGGCGATAGCTATGAGTGGGTAACACTCAACACCCGCCTGATCAAAGAGGTCACCCAGAATTTCGCGCTGGCCTTTGAGGGCAGCTATCAGTACATGGATTTAAACCCGGAAGGCTATAAGGATCGCAACGCCGTGAACGGCAGTTTCTACAAGCTGACCTTTGCGCCAACCTTAAAAGCGAGCAAAATCGGCGATTTCTTCAGCCGTCCGGAACTGCGCCTGTTTGCCACCTGGATGGACTGGAGCAGCAAACTGGATCATTACGCCAGCGATGATGCCTTTGGCAGCAGCGGCTTCAACGCCGGCGGGGAATGGAACTTTGGGGTCCAGATGGAAACCTGGTTTTAACCCATCACGCTCCCGCCTGGCGGGAGCGTTTCGCACATCATAAAAAGAAGTCAGGCAGAGGTATCTATGGATTTTAATCAAATCGCCCGCGAGCTTATTCCGCTGCTCGGTGGCAAGGAAAATATCGCCAGCGCGGCGCACTGCGCAACGCGTCTTCGTCTGGTGCTGGTCGATGACGCGCTGGCGGATCAGCAGGCTATTGGCAAGGTTGACGGCGTGAAAGGCTGCTTCCGTAACGCCGGGCAGATGCAGGTGATTTTTGGCACGGGCGTGGTCAACAAGGTGTACGCCGCATTTATTCAGGCTGCGGGGATTAGCGAATCCAGTAAATCTGAGGCTGCGGATCTGGCGGCGCGCAAGCTGAACCCGTTCCAGCGCATTGCTCGTCTGCTCTCCAATATCTTTGTGCCGATCATCCCCGCGATTGTGGCGTCCGGTCTGCTGATGGGCCTGCTCGGCATGGTAAAAACCTACGGCTGGGTCAATGCGGATAACGCCATCTACATCATGCTGGACATGTGCAGCTCGGCGGCGTTTATCATTCTGCCTATTCTGATTGGCTTTACCGCCGCGCGCGAATTTGGCGGTAACCCGTATCTCGGCGCGACGCTGGGCGGCATTCTGACCCACCCGGCGCTGACCAACGCCTGGGGCGTGGCATCGGGCTTCCACACCATGAACTTCTTCGGTCTTGAGATCGCGATGATTGGCTATCAGGGCACGGTATTCCCGGTGCTGCTGGCCGTCTGGTTTATGAGCATCGTGGAGAAAAACCTGCGCCGCGCGATCCCGGATGCGTTAGACCTGATCCTGACGCCGTTCCTCACCGTCGTCATCTCCGGCTTTATCGCCTTGCTGATTATCGGCCCGGCGGGGCGCGCTCTGGGCGACGGCATTTCCTTTATTCTGAGCACGCTGATCGCCCACGCGGGCTGGCTCGCCGGGCTGCTGTTCGGCGGACTGTATTCGGTGATTGTGATCACCGGTATTCACCACAGCTTCCACGCGATTGAAGCCGGGCTGCTGGGCAACCCGTCGATTGGCGTTAACTTCCTGCTGCCGATCTGGGCCATGGCGAACGTGGCGCAGGGCGGCGCCTGTCTGGCGGTGTGGTTCAAAACCAAAGACGCCAAAATCAAAGCCATTACCTTGCCGTCGGCGTTCTCTGCAATGCTGGGTATCACCGAAGCGGCCATTTTTGGTATCAACCTGCGCTTCGTTAAGCCGTTTATCGCTGCGCTGATTGGCGGCGCGGTGGGCGGGGCATGGGTGGTCTCCGTGCATGTGTACATGACCGCTGTCGGGCTGACCGCGATTCCGGGGATGGCCATCGTGCAGGCCAGCTCGCTGCTGAACTATATTATCGGCATGGTGATTGCCTTCGGCGTGGCGTTTACCGTCTCACTGCTGCTGAAATATAAAACGGATTCTGAATAATGACGTTACCTTCCCGCTGGCCTGCGATCCTGCAGGCCGTTATGACAGGTCAGCCGCGGGCGCTGGCGGACAGCCATTATCCGCAATGGCACGCCGCGCCGGTGACGGGGCTGATGAACGACCCGAACGGGTTTATCTGGTTCGCTGGCCGCTATCACCTGTTCTATCAGTGGAACCCGCTGGACTGCGAGCATCGCTTTAAGTGCTGGGGGCACTGGAGCTCTCCGGACCTGGTGCACTGGCGGCATGAGCCCCTGGCGCTGATGCCCGACGAAGCGTATGACCGCAACGGCTGCTACTCCGGTAGCGCCATCGATAACGAGGGCATTTTGACCCTGTGCTACACCGGCAACGTTAAGTTCGATGACGGCAGCCGTACCGCATGGCAGTGCCTGGCCGTGGAGCAGCCGGACGGGACCTTCAGGAAGCTGGGGCCGGTGCTGGCGCTGCCGGAAGGCTACACCGGCCACGTGCGCGACCCGAAGGTGTGGCAGCACGAGGGGATGTGGTACATGGTGCTCGGCGCGCAGGATGTGCAAAAGCGCGGCAAGGTGCTGCTGTTTAAATCAGCCGATTTACACGCCTGGACATCCTGCGGGGAGATCGCCGGTCACGGGGTTAACGGCCTGACGGACGCGGGTTATATGTGGGAATGTCCGGACCTGTTTGCCCTCGACGGGACACATGTCCTGATCTGCTGCCCGCAGGGGCTGGCGCGCGAGCCGCATCGCTACCTCAATACCTATCCGGCTACCTGGATGAGCGGGGCGTTTGATTACGCCAGCGCCGCATTCGATCACGGCGAGCTTCACGAGCTGGATGCGGGGTTTGAGTTTTACGCCCCACAAACCACGCTGGCGGAAGATGGACGCCGCATCCTGATTGGCTGGATGGGCGTACCGGACGGGGAAGAGATGCTTCAGCCCACCCGGGCGCACGGCTGGATGCACCAGATGACCTGCCCGCGCGAACTCCGCTATCGCGACGGCAGGCTCTGGCAGACCCCGGCGCGCGAACTGGCGGCGCTGCGTGAAGATGAGCAGCACTGGCAGGGGCGCGCCAGCGACGCGCCCGAACTGGACGCGATGCGCCTGGAGTTTGAGCTGGACGCATCGCAGGTGAACGTCGATTTTGCCGGTGCGCTGCGTCTCAAGGTCGATGAGCAGGGCGTGCGCCTGGAACGCGCGAGCCTGAAAACCGGTGAAACGCTGACCCGCTACTGGCAGGGGGACGTCCGTCATTTGCGCGTCCTGTGCGACCGCTCCAGCGTCGAAATCTTTATTAACCAGGGCGAAGGGGTGATGAGCAGCCGCTATTTTCCTGACCATCCGGCCCGGGTGCGATTCGAAGGTGCGTCCGATATCACATTACGCTACTGGTCGCTGCGCGCCTGCATGATAGAATGAGGGTTTTGGCAGCCGGATCTAAGTCGTTGTGAGAAAAACAAAACGCGTCACCATTAAAGACATCGCGGAGCTGGCGGGTGTGTCAAAAGCCACCGCCAGCCTGGTCCTGAACGGTCGCAGCAAAGAGCTTCGCGTGGCGGAAGAGACGCGCGAGCGCGTGCTGGCAATTGCAAAAGAGCACCACTATCAGCCCAGCATTCACGCCCGCTCGCTGCGCGATAACCGCAGCCACACCATTGGTCTGGTGGTCCCGGAGATCACCAACTACGGTTTTGCCGTCTTTTCTCACGAGCTGGAAACGCTGTGCCGCGAGGCGGGCGTTCAGCTGCTGATCTCCTGCAGCGATGAAAACCCGGGGCAGGAGACGGTGGTGGTGAACAACATGGTGGCGCGTCAGGTGGATGGGCTGATTGTGGCCTCCAGTATGCTCAACGACGCGGACTACCATAAGCTGAGCGAGCAGTTGCCGGTGGTTCTGTTTGACCGCCACATCAACGACAGCGCGCTGCCGCTGGTGATCACCGATTCCATTACCCCGACGACCGAACTGGTGGCCGACATTGCGCGCCAGCATCCTGATGAGTTCTACTTTCTCGGCGGCCAGCCCCGCCTGTCGCCCACGCGCGACCGCCTGGAAGGGTTTAAGCAAGGGCTGCGTGAGGCCGGTGTGGCGCTGCGCCCCGAGTGGATCATTCACGGCAACTATCATCCGAGCTCCGGATACGAGATGTTTGCTGAACTCTGCGCCCGCCTGGGGCGTCCGCCGAAAGCGCTCTTCGCCGCCGCCTGCGGGCTGCTGGAAGGGGTGCTACGCTATATGGGCCAGCATAACCTGCTGCAAAGCGATATCAGGTTAGCCAGTTTTGACGATCACTATCTCTATGATTCGCTGACGATCCCGGTGGATACCATTCGCCAGGACAACCGCCAGCTGGCGTGGCACTGCTTTGATTTGATTAGCAAATTAATCGAAGGGGAGACACCGCAGCCGTTGCAGCGCAAGCTCAATGCCACCCTGCAGCGACGCTATAAGTCAGCGAAATAGCCCGGTTCGATACTTCAATAACTTTAATTAATTTAAGTTTTGGAATGGCCGATAACCATAAGGAATAATTCTCCTTGAGGTATTGGTTTATGTCGTTGAAAAAGTCGTCCCTGATTGTCCTGTTCTCGCTGCTTTTCTTCTTTGTTGTCAGCACCGTCACCAGCGTTGGCCTCATCATTAAAAGTAATAATTCGCTGGATAACGTCAACAAAGAGATCCAGGTTGTGCTGTCCATTATTGACCCTATTAATCACAGCCGTACGCTGCGCGTGCGGGTGATGGAGTATGTGAAGATGGTGGAAGCGGGCAATGCGGCGGACGGCGCTGCAAAGCTTACCGCCGTGACAGAGGCGCTGACCAAAGCGGACCACGCCTTTGCGGCCTTTATGGCGTCGCCGCGCCTGAGCGATGAAGCGCCTCTGGTCACTGCCTATCAGGATGCCTGGCAAAACTACCGCAACCAGGGGCTGGCGCCGCTGATCGACGCCGCCGAGGCGCACGATGTTGCCAAATTCAACGCGCTGATCCCGGAAGTCTCCCGCCTCGACCGCCAGTACGAGATCGTTCTCGACCAGGTGCTTTCCGTCCACCAGAAATACGCCAAAAGCCTGAACGAGGATGCGAGCAGTAACTTCGTCTCTGGCCTGGCGATCATTGCCGCTATCGCAAGCCTGTTTGTGGTGGTGATTGTCGCCGTCAGCCTGCTGATGAAGCGCTTTGTCTTTGCGCCGCTTAACCTGGCGCGCGAGCACTGCAGCCAGATTGCGGCAGGCAAGCTGGACATTCCGGTGCCGGTGAAGGGGAGTACAGGCAACGAAATCGACCATCTGATGGGCTCGATGGAGCAGATGCGTCAGGCGCTGCTGGCGACTATCGCCCAGGTGCGCGATGCGAGCCATACCGTAACGCACGCAGCCCAGGAGATTGCCTCCGGGAATATCGACCTGGCGTCACGCACCGAGCAGCAGGCTTCGGCGTTAACCCAGACGGCGGCCAGCATGGAAGAGCTGAGCGCGACGGTGGCGAACAATACCGATAATGTGTATCAGGCCGGGAAACTGGTGCAGGACGCGGTGAAAAATGCCCACACCGGTGAAGCGGTAACCCGTGAAGTCATCGACACGATGAATACCATCGCGGCGAACTCGAAGCGCATTGAAGACATCACCAGCGTGATTAACAGCATCGCCTTCCAGACCAACATCCTGGCGCTGAACGCGGCGGTTGAAGCGGCGCGCGCCGGTACGCAGGGCCGCGGCTTTGCGGTCGTGGCCAGCGAAGTACGCACCCTGGCGCAGAAAAGCGCGGTGGCGGCGAAAGATATCGAAAGCCTGATCGCGCAGTCGGTCTCCAGCGTGAAAAACGGTGCGGAGCTGGTCAGCCGCTCGGGCGAGGTGATTGATTCGATCATTTCATCGGTGAACAAAGTGAATACGCTGATGGAGCAGATCTCCGTCGCCTCTGAAGAGCAGAGCCGCGGGATCAGTCAGGTCGGGCAGGCGGTGACCGAGATGGACGGCGTGACCCAGCAGAACGCCGCGCTGGTGCAGCAGTCCGCTGCGGCAGCGGCCTCGCTGGAAGAGCAGGCGCAGCAGCTTTCACGGAGTATTTCGAGTTTTAGTTTGCCGGTGCAGGCTTGATTGATGGTGAGAGGCTCCTTAGGGGGCCTTTTGATAGCACGGCGCGCAAATATGCTGACAGCATTTTTTTGCTTATTTGTTCGCTTCTCTGCGGCTTATGATAAAACAGTAATAGTGATTAGATATTGACGAAATAATATCTTTCAACTATTCCCTTTATGGTTTTGTGCTCTATTTTTTAAATTCAGGATGGATAAATGTTTACTTATATGTTTTGGGGTAAGGTCTTGCCAGAGCGAGCGCAGTTAGATATGAACTTCAAAGTTAATTTCATAGCTGATAAATTTGACTTAAAGGGTGATGCATTTATAAGCATTATCCTTAATCAAGTTTTGGTGACTTTGAAGATTGATAAAGAGGTGAATATACTAACTCTAAAAAGAATTGTGAGTTCTTTACTAGATAAGGAAATGGCTAAGCTTGCATTTATTAGAGGGTTTGATTATACGGTTGTTATTGATAGATGTTTAAAAGAAGATTTGACAGAGGATTGGGTTTATGGAATTGATTATCCATTGGAGAGCGGCGTTCATACTCTTAAAGAAATTAATGAGCGAATGAACTGGCTAAGGATGCTATCAGTCGGAATGGATGGTCTTCTTATTGATCGCTGTCTAAATGATTTTAAATCATCACTTACTCATATTGAAGATGCCCCATTTTATTGTTACAGGGCCATTGAATCCTTGAGAAATCACTGTTCGGAGCAAAATGATATTAATGATGAGCCCAGGTCTATACAATGGGAATTTTTCCGAAATACAGCTTTGATTTCAACGGAGGATATTAATTTCTTTACTAAATGGTCGAGAGATATAAGGCATGGTCGTGCAGTTTATATGTCAGATGATGAAGAGGTGACAGTTATTAATAAAGCACATCAAATAATTTCCTCATACTTGGAAAATATAAATAAAAAGTGGTTAGATAATCCCCTGTAAATCATTTCACAAAGAATAGGGGTTGATTTTATTGATTCAACTCCTAATAGAATATTTTCTTTAAACCATTTTTGTAAGGTTTACAATCTTCTTAATATTTCTCATTCTGGTTTATAGTCCTGAATAAAAAACACTCTAAGAGCATCGTGTAAAACAATCAATATTTTATACTTATTGTGAAATACATCTCTCGAGGGTAATTTACTTAGTAGCACGCTCTTAAAGCAATCCGGCTTCCCATTTCATGCATTATCTTTTCCAGTGTTGCTATATGGTCTTCATGCATATCTCGAAGTGAGTTTGTTAGAGCAACAGCTAACTGTTTATTCGACTACATTTTGATTTGTTCTATTTTATATAACCTTGTAGTATCATTACCTTATTATTAATCATGATTGAGAAAGGGGCAACATCGAAAATGGCAAAGCGCAAGAGTGCTCTGATTTATGTCCTGACCGTAATTATATTTTTGCTTATTATTCCTGAGATCATTCTGCGTATATGCACATCTGAGCAACTTGAACGTCTCAGCGACTTCACCAGTTTAGGTGGCTTGTTAAATCCACTCTTATCCTTGCTCATCTTCCTCGCACTGGTGTCGATCATACTGGCTGCCATCGCTATCGCATTCGTTAAGCGAATATTTCGAAAAAAGTGATGCTCTGAATGAGACTCATAGCGCTCGCAAGCACTAACAGCTATGAGTCCAAATCCGACAGCACAAAAAATTTTATTCTCCCCAGCAATATTTCCCTTCCTCATCCGTCTACCTCATCACAAGCCATAATCAGTTACGATAAATGAGGTAAACACCATGAGAGATTTTGAACTGCACGGCAGAGGTCACGGGCGCGGATTCGGTCGCCACCGTATGGGCAAGGGCTTAGTCATTGGCGCGGTGATTTTCATCGTGCTCGGCCTGCTGGTGATGTCCCTGTGGAACGCCTTACTCCCGGCCATCCTCGGCGTGAAGGCCATCGGATTCTGGCAGGCGCTGGGCATTCTGGTGCTGAGCCGCATTCTGTTTGGCGGCTTAGGTTTCCGCCCCGGAATGTTTGGCGCGCACCGCCGGATGCACGAGCGCTGGATGAATATGACGCCCGAACAGCGTGAGGCGTTTATTCAGCAGCGCCGTGAAGGGTTCGGTCGCCATGGTCGCGGCCACTGCGGCTGGCACGGCCATCGTGACGATAAGCGCGATGAAGCCACGCCAAAAGCGCCGGACGCGGAGTGAGCGAGATGAAAGCCGGGGAGGCGGGCGGATCCATGCTGATGTCGGCGCTCAATGCCTGCCGCGCCCGGCTGAAAGCCTTCATTCGCGGACGGACGTCCGTGCGCGATGATGCCGACGACATTTTGCAGGAAGTGACGTATCAGCTGATGAAAGTGGAGCAGCCGGTCGAAAACGTCGCCGCCTGGCTGTTCCGCGCGGCGCGTAACGAAATGACCGACCGGGCGCGTAAAAAGCGCGAGGTGTCGCTCTCCGGCTATTTTACGGGCGAAGACGACGGTTATCCGGAAGACGAGCTGGCAGAAACCCTCTTCGGCGTACCGCACACGCCGGAGGAGGAGTACCTCAAAACGCTGCTGTGGGAAGAGCTGGGCCAGGCTCTGTCTGAACTTCCGCCGCCGCAGCGGGAGGTATTTGAAAAGACCGAGCTCCACGGCTACAGCATTAACATGCTGGCAGAGGAGACCGGCGCCAGCGAACAGGCGCTGTTATCCCGCAAGCACAAGGCGGTGCTGTTTCTCCGCACGCGGCTGCGGGACGTCTATGACGCGCTGACGGGCGAATAGCGGCGGCAGACAAAACCTTACACTTCCGGCACTTGTAGATTCATCACTATCGTTTATGATCGGGGCGTCTTGTCACTCTGGAATCTTATGCGCAACCGTCAGCTCCTCGGAAAATGGCTTTTGATTATCACCTGTCTCGCGATGGCGCTTTGCCTCGTGCAGCGTGCGGTGATGCTCAACCATTTTTTACAGGGACTGGATCCGCAGATTTCGCTGAGTGCAGATGCCCCGGCTCAAACCAGCAACACTGAACAACCCGGCCCGTCGCCGTGTCAGCTCGGCGCGCACTCGCTGCTTTGCGCCCAGCCGCTGTTCTTCGACGGTGCATTACCGGCCATTATTATCTTCTTCGCGCTGCTGCAGCTGTTGACGCAAGGGCGGGCACTGGCTCCTGCGGAACAGCCCGTTCAGGCACCGCCTCCCCGAATACACCT
Organism: Enterobacter sp. BNK-13; assembly: GCF_048685015.1. Taxonomy (NCBI): domain Bacteria; kingdom Pseudomonadati; phylum Pseudomonadota; class Gammaproteobacteria; order Enterobacterales; family Enterobacteriaceae; genus Enterobacter; species Enterobacter sp. BNK-13. Next base: position 2,043,209 of record NZ_JBLQTP010000001.1, on the reverse strand, counting down.
TAAAAACTGCGTTTTCCGTGAATGAAAAACATCGTCACCACACGATAATTTTTCACTGTTCACGGAGTACAACATGGTTAACCTCTTCAGGGGATTCGTCTTCCTGTGGCTGTCCTGCATCGGCATTGTCCATGCGGCAGACACCGGCTGGCTGGTCTCCCCACAAAACGATCACGCCCGCATCCGCTTTCAGGCGGAGAGGGAACAAACGCATGTTAAAGGCCTGCTCACCGTTGAGCTAAAGCCCGGCTGGAAAACCTACTGGCGATCGCCGGGCGAGGGCGGCGTGGCGCCGAAAATCAGCTGGCCGGAAGGCGTAACGGACAGCTGGTCCTGGCCGGTGCCGTCGCGCTTCGATATCTCCGGCATGACCACGCAGGGCTATCACGATAAGGTGACGATCCCGATTACGCTCGACGGAGCGAAGGGCGACACGCTCGACGGGACGCTGACGCTCTCTACGTGCAGCAACGTCTGCCTGCTGACGGACTACCCGCTGCACCTCGATTTTACCCAGCCGGTGGATGAGGGCTTCCGCAGCGCCTTCGGGCAAGCGATGCGCGCCGTGCCGGGTTCATCAGGCGTGTCGTCTGATCTTTCCGCCTGGCTCTCTTGCGACAAGCTGGTGATTACCGGCACGACGGACGGGAAGTGGGACAATCCGGGGATCTACTTTGACCCGCTGGAGGGTGACATTCTGCCCGGCGAGCCGGTCATTAAACATGACGGCACTGCGCTTCGGGTGACGGTACCCGTGACCGACGAATGGGGTGATAAACCCGCCTCATTGGCAGGCAAAAGACTGTCGTTTGTGCTGACCAACGGCGATCGGGCGCAGCAAACCACCATGACCGTTGGGGCAACGCCCGAAGAGACCTCCGTGCCGGACGGGACGGGAAAAATGGTGCTCTTTGCGCTGCTGGGCGGGCTGATCCTGAACCTGATGCCCTGCGTGCTGCCGGTGATGGGCATGAAGCTTAACAGCATCTTGCTGGCGGGATCGAACAGCCGCGCCATCAGGCTGCGCTTTCTGGCCACCAGCGCCGGGATCCTCACCTCCTTTATGCTGCTGGCCGGGATGGTCACCGCGCTGAAGCTGGCCGGAGCGTCGCTGGGGTGGGGCATTCAGTTCCAGAACCCGTGGTTTATCGGCCTGATGGTCGCCGTGACCTTCCTGTTTGCGCTGAACCTGTTTGGGACGTTTGAAATGCTGCTGCCTTCTTCTGCCGCAGGACGGCTGGCGACGGCAGGGGGATCGGGGATCGGAGGCAGCTTCTGCGAAGGGATGTTCGCCACGCTGCTGGCGACGCCGTGCTCCGCACCGTTCCTCGGTACCGCGGTCGCCTTTGCCCTTGGCGCGCCGCTGCACGCCCTGTGGCTGATCTTCCTGATGCTCGGCGTGGGCATGAGTCTGCCGTGGCTGTTCGTTGCCCTGGTACCGAAAACGGCCATGCTGCTGCCGAAACCCGGCCGCTGGATGAACACGCTCAAGGTCATCCTCGGCATGATGATGCTGGCCTCCAGCCTCTGGCTGGCGACGCTGTTGAGCGTGCATCTGGGCGAGGCGGTCAGCCAGATCGTGATGCTGGCGCTGACTGCCTCTGCGCTGGTGCTGTTCGCGCTGAAGGGGCAAAAATCTTCGCCGCTGTTCTGGCTGGTGGTCATCCCGCTGTCGGCGTTCGGCGGGTATCAAGTGCGCAGTCTGCTTAACGCGCCGCCTGACGCGCCGGCACAAAGCGTTGCGCAAACCGTCCCGTGGCAGCCGCTCAGTGAAGAGGCCATTGAGCAGGCGCTGGCGCAGGGGAAGCGAGTGTTTGTGGATATCTCGGCGGACTGGTGCGTGACCTGCAAAGTTAACGAGCACCGCGTACTCAGTCAGCCGGACGTGATTGCCGCGCTGCGCCAGCCGGACGTGGTGGCCCTGCGCGGAGACTGGAGCCAGCCGTCCGCGTTTATCGCGGATTTTCTGGCGAAGCGAAACCGCTACGCCATTCCGTTTAACGCAGTGTATGGCCCCGGCCTGCCTGATGGCGAGATCCTCTCGCCGCTGCTGGACAAGCGCACCCTGGTCACCACCCTGAACAACGCAAAAGGCTAACGGTATGATGAAAAAATTCCTTATTACGCTGCTGCTCCTGCTGGCCCCGGTTCAGGTGTTTGCTGCCCAGCCGCTGACGCCGGACCAGGAGCAGCGCGCGCAGAAGATGATCGCTGATTTCCTGTTTAACGATCCAAACTCCCCGCGCATCGGCGCGAAAAACCCAAAGCTCACCCTGGTGGTGTTTACCGACTACAACTGCCCGTACTGTAAAAAATTCGATCCGTACCTGGAGAAGATTGTCGAAAAACATCCGGACGTGGCGGTGGTCTTTAAGTTTTTACCTTTCCGCTCGGAAAGTTCGCTGACCGCCGCACGAGACGCGTTAACCGTCTGGCGTGCGCATCCTGAGCAGTTTATGAAGCTGAACCACACCCTGATGGCGAAAAAGGGGTACCACGATGACGCCAGCATTCAGGAGGCGCAAAAGCGGGCGGGCGTGAGCGTGACGACGCCGGACGAGGAGAGTTTTCTGACGATCAGGCGCAGCCTCATTGTGGCGGAAAAAATGGGGATCTAGGGCACGCCCGCCACGCTTATCGGCGAGGGGCTGCTTCCCGGCTGGGTGCCGTTCGAACAATTCGACGAAATGGTCAGTGACGCACTGAAAAGCCGCTAACCTGAAGGGGGCGAAATGCCCCCGACAAACCGGAGAGGGAAATGAAAAAATTACTGTTACTTTCGGCGCTGGCGACGTCAGGGCTGGCACAGGCGGCTGAAGCCATACCGGATGTGGTGAAGCACTTCAGCGAGCAGCAGAACATCAAAATCATCAAGAAGCTGGATGCGCCGGGCGGCGCGCCAGCCTGGCTGGGGCAGTATCAGGATATGGGCGTGACGCTCTTTCTTACGCCGGACGGCAAGCACGTGATCTCAGGTTATCTTTATGATGAAAAAGGGAAGAACCTCAGCGAGGGCTATTTCCAGGAAGAGATCTACGCCCCAATGGGACGTGAAATGTGGAAGAACCTCAATGCGGCGCATCCCCTGAAAGAAGGGGCGGATAACGCCCCGCGTAAGGTCTTTGTCTTTGCCGATCCGTTCTGTCCGTACTGCAAGCAGTTCTGGGCCGAAGCGCAGCCGTGGGTCAAGGCCGGTAAGGTTCAGCTCAATACGCTGCTGGTGGCGTTCCTCAACCCCAACAGCGGACGTAACGCCGCCGCCATTCTGAATGCGAAAGATCCGGTTGCGGCCTGGCGCGAATACGAGCTCTCCGGCGGCAAAAAACTGCCCAAGCCTGAAGGCGAGGCTTCCCGCGAAACGGTTGAGATCCTACAGAAACATCAGGCGCTGATGGACAGCCTCGGCGCTAACGCCACGCCGGCTATTTATTATCTGAATGCGGAAAACGAGCTGCAGCAGGTGGTGGGGATGCCGGATGCGCAGCAGCTCGAGGCGATGTTCGGGCCGAAGCCGTAAAAAAACAGGCAGAAACGGGCGTTTCTGCCTGATCGTTACTTAGCTACCCCAGCGTCCACGGAGGTAGTTTACCGCCTGCTGGGTCTGCGGCTGGTTCAGGTAATCTTCCCGGAACAGGATGGTGCCGTTGACGTTGGGCAGCGAATCGTTGAGATCGAGCTGCTTTTTCAGCTCCGGCACGCCGCCCTGAACCGTCCAGTCCGGCTCGTTTCTCGACGGCTCGCCTACCTTGTAGAACGCAATGCCGATATACAGGCGCGTGTGGGTCGGCTTCACGACGTCGGCCCACCATCTGGTCAGCACGTCGTAGCGCGCGGCATCACGCGCGAAGGGCCAGTAAATCTGCGGCGCGATGTAGTCCAGCAGGCCCTGCTGCACCCACTGACGCGTATCGGCGAAGGATTCATCATAGGCCGCGGCGCCCCGTGTGTCGGAGCCTGCCGGGTCAAAGGAGCGGTTACGCCATACCCCCGCCGGGCTGACGCCAAACTCAACGTCGGGCTTTGTCTGCTTGATCGCGCGGGAGACCTGGACGATCAGCTGCTGCGTGTTGTGCCTTCGCCAGTCGGCTTTTGAGGCAAATCCCTGGCCGTACTGCCGCCAGGTCTGTGAATCATTCAGCGCGGAGCCCGGCGATTCGGCATAGAAGTAATCATCAAACTGCACGCCGTCTACCGGGTAGTTCGCCACCACTTCGGTCACCACTTTGGTTATCCAGTCCCGCACCTCGGGAATGCCCGGGTCGAGCACAAAGCGGTCGCCTGAGATGCGCACCCACTCCGGATGCTGGACATAGACGCTGGACGGGGTCTGATAGGCGGTCCGGTTCAGGGCGGCGATGGTGGACGGTTTGGTGTTGGTCGATACGCGATAGGGGTTAAACCAGGCATGGACCTTCATGCCGCGCTTGTGCGCTTCATCAAGCATAAACTGCAGCGGATCGTACCCCGGATATTCCCCGATGTTGCCGGTCAGCATATCTGACCACGGGAGAATCTTTGATGACCAGAGCGCCGTGCTGTCCGGCTTCACCTGGAAAAAGACCGTGTTGATGCCGAGTTGCTTAAGGTTGTCGAGCTTTGCGATCAGCGCCTGCTTTTGCATCGCGATGCGCTGGTCCGCGCTGCGGCCATTCACCGAGGCCACCGGGGGCCAGTCGAGACGCGAGACGGTCGCCAGCCAGATGCCGCGCATCGGCTGGTTTGCCTGCGGCGTCGGTTTGCTGACGGTGGGGAGAGGGGTAACCAGCGATTTCGGTGGTTTTGAGGAGCAACTCACAAGTAAAAGCGCGCAGGCAGCCAGCGCACCGATCCGTTTTACGTGTCGCGTCATTTGCGTATTAGCTCTTGATAATCCGACTGTTGGCCCAGGGATTAAAGGCGGGCGCCGCCTGCTCTGTATTTCCCTCATCGTTGAGAGAGTCCAGATACAGGGCTTCCACTTCCGCGCGCGCCCATGGGGTACGGCGCAGAAATTTCAGGCTCGATTTAACGCTGGGGTCTTTTCTGAAACAGTTAATTTTGATGCGGTCGCCCAACTCGCTCCAGCCATATTTCGCCACCAGGGCGTTGACCATCATCTCCAGCGTTACGCCATGCAAAGGATCTTTGGAAATATGTGCAGTCATAGGCGTCCGGATGTCTCGAATTTTAGGGGATTGGGGTAAACGCTGAAAGGGTACAAGAAAGCAGGGGAAGCGGCAATTTTCCTTTTCCCCTCGCTCACTTTATGACGGACTCCGTGCGCTGATTTTCGCCGACAATTTTTCCCGCACTGTTTTTTATCGTAAACCGAATCGACACGTCAGCCTGGCCCGCGGGCGTGGCCGTCAGCGTTTTAATCATCGTTTCCGAGTCTGCTGCGATCGTCGTCGTCGTCGTGCCTTTTGCCAGCACCTTATCGCGCTGGGTGATGCGCCAGCTCAGACGGCATTCGCGGCACGGTTTCCAGGTGTCGTTGATGACCCACAGACGCACGGTCGCCGCCGCCCCGGATTGCCACTGCGCGGTGACCGGCTCAATGGACGGCAGAACAGGCTGGTACGCACGTTGTAACGCGTAAAACCCGGCCTTAGGTTTACGCAGGTAGTCCACCACGCCCCAGTTGATGGAGGGCCAGGTTTCCACGAACATGAAGTGGAACAGGGCCGTCACCGGCTGGTAGCGCTGTCGGCGATAGCTTTCTGCCGCCGTGGCCACCAGCTGAGACTGGTACGCCTGAGTATTGCGAATCATCTCCTGAATGTTCTTCCCGCGCGGAATACCGGCAAACTTAAAGGTCTGGAAGGGCTGAAAATTATGGTATTTCCAGACGGTCCAGCCGGGATCGTCAGCGGCGGTCGTTTTTGGCCAGAGCGACGCCGCCGGGATGATGGTTTTTAGCGTCGATAAGCGGGGAAGCGCCTGCGCGCCGAACTCGGTAATGATCCCCGTTTTAGCCGGTGCAAGCAGGTCGCGCACGGTGCCGAAGTACCAGCCCGCCCAGTAATGCTCTTCAACGGCGGAAAAGCGATGCACGATGCGGGAGGTATCTTCGGCAAGCGTATCCGCTACCTGCTGCGTGAGCGCGCGATTCAGATCTTTATTCCAGTCCGGGAAGCGTTTTTCCATCCACGGCGAATTCCACGGCGGTTCGTTATGCCCGCCCCAGACGATGATGGCGGGCGAATTGCCAAACTGTTCGACCATCTCCCGCGTCTGGCGAACCGCGTTTTTCGTAAAGGCGTCTCGGCTGTCGTAACCCCACTGCAGCGGAACATCCTGCCAGATCATCATGCCCATCTCATCGGCCACGTCATACAACGCACGTCCGGCAACGTGTCCGTGCACGCGTATGGCGTTGGCGTTCATGGCCTCCACCAGACGAAGATCGCGACGGTATTTTTCTCGCGTCATGGTGCTGAGCCAGGGGGAACCGATGTAATTACTGCCCTTAATGAAAAGGCGTTTGTCGTTAATGAGCCAGCCCTTATTGTCGGGCTGTTCGACGATCTTACGCAGCCCGGTACGGGTGACCGCCGTATCCATCAGGCCGTTTTCATCCCGCAATGCCACGCGAATGGTATACAGGTGCGGTTTCCCCGTGCCGACGGGCCACCACAGTTTTGCCTTCGGCATGGGCAGCGTCACCTGCACGGAATGGGCGCCGCTTTCGAGGGTAACCGGAAAATCAGCCTGATAGCGCTTGCCGCTGAAATTGGCGGGCGTGGCGGTGAGCCGCAGGGTCGCCGGGCCCGGATCGAGCGCGCGATAGCGAATCTCCGCCTTTAACGCCGGGCGAGTCAGCCCCTGCGTCCAGTCGGGCCGCAGGATGGTCTCATCAAGGGTAGCGCCCCGGCTAAGATGCAGCCTGACCGGTGCCCAGATGCCGCCTGAGTTAGCGTCCTGTCCTTGCGGCGACCAGGCCCCACCGGGACGCGTGTCATGCTGGTTAAGGATCCCCTTCATGAGCGTTTTATGCAGCGGCCAGACTTTAGTGGGATCTTCGTAAGGGCTGTCGACCCTGACCACGAGCTGGTTGTGACGTTGTAACGCCGAACGGGCATCCAGCGAAAAGCGCTGAAAATAGCCTTCATGCTTGCCCAGCGGCTGGCCGTTCAGCGTCACCTCTGCAAGATAATCGACGCCATCAAACACCAGAGTACTCATTACGTCGGGGGGCTGCACGGGCAGGGAAAACGCGTGCTTATACCACAGCGCGCCCTGGTGATCGTACCCGGCGCTGTACCAGTTGGCAGGAACCTGAAGCGGGCGCCAGCCTGATGCAGCAGGATGTGCGCTGTCATTGGCATCCTGAACCTGCCATTCTCCTGCCAGTGACCAGCTGACCGGCACGGAGTTCGCCACCGTGTGAATGCTCAACAGGGCAAAGAGCAGCGCGCAGTTGCGAGTCATCATGCGTTTACCCCGCGTGCGGTGAGCCACGCCATCAGGCGCAGCGATTCCTGGCGAAGGTTGTCATTCAGGGCCGCAAGCTGTTGCCCATCCAGCGCATGCGCGTCGCTTTCCAGCACCTGAAGCTGCTGTGCGAGCGTGCTGAAGTCCAGGGTGACGGCCTCTCCGCGCAGTTTGTGGGCCGCGCGGCGCAGCGCCTCGCGGTCGTTGCTGTCGATCGCCTGGGTAATGGTTTTGATTGCTTCATTTAGCCCTTCGCCAAACAGGGCCAGCAGCTCCTGCACCAGGGCGGGATCGTCAGCGCACTGCTTCAGCAGGCGTGCTTCATCCGGAAAGTCGGAGAAATCTTCATGGCGCTGGAGTACGCGAGCAATCTCCTCAGCGAGACGCTCCTGGCTGATGGGTTTGGCAATGTAGCCGTCGAAACCCATGTTAAGACAGCGCTCTTTGTCCCCTTGCATGGCGTGTGCGGTCATGGCGACGGTGGGCTGAGCCGGGCCGGGGCGGGACCGTTCTTCTTCACGCAGCAGACGAATGGCGGTTTCACCGTCCATCTCTGGCATCTGAAGGTCAATCAGCAAAACGTCCCACGTATCCTCGCGCCAGCGTTCCAGCAGCGCGACGCCATTATCGACGATCTGACAGGTGTGGCCGAGCCGCTCGAGCAGGCGCGCGGCGACCTTCTGGTTGACCAGATTATCTTCAGCCAGCAGGATCCGCAGTCCCGTAGCTCCTGGCGAGGCGACAGGCACGGGGGGGCTTTCACCCACGGGCACCGGCGAACGTTCAAACGCGGCGGCAATCGCCTGATGTAATTCATCCTGGGCGATAGGCTTATGCAGATAGGTCTTGATCCCGATCCGCTTCAGCATATTGATATCAAAATGTCGGCTCATGGAGCTCAGCATAATGATATGGCTCTCAGCAACCTGCGGCAGAACTGAAAGCTCAAGGGCCAGCGACACACCGTCCATATCCGGCATCTGCGCGTCCAGCAGGATCAGCGGCCAAGCCGTTCCCGTTTTAACCCGGTTGATGGTCTCGCTGGCGTTGTTAACGCAGGTGGGTTTCAGCCCCATCTGGCTGAGCATCGCTGCGAGCAGCCGCAGGTTGGTCGCGTTATCATCAACCACCAGCACGGGTTCCCCGTTAAAGCGCTGGCTATGTGGGCGCTCTCCGGGCGCAAGGGTCTGCGCCGCCAGCGGCAGCGAGAACGAAAATTCGCTGCCTTTTCCCGGCTCGCTGGAGACCGTTAATTCGCCCCCCATCGCCGCAACCAGTCTCGCAGAGATGGTTAGCCCGAGCCCCGTACCGCCATAGCGGCGTGTGGTTGAGTTGTCCGCCTGGCTGAAGGCTTCAAAAATAGCCTTCTGCTTATCTGCCGGTATGCCAATGCCGCTGTCGCGCACGCGAAAACGCCATCTGTCCGCGCTATCGTCGGGCTCAACAATCAGGATCACTTCTCCCTGATGGGTAAACTTCAGCGCGTTACCCAGCAGATTGGTCAGGATCTGGCGCAGACGCGCGCCGTCGACCAGCAGCACGTCGGGGACGCCGGGCGCAATATCAACCAGCAGCTCAATGCCTTTTTCGCTCGCCCCCGGCATGTGTGGGCGAATAAGCGACTGAATAAAGGTGCGCACAGGCACGGGGTCCACCTCCAGCTCCACTTTGCCGGCTTCAATTCGGGAAAAATCGAGAATGTCGTTGATGATATGCAGCAGAGACTGGGCAGAGCTCATCACCAGGGTCAGATAATCGCGCTGATCGGCACTGAGAGACGTATCCAGGCACAGCTGGGTCATGCCAATAATGCCGTTCATAGGGGTGCGAATTTCATGGCTCATATTCGCCAGGAACGCGCTTTTCGCCTCATTGGCTTTTTGTGCCTCAATGGCCGAGGCGAACGCCTGAATTTCAGCCTCTTTGCGCCGCGTAATATCCTGCAGCGTGCCAATCACGCGCTCGGCGTTTCCCTCAATGGAGAGGGTGACCACCTGGCCGGAGAGCAGCATCCAGCGCAGTCCTTCGGTAGGGTGATGCACGCGAATTTCACATTCAAAGACCGGACGGTGATCCTACTTCGAAGCGTGCAGCGCCTTGCGTAGCGCTGCGCGATCGTCCTCGTGGACCTGATTGAGGAGAAAACGTACCGGATATCGCCACTGTGTGCGCGACTGGCCCAGCATGGCAAGCAGGGTGTCATTCACCTGGAGCGTGTCGCCAGAAACCTGCCAGTCCCAGATCCCGATATGGATGGATTCCGCCGTCAGCAGAAAGTCGTCATGCAGCTGATGGCGCGCGCGCTGCGCTTCATCCAGCTCCGTGATATCGCTGTGCAGGCTGACAATGCCGCCGTCCGCAAGCCGCTGGTGCTGGACGAAGATCCGCCGCTGGCCCGCCTGCCGCACTTCGCAATGTTTATCCTGCCGACAGTTGCGCACGATCGACTCGCGCAGCGTCTGGCGCAGGCCGGGGTCGACGTTGTAAACGGCATCGATAAAGCGTTCCGCCAGCGCCTCAAGTGTTGTCCCCACCTTCAGCCACGGGGTTATGACCGGATAAAACAGAGCCACGTTGTGATTCCAGGCCTGAAGGCGTTCCTCGCGGTCATAAATCATGACGGCGGCCGGCAGTGCGTTAAGATCGTACGTGAACGAACTCATCGTGATCCTCCCTACGCGCGGTAGTGCAGTTCTGCCTGTCGGCGCAGATATTCCAGCCCGGGCGCGATCGCCATGGCCCAGGCCGTCAGGATCTCATCGTCGCACTGCGGATCGCGCTCACTCACCGCGTTCAACATCGCTTCGCGCCACAGGGCAAAGAATCGCGGGGGGAGGTGGAGGCCGTCGTCGCTTTGCTCCCGCGCCAGGCGCTCGAGAAAATCAGGCACGATTAACGCGCCGTCTACCGCAAGCATGGCGAAGAAACTCTTAAACAGGGTCTGCTGACCCTCCCGATCCGGCAGACGAGAAAAATGCGCTTCCGTTTCGGGTGACATGTGGACGAAGGCGTCATAGAACGTCTGAAAAAACGCGGTTTTTTCATTATTCGGAAAGACGCGGTTCAGGCTGGATTCAAACAGATCGCGATAAAACTTCACGGCGTCCTCCTTATGGTGCTTTCGCCTGGCAGACAGTGCCCGACAGGCGTGTACTCCTCTGCCAGACGGCGTGAAAAATAGCTCTCTTTCTTCGACCGACGAACGTCAAACAGTGGCCCGGCGTTGTGTTTAAAGAAAAGGGCTTCCAGAACCGTGGCATTGGTTGAGAGGGTTAAGGCAGCGTTGGTATCGCCCGTGGCTTCCTGACGGCCTTCGTACCAGCCTTTCTGCGGATCGTTAAGGTGTTTTGTGACCGTCATCAGCACGTCGGTGTACGGAGTGTCCCACAGGGCCCACAGGGCAAAAACCGCCTTGGTCGATACCTGCGCGAAACGGGTGTAGTCCCGGCCATCGTCTCCGACCGAGTTCCAGGCATAGCCATTTCCCCAGACCGTATCCTGGATATGCCAGGGCGCCTGAGAGAGCGAGAAATCTGCTCTGGCCGTCAGGATCTTATCGGTCTCCCAGCGGCTCTTCTGGCTCAGCCAGACGTTTTCGGCCTGCTTGCGCAGGTGCTTTTGCCGATCGGCCGCAACGCCTTCGGGCTCCCAGCCAAACTCCAGACCCGGCAGCATATAGGGAAGGGTGGTAATCAGGGAGGGCTGCCACGTGGTGCGCGGATCCCGGGCATCAACGGCCAGACGCCGCTGGGCGATGATGACGTGGTGCGCCGGGGGCGTAAACGCTTTCTCCGGGGAAAACCCCCATAGCTGAAACGCCGTTGCGGCATATTCGCTCTCGCCCAGGCGCAGCTCCTCGCGCACCACCGGCTGGCCGTTTTGCAGGGAAGATGACCACAGTTCGCCTTCGCCGTCGATGACCGGGCAGAAATTCCAGCGCAGGATGATTTTATCGAGGTATTCGCTGTACTGCGGTTCCCGCTCTGCGGTAAGGCGCAGGGCGAGCATCAGACGCGCCATATCGCGCGCAGACCAGCCATTTTTGCTGGGCTTGCCGCTAAAGTCGACGGGCGTCGCCGTCTGGCTGGAATAGAGTCGGCCCGGCGTCCGGGCATCGGTCAGCATCAGACGGTTAAGGGTGCCCATGATACGGGTTAAGCGAGCGTCATACTCGGCATCATCAATTAGCCCCAGCTCTTTTGCCGCCAGCAGGGCAATAAGCGTATCGCCCATTTGCCAGAGCGTGACGCGAGGCTGTTTGTCGCTCCCGTTGACCAGGCCCGTTTGCGGCTGGGTATTATTGACGAAATAGCGCCAGGCGATCGCCGCCCACGTCTGCTCCTCCGGCGTCAGGGCGGCAATACGCGCGCTGGAGTGCCAGCCACCGTGGATGAGCCAGCGCCAGCCTGCGCCCTGATGGCCAAACAGGGTAAAGATGATCGCGCCTGCGAGGAGTAATCCCGCGAGCCCTCTGGCTAAGGTTTTAAGCATTGCGCAGTCACCGGAGGCAGTTTAACGGGCTCGTCCGCGCTGCATGACGCGCACTGACAGGCCTGACAGGCGGGTTTGGTACGCTGCGTGACGCCGGTCCGGTCGCACCAGCTTTTTACGGCCGGTGTGCTGGTCAGGAACGGGCGACTGCGCAGCGCGTTGTTCTCTTCAAACTGATCGAGCAGCTTTTGATCCCACAGCGACGGCGCAAAATCCTTGCTCTTCGGGTTGTCGGTGTTGAAGGCCAGCAGTTTTCCCTCTTTTTTGAACAACAGGGCCTCCAGCATGATGCCGTTATTGTTCGCGGTGAACTCTTTGATCGGGCCGTCACCGTTTTCATACAGCCCTTCGTAGTAGCCTTTTCCCTCTTCGTTGGCATTCTCAATGGTGTTGAGCAGGCGGTCGGTATAAGGGGAGTTCCACAGCACCCACATGCCCAGCGCCGCCTTCAGCGATATCGCGGCAGCGTTAGGGACGAACTGGCCCTTATCGGTAATGGTGTTCCAGTTGTATCCGTCGCTGAAGACGGTGTCATAGACGAAGTAAGGCGCCTTATCGAGCTGGTGCTCGGAGCGCGCGGTCAGGACGCCGGTAATGGTATAGCGGTTCTCCTGAGCCTGATAAACGCGGTCAGCAAAGTTTTTCATCCACGTCAGGGAGTAGTCGCGCGGGGCGTTATCCCGGTCGGTCGGTTTATCAAAGCCGAACTCCAGCCCGTAGAGCAGGTAGGATTCCGTCACCACGTAGTTATGCTGCGACGTGTTGCGCGGGTCGCGCGTATCGTACGGGACCAGCACGCAGTAGATTTCGGCCAGCTCGTAAGGCTGCGGACGGCTGGCTTTACAGGTATTAAACCCCCACAGCTGGAACCCGGCCGCGCCGTACTCTTCATAGCCCAGCCGACCTTCCTGAACATATTTCGGCTGGCCGTTCTCCAGATAGGCCCCATACAGCGTGCCGCAGGGGTCGATCGCGTGGCTGAAATCCCAGCCGAGTACCACGTTATCAATGCTGTTGCCGTATTCCGGATAACGCTCTTTGATGATTTTCAGCCAGACCAGCATTCGCCCGATATCCAGCGCCGAGAAGCCAATTTCGCCGGGCTTGTTGGTGTAGTCCACCTTCTGACCGCTGATGGTGTTATAGGCTTTGTTGGGCAGCTCGTTGCGGAACAGTACCAGGGTGTTTAACGTGGCGAGGAATTTCAGCATCCGGCGGTCAAATTCCGCTTTATCAATGATCCCCAGCTCGCGCGCCGCCGTCAGGGCGGCCAGATAGGAGGCGCTGTCCCACATGGTGGTGGAGGGATATTTGTTGACCGCATTCACCAGGCCCGTCGTGGGCTGATAGTTGGAGACGAAATACTGCCAGGCGTTTTTCGCGATGGTCATCTCCCGGGCGGTCAGCTCGCCGCTGCGCGGGGAGTAACCTGATGCAGGGAGCTCGGTATCCGCACGCACGGTCGATAAGGCCAGCCAGCAGATCGTTATTCCCGTGAGCAGGTGGAAAAGGATCGGGGATCGTGGCTTCATGGCGTTGCTCCTGCTGAGGGGGAAGTGTAGAGGCAGGCCAGACAGAGCATCTGACCATGCGCGATGTAAGACAGACTTTCCAGCACAATGGCATTGGTATCGGCGTCCACGACGGCATTGACGCTGTTGTTGAGATTTAACCCGCGCTGCCAGCCTTTACCCGGCACCTGAAGGGCCAGAACCTGCTGGCGCAGCGCTTCGCTCCAGCTGTTGCGGAACAGGGCGTACCAGGCAAACGCGGTGCGGGTGGAGGTAATCGCCACTTTCTCTGGCACCTCGTCGCGCAGGTTGCGCGCCTGAACCGGCTGCCTGTCCGGCAGATCGTTGACGTAATCCGGCGCCGGTTCGGCATAATCCGTGCTGACCGGCGGTTTTGGGCTGCGCAGGCTATGGCGCCGCTGCTGGATCTGCATAATCCGCCACGCGATTTCAGCGCTCTGCGCATCAAAGCCCAGCTCAAGACCGGTTAACAGATAGGGGAGACTGATCAGGGAGGTTTGCTTGCCCCATGGCGTGCGTAGCCCTTCATCCGGCACCATCACGCCATCGAGATCGATCATCTTTTGCCCTTCAGGCGGGTTGGTCACCGCGAGGCCTGCCGCGCTGTCAATCAGGCGCAGCGTATTGCTGGCATAGAGACGGTAGCCAAAGCTGTTCCGCTGTTCGTCATCAGTCAGCGTCCAGTGATGGAGCGGAACGGCCGCCTGACTTTGAACGTTATTTTCAATCAGTGCTCCGGTGTTCCAGAGGCTAAACAGATCGTGGATAGCCGCCGCGTGCTGAGGATAGCGCCACAGGAGGGTCTGAAGCGCCGTCAGCAGGCGGCTCAGCCCAATTGCCGAGGCGTCGGGTTTGCCGAGGATCTTCAGGGTGTCCGCATGGTAATACGCGGCAGGGAGGCCTTGCCTGTTGAGCGGTAACTGCCCCAGCGTGAACAGGGCCGTGCCGACCCTCTCGTCGAATTCATCGGCGGAAATAATATTGAGCTGCTCTGCGGCAGCGGTCGCAAACAGGTAGCTCCCTACGCTCCAGAGGCTCAGCCACGGCTCACCGTCGCTGGCGTTCGCCAGCCCGTTTGGCTGGGTATTATTCACGTAGTATTGCCAGGCGACCCGCGCCCAGATGGCTTCGTCATAGGTCAGCGCGCGTTTCGCAGGCAGCGGCGGGAAGTCTTTACTGAGCGCGATGCCGCCGCTGCTTTCCACGCGCGTGGGCATCTGTTTCTCCACCCAGACCACAATGGCAAAGCCGAGCAGGAAGCCGAGCAAAATGGTGAGGTAGCTGCGCGCGGGCAGCAGGGCATCACGTATCCTCATTGGGTGACCTCATCATCTTCAGCGGGCGTCCACATGGCCGCGAAAATCAGCGGCAGCATGGCGGCGATGTTCACCCCTCCCCAGAAAATATTGATGACGTAGCCGGAGGGGTCGTCCACCTGTCCACGCGCCACCTGGATACCGCCCCAGATAAGCCCTGCGAGGGTCAGCACTACGATGGCAATCTGCGGCTTCACCAGGTAGAGAAAACGGCCCGTCTCAGGTAGAGAAAACGGCCCGTCTGCCGCTCTTTTGGCGTGACGTGAAATTTAATCTGCTCGCCGCGCAGCACCGTATTGAGCGCGCGCAGGTTCATGGAAAAGAAGGAGAGGTAAGAGGCCCTGCCGTCCCAGGCCGAGATCCCCCACGTACCGAACATAAAGGCCAGTTCGGAGAAAATAAAAAACGGAAGAAAATGCAGATAGAACGGCGTCGACCAGGCGGACACCGGCGGAATGCCGGTAAACAGATAGATAATGGGCGAAATCAAAAACACCGTGTTCCACACGCAGGCCATGTACGACCAGAAGGTGGTGGCATACATCAGCGTCTGGGGGAGGGAAAGCCTGAAGCGGCGACGGCTGAAGATGTTGTCATGAAACAAAATATCCAGCGAACCGGCGGCGTACTTAAAACGCTGGATCATCCAGGTCAGCATATCCTGCGGAGAGAGCATCTTCGACTCCACCCGCGGATGCATAACCGAGCGCCAGCGTCGTGCGGCGTCACCGTGCAGCAGCACCGAGGTGTAAATATCTTCCGAGACGTGGAATTTGTAGGGGGTAAGCTCGGTGTCAAACGCCACGTGCGGACGCATTGCATTCTGCAGCGCGTCCCGCGTTTCGTCATCGCGGATGTCGCGGGTATGTCGATGGATCTCCTCTTCGACGGACCAGACATAGCTTCTCAGCGCGGCCTGCATGACCGCCTCGCGACGGTGAATGGACGCCGCGCCGCAGCAGAAAGCCGCGTTCGCCCAGTTGCGCCGCCGCAGGATCACGTCATAGAACATGCGCGGATCGTTAAAAAACGGGTCGCGGCCTATCGTGACCGGGCCAACACACTTTTGAATCAGCCAGCCCAGACCGTAGCCCACTTTTCCGGCTTTTCGCTGGCCCCAGCGAGACAGGTTTTCTCCTTCCGGAAGATCGAAGAACCACTGCGGCGTCTGTACCCAGGCCACGTCCGGATCGCGAAAATAACCCAGCGTATGGCTGAGCAGGGTGGGAAATACGCGGGTATCGGCATCGCAGATAACAATAAAATCGCCGTCGGTTTGCTCAAGGCCGTTGCGCAGGTTGCCGGCCTTAAAGCCGATGTTGGTCTGGCGAGTAATATAGTTAACGCCTTCCTCTTCACAGACAGCTTTCATCTCCGGGCGGCGGCCGTCATCAAGCACGTGGATGCGGTAGTCAATCGGGAACGGGTACGCCATCTTCAGGGCATCGCGAATGGATAGCCTGACCAGCTCGGTATCTTCCGAGTAGGTGGCAATGAACAAATCCACTTTTACAGGACGAGGTTCTACGGCCTCCTCAGGGGACAGACATTCGTTAATTTCGCCGGGCGGCGGACTCTGAGGAGGATCCTGTTCTTTCCACAAATTGATGGTAAACAGCACGGTGCCAATCCACGCCAGGGTTTCGGCGAGGACCAGCGGAATGGCATACCATAGTGCGTCAGTATTCAGGGAGGCGGTCCAGCGCCAGTAAATATAATTGGCACCCAGAATAAGCGCCGCGACCGCTAACACCTGCCAGGTCATCATTACCCAACGCGGTGTTGTTAACGGCTCCGGAGGACGACGATGTTCAAAACGGGAAAAATAAAAATCCATAGTTCCGGCGTTCCTGATTCCGTGAAAATGCAGACCCATTCTGCTGCGCAGACAGTTGCCCAAAAGCGAAAGAAAATAGCGATTAAACAAGATTTAAGATAAGTGTAGAACGCCGAATAAAAGTGTCCAGCCACGTTTTTATTAATATTTAGCGGTGGTTAATTCAGCTTAAATTCTGCTTAATGATGTTTCATCGGCCGTCGATATATTGCGGTTACTATTCCTTTAGACTATCTACTTTATTTAGACCTTAATTTTCGTTTTCAGGCAAAGGACACCCTATGAGCCATGTTGCGCCGTCGGTAGCGCAAGAAGATGATGCTAAATCAACAGCATGGCGTTATGCCGTAGCAGGTGCACGGGACCTGAGAATTGACTTTATGCGCGGCATAGCCCTCGTCATGATGGTCGTGGCGCATACGGAGGTCATGTCGGTATTTAATATATTCTCCTGGGAGCGTTTTGGGCTAACAACCGGTGCAGAAGGCTTTGTCATTCTCTCGGGGTTTATGCTTGGCATGCTGAATCGCGCGCGTCTGCAAAAAGTGGTTTTACTCACGGTTTCCTGGGGGCTTTATCTCAGGGCGTGGAAAATATATCGCGTAAATATCATTATCATAGTGTCATTTATTCTCCTGGCCTATATCCCACATATTAATGTGTTCGAGGTCACCCATTTTACCGACCGTTTTTCGGGTCAAAGCTGGTCGCTTTATCCTGTTACGCCGCAAATTAAAGAGACCTGGTTCAACATTATTCTCTATTTGCAGATCGGCCCCCATCAGACGCAGATTCTTGGGCTGTATATCTTTTTGCTGCTCTTTAGCCCCCTTTTTTTAGGGATGTTGCAGAAAGGGAAAGTCTGGTGGCTGCTGGGGCTGTCGCTGCTGGTGTACAACCTGTGGCAGCGGTGGCCGCTTCGACTGACGCCATCGGAGTTCGAATTTGCCTTCCCGCTGCTGGCCTGGCAGTTCATCTTTGTGCTGGGCATGGCCAGCGGCTGGTATAAAGCCGAACTGCTCTCTTTCGCCCGGACGCCTCCGGGGAAAGGGGTGGTAGTGGCGCTGGTCATGGTGTCGCTGGTGCTGGGGTTTGTTGCCCAGAACCATACCAACCCGTTTATGCCGCCCGCGCTACTTATGCACGTCATCCCGCCTGACAGCTTCAATACGTTTTATCACACCTGGGCGGCGAAGAACGGGCTGGGCCCGGTGAGGGTGCTAAACGATATCGCCCTGATGGTTACCGTCTACCTGGTGCTGACGTTTTGCTGGACGCCGCTCAACCGCCTGCTGGGATGGTTCCTGATCCCGCTAGGCCAGCACTCGCTCTATACCTTTATTTTGCATGTGTACGTGGTGCTGCTGGTGAGCCAGTTCATTACCTTCGATTTATGGCGTCACGCCTGGATAGAGAACACGTTAGTGCATGCGGCGGCACTGGGTATTTTGTGGCTGATGGCAAAATACGACGTCGGCGCACGCTGGATACCTAACTAAGGATGGCGGTTATGCGCGAAAAATGGCTTCTGGCGGGCGTGCTGCTCGCCACGATCCCCGCCGCAGAGGCGGCACAAAGTAGTGATAAAGAAACCCTGCGCGATAAGAACGGTGAACCCGTTCAGGCAGGCGTTTTTACCAGCCGGTGGGGGCGTTTGTTCTCGGGAAATGACAAGAAGTTTTCTGGGGCTCTGAGCTTCAGTTCGGGGCTGAAAGAGCAGCTGGTGAGCGTGCCTAATAGCTCTGACAGCGCCGCGCAGGAGAAAAAAATTAACCAGACGCTCAACCTTAGTCTGCAGTATTCCCCGTACAGCTTCTGGTTTGCCAACATTACCTCCCGATTGCCGGTCAGAGATACCACCCGCTATACCGCCGATTTTCGCTACAGCTTCGGCTATGACGACTGGCATGCCAATACGTTCAGCCTGGTATACGGCAACTACGGCGATAACCACTTCTGGACGTCTGGCAGCCGGAGACATACCTATTTCGAACAGGGCGCCTTTACGCTTGCCTATAAGTTTTCACTACCGAAACCGGTTGAAAACACGCTCCTGATTAATAAAGGGGATTCCATCATTTGCCAGGTCGGGTACAGCTGGGTGCCGCGCTACTACGACCTCAGCAGCGATGACATCCGTAAAAATAAAAACGTCATGCTTGGCGGCTGCGGCTACACCTTTAAACAACATTTCTTCGTTCGTGCGACAGCATTCTGGTTCCCGGACAGCAGCCAGCAGCAGCCCTGGAACGGCGATTACAGCTACAGCTTTGGCTACGCGGGCTATACGCCGGGATCGTTCTCTGTTCAGTATGCTAACTATGCGGGGACGCGCTATCCGGGGCACGGCAACGGTAACGCAAAATTCAGGGAAGGGACCGTGAGCCTCATCTGGTTCTTACCGCTATAGGAGGGATACATGTCGGCGCTGCACGTGTTAATCGTTGAAGATTCGCTGATTTATCGTCGGTTACTCTCCCGGATGCTCACCCAGTGGGGGTATGTCGTGAGCGAGGCGGAAAATGGTGTTGCCGCGCTGGAAATCTTGTCCAGTCAGCCGATCAGCATGGTGATAAGCGACTGGGAAATGCCGGAAATGGACGGGCTGACGCTGTGTCAGACCATCCGAAACCGTCAGTTTGGCCGCTACGTGTATATCATCCTGTTGACGGCCCGCGAGAATGCCGGGGACGTGACGCAGGGTTTTGATGCCGGGGCGGATGATTTTTTGAGTAAGCCCGTTGAACAGGCTGAACTCCGGGCGCGGCTTCACGCCGGGGTTCGTATTTTGACGCTGGAAGCGACCCTCGCGGCGCACAACAAACGCCTGAGTGAAGCCTTGCATCAGATTGAAAAAGATCTTGAACTGGCGGCACGCGTTCAGCACTCGGTGCTGCCTTCACACCGCTTACGCTACGGCGACTACTTCTCCGACTGGCTTTTCTTGCCGTCAGCCTGGGTCTCGGGCGATGTGTTCAATATCTTTCCGCTGGATTCCCATCTGGGATTCTATTGCGTTGATGTCTCGGGTCACGGCGTGGGGGCCGCGATGATGTCCCTCGCGGTGGCTCGCCAGTTTTTACATGGCCGGGTGGTGGACCGCTTCCTGTTTACCGATGAGGGCGGCATTCAGTCACCCGCGGAGGTCGTCAGGATGTTGAACAGCCGCTTTTGCAGTGAAGAGAGCGACATCACAAGTTATTTCACGCTCATTTACGGCGTGATCGATCCAGTAAGCGGGCAGGGATTGTTGTGCCAGGCAGGGCATCCTACTCCCGTCATTGTGAACGCAGACAGCGCCGTCACGTCCGTGGGCGATGGCGGCCCGCCGGTCGGCCTGATCCCAGACCTGAGCTGGGAGGATGTCGCGTTTACCCTCAATACGGGGGATCGCTTATGCTTATTCAGTGACGGTATTACGGAGTGCGAGAACGTCAGCGGCGAGCAGTTTGGCCCGCAGCGTCTCGAACGCTGGCTTCATGAGCATGCCCGGCTCCCGGTTGACCAGCTCCTGCCGCGGTTTGGTGACCACCTGACTGGCTGGCGCAATGCAAATCGTGATGAACCGATCGCCTTAACCGACGACGTGTCACTGCTCGTGATTGAACGTCAGGGAGAACAGAATGATTATTAACACCGAGCGACTACCGCATGCCAACATTCTCACGCCTGCGGTCCGGCGGCTGGATGCCTCCGTTGCCGCGACGTTTAAAGCGTCCGTGACGGAGGAAATTGGCAGCGATCGTAAAGCCTTAATCGTCGACTTTAGCAAAGTGGATTTTATCGACAGCAGCGGGCTGGGGATGCTGGTGTCGTTGTTCAAGCTGATGAACGGAAAAGGCGAAATGGCGCTGTGCGCCCTGAACCCCGGGATCATGAACATGTTCACCCTGACCCGAATGGATCGCATATTCCGCATCTATCCGGATAAACATAGCGCGCTTGCGCAGCTGGGGCAGTAGATGCAGAGGCCGGAGCAGGCTGAGTTTCCGGCGGTGATCGCGTCCCTGACGCCGCTGTCCGGCTGGCTTGGCGACAGGTTGAGCGCGCTTCCCGTCGATGATGAGTGGCGTTTCGCCTTCGATCTCGCCGCCTGTGAAGTGGCGACGAATATCATCCGCTACGCGCTTCACGAGGATAACTCGCGCGTCTTTCGCGTCCAGTTCGATGTCCGCGGCAATGACGTCTGCGTTGTTTTTAACGACGCGGGTGACGCGTTCCCGCAGGAGCGGCTTGAGGCCGCCAGGCGAGACCGCTTCTGCGAAATGTCGCCGCTGCTGGAGAGCGGCAGGGGGCTGATGCTCATTTTGCTGAGCGTCGATCGTTTCACTGTGGAACGCGTGGCGGGTGAAAATATCGCCACGCTTGAAAAGAAAATCAGCGTATGACCCGCAGGTCATACGCGCGTGATTTTATTTCGTGTTGTCAGCAAACAGCGTCGGCGCCCATGGACGCGGATCCACCTCCATAAACGGCGCGCGCTCGAAGCGGTCCTTCAGCGCCCACGGCACCGTGCAGTCGAAGATCGTCTTGCAGGAGATGCCGTTGCCGCGAATCGAGGTGCTGTAATCCGGCGACTGGGACGGATCCAGCTGGTGGCCGCGGATCCCAGGAATATTGGTGATGCTGACATCACCCTGCATGCGCGTCGTCATCGCCCACAGGATGTCGTCGCTGTCGAAAATATCCACGTCTTCGTCGACCAGAATAATGTTCTTCAGCTCCGAATAGGTGGCCAGGGCGATAAGCGCCGCCTGGCCCTGGCGTCCTTCGTCTGACGGCTGGCGTTTTTTCACCTGCAATATCCCGAGGAACTTACCGCCGCCCGCAGTATGGGCATAGACGTTTTGCAGGAAGCCCGGAATTGCCTCCTCAACGGCATTGCGGATGCTGGCCTCGGTCGGCAGTCCGGCCAGCGTGGTATGTTCTTCCCCCGGTCCCACCAGTGTCTGCAGGATCGCGTGGTTTCGCATGGTCACGGCTTTCACTTTGATCACCGGCAGGGAGGGATTCGCCTCGCCGCAGTAGCCCGGGAACTCTGGCATCGCGTGGCCGGTGTTGGTGTGCTGATCCTCTCTCACGCGCACTCCCGGAAGCAGTTCACCTTCGATGATGATTTCCGCCCGCGCGATGGCTTTCTCTTTGACCGCCACGCCCTGCACCAGCTCAACCGGCTGCTGGCGTAGCGCCCCGGCGACGCCCAGCTCGTTATAGCCAAACGGCGTGGTTGGGGCCTCAAAGCACGCGCCGATATAGATGGCGGGATCGAGACCCATGTTGATCGTCACCGGCAACGGTTTTCCGGCATCTTCCGCCTTTTTGCGGAACACTTCGATATGGCGCCCGGCGGCAAGGAACATTGAAAGCTCGTCGCGCTCCTGCACGCAGAGGCGGTGGATGGTGACATCCGTCAGCGAGCTGTCTTCCGGATCGCTTGCCAGCACCAGCCCCAGACAGAAGAACGGACCCGCATCAATCGGCGTGTTGGTTGGGGCCGGAAGCAGCTTGCGAAGGTCGAAGTCAGGATCGTCAGCGTAGAAGACCTGCTCCTGACAGGGGGCCTGCGAGGCCGGGACGACAACCGGCGCAACCGGTTTTTTGACTGCGTGGCCGACGTGTTTTGCCAGTTCAGAGGGCTCGCAGCCCAGAAGGAGCGCCGCGCGCTCGCGGCTGGCGTGCATGCCCACCAGGATGCGGGAGTGCGGATAGCCCTTAATGCTGTTGAACATCATGGCCGGGCCCGTACGGGTTGGACGTTTGACCGTGCCGCCTGCGCCGATATGGCGATAGACGCCCGCCAGCTCCGCATTGGGATCGACCGGATGATCGGTTTCGATATACTGCCCTTCGTGGCGCTGCAGTAAGGCGATGGCGCTGCGGAGATCGTTAATCTTGTGTTCCATATTTTCCTCCCTCGGTTGAATACCTCCATTTTTATGGCAATGACCAATAGCATCAATTGCATCATTAGTGTTAAATTGATAAGTAAATTCATATCAATTCAGGAAGTCGTCTCGTGCAGTTTCGTCAGATGCGCCACTTCATCGTCGTGGCCGAAGAGCTCCATATGCACCGGGCCGCCGAGCGTCTGAACATGGCGCAACCGGCGCTGAGCCAGCAGATAAAGGCGCTGGAAGAACGTTTAGGCGTCACGCTTTTCAGCCGTGCGAATCGCCGCTTAACCCTGACGCCCGCGGGCGAAGCGTTCCTGGTAAAAGCCAGGCTTGCCATCTCGTTAACCGAGCAGGCGGTGCTGGACGCCAGACAGACGGCAAGGGGCGAGCAGGGCGTGTTAAACCTCGGGTGCGTGTCGAGCGCGATGTTCGACGGCAGGCTACCCGCCGCGCTTCGCCAGATGCATAGCCGCTGGCCGGCCATTACCATGTCGCTGATGACGGGAAACGTGCAGACGCTCTATGCCGCCGTGCAGAGCAACCAGCTGGATGTGGCCATCATCCGCGCGCCGCTGCCGTCACTACCGGACGATCTGCAAAGCCGGCCGTTCGCCTCGGAGAAAACGGTGCTGGCGCTGTATCGTCAGCATCCGCTGGCCGGGTCCGCCGCGCTGACGCTTTCTTCGGTGAAAGACGAAAAATGGATCTCCCTGCGCGACCCGGAGGGTATGGGGCTGGAACAGTATTTCTATGACGCCTGCAGCGGGGCGGGCTTTCAGCCGGACGTGGTGCAAAACGCGACTGACGTGCCCACGGTGATAAGCCTGGTATCGGCAGGGTTTGGTCTGGCGCTGCTGCCCGCGTCGGCAAAGGCGGTGAGCGTCGAGAACGTCGTCTACGTGGACATCCTCGACCGGTTGCGGGAGAGCGAACTCACCCTGGTTTGCCACCGGATTATACGCTCAGAAGTGCTTAAAAAGTTTCTGGTTACCCTCGATCACACCTGACGTCCGGCGGCCCGCAGCAGCTGCTCGCGTAGCCAGGCATTCGCCGGATCCTGGCTGTTTTTCGGGTGCCAGTACATGTTGATGATAATCGGCTGGAGCGGCAGCGGTGGTGGAAAAATATCCAGCGTGCTGGCGAACCGTCGCAGCATCCGTTCCGGCAGGGTACAGACCAGGTCGGTACCGGCAACCAGCGGCGGCGCCATGGCGTAGCTTTGGGTGGACATGGCGACGTGTCGCTGATAGCCCAGCCCGGCAAGAGTTTGGTCGACAAAGCCGGTAAACGGATCTCCCACTGACGACACCACCAGATGGGAAAGCGCGCAGTAGCTTTCCAGATCTAACGGACCTGTTCCGCGCGCATGGCCTTTACGCTGAGCGGTGGCAAACGCGTCGTCGAGGAGTTTGCGCCTCACCCAGCCGTCATGGGCGCCCGCGCTCACGCCGATGTAGATGTCCACATCCCCGTTTTCCAGCTGCTGCGGCAGGTCAGCCATTGCTGGCAGGGCGAAGCGCAGGCGGATGCCGGGGGCGTCGGTTCCCACCTGGTTAAGTAGTTCGGTGCCGAGCATCAGCGCCGGGTTCTCATGCAGCGCGATAACAAAGGTCCGGCTGCTGGTTTGCGCATCAAATGCCGTGGGGGCAAACATCGCGCTGATGCCGCGCAGTACGTTCGCCACCTGCGGCCTGAGCGCTTCCGCTCGCGGCGTGGGTAATACCCCGCGTCCATGCGGGGAGGGAATGAACAGCGGTTCGCCAAACAGCGTGCGCAGACGGGCGAGACGGGCAGACAGCGCGGGCTGGCTGATGCCCAGCCGAGCGGCCGCATGGGTGATGTTCCTGTCCTGAAGCAGGGCGTCCAGCGTCAGGAGCAGGGCTATGTCCATGTCAGATATCCGCGTCATCGCTCTATTTCGCGCCGCTGGCGTCCCGGTTGGTATAGGTGACAGGGACCCAGGCATAACCGCTTTTCTCGCCTTTCGTCACATAGCCGATGCCCGGGAAAGGCAGGTGCGGGGCGGCAACCAGGTCCTTGTTTTTCACAAAGTCAGCGAACGCATGCTCGCGTACGCTTGCCGCTTTGTTCTGATCTTCATCATAGGTGATGGTCACCGCAGGCTGCGGGAACTGAACCGCCGCGGCATGAATGATGTCGCCGACAAAGGTGATCTTCTCGCCTTTACTCGTTAGCGTGTAGAAGGCTGAACCCGGCGTATGGCCGGGATGAACCGTGCCGGTCAGACCCGGGAGAATTTCCGATGTGCCGCTAAACGGCACCACTTTCCCCGCGTCAAGATAGGGCTTCAAGGTCTTCTGCGCGACGTCAAAGTAGTTCTTGCCGTAGCCGGTTTTCTTCTGATTGTCGTCGTTAAAGAAAAAGTCGATATCCGGTTTGCCAACGAAAACGCGCGCGTTGCTGAACACCACCTTGCCATCTTTCACCAGACCACCGGCATGATCGGAGTGAGCGTGAGTCAGCAGGACTTCAGTGATGTCCTCGGGTTTTATCCCCTGCGTTGCGAGGCTTTCAACCAGACGTCCGCCGGTATCAGGACCAAAGAGTTGGCCAGAGCCGGTATCCACCAGGATTTTATGTCCGGGTATCGCAATCAGGAACGCGTTGATGGAGACCTCAGCCGGGTTGGTCTGGAAATTTTTCGCGAGCAGCGCATCAATGTTTTGCGGCGTTGTCCGGCGCAGTAGCTTGTGCAGATCCTGCGCGACGGTCCCGTCGGTAAACGAGGTGACCAGAACGTCCCCAACCTGAACGCTATATCCGCCCGCCGGTTGTTTAACGACGTGCTGGGGCGTCTCTGCCGAGGCCTGGAGCGCAGGGTAGAAAAGCAGTGAACTGGAAATCAGCGTGGAAAGAGCAAGTTTTTTCACGGTAAGCATACGAGTCTCCTTTGAAAGTGCTCATCTTACTGCTCCGTAAAATTATAAGAACCTGCCCAGAAATGATAGGACCTATAAACGGGATGGATAGTCAACCGAAAGGCCGGGAAGGCGTGTAATGCTTTTCCGGCCCGTAAGACCTTATTTTTTCAGCGGTGCGTTCCAGCTCTCGAGCGTGGCTTTGGACCAGGCGCCATAAGCGGCATTAGGCAGCACAATCCAGTCGTTGCCGAAGTGTTCGGCGCTGGCTTCAACCAGCTCACGCTGCTGCTCGCTCGGCTTTTTGTTTTTAAACTGCACGGCGAAGTCCGGCAGGCTGTCGCCGAACAGCATCACGATCTGCTGCTTTTTGAGGATGCTCTGGCGGCGCTCTTCCTTGCTGACCGTATCCAGCAGCACGCTTTCGTCAGACACCTGCGGCAGGCCGAGAGCGTTTAACGTTTTCAGCGTGTCGGCTTTATTTTCCTGCATACGATCCGAGACATAGTAGATCCGGACCTTGCTCTGATTCACGTGGTCAAGAAACGCTTTTGCACCCGGGATTAAGCCGGGTTTTCCCTGCTTCTCCCAGTCGCTCCAGGTGTCCCATTGTGTATAGTCGTGACACTGCTCCGCGTCGCGCACCAGCAGAGGGGTGTTATCCAGCACCGTTTCGTCGAGGTCCATCACCACGGCGTAGTTTTCGGGCGTTTTCAGATCTTTTAACTTCTCGTTGAAACGCTCGGTGGCAAACCGATAGGTTTGCAGCTGAAGGGCCATAATCTCTGCCGATTTCTGCTGATAGCGCAGCGCCATTTCGTACGCTTTCGGTTCACACAGGTCGCGCCCGGCAGCCGTCGCGGTTGCCGCTGCACTCATAACAGGTAATGCCAGCAGTAATGCCTTAGCCATTGAATTCACGCTTTTTTCCTCAACACCCTGGTTAAAATCCCGAAAGCGTAATGAAATTCAGTGACAGAAATATGACCGCGATGTGGCAATGTGTTTCCGCTAGACCAGCATGTAATACCAGAACAGGGCGACCTCGTCTTTTTCCGGCAAGGCGTTGTAGAGATAACGGTCGTACCCGCCCAGAGTAAATCCGTAGTGACGGTAAAACAGGCAGGCGGAGACGTTCACATTTTGTGTTTCAAGCCGTAATCCGGGCGCGTTTACGCTGCGGGCCCAGACGTGGGCGGCGGCCATTAATTTTTGCGCGGCGCCGGTTCTGCGTCTGGTGCGATCAACGGCAATATAATCCACTGAAATAAACTTATTCCAGCCGATTGACGCGGTAATAAATCCGGCTAATTCACCATCATCCGTTTCCGCCACAAGAAATATGGCGTCCGGATTAACGCAATGGTTTTCAAGCGTTTGAATGTCAAGTTCGTAGGTTTTTATCCACGGCTCGGCGACGGCTTCAATATGCAAATCACAATGGATAAAGGGCTCTCGCGCAATGTGGCTAATAGTGAAAGAAAAGTCACAACATTCAAGACGGACGAGGTCCGTATTTAATCCTTTTCGAATCTGCATAGTATTCCCGATAGTGAGTTATTTCATAAAGAATAGACGAAGCGGTTAAATCCGCTGAGCTCACGCACTTTTAATCCTGAACTAAGCTTGTACTTCGTTCCGCGTAAAATGTGGGTCATTCGAGGACAATGAATGGAATTCAGGACATTTCAAAAGCAGTGGGGTGCTGAGTTTATTTCCGATGACGTTGTACGTTTTCGCGTCTGGGCAGAAGGACAGAAAGAACTTACGCTACGTCTTGCCGCCACCGATGTGCCGATGACGGCAACAGGCGGCGGCTGGTTCCAGGCAGACGTCCCTGGCGTCACGCACGGTGCAGAATATCAGTTTGTTCTTCAGGACGGCATGGCGGTGCCTGATCCCGCCTCGCGGGCGCAAAAGGGCGACGTTAACGGCCCCTCGGTAGTGATCGATCCCCGACGTTACCAGCCGGTCAACCGCGACTGGGCAGGGCGGCCGTGGGAAGAGACGATCATTTACGAACTGCACATCGGCACCTTTACCCCGGAGGGCACCTTCCGGGCGGCCATCGACAAGCTGCCGTATCTGGCGGAGCTCGGGATTACCCAGCTTGAAGTGATGCCCGTCTCTCAGTTTGGCGGTTCCCGCGGCTGGGGGTACGACGGCGTGCTGCTGTATGCCCCTCACTCTGCCTACGGTACGCCGGAGGATTTCCACGCGTTTATTGATGCCGCGCACGGGCTGGGGCTTTCCGTGGTGCTGGATATCGTGCTTAACCACTTCGGCCCGGAGGGGAACTATCTGCCTTTGCTGTCGCCCGCGTTTTTCGATGCTCAGCGGATGACGCCGTGGGGTAACGGCATCGCCTACGAGCGCGAGCCGGTGAGACAGTACATGACCGACGCGCCGCTCTTCTGGCTGACGGAATACCGGCTGGACGGCCTGCGGTTTGATGCCATCGACCAGATTAAAGACGGCTCGGATACGCATATTCTCGAGGAGATTGCCGCAAAAATTCGCGAGGCCATTCCGCACCGTCACGTTCACCTGACCACGGAAGACAGCCGCAACGTGATTTTCCTGCATCCGCGCGATGAACAGGGCAACGCGCCGTTGTTTACCGGCGAGTGGAACGATGACTTCCACAACGCCGCCCACGTATTTGCCACCGGTGAGACGCACGCCTACTACCAGGATTTTGCCTTTGAGCCGGAGAAAAAGTTCGCCCGGGCGCTGGCGGAAGGGTTTGTCTACCAGGGCGAGGTGTCTCTGCAAACCGGAGAATCTCGCGGGGTGGAGTGTCGCACGCAGCCGCCGCAGTTCTTCGTCGATTTTATTCAAAACCACGATCAGACCGGCAATCGCGCCCAGGGCGAGCGGCTTATCTCCCTCGCGGGTGCCGACAAGACGCGGGTGCTGCTTGCCGCGCTGCTGCTCTCCCCCCATATCCCGCTGCTGTTTATGGGCGAGGAGTTTGGGGAAACGCATCCGTTCCTGTTCTTCACCGACTTTCACGGCGAACTGGCAAAGGCGGTGCGGGAAGGGCGCGCGAAAGAGTTTACTGGCCATGCCGGGCACGATGAAACCGTCCCGGACCCGAACGACGTGAACACGTTTATCCGCTCAAAGCTCGACTGGCATAAAGTCGCCACCGACGAGGGCAAGACGTGGCTGCGCTATACGCGCCATCTGCTGACGCTGCGCCATCGCTATATCGTTCCGCTTCTGCATCCGGGCGGCGCCGTTGAGGGCCATGTGCTCAAGACCGCGCCCGGCATGGTGGCGGTATGCTGGCGCTTTCCGTCGGGGACGCTCTCACTGGCGCTTAATATCGGCATTAAGCCTGTCGCGCTGCCCGCTCTGGCGGGGGAGACGCGTTTTGCCTCGCCGGAGGTCACTGACGTTTTACCCCCGAACGGTATTGTCGTTCGCTTTGCTGATGGAGAAGCATCGTTATGATCCCTTCCGCCACGTACCGAATTCAGTTCCGTAACGGCATGACCTTCGACCGCGTTGTGGCGCTGGTGCCGTATATGAAGGATCTCGGCATCAGCCACCTTTACGCGTCGCCCGTGTTCACTGCCACGACGGAGTCTACCCACGGCTATGACGTGACCAACCCGAATGAAATCGACCCCGCCATCGGCGGGCGAGACGGGTTTGACCGTATGGCCGCCGCGCTTAAGCAGGCCGGTATGGGGTTGATTCTGGACATTGTCCCGAACCACATGTCGACCTCGCTGGAAAACCTCTGGTGGCGGGACGTGATTGAATATGGCCAGCAGAGCCGCTATTTCCGCTACTTCGATATCGACGGGTCGCGACCACTTACGCTGCCGTTTCTTGGCGACACCTTTGAGGCGGAGCTGGAGAAGGGAGCTATCACGCTAAAACGTGACCCTGTCACGAAAAAGGCCGCGCTGGTCTACTACGACGCGGAGTATCCGCTCAACCCCGGCACGTACAGCGAGGAGAAGAGCATTGCCGAGCTGCACAACGCGCAAAGCTGGCGGCTGATGTCCTGGCGGGAGGCGCCGAAGCAGCTCTCGTGGCGGCGCTTCTTTGAGATCACCGGGCTGGTCGGCGTTCGGGTTGAAGATGATGCGGTCTTCGACGACACGCACCGGCTGATCCTTGAGCTGGTCCACGCGGGCGTGGTGGATGGTCTGCGCATTGACCATGTCGACGGCCTGGCGGATCCGCTGGGCTATCTGCAGCGCCTGCGGCAGGCCACCGGGCCCGACTGCTACATTACGGTCGAAAAGATTCTCGCCAAAGGGGAACAGCTCCCCGCTGACTGGCCGGTATCCGGTACCACCGGCTACGAGTTTATCGCCTCGCTGGCGGAAGTGCTGGTCGACGACGATAGCCTGGGGCGTCTTGAGAAAATCCACGACGAGACGCTGGGCATCACGGTCGATCGCCACGCGGAACTGCGGGATGCCAAAGGCCTGATGACCGATCGTAATTTTGAGGGTGAATTCACCACGCTGCTAAACCTTGCTGCCGATCTGGCACGCCGCAATGAGGTTGCGCTGCCACGCGAGGAAATCCGCCACGCGCTGCGCGAACTGCTTATTGCGTTTCCGGTCTACCGCACCTATGGCACCCGGGAAGGATTAACCCCGCCGGACGTGGTGCTGCTCAACCGCGTGGTTGCCAGCGTGGAGACGTCGGAAGCCGCGCTCAGCCTGATCGTGCGCATTCTTACCGGCGACCTGCCGGAAGATTGCCGCGAGAGCGCCGCGCTGTTCAGGACCCGCTTCCAGCAGCTTACCGGGCCGCTGATGGCGAAATCCGTTGAAGACACGCTTTTCTTTCGCCACAACCTCGAGCTTGCGCTCAATGAAGTCGGTGCCGACCCGACCCCGCGCGCGTTTTCCTTATCCCGCTTTCACCAGGAGATGCGCATTCGTCTGGCACGTCAGCCCGACGCGCTGCTGGGCACCTCCACGCACGATACCAAGCGCGGGGAAGATGCCCGGGCGCGCCTTTACACCCTGACGGAAGCCCCGGAACGCTGGGGGGAAAATCTGGCCCGCTGGCGGCAGATGAACCAGACCCAGGTGCGTTTTCTCAATGACGGTACCGCGCCGAACGCCGCCGATACGTGGATGATCTACCAGGCGCTGGCGGGCGTCTGGCCCGCCACGCTGACACCGGACGACGCTGACGGGCTGGCATCACTGGAAGCACGTTTTCTCGGCTTCCTCGAAAAAGCGCTGCGCGAGGCGAAACAGCGCACCGACTGGATTGACAGTAACGAGAGCTATGAGAGCGTGGTGTTGAGCTACGCGCGGCATCTGCTTTCACCGGACAACAGCCTGTTTCTGCACGATTTCAGCGAGGCGATGCAGCCCTTTATCCGCGCCGGGCTGATGAACAGCCTCAGCCAGACGGTGATCAAGCTGACGGCGCCCGGCGTGCCGGATATCTATCAGGGCAGCGAGGCGCTTAACTTCAGCCTTGTCGACCCGGATAACCGACGCGAGCCGGACTTTCCGGCCCTGGTGCAGAGCCTCAGCGCGGCGGATGCCGGGGTGTTTGACAACCCGGCATGCTGGCGGGACGGCAGGGTGAAGCAGTTTGTTACCGCCACGCTGCTGCGGCTTCGACCGCACTACGACGCGCTTTTCCGCTACGGCGACTGGCTGCCGCTTAAGGTCAGCGGCGATCGCGAGGAGAACCTGATTGTCTATGCGCGTGTTAAGGACGACGAGGCGCTGATTGTCGCCGTGCCGCGTCTGGTTTTTGACGTCACCGATAATCATCAGTTGTGGGTCAATACCACGGTCGCGTTACCCGACGAACTGGCCGGGAAGCGCTATCGGGATCTGTTCAGCGGCGAAAGCCGCATGCTGCAAGAAACGCTGGCGTTAACGCCAGAAAAGGGATGTGTACTGGTTCTGCTTACCTGCGAATAATCGTGGAGAACGAAAATGGCAAAGGATACAACGTTTGAAATTCGGGCCGGTCATGGTCAGCAGTTGGGGGCGAATTATGACGGGAAGGGCGTTAACTTCGCGCTGTTCTCCGCTCACGCTGAACGGGTGGAGCTCTGTCTGTTTGACCCGTCCGGGAAAACGGAAATCGCCCGGCTGGAGCTGCCCGAGTATACCCATGAGGTCTGGCACGGCTATGTGCCTGACCTGAAGCCGGGGACACTGTATGGCTATCGCGTCTACGGCCCCTACGACCCGGAAAACGGTCATCGCTTTAACCCGCATAAGCTGCTTATCGACCCCTACGCCCGCGAACTGGTGGGTGACATCGACTGGAACGATGCCCATTTCGGCTATGAGCTGGGGCATGACGAGCTGGATTTGAGCTTTGACACGCGGGACAGCGCGCCGTTTACGCCGAAAGGCAGGGTCATCGACCCGAACGCCTTTGACTGGCAGGACAACAACCGGCCGAACGTGCCCTGGCCGCATACCGTTGTCTATGAGAGCCACGTGAAAGGCTTTACCCAGATGAACCCGGCCATACCACCCGAGCTACGCGGCACGTTTGAAGGCATGGGGCATAAAGCCTCGGTCGACTATATCAAAAGCCTGGGCATTACCTCGGTGGAGCTGCTGCCGGTTCACTGGTTCCCGGATGACCAGCACCTGCTCGACCGGGGCCTGAAGAACTTCTGGGGCTATAACACGCTGGGCTTTTTTGCTCCGGCGTCGCGCTACTACGGCCCGGCAGGGATCCAGGGCTTTCGCGATATGGTGCGCGCCTATCATGACGCGGGCATCGAGGTCATTCTTGACGTGGTGTACAACCACACGGCGGAAGGGAACGAGCTTGGCCCGACGCTCTCGTTTAAGGGGATTGATAACTACAGCTATTACCGCACGCTCCCGGACCAGCACCGGTACTACATCAACGACACCGGGACGGGAAACACGGTCAACACCTCGCATCCGCGCGTGCTGCAGATGGTGATGGATTCCCTGCGCTACTGGGCGGAATCGATGCACATTGACGGTTTTCGTTTCGACCTCGGGACGATCCTGGGCCGCGAGCCCGAAGGGTTTGACCCGCGCGGCGGTTTTTTTGACGCCATGACTCAGGATCCGGTCTTATCCCGACTGAAGCTGATTGGTGAACCCTGGGATATCGGTCCCGGCGGCTATCAGGTGGGCGGATTCCCGCCAGGCTGGGGGGAGTGGAACGACAAATACCGCGACACCGTTCGCGAGTACTGGAAGGGGGACAACGTCTCCACGGACTTTGCCGCGCGTCTGCTCGGTTCCGGCGATCTGTACGATCTGCGCGGACGCCGGCCGTGGGCCAGCGTCAATTTCATCACCGCCCATGACGGCTTTACGCTGAATGACCTGGTATCGTACAACGAAAAGCACAATGCCGACAACGGTGAGGACAATAACGACGGGCATAACGATAACCGCTCGTACAACTACGGCGAGGAAGGGCCAACCGAGAATCCGGATATTATTGCTACCCGCGAACGGCAGAAACGTAATTTCCTGACCACGCTGCTCTTCTCCCACGGCACGCCGATGCTGCTGGCGGGGGACGAGTTTGGCCGTACGCAGAAGGGGAATAACAACGGGTACTGCCAGGACAGTGAGATCTCGTGGATCGACTGGAAGGGGCTGTCAGAAAATGACGCTGCGCTGCGCGAGTTTACCCGTCGTCTCATTGCCCTTCGCGCGCAACAGCCGCTGCTGCGCCGTGAAAGCTGGCGCGACGGGCTGGAGATCCGCTGGTTCAATGCCGGAGGTGGTCCACAGCAGGCCGAGCAGTGGGATGAAGGCTCAACGCTCGGGGTCTCCATCAGCAGGCCGGATCTTCAGCATGAGGACGGCATCTGGCACGACGTGCTGATGCTGTTCAACCCGTTTGAAGGCACCGTGCCGTTCCAGATCCCGCAATTTGGCGAAGGGGGATGGGTGCTGGAGCTGTCTACGGCGGATGACGCTGCCACCGGGACAGCGATCACCGAAACCATTGAGTACGCACTGGCCGGGCGCAGCATTACGCTGTTCCGGCGTCCTTAGTTACAGTGACGCCGCCGCCCTTGCGGCGGTGTCATACAGGGAGGAGATCGTGCGTAACAGCTGCGCGGTCTCGCCAATCGACTTCCCGGCAATGCCGCTCTCCGCGTGGATCGCAATCAGACACGCTTCCCGCACGTCCCGGTATTTCATGCACAGCGCTTTCCCTTCCTCCGTGGTAGAGAAAAAAAGCTCTTTACCCGCTTTCTCGCTCGTCACGTAGCCTGCTTTGACCAGCTTTTTCAGGGCATAGGTCACCACGTGGGTATCTTCCACGTTGAGGACGAAGCAGATATCGGCCAGCTTTTTCTTGCGGTCGCGGTGGTTCACGTGATGCAGCAGCGAAACGTCAAAGGCGCCCATATCGGGCTCGCCGGCAGCCGTCATGCAGCGCACCATCCATTTGTTGAACGCGTTGCTGGTCATGATCAGCGCATATTCCAGCTCTGATAACTCCGCGCAGCGCTCGGATACCAGGTGGCGGGAAGAGACGATCCGGCCATCGTTGATATCGTCGCGATCGGGTGAAGCACTCTTTTCTGAGGTCATAACGTTCCTTAGCCAGAAATGTAAACTCATCGATAAAATAAGAACATTTTATTGATAATTTGTTTACATGTTTTTGAGGTTCAGATATAGCTTTTTAGCGCAGGTTTTGCGAAGCCTGCCAACAAAACACAACATCGCTCGCCGCAAATTAAAAAAATAGCCGTCGGCGCGCAACGCTCACTTTCGATAGGGTAAACGTTATGGACGGTACTACGCTGTTGCCGCTGATCGGGATACCGATCGTGGTTATTGGTTTTGCACTGCGCTTCAACCCGCTGCTGGTGGTCGTGGTGGCGGGGCTGGCGACGGGTCTGCTGGTCGGTATGGATTTCGGCATGCTGCTGGAGACCTTTGGCGAGAAGTTCGTCAATAGCCGATCGCTGGCCACCTTCATCCTGATCCTGCCGGTGATTGGTCTGCTGGAATATTACGGGCTTAAAGAGCGCGCCCAGGCCTGGGTGGCGAAGATCGCCAGCGCCACCTCAGCGCGTATTCTGATGCTCTATTTTGTCGCGCGGGAAGGCACCGCCGCGCTGGGCCTGATGTCGCTGGGCGGTCACGCGCAGACGGTGCGCCCGCTGCTGGCGCCGATGGCCGAAGGGGCGGCGCTGAACGAATATGGCGAGCTGCCGCAGCACATTCGCGACAAAATCAAAGCCCATGCCGCCGCGTGTGACAACATCGCGGTTTTCTTTGGGGAAGATATCTTTATTGCCTTTGGGGCGGTGCTGCTGATCGACGCGTTCCTGAAAGAGAATGGTATTCAGGGCATTGAACCGCTGCATATCGGCCTGTGGGCCATTCCCACCGCCATTGCGGCATTGATTATTCATATGACGCGCCTGCTGCGCCTCGATGCAAGTATCCGTCGCGACGTGATGGCCTGGCGTGCAGAGCAGGATACGCAGGAGGCCGCGCAATGATGACGCTTATCACCATTAACCGCGTGTACTACCTGATTGGCTTTGTCGTGATGCTGCTGGTTGTGATGACCCTGCGCGATCGCGCCAATCCGAAGCGCTTTACCACCGCGCTGTTCTGGTTCTTGTTTGGCGGGATCTTCCTGTTTGGCGATCTGATGGTTCAGGAACTCGGCAAATCGCTGGCGTACCGGATTATCGGCGGCGGCGTTATCGCCATCGCGCTGCTGGCGGGGTTTGGCCTCGTCGGGAAAGGGCACTATAAAATGTCCACCGAGGAGGAGCGCGTCGCGTCGTCAAACCGGCTTAAAAACTGGCTGTTCCTGCCCGCGCTGATGATCCCGGTGGTGACGGTGCTGGGCACGTTATTCCTGAAGGGCGTTTCGATCGGCGGCGTGTTTCTGCTCGATCAGAAGCAGCTCACCCTGGCGGCGCTGTGCGTGGCCTGCGTCGCGGCGATCCTCACCGGCTGGTGGCTGACCAAAGGCACACCGCT
Organism: Enterobacter sp. BNK-13; assembly: GCF_048685015.1. Lineage (NCBI taxonomy): Bacteria > Pseudomonadati > Pseudomonadota > Gammaproteobacteria > Enterobacterales > Enterobacteriaceae > Enterobacter > Enterobacter sp. BNK-13. Next base: position 2,007,870 of record NZ_JBLQTP010000001.1, on the reverse strand, counting down.
GCATGCCGTTCGTCAGTCCCGTCGTCTTGTTGATACCATCGGCTGGGCGGTGATCCTGCCGCAGATGCTGGCCATGCTCGGCGGCGTGTTCGTGGTGGCCAACACGGGCGACTCGGTACAGAAGGTGGTGAGCCTGTTTGTGAACCCGGACAGCCGCTTTATGCTGGTGGTGATTTACTGCGTGGGTATGGCGCTGTTTACCATGATTATGGGTAATGCCTTTGCGGCCTTCCCGGTGTTAAGTGCCGGTATCGCCTTGCCGTTTCTGATCAACGTGCATCACGGCAACCCTGCGCCGCTGCTGGCGATTGGCATGTATGCAGGCTACTGCGGCACGCTGATGACGCCGATGGCCGCGAACTTCAATATCGTTCCCGCCGCGCTGCTGGAGCTGAAAGACAAATATCAGGTGATCAAGATCCAGATCCCGACCGCGTTAACCCTGCTGGTGGTGAACGTGTTCTTAATGTATTTCCTCGTGTTTCGCTAAGGAGCTGTCATGGAATTAACGCAACATCAGGCCGACGCGTTTGCCCGCATGCCTTTGACCTATTTGCGCCAGGAATACCCGAACCACATCATGCACCTGCTTAATGATGATGGTGACGTTCTGCCGCCTCGTGAACTGCATCCCATTTTCTACGGCTGTTTTGACTGGCACTCGGCGGTGCACGGTTACTGGCTGCTGCTGCGCTGCGTGCGCCTCTATCCAGAATTACCGTGCCGGGACGCGATCGTCGCGCTTTTTGACGAGCACATGACCGAAGAGAACGTGGCGAAGGAGCTGGCCTATTTTACCGCGCCGTTCCGCGCCTCGTTTGAGCGACCGTATGGCTACGGCTGGCTGCTGGCGCTGGCCCAGGAGCTGAAGCAGTCGACGCTGCCGCAGGCCGCGGGCTGGTACCAGACGCTGGCGCCGCTCACCCAGGATATTCGCAACCGGCTGGTGGATTACCTCGGTAAGCTCACCTATCCGATCCGCGTTGGGACGCACTACAACACCGCGTTTGCCCTCGCGCTGGCGCTCGATTACGGTCGCGCAGCCGGAGACAAGGCGCTTGAACAGGCGATTGTGGCAGCGGCGGAGCGGTTTTATCTCGCCGACACGCGCTATCCGGCTCATTATGAGCCCGGCGGAGACGAGTATATTTCCGGCGCGCTGACGGAGGCGCTGCTGATGAGCAAGGTAACTGAAGACTTCCCGGCCTGGTTTGACGCGTTTCTGCCGGAGGTGGGCGCCGTTACGGCACTGATGAACCCGGCGGAAGTGAGCGATCGTACCGACCCGAAAATTGCCCATCTGGACGGATTAAACCTCAGCCGCGCGTGGTGTATGAAGCACATTGCGAAAGCGCTTCCTGCCAGCCACCCGGCGCAACCGGCATTGCGCGAGGCGGTGACGAAACATCTTGCCGCAAGTGTCGGGCATGTGGTCGGCAGCCACTATAGCGGCGGGCACTGGCTGGCGAGCTTTGCGCTACTGGCGCTGGAGTAAACAAACGCGCCGTCTTTCTTGCCGGGTGGCGCTGCGCTTACCCGGCCTACATTGTGCAACGCTTGCCTGTAGGCCTAGCCGGGCGCAGCCTACATTTCTTTGATTTTTAATGCGATTAATACCTTAGTCGGATATTTTCCCGTCATTTCTCTGGAAACAGATATCTTTTTTACCATCGCAAAAGTGTACGATACGCGGCCACATACCCAATACCCACAGTGGATGGATGGTTAATATGGCTGTTATACCTTTGTTGCCTAAAGAAGGAATCGCACTTGTGTTGGCAAACATGAGGATTGCAAGGGCGCATGGTATGAGTAGAAACATGGCTATCCCTACGACCTATCTTTGGTTTTATCAAAAAGTAAGAAATAAGGGGCCGTGGGATTACAAGCAAGGACACCCGGAGTTAGCAAATTTTGGGAACTTCAATTATGGTTCGGCTGGCTATGCTGCCGGGATACCATCAGAAACGCTATTGATGGGTGCTGGATGGGCGCAGGAAAGAGCTAAAACCTCCAAAAAGAAATGGGGGCACTGGTATCAAAAACCGCCTTATGGGGATGATCCTCACGATCAGTTTTGGATAAGGCAAGGTATAGAATATGCAAAGAAATACGGTTATTAAACGGCTTCATTGCTTACTCACAACGATTCTATTGCTCGTTGTTTGTGGGTTTCTGACATATCAATACTATTTTAACGCACCTTCTCACGATAGTTTTGTCAGCAAACAGAAACTCTCTGATTCCGTCACACTGTACATAACTAAGTATGATGATGGAGGCGCTACGGTGTCGGATGTTTACCGCTTCTATTTAGATAAAGACAACAGCGGGAACATTATGAAAGCCCTTGAAGATCGATCACCATTCCTTGAAGCCAATACAAGAAATGTTACTGCTTCAGCTTATGGGAACACGGTAAATGTAAAAATCACCGGCAAGGTTTATTCATTCACTAATTCTGATCTGTTCTATGCAGATGGTGTAGCGATCATGCCTGTAATTAACCTCATAGCCAATGGAATAAGAGATTAAGTAACATAAGGAGTTATAGAAATGGCTGTACCAGTACACCTCTTTTTGAAAGATGATGGCGGAGCAATGATCTGTGGCGGTTCTGATGTTGCAGACCGTGAAGGAAGTATAGAGCTCAGAGATCTGATTCATAACCTGAGCATTCCAACAGATGATGCAACGGGTAAACTCACAGGTACAAGGCAACACTCTGCTTTCAGTCTAACAAAAGCAATTGATTCATCTTCACCCTATCTATACAAAGCTGTGGCTACAGGTCAAACGCTTCATAGTGCTGAATTAAAGTTTTACCACATCAATGATGCTGGTCAGGAAGTGGAATACTTCAATATCCTTATGGAAGGGGTGAAGGTCATTTCAATAACTCCAATAATGCATGATACAAGAGATTGTCCCGGTACTGGTCACATGGAAAATGTATCTTTGCGATATGCAAAAATCACATGGAAAATTCTGGACGGAAATATTCAGTTCACTGATGCGTGGAACGAACGCCCTGCAGCGTAGGCGTAAAAACGAGTAGCGCCGAGAGGCGCTGCAACAATTTACGCGGATGCCCGAACCGCAGGGCGCAGCCTGCTCAGGCTAAATATCACCGAACCCGTCGAGGCGATGACGGCTAGCCACAGTGCAACCTGGATAGCATGTTGATGGTCCCATCCTGCCGCTGCCCCCAGCAGAACCCCCACCACGGCGGCGCCGAGACACTGGCCGAATGTCCTCACAATCGACAACACGCCGGAAGCATAGCTGGCATATTCCCGCGCTACGTTAGCGAGCATTTCCCGGTTATTGGGGCTCTGGAAGCAGCCAAATCCAATACCGCATACCAGACTGCGCAGACAGATATTCCACACGGAAGGATTTTCCGGCAACGTGGCCAGCAGGAGCAACCCACCGACAAAGACGATAAGCCCGAGGGTCGAGATCAGCGGCGCGGAGATCGTATCCGCCCAGCGACCCGCGTGCGGCGCGATCAGCACGATGCCAATCGGCCACGGGGTAAACAGCAGCGCCGACACCACCGGGCTGTAGCCATACACGCTCTGAAACAGGAACGGCAGCGCGACAAACGTGATCCCCTGGCTCACAAACGAGGCCAGCGAGGTCAGCGCGGCGAGGGTGAAGCGCCCGTTTTTGAACATCACCGGCGGCAGTAACGGATGTTGCGCGCGCCGGATACGCCAGGTAAAGGCGAAGGCGCTGACCAGCGCGAGAACGCCCCAGCAGACGGCCTGCCGGTTAATGTGCTCCGTCACGTGCTGAAGGCTGTCGGCCATCATGATCGCCGAACCTAACAGGACGGCGGAGAGCATGGCGCCCGGCGCGTCAAAGGGAGTGCGGTCAACGGCCGATTCCCGCGGCAAGGCCCGCCATGCCAGCAGCAGGGCGATGCTGCCCGGAATAAGGTTAATGGCGAACAGCCATTGCCAGCTCAGAGCGTCCAGTATTGTTCCGCCGAGCACCGGGGCTATCGCCGTGCTGGAGGCGATAAGCAGGGCGTGCAGCCCCAGAATACGGCCCAGCAGTCGGCCCGGAAAAACGGACCGCAGGATCGCCGGGGCGATGCTCAGGGTCGCCGCGCCGCCGATGCCCTGCAGAATTCGCATCCCGGTTAACATTTCCGGCGTTGTTGCCAGCGCGCAGCCCAGCGAAGTGAGCGTAAAGGTGGCAAGCCCGGCCAGAAAGATTGGGCGATAGCCCACGCGGGCCGCCAGCGCCGCGAAGATGGCCAACGTCATCGCCGCTGACAGCAGATAACCGTTGGCGAACCAGACCGCAACGTTCGCGGGGACCTGCATCGCGCTTGCCATGGAGGGGAGCGCGATGTTGATCATGGTACCGTCAAAAACACCCATCAGCGTGGTGGTCATAACGGCGGCCATCACCCTGGCGCGTTCATGTCCGGGTAAACCTTCATCGCCGGGCTGGTTTGAAAAGAGCGTCATCGTCGTTACTCCGAATAAGAATCGTGATGACGAAACTATAATCATGCGGTATACAGGGCGGAAGACGCAGCATTTGCACTTAATCATTGCACGTAACGCCATATCTGAGGAGCCATCGTGTCCGATCCTGATTTTAACCTTCTGGTTGCGCTCGACGTTTTGCTGGCAGAAGCCAGCGTGGCGGGCGCGGCGCGACGTTTGAACCTGAGCACCTCCGCCATGAGCCGCACCCTGAGCCGGCTGCGGGAGGTGACCGGCGATCCGATCCTGGTGCGGGCCGGTCGTCACATGGTGCTGACGCCCTGGGCCGAAGCCACCCGGGACCGCGCCAGAAGCGCCGTGCACGAGGCGAGGGCGGTGCTGCAGCCCTCCACCGACGCGCTGAAGGTGGAAAACCTCGAACGGCTGTTCACCATCCGGGCCAACGACGGTTTTGTGGTGGCGTTTGGGCCTCTGCTTATTGCTGCGGTGGCGAGCGTCGCGCCCGGGGTGTGCATCCGCTTCTCACCGAAACCGGAAAAAACGTCGCGCTACTTGCGAGAGGGGCTTGTCGATCTGGAGATCGGCGTGCAGGGCAACATGGGGCCTGAAATACGGCTGCAAAGGCTTTTCCAGGATCGGTTTGTTGGCACGGTGCGCAAGGGGCATCCGCTGTCAGAGCAGCCGGAGGTCAGCCTGAGTGACTATGTCGCCTGGGGGCATGTGGTGGCCTCGCCGGACGGATCGCTGCACGGGTTTGTCGATGAGGCGCTGGCGGAGCGCGGGATGAAGCGCAAGGTCGCCAGCGTGGTGCCCGGTTTTCCGACGGCGTTATCCGTGGCGCTGGCCTCCGATCTGATTGCCATGGTGCCGGCGTTATACCTGCTCAATCAGGCGATGACCGAGCGCGTGCACGTTTTTGAACTGCCCTTTAAGACCCGCACTATTACGGTATCCCAGATGTGGCATCCGCGCATGGAACGGGACCCGGTGCATCGCTGGCTCAGGGAAAAGGTCCTTGAAGTGTGCCGCGCGGTTTGCTGACGTTCAGAGCACTTTCCCCGGCACGGTGAGGATGAAGCGCGTCGACACCGCATCCGATTCCACGCGGACTTTTCCGTGGTGTGCGGTGACGATGGACTTCACGATGGCAAGCCCAATGCCGCTGCCTTCGCCTTTACGCTGCCTGGACGGATCGACGCGATAAAAACGGTCAAACAGCTTCGGCAGATGCGCCTGCGGGATCGGCGTGCCGGGGTTTTCTGTCACCAGCTCAACGTCGTTATCCTGTTTTCGCAGTGAGACCGTCACCGTTTTGCCCGCTGGCGTATAGCGCAGGGCGTTAGATAACAGATTATTGATGGCCCTTCTGAACATCTGCGGATCGCCTTCTATCAGGCAGGGCATCCCGTTGAATGTCAGCGCGATGTGGCGTTCTTCCGCCCAGGCTTCGAAGAAATCAAACACCTTCATGACCTCGGCGCTTAAATCAAACATCACCCGATCCGGGATGAGCTGATTATTATCGGCCTGTGCCAGAAACAGCATGTCGCTGACCATGCGGGTCATCCGGTTGTACTCTTCAAGGCTGGAGTACAACACATCCTCCAGCTCCTTCGGAGAACGGTTCTGACTCAGCGCGATTTCGGTTTGCGTCACCAGGTTGGTGATAGGGGTTCTGATTTCGTGCGCGATATCGGCGGAAAAGTTAGCCTGACGGGTAAAGACATCTTCGATCTTCTCGATCATCTGGTTGAAGGAGATGACCAGCTGTTCCAGCTCAACGGGGACGCGGGACGGCTCCAGTCGGGCATCCAGGTTTTCGGAGGTGATGTTTTTAATGGCGTTGCTGACGTTACGCAGGGGCAAATGTCCCTGACGAACCGCGATGCGGATGACAAGAATAATCAGCAGACTGATAACCGCGGCAATCGCCAGAAGGTTTTTTTTCAGCGCCTCAAGATAGTGGAGATGAAAATTAATGGAGAGCCCGATCAGCATGACGTAGTCCTGGGTTTTGCCCTGCAGCGTCGCCGTGCCTGAGGAGGCGATAATCCGGTACGTTTCCATTTTCATGTCGGACCCGGCATGCATGGGGTTGGCCGGGTCTTCTACCGTCCAGAGAAACACATCCTGTGCACGACGGTGTTCGCTAAAGTCCGCCGTCTTCATTGCCGGGCGCAATGCCGCCCCTTGCGTCGAGCTGAACAGGGTATTGCCCTGTGGATCCAGAAGCAGGACGGCCACGTTGCGGTAACTGGCGATCGACTCTTTGATCTTACTGATTTTCTTTTGGTCGGGATCTACCGGTGAGTGCAGTATGCGGTGCATCGCGGTGCTGATCTGCTGAAGGTCGCTGATATCCTGCTCGGCAAAGTGCTTCTCAACGGAGTGCAGCATGAACCAGGTAAAGGCGAAGAAGGCCAGTATGGTGGAGAGGCTGATAAAAAAGGTCAGCCGCAGCGCAAGAGAGAACGGGCGTCGGAGGGGCTTAACGCGCATCCGGTACCTCCAGCATATAGCCCACGCCGCGCACCGTCTGGATCAACTTCGGTTCAAAGTCGTTATCGATCTTTGCGCGCAGCCGCTTTACCGCCACGTCAATCGCGTTCGTGTCGCTGTCAAAGTTCATGTCCCATACCTGGGAGGCAATCAGAGAGCGGGGCAGCACTTCCCCCTGATGGCGCATGAAAAACTCCAGCAGGCTGAACTCCTTGCTGGTGAGCACAATCCGACTTCCGGCCCGGCTGACCTTTCTCGACACGAGGTCAACCGTCAGGTCTGCTACCTGAAGCTGGCTTTCTGCGATCACCGTATTTCCGCGTCTTAACAGCGTCCTTACCCGGGCGAGCAGCTCGGCAAAGGCGAACGGCTTGATCAGATAATCATCTGCGCCCAGCTCAAGCCCTTTAACACGGTGTTCAATCGTACCGAGAGCCGTCAGAAGCAGTATGGGCATCCCTTTGCCGGCAGAGCGGAGCATGCGGACAATATCCCAGCCGTTCACATCGGGCAGCATGATGTCGAGAATCAGCAGATCGTATTCAGCGGTCATGGCGAGATGGTAACCGTTCAGGCCATTATCAGCGTGGTCCACGACAAACCCCGCTTCAGTGAGTCCCTTGCTGAGGTACTCACCGGTTTTCATTTCGTCTTCAACGATCAGTATTTTCATCTTGCTCCCCTGACTGGCTGCTGATGACATTCTATGGCGCCCGCCACCGTTCACAATGACTTACGTTAAAAATGACAACATTGTCATTATCCCGTCACCCGTCAAACAGGAAGCATTCAGTAGAGTAGCCCTAAAAATACTCTGGACTTCATTTGAACCGTTATGTTCCTGATAAAACGACTTAGCATCAGTACGGTATTTATCCTGGCAGGCTGCGTCTCGCTGGCTCCCGACTATCAGCGCCCGGCGTCACCGGTCCCCCAGCAGTTTTCGCTTTCACGCAACGGCCTGACGCCCGCGGTGGCGGGGTATCAGGACACCGGCTGGCGCACCTTTTTTGTCGATCCGCAGGTAGCCGGGTTGATTACGGAAGCCCTGAACAATAATCGCGATATAAAAATGGCCGTCCTGAAGGTTGAAGAGGCGCGGGCGCAGTTCAACGTGACGGAGGCGGGGCGTTATCCGCAGCTGAATGGATCCGCGGGTATCACGTACAGTGGAGGACTGAAAAGTGACAAACCGACTTCGCAGCAGTACGACGCGGGTCTTGCGCTCAGTTACGAACTCGACTTTTTCGGCAGGCTGAAGAACATGAGTGAGGCTGATCGACAGAACTATTATGCCCAGGAAGAGGCCCGTCGCGCCGTGCATATCCTGCTCGTCTCTAACGTGTCGCAGAGCTATTTCAACCAGCAGCTGGCGTATAAACAGCTGCGTATCGCGCGGGAAACGCTGGAAAATTACCGGCAGTCTTATGCATTCGTTGAGCAACAGCTGGTGACGGGCAGTACGAACGTACTCGCGCTGGAACAGGCCCGGGGACAGATCGAAAGCACACAGGCAGAGATTGCCAAACGTGAGGGGGAGCTGGCGCAGGCCAATCATGCCCTGCAGCTGCTCCTCGGGACGTACCGTGCGCTGCCGGGCGACAGTGGAATGAACGCCAGCGATATTGCGCCGGTAAAACTCCCGCCTCATCTTTCCTCAGAGATACTGCTGCAGCGCCCGGATATTATGGAGGCGGAGTATCAGCTTAACGCGGCCGATGCGAATATCGGCGCCGCGCGTGCCGCCTTTTTCCCGTCGATTTCCCTGACCAGCGGGCTTTCCACAGGCAGCACGGAATTATCCAGCCTCTTCACCGCGGGCAGTGGGATGTGGAATTTTATCCCTAAAATCGAAATTCCCATTTTCAATGCGGGCAGGAATAAGGCCAACCTGAAACTGGCTGAAATTCGTCAGCAGCAGTCGGTCGTGAATTACGAACAAAAAATACAGGCCGCCTTCAAACAGGTCGCCGATGCGCTCGCGCTGCGGGACAGCATTAACCAGCAAATTGACGCTCAGCGTCGTTATCTTGATTCGCTCCAGATTACGCTCCAGCGTGCCAGAGGATTATATGCCAGTGGTGCGGTCAGTTATATCAACGTGCTGGACGCGGAACGTTCTCTTTTCTCAACCCGCCAGACCCTTCTCGGCCTTATTTATGCCCGACAGGTTAATGAAATAACGCTCTTCACCGCCCTGGGCGGCGGTTGGGTCGAATAACTGTACTTAAAGAGGAAACTAAAATGCGTAATTCACTTAAAGCCGTGGTATTCGGTGCAATCGCCGTGACGTTTTCTGCCGGCCTTCAGGCTGAGGTTCATCAGCACGAGGCGATGAGCGCCGCCCGTGAAGGGGCCGCTGAGCAGGTTATTACGGGGACCGGTATCGTGAAAGACATTGATCTCACAAATAAAAAAGTCACGATTTCTCATGAGGCCATCCCGGCGATTGGCTGGCCCGCGATGACTATGCGTTTCACCTTTATTGAGGCCGATGAGAGCATCAACGCCTTAAAGGTCGGCAGTCACGTTGATTTTTCATTTGTTCAGCAGGGCAATATCTCTTTACTAAAGAGCATTAAATAGCGAGAAACGGCATGGCCTCATTAAAAATAAAATACGCTGCCATGATAGTCAGCAGCCTTATTGCCGGAGGGCTGATATCCGTGACGGCATGGCAGACACTCTATTCATCTGAAAAAACAGCAAATAGCGTTGCGGAAAGAAAGGTCCTTTTCTGGTATGACCCGATGAAGCCTGACGTGAAATTCGACAAGCCCGGTAAATCACCGTTTATGGATATGGATCTGGTCCCGAAATATGCGGACGAAAATGACGATAAAAGCGGTGGCGGTATCCGTATCGATCCGACGCAGGTCCAGAATTTAGGATTAAAAACGCAAAAAGTGACGCGCGGAACGCTGAATTATGCCCAGACGATCCCGGCCAACGTCAGCTATAACGACTATCAGTTTGTCATTGTGCAGGCGCGCGCGGAAGGGTTCGTTGAGAAAGTCTACCCGCTGACGATCGGCGATAAGGTGAAGAAAGGCACGCCGCTGATTGATATTACCATTCCGGACTGGGTCGAAGCGCAGAGCGAGTTCCTGCTGCTCTCCGGCACCGGTGGAACGCCCACGCAGATTAAAGGGGTTCTGGAACGGCTTAGGCTGGCGGGTATGCCGGATGAGGATATTCAGCGGCTGCGTGCGACCCGCACTATCCAGACCCGGTTTACCATCAGGGCGCCCATCGACGGGGTGATTACGGGATTTGACCTGCGCACCGGGATGAATATTTCGAAAGATAAGGTCGTGGCGCAAATTCAGGGGATGGATCCGGTCTGGATCGGCGCGGCGGTCCCAGAATCGATTGCGTATCTGCTGAAAGATACCTCGCAGTTTGCTATTTCGGTACCGGCCTGGCCGGATAAATCCTTCCCGGTTGAAAAGTGGAGTCTTCTGCCGAGTGTGGATCAAACCACCCGTACGCTGCAGGTGCGCCTGCAGGTCTCCAACAAGGATGAGCTGCTGAAACCGGGCATGAATGCCTACCTGAAGCTGAATACCCAAAGTCAGGAAATGCTGCTGATTCCGTCTCAGGCCGTTATCGATACCGGCAAAGAGCAGCGCGTTATTACCGTTGACGCTAACGGGAATTTTGTACCGAAAAGGATCCACGTTCTGCATGAATCTCAGCAGCAGTCCGGCATTGGTAGCGGGCTGGAAGAGGGGGAGTCAGTCGTCGTCAGCGGTCTGTTCCTGATTGACTCGGAGGCCAATATTACCGGTGCGCTGGAGCGCATGCGCCACGCTGAAACCCCTGACGACGCCCATTCTGGCCATTAAGGAGACGATGATGATTGAATGGATTATCCGGCGGTCAGTGGCTAATCGTTTCCTGGTTATGATGGGGGCGCTGTTTCTCAGCGTCTGGGGGACATGGACCATCATCAACACCCCGGTTGATGCCTTGCCCGATCTGTCTGACGTTCAGGTGATTATCAAAACCAGCTATCCCGGCCAGGCCCCGCAGATTGTTGAAAACCAGGTGACCTATCCACTCACCACCACCATGCTGTCGGTTCCCGGCGCGAAGACCGTGCGCGGCTTTTCGCAGTTTGGTGATTCGTATGTCTATGTCATTTTTGAAGATGGCACTGATTTGTACTGGGCCCGTTCGCGCGTGCTGGAGTACCTGAACCAGGTTCAGGGCAAACTCCCTGCTGGCGTGAGTTCCGAGATCGGCCCGGATGCCACCGGCGTGGGCTGGATATTTGAATATGCGCTGGTGGATCGCAGCGGAAAACACGATCTCGCCGAGCTGCGCTCATTGCAGGACTGGTTCCTGAAGTTTGAGCTGAAAACGATCCCGAACGTGGCCGAGGTGGCCTCCGTCGGCGGTGTGGTCAAGCAGTATCAGATTCAGGTTGATCCGTTAAAGCTGGCACAGTATGGCGTTAGCCTGCCGGAGGTTAAGCAGGCCCTTGAGTCGTCTAATCAGGAAGCAGGGGGATCGTCCGTAGAAATCGCGGAAGCGGAATATATGGTTCGGGCCAGCGGCTATCTGCAGACCATCGATGATTTCAATCACATCGTCCTGAAAACCGGCGAGAACGGCGTACCGATCTATCTGCGTGACGTTGCCCGCGTACAAACAGGGCCGGAAATGCGCCGCGGTATTGCCGAGCTGAACGGGCAGGGGGAAGTGGCGGGCGGCGTGGTGATCCTGCGTTCGGGTAAAAACGCGCGCGAGGTCATCACGGCGGTGAAAGATAAGCTGGAGACGCTGAAGGCCAGCCTGCCGGAAGGCGTTGAGATTGTGACCACCTACGATCGCAGCCAGCTCATCGACCGGGCCATTGATAACCTGAGCGGCAAGCTTCTCGAAGAGTTTATCGTGGTGGCCATCGTCTGTGCACTGTTCCTCTGGCACATTCGCTCAGCGCTGGTGGCGATTATCTCTCTGCCGCTTGGCCTGTGTATTGCCTTCATCGTTATGCATTTCCAGGGGCTGAACGCCAATATTATGTCGCTCGGAGGCATTGCCATTGCCGTCGGCGCAATGGTGGATGCCGCCATCGTGATGATTGAAAATGCGCATAAACGGCTGGAAGAGTGGGATCACCAGCATCCGGGGGAACAGATTGACAACGCCACCCGTTGGCAGGTGATCACCAGTGCCTCCGTTGAGGTGGGGCCAGCCCTGTTTATCAGCCTGCTGATCATCACCTTGTCGTTCATTCCCATCTTTACCCTCGAGGGTCAGGAAGGGCGGCTGTTTGGTCCACTGGCCTTCACGAAAACGTACGCCATGGCGGGGGCGGCCGCGCTGGCCATCATCGTGATCCCCATTCTGATGGGATTCTGGATCCGGGGTAAAATCCCTGCCGAGACCCGTAACCCGCTGAACAGACTGTTGATTAACGCCTATCATCCGCTTCTGATTCGGGTGCTCCACTGGCCTAAAACAACCCTGCTGGTTGCGACATTATCCATCTTCACGGTGATCTGGCCCCTGAGCCAGGTGGGTGGCGAGTTTTTACCGAAGATCAACGAAGGCGATCTGCTGTATATGCCCTCGACATTGCCAGGCGTGTCTCCGGCAGAAGCGGCGGCGCTCCTGCAGACCACGGACAAACTCATCAAAACCGTGCCTGAGGTAGCATCGGTGTTTGGTAAAACCGGTAAAGCCGAAACGGCCACGGATTCCGCGCCGCTCGAAATGGTCGAAACCACCATTCAGCTTAAGCCTGAGGATCAGTGGCGACCCGGCATGACGATTGACAAGATCGTTGACGAGCTCGATAAGACCGTTCGTTTGCCTGGCCTGGCGAATCTCTGGGTTCCGCCCATCCGCAACCGCATCGATATGCTTTCAACCGGGATTAAAAGCCCCATTGGTATCAAGGTTTCAGGTACCGTTCTGGCTGATATCGACGCCACGGCGCAGCGCATAGAGGCCGTCGCCAAAACGGTGCCAGGCGTGGTGTCTGCCCTCGCTGAACGTCTGGAAGGCGGGCGCTACATCGATGTTGATATCAACCGGGAGAAAGCCTCCCGCTACGGAATGACGGTGGGCGACGTGCAGCTGTTCGTCTCCTCGGCCATCGGCGGCGCGACGGTGGGGGAAACGGTGGAAGGCGTGGCCCGCTACCCGATTAATATTCGTTATCCTCAGGACTACCGGAACAGCCCGAACGCGTTGAGGCAGATGCCGATCCTGACGCCGATTAAACAGCAGATCACGCTGGGTGATGTGGCGGATATCAACGTGGTTTCCGGCCCCACGATGCTAAAAACGGAGAATGCCCGACCTGCAAGCTGGATTTATATCGATGCCCGCGGCAGGGATATGGTGTCCGTAGTGAACGACATTAAAACGGCCATCAGCCAGAACGTGAAGCTGAGGCCGGGTACCAGCGTGTCATTCTCCGGACAGTTTGAACTGCTTGAACACGCCAACAAGAAACTGAAGCTGATGGTACCGATGACGGTGATGATCATTTTCATTCTGCTCTATCTGGCGTTCAGTCGCGTGGATGAAGCGTTGCTGATCCTGATGAGCCTGCCGTTCGCGCTGGTCGGCGGGATATGGTTCCTCTACTGGCAGGGTTTTCATATGTCAGTTGCAACCGGCACCGGGTTTATCGCCCTGGCCGGGGTGGCGGCAGAATTTGGGGTGGTCATGCTGATGTATTTGCGTCATGCCGTTGAAGAACATCCGGCGTTGTCCCGCCAGGAAACGTTCACTGAACGAGGGCTTGATGAGGCGCTCTATCATGGTGCCGTGTTGCGCGTGCGGCCAAAGGCTATGACCGTCGCGGTGATCATCGCGGGTCTGCTGCCCATTCTCTGGGGGACCGGCGCAGGGTCAGAAGTTATGAGCCGGATAGCGGCCCCCATGATCGGCGGGATGATTACAGCACCGCTGCTATCGCTGTTTATTATTCCTGCGGCGTATAAGTTAATTTGGTTGCGCAGACATAAAAAGCCATAAAAAAACCCGCCGGTAGCGGCGGGTTTTTACGGGATGAATGCTTAGCGCGCCTTGCTGATCAGTTTGCGCCAGGCTCTGTTATGCAGAGTAAATAGCAGCATCTTATAAAAAGCGGTAGAGAGGATACAGCTGCCGCTAAGCCCCAGCATGACAGTACTCACCATCGCAGCGGTCAGACTGACGCCCGGAGCAGCGCTACCGCTCAGCGCGGCCAGCAGATAGGCTGCCGTTAATACCAGACTCATCACCGCCAGCGTAAGATGTAACCGCACGGCGCGCATGCTGCCTTTGCCAATCATAAACATCGTCACGCCGTTGATGCTTGCGAACAGGAGGGCGATCAGCACAACCCACACGAATACGCGTTCGGCTGGCTGGCCGAGTGCGGCGAGTACGCCATAGCCCAACCACAGCTGAGGAATCGCGAAGCTGACAATTACCCCGAGAGTGCTGATTGCCGCCGGAATACCCATGGTGTGTAGACCCACAGGTTTGCCCATTTCTTCAGCCAACTGAGTCTTTAGCTGTTGCAGCTGTGTCGGGGAGGTATTGCTTATGCTGGTAGCCACCTCGTTACAGTGTTGCAGGCGACGGGATGCTCTTCTAATTATTTGAATAATCAAAGTTTTGCCCCTCTCACTCCTTGAGTCCTGGATCAGGGTAGGGATTAAGCCCCTGGAGTGACAGAAATGTCACTCGCCAGTCATGCGATAAACAGCGGCCGGTTTTTATAATTCATTATAAAGAAGGCCACCAACTGTTGAGCACTTTAATTTCGGAGATACAACCATGAAAAAGTTCCTTTTATCTGTTATTGCCATCCTGGCGGTTTCTGCATCCAGCTGGGCTGCAGAGACAAACAACAACGAACAGGCAGCAATGTCTCATGACATGATGCAAAACAACACAGAAGCTGCACACCAGAGCATGGCTGACATGCATAAGGAGATGATCAAAAACGGTCCATGCAGTACTAACGAAACTGCGACGTCGTTTTCTGCGGTGAATGAACACGAGAAAGCGGCGATTGCACACGAGACGGCGAATAACGGCCAGTCTTCGGCTAGCCATCAGCAGCAGGCTGAACAGCATCGTCGCCAGATGACTGAGAATTAATCGGCTGCGAAGCCTCTCAGTGATTATTGACGTTACTCATACGCTCCTTAAAAAAAGGGGCGTTTGTTAGTGGGAAGGCCGGGTTATCACGTAGAGAATGGTTATTGGCATATCGTATTTAACTATTCTGGGTTTGAGGAATATACATAATTTACGACAGCACCAGAAACAGTATAACAAACTGTTTTAAATGCATATTAATCTAATGGCGATTCAAACTCACAGTTATGAACTCAGTTTTGGTTCATAACTGTGTTAAACGCTGTCCATAAATCACTCGATGTCACGCCTGTTGGTTCATGAACTGTTCGTTCTAATTTTGTGATGTGCGTCAGGTTTTAGTGTTCAGTAATATTACCTTTTACTCGATGATCGATTGTTTAGCACCTCTCCGACAACCGGAGCAGCAGTAAATGCGTTTGGCCAGCCAGCGTAGAACGCGGCCTGGGTAACGATCTCACCAGCTTCCTCAACAGAAAGTCCATTATCCATTGCTCTATTGAGGTGATAGCCAATCTGCGCGCTCTGTCCGGATGCGATTAACGCGCTGACCGTAATCATACTTCTGTCGCGGGGTTTCAGCGCGGGTCTTTGCCAGAGATCCAGGAACAGTGGATCTGTAGTGAATTTAACCAGGCCCGGAGATATTGGGCCAACATTTTTCTCCACTGTCTCTGAACGCTGCTTTTCTGCTTCCTGATTGAGAGGAAGCAGGTCCGGAGAAGCTTCAGGAAGTACATCTGCCGTGACGCCACGAGTTTCAAATACTGTTTTGGTCACGCTGACGGCTGACATGGCATTTGACCAACCTGAGTAGAACGCCAGATGGGTAATGATTTCTGACAACTCCGCTGGCGTAACGCCATTATCAAGGGCAATGTCTATATAGTGCTTAAGGTCGCCAGGCTGGTTTCTGGCAATTAGCATGGCGACGGTCACCATACTACGATCCCTGGGCGAGAGGGCATCGCGTGTCCACAGATCTTCAGTAATCGCTTCTCGACCAAAGCGCGCAAGAGCCGGTGAGACGGAACGAATATCAGCTTCCGAAATTGTTGAAGGTTCAATTTTCATCATCGCTTTACCTTTTGTTTCCTCAGCAGTAGCAAAATCAGAAATAACAAGCGACATGGCCGCCGCTGCAATTACGCTTTTCATGTTAATCCTCACTGGTCAACGGTGCGGATCCTGTTTGATTCCGCCTTTGTTACGAAGAAATACCGGTTTTACCGGGATAGCGTCCTTACTGGTGCTCATATGCGCCGTTTGCCTGAGATAGTCACGGAAGTGTGGCGTTTGTCGGTGCAGTTGATACGCTTCCTCACTGGCGTAAATCTCATAGAAATACCAGCGGTTCGGAGTCTGTGAATCTGTAGCGGCATACATCGCTAATACGCCTTTCTCTACTTTGAGCGATTCCGCCATTTCGGGCAGGACGATGTTTTTAAACTCGGTCTGAAATTCAGGCTTTACCTCGACGATCACCAGATTATTAATGGTTCGCTCATCCGGTATGATGTGTTTGTCCCCCAGAAATTGGGGCTCCAGGGTGATTTTATTTTTCCGATCGATAATGTCAGGTGCCCGGGCAGCGAATGCCTTATATGGTTCGGCATTCAGATGTTTGCGGTAAGCACTTTCGTTTTCATAAAGTTCGACCATGAATGCCTGACGTGGATTGTCGCTGCGGTGCAGGGCGTACATCGCCAGCGTACCTGCTTCATGATCAACCGAAGCGGAAATCGTCTGTCTGGCTACGTCTGCAAAATCTTTGTCCCGATCGTGCCTGACGCCGAGCTCAAAGATATTCATCACTCGCTTATCCGGCGCGTCCAGTTTTGTTGCAAAGACAGGGCTGCTTATGAGCATACAAATTAAAAGCATAAGGGGCTTTTTCACGATGATCCTTTTACTGAAATTACTGTTTGCTACCGCGTCCAGACCTGATTAACGTCTTTCGTTTGCGGCGTGTTTTGCGCCATGATCCCCGTCAGAACGTGCGGCTGGTAGGTTTCTTCCAGAAACCGGATTTCCTCCGGGCTCAGTTGAAGATTTACGGCGTTTACCGCGCCATCGACGTGATCTTTTTTTGTGGCCCCTACGACAGGTGACGTGACTTTTGTCAGCAGCCAGGCGAGTGAGATTTCCGTCATGGACACCTGATGTCGTTCAGCAAGCTCGGCGACGCGCTCGATAATGCTCCGATCCTGTTCAGCCGTGCTGTCATATTTTCCGCGGGCATAGGCATCCTCGGAGGCTCGCCGCGTGTGGCCTTCTTTCCGGGAGAGACGACCGCTGGCCAGCGCGCTATAGGGGGTCATGGCGATATCATCTTCAGCGCACAGACCGAAGAGCTCTCGTTCATCTTCACGCATAATCAGGTTGTAGTGGCTTTGCATGGAAACAAAGGCCGTCAGCCCTTCGCGTTCGGCAAGGGCGTTCGCTTTCGCAAGCTGCCAGGCATAGCAATTGGAAATACCAATAGCGCGCACTTTGCCCTCAGTAACGGCGGCATGAAGCGCTTCAAGCACCTCAATAACTGGCGTGTTGTAATCCCAGATGTGGTAAATGTAGAGGTCGATGTAGTCCATCCCCAGATTCTGCAGGCTCTGGTCGAGTGATCGGGCTATTGCCTCTTTTCCGCCGATCCCGGCTGCAATTTGCGCGGCGGTTCGTGGCAGAAACTTGGTGGCCAGCACCACGTCCTCGCGTTTTGCCATCTCCCGCAGCGCCCGGCCAACGTATCGCTCGCTGGAGCCGTTCTGATAGGCGATGCCGGTATCGTAAAAATTGATACCCTTTTCGAGACCGTAGCGGATGATGTCCCGGCTTGCTGTTTCGTCCAGCGTCCAGCGATGCTGGCCCGTTAACGGGTCGCCAAATCCCATACATCCCATACAGATGCGGGAGACCAGTAAGTCACTTTTACCGAGCCGGGTATACTGCATCGTTATTCTCCCTCTGGATTATTCACGACGGAATTGAGCAGCTCGACAAGCCTTGAAGCGTGTTCCCGGGCAAGCGTTTTTTGCTGCGCGATTTTGTCGGCATCCCGGTCGGCATAGCTGATACCGCAGGTATAAACCGGCGCCAGCAGCTCAAGATTGCACAGCCTTGCCGTGGTCTCGAATGGAATAAGATACTCTTCTATGGCATGGCCAAAGAAACCGTCAGCGGTATAGAGCACCTGCGGCGCCCCTGTAGTGAAGGAGAGGATCAGCTTTTTACCGCCCAGTTTCGCCGTTGAGCCATGCGCGAAGCCGTGGACAAAGACCTCGTCCAGCCATTGTTTCATTAACCCGGGCAGCCCATACCATGAAAAAGGAAACTGCCAGACAATCACATCGGCCCTGAGCAGGCTTTCCTGCTCCGCAGCGATATTGAATTTGCCGTCCGGATAGAGCCAGTCCAGACGACGAATTTCAGCCTCGGGAAGGGCGGTCGCCACTTCATCAAGGATCGTGGCATTGGCGACGGAATGGGTAAGCTCAGGATGGCCTGAAACAATAAGGATATTTTTCATTTCAATGAGTTAAATATATTTGATGAATGTTTAACCCAGTATAGAGTGACACCATTATTTTTTTTAGAGCAGTAAAGACTCATTCACTTTTAGACAAAAACTAATAATGGTCGACTGTTCTCATTGTACCGGTCATCACGAACCCGTGAACTACGCCGTGATGCCCAGTAAACGTTCTGCATTGCGAAATGCGATGGCCTCTTTTTCAGCCTTGTTGACGGGCAGACTGTCGATAAAGGTTTTTACACCGTCCAGGGTCTGATAGGGATAATCGACGGAGAACAGGATCCTTTCTGCCCCCATTAACGCGTAGATAAACTGGAAGTGCGGCAGCGACAGCATACCTGACGGGGTAACGTAAACGTGCTCCTGGAAGGTTCTCGTTAGCGTGCGTGACAGACCCGTTGCAGCCAGTGGAAGGCTGTCATCAAGACGCTGCAGCCAGAAGGGCAGCATCTCCCCCCAGTGGCCACTGATTACCTGCAAGTGGGGATATTTATCAAATACGCCCGATAACATCAGCCGTAACAAATGGATCCCGGCTTCGTGATGCCAGCCCCAGCCAAACATAGAGAGCCGGGCGTTGACCTCTGCGCTGAAGCCCGTGAAGTAGGCCTGTTGCACGCTGTTAAACGGTAATCCGGGATGAAGATAGAGTGGCACATTCAGTTTATTAAAGCGGGAAAGCAGGGAGTCATAGTCAGGATTATCGAGAAAGCATGAAGAGGGTCGGCCATTCAGAAGTGCCCCCTTAAACCCTAGTTCTTCAACTGCGCGGACAAGCTCTTTTTCAGCCTCTTCCGGCTGTGCCCAGGGAAGAGTGGCAAATGCCGCGAAGCGATCCGGATGATTTCTTACCGCCCCGGCAAGGCGGTCGTTTGCCGCCGTATTTAATGTTACCGCTTCATCCTTAGGTGCCAGCTGGGGGAATCCGCCCACAGAAAGGATCTGAAGGGTAATTCCAGCCTCATCCATATCCCTGAGGCGGCGGCTTCCCAAATCAGCGCCTTTCGCGTTTATCAGCGCATTCTTTTCTATCTGCGGCCGGCTTCGGTCAGGATTATGACCATCAGCGACGGTTTTCCCCCAGTCGCCAAGGAAAGGCGCCTGCTCAAGCGCAACAGGCATACACGCTCGGCCTAACTCGCTGTCGAGATAATGTTCTTCAAGGCAAATGATTTTCATATTCTCACCCTTCATACAAAGCAGTAAAAGTGATACAGATTAGGATCGCCCGGAACTGTCCATACGTGAATGTGATTCATGACAGTCTGTCTCGGATGGGGTTTACACCATCGGTTTTTCCCAGGCGCCTCGTGTATCCACTCTGGTCTCTGCGGCGAGTTGTTCCAGCATGATGATTTCCTCATCGCGTAACTGGATGTCTGAAGCGCAGGCGGCGTCCAGAACGTGATGGACTTTAGTCGCACCAACGAGGGGAAGGGTACCTTTTGCAATAGCCCATGCGATGGCTATCTGTGCAACGCTGGCATTCCTTTCGGCTCCCATTTTTTTCATGGCGGCGGTCAATCTTTCTATCTGCGGCAGTACCGCGTTATAACTTTCGGCCCGGCCACTCCCGGCAGGCATGGGATGATTTGAATCATAACGACCACTGAGCGCGCCTTGCTCCAGGACCATGTAAGCAAAGAACGTGATGATATTTTGTCGGCAATAATCAAGGATTCCGGCCTCTTCAGAAGCGCGATAGAGCAGGCTGTAGTGATTTTGTACTGCACTGAGGGAATAACCGGAAGCGTTAAGGATTTCGTTGGCGCGTCTGATTTGTGCCAGATTATGGTTGGAAACTCCTACGCGTTTTACCTTACCGCTTTGTAAAAGTGGGATTAGTCCTGGCGTCCATTTCTCAACGTCGAGGGGATTATGGATCCAGTAGATATCAATCGCGTCCACGCCCAGGCGTCCGAGGCTGGCCTCAAGCATATCGCTGACAGGCTGCGCTGACTGTTCGTTCGCAATCTGCGGCGTGAATTTGGTGGATAAAGTCATATCCTCGCGGGGGAACTGACGGACTAATGCTCCCAGCGCTGCCTCGGAACTCCCCATGCCATATACTGCTGCGGTATCCCAGAGATTGAGGCCCTTACTCATGGCCGTGGTGAACACGTCTGCCATCTGAGTATCAGAAAGATGATTGCCGAAGACGGAGTCGCCACCGGCGAAACCTGTGCCCCAGGACCATGTGCCCAGCGCGACGGGAGGTAGTGTTTTCATATTCAGCTCCTGTAAAAAGGCCGGAACGTTGCTGACGGAAACCGGCCAAAGAGGGTGAGTAACGGTGAAAAAGAGATGAATGGATTAAGCTGACTGACGGAGGGCATTTAACAGCGCCACACCGACACCGTGCGCTGAAGCGGGATTCTGCCCCGTGATAAGGCGACCGTCGGTAACCACGTTTTCAGACCAGTTCGGGGCTTCATGATGAAGCGCGCCATGCTCGCGAAGTGCAGTCTCAAGCAGGAAGGGAACCACATCTGTAGTGTGAACTTCTTCCTCTTCCTTGTTGGTAAAGGCCGCCACGTTTTTGCCATTCACCAGGTATTCGCCGCTACTGAGCTTTGCGTCAACCAGTGCCGCAGGTCCGTGGCAGACGGCTGAGACAATGCCATCACTTTCATATACTTCGCGGATAATACGCTGGGCATCCTGGCTGTCGCGGAAATCCCACATGGTTCCATGGCCGCCTGCAAAGAAAACGGCGCTGTAATCGGTACCGTTTAGCTCGGATAACGCTGGTGTTGTTGCCAGGCGCTGCTGAAAATCGGTTTCGTTCCAGTACCAGGCGTTGACAGGATCACTGAGGTCAAATCCATCCACCGGCGGCTGTCCCCCGCGAATGCTGGCGATCATCGTTTTTAGTCCGGCATCTTCCAGTACTTTCAGCGGATGGGTCAGCTCGGCCAGGAAAAAACCGGTTGGTACACCGGATGCGCCTTTAATCGGATGGCTGGAAACGACACACAGCACGGGTTTATCTGCAGGTTTCATATCGGGCCTCACTCTTTATTTTTAAATTCAGCGGCAAAGAGATTTTCCCAGTTAATAAAGGAGCCAAGCGGAATGCACTCAAAGCTTAATAAGCCAGCTTTTGCCAGCGGGAATTCGGCCATTACGTTCATCGCTTCATCGACAGAGTCACATTCAAGAAAAATAGCGACGCCAGGTCTGTCCTGACGGAAGTAGATGTCGCGGATGAAGCCGGATTTATACAATCCCCAGGCGTGCAGCGCTTCAGCGTTAAGGTGTGGAGCATATTTTTCCAGCGATGCTCCAGGTGCGGGGATATCCAGACATAAAATTCGCATCATAGTCTCCTGAACTCAGGTCGTTGTAGAAAGAGATAAAAGTATAAGAGGCGAATTTCACGAAGATTAGAGGAGCATTGACTTAAGCATCTTTAGACTGTACTTAATAATCAGGCGGAGATTGCTTTAGGAAAACATTATGAATAACGCCCTGTATAACCAGATACGGATCTTTCAGAGCATTGCACGTGAGGGCAATATTTCGGCAGCCGCAAGAAAACTGGAAATTACGCCTCCCTCCGTCAGCAATGCGCTTAAGCTGCTGGAAGATCATATTGGCCATCCGCTTTTTGTGCGTACGACCCGCCGTATTGAGCTGACGGAAACGGGGCAGCTGTTGCTGGAACAGACCGCTGCGGCGGTGGAGTCGCTGGAACATTCGCTTGAAAGCATTCGCGACCAGAATCAGGAGCCCTCTGGTATCGTGCGAATCACGCTCTCGCGTTTTGCCTATCTGTTAATTCTTAAGCCTGCAATAGCGAAATTCTGTCAGCAATATCCGGGTATACAGCTTGAAATTTCGGTTTACGACGGTACCGTGAATGTTATCGAAGAGCGTTTTGATCTTGGGATCCGTTTTGGCGATATCCTCGAAGGTGGGGTGGTGGCGCGGCCGTTAATGAAACCCTTTCGTGAAGGGTTATATGCATCCTCAGCTTATATCAGCGAGCATGGAATGCCCGAGGTGCCGGCTGACCTCAGTCAACACAAGCTAATTGGCTACCGTTTTATTACTAACAACCGCATCCTTCCGTTGATTCTGAACGATCGCGGAGAGCAGTTGACGGTTGAGATGCCCGGGCAGTTAATCAGCAACGATATTGACGTTATGGCAGACGGGATCCGTAACGGCCTGGGAATCGGACGTTTGTTTGAACCCATCTTGCAGTTACAGCCGGACAGGGAGCGCTTTATACCCGTGATGGAGAGCTACTGGAAAACCTACCCGCCAGTGTATCTCTATTACCCCAAAAACGCGGGTAAAACGAAAAGAGTGAAGGCCCTAATTGATTTTCTGATATCCGCTACGGGACGATAACGCCTCGTTCAGTATGGAGGCGCTATTTCACAACCCTAGCGGTCGGGCCTCCTGTATGAACTCAATCAGAAGGCGAAGCCCGGTCGGTAGTTGCCGGCGGCTTGAATAATAGATATGAAAACCTTCCTCCAGCGGGGACCACTCCGTAAGCACCAGGCGGAGCCGTCCATCCTTCACATAGGATGCAACAAGAGGCTCCGGAAAATACATCAGGCCGGCTCCGCCTAATACGGCCACAAGGCCCGTTTCAGCCTGATTGACCGTCACAGAGCCAGGCACACTGATTTGGTACGTTTCGCCGTCTCGCTCAAGTTCCCAGCGATAAATCCGATCGTCGCCGAGACGATTGCTTATACAGCGATGGTGTAATAAATCATCAGGATGTTCAGGCGTTCCGTAGCGTTCAAGGTAGTCGGGGGATGCTGCGATAACCCAGCGAATATCGGCAGATAAACGCCGGGCAACCATGTCTTCCGGGACGGTGCCACCATAGCGGATACCGGCATCGAAGCCCGCATCAGTGACGTCAACCATACGGTTGCTGGCCACAATATCGATTTCAATATCGGGATAGCGATCCATAAACGCGGGCATAACTGGCGCAAGCAAAAGATTGGCCGCTTCAACGGCAGCATTGATGCGGATACGTCCGGTAGGGGTATTACGATACCGGTTAAGCGATTCAAGCGCGCCTTCTATCTTGTCGAAAGGCTGAAGGACAGACTGAACCAGTTCTTCACCTGCAGCCGTAGGTGTAACGCTCTTCGTCGTGCGATTAAGGAGGCGAACACCGAGCCGGGTTTCCAGCCCCTTCAGGGCATGACTAAGCGCTGATGCACTCACACCTAATTCAATCGCCGCACGGCTGAAACTGCGATGACGTGCAATAGCCATGAAATAAATGAGATCGGCGACATCCGCTCTGCTTATTTGCATACAGAATCGTTTTCCTTGTGCGTTAAGGCCCGAATGTATTGATACGGAAATGATATACACCATAGACCGATTAGCGCTAATCCGTTGCTGAATTTATTTCACAAGTCCATCCACTCATCGCCTCTCACTGAACACGTTGTGCTTCGTTATTCTTGAAAATTATGCGCTCTGGCCGTCGGTCAGGGCGGAATATTCACCTAACGGAGCCGTGTATGAACTATACGCATCTTGGCCGCACCGGCCTGAAAGTCAGCCGCCTTTGTCTCGGAACCATGAATTTTGGTGACGTCACCGACGAGAAAACCAGCGCCCGCATTCTGGATGAAGCGCTTGAGGCAGGTATAAATTTCATTGATACAGCAGACGTGTATGGCACCGAACAATCACCCGATATCCAGCAAGGCTCGGGGCTGTCCGAAGAGATTATTGGTCGCTGGATCCAGCAGGGTGGACGCCGTGACCGTATCTGGCCATTTCTCTCAGCGCTTTTCCTGTGATCTCTTCAGAACTTCCGCCCGAGTAGATATTTGCGGTATCAAAAAAATTAATGCCAGCTTCAAGCGCCTGACGAATGAGCGGACGTGACGCTTTTTCATCCAGGGACCAGGGTTGAGGCAAACGTTCGGGGTCACCATAGCTCATACAACCGAGACAAAGACGGGAGACTTTCAAACCGCTACGACCCAGATTCACATACTTCATTCGGTGTTCCTTCTTTTATTACCAGCAATTCTGTATGCGACAGGTTATTGCACTGGTATGAAGGGGACCAGCATGTGCTATCGAATGGTGCTGTGAGTTTTTCTCACAAATGGTTTGTTATCGACGGTGGATTTTATCGAGAAGGGAGGACACCAACGTACTAATTTCTGGAGCTGCATGAGAGCACCATGGAGAATAGACCTATAAATGCAATTTAACATAATATACATTATGCGCACCAAAGTATGGTTCCTCAAAATCTGGATTTATTCGGTCGTGATTGTCCTGGCCCATTCAGAGCTCGTGCAGTCGCCTTTTCACGCGTTCATGCTGTCATGATACCCACACAACCCAACCTCTACGTTTACACATGGTTGAAAGACGTTTGATATACTTCAGCCTTTGACCACTGCTGCCGTAAACTTATGGAAATTGAATTAGATAAAAGTGTCAGAGAAAGGATTTTCCACGCGGTCATTTTTGAAGTGACGGCCAACGTTATTATCGCGCTGTCGCTTGCCTGGCTGATGAACGTGTCGGTGCTCCAGTCAGGCTCGCTGTCCGTGATATCCGCGTTAACCGCAACGGCCTGGAATTTTGTGTTTAACAAACTCTTTGACTCTCTTCAGAAAAAATACCGATTTGAAAGAACATTTCTGGTCCGCGCGCTCCATGCGGCCTGTTTTGAAGTTGGCCTTATCATCACGTTAATTCCTGTGGCAATGGTGATGCTGAATTTAACGGTGACGGAGGCTTTTTTTGTAGAGATCGGTCTTGTACTGTTTTTCCTGCCGTACACGATGCTGTTTAACTGGCTCTACGACTACCTGCGCTGGACATTTGTTGGGCGGAAACGGTCTGCTCTGTAGCGAGACATCTGTCACATAGGCACGCCCTTGATCATATTCGACTCCTCTCACCTTCTATACTCTTCATTTCCCTATCTCTTTTGAGGAGTCGATAATGTTTGACCATGTTAAATTCGGCGTCAGTGATTATGAAAAAAGTAAAACCTTCTTCCTTGAGGCGCTTCGCCCGCTTGGTGTGGAACTCATTGATGAAGGCGCGCCAGATTACGGTGTTGAAATGAGCGCTGGCGACGTTTCACTTTGCCTTTTCCAGACAAATGATAAACCTGCGCCTCTGCATCTGGCGTTTGTGGCTACTACGCGTCAGCAGGTTGATGATTTTTACCACGCCGCGCTGCGCGTTGGCGGACGTGATAACGGCGGGCCGGGATTACGACCGTACGGTGAAAATTATTATGCCGCTTTTGTCATCTCACCTGATGGTCATAACATCGAGGCCGTGTGCCATGCACCGGAGAACCGGTAGCACAACGCCTTTGTCAAAATGCTCATGCGACTTTGTGCACGATATTGCACGAAGTGTTGTATTTCAGGCCGGTAATGGCGTAAGGTATCCTCTGTAAATGTGCAGTTTCATGCAATAACGCTGACAGAGGTATTAATGACACAACAGTTGATTTTAATTGCCGGTCCCTATCGCAGCGGAACCGATGGTGTTCAGGCGCGAATTGACGAGAATCTGGCGCGTCTCGAAAACGCAGCATTAGCCGTTTACCAGCGTGGCCACATCCCGGTCATTGGTGAATGGCTTGCTTTGCCGCTGGCAAAAGCCGCAGGCTCAAAAACGGTAGGTGATGAAATCAGCGAAGCGATGCTGTACCCCGTTGCTCACCGGCTCATCGCAAAATGCGATGCGATTTATCGTATTGCCGGTGCGTCTAAAGGTGCCGATATGGACATTGAGGTAGCCAGAAAATATGGTCTCAGCGTGTATACCGCGCTTGAGAACATTCCAGAAGCGTAAGCCTGGACGCCAGCCAGCCTGACGTTAAAGGCTGGCTGTCAGAGGCGGTCACGATCTGAGGTCAGCACGACGGATACCCCCTTTTCCGATACCGCGCGGATCCACGCCTTATCCGTACCGTCTTCAACGACGATGGTATTCACTGAAGATACATCGCCAATCACAAACGACGACGCGGTGTTGATCTTTTCCGGAGACGCCAGAACGACCGTTTCCGCGGCTCTGCCGGAAAATGCACGTTTGATGCATGCCTCTTCGAAATCACCGGTTGTCAGCCCCGCATCGGGATGAATACCGGTCACTCCCATAAAGAACAGGTCTGCATGTATATTCTCTATGCCTTCGATGGCCGCAGCACCGACCGCAACAATCGAGTGTTTATACAAGCGTCCACCGATTAAAATCACCTCAATGGAGGGATGATCAACGAGCCCCAGAGCAATACTTGGGCTGTGCGTCACCACGGTGATGCGCAAGTCAGGAGGGAAAAATGTAATCAGCTCCGAGGTAGTCGTGCCACCGTCGACAATCACCACCTGGCCTGATGAAATCAGCTGTGCTCCTTTCCGGGCCACCCGTTTTTTCGCATCCATCTTCACGGATTGCCGTTCTGCAAACGGAGCTATAGCGGAAGATGACGGCAGCGCGCCGCCATGAACACGCTGCAAACGCCCTTCTGCTGCCAGCTCGCGCAGATCGCGCCGGATGGTATCTTCAGAGACGTCAAAGAGAATGCTGAGCGCTTTTGACTGGACCTGGCCTTCGGCACCCAGCTTTTCAAGGATCAATTGTTTTCGCTGACTGGTGAGCATCATGAATTCCTGATGTTGCATGTTTTATCTTGAACATGCATGATATTGCTGTTTATGATCATTACTCTACGTAAGGAGGAACAATCGTGCAATCAAAACGTGCAGATGTGCGCATCATCGACAGTGAAACCCTTTCTGACAACTGGTACACCCTTAAAAAATATACCTTTGACCTCCAGCGGCGTGATGGCGAATGGCAACGGCAGCATCGGGAAGTCTATGACCGTGGCAACGGCGCGACGATTCTTCTCTATAACCGTGAGAAAAAGACGGTGATCCTGACGCGTCAGTTCCGCTTCCCTGTCTTTATCAACGGTCACCAGGACGATTTAATTGAAGCTGCCGCGGGATTGCTGGACAACATGGATCCCGAAAGCCGCATAAAAGCAGAAGCGGAAGAAGAGACCGGCTTTCACGTTTCGCGCGTGCAGAAAATCTGTGAAGCCTATATGAGCCCAGGCTCCGTCACGGAAAAACTCTATTTTTATCTTGCAGAGTACCAGCCAGATGACAGAACCGGCGCAGGCGGTGGGATCAAGGCTGAGGGGGAAGATATCGATGTGCTGGAAATGACGCTTGAAGAGGCTTTACGCAGCATTGAAACGGGCAAGATTGTCGACGGTAAGACCATCATGCTGCTTTATCATGTTGCCCTGAAAGGTATTCTGTAACCTACTGGTTTACATCCTGATTTGAAGGCGCATGAAATCGGTACGCTTGTGCGCTACCCGGATGAAAAGCGGAAAACCTCCTAAATTTTGCAGCCTACTATATTTAGTGAACGATTTCGAAATTCGATAAAATCATCAACTATTCCCTCAGTCACCTGCATTTATCATTCAAAAATGCCAAACGTTCACGAGGCTGCCTGCTGAGGTAGCCTGTCTTATCGGTTGTCTGGATTAAAATGCGACTCGCTACAGATAACGAAGCATATTATACTTGGTCCTCCACTCGAACAGGAGGCAGCAACTCACGTGAAGGATACATATTACAACGACATAACGATCAACACGCAAATTCAGAGTGAGCTGGACGCGTTTTTTGAGGATTTCAAAGGGATCGTCTTCGCCTACGCTATTATGAACAAGAAAGATCCTTCGCAGATGAGGATACTCAATAATAGTCCCGAGTGGTTTAATATCTATCTTGAAAGAAAATATCAGTTCATTGACCCTGTCATTATTCGGGCTTTGCGCTGTGTTGACGATTTTTTCTGGGAAAGTGATGTCGTCCTGTCGGATGGTTACAACCTGACACGCATTTTCGACGAAAGTGTCCAGTATGATATTTACCAGGGACAGACGTTTCCTCTGCATGACTATCTGAATAATCTTGTGGTCTTATCCGTCATCAGTCCTAAGCATTCTGGCATTGACATAGAGAAATATCGACCGCAATTTCTACGCTTCCTTGTTCAGTTACATCAGAAGACACTCAATCTTTATAGTCAGCATCAGCAGAAAAAGAATGTTTTCTTATCACCACGCGAGCGCCAAATCCTTAAATGGGTCAGCGCCGGGAAAACGTACGCAGAAATTGCGGTTATTTTGTCTATTGCTGAGCGCACCGTTAAATTTCACATGGGCAATATAATGAAAAAACTCGGTGTAAATAATGCCAGACACGCAATAAAACTTGGAACGGAACTCCGGTTACTGGAGGACTGAGCCTCAGCCACTGGTTATAAATGGCGTAAATGCTCGAGCATTTCGCGAAGCCAGTGACTGGATTTATCTTTGCTAATAATGTCTTCAATAATGCTGGGGCTGGCAGGCATATAAATATAATAAATAACCTCCCCTTTTTCAGAGACGCCGCGCTGAATTACTTCAACTTTCCAGTTCGCATGGCGAAATATGGCATACATACCACGACTGGCTACTGCGTACATCCCGTGATATTTTTTCTTTAGGCAATAAATATTCATTGCAAGAAACAATGCTTTACTGGCGGGCACGCCCTGCAGACTTGCAGAGTCTCGTGTTTCTTTATCTAAAAATAAGCGACTCACTTCACAACAGGGAACATCTGCAGGAAAAACAATGGGATTATCGAAATAGTTGTGAAAGATCTCGCTTATCATTGTCGGCTGCGTTGCGTTAATAAATCGCGCGCCGCATAACAGCTGTCCATCATACATTCCCAGCAAGTATGTCGTGTTATGGGAATCAAACTGATCCTTTTCCATACCTTCGATGCATTCCACTTTCCAGTCGAGTCGGTCCCGAAAAGTTTTTCTTCTGAGTCGGTAGAGTTCGTGTGCTAATGCTGGTGGTAAATCATCGTAGTCGTGTAAAAAAAATTCAATGACAGAATTCATGCTCTTGTTCCTGATAATAACACCTGAAACTATTATCACCTGTCTTTAAGGACAGCTTTCATTGTGCCGCATATTCCCTATACTTAAAAAGTACCTGACCACGAAGTTCTCGCAAAACTAAGCGGTCAGGAGGTCAAAGACCTACGAAACACCAGGGATATACCCATCGATGATTATCTAATATTTAAAGTTTCGGGTACAGAGCATAAGAAGCACTTTGCCGATAAAATATTAAAAAACAATAATCACAAAATAATTACAATAAAAACATTGCCCCTTAATCTTTTAAGGGGTAATATTTCTGTTTGCTTATTTTTTCTACCTTCCCTTCGTTTTACTGACTCTGCTGATTTCATCTGCCCAAAACCCTCGTCGGTACCGCTTTACAGACATCTGCCTGTGCTATTCTTGCTGAATCATGTAAGACGGAGAATTGATGATGGCCGACTGGAATCCTTCTCTTTACCTGCAATTTGGCGCAGAAAGAACGCGTCCAGCCGCCGAATTGCTCGCCAGAATTCCTCTGGATGAGGCTGCGACTATCGCCGATCTGGGCTGCGGTCCGGGCAACAGCACGGCGCTGTTGAAGCATCGCTGGCCTTCTGCGCACATCACCGGGGTCGATAACTCCCCTGCTATGCTCGAGGAAGCACGCGCCGCCTTACCTGACTGCCACTTTGTTGAGGCCGATATCCGGCAGTATAAGCCTGGTCAGCCGCTGAGCCTGATTTATGCCAACGCGTCACTGCAATGGGTTCCGGACCATTACGATCTCCTGCCGCATCTTGTCTCCCTGCTTAAGTTAAATGGCGTGCTGGCGATCCAGATGCCCGACAACTGGCTGGAACCCACTCATGTGGCGATGCGTGAAGTGGCGCTGGAGCAAGACTACCCAGACCGGGGCCGCGAACCTCTGCCGGGCGTACATGCTTATTACGATATTCTGTCGGAGGCTGGCTGTGACGTGGATATCTGGCGGACAACCTATTATCACAAAATGAGCTCTCATCAGGCCATTATTGACTGGGTAAGCGCCACCGGCCTGCGGCCCTGGCTCCAGGAACTGAATGAGAGCGAACAGAAACGTTTCCTGAAACGCTACCATGAACTGCTGGAAGAGCAGTATCCGCTCCAGGAAAACGGGCAGATACTGCTGGCTTTTCCTCGGTTGTTTATCGTGGCTCAACGCCAGCCCTGATCCGATTACAGGCGGGCTTCTTTGAGCAAATGCTGGATAACCTTTTCCTGCCGCGCATAATCCCCCTCGCCAAAGGCGGTATAGCGCAACTGCCCTTTGGCATCAAAGTAGTAATGCGCTGGCCAGTACTGGTTGCCGAACGCATTCCAGATTTGATAGTTGTTATCCGTCACGACCCGATACGGCAGTTGCCACTTTTTCACCGAATTTTTAACCGACGAAAGCGGTTTTTCCCAGGGGTATTCCGGGGTGTGAACCCCAATCACCACCAGACCCTGCGATTGATACTTTGTAGCCCACTCCCGCACATATGGGAGCGTATGCTGACAATTAATGCAGTCCCAGGTCCAGAAATCAATCAGAACAACCTTCCCTCGCAAGGATTCAGACGTGACAGGGTCACCGTTAATCCATCCCGTTCCACCACTTAGCGGAGGCAGCTGGCTGCTGGGCTCAGCGATTGCCACCGGCTGGAGCTTCACCGTCGCGGTTGTGGGTTTTGCCAGGTTTAAGAGCGCGGTCTCAAGACGGTCTGCGACGCCGTTAGCGCCTTTCAGCAACGAGGTCATCCCCGTCGCATTCAGGACGACTGCCGCTAACATCGCCACCCCCGCCCCCTGACGCAGCTTCGCCATGAGTGCCGATTTTGCTTTCAGCGGGGTCATTAGCGTGCGGCCTCCAATGACGAGTAATCCCAGCATCAGCGCGCATCCGCTGCCATAGGCAGCCAGCAGTGCGCCGGTGGTAATGGCGGAATGCCCCGCAATGTTAATGCTGAAGATCGCTCCCAGGATGGGGCCCGCGCAGGGAGACCAGAGCAGTCCTACCGCAAGCCCGGCCAGAAAAGCCGATGCCATTCCGCGCGTTTGCCCGCTTCGGGTGTTGAGGACATTTCCCGCGCTGACGGCCGGACCGGCAATACGCTGGGCGAAAGACGGGAAAATTAAGGCCAGCGCGGCGGTGGCCAGAATGACGAGCGCGATCCAGCGCCCAACAATGGTCGCCTCTGTTATCCACTCGCTGGCGACGGTGACGACCATCGCCACCAGGGTGAACATCACGACCATCCCTGCGAGCAGGGCCAAAATATGTCGTCGTTGCCCCTGAAAACCGGCAAACAGGAGTGGAATAACCGGGAGCGTACATGGGCTGAGCAGGCTTATCATCCCACCCAGAAAAGCGATTAACAGAAACATAATGACCTCACATTACACGTCCTGCGACACTGCAGTGAGGCTATTTCATCGTCCTGATGTGTTCAGGATATGTGTAAACGCGCGGTTTTTGTCTGGCTCTGTATCACCCAGGCCGGGAGATACAAAGCCGTACAATTTTACGAACGACGCGGTAGCGTAATGGCGACATCCAGTCCGCCTCCGGCGCGGTTCGCCAGCCTGAGTTTTCCTTCCAGCTGTGCGGTCAGTTGCGCGGCAATCGCCAGGCCGAGTCCTGTCCCGCCGGTATCGCGATTACGCGAGGTTTCAACCCGATAAAACGGCTGCAGAACCGCCTCCAGTTCGGCTTCGGGTATTCCCGGCCCGTCGTCCACAATGTGAATCACCACCTCTTCGGCAGACGAAATATCAATGGCAATGACGGCACCGCCGCCGAACTTCAGCGCATTATCCAGCAGGTTAGTCATCACTCTACGAAGCGCCTGTGGACGCGTGACGATGGGCAAGCGGGTTTCGCTTGCCTGAAACTGCACGTTTTTACCAATGTCCTGATAATCGCTGGCGATGCTGTTGACCCAGGCGTTCAGCTCCAGCTTCAGCGACGTTTCTTCCAGTGATTCTGATGACCGGGCATACGCGATACCCTCACGCACCAGACGAGACATACTATCAAGATCATTGAGGAGCTTGTCGCGTAGTTCCGGTTCCCCGGCCATTTCGACACGCAGCTTCATGCGAGTAATGGGCGTCTGGAGATCGTGGGAAATCGAGGCCAGGATCTGTGCGCGTTCCCGGAGATAAGACTGAATGCGTGCCTGCATGGCGTTGAAGGCATGCGCTGCCCGCTGCACCTCAAGCGGCCCCTTTTCCGTCATTGGCGTGCTGGCCGCCGGATCTAGCGCGTCCACCGCGCGGGTAAAGTGTGAAAAAGGCCGTACCACCTGCCGCACGGCGATCCAGGCGCAGACGGCCAGAACCAGCAGCTGCAGGACGAGAACGATTGGGAGCCAGCTGGCGACGGGCGGCATGCGCGGGATCAGGTCAATGGTCAGCGGCGCGCCATCGCGTAATGTAAGATGGGCCTGAATATGCGAAATGGCGCCGGGAACCGCGGTAAAGCTAAGCGGGTAATGCGCGGCAAGCGTCGCTTTTAAGGTTCGGATGGCATCTTGCGAACGCTTATCCGTCGGCGCTGAGCCGGGTTCTCCTGTGCCCAGAATATAACGATAGTTACCTCGTTCAAGCCGAGGCAACCAGGTGGCGCGTTCGCTGGCCGGTAAGCGGTCTAAAATGGCGACGCTGGTTGCGACATCGTTTTCCAGATTACCGAGCATCACCGTGCGCGCGCTGTGCATGCGTTCAGTCATGACCAGCGTCAGGCTCAGGGCGTTAGCCAGCAGCAAACCGGACAGTACGACGATCAGCAAACGGGCCAGCAGAGAGCGTGGCCAGAGCGTCATTCGTTAACCTCTTTGATGGTCACCGGCATCGTAAAGACGTAGCCTTCGCTGCGCACGGTTTTGATATAGGCGGGCGTGCGGGCATCTTCATTGAGACGCTGGCGCACCCGGCTTACCAGCAGATCGACAGAACGTTCAAACAGTTCGGCGTCACGTCCCTGCGTCAAATTGAGCAATTGGTCACGGGTCAGCACGCGTTGCGGATGGTCCAGGAAAACGCGCAGCAGACGATACTCCGCCCCACTGAGTGCCACAATCACCCCTTCCGGGTCGATTAAGTGGCGAGCAACGGTATCGAGCTGCCATTCACCGAACATCACCAGCCGCCCTGCTTCTGTCACCTGTAAATTGGGCGGCATCGTGCGAAAACGCCGTAAAATCGCTTTGATGCGTGCCAGAAGCTCACGGGCGACAAACGGCTTCACCACGTAGTCATCCGCCCCCATCTCCAGTCCCAGGATCCTGTCCGTCTCCTCATTGCGCGCCGTCAGCATCAGGATGGGCAGATCTTTATGTTTGCCGCTGCGTAACTGCCGGCATAGCGTGAGACCGTCATCGCCGGGCATCATGACGTCCAGCACCACCAGGTCGATATGCTGTTTATCCAGTACGCTACGCATCTCTTTGCCGTTGGCCGCGCCCGTCGCGCGATAGCCAGACTTACCGAGATAATCGACAATCAGTTCACGAATATCCCTGTCGTCATCGACGACAAGGATGTGGTCAATATGTTCCACCGAACTCTCCAGACCGAAGGGTAACGTACTGAAAATAGCACATTTCACAGCTTATCCGCGTCGATAACTGCCTTGACGAAATCCTGTGGATCTTCCTGAGGCGGGTTATGCCCCACGGTTGCGCCGAAGGTGCGGTGCTCATATTTGCCGGTAAATTTAGCTGCATAGGCCTGCGGTGCCGGATGCGGCGCGCCGTTGTTGCCGCCTTCGATGGTGATCGTTGGGACGGTGATATTCGGCAGCGTGGCCAGTTTTTGCTCGTAGCGGTCGTATTTACGCTCGCCTTTTTCCAGCCCTAAACGCCAGCGATAATTACTGAGCGTCACCGCGACGTGGTCCGGATTATCGAGGGATTTGGCACTGGCGTTAAAGACCGCATCGCTAAATTTCCAGTCAGGCGAGGCCTGCGACCAGATTAAGCGCGCAAAGTCATGCGTGTTTTTGGCATAGCCTTCAGCACCGCGCACGGTGGCGAAATAGAACTGATACCACCACTGCTGCTCTGCTTTTGGCGGCAGCGGCTGTTTGCCAATCTGCTGGCTGCTGATGAGATACCCGCTCACCGACACCAGTGATTTTACGCGCTCAGGCCACAGCGCCGCGACGATATCCGCCGTCCGGGCGCCCCAGTCATATCCTGCAAATACCGCCTGCCTGATATTCAGCGCATCCATCAGATTAACGATATCTTTCGCCATCGCCGAGGGCTGGCCGTTGCGCGGTGTGTTTGCTGACAGGAAACGCGTGGTACCGTAGCCGCGCAGAGACGGCACAATGACCCGGTACCCTTTTGCCGCCAGTGCGGGTGCAACCTCGGCATAGCTGTGAATATCGTAGGGCCAGCCATGCAGTAAAATAACCGGCTGACCGTCTTTCGGGCCAATGTCGACATAACCGACATTCAGATCGCCGGCGTTAATTTGCTGAGGATGATCAAAGGCTGCGGCGACGTTTGTGCCAGTGACTTCGGCCTGACAGGACATCACGGTGCCAAGCGAAACGGTCAGTGCGAGGGTTGAGTAAGCAAGTTTGCTGAACATGTTGGTATCTCCGGTTGAGTACAATTCACGGGGATATCACAACACCTCAATGTATAGCGGATATGTGCGAAAGCGGGTTTATTGCAAGCCTGTGTATGTATCCGGGACGCTGATACAGTGTGATACAAACACAGGCGCTGAAGTTGCTGAAGTTTTAGAGGGAGAGACGATAGCGGACGTAATCGTCAGCTTCACCATATTTGTCATAGAGTTTACGCGCCGGGTTGTTTTCCCGGGTGACCCAGTACAGTTTCGACCACCCTTCGCGCTTGCCTTCGTCAATCAGAGCGTCAATGAGCGCCTTACCGGCTCCCGCCCCGCGTTCGGCAGCATCAACAAACAGATCTTCCAGGTAGCAGATGGGCGCGGTTGACCAGGTGCCTTCATGCAAAATGCACATTGCGAAACCGATGACCTTTTCGTCCTTCTCCACGACCCGGCAGAACATCGATGAATGCGCTGAGAGCGCCCTTTCCCACGTCGCTGCGGTGACGGATTCCTCGAGGAAGCAATCATAAAAATGGGTGTAACCATCCCACAGCGGTCGCCATTGGGAATAATCCTCTGCGCGTAAAGGTCTTACCGTAACTGCCATGTTTTCCTCACATTACAGGTCAATTACCATTTCAAAACAGCGTAAATCAGCCCCCGCCATACGCGAATGATGATTATGTTCTCTCAGCGTAACAAACCCCAGCTTCTGATAAAACGACTGGGCGTTAGGCGTCGCATCGAGCGTCAGGCGGGTTATCCCCCGGCTGCGGGCCTCGTGTTTGAGTGCCTCAATAATCCGGGTCGCCATGCCTTTACCGAAGGCTGCGGGCAAGGTGAAAATCGCCTCCAGGCAATGGGTATCCAGATCGAGATAGCCGCTTGCCGCAATATCGCCCTTTTCATCTTCAATCACGTAAAAAGGGTATTCAATGACCATCTGCCGATAGCGTTCGGGCATCAGATCAGGCGTCCAGCGCGCAATGACCTCTGCGTCGTAACTGGTTTTACAGCCGTGACGAATCGCCTGGTTGCGAATATTCCAGAGTGTTTCGGCTTCCTGTGGCCTGGCTTTTCGTAATGTCATAAGCTCCCCCTTTAACGGCTTTTTAGCCGCATTTCCCGTGCCGATCTGGCAAGACGCTGAGTACGACAATAGAGTGTAAACAGCACAAAGCCGCTGCTGTTCATAACCATCCGACAAAGTAACAGCGCGAAAGATGCAATGACGAGTGGCCAGAGGCTTCCATCATGAGAAAGCAGGATATGTAGAACCTTAACGAGGGTCGTTATCAGCAGGATGATGAACAACGCCATAAAGCCCGACAATCCCGACGTCTTACCACGAGCCAGTAGTACGCTTGTCACAATGAGCGCGCCTGTCATCGTCAATGATGGTAAGAAAAAGCTCAATGCATGATGTAAAGGAGACAAACCCTGCAACGTGCTGAGAAAAGGCAAAAGGTTTAACGCAAACGCCACTAAAAACAGAGGTAACAGCATAGCTACCGGATAAGGATTTTGACGCGGAAGCTCGCTGAGGGGGCGCGAAAAATACCGTTCAAGCTCGGGAGTGGGTCGGGTATCCCCACGGGTAACAGCTTCCTCTATCTCTCTGCCATGCTGCAAGAGATTCTGGAATACGCGTCCAACTAAAAGAGACAAAAATTCCATTAAAATTTCGCCATTAGAGATGCAACCCATCTTTGGTAGTGAATAACCACAGCACGTCTCAACAGAATGTGATAGAGATGAAAATACCAGAACGCAAACAAAAGCATAACGCCTAAATAGGGAGATCCGCGCATGACGATACCGACGCTCACGACAGAACGTTTACTGCTGAAACCGCTGGTAGCGGAAGATGCCGTCCAGATACAAACGTTGTATCCGCGCTGGGAGATCGTCCGCTATATGGTCTCTTCCGTGCCCTGGCCCTATCCGGATAACGGCGCGGAAAACTATGTCAACAACGTGGCGCTGCCGGATATGGCGAAAGGGATTGCCTGGTTCTGGAGCATCCGGCGACGTGAGGTGCCGGATGAATTGATGGGCATTATTTGCCTGTACGACGTCGAGGATAACAACCGCGGGTTCTGGCTCGCGCCGGAGTTCCAGGGTCAGGGATATATGCGCGAAGCCAGCATTGCCGCGACGGATTACTGGTTCAACACGCTAAACAAATCCGTTTTGCGGGCTCCGAAGGCCGCTGCTAACAGCCGCTCCCGTCGTATTTCGGACAGTAGCGGCATGCGGCTTATCAGGACGGAGAAGAAAGCCTACGTCAGCGGGATGCTGGACTCCGAGCTGTGGGAGATCACCCGCGACGAGTGGAACGCCCGTTAGGTCAGCTGATAGTGCTTATCCGGCACCAGCCTTTCCGGAATATTCTCTTCGTCGTTCATCTGCAGCAGATCGCGTTCCATCATGTTGCAGATGGCGTCCAGCGGCAGGTCGTTATCTTCTGTGCCAAATGGGTCTTCCAGCTCTTCCGCCAGGGTGTCCAGCGAGATAAAGGTGTATGAAATCAGCGCCGAGACAAAGGGCGTCATGTAGTGCAGATCCACAACCAGCGCAAACGGCAGCATGATGCAGAACAGATAGACCGTACGGTGCAAAATCAGCGTGTAGGCAAACGGTACTGGCGTGGTCGCAATGCGCTCGCAGCCGGACAGGACGATGGACATATCGTTCAGACGGTTATTCAAGCTGTGAAACAGGATGTCTGAGAGTTGCCCGTTACGTCGCCGCACGGCCAGCCACTCCCCCATGATCAGTAAAATACGGTTCGCGGGCGCGCTGGCGTTCATCACCTGACGTAAATCATCCGGAGAAAGATAGCGAGAGAGTTGCTCTGCGTTCAGCTCCCGGCGCAGGGTCATCCGCAGGCAGTTGGCAAAAGCAATCTGCAGTCGCACGAATTCGCCAAGGTGCTTATCGTCAGGCAAGGTGTTTTTTACCTCGCGAAACAGCGAGCGTGCCGCTATCATCAACTGCCCCCAGAGCAGGCGAGCCTCAACGTAGCGTGAATAACAGGCGTTGTTTCGGAAACCCAAAAAGATAGCGATCGCCACGCCGAGAATGCTGAATGGCGCCACGGTAAATTTGATGCCCAGTGAGGTATACCACGGCAACATCAGGATAACGGCAATAGAAAGCAGGAAATTGAGCAGCAATCGGGTATAGATCTTAGGCAGTACCGAACCGTGCCAGACAAAAATCAGTTGTAGCCAGTGCTGTTTAGGACGAACGATCATAGTGAGTTTCAGGAAAGAAAAGAGCGAGGCTATTAAACGAGATCCCCGTCACCGTTGCAAGCTTGTTAACGGGACATTGCATTTTCTCCCCTGATTAGCGAAATCCGCACAGTGCTGCATGTGCTTTTTAAAAACAAAGGCAATAGTATGTTGTAACTAAATAGATCGTATTCAAACCCGGCCGAAGCCGGGTGAACGCATTAGCAAAGCGGTTTAACCGCAGCGCGCATGCCCTTCAGCAGAATGGCATCCAGGTCCAGCGTGACCTGGTCGACAAGCCCACTCACCTGCGTCAAGTCCTGCTCCCAGTGTTCGCGTGCGCTGAGCACGGACTGTACCAGCTCACGGGTGCTCAACTGCCGATCGCGGTGCTGCGCCCAGAGCTGCTGATAGCTTTCCAGCCAGCACGCATCATCCTGCACCGGATAGCTCTCCCCGTCACGCTCCGCGCGGTAGAACGCGATCAACGCGGCTAAGGCAAACGTCAGACGTGCCGGTAATTGCCCCGTTGCCTTCTGCCCTGCCAGCAGCTGCGGCAGGATGCGGGTACGGTATTTGGTCATACCGTTAAGCGCAATGGAAAGCAGCTGGTGTCTGATGTAAGGGTTACGAAAACGCCCAGTCACCGCACTGGCGAAAGATTCCAGCTCGTTACGCGGCAAATCGAGGACCGGAATGATCTCCTGATAAATTGCTTTTTCGACGAACGCGCAGATCTCCGCATCATTCATCGCCTCGCCTACCGTATCCAGCCCGGCCTGGAAGGCGACCGGCACCAGCGCCGTATGCGCCCCGTTCAGAATGGCAACCTTGCGTTCTTTGTAGGGCCTGATGTCGTCGACAATCCGTACATTTAGCGGGTACTTATCCAGACGAAGTTCGCGGGCAAGGGATGCAGGTCCCTGAATAACAAACAGATAGAAGTGTTCGGCCGTGTCCAGGAACCCATCGTGATAACCCAGCTCAGCTTCAAGCGCAGCCGCTTCGTCACGTGGATACCCCGTCACGATACGGTCAACCAGCGTCGAGCAGAAGCTGTTGGCGTCATTGAGCCACTGAATAAAGGCGGCGGGCAGCGCCCACTCCTGCGCATAGCGCAAGACGAGTTCACGCAGTGCGTCACCGTTGTAGTCAATCAACTCGCAGGGAATGATGATCCAGCCCTTGTCAGCCGCACCGTTGAAGTGGCTAAAGCGCTCAAACAGCAGACGGGTCAGCTTCGCCGGGTAGCTCACCGCAGGGGCATCGTCGAACCGGTCACCCTCGTGGTAGCTGATACCCGCTTCGGTGGTATTCGAGAAAACAAAGCGCATATCCGGATTGTGTGCCAGCTTCAGGAACGCATCATACTGATTGTAGACGTCGATTTCCCGGTTAACGGAGCGGATAAGCCGGCTCGCGCTCACCGCCTCACCCTTCTCATTCAGACCGCGAATGAGCGTGGTATAGAGACCGTCCTGCGTATTCAGTGACGGCGGGAAGTCGCTCTGAATCGGACGGACGATAACCACGCCGGCGTTAAGATCGGCATGTTCGTTTAACAGGTCAATTTGCCAGTCGACAAACGCGCGCAGGAAATTGCCTTCACCAAACTGAATGATGCGTTCGGGATACAGAGCACCGGGAAAATCGCGACGGTTGAGCGTGTTCACAAGAGGTTCCTTTTATGATTAGTCATACAGCCTGATAAGATTGGTACGATAACTTATCAAAACTTAACGACCAGAAACCCTGTTTTGATCAATACGTCGCGTAGTTGTGCAGAAAAATTATAAGAACTTATAAAACACGGACGTGGATGTCATGGCACCGTCCGGCATCAGGGCATAGCGCGGGATCTCACCAACCTTTTGCCAGCCAGCACGCTGGTAGAAGGTCTCGGCCCCGCTGCCGGTGGAGGTATCGAGCACCAGCACCGAAATCTCTCTGGCTCTGGCTTCAGCTTCCAGCGCTTCCATCAATGCCATCGCGGCTCCTTTCCGGCGCGCTTTCTCGTGAACCAGCAGCTTCGCCACATCGGCGCGATGCGGCTGGTTTTCGGGCTGATCTGTGATCAGCTGCACCGTTCCGATGACGCCGTCCTGCGCATCGACGCAGGCAAGCACCAGTCGCTCGCCACGCGCGACGCTTTCGGCAATACCGCGCCAGAAAATACGGGCCTTATCCAGGCCATAAGGAAGCATAAAGCTGACGGATGCCCCGCCGTTTACGCAGTTTTCGAGGATCCCGGCCAGCGCATCAAGATGGGTGAGGATCTCTTCCCGGGTGAGATTTTTGATTTGCAGTGAGGTATTCATTGTTTTTCCTTACGTTGAATACACTCACTTTGTATTTAACAACTTATTAACGCAAGCGGATCGGACATAGGCTTTTGTTATGTCACCGGGCGCGCTGGCGCTGCTGTTTCATGGCGTACATCTTTTCATCGGCATCTTTTAACCACTGCTGCAGGTCGTTGCCGTTATGATCGAATTCGCTAAGCCCCCATGAGAACTGAAGCGACCAGGGATGCAGCTTGCGGGCGTTATAGTGTTCCACCTGCTCAGCGAGATACTGCATGGCAATCCAGGCCCCCTGCTCATCCGTATCCGCAAACAGCACGGCGAACTCGTCCCCGCCAAACCGCACCAGCAGATCCGCTTCACGGAAAGAAGCACGCATCAGTTGCGCCATGACTTTCAGCGCCTTATCGCCCTCTTCATGCCCGTAGCGATCGTTAATCTCCTTAAAGCGATCCAAATCCAGCCAGCCGAGCGTGAGCGGCTCAGCCCGGCGCCGGGCAACAGAAAGCGTGAACCGCACCAGCTGATTAAAGCCCCGACGGTTGAATAAACCCGTTAATTCATCCGTTGTCGCCGCGCTGATAGCGGCAAACTCATCTTCAGCCAGCGCGCCAAGATCCCCCAGCACGGCGAGATCGGCCGCTGAAAACTCCCTGGGCGCGTAGTCAATCAGGCAGAGCGAGCCCACGCTCGCGCCGTCACGCAGGCGCAGCGGGAAGCCCGCGTAAAAACGCACGCGAGGTTCACCGGCCACCAGCGGATTATCCGCAAAACGATCGTCCTGCAGCATATCCCCCACCACCAGCGGTGCTTCGGTGAGGATCGTATGGCCACAAAACGAAATGTTACGCGGTACGGAATTGGGTGCCTGCCCGTCGGCCGACTTCACAATAAGTGAATGCTCATCAATCAGATTGACCATCGCCAGCGGCACCTGGAAGAAGCGCTTTGCCAGACGTGTTAACCGGTCAAACGCCGGGGAGCTGTCTATCTCAAGCAAACCGGATTCGCGCAGCGAGTTCAGTCTGTCTGTTTCATTTTCAGGGGTTGCAGGTGCTTTCATAATGTCTCCTGACGTAAAGCGTTACTAAAAGCGTAGCTTAAACAGAGACATTGTCAGTGTTCGAACATCCTGTTAAGCCGCTTGCTATTCACGTCAATGCCTTATGACGATTAACGCAGCTATATTTCACTCCCGGAGGTCGCGGCAAGCTGCTCGTCCGACATCCGGGCACTGGTACGATTTCGACCCGCTTTTTTTGAACGATAAAGATGATCGTCCGCTTCGGCCATCAACGTGTTGAAGACCTCGGTCAACTGCCATGACTCAGACTTTCCGCTTCCGAGGCCAATACTGACCGTCAGGTAGAGCGTCTGGTGGCGCCACGTGAAAGGATGGCTGGCGACGGTGGTTCTGATACGCTCCGCCAGTTCATAACCGTTTTGCGCATTACCAGAGTTTACCACCACCGCGAACTCTTCCCCGCCCATTCGCGCAACCATGCCGTCTTCGCCGACAACCTGTTGAACCTGCCGGGCAAATGACGCCAGCACGCGGTCACCACACTCGTGACCATAGTTATCATTAATGCTTTTAAAGTAATCGATATCCAGCAGCATGACGGTCAGAAAACGCGAGTGCCGGTGCGTCTCTTCGTGTTTTAACGCCTCATAAAGCCCGGAACGCGAGTAAACATGCGTTAAGAAGTCATAATCCGCCCGCAGGGAAACCTGACGGATCAGGGAATTAATGGCAGCCATGCTGACGGAGACCATCACCGGACAGATCGCCATCGTGGCAATACCCAGCCGGGCAGAAAACATCATTGGGGTGGTAAACGGCGTCGCCACGGCAATATTAATCACCGAGTTGGCGACCAGAATAATTTCAATGGCGCCCGTCACAAACGTCAGCAAGCAGGTCACAGGCAATGGGTAGCGTACGGCACACCAGATAAGCGCAGGCAGAGGAAAAGAGAGGCTCCCCGCTCCGCCAATCACCACCGACGCGACCACCGAGACAATTAGCACAATAACCGGTAGCAACTGCTCCA
Source organism: Enterobacter sp. BNK-13 (assembly GCF_048685015.1). Taxonomy (NCBI): domain Bacteria; kingdom Pseudomonadati; phylum Pseudomonadota; class Gammaproteobacteria; order Enterobacterales; family Enterobacteriaceae; genus Enterobacter; species Enterobacter sp. BNK-13. Next base: position 1,965,102 of record NZ_JBLQTP010000001.1, on the reverse strand, counting down.
GACGCAACCTGAATTCGCGCACGGGCATGCCCAGCGTGAGCATACACGGCACAACAAGCACGCCGGTTGAGAACTGCTCGCTAAACCAGTCGGCAAACAACGGCCAGAAGGTGTGACTGTCAATCCCGACCGAACCTACCGCGCCGAGCAACGCGCACAGCAGCGCGGCGATCAGACAGTAGTTGAACAGGCGTAATGCGTTAAGCGGATCGGGGGTTTTCTTCATCAGCCGCTTATCACGCTGAACCAGCACGGCCACAACGACGATAAAGACCATGTTAGACAGGTTGATCACCACGGAGGCCATCCCCCAGCTGGTCGTGACCGCGTCGTACAACAGCATCGCGACATAGGATACTGCATAGTAATGCAGGCGATTCAGGAAAACATATCGGGCAAAGATCCCTGCCATCACGCCATTGAGTGGCCAGAACAGCGACAAGGCCTCCACGAGACGTAATTCCGCGCCCACAAAATAGAACAAGGTGGTGAGGATAAAGATCGTCGATGCATTTCGCAGCGGCGTGTCAGGCTGGAACGGTCTGAAAGCGGTAAGAGCAGAACGCATTAAATATCATTCCATATGAAAGCTTATGGCAATTATTGCGGTCGTCAGCACGATCGGAGCTCACTTAAGATGCATCTATAACACAAATACAGCGGGATCATAACTCGTCAAATTTAGGCGTTCTTCTGCAGTACCAACCAGTGGTGAATGACGCTGACGATATACTGCTGCTGCTGCGCGGTAAGCTGAACACCGTGTGGAATATTATGCCATTTTGCCAGGCAGCCCCGACAACAGGTGGCGGTAGCATGCTGGGCGATAAACACCGGGTGACCGCGCATGGGCGTCTGTTTCCCGTCGTTTGCAGGTTGTGCAGGGGCAAGACGCTTTTCGACAAAATCCGCGGCATGCTGGTCAATGGTATCCGGTCCTTTGTCCCAGCAGTACTGCCGTTCCTTATCGCCTAAGCGAAAGCGCGAGCGAAACGTCGATCGCGCCAGACGGGAAAAAAGAGGATCCAGGTCAGACATCAGTAGACTGAACGTCCCATACGCTGGGTCAGTTTCTCCAGAACCGCCACACCGGCAAGCGAATTTCCGGTTTCATCCAGCTCCGGGCTCCAGACCGCAATCGCCATTTCATGCGGCACAATAGCCACGACTCCGCCACCGACGCCTGATTTAGCCGGGAGACCAACGCGCCAGGCAAACTCGCCGGCGTTTTGATACATCCCGCTGGTCGCCATCAGCGCGTTAACCTGGCGTGCCTGCAGAGGTGAAACCACCTCCTGATCGAGATGCGGCGCGTGCCCCTGATGCGCCAGGAACAGGAACGTCTGAGCCAGCTCAACGCAGCTCATCTTCAGGGCGCAGTAATGGAAGTAGTTTTGCAGGACGGTCGCCACGTCGTTATGGAAATTGCCGAAGGATTTCATCAGCCACGCGATGGCCGCGTTACGGGCGGAATGTTCGAATTCCGAGCGGGCCACCACCGGATCGTAGGCAATGTCGTCGACGCCCGAAAGCTGGCGCACGATCTCCAGCATACGCTGACGCGGCGCGCTGAGGCGGCTTTGCAGCATATCGCAGACCACCAGCGCCCCGGCGTTGATAAAGGGATTTCGCGGTTTACCCTGTTCTATCTCGAGCTGAAGCAGCGAGTTAAAAGGCTGGCCGGACGGATCTTTGCCCACCCGCTGCCAGATCTCGTCTTCTTCATACTGGCGCATCGCCGCAACCAGACTGAGCACTTTCGAAATGGACTGAATGGAAAAACGTTCTGTTGCATCCCCTGCCTGGTATCGCTGTCCGTCGATGGTACAGATAGCAATGCCCAGCTTATTCCCGCTGACCGAGGCAAGGGCCGGAATATAGTCGGCAACCTTCCCCTTTCCAATTAACGGACGAACCTGCGCCAGAATCTCGTCCAACATATCATTATGGATGACCGCAGCCACACTTTGCTCCTTGCCCTCAGGCTAAAACGGGCTGCGAGTATAACAGAGGCTTATGTATTGCGTCAGGCGCTAAGACGAAAACGCGAAACGGCCTGCAATAAAAGATCGGATTGCTTTTGCAGACGTTCAGAAGCATCCGAGGCGTCAGAGACCAGCAAATCCGTCTGACGGGAGACCTGGTTCAGCGCCTGAAGCTGACGCGTCATCTGGTGAATACTGTCTCCCTGACTGAGCGTGGCGGTGGAGATCTCATTAAGCAAACTGCTTAAATTGCCCACCAGACCGGTGACCTGCTGCAGATTCTCTTCCATCAGGGTGACGGCACGAGAACCGTCTTCAATCCCCTGCACCGAGCGGTTGATCAGCTCCTGAATGGTCTGCGTCGAGTGGCTGCTCTTTCTGGCCAGCAGCCCAACCTCCCGGGCAACGACGGCAAATCCGCGCCCCTGATTTCCGGCATGGGCCGCCTCAATAGCGGCATTCAGCGCCAGGATGTTCGTCTGAAACGCCACGCTGTCGATCATCGCCACGATCCCGCGCATCTCGGACGATCGCTCGACGATCGCCTGCATCGACGCGTTTACGGTCGACATCATCTGGTCTCCCCCCACGGCTGCCTGGCGCGCTTCATCGGCCCGGGCGCTGGCGAGTCTGGCATACCCGGTATTGCCTTCAACGTGGCTTTCCAGCGCCGCGATATGCGCCGTCACATCCTCAAGCTCTTTCGCCTGACGTGCCGACTGCTGATACAGCTTCTGGTTACCCTGTGCCAGGGCATCAATGTTCTCCACCATGGTCGCCGTGGCATGGCTGACCTGCGTCACCAGTTGCTGCAGGCCAAGCTGCATCGTGGCAATACTGTCACTAAGCTGCCCAATCTCGCGATTGAAACGCATAACGTTCGGCGGCGTGCCGGAGAGATCCCCTGCTGCCAGCCGGTTGATATGCGCGATGAGCCGACGCAGCGGCGTAATCACCCATCGGGACATACCGAACCAGACGACAGCGGCGATGGCGACTAACAGCACCGGGGCAAACAGAAATAACGTTTGCAGGTCGGAGAGCTGCGCCATGAGGCTCTGACGCCCCTGCATCGCCTGCTTCTCGCTTGCCTGCTGATAGCGCGCATAGTTGTCGTTAAAATCCGTCTGAAACGCCTGCGCCGGGACGGCAAAAAAAGCGTCGATGGTGTTGGTCTTGACCAGACCTTCAGCCTGTTCTTTGATCGCACCGTAGAAAAGTTGATAGCTGTTCACCAGCGCGTCGTCTTTCGGGGGATTCAGCGCCAGCCAGGCCTTCCACGCCTGCTGCGAAACCGTCAGCGCCTTTTGCGCGTCATCCATCAGGCTATGCCAGCTTCCGTCGGAGCCGGTCTCTTTATCCTGCATAAACCAGACGCCGGAGCGGTTAAGGAGATCGCTTGCGGCCAGCAGAGAGACGCGAGCCAAATCCAGCTTGCTCTGCTGCTGCCAGGCCAGCAGGTTGTGCTGCTCGTTGCGCTGGGCTTCGTTCAGGGAGGCGTTAAGCAGGAGTGACGAGGAGAGCTGCAGCGCGGAGAAAAGGCCAATGATGCAAAAGATCCCCGTCAGCAGGCCAAAGTGACGGGGGGTGAGACGCTGCGCAATACGGCGAAAAATTTGCGTTAGGTTCATAATTAGCTTCATTTACAAGGCGTTAGACGCGAGCGAGTCTACGAAATGAAAATGACAGAACCATTGCAGATTAGTGACAACGGCCCTCGCGATGAGGGCCGAAATTAAGGATTACACGCGATCCTTCCACACCGTCTGCGCATTACAGAACTCGTGCAAGCCAAAGTGGGAAAGCTCGCGGCCAAAGCCGCTTTTCTTCACGCCGCCAAAGGCTACGCGCGCATCGCTGGCGCTAAAGCCGTTGATAAACACCCCACCGCACTCCAGCTCGCGGGAGAAGGTCTCTGCCAGCGCATCACTGGCGGTAAAGACCGTGGCTGACAGACCAAAATCGCTGTCGTTGGCCAGCCTCAGGGCGTGCTCCGCGTCTTTCGCGACCGTAATGGCCGCGACCGGACCAAACAGCTCCTGACGGAACGCCGTCATCGACGGGGTGACATTCGCCAGCACGGTTGGCGCATAATAATTCCCCTCGCCGCTGATTTTCTCACCGCCCAGCAGCAGCGTTGCCCCTTCTGCCAGCGTCGCCTGTACCTGCTGATGCAGTTCATCGCGCAGATCAAAACGCGCCATCGGGCCCAGGTAGTTTTCTTCCTGGTCCGGCGCACCCAGCTTCAGGGCCGCAACCGCATCGACAAAGCGTTGGGTAAAGGTGTCCGCAATACCTTCTTCCACAATGAAGCGTTTTGCCGCCGCGCACACCTGTCCGGTATTCTGGTAGCGGCCTGTTACCGCCGCCTTCACGGCAAGATCCAGGTCGGCATCGTTGAGAACGATGAACGGGTCTGAGCCGCCCAGTTCAAGAACGCATTTCTTTAGCGCAGCCCCCGCCTGAGCACCAATGGCTGCCCCGGCACGCACGCTGCCGGTGACGGTCACCGCCGCAATACGACGATCGTTAATCGCCTGGCTGACGCCGTCGTTGGTGGCGTTCACCCAGCCGAACACGCCGTCAGGGAAACCCGCATCCGCAAAAATCTGCGCGATAAGATCCGCCGAGCCGAGCACGTTGGGCGCGTGTTTGAGCAGATAGCTGTTCCCTGCCAGCAGAATCGGCACCGAGCCGCGCAGCACCTGCCAGAGCGGGAAGTTCCACGGCATTACCGCGAGGATCGGCCCCAGCGGACGGTATTCAATAACCGCGTTCTGGTTTTCCACCTGCGTGGGTTCCGCACGCAGCATCGCCGGGCCGTGCTCGGCGTACCAGTCGCACAGGCCGGCGGATTTCGCCACTTCCGCCCGTGCCTGCTGGATGGGTTTGCCCATTTCACGGGAGATCGTCTGCGCCATCTCTTCAGCGCGATGACGCAGCGCGGCGCCAAGATCGCGCAGCTTTTGCGCCCGGTGGGAGACGCTTTCGCGACGCCACTGGCGATAGCCCGCGTCGGACTGAGAAATCGCGCGTTCAACCTGTTCCGGCGTCGCCCACGGATACGCGGCGAGGGTTTCACCCGTGGCCGGGTTGACAGAGAAGGCATGTGTTGCAGAGGAATAAGTCATGGTGTTCTCCACGTTTTTCGGTTGATTAATTGTGGCCCACTCTGCTATTTCTTAAAAATGAATAATACTAACCACCTTATTCACGAAATGAGAATATTATGGATTTAACCCAGCTTGAGATGTTTAACGCCGTCGCGCTGACGGGCAGTATCACCCAGGCGGCGCAAAAGGTGCACCGCGTGCCGTCTAACCTGACGACCCGCATCCGCCAGCTGGAAGCCGATCTGGGCGTTGAGCTGTTTATTCGTGAGAACCAGCGTTTGCGTTTATCCCCGGCTGGCCATAACTTCCTGCGCTACAGCAAGCAGATCCTCGCGCTGGTGGATGAAGCGCGCATGGTTGTCGCGGGGGATGAGCCGCAGGGCTTATTTGCCCTCGGCGCGCTGGAAAGTACCGCCGCCGTGCGCATTCCTGAAACGCTGGCACAGTTTAATCAGCGCTATCCGCGCATTCAGTTTGCCCTTTCGACCGGGCCATCCGGGACGATGATTGATGGCGTACTGGAGGGAACCCTCAGCGCCGCCTTCGTCGACGGGCCGCTGTCGCACCCGGAGCTGGAAGGAATGCCGGTCTACCGGGAAGAGATGATGCTGGTCACGCCTGCCGGGCATGTGGAGGTGACGCGCGCCGCGCAGGTCAGCGGCAGCGACGTGTATGCCTTTCGCGCCAACTGCTCGTATCGCCGACACCTGGAAAGCTGGTTTCACGCTGACCGCGCCGCGCCCGGCCGCATTCATGAGATGGAATCCTATCACGGCATGCTCGCCTGCGTTATTGCGGGCGCGGGCATCGCGCTGATGCCGCGCTCGATGCTGGAGAGTATGCCTGGGCATCATCAGGTGGAAGCCTGGCCGCTGGCAGAAAACTGGCGCTGGCTCACCACCTGGCTGGTGTGGCGACGCGGGGCGATGACCCGCCAGCTGGAGGCCTTTATAGCGCTGCTAAACGAACGTCTTCAACCAGCGCCTTCTCCATAAACAGGCTGAGCGGATCGTCAACGTACGGGGCAAACGCCGGGCGCAAATCGTATCCGCACTGTTCATAAAGACGCACCGCGGCATGCTGCTTGATGCCCGTCTCCAGCCGTACCGTATGGCAATGACGGCTCAGAGCCTCATCTTCCAGGGCGGCCAGCAGCGTCTCTCCCAGATGCTGGCCACGATGGGCCGGGTCAATATAGACCCGCTTCATCTCGCCCGTACCGTCGCCGTTGAGCACGATAGCGCCACAGCCAACGGCCTGAAGCTGCTGGTCGCGAATGATCATCAGGATCAGCGAGGCTTCCGGCAGCGCAGCCAGATCGAGCAGATGATTACTTTCAGCGGGATAGAGTTCGCTCTGATAGCGGTCAAGCGCCGCGATCAGGCTAAGAATGTCCGGGTGACGTGCAGATTCAGAGGTAATGGAATACATGGCAGGCTCCTTGCTTTTTTATCAGGCTAAATTTCAACATAGCGCAGGCCTGCCAGGGTGCTTCATAGTATTAACTTATCGCTCCGCCCTGTTAGCGCAAAAAAACACGCCCTTTCAGATACAGGGTGGCCTGACCGCCGATCAGTACGCGGTCGCCCTTCAATTCGCAGCGCAGATCCCCGCCACGGTGTGACACCTGGCGGGCATTGAGTGACGTTTTACCCAGCCTTTCGCTCCAGTAAGGGATCAGCATGCTGTGGGCAGATCCGGTGACCGGATCTTCGGGCACCCCTTCGCCCGGGCAGAAAAAGCGGCTGACGAAGTCATATTTATCGCCCGGCGCCGTCACGCAGACCATTTTATCCAGCGGAAGCATTGCCCCAATATCCGGCGTTAACGCTTCTACCTGCTGCTGGCTCTCCAGCACCACCAGGTAATCACGTCCAACGCGCACCTCTTTTGCCTCTGTGATGCCCAGGCCGCTAAACAACAGCGCAGGTGGGTTCTCGACCACCTCCGTTGACCACGCGGGGAAGTTCAGCGTCAGCCAGTCGCCGCTGCGTTTAACCGACAGCTCGCCCACGAAGCGCGTGGTGAAGGTGATTTCAGTGTGCGGATAGTCAAGGTATTCGAAAATAGCGTGCGATGCGGCAAGCGTGGCATGGCCGCACAGGTTAATTTCATCCAGCGTGGTAAACCAGCGCAGCTCAAACCCACCGTCGGTACGGACGAAAAAGGCGGTCTCAGACTGGTTATGCTGCTGCGCCATTTTGAGCAGCGTCTCGTCCGGCAGCCACTCTTCCAGAGGACAGACCGCTGCCGCGTTGCCGCCAAAGGTTTTGTCGCTGAAGGCATCCACCAGATAAAAATCAATTTCCTGCATTGTCTCTTCCTCTCTTGTTATGGGTATTTAGCGCAGAAAAACTGTGCCTTTCAGATAAAGTGAAGCCTGTCCGCTCATCAGCACGCGCGAGCCTTTCAGTTCACAGCGCACGTCGCCGCCGCGCGCGGAAACCTGACGGGCAAGCATGGCTGTTTTGCCCAGCTTTTCGCTCCAGTACGGGATCAGCATGGTGTGCGCGGAGCCGGTGACCGGATCTTCCGGTAAGGAAACGCCGGGGGAGAAAAAGCGGCTGACAAAATCGTATTCCCCCTCACCGCGCGCCGTCACGCTCACCTTATGCTCGCCCGGCGTCATCGCCGAAAAATCCGGGGCGAGGGCCTCGACCTGCTGGCGATTTTCCAGAACGATGACCCAGGCGCGCCCTTTACGGGCTTCAACGTAGCGGCTGATACCCAGCGCCGAAAGCATTTCCGGCGGGGGCGTCTCTTCATGGGTTGGACATGCCGGGAAGTCCAGCGTCATCCAGTCCCCCTCCCGGGTGACCGTCAGGCGGCCAGAGGCGGTATCAAAGTGGATCCGCGCGTCCGGATAATCCAGCTCGGTAAACAGTACGTGCGCCGCCGCCAGCGTAGCGTGACCGCAGAGATTGACTTCGCTAAGCGTGGTAAACCAGCGTAGCTCAATGCCCCCTTTGCTGCAGACGAAAAACGCCGTTTCCGACTGATTATGCTGCTGCGCCATCTTCAGCAAGATCTCATCGGGTAACCATGCTTTCAGCGGGCACACGGCGGCCGGATTACCGCCAAACGTGGTATCGCTGAACGCATCGACCAGATAAAAATCAATCTCCTGCATTGTCTTACCGCCTGTTTTTATTGTGTTGTTCTTTTATATTCAATGAAAACAGCGTCCCCGGCTACCGCTTTCATAAGGTAAATATTGAGATCTGCGTCACATAATGGTTGAGTTTTCGCCGTTCGACGTTTTAAGATCGTCTCCTCTTCTTTTCAGCAACGAATCTCAGACATCCCTATGACAACGAACACAGTTTCCCGCAGGGTCGCGTGGCTACGCGTGGTCACGCTGGCAGTTGCCGCGTTTATTTTTAATACCACAGAATTTGTGCCGGTTGGGCTGTTGTCTGACATCGCTGACAGTTTCCAGATGGAAACAGCGCAGGTGGGCATTATGTTGACCATCTACGCCTGGGTGGTGGCGCTGATGTCTTTGCCGTTTATGCTGCTGACCAGCCAGATGGAGCGGCGCAAGCTGCTGATCGGTCTGTTTGTCTTGTTCATTGCGAGCCATGTGCTGTCGTTTATGGCGTGGAATTTTACGGTGCTGGTCATGAGCCGAATCGGCATCGCCTTTGCCCATGCGGTGTTCTGGTCGATTACCGCGTCGCTGGCGATTCGCCTGGCGCCGGCAGGTAAACGCGCCCAGGCGCTGAGCCTGATTGCTACCGGTACCGCACTGGCGATGGTGCTGGGTCTGCCGATTGGCCGCATCGTGGGGCAATACTTCGGCTGGCGCACGACCTTCTTCGCCATCGGTATGGGCGCGCTGGTGACACTGGTATGCCTGATTAAACTGCTGCCCGCGCTGCCGAGCGAACATTCCGGCTCGCTGAAAAGCCTGCCGCTGCTGATGCGTCGCCCTGCGCTGCTGAGCATCTACCTGCTGACCGCCATCGTCGTGACGGCACACTACACGGCGTACAGCTACATTGAACCGTTTGTACAGGTGGTGGCGGGCTTTAGCGCCAACTTTGCCACCGTCTTACTGCTGATCCTCGGCGGCGCGGGCATTATCGGCAGCGTGCTGTTTGGCAAGCTGGGTAACCGGCACGCCTCCCTGCTGGTGAGCAGTGCCATCGGCCTGCTGCTGGCCTGCCTGCTGTTATTGATGCCCGCCGCGGGCAGTGAAAGCCATCTGGCGATCCTCAGCCTTTTCTGGGGCGTGGCGATCATGATTATTGGCCTGGGCATGCAGGTGAAAGTGCTGGCCCTGGCGCCGGATGCGACGGACGTCGCCATGTCGCTGTTCTCGGGGATTTTCAATCTGGGCATTGGCGCGGGGGCGCTGGTGGGAAATCAGGTCATCCTGCACGTGTCGATGTCGGCGATTGGCTATCTGGGGGCTATTCCGGCCCTGGTGGCGCTGATCTGGTCGGTACTCATCTTCCGTAAGTGGCCGGTGGCGCTGGAGGAACAGGGGCAGCACGGGTGAGGGTTGTTGGTGCCGGGTGGCGCTGCGCTTACCCGGCCTACAAAACCCGTAGGCCCGTGCAAGCGAAGCGCCGCCGGGCAAGACATCAATGATAGGTCTTAATAATCTCCAGCACGCCGTTAATAATAAACTGCACGCCCATACAGACCAGTAAGAAGCCCATCAGACGGGAAATTGCCTCGATACCGCCCTTACCTACCCAGCGCATAATGGCGCCGGAGCTGCGCAGCGACACCCACACGATAAGACCGATAATCGCAAAAATCAGCGGTGGCGCAACCGTCAGTACCCAGTCCGGGAAAGTTGCGCTGTCACGCACCGTTGACGCGGAGCTGATGATCATCGCGATAGTCCCCGGCCCCGCCGTGCTCGGCATGGCAATCGGCACAAAGGCGATATTCGCACTCGGTTCGGTTTCCAGCTCTTCCGATTTGCTGGTCGCTTCCGGCGACTCATGCGCTTTTTGCGCCGGGAACAACATGCGGAAACCAATAAAGGCCACAATCAGCCCCCCGGCGATACGCAGACCAGGGATGGAAATCCCGAAGGTATTCATCACCACCTGTCCGGCGTAATAAGCCACCATCATGATGGCAAACACATACACCGAGGCCATCATCGACTGATGGTTGCGCTCGGCGCTGTTCATGTTCCCTGCCAGCCCGAGGAAAAGCGCCACCGTCGTTAACGGGTTAGCCAACGGCAGCAAGACCACCAGCCCAAGGCTGATTGCTTTAATTAAATCCAACATAGTGCGTTGTCGTCCTTATCCATATTTAACACAGCAATTATAGGGGGAAAGTGTGACATTCAGCCATGGGGGCAACGTAACGATTATTTTCCTTCAGAAAAGATAACTGTCAGTTATCTCTATGATTTGAAAGACCTCAAATAAAGTTCATGAAACGTTTTAGCAATTCGTGGCATCGGCTGATTCATTCAGTTGACTTATACTTGCCTGAGCAATAATATCTGCCGTGACTAACTACTTGCCAGGGCAACCATTGTGAAAAGCACCAGTGATATCTTTAACGACGTTGTTCCGCTGGGTCGTCTTATTCATATGGTCAATCAGAAAAAAGATCGCCTGCTCAATGACTACCTGTCACCGCTGGATATCACCGCAACACAGTTCAAAGTGCTGTGTTCCATTCGCTGCGAAGTGTGTATCACGCCGGTTGAGCTGAAAAAGGTGCTCTCTGTCGATCTGGGTGCGTTAACCCGCATGCTCGATCGTCTCGTCTGCAAAGGATGGATAGAACGAAGCCCTAACCCGAATGACAAACGCGGCGTACTGGTGAAGCTAACCAGCGATGGCGCGGCCATGTGCGAGCAATGTCATCAATTAGTAGGACAAACACTGCATCAGGAACTAACAAAAAACTTAACGGCAGATGAAGTGGCAACCCTTGAGCTTCTGCTGAAGAAAATCCTGCCGTAAACAGAAAAAAAGAGGTATGACGATGTCCAGACGCAATACTGACGCTATCACAATTCATAGCATTTTGGACTGGATCGAGGATAACCTGGAATCGCCGCTCTCCCTTGAAAAAGTGTCAGAGCGTTCGGGTTACTCCAAATGGCACCTGCAACGGATGTTCAAAAAAGAGACCGGTCATTCATTAGGTCAATATATTCGCAGCCGCAAGCTGACGGAAATTGCCCAGAAACTGAAAGAAAGCAATGAGCCGATCCTTTATCTGGCGGAGCGTTACGGATTTGAATCACAGCAAACCCTGACGCGTACGTTCAAGAACTATTTTGACGTGCCGCCTCATAAGTACCGAATCACCAGCGTGCCGGGCGAATCCCGATACCTGTATCCGTTAAAACACTGTAGTTAATCATCGCCTGTAACCGACGTAACCGAGGAAATCATGAAAGTTATCGCCTCCGCCGCCCTCGCCTTGCTGGTGCTGTTCTCCAGCCAGACCTTCGCGGAGCAAACCCCTCGTGCAACGCAGCAAAATAATCCTGATACGATGATTTTGCCGTCAGCACATGACCAGTCGCCTTATGATTTCAACCACATGGGTGCTGGTAGCGACAAATCCGACGAATTAGGCGTGCCTTATTATAATCAGCACGGCTTCTGATTCGTTTTTGCCCCGCAGATGCGGGGCTTTTTTTATGCCTTTTCGCTTACCCGCGTCGTCCGACGAACCCGCAGACCAAACACGTTAATGTACAGCCCGGCCATGATCAGCACGGCACCCAACAGCTGCAGCGCGCTTAGCGTTTCATCCAGCAGGATTGCCGCACTGGCAAGCCCTACCACCGGCACCAGCAGTGATAACGGCGCGACGCGCCAGGTCTCATACCGTCCCAGCAGCGATCCCCAGATCCCGTAGCCCACAATGGTGGCGACAAAGGCCAGATAGACGAGAGACAGGATCGTGGTCATATCGATGTCGACCAGACTGTTCAGCATCACCGCCGGACCGTCCAGAATACTCGACGCCAGCAGAAACGGAATAACCGGGATCAGTGCGCTCCACACCACCAGCGACATCACCGCCGGGCGCGCCTCGTGCTGCATAATCAGCTTATTGAAGATATTCCCGCAGGCCCAGCTCAGCCCTGCCGCCAGCGTCAACATAAACCCGATCAGCGCCACATGCTGACCATTCAGGCTGGCCTCGATCAGCACCAGCACGCCGAACACCGCCAGGGTGATCCCCGCCAGCTGTTTGCCCTGCAGGCGCTCGCCAAACACGAACGCGCCGAGAATAATGGTAAAGAACGCCTGCGCCTGTAACACCAGCGAGGCAAGACCCGCCGGCATACCGAACTTGATGGCGCAAAAGAGAAACGCGAACTGGCCAAAGCTAATGGTCAGACCGTAGCCCAGCAGCAGTTTAAAGGGGATCTTTGGACGCGCCACAAAGAAGATGGCCGGAAAAGCGACCAGCATAAAGCGTAAACCGGCCAGCATCAGCGGCGGCATGTTGTGCAGCCCCAGCTTAATGACCACAAAATTGAGCCCCCATACTACGACCACCAGCAATGCCAGCAGCCCGTCTTTCCGCGTCATATCCCGCCCCTGAATTATTAATAATTTGTTAACACTTCAAGGTAACAGAAAAAAGTACATCACGAGAAGATCATTATTTCTGGCAGGCAGCTGAAGCACTTAGGGATAAATCAGGTGCTATACAAGCCCCTTATGTCATGGTAATCCTGTTAACACACATCTAATAAAAGCATAAGCAACTGTCGGGCAGGAATATGAAACCATCTCTCAGGCGCTCAACCGCAGCGCTGCTGGCATCGTCATTGTTGTTAACCATCGGTAGAGGGGCAACGCTGCCGTTCATGACCATCTATCTCACGCGCGTCTATAGCATGAGCGTCGAGAATATTGGTTATGCCCTGACCGTGGCGCTGACCATTGGCGTGGTATTCAGCCTGGGATTTGGCATTCTGGCCGATAAGTTTGATAAAAAACGCTACATGCTGATCGCGATTGTGGCGTTTATCGCCGGATTTGTGGCGATCCCGCTGGTCAATAACGTTACGCTGGTGGTGCTGTTCTTTGCGCTGATTAACTGCGCCTACTCCGTCTTTTCGACGGTGCTGAAAGCCTGGTTCTCCGACGTACTGACGTCCAGCCAGAAGGCGCAGGTCTTCTCGCTGAACTACAGCTTCCTGAACATTGGCTGGACGGTCGGCCCGCCGATTGGCACCCTGCTGGTGATGTACAGCCTGCAGCTGCCGTTCTGGCTGGCAGCCTTCTGTGCCGCCCTGCCGCTGGGCTTTATCCATTTCTTTGTGCAAAAAAGCGTGGCGTTAGATACCGCAGAGGAGAAAACGCCCTGGCAGCCGTCGGTCTTGCTGAAAGACCGCGCGCTGTTCTGGTACACGCTCTCTGGCCTGCTGGCCTCCTACGTGGGTGGGTCGTTCGCGAGCTGTATTTCGCAATACGTTCTGGCCGCGCATGCGGACAGTGATTTCGCCGAAAAGGTGGTAGCCGTGGTGCTCCCGGTCAACGCTGCCGTGGTGGTGACGCTGCAATATGCGCTGGGCCGCAAAATCTCAGCCAGCAATATCCGCCCGCTGATGACCCTTGCCACCCTGTTTTTTATCGTGGGACTGGGCGGCTTTATGCTCTCCGGGGAAAACCTGGTTTACTGGGGCATCGCTGCCGCCATTTTCACGCTGGGTGAGATTATCTATGCGCCGGGTGAATACATGCTGATCGACAACATTGCGCCACCGGGAATGAAGGCGAGCTATTTCTCCGCGCAGGCGCTGGGTTGGCTCGGCGCGGCGGCAAACCCGATGATCACCGGTATCATCCTGACCAACCTGCCGCACTGGTCCTTGTTTGTGATCATGATGGTCGCCATCGCCATGGCCTGGCTGATGATTTTGCGCGGGATGAGCGTGAAAAGTGAAGATAGCGTGTCGGGTGGCGCTGCGCTTACCCGACCTACAAAACCCTAATCGTAGGCCGGGTAAGGCGAAGCCGCCCCCCGGCAAAAGCAAAAAACTAGTGGTGCAACATCTCCTCCACCACCTGCTCTTTATACATCTCGTTCGGGTAATAGGTCGGCCAGTTGTCCATCTCTTTCAGCAGCGCCTCCTGAGAGGTGTTGCCCATGAAGATATGGAAGTGAGACGAGGCCTTCGGTCCGATGGTATGGTCGCTGAACTGCACGAACTTCGGCGCCTTGCTAGCGGCATCCTTACACTCAAAAAGATAGCGAACGCCTTTCTTACCTGACGCGTAGGTCAGAATTTTGTAGCCGCTGTAATCATACTGACACCGGCTGACCGCTTTGCCCTGATGGAATTCCATCACGTTATTTTCGATGCCTATGGCATCCACGTCCGTCGCATATCCCGTGCGGTAGTAGGCTTTCACCTCATCAAAGGATTTGCTTTTGTCTTTCTGGGCTTTCTGTTTAAAGACCGGATCCAGCGAACCATCGAGCAGGAACGGATAGACCGACTGCCAGGTCCCATCCCAGTCAGACAGCGTTCTGTCCTTCACGTCTTTATCCTCAAACACGCCGTTCGCCGCCTTCTGTTCCGCTTCGGTCATCTGATGGCCGTGCGAGTGAGCAAACAGCTGGCCGCTGACCAGCAGCGCTCCCAGAGTCATGGCAAATTTTCCAATATGTGCAGCCAAAGTAACGCCCTCATTCCGTTTTATAAGAATGAGAATGTTATATTATAACATTTCAGATCGCAACCAGGCCGCGCACGCCCTCCTGCTCCATGTTTTCGCCCCGCCCGCGCTGAATAATGGTGCCGCGGGACATCAGCAGATAGCTGTCGGCCAGCTCGGCGGCAAAGTCGTAAAACTGCTCCACCAGCAGGATCGCCATGTCACCTCTGTTTGCCAGGGTGCGGATCACGTGGCCGATCTCTTTAATAACGGAAGGCTGTATGCCTTCGGTCGGTTCATCCAGGATCAGCAGCTGCGGACGGCTCGCCAGCGCGCGCCCAATCGCCAGCTGCTGCTGCTGCCCGCCGGAGAGATCGCCTCCGCGACGATGCTTCATCTCTTTGAGCACCGGGAACAGCTGCCAGATCTCCTCCGGCACCTGCTTCGCCTCGCGGGCGGAAAATCGCGACAGCCCCAGCTGGAGGTTCTCCTCCACGGTCAGGCGCGGGAAAATCTCCCGTCCCTGCGGGACATACGCCACGCCAGACTGTACCCGCTGGTGCGGTTTACTGTGGGTGATCGTTTTTCCCTGCCAGATGACCTCCCCGGTTTTCGCCGGGATCAGCCCCATCAGACACTTCAACAGCGTGGTTTTCCCCACGCCGTTGCGACCCAGCAGACAGGTGACTTCGCCGGTGATGGCCTCAAAGCTCACGCCGCGCAGGATATGGCTGCCGCCGTAATACTGATTCAGTTCGTTGACCTGTAACATTCCCTCTCCTTAACGTCCCAGATAGACCTCAATCACCTGCTCGTTGGCCTGCACCTCGCGAAGCGACCCTTCCGCCAGCACCCGCCCCTGATGCAGCACAGTCACATGGTCGGCGATGGTTTCAACAAAGCCCATATCGTGCTCCACCACCATCAGGGAGTGTTTGCCCGCCAGCGTTTTGAACAGCTCTGCGGTGTATTCCGTTTCCGCGTCGGTCATTCCGGCGGCGGGTTCATCCAGCAGCAGCAGATGCGGGTCCTGCACCAGCAGCATGCCGATCTCCAGAAACTGCTTTTGTCCGTGGGAAAGCAGCCCGGCGCGGCGGTCGCGCTCGCCGGTCAGCCGCAGTAAAACCAGCATCTCATCGATCCGATCGCGCTGCTCGCCGTTGAGTTTTGCCCGCAGGCTCGCCCAGACGGACTTATCGGTTTTCATCGCGATCTCCAGGTTTTCCCACACCGTCAGCGCTTCAAAAACCGTGGGCTTCTGGAATTTACGCCCGATGCCCTGGCGGGCGATGGCCGCAGGCTCCAGCGCGGTCAGGTCGATGGACTGATCGTAAATCGCCCTGCCGCTCTTTGGCCGTGTTTTGCCGGTGATGACGTCCATCAGCGTGGTTTTACCGGCCCCGTTGGGACCGATCACGCAGCGCAGCTCACCCACGCCGATATTTAGCGAGAGATCGGTCAGGGCCTGAAAGCCATCAAAATTGACGTTAATCGCCTCAAGCTGCAGGACCGGGTCGGTCTGCTCGCGGTAGCGATCGCCGGGTAGCTGGCGGGTGAATAACCCTTCGGCTGGCTGCATTATTTTTCTCCTTTACGAAACAGTCCGTAGACGCCGCGCGGTAAAAACAGCGTAACGGCGATAAAAATCAGCCCCAGAAACAGCTGCCAGTATTCCGGCATCGCGACGGTGAAGAAACTTTTCGCCCCGTTCACCAGCGCCGCGCCAATCACCGGACCCACCAGCGTGCCGCGCCCACCCAGCGCCACCCAGATGGCGGCCTCTATCGAGTTTGTCGGCGACATTTCGCCCGGGTTGATAATGCCCACCTGCGGCACATAGAGCGCCCCCGCCAGACCGCACAGCACGGCAGAGAGCGTCCACACCAGCAGCTTGAATCCGCGCGGATCGTAGCCGCAAAACGTTAGCCGGTTTTCGGCGTCGCGAACGGCGGTCAGAATGCGGCCAAACTTGCTCTTCGCCAGCGCAAACCCTGTGCCCAGGGCCAGGAGCAGCAACAGCACTGTGGCCAGAAACAGCGCGATACGGGTCGTCGTTTCCGTTACTGAAAACCCGAGCAGCGTGGTGAAGCCGGTAAAGCCGTTATTGCCGCCAAAGCCGGTTTCGTTGCGAAAGAACAGCAGCATCCCGGCATAGGTCAGCGCCTGGGTCATAATCGAGAAATAGACCCCTTTGATCTTCGAGCGGAAGGCAAACCAGCCAAATACCAGCGCCAGCAGCCCCGGCACCAGCACAATCAGCACCAGCGCCCAGGCAAAATGCTGGGTGCCCCACCAGAACCACGGCAGTTCGCTCCAGGAGAGAAACGACATAAACGCAGGCAGACCGTCACCCGCAGCCTGGCGCATCAGGTACATGCCCATCGCGTAGCCGCCCAGCGCGAAGAAGATCCCGTGCCCAAGCGACAGCATACCGGCATAGCCCCACACCAGATCCAGCGCCACCGCAACGATGGCATAGCAGAGGATCTTGCCAATCAGCGTCAGCATCCAGGTTGACAACGCCAGCGGATGCGTCGCAGGCAGTAAGGCGAAAAACGGTAATATCAGCAAACACACCACCAGCAGGCTGCCTGCTATCTGCGTGGTGCGTGGCGCTTTACGCGCCAGCGTTAAGGTCAGCGGCTGGCTCATCAGTCAATTACCCTCCCTTTCAGCGCAAACAGTCCCTGCGGGCGTTTCTGAATAAACAGCACGATCGCCACCAGAATCACGATTTTGCCCAGCACCGCCCCCATCTGCGGTTCAAGGATTTTATTAAAGATCCCCAAACCAAACGCCGCGGCCACGCTGCCTGCCAGCTGACCTACGCCTCCGAGCACTACCACAAGGAAGGAGTCGATGATATAGCCCTGTCCCAGCTCCGGCCCGACGTTACCGAGCTGCGATAACGCCACGCCGCCTAACCCCGCAATGCCGGAGCCAAGCCCGAACGCCAGCATATCGACGCGCCCTGTCGGTACCCCGCAGCAGGCGGCCATGCTGCGGTTTTGCGTCACCGCCCGCACATTGAGCCCCAGACGGGTTTTATTGAGAATGAGCCAGGTGAAGAACAGCACCAGCAGCACGAATCCCAGCACCACAATGCGGTTCCACGGCAGCGTCAGGTTGGCAAAAACCTGCACCCCGCCGGAGAGCCATGCCGGGTTCGCCACCTCGAGGTTCTGGGCGCCAAAGGTCATGCGCACCAGCTGGATAAGCATCAGGCTGATGCCCCACGTCGCCAGCAGCGTTTCCAGCGGACGACCGTACAAATGACGGATCACCGTGCGCTCCAGCACCATTCCAATGCCCGCCGTCAGGCAGAACGCGACCGGCAAGGCGATAACGGGATAGAGCGCCAGCCACTGGGGCGCAAGCCCGGCCATCGCCTGCTGCACCATCCAGGTGGCATATGCCCCCAGCATCAGCATCTCGCCGTGGGCCATGTTAATCACGCCCAGCAGGCCGTAGGTGATAGCCAGCCCCAGCGCGGCCAACAGTAGTACCGATCCGAGGGACAGCCCCATAAACGCCTGGCCCAGCAGATCGCCCCACATCAGTCGGTGCTGGATCTGGCTAAGACTCTCTTCTGCGGCCGCGCGAACGCCGCTATCCGGCTCCGTCTGTGGCTGGGTAAACGGGGTGAGTCTGGACTGTACGTCCGGATCGTCGGACTGGCCTAACAACGCCACGGCCTTGCGGCGCACCTCGGCCTGCGGGCTTGCCAGCTGAAGATTCGCGACCGCCAGCAGCAGCGCCTGACGGGCCACGGCATCCGTTTCATCGCTCACTCGCTTTTCCAGAAAAGCGAGCATGTCGGGCCGGGCATCGCGCTGCAGCTGACGCGCCGCCGCTCGCCTTTCGGTGACACTGTCACTCACCAGCTGATGCGTGGCGATGGCGGTCGCGGCCAGCACGCGCAGCCGGTTCGTCAGTCGAACGGCTTTGGTTGGGCCCTCTGCCGTCTGACTTTCCCCCAGCGGGATGACGTTACCATTGCGTTGTGCAAAGGCGTGCTTTTGCGTATCGACGTAGAGGTTTTCTTTTTGCAGCGCCTCAAGGAGCGGCAGTCTTGACGCATCCGGCGCGGCGGCCCACTGGGTCAACAAATCCGCCTGCTGGCTGCGGCTGGCGGCAACAAAACGATCGGCATCCGATGCCTGCACCATCCCTGGCAGCAGTCCGGAAAGCCATACAAGAGCGATGAACAGGCGCATGGCGTTCATGACGTTTCTCCCTGCGGTGATGGCTTAGTTGCTGGCGGTTTTCATCGGCTGGTCGGGTTTTTTATCATTCCCGGCGATGAACGGACTCCACGGCTGGGCGCGTACCGGCTGTTCGGTCTGCCACACCACGTTAAACTGACCGTTGCCTTCGATTTCACCGATCATGACCGGCTTATGCAGATGATGGTTGGTGGCATCCATGGTGAGCGTAAAGCCTGACGGCGCCTTAAAGGACTGACCGGCCATCGCCGCACGCACTTTGTCCACATCGGTAGTGCCCGCTTTTTCCACCGCCTGAGCCCACATGTGAATCCCCACGTAAGTGGCTTCCATCGGATCGTTAGTTACGACGGTGTCGGCGTTCGGCAGCTTGTGCGCCTTCGCATAGGCTTTGTAATCCGCCACGAACGCCTGGTTAGTCGGATTATCGACGGACTCAAAGTAGTTCCACGCCGCCAGGTTACCCACCAGCGGTTTGGTGTCGATCCCGCGCAGCTCTTCTTCACCGACGGAGAAGGCCACCACCGGCACGTCGGTCGCTTTCAGCCCCTGGTTAGCCAGCTCTTTGTAGAACGGCACGTTGGAGTCGCCGTTGATGGTCGACACCACGGCGGTTTTGCCGCCCGCAGAGAATTTTTTGATGTTGGCGACGATGGTCTGGTAGTCGCTATGACCAAACGGGGTATACACCTCTTCGATATCCTTATCCTCCACCCCTTTCGAATGCAGGAATGCGCGCAGGATCTTGTTGGTGGTGCGCGGGTAAACGTAATCGGTGCCCAGCAGGAAGAAGCGTTTCGCCGCGCCGCCGTCTTCACTCATCAGGTATTCCACTGCCGGGATCGCCTGCTGGTTCGGCGCCGCGCCGGTATAGAAGACGTTTGGCGACATTTCCTCGCCCTCATACTGCACCGGATAGAACAGCAGGCCGTTCAGCTCCTCGAAAACCGGCAGTACGGATTTGCGCGAAACCGAGGTCCAGCAGCCGAATACCACCGCCACTTTATCCTGGCTCAGTAGCTGACGGGCCTTCTCGGCAAACAGCGGCCAGTTTGAGGCCGGGTCCACCACCACCGGCTCCAGTTTCTTGCCCAGCACGCCGCCTTTGGCGTTGATCTCGTCGATGGTCATCAGGGCGACATCTTTCAGCGGGGTCTCGGAGATAGCCATCGTGCCGGAAAGAGAATGCATGATCCCCACTTTGATGGTATCGGCCGCCTGCGCGCCAAAACTCATCCCCATCGCCACGACGGACGCAGATAACGCGAAGGCTTTTAGTAAAGTACGACGGTGCATATTTTCACTCCTGAAAAAGAACGCTGTGCGAAAACGTCCGTTACGGCGTGGACGCGGAAAAAATGTGTCAGCGAAGCAGGAGCAAAAAGAATGCCAGAATGGAGATAGCGCTATTTCTGGGAGGGTAACGCCGGATGTAAAGAGAACGTCTCACAATGGCACAGCGCTGCACTTTTATAATGCAGCGCTGAGGAGGGAGGTTTTACCAGACTTCGCTGGCGATCTGCGTGACCAGACGGACTTTGTCCCACTGCTGGGATTCGCTCAGGCTGTTGCCCTCTTCGGTAGAGGCAAAGCCGCACTGCGGGCTAAGGCAAATTTGCTCTTTCGCCACGTATTTCGCCGCCTCTTCCAGACGGGCTTTAATCCCCTCCGGGTTCTCCAGCTCGCCGTTTTTCGTGGTAATAAGACCCAGCACCACCTGCTGCTTGCCCGGGCGGACAAAGCGCAATGGCGCAAAATCCCCGCTGCGGTCGTTATCATATTCGAGGAAGAAGGCGTCAACGTTGACGGTTCCGAACAGCACTTCCGCTACCGGCTCGTAGCCGCCCTCGGAAATCCAGGTGGAGCGGAAATTGCCGCGACAGACGTGCAGCCCGATGGTCAGATCGTCCGGCTTGCCCTCCAGCGCCTTGTTCAGCACGCGGGCATAGATGCGCGCCAGCTCATCGGCGTCGTCGCCGCGCTCGCGGATCTGACGGCGCTGATCGTCCGAGCAGAGATAGGCCCAGACGGTGTCATCCAGCTGCAGATAACGGCAGCCCGCATCGTAGAAGGCCCGAATGGCGTCGCGCCAGGTGGTGGCCAGATCGTCAAAATAGACGTTCAGGTCCGGATAGACGGTCGCATCAATGTCTTTGCGACCGCCGCGGAAATGCAGCACGCTCGGGCTGGGAATGGTCATTTTCGGCTGGGCGTTCCCGCTGATGCTTTTCAGATAGCGAAAGTCTTCCAGCATCGGATGCTCGCCAAAGCCCAGCTTGCCGGTGACGCGCACGCCGTGGGCTTTGGTTTGCACGCCGTTAAACTGGATGCCCTGCTGCGAATCGTAACGCTCAACGCCCTGCAGTCCGTCGAAGAAGTCGAAGTGCCACCAGGCACGACGAAACTCTCCGTCGGTCACCACATGCAGGCCGCACGCACACTGCTGCTCGACGACGTGGCGAATGGCCTCGTCCTCCACCGCGCGAAGCTGCCCGGCATCAATCTCACCGCTGGCAAATTTCAGGCGAGCCTGCTTGATGGCATCCGGGCGTAAAAAACTGCCGACTACATCGGCGCGGAACGGGGCGTGGTGTCGTTGCATGGAAATCTCCTCAGTCTGCCGGCAATAATTGCCCGCAGTGATAATTCATCATTTGAAGTTTTAGACTTCTGGATGTCTAAATGTCCAAAAACAATGTCATACCTCACCGGTGCCGGCAAACGAGAAAATTTCACGGGTGTTGAAAAAAATTCATCTTCACAGCGCGGCGACGGACGCCTCGCTGGCAAACGCGTAGCGTTCATCTTCCCAGCCGGTGATCCCACCGAGCATGATTTTGACCGGCAGCCCGAGACGCGCCAGCTTCAGCGCGGCTCTGTCCGCGCCGTTACAGTGCGGCCCTGCACAGTAGACGACGAACAGCGTTCCTTCAGGCCATTGGGCCATGCGCTCAGCGGTCATCTGGCTCCATGGCATATGCAGAGCGCCCGGCACATGGCGACGGGCAAACTGCTCCGGGCTTCCCACAACATGCAGTAAAACAAAGTCCTGCTCATTATGCGTGATGGCATGATGCACATCGGCGCAGTCGGTTTCGACGCTCAGGCGGCGCAGGAAATGGGTAACGGCTTCCTGCGGCTCGGCAGCCGGAAATTCAGTAACATAGCTCATGATCCTTCCTCATCTTTGGCGTTTGTGTTAACACTACTCTATCCACAAATTCAGCCCGTGAATGCGCTCGCTTATGCCAGAAAACAGCAAAAAGATGACAACGTTAAGACAGATTGCCCGCCCGAAGGTGGTGGTGCTGGCGTATGACGGTCTGTGTACCTTTGAGTTTGGGGTGGCGGTGGAAATCTTCGGCCTGCCGCGCCCCGAGTTGAGCGACGACTGGTATCGTTTTGCCGTGGCAAGCGTTGACAGCGGTGAGCTTCGGGCGACAGGCGGGATCCGTATCATTACCGATGGCGATCTCTCCCTGCTTGAGTCTGCCGATCTGATCGTGGTGCCGGGCTGGCGTGGGCTGGATTCGCCGGTGCCGTACGCGCTCCGCAACGCATTACGTCAGGCCAGCGCGCGAGGCTGTCAGCTGCTCTCCATCTGCTCGGGCGTATTTGTGCTGGCCGCCTCGGGGCTGCTGAACGGACGTAAAGCCACGACGCACTGGCGCTACATTGAGACGCTAAAAACCCGCTTCCCTGACATCGACGTGGTCGAGGATGTGCTCTACCAGGATGAAGGCGATATACTGACTTCCGCAGGCAGCGCGGCGGGGATCGATCTCTGCCTTCACGTTGTACGAAGAGATTATGGGATGGAAACCGCCAACAGCGTGGCGCGTCGGCTGGTCATTCCCCCTCACCGGGATGGCTCTCAGCCGCAACAGCTGAGTCGCCCGGTGGCGCAGCTGCGCGAAAGCCAGCGCCTTGGTCAGCTGTTTGATTTTCTGCACACGCATCTTACCGAGCCGCACAGCGTCGACTCGCTGGCGCGCCGCGTCGGTATGAGTCAGCGCACGTTTCTTCGTCGCTTCGAAGCGGCAACGGGAACGACGCCTGCCCGCTGGTTACTCAATGAGCGCCTGCTGCGGGCGAAAGATTATCTGGAAAGCAGCCGTTTAAGCATCGACAGCATCGCGGAACAGACCGGGTTTGGTCAGGCATCGACGCTGCGTCATCATTTCCGCCAGCAGTTCGCAATTTCCCCGGCTCAGTACCGTAAACAATTTTCTCATTCTGGTACTGCGCGCTGAGGCGTCAGTCTTTTGGTTTTGCTGGAATAAGGAGAACCTGATGGTCACCACACACGTTTTTATCGCAACCAGTCTTGATGGCTACATCGCCAGACACAATGACGATATCGAGTGGCTGCTGCAGCGCGATGACCCGACTGAGGATCATGGCTATGCGGCGTTCATCGCGGACAAAGAGTGGATCGTGATGGGCCGGGGGAGCTATGAGAAGGTGCTGACTTTTGACACCTGGCCGTATGATCGGCCCGTGCTGGTCCTCTCCCGACGGCTGGCCGACACGCCGGTGCCCGACGCATTGAGGGGCAAAGTACAGTTTTCAGGCCGCACGCCAAAGGAGGTGCTCGACGATCTGGCGATGCAGAACGTCCATCGCGTCTATCTTGATGGTGGGCAGGTGATACAGTCGTTTCTGCGGGAAGGATTGGTCGCCGATATGGTGATCACGACCGTTCCTGTCCTGCTCGGCTCGGGTAAATCACTGTTTGGCGCCCTGCCCGGGGATATCGACTTGACACTGGTCTCCAGCCGCAGCTTCCCTTCGGGTCTGGTGCAGTCGCACTACCGACTGATGCCGTAAAACCACGGTAAACACTGCGCAAAAAAAAACCGCCAAAAATGGCGGTAAATGCTTGCATGGATAGATTTGTATTTTGGTCTCTACGTCCCGACACGACATGGCCGGGCTGCGGATCCCATACAACCTAACACCCGTTGTCTTAACGAAGGTTAAACAGCCTTTTTTAACCCGCATGGGTAAAGCTCTCTCATGACATGCAGCGCGCCCGAAATCATACTCTTTGACATTTCCTTTGCGCTAATTTGAAGTTTTGAATAATAACCATAATAAATAATCGGCATGATCAAGCCGCAATGTTATTCGGCGGTGACTTCATGGTTAAAAAAGGTTTATCTCTCGTGATGCTGATCTGTGCCCTTTTTTCAGGCCAGCTTATGGCCGGGCACAAAGGACATGAATATCTGTGGATAAAGAATGTGGATCATCAACTTCGTCATGAAGCCGACAGCGATGAATTGCGAAGTGCGGCGGAGGAGTCGGCGGAAGGTTTGCGCGAACACCACCTGTGGCAGAAATCGCGCAAACCGGACACGCACGTTCGGTAGTTAGCTGCCCTTGCGTTTTGGCAGCGTTTTCATCAGATCGTCCGGACTGACGGACGCCACAATACTGCCGGGCTGCGGCATTTTGAAGATGTGGTTTTTCATCTTGCCAATCACATGCATTTCGCAAGGACGGCAGTCAAATTTGAGGGTCAGTACTTCGTCACCGTTTACGAGCTGCATAGGGGTAGCCTTCCAGCTCTTGATGTTGCCTTTTGCCTGCTTAGGGCACAGGTTAAACGCGAAACGGAGGCAGTGCTTGGTGATCATCACCGGCACATCTCCCTTCTCCTCATGCGCTTCATAGGCCGCGTCGATCAGCTGCACGCCGTGGCGATGATAGAATTCACGTGCTTTATGGTTATAGACGTTGGCCAGGAAGGATAAATGCGTATCCGGGTAGACGGGCGCAGGAACGGCTTCCGCTTTACGGCTAGCGTGTGGGTAGTTCGCCAGGCGCGCGTCATCCAGCATCTCGGCGGTTTCACGGCGGAACTGGTTGAGCAAACTGTTCGGCACAAACAGGGCATCCGGCAGGTTGATCTCAACGTTGCGGGCGTAGTAAATCGTCTGGCCCAGCTTCGCGACGCCATCCTTCAGGCTGTTGAGCGCTTTCTCCGCGTTGTTTGCCACCTCGAACAGGCCATCAAGCGTATGCGTTACGCTGATGCCGTCTTCACAGGTCATGGTCAGAATCAGCTGCTCTTCCCAGCCGCCCAGTTCAATATCCACCGCAATACGACGTTCGCTGGAGGTTTTCAGCAGCGCCTGCTGCCAGTTATGATCGAGGTTACGGTTAAGCGCCGCGTTCGGTCGCGCCTTGTAGAGATCGGCCGGCATTTCATTCGGCCACACGCGGTAGCGGTTCTCGCCGGTTTTTTCGACCGTGTTGGCGCGGAAGCCCACCACTTCACGCTTAATCATCACGTTAAGGCCATCGCCGTTCGCCAGCGGCTCCGTCACCGCAACATCAAGGTGATCTTTCGCCACTTTCAGCACTTCGCCAACCGGTAAGCCGATAAACTTCGGTGAGTCAAACGCGCCGATATCCCCTTTACGGGCATTCACAAAATAGTCCGTGCTGCCGCGGTGGAACGTTTTGTCCGTCGACGGAATAAAGAAATGCTCGGTACGACCGGCCGACGCGCGCGCCAGGTCACCGCGATCCTCAATAATGGCATCCAGCATCTGGCGATAGTGCGCGGTGATGTTCTTCACGTAGCTCATATCTTTATAGCGCCCTTCAATCTTGAAGGAACGCACGCCCGCGTCGATCAGCGCGCCCAGGTTGGCGGTCTGATCGTTATCCTTCATCGAGAGCAGGTGTTTTTCAAATGCCACGACGCGCCCCTGATCGTCTTTCAGGGTATACGGCAGACGGCAGGCCTGTGAACAGTCGCCGCGGTTGGCGCTGCGGCCCGTTTGCGCGTGGGAAATGTTGCACTGACCGGAATAGGCGACGCACAGCGCGCCGTGGATAAAGAATTCAATCGTCGCGTCTGTCGCCTGGTGAATATCGCGGATTTGATTCAGGTTCAGCTCGCGGGCCAGGACGATCTGCGAAAAGCCGACGTCAGAGAGAAACTTCGCCTTCTCTACCGTGCGGATATCACACTGGGTACTGGCGTGTAGTTCAATGGGCGGAATATCCAGCTCCAGCACGCCCATATCCTGAACAATCAGGGCATCCACCCCGGCCTGATAGAGATCGGTAATCAGACGTTGCGCAGGCTCCAGCTCATCATCATGAAGAATGGTGTTCAGGGTCACGAACACTTTCGCCCCGAAACGGTGGGCGAACGGCACCAGTTCAGCAATATCGCTCAGGCTGTTGCTGGCGTTATGGCGGGCACCGAAGCCAGGACCACCAATGTAGACGGCATCTGCGCCATGAAGGATCGCTTCACGGGCAATGGCGGCGTCACGGGCCGGGCTTAAAAGTTCAAGATGATGGGATTGCAGGCGCATACTTCGTCGTTATCCGTTATGGTCAAAATGGCGGCTATTGTAGTCAGAAGTCTGCGTCAGCGAAACAGTTTTGCGTAGCCTCAGCGGGGATAATGAATCAGGGAGTGAAAATGCACCGTCCGGTCGCTGCTGTTGCGGTAGGCATGCGGTTTATCGCCGGCGAAGCGGACGCCCGAATCGGCAGAAATCGTCTGCCACTTGCCCTCGAGCTTCATCTCCAGCTCGCCGCTGATCACCACCACATGTTCAATCACCCCTGCCTCATGCGGCGTGGATTCACTCAGGGCGCCGGGGGCCAGGGTAATGGAGAAATAATCAAACCGGAGCGCCTCGTCCCACGGAAAGAGCGGCTTGACGACCATCGCCTGCTGCTGCGGGTCAAACACCGCCTGTCGGTCCGCCTCAGGCGTGATGAAGGCGGAAAACGGCACGTTCAGTCCTGTGGCAATTTTCCACAGCGTCGACACCGTGGGGCTGGATTCATTTCGCTCGATTTGCCCGAGCATGGCCTTTGACACGCCGGTCTCGTCCGCGAGCTTCGACAAACTCCAGCCGCGTGCCTGGCGCAGCGTTTTCAATGTGGTTGCAAGATGTCGTGTGATGTCCATGTTCCCTCCTGGTGACATTCAGCATACCACTTGTACGCTATAGCGCACAGTGCTACCTTACTTTGGACGTTATAACGCACAACGGAGTTTTCATGCGCCCTTCCTCTCATCTTATTCCAGTCGCACTGGCTGGATTTGTCGCCGTGCTGGTCGGTTACGCAAGCTCGGCAGCCATCATCTGGCAGGCCGCCGCCGCGGCAGGCGCCAGCGCGCAGCAGATTGCGGGCTGGATGACCGCGCTGGGGATTGGGATGGGCGTCAGCACGCTGGCGCTCTCCTGGTGGTACAAAGCGCCCGTACTGACCGCCTGGTCGACGCCCGGCGCGGCGCTGCTCGCCACCAGCCTGCACGGCGTCACACTGGCGGAAACCATTGGCGTGTTCATCTTTGCGAACGCGCTTATTTTGCTTTGCGGCGTTACCGGGCTTTTCGCCCGTCTGATGAAGCTGATCCCCCATTCGCTTGCTGCCGCCATGCTGGCCGGGGTATTGCTGCAGTTTGGCCTCCACGCGTTTGCGCATCTTGAGGGGCACTTTCTGCTGTGCGGCAGCATGATTGCGGCGTGGCTGATCGCCAAAGCGCTGTCGCCGCGCTATGCCATCGTGGTCACGCTCCTGGTGGGCGGTATGGTGGCATGGTTCGGTGGTGACGTTGTCACGGATAAGCTCACGCTTTCACTGGTGATGCCCGAATTTATTGCGCCCGCCTTCACCTTCACCAGCCTTGTGAGTATTGGCTTACCCTTCTTCCTGGTCACCATGGCCTCACAAAACGCGCCGGGGTTCGCCACGATGAAAGCCTCCGGTTACCCGCTGGCGGTCTCACCGCTCATTATCGTTACGGGGGGAATGGCGCTGCTGTTTTCTCCGTTTGGCGTCTTTTCAATCTGCATTGCGGCCATTACCGCCGCCATTTGCCAAAGCCCGGATGCACACCCGGATGCGGGTAAACGCTGGCTGGCGGCCATCGCTGCGGGAGGGTTTTATCTGCTGGCGGGAATTTTCGGTGGCTCCATTACCGGGCTGATGGCCGCGCTGCCGCTCAGCTGGATCCAGACGCTGGCCGGTCTGGCACTGCTGGGCACCATCAGCGGGAGTTTATATCAGGCGCTGAGTCACGAAGCGGAGCGCGACGCGGCTATCGTCACATTTCTGATGACCGCAAGCGGCGTGACAATCCTGGGCATCGGTTCGGCATTCTGGGGGCTGGTGCTGGGCGGAGTATGCTACGCCCTGTTTTCACGCGCTCGCCGCGCGTAGCTGCGAAGGCGTCATGCCCGTCGCGCTGCGAAAGCGGTTGCTGAAGTGGCTGGCGGAGTTAAACCCGCAGGCAAGCGCGATCTCCGTCAGCGGCGTCGTCGTATGCTGGACAAGGGCTTTCGCTTTATCCATTCGCCTCTGCATCACATACTGATGCGGCGCCAGCCCCGTCGACTGGCGGAACATGCGGGCAAAATGGTATTCGCTGAGGGCAGCCTGCGCCGCCAGTTCGGCCAGCGTCAGGGGCTGCCCGAGGTTCTCTTCGATAAAGGCGAGGACGTTGCGCAGCACAAACGGCGACAACCCTCCCGTGACAACCGGTAGCTTCCACTGCACGTTTGAGTAATTTTGCAGCAGATGGGTCAGCAGCAGCGTGGAGGCCGTGCTCAGAGTGAGCTGGTTGGCGTGCTGCTGCCAGTCACAGCCCAGTAAAAACTGGCGATACAGCGTGGTGATCTTCGGATCGCTGCCAAAAATACGCTCGTCCAGGGTCAGCGAAAGCGGTCGCTTGTCCCAGATTTTCTCCCCCACATCGCGCAGGTGTTCATCGGTGCAGTAGAGATGCACAAACGACAGGTCATCACGGATGTCCCACGTCGATTCGCTCTCTTTGGGCATCAGGCAGAAACGGTCCGGCCCCCCACCGTTCTTCCAGCCGCCCGGCGTTTTTTGATAGCTTTCGTAGCCGTCCGCCACGTACAGGCTGAGGGTATGATGGTTGCTTTTAACGGTTATCGTGTCGTGCTTGTTGTACCACGCTGCCAGCTGAATACCCGAATTCAGCGAGACGGTTTCCCGCAGGACTGCATTCTGTTGGCAAAGCGTTTCAAAGGTATCGTAAGCGTGAGACATAACCGTTAGCGCATGAATGATCGGAATATCAGTCTAAAAAGAGTTGTCCCCCGTTGCCAGACCCCAGGGAAGAAAAAAGCGCAAGATTTTGCAAGTCACCCGCAAGCAGGTGAAAGCCCGTTACGCAGCTCAGCGCCATACTGCGGGTTTCCGCGGTTTGAGAAGAGACAACTATGAACGCATTATTATATGGACTCGTGGTCATTATCTGGGGAACCACCTGGATTGCGATTTTCCTGCAGCAGGGCCCCGTCGCGGCACCGGTGTCGATTTTCTGGCGCTTCGCCGTCGCCAGCCTCACCATGATGGTGGTGTTACTCGCCCTGCGTCGCCTGCGCACGCTGGCGCTTCGGGATCATCTTTTTTGCCTGCTTCAGGGATGCTGCGTTTTCTGCTTTAACTTCTGGTGTTTTTACACGGCAGCGGCACATATCAATACCGGCCTGGAGTCGGTGATCTTCTCCATGGCGGTGCTCTATAACGCGATTAACAGCTTTATTTTCTTCGGGCAGCGCCCGCCCGCGCGTTTCTGGACGGCGGCGGCACTGGGGCTGGTTGGGATCGTCACCCTCTTCTGGGACGATTTGCTGGCCAGCGGCTGGAGCGCGTCACTCCTGACCGGCATTGGGCTTTCCGCGCTCGGAACCTACGGCTTCTCGCTGGGCAATATGATCAGCATGCGCCATCAGCGCAGAGGCCTGGAAACCATGACCACCAACGCCTGGGCGATGCTCTATGGCACGCTGGTGATGGGCTGCATTGCGCTGTTCAGAGGCGATAGCTTTGTGCCGGAATGGACGGTGAGCTATCTCGGCGCGCTGGTGTATTTGGCCCTGTTTGGCTCGGTGATTGCTTTTGGTGCCTACTTCACGCTGGTGGGACGTATTGGCCCGGGCAAAGCGGCCTACAGCACGCTGCTCTTTCCGCTGGTGGCGCTCTCCATCTCCACGGTCTATGAAGGCTACGTCTGGCATGTCAACGGAATCGTGGGATTAGTGCTGATCCTGGGAGGAAATATGGTGATGTTTACCAAACCGGAAACC
This sequence comes from Enterobacter sp. BNK-13, assembly GCF_048685015.1. Classification (NCBI taxonomy): domain Bacteria; kingdom Pseudomonadati; phylum Pseudomonadota; class Gammaproteobacteria; order Enterobacterales; family Enterobacteriaceae; genus Enterobacter; species Enterobacter sp. BNK-13. The sequence goes on along the minus strand of NZ_JBLQTP010000001.1, from coordinate 1,935,059 downwards.
TGGTTCAGACGCTTACGGATGGCGTAAATAAAAAGGCCTGCATTACGCAGGCCTTTTTATTTTATTTTGCGGTCTTTTTCACATCAAACATAGTGGCATCCGTCGCCATATCATCAACAACCTGCTTCAGCGTCGCAAAGGTCATTGGCGTGCTTTCGTTATTCAGCTCTTTACCTTCGCCTTTACGTACCACCTTCATGACCGGTTTGTTGGTGGCCGCATCGATCAGCTCGCCTTCAAAGAAGAGATGCGTATCCATGGTGCGGTGTCCGGTTGCCATCTGCGTACCGGCAACCACCAGCGCAACAGGCACCACTTCATAGAACTGCAGCCCCTCTTTCTGCGAACTCACCCCGGTAATCGCGCCGCGGAAAATCAGGCTATGTTTACCCGGCGTGGTCACAACCGGCTTACGCGTACCAATCGCCGTTTTCATTTTGTTATTGGTGTAATTCAACAACTCATCAAGCGTTTTTTGACCAATTTGCGTGGTCGGTTTTGGCGTTGGGTAATAGGTAATCGGTGTCCAGAGAATACTGTCGTAGTTAGCCTCATTATAAGAAGGATCAACCCAACGCAGCGTTGGTTTACCCGTCGCAGACGTTGTCTGCTGCAAGCCTGAGTAGTCTTTTAAAAAGCCGGAGTATTGTTCTGGAGCGGCGACTTTTGAAGAACAGCCCGCCAACGCCAACAGACCAGTAAGCACTGCAACTTTAAAAAAAGTTTGAGTACGCATGATAGTTTTCCATGTTATCTGCAAGTATGCATTTGAAGTTATAGCAAAAGACGGGCGGGTTTGTTGTGACAAAAAATGATGCGGTGAGCACAAATTGCAAAAAGATTGCCCGGACGCATGCCGGGCAGTGAAAAATTACTGATTTATATCCACTTGCCAGAACAGATGTTTGCCAAACGGGTCGATTTCATAGCCCTTCACCTCCTTGCGTACCGGTTCGAAAATCGTTGAATGCGCAATCATCACCGCAGGCATCTGGTCATGCATCATCTGCTGCGCCTCTTTATACAACGCCACGCGCTTATCATGATCGGTTATCGATTTCGCCTCGGCAATGAGGTTATCGAAGGGCTTGTAGCACCATTTCGCCGAGTTTGATCCGCCGTTCGCCGAGGTGCAGGTAAAGAGCGGGCCGAAGAAGTTATCCGGATCGCCGGTGGCCGTCGTCCAGCCCATCAGCGCGGCCTGATGCTCTCCGCCCTTCACGCGTTTCAGATACTCGCCCCATTCGTAGGTAACGATTTTGGTCTGTACGCCAATTTTCGCCCAGTCCGCCTGAATCATCTCCGCCATGCGTTTCGCATTCGGGTTATAGGGACGCTGGACCGGCATCGCCCATAAATCGATGCTGACGCCGCTGGCAAAGCCGGCCTCTTTCAGCAGCGCTTTGGCTTTTTCAGGATCGTAGTCGTAATCCTTAAGCTCGCTGTCGGCACTCCAGACGCCCGGCGGCAGCAGATTCTTCGCCACGGTGCCGGTACCGTGGAACACCGCATCAATAATGGCCGGTTTATTGATGGCCATCGCCAGCGCCTGACGGACCTTCACGTTATCCAGCGGCGGCTTCTGCGTGTTGAACGCCAGGAAGCCGGTATTCAGTCCGGCCTTGCTCATCAGGTTGATATCTTTGTTGGCCTTCATGCTCGGCAGATCGGCCGGGTTCGGGAACGGCATCACCTGACATTCGTTCTTCTCAATTTTGGCAAAACGCACGGAGGCATCCGGGGTGATGCTAAACACCAGCCTGTCCAGCTTCGATTTCCCCTGCCAGTAGTCGGCAAACGCCGTGAACAGGATCCGGGAATCCTTCTGATACTGCGCCAGCTTAAACGGCCCGGTGCCGATGGGCTCCATATCCACCTTCTCCGGCGTGCCCGCTTTCAGCATCGCGTCGGCATACTCCGCTGAAAGGATCGAGGCAAAATACCAGGCCAGATCGGCGACAAACGGCGCTTCCGGGTGCGCCAGGGTAAAGCGCACGGTGTGGTCATCGACTTTATCAATGGCGGTTATCAGGCTGCCGAACTCCAGACTTTCGAAGTTCGAGTAGCTGCCGTTAGAGACGTTGTGGTAGGGATGATTCACGTCTTTTTGCCGCATAAACGAGAAGATCACGTCATCGGCGTTAAAGTCACGGGTCGGCGTGAAGGATTTATTGCTCTGGAACTTCACGCCCTTGCGCAGATGGAAGGTGTAAACCTTGCCGTCGTCGCTCACCTCCCAGCGTTCCGCCAGGCTCGGCACCAGCTCCGTGGTACCAGGTTTGAAATCGACCAGACGGTTATAGACCGGCACGGCGCTGGCGTCGACGCTGGTTCCCGAGGTGTAAAGCTGAGGGTTAAAGTTTTCCGGCGATCCTTCGGAGCAATACACCAGCGTTTTCGCAGCGACAGCGGAACTGACCGTGAGTGCCGCGAGCGCCAATGTGAAAGTTGTGAGTTTGCTTGTCATCATTTATTCCTGTCTTTTTAATTCGACGGCTAATTAATTCTTTTGCCATTTCATAAATAACATTAAAGTGATGTGGCAAACACCTGAAAAATAAATAAGGAATAAATCACTATGGGCTCGCCGCTTTCCAGACAATTAACGCACCGTTTTTTCCGCTATCTCGCGATCACCAGCCAGAGCGATCCCAGAGTCAAAACCCTGCCCTCAACGCCGGGCCAGCATGACATGGCGCGCGAGCTGGCGCAGGAGCTGGCACAGCTGGGGTTAGACGACATTGTGATAGATGAATTCGCCACGGTGACGGCGGTTAAAAAAGGCAACGTGCCCGGTGCGCCGCGCATCGGCTTTATTACCCATATTGATACCGTCGACGTGGGACTTTCACCGGATATTCATCCACAAATATTAACGTTTACCGGTGAAGATCTCTGTCTGAATAAAGAGAAAGACATCTGGCTACGGGTAAACGAGCATCCCGAAATTCTGGCTTATCCGAACGAGGAGATTATTTTCAGCGACGGAACCAGCGTATTGGGCGCCGATAATAAATCGGCGGTCACGGTGGTCATGACGGTGCTGGAAAACCTGACGGCGGAACATCAGCATGGGGATATCGTCGTGGCGTTTGTGCCTGACGAAGAGATCGGCCTGAACGGTGCCAAGGCGCTGGATCTAAAGCGCTTCGACGTCGACTTTGCCTGGACCATTGACTGCTGCGAGCTCGGTGAGATTGTCTACGAGAACTTTAATGCGGCAGCCGCGGAAATCCGTTTTACCGGCGTGACGGCGCACCCGATGTCCGCCAAAGGCGTGCTGGTGAATCCCCTGCTGATGGCGACTGATTACATCAGCCATTTTGATCGCCAGCAAACGCCCGAGTGCACCGAGGGGCGTGAAGGCTATATCTGGTTTAACGGCATTCAGGCCGGACAGAACGAGGCCGTTCTTAAGGCCAATATCCGCGACTTTGATAAGGAGAGCTTTGCCGCGCGCAAGCAGCAGATTGCCGACGTAGCCGCGCTGATTGCCGCCCAATATCCGACGGCCAGCGTGGACTATCGCATTGAAGATACCTACAGCAATATCAGCAATGCGATTGGCGAAGACCGGCGCGCCATCGATCTGATGTTCGAGGCGATGGAATCGCTCGGCATCACGCCGAAACCGACGCCAATGCGCGGCGGCACCGACGGCGCGGCGCTCTCGGCTAAAGGGCTACTCACCCCGAACTTCTTCACCGGGGCGCATAACTTCCACTCGAAGTTTGAATTCCTGCCGCTGTCGTCGTTCGAGGCGTCTTATAAGACTGCCCTGCAGATCTGCCTGCTGGCCGCCCGTTAAGCGGGCTTTCGTGCCAGCATCGTGGCAAAGCGCAGCTTGATGCGGTTGCCGTTTTCATCAGTGCGGTGCAGTTCGCCAACGTCCTCGTTGTATTTGAGCAACTCCCAGCCTTCGTAGTAGTTGCTCAGCTCACCGCTCCTGAAGGCAAACGGGAAGCCGACCGTGCAGGGGTAGTCTGCCGTATCCATGGCGGCAACGATAAGATTGTAACCGCCCGGCGTCGTGCAGCGCTGCATATTGGCGATAAGGCTCGGGATGGTTTTTGCCTCCAGGAACATCATCACCACGGTAGAGAGAATAAAATCGTACTGGCCGTCAAAGCTCAGGTTGTTGAGATCCTTAATCGCGGTATGCAGATTAGCGATCCCTTCTTCCGCCTTGATGCGTTCGATATTGTCGATGCTCATCGGGTTCTTGTCCCACGCGGTCACATCGTACCCGTTGGCCGCAAGGTACAGGCTGTTACGGCCGTTGCCGCAGCCCAGATCCAGCGTTTTACCGAGCTTCACAATCTCCGCGCTGTACAGCACCTCTGAATGGGTACGGGTTAAGCCATATTTCTCTGTGAAGTAATTCTCATCGACGGTCATTGTTTTTCCTGCGTTCGCATAAAGTGAAAGTGCATTTTACATGCCATTTTAAGGCGTTTGCCGTCTGGTTGCCAGCCGCTCGAAAAGCGAAAACTTTGCTACGTTTAGTTAAGACGCTTATCAGAGACATGAAGATGAACAAATATCGCCTTAGCGACGAGACCCGCCTCTGGCAATGGAAAAACGGCGAAACCACCCACGCCACCACGCTGCGGCAGATTATCGCCACGGCGGACTTTAACGACGTGACGGTCGGCACGAGAGGCGGCTGGATTGACGATGAGCGCGCCCTCGCGCAGGACGGCGACTGCTGGATCTACGATGAAAACAGCGTGGTGTTCGCGGGGGCAGTCGTCTCCGGCAACGCGCGTCTTACCCTGCCGTGCATCATTAGCCATGACGCGCATATCGGCGACAGCTGCTGGCTGGACGGCGCAGAGGTCAGCCACGGGGCGCGAATAAGTGACAACGTCACCATTCAGCAATCCTGCGTACGGGGCGAGTGCCATATCTACGGCGACGCGCGCGTGCTGCATCAGAGCGTGGTCATTGCCGCCAAAGGGCTGACGCCGGACCATGAACAGATCCTGCAAATTTACGACAAGGCGACGGTGAGCCAGTCGCGGATTGTGCACCAGGCGCAAATCTACGGCGAGGCGATGGTCAATTTTGCCTTTGTTGAACACCGGGCCGAAGTCTTCGACAACGCGATCCTGGAGGGTAACGAACTGAACAACGTCTGGGTGTGCGACTGCGCAAAAGTCTATGGTAACGCCCGCGTGATAGCCGGGTTTGACGACGATGCCATCCCGACGGTGCGCTACAGCTCGCAGATTGCGGAGAATGCCGTGGTCGAAGGCAACTGCGTCATTAAGCATCACGTCCTGATTGGCGGGCAGGCCTGGCTGCGCGGCGGGCCGATCATGCTGGATGATAAAGTGGTGATCCAGGGGCGCGCGCGCATCAGCGGAGATGTGCTTATCGAACACCGGGTTGAAATCACCGACGATGCGGTCATTGAAGCGTTTGCCGGCGAGAGCATTCACCTGCGCGGCGAAAAAGTGATTAATGGCGACCAGCGCATCACCCGCACGCCGCTGCTGGGCGCGTTATAGGGTATAGATCCGGCCGTAGATATTGACATCGTCAAAGCGGCCATTCAGGTATTCCGCTTCCCGCAGGCACCCTTCTAGCGTAAAACCGTTGCGCACGGCAACGCTGTTGCTGTGCTGATTCGCCACCCGACACTTGATCACAAAACGACGGATCTCACCGCGTTCAGCGTAGTAGCGCATAAACGCCTGCAGTGACTGAGAGAGAATGCCCTGACCCTGGTGGGCTTCATCCAGCCAGTAGCCGATGTAGCCGGCTTTGTTGGTCGGTTCAATGGTGTTGAACGACAGCACGCCAACCAGCGCATCATCCTTGAAGATCAGAAACGTTTTGGCGTAGCCGCGCTGGTGCAGCATCTGGTTACTCTGCACGTTGCGGCGGGTATCCTCTTCGCTGCCCACGTGCTGCGCCCAGTCAAAGGCGGTTTGCAGAAAGGCTCTGTTTTTGACGACGAGATTGTGCAGGTCGGCGGTATAGCGCTCTTCGACGGAACGTAGTTCGATGTGTTGTGAAACGGGGATGATTTCAGATGTCATGGTGCCTCGTCATCGCCCGGTGGCGCTGCGCTTACCGGGCCTACAGTACTGAAACGTAGGCCGGGTAAGGCGAAGCCGCCACCCGGCACAATCCCACAAAAGTTAACGCATTACCCGGTCGTCAACGTACTGACGTTTATCCGGCGCTGGCGGGAAATACTGGTACAGCCAGGTTTCGCTGATGGCGTCGCCCTGGCAGCGCAGGAACAGGCGCATATCCACCGGTTCCGTCGAATCTGACGTCGGGTACCAGTCAAACAGAATGCGATAGCCGTCAAACGGCTCAACGTAGAGGATCTCCACCTGCTTCGCTTCACCGCTGGAGAGCGTAATCACCGGCTCGATGCCTTTTGGCGCAGCAGCCTTCAGGTCGCCGCCGACGAAGTCGATGGCAAAGCGACGGGCCCACACTTTCGGGTAGTTTTCGCCCGGTGCCCAGCCTTCCGGGAAGCCGCCCATGCCGGTGCGGGTGGCGTAGACGTTGGCCAGCGGGGAGCGCACCGGCGGCATCGCGCTCCAGTAGAGGCGATATTTGAAGTCCAGCTCGTCGCCCGCTTTGACGGCTTTTTCCGGCTGCCAGAAGCAGACCACGTTATCCAGCGTTTCACCGGTGGTCGGGATCTCCATCAGGCCAACCGCGCCTTTACCCCAGTCGTTACGCGGTTCCACCCACAGGCTTGGACGCTTGTTGTACCACCCCATCACGTCCTGATAGTGCGAGAAATCGCGATCGAGCTGCAGCAGACCGAACCCTTTCGGGTTTTTGTCCATATAGGCATTGAACTGCAGCTTCTGCGGGTTGTTCAGCGGACGACAGATCCACTCCCCGTTGCCGCGCCACATCGCCAGACGGTCGGAATCATGGATTTGCGGGTGAATAGTGTCACACATGCGGCGTTCGTTATTGCCGCAGCTGAACATGCTGGTCATCGGCGCGATGCCGAGCTGCTTGATGTCCTTACGAGCGTAGAGATGGTTTTCCACCTCCATGATCACCTGGCTCTTCTCGCAGTGGATCACGAATTTATAGGCGCCGGTGATGCTCGGGCTGTCGAGCAGCGTATAGACGGTAAAGGTCGTATCGCCGGGCTTGACGGTCTCAAACCAGAAGGAGGTAAAGTCCGGGAACTCTTCCGGCGTGTCGGTGAAGGTATCTACCGCCAGGCCGCGGGCGGAAAGGCCGTACTGGTAAGTGTCATCCACTGCGCGGAAATAGCTCGCGCCCAGGAAAGAGACGATATCGCGACGTGCCAGCTCCGGCGCCTTAAACGCGCGGAAGCCCGCAAAGCCGAGATCGCTTTGCCCTTCCAGCTGTTTGGTATCCACCCCCGTTTCACCGTAGCTGAACAGCTCCGGACGGAAGTGGATCTCGCGCGCCATAGAGGTGGACTGGTCCAGCGAGAACATCCGCACGCGACGGCGGAACCCCATTCCCATATGGAAGAACTGCACGTCCAGCTGACGCCCTTCAATGTTATTCCACAGTGACTGCTTTTCATCGTAGCGGATGGCGTTGTACGCCTGCGGCGTCATCGTGGCCAGCGTCTCCGGCAGCGGGCGCGGCGCGCCACCCCATGGGGTTTTCGCCAGGTCATGCGCCATGGATTGCAGGACGGAGAAGTCAAAACGACGGCTCTGGCCGTCGGCAATGTCAGAGTCAGCAGCGTATGCCGCTTTGGAAAACAGGGAAGCAAGGCCGGATGTGCCGCTCAGGGCTGCCACTGCCAGCGAGCCTTTTAGAAAACGTCTGCGATTCATGCCTGGAAAAACGTCCTTATGGTCGTGTGAATGTGTTTCGCGCTCGGCGAAATGACGGCAAGAAAGAACGCACAGCCTAAACAAAAATGGTTAAGAATCCAATTGTTGGCCGGTGATTATCTGAACAAAGTGAGAAATATTTTCTGTCGACCAGAACGGCCCGAAAGTGGTGTAAAGAAAGCCTGGAAAATGTGTATAAAAATGCCCCGTCAGGACATCAGCTGACGGGGCGAATGAGGCGGTTATTTTACGCTGACATCGATACCCGGGAAGTACTTATCAGCGAGTTTGGCGATCGTGCCGTCGGCACGTACTTTATCAATTGCGGCATCAAGCTGCTTTTTGGTGGCCTCGTCACCTTTACGCAACCCAAAGCCGATCCCACTGCCGAGTATAGTGTCGTCAGACACCGGCTTGCCGATGAAGCCAAACCCTTTCCCCTGCGGCTTGCTGAGGAAACCTGCCTGTCCGGCCGCGGACATGACCAGCGAGGCGTCGATACGGCCATTCAGCAGATCGCCCCAGGCCATATTCTGATCTTTATACGACACCACGGTGACACCCTGCTTTTCCCAGTGCTCTTTGGCATAGGTTTCCTGAATGGAGCCCTGCAGCACGCCAATGGTTTTCCCCTTCAGCCCTTCTGGGGTTGCCTCAACCGCCGTGCCGGCCTTGCCGACCAGCTGCGACGGAATACGGTAAATCGGCTGGGTAAAATCAATGCTCTTGCGGCGCTGCTCGGTGATATTCATCGCCGAGTTGATGGCGTCGAATTTCTTCGCCACCAGGCCCGGGATCAGCGCATCAAACGAGGTTTCCACCCAGCTGCACTTCAGCGCTGCCGCTTTGCAGATGGCATTCCCCAGCTCAACGTCAAACCCTTCCAGTTCGCCTGCCGCATTGCGGCTTTCAAACGGCGGATATTCGGCTTCCAGACCGTAACGCAGCTCGGACGCCGCGAAGGAGGAAAAGGTACACAGCAATCCCATGCCGACAACTAGCGCGCGTATTTTCATCTCAAACTCCTCAGAGCCTATCTCAGCGTGGTTTAACCCGACACAGGGCTTGGGCACCTGCCCGTAACGTCGCCTCATCTTTCGCAAAAGAGAGACGAATCAATTTATTATCCGTACCGTCCGCATAAAACGCCGACAGCGGAATGGTAGCTACACCGTACTCAACGATCAGCCGTTTCACCAGCTCGCTGTCGCGCTCGTTGCTGAATTGGCTGTAGTCCGCCAGCATGAAGAACGATCCGGCGCTGGGCAGCAGCGTGAACGGCGAATCGGCCAGCAGACTCTGCAGCAGATCGCGCTTGCGCTGGTAAAACGCCGACAGCGACAGCCAGGTTTGCGGGTCGACCATATGTTCAGCAAACGCGTGCTGCATTGGCGTATCGGCAGAAAACATTAAAAATTGATGGACTTTACAAATCTCGTCCATCAGCACCGCCGGTGCAACACAGTAACCCACGCGCCAGCCGGTGACGTGATAGGTTTTTCCGAAAGAAGAAATAATCACGCTACGCTCCGCCAGCTGCGGGTGCGTGGCCATCCCGTGGTGCGGCTCACCGTCAAACACCACGTGTTCATACACTTCGTCAGACAAAATAATGATGTCGGTATTGCGCGTCAGCGCCGCCAGCTGCTGCAGGTCGTTGGCTGAAAAAACCTGGCCGCTCGGGTTGTGCGGCGTATTGATGATGATCATGCGCGTGCGCGGGGAGATGGCAGCCCGGACTTCGTCCCAGTTGACGGCAAAATCCGGCACGGTGAGCTTGATGGCAATCGGCGTTGCCCCCTGCAGACGGACAATCGGCGCGTAGCTGTCAAATGACGGCTCGAAGTAGATCACCTCATCACCCGGGTGCACCAGCCCGCTGATTGCCGAATAGAGCCCTTCGCTGGCGCTGGCGGTCACCAGCACCTCGCTGGCCGGGTCATATCGCGTGCCGTATAGGGTGGCAATTTTATCGGCAATACGCTCTTTGAGCGGCTGCAGACCGGTCATCGACGCATACTGGTTATGCCCCGCCTCCATTGCGCGGGTAACGCCCGCAACAAGCTTCGGGTCGCAGGAAAAATTCGGTGCGCCCTGAGAAAGGTTAATCGCGTTATGCTGCGCCGAGAGCTGGCCGATAACGGTAAAAATGGTGGTGCCCACATCGGGCAGTTTAGAGCGCGTTTGCACTGGCGTTCGTAAAGCCATCCTCTTTCCCTTCTCATGGACATTGCATAACTATTCAAACAACATCTCTATTGTCGGGACAATCGAATTGTTGTCATAATAGCCATGAGAAAAATGCATAGCTGAGGTGTTTCCATGTCGCGCCGTTCGCTCCCGCTTAATGCCATCGACGCATTTTTAGTCACCGCGCGTCACCTGAATCTGACCCATGCTGCCGCAGAACTTTGCCTGACGCAGGGGGCCGTGAGCCGCAAGATAGCCTCCCTCGAAGCGTGGTTTGGCTTTCCGCTTTTTGAACGCCACGCACGCGGCCTGCGTCTCTCCTCGCAGGGCAGCGCCCTGCTCCCGGAACTGCAGTCTGCTTTCGAACACTTGCTGACCGTGGCCGACCAGGCCCGCAGCCAGCAGACCGTGATCCGGCTCAAGGCGCCCACCTGTGCCATGCGCTGGCTGGTGCCGCGCCTGCTGGAGGTGGAGCGTGAGCAGCCGGATCTGCAGATCGCCCTGACCACCACCACCGATCACAACGTCAACTTCAAAACCGAATCTTACGACGCGGCCATCGTGTTCGGTACGCACATGAGCGCAGGCGATCTGCTGTTCGAAGAGGCGCTCACCCCGGTGATAAGCCCGGTGCGGGCAGGTGCAACGCTGGGATCGCTGACGTTCCTGCACCCCACAAGGGATAAGACAGACTGGTCGCTGTGGCTGACGAAACAGGAAGGTCCGGGCTTTGCCATGCACAAAAATCAACACTTCGACACGATGGATCTCGCCATCACGGCCGCCATTCAGGGGCTGGGCGTGGCCATTGCCGACGAAACGCTGGTGGCCGAAGATGTCCGCGCGGGAAGACTGATGAGGCCTTATGAAACCAGCATAAAAACCGGCGCGAGCTACCGGCTGGTGCTGCGCGAAACGCCAGGGGAGGAAAATGGACTGGCGGCGTTTCGCGCCTGTTTGCTTAATCGAGGCTGACGTGGTGCTTCATTACCCGTTTGAAGAGGCTCATGCGGGCGCGCATAAAGCGGTTTTCAAGCCGGAATCCTGCATGTTTATTCACGCCAATGCGTAACAAAACATCCCGCCCTTTTCGGCATGCGGGCCAGTGCGTCGGCCCCGGCAGGATCTCACGAGGCCCTGCATCTCGCGCAAAGCTCACCCAGTAATCGGCGACCTGCGCAGCAAACTGTAAATCCCGTTCGTTGACATACTGGCGTGAAGGCTCAACCTGGCCGAGGGTATCGAAGACATAGGGCACTTCATTGCCGTGCCAGGCGCCGTTGATATAGGTGGCATGTTCCGCTTCCGCAACATAGTCAAACCAGTAACGCCAGCACAGTCCGCCGACGCGCTGCTGCGCCTGCATCACGACATAGCCCATCGTGGTGAACGCCATGTCGCGGCACACCTGCCTGCCCAACTCCTCATCGCCTTTGACGCCCGGATAGAGCAGCTTAATCAGCCCCAGCCCGAAGCGTCGCTCCCGGCGGAGCTTCTGGATTTGCCCGGCAAGATCGATGCCAAACACCGCCATCACGCTGGCCTCATCGCTGTTCGACCCAATCATCACCGGTACGGGATGCTGGCGGGCCGCGAAAAAGACGTCCAGCATCGCTTCGGGCAGAACGCAGTCCCCGACGATGGGCGCCGGGGCGACGTTCAGCGGCGCGGTTAACGGCCAGAACGCGTCCGGCGGAATGGCGCGCAGCTGCTCAGCAGTCGCCTTCTCCAGGCCAAAATGGGCGGCCAGCGCTTCCCCTTTTTGCAGCGCCTGTTCACGCGGCGTGTCCGGCAAGGTATACCCGCTTTGCACAATCGCCTTGTGGAACAAGCCAGCCGCCAGGGGCGATGCCAGCAGAGAGAGCACGCTGCGCGCACCGGCTGATTCGCCAAACAGGGTCACGTTAGCGGGGTCGCCACCAAATGCGGTGATATTGTCCCTAACCCATTCGAGGGCCGCGATCTGATCCAGCAGGGCAAAATTATGCACCACGCGATCTTCCTCGCCTTCCAGCGCGGGATGGGCGAAAAAGCCGAGATGGCCGAGACGGTAGTTGATCGTCACCACAACCACCCCGCGTGTGGCCAGCGCTTTGCCGTTATAAGGCGGCAGGCCGCCTGCGCCAATCGTAAACCCGCCCCCGTGCAGCCAGACCATAACCGGAAGCGCCCCGGCGCGCTCTTTGGGGGACCAGACGTTCAGATAAAGACAGTCTTCCGAGAACTGACCGGGATCGCCCCCGCCCAGCTCCTGACAATATTCGCTGCTTTGCCAGCTTGAGGCCGAAAAGGCTGTGGCCTGGCGAACGCCATCCCACGGCTCAAGGGGCCGCGGGGAACGCCAGCGCCACTCGCCCACGGGCGGTGCGGCGTAGGGAATGCCGCACCAGACGTGGACATTTTCATCGGTTAAACCAGAGAGTGCGCCCTGGCGCGTTTCAACCACAGGGGCGGAAGGATTTTGCATAACGACCTTATTTTTTCCATCACACCCCAGCAGAGTAACGATTTCAGAGCAAACCGCAACGCTGTTTGCTGCGGGTTTCAGCCTCCTGGTAGAGCGTGAACTCGTCATACACCGGGCAGCCCAACGCGTCTTCAAACGCATCGCGGCTGGCGTTGCCGTGGCTACGGGCCTGGGTTTCATTCCCGAGATTGGACTGGAATATCCCGGCTGCGCTAACCGGGAGGAAATCTTCGTAGGTGATCGGCTGAGCGACCACCCATCCGCGCTCGATTAGCGGCTGCGGATCGTCTCCCGGCCGGAACGCATGGCGATGCGCTTCACCCGCAGGCGTCAGACGGTAGCGGAAATACGCCAGCTCCTGACGGCGCATTAGCAGTTCACTGTCCGGGAAGGCGCTAAAGATCTCCCGCAGATGCAGCTGATGCGTCAGGTTATCTTTGCCGGTACCGGCCTGGGAAAGCAGGCTATCGTACAGTTCACGCCCTTTCGGGGTCAGCGCCACGCCGCGCTGCTCAATCTCACCGAAGCGCGCAGTGTGGGTGCCCTTATGTTCCCCGGCAAACAGCACCGGCTCTTCCAGGGCTTTAAAGCTGGTTTGACGCAGCAGGACGGGCACCTCGCGACGCGGCGGCCCTTCAATTAAAATTTTCGGCTCGATACCGTACTTCGGCATCAGCTCCTGCACCCGGTCAATATCCAGCGTGCGCGGCGTGAGGTGGTTAATATGGCAGCCCGGGAAGCAGACCACATCGGCAATCAGGCGATGCTCGTTATGCAGCGCCTGATAGGTTTCCTGATCGACCGTCGCATGACGGTGCCAGCGGAAGGTTTCCAGCGCTTCCTGCACAAACTCGTGCGCCTGTTCGTCAGTAAACTGCCCCTCAGATTCATACAGATCGAGCAGCGCCAGACAGCGCGGGGTAAAGATGTTCCGGTGAGAGAGGATTTCCGCCGCCCGTTCGCGCAGCGCAATGTTGTCAATCAGCTCAAGGCGCAGCAGCGACGTAAAGATACGGAACGGATTACGGCACAGCGCCGCATCATCGATCGGGCGAAACGCCGTTGAGTGGACCGGCACCCCCGCCTGGGAGAGATCATAATAGCTGACCGGGTACATCCCCATAATGGCAAACATACGACGCAGGGTTGAAAGTTCATGTGCTGTGCCAACGCGGATCGCCCCGTGACGCTCCACGTTCAGGCGCGCAAGCTCATCGGCGTTTGCCAGTTGTTCATGTAATAGTGGGTTATTTTCCAGCACCGCCAGGTTTACGTCCGCAACCAGTTCGAGCAAGGTGCCGTACTGCGGAACTTCCTGCTGGTACATCGCCGACATAGCCTGCGAAAAGTGTTCCCGAATGTCATCAGCCGTGATGGTGTTCGCCATGATGTCATGCCTCCAGTGAATATTACCTGGAGTGTAGAGAAACCCGTTCCTTCCGGGGGGAAGAATTTCTGATTTGTGATCTTAAGACGACAGTGGTCAAACCGTGTGCTACATGCCTCTGAACGAGCCTTAACGAAACCGCCCTTTCAACCTGAACGCTTTTATCCAGGATTTTCCTTATAATTATTTAGGGTTCCGCTTGCTAGCTATAAAGGAGTATTTTTTATTTTCCCCTGACTACAAATCAACCAATTTGAGTACGCCATTATTTTTATCCTCACCTTTCAAATTTTTAGCTCTAAGTTAGGATTAATCTGAATGGTTGTTTACAAGTCCTTCCTGCCTATCCATATTTCCATTTCAAGCGAAGCGTAAATTTACAAATATTTAAAAATAACGCAGCCGCAAATAGCAAAACGCATTTGACGGATGACACACAGCGACTAGAGTTATTACTCGAACGACGAGTGATACGGAATATTTTCGTATCGTACTGACATAACCAATATATGACTATGAGGTTTAATATGGCAGAGCATCGTGGTGGTTCCGGTAATTTCGCTGAAGACCGTGAAAAAGCATCAGAAGCTGGACGTAAAGGTGGCCAGCACAGCGGTGGTAATTTTAAAAACGATCCGCAACGCGCATCTGAAGCGGGTAAGAAAGGGGGACAGAACAGTCACGGCGGAGGCCGTAAGTCTGATAACTCCTGATCTTATTTAGTACTCTTTTAATAAAACCAGAGAGCATGCTGCGGGCTGAAAAGCTCGCAGTACCCTTTCTTTATTTTACCGGAGCGTAATTATTATGAATATGAAAAGTGTTGAGGATGTATTTATTCATCTTCTGTCGGATACCTACAGCGCGGAAAAGCAGCTTACCCGAGCGTTAAGTAAACTTGCCCGTGCCGCCTCCAGCGAGAAGCTGAGTGCCGCCTTTACCGCACACCTTGAAGAAACGCAGGGTCAGATTGAGCGTATCGACCAGATCGTCGAGCAGGAAGACGGTATTAAGATCAAACGCATGAAGTGCGTGGCGATGGAAGGCTTAATTGAAGAAGCCAACGAAGTTATCGAAAGCACGGAAAAAAATGAAGTGCGTGATGCCGCGTTAATTGCCGCTGCACAAAAAGTTGAGCACTACGAAATAGCCAGCTACGGTACCCTTGCCACATTAGCAGAACAACTGGGCTATAAAAAAGCCGTTAAACTTCTTGCCGAAACGCTGGAAGAAGAAAAAGAGACCGACCTTAAACTCACCGACCTGGCCGTTGGAAATATTAACCAAAAAGCGCAGAAATGACGCAATAACACAGGTTAAATAAAATGAGCATCAGTCCCAGGACAATTAAACGGTGCCATTTAACGGAAGCTATAATATGGTTCATACTCGCTATCCCTTCCGTAATATGGTGGAAGAACAGCGTGCTATGGGTCATTATCATCAGTATCTATGCCAATATTGTCGGCCATTTATCTGGCTACAGTGCCGCACGTGCCGATCAGGCTGCTGAAAGTGAGACCAAATAAGCGAACCCCTAATGAGGATACAATGATGAATCACGTAGAACACTACCATGACTGGCTACGCGATGCCCATGCGATGGAAAAGCAAGCCGAATCTATGCTGGAATCCATGGCCAGCCGTATCGATAATTATCCTGATGTTCGCGCCAGAATTGAACAGCATATTAATGAGACAAAACGGCAAATCACATTGCTGGAGGAAATCCTCGACCGTAATGATATTTCTCGTTCGGTCTTAAAAGACTCGATGAGCAAAATGGCGGCGCTGGGGCAATCCATCGGCGGCATGTTCCCTTCAGACGAAATCGTGAAGGGCTCGATCAGCGGCTATGTCTTCGAACAGTTTGAAATCGCCTGCTATACCTCCCTGCTGGCAGCGGCCAAAAAAGCCGGGGACACCGCTTCGATACCCGCTATTGAGACGATCCTCGCAGAAGAGCGCGAAATGGCCGACTGGCTGATTCGCCATATCCCGCAAACGACGGAACAGTTCCTGCTGCGCTCAGACGCATCGGGTGTCGAAGCGAAAAAATAATCCACAGGAGAGTGCCTATGTTTCGACACGTCAAACAGCTGCAATACACGGTTCGCGTCGCCGAACCGAATCCCGGCCTGGCCAACCTTTTACTGGAACAATTTGGCGGACCGCAGGGTGAACTGGCCGCCGCCTGCCGCTACTTTACGCAAGGGTTGAGCGATGACGATCCGGGCCGCAAGGATATGCTGATGGATATCGCGACCGAGGAATTAAGCCACCTCGAAATCATCGGTACCCTGGTTGGTATGCTGAATAAAGGTGCCAAGGGCGCGCTGGCGGAAGGGGTGGAAAATGAGGCCGAGCTGTATCGCTCCATGACCGAAAACGGCAATGACAGCCACATCACCTCCCTCCTCTACGGCGGCGGTACCCCGCTCACCAACTCGGCGGGCGTGCCGTGGACGGCGGCCTACGTCGACACCATTGGCGAGCCGACGGCGGACCTGCGCTCAAACGTGGCGGCCGAGGCCAGAGCCAAAATCATCTATGAACGGCTGATCAACGTGACTGACGATCCCGGCGTTAAAGATGCCCTGGCGTTTCTGATGACGCGTGAGGCGGCGCATCAGCTCTCCTTTGAGAAGGCGCTGCAGTCCATCCGTAATAATTTCCCGCCGGGAAAACTGCCGCCAATCGAGGAATTCACCAACAAGTACTACAATATGTCTGAAGGTGGAGAGGTTCGCGGAAGCTGGAACAGCGATAAACACTTCGATTACGTTGAGTCCCCCCAGCCTGCGGTGGATGGCGGCGATGGCAGTGCCAGCGTCACGCTCACAACCGAGCAGGCAACCCTGGTCAAGGCGATGTCTGCCCGCACGAAATCCGATCCACATTCCGACCCGCTGACCGGTGCCGAGCTGGGTGCCGGAAAGACTAAACCGTAATCGGTTTGCCGGGCAGGCCTGAACTGCCCGGCAATTCGCGTGCCCCATCGTCTCAGAGGTACGGACCATGTTCGAACTCGATGCGTTTCATCTGGCCAGAATTCAGTTCGCTTTTACCGTCTCGTTCCACATCCTGTTTCCCGCGATCACCATCGGTCTCGCCAGCTACCTGGTCGTGCTGGAGGGCATGTGGCTGCGCACCAAAAACGACGTCTGGCGATCGTTGTACCACTTCTGGCTAAAGATATTTGCCGTTAACTTCGGCATGGGCGTCGTTTCCGGGCTGGTGATGGCGTATCAGTTCGGCACCAACTGGAGCGGGTTCTCTCAGTTCGCGGGCAGCATTACCGGCCCGCTTCTGACCTACGAGGTGTTAACCGCCTTCTTCCTGGAGGCCGGATTCCTTGGCGTCATGATGTTCGGCTGGAACAAGGTCGGCCCGGGGCTGCACTTCTTTTCGACCTGCATGGTAGCGCTCGGCACGCTGATGTCGACCTTCTGGATACTCGCCTCTAACAGCTGGATGCACACGCCGCAGGGTTTTACTATCGAGAACGGCCAGGTGATCCCGCAGGACTGGCTGGCCATCGTCTTTAACCCTTCCTTCCCTTACCGTCTTATTCATATGGCTATCGCCGCGTTTCTGAGCAGCGCGCTGTTTGTAGGGGCATCGGGGGCATGGCATCTGCTGCGCGGTAACGATACGCCCGCCGTTCGCACCATGTTTTCGATGGCGATGTGGATGGCGCTGCTGGTCGCGCCCATTCAGGCGGTGGTGGGCGATATGCACGGCCTGAACACGCTTGAACATCAGCCGGCAAAAATTGCCGCGATTGAGGGTCACTGGGAAAATCCCCCCGGTGAGGCTACCCCGCTGCTGCTGTTTGGTCTGCCGGATATGGAGGAAGAGCGCACCAAATACGGCCTGGAAATCCCCGCGCTCGGCAGCCTGATCCTGACGCACAGTCTGGACAAGCAGGTCCCGGCGCTGAAAGACTTCCCGAAAGAGGATCGCCCAAACTCGACCATCGTTTTCTGGTCGTTCCGCGTGATGGTCGGGATGGGACTGCTGATGATTACCCTTGGTCTTGTCAGCCTCTGGCTACGCTATCGCCATCGACTTTACCACTCGCGTCCGTTCCAGTGGTTTGCCCTCTGCATGGGTCCTGCCGGGCTGCTGGCGCTGCTTGCCGGCTGGGTGACCACCGAAGTGGGACGTCAGCCGTGGGTCGTCTATGGCTACCTGCGCACCATCGACGCGGTATCGCTGCACAGCACCCTACAGATGAGCATCAGCCTGCTGGCGTTCTTCGTTGTCTACTCATCCGTGTTTGGCGTGGGCTATGTTTATCTCATCCGGCTGATTAAGAAAGGACCTCAGCCCGTCGATACGCTGACGTCAAACACCTCGGGCACGCCTGCCCGTCCGCTGTCTGCCGCTGAGTCTGTTCCGGAAGAGGAGAGAATCTGATGGGCGTCGATATCTCAGTGATTTGGTTTGCCATCATCGTGTTTGCCACGCTGATGTACATCATTATGGATGGCTTCGATCTGGGCATTGGCCTGCTGTTTAATTTCGTGGGCGATGCGAAAGAGCGCGATGTGATGGTCAACAGCGTAGCGCCC
Organism: Enterobacter sp. BNK-13; assembly: GCF_048685015.1. Lineage (NCBI taxonomy): Bacteria > Pseudomonadati > Pseudomonadota > Gammaproteobacteria > Enterobacterales > Enterobacteriaceae > Enterobacter > Enterobacter sp. BNK-13. The sequence continues at coordinate 1,916,633 of NZ_JBLQTP010000001.1, read as the reverse complement.
GTCTGGGACGGCAACGAGACCTGGCTGGTGCTCGGCGGTGCGGGGCTTTTCGGCGCGTTTCCGCTGGCCTACGCGGTCATTATTGATGCGCTGACGATCCCCCTCACCGCAATGCTGATCGGCCTTATTTTTCGCGGCGTCGCCTTTGAGTTCCGCTTCAAAGCCACACCCTCACACCGTCGGTTCTGGGACTACTCCTTTGCCGGCGGCTCCCTGCTCGCCACCTTTAGCCAGGGCGTGGTGGTGGGGGCGGTGATCAACGGCTTTGACGTGGAGGGCCGACGCTTTGTCGGCTCGGCGCTGGACTGGCTCACCCCCTTTAACCTCTTCTGCGGCATCGGACTGGTCGTCGCCTACACGCTGCTGGGCACCACCTGGCTCATTATGAAAAGCGAAGGCGCGCTGCAGGTCCGCATGCGCGAGCTGACCCGCCACGTGCTGCTGGCCCTGATGGTGGTTATCGCGGTAGTCAGCGTCTGGACGCCGCTCGGCTGGCAGTATGTCGCCGACCGCTGGTTTACCCTGCCCAACTTCTTCTGGTTCCTGCCGGTTCCTCTGCTGGTCGGTATCTTCAGCGTGCTGATCTGGCGCCTGACCCGCAATCCGGACAGCCACTCTCGCCCTTTCCTGCTGACGCTGGGGCTGATTTTCCTCGGGTTTAGCGGGCTGGGCATCAGCCTCTGGCCAAATATTATTCCGCCGCGCATCACCCTGTGGGAGGCCGCAGCCCCGCCTGCCAGCCAGCTGTTTATGCTGGTTGGGACGTTACTGATTATTCCGGTGATCCTGGTGTACACCGCCTGGAGCTACTACGTTTTCCGGGGCAAGGTCTCGGATACTGAAGGCTATCACTGAGGAACGCTATGACGGACTGGCATACACGGGCCATTATTTACCAGATTGATACCGCACTCTTTTATGATTTGAACGGCGATGGCTGCGGGGACATCGCCGGGATAGCGGCCAAGCTGCGCTACATTCGCCGGATGGGGGCGACGGTTATCTGGATCACCCCGTTTTATCTCACCCCCTTTCTCGATGAAGGCTATGACGTCAGCGACCATCTTCAGGTGGACCCCCGCTTCGGAAAGCTGGCCGATATCATCGCCCTTATCGAACAGGCCCGCGAGCTGGGCATGCAGGTCATTATTGAGCTGCTGATCCAGCACACCTCCGACGCGCACCCCTGGTTCCAGCAGGCCCGCCGTAACCCGGCGTCACCCTACCGGGATTACTACCTCTGGTCAGATACTGACGAGGACGATACGCCCCCGATGTTTCCCGGCGTGGAGGAGAGCATCTGGAGCTGGGACGACGAGGCGGGACAATACTACCGGCACATGTTCTATCGCCATGAACCGGACCTGAACCTGACCTCACCCGCGGTGCTGAAAGAGATTGAGAACATCATCCTCTTCTGGCTCAAGCTGGGCGTATCGGGGTTCCGCCTGGATGCCGCCTCCCACCTGACCACGCAGGCGGGAAACGGTAATGAAAAAAAGGGTCTGTGGATCCTCGAGCATATGCGCCGTCTTATTGAGGAGCATAATCCGGAGGCGATCCTGCTGGGTGAAGTGGACGTCGAGGTGGAGGCCTATCAGGACTACTTTGGCAATAATGACCGCCTGAATCTGGTGCTCAATTTCTGGCTCAACAAGTATTTTTACGTCAGCCTGGCCCGCAAAAGCGCCCGTCCGCTGCGCAACGCGGTGAAGAAGATGATCGTCCCGCCCGATTCATGCTGTTTTGCCAACTGGCTGCGCAATCACGACGAGTTGGATCTGGAGGGCATCAGTCAGAAAGACAAACAGTTTGTCCTCGATACCTTCGCCCCTGAAGAGGAGATGAACGTCTACCAGCGCGGGATCCGCCGTCGCCTGGCCCCGATGCTCAATGGCGATCTGAAGCGGCTGGCGTTCTGCCACGCGGTACTCTTTTCCCTGCCTGGCGTTCCGGTGATGCGCTATGGCGATGAGATCGGCATGGGGGATGACCTCGATCTGGAGGAGCGCTACGCCGTCCGCACCCCCATGCAATGGGCGGGATCGCAAGGCGGCGGTTTTTCGGCAGCCGACCCGGGCAAATTTATCGCGCCGATTATCGACCGCGGTCCTTATCGCTATCAGAAAATCAACGTCGCTGATTCGCTGCTCCACCGCAACTCGCTTCTGCATCGGATCATTGATATCGCCAATACCCGCTCGGAGTTCCCCGAAATCGCCGTTGCGCCCTTTCGGCTCCTCACGATCGATAGTGACGCGGTGCTGGGGATCTATTACGAGACCGAAGAACGCAGCATCCTGACCTTTGTTAACTTCAGCGACCAGCCGGTACGGTTCACCGTCAAGGGGATCCGCAACGCCACCTGGACCGCCTGTCTTGCGGACAAACGCTACGATGACGCGCTGGTTTGCGGTAAAACCGTTGAGCTCACCCTTGGCGGCTATGGCTATCGCTGGTTCTGGACGCACCGCAGCGCGCTGCGCTGATTACGGTTTCCGGCGGGTGAGCAAGCGCGTTAATACAATCCCCGCCAACGCCAGCCCCCCTAACGCCACTTTGCCCGGCATACCGGAGGTGACGGACGTCGCGCGGGTTTTCGCTTCGTCAGTGAAACGGCCATGGATTTTGTGCAGGTCGTTAACCGGCTGGTCGAGATAATCCCGGCGGTCCGGCGCGTTCAGATCGTCCGTCATCTGACCTTCCCAGGCTTTCTTCACCATCAGCCGGTCCAGAAAACCCGGGAAGAGGAACTGCCCGACAATCGACTGAATGGTGCTGCTGCCTACCCACAGCTCACGCACCGGCTTTTGCGCCACCCTGAAGATGGCGCTGGCGGCAACTTCAGGCTCGAACACCGGCGGTACCGGCCGCATCGCCCACGCGAACTTGTTCCTTGCCCATTCAAACTGCGGCGTGTTAAGCCCCGGCATCTGCACCATCGAAAGCTGAACCCGGCTGTTCTCATGCATCAGCTCGGTACGTACCGCGTCGGTAAACCCGCGGATCGCCGCTTTGGCCCCGCAGTAGGCGGACTGCAGGGGAATGGAACGGTAGGCCAGCGCGGACCCTACCTGGATAATCACGCCCCTGTCGCGCGGAACCATAAGCTCGAGCGCCGCGCGGGTACCGTTCACGTAGCCGAGGTACGTCACCTCAGTCACGCGTCGAAACTCGTCCGGCGTAAGGGTGCGAAACGGTGCCAGCACGGCCCCCATGGCATTGTTAACCCAGACATCAATCGCGCCGAGGCGATACTCAATGTCGTTAGCCGCGTCCACCACCGCCTGACTGTCGGCGACGTCAGCCTGCACGGCGTGTGCATTTACGCCGAAGCGGCGCAACTCTTCCTGGGTGGAGTGCAGGCTTGCCTCATCGCGGGCGATGAGGCCGACATCGTAACCTGCTTTTGCAAAGCGCAGCGCCGTGGCTTTTCCCACGCCCGCCGTCCCACCGGTAATCACTATGACAGCCATAGAACCTCCACGTGAAATCAACCGTTATGCCCGTCCGACAATGCTGTCACCAGCTCGGCCAGCGAAAAATGCACCGCTTTTTCCACCACGTCCTGACAGTCGCCGGAGAAAAGTACGGTGCGGGTTTGCGTCTCGCCCTGGATGTTCCACGCAAAGCAGACCGTCCCCGCCGCCGTGCCATCGTCGCCCCCTTCCGGGCCAGCATAGCCGCTGATGGCGATACTGATATCCGCCTGGGCGATGTCGCGGATGCTGGCGGCCATCTCGGTCACCGTCTGCTCACTGACGGCGGTATAGCGTGCGAGCGTCTCAGGACGAACGCCGAGGATCCGCGCTTTGGCTTCGTCGCTGAATACGACCAGGCCAACATCATAAAAATCGGCCGTGTTCTCTTCGGCGCAAAGAGCTACCGAGAGCTTTCCGCCGGTACAGGATTCCGCCGTGGTTAAGCGAAGCCCGAGATCGGTTAATTTGCTCGCCAGTTTTTTCGTCAGTTCACCCACGGTATAATTGTTGTCGTGAAAAAGATTGCTCATCTTTTCGCCTCTTATTTCTCAAAAGGAATGATTGAAATATGTCCATTGCGCTCAAGTATGGCATATTTAATTTGGCTTATTTCGGTAATACCATTATTTTGACGCGCTGACACCAGAATATCATCGCAAGAGACATCGACCTTTTTGAGTTTATCCGCCAGGGGTACGCCGTTTTCCACCAGAATCACAGGAGTGCCGTCCAGAATATTCTCCACCGGAGAAAAATACTTCTTCATAAGGCCAAAAATAATATCCACTACCACCAGGGTGGTAATGGTAATCATCGCACCGGTGACGGAGAAATCTTGTCCGAGAAGCGCCTGCTGAGTGGCTTCACTAATTATCAGGAGCAGTATGAGATCGAAGCTGGTCATCTGCAGCAGCGCACGCCGCCCGGCCACTTTAAATACCACCACGAGGAACAGATAAATCGCCAGCGCACGAAAGACCATATCCATATCAGCCTCCTAGGGGTAAATAAATTGCCAGAGGGTTATCTCCGGCTCGTTGTTTACACGAACGGTCGTGTTCCATTTACCGGCTCTCGAAGGCGTGGTGAAGAGTAACATCGCGAAGCGGTCTGACTTTTTCAGGTTGTTATAGACAAAATAGAGGGTCTTGCCACGGCTGAACATGCTGTCCGGCTGCGGCCAGACGCTGCCAGGCTCGTAAATATCGCTGCTCTCGCTGGCCATGCTGAGAACATACTTTCCCTCTGTTCGCACCGGGAACGCCAGCGCCATTCGCGTCTCCGTCTCCCGGCGGCCAAACCGTTCATAGCTTATGGTCAGTGATTTAGCGGAATTGGTTTTAACCGTATCGCTGACCCACCCGCTTGAAAACAGACCAGCGATAGCGGCGATGATAATAGCCAGCAGAACAATAAAACCCACCTGACGAAACGCGTATTCAAACGTCAGCAAGCGATAACTCTCATCTATCCCGGGCAACTTTTCATTTTCACGCTTCATGGTCATCGTCACCGTTTCGCTTATTATCCGATAAGTTTGATTTTTCACGCGAATGTTTTTAGGACTTATCACATTTGCCACATAAAGAAATAGCAACAATACTTAATAAGTCAAGACACCCAAAATGAAGGATATCCGATGAAATTATCACTTATTTCCGCTTTTATGATATTTCTGGTTCCGGCCGCCTTCGCAGATAATAACGGCGGGTTACAAAAAGATGAAGCTCCGCCGCCACCCCATGCGCTGGATAGCGGATATCGCGGAACCGATGATGCGCGTATTATGACCATCGATCAGGCAAAACAACTGCACGACGGTGCGACCATTTCATTACGCGGTAATCTTATTGATGGTAGCGGCGATAAGTTTGTATTTCAGGATAAAACCGGAAAAATCGACGTTATTATTCCCCAGGCAGTCTTCGACGGCAGAACGGTAAAACCCGACCAGATGATCAGTATCAACGGTTCGCTTGATAAAAAATCATCCCCTGCCGTCGTCCGTGTTGATCGTTTGCAGAAATAATTCAGCGAAGCGTTAACGCTGCAGTTATCCATCAAATCTCACCCCTTGGCTTAAGGAGTCAGCTATGAGTGATACTAAACAACGTACGAACGCTTACCCGCAGCCCCCGTTCCCGGAACAGCCACAAACGCCACCGGGACTGGCATCCGAAATGCAGCCCGTACCCGACCACGGGGAAACCAGCTATAAAGGGCATGGCCGCCTGGCGGGCAAAAAAGCGCTGATCACCGGCGGTGACTCGGGTATCGGTCGCGCTGTAGCCATCGCCTATGCCCGTGAAGGCGCGGACGTGGCGATTAACTACCTACCTGAAGAGGAAAAAGACGCCGCTGAGGTTATCGACCTGATCAAAGCCGAAGGGCGGAATGCCGTCGCGCTGCCGGGGGACGTCCGGGACGAAACCTTCTGCCAGAATCTGGTCGAAGAAGCCGTCTCGAAGCTGGGCGGGCTGGATATTCTGATCAACAACGCCGGTCGCCAGCAGTTCCGTGAATCGCTTGAAGAGCTGACCACCGAAGATTTTGACGCGACGTTTAAAACTAACGTGTACGCGCCTTTCTGGATCACGAAGGCGGCTCTGCGCCATCTGAAAGCCTCGTCCGTGATCATTAATACCTCCTCCGTCCAGGCGGTGAAGCCCAGCCCGGTGCTGCTGGACTACGCCCAGACGAAAGCCTGTCTGGCGGTATTTACCAAATCCTTAGCCAAGCAGCTGGGTCCGAAAGGCATTCGCGTCAACGCGGTTGCTCCCGGTCCCTACTGGACGGTGCTGCAGTCCAGCGGCGGCCAGCCGATGGAAAAAGTGAAGGAGTTTGGCGGAGATACGCCGCTGGGACGTCCGGGTCAGCCCGTCGAGATTGCCCCGCTGTACGTCACGCTGGCCTCGGATGAATGTTCATTTACGTCCGGCCAGGTGTGGTGTTCTGACGGCGGTGACGGGGTAATCTAACCGCATAACCCTTCCCCTCAGCAATGAGCAATAAATGAACAAGGATGTTCGCTCTTATTCCCCTGCCGAAAAACATGTTGTAACTCAAACAGATCAAATGTTAAAAATATTTTGCTATCAGGTTATCAAAATTAAACAACTTAACTTGTCACCCGCATCGCTCTGTTTTTAACATCGCCTATGGAAAAAAATGGTCTGTTCAGTCAGCGCATACGCTTGCGCCATTTGCATACATTTGTGGCCGTCGCTCAACAGGGAACGCTGGGGCGTGCGGCTGAAACTCTTAACCTGAGCCAGCCTGCGCTCTCGAAAACCCTCAACGAGCTGGAACAGCTGACCGGCGCCCGTCTTTTTGACCGCGGTCGGCTGGGCGCGCAGCTTACCATCGTCGGCGAACAGTTCCTGACGCACGCCGTTAAGGTGCTGGATGCGCTCAATACCGCAGGCCAGTCCCTGCATCGAAAAGAAGAGCACAGCAGCGAGGTCGTCCGCGTCGGGGCCCTGCCTACCGCCGCGCTGGGCATTCTTCCGCCGGTGATTGGCCAGTTCCACAAGCAGCAACGGCATACCACGATCCAGGTTGCCACCATGAATAACACCATGCTGCTCGCGGGGCTGAAATCGGGCGAGCTGGATATCGGTATCGGCCGCATGTCCGATCCTGAACTGATGGGGGGTCTCAATTACGAACTGCTGTTCCTGGAATCCCTGAAGCTGGTGGTTCGTCCCGATCACCCTCTGCTGCAGGATACGGTGACGTTAAGCCGCGTGATGGAGTGGCCGGTGGTGGTGTGTCCGAAAGGGACCGTCCCCCGTCAGACCGCCGAAACCTTGCTGCAAATGCAGGGGTGTACGCTGCCATCAGGGTGCATCGAAACGCTGTCGGCCTCGCTTTCACGCCAGCTCACGCTCGACTATGACTACGTCTGGTTCGTTCCCTCCGGGGCGGTAAAAGATGATTTGCGCCAGGGCACGCTGACCGCTCTCCCGGTAACGGCCCCCGGCGCTGGTGAACCTATTGGTATTTTGACCCGGGTAGATACTCCACTTTCCACAGGCGCGCAGACGCTGCTGAGCGCCATCCGCAAATCAATGCCGGTTTAAAACCTTTTCGACCCTCCCCTTAACCCTCTCCCCTCAGGGGCGAGGGGGCTGTCCTGTGCGTTAATCAAATAATGCGGAATAAATCATTAACAATTGCGTAAAACAATTTAACAGTTTTATCATAGCGGAGAATTCACCAAATGGTTCGCTAATTATTTGACAGAAACGAATTCACCGGCATTAACCATCAATCCCACCGCATTTATTACCCAACTGGTACATACCCGACACGGCGGGGGATCTAAGGAGACAGAAATGGCATTTGGCAGCGCGCCACGCGGGATACCTCGTATTCTGCAGTGGCTTCTTGCCGGACTGATGATGCTCATCGGTCTGGCGGTCGGCGGGTTGGGCTTTAAGCTCGCCACCGTGGGCGGAAGTAGTTACTTCCTGATAATGGGCGTGGTGATGGTGATTGCCGCGATCCTGATTTTCCTCAACCGCACCAGCGGGATCCTGCTTTACGGCATCGCGTTTATTGCCTCGCTGTTCTGGGCGGTAAGCGATGCAGGCTGGGATTTCTGGCCGCTCTTCTCCCGCCTGTTTACCTTTGCCGTGCTGGCGTTCCTCTGCGCCATCGTCTGGCCCTTCCTGAGCGCAGCAAACCACACTGCGCCGAACAAAGCCCCCGCTTTTGGCGTCGCGGCCCTGCTCGCGGTGGCCATGCTCGTCAGCCTGGGCTGGATGTTTAAGCCGCAAACCCTCGTGGCAGCGAACGAGCCCGTTCCGGTGAAACCCGTTGCACCCGGCGAGCAGCAAAAGAACTGGGAACACTGGGGCAACACCACCCACGGCGACCGTTTCGCCGCGCTGGACCAGATTAACAAGCAAAACGTCAACTCGCTGAAAGTCGCGTGGGTTGCGCACACCGGCGATATTCCGCAGAGCAACGGCTCGGGTGCGGAAGATCAGAACACCCCTCTGCAGATTGGCGACACGCTGTATGTCTGTACGCCATACAGTAAAGTGCTGGCGCTGGACGTGGATTCCGGTAAAGAAAAATGGCGTTATGATTCGAAAGCGACCGCGCCGAACTGGCAACGCTGCCGCGGTCTGGGCTACTTTGAAGATCACGCAAACGTGACAGCGTCACAGACCGGAACATCGCCAGCGGCATGCCCTCGCCGCCTGTTCCTGCCCACCACCGATGCCCGTCTGATTGCCATCAACGCGGATAACGGCAAGGTCTGCGACGACTTTGGCGACCATGGCATCGTGGATCTGAGCGTCGGCATGGGCGAGATCAAGCCCGGATATTATCAGCAAACCTCCACGCCGCTGGTTGCCGGGAACGTTGTCGTCGTTGGCGGTCGCGTCGCGGATAACTACTCTACCGGTGAACCGCCGGGCGTGGTGCGCGCCTACGACGTTCACACCGGTAAACTGGCCTGGGCGTGGGATCCGGGTAATCCGAACCTGACCGGCCTGCCGCCGGAAGGCCAGACCTACACCCGCGGTACACCGAACGTCTGGTCTGCGATGTCTTACGACGCCAAACTGAACCTGATCTACCTGCCAACCGGCAACGCCACGCCAGACTTCTGGGCGGGCGAGCGTACCGCGCTGGACGATAAGTACAGTTCCTCCATCGTCGCCGTCGACGCGGCCACCGGCCAGGTCCGCTGGCATTTCCAGACCACCCACCACGATCTCTGGGACTTCGACCTGCCTTCCCAGCCGCTGCTGTACGACCTGCCTGACGGTAAAGGCGGCACCACGCCGGTGCTGGTGCAGACCAGCAAGCAGGGCATGATCTTCATGCTTAACCGCGAAACCGGCAAGCCGGTGGCGAAGGTAGAGGAACGCCCTGTCCCGGCGGGTAACGTTGAAGGTGAACGCTACTCCCCAACCCAGCCGTACTCCGTTGGCATGCCGATGATTGGCAACCAGACGCTGACCGAGTCCGACATGTGGGGCGCGACGCCTGTTGACCTGCTGCTGTGCCGCATTCAGTTTAAAGAGATGCGTCATCAGGGCGTCTTTACCCCGCCTGGTCTCGACCGTTCCCTGCAGTTCCCTGGCTCACTCGGCGGGATGAACTGGGGCAGCGTCTCCGTTGACCCGAACAACAGCCTGATGTTCGTCAACGATATGCGCCTGGGTCTGGCGAACTATATGGTGCCGCGCGCGAACGTGGCGAAAAATGCCAGCGGCATCGAGATGGGGATTGTTCCAATGGACGGCACGCCGTTCGGCGCGATGCGTGAACGCTTCCTGTCACCGCTGGGTATTCCGTGCCAGAAGCCGCCGTTTGGCACCATGTCAGCCGTTGATCTGAAAACCGGCAAGCTGGTGTGGCAGGTCCCTGTCGGCACGGTGGAAGATACCGGCCCGCTGGGCATTCGCATGCACATGCCAATCCCGATCGGTATGCCGACCCTGGGCGCGTCGCTCTCTACCCAGTCCGGTCTGCTGTTCTTTGCCGGTACCCAGGATTTCTACCTGCGCGCGTTTGATACCGCCACCGGGAAAGAGATCTGGAAAGATCGCCTGCCGGTTGGCAGCCAATCCGGCCCGATGACCTACGTGTCGCCGAAAACCGGTAAGCAGTACATCATCATTAACGCCGGTGGCGCCCGCCAGTCGCCGGACCGCGGTGATTACGTTATCGCGTACGCATTACCTGATAAGAAATAAGATGTGAAAAAGGGACCGAAAGGTCCCTTTTTTTTGCCCGGTGGCGCTACGCTTACCGGGCCTACCGTTATACGTAGGTCGGGTAAGGCGAAGCCGCCACCCGACGCAACACGCCACTCAGAACGTCTCCCAGTTATCCCCGGAAACCGTCGCCGCCGGGCGTAACGGTACGTTCTGCGCCACCGGCGCAGCCGTCACCACGCGGCCCTGCTTTGCGCTATTCAACCGAAACGCGCCAACCGCCTCGGTCAGACGCGCGCCCTGTTCTTCCAGAGACGCCGCCGCCGCGGAGGCTTCTTCCACCAGCGAGGCGTTCTGCTGGGTCACTTTATCCATCTCAGAAATCGCCTGGCTCACCTGCACAATACCGCGGCTCTGCTCATCGGACGCCGCGGCGATCTCCAGCATGATGTCGGTAACGCGTTTCACCGCGTCGACAATCTCATTCATGGTGTTACCGGCGGCCACAACCTCGCCGGAGCCCTGGTCGATCAGCGATACCGATTCGTTGATCAGGCTTTCGATCTCTTTTGCGGCATTCGCACTGCGGCTTGCCAGAGTGCGCACTTCACTTGCCACCACGGCAAATCCGCGCCCTTGTTCACCCGCACGGGCCGCTTCTACCGCCGCGTTAAGCGCCAGGATATTGGTCTGGAAGGCAATGCTGTTAATCACGGCGGTGATTTCAGAGATCTTCTTCGAGCTGCTGGAGATATTGCCCATGGTTTTCACCACGCCGGAGACCATCTGGCCGCCGCGGGTGGCTTTGCCGGAAGCATCTTCCGCCAGCTTGCTGGCATGATGGGCGTTATCGGCGTTCTGCTTCACCGTCGCGGTCAGCTGTTCCATGCTTGCGGCGGTTTGCTCGATGGCGGCAGCCTGCTGCTCGGTGCGGGAAGAGAGATCGGTGTTACCGGCAGAAATTTCGCTGGTGCCACGGTAGATTTCCTCCGCCCCCTGACGCACGGTGCCGACCGTTTTTTCAAGCGAGTGCTGCATGGTTTGCAGATCGCGCGTCAGGCGACCAATTTCGCTGCGCCCCGCCACGTCGTCCGGCATCGTCAGGTCGCCCTTAGCGATATTCTCGATACGTTTCGCTGCCCGCTGCAGCGGATTGATTACCGTGCGGCGCAGCACGACAAAGGTCATTGCCGTCAGCACCAGCGCCAGCGCAAACGCGCCCACCATAAACATCAGGCCCAGCTGCGTGCGGCTGTGCGCCTGCGCCGTCAGCGCATTGGCACGGTCGGTACGGATCTTAATCGCCTTCAGCAGTACGGCGTTATAAGCGTCATCCAGCGGACGCGCCGTTTCGTTTTCGTGATTGATGATCGCTTCGAACATGCCGTTTTTGGCGAATTTGACCATCGGCTGCATGCCAGCGATATAGGCGTCGTAACGCGCCTTGAGATCCGCGTCCAGCGCTGCGCCCTGGGCGGTGCGCACGGCACGATTCATGTAGGCGGTAAAGCTCTCCTGGGACTGCTTAATGCGTGTTTCCGCCTCGCTGATGTTCTGCTTCATGGCGTCCATCTCCGCGATACGGCTTGCCGCACCGGCGTGGATCAGATTGATACGCGCGGTTCGCAGATGGTTTGAGCTGTTCGACAGCCCCATACGCACCTGAATTTCAGCTGTGACATCCTGCTGATCGTTATCGGCCTGCAGCAGGAAATAACCCGCAAGACCCGAGCTCAAGGCAAACAGAAGAATAATGCCACCGAGAATGGAGGAAAACAGCGGAACCAGCCTGATGTGATGCAAGAAGCTCAGCTTGCGCTGCGCCAGCATCGAAGTAGTGTTGTCCATGACCGTCGACTCTCTTGTAGGTAAGATGCGTAAAAACACGCCTGTTAAATAGTCATCGGCACGGCACAGATTAAGATTACGGCTAAAAACGCCGCACTGGTCACACTTTAGAGAAGATTATTAAAGAAACGCCAGCGGCGAAAAACCGCTGGCAGAAGAGTTACTTGTCGCCGAAATGGATAACGGTACGGATGGATTTTCCTTCGTGCATCAGATCAAACGCCTCGTTGATCTGCTCCAGCGGTAAGCGATGGGTAATGAACGGATCGAGCTGAATCTTGCCGACCATGGCATCTTCAACCATACCCGGAAGCTGGGTACGCCCCTTCACGCCGCCAAACGCGGAACCGCGCCATACACGCCCGGTGACCAGCTGGAATGGACGGGTTTTAATCTCCTGACCCGCACCGGCCACGCCAATGATGATGCTCTCGCCCCAGCCTTTGTGGCAGCACTCCAGTGCGGAACGCATCACGTTCACGTTGCCGATACACTCAAAGCTGAAGTCCACGCCGCCGTCGGTCATCTCAACGATGACGTCCTGAATCGGCTTCTCGTGATCTTTCGGGTTCACGAAATCGGTCGCGCCCATTTCACCCGCCAGCCTGAATTTCTCCGGGTTAGTGTCCACCGCGATGATACGACCGGCCTTCGCCTGCACCGCGCCCTGAATCACCGCCAGACCAATGCCGCCGAGACCGAACACCGCCACGGTATCGCCCTCTTTGACTTTTGCCGTGTTATGCACCGCGCCAATACCGGTGGTCACGCCGCAGCCCAGCAGGCAGACTTTGTCCAGCGGCGCCTGCGGGTTCACCTTCGCCAGCGAGATCTCCGCGCAAACGGTGTATTCGCTGAAGGTGCTGGTGCCCATGTAGTGATAAACCGGCTCGCCGTTGTAAGAGAAACGGGTCGTCCCGTCCGGCATCAGCCCTTTCCCCTGGGTGGCGCGCACCGCCTGGCAGAGGTTAGTTTTGCCGGATTTACAGAACTTGCATTCGCCGCATTCCGCGGTGTACAGCGGGATCACGTGATCGCCCGGCTTCAGGCTGATCACGCCTTCGCCCACTTCCACCACAATCCCGCCGCCTTCATGACCGAGCACTGCCGGGAAGACGCCTTCCGGGTCATCGCCCGAGAGCGTAAACGCATCGGTATGGCACACGCCGGTATGGGTGATTTTGATCAGCACTTCGCCTTTCTTCGGCGGTGCCACGTCAATTTCAACGATTTTGAGCGGCTGGCCGGGGCCAAATGCAACTGCAGCGCGAGATTTCATATGCCTTCCCTTTTTTGTCAGGTATGTGGATTTATTTTAGATAAGAGCGCAGTAAATGGCCGACTTCCGCCATGCGTACGGCTCGCTGATCCGGCGTGGTGTCCCCCGCAACCAGCTCATCTTTGAGGTGAATTTCAACCATTTCGCCCATCAGGCCATTGGCAGCCCCGCGCACGGCGGCAATTTGCTGCAGGATGGCCAGACAAGGGTCGCCCGACTCCAGCGCACGTTCAAGGGCATCAACCTGGCCCCGAATGCGACGGACGCGGGTAAGAATACGTTTTTTATCTTCGGGTGAATGCGGCATACGCCCTCCTGATACTATAGGGGGGTATGGTATTTAACTTTTATCTCGATGTAAACCTTCTGTTTCCGTTGCAACATCAGCGTATCTACCGCATATCATCAACCAAGCGAATAAAACTTCAAAAAGAGATAATGCTCTGAAATATATAATTTTTTAATGACATTATTTGCCTAACCCGATTGTAGCTTCCGTTGTTTAGTGACGATTTCATATACAACAGGAGTTAACACATGGCATGGAACAAACACGCAGCGGCCCTGCATGCACGCCAAAATGCAGGGACTTCATCGCAAAAACGCTGTGGAGAATATACGCGTAAGGCAATACGTGCAGGTGGCGTGGATATTGGCAATGCACCTAACGCAAAAGACTATGGCAGTAACCTTGAACGGGCAGGTTTTCGAGTTTTAGGGCAAGGTGAAACATTACAGGAAGGCGATGTGGTTGTTATTCAGCCTTATGCAGGCGGTAATCCTGCGGGTCACATGGCAATTTATGACGGCACTACCTGGTACTCTGACTTCAGACAAAGAGATATGTGGGGTGGCCCGGGATATCGCTCCTTACGCCCTGCTTACAAAATTTACAGGAAAAGCTGATGCGTTACGTTCTCTTGATGTGCCTGTTACTATCGGGATGTTCAACGCAAATGGATGCGCCGGAAAAACGTACTCATGACTTTTACACGTTTTACCTCACTGCTTTCGTTACAGACAGCAAAGAAGATAATCTCGATTCACCAAAAATGCGTGACTATATTGCGCAAGACACGCTCTCCCGACTGCAAAAAATTTCCTCTCTCTATGAACAAGAAATTATCGGTTCTGATTATTTTACCTATACGCAGGACTATGCGGCTGCGTGGATCCCTGACCTAAGCGTAAGCAATGCGATTAACTCTGCGTCCGGGAAAGTTGTTAACGTTCAGTTGGGTGTGGGTAATGAGCGGAAACTACATCTAAAAGTGTATCTGCGCAATGAAGACGGTAAATGGAAAATATATCGCGTCACCGATGCGAGCCATCATTTCGAACAGTATATTTTTGACGAGAGGGCGATTGCTGCGGCACAACGATATGCGGCCAGTATAACTTCACCATAATTAGCAAGATCGGTCAGGATTATGACCATTCAATGAGGCAAAGTGGGTCATCAGGAGGATGCAATGAACGATGCAATCAAAACAACGACCTACCTCGAGCGCTTCACGATGGTGTGCGACTATATTGCCCACCATCTCGATGAGCCACTCACGCTGGAGAAGCTCAGCGCGATAGCCTGCTGTTCGCCTTATCATTTTCACCGGCAGTTTCTGGCATTTAGCGGTCAGCCTCTGTATCGCTATATCCAGTGGCTACGCCTGCGTCATGCTTCCTGGCGACTGGCGTTTAATCCTCAGGATAAGGTGATTGATATTGCGCTCGATGCCGGTTTCCAGAGCCCGGAATCGTTCAGTCGCGCCTTCAGAAACGCGTTTGGAAAAAGCCCCCGTCAGTTTCGGCAACAGCCGGACTGGCTGAAATGGCATCAACGCGTACCGAAAATGACCTTTCAGGAGCAAAAAACGATGGAAATTAAGATTGTCGATTTCCCACAGACCCAAGTGGCAATGCTGCAGCACCGTGGCAGTCCGGATCGGGTTAATGACAGCGCGGCGAAGTTTATTGCCTGGCGTAAAACCACGGGCTTATCGCCAGTACACGAAAGCAGCACGTTTGGCATTGCCTGGGATGACCCGGCAACTACGCCAGCAGACGCCTTTCGTTTCGATATCTGCGGCAGTATCCCGGAACCGATACCAGAGAATGAATTTGGCGTTTCCAGTGGTGAAATTGACGGCGGACGCTACGCCGTCGGGCGCCACACCGGTTCGCTGGATACCATTTCCGCCACGGTGTGGTCGATGTTTCGCGACTGGCTACCGGCCAGCGGCGAAACGCTGCGCGATGCCCCGGTATTTTTCCACTACCTCAACTTTATTCACGAGGTGCCGGAACACGCGCTGCAAACGGATATCTACCTGCCGTTAAATTGACGATCCGTTACAGACCGTCCTTTCTGCCGGGTGGCACTGCGCTTACCCGGCCTACCGTCCCCTACAGCCTGCGCCAGCGTTTGCAGTTCCTCCTTCAGCCAGCGGGTCGCGCCCCGCTGGCCGCTGCGTTTATGCGAGTAAATTTTCACTTCAAACGTGCGTATCGGAAACGGTAACGCAAAAATCCTGAGATCCGCTGTCTTAATCAGCTTCTCCGCAGCATAGCGGGGGATCGCCATCAGCAGGTCACTTTCCGCTACGATAAACGGTGCGCTGAGCATCGACGGCGTTTTGATCGCGATTTGTCGGGTATAGCCCAGTTGCTCAAGCCGCACGTCCAGAACGCCCTGCTTCTCATTCCACGGCGTAACCACCAGGTGCCGGGCCGCGAGATAATCCTCCAGCGTCAGCCGGGTCCGGCTTGCGTTGCTGATGACCACATACTCATCTTCAAACCAGCCGATCTCTTCCAGTTCCGGATGACGGATATCCTCCGGCGTGCTGAAGCCCAGCGCCAGATCCACCTCGCCCGCCAGCAGTTCCGTCAAAGCCGGGCTGTGCGGCAGATAGCGCAATTCAAAGCGTAAACCCGGGGCTGTAAGCTGCAGCCTGTGTATCAGAGCCGGAAAAATGCAAAGCGCGGTAAAGTCCGTTATCGCAATCTGCAGGCTCTCCGTACTGCTGGCTGCATCAAACTCCGGCTGCGGGGTCAGCTCATGATTCAGGAACGACAGTGCGGAAGCAATCGAAGGTGCAAGCTGAGAGGCATACACGCTGGGGGACATGCTGTTCCCTTCACGAAAAAACAGCGGGTCATTCAGGGTGGCGCGCAGGCGCGACAGCGCATGGCTGAGCGCGGATGTGCTCATCGCCAGCTCGTCAGCGGCCAGCCGAACGGAACGGTGGCGGTATATCGCGTCGAAAACGGGCAGCAGGTTTAAATCAAGCCGTCTCAGTATCGGATGCATAATATTCATCATATGTTGATTTCATTGCACTTAATTCTTCGGACAATACGCCGTATGCTTAATGCCATCAATCAGGACACACGCTAAAAAGCAGGAAAAACAATGAGCATCACCCTTCGTCAGGCCCGTCCCGAAGATGCAGCGGCCATTTACGCCATGATTTACGAGCTGGCGGTGTATGAAAAAGCCCCGGAAGAAGTGGTTACCACGCCGGAGGAGATCCGGGAAACGCTCTTTGGCGCAGGTACTAAAACCGAGGCATTGATCGCGGAGTCTGAAGGCAAGATCGCCGGCTACGCCGTGTTCTTCACCAGCTATTCAACATGGCTTGGCCGCAACGGGATTTACATGGAAGATCTGTATGTTTCCCCAGCTTATCGCGGCCTGGGGGCGGGAAAAGCACTGCTGAAACATATCGCCCAGCTCGCCGTACAACGGCAGTGCGGTCGCCTTGAATGGAGCGTGCTGGACTGGAACCAGCCCGCCATCGATTTTTATCTGAGCATTGGCGCGCTGCCGCAGTCCGAATGGGTGCGCTACCGTCTTGACGGAGAAGCGTTGCTCAAATTTGCCGAATAGCGGCACGTCATATCCGAGAAGATCCCGCCCCGCGGGATCGCGCTTTCCTGCGTCGATCCCGTCTCAACAGATTATGAATTTATGCTACCCTTCCATAAATTTCATCAACATAGTGCAGAACGCCATGACGACAGCCCCTTTTATTCGCCCACAACTCACCCTGCCCAACGGCGCTGACAAACTGCTGCTGCACTCCTGCTGCGCCCCCTGCTCCGGTGAAGTGATGGAGGCTATTCAGGCGTCGGGCATTGAGTACACCATTTTCTTCTATAACCCCAATATCCATCCGCAAAAGGAATACCTCATTCGTAAGGAGGAGAATATTCGCTTTGCGGAAAAGCACGGCGTGCCGTTTGTTGATGCCGATTACGACACCGATAACTGGTTTGAGCGTGCGAAAGGCATGGAATGGGAACCCGAGCGCGGCGTCCGCTGCACCATGTGCTTCGATATGCGTTTCGAGCGCACGGCGCTCTATGCGGCAGAAAATGGATTCAGAATTATCAGCAGCTCGCTGGGGATCTCCCGCTGGAAGAACATGCAGCAAATAAACGATTGCGGCCAGCGTGCGGCCGCGCGCTATCCGGGTATGGTTTACTGGGACTATAACTGGCGCAAACAGGGCGGCTCCTCACGCATGATTGAGATCAGCAAGCGGGAACAGTTTTACCAGCAGGAATATTGCGGGTGCGTTTATTCGCTCAGGGACAGTAACCTGCACCGTAAGTCTCAGGGTCGCCCGCTGATCCGCATCGGGAAACTGTATTACGGTCAGGATGACAATGAGAAATAACGGGTTCCCGGTATAGAGATATATCCGAAAACCGCCCTGTCAGGTGCCGAATTTAGCCTTGCGTCTCCCACATCCGCAAAGAGCAGCTATCCTTTAACTATCAACAAAAGGAGGCAAAAATGTCTGATATCGGTACTGATAAAAACACCCAGTTTGCTGAAGACAAGGCAAAAAATAAATTTGATGAACTTGCAGGTTCAGCGCAGCAGCAGTTTGGTGAATTCGTCGATTCACCAAAACATCAGGTTAAAGGTGCCGCGAAAAAATACGCCGCTCAGGCCAGCGATGCCGTTTCCGACGTCACAGAAGCGGTCAGAAATAATCCCCTCACCGGCCTCATCGCCGCGGGTGCTGTCGGTATTGTTCTCGGCCTGTTGCTGGGTCGAAAATAAATCAGAGCCCTTCGGGGCTTTATTTTTCTCATCAGCTAAATAACCGTACCATGCGGTCTAACTCATCCTCTTTCACGGCACGTGAAAGATAATATCCCTGAAAGTTTTTAACGCCCAGCGCGACGAGTTTCTCGAACTTTTCTTCGCTATCAACCCCTTCTGCAATACAGTCAGTGCCGGTCATGTCGCTATAAATCTGAATCGCTTTTATCAAATTGTAGTCATTGTCATTTGCCACAAAGTGATCGACGATGTCCCGATCCAGTTTGAGTCCATCGAAATGAACCTGGCGCACCGGGAACATGGTTTGATGGTTAGAAAAGCAGTCATCCAGAAATAAACGACACCCCGTTTTGCGTAAATGCCGCATGGTTTCAGGGATCCTTTTATCCTTCGTCACGTCAATATCCTCTGCAAATTCAAAGACCAGCTTTTCCGCCCACTGCGGTTTGAGCAGCATATCGATGGCCTTTCGTGCCATATCAGGCAAGGCATTTCCGGATGCCAGACGAGGCGGGATATTCACAGAAAAATAATATTTCCCGTTATACTTATTAATACCTGAAACGGCAGCATGGATGACCAAGGCCGTTATTTGCAGCCATATCTCATGATTGGTAATATCCGTTAAAAAACTGGCAGGCTTGACAATTTTACCGTTTTTATTCCAGCGAATCAGTATTTCAAACCCAACACCCTTTTTATCCCGATCGGTAATGATCTGATATGCCGGAAATATTTCGCGATTACGTAGGGCATTAAAAATGTCGGTTTCCTTCTCCGTGAGCCCCGTTTTTTGACGTGGGTGTTTAGCAGGCATTTCTGCTTTAAAATTATGCGGGTCGTGTAGCCAACGCTTAATTAAGTGTAATTTAAGCACGCCTTCCTTACGGTGGGTATACACCGTTTTATTCGACAACCCCATTCTATCGCACATTTCTTTTACGGACATGCCGCGGTAGAAACTTAATAATACGTCAATTTCTCTTCGTGTTAACCACTTAAGATTTTCTTGCGAGGAAATATCCATGTAGCGTTCGCGTAATGCGCGAGAGCGATCCTTAAAACTTTTATAATTGGTGTGAAAACAGGCTATTACATCAGAAACGCTGGCTACGCGAATCAATGATAGTTGATAGCGGTTATTTAAAAGACTGCCCAGCGTGCGGTACAGCCAGCCATCGGGAATATCACCATACAGGGTGACATGCCGAATAACGGGGAGTGCATTGAGTACCGAGGCCAGTCGCTTCAGGCTTTCCAGGAGGTTGACCACGCCTTTCCCGAGAAACACCACGATATGCGCATCCTGATTTTTAAGGATATTTTCAATATCCTGTTGAGATGCCTCATCTCCGTTAAAGTGGATCCGGGAAGCATGGATTCCGTATTTATTAAGGATCGAACAATATCCCTGGAATGTGAAACCGCAGGCTGAGATGACAAACTTATGTTCATCGCACGCCCCATTTCTGAGAGAAATTTTGTGGGTCATAACCTGCTCCTGGGCACCAAAGCGCCATTTCCATTTGAGTATGCGTAAAATTTATTGCATCTGTTGCGAAGTATAATTTTACAGTAGCACCCAGGGTTAAGAAACTGTTATCAGCCTAATTCACCGGAACATCTTTGCGTTAATCACCCGCGTTTAAATATACTTTTCTTTTCAAATAACCACGGCAAATGTTTTATTCTCAGGGTATAATGAAAATTCCGAAAAAGAAGACTGGATACTTCATCTATCGGCTCATTCAAATACGAGAAAAATGCTATGGATAATCATATCTCATCCAGGGCCTTGCTACATCGAAGGGATGTTATAAAAAACAATCCACGATTCGGTGAGGCAATATTAGAGCACTACACAATTAATGACACCATCTACAAAAAACAACCTTTGTTCTACAAGACAATGCTGCAGGAATCACGGTTCAACATTATCCTCTCCATGTGTTGTTTTATTTTTGGAAATCAGGCCGAGTCAGTCTCAGAAATTAAAGAGTTATGCTCTCGCTATAAGATAGCCAGCCCTAACAGCGTTATTGCGATCATCACGATACTCAGAACCACCGGGCGCATCAGGACCTGGCGCTGTACGGAAGACAGACGCAAAACGAGAATCGCGCCAACCGAAAAAGGCCTGAATGAACTTAAGCGATATATGTCCGGCGCTTTTTTGCCCGTCAGTATTCTTTACCCAACATTCAATATTAACGTGAACCTGCTGGATAATGATATTTTGAGAAATAACTTTTTCCGCCGCGCGGCAGAATATCTTTTTCGGGGATTAACGTTCAGAAAGGTGTTGCCTGAAGTGGGATTATTTATCGATAAAGATGGTGGACGTATGATTATGCTTTATCTTTACCTGCAGGCTATGAAAAATAAATCTGCCCATGGTGCCGTTATCGACTATTCAGCCAGCACGCTCGCAAAAGAATTTTTTGTATCGCGCATCCACGTCAACCGGATTATCAAATCGGCTCAGGAGGCAGGCTATCTGAAAGATCGGGGTGATGGTCGGCTATCGGTCTATCCGGCGTTTATCGAACTCGTCGAAAATTATGCCGGGTTATATTTTGCGTATGTTACGCATTACATCAACGTTGTTCCTAAAGAGCGACGCCACGTTCACAACGTGACGTCAACCGTATAATCCACCAGGCGTTCGGTGTTCCGAACGCCGTTCACTTATCTTTCCCGCAGCGCCTCTTTTGCCTTGTTCAGCGGTTTCAACAGATAATCCAGAATGGTTTTGCTGCCGGTTTTAATGTCTACGGTGGCAATCATGCCCGGAAAGACCGGGAACTCCTGACCTTGCTTATTGGTCAGATGGTTACTGTCGGTACGAATATAGACGCGATAGTAATAAACATCTCTTTTCACCTCATCCTGCAGGGTGTCCGGCGAAATCATGGTCACTTCCCCTTCCAGCCCACCGTAAATGGAGTAATCATAGGCCGTCACTTTCACCAGCGCCTTCTGGCCGGGATGGATAAACGCCACATCGCGCGGTGAAATTTTCGCTTCTACCACCATCTGATCGTCAAGCGGAACCAGACTCATCAGCTTGCCGTTCGGCGGGATGACGCCGCCCACGGTCGTGACGTCAATATCCTTCACGATCCCGCGAACCGGCGCATTGAAGGTCAGTCGGGTCAGGGAGTCTTCCCGTCCCTTCATCACCGAACGCTGGGCTTCAATCTCCGCATTGGCTTTCGCCAGCTCTTCGCGGGCGCGGACGTAATACTGGTTTTTCATCTCGGTGATTTTATTCTCAAGCTCATTTTTTTGACGCTCAAGACGCAGCACCTCCACCTTGCTGGCCGCCCCCTGGGTCACCAGCGGACGGGTCAACGACAGCTCACGCTGCACCAGCTCGGCACCCTGACGTAAACCCGCCAGCCCTTTTTCAAGGCTCTCGCGACGGGACTGATAGAGCGCCGTTTCCTGCTTAACCAGCTCAACGTCGTCATCCAGCTCCTCGGGAAACGTCAGCTCCGTGTCGTTAACTTCGGCCTTCAGGCGTGCCGCCGTGGCCAGCGCCGCATTCAGACGCGACTCGCTCTCCAGCACGCTCGACTCGGTTTTTGTCCGATCAAGCTGCGCGAGCTGCTGGCCGCGCTCGACGATGTCGCCTTCGCGCACCATCAGGCTGTGGATAATGCCGCCTTCCAGGGACTGGATGACCTGCTCATGCGAAGACGGTATCACCTTGCCGCTGCCTGTCGTCACCTCATCAAGATGGAACAGGCTCGCCCAGGCGATAAACACCACCAGCAGGGCGAACAGGGACCATGCCACCAGGGTAGAGCGCGGAAGGCGCGGCTCCTTCAGTCGGCTATTAAAACGGGAGAAATCATTCATGCCGCCCCCTCCTCTGCAACCGCCGCCGGTTTCATGGTCACGGTGCGCTGCGCTGTCTTTTGCGGCGCCATACCATGCTGGTGCAGGATGGCGTCGCGCGGGCCGTCCATCACCACCTTGCCGTTTTCCAGCACGATGATGCGGTCGACCAGGTCCAGAATCGGCAGGCGATGCGTCGCCACCACCAGCGTGCGGCGCTTACCCAGCCATGTGTGAAGATGCTGAATAAACTGCTTCTCGCTCATTTCGTCCAGCCAGGCGGTAGGCTCGTCCAGCAGCAGAATAGTCGGCGAGGTGATCAGGGCGCGCGCCAGCAGCAGCGCCTGACGCTGTCCGCCCGAGAGTCCCGTTCCGCCCTCGTTGATGATAGTGTTCAGCCCCATTTTCTGTTTGCGCACAAACTCCAGCGCGCCGCTGTTGACCAGCGCCTGGTGAATCTCATCGTCGGTCGCCAGCGGGTTACCCATCAGGATGTTGTCCCGCACGGAGCCAAAGAACAGACGGGCCTGCTGGCTCAGCAGCTGCATGTCGCGACGCACGTCGGCCGGGTCGAGGTGATTGAGGGCAATATCGTCCAGCAGAATGCTGCCCTGCTGCGGCTCCTGCATGCCCGCCAGAAGCTGTAACAGCGTGCTTTTGCCGGAGCCATTGCGCCCGAGCACCGCCACACGCTCTCCGGCGCGGATCTGCAGCTTGCTGATGTTGAGCACGGTGAGTTTCTCTTCCTCGTCGTAGTAAAACCCCACGTCCTCAAGCGCATAATCGCCGCGCAGGTGGGCTTTGTGCACCTTCTTGCCGTGCTGCGGATCGTCAATCGGCCGCTGCATCAGGTCGTCCAGCCCCTTACGGGCAACTTTTGCCGACTGCCAGCGCGAGAGCACGCCTGAGATCTGCGACAGCGGCGCAATGGTCCGCGACGCCAGAATCGAGGTACCCACCAGCGCACCGGTGGTCATGTCGCCGCTGATGACCAGGTAACAGCCCACCAGCAGCACCACTGCGTAAACAATGGACTGCACCTCCTGGGTCCAGGTAAGCAGCAGGCCCGTCAGCCAGCGCTGCTTCATGCCGACGCTGGCGGCAACGTCGTTGGTGTTATTCCACTGATTCTGGAAACGCTGCTCGGCGCGCATCAGCTTGATGTCTTCAATGCCCTGCACCGCTTCCACCAGCGTGGCGTTGCGAATGGCGGATTCACGCATCCCTTCGCTGGAGAGTTTCCCCAGCGGGCGCTGCACCAGCAGGCCCGGAATAAGCAACAGCGGCACGGCGAGCAGGACCACCAGCACCAGCGGACCGCCAATCATCCACAGAATGAAGACGAACAGCAGGAAGAACGGCAGATCGGAGAGGGCCGCAATGGTCGTCGAGGTGATCAGCTCGCGCACCGACTCCAGCTCGCGGATCTGCGCGATAAACGATCCGGTTGATTTCGAGCGTGCGCCGTTTTTAATCCGCAGCGCGTGGGCAAAGACGCGTTCAGAGATGCGCAGATCGGCGCGCTTCCCTACCACGTCAGAAATGTGCACACGCAGCATGCGCATGATGAATTCGAACACGATGGCAATCATCACGCCGCCAAACAGCACCCACAGCGTGGCTTCTGACTGCGATGGTACTACCCTGTCGTAGACCTGCATGGAGAAGACCATGCCGGAAAGCGCCAGCACGTTGGCGACCAGCGCCACCAGCATAATGTCGCTGTAGCGTCGCCAGTCCTTCAGCGCCAGCTGCCAGAACCAGTTTTTCTCATACGGTTTGATGTAGTCATCCACGCGGGCATCCGGCGTGGACTCGAGCGGGCGCAGCACCATCAGGCCCTTTAATCGCGACCCGAGCGCCTCGCGCGTCAGCGTCGTCTCCAGGCCGCCGTCGCCGCTGAACTGCAGGCTGACGTTGCCTTCGTTGTCCATGCGGTTGATCACCGCAATCTGCCCGCCGGTGAATTCTGCCAGCAGCGGCAGACGCCACGGATCGAGGGAGACCGCTTCCGCCGCCACCACACGCATCCCCAGCCCAAGCTGGCGCGCCATCTCCTCCAG
This sequence comes from Enterobacter sp. BNK-13, assembly GCF_048685015.1. Lineage (NCBI taxonomy): Bacteria > Pseudomonadati > Pseudomonadota > Gammaproteobacteria > Enterobacterales > Enterobacteriaceae > Enterobacter > Enterobacter sp. BNK-13. Next base: position 1,892,361 of record NZ_JBLQTP010000001.1, on the reverse strand, counting down.
CACCAGCTGGCGCGGCGACTGGCTTTCATGGTTAATCGTGACCCGAACGTGCTCCACCGAAAAGTCCAGCCGGTAGTGCTTCGCGATGATGAGCATGCCCTGCAGCCAGGGTTCGTACTGTGGATGTGTCTTCATAATCTCCGGGTTAACGCAATTCGTGTAAAGAAACGCCAAAAGGCCGCGGGGATCGCTCCCCGCGGCGTTGTTTTACGCAATTAACAGTTGATGGTTCGCCAGCAGCGTCGCCAGATCCGTCTGCACGCCGTTCAGCGTCACCAGGGTGGTTGGCGAGAACTGACCGCCGGTACCGTCCAGGTCAACCTGGATCTCGGTATTGCTGCCGTTCTGCACCACGCGGATGTAATCGCTGATATTGCCCGCGCTGCTGTCCAGCGTGGCCACGCCGTTCACGTAGCTCGCCGAGCCCGTGCCGGTATAGCCGCTGCCGGAAAGCAGATCGCGCAGGTCAATACGATCCGTGTCTGCCGTCCCTTCCCAGGTGCCGACCGTAAAGCCGTTCACCACGTCGTGACCGTTACCGCCCGTGGCATCCGAGGCGTTGATCAGCTTGTAGAGCAGCGTATCGTGACCGCCGCTGCCGATGTTGAAGGTGTCATTTCCGCCGCGGCCTTCGAACCGGTTATCACCGCTGTTGCCGGTGATCACGTCGTCGTAATCCGAGCCGTTAATCCCTTCGATGTTCAGCAGACGCGTGGTGCCGAAGCCGGTGTTCTGCGCGGTTGAGAGGCGCAGATCCACGGTCACGCCAGAGGTCGCATTGCGGTAATCCACCACGTCCATCCCACCGGTGTTGCTCCAGGTGTCATGGTCGGAATGGGTAGTCCAGCCGCCGGAACCGTTGTAGGTATAAGTGCCATTTTCGGCGATAAAGGTGTCGTTATACCCGGTCCCGGTAATGGTTCCGCTGTGGCCGCCGGTGGCCGCTTCGGCCGTCAGGACGTAGCCCTCCTTGCCGTTGCCCGCCTCCAGGCCGCTCCAGGTGACGTTATCCGACACGCCGTTGGTGATCTTCAGGATCTCGGCCGAATAGGTTTCATTCGGATCCAGCCCGTAGAAGCTCACCAGCGCGGACGTATCGTTCGACCCGATACCGGACTGGGCGTTAATGATCTGCGAGGCCACCAGCACGCCCGCGGCGTTGTACAGGTTGACCGTATTGCCGTAGTAGGCGTTGATGCCCTCGCTGTCGACAATGTGCAGATGCATCGCGGTGCCGTCAGCAATGGTTTTGCTGTTTTGCACCAGCACCACCTTGCCGTTCTGCTGAGAGACCAGCAGGTCCTGCGCACCGTCCCAGTTGTAGTCCACTGCCGCCACGCCGGTGGCGTAAGCAATGCCTGAAGCCAGCTGGCTTGAGGTCCAGGTGGAGCCGTAGCCGTTGTTGGTGAACAGCGTCGCCGTCTGCGAGCCGCCGTAGGTGCTGAGCTTGATGATGTCCATCTGCCCGTCACCGTTCCAGTCCACCGCCACCGACAGATAGCCCGCCGCTGCGTTAGAGGCCTCGACCGCGCTCTTGGTGGCCGAGAGCTTCCCGGTGCCGTCGTTGTAGTAGATCACCCCGCCGTTGTTGTTGTAGCTGCTGCCCAGGTACAGATCCATGTAGCCATCGCCGTTGAAGTCCGCCCACGTCATGGACGCCGCCGTGGTGGTATTCGAGGCGTTAGCCACAAACACGTTCGTCAGGTTCTGACCGATGGATAACGTCCCGTTGCCGTTGTTGTTGATCACGGTTAACGAGTACGCGCCGCTGCGGTTGGTGTGCTGAACAATATCCACCGTACCGTCGTTGTTCAGGTCAACGCCGGAGATTTCGCGCCCGGAATCAAACTGGCCGTAGAAACCGCCTTCTCCACCGGTGCCGTCCGGCGACAGGACACCCTTGTTGTTCACCAGATAGGTCAGGGAGTCCATACCGGCATCGCCGTACGCCAGATCCAGATACCCATCCCCGGTTTTATCGTACGCAATCACACCGCCGTACCAGATGGTGGTCCCCATTGCCAGCTGACTGGCGTTATAGGTGCTGCCATCGTAGGTCCACATCACCTGCGTTGACCCGGCGTAGGTATTTTCCGTCGCGAAAATGTCCTGCGTGCCGTTACGGTCAAAGTCGGCGGCGGTCTGGCTCACCACGTAGTAGTTACGGGTGTTAGTCAGCGTATTGCCGGCATAGGTCGAGCTATCGCTGCTGGAGTAAGACTGGCCGTTAGCGATGATATTCCACAGACCGCTGCTGTTCATGCCGAGGGTCATGGTGGAGTTGTTGCTGTTCCCCGCCGTGGTTGCCCAGTCGGTGTTCACCGAGGTGGTATCAATCACAAGGCTGCCGGTCGCCGTACCGGTGGTATTGCCGTTACCCGCGCTGCTCTTCACCTGCGCGGTCACGCTGTAGCTCGCCACGCTCAGCACATCGCCGTCCGGGATCTGCAGATACCAGGTGTTGTGATCCGGGTCGACCACCACCGCACCGCCCGTCTGGGAGGTGTAGGTTTTGCCGTTCACCGTCACCACCAGATATTCACCGTTCACCAGGTCAGCGGAGACGGTACCGGTGACAATCGGCGTGGTATCAGACGTGGTCTGCGCGGTAATCGCCGCCGTGGTGGTCGGGATGCTGGTATCAACGTTCAGCACGAAGCCGTCGGATTCCGTGTAGTTTCCGGCCCTGTCGGTGACGCGCACGATGTAGGTGTGATTCCCGTCGCTCAGGCCGTTGTCCTGGAAGGACCAGCTTGCGCTGCCGTTCATGGTCACCTGGCCGAGCAGAACCCCGTCATGGTAAAGCTGCACGATCTCACCGTCGTCCGGGGCACGGTTAAGCGTCCCGTTGATCAGCGGCGAGTTATCGTCCGTTGCCACCGCGCTGCCAAAGGTGCCCTGACGCTCGCCTTCGCCGTCGGTGTAGCTCACGACCGTGCCAACCGTGGTCGGCGGCGTGGTGTCTACCGTGACGACCTGAGACGCAGTGGAACCCACGTTGCCCGCCTGGTCGATAATCCGCACCTGGTAGGTGTAGTCCCCGTCAGGCAGATCGCGGGTATCGGTGTAGCTCCAGCGCTGGTTGGTGACCGTGGTATCAAGCCAGGTATTCCCGCCGTCGAGGCTGATCTGTACGCGCTCGTCGCTTGCCAGCGCGCTGCCCAGCGAACCGTTGATGGTCAGCGTGGTGTCCATGGTGATGAAATCACTGCCGGACTGCCCGGTATCTTCGCTGATGCTGTCGATGGTGACGCCATACTGCGGCGCCTGCGTATCCACCGTCACCGCCTGCGAGGTGGTGGCCCCAACGTTACCCGCCAGATCAACGACCCGCACCTGGTAGTTATGGCTGCCGTCGGTCAGGGTACGCGTGTCGCTGTAGCTCCACTGCGTACCGCTTACGGTGGCGTATACCCAGGTCGTGCCGCCGTCCATGCTCACCTGCACGAATTCACCCGCGCCGAGTTCTGCGCCGAGCGTTCCGTGCAGCGTGTACGAGGTCGAACTGGTCAGGAAGTCGTTATTATCGAAGCCGGTATCCACGGTAATGTTATCCACGGTCACCGTAATCGCCGCATCCGGGGCGACCGTATCGACGGTCACCTGCTGATGGGCGCTGGCCCCCACGTTACCGGCGGCATCCACCACGCGGACGTAGTAGTCATAGGTCTGGTTACCCAGCGTGCGGCTATCGACGTAGTACCAGCTGTTGCCGGTGACGATCACGTTCTGCCAGGTGACGCCGCCGTCGATGCTGATCTGGGCGTATTCGCCGTCGGCCAGCGTCGCGCCGAGCGAGCCGTGCAACGTCAGGGACGTATCGCGAGTGATAAAGTCGCTGCTGCTCAGGCCGGTATCGTCGCTGATGCTGTCGATGGCGATCGTTTTGCTGGCGTCCGGCGCAACGGTATCAATGGTCACCACCTGAGAGGCGTTGGCGCTGATGTTGCCCGCATCGTCAATCACGCGCAGCTGGTAGTTGTAATCCCCGTCGGCCAGCGTACGGCCATCGACATACGTCCAGCTCAGGCCGCTGACGCTGACGTCGGTCCAGGTGACGCCGCCGTCAAGGCTGATCTGCGCGTGGTCGCCGCTGCCCAGCGCCGCGCCCAGCGTCCCTTTCAGGCTGATCTGGTTGTCGCTGGTGATAAAGTCGCTGCCGGACAGGCCGGTATCCTGCGTAATGGAATCCACGGTAATGGTGGTTGCCGCAGGCTTCGTCAGGTCAATCACCACGTCCTGGCTGTCCGTGGCCCCCACGTTGCCCGCGTTATCAATCACGCGGACCTGGTACTGATACGTCCCGTCCGTCAGGGTGCGGCCATCGGCGTAGCGCCAGGTGGTGCCGGTCACGGTCAGGTCAATCCAGGTGACGCCGCCGTCGAGGCTGATCTGCGCCTTCTCGTTATTGCTGAGCTGCGCGGTCAGCGAGCCGTTGACCACAACGTGGCTGTCGTTGGTGATGAAATCACTCGCGCTCAGGCCGGTGTCGTTTTGCAGCGAATCAATAGCGATCCCCATCGACGGCGCGGTCAGATCGACCGTGACGGTATGGTTATCGCTGGCGCTGTTGCCGATGGTATTGCTGACCTGCGCGTTAATCACGTACGAGCCGCCGTCTGCCAACGCGGTCACGTCAGCGCTTCCCACCGTGTAGCTCCAGGTACCGTCATTCTGGACGGTAGCCGCATAGGTTTTACCGTTTAGCGTGATGGTCACCGTCTGGCCTGCCGGCGCGTCGGTGGTGCCGCTGATGACCAGCGCCGTGCCGTGCTCGGCGGCGTTGACGATGTCGTCCTGCGCAAAGGTGTTAATGGTGATGGTTGGAACATCGCCGTTCAGCGTCACGTCGTGCGTTGCGCTGCCCGGGTTGCCCGCCTTGTCGTTCACCGAAGCGGTGATGGTGTACTCCCCGTCGCTCAGGCCGAGGAAATCACGGCCCGGCACGAAGACCGACCACGATCCGTCTGCCCCGACGGTCGCCTGATAGCTGTGCCCGTTGAAGGAGACGGTCACCGTCTGGCCCTGTTCCGCCGTGGTCGTGCCGCGGATGGTCTGGCCCGCCAGCTGCTCCGCGTTGTTGACGATATCGTCATCGGCCACAGTGCTGATGGTTACGGTTGGCGCAACGGTATCCACTGTTAAGGTGTGCGTGGTCTGGCCGTTATTACCCGCTTTATCGTTGACCGAGGCAGTGACCGTCAGCGCGCCCTGGCTCAGGGCCGCCAGGTCGGCTGCCGGCACGTCGAGCGTCCAGGTGCCGTCGCTGCCGACAAGCGCAGTGTAGGTTTTGCCGCCCAGCGTCACGGTAACGGTCTGACCCGCCTCCGCGCTGGAAGATCCGTGCACGGTCAGCGGCTGCTGCGCTTCCGCGGCGTTCAGCATGTCGTCAACCGACAGCGTCCCAATGCTCACCACCGGCGCAGTGGTATCCACGCTGATGCCGTGCGTTGCCGACGCGCTGTTGCCCGCGCTGTCCTGTGCCGATACGGACACCTGATAGCGTGCACCATCGGCCAGGGCGCCCACGTCGGCGGCCGGTACGGTTGTCGTCCAGGTGCCGTCGTTCTGTATCGTGGCGGTATAGGTCTTGCCGTTCAGGGTCACGGTGACCTGGGTCCCGCTGGCGAACTGCGCGCTGGAGCCGTTAATCACCAGTGACGAACCGGCTTCAGCCGCGTTGATGACGTCGTCACCGCTAACGGTGTTCACCGTCAGCGCCACGGAGGCGGTGTTGACCACCACGTCATGGGTCTGGGTGCTGCTGTTACCCGCGCTGTCGGTAATGGTCGCGCTGAGGGTCACGGTGCCGTCAGTCAGCGCGGAAATCACGCTGGCCGGAACGCCCACGCTCCAGTTGCCGCTGGCGTCAACGGTAGTGGTGTACTGGTGCGAACCGAGGGTGATAACCACTTTATCACCGACGTTCGCGCCGGTTGCCGACCCGCTGACGATCTGCGCCTGGCCGTGCTCCACGCTGTTAATCACGTCATCGCCCGCCACCACGTTAAAGCTGACGGTCGGCGGCGTGGTATCAAGCGTAATCGTCTTACCCGCGCTGCCCGGATTACCCGCCGCGTCGCTCACGCTCACCTGCACGGTGTAGCCGCTATCCGCCAGTGCGGTCAGATCGCTGCCCGGAACGTTCACGCTCCAGACGCCGCCCTGCTGCACCTGGGCGGTATAGCTCTTACCGCCCAGCGTCACGGTGACCGTCTGCCCGGCTTCCGCCGTGGTGGTGCCGGAGATAGCAACGCCCGCAGCCGCTTCGCTGCCGTTAATCACGTTATCGCCTGCGACCGTATCAATGGTCACGGTTGGCGCAGTCGCGTCCACGCTGTACTCCCGGCCCGCCGTGGCGCTGTTGCCGTGCGCGTTGGTGACGCTCACCTGCACGCTGGCGTCACCGTCTCTCAGGCCCGCGAGATCCGCGGACGGCACGGTGGCCGTCCAGTTACCGTCAGCATCCACCTTCGCGGTGTACGTCTTGCCGCCGAAGGTAACCGTAACGGTCTGGTTTTCCTCCACGTTCGAGGTGCTGCCGGAGAGCACCAGATCCGCACCTTTCTCCGCCGCGTTAATCACGTCGTCGGTGGCAATCGCATCGATGCTGATAGCCACCGCCGCCAGATCGACGGTCACGTCATGGCTGATGGTCACCGGGTTGCCCGCCGCGCTCTGGCCTGCAACGGTCACGGTGACCGTACCTGCTGCGAAGGCCGCGACGTCTGCCGCCGGGATCGCCGCGCTCCAGGAACCGTCTGCCAGCACGGAGGCCGCATAAGTTTTGCCATTGACGGTCACGGTGAGCGTTGTGCCTGCCGCCAGCCCGTCGCTGGTGCCGGAGACGATCAGGTTTTGAGTATGTTCGATGCTGTTGATCACATCGTCGCCCGCCACGGTATCAACGCGCAGGCCCGGCAGGTTAGCGTCGATCGCGATCTCGCGCTCGCCGGTCCCGGTATTACCATGGCCGTTGGTGACGGTTGCTGACACGGTCAAATCGCCATTGCCCAGCGCCGTCAGGACGGACTCCGGCACGTTCACGGACCAGGTCAGATCGCTCTGCACCGTCGCGGTGTAGGTGTTGCCGCCAATGGTCACGGTGACGGTATTGCCCGCTTCCGCGTTCGTTACCTTGCCGCTGAGGGTCTGGCCCGCGGCCACTTCCGCCGCGTTAATGACGTTATCGCCCGCCACGGTGTTGATGGTGACGCCCGGCAGCGCGGTGTCTACCAGCAGGTTCGCGGTGTTGCTCACGCTGTTGCCCACGCCGTTGGTGGCGGCCGCGCTCAGGGTGTAGTTGGCTTCGCCCAGGCTCGCCAGATCCGCCGCCGGGACCGTCAGGCTCCAGCTTCCGTCTGCCGCGGTCGTCGCCGTGTAGTTTTTGCCGTTCAGGGTCACGGTCACCACGGTGCCTTCCGCCAGGTTGGCGCTGGTGCCGCTCACGCTCAGATCCTGACCTTTCTCCACCGCATTCAGCACGTTGTCACCGCTGATGGCGTTGAAGCTGACCGATTGCAGGCCGGTATCGACGGTCACGTTATGCGTACCGGTGCCGGTGTTGCCCGCCGTGTCGGTGACGGACGCAGTCACGGTCACGGTGCCGTCGCTGAGGCCGGAAATCACGCTTGCCGGTACGCCCACGCTCCAGTTACCCGCCGCGTCCAGCACGGTGGTGTACGTCTGGCCGCCGATGGTGACGGTGACCTTATCGCCCGCGGCCGCGCCGGTGGCGGTACCGCTGATGATGTGCGCCTGGCTGTGTTCTGCGAGGTTAATAACATCGTCACCCGCTACGGTGTTGATGGTCACCGCCGGAACGGTGACGTCCACCGTCAGGTTGTGATCAACGGACACCGGGTTACCCGCCTTGTCGCTGACGCTTGCGGTCACGGTCACACTGCCGTCCGTCAGGGCCGCTACATCGGCCGCCGGGACGTTCAGCGTCCAGCTGCCGTCCGCGCTGACGGTGGTGGTGTAGTCTTTGCCGTTCAGCGACACGGTCACCGTCTGGCCCGCTTCGGCAGAGCTGCTGCCGGACACGGTCAGTTCGCTATTCGCTTCGGCGGCATTAAGAATGTCGTCCGTCGCCAGAGTGTTGATGGTCACGCTCGGTGCGGTCGCATCCACGCTGTACTCGCGGCCCGCCGAGGCGCTGTTGCCGTTCACGTTGGTGACGCTCACCTGCACGCTGGCATCGCCGTCCTTCAGGCCAGCCAGATCCGCAGACGGTACGGTCCAGCTCCAGTTGCCGCTGTCGTCCACCGTGGTGGTGTAGATTTTGCCGTTCAGGCTGATGGTCACGGTCTGCCCGGCTTCCACGTTGATGGTCGCACCGGACAGCACCAGATCCGCGCCCTTCTCCGCCGCGTTAATCACGTCGTCGGTGGCAATCGCATTGATGCTGATGGCAACGGTCGCCAGATCTACCGTCACATCGTGGCTGATGGTAATCGGATTGCCCGCAGCGCTGTCGCCGGTGACGCTGATTTTGACGCTGCCTTCCGGCCACGCGCTCACGTCGGTAGACGGCACAGCCGCGCTCCAGGTGCCGTCCGCCAGCACCGTGGCCGCATAGTCTTTGCCGTTGATGGTGACGGTCAGCGCCGTGCCCGGTGCCAGCCCGTCGCTGGAGCCGGTGACAATGAGATTCTGCGCATGCTCAATGCTGTTGACCACGTTGTCGCCCGCGACGGTATCGACGCGCAGGCCCGGCAGGTTAGCGTCGATCGCGATCTCGCGCTCGCCGGTGCCGGTGTTGCCGTGGCCGTTGGTGACGGTCGCCGTCACGCTCAGGCTGCCGTTGCCCAGCGCGGTCAGCACGTCAGACGGCACGTTGACGGACCAGGTCAGGTCGTTCTGCACCGTTGCGGTGTAGCTGTTGCCACCAATGGTCACGGTCACGGTATTGCCCGCTTCGGCATTCGCCACGGTGCCGCTCAGGGTCTGGCCTGAGGCCACTTCCGCCGCATTAATGACGTTATCGCCCGCCACGGTGTTGATGGTGACCGTTGGCAGCGCGGTGTCTACCAGCAGGTTCGCGGTGTTGCTGACGCTGTTGCCCACCCCGTTGGTGGCGGTCGCGTTCAGGGTGTAGTTGGCCTGACCCAGACCGGCCAGATCCGCCGCCGGAACCGTCAGGCTCCAGGTACCGTCTGCCGCAGTCGTCGCCGTGTAGTTTTTGCCGTTCAGGGTCACGGTCACCACGGTGCCTTCCGCCAGGTTGGCGCTGGTGCCGCTGACGCTCAGGTCCAGACCTTTTTCCACCGCGTTCAGCACGTTATCGTCGCTGATGGCGTTGAAGGCCACGGACGGCAGACCGGTATCGACGGTCACGTTATGGCTGCCGGTGCCGGTGTTGCCCGCCGCGTCGGTGACCGACGCCGTGACGGTCACGGTGCCGTCGCTGAGGCCGGAAATGACGCTGGCCGGTACGCCCACGCTCCAGTTCCCCGCCGCGTCCAGCACGGTAGTGTAAGTCTGGCCGCCGATGGTGACGGTCACCTTATCGCCCGCTGCCGCGCCGGTGGCGGTGCCGCTGATAACGTGTGCCTGACTGTGTTCAGCCACGTTAATCACATCGTCACCCGCGATGGTGTTGATAGTGACCGCAGGAACGGTCACATCCACCGTCAGGTTGTGGTCCACGGACGCCGGGTTACCCGCCTTGTCGCTGACGCTTGCGGTCACGGTGACGCTGCCGTCGGTTAATCCTGCCAGATCGGCCGCCGGAATGTTCAGCGTCCAGCTGCCATCCGCGCTGACGGTGGTGGTGTAGTCTTTGCCGTTCAGCGATACGGTGACCGTCTGGCCCGCTTCGGCGGTACTGGTACCGGACACGGTCAGATCGCTCTTCGCTTCGGCGGCATTAAGGATGTCGTCCGTCGCCAGGGTGTTGATGGTCACGCTCGGCGCGGTCGCATCCACGCTGTACTCGCGGCCCGCCGAGGCGCTGTTGCCGTTCACGTTGGTGACGCTCACCTGCACGCTGGCGTCGCCGTCTTTCAGACCCGCCAGGTCGGCGGCTGGCACCGTGGTCGTCCATTTGCCGTCGGCACCTACGGTCGCGGTGTAGCTCTTGCCGCCGAAGATGATGGTAACGGTCTGGTTTTCCTCAACGTTTGAGGTCGCCCCGGAGAGCACCAGATCCGCGCCCTTCTCGGCGGCATTAATCACGTCGTCGGCGGCAATCGCATCGATGCTGATGGCAACGGTCGCCAGGTCCACCGTCACATCATGGCTGATGGAGACCGGATTACCGGCGCTGCTCTGGCCTGTCACGGTCACGGTGACCGTGCCTGCCGCCAGGGCACCCACGTCCGCAGCCGGGATCGCCGCGCGCCAGGTGCCGTCCGCCAGCACGGTCGCCGGATAGGTTTTGCCGTTGACGGTCACGGTCAGCGCCGCCCCCGCCGCCAGCCCGTCGCTGGTGCCGGTGATAATCAGGTTCTGCCCGTGTTCGATACTGTTGATCACGTCGTCGCCCGCCACGGCATCCACGCGCAGGCCCGGCAGGTTAGCGTCGATAGTGATATCGCGCTCAGCGGATCCGCTGTTGCCGACGCCGTTGGTCACGCTGGCCGACACCGTTAAATCGCCGTTACCCAGCGCAGTCAGCACGTCCGACGGCACGTTAACGGACCAGGTGAGATCGCTCTTCACCGCTGCGGTGTAGATGTTACCGCCAATCGTCACGGTCACGGTATTGCCCGCTTCGGCATTCACCACCTTACCGCTGATGGTCTGGCCGGCTGCCAGCTCCGCCGCGTTAATCACGTCGTCGCCCGCAATGGTGTTGACGATCACGCCCGGCAGAACGGACTCCACGTTTACGGTGTGCGACGCGCTGGTGCTGTTACCGACGCTGTCCGTCGCCGAGGCGGTGACGGTGTAAAGCGCCTCGCCCAGCTGACCGACTTCGCTCGCCGGAACGGTGGTGGTCCATTTTCCGTTATCGTCCACCTGCGCACTGTACGCTTTGCCGTTCAGCACCACGGTCACCACCGCGCCTGCCGCCAGGCCGGAAGCCGTACCGGAGAGGGTCAGGTCCTGGGTTTTCTCTGTGTTGTTGATCACATCGTCACCGGAAACGGTGTCAATGGTCAGCCCCGGCGCGGTCAGGTTCACCTCCACGCCGTGCGTGGCGCTGTTGCTGTTGCCCGCTTTATCGGTCAGCGCCGCGGTAATGGTGTAATCCCCGGCGGCCAGCGCGGTGACGTCCGCCGCAGGCACGCCCACGCTCCAGTTGCCGGAGGCGTCCAGGGTGGCGGTGTACGATTTGCCGTTGAGGGTGACCGTGACCACGTCGCCCGCCGCCGCGCCCGTCACGGAACCGGTGACAATCAGGGCCTGCGCATGCTCGACGCTGTTGATCACGTCGTCGTCGGACACGGTGTGAATGGTCAACTGTGGAACGGTGGTATCTACCAGCACGTCGCGATCCGCGGAGGCCGGGTTGCCCGCTTTGTCCGATACGGCGGCGCTGACGGTGTAGTTCCCGTCGGTAATACCGCTCAGATCCGCGGACGGCACGGTCACGCTCCAGCTGCCGTTAGCCTGCACGGTGGTGGTATAGTCCACACCGTTCAGGGTCACGGTGACGGTCTGGCCCGCTTCGGCGTTGGTGACGCCGTTAATCACCAGATCCTGCTGCGCTTCAGCCGCATTGATGATGTTGTTGTCGCTGATGATTTCAATAGACACCGTCGGCGCGGTCGCGTCCACGCTGTACTCGCGGCCCGCCGACGCGCTGTTGCCGTTCACGTTGGTCACGCTCACCTGCACGCTGGCGTCGCCGTCCTTCAGGCTGCCCACGTCGGCAGACGGTACGGTAGCCGTCCAGTTGCCGTCGGCATCGACCGTCGCGGTGTACGACTTGCCGCCGAAGGTGATGGTAACGGTCTGGTTTTCTTCCACGTTGGTGGTGGAGCCGGACAGCACCAGGTCCGCGCCTTTCTCTGCCGCGTTAATCACGTCGTCAGAGGCAATCGGGTTAATGCTGATGGCGACTGCCGCCAGATCCACCTTCACGTCATGGCTGATGGTCACCGGATTCCCCGCGGCGCTTTGCCCCTCCACGGTCACGGTGACCGTGCCCGCAGCCAGCGCGCTGACGTCTGCCGCCGGAATGGCCGCCGTCCAGGTGCCGTCCGCCAGTACGATGGCCGCGTAGGTTTTGCCGTTGACGGTGACCGTCAGCGCGGAGCCGCTCGCCAGTCCGTCGCTGGAGCCGGTAATAACCAGGTTTTGAGCGTGCTCAATGCTATTGATCACATCGTCGCCTGCCACGGTATCGACGCGCAGGCCCGGCAGGTTTGCGTCGATGCTGATGTCGCGCTCGCCGGTGCCGGTGTTGCCGTGGCCGTTGGTGACGCTGGCTGACACCGTCAGATCGCCGTTACCGATGGCGGTTAAGACCGAGGACGGCACGTTGACCGACCAGCTCAGATCGTCCTGAACCGTCGCAGTATAGATATTGCCGCCGATGGAAATGGTGACAGTGTCACCGCTCGCCGCACCGCTCACTTTCCCGCTCAGGGTCTGTCCGGCAGCCACTTCCGCTGCGTTAATGACATCGTCCGTCGCGACCGGGTTGATGGTGACCTGCGGCAGCGCGCTGTCGACCAGCACGCTGTGGCCGGTGCTCGCGCTGTTGCCCGCGGCGTCAGTCACGCTCGCCGTCACGGTGTAGCTCGCTTCGCCCAGCGCCGAGACGTTTGCCGCCGGAACGGTCACGCTCCAGTTCCCGCTCGCGTCGGTGGTGGCCGTATAGCTGATTCCGTTCAGGGTCACCGTAATGGTCGTTCCGTCCGGCTGGTTACTGGTGCCGGATACCTGCAGATCCTGGCCTTTCTCGGTCGCGTTGATCACGTCGTCAACCGCCAGGTTATTGATGACAATGACCGGCGCGGTCAGGGAGACGTCAAATTCGTGCGTCGCGCTGGCGCTATTACCGGCTTTGTCGGTGAGGGTCGCGGAGATCGTCTGGTCACCATTAGCCAGCGCGCCCACGTCCGCCGCCGGAACGCCCACGCTCCAGCTGCCGGACGCGTCCAGCATGGCGGTGTAGTCTTTACCGTTCAGGGTCACGGTAATCACGTCGCCCGCCTGCGCGCCCGTCACCTTACCGGAGACGATCAGCGCCTGGCCGTGCTCGGCAATATTCACGATGTCGTCGCCGGCAACGATGTTGAAGGTGATCTGCGGCACGGTGGTGTCCACCAGCACCGAGGATCCCGCGCTAGCCGGGTTACCTGCTTTATCGGACACGGTCGCCGTGACCGCCGCGCTGCCATCGGTAATGCCTGCCAGATCCGCCGCAGGCACGTCGAGCGTCCAGCTGCCGTCCGCCTGCACCTGCGCGGTGTACTGATTGCCGTTGAAGGTCACGGTGACCGTCTGGCCTGCTTCGGCCGTAGACGTCCCGCTCAGGGTCAGATCCTGCGCCGCCTCAGCCGCATTCAGCATGTTATCGCCGCTGACGGTGTTAATGGTCACCGTCGGCGCGGTGGTGTCGACGCTGAATGCCTGCGCCGAAGAGGCCGCGTTGCCGTTCACGTTGGTGACGCTGACCTGCACGCTGGCGTCACCCTCTTTCAGGCCGCTCAGATCGGCAGCCGGAACGGTCCAGGTCCAGTCGCCGTTGCCATCCACCGTCGTGGTATACTTTTTCCCTGCGAAGGTGATGGTGACGGTCTGGCCCGCTTCAACGTTGGATGTCGTACCGGACAGCACCAGATCCTGGCCTTTTTCCGCCACGTTAAGCACGTTGTCGTCGGTCACGCTGCTGATGGTGATGGCGACCGGCGCGAGATCGACGTCCACGACGGTCCCGATGGTTACCGGGTTGCCGGAGGCATCCTGCGCGCTTGCCTTGATATCCAGCGAGCCATCCGCCCACTGGGACACGTCCGCCGCCGGTACCGCCGCCTGCCAGGTACCGTCTGCCAGCACCGTTGCGGAATACGCTTTGCCGTTGATGGTCACGGTCACGGCACTGCCCGCCGCCAGATCGGTGCTGGTGCCGGACACAATCAGGTTCTGCGCGTGTTCAATCACGTTAATCACGTCGTCGCCTGCGACCGTATCAATACGCAGCCCCGGAAGCTGGGCGTCGATGGTGAAGTCGAGAGAAGAAGAGCCGGTATTGCCGTGGCCGTTGGTCACGCTGGCCGATACGGTGAGATCGCCGTTGCCGAGCGCGGTGAACTGACTCTCCGTTAACGGCAGGCTCCAGGTGAGATCGTCCTGCACGGTTGCCGTGTATGTCTGACCGCCGAGGATAATCGTGACAGTGTCACCTGCCGCCGCGTTCGTCACCTTACCGGAAAGGGTTTGCCCCGCCGCCACTTCCGCCGCGTTAACGATATTGTCGCCCGCCAGCGTGTTGATCGTTACCACCGGCAGCGAGCTGTCCACCAGCACATCGTGCGAGGTTGAGGCGCTGTTGCCTACGCTATCGGTGACGTTCGCCGTCACGGTGTAATTCGCTTCGCCCAGCGCCGAGACGTTTGCCGCCGGAACGGTCAGGCTCCAGTTGCCGCTGGCGTCAGCGGTGGCCGTATAGTGTATGCCGTTCAGGGTCACCGTAATGGTCGTGCCTTCCGGCTGGTTGCTGGTGCCGGAAATCTGCAGATCTTCGCCTTTCTCGGTCGCGTTAATCACGTCGTCTGCCGCCAGCGTGTTGATACCGATGACAGGCGTCACGGTATTCACCACCACGTCCAGCGAAGTGCTTCCGGTATTGCCGGACCTGTCGGTCACGGAGACGTCGATGGTCCAGGTGCCGTCAGTCAGCCCCTGCACGACGGACGCCGGCAGGCCAAGGCTCCAGTTGCCCGCCGCATCCACCACGGTGGTGTAATCGACGCTGTTAATGGTAATGGTCACAAGGTCGCCCGCTGCCGCACCGGTGACGGAGCCGCTCAGGATTTGCGCCTGTGAATGGGCGAGCTGGTTAACGGTGTTAGTGTCGGTGACAAAGTCGTTGATGGTCACCTGCGGCACGGTCGCGTCCACCAGACCCACGCGGTCGGCGCTGCTGCTGTTGCCCGCCACGTCGCTCACGGTGGCCGTCACGGTCACGATGCCATCGTTGAGGGCGCCGACATCAGCCGCCGGAACGATCAGCTGCCAGGTACCGTCCGTCTGGACCGTGGTCTGATACGTTTTACCGTTCAGCGTCACGGTGACCGTCTGGCCTGCTTCAGCACTGCTGGTGCCGCTCAAGGCTAAATCCTGCTGCGCCTCAGCCGCGTTGATGATGTTGTCGGCGGTCAGATTATCGAGCGTAATCGCTGGCGGCAGCGTATCCACCGTGACCACGCGCGACGCGTCGGCACTGTTGCCATTGACGTTCGTGACGCTGACGCTCACCTGCGCGCGCCCGTCGATCAGGGTTTCCATGGCGCTGGCAGGCACGGTCAGGCTCCAGGAGCCGTCCTGCTGCACCTGTGCGGTAAAGGTCTGGTCGGCGAATTTCACCACCACGGTCTGCCCCGCCTCCACGCCCTGCGTCTGGCCGGAAAGGGTTAAATCGGCGCCTTTTTCTGCCGCATTCAGCAGGTCGTCGCCGGAGACGGTATCAATGGTGACCGCCACGGCGTTCAGATCGAGTTCAATCGGGTGTTCAGCCGCAACGGTATTGCCCCAGGCATCTTCAGCGCTGACGCTAACCGTCACCTCTCCCGCGGTCCAGGCCTGCAGGTCCGCAGCCGGGACGCCGATCTGCCAGTGGCCGCTGGCGTTCACCGCGGTAACGTACTCAACGTTATTGATGGTGACGGTAATCTGCGTGCCGGCAGCCAGATGGGTGCTGGAGCCGGTGACGGTCAGATCCTGCTGCTGCTCAATGGCGTTGACCACGTCATCGCCGGAAATGGTGTTCACACGCAGGCCCGGCAGCTGTGCGTTGATGTTGATATCGCGCTCGCCGGTACCGGTATTGCCGTGCGAATTGGTCACCGACGCGGTGAAGGTTAAATCGCCGTCGCCGAACGCCTTAAGATCCGCTGACGGGATTTTCACGCTCCAGGTCAGATCGCTGCCCACCGTGGCGGTGTAGCTCTTGCCGCCCACGGTAACAGAAACGGTATCGCCCGCCGCCGCGCCGGTGACGCGACCGCTGAGCGTTTGATCCACACCCGCTTCGGCGTTATTGACCAGGTTGTCCCCCGCAAAGGTGTTGATGATCACCTGCGGCAGCACGGTATCCACCAGCAGCGTCGCCGCGGCAGAGCCGCTGTTACCCACGCTGTCAGTACCGCTGACGCTGACGGTGTAAAGGGTGTTCGCCAGATTCAGGACGTCGGAAACCGGCACCTGGACCGCCCAGATGCCGTTTTCAACGGTGGCCTGATAGCTGACGTTGTTCAGCGTCACGGTGATGGCGCTGCCGTCAGGCAGGTTGCTGGTGCCGGTCAGGCTCAGCGGCTGCATTGCCTCCTGAGCATTCAACACGTTGTCCTGGCTGATGGTATCAATCGTAAATTCTGGCGGGTTGCCGCTCAGCGTAATGCCGTGTGTGGCGCTGCCGGTGTTGCCTGCCGCGTCGGTCACGGAAACTGAAATCGTGTGGTTGCCTTCACCCAGCGCGCCCAGCACGGATGCCGGAACGCCCACGCTCCAGCTGCCGTCCGCCAGCACCACGCCGGTGAAGGACTGGCCGCCAACGGTCACGGTGACCACATCCCCCGCGGCGGCGCCGTTTGCCTGCCCGGAGATAATCTGCGCCTGACCCTGTTCGCTGGTATTGAGAATATCGTCGCCCGCCACGGTATCGATGGTGACAACCGGCGCGGTGGTATCCACCGCAAAATCGGCGGTGACAGACGAGCCGTTGCCCGCTTTGTCGCTGACGTTCACCGTCAGGGTGTGATTGCCCTCGCTGAGCGCCTGCACATCGCCCGCCGCAAGCGTGACGGACCAGGTGCCGTCGCTGCCCACCGTGGCGTTGTAGTTTTTACCGTTCAGCGTGACTGTGACGATCTGACCGGCTTCCGCATTCGTTTTGCCGGTCAGCGTCAGCGGCTGGCTGTGCTCGGCGGCATTAATGATGTTATCCTGCGCGAGGGTATCGACAGAGAGGATTGGCGCGACGGTATCCACGCCGATTGTCTGGCTGCCGCTCACGGTGTTACCCGCCGCGTCTTTGCCGCTGACGTTAACCGTCCAGGTGCCATCGCCCAGCGCCTGCGCGTCGGCCGCGGGTACGTTAACGCTCCACGTCCCGTCAGCGCCCACCACGGCCGCGTAGGTTTTACCGTTTAGCGTCACGGTAAGTTCGGTGCCCTGCGCCAGATTCTTGCTGGCGCCGGAGAGCGTAAAGCCTGCGGATTGCTCGCTGGCGTTAAGCACGTTATCGCCCGCCGTGGTGGCCAGCGTAATGGCGGCCTCGGCGGTCGAGACCGTTACGGTGATATTGCCCGCATCGGTAGTCTTACTGCCGTCGATCTGCACCACCGACCAGGTGTGTTCCCCGTCCGTCTGGGTCGGTAATTTTACCGTCCAGGTGCCCTCTTTACTCACCATGGCGCTGGCGATGGTGCTGCCGCTGCTGTCTTTGATCTGGATCGTCGCGCCCGGCTGACCGGTACCGCTAAAAGTTGGCGTGTTGTCGTCCGTGATCGCGTTTGCTGTCAGCACGCCCTGCTTGTCGCCCGCTTTATCCGACAGCAGGAAGGTTGGCGTGGCGCTTTCCACCTCTTTCGTATTATCAATAACTTTTGTTTTAGTATCGCCGTCGCCGCCGTTTGCCAGCAGCGCCCCGATGGCACCGCCGCCTAATGCAGCTCCCGCAATCCAGCCCCACGGCGCGTCGCTTAAGACGCTTTCCTGCTCCAGGAAAGGTTGAATGCTGCTAATCGGTGTGGCCTGCGCGGTTAACTCGGTCACCGCCACGCCTGATGCTTCCCCGGCATCGGCAAAAGAAATATGCGTCAGTTCCTGACGATCGTTGAATACCAGCTCTGACTGAGTATGCGTTTCAGGATCTTCAACAAAATAGTTATTGCAGCGAATCACGCTGCCATCTTTCATATAAATGAGGAGGTCTTTCCCCTGACGGACATAACGCGCCACATCCTGAGCAGAACCCTGGATTTCAATCACGCTCGGGGATGAAATAGAGACCGACAAATTCCCTTCGCCGGTTAATTTCGTTTTCTCCGCCGTTTTGCGAATGATGACATCAACAACCTTTATGTTACTCATATTTCTCTCCTTGCAGGTGTACGGATTCCTGTGGATATGTCCACCAGACGGATGTAGCTATCCCTGGGAAAAAACACCCATTATTTTCAGACTTATTTTTCGCGACAATACGCGTCTTTTTTTAACTCAAATCGGGTAATTTTGCGGCAGCGTTTTTCTCTATTCCAATAAGCGGCATTAAATTATCAACCGCGGAAGCATAATTAATTGCCGAACTCCAGCCATCATACTCAGCGATTATTTTCGCCGAGGTGGCCTGCCAGACATCCTGCTCAACGCTGAGCAGATCGTTAATGCTCCGCTTGCTCAGGGTGTACTCATTTTTATAGACATCACGGGCGCGCAGGGCATTTTCCAGCTGCTGTTTCCCGGCCTCCATTCTTCCCCGTGCACCGGTCCAGTCCGCCTGCGCGACGGAGGCTTTTTGCAGGACATCGAAACGCGCCTGATCGACCTGAGAGGAAGCCATCGCCCGTGCTCCTTCAGCCTGCCGCACGCGTGCAGAGACCGCGCCGCCCTGATAAAGCGGTGCGTCAATGTTGAGCTGGATCTGGTCGTCCCAGTACGAACGGTTGTCCGACTCGTAACGGGTACGTCCGCCCTTCAGGCTTAGGGTCGGCCAGTGCTGGGACTTCGCCGTTTCCACGCCATACTGGGCTGAGCGCTCCATGTTTTGCGCGGCCATGACCGCCGGTATCAGCGAATAATCAATGCGGTTGAGCGAATCAGGCTCAACAGCGAGATTTGCGGGTACAGGCGAAAAGTTATCGGCCTGCATTCCGGTTAATACCGCGAGCCTTGCGCGGGCGCTGTTTAAGGCGGCGTGATACTGCGCGACCGTCGCCTGCATGCCGGCAATACGCGTGCGGGTCTGGAGCTCATCGGAGGTCGAGCTCACGCCCGCGTCGGCGCGCAGCTTTGCCAGCTGCTCAACATTTTTTAGCGCCTGAACGTTCTCCTTTGCCGCCTGCAGCAGATCGGCATAGCGTTTGACCTCGACATAGCTCAGCGCCGTTTTTTCCGCCACGTCAGAGAGCGTGCTCATCAGCTGGTAGCGGTAGCTATCGCGCTGGGCGGAAGACTGGCTGATGCTGTTATTGGTCTTGCCAAAGTCATATATCAGCTGCGTCAGGCTCAGCCCCCACGCGGCTGAATTCTTCAGCGACCCGCTGGAATCGGTGGTCTGGCTATGGCCCGTGCTGCCGTTCAGCGATATTTGCGGCATCCAGCCGCTGCGCGCTTCATCTATTTGCGCCTGACCAATACCGAGTTGCGCGGCCTGCTGACTAATCGACGGATCGCGATCGATAGCAAAAAGAATACTTTCTTTTAAGGTTGTCGTGGCAACCGGGGCAATACCCACCTGACTACTATTGGCGTACGCCGTATTTATGGCTAATGAAATGAATGCCAGTGCTGCTGTAAATCGACGTAACATAGGCTTTCGCAATATCGTCATTTTTATCTCCCTGACTCTGAGTGACACTGAAGCAATTACCCAAAAAGAGGTATAGATAATTAGACAAATATCTTATTTCGCATCCTTGCCGAATTTTAGGTAAAACTCCCCATACCCATTTCCTCTGGAGATGAGATCTGCCTGCGTCTTATTTAAATTAAGAATTTACTTATTTCCTAAAGTGGTTAGCAGCATAACAAAATGCGTTATAAGCCACTACACCCCCAATGTTAATGTGGTGTTACAATTAAGAAAAAAGATGGGGTTTCTGGACAAAACTCTTAAAATGACCTTTCAGATGAAACATATAAACCGACTGTTATTTAAGGAAAATTCTTAATTGGTTACCTGCACATTTTTGCGTTAATTTCCGGGCGGGTCAGACACAAAGATTTTCAAAGAAGTGTCAATTTAAGTAGCCAAACCAGCAAAATTAGAATTTAATGCTATTAATAAACTAATTAAAGCAATCAAAAACCACACTAGAAACATTTAACAGAATAAAAATCCAGACAATAGGAGTGTAGTGGTTACATAACCCAAATCGTTAAATAAAACATAACAATAACATTGTGGTTAACATTCAAAACAGCTTACTTATACCTGGTTAATACAATTTTAATAATCACGCATCTGAATCATCACGCCTCTCCACGACATCAAAACGACGTTGCCCTTTTCTCTGCGTTAAAATGCTGTATTATGCAAACTATTGCGACATTTTGCAGGAACGCAGACCGATGCACAAAACCGCACGACAACGCCACGTTCTGGATATCCTGAGCGAGCAAGGCCAGGCCAGCATCACCGAGCTGGCAGAAAAGCTGCAGGTTTCAGCCGATACCATCCGTCGGGATCTGACCGACCTGGAAAACCAGGGGCTGGCGCAGAAGAACCACGGTGGGGCCATCGCGCTGAATCTTTCCGCCATGAATCGCCAGGGCCGCAATACGCTGCTGCCGGAAACCAAACAGCGCCTGGGAAAACAGGTCGCACAGCAGGTTCCTGCGGGTTCTACCCTGTTTCTGGATGCGGGCAGCACGGTGATGGCTGTCGCCTCCTTTCTTCGCGGGCCGCTCACCGTCATTACCACGTCGCTGGATATCGCCCAGCATTTTAGCGACCGGGAAGACGTTGAACTGATCCTGCTCGGCGGGAAATGGGACCATAAGCAGCGCCTGTTTGCCGGAAGCGCCACCTTGTCCTTGCTGTCCCGCTATCGGGCAGATATCGCCATCCTCGGGGCGTGCGCCATTCATGCTGAACTCGGTTTGAGCGCCGGTAAAGAAGCGGATGCCGAGGTTAAACGCGCGATGCTTGACGCAAGCCATGCGCACTGGATTGTTGCCGACCACCTGAAAGTCAACCGCTGCGAGCCGTATCTGGTTTCCGGGTTATCTAACATTCAACAACTCTTTTTAGATCGTCCCTGGCCAGAGCTTGGGGACCCTGGCGCATTGCAGGTCACGGTGTGCGCGAATTAACGTGGAGAAGTTCATGAGTACAGTTCGAACAATTAACATTGCGCTGATCGGGTATGGATTTGTGGGCAAAACTTTCCATGCCCCGTTAATCCAGTCTGTGGACGGGCTTAAGCTGGCCGTGGCCTCTTCTCGTGATGAAGAGAAGGTGAAACGCGATCTGCCGGACGTAGAGGTGGTCGCCACCCCTGAAGAGGCTATTCAGCATCCTGATGTTGACCTGGTAGTGATTGCCTCCCCCAACGCCACGCACGCCCCGCTGGCGACGCTGGCCCTGAACGCAGGTAAACACGTGGTCGTGGATAAGCCTTTCACCCTCGACATGCAGGAAGCCCGCGACCTGATTGCGCTGGCGGATGAAAAGCAGCTACTGCTTTCTGTCTTCCACAACCGCCGCTGGGACAGCGATTTCCTCGGCATTAAGCAGGTCATTGAGCAAGGCACGCTCGGCAAGGTTAAGCACCTGGAGTCGCATATCGACCGCTTCCGCCCGGAAGTGCGCGTGCGCTGGCGCGAGCAGAATGTCCCCGGGAGTGGCCTGTGGTTTGACCTGGGGCCCCATCTTATCGACCAGACGCTACAGCTCTTTGGTCTGCCGCAGTCGGTTCAGGGGAATATCGCGACGCTGCGCGACGGCGCAGAAATCAACGACTGGGCGCACGTGGTCTTAAACTATCCGGAGCATAAGGTGATTCTGCACGCCAGCATGCTGGTGGCAGGCGGTACGGCGCGCTTTGCCGTCCACGGGGACAAGGGCAGCGTGGTGAAGGCCAGAATCGATCAGCAGGAAGCACAGTTGCTCTCCGGGGTTATCCCTGGGAGTGAAGCCTGGGGCGAAGACAGCGACAGTATGGTGTTCTTTGGCGCTGACGGCGCATCGCAGACGATCCCTACCCCTAAAGGCGATCAGCGCCAGTATTACATCAACGTGCGTGACGCGCTGCTTGGGAAAATCACCAATCCGGTCCACCCGGTTGAGGCATTAGCGGTGATGGCCGTGCTGGAAGCGGCGGTGAAGTCGTCTGAGACGGGGTCAACCCAGGCGCTGGCATTAACAGTTGAAGAGCGTGCTTTGCTGGGTTAAAAACAAGCCGGGTGACGCGTAGCGATCCCGGCCTACGATTCAGAGCCGTTTGTAGGCCCGTGCAAGCGAAGCGCCGCCGGGCGAGAAGACTACGAACGCTTTTTCGGCATCATGCGCAGAAGAGTATTATCTTTCCAGAAGTAGTGATGCATCAGCGCCGCCGCCGCGTGCAGGCCAATCACAAAATAGCCCAGGTTTGCCAGCGTCTCGTGCCACGCCTTCAGCGTATCCACCAGGTCAAAATTGGACTCCGCCGCATGCGGCATCGCCAGGCCAAAGGCAAACCAGTCGCTGCCCCGGTTATACATCATCACAATGCCAATCAGCGGCAGCGCAATAAACAGCAGATACACTACCAGATGCCCCAGATGAGACATCCCCGTCACCATCGCTTTTGGCTTCGGTTGAATCGGCGGCGCGCGGAACTTCAGGCGAACCAGCAGACGCGTCACCATCAGCACCAGAATACCGATCCCGCATGAGACGTGGATCATATTGATCGCCGGACGCGCGGTGCGCGGGAAGAAACCTCTGAACTCCATCGCGCAGTAGGCGACGATGATTAACAGAAACACCAGCCAGTGGATGCCGATTTGCAGGCTTGTATATTTAGTGCGCATGTGATTTCTCGATTAAAAACAGTTACCGCGCCAACATAATCCCCTTTCCTTAAAAATTCATTAACTTTTCTGGATGGTTTTTCAAATACTTCCCCCCGCATGAAGCATCTTCAATTGCCGCCCTGCCCGTGATGGTCTAAGCCTGGATGAGTTCAAACTGTCGCATCGACACGTTTACAGGAGAACACCATGAGTAAAATTGGCATTAACGGCTTTGGACGCATCGGACGTCTTGTTCTGCGTCGCCTTCTTGAAACCCAGGACAGTAATACCGTCGTCGCCATCAACGACCTCACCTCCCCCAAAGTGCTGGCCTACCTGCTCAGGCATGATTCCAACTACGGTGGCTTCCCGTGGAGCGTGGATTTCACCGAGGATGCGCTGATCGTTGACGGTAAAACCATAGCGGTCTATGCCGAAAAAGAGGCAAAGCATATTCCGTGGAAAACCGCCGGTGTGGATATCGTCGTGGAGTGCACCGGTTTTTATACGTCTGAAGAAAAATCACGGGCGCATCTGGACGCGGGCGCGAAGAAGGTGCTGATCTCTGCGCCTGCGGGCGACATGAAAACCATCGTCTACAGCGTGAACGACGACACCATTGACGCCGGTGATACCATCATCTCCGTCGCCTCCTGCACCACCAACTGCCTCGCCCCGCTGGCGAAAGCCCTGAACGACGCGTTTGAAATTAAGGTGGGCACCATGACCACCATTCACGCCTATACCGGTACCCAGGCGCTGGTGGATGGCCCGCGCGGGAAAGATCTTCGCGCCTCGCGGGCGGCGGCAGAGAATATCATTCCGCATACCACCGGCGCCGCCAAAGCCATTGGTCTGGTGATCCCTGCGCTCAGCGGCAAACTAAAAGGCCACGCGCAGCGCGTACCGGTTAAAACGGGCTCCGTTACCGAACTGGTGGCCATTCTGGGCAAGAAAGTGACCGTTGAGGAGATCAACGCCGCGCTGAAAAAGGCGACGCAGGGCAATAAATCGTTCGGGTATACCGATGAAGAGATCGTGTCGTCAGATGTGATTGGTTCACATTATGGTTCAGTGTTTGACGCCACGCAGACGGAGGTGTCAGAAGCGGGAGACCTTCAGCTGGTGAAAGCCGTTGCCTGGTATGACAACGAGTATGGGTTTGTGACGCAGCTGGTGCGGACGCTGGATAAGTTTGCGGCGCTGTGATTTTTCCCACCTACCCCTCACCCTAACCCTCTCCCCAAAGGGGCGAGGGGATTGTTCCGTGCCTAAATTATATTACGTGCACCCTTCAGGACAGGATCCTGCTGCAGCTGTTTCCATGCGGCGGTGACGGCCTCGGGGAATTCAACGTGAGCAATATAATCCCGCCCGGCCGGGCCATAGCCGTTGGCGTTATCATACAGGCGCGGCAGTTCCCCCATAACCAGTGAAAGGTAACGGTCAACGGGCCACAGGCCGGTGTTGCCCTCGCTGAATTCCACGCCCTCGTTTCCGTTTTGCAGTGTCGGCGTAAACCCCGGATGGCTGAGCCACTGCGGTGAAACGGGCTCATCCCGACAAACGCGGGCAAACGTCGCCATCGTGCGGCGCTGCATCGTCGGATCCTGCACCACCAGCACCCGCCCGGTCGTTCGATGACGCTGTTTCAGCAAGTTCCAGCTAAAACGCGCGTTTTCACCGCAGTTGGTGGAGCGATCCTCAACCCACAGCTGCGCCTCGGGGATCTGCCAGAACGCCCGCGCAATGTCGGCAAGAATGCTCGCTTCAGGCCGCCCCGTGACCGGTACGGTGTGGTAACACGGATGATTGCCAATCGCGGTATATAAAAAGCTAGTCGAATGCCCGATGCCGCCGCTAATCAGAAGCGGCACGTCTTGCTGAGAGGCCATCCGGCAGGCCGCGTCAATGGTTGGGATCACCGCGTTTCCTGCCAGAATCACCGCATCGACTTCCGGGAGCGGACGCGTCGCGCTCAGATCATCCTGCGCCAGCCATTCACCGACAGTATTGATGGCCGCCAGCGTGGCATCTGCCAGAAAGGGAAAATGGGGCTGAACCATGGTGAACTCCTCACGTTGTTGAAGCACCGAATTTATCATTTTTCTGAAATAACCAGAAACATCCAAAAATCATCGGGTTGCACCTGCCTATTATGCTTTTGATTTCCAGCCTTACAAAACATTGTATTGTACAGGCGTCATGAAAAAGCACCCAGCGCTGCTTATTTCACCGTGATCTGACCAGTTTTATCCCCCCTGCGCTTGCCAAACGCAACATCCAACCCTAAGTTGCTTAACAATTTCACAACCTTTTTCATCATCACAGGTTGCACCTGAAGCGCGCCAGGTGACACCTCTCTCATCATCAACGTGGCGGGGTTTCAGGTCATGACAGAACATGAAAGTACGACGACGGTGTTACGTAAAAATAAAAAGGTGTTAATCGCCAGCCTTACCGGGAGCGCCATTGAATGGTTTGACTATTTTCTCTACGGTACGGCGGCCGCGCTGGTCTTCAATAAGATCTTTTTCCCGATGGTCGATCCGGTGATCGGACTCATTCTCTCTTATCTCTCTTTCTCCTTAACCTTCTTTATTCGCCCGATTGGCGGGGTACTTTTCGCCCACATTGGCGACCGCATCGGACGTAAAAAAACCCTCGTGTTGACCCTCTCTTTGATGGGAGGTGCAACCGTCATGATTGGCCTGCTGCCCACGTATGAGATGATTGGCCTGTGGGCGCCCGCTCTGCTGATCCTGATGCGCATCATTCAGGGGATGGGCATCGGTGGTGAATGGGGCGGCGCGCTGCTGCTGGCCTATGAATATGCGCCAGAAAAACGTAAAGGCTTCTTCGGCAGTATTCCGCAGGCGGGCGTGACCATCGGTATGCTGATGGCAACCTTTATCGTTTCGCTGATGACCCTGTTCAGCGAGGCGGATTTCCTCTCCTGGGGCTGGCGCATCCCGTTCCTGCTGAGCTCGGTTCTGGTGTTGCTCGGCCTGTGGATCCGTAAAGATATTGATGAAACGCCCGATTTTCAGCGAGTCAAAGCGTCCGGTCAGGTGGCTAAGGCTCCGCTGCGCGATACGCTGAAACATCACTGGCGTGAAGTGCTGATTGCCGCCGGTTTGAAGGTGGTTGAAACCGCGCCGTTCTATATTTTCTCGACCTTCGTGGTGAGCTATGCCACCAGCACGCTGACGTATCAGAAATCGCAGGCGCTGGAAGCCGTGACGCTGGGTGCGCTAGTGGCGACCATTATGATCCCGCTAATGGGGCTGCTCTCCGATAAGGTAGGCCGTCAGCGCATGTACGCGATCAGCGTCTTCGTGCTGGGCCTGTTTATCGTACCGTGGTTTATGCTGCTCAATACCGGCACCACATGGGGTATCGTGCTCGCGACGGTCATCGCCTTTGGCGTGCTGTGGGCACCTGTCACCGCGGTACTCGGCACGCTGTGCTCTGAAATCTTTAGTGCAAACGTGCGCTACACCGGCATTACGCTCGGCTATCAATTGGGTGCCGCGCTGGCTGGCGGTACCGCGCCGTTGATTGCCACCGGACTGCTGGCAAAATACGACGGCGACTGGGTGCCGGTGGCCTGGTATCTTGCCGTCACGGTGACCATTTCTTTAATCGCGATTTTCTGCGCCAGCCGCGTTAAGCGCGCCACTCTCATCCAGGCGCAGCCCGAACGTCTCTGACCCTTCCCGGCCCGTCCTGCGGGCCGCTCTTTTTCCTTAAATTTCCCTTCACCATTTGATTAACATGCGTAAATCATATTCACTTGAATTATCATTTGCGGCAGACGTAGAATCGCTAGCCCGCTAATTATTCAATCATTTCTAAGGTAAACGACGTTATGCGCCTGCCCGAACGCGACCCTTATGCTCCTCGCGAGTGGCAGCCACATGAGAAACCCGCCCTGTTGGGTTCGCCCTCCACGCCCGAACACAGTACGCCAAAACGCATTGCCTACGGCGTCGTGGGCCTGCTGGTCTGCCTGACGGGTGCGCTGGGCAATGCGGTGGTGACCGCCAACCTGCAAAATTTGCAGGGGACTTTCGGGGCCTGGTCCACCGAAATCGCCTGGCTGCCCGCGGTCTATGTGATGACCAACATCTCCATCAACCTGCTGCTGGTTAAATTCCGCCAGCAGTATGGCCTGCGCGCCTTTACAGAAGGTTTTCTGGTGCTGTACGTGCTGGTCACCTTCTTCCATCTGTTCGTAAACGATCTCAGCTCGGCGCTGATGGTTCGCGCCGCGCACGGCATGGTGGCCGCCGCGCTCAGCTCGCTGGGGATTTACTATCAAATCCAGGCCTGGCCTGCGAAGCACCGCCTGAAGGCGCTGACCATCGGCATCACCGGATCGTCACTCGCCATTCCGCTGGCCCGCCTGTTTTCGACCGAGCTGCTGCAGCTGGACGAGTGGCGCGGGCTCTATTTCTTCGAGCTGGGGCTGGCGCTGATCTCCCTGGCCTGCGTGATAGCCTTAAAACTGCCGCCGGGCGACCGGCGCAAGGTCTTCGAGAAAAAAGACTTTATCACCTTCTTTTTAATGGCCCCCGGGATGGCCCTCCTCTGCGCCGTGCTCTCTTTAGGCCGTCTGGACTGGTGGTTCGAAGCGCCGTGGATCGGCTGGTCGCTGGCGCTATCGCTGGTTCTGATTGTCGCAGCCATCGTCTTTGAACATAACCGCAGCAACCCGCTGCTGAACACCCGCTGGCTGTCGAGCGGCAGCATCGTCCGCCTGGGGCTAATTATGCTGCTGATCCGAATCGTGCTGGCCGAGCAGAACACCGGCGTCATCGGCTGGCTGCAGTACGTGGGCTTACAGAACGAGCAGATGACGCATCTGGCGTGGTCTATTTTCGCCGGGATCGTCTGCGGGATTGTCACCAGCTGTCTCACCATCAAGCCGACGAAACTGGCGTGGCCAATCATTACCTCCCTGGCGCTGATGATTGTTGCCTCGCTCCTGGACAGCCAGTCCAACAACCTGACCCGTCCGGATCAGTTGATGGTAAGCCAGTTCCTGCTGGGCTTCGGCAGCGCCTTCTTCCTGGCGCCCGCTATGCTGGCCGCCATTGGCGGGGTGATCGCCGACCCGCGTAACCTGGTCAGCTTCTCGGTGATGTTTGGCATGAGCCAGAACCTCGGTGGCCTGCTGGGCTCCGCGATCCTCGGCACCTTCCAGACCTGGCGCGAGAAGTACCACTCAAGCCTGCTGGCGGACCAGCTCACCACGCTCAACCCGCTGGTCAACGAGCGAATTCAGCTTTATACCCAAATGTACAAAAGCCTGATTGGCGACAGCGCGCTGCTGGGCACCCAGGCGATAACGCAGCTGCAAACGGTCACCGCGCTGGAGGCGAATATTCTGGCCTACAACGATACTTATCTGCTGACGGCGAGCATCGCTGCCGCCACGCTGGTCTGGATTTTATGGCGCTTGCTGCGCCTGCGCATCACTGCCCGTCTGGCGCTGAAGAACGCCACCGGCAACAAATAATATAAAGAGTTCTGGAGAGTTTATGAGTCAGCAGGATGCCGCCAAAGAGCAGGCCAACACCCGCAAAAATGTGCGCATTGTTTCCGTTTTCACCGCCGCCGCCATCGGTATCGTCGGCGTGCTGGTGATCCTTTATGCGTGGCAGCTGCCGCCGTTCACCCGCCACGCGCAGTTTACCGACAACGCCTACGTGCGCGGCCAGACGACGTTTATCAGCCCGCAGGTGAACGGCTATATCACCGAGGTAAAGGTTCAGGACTTTGAGCAGGTCAAAAAAGGCGACCTGCTGCTGCAGATTGATGACCGTATCTACCGTCAGCGGGTGCATCAGGCCGAGGCGCAGTTGGCGATGAAAATTGCCGCCCTGAATAACAACCTGCAGCAGCGTAAAAGCGCCGAAGCGACGATCGCAAAAAACGACGCCGCGCTGAAAAATGCCCGTGCCCAGAGCCTGAAAAGCCAAGCGGATTTAAAACGGGTGAAAGAGCTGACGGCGGACGGCTCGCTTTCCATTCGCGAGCGCGACGCCGCGCTGGCCAGTGCCGCCCAGGGTAGCGCCGATATCGACCAGGCGAAAGCCGCGCTTGAGATGTCGCGTCAGGATCTGCAGACGGTGATTGTCAATCGCGGTGCGCTGGAGGCGGATGTTGAAAACGCTAAAGCGGCGCTGGAGCTGGCGCAGATTGACCTGCAAAACACCCGCATTGTGGCACCGCGTGACGGCCAGCTCGGCCAGATCGCCGTGCGTCTCGGGGCCTACGTGACCGCCGGGACGCACCTCACCACCCTGGTGCCGCCGCAGCACTGGGTCATCGCCAACATTAAAGAGACCCAGCTCGCGGAGCTGCGCGTCGGTCAGCCGGTGAAATTCACCGTTGATGCCCTGAACAACAAAGCGTATCAGGGACGCGTGGAGAGCATCTCCCCGGCAACCGGCGTGGAGTTCAGCGCCATCACGCCGGACAACGCCACCGGCAACTTTGTCAAAATAGCCCAGCGTATTCCGGTGCGCATTGAGGTACTCGGTAAGCCAGAAGATTCCGCGCTGCTGCGTCCGGGTATGTCGGTACAGGTGACCATTGATACGCGGGAGGCGAAGTAATGATCCTTCGCCCGATAGCCGTGCTGGTGGCGGCGGTCATGCTGGCCGGATGCCAGTCCGTTGACGTCAAGCCGGCGCAGCCGACGCTGCACATCCCCACCCAGTGGCGCACCGTCTCCGGCCCTGCCAGCCCGACGGAGCAGCTCTGGTGGCGTAATTTCCATGACAACCACCTGAACCGCTATGTGGATCAGGCGCTGCAGCATAACAGCGACGTGCTGATCGCCCGCGAACGGATAAACGAGTATCAGGCGCGGGTCTATGCGGCCGACGGCAGCCTGTTTCCTTCGCTTGATGCAGGCGTAACCGGGACGCGCGCCCGTTCACAATCCGCTGCGACCGGGCTGCCGGTTTACGGCACATTGTACAAAGGGAGCCTGACGGCAAGCTATGACGTGGATATCTGGGGCGTCAACCGCAGCACCTCGCGCGCTGCCGAAGCCTCGCTGGAGGCGCAAAAAGCCGCCGCCGCGGCCGCGGATTTGACCGTTGCCTCCTCCGTTGCCTCCGGCTATGTCACTCTCCTCGCGCTGGATGAACAGCTGCGCGTGACCGAGTCCACGCTGAAATCGCGCGAGGAGGCCTTTAACCTCGCGAAACGTCAGTTTGAGACGGGCTACAGCTCGCGCCTGGAGCTGATGCAGTCGGATTCCGAACTGCGCTCGACGCGGGCGCAGGTGCCCGTGCTGCAGCACCAGATTGCACAGCAGGAGAATGCCCTGAGCCTGCTGCTGGGAAGCAACCCGGGCGACGTGGCGCGCGGCGAAAGCTTCGCGGCACTGACGCCGCTGACGCTGCCGTCGCAACTGCCTTCTACGCTCCTGAACCGCCGCCCGGATATCGTCCAGGCCGAACGCCAGCTGGTGGCGGCGGATGCCTCGCTCGCGGCGTCGCGCGCCAGCCTGCTGCCGTCGATCAACCTGACCGCCAGCGGATCGGTTCAGGATCGCACCCTTTCCGGCCTGCTGGACAACCCGCTTCAGCTCTGGAGCGCAGGGGGAAGTATTCTCGCCCCGCTGCTGAACCGTCAGGCGCTGAATGCGCAGGTGGACATTTCCCAGTCCCAGCGTAACCAGGCGCTGTACGCCTATGAAAAAACCGTGCGTAACGCGTTTGCCGAAGTGAACAACAGCCTTGATGCGATAAGTCGCTATCAGGAACAGCTGACGGAGCTGCTTGCCCAGCAGGATGTGGCGCAGGAGACGCTGCGCATTGCGCAGAATCGCTATCGCAACGGTTATTCCTCCTATCTTGACGTGCTGGACGCGCAGCGCACGCTGTTCTCGGTCCAGACCAGCGTCGTGCAGGTGAAAAATAACCTGCTGCTGGCGCAGATTGATTTGTATAAAGCGCTGGGCGGCGGCTGGGTCAGTGCCTGAAACATTTCACCCCGTAGGCCGGGTAAGGCGCAGCCGCCACCCGGCGATTCCCCCTCAGGAGACAATCTATGCAACAACAGTGGTCTGCAGTTGATAATTTCATGATTTCTTCGCTGATTCCTGACGATGACGTACTGAATCAGGTGCTGGAAAACAACAAGCGCGCCGGGCTACCCGAACACGATGTCGCGGCCAATCAGGGGCAGCTGCTGGCGCTGTTCGTGCGCATGACGCAGGCAAGACGCATTCTTGAGATTGGGACGCTGGGTGCCTACAGCTCAATCTGGATGGCGCGTGCGCTGCCGCCGGACGGTAAGCTGATTACGCTTGAGGCCGATCCGACGCATGCCGGGGTTGCCCGCCAGAATATTCACCTCGCGGGGCTAGACGAACGTATTGAATTAATTGAAGGCCCGGCCCTGAGTTCGCTGGAGAATTTCGGTGAGGTTCCGCCGTTCGACCTGATCTTTATTGATGCCGATAAGCCAAACAATCCCGGCTATCTGGAATGGGCGCTGCACTACTCCCGCCCCGGCACGGTAATTATCGGCGATAACGTGGTGCGTGACGGAGA
Organism: Enterobacter sp. BNK-13; assembly: GCF_048685015.1. Lineage (NCBI taxonomy): Bacteria > Pseudomonadati > Pseudomonadota > Gammaproteobacteria > Enterobacterales > Enterobacteriaceae > Enterobacter > Enterobacter sp. BNK-13. Next base: position 1,860,943 of record NZ_JBLQTP010000001.1, on the reverse strand, counting down.
GGTAATCAACGGGGAAAGCGACGACGCGCGCGTGCTGGGCGTGCGGCGTTTTATTGAGATGATGGGGGATAACCCGCGCTTAACCGCCACCGCGCTGCAAACGGTGGGGATTAAGGGTTGGGATGGGTTTACGCTGGCGATTGTAGAACGATAACCAGCCGGGTGGCGGCTACGCCTTACCCGGCCTACCATTTCACCCGTAGGCCCGGTAAGCGCAGCGCCACCGGGCAAGGGTTTAACCGGAAATCTGCTCCATCGCCTGCAGAATACGCTTATCCGAAATCGGATACGGCGTACCGAGCTGCTGGGCAAAGAAGCTGACGCGCAGCTCCTCGATCATCCAGCGGATCGCCTGCACGTCTTCATCGTCGCGGCGCGCTGGCGGCAGCTTGTTCAGCCACTGCTGCCACGCCTGCTGCACGCTCTCCACTTTCAGCATCTGCGCGCGGTCGCGGTGCGGGTCGATAGCCATTTTCTCCAGCCGTTTTTCAATCGCCTGCAGATAGCGCAGCGTATCGCCAAGACGGTTGAAGCCGTTGCCGGTAACAAAGCCGCGGTAGACCAGTCCCGCCATCTGCGCCTTCACGTCCGACAGCCCCAGCGCCATGGTCATATCCACGCGCCCTTTCAGACGCTTGTTGATATTGAACACGGTGGTGAGGATCTGCTCGACCTGTTTGGCAATCTCCACCACGGTGTCGTTCAGCTCCGCACGCACCTTCTCGTGAAGCTGAGCAAAGCCCTCTTCCGTCCAGACCGGGCCGCCCGCCTCGTGGATCAGTTTGTCCACGCCACAGGAGATGCAGTCGTCAATCAGATCCAGCACTTTGCCGTACGGGTTAAAGTAGAGCCCCAGCTTGGCCTTGTTCGGCAGCTTCTCGTGCAGATACTTGATCGGCGACGGGATGTTGAGCAGCAGCAGACGACGCAGCCCGCGCCACATCATCTGCTGCTGTTCCTGCGGGTTATCAAACAGTTTGATCGCCACGCTGTCGCGCTCGTCCACCAGCGCAGGCCAGGCTTTCACCTTATAGTTACCGCGCTTCTGCTCGTAGCTTTCCGGAAGCTGGCCAAAGCTCCAGATATGCAGCCCGCTCTGCTCGATGCCGTCGTCGGCCACCGCAGACAGCGTCTCCTGGACTTTGCCTTTCAGCGCCTCTTTCAGCTCGCTCAGGGAACGCCCTTCCAGCAGCTTTTTGTTTTTATCGTCCACCACGCGGAAGCTGATTTTCAGGTGATCGGGCACCTGATCCCAGTTCCAGTCGTCGCGGTCAATGGTCGTTCCGGTCATGCGGCGGAACTCACGCTCCAGCGCGTCCAGCAGCGGCAGCTCCAGCGGCGTGACGCGGCCCAAAAACGCTTCCGCGTAGTTTGGCGCAGGCACAAAGTTGCGGCGCACCGGTTTCGGCAGGGATTTGATCAGCGCAATCACCAGCTCGCGGCGCAGGCCGGGGATTTGCCACTCGAAACCGCTCTCGTCCACCTGGTTTAACAGCGGTAGCGGAATGTGGACGGTCACGCCGTCCGCGTCTGCCCCCGGCTCAAACTGATAGGTCAGACGCAGCTTGAGGTTGCCCTGATGCCAGAAGTTCGGGTAGTCGAGCTTGCTGACCGACTCCGCGCCCTCTTTAATCAGCATGCTCTTTTCAAAGTTGAGCAGGTCCGGCGTCTCTTTGCTGGCCTTCTTCCACCAGCTGTCGAAATGGCGAGCGGAGATGACGTCGTGGCTGATGCGCTGGTCATAAAACTCGAACAGCGCTTCATCATCCACCAGAATGTCGCGGCGGCGCGATTTATGCTCCAGCTCTTCCACTTCAGCACGCAGCTTCAGGTTTTCACGGAAGAAGGCGTGGCGCGTCTGCCAGTCGCCCTCCACCAGCGCGTGGCGGATAAACAGCTCGCGGCACAGGGCAGGATCGATCTGACTGTAGTTGACCTTACGCGCGGCGACGACCGGCAGGCCGTAAACGGTCACTTTTTCGGTCGCCATCACCGCGCCCTGCGCGCGCTCCCAGTGCGGTTCACTGTACGAGCGCTTAAGCAGATGCTGCGCCACCGGCTCCACCCATTCCGGATCGATACGCGCGGCAATGCGTCCCCACAGGCGGCTGGTTTCCACCAGCTCCGCGACCATGGTCCACTTTGGCGGCTTCTTGAACAGGCCGGAACCGGGGAAGATGGAGAAACGGGCGTTACGCGCGCCGGTATACTCCTGCTTCTCGGCATCCTTCATCCCTATGTGGGACAGCAGGCCGGTCAGCAGCGCGATATGGATTTCGCGGTACTCCGCCGGTTCGCTGTTGACCGGAATGCCCAGCTCTTTCACCACCTGGCGCAGCTGGGTGTAGATATCCTGCCACTCGCGCACGCGCAGATAGTTGAGGAAATCTACGCGGCACTGACGGCGGAACTGATTCGAGGAGAGCGCCTTCTGCTGCTCGCCGAGGTAGTTCCACAGGTTCACAAAGGCGAGGAAATCGGACTCTTTATCGTGGAAGCGGCGGTGCTTTTCGTCCGACGCCTGCTGTTTGTCCATTGGACGCTCGCGCGGATCCTGAATGGAGAGCGCCGAGGTAATGATCATCGTCTCGCGCACGCAGCCGTGTTTTTGCGCTTCCAGCACCATGCGTGCCAGACGCGGGTCGACCGGCAGCTGGCTGAGCTGGCGACCCAGCGGCGTCAGCTTGTAGACCGTCGCCTGCTCGTCGGTGGTGATCGCTCCGAGCTCTTCCAGCAGACGCACGCCGTCCTGGATGTTGCGTTTATCCGGCGCTTCGACGAACGGAAACGCCGCGATGTCGCCCAGCCCCAGGGCGGTCATCTGCAGGATAACGGACGCCAGGTTGGTGCGCAGAATTTCCGGGTCGGTAAATTCCGGACGCGACAGGAAATCGTCTTCGGAATAGAGACGAATACAGATCCCTTCCGACACGCGGCCACAGCGGCCCTTACGCTGGTTAGCAGACGCCTGCGAAACGGGCTCAATCGGCAGCCGCTGAACCTTGGTACGGTAGCTGTAGCGGCTGATGCGCGCCGTACCCGGATCGATCACGTATTTAATGCCCGGCACGGTGAGCGAGGTTTCCGCCACGTTGGTCGCCAGGACGATACGGCGTCCGCTGTGCGGCTGGAAGACGCGGTTCTGTTCGCTATTGGACAGGCGGGCGTACAGCGGCAGGATCTCGGTGTGGCGCAGGTCGCGCTTACTGAGCGCATCGGCGGTATCGCGGATTTCGCGTTCGCCGCTCATGAAGATCAGAATGTCGCCCGCGCTTTCGTTACCCAGCTCGTCAACGGCATCGAAGATGGCCTGCAGCTGGTCGCGCTCGGTATCATCCGCCTCTTCCACAATCGGGCGATAGCGCACTTCCACGGGATACGTGCGACCTGACACCTCGATAATCGGCGCATTGTTGAAGTGCTTCGAGAAGCGCTCCGGATCGATGGTCGCGGAGGTGATGATCACTTTCAGATCCGGGCGACGCGGCAGCAGTTCTTTCAGGTAGCCGAGCAGGAAGTCGATGTTCAGGCTGCGCTCGTGCGCTTCATCAATGATGATGGTGTCATACTGCATCAGCAGGCGATCCTGCTGGATTTCCGCCAGCAGAATACCGTCGGTCATCAGTTTGACCATGGTGTTGTCGCTAACGTGATCGCTGAAACGGACCTTGTAGCCGATGCAGCCGCCCGGCTCCGTCTGCAGCTCTTCGGCAATACGGTTGGCAACGGTGCGCGCCGCCAGACGACGCGGCTGGGTGTGGCCAATCAGGCCTTTGATCCCGCGTCCCAGCTCCATACAGATTTTCGGCAACTGGGTGGTTTTCCCCGAACCGGTTTCACCCGCGACAATCACCACCTGGTGGTCGCGGACGGCCTCAAGAATGTCCTGTTTCTTCTGGCTGACGGGCAGGTTTTCCGGGTAGGTAATCGCCGGGCGCGCAGCTTCGCGCAGCACAACCTTCCCTGCTGCCTGTTCAATCTCTTTCGCCATCTCCTGGTAAATGGCCTGTTGTGCATCAGGATTTTTAACCTTCTTGACGCCGTGCAAACGGCGGGCGAAGCGCTGTTTGTCGCGCAGCGTCAGAGAATCGAGCTGTTGCAGGAGCATCGGGAAGGTGAATTTTTGTTGTTCTGTCATAGCGTTAAAGGGCAGTACACGCCCTGATAAACTCTCTTTTTAATGATTGCTATAGAGTACCACACTGACGCCTTTCGCGCCTTATTCAAAAAATTCGAACATAGGCTTCGATATATTGCGCTATCTCTGTGGCAGGATTGTGAATAGAGTGTCAACAAGCAACGGGGCACCCCCCTTCAATCAAATGCAACAACAGGAATCACCCATGAGCAAAGTATTAGTTTTGAAATCCAGCATTCTGGCAGGGTACTCTCAGTCTGGTCAGCTGTCTGATTACTTCGTTGAACAGTGGCGTGAACAGCATTCTGCTGACGAAATCACCGTGCGTGACCTGGCTGCAAACCCAATTCCTGTGCTGGATGGCGAGCTGGTTGGCGCGCTGCGCCCAAGCGATGCACCGCTGTCTCCACGCCAGCAGGAAGCCCTGGCCCTGTCCGACGAGCTGATTGCTGAGCTGCAGGCGCATGACGTTATCGTCATCAACGCCCCAATGTACAACTTCAACATTCCAACCCAGCTGAAGAACTACTTCGACCTGGTGGCGCGCGCTGGCGTAACCTTCCGTTACACCGAGAACGGCCCGGAAGGTCTGGTGAAAGGCAAGCGTGCGATCGTACTGACCAGCCGTGGCGGTATCCATAAAGACACCCCAACCGACCTGGTTGCGCCATACCTGAGCCTGTTCCTGGGCTTCATCGGCATCACTGACGTGAACTTCGTGTTCGCGGAAGGTATCGCTTACGGTCCTGAAGTGGCGACCAAAGCGCAGACCGACGCGAAAGCCGCCATCGACAGCCTGGTTGCAGCGTAAGACTTCACCCTCTCACCGCCCGGTGGGAGGGTTTTTCTTTTCCCCGCATTTCGTTATCATCCGCTCCCACTCTCCAGCCGGGCGGCCTGATGTCTGCGATTATTGATTCTTTTATTGCCCCACCGTGTCACGATGACATTCAGATCCTCTGGCAGGATGAACATCTGCTGCTGATCGACAAGCCTTCCGGCCTGCTCAGCCTCTCGGGCAAAAATCCGCAAAACCTTGATTCCGTCCATTATCGTCTGGTTCAGACGTTCCCGGGCTGCACGCTGGTGCACCGTCTGGATTTTGGTACGTCCGGGCTGATGGTGGTAGCGCGCAATAAGGCCATTAACGCGGCACTGTGCCAGCAGTTTAGCCAGCGCAGCGTGGAGAAAGTCTACTGCGCCCTGCTTTGCGGCCACGTGGAAAATGATGAAGGGGTTATTGATGCGCCGATTGCCAAAGACCCGGCGCTGTTCCCGCTGATGTCGATCTGCGCCATTACCGGTAAACCCGCCCGCTCCCGCTACCAGGTTGTGGAACGGTTTTATCAGGGGGCGGGATTACCGTTAACGCGGGTGAAACTGATCCCGGAGACCGGGCGAACCCATCAGCTGCGTATTCACTGCCAGCAGCTGGGACACCCGATTCTGGGCTGCGATCTGTATGGCGGTCTTGACGTGCCGGGTGCTGAGGAAACGCCCCGGTTGATGCTGCATGCCTGCGAGCTGAATTTTATTCATCCCGTGAGCGGCGAGCCGGTTAACGCCCGTCACGCCGCCCCGTTCTGAACGCGGTTTACCACATCAAATCGTCAGGGATTTTGAAGTCCGCGTACGGATCGTCTTCGTCCTGCTCTTCCTGGCTGAGCGCGCTGTTTAACACGATGCTGTCGGCATCGCGCTGGGCAATTTTATCGGCCACCACTGCCGGAATGATCGCGTAGTCGCAGTCACCGTTAGCATTGAGCACCAGGCGAGCAATCGCCAGACGGCCGTTGATCAGCTGGGTCTGCGTTTGCTTATCGACTTCAATCTTTTTAATCAGCGTACCGTCGGTAAAGTTAAAGGTGATGTTGCCTTTCGCCACGGTGATGCGGTTCATCTCAATCAGCTGCTTCACCTGCGCCTTAAACTCTTTCGCCAGCACGGCCTGCTTCTGCTGCTCGCTCAGCAGCTTATCACGCTCGATCTGCGCCTTCTTGTTCTCTTCTACCGCTTCCCGAGCCTCACGCGCCTGAACGCGTGATTTCTTTGCCGTACGCTGCACTTTCGCCGCTTTCTTGCTGCTGACGAGGCCCGCTTTCAGCATCTGCTCTTGTAAGGTGAGTTTTGTCATGATTGTTTCTAAACCGGTTGGAAATTTTGGGGATTATAGCGGGAATTGAGGAAAGAGTGCGACATTAGAGAATCGTAGGCCGGGTGAGTGCAGCGTCACCCGGCAAGAAGGCAGCGACACCTCAAGCGTTACACTTCATGAACTTCCCTCATGTTGCATTGAAATTAAGTCACTTCCCCTGCGCCACGGGCTCAGGCATAAATTATGCATTGGTAACTTCTTAGCAACATGAACTTAGGATGCATAACCACAATGAGCAAAGCTTTCACATATACCCTTAAGCGCAGTTGCTTCGATGAGAATTACAACCCGTCAGAAAATACGCGTACGACCACCAACTTCGCCAACCTGGCCCGCGGGGAAAAGCGTCAGGAGAACCTGCGCAATACCCTGGTGATGATCAACAACCGCTTTAACGCTTTAGCGCGCTGGGATAACCCAAACGCCGATCGCTATGCGGTTGAGCTTGAAATCATCTCTGTCGATTTGAATATTGGCGCGGAAAAACCGTTCCCGGCCATTGAGATACTGCAAACCACCATTGTCGACAAGAAAAACAACCAGCGTATCCCTGGCATCGTCGGGAATAACTTCTCGTCTTACGTGCGGGATTATGATTTCAGCGTCCTGCTCCTGGAGCACAACAAGAACCAACAGCACTTCAGCATTCCGGAAAAGTTTGGTGAACTGCACGGCAATATCTTCCGCCATTTTATGAGTTCACCGGAATACAAAGAGAACTTCACAAAAGGACCGGTGATTTGCCTGAGCGTCTCCAGCAAAGATACCTATCGCCGCACCGGTAATCAGCACCCCGTGCTGGGCGTTGAGTATCAGCCGGATGGCGAATCGCTCACGGAACAGTACTTCGCGAAGATGGGCCTAGACGTGCGCTACTTCATGCCGGAACACAGCGTGGCGCCGTTCGCGTTCTTCTTTACCGGGGATTTACTGAGCGACTACACCGATCTGGAACTGATCGCCACCATCAGCACGATGGAGACGTTCCAGAAGATCTATCGCCCGGAAATTTATAACGCCAACTCGGCGGCCGGACTGTGCTACCGACCGGATCTGAACCAGCAGGATCACTCATTAACCAAAATTGTGTATGACCGGGAAGAGCGAAGCCGTCTGGCGATTGAACAGGGTCGATTTACCGAAGAGTACTTCATTAAGCCTTACAAACACATTCTTGAGCAGTGGTCTGATAACTACACGCTTTAATACATCAAAAAAGGTCTTTTATTATGAAAACATTGCTCCCGACTTCAACGGCTGGCAGCCTGCCAAAGCCGACCTGGCTTGCGCAACCTGAAACGCTATGGTCACCCTGGAAATTGCAGGATCAGGAACTGCTGGCGGGCAAGCAGGATGCGCTGCGCCTGTCTCTGGATGAGCAGATCCGTGCGGGAATCGATATCGTCAGCGACGGGGAACAGACCCGCCAGCATTTCGTCACCACCTTTATTGAACACCTGAGCGGCGTCGATTTTGAGAACCGCCAGACGGTGCGCATTCGTAACCGCTATGACGCGAGCGTGCCGACCGTGGTCTCCGCCGTCGCGCGTCAGAAACCGGTCTTCGTCGACGATGCAAAGTACCTGCGCCAGCTCACAGACAAGCCGATCAAATGGGCTCTGCCGGGGCCAATGACCATGATCGACACCCTGTACGATGCGCACTATAAAAGCCGCGAAAAGCTGGCCTGGGAATTCGCCAAAATCCTCAACCAGGAAGCGCGAGAGCTAGAGGCCGCAGGCGTGGATATTATCCAGTTCGACGAACCGGCGTTTAACGTCTTTTTTGATGAGGTCAACGACTGGGGCATCGCCGCGCTGGAGCGCGCCATTGAAGGGCTGAAGTGCGAGACCGCGGTCCACATCTGCTACGGCTACGGCATTAAGGCCAATACCGACTGGAAAAAGACGCTCGGATCCGAGTGGCGCCAGTACGAAGAGGCCTTCCCTAAGCTGCAGACCTCTAACATCGACATCATCTCCCTGGAATGCCACAACTCCCGCGTGCCGATGGATCTGCTTGAGCTGATCCGCGGCAAGAAAGTGATGGTTGGCGCGATTGACGTAGCAACCAACACAGTTGAAACGCCGGAGGAAGTGGCCGATACGCTGCGTAAAGCGCTGCAGTTTGTCGACGCCGACAAGCTGTATCCGTCAACCAACTGCGGCATGGCTCCCCTCTCCCGTCAGGTGGCTAACGGCAAGCTGAGAGCACTCAGCGCTGGCGCTGAGATTATCCGCAAAGAGCTTGGCGCGTAATCCCCTTACCTTTGCCAGTAAAGCGGCGTACCAAAACGCTCAACGTAATAATCAATTACCGCCCTGACATTCAGGGGCGGATGTCGGGCATCGGGGTAGATCGCCGCGATCGCTTGCTGTTCCGTATTGATGGCACACTCCAGCGTGGGCAGGAGCGGAATCAGCTCACCGCGCTGGAGCGGCTCGCTCACCAGCCAGTCCGGGAACAGCACAATCCCCATCCCGCCTCGCGCCGCAGCCAGCAGCGCTTCCGCATTATTCGAGGTCATCAATGGCGTCACGGGATAGTGTATCCACGCCTCGCCCGCTCTGCGCAACAGCCAGCGGTTAGGCCCTGACGATCCACGATAGACAAGACAGTGATGGCGATTCAGATCGTCCGGCCCTTCAGGCGCACCGTGTCTACGCACGTAATCTGGCGACGCGGCCAGATGATACACCTGCTGCCCGAACACCCGCGCCCGAAACGAGGAGTCCGTCAGCACGCCAATGCGGAAGATAAGGTCTGCCGCATCCCGGTGGGGGTCAATAAAATCATCGGTCAACGTCAACTCTACGTTCAGGCGGGGATAGCGTTCCGACAGGCCGGGAAGTCCCGGGGCTATATGCTTCTGGCCGAAAAACACCGGTCCGTTAATGCGGATCGCACCGGACGGTTCCACCGCACGCGCGTCCAGCTCCCGGCGCGCCTCTTCCAGGTTTTCCGCCATTGACCGGGCGTAACGGATAAACAGATGACCGCTTTCCGTGGGAATGACGGCCCGCGTATTGCGATAGAAAAGCTGCTGCCCGAGCGCATCCTCAAGCTGGTGGATCACACGCGATATCTGCGAGGCCGATATCCCCTGCCGCCGCGCCACGACGGAGAAGTTCTGCGCTTCATACACGTCGATAAAGATCAGCAGCGCGCGGATGTTGATGTTGCTGGCGTCAACCATTAATGCATTTCTCGCAAAGGTGTTTACTGCATTATGGCATTTTTCTCATTGAACAACCCACGTAATCTTCTTCGCCTGAAAACGGAGGAAGAAGAATGCAGTTTGTTTTGATTTTACTGGTGATTGCTGGCGGGATGGGCCTCTCCGTCGAGGCGGGCCTGCTGGGACCGCTGGGGGGAAAGGTCGGGGATTTATGGGCGACGTTCAGCATTTTTGGCGTCGGTGCCGCGCTAACGTTTCTGCTGATGCTGTTTTTCAGCCCGCGCAACAGCCCGTCGTTTTTCGCACAGCCCGGCTGGCAGCTGCTCGGCGGCGTGCTCGGTCCGGTATACGTGGTCATCCTGACCGTGGCGACACCCACCATCGGCATCGCCATGACCATGATTGGCATTCTGGCCGGCCAGGTCTTTAAAAGCCTGATCATTGATCATTATGGTCTGCTGGGTTCGCCGCACAGGAAGATAAACGCAAAGCGCATTATCGCACTGGGGTTCATTATTGCGGCACTGGTTCTGGTCGCGCAGGGGTAACGTATGACACTGATTATGATTCTTCTGGCCGTGTGCGGCGGCGCAACGCTAAGCATTCAGGCCGCCATTAACGGCCAGCTCGGCAGCAGCGTGGGGGTATTTAAAAGCGCGTTTCTGACCTTCTCCGTCGGCGCGCTGGTGACCGCCCTGCTGATTTTCTTCTTTGAGCCTAAGCAGGCCGTCAGCCTGCTGGACGTGCCGAAATGGCAGCTTCTCGGGGCAATGTTTGGCGTGCCTTATATTGTGATTATGGTCGTGGCGGTGCAGCGCATCGGCACCGCCGTCGCCACGGTGGCGGTCATCTTTGGCCAGCTCGCCATGAGCATGTTGATTGATCACTTTGGCTGGCTGGGTAATCCCGCCATTTCGTTTTCGCCGAGCCGTCTGGGGGCGGTGGTCTGCCTGGGGATTGCACTTTTCTTTATTTACTCGGGTAGTAAAACCCGTTCTGCCGGGGCATGACATCACACCTTGCGGACACAGCGTAGACACGAAACAGTTCCCTCGCCCCTTTGGGGAGAGGGTTAGGGTGAGGGGGAACATACGGCTGTAGTGGTCATTCCGTTCACTTTATGTTCCTTGCTACTCTGTAACGACATGACCTGTGAACGTGCCAGGGTGGCTCAATCGCCACCACCCTGGCGACCCGGGCTCCCGGCGGTAAATCGCCGCTTCGCGGTCCCTTCGGCTTATTCCTTCCGGCTTATCGGGGACGGGCGGAGGTAACATCCCTGTAAAGCCCGCCCTCTCGGCGCATCCCTGCGCCTCGCCCCGGCCTGCAGGAAACGCCTCAGCGATTTACAGCCGTACCAGGTCATCGCTGCAAAATAATCATGTCATTTAAAAAATCCGAATCGCTTCTGGTTACAAATTGAGTGGGGATCCCTTATCTCTTGGTGAAAAACAACGTCACCGTGGCGACGGTGACGCCCAGTTTCTTCATCTCGGTTTTATTAAACAGATGGTTCTCATCCTGCAGGTACATCCAGTCGTCAAAGTTCAGTAGCCAGGTGCTGCCGTTGGCCTTCACGTTCATGCTGTAATGCCAGTTGAACGCGTTGCCTGCGGCCTGCCCCGTCGCTACCCCTTCGATATCACCCGCCGTGCCCTCATAGCGATCGTTCCCCAGGCGCCGGATATGCCAGACTCGCTGCTGCTTCTCGCCGTCGTCGTAAACGAAGTGCTCGTTCAGGGTCAGCGTATCGCCGATAACGTCCCCGGCAATCTCAACGTGAAAACGTCGGATCTGCTTGCCGCTGCGATCCTGCACCATCCCCCACGCGTCGGTTTTGCCCTGGAAGAAGTGGAAGATATCCAGCCGCGGCTGCTGCTGGCGGTATTCGGTCACCTCTGTGCTACAGCCCGCCAGCAGCATCGTTAATGCCAGCACCATCATCAGGAAACGTTTCATTTTTGGCCTCCGATTAACTGCTGACGCAGCTCAGGATATTGCGTACGGGGAGCCAGCCAGATGGCCAGAAAGCGGGTACTGAACGCTTCTGACTGGCGTGGTCCCAGGGGAGTAAAGGTTTTCTGAAGGGTCGGATCGCGGTACCAGAACTGCCCCTGCTGGTCATCAAGGACAAACGCCAGCTGTGAGCCCGGTCGAACATCCGGCCACAGCGACCGGAGCATCCGCAGCCAGGCTTCGCTTTGCGGTTCCTGCGCCAGGATCCCCTGCGCCTGCCACTGGTCGCGGGTCGCCTCGACCAGCTCATCGCGATCGATGTCACGCGCATAGGTAATTATCAGCGCCTGATCCTGGTTCTCCCGACCGTAACGTCCGTCCGGCGTACGCAGCTGGGAGGTGTAGACGGTGAACGGCCCCCAGGTGAGCGTGGCATCGCCCACCTTACGCCACGCCAGCCAGTCGGCGGCCTGGGCCGCGGGCATGGCGATCAGCCAAAGCAGCAAAATCGCAGCTCTCATTTTTGTCTCCCCATCAGCAGGTGGAAAAACAGCATCAACACCAGCCAACCCGGCGCCATCCAGCTGACGACGATAAAAGTCGGCTCCAGAAATGTGATGGCATCCAGCCGCTCGCCAATCAGGTACGCCACCGGGCCTCCCACGACGGCCAGCAGGGTCAGCAGCCAGCCGGGCAACGTGGTGGTGCGCGTAAGCTGCGTCCAGACGGTGGCGAACATCAGCCACAATGCCACCATCCATAGCGGCATCAGAGACTCGCCCGTGAAGGCTATCAGTCCCGTCAGCGCCCAGAGCGTATCCAGCAAACTGCCCGCCGCGGCCAGCCCGATGGCGTAAAAACGGTATACAGACGGCAAGAGCAGGCACGCCAGGATCGCCAGCGCGAGCCAGATAATCAGGCCCTTTTCGCGAAAGAGCACCACCAGCGTCCAGTAAAGATCGAACGCGACGGTCAGCAGAAAGACCTGAAGATATCGTTTCATACGCGCTCGGCGGTCAGCTGCACCACGCTGATGGTGCGGGCGTTAAACCCGGCTTCGCAGTAGCCAAAGTAGTACAGCCACATGCGGCGGAACCGCTCATCAAAGCCGAGCTTTTCAATCTCCTGCCAGGCGTGGACAAAGCGCTGCCGCCAGTGCGCCAGCGTGCGGGCGTAGTCCGGCCCCATGTCGAACAGATTGCGCACCACGAAATCGGTGTGGCGCGTCATCAGATCGTTCATCGCGGTGATGCTCGGCAGAAAACCGCCGGGGAAAATGTAGCGCTGGATAAAATCGACGCTTTTGCTGTAGTCGCGATAGCGCTGGTCCTGAATGGTGATGGCCTGAATCGCCATGCGTCCTCCCGGGCGCAGCCGCGCCTGGCAGGTACGGAAGAACGTGGGCAGATAGCGCTGCCCGACGGCTTCAATCATCTCTATCGAGACCAGCTTGTCGTACTGCCCGGTGAGGTCGCGATAGTCGCAGAGCAGCACCTCGACCCGATCCTGCAGTCCGGCGCGGGCAATCCGCTCGGTCGCCCAGACGTATTGCTCCTGCGATAGCGTGGTGGTGGTCACCCGACAGCCATAATGTCGGGCCGCGTATTCCGCCATCGCCCCCCAGCCAGTGCCAATTTCCAGCAGATGATCGCCCGGCTTCAGCGCCAGCTGTTCGCACAGACGCGCCATTTTGGCCTGCTGGGCCGCCGTGAGATCCTGTTCTTCCTCCGTAAACAAGGCGCTGGAATAGAGGAGCTCCTTATCCAGAAAATGGGCATAGAAGGTGTTACCCAGATCGTAATGGGCGGCAATATTTTCACGCGCCTGCGCGCGGGAGTTTCGTCGCGTCCAGTGGCGTAGCCGCTCCAGCGGCCTGCCGAACAGACGGAACCCGTTTTCCAGACGGCCAAGCACCTCGCCGTTGAGCGCCAGAAGTTCCAGTAGCGGCGTAAGGTGCGTAGTTTCCCATTCGCCGTCCATCCAGGCTTCTGCCGCGGCAAGGCTCCCGCCCGTTAAGACGCGCCAGTAGACGCCGGGCGTCAGGATCTGTACGTCGGCATGCAGCGCGGAGGCTGACTCACCAAAATGAAAGGTCTGCGCCCCCTCTCGCAGCGTGAGCGAGCCACCGCGGATACCGCTTAACAGACGAAAAAGCAGCCAGCGCGCAAGGCGCACGTTGCGCGGGATATCGGGTTCTAACGCAAAGACGGGATCGGTCATGAGCGTTCACTCCTGCTGACGGGATGGTTATACAGCGGCACGCGCTTGAGCCACAGGCGCAGCGCCTGCCAGTAAATGGCGAAAACAGTTTTCAGGGTCATGAGCGGGATGCGCACCAAAAGCGAACGCAGCGCGGGGCGCGTCAGAGGCTCCCGGCGCAGCGCCAGCGTGGCGTCGAACACCTTCGCCTCCTGATGATTTTCAATGTGCATATGCAGCGTGTTATCCGGGTCGTTGAAGCGCCAGTGGTAGATCATGTCCATCGGGTTGAAGGGGGAAACGTGAAACGCTTTTTCCGTCGGCTGGGCATGTTGCCCGTCGACCGCGTAATAATGCCGCTCGTTCCACGGCGTGTTGCGGACCTCCGCCAGCAGCCAGCGCAGGGTACCCTTTCCGTCATAGCAGTAGTAAAAGTTGACCGGATTGAAATGGAACCCGAAATAGCGCAGCTGCGTCAGGAGCATCACCCGCCCGTCCGGACGTTCCCCGGTCAGGCTCTCCAGCCTGCTTAGCACGTTCTCTTTAAGCGGCGTGCCGAGCGGATAGTCCGCGTCATGGAAAGAGGCGGCAGCAAAGCGATTGCGCCGCACGCCGACGGACGCGAGCTGCGGCAGCTCATCGAGATCCAGCCAGGCCATAAACACGCTGTAGCGAAATTCATGGGTTTTCGGCTGCAGGCGGCGGTGGCGTAATACGCCGTGGTAAAGGCAGCTGTTCATCTCAGTTCCCCTCCCCGGCCGCTATCGCATTGACCACGTCCAGCGCGCTGCGCACCCCGTCCTCATGAAAACCGTTGTACCAGTAGGCTCCGCAGAACCAGCTCCGCCGGTGGCCGTTGATCTCGCCGCGCCGCGCCTGCGCCCGCCAGCTTTGCGGGTTAAACAGCGGATGCTCATAAACGAAGCGTTGCAGAACGAAGCGCTCATCCACCGGCGCGTCCGGGTTCAGGGTGACGCAGAACAGCGGGCTGCCCGCAGGCAGCCCCTGCAGGATATTCATGTTGTAGGTGACACAGGCGCTGGCCTGCGCCTGCTCGCTCAGGCGGTAGTTCCAGCTCGCCCAGGCGCGCGGCCGCACCGGCAGCCAGCGCGGGTCGCTGTGCAACACAACCTCGTTGCGCTGCCAGCCGATATCGCCCAGCACCTCGCGCTCTGCGGTGGTCGGGTCGTCAAGCATGGCCAGCGCCTGAGCGGAGTGGCAGGCAAATATCACCTGATCGAAGGTATGGCTGCCGTTTTCGAGCTGGAGCGTGACCCCGCGCTCGTGGCGGCTCACCCGCTGAACCGGCGTATTGAGATGCAGCGTCAGCCGATCGCCCAATTTGTCCCGCATCGCGCGGATATACTCCCGCGAGCCGCCCGGCACCACGTACCACTGCGGGCGATGGGTGATATCCAGCAGACCGTGGTTTTGGAAGAAACGTAAAAAGAGCGGCAGCGGGAAGCGCGTCATCTCCTGCAGCGACGATGACCAGATGGCGGCCCCCATCGGCAGAATGTAGTGGCGCGCAAAAAACGGCGTGAAGCCGTGCTGGTCCAGAAACGTCTGCAGCGTGGCGTTCGGATCCACTTCCCCGTCCAGCGCCTGTTTTGCCAGGCGGTTAAAGCGTACGATCTCGCCCAGTAGCCGCCAGAATGCCGGATTCACCAGGTTTCGACGCTGGGCAAACAGCGACGTCAGCGTGTGGCCGTTGTACTCAAACCCCGTCGCGGGGTCGTGCACCGAAAAGCTCATCTGCGTTTTTTGCCCGCTGATGCCCAGCTCGCTGAGCAGGCCCATAAAGCGCGGGTAGGTACGGTCGTTGTAGACGATAAACCCGGTATCGATCGCGTATGTACCCTGTGGCGTCGTCACGTCAACCGTTGCGGTATGGCCGCCCGGCGTCGATCCCGCTTCAAACAGGGTCACCTGATGGTGTCCGGCCAGGCGCCAGGCGCAGGTCAGCCCGGCAATGCCGCTGCCGATAATCGCAATTTTCATGAACGCACCATCCTGCGCAGCAGCGTGCGCTGAAGAAACGCAGGCAGCCCGGAAAGCAGCCGCAAAATGAAGCCAAACCCGGACGGAAACGCGATGTGCATTTTCCCAGCCGCCAGTCCGATACGGATCGCCTTGACCGCCTCGTCGACGGTTACTCTGCCCGGCATGGCAAAATCGTTTTTTTGCGTCAGGGGCGTATCGACAAAGCCCGGAGAGACAACCGTGACGGCAATCCCTTTTGGCTCCCAGTCCAGGCGCAGGCTCTCGGCAAACCAGCTCAGCGCCGCTTTGGACGCGCCGTAGGCCTCTGCACGCGGGAAGGGAAGCCAGTGCGCCATCGAACTCACCAGCACCACACGGTTACCGGCAACCAGCTGCGGTTGTAGCGCCTCAAGGCAGTTCACCGGCCCGAGGAAATTGGTGTTCATGACCCGCTCCACCAGCGCCGCATCCACCACGCCACCGTCGAGGTATTCGCAGGTACCCGCGCAGAGAATAATCAGGTCGGCGTAGCTGCCGGTCAGCGCCTGGCGACAGGCGTCCCTGTCCGTCATATCGAACAGGCGCACGGTGAGATTGGGACAGGTCTGATGCAGCGCTTCCAGACGCGCCGGATCGCGCCCGCAGGCAATCACATGGTAGCCGTCAGCAGAGAAGGATTTCGCCAGCCCGGCGCCAATCCCCGAGCTTGCGCCGGTAATCAACACCGTCTTCATGATTTCACCCTCCGCTTCACGCCGCGAACCGCCCAGCCCAGCAGAGGAAGATGTTCGTAGATCATCTCTCCCGCATCGTAGTAGTCCCGCTGGCGCGTGATGAGATCGTTTTCCGTCTCCACCACCGAGCACCCCGGCAGATCGAGCGGTTCGCCTCCGGCAATGCGCGGATGCGACCAGTGCATCACCCAGGTGACAACAAATCGATTCCCGCTGCACAGCGGCGGATCGATAGAAAAACGGCAGTTCTCGACGTTGGCCAGCAGATGGGTGAAATAGCGCTGAAGCGCAAAAATACCGTTGTGCTCACCGAAGGGATCGATAAGCGTGGCATTCGAATGATAAAGCCCCGCCAGCGCGGACGGCGGCTGGCTATCCAGTGCGGCGTAGTACTCGACAAACCGACTCACGACAGAGGGCAAAGTGCTCATGGGTCACATCCTGGCTGTAAACAACGTGGCGTAATCGCATAATTAAAACTTACACAATTAACGTTATTTGTCCAAGTTTGTGCGAATTTATTTTTTATTACACATAAATATCAATAAGTTGAAAGCTCATTCGGTTGAAGCTTTTGTAGGCCGGGTAAGGCATAGCCGCCACCCGACTTTCACTCACTTTCAGGTTATCCTTAAGGCAAATTCAGCGGTCATCTTCCAGGCTTATCCTTTTTATTCATAAGGATGCCTGACATGAAACGTTTCTTTCTCTCCCTATTCTCAAGCCCGGAATCCTTACTGCAGGTGATGAGTCAGCAGGAAATTATTGAAGCCGTGGAAGATGGCGACCGCATCATCATCGACCAGGACGGGAACGCCTCGGTGAACTACAAGAGCAACGAGGTGCGGCAGGACTTTCTGCGTCACGTTAACGCGCTGAAGAGGGCCTGATATGGGAACGGCGATATTTATGGTGCTGATGGTCTGCGGGTACTGGTACACCAGCCGCGACCTGTCGACCCGCTTTAAAATCAAGCGTTCCTTCGGTTGGGATGTCTATTTTCTCGTTGCGCTTTACGGCTGTATTTTCGTTCTGCAAGGGGTGATTGCCACGGGGTTACTCTGGCTGCTGCTGCTTAGCCTTTCCGCCGCCAACAACGCTTTCCATTTTGCCTCACCGAAATACACCGACTGGCAAATCGACTTTATGAACTGGAGTTTTTTAGGCATTCAGGCGCCGGTGGTGGTAATGCTGGCGTTTGCCATCCTGTTTTGTCTCTACCGGTCTAACTGGGCAGGCAGTGCCAGGCTGGATGGCGAGAGTCGGAAAAAGCTCTACAAACGGCTTGCGCAGGCGAGCGGGATCGAGCAACTGCTCTATCAATGTATGGAGCAAGGCGAGCTGGCGCAGGTCACGCTCCGCTCGAGGCGGATATACGTGGGTATGATCCACACCGCGACGCTGGAATATGAAAAAACGGCCAATATCGTGCTGATCCCGATGTTGAGCGGGTACCGGGACGAGAAGACGATGAACCTGCGCATCGAGAATAATTACAGCCGGTGGTACGCCGAGCATGACATTACGCTCGACTCGGAACCCCGCAGCGCCATGTCATTCCGCAAGGTGATTTTACTCAATCAGATTGAGAGCATCTCGCTGTTCGATCCCGCCAGCGCCAGCGCGCTGTCGCTGGCACAGCGGGATGAGAGCCCTGGCCCTAAAGAGACATCCCCATAATTCTGAGTATGCTCTGCTGTGAGGCTGTTTCAAAAAGGACGTTCTTAATGCAGAGCATGCCCTGCTTCTGGTAGAACCGGTACGCTCCTCCGTTCTGCTCAAGCACTTCCAGCCAGAGATAGTCCTTTCCCCTGCTCCGGGCCATGTCGATAATTTTATTGAACAGGTCCTGACCATAGTTCTTGCCGGTCTCGGCAGGATCGAGGTAGAGCTTGTTGAGGAGAACGCCCCTCTTGTCCGTTTCTGGAAGCATGGCGTCCCAGGTCACTTTCATGAATCCCACTGGCCGATCGGTCTCTGCAACATACCAGGACACAGTGTTATCTATCAGGCTCTGTTCAAGTACAGAAACGGCGTACTCGCCGTCCAGAAAGGCCTTCATCTCGGCGTCTGATACCCACAGATGCTGAAAATGGGCGGGGTAAATGCGGTATCCAAGTTCGCTTAAGAGCGAAGAATCGGCCCCGCTGGCCTGTCGAATTCGAAGAGTCATGGAAGGTATCCCTGGTCATCACCCGCGTTGGGCATGTTGATAGAGGTCCCAGCGGTTGCCGTAAATATCTTCAAACACCACCACCATACCGTACTCTTCCTCACGAGGTTCTTCACAAAAATGAACGCCTTTTGCTTTCATGGCATGGTAATCGCGCCAAAAATCATCCGTCTGAAGGAACAGGAAAACTCGGCCACCGCATTGATTACCAATAAAATCTTCCTGCCTCTCGTTAGACGCACGAGCCAGCAAAATATTGCAGTCGCTTTCCGGGTTGGGTGAGACGACTACCCAGCGCTTTCCCGGTTGGGGCGTATCCTCTACAAGGGTAAACCCCAGCTTGTCGGTGTAGTATTCAATGGCACGATCGTAGTCATCAACCACAATAGCCACGCAGCCGAGGCATCGTTTCTGTGTTCTCATTTCCGTTACCTTTACTCTAAATGGTTATGCTCAGCGCTTTTCCACTGAATACGCGCACATAAAAACAGCGATCGCATGCGTAACCCGACGAGCAATTTCTTCATCAGATAAGCTTTTTCTGGCGCCAAGCTTTATCTCAAGGCTTGTCATCCCGAGCCATAACCCGGCCAGGTCGTCAGCTGCTTCGCGCGGGGAGCACGCGATCAGTAAGCCCTTTTCAACGGCTTCACCGATAATTGTCTCCAGCATCTGCTGCGCCCTGCCGGGACCTGCCGCATAAAAACGCGCGGGTAACTCCGGATGACGAATAGCGGCGGAGGCAATTAAGCGGTCCCAGCCCGTCAGCTCGCGCTGGTTGATGAAGCGGACAAAACGGTTGCCAAACGCGGTTAAGACCTCGGTCAACGACAGATGATGCCGCTCGGAAAAATCACTGTCACTGATGGTCAGATCCGATTCCTTACGGAGTACGGCCTCAACAAGCAGATCTTTATCCGCGAAATTGGCATAAAGCGTGGCTTTTGCCACCCCGGCAACGCGGGCAATTTCTTCCGTCGTGACATCGAGGCCTTTCTCGAGAAACAGGCTTCTTGCGGCCTGCAGTATCGCCTGCTCCTTTGACGGATCTTTTGGGCGGCCTTTCTGCCGAACCTTTTCTCTCATCGTTTACGACCTGACAAAAGCATGCTCATCATGAGCCCCCCGATAACGGTTATGTGTTCAAGCGCGATATGAAACTCCTGGGTGCGCTGGGGCTCGCTAAATTTCCAGAATGGATGCCCCACCGGAATGGTGAGTAATGTAAACACAATCAGCATTGCCGATCCAATCCATCCGTAGCCCGCAAAATTCGAAATCACCAGAGCAGAGCCTACAAGCTGACAGAGAATGGTGCCTGTCGCGAATAAGACGGGCCAGGGGAGACCCACGTCCACCATTTCCAGCACAATCTCTCCAAAGTTGAACAACCCGTAAAAGCCTGCCATCCAGAAGAAAAAGGTCAGTAAAATTCTTGAAAGACAGAGTGTTGGGATAGATGACGTGATTTTTGACACTGAATTATCTCTTTGATCATTTAAAAGACTGGCGAGTCTACTTATTAATTAACAGACCGACAAGTCTGATAAGTGCGATCAACGCCGTGAAACACCAAAACGGGTGGGTGAAAATCAGTGTGAGAACGCGCTAGTCTGCCTCTGGTGAATGGATGGTGAGCGATGAAGACATATGGAAATTATTTTGATGCGCCACGGCGAACCCGAATACAGGGGCGCGGGAAAGGTGTCGTACAGGGAAATGGTGGGATGGATCGACAGCTATAACCGCTCTTCAACGGGCCGCGACAGACCTTCGGAGATGGCTCAAATCCTCGCGTGCCGCGCGCTGACGTTTCTCAGCAGCCCTCTCCCGCGAGCCCTTTCATCATTGAAATCGCTGGGGTGTGAACCGGGCTTAATTGATGAGGTTTTCCGGGAAGCAGAGCTGCCGGTGTTCCGTATTCCGGGGTTACGGCTATCGCCTTTTTACTGGGCAGCGCTGTTTCGCGTTCTTTGGCTCTGCGGCCTGTCTGGCGAGTCAGAGCGCGTAAGCGCCGCAAAAGAACGTGCCGTTAAGGCGGCAGAAATCCTGGTGAATGTAGCGAAGGACTCTGACGGCCCCGTCTTGCTCATGGGGCACGGGGTCATCAACCGGTTCATTGCAAAAGAACTGATCGCATCAGGCTGGAAAGAACAGACTCGTCCGGGTAAGGGGTACTGGGGAGCGGGGGTTTACAGCATTGTATAGCGGCACATGCTGAGGCCGAGGATTGTTCATCCTCGGCGCACGCCAGCCGACTGTTATTCGCAAATGTTGAATGCACCTGTCAGCCATCGTCTGGAGGACTAAGGGGGGATCCTCGCTAGCCCCCGATTAAGTCTGCCAGCGCCCTCTTCAACGACGTGATGACCTCATCCGTCTCCATGCCCATCTGCGCATGAATAATGGCGCCGTCAATGAGCAACATGATTTCATTGACGACGCGCTCATCCGTGATGGTCGTTAGCGACGCAATAATATTCTTTGTTTCGATTTTATGATCGCGGCATATCGCTTTTATTTCACTTTCAATATCTTCGGATTTGGCTTCGGCGCTGGCATTAATAAACGCACAGCCGTGGAACTCGGGCGAAATAAACCATTCACAGAGCGTTGCAGAAATCGCATCAGCAGGTATTTCGCCGTCATCGAGATGTCGGCGCAGCGTGGATTCAAACCAGTTAATCCATATTTCATGCCGATAGTGCAAATAGGCGAGAATAAGTAAACTTTTGCTCGGAAAATGGCGATAAAACGTCACCTTCGTCACTTTCGCCTCTTTAATCAGCGTATCAACCCCCGTCGCCCTGAAGCCCGTGGAATAAAACAGATCGTGCGCCGTGAGTAATATTTTATCCCGGACGCTAATTTTTGTTTCGTTGCCTGCGTGTTCGGTTTTCATTTTTTCGACAGCCTCAAAAAGGGTGTTGACAGCGTTATTTTTCAGGCATAGATTACCCCAAGTAGACAGACCTGTCTACATAAAATCACACTGAGGTAACCGCCATGAACACACGTCCTCCTTTACCGCCCTTCACCCGTGAAAGCGCCATCGAAAAAGTCAGGCTGGCAGAAGATGGCTGGAACAGTCGCGACCCGGCGAAAGTCGCGCTGGCCTATACGCTGGATACCCAATGGCGCAACCGTGCTGAGTTCGCCACCAACCGTGAAGAGGCCCGGGCGTTTCTGGAGCGGAAATGGAAAAAAGAGCTGGATTATCGTCTGATTAAAGAGCTGTGGGCCTTTACGGATAACCGCATCGCGGTCCGCTATGCCTATGAATGGCATGATGATTCAGGCAACTGGTTCCGCTCGTACGGCAACGAGAACTGGGAATTCGACCCTGACGGCTTGATGAAGCGTCGTTTTGCCTGCGTAAACGATATGCCGATAAAAGAATCCGAGCGACTGTTCCACTGGCCGCTGGGCAGACGCCCGGACGATCATCCGTCGCTGAGCGATCTGGGCTTATAGGATTTCTACATCACTCCGGGGCGCCCCGGAGTGATGGGTTTAGAGTGCGCCCAGCTGTTTCATCAGCGTCAGGTTGTCCTCAATATGCCAGTTTGCCGTAATTTTACCGTCGCGGATTTCATAAATATCCGTAGCGATGAAATCTATTTTCTGCCCTTTTCCTTTCAGCGTGCCAAATGTCCCGGTGAATGTGCCGTAAAAATGCAAATGCGAAACCACGCGATTGCCTGAAATAATCATCTGCTCAACGTCACAGCGTAAGTCCGGCACGGCGGCACGAAACGCCCGGGAGGCTAAAATAGCGCCTTCAGGCCCCTGCTTACGACCTTCCGGGGGCGTTTTATCGCTGAAATTCACCGCCAGCGCATCACGCGCCAGGGATTCTTCTCCCGTATTCCAGAACGTTGCATATTCTCTGGCAACGGCTTCATTCGCCCTTAATTGCGCCTGGGACAAGCTCTTATCAACAATAAGCTGTTTCGGCTGAAGCCATTCCAGCTGCGCCGAAAATGTGGTGCCGGACAGACCGGCAAGAATAAGCATCGCCACAGCTGGACGAAAACACGTCGTATATTTCATGATGTCTCTCAACAGAGTATTACGTTACCCGCAGACGATTTCCTGCGGTTCAAACCGGTGGGGATTCAGTTAATTAACGCCCCGCCCTCAATATCAATGACCGACCCCGTGACAAAGGGATTGTCCATGGCGAAAAGATACCCTTGCGCGATGTCCTCCGCCCTTCCCCAGGCCTTGGCTGGCAGGGTTGCCGCCGCGCCGGCGAGCATTTTTTCCCGCGCGGCGGCGTCCATCCCCGCATACGCTTCCGTGTCGGTCAGCCCCGGACTCACGACGTTGACGCGCAGCGGGGAAAGCTCCTTCGCCAGCACTTTTGTCGCGGCCTCAATGGCGGCATTCATCGTGGTTTTTACGATGGCGCCCGCCACGGTGCGGCGCGCCACAAAGCCGCTGGTGAAGGTCAGCGTACCGCGGGGGGCGATGTTCCCGCTGAGATAGCGGGCGACATTGAGGCTTCCCCAGAATTTTGTATCAAAGGCATGTCTTGCCGCACGGAGATCCAGTCCGGAAAGCAGCCCGCCCGGCGCCTGTGAACCCGCCGTGACGACAATATTATTGACCTCGCCCAGCGTTTCACTGAGCGCAACAAGCTCTGCCTCACGGCTGATATCGAGCACGAGGGTGCTAACAGACGCGGCATGAGCGCTCAGTCGTTGCCGTGCCGCGTCCAGTTTTGCGCTGTCGCGCCCAGCAAGCATAATCTCCTCGCCGCGCCCGGCAAGCAGACTTCCCAGGGCGAAACCGATGCCGGACGCGCCGCCGATAATTAAGGTTTTACGGGTCATCATGTTTCCTCCTGCAGGGTGTACGTTGGGTAATCGGTATAGCCCGTGGCGGTCCCGCCAAACAGCGTGGCGGGGTCGCGCACCTGGGCCAGCGGCAAGCGGTGCGACAGCCGGTGAGGCAAATCCGGGTTGGCAATAAACGGTCGTCCGAAGGCAATCAAATCGGCATAGCCCGCCGCCAGAATTTCTTCGGCTTTGGCAAGGTCATAGTTGCCCGCGACGATCAGGGTTCCGCTGAAGGTCTCGCGAAGGGATTGACGGAAACGCTCGGGTATCTGCGGCGCGTCGTCCCAGTCGGCTTCCGCCAGGTGGATGAATGCAATCCCCTTTTGTTCGCACCAGGCCGCAAGCGCGAGTATGGCTTCAGAGACCTGCGGGTCATTCATCCCGCGCTGGGTAATAAACGGCGAAAGACGGATGCCCGTACGTTCGTGACCAATGGCTTCGGCAATCGCGCTTAACACTTCCTGGGCGAAGCGGATCCGGTTAGCCACCGTACCGCCGTACTCGTCGGTGCGTTTGTTGGAGGTTTGGCGCAGGAACTGGTCGATCAGATAGCCGTTTCCACCGTGGATCTCCACACCATCAAACCCGGCCTGGACGGCATTCAAAGCGGCCTGGCGATAGTCCGCGACGATGTTCTGAATGTCCTTGCGTGAGAGCGTTCTCGGCTGCGGGCAGTCAACCATCTCGCCTTCACCACGCTCATTCACCACCCACACCTGCGCGTCCGGGGCCAGCGCTGACGGGGCGACCGGCTGACCGTCCGGGTGAAAACTGGCGTGCGACATTCGCCCAACGTGCCAGAGCTGAGAAAAAATGACGCCGCCCGCCTGATGCACGGCCCCCGTCGTGAGCTGCCATCCTGAAACCTGCTCCGGCGAATGGATGCCGGGCGTCCAGGAGTATCCCTGACCCTGAGGCGAGATCTGCGTGGCTTCGGTGATGATTAACCCCGCGCTGGCCCGCTGCCGGTAATACTCGGCCATCAGCGCGGAGGGAATGTTGCCCGGCTGAAGGGAGCGCGCGCGAGTCATCGGCGCCATGACGATACGATTTTTCAGCTCTAACTGACCCAGCCTGTAACGTTCAAAGAGTGAGGTAGGTTTCATGTTTTCATCCCTTATGGTTTGGATGAAATCACTTTACAGTCGGCATATGATTTTGATAATTACGCTAAAAATAGATGCACTTTTCGGAAAAAATGAATAATGGGTAAACTCGAAGACATGGCCTTACTGGTGGAAGTCGCCAGGGCCGGAAGTCTTTCCGCCGCCGGACGACGCCTGTCGCTTTCCCCTGCCACCATGACGGCCAGGCTGAAGGCGATTGAGGAGCGTTACCAGACGCGGCTGTTTCATCGCTCCACGCGCTCCCTCACCCTGACCCGCGCAGGCGAAGAGTTTTACCACGCCGCGCTGCGCGTGCTGGAAGAGGTGCATCACGCCGAGTCGCTGCTGACGCAAAAAGAAGGCGTGCTCAGCGGCAACATTCGCCTTTCCTCTCCCTCGGACTTTGGCAGACAGTATCTCAGCCCTGCCGTGATTGAATTTTCCCGACGCCATCCTACCGTAAAATTTTACATCTCGCTAAAAGAACACGTTGAGGATCTGGTTGCTAACCGGCTGGATATGAGCGTGCGTTTCGGTAACCTGCCGGACAGCAGCCTTGTCGTCAGAAACATCCGCCCGAACCATCGGGTGCTGGTTGCCTCCGGGGCGTATCTTAACGACCACGGCATCCCCGACACGTTTGCAGATTTAGCCCGACACCGTTGCCTGGCGCTGGAGTCTCAGGGCGTGGTGATGAACGAATGGCGTTTTGAAAAAGAGGGAGAGGAAAACATTGTACGCGTCGAGCCCGCCATGGTGTGCGACGACGGGGCAGTGCTTCGTCAGTGGGCGCTCAGCGGGGCCGGCATCGCGGGGAAATCGTGGTGGGACGTCAAAGACGATGTTGAGGCAGGAAGACTCACGGTGCTGTTTGCCGACAGCTTCACCGGCTTTAGCCGATACGATCGCAAAGATGTCGGGCTGCAGTTTGTTTATCCACAGCGCAGGCTGCAGCCGCTTCAGGTTACGGCGTTCAGTCAGTTTTTTCTCGACTGGCTTAAAAAACATTAACGTAAAAACAGTGATACACTTACTCCACCTGGCCGATTGTCCCGTCTTTACGACGTAAGACAGCACAATAGTAACCAAAGTACAAAATGGTCACTCGTTGCCAACCCTGGCCCGTCACGCTAAGCTTACATAATGACTAAAACTATGAACGCCCCATCAATACGTGGTCCACTTGACCATTCTGTCAGAGAGCAAATCGTCGAAGCAGCTTTTGAGCACTTCGGTCACTACGGCTATGAAAAAACCACCGTCGCCGAGCTGGCGAAATCGATCGGTTTTTCTAAGTCCTACATTTATAAGTTCTTCGATTCCAAGCAGGCTATCGGCGAGGTGATCTGCGCTAACCGCCTGGAGCTGATCATGGCGGCAGTGCTTTCCGCCCTCGAAGGTGCACCGTCAGCAAGCGAAAAATTACGTCGGCTTTTCAAAGCGCTTACCGAGGCAGGAAGCGAGCTGTTTTTCCACGATCGCAAGCTTTACGACATCGCCGCCGTCGCCGCACGCGAGCAGTGGCCGTCGACTGAACGGTATGCTGAAAGCCTGATGAAGCTGATTGAGAGCATCATTATTGAAGGCAGGCAGGCCGGAGAGTTTGAAAGAAAAACGCCGCTGGATGAGGTCACTCAGGCCATCCACATGGTGATGTGTCCTTTTATCAACCCCGTTCAGCTGCAGTACAACCTTGAAATGGCCCCCGCTGCCGCGGTGCTTCTCTCCTCACTGATATTAAGAAGCCTGGCCCCCTAATTTGTGACCATTGACATTATTGGTCACTAGTCAGAGAATGCGGATACCGTCCTGTTACTTCAATAAGGTTTCCCATGCTCAGGCTCACTTCAGCCCGCGTTGCCGTATGTCTTCTGCCGTTTGCCCTGGGGGCGTGCGGCGATAATTCCGCGAGTGACGATCCGCGCACTAAGCCACCGCTTGTCAGATCCGCCTCTGTCGAGATGGCGAACCCTACCGCCCGCGCCTTCACGGGCGTGGTGGTGGCAAGAACGCAAAGCGACCTGGGCTTCAGGGTTCAGGGAAAAATCCTCGAACGCCTGGTGGATACCGGGCAGACCGTCAGACAGGGACAGCCTTTGCTGCGTCTCGATCCTGTTGACCTGAAATTACAGGCCCAGGCGCAGCAGCGCGCGGTGGATGCTGCCCAGGCGCGGGCGAGAAAAGCCACCAGCGATGAGGCGCGCTATCGCGGCCTGGTGGCGTCCGGCGCGGTGTCCGCCTCGGAGTACGATCAGATTAAAGCGGCGGCCGATACGGCCCGGGCAGATCTCAGCGCTGCCCGCGCGCAGGCCAACGTGGCGCAAAACGCCACGGGCTATGCCGTACTGCTGGCGGATTCAGACGGCGTGGTGATGGAGACGCTCGCCGAACCCGGTCAGGTCGTTAGCGCCGGGCAGGTCGTCATCCGCCTTGCCAGAGCAGGACAGCGCGAAGCGCTTGTCCAGCTTCCGGAGACGCTGCGCCCTGCCGTCGGCAGCGAAGCGCAGGCCACGCTTTATGGCAGTGAACAACACCCGGTCACCGCGACGTTGCGCCTGCTGTCTGACTCCGCGGATGCCGCAACCCGCACGTATGAAGCCCGCTACGTGCTGGATGGTCAGCTGGCGAACGCGCCGCTGGGGGCGACCGTCACGCTCAGCATTGAAGACGCGAAAACGGAAGGTCAGGCGATGCAGGTCCCGCTGGCCTCACTCTACGATGCGGGTAAAGGGCCCGGCGTCTGGCGCATTTCCGCCCAGCCAAAAAAGGTCACATGGACACCGGTTAAGGTGCTGAGCGTGGGCGAAGATGCGGTCCAGGTCACGGGTGGCGTGAAGCCTGGGGAGAAGATCGTTGCGTTAGGCGCCCATCTTCTGCACGAAGGTGAAGTTGTCAGGCTGGCAGAACAGCGCCATGCCGCTCCGGCGGAGAATGCACCATGAGCGGAAGCCGCTTCAATCTGTCAGCGCTGGCCGTCCGCGAGCGTTCCGTCACGCTGTTTCTGATCGTTCTGGTGACGATTGCCGGTATTTACGCCTTTTTTGGGCTCGGGCGCGCGGAAGATCCGCCCTTCACCGTGAAGCAGATGACGGCGATCGCCGTCTGGCCGGGCGCAACCGCGCAGGAGATCCAGGATCAGGTAGCCGAACCGCTGGAAAAGCGCCTGCAGGAGCTCAAATGGTATGACCGTACGGAAACCTACACCCGCCCCGGCATGGCGTATATCACCTTGTCACTGCAGGACAAAACCCCGCCTTCTGAAGTGCAGGAGGAGTTCTATCAGGCGCGTAAGAAGCTTGGTGATGAATCCCTGCGTCTTCCGGCGGGCGTCATTGGCCCGATGATCAATGATGAATTCTCGGATGTCACCTTTGCCCTCTTTGCCCTGAAAGCAAAAGGCGAACCGCAGCGGCAGCTGGTACGCGATGCCGAAGGCCTGCGACAGCAGCTTCTGCACGTTCCCGGGGTGAAGAAAGTGAACATTATCGGCGAACAGGCCGAGCGGATTTATATCGCCTTCTCCCATGACCGTCTGGCGACGATGGGCCTCTCACCGCAGGATATTTTCAATGCCCTCAATAGCCAGAACGTCCTGGCCGCGGCGGGTACCATTGAAACCCGGGGCGCACAGATTTTTATCCGCCTGGACGGCGCGTTCGATGAACTGCAGAAAATCCGCGATACGCCTTTAGTCGCCCAGGGCAAAACGCTCACGCTGTCTGATGTGGCAACGGTTGAACGAGGCTATGAAGATCCCCCGACGATGCTGATACGCAATCAGCATGAACCCGCCCTTCTGCTGGGCATTGTCATGCGTGAGGGCTGGAACGGCCTGGCGCTGGGTAAAGCGCTGGATGCGGAAACGGCGAAAATCAACGATAGCCTGCCGCTTGGCATGACCCTGACCAAAGTCACCGACCAGTCCGTCAATATCCGCTCCTCGGTCGATGAGTTTATGATCAAATTCTTCGTCGCCCTGCTTGTGGTCATGGTGGTCTGTTTTGTCAGCATGGGCTGGCGCGTGGGGGTGGTGGTTGCCGCGGCGGTACCGCTGACGCTGGCGGTCGTTTTCGTGGTGATGGAAGCCGCGGGAATAAACTTTGACCGCGTCACGCTGGGCTCCCTGATCCTCGCCCTCGGTCTGCTGGTTGACGATGCCATTATCGCCATCGAAATGATGGTGGTGAAGATGGAGGAAGGTTACGACAGAATCAAAGCCTCGGCCTACGCCTGGAGCCACACCGCCGCGCCGATGCTGGCCGGTACCCTGGTGACGGCCATTGGCTTTATGCCGAATGGTTTTGCACAGTCGACCGCCGGGGAATACACCAGCAATATGTTCTGGATTGTCGGCCTCGCCCTGATTGCCTCATGGTTTGTGGCGGTGGTGTTCACACCGTATCTTGGGGTGAAGATCCTGCCAGCGATCCCCAAAGTGGAAGGGGGTCATGCCGCCATCTATAACACGCCTCGCTATAACCGTTTTCGCCAGCTGCTTGGCCGCGTTATCGCCAGAAAATGGCGCGTGGCCGGGTCCGTGGTCGCCATTTTCATTCTGGCCGTTCTCGGCATGGGGCTGGTAAAAAAACAGTTCTTCCCTACCTCCGATCGCCCGGAAGTGCTGGTTGAAGTACAGATGCCTTATGGCACCTCAATTGCGCAAACCAGCGCCGCAACCGCAAAAATAGAAGCATGGCTGGGCCAGCAGCCGGAAGCCAAAATCGTCACGGCCTATATTGGTCAGGGCTCGCCCCGTTTCTATCTGGCAATGGCTCCCGAGCTGCCCGATCCCTCTTTTGCGAAAATCGTGATCCTGACGGACAGCGAGACGTCACGTGAGGCGCTTAAGTTCAGGCTCAGGGAGGCCGTCGCCAGCGGTCTTGCGCCCGAAGCCCGCGTGCGGGTGACACAGCTGGTGTTTGGCCCCTACTCGCCCTTCCCGGTTGCCTGGCGCGTGTCGGGGCCGGACGTCAAACAGGTACAGGACATCGCCGAACGGGTGAAAGCCGTGCTTCAGGCAAGCCCGATGATGCGAACCGTCAACACTGACTGGGGGTCACGCGTTCCGGTATTGCATTTCACTCTCGATCAGAACCGCCTGCAGGCGACCGGCTTAACCTCCAGCGCCGTTGCCGAGCAGCTTCAGTTCCTGTTATCAGGCGTGCCTGTCACCTCCGTGCGGGAAGATATTCGATCGGTAGACGTCGTTGCCCGCGCGGCGGGTGATATCCGCCTTGACCCGGCAAAAATCGAAGGCTTTACCCTGGTCGGCAATGCGGGACAGCGCGTGCCGCTGTCTCAAATCGGCAGGATTGAGATCGGCATGGAAGACCCGATCCTGCGCCGCCGCGATCGCACCCCCACGATTACCGTACGGGGCGATATCGCCGACAATCTTCAGCCGCCGGACGTGTCGGTCGCCATCATGAAGCAGCTCCAGCCGATCGCCGATGCGCTACCGGCCGGCTACCGTATCGACATGGCGGGTTCGATTGAGGAATCGGGTAAAGCCACGCAGGCCATGTTACCACTGTTCCCGATCATGATTGCCCTGACGCTACTGATCATCATTTTGCAGGTGCGTTCACTCTCCGCGATGGTCATGGTGTTCTTAACCGCGCCGCTGGGGCTGATTGGCGTCGTGCCGACCCTGCTGATATTTAATCAGCCGTTTGGCATCAACGCGCTGGTCGGTTTGATCGCCCTCTCCGGCATTCTGATGCGCAATACACTGATTCTGATCGGTCAAATCGATCATAACCAGAAGGACGGCCTCGATCCGTTCCAGGCGGTGGTCGAGGCGACGGTCCAGCGAGCGCGACCGGTCTTACTCACCGCCATGGCGGC
The DNA here is from genome assembly GCF_048685015.1 of Enterobacter sp. BNK-13. NCBI lineage: Bacteria > Pseudomonadati > Pseudomonadota > Gammaproteobacteria > Enterobacterales > Enterobacteriaceae > Enterobacter > Enterobacter sp. BNK-13. Next base: position 1,830,630 of record NZ_JBLQTP010000001.1, on the reverse strand, counting down.
CGTGCTGGCGTTCATTCCCCTGACGCATTCGGTGTTCTGGGGCACGCTGGCCTGGACGCTGATCGGCGGAACGCTGGGCGGGACGATCATTACCCTCGTCTTCCTGCCCGCGATGTATGCGATCTGGTTCCGGATCCGCCCGGTTGAACAACGCGTTCAGCACGGCACGGAAAACGTGTAAACTACCATTGGTAGATAACTAATCTGAGGAAAGCATGGTTGTTAAGCGCTTAAGAAAAGAGGACCGCCGCGTGCAGCTGCTGGAGGTTGCGCGTGGAATCGTGCGTCAGCAAGGCACCGAGGCGTTGACCCTTGGCTATCTGGCAGAACGGGCCAACGTGACCAAGCCCATCCCCTACGACCACTTTGGCGATCGCGAAGGGCTGCTGATGGCGCTGTATCAGGACTATAGCGATCGGCAATTGGCGAAATTCCGCGAGACGCTGGCGGTTGACAGCAAAACGCTGGAGAAGACCATCCGCTTTTTCAGCGCGGCCTATATCGACTGTGCCATTGCCGCCGGGCCTGAAACCGGGCCAATCGCCGCGGCGCTGTCCGGTTCTCGCGCGCTGCAGACGTTCCGGGAAGCATGCGTGGCCGAATGTGCCGACTGCCTGCGCACCGCGCTTTCGCCTTTTATCGTCTTAAAAGGCGTTCAGGGGGAAGCGGTACTGACGGCCATCATTGGCGCGGCGGAGGCGCTCAGCACCGCGGCGGGCAACGGCGTGCTCGCCCGAAACGTTGCGGAAGATACGCTCAGCGGTGCCATGACCGGCGTGCTTGCGACTTACGCGAATAGCACAAAATGATCGCCGGGGGTGGATTGACACCTAAGTTACCAATAGTAACATAAGCATCTCTTCTCCCCCATTTTGAGGTTGCTATGTCTGCTACAAATGCCATGAGTAACGCGCTGATCGTGACGGCTCACCCTGTCGACACGTCCTTGTCCCATTCACTGGCCGCCCGCATTGCCGGAAAATTACGCGAGGAAGGTATGCAGGTTGAGATGGCTGATCTTCATGCTGAAGGGTTTAATCCGGCCATGTCTCGCGCCGATCTTGACTTGTATCACGGGGATCCGAGCGCCCTCCCCGACGATATTCTGCGCGAGCAGCAGCGCGTCGAGCGTGCGGATATGCTGGTGTTTGTCTTCCCGGTGTACTGGTGGTCGGTTCCCGCGCTGTTGAAAGGCTGGTTCGACCGCGTATTGACCCTGAACTGGGCGTATAAGGTGGCTGACGACGGCCGGATCGTGGGCAATTTACGGGATGTTCCCGTTCGCCTGATTGCCACTGGCGGTAGCGATCTCACCGGATTTGATAAACACGGCTATTCGACGGCGATTCAGACACAGATAATCGAAGGGGTATTTGGCTTCTGCGGGTTGAAGAACGTTAAGCTCGATATCCTTTACCAGGCAGACACGGCGACGCCCGAGCAGGTTGACGAATTTCTGAGCGAGATCGGCAACCTAAAATAATATCGGCTATCCATCCAGCAACGGCGTGCCTCCTTCGCCATAAGGAGGCACGAGTTCTCGATGTTACTAACCGTCAGGGATCCTGCTGGCAAACCGGAACGCTCTTTCTTGTGATTAATCAAAAAATAACGAGAAAAGGCCTATCGTCATCACTACACTCATAATCACCTGAATCAAAATAATAAAAAAAGCGATCCCACCTAATACCGTGATTTTTCGACGCAGAATGAAAGTTATGCCCGAAAGTACAGCACTGAACAGAATGGCTTTAAGTATATAGGAAAGCGGCATCATGGCCGGATGACCGGTCTGCACTCCAGCAAGCCCAATGAGACCCAGTAGAAAATTACCGCAAATTCCCCATCCCCAGAAAGTCATCGGTAAGCTCATCTGCCCCGCGACTAATCTTTTCAACATACGCACATCCTTTTTGTGATTTTTTAACGAAACACAACGGTTTTTATCCAGTCTCTCGCACTGTTGGATTGTGCAATAAGTCGAGCCGACAAATACGCAACTACCAAATATGCTGATATGATTTTGTTCATCTTTACATGCATATTGATGGTATTGAAAAGAACTATCGACAGCAAATTTTTAAAGTTTAACGGCTCGTCCGGATATCATTTAAAAGATATATCAGCGAAGGTCATAACATGTTTACGTCAGTTCAGCCAACAACCCCCCTCACCACCACCGGAACCTTCGGCGGCGTGAGTGTATCTGTAGCAAACGACTGACAAACAGAACCTCAATCCCCGCCAGTCTGGACGGGGAAATGTTTCTCCGTTCACCACCCTCTGAATGGAGAAATAAAATGGTTTCGTCTGACAATGCTCTCTTGATTATCGACATGCAGCAGGGCCTCTTTCGGGGCCCGGTTTCCCCTCGCTCCGCCGATGCCGTTCTGGCCAATATCCGCTTGTTAATCGCCAACGCCCGAGACGCGCAGGTATCCGTCTTTTTTGCCCGCCATATTGGGCCGGACGACTCCCCCTTCTCAGAAAAGGGGCCGTTAACCCAGCTGATACCTGAACTGGACGTGAAGGACCAGGACGTTGTTTTCACCAAGCGCTATCCCAGCTGTTTTCGGGATACGGTATTGCTGCGAGAACTTAATCAGCGAGGTATTAAACAGCTGGTCATTGCCGGGATGAAAACAGAGTTTTGCGTCGATACGACCTGCCGGGCCGCACCGGAGCTGGGTTTCAGGACGGAATTAATTTCAGATGCGCATACCACAATGGATAATGACTATTTATCCGCCAGCGACATTATTGCCCATCACAACAGCACGCTGGCAGGCCCGTTTGTGACGCTCTCGACTGCTCGTGACTGGCATTTTAATAGGTCGAGTTGAGTTGGCGGGTTCGTCTCTCTCTTCCCCGGTGCGCCGTTGCGCGCCGGGGACATGAGTGCACAATTACAGGGTAAAACCACCGTCACCCACCTGTGCCTGAGCGTACCATTGCATCAGCTTCTCGGTGCCGGGCTCGTTTTCTGCCGGTGACCATGGGGCGGTATCATGCTCGGGCACGGGCTGATACCCCCCGCGTTTAACCTCAAAAATGACGCCACCTTTATCCAGCGACAGCACGGCATGCCAGGTTCCGGCATCCATCTCCAGCACTTTACACTCTTCACCTAACACCACACGCCGGGTCACGTTGCCGCTGTCGTCAAAATTCAGCACCAGAAAGCGACCGCTCAGCGCCGTCAGCAGTTCAAAGGTGTGAGGATGGCGATGGGGGCGAACATAGGTACCGGGCTCCATTGCAATGGCCAGGCGCTGCACCGGGTCGCTCAGTTCAGGGTGTAAATTACGATGGGCGCGTAAGCGAGGAGAATTTGCGGCCTGCTCGCTTTGCTGCTGCAGGTCACTGAAAGTAATTTGTTTCATATACACCTTTAGGAATGTGGGCTGTCTACGGCAACCCGATTGCCGCAAGACGTTATACCATCCTGAACGGTCGAGGAGCGATGGGATTTGTGAAACAAATCACTGCCGGATGAGTGGTCAATCCCCCGACAGGAAGCTCATCAGTAGAACTGACATGAAAACCGCCATTCCCCTTCTGATGACCGGTGAAAGTAACCGATACCGTTATCCGCCCACATCCAGTTTACTTTTTCTTCTGACCCAACCTGAAAAACAAACTCTTCGATTCCCACACCGTGTTGTATCTCAGTCGGAAATCCCCCTACCTTGGTTCCCCTGTAGCGGTTGAAATCTTCAAAAAAACTATCACTGGCCTGCTCATCATCATTTACGCAAGAGAGATCAATAATATCCCAGGCATCTTCCCATCCAGGAGCATCGTCAATGACACTCAGCCATTGAACTGGAAACGGCCGATACGGCGTGTCCAATTCAGGCAATGGCTGAAGCCCTTCAAGGCTGGCATACTCGCGAATTAACCATCCTTCACCGTGGGGTTCGTCAAAGGGATGTTGTTCCAAATTGTGAAACAACACCAGAAGGGCAATGCTCTTCAACTGGTCAGGAATAACAGGAAGCTCGTCGACCCTGATCTGAAGAAGTGGAAACATTGGTTTGCCCTTCCATGTGGGTAATCCTTCATCTGCGCGAGAAACGCCCTTCAGAAACCATGACGTAATGGGATCTTCAGGCGGCCGAAACCCACCGACCTGCGCGACCGATGCGGGTCTTAGCCTGGTCCGGAGTTCTTCTAAAACTGACGCACACTCTAATCTCATGTTTGCTCGCCTCTGTAGACGCTTGTCGGATAGATATTCTGCTGCTCATTGTAAGTTAATCATCACATCTGGAGAATTTCATTGAATAATGAGACCTATGTTGAGTAAAACTCACATTGAATCCCACTATTTCTCGTTTTTCAAACCTGATCGCATTGAAATACCATCCCTTCATTCCCAATCTCTTCCTGACCTGGAACAGAGAGCGAAACTCAAATAATAAATACACCTGCATGTCTATGGAGTACGTATGACACTCGATGTTCTATTTCATCTAATGAAAATGATCTCACCTGAAAAAAACATCGCGGGTGAAAATATACATACGTTAATAACGTTACTTTCGTCAGAAGGCGATAGCGCTGAGGTGCTTTCACCCTTTATTCATCGCCTGCATCTGCTCTCTTTTGCCCAGAGCAATCCGCGTAACGCCGAAGAGTTACTCTCTGCGCATTTACCCAAAGACGACGGGATCCTTCCGGTTCTGGACTTCGCGGACTGGCCCAGGGTTCGTTACGTGGGGTCAGGTGAAGTTCAGACGCCTGAATCTGAGAAGTACTTCCGTGAAATGACATCGGCTACCAATCTGTTACGTTCTGCGCTGATCGAAGCTGAACGCGCAAAGGGAACGCCTGCACTTTATATTCTGGATAAATTACTCAATCTGAACAGCGCCCTGCCGGAAAGATATAAAAAGATGGCAAATATTCCCTACGCATAAATACGCTCACTATGCGGAATATCTCCCTGTTAATATTCCGCTATTTATTAAATCCGCTTTTCATTGAAATCAAGACAGACAATATCCAAAGAGGGCACCACTGGTGCATTAAGGTTAAGCCAGGTCAGCAACCGTTCAATACTCTGTCCTCTGAGCGAATTTTTCGGCCAGACAAGGTAGTAACCATCTCCTGTTGCTATCGCCTCCCTGAAGGGCAGCGCGAGAAGGCCGCTTTTCAACGCGTCGAGCGTGAGCCGGAGATCGGCCATCGCCACGCCGTGTCCGTGCATGGCCGCAAGGCTTCCCTGCTCCAGGGTGTCGAACACGATCCCACCGCTCATGTCGAGGCCGGGGAATAAGCCCGTCCTTTTCAGCCAGCGCTTCCAGTCCCGTCTGTCCGGTGACGGATGAATAAGATCGCATTCTGGAAGCTGATGCCGGGCAGACTCCAGTAAAGACGGCGTACAAACCGGAATAAGCCATTCGCTGAACAGCAGCCGACTCTCAGTTGACTCGCCGAAATAACCGTTACCGAGGAGGATCGCACAATCATAAGGTTCCCGACTGAAATCAACCGTGTCGAAGTCCATCCAGACGCTGGCAATTTCGATTTTCGGCTTCGCGTGGTTCTCGCGGAAGGATTTAAGCACATCCAGAAGCCATCGCATCGTCAGCGAGCTGGGCGCTTTGAGGCGCAGAAGGTGGTTTTCACTTTTGAATGCGCGACAGGCCCACTCAATAGTCGAGAAACTTTCGCTAAGCTGCCCGGCCAGAATACGCCCGGCATCGCTGACCTCTACTTTCGGACCCTGGCGTTTAAACAGCTCGCAGTCGAACCACATTTCAAGCGTCTGGACATGTCTGCTGACTGCCCCCGGCGTGATATTCAGGACTTCAGCCGCTTTGCTGAAGGAGTTCAGCCGTGCGGCAACTTCGAACGCGCGCAGCGCATACAGTGGCGGTAAAGACATACGTTCCCTTTTTGTCAGGTGTAATCATGCAGTTTTTGTATTATCGGCACTCGGTGACGTTTCACCCCATTCCTCAGCCGGAAACGTCAGCAGCAGCCCTCTGAGCAGAGACTCAAGCTGCGCGCGTTGCGCCTCAGAGAGGTTTCTCAGCAGCGCATTTTGCGTTTCCGTATGCACGAGCAGCGCCTGTTCGATACGAGCCTGCCCGTGCGGCGTCAGGCTGACGAGCGAGCTGCGCTTGTCATCAGGATCGGCAATCCGCCTGATAAGGCCTTGTTGTTCAAGATGGTTGAGCCGGTTCGTCATCGCCCCTGATGTGATCAACAGGGATGTATACAGCTGCGTGGGCGAAAGGCAGTACGGCTCCCCGGCGCGACGCAGCGTGGCGAGAACGTCAAACTCGCCCTCGCGAAAGCCAAACGGCGCCATGGCCAGCGCGCGTTCTTTTCCCAGGTGCTTCATCAGCCTGAGCATTCGGCCAAAAATTTTCATCGACGAGGCGTCCAGCTCAGGCATGGCGCTGCTCCACTGGCCGACAACGAAGTCTACATGGTCTTTCATCTTCACCCCGGATGGCGTGGGAATTTATCGAGTTGTGCGGTACATCTTACACAAAAACAGATTTTATCTTAACGTTAAGATAAATGCTCGCGGCAATTTGCCTGGGCCATTCACAACCGAAAAGGATGCCATGTTGAAACGTACATCACCGTTACTCTTCGCCGTTATCGCTTTTATCGTCGGGCTGAACCTGCGCCCCATTCTGGCCTCGGTCGGCCCTCTTTTCTCCGTGCTGCAGCGCGAAGCGGGGCTGACCGCGACGCAATTCAGCCTGCTGACTACCCTGCCGGTGGCGATGATGGGACTGGCTGCCCTGTGTGGCCCCTGGCTTTTAGCCAGGATCGGTGCCGTCAGGGGAATAATGCTCGGGCTGTTCATCCTGCTGATAGCCTGTTCATTACGCGGTTTTAGCACCTCGCTGACAGGTTTGATGGGCACCGCGTTACTGGGCGGGGCCAGCATCGGCACGATCCAGGCGTTAATGCCTGCTCTGATAAAAAAGGCGTATACGCAAACGGCCTGCACGATCATGTCGCTATTCAGCACGGGCATTATGGCCGGTGCGGCAGTCGCCGCCGCCAGCGCCGAGCCGCTGTTTTCATGGCTCACGCTCAAGCCCGCGCTGGCTATGGCAGGCGTGCTCGCGCTGCTGGCGCTGATGCTGTGGTTACCCCTGGTTAAGCAGCCTCAAGGGGAACAAACAGCACATGAATCCGTTACGCTCTCTTCCTCCCGGACTGGACTCCTTCTGCTCTTTTTTGGCGTGGGGACGGGTGCCTACACGCTGGTCTTAGCCTGGCTGCCCCCGCTCTATATTCAGGCAGGATGGTCCGCACGCAGCAGCGGCTATATGCTGGCCTGGCTGACCTTAACCGAGGTGGCCGCCGGGTTTGCCGTCTCCGCGCTGATCGGTAAATTCCCCGACCGCCGTGTTCCGCTGATAACAGTACTGTTACTGCTGCTGGCGGGATTACTGTGTCTGGTCTTCTCTCCAGGTACGACGCCGGTCTTATCAACCTTGCTGCTTGGCATCGGTATCGGCGCCCTCTTCCCGCTGTCGCTTATCGTCACGTTCGATCATGCGCGAACGCCCGCGCAGGCCGGGAAGTTACTGTCTAAAGTTCAGGGAGGAGGATATATGATCGCCGCGCTCATGCCGCTAGTTGCCGGGATCGTTCGCGACAGTTCGGTCTCGCTGACCAGCGCCTGGCTGGTGATGAGTGCAGGAGTCGTGCTGTTGATCGTTATCGCGTTCACTTTCAAACCCACCGTGAACATGCAGGCGCGGTGAATGCGATACCATAATTGAGAGTCGTATTTAAGACGGCTCTACGCTAAATTCCATCATTTCAGGCTATTAAGGAGTGGATATGTCGCAGACGTTACCGGGAATTGATGTCATGTTCGTCGCCGGGTTCGGGCCCATTTCACAGGATACAGCGTCCAGCACCGCGTTTTATATCCAGACTCTCGGTCTGCCGCTGAAGCCAATGGAGGGCAATGCCGAGTATCTGCTCACTGAAGAGGGACACTTACCGGGCGTGAAGCATTTTGCCGTCTGGCCGCTGTCACAGGCGGCAACGTCCTGTTTTGGTGAATCGGAGTGGCCCGTGGAGCATCCAATACCGCAGGGATGGATTGAATACGAGGTGCAGGATCTCGATTCCGCTACCCGTGTTTTGAGTGAAAAAGGCTATCGGTTGTTGGTCGCCAACCGCACGGAACCGTGGGGACAAACCGTTACTCGCCTGCTCAGCCCGGAAGGTTTGCTGACCGGACTAACAGTTACGCCGTGGCTGCGTGGATAGAGGATGTTATAAGGTGCTGGCTTATATCACGATAGGGACAAATGACTTTCAGCGCGCCGTGAACTTTTATGACGCTATTTTTAACGTGCTGGGCTATTCACGTCTGGCCGCCTGGACTGATAGCTGGGCAATGTGGGGAAACGAAAATCATCCGGATGACGAATTTAGCTTCTGCATTTGTCCTCCTTTTGACCAGCAACCCGCGACGGCGGGAAACGGGACAATGTTCGCATTCAGAGCCGATAGCGCGGAAATTGTCAGACGCTTCCATGCAGTGGGCCTCCGTGCGGGAGGAAAGGATGAAGGCGTGCCCGGTACACGAACCGCCTACGGCCCCGATTTTTATGTTGCCTATCTGCGCGATCCTGACGGGCATAAACTGGCATGCGTTTACCGGAATTATTCACCTGATGCAGATACGCTCTCAGGAGAGGAAGAGTCACGTCACTAATAAAGTTTTAAAGTATGGTCCGCTTTTAGCGAAGAGCGGACCTAAAGAACTTGTGTCAAACATCTGATGATTGATCCCCCACCAGGTTTCAAAAGGACCGGTAGACACCCCGTCCTGCGGAGAGATCACTTCAGCTCCAGCATGCTTATCACATGGGCAATATCCGCGATATCACCAGCTGACAATGGTTGCAGAGGTCGAGGCAGGCAATCCATGTCGGTAAGCCCAAGCACACCAGCAGCAGCGGCAATAACGCGAATACTTCCCCCATGTTTCCGGAAGAGCGACCACAACGGCTCGAGGCGGGTTGTCAGGGCTGTAACGCGTTGATGATCGTTTGCCGCCGCAGCTTCGGTGATTTGTTTCGCCATCTCAGGGAACAGACCGCCACACACGGAATACCACACTTCACAACCGGCGTTTAATCCCAGCCCCGCATAAGCGTCGCCACTAATACCGATTGTTACGCCAGGGCGCAAATGTTGACGTAACGCATTCACCCGCTCAATCGCTGCAGCGGGGCTATCCGGGACGCCAGGGATCTTGACCGAGCGAACCCCCTCAAGTGAGGAGAGACGACCGTGGAGTTCATCCGTAAAGGTAAAATGCGTAGTGCCCGGATTATCATAGATACACACCGGTACAGAAACGTGCCGGGTAACGGTCTCAAAGAGTGAGAAGACTTCTTCGTCACGGAGTGGCTGGTAACTGACCGCCGGGAGTAACAGCGCATTCGCACCAGCTGCCTGTGCATCATCTGCCAGATGCAGAATGGCATCGGTACTGACCGCTCCCACACACACCATAACGGGGATGTTCCCTGCATGCTGTTTTGCCAGCGTTGCTACGCGCTTGCGCTGCTCCCGGGTCAGATAGGCGTAGCTTCCGGTTGACCCCAGGATGCCCATAGAATCAACACGAGCGTCTGTAAGACGGGAAAGAATATGGCTGAAACCCTCTTCATCCACGCCGCTGGCAGTGACTGGGGTTAATGGAAACGCCGACAAACCGGTAAACATAACTGTTTCTCCTGAAGGGTATTACTGCTGTTGTTCTTCGTTGAGAGCAACGTCAAACCACAGACCGGGCATCATTTTTTCCAGGCCGTCGGTCAGCATCTTCCCGGCTTCGTGAAGTCTATCCAGCGGCATCTGCGGGAGACTCTCCAGAATAAACCACATTTGCTGAGCTTCCACGCCTAAGCGGGTTCTGATCCCCTGTCGCCAATTCCAGCGACGGCAGGTCACGCCGATATCATCACACCAGATAACCTCGCCTTGTGAAGGATACTCAACGGTGGCCTCTCCCTCTTTGACGGTATCAAAAGGCTCTGTTCCTTTTGCCACAGTCAGACGCGGCGCCCCCTGATAGGCAGAGAGATTCTCTCCACCAACCGGAACGGCATAGCGGAGACTAACGGCATTATAAAGATCAACGATAGGATCGAGCGCTGGCATCGTTCCGTCACGTAACACGCGCTTGCGTAACGCATCCGCAGAGCAAGGAGTGCGTTTAGGTTTAGCACCAAACTTTTGAAAAACGTCGGCCCATGCCGCCAGATGAGAGTCCGCCCACTCTGGTTCACCGGCCAGAACGGCTTCACAGGCTTCACGCAGCGCCATTTCTCCAGTGTCGGGATTAAGCACTGGCGCAGCTTTTACGCAGATGCTGAGTGCCCGAAAACCGGGAGCAATACGATAAATTTCAGGGGCAATTGACGGCGATACTGTTAGCACGTGATAATCCTGTAATGACCAATTTATTCCATGATAATGACCAATGACCAAAAAAGTCAATTTAATGACCGATGCAAATTCGATCGCCAGTTCCGTGAATGAAGCCGTATCGCAGCGAATAAAACTGTATCGTAAGCAAAAGAAAATCTCCCTTGATGAACTCTCGCGTCGGGCAGGCGTCAGCAAGGGAGCGCTGGTTGAGATAGAGGGATGCCGGGCGAATCCCAGCATTGCCCTGCTATGCCGCCTGGCTGCCGCAATGGGGGTTTCAGTGGCTGATTTTGTGGATGTCAGTTCAAAACCGACCGTGCATCTCATCGCTGAAGATGAGATCCCTGAATTGTGGGAAGGTGAAAAAGGCGGGAGAGCAAGATTGCTCGCAGGGTCAGGTGGCCCTGATATGACCGAACTCTGGATGTGGGAAATGCAGCCGGGGGAAAAGTTTGCGTCCCCCGGCCACACGGAAGGTACGCTTGAACTGTTTTATGTGCAGTCGGGCACGCTCACACTCGGCGTACAGGAACACGTGTATCGGGTAAATACTGGCTGTTCGGCAACCGCCAGAACGGACGTTCCTCATTTCTATGAAAACCAGGGGGAGAACCCGCTGGTATTTATCATGACAGTACATGAAAAAGCATCCTGAGCATTCCCCGGCATAGAGGACAGCCCTGTGCCTCATCACAAGTAGCCCAAAAGGAGGAGTTCGGTGAATAATCAGCATCTGCGTTTTACCAAAGACAAATTTATTGTCACAACCGATCCCAGCTTTTTTCAGCTGGAAGCCATTCACGATTACCTCTCGCAATCGTCCTGGGCTCCTGGTATTGATGCTGAAACGGTCAGGATATCAATCCAGAACAGCCTTTGTTTCGCGCTCCTGGATGGAACAAGACAAATCGGCTTCGCCCGTCTGGTCACAGACTATGCCACTTTTGGTTATTTGTGTGACGTCTACGTGCTGAACGATTATCAGAAAAGTGGTCTTGGACGTTGGCTGATTGAATGCTGTCATGCCCATCCATTGTTGTCACGTCTGCGACGGATAATGCTGGTAACCGACAGCGCGCCATGGTTATACCAGAAGCTGGGGTATAACCCATTGAACCGACCAGATTTTGTCTGGCAAATCAATCGACCCGATATTTATCGTAACCCCGGGCAAAAATAAAAGTACTTTTCAGAGAGTAATGATAAATGTGAATCCGCAGGGCCTGTCACTCTGATGCAGAAGAATTTGCTCTTTTAGCCGAACGAATCTTACGACATCCGCTTCTGGCACTGAGCGGATATGCTAACTGAGCTAAAGGTCCGCTGTGAGTGAGAAGCAAACATCTTAAGTAGGTTGTTCTTTTATGCTACTACCTCTATGTAGCCATGTTATATGGCTACATTTATGCAGAAGTAAGGATTAGTCTTTTCCCGGCCCATAATTAAATTTTGTCCCTTTGCCAATGGCGTAAAACTGTCCGCCAGCAACGTAATGGACAGTACGTAATTCATCTGGTGCATCATCAAAAATCCAGTGCCCATTTTTGAAAACGCGGTCATCACTCCATGCTCCGACAATTTCCCCCATGAACAAGTTGTGCTGCTTTTCATTTTCTTCATTGGGTATGACCTTACATACTAACCAGCCAGCGCAACCTTCCACTAAAGGCAGATCAAACTCTTTCTGATAAAATAGTGGGATTTTACTATTTTTATCGGGTGTGTCGGAATAACTGTGACCACCAGCATATAAAACCATTTCCATCTGATTTACTACTGGGATCTGTACAACGTAATATCCGCTTTTTTCTACAAGCCCGCGAGTAAATGCCTGTGGACCTATAAAAGCCATCACTTTGTTATTGCCTACTAATCCCACCCAGGCCGCTGCCATGACATTTTCAATGCCATCATTTTTAGCCGATATCATCGTCGTTGGCCCGACCTGTAATAAACGATAGGCTTTGTTTAACTCTACTGGTTGAATTGACATAGTTTACTCTTTTGAGTTCTGATAAAAAGTAAGACAGGTTACTTATTTGATTGTTCTATTATATGGCTGGAATAGTTGCAAATTAATTGCTATTATCAAAATACATTATTGCAGATTTCACAATAATCATGGACAAACTTGACGCTCTAAAATTTTTTATCATCGCCTCTGAGACCTTGAACTTCCGCGAAGCAGCCATCAAGCTGTCGGTTTCACCATCAGTAGTAACCCGAACAGTCGCTGAGCTGGAGAAAAAACTTGGTGAACCTTTATTCAAACGCAATACTCGTTCGATCTTTCTCACTAGTTTCGGCGAACTATTTTTACCCCAAGCGAAGCGACTGCTTGAAGATTCTGAAAAACTATTTCAGACAGGGAAAGATGATAATGACATGAAGGGTATTGTTCGTATCACATTACTTCGATTTCCAAATCATGAACAAATCTTGTATGAACTATTGACTGCACTACGTCCCTATCCTGAGTTATTTATCGACTGGCGTTTAGATATGATGAAACTTGATACTATTGAGCATCGTATCGATATAGGTATACGCGTAGGGCGAGAACCTAATCCAAACTTTATCATTAAAAATATCGGACAAGTTGAACATATTTTGGTTACATCCCCTGAACTTATTGAGCGACTGGGAGCACCTACTGATTTAGAAGATCTTCGACAGCGTTATCCATTTAGTGGTTTAATTAATCCTGAAACGGGAAAATCATTTGAGTTTATGAGTGACGCAGTAAATACTTTTGTCCCTCGTCATATTGAGTTTTATACTACAGATCCATATGCCGAAATTCAGGCTGCATTGGCCGGGAGAACGGTTGTACAGTCCAGCGACTTTATCTGTAGGGAGTACTTAGCAAGCGGCCAACTTGTTCCCCCATTGCCAGAACTGCGACAGGAGAAATGGCAATTTTATTTATATCGGCCTTACCAGCTGATTACTCCCAAAAGGGTGACGGTCGTTTTCTCGTTATTAGAAAAAATATTACGCAAATATTTCGCATCAATATAACATTCTCCTCGACGTCCGCATCTGGCACAGAGCGGACATCAGAATATCGGCTATCCCCGACAAACAGATGGCTCTAGCGACAAAAACACTCACCTTCCCAGTGCCGCAACAATTGCCCCCTCCATTTTCTCGGGCGTAGTCATTGGTGCAAAGCGCTTGAGGGGTTTACCGTCACGCCCGATCAGAAATTTAGTAAAGTTCCACTTAATCCGCCCACCCAGCACGCCGGGCAATTCGTCTTTCAGATAACGAAAAATCGGATGTGCTGCGGCGCCGTTGACCTCGACTTTCTCGAACATGGGAAAGCTGACGCCGTAGTTAATGTAACAGGTCTTTGAGATGTCGTCGGCTCCGCCAGGCTCCTGCTTACCGAACTGGTTGCAGGGGAAGCCAAGCACCACCAGCCCTTGATCGGCGTATTTTTTGTACAGCGCTTCAAGACCCGCATACTGGGGCGTAAAGCCGCACTGGCTGGCCGTATTAACAACCAGAACCACCCTACCCGCATAGTCGGCCATAGAGATCGGTCGGCCATCAAGGCTGGTAGCGGTAAATTCGTAAAAGTGCGTCATCTGTGTGGTACCTGTTCTGCTAAATCGAGAGGTGGATACAAAAATACGAGGTTCAGGACTGACATTCCAGATCTTCGCGAGTGGGCCCCTGAAAGTAGACGGTACCAATATGGCAGCTACGGGGCTGAGTCAGCACAAAACGCACCGTTTCCCAGACAGATCGTCCATTCATTAAGCGCTCCCCCATTCGTGAGCGATCGTCGACAAGCGCGTCTATCCCGGTAAGTTCAAAATCGGGTGGATACAAGCCGGTCACCCTTATATTTTCCCGGGACAATTGTTTTGACAGTTTGGTGATAAAGCCGCTCATTCCATGTTTGCTGGCAAAAAAAGCGGGATGGGCAATGGAATCTGTAAAGTTCGGAATACCGCATGCGGATATAATCGCAATGATGTCTGCGCCGTCTGAACGTCGCAATCCTGAAAGCAACGCCTGGGTGAGCAGGATTGAACCTGTCAGGCCTGAACTGACGGTATTGACGATTTCTGTGCTCGATTGTTCGTCTAGAGTCCCTGACAGCCACTGAGCAGCATTCAGTAGTAAAATATCAATTGGCCTGTCTGCATGTAAGACCTGCGAAGAGAACTGAGAAACGGATTCCGGCTGGGCTAAATCGCAGAGATATCCTCTTGCCACACCCCCTTCAGCCGCGATGAGGGCGCAGGTTTTTTCTATATCCTCTACCCGACGGGCGCTAAAATCCACGTCAACGCCCTCTCGCGCCAGCCAGACGCACAGCGCCTGACCAAATCCCCCGCCGCCACCCGTGATAACAGCGCGTTTTCCTCTCAGCATAACTCTGCGTCCTTTATCGTGATGAGTCTGTGTCGGAGGATTTATAGCATGGTGAGGCGGGGTAACATCTTCCCGTTAGTGCCGTAGCGCGAACTTCCCGTCCTACACCGCCGACTTCGGCCGTAAATTCTCGTCAAACGTCAGCCGCTTGCGTTCAGGCTCAGCCTCGCGCAGCGGCTCGACCTGGTGCATAGTGAGCTTGCAGCGCTCCACCAGCACCTGATACTCCCGCGTGCCCTGCTGCTTCCAGGCCAGCTCCTGCTCGCTCAGCTCACGGATCGCCTTTGCCGGGCTGCCGATGATCAAATGGTTGGCAGGCATCTCCGCTTTGGCCTTCACGAACGCCGCCGCGCCGACGATGCTGTTTTCACCAATGACCGCCCCGTCCATCACCACCGCGTTCATGCCCACCAGCGCATTGCGACGGATCACGCAACCGTGAAGAATGGCGCTGTGGCCGATGTGCCCGTCCTCTTCCACCACCGTGTCCTGCTCCGGGAAACCGTGCATCACGCAGTTATCCTGAATGTTCGCCCCGTCTTTCACCACGATACGGCCAAAATCACCGCGCAGGCTGGCATTGGGACCGACGTAAACGCCTTTGCCCAGAATCACGTCACCAATGAGCACCGCTGTGGGATGAACGTAGCTCTCGTCCGGCACGACCGGCGTCAGGCCATCAATTTGATAAACAGGCATCTTCCCTCCTTATGCGCTTGTAAGACCACCAAAGCGTTGATAGTAGAGCGTGCCGGGCACGGGCAGTTCGCCGACAGAGGTTTCGCCCTTCTCGCTGACAAACGCCAGCGCCCCCGGCGCGACACGCTGATAGATATTAATGCAGAGCTGTCGGGCGCTTTGTCCCGCCCAGTGCGCAGGCAGTAACTCTTCCGGCAGCAGCGGGTCCTTCAGCACCACGCGACGATAAAAGTGAATCAGCAGCAGCTGGATCTGGAAGCAGCGTTCCGGCGTCAGCTCCTCTGGCGCAGCCTCTTTCAGCAGCGGCAGCAGCGGCCGGAATGAGCTGATAAACGACTCGTACATCGCGTTTTGCTCGGTTAACTGCCAGCACTCTTCTACGCGTGAACGCAGCGCGGCGCGCGAGAGCGCCAGCGGCGAGTGGGCTTCAAAGAAAATCACGTTTTCCGCCACGCCGGCATCGTGAAGCAGGGACTGCACGTCCGCCAGATGCTGTGACGGCGAGGCCATCAGGCTCGGCGCCAGCGTGCCAAACCCCTGCCAGATCAGCTGCTTTTTAA
Source organism: Enterobacter sp. BNK-13 (assembly GCF_048685015.1). NCBI lineage: Bacteria > Pseudomonadati > Pseudomonadota > Gammaproteobacteria > Enterobacterales > Enterobacteriaceae > Enterobacter > Enterobacter sp. BNK-13. The sequence continues at coordinate 1,814,542 of NZ_JBLQTP010000001.1, read as the reverse complement.
CGTCGGCCAGGGTGGTTTTATCCAACCCCTCGGAGAGCAGCAATAACCATTTACCGTCCCAGGCGGGCAGTTCCGCGCGGTAGATCTTATTCTCCGCGCGACGCGTCAGACGCAGCCCCTTATCGCTCAGGCGGTAAAAGCTGCGTCGCCCGATGCGCGAGACGTCCAACCAGCCCTCTTTGTTGAGGCGAAACAGCGCGGTACGCACGAACCGTTCGCCAAACCCCATGCCTTCCAGTAAGGCAGCCAGGCTGCCGAGCCAAATCTCACCGCCGCGATGGGAAAGCGCGTCACCGTATAACGAGGAGATAAGCGAGGTCCCGCTGACGGGAACAGAGCTGACCGCGTGCTGGATAAAGGCGTCGAGTTTATTCATGTGATTCATTCTGTTGTTATTTTTGTCCTGGATGAATCATAGCATAGGACCCTCACCCTGACCCTCTCCCCAGAGGGGAGAGGGGAAAATGCCACACCGAGCAGTCCCTTCGCCCTTTCTGAGGAGGCAAAAGACCGCACCGTACCGTCCCTTCTCCCCTTCGGGGAGAAGGCCAGGATGAGGGGGGTGTTGTTTTAACCGTTGGCCGCAACTTTACGCAGGTCAAACACCCGGCAGGCTTTGCCCTCCGAGCGCGGGATGCTGCCGCAGTTCACGATCATGACGTCGGTGGAAATCCCCACCATCGATTTAATGCGGTGCCGCAGCTGGTGGCACACCTGGCAACGCTGCTCGTGGGTCAGCGTCAGGCTGCTCTCTTTCAGCTCCACCTTCACGGAAAGTGAATCAAGATGTCCGCGACGGTTCACCTCCAGCTGGTAGTGCGGAGAAAGGTGTTCGAACTTCACAATCTCCTCTTCCAACTGCGACGGGAAGACGTTGACGCCGCGAATGATCAGCATATCGTCGCTGCGGCCGCTGATGCGGTCCATACGGCGCATGCTGCGCGCGGTTGCCGGGAGCAGACGCGTCAGGTCGCGGGTGCGGTAGCGGATCACCGGCAGCGCCTCTTTGGTCAGCGTGGTGAACAGCAGTTCGCCCTGCTGACCGTCATCCAGCGGCGTGCCGTCGTTCGGGTTGACAATCTCCGGGTAGAAGTGATCTTCCCAGATGGTCGGGCCGTCGACGGTTTCGATACACTCCATCGCCACGCCCGGCCCCATCACCTCGGAGAGGCCATAGATATCCAGCGCCGTAATCCCTAAGCGTTTTTCAATTTCACGGCGCATGGCCTGCGTCCACGGCTCGGCGCCGAAGACGCCCACGCGCAGGGAACAGGTGCTGGCATCGCCGCCCATCTGGCGCTCCAGCTCCTCAATCAGGTTGAGACAGTAGGATGGCGTCACCATGATCATGTCCGGCTGGAAATCGCGGATCAGCTGCGCCTGTTTCTCCGTCTGGCCGCCGGACATCGGGATCACCGTCGCGCCTAAACGCTCGGCCCCGTAGTGCGCCCCCAGCCCGCCGGTAAACAGGCCATAGCCATACGCCACGTGAATTTTGTCCTTCGCGCTGCCGCCCGCCGCGCGCAGGGAGCGCGCCACCAGGTTGGCCCAGTTGTCGATGTCGCCCTGGGTGTAGCCGACCACCGTCGGTTTGCCGGTGGTGCCGGATGACGCGTGAATGCGCACCACCTGCTCCATCGGCACGGCGAAGGTATCGAACGGATAGTTATCCCGCAGATCCTGCTTGGTGGTGCACGGGAACTTACGGATATCCGCCAGCTCTTTGAAATCGTCAGGATGAACGCCCGCAGCATCAAACTTGCGTTTGTACATCGGCACGTTGTTATAGGCGTGATGCAGTGTCCATTTCAGACGCGCGGTTTGTAGCGCCTGTAACTCGTCAAGGGAGGCCGTTTCAATCGGATCAAGCTTTGTTGTATTTGTCATCGCAGGGTACTCACATTGTTTTTATGCTCAAACACGCTCAAGGATCATGGCAATGCCCTGACCCACACCGATGCACATCGTACACAGCGCGTAGCGCCCGCCGCATCGGTGCAGTTCGTTACTCGCGGCCAGCGCCAGCCTGGCGCCGCTCATGCCCAGCGGGTGGCCCAGCGCAATCGCGCCACCGTTCGGGTTGACGTGCGCGGCGTCATCCGGCAGGCCCAACTGACGCAGCACGCCCAACGCCTGCGCGGCGAAAGCTTCGTTAAGCTCAATGACGTCCATATCGTGAATACTGAGTCCGGCGCGCTCCAGCACCCTGCGGGTGGCCGGTACCGGGCCGAGCCCCATCAGACGTGGCTCCACGCCCGCCGTCGCCATCGCCACGATCCGCGTGCGAGGAACTACCCCCTGCGCCAGCGCCATCTTCTCGCTGGCGACAATCAGCGCCGCCGCGCCGTCGTTAACCCCGGAGGCATTTCCGGCCGTGACCACCCCGTTCTTACGGAACGGCGTTTTCAGCCCGGCAAGCTGTTCGAGCGTGGTGTCCGCGCGCGGATGTTCATCCACGCTGAACTCAGTGATCGCCCCTTTTTTACCCGGCACCGGCACCGGGACGATCTCCTGCGCCAGAACGCCGTTCTGCTGCGCCTGCGCGGTACGCTGCTGGCTGCGCAGCGCGAAGGCGTCCTGATCGGCACGGCTGATATTTAACAATTCAGCTACATTCTCTGCCGTTTCCGGCATACTGTCAGTTCCGAATTGCTGATGCATGAGCGGATTCACAAATCGCCAGCCGATGGTGGTATCGAAGATCTCCGCCTGTCGCTGAAACGCCGCGGTGGCTTTGCCCATCACAAACGGCGCGCGGGACATCGACTCCACGCCGCCCGCGATCAGCAGGTCGCCGTCGCCCGCCTTAACGGTGCGCGCGGCAAAACCAATCGCGTCCAGCCCGGAACCACACAGGCGGTTGATCGTCGTGCCGGAGACCGTCTGCGGCAGACCGGCCAGCAGCGACGACATGCGCGCCACGTTGCGGTTATCTTCCCCCGCCTGGTTGGCGCAGCCGAAAATCACGTCGTCAATCCGCTCCAGGTCGAGCTGCGGGTAGCGGGCCAGCAGCGCGCGCAGCGGCACGGCACCGAGATCGTCAGTTCGAACAGTGGAAAGCGCGCCGCCGTAACGGCCCACCGGGGTTCGAACGCCATCACAAATAAATGCGTCACGCATCAGGCCTCTCCTGTCACGCTGCCGCCGATGCGGTGAGATTTTCCGCGAAAAAGGGCGACGGTTTTCTGTTGTTGGTTCTGGATTTCAATGTCATACACGCCGGTCAGCTTGCCCTGATGCTTCACCCGCGCGGTGGCGGTGAGCGTGTCCCCGGCGAAGCCCGGTCGCAGAAAGTCAATCGAGCAGCCGGAGGCTACCGCCGCCAGCCCCTGACTGTTGCAGGCATAGGCAAAGGCGGTGTCCGCCAGCGAAAACAGCTGGCCGCCGTGGCAGGTTTTGTGGCCGTTCAGCATCTGCGGGGTAATGGTCATGGTCACCACCGCGTAGCCCTCGTCCATCTCGACAATGTCCATCCCCATCGCCTGCGCGCAGGCGTCCCGTTCGTACATGGTGCGGGCGTTATGCCAGGCGTTATGACTCATAGCTACTCTCCAGAAGCGCGCGCTGGCGCAGCAGTGAACAGGGGCGATAGCGCTCTTCGCCGTAATGACGCTGCAGGTTCTCCAGCAGCGTCAGCAGGCGCTGCCAGCCCAGGCGCTCGCCCCAGGCGATCGGCCCGCTCGGGTAGTTCACGCCCAGGCGCATGGCCGTGTCGATTCCCTTCTCGCTGGCGACCCCTTTTTGCAGGGCATCCAGCGCCTCGTTGGCAATCATCGCCAGCGTCCGCCAGATCAGCAGGCCGGGATAATCGGCGATTTGCACCACCCGATGCCCCTGCTGCTGCAGGTAGCGGATGGCTTTTTGCGTCGCGGTATGCGGGTTGCTGGCGGCGGCGGCAATGACCGCCACATCACGCTCAATCCGGTCGACCACCACCACCGGGCCGTTGAGCCGTAGCGCCAGCGCCTGCGCGGTCTCGCCCTGCGTTTCAACCAGATAGACATCATCTATTTCCGTGACACCGTCACGTCTTTTTTCTACGCGCATCGGGCTATAGCGGTCGTTCACCGACTCAACCCACTGCACGTCAGGTTTTTCACCCTGCCAGTCGTACACGCCCTTCCCGCTCTTTTTGCCCAGCCTTCCTGCCAGCACCAGTTCCTGCTGAACCAGCGAAGGCAGAAAACGACGCTCCTGCCAGAAGGCGTTAAATACCGAGCAGGTCACCGCAAAGTTGACGTCCTGACCAATCATGTCGGTCAGCTCCAGCGGCCCCATCGGGAAGCCGCCGCCTTCACGCAGGGCGGCGTCAATCACCTCCGGCGGAGCGACCTGTTCTTCCAGCGCGCGCCAGGCTTCGGAATAGAACGGACGCGCGACGCGGTTGACGATGAACCCCGGCGTTGACTGGCAGCGAACGGGCTGTTTGCCCCAGTTCAGCGCCAGCTCGCACAGCGCGTCGGCCACTTCCGGGGAGGTCGCCAGCCCGCTGACCACCTCCACCAGCTTCATGACCGGCGCCGGGTTAAAGAAATGCAGGCCTGCGACGCGTTCCGGGTAGTGGACGTCCGCCGCAATCGCCGTGACGGAGATGGAAGAGGTATTGCTGGTCAGCACCGTCTGCGGCAGGCAGATCTCAGCCAGTTGAGCAAACAGCGCCTTTTTCACCTCCAGACGCTCTGAGGCCGCTTCTATGACCAGATCGGCCGCGGAGAGCGCGTCGATATCGGTGACGGGAACCAGCCGGGCAAGGATCTGGCTGCCGGCATCGGCGGAGAGCTTTCCGCGCGTTACACGGGAGGCCAGACGCTGGCGGATCCCGTCGATGGCGCGCGAAATCGCATCGCTGGAGATGTCGTAGATCAGCACCGGATGACCATGGCTGGCGGCGACTTCGGCAATCCCTGCGCCCATCGTGCCGCTGCCGATCACGGCGACAGTCCGTATGTTCAGCATCTTATTTCCCCGTAAAGTTCGGCGCGCGCTTCGCCAGGAAGGCGCTGACGCCCTCGCGGTAGTCGTCGCTGCGCCCGGCCAGGCGCTGATAGTCGCGCTCCAGATCGAGCTGGGCGTCCAGAGTATTGGTTTCCGCAGCGTTGATCGCCTGCTTGATCAGCCCCAGGCCGAAGGTCGGCTGCGACGCAAAATGCAGTGCCATCTGCTGTGCCGTGGTGGAGAGCTGTTCGTCATCCACCACCTGCCAGATCATGCCCCACGCCTGCGCCTGTTCGGCGCTGAGTTTGTCCCCGAGCAGCGCCAGCCCCATGGCGCGGGCGCGTCCGGCCACGCGCGGCAGCAGCCAGGTGCCGCCGCAGTCTGGCACCAGGCCAAGCTTGCTGAAGGCCATCACGAAGTTGGCCGAACGGGCGGCAATCACCATGTCGCACCCGAGCGCCAGCGTGGCGCCCGCGCCCGCCGCCACGCCGTTAACGGCACAGATGACCGGCTTCGGCAGCTTTGCCAGGCGGCGCACCAGCGGGTTGTAGAAGGTTTCAACGGACATGCCCAGATCGGGCGCCGGGCCGTTGGGGTCGACGTTGCGGTCATTCAGGTCCTGACCGGCACAGAAACCACGTCCTGCGCCGGTGAGCAGCAGGCAGCGAACGGTGTCATCGCGCTCGGCCTGTTTCAGGCACTCGGCCAGCTGCTGGTGCATCACGTCGTTAAAGCTGTTCAGACGCTCCGGACGGTTCAGCGTAATGGTCATCACGCCCTGTTCTACATGACTGAGAATAAATTCCACAATTAGCGTCCTTTAAAGTCGGGGGTGCGTTTTTGTAAGAAGGCGTCGATGCCTTCCCGGCGGTCTTCAGTGGCGGAAAGCAGCGTAAACAGCTGGCGCTCCTGGGCCAGACCGGCCTGGAGCGGCACCTCCTGTGACTGCCGCAGCGCCTGTTTGGCCGCCTGCAGCGCCAGCGGCGAGTGGCGCGCCATCAGGGCCGCCTGCTTCAGGGCATACTCCAGCGTCAGCGCCACCGGGAAAACATCGCTCACCAGCCCGGCGTTCAGCGCCCGCTCGGCGGAAATGCTCTCGCCGGTCAGCACCATTTTGCTGGCGAGCGATTTCCCGATGCTACGGATAAGGCGCTGGGTGCCGCCCGCGCCGGGCATGATGCCGAGCGTGATTTCCGGCAGGCCGAAACGGGCGTTGTCACCGGCAATCACCACGTCGCACAGCAGCGCCAGCTCGCAGCCCGCGCCCAGCGCGAAGCCGTTCACGGCGGCGATCAGCGGTTTAGGAAAAGCGTTGATACGCGCCCACAGCTGCGGGCGAATATCGTTCAGGGTGGCAGGCAGGTCTTTCTCCGCCATCTCATTGAGATCGGCCCCGGCGGCAAAGCAGCGCTCGCTGCCGTAAATCACGCAGACGGCGATGTCGGCATCCACAGCGGCGGCCTCAAGCTGTTCCGCAAGCTGGGTCAACAGCGCGTTGTTGAGGGCGTTGCGCGCTGCCGGACGGTTTAGCGTCAGCTGCAGCACGCGGCCATGACGGGTAACAGTCAGCTCGCTCATGCCATCCCCTTCGCGTCGAAGTCGACGATCACGTCGGCGGTTAACGGTAAAGACTGGCAGCTCAGCACATACCCGGCGGCCAGCTCGTCCGGCTCCAGGCTGTAGTTGGTCGCCATGTCCACCTTCCCGCGCAGCACTTTGCATTTGCAGGTGGCGCAGACGCCGCCCTTGCAGGCATACGGCAGATCCGCCCCCTGACGCAGGGCGGCATCAAGAATGCTTTCGTCGTCCGCCGTCAGGGTAATTTCACGGTCGCGCCCGTCCTGGCGAACGGTCACTTTCTGTCCGCCCGCCTGCACGTGTACCGCGCGCTTAACGGTGATTCCGGAGGTGTTAAAGCGCTCAAGGTGAATGGATTTGTCCGGCATCCCCAGCGCCTTCAGCGTGGCTTCCGCGTCATCCATCATTGCGGACGGGCCGCAGATAAAGGCCTCGTCATACTGGCGGAAGTTGATCAGGGTTTTCGCCAGCGCCTGCAGTTTTTCCCCGTCGATGCGGCCAAAGAGCAGATCACTGTCCAGCCGCTCCTGACTGAAGATGGAGACCAGTTGCAGCCGCTGAGGGTATTTGTCCTTCAGGTCCGCCAGCGCCTGGCGGAACATCATGCTCTGGCTGCTGCGGTTGCCGTAGATCAGGGTGAAATGACTGTTCGGTTCGGTCGCAAGCGTCGCGGAGATAATCGCCAGCATCGGGGTGATCCCCGAGCCTGCCGCAATCGCCAGGTAGTGGCCTTCGCGTTCGGCCTGTGGCTGGTAGCCAAACTGCCCCTGAGGAACCATCACCTCCAGCGCCATGCCCGCTTTGATCTCATCCCGGGCATAGCGGGAGAAGCGCCCGCCGTCGATGGCTTTGACTGCCACGCTGATTTCGCCCGGAGCGGTACTCCGGCAGATGGAGTAGCAGCGGCGCAGCTCGTCTCCGCCAAGCGTCGTTTTTAACGTCAGGTGCTGGCCGGGACGAAAGCGGTAGGCCTCCTGCAGCGCCTGCGGCACCGCAAAGGTAATGGTCACCGCGTCGCGGGTTTCGGGTTCCACTTTTGCCACTGTTAATGAATGAAACGTTGTCATGGCAGCCTCAAATACATTTGAAATAGTCGAAGGGCTCGCGGCAGGAATTGCAGCGGTAGAGCGCTTTGCAGGCCGTCGAACCAAATTCACTGATAAGCGAAGTGTCGGTGCTGGCGCAGCGCGGACAGCTCACCTCCACCGGCGCGTGCGCGTGACAGCTATGCCCCACGGGCGGACTGATGCCGTACGCCCGCAGGCGCTCACGCGCGTCGGGGGTCATCCAGTCGGTGGTCCAGGCGGGTTCAAGCTGGAGCACAATGTGCACCGGAGTAAAACCGTGCGTAGTCATCGCCTCGCGGATCGCCCCCAACAGGTGTTCCGTCGCCGGACAGCCCGAGTAGGTCGGCGTAAAGCCAATGACCCAGCCTTCCCCCTGCGCCTTCACGCTGCGCACCATGCCTAAATCGGTGATGGTTAACACCGGCACTTCCGGGTCAGGGATCTGGCTTAGCAGCGCCCAGATCTGCGGGATTTGCGCGGGCGCGATGTCGACGAGGCGTTGCATAGCGTTCTCCTTTACCACTGCTGACCGGGATACGCGCGCTGGAGATACTGCATTTCCGCCAGCATCGGGCCCAGATGTTCGGTATGCAGCCCCTGCTTGCCCCCGGTGCGGTACGCCACCTCGGCGGGCACCTGCAGGCAGGCTTCATTCAGACCGGCATACACTTCGCTTTCCCACGGTTGGCGCAGGAGGCGCGGGTCAACCGCCACGCCGGACTCAATCAGCTCCCGTTCGACGTCATCGGCTTCAAACAGCTCGGCCGTAAAACGCCACAGGTTGTTGATGGCCTGCTGCATTTTTTGCGCGGACGTTTCGGTCCCGTCGCCCAGACGCACCAGCCAGCCGCGGCTGAAGCGCAGGTGGTAGCGCGCCTCTTTAATCGCTTTGGCGGCAATGGCGGCAAGCTGGCCGTCGCGGCTTTGGATCAGGCGTTCATACAGCGCCACGTTCCAGGCATCCATCAGGTACTGGCGGGCAATCGTGTCGGCGAAGCTGCCGTTCGGCTGCTCCACCAGCAGGACATTGCTGAACTGGCGCTCGTCGCGGCCAAACGCCAGCGTGTCTTCATCGCCCTGGCCTTCCCGCTGCGCGGCATAGGTCAGGAAATTGCGCGCCTGTCCCAACAGATCGAGGCCGATATTGGCGAGCGCGAGGTCGATTTCCAGCTCCGGCGCGTGGCCGCACCAGGCGCCGAGACGCTGAGAAAGCACCAGACCGTTGTCGCCCAGACGCAGGGCATAGGCAGTCACTGAATTCATTCTTTGCCTCACATGTGCTCGATGCCGTCAGGGATGGTGTAGAACGTCGGATGGCGGTAAACCTTGCTTTCCGCCGGATCGAAGAACTCGCCGCGCTCTTCCGGCTGGGAGGCGACAATCTCGCTCGCCTTAACCACCCAGATAGAACAGCCTTCGCTGCGGCGGGTATAGGCATCACGCGCATTTTCGAGCGCCATGCGATCGTCGGCGGCATGCAGACTGCCCACGTGACGGTGGGATAACCCTTGTTTGCTGCGTACGAACACTTCGTACAGCGGCCAGTAGACATTGCTCATCGTGATTCCTCTTAAGCCACTTTGCGGGCGTGTTGTTTTTCCGCGTGCGCCAGTGCGGCTTCCCGCACCCACGCCCCCTCTTCCCAGGCTTTACGTTTGGCGGCCAGGCGTTCGTGGTTGCAGATGCCGCGCCCGTTAATGACCTCGTCAAACTCCTGCCAGTCGATCTCGCCGAAGCGATAATGACCGCTCTCTTCATCAAAACGCAGGTCGGGATCGGGCACCGTCATGCCCAGCATCTCTACCTGCGGCACCGTGTTGTCGACAAAGCGCTGGCGCAGCTCGTCGTTGCCGAAGCGTTTGATTTTCCACGCCAGGCTGCGGGCGCTGTTCGGCGAATTGTCGTCGTTCGGCCCGAACATCATCAGCGCCGGCCACCAGAAGCGGTTGATGGCATCCTGCAGCATCTGGCGCTGGGCTTCACTGCCCTGCGCCAGCGCCATGCAGGCTTCAAAACCCTGACGCTGGTGGAAGCTCTCTTCTTTACAGATTTTCACCATCGCGCGGGCATACGGACCGTAGGAGGTTCGGCACAGCGCCACCTGGTTGACGATGGCGGCGCCATCTACCAGCCAGCCGATCACGCCGATATCGGCCCAGCTCAGGGTCGGATAGTTGAAGATGGAGGAGTATTTCATCTTGCCGTCGAGCATCTTCTGGTAGATGTCTTCCCGTGCGCAGCCCAGCGTTTCCGCCGCGCTGTAGAGGTAAAGCCCGTGTCCGGCTTCGTCCTGCACCTTCGCCAGCAGGATTGCCTTACGGCGCAGCGTCGGGGCGCGGGTGATCCAGTTCCCTTCCGGCAGCATGCCGACAATTTCGGAGTGCGCATGCTGGCCAATCTGGCGGATCAACGTCTTACGGTAGGCGTCAGGCATCCAGTCCTGAGGCTCAATCGCCGTCTCCTGCGCTATGCGCTGCTCAAACCGTTGTTCTTGCGTCACGTCATCACCTTTATGATTCGTTAGTTTGCAAATTAAAGCGTAATGTTGAATCACTTTGTTTTTTAAAAGTTACACAAAGGTTAAATATAACCCCAAGAATTGTTTCCTGATTATGTGACGCTGCTCGCAAGGCTTTTACTACAGCCCCGCTGAAGAGCGTCCTGGCGCGCCGTGTTTCATCAGAGCGGATCACAATGTTAACAATTCATTAAAACTCAGCTTGATTTTTATGATTCATGATCAAACTATTAATGGGTAAATTACGTAACATTTGGAGATAAGCAATGCAGCAGTTAGCCAGCTTCTTATCCGGTACCTGGCAGTCTGGCCGGGGCCGCGAACGCACTATTCATCACGCCATCAGTGGCGAAGCGCTGTGGAGCGTGACCAGCGAAGGGCTGGACATGGCGGCCGCCCGTCGCTATGCGATTGAGCGCGGCGGCGAAGCGCTTCACGAGATGACCTTTATCGAACGCGCGGCCATGCTGAAGGCGGTGGCAAAGCACCTGCTTAGCGAGAAAGAGACGTTTTATGCCTTATCCGCCCAGACCGGGGCGACAAAATCAGACAGCTGGGTCGATATCGAAGGTGGGATCGGCACCCTCTTCACTTACGCAAGCCTGGGCAGCCGCGAGCTGCCGGATGACACCGTGTGGCCGGAAGACGAGCTGATCCCGCTGTCAAAAGAAGGCGGCTTTGCCGCGCGTCACGTCCTGACCTCCAAATCCGGGGTGGCGGTGCACATCAACGCCTTTAACTTCCCCTGCTGGGGAATGCTGGAAAAACTGGCCCCGACCTGGCTTGCCGGCATGCCCGCCATCATCAAACCCGCCACCGCCACCGCACAGGTGACGCAGGCGATGGTGAAATCCATCGTCGACAGCGGGCTGGTGCCGGACGGCGCCATCAGCCTGATCTGCGGCGGTGCGGGGGATCTGCTCGACCAGCTCGACAGTCAGGACGTAGTGACCTTTACCGGCTCCGCCAGCACCGGGCAAAGCCTGCGCGTGCACCCGAATATTGTGGCGAATGCCATTCCGTTCACGATGGAAGCCGACTCCCTGAACTGCTGCGTGCTGGGGGAAGACGTCACGCCGGAGCAGCCGGAATTTGCCCTGTTCATTCGGGAAGTGGTGCGCGAGATGACCGCCAAAGCCGGGCAGAAATGTACGGCCATTCGCCGCATTATCGTCCCGCAGAGCCAGATTGACGCCGTGAGCCAGGCGCTGGTTGCCCGGCTGGAAAAGGTGGTGGTGGGCGATCCGGCGCAGGAAGGGGTAAAGATGGGCGCGCTGGTCAACGCCGAACAGCGTGCGGACGTGCAGGAGAAAGTGGAGCAACTGATCGCCGCAGGCTGCCAGGTCCGCCTGGGTGGCAAAGCGGATTTGCAGGCCGCTGGCGCGTTCTACCCGCCGACCCTGCTGTTCTGCCCGCAGCCGGATGAAACTCCGGCTGTGCACTCAACCGAAGCTTTTGGCCCGGTTGCGACGCTGATGCCGTATCGCCACGCGCGCCACGCAATGCAGCTTGCCCGCGCGGGCGGCGGCAGCCTGGCGGGCACGCTGGTTACCGCAGACCTGGACATTGCCCGCCAGTTTATTACCGGTGCGGCGCGCGCCCACGGGCGTATTCAGATCCTCAACGAGGAAGCCTCGAAAGAGTCCACCGGCCACGGTTCCCCGCTGCCACAGCTGGTGCACGGCGGCCCGGGCCGCGCGGGCGGCGGCGAAGAGCTGGGCGGCCTGCGTGCGGTGAAGCACTACCTGCAGCGCACCGCCATTCAGGGCAGCCCGACGATGCTGGCGGCTATTGGCAAACAGTGGGTGCGTGGCGCAGCGGTGCAGGAAGATCGTGTGCATCCGTTCCGCAAATACTTTGAGGAGCTACAGCCGGGCGACAGCCTGCTGACGCCGCGCCGCACCCTGACGGAAGCGGACATCGTGAACTTTGCCTGCCTGAGCGGCGACCACTTCTACGCCCATATGGACAAGATTGGCGCGGCAGAGTCGATCTTTGGCGAGCGCGTAGTGCACGGCTACTTCCTGATTTCTGCCGCAGCAGGGCTGTTTGTTGATGCGGGCGTCGGGCCGGTGATCGCCAACTACGGCATGGAAAACCTGCGCTTTATCGAGCCGGTTAAACCGGGCGATACCATTCAGGTGCGTCTGACCTGCAAGCGTAAAACGCTGAAGAAACAGCGCACCGCCGAGGAAAAACCAACCGGCGTGGTGGAATGGGCGGTTGAGATTTTCAACCAGCACCAGCAGGCCGTGGCGCTCTACTCCATCCTGACGCTGGTGGCGCGCCAGCAGGGGGATTTCTGACACCTTCCCTTCACCGCCTTTCCTGCCGGGTGGCGCGATGCTTACCCGGCCTACCACGACCAGCCGGGGTGTGACATCGCCCCGCTCTTTTTTTAACCTGGCAAGACTGGCAAATAATCTGGCAGATGCAGGCAAACGCTTTTCTCAGGCGCCTGTCAGGATAAGGCTGTCACAACACAATAAACACAACAAGATGAGGTCTACGATGGGAAGCAATTCTTCTTTTTCTGCCCGTAGAACGGCGCTGGCTATGGCCGTTGCGCTGTGTTGCGCCTGGCAATCCCCTGTTTTCGCCCACGGCAGTGAGGCGCATATGGTCCCGATGGACAAAACGCTGCAGGACTTTGGCGCCGACGTTCAGTGGGATGATTACGCACAGATGTTCACCATTGCGAAAGACGGCGCCTTTGTGAAGGTCAAACCGGGCGCGAAAACCGCCATCGTCAACGGGAAAACCCTCAAGCTCGAGGTGCCGGTGGTGATGAAAGGCAAAAAAGCCTTTATCTCTGACAGCTTCATCAACGATGTTTTCCAGTCCGGTCTTGACCAGACTTTCCAGGTTGAAAAACGCCCTCACCCGCTAAACGCGCTGACGGCGGACGAAATTAAGCAAGCCGTTGAGATTGTCAAAGCCTCAGCGGATTTTAAACCGAATACCCGCTTTACCCAGATTGCCCTTGCTGAGCCAGAGAAAGCCAAAGTGTGGGACTTTGTGCTTAACGGTATGGCTGTGGATGCCCCGCGTCAGGCAAAGATTGTGATGCTCGATGGAAAGCACGTTATCGAAAGCCTGGTGGATCTGAAGGATAAAAAAATCCTGCGCTGGGAGCCGGTGAAAGATGCGCACGGCATGGTGCTGTTGGATGATTTCACCGCGGTACAGCAGATCATCAACGACAGCACGGAGTTTGCCGAGGTGCTTAAAAAACACGGCATCACCGACCCGAAAAAAGTGATTACCACGCCGCTGACCGTCGGCTATTTCGACGGTAAAGATGGCCTGAAGCAGGAAGATCGCCTGCTGAAAGTGGTGAGCTATCTGGATGTCGGCGACGGCAACTACTGGGCGCACCCGATTGAAAACCTGGTGGCCGTGGTCGATCTTGAGCAGAAGAAAATCCAGAAGATTGAGGAAGGTGCCGTTGTTCCGGTTCCGATGACGCCGCGCCCCTACGATGGCCGCGACCGTATAGAGACGCCGAAAAAACCGCTCGACATCATTGAGCCGGAAGGCAAGAACTACACCATTACCGGCGATATGGTGCACTGGCAGAACTGGGACTTCCACCTGAGCCTGGACTCCCGCGTCGGCCCGATGATTTCAACCGTCACGTATAACGACAACGGCAAAAAACGCCAGATTATGTATCAGGGGTCGCTTGGCGGCATGATCGTCCCTTACGGCGATCCGGACGTGGGCTGGTACTTTAAAGCCTATCTTGATTCCGGCGACTACGGCATGGGCACCCTGACCTCGCCGCTGGTGCGCGGTAAAGACGTGCCGTCCAACGCGGTGATGCTCAATGAAATCATCCCGGACTACACCGGCGCGCCGATGGAGATCCCGCGCGCAATCGCCATTTTCGAGCGCTACGCCGGCCCGGAATATAAGCATCAGGAGATGGGCCAGCCTAACGTCAGCACCGAGCGCCGCGAACTGGTGGTGCGCTGGGTGAGTACCGTGGGCAATTACGATTACATCTTCGACTGGGTGTTCCATGAAAATGGCACCATCGGCATTGACGCCGGTGCGACGGGTATCGAAGCGGTGAAAGGCGTGCAGGCGAAAACCATGCACGATGCCACCGCCAAAGACGATACAAAATACGGCACGCTGATCGACCACAACATCGTGGGCACCACGCACCAGCACATCTACAACTTCCGTCTTGATATGGACGTGGATGGTATCAACAACAAGCTGGTTGCCATGGATCCGGAAGTGAAGCCGAATACCGCCGGTGGCCCGCGCACCAGCACCATGCAGATCAATCAGTACGATATTGATACCGAGCAGCAAGCAGCGCAGAAGTTCGACCCGGGCACGATTCGCCTGCTGAGCAACACCCGTAAAGAGAACCGCATGGGCAACCCGGTATCGTACCAGATCATCCCTTACGCGGGCGGCACGCACCCGGTGGCAACCGGCGCGAAATTTGCGCCGGACGAGTGGATTTACCATCGCCTGAGCTTTATGGACAAACAGCTGTGGGTGACCCGGTACCACCCGGATGAGCTCTACCCGGAAGGAAAATTCCCTAACCGCTCCGTGCACGACACCGGCCTGGGGCAGTACAGCAAGGATAACGAGTCGCTCAACGATCAGGATGACGTGGTCTGGATGACCACCGGCACCACCCACGTGGCGCGTGCGGAAGAGTGGCCGATCATGCCGACGGAATGGGTGCATACCCTGCTTAAACCGTGGAACTTCTTCGACGAGACGCCAACGCTCGGAAAGAAAAAAGACGAAAAATAACCATCCACCGGGCAATTGCCCGGTTTTTTTTGCCCTGAAGTTTGAGGATCGCCCTGGCTTGCTTATAGTTACTGATATCTCACCTGCATGATTTATCCCCCGGACGGGAAAGGCCTTTATGGAAAAAAGAAAACAACCGACGCTGGAACGGGCAACCTGGTCCACACGCCATGCCATGGTCATGCATGGGCTGGCGATGAACCTGCCGTGGCTCGCCTTCGTCAACGTCAGTTTCGCGGTGATGATCCTGCTGCGACACATCCTGCTTAAGGCCAGCGATCCCCTTTATCCCCACTCGCCGCAGCTGACGAGAATGGTCGATGCCTCCATGCTCGGCATTATTATTCTCTCTGCTGCGCTGATCCTGATGGCCTGGCGGCGTATCGCCGGAATCAGCGTGGTGTTGTTTATCTGTAGTGCCATCTGGTCGGTCTCCTGTTTCTGGTTCATCACGCAATTGCTACTGCCCCACGTCTGGCCGCTGTGCGTCATTCTGTTACTCGCCGGGTTAACGGCGCTCTATTTTTACCCTGAGGGGCTGCTCGCCTTTGTGCTCCCGCTCTGGATCACCCTGCCGGTTGCAAGCTGGGTACGCAATGATGGCCTAAACCTGCACTTCATCATCATCTGGAGCGTGTTTACGCTGATCCTGGTCTGCGGGCGTTTCATTCTGCTGAGCTGGTTTGACGAAGCCTGGCGACGTAACCAGCAAAATCAGCTGCTGATATCACGGCTGGACGCGCTGGCGCACCAGGACCCGTTAACCAAGACCGCCAATCGCCGGAAAATGGAGGTGGTGCTGGAGAACGCAGTTGAGCAGAAAAAAACCTTCTCGGTGATCATGCTGGATATCGACTACTTCAAGCGCTACAACGATACCTACGGGCACCAGGCAGGCGACGACTGTCTGACCCGCGTGGCGCGCGTGCTGAAGCAGTCGGTGCGCACACCTGATGATGTGGTGTCACGCTACGGGGGTGAGGAGTTCGTGGTCATCCTCTTCAATTGCCCGGCAAACATCGCGGAAAAGGTTGCCCTGCGTATTCAGGACGGCCTGCGTACGGAAGCCATACCGCACGACGCCTCCACGGTCAGCGACCATGTCACCGTAAGCATGGGGATTGCGAGCATGGCGGAGGGGCTGGCCGGCACCGAGATCATCGCTCGCGCCGATGCGGCGCTTTATCGCGCGAAAGAGGCCGGACGGGATCGGTGGTCGCTCTAAATAAAAGCCGGGTAACGCTGCGCTTACCCGGTCTACGGTTCGAGGTGTTGTAGGCCGGGTAAGCGCAGCGTTACCCGGCTTGCTTTTTAATACCGTACGCAAACCGACTTGGTTTCACACCAGCCGTCCAGCCAGTCCGGACCAAAGTCGCGCCCTGTCCCGGACTGCTTCATGCCGCCGAACGGCAGGTTGGCGTCGATCAGCGTATGGCTGTTGACCCAGACGGTGCCCGCCTGCAGCCGGTCGGTATATTCCAGCGCCTTGCTGATATTCTGCGTCCAGACGCTCGCCGTCAGGCCATAGTCGCTGTCGTTTGCCAGCTGCAGCGCCTCTTCCCCGTCGGCGACGCGCACCACGTTGACCACCGGGCCAAACACCTCTTCGCGGGTCAGGCGCAGCGAGGCATCCGGGTTCACCACCAGCGTAGGCGAAACGTAATAGCCTTTGCCTTCCGGCCCACGGTTACCGACAATCAGCTCCGCGTTGCGCGACTTCGCCTCATCGAGGAAGCTCTGCACCTTGTCACAGTGCGCACGCGACACCAGCGGGTTGATAAACGCCTCTGGCGACATGCCCGGCCCGACGCTGAGGGATTTCACCGCCTGCTCAAACCCGCTGACCAGCGTGTCGAACAGCGGCGCTTCAATATAGATGCGGGAACTTGCCGCACACACCTGCCCCTGGTTCAGGAAGCTGCCGGTCATCAGGCCTTCGATTACCCACGCCGGGTCCGCATCCCTGAGTACAATTGCCGGGTTTTTCCCGCCAAGCTCCAGGGTCACGCCGGTGAGCGTGTCCGCCGCCGCGCGGGCGATTTGCTTACCCGTCGCCGTTGAGCCGGTGAAGCTCACCTTAGCAATATGCGGATGCGAGGTCAGCGCAGCGCCACACACCGCGCCGCTGCCGGTCACCACGTTGAACACCCCGTCCGGGATGCCCGCTTCACTGGCCAGTTCCGCCACGCGCAGCATGGTCAGCGGCGTGGTTTCAGACGGCTTGATGACAATAGAGCAGCCCGCGGCCAGCGCTGGCATCACTTTCCACATCCCGATCATCAGCGGGAAGTTCCAGGGCACAATCCCGGCCACCACGCCAACCGGCTCTTTACGCGTCCACGCCTGATAGCGGGCGCCCTGCGGTAGCGGGATGGAGAGGTCGAGGGTCTTACCCGTAATTTTGGTGGTCAGCCCGGCGGTATAGCGCATCCAGTTCAGGGTGCAGCTGACTTCAAACATACGGGAGATGTTGATGGATTTGCCCTGCTCCAGCGTTTCAAGCTGGGCCAGCTCCTCGCTGTGCTGTTCCACCAGATCGGCGAAATGGAGCAGGATCCGCTCGCGCTCCGCTGGCAGCTTTCCGGCCCAGGTACGGGCCACAAAGGCGCGCCAGCCGGACATGACGGCACGATCAACGTCGTCGACGCTGGCGTCGGCAGTCGAGGCGATGACCTCGCCCGTGGCCGGGTTGTAGACATTCAGCCGCTTTTCACTGTCCGATGCGGCCTGACGCCCTTCAATCCACAGGCCATGCTGTCGGTCTAAAAATTGTTGCACGGCAGGCTGAATAGCTACCAGTGATTCAGACATAGGATACTCCTTCGTTATTCTTCGCAGGGTGTTCATCCAGTCTAAGTGGGGTTTTGCATTCTCGCTTTTGTCTCTGTGACATTCGCTTTGCCACCTGTGACAGGCTCCGCAAATCACGATAAATGCCGCTTATATCGCTGTTACCGGTGAGTGTTCTTTCCTATAGTCAGCCTCATAGCTCTGACAAAATGCAACACAAATGCAACAATGCGAAAACGTTGACGGTGCAGTGAGAGAAACGATGGCGTGTGCAAGCGAGCAGGAACAGTATCAGCAGTGGCTGGCGCAAATTAATCAGGTTTGCGGGCGTTTTAACGCGCAGCCCACCGAGGGAAAATTCTACGGCGAGCTGGAGACCAGCTATGCGCGCAGCCTGAAGCTCAGCACCGTCACCGCCGGCGGCGTCAACCTGTTCCGCTCCCGTCAGGAGATCAAACAGAGTAACGATGCCTGGTTCTATACCGTGTTCCAGCTCGAAGGGAGTGCGGAAATTGAGCAGGATGACCGTCGCGCGATACTCAGAACCGGTGATATTACGCTGATTGACGCCTCGCGCCCCTGCTCGATCAACTGGCAGGAAAAATCCCGCCAGATTTCGCTCCTGGTTCCCCGTCAGATTATTGAGCAGCAGTGCCGCTTTCAGGAGATAAGCTGCGCCACCGCCCTTTCCCGCACGCTGCCCACGGTACAGTTGAGCCATCGCCTGTTGATGGAGAGTATGAGCAATACCAGCCTGAGTGACCGGGAGAGCGAAGCGGCGCTCGAAGCGATGATCTGCCTGCTGCGCCCCGCTTTCCAGCAGCGCGAAATCATTCAGCCGCGTAAGGAACGCCAGTTCCAGCATGTGGTGGCGCTGATTGACGACCACATTCAGTCTGAATCGCTGCGCCCGGAATGGATTGCCGCCGAGAGCGGTATGTCCGTGCGTAGCCTTTACCGCATGTTTGCCGAGAAGGGGCTGGTGGTTGCACAGTACATTAAAAACCGCCGCCTGGATCGCTGCGCGGAGGTGCTGCGCGCTGCCGGTGATGACGAAAAGCTGGCGGGCATTGGCTACAGCTGGGGCTTCACCGACCATAGCCATTTTTCAACAGCGTTTAAGCAGCGCTTTGGCGTTTCGCCGGGTGAATACCGCAAGCGCTACCGCTAGCTATTTTTTGAGCCACTTTCCGTTAATGCCCTTCACGTACTCGCCCGGCTGCGCGCGGGCAACCAGTTTCTGCCCTGCCATTTTGGCCACTTCATCGACCGGCAAATTATTGCTGTCAGCCAGTTTCTGGTAGCTTTCCGTGCGCGCCGCGTTAATGCGATTAACCAGCGCCAGCGTTTCGGCGTCCTGTTGAATCGGGGCAAGATAACCGCTGAGGGTTTCCCCCACGCGCCCCTGTGCCCGGGCGTCGTTTAGGGTGAGCGTAGCCGCCTGCACGTTCATCCCCAGCGCCAGTAAAATCAGAGCTACTCGTTTCATGGCGTCCTCAGAACAGATCGCTGCGCGATTTCAGCAGGGTTTCAACGTCTTTATCGACCTTAATGTGGATCTCATGTTCGATTTTGACATTCATATTGATGGTAATCGGCTCCTTTGGCGCAGCGACTTCAATGCGCGGCGTACAGCCGGACAGTAGCACGGCAACGGCAACGGTGAGCGCACCAGCCATCTTTTTCATTGTTGTTCCTCACTTTCCTTGCCAGTCGAACTGCGGAGACCGGGTATCGCCGCGTGTTGCTCAAACCAGGTTTGCAGATTGTCTCCAAAACGCAGGCTGCGCCAGAGGGTAAAGACATTCTCGTCATGGGTATAGTTCAGGTTGACGGAGCTGCTCTTGCCATCGACCCGGCTGGTCCCCTTGATGGTCGCCTGCATGGTTAATTCACCCAGGTTATCTAAATTGATTCTCGTCCACGAACGCGAAATTTCCATATAGCGGAGCCAGTTAATCGCGGCACCCGCGACCATATTGTCTTTGACGATGGCGTCGGCCGTATCTTTGTCGATGCGCAGCGTCATAGGCCCCGGGTTAGTCAGCCAGCCATCCTTAATGATCCATTTTTCGTTGTCCAGCCAGAACGGCAGCGCCCCGCTGACCGGCCCCGACATGGCAAACTGTTTTGGATTGACGGCGCTAATCAGCTCGCTCGAAGAGATATTGTCTACCCGCAGCAGGGCCGGATCGTGCTGCGGCATCCGCAGCTGCTGCATGGTGATCTTCCCGCCGAGGGTTTCCACCTTCACGTTGGTGAGCAGCAGCGGATTGTCCTCCGTCCAGGGATAATCGCCCTGTAAATCCGCGGTAATGTTGCGCGCGGTCACCAGGTTTACCACTTCGCCAATGCGCAACGTGACCGGTCCGCGCGTGCCCAGAGACCAGGTTCCCTCGCTGAAGCGGAACGGCAGCACAAAATCGACGCCGTTTATCTGGTTGTCCGGCATCCAGGCGCTGCCGGATTTCAGCACCCCGTGACCACCCGCTTCAAAGCCCTGCTCGGCCGCCGCCGAGAAGGCAACCTGCGCATAAAGCTCACCGTCGCGCAGCGTCATTTTCCAGTCCGGCGGGATAAGCGGCTGGAATACGGTGAGGGACTGTTTCGGCCACCAGGCCTGCCCGCGCAGGCGCACGCCATCCCACCTTCCGTTGACCTGTACCGGGCCGATGTTGTCCGCATGGAGGTCGCCCTTAAACTGAAAAATTGTCGGGTCGGTGCCGTCGACGCTGAAGGTCAGGACCGATGGCGGCAACACGCTGCCGCCGGAGAACCGCGTTTGCCCGGCCTTCAGCGACAGCGCACCGCTGAAGGCCGGTTTTTCGGCATCGCGCAACCAGCGTACAGGCTGTTCCAGCACCAGACGCGGCTTGCTGACCTCCATCGTGCCGTACTGGAGCTTGTCAAAACCGGTGGAGAGCGCCGTCAGCTCAATAAGGTTGTCGCGCCACTCGCCCTTCCCGGCGACATCCCAGCGGGCATGCATCGGCGTAAAGCCGCCCTTCCCCCAGTATCGCCACTGCCACAGGCCGTTATCAGGTAAAAAGTCGTTGGCCTGACCGTCCAGGTGGAATTCAAAATCGCCCATCTCGTTTTCATGAGCGCGTAAAATCGCCTGTAAACGACCGTCCACGCCCTTCTGGGTGAGCTTCACGCCCGCCAGTGGCCAGCGGATTTCATCGATATCGAGTGAGTTAATGATGCGTCCTCGCGAGCGGAGCAGCGCGCCCGGCTCAAAGGCCAGCTGCGGTTCATACAGGCTGCCGGTCAGCGTGGCGGGCAATTTGGCGTAAAGAATGAGATCGTTTTGCTTCGCCTCGCCGCTCAGATGCAGCGGCATGTCGCTGTTTTCCATGCTGAGCCTGCCGGGCCCGATATTCAGTACCGCGTTGCCTTTCCCCGCATCGCCTTGCGTCAACACGTTCAGTCGTCCGGTCAGCGTGGCTTTCTCCAGCCCCTGCTGCCAGTTGTCGGCGCGAAGGGACACCCGCCCGCTCAGCGGCATACCCGAGAGATCCCAGTTCCAGCGTCCGTCGCTGATGTTGAGCTGTTCCGCCGTGATCTGCCACGGCAGGTCGAGAAGCGGATCGGGGTTGTCTCTCGCCATCACCACCAGCTGTCCCTGATTGTCTTCCCAGTCGAGATCGGCATCGACCAGAGACGTTAACTGTGGCACGTTAAAGGTCGCCACCGCGTGGCCTTTCACCGGCACGCCGTCCGGCACCAGCGGCAGGGTAAACTCGCCCACCAGCTTAACAGGCTGCGGCTGGTCAGGGAGCTGAACATCGAACTGGCTGACCGAGAGCGTCTGACCGCGAAGCGTGCCTTTAATGCTGACCTGCTCGCCTTTATAGGCGATCTCCTGGCTGGACGGGGTCAGGGACGCGTGAAGCTCACCCTGCCACTGCTGCCAGGGCGACAGCGTCAGGCGGTGAACCGTAAGCCAGGTATTGGGCAATACCGCCTGCCATTCCGCCAGCGTTTTCGGGGCGACCGTTGAAGGCGCTGACTGGGGAATTTTGCTCAGGCAGACGGAGTTAAGATCCAGCGCGCCGATGTCCAGCTTCCAGCGGCTGGGATGTGACAGCGTCACGTTATCGATGCGGGCAATTTCGCAGTCTTCCACCAGATAGCGAAGGTCGGGGATCACCAGCGCGTGGCGAGTCAGTTTCGGGCTCTCTTCGAAAGCGATGCGCGTCCCGACGGGAAGCCAGATCCCAGCGAGCGTCGGCACCCACTGGGCGAGCGTCATCAGCAGCGTCAGCGGCAACAGTATGAACAGCAGTAAAAGCGCAAGAGCGGCTTTGTATTTACCCTTCATGGGCAGTTAATATCCTGATTTAGCGAAAGAATTAAGCCGGCAGTGCCGATCATTGTCGCATGTTTAGCCAGTCAGTTGAAGGGAATGCCATTTTTAAGGATAGATGCTCTAGAATAATTGATAGAACTTATTGAATTCAATAATATTTTAGAAATTGTAAGATAATTTTAATCATGCTAACGTGAATGCAAAATCACTGGAGAAAGTCTTATGAAACTCGCGGTATACAGCACAAAGCAGTACGACAAAAAGTATCTGCAACATGTTAACGAGGCTTACGGGTTTGAGCTTGAATTTTTCGACTTTCTGCTGTCCGAAAAAACCGCTAAAACGGCGCACGGCTGTGAAGGCGTCTGCATTTTCGTAAACGATGATGGCAGTCGTCCGGTGCTGGAAGAGTTGAAAAAACAGGGGGTGAAGTACATCGCCCTGCGCTGCGCGGGCTTTAACAACGTGGATCTCGACGCGGCAAAAGAGCTGGGTCTGAAGGTGGTGCGCGTCCCGGCGTACTCCCCGGAAGCGGTGGCGGAACATGCGATTGGCATGATGATGTCGCTCAACCGTCGTATTCACCGTGCTTATCAGCGCACCCGTGACGCCAACTTCTCGCTGGAAGGGCTGACCGGCTTTACCATGTACGGCAAAACCGCTGGCGTGATCGGGACAGGTAAAATTGGCGTGGCTGCCCTGCGCATCCTGAAAGGCTTCGGCATGCGTCTGCTGGCATTCGATCCGTACCCAAGCGCCGCAGCGCTGGATCTGGGCGTGGAGTACGTCGATCTGCCGACGCTGTTCTCGCAGTCCGACGTGATCTCCCTGCACTGCCCGTTGACGCCGGAAAACTACCACCTGCTTAACCAGGCGGCATTTGACCAGATGAAGGATGGCGTGATGATCATCAACACCAGCCGCGGCGGGCTGGTTGACTCCCAGGCCGCTATCGAAGCGCTCAAGACCCAGAAAATTGGCGCGCTGGGGATGGACGTCTATGAGAACGAACGCGACCTGTTCTTTGAAGACAAGTCTAATGATGTC
The DNA here is from genome assembly GCF_048685015.1 of Enterobacter sp. BNK-13. Taxonomy (NCBI): domain Bacteria; kingdom Pseudomonadati; phylum Pseudomonadota; class Gammaproteobacteria; order Enterobacterales; family Enterobacteriaceae; genus Enterobacter; species Enterobacter sp. BNK-13. The sequence goes on along the minus strand of NZ_JBLQTP010000001.1, from coordinate 1,791,510 downwards.
ATCCAGGACGACGTGTTCCGTCGCCTCTCTGCCTGCCATAACGTGCTGTTTACCGGACATCAGGCGTTTCTGACTGCCGAAGCGCTGATCAGCATTTCGGAAACCACGCTGGGCAACCTTCAGCAGTTAGAAAAGGGTGAACCGTGCCCTAACGAGCTGGCTTAACTGCTACGCCGGGTGGGGCTAAGCCTCACCCGGCGCGTTTGTTTCCCAGCTCCGGTGCGCAACGCGCCACCAGAGCAGGACGGCAGCCAGCGCAATGGCGCTCAGGACACTGAATGCCGTCGCAAACGAGTAATGTCCGGCGATCGTCCCGGTTAACGCCGGGCTCATGGATGCCCCTACTCCCTGCATCAACATCACCACACTCTGCCCGGCATTGACGTGCCCGCTTCCACGCAGCAGCACCACAATAAACGACGGCACGACGACTCCCAGGATCCCGGCGGCCAGGCCGTCGAGAATTTGTACCGGGATCATCATTAACGGCGCGTCCGTGGATGCCGCCAGCGCCGCGCGCACCGGCATAACCAGCAGCGCCAGCATAATCAAGCGCCAGTAACCATAGTGTTCGATCCGGCGCGAGGCCCATATGGCGACGGGGATCATCACGGCCTGAGAGATGATGACGGTACCGGCCGCATACAAACCGGGGTTGATCGCGGCAGGTGCAGCGGCAACCCTCATACTTAGCATCGGCAGCAGCGCGGCGTTCGCCAGGTGGAACAGCAGCAGCGTCAGTCCGGTCACAAACAGCGCCCGGTTTTTCATCAGCACGGCAAAACCGGGGACCGGCAGGCTCGCTGAAGAGGACAGCCCGCGCGCCGCGTCGTTATCGATATCGCTGTTGCGAATGGCAAGCAGCGCACACAGCGTTAGCAGCGTGGTGCTGGTCATCAGCAGGAAAATCCCGCCCACGCCCCAGTACCACGCAATGCCACCCGCAATCAGCGCGGTGACAAAATTTCCGCCGTGATTGAAAGCCTCGTTTCTGCCCATCTGCGCGCTGAAGCCGCTCTGCCCGGTCAACCCCAGCGTAATCCCGGCGATCAACGGCCCGACAAATGCCGCACAGAGACCGGTGACGATTTGCGACACGGCGACAACGCCGCTCTGCTGGCTAAACCAGAGCAGAAGCGTGCTTAGTGTGATCAGAATGCACAGCAGCGCGAGTACAGCACGCTTGTTGCGGGAGGTGTCGGTGATGAACCCCGCCGGCAGCGTGGCCAGTAACCCCGCCAGCCCGCCGGCCGTCATCAGGATGCCAATATCATCAGGGGTCCAGTGGCGTTCGGTCAGAAAAATACCGAGAAAAGGCCCCAGGCCATCGCGGACATCTGCAATGAAAAAACTTGTCAGGCATAGCGCCCGCAGCGAACGAAGAGACATACTTCCTGCCTTGCCTGTTATCGCCTGTAAAAAAGAAAATGTAGTATACCGGGTATTTTTGAAAATCAGATGACGTCTTAAAAAACATGCCTTCCGAACTTAAACAATTCATAACGGACGTTGTTTTTTCACTTTACTCATAATCGGCCCTGACTATACTGGCAATAAATTTTCACAGGAGTCCTTCGTTGGAAAGTTATTTTATCGTCGATACGAAGGTAAGCTGACGCGATTTTCTCGCTGCTTACCTTAAAGGTGGGCAGCAATCCTCTTGACGTGATTGCATCCCAATACATTAAGAACGACCAAATTTTTGGGGCATCGCGATGTTCATGTTTCATCATTCACTCTTTCCACCGCCCTCGCGCTGACATGCTTTGCGTTTTAATGGCGTCATACTGTGCTTTGTGAAGCGCTGACGCTTATCGTTTAATCATGTTAACAGGCGACAGGCTGATGTTCCCTTATATCTCTCATCTGCTCGCAGCGATGCTGCTGGGCGCAATTATCGGCGCGGAAAGACAATGGCGCCAGCGTATGGCGGGGCTTCGTACCAATGCACTGGTTGCGACGGGCGCGGCCGTGTTTATTTTAAGTTCCCTCTCGACCTCACCCGATAGCCCGGGGCGCATCGCAGCGCAGATCGTCTCCGGCATAGGTTTTCTTGGCGCAGGCGTTATTATGCGTGAGGGAATGAATATCCGGGGTCTTAATACCGCCGCGACGCTGTGGTGTTCGGCCGGAATTGGCGTACTATGCGGATTAGGTCAATTCTGGAATGCCGGTATGGCCAGCGTGATTATCCTTTGTGCCAACATATTGCTTCGCGAAGCTGCGCAACGGATTAATCAACTGCCCGCGCTCCATGAAGGCGAAAAATGCTATGTCCTTAAAATCACCTGTAATGACGAGCATGAAGATGCGGTGCGGCAGAATATTGTCAACATGGCGAAAGAGTTGACGTTAAGCCTGAAAGCCATTTATTGCGATACGGCGCAAGCAGAAGGTAAAACCGAAATACGGGCCGAGGTGATGACTCGTGAGGAATACCGGAAATTACTCGAGCTAATTATGGGTAATATTGGCGGGAATAAAATTATGGCATCCGTAAGCTGTCACGCAATATGAATACGATACCGGGCATTGCGCCCGGTTGAGGCTTTGCTGTTTTGCAGAAAAGAGCAGTGACACGGAGAGAGTCATAGAGAAGCGCTGATTCTGGCAAGACTTTTCATCATTTTCGTCGTGAGGCTAAGCTGCTCGCTGCCCACAAGTTGGGACAATTCCTGCTTAGCGGATTGCCATACCGGAATAGCCTGTTCAAGCAGACGCCAGCCTTCCCCCGTCAACATGAGTCGTTTTCCTGAACGTCCACGCCCTCCAGTAGAGCCAATAATGCCTCGGGACTCCAGACTACGGATATTTCGACTCAGTGTTGTCGCATCCACCCCAGCTCTGGCGGCGAGTTCCGCAACGGTTTCATTAGGAGAACCCCCGATGCCAACTATCAGACTGAACTGTTCAGCGGTCAGATCAAACGGTCTGAAGCAGGCGTTGTAATAGCGCGTAATAGCCCGAGCAGTAGCGCGCGCCTGAAACGCCGGGCAGACTTCCGGAATGGCCTTCAACAACGTCACATCAATGTTGCTCATCATTTCATCTCGACATTCAATGCTAAAGTTAATAGTGTATATACACTATTAAGCATGTTTGAGGAACGGTTATGCCAGCCTTTGTTCATATCAACTTACGCGTTATTGACCCAGCCAGACAGGCCAGCCTTGCCCCCCGCTTCACGTCAGCATTAGAGGAAGCAGGCGGTAAAATTGTTCATTTTGGTGCTGTCGCACAGGTACTGGAAGGTGATGAAGAGCCGTTACCCTATGCGGGCATTTTTGAATTTCCGACGTTAGATCAGGCCCTTGCCTTCTATCATTCGGAAAAATATGCGCCGATTAAGGCTGAACGCCAGCTCGCCCAGGAAGCAAGAATGTTCATTGTCACGACGGAATGACAGGCAGGTTCAACTGTACCTAAATCACAGAACCGAAATTTGTCCCCGTTATGACAACCTGCTCTCTGTTTTGCTGGAAATAACGGTTTACCCTGAGTTGTGCAAAAAATACTCAGGAGGGACACATGTACAATTCAATTTTGGTTCCCATTGATATCTCCGAGGATAGCCTGACGCACATGGTTATCCCTTTCGTTCAGGCACATACCGCACTTAACACGGCCAAAGTCCACTTTCTTACCGTTATTCCTTCGCTTCCCTATTATTCATCGTTAGGTTTGGCCTACCCCGTAGAAATGCCGAAGATGAAAGAATTTCAGCACGCGGCCCTAGCAAAACTGGATGAAATAGTTAAGCAATTCAAAATTCCTTCAGACAAGATACAGACGCATGCCGTGACGGGGTCTCCGAAGGATCAGATCCTTAAGCTCGCAGATACGATCGGCGCCGACCTGATCATCATTGCCTCCCATAAGCCGGACATCTCGACCTATCTGTTGGGCTCAAACGCTGCGGCAGTGGTTCGGCATGCGAAATGCCCTGTGCTGGTGGTAAGATAAAAAAACCGGGCGTAACGCCCGGTTTTTTAAACCAACACCATGAGCCGCTCCTGACAGATAGCTACTCAGGAATGTGAGCAGGTTCACAATGCCTGACCTGCCTTACCTGTTCACGCAAAGCGCAAATGGCGACTGCAGATTGCCAATCAGCCAGCCATTACCTGCAGGTTCAATCTTCAGCTGGCGAACGGTTCCCTCGGGAACATAAAAGAAGCTGCTTTTAAAACTGTCATCATCAGCTGTATCACGTAGATTTTTAACGTAGCGCGTATCTGTAAGGGCAATCTCACCGGGTCTGTTCACCTCATAGCTAAAGAGAATTGTACGTGAGATGACATGAACGCCTTTGTCTGACTGGATATTCCCCGACAGGACAGCCTGACCCTCGTGGTTTTTATCTAAACGGAAAACAAACTCCAGCGTAGCGATGAAATCAGGTTCATAGTGGTTATAACGTAAAATTGTGGAACAGTTAATACTTAACGCACTCTGTTTATGACGCATGTGAACATAGAACCAGACCGAAAACGCCAGGATGAGGAGTAAAATTACGGCAGGGATCCCTGTTTTCTTATTGATTGCGTTCATAACCACTCCAGTAGTTATTCAGACAGGAGATGTAATTATTATTTTTTTGCGTGCATCGACTGATAAACGCCCTCCCCTTATTGCCGTACAGATAGGACTCTGAAACCTGATAGAGAAAAGATGTGCCTTCCAGACACTGAATATGACTTGAGTTAGCCAGTTCTAAAAAAAGTTCTTTTTTTTGCTCTGACAGGGATGCAGAGTTACTCTGGATTGTATAGACAGGACAGGTGTCGTAGTTAAACAAGAAATGGGGGTTAATCTGTTTTATTTCCATTAAGTCTTTCGACGGAGTTACGAGACCTGGCACAACTAACGTAGCGCTGATTAAAAGCACAATCAGTGCCAGCGTATAATGAAGAGCCCTGTACTTACCCACTAACTCCGTACGGTGGACTAGAGTTATTACCTCCGACTTCTCAATTTCTTTGAGTCGTCCATCAGCAATCGAAGATTCAGTGATATCCCTGACGTCAATATCGCTGTTAAACATAAAGCCGACCCTAGGCACTGTGGTAATACATTCATTGGTAATACCTAACTGGACGAAATGTTTTCTCAGTTCTGAAATGTATTTATTTAATGTGTGATTCGATGAGCGCAAGCCATGAGCATCCCAGACATTATCCAGGAGTTCATTCCGTGTCAGGACTTGACCATGCTTTTCGAGAAGGCATGTTAATAGCCTCTTCATTGTCAGGGTCAGAATGACAGTAGAGCCCTCGTCTCCGGATGGCCATATGGCACCATCTTCAGAGCGATAAAAAACCCTATTATCAATCACAAAAACCATCTCTGACTCCTTATCCATGATGGTAATTGAATGGATCCTCACGTTTATCCAACCTGCGAAAACCCATTAACTTCTTTCTCGCATCTTAGCACAGCCAGACGTGACAACGTCTTCAGCAGACTTATTACTTGTAAATGCAACATCAAACAGAACATAAATTTGTATTTTGATAAATTAGCAATACATGTATCTACACACCATTTTTAGTTGATAGGATTTCTCGCAGAAGTGAATGAGCAGGTTCTTATTCTTCAGGTGCAGCCATCCTACCTACCGCCATTCACAGTTCGGGGAAAGAAGAAAGAAGTGGTACCCCGGGTAGCGAATCCAGTAGATAAGGAGCGACATTATGATAAGCACCAAAATGCTCATTAAGGCAGAACGTTTCTTCATCAAAGCCCGTAGATTGATTAGAGAAAAAATCTTATCAGCGGAACTGACCGGCGCTGAATTTGTTCCCTTCATCCAGCCGGTATGTAAGGGCGATGAAATTGTAGGCGGAGAAGTATTACTTAGAGTTCTTAAAGATGGGATTTACCACTCTCCCGAAAAATACCTCTCTGCAATGGAATCATGCGAGGTGATTAATGATGTCACATGCAGCCTGATGTCTGATGTTAAAACATTTTTTGAAGACTACGAAGGAACGCTACCTGATGATTTTTATCTCTCCTTCAACATCTGTGCGAGACAGTTGAACTCTTCAAGAGTTATTGAAGCAGTTACGGACTTTAAGAAAGTGTTCGACGGACGCATTGCTGTCACACTGGAAATTGTCGAACGTGGAACAATGAACCTGGACGACTTTGCACTCGAGGCTATGCAGCAACTTACTGAGTCAGGTGTGCGATTTGCGATTGATGATTTCGGCAGCGGAAGTTCATGTCTCAAATACATTGAACATGCAGGTTTCTCAACACTCAAGATTGATAAATGCCTCACAATTGCAAGCAATGGATCATTAATCTATTCCGCGGTAATTGATTCCATTGTAGCTCTCGCAGAGCGATTGCAAATTCATGTTATTGCTGAAGGTATAGAAGATAAAGAACAACTATCTCTTTTGAAAGATAAAGGAGTGAGTATTTTTCAAGGTTATCTATTTTCAAAACCTGTAAGCATGCGCGAGTTTTGCTCGCACATATAACACTTTTCAAAAGCGTAAACACAGCAATTCGCAATCAATTATGAAAAAGCACTACTTAAATAACAGTAGTGCATTCCACCTGATCATTACAAATTTAAAATTGCCACCAAGGACAAATTATATATGTCAGCTAACTTCCCAAACCCTCCAGAGCTTCCGTCCTGGACAGGACCGGACGGAATTCTTTATGACTTTAACTATGGCGCGCGCGTTTTGCTTCCGGAAGGAAAATGGCACGTTATTTTAATGGACGACGACAGCGGTAATATTCTTTTCAGCTGTGATTCAGAAGGCGGCTGGGTAACCAGTAATAAAAAATATTACGTCCGCTTCCGCATTCAGGTATTCCACCAGGGATCGATGAGCCCGGTCCTGGATGAAACGCTGGATATGAAGGACAAGCCCGTCGTCATCTTTTTCCCGACGGGGACGCTTGGCGACATGCTTGGCTGGTTCCATTACGCAGAGCGTTTTCGCCAACTGCACCGCTGTCAGCTTGAGTGCGTCATGGGGCAGGAAATCATTGAACTGCTTAGCGCGCAGTACCCAGAGATCACGTTCTCCACAAAGGACGATCTCCAGACGGAAAATCCCTACGCGTCCTGGTATATCGGCCTTTTCTTTAAGGGCGACACCACTCATCAGCCCATCGATTTCAGGAAGGTCGGTTTCCACCGCAATGCCGGCTACATCCTCGGGGTGGATCCGCGTGAGTGCCCTCCCCGCCTGAAGCTGGATGCGGAGCGGAAAATTGCGGAGCCGTACGTCTGTATCGCCGCGCAGTCCACCAACCAGGCGAAGTACTGGAACAACGGCCATGGCTGGGCTGAGGTCGTCGCCCACCTTAAATCTCTGGGATACCGGGTGCTTTGCATTGACCGCCAGGCGCATTACGGCCAGGGCTTTATCTGGAACCACATTCCGCATGGCGCCGAAGACTTTACGGGCGATATCCCGCTCCAGGAGCGGGTGGACCTGTTAAAGCATGCGAGCTTCTTTATTGGTCTGGGCAGCGGGCTGTCATGGCTTGCCTGGGCATCCGGTATCCCGGTGGTGTTAATCAGCGGATTCAGTCTTCCCAACAGTGAATTTTACACCCCCTGGAGGGTGTTCAGCAGCCATGGCTGTAACGGCTGCTGGGATGACACGTCCGTTGATTTTGACCACGTGGATTTTTTGTGGTGTCCGCATCACAAGAACACTCCCCGACAGTACGAGTGCACAAGTCTGATAACCGGTCGTCAGGTTATCGGCATGGTGGACCGTCTGCATTCAGGATTAGTTGATAAGTAAAGGACGTAAATATGAACAAGATATATACCACGGTCTGGTGCGAGTCGCGCCAGCAGTGGGTGGTAACTTCTGAACTTGCGACCGGGTCCGGTCGTCCGAAGTTGACGCCGAAGAAAAGCGCACTGGCGCTGCTGCTGGGGGCTATATTACTGCCTTCCGGATCGGTCATGGCTGCGAATTATGTAGGTGAGACGGTAACGGGTATACAGGGTATTCATGCAGGCGATACGGCCAACTCTACCACCATTAACAGCGGTGGTAGTCAGTTCATCACCAGTGGCGGTTATACCTCTGCCACTACCATCAACACTGGTGGCTCTCAGCTCGTCTCCAGTGGCGGTTTTTCGACTGCCACCATCATCAACAGCGGCGGCTCTCAGCGCGTCTCTAGCGGCGGTATGACCAATGTCACCACCATCAACAACAGCGGCAACCAGAACGTCTATGATGGAGGCTGGTCCTATTCGACTATCATCAACAACCGTGGCACGCAGACCATCTTTAATGGCGGTACTGCCACCATTACTACTCTCAGCGGGGGTAATCAGCACGTCTCCAGTGGCGGCTCAGCAACCTCTACGACTATAAATAGTGGTGGTTATCAGTATGTCTCCAGTGGTGGTTCGGCAACCTCTACTACCATCAATAGTGCTGGCGTTCAGAACGTCCTCATTGGCGGCACAGCCTTCGAAACAATAATAAATAGCGGTCGACAAAACGTAGACGGACTTGGCTCGGCAACCTCTACTACCATCAATTCAATGGGAATACAGTTCATCAGCGCAGGCGGATCGGCGACCGCCACGACCATAGATGGTGGTTTTCAGAACGTCTATGGTGAGGCCACTTTAACCACTATCAACGACGGTGAACAGGATGTCTTCGGTAAGGCCATCTCCACCACTATCAACGGAGGTGTACAGTTCGTCTCCGGCACGGCAACCACCACTATTATTAACGGCGGCACGCAGCGTATCTCCGATGGAGGAACAGCCACCTCTACGACCATCAACAGAGGTGGCGAACAGCGACTCACTGCTGGCGGCGCAGCAACCACCACAACCATCAACAGCGGTGGTCAACAGTATATTTCCAGTGGTGGCTCTGCCATCTTCACCACCATCAACAGTGCCGGAGAGCAGCACGTATACAGTAGTGGTCTGGCCACTGACACCACCCTTAACAGCGGTGGTTTTCAGCTAATTTCTAGTGGTGGCCTGGCCACCTCCAGCACCATTAACAGTAGTGGTCGACAGTATGTTTCCAGTGGCGGTTCAGCAACCTTCACCACCATCATGACGAAGGGTCAGCAGTATATCTCCACGGGTGGCACTGCCACCGCCACTACTATCAACAGCGGTGGTGCTCAGTTCATTGATGGCGGTTTAGTCACCTCTACGATAATTAACGGTGATGGTTATCAGTATGTCTCCAATGGCGGTACGGCTACCTCTACAATAATCAACAGCGGTGGTGTTCAGTACGTCAGCAGTGGCGGTAGTGCTACAGATGTCACAATGAATGGTGGCTCACAGATTATCTGGGAGGGCGGAACGGTCACCAGTGTCGGCATCAATAGTGGGGGCTTGCAGACCTTAGGAAGTGGCGGTGCAACCATTTTTACTACCATCAACAGTAATGGTCTGCAGCGCGTCTTCGGCACTACCACCTCTACAACCATCAACAATGGTGGCAGTCAGTACGTCCATGCTGGTGGCCTGGCCACCTATACTACGATAAAAAGTGGTGGTGAGCAGGAGGTCACAGGTGAGGCTAATCAGACCATAATCAGCAGCGGCGGTGCTCAGTATGTCTCCGCTGGAGGCAAAGCCACCTCTACTACCATCGAAAGTGATGGCCAACAGAAGGTCTTCGGCACAATCACTGATACCACCATTGATGGCGGCCAGTCGTGGCTGTGGGCCGGAGCAGTGGCCGACGGCGAAACCAGAGTAAACGTCGGTGGCGAACTGCTGATGAATGCCGGCTCTCTCGCAACGGACGTAAACATCCAGGGAGGTACCCTTTCTGTTAACGACCTTTCCGATGCCATATCCGGCCCGGACACGGCTCAGGTTGGTAAGCTCACCATGGTCGGCGGCAACGTCAAATTCCTGCGCAACAGCGACGGTGAATTCGCGAAGCTGACGATTACGGAGCTGAGCGGCACCGGGAACTTCCTCCTGAACACCTCTCTCGCAGACCGTAAAGGCAACTTCGTCACTATCGAACAGGGCACAGGCCAGTTTGGTATTGCTGTGGCTGACTCCGGTAAGGAGATATCAGACCACACTGACCTGACGCTGAACCTCATCCACGAGAAAGGCGGTGACATTGACTTTGAAATGGTCACGGCATCCGGGCGAAGCACCCGATTCGTGGATGGCGGCACGTATATGTACACCCTGTACAGCCAGCAGGATAAGGACGGCCTCACCGGCGGTAACGTATGGTATCTGGGTGCCATGGGGAGTGGCGGTGAGAACCCGGGCGGTGAAAACCCGGGCGGTGAAAACCCGGGCGGTGAGAACCCGGGCGGTGAGAACCCGGGCGGCGAAAATCCGGGCAGTGGTGACAACGGCAACGCAGGAGGTAACGGAAATGGCGGTAAGAAGCCAATGACCACACCTGCAACTGATGCCATTCTGTCCATGTCCAATGCAGGTCTGAACGTCGTCCATTCCGAGCTAGATGGACTGCGCACGTATCGCGCTACTCTGGATAAAACCGGACCGGAAAGCAACGTCTGGGGTCATTACCTCGGCGGCAAAACCAACATTGATACCAGCAACGGCGCAGCCTACACCCTGAACCAGAACGGTATGGAAATCGGTGCTGATACCCGTACTGACTTTGACCGAGGCAGCCTCGTCACTGGCGCGTTCATGTCCTTTAGCGATAACAAAGTGAAACATGCCCGCGGCGGCAAGAGCAAAATCGACAGCTACGGCCTTGGCCTGTATGCAACCTGGTTCGATGCCAGCGGATTCTATGTTGACGGCGTAGTTAAGGGTAACCGCCTCAACAACAAACTGAGTGCAGTCATGACCAACGGCGGTAAGACCAGCGGAGACTGGAAACAATATGCGCTTAGCACAGCAGTCGAAGGCGGCTATCAGCTCGATCTCAAAGATGACGTAAGCATCACGCCTTATGGACGCCTGGCGTTTGTTCAGATGACCAGTGAGGATGTGAAACTCAGTAACGGCATGAAAGGCAACACGGGCACTCCACGTTCTGTTACGGGTGAAGCCGGTGCGAAGCTTTCCGGTAAGTTCAGTCTGGGTTCGACTGAGTTCAAACCTTATCTGTCAGCTGCGGTGGTGCAAGAGTTTGCTAACTCAAACGAAGTCACGATCAATGAGCGCAATCGCTTTGACAACAACGTCAAAGGCACATCAGGTAAGTACGGTCTGGGTGCATCGGTTAACGTTAGTAAAGACGTAACCTTGTACGGTGAGGCTAATTATCGTCAGGGCAGCCAAATCGAAACACCGATTCAGGGTGTGGCAGGTATCCGTATCGGATTCTGATGTTACCGCAGGGGCCTTTCGGCCCCTTTTCACTTTGTTCTGAGATGTTCAGGTTATGTTTATGCCCCACATGATTTTGACGAAAGATGTTTTTTTGAATAAAGCGCTGTCTGTCATCCTTCAGCAAGCGTCCCCCAGCAGAAAGGTTTGCGTCGTAGATATTGAATCATTCAGAAGCCTGGGCGCCATTTTCAACCTTCTGAAAAGAAAGAAACTCACTGAAAAGCATGAAATGATCTTCATCGGTGGCAAGGATGTCAGTTCAAGAGTTCTCGAACCGCTTGTGACAATCTACAGGAAATCGTGCTTTATGGACTTTCGAAAGCAGCTTACGGGCGGTCGGACGTATTCATCAGAATATGCGTTGAACCACATCGCACGCTGCAGAAGTCTGAGCATGCTTTCAGAACAGGAGAAAAAGACACTTTTCGCCCTGCTGGATACTGATGACACGGTTGCTGCTGCAAGAAAAATTTACCTGTCCCCCAAGACTGTCTATACCTACACCAATAATATTGGGCAAAAACTTAACCTGAATTCGATACTTCAGGTCAGGCAATTTATTCATTCTGAATTCGAATAGTCGTTGCGGGAAAAACAATAAAAACCGGGCGCGAAGCCCGGTTCTGTTATTTGCTACCGGCGGTTTTACGCGCTCAACCCACGATTCTCCAGCATCGGCTCAATCTTTGGATCGTGCCCGCGCCAGTTGCGATACAGTTCAGCTAAATCAGTACTATTGCCGCGCGACAAAATCGCCTCGCGGAATTTTTGCCCGTTTTCACGGGTCAGGCCGCCCTGCTCGACAAACCACTGATAGCCGTCGTCAGCGAGCATCTGCGTCCACAGGTAGGCGTAATACCCCGCCGCGTAGCCGCCGCCGAAGATATGGGCAAAATAGCTGCTACGGTAGCGCGGCGGCACGGCAGGCAGATCCAGCCCCTCTTTTTTCAACGCAGCCGCTTCAAAATCCTCCACGCTCGAAACGGCCTCGCCGATGCCATGCCAGTTCATGTCCAGCAGCGCGGCAGCCAGCAGCTCGGTCATGTCATAACCCTTATTGAAATGGGTCGCGTTGAGCATGCTTTCCCGCAGCGCGTCCGGCATCGGCTCACCGGTTTCGTAATGGCGCGCATAATGGGTAAACACCTGTGGATGGCTGGCCCAGTGCTCGTTGATTTGCGACGGGAACTCAACAAAATCACGCGGCGTATTGGTGCCGGAAAGCGTGGCGAACCGCTGGCTGGCAAAGAGACCGTGCAGCGTATGGCCAAACTCGTGGAACAGGGTTATCACGTCATCCCAGGAGAGAAGCGCGACACCGCCATTCGCCGGTTTTTGATAGTTACAGACGTTGTAGATCACCGGACGGGCAGCAAACTCGAAGGATTGCTCGACGAAATTCCCCATCCATGCCCCGCCCTGTTTGGAATCACGGGCAAAGAAGTCACCGTAAAACAGTGCCATGCCCTCACCAGTGTGGTCGAAAATTTCCCATACGCGGACGTCCGGGTGATACACCGGGATATCGAAGCGTTCGACGAAGCGAATGCCAAACAGCTGGCTGGCTGCCCAGAATACGCCATCCTGCAGCACGGTATTGAGCGCAAAGTAGGGCCTGATCTGCGACTCATCGAGGGCATATTTTGCCTGGCGCACGCGCTCCGCATAAAAGGCCCAGTCCCAGGCCTCCACGGTGAAACCGCCCTGCTCATCGTTGATAACGTTCTGAATATCCGCCTGCTCGCGTTCCGCGCGGGCGCGAGCGGCAGGCACAATGCCGCGCATAAATTCCAGCGCGGCGGCCGGGGTTTTCGCCATCTGATCGGCGATGCTCCAGCTGGCGTAATCCTCAAAGCCCAGCAGACGGGCCTGTCGCGCACGTAGCGCCGTCAGACGCAGGATCAGCGCGCGAGTATCGTTTTCATCCCCTTTCTGGGTACGCGTCCAGCCTGCGTTGAAGAGGTTTTCGCGCGTCTGACGATTGCGCAGCGCGGAAAGCGCGGGCTGCTGGGTGGTGTTCAAAAGCGGGATCAGCCAGCGATCGTTTAGCCCTCGCTCCGCGGCAGCCTGCGCCGCATCAGCAATCTCACCGGCGCTGAGCCCGTCAAGCTGGTGCGCGTAATCCACCACCAGCCCACCCGTTTTATCGGCCGCCAGCAGACGCTGGTTAAACTGGCTGGTCAGGGAGGCCGCCTCAGTATTCAACGCCTTCAGCTCGGCCTTTTCTGTCTCATTCAGACGCGCGCCGGCCAGAATAAACCGCTGATACGTCTCTTCGACCAGACGACGGGATTCGGCGTCCAGCGCGGCACGGTCCTGCCAGACGCTCTCCACGCGGGCAAACAGCACGTCATTCAGCCAGATATCGTTTGCCAGCGCGGCAAGCTCGGTGGAGAACTGTTCCTCCAGCTCCTGTAAATACGGATTGGTGTGCGCGGAAGTCATGGCGAAGAACACGCTGCTGACGCGCGCGAGCAAAGCGCCGCTTTTCTCCAGCGCCAGCACGGTGTTAGCAAAGTCAGGCGCAGCGGCCTGAGCGACAATCGCGTCAATGTCCACCCGCTTCTGGCGAAGGGCTTCATCGAAGGCCGGACGATAGTGACTGTCGTTGATCTCATCAAAATGGGGGGCCTGGTAAGGCAGCAGGCTGATGTTAAAAAAGGGATTCGTGGCCGTCATCTTTCGCTCCTGAGTACGGGTATCCTCCCAGAGTAGGCCAGGCCGCCTTCCCCTGCAACGCTGTCATACAAATGTTGCCTTAACGCACCCTCTGCGGCCGTGCTATGTTAGTACAACACAAAAAGCGTTGAGGAACAGTGAGATGATTATTTTAGTTACCGGGGCAACGGCAGGTTTTGGTGAAAGCATCACGCGTCGCTTCGTCGCCAACGGGCACAAGGTTATCGCGACCGGCCGCCGTCAGGAACGTCTGCAGGAGCTGAAGGACGAACTAGGCGACAGCATTCTGACCGCGCAGCTGGACGTGCGTAATCGCGCGGCGATCGAAGAGATGATTGCGAATCTGCCAGCAGAATGGCGCGCCATCGACGTGCTGGTCAACAATGCCGGTCTGGCGCTGGGCATGGAGCCTGCCCACAAAGCCAGCGTGGAAGACTGGGAAAACATGATCGACACCAACAACAAAGGGCTGGTCTATATGACCCGCGCGGTGCTGCCGGGCATGGTTGAGCGCAATCGTGGCCACATTATCAATATCGGCTCCACCGCCGGAAGCTGGCCCTATGCAGGCGGTAACGTCTACGGGGCGACGAAAGCGTTTGTGCGCCAGTTCAGCCTTAACCTGCGGACCGATCTGCACGGCACCGCCATTCGCGTCACCGACATCGAGCCGGGCCTGGTGGGTGGCACCGAGTTTTCCAACGTGCGTTTCAAAGGCGATGACGCGAAAGCAGACAAAACCTATGAAAACGCGAACGCCCTGACGCCGGAAGATGTCACCGAAACGGTCTGGTGGGTGGCGACGCTGCCAAAACACGTCAACATCAATACCGTAGAAATGATGCCGGTCAGCCAGAGTTTTGCCGGACTTAGCGTCCATCGTGGCTAACGCTGCCCTTCCCGGCCTGCGGGCCGGGTCTGTTTCGGGTTATAAAAGAATGGTAGTATGTTCAGGCTAACTCTCTGAGAAATGACAACTCATGGCCGCTGAATCGCAACTCAATCCCACCCAGCCCGTAAACCAGCAAATCTATCGCATTTTGCGACGTGATATTGTCCATTGCCTGATCCCACCGGGAACGCCGCTTTCTGAAAAAGAGGTGTCAGTGCGTTTTGACGTTTCCCGTCAGCCGGTGCGTGAAGCGTTTATTAAGCTTGCGGAAAACGGTCTGATTCAGATCCGCCCGCAGCGCGGCAGCTACGTGAACAAAATCTCCCTCTCTCAGGTACGCAACGGCTGTTTTGTTCGCCAGGCCATTGAATGCGCGGTGGCGCGCCGTGCTGCAACGCTCATCAACGACAAGCAGTGTTACCTGCTGGAGCAAAACCTGCATCAGCAGCGGATTGCGATTGACCGCAAGCAGCTGAATGATTTCTTCCAGCTTGATGATGAATTCCACCAGAAACTGGCGCAGATTGCGGATTGCCAGCTTGCCTGGGACACCATCGAAAACATCAAGGCCACCATCGACCGCGTGCGTTATATGAGTCTCGATCACGTCTCCCCGCCGGAAATGCTGCTCCGACAGCATCACGATATTTTCAGCGCGCTGGAAAAACGCGACCCGGACGGCGTGGAAAAAGCGATGACGCTGCATCTGCAGGAAATTAGCGAATCCGTGCAGCTGATTCGTCAGGAAAATAGCGAGTGGTTTAGCGAAGAGTAATATTACGCCGCCCCCTTTCGGACGCGGCGATGGGTTTAGCGAACGACTAACACCGGAATTGTGGCGTAGCGGAGGATAGATTCCGCATTTGATCCCAGCAGATGGGTGGTGATGCCCGGATTTTTCGACCCGATGACAATCACGTCATATTCCCCCTCCTTGCTCAGCCTGATAATTTCATCGCGGACGTTGCCAAAGCGCACCAGGCTGTCAATTTTCTCCGGCGAGATATCGAACAGTCTTTTTAACGCGTTCATTTTCTTACCGGATTCCTCGGTCATATACTCTTCGAACTTTTTAATATCGGCATTAAATCCGCGCAGCAGGGATCGGCTGCTGGCCGGCAGAATGTTGACCAGGGTAATCGAGGCGCCTTCCGCCTTCGCAAGGTTTGCCGCGTGGCGAACCGCTTTGTCGCTCAAATCCATTTCAAACACATCAACAGGCATCAAAATCTTCTTATACATAAGCCTGACTCCTTATTCCGATGAAAGGGTTATTTCCTGTACCCAGAATGGCACCGGGAATATAAACCAACCCTCAACGCTTCCCTTCTGAAACTATCAATAAATGAAAATAACGCTCTGCTTTGTCAATTGCTGTCGTGAACCGTCAGCGCCCGGCACAATAAAGAAAAAAGTGTGAGTTTGATCAAAAACAAAAACATGTGATGCAGACAGGCGTATTTATATGCTCCGTGAACGGCAACCCTGAAATAACGCCGTAACGAAAAGGTTAGAGAGGAGAAAATACCATGATGACATACGACCGTAACCGCAATGCAATCACCACCGGCAGCCGCGTCATGATTAGCGGCACGGGCAAAACTGGCGTGATTAAAGCGATCCACAGCGACGGGCTGGATGCCGCGCAGGTGCGCCGCAGCAAAACGGTTGAAGTGGAAGGATGCGAAGGTAAGTTCGAACCGATTGAGCTGATTCGCCTGGGTATGCACTAAACGGTGCGCAGACATGCCGCCGCGAACGGCGGCATGTGCTGAATTACCGTTGAGACACGTACTGAGCCACGGTCGCTTTCGCACCCTTTTGCAGCAGCGTCTGGTACGCCTTCATCACCGCATCAACAAAGACGGCTTCACGCGGTAATTCCTTGCCGAAGATGGCCTCGATGCCGAGCAGCGCCTTGACCCGGTTTTCCCCTTCCGCACTGCCTTTAACCGCCGCCTGAATCACTGCCAGCTGCGGATCGCTCACGTCAATCGCATTACCCTGCTCGTCCACGCCGCCGACATAGCGCATCCACCCTGCCACGCCAAGCGCCAGCAGCGGGAAAGGCTTCTGATGCACCAGGTGCCAGCGCACGGAATCCAGCATGCGCTGCGGAAGCTTCTGGCTGCCGTCCATCGCAATTTGCCAGGTCCGATGGCGCAGGGCCGGGTTACTGTAGCGGGCAATCAGGAGATCGGCATAGCGTCCTAAATCGACGCCTTTGACCTTCAGCGTAGGCGCCTGCTCGTTGAGCATCAGCGCGTGCGCGGCGATGCGGTAATGTTCATCTTCCATACAGTCGTTGATATGCTGGTAGCCCGCCAGATAGCCCAGGTAGGCCAGAAATGAGTGGCTGCCGTTAAGCATGCGCAGCTTCATCTCTTCAAACGGGATCACGTCCGACACCAGTTCAGCACCGGCTTTTTCCCACGCAGGACGGCCCGCCACAAAGTTATCTTCGATTACCCACTGGCGGAACGGTTCACAGGCCACCGCCGCCGGATCGCGCACGCCGGTCAGCCGTTCAATTTTATCCAGCGTGTCGGGGGTGACCGCAGGCACGATGCGATCCACCATGGTTGACGGGAAGGTGACGTGGGATTCGATCCAATCCGCCAGCTCACCGTCTACCGCACGGGCGTACGCGCAGATGACATTGCGCATCACGTGACCGTTCTCCGGCATGTTGTCGCAGGACATCACGCTAAACGCCGGCAGACCCGCCGCTTTGCGACGCGCCAGCGCTTCCACGACGACACCCGGCGCAGATTTTGGCTGGTGCGGGTTTTGCAGGTCGGCGACGATAAACGGATGATCGAGCATCAGTTGCCCGGTCGCCGGCGAGTGGCAGTACCCTTTCTCGGTGATGGTCAGAGAGACAATCGCAACCTGCGGGTCACACATCGCCGCCAGCACCGTCTCCAGCCCGTCAACCTGCGCATGAAGGGCCTTTTTGACCACGCCAACTACGCGGGAGGTCCACGCATCGGCAGACATTTCCGCCACGGTATAGAGGTTATCCTGCGCGTTCAGATCGGCAATCTGCTGCTCACCGCCAATCAGGTTAACCTCACAGTAGCCCCAGTCGCTGCCGTGCTCAGCGGCGAGGATATCGGCATACACTGCCTGATGCGCCCGGTGAAATGCGCCAAAGCCTAAATGAACGATGCGAGCTTTAAGGCTGTCGCGATCGTACTGAGGCAGCGTCGCATTGGCCTGTAATAAGGTATTTTCCATGATTAAGACTCGTTAATTAGAAAGCTGTGGATCGCTGCCGCTTTTTCTGAAGCGGCAGCGCCTGCTGACTACACCAACTAGAATGGCAGTTGGGGTAAAAAAATAACTGCCATCAACCATACTGATACTGCCGTTTGAGATTTTGATTTATATTAACTTTTGGTCATGTGGTGTGACATAAAAACAAAGTTGTGTGATAAGTCACGCAAGCTATAAACCACTAGCGTCGCGAGGAGACAGCGCCGTAACCGACCGTCTCTTTTGGCGCAGACTCAGCTGCGTCATGCACCGCGCTCAAATCACGGTCGCGCACTTCCGGCATCAGGATCGCCGAGACCAGTCCAATCACGGAATAGGCCACCAGCATGGCAACAATCGGCCACCAGGAGCCGGTCATATTGCAGAAGATCCCTGCCAGCACCGGACCAAAACCCACCGCCACCAGACCACCCGCCTCTTTGGAGATGGCCATACGCGTAAAGCGATTTCGCGAGCCAAACATCTCCGCCATGGTGATATTTTCCAGCGCGAAGAGCCCCAGAACGGCGAAGTTATGGATAACGATGATAGAGAGCATGATCGCCCCCGGCGCATAGCTCTTATCGACGATGATCGACAGCATTGGGTACGCGAGCAGAATGGCGGAGATATTGAGAATAATGTACGGCAGACGGCGCCCCACTTTATCGGAAAGCCAGCCCAGCAGCGGGATGGAGATAAACCCGAGAATGGAGCTGATCATCAGCGCATCGGTAGGGATGGCCTTATCGAACAGCAGCGTCTGGACCAGATAGCCCGCGAGGAAGGTCTGGATCAGCCCCGAGTTGCCCGCCTGGCCGAAACGCAGGCCAGTCGCCAGCCAGAAGGATTTGCTTTTCACCATGGAACCGAGCGACGTGTCCGGTTGCACAGTTTGTGCATCGTTCACTTTCTCAAAGACCGGGCTCTCCTTGAGATTCATACGCAGCCAGATGGCAAAGATCATCACCACGACGCTGGCGAGGAAAGGCACGCGCCAGCCCCAGGCGAGCAGCTGTTCACGGTCAAGGGCAAAGAACATGATGGCCCAGATCGCCGTTGCGCTCAGCGTCCCGCAGTTCGTGCCCATCGCCACCAGCGAGGAGATGATGCCGCGTTTTCCTTTCGGCGCGTACTCCGCCAGCATGGTCCCCGCCCCGGAGATCTCAGCCCCGGCGCCCAGACCCTGAATAATGCGCAGCGTCACCAGCAGAACCGGGGCAAAAATCCCGATCTGCGCGTAGGTCGGCAGGACGCCAATCAGCGTGGTGCAGATCCCCATCATAGTGATGGTGATAAACAGCACCTTCTTACGGCCAATGCTGTCGCCCATTCTGCCGAAGATAAAGGCCCCGACGATGCGCGCAATATAGCCTGCGCCGTAGGTCCCCATCGCCAGGATCAGCGCCATCGCGGCAGACTGTTCGGGGAAGAAGATCTCATGGAAGACCAGGGCGGCCCCCAGCGAGTAAAGCTGAAAATCCATGAACTCCAGAGCGGTGCCAAGCCAGCCGGAAACGGCGGCTTTCACCAGATCGGCGGTGGATCGTTGCGGTTGTACTTGTGTCATGATGGCTATCTCTGAAAGGTAAAATGCGAACCACATAGAGCCTGTCTGCGCAGGCTCTTAATCGCGTAAATGATTATTGGCCGAACGTGAGTAAGACTTTGCAGCACTGCCGCTGATCTTTCTCAAACAGTTCGATGGCGTCTGTTACGTAGTGATAGTCAAAAGTATGGGTGATCAGTTTTTCCGGATCGATCAGCCCCCTCTTCAGCCAGTCGATGACGACCGGGAATTTGTTGGCATTCAGGCGCGAGGAGAAGATCGCCAACTCTTTGCCGGTAATGCCCTGCTGAACAATCTGGCTCGGCTCGCTGGAAAAGCCCATCAGCACGATGCGCGCCGCTGGCGAGGCCAGGGTTATCGCTTCCTGCAAAATAGATGGATGGCAGGCGGCATCAATGATTAACGTCGGTTTGATGCCTTTTTCCTCCAGCGCGGCCTGCAGCGACTGCTCGCCGTTATTAAAGACCCAATCCGCGCCGCTGCGCCGCGCCATCGCCAGGCGCTCGTCTATGCGGTCAACCACGATAACCTGCTTCACCTTATAGACGCCTTTCAGCGCCTGCACGGTGACCAGTCCCATCGGGCCAGCGCCGTAAATCAGCGCGACGTCCTGTTCCGTCGGTTTCACCTGCCCCGTTACGTTGGCGGCGATGGTAAAGGGCTCAACCATGACGGCGTGTCGATCGGGAATGTCATCCGGAATGGCCCAGGCATTTTGAGCAGGCACTGCCGCATATTCACTGAAGCCGCCATCACGGTGCACCCCCAGCACGACCAGCGAGGTGCAGACGTTCGGTTTTCCCACGGAGCACGGGTAGCATTGTCCGCAACTGATCACCGGGTCAACCGCGACGCGCTGGCCCAGGCGGGCAGCGTCAACCCCTTCGCCTGTGGCGTCAATCACGCCAAAGAACTCGTGGCCGATCGTGCGTGGGTATTTCGCAAACGGGTTATGCCCGCGATAGATGTGGCTGTCCGACCCGCAGATACCTGCCAGCGTGATTTTCACGCGGACTTCGCCTGCGCCTGGTTCCGGGTGTGGCCGCTCTTCAATCACCAGTTGGTTTAGCTGCTGAATCACTACGCTTTTCATCGTTCGCTCCTCGCTTACCAGTTCCACAGCGTGCCGTCTTCAAGGCGGGCCACCGGCAGATAGGCCGGATCGTAGGGGTATTTCGCCGCCAGCTTTTCATCAAACTCAATGCCCAGCCCCGGCTTATCGCCCGGATGCATATAGCCGTTATCAAAGCGCCAGCTGTGCGGGAAGACTTCCAGCATCTGTTCGGAGTAGCCCATGTATTCCTGCACGCCAAAGTTCGGCACCCACAGGTCGAAATGCAGCGCGGCGGCATGACAAACGGGCGACAGATCCGACGGACCGTGTGAACCGGTACGCACCTGATAGAGCGAGGCAAAATCAGCGATGCGACGCATCCCGGTAATGCCGCCCGCGTGGGTAATGGTGGTGCGGATATAGTCGATAAGCTGCTCTTCGATAAGCTGCTTGCAGTCCCAGATGCTGTTAAACACTTCGCCTACCGCAATGGGGGTGACGGTGTGCTGGCGGATCAGGCGGAAGCAGGCCTGGTTTTCCGCAGGCGTTGGATCCTCCATCCAGAACATGCGGAATGCTTCGATGCTCTTGCCGAAGCGCGCCGCTTCAATTGGCGTCAGGCGGTGGTGCATGTCGTGCAGGAGGTGCTCATTGAAGCCGAATTTACTGCGCACCGCGTCGAACAGCTTCGGCGTGAAATCGAGGTATTTTTCGGTAGACCAGAGCTGCTCTTCCGGCCAGTCGCCTTTGGTCGCAGGCTCATAGGCCAGGCCCTTTCCTTTGGCCATGCCGTAGGTGGTTTTCATGCCCGGCACGCCGCACTGTACGCGGATCGCCTTGAAGCCCATCTCTTTATGACGGGCGTAATCTTCCAGCACGTCGTCAATGGTGTGGCCGGTAGTATGGCAGTAGACCATCACCCCTTCCCGGGAGGCGCCGCCCAGCAACTGGTAGAGCGGCATGTTGGCCGCTTTGGCTTTGATATCCCACAGCGCCATATCCACGGCGGAGATGGCCGACATGGTAACCGGACCACGACGCCAGTAGGCGCCTTTATAAAAGAACTGCCAGATGTCTTCGATGCGGTGCGCATCGCGGCCAATCAGCTGGGGGCAAAGGTGATCCTTCAGGTAAGAGGCCACGGAGAGCTCGCGTCCGTTTAGCGTAGCGTCACCGAGACCGACAATCCCCTCATCGGTGGTGATTTTAAGGGTGACAAAGTTCCGCCCCGGGCAGGTAACAAACACGTCAGCCGCGACAATCTTCATAATTCCTTTCCTTACATCGTTCGTTGTGATGCTGGAAATTTACCCACCAACCCTACTACCATACAAGTATAATGATCATAAAATCAGCTAACGATCACAAAACCCGGGGCTCACGCGCGCCCCCATCCCGCCACAATAATCAGCATACCGCACAGGGCAATCAGCGCCCCGGCCCAGTCGTATGCGCTGAGTTTGATGCCGTCCACCACGCGTAACCACAGCAGCGCCGTGCAGACATAGACGCCACCGTAAGCCGCGTAAACGCGCCCACTGGCCGCCGGATGCAGCGTTAACAGCCAGACAAACAGGGCCAGCGCGACGCTTGCCGGGATAAGCAACAGTACGGTTCCTCCCTTCTTCAGCCAGAGCCAGGGCAGGAAGCAACCGATGATTTCGCATAGCGCGGTGGCAAAAAAAAGCAGCGTCGTTTTAAGCATTTTTCACGTCAGGTGAGGATTTATTTAACCATCATACCTGATGATGCCCTTTACTTTTCCATACTTGCTCCGCGGGTATGCCGTCATTTCGCTTTAGTGTAGAATCTGTACGGGGTAACTTGATTATCTGCACCCATTTAAAAGGAAACGCTATGACCACATTAAGCAAACGCCTTTGTCTGACAGCCCTGCTGGCGCTGTCATCGTTCGCCTTTGCCGCCTCTGCGACAGCGGAAACCAGCAAGCTCATTATTGAGTCTGGTGACAGCGCGCAAAGCCGTCAGAACGCCGCCATGGACAAAGAACAATGGAATGACACCCGTAACCTTCGTCAGAAGGTCAACAAACGTGCTGAAAAAGAGTGGGACAAAGAAGATGTCGCTTTTGACGCGCGCGATAAGTGTCAGCAAAGTGCAAACGTCAATGCCTACTGGGAGCCTAACACCCTGCGCTGCCTGGATCGCCGCACTGGCCGCACGGTAGCCCCATAATGTCGGTGTCCTGCGACGTTAAACTCCGTCCGCTGGAGCGTGAGGACCTGCGCTTTGTCCACCAGCTCGACAATAATGCCAGCGTGATGCGCTACTGGTTCGAAGAGCCTTACGAGGCGTTTGTCGAGCTGTCCGATCTCTACGATAAGCACATTCACGATCAGAGTGAACGTCGTTTTGTGGTGGAGTGTGAAGGTGAAAAAGCGGGTCTTGTGGAGCTGGTTGAAATCAACCACGTTCACCGCCGGGCGGAGTTTCAGATCATCATCTCCCCTGAGCATCAGGGAAAAGGCCTTGCGTCACGGGCGGCTAAGCTGGCAATGGATTACGGATTCAACGTTCTGAATCTCTACAAGCTTTACCTGATTGTGGACAAAGAGAACGAGAAAGCGATCCATATCTATCGCAAGCTGGGCTTTATGGTGGAAGGCGAGCTGATTCACGAGTTCTTTATTAACGGTGAATACCGCAACACCATCCGCATGTGCATTTTCCAGCATCAGCACCTGGCCGGACACAAACCGTCAGGCGCCAGCCTGCTGAAACCTACCGCGCAGTGAGATTGATGACAAACCTTGTCATGAACCATTGCGCTGTCTTTCTTGCCGGGTGGCGCTGTGCTTACCCGGCCTACAGGGTGCTTCATTGTAGGCCCGTGCAAGCGTAGCGCCGCCGGGCGAAACGTACAAAATGCACGTTACTCTCAGTAATATTCAATCGTGTTCTTGATGGTGTACTTGCGCTCAACGGCGGGTTTGACGCTGTCGTCCGTGATCGTCAGATCGCAGCTCACCGGGTTATTGTGGCGGTCGTAATCGCAGCTCTGCTTCACGTTGCCCAGCGGCTTATCATTCAACATGCTCACTGCCGAGTAATCCATTCTTTTGCGAAGATCTTTAGACGGCGTCGACTGGACGGACAGATGCTGATCCCCGGAGACGGTGGTTTTGCCCAGTGGGTAGCCATCCGCGTCGTAGCGATACTTCACTTCCATCTCTTTGCCGTGCGCCGCCACCACAAAACCGTTGTCGTCGGTATCCCACGTCACCCCGGCTGACGGCAGTTCGGCCAGCTGGCATTTCCCCTGCAGCTTCACTTTGCGCTGCTGGGTTTCTGCGTCAAGATAGTAATTGGCATCCAGCACCAGCGCCACGCCGGTGTTGGCCTCCAGGTCGTGCAGCTCCAGCGTATCGAAACACCCTTCCGTCGAGACGGTGCCGGTGACCCGTTTGGACACTTCGCCCTTTTCGTTGAACAGCGTCTGGGTAAAGTCTTTGACCGGTCCGCGCAGCGGATCAAAATCAAACTCGTTTGAAAAACTCGCCATCTCGGGCGTAAACGACAGCGGCGCGGAGCTGTTGTCGCACCCCATCAGTGTTGCTGCCAGTAGCGTTATCGCTGCGTATTTCTTCACATTTATTACCGTACAGGGAGATTATTCCCAATCATATTAGCAAATACAGTTGTTTACACGAAGCCTGCTAAAATTAATCTCTACACAGAGAAAAGGAGCTACAGATGAAACGGTTACCCTGGATTACCGCCCTAGTGTTAATGAGTGCCTCAACAGCCGCGCTGGCGGCACCGGATTCCTGCGAGCGCGTGAAAAGCGACATTCAGCAGAAGATTATCAACAACGGCGTGCCTGAATCAGGGTTTACGCTGAGCATTGTGCCGAACGACCAGGCCGACCAGGCGGGCACGCAGGTGGTGGGCCACTGCGCCAACGACACCTTCAAAATTTTATACACCCGCACAGGCAGTGGTGCGGCAGCTGAAGCTCAGTAATTGACCCTCAATCCCCTTTGATTTGATGAGGATTAAGATTTAATACCCCCAAATAAGTAACACTCACCCCATCATTAGTCCGGATATCATTTCGGGAAAAATAATACGCAATTATAATGATGGGGTGAGCCATGTCCGATATTGAACATCACGGCGGAATTAGCCGTCGAACTCTCGTGAAATCTACGGCGATAGGTTCTCTGGCGCTTGCCGCTGGTGGGATCTCGCTGCCTTTTGGTTTAAAAAGCGCCGCCGCGGCGGTGAAGCACGCCGTCCAGCCGCCTGAAGATACCGTGGTGTGGGGCGCCTGCTCGGTCAACTGCGGCAGCCGCTGTGCGCTGCGTCTGCACGTGCGTGACAACGAAGTGTACTGGGTCGAAACGGACAACACTGGTGAGGATGTGTATGGCGATCACCAGGTGCGCGCCTGCCTGCGCGGACGTTCAATTCGCCGTCGCATCAATCACCCTGACCGTCTGAACTACCCGATGAAGCGCGTGGGCAAACGCGGCGAAGGTAAGTTCGAACGCATCACCTGGGATGAAGCGCTCGACACGATCGCCGCCAGCCTGAAAGACGTGGTGGCCGACTACGGCAACGAAGCGGTGTATATCAACTACTCCTCCGGGATTGTCGGG
The DNA here is from genome assembly GCF_048685015.1 of Enterobacter sp. BNK-13. Taxonomy (NCBI): domain Bacteria; kingdom Pseudomonadati; phylum Pseudomonadota; class Gammaproteobacteria; order Enterobacterales; family Enterobacteriaceae; genus Enterobacter; species Enterobacter sp. BNK-13. Next base: position 1,766,115 of record NZ_JBLQTP010000001.1, on the reverse strand, counting down.
GGCAATATCACCCGCTCCTCCCCTTACGCTTCGCTGGTGGCGCGTCTGATGAACTGCTACGGCGGTTTCCTGAGCCACTACGGTACCTACAGCACGGCGCAAATTGCCTGCGCGATGCCCTACACCTACGGCAGTAACGACGGCAACAGCACCTCGGACATCGAAAACACCAAACTGGTGGTCATGTTCGGCAATAACCCGGCAGAAACGCGCATGAGCGGCGGCGGGATTACGTACTATCTGGAACAGGCTCGCGAGCGGTCCAACGCGCGCATGATTGTTATCGATCCGCGCTACACCGACACGGCAGCCGGACGTGAAGATGAGTGGATCCCAATCCGTCCGGGTACCGATGCCGCGCTGGTAGCGGGTATTGCCTGGGTGTTAATCGACGAAAACCTGGTCGACCAGCCGTTCCTCGACAAATACTGCGTCGGCTATGACGAAAAAACGCTGCCGGAAGGCGCGCCCGCTAACGGTCACTACAAAGCGTATATTCTCGGCCAGGGCGATGACAACACGGCGAAAACGCCGGAGTGGGCCTCCCGCATCACCGGTATTCCCGCCGATCGCATTGTTAAGCTTGCCCGCGAAATCGGCTCCGCGAAGCCGGCCTACATCTGTCAGGGCTGGGGACCACAGCGCCAGGCAAACGGCGAGCTGACGTCCCGCGCCATCGCGATGCTGCCGATCCTCACCGGAAACGTAGGGATCAACGGCGGGAACAGCGGCGCGCGTGAGTCCACCTACACCATCACCATCGAACGTATGCCGCTGCCGGATAACCCGGTCAAAACGCAAATTTCCTGCTTCAGCTGGACGGACGCTATCACCCGCGGCCCGGAGATGACCGCCCTGCGCGACGGCGTGCGCGGCAAGGATAAGCTGGACGTGCCGATTAAGTTCATCTGGAACTACGCGGGCAATACCCTCATCAACCAGCACTCCGATATCAATAAAACCCACGATATCCTGCAGGATGAAAGCAAGTGCGAGATGATTGTGGTCATCGATAACTTCATGACGTCGTCAGCGAAGTATGCCGATATCGTGTTGCCAGACCTGATGACCGTCGAACAGGAAGACATCATTCCTAACGATTATGCGGGTAACATGGGCTACCTGATATTCCTTCAACCCGTGACCGCGCCGAAATTTGAACGCAAGCCCATCTACTGGATCATGAGCGAAGTGGCGAAACGCCTCGGGCCGGATATCCATCAGAAATTCACCGAAGGACGGACGCAGGAACAGTGGCTGCAGTATCTGTATGCCAAAATGCTCGAAAAAGACCCTCATCTGCCGTCCTATGACGAGCTAAAAAAAATGGGCATTTACAAGCGTAAAGATCCGAACGGCCATTTTGTAGCCTATAAAAAATTCCGCGAAAATCCGGAAGCCAACCCGCTGAAAACGCCATCGGGTAAGATTGAAATATACTCCAGCAAGCTGGCGGAGATTGCGGCCACCTGGGAGCTGGAAAAAGATGAGACCATCAGTCCGCTGCCCGTCTACGCATCAACCTTCGACGGCTGGGATGCGCCCGAGCGCGCACAGTTCCCGCTGCAGCTGTTTGGTTTCCACTTTAAGGCCCGTACCCACTCGAGCTACGGTAATGTAGACGTGCTGAAAGCCGCCTGTCGCCAGGAGGTCTGGCTTAATCCTGTCGATGCTGAAAAACGCGGCATTAAGAACGGCGATACGGTGCGCGTCTTTAACGAACGCGGCGAGGTACGAATTGAAGCAAAAGTGACGCCGCGCATCATGCCCGGCGTGAGCGCTATGGGCCAGGGTGCCTGGCACGACGCCAATATGATTGGCGATCGCATCGATCACGGCTCATGCATCAACACCCTGACCACGCACCGCCCTTCACCGCTGGCAAAAGGCAACCCGCAGCACACCAATCTTGTGCAGATCGAGAAGGTGTAGCAAGTGAATGGCGTGGCCGTGGTTTATTCTATGATTTGTATTATCGGTTAACACAGTCGCGCGGACACTCTCCGCGCGAACAAGGAAGATGTAATGAAAGATGTCTCACATCGTGAATCGTTCACGTTCAGCGCCCGGGTGCTGGGCGCGCTGTTTTATTTCTCGCCAGACAGTGAGCAGGCCGCGCCGCTGGTGCAGGCCCTCACCGCAGGGGATTGGGTTCAGGACTGGCCCCTACCCCCGGAAACGCTGCAGCCTGTAGCTGACACTTTTGCCGCGTCTACCGATGAGCCGCTGAGGGACGCCTGGCAACGGCTGTTTGTTGGCCCTTACGCCCTGCCCGCGCCACCGTGGGGCTCCGTCTGGCTTGACCGCGAATCCGTACTGTTCGGCGACTCGACCCTCGCTCTGCGCCAGTGGATGCGGGAGAACGCTATCGCATTTGAAATGCAGCTGAATGAACCGGAAGATCACTTCGGGACTTTGCTGCTGCTGGCGGCATGGCTGGCCGAGAATGGCCGCGATGCGGAGTGCGCTCAGCTTCTGGCGTGGCACCTGCTGCCGTGGAGCACCCGCTTCCTGTCCGTGTTTGTCGACAACGCCGGACATCCGTTTTATACCGCGCTGGGTAAGCTTGCGCAGCTGACGCTCGCGGACTGGCGATCCGGGCTCCTTATTCCGGTTGCGGAAAAGACGCTGTATCGCTAAGGGGTGTGGCTTGCTCGCGGGTAGCGAGCAAGCTACGGTCAAAAGAGGAAGCTTAAAAAATTTAACTCGAAACAGGAGGCATATTGAATTTAATAATATAAAATAGCTTTTCCTGGTAAGGTCAACACTTTCGTTTGATACATACAAAACAAAACCATGACTAAAAATTATTCTTTCGAAGATAAACGCAAGAAATTACTTGTTACAGCCGTGATATTCAGCGTTTTAGGTGGATGGCTCTGGTATATGTCATGGGCATCTGGCATCTCCCATAATACTATATTAAAAAAATCCGTTCCTGAATGGATGACATATATTTCACTTGGCGTTTTGATTGGAACAATTTTTGTTATGCGCGCTTTTTACCTGCGCACTTTTAACAAAACATTAGAATATATTGCCAGTGCTTTTTTTAGCGGCTTTTGCCTTGGGTTTGTATTGAGCTTAAATTGCTATGATATTTATGTCTATCTCTTCCCGGACAAAATAATTGGCTATGAATCTGAATATGAGGTTGTCTTTCCGGGGCCTTCGAGAGGTAAGTATGGCCATTGTGAAGCGGGTCTCTGGTTAAAAGATCAGAACACCAACAGATGGATTCAGCTTTGTACAAACAAAGAATATCTGCACAGCCACCGTAAGCAGGGAATGACTGGGGTGTGGGTAACAGCTCGTGTGAATAATATTGGAAGTTACATTGTGAATTATGAGTTTATTTATTTGTAGGCACGACCCTATCTATTTTTGTTCCGGCAAAAATGAATGGTACTCAAGGTCCGCTCCTTGCTTATAGCCGTCAGCCTGATACGTCGCACCACAGATTGCGCATTCACAGCGGAGAAACCGGCTATGGGCAGGGTCATCTCAAAATCGAATCAGGGTAAATTTCATTCATACCCCCACATTTAGTGGTGGATACGTGACGACTGTTCATCTATTCTGCTTTTTCAGCGAGCAAGCCGGAGTCATTTTTAGTGGATAATCCCATATTTCTGAAAACTATCATTATCTTTATTCTCATCCTGTGGGTAATAGACGTAGTCAGGAGAAAGAAAAAAAAGCGTTATGACTCCGCTATAGCAGAGGCTAATGCCAGAGAACGCTATGAATGGCGCTATCTCAGATGGAGTTGGCAGGCAATACGAGTGGCGGCGGCAGTGTATATCTTTGTTCAGCTGATTCAGTTTTTACTGAGATAGATGGCAGAAGAAGGTAAGACAGGCTAGGAACACCTCACTGTCCAGGCCAACTGTAGTTGCGCCTCGGTGGTAGAAAGTGTGAGGGTTCCCTGCCTGCCAGTAGCATGCGTTACAAGCCTTTAACCAGTATTTGGTTATGTATCACTGACTGATTCCCCCTCACTCGCACTCTCTTTACTTTGAATGAACCGAAGTGCCAGGTAGAGGTCTGGCGCCAGAATCATGTCATCATCATTCATTGTTGGCCGACTGTCTTTAAACCAGCGTGTTAATTCCGTTTTCCTGCCCGCAAGGATTAATTTAATCTGTCGGCCTTTCAGGTCACGCTTTAACTCATTAATGGTTGCCAGGACGCTGATGTCTGAATAGGTGAAGCAGGCAACGGCATCAATGACCACCCATTTAGGTTGTATGGCTGCCCCATCAACCAGGTTCAATACCCGACGTTTAAAATAAGCCACATTAAAATAGGTCAACGGTGAGTTAAATCGATACATCAGCACGCCCGGGACCATTTTAATATCGGTGGTATTCCCTAACGAGTGAATCATTCCATCTTCGTCAGTGCCCAGCAGGTGCTCAGAGGGACGAAATACTGTACGAAGGAATTGTAACAACCCAAGCAACACCGCAAGGCCAATCCCCTGGATAACGCCGATAATTAAAACACAGCCAAACGTGAAGAAGGCCAGGCGAAATGCCTGTTTATTTCTGCGTCTCAGGTTCCATAGTCCACGTAAATCAATCAATGACCACGATGCATACATTAGAACAATACCTAACGCAGATACCGGAATGTATTGTAATGGCTGTGTGAAAAACACCACGACAATACCGATGATCAAGGCGGCGACCACGGAAACCAGCTGGCTTTTCCCCCCAACCGAATCATTCACCGCGGTCCGGGAATCGGCGCCACTGATAGCAAACCCCTGAGATAACCCCGACATAATGTTCGCAATACCCAGCGCACGGAACTCTGCATCCGCATTAATTTCGTAGCCATTTTTCGCGGCAAAACTGCGGGCGGTCAGCATCAGACTGACAAAACTGACCAACGCCAGGTTCAGCGCCGGGATCACCAAATCACGCATCGGCCCCGGCTGGAACGCCCCCCAGTGAACGACCGGTAAACCAGGCTGGAAGCCATCTCCCCCTATCGTGGCAATACCGTACTGTTGCGCAGAGGTCACCCATACCAGTGCCGTTGTTATTACAATGGCGATTAAAGGTGCTGGCCACTGGCCGCGATACGTTTTGATCACCATTAAAATAATTAACGTAAAAAGGGATATTCCTACGGTTAATAAATGGCTATCTGAAAGTCGACCTGGCAAGGCGATTATTTTTTCAATAACCTGCGCCTCATCAAGCTTGATCCCCAATACCTTGCCTAATTGCCCGACAATAATCGTCACGGCTACGCCATTAAGTAATCCGGTAAGAATGGGATGAGAAAGCAGATCCGCGAGCGCGCCCAGGCGAAATTTACTTGCAAGGAGGCACCACCCGCCCATCATCAATGTCATGATGATCGTCAGCTGCCAGTGCAGTTCGGGATTCCCGGCAGAAAGCGGAAATACGACGGCCGCAATCACCGCACAGGTTGTGGCATCAGGGCCCACAATAAGCTGGCGTGAAGAGCCAAACAGTGCGTAAGCTATCATTGGTAAAACGCAGGAATAGAGCCCTACAATTGCCCCCACACCCGCCAACTCAGCGTAAGCAATCGCAACAGGGAGCGCGACAGCCGCAACGGATAACCCCGCTTTAACATCATGTTTTAGCCAGCTTTTATCGTAGGCCAACAAATTTTGTAGCCCTGGCATGTAGTTCAACAATAGCTTTCCGAACACGTTATTCTCCGGACATGAATATTACCCACGAAATGTTGCCACACTTTTAAGTGAGGTTCTGGCTTTCAGATGCTCCGGCCGGAGGCCCCCCGCTCAGGTCCTGTAAATACTTAACTATTTTATTATTCTGACTGGTGTTAAACATAGTTCAAAAACGAACGGTTAGTCGGAGTAGAACCGGCAGCCTGGTCAGCGACGTTGTAACCCGTTATTGGTAGTTGAAAAGAGGCCAGGAAGTGCGGAAGAATATTTAAACATTACTGAAGCTAAAATGGATTGCGGGATAAGAGGTGGGAATGTCTCAAGCAGTAAAGAAAATCGCTGTAGTGGCTATAGTGGTGAACCTGGCCGCGGGATGCGCGCCGCTACACCCTTCCGGCTGCCATAAGACCACGGCAACGGGTAATTGCGGTTCAGGACGCTGGGACGATCAGGATGAATGGGGCGCGCAGGCGCGGGCAATCAGGGCGGCAATAAACGCCGAAATTGAAGAGCCGCAACACTGGAAAGGGAAACAATGCAGGTTGCATATTGAATTTGCTCAGGATGGCACACCTTTAAGCATCTCAACCAGTAACGGCAATAGCGCCTATTGCGAAGCGATAAAATCAGCCGCCCATAAAGCCAAATTCCCGGCCTTCAGCAATCCGGAAGTTTATAGAGATTTTCAAAAATCAGGCTTCAACATGCGCGGTTAGCTTTAAGATTATGTCTTGAATGGCGCGCTTTGCTAAACTCCGCCATGCTGCTTCAGGCCATGTTCTCTTTATGTCATGAGCGGATTTTTGGGTAGTTTCAGTAGGACGGTATTTCAGCATAATGCGACTGTCTGTAAGCGTGGTTGTTTTTAATACAGCCACACACTACTGAATCTAGCTCCGGCAGGCGCTACCACCCCACAAAAGAAAGGATGCACGAGATCGAGCTATGCGTACTCATCAACAGAATAAGTCCCGTAAGCTGTATCGCAGCGTCAACACCACTACACGACACCAATCTAATAATCCTGGTGCTGAGTATCGCTGGGAACGCAACGGTAAAAAAGTCGGAAATGAGCTACTGGCAAAGCGCGGGACAATGCATGGCAGACAGAAGCGTGGCCGAGATTACACACCCTTGTTTTATTTCCTGATCAAACACATTGGCAAACCATGGGATGAAATATTCAGTGAAGTATGTGGGCGTCTTGATACTACCGAGCCTGTATTCTGGTTAGTCGCACGACATGAACATCAGCGAAGAGATTTAGTCTGCATTGGTGAAAGTAGTTTTTATCCGGGTCTGTTTGTTGATGAGAATGGGATTCTTCAACAGGTAAATCCTTCAATTTCGGGAAAGGACGTGAAAGTAACTTGCCGCTGCTGCACACACACCTATATTGGTGAACCTGTCCCCTGGATAGAGTAACTGACAACATTTCCTGGGCTGACATGAGTGCCGCTGACACCATCTATGAGAGCGATTGCAAACTTCCGCTCCTCGATACAAACTGACCTACTATTTCTGCAATGTCAGTTTTGTGCCAGGGGCAGAAAGTTAGCCTCGAGTCGAAAAATAACGATTAATATTGCAGCTTGTTGTCCGAGTCTTGTATTTTTATCAAATTCTAAATGAATAAGGCATCTACTAAACTCAACGCGCTGGCACTAGAGGTAAGGGCAATTCGTATTCTGGCCTCCTTATACTGAACATTAGGAATCTGAGCTATGTGTATGGGATGGTGCAATCTGAGGTGAGCTGAAAAAGCCAATCCAGCCTCGTTGTCCAGATTTAAAAAAAGCATGAGAAGCCCAAGATCAAGACTGAAAGCTAACTGTAGTCGCCAACCTACATGGAGAAAATTTTATGGCAGTAGAAAATCGAGAAAGACTTAACGAAATCATTCGTGAACTAAAAGCCGGTATGCCCTCAAACCCAATATCAGTGCGAGAATTCATAAGCTGGTTTGGCGCAGAGCGTCGAGGCTACATGGTTGCGTACAAAATTCGCAAAGCATTAGAAAACTTAGGAGTTAAAACCCAACCTGATTTTGATAGTGTGCCGCTGGATGCAAAAATTACTATCTATGCACCTCCTAGGAGTGACGCAACGACCCATGAAGCGGGTGAATGCTTAGACGAAGCAACCGAATCAGGTAACGGCGGATTAGCTATACCTGAAACAGTATTTCAGCCGCAAGATGAACTAATTTCCGGTGCAGTTTCCGAGCCAGCCTTCCGTGTTAGTCGACTCGAAGCATCAGATGTTAAGCTAGTGACCGTGAAACCTGACGCCACATTAACAGAAGCCATCACATTGATGTTACGGCATGACTACTCTCAACTACCCGTTATGACCAGCGAGCGAGATGTTAAAGGTGTCATTAGTTGGGAAAGCATTGCTCCAAAACTAGCGTTGACCAAATCCGAATCTGCGGTTGTGCGTGATTATATGAAGCCACACAGGGAAATAAACGCCAGCGACTCTATTTTTTCTGCACTACCTAGAATTATTGAGTATGCTTACGTATTAGTACGATCTGCTGATCAAAGAATTAGTGGGATTATAACTACTACCGATCTTAGCTCTCAGTTCAGACAGTTGTCAGAACCTTTTCTTTTACTATCTGAAATCGAAAATCATATTCGTAAGCTGATAGATGGTAAATTTACGAAAGATGAGCTTGTTAGCATAGTTAATCCATCTGACAGCGAGCGGGTTATAGAGTCGGTTGCAGATTTAACCTTTGGGGAATATATACGACTTTTTGAAAATCCAGAATTGTGGAAAAAAACCGAACTTCAAATAGATAAGAAAATCTTTACTAAAGAGCTCGACAAGGTCAGAATAATTCGTAACGACGTGATGCACTTTGATCCAGATGGTATCTCAGAGGAAAATCACGAGCTTCTTCATAACTTTGTAAGGTTTATTCATACCATACAAAGCTTATCAAGAAAATAAGAGTTACTTGCTCCCTGTTGATTAACACCTAGCAATGTTAGTAATGCGACTATTTGGGTGCGAGATGAACTGTTAACTTTCGCTCCTCGCTCACAGCGGACCTTAAGCTCAGTCAGATCGTCCGCATCGAGCCAGAGGCGGACTGTACCAGCCGTGTACTGAATTGAGATGACTCGCAGGGGACGCCCTATTACACGGCTGATTTAGTCACCACTAAACATCCTAAAAAGTAACTATTGTTCCTTTGAATACTCATCTGTTTGCGGAGAATAATGCTGACAAACACATGCCAGCTTATTCCCATCAGGATTGCGCAGATAGGCAAGGGCCATACGCGGGTCGTGTACCCGGCGCGCCTTCATTCTTCCCTCCCGCAAGGAGGCCTGCCGCATGGAACTGTCTGACAAGGTCCGCGTTGTCTTCACCGAAAGCGAACATTGTCCCGCTCCCGTGACGCAAGATCTCAACTTTCCGTATGTATGCTAAAATTTTTACAGCTGCAGGCCAAAAATTAGTTCTTATAAATTCAGTACGTTAGCCAAAGTGAGCGGATATGGATAATATTCCACATAAGCAGACAGCCCGTAAAAGATACCCCGCATGGCTGTGGTGCGGAAATTTTTGTCTGGTTACTTGGAATTGCTCTGCAGATGAAATAAATCTGTATTCTATAAACACTGGCTCATACGTTTATCATCTGACAAATAATCACGGACAATACACGGAGAACTTTGAAAACAAGTTTATATCCGTGGAGAGGAAATTTACGGACACATCGAAATATAGTGTTGTGCTAGGTACAATGAAAAACAGCTTTAATGACAGATGTCTGGCTGCCGGCGTAAGAAGAGACTGGGCTGGGTGGAATAACGGTTGGGTTTTTAAGGGAATCTATGGATATGTAGGCGAATTTTTCTTTGATACATTCGATGATTGTGGTGACCATGGTTCATACCATGATTTTAAAAAAGTAACAGGGATAGGATTTTCTCCCTACATATATCACGGATTCCAGTATAATTTTACGTCTTATTTTGGCATGGATGTGGGTATTATCATCCCCTCCGTGTTTGTCATTACAGCACAATGGAGCTTTAGATAAATCCGTCAACCACATGTGCTGTAACTGACAGCAAGAGGTTCCGCCCCGCCATCTAAACCGGAGCGGCTTATATACGGCTCAAGACCACCAGCCGCCGCAACCCACAATTAAAAACTGTACGTCACCTTCAAACTCCCCGTGGGCGACGTTTTGCGTTGCACAATGGGACTGTCACCTGCATCCCCCGTCAGCTGCGTCACGCCCGCAGAGGCAAGTACGCTCCAGCGAGAGGTGAGCTTGTGGGTCCAGTCAAGGTTCATCGACCAGGCATAAATCCCGGCCCCGGCGTCATGTCGGGCAAAGCCCGATGCGGCCGACTGGGCGGCGTTGACCCCGTAATACGTCTGCATATACTTGTCGGATCCCCAACTGCCGGTCAGTGCCAGCGTCACCGCATTTGTTGGTGAGGTATAGAGCGGGCTGCTCAAGCCGAAATGCACCGCCTCTCCGTTGTCTCTCTCCGACACCGGAACCTCAGCCTGCAGCTGCAGATTCAGCCAGTCGGTCACCTTGTACCCCAGCCCGGGCACCACGATAGCCGAGCCTTTAATCTCTCCCATCCCTCTCAACTCGTCGCTGCCAGAGCTGATCGAATCGCTGCTCACGTCTTTATCTTTACGGCCAACTCGATAGCTCAGCGCTGCGCTGTAATCCAGGTTGCCAACGTTGTTACCGTAACCGATCCCTCGCGTGGTGCCGATAAAGAAGCCATTTGCCATGGAATAGTCCACTACCTGAGCCGCTGAGACGCGGGTTTTATCTGAACCCGAGTAGCGCGGCCCCACATCCACGCCGCCCCCCAGGGTTAAGACGTTACCCTGACGCTGTTCTTCCGCCAGTACAGGCGTAGCCAGTAACGCCAGAACGACGCCCGGCACGAGGGTTTTCAGGCAGCGGTCCGAAAGTAAATGAGGGAACGTATGACGCAGTTCAATATTTCTCATTAAGGAAGTCCTTATGGATTCAAATGATGACGATGCAGGCGGTTAAACGCCGGAACGCCCATTTTGAAGAGTGACCCTAAGGTTCTTATGAGCCGAAAATGAAGAAACACTGAAGCGCGGGCAGGTGCTGTCATCCGGACAGATTTCCTGCTACCGTTTTTTTCTTAAGTTATTCTTCATTCACGGTTGATACCGTTACCAATGTGAAAATTCTACTTATCGAAGACGACCTGGATCTCGGCAATGGCGTACGTATCGCCCTCTCAGATCAAGGATTTGACGTCATATGGGTTCGCCGTAAAGAGGATGCGCTGCATCAGCTTGACGTCTGCGTGCCGGAACTTATTTTGCTCGACCTGGGGTTGCCCGACGGCGATGGCATGAGCCTGATGACGCGTTTGCGTCAGCAACTCAAGGGGATCCCCGTCATCATCCTGACGGCGCGAGGGACGCTGCAGGATCGCCTGTGCGGGCTGGATGCCGGCGCGGACGACTATCTCGTCAAACCCTTTATTCTCGCCGAGCTGCTGGCGAGAGTGCGAGCCCTTGCACGACGCAGCTACGGTTTTGAAAATGAGGCGATAGAAATTCGCGGGCTATCCCTTCATGTCCCGACGCGCCGCGTGACGGTGAGTTCGCGGCATATCGATTTAACGGCCAGTGAATACGCGCTGCTGGAAACGTTGATGCTGCGCGCGGACCGCGTGCTGACCCGGCGGTTTCTGGAAGAAAGGATATTCGGCAACAAAGAGAACCTCAGCAACGCGCTCGACGTGCATATGGGAAATTTACGGCGAAAAATCGGCGACGGCTATGTGCGAACGGTCCGGGGCGTCGGGTACGTTATTGATACCGTCTCAATACAGAAGGTGACCGGTTAATGCAAAACGTCTGGTATCACCTGAGGCGTCCGACGCTGGTAAGGCGAATTATCATCGCCCAGATGCTGCTGCTTACCCTGCTGTGGTGTCTTTTTTTAACCTTTATTCTGTGGGAGGACCTGCGTAGCCCCCCTATCCTCACGGGCAGTAAAACGTACGAAACTGTTTTTACCCTGGCTGAGCGTATGGACAGACGCCCGCAGGATCGTACCGCCGTGCTGGAGGCCTTCAGCAAGGCGCTGCGTGAAGGTTACGGCGGAGGGGAAGATCCCGTGCTGTCGATTAACCTCATCGTTCGCAAAAATAATACCGTTATTTTTGCCTCCGACGGTGCGCCCGCAGGGATAACAAACACCCGGTTCGGCGAACTGGAGCATGTTCAAAGTGGTGATCGAACCTGGACCAGTCGCACCCTCAAATCCCCGCACTCCGACGTGGAGGTTACCCTTTTCACCCCGGCCAGCGGCTGGAACTTCTTTATTTACCTGAACTCACGCGGGTACTACATCCTGCCGCTGCTGGTCTGCTTCCCTTTTCTGCTGTTTCCCGCGTGGCTGTCAATACGCATTGCGATGCGTCCCTGGAATAAGGTGGTCGATGAGATTACGTTACGCACACCGGACGATCTCTCCCCGTTAAAAGCCGTACCGAAGCACAGAGAGCTTCGCCAGATGGTGGACGCGATCAATGACTTCCTTACCAGGGTGCGTGAAAGCGCGGAAAGGGAGCGTGTTTTCATCGCGGATGCCGCGCACGAGCTGCGTACGCCCCTCGCGGCGATGCGCATCAACGTGGAGGCGCTGCAGTCCTGGGTCATCAGCGAAAGCCAGCAGGAGCTGCTTGCCGGCGTGATCCGCAGCAACAGCCGCGCCGCGCGTCTCGTCAATCAGCTGCTGCTGATGATGCACAGCGAAGCGCGTATTGATACGGCCATGGAGCCCGTGCCGCTGACGACGCTCATCCAGGCGCGCATGGCCGAGCTGGAGCCCTTAGCGTCTGCGCGGAGGATCGAGCTGGAGTTCTTTGCCGAGGATGAAGTGTGGATCTCAGGCGTCAGGGAACGCCTGGTGTCGCTGATTGATAATCTCATTGAGAACGCCGTGAAATACAGCCCCGAGGGCGGGCGGATTCAGGTCGACGTGCGTGCAGGCGATCGCGTCGCTCAGCTGCGCGTCTCCGATGCGGGCCCGGGTATTCCGGTCGAGCTGCAGGAGCGCGTGTTCGACCGCTTTTTCCGCGATCCCAATCAGGTGCAAAGCGGCAGCGGGCTGGGGCTTGCCATCGTCAAAGCGGTGGCGCAGCAACACAACAGCAGCGTAATTCTGAGTACCTCTGCAGAAGGTGGCCTCCTGGTGACGGTTGACTTCCCGAACCGCACGTTTAGCTAAAGCAGAACAGGGGGTTTGATCGCAAATGCCGCAGATTGCTTCAAAATAATTACCGTATTTGTTATATTGTTGTTTATTGCTTATTCACCTCTGCGGTGCCAAAAAGAACAAGATTCACCGCAACCCAGGACAGAGAAATGTTAGATTACCGCTTCCCGACAGCTTTGCAGATGGTTCTCAGCGTAGCGATGGCGGAGCAATTGGGTGAACGTTCAACGAGTGCGATTCTGGCCTACGGCCTGGAAGCGAACCCGAGCTTCATCCGCAAATTGATGGTTCCGCTGACGCGAGACGGCATTATCGTCTCAACGCTTGGCCGTAACGGCTCCATTCATCTTGGTCGCCCACCGGAAGAGATCACCCTGCGCGACATCTACCTGTCGGTCATCGAAGATAAAAAGCTGTGGGCGTCGCGCCCTGACGTACCGGCTCGCTGCGTGGTCAGCGCTAACGCGTGCTGGTACTTTAAATCAATTTCCGAAGAGGCCGAGCAGGCGTCGTTAGCGGTACTGGCCCGCCATACCGTAGCAAGTGCCCTGGAAGCGGTGAAAAACGCCGACAGCAGCGGCTGGGATCCGCTCCCCGACCTCATCGCCCAGTATCAAAAAACGTCGTAACGTTTTACCTGATGCGAAAAAAAACCGCCTTCACTGTGAAGGCGGTTTTTTATTATCAGCAACGTCCCTACGCGGGCAGCACGTCCCTTTCCTCTTTCTTCCCACGCGTGACGAACTTACGCAGCGTCACGTAGAACACTGGCGTCAGGAACAGACCGAACAGCGTCACCCCCAGCATACCGGAGAACACCGTGATCCCGGTGACGCCACGTACTTCTGCGCCCGCGCCGTGGCCGAGGATCAGCGGAATGGTCCCGGCAATAAAGGCGATGGAGGTCATCACAATCGGGCGTAAACGCAGGCGGCACGCCTCCAGCGCGGCCTCCATGATGCCTTTACCCTGAATTTCCAGCTCGCGGGCAAACTCCACAATAAGAATGGCGTTTTTACAGGCCAGCCCCATCAGCACCACCAGCCCCACCTGCACGAAGACGTTGTTATCGCCCCCGGTCAGCCAGACGCCAAACAGCGCGGAGAGCATCGTCATCGGCACGATGAGGATCACCGCCAGCGGCAGCGTCCAGCTTTCATACAGCGCCGCCAGCACCAGGAATGCCAGCAGCACCGCGACCGGGAAGACGATCAGCGCCGTGTTGCCCTGGGTGGCCTGCTGGAAGCTCAGATCCGTCCATTCTATGTTCATCCCGTTCGGCAGGATCTGCTTAGACATCGCGTCCAGCTGCGTCATCGCCTGCGCAGATGAGAGCACGCGCGGGTCGGCATCGCCAATCAGGTCCGCCGCCGGGTAGCCGTTGTAGCGGATCACCGGATCCGGCCCGTAGGTGGTCGTGATGTTTACCATACTGCCAATCGGTACCATTTCGCCCTGGCTGTTACGGGTGCGCAGATTCGCAATATCTTCCACGCTGTCGCGGAACTGCCCGTCCGCCTGCGCCATCACGCGCCAGGTACGTCCGAACTGGTTGAAGTCATTGACGTACGACGAGCCCAGATAGGTTTGCAGCGTCCCGAAGAGATCGGTCAGCGACACGCCCTGCGCTTTCGCCTTATCGCGGTCAACCTGCACGTCCAGCTGCGGCACGTTAGCCTGGTAGGTTGAGATCGGGAAATGCATCCCCGGCGTCTGCATAATCGCACCGGACATGGTGTTCACCGCATTTTGCAGCGCGCCATAGCCCAGACCACCGCGGTCCTGGATGTACAGGGAATAGCCCGACCCCTGACCCAGCCCTAAAATCGGCGGCGGCAGGATGGAGAAGCCAAAGCCCTGCTGGATTTGCGCGATTTTCGCGTTAATCTCGGCATTAATTTCCGCCGCGGAATGTTTACGCTGGTCGAACGGCTTCAGGCCGAAGAAGACCGTCCCGGTATTCGGCGTATTGGTGAACTGCAGCGCATTCAGCCCCGGAAACGCGACCGCATAGTCCACGCCTTCGGTATTCATCCCGATTTCGCTCATTTTGCGGATCACCGCATCGGTGCGGGCCAGCGAAGAGCCTTCCGGCATTTTCACGCCGCCGATCAGGTACAGCTTGTCCTGCGTCGGAATAAACCCGCCGGGCACCGCTTTAAACATGACGCCTGCGGCACAAAGCAGCAGCAGATAAACCACGAATACCGCGCCGCGTCGTCCCAGCGTTTTGCCCACCAGCCCCTGATAGCCGTTTGAGCTGCGGAGGAAGAAGCGGTTAAACGGACGGAAAATCCAGCCGAAGAGACGATCGATAAGCCGGGTCGGGAAATCTTTCGGCGCGCCGTGCGGCTTTAACAGCAGTGCCGCCAGCGCCGGAGAGAGCGTCAGCGAGTTAATCGCTGAAATCACCGTAGATATCGCGATCGTCACCGCAAACTGCTTGTAGAACTGGCCGGTAACGCCCGACAGAAACGCCATCGGCACAAACACCGCGCACAGCACCAGCGCAATCGCGATAATCGGCCCGGACACTTCACGCATCGCCTGGTGCGCGGCCGCAAGCGGCGCAAGCCCCTCTTCGATATTTCGCTCGACGTTTTCCACCACCACGATGGCGTCGTCCACCACGATACCGATGGCGAGCACCAAGCCGAACAGGCTGAGGGTATTCAGCGAGAAGCCCAGCAGGTAGAGAATGCTGAAAGTACCCACCACCGACACCGGCACCGCGATCAGCGGAATGATCGACGCGCGCCAGGTTTGCAGGAACAGAATGACCACCAGCACGACCAGCACCACGGCTTCCAGCAGCGTCTGCACCACCGCACGGATCGAATCACGCACGAAGACCGTCGGATCGTAAGGTGCCGCCCACTTCATGTCTGCCGGGAAGCGCGTGGACAGTTCGTCCATTTTCGCGCGCACCGCGTTAGACAGATCGATGGCGTTCGCCCCCGGCGACTGGAAGATACCAATCCCGACCGCATCTTTATTGTTCAGCTGGGAACGCAGCGCATAGCTCCCGGAGCCCATTTCAATCCGCGCCACGTCGCGCAGGCGGACGACCGTACCATCCTGCGTTGTTTTCAGGACAATATTGCCAAACTCTTCTTCGGTATGCAGGCGGCCCTGGGCGTTAATGGAGATCAGGAAATCACTCTCTTTCGGCAGCGGCTCGGCGCCAAGCTGACCGGCAGAGACCTGTACGTTTTGCTCCTGCATCGCCGTGACCACGTCCGAGGCGGTCAGACCGCGCGCCGCCACTTTATTTGGGTCCAGCCAGACGCGCATCGCGTACTCGCCGGAGCCGAAAATCTGGATCTGGCCGACGCCGGGCAGGCGCGCCAGCTCATCCTTCACCTTCAGCGTGGCGTAGTTGCGCATATACAGCGAGTCGTACTTACCGTTTGGCGAAAACAGATGCACCACCAGCGTCAGCGTCGGGGACTGTTTCTGGGTGGTAATGCCCAGACGCCGCACGTCTTCCGGCAGACGCGCCTCGGCCTGCGCAACGCGGTTTTGCACCTGAACCTGCGCCTGGTCAGGATCAGTTCCCGGACGGAAGGTCACGGTAGTCACCAGCACGCCGTCCGAACCCGCGACGGATTTCATGTACATCATGTTCTCAACGCCGTTGATCGCCTCTTCCAGCGGCGTCGCCACGGTCTCAGCAATCACTTTCGGGTTGGCGCCCGGGTACTCCGCGCGCACCTGCACGCTTGGCGGCACGACATCAGGGTATTCGCTCACCGGCAGCAGCGGGATGGCGATTAACCCTGTGATAAAAATCAGAATCGACAGAACGGCAGCAAAGATCGGCCTGTCGATGAAAAAGCGGGAAAAGTCCATGGGTTGGATTCTCAGGTCAAGGGATCAGTTGAGGGCGCTGGTGGCGGTCATGGCAACGGTTTTGGCGTTAACCGGCATACCCGGCATAAACACTTTCTGTAAACCCTCGACGATGACTTTGTCGCCAGGGTTCAGCCCCTGCCGCACAATGCGTAAACCGTCTGCCAGACGTCCCGGCGTAATGTCACGACGCTGCGCTTTCCCCTCTTTATCCACGATATAGACGTATTTACGATCCTGATCGGTCAGCACCGCCTTGTCGTCGATAAGCGTGGCTTTGAATTCCGCGCTGCCCGGCAGGCGTACGCGGGCAAACAGTCCCGGCGTGAACTGACGCTGGGAGTTATCCAGCAGCGCGCGCATGCGGATGGTCCCGGTGCTCGGCGTAAGCTGGTTATCCAGGAAATCCACTTTGCCCTGGTGGGGATAGCCCTCCTCGCCCGTCAGGCCAATCTCAACCGGCAGCGCCGTGTGATTGCTGGACGCCCCCTGCCCGCTGCGGGCCAGGTTTTGATAGTGAAGGTAGGTTGACTCGTCCACGTCAAAGTAGACGTACACCGTCTTCTGCGAGACCAGCGTGGTGAGGACGCTGGCGGTGTCGCCCGCAGTCACCAGGTTCCCGCTGGTGATCAGCGCCCGGCTGGCGCGACCATCGATAGGCGCGGTCACTTTGGTGAAGTCCAGGTTGAGCTGGGCTGCGTCAACCGCCGCCTGCGCGGCGCGAATGTCGGCCTGCGCCTGAACGGCAGCCGAACGACGCTGCTCCCACTCTTCCCGTGAGACCAGATGGGTATTGATCAGCTTATCGGTACGGTTAGCTTCACTTTGCGCGAGGCTGGCCTGCGTTTTGGCTCTCGCCAGGTTCGCCTGCGCCTGTTCCAGCGCGGCGCGATAGGTACGATCATCAATGGTGAACAGCACCTCGCCCTTCTTCACTTCCTGGCCGTCGGTGTAATTCACCTTATCAATGTAGCCGGAGACGCGCGGGCGCAGTTGAACGCTCTCCACCGCTTCAATCCGGCCGTTAAAGCTATCCCACTGGCTAATCGATTTCACCACCACGTCAGCGGCACTCACGGCAGGCGCAGGTGGCGCGGCATTTTGCGCGACGCTATTATCGCATCCGACGAGCAGCACGGAGAGCAACATGGCCCCCAGCGCGCTCAGATGAGAATTACCCCAGGTTTTTTGCAGGCTCATTATTTTTATTCCGATAATTGTCGCCACCGGGCAAGACGCAGCAGGAGGCACCGCGCCACTTCCTTTGTCCGGGGGCTGTCTTAAGGCCATTTGTGTCGTTCATCGCCACAAAACTGTAACAGTTGCGAATACACTATTCGCGGCGATTGTAGGAAGGCGCTTAACTAAGTGCAAGAATAATTGTTGCACTTTATGTGCTATTTGAGTGGATGTGAAAAGACCCGTTTCGATCAGGGATTTAAATGCAACAATAAAACTTGCAATTACTGCAAAAACGCGCCACCTTTAAATGCAACAGACAAAGATACTTTTTCATCCGCTGCGTGGGGGTAACCAGATGAACACTGGCGCATTTATGCATGATTTACTCGACTGGATCGACAACAACCTGGACAGCCGACTGGACATTGAGACCGTCGCCAGGCGTTCCGGCTACTCAAAATGGCACCTCCAGCGCCTGTTCAAAGAGCATACGGGCTATCCCCTCGCCGGGTATATTCGCGCGCAAAAGCTGCAAAAATCGGTTGAGCGGTTATCCCACAGCGATGAACCGATTCTGAACGTGGCCATCGCGCTGGGCTTTGACTCCCAGCAATCCTTCAACCGCAGCTTTAAGCGTCAGTATGGTCAGGCGCCTGGGGCATGGCGACGCAGTATGGGTGGCCCGGAAACACAGCAGCTTCGCCAGTAATGCATATTTTGCTGCAACATCGATCTGTTGCTGCTATACTGTATATAAATACAGTATAGCGAGGTGCACGATGGCTGTTGAAACAAAATTTGTTGTCGTAAGAAAAGGTGAAGAGAAAATGACATTTGCCAGTAAGAAAGAGGCTGACGCTCACGACAAGCTGCTCGATATGGCAGACGCGTTCACCGACTGGCTGTTGCAAAGCGGAATGCAGATGGATGAAACGCAGGCTGAAAATCTTGGCCTGTATCTCGCCGAGCAGAAAGAGACCGTGCAGCATATTCTGCGTACCAGCAAGCTTCCCGATCTCACTGCTCCAGCTGTAGCGGATACAACTGACTCCGATGCGGCTGACACGAAAAAAATCAGGGCTGTGAAAGCGGCCTGATTGTCAGAAAATCATCACCGTTCTGGAAGCCGTAAGCAGATAACTGCTTACGGCTTTTTGGCTATCTGTAGTACTCTCCTGCTGATTGATGTTAACGATACCATCATTTCAAAGCAGGAGATGATGCACTTACATAAAAAAATAGGACTTTCGGGAAGATGACGTGGGTTCAGTCCTTTTAAATAATTTAGAAATATTCATTTTTGTGATTAGAAATCCATACGAGGCTTGAGTCACGATAGTCGTCGTTAGTGGATGCTATCAGCGAGCATTTATCTGCATTACCATCAGCGGTGTAAGCACAACTTTGCTTCACCATGAAAGTGATGTCCTCTCTTTTCGACACTAATTCTGAGTCAAGGAATTGCGCACTCCCGGATGGGTAAACGATGTGTTCATCTTTTGGATCTTTGTAGTTTATTATGCGAACGGGGAATTGGCTGTTATGATACTCATATCGCTCTACAACTTCGCCCGTATCTTTGTCCATTATTTTTTCCAGCAAGCCACGTATATTATAACTGAGTAAGTAATTACCCTTTTCATTCTCAAGCTCAGTAATTTCGCAGCGCTCATTTATTTTTCCGGTAATACGCTGGCCTTTAAGTGACGTCAGTAAGCCCTCTTTATTGACCAAATGAAACTCTCGATCATTTGCCTTGTCAACCATGTTGATACTCGTAAAGCATCCGCTGCGATCATATCTAACTTCTGTCATAACCTGAAGTTTACCTGTAACATCTCGCATCCACTGGAGGCTATGTTTTACGTTCCCGGTTGTTGCATCATGATCGAATAAAAGAGCAGCATTTAAGACCGCCGGTTTGAATTGAGTAAATGCCGCGACATCAAATGATAACGTCAATAATAATAGATTTAAAAAAACACCTGTTTTCATAAGTCATCCCTTTATTAATAAAATAGTATTCAACGATGATGTGAATTCGCGCTCTCATATTTTACGAATAATCAAAGCGTTTCCATGACACACGTTAAGTGTCTGCTTTTTGTTCTAATCAATCGATACAAGGGCCCCTCATTTTTTGTGTGCACTCGCTTTCCGACGGATCTCAATCATCCTGATATACATATCACGCAACTCCTTATTCTGCTTGATTACCATTTCTTTGGGCAAGGATTCTCTCTCACGATTCCATTCATCAACGACACCCTGGCACGCCAGATAAGCGTCATTAACAATATTTTCAGCTGGAATCATCGTGTTGATATAGGGAAAGGTATGTTTGTTCAGGCATACAGAGACAGGTGGGCCATAATCATGTTCTTCGGCATGTAAGGTAATAGCAATAAGGAGGATAAACAATGTTAGAAATCTCAACTTTTTTTCCCCTGATAAATACTGTTTCGTCAAATGACTGTCTTCCGGGGAGTTATCGACTTTGTGCAAAAAATCTTTAGTTACCCAAGGAAGTTATTATCCTGCTGTAGGGACTGCTGACACAAAACCTGACAGATGAAGGTTTTAATGACTTGATATCAGTTTAGAAATCACCCCGTTGAGCTCACAATTCATAGCAGGCGTAACCTTAAAACTATCCGCTTCTATGCTAAACCTTCCAACCACAAAACCTGGTAGCTATACAAACACGCAAGACTGTTAAGTTAATACACTTCCCCCTCTCTGAGGAAATACGCATGACCCCACATCCGCTACACCAGATCATCGAATCCTGTGACCACGCCATCACAAACAAAAACTATGACGCCCTGATGGAGTACTACGCCGACGATGCGGCTCTGGTGGTCAAGCCAGGCATGACGGTTAAAGGCAAAGAAAACATCCGCAACGCGTTTATTGCCATCTCGGATTATTTCCAGGACCAATTGATTGTGGAACAAGGAGAGATGCAGGTGATCGAAGGCGGTGACAATGCCCTCGTTATCATGGAAACCGTTCTGCGTTTTCCTGATGGTCAGGGTGGAATAACGGAAATGTCGCGCCGCGCGACCTATGTTTTTCGGCTGGAAAGCGACGGTCGCTGGCTTTGTACTATCGACAACTCCTACGGTACTTCGCTTCTGGATACCGGGAACCGATCGCGTTAATCACACTTTCAAAGGGGCGCTGCCGCCCCTCCACGCCAGCCCCTTAATGCGCGCTTAATTTCATAAGGTTACTTTGCGGATTGCGAGGCGCCTTCCAGAATGACAACGCTGCCCTAAATTTTAAGGGTATCATTCACCGCTCTAAGCGCAGGCGACACGTTGTGGTGCGGATAATAAAGGAACATTCCGTCCATACGCAGGCTATAGCGTTGCAACACCCGGAAATCGGTTGAGCACTTAAGACGCAGCGATGAACCGATTTTGAACGTGGCGATCGCGCTGGGCTTTGACTCCCGGCAGTCCTTCAACCGTAGCTTTAAGCGTCAGTATGGCCAGGCGCCTGGGGCATGGCGGCGGAGCATGGGTAGCCCGGAAACGCAGCAGCTACGCCAGTAATGCATATTTTGCTGCAACTTTGATCTGTAGTTGATACTCTGTATATAAGTACAGTATATCGAAGTGCACGATGGCTGTTGAAACAAAATTTGTTGTCGTAAGAAAAGGTGAAGAGAAATGACTTTTGCCAGTAAGAAAGAGGCTGAAGCGCATGACAAGCTGCTCGATATGGCAGACGCGTTCACCGACTGGCTGTTGCAAAGCGGAATGCAGATGGATGAAACGTAGGCTGTAAATCTTGGCCTGTATCTCGCCGAGCAGAAAGAGACCGTGCAGCATATTCTGCGTACCAGCAAACTTCCCGATCTCACTGCTCCAGCTGTAGCGGATAAAACAGAATCCGACGCGGCTGACGCCAAAAAAAACAGGGCTGTGAAAGCGGCCTGATTGTCAGAAAAATCATCATGCATTTTGAACTCTTCACCAGGCCCGGCAGCCAATTCCGGGCTCACTCTTTGCCAGAGATTCCCTCCTTAATAACTGCTCTTTCATTCTTCAATCACAGTCATTGCACGTCATGCCTGCGATCGTTTTTAAACTGATGGTTTTATCAGGTATAAATATCGCTGATGTCGTATGAAACATTTTAATAATGAAGGAATTAGCTGCAGTCCGTAGTGATCTTCATCCTGGGATGAGATATAACCTGCTGCGGAAATTAACATTCTTGTAACGTTGATAAGGCTAAACAAATGAAGCAGGTTGGTATTGTTGGTTGGCGAGGAATGGTCGGTTCTGTTTTATTACAGAGAATGGTCGAAGAGAACGACTTCGACGGTATCTCAGCGCATTTTTACAGTACTTCAAGCGCCGGGGCCGCCGGTCCAGTCATTGGCGGCGTCAGCTACACACTCAAAGATGCTAATTCCATCAGTGATCTGGCCGAAATGGATATCATCATTACCTGTCAGGGCGGTGATTACACAAAAGCAATCTACCCTGCTTTGATTAATCGTGGGTGGCAAGGCTACTGGATTGACGCGGCCTCAGCGCTACGGATGGATGAGAAAGCCTGCATTATTCTCGACCCCGTCAATCGCCCGACTATTGATCGTGCCGTTAAAGAGGGAATTAAACTTTTTGTCGGTGGCAACTGTTCCATCACGCTGAGTCTCATGGGGCTGGCAGGGTTGATTAAGGCTGACCTGATCGAATGGATGAGCGTTATGACCTATCAGTCTGCATCAGGTGCGGGGGCGCAATATGTCAGGGAATTAATTGTTCAAAGTGCCTGGATCAGTAAGCATTTGTCCTCTGATGAACTGGCATCATCAGGTTCAGTGCTGCCTTTAGTCAATAAAGTCAGTACGTTAATTAACAGCGCTGACATGCCGATACAGAATTTCGGCGCACCTTTAATGGGCAGTATTATACCGTGGATTGACAGCGATTTGGGGGATGGTAATAGCCGTGAAGAGTGGAAAGGTGAAGCCGAAACAAACAAAATTCTTGGTTTGTCTCCTGGTGCGATCCCGGTCAATGGATTGTGTATTCGTGTTGGCGTTATACGCTGCCACAGCGCCGCAATCACCCTGAAGCTCAGGCGTGACGTCAGCGAAGAAGAATTCGCAGCGTTAGTGACGCATTCTCATCCCTGGGTTAACTATGTGCCCAATAACAAAGTTGAAAGCGTCAGTAAATTGACCCCGGCTTATATCAGCGGTTCGCTTCAGGTTGGTATTGGCCGTTACAAGAAGATGTCACTTAACAACGATCCAATCTATTCGGTTCTGACGGTTGGCGATCAGCTATTGTGGGGCGCGGCGGAGCCCTTGCGCCGCATGTTGAATATTCTGCTGGGCAAAATCTAAAACATCTTTTCTGAATAAAAGCATCTACTGAACAGGTGCTTTTATTGTATTGTCTCAGCAGGTTCGTGCCAACGCCGCCAAAATCATTTCACGCGCGTGACGCAATACCGATTTTATTTCGTCTGCCGGGATATCAGCGAGCCCCAGTCCGCGTAGCAGGAATATGCCTTCTACAGCGAGAAACGCGTGCCTGACATCGGCCATCTCCTCTCCAGCCTCGCGTAGTGGTTCGAGGAGTGAGCGATACAGGTTGCGAACGGGTTCCAGCATACCTGGCGCATGCACGAGAGCCGTGATAAGAAACGCCGCCATCTGTGTTACAGCATCCTCCTCCTCCAGCGCTTCCTCGATGTGCGCAAGAATTAATTCTCGTGGCCCTGCGGCGGTATCTGTAAGACGCTGGCTGACTGCCTGCTGGAAACGCGTCACTTCTCGCTCAAGCACGGCGTATATCAGGCCATCCTTTGATGAAAAGGTATACACAAGGCCGCCTTTACTGATGCCAGCACGTTCCGCGACGGCATCCAGCGTAAATATGCGCCCTCCAGACTCAAGGATGATGCTTTCAGCAGCATCTAAAACGTGCTCTCTGTCGATCTCTTTTTTACGTGTCACAACTTCCCCTTGTCTTTTTCGACTGATCAGTCGCATAATATTTTCGACTGGCCAGTCAGATTAGCACTGCAAGCCTTGCCCGACAAGATTGCAATGCGTTCATTCCCTGATAAACCTATGAAAGGCAAGAAAATGAATGAATTATTACCCTCTGCAGCACTCGCACATTTTGTGATGAAAGTGAACGATGTTGATGCCAGCTATGCATTTTACCGGGGACTAGGCCTGCGTGCGCTCGACAAATTTCCGGGCATGGCGATTATTGAGTTACGCGGCGGCACCCATTTGTTGTTGACCGAAAAGGATGCCCCTGAAACGCAGAATTTGCATATCAGCCGCGTTGGTCAGCGGCCAGATTTTGCTGCAGAAAAAATTGATCTCATGATCGCTGGCCATTCCAGATCGGAACTTGAAACGTATCGAACTGGCCTCATCGCAAAGGGATATTCACCTCAGGAAATTGCGCAGGAAACGCTGTTTGGACATCATTATTTTTCCCTACAGGATCCGGATGGAAACGGTATAAGTTTCTACACCAGCCACTGTAGCCAACAGCCTGTTTAAATCAGTTTTAGACTGCGAAGTGCTCTCCGAAAGTGCTTCGCACTACTACCTTCAGTTGCCCCCACCAAATTTTGCCCCAACCTCCTCCGTGCAACTGGTGTATTGTTCCTAAACAACTCATTCCTCTAAAGGACACCTGCGCAATGATCAGCATCCTCGGCAAAACCACCTCCATCAACGTTCGTAAAGTGCTCTGGACCTGCGAAGAAGCGGGCATCGCGTATCAACAGGAAGATTACGGCAGCGGTTTCGCCTCGACGGAAACGGATGCCTTCCGCGCCCTGAACCCCAACGCCATGGTGCCGGTGCTTATTGATGGCGATTTCGTGCTGTGGGAGTCCAATTCCATCTGCCGTTATCTGGCGCGCAAGGCCGAACGTCACGATCTGCTGCCCGCAGAACCGCAGGCCTGTGCCAACGTAGAGCGCTGGATGGACTGGCAGGCCACTGAATTTAACAACGCCTGGCGCTATGTCTTCCCGGCGCTGGGGCGTAAAAACCCGGACTTTAACGACCCTGAGCGCATTGCGGCAGGAATCAAGGAGTGGAACCACTGCATCACCATTCTGGAACAACAGCTGCAGCGCACCGGGGCCTTTGCGGCGGGCGAGACGTTTACCCTCGCTGACGTGGTGCTTGGGCTGTCGGTGAATCGCTGGAAAATGACGCCGTTTGATAAGCCAGACGTGCCCGCCATTGAGGCCTGGTTCGAGCGCCTTAACCAGCGTCCGGCATTTTTGCGTCACGGCAATAACGGCATGGTGTAAAACTCAATGCCTGAATGAATACCGCAACGAGGCTGTTTTTTTAATTACGAAACCCTGATTGTCGTCAGAGGGAATAATAATTAAGCCATATCCTGGACAGCCCGTTGCACCGCTTTGCTAGCCTGAATAGTCAGGCAAAGCTCAACCCGGAGGTATTCTTGCTGATTAAACTCAAGAAAGAACGAACGCATCAGGAGGATCGCCGGCTTGCTCTCTGGCTGGCGACCTCAGCAGGTTTGCTGAACGCCATCGCCCTCGGGGCATTTGGTTTTTTCCCCTCACACATGACCGGCAACACCTCACAGTTATCCAGCGAAGTTTCTTCTACCGATCTGAGCGATATTATTTTCTTCGGCTCGATAATTCTCTCTTTTGTGGCTGGCGCCATTATTGCGCGCACGATCGTCATATGGGGTATTATCCATAACGTCAGGCTGGTTTTTTGCCAGATTCTTTTTGTCGAGGGGATATTACTGACCGGCGTTTCCTTCTACGAAATGTATTTCCATGCGCTCACCAGCAATCGCGAAATTATTCTTTTTCTCTGCTTTCTGATGGGCATTCATAATTCCACCTCCACGCAGCTTTCCGGCGGACGGGTAAGATCGACGCACATTACCGGTACGTTAACGGACGCGGGGATTTCCCTGGCCTCCGTCATGGTGGCGATGCTGCGCCGGGATTACTCCAAAGATACGGCGGCGCAAAAAAGTCAGCTAAAAACCCACTTAACCACCCTGTTTTCGTTCATTACGGGCGGTATTGCGGGGCTGCTGCTGTTCAGATGGATTGGCTTCAACGCTATGCTGGCGCTGGGGTTGATACTCGCGGTTGTCGCCACCGTCTCAATTATCACCGTCTCGTCGAGGGTTCGACGGGTTCGCGCTGGCGTCTGAGGGTTGCAACTGCCCCAGCAGGCGCTGCATGTTGTCATCACAGGTGATGCCCTCCGGCCTGTGGGTGATACTCGTGACCAGGTCCAGCAGCTCCCTTCGGTTTTCCTCCAGCTGCTTCTGCATCGCCTCTATTTCAGCAATGCGTGTCTTCAGGGACTGGATCAGTCCCTCATGATCCCAGCGCTGTTGCGGCTGCGGCAAGAAGCGCCGTATTTGCTCAAGGGTGAACCCGGTACGTTGTGCATTGTCGATAATGTTCAGCAGCGCAACCGCATCAGCGGAATAGGTACGGTACCCGTTCCCGTGCCTGACGGGTCGCGGCAGTAAGCCTTCCGCCTCATAAAACCGAATGCGCGACGGGGTAATTCCCGTCATTTTCGACAGCTCGCCAATTTTCATTTCGTCCGCTCTGGCATATTGACCTTAAAGTTAACTTTAAGCTTAAACTTTTTATGCGGTCAACCGGATCGTCATCTCATCAGGAGCTAAAATGCACACTATTCTGGGCGCCAGCGGGCAAATTGCCCGTGAACTTGCCCGCGAGCTTAAACGCGAATATACCGACGAGATCAAGCTGGTCAGCCGCCATCCGCAGAAAGTCAACGCCAGCGATAGCACGGTTGCAGCCGATCTCCTGGATGCGCAGCAGACGCAGGTGGCGATTAACGGTAGCGATACGGTCTATTTTACTGCCGGTCTGCCGCCTGATTCCGCGCTGTGGGAGCGTCATTTTCCGACCATGCTGGACAATGCCCTGGAGGCCACGCGTAAGGCGGGGGCAAAATTCGTCTATTTCGACAACACCTATATGTACCCCCAGAGTAACGTGCCGCAAACCGAAGTGACGCGCTTTGCGCCCCGGGGGCGGAAAGGCCACGTGCGCGCCCTGATGGCAAACCGGGTGCTTGACGAAATGCAACGGGGCGACATTCCCGTCCTCATCGGTCGGGCCCCGGAGTTTTACGGGCCTGAGAAAACGCAGAGCTTCACCAATACGCTCATTATCGACAGGCTGAAGCAGCATAAGCGTCCGCGCGTTCCGGTGCGTGACGACACGCTTCGCACCCTCATCTGGACGCCGGATGCCAGTCGCGCGCTCGCTCTGCTGGGCAATACCCCTGAGGCCTACGGGCAGACGTGGCACTTGCCCTGCTGCGATGAAAGGCTGACGTACCAGCAGTTCGTCACTCTCGCCTGTGAGGTCTTTGGACAGCCAGCGGACTACTCCGTCCTCGGCAAGTTGGCCTTCGCCGCGACGGCGCTGTTTTCGCAAGGCGCGCGCGAAATGCGCGAGCTGTTGCCCCGGTACGAGGCTGACAACCTGTTTGATTCGACGAAGTTTAAAGAGCATTTCCCTGCGTTCACCGTTACGTCATACCGGAAGGGACTCGAGAACATCTGGCAAGAGTGGAAATCAAAAGAGCCCGGTGCAGCGTAATTACGGCGCCGCGTCACCGGGAATGCGGTGTATTATTCGTGACAACGTCACATTCAAATCTCTTCTTTAGGACTATTCTGCCCGCCCCACAATCAGGCCTTACGCCATAAGGCCTGACCTGAGGTTGCCACTAGTTTCATAGGGTTACTGATTTTCCCTCTTCGCTGGAACCCTTCCCAAACGCTTGCTATAGGTCATCTACCCCTGCCGAAACATGGCATAACAACAGGCAACCGGTGGTTGCTATAACGCATGCGCACAGGGAGACACACCGCAATGCACCCATTACTCAAACGTTCGCTGCTGTTTGTCGGCGCCATTATTGTGGTCCTCGCCCTCCTCGTCTGGGGGATCGGGCTGGAGACCATCAAAGCGCGTCGGGTTGACCTGATCTATCTCGGGCAACAGCATATGATTCTGGTTTTCTCATCAATGTTCTTTGCCCTGCTGGTGGGTATTCCGGCGGGTATTCTGCTGAGCCGCCCGGCCGCGCGGGGTATCGCCGAATATGTGATGCAAATCTTCAATGTCGGCAATACGCTGCCACCGCTGGCCGTGCTGGCCCTGGCGATGGTGGTGATCGGCATCGGCGATACGCCCGCCATCATCGCCCTGTTCCTCGCCTCGCTGTTGCCGATCGTGCGTAATACCTATGCCGGGCTGTGCTCGGTCCCGCCGTCGCTGCTGGAAGCAGCAAACGGCATCGGGATGACCAAATGGCAGCGTCTGCGCCAGGTTGAGCTGCCTGCCGCCTGGCCGGTTATGCTCTCGGGGATCCGCATCGCCACCGCCATTAACGTCGGTACCGCACCGCTGGCGTTCCTGATTGGTGCCAGCAGCTACGGCGAGCTGATTTTCCCCGGCATTTATCTGAACGATTTCCCGACCCTGATCCTCGGCGCGGCGGCCACTGCCCTGTTCGCACTGATCCTCGATACCCTGCTGGCGGCGCTGGGTCGCGTGATGAGTCCCCATCTCGCTCGATAACAATAACAAGGAGCTTTTATGAGACTGTTTTCCGGCCTGACGGCGCTGTGTGCCGCGGCGCTGTTCACCAGCCAGGCGATGGCGGCCCCGCTGATTCTGGCAACCAAGAGCTTTACCGAGCAGCATATTCTCTCGGCGATGACCGTGCAGTACCTGCAAAAGAAAGGATTCCAGGTTCAGCCGCAAACCAATATCGCCACGGTGATTTCCCGTAACGCGATGATCAACAAGCAGATTGACATGACCTGGGAGTACACCGGCACGTCATTAATCATCTTTAACCACATCAACAAGCGCATGTCGCCAGAGGAGTCTTACGAGACGGTGAAACGTCTGGACGCGAAGCACGGTCTGGTCTGGCTCAAGCCCGCCAACATGAACAACACCTATGCGTTCGCCATGCAGCGCAAGCGCGCCGAGGCGGAACATATCAACACCATGTCGGACATGGTGGCGAAGATTGAGCAGATCCGTAAAACCAACCCGGACAAAAACTGGCTGCTGGGCTTAGACCTTGAATTTGCCGGACGCAGCGACGGCATGAAGCCGCTTCAGGCCGCCTATAAGATGGACCTGGACCGCCCGCAGATCCGTCAGATGGACCCCGGTCTGGTCTATAACGCGGTGCGAGACGGCTTCGTCGACGCCGGGCTGATTTATACCACCGACGGGCGCGTGAAAGGCTTCGACCTCAAGGTGCTGGAAGATGATAAAGGCTTCTTCCCGAGCTATGCGGTCACCCCGGTGGTCCGTAAGGACACGCTAGAGGCCAATCCGGGCCTGGAAGAGGCGCTGAACACCCTCTCTGCCCAGCTCAACAACGACGTTATCACCGAACTGAACAAGAAGGTGGATATCGACCATCAGTCACCGCAGCAGGTCGCCCGTGATTTCCTGCGTAGCAAACAGCTGCTGTAGGAGGCGCTATGGAGACGATTCACTACATTCTGGACAACTGGGACTACCTGTTAACCCTGACGCTGCAGCATCTGTGGCTGGTGGCGCTGGCCGTGGGCTTAGCCATTCTCATCGGCGTCCCGCTCGGCATTCTGATTGTTCGCCACAAGTGGCTGGCAACGCCGGTGCTGGGGATTGCCACCATCGTGCTGACCATTCCCTCCATTGCGCTGTTTGGCCTGATGATCCCGCTGTTTTCGCTGATCGGTCAGGGGATTGGCGCCCTGCCCGCGATCACGGCGGTGTTTCTCTACTCGCTGCTGCCAATTGTGCGTAACACCCATACGGCGCTCGACAGCCTGCCGCCTGGCCTGCGTGAAGCCGGACGCGGCATCGGCATGACCTTCTGGCAGCGCCTGCGCTGGGTCGAAATCCCGATGGCGCTGCCGGTGATTTTCGGCGGGATCCGCACCGCCGTGGTGATGAACATCGGCGTGATGGCGATTGCCGCAGTGATCGGCGCGGGCGGTCTGGGCCTGCTGCTGCTCAACGGCATCGGCGGAAGTGATATCCGCATGTTGATTGCGGGCGCGCTGATGATTTGTCTTTTAGCGATTGTGCTCGACTGGCTGCTGCACCGTCTGCAGGTGGTTCTGACTCCAAAGGGGATTCGATAATGATAAAACTGGAAAACCTCACCAAACACTTTTCACAGAAGCACGGCCAGACCTTTAAGGCCGTCGACAACGTCAACCTGAACGTGCCCGAAGGGGAAATGTGCGTCCTGCTCGGCCCGTCAGGCTGCGGGAAAACCACCACCCTGAAGATGATTAACCGTCTTATTACACCCAGCAGCGGGACGATCCTGATTAACGGTGAAGACACCAGCGGGATGGACACCGTCACCCTGCGCCGCAACATCGGCTACGTGATCCAGCAGATTGGCCTGTTCCCGAACATGACCATCGAAGAGAACATTACCGTCGTGCCGCGCATGCTGGGCTGGGATAAAGCGCGCTGTAAAACCCGCGCCGAAGAGCTGATGGATATGGTGGCGCTGGATCCGCATAAGTTCCTGAATCGCTATCCGCGTGAGATGTCCGGCGGCCAGCAGCAGCGCATCGGCGTGATCCGCGCCCTGGCGGCGGATCCTCCGGTACTGCTGATGGATGAACCCTTCGGCGCGGTGGACCCGATTAACCGCGAGGTGATCCAGAACCAGTTCCTGGAGATGCAGCGCAAGCTGAAAAAAACCGTCATGTTGGTGAGCCACGATATCGACGAGGCCCTGAAGCTCGGCGACCGTATTGCGGTGTTCCGTCAGGGGAAAATCGTGCAGTGCGCCAGCCCGGACGAACTGCTGGCGAAACCGGCGAACGAGTTTGTCGGCTCGTTTGTCGGTCAGGACCGCACCCTGAAGCGCCTGCTGCTGGTCTCGGCGGGCGACGTCACCGACCAGCAGCCGACCATTACGGTGCGGGGCTCTACTCCGCTCCCTGAAGCCTTTGCGACCATGGATGATAACGATATTCGCGCGATTACCGTAGTTGACGAACACGGCAAACCGCTGGGCTTTGTGAAGCGTCGCGAAGCGCGTAACGCCAGCGGAACCTGCGCCGACATCCTGCATCCGTTCCGCATGACCGGCAAAGCGGAAGACAACCTGCGCGTGGTCCTGTCACGCCTGTATGAGAGCAACACCAGCTGGATGCCGATCGTGGATGAGGACGGGCGCTACAACGGCGAGATTTCTCAGGACTATATTGCCGAGTATCTCAGTTCAGGGCGTACGCGTCGGGCGCTGAATATTCATAGCGACAGCTAACCTTTCTGGCCGGGCATCGCCCGGCTTTTTCGCACGCATACCTTTTGCTAACCCCGCGATTTGCCGCCACAATATTGTATCGTCCTCGTTTACTCGCGACCCATGCAACGTCTTCATACGTACCCCGACATCCGCGCGATGTTTCGCCGACTGCTGATTGCCACCGTCACCGGCGTGCTGGCCGCGCTGGCCGTTGCGGTGTTCCGCCACAGCATGTACCTGCTGGAGTGGCTGCTTCTCAGCAACGACAGCGGCAGCCTGGTGAATGCCGCCGCCTCGCTCTCACCCTGGCGGCGCGCGCTGACGCCCGCGCTGGGCGGGCTGGCTGCCGGACTGTTGCTCTGGGGATGGCAACGGCTGACCGCCCAGCGGCCTCATGCCCCCACCGATTATATGGAAGCGCTGGAGACCGGCGACGGCCAGTTTGATTACGGCGCCAGCCTGGTGAAATCCCTTGCCTCATTGCTGGTCGTCGCCAGCGGAAGCGCCATCGGGCGTGAAGGGGCGATGATCCTGCTTGCCGCCCTCGCCGCCTCCTTTTTTGCCCGGCGCTTTACGCCCAAATCTGAATGGAAGTTATGGATCGCCTGCGGCGCCGCGGCCGGGATGGCCAGCGCCTACCATGCTCCGTTAGCCGGAAGCCTTTTCATTGCGGAGATTCTATTTGGCACCCTGATGCTGGCCTCGCTCGGGCCCGTGGTTATCGCGGCGGTGGTGGCGCTTCTCACCACGCAGCTCCTGGCACCGGGTGCCGGCACGCTCTACGCGGTCCATTTGAGCGGCATCCTCACCGCGGCCGATTATGCCCTGCTGGTCGCGATGGGGCTGGTGGCGGGTCTATGCGGGCCGCTGCTGATGTGGCTGATGGCGTTCAGCCACGGTCTTTTCCTGCGCCTCAAACTTTCGCCGCCGTGGCAGCTGGCGCTCGGCGGTGCGATCGTCGGACTGCTGTCTCTTCTGACGCCGAAGGTGTGGGGGAACGGCTACAGCGTGGTGCAGGCTTTTCTGCTCGCGCCGCCGCTGCTGTCGGTGATTGCCGGGGTGTTCATCTGTAAATTGCTGGCAGTACTGGCGAGCAGCGGGTCGGGCGCGCCGGGCGGCGTGTTCACGCCGACGCTGTTTGTTGGCATGGCGACAGGCATGCTGTTTGCTCAACTTTTCGCGCTGTGGCTGCCGGGTTCTGAGACGGCAATTTTGCTGGGGCTGGCAGGGATGGCAACGCTACTCGCCGCTACCACGCACGCGCCCATTATGTCGGCGCTGATGGTCTGTGAAATGACCGGACAGTATTTTTTACTGCCCGGTTTGCTGGTCGCCTGCGTGCTGGCGTCCGTGCTGTCGCGGACGTTACGCCACGACTCTGTCTACGGTCAACACGCCACCGAGGGCAGAGAGATCGATGTACTGCGCTAGTTCGCGCTGCTCGGCGCGAGGCAGATAAGGCAGCTCACCCACCAGCGGTCCGGGCAGTTTAGCGCTCAGCACGTCGATGATCTCCGCATAGTGCGCGAGGCCCGGGTTGATGCGGTTGGCCACCCAGCCCATCAGCGGCAGACCGTCATTGGCAATCGCCTGCGCCGTCAGCAGCGCGTGGTTGATGCACCCTTCCTGGATCCCCACCACCATCACCACCGGAAGCTGTTCCTGCACGACCCATTCCGACAGCGGGCGCAGGTCGTTCATCAGGCTGCGCCAGCCGCCCGTCCCTTCGACCACCACGTGATCCACCTTCTCGCTCAGGTTCGCCAGGCCGTCGGACAACAGGGGATAATTAATCAGGCCGCTGTGCGCCACGCTGCTCTCCTCTTCGCTTAACGCGATGGGATTGACCGCATGATAAGGCAACTCCAGTGACGAGACGCTTTGCAGCACCAGGGCGTCTTTATTACGCAATCCCTCTGGCGTCTCTTTACTCCCTTTTGCGACCGGTTTGTACCCTGCCACGCGTTTACCGCTTGCTGCCAGCGCCTGCAGCAATGCGCGGGATACGACGGTCTTGCCGACAGAGGTATCAGTACCAGTAACAAAGAAACGCTTAAGCATGACTCACTCCACCTCTTGGGTATGCTTCGAAAATATAAACCAGGTAAATAATTCAGTGGAGGAAGTCTAAGGGATGCGTGCGCTACCCGGCTTGAGATAGCGCAATTTTTCTTACATCTGCGGAAAAGAGTTAACCCTGTAACAGGCGGATCAACAGCGAGCCGTTATACATAGCATCTTTGACCAGCGCCGCGCCTGCCATCGTGCCCTGATTGGAAAACTGGGTGCTTTCTACCGCAATATTCCGGCTGTAGGCGGGAAGCGACTGCTGCTGAATACAGGCCGTAATCGCCGGGAAGAGGATCTCCGCCGCCTGGCTGAGCGGTGAGCCAATAAGGATTTTTTGCGGGTTGAAGAGGTTCACCATAATTGCCAGAATGCGGCCAACGTTATTCCCCACCCCGGTAATAATGTCCTTCGCCAGCAGATCGCCCTGACGCGCGGCGGCGCAGAGAGAATCCACCGTTAAGGGTTGTCCGTGCAGCGAGGAGCTCATGGACTGGCTGAGCCTGACCTGCGCCAGCTCCAGCACGCTTTCCACGCTGGCAATGGTCTCCAGACAGCCGTGGTTGCCGCAGTAGCAGCGCTTGCCGTACGGGTCGACCTGGGTGTGGCCAATTTCCACCAGGCTGCTGCTTCCGGCATGGAGAAGACGTCCGTCGGTGATCACCCCCGCCCCGACGTTATGATCGATAACCACCTGAATCACATCCCGTGCGCCGCGGGACGCGCCGAAGAGCGCCTCCGCCATCGTCCAGGCGCTGATGTCATGCTGAATGTAGACCGGCACGCCGGTATGGTTTTTCAGTACCTCTCCCAACGGCATCTCTTTGACATCGTCATAAAACGGCATGCGGTGGACAATACCATTTTCGGTATCAATAATGCCCGGCATGGTGATGGCAATCGCCGTTAAGCGTTCAAGCCGCTGCTGATGGCGGATAAAGAAGCGATCGATGTGCGAGACAATCGCCTCGAGGAGCGATTCCTCGGCGTTGAGCGGCAGTTCAAGACGGTCCTCTACCACCAGCTTGCTGCTCAGATCGCGCAGCGCAAGGAAGATCTCGCCGCGGCTGATGCGCAGCGACAGGTAGTGCCAGGCTTCCGTTTCCACCACCAGCCCGACTGCCGGACGGCCACGGCTGCCCGGCTCCTGAATTTCCGTTTCCTGAACCAGGTGCGCTTCCAGCATCTCGCGGACAATCTTGGTGATACTGGCGGGTGCCAGCTGTGCCAGGCGCGAAAGATCGATACGCGAAACCGGACCAAGCTGATCGATCAGGCGATATACCGCGCCAGCGTTGGTCTGCTTAATCTGATCAATGTGCCCTGGCTGACTATCAGCGACCACCTCGTACTCCCTTATTTTCGAGCTTCGAAATAAACTGTTGGCTATGGTGAAGCACTTGCATGGCTGCCGTCAAATATTTACTTAGCCATGTGATTTACTGCACATTTTTGCCCACTTTTCCCTGAAAATGCCCCCCGGCGGAGACGTTCATCAACTGCTGTTTGAAGCGCTGTGCGGCATGGCTCTGTTCGCGATGTTTTGCCCAGACCAGCCACATCTCTGAAACGGCATCCTCTTCGGCGATGGTCACCCAGCGCATTTCGCGCAATTGTACCCGTTTAAAGGAGGCCGGAAGAATAGAGACGCCCAGCCCGGCGGCGACCAGCCCGATAATGGTCATCGCTTCCCCGACTTCCTGGGTAATAACCGGGGCAAGATCGTAGCGGCGCATCAGCCCCAGGATATCGTCATACAGACCCGTTCCGACCTGCGGATCAAAAAAGACAAACGGCTCTTTTGCCAGCTCTGCCAGCGACACCGTCGGACGCGACGCCAGCAGGTGATCGTGTGGGATCATGGCCATCAGCGGCTCGCGCAGGATCACCTCCCACGCCAGCGAGTCCGGCAGCTGGGTATTACGCATCAGCCCCAAATCCAGCGAACCTTCATTTAGCGGCGCAATCTGCTCGCGGGTATTGATCTCGCGCGTCTGAATATGAACATCCGGAAAATGGCGGCGGAATGACGACAGCGTTTCCGAGACGGCGCTGATAAACGGCGCGGACGAGGTAAACCCGATTCGCAGCTCTCCGGCCTCCCCGAGATATAGCCGTTCTGCCCGAGCGGCGGCGTCCTCAACCATGCTCAGAATTTGTCGGCTGTCGATGAGAAATTGCTTGCCCGCCGCCGTCAGGCTCACGCTGCGGTTGGTGCGGGCCAGCAGGCGCGCGCCGACCTGCTGCTCCAGGATCTGAATCTGCTGGCTTAACGGTGGTTGAGAGATATTCAGCCGTGCTGCCGCGCGGCCAAAATGCAGCTCTTCGGCGACGGCGACAAAGTAGCGAAGATGACGCAGCTCGATATTCATATTTCTAACGTATCATTTGAGATTATTAATATATTAGACAGAATATTTACATTTTCCTACCCTGAAGAGGTGGTCATACCCGTCACCAGAAATCACGGGGATGTTTAAGCAAGGAAACTGTGTGAGTCGTACAACTGCCATTGATATCGATCCGGCCAGCGATATCAATGATTTACCAGCAACATCGCAGCCGGTTCAGTTCATTAAACGTGGTACTCCCCAATTTATGCGCGTCACGCTGGCGCTCTTTTCCGCCGGTCTGGCCACCTTCGCCCTGCTCTATTGCGTTCAGCCGATCCTGCCCGTGCTCTCCCATGAGTTTGGCGTATCGCCTGCCAGCAGCAGCGTTTCACTCTCCATTTCTACCGGGATGCTGGCGATTGGCCTGCTCTTTACCGGCCCTCTTTCCGACGCCATTGGGCGTAAACCGGTGATGGTAACCGCGCTGATGCTGGCTTCGGTCTGTACGCTACTCTCGACCATGATGACCAGTTGGCACGGCATTCTGGTGATGCGCGCGCTGATCGGACTCTCGCTCAGCGGCGTGGCGGCGGTCGGGATGACCTACCTCAGCGAGGAGATCCACCCGAGCTTTGTTGCCTTCTCTATGGGGCTATACATCAGCGGGAACTCGATTGGCGGGATGAGCGGACGTCTGCTGAGCGGGGTATTCACGGACTTCTTTAGCTGGCGTATTGCGCTGGCGGTCATCGGCTGTTTCGCGCTGGCATCTGCCCTGATGTTCTGGAAAATTCTGCCGGAATCGCGTCATTTCCGCCCGACATCGCTGCGCCCGAAAACGCTGTTTATCAACTTCCGTCTGCACTGGCGCGACAAGGGGCTGCCGCGCCTGTTCCTGACCGGCTTCCTGCTGATGGGCGCCTTCGTCACGCTGTTTAACTATATTGGCTATCGCCTGATGCTCTCACCGTGGCATCTGAACCAGGCTATTGTCGGTTTACTCTCGGTGGCTTATTTGACCGGTACGTGGAGTTCACCGAAGGCCGGGGCGATGACCGCACGCTATGGACGCGGCCCGGTCATGCTGTTCTTCACGGCGGTGATGCTGGTCGGCCTGCTGCTGACGCTCTTCTCCTCCCTGTGGCTGATTTTTGCCGGCATGCTGCTCTTTTCTGCGGGGTTCTTCGCGGCCCACTCGGTCGCCAGCAGCTGGATTGGCCCGCGCGCGCGTCGCGCCAAAGGTCAGGCATCGTCTCTTTATCTGTTTAGCTATTACCTGGGGTCCAGCATCGCCGGGACGCTCGGCGGCGTGTTCTGGCATAACTACGGCTGGAACGGCGTGGGCGGGTTTATCGCGCTGATGCTCTGTGCCGCACTGCTGGTGGGCGCAAGTCTTCATAAACGTCTGAGATAATATGCTCGCGGGCGGATGTCCGGTAAGACGAGCTCCAGCTAAACGGCACCAGCGTACTGGTGCCGTTTTTCGTTCAGGAATCCCAGGCCTGTTCTATCTTACCGGCTTCAAACTGCGGAGGCGGTTTTCGGAAACGGCGCGTGAGCCATGTCAGGTAAAGGATCCCCAGTGCCGCCCAGATGAGGCCAAGCGTCAGGGACGTCGCTTCGAGGTTTATCCACAGCACGCCGACCGTGACGGCACCAATGAGCGGCAGCAGGAGATAGTGGAACCGATCTTTCCACGTTTTGTTCAGCCCCTTACGCCGCCAGAAATGGTTGTACACCGAGAGATTAACAAACGTAAACGCCACCAGCGCGCCAAAGTTGATCAGCGCCGTCGCGGTCACGAGATCAAAGTACAGGGCCGACAGCGCCACTATCCCAACCATAATGACGTTCAGGGCCGGCGTACGCCATTTCGGATGCACGTAGCCAAACACCCGCTCCGGAAACACGTTGTCACGCCCCATCACATACAGTAAGCGCGAGACGCTGGCGTGCGAGGCCAGGCCTGAAGCGAGCGTATTCACAAACGTGGTACACAGAAACACCGACTGGAAAAGCTTGCCGCCCACGTACAGCGCGATTTCCGGCAGCGCGGCGTCCGGGTTCTTGAAGCGGGCGATCGTCGGGAAAAAGAGCTGCATGAAAAACGAGGCAACAATGAATATCAGCCCGCCATACAAAGCGGTGAGGAAAATGGCTTTGGGGATCACCCGCGCCGCATTTGGCGTCTCTTCCGACAGCGTGGTGACCGCGTCAAAGCCGAGGAAAGAGAAGCAGACGATAGTCGCGCCGGTAATAATCGGGATCAGGTGAGCGTTCTCGCTGATAAACGGCTGGAGCGACCAGACGGTGCCGACGCCCTCCCCCTTATGCAGTCCGTGCACCACGAGGATGACAAACACCACCATGATGGCGATCTGCACCAGCACAAACAGGGTGTTGAAGTTGGCGACAAGATTCACGCTCTTCAGGTTCGCCAGCGTCAGGATCGTCACAAACCCCACCACCCAGACCCACGGCGGAACTTCAGGGAACAACGCGGAAAGGTAGATCTTCGCCAGCAGCACGTTAATCATCGGCAGGAAGAGATAGTCCAGCAGCGATGACCAGCCGACCATAAAGCCTAAATGGGGGCCGATCGATTTCTGCGTGTAGGTGTACGCGGAGCCCGCTTCCGGGAACTGCCGTACCAGTTTGCCGTAGCTGATGGCGGTAAACATGACGCCAGCCAGCGCCAGGAGATACGAGGCGGGCACGTGGCCGTTGCTAATACCGGACACAATGCCGAAGGTATCAAACACGGTCATAGGAGTGAGGTAAGCCAGCCCCATCATGACCACCTGCCAGAGCTTGAGGGAACTGCGCAGCCGGGTTCTTCCGGCCATGCGCGGCGAGTCAAGAGAGGTGTTAGTCGCCATAAACCGTCCCCCCCATGCTTACCGTGGTTTGCAATCGCGCTGTCCTTAACGCAAACCTGCTTAGCAAAGGGGGAAGTTGTAAAGAACACACGCGATCGTACCAGCGCACCGTCTCTGGCTCGCACTCACAGCAGGCGCCTGACTGGCCCCCTTCGCCCTGCGGATAGTTGAACATCTGCATCATTTCCTACCTCGTCACACAGTGTCGTTAAGAAAATCCCTGTGCCGCCTGCGCTCCATAACGCGACTCCCGGGAGATAGCTGGCATGCCAGCAAACAGTTAGGCCAGGCTCCGCGCAGGCCGTTTGGTGATACGTATGAGATGAAACAAAGCGGCCCCTTACCGGGGCACGTCATCAGGCGTTTTTGAGCATCCACTCAATTTCAGTTTCGGTAATCAGGCGTTCAAACTGCAGTAATTCATCATTTTTGCAGGCGTGATAGACGTGGCAGAAACGTTCGCCCAGCCGCTCGCGAAGGCTATCGTTTTGCATAAATTCCCACAGCGCATCGCTCTGACGAATCGGGAACGGCAGTCCGTCCTGCTCCAGACCATTGCCTTCCACTTCTTCCTGCAGGGGCAAATCGTTATCAAGCCCATGTAAAATACCGGCAAAAATCGCCGCCATCACCAGATACGGATTCGCGTCAGCGCCCGCCACCCGGTACTCAACCCGATGGTTATGGCGATCGCCGCAGGGGATACGCAGGGCAACGGTGCGATTATTGTGTCCCCATGAGGCCTGCGTCGGCACGTACATTCCCGGCTGGAAACGGCGATAGGAGTTGACGTTCGGTGCCAGCAGCGCCATGGACGCAGGCATCAGATCGATCATCCCGGCCAGCGCGCGTTTCAGCAGTGCGGAATCCTCGCCGTTGGCGTCTGCGAGCACGTTTTCGCCTCGGTTGTTTTGCATGCTGATGTGGATATGCATCCCGCTGCCCGCATGCTCTTCATACGGCTTTGCCATAAACGTGGCGTGCATCTTATGTTTTTCCGCCATCTGCCTGACAAGACGTTTTAGCGCCAGCGCATCGTCGCAGGCATCGAGCACGTTTTCCGTATGGTGCAGGTTTATCTCAAACTGGCCCGGGGAGGCCTCAGCCACTGCCCCGTCAGCGGGGATCAGCTGCAGCTGCGCCAGTTCGTCAATGTCGTTCAGCACGTCAGCAAAATGGTTAAGATTATCAACCGAGTAGACCTGACTCTGCGTGTTGCGCACGTCGGTGCCCGGCGTGCAGGGTGGCTGCAGATAGCCGTCGGCATCGCGTTTACGGTCAAGTAAATAGAACTCCAGCTCTACCGCTACCACGGGGAACAGACCGCGCTGGCGCAGCTGCTGCCAGAGTCGGTTGAGTACGTTCCGCGGCTCAACGTCAAAGGGAGCGCCATCTTCATCGACCATGGTGAGCTGCACCTGACCAATGTATTCCGGGTCGGCGGCGGACGGTGTCAGGGTGCCCGGCACCGGTACGCAGATGCAGTCCGGCTCGCCGAGCTCCTGCCCCAGGCCCGCCTCTTCTACGACGTTACCCAAAATGTCCATGGCGAAAACCGATGCCGGGAAATAGCAGCCTTTTTCAAGCTTGCTCAGTCCGGCAACCGGGATGCGTTTGCCGCGAAAACAGCCGTTCAGGTCGGTCAGGAGGACATCAATAAACTGGGTGTCAGGATACTTTTCTAAATAGCGCTTCACTTCCTGCGTAAAGGCGCTGCCCCGCCTCTCATCCGTGTGCTGCACAAAGTTCTCAACTTCTACGATATTGGTTTCCATGATTTACCACCGTTTTTGGATTTGCGTTCGCTGCTCTGGACTGTCAAATATAATGTCCACCCTATCGAATCTGTATGCAAATAAATTGTTTGTCAAATGTTAAATTAAGTTTGCAAAAGGTAGATCCCGTTGCTAGATTGAGAAAATATTGAACGAAAAGGCCGTTTTTCAGGCGATAATGGCCTAAATTTAGTCCACTTTGTGAGGGCGATCATGGAAAATATAATGAACAAGCCAGTTATTGGCGTGGTGATGTGTAGAAACAGGCTTAAGGGTCATGAGACCCAGACCCTGCAAGAAAAGTACCTGAATGCCATTATTAACGCGGGAGGCTTACCGATTGCCTTACCGCATGCGCTGGCAGAGCCAGAGCTCCTTACCGCTCTGCTCCCAACCCTGGACGGGATTTACCTGCCGGGCAGCCCAAGTAATGTGCAGCCGCACCTTTATGGTGAAAACGGCGATGAGCCTAACGCCGATCCCGGGCGAGATCTTCTGAGTATGGCGCTGATTGCCGCCGCGCTCGAAAGGCGCATCCCCATTTTCGCCATCTGCCGGGGGCTGCAGGAACTGGTTGTTGCAACGGGAGGGACGCTGTATCGCCGCCTGTTCGAGCAGAACGACCTGCTCGAGCACCGGGAAGATCCTGAACTGCCGGTTGAGCTACAATACGCCCCGTCTCATGAAGTTCAGGTTCAGGAGGGAGGACTGCTGTCTCAATTAATACCAGGCTGTAACACATTTTGGGTAAACTCGTTACACGGGCAAGGTGCACGGACGTTAGGACCACGGCTTCGCGTGGAGGCCCGCTCGACGGATGGGCTGGTCGAGGCGGTCAGCGTTCATGACCACCCTTTTGCCCTCGGTGTGCAATGGCACCCCGAATGGAACAGCAGCGAGTACGCCCTGTCACGTATGTTGTTTGAAGGTTTTATCACCGCCTGTCAAAGCCACATTGCCGAGAAGCAACGGCTTTGACCACTACCGTAAAGGAAATGCAACTATGAGCGATGACGGACTGGCGCCAGGGAAACGTCTGTCTGAGATCCGCCAACAGCTGGGTCTCTCGCAGCGGCGTGCCGCCGAACTGTCTGGGTTAACACACAGTGCCATCAGCACCATTGAGCAGGACAAAGTCAGTCCTGCCATCAGTACGCTACAGAAGCTGCTGAAAGTTTATGGGCTGTCGCTCTCGGAATTCTTTTCGGAACCGGAAAAACCTGATGAACCGCAGGTGGTTATTAATCAGGAAGACCTTATCGAAATAGGCAGTCAGGGGGTTTCGATGAAGCTGGTTCATAACGGAAATCCGAACCGTACGCTGGCGATGATTTTTGAAACTTACCAGCCTGGAACCACGACCGGAGAGAGGATCAAACACCAGGGTGAGGAGATCGGTACGATACTGGAAGGTGAAATATTGTTGACCATTAATGGCCAGCAATATCACCTGGTTGCGGGGCAGAGCTATGCCATCAATACCGGCATACCACACAGCTTCAGCAACACCTCGGCAGGCATCTGCCGCATTATCAGTGCCCACACCCCCACCACGTTCTAATTACCACTCAGTCCCGGCGTAAGCGCGCTTACGCCGGGACACATAAAAACGATCAA
This sequence comes from Enterobacter sp. BNK-13, assembly GCF_048685015.1. Classification (NCBI taxonomy): domain Bacteria; kingdom Pseudomonadati; phylum Pseudomonadota; class Gammaproteobacteria; order Enterobacterales; family Enterobacteriaceae; genus Enterobacter; species Enterobacter sp. BNK-13. Next base: position 1,724,127 of record NZ_JBLQTP010000001.1, on the reverse strand, counting down.
TGTCGGCATTTAACGGGTTAATTCCCGGGATGCCCCACGGCTTCGTATTGCCTGAAACGGCCATGCCTTTATTTATCTGATTGCGAAAGAAAGGAGTGAATATGCATTTTCAGCACCTGACTTACTGGCAGGATAAAGCAAAAAACAGCGCCATTGAGACCCGGTTATTTATTAACGGCGCCTATTGTGACGCCGCCGATAACACCACGTTTGAAACCGTCAATCCCGCGACCCAGCAGACGCTGGCGAACGTCGCCCGGGGCAAACAGGCGGACGTGAACCGCGCGGTTCAAGCCGCGCGTGAGGTATTTGAGCGCGGTGACTGGTCGCAGGCGTCTCCGGCGCAGCGCAAGGCCGTGCTAAATACGCTCGCCGATTTGATGGAACGCCATAGCGAAGAGCTGGCCTTGCTGGAAACGCTGGACACCGGTAAACCCATCCGCCACAGCCTGCGCGACGATATTCCCGGCGCGGCGCGCGCCATTCGCTGGTACGCCGAAGCGGCGGATAAAGTCTACGGCGAAGTGGCGCCTACGGGGCCGGGCGAGCTGGCGATGATCGTGCGCGAGCCGATCGGGGTTGTTGCGGCCATCGTTCCCTGGAACTTCCCGCTGCTGCTGGCCTGCTGGAAGCTGGGCCCGGCGCTGATCGCGGGCAATAGCGTGGTATTGAAACCGTCGGAGAAATCACCGCTCACCGCCCTGCGGCTGGCCGGACTGGCGAAAGAGGCGGGCCTGCCGGACGGCGTGCTGAATGTGATAAGCGGTTACGGCCACGAAGCGGGCCAGGCGCTGGCACGTCATCCGGAGGTCGAGGTGCTGACGTTTACCGGCTCTACCCGTACCGGCAAGCAGCTGTTGAAGGACGCGGGAGAAAGCAACATGAAGCGCGTCTGGCTGGAGGCAGGCGGCAAGAGCGCCAACATTATCTTTGCCGACTGTCCGGACCTGGACAAGGCCGTGAGCGCGACCGCCGCCGGGATTTTTTACAACCAGGGGCAAGTCTGTATCGCCGGTACCCGCCTGCTGCTCGAAGAGAGCATCGCCGATGAATTCCTGACCAAGCTGAAAGCGCAGGCCCGTCACTGGCAGCCGGGCGATCCGCTCGACCCCGACAGCACGATGGGCATGCTCATCGACGCTGCGCACGCCGATACCGTCCACACGTTTATTCGCGAGGGAACCCGGAAAGGCTCGCTGCTGCTGGACGGGCGGGAACAATCATGGCCTTCCGCAGTCGGTCCAACCATTTTTGTCGACCTCGAGCCCGACTCCCCGCTGTGCCGGGAAGAGATTTTCGGCCCGGTGCTGGTCGTCACCCGATTTAAAACCGAAGAGAACGCCTTAACGCTGGCCAACGACAGTGAATACGGGCTTGGCGCGGCGGTATGGACCCGCGATCTCTCCCGGGCGCACCGCATGAGCCGCCGCCTGAAGGCCGGCTCAGTCTTCGTCAATAACTATAACGACGGTGATATGACCGTTCCCTTTGGCGGCTATAAGCAGAGCGGCAACGGTCGCGATAAGTCCCTGCACGCGCTGGAAAAATTCACTGAACTGAAAACCATCTGGATTGCCCTGGAGCCTCAATCATGACCGAACATACCACCAGCTACTACGCGGCCAGCGCGAACGCTTACGAACCTTTCCCGACGCTTAACGAGTCGATCAGCTGTGACGTGTGCGTGGTGGGCGGCGGCTATACCGGCCTCTCCTCCGCGCTGCATCTCGCCGAAATGGGCTATGACGTGGTGCTCCTTGAAGGGGCGCGCATCGGTTTCGGCGCCAGCGGACGCAACGGCGGCCAGCTGGTTAACTCCTACAGCCGCGATATCGACGTGATCGAGAAAAACTACGGGCCCGATGCCGCCAGAATGCTCGGGAGCATGATGTTTGAAGGCGGGGAAATCATTCGGGAGCGCATCCAGCGCTATCAGATCCAGTGCGACTATCGTCCCGGCGGGCTGTTTGTGGCGCTAAACCACAAGCAGCTGGAGACGTTGGAGGAGCAAAAAGCCAACTGGGAACGCTACGGCAACACGCAGCTCGAGTTGCTGGACGCCAGCGCCATCCGCCGGGAAGTCGACAGCGAACGCTATACCGGCGCGCTGCTGGACCGCAGCGGGGGGCATATTCACCCGCTGAACCTGGCGATCGGCGAAGCAGACGCCATTCGCCTGAACGGCGGGCGGGTATATGAACAGTCCCCGGTGACCGCCATTCAGCACACCAGCCCGGCCGTGGTGAGCACGCAGCATGGCCAGGTGACGGCCCGCTACGTGATCGTCGCCGGGAATGCTTATCTGGGCGATAAGATCGAACCGGAACTGGCAAAACGCAGCATGCCCTGCGGCACCCAGGTGGTGACCACCGCCCCGCTGCCGGAAGAGGTCGCCCGCACGCTGATCCCCAATAACTACTGCGTGGAAGATTGTAACTACCTGCTGGATTACTACCGTCTCACCGCCGACAACCGCCTGCTGTACGGTGGTGGCGTCGTCTATGGCGCGCGCGATCCGGACGATGTCGAGCGCCTGGTGATGCCAAAGCTGCTCAAAACCTTCCCTCAGCTGGCAGGCGTCAAAATCGACTACCGCTGGACGGGCAACTTCCTGCTGACCCTGTCGCGTATGCCGCAGTTTGGTCGTCTGGATAAAAACATCTATTACATGCAGGGCTACAGCGGCCACGGCGTGACCTGCACCCACCTGGCCGGACGGCTGATCTCGGAACTGTTGCGCGGTGACGCTGAGCGCTTTGATGCGTTTGCTAATCTTCCGCACTATCCCTTCCCGGGCGGTCGCAGCCTGCGGATTCCATTCACGGCGATGGGCGCGGCGTATTACAGCCTGCGCGATCGTCTTGGCGTATGATCGTTTTCGACAAAAGGGTATCTGACATGAGTAATCAGGAATTTCATCAGCGCAGACTTTCTGCCACCCCGCGCGGCGTTGGCGTAATGTGTAATTTCTTTGCCCGCTCGGCGGAGAATGCCACGCTTACCGACGTGGAAGGCAACGACTATATTGATTTCGCCGCCGGGATCGCGGTACTGAATACCGGCCATCGTCATCCTGAACTGGTGGCCGCGGTGGAAAAACAGCTTCACCAGTTCACCCACACGGCCTACCAGATTGTGCCGTATGAAAGCTACGTTTCATTAGCCGAAAAACTTAACGAGCTGGCCCCGGTGCAGAGCCCGGCCAAAACGGCGTTCTTCACAACGGGCGCGGAGGCGGTGGAAAATGCCATTAAAATCGCCCGGGCCCACACCGGCAGACCGGGTGTGATTGCCTTCGGGGGCGGTTTTCACGGCCGAACCTATATGACCATGGCGTTAACCGGCAAGGTCGCGCCTTACAAGCTCGGATTTGGTCCCTTCCCGGGGTCGGTTTATCACGTGCCGTATCCCTCCGAGCTGCACGGCATCACGACGCAGGATGCCATCACGGCGATAGAACGCCTGTTCAAAGCAGATATTGAGGCGAAACAGGTGGCGGCGATTATTTTTGAACCCATTCAGGGTGAAGGCGGATTCAACGTCGCCCCGCCAGAGCTGGTGGCCGCCATCCGCCGCATCTGTGATGAGCACGGGATCGTGATGATCGCCGACGAAGTGCAGAGCGGCTTCGCCCGTACGGGTAAGCTGTTTGCCATGGAACACTACGCGGACAAACCCGACCTGATGACGATGGCTAAAAGCCTGGCAGGCGGAATGCCGCTGTCCGGCGTGGTGGGTCGCGCCGACATCATGGACGCGCCGGCTCCCGGCGGCCTGGGGGGAACCTATGCCGGCAACCCGCTTGCGGTGGCCGCCGCGCACGCGGTGCTGAAGATTATCGACAACGAGTCGCTGTGCGCGCGCGCCCGTCAGCTGGGCGATCGGCTGAAAGCCACGCTGGAGGAGATTCAGGGCACCTTCCCTGCGCTCGTGGCGATAAGGGGAAGAGGATCGATGATCGCGGCGGAGTTTTTTGATCCCGAGAGCCGTGAACCTTCAGCCGCCATCGCGCAGGCGATCCAGCAAAAGGCGCTCGCTCAGGGCCTGCTGTTATTGATCTGCGGCCAGTACGGCAACGTGATCCGCTTCCTTTATCCGCTGACCATTCCGGATGCCCAGTTCAACCAGGCGCTGGCGATCCTGCAACAGGTTATGCGCGATAAGTCCTGAGTGCCCACCGAAAACCGTCTCCCGGAATGCCGGGGACGGTTTCAACGGAGGAGATCTGCACAGATTTCCTCCGCGTGGGAAATGTTGGGGAATTTGGTCTGTTTCATTGTATGCTCCCTGAAACACATCCCCGGCATGAGGAAATAAGAATTGGAAAAAACATCAGCCTATCAGTCACTTGTGAAAACCTTCCAGCGCCTCTCCCGCTTCTCGCACCTCTCCTCCATCGCCAGCTGGGACATGTTCACCATGATGCCGCCCGGCGGCAGCGCCGCGCGCGGCGAGGCGCTGGCGGAAATGAGCGTCCTGCAGCACCAGCTCCTGACCGATAAAAAAGTCGGCGACCTGTTAGCCGCGGCGGCAGGGGAAGATCTGAATGACGTCGAACAGGCCAACCTGCGGGAAATGACGCGCCACTATCAGCAGGCCTCGCTGCTGCCGGAAACGCTGGTGGAAGCCAAATCCCTGGCGGGCAGCAGGTGTGAACATGCCTGGCGTACACAGCGTCCCGCTAACGACTGGCAGGGTTTTTCCGCCAACCTGAAAGAGGTGGTCAAACTCAGCCGTGAAGAGGCGCGCCTGCGGGCGGAAGCCAAAGGCTGTACGCCGTACGATGCGTTACTGGATATTTTTGAACCCGACATGACCAGCGCCCGTCTGGACGTGCTGTTCGGCGACATGAAGTCCTGGCTGCCGGACCTGCTGGCAAACGTCGTGGAAAAACAGGCTCAGCGATCGTTTGTTCCTCCTCAGGGGCCTTTCCCGACGGCAACACAGCGTGAACTGGGCCTGGAAGCCATGAAAATGCTCGGCTTCGATTTTAACGGTGGTCGCCTGGACGTAAGCGCGCACCCGTTCTGCGGCGGCGTACCGGAGGACGTGCGCATCACCACGCGCTATGACGAGGATGAGCTTCTTAGCGCGCTGTTTGGCGTGATCCACGAAACCGGACACGCGCGCTACGAACAAAACCTGCCGCGCGCGTGGGCAGGACAGCCGATTGCGCTGGCCCGCTCAACCGCGATCCACGAATCCCAGAGCCTGTTCTTTGAGATGCAGCTGGGACGCAGTGAAGCCTTCCTCAAGCATCTTCTCCCTGCGGTGCATGCCCGCTTTGGCAGCCAGGCGGCGTTCAGCGAAGAGAACTTTATCGCCTGGAACCAGCGCGTGAAGCCGGGCTATATCCGCGTCGATGCGGACGAAGTGAGCTACCCGGCGCACGTGGTGCTGCGCTATGAGATTGAGCGGTCGCTGATCAACGGCGAGATCGAAGTGGACGATATCCCTGCCCTGTGGGACGAGAAAATGCAGGCCTGGCTCGGGTTATCCACCAAAGACAACTACCGCAACGGCTGTATGCAGGATATTCACTGGACCGACGGCGGTTTTGGCTACTTCCCATCCTATACGCTGGGGGCCATGTATGCCGCGCAGCTGTTCCATGCCGCGAAAACGGCGCTTCCGGGTCTGCAGGCCTCCATCGCTGAGGGCGATTTTTCTGCACTCTTTGACTGGCTGCGTCAGAACATCTGGCAGCACGGCAGTCGCTTCAGCACGTCGCAGTTAATCACCCAGGCGACGGGCGAGGATCTGAACATCCGTTACTTCCGCGAACATCTGACCTCCCGCTATTTGTAATCTGTTTGGCCGGGGGTGAGGGATCTCAGGTAAAAGAGCCGTATGTTCCCCCCTCACCCCAGCCCTCTCCCTCAATGGAGAGTGGGCCGTCTGTGCTAGCCCCCCGGCAATGTACATATGGTTACACGCCGATACCAATCACTCACGGAAACCCCGAGTTTACAGGGATATAGTTATTTCAACGGCCCCGCAGTGGGGTTAAATGAAAAACCAAATTCGAGGGTATGAGAATGAATAAAGTATTAGCTCTGGTTGTTGCCGCTGCTATGGGTCTGTCTTCTGCTGCATTTGCTGCTGACACTACCGCAACTGCTGCACCGGCTGCCGCACCTGCTGCAACCACCACCGCAGCCCCAGCAAAAGCGGTTCATCATAAGAAACACCACAAAGCTGCAGCGAAAAAAGAAGCCGCTGCACCTGCAACCGCAGCACCAACCGAGCAGAAAGCGCAGGCTGCCAAAAAGCACCACAAAAAAGCCGCTAAACCGGCTGTAGAGCAGAAAGCGCAGGCCGCTAAAAAGCACCACCACAAAAAAGCCGCTAAACCCGCTGTAGAGCAGAAAGCGCAGGCTGCTAAAAAGCACCACCACAAAAAAGCCGCTAAACCGGCTGTAGAACAGAAAGCTCAGGCTGCTAAAAAGCATCACAAAAAAGCAGTAAAACACGAAGCTGCTAAACCAGCTGCACAGCCAGCTGCGTAAGAGTACAAGCTAAACCGTGCCCTTCGGGGCACGTTGGTAAACCGGCGCCGAACCGGAACAGGTTCCGCGCCGTTTTTTTTATCCGGAGGGCGTATGCTGCGACGCTATCGGTTTGAGCTGATTCTGATCCTGCTTATTTTATGCGCGCTCATCGCCAGCCACTTTTATCTTTCCTGATTGTAGCACGCTGATTTTACTCCCACTTTAGCGCTGTCCCGTCTATAGTATTTTCATAGGGTTCACTTTTAATAATCATAATTACCCCCACCAGAGTGTGATATGCGTAAATCTGTTGTGTTGTTACTGGGAACGTTTGGTCTTTTTTCTGGATTCTCACATGCGGATGATGGCGGTGATGACACCATTAGCGCGAAAGAGCTAAAGACGCTTTTTTTCGGTCATGACGATCGCACGCGCGTCGCCGATCCCACCCAGGCGCCCTGGGATGCTATAGGTCAACTGGAAACCGCCAGCGGTAACTTATGTACTGCGACGCTGATTACCCCACAGCTTGCCCTGACAGCAGGCCACTGTCTGTTAACGCCGCCAAACGGCAAGCCGGATAAAGCGGTGGCCTTGCGGTTTGTGTCGCAAAAAGGCACCTGGCGCTATGAAATTCACGGCATTGAAGGCCGGGTCGATCCGTCTCTCGGCAAACGCCTGAAACCGGATGGTGACGGCTGGATCGTGCCACCGGCGGCCGCCTCATGGGACTTTGGCCTCATCGTTTTACGCTACCCCCCTTCCGGCATTACGCCGCTGCCGTTATTTGACGGCGACAAAGACGCCCTCACCGCCGCGCTGAAAGCCGCCGACCGGAAGGTGACGCAGTCCGGCTATCCTGTCGACCATCTGGATACGCTTTACACGCACTCCGACTGTATAGTGACGGGCTGGGCGCAAACCAGCGTACTCTCGCACCAGTGCGATACGTTGCCGGGTGACAGTGGCTCACCGCTGATGCTGAAAACAGATAACGGCTGGCAGTTGATCGGTGTGCAGAGCTCTGCACCGGCGGCGAAAGATCGCTGGCGCGCAGATAACCGGGCCTTGTCCGTGACCGGTTTTCGCGACAAGCTGGAAGCGCTGGCGCAGCAGTAAATCAGCATCGTCTGACCTGATGTAATGCCCTGATTGACTCAATCGGCATCGGCTGGCTGAACCAAAAACCCTGCAGTTGATCGCAGCCAGCCAGCCGCAGCAGTTTCATTTGTCTTTCGGTCTCGACCCCTTCGGCGACCACCGCCATCCCCAGCGCGTTGGCGATCCGCACCGTGCCGCTTACCAGCGCGGCCGCCTGTTCATCGTTGTCCACCAGCCCTGCCAGCGATTTATCAATCTTGATCGTGTCGAAGTTAAAACGCCGCAAATAGCCAATGCTGGAATAGCCAGTGCCAAAGTCATCCAGCGCCACCGCGGTGCCCAGCGCTTTAAGATTGGCTATCGCCATGCGGGCACGCTCCGGGTTTTCCAGCACATAGGACTCCGTGACCTCCAGTTGCAGTCGGTTAGCAGGGAAATGAGTGGTCTCCAGCACGCTGGCCACTTTGTCTTCGAAGGCGGGATCGCGGAATTGCGCGGGAGAAATGTTAACGGAAAGCGTTAAGTCACCGTACGGCTGGAGATCCTGACAGGCGCGCTGCAGCACAAACTGGCCAAGCTTGTAAATCAGACCGCTGGTCTCCGCAATGGCGATGAAGGTATCCGGGCCCAGCGGCCCGTCCGGGCGACGTGGCCAGCGGACCAGCGCTTCGACACTGCTCATTTTCTGGCTGCGGGCGTCAATAATCGGCTGATACCAGACCTCAAACTCATCGCGCTCCAGACCGTTACGGATCTGATTTTCAATCGCCAGCTTGCGCTCCCGGGCGCTGTTCAGCTCGGCGTCGTAGTGGGTGATACGCCCTTTCCCGCTCATTTTGGCATGGTACATGGCAATATCGGCGCGGCGAAACAGCTCGGAGCTGGTGCATTCAATCAGGGTTCCGCTGGCGATACCGATACTGGCGCCGATATGGATCGTGCGTTCCCCCAGCTGAATCGGGGTAATGAGAAAATCCAGCACCGAAACGGCAAAGGCGGTGGCCTGTGTTTCTGCCTCATCACCGCCGATGGTCATGGCAAACTCATCCCCGCCCATACGCGCCAGCATTCCCCCCGGCGGCACGCGTTCACTCAGCGTTTTCGCAATCGCCACAATGAGATCGTCTCCCACGCTGTGTCCGTAGATGTCATTCACGTCTTTAAAACCATCCAGATCGATAAACACCACGCTTTTGACGTCGATATCGCCGCGTAGACTCACCCGATCCAGCGCTTCGATGAGCGCTCGTCGGTTCGGCAGATGGCTTAGCCAGTCCGTTCTCGCCACCAGACGCGCCTGGCTTTCTCCTCGCGCAAGCTTGTACAGCCCCACGCTGCTCACCAGAATAAAGAGCAGGATCAGGGCCGATGCCAGCACAACAATCTGCGTGATATCAGAGGATGCCGCCCGGGCGGCCTGCGCCCCCGGAAGCCGTGCCTGCCAGTTAAGATAGCCCAGCTGCTCCCCTGCCGAACTGCGCAGCGGCATACTCATTTCGTTAATTTTTTCCGGCGTAAAGTGCAGATTATCGATCTGAAAGGTCGCCCCCAGGTCGGCTAAGATTCTGGCGTTCAGATGACGGGTGATCACCAGATAGCGGCGCGTTTCGTCGGTCACCTGTAATCTTCCGACCATCGGGCGAATCAGCCCAATGCCCACAAAGGCGACGCCGCTTCGCGTTTTGCTTATCCCGGCATAGATATTTTTATCGCTTGATAAGGCGCGCGCGTGCTGAGCAATCAGGGCTTTTAGTCCCTTACCGAAAAAATCGAGATTCGTCTCCTGAAAAGGCTGACTTTGAAACGATCCCCAGATGACATCGAAATGTTCATCAAGCACGAAGGTACCATCATAGAGGTTGTTGATTTTAAAGCCGGCGCCCCAGGTGTTATACAGCCAGTCGGTATCGAGCGTGGGACGGTAGGCCTCCCGCACCGCATCGTCCCAGACGGCGTTATCCAGCACCAGCGAGGAGACGCGGTTAACCGATGTCTGAATGGCCCCCTGCACGGAAAGCGCCGTGCGGTGTTCATCAATTTCATTGGTTTTGGTGCTGATAAGATGCAGGGAAAGATAGAGGAGTGCGACGACGGAGATGATTAAGCCGATGCCCGCCATAAAGACCATGGCAAACAACGTTCTCGCGGTGGGAATATTGCGCCAGCTTAATGTGCGATACATCAGCCATCCTCTTTAAGGTTTTGCTTTTCTAAGCGTAATACAGGCAGCGAATTTCGCTGCCTGTAAAGGATGGCTTTATGAACGTCAGGCAAGTTTTATCATAATCATACCTGCAAGCAGCAAGATGAGTCCCATCCAGCCCTTGTTATTTAAACGCTGACCGAAAAGCACCCAGCCTGCAGCCAGCGTCGCGGCGATACCAAAACCGCCCCACAACGCATAGGCGACCGAAAGATCGATCCCCTTTACCGCCTGGGACAGCGCGCTGAACGCCCCCAGAACCGCGGCAATCGACATCAGGCCGTAGAATTTACGGCGAAAACCATCGGAGAATTTCAGCAGAACGTTCGCCAGAATTTCCAGCACGATGGCGAACCCCAGCCAGGCCGCATGAACCCACTCAAACTGTTGCATGGTTCTGCTCCTTCTGCACTTTAGACGGCTTACGGGTACCTGATTTAATCAGCACAATACCCGCGACCAGCGTCGTTAACCCGGCGACCTTCATTGTTGTTAATGTTTCGTCAAATATCAGCACGCTGAACAGCGTAATCAACAAAATACCGATCCCTTCCCACAGGGCATACGCGACGCCCAGCGCAATTTTTTTCACCGCGAACGAGAGGAAAATATACGAAAGCGAAATCATCACCAGCATCAAAATAAAACCGGTGTTGCCATCGCTGACGCTAGCCCACTTCATCGACAGCGTGCCGGTAATTTCAGCGATAATAGCCAGGGCTAATAAAATCCAGTAAAACATGTTTTTCTCCTGCTTGAGAATATAATCCATCGTGGCCCGCTGCGTGCAGCAAACCCAAAAATACGAATTGAAATCAGTCAGCTAAGCGCTTAGCGCCAGCTCAGGCAGAAGAAATGACTATAGTGCGGTGCGCCAGTGTTGCTCACCAGAAAGCAGGCAGAAAGAGGTGGAGTATACAGCAGTATTGTTTGAAGAGTACGTCCTGAACATATTGTCCATAAAATTACAATTATCCGCGTTGTTGCTTCTCGTCTTTGCGGATGAAAATTGTCCTCGGTAGTTAAACACACCGAATTTGTACCATAACCCAGGATTTTACTCAAAGTCTTTGCAATTCTTTACCCACTCCGTTTGATTTTGGTTAGTTTATTGCAATGCCTTTCACCTTTATTATAAATATAAAGAAAATTTCGGAGTCACCATGGCTAAACCCATCATTACCCTGAACGGGTTAAAAATTGTCATCATGCTGGGCATGCTGGTGATCATATTGACAGGCGTGCGCTTTGCCGCCGACATTATTGTGCCCTTTATTCTGGCCCTGTTTATTGCGGTGATCCTCAACCCGCTGGTTCAGCGCATGACGCGGCTACGCATCCCGCGCGTGCTGGCCATCACGCTGCTTATCAGCATCATTATTGTGGCGATGGTACTGCTGGTGGCTTATCTGGGGACCTCGCTCAATGAACTGGCGCGAACGCTGCCGAAATACCGCTCTTCGCTGGCAATACCGCTGCTGCAGCTGGAGCCCTGGCTGCAACGCGCGGGTATCGAAGTCTCGGTTGAAGAACTGCTGAAATATATCGACCCCAATGCGGCGATGACGATCGTCACCAGCCTGCTGGCTCAGCTTTCCAATGCCATGACCTCCATTTTCCTGCTGTTTTTAACGGTGGTGTTTATGCTGCTGGAGGTGCCGCAGCTTCCTGCAAAGCTGCAGCAGATAATGGTCCGTCCGGTCGAAGGAATGGGGGCGATTCAACGCGCGCTGGACAGCGTCTCCCGCTATCTGGTGCTGAAAACGGCCATTAGCCTGGTGACGGGCGTTGTCGTCTGGGTGATGCTTCTGGCGCTGGACGTCCGCTTTGCGTTCGTCTGGGGGTTACTGGCGTTTGCGCTTAACTACATTCCCAACATCGGCTCCGTGCTGGCGGCGATCCCCCCTATTCTTCAGGTGCTGGTTTTCAGCGGGCTTTATGACGCGCTGATCCTGCTGGCCGGATACCTGGTCATCAATCTGGTGTTCGGTAACATACTGGAACCCCGCATGATGGGCCGGGGCCTGGGGCTGTCCACGCTGGTGGTCTTTTTGTCCCTGATATTCTGGGGCTGGCTGCTCGGGCCCGTTGGGATGCTGCTCTCCGTTCCGCTCACCATCATTGTCAAGATTGGTCTGGAGCAGACGGCGGGCGGGCAAAGTATCGCCGTGCTGCTGAGCGATATGAGCCATCACTAGCCGTCATTCCGCCATCGACAGGAGGGGCTTGCGGGTCCTTCCACCTTCACGATAAGCGCTGAGCGCCCTTCGCCACTCCGCCAGCGGGTACACCGTAACGTCGCTGTACTCACTGTCGGGCAACCTCAGCCAGATGCGATCGAACTCCGCGCGCCACGCCTCAACGCTGAGCGCATCCAGACCGTTTCGGATATGGAACCACGCCACGCGCGGCGCAGGCCGCCGCTGTGTGAAGGTTTGCCCGGAGAGCAGCCCGTAGCAGACAAACATGCCCTGCTCGGGCATCACGCTGAGGATCGTTTCCGCAAGCGGCCCGCCGGTGGCATCGTAGACGATATCGCTACGGGCAGCGACGGTACCGATTCTGTTTGCGTCATGCTGTGCGACAGGCGTGATGCCCATCGCCTCCAGCCGTTCAGCATGCACGGCAGAGCGGTGAATCCCATAAACCGCTTCCGCCCCCGCCTGACGCGCCCACTGCCCCAGCAGAATGGCGCAATCCGATCCGGCAGCCGTGAGCAAGACCCGCTTTCCACGCGGCGGGTAGCGGGTCAGCATCATCTGCGCCGCCAGCGGGTTAATATAGGCCCGCGCGGCCAGATGTGCGTCGACGGTGTCCGGAACGGGTATCGCATACTCTGCCGGGCAATCCACATAGCGCTGCCAGGTGCCCTGACCGCGCAGCGGCAGGACGCGCTGCCCCACCAGATGCTTAAACGAGGCGGGCGCCTCGGTGACAACACCGACACCTTCATACCCCGCGACCGCCGGTAACGGGGTTCTGTGGCGATAGGCACCGGTGATGGGGATAAGATCGGACGCGTTGACCGGAGAAAACAGCATTCGCACGCGGAGCTGTCCCGGCGCAAGCGCGCCCGGCGGCGCGGTTTCAGGTTGCAGAACAGATTCTGGCTCGCCAAACCGGCGATACCAGAGGGACAGATTTTCCATTACGATCTCAAGGCTGATAGCGGAACTACTCGCGCCAGCCCATTGCCGGTGCGACATGTTTGAGAATAGACTCAATCACGTGCGCATTATAATCCACACCCAGCTGGTTCGGCACGGTCAGTAAGAGCGTGTCCGCCTCGGCAATCGCCTCGTCCTTTTTCAGCTGTTCAACCAGCTTTTCCGGCTCCGCGGCATAGCTGCGCCCGAAGATGGCGCGCGTTTTCTCATCAAGATAACCCACGCTATCGCTGTCGTTGCGGCTGGCCCCGAAATACATCCGGTCACGGTCGTCCATCAGCGCAAAAATACTGCGGCTGACCGACACCCGCGGCTCACGCGTATGCCCCGCCTCTTTCCAGGCCTGACGGTACGCACGGATCTGTTTTGCCTGCTGAATATGGAACGGCTCACCGGTTTCATCGTCCTTCAGCGTTGAGCTTTGCAGGTTCATGCCCAGTTTTGCGGCCCACACGGCCGTCGCATTGGAACCCGCCCCCCACCAGATACGCTCGCGCAGCCCTTCTGAATAAGGCTCCAGGCGCAGCAGCCCCGGCGGATTCGGGAACATGGGCTGCGGGTTCGGTTTGGCAAACCCTTCCCCACGCAGCACCTCAAGCAGCACCTCGGTATGACGACGCGCCATATCCGACTCGTTTTCCCCTTCCTGCGGGACATAGCCGAAATGACGCCAGCCATCAATAACCTGCTCCGGGGAGCCACGGCTGATGCCCAACTGCAGGCGACCACCGGAAATCAGGTCCGCCGCGCCCGCATCTTCAGCCATGTACATCGGATTTTCATAGCGCATATCAATCACGCCGGTGCCGATTTCGATGGTCTTCGTTTTTGCGCCAATGGCGGCCAGCAGAGGGAACGGCGAGCTAAGCTGTCGCGCGAAGTGATGCACGCGGAAATAGGCGCCGTCTGCCCCCAGCTCTTCAGCCGCCACGGCTAAATCGATGGACTGCAGCAGCGTGTCAGCCGCTGAGCGCGTGCCGGACTGCGGCGAAGGCGTCCAGTGACCAAACGATAAAAACCCGATCTTTTTCATAACTCTGTGTCCTGATAATGCATTGCGTTCTGTCCACTTTACGCATTACCCGGTAAGAATAAATGCCGTTTATTTAACGGAATGATTCAAATAAATTGATTGAAATAGTTTCATGTCCCTCAGGTAAAAACCCGTTGGTTATCCGTTTGAATTAACGTTACTACTATAGGTCGGGACCTTTCACACTGGATAAAAAATGAAAAGACGCTATGTTGTGGCGGATGTTTTTACTGACACGCCGTTTCTGGGTAATCCTGTTGCCGTCGTACTCGATGCGGAGGGCATGAGTAAAGCACAAATGCAGCAGGTCGCCGTTGAGTTTGGTTACAGCGAAACGACGTTTGTGCTGCCGCCAGACAATCCATCTAATACAGCACGCGTCCGAATTTTTACGCCCTCGCGCGAGATCCCCTTCGCCGGGCACCCGAATGTGGGTACCGCCTACGTGCTCGCTCATCACACTACGATGAATCATCAGCACCTGCCTGATACACTGCACTTCGAGGAAATCGCTGGCCTGGTGCCCGTGCGCCTGCTGCGTGACAACGATACGGTGACGGGTGCAGAACTCCTGGTGCCAGAGGCACTCTCCTGCCGCTCTGAAGTTAGCCCGGAAAAGGTGGCTGCCTGCTTGTCCCTGAACGCAGAAGATATCCGTACCGAGGTACATATGCCCGTCGTCGCGTCGGTGGGTCTGCCCTTCCTGATAGCCGAGCTGGCCTCTCGCGAGGCGCTCCGTCGATGCGTGCCCAATTTACAGGGTTTTCGTGCGACGTTACCACTGGACGGTGCAGTTTCACTCTATGCCTATACCCTGGATTCAGATTCCGATGCACCCTGCGATGTCCAAGCACGCATGTTTACGCCCCGAATGACGGAAGATCCTGCAACAGGCAGCGCGACCGCCGCTGTTACGGCGCTACTGGCATTACACCGCGACAAAACGACGCTTGACCTGACAGTCAGTCAGGGGGTCGATATGGGACGAGCAAGCGTACTGTTCACGGGATACGATGCCACCTCAGGAAAGGCGGTGGTTCGCGTCGGCGGAAAATGCGTCATTACGCTTGAAGGCACATTCTCACTCTAACGGAGGAAGCGTATATACATTTACAGTGCCTGATGAGATATATTGGCTCACTATTTTTATGACAGGTAAAACCGGCAATGGCTTTGATCCCCAAAAACTACGCGCGGCTGGAAAGCGGCTATCGCGAAAAAGCAATAAAAATCTATCCATGGGTGTGTGGACGCTGCTCGCGCGAGTTTGTCTATTCCAATCTGCGTGAACTCACGGTTCACCATATCGATCACGACCATACCAACAACCCGGAAGATGGCAGCAACTGGGAGCTGTTGTGCCTGTTTTGCCACGATCACGAGCATTCGAAATACACCGAAGCAGATCAGTACGGCACCACCGTCGTGGCCGGGGAAGACGCGCAAAAAGACGTGGGCGTCGCCACGTTTAACCCGTTTGCCGATTTAAAAGCGATGATGGATAAGAAGAAGTAATCCTCTCGCCCCCTCGCTCACATCGTGCTCTGCGAATTTAAAATGTCCAGGTGATAGCGGCGGTTGCAGACCCCTCATTGCGCCGCATCACGATCGGGCTTTCTTTGGCATGGTCGCCAAGCCAGGTATAGTCCGCGCTGAGGACAGTTCCCCAGTGAGCATCGAACTGATGGCTCCAGGTCAGGCTGGTGTCGACGCCATAAAATCCACCCGGCGCTGAATAGCGGCGATAGCCGGTGCGGCGGCTCTGCTGCTCACTGACGCCATACCAGGTATTCATATAACGGCTGTCGCCAAACTGGGCCGCAGACTGAAAGGCTATCGTGTCCTGGTTATTTTGTACCGGGATCAGCGTAACGGAGGCCTGATAGCTTGCCCCCTGACTGTCCGTTAACGGCAGCGTCGCTTTGCCTTCCATGCTCAGCCATGGCGCGGCCTGCCAGCCCACGGCAAGGCCGGTATTCAGGGTGGCATTAATGTCCCCCATCCCTTTCAGGTTGTTTGCACCCTCACGCCAGCCAGAATTTTTATCAGCCCTTCCGGGGTCGTAGCCCAGCGTGTGTTCGAAATACCAACCGCTGTCGTTTTGCAGGTCATATCCCACCCCTTTTTGTGCATCAACAAAGAAAGCGCCTTTGCGTCCCTGCAGCACTGGAACCACCTGCCACACCTGCTTGTCTGAGCCTGAGTAACGCGGGGCATATTGCCCTCCCAGCCCGACGGTTAAGGAATCGGACGCGGTGCCATCATCCGCCTGCGCGGCGGATGCCAAGACCATCAGAAGCGGGACGGACATATACAGGACTTTTTTTATCGCTATCATACTGCTCTCCTTACAGACGCTGGCGTCTCCTGAGACAGGGACAGCCATACAATGTTGGCGCAGTATGATTTGGCTGAATCAATGAATCGTCGGGATAGTGTTAAGAAATGGTCAAGGTGAACGGATGTTATCCAGAAGAGTACTGATTATTGAAGATGACGCCGACGCGGCTGGCGTGCTCGAAGCCTATTTACGGCGTGAAAATTACGACGTGACCATTACCGGAGACGGTCTTTCCGGGCTGGATATGGCGCAGCGGTGGAAGCCCGACCTCATCCTGCTGGACGTAATGCTGCCGGGACTTAACGGCACCGAGGTGCTGGCGGGCCTGCGTCGTAAAAGCGATGTGCCGGTGATCATGGTCACGGCTATGGGGGATACTCCCGATCGCATTGGTGCCCTGCGTTACGGTGCCGATGATTACGTTGTGAAGCCTTATCATCCGGGCGAAGTGGTGGCGCGGGTGCAGGCGGTGCTGCGGCGCAGCAGTAAAAAAGAGACAGAGGAAAAGATCCTTCGCTGGCAAACGCTGGCGGTGGATGTCGCCGCCATTGTGGCGTACGTGGACAACGGCGACGACACGCCTGTGATGCTCGATCTTACGCCAACGGAATTCTCGCTTCTGGCAACGCTGCTGCGCTCGCCTGCGCACCCGTTCTCTCGCCAGTATTTACTGGAACACTGTTTGCCGGAAAGCGAGGCGCTGGAGCGCGTGGTGGACACCCATATTTATAACCTGCGTAAAAAACTCGAAGCGGTGGGTATTTCCGGCGTGCTGATCAACGTGCGCGGCGTGGGTTACAGGTTCAGACAGCCATGATAAAAAACCGACACGCCTCTCTGTGGCGCTGGATTTGCGCACGCATTTTAGCGCTGGCCATCGGCAGCGTGATCGTCATTGCCACCTGCATGTGGCTGCGCTATGCGGTCCAGAACTACTGGATCATGGGCAGGATGCCGCCAGCGGTCCGGCAGGAGTTTCTGACGCTCAGCCAGAACCCGCAGGCCAACCCGGCCCGCTTCCACTCGATTGTGGACACCTGGTGGGGCCTGAGCTATTCCACGCCGTCCATCGCCTCAGCGGACTGGGTCACGGTGGCCCTGCTGGTGCTGGTGATGATCCCGTTTATTGTGGTGATGGGGCTCAAACACGCCCGCCCGCTGGCACTGCAGTTCAGCCGACTTCGCGATGCGGCAAAGGATGTCGCCGAAGGTCAGTTTGGCCGTCAGGCTGAGCTGATCAAAGATGCACCGGCAGAAATGGTCAGCTTTGCGACCGACTTTAACTCTATGACGGGACAACTCGCCCGCTATGAGAAAGAGCTCCGCGCCTCGCACGTCGCGATGGCGCATGAGCTGCGCTCGCCCCTGACGGCCGCCATCGGGCGTCTGCAGGGCATGCTAGACGGCGTGTTTGATGCCAGCCCGGTGCAGTTGGGCATGGTGATGAAACAGCTCCAGCACCTCAACCGCCTCACCGATGAACTCCACCTTCTCTCTTTGGCAGACGCGGGTAACCTTGTGCTGGAGGACCAGCCGTTCTGTCTGGATGAGCTGATTCAGGAGCGGGCTGCCTGGATCATGCCCCAGGCGGATGCGCATCATTTCAGGATAACGCTGCGTAACCCGCACACCAGCCCCTTCCGGGGCGATGCGTTCCGTATGGGACAGGTCGTTACCATCCTCATGGAAAATGCGCTACGTTACGGACGCGAAGGCGGCCACCTTGAGGTGGCTCTGCATTACGCCAGCGGGCATTACATCCTCGAATTCACCGATGACGGGCCGGGCGTGTCGCCCCAGTTCCTACCGGAAATGTTTAAACGCTTTAGCCGCGAGGAGCAGTCCCGCGCGCGGCATTCCGGCGGCAGCGGCCTTGGTTTGTCCATTGCCCGGGCGATTTGCCAGGCGCATGGGGGTGAGATTAGCGCGTCATTACCGGAAACCGGCGGCCTCGCGGTGTGCATTTTGTTGCCCTGGCATCCGTCCGATAATGAAAATCTCCACTCTTGATAAAGCCTTGACAGAACATCGAATCTTTCTCGACGTAGCGCGCATTTAATAACGCCATTCCCTTTATGGAGCGGCGTTATGTCAGACGAATTTTTTCTCTCCCTCCGCCACTGCCTGCATCATTTGTACGGCGTGGCGCGCACCCTTTCCTGGCTGAATTTTCTTCCCCTGGCCCTGCTTGCGCTGGCGATTTTTCCGATGACCGGCTGCGGTGATAAACACGAAAACAAACCTGACCCAGTGCGTAAGGTACGCTACGTCGTCGTTGGCACCGCCCACTCCCTTCCCGCGCTGGAAAGAACCGGTGAGATCCATGCCCACGATGAAACGACCCTGAGCTTTCGCACCGGAGGCGGGATACTGACGCGTAGCGTTGATATTGGCGACCGGGTCACTTCCGGACAGCTGCTGGCCACGCTTGATAATACGACCGGGCAAAACCAGCTCGACAGCGCCGCGGCCGACTATGAAGGCGCCAAAGCCTCTGCCCAGGTCGCCGCGCTTAACGTCAGTCGCATGCAAAAGCTTATGCCAACAGGCGCGATAGCCCGCACGCAGCTCGACAGCGCCCGGGCTGACTGGCTTGTCGCCCGCGCGCGCTTAAAAAGCAGCGAGGCCGCATGGCGAAATGCCCGCGAAAGTCTCGGCTGGACGCACCTGATCGCGCCGCAAGCGGGCGTCATCACGGCCGTGAGCGCCTCTGCGGGACAGGTTGTCAGCGACGGCCAGTCCGTGCTGACGCTGGCGACCGGGGAAGCCCGCGACGTGGCGTTTGACATTGCCGCGCCCGATGCGATCCCGTCTCTGGATAAAGCGATTTTGCAGGTTTCCCTCCTCAGCGACCCGTCGGTGCAGGCGTCTGCCGTACTGCGGGATATCACCCCGCAGGCCGATCCTCAGACCCGCACGTGGCGCGTCAGAGCCACCCTGCAAAACCCGCCGACGGCCATGGCGCTGGGCGCCAGCGTCACCGTGACGTTGCCCTCCGACGCCCCGCACGGGTACGCGTTTCCCGCGTCGGCGCTGACCCGCGTCGGCAACAAACCGGCCGTTTTCGTCATTACCCCGCGTTCGCAGGCGCAGCTGCGCGTGGTGGTGCCCGTCGGCTATACGGTCTCCTCCGTCATAATTGCCTCCGGCCTTGAGCCAGGCGATCGGGTGATTACGGCGGGTGTGAGCACATTACGATCCGGCGAGGCGGTGATGGCCGGAGAGGTTCAGCCATGAACACAGAATCGGAAACCAAATTTAACCTCTCCGCCTGGGCGCTGAAGAACCAGCAGATGGTCAGCTTTTTCATGCTGCTGGTGATTGCGATGGGCGTGTTCTGCTATGAGAAGCTGCCGCGTAACGAAGATCCAGCATTCACCATTAAAACGGCCGTCGTCTCCGCACAGTGGCCGGGAGCCTCCGTGACGGATACCACCCGCCTGCTGACCGATACGCTTGAAAAAAAGCTGCAGGAAACGCCCTGGCTGGACTATCTCGAAAGTGAAACCCGTGCCGGACGCACCGTTATCCACGTCAACCTCCGTGATGATACGCCCCCGCAAAGCGTGCCCGATATCTGGTATCAGGTTCGCAAAAAAATGCAGGACATCGCGCCGTCCCTGCCCGAAGGGGTGCAGGATCCTGCCGTGGATGACGAGTTTGACGACACGTTCGGCACAATTTACGCCTTTATTCCCGAAGGCTTCACGTTGCGGGAGGTGCGGGATCGCGCAGAGACAATACGGCGCGAGCTCATGTCTCTGCCGGATATGGGTAAAACCACCCTGCTGGGCGAACAGCAGGAGCAGTGGGTTCTCGCCTTTTCTCCGGCGCGCCTGGCCGGTATGGGGCTGGATATTCAGGAGGTTACCGACGCCCTCCGGGCGCAAAACACCGTTGTCCCCGCAGGAACGATGCGTACCGGGCAGGAGAACATGGCGATAAAAGTCAGCGGAGCGCTCACCACCGAAGAGAGTTTACGCGCCGTCACGCTGCACGTTAACAATCGCTATATTCCGCTGACCGACATTGCCACCGTCACTCGGGAAATCGCCGAGCCACCGGCCCCGGCCTACCGGGTGAACGGCAAACCGGCTATTGGTCTGGCGGTGTCGATGGCGCCGACAGGCAACATGCTGCATTTCGGTGTTGCGCTGAACGCAAAAATGGCGGCCCTCAGCGCCGGGCTGCCGCACGGTATCGAGATGGTGAAAGTCGCCGATCAGTCAGCGGTGGTCAGTGACGCGGTAAGCGGGTTTATCCGGGTACTTATCGAAGCCGTTGTTATCGTGCTGGCGGTTTCATTTGTCTCGCTGGGTTTGCGGGCCGGACTGGTGGTGGCGACGGCCATTCCGCTGGTACTCGCCATGACGTTTGTCGGCATGATGCTCGCCGGTATTGGCCTTCAGCGTATCTCGCTCGGGGCGCTGATCATTGCCCTGGGCCTGCTGGTGGATGACGCCATGATCGCCGTCGAAACGATGGTCTCCCGACTGGAAGCGGGGGATTCCCGTCGACACGCGGCCACCTATGCATTCAAAACGACGGCCTTCCCGATGCTCACCGGTACTCTGGTGATGATTGCCGGTTTTATTCCCGTTGGTTTTGCGGCCTCCAGCGCTGGTGAATACTGCTTCTCCCTGTTTGCGGTGGTGCTCATCGCCCTGCTCTGCTCCTGGGCCGTCGCGATCCTGTTTTCGCCACTAACGGGCACGTGGCTGCTGCCGGAAAAAGTCAGACATCACGCGGCAGGACCGGGAAGGATCGCGCGCGGGTATGGACGGCTTTTACGCCTGGCGCTCCGCCACCGGCTCGCTACCGTACTGATTGCGCTTGCCGCGCTGGGGCTGTCAGCGTACGGCACGACGTTTATGCAGGGCGAATTTTTCCCCGCCTCGGACCGGCCCGAGTTGCTGGTCAGCCTGACGCTTCCGGCCAACGCGTCGCAGCCGGAAACGCTCAGAGAGGTGGAAAAGCTGGAAAAAGCGCTGGCCGACAACAGCAATATCGATCGCTTTTCGACGTACGTTGGCTCAGGCGCCATCCGTTTTTACCTGCCGATGGACGTGCTGCTGGAAAATGAAAATATCGCCCAGATGGTTGTGGTCGCAAAGGATCTTGCGGCGCGGGATCGTCTGCACGCACAGCTCAACACGATCCTGGCGACGCAATTTAGCGACATCATCACGCGCGTGTCGCCCCTTGAGCTGGGGCCTCCCGTCGGCTGGCCCATCAAATACCGGGTGAGCGGGCCGGATTATCTGCAGGTCCGGGCGTTTGCGAACCGTCTCACGGACGCGATTGGCCGCTCCCCGTTCTCACGCGACGTTAACCAGACGGCCGGAGAGCCGGAGAGAGTCATTACCCTTGAGGTAAATCAGACGGCGGCCAGAGCGGCGGGAATATCGTCAGAAAGCCTCGCCCGCACGCTGAATACCATCTGGTCCGGCAGCGTTGTCACGTCCATAAGAGATAATGACCGTCTTGTCGACGTGGTGCTCAGGGCCGAGGACAGCGCGCGCCAGAGCACCGCCACCCTCTCCTCACTCACGATTCAGGGGAATGACGGTAAAAAAATTCCGCTCAGCGCCGTCGCAACGCCGGCTTGGGGCGTGGACGATCCGGTCATCTGGCGTCGGCAGCGTGTGCCCTTTATCACGGTGCAAACCGACCTCGCCCCGGGGCTGAGGGCTGAAGCGGTATCCGCCGCGCTGCTTCCGACGGTGGATAAACTGCGCGCGAGCCTGCCCGCAGGTTACAGCATTGAAGAAGGCGGCGCGGTTGCCGAATCGGATAAGGGGAACAGCTCCGTCTTTACCGTTCTTCCGGTAACGCTGGTCATCATGCTGTTGCTGCTGATGCTTCAGCTGCGGCGATATTCCCGGATGCTGCTGGCGCTCCTGATGGCCCCGTTTGGTTTACCGGGGATCGTGCTGGCTATGCTGCCTGGCGGAACGCCGATGGGGTTTGTCGCGCTGCTGGGCGTCATCGCCCTGGCGGGGATGATCGTGCGTAACGCGGTAATATTGATTAGCGAGGTTGACAGCAATCTTGCCCAGGGGATGGCAAATGATGCCGCGATTATGGCGGCCGCGGAGCACAGGGCCAGACCCATCTGTCTGACTGCCTGTGCCGCCATTCTGGGGATGATCCCCATCTCTCACCAGGTCTTCTGGGGCCCAATGGCCTATGCCATCATCGGCGGGCTGCTGGCTGCGACGCTGGTGACGCTGACCGTGTTACCCGCGTCGTTTAGCCTGCTGTTACAGTGGGGGGCTCAGCGCAAAGCCACAGCCGACGGGCCGGGCTGAGTCTCCATTTTTCTCCGATTACGCGGCGGTGAGCGCAAAACGGTCTGTCAGGACATGGCGGATTTCATCCTCCGCCAGCCGCCGCGTTTCAGTGCCGTTCGCCGTGATGGTTTTCAGCATATCGCCCAATAAAATCTGGCGTCCTTCCGGGCTGTGCTGCACCACCACCCGCTTCTGCACAAAGATCGCATCCGGGTGCGTGGAGTTCAGGTAGTTGGCCGGGACGAAATCAATCCACTCCTGAGGCGTGAGATCGAAGCCGTATTGTCGGGCCCATTCGCCTTCCACCTTCGCCTCGAGTAGATACTCACCCTCTGCGCTGCGGCTCAGGCGAAACGTGTCGAAATCCTGGGGGATATCCACGTCAAGCGTGTCCAGCGCCATTGGCGCGCGGATGCCGTAGCTGCCGAACCCGAGATCGCAAAGCCACTGCCTGCTCTCCACTTCAGCGATTAACGCCATATGGGTTTTTGGCCGCCGTGCAGGGTAGAACATCGGACGCGCCGCCACAAAACGGTAAGGTATCCCTAACGCTTCCAGCGCCATGGCGAAAAGCCCGTTCACCTCATAGCAGTAGCCGCCGCGCCCTTTCTTTAACACCTTATCGGCAATGTCGTCTGGCGCCAGCGAGACAATTTTACCCGCCTGCACGTCCAGATTTTCAAAGGGAACGGAAAAGAGCTGATGACGCATCAGCGCATGCAGGGTGGTCGTATCGGCCGCCGCCGGTCCGGTGTAGTTTATGCGTTTGAAATACGAGGAAATGTCGAAATTATCGCTGTGCATAATGCCTCCTTGTCCTGAACATGCCGGACACTATAGATGGCGCGCATCATTGGCTGTATAGTCAGTTTTATCGAAAATTTGCCTGAACAGATACCCATGTCTGCCCCGTCCACCTCCTCACCACACTATCGCCGGATTGCTGAGAGTCTACGCCTCACGCTCTCTTCAGGAGCATTGCGAGCCGGTGACCGGATGATCTCCGCGCGAAAACTGGCCGAGCGCGAGCACGTTAGCCTTCCGACAGCGCTGGAGGCCCTTCGCTGCCTTGAGGCCGAGGGGCTGATCGTTGCGCGTCCGCGTTCGGGTTATTACATTCGCCAGATCAGCCAGCCTCAGCGTGCGGAGCCCGCGCGTTCCCCGGCAGGCCCGGTCCCCGTCACCCTGTCCGCCGTGGCCCGGTCTCTGTTCAGCAGTGCAGAAGCCCGTCTTGTCCCGCTGGGCGCCGCCCTGCCCGATCCCGCGTGGCTGCCCGGGGAGGCGCTGCAGCGGGCGTTGCACTCCGCGGGCCGTCGTCTGGACGCACATGGGCAGAGCTACAGCCTGCCTCCGGGAAGAGCAGACTTGCGAAGTAAGATTGCCGCGCGCGCTGCGCAGTGGGGAGCCCGTTTCGGCGCGGACGATCTCATTATCACCGCGGGCGCGACACAGGCGCTGCGCCTGGCCCTGCGGGCCGTGTGTCAGCCAGGTGATGTGGTGGCGATTGAGCAGCCCGCCTACTTCGGCACGCTCCTGCTGCTGGAGGATTTAGGCCTGAAGGCCTTAGAAATCCCCACCGATCCTGCTGAAGGCCTGTTACTGGAACCGCTGGCTGACGCCATCCGCTGCCACCGTCCTGCGGCCGTTCTGGCCTCGCCCACCGTGCAAAACCCATTGGGTGCCAGCATGCCCGTCGCGCGCAAGCAGGAACTGGTTGCTCTGCTTGAAGAGGCCGGTATTCCTCTGATTGAGGACGACGTTTACGGTGACCTGGTCGGTGACGGGCAACGTCCTCCGGCCTGCAAAGCCTTCGACCAGAGCGGGAATGTGATTTACTGCAGCTCCCTGTCAAAAACGCTTGCGCCGGGGTGGCGAATCGGCTGGATTGCCGCCGGACGCTATTACACGCAGGTCTTGCAGGCCCGTATGGCCGGAGAGTGGGCAGGTGCGCCGCTGCTGGAAGCCGCGACGAGCGAGATGCTGGCAAGCGGCGACTACGACCGTCACCTGCGGCGGCTAAAGCGGCGGATCGCAGAGGGAATCGCCGCCGTCGTGGCGCAGGTCGGGGCCAGTTTTCCCCCCGGTACCCGCGTAAACGTCCCCGCAGCTGGCTTTCTGTTGTGGGTCGAACTTCCTCCGCAGGTCAACGCGCTGGAGGTGCATCGTCGCGCGCTGGCGCGGGGTATTGGCGTCAGCCCTGGTCCCCTGTTTTCTCCTGGCGCAGAACTCTCGCACTTTCTGCGGCTAAACTGTGCAAACGAACCGACGCCCCGCCTGCTCAATGCCGTGGAGCAGATTGGTGCGCTATGCCATGAGCTGGCCGCTTTCACACCAGACTCTCCAGCCACTCGGTAAATACCCGCACCTTGCGGGAGAGATGGCGGTGTGGGTAGAGCAGTGACAGTTTGCGGTCCGGCGAGCGATAGGCTGGCAAGACCTCAACCAGCAGGCCGCGGTCAATGTAAGGCTGGAGAAAGAGATTCATCCCCTGCATTACCCCAAGCCCAGCCAGGCCTGCCGCGATGTAGGCCTCGGAGTTATCCACCACCAGCTTACCGGGTAGCGCGATCTCCGCGACGCCCTCTGGCGTGGTAAACGTCCACGGCTGAATGTGCCTGCTGCTGTTGTTAATCCAGTTGATGGCCTGATGCTTGCGTAAATCCTCCAGCGTTTCTGGCGTACCGTGTTTTGCCAGCCAGGCCGGGCTGGCACAGGTCGTGATTTTAATGTTCCCGACTTTACGCGCGATATAGTCGCCGTCATCCAGCTCGCCCACCCGCAGCACGCAGTCCAGGCCATCCCGCAGCATATCCCGACGGCGGTCAGAGCTGCTCAGAATGATCTCGATCTCGGGATGCTGACGATAAAAATCAGGCAGATTGGGTATCACCCGCAGCGTTGCAAAAGAGACAGGCATATCGACTCGCAGCTGGCCGTGTATTGCACGGTCCGAACCAAACGACTCCAGTAATTCATCCGCCTGCGCCAGCAGGGGTTTACTGCGGCGATAAAACGCTTCCCCATCCGGCGTCAGGCTAATCCGACGCGTGGTGCGCTGCAGGAGTCGCGTGCCACTGTGTTGTTCCAGAAGCTGCAGCGCTTTGGTCACTGCCGGTCGATGGACCTGCAGATTCTCTGCCGCCTGGGTAAGGCTCCCCGAGTCGACAATTTCAATAAAAATCCGAATAGATTCAAAGAGGTTTATTTGCATAAGGGATGTCTTGCCGCGAGCGGGAGAAAATGATTGTTATTGATTTTATAACAGTGATGAATCTTTCTGGCTATTTTTCCTAACAATCTTACTCTCTACACTCTCCCTCATTCAAACGTAAGGGAGAGTCTGCTATGAAAAATAACCGTATCTGTCAGATCCTGGGTATCGAAAAGCCCGTTATTCAGGGACCGTTATCCTGGCTTACTGATGCCCGTTTAGTGGCCGCGGTCAGCAATGCCGGAGGACTCGGCGTGCTGGGCCCCAACGCTGGGTTAACCGCCGATACCGCGGTCTCCACGCCGGAAGCAACCGCTGAAAAAATGCGGGAAGAAATTCGTAAAACCAAACGGCTGACCGAAAAACCCTTCGGCGTCAACCTGATCCCCACCGCCGTTAATGACGTCTGGACCGGGCCAATTCTTAAGGTGGTAAAAGAGGAAGGCGTCAGGGCCGTGGTGTATACGGGCTATGGGGAAGGCAGCATTATTCCCGCGCTGTTCAATGAGTTAAAAGAGGCAGGTATCGCCATTATCTACCGCGACATCAATCCCACGCCGGAAAACACCCTTCTGGCTGAAGAGATGGGGGCAGACATCATCGTCGCCACCGGTTTTGACGAGGGTGGGACGTTACCCGCGACGGCGCTGGGGACCTTTTCCATCGTGCCGCTGATTGCCGACGCCGTGAAGCACGTCCCGGTGATGGCCGCGGGCGGTATTACCGATAATCGCACCGCCAGAGCGGCGCATGCATTGGGGGCGGAAGGCGTGTTTGCCGGTTCCGTATTTATCAGTACCGAAGAAAGCCGCGTGCCGCAGGGGGTCAAAGAGAAAATTGTTGCCGCCAACGGCCTGGACCTGCTGCTTTTCCGCACCGTCCCCCACTACTATCGTTCTCTTCCCGGCAAGCTGGCGGAAAAACTGGCGGCGATGGATAAAGCGGGCGCAAGCAACGAAGCGCTGGGCAAGGCGATGGGCGGATTACGGGGCCTGCGCCTGGGCATGCTGGAAAATAATACCGATGAAGGGTATATCGCGCTCGGCACGGGGATCGGGAATATCCGCAGCGTGAAAAGCGTGGCCGAGGTTGTCGATGCGTTAACGGTTGAGTAAGCCCTTAACCCTGATGCTATGGACGCTGCCCGCGTGCGGCGTCCGCAAAGCGTCTGCGGTTCTTTTTCATAGATTGAGGATTGCGCGTTCTTTAACCACAGCGTCAGGATTGGCACGTTTTACCGCTACCAGAAAAGCCGTGAAGTTATGATTCCAGAG
Organism: Enterobacter sp. BNK-13; assembly: GCF_048685015.1. Classification (NCBI taxonomy): domain Bacteria; kingdom Pseudomonadati; phylum Pseudomonadota; class Gammaproteobacteria; order Enterobacterales; family Enterobacteriaceae; genus Enterobacter; species Enterobacter sp. BNK-13. The sequence continues at coordinate 1,697,013 of NZ_JBLQTP010000001.1, read as the reverse complement.
GGTGAGATTGTTATAAAACTGCACCTGCTTTTCATTAACACCATCACGGTAAATAACAATCCAGACCCGTCTGCTGTTTATCTCGGTATTCCCCGGCCCGATTTTAATGATGTTAGCCAGCGCAATTTTACGGGTGGCGTTGTTTTTAACTTCATATAAAAACTGGTCATCATAAAACCAGGTTTTACCTGCATTCCCGCCAAATATTGAGGGACTGGCAGAGATCTTTTTCATCCCGTTACGGTCTGTAATGATGCGTTTTGCCTGGCGAATGCGTCTGACCAAAAAGCTTAACAGAATGAGAAGCGCAATTTGGGGCAGAGCAACTGATATCATTTTTAGACTTTCGTGCATATCCCTGCCCCACAATACATTCATTTTAACGCGTGAGTATAACGCGCCGATCGTTGATGACAACAACCCTTACGGTCAGGGAATAATCCGCGCGGCTCTCAACTGCGCGAACAGGTGGAAAAACATCTCATCCGTCGCCTGCATTTGCGTAAAGCCCGCCCTGCGCAGCTTGCTCCCGTCACCAAACATGTCGTAGTTCCAGCTAAAGACAAAATCGGCAAACCGCCCGTCGCTCAGCTGCAGAATATCCGCTTCCACCAGCCGCTCTCCGGCAAGCTCGCGCCATACGCCGCGATAGTCCGTAAACAACTGATGAAATGACAGCCTCACCGGCGGTGCAGAGTCCAGGTCAAACCAGCGTGCGATGCGCGGCCAGAGCTCGCTCCAGCGCCAGATATCGCCATTATTCACGTTGAACGCCTGATTCTGTGCCGCAGGTGACGCGGCGGCCCACAGAGTGGCGTCGGCCAGCAGCCCGGCGTCGGTATGGTCAACGATACTGTGCCAGGTCTGTTCCGAACCGGGAAAACGCAACGGTAAACCCAGCGCCTTGCACAGGGAGGCGTACAGGGCAATGCTCAGCGCAAGGTTCATGGCATTGCCCGGTACCGCACTCCCTACCACGCCCGGCCTGATGGCATTCCAGTGCCAGCGCTTTCCCCGCTGAAACTGGCTGAGCCACGCAAGCTGCGCGGCGTTAAATTCGGCACCCGGTACGCCGGGATCGCTTTCGCGCGCCGGGGTTTTAAACGGTCCCAGATGCGCGCCGTAGACCTTGTACCCCTGCATCAGGCTTACCGTCTGCAAAGGTGCCGTTTTTTCGAGGATGCTGACCAGATTACGCAGCATGGTGACGTTCGGCTCAACCATGTCTTCCCAGTTCGCCGCGTTCGCCCAGGCGCTGTAAAAGAGATGGGTGGTACCGTCCAGGGAGCGCAGCGCCCGGGCGCTGTCCTTTTCATCCAGTAAATCGATCTTGACCATCGGAATGCCGTCAGGATGCGACCCGGCATGGCGGCTAAGGCCGATCACCTGCCACTGATGGTGCAGGAGCGTGTTGATCATCTGTCTGCCGACAATGCCGCTGGCGCCCGCGACCAGGGCGACGTTGTGTTGCTGCCTATTATTCATGGTATTTCTCCGGAAAGGGTGACAGACGCAGTGTGATATATTATTTTTTCTGGAGATATCCCATGAAACCGATGGCACTTATAAGCAAAATCATTAAATGAATAATAAGCTCAATGCCATTTCTACTTTTCTGCGCGTCGCTGAAGCGGGCTCGTTTTCAGCGGCTGCCCGTCAGACCGGTATTAAGCAGTCCGCCGTCAGTCAACAGATCGCGGCGCTTGAGGAATCGCTGGGTGTGGTACTGCTGCACCGTACGACGCGTACGATGAAGCTGACCGAACAAGGGGAACGCTACCGGCGTGATATGCAGCTCGTGCTGGACGCCATGGGGGAAGCGGAGAGGCGTTTACATCCTGTCGATCATAGCGTTCAGGGACGCGTCCATGTCCAGTTGCCGAGCGGCCTGGGACAGATCATTTTGCCGCATCTGCTGGCGTTACAGCGCCTGCATCCCGAACTGCATCTGATGCTTTCCCTTGATGATCGCCTTGCCGATCTGGTGACGGAGGGCGTGGATGTCGCGATACGGCTGAGCAGTGAGCCCCCGCAGGCGCACGCGGCTCGCGTGCTGGGACGGATTGAAGCTGCACTGTTTGCCGCTCCCGGTTTTCAGGCGGTACACGCGGTCAGCGAACTGGCGACGCTCCCACACGTGCGGTTCAGCGGCATTCCGCTGGATGCCCCCCTGCGCCTGATTTCTGACGAGGAAACGGTCGAGGTCAACGTGAATACCGTTTTCCGTGCCAACACCAGTGAGGCGCTGCTGCAGGCGCTGGAGTCAGGCATCGGTATCGGCGGCATGCAGCGACCGCTCGTGGCCAGGGCTCTGCAGGCGGGCACGCTGGTACCGGTGCTGCCCGACTGGCGGTTGCCCGATCGCTTCCTCTATGCCGTTTATCCTGATGCCCGCTTTATTCCGCAGCGCGTCAGAAAGGTCGTCAGCGTGATTGAGCAATTACTGCCTGAGATCGCGACCCACAACGCCACAAAATAACCGCCTTTTACCTCGCCACCGGTAAATCCGCGTACCGCGTCGTATAGGCCGGTGACAACATTTCCCGCTTCATCGCCCACGGTTTCTCAATCCCCTGCCCGGCGAACCATATCTTCCCTTTGCCGGAGTGATTGACGCTGTCGATCATCTCCATCAGCGCCGCGCTGTTGGCGCGCAGGCGATTGTCGTCAAACAGATTAAGCTGAGCGACACCGCTGCTGAAAAAGTCCGCCAGCATGACCCCAGCCTTCATATAGCGATACCCGTCGAGCCATATCCGCCCCAGCGCCTCCGTGGCGGCACGGATGATATCCCGCGAGTCATTGGTGGGCGTCATCAGGGTGACCGAAGCCTGATTACCGTAATAAATTTCGTTGTCCGCATGCGGGCTGGTGCGCACAAACACGCTGATAAAACGACAGTATTGATGCTCGCCGCGCAGTTTCTCTGCGGCGCGTTCCGCGTAGGCGCAAATCGCCTGGTGCATCTCTTCATATTGCGTAATGCGATGACCAAACGAACGGCTACAGATGATTTGCTGCTTCGTGGGGGTGTACTCTTCCAGGTCAAGACAGGGCTCGCCGCGAAGCTCGCGCGCCGTACGCTCCAGCACCACGTTAAAATGTTTGCGAATGACCCACGAGGAGGCCTCCGCCAGCTCCAGCGCCGTGGTAATCCCCATCGCGTTCAGTTTTTTCGTTATGCGCCGCCCTACGCCCCATACCTCCTCTACCGGAACCTTTGCCAGCAGTTTACGCTGCCGCTCGCGGCCCGACAGATCGACCACGCCGCCGGTACTGGCCCACCGTTTCGCCGCATAGTTGGCCAGCTTCGCCAGCGTTTTTGTCGGGGCAATGCCGACGCCAACGGTTAAGCCCGTATTTTTAAAGACCTGCGTGCGCATCTGGTGTCCGAACGCTTCCAGTGCAAGGCAGTTACCGATCCCTGAAACGTTCACGAACGCCTCGTCGATCGAGTAAATTTCTATGGCCGGAGCGAGATCGGTCAGCGTCTGCATCACCCGACTGCTGAGGTCGGCATACAATGCATAGTTTGAACTGAAGACGTAAACCCGTTCCGGAAACCGTTTTTCTTTGAATTTAAAATAGGGCTCACCCATTTTTATGCCGAACTGCTTTGCCTCCCGCGACAGTGAAATAATGCAGCCGTCGTTGTTGGACACCACCACGATGGGCTTCCCCTCCAGATCGGGGCGGAATACCTTCTCGCAGGAGGCATAGAAGCTGTTCACATCAACCAGCGCGAACATGTTTATGCGTTTTAAGCGTGTGGGTGACGACGCCGAAGATCTGCAGCTCCTCTTCGGACTGAAAGGTAATCGGCTGATAGCGGGCATTATGCGGCAGAAGTCTCAGAGCCGGGCGAGTCTGTAGCTCCTTCACCGTAAACTCACCGGCGACCGACGCCACAACGATGTCCCCATGTTCGGCATTTAACGAACGATCGACCACCAGCAGATCGCCGTCGCCAATCCCCGCGCCAATCATGGAGTCTCCACTCACCTTGATAAAATAGGTCGCACTGGGATGTCTTACTGCCAGCCGGTTAAGATCGAGACGATCCTCCACATAATCCTGAGCCGGACTGGGGAAACCACAGGCTACACGCTCTGCAAACAACGGTAATTCAATAGATTGGTTTGGATGATAAGAAAAGAGAGTGTCCATAATGCCTTTCTCGCCAGATACTGTATATAAATACAGTATTACGGATTATGGCCAGGGATCAAGGTCATTTCCGGAAGCGAACCCAAACGCGTTGAAGTGTCAGAAGATTTAAAACGCGCAAAGCCCGGAAGTGCATGTCGGGCTTTGCGCCTGTGACGATCAGTCCATCAGCGTATTCAATGTTTCCAGCGCGTCAGGCGGCAGCTGCAGTTCCCCCGCCGCGAGGTTTTGCCGCAGATGCGCCACGGAAGAGGTGCCCGGGATCAGCAGGATATTCGGAGAACGCTGCAGCAGCCATGCCAGCGCAACCTGCATTGCCGTGACGCCCAGTGAATCCGCGACAGCCTTCAGCCCGGACGATTGCAGCGGCGTAAAGCCGCCCAGTGGGAAGAACGGCACATACGCGATCCCCTGCTGCGCGAGCAGATCCACCAGCGCATCATCACCCCGGTTCACAATGTTGTACATGTTCTGCACGCACACCACCGGCACCATCTTCTGTGCTTCCGCGACCTGGGTGGCCGTGACGTTGCTCAGGCCAATATGCCGCACCAGCCCCTGCTGCTGTAATTCTGCCAGGGTGGAGAGCGGTTCAGCAATCGACCCTTCCGCTGGCCCGTGCGCGCTAAACATGATCCGCAGGTTCACCACGTCCAGCACGTCCAGCTGCAGATTACGCAGGTTGTCATGCACCGCCTGCGTCAGCTCCTGCGCGGAAAAGGCCGGCAGCCAGGCGCCTTTGTCGTTGCGACGGGCACCAATCTTGGTGACGATCGTCAGATCGTCCCGATAAGGATGAAGCGCCTCGCGGATCAGCTGGTTGGTGACATGAGGGCCATAAAAATCACTGGTATCAATGTGGTTCACCCCCGCCGCCACGGCCTCGCGTAACACGTCCAGCGCGGCCTGCTTATCCTTCGGCGGCCCAAAGACGCCCGGCCCGGCCAGCTGCATCGCGCCGTAGCCCAGCCGTTTCACCGTCCGCGTCCCAAGCGCGTATGTCCCGCTTTTATCAATGCTGCTCATGTTGACCTTCCTCATAAAAATGATCCGGATTTACAACAGGTTCCCTCTGGGAGCCTTTAGTTAAGCGCGAGTTAATTAAAGTTTACATTCTCTACGACGATAGTAATGAAGTAACCCTGCATCTTCTCTAACGGACGACCGCTATGCTGAAAAATCTGCACGTGATTACCGGTATTATCTTTGCCCTCACCATATTCTGTCTGCTGCAAGTTGTCACGGGAGGGTTGTTCTACTCTGCCGTCAGCAACGATCGCCATAACTTCCAGAACTCCGGCGTGCTCAACGCCCAGCAGGAAAGCCTGAGCGACAGCGTGAACACGCTGGTGAAAACGCGCGTCACCGTCACCCGCGTGGCGATCCGCTATCTGAAAAACCAGCGTGACCCGGCTTCCCTTGCGGCGATCAATAAACTGCTGGGCACCGCAAGCGACTCGCTGGCAAAAGCCGAAGCCTATAACAAAGAGTGGCAGAAACTGCCGCAGGTTAAGGGCCAGGAGGCGGCATTGACCGACGAGATGCAGAAATCCTGGAACCAGATGCACGAAGTCATGCGTTTATCGATTGAGTATCTGCGCGCCGATAACTATCAGGCCTATGGCGATCTGGACGCGCAGCAGGCGCAGGACGATATGGAAGCGGTCTATAACCGCTGGCGCGCCGAAAACAACACCCTGCTGAAGGCCGCAACCGAAGAGAATCAGAGCAGCTTTACGCAGATGCAGTGGACGCTGGCGGCAATTCTGCTGGCCGTTATCGCGGTTCTGGTGGTCATCTGGCAGGGTTTACAGCACCTGCTGTTAAAACCACTCCACTCCATTATGAACCATATTCGCGCCATTGCAGGGGGCGACCTGACGCAGGATATCGCTATCTCGGGCCGCAATGAGATGGGTCAACTGGCCGCGGGTCTGCATGAGATGCAGCAGTCGCTGGTAACCACCGTCAGCGCCGTGCGCGGAAGCACCGATTCCATCTACACCGGCGCAGGCGAAATTGCCGCAGGAAGCAATGATCTTTCCGCCCGTACCGAGCAGCAGGCCGCCTCGCTCGAAGAGACCGCCGCCAGCATGGAAGAGCTGACCGCGACGGTTAAACAGAACTCCGATAACGCCCGTCAGGCCACGCTGCTGGCGAAAAACGCCTCTGAAACGGCCGCGCGCGGCGGTCACGTCGTGGATAACGTGGTTCGCACCATGAACGAAATCGCCGACAGTTCGCAGCAAATTGCGCATATTACCAGCGTGATCGACAGCATCGCGTTCCAGACAAACATTCTGGCGCTTAACGCCGCGGTGGAAGCGGCACGCGCCGGGGAACAGGGGCGTGGCTTTGCGGTTGTCGCGGGCGAGGTCCGTACGCTGGCGAGCCGCAGCGCGCAGGCGGCGAAAGAGATCAAAGGGCTTATCGAGAACTCCGTCAGCCGGGTGAATACCGGTTCTGAGCAGGTTAGCGAGGCGGGCACCACCATGAAGGAAATCGTCGCCGCTGTTACCCGCGTGACCGATATCATGGGCGAGATTTCCTCTGCCTCTGACGAGCAGAGCCGCGGCATTGAGCAGGTGAGCCTGGCCGTTTCGCAGATGGACAGCGTGACGCAGCAAAACGCCGCGCTGGTGCAGGAGTCCGCCACGGCGGCAGCGGCGCTGGAAGATCAGTCCGAACAACTGCGCCAGGCGGTAGCCGCGTTTCGTCTGAACGGCAAAGAAAAAGCAGTAGCTCCACGTCCGGCCAGCGTGAAGACGCCTCAGCTGTTGCGCCCGGCAACCGCAAACGCCGCCACCGACAACAACTGGGAAACCTTCTGAGTTTCAGGCGGGCGAGAATATCGCCCGCTAGCGGCTGCGCTTGGCGTGCCGCTCCCAGTTCTCCTGTTTTGCTTCATCGGATTTACGCAGTGAAACGTAGCATGCCCCGCTGCCGCCGTGATGCGGCAGCGCCACGCAGAAGGCCTGTACATCCTCGAACTCGGTTAACCAGCGCGCCAGATAGCTGCGCACCACATTAGGATGTGAGTTCTGCTCCCGCCCTTTCCCGTGAATGATAATCAGATTGCGTAACCCGTCACGTCTGGCCTGGCAGATAAAAGAATAGAGCATCTGACGGCAGCGTTCGGCGGGCTGGCGCAGGAGGTTTAAGCTGGCCTGGCGGGCATATTTACCCGAACGCAGCTTATCGATAACGCCCTGCTGCACCCCTTCGCGCTGGAACGCCAGCGGTTCTTCCAGGGGAAGAAGGTCTAGAAAATCCAGCGTCAGGAAGTTATCCAGCTGTTCACTATTCACCTCCTGGCGCGTCCGCGTATTGCGGCTGGGCTGCCAGTGAATATCCGGGCCACGCTTCAGCGGCTGGACATCTTCCATGGCGTCAAGAAAAAAGGATTTGTCGTCAGGGTTCATGGATATCCTCCGGCTACAACTGAGGACGGTACTATACCTGCGCCCGAGACAGGCCTCAATCACCGTTACAGGCCGTCGTGCGCAACAAATATTAACCTGATGAATATATATAGTATTTATAAAATAAAGTTAAATATGACTTAACTAAAATTTCAGCAAAGATAAAATAAGTGATTTGTGTTAAATTTTCGTAAAATCAAACACTCAATATCCTTTCATTTTGCGGGAAAGGTGTTATACCTAAATATACCTGCTTCATGGATATAATACTCAGGATTGGCGAAAGGACGCACTGCTGTGTGTACTGGAGGATCTGTCTGATGTCGGGCAGATCCTGTTTTTTTTATTATCTCACTTTCACGCCACGATTATTTTCCTCGCTTCCCGCCTGAACTGTGTAATTAATGATTCAGCCAGGGGCGTCTGACGTGAATCGCGGCGCTGAATTAAATAATATGCTGCTTTCGGAAGCGATTCGACAACCGGCAGCATGACCAGGCGGTGCGCCAGCAGCGGGTCACACCCTAGCTCCTGCGGCAATATGCTTAGAAAATCACTTTGCGCAACCAGGCTAATACAGGAGGAAAAGGTTTCGCAGACCACACCGATTCGCGGTATTTGCGAGCGATGGCTAAATACCTCTTCTAACTGCTTATAATAACTTCCCCGCGGCGTCGGCATTGTCCAGTTATAATGCAGAAGTTCATTAATCGACGTTGCCCCTGTTGCCGGATGCCCTTCGCGACAAAATACCGCAAACGGCTTCTCGAAGAGTTTTTCAAACGTAAATTCCTGGTCGTAAGGTCCCTGATAATAGGTGTTGATGGTGAAGTCCAGTTCGCCCTGCCGTAATTCGTTAATCATCGACACCAGCTGTCCTTCCATTATCCGCACTTTGACCTGCGGATGTTGGGCATGAAAGCGGGTGATGACGGCGGGCATCAGACTGCGCGAAACGCTGGCCCCCATCCCGATGTTGATCTGCCCGGCCTGTTCCCCCTGCCGCTGCCGAATGTCATCCTGCGCCGCTCGCAGCTCTTCCAGAATTAGGCGGGCGCGCTGGTAAAAGCCCTCGCCGCATTCGGTCAACGCGACGCCCTTACTCCTGCGCACGAAAAGCTGCGCCGCCATGCCCTCCTCCAGCTCTTTGATGGATTTGGTCAACGCCGGTTGGGAAAGATTCAGCGTCCTGCTGGCACCGCGAATGCTGCCCTGACGAGCAACTTCAACAAACGCCCGGAGATGATGGAATTTAACCTGAAATGACATAGCCCGACCGATAACCGTTGTTTATCAGAGTAAAGAAACTGTCATCTACTTTACTGGAAAGGGATGTGCGAGGGTAATTCCTGAACGGTTAAAACTGTGAAAAATCGGTTAGTGATAAGTAAAAACTATCACAGCGTGAAGCAGTTCACATATTTTAATGATGACAGGAACAGATATGGACACACTGGCGCACTACATCCAGACGTTAACCCCGCAGCTGAGCGCGTGGCGTCGCGATTTTCACCATTTTGCGGAATCCGGCTGGGTAGAGTTTCGTACCGCCGCGAAAGTCGCGGAGACCCTGGACTCGCTGGGTTACGCGCTGGCGATGGGGCGCGACGTCGTCGATGCCGAAAGCCGGATGGGGCTGCCCGATGACGCGACCCTGGCGCGAGAATTTGCCCGCGCGCGCAAGCAAGGCGCGCCTGAGAAATGGCTGGCGCCGTTTGAAGGCGGCTTTACCGGCATTGTTGCCACCCTGAATACCGGCCGCCCTGGCCCAACCGTGGCGTTTCGCGTGGACATGGACGCCCTTGATTTAAGCGAAGCGCTCGAGGACAGCCATCGCCCGTTCCGCGACGGGTTTGCCTCCTGCAATCCGGGAATGATGCACGCCTGCGCACACGACGGCCACACTACCATTGGTCTGGGGCTGGCACAGGTGCTTAAGCAGAATGAAGCCCGGCTGAACGGCACCATCAAGCTGATCTTCCAGCCTGCCGAAGAAGGAACGCGCGGCGCGCGCGCCATGGTTGCCGCCGGGGCGCTGGATGACGTGGACTATTTCACGGCCATTCATATTGGTACTGGCGTGCCTGCCGGGACGGTAATCTGCGGCAGCGATAACTTTATGGCCACCACCAAGTTCGACGTGAGCTTTACCGGCGTGGCCGCACACGCGGGCGGTAAACCGGAGGACGGCCGTAACGCCCTGCTCGCCGCCGCGCAGGCCGCCCTCGCCCTGCACAGCATCGCCCCTCACAGCGACGGCGCATCCCGGGTAAACGTCGGCGTGATGCAGGCGGGCAGCGGACGCAACGTGGTCCCCGCGAATGCGCTGATGAAGGTTGAAACCCGCGGTGAAAGCGAAGCGATTAATCAGTATGTCTTTGAACGCGCGCAGGCGGTGATTACCGGCGCAGCGGCGCTCTACGGCGTGAGCGCGGAGATGCGCCTGATGGGGGCAGCCACCTCCAGCGCGCCGACGCCGGCCTGGGTTGATTATCTGCGCGAACAGGCGAGCCAGGTTTCCGGGGTTGTTCACGCCATCGATAAGGTGAAAGCCCCGGCCGGATCCGAAGACGCCACGCTGATGATGGCCCGCGTGCAGCAGAACGGCGGCATGGCGTCCTATATGGTGTTTGGCACGGATTTGAGCGCCGGACATCACAACGAAAAATTCGACTTCGATGAGCAGGTGATGCCTGTCGCCATCGAAACGCTGGCGCGAACTGCGCTGAATTTCCCGTGGACGCGAGGTGTGTAATGCAGGAGAACTACGCTTTTATTGCCGATGCGATCGATACGCGATGTCGGACGTTAACCGATATTGCCGACGCGATCTGGGATCGCCCCGAAACCCGTTTTGAAGAGTTCTGGTCCGCCGAACGGCTGGCCAGCGAGCTGGAAGCCGAAGGCTTCACGCTGACCCGCGAGGCAGGCGGTATTCCAAATGCCTTTATCGCCAGCTTCGGCAGCGGAAAACCGGTTATCGCCCTGCTGGGCGAGTACGACGCGCTGGCCGGGTTAAGCCAGCAGGCACACTGCGCGACCGCGCAAACCGCCACGCCGGGGGCTAACGGCCACGGCTGCGGACATAACCTCTTAGGCACCGCGGCGCTTGCGGGCGCGGTGGCGGTGAAAAGCTGGCTGGAGCAGCACGGCGGCAGCGGAACGGTGCGTTTTTACGGCTGTCCCGGTGAAGAAGGCGGCTCCGGGAAAACCTTTATGGTGCGCGAAGGGCTGTTTGATGATGTCGATGCCGCCGTCACCTGGCACCCGGAAGCCTTTGCCGGGATGTTTAACGTCAGCACGCTGGCGAATATTCAGGCCGCCTGGCGTTTTCACGGCGTGGCGGCGCACGCGGCCAACTCCCCTCACCTGGGACGCAGCGCGCTGGACGCCGTGACGCTGATGACCACCGGCACCAACTTCCTTAACGAACACATCATCGAGAAAGCGCGCGTCCATTACGCCATTACCGATACCGGCGGGATTTCGCCCAACGTGGTGCAGGCGCAGGCCGAGGTGCTGTACCTGATCCGCGCCCCGGAGATGGCGGATGCGCAGCAAATCTACGAGCGCATCGAGAAAATTGCCCAGGGCGCGGCGATGATGACCGAAACCACCGTCGAATGCCGCTTTGATAAAGCCTGCTCCAGCTACCTGCCGAACCGCACGCTTGAGGCGGCGATGTATCGCGCCCTGCAGCACTACGGCACGCCGGAGTGGACCAACGAGGAGCGAGAGTTTGCCCGCGAGATCCGCGCCACGCTGACGCCCAACGATTTGCAAAACAGCCTGAAAAATATTGCCGCCACGGGTGGCGAAGCGGGTAAAGCGTTTGCCCGTCGTCATCAGGCGACGCTGCTGGTGGATGAAGTCGCGCCTTATACCGTCACCGACAACGTGTTGGCAGGTTCAACCGACGTGGGTGACGTCAGCTGGAAAATGCCGGTCGCACAGTGCTTCAGCCCCTGCTTTACCGTCGGCACGCCGCTGCACACCTGGCAACTGGTATCTCAGGGGCGAACCTCTATTGCCCACAAAGGCATGCTGCTGGCCGGGAAAGTGATGGGCGCGACCGCGCTCAATCTGCTGCAGGACGCCGCGCTGCTGAAAAAATGCCGTGAAGAGTTCGAACAACAAATACAAGAAAAACCGTACGTGTGTCCGATCCCAGGAGGCGTGACACCGTCACCTTTAAAATAAAAAAACACAACACAACAACACAACAACACAACAGTCCCGAGGAACGCCCATGAGTATGTCATCCATACCTTCGCATTCCCCATCCGGTAAGCTCTATGGCTGGGTTGAAAGGATCGGCAATAAAGTGCCGCACCCTTTCCTGCTTTTTATCTATTTGATTGTGATTTTGATGGTCGCCACCGCCGTGCTCTCCGCCTTTGACGTCAGCGTGCGCAGCCCAGCCGACGGGAGCCTGGTGGCGGTGAAAAACCTGCTGAGCATTGAAGGGCTACACTGGTTTTTACCCAACGTGATTAAAAACTTCAGCGGATTTGCCCCGCTCGGCGCCATTCTGGCGCTGGTGCTGGGCGCCGGGCTGGCTGAACGCGTCGGCCTGTTGCCTGCATTGATGGTGAAGATGGCTTCTCACGTCAGCGCGCGCTACGCGAGCTACATGGTGCTGTTTATCGCCTTCTTCAGCCATATCTCCTCCGACGCCGCGCTGGTGATCATGCCGCCGATGGGGGCGCTGATCTTCCTCGCCGTCGGGCGCCATCCCGTGGCGGGGCTGCTGTCCGCGATTGCAGGCGTGGGCTGCGGCTTTACCGCCAATCTGCTGATCGTGACCACCGACGTGTTGCTCTCGGGCATCAGTACGGAGGCGGCGAAAACCATTGATGCGGCCATGCACGTCAGCGTGATCGACAACTGGTACTTTATGGCAAGCTCGGTGATTGTCCTGACGATTGTCGGCGGGCTGATTACCGATAAGATCGTCGAGCCGCGGCTGGGTAAATGGGAAGGCCGCAGTGATGAAAAGCTGGAAACCCTGAGCAAAGAGCAGCGCTTCGGCCTGCGCGTGGCGGGGATTGTCTCGCTGGCGTTTATTGCCGCGGTGGCGCTGATGGTGGTACCGGAAAACGGCATATTGCGCGATCCGGTTAAACATACCGTCCTGCCCTCGCCGTTTATTCAGGGCATCGTGCCGCTGATTATCCTTTTCTTCTTTGTTGTTTCGCTCGCCTATGGTATCGCCACCGGTAAAATCCGTCGCCAGGGCGATCTGCCGCAGCTGATGATCGAGCCGATGAAGGAGATGGCGGGCTTTATCGTGATGGTATTCCCGCTGGCCCAGTTTGTGGCGATGTTTAACTGGAGCAACATGGGCAAGTTTATGGCCGTGGGCCTGACCGACGCGCTGGAGGCGGCCGGGTTAAGCGGCGTACCGGCGTTTGTCGGCCTGGCGCTGCTCTCCTCCCTGCTGTGCATGTTTATCGCCAGCGGTTCCGCCATCTGGTCGATTCTGGCCCCGATCTTCGTGCCGATGTTTATGATGCTGGGGTTCCACCCGGCTTTCGCGCAGATCCTGTTCCGCATCGCGGACTCTTCGGTCATTCCGCTGGCGCCGGTTTCGCCGTTTGTTCCGCTGTTTTTAGGCTTCCTCCAGCGCTATAAACCCGAGGCCAAACTGGGTACCTACTATTCGCTGGTTTTACCCTACCCGCTTATCTTTTTAGGGGTATGGCTGGTGATGCTGGTGGCATGGTATCTTGTCGGCCTGCCGATTGGACCGGGGATTTACCCGAGGCTGAACTAAAGGAATGAGGATGCTGAGATTACTCGAAGACAAGATTGCGACGCCGCTTGGCCCGCTGTGGGTGATCGCGGACGAGCAGTTTTGTCTGCGCGCCGTTGAGTGGGAAGAGCACAGCGACCGCATGGAAGAACTGCTTGCGATTCACTACCGCTCACAGGGGTATGAACGTATCCGCGCCACCAATCCGGGTGGACTGAGCGACAAGCTAGCGGCGTACTTCGAAGGCGATCTCAGCATCATCGACACGCTGCCCACCGCCACGGCAGGCACCCCTTTTCAGCGCGAAGTGTGGCAGGCGCTGCGGGCCATTCCCTGCGGACAGGTGATGCATTACGGCCAGCTCGCGGAGCAGTTAGGTCGCGCAGGGGCCGCACGCGCCGTAGGCGCCGCGAACGGCTCTAATCCGGTCAGCATCGTGGTGCCTTGCCATCGCGTTATTGGCCGCAACGGTACCCTGACCGGCTATGCCGGTGGCGTGCAGCGAAAAGAGTGGTTACTGCGTCACGAAGGGTATCTTTTGCTCTAGTTCCCAGGCTTTTTGTGCTTAATTTTCTACCGGTTAGGCTAAAAATCCATAATCAAGCTGTGGAATTTCAAGAAGATGGCGACGCATTGTCGTCTCTTGTCCTTATTGAGGGTTTGTCAGGCTTACGTACTTACCAAAAAGATGTTAAAATTGACCAATATCAATTAAGGCTTGAGCAAACCTATGATCCCGGAAAAGCGAATTATACGACGCATTCAGTCTGGCGGTTGTGCTATCCATTGCCAGGATTGCAGCATCAGCCAGCTCTGTATCCCGTTTACCCTGAATGAGCATGAACTCGATCAGCTTGATAATATCATCGAGCGTAAAAAGCCTATTCAGAAAGGGCAGACGCTGTTTAAAGCGGGAGACGAACTGAAATCGCTCTATGCTATCCGTTCTGGCACCATCAAGAGCTACACCATCACCGAGCAGGGTGATGAGCAGATCACCGGCTTCCATCTGGCGGGTGACCTGGTAGGCTTTGATGCCATCGGTACGGGCCATCACCCGAGCTTTGCTCAGGCACTCGAAACCTCGATGGTTTGCGAAATTCCGTTTGAAACCCTGGACGATCTGTCCGGCAAGATGCCTAACCTGCGTCAGCAGATGATGCGTCTGATGAGCGGTGAGATCAAAGGCGATCAGGACATGATTCTGCTGCTTTCTAAAAAGAACGCAGAGGAGCGTCTGGCCGCGTTTATCTACAACCTCTCCCGCCGCTTCGCCGAGCGTGGCTTCTCGCCGCGTGAATTCCGGCTGACCATGACGCGTGGCGATATCGGTAACTACCTGGGTCTGACCGTGGAAACCATCAGCCGTCTGCTGGGTCGTTTCCAGAAAAGCGGGATGCTGGCCGTTAAGGGTAAATATATCACTATCGAAAACGGTGAAGCGCTGGCCGTTCTTGCCGGGCACGCCCGCAACGTGGCGTAAACGCCTTACGTATACAGCCAGACCGATAAATTTTCCTGATTTAGCGGTCTGGCCTGTCACCCCGTCCTTTATCTGACCTTTTCACCGTAGCACGTCCCCACACAGCACCCAAAAGGTTCTCGTTGAGGTTATGAATTGAGAGAAAGTTTGTTTTTCGTTTCAGTCGTGATTGCCTCCGTGACCTTTATCTTCATCTGGATCATGCTTGTCGGCCCAATGAAGGGGGAGGAAAAAACCTACGTTCAGGATTCCACGACCTTTGCGATAGCGGTGATGGTGCTGCTGTTTATTGCGTTTGTTGCGGTAACGACCACGGTGCTTTTCCTCTGATAAATTTTCATGAATTATTGAGTGCAAATCATATTTTCCACACGCTCAATAACTTAGATGAATATCAATAAGATACCCCCAACAGCATAAGGATAATGTCGGAGTATATCGGTTAATTTGTCGCCCCCAAATTAGCCCACAAGAGTAAACCGCCCCCAAATCCGCCCCCAAAGCCCTCATCTTTTGCGTAGCTACTTCCAGTTTCGCGAAGCCCTGCTTTACCGCCTCTCCGATTTACATCATCATGCCCCTGTTTCAAAATCATAGACTTCCGGTGCGCACCTCTTTTTTCTCCCTGCCCTATACTTTCAGTCTGACTGACTGGAGGTTTCTATGTGTGGACGTTTTGCACAAGCCCAAACCCGTGAAGAATATCTTGCTTACCTGGCCGATGAAGCCGATCGCGATATAGCATACGACCCGGAACCCATTGGCCGGTACAACGTCGCACCAGGTACCAAAGTTCTGCTGCTGAGCGAACGCGACGAGCAGCTGCATCTTGATCCGGTTCTATGGTCCTACGCGCCCGGATGGTGGGATAAACAGCCGCTAATTAACGCGCGCGTCGAGACGGCGGCCACAAGCAGAATGTTCAAACCTCTCTGGCAGCATGGCCGTGCGATATGCTTCGCCGATGGATGGTTCGAATGGAAAAAAGAAGGCGACAAGAAACAGCCCTACTTCATCCATCGCGCCGACGGCCAGCCGATATTTATGGCGGCGATCGGCAGCACGCCGTTCGAGCGTGGCGATGAAGCAGAAGGTTTCCTGATAGTGACGTCTGCAGCTGACAAAGGTCTGGTCGACATTCACGACCGTAGGCCACTGGTTCTGTCACCGGAAGCAGCCAGGGAGTGGATGCGTCAGGATATCGGCGGGAAAGAAGCTGAAGAGATAGTGGCCGACGGCACCGTGCCTGCCGACAAGTTTATCTGGCACGCCGTTACGCGCGCCGTGGGAAATGTGAAGAACCAAGGGCCGGAGCTAATCGAGGCATCAAGATAGTAAGGTCAAAAGAGACCTGTCACGTCCGTAATGAGCGAGAAGCGGACAAAATAGAGATGATTATTCGACAATGTTTACGTCTAGTTCCGGTTGTTTGTAGTCCAGGGCATAACTTTTGTTAGAAAACCAATTTTAATGTTTGTTGAAAGCTGGTTGCTCCGAGACGCAACACCTATTGTCAACTTGCAGGTGAATTAATAACAGAAGGCCTATCCAATGCGTGTTATAAGCGAGTTAGAAAATCTCCACACTGGTGGTTTAGAGGCAAGCCATGAAATTACGAATCACAAGAGCAATCGGGCGCAGCAAGTTCTCGC
Organism: Enterobacter sp. BNK-13; assembly: GCF_048685015.1. Taxonomy (NCBI): domain Bacteria; kingdom Pseudomonadati; phylum Pseudomonadota; class Gammaproteobacteria; order Enterobacterales; family Enterobacteriaceae; genus Enterobacter; species Enterobacter sp. BNK-13. Next base: position 1,680,534 of record NZ_JBLQTP010000001.1, on the reverse strand, counting down.
CACGTTGGGTTAAGGTTATCTGTTTACGGTTAACAAAAAATTGTATTGAGCGCTCCCTCAATGCTCTTCTGGCCAACATTGATGAATCTGAACTCTCTCCGGAGCAAGTCAAAGCATTGAGGGAACGCGTTGACAGGATTAACCTAGCAAGGAGTAATGGAATACAGGCGTGAGCACTTATTATTACGTTTGTTTCGAGCTAGTAATGTCTGCTTCTGACACAAAGCGGACCAAGACATCAGAAAAATTTATCGGACTCTAAGCAGATCTGAATATCTCGTCGTATACCGTGGTGAAAGCATTTCTCGCTTCATCTGCCACTGCTGCTGTATGCCCTGCCCGGCAAAGTAGAGCGTGCCTTTTCCATCTTTAGCATTTAGGTGATCAAGCACTTCCATCAACCTTTCGCTACCTGCCCGCGGTGCGTTCTCATCGAACAGGTTGAGCTGGGCCACCCCTTGGCTGAAAAAATCTCCCAGCATAATGCCAGCTTTCTGGTACCGGTGTCCGTCTTTCCAGATTTTGTCCAGGCACTTTACCGCGGCGTTGATGATGTCGCGGGAATCCTGAGTGGGGGTAAGAAGCTTCACTGACGCGCTGTTACCGTAATACGGCTCATTAAGCGCAAAGGGAGAGGTTTTCACGAACGCAGAGATAAAGCGGCAGTACTGATGTTCACCCCGAAGTTTTTCAGCACCACGAGCAGCATAGCTGCAGATAGCCTGGCGCATCTGTTCATACTCAGTAACGCGTTCGCCGAATGACCGGCTGCAGACGATTTCCTGTTTAGCTGGTGCAAACTCCTCCAGATCCAGACATGGTTCGCCGCGCAGCTCCCGGACAGTTCGCTCCAGGACGACATTGAAGTGTTTGCGAATAATCCATGTACTCTGCTCAGAGAGATCCAGAGCCGTTTTGATGCCCATGGCATTCAGCTTCTTGCTGATACGCCTGCCGACGCCCCATACGTCCTCTACCGGCACGATAGCGAGCAATCGGCGCTGACGGTCGATATTGGACAGGTCAACTACCCCGTCAGTCTGGCGCTGCCATTTCTTTGCAGCGTGGTTGGCCAGCTTAGCGAGTGTTTTTGTCTGCGCAATGCCAACCCCGACAGTCAGGTGCGTACGCTTCAGAACTGTAGCGCGGATTTCCTTGCCGAATTCGGTAAGGTCCCGGCAGTTCCTAACGCCCGTCAGGTCGCAAAAAGCTTCATCGATACTGTAAATTTCTACCCTTGGGCTCATTTCTTCGAGCGTCGTCATTACCCGGTTCGACATATCAGCGTAAAGCTCATAGTTGCTGCTGAAACAAACAACGCCAGCGCGCCGGAAAATTTCCTTTTGCTTGAAGAATGGCTCCCCCATGGTGATTCCAGCGGCCTTGGCCTCGGCGCTGCGCGCGATCACGCAGCCATCGTTATTTGAGAGAACGACAACTGGTCGCCCTCTCAGGTCCGGCCTGAATACAGTCTCGCATGATGCGTAGAACGAATTAACATCACAGAGAGCAAACATATTCAGCTCGCAGATTTAACGATGAAAGTCACGACGCCGAACACATCGAGCGTGTCCTCGCTGCCAACAACGATCGGACTGTAGGCGCTGTTCATCGGAATGAGCTGGACTGTCGGGCGCAGTTGCAGGCGCTTAACAGTGAACTCCCCTTCCACCGCCGCGATTACGATATCCCCATGCTCAGCTGTACGCGAACTATCTACCACCAGCAGATCGCCGTCGCTGATCCCTGCCTCTATCATCGAGTCGCCGGCAGCCTTGACGAAATATGTCGAACTTGGGTGAGATACAAGTAACTCATTGAGATCGATACGCTGTTCAACGTAATCAGCAGCCGGGCTGGGGAACCCGCATTGCACCAAATCGCTGAAGAGCGGGATAGCAATAATTTCGCGTAACTCTGCCGGTCTGAAGAACTCCATGATGCATACCTCGAACACTGTTTTTATATACAGTAGTTTTAACTGAGGTACTGATCAAGATCGCCGCTTGTTTATGTTTGGCTACTTCCTGGCCGCTTCGTTTCTAAGCCTGTAACGCTATTGGTTTTTTGGTATTTGTAAATTTCAGAAGGAAGAGTGTCGATTGCTCACTTTGAATACTACATGAAGGGGTTTTCGTCTGAACAGACTGGGCGAATGGTATGCGTAACTACACCTACCAGGCGAACATCATCTAGCGCCTCACCTTCGATTGCCTCACCATCATCAGTAATGAGCGCCTCACCGGCCCAGTACGCATGTTGCTGGCGTCCGCAAAACCAGATGAGCAATGTGTCACCGCGCTTGCATGCCGATGAGCTATCAATGACATCATAGCCCTCCTGCGTTTCAACAATGCATGCAGAAGCAGGAAGAAATTGTTCTGCTACAACTGCAAATGCGGCCGGAGTGTTTACTGCTGGCGAGGAGGACACCATTTTGCACCTCAGAAAAATACTGTATACATATACAGTATGTCAATTATTGAAATGCATCAAGTTTTGATGGCAAAAGTAGCATTAAGCTTATGCAGGCTGTCGCGTTCATGCTAAGATGAGAATAATCTTATATTTTTTTACGTTATGCTTGGTTTAGACGAATGTTTAATAAACTTTTTGTACTTACGTTATTGAGGATAGGAGCCGTCGTGGTTTTTGTGTCGGCATTTAGGCAGCCTGGATTTTCTATGACAGGAGTTATTTTAGATATTGTATATCTAGGTATCTGGCTTCAGGCTGAGTATGAATATATGCCTGATACAAAAAAAACAATTAATATGATTGTTAGCAAAATTTCACGGAAGGATCATTAATGTTCTTTAATAATATCCAAGCAATGCGAGGCATAGCATCTCTTATTGTTTTTATAGTTCATCTTTTGAGCACTAAACCAGGCATGGCTCCTGATTGGCTTGAGAAAGGTGTTTATGTTTTTGGTCCAGGTGGCGTAGACATATTCTTTGTGATATCAGGTTTCGTTGTCACGCTTGCTGCTGCAAAATCCGCTGGTTCAGCTAACACTAAAAGCTCATCTTTAACTTTTATGCTTAAGAGGATATTTAGAATCTACCCAGCTTACTGGATAGTATTTGCATTTGCATCTTTGCTCCTTCCGTATGTATGGCTAGCGCCTGACTGGCTACCAAAAGCATCAGAACTCTCTCTGCTTACGCTCACATATACATATAATTATAAAGTGATGGTGGCGTGGACGCTGGTATATGAGATGTTTTTCTATGTAGTTCTCGCCATATTGGTATTGTCAGGGAAAAAGTTTTGGCATTGTTTGTTTATCTGGATCTTTGTTGAGATTGTATTGATAGCAGTTTCAAATACTTATAACAAAAATTTGGCTGGATATGTCCCGCTTAGCCCACAAATTTTGCAGTTCTGCTCTGGTTGCGTCGTGGCTTTTATCTGCACAAAATTTGAAACAAGATTTGGTAAAGAAATTCTTATCGCCGGTGGAATTCTTTTTGCTGTTATGTGCTGTGTAAACATAAATCTTGCAAACTGGGATCCATGGAACAGAACGCTTACCCTTACCTTGCCTTCAGCCATGATGATTTATGGTGCAGTAGTTTCTGAGAGGGAAAAAAGATTTAACTTTGGTAAACCACTTCTTTTCCTTGGTAATATTTCCTTCTCCTTATATCTATGGCATCAACTTACGTTCCAGACTATGCTAGCATGGTTCGAGCACTCAGGGCTTTTACAGCAACTACCTCACGCATTAAGTCTTGCGATTTGGGCATTATGCGGAATAGCCGTTGGTTACACGAGCTATGTTTTAATTGAAAAACCTTCAATTAAATTCATCAATGGAATTTTAAAACCAAAAACTATACAACTGCCTGTTGATGAAAAGGTTGCGTAATAGAAAAGGCCGCTACAGCGGCCTTTTTCATATCATTGCTTAATAACCCAAGTCAAACCAGACACACCAACGAAGTTTGTTGATGTTGTCGCTCCATATATTTTCACCGCTCCTGTAGGCAATACCTGAAGGCTCACCCCAGCAGTATCTGAATATACAGAGAATTGCATCTCGTATTGAGGTGCAATATTCCTTGGAAGTTGCGCAATCTGAGTTCCTGCCGTAACTGCGCCTGTCGATTTAAAAATTATTCCAGATAAAGATACTACCCCTCCGTCTGATACATCAACCCTTACAGGCCGATCCCCGGAATTTATCGACCAGTTATTCATTGCTATTGGAGTGCGCATTCCTGAGGCTTTTCTTTTCCTTGAAATAGAAAGAAGCCCCATGATTGACCTCGCTACAGACCGGGCAATCACTTTGGTAGCCATAGTTGTCGGATGAATATTGTCATGAACAAAACTATCACCCTTCCCAACCATACTTACATACAGCCCAGAGTTGACATAGTAGGCTGCTATCGGCCCTTCAACCTCCGTGAAGTCCAGCAACTTTGCTCCTGTCTCTGCAGCGACTCGGGCAACAATGTTTCGGTAACGAAATGCCTTATCGTAGTTTGCTGACGGCTGCCCTTTGCCTGTTCCAGCCTGAGTCTGCGTATACCAAAGCCCAAACTTACACAAAATGACAGGTTTTCCTGCAGTAACGCAGATGTTAACCATCGCAGAAAGGTTGGATTTGAATGCGGTGTAATCAGTCTGGCCTTGTCCGTCATTCGTACCGATCGCAATAACTACTACGTCAGCATCAGCAACCCCGACGGACTGCATTACAGCAAGTTGCCCGGCAACATTATCTCCCGGAACCGCCTTGTTGATGATGTTCCAGGCCCGAAGCCCCTCAGAAAACTCTAACTCCCTTTTGAGGTATGTTGGCCAGCAATCCACCCGCGGCGCAGATATTGAATCGCCAAACACTTTAACAGCAAGGAATGAGTTTCTGCTGTATTTAGCATTGACTATTTTTACAGGGTTAAAAATATTAACAAGAGGGTTGCTTAGCCCTGAATTGAAGAATGCACCAAAGCCAGCATCAAGAATATAACCAGGTGTATTAATAGTAATAACAGTATAGCCGTTGAACAAAATATCATAATTGTTAAAACTGTTAACCCTGATTTTCCATTCACTGTTAATTGGGAAATACGATGCATGATCATTAAGCATGGGGAACTGAATAACCGTCTCGACAGGTGACGCTCCGGTATTCTTAACGAAGTACTTAACGACTATCCCAGAAGTTGTTGAGGATGCAAAAACGCCTGAATACCCGCCTGAAGAACGCACAACAGCGCTCAGCTGAGGCGTGCCATTAACTAATAAGCAGGCGCTGATCTCCTGCCCAGGCAGAACATCCAGGAAACCGATATGAAACGAGTTGTCTCCAGTCGCAACTGTCATAGAGGCAGAGCTCTGATCAGCTGCTGAGAACGTATCGGCAACCCAGGTATCAGAAGACGGCCAAGATATTTTTAAAGGGAGCAGGTTCGCCGCTGCATCAATAACCTGAACCTCAGAGTTATCGAACGCGTAGCTTTCCAGAAACCCATCCTTTGCCGCGTAAACTTCATTGTTCCCGGGCATCGCCGTGTATTCGGTGTTAAGGCTTCTGAAAACAAACTGTGTTGCCCGTATAAATTTAATGTTCTGTGCTGATGCCTTTCCTGCCAACCAGTCGTTTGGTACGGATAACTTCACACCTCTGTCCACATCGAATGTAACGCCCTGCAATGCATCAGGATCAAAGGTTGAAAAGTAGTAAACATTTGCCGTGCCAGGGATGAAGGGCAGACGCACAACAGGGTTGACAGTGGCTACAAGCCCCAACAATGCAGATGAGCAATCAGTGACACCATCAGGCTCAGCACCGGAAGACGAGCCATCGTTGATCGCAATGATTTCTCGCATTTTTTGGTGAACCGTTGTCGCTTTTGAGCCTGTGAATGGTTGCTTAACTGCCACTAAGTTGTCACCCATACCATCTGCAGCGCTGGCTAATTGTTGCTTCAGTGCAGCATACCCAACGCTCAGCCAGGCACCAGGACCAATACCGCCCGTTGATTCTGGAGTGGATGATGCCGGTACATTCTTTGGAAGCAGGCCATCCCATCGGTAATATTCACCAGTAGCCTCTAGGCGCAGAACTTGGTTAGGAAGAGTAAGCGTGTTGCCGTCTTCGAAGCTGTCGATCGTGATATAGCCGAATCCCGCGATCGCTTGCTGCGCAATCCAGCGCATGCCCTCTATGGTGTAATGCTGCACACCGAATCGATCGGTATATGTCCATCCCATTGATGTGACGAACTCATCAATTTTCCCGGCGTTAAACTTCAAATCGCGAGGAGATTCACTTGGAACAGGCAAATTAGTTGGTTGCGTAGCCATATTGATTCCATAAAAAAGCCCGGCACGGCGTCCGGGTTCGGTTGGTCGGGGATGGTTCTTATTGGTAGATGGCGTCGCTGTATTCCGCGACGGTCAAAGATACCGTGTTATCGGTGTTCGGTTTGATGCTGCTGACTTTCCATAGTTGGCTGTCCAGTTCCTCCACCGTCGCAATGAGATAGCGCGACGGGAGCTGGATAGTGTCTCCATTCCAGATATTTAGCTGAATGTCGGGTATTGCCGCGGTGAATCCGTACTTCGTGTCGCTGCGGGCCGTCGCCGGATAGCGCAGGGTCGGGTTGCCCAGGTTGTCGGTCACCAGCACATACATCGAGCCGGTAAACCTGATCGGCTCGCTGGTATCAAAGTTATTCCCGGCGCGGCCGGTGATGTAACCCTGCTGCTGGTTGCTGTCGTAGATGTCCGGCATCTGGATGACGCTGCCTACCTGAATGATCCCATCCTCGAACACTTTGGCGTTCATCTTCACGCGCGAGTAAATTAGACGCTTCGTTTCACGCAGCGCGCGCTCCCTAGCCTGGTACTCGTTACGGAAGCCGACAATCTCGAGCTTGTTCGGGTTCTCCGCTTCCTGTTCGACGATAGCGCCGTTCAACACGCGGTAGTTGATGTAAGTCTTGTTGTTGGTCGTCGGGTGAACATAGGACACCTGGACGCCGTCGTAACCGCCAGGAAGAGTTGCCTCGTACGTCATTTTGTACTCGTCCGTCTTCATGTTGGCCCGGTTGAATACGGCAGCTGGGTAATCAACCTTCTGGTCACGAGTAAACGTCAGCACGCCGTCGTCCCAGTACGCCACCACCGACGCAGCATTACAGATTGCCTGCACGCGGTCGCCCAGTGAGTCGTTTTCGTCGTCAAAGGTGTAGTCGAAGTAACCCAGGCGCTCATCCGGCAGGCTTTCGGCTATCGAGTACAGCCCATAGAGGTCAATGCTGCTGACCGGCTGTTCACCCATAATCAGCCATGTGTGCGCCACCGCATCAGCGAACGAGCGAGACGGTCGCAGTGTGTAATCCACCGTCTGCGTGTCAAGGTTGTATGTGATGGTGTAGCGCGTCACCAGAGCGTTATATTTGCGCTCACGGCTTCCAAGCGCGTTCTCCGTCGCCCTCACCTTCACCCTCACCAGCGTGTCTGTCGGGTGTACGACATTGGTCCTGATGTTGATTGCGTGAATCTCTTCAACTTTCAGAACTGACGCGTCGCTGGAGTTATCCGTGCGCTGGAAGCTGATCGCATACTTACCGAAGCCTGCGGCTGGCGTTAGTTTATCGGTGCGGTAAAACACTTCGCTGGTGTGGTCGTGCGGCGTTCCCTGGTAATAGGTAAACGTCTGCGTAGTGCCGGGGATCTGGTTGTAATCGTCGTCGATTTTCCAGATAACGACTTTCCAGTTAGTCTGTTTCTTCCCGCCCAGGCTCGACTGTGTGTGTAGCCATAGCTGAGACGACTCAACCGGTGAGAAGAATGGGCCCACAACCAGCGCTTCGTTGTCGTTCAGAATGAACTTCGTGGTGTTGATTGTCGCCGTTGACGGGATGTCCTGGGGACCGTCGAGTTGGTTCATTGTAAACGTGTACCAGCGCACCGGATTAACCACCGCGCCGTCATTCGTTTCCACAGCTGAGATCAGCGTTCCGGAGAATGTCGCATCAGTCGTTACGGATCCGGATGCTGTGCTGTACGTCACATTGATAGTGAACGTGACGGCATGCGGCAATACCAGTCCCATGAAGTAATCGAACTCGGCCTGCTTGATGATTTTCATCGCTATCTGCCCGCCGGAATATGTCCCGCTGACGACGGTATTTGCCGTCGCCGTCTCTATCGGGAAATCACCCGCTTCGTTCTGCCCTGGTACTTCCTGCCCGTCAACATCATCGAAACCATAGCCCTCGACGATCTGAGGGATGACCTCACCAGGCTGATAAAACTGGTATTCAGCACCGGCAAGAGAGCCAAGGCTCGATTCAGAGTATCGAACGGACTCGTAATCGTACTTCCCGATCCCGATACACATCCACTCCGTTACATACTTTAGACCACCGTCTTTATCGTTCTGGCGGACGTATTCGAATACAGACTCCTGAATCAGATCCGGAAATGAACGCACCTGGCCGTAAATATCCGGCTTGGCTTTGTAGACGCGCGCGGTATTTGTCTGACCAGTCAGGCTATTGTTTGGGGAGTCGACGGTGTTGCCACCAGTGTTTGCGATAGCGGGCTTCGGCGCAAGGAATGCGAATACTGTCCCGACGACTTTGAAGATCGGGCTCAGGATGTCGCTGACGATACCTTTTGGCTGGTCGAAAATCTGGATGTTGTCCAGCTCACTCAGCTCAAACGCCAGCTCGTCGTCGTCGCCCAACTTCACACCGTTTCGGACGATCAGCAGATCGCGGTGAAAGGTAGCGTCATTGCCCTTCAGCCAGTCATAAAAAAGGGTGCCGTTTGGCACCCTGCAACGCATCTTAGGCGTTCCTGGAAAGTTCGATATCTCAACCAGCGCCATATTCGAAAAACTCCACTTTAGTGAATGCCCGCTGAATGACCAGCAACGAGTCCATGCGCACGCTTCCGTTCTCGCCGCGCGAGTGCAGAGCCTGTCTGTTAAGCACGAGGCCAACGTGTGCCGGTTGCGCACCGCGGTATCCGACGAATATCCCGCCCTCGACCGGTTTGTCGACCTGGTGCCAGAACACGACATCACCCTGATAGCAGGTGAAGAAGTCCTCACCGGCTTCGTAGTCCGGCGTCTGGTGCAGTTCAATGCCGAGAACGTGCCGGTAATACAATACGCACAATCCCCAACAGTCTACTTTCTCGAACGAGCAGGCCCGGTTAGCCCACGGCACGCCGATAACCTTCCTGACAAAATCAGAGGTACTGAAGTCCCGTGTACTCGACTGGATCATAAAGGCGACCAATATTGTTGTTCAGAGGGTTGGTGATGGAGAGAGTCACCGATGCGGATTCGGCGTCGATATCGACCGTTTTGACGTATAGTTGCCACGACTTAATCGGTACCGACACGTCGCCACTGTCGAATATTTGCCGCGTGGCCGTGATGGCCGTCAGTCTGGCGGCCCCCTTCCACTGTTTCATCAGCGCCTTGATGTCCGACGACAGCCGCCCAAGCTTCACGGTCGCGTCGATGACCGGCGTGCCGCTCTGCTGGCTCTCTTCGATTTCAAAGCGCGCTGGCGTGTAGGACTGGCCGCCGAGCGTCTTCGGGAAGAACTGCTTATCGACCAGGCGCACATAGCCAAAGGATGGATGGTAGAACGTGATGGTGTCGTACAGCCCTCGCGTCGGGCGCTGCTGCTTATATTCCCTGAAGCTAGGCATTACGGCACCCTCGGCAGTGATTCTGGGTCCCTGTTGTCCGGATAACCCGTGACAACGATATCAAGCACTGAAGGCCATGGCGGCGGCAACTCAACAATCACGTCGTCGAATTCGTCGTCAGCGTTGTACAGATGGTTGGCCATAACGGTTCCTGTCCATGTCACCACCCCGCCAGAAATATTGGTCTGGACAGGGAAACCATCTTTCGTAAAGTGAAGCTCCTGAACTTGCAAGCCACTACCGCCAAGATTGATATTCATCCTGAACCAGTTAAGGCCGCGATTGAGATAGTTAGGGCTGCGCAGCCACTGCTGGAATGCGCGCTCCTGATCAAGAGTGAAGATCCACGTCAGTGACCATGTCACTTTCAGGTCATCAGTAAGGTTCTGGAAGATAGCCGGGCCGACCGCTGGCTGATCGGTCTGGAACCCGGTATCAAGCGTCATGTTTTTGCTGGCCTTCTGCGCCAGCGGCAGCCAGTCGGGATAGTCGATAATTGGCATCAGCCCTGCCCCCTTGGCGTGCGCTTAACGTTCAAATTGCTGGTAATAGCCTGGCTTGCTGGTCCACCATTATTCATGTCCGCGATGAATGCATCGATAGTCCAGGTGCCGTCACTGCCCTGCGTAGCCTGTGCATCGACCGAAGCTGAAGAGTAATTGTTGATATTCAAAATCACCCCGCCACCGCCGCCTGCATTCATTTCCTTGTTGCTGATCACCTTGCCGTTGTCTCCCGGTATCATGTACTGCTTACCGGTGCTAGCCTGGTAAATCTCTGGCATGCCGCCTTCGCCGACCTGGTACATTCCGCCAGCAGTCACCGGCCCGCCGTTCTTACGTTTACCGAGAAGGTTAGCGCCAATAACGCCTGCCACCGCGCCGAGACCGATCGCTGCAGCCGTACCCATTGAAGCGATGGATGAAAGGATCGCCGCGGGGGTCCATGCTGCAGCAGTCGTTGCCGCCGCCGCAGTACTGGTAGCAGTCTGCGTAGCCACCGCTGCAGTCTGAACTGCAGTTACCGTGCCGATAGCCGCCGTTTGTGCCGCTTGGCCCATGATGGCTGACTTAACCCACTCAATTCCCATCTGGACGAATGAGTTAACCACGCTGTTCAGGACCGTCATGCCTATACTGCGCATTGCGTCGCTGGCAGACATGCTGCCTGTTATGATTCCTGTCAGCGCGTTACTGGCTACAGAACCGAGAGAGTCGAAAGCCGCAGCTGCAGCTTGTGTGGCCGCGTTCTGCTGCGCCCACTCTTCCCACATCGCCGCGTTGCGCTGATCACGATACTGCTGCTCGATAGCAGCGCGCGCCGCTTCCGCCTCGCCTATTTTCTGCGGGTAAAGCTGGGCGTACTGCTGGATATCAGCAATATCTTTTTGGTACTGACTGTCCAGACCGGCAGTTTTACTGGTTTTGCCCTGAATGGTGCTGAACTTATTGGCCGCCTCAGTACGTTCTCTTTCAGCCTTCGCTTGCTCACGTAATGCGTTGGCATTGTCCCAGGCCTTACCTGCCAGTTGACCAGCAAGCATGAGTTGCTCCTGCGTGGCGGTATTCCCGAGAGACTGCTGCGCATTAAGCACGGCCTGCGCACGAGATAATTCCCCTACGCTTCCTGCTGATAGCTCTGCCTTTTGCCGCAGTTCCTCCAGCTTTTGGTTAACCGCCTCCTGAGCCTTAGCGTACTTTTCAGCGTCCTTTTCGGCTTGCGTCTTTTTCTGCTTTCCTGTGCCGGCCACTGCCTTTATCTCGATTGGCTTGGTGTTTGCCGCAGCCTGGGATGCTTTTGTTACAGCGGCAAGATCACCAACCAGCATGGCCGCCTTATTGCTCAGCCCGGCCAGCGCTTTGTTTTGCGCTTCCCAGCCATCAAGCCCCAGCCATGACCAGGTGCGCGCGCGACGCGTGAACATTTCCGCTGTGCTGTTCAGATCTGAGATCTGAGCATCTGCCGATGCCGCTTTACCCACCAGGCGGTCGAGCGCAGCCGTCATTGAGTCTATAACCGCAACCAGCCCTGTGCTTGCACCCGTTGCCTGGTTAACTGAGTCAATCATCGACAGGAATGAGTTGGTCAGTGCGGTATTGGCCTGGGAAAGAGTGCGCGGAAGCTTCTCGAACTCAGCATTAACTGCTCCGGTTTGCTTCTGGATAGCATTTAGCGCGTCTTCTGCCGACAGTTTTCCATCAAGCATCATTTGACGGAGTTCACCTACGCCGACCCCCATGCCAGTAGCAATCTGACGAACAAGCTCCGGCATTTGCTCAAGGATGGAGTTGAACTCCTCTGCCCGGACAGTGCCGGAGGAAATTGACTGGCCGAACTGACGAAGAGCGTTAGCCATCTCCTCCGCAGAGGAGCCACCGATACGCCCAATTTTCTGAAGAGTCTCGGTGAGCTGGATTATCTGGCCGTTAGTCGCGCCGGTATCGCGCAACGCCGTGCTGAGAGTCTCCCAGAGCTTTTCTGTATCCTGCAGCGAACCACCCGTTGCCGAACTGATACGCATCAGGCTCTGCATTGTCTGCGACGCTGCCGCAGCGCTACCGGTCAGACGCTCAATGCGCGCGTTTAACTGACTCATATTGTCAGCGGCAACGAGAAACGCCTTACCCCAGTCAACAACGAGTGACGCCGCAATAGCGCCGGCCACGCGGTTGATATTGGTCTGCAGCTCATCCATCTTTTTGGCTGCATTCGTCGCCGAGTTGCCGATTGAGTCGAGTGACTTATTGGCCTTCCCCTGCGCCTTCAGCAAGCCAGAAACATCGGCCTCGATGTCGTAATAAATCTCGCCTGCTTTTTCAGACATCACTTTTCTCCAGGCATAAAAAAACCCACCGAGAGGTGGGTTAGTTATTCGTGTCGTTTATTGGCATCGTTCGGTGTAGACCGGCGGTGGAGGCGTATCTTTCGAGCTGAGGAAGTGATCACCAAGGGTGTAGTCGACACCTTTTGAGAACATCCCCTTCGATTTCATTTTCAGCTCAACGAAGAACGGATGAAACCCTGCATAGGCACCGAAACCATTCTTGCCGTTGATTTCTCCGCAGACAACAGCGACGACGCGACCATCTTCGGCATCAGTCATCTTTGATACTTTTACGTTCCGAAACTGTGCGCTGGCCGGGTCTTTAAGATTTGCAGCAACTTCAGATTTCGCTAAAGATATTGCCTTTTCCTCGCCTGGCTTGCAGCCAGCCAGAACCAGTGGAATCACCAAAGCCAAAAGTATTTTCTTCACTCTTATCCCCTGAGTATTATTGTCGTGCCATCATACGCCCGGCAAGGCGGGGCTGGTACATCCATTATTAACTCAGGCCGCTTTCTTTGCTGATTTTTCGCGCTCAATCATTTCCTTCCAGCGGCGATCGTCATCGTCCATAACAGCGTCGTACTCTTCCCTGGTGAAGCCCTTCTGGTCAGGGTATTTGGCGTTAAGCATCATAGCGAATTCGGTCATGGTAAGGTTTTCAGCCTCTTCCCTGCTGATCCCGAAATGGTTTCTCGCCGCCATGATGTATTCAGTCGCATGAAACTCCGGCGTCGTTTCCTTGCTTTCGTGCTTCTGCAGTTTTCGAACCCTGGCCCGACCGATAACTCCATGCATGATCAGGGACTGGGCTATGAGGATCAGGTTTTCTGGCGGCAGCACGCCGCGGCGCCAGACGAATGTTCGCCTACCAGTACGTGAAGGTTCATGCCATCCTGTCAGTTCAGAAACGTCCTCGTCACAGCATGACTGAATGACGTTAATAGCCGTGAGCAATGCCTCGCGCACAAAAGCAGCTGAACCTGCCGCATCCAGAGCCCACCTGGGCAGGGAAACATCACCAAAGTAGTAAGCATAAAACCTGCGCTGATGCTCTGGTATAGCACTGTGAATTTCCCGGGCCGCTTCAAGCATCTTTGCCACATCGTCATTGAACAGTGCGTAGAAAGTGCGGACGATATGCTCTGGCTCGCCTATTCTCGTCATGTTTCGGAAAGACGGGCGGAAATAGTATTCACGTCCGCCAGCGCCGATCAGACACTCACCAATTTCTTTCAAAGGGGTCATATCGTTCTCCATAACCAGTATCAAGGGCAGCACGCCGCCCTTTGTAATGATTACGGCGCAGCAGTGACGGTAACAGCGCAGGTGTCGGTGAAGTCTCCGTCTGCGGTTGTAGCAGTAATAGTCGCAGTGCCAGCGGAGACGGCTGTTACAAGGCCGGTTGAGCTGACAGTGGCGATAGATGCCGCCGAAGTCGTCCAGGTGATCGCCTTGTTAGTAGCATCGGTTGGCTGAACTGCACCGCTCAGCTGCTGGGTTGCGCCAACGACCAGAGATGAAGTTGCAGGGGTAACTTCAACTCCAGTGGCCGCGATGGAATCAGCGACTTCAAACACAACGGTGTCGGCGTCGTAGACCTTCCACTCTCCAGAGAAGGTGGAGATATCGTTGGTACCGAAATCACCAGACCATGAAGTTGTGTTCATGTAACCCTGGATGTAAGTACCGGCGTTCTCACCAGCAAAGTCGAACCGCACCCACAGGTTAGGCTGACGGCCTGCCTGTACTTCGTCAAAGATGTACTTCGACAGACGCCACGCGCCGATCTCGTTATCTTTGTCAGACTTGCGAAACTCCCCTTCGCCGGAGATCGTCAGATCCATGTTGTTGACCAGGTTCTCCACCAGCCCTTTAGCATCATCTGCCTCGGAGTTGATGGTGTTCATCGAATAGTCGATGCCCTTGGTCGTCATAGCGCCGAGACGCTTCCACTCGGAAAGCGCTGGCACTGCGTCGGGGCAGCCAAAGGCCATGCGTAGCACAGCTACTTTCCCGATCAGCTTGCCAAAATCATTAGCACAGCCTTGCATGTGTACCTCTCAAATAAAAAAGGCCGCCGGATGGCAGCCTGATGGGTTGGTGATGGGGTTATTCGCCGTAAACGCACATGAACTGGAGTCGGAAGACCAGGCGGCCCTCTTCAGTAAGGATGGGTGCCGGCATGTTGCCGAGATTTTGAATCAGGCCAAGACACTCATCCGTAATGTCGTGCTGTTCGACATGATTAATGATCTCCTGCGCCTTCTCTGCTGCTGCGCGGCGCTTGTCCTTGGCGGAGATGACATCCACCAGCACGTAGTGGTCAGATCCGAGGTCATTTCGGATGTCGCTACCGCCGTTAGGCCGGAACACGATGAATGCGTCGGTTTGCTTCTTTGTGTCGTCCCACGCCAGCAGCTGAACGATGAAGCCAGTGGTAAGCCCGGCATCAACAAAATAGTTACGCACGCGCTCGTACATGGCTGGTGTCATACTGAAAGCTCCTTGCGCATTACGGCATCAATCTGGCTACGGGTGTCTTCAAAGCCTTTGGTCAGAAATTCTTTCTGCGCAGTAGCGCGGCGGAAGGTTTGCGGCACGTTCGGATCGTGAACGAAAACAGCGTAGTTCGCGGTGTATCCAACCCGCCCGGTGAGTCGAACGCCGTTGTTAATCAACTCCCGATACTGACTATTAAGCAGCGTTGAGGTGTCGATTGGCGTATAAAGCGCGGCCTGGGAGCTGCCGATTATCATTGCTGACTGTAGCGCCCTGACAACCTTTCGCCCTTTCACATCGTTGATGATGCGGTTGAGCCCGGCTTTCGACTGCTTAACGCCACGCACTTTGATGCCCATGGTTTTCTCCAGGCAATAAAAAACCCCGCCTGAGCGAGGTTTGGTGTCATTTAAAAGGTGAATCAAAAAGGGAGCATTGCGCGGATTTCAGTGTACCAACTATGAAAAGCAGGTAGGTCATCTAAAAACCAGAAGCCTAATCCAAGCACTGCAGCACTCATCATCATTTGAGCAATAACGCTGAACCAGAATTCAATAGGTTTAGTGTCTTTGCGGATATACTCCTTCCGCATCGTCCCCTTAAAGGTTTTGGTGTAGACACCTCGTCGCAAAAAGATTATCGACTGAACAAACATAATGGGGCATGTCAGAAAAATTGCGCACACCGTGAACCAAAATTGAAAGCCCATCACCTGTCATTCCATTCAATGTTTTAGGCCATTATTGCACAGGTTTATCAGACTCCTGTAAGGATGGCGTAATCATCCGCCAGGCGCTCGAACGTGTCGGCGTAGCGGATAACCTGCCGCACCTCGTCGGCACCGGCCACAACCGGGTCGGCTTCGGTCGAAACGCCAATCAGCAGGTAATCACCTGCAGCAGCCAGCGCAAACTCCGTCCAGACGGTATTCTTCACGACGATTTCGGCGCCCAGGCTGGCTAACTTCTTACTGAGCCCGCCCTCGTAATCACAGAGGATTTGCTCAGGTTCGGCATAGCCCAGCGGATCGCCGTATTCGTCATTGCCTTCCAACTTGCGCCAGATAGTCGCCGTCGAGGTATAGCTCCAGTTCGCTACCGATGACATCAGCCCTCCTTCCAGCGCAGCACCTTCGCGCCAGTCGCCCGGATTCGCGGGCAGTTGATGAACCACTCGCCGTTCGACTTAACGTAGCCGGTAGTTTCCCGCCCAGTGTCGGTCATTACCCAGACGCGGGTGAACGCGCGCGGAAGGCCGTGCTTAACTGATTTGTACGTCATCACTTATCTCCGCACATACAGCCGCCTTTGCCGATCCAGATGCCAGCGAATGCCGGGGCGGCAGTAGGGTCGGCAGGAATCAGCGAGGTGGCGCAGCCGTACTTATCCAACCCGCGCAGCAAGTTCACTGAGGCTTTCCAGCGATCGGTGAACGACTGATACCTGAACGAGCGCGATGCACCACTCGGAGCTGTCTGGCTTGAGATATATTTATCACCCTGACCGAGCCCCATAAGCGCCAGCAGATAAAGCTGAATCAGCAGCGCGGTCGATGCAGGATAATGCGCATCGAGACACTCCTGAATGCTGTTGGCCTGGTCGACGAGAGCCTGAAGAACAAAATCGGGAATGGTAATTCCCTGGCTCTCCAGATACTCCTTCGCCTGTTCGAGAGTTACCATTATCGACTCCGTGAAATACCCCGCCGGAGCGGGGCATAAAAAAACCGCCTTAGCGGCGGCTGTTATTCAGCAGGGAAAAGCTTTTCGAGCTCGCCATCAGGCAACAGCTCACTGAGCTTTTCAGCGCCCAAATTGCCTTTGAACTCAATACCCAACTCAGTAAGGCGGCCCTGAATAATCTCTTTGCGAGATTTCTCACTGGTACCGGCATCAGGCGTCGACGGGGTGAGTTCTCCGCCTGCCTCACCATTCATGAGACGGACGTTAGACTTCAGCGCCGGGTGCAGCTCTTTCAACTCCACCACGTCGCCAATCTTCACGCCGAACCACGCGCGCACAACTTCGTATTTAGCCATGCTGTTTCCTTACGCCAGTACAGCGCCGTAGACAACGCCAGACAGGCCCTGATCGTCTGCGGTGATTTGCAGACCTTCAGCAGACATGATCTGGAAGTTGTAGTTAACGTTAGGCAGTGGACGTGGCAGAGCAATAACGCCCTGAGCCATACCTACCAGGGGAGAGATCACGTCACGACGACGAACGTACGCGATAAACTCGTTACCCGTTAGCGCGAAGGTCTGCCGAATTTCCTTGACCGGAGCAAACGGTAGGACAGCCTGCAATACATTGCCACTGATCACGCCGTTTACTACATATGGTTTTGCCAGGTTCGCCCAGATCTCATCAGATACCCACATGACATCATAGGAAGAAACCTTGTTGGCGCGAGCAGTAGTACCGAAGGCTCCTTTACCGAAGAATTCAATGATCTGCTCTGTGGTGGCGGTTGTCAGATCGATGTTTGCCCCACCAGCTCCAGAACCAAGGTTAATTTTCTTCGTATTTCGATGGTTTTTCATGCCCTGAGCTGGATAACCCTGCACCTGAATTTTCGCATCACCGGAAAGGTAATAAGCCACACGGCGCTTATTTACCTTTTTAAGCTTAGCCATCTGCGAGTCCAGTACCAGATCCACGCCAACTGAGTTCAGGCCTGCAGCGTGACGCCAGTTTACGCCGTAGCCAGCAGTAAATACCGGAATTGGGTCACCATCATTAGCGTAGTCAGTGTGATCGAAGGAGAACGGAGCCTGACCGTCGATGCTCACAGAAACATCATCAGCAATGTCGCCGACAACGTTATATAACTTCGCCGTCTTGCCAACTGAAAGCACTGTCTGGACGCCCATCAGGTCATTGATGATTTCCATGCCATCTTCCTGATCGCGTAGCTGCAGGATCTGGTTATCAATTTCAGCCCAGAAGTCACGAGCGAAACCACCGACAGCGTTACATGCCAACATTTCTGGCGTCATGTGCGCGCGGTTTACGGCAATCATAGAGTCATGTTGCGCGTTCCACATGTTGCGGTTAGCCCACAACTCATTCCAGTGAGCGCCAAGGCGAGCGTTAGTCGCCAGTGTCTCTTTAGAAAAGTACATATGCGTTTATCCTTTTGTTACGCGCCAGCGGCGGCTACGGTGCCAACGCGCATACGCACGCGAATGAAGTCGGTTGTGCTTGCCGCGATGGTGTATTCATCCTGGCTGTAGCCGATCACCGAATCAGTGTCGGAAGTGGCGAGGGTGAACTGGCCGGCGGTTCCCAGCTTGATAGGGCTGTCTTTCTTATACGCACCAGGCAGGCAACGTAACGCCAGCTCACGTCCTTCTTCGACATAGTTGCCTACAGCTGAATCACCGGCGGGGATTGTTTCGGTGATGGTCAGGCCCTGGTGATAACCGACATCGATGATGTACAGGCGGCCGGTTAGCGCGGTGGCCTGAGCGAATTTATCGGATGAGTTAATGATTGCGGCGGTGCCCGGAAGCAGTGCAGCCGCCGTGGTGCGGGTTTCGGTCTTGTACAGAGACTGACCGTCGATATTAACGCGACGATAACGAGGCATTATTCCGGCTCCTTATTTGAAGTATTCGGCAGCAGAAGGCGCGCCGGTTTCTTTGTGCTGCTGTGCGTTGTTGGTGCCCAGCGGTGCAGCTTCGCCCAGCGACTTGAACATTGCGTCCAAGGCATCGCCAGAAAGTGCGTTGGCCACGATGTCGCCATGAACCGCAGCAACCGCATCACGCTTGGCTTTCTCTTCAGCGCGAGAATTGGCGGTCAGTGTTTCGGTAAGCTTGTCCTGATTGGCCTGCAGACCGGTGATCGCATCTTTAATCGGATTCAGGGCTTCGGCGAAGTTTGCGGCCAGGCCTTTACCGATTTCGCTGATCAGCTCTTGTTTCTCTTCAGTGGTTAAAGGCATGTCGCCCTCCGTTTTGTGGTTTGGTGCAGGCTGTTCCTGCGGTGTGAATAGAGCTTTCAATTTGTTGGCTACGACGGCTACCCACGATTCCTGACGCGCTACTACAGTGCCGGTATCGTCGATGGTGATCTTCCCGCCATCAGCGGAATAACCGTAAACCTGTGTATCACCGCCATTTCGCACGATGACCACCTGCGAGTCAGTGAAGTCAGCAACCCAGGCATATTCATCCGTACCCGGCGCAAACTTAGCTTTGGCTGCACGATCGAGGCGCTGTTCACGCTCCCGGTATGATTCACCCACCAGCGCGCCTGAGTTCGCTTTAAGCGGCTGAGCCAGATCAGCGTTAACCATCAAGCCAACGCCCTGCTCAGGGGTGGCGGCTCCGACTTCGTGCAGCAGGATCGCGTCGTGGTCCATGCCGTGGATATCTGCCACCCAATCAGCACCTGTGGCGCGCTGCTGATCGTTGGGCTCAAGCTGGTCGAGGAATGCGGCAACACTGGTATGAATCGGCGGAACGTCTTCACCGCGCTCAATGGCAGCGACGCGTTCAAGCAGCTCCCTGCCACCTTCAGATTCGCTGGCGCGGGCCACGTCAACCCACTTTTCGAGGTAGATGCGATTACCGGACTTCTTAACGTTGCGGTTCCACGCGCCGATATGGCCTGCGTTAATCCCCTCTGGGGAGAAAGCAGACACGAACTGACCGTTAACCTGAGGATGCCCAAGCGGTGCCAGGGTGCCTTCCAGCCCCTTATAGTGGGCGTCGATTTGCTCTTGCGTGTACAAGCCGCCATTCATGACGACGTTTGCTGGCAGCGTGTAGCTCGGCAACACCAGATGCTCACGCCCGTTGTATGTTTCGCGCCGGATAGACTGGCTGTTCACCTTCGTGGTGATGTTGACCTGCATAGGCATAGCTATTTCTCCGCCCAGGCGTAACCGCGCGCCTGCATCGATTTATATTCCTGTTTGAGTTTCGTGATGGTGTCCGGGTATTCCGGCTTGCCGTCGGCATCCACCAGCACCGACTGCTGGCTGCATTTGCAGTTGATGGAGTTGCCATCTTTGCTGTACCAGTCACGCACCTCTTCATTGGTGTAGAGGTGGGCATGGCGCACTGCGTGGGTATGTCGCGTTGTCGGCGACAGAGCTGAGATGTGAACCAGCCGCGTTTTAAGGCCGAACAGGTCATTCGCCTCCTGGTCTTCATCCCACTTGGCCCGGCGCAGCGCGGTAGTCACTTCAGTGCGTGCTATCCGGTTCGCCCGGCGTTTCTCGATGCCGGTCTGGTCTGTCAGGTTGCGGGCAATGTCCAACGGATTGAGCCCACGCCCCACCCCATCAGTCAGCACGCGCGCCATGTCGCGCTTAACGTCAGCACTCAGCCCCTTCATTTCCTCAAACACTCGCGCATGCACCAGCGCCATAAGTTGCTGGTACGGGTCGCTTGCGAGGATGGACGCTAACGACTCACGCCCGGCTGAGTACACCGGGGATTGCTGGCTGAGGTTGTAGAACGACTGCCCGGTCCCCTTCTCCGAAGCCAGATCGATGTACTCGTAAAACCACAGGTCGTAATCACCACCTTCAAGCAGCACCTGATCAACCAGGTAACTGGCATCGTTCAGGATGATGGAGAGTAGCGTTGGGTTTAACTGGTATTCGTATCTGGCATTTACTGCGAGGGAGGAAGGTATTTTGTAGAGTGCTGATTTGTACGCTTTGCCAATCTTATTCATCCGCCTGGCGAAGTCTTTCATTGCCCGGCGTTCCAGCGCATCGGCTCCGGTCGGATCCTGATAGTTACGCGGTAGAGTTGGTGGCTTCGCCTTCTTCGTCGCCATCCTCTTCTCCTAACGGGAATTCATCGACGTTTTCATAACCGGCTGCTGTGCGAATTTCTTCGCGGCTGAAAGCCGGATTCTCTCCGCTGCCCTGGAACGTCTGGTTAATTTCTGCCATGGTTTTGGCATTGGCGAGTTTCTCAGTGCCAGTCTGCTCGTTAAGGTCATCCCAGATCACCGTCTTCTCGCTGACAGCATCAATAATTTTCAGCTCGATGAGCTTGTCACTGAAGTCTTCAATTTCGAATGACAGGTCGCCGCGGCGTGACTGACAGCGCGCGTTGAAATATTTCTGATCCTCGGTGCTTGCCCTTTCACCCGTCTGCATCCCAACCAGAACTTTCACAGGGATATCAACAGATGCAGCGAAGGTTTGCAGGTTGACGTTATAGGTCGCTGACGGATCCGCTACAGCTGTGACCAGTGGTGCGACTGTAGCCCCTTGGGTTGTCATCAGAACATCGTTACCACGGTTCATTTCCCCGGCAACTTCGTTAAACTTATCCTGCAACTCGTCAATGCTCACGCCATAAAGTGATGCGAGATTATTGAAGTCGATTTCCTTCTCAAAGTTGACATTAAGCTGCCGCGCGGCGTTCTTTAGGAATGACTCACCAGAACCACCCTCGACCTTCTCAAGGCTGACGCAGGCGTTATAGCCAGGCTCAAGGAAGCCAATAGCATCATTAGAATAGTCACCAAGGATGAAGACGCGATCGGGATGTACGAAGCGCTGATTTGTCCCGCCATTTGGCAGGCTCTCAACGTATTTCCACTGCTTTGGCTGGCCGTAATCTGCCGATTTCTGGTCAGTAACCCACTCGCTGACTGTTAGTGACCCAGCCCATGCGATCGTAACCTTTTTTAGTGACTTCCCACGAAATACCGGCTGATCCCATGTTCTGGAATCATTGATGTGCAGCAGGATACCCGCATAACGTCCAACCTGGCGGCGGCGGTCTGCTTCAGCAAAAGCCCGCCATAGGCGCTTTGTGAAAACCTTTTTGGTGTTCTTCTCCCAAGCAGTTTCATCCTTACTCTCGTCGGCATCATCACCCTCGATGATTTCCGGGTTAGTCTGCCAGCACTTGCCCACCATCTTCTCTACTGCGCCGTGAGCTATGCCACCGCGCCGGTATAGAGCGTAGAGGTTTTCGTAGGTGACCTGCTCAGGGAATCCATACTCGCACCATGCAGAGTGGCGCTTATTGTCCAGCCCCATTGTAGGCGCCATCAGCCCCATACGGGCGCGCGCCATCCGCGCATCGTTCAACGCATGGTTGACGGCGAGAGTTAATTTGTCAGTCATGGATTGTCCGTTGGTGGATTTATGGCAATAAAAAAGGCCGCCGTGGCGACCTTACGATGTGAACTAACTAATCGAATACGAACTTATTCTTCAGTATTCCTATGCATGCTTGGCCAAGTAGTGCAGAGTCCAGATCACCACTGAAATACAACTTATTATTGTTGAATATAAAGTCCCAAGACTCTTTCACTTCTCGGTTACCGTCCAATAATCCTTCGCATATCATCCAGGCATTGTTGGCCGCAGCAAGCAATTCATTTAGTCTCTTGGTGCTATCTACGCTCTCATGCCTTATCACTGGGTTATTGAGCATTTGAGGCATTTGAGTTAATTGAAATGAGTAATTAGCTACGGCCATTTTGAAATTCAATTTGGCTTTCAATTCCTCTTGCTTCCGCCACCGGAACATTGCCCAAACAGCTATCAAAACTGTTAAGCCGGTAAAAACAGCAGAAACAGCAGACCAAAACACTGACCAGTTCATATCACTCTCCATTCGTTAGCATGCAGAAATGATACTGCATTCTGAATGAGCAAACCGAACCGGAGTTTTATCGCAACCTTTTTGGAATCATCATCCCGGCCATCTGGCCTTTACGCTTAATGTGCCCGCCTAGGCTATAGCGAATGCCATCCCAGCAGTGCTCATAGCCATCGGCAAGCTTCGGCAATACCTCGCCGGTGATGCGGTCAGTTTTGTATGACCACATGCGGGCCTCACGCGCTACGTTCTTGCAGCGCGGATGAATAATGATTTCGTCGAACCCGCGAAGATGCGCGATGCCGTCCTCGACGCTACCCTGCCATTTCTCGGCGGCCGAGATATTGAAGCCCTGCCGCTTGAGATAGCTTATTGTCTCAGGTCGTGCCGAGTCGGCCTTAATTGGCCAGTCACGCGATCCGGGGATGGTGTCGTATAACTCTGGCATGTGGTCGAGCTCTGTCTGCTGACCGTATGCCTCGTATTCGATGTACAGCCGGTTGTGCAGGATGAACGAACGCACCAGTGTGTTAGGATCTTTGGCGAAACCGAAGTCAGCACCGAAGAACAGGCGATCGGCCTCTTTCCATAGCTGGTCCGAGAACTCAGCGATCCGGTATTTCCCAGCCAGCACCTGCTTATCGGAGTTTTCGAGATAAGCCCCTTCCCACACCCATGCGTATGTTGCCGGGTCGAGGCGGCGCTGATCGTTCTGTCGCTCGCCTTCCAGCACGTCAGGGAACCACGGGTTATCCGTATAGTTCATCTCAACGGTTATGCAGTCGTCGCCAGCCTCTTTGCGGAAACGCTTATCCGTGGCGCTACCGTCGCGCTCCGGGTTCCATGTCACCCAAATCTCTGAACCTTCCTCACGAACGGTCGGGCTCAGCTTTTGCCAGGCTATTTCGCTGACTGATTCAGCCTCATCTACCCAGCAAAGCAGGATGCGCGCTTTCGACTTGATGCTGTCGAGGTTATGCCGCAGACCGCAGAACACGTAGTTAACGCTCTTGTCGATGGTGCGGATGTACTTCTCGCCGATATCAAAGTTGGAAGCCAACCATGGAACAGACAGGATCGCCTGTTTCACCTCCTGCATGCTCGACTCTTCCAGCGAGTTCATGAACTCACGCGCGCAGAGCACCACGCCGCTTTCACCGTTCATCATCGACTGATACGCCTTTACTGCAGTCATCAGCGCGAATGTGCGCGTCTTGGCGCTGCCACGCCCACCATGCGAGCACCGGTAGCGCTTATTCACGGCAGTGAACAGCGGCGCAAGCTTCGCGGGGATAGGCAGTTGAACGGCGTTACTCATGCTTTCGGCTCAACGGGTAGTAGCTGAATGATGGTCGGCTGTGGTGTCATGGTTCCGTCCGGGCTGGTGTGCTCGACCTTCTGTTTGTTGCTATACGCGTCGCCAACCTCTTTGGCAGCCTGCTCCATCAGCGAGGCAGCCAGCGCCATGTTTCGCATGCCCTCGGCGCGGGTCATCATCCGGTCAAGTGCACGGAGACGATATGCTTTGTTGGCGATCGGAATGTCGCTTAATTCGGTCTGGAAGCGCTTACGGGTTTCGTGGAATAGCTCAACCCACTTCTGCGCCAGCCCCCTGCCGTTTGCTTTCGTCGGGTCGTGAGATTCGACCTGCTGACGAGTGATGCTCAGGCCAAATTCTTTTTTGACCAGCTCAACCACCTGGGATGGGGTATCGAAACAGGCAAGAGACTGAACGATGAAGGCTTTGACCTCACCTTTCAGTGTCGCCATAAATTACCTGCCTGTCATAATCAGTCATATTGTTAGGCCAGCTTTAACATGCATGTCCCGCATGACCTGGCTATATCGATGTGAGCCACTTCTGCTGGCGAATTGGCCGCATCAACGAGCTCCTGTACTTCTTTGCTGGCACCGTATCGACGTACGACACCTGTGAACTCTTCGACGTCGTGGCCGCGCAGTGTAAGCACTGGCTGCCCGGTCTCTTTGTTGAACTTAGGCGCGCCGAAATCATCGGTGGCCTGAGCGATGTGGTAAAGCTCATGTTCTACCAGCGCGCAGAACTCGATGTCACTGCATTGTGAGCAGTAGTCGGCTGCCAGCGTAATGATGAACTTCGGAATGCGTCCGAACCATTCATGCATCTGCTGTTCCATTCTGGCTTTCTGCCAACCACCAGCGCGGAGCATTACCTGCTCGGCCTGGCCGAGGACGTAGCGCCCTTTCTTCGCGAATGAGTCAGACGCCCACATGAAGCAGAGGTCAGCTTCAAGCAAATGTTCGTGGTCTGGGTTGTGGATGTTGCCGGTATCGCTGAGGATCTGTCGGTTTACCCACTCATTAACTTCGTTGGCAGGTATCAGTCTGGTATAAGAATGCCAGTTCTCGGCGCTAATTAAGTTAACCGGTGGGTATGGCCTGCGCTCGTCATGTTCAGCCATTGATTAACTCCGGTTTTTGTTACGCCATTACGATGGGCCTGCCTATAGTGATGACAATAAAAAGCCCCGCTCAAGCGAGGCCTCATAAAGTATTGATTCTTCACTAAGTGTCATTATGCTTTGTAAAACCAAACATCAACGCTACCAGGAGGAATGAATAGTGCGTATATCCTGGATAATGGAATTGCAATACCGAGCCAATGCAAAGCATGGAAAATGATAATGCGAATTTTCTTCCAGACCACGCCAGTCTCATTGCGTTACCTCTGAACTGTTATTTTGCTATCACACCTTCGACCTTTACTTTTGCAAGGTAGGCAAGATTTTTATTGCCATTCTTCAATACGCTTTGTATTTTCGGAGTAACTTTGATGAATCCCCCGAGAACAGAGGCGACCGCACCAACACTTAACATCGCAAAAGGGTGCTCACTATTAATGGCAGCTACCCCTGCTGTAGCGGCAGTCATTACCTGACTCAGGTCGAACTCAAAAGAGGAAGAGATATCAAATTTGATTGGACTTCTCCAACCTTGCGAGTTTAATGCATCCAAATCAGCAATAGCTCTTTTGAAGCCATCAAAAGCTTTAGCTTTAGATAATTCAAAATCTCCAGAATTAATAACTTCAAAATAAAGCTCGTCGATATAAGAGTGAAGTGCTATTAATTCATCAGCTCTTCTTTCCTTAAACTCTAGAATATCGTTAAGATTGACGTCTGGACCCGGAACAGGAAGAAGGTTGCATAAATCAAATCTCAAAGTTTGCTTTACAACGGAATCACTGTCAGAAAAATTGAGTTCGTCATTGAGGGAGTGGATTCGCCAGTCAGTACTTTTATACTTCCCTCTCATTAACTCCAGTGATTTCGCCTGAGACAAAGCGTCAAATTCACAATAAAATGAGTCTTCCATATTTTTTGCCGAAAACTTGAGAACTTCAAGTTTCCCGAGACTGATTAACTCATCTTCACATGGTAAGCCAAAATGAACAATATTATTTGTGGGTGATACTAACCGGTCCCAGTATAGTAAAAAATAATTAATGTCTAATCTGGTAATTGCCTTACCAGTTCTAAAACCTTGGCCTGAGATTTTGATCAATTCACTTCGAGTGAAAATTACACCTCTTTCCATAACGCTAAGTCCTGAATGGGTCGGGGTCTCATATTAGCATTATGGAAGGTATCCATTAAGTTCTATTCTCGCGCAGTTCGCCTGCACCGATTTGTTGTGCGCCAGCACGTCTTTCTTCGTCTGGCGATCCATCACCTCGATGTCGTGCTCAGTGAGGCGGATGACGTTGACCCAGTCACAGCCGGTATCGACGAGTTCAACCTTTGCGGGTCCAGTTTGCCCGCAGCTCACGATCAACATCGTCATCAGGCATATGGCTAACCGTCTGCTGAACATTGCTGGCCTCCTTGGTGACTTCAACGCGGCGTTCTGCAGCTGCTTTGGTGGCCGCGGCGTTCTCGTCGGTTCGCTGCTTATCGGCTTTGGCTTCCGCCTTTTCCCGGCCTCGCATGCTACCAAGACCAAAAGCGACCAGTTCCACCAACGCAGCAGTAACGATAAACGCCAGGATGGCTTTCAGTTTCGTCATAGGCTCACTCGCTCAAGGATCCAGCCATAGGCGAATGATTCGTTAGCCGGGCGCTGCTCTGCCAACTCGAGATAACGCTGGCCCTGGCTGCAGTTCAATGCACGGAGCAATACGGTCTCACCCTCACTACCGCGTTTCGCCAGGAAAGACTTCAACGCGCTGATGCTACGGGGGCCAATCTGTCCGTCGGCGATCAGGTCGGGATAGAACTGCTGCTGGTTGTTGAATACGTTCAGCCAGCGCTGGAACCACTTCACCTGTACCGATGGCCCCATGTTCACGCCAGTGTCGCAGAGTTCCGCAGCGATGACTGGTGATACAGCTGCAACCTGGTCGAAGCGTGGGCCATACCAGTAATCAGCCTCGAGGATTTCCAGAGCTTGCTCGCGGGTCAGATTGCGCATATCACCGGAATAACCGTGGGCGCGTGCCGTGGCCTGGGTTATGCCCCAGTTCGTTGGGCCGCCTTTATCATCCGTGTGATTCACGTAGCCGCCCTCTTTTCCGAGGATGGCGTTGAAGATGTCGTCTTTGGTCATTGCCCGGCCTTCTGGAAAACTTTGGCGAGATTGCCGCGGGAGCGCCACACCGCGACGCATATAGCGACGTTCAGCATCAGCTCTCCCGGATCCACCTGCAGGTATTTGCCGTAGAGAATGCGGAACGCCGTGAAGCCGGCAGCCAGAATCATCAGGTACGCCATCAGCGTTACACCTGGTCTGTGCCGCTTACCGCTTTTACTGAAGAGCATCAGCCTGACGACGATCAGGGCACAGATTATGGCGTTTGCATCCAGAATGATGTTTTGCCATGTCATTGGCCTTCCTCCTCCAGTCCAGGCATCTTCCCCCGTTTTGATTTGGCGAGGATGCGAAGCAGGACTGCGACAGAGATGGAAGCAGAAACCAGCGCGCCGATATTCGGGGATACTTCGATGCTTACTGGCGGCTGTAGCAGGCCAAGGGCGGTGTTAATCACCCCGGCCAGTATCTTCGCCATTGGCACCGAGAAGAAAACCCCGCCGACAAAGCTGATGACGGCGAACAGGAACTGCTTCCATAGTTGGTGTGGATCGGATGTCAGAACGTACATTGCTGCACCAGCCAGCGCGCACAGCATTACGCCAGGCGTTGCTTCGGGGAACAGAGATGCGAACGTCACTCCGATAGCTGCGGATGTTACGCCGCCAGCAATGGTTAGAGGTTCAGACATAGAAGGTCCATGTGTAGAGAAGGCCGTCAGACACGGAGGCAACGTGGCATCTGGAATTGATTGTCTGCGGCCTGAATAAAAAACCCGGCGACAGGCCGGGAAGATGAGGGTAAGGCAATGTCGGCTCTCTGGCCGAAGGGTCCCAGGTAGTGGGTTCTGAGTGCGGCGTACCGCAAATAAGAAAGCCCCGGCGAGATGCCGAGGCTTCATTGTTTTGGACTGACCCCGCGGATAATTCCAACTTTCCGCCATCCATTGGCGACGAGGTCAGTGGCGCGGGATATTATAGGTATCAGTCATCGGCTTATTAACTATCAGTGCTCACAGGGGTGGTGATAACGGCCCGCTGATGAGCTCTGCCTCTCCATTGTTGCAGATGTCATCACCCCTGGTTAAATGCCAGACCCCGGTA
The DNA here is from genome assembly GCF_048685015.1 of Enterobacter sp. BNK-13. Taxonomy (NCBI): domain Bacteria; kingdom Pseudomonadati; phylum Pseudomonadota; class Gammaproteobacteria; order Enterobacterales; family Enterobacteriaceae; genus Enterobacter; species Enterobacter sp. BNK-13. The sequence continues at coordinate 1,652,259 of NZ_JBLQTP010000001.1, read as the reverse complement.
ATGGACTTGCCCGTTTCCAGGTCATCAACAACATCATTGGTGTAGTAGGCAACCTGTACCGTGCCGCAGTGCTGAATCCAGTAGTAACCTTCTTGCATACTCATCTCCTCAACCTAACGAGAGGAGTATAAATCTGCCGTGAACTGAGTGGCGTTAGAAATACTAAAAGGTGCATTGAGTAAAAAGCCCCGCACGATGGCGAGGCAATTAATTCTTTGTCGACCTACAAAGCTATGGCGACGGTATCAGATTTACATGAAATATATGCGTTTCAGTTCGGTTTTGCAAGACTTACGTCTAAATTTGTCGCCTTTTGTTGTGAACGTGATCGCGTTACTGAGATAAGCGCACCGCTGTCGAGTCGCTTAAAGCTGTTACGCATTGCCAGCCAGTGAGGCAAATAGGTTTCCGTCCAGGTCGATTTCGCTACGCCAGCCAGTTCCGCCAGCGCCTGGTATTCGTACGTCTCACGCCCTGACAGCTCCGCTTTGACGTCCTGCGCCGCCAGCCAGATAAGTTTCTTCAGCCGCTCAATGGTCTTGCCGGCCACCTTCTTTGCGCCGAGCTGTTCCCGGAACTCAGCCCACGCCCACTGGGTGATCGCCACCTGGTATTCGAAGCGGATATTCTCGCTGTAGCTCCAGAGCAGCCACGCTTTCTGGTGATCTTCAAGCGATAAAACAGCGCGGCGCCATGAGGCGGTGCCGAACTCTACCGGGCTGACCAGCGCGATAGACGATCCCTTGGCGCGGGACTGACTTCCACTCATCGCAGGGCCGTCCGGGTTCACTTTCCGGCCGGTTACCGGGTCAGTGACTTTCTTCCGGCCCCGGCTGCGCGCCGTATCGGTGAATTGCGCGTTCTCTGCGAAAGCTACCAGTTGCCCTTTCGTCGCCCCGCTCAGATCTGCGGTTGCCACAATGAGTTGCTGACGTACGTATTCCAGTTGCTGACTGTTCATGCGGCTTCCTTATGTGGCTGGTTGGTTTTGGTCTGGTTATGCTTTGCTACTGGCGGCAGGTTGGCGCGCTTAACGCTTTCTGCCTGGTACCGCAGGAAGTCTGTGTGGTTCATTCGGCCTCCAGTTCGGTGATGGTCAATTCAAGCCTGCCGCCTTTGACGATTGGCATCCTCTTCACGCTGTAGTAGTCAACCAGCTGGTCATCGAGCCAGAACCCGGATTTCGTCAGGGCGTCGAACGCGGCCTTTTGCAGATTGTCCAGGTCGCGGCGGCGGCGATCCGGCATATGGCACTCAATGCGGATTTTCACGGGTGTCGCCAGGCCGATATCCAGCATTGAGTCTTTGATGATTCTGGCGACACTGTCGCGGTACGCCTGCCCTTCTGTGCTGATGTGCGTGCGCCCGCGGTTATGACGGTAGTAGCGGTTGTTGCTCGGCGGCCACGGGAGGCTGATGCGGTACTCATTCATGTTTTTACGAGCCCCTCTTTAAGCCATATGACCTGCGTGCGAGCCATGCCTTCCAGCGCGCACTCCTTTGCATATTCCGCATCGACCAGACGGGTGCGGCGATCAATCTCGTCGTGGCAGCTGCTGCATGCGATGGTGGCGATCAGGTCAGGCGGCTTAATTCCGGTTCCGCACAGGCCCGCCAGGCGGATATGTGCCAGCACTGAGGTTTCAGGGTCGCCATTGCATACGCCTGGGATCCGCACCTGACATTCGCGGCCGCGTGCGGCCTTGCATAAATTAGCCATGCGCCCTCCGTGCCGCGAGACGCAGCCATTTCTGATCCACCAGGCGAGCGGTGTAGTCCTTGAAAGTCGGGATGTCGGACGGCTTAACCGCGGGCTTGCGCTGGCGGCGCGCCGGAACGCGAAAGATTTCGTTGGTGATGACGCGGGAAAGTGGAGTAGACATCACGCCTCCTGCTTATCGCGCAACTGCTGGTACTCGCAACTTTGGGGAATGGTCAGGTGACAACCGATATTCATCGCCCAGGCTTCGACTTTGCACAGGAAGATATACATCTCGCCGGTTTCCAGCTCTGACGTATGGCGGAGGGATTGCACGGAGGTGACCTCGCCGGACACAACGTCTACGCGGTCTTTGTTTTCGTAGCCGAGATAGGTGTGCTTCATTGCGTCTTTGACCCACTCAGGCGTAGCGAAGGTCTTGCCGTGGGCGATAAGGTATTCGCTGATTTCCGTGTACCACATGTGACTGAGCGCGTTCTGCGACAGGCTGCGCTTCTCGCGCCACGGCTTAACCTGCAGGCGGAAGCATTGCCCGGCATCCAGCAATGGCTGAATTTTCTGGCCTATGGCCGCGAAGTTGCCGCGATGGAGTTTGATACCGTCTACTGGCAAAGTCATACGCCACCTCCGAGAGGTAACGCAGAATGCAGAAAATCGCAGGTGCCGATAAGCATCTGTGACAAGGTGAGGAGTTCAGATTGTTGTCGCATTTAAGTCCCCTTAAATGCGAAGAAGTCACCGAAGTTGTTCAGGCTCCGATGACATGATTATGGCGGAGTGATTATGAAAAATCAAAGCACAGTAACTAAAGAGTTTTTGAGGTTTCAAGATCAAGATATTGCTTAAACTGCTCCACAGTCATAGGAAATTTTCTTGAAACATAGATAGTGTTCTCAGCCTCTTTCATCGGGCCTGACTTATTATTATCTTCAGTTAGTATGAAAGTGTTCCCAAATCCTCTTGACCCGATCAGCATGTCAGCTTCATTGCCATAATAAATACCACGCTTTGATGATTTTATTTGGCGGACTGTTTTCTGAAAGTAATCATCTTGATGAACAGATGCGAACCCGCCAACACCAAATCCACCAAACCGCTGTTCATCAGCAGGCACTGACTCATCGTAAAAACCAAAATAGCATAAGGGCTCTTCAAGCGACTGAGTCTCACTTACAAAGAATTCATAAAGAGCTTCCTTCCCTTCCTTGCCCTCTAACTCCTGCAATTCACGAGACACTTCTAATGTTATCTGAAAATTATAATCGCTAAGAAGCTCGTTGCTTAAGGAGATCCCACTCACATGTAAAAAATTCCAAGCATTGGAATCAACAATGATATTAATCACTTTAGAAAAACCTCCTGTTTAGGTCTGATAAGCTGATCAACATGTTAGGACTTATTTTTTATTAGCATCAGCCATTTCCATGTACCGCGGATCAGATGCCCTTGGTAAATCTATCGACTTCTCGCGATAAAACTTCAGGCGCTCAAGGAAGTAATCCCGCAAATGCTCGGGTTGCTCGCGCACCACCACCTCTGCGATAACAGGCATGTTCAGACGCTCTTTGTAGGCCACTCCGGAGGCAGCCAAGTCAACGTTAACCTTGTCGCGCTCTTCTTGGGATTTAGCCGCTATATTATGGTCTGACATCATCTCCCCTTCTTCGTCACCCGCGGGACAGAATATGCAGTTTTTGTTCCTGGATTGGCTACAACATACCCCGGTTGAATATAACGTGAGAAGATGTCCATATTGCCAGGAATTGAACTTTTAGGTATGTCTATTCTTTCTAAATCAATCTTCCAACGCTTAAGCAGTTCCTTTGCTTTTTTTGGCGTAAGCGGGATATTGCGCTCTTTTGCTACGGATAATATCTGCTCAACAGTTGGCAGCGTTGGAGTATTAGACTGTTTCATAGAGCCATCCGATTCGGAAAGGTTCGTGACGCTACTAATTCTCGCGCCAGATTAGTAAGTTGTACAACTCATTCCGCCATTTATCGTGGGGTTACAATTAGTTGTAATCGGTCTGTTAGCGGCATCGATTGCTGCTTGCTGAGCTTGCTGCTGTTGAATGGTCTGGTTTGCTTGATTAAGACCAACCTGCATTGCACCCATATCACGAGCTGCATAGCAAGCGTCCCGATCACCATCATCACACATTGCAGAGACTTGACCGACAGTCTTGAATGCATAACGGCTGTGCCACATTGAGCGGGTGTCACTCGTACAGCCAGCCAACACAGAAACTGCCACGATCACCATTAAAACTTTCATTATTGAATACTCTTTATTGTGAAAAAAATTTTGCTGACAAATTACCCGCCTCCAAGACAACTCATCATGATTCAGCTCATCATTTTTGCATTTTTGCTATTTCAATCACAGTAAATTTCTCCCCCAAACCATCAATACCCTCTTCATAACAGCGCTGTTGCGGCATTCCTAGCAGATCACGTTCGTGTCCGTCCGCTGAATTAATTTCGACTTACCGTGCTTCATGCCCGGTATCGTGTTCGGGGCGAAGCGCATGCCGTAGCTGGTCAGGCTGTAAAGGCGCTGACCGTATTTTCCTTCGCAGCTGATCAGCCCATCGGCCAGCAGCGTACTCACCGTCCCGGATATCTTTTTGGTATCCATGCCGATAAGCCCTGCCAGTTTGGCATTGTTCAGGCCAGGGTTATTGCGCAGGGCGGCCAGTACCTGCTCACGGATTGTTATGGTCATGTCACACCATCCCGTTCGACTTGTTGCGGTTGTACTTCGCCAGCAGCAGCTGGATCGGAGTTGGACCGTGTTCGGCAGCCGGTGCTGCAATCGCCCGGCGTACCGGCGGCACAGGCTTACCCGCGGTGACGCGCTTCTCCCACATGTCCAGCAGATCACCCGCCTCGCTCGCCAGCTCACCATGAGTCAACTGGCGCTCTGTGCTGCGGTGGCGCAGTTCGACGCAGATGTGGTACATAACCGGCTGAGACCAGGGGAATTGCTCGCTGGAGGTGAATTCGAACGAACGGTTACGCCAGTCCCAGTATTCGGCGATCACCTGGTCAACGGTGATACCCAGCGCCCCGCCACTCTGCTTACACCAGGCGACGAACTGGCCCGGCGACGGCAGGAATGGGCGCTCTTGGCGGCGGGCAATGCGCATACCGGCATCGACCTGTGTCATGGTGTGGATCCCGTTCTCCTGAAACGCCAGCAGCCACTGACGGCGGAATTCGTTCAGGTCGTCCTGGGTGCGGAAGTTTGCCATGCTGGCCGGGAACGCGGCGCGCAGCTCGTTAAACAGCTTGTTGAATACCTGAGCCACCTGCTCTACCGGCGCACGCTCCTGGTACTGCTCTGGAAGGTTATGGGCTATGCGGCTCATCTGCTCGCGATCGTGGTTACGCATCTGCTCTGCAAGAGATTTCATCGGATCACCCCATAGGCCCAGTCAGTGTTGTTGAAGTCCAGGTCTGGCTTAGCGGCGCGCTGCTCGCCACCAGCATTGCGCTGCATCGTCAGCTTGTCCCACTGCTTACGCAGGCTTTCCGGGCTCAGGATGTTGGTCTGCCAGAAGTGGTGTTTGCTGGCCCAGTCATACAGCGCGCAGATGTCCTGGTGAGACCGGTTGTCTATCTGGCGCATCAGGCGAACGGTGTTAGACCAGGAGGTCAAGTCCGGGGCTTTGCAGGTTGGGTTAATCAGCTTCACTCTGGTGGAAATCCACTGGGCGGTTTTTAGGTCTTCAGCCGATCCCCACTTCGCACCGGATGGGGTGTAAACCGCAGCTTCTGGATGAGCTGATAAAAATTTCTTCAGACGTGCGTCAGAGGATTCGTCAGAATTCTCGGACGAAGATCTTTTAATACTGTTCTTGTTCTTGTATTGGGTGACTACCGTTTTCGGGAAGGTTATTCCTGATTTCGGGAAGGATTTTCCCGTTTTCGGGAATTTTCTTCCCGTTTCCGGTTTGTCCAAAATCCAGGCAGTAAGGTCAGTATTTACACCGACGATTTTCATCATTCCCTGCTTCTGAGAGAAGATGATTTTGCGTTCTGCGAGAGACTTAAGCGCGTCGGAAACATGGGTATCACTCAGGCCCGTAAGCTCAGCAATGACCGTGTTTGTGACGCGGTCCTGTTTCTTATTCCAGCCGTAGGTAAGCCAGATCACCGCCTCAAAACATTGCCATTCCCGGCCTGACAGTCTCAGGCGAGGCTTAAGCTGTTGGATCTCGTTAGCGACCTTGGTATACCCGTTCGACAGGTCGGCCATACGACCTCCCGGTTGTTCGGTTTTGTTTGGGAAATTGATAATTTCAGCGGTGTTTGACATACTTACTCCTGCAAAGAGTCCAAACGATTTGCACCTGAAAGTCGGTTCTGTTCGCGCAGACCGGCTTTCGCCATTTCTGTAGTTCTCACATAACCCCCAGCATCGATGTAACCATCGTCATCAGCGGTCCTACCTGCTCCGGCATGAGGCGGAACAGCGACGCTATACCCTCGCTTACCTCTTTCAGCTTCTGATGCTCTGGAGCGTCCAGCAGCACGGCCTGCTTAGCTTCGGCACACTCTTTCATCGCAGAGGCGATCAACGACATCGTGTCGTTCTGCGGCGCCAGGCGGTTGCGGTACTCCAGCGGCAATACGGACATGATTGCCGGTGCCAGCTGGCGAATGTTGTTGGCGGCGTATTCCGTATCGCCATCGATCCACCGAAATACTTTTTGCATCTGGCGGTGCGAGTCAGTCGGGATATCCAGACCGGTGCCGCCGGACGCCCTCCACTCTTCCACGATCAGCGCTGCGACAAATTCACGACTGCGACAATCAGCTGCCCAGGCGCGAACAGCTGCGCGGATCCCATCGATGTTTAACGCCGCGGGATTAGGCTCCCGGCGATTCTGGTAAATCATCGCTGTTGGCGAAAATTTGTTACCTTGTTGATACGCAAGTGAATGCATTTGCTATTCCTGATGTTCCTGCTTCTTACTGTGAGGAAATTCGCGGTACTCGACCGCCTTAACCTCGCCAGTAGGAAGCTTGTTGATGAAAATCTGACGGCCGACCCTGATCGCTTTGCTAATTGCCGTTTGGTGGACACCAATGGCATCAGCTGCTTTTACCTGACCAACCTCGTCGACATATTCAGCGAGTGAAATTTTCATTTTTAACGTGACTCCTTACCGTTGATACAAAAACAATACCATAAGTATTAAAACATGCAATACCGGCGGTATTTTTAAATTAATAGCTCAGGTATTACTATCTGAAAATGGAAAAGAAAAAAGACATCACACCGACTCAGGCTGAGGACGCAAAGCGCCTTAAAGCCATCTATGAGGCGAAGAAGAAAGTACTCGGAGTTACCCAGCAGTCGATTGCTGACGAGCTGGATATTACTCAGGGAGCGGTAGGCCATTACCTTAACGGGAGGAATCCCCTTAACCTTCCTGTAGCTTCAGTTTTTGCTCGCCTTCTGAAAGTTAGCGTTGAGGAATTCAGTCCGACTCTGGCAAAAGAGCTTTCAGAAATGGGGCTAAACAGCGTTAATGAGCCATCAGTTCCGTATGTAATTGGATATACACCAGGTAAACGTTACCCGGTTATTAGCAGCGTACAGGCCGGATCATGGTGTGAGGCATTGGAGCCATACTCGATTAAGGATGTTGATCAGTGGCTGGAATCAGATGCTCACATTCAGGGAGATGCATTCTGGTTGCGTGTTGAAGGGGATTCAATGACTGCGCCCGCTGGCTTAAGCATACCAGAAGGCACGTTTGTTCTTTTCGATACCGGACGAGAACCAATCAATGGCAGCCTCGTTATCGCTAAATTGTCTGATTCAAACGAAGCTACATTTAAGAAACTGATCATTGATGGAGGCCAAAAATACCTTAAGGGCCTTAACCCGCAGTGGCCTCTCGTTCCCATCAATGGTAATTGCAGAATTATCGGTGTTGCTATTGAGACGAAACTAAAGCTCGTTTGATAAGTTTGCAAACAGGGGCGTTTGCGCCCTCTATTTGCACTGACCGGCGACCCTGCCCACCATTGCTTTCGTTGAATCCATCCCTCCAAAACCAGATAGCGTTTTGCTCATCAACACTACGCCATCAGGCTGTACAACCCAAGTCTCCATGGCGTGCTTTCCAGGTTCAGTGGTTAGCCCTACGACTACATTTTTACTCATAGCTCGATATACCATCCCTCCACCATCAAGACCGTCATACAGTACTGTCGCATTATTGCCATCAATAACGATTGTGAACGTTCCAGAAAACGCGTCGTCAATCCGAGAATACCCTTCCCTCTCACTGTAGCTTGACCCTTTAAGATCTTTCACAGTCCAGCACGATGCGTTAGCAACCATTGGTAAAGCTAACACCGCAGCTACAAGTAACCTCATTTTCCCTCTCCAATAAAGTTCGAAACCCCATCAATACTAGCCTCTCTGCTCGCTTACAAAAATATTTCTTCCTAGTTTTCATCAACATAATACCGTCACACCAATTATTAATACCGCTAGTATTGATTTATATTAATACCGCTAGTATTGTTTATGCATCGAAACGAAACATCGACAGCTGAGCGAAGTTAGCCAGCGGCGGACAGCAAGTCGCCTGCTTTTTAACAACATGCAAAGTCGGAACAGCACTCGGTAATCCTGTTTAGACCCCAACGCACAAAATGCGGCGTATCACCGGCAGCGAACCGGTCGGTGAGAAGGCTACCCCCTCGCGAGAGCGATAAAGGCGTGGGAACGGGCAACACTGGCGGGATGAGAGGTGCGAAGCGCAATGATTATCAAACAAAAATCAACTAGTGAGGTGGGTTATGTAGCAGTAAAGCGGATAGACCGCGGCAAGTAGTGCCAATTCAGCACCAGGTGCTGACCCGAATAGCCGAAGCATGGCTAGCCAGATCCACGTCAAAGGTGGAGTGCGCGCTGGTTAGGGTTAATAGAAAAAAGACGTGCCGGTAAAGCAGCGCGAACGCCAGACGTGCACCGGTTATTAGCGGCGATGAGCGACAGGTACTCAAGGGCATGAGCGCGGCCACTGCGAGAGTGTGGCGAAATTGAATGAGCCGCCTAACCAGCGGCTTTTTTCATACCTCAGTCGCTTCATCGAGGCGGCTTAGTTATGACAACCGGCGGCCATCCACCGCCCAATGAAACACTGAATAAATGCGTTGAAGTCTTGTATTAACCGTTCCGTTCGCCGCGATAAGGCCAAGAGGATTTATGAGTAAGAATCATGGCGGTCCGGCATTCCCGGTCGCAGGTAGTGAGCACAATTATCCTATCGAGGGCATGACGCTACGCGATTACTTCGCAGCTAAAGCCATGCAGTCCGCGCTCTTGGTATCAAAGCAGAGCCCTGAAAGTTCTTTTGAAACCTTCTCTATGGCAGTTGCAGAAGTTGCCTATGACGTTGCAGACGCAATGCTCCGCGCCCGGGAGGCATCATGAAAGTCACCCACAACGGCAAGCAGTACACCGCCAAAAAGCTCAACGATAACGAGTGGCAGTTGACGTCGGTATCGGCACCGCGCGACAAGCTGACGCTTAACCGCTGGCAGATGCATATCGCTGGCCTCCTGAAACAGGTTGAGGTGAAGGCATGATGCACCACTACGGCACCACCCCGCTCATTCGCCAGTGCGTCACGCCCGGAATGATGGCAATGCATGAAGGCCGCACCTATCGCGTCTCAGCAGTCATTCAGGAGCGCAAATGGGTGTACCTGCACACGGATGCAGAAATCATCCGCCTCAGTGACTGCGTGATTGACGTCCTTCTGGACGGTCACGGCAACCCAATCGTTCACTGAGGACGCTGATATGGAAATCAAAACGCCAGCCAACCCAAGCAAAAAGGCGACGGCCAGGGTAAAGAATCCTCTTCCCGCGCCAACCAGTTGCCACCTGTGCTCTGGTTCAGTGCGGATCGGCACTCATGGTGAAGTCTATGGCCGCGACTACAGTGATTGGCCGTATGTATATCTTTGTGAATGCTGCGGAGCATACGTCGGACTTCATCCTTTCACTGCGATCCCGCTTGGGACTCTGGCAGACAAGCCAACCCGCGACGCGCGCAAGAGCTGCAAGTTGCCATTTGAACGTATCTGGAAGTCGGGCGCCATGACTCGCGCTGAAGCTTACGAATGGCTGGCTGACAAGATGGGTATACCTGTTCACGAATGCCACTTCGGCTGGTTCACCGTAGAGCAGTGCCAGGCTGCAATGCATCACTGTAACGACTGGCTAAACAGCTAACCACCCTATCCAACCGATCGGCCTGGCTTTCTGCGGGCGGGATCTGCACATCCAAATTTCAGGAGAAACCATGAGCGAAGTAACGGATTTAGTCGTCATTGAGAAACAGAACGCAATGGCGGTATTCACCACCAAAGAGCAGCTCGACCCGATTATTGAGGCGATCGAGAAAGAAGCTCGCAGCCTGGTGCCGGACGTGTCGACCCGCAAAGGCCGCGACGCTATCGCATCCATGGCGCACAAGGTTGCCCGTTCCAAAACCTACATCGACAACGCCGGTAAAGATCTGGTTGCCGAGCTTAAAGCCCTGCCTAAGCAGATCGACGAAAGCCGCCGCATTGTGCGTGAGCGCCTGGAAGCGCTGAAAGATGAAGTGCGCCGCCCACTCACAGAATGGGAAGCCGAGCAGGAACGCATCAAGGCTGAAGAAGCCATGAACGCGATGCACGCCGAAGCGCTGGTGATGAACGAAGAGTTCGACCGTCAGCGCGCCGCGCAGATCGAGGCAGACCACGAAATGGCTCTGCTGATGAATGACAAGTTTGACCGTGACCGCGAAGAGCAGCGCCGCCTAGCGGAACAGGCTCAGCGTGAACGTGACGAGCGACTGAAGCAGGAAGCGGCTGAGAAAGCCAAGCGCGAAGCCGAAGAGAGACATAAAGCGGAACTTGATGCTGCAGCGCGTCGCGTAGCTGAAGAGAAAGCACGCGCTGATGCCGCAGAGCGTAAACGCAAAGAAGACGCTGACCGTGCAGAACGTGAGAAGCAGGACGCCATCGCAGAAGAAAAACGGAAAGCACAGGAAGAAGCAGATCGCATCAAGCGTGAAGCTGAAGCGAAAGAGAAAGCCCGTCTTGCCGAAGAGCAGCGCAAAGCTGAAGAAGAAGCGCGCCGAGCCGCAGACAAAGAGCACCGCCGCACCGTCAACCGTCGCGTCATCGCCGACCTGATTAATCAGGGCATCCCAGAAGAATTCGCGCAGAAAGCACTGCTGGCGATCGCTGGCGGCAAAGTGCAGGACGCGCACATCAAATATTGAGGCAACCATGAACGCATACCTCACTTACGACCGCATCGAAGATCGGCGCTGGGTTGAGCAGCAGCTCACCGACGAGAAAGAGAAGTGGATCGACGACCGGGCGAAAGAACTGATTGCCATGTTCCCTGCGAAACCTCTGGAAATGAGCAGCTTGTTCCTGCCCCAGGAAGCCCAGTTTGCGCTTATCGGAGAAAAGGCCGAAGAGGCATACAACGAATACATTTCGGCCTGCGCATATGCCCGCGCCGAAGAAGAATGGCAGCGCCAAGCGCCCTGCCCGTTCTAAGGAGTGATCATGAGCTTAACCCTTGTTGATTTCGTCAAACAACAGGAGCCGCTTTTCATTAAGGCGGCTACTGACGAGCGGATGGTGTGGGCGAAGGAAAGCCAGTTCGCCATCCAGCTATTTCAGAACAATGACTACCTCGCGAAAGTCGCATTCCAGAACCAGACCAGCACGCAGAACGCAATCATCAACGTAGCGGCTATCGGTATTTCGCTAAACCCAGCTCAGAAGCTGGCTTACCTGGTTCCGCGTAAAGGGGCAATTTGCCTCGACATTAGTTACATGGGGCTGATGCATATTGCGCAGCAGTCTGGCGCAATTAAGTGGTGTCAGTCGGCAATTGTTCGCAGAAACGACCAGTTCCGCCGGGAAGGGCTCGATAAGCCGCCGGTCCACGTCTACAACGACTTTGATACTGAAGAGCAGCGCGGGGATATCGTAGGCGCGTATGTAACGGTAAAAACTGACGATGGTGATTACCTCACCCATACGATGCGCATCGATGCCATCTACTCCATCCGTGACCGCTCAGAAGCGTGGAAGAAGTACAAATCCGACAATAGCAAGAAGTGTCCATGGGTCACCGATGAAGAGCAGATGATCCTCAAGACGGTCGTGAAGCAGGCAGCAAAATACTGGCCTCGCCGTGAGCGCCTGGACGCCGCCATAGACCACGTTAACACCGAGGGCGAAGAAGGTATCAACTTTACAGCAGAGCGTCAGCCTGAGCGCGATATAACGCCGCTTAGCGAAGCCACGCAGAAAGAGATAAACGACCTGCTTGTCTCTTTGGATAAGACATGGGATGCCGATCTTCTCCCTCTCTGTTCACGCATTTTCAAACGCCCTATCTCGCAGCCAGCCGACCTGACAGAACTGGAAGGTGTTAAGGCTCTCGGGTTCCTCAGGCAAAAGGCGGCAGCATGACACCAGAAATTATCCTGGCCCGGACCGGTATCGACGTAACTACTATCCAGCAAGGCGACGAGGCATGGCACCGGCTGCGCCTCGGCGTTATCACCGCCTCTGAAGTGCATAACGTCATAGCCAAGCCAAGATCGGGGAAGAAGTGGACAGATATGAAAATGTCCTACTTCCACACGCTGCTCGCCGAGGTATGCACCGGCGTCGCGCCAGAGGTTAACGCCAAGGCGCTGGCCTGGGGCAAGCAGTACGAAGAAGACGCCCGCACCCTCTTCGAGTTCACAACTGACGTGAAAGTCACGGAGTCTCCGATCTTGTTCCGTGACGAGAGCATGCGCACTGCGTGCTCCCCTGACGGCCTTTGCAGTAACGGGTTCGGACTTGAGCTTAAATGCCCTTTCACCTCTCGCGACTTCATGAAATTCCGCCTTGGCGGTTTCGAAGCCATCAAGTCTGCGTACATGGCCCAGGTGCAGTACAGCATGTGGGTGACCGGAAAAGACGCATGGTTCTTTGCCAACTACGACCCGCGCATGAAACGCGAAGGCATTCACCACGTCGTCGTTGAGCGGGATCCACAGTACATGACCAATTTCAACGAAATGGTGCCGGAGTTCATCGAGAAGATGGACGAGGCGCTGGCGGAGATCGGCTTCACGTTCGGGGAGCAGTGGAAATGAAACGCACACCATTTTACCGCAGGCCCGGGCGAACCGGGCAATTCTCTGGCCTCCGTGAGCGCGTTATCTGGATGATTCAGACGCGCGGCCGCCCGGTAACCGGAAGCGAAATTGCCGAGAAGTTTGGCGTAACGCTCATCGAGTTTAACCGGGTCGCCAACGGTATTACCCGCGGGTCCGGACAGATAGCGCAGATCGTAGAGTCGAAAAAGTGGATCAACGAGGACGGCATCTGCGACCGGAATTTTAGCCTGGCCAGCAAGCCAAAGGTCGTAACGCCGCAGGGCAAATCACGGCTATTCACCCGGCGCGCCATAGAACAATCGCAGGAAGGCAGACGGCAGGAATGCATAGCGCGTGCCGCCCGCCGTAGCCGCCTGATTGCTCAGGGCCTCTACATCGACGAAATGGAGTCAGTGCTATGAAAGCGTGGTCACTCGAAGAGCTTGCGCTGCTGTGGCGGCACTCAAACGCTGAAGTCGCGGAGATTACCGGCCGCAGCATTGAAGAGGTCGGAGATAAGAGGCTGCAAACCAATATTGAGCGTAATGGCTGGGATGTTAAGGATCCTGAGCGGGAGGATGCATGAGCAAAGTAGGCGATTATTTCTTTGAGTTCCCGGCGTCGCGCGGCATGCAGGGTGGCACGGCGACTTACATGATCACAGCCCCCGCCCGCGCGCTGACACGCATACTTGCCTCCGACAATCACGGCAGCACGCTTGAGCGCTCGCAACGCGAAATTAACCAGGTGCGAGTGAAGAAGTTTTACCAGTACCTCGTCAATGCATACCAAAATAAAGAGCCCTTCATCATCCCGCCGCTGGTCGGCAACTGCGATGCGGAGATTGAGTTTGAAGAGTTTGGCAATACGAATGTGGGCGTCGCGCGCTTCCCTATGGATGCAGTGATCAAACTGTTCGACGGCCAGCACCGCGCCGCCGGGTTAGCTGAGTTCTGTCGTACTTACGGAGAGCCAATCAGCATCCCGCTGATGCTGACCCATAATCTCCCACTGAAGGCACGCCAGCAGTTCTTCTCCGATATCAATAACAACGTCTCGAAACCTTCCGCTGCGATCAATATGGCCTATGACGGGCGTAATGATGTGGCCCAGGGGATGGTGACGTTCCTGTCTCAGCATGACACCTTCGCAGAGGTGACAGACTTTGAGCACAACGTCGTTCCGGCGAAAAGTAAGCTGTGGGTGAGCTTCAAGGCGCTTAGCGACGCGACGGCCAAGTTTGCCAACGCGGGCAGTAAGCAGCTGGAAATGGGCGACATCGAATCCATCTGGGAGGCCTGGTTGGCCCTGACGCAGATCGAAGCGATTCGCCACGGCACCAGCCAGGCAGACTACAAGCGTGACTACATTCAGTTCCACGCAGTGATGATCAATGCCTTCGGCTACGCCGTTCAGCGGTTGATGGCTGACCACTCAATAGTCGATATCGTCCAGATGATTGAGGTTCTGGCAAGTAATGCGGGCTCCTCCGAGATGGAAGACTTCTTCTTGATTTCCCGATGGGGTGGCGTCTGTGTGAATGCCGAAAAAGACCGTCCAACGATTATTGCCTCCGTTCCGGCTCAGAAATCGGCTGCTGAGCGGCTCGTCAAAGTTATCCTGGCGAAAAGCCTTGAGGAGTAGTTATGACAATGCAGATGCACTCAATGCCATGGCCTGAATCTCAGGCCATCTTTTTGTCAAAAACCTACCTTTACATGAACATGGATGAGCTGTGCAAAAAGTTACAACGCACCAAAGCATCTATCCAGATGAAGGCCAGCAGCATGGGCCTTTACCGCTGCGGGAAATTAACCATTGGCGATCTGCAGCTGATTGAAGCCCTGCTTGATGCTGGTCTTGAGCATGCGGTTATCGCCAGAAAGTTCGAACTCTCCGAGCCTCAGCTAATGAGGGTTCTGGAAACGGGAGCCTTTCATTGCGATATCTGTGCCACGTTCTCCGCGTCCATGCGTTCCTCTTTCTGGAAATTCGACGGAGAGCCGCAAAGGACTTATAGCTGCTGTCCGGCGTGCTGCCGGGCGATGGTTGAAAGCTTTAACGAAGGACACGACGGGCCGTTGCTGGCACGCAGACGGGAGGATGTATGACCTATCAACTTCACGTCGGGCGCTGCGAGGACATCCTGAAAACGTTGCCGGATAACTCAGTTGACTCAATCGTGACGGATCCGCCGTACGGGCTGAGCTTCATGAACCACAAATGGGATTACGACGTCCCGACTGTTGAGCAGTGGCAGGAATGCCTGCGCGTTCTCAAACCTGGCGGGCATCTTCTGGCGTTTGGCGGTTCCCGAACATATCACCGACTTGTCGTTAATGCAGAGGATGCCGGTTTCGAAATCCGAGACCAAATTCTCTGGATTTACGGCAGCGGCTTCCCCAAGTCGCATAACCTCGATGGTGATTTTGATGGCTGGGGAACGGCTCTGAAGCCTGCGCACGAACCGATCGTCATGGCTCGCAAGCCATTCAAAAAAACGGTGTCGGCGAACATGGCTGAGCACGGCACCGGGGCGATCAATATCAATGCCTGCCGCATCCCTACCGACGAGGCGCTAAATGGCGGTGCTGGCAGTCTGCTTTCACACCAGCGCGATGGTACCGAACCTGTTGCCGATTACGAGCAGGCACCAGAGGGTCGCTGGCCGGCAAACATCATTCACGACGGAAGTGATGTTGTCGTGTCAGCGTTCCCGGATGCGAAAGGCCAGCAAGGCGCGCTTACCGGCAATGAGCCCAGCGCGAAAATGGGAGCGGCGAATTGCTACGGGCAAATGGACCGGCGGCACGAATCAACTCCACGCATCGATAGCAGCAAGAGCGCCGCCCGATTCTTCTACTGCGCCAAGGTCAAACCGAAAGAACGAGACGAAGGCCTCGAGAGATTCATTGCGACGTCAGCCAGCGACATGACCGGAGGCCGCAAAGAAGGGAGCGTCGGCATTAACGATCCGCGCGCCGGTGCCGGGCGTACCAGTGGCGCGAAGAACAACCACCCTACCGTTAAGCCGATCGCTCTGATGAGTTATCTCTGCAGGCTGATTACTCCGCCTGGCGGTACCGTGCTTGATCCGTGGATGGGAAGCGGTAGCACAGGCCGGGCAGCCATCGAGGAAGGGTTTAACTTCATCGGCATCGACCTGAACCCGGATTACGTGACCATTGCTTCTGCGCGAATTGCTCACTCCTTCAAAAAAACGACGGAGGCCGCATGACGCCAGAAACTGACAACGCCAGTATCAAGGCGCTAATCGCCAGGTCGCTATCGCGGCCTTTTTTATTGCTGGCGTTCACCTTCAACCGAATTAACCGACTCTTCGAGGAATAACTATGGACGAAATGACACAGGAATTTAAAGATTGGTACGAAAAAGAAACTGGATGGTGTGTAGAAGATGCCCCCTCAGACGATGTAACCGCGCTTATCTGGCTAGCATGGAAAGCCGGAAAAAGGGCTGGTGAAGAATTGAAGGAGTGAATCATGGATATCATCGACACCGCAGCAGAGATTGAAGAGCTTCAGCGTAACGCTGCCCTTTCCGCCCACCGCATCAACCACAACGCCGTATCAGCTGAGTGTTGCGCCGAGTGCGGCGAAGAAATCCCGGAGCCGCGGCGGGCTGCCGTTCCCGGATGCCAGATGTGTGCGGAATGCCAGGAAAGAAAAGAACATGCGCTTAAACATATTCGATGATCAAGTTAAGATGATTACAGTTTAAATGATTTAAGGATATGAAATGACCGCCATGTCTGTTCAAACATCGCTTGATTTAACTGATGTTCTATCAAAATTTGTTGTTCCATTACTTGTAGCTGCGCTAGCCGCATATTTCTCTACCAAGTTTGCTTTGAATAAGTTCTACAAAGAGAAGTGGTGGGAAAAGAGATTGGAAGCGTTCACAGAAATCATCAATATTGCTTATCGGATTAAGATGAGCAATGACTACTTCCTCCGTTGCGAATATGCTCAAATGGAACCTGGTGAGTCTCGGTTCAAACCACATCCGAAAGAGATAGAAGAAAAGTTAAGAACTGAATATTGGCTTGATCTTCAAGAGCTTGAAAGAATAGCTCAGTTAGCTGATTTCACATTAACTACCAAAGTCAAAAGCTTGCTCGACGTCTATGTTAATGCCAGAAAGAAAATGATGGATGATTGGTATGAGGATGCTATTGAAAGCTATGAAGCGTCAGAAAAAGACCTCAAACTCTCTGAAAAACTGCTCAGTGATTTAGTCGCAGAAGCTAAGCGAGAATTAAAAATTAACTAAGCGCCAAATTAAAATCTCTCATCATTAAACCCGCCTCGGCGGGTTTATTTTTTCCTGATTTCGAATAATCAACACGACGCAACAGACGTGGGTATACTCACGCCGGTTGCCAGGAGTCATCTATGGCACAGGTCATTTTCAATGAAGAGTGGGTTGTTGAGGCCAGACTCACCGAAAGAACCGGTCTCACAGAAGGCCAAATCAAAAATTACCGACTGAAGCTGTGGGTTGAAGGGGTTCATTTCAAGCACCTTACAGCCCAGGGGCAAACCGACAATTCCAAAGGATTGCTCTGGTACAACCTACCTAAAATAAACCAGTTAGTGCAGGATATCTGATGAATTTCCCTACCGGCGTTGAGTTACATAACGGAAAGATCCGCATTACTTTTTACTATCGCGGTGTACGTTGTCGTGAGGTACTTCGCGGCTGGCTGGTGAACAACAGCAATATCAAGAAAGCTGGCAATCTGAGGGCAATGATTGTCAGTGAAATTCAGATGGGTACTTTCGATTACGCAACCCGCTTCCCTGAATCAAAGGCATTAAGCAAGTTCGGTACCACAAAGCGGATAAACACTTTCGCTGAATTATGCGAGCTCTTTACAGACTCAAAGGCTCTGGAGGTATCTCATGCCACCATGCTTACGATCCGATCAACGGTAAATACCCTCAGGCGCGTTGTTGGCGACATGACAGTCTTAACTGACATACAGAACGCCGATATACTTTCATATCGTCGCGAGCTGTTGTTTGGTGAGGTGGTGAATCCCGGTTTACCGAATTTTAAGAAGCAGGGCCGATCACCAGCACGCGTAAATACTCTAATGAGCGTACTCAAAGAGATGCTCAGAATAGCCCATCGCAGCCAGTTCATTTCTCATACGCCATACGAAGGTATATCGACTTTAAAGGTATCGAAACGAACTCCTGATCCTCTTACATTTGACGAATACCAGGCATTCATCGCTAACCTGTCTAAACAGCACTCTCTTTTATGGATTGTGGCTATTCATACCGGTCTGAGGCACGGTGAACTCTGCGCTCTCGCATGGGAAGATGTTGACCTGTTAAATGGAGAAATTCATGTCTCACGGAACCTGACCCGGAAAGGCTTATTCGTACCGCCTAAGACGGATGCCGGGATCAGGACAATTACCCTGCTCCAGCCAGCTCTGGATGCACTGAAAATACAGTTCGAAATGACAGGCCATCTGCCGCAGCACGACATCGTCTATCATCATCGTGAGCATGGTAAAACTGAAAAGCAGGTTATCAGGCCAGTATTCGTTCCATCGAGTCGTTCGACAAGAAAGGTCGGTTACTATTCGAAAAATTCTATATCCTATGGATGGAAGAATGGCTTACGTCGTGCGGGCGTTCGTAACCGGCATCCGTACCAGTCCAGACACACCTACGCATGCTGGTCGCTTTCTGCTGGGGCCAACCCTTCCTTTATTGCAACTCAGATGGGGCATGAGGATTCAAGGATGGTTTATGAGGTTTACGCGAAGTGGATCGGTGATATGGACAAGGACCAGGTTGCCATCATAAACAAGAGAATTCTTGCCAACATGCCCCCGTTACGCCCCCAAGGCGATTTGAAGTTGAAGAAAATCCTTTGAATTCAGAATGAAACAACATTAAGTAATAAATTTTCATGAATTATTGATCTGGCAAAACCTCCCCTCTGTTTCATTCAGGATATATAGGTTACTCTTTTAATTACAGACTGTGGTGACAGTAGTAAGGAGACCTGTATGGCCAAGTATCAAAACATGCTGGTAGCAATCGATCCGAATCAGGACGATCAGCCGGCATTACGACGTGCTGTGTATTTACATCAACGGATTGGTGGCAAAATCAAAGCGTTTTTGCCGATCTATGACTTCTCGTATGAGATGACCACCCTTCTGTCGCCTGACGAGCGCACCGCTATGCGTCAGGGCGTCATCAGCCAGCGTACCGCGTGGATCCGCGAACAGGCGAAGTATTACCTGGAAGCGGGTGTGCCCATTGATATTAAAGTGGTCTGGCACAACCGACCTTTCGAAGCCATCATTCAGGAAGTCGTTGCCGGTGGGCACGATCTGCTGCTGAAGATGGCGCACCAGCACGACAAGCTGGAATCCGTGATCTTCACCCCGACCGACTGGCATTTGCTGCGTAAATGCCCTTGCCCGGTCTGGATGGTGAAAGACCAGCCGTGGCCTGAAGGCGGGAAAGCCGTTGTGGCGGTAAACCTCGCCAGTGAAGAGGATTACCACAATTCGCTGAACGAGAAGCTGGTGAAGGAGACTATCCAGCTTGCCGACCAGGTCAATCATACCGAAGTGCATCTGGTTGGCGCCTATCCGGTCACCCCGATTAACATCGCCATTGAACTGCCGGAATTTGACCCGAGCGTGTACAACGACGCGATCCGCGGTCAGCATCTGCTGGCCATGAAAGCGCTGCGCCAGAAATTCAGCATCGATGAGAAAATGACCCACGTGGAAAAAGGGCTGCCTGAAGAGGTGATCCCGGACCTGGCTGAACACCTGCAGGCGGGGATTGTGGTGCTGGGTACCATTGGCCGTACCGGTATTTCTGCCGCCTTCCTCGGCAATACCGCCGAGCAGGTGATCGACCATCTGCGCTGCGACCTGCTGGTTATCAAGCCGGATGAGTACCAGACGCCGGTTGAGCTCGACGATCCGGAAGACGATTGACCCCTAACGCCCGGCGGCGCAAGCTTGCCGGGCCTACAAAACCGTAGGCCGGGTAAGCGTGAGCGCCACCCGGCAATAAAAAAACCGCCGGATTCGGCGGTTTTTTCGTTTCAACGCAACTTACAGCGCTTTCAGAATCGCATCCACGCTGGCTTTGGCATCGCCAAACAGCATGTGGGTGTTCTCTTTGAAGAACAGCGGGTTCTGCACCCCGGCATAGCCGGTATTCATTGAACGTTTAAACACGATCACGTTCTGCGCCTTCCACACTTCCAGAACCGGCATCCCGGCGATTGGGCTACGCGGATCGTCCTGCGCCGCCGGGTTAACGGTGTCGTTAGCGCCAATGACCAGCACGGTGTCGGTGTCGGCGAAATCATCGTTGATCTCGTCCATCTCCAGCACGATGTCGTAAGGCACTTTCGCCTCCGCCAGCAGCACGTTCATGTGGCCTGGCAGACGCCCCGCCACCGGGTGAATACCAAAGCGCACCTTGATACCGCGCGCGCGCAGCTTCTCGGTGATTTCCGCCACCGGATACTGCGCCTGTGCCACCGCCATGCCGTAGCCCGGGGTGATAATGACCGAGTGCGAGTTTTTGAGCATCTCGGCGGTATCTTCCGCGCTGATCTCACGGTGCTCACCCACTTCCTCATCGGAACCGGTAGACGAGCCGTCAGAACCAAAGCCACCGGCAATGACGCTGATGAACGAGCGGTTCATCGCCTTACACATGATGTAAGACAGGATCGCACCCGAAGAACCCACCAGCGCACCGGTAACGATCAGCAGGTCGTTGCTCAGCATAAAGCCCGCCGCCGCCGCCGCCCAACCGGAGTAGGAGTTCAGCATGGAGACCACCACTGGCATATCCGCACCACCGATGGACGCCACCAGATGCCAGCCGAAGGCCAGCGCGATGATGGTCATCACCAGCAACGCCAGCACCTGCAGACCGACGCTTTCGGTACGCACGAAAACCACCAGCAGCACAAACGACACCACCAGCGCCGCCAGGTTCAGCTTATGGCGGTTTGGCAGCATCAGCGGCTTAGAGGAAATCTTCCCGCGCAGCTTGCCGAACGCGACAATGGAGCCGGTGAAGGTGACCGCACCGATGAAGATACCGAGGAACACTTCCGTCAGGTGAATATTCACCAGAATCGGTTCCAGACCCGGCGTGTGGTAAAGGTAGCTGTTGAAGCCCACCAGCACCGCGGCCAGACCCACAAAGCTGTGCAGAATCGCCACCAGCTCCGGCATCTCGGTCATTTCAACGCGTTTCGCCAGGCGAATACCAATCGCACCGCCGATGATCATCGCCACCAGGATCCACGCTACGTTGCCAGTATCCGGCCCGAAGATGGTGGCAATCAGCGCAATCGCCATCCCGGCGATACCAAAGTTATTCCCCTGCTGAGACGTTTCGTGTTTGGAAAGCCCCGCCAGACTGAAAATAAACAGGATTGCAGCAACAATGTATGCGGCTGTCACTAATCCTCCAGACATATGCTACCCCTTAGCCTTTACGAAACATTTTCAGCATGCGCTGAGTCACGGTGAAACCACCGAAAATATTGATACTGGCGATCAGCACCGCGATAAAGCTCAGGAAGCTGATCCAGCCGCCGTGGCCAATCTGCAGTAACGCCCCCACTACGATGATCCCGGAGATGGCGTTGGTTACCGACATCAGCGGCGTATGCAGCGCATGGGAGACGTTCCACACCACGTAGTAGCCTACGACGCAGGAGAGCGCGAAGACGGTAAAGTGGCCGAGGAACTCTTTCGGCGCGACGTCAGCCAGCCAGCCGAACAGAATAATCACCAGCGCCATGATCGCGTATTTGCGCCACGGGGAAGCCGGTTTGGCAGGTTCTTTTGGCTCAGGCGCCGCTTTAGGCGCTGCCTGAGGCTGGGCCGAAACCTGAATCGGCGGCGCAGGCCAGGTAATTTCACCTTCACGCACCACGGTCACACCGCGCACCACCACGTCGTCAAAATCGACGGTGATGTTGCCGTCTTTCTCTTTGCAAAGCAGCTTCAGCAGGTTGACGAGGTTAGTGCCGTACAGCTGAGAAGACTGGGTCGGCAGGCGACCCGGCAGATCGGTATAGCCGATCACCTTCACGCCGTTCGCGGTCGTGGTCACCTGATTCGCTACGGTATATTCGCAGTTGCCGCCGTTTTGCGCAGCCAGGTCGACAATCACGCTGCCCGACTTCATTGAGTCAACCATCTCACGGGTAATCAGCTTCGGCGCCGGTTTACCCGGGATAAGCGCGGTGGTCACAATGATGTCGACATCTTTCGCCTGCGCGGCGAAGAGTTCCATTTCGGCTTTGATAAAGGCTTCGGACATCACCTTCGCGTAACCATCACCGCTGCCCGCTTCTTCCTTGAAGTCCAGCTCAAGGAATTCGGCGCCCATACTCTGGACCTGTTCCTTCACTTCAGGACGGGTATCGAAAGCGCGCACGATAGCGCCCAGGCTGTTTGCCGCACCGATGGCGGCAAGCCCCGCCACGCCCGCGCCAATCACCATCACCTTCGCCGGAGGGACTTTACCCGCCGCGGTGATCTGACCGGTAAAGAAGCGACCAAATTCGTGGGCCGCTTCAACGATGGCGCGGTAGCCCGCAATGTTTGCCATCGAACTTAAGGCGTCCAGCGACTGGGCGCGCGAAATACGCGGCACGGAGTCCATCGCCATGACGGTAACGCCGCGCGCGGCCAGTTTTTCCATCAGCTCAGGATTTTGCGCAGGCCAGATAAAGCTCACCAGCGTGGTGCCCGGATTCAGCAGCGCAATCTCACTCTCTTCCGGTGCGTTGACCTTCAGAATTACCGGCGACTGCCATACGTCGGCACCGTCCACCACTTCCGCGCCAGCCTGGATAAAGGCCTCGTCATCGAAACTCGCCAGTTTGCCTGCGCCGCTTTCAACCGCGACGGTAAAACCCAGCTTAAGCAGTTGCTCCACCGTTTTCGGTGTTGCCGCTACGCGGGTTTCATTGGCTAACCGTTCTTTTGGTACCCCAATACGCATAGTTTTCCCTTCCATCGGTTTTTGATGATGGTTTATCGATAAATGCCCGCGGTTTGTATCATTTTTCGCCATCACACAAGCAATGAGACACAATTCACCCCGGAAAATAAAACAGTAACAAACTGTCTATAACCTACTGAAAATACCGGCCGTGATCTACCGCCAGAAAACACTATTTCTTACTTTATCTGTGAAAAATAAGCGATCGGCGTCACTGACAGTGATATTTACCTTAAATTCATCGCCAGAACCGATAATTCGCGCAAGCGAAGCGGTAAAAACATGATATAGCGCCATAAGAGAACAACTTATTAACATTAAATTAACTTGTAAAAGTCATAAGCTTTATCAGTTTTACTTGTCAAACGCGTGTTTTTTCAACATATCACTAAATGTTATCGAATAAGGTGATTCAGTGAGCACTGGCTGTGAAAAATGGCGCAGACAGCGACGGGTTTTAAATGCCATAATCGGGACCGTCTCAAATTAACAACAATACCAGTACATGGTTTGCGCAAGGCGAAGGATCATTTTTATGAAGCTTAAGAACACACTCCTGGCGTCCGCACTTCTCTCCGCGACCGCCCTGTCTGCGAATGCCGCAACAGAGTTAACGCCGGAGCAAGCGGCAGCGTTAAAACCTTTTGACCATAAGGTCATTGTGGGTCGTTATAATTCTATTGGCGACGCCGTCGCCGCTGCATCAAAGGCCGCTGATAAAAACGGGGCAGCATCGTTTTATGTTGTTGACCAGTCTGATAACGGCAACAGCGGTAACCAGCGCGTGACTATTGCGCTGTATAAAGACAACGCGCCAAAAGCTGACGCACCGAAAAACCGCGTGATCAACGGTGTTGTTGAACTGCCGAAAGATCAGGCAATTGCGCTGGAACCGTACGACACCGTCACCGTTCAGGGCTTCTACCGCAGCCAGCCTGAAGTGAACGATGCCATCACCAAAGCCGCGAAAGAGAAAGGGGCCTACTCGTTCTACATCGTGCGTCAGGTCGATGCTAACCAGGGCGGCAACCAGCGTATTACCGCGTTCATCTATAAAGAAGATGCGAAGAAACGTGTTCTGCAGAGCCCGGATGCGATTCCGGCGAACTCAGAAGCCGGTCGCGCGGCGATAGCGAAAGGCGGCGAAGAAGCGAAGAAAGTGGAAATCCCAGGCGTCGCAACGACGGCTGCGCCAAGCGCTGAAGTGGGCCGTTTCTTTGAAACGCAGTCCACGAAAGGTGGCCGTTATTCGGTTACGCTGCCAGACGGTACCAAAATTGAAGAGCTGAACAACGCCACTGCCGCGCAGATGGTGCCGTTCGACAGCATCAAATTTACCGGCAACTACGGCAACATGACGGAAGTCTCTTACCAGGTCGCGAAGCGTGCGGCGAAGAAAGGGGCGAAGTTCTACCACATCACCCGCCAGTGGCAGGAACGTGGAAACAACGTGACCATCAGCGCCGACCTGTACAAGTAACAAAATCGTTTAAGAAAGGCGGCGCAATGCCGCCTTTTTTGTTACTTTTTTTGAATTTCTGCCACACGTCATTGCATGCTTTCGTTACACTCCGTAAAATCCCGCGCCTTAGTGTGATCCACCATTTTTATGCGCCTGAGCGAAATAATTATTCTGGATTTTGACCTTTCATAACAGGAAGCCAATGGAAAAGAAACTTGGCCTGAGTGCTCTGACTGCACTCGTTTTAAGCTCAATGCTGGGTGCGGGCGTATTCAGTTTGCCGCAAAATATGGCTGCCGTCGCCAGCCCGTCTGCGCTCATCATTGGCTGGGGCATTACGGGAGTCGGAATATTGCTGCTGGCCTTCGCCATGCTGCTGCTGACCCGCATTCGCCCGGACCTGGACGGCGGCATTTTCACCTATGCCCGTGAAGGCTTCGGCGAGCTGATTGGCTTCTGTTCCGCATGGGGATACTGGCTGTGTGCGGTTATCGCCAACGTCTCCTATCTGGTGATTGTCTTCTCGGCGCTCAGTTTCTTTACCGATACGCCTGAATTGCGCCTCTTTGGCGACGGGAATACCTGGCAGTCTATTGTGGGTGCCTCGGTGCTGCTGTGGTTCGTCCACTGGCTGGTGCTGCGTGGCGTACAAACGGCCGCCAGCATTAACCTGGTGGCGACGCTCGCGAAGCTGGTTCCGCTCGGCCTGTTTATCGTTCTGGCCTTCATTGCGTTCCGTCTCGACGTGTTTAAGCTCGATTTCAGCGGCGTTGCGCTGGGCGTCCCCGTCTGGGAGCAGGTGAAAAACACGATGCTGATTACCCTGTGGGTATTCATCGGAGTTGAGGGTGCGGTTGTGGTTTCTGCCCGGGCCCGAAATAAACGCGATGTAGGCCGCGCCACGCTGCTGGCCGTACTGGCTGCGCTCGGGGTCTATCTGCTGGTAACGCTGCTGTCGCTGGGCGTGGTAGCGCGTCCTGAACTGGCTGAAATGCGTAACCCGTCAATGGCGGGCCTGATGGTGAAAATGCTCGGCCCCTGGGGCGACGTGGTGATTGCGGCGGGTCTTATTATCTCCGTCTGCGGAGCCTACCTGAGCTGGACCATCATGGCGGCTGAAGTGCCCTTCCTGGCCTCTACGCACAAAGCGTTCCCACGGCTGTTTGCGCGTCAAAACAAAAACAGCGCGCCGTCTGCCTCACTCTGGCTGACCAACATCAGCGTTCAGATCTGCCTGGTGCTGATCTGGCTCACAGGTTCAGACTATAACACGCTGCTGACCATCGCCTCGGAGATGATTCTGGTACCCTATTTCTTAGTGGGTGCGTATTTGTTAAAAATTGCCACTCGCCCCGCGCATTATGTCGTGGGTGTCGGAGCCTGTATTTACGGCCTGTGGTTGTTGTATGCTTCCGGACCTATGCATCTGCTGCTGTCGGTGGTGCTGTACGCACCGGGCCTGCTGGTGTTTATCTACGCCCGCCGCACGCATCAGCTGGAGAACGCGCTGAAACGCCGCGAAATGGCATTAATTGGACTCTTACTGGTTGCTGCCGTGCCGGCAACCTGGATGTTAGTGGGATAGCATCGCCTTTCCCATTGTTGAACTGTAAAGGAGAATACGATGGGAAATGCACCGCTTCGCCCCATACTGATCACCGGTGGAGGCCGCCGTATCGGCCTCGCTCTCGCCCATCACTTTCTCAACCTTCGCCATCCGGTCATTGTGAGCTACCGTACGGAATACCCGTCGATTGAAGGGTTACGCAAAGCCGGGGCGGTCTGCATTCAGGCTGATTTTTCAACCGATGAAGGCATTCTGGCCTTTGCGGAAAAGGTGAAATCCACCACTGCGGGGCTGCGCGCCGTGATCCATAACGCCAGCGCATGGCAGGCCGAGAAATCCGGTACCTCACTCAGCGAAACGCTTGCCGCCATGTTGCAGATCCATGTTAATACCCCTTATCTGCTGAACCATGCTCTGCAGGATCTGCTTCGCGGCCACGGGCATGCTGCGGGCGACATCATTCACTTCACTGATTATGTGGTGGAGCGCGGCAGCGACAAGCACATCGCCTATGCGGCCAGTAAAGCCGCGCTGGATAACATGACCCGCTCGTTTGCCCGCAAGCTCGCCCCCGAGGTGAAGGTGAACGCCATCGCCCCGGCGATGATTTTATTCAACGAAAACGATGATGCGGAGTATCGCCAGCAGGCGCTGAATAAGTCGCTCATGAAAATTGCCCCGGGCGAGAAAGAGGTCATCGACCTCGTGGATTACCTGCTCACCAGTTGCTACGTCACCGGCAGAACCTTTGCCGTGGACGGCGGCCGACCGCTGCGTTAGTGAAAGCGGCTCCAGAAGAAAATTAACAGCCAGGCGCTGAGCCCCCAGCAGACCACCGCCCCGCTCAGCGCCAGTGGGAGACGCAGAAAACCGGTGAAATACCACAGCGAAAGCAGGTAGAGAAAATACGGGATGATTGACCACATGCCAAACACGATGGTCGTGCGTAACGCTTCCATACCGCGTTCAGACGCCACGATATAGTGGGCAATGAGTGCAAAGGTCGGGAAGAGAGGGATCAGCCCGGCAATATAGTAGTTTTTCGTTTTCGCCAGCATGCCAATCAGCAACACCACCAGCGCGCCCAGCCCGGCTTTGATCACCAGCCCCATCGTTTTCCCTATAATAATCAACTCACAATATCAGCCAGAATAACGGAACCGGCGTTAATTTTGAAAGATTAATGGAAGGTTAAGGTTTCGCGGTGTATGTTGGCTTTTTTCACGAAAACAGACGCTGTATGAATAAGATTGTTTATGTTGAAGACGAACCCGAAGTCGGGCAGCTGATCGCCGCCTATCTGGGTAAACATGATATGGACGTCATTGTTGAACCTCGCGGCGATCGTGCCGAAGAGGTGGTCGTCCGTGAAAACCCGGATCTGGTATTGCTGGATATTATGTTGCCTGGCAAAGACGGCATGACGCTCTGCCGGGACCTGCGCGCCCGTTGGGAGGGCCCTATCGTCCTGCTCACCTCACTGGACAGCGATATGAACCATATTTTGTCGCTGGAGATGGGTGCCAATGATTACATTCTGAAAACCACACCGCCTGCCGTCCTGCTCGCTCGCCTGCGCCTCCATTTACGCCAGCACGCCAGCATCGAACGCGAAGCACCGGCGCCGTCTCTGACGCCGCACAAAGCGATGCGCTTCGGTACGCTGTCTATTGATCCGATTAACCGTCAGGTGCTGCTCTCTGGCGAGCTTATCGCCCTTTCCACCGCAGATTTTGACCTGCTGTGGGAGCTGGCAACGCATGCCGGGCAGATCATGGACCGTGACGCGCTGCTGAAAAACCTGCGTGGCGTAAGCTACGACGGAATGGACCGCAGCGTTGACGTGGCGATTTCGCGTCTGCGCAAAAAACTGCAGGATAACGCCACCGAGCCCTACCGCATTAAAACCGTGCGTAACAAGGGCTATCTGTTTGCCCCACATGCGTGGGAAACCTGATCGCCGGATAAGATAACCTGCGCGAAATGAAGGCATTGCGCGACGATGCCTTCTTTTCGGGCGTTTATTTTTACGTTTGCGCAACAATTAACTTGCTAAGCACGCGAACTATTCCATAATTACCTTCTCGACTCTCCTTTCTTCAGCTCGCCCCGCTCTTGCGATTGTTTTACTCATTTTCGCCGTGAAGCTTTCACGACATCTCTCCCATAAATCTTGAAATGAGGATTTAAGCTTATGAATTATGTATAGCTACGGTCAGGTAGAAGCGATAAAAACCAATCTTGAGTGGATTGTTAATCAGGCAACCCTGAACCACGCCTCCCCCTCACGCACCGATCAAAAAGCGCTCTTTGACCTGCTGGAACTCATCCAGTCTTACGAAATACTGCTGGATCTCATCAGCGAATACGGAACGGATGTGATTGATACGCACATTGCAGAAGGCCTGGCCGTGACGGAAAAATTCATCGCCAAGGTAAAAAACAGCGCGAAAGCCATGTAACACGCTCGACAGACGTGAAAAACTCGAAGGGTTTTCATGTATATTCTGCATATAGTGTTTTTTCGGTGAGATCCAATGAAAAAGCTGTTCGTGCAGTTTTATCTTTTACTGTTTGTCTGCTTCCTGGTAATGACCATGCTGGTCGGCCTGGTCTATAAATTTACCGCCGAACGTGCGGGCAGGCAGTCTCTGGACGACCTGATGAAAAGCTCGCTGTATTTGATGCGCAGCGAGCTGAGAGAGATCCCGCCACACGACTGGGCGAAAACCCTGAAAGAGCTGGATCTCAACCTGTCATTCGATTTACGCATTGAGCCGTTGAAAGATTTCGATCTGGACCCGCCCGCCATGCAGCGTCTGCGCGACGGGGATATCGTCGCGCTGGATGAGAAATACACCTTTATTCAGCGTATTCCGCGCAGCCATTACGTGCTGGCCGTCGGGCCGGTGCCCTATCTCTATTATTTGCATCAGATGCGCCTGCTGGACATGGCGCTGATGGCCTTTATCGCCATTTCGCTGGCGTTTCCGGTTTTTATCTGGATGCGCCCGCACTGGCAGGACATGCTGAAGCTGGAATCCGCCGCGCAGCGTTTTGGTGAGGGACACTTTACCGAGCGCATTCACTTCGACAGCGGTTCCAGCTTTGAACGTCTGGGCGTGGCCTTTAACCAGATGGCCGATAACATCAATGCCCTTATCGCCAGTAAGAAACAGCTCATCGACGGGATTGCGCACGAGCTGCGCACGCCGCTGGTGCGCCTGCGCTATCGTCTGGAGATGAGTGAGAATCTGACGGAAGCAGAGTCTCAGGCGCTTAACCGCGACATTGGCCAGCTTGAGGCGCTGATTGAGGAGCTGCTGACCTACGCGCGCCTCGATCGCCCGCAAAACGAACTGAACCTCAGCACGCCGGATCTGCCCGCGTGGCTGCAAACCCACATTGACGACGTTCAGAGCGTGAACCCGCAGCGTACGCTGTTGACACGCGTTACGCCGGGTGACTACGGCGCACTCGATATGCGCCTGATGGAACGCGTGCTGGACAACCTGATGAACAACGCCATGCGCTACAGCGAAAGTACGCTACAGATTGGGCTGGATTTGCAGGGTAATCAGGCCAGCCTGACGGTAGAGGATGACGGGCCGGGGATTGCGCCGGAGGCGCGCGAAACGGTGTTTGAACCGTTTGTCCGCCTCGATCCCAGCCGCGATCGCGCCACCGGAGGCTGTGGTCTGGGGCTGGCCATTGTCTACTCTATCGCGCAGGCCATGGGCGGCACGGTACATTGCGAGGAGAGCGAGCTCGGCGGCGCGCGCTTCTGCTTTAGCTGGCCGGTGTACCATAACATCGCCCTTCCCGTTCCTGCCTGACCTCAACCGCACGCTGGCCTGACCCGGCGTGCTGTGCTATATGATAAGTATGTTGTAACTAATGAGAGGGGCTTATGGCGACCTACGATCTTATCGAACGGCTTAACAGCACGTTTCGGGAAATAGAACACGAGCTGCTGACCCTGACAGAACGTTTGCAGACCTGCCGCCTGCTGGCCGCGCGCGTCTTTACCCTGCCCGAGGTGGTCAAAGGGGCCGAGCACGATCCGCTGGACACCATCGACGTGAAGCAGCACATCGGCAAGGCCGCACTGGAGCTGGCGATGAAACACTATCGCCATCTTTTTATCCAGCAGCAGTCCGAACAGCGCAGCAGCAAGGCAGCCGTGCGGCTGCCGGGCGTGATCTGCCTGCAAACCGATGCCGCCGCGCGCGAGGCGCTGGAAAGCCAGATTGCCCATATCAACAGCCTGAAAGCGGCATTTGAGAAGATCGTTACCGAGGAGTCGGGCCTGGCCCCTGCCGCCCGGTTTGAATGGGTCCACCGTCAGCTTCCGGGGTTAATTACGCTGAATGCCTATCGTACGCTGACGGTACTGCGCCATCCCGCCACGCTGCGCTTCGGCTGGGCGAATAAGCACATCATTAAAAACTTTACCCGGGATGAGATCCTGGCGCAGCTGGAAAAAAGCCTCAAGGCGCCACGCACCGTCGCGCCGTGGTCGCGTGAGCAGTGGATTGAGCGCCTGGAGCAGGAGTACCACAGCATCGCCTCGCTACCGGCGGATACGCGCCTCAAAATTAAGCGCCCGGTGAAGGTTCAGCCTATCGCCCGCGTCTGGTATTCCGGCCAGCAAAAACAGGTGCAGTATGCCTGTCCAACGCCGCTGATTGCGCTCTATGATGCCGATCAGGGGGCTATCGTGCCGGATATTGGTGAGTTGCTGAATTACGATGCTGAAAATGTCCAGCACCGTTACCGACCCCAGGCGCAGCCGCTACAGCTGATTATTCCGCGGCTGCACCTGTACGTGGCGAGTTGATTATTTCAGACTGCCGACCATCGCCTCGGGGCGTACCCAGGCATCAAACTCCGCCTCCGTCAGATAGCCCAGCGCCAGGGCGGAGGCTTTCAGCGTCAGCCCCTCCTTATGCGCCTTTTTGGCGATCTCGGCGGCTTTGTCGTAGCCAATGTGGGTATTGAGCGCGGTGACCAGCATCAGCGACTCGTTCAGCAGTTGGCTGATGCGCTCGCGGTTTGGCTCGATCCCCACCGCGCAGTGTTCGTTAAAGCTCTCCATGCCGTCTGCCAGCAGACGAATCGATTGCAGAACGTTGTGGATCACCATCGGACGATAGACGTTCAGCTCGAAGTTGCCGGATGCACCGCCCAGGTTAACGGCCACGTCGTTGCCCAGTACCTGACAGCAGAGCATGGTCATGGCTTCGCACTGGGTCGGGTTGACTTTACCCGGCATGATGGAGCTGCCCGGCTCGTTTTCCGGAATGCTGATTTCACCGATGCCGCAGCGCGGGCCCGAGGCCAGCCAGCGCACGTCGTTGGCGATTTTCATCAGCGACGCCGCCAGCCCTTTCAGCGCGCCGTGAGTGTGGACCAGCGCATCGCAGGTCGCCAGCGCTTCGAACTTGTTGGGCGCCGTGACGAACGGCTGTCCGGTAATGGCCGCAAGCTCCTCCGCCACACGCACCGCATACTCCGGATGGGTGTTTAACCCGGTGCCCACCGCCGTGCCGCCGAGCGCCAGCTCCGCCAGGTGCGGCAGGCTGTTCTCAATGTGCTTCAGGTTGTGTTCCAGCATCGCCACCCAGCCAGAAATCTCCTGGCCGAGCGTCAGCGGCGTGGCGTCCTGCAGGTGCGTACGGCCAATTTTGACGATGTCGCGGAAGGCCTGCGCCTTCTCGTTGAGCGTAGATTTCAGGACGTTAAGCTGTGGGATTAGCTGTTCGCGAATCGCAATCACCGCCGCCACGTGCATGGCCGTAGGGAAGACGTCGTTAGAACTCTGGCTCTTGTTGACGTCATCGTTCGGATGAACCTTACGCTCCATGCCGCGCACGCCGCCCAGCAGTTCGCTTGCCCGGTTCGCCAGCACTTCGTTCATGTTCATGTTGCTTTGGGTGCCGGAACCGGTCTGCCAGATGGCGAGAGGGAATTCGTCGGGATGCTTGCCCGCCAGCACTTCGTCGGCGGCATTTATGATGGCGGTGGCCTTGTCTGCCGCCAGCAGGCCTAAATCCTGGTTCACTTTTGCGGCCGCACGTTTGGTGAGGGCCAGCGCCTGAATCAGCGAGACGGGCATTTTTTCAGTCGAGATACGGAAATGCTCCAGCGAACGCTGGGTTTGCGCGCCCCATAGCTTGTCGGCCGGGACGTCGATGGCGCCCATCGAGTCTTTCTCATGGCGTACCGTTGTCATTACTTTCTCCTTGATAACACTGTCGGGATTGCTCACATGCTTAAGGGATAAGTATTGATGACTTCTGAGAAACGTTATGGCGCTTTGTGCGCTCTTTTTGGTGTCGGGTGTCGGGTGGCGGCTGCGCCTTACCCGACCTACGAGAATCCAGGCCGGGTAAGCGTCAGCGCCACCCGGCAATTTACAGAATTACTTCACACACGCCGAACACTGGGAAGACTGGATCTGCTTGAAGAAGTCGTTGCCTTTGTCATCCACGAGGATAAACGCCGGGAAATCTTCCACTTCAATTTTCCAGATCGCTTCCATACCCAGTTCCGGGTATTCCACGCACTCCAGGCTCTTGATGCTGCCCTGCGCCAGAACCGCAGCCGGGCCGCCGATGCTGCCGAGGTAGAAGCCGCCGTGCTTGTGGCAGGCGTCCGTCACCTGCTGGCTACGGTTGCCTTTCGCGAGCATGATCATGCTGCCACCGTTGGCCTGCAACTGGTCGACGTACGAGTCCATACGGCCTGCCGTGGTCGGGCCTAACGAGCCAGAGGCGTAGCCTTCAGGCGTTTTCGCCGGGCCCGCGTAGTAGATCGGGTGATCTTTAATGTACTGCGGCAACCCTTCGCCGTTGTCCAGGCGCTCTTTCAGCTTCGCGTGCGCGATGTCGCGGCCCACGATAATGGTGCCGTTGAGGGAGAGACGGGTCGAAACCGGATACTGAGACAGCTGCGCCAGAATCTCTTTCATCGGACGGTTCAGGTCAACGCGAACCGCTTCCCCCTCGCCCGCTTTACGCAGCGCTTCCGGAATGTATTTACCCGGGTTGTTTTCCAGTTTTTCGATCCACACGCCTTCGCGGTTGATCTTCGCTTTGATGTTGCGATCCGCAGAGCAGGAGACGCCCATCCCGACCGGGCAGGAAGCGCCGTGACGCGGAAGACGGATCACGCGCACGTCGTGAGCGAAGTATTTGCCGCCAAACTGCGCGCCGAGGCCCAGGTTACGCGCTTCTTCCAGCAGCTCCTGCTCAAGCTGCACGTCGCGGAACGCCTGCCCGTGCTCGTTACCTTCGGTAGGCAGGCCGTCGTAGTATTTGGTTGAGGCCAGCTTCACGGTTTTCAGCGTGCTTTCCGCCGAGGTACCGCCAATCACAAACGCGATATGGTACGGCGGGCACGCCGCGGTGCCGAGGGTGCGCATCTTCTCAACCAGGTAGTTCTTCAGCTTGCCCGGGGTAAGCAGCGCTTTGGTTTCCTGATAGAGATAGGTTTTGTTGGCCGAACCGCCGCCTTTGGCGATACAGAGGAATTTGTACTCATCACCGTCGACGCTGTAGAGGTCAATCTGTGCTGGCAGGTTGGTGCCGGTGTTGACCTCATTGTACATGTCCAGCGCGGCGTTTTGCGAATAGCGCAGGTTGTCTTCGGTGTAGGTGTTATAAACGCCGTGCGCCAGCGCGGCTTCATCACCGCCGCCGGTCCAGACGCGCTGGCCTTTTTTACCGACGATGATCGCCGTACCGGTATCCTGACAGGTTGGCAGAATGCCTTTCGCCGCGATATCGGAGTTACGCAGGAACTGCAGGGCAACGTATTTATCGTTTTCGCTGGCTTCCGGGTCACTCAGAATATCGGCAACCTGCTGCTGATGGGCAGGACGGAGCATAAACGAGGCGTCGTGGAAAGCGTGCTGCGCCAGCAGCGTCAGCGCCTGCGGATCCACCTTGAGGATCTCTTGTCCTTCAAACTCAGAGACGGAGACGTGATCGCGGGTTAACAGGTAATACTCGGTCTGATCCTTACTGAGGGGAAAAGGATCCTGATAATGGAAGGGTTTATTCGACATTGTTCTCTCACTTACTGCTTCGGTCTGTTTATTCAGGGCAGATGTTCCGCTGCCCGGCTTAAAAGCGAGTCAGCTTATCCTACACAATTTTTTAACAAAAACTGAGACTAGTACGACTTTTTACATCCACAGGTTACTTCCATGTGGTTTATTGCTTTAATACCCGGAGTTAATTCCATCATTGAATCAGGGCTTGATAATGCAAAAACTCATTAACTCAGTGCAGAACTACGCCTGGGGAAGTAAAACTGCGTTAACGGATCTCTACGGTATCGCGAACCCGAACAACCTGCCGATGGCAGAACTGTGGATGGGGGCGCACCCGAAGAGCAGCTCAAAAATTGAAGACGCCAGCGGTCAGGTACGCAGCCTGCGTGACGTAATAGAGGCCGATAAAGCCGCGCTGCTGGGCGACAAGGTGGCTCAGCGCTTTGGCGAACTGCCGTTCCTGTTTAAAGTGCTGTGCGCAGACCAGCCGCTCTCCATCCAGGTTCACCCGAACAAGCAAGCGTCTGAAATCGGCTTTGCGAAAGAGAACGCGGCAGGTATTCCGTTAGACGCCGCCGAGCGTAACTACAAAGATCCTAACCACAAGCCGGAGCTGGTGTTCGCGCTGACGCCGTTCCTGGCGATGAACGCATTCCGCGAGTTTTCAGAAATTATCTCCCTGCTGCAGCCGGTCGCGGGTGCCCATAACGCTATCGCGCATTTCCTTGAAAACCCGAATGCCGACGCGCTGAGCCAGCTGTTTGCCAGCCTGCTGAATATGCAGGGTGAAGAGAAGTCCCACGCGCTGGCGGTACTGAAAGCCGCCCTGGACAGCCAGCAAGGTGAACCGTGGGAGACCATCCGTCTGATTTCCGAATTCTATCCGGACGACAGCGGCCTGTTCTCCCCTCTGCTGCTGAACGTGGTGAAGCTGAATCCGGGTGAAGCAATGTTCCTGTTCGCTGAAACCCCGCACGCCTACCTTCAGGGCGTGGCGCTGGAGGTGATGGCCAACTCCGATAACGTGCTGCGCGCGGGCCTGACGCCAAAATACATAGACATCCCCGAGCTGGTTGCCAACGTGAAGTTTGTGGCGAAACCTGCCGCAGAGCTGCTGACTCAGCCGGTGAAAAACGGCGCAGAGCTGGATTTCCCGATTCCGGTGGACGATTTTGCCTTCTCCCTGCACGACCTGAGCAGCGCCGAAACGTCTGTGGCTCAGGAGAGTGCGGCGATCCTGTTCTGCGTCGAGGGCGAAGCGACGCTGCGCAAAGGCGAACAGCGTCTGGTGCTTAAGCCCGGTGAGTCAGCATTCGTTGCTGCCAATGAGTCTCCGGTTAGCGTAAGCGGCACCGGTCGTCTGGCGCGCGTTTTCAATAAGCTTTAAGCACTTACTGAATTTTTTAACAACTCTTGCTAAGCTAGTTGCAGGCTTAATATCTCCAGGCGGTTTTTACCGCCTGGTTTCATTTTAGGGATAGTCGCAATGAAAAAATCGGTCGTAGCGGTAGGAGTGATTGTAGCGTTAGGCGTGGTCTGGACGGGTGCCTCCTGGTTTACCGGGAAACAGCTGGAAGGCCGTCTGGCTGAGATGGTGGCGCAGGCTAACGGAGAGATTAAGCGCAGCGCGCCGGAAGCGGGCCTTGAGCTGAGCTACCAGAACTATGAGCGCGGTGTGTTTACCAGCCGTATGCAGGTTGTGGTGAAGCCGGTTGCCGGTACGGAAAACGGCTGGCTGAAACCGGGCCAGAGCGTGGTGCTGGATGAAGTGGTAAGCCACGGTCCATTCCCGCTGGCGCAGCTGAAGTCCTTTAATCTGATCCCGTCGATGGCGTCCGTTCACACGGTCCTGGTGAATAACGACGTCACCAAACCGCTGTTCGATCTGGCAAAAAATACCTCACCTTTCGAGATCGACACCCGCATCAGCTATGCCGGTGACACGAGTTCTGATATTGCCCTGAAAGCGCTGAACTACGAGAAAGAGAATGAGAAAGTCGCTTTTAGCGGCGGTCACTTCAAACTTGACGCGGACCGCGACGGGAACGTGTTCTCCCTGACGGGTGAAGCGGAAAGCGGCCTGGTCAATGCCGTGAACGAATACAATCAAAAAGTTCAGCTCACCTTCAACAACCTGAAAGCCGACGGCAACAGCCGCATGACCGATTTCAAAGAGCGTATCGGCGATCAGAAACTGTCTCTCGATAAAGTTGCCATTGCGGTTGAAGGGAAAGAGATGGCCGTGCTGGAAGGCATGGACGTAAACGGAAAATCCGACGTGTCCAAAGACGGCAAGAGCATCAATACCCAGCTGGATTACACGCTGAAGAGCCTGAAAGTACAGAATCAGGATCTGGGCACCGGCAAACTGTCGCTGAAGATCGGCAATATCGACGGCCAGGCGTGGCACGAATTCAGCCAGAAATACAGCAAAGAGAGCCAGGCGCTGCTTACCGATACCGCACTGCAGCAGAATCCGGAAGTGTACCAGCAGCAGGCGATGGCGGTACTGTTCAACAACCTGCCGATCCTGCTGAAAGGCGAGCCGGTGATCACCGTTGCGCCGCTGAGCTGGAAAAACAGCAAAGGCGAAACCAGCTTCAACCTGTCTCTGTTCCTGAAAGATCCGGCCACTGCAACGGGTGAACCGCAGACGCTGGCGCAGGAAGTGGATCGCAGCGTGAAGTCGCTCGACAGCAAGCTGACCATCCCGATGGATATGGCGACCGAGTTTATGACCCAGATTGCGAAACTGGAAGGCTACGGCGATGAAGATGCCGGCAAGCTGGCGAACCAGCAGGTGAAAGGTCTGGCGGCAATGGGCCAGATGTTCCGCATCACGAAGGTGGACAACAACACGATTTCCACCAGCCTGCAGTACGCCAACGGCCAGGTCACGCTCAACGGCGACAAAATGCCGCTGGAAGACTTCGTAGGCATGTTTGGTATGCCTGCTCTGGGGATGCCGGAACCGGCTGAACCGGCAGCGCCAGCCGAACCGGCGGCACCGCAACAGTAAACGTCAAAACCCCTCGCATGAGGGGTTTTTTATTGCCGGGTGGCGCTGACGCTTACCCGGCCTACGATTCAGAGCCAGCGCAGCGCCGCCGGGCGATATTATTTCACCTTCACTAACCGCGCCGCCACAATCTGGTGCCCGGCCTGCACATCCGCATTGTCGATACGCTGCATGATTCTGTCCGCCAGGGTGTAACCCATCTCCCGCGCAGGGGTGGTGGCCCAGACGATCGGCAGGTCGTCGAGGGCGTTTTCCCCGACGTCGGCGAACGCCCCCAGCGCCACCTGGTGGCCGAAGAAGGTTTCCACCCCGCCCTCGCCGCTCTGGCGCCCGGCGCGGATCAGGCCAAACCAGGCGCCCATGGCGATCACATCGTTATAACAAATGACAGCGCTGATGGTCGGGCTGCTTCGCAGCAGCGCGCCTATCGCTTCCGCCGCCATCTTTTGGCTGGATTCACACTCCACGACCCACTCGCTGTGGAACGGCAGTCCGTATTTAATCAGCGTCGCACAATAGCCGCCGACCCGCTCGGCGCGGGTGAGGGACGAGCTTTTACCGCCCAGCCAGGCAATGCGCTGATGCCCACGACGAATAAGATGCTCGGTCAGCATTTGCGCGGCCTGCATGTTATCCGGGCGCAACGTATCGGCTTCGTCGAGGTAGCTGGCGCGCGAGGCAAACACCAGCGGCACGCCTTTTTCGGCGGCGCGCTCGCACAGTTCACTGCCCACGCCCGATGCTCCGGCGACGATCACCCCGTCCACCCCCTGGTTCAGCAGCATATCGAGCCGGGAAAGCAGCTGCCCGGCCTCGCGCCCGCCGTGCAGCAGAAAGACCATCCGCCCCTGCGCTTCAAGCGCTTCGGTTAAGCCGGCGGTTAACTCCGCATAGAACGGTGACGTCAGGTCACGAACAATCAGGCCAATCACCCCGCTTTGCCCACCACGCAGCGCCGACGCCTGGCGGTTACGCACAAAGCCCAACTGTTCAACCGCCTCGTTCACCCGCTGACCGGTCGCGGGAGAGATGCGCCCTTTTCCGCTCAGTACCAGAGAAACGGTGCTGACGGAAACCCCCGCCGCCAGCGCGACATCGTTGATGGTGACTTTTTTCGCTACAGCCATGTGTTGGCGTGACTCCCTGAAAAATGAGATCGGTAAAACGTTTTATCAATACGTTATCTTTATACTACCAGTCAAAGCCTGAGAATGTGATTTAGCGCGCACTAAACTTTGATAAAACGTTTTATCTTCTCGCAGCATTGAAGCAGACAAACTGATTTTAACAATAAAGGAGTCGTTTTATGACGGCGAAAGCAGCAGCACAAAAAATATCGCTGTGGGAATTTTTCCAGCAACTGGGTAAAACCTTTATGCTGCCCGTGGCACTCCTCTCGTTCTGCGGGATCATGCTGGGTATCGGCAGCTCCCTCAGTAGTAAAGACGTCATCACGCTGATCCCGTTCCTCGGCACCCCCGTGCTGCAGGCGATCTTTATCTGGATGAGTAAAGTCGGCTCCTTCGCGTTTAGTTTCCTGCCCGTGATGTTCTGTATTGCAATCCCGCTGGGCCTGGCCCGCGAGAACAAAGGCGTCGCGGCGTTTGCCGGTTTTGTGGGTTACGCGGTGATGAACCTCGCGGTTAACTTCTGGCTGACCGCGAAAGGCATTCTGCCGACCACCGATGCTGCCGTGCTGAAAGCTAACAACATTCAGAGCGTGATTGGTATCCAGTCTATTGATACAGGGATCCTCGGGGCGGTGATCGCTGGGGTGATTATCTGGATGCTGCACGAACGCTTCCACAATATCCGTCTGCCGGATGCCCTGGCCTTCTTCGGCGGTACCCGCTTTGTACCGATTATCACCCTGGTGGTGATGGGCCTGTTTGGTCTGATCATTCCGCTGATTTGGCCGGTCTTCGCGATGGGCATCAACGGCATTGGCCGCATCATCAACGGCGCGGGAGATTTCGGTCCGATGATCTTCGGTACCGGCGAGCGTCTGCTCCTGCCGTTTGGCCTGCAGCACATCCTGGTGGCCCTGATTCGCTTCACCGAAGCGGGCGGGACGATGGAGGTGTGCGGTCACGACGTGAGCGGTGCGCTGACCATCTTCCAGGCGCAGCTGAGCTGCCCGACTACCCACGGTTTCTCTGAAAGCGCCACCCGCTTCCTGTCTCAGGGTAAAATGCCTGCCTTCCTCGGCGGCCTGCCGGGTGCCGCGCTGGCGATGTACCACTGCGCACGTCCGGAAAACCGTCATAAAATTAAAGGCCTGCTGATTTCCGGCGTGATCGCCTGCGTCGTGGGCGGGACCACCGAGCCTATCGAGTTCCTGTTCCTGTTCGTTGCGCCGGTACTGTATCTGATTCACGCTGTGCTGACCGGTCTGGGCTTTACCGTGATGGCGGTGCTGGGCGTCACCATCGGTAACACCGACGGCAACGTGATTGACTTCGTGGTCTTCGGGATCCTGCACGGCCTCTCCACCAAGTGGTATCTGGTCCCGGTCGTGGCGGCAATCTGGTTCGTGGTGTACTACGGGATCTTCCGCTTCGCCATCACCCGCTTTAACCTGAAAACGCCAGGCCGCGATACCGATACGGCCACCAGCGTGGAACAGGCGGTTGCCGGTACCGTGGGTAAATCCGGCTACAACACCCCTGCCATTCTGGCGGCGCTGGGCGGTGCGGATAACATCACCTCGCTGGATAACTGCATTACCCGCCTGCGTTTGTCGGTGGCGGATATGTCAAAAGTCGATACCAACGCCCTGAAAGCCAACCGGGCCATCGGCGTGGTACAGTTAAATCAGCACAATTTGCAGGTGGTTATCGGCCCGCAGGTACAGTCAGTGAAAGATGAGCTGGCAACCCTGATGCGAACAGTAGAAGCCTGATGCCTCCGCCCCCTCATCATGAGGGGGTTTTACGTTAAGGATTAAAGCATGTTTGATTTCTCCACCGTCGTGGATCGACACGGCACCTGGTGTACGCAGTGGGACTACGTCGCCGACCGTTTTGGCGCGGACGATCTGCTGCCCTTCACCATCTCGGATATGGATTTCGCCACCGCCCCCTGCATAATCGACGCGCTGTATCAGCGCATTCATCACGGCGTGTTTGGCTATAGCCGCTGGAAAAACGACGAGTTTCTCGCCGCCGTCGCGCACTGGTTCCAGCAGCGTTTTAACAGCCGGATTGATACTGAAAGCGTGGTTTATGGTCCGTCAGTCATCTACATGGTCTCTGAACTGATACGCCTCTGGTCAACCCCCGGCGACGGCGTGGTGGTGCACACCCCGGCTTACGATGCGTTTTATAAAGCCATAGAGGGTAACGCGCGTCGTGTTGTGGCGGTTGAGATGGAAAAGCAGGCTGCAGGCTGGCAGGGCAATATGGCGGCCCTCGAAGCGGCGCTGGCGAAACCGGAAAACAAAATTTTGTTGCTGTGCAGCCCGCAGAACCCGACCGGCAAGGTCTGGACGCGGGATGAGCTGACGCACATGGCGGAACTGTGCGCACGCTATGACGTGGCGGTTATCAGCGATGAAATCCATATGGACATGGTGTGGGGAGAACATCGTCACACGCCGTGGAACGCCGTGGCGCGGGGCAAATGGGCGCTTCTGACCTCCGGCTCGAAAAGCTTTAACATTCCGGCGCTGACCGGGGCTTACGGCCTGATCGGCGATGAAGAGAGTCGTAACGGCTATCTCAGCGCGCTAAAAGGACGGGACGGGCTCTCTTCCCCTTCCGTGCTGGCGCTGACGGCGCATATCGCCGCCTACCAGCAGGGGGAGCCGTGGCTGGATGCCCTGCGGAGTTATCTCGAAGGGAATTTGTCGTATATTGCGCAGGAAGTAAACCGCGCTTTTCCGAAACTGAACTGGCAGCCACCGGAAGCGACCTATCTGGCCTGGATCGATCTGCGCCCGCTGAACATTGACGATCGGGCGCTGCAAAAAGTGCTGATCGAGCAGCAAAAAGTCGCCATCATGCCGGGATATACCTACGGGAAAGAGGGAAATGGCTTCGTGCGCTTAAATGCGGGCTGCCCGCGCAGCAAGCTGGAGCAAGGGGTTCAACGCCTCATCGCCGGGATTAACACGCTCCTGTAATTAACTTGCGCAACGGAATATTCCCTTGCGCAAATAGCTTTTTACCCCGTTTTGTTTTTATAATATGGCGCACTTTAACCAGAAAAGAGTGCGACCATGATTGATACACGCCTGCCTTTAACTGATATTCATCGTCACCTTGACGGTAACATTCGTGCCCAAACCATCCTCGATCTTGGCCGCCAGTTCAATTTAACGCTTCCTACTCAGACCCTTGAGTCCTTGATCCCTCACGTACAGGTGACCTCTAATGAACCGGACCTGGTGAGCTTCCTGAGCAAACTCGACTGGGGCGTGAAGATGCTGGCGTCGCTGGATGCCTGCCGCCGCGTGGCGTTTGAGAACATCGAAGATGCCGCCCGCAACGGCCTGCACTACGTCGAGCTGCGCTTCTCACCGGGCTATATGGCGATGACCCACAACCTGCCCATTGCAGGCGTGGTGGAAGCCGTTATTGAAGGCGTCCGCGAAGGGTGTAAAACCTTCGACGTTCAGGCCCGCCTGATCGGCATCATGAGCCGTACGTTCGGTGAAGCCGCCTGCCTGCAGGAGCTGGAGGCGCTGCTGGCCCATCGTGATGCCATCACCGCCGTCGACCTCGCCGGTGACGAGCTGGGCTTCCCGGGTAGCCTGTTCCTCTCCCACTTCAATCGCGCGCGCGATGCCGGCTGGCACATTACCGTACATGCGGGTGAAGCGGCTGGCCCGGAAAGCATCTGGCAAGCCATCCGCGAGCTGGGCGCAGAGCGTATTGGTCACGGCGTGAAGGCGGTCGAAGATCGCGCGCTGATGGATTTCCTGGCGGAGCAGCGTATCGGTATTGAGTCGTGCCTGACGTCTAACATTCAGACCAGCACCGTAGCATCGCTGTCGCAGCACCCGCTGAAAACGTTCCTTGAACACGGCGTGCTGGCCTCTCTGAATACGGACGATCCGGCGGTTCAGGGCGTGGATATCATCCACGAGTACAACATCGCAGCTCCGCAGGCGGGGTTGAGCCGCGAGCAGATCCGTCAGGCGCAGATTAACGGGCTGGAGATCGCCTTCCTGACGCCTGCGGAGAAGCAGGCGCTGCGGGATAAGGTGGCAACAGCGTAAACCCTTTTGCCGGGTGGCGGCTACGCCTTACCCGGCCTACAACAACGTCAAAAACTTATGCCAGACAGAGCGTGGCGCGATGTTTGGCAGATTCGATGCCCAGCTCAATCAGCTCCATAATTTGTATCGCCTGACTGGCCGGAACCGGGTTCTCCCCCGTGCCGTTTAGCGCATCGCGGATAGCGGCATAATACGCCGGATAGTTACCCGGTATCGTCAGCAAGGTCTCTTCGACCAGCTCCTCGCCTTCCACCCGCGTGACGACGCCGTCGCGCATATCATAGCCCCAGTCTTCCTGCGGCAGACGCTCACCGTTTTTCAGCCTGTCTTCCTGCGGGTCGAGACCAAACTTCACGTAGCTCCCGCGCGTGCCGTGAATAATATAGCGGGCAGATTCTGCAGCCGCGACCATCGTACCGTGCAGCACAATCCGCCGCTGCGGGTAACTGAGCACCGCGTGGAAGTAATCGGTTGTCTGCGCCCCGGGTCTGAGCTGGGCCAGATCGACCGTCATGCTCACCGGAAGGCCAAAAAGATTGACGGCCTGATCCAGCAGATGCGGGGCTAAATCATACCAGATGCCGCTGCCAGGGCCGGCCTGCTCGCGCCAGCGGTTTCGTACCTGCGGACGAAAACGGTCAAAGTGGGATTCAAAAAAGAGGATCTCCCCTAACGTGCCTTCACTGAGAAGCCGTTTTACCGTCAGAAAATCGCTGTCCCAGCGGCGGTTATGAAACACCGACAGCAGCCTGCCCAGACTCTTTGCCAGGGCATCCAGCTCGCGCGCCTGTGACAGTGTCACGGTGAAGGGTTTATCGACAACCACATGTTTCCCGGCTTCCAGCGCGGCCTTTGCCAGCGGAAAGTGGGTATCGTTCGGCGTGGGGATGACGATTAAATCAATATTGGGATCGTTGAAAAGATGTTTCGGCTCTGAGACAACCGGCACGGAAGGCCAGTCGGCATGGACTTTTGTAGCGTCGCTGCTGGATACCGCCGCCAGCGCCATGCCCGGCGTCCCGGCTATCAGAGGCGCATGAAACGTTTTGCTCGCGTACCCGTAACCGATAAGCCCAACGCGGATATTATCACTCATAGTGCCATCCTCTGTTATGACGTTCTTATTTCACACTGGCTAGCCTGGCATTACCACGGATTAATAATGTGCCCTATGACGTAAAATAGCAGGTTATACGGATTGTTTTTGTTACATAGTATTAACCTACTGATTTTGTTTAAGGGAACCGTTCCCAAAGCCCTTGCCGTCAGGGAAACGTCGCTGTAACATTTGCGCCCTGTCTTTATGGATAAAGTACAATTACGTATCATGACGTCAATTATTAATCGAATCATTGAATTAGCGGGATGGATTGTCCTTGGGGTTTCGGT
Organism: Enterobacter sp. BNK-13; assembly: GCF_048685015.1. Lineage (NCBI taxonomy): Bacteria > Pseudomonadati > Pseudomonadota > Gammaproteobacteria > Enterobacterales > Enterobacteriaceae > Enterobacter > Enterobacter sp. BNK-13. The sequence goes on along the minus strand of NZ_JBLQTP010000001.1, from coordinate 1,608,568 downwards.
CATTTTGCTGGGCGTTGCCAGCCATATCGATAACTACCAGCCGCCGGAGCCTGTCACCGTCGCTCAACCTAAGTAACCGGTTACTGCAATAAAGAGTGACATAATATGTCAGTTACTTATTGCCAGCCCTGGTGAACACGGTTAACCTTCTCTTCCAGGCATCGTCTGATGCCTGAATTTCAGCAAAGAAAACTCCTAATTTCGTCGCGTTACCTGAGTGGGCTGTTTACGTCTTTATTAATCCGTTTATTATTCGAACGAATTACCTTAACTGGTATTACTCACTTTTATATGGAAACTTATTAATATGACAGTTCAGGACTATTTATTAAAATTTCGCAAGATCAATTCGCTTGAGAGCCTGGAAAAACTGTTTGACCATCTGAACTACACCCTGTCGGATAATCAGGACATCATTAATATGTATCGCGCCGCTGACCATCGCCGTGCGGAGCTGGTCTCCGGTGGTCGTTTGTTCAACGTCGGCGAAGTGCCTAAGTCCGTATGGCGTTACGTTTTATAAGAAAGTAGCCATCCGCGCGAAATGTTATATACTCTCCGCCCTGCCAACTGGCTGTACAACATTTCGCGCAGATTATGGGAGAGTTCATGACCGCAACGCCTGGAGAACGCATTGGAGGCTGGTTAATCGCCCCACTGGCATGGCTGCTGGTTGCCTTATTAAGCGCATCACTTGCGCTGCTGCTTTATACCACCGCACTGATTACCCCCCACGCCATCCAGATCCTGATGTCGCAAAGCGTGCTTAATATTGCGTTGTGGTTCGTGTCGTTCGTTTTCGCGATCGGGATGTGGTACTACACGCTGTGGCTGACCATCGCCTTCTTTAAGCGCCGTAAGAATGTGCCTAAGCACTACATTATCTGGCTGCTGGTTTCGGTCCTGCTGGCGGTGAAGGCATTTGCTTTTTCGCCCGTTTCAGACGCGCTGGCCGTTCGTCAGCTGCTTTTCCCGTTGCTGGCCGCGGCGCTGCTGGTGCCCTACTTCAAGCGTTCGACACGGGTGAAAAACACCTTCGTGAACCCGTAATAACCCTACAGATAACCTGTTGTCGCCTGCGTGTGTTTGTCCGATAATAGGCGGCTTTTTTATTTCAGGCTAAATAATGACCGATTACTTACTGCTCTTTGTCGGCACCGTGCTGGTTAACAACTTCGTTCTGGTGAAGTTCCTTGGCCTGTGTCCGTTTATGGGCGTTTCCAAAAAACTGGAAACGGCAATGGGCATGGGGCTGGCGACGACCTTCGTCATGACGCTGGCGTCCATCTGCGCGTGGTGGATTGATACCTGGATCCTCATTCCGCTGGGGTTAACCTATCTCCGTACGCTGGCCTTTATCCTGGTTATCGCGGTGGTGGTGCAATTTACCGAAATGGTGGTGCGCAAAACCAGCCCGGCGCTCTATCGCCTGCTGGGTATCTTCCTGCCGCTGATCACCACCAACTGCGCCGTTCTCGGCGTGGCGCTGCTAAACATCAACCTTGGCCATAACTTTATGCAGTCGGCGCTGTATGGTTTTTCTGCGGCCGTCGGTTTCTCGCTGGTCATGGTGCTGTTTGCCTCTATTCGCGAGCGCCTGGCCGCAGCGGATATCCCTGCGCCCTTTCGTGGTAACGCGATTGCGCTGGTGACCGCCGGTTTAATGTCTCTGGCCTTTATGGGCTTTAGTGGTCTGGTGAAGTTGTAATGAATGCTATCTGGATTGCCATCGCCTCTATCAGCGTCCTGGGGCTGGTGTTTGGCCTTATCCTGGGTTACGCCTCCCGCCGTTTCGCGGTAGAGGACGATCCCGTTGTAGAGAAAATTGATGAGCTTCTGCCACAAAGCCAGTGCGGGCAGTGTGGCTACCCGGGCTGCCGCCCCTATGCCGAAGCGGTAGGGGTTCAGGGTGAGAAAATTAACCGCTGTGCGCCCGGTGGCGAAGCGGTGATGTTGAAAATTGCGGCCCTGCTTAACGTTGATCCGCAGCCTGTTGACGGCGATGCGGATGTGCAGGAGCCAGTCCGCGCGCTGGCCGTGATCGACGAAGCGAACTGCATCGGCTGCACCAAATGTATTCAGGCCTGCCCGGTCGACGCCATTGTTGGCGCAACGCGCGCCATGCACACCGTGGTGGCGGACCTGTGCACCGGCTGTAACCTCTGCGTAGCACCCTGCCCGACGCAATGTATCGAGCTGCGCCCGGTTGAAACGACTACCGAAAGCTGGAAGTGGGATCTTCAAACCATTCCGGTTCGCAATATTCCTGTGGAACAACATGCTAAAGTTATTTTCTGCTTTCAGAAAAGAGAAGATTTGGAACTTTGACGGGGGGATTCACCCACCGGAGATGAAAACCCAGTCTAACGGCACGCCGCTGCGTCAAATTCCGCTGGCGACCCGTTTCGTTATGCCGCTCAAGCAGCACATCGGCGCGGAGGGTGAGCTGTGCGTGAAAGAAGGCGATACCGTCCTTCGCGGTCAGCCGCTGACCTTTGGTCGCGGACGTATGCTGCCGGTGCACGCCCCCACTTCCGGTAAGGTGGTCGCCATCGCACCCCATACGGTGGCCCATCCGTCAGCGCTCTCAGAGCTGAGCGTGATGATTGAAGCCGACGGCGAAGACCGCTGGATCGACCGTGACGGCTGGAGCGACTACCGCTCCCATAGCCGCGAAGCGCTCATCGAGCGCATTCATCAGTTCGGCGTTGCCGGCCTCGGCGGCGCAGGTTTCCCGACCGGCGTCAAACTGCGCGGCGGTGGCGATAATATTCAGACGCTGATTATTAACGCCGCCGAATGCGAACCATACATCACCGCCGACGATCGTCTGATGCAGGACTGCGCCGCCCAGGTGGTGGAAGGCATCCGCATCCTCGCGCACATTCTGCAGCCGCGGGAAGTGCTGATCGGTATCGAAGACAATAAACCGCAGGCTATCTCAATGCTGCGCGCCGTGCTGGCGGGCAGTCACGATATTAGCCTGCGCGTTATCCCGACCAAGTACCCCTCTGGTGGTGCTAAACAGCTGACGCAAATTCTCACCGGTAAGCAGGTTCCGCACGGCGGACGCTCTTCGGATATTGGCGTGCTGATGCAGAACGTCGGGACCGCATACGCCGTGAAACGCGCGGTAATCGACGGCGAGCCGCTGACCGAGCGCGTGGTAACGCTGACCGGGGAAGCAGTCTCTCGTCCGGGCAACGTCTGGGCGCGTCTGGGTACGCCGGTGCGTCACCTGCTGGAGCAGGCTGAGTTTTGTCCGTCAAGCGACCAGATGGTGATCATGGGCGGCCCCTTGATGGGCTTTACCCTGCCGTGGCTTGATGTGCCGGTAGTCAAAATCACCAACTGCCTGCTCGCCCCTTCCCCGACCGAGATGGGTGAAGAGCAGGAAGAAAAAGGCTGTATTCGCTGCAGCGCCTGTGCCGACGCCTGCCCGGCGGATTTGCTTCCGCAGCAGCTGTACTGGTACAGCAAAGGCCAACTGCACGACAAGGCGAAAGCCCATAACCTGGCCGACTGTATCGAATGCGGCGCCTGCGCCTGGGTCTGCCCTAGCAACATTCCTCTGGTGCAGTATTTCCGCCAGGAGAAGGCGGAAATTTATGCCATTTCCATGGAAGAAAAACGCGCAGCAGAAGCCAAAGCGCGCTTTGAAGCACGTCAGGCACGACTGGAACGCGAAAAAATTGCCCGTCAGGAGCGCCATAAGCAGGCCGCCGTTCAGCCTGGCGAGAAAGATCAGGATGCGATTAACGCCGCACTGGCGCGCGTTCGCGAGAAAAAAGCCACTGCGGCGCAGCCCGTGGTGATCCCGGCCGGCGAGAAGCCGGACAACAGCAAAGCGATTGCTGCGCGTGAAGCGCGTAAAGCTCAGGCCCGCGCCCGTCAGGCAGAAAAAGCGCAAACGACCCAGACGGATGCTGAGGTTGATCCACGCAAAGCCGCCGTTGAAGCGGCAATAGCCCGCGCCAAAGCACGCAAAGCTGGTGAGCAGAATGTGGTGGTCGAGCAGGACGCTGTCGACCCTCGCAAAGCGGCCGTTGAGGCGGCGATTGCCCGTGCCAAAGCGCGCAAGGCGGCACAGCTGACGCAAACCGCAGAACCCGAAGCGCCGGTCGACCCGCGTAAAGCCGCCGTCGAAGCGGCGATTGCCCGCGCTAAAGCGCGCAAAGCGGCACAGCAGACGCAAACCGCAGAACCCGAAGCGCCGGTTGACCCGCGTAAAGCCGCCGTCGAAGCGGCGATTGCCCGCGCTAAAGCGCGCAAAGCGGCGCAGCAGGATGAACAACCGCAGGCCGCCAACGATGACCCGCGTAAAGCCGCCGTCGCCGCCGCCATTGCGCGCGTTCAGGCAAAGAAAGCCGCACAGCAAGCAGTTAACGAGGATTAAATGGTTTTCAGAATCGCAAGCTCCCCTTACACCCACAATCAGCGCCAGACATCGCGCATTATGATGCTGGTCTGCCTGGCGGCGCTGCCGGGCATTGCCGTTCAGTGCTGGTTTTTCGGCTGGGGAACCCTGTTCCAGATAATCCTGGGCTGTGCCAGCGCCTTAGCGGCGGAAGCGCTTGTCCTTAAGCTGCGCAAGGCAGCGGTCTCCCGCATTCTTGCCGACAACTCCGCGTTGCTGACCGGCCTGCTGCTGGCTATCAGTATCCCGCCGTTTGCCCCGTGGTGGATGGTGATCCTCGGCACCGTATTTGCGGTGATCATTGCCAAACAGCTGTATGGTGGACTGGGCCATAACCCGTTTAACCCGGCGATGATTGGCTACGTGGTGCTGCTGATCTCCTTCCCGGTACAGATGACCAGTTGGCTGCCACCGCACGAGATTGCGGCCACGGTTCCGGGCTTCATGGATGCTCTGCACGTGATCTTTACCGGCCATACGGCACTCGGTGCCGATATGAACGCGCTGCGTATGGGCGTGGACGGTATCAGCCAGGCAACGCCGCTTGATACCTTTAAAACGTCCCTGCATGCCGGGCACAGCGTAGAGCAGATCATGAAATCGGCGATCTACAGCGGCGTGCTGGCGGGTGCTGGCTGGCAGTGGGTCAACCTGGCGTATCTGCTGGGTGGCCTGTTCCTGCTGCAGCAGAAAGCCATCCGCTGGCATATTCCGGTCAGCTTCCTCGTGACGCTGGCGGTCTGCGCCACGCTGGGCTGGGTATTCTCTCCTGAATCACTGGCCAGCCCGCAGATGCACCTGCTCTCCGGCGCGACCATGTTGGGTGCCTTCTTTATCCTGACGGATCCGGTAACGGCCTCAACGACTAACCGCGGACGCCTGATCTTCGGCGCGCTGGCAGGCCTGCTGGTCTGGCTCATTCGCAGCTTTGGTGGCTACCCGGACGGCGTGGCTTTTGCCGTCCTGCTCGCCAACATTACCGTTCCGCTCATCGACTATTACACGCGTCCACGCGTGTACGGTCATCGCTAAGGGTTTCGCCATGTTAAAAACGATGCAAAAACACGGCGTCACGCTGGCTGTCTTCGCCGCGGTCCTGACAGGGCTGACGGCGCTGGTTAATGCGCTGACCAAAACGACCATCGAAGAGCAGGCCTCGAAGCAGCAAAAGGCGCTGTTCGATCAGGTGATCCCGTCCGACTTCTACGATAACGACCTGCAAAAAAGCTGCTTTGTGGTAGACGCGCCGCAGCTTGGGAAAGGCCTGCACCGCCTCTTTATTGCTCGCAAAGGGGATAAACCGGTCGGCGCAGTGATGGAAGCGACGGCGCCTGACGGCTATTCCGGTGCCATTCAGCTGCTTGTGGGCAGCGATTTCTCCGGCACCATACTGGGCACCCGCGTGACGGAACACCACGAAACGCCGGGTCTTGGCGATAAAATTGAAACCCGTCTGAGCGACTGGATTTTGCACTTTGCCGGTAAAGTGATCCATGGTGAAGATGACACCGCGTTTGCGGTGAAGAAAGATGGCGGCGAGTTTGACCAGTTCACCGGTGCGACCATCACCCCACGTGCGGTGGTGAATGCCGTAAAACGAGCCGGGCTGTATGCTGAAACGCTGCCCGCGCAAATCAACAATCTTCCGGCCTGTGAGGAGTAATCATGAGCCAGGTTAAAGAGGTTATTGTCCAGGGGTTGTGGAAAAACAACTCCGCGCTGGTTCAGCTTCTGGGCATGTGCCCACTGCTGGCGGTGACATCCACCGCCACCAACGCGCTCGGTCTGGGTCTGGCAACCACGCTGGTATTGACCCTGACCAACCTCTCCATCTCTGCCCTGCGCCGCTGGACGCCGTCGGAAATTCGTATTCCGATTTACGTCATGATCATTGCGTCGGTGGTCAGTATTGTTCAGATGCTGATTAACGCCTACGCGTTCGGTCTGTACCAGTCGCTCGGGATCTTCATTCCCCTTATCGTCACCAACTGTATCGTGGTCGGGCGTGCGGAAGCCTTCGCGGTGAAAAACAGTCCGGCCATGTCGGCGCTGGATGGATTTTCCATTGGCATGGGCGCCACGTGCGCCATGTTCGTGCTGGGATCCCTGCGCGAAATCCTCGGCAACGGTACGCTGTTTGACGGCGCAGATGCGCTGCTGGGCGGCTGGGCCAAAGCGCTGCGCATTGAAGTGTTCCACACCGATACGCCATTCCTGCTGGCGATGCTGCCGCCCGGTGCGTTTATTGGCCTTGGCATGATGCTGGCGATAAAATACCTGATTGATGAGAAACGTAAGCGCCGCGCGGCTGAGCGCAGCGTTCTGGAAGGGACACCCGAGAAGGCCTCATGAATAAAGAAAAGCGCATTGCGATCCTGACCCGTCTGCGGGACGAGAACCCGCACCCGACGACGGAGCTGAATTTTACCTCCCCGTTTGAGCTGCTGATCGCGGTGTTGCTCTCTGCACAGGCGACCGACGTGAGCGTCAATAAAGCCACCGCCCTGCTCTATCCGGTCGCCAATACGCCGAAGGCCATGCTGGAGCTGGGCGTGGAAGGCGTGAAGTCGTATATCAAAACCATCGGCCTGTTTAACAGCAAAGCCGAGAACGTCATTAAGACCTGCCGGATCCTGCTGGAACAGCACGGAGGAGAAGTGCCGGAAGACCGTGCTGCGCTGGAAGCTTTACCGGGCGTAGGTCGTAAAACCGCGAACGTGGTGCTCAATACCGCGTTTGGCTGGCCCACTATCGCCGTCGATACGCATATATTTCGCGTGTCTAACCGGACCAACTTTGCGCCGGGGAAAAATGTCGAGCAGGTCGAAGAGAAGCTGCTCAAAGTGGTTCCGGCTGAATTTAAGGTTGATTGCCATCACTGGCTGATTCTGCACGGTCGTTACACGTGTATTGCCCGTAAGCCTCGCTGCGGCTCCTGCATTATTGAAGATCTCTGCGAATACAAAGAAAAAGTATATCCCTGAACCACAAAACCCCACACCAAAAGAAGGGTGATGGTGCACGCTTCTTTTGGCCGTTATTTGTTCGCCTTTCGTCTCCCCCAGGCTGTCACTTGTTCGGTGCTTTAACGCTCAAACAGGTTAATACTTTTTTCATAGCCGAAAATTTCTATACATCTGTGATCGCGATCACCCTGATAACTTCATGTTGTTTTTTTGTTGTCAAAATCGAGCTAAAGCCTTTGTCTGACAAGACACTCTTCTTTTTTTACCGACGATAAGACCAGCTATTTTTCAGAATTTGGGCTATATCACTGCCAGAGACGGCAAATAGCAGGACATATCGCCAAACACCGGTCCTGACGGGTCTCTGCCAGTCGAAAAAACTACCTTTACACATCGTATAAAATTTAACGCTGAATAACATTTGTATGAACCGACGATTATACCACCCCAGATATATGTAACAGATTATTACAAACGTATTGCCAGATGGGGCAGGATAGTGAACATTACCCGCCGTTTCTCCTCCCAATATAACTATAAGGCGTATGGACTACGGCCATCACGCTATGAACACCCCCGTTAATATGGGATGTAAAAAAAGAGGTATATGTGTCTACTGCAAACAATAAACCAACAGATGAAAGCGTGAGTCTTAACGCTTTTAAACAACCAAAAGCGTTCTATCTCATCTTCTCTATCGAGTTATGGGAGCGTTTTGGTTATTACGGCCTGCAAGGGATCATGGCAGTTTACCTGGTGAAACAGCTGGGTATGTCCGAAGCCGATTCCATCACGCTGTTCTCCTCCTTCAGTGCTCTGGTGTACGGTCTGGTCGCGATTGGCGGCTGGCTGGGCGATAAAGTCCTCGGCACTAAACGTGTCATCATGCTGGGCGCCATTGTCCTGGCAATTGGCTATGGTCTGGTTGCATGGTCAGGGCACGATGCCGCTGTCGTGTATATGGGTATGGCGACGATTGCCGTCGGTAACGGTCTGTTTAAAGCGAACCCGTCCTCCCTGCTCTCTACCTGCTACAGCAAAGACGATCCGCGTCTGGACGGTGCATTTACCATGTACTACATGTCCATCAACATCGGTTCGTTCTTCTCAATGCTGGCCACCCCATGGCTTGCAGCAAAATTCGGCTGGAGCGTGGCGTTTGCGCTGAGCTTCGTCGGTATGCTGATCACCGTGGTGAACTTCCTGTTCTGCCGCAGCTGGGTTAAAAACTACGGTTCAAAACCGGACTTCGAGCCTGTGCATATGGGCAAACTGCTGGCGACCATTGTGGGCGTTGTTGCCCTGGCGGCGATCGCCACCTGGCTGCTGCACAACCAGGGCATCGCACGTGCCGTTCTGGGCGTGGTCGCGCTGGGTATCGTGGTCATCTTTGCGAAAGAAGCATTCGCCATGCAGGGTGCAGCCCGCCGTAAGATGATCGTGGCGTTCATTCTGATGCTGGAAGCGATTATCTTCTTCGTACTGTACAGCCAGATGCCAACCTCTCTGAACTTCTTCGCCATTCGTAACGTTGAGCACTCCATCCTGGGTATTGCGTTCGAACCGGAGCAGTATCAGGCGCTGAACCCGTTCTGGATCATGATTGGTAGCCCGATTCTGGCCGCGATCTACAACAAAATGGGCGACCGTCTGCCAATGCCGCACAAGTTCGCTATCGGTATGGTGCTGTGCTCCGGCGCGTTCCTGGTGCTGCCGCTGGGTACCAAATTTGCTACCGACGCCGGTATCGTATCCGTTAACTGGCTGATCCTGAGCTACGCGCTGCAGTCTATCGGCGAACTGATGATCTCCGGTCTGGGTCTGGCGATGGTTGCACAGCTGGTGCCACAGCGTCTGATGGGCTTCATTATGGGTAGCTGGTTCCTGACTACTGCGGGTGCAGCCATTATCGCAGGCAAGATTGCGAACCTGATGGCCGTACCGGAAAACGTCACTGATCCACTGGTTTCTCTGAACGTCTACGGTACCGTGTTCATGCAGATTGGTATCGCGACTGCCGTTATTGCCGCTCTGATGCTGCTGACTGCACCGAAACTGAATCGAATGACTCAGGACGACGACAAGACCGCTAAGGCGACCAAAACCGCTACCGCGTGATATCCGTGAGAAACGACTGACCAGAAGCCGCTAATCTATTAGCGGCTTTTTTTTTATCCGTTTGCGCACTAACATAGCTGAAACCTCAGCGAAAAGGAGTTACCGATGAAACTGTTCTACAAACCGGGCGCGTGCTCTCTTGCTTCCCATATCACCCTGCGCGAGAGCGGCAAAGATTTCACGCTGGATGGCGTTGATCTGATGAAAAAACGTCTGGAAAACGGCGATGATTTTCTTGCCATTAACCCGAAAGGACAAGTTCCGGCGCTCCTGCTGGATGACGGTACTCTGCTGACCGAAGGCGTGGCGATTATGCAGTTCCTGGCCGATAGCGTGCCCGATCGCCAGCTGCTGGCCCCGGTCAGTACCATTTCTCGCTATAAAACGCTGGAGTGGCTGAACTACATTGCCACCGAGCTGCACAAAGGCTTTACCCCCCTGTTCCGCCCGGATACGCCGGAAGAGTTTAAGCCTACCCTGCGCGCCCTGCTGGAGAAAAAGCTGCAGTACGTTAACGAATCGCTGAAAGACGAGCAGTGGATTGGCGGGTCGCGCTTCACGATCGCTGATGCGTACCTGTTCACCGTGCTGCGCTGGGCGCGTGCGGTTAAGCTGAATCTGGAAGGGTTAGACCACATTGCATCGTATATGAAGCGTGTGGCAGAGCGTCCTGCGGTGGCTGCGGCGCTGAAAGCGGAAGGGCTTAGCTAATATCGCCCGGCGGCGCTTCGCTTGCACGGGCCTACGGGTGTTGTAGGCCGGGTAAGCGCAGCGCCACCCGGCATCGTTTAAAGCTGGGTTGCGCTGAAATAGTGCTCCGGCTTCGCGATTCGATCCTGTGCTGCGACCACCTGCAGCTCATATTCCTGCATCTCTTTCGTCGCCGTCATAATTTCGTACACTGCCGCAGTAACATGCTCCAGCGCATCGCGCAGCGTTGCCCCTTGCAGTAATTTCACCAGCAGCAGGCCGCTGGTCACATCCCCCACGCCCACCGGCTGGCGCAGGCCAAAATCCACCAGCGGACGGCTGATGTGCCAGGCATCCTCTTTCGTCACCAGCAGCATCTCAAAGCGATCCTGACTTAGCCCTGCGCGCGCGAGGTGTTTTACCAGCACAACCTCAGGCCCCTGCGCGATCAGCTCGCGAGACGCGCTTACGGCCTCTTCTACGCTGTTAACCGGATGCTCGCAGAGAATTTCCAGTTCAACCAGGTTTGGCGCAATGATATCGCTGGCGGGCAGCGCGTGGCGGACGTGGAACTCCGCTACACCCGGCGCCACGATGCAGCCTTTCTCCGGATGGCCCATGACGGGGTCGCAAAAATATTTTGCCGACGGGTTAGCGGCCTTCACCTGGCGTACGATGCCGAGAATATGCTCCCCCTGCTCTGCGGAACCAAGATAACCGCTCAGTACGGCGTCACAGCGCTTGAGCTGGCCGATATCGGCAATGCCCTGCACCACCTCGGTGAGGTGTGAAGGCGGCATTACGCAGCCGGTCCATTTGCCGTACTGCGTGTGGTTGGAAAACTGAACGGTATTGAGGGGCCAGACGTTGGCGCCGAGGCGGCGCATCGGGAATTCCGCTGCGCTGTTGCCAGCATGTCCAAAAACAACATGGGACTGAATGGCGAGGATGTTCTTCATTTTATGCTTACCCAACCCTTAAAAAAACAAAAGGGGCGTGGTTTCCCACGCCCCTGAAGACTGTGACTTATTTCCAGCAGACAAGGCAGTAGTTTTTCTTACCGCGACGCAGCAGGGTGTAGCGGCCATACAGACGGTCGCCGTCAACAAAGGTGTATTCCGGGTCGGCCTGCTTTTCACCGTTGATGGTGATGGCGTTGGACGCGATGGTTTTACGCGCCTGACCGCGGGAAGGCTGGAGTTCAGAATCCACCAGCGCCTGCATCAGGTCAGCCCCTTTCTCCATCTCAACCATTGGCACGCCGTCCTGCGCCAGCTGTTCGAAGTCCGCTTCGCTCAGATCGCTCAGGGTGCCGTTAAACAGGCTAGCGGTAATGCGTTTTGCCGCGGCCAGACCTTCTTCACCGTGAACCAGTTTGGTCACTTCATCCGCCAGCACGTACTGCGCGCGCGGCGCTTTACCGCTGTTCTTGTCTTCTTCTTCAAGCGCGTTGATGTCTTCAATATCCATAAAGGTGAAGAACTTCAGGAAGCGGTAAACATCGGCGTCCGCCGTGTTGATCCAGAACTGGTAGAATTTGTACGGGCTGGTTTTCTTCGGATCGAGCCATACCGCACCGCCTTCCGTCTTACCGAATTTGGTGCCGTCTGCTTTAGTGATCAGCGGAACGGTCAGACCAAACACCTGATTCTGGTGCAGGCGACGGGTCAGGTCGATACCGGAGGTGATGTTACCCCACTGGTCAGAACCGCCAATCTGCAGGGAAACACCGTGCAGTTTGTTCAGGCAGGCAAAGTCATACCCCTGCAGCAGGTTGTAGGAGAACTCGGTAAAGGAGATACCCTGGTCGTCACGGTTCAGACGCTGCTTCACGGCCTCTTTGTTAATCATCTGGTTAACAGAGAAGTGCTTGCCGATGTCACGCAGGAAGGTCAGCACGTTCATGCTCCCAAACCAGTCGTAGTTGTTCGCGGCAATCGCGGCGTTATCGCCACAGTTGAAGTCGAGGAACGGTGCAACCTGTTTGCGGATCTTATCGACCCACTCCTGCACGGTATCTTCGGTGTTCAGTTTACGCTCAGCGGCTTTGAAGCTTGGGTCACCAATCAGACCGGTCGCACCGCCCACCAGGGCAACAGGCTTATGGCCCGCCATCTGGAAGCGTTTCAGGCATAACAATGGAACAAGATGCCCCAAATGCAAGCTGTCAGCGGTGGGATCGAAGCCGCAATAGAGCGCGATCGGGCCTTGCGCCAGTCGCTCTGCTAACGCTTCCTCGTCCGTCACCTGGGCCACGAGGCCCCGCTCTTGCAATTGTTTAATCAAGTTACTGCTTGCCATCAAATTCTCCATGTATAAACGACTGCACCTTTGCCGGTACACGACTTTTCGCCTGATGCGAAAGGACCATAGAATAAAGCGCAAGCGCGGTGTGCGCTAGCGCTTAAATCAACAAATTTCGGGGATTACGGCGCCAGTCTGTCGATTTTCCAACCGCCATTCTCGCGCTGGTATAAAAAGCGGTCGTGCAGGCGATGTTCGCCCCCCTGCCAGAACTCGATTTGCTCAATCGGGATGCGGAAACCACCCCAGAAGCTCGGCAGCGGGATTTCACCCTGCTGGAACTTCTGCTTCAGCTCGAGGAATTTACTTTCCAGCACCCCGCGGGCGGAAATGCGGCTGGACTGTTTTGATACCCAGGCGCCAATCTGGCTGTCACGCGGGCGGCTGTGGAAATACTTCACCACTTCCAGCGTCGAGAGACGTTCCGCTTTGCCGGTCACCATGACCTGACGTTCCAGCATGTGCCACGGGAACAGCAGGCTGATACGCGGATTGTTTTCCAGATGGTGCGCTTTGCGGCTGCCAAGGTTGGTGTAGAACACCAGTCCTTTCTCGTCATAATGCTTTAGCAATACGATGCGCTGATACGGTTGACCGTTTTCATCCACCGTCGCGACGACCATAGCCGTGGGGTCGGCCAGTTTCGCTTCGCAGGCCTGTTTCAGCCAGCGTTCAAAAAGCACGAGGGGTTCAGCGGGAAGATCCTGGCGACGCAGGCCGCCTTTGGTGTATTCACGGCGCAGATGCGCAATTTGCTGCAGTTCGTCGTTATCTGACATGGCGTTAGCTGACATTGAGAGTGGGTGGCGCTATTGTGCGCCGCCCCTGTAAAAATCTCAACGCTTCGGATTTTCGAGCTGGCAATTGTTCAGCACAATACGGTCACGTTTGTAGACCGTGGCGCTGTCGCCTTTCGACCAGAAGACATAGATACCGTCGGTGTAACGCGCGCCCGAGGCTGAAATGCCCTGCTTCAGCGTCAGCAGTTTATTGTCATAAACAAAACTGGCTTCCTGGCGTGGATTGTTCAGCTTCACGGTCAGCGGTTTTTCGTCGCAGCGATACTCAAGCGTATCGGTCTGCATGCGCTCAAGGAGCTGGTTGTAGACGCTGCATCCTGACAGCAACAAAGGGGCGGCAATAAGAAGAAGTTTTTTCATGGGCGTATTCCGAAGACTTTCCTGGTCCTGGAGGGCATGGCTGCCCCCCTGTTTCGTTCCATTTTAACGACGACGCGCCGCGCTGAATTTCAGTTAACTCTGATTATGACGCGGATTTGCCGGGAAAATCGCCCCAAGGACGCTCGCCTCGCGCGCGCCGGTTACCGACGGTAAATTGCCCGGCAGCCCGGCAATGGTGCGCCAGGCAAGCCAGGCGAAGGCCAGCGCCTCCATATCATCTCCGCTGATGCCGGCCTCATCGGTCGTCGACACTTCGGTGCCCGGCAGCAGCCCGGCAAGACGGGCCATCACCAGCGGGTTACGGCTTCCCCCGCCGCACACCAGCAGGCGCTCACATCCGCCGCTGAGGAGCACCTGTTCAGAAATCGACACGGCCGTGAGCTCGGCAAGCGTCGCCTGAACATCCTGCGGCGCGAGCGCCGGGAATGACGCCAGCTGGCGCTCAAGCCAGCCAAAGTTGAAGTATTCACGCCCCGTGCTTTTCGGTGCCGGTAAGGCAAAATAAGGATCGCTCAGCATGGACTGCAACAGCGGGATAATCACCTTACCCTCGCTCGCCCACTCCGCGTTTTTATCGTACGGTTGACCGCACTGACGCCAGATCCAGGCATCCATTAACATATTGCCCGGGCCGGTATCGTAGCCGCGGACCGGCTGCCCGGGGGTAAGCATCGACAGATTGGCGATCCCACCAATGTTGAGCACCATACGCCGTTCTGAAGGGTGCGCCAGCAGCGCCTGATGAAACGCGGGCACCAGCGGTGCGCCCTGTCCGCCAAGGGCAATATCGCGACGACGGAAATCGCCGACCACCGTGACGCCCGTCTTCGCTACAATCTGGTTGTTATCGCCGATTTGCAGAGTATGCGGGGCCTCTCCGATGGGTTCATGCCAGACCGTTTGTCCGTGACACCCGATGGCGACCACATCATGCGGGCGAAGATGTTCTTTTTGCATCAAAGCCTGCACCGCATCTGCAAACAGCGCCCCGAGGCGGACATCCAGCTGTCCAAGCTGGGAGAGGGTCAACTGCTGCCCCTGACAGATACTGAGAATATCCTCTTTCAGTGAAATGGGGATTGGCCAGGTCAGGCTCGCCTGCTGTGCCACCATGTTTTCATCAATGGCGGCCAGAACGACATCTACCCCATCCAGACTGGTGCCTGACATCACACCAATGTAGCGACCCGATTTCATGCGCTTTCCTTACGTTGCGTGGGCTAAGGATATCCACTCAACCATAAACGGCGCCGCTTTGCCATCCGGCAATAATATTTTTTAACAATGTCATACGGGTAGCGCGGGCGGATCCTGTTTATGTCTCGTTAAGTCAAATTCAAGTACAATTTTCCTATTGTTAGTGCAAAGATATGAACTATGGCTCCTTATGCCATATAATTTAGCCATAACGGATGCCCCCAATCGGGCGTTTTTGGTGAACAGGAGATTCAAATGATTTTACGTGTACTGGGCGTTTCGCTGATTGGTTTAACTCTGGCTGGCTGTGTGAATGACAGTTCACTTTCTGGCGACGTTTACAGCGCTTCTGAAGCGAAACAGGTTCAGAACGTGACTTACGGTACCGTTGTTAACGCACGCCCTGTACAGATTCAGGGTGGTGATGAAAACAACGTGATGGGCGCAATCGGCGGTGCCGTTCTGGGTGGTTTCCTGGGTAATACCGTCGGCGGTGGTACGGGACGCTCTCTGGCGACAGCCGCAGGTGCCGTTGCGGGTGGCGTAGCCGGCCAGGGCGTTCAGGGTGCGATGAACAAAACTCAGGGCGTAGAACTGGAAATTCGTAAAGACGACGGCAGCACGATCATGGTTGTTCAGAAACAGGGCAGCACCCGCTTCTCTGCAGGCCAGCGCGTTGTACTGGCGAGCAACGGAAGCCAGGTGACCGTTTCTCCACGTTAATTAAAAGTGGATGTGGTCTTCGGGCCACATCCATTTACAATATATATCACTTTCACAAATATAATTACAAAATACATTCACACCATCCATTATTAATCACCCCTTATATTGTTTCTGCGCAAAGTATTTATTGCACTAATTGATTAGACTCTTCGCAATCACTTTCTCTTTATTCATTATAATTTGTAAAAATTCTATGCTTGCGAATCGTCGTGCTCTAACGAGCCGTTATATCGCGTTCTGTCTCGGTTGCCTTGTTGTTATCGGGATATTGCACGCGCTGTTTTTAAAACTCGTTGAATGGGTTCCGTCCTTTTCACCGCTTTTATTCCCTACGCTCACCATTTTTCTTCTGGTGTTTCACCTGTTTATTGCCTGTTTTATGGCGATGAAATACGGGTGTGACAAAAGACGACTGTATCTGGTCGCAATCGCCTTTGCCTTTGCCGGGTCCGCATTGCTGATGGTCGGAACGCTGACCAGCTTCCCCGCCTGGCTGGATCTCTATCAGTTCAACGTCGTGAACTACAACGATGCGATGATCTACTATATGTTCCGCCACTTTTTAATGGCGGTGCTGTTCATCGTGGCGGCAATACTCTATCCCATGCGCAAATACCCTCTTTCACGGCTGGCGCATATCTCAATTGTGAGCGGGGCGTCTCTTTTTACCGCCTGTGCAGTGGGACTGGCCTGGATATATTCCAGCCACTCGCCCTTGTTATCGATTGACCTGGTTGATAATGAAACCCGGCAGTTTATGGTCCTCTGGAGCCATTGCATTAATATCTCTTTAATTGTTTTCTGGGTGATAACATTAGTAGCGCTGATGTTTGTCACGCGCGTGCGCAATT
The DNA here is from genome assembly GCF_048685015.1 of Enterobacter sp. BNK-13. Taxonomy (NCBI): domain Bacteria; kingdom Pseudomonadati; phylum Pseudomonadota; class Gammaproteobacteria; order Enterobacterales; family Enterobacteriaceae; genus Enterobacter; species Enterobacter sp. BNK-13. The sequence goes on along the minus strand of NZ_JBLQTP010000001.1, from coordinate 1,592,118 downwards.
TATTCTGGGTAGGTGGAAATTTTCTGTGTGTTTGCTATATCGTCACGCTTTCAATGCTGTTAGCGGGTGGACATGCCGAAGATATCTCCTGGTATCGCGCCCGGTTATTTGAAACTGTCGCCACGCTGCTGATTATTTTTGTTCTGCTTTACGATGTCTTCAGACTGTATCGCGACTCGCACGTAAAATATCAGCAGTCCTATCAGAACTCGATTCGCGATCCGCTCACGCGCCTTTATAACCGCAGCTATTTTTATGAATCGTTAAACCAGGCGCTGGATATCGCCAGACCCAACCGCCCCGTTTCCGTCATTGTCAGCGATCTCGATCGCTTCAAGCGCATTAACGACACCTACGGGCATCTCCAGGGCGATAAAGTCCTGCAGTTTGTCGCCAACCTGCTGATGGATTCCGTGCGCCCGCAGGACATCGCGGCCCGTATCGGCGGCGAGGAGTTTGTGCTGATGCTGGCCAACACGTCGTCAGACTCCGCGTACCAGGTGGCCGAACGCATACGTCTGAAGCTAAGCAGCTTTGATAAAACCAGCAGCGGCGGTCAGTTGCCGGAGCCCATCACCATCAGTATGGGGGTGTTTACGGCAACGTCATCAACGATAACCGCAGAAGCGTGCGTGGAAAGTGCCGACAAGGCGATGTATGAAGCGAAGGAGACGGGTCGTAATCGTGTGGTCGTCTTTAAGTAAAAAAAGGCCTTGCTGGTGCAAGGCCTTCGTGTTTATCAGTCGCGAGACTGCAGCTCATGGATATTTTGCTCAAGGCGAGCAATGAGGCTGATGAGCATTTCCAGCTCCGCCGGTGAAACGCCTGAGAGGATTTCACCGCGCGTTTTGGTGATGACGGCTTCCATTTCGGTGATGATAGGCGCCGCTTTCTCAGTGAGTTTAATCCGCTTAGCACGACGATCGCTGGCGCAGGTTTGTCGGGAGATCAACCCCTTCTCTTCCAGCTGATCAAGCGTGCGCACCAGCGACGGTTGCTCAATGCCTATCGCTTTTGCCAGCTGAATTTGCGACTGATCGGGCGGAAGCTGATGAATGTTGTGCAGCGTGACCCAATGCGTCTGTGTTAATTCCAGAGGTTTCAGGCGATGGTCAATCAGAGCACGCCAGACGCGTACCAACCTTGCCAGATCAGAACCTAATGGCGATTCCAATTTCATCTCCTTATAATTAGCTTGCTAAGTTATTATACTGATTTTAGAATAGTGTGCAGCATTTGTATTGCCAAAACAAATGCAATACTGCATTCATCGAACTTAAAAGTATGACTTACACTGAATTGTGATGCTTCATCATACTAAGACAAGCCAACGCGGCATTCTGTTCACTGCAAAGGATTTCTGCCCGTGACGTTTTTTCATCGCTCAGAGGGGTTACCCCTTCAGGATCTGATCTTCGGTGCGTCAGTCTACTTTCCTCCCCTGTTTAAAGCCGTGCTGGTGGGCTTTATTCTCTGGCTCATCGCGCATCGTCTGCTTCGCGACTGGATGTACTCCGGCGAAATCTGGCATCCCATGCTGATGGATCTTTCCCTGTTTGCCCTCTCCGTATGTCTGGGCCTTGCTGTCTTGATGGTGTGGTGACTATGCCTCTGAAAACGCTGAAGTACTTTTCCACCCTCTTTGTTCTCGCCCTCGCGCTGGTTGCAGGCTGGTGGATGTGGAATTTTTATATGCAGTCCCCCTGGACCCGTGACGGCAAAATTCGCGCTGAACAGGTCAGCATCACCCCGCAGGTGTCGGGAAGCATCACGACGCTGCTCGTTAAGGATAACCAGTACGTTAAAAAGGGTGAGGTACTCTTCCGGATCGACGATACCCCGTACCACATCGCGATTCTGAACGCCGAGGCGCAGCTGGCGAAAGCCCAGTCAGACTTAGCGAAAGCGAATAACGAGGCCAACCGCCGCCGGCATCTATCGCAAAATTACATCTCAGCGGAAGATTTAGACACTGCCAACATCAACGTGAAGGCCATGCAGGCGAACGTCAACGTGGCCGAAGCCACGCTGAAGCAGGCCCAGTGGGAGCTGACCCAAACGGTGATTACCGCGCCGGTTGACGGGTGGGTCACCAACCTTTCCGCTCGCGTGGGGAATTATGCCACCACGGGACAACCCGTTTTTGCCCTCGTCGACAGCCACTCCTTCTACGTGGTGGGCTATTTTGAAGAGACCAAGCTTCGCCATATTCGCGAGGGATCGCCCGCCGCCATTACGCTTTACAGTGGCTCGCAGAAGTTACAGGGTCACGTATCCAGCATTGGCCGCGCCATTTACGATCAAAGCGTCGAAACGGATTCTGGCCTGGTGCCGGACATCAAGCCGAACGTGCCCTGGGTGCGTCTCGCTCAGCGCGTGCCGGTTCGCGTGGAGTTTGACCATTTACCGCAGGACATCATGCTGGTCTCCGGCACCACCTGTACTGTCTCCATCGGAAACCGGTGATGAAGCTGCCGGCACTCTCCTGGCAAAACACGCCGTGGATCAAAGCGACGCGCCCTCAGTGGCGCTACGCGCTGCGTAACGGCATTGCCATGTGTCTGGCGCTGACCGTCGCCTATTACCTGAACCTGGATGAACCCTACTGGGCGATGACCTCTGCCGCGGTGGTGAGTTTTCCTACGGTCGGCGGGGTGATCAGTAAGAGCCTTGGGCGCATCGCCGGCAGCCTGTTGGGGGCCACGGCGGCGTTAATTATTGCCGGCCATACGCTGAACGATCCGTGGATGTTCCTGCTGAGCATGGCGGCGTGGCTGGGGTGCTGTACCTGGGCCTGCGCCCATTTTACCAATAACGTCGCCTACGCTTTCCAGCTGGCGGGCTATACCGCCGCCATTATCGCCTTCCCGGTGGTGAACGTGCTCGACACCACCGAACTGTGGGATATCGCGCAGGCGCGCGTCTGTGAAGTCATTGTCGGGATCCTCAGCGGTGGCTTCATGATGATGATCCTCCCCAGCACCTCCGACGGCACCGCGCTTATCACCGCCCTCAAGACCATGCATACCCGGCTGCTTGAGCACGCGAGCCTGCTGTGGCAACCGGATACCAGCGATGAGATCCGCCTCGCGCATGAAAAGGTGATCGGACAGATCCTGACGATGAATCTGTTGCGTATTCAGGCGTTCTGGAGCCACTATCGCTTTCGGCGTCAGAACACCCTGCTTAATTATTTATTGCACCAGCAGCTGCGTATGACCAGCGCCATCTCCAGCCTGCGCAGAATGCTGCTCAACTGGCCGACGCCGCCGGAAAACACCCGTGCCGTCATCGAAACGCTGCTCGCGGCTCTTGCGCGCCCGGATGCGGACATCTACACCGTTGCGAAGATCATCGCCCCGCTCGCCCCGGTTGATGAGTACGACTATCGCCATCGCGCCTTCTGGCAGCGTCTGAATTACTTTTGCCGACTCTACCTGCGCAGCAGCCGCTGGATTAACGCGGTTGAGAATGCCACGCCGGTCACGGAGTTCAACGTGCCCGGGAGTCCGGCTCTCGCCCGCCATACCGACTACCTGGAAGCGCTGTGGAGCGGTTTTCGCACCTTCTGCGCGCTGATGCTGGTGGGGGCGTGGAGCATCACCACGCAGTGGGAGTCCGGTACGGCGGCCCTGACGCTTGCTGCCATCAGCTGCGTGCTTTACTCCGTCGCGGCCTCGCCGTTCAACTCGCTGACGCTCCTGCTACGCACCCTGGTGCTGCTGTCTTTGTTCAGTTTTGTGGTGAAGTTTGGCCTGATGGTGCAGATAAGCGATCTGTGGCAGTTCCTGCTGTTTCTGTTTCCGCTGTTGACCACCATGCAGCTACTCAAGCTGCAAATGCCAAAACAGGCGGGCCTGTGGGGGCAACTGATTGTCTTTATGGGCTCGTTTATCTCCGTGACCAATCCGCCGGTTTATGATTACGCCGATTTTCTTAATGACAATCTGGCGAAAATCCTTGGCGTGGGGCTGGCGTGGCTGGCTTTCGCGGTGTTGCGCCCCGGCTCCGATGCCCGCAAAAGCCGCAGGCATATCCGGGAGTTACGCCGGGGATTTGTGGACCAGCTCAGCCGTAAACCGCATCTTCGTGAAAACGAGTATGAATCGCTGGTTTATCATCACGTGAGCCAGCTCAATAACAGCCAGGACGCGCTTTCCCGGCGCTGGCTGCTGCGCTGGGGCGTGGTGCTGTTGAACTGTTCGCATGTGGTCTGGCAGCTTCGCGGGTGGGAAACACGTTCCGACCCGCTGTCGCAGGTTCGCGATGTGTGCATCTCTCTGCTTCGCGATGTGATGAGCGAACGCGGTGTCCAGCAGCGACCGCTGGCAACCACGCTGAATGAACTGCAGCGGATCTGCGATACGCTTGCACGACATCATCTCCCCGCCGCCCGTGATTTGGCCTCGATAATCTGGCGGCTGCACTGCTCGCTGTCACAGCTGGAGCAAGCACCACCGCCTGGTACCATTGGGGATCAGATCACGCCGCAGGCATAACGCGCCCCGCCGCCGCCAAGCGGTTTAGGCTGATCGGACATATTGTCGCCGCCGACATGAATCATTAGCGCTTTACCTTTTACCTCATCCAGCTTTTTCAGACGCGGCGCGACAACGGGATCGGTGGCTTTACCGTCGTTATTGACCACCAGCACGGGCAGATCGCCCAGGTGTCCCATTCCATCCGGGCCCTCATGCTTGCCGGTATGCTGGGGATCCAGATGCCCCCCTGCCGCTTCCGCCGCTGACGCTTTACCCTCTTTTAATGCGGGCTGACAGCTTCCTTTGGCGTGAACATGGAAACCATGCTCACCGGGAGGGAGTGCTTTGAGGTTGGGAGCGAACTCCAGCCCTTTGTCGGTTTCCGTGATTTTCACCGTACCGATGGACTGACCCACACCCTGAGAGGTGACGAGATTCATTTCCACTTCGTCGCTGGCTGCCTGCGCCCCTGCGCAAACAACCAGCGCGACCATTGCCAGAGCAAAACGCTTCATATGACCTCCGCTGGTTATTTTTTGCCCCTTAAGTGTATACCAGGGGCAAAGATTTCACCGGAAAGTCACCTTCTGGCGGTTTATGGCACGTCGTAACCCAGCGCGGCTTTGCGGATGCGGAACCACTGCTGGCGGGTCATCTGCAGCTCTTCAGCGGCCAGTGCAGAACGCACGCGTTCTATTTTGCCAGAACCAATAATGGGCAGCGGTTTTGACGGCAGACGCAGGATCCAGGCATAAACCACCTGTTCGATGCTCTCCGCGTTCAGCTCGCGGGCGATAGTGTCCAGCTCGTTGCGCAGCGGCTGGAATTCATCATCATTAAACAGGCGTCCGCCTCCCAGGCAGGACCAGGCCATCGGGCGAATACGCAGCTGTTGCAACTGGTCGAGGGTACCGTCCAGCAGCAGCGGCTGGTGTACCGGGGAGATCTCCACCTGATTGGTGGCCAGGGTAAACGGCAGGCGAGACTGAAGCAGTGCAAACTGCGCCGGGGTAAAGTTGGAAACGCCAAAGTGACGCACTTTGCCGCTCTGATGCAGGTTCAGGAAGGCTTCTGCCACCTCATCGGCATCCATGAGCGGATCCGGACGGTGGATTAACAGCAGGTCGATACGGTCGGTCGACAGATTGACCAGCGACTGCTCAGCGCTCTTGATGATATGCGCGCTGTCGGTGATGTAATGCCCAAGGGCGTGTTCCGGTTTTGCCGTGGTGGCAATCCCGCACTTCGTGACGATCTCCATGCGGTCGCGGAGTGCCGGAACCAGCTTGAGCGCCTCACCGAATGCGGCTTCACACTGATAACCACCGTAAATATCCGCATGGTCGACCGTGGTAACGCCCAGATCGATATGCTCTTCAATAAAGCTCGCCAGCTGGAGGGGGGACATATTCCAGTCCATCAGGCGCCAGTAGCCCATCACAAAACGGGAGAATTCTGGCCCCTGGGGGGCAAGGGTAATTCGCTGAACCATAACATTTTCCTCAAGGACGTGATGTCATGAGTATACGCAATTACCGTGTTAAAAAAGTGAAGGTTGCTGGGGTTCTTCGGTCTCACCGGCTTTGTTTGCGCGTATTTTGCGCAGAAGACGCTGTCGGCAGAGGCGTAGCACCTCCTGCTTTTGCGTGTCGCTAAAGTTTTGCCAGTTAAAACGCTCGTCACGGGTACGCATGCACCCGCGGCAATATCCGCGTTCATCCACCTGACAAATCCCCCGGCACGGGCTCTGGATGGGGAAAAACTCCAGCTGCTCTGCCACACTCACCTCCGGATAACTACTCTCACCTACAGTGAAGACGCTAAACGCGCCACGTGCAAGGCCTATACCACAGATTTGTGGCATTAAGGTTTCACTAATCTTCCCTCTTTATACTCGGCCCATCATGACAATGACAGGTTTACCGATCGATGTGGTTAATCAAAAAGTTACAATGTAACGACATTAAATTTACTCTGGGCTGTGCACTCTTCTTTACGCTAATCAACGGGCTGTTTATCCAGCGCAGCTGGGCCATTATTGCCCCTGCGCACCTGCACGACATCCTCTTTGCCGCGTCCGTACCGCTGGTGCTGTTTTGCGGCTGGGTGATTGTGTTTAGCCTGCTGAATATCCCCTATATCCGCAAGCCGCTGCTGATTGTATTGACGATCGGATGCGCCGCGGCAACCTACTTTATGTACACCTACGGCGCGGTGATCGATCAGAACATGATTGTGAACGTGTTCGAAACCAACTCTCAGGAAGCGACAGCCCTGGTGACGCCGCAGATGATTCTGTGGATTGTTATTGCTGGCCTCGTGCCTTCCGTGGTGCTGGCGCTGACCCGCATTCGTACCGGGAAATGGTGGTATGCCCTGCTGACGCGCGTTGCCGCGATGCTTGGCGCCCTGCTGGTGATTATCCTGATTGCGGCAGTGTTTTATAAAGATTACGCCTCGCTGTTTCGCAACAACAAAAGCATCGTCAAAATGGTGACCCCGGCCAACTATGTCAGCGCGGTGGTGAAGTACAGCAAAATGCGCTGGTTTGCCGGCGATCAAACGCTGGTACGGATTGGCGAAGATGCCCATAAAGGGCCGTTGATTTCAGGTCAACAAAAGAAAACCGTTCTGATACTGGTCGTTGGGGAAGCCTCTCGCGCGGCGAACTACTCCCTGAATGGTTACGATCGTGAAACGAACCCGGAGCTGAAAAAGCAGGATGTCATTAACTTCCCGCAGGCCTCCTCATGCGGCACTGAAACCGCCGTTTCCGTTCCGTGCATGTTCTCGGGCATGACGCGTAGCAAATACGATGCCGACCTGGCGCACCATCAGGAAGGTCTGCTCGATGTGCTGAAGCATGCGGGTATCAACCTGCTGTGGCGCGACAACGACGGCGGCTGTAAAGGCGCCTGCGATCGCGTGCCGCATACCGATATGACGCAGTGGAGTCTGGATCAGTTCTGCAAAGACAAATCCTGTATTGATGATGTGAATTTCTACCGTCTGGACAATGTGCTGGATGGTCTGAAGCAGGACACGGTGCTGGTTATCCACCTGATGGGGAGCCACGGTCCGGCGTACTATCGCCGTTACCCGGACACTTTCCGGAAATTCACCCCAACCTGCGACACCAACGAGATTCAGGATTGCGATCATCAGGCGCTGATGAATACCTATGACAACACCATCCTGTATACCGACAGCATGGTCAGCAAAACCATTGATGCCCTGAATGCACGCCAGGCAAGCATGAATACCGCGCTGATTTATCTCTCGGATCACGGTGAGTCACTGGGTGAAAGCGGCATTTATCTGCACGGGACGCCGTACATGCTGGCGCCGGAGCAGCAAACGCACATTCCGTTTATGTTCTGGCTGTCACCGGACTACGCGAAAAACTTTGGCATCAATGAACAGTGTTTACGCGACCATGCAGCAAAAAATGCGGTCTCCCAGGACAATTTATTCTCAACCGTATTGGGTATGATGGACGTTAAATCAATGGTTTATCAACAGCAGCTGGATATTCTGAACGCATGTCGTCAATAAACTCGCTTGCATTAGACCGAACGGTCTATTAGAGTGCGGCCATGAGCAGAAATACTGAACACGATACCCGCGAACATCTACTGGCAACCGGCGAGCGTCTTTGCATGCATCGCGGGTTTACCGGTATGGGGTTGAGCGAGTTATTAAAAACCGCTGAGGTACCGAAGGGGTCGTTTTATCACTACTTCCGGTCCAAAGAGGCCTTTGGTGTGGCAATGCTGGAGCGTCATTACGCGGGATACCACCAGCGTCTGGCCACCCACTTTGCGTCGGGTGAAGGAAACTATCGGGATCGTGTTCTGAACTACTATCAGGAAACGCTGAACCAGTTCTGTCAGCAGGGCATTATCAGCGGATGCCTGACGGTCAAACTGTCTGCCGAGGTGTGCGATCTTTCCGAAGATATGCGCTCGGCGATGGATAAGGGTGCCCGCGGCGTGATCGCCCTGCTGGCCCAGGCGCTGGAAAAAGGCCGCGACGAAAAAACGCTGGCCTTTTCCGGCGACCCCTTAATGCAGTCTCAGGTGCTCTATTCCCTGTGGTTAGGGGCCAACCTGCAGGCAAAAATTTCGCGCAGTGCCGTGCCGCTGGAAAGCGCGCTGGCACATGTGAAAAACAGCATTACTGCGCCTGGCGTATAACGGGCGCTTTTTATTTACCTTATTACTAGTCGACTGGTCTACTCAGGAGTCTTTATGTCATCTGAAAAACTGTTTACCCCATTGAAAGTGGGTGCCGTCACGGCGCCAAACCGCGTGTTCATGGCTCCGCTGACCCGTCTGCGCAGCATTGAGCCGGGTGACATCCCAACCCCGCTGATGGGCGAATACTATCGTCAACGCGCAAGCTCTGGCCTGATTATCACCGAAGCCACGCAGATCTCTGCGCAGGCGAAGGGTTACGCCGGTGCGCCGGGCCTTCACAGCCCGGAACAGATCGCGGCATGGCAGAAAATCACCGCGGGCGTTCACGCTGAAGAGGGTCGTATTGCGGTCCAGCTGTGGCATACCGGTCGTATCTCACACAGCAGCATCCAGCCTGGCGGTCAGGCACCGGTCTCCGCGTCGGCCCTGAGCGCCAATACCCGTACTTCCCTGCGCGATGAAAACGGCAACGCGATCCGCGTGGATACCTCTATGCCGCGTGCGCTGGAGCTGGACGAAATCCCGGGGATTGTTAACGACTTCCGTCAGGCCGTGGCCAACGCCCGTGAAGCCGGCTTTGACCTGATTGAGCTACACTCCGCGCATGGCTATCTGCTGCACCAGTTCCTGTCACCGTCGTCTAACCACCGCACCGATCAGTACGGCGGCAGCGTCGAAAACCGCGCCCGTCTGGTGCTGGAAGTGGTGGATGCGGTATGCAAGGAGTGGAGCCCGGACCGTATCGGGATCCGCGTCTCCCCAATCGGGTCTTTCCAGAACGTCGACAATGGCCCGAACGAGGAAGCGGACGCGCTTTATCTGATTGAAGAGCTGGCCAAACGCGGTATTGCCTATCTTCACATGTCCGAGCCTGACTGGGCTGGCGGTAAGCCTTACACTGAAGCCTTCCGCCAGAAAGTGCGCGAGCGCTTCCACGGGGTGATCATCGGTGCAGGTGCCTATACGCCTGAGAAAGCCGAAGATCTGATTAATAAAGGGCTGATCGATGCCGTCGCCTTTGGCCGCGACTACATCGCCAACCCGGATCTGGTTGCTCGCCTGCAGAAAAAAGCGGCGCTCAACCCGCAGCGTCCGGAAAGCTTCTACGGCGGCGGTGCGGAAGGCTACACCGACTACCCTTCACTGTAATCTCGCCATTGTTCATTGATAGCGGCGACAGTTCGCCGCTATACTAAAACATCGTTTCTGATCAAAAAGCTTTTTTATTCCATTGGTTAATGAGGAAATTATGCGCCTACTTCACACCATGCTGCGCGTTGGCGACCTGCAACGTTCTATCGATTTCTACACTAACGTCCTGGGCATGAAGCTGCTGCGCACCAGCGAAAACCCGGAATACAAATACTCACTGGCATTCGTGGGTTACGGCCCGGAAACGGATGAAGCGGTGATCGAGCTGACCTACAACTGGGGCGTTGACAGCTATGAGCTGGGCACGGCCTACGGCCATATCGCGCTGGAAGTGGATAACGCGGCCGACGCGTGCGAACGCATTCGCAAAAATGGCGGTAACGTCACGCGCGAAGCGGGCCCGGTAAAAGGCGGCACCACCGTGATTGCGTTTGTGGAAGATCCGGACGGTTACAAAATCGAGCTGATTGAAGCCAAAGACGCCGGTCGCGGTCTGGGCAACTGATCCCTCAGGGCGCAACGTGCGCCCGTAGTTTTACTGCATCACCCCGCAAAATTTGCCATAATGCGCTCTGCTTTTTCCCCATGTAAGAGACCCTGATGTCCGATAACGCTCAATTTAGCGGTCTGTGCGACCGTTTTCGTGGTTTTTATCCCGTTGTCATTGATGTAGAAACAGCCGGATTTAACGCTAAAACCGATGCGCTGCTTGAAATTGCCGCCATCACGCTGAAGATGGATGAACAGGGCTGGCTTACACCGGACACCACGCTGCATTTCCACGTTGAACCTTTCGAAGGGGCAAACTTACAGCCGGAAGCGCTGGCGTTTAACGGTATCGATCCGCATAACCCGCTGCGCGGTGCCGTCAGTGAATATGACGCGCTGCACGCCATTTTTAAAATGGTGCGTAAAGGCATGAAAGAGAGCAACTGCAGCCGCGCCATTATGGTGGCCCATAACGCCACCTTCGATCACAGCTTTACCATGGCTGCCGCGGAGCGCGCGTCGCTCAAACGCAACCCCTTCCACCCTTTTGTCACCTTCGACACCGCCGCGCTGAGCGGCCTGGCGTTGGGACAAACTGTATTATCAAAGGCCTGTATTACGGCTGGCATTCCGTTCGACGGCACGCAGGCGCACTCCGCGCTGTATGACACGGAGCGTACCGCAGAGCTGTTCTGTGAGATCGTCAACCGCTGGAAGCGTCTGGGCGGCTGGCCGCTGCCGATGGGTGATGAGGCCGAGCGCCAATCGTAGATCGGGTAAGCGCAGCGCCACCCGACAAAAAAAAGCGACCACATAGCAGGTCGCTTTTTTATTTCCGCAGAAAATTACTCTGCGTCAGGCTCTTCCGTTTTGTACTTCGCCGCGGTTTCCTTGATCAGCTGCTGCAGTTCACCGCGCTGATACATTTCAATCAGAATATCGCAACCGCCAACCAGTTCACCGTCTACCCACAGCTGTGGGAACGTCGGCCAGTTCGCGTACTTCGGCAGCTCAGCGCGGATGTCCGGGTTCTGCAGGATATCAACGTAAGCAAAACGCTCACCACAGGCAGACAGCGCCTGAACCGCTTGCGCGGAGAAGCCGCAGCTTGGCAGCTTTGGAGAACCTTTCATATACAGCAGAATCGGGTTTTCAGCGATCTGGCGCTGGATTTTTTCAATAGTGGTGCTCATGTCTTGCTTCCTTTAACTTCTGTTACGGCATTCGTCTGACATTGTAGCGGTTCAGACTGGCATCGGAAAATAACATTTTTGTCACGTATAGACATTTTACGCCGAGTCACGAAAAGTTGCATTGCAAATGGTGTTTACCCCTGCGGCGGCCAGGGTTTTGCTTAGGGAATGGGCAAATGTACGACAGAACGATGAATTTTTTTGCACTTGCTAACGAAACAGGATTAGAGATTGAAAAATGGTATTAACTTTCTGGCTTTTTATGGATTAGAATCGACGGGCTTTGTAAATCACACGCGGGTATTATTGATGACCTGCATTTATCAGGGGACTGCCCAGTGGCGCGGATAAATAAAATCTCGATCACGCTCTGTGCTTTACTGTTTACTTCACTCACTTTCACGCCAGTGGCAAACGCCTCTCAGCAGGCGCGGCATTCTGCTGTACAAAAAAACCATCTGGTGAAAGCCACAGAACGTAAGAAAAAAACCACCGCTAAGAACGACAAGAAAAAGACAAATACACAGACTAAAAAAACCGTTTCCAGCAAGACGAAAACCACTTCTTCCCGCACTGCCCACACCGCCAAAAGTAAAGCTTCGCAAACCGCCGCTAACCTCGTGACTGAAAAATGCATCGCGCGTAAAGGCCATAAGGCGAAATGCACGAAGGTCACCAAAATAGCGGAAGTGCATAAAGTGCGTGTCCAGAAAGCGCAAAAAACCGCAATGAACAAGCTGATGGGGCAGATTGGCAAACCTTATCACTGGGGCGGGACTTCGCCGCGTACCGGTTTTGACTGCAGCGGCCTCGTCTATTACGCCTATAAAGATCTGGTCAAGTTCCGCATTCCGCGCACCGCCAACGAAATGTACCACCTGCGCGACGCGTCCCCGGTCAACCGTGGAGAGCTGGAGAACGGCGATCTGGTCTTCTTCCGCACGCAGGGCCGCGGGACAGCTGACCACGTTGGCGTCTATGTCGGCAACGGAAAATTCATCCAGTCACCGCGTAGCGGCCAGGATATTCAGATCACCTCTCTCAGTGAAGACTACTGGGTACGCCATTACGTCGGCGCACGCCGCGTGATGACGCCGAAAACCATTCGCTAACCCCTGCCCTGCCACACCCGTGGCAGGGTAAGTTCCTCTTTTGCATACCCTTTCAATTTGCTATCCTGTCCTTGTTGTCTGTGTGGTTATTGACAACACAAAATACAATAAGGAGAGAAGCAATGTCGTTCGAATTACCTGCACTACCGTATGCAAAAGACGCCCTGGCCCCGCACATTTCTGCGGAAACCCTAGAATATCACTACGGCAAGCATCACCAGACGTACGTCACTAACCTGAACAACCTGATCAAGGGCACCGATTTTGAAGGCAAAACGCTGGAAGAGATCGTGCGCAGTTCTGAGGGTGGCGTATTCAACAACGCCGCTCAGGTGTGGAACCACACCTTCTACTGGCACTGCCTGGCGCCAAACGCCGGTGGCGAACCTGCCGGTGAACTGGCTACCGCCATCAATGCCGCCTTTGGCAGCTTCGCGGATTTCAAAGCGAAGTTCACCGATGCCGCCATCAAGAACTTCGGTTCGGGCTGGACGTGGCTGGTCAAAGAGGCGGATGGCAAACTGGCTATCGTGTCCACCTCTAACGCGGGCACCCCGCTGACCACCAGCGCTAAGCCGCTGATGACCGTGGACGTATGGGAACACGCTTACTACATCGATTACCGTAACGCGCGCCCTAACTACCTGGAGCACTTCTGGGCACTGGTTAACTGGGACTTTGTGGCGAAGAACTTCGCTGCGTAAGAGACACGCAGAAGGGTTCGCCCTTCTGCGTTTTTGGTTTATTCCGCAGCGCAGGCTGCTTCTGGCTGTTTACGACCCGACATCATCACCAGCAGCAGGCCGAGCGCGGCAATAATCGCCCCCATCACCGGCACAAAACTGTACCCCAGCCCCCCTGAAATCACGGCCCCACCGGCCGCCGCACCGAGCGCATTGCCCAGGTTGAAGGCACCAATATTGACCGAGGATGAGAGGCCCGGCGCTTCATGCGCGACGCGCATCACGCGCATCTGCAGCGGTGGCACCACAGCGAACGTTGCAGCCCCCCAGACGACCATCGCCACCGCGGCGCCAAACTCGTTACGCGCCAGCCACGGAATGGCGATCATGATAACAATCAGCAGGGTTAAGAAGCCCTTCAGCGTTCCGCTCACCGAACGGTCGGCAAATTTCCCGCCGAGATAGTTGCCAATCGAGAAGCCCACGCCAATCAGCACCAGCATCGCGGTCACAAAGAGAGGCGTTGCGTGGGTGATGTCATGCAGCACAGGTGAAATATAGGTGTAGAGGGTAAACATCGCCCCTGCCCCCAGCACGGTGGTAAGCAGCGCAGAGAGCACCTGCGGGCGCACCAGCACCGACAGCTCTCTGCGTACGTCAGGGCGTTCACCCGCGCTGCCTTTTGGCAGGGAGAAGAACAACGCCACCATCGCGACTACGCCCAGTCCGGCCGTCCCCAGGAAGGACATCCTCCAGCCAATGACCTCGCCCAGCCAGGTTGCCGCAGGAACGCCGCCGATGTTAGCAATGGTCAGGCCCATAAACATGGTGGCCACGGCGCTGGCCTGCTTATGTTTTGGCACCACGCTTGCCGCCACAACCGACCCCAGCCCAAAGAACGCGCCGTGGTTGAGGCTGGTCAGAATACGCGACAGCATCAGCGTGGTGTAGTCCGGCGAAATGGCCGAAAGCACGTTACCGAGGGTGAAAATCGCCATCAGGAAAATGAGCGCATTGCGGCGCGCGCGGTGCGAAAGGAGAAGCGTCATCAGCGGCGCCCCCACCATCACGCCGATAGCGTAGGCGCTGATTAACATGCCTGCCGCAGGAATCGAGACGTCCACGCCGCGGGCGATGACGGGCAGTAACCCCATCGGGGAGAATTCAGTGGTGCCAATCCCAAAAGCGCCAATCGCCAGGGCCAGCAGGGGAAAATTGATTTTCATGCGTCAACTCCGGATGCCGTGTCATGTGGTGACACAGAACAAAGAAGCGGAAAGCATGACATCAATCACAAAAAATGAGAAGTTAACAAAATGGCAAAAGATTTTTGCCTTAGGAGTAACAATCGGGGTGAGCGGGAGGGAGAAGGCTCTCCCTCCGCGTAAATCAGTGCAGCGCGGCCGTCAGACCCGCCGCGACAATCAGAGCCAGCACAACAACGGTGGTGAACAGCGAAAACTTCAGATCGGAACTCATCAATTTTTCTCCTTTTAATCCCCCCACGAAAAGTGAGCCTGCTCATTTTTGCATAATTTACGTCAAAAATCTTCCTGGATTTAGGCTGATAAACACTTTACCTCTTCCCCTTTTCATCAAGATAGGACAAAATTCCACGCTAAATTTATTAGCGTACCGGCCATTGATCCCCTCCTGACGTCCCGTGTCGTTTTCCCGGCGTGCCGCAATTCAAGATTGCGTGATAAGGGTGAGAGAAGGCAAACGTTTACCTTCAAGTTTTTCAGGAGCTTAGGATATGGTCTGGAGTGACATTTAATGGCAACAATTAAAGACGTAGCAAAACGCGCAAACGTTTCCACTACAACCGTATCACATGTAATTAACAAAACCCGCTTCGTGGCGGAAGAGACGCGCAACGCCGTCTGGGCAGCGATCAAAGAGCTGCACTATTCGCCAAGTGCGGTTGCGCGCAGCCTCAAGGTTAATCACACCAAATCCATTGGATTGCTGGCCACCAGCAGTGAAGCGGCCTATTTTGCCGAGATCATTGAAGCGGTAGAGAAGAACTGCTTCCAGAAAGGCTATACCCTGATTCTGGGCAACGCATGGAACAGCATAGAAAAACAGCGTGCCTACCTGTCGATGATGGCGCAGAAGCGCGTGGATGGCCTGCTGGTGATGTGTTCCGAGTACCCGGAATCCGTGCTGTCGATGCTCGAAGAATATCGCCATATCCCCATGGTGGTCATGGACTGGGGTGAAGCGCGCGCGGACTTCACCGACTCCGTTATCGACAACGCTTTTGAAGGCGGTTACATGGCGGGTCGTTACCTGATCGAACGCGGTCACCGCGAGATTGGCGTGATCCCGGGTCCGCTGGAGCGTAACACCGGCGCGGGCCGTCTGGCCGGTTTTATGAAAGCGATGGAAGAAGCGCTGATTACCGTGCCGGAAAACTGGATCGTGCAGGGCGACTTTGAGCCGGAATCAGGCTACCGCGCAATGCAGCAGATCGTTTCCCAGCCGCACCGCCCGACCGCCGTTTTCTGCGGGGGTGACATCATGGCCATGGGTGCGCTCTGCGCCGCCGATGAGCTGGGTCTGCGCGTACCGCAGGATATTTCCGTGATCGGGTATGACAACGTGCGTAACGCGCGCTTCTTCACCCCGGCGCTGACAACCATTCACCAGCCAAAAGATTCGCTGGGCGAAACGGCCTTCAATATGCTGTTGGACAGAATCGTCAACAAACGCGAAGAGTCGCAGTCCATTGAAGTTCACCCACGCCTGATTGAACGCCGTTCCGTTGCGGATGGTCCGTTCCGCGACTACCGTCGTTAATCCTTTTGACGGGGCCAGCTACGCTGGCTCCCGTAACCATTCCCGGTTTAGCGTTTCGCTGTCTCCCAGATAATCCAGCAGCCAGGCCATGGCGGGCGAGACATCATTTTGTTGCCAGGTCAGGCAGCAGGCCGCGTCCGGGAACGGATTCTCCAGCGTCAGTTCAACCCATTCTCCGGTATCGATGCGCGGACGCGCAAAATGAACGGGCACCATCGCGACGCACAGCCCGGCGCTGAGGCACGTCGCCGACGATTCCCAGTCAGGAGCCACCACCCGCCGCTGGTTGTCCAGAAGCCAGGTGATACGCTTGGGCAATGAGCGGGACGTATCCTCCAGCACCAGCGACGGCCAGTTACGCAGCGTATCGTCGCTCAGCGGCCCGTCCATCGCCGCCAGGGGATGATCGCGTGCCACCACGCATTTCCAGCTCAGCATCCCCATGTCGCGAAAGGCGTAACGTCCCCCGACCGGGATCGCCTGCGTAGCGCCAATCGCCATCTCCGCCCTGCCGTCCGCCAGCGCATCCCACACCCCGTTGAACACCTCCTGCGAGACCCGCAGCTCAACGTCAGAGAAATGACGATAGAAATCCACGATCATCTGCCGGGTGCGTTCCGGCTTCACGATGTTATCCACCGCGATGGCGAGATGTCCCCGCCAGCCGTTGGCGATCTGCTGGCACTGTTCGCGGGTGATCTGCATTTTTTTGATAACAGAACGCCCTTCCTTCAAAAACCACGCGCCTGCGGGCGTTAATTCCACGTCGCGATGCCGCCGTTCAAACAGCGGAACCGCCAGCCATTCCTCAAGCTGACGCACCGTGTAGCTAATGGCCGAAGGGACGCGGTGCAACTCCTGCGCTGCACCGCTAAAGCTGCCGTTACGCGCAACAGCATCGACCACTTCAAGAGAATAATCTGACCACATTTTCTGCCTGCAAAAAATTTGAATGCACCCGCCAAATATTAGCGTTTCACAAGCCGCTTTGCACTCCCTACACTCTGCGCCAACGTACACCTGCCTCATCAGGAGAATAAGAGAATGCAACCCAGGAAAGGATTTTTAGTCTGGCTCGGCGGCTTAAGCGTGCTGGGCTTTTTGGCCACCGACATGTACCTGCCCGCGTTTGCCGCGATGCAGGAAGACCTGCAAACCCCTGCGGCGGCCATCAGCGCCAGCCTGAGCCTGTTCCTTGCCGGTTTTGCTTTCGCGCAGCTCCTGTGGGGACCGCTCTCGGATCGCTTTGGCCGTAAACCGGTATTGCTGCTGGGTCTGGCCATTTTTGCCGTGGGCTGCCTGGGGATGCTGTGGGTGCGCGATGCTACCTGGCTGCTGGTGCTGCGCTTTATTCAGGCCGTGGGCGTCTGTGCTGCGGCGGTGACCTGGCAGGCGCTGGTGACCGACTACTATCCGGCTAACCGCACAAACCGTATTTTCGCCACTATTATGCCGCTGGTGGGTCTTTCCCCTGCCCTGGCTCCGCTGCTGGGCAGCTGGATCCTCGCGCACTTTGACTGGCAGGCCATTTTTGCCACGCTGTTTGCCATCACGCTGGTGCTGATGCTGCCGGCGTTTGCCCTTAAACCCGCGCATAAAAAAGAGGCGCATGTCGACGCGAAGCCGATTACCTTCACCTCCCTGCTGAGCGCCAAGGCGTATCGCGGGAATGTCCTGATTTATGCCGCCTGTTCGGCCAGCTTCTTCGCGTGGCTCACTGGCTCGCCGTTTATTCTGCACGATATGGGCTACAGCCCGGCGGCCATCGGTCTGAGCTATGTTCCGCAGACCATCGCGTTCCTGGTGGGCGGGTACGGCTGCCGCGCGGCGCTGCAAAAATGGGAAGGTCAGCAGATGCTGCCATGGCTGCTGGTGCTCTATGCGCTGAGCGTCATCGGTACCTGGGCCGTCGGGTTTATTCCGGGCGCGGGCCTGGCTGAAATTTTGATTCCCTTCTGCGTGATGGCCGTGGCGAACGGGGCGATTTACCCGATCGTGGTGGCACAGGCGTTACGTCCGTTCCCGCAGGCAACAGGCCGCGCCGCCGCGCTGCAAAATACCCTGCAGCTGGGTCTGTGCTTCCTGGCAAGCCTGGTGGTCTCGGCGCTGATTGCGACGCCGCTGTTAACCACCACCAGCGTGATGCTGGTCACCGTTGCGCTGGCGGTATTGGGTTACCGCATGCAGGCGTCCGCGCAGCGTGAGCAAGATAGCGGTGCGCAGGTGGAAACCTCGCATGCCTGATTGCGCCAGAAATCATGTTACATTTCAGTGATTAGGTTGCTAACAATTTTCTATTGAATCACCAAATTTTGAGGCCTATACTAAATTTGGTTCGATTAAATACGATAAATATTAAGTGTTAACGGGAGCCGGAGTGCTCCCGTTTTACCATGGAAGGCATTTCGGCAAGGGTTATCTCCCTTCCTCTGTTCTACGTCGGATACTAGCCTCGCGGTATTTACCGTGAGATTTCTCACAAACCAAAAAAAGCGTCTACGCTGTTTGAAGGTTCTGATCACATCAGGGTGATGGAGAAGCTATGAGTTCATCGTGTATAGAAGAAGTCAGCGTTCCGGACGACAACTGGTCCCGGATCGTCAGTGAACTGTTAGGTCGAGCAGGCATCACTATCAACGGATCTTCGCCATCCGATCCCCAGGTTAAACATCCCGACTTTTTTAAACGCGTGTTGCGGGAAGGGTCGCTAGGCCTGGGAGAAAGTTATATGGACGGCTGGTGGGAATGTGAACGGCTGGATATCTTTTTTGCCAGTGTGTTGCGTGCCGGTCTGGAAAATCAACTCCCCCGTAATCTGAAAGACACCCTGCGTGTCGCCTCTGCCCGACTGTTTAACTTGCAAAGTAAAAAACGCGCCTGGATCGTCGGCAAAGAGCATTACGATCTCGGCAATGACCTTTTCAGCCGCATGCTGGATCCTTTCATGCAATACTCCTGCGCCTACTGGAAAGATGCGTCGACGCTTGAGGAAGCACAGCAGGCTAAGCTGCGTCTGATCAGTGAAAAGCTGCAGCTACAGCCCGGCATGCGCGTGCTGGATATCGGCTGCGGCTGGGGCGGGCTGGCGTATTTTATGGCGAAGCACTATGGCGTCAGCGTGGTCGGCGTGACGATCTCAGCGGAACAGCAAAAAATGGCGCGAGAGCGCTGCCAGGGTCTCGATGTGGATATCCGGCTGCAGGACTACCGTGACCTGAACGAGCAGTTCGACCGGATCGTTTCCGTCGGCATGTTCGAGCACGTGGGGCCAAAAAACTACGATACCTACTTTGAGGTGGTGGATCGTAATCTGAAACCGGACGGGCTCTTCCTGCTGCACACCATCGGCTCTAAGCGGACCGACAATAACGTTGACCCGTGGATCAATAAATACATCTTTCCGAATGGCTGTTTACCGTCCGTTCGCCAGATCGCCAACGCCAGTGAATCCCATTTCGTGATGGAAGACTGGCATAACTTTGGCGCGGACTACGACACCACCTTAATGGCGTGGCATGAACGTTTCCAGAAAGCCTGGCCCGAGATTGCGGACAACTATTCAGAACGATTCAAACGGATGTTTAGCTATTATCTGAATGCCTGCGCGGGGGCGTTTCGCGCACGGGATATTCAGCTCTGGCAGGTGGTATTCAGCCGGGGGATTGAACACGGACTGCGTGTCGCACGCTAAAAAAATAACCCCGGATAGCCGGGGTTATTTTTTATTCTTCTTCTGCGGTCTTTATTATTGCGGCTTCTTTAGCTGCCAGCACGCGTTCAACCGTATCCACCACCGCCTGGGTTTGCGGATCGATTTCGATATTCACGCGATGCCCCAGTTTTTTGGCGCCCAGCGTAGTGCGCTGCAGCGTTTCAGGAATTAAATGCACGCAAAAACGCGTTGGCGTCACTTCTCCCACGGTCAGGCTAATCCCGTCAATGCCAATAAATCCTTTATAGAGGATGTATTTCATTAATGACGGGTCCTGCATTTTAAACCAGATTTGACGGTTATTTTCCGAGGTCACGATTTTCGCCACTTCGGCAGTGGTCATGATGTGCCCCGACATCAAATGGCCGCCAATCTCATCGCTGAACTTCGCCGCGCGCTCAACGTTGACGGTATCGCCTACCACCAGCTCGCCCAGGTTAGTGATCCGCAGCGTCTCTTTCATTAAATCAAAGCTAATCTGGTTGCCGTTAATTTCGGTCACGGTCAGGCAGCAGCCGTTATGGGCAATCGAGGCGCCGGTTTCGATGCCCTCAAGCATATATTCCGGCAGCTCAACAACATGAGTACGGAAATTAGGTTTTTCATCAATGGACACCACTTTGGCAGTGCCCTGCACAATACCAGTAAACATGCTTACAACTCCTGTTTTTTCCGAACGGTGATGACACCGTTTAATCCCTCCACAATAACAGTTGGAAAAACAGGTTGCCAGCGGAGCGCATTTTCTGGCGATTTTTTCACTAGATAAATAGCTAAAGCCCGCTACAATAGCTGGCACCCCCCTGCATTTTCTTCTTGCTGCCCGTTTCGGCGGCTTTTTTAGTCTCTCAAATAACTACAAAATAAAGGTGTTCACGTGCAGAAGTACATGAATGAAGCGCGCCAGTTATTGGCACTGGCTATACCAGTGATCGTCGCGCAAGTGGCCCAGACCGCAATGGGATTTGTGGATACGGTAATGGCAGGTGGCTACAGCGCCACCGACATGGCAGCCGTGGCTATCGGCACGTCAATCTGGCTTCCGGCCATCCTGTTCGGTCACGGTCTGCTGCTCGCGCTCACGCCTGTTATCGCTCAGCTCAATGGCTCAGGCCGTCGCGAGCGCATCGCCCATCAGGTTCGCCAGGGTTTCTGGCTGGCAGGGTTTGTCTCCGTGCTGATCATGGTGGTGCTCTGGAACGCGGGCCATATCATTCGCGCTATGCATAATATTGACCCGGCGCTGGCGGACAAAGCCGTGGGCTATCTGCGCGCGCTGCTCTGGGGCGCGCCGGGCTACCTCTTTTTCCAGGTGGCGCGTAACCAGTGTGAAGGCCTGGCGAAAACCAAGCCCGGCATGGTGATGGGTTTTATCGGGCTGCTGGTCAACATCCCGGTTAACTATGTCTTTATTTACGGTCATTTCGGGATGCCGGAGCTGGGTGGCGTCGGCTGCGGCGTGGCGACGGCAGCCGTTTACTGGGTCATGTTCTTCTCGATGCTTACCTTCGTCAAGCGCGCCCGCTCAATGCGCGATATTCGTAACGAGAACAAATTCAGCACGCCGGACTGGAGCATCATGACGCGTCTGGTGCAGCTAGGGTTGCCGATTGCCCTTGCGCTGTTCTTTGAGGTGACCCTGTTTGCCGTGGTCGCCCTGCTGGTCTCCCCGCTGGGCATTGTGAACGTCGCCGGGCACCAGATTGCGCTGAACTTCAGCTCCCTGATGTTCGTCCTGCCGATGTCGCTGGCTGCGGCAGTGACGATCCGCGTGGGCTTCCGCCTGGGACAAGGCTCGACGCTCGACGCGCAAACCGCCGCGCGCACCGGACTGGGCGTCGGCGTCTGCATGGCCATTTGCACGGCGCTTTTTACCGTCGCGCTGCGCGAGCAAATTGCCCTGCTCTATAACGACAATCCGGAAGTCGTCGCGCTGGCATCGCACCTGATGCTGCTGGCCGCGATTTACCAGATTTCGGACTCCATTCAGGTGATTGGCAGCGGCGTGCTGCGCGGCTATAAAGACACGCGCTCCATTTTCTTTATCACCTTCATCGCCTACTGGGTGCTGGGTCTGCCGTGTGGGTATATTCTGGCCCTGACCGACCTGGTGGTGGACCGCATGGGACCGGCGGGGTTCTGGATGGGCTTTATCATCGGCCTGACGTCGGCGGCGATTATGATGATGATGCGCATGCGCTTCCTGCAGCGCCAGCCATCCACGATCATTTTGCAACGCGCTGCACGTTAAATACGCAGTAGCCGCCACCCGGCGGCTACTTTCTCTTCACTTTGCGCGGTAATACAGCAATCGCGTGAAATCAGAGAGAAAATTGCATTTTCCCTCTTGCCACCTCGGTGCTGTGCCGCTAATATTCGTCCCCGTTGTCACCGACAACACGTTGCGTTCATAGCTCAGTTGGTTAGAGCACCACCTTGACATGGTGGGGGTCGTTGGTTCGAGTCCAATTGAACGCACCATTCTGCGTCCGTAGCTCAGTTGGTTAGAGCACCACCTTGACATGGTGGGGGTCGGTGGTTCGAGTCCACTCGGACGCACCATTTCAGTCCTGAAATGGTGCAAATTCTCCTCTGATAGCCTGAATTTTCTTAATCCTTTATTTTCATCATTATTCTCCTGCTACGCTTTTCCTATGGAAAAAAACACAGGAAACGTGTCGATGAAGAAGATCGCGATTATCGGCTCCGGCCCCACAGGGATTTACACCTTTTATCACCTGCTTCAAAACAGCACGCCGCTCTCTGTTTCCGTCTTTGAACAGGCCGATGAAGCCGGCGTGGGCATGCCCTATAACGACGACGATAATTCCCGACTGATGCTGGCGAACATTGCGAGCATTGAAATCCCGCCCATTTTTATGACCTACCTCGACTGGCTTAAGGAACAGAGCGACGCCCATCTGGCACGCTTTAAGGTGGATAAAGCCAGCCTGCATGACCGACAGTTCCTGCCCAGGCTTCTGTTGGGAGAGTACTTTCGCGACAGTTTTCGTTCAATCGTAAAAGAGGCGAAAAAGCTGGGGGTCGAGGTTAAGGTCCATGAATCCGCGAAGGTCACCGACATCATCCCTTCGACAACCGGCGTGACGATTTCGGTCAACGACCGCACCTTACCGGATCAATTCGACCTGGCGGTTATTGCCACCGGCCACGTCTGGCCAGAGGAGGATGAAGCCACGCGCACGTTCTTCCCAAGCCCGTGGTCCGGTCTGATGGACGCCCGCATTCCCCCTTGCCGCGTGGGCATTATGGGCACCTCGTTGAGCGGCCTGGACGCGGCTATGGCGGTGGTGATGCAGCACGGTGCGTTTCGTGACGGTAAATTCATCCTCGACAAAAGCAGCGAAGGGTTACACATTACACTGATGTCCCGGACGGGCATTCTGCCGGAAGCCGATTTTTACTGCCCTATTCCTTACGAGCCGCTGTCGGTATTGACCGAATTCGTGGTGGAAAGCGAGATCGCCAAAGGACCGGATGGCCTGCTTGACCGCATTTTTGCCCTGATGGTCAAAGAGCTTCAGCTTGCCGATCCGGCGTGGTGCGAGAAGATGTCTCTGCATACGCTGAATGCGGACACTGTTCGTGAGGCCTGGTTTGAGGATCGTCAACGCCACGGCCCCTTTACCTGGGCGGAAGAGAATCTCAACGAGGTTGAACGCAACAAACGGGAACGCCGTACCGTGGCGTGGCGCTACACCGTGCTGCGGCTGCATGAGGTCGTTCAGGAGATTGTCCCCCATCTCGACGAGCGAGACGCTGAACGCTTCAGGCAGGGGCTGGCTCGGGTATTTATCGACAACTATGCCGCCATTCCTCCGCAGTCTATCCGCAGGCTGCTCGCACTTCGCGAAGCCGGCATCATCAGCGTGGCCGCACTCGGTGACGACTACACGCTCGACGTTGGCAGCGATCGAACGGTAATAACCACACAAGAGACCGTCTATCGTTTCGACGTATTTATTGACGCGCGCGGACAAAAGCCGCTCAAAACGAAAGATCTGCCCTTCCCGACGCTGCGAAAACAGCTGGAAGCGACCGGCGATGAGATACCCGATATCGGCGAGGATTACACCTTAAAAGCGCCTGACACCGTTCGCGGGCGCATCGCCTTCGGTGCGATACCGTGGCTGATGCACGATCGTCCCTTCGTTCAGGGGCTGGTGGAGTGTGCAGAGATTGCAGAGGCGATGGCGAAAGCGGCGGAAAAACCCGCGTCACGCGTGCGGCGGAGATTACCCTATTTTGAATACTGACAGGGCATCCGTGCCCTGCTGTTGCGGGTTACTCGAAGAAGACTTCCGGGTTTTCCGACAGCGAGACGAAGCTTTTCGTCGCTTTATCCAGCGCGAGGATTTCGCCGCTTTCAATGTCGTACACCCAGCCGTGCAGTCGGATGGAGTTATTACGCAGGCCCACCGCGACGGACGGATGGGTCTTGATGTTGCTCAGCTGCGCAAACACGTTTTCCTGCACCATCGCATTGACCTTATCGATCGGCTTATCCCAGCTTTTCTTTTCCACCACCGCTTTCGCCGCATCGGAATAGCGCAGCCAGTGCGATACAGCAGGCATCGGCTCCAGGTTCGCGTTATCGGCAATCGCCTTCATCGCGCCGCAGTTGGAGTGACCGCAAATCACGATATCCGTGACGCCCAGCGCCACGACGGCGTATTCGATGGTAGCGGACACACCGCCAGGCTCCGGTCCGAACGGCGGCACAATGTTGCCAGCATTACGAATGACAAAGAGTTGTCCTGGCTCTTGCTGGGTGACCAGTTCCGGGACCAGACGGCTGTCGGAGCATGAGATGAACAGCGCTTTGGGATTCTGGCTGGACGCTAAACTGCGGAAGAGTTCTTTACGTTGCGGGAAAATCTCTTTTTGAAAGCTGAGAAAACCTTCAATGATATGTTGCATAGCAATGTCTCTTTTATCTGTTTTAGTTTAGGTATGATCGAGATCACACTCGTAAAGTTTACCCATCGTGGTTTACTTCAGACAAGCAATATATTTCTGGCCCGACCGCTGCACAATTTCGTCCGCGTTAGCGAGGATGTTCTGCCCTTCGAACGCGCCGTACAGACGTTCAAACGTTCTGCCTTCCAGATGACTCACGACAGACGCCACGGTGCGGGCAGGCAGCGGAAGATAGTTCGGGTAGCTCCACATAAACGAGACGGCGTCTTTACCCGGCGTGACCTGCAGAATATCGCCCACCAGCAGCACCCCGTCCCCCTCCTGCCAGTGCAGCACCGTTCCCCCGGCAAAATGCCCGCCCAGACGCAGCAGGGTAACAGACGGGAAAATCTCCAGCGCATCGCCTTCCCAGAAATGAATGGCCGGGCTGTCGCGCATTACCCACTCTCTGTCGCTGGCGTGCAGGTACACCGGCGCGTCAAACGCCGCAGCCCACTCCTGCATCGTGGTGTAATAATGCGGGTGTGAAATCGCAATCGCGCTGATGCCGCCAAGGGCGTTAATAAGCGTTTTGGTTGCCGGGTCAATGTTGGCGATGCAGTCCCAAAGGACATTGCCGTGCGGCGTTTGCAGAAGCAGCGCCCGCTGGTTGATAGCAAACGCCGGAACGGTTTTGATAGCGAACAATCGCGGCTCCAGCTGCTGCCATTTGTTGCTGTGCGTCGCGTTGACGGTATCGAGATCGGTCCACGCCTGTCCCGTGATGGGCACATACTGGCGTTCATCCTCACAAATTGGGCATCTATCCGGCTGCGTATCGTAGGCGGTTCCACAGGTTTTACAGAGTGTAATCATGTGCTCTCCTCAGCGATAAAGCACTGAGTATGGCAGGGATTATCCTTATGTGCTGCGAGGTACATTGCTGGCTTTTTTTGCCCTATACTGTGCCAGTATCGAAAACTGAACAGAGCAGGTGCAACATGGAAATTGATCTCGATAACTTAGTGTTTAACGGTCTGGATGAAGCAGAAGAGCGTAATGCAGAACGTCTGGACGACGCAGATAAAAAAGCGCAGGCGATTGTCGCCGACGATGACTGCGGCGACGCCTGCAAGATCTAAGTAAAAAGCACCGGCAAGCCGGTGCTTTTTTTATGACTTTTTCAGCCCGTCAATGGCTGCCTGCGCGCAGGCTTCATCAAAATGACCGCCCGGCGCACCGCCGATACCAATCGCCCCGATCACCTCATCGCCCTCTTTCACCGGCAGGCCACCCGCCAGCAGCAGGAAGCCCGGAATATCACGCATGTTTTGCGCACCCGCGTTGCTCTGCGCCGCTTCCATCACCTTGCCGGACGCATTCTTTGCGCTGAGCGCCGTCCAGGCTTTCATTTCGCTGGCTTCTACCGTATGTGGACCGGCATTGTCCGTGCGCTGTACCGCTTTCACGACGCCCGCGCGGTCAACCACGGTAACGGTCACCTGGTAATTTTTTGCCGTACAGGCCTGAATGGCGGACGTTGCCAGCGCATTAGCCTGCGCCAGCGAGAGATTCTTTTGATTCAGCGTATCGGCCTGCGCCGCCAGACTCAGGCTACCCGCGGCCAATACCGCAACCATCATTATTTTTTTCATCGCACTTCCTCGCGTGTTGAGAGACACCCAGAGGTTACTCAGCCGCACGATGAAACGGTATTCGGTTGATTACGCACTCATCCTGGTAGTTTTACGAATTGCAATTTATCGTATTCCCGGATTGCCTGGACTAAGCTATTGACGCCAAGCCGGGTAAATGCCGATGCGCGGTGCGCCTCTACCGTACGCGGCGAGAGGTTCAACCGGGCAGCCACCTCTTTGTTGCTGAGCCCTTTCATCAACTCACCCAGCACCTCATGCTCACGCGCGGTCAACTGAGCGAAACGCGACGCGATCCGGGTTGTTTCCTGCCAGTCGGCAAAGCGGCGCTGGCTCTCCTCGAAGGCCAGGCCCACGGTTTCGATAAGCTTGTCGGCATCCAGCGGCTTGGTGAAAAACTCAAAGACGCCGTTACGGAATGCCCGACGGCAGGCGTCAACGGTACCGTGGCCGGTCATGATAATCACCGGCAGCAGAGGCCAGGGCCATGTGCCCTCCTCAAGCCAGGTGAGACCGCCTTTACCGGGCATCCGCATATCCAACAGCATACAGCCCACCAGCGCTTTCTCCCGTGCATGAGCAGCGGTAAACGCATCGACGCTTTCATATGTCCTGACCGGCCAGCCCATGCCTGAAAGTAAAAACGTCATCGACTCCCTGATGGATTCATCGTCATCAATCAGCCAGATTGTATTATCCATCCATAGCCTCCTTTCCGTGCGCCAGTTGTAGTCGGATCTGCGCCCCGCCCTGCGGCGCATTACCTAGCGTAATCGATCCATTCATACGCGTCATCAATGATTCCGTCAGGGTCATCCCCAGCCCCATGCCCGCTTCTCTGCCGCTGTAAAACGGCATGAAGGCATGTTGTAACGCCTCCGGGCTAAAGCCCGGGCCGCCGTCAGTCACGGTAATCACAACGCCATGCTCGTTTTTCTGACTTTCAATCTTTACCCAGCCGGCTACCGACGCCTGCTGGGCCTGAATCGCATTGCTGAGCAAATTATGCAGGACCTGCTCAAGCCAGAGACGGTCTGCCAGCACCGTCGTGGCCCCGGGGGCAAACGCATGCGTGACCATGATATGTTCGGCCCTGCGCTCATGCTCAAGTAAATTCACCACCTGCTGCCAGCACTGCGCAAGGTCGGTTTCCCGCAGGGTGACTTTCTCCTGCACCACGTGCTCACGAAAACGCGTCAGCAAGGCGCTAATACGCTGCATTTGCGTCAGCGCAGCCGCCAGCGCCTGCGACACCGCTGGGCCGTTTTCCTGCTGCAGCTGACGCTGCGCTCCCTGGATCCACGTCTGCGCAGCGGTTAACGGCTGGTTAATTTCATGCACAATACCGGCGGTGATCTCCCCCAGGGTATTGAGCCTGGCGTGCTGGTAGTAGAGCGCCCTTTGCTCGGCCTCTTTGCGCGCTTTACGCTGCCAGAGCACCACGCTCGCCAGCGCAATCACTATCCCCCAACCGATAAACAAGATGAGATACATCAACCCGTTAACGGCGAGCCAGTCTGGCCGGGAATCGGCTTCCAGCGTAAAAGGTTGAGTGTGCTGCGGGAAGGTGCGCTGCCAGTGCCAGAAGGCATCAGACGCTGGCTCGTCGCCGTTTGGCATAAAACGGATCCCGAGATGAGTAAAGGGATGGTGCGCATTCAGGATCGGGCCGAGGTCCACCAGCACGCGGATCTGGCGCCAGGGATTGTAAAGCCAGTACCGTATCTCGTGGGCAGGTTCAACCCGTGGCGCATCAAGCGGGCGTCCGGAGGTCTTTTCCAGGGCAAGAAGCTGAGGGAATTTTTTGCGCAGGCTGGCAATATCTTCATCGCCATTCAGAAGTGGCAATACGGACTCATTTTGCGTCAGCACCGCGCTTAATTCAGAGAAGAGTGCCGCAAACTCGCGATCGCGCTCCCAGAACTGGCGGCGAATTTGTTCCGCATAGAGCAGGACACCGCTGATGAGGCAGACTATCGTCCAGATAATAATGCCGCGCTTGAAAAAGGGGTTCTTCATTCCATTAACTGAGCAGACTCAACCATCTGCCGACATTAACAGCTATCCGGCGTCAGAACAAAATTCAGCACACCTCGTTCCAGTACGTTTCGCGCGTGCGGCGCAGTTCAGCGTGGCGTTTTATCATGGAACCACTCCGGGTCAATGTTGGCAACGTCTACGCCATACAGGCTGGCGACAGGCAGTATCGACTCAAGAACACGTTGCGCGCTGTTCTCCGCATTAGCTGGTCGGGCCGCAAAAAACCGCCGTAACGTGCTGATCCATTTTTTCATCGTCTTACCCTCTCTCGCCGTATCTGCCTTCAGTTAAGCACCCCAATCCCGTGCAGGGGAAATACCAAAATCCACTGTCGATGTGCAGGATCTGCAAATAGCACCCTCGCCCTTTTCACTCTTCATTAACACCTTGTTCACTAATGCTTTTTTGCTCATAGCAAAGAACGATTTCTTATTTGGCGATAGCTTTCCCTTATGGGAACGTAACGGGGTAAAACAAAAACAACGGGATGGCGTATGACTATGGCAGCAAAAATGAAAGGGTTTAAAAAACGGACGCTGGCTCTGGGCGTAGTGGCAGCCTGGGGCCTGTTTTCAGCGCAGGCGCAGGCCGATCAGCTGGCGGATATCAAGGCAGCAGGGGTGGTTAAAGTGGCCACGTTTGATGCCAACCCGCCGTTTGGCTCGATTGATGCCAAAACGCATGAGATCGTGGGTTACGACGTGGACTTCGCCAAAGCGCTAGCAAAATCGCTCGGCGTGAAGCTTGAACTGGTTGCCACCAATCCGGCCAACCGCATTCCGCTGCTGCAGTCCGGCAAAGCCGACCTGATCGTGGCGGATATCACTATCACCCCGGAACGCGCACAGGTCATTGATTTCTCGACGCCTTATTTCGTCACTGGCCAGCAGTTCCTGGTTCCGGCGAAATCACCGGACAAGCTCGATGACTATAGCCGGGCGCGCATTGGCGCAGTCAAAGGCACAACAGGCGAGCAGGCGCTGCATCAGCGTTTCCCGCAGTCCCGCGTCCTCTCTTATGACGACATTCCCCTGGCGCTGACCGCACTGCGCAACGGCAACGTACAGGCCATCACTCAGGACAGCACCATTCTGGCCGGTCTGCTGGCGCAGGCGCCGGACAAAGCCAACTTCAAAATCCTGCCCGATCTGCTCAGTAAAGAAGAGATTGGCGTGGGGGTGAAGAAAGGTGAAACGGCACTGCTGAAAGCCGTCAACGACGAGTTGGTGAATCTCGAGAAGACCGGTCAGGCGGCAAAAATCTATGATGTCTGGTTTGGTCCTGGCACCCCTGCTCCACAGCCTCGCGGCTTTAAAATAGAAGCCAGGTAATTATGCTCTCAGGTTTATTTTCACACTCCGCGGCCGGTGCCGCGGATTTTTCACATCTGGAACAGGCCAGCGTCGAGTTTCGTCATGTGGACAAACGCTACGGTGACCATCAGGTTTTGAACGACATCAACCTCACCATCACGCCCGGTGAAGTGGTTGCTATCCTCGGCCCGTCGGGTTCCGGTAAATCCACCCTGATTCGTCTTATCAACCAGCTTGAACCCCTGAGCGGCGGAGAGATCCTGGTCGACAACAAGCCTACCGGAAAGCTCTCCGGTAGCGGGTTGCGCCAGCTGCGAAGCCGCGTGGGGTTTGTATTCCAGCAGTTCAATCTTTATGCCCATCTCACCGCCAGCCAGAACATCACCCTGGCACTGGAGCACGTTCACGGCTGGAAGCCACAGCCAGCCCAGGCGCGCGCGCTGGCCCTGCTGGAGAAAGTGGGGATGCTGGAAAAGGCCCACCATTTCCCGGCAGAGCTATCCGGCGGACAGCAGCAGCGCGTGGCGATAGCCCGCGCCCTCGCCTCTTCACCGCAGATCATTCTGTTCGATGAACCCACCTCCGCGCTGGATCCGGAGATGATTGGTGAAGTGCTGTTCGTGATGAAAGCCCTCGCCCACAGCGGGATCACGATGATCGTGGTGACCCATGAGATGCAGTTTGCCCGGGAAATCGCCGACCGGATTGTCTTTATCGACGGCGGGCAAATTCTGGAAACCGCGCCGCCAGCGCAGTTTTTCAGCCAGCCAGCGCATCCGCGCGCGCAGCGTTTCCTGCAAAAGGTGCTGGATCCGCTGCATCAGGAGCATCTGTAATGCCCGCGCTCGACTGGCAGGGGGTACTGACCGGACAGCCTCTGCAGTGGATACTTTCCGGATTTCTCACCACCTTGTGGGTAACGCTGGCGGGGATCGCACTGGCCAGCCTGCTCGCACTGCTCTTTATGCTCCTGCGCCTGTCCGGTGGACGCGTCGGGAAAGCGATCGTCAGCGGCTGGGTATCGCTGTTTCGCAATACGCCGCTGCTGGTGCAACTGCTGTTCTGGTATTTTGCCGCCTGGAACGGGCTGCCGCAGGCGTTTCGCGACGTGGTCAACGCCGATCACAGCTGGTCCATTCTGCCCGGCGACGTCTGGTGGTTTACGCCCGAATTTTTATGCTCTGCCTGGGGGTTGGGCGTTTTTACCTCGGCGTTTTTAATCGAAGAAGTGGAAGCCGGGTTGCGTTCTGTGCCAGTCGGGCAACGGGAGGCGGCGCTCGCCCAGGGATTCTCAGCATGGCGCGTGTTTCGCTACATCCTGCTGCCGCAGGGGCTGGCTAACGCCTGGCAGCCCGTTGTGGGCCAGTATCTCAACCTGATGAAGCTCTCCTCGCTCGCCAGCGGGATTGGCTTCGCCGAGCTCACCTACCAGGTCAGGCAGATCGAAAGCTTTAACGCACACGCGCTGGAGGCATTTACCCTCGGTACTGCACTCTATCTGCTGACCGGTCTGGTCATGGGAATGGTGCTGGTCCGCCTTGGGCCGCAGGCGAAACGTAAACGCCCGATCGTCGCCACCACAGAGAGTGAAAAACATGATTGCCGGACTTAATGTCATCACCGATAACCTCGATTATCTGCTGTGGGGACGCGCGGCAGCCGGTGAACCGGGAGGCGTGCTGCTTTCGTTAATGATGGCAGCAGGCGCTGCGGTTATCGCTCTGCCCGGAGGGATACTGCTCGCGTGCCTGGCCTGGCGCTTTACCGGGCTCGTGCGAAAAGTCCTCTTTTTATGGGCAGAGCTGATTCGCGGGATCCCGCTCATCTTCGTGATTTTCTGGATGTGGTATCTCCTGCCGCTCATGACCGGGGGCGACCTGCCCGGGGCGCTGACCGTCACGCTGGCGCTGGCCTGGTT
This sequence comes from Enterobacter sp. BNK-13, assembly GCF_048685015.1. Classification (NCBI taxonomy): domain Bacteria; kingdom Pseudomonadati; phylum Pseudomonadota; class Gammaproteobacteria; order Enterobacterales; family Enterobacteriaceae; genus Enterobacter; species Enterobacter sp. BNK-13. The sequence goes on along the minus strand of NZ_JBLQTP010000001.1, from coordinate 1,560,449 downwards.
TACAGCGGCCACCGTGATGCACTCGGTGCTGGCCGGGCTGAGCGCGCTGCCGACCGGGCAATTCGAAGCCGCGCTGTCACAGGGATTCAGCACGCAGCAAACCCTGTGGCGCGTGCTGCTGCCGCAGGCGCTGAGGAATATTCTGCCGTCGCTGGTGGGGATTTTTATCAGCCTGCTGAAGGATACGTCGCTGGCGTTTATCGTGAACGTCCCGGAGCTGACCACGGTGGCGGGACAGGTCAACAACCGGGTGCAAATCTACCCGGCGGCCATTTTTATCTTTACGGGCGTGGTCTATTACCTGCTCTGCTGCTCGCTCGAGCAGCTTGCGAAACGCTGGCGCCTTACCCGGCCAGCGCTTTAACCACCGTTTCCATTGCCTCAGTTGTCAATGCACTGCGTTTCACGCGCTGGTTCGCCAGCGCGGTACGCAGTACCCCGGCAATGACAATATGCTTTGGCTCCTGCCCTAAATCACGCATCTCAAGCACGACCTTCCCGACCACCCGGCACATCTCCTGATACAGCGCTTCATCTTTGGTCACGTTACCCATCGTCATCACTCCATTGCCTGTTAAACGTTGAGCTTAAATGATTCTCCTGCCGGATACAAAAAAGAAGCCCGGCGAGAAACTCGCCGGGCTTCATCTGTAAAATCAGCTAATTAGTTGTTTACTGGAATGACCGCGCCTTTGTACTTGGTGCGGATCCAGTCCTGAATCTCTTTCGAGTGCAGCACGTTCACCAGCGCGACGATGTCTTTCTTCTTCTCGTCACCGCGATGCACGGTGATGATGTTGGCATACGGGTTGTTTTCACCGCTCTCAACCGCAATCGGGTCGTGAACCGGATCCAGACCGGCGTCAATCGCGTAGTTGGCGTTAATCACCACCGCGTCGCCTTCGTTGTTGTTGTACATCTGCGGCAGCAGAGACGCTTCAACGTTAGGCGTGAACTTCAGCTTTTTCGGGTTCTCGACGATGTCGCTGATGCGCGCGGTCACTTTATCGATGCCCGGCTTCAGCTTGATCACGCCCTCTTTCTCGAAGATGGAAAGAATACGGCCCTCTTCAGAAACCGCGTCACGCATGATGATCTTGCCACCTTCCGGCAGGTCTTTCAGCGACTTGTATTTTTTGGAGTAGATGCCGATTGGCTCAATGTGGATCGCGCCCGCACTGACAAAATCGTAGTCCTTATCGCCCGCATGATCTTTCAGCACGCTGTTCAGGTAAGGAATGTGCTGGAAATAGTTCGCATCGATGTCATGGCCCGCCAGCGCGGTGTTCGGCAGAATGTAGTCCTGGAACGGTTTAATCTCCAGGTCGATACCCTGCTTCGCCAGAATCGGCTTTGCCTGCTCCAGAATTTCCGCATGCGGCGTGTTGGATGCCCCCACGGTCAGGGTGTCGGCCCAGGAGGCGAAGCTCAGGGCGCTCAGGGTTGCAGCGGCGATCAGTGTCAGTGTCTTTTTCATGATGTGGTTCCTGTGTGTATTTATTAGCGTTTATCTAACAGTGAAGTAATGACATCGCCGCAGAACTGGATAATGAAAACGATGATCAGAATGGTCACCGTTGCCACCAGCGTGACGTCACCATGGTTGCGCTGGAATCCTTCCAGATAAGCCAGATTTCCCAAACCACCGGCGCCAATCACCCCCGCCATTGCGCTGTAGCTCACCAGCGCAATCAGCGTTACCGTAATACCCGATACCAGTGCAGGTGATGATTCCGGCAGTAAAACCCGAAACACGAGCGTGCTCAGTCGTGCGCCCATCGAGCGCGTCGCTTCAATCACGCCTTTATCCACTTCACGCAGGGCGATTTCCACCAGGCGTGCGTAGAACGGTGCAGCCCCCACAATCAGGGCCGGCAGCGCCGCGTTGGCGCCAAGAATGGTGCCGACAACGGTCTTGGTGAACGGGATCAGCAGCACAATCAAAATGATGAACGGAATCGAGCGGAACACGTTCACCACAATCGAAATGACGCTATACACCGTGCGGTTGTGGAACAATCCGCCGCGCGCGGTTAAAAACAGCGCCAGACCCAGCACGATGCCTAATACAAAGGTCGCCACGCCGGAAAGCGCGGTCATGTACAGCGTCTCCAGCGTCGCCGCCCAGAGCTGATCCCACTTGAGATGCGGAAAGAGATTCTCAGCCATGTTTAATCACCTCGCCTTCAATATCGCTGTGCTGCAGGTCGGCGAGGATATTGTTCAGTTGTTCATCAGATGCCACGACGTGCACCCAGAGTTGACCAAACACGCCGTGAGCGGTTTGGGTCATTTTTCCGTGCAGGATATTAAACGGCAGGCCGTAGCGCAGCGTCAGTTCGCCCACAATCGGTTTGTGCGTGCTGTGCCCGGTAAAGGTCAGCCTGATGACCGTACCTTCCAGATCGTTTGCCAGTTCGGTATTGAAGGTTTCTTCTTCAGCGTACTGGCTCACCTGACGAACAAACTGCTGCGTAATCGGCTGCTGCGGATGGGTAAAGACGCTCAACACGTCGCCCTCTTCCACCACTTTACCGTTCTCCATCACCGCCACGCGGTCGCAGATTTTGCGCACCACGTGCATCTCGTGCGTGATCAGCACGATGGTCAGCTTGAACCGACGGTTAATATCCAGCAGCAGATCGAGGATCTGATCGGTGGTCTGCGGGTCAAGCGCGGAGGTGGCTTCATCGCAGAGCAGCACATCCGGGCGATTAGCCAGCGCACGCGCAATGCCCACGCGCTGCTTTTGCCCACCGCTCAGCTGTGACGGATAAGCATGCTCGCGACCTTTCAGGCCAACGAGTTCAATAAGCTCGGCCACGCGGGCCTTAATTTCGGCTTTCGGTACGCCAGCAATTTGCATCGAGAACGCAATATTCTCGCTGACCGTGCGCGACCACAGCAGGTTGAAGTGCTGAAACACCATGCTGATCTTCAGACGCGCCTGGCGCAGCGCTTCACCTTTTGCGGCAGAAATGTTCTGCCCGTTGATGGTTACGCTGCCGCTGCTCGGTTTTTCCAGACCATTCAGCAGGCGGATAAGCGTACTTTTACCTGCGCCGCTGTAACCAATGATCCCGTATATTTGTCCCTGTGCTATCGTCAAATTGACATTATCAACGGCTGTGAGTGCCACCTTTCCGTTGTCAAAAACCTTCGAAATATTGCTCAGTACAATCATTCTTATTCGTTATCCGTGCCGCCCGTGGCGGTTTAGCAGTATGGATGTCCAAACGATAGTAAACAGGCGTTATCAGCTTTTAAATGAACAAAAAAGAATGTGTTATAACTTTCGGCAATAAACAGCGGATTTACCGGGTGGGAAGCATTTAGACCAATTTCAGCAATGATTATCTGCCGGATGCATATCTGCTGGCGGACGGGCGCAAAAAACGCTCATTTTTGCAGCATTTTATCCCGATATAGCCATCCTCACATCCAGACAACTTTACGTCTTGCTGTCCTTCCATCCAGAAATGGCATTTATATTCCTTTCTGTTCTAAACGGCAGTGAATGGTTCTTTATTGAGAAAATTTCACCGCCCTATCATCCCGTCATGACATCCAGAAAGGAAAACATCATGACGATTTATCACTCCGTCACCGAACTGATTGGTCGTACCCCGCTGATCCAGCTGCATAAGCTTGATACCGGTCCCTGCTCGCTGTTCCTGAAGCTGGAAAACCAAAATCCGGGCGGGTCGATTAAGGATCGCGTTGCGCTGTCGATGATTAACGAAGCGGAACGTACCGGCCAGCTGCAGCCAGGCGGCACGATTATTGAGGCCACGGCGGGCAATACCGGTCTCGGCCTGGCCCTGATCGCCGCCCAGAAAGGCTACTCGCTGATCCTGGTGGTGCCGGACAAAATGAGCCGCGAGAAGATTTTCCACCTGCGCGCGCTGGGTGCCCAGGTGGTGCTGACCCGCTCCGACGTCAACAAAGGCCATCCTGCCTATTACCAGGATTACGCCCAGCGTCTGGCGAACGAACTGCCTGGCGCGTTTTACATCGACCAGTTCAACAACGAAGCCAACCCGCTGGCGCACCGCACCACCACGGCGCCGGAACTGTATGAGCAGCTTGACGGCAAAATCGACGCCATCGTGGTGGGCGTCGGCTCAGGCGGCACGCTGGGCGGCCTGCAGGCGTGGTTCGCCGAGCAATCTCCGCACACGGAGTTTGTCCTGGCTGACCCGGCTGGATCCGTTCTCGCCGACCAGGTGGAAACCGGACGCTACCACGACGCGGGCTCCTGGCTGGTTGAGGGAATTGGCGAAGACTTTATTCCTCCGCTGGCCCACATTGAAGGGGTGAATCGCGCCTGGCGCATCACCGACCGCGAGGCCTTCACCACCGCGCGCGAGCTGCTGAAAACGGAGGGCATTCTGGCGGGCTCCTCCAGCGGCACGCTGCTGGCGGCCGCGCTGAAGTATTGCCAGGCGCAAACCACGCCGAAGCGGGTGGTGACCTTCGCCTGCGACAGCGGCAATAAATATCTCTCGAAGATGTTCAACGACGACTGGATGCGACAGCAGGGGCTCATCACGCGTCCTCAGGCCGGCGATCTCTCCGACTACATCGCCCTGCGCCACGACGAAGGTGCGACCGTCACCGCCGCCCCGGACGACACGCTCTCCACCGTCCTGGCGCGCATGCGTCTGTATGACATCTCCCAGCTGCCGGTGCTGGAGAACGGCAAGGTGGTGGGCATTATCGACGAGTGGGATCTCCTGCGGCATATCGGCGGCGACGGCGATCGCTTCGCGCTGCCGGTGACGGCAGCCATGACGCGTCAGGTCGAGTTCCTTGATAAACACGCGCCGGAAAGCGCCCTGAACGCCATCTTCGACCGCGGCCTGGTGGCCGTCATTAATGACAACGACCGTTTTCTCGGTCTGATTACGCGCAGCGACGTTCTGACCGCCTGGCGCAACCGTCTACAGCAATAAAGGAATCAATGATGAAAAACCTGGCCACTCTCAGCGTACACAGCGGCGAATTTAACGACCAGCACGGCGCCGTCATGCCGCCGATTTACGCCACCTCGACGTTTGCGCAACCCGCGCCCGGGGAGCATACCGGCTATGAGTACTCCCGCAGCGGCAACCCTACCCGCCATGCGCTGGAAACGGCGATTGCCGAACTGGAAGGCGGCACGCGCGGCTACGCTTTTGCCTCCGGTCTGGCGGCTATCTCCACGGTGCTCGAACTGCTGGATAAAGACAGCCATATTGTCGCCATTGATGACGTTTACGGTGGGACGTACCGCCTGATCGAAAATGTGCGCAAGCGCAGCACCGGGCTGCAGGTCAGTTGGGTTAAACCGGACGACCTGGCCGGGCTCGAGGCCGCCATTCGCCCACAGACGCGTATGGTGTGGGTCGAGACGCCGACCAACCCGCTGCTGAAGCTGGCCGATCTGGCGGCTATCGCGGCCATTGCCCGTCGTCATAACGTCATCAGCGTGGCGGATAACACCTTCGCGTCGCCGGTGATCCACCGTCCGCTGGAGTCCGGTTTCGATATCGTGGTGCACTCTGCCACCAAATACCTTAACGGCCACTCTGACGTGGTGGCCGGGCTGGCGATTGTCGGGGACAACAAGGAACTGGCGGACAAGCTGGGCTATCTGCAAAACGCGGTGGGCGGCGTTCTGGATCCGTTCAGCAGTTTCCTGACGCTGCGCGGTATTCGCACGCTTGCGCTGAGGGTCGAAAAGCACAGCACCAACGCGCTGGCGATTGCGCAATGGCTCGATCAGCATCCTCTGGTCGAAAAGGTATTCTATCCTGGCCTGGAATCACATCCGCAATACCAGCTTGCCCGCACGCAGATGGCGCTCCCCGGTGGCATGATTTCCGTCGTGGTAAAAGGCGATGCGCAACGCGCCACCGAGGTGATTCGCAACCTGAAGTTGTTCACCCTTGCGGAGAGCCTGGGCGGCGTGGAGAGCCTGGTAAGCCAGCCTTACAGCATGACGCACGCCTCGATTCCGCTGGAACAACGGCTGGCAAACGGCATTGTGCCGCAGCTGATCCGCCTGTCGGTGGGAATTGAAGATCCTAAAGACCTGATTGCGGACCTCAGCCAGGCGCTGCAAAAATAAGCAAACGGCGGCAGGTTACTCACCTGCCGCCACAAGTTGTCATCATGGCTTAACGCCTTGATAACAATATTATGTGAAACCGCATTGATTATTTCTGAAACACCGTTTCCATTTTCCTTTTATCTTAAAATCAGCGTATAATGCGCGCCAAATCCCTGGTGAATGGTTTCAGCGCTTGGAATACAAAAAACAACGTACAACTTCTCCTCTTCTTCGTTGGGCTGTCACTCAGGCACACTTTCTTCTGCACGCTCATTTGATGTCTCCTATCCTTAGTGCGTGTCATATACTCTTTTGCAACACAGGTTTGACTCCGCGGCGGTGCGCCCCCGGAGCGAGATTTCCATATCCTTCCCAACTTAAAGACTAAGACTGTCATGAAAAAGACGAAAATTGTTTGTACTATCGGCCCGAAAACCGAATCTGAAGAGATGCTGAGCAAAATGCTGGACGCCGGCATGAACGTGATGCGTCTGAACTTCTCCCACGGTGACTACGCAGAGCACGGCCAGCGCATCCAGAACTTGCGCAACGTGATGAGCAAGACCGGTAAAAAAGCGGCCATCCTGCTGGATACCAAAGGTCCAGAAATCCGTACCATCAAACTGGAAGGCGGTAACGACGTCTCTCTGAAAGCGGGCCAGACCTTCACCTTCACCACCGACAAATCCGTCGTCGGCAACAGCGAAATCGTTGCAGTGACCTACGAAGGCTTCACCAGCGATCTGTCCGTCGGTAACACCGTGCTGGTCGACGATGGCCTGATCGGTATGGAAGTCACCGCTATCGAAGGCAACAAAGTTATCTGTAAAGTGCTGAACAACGGCGACCTGGGCGAAAACAAAGGCGTTAACCTGCCGGGCGTATCCATCGCGCTGCCAGCCCTGGCTGAAAAAGACAAACAGGACCTGATCTTCGGCTGCGAGCAAGGCGTTGACTTCGTCGCGGCCTCCTTCATCCGTAAGCGTTCCGACGTGGTTGAAATCCGTGAGCACCTGAAAGCGCACGGCGGCGAGAAGATCCAGATCATCTCCAAAATCGAAAACCAGGAAGGCCTGAACAACTTCGATGAAATCCTCGAAGCGTCTGACGGCATCATGGTTGCACGTGGCGACCTGGGCGTTGAAATCCCGGTTGAAGAAGTGATCTTCGCGCAGAAGATGATGATCGAGAAGTGTGTGCGCGCGCGTAAAGTGGTTATCACCGCAACGCAGATGCTGGACTCCATGATCAAAAACCCACGCCCAACCCGCGCTGAAGCTGGCGACGTGGCAAACGCCATCCTCGACGGTACTGATGCGGTTATGCTGTCCGGCGAATCCGCGAAAGGTAAATACCCGCTGGAAGCGGTCGGCATCATGGCGACCATCTGTGAACGTACTGACCGCGTGATGACCAGCCGTCTGGACTTCAATAACGACAGCCGCAAGCTGCGTATCACCGAAGCAGTATGCCGCGGTGCAGTAGAAACCGCTGAGAAACTGGAAGCCCCACTGATCGTGGTTGCCACTCAGGGCGGTAAATCTGCGCGCGCCGTGCGTAAATACTTCCCGGATGCGACCATCCTGGCCCTGACCACCAACGAAACCACCGCTCGTCAGTTGGTGCTGAGCAAAGGCGTCGTTGCGCATCTGGTTAAAGAGATCGCCTCTACTGACGATTTCTACATTCAGGGTAAAGCACTGGCTCTGGAAAGCGGTCTGGCACAGAAAGGTGACGTTGTGGTCATGGTTTCTGGCGCGCTGGTACCAAGCGGCACCACCAATACCGCATCTGTTCACGTGCTGTAATAATTCCCGAACGAATTAATTTGGATAAAAAGCGCCCGTCGGGCGCTTTTTTTATTCCTGGCATTAGCCAAAGTCATTCAAAATGCAAATCGGGTTTTTCTATTTAATTGCGAATTATCTAAGATGAATCCGATGATAAATGCCTTTTTTTCCTTAGATTTTTACCCGAAACCGGCTGATTCGATGCTTCTTTGAGCGAACGATCAAAAATAGGTGTATTCCCATCAAAAAAATATTCTCAACCCAAAAAACTTTGTGTAATACTTGTAACGCTACATGGAGATTAACTCAATCTAGAGGGTATTAATAATGAATCGTACTAAACTGGTACTGGGCGCGGTAATCCTGGGTTCTACTCTGCTGGCTGGTTGCTCCAGCAACGCTAAAATCGATCAGCTGTCTTCTGACGTTCAGACTCTGAACGCTAAAGTTGACCAGCTGAGCAACGACGTGAACGCAATCCGTTCCGACGTTCAGGCTGCTAAAGACGACGCAGCTCGCGCTAACCAGCGTCTGGACAACCAGGCTACTAAATACCGTAAGTAATAGTACCTGTTAATAAAATGGCGCACATTGTGCGCCATTTTTTTTGCCTGCGTCAAACGGCTACTGCGTCACCTTCTCCCCTTCATCTTCCGCTACCGCAGCAGATACCCGGCTGTTCTGCACCGACAACACGCTATTGCTGGCTGACGGGCCGCTACCGGCCGACACGATAACCGGGATCCCGGCGCGACGTGACAGCGCTTTATCAATTAGCGCCTTATCGCTTCCCGCCTGGGAAACAAAGGTCGCAAACTCGGCGGAATGGGTAATGGGCGAGACCTGTGGATTTTCCCCTTCTACCTGCGCCAGCGGACGGTGGACCTCAATATAGCGTTTACCATCCGGCTCAACGGAAAACTTCACGGGTTCATTAATAATCTGCACCCGCGTGCCCACCCGCACCTGTTCGAACAGGGCCTTAATGTCCGGGGCGTTCATCCGCATACAGCCAGAGCTGACCCGCAGGCCGACGCTGTCCGGCGCGCTGGTACCGTGGATAAGATATTCCCCATTCCCCACGCCTAAACGCAGCGCGAAGCGTCCCAGGGGGTTATTTGGCCCGGCAGGAACCACCGGAGGCAGTTTAATGCCCTGCTCCAGAGAGCGTGCTCTGATGCCCGGCGTGGGTGTCCAGGTCGGATTAGGGATTTTCTGGCTCACCCGCGTGGTCGTCACCGGCGTTTCCAGCCCCAGCTGACCAATGCCCAGGGGGAAAACCTGAACAATGTTTTGCCCCGGCGGGAAGTAGTAGAGCCGAAGCTCAGCGAGATTTACCACTATTCCCTCGCGGGGCGTATCCGGCAACAGCATTTGCGACGGAATGGTTATCACGGTTCCCGGCGCAGGGTTTACCGGCGCAATGGTATTGTTGGTTTCCAGGATCACCTGCGCCGCCGTATTAAACCGACGGGCAATGGTCTGCAGCTTATTATCCCCTTCCTGTATCGTGTAGGTTTGATTTTGCCCAATCAGACGACTGCCTGCGGGCGGCAACGGATAGTCCATCGCACGGGCCGAATTAAGGGCACCGAGCGAACTGAGGAGTAATAGAGTAATGAGAGACGCGCGCTTCATGCTGAGATTCCTTATTCACTGACAGAACGCCAGAAAGCTGAAAAACCAGCGAGGCGGGAAACCACCTCGCGAAACAGAATGAATGCAGTTCTGTAAGTCTAGCTAAGGATTGCAGCTTTGGCGCGGATGGCGCGAATCATCGCTTCCAGTCCCTGCGAACGGGACGGGGTGAGGTGTTGGGTTAAGGCCATTTTTTCAAACCACGGACGGACATCAAACGCCACAATATCCTGCGCCGACATCTGCTGGTAAAGGCTAAAGACGACGGCAATAAGCCCTTTTACAATGGCGGCATCGCTGTCGCCGCGCAATTCGATCGTGCCGTCATCAGACTGCGCCATCACAATCCACACCTGGCTCTGACAGCCCTGAATAGTGTTCTCTGCGCGGTGCGCCTCTTCACCGAGCGGCGGTAAGCGTTGTCCCAGCTCAATGATATAGAGATACTTCTCTTCCCAGTTTGCGCAACGCGAGAAGTTGCGCAGTAATTTATCTTTGTCCGGCAGCTCTGCCATCTTTCGCCTCTCCGTTAGCCCAGCAGCTGGTGAATGCGCTTAAGCCCTGCCACCAGCCTGTCGACCTCTTCCGTCGTGTTGTACATCACCAGCGATGCGCGGCACATTGCCGGCACCTGGTAAAACGCCATCAGCGGCATGGCGCAGTGGTGCCCTGTACGGACCGCAACGCCGTAGTTATCGAGAAAACTGCCCACGTCATAGGCATGGTGTTTCCCGAGATTAAACGCAATCACCCCTTGCCGATCGGCAGGCCCGTAAAGGGTCAAATCCGGCACGCTGGCAAGTTCCGCCAGCGCGTAGTGCATCAGCAGCTGTTCGTACTCCTGAATGGCGTCCAGGCCGATGGCAGAGACGTAAGAGACCGCCGCCCCCAGCCCGATAATCCCCCCGGTGTTGGGCGTGCCCGCCTCAAAACGCCACGGCGCGCGCGCGTAGGTCGTGCCTTCCGTCAGGCTGACGGTGGCGATCATCGACCCGCCCCCTTCCCACGGCGGCATCGCCTGCAGGATGTCTTCTTTCACATACAGCACGCCGATCCCGGTCGGCCCATAGAGCTTGTGGCCTGAAAAGACGTAGAAATCACAGTCCAGCGCCTGGACGTCAACCGCGTGGTGCATCACCGCCTGGGCACCGTCAATCAGGACCTTTGCGCCCGCCTGATGGGCCTTTTCGACGATCTCTGCCACCGGGTTTTCTGTCCCCAGCACATTGGAGACCTGGGTAACCGCCACCAGCCGCGTACGTTCATCCAGCAAGACGTCAAGCTGCTCAAGCTGAAGCGTCCCGTCCGCATTTAACGGGATCACCCGCAGCTGGGCGCCCACGCGCTCGCAGAGCATCTGCCACGGCACGATATTGGCGTGGTGCTCCATCTGAGTGATGATGATGTTATCGCCTGCGTGAACCTGCGCGTTGCCCCAGCTGTTAGCGACAAGGTTGATCCCTTCGGTGGTCCCGCGAACAAAGACCAGTTCTTCCGGCGAGCGGGCGTTAAGGAAGACGGCAAGCTGCGTGCGCACGTTTTCCATCCGCTGGGTCGCCTCGGCGCTCAGGGTATGAATACCGCGATGCACGGCAGCATAGCCGTGGCGATAGAACTCGGCTTCGGCATCCACCACCTGATTCGGCTTCTGCGCGCTGGCCGCGCTGTCCAGGTAGGCCAGCGGCAGACCGTTTACTTCACGGGTCAGAACCGGGAAATCTGCCCGTACTTTCTCGACGGGAAAACTCATGCTTCGCCTCCAGGCAGGCGCTGACCGATCCGATCCAGCACCTGCAGTTTTAACTGACCATCGTGCAGCGCTTCCGTCAGTTCGGCGGCAAACGCGTAGAGAATCATTTTCTGCGCCGCCTGCTTGTCGATGCCGCGGGAGCGCAGGTAGAACATCTGCTCGTCGTCGATTCGCCCGACCGTCGCACCGTGGCTGCATTTGACGTCATCCGCGTAGATTTCCAGCTGCGGTTTGGTGTCCACCTCCGCCAGTCGCCCTAACAGCAGATTGTTATTGGTCATCTGCCCGTCGGTTTTAATGGCGTGCTGCGCCACGTTAATCAGGCCGTTAAACACCGCGCGCCCTTTATCACTGACGATGGTTTTGTGCAGCTGGCGGCTGTTGCAGTAGCCTTTGTTGTGCTCCAGCCACGTGCGCGTGTCACACACTTCCGATTTAACCGGCATCGCCAGGCTGTTGATGCGCAGCGTGGTGTTTTCCCCGTTAAGCTGCGTGCTGGTGTTGTGGCGCAGCACCGCCCCGCCGAGCAGGAAACTGTGGCTGTACGCGGCGGCATCCTGGCCCAGGACAATGTCGTTATGGGCAAAATGGTGGCTCTGCGCATTCTCAAACGCCAGTTTGATGTGGTGTAGCTGGGCATTGGCCGCCACGTTCATCGTCAGACGCGACCCGGTAAAGTGACGCGTCTCATTGAGGCTGACGTAATGTTCGATGACCGTGGCCTCCGCGCCCTCCGCCAGCTCAAGATGGTGACGATAGTGCGCGGTATTGATTTCATCGCCGTCCAGACCCTGAGTGATATGCATCAGCAGCAGCGGCTTTGACGGACGCTGGTTACGCTTCACGGCGATATGCGTCACGCTGCGGGCCAGGCTCTCGGTCAGGTGCAGGAAAACCTCGGGCTGAACCGGGGCGCTCAGGCGCTGGCGATCGTCGTTTATCTCAATCTCAAAGCCGCTCTCCTGGAGCGTGTCGCTCAGTTCCGGACGGAACTGGCCATCGACAAACACCAGGCGTACGGCATCGACACGCAAGGCCAGCGCGTCGCGCTGCGCTGGGGTGAGATCCGCCAGACGGGTAACAAACTCGGCGTTCAGCAGGCCATCGAGCGGGGTATATTTCCAGTTCTCATGCTTACGCGTCGGCAGGCCAAGACGCAGCATCTGCTGCAGATGCTGCTGCGCCTGCTCGGAGCGCGTGCCCCCCTGGGCTTCAAACAGCCGGTGCCACTGCTGGAGCGCATTACTGCTGTTCGGTAAGCCAGCCATAACCCTGCTCCTCCAGTTGTTTAACCAGCGTAAAATCACCGGATTTCACAATCCGCCCCTGGTAAAGCACGTGGACGTAATCCGGCTTGATGTAGTCCAGAATGCGCTGGTAGTGGGTGACGATAATAAACGAGCGATTGCCGTCGCGCAGGGCGTTGACGCCGTCAGCGACAATCTTCAGGGCGTCGATATCCAGACCGGAATCGGTCTCATCCAGAATGCACAGCTCGGGCTCGAGTACCGCCATCTGCAGAATGTCGTTACGCTTTTTCTCGCCGCCGGAAAAACCGACGTTCACCGAGCGGGTCAGCAGATCTTCCGGCATTTTCAGCACCCTGATTTTCTCTTCCATCAGATCCTGGAAGTCGAAGCGGTCGAGCGCCTCCAGCCCACGGTATTTGCGCACCGCATTCAGCGCCGTCTGCAGGAAGAACTGGTTGCTGACGCCAGGAATTTCGACCGGGTACTGGAAGGCCATAAAAATGCCCTCTCCCGCACGATCTTCCGGCGACATCTCCAGCAGATCTTTGCCGTTAAACTCGACCGAGCCGTGGGTCACCTCATAATCTTCGCGCCCGGCCAGCGTTGCAGAAAGCGTACTTTTCCCGGAACCGTTCGGCCCCATGATGGCGTGGACTTCGCCCGGCTTAACGTCAAAATTGAGGCCACGCAGGATGGCTTTATCTTCTACGCTGACCTGTAAATCTTTAATGCTTAACATGTGCTTTCCTTAACCGACGCTGTGTTCAAGACTAATGGCGAGGAGTTTCTGGGCTTCAACGGCAAATTCCAGCGGCAGTTCAGAGAACACGTCCTTACAGAAGCCGTTGACAATCATCGAGATGGCGTCTTCTTCGCTAATCCCGCGCTGCAGGCAGTAGAAGAGCTGGTCTTCCCCAATCCGTGACGTGGTCGCCTCGTGCTCCAGCTGGGCTGTGTTATTACGGCATTCAACGTACGGGAAGGTATGTGCACCGCAGTCTGCGCCAATCAGCATCGAGTCACACTGGGTAAAGTTTCGCGCATTGGTGGCCGTCGGCATGATTTTCACCAGCCCGCGATAGCTGTTCTGGCTGTGTCCGGCGGAGATACCTTTCGAGATAATGGTCGATTTGGTGTTTTTACCAATGTGGATCATCTTGGTGCCGGTATCGGCCTGCTGATGGCCGCTGGTGAGCGCCACCGAGTAGAACTCGCCGATGGAGTTATCCCCCCGCAGGATGCAGCTCGGGTATTTCCAGGTGATGGCCGAACCGGTTTCGGACTGGGTCCACGACATTTTGCTGTTTTCCCCTTCGCACAGCGCACGCTTGGTTACGAAGTTCAGGATACCGCCAGTATTGCCGTCGCCCGGGAACCAGTTTTGCACCGTCGAGTATTTCACCTCGGCGTCTTTATGGATAATGACCTCCACCACCGCCGCGTGCAGCTGATAGCTGTCGCGGACCGGGGCGGAGCACCCTTCGATGTAGCTGACGTAGCTTCCCTCATCGGCCACCAGAATGGTACGTTCGAACTGGCCGGTTTTTTCGGCATTAATACGGAAATAGGTGGAAAGCTCCATCGGACAGCGCACGCCTTTCGGCACGTAAATAAAGGTACCGTCCGAGGCCACCGCCGCGTTAAGCGCCGCAAAGAAGTTATCGTTTGAAGGCACAACGGTCCCGATGTACTTTTTCACCAGTTCCGGATGATCGTGAATCGCTTCGCCGAAGGAGCAGAAAATGATCCCCTGTTCTGCTAGCTTCTCACGGTAGGTGGTCGCCACCGAGACCGAGTCAAAGATAGCGTCCACCGCCACCTCTTTCCCTTCGCGCACCGGTACGCCCAGCTGGTTAAAGGCTTCTTCCACCTCTTTGCTGAGGAAACTGTTCTCCGCGCCGGTTTGCTGCACCGCGCCGGGCTGCGAGGCGCAGGTTTCATCGCAGCTGCCGCAGGACGGCGCGGAGTAGTAGCTGTAATCCTGGTAGTTCAGCTTGTCATAATGCGCTTTCAGCCAGTGCGGCTCTTCCATCTCCAGCCAGGCGCGGTAGGCACTCAGGCGAAACTCCAGCATCCACTCGGGCTCGTTACGTTTCGCCGAAATCGCCCGCACGACATCCTCGTTGATGCCTTTTGCCAGCTCATCGGTCTGCAGCTGGGTGAAGAACCCCTCTTTATAGTTGAGGTGCCCGCCGCTCCAGGTATTTACTTCACTCGTTGCTTCAGTATTACGAGACATAGTTCCGCCTATACCCCAAAGCTTTCGCCGCAGCCGCATTCATTCTGGGCTTTCGGGTTATGAAATTTGAATAACTGGTTTAAGCCTTCACGGACGTAGTCCACTTCGGTGCCATCGATAAAGGGCATGGCCTGCAGCGCGACGTACAATCTTGCGCCGTCGGTCTCGAACACCAGGTCATCTTTCTCGGGTTCGGTGACGGTATCAAGCACGTAACCGAAACCTGCGCAGCCGGTCTGTTTGACACCTAAACGCACGCCAAGGATCTCGGGCTTTTTCGCCACCAGCTCGTGAATATGTGCCGCCGCCGCTGGCGTGAGCGTTAACCCGCGCCAGGCGAAATCGGCAGGATTAAAGGTTTCTGAATGCAGTTCCATAGGTCCACCTCATCTGATAAGCCATCAGGGCATAACACCATGTTAGTGATAACGATTATCACTTCAACCCTCTGTCAGCAGGGGCATTCGGCTAAACCGCCCTTTTTGCCTACTTTTATTAAGCATAGACCCTGTGACAAGATGCAGGCAGGATGGATTTAATTGTTCAATGCATTGATTAATAATGCATTTCGTCGTGGGGTTTGTGGCGGAGAGGTGAAAAGTAAAATATGCATCGGAAATGCCTATTTTTGAGATAGCCGCTTTGATTATCGTGAACTCAGTCTAACAGATGCGATTTGGCGCACTAAAAGAAGGCCAGGGCTTCAGGTGCCCGGCCAGCAAGCGCTCCTCAGCAGTAGACAACCTGTTGATGCGAGTCTTTTTCTGAAAATCATACACTCACTCTGGATCACATTATTAATCACTGTAGCATTAACCACACTCTTGCAAAGGAAGTAAGGTGGCATATGGCGTTACAGGGAAAGATGATTCTGAATGGCGCAGATTACGCGCCTTTCAATCTGTATGGTGTGGGCGTGTTCATGGCGCATTCCGGGTTGGGAGCCAACAGAAACAATGCCAGTTGCGGACATGTCGCCAATACTGGCCCTATTCCCCCGGGGAAATACTGGATTGTTGATCGCAGGGAGGGTAACTGGTTCTCCCAAAAAAAAGAGGAGATTCACGATGCAGCTAACAGATTTATTGGCCGAAATGCTTTTGGTAAATCTGACTGGTTTGCTTTGTGGCGTGATGACTGGGGTATAGATGATTACGCATGGATAGAAAATGTAAAACGTGGAAATTTCCGACTACATCCCGGCACGGTTTCAAAGGGATGCATAACTATCGCCAACATGTCTGATTTTGCGATGATTCATAACGCGCTAATGAGTACATCGCTTATTCAGGTTCCATGCATGCGGTCACTCATGGCGCGGGGATGGGTGGAGGTAGTAGCGGGTGGCTACATTAAAAATCCTTGCTCGTAGGGCAAGTAAAATTATTTATTTTCTCATTTTATTATTTGCGATAGGCCATATACTACCGGGTCCTGAGTCATATATTAACTATGATTTAGCCCGAACAACAGCAATCACTATCACCGGAAATGAAAATGCTGAATCTATGTATGATGCTTATTCATTCATTGACTGGCTTGCAATGCTAATCATCACTACCTCTTTCTATATTTTAACAATGAAGTTAACCAAAAAACTAAGGAAATAATAAAATGCCTATACCTCCCTATATGTGGCTTAAAGACGATGGCGGTGCAGATATCAAAGGATCTGTTGACGTACAAGATCGTGAAGGAAGCATTGAAATTATCGGCCTGAGCCATGGTATAAATTTGCCCGTTGACAGCGCTAACGGCAAAATCACCGGCACCCGCCAACATTCATCTATGATAATTGAAAAAGAAGTTGATAGCTCTACGCCATATCTTTACAAGGCTGCAGCAACCGGGCAAACGCTGAAAAGCGCAGAAATAAGGTTTTATCACATCAATGATGCAGGCCAGGAGGTCTGCTACTATACCGTTCTTATGGAGAATGTGAAATTAACTGGCGTCCACTGCAGCGTTCCAAATGTTAAGCTGGCGGGAAACGATAAAATGAATCACATAGAAAGCGTCAGCATTCAATATGAAAAAATCACCTGGAGAATTCTTGACGGTAATATTCAATTTTCAGATGCATGGAATGAGCGCCATACTCGCTGAGTATTAATAAGGGGACACAGTCCCCTATTGAACAAGTAGCCAACTGCAAAGCCCCAGAAAAAATTAGATGTTCTTTAAAATTAGCCGGGTAAATCTCATCTGCAGGAATAATGCCTATTCTTGAGATAGATTTTGCATGGAAAGAGACAAAAACAAAAAAAGGCCCTCAAGGCCTCTTACACTCAATGATGGAATGAGACAGCAAAACCCTGCTCACGCCAGTGGTCGAGCTGTTCCTGCTGTCGAGGCGTTGGCGATTTCCCCGTCCAGACGAAGATTTTCTGCCCCGGGAAAAGCTCGGGACGCGGCGAATCAATCGGTTCTGCCAGGACATCAATGTGCCAGCCCTTCTGCGATAAGCGCGCGGCTTCAAGCCACAGATGGGTGCGGTCATCACACTCCCAGCCAATCAGAAGCGCATCTTTACCGGCTTTTTTGCGGGACTCCGCCAGGCTTGCGATCGCGAATTCGATCAGGACCCCGTCAAACAGGCTCGCCATGTGACGCACGGTATTTTGGTCCTGGTTCATCCGCTGACGGACGGGAGAAATAATATTGTCAATCAGGGCGTCTATCGGGTGATCGCGGCGGAACTCACCGACTTTGGCACGCAGCTTTGCCGGGCTGGCATAGCGCAGAACGGTCATCATCTCTTCCTGGAACGAGACCCAGTTACCCTGAGTCAAAACTTCCTTGTTTTCCAGCAAGGCTTTTACTTTCCCGACCGAAACGCCACTCTTCATCAGGCGTTTGATCTCTTCGATACGCAGGATATCTTCATCGTCAAACTGACGATGACCCCCTTCGCTGCGCTGCGGCTTCAACAATCCATAACGGCGCTGCCAGGCACGCAGCGTAACGGGGTTGATACCGCATCGTTCGGCCACTTCGCCGATACTGTAATAGGCCATTAACTCCCTCACGCTCAGAACTTCCATACCTAACTGCACCAACCTTATCAGATTGTACACACCATTTGTATAACTAAGACCGCATTTTGAACGGGTGAATGGCTTACGACGCCATTCACCTGTTAATACATTGTTGTATAAAATTTACCGTTCGTACAGTTACGTCTGTCCGATTGTGTACAGCTTTATCACAATTCGAACTTTTTCTCCGGCCACGCAATGGCTGGAATCCCGCCGTGCCGGGGGCTGGCAAAAAGATGCCCCTGGAACTGGGAAATCCCCGCAGATTCCAGCCACATCCACTCTTCCGCCTTCTCTACTCCAACCGCGCAGAACTGGATTTCAAGCGAGGAACAGCATTTGATGATGGCCTGAATAATGGCCTGTCGGGGGCCACTTTTATGCACGTTCGCGACCAAATCACGATTAATCTTAATTCTGTCAGGCTGGAAGTGGGCCAGTAGCTGCAGCCCGGCAAAACCGGCACCAAAGTGATCGATCGTCACGCTGATACCCGCGCTTTTTAACTGCCTGACCGAATCCGTGAACTCATCAAAGCGGGAAATGGCTTCGCTCTCGGTGAACTCCACCACGATTTGTTCAGGTACAAAACCGTTTGCTTCGATCGCGGTAAGCAGAAAATCCACGGCGTTGGGAATGTTAACCAGCGTCATAGGCAGCAGGTTAAGGGATAACGTCTGGTCCTGTAACCCCAGCGCGCTGGCCATGGAGAGCGCCACCTGCTTGCTTTGCAAATCGGAAGCGTAGACTTCCTCATGCGGAAGGCTGGCGAAATAAGCCCCCGGCGAGTCGCCGGACGGGGTGCGGAGAAGCGCCTCCCAGGAGACAACCTGCTGCATAAATGGATCGACTATCGGCTGGAACGCGAAGCTGCAATCCGCCCCCTTCGCGACCACCTCAGGTTGCGCGGACAAGCGCGTTTCTTCGCGAACGAATTCCCATGAGTCCGCAGGCGGCAGTTCAAAATAGTTCGCTTTTTCCGTGGCCTCGACAAAGGTGCGGAAAAACTGCAGAGGGCGGTCGTTATACGTCAGCTGGTAGCGTGTCGTCCCCTTATTGAGCACCTGCTGCAGTACCTCGTCCCTGTCGAAGTGGCGCAAATCAAAAAGCTCCATACCTACGTTGCCAAAACGCCGGACAGGCCCGTGATCGCGCATTAACTCGACCACGTTATGGTGGCGCGGGTCGTTGCAGATCTGCTCATAGATAGCCGAAACGTGCTCAACCGGCCCTTCCAGCAGTTGAAAAAAATGTGTGCCGTTAAACAGCAAGATCCCCGTGACATTGGATTGCCGATTTTTACGATTTGCAGCAGCGACCATTGCTTCCAGCGCTTTCACTGGAACGTCCTCGCAGATATGACTGCGGTAAATGATGGTTGTGAGCATGCTATTCCTGGGGGTTAGGGTTTTGGCCACGAAAGACGTGGGTAATGTTCATTTATAGCACATTAATTGCCTGACAAATAATTTACATCTCAACCATTTACGGCAGTTAATGAGACCTTTTGACTCGGCTGTACAACTTACCAGCACATACGCTTTTTGTACAATATATCCTGCACTCCACCCCCATCACAACGCCAACCCAACGCAATGAAAAATAAATGATTTATAAGATATATCGTAAAAAATCTAAAAAATTGTACATTTTAGATGTACAGATTTGAAAATTATGTATACCTTAAATGTAACGTTACTGATTACAAAATTTTACAGGAGCGAAACATGCAGCAGAAAGGTTACGTCGCAGATTCCGCAGCAGCAATCGCACAGTACTTCGAAAAGGCCGCGCTTCCTACCCAGCAGGAAACGCTGGGGCAGGTGGTTGTTGAAATTCTCAGCGACGGGCGAAACCTTAATCGCAAATCGCTTTGTACAAAATTGCTGAGTCGCCTCGAAAAGGCCGACGGCCCGGAAGAGGAAGAGCATTACCACATGCTGCTTGGTCTGCTCTTCGAACGGTAAGGATATGAATAGCAGTAACGCAGACCGACTGATAGACCAGCTTATCGGTGAAGCCGTTCTCTCTCTTCTGAAAGAGCGGGGACCGGTGACAACTGAAGGCTTGCTACAGCGTCTGCGGGTCATGAAAGAACATGAAAAGGATCCCCAGCGGCGGGAGACACTTGCGGTGGTGATTGCCGAGATCGGCTCAAACAGCACCGCCTTTACACGTCGCAGAACCGCGCAAGGACGAACGAAAAGAGAGGGATCTCTCAACGATACCCGAGACAATGTTGTGCCGTTATTTGGTAGTGGAAAACCGTCCGATCCCAAAAAAATACATTGACTGCAATTTAACAGCTACGGTGAGAACAAATGAGACAAAATATTCAGCTTCAACCCGAATACCACTCTGCTTTTTTAGACAGTGCGCTGGCGGAGTATTTCCGCCATGCAGGCGATCGTTTTGCTGAAGAGTCCGCTATTTTTTCTACTGCAGTACGCTGTGTTCTGGCCTCCGAAGGGCATCTGTCCAATAAGGCGATCATCCTCTGGCTCATTCAGACGCTGGAAGCCACCAACGACGTGGTTCAGGCGGATGTGATTCGCAAGACGCTGGAAATCGTGGTGGGTTACACGATGGACGATCTCTGAGTTCCTGCTCGCCACGCCCCCTAACGTGTCATCGTCAAAACTGACGATCGGCCTGACGATGACACGCGCCCTCCCCGCATAACGCCCTGTAATCCACGCAAAATCAACCTGGCACGGTTCCTGCTTATTTACTCATACGGGACTGGGTTTCCAGTCAACTTTGCTTCATTTCTTAACAGGTCTGTTATTGATGAAAAAGATCGCCAGCGTCTGCCCGTACTGCGGTGCAGGCTGTAAATTGAACCTTGTCGTTGAAAATAACCGTATCATCCGTGCCGAAGCAGCGGCGGGAGTCACAAACCAGGGCACTTTATGTCTGAAAGGATTTTACGGCTGGGACTTCCTTAACGATACCCGTCTGCTCACCCCTCGCCTCACCCAGCCCATGATCCGCTACCGCAAAGGCGAAGCCTTCGCCCCTGTTACCTGGGAAGAGGCGATCCGCTACACCGCCCACAGGCTCAGCAGTATTAAAGCGCAGCACGGGCCGCGGTCGATCATGACCACCGGCTCCTCGCGCGGAACCGGCAATGAAACCAACTATGTGATGCAAAAGTTTGCCCGCGCGGTGCTGAACACCAACAACGTGGACTGCTGTGCGCGCGTCTGTCATGGCCCGTCCGTCGCCGGTTTACAGGAAACGCTCGGTAACGGCGCGATGAGCAACTCCATTAGCGATATTGAAAACTCAAAATGCCTGCTGGTCTTTGGCTATAACTGCGCGGACTCCCACCCAATCGTCGCCCGCCGCGTGCTGAAAGCGCGTGAAAACGGCGCAAAAATTATCGTCTGCGATCCGCGGCGTATTGAAACGGCGCGTATTGCCGACCAACATCTGCAGCTGAAAAATGGCAGCAACATGGCGCTGGTGAACGCCTTTGGCTATGTGCTGCTGGAAGAGGAGCTGTACGATAAAAGCTACGTGGCGCGCTTTACGGAGGGGCTTGAGGCCTACCGGCAAACGGTAAAAGATTATGCGCCGGAGCAGGTCGAACATCTTACCGGCATCCCCGCCCGTGACGTCCGCCAGGCAATGCGCACCTTCGCGGCGGCCCCTTCCGCCACCGTGATGTGGGGGATGGGCGTGACCCAGTTTGGTCAGGCTGTGGATGTGGTCAAAGGGCTGTCCAGCCTGGCGCTGCTGACCGGGAATCTCGGTCGCCCCGCCGTCGGCGTCGGGCCGGTGCGCGGTCAGAACAACGTCCAGGGTGCCTGCGATATGGGCGTTCTGCCGAATATGTTCCCCGGCTATCAGGATGTGACCGATCCGGCGGTCAGGCAGAAGTTCGCCAACGCCTGGGGAATTGACGTCAATGCGATGGACGATCGCGTCGGGACGCGCATTACCGAAGTGCCGCACCTTGCGCTGGAAGGCAAGGTTAAGGCCTATTACATCATGGGAGAAGATCCGCTTCAGACCGAAGCCGATCTTGGCCTGGTGCGCAGCGGTTTTGAGGCGCTCGATTTTGTCGTGGTTCAGGACATCTTTATGACCAAAACGGCAGAGGTGGCGGACGTTCTGCTCCCGGCCACGTCCTGGGGTGAACACGGCGGCGTCTTTACCTGTGCCGATCGCGGCTTCCAGCGTTTTGGCAAAGCCATCGACGCCAGCGGCAACGTGAAGCGCGACTGGGAGATCATCAGCCTGCTCGCCACCGAGATGGGCTACCCGATGCATTATGACTCCTACCAGCAAATCTGGGACGAGATGCGCGCGCTGTGCCCGCTCTTCTACGGCGTGACGTATGAAAAAATGGGCGAGATGGGCCACGTGCAGTGGCCCTGCCCGACGCTGGATCACCCCGGTACGCCGTACCTGTACAAAGACAATCAGTTCGACACGCCGAGCGGTAAAGGGCAACTCTTTGCCGCACCGTGGCGCGCGCCGGCGGAAACCCCGGATGCGGATTTCCCGCTGGTGCTGTGTACGGTACGCGAGGTGGGACACTACTCCTGCCGCTCCATGACCGGGAACTGCGCCGCGCTGCAAAGCCTGGCCGACGAGCCGGGTCGGGTGCAAATGAACCCTGCCGATGCAGAAAAGCTGGGCATTACTGACGGGCAGCTGGTCTGGGTACGTTCACGTCGCGGGAAAGTGATTACCCGCGCCAGCATCAGCGAGCGTATCAACGCCGGGGCCGTCTATATGACCTATCAGTGGTGGATTGGCGCCTGCAACGAGCTGACCCAGGACAACCTCGATCCCATCTCCAAAACCCCGGAAACGAAGTACTGCGCGGTGCAGCTGGAGGCGATTGAGGACCAGCGCTGGGCGGAGGACTATGCCGCGTCGGCGTATCAGTCCATGAAGTCGCGGCTGATTAACGCGGTGAATATCTAAGGGAAACACCCTGTAGCTTCTGGTCTACCCGGCCCAAGGATAAGTGTTTTTGGCGCCGGGTAAACACTAACGAAACTGCTCTAATGCTTCGCGAAACAAATTGGGGTTACAGCGTTTTTCCAGTAAGCGGTTCAGGAGCTCAAGCAACTCGTGTTCACTGCTCAGGTTGAACTTATGCATAACAGCATACTTATGGGCATAGATCGTCTTTGGCGTGAGCATCATCTCTCTGGCTATGTTTTTGACGGATTCCCCCTTGTAAAGACCGGCCATAATATTGAGTTCGCGCTGTGATAATGTTTTATGCTTACAGCTTTCACAGGCTTTTAAAAAGACAGGGATAGCTGACGCACTGTAGGCCACCCATGCCTGACGGAATACCCTTTTCAACAGATAGAGTGGTGCTGAGCGTGATACAAAATAAGTCTGCTGAATGCAGAACGGTAAAAATGATGATGACGGTTCTTCCGCTTCAGTAATACCAATGATGACGCATTTACGCGCACTTTTTAATTCTGGAAAGCAGGTATGGTGTTCACCCTTACTGAACGCATAAACGATAATTTCCGCCCGGGCAATATCCTCAGGCACATAGCCGTTGAGAAAATGGACATTTTTCGCATATTCATTTTTAAAAAAATCGCCAATAAATGACCTAAGGCTATGGTGATATAAAAAATCTTCTTCTTTAATTAAAACATTTATCATTTATCAGACCGGGACATAATCAATACTGAACCTTTTCTCAGGCCAAAGAAATCCTTGCATTAAATTGCATCCTGTACCCTGAGCCAATGCAAGTAGTTCGTTATCTTCGATGCCCTCTATAAGCACCTGCTCTACCATCAACGAGCAGTAGGCAATCATTGACTTTAATACCCATGGGGAACCTCTGTTTTCCCATAGGCTCATTTTATCTACCTTGACACCGTCAAATAAACAAATGCGTTCACCCAGCAGTGACAAATGCTCATGTTTAATATCATCCAGCCATATCTTTGCACCTGTATTTTTTATTTTTTGATGCATGGAGTAAAAAACCTCCTGTTCTTTTTTTGACAATGAAATAAAATTACAGGGATCTTGTATCTCAATAACAATGCCAGAGTGCAGGCTGGGCAATAGTTCATCAATCAAAACTGAACGGCAGAGTAATTTCGCAGGCACATTAATAAAATAGGCTTCACTATCTACACACAGAGAAGCTATACGCAACTGCCAGCGTAATAAACGAAAGCTAGCATTTAACGACATCTTTTCAAAAAAGGTTTCGCAGTCGATCCCCTGGCGTAAGGCACTTAGCATTTCCCATGCCTTTATCTTTTTTTCCTGTGAAGAATAGATAGGCTGGAACCGAACACCACATATAGCATGCTCAAGCAAGGAATTTATCAGCATGGAAGTCTCAAACTTATTTTTCTTGGAAAAGATATTTCAGCCGTTATTGATAGGTAAAATCAACGTTCATTACCGACAGGAACGTTCCGGCAGTGGAATTTCCTTGCGGCGTAAACATTCTCGCTGACAGCGGAAATGTTGAGCTGCGCGTGCTGCTATCGACATTCACCTGCATTGTGCTGTTTACGCTATATGTTGTCGCATGATCCCTGCTGGCGATACGTAATGCAACATTGTTGCTGGTCCCGCTGTTTTTCCATGCCGTGGGATCTTGCGTATCTGCATTACCGGTAAATTTGGCCGTTACGCTGCTGGTGCCAGCAGGACAGTTTTGCACCAGCAGATCAAAATCAGACCAGACGGCACCGTCACCGGCATTGATGAGATTCTGCTTGGTATCTTCCCCCAGATTGACCACTTTAGAAACGGTGCCCGTGTCAACGACACACGGGCTGGCAATGACCTGGCCGGAAATATTAATATTGGAGTCCGCTCTACCCATTAGCGGTAAGGTTAAAAAAACCAATACGATCGAATAATTTTTTATAAACATAGCACACCTCTGGCACCCGCTTATAAGCGGGCGTTCAGCTTTAATCATAATTAATCAGTTATATTGCATGGTGGCAACAATAACGGAATTAATGGTTCCCGGCATGACGCTACCCGATGCAGAATAAGCTTTTGCCTGCATAGCTAACGAGGCGGTACGATCGCCTTGAACGGTTTGGGTCACAGAACTCCCGTTCCCCAACAGATTGCCATTGCTGGCCTGATACAGCCCCACCGCTACGTTAGTCGCGGTCCCTGTGCTCTTATAATAGTTGGCACCTGCGACAGGGTCCGGCGTTCCGCTGAAGGTTACTTGCACACTACTCGTTCCTACAGGGCATGCTGTTATCGGAAGAGTAAATGCCACGGGGGTAGAGGTTGCTCCCGCACTGGCAAGTGTAGAGGCCTGAATAGTCGAACCTAAATCCACGTTCAGGTTGGCACTTCCTCCATTGATTACGCAAGGAGAAGCAACAATAGTACCCGTAACGTTAATATTTACCGTATCAGCCGCCATGGATGAAAAAGATACCATCGCCGCAATAGCCATAAGTTTAAAATTCATGATTTACCCTCCTATTGATAAGTAATATTTAATGTTGCGGTTGCATTCGCCGTACCTGGACTCACTGCCGTCTTAGTTTGATAATAACGGGCTACGATTGGGAATGACTCCAGCCCACCGCCAGATTGCTTAAGGAAAACGGTATTATTAAGATTGAGAGGTGTGCCACCATATAATATTTGCACCCCCACTCCCTGTGCCACCCCCGGACCACCCTGGCCCGATAAGGCTAAAACGCTGGTATTGGCCACATCAGGGTTTTGCTGTCCACTTAAAGAAATGTTGATATTTGCGCCAGGATTGCAGCTCAATCCGAGATTCTGGGCAACCTGAGCATTGGCTGGCGTTGTACCCACTGTTGAGCCAAAGCTTGTCGCAGGGATATTACCTATCGGAAAACTCAGCGAGCCCGAAGAAAGACTGCAGGCAAGTGTCGTAATGCTTCCGCCAGTAATGTTCCATGTCGCAATGAAAAATTGGTTTGAAATAGATATGTTAGCAATTTGTCCACTGCGAAGTGCACCTGATACAGCTGGAGCGGTAGTCCTGACCAACTCAACTTTATACATATAAGAAGCACTATAGCTGCCAATAGTAAATGACATCGGAAAGTAATGATGGAAACCGCCGCCTGAATCATTTTCTGACACACGAATGCCGTATCCACTTACGCCTATATCATAGAGACTATTCCCAAGGGAACTACCACTCATCGCTTCCTGATAATTATTCGTGGAATCAGTACATGAGAAATTCACATTGTAAATACCCGACTGTGCAGCGACAACCGTTCCCGGCGCCACATCGCGCTGCGCAGTAATTGTACTAAAATTCAAATTAAAGTTTTGCGCAGAGATATTGTTCGTACAGCCTGCAAAGCTTTCTACGGATATTAATGTCAAAAGCAACAGCAAAAAATATTTAAATGCATTCATTTTCTTTCCTATCGACAGACAGTACTGACAACCGCAATGTTATTTTTAACATCGGTAGGTTTTAAAATATATGAGGCTTTACACTGTTTATCACTACCCTCACCCCACTGAGCAATAAGGTCGACATTCTCGCCTAAGCCTGTGAGATAAACCTGTCCATTATCACCGACAATAAAGCCACTGTTTTTAATCCCATTGACGCTGACAATCGCCCCAAATGGAACAGGCTTTCCGTTACCACGCAATAACGTAAATAATGCACGTTGACCGACGTTGGCAGTGTATTCAGCGCGAACAACAGCCCCACGCGTTGGCACAACGGTTCGGGTCGTGAGATCCAGTTCTACATCATCGGACATACTTTCTGGATCGATTACAATATCGTTTTTACGGTAGACGTTGACGTTATTTACCGTTGTATATCCCCGATAGTCCGTTTTCGCGCCCGTTTGGTTTCGCACCGTCAGACCTTTCGCCCCCGGGACTTTTACCAGGACGTTCGTTTCTCCCAGCGGTTGCGATAACGTCACGCCGTCAGCATGCGCGATGACGCCGCCCTGAATACCATAGTTCAGACGCTCATTATTCTGGTCGTAGCTGTATCCGGCCGTCACCTCACCATAGGTACCCTTGTAATCACCGTTCACGTTGCCGCTGTATCCGACATTGTCACTGCCGTACCCCTGTTGAACGTTCCAGTTCAGGGCATTGTTATCCAGCGCGGTCCCGTTGATGCCAACCGTATGGGTCGTTCCGCTATTTTTACTGTTACTGACGCTATAGTTTGCCCACGTCTGCGGCAGGAATTTATCCAGCGGCACGCTAATGTTAAAGGCCACCATCCGGTCTTTGTCATAGCTTGTCGGGTTACCATAGGTGCCTGGCGTGCCGTTTCGCGTGGAGGTATACGTCAGGCCGTAGCTGATGCCGTTCCAGAAATTGTTATACCCCAGACTCCAGGACTCCATTGCTCGCCCGGAATTCCAGTAATCTTCGCGAACGGCGCTCACCATGATCGAACCTAATGAACCCCCCAGAGACTGGTTCATCGTCAGTTCCATACGGTTACGACGTCTGTTTTGCATCACACCGTTATCGCCATAGGAATCAAGCACTTCCTGCATTCCGTAAAAGCCTTTGGTCGAATAGCGGTAGCCTGCAATAGCAAAGTTAGTACCAGTTTCGACAAAGTTTTTACTGTAGCGCGCGCGCCAGGACTGGCCGCTATCGCTCGGCAGATTTTGTGGGGTGGACCATGCCTGAATGACGTCGACAGAAACTGCGCCGAGATCTCCCATGTTCTTACCCATACCGGCAGCGACCGACTGGTAGTGGCTGGACGTTTGACCACCGCCGTAAGCCGTTAAGCCATACGGTAAGCCATAGATGCCCGTAATTTGCGCAAACGGCGTCTTATCTACACTACTGTTGTAGGAACGATATTGCCCACCCGTGACGGCGTACTTGAATCGCCCTTCTCGCTGCAGTACAGGCAGTGACGCAAAGGGAACGGTAAACTGTTGAATGCTGCCGTCGGCCTCTTTTATCGTGACCTGCAGATCGCCAGCTCCCCCTGTCGGATACATATCCGTAATCTCGAAGGCGCCAGGCGCAACGTAGGTCTGATAAATCTCATACCCATTCTGACGGACAATAACCTGCGCATTGGTACGCGCGATACCGCGGACGACGGGTGCGTACCCTTTGAGTGAATCGGGTTGCATATCATCATCGGAGGCCAGCTGCGCACCGCGGAACGGCATGCTGTCGAAAACATCAGCAGGCGCAGTGCTGTCCCCGAGCGTCATCTGTGCTTTTAGCGGTACGATCGCGCGCTGGGCGTAGGTATAAACGCTATCCCATTTGTCCTTGCCATCTTCGTCTCGTGACCAGGTCGTGTAATTGCGCAGACGCCATGGCCCGATGTTGATTCCCGGACGCAAATTAGCGTACTGCGTGTTGCTGGTATCACTGCTCCCGTTGCGCGAGCGGTTATTGGCCCCACTCAGGCTGTAGTTGAGCAGTGCAGCCGTGATTCCGTCATCCCACTGTTCCGGTGGAACGTATCCGCGGGCCTGACGAGAAATTGCCGCCTGAGGGATACTGATAAGCAGACGCTGCGCGCCAAACTGAAATTCAGTGGATCCGGAAGGTATCGCGTGCAGGTTCGCACAACGCTCGTTGTCCACTGCCAGCGCCGGGAACAGCTCGGTTTTTACGCCCCATTCTTTAAGCTGCTCCACGGTCAGACAAGGTTCTAATTTCCCCTCATCATTGGGAGCACCTGAGGTTTTGAATTCGATATCTCGCGTATCAACGAGTTCGTTATCCAGCATCACATCGACGTGATAGGTTCCCGGCGCCTGCGAGCCCGCTTCAAACGCAGCGAGATCGGCTTTACCCCCATTTTGCGGATTATCGAGTTCAACCAGGTCCGGGTTGAAGTAATCACGCGCCATGGCATTCTGCATTGAGCCAGCAAGGGCAAATGCAATTAATAAAGCCAATCGCGCAGGTTTAAAATTATTATATTCCCTTACTATCATCATTCACGTCACCTTGGAAACGACATTCCAAAACCAATTATTTTCTCAAGCTTGCGCTTTGCACGTCACTCACCGCCCCATAATCATTAATGACTTTATAATTAATAGAGGTTGAGTTAGCGCCAGCAGGCAGCGTGAAATTCATTGATTCCCCAGGAAGTACATACGAAACATTTTCAATTTTTTTACCGCCCAGACTGATTTCATTGAAGTTAATGACATAGCTGGTTGGGTTGGTAACCTGAAGTTGGTTTCCATTGCGGCGCCAGGTTAACTGGTGACTCAGCTCCTGCGGCTGCTGAGATTTTAATCCTACCGGACGATAAATCAGCTTAATGCGCGTTTTGATCGCAATTTGCAGCGTATTATCTTTTTTGGGCGCTGACGGTATCGCTTTAATATTTAGCCAGTAAAGACTTTCCTTATCCTGTGGCAAGTTGCCGGTCACTACGACACGCTCAATATTTTGCTGGCCACCATCGAGTCGATACAACGGAGGGGTGATAATAAAAGGAGCTTTCTCAGCGCCACCATTTAATGTTTCAACCCACGACTGAATAAGGTACGGCGTCTTATCCGGGTTGTTAACATCAATGGAAGCTTCTTTTTTATTGCCATCATAGACGACACGCGTTCCGCCAATAATGACACCCGCATTGGCAAAGGACACGCTTGCTGAAATTACTGCGCAGGCAATTAAAGTTTTGCTAAGAAAATTCATTTTACACCTCGATAAAAAAGGGCCGTATACCGGCCCTCATATATGTTTCCGGTCAGGAAGATTACTGGTAGCTAACGGAGAAGTTAGCTACACCGTTTGCTGGACCTACGCCGACAGTTGCAGACGTTGCTTCGTACTGAGCAAAGAAGTCCAGTGTGTTTGGTACAGTTTCAGCCAGGCTGTATACGTGGCTGTTTACGCCCGCCAACGGCAGATCCTGGCTATCAGCCGTCATCAGGTTAATAGCAACACCCGTTGCGCCACCGGTTACAGCCAGCAGGTTGGAGTTTGCTGGGTCTGCAGAACCGTCAAACTTGATGGTTGCGCCAGTTACGGTTGCCGGGCAGTTGGTCAGAACGATTGAGAATTTAGTCGCAGCGGTTTTATCGCCAGCAGCGGTAAATTCAGATTTGCTGTAACGGCCCAGATCAACGGTCTGGTTTACAGAACCGGTGTCAACGGTGCACGCTGCGTCGATGATTTCGCCGGTAAAATTAACGGTACCAGCAGCAGCGAATGCGTTAGACATGGTCAGAGCAGCAGTCGCAGCGAAAGCAGCAGCAATAATATTCTTTTTCATGATTTAATTTCCTTAATAACTTTATAAATTACCGAAATTTAGGCGGCAACATCCAGATGGATTTAGACCATTTATTTTTTGCGCCAGATATCTCATTTCCAACGTGCAGTAAGCAGAACGCAAAGATATTTATTCGATAACTTTGTTTTCATCCTCTCACTTGCTGAGGCGAAATTTACAGAAGTTTAATTTTCCCGACAAATGCTTTTTAGCCCAACCGTAGACTTTAATGTTAACATTTCCTTAACGCAAAAAAATTCTTTTAAACGCCCCTCGCCAGATTATTAAATATTTGTTAATGGCCGGGTCCATTATGAAACCAACCTATTATTTATTTACACTCTTCGCGGTTAGATAATCCCTGACACATCTTTTTGACTGACTCAAAGAGCGTCTGGAGTGATTAATATGAATACTAAAATTTCAACGGGGGAATTTACTGAGGTTACACCTGCACATGCATTCAAGCCCGTGAGTGATATCGATAAAATGATTGAACAAATCGCTCCCTTTGCCACACGTTTTAATGCGAATAAAGGCGAAATCCTGCGCTATCATTCCGGTAAAAAAAGAACCTGCTATATACTTCATCAAGGCGGCGTCACGCTGAATCGTCGAGGCGATGGTATGGTGCTTAACTCTGAACAAGCGACTTTCATTATGGGGATCAGTAATCAGTTCTCTCAGACCGAAAACCTTTACGTCCGAGTGAATGAAAATGCTGTGATGAGTCGCCTTCCACTGGAACGATTCAATCTGCTTATCGAGAGTTTTGGACTGTGGGAAAGCTTATGCAAGTTAGTGATTTACACCGCTTCTCGCGTTTACGAGCATTGCACGTTGATATCGCAGATGTCCTCATATGAGATAATCCGGTTCCAGTTGCTTGAGCTGATGAACGAATCGGAGCGAATTCGCAGCAATATTACCGCAGCGAATTACATCCAAAGCAGAACCTACCTGTCTCGTAGCGGTATAATGCGGATTCTTGCAGATCTTCGGGATGCCGGATGCGTTGAGCTTAAACGCGGAATTTTGATTTCTATCAATCACTTACCGCTGAAATACTGAACAAAATTGGCGCCTCAGGAAGACTCAGCAGGATCCACGCTATACTGAATCCCATGACTACTGGAAGGTTTGACGGACAGGCGCACGTATGCTCGATGAGTTCTCCACAAAATGGGTATGTGATCCTTCATCAGCGACAAAATTGCTGATCGATTATCTTAAACACGGTTCAGATTTGAAAAAAGTGCTGCCACGCCGTCGATTAAATTTTGTGGTTGGCAATGAACGTCTCTGTTATGTATTACTCAAAGGACGCGTCATGATTCACCGCGGCAACGACGATTTAGCGATGGCAACGGTTCAAGGACCCGCGGTGATCGGCCTCAGTAATCTGCATCAGACCCAGATGCGCGGCTATATCAAAACGTTTAATAACTGTGACATCGTTACCCTCAAAACGGATTTTGTTAATGAGACAATTAAGAATCATAACCTTTGGGAGCCCCTGGCATATCATCTGATGGGCCTGGCAGGTAAGCTATTTCACAGTTATGAAGATTTAACGGGACCTTCCGCTTATGACATTGTAAGCGCACAACTTTATGCCCTCTCAAACGAAGAATCCTCATTCAGACTCAACGTTACTGCAGAAAGCTATATCAGAGATAAAACCCACCTCTCCCGTAGTGGCGTGATGCGCATACTGTCGGCATTAAAAGAAGGCGGCTATATCGAAATGCAAAGAGGAGTGTTACTCAATATTGTTAAGTTGCCTGATAGATTTTGATAGAAAGTTGCTTGGTCGTGCATCATTGTTTTCCAGCAATTCGCGAAGCAGGTTCGGCCGGCTCTTTTTCTCCATCAACCTTCTCAGCAATGCGATCATCTCGTAATCGTTTCGCAGATTAAATTTTTGCATCATCATATATTTGTGGGTAAAGACCGTTTTCTCGCTCATATCAAGCGCGTGAGCGGTCTGCATAACCGACAGCCCTCTGTAAAAATTCACCATAATACGAATTTGTTGCCGGGATAAACTTTTATGCTGGCAGTTGAAACAGTTCCTATTAGTCCACGTGTAACCCGGTAGTCGCGTCCTGAACCACGCGATAAACAGTTCGCCACTGATACGATCAATCGATGCACGGCGAGGAAGTAAAATGATGTCCTGAAAGCAGGAGGGCAACGCCGAAACCGACTGCTCATCGTCGACGAACCCTATCACAATCCCTTTTTGCCGGGCCAGTAACTCGGGAAAACAGGTCAGTGTCTCACCCTGACATAATGACAGGATAATAATATCGGCCTGACTGACATTTTCATGGGTTAAGCCAGGTTTAAATGTGATAGTGCGATGAAAGTTATGCTTAAAAAAACTCTCTAAAAAATCCTGCAGCCCTGCCTGAAAAAACAGATCCGTTTCCTGAATCAGAATATTTAACATAGTTCATACCAACATCTTTAATAAACAGGTATCACTGACATTCAGTTGTACTGCATCGTCATCACGACAACGGCACTGATGCTTCCGGGCGTAGTACCGCCTGAAGCGGATTTTACCCAGGCCTGCATAGGCATTGTTGCAGTGCTGTCTGCCGCAATGGTCTTTGTGATGCTGGAGCCCGTCCCTTTAAGCGAGCCGGTTGCGGCGTCACTCATGGCGACGGCAACGCCGGTGGCCGAGCCGCTGTTCATGTAGTAGTCCGCGCCTGCTGCGGGATCAGGGGTTCCTGCGAACGTCACCGTGACGCTACGGGTTCCCAGCGGACAGCTTGTAAAGAGCAGATCGAACGCAACCGGGTCTGACGTGGACCCTGGCGTCACCATATTGGAAGCCTGAATATTGCCGAGGTTGATATCCAGATTCGTATTCCCCCCGTTAAATACGCAGGGCGACGCAACGATATTTCCCGTTACGCCGATATTGACCGCATCGGCGGAAAACGCCTTCCAGCTCAACAGGGCAAGCAGGAGAGTTTTTTTGTGCGATATTTTCATCTTCTCACCGGCTACTGGTAGGTTAAATTAAGCGTGGCCGAGGCGTTTGCCGTTCCCGACTGAACGGTCCCCAGCGTTTGATAATAACGGGCCGTTAATGGGAGTGTTTCGACCCCACCCGCGGACTGTTTTAATAGCAGGCGGCTGTTCATGGCTAGCGGAGTACCGTTATAGAGGAGCTGAACGCCCACCCCTTTTGCCGTTCCGGTATTACCCTGCCCCGTAAGGGCCATCACGCTGGTATTGCTGATATCCGGGTTTTGGATGCCGCTTAACGTGACGTTGATATTGGTCCCGGCGCTGCAGTTTAATCCGAGATTCTGCGTATTTTGCGCCCCTGCCGGCGACGTTCCCACGCCTGCGTTAAAGGAAGAGGCAGGTATATTTCCAATGGCGAAGGTCAACTGTGGCGTATTGATCGTGCACGCCAGGGCATTGATCGTTCCGCTGCTCAACTGCGTTATCAGACCATCGCGATAAATAGCGTCGCTGCCCTGAAGGGTTACCACGCCGATTACGCCGGGGGTGAGCGCCCCTGAGGAAACCGGCCCGGTCACCACCAGTTCAATTTTTCCGCCATACCAGTCGACGTATGAGGTTTGTGCGTTATATGAGAAGGTATTGCTCGGGTTTTCGAAATAATTATTCGATGAAAATCGGATCCCAATCCCGCTGACGTTGGTGTTGTAAACATGATTCCCATAGGTACTGAGCGTGGCGCCGTTATAACGCATGCTAAAACCCAGCATTAATGGATTGCTGCAGCCGGTGAGATAGGATCCCGTGTTTGACGCTGCACCGGAAAATATCACCGTTCCCACAGGCGCATCGCGCTGCACGGTGAGGGTACCTACCGACAGCGTAGACGTCTGCGGTACGATCGTCGTGCACGTCCCGGCGTGGGCATAATTCCAGCCCGCAAAAAAACAGAGTGACAGCAAAAATTCCATCGTTTTCATCTTAATGTTCCTGACGGCAAAGGGCGTTAATGAGGGTGACGCCACCGTAGGTGGCCTGTTTCGGCAGGGTGAAATCCACGCGACACTGCTGGGCGGACTGATTTCCCCATGCCACGATCAGTGTCCCCTGCTCGCTCATGCCGGTTAAATAGACCTGTCCTCGATCGCCAACGATAAAGCCACCGCGACCGTCTTCGGCGAGCGTCACCACCGCCCCAAACGGAACGAAGCGGCCGTTGTCCATCAGGGTCATCAGCACCTTGCGCCCCACTTTGGAAAGGTAATCAGCCCTGACGACCGCCCCTCGCGTCGGCGTGACCGTACGCGTATTGATCTCCAGCTCAACGTCGTCAGGCATATTTTCTGGATCGAGCGTGAGGTCGTTTTTACGGTACACGGAGAGATTGCTGACTACCGTAAAGCCCCGGTAGTCCGTTCGCATGCCGGACTGGTTTCGAATATCCACCCCGTGGGCGCCGGGTGCCTTAATCAGGGCATTGGTTTCCCCCAGCGGCTGGGAAAAGGTGATACCGTCCGCGTGGGCCAGGATCCCCCCCTGCAGGCCGTAGTTCAGGCGCTCGCTGCTCCTGTCGTAGCCATAGCCCGCAGTCACTTCGCCGTAGGTACCTTTGTAGTCACCGTTCATGTTGCCGGTATAGTCGACGCCGTCCGTACCGTAGCCCTGCTGCACGTTCCAGTTCAGGGCATGGTTTTCCAGGGCCACGCCGTTCATACCCAGGTTGTGCGTGGTGCCATTATTCTTGCTGGCGTTCATGCCATAGTTTGCCCACGTCTGCGGGAGGAATTTATCCAACGGCACACTGACGTTAAATGCCAGAAGCTGATCGTGGTCATACGTTTTGCTGCTCCCGCTACCATAAGAGGCTGTGCTAGCGTTTCTGCTGTATGTCCAGGTCACACCATAACTGATGTTATGCCAGTAGTTGTTATACCCGACGCTCCACGACGCCATCGATTTACCCGAATTCCAGTAGTCTTCCCGCGCGGCGCTGAGGGTCAGGGAACCTAAATCCCCGCCCAGCGTCTGGCTCATGGTCAATTCGGCGCGGTTACGCCTCCTGTCCTGCAGCGCGGTACTGTCTCCCCAGGAATCCAGAACTTCCTGCATCCCGTAGTAGCCGCTGGTCGAATAGCGATACCCCGCAATCGAGAAGTTCGTTCCGGTATCGATAAAGTTCTTGCTATACCGCGCGCGCCAGGACTGCCCGCTGGTTTTTGCCGTGTTATCCGGTGTAGACCAGGCCTGGGTGACGTCGGTGGAGAGCGCACCAAAATCCCCCATGTTTGTCCCCCCCCCAACGGCGAACGACCGGTACTTGCCCGATCCCTGCACGCCACCGTATAGCGTCAGGCCATGCGGGAGACCATAAATACCTGTCAGTTGCCCGAAAGGCGTCTTTTCCACGCTGCTGTTGTAGGCGCGATACTGACCGCCCGTGATGGCATACTTCAGGC
The DNA here is from genome assembly GCF_048685015.1 of Enterobacter sp. BNK-13. Classification (NCBI taxonomy): domain Bacteria; kingdom Pseudomonadati; phylum Pseudomonadota; class Gammaproteobacteria; order Enterobacterales; family Enterobacteriaceae; genus Enterobacter; species Enterobacter sp. BNK-13. Next base: position 1,524,968 of record NZ_JBLQTP010000001.1, on the reverse strand, counting down.
GCCCTTCGCGCTGCAGCACCGGAAGTGAGGCGTAAGGCAGTGTGAAATGCTGTTCGCTTCCATCCGCCTCTTTGATTGTCACGTCAAGATCCCCGGCACCGCCCGTCGGATACATGTCGGTTATCTCAAACGCCCCCGGGGCGACGTAGCTCTGATAGATCTGATAGCCATTCTGGCGCACCACCACCTGCGCATTCGTGCGCGCAATACCGCGAACCACGGGCGCGTAGCCCTTCAGAGAATCCGGCAGCATGTCATCGTCGGATGCCAACTGACCGCCGCGAAAAGGCATACTGTCAAACACGTCAGCCGGGGAAGAGCTGTCGCCGAGTGTCAACTGCGCCTTCAGGGGAATAACAGCCCGCTGCGCATAGGTGTATACGGTGTCCCATTTATCCTGACCCGACGCCTCCCGGGACCAGGTTGTGTAGTTGCGCAGGCGCCACGGCCCAATGTTGATCCCCGGACGCAGGTTGGCATACTGGCTGTCAGTTCTGGCAGCCTCACCGGTTTTCGCCCAGGTATTGGCCCCGCTCAGGCTGTAATTGAGCATGGCGGCATTGATACCCTCGTCCCACATTTCCGGCGGCACATAGCCACGCGCCGGTATATCGATAGCGGCCTGCGGAATACTGATAACCAGACGCTGCGCGTTGAACTGGAAATCCGTCGAGGACAGCGGAATGGCCATAAGATCGGCACAGGTGCTTTTCGCTGAGGCCAGCTGAGGAAACAGCGCTGTCTTCACGCCCCACTGTTTTAATTGTTCAATGCTCAGGCACGGCTGTAATACGTCATTTCCGTCGGGCGTTTTCGCTGCGTCAAAGGTAATATCCCGGGTCTCGATGAGCCGATCGTCAAGAATAATATCAACATGGTACGTACCCGGTGCCTGAGAGCCTGCTTCAAACGCAGATAAATCGGCTTTCCCCATGCCTGGGTTATCCAGCTCAACCAGTTCAGTATTAAACGTTTCGCTGGCATAAAGCGTGGGAGAAGACCCCGTCATCGCCAGAGCGATGAGTGTCGCCAGGCGTCGTACTTTATGATGTTGTATTTTCATTGCGGATGACCTGAGTAATGCGGGTATTACCGTTTGCCAAAATCACAAACTGGCTTGATGCAACGCGCCGGGGCTTCCATAATCGTTGATAACTTTAAACGTCAGCGTATTTCCGCGGGTTCCATGAGATAACGGAAATCGGGCCGACGCGCCGGGTAATACATACGAAACATCGTCCAGTTTTTTTCCGCCCACGGATATTTCATTAAAATTGATGACATAGGGAGTCGGATTCTTTACCTGAATTTCATTCCCGTTGCGTTGCCATGTTAATTTTCCGGCCTGATCTTCGGGCGTTGACGCGTGAAGACTTGCCGGGCGATAAATCAACTTGATACGCGTTTTAACTGCAATTTGCAGTGAATTAGCCTGTTTCGTTGCAGAAGGAATGGCTTTTATATTGAGCCAAAATAAACTTTCTTGTTCCTGAGGGAGTGACCCGGTCATGACAATGCGTTCGATATTTTTCTGGCCACCATCCAGTCGATAAAGCGGAGGCGTAATGATTAAAGGTGCTTTATCTGTTTTCCCCTCCGGCACGTCAATCCACGACTGAATTAAAAAGGGCACGCTATCGGCATTGTCCACGCTAATGGATGCTTCTTTTTTTGCACCGTCGAAAATAACGCGCGTGCCGCCAATAATGACACCAGCATGGGCCATTGAAAATGTCAGCGGTAACGCTGCCGCGGCCAGGCCGATTGTTGTGATAAAACGCATTGAATACCTCATAAAACAAAGGGGCCGGGTGGCCCCATAATGATTACTGCAAAAGACTTAGTTATAAACCACAGAGAAGTTAGCAACCGAGTTAGCCGGACCCGCGGTCACTGATGCCGCAGTTGAAATATACTGAGCATAGAAATTGAGCGTATTATCAGCGGTGCTGCTCAGCGCATAGGAATAGCTGTTGCTACCATGCAGCGGCAGATCGGCCTTATCGGCCGTCATCAGGTTGATGGCCACGCCCGTTGCTGCTCCCACAACGGAGGAATCAATCGCCAGCAGGTTTGCGTCGGTTAAATCTGGCGTGCCGTCAAAACGCACCTTCGCGGAGGTAACGGTCACCGGGCAATTTTTCAGTACGATATCGAACTGCGTCGCTGCGGTTCTGGAACCCGTTGTCGGAAATTCCGTTTTATAATAATCGCCGAGAACCACGACCTGATTCTGAGATGCCACATCTACATCGCAGGCATTATCCAAAATATTACCGTTAAAATTAACCGTACCTGCCGCCGCGAAAGCCTGAGTCATTGTCAATGCAGAGCCTGCCGTAAAGATGGCAACAATAATTTTCTTTTTCATAAAGCCATTTCCTGTATTACTTTATTTATTACTGATATTCAGGCAAAACAGACGTTCCTCATTCTGCCATTCTTTTTCAGAGGCCATCAGAAACAAAATACAGCTCTCATCGTGTCGAGCGTTTCAGATTTATGTTTCTGTCGACGAGTCAAAATTTATACAACACTTTTCTACGAAACAATCTTTTTTAAGGTCTAGCTGTAGACTGTGGTTTAACAAATAATAAACATTTTGATTGCTTGCTTTATCGCCAGTCTACTTTTAGACCTTCACCGTTTAACGATAAAATTCATAACGTTAAGATTCTCAACACCTCCGGTCTATTATTAGACTTTTGAGTGTTATTCCCTGCTTCGCAGCTTTTTAAGATAATTCTCCATGTCGATTGGAAAACGATCGCATCTGTTGACGTGAGGTATATTATGAACACGCGAATTGCAGCCGTATTAGACAATGAGAAATCGTTGGTGCTGGGATTAAAACCCTTAAGACACATAGAGCGTTTAATTGATAATGTCCTTCCTGGCGCAGAGAAGATCATTCTTTCGAAAAGTGAAGTCGTACAGTATTACCGAAATGACGAACGCCACTGTTTTATGCTGTTACACGGCAGCGTGGCGTTGCACCGCCGCGGTGACGGTATTGTGTTAAATTCGGAATCGGCTCCCTTTATACTGGGTGTCAGCAGTCAGTTTTCATCGGAACATCTTTACGTCAGGGCACTGGAGACATCAGAACTCGCTTGCGTGTCGCTGGATGCGTTTAATAAAGTGGTTGCACAGCACGATCTCTGGGAACACTTTTCTAAATTGCTGATTTATACTGCATCGCGGGTGTACGAGCACTGCGCGCAAATTTCACAGATGTCCGCATACGATATCATCCGCTTTCAGCTGGTTGAATTAATGCAGGAACCTGAGACAATTAGACAAAACATCACCGCAGCGGCCTATATTAAGAGCCGTACCTATCTTTCCCGCAGCGGGATTATGCGAATTCTGGCAGAACTGCGTACGGGGAAATACATCACCATGGAACGTGGCGTGCTGATTGAGATTAACCATTTACCTCGGAAGTACTGAAATCACAATAATATCTGGAGATAGCGCGAGAGAAGAGCGAAACTATAAGCATAAGATTATCTTCCAGGTTTACGGCTATGTCCTATACAGATAAATCGTCTCGCGGCTCCCCTTACGCCCAGGAACTGATCGCGCATCTGGAGCCCTATTGCACCGTGCGTCGAACAGGCCGCGGCGAACGACTTAACCTTGAGGTTGACGGTCAGGGGATCTGTTATTTAATCCTTGAGGGAACGATTGCCATCTACCGCAGCAGCGATAACATGATGCTCTCGACCTCCCGCAGTCCTACCCTGTTTGGTCTGGCTAACCTGACAGACATCTATTTTAATGATTACCTCATCACTGTGAGCCCTTGCCTGATTGGCAGTATCCCTACTGAACAGGTAGCTGACATTATTAAAGAAAAAGGGCTTTGGGGACTGCTCTCTCAACAGCTCATGTTTGTCTATAGCCGTCTTTATAACAACGTGATGCCGCAGGGCGCGCCCACGGCGTATGAGATGATTCGCCAGCAGCTCATAAAACTGATGGATGAAGATGAAAGCTATCGCGGCAGCGTGACGGCGGAAAGGTATATCAGGGAGAAAACCCAGCTCTCCCGCAGCGGCGTGATGCGCATTCTGGCGGATTTAAAAACCGGCGGATTTATCGAAATGGAAGAAGGCAGGCTTATTAAAATCAACAAGCTCCCCGCTAAATACTGAACGTCAGACACCAAAAAGGCCGCTCTTGCGGCCTTTTCAACATTACTCTCTCAATGGACGTGAACGCCCAACCGCCAGGCAAAGTAGATCTCTTCTTTAAGCTCATTCGAAGAGAGCGCCAGCAAATCTGTAAATTCCAGCTCAAGCTGTTTCAGCTTTTTCAGGTACTGCGCCGGGGACAGATTGCTCTTATCGCGACGTAAATATTCAATTGCCAGCTGTGTTGGGGTTATTTCAGTATCCATGATGTCCTCGCTTATGTACAAAACCTGACCAGTATATCACAACCCACTGACTAGTTTTTGACCAAAGGCAAAACATCTTAAAACTTTACACGACCGCCGTCGTCAGCCGCGATGAGCAGCACAGGCGATCCTGCTCGTCGATAATGTCAATCTGCCATACCTGATGGCGGCTACCGGCGTGCAGAGCGCGGCAAACTCCGCGCACGCGCCCGCTGCGTACCGAGCGGATATGGTTAGCATTCACCTCGAGTCCGACCACCTTCTGCTCCCCTTCGGTACAGAGATATCCCGCCACCGAGCCCAGGGTTTCGGCCAGCACGACGGACGCCCCGCCGTGCAATAAACCAAACGGCTGATGTGTGCGACGATCGACGGGCATGGTGGCCTCGATATCATCGTCGCCAATGCGGGTGAACTGGATATCCAGCAGCCCCACCATATTCCCCTCGCCCATGGCGTTCAGCGCCTGCAGCGTCACGGCACGTTTCCAGATCATCCAATTATCTCCAGTAAAGCCTGCAATGGGTGACGTACACCGTTACCTTCTACCCGTTTCACCTGGCTTCGACAGGAGTAGCCCGTCGCCAGACAGCGGTTTCGCGGCAAACGCTGCATCGCCTGATGCCAGGACAGCTCATAGATGCCGAGCGAGTTGGCGTGGTTTTTCACTTCGTGTCCGTACGTGCCGGCCATGCCGCAGCAGCCCACGCTGACGCTCTCCAGCTTCGCGCCGAAGCGGGCAAAGACGGAGGCCCACTGCGCGGGGGCGCCCGGCAGCGCGGTAACTTCCGTGCAGTGTCCGAACAGATACCACGGTTCGCCGCTGACGTCCTGTACAGCTTTGCCTTCCAGGGCCATCGGCAACCACTCGTGCACCAGCATGACGTGGAAATCACCGCGCTTGTCGCCCAGCGTCTGCTTGTATTCATCGCGGTAGCACAGCACCAGCGCCGGGTCGACGCCGACCATCGGTATCGCGAGTTGCGCCACGCGGTTTAAGAAGTCAGCGGTTTTCTGCGCGGTCTTCGCAAAGCGCGTCAGGAAGCCTTTAATGTGCTGCGCCTTACCGTTGGGTGAGAACGGCAGGACCACCGGCTGATACCCCAGCTTTTCGGTCAGGCGGATGAAATCCGCCACGACCTGGGCATCGTAGTAGCTGGTAAACGGATCCTGCACCACCAGCACCACCTTCGCTTTTTGCTCAGGCGTGAGTGTCTCCAGCTGCTCCAGGGTCATGTTCGCCGAGCGATGCCCGACGAGCTGGCGCTGCAGAGACGGCACCGACAGCAGCGGCAGATCGACCATGCCGATATGTTTTTCAGAGAGCTTGCGCACCAGCGGCTGGTTGATAAAGAAGTTGAAGGTCTTCGGCGCGCGCGCCATCAGCGGCGCGTAGCTTTCCACCGTTGCCACCAGATGGTCGCGCACCGGGCGGAGGTAGCGGGTGTGATACAGCTGCAGGAAGCGCGAGCGGAATTCCGGCACGTCGATTTTAATCGGGCATTGGGTTGAACAGGCTTTACAGGCCAGACAGCCGGACATCGCCTCTTTCACCTCATGGGAGAAATCATACTCGCCCTTGTTGGCATGCCAGCTGTTGCGGGTGCGTTCAATCAACGAGCGCAGGCTGGCCCGTTTTTCCGGAAGCTGCTGCTCCAGCCTGAGCGGGTCAACCCCGCGATCGGCCAGCAGACGCAGCCATTCACGCACCAGCGTCGCCCGCCCCTTTGGAGAGTGGATACGGTTGCTGGTGATTTTCATCGACGGACACATCGGGCTTTTCACATCAAAGTTAAAGCACAGGCCGTTGCCGTTACACTCCATCGCGCCGCGCCAGGAAGAGCGCACCGCAATCGGGATCTGTCTGTCATACGTGCCGCGCTTAACGGCATCCACCTGCATCATTGGCGCGTCCACGCCTTCAGGCGGGCAGATTTTGCCCGGGTTGAGGCGGTTATGCGGGTCGAAAGCCGCCTTCACCTTGCGCAGCTCCGCATAGAGCTGTTCGCCGAAGAATGCCGGGCTGTATTCCGCGCGAAATCCTTTCCCGTGCTCTCCCCAGAGCAGACCGCCATATTTGGCGGTTAAGGCCACCACATCGTCGGAGATCTGCTTCATCAGGATCTCCTGCTGCGGGTCGCACATATCCAGCGCCGGACGCACGTGCAGTACCCCGGCATCGACGTGGCCGAACATGCCGTAGCTCAGGCCGTGGCTGTCCAGCAGGGCGCGAAACTCGACGATATAATCCGCCAGATGCTCAGGCGGCACGCAGGTATCTTCGGCAAAGGGAATCGGCTTCGCCGCCCCTTTCGCATTGCCGAGCAGGCCCACGGCTTTTTTACGCATCGCATAGATACGCTCAATCCCGGCCAGATCGTTACAGAGTTGCCAGCCGATCACGCCGCCTTCGCCCTGCGCAATCAGCTCATCCAGCCGCTGGCAGAGCGTGGTGACCTGGCTCTCAATCAGCGCCGCATCGTCACCGGCAAATTCCACGATGTTAAGACCGAGCATCTCTTTATCCGGCACGTCGGTAATGAGATCGCTGACGGAGTGCCAGACAATATCTTCCCGGGCCAGGTTGAGCACTTTGGAGTCAACCGTTTCCACCGACAGCGCTTTCGCTTCCACCATAAACGGCGCATTGCGCAGCGCGGAATCGAAGGAGTCATATTTGACGTTTACCAGCCGACGCACCTTCGGCAAGCGGGTGATATCCAGCCGCGCCTCAGTGATAAACGCCAGCGTCCCTTCAGAGCCGGTGAGCACGCGGGTTAAATCAAACTGGGTCAGGTCGTCGTTAAAGACGTGACGCAGGTCGTACCCGGTCAGGAAGCGGTTCAGTTTGGGGAACTTATCGAGAATAAGCTGGCGGTTGTCGCGGCAGCGCTCCAGCACGGTACGATAGATGCGTCCGCTGGCCGTGTTATCTTTGCCCAGCGTTTCCGCCAGTTCGACCGGCATCGGCTGCGTATCGAGAATATCGCCGCCCAGCAGAACGGCACGCACGCCCAGCACGTGATCGGAGGTTTTGCCGTAGACCAGCGAGCCCTGACCGGAGGCATCCGTGTTGATCATCCCGCCGAGGGTCGCGCGGTTACTGGTGGAAAGCTCCGGGGCAAAAAAGTAACCGTAAGGCTTGAGGTACTGGTTAAGCTGATCTTTGATAACGCCCGCTTCGACCCGCACCCACCCCTCTTCCGGGTTGATCTCAATGATGCGGTTCATATAGCGCGACATATCAACAATGATGCCCTGGTTCAGCGCCTGACCATTGGTCCCGGTGCCGCCGCCGCGCGGCGTAAAGACCAGCGAGGCAAAGCGCTCCTGCGTGGCCAGACGGGCGATAAGCGCGACGTCGGCCGTTGAACGAGGGAAAACGACGGCATCGGGAAGAAGCTGGTAAATACTGTTATCGGTCGCCATCGTCAGCCTGTCGGCATAGTTCGTGGCGGTATCACCTGTAAAACCCTGTTGCTCCAGTGCTTGCAAAAAATTAAGCACCAGCTGAACGACGCCAGGTGCCTGAGAAATCTGTGGGATCATAACTGTCGACCCTAATTAGAGTTGTATATACACGTCATCCTTCGAGCTGCCTCTGCGTTGGCTGCGTCTGCTCACCCCAGTCACTTACTTCAGTAAGCTCCTGGGGATTCTCAGACTTGCCGCCTTGATGCAACTCGAATGATTTTGTGTATAAAATCGTTTGCGTTGTGTCTGGAAAGTTTTATCACATTTTTTTCTTATAATCTCTGCCGAATTACAGGCAAAATCCGCCTGTCAAAAACCGCTGAGATCATCAATGATTAGAGAGACGCGGTTTTCCGTTCCCGCCAGCCACGCTGGCGTTCTTTTAAGGAAAGTTTCATTTATGGTCAATCTTCGCCAGCCCAGGGATGTTGCGCAAATTTTGCTGTCGGTGCTGTTCCTGGCCCTCATGATTATTGCGTGTCTGTGGATTGTTCAACCCTTTATTCTCGGCTTCGCCTGGGCCGCGACCGTTGTCGTTGCCACGTGGCCTCTGCTGCTGCGTTTGCAGAAGCTGCTGTTCGGCCGCCGCGGGTTAGCGGTGCTGGTCATGACGCTCCTGCTGTTCCTGCTGTTTATTATTCCGATTGCCCTGCTGGTGAATAGCCTGGTGGATTCCAGTGGCCCAGTTATTCGCGCTATTAGCAGCGGTGACCTGACGCTGCCGGATCTCGCCTGGCTGAACAGCATTCCGGTGGTGGGCGCCAAGCTCTACAGCGGCTGGCATAGCCTGCTGGAGATGGGCGGCAGCGCGCTGATGGCAAAAGTCCGCCCGTATATAGGCACGACCACGACCTGGTTTGTGGGTCAGGCGGCGCATATCGGCCGGTTTATGATGCACTGTACCCTGATGCTGCTCTTCAGCGCCCTGCTCTACTGGCGCGGCGAGCAGGTGGCTTTAGGCGTTCGTCACTTTGCCACCCGCCTGGCGGGCAAACGGGGTGACGCGGCGGTTTTACTGGCTGCGCAGGCCGTGCGCGCGGTGGCGCTGGGCGTGGTGGTGACCGCGCTGGTGCAGGCGGTGCTGGGCGGTATCGGTCTGGCGATTTCCGGCGTACCGTACGCCACCGTGTTCACCGTGGTCATGCTGATGACCTGTCTTGCGCAACTGGGACCGCTGCTGGTGCTGGTCCCTAGTATTATCTGGCTGTACTGGACGGGTGATACCACGTGGGGAACGGTGCTGCTGGTCTGGAGCTGCGTGGTCGGCACCATGGATAACGTCATTCGTCCGATACTTATCCGCATGGGTGCAGACCTGCCGCTGATCCTGATCCTCTCCGGGGTCATTGGCGGACTGATTGCCTTTGGCATGATAGGCCTGTTTATTGGCCCGGTGCTGCTCGCCGTCACCTGGCGTCTGTTCTCCGCCTGGGTGCATGAAATTCCGCCTCCGGGAACAGACCCGGACGTGATTTTGAGCGAACTGGAAGAGCTGGAAGAGAAGAACACGCATTAAGTTTTTTTGCCGGGTGGCGCTAACGCTTACCCGGCCTACATTCCCCCTCACAATACTTTAACGCTGCTAAAGTATTTATTCGTTGCTCACTGGTCAGACCCGCCTTTTTTGCTCTAAGTCCGCTATTCACCTTAAAAAATCTTTACGTCTCTTTAACTATTGAGACGAATCCGATCGACGCTAAAAGATGACATGCCTACTATTAGGACACGGTTATAGATCAACACCTTGATTTATAAGCATGGAAATCCCCTGAGTGAAACAACGAATTGCTGTGTGTAGTCTTTGCCCATCTCCCACGATGGGCTTTTTTTTATCCTGACTACGCGCGCTTAACCTCACAGGTACTGAGCATCCGCCACTCAGCAGGCAGCACCCGCGTTTCCCCTGTCACATTAACCGTCACCGCCTCGCGAATATCCGCCGACGATGCGCCAACCTGCAGTTCAAACTCGCCCGGCTCAACGATGCGTTTCCCGTCCCGACGGGTAAAGTTGAACATCTCAACCGGTAGCGTAAAGCTGAGCGTGGCGGTTTCGCCCGGCGAGAGCGTGACGCGCTGGAAGGCTTTCAGCTCCTGAAGCGGTCGCACCTGGGTGGCGACCTTATCCCTGACGTAAACCTGCACCACCTCGCTGCCGCTGCGTTCCCCGGCATTGGTGATATCCACGCTCAGCGTCACCTCGCCGTCGACCGGCACGCTGCTTTCAGCTACGCGGGCAGCCCCCCAGCTAAACGTCGTCCAGCCAAGGCCGAAGCCAAACGGATAACGTGAACCGAAGTGGAACGCAAACGGCGTGCCGCCGCTTTTGAGCTTGTGATTGTAGTAATACGGCATTGCCCCGGCGCTTTTCGGCACGCTCACCACCAGACGCCCCTGCGGCTCTGCGCGTCCCGTTAGCACGTCCGCGATCGCCCAGCCCCCTTCCTGCCCGGGCGCCCACGCCACCAGCAGCGCCGCGATCTTATCCTCCAGCCCCTGCAGATTGTACGGGCGCCCGCCAGTCATCACGACAATCACCGGTTTGCCCGTCGCCACCAGCGCCTCCAGCAGCTGTTGCTGCACGCCCGGCAGATTCAGGGAGTCGGTGTCGGAACCTTCCCCCACGGTTCCGCTCTGGAACAGCCCGGCGAGATCGCCCACGCAGGCCACCACCACGTCACTCTCCTGCGCCGCGTTCACGGCCTCGGGGATCAGCGCGGTACTTTGCGAGACCGGCGACTGCTGCATCGGCTTACCGCCGCTGTCGCCCGGGAAGACCGGCGCACCCGCCATCCGTTTCTCGATGATGTGACACCCTTTGGCGTAACGGACCTGCGACGCGCCGAGGTAATGTTCCAGCGCCGCGCGCGGGGTCGTTACCTGCGAGGTCTCTTCCACCATATCGCTGATGATCAGATGTACCGGGAAGCTGTAGCCGCTGAGCAACGCCAGCGGATCGTCTGCCGTCGGCCCCACCACCGCCACGCGGGGCTTACCGCAGAGCGGTAAAATACCGTTGTTTTCCAGCAGTGTGACCGATTTTGTCGCCACCTCCCGCGCGGCCTGGCGGGTCAAATCATTTTGCAGATCGATACCGTTCTCATCCGCGTACGGGTTTTCAAACAGGCCCAGGCGGAATTTTTCGGTCAGCACGCGCGCCACGATCTCATCCACCCTGGTCATAGAAATCAGTCCGCGCTCAACGGCGTCCGCCAGATGGCGCGCACAGTCATCTTTCGGCAGCTCGACGTCCAGCCCGGCGTTAAAGGCCAGCGCGGCGGATTCGGCCGCATCGTGGGACACACCGTGATGCTGGTGCAGCAGGCTGACGCCGCCGTAATCCGCCACAATAATGCCGTCGAAGCCCCACTGTTCGCGCAGGACGGTGGTCAGCAGGAAGCTGTCGCTGTGCCCCGGCTGATTGTCGATATCGTGGTAGGCCGGCATCACCGACCCGGCATTGGCCAGCTTCACCGCCATTTCAAACGGCAGCAGGAAGGTGTCGTTCAGTTCGCTAAAGCCCAGATGTACCGGCGCATGGTTGCGCGCCCCTTCGCTGAACGAGTGGCCCACGTAGTGCTTGAGCGTCGCCAGCAGATCGCGCCTCTCGCCCTGCACCCCTTTCACGTAGGCGGTTGCCATCACCCCCACCAGCCAGGGATCTTCCCCGAAGGTCTCTTCGGTTCGCCCCCAGCGCACGTCGCGGGAAACGTCCAGCACCGGCGCCAGTCCCTGCTGGCAGCCGACGGACCGCGCCTCTTTACCGATCTGCTCTGCCGCGCGCTGTACCAGTTCAGGATCCCAGGTAGAGCCATAGTTCAGCGACGACGGGAACAGGGTGGCGTCTTTGCACAGCAGCCCCACCAGGCACTCTTCATGGAACAGGGCCGGAATGCCGAGGCGCGTCTCTTCCATCATCATGCGCTGCAGGCGGTTAGCGGCGCGCACCCCAGTTTTCGCGTCAACGATATGGGTACCCAGCGGACGGGTGATCTGCCCGACGCCCAGCTTTAGCCGTTCACTCAGCGCTGCCTGCTCGCTCACGCCGGCGAATTCATCGCTGAGATCGCTGCGTTCGCGGTGGTTGCCGTTTTCATCCAGGATCAGCCAGTACGCATGCATCTGGGCGAACTTCTCTTCCGGGATCATACGCGCCAGTAAATCGGCGACGCGCTCGTGCACGGGACGTCCCGCGTCCTTATAGATAGCTGTCATGTTTTACTCCTGTAGTGCGGAAGGGATTGTTTGGCTGAGCTGCCCCGCGTCGGGTCTCACCTCACGCTTGCTGGCCAACTCCCGGGCGATGGAATCCACCAGCCGACTGTTGAGCTTGTAGATAGCAAGCAGCGCGACCATGCAAAGGAACAGCGCGCAAGGGATAAGGGTGAACAGCGCGTTAATCGTAGAGAGTACGTGGGGTGCCTGAGTTGCCTGTCCCGGGGCGTAATCCACCATGCCCAGCACCCAGCCGACCACCGCGCCACCCAGCGCCAGGCCGAATTTGATGGCAAACAGTGCGGTGGAAAAGACCAGCCCGTCCAGGCGGCGGCCACTGCGATGCTCTTCGTAGTCGACCACATCGGAGAACATGGTCCACTGCAGCGGCGTGGTCAGGTTTTGCACAAAGCTAAAGACGATGTTGAGGCCAAAAATCAGCCACACCTGCGAAGGCGGCAGGAAGAAAATCAGCGCGCCGAAAATAACGAAGGAAATAATGGTCCACTGATAGGCGCGCACGCGGTCAAATTTCCCCAGCAGCCGTTCAGATAATAATGCGCCGCTTAAGGAGGCGACCATTCCGGAAACAATAAAGGCAAAAACCAGCTCTGGGCGCAACAGCACGTAGTTCACGTAATACATCGTGGCGGAACCGCGCGTTACCACCGCCGTTAACAGCAAAATATTAAACAGGAAAACAATGCGCCACTGGCTGTTTCCGGCCAGCAGTTTTAAATCGGTGAGCATCGAGCCGGAGGTATCATTGCGCGGCGAATAGCGCTCTCGGGTCATGAGGAAACAGCAGAAAAAGAGCACAATGCCCAGCAACCCCATCAGGCTCATGGCATAGAAATAGCCTTTCTGCACGTTGCCCTGGCCTAACAGTGAGACCAGCGGCAGGGCAATCACCGTCACAATCAACCCGCCGATAAACGACAGGCCAAAGCGCCACGACTGCAGGGAGTGACGCTCGCGCGGATCCAGCGTCAGCGCGCCGGGCATGGCGCAGTAAGGTACGTTAATGGCGGAGTAAATCAGGCTTAAGATCGCGTAGGTCACACAGGCATAAACGATTTTCGCCGTCGGCCCCACGTCCGGTACATAGAAAGTAATGAGGCAGCTTACGCCAAACGGAATGGCGAACCACAGCAGCCAGGGACGGAAACGACCGTGACGCGTCTGGGTGCGATCCACCAGGGCGCCAATGCACGGGTCGACAAACGCATCAACCACGCGCACCACTAAAAACATGGTGCCCATGATTGCGGCGGGTAGCCCAAAAACGTCCGTATAGAAATAAGCGAGAAATAAGGTTGCCGTTTGCCAGACCAGCGCGCTGGCCATATCACCTAAGCCATAACCTATTTTATCTTTGGTACGCAATACAGAGGAGAGTGTCATTGTTATTTGCCTTTTTATCAGGTTAAAACGTATTTCAACCAGTTGCGCATCACTGAAAGGGAAATGCGCAGTAAGGCTCAAGTATTAGCAACGCGTTGCGCGCTAACAATTGTCTAAATTGACAGACAAATTATGATATTTGGTTTTTTACTTTATTTGTGATGGGGAGCAAATAAGAGGAAAAATAAAAAAGGCGAGGAGATATCTCCTCGCCTTTATCCGTTTTTAAGCGGTTACTTGTTCAGTTCCGCCAGGCTCAGCCAGGTTTGCACCACCGTATCCGGGTTCAGGGACAGGCTATCAATCCCCTCTTCCATCAGCCAGGCAGCGAAGTCTTCATGGTCGGATGGACCCTGACCACAAATCCCGACGTATTTGCCCTGCTTCTTCGCCGCGCGGATGGACAGGGAGAGCAACGCCTTCACCGCCTCGTTACGTTCATCGAACAGCTCGGAGACCACGCCGGAGTCGCGGTCCAGACCCAGCGTCAGCTGCGTCATGTCGTTCGAACCGATAGAGAAGCCGTCGAAGTGCTCCAGGAACTGCTCGGCCAGCAGGGCGTTGGACGGAATTTCACACATCATGATGATCTTCAGCCCGTTCTCGCCGCGCTTCAGCCCCTGACGCGCCAGCTCGTCCACAACCGCTTTCGCCTGATCCACGGTACGTACGAACGGAATCATGATCTCCACGTTGGTCAGCCCCATGTCGTTGCGCACGCGCTTCACCGCCTCACACTCCAGCGCGAAGCAGTCGCGGAAGCTGTCGGACACGTAGCGTCCGGCCCCGCGGAAGCCCAGCATCGGGTTCTCTTCTTCCGGCTCGTAGCGCTCGCCGCCGACCAGGTTGGCGTATTCGTTAGACTTAAAGTCAGACAGACGCACAATCACGCGTTTCGGATAGAAAGCGGCACCCAGCGTCGCGATCCCTTCGGTCAGACGGCCAACGTAGAACTCTTTCGGCGAGTCGTAGCCTTTCATCATCTCGCGGATTTCGTTCTGCAGCTTCGGCTCCTGGTCGTCAAACTCCAGCAGCGCACGCGGGTGAACGCCGATCATACGGTTGATGATAAATTCCAGGCGCGCCAGGCCTACGCCTTCGTTCGGCAGGCAGGCGAAGTCGAATGCGCGGTCCGGGTTACCGACGTTCATCATGATCTTCAGCGGCAGGTCCGGCATGGTATCCACGCTGGAGCTCTTCACGCTGAAGTCGAGGATATCGGCATACACGTAGCCGGTATCGCCTTCGGCACAGGAGACGGTCACGTTCTGTCCGTCCTTCATGCGCTCGGTAGCATCACCGCAGCCGACAACCGCAGGAATACCCAGTTCGCGGGCAATGATCGCCGCGTGACAGGTACGGCCACCGCGGTTGGTGACGATAGCCGCCGCTTTCTTCATGATCGGTTCCCAGTCCGGGTCGGTCATGTCGGTCACCAGCACGTCGCCGGGCTCAATACGGTTCATCTCGCTGATGTCGTGGATCACTTTCACCGGACCAGCACCGATGCGGTGACCGATAGCACGGCCTTCCGCCACGATTTTGCCCTGGGCGTGCAGCGTGTAACGCTCCATCACCTGGCCGCGAGAGCGGACGGTTTCCGGGCGCGCCTGCACGATAAACAGCTTGCCGGTGTTCCCGTCTTTCGCCCATTCGATATCCATCGGACGGCCGTAGTGTTTTTCAATCTGCACCGCCTGCTTCGCCAGCTCCTGCACTTCGGCGTCGGTCAGGGAGAAGCGGTCGCGCTGCTCCTGCGGTACGTCTTCAATTTTAACCTGCTTGCCATGCTCCTGGGTCGGGGCATAGATCATGCGGATTTTTTTCGAGCCCATGGTGCGGCGCACCACCGCCGGACGGCCAGCGGCCAGCGTAGGCTTGTGAACGTAGAATTCGTCAGGGTTTACCGCCCCCTGTACAACCATCTCACCCAGACCCCACGCGGAGGTGATAAACACCACCTGGTCGAAGCCGGATTCGGTATCAATGGAGAACATCACGCCGGATGAGCCCACGTCCGAGCGCACCATGCGCTGCACGCCAGCGGAAAGTGCCACGCCGCGATGGTCGTAGCCCTGGTGCACGCGATAGGAGATGGCACGGTCGTTAAACAGGGAAGCAAACACGTGCTTCACGGCCACCAGCACCGCATCGTAACCCTGGACGTTCAGGAAGGTTTCCTGCTGCCCGGCAAACGAAGCGTCCGGCATGTCTTCCGCGGTCGCAGAGGAACGCACGGCAAAGGAGGCCTGAGCATCGTCAGCAGAGAGCTGGTTGTATGCGTCGTGAATGGCTTTTTCCAGTTCCGGCTGGAAAGGTGTGTCGATGATCCACTGGCGGATCTGCGCCCCGGCTTTGGCAAGCTCGGTGACGTCATCAATATCCGTTTTATCCAGCAGGTCGTAAATGCGCTGGTTAACACCGCTCTGGTCTAAAAACAGGTTAAAGGCATCGGCGGTGGTGGCAAACCCGTTCGGTACGGAGACACCCATACCCGACAGGTTTGTAATCATTTCACCCAGGGAGGCATTTTTGCCCCCAACTCTGTCTACATCATTCATGCCGAGTTGGTTATACCAAAGCACCAGCGGTGACGAGCCATTGTTGGACATCGAAACAATCCTTTTGTGATATTTGATCGGAGTAAGTAACACCTGACTACGTATTTATACTGGCATATTTATTTCCGCTAAAAAAACGGTGAATCGTGTAAGCAATTTAAAATTTCAACTTTTCGGATACTTTCCCATCAACGATTAACCCGATGATTCCTCTATATTCAGCCAGAAACCCCAAAAATAAAGTCGCTATTTGAAAAATGAAATCCACTTTTCAGGAAAATCAAAAACAGCGTTTCATTCATAATTAGGATAAGTTCTTTGCTGTGTAAATTACTTTTTTAATTTATGCTTTCAGACAATTACGTCTGATATTCAGGGTGGGTAAAATGGATAGTGCTGTCGATCGTCACGTTTTTTATATTTCTGATGGTACGGCGATCACCGCCGAGGTGCTGGGCCACGCGGTGATGTCGCAGTTTCCCGTATCGATCAACAGCATTACGCTGCCGTTTGTCGAAAATGAGAGCCGCGCCAAAGCGGTGAAGGACCAGATCGACGCCATTTACCAACAGACCGGCGTCCGCCCGCTGGTGTTCTACTCCATCGTGATCCCCGAGATTCGCGCCATCATTCTGCAGAGTGAAGGCTTCTGTCAGGATATCGTGCAGGCGCTGGTGGCTCCGCTGCAAAGTGAGCTGAAGCTCGACCCGACGCCTATCGCCCACCGTACCCACGGGCTGAACCCCGGCAACCTGACCAAGTACGACGCGCGTATCGCCGCCATCGATTACACCCTCGCGCACGACGACGGTATCTCTCTGCGTAATCTCGACCAGGCGCAGGTGATCCTGCTTGGCGTGTCGCGCTGCGGCAAAACGCCGACCAGCCTCTACCTGGCGATGCAGTTCGGCATTCGCGCCGCCAACTACCCGTTTATTGCTGACGATATGGATAACCTGGTGCTGCCCGCCGCCCTTAAGCCGCTGCAGCACAAACTGTTCGGGCTGACCATTAATCCGGAACGCCTTGCTGCCATCCGCGAAGAGCGCCGCGAGAACAGCCGTTACGCCTCCATGCGCCAGTGCCGGATGGAGGTCTCCGAAGTGGAAGCCCTGTACCGCAAAAATCAGATTCCGTGGCTGAACAGCACCAACTACTCTGTGGAAGAAATTGCCACCAAAATTCTCGACATCATGGGACTTAACCGTCGCATGTACTAATATGCTAGTACATTAGCTCAGATTCAGGTATCATCATCGGCAACCACGGGGCGGTGTCGCCCCGAACTTGAAATCAGCAGGGATTGGTTTAAGGTGATGCCCATCACTTCCCGGTAGTCTGCCGATGAAGCAAAAATTTTCTGAGACATTCCATGAATAAAACCGATGAACTCCGCACTGCGCGCATTGACAGCCTGGTTACGCCGGCTGAACTGGCCCAGCGGCATCCTGTTTCCGCTGCCGTTGCGGAACACGTGACGGCCTCCCGCCGCCGCATTGAAAAAATACTGAATGGTGAAGACAAGCGTCTTCTGGTGGTGATTGGTCCCTGCTCCATCCACGATCTGGATGCCGCGATGGATTATGCAAAACGGCTTCAGGGCCTGCGGGATAAGTATCAGCACCGCCTTGAGATTGTGATGCGAACCTACTTTGAAAAACCGCGGACCGTGGTGGGCTGGAAAGGGCTGATTTCCGACCCTGACCTGAACGGCAGCTATCGCGTGAACCACGGCATTGAGCTGGCACGTAAGCTGCTTTTGCAGGTCAACGAGCTGGGCGTGCCGACCGCCACCGAGTTTCTTGATATGGTGACCGGGCAGTTTATCGCCGATCTGATCAGCTGGGGCGCGATTGGCGCACGCACCACCGAAAGCCAAATCCACCGCGAGATGGCCTCCGCCCTCTCCTGTCCGGTCGGCTTTAAAAACGGGACCGATGGCAATACCCGTATTGCGGTTGATGCCATCCGCGCTGCCCGTGCCAGCCACATGTTCCTGTCGCCGGACAAGAGCGGTCATATGACCATCTACCAGACCAGCGGTAACCCGTACGGGCACATCATCATGCGCGGCGGCAAGAAACCCAATTACCATGCACAAGATATTGCGGCGGCCTGTGAAACCCTGGCCGAGTTCGACCTGCCGGAACATCTGGTGGTGGACTTCAGCCACGGCAACTGCCAGAAGCAGCATCGCCGCCAGCTGGACGTCTGCGATGAGATCTGCCAGCAGATCCGCAGCGGTTCAACCGCCGTAGCAGGGATTATGGCGGAGAGCTTTATCAAAGAAGGCACGCAGAAAATCGTTGCTGGCCAGCAGATGGTGTACGGACAGTCGATCACCGACCCGTGCCTGAGCTGGGAAGATAGCGAGCTGCTGCTGGAGAAACTCGCAGCAGCCGTGGACACACGCTTTTAACATCCTGCCGGGTGGCGCTGCGCTTACCCGGCCTACGATTCTTGCCGTTGTAGGCCCGGTAAGGCGAAGCCGCCACCGGGCTTTTCATTGCACAATATTGATCCTCTCGCCCTTTTTTCACAAAAACGCTTGCCGTGAATTTGCAGTTTATTGATAATGATTATCATTGTTACATTGATTGTTATTTATAAACATTATGTCACGTACGGATAACAGCGCGGCAACGCCAGCAAAAACAGACACAGCACCAGCCCCAACCGAGCGTCGGATTGACAGCAAAACCCTGCTCGGCGATGAGGGCCGGGTCATTATCGAGCATGACGGCCAGCGCTATCTGCTGCGCCAGACCCATGCCGGAAAACTGATCCTCACAAAATAAACAACACAAAAAACTACGCCAGCCACCCAGGTAAACCCCAGGCAGCCAGCGCTTTTCAATTCTAATGGAGAGTTGCTATGCCACACCTGCCTTCCGCGTCTTTACGCCCGTCACTTCTGACGCTGGCGATTGTCAGCGCCCTGCCGACCGCGGCGTTTGCTGCCACAGATGACATTACCGTCACCGCCACGGGCAACGCCCGCAGCGCCTTTGAAGCCCCCATGATGGTGAGCGTGATTGACGCCAGCGCGCCGGAGAAGCAAACCGCCAGCTCGGCGGCCGACCTGCTGCGTAACGTCCCCGGACTGACGCTGGACGGCACCGGGCGCACCAACGGGCAGGACGTGAACCTGCGCGGCTATGATCGTCGCGGCGTGCTGGTGCTGGTTGACGGCGTGCGTCAGGGCACCGACACCGGTCACCTGAACAGCACGTTCCTCGATCCGGCGCTGATTAAACGTATCGAAGTGGTTCGCGGCCCGTCGGCCCTGCTGTACGGCAGCGGCGCGCTGGGCGGCGTGATTTCCTATGATACCGCCGATGCGAAAGATCTGCTGGAGCCGGGTAAAAACAGCGGCTACCGCGTGTTTGGGACGGGCGCGACGGGCGATCACAGTCTTGGCATGGGGGCCAGCGCCTATGGCCGCACCGACACCCTGGACGGTCTGGTGGCCTGGTCCAGCCGGGATCGCGGTGATATTCGCCAGAGCGACGGAGCAACCGCCCCTAACGACGAATCCATCAATAACATGCTGGCGAAAGGCAGCTGGAAAATCGACCCGGCCCAGACCCTGAGCGGCTCCCTGCGCTACTACAATAACGACGCTCAGGAACCGAAAAACCCGCAAACCCCCGGAGCGGACAGCAGCAACCCGATGACCGATCGCTCCACCATTCAGCGTGACGCGCAGGTGGGCTATCACATTGCCCCGGAAGGTAACGACTGGCTGAACGCCGACGCGAAGGTCTACTGGTCCGAAGCGCGCATTAATGCCCAGAATATCGACAACAGCGGCGAGTTCCGCAAGCAGACCACCAAAGGCGGCAAGGTGGAAAACCGCACCCGCCTGTTCAGCGACACCTTAGCAGCACACCTTCTGACCTACGGCGGAGAATACTATCGTCAGGAGCAGCATCCGGGCGGGGCAACCACCGGCTTCCCGGAGGCGAAAATCGACTTCAGCTCCGGCTGGCTGCAGGACGAAATCACCCTGCGCGATCTGCCGGTCACCCTGCTGGGCGGCACGCGGTATGACAACTACCGCGGCAGCAGCAATGGCTACGACGATGTCGATGCCGACAAGTGGTCATCCCGCGCCGGGTTAACCGTCAGCCCGACCGACTGGCTGATGCTGTTTGGCTCTTACGCGCAGGCGTTCCGCGCGCCCACCATGGGCGAAATGTACAACGACGCCAAACACTTCTCTATTGGCCGCTTCTATACCAACTACTGGGTGCCGAACCCGAACCTGCGCCCGGAAACCAACGAAACGCAGGAGTTTGGTTTCGGTCTGCGCTTTGACGATCTGCTGCTTGCCAACGATGCGCTGGAGTTTAAAGCCAGCTATTTCGATACCAAAGCCAAAGACTACATCTCCACCACCGTCAATTTCGCGGCGGCAACCACCATGTCGTATAACGTCCCGCACGCCAAAATCTGGGGCTGGGACATGATGGCAAAATACTCTGCCGACCTCTTCAACCTCGACCTGGCCTACAACCGCACGCGCGGGAAAGATACCGATACGGGCGAGTACATCTCCAGCATCAACCCGGATACCGTCACCAGCAAGCTGGACATTCCGGTGGCGCAGAGCGGTTTTTCCGTCGGCTGGATTGGCACCTTTGTCGATCGCTCAACGCATATCAGCAGCAGCTACAGCGAGCAGCCGGGCTATGCGGTCAATGACTTCTATGTCAGCTATAAGGGCCAGGAACGGTTCAAAGGCGTGACCACGACGCTGGTACTCGGCAACGCCTTCGACAAAACGTACTGGTCACCTCAGGGCATTCCGCAGGACGGCCGTAACGGGAAGATTTTCGTCAGTTATCAATGGTAATCCCTTCGCCCCGGCTGACCGGGGCATTGCTTTGAAAGGAAGAGACAATGAATCACTACACACGCTGGCTTGAGCTAAAAGAAGAAAATCCGGGTAAGTACGCGCGCGACCTTGCAGGGCTAATGAACATCAGCGAAGCGGAGCTGACCTTTGCCCGCGTGGGCCACGACGCCTGGCGACTGCACGGTGAAGTCCGCGAGATCCTGGGCGCGCTGGAGGCGGTGGGCGAAACCAAATGTATCTGCCGCAACGACTACGCCGTTCACGAGCAGGTCGGGAACTTCACCAACCAGCACCTGAACGGCCATGCCGGGCTGGTACTGAACCCGCGCGCGCTGGATCTGCGCCTGTTCCTCAATCAGTGGGCAAGCGCGTTTCACATCAGTGAAGCCACCACCCGCGGCGAGCGGCAAAGCATCCAGTTCTTCGACCATCAGGGCGATGCCCTGCTGAAGGTCTACGCCACGGACAACACCGACCTTTCCGCCTGGGGCGACGTGCTGACCCGTTTTATCTTTGCCGATAATCCACCGCTGGCGTTAAAGGCGCCCGACGCGCCTGCTCACGCGGAAAGTCCGCAAGCCGCCCTCGTGGACAAAGAGTGGCGCGCCATGACCGACGTGCACCAGTTCTTCAGCCTGCTCAAACGTCATAACCTCAGCCGCCAGCAGGCGTTTCGCCTGGTGGGGGACGATCTGGCCTGTCGGGTAGAGAACAGCGCGCTGGCGCAGCTGCTGGAGACGGCGCGTCGGGACGGCAATGAAATCATGGTCTTCGTCGGCAACCGCGGCTGCGTGCAAATTTTCACCGGCGTGGTGGAAAAGCTGGCGCCGATGAAAGGCTGGCTGAACATCTTCAACCCAACCTTTACCCTGCACCTGCTTGAAGACGCGATTGCCGAGACGTGGGTCACGCGCAAACCGACCGCGGACGGGCATGTAACCAGCCTGGAGCTGTTTGCCGCCGATGGGACGCAAATCGCCCAGCTGTACGGCCAGCGTACGGAAGGCGAGCCGGAGCAGAGCCAGTGGCGCAGCCAGATTGACGCCTTAACGGCGAAAGGGCTGGCCGCATGAAACGGTGGCTTGCCCTGTTCAGCGCCCTGCCCCTGCTGGCGTTTGCTGCGCCGCAGGAGAAAATCATCACGCTCGGCGGCGACGTCACCGAGATTGTCTACGCCCTCGGCGCGGCTTCTTCCCTCGTGGCCCGCGACAGCACCAGCCAGTGGCCGCAGGCGGCAACCGCACTGCCGGACGTGGGCTATCTGCGCCAGCTCAACGCGGAAGGGATCTTATCCATGCGCCCTACGCTGGTGCTGGCCAGCGCCCAGGCGCAGCCGTCTCTGGCGCTCAAGCAGGTTGAGCAAAGCCACGTCAGGGTCATCGCAATTCCTGCCGGTAACGATCTGAGCGTCATTGACGAAAAGGTACGGATCGTCGCTGAAGCGACGCACCGCGAGGCCGAGGGGGAAGCCTTGCGCAACACGCTGCGTCAGGCGCTGTCGGCACTTCCCGCGTCACCGCTCAATAAGCGGGTGCTGTTTATTCTCAACCACGGCGGGATGACCGCTATGGCTGCCGGACAACAGACCGGCGCGGACGCGGCCATTCGTGCGGCGGGGCTGCAGAACGCGATGCAGGGGTTCACCCGCTATCAGCCGCTGTCTCAGGAAGGCACGATTGCCAGCCGACCCGATCTGGTGGTGATTTCGCAGGACGGCATCAACGCCCTGGGTGGGGAAGCGAATCTGTGGGCGCTGCCCGGCCTGGCGCAAACCCCGGCAGGACGGAACAGGCAGGTGCTGGCGATTGATGACATGGCGCTGCTGGGCTTCAGCGTGCGAACGCCGGAAGCCATCCGGGAGTTGCGTGCCAAAGCGGAGCAACTGCCCTGATGTCCCGGCGAGCCGCCCTGTCATTATGGATGCTGGCCGCGCTGCTGGTCGTCACGACGCTGACGGCCAGCGGTATTGGCGCGCTGCGCCTGCCGGTCAGCCTGCTGTGGAACGGCACCGACGAGGCCCTGCGTCAGATCTGGCTGACGATCCGCTTGCCTCGCGTGCTGCTGGCACTGGCGATCGGCGGTTCGCTGGCGCTGGCGGGCTGCGTGATGCAGGGGCTGTTTCGCAACCCGCTGGCGGATCCGGGCCTGCTCGGCATCAGCAGCGGCGCGGCGCTTGCCGTCGCCCTGTGGGTAGTGCTTCCGCTCTCGCTGCCAGCGCTGGTGATGCTGTATGCCCCGATGCTGGCGGCGTTTCTCGGCGCGCTGGCCGCCACCGTCGTGATTTTCCTGCTCAGCCGACAGCGTGACGCTTCCCTGTCGCGCCTGCTGCTGGTAGGGATTGCCATCAACGCCCTGTGCGGCGCCGCCGTCGGCGTGCTGTCATGGCTCAGCAATGATGCCCAGCTTCGCCAGCTTTCCCTCTGGGGAATGGGCAGCCTCGGCCAGGCGCAGTGGTCGACGCTGCTGGCCGTCGCGTCGCTGATGATCCCCACCCTGCTGGCGATCTGGCGTCTGGCTGGGCCCCTCAACCTGCTGCAGCTGGGCGATGAAGAGGCGCACTATCTCGGCGTGGAGGTTCCCGCCGTGCAGCGGATCCTGCTGTTGTGCAGTGCCCTGCTGGTGGCTGCCGCCGTTGCGGTCAGCGGCGTGATCGGTTTTGTCGGCCTGGTGGTGCCGCACCTGGTGCGCATGTGGCTGGGAGCCGACCACCGGGCCACGCTCCCCGGCTCGGTGCTGGCCGGTGCGCTGCTCCTGCTGGTGGCCGATACGCTGGCGCGTAGCCTGGTCGCCCCAGCGGAAATGCCGGTCGGCTTATTGACCAGCCTTCTCGGCGCGCCGTGGTTCCTGTGGCTTATCTTTCGTCGCGGAGGTGCGCATGGCTGAACGCTATTGTGCAGAAAACCTTGTTTTTCGCGCCGGGCAACGCACGCTGATTCACGACGTGACGCTGACCTTATCTCAGGGCGAGCTGGTGGCGCTGATTGGCCCCAACGGCGCCGGGAAATCGACGCTGTTGCGGCTGCTTACCGGCTACCTTAAACCTGCGGGCGGACGGTGCAGCCTGGCGGGCACACCGCTTGCGGCCTGGCAGCCGGACAAGCTCTCCCGCTACCGGGCGGTGATGCGCCAGAACACGCAGCTCGGATTTGACTGGCCGGTTGAGGCGGTCGTCGGTATGGGCCGAGCGCCCTGGACCCGCACGCCTGAAGCGGCGGTGATCGAGGAGGTCCTGGCCATCACCGGCTGTTTACCGCTGGCGGGCAGGCAGTTTGCCGCGCTCTCCGGCGGCGAGCAGCAGCGCATTCAGCTCGCCCGCGCGCTGGCTCAGCTCTGGTGCGACGGTGCGCCGCGCGGCTGGCTGTTTCTTGATGAACCCACGTCTGCGCTCGATCTCTATCACCAGCAGCATCTCCTGCGCCTGCTGAAATCCCTGACCAGCCGGGGACATCTGCACGTTTGCGCGGTGCTGCACGACCTCAACCTGGCAGCGCTGTGGGCGGATCGCCTCCTGCTCCTGCACAGCGGCAGGATCGTGTCTCAGGGAGAGCCGGAAACCGTTTTGCAGGCCGATGCGCTGGCGCACTGGTACGGCGCACAGGTTCATGTCGGCAGGCACCCGGCTCACGCCGCGCCGCAGGTGTTTCTTGTCCCTTAATCGGGCTGATAAAAATCCTTCAGCGTTTCCAGCAGGGCATGCGCCGCTTTTGAAAGCTGCGTATGCCCTGGATGGATCACTCCGATACACTTTTCAATAGGCGGACTGTCCAGCGGAATACAGACCGCGCCCAGCGACGCCATCTGCGTCTTGCAGAGCGCCGGTACGGCGCTGCCGCCCAGCCCGCTTGCGACCATCCGCCCGACCGTCACCAGCTGATGACTTTCAAGCGCGACGTCCAGCTTTCTGCCGCTTCGCGCCAGCTCCTCTTCCATCATCAGACGCACCGCCGACGGGCGCTGCAGAGTGATGAAATCCAGCGTCAGCAGCGCTTCCCATGTCAGGCGCTTTTTGCTCGCCAGCGGGGAATCTTTCGGCACAATGGCAACAAAGCGGTCGAGACCCAGCGGGGTAAACAGCAGGTTATGCGTGGGCGCGGGCTCAAAGGCGATGCCCATCTCGACCCGCCCTTCCCGCACCATCTCAATCACCTGCTCGTTAATCACGTCATGCACGGTGACGTTGATCCCGGCATGGCGATCGCGAAACGCTTTCAGCACCTCGGGCAGGACATTCGCGGCAAACGACGGCATCGCCGCGACCGAGATTTTACCGCGCTGCAGGGTAAAGCACTGGTGCATCGCCTCTTCGACATTATCCCAGTCGGCAAGCAGCTGCCGCGCCATCGGCAAAAACGTCTCGCCCTCCTGCGTCAGCGCGACCTTGCGCGTGCTCCGCTGCATCAGCGGCCCGCCGAGCGCGTCCTCCAGGGCTTTAATCGTCAGGCTCAGAGCTGGCTGGGAGAGATTCAGCCGTTCGCTGGCGTGGGCGAAATTCAGAGTGTGAGCTACCGCTAAAAACGCGCGTAACTGTTTGACACTCATTCTCATTTTTCATCCTGTTAACTAATTGAAAAAATTTAGTTAACAGGAAATTAATAAAAAAACCAAATGAGTGGGTCACAAATTCAAAATTAACAAATGAGTTGCCGCCCCTAATGATACCGCCACGGTTAAGAGGAGGAATGACGATGGCGGGACTGGATAAGCGCGTCGACAGCTATGCGCAGGCGCTGGATGGGCTGACGGACGGGATGACTTTGCTGGCGGGCGGCTTCGGCCTGTGCGGTATTCCGGAGAACCTGATTGCAGAGGTCAGACGCCGTCAGGTGAAAGATCTGACGGTGGTATCAAACAACTGCGGCGTGGACGGCTTCGGTCTCGGGCTCCTGCTTGAGACGCGGCAGGTTCGTAAGGTAGTGGCTTCTTACGTCGGCGAAAACGCGCTGTTCGAGCAGCAGGTACTGAGCGGTGAACTGGAGATTGAACTCACGCCTCAGGGCACGCTGGCGGAAAAGGTGCGCGCGGGCGGCGCGGGTATTCCGGCATTTTACACGGCCACCGGCTACGGCACGCCCGTGGCTGCGGGCAAAGACGTGCGCCAGTTTGCCGGTAAGCATTACATCCTCGAAGAGGCCATTACGGGGGATTTCGCGCTGATCAAGGGCTGGAAAGCGGACTGGTACGGCAACGTCGTCTACCGGCATACCGCGCAAAACTTTAATCCGCTGATGGCAACGGCGGGCCGGATAACGGTCGTCGAGGTGGAGGAGATTGTTGCGCCGGGTGAGCTGCCCCCGTCGGCCATTCATACCCCGGGCATTTACGTCGACAGGCTGATTGTTGGCCAGTTTGAAAAACGCATTGAACAGCGCACGCTGCGCGCGGAAGGAGTGTGACGATGTTAACCCGTGAACAGATGGCCATGCGCGTCGCCCGCGAGCTGCGCGACGGATATTACGTCAACCTGGGGATCGGCATTCCTACCCTGGTGGCGAACTACATTCCGGAAGGAATGGACGTGATGCTTCAGTCGGAAAACGGGCTGCTGGGGATGGGCGCGTTCCCTGACGAGCAGAGCCTCGACGCCGACATGATCAACGCCGGTAAACAGACCGTGACCGCACGGACGGGCGCGGCCATTTTCGACTCGGCCCAGTCGTTTGCCATGATCCGCGGCGGCCATGTTGACCTGACGGTGCTGGGCGCGTTTGAGGTGGACGTCGAAGGCAATATCGCCTCGTGGATGATCCCCGGAAAGATGGTCAAGGGGATGGGCGGCGCGATGGATCTCGTCGCCGGGGCGCAGAACATTATCGTGGTGATGACCCACGCGTCAAAAAGCGGTGAGTCAAAGCTGCTGTCGCGCTGCACGCTGCCGCTTACGGGCGCGGGCTGCATCCGCCGGGTCTTAACCGACCTCGCGCTGCTCGAGGTCGCGGACGGCGCGTTCATCCTGCGGGAATACGCCCCCGGCGTCAGTATCGACGAAATAGCAGCCAAGACGGCCGGAAAAATGATTGTGGCGGACGACGTTCGCGAGATGCGCTTTAGCTGAGGACTCAGGATGAAAGAGGTCATGATTGTCGGGGCAACGCGGACCCCCATTGGCAGTTTTCGCGGATCGCTCGCGCCCCTCTCTGCGGCTGAACTGGGGGCCGTCGCGGTTCATCGTCTGCTTGAAAACAGCGGTCTTCCTGCTGAGACGATAGATGAGGTGATTTTCGGCCAGGTGCTGACGGCGGGATGCGGACAAAACCCTGCGCGTCAGACGGCCATCGCCGCCGGATTACCCGTCAGCACGCCAGCGACAACGGTCAACCTGGTGTGCGGCGCGGGATTAAAAGCGGTGCAGCTCGCCGCGCAGGCGATCCGCTGCGGCGACGCTGAGGTAGTGATTGCCGGCGGACAAGAGAGCATGAGCAACGCCCCCTATCTGCTGGACGGCGCGCGTTCAGGGCTGCGTTTTGGCCATACGGGCCTGCAGGACTGCATGATCACGGACGGTCTGTGGGACGCGTTCAACGATTACCACATGGGGATCACCGCTGAAAACGTCGCCCGGCAGTACGGCATTTCCCGCGAGCAGCAGGACGCCTTCGCTGCCCGGTCGCAGCAAAAAGCGGCCTCCGCCGCCGAAGCGGGCCGGTTTGATGCCGAGATAGCCCCGGTGACGGTGAGGCAGGGTAAAAAGCTGCCACTTATTGTCAGCCGTGACGAGCAGCCCCGGCCAGGCACCACCGCCGAGCAGCTTGCGCAGCTGCGCCCCGCCTTTTTGCAGGAGGAAGGCACGGTCACGGCGGGAAATGCCTCCACGCTCAACGACGGCGCCGCGGCGGTGCTGCTGATGAGCGGCGAAAAGGCGCGGGAGAGCGGGCTGCCGATTCTGGGGCGCATCGTGAGCTATGCCGTAACGGGCGTTGACCCGTCGGTGATGGGCATCGGGCCGGTCAGCGCCTGCCAGACGGCGCTGGCGCGGGCGGGCTGGACGCTCGATGACGTGGACCTCATCGAAGCCAATGAAGCCTTTGCCGCCCAGGCGCTGGCGGTGGGCCTGCAGCTCGGCTGGGATGAACGCAGGGTGAACGTTAACGGCGGCGCGATCGCCCTCGGTCATCCGATTGGTGCCTCAGGCTGCCGCATCCTCGTGACGCTGCTTTACGAAATGCAGCGCCGTGACGTCAAAAAGGGGCTCGTCACCCTGTGCGTAGGCGGCGGGCAAGGCATTGCCCTCACCGTCGAGCGTTAAACATCTCGTTGGTACCTGAATAATAATGACAGTGAGGAGTCGTGATGAGTGTATTAATTGCCCTGGCGGCGCTGGCGCTGCTGATGCTGGCGGCCTATCGCGGATATAGCGTGATTTTGTTTGCGCCGATTGCGGCGCTCGGTGCGGTACTGCTGACCGATCCGGGCGCCGTTGGCCCGACGTTTACCGGTCTGTTCATGGAAAAAATGGTGGGCTTCGTCAAGCTCTACTTCCCGGTGTTCCTGCTGGGGGCGGTGTTTGGCAAACTGATTGAGCTTTCCGGCTTCTCGCGCTCCATCGTCGCCGCAGCGATTCAAATCCTCGGTCGTCGCCACGCCATCCCGGTGATTGTCCTGGTGTGTGCGCTGTTAACCTACGGCGGCGTGTCGCTGTTCGTGGTGGCGTTTGCGGTTTACCCGTTCGCCGCGGAACTGTTCCGCCAGAGCGGCATCCCTAAACGACTGATCCCGGCCACGGTAGCGCTGGGGGCATTCTCGTTTACCATGGATGCCCTGCCCGGCACGCCGCAGATCCAGAACATCATTCCCACCAGCTTCTTTGGTACCAACGCCTGGGCCGCGCCGTGGCTGGGGCTTATCGGCTCTCTGTTCATTATCGTCTTTGGCCTGCTCTGGCTGGAACGCCAGCGGCGTAAGGCGCTCAGCAACAACGAAGGTTACGGCACGGATCTGAAAAATGAACCGGAGACGCCGGACAACATTAACCTTCCGCATCCGCTGATTGCCATCGCCCCGCTGCTGGTGGTGGGCATACTCAACCTGCTGTTTACCCGCTGGATCCCCGGCTGGTACGGCACGAGCCACGAGCTGACCCTTCCCGGTCTGGCGAAACCGATCGTGACCGAGGTGAGCAAGATCACCGCCATCTGGGCCGTGGAGGCGGCGTTGATCGCCGGTATCGTGCTGGTGCTGATTTTTGGCTTCCGCAACATCCGGGGACGCCTGGCAGAAGGCAGCCGGACGGCGGTGAGCGGTGCCATTCTGGCGGCGATGAATACCGCCTCGGAGTACGGTTTCGGGGCGGTTATCGCCGCCCTGCCCGGTTTTCTGGTGTTATCCCACGCGCTGGCGGCCATTCCGAATCCGCTGCTGAATGAAGCCATCAGCGTGACCGTTCTCGCGGGGATCACCGGCTCGGCGTCCGGCGGGATGAGTATTGCGCTCGCCGCCATGTCCGACACGTTTGTCGCCGCCGCGCACGCCGCCAATATCCCGCTTGAGGTACTGCACCGCGTGGCGTCAATGGCGAGCGGGGGAATGGATACCCTACCCCATAACGGGGCGGTGATTACCCTGCTGGCTATCACTGGCCTGAGCCATCGCCAGGCCTACGGCGGCATTTTTGCTATCACGATTATTAAAAGTCTGGCAGTGCTTTTTGTCATTGCCGTGTTCTATCTGACCGGCATTGTGTAAGGAGAGAAAGATGAATCTGAACGGTAAAACCGCCCTGGTCACCGGCTCGACCAGCGGCATTGGCCTGGGGATCGCCCGCGTGCTGGCGAAGGCCGGGGCGCAGCTGATCCTCAACGGTTTCGGCGACAGTGAATCAGCAATTGTTGAGATTGCGCAACTGGGCAAAAAGCCGGGCTATCACGATGCGGACCTGCGTGACGTCCTGCAAATTGAAGCCCTGATGCGCTACGCCGAATCGCAGTTTGGCGGCGTGGACATTCTCGTCAACAATGCAGGCATACAGCACGTGGCGCCGGTTGACGCGTTTCCGGTGGAGAAATGGAACGACATTATCGCCATTAACCTCTCGTCGGTGTTTCACACCAGCCGGCTGGCACTCCCTGCCATGCGCGAGAAAAACTGGGGGCGCATCATTAATATCGCCTCCGTTCACGCGCTGGTCGCGTCAAAAGAGAAGTCGGCCTATGTGGCAGCCAAGCACGGCGTGGTGGGCTTTACGAAATCGCTGGCGCTGGAAACCGCGCGCACCGGCATTACCGCCAATACGATCTGTCCCGGCTGGGTGCTGACCCCGCTGGTGCAGCAGCAAATTGACAAACGGATCGCTGACGGCGTACCGCCGGAGCACGCTCGCGAACAGCTTCTGGCGGAGAAACAGCCTTCGGGCGAGTTTGTTACCCCGGAGCAGCTGGGTGAACTGGCGCTGTTTTTGTGCAGCGACAGCGCCGTTAACGTTCGCGGCGCCGCGTGGAATATGGACGGCGGCTGGGTCGCGCAGTGATGTTCAGACCGGGTAAAGCGAATCCGCCCCCCGGCCAAAAGACTAGCTTGAGCAGCTGACCTCCAGCCGCTTGCCCCAGTCAGGCGGGCGGCTGACGTAATCATCATCCCGGTCGGCAAACGGCGTGCGCAACGCCACGTGCAGACGGTGTAACTCGTCGTACTCGCCCTGCTCTGCCTGCTCAATCGCCCGCTGCGCCAGCCAGTTGCGCAACACCATCGCCGGGTTCGTGGCGTTCATCTGCGTCTGACGGGTCGCGTCATCCACCTGCTCCTGCTGCAGCCGCACGCGGTAGGATGCAAACCAGTCGTCAAACGCCTGTCTGTCAATAAACTCATCGCGCAGCGGCGAGGCGGTGCTGTGCTGCTCCGTCTGCCCCAGCATCCGGAAGGTGCGCGTGTAATCGCTGCCCTCGCGCGCCATCAGGGCAAACAGGCCATTGAGGATGTCGTTATCGCCCTTCTCCTGCGTGACCAGCCCCAGCTTATTGCGCATCAGCGTGCCATATTCCCGCAGTAAGATCTCCTGATAGCTGTCGAGCGCATCATTCAGGGCATCAACGTCGATAAACGGCGACAGGGTTTGCGCAAGCCGCTGCAGGTTCCACAGGCCCACCGCGGGCTGATTGTCAAAACTGTAGCGCCCCTGATAGTCGGAGTGGTTGCAGATATAGCCTGGCTGATAATCATCCAGGAAACCAAACGGGCCGTAGTCAAAGGTCAACCCGAGAAGCGACATGTTGTCGGTATTCATGACGCCATGGGCAAAGCCTACCGTTTGCCAGCGGGCAATCAGGGTGGCGGTACGGGCCACCACGTCCCGGAACCAGAGAACGTATTTATCCGCCTCGTCCTGCCAGTGCGCCCAGTGGTGACGAATGGCAAAGTCTGCCAGCTGGCGCACCTTTTCCGGCTCGCGACGATAGTAAAAGTGCTCAAAATGGCCGAAGCGCAGATGGCTTTGCGCGATACGCATCAGCATAGCGCCCTTTTCCACGGTTTCGCGCACAACCGGCGTGTCGCTGGTCACGATCGACAGCGCTCGGGTGGTGGGGATACCCAGGGCATGCATCGCTTCGGAGCCCAGGCACTCGCGGATCGTTGAACGCAGAACCGCGCGCCCGTCGCCCATCCGCGAATACGGCGTCAGGCCCGCGCCTTTGAGGTGCCAGTCAACCGTCTCCCCGTTGGGAAGCTGTTGTTCACCGAGCAGGATCCCCCTGCCGTCGCCCAGCTGTCCTGCCCAGACGCCAAACTGATGTCCGCTATAGACCTGAGCCAGGGGTTGCATACCGGCGAGAAGCGTTTCGCCTCCCCAGACGCCAGCGCTCTCTGAACGCTGAAACAGCTCAGGCGGAATGGCCAACTCTTCTGCCAGCCGATCGTTATGCCAGATAAGACGTGAATTTTGTAATGGTGTGGGTTTGAGTGCGGTATAAAATCCCGGCAACTCGTCATGCCAGCGAGCAGTAAAAGACAGGGTCATAAGTCCTCCTGCTTTTAGTGTAGAGGGTTTACCCGGACTTAAACACGGGCGAAAGCAAGGGTTATCGCTGCTGAACCAGCGTAGTGACGTGTTCCGCCGAGACGGCAGGCCAGAGTGTCCCCTGCATGGCGCCAAAATTAAAGGACAGCACGCGCTGTAAGAGGCCGTGGTCATCAATGCCTGAGACAATCACAGACTGGCAGTGTGGCGTGATTTGCCAGAGGATGGCGCGCATAAAGGGCTCAAAAGAGAGTTCCGCCGCACGCTGCTGAATGAAGCCTTTATCGAGAATGACCCGTTTAAATAATCCATCGTAGACCGCCTTGAGCGATGCCGCGCCTGCGCCAAAGTTTGCCAGCACCAACGGAAAATGGATCGCCATTCTCGCCAGCTGAAGATCGTCCTTTCCGTTATTTAAACCTGGATAATTCTCATTAACAGTAAACTCAAGAAACGGATAACGCTCAAGAATTGAAACAGCGTTTCCATTACTTAATAAAAATTCAACTATTGCAGGTGTAATATTGATCCACGCAATTAACTGATGCTGAATAAAAAACAGTTTACAGGTATCAAGCAATTGCAATTTTTCGTTAAACAGCGTTAACTCTTCAGCCGCTGAAAGTCGTGGGATAACAAGCTCAGTGGGGATCCGCACATCGCTGCCGACGCCAGTAAAGTTAACCAGAATTTCTAAACCTTTAAGCTCCCCTGCGCTATTACGGGCAGGCAGAAGCAGCAGTTCAGACTGGTAAGCATTATCTAGCGTAATTATCATTGCACTCGCCCCGCATTAAAGATGAGAGAGGACATCCTGGAGCAATTGCCGACACAATTCCACTGTCTTGATTTTAATAAGATTAATTTCATTAGTTCCGTATTAATTTTCAGATTTATCCCTGAATCTAAAATAATCTTATCCTGGTTGCAGAATAATAGCCAGTTTTAGATAA
This sequence comes from Enterobacter sp. BNK-13, assembly GCF_048685015.1. Classification (NCBI taxonomy): domain Bacteria; kingdom Pseudomonadati; phylum Pseudomonadota; class Gammaproteobacteria; order Enterobacterales; family Enterobacteriaceae; genus Enterobacter; species Enterobacter sp. BNK-13. The sequence continues at coordinate 1,492,151 of NZ_JBLQTP010000001.1, read as the reverse complement.
AACAGACACATGCGGGATTCGCTAATTTTAGATAAATTTAACTTTAATCATCTTATTTGAGAAAAAACGGCATGTTTTATTCGTTTCCATGCCGTCATAAGAGAGGTATACGACGAAGACTATATACGTCGTGCCTGCCAGAAATTTTTACGCCAGTAGACATTATCCAGGGAAGAGCGCATCACGCCGCGGCTGGTTGACGCGTGAATGAACTGGTTGTCAGTGTCATAAATGCCCACATGAAGACCGCTTTCCCCCGATCCGGTTTTGAAGAAAACCAGGTCCCCGGGCAGAAGATCGTCTTTATCAATTTCCGTGCCGATTTCTGCCTGTTTGCGCGTTTCGCGCGGCAGCTGTAAATCAAACTTGTCGCGGAAGGTCATCAGAACGAAGCCGGAGCAGTCCACACCGCCACGGCTCATACCGCCGTAGCGATAAGGCGTGCCGCGCCAGTTGCTCAGCTGATCGTTGAGGCTGGCGATGACGGTGATCGAATCTGAAAGCCGTGGGTTAGGCGGCGGTGCACGATGGCTACTGCATCCCGCAAGAAAAAGTGCGGCCATCAGGAGAAACCAGAATCGCATTTTCAGACGAATCCTCTGCTTTTTTTGTTCTTTTCGTAATTTAGCGTGCAATTGTGCTCACAGGCAAGAAACGCTTACTCCTGCCCGGTCGAAATCAGCATCTTATGGCCCTCGATATCCAGCCTGCGGAACGACATGTTGTATGCGCGGGCAAGATTGGGCGGCGTCAGAACCTGATCCCGCGTACCGCTGGCGATCATCTTCCCCTTCGCCAGCAGCCACACCCGGTGGGCATGTCGCAAGGTGTGGTTGAGGTCATGGCTGCTCATCACCACGGCGATGCCTTTTCGGCTCAGCGCGCTTAGCAGCGTATCCAGGGCCGCCTGCTGCGCCACATCCAGACCGCTCATCGGTTCATCGAGAAGCAGCATCCGACCATGCGGGTTACCAGCCGGGTGGATCTGGACGATGACAGCCGCCAGACGCACCCGCTGCCATTCACCGCCGGATAGCTGGCTGACATGCCGGGAGAGTTTATCTTCCAGCCCCAGCGCCGCGGCCACGTCCGCCAGCAGCGCCGTACGGTGTTTGTCGTGCAAATGCAGCATCAGATACTGCCAGACCGGCATCGCAAAGGGCGGCACCTGCTGCTGCACGAGATAGCTGCGCCGATGCGCCAGTGAGACCGGCGACCAGTCGGCCAGCGTATGCTCCAGCAACGTTATCTGCCCTTCTCCGGCAGTCATGCCCGCCATCCTTGCCAGCAGCGTGCTCTTTCCGGCGCCGTTTGGCCCGACAAGATGCAGGATTTCTCCCGCATTGACGGTGCCGGTTATCGGCTCCAGACGTCCCTTCTCGGCAACGTCCGTGAGCTGCATCAGCAGTGACATTATTTCGCCAGCGCCAGCTTGATAGATTCCATGACGATCGGATCTTCAGGGGTCATATCCGGTGAAAAACGCTGAACGACCTGGCCGTCGCGACCAATCAGGAATTTTTCGAAGTTCCAGAGTATATCGTCCGGGTAAAGCGGCGCGCGGCCTTTGCTGGCCATGCGTTCATAAAAACCGCTGCCTTCCGGCGCAACGGCTTTCGGTGCGGCAGCGATCAGCTTCGCATACAGCGGATGGCGGCCTTCCCCGTTGACATCGATTTTACTGAACAGCGGGAACGTCACGCCGTAAGTGGTGCTGCAGAAAGTTTTGATCTCCTCTTCGCTGCCCGGCTCCTGGCCCAGGAACTGGTTGCAGGGGAAGCCCAGCACGGTGAAACCGTCTTTTTCCCAGGCTTTCTGAATGTTTTCCAGCTGCTCGTACTGCGGCGTCAGGCCGCATTTGGATGCCACGTTGACGATCAGCAACACGTTGCCTTTGTAGCCTTCCAGCGTGGTTTTATCGCCATCAATGGTGGTCACTTCAGTATTCAGGATATCTGACTGCATAGCATTTCCTCAGGTTGTCGATTTAACGTCCAGCTTTTAATAGTAGCCAGATAAAGACCGGCGCGCCCAGCGTGGCGGTCACCACGCCGATGGGCAGCTCTGCAGCCGTCAGGGCAAGCCGGGCGATGATGTCAGCCACCAGCAGCGTGACGGCCCCGGCAACCGCCGAGGCCGGAAGCAAGGTTCGATGGTCCGTGAGGCCGCACAGACGGAGCATGTGCGGGATCACCAGGCCAATAAAGCCAATCGCGCCCGCTAGGGCCACGCTGACGCCGACCAGCCAGCCAATGGCGATCACCAGCGCATTACGCCAGAACCCAATCGGCATGCCCAGCTGGCGGGCTGAGGTTTCACCCAGCGCGAGCATATTCAGCGGCAGCGCCTGCAGGGCAGCCCACACGATGACCGGCACCAGCAGCGCCATCAGCCAGCCCTGCTGCCAGTCGACGCCGCCAAAGCCGCCCATCATCCAGTACATGAGCTGCCGCAGGTCAAAGGAGGTCGAGAAGTAGACCGCCCAGGTCATCAGCGCGCTGCAGATGATCCCCAGCGCCACGCCGGCAAGCAGCAGACGGCTGGTCGATAAATGCCGTCTGGCAAAACGAAGCAGGATGAGCGTTATCAGTAATGCGCCAAGGATCGCGCTCAGGCTAATACGCCATCCGGAGAGTTCGCCTCCGCCCAGCATTACCGCCGCAATCAGCCCCACGCCCGCACCGTTGGACACGCCGAGCAGCCCGGGCTCCGCCAGGGGATTCTCAAACAATGCCTGCATTATGGTGCCGCACAGCGCCAGCGCGGCGCCCACCAGCATCACCGCGACGGTACGCGGCAGACGAATTTGCCAGACGAAGAGCTGTCCGTCAGGCCCCCACCAGCTTTCGGGCCCTATCCATCGGTCACCGGCGCAGAGGCTAACGCCTGCGGCAATAATGAGCAGCAGCGCCAGCAAAAGCAGGCGACGCCGATCGGAACGGTGCTGGTGATGGGCATAATCAAGCATGTGTACGGTTTTAGTAGCGTGAGATGTAATTGATTTTACGGCGGGTTTACCAAAGAGCGCAAAGAAAAAAGGCCGCGTGGGCGGCCTTTTTAGTTAGTTCATATTACTCTGCTTTGGGCGTTGCGTTTTCGACACGGCTTTTTAACTTCTGGCCGGGTCTGAAGGTCACCACGCGGCGGGCTGTAATGGGAATATCTTCCCCCGTCTTCGGGTTGCGGCCCGGACGTTGGTTTTTGTCGCGCAAATCAAAATTGCCAAAACCGGAGAGTTTTACCTGCTCACCATTTTCCAGAGCACGACGGATCTCTTCGAAAAACAGCTCTACCAGCTCTTTGGCATCCCGTTTGCTAAGCCCAAGCTTATCAAACAGATATTCTGACATTTCAGCTTTTGTAAGCGCCATAGGTTCAATCCCTCAATGATGCCTGGAATCGCTCTTTTAATGCCTCTACACATTTGGCGACGGTAGCGGCAATCTCCTCTTCTTCGAGTGTACGGCTGGTATCCTGAAGGATCAGGCTGATAGCCAGGCTCTTAAAGCCCTCTGCTACGCCCTTGCCGCGGTACACGTCAAATAAGTTTACGCCAACTACCTGATTTACGCCAACTTTCTTACATTCGGCCAAAATATCTGCTGCGGGCACATTTTCCGCGACCACAACCGCGATATCACGGCGGTTTGCCGGGAAGCGGGAGACGTCCTGAGCCTGAGGAATCACGCGGTCTGCCACCAGGTTCCATTCCAGCTCGAACACGATGGTACGGCCGTTCAGGTCCAGTTTACGCTCCAGCTCAGGGTGAACAACCCCAATAAAACCAATGCGTTTGCCGTCTAAATAGAGGGCAGCGCTCTGGCCTGGATGCAGGGCCGGGATGGCTTCTGCGCGGAATTCAATTTCAGATAATTTACCGGTCAGATCCAGAATCGCTTCCAGATCGCCCTTCATATCGTAGAAATCAACCGTGCCTTTTGCCAGGTCCCAGTGTTCTTCATAGCGGTTACCGCTGATGGCGCCAGCCAGCATGAGATCCTGACGGATGCCTAAATTTGCCTGATTATCCGGTACAAAGCGCAAACCGCTTTCGAAAATTCGCACGCGGTTTTGCTGGCGATTCTGGTTATAAACGATAGTGCCCAGCAGGCCCGTCCACAGGGACAGACGCATCGCGGACATTTCGCTGGAGATTGGGCTTGGCAGGATCAGCGCTTCCTGACCCGGGTGGATCAGCTGCTGCAGTTTTGGATCAACAAAGCTGTAGGTGATCACTTCCTGGTAGCCTTTGTCGTTCAGCATGGTTTTCACACGCTTCAGGGACAGGTCGGCTTCACGGTGGGTGCCCATCACCAGACCGGCCTGGACAGGCTCGTCAGGGATGTTGTTGTAGCCATAAACACGGGCCACTTCTTCCACCAGATCTTCTTCAATTTCCATGTCGAAACGCCATGACGGCGCAACGGCTTTCCACTCGCCCTGACCTTCGGTCACGTCGCAGCCCAGACGCTTCAGGATATCGGTCACCTGCGCATCGGCAACGTGGTGCCCAATCAGACGATCCAGCTTGCTGCGGCGCAGGGTGATGGTCGCACGCTTCGGCAGCGTCGCTTCGTTGGTGACGTCGATCACCGGGCCCGCTTCGCCGCCGCAGATGTCGATCAGCAGGCGGGTGGCACGTTCCATTGCTTTGTACTGCAGCGCCGGGTCAACGCCACGCTCGTAGCGATGAGACGCATCGGTGTGCAGACCGTGACGGCGTGCGCGACCGGTGATAGAGAGCGGGCTGAAGAACGCGCACTCCAGCAGCACGTTTTGGGTTTCGTCGTTGACGCCCGAATGTTCGCCACCGAAGATACCGCCCATTGCCAGCGCTTTGCTGTGGTCAGCAATCACCAGGGTGTCAGCGTTCAGTTTCGCTTCGCTGCCGTCCAGCAGAACCAGGGTTTCACCCTCTTTCGCCATGCGCACCACAATGCCGCCTTCGATACGATCTTTATCGAACGCGTGCATTGGCTGGCCCAGCTCCAGCAGAACGTAGTTGGTCACGTCAACCACGGCGTCGATAGACCGGATACCGCAGCGGCGCAGCTTCTCTTTCATCCACAGCGGGGTTGGCGCCTTAACGTTGATGCCTTTCACCACGCGACCGAGGTAGCGCGGGCAAGCATCCGCAGCGTCAACCTGAATAGGCAGCACGTCACTGATGGTCGCTTCAACCGGCGCAATGTCCGGCGCGTTCAGTTCGGTCTGGTTCAGCACGGCAACGTCGCGCGCCACGCCGATGATTCCTAAGCAGTCGGCACGGTTTGGCGTGACGCTGATTTCGATGGTGTTGTCATCAAGCTTCAGGTACTCACGGATATCGGTGCCGATTGGCGCATCCAGCGGCAGCTCAATGATGCCGTTGTGATCGTCGGAAATACCCAGCTCGGAGAAGGAACACAGCATGCCTTCAGACGGCTCGCCGCGCAGCTTAGCCGCTTTGATTTTGAAATCGCCCGGCAGTACCGCACCGACTGTCGCCACGGCCACTTTCAGCCCCTGACGGCAGTTTGGCGCACCGCAGACGATATCCAGCAGACGGTCACCGCCTACGTTTACTTTTGTTACGCGCAGTTTGTCCGCGTTAGGATGCTGGCCGCACTCTACCACTTCGCCGACGACCACGCCGTTGAATGCGCCAGAAACCGGCTCAACGCCGTCCACTTCCAGACCAGCCATGGTGATCTGGTTAGAAAGCGCGTCGCTGTCCAGCGTGGTGTTCACCCACTCGCGTAACCACAGTTCACTGAATTTCATTGTTCTGTCCTGCCCTTATTTAAACTGTTTGAGGAAACGCAGATCGTTTTCGAAGAATGCACGTAAGTCGGTCACGCCGTAGCGCAGCATGGTCAGACGCTCCATGCCCATACCAAAGGCAAAGCCGGAGTAAACTTCCGGATCGATACCCACGTTACGCAGTACGTTTGGATGCACCATGCCGCAGCCCAGCACTTCCAGCCATTTGCCGTTTTTGCCCATCACGTCAACTTCCGCAGACGGTTCAGTGAACGGGAAGTAGGACGGACGGAAACGAACCTGCAGATCTTCCTCAAAGAAGTTGTTCAGGAAATCGTGCAGCGTGCCCTTCAGGTTGGTGAAGCTGATGTTTTTATCAACAATCAGGCCTTCCATCTGGTGGAACATTGGGGTGTGGGTCTGATCGTAGTCGTTACGATAGACGCGGCCCGGCGCGATAATACGGATTGGCGGTGCCTGATCCTTCATGGTGCGGATCTGAACGCCGGAGGTCTGGGTACGCAGCAGACGCGTCGCGTCGAACCAGAAAGTGTCGTGGTCAGCGCGTGCCGGATGATGGCCAGGAATGTTCAGGGCATCGAAGTTGTGGTAATCATCTTCGATTTCCGGGCCAGTCGCCACGGTAAAGCCGAGCTCACCGAAGAAACTTTCAATGCGATCGATGGTACGGGTAACCGGGTGCAGACCGCCGTTCTCGATGCGGCGACCCGGCAGAGAGACATCGATCGTCTCTGCGGCCAGACGCGCATTCAGCACCGCGCTTTCCAGCTCGGCTTTGCGTGCGTTCAGCGCCTGCTGTACCTGCTCTTTGGCTTCGTTAATCACCGCCCCCGCTGCCGGGCGCTCTTCTGGCGGCAGCTCACGCAGGGTTGTCATTTGAAGGGTCAAGTGCCCTTTCTTCCCAAGATATTCGACGCGAACATTGTCTAACGCGGCAACATCTGAGGCCTGATTAATGGCGGCTGTTGCACTGGCAACCAGCTCTGCGAGATGTGACATGATTTTCCTCATTATGTCGGTGCAGACACCGATTTGGTGGAGTTATTCTCTCAAATTCAGGCACAAAAAAAGCCTCCATCGGGAGGCTTATCTGGCGCTGTTTTTCGTTTCATCTTTCACGCGCTAGCCTCCTGAAGTCAGGTGCTAAAGTAAAAGAAGAAGCGGAAAATAGCAGCATTCATGCTTGCGTTACCTTGTTGGGTAAAAACCGTTGAGACCTTATTGAAAAGCCTGCACGGGTAAATGTCAATCTTCTTACAGGGTTATATGAAAAGAGGGAGCCAGGCCCCCTCTCTCAACTGGCTTATGCCAGTGCTGCTTTCGCTTTTTCGACCAGAGCGGTGAACGCTACTTTGTCGAATACTGCGATGTCAGCCAGGATCTTACGGTCGATTTCAACAGAGGCTTTTTTCAGGCCGTTGATGAATTTGCTGTAAGAAATACCGTTCTGACGTGCTGCTGCGTTGATACGCGCAATCCACAGTTGACGGAACTGACGCTTACGCTGACGACGGTCACGGTAAGCGTACTGACCTGCTTTGATAACAGCCTGGAAGGCAACGCGGTATACGCGTGAACGCGCACCGTAGTAGCCTTTAGCTTGTTTCAAAATTTTCTTGTGACGTGCACGTGCAATTACACCACGTTTTACGCGAGCCATGTGTGCTCTCCTGTATCTATTCTAAGTTAAAAAAGTTAAACGAAACGACTTATGCGTACGGCAGGCACGCGATGACCAGGCCCAGATCGCCTTTAGAAACCATGGCTTTTGGACGCAGGTGACGTTTACGCTTGGTAGCTTTCTTAGTCAGAATGTGACGCAGGTTAGCGTGCTTGTGCTTAAAACCACCTTTACCGGTTTTTTTGAAGCGCTTAGCAGCACCGCGTACGGTCTTAATTTTTGGCATTTTAATAACTTCCACTTCGCATTGTTAAATAAACGAAACATAGGCGAACAAAACCTATGAAACCCGAAGGCTCCACAGATTTTGCTGCTTGAAGGCCTTACTGTTTCTTCTTAGGAGCGAGCACCATGATCATCTGGCGGCCTTCGATCTTCGTAGGGAAGGATTCGACTACTGCCAGTTCACTCAGATCGTCACGGACGCGGTTAAGCACTTCCATACCAATCTGTTGGTGGGCCATCTCACGACCGCGGAAACGCAGTGTGATCTTGGCCTTATCGCCATCTTCCAGAAAGCGAATCAGGCTGCGGAGTTTTACCTGATAATCGCCATCGTCGGTACCAGGACGGAATTTGATTTCCTTAACCTGGATAACTTTTTGCTTCTTCTTCTGTTCCTTAGAAGACTTACTCTTTTCATAAAGGAACTTGCCGTAGTCCATGATACGACAAACTGGCGGTTCGGCGTTAGGGCTGATTTCAACTAAATCTACTCCAGCTTCTTCAGCCTTTTCGATTGCTTCTCTCAGACTCACAATCCCCAGCTGCTCGCCTTCCAGACCTGTTAAGCGAACTTCCTGGGCGCGAATCTCGCCATTGATACGATTCGGACGTGCCGTTTGAACTCGTTTTCCGCCTTTAATACCTTATTCCTCCAGTTGTTGAAGACTGCGGCTGCGAATCTCTTGTTGCAGCTTCTCAATCACTTCACTTACGTCCAGGCTGCCCAGGTCTTTACCACGGCGGGTGCGAACGGCAACTTTGCCTGCTTCCACCTCTTTATCACCACAGACCAACATATACGGGACACGACGTAAAGTGTGCTCGCGGATTTTAAAGCCAATCTTCTCATTTCTCAAGTCTGCTTTTACGCGAATGCCCGCATTTTGTAGTTTCTGCGTCAATTCTTTAACGTAATCTGCCTGAGAATCGGTAATGTTCATCACCACCACCTGCACCGGCGCAAGCCAGGTTGGGAAGAAGCCGGCGAACTCTTCGGTCAGGATGCCGATGAAGCGCTCCAGAGAACCGAGAATGGCACGGTGAATCATTACCGGTACCTGACGCTCGTTGTCTTCGCCAACATAAGAGGCGCTTAAACGCTGCGGCAGGGAGAAGTCCAGCTGTACAGTACCGCACTGCCATGCGCGATCGAGGCAGTCATACAGGGTAAATTCAATTTTCGGACCGTAGAATGCGCCCTCGCCCAGCTGGTATTCGAACGGAATGCCGTTCTCTTCCAGCGCCACGGCGAGATCCGCTTCTGCGCGATCCCAGGTCTCATCGCTACCGATACGTTTTTCCGGACGCGTTGAGAGTTTGACCACGATCTTCTCGAAGCCAAAGGTGCTGTACATATCGTAGACCATACGGATACAGGCGTTAACTTCGTCACGGACCTGATCTTCAGTACAGAAGATATGCGCATCATCCTGCGTAAAGCCACGCACGCGCATCAGACCGTGCAGCGCACCTGATGGCTCGTTACGGTGGCAGCTACCGAACTCCGCCATACGCAGCGGCAGGTCACGGTAGGATTTCAGACCCTGGTTGAAGATCTGAACGTGTCCCGGGCAGTTCATTGGCTTGATGCAGTATTCACGGTTCTCAGACGAGGTGGTGAACATCGCATCTTTGTAGTTGTCCCAGTGGCCGGTTTTTTCCCACAGCACACGGTCCATCATGAACGGGCCTTTCACTTCCTGATACTGGTACTCTTTCAGCTTGGAGCGTACGAAAGTTTCCAGTTCACGGAAGATGGTCCAGCCGTCGTTATGCCAGAACACCATACCCGGCGCTTCTTCCTGCATGTGGTACAGGTCAAGCTGCTTACCGATTTTACGGTGGTCACGCTTCGCCGCCTCTTCCAGGCGCAGCAGGTAGGCGTTCAGGGCTTTTTTATCGGCCCACGCGGTACCATAGATACGCTGCAACATCTTGTTGTTGCTGTCGCCACGCCAGTAGGCGCCGGCGATCTTCATCAGCTTAAAGTGATGACAGAAGCGCATGTTCGGCACGTGCGGTCCACGGCACATGTCGACGTATTCTTCGTGATGGTACAAGCCAGGCTTGTCATCATGCGAAATGTTTTCGTCAAGAATCGAGACCTTATAGCTCTCGCCACGCTTCACGAAGGTTTCACGCGCTTCGTGCCAGCTGACTTTCTTCTTGATGACGTCATAGTTTGTTTCGGCGAGCTCGTGCATACGTTTTTCGAGCGCGTCGATATCTTCCTGAGTCAGGGTGTGGTCAAGGTCAACGTCGTAGTAGAAACCATTATCGATAACCGGACCGATCGCCATTTTGGTGTTTGGCCACAGCTGTTTGATGGCATGGCCTAACAGGTGCGCGCAGGAGTGACGAATGATCTCCAGACCTTCTTCATCTTTTGCGGTGATGATCGCAAGCGTCGCATCGTTTTCGATAAGATCGGAGGCATCTACCAGCTCACCGTTAACGCGGCCGGCGATAGTCGCTTTCGCGAGACCAGGACCGATGTCCAGGGCAACATCCATTGGGCTAACAGCACGGTCGAAATGGCGTTGGCTGCCATCAGGAAGAGTAATTACAGGCATTTTATATCCTTATTTGCAGTGATGCCCCACACATAAGAGCATATACAAAGAAAATAATCGTGATTTGACAATAGATTACGACACCATCTGACCAACAATCGTCAAATTGGTTCGTCATCATTCACCTGCCGGAAAATCAGACAACGCCGGATATACGGCAAGCCTTGCAATGTTAACACTAACAAAAGGGAGATTGCACCCTCTGCTGGCAGATTGATGTGCTGGCACTTTCGCATGAATTTGCAGGTCGCATGATCCCGGTGCTCGCATTTCAAAGATGCTGGGCTAATCTTGAACAGGTCTTTAAACCCAAAGGTGCATACTATGAACGTATCCAGTAGAACGGTTGTGATTTTAAACATCCTTTCCGCCACCGGTTTATTGTTGATTCTCGCCGAACGATTCCACTGGTTCTGAGCCGAACCCTGCGCTGGCATAACCCAATCGTTCCTGAGTAGGGGCATATTTCGGCCCTGTTTGGTAGACTGTGGGTATCAACGAACAAGGATTAGGTTATGCCAACAAAACGATTTGCCGTAAAACACTGGAAAATGGTGCTGGTGCTGATCGCCATCTGCGGCGCAATGCTGTTACTCCGTTGGGCGGCAATGATTTGGGGTTAGGGGCGAATACAGCTCATCAGAAGGGACGTTACAAGACCAGACAGAATAAACGGGCCGACATGATCATCGGCCCGTCTTCATTACATTCTATAACCCAGTGAAACCGTGGTTCTGCGGTCGGTATGATCCGGTGCAGATTCGGGTGGTGAAGAGTTCCAGGTCACGTTGTAGGCGACTTTCAGACCAAAGTGTTCGTTAATGGCCACGTTCAGCGCCGTCTCAGAGTTCAGCGTCGTATCGTCGGCACCAAATACAGAAACACCCTGGGTAAATTTGGTGTTGTCAGTCATCTGCCAGGCATAGGTGCCGGAAGCGTAACCGAGCGGTTGGGTTTTGGTATCGCCATTGGTGTACTCGTCATAACGCACACCCGGACCGAATTCAAAACGGAGGCTGTGTACCGGACCGTTCAGGAACTGACGACCATAACCCGCGGTGAACACGTCACGCTGGCGATAACCATTGTAACGGTCGGTTAACCAGCTTGCCTGACCAAACAGGTAATCATAGTCGGTCATGTTGTAACGGCTACGTCCGCCTACCGCATATTTCTCGGAAGAACGTTCGTCATTAGCGGACGTATTGCTGGCATTACCCCACAGAGACCAGGCGGTGGTATTACCGTACCAGGTAAGCGTACTGTCCGCCGTCAGAGAAGAGCTTTTCGTGTTACCGGATTGTGCCAGGTACCCAGCGTTCAGGTTACCTTCAAACGGTTTTTTCGCGGTGGAGGGATCGTCCATGACAGTAAAAACGGAATCATCGGCGGTCGCGTTCATAGCCGCAAACACGCCACCCGCCAGCATCAGTGCAGCGGGAACTGTCTTTAAAAGCTTCATTTTATTAAGGAGTCCGTACAACAAAAAAAGAGACCACACGGTCCCGGAATCTTTCTTGAGGATCAATGACAAGGCGTCCAGAGAAAGGTAACAAATTATAAAAAGCCGCAAATAACATAGCAATGTTTTCTTATTTCATTTTTTGAATAAGAACGATCCCAAAAAGCGTTTTATTTTATATATCTCCGGTCTTACTTTTATTCAGTATTGATATTTAAAATCATACTGTTATTTACGTTGCCTTCCTTACAAATGGTGCCAGACTAAAAGGAACCCATGCTAAAAGGAGGTAATGATGGTTTCTATCTACACCCTGACGCTCTCCCCTTCCCTTGATTCCGCCACCCTGACGCCGCAGATTTACCCGGAAGGTAAATTGCGCTGTAGCGCCCCGGTCTTTGAGCCCGGCGGTGGCGGTATCAACGTGGCGCGCGCCATTACCCATCTCGGCGGCAAGGCCACGGCCATTTTTCCCGCAGGCGGTGCCACCGGCGAACACCTGGTCTCTCTGCTGGCAGATGAACAGGTGGCCGTAGAGACCGTCGAGGCGAAAGACTGGACGCGGCAAAACCTGCATGTCCACGTTGAATCCAGCGGCGAGCAGTATCGGTTTGTCATGCCGGGCGCGAAACTCACCGATGACGAGTTTCGTCAGCTTGAAGAGAAAGTGCTGACCATTGAAAGCGGCGCGCTGCTGGTGGTAAGCGGCAGCCTGCCACCCGGCGTCAGCACGGAAAAATTAACCGCGCTTATTCAGGCGGCGCAGCAACGCGGTATCCGCTGCATCGTTGACAGCAGCGGCGAGGCCCTGCAGGCGGCCTTAGTGCCGGGCAATCTTGAACTGGTCAAACCCAACCAGAAAGAGTTAAGCGCGCTGGTCAACCGCGACTTGACGCAGCCTGACGATGTGCGCACCGCCGCGCAGGAGCTGGTGCGCAGCGGCAAAGCGCGGCGCGTGGTGGTTTCCCTTGGTCCGCAGGGGGCACTGGCCGTCGATGAAACGTCGTCCGTTCAGGTTGTTCCACCGCCGATGAAGAGCCAGAGCACGGTTGGCGCGGGTGACAGCATGGTAGGCGCGATGACGCTTAAGCTGGCGCAGGGCGCGTCACTGCTGGAGATGACGCGCTACGGCGTGGCGGCGGGTAGCGCCGCTACCATCAACCAGGGCACGCGTCTCTGTTCGCTGGCCGATACGCAAAAAATTGTCGATTATCTGTCCCGAAATTAACCCCTGTTCCCCTTCATCCTTATGGAGGGGAATGTCATCACCGAGTCGCCAAACGCAAACTATCGACTATGCTAAGAAAACTTCCATGATAACAATGAGGTGAATTATGAGCAGTGGTGACATCACCCGCTACGTCGTAACCGTCAACCTTCATGAAGCATCGCTGACCGAGCTGAATGAGCTCAACAACGCCTTCACCCGGGCTAATTTTCTCCTCACGCTCACGGATGACGAGGGCAATATTCATGATTTAGGCACCCTGGCATTTGGTCTGATCGGTGCCCTTAATAAAGAAGAGGTTCATGCGCTGGCCGCCAGTCTGGTGGAAAGTGTGACCGACAAGCCAGCCGAAATTGACGTCGACACCTGGGAAAACTGGCAGAAAAAAGAACAATAAGTGCCCTGTATGAAATTAAACCGCTCAGGTGTGCGTTAGTTCGTATTTTTTTACCGCAATAATGCGCTAACTTTATGATCTGGCAGACAACATGGGAGAGTCAACATGTGGCAGGCTATCAGTCATCTTTTAAGTGAGCAGCTGGGTGAAGGTGAAATTGAACTGCGTAACGAACTGCCAGGCGGAGAGATCCACGCCGCGTGGCATTTACGCTACGCAGGGCGCGATCTCTTCGTAAAATGCGATGAACGTGAACTGCTTCCGATATTTACCGCCGAAGCCGATCAGCTTGAACTGTTGTCGCGCAGTAAAACGGTGACGGTCCCGCAGGTGCTGGCCGTCGGTAGCGACCGCGATTACAGTTTTCTGGTCATGGAATATCTCCCCGCCCGTCCGCTGGATGCCCATAACGCTTTCATTCTTGGCCAGCAGCTAGCACGCCTCCATCAGTGGAGCGACCAGCCGCAGTTTGGTCTCGATTTTGACAATGACCTCTCCACCACGCCACAGCCCAATGCCTGGCAGCGTCGCTGGTCGACCTTTTTTGCCGAGCAGCGTATTGGCTGGCAGCTTGAGCTTGCCGCCGAGAAAGGGCTGGAATTTGGCAATATAGACGCCATCGTCGAGCACGTGCAGCAGCGTCTGGCCTCCCACCAGCCTCAGGCGTCTCTGCTCCACGGTGATTTGTGGTCCGATAACTGCGCGCTGGGGCCCAACGGCCCCTATATCTTCGACCCGGCCTGCTACTGGGGTGACCGAGAGTGCGACCTTGCCATGCTGCCGCTGCACCCTGAACAACCGCCGCAGATATACGACGGGTATCAGTCGATTTCGCCCCTGCCGCCCGGCTTCCTCGACCGTCAACCGGTGTACCAGCTTTATACGCTGATGAACCGCGCCATACTTTTTGGTGGGGAACACCTGGTTAACGCACAGCGTGCGCTTGAGCGCATACTTGCCGCCTGAGACGCGAACGGGTGGCCTTGCCGCCACCCGTATCGGTTACAGAAAACCGAGCAGTGAGAAGAAGAAGTATCCTGCCACAATGATAATCACGGGAAGGATATAGAGCGGGAAGATCTGCAGGAAAATGGTGTGACGCGGCACAATAATGCGGGATTCAATCTGCTCCCGGCTCATGCCTTCCGGGCCTTTGGCCTGCTCCAGAATGAGCTGGTCCTCAACACCCTCGCGTAAAAAGCGCGTCTGACGGCTCATTCGCGCGCCAGAGGCCTGCAGCGCCAGCGCAACAAAGATCAGGGCGTATATCACCCAAAAGCCGATATTCAGCTGATGGTGAAAATCCGGGGTGGGTGAGTTAAACCAGAAGACATTCAAGAATGGCGTATTAAAACGCATCATTTCAATCATCACATGCGCAAAATCAAGCATAACCGCATTGATACCCGGCTGTTTTTCGCTGTGATCGTACATAAATTTGAGTACAGAAATCAGCGTAGAAATGACGGCAGGAATAAAAATCACCCAGCCAGCAATACGTTTTAAGACCGCAATGCGTCCAGCTTGTTGATACGTCATCAGTTCCTCTTCATAAAGACGCGTTATTTGTGCCTAAGTCTACCTGCTGGTCATCAATTTCGCCCGCTCTTTAAAAGCAATATGCTAAATTGCAGAGTGTGCTTAGCACTTATCGTCTGTCGAACACCCTGGATAAGGAGACGTTGTGATGTCGACACCGCGCCAAATTCTTGCCGCAATTTTTGACATGGATGGATTACTGATCGATTCCGAACCGTTGTGGGATCGCGCTGAACTGGACGTCATGGCCAGCCTGGGCGTGGATATCAGCCGCCGTAATGAACTTCCCGATACGCTGGGCCTGCGCATCGATATGGTGGTTGACCTGTGGTATGCCCAACAGCCGTGGGCTGGACCAGGTCGTGATGAAGTGACCGCGCGCATTATCAGCCGCGCCATTTCGCTGGTAGAAGAGAGCAAGCCGCTGCTGCCCGGCGTACGTGAGGCGGTCGCGCTGTGTAAAGCCCAGGGGCTGAAGGTCGGCCTGGCCTCGGCGTCACCGCTGCATATGCTGGAAAAAGTGCTCATCATGTTTGAACTGCGCGACAGTTTCGACGCGCTTGCCTCCGCTGAGAAATTGCCTTACAGCAAGCCGCACCCGCAGGTCTATCTGGACTGTGCCGCTAAGCTCGGTCTGGATCCCCTCAACTGCGTTGCGCTGGAAGATTCCGTTAACGGCATGGTGGCCTCTAAAGCCGCGCGGATGCGCTCCATTGTGGTGCCTGCGGAAGAAGGCCGCCACGATCCCCGGTTCGCGCTTGCCGATGTGAAGCTACATTCACTGGCAGAACTGACGGCGCGCCATCTGCATGGCGGTTAACGCCCTCCTCCGGTTTGTGACAAACAGTTACACCGTCACCTCTTCCGCCTACTGTATAAAAACCCTATACTGTATGAATTGACAGTTTTGTGGGTTTTATCATGACGGCGGAAGGCCACCTGCTTTTTTCTATCGCGTGCGCAGTATTTGCCAAAAACGCTGAACTCACCCCCGTGCTGGCACAGGGGGACTGGTGGCATATCGTCCCTTCCGCCGTATTGACCTGTCTGCTGCCCGACATCGACCACCCAAAGTCGTTCCTCGGACAGCGCCTGAAGTGGGTATCGAAACCCATCGCCCGCGCGTTCGGCCACCGGGGGTTTACGCACAGCCTGCTGGCCGTGTTTGGCCTGCTGACGCTTTTCTATTTAAAAGTGCCCGAAAGCTGGATCGTCCCCGGTGATGCCATTCAGGGGATGGTGCTGGGATATTTAAGCCATATTCTGGCCGATATGCTGACGCCCGCGGGCGTACCGCTGCTGTGGCCCTGCCGCTGGCGCTTCCGTTTTCCCATCCTCGCACCGCAGAAAGGGAACCAGCTGGAGCGCGTCTTGTGCATGGCGCTGTTTGCTTACGCCGTCTGGATGCCGCAAACGTTGCCCGAAAACAGTGCAGTCCGCTGGTCTTCCCAGATGATTAATTCGCTGCAATTTCAGTTCAATCGCTTTATTCATCACCAGATTGAACAGTAAACCAACAAAATTATCCCATTTGTCATAACCCATTCCATTTGGATATAAGCGCTACATCACACTTCTGCTAACCTTCCGCCAACAGGATCGGTAAAAACCGACCCGATAATAAATCAGGAGAACGGGGATGAATTTTCCACTCATCGCGAACGTCGTTGTGTTCGCTGTATTGCTATTGCTTCTCGCGCAGGCGCGCCACAAACAGTGGAGCCTGGCGAAAAAGGTGCTGGTTGGTCTGGCCATGGGTGTCGTATTTGGTCTGGCATTACAGGCAATTTATGGCTCCGATAATCCAGTTCTGAAAGATTCCATTCAGTGGTTCAACATTGTCGGTAACGGCTATGTCCAGCTGCTGCAGATGATCGTTATGCCACTGGTGTTCGCCTCTATTCTGAGCGCCGTTGCCCGCCTGCATAACGCGACCCAGTTGGGAAAAATCAGTTTCCTGACCATCGGCACGCTGCTGTTCACCACGCTGATTGCCGCGCTGGTGGGTGTGCTGGTCACTAACCTGTTTGGCCTGACTGCAGAAGGTCTGGTTCAGGGTACCGCTGAAACGGCGCGTCTGACCGCGATTCAGACCAACTACGTTGGGAAAGTGGCTGACCTGACCGTGCCGCAGATGGTGCTCTCCTTCATTCCGAAGAACCCGTTTGCTGACCTGACCGGTGCGAGCCCAACCTCGATCATCAGCGTGGTTATTTTCGCCGCGTTCCTGGGCGTAGCGGCGCTGAAGTTGCTGAAAGACGATGCGCCAAAAGGCGAACGCGTGCTGACCGCAATTGACACCCTGCAAAGCTGGGTGATGAAGCTGGTCCGTCTGGTCATGCAGCTCACCCCTTACGGCGTGCTGGCGCTGATGACCAAAGTGGTTGCCGGTTCTAACCTGCAGGACATCATTAAGCTGGGCAGCTTCGTTGTTGCCTCTTATCTGGGCCTGGGCATTATGTTCGTGGTGCACGGCATCCTGCTGGGCGTGAACGGCGTCAGCCCGCTGAAGTACTTCCGTAAGGTCTGGCCGGTGCTGACCTTTGCCTTCACCAGCCGTTCCAGCGCCGCATCTATTCCGCTGAACGTGGAAGCGCAAACCCGTCGTCTGGGCGTGCCTGAATCTATCGCCAGCTTCTCTGCCTCCTTTGGTGCCACCATTGGTCAGAACGGCTGTGCGGGTCTGTACCCGGCGATGCTGGCGGTAATGGTTGCTCCTACAGTCGGCATCAACCCGCTGGATCCGGTCTGGATCGCCACGCTGGTCGGGATTGTCACCGTAAGCTCCGCAGGCGTTGCGGGTGTTGGCGGCGGTGCAACCTTCGCCGCGCTGATTGTGCTGCCTGCGCTGGGTCTGCCCGTGACGCTGGTCGCCCTGCTGATCTCCGTTGAGCCGCTGATCGACATGGGTCGTACCGCACTGAACGTGAGCGGCTCCATGACCGCCGGTACGCTGACCAGCCAGTGGCTGAAGCAGACCGACAAAGCGATTCTGGAAAGTGAAGACGACGCCGAGCTGGCGCACCGCTAAACACGTTAGAAATAAAAAAACCGCCTGATGGCGGTTTTTTTATGGCTGTTATTCTTCAACCTCTTCATCCTGGCGGATTTGCATCGCCCACCGCTGTGCGGACTCCGGCACCGTAAAGGTGGGAGAGCGACGGAAATGCTCGCCGACCAGCACAAAGGCCACGTATTTCCCCCGTAACTGCCACACATCGCGAAAGCCCTCCACTTTCAGGGCATGGTCTGGCGGCGCGGGCTCAACGCGGGGCACATAGCTAATAACCTGGCGGTTTTGTTGACGAAGAGGTTTCATAAGCAACGGATTCACTAAAGCAAATTCTTGAAGCAGGAAAATTCTATGATAGCCGATCCTGCTGCCTTCCGTCGCGCTCCGAGTGGGTGAGATGGCTCCTTTCGCTAATCACGGCATATGAAAACTCTTAGTTCGCGAACCATGTCGCGACATTGTTCTATCCTTAATAGGGTTTTTAGCAATGGATAAAGGAGAAGCGTGCAATGTCGAACAAAGATAAAACACATCAATCACCCATTCATGGCACTGAAGAATCTCAACCGGGTATGGACTCTCTCGCTCCCGCTGACGGCTCTCACCGCCCCTCCCCTGGCCCCTCCGCACCGGGCGAACAGCCTACCGCACCGGGAAGCATGAAATCGCCGGACACGGGAAACGAGAAGCTGAAATCTCTTGAACCACACCGAAAAGGCGGTGAAGGTTTCGCGCTCACGACCAATCAGGGCGTACGCATTGCTGACGATCAAAACTCCCTTCGCGCAGGCGCGCGCGGGCCAACCCTGCTGGAAGACTTTATCCTGCGGGAAAAAATCACCCATTTTGACCACGAGCGGATACCAGAACGCATCGTCCACGCGCGCGGTTCCGCTGCGCACGGCTACTTTCAGCCCTACAAGAGCCTGAAAGCGATCACCAAAGCGGATTTCCTCTCCGACCCGGATAAAATCACCCCGGTGTTTGTGCGTTTCTCCACCGTGCAGGGCGGCGCGGGGTCAGCAGATACCGTCCGGGATATCCGCGGCTTTGCCACCAAGTTTTATACCGAAGAGGGTATTTTCGATCTGGTCGGCAATAACACGCCGGTGTTTTTCATTCAGGATGCGCATAAATTTCCTGACTTTGTCCATGCGGTAAAACCGGAGCCCCACTGGGCCATACCGCAGGGACAAAGTGCGCACGACACCTTCTGGGACTATGTTTCCCTGCAGCCTGAAACCTTACACAACGTGATGTGGGCGATGTCAGACCGCGGCATTCCGCGCAGCTACCGCACCATGGAAGGGTTTGGTATCCATACCTTCCGTCTGATCAATGCTGAGGGGAAAGCCACGTTTGTCCGCTTCCACTGGAAGCCTGTCGCGGGTAAAGCCTCGCTGGTGTGGGACGAGGCGCAGAAGCTGACCGGGCGCGATCCGGACTTCCATCGCCGCGAGCTGTGGGAATCCATTGAAGCGGGCGACTTCCCGGAATACGAGCTTGGCCTGCAGCTCATACCGGAAGAGGACGAATTTAAGTTCGATTTCGACCTTCTGGACCCGACGAAGCTGATCCCGGAAGAGCTGGTGCCGGTGCAGCTGGTGGGTAAAATGGTGCTTAACCGTAACCCGGATAACTTCTTTGCCGAAAACGAGCAGGCCGCGTTCCACCCGGGGCATATCGTGCCGGGGCTGGACTTCACCAACGATCCGCTCCTGCAGGGACGCCTGTTCTCCTATACCGATACGCAGATTAGCCGACTCGGCGGGCCGAACTTCCACGAAATTCCGATTAACCGCCCAACCTGCCCGTATCACAACTTCCAGCGCGACGGGATGCACCGTCAGGATATTGATACCAACCCGGCAAACTATGAGCCGAACTCCATCAACGATAACTGGCCGCGTGAAACGCCTCCCGGACCGAAACGCGGTGGATTCGAATCGTATCAGGAGCGTATCGATGGCAATAAAATTCGCGAGCGCAGCCCCTCGTTCGGTGAGTATTACGCCCACCCTCGCCTGTTCTGGAACAGCCAAACGCCGATTGAGCAACAGCACATCATCGGCGGCTTCAGCTTCGAGCTGAGCAAAGTGGTGCGCACCTACATCCGCGAGCGCGTGGTTGATCAGCTGGCGCATATTGATGTTCAGCTTGCCCAGAGTGTCGCGGACAACCTGGGCATTACGCTGACCGACGAGCAGCGTAACCTTGCTCCGCCGAAAGAGGTTAACGGCGTGAAGAAAGATCCGTCGCTGAGCCTGTATGCGGTGCCGGGCGGCTCGATTAAAGGCCGCGTGGTCGCCATTCTGCTGAACGACAAAACCCGCGCCAGCGACGTGCTGGGGATTATGCAGGCGCTGAAAACCCAGGGCGTGCATGCCAAACTGCTCTATTCCCGCATGGGTGAAGTGACGGCCGACGATGGTTCTGTGCTGCCGGTCGCGGCGACCTTTGCCGGTGCGCCATCACTGACCGTCGATGCGGTGATCGTGCCGTGCGGGGATATTGCCAGCCTGCTGACCAACGGCGACGCCGTCTATTATCTGCTGGAAGCCTATAAGCACCTGAAGCCGATCGCGCTGTCCGGCGACGCGCGACAGTTCAAAGCGCAGCTGAAGGTGGCCGATCAGGGTGAGGACGGGATTGTCGAGGGAGATAACGTTGACGATGCCTTTATGACGAAGCTGTTTGATTTGCTCGCCGCGCACCGTGTCTGGTCGCGAAGCAGCAAGATCGATCAGATTCCGGCGTAAAAAAAGCCGGGTGGCGCTTGCGCTTACCCGGCTTACATGTCGATTGCTTTTGTAGGCCCGGTAAGGCGAAGCAGCCACCGGGCTTTATCTCAAAGATCCCCAAACGTCCCCAACCGATACCCGCGCTCGGCAATGGCGTATTTCAACGACGGCGACGTCAGCACATCCAGCTCCGCCAGACGCGGCCAGCAGTAGGCGCTTTTACGCACGGTGTTATCGACAAAGGCAGGATGTGCCATGACCTCCAGCGACCGTTCACCCCGCGCGGCGGAATCATCCAGCACCTTCAGGAACAGCGCGTCGTCGATCTCGTCGCCGTAAAACGCGCTGCTGAACCCCTCAGTGGTGGTGACAGCACAGTCCGGCAATCCGTACACCTCGCGATCCACGCGCATCGCCACGCCTTTGCGCTGTGCAAACCCGGCAACAAGCGGGAAAATCGCCGGGATCATATGCACGTGGTGATGGCTGTCGATATGCGTCGGCGCCTGACCAAACACATCAACGAAGCGGTTGAACTGACAGTCCAGCTCGCGGGCAATCTCTTCGAGCGGCAGAGCCCCCTGCTCCGCCAGTTCCCAAATCCATTTACCCAGCTGGCCATCGCGCGTCAGGCCCGGCATTGGCGAAAGCGGCATCCCGAGCGTCAGCACAAAATGCATGCCGACGCCCAGCTCCGGCACTTCGCGGCTCAGCTGCGCCGCGTGTTCAACCGCCTCACCATTCACCAGTGCCGTTGTAGAGGTCACAACCCCCCGGCGACAGGCTTCAATAATGCCGTAGTTCTGACCTTTCGAGAGGCCAAAATCATCAGCATTAACGATCAGCAGGTTTTCCATTGTGCGTCCTCTTATTGCTGTTTGAACTTCAGCTTCTCGATCGTGGCGGCAAAGTTCGGCAACCATTTTTCATGCGCCAGGATCATCTCGCTGGCCAGCTGCTCCGCGTCGCGGTCAGAATGCACCAGCGGGCTGAGGTTCAGGGCCAGCAGCACGTCATTGAGCTCACCGCTCAGCGCCGCGTTGCTTGCCGCCACTTCAAAGCCTTTGATGGTGTGGATCAGCCCCATGACCTTGTCATCGAAGTGGGTGATGCGTGGATGCGGTTTAGCCCCCTCGCGTCCCAGGATGCAGGTCATTTCGACGGCCCAGTCAGCCGGAATATTGTCGATATGGCCGTGGTGCGGCACGTTTACATAGTGCTCCGCCTGCTTGTCGTTGTAGATGGCGTTGATCACTTCACACGCCGCATCGGAGTAGTAGGCCCCGCCGCGCTGCTCCAGCTCTTTCGGTTTGACGTTCAGGTTCGGGTCTTTATACAAATCGAACAGTTGCTTCTCAACCTTCTGAACGATCTGCGCACGCGCGCCGCCCTTATAATACTCGCCCATTTCGATGGCCAGCATCTCTTTCTGCTTGAAGTAGTAAAGCAGGTACGAGCAAGGCAGCAGATTCAGCGAGCGGATCAGCCCTTCGCTGAACGGCAGGTCAAAGATGTTTTTCACCGATGCCGCCGTCAGACGACCGGAGGCGACGCCGTCGAGGAGCTCGGCAAAGCGCGATTTTCCGTTCACGATGACATCTTTAATAAATACCATGTGGTTCAGGCCGAACAGATCGATGGAGAGATCGTCGCTGTCGGTCAGCGCCAGCACGTCGCGGATAAACATCTTCATGCCGATCGGAATGTTGCAGACGCCGATAAAACGTTTGAAGCCGGTATGACGATAGACCGCTTCAGTGACCATGCCGGCCGGGTTGGTGAAGTTAATGATCCACGCGTTCGGGCAGATCTCCTGCACATCTTTGACGATGTCGAAAATGACCGGGATAGTACGCAGGCCTTTAAACAGGCCGCCCGCGCCGTTAGTCTCCTGCCCCAGATACCCGTGGCTCAGCGGAATACGCTCGTCCAGCTCACGCGCCTTCAGCTGGCCGACGCGCAGCTGGGTGGTGACGAAATCCGCATCTTTCAGCGCCAGACGACGATCGAGGGTTTTATGCACGGTCAGAGGCACGCCCGCTTTTTCCACCATGCGCTTGCACAGATCGAAAATAATATTCAGCTTCTCCTGACCTTCCTCAACGTCCACCAGCCATAATTCGCTGACCGGTAATTCATGATAACGTTTCAGGAAACCTTCAAGTAATTCCGGGGTATAGCTGCTGCCGCCACCAATGGTTACGACTTTTAATTTCTTCTGCATAATATCTCCCTTAGCGTATCAGGTTAATCGCCTGCAAGGTATAGCGTGCTCTTCCCGCTATTTGGGCAAGCCATTAAAGCAATATTCGTGGCGGGTAATCCGCCGAAAGTTAATTAATTACCGTCAAATTTTTCCGGTAACTGTTCGGTGTGAATGACGTCAATTTCTTAAAGGTTTTAATAAATAGGCTGGGACTGCTGTATCCTGACTCGTAAGCAATATCGGTGACAGAATAGTTGGTAATTTCCAGCTGTTTTTTAGCAAAATTAATGCGGATTTCATTAATAATTTGCACGGGCGTTTTACGATAATAACGCTGCGTCGCACGGGTCAGATATTCCTGGGATTTGCCCGACAGGGAGACCATATTTTCCAGCGCATTTTCGCTGAACTGGCCTTTGTCGTGCATCAGCTCAACGGTGCTGCGTAGCCATTGCGGAATATCATCCGTCACCTGCTGCTCTTCACGATGATGACGCAGCCGGTTCATCACGTAGAAGGTCACCGTTTCAATAAACTCATCAAATTCATTGTCGCGGAAGTTAAGCGAGGCGATCACCGTTTCAATCCAGGTCATGAACTCGTTTTTGACCCGATAGACCTGAGAGGCCACAAAGCAGAACGGCACCAGCGGCAGATAGTGCTTCTCGAAGAAACGTCTGCTGACGCCCACATTCAGAATGCGGGTGGCACCAAATTCGTAAAAGCTCTGGTGATAAGACCCCATCGGCAGGAAGACGAAATCCCCTCGTTCAAGCAGGACGCGCTTACCGTTGATCTCCTGATAGTAGCGACCGGTCAGAACAATCGTGAATTCGTAGTAGTCATGCTGATGCAGACCACTGGCGCTCTCCGTCTTGTTGTAGATAACCACGTGAAAATTTTTGCCATTAAACAGCTGCTGTTCAAGTGCGGTTTTAATTTCCATCGTGCTGACCTCCTGCTACTCAGTCTGACTTACTGCATCTTCTCGTGAAGCTCAATGAGCTCCGCCACCAGCTCACGTGCCAGCATCGAGGTCATCAGGTGATCCTGCGCGTGAACCAGCACCAGGCTGACCTTCATCTTCCCTTCGCCCTGATCGCTTTCAATTAGCTTTGTCTGCACCAGGTGCGCTTCGTTCAGCGCCGTGCGGGACTGTTCCATCATGGTTTTTGCCGCGGCGAAATCCCCCTGCTTGGCCTGCTTCAGTGCGGCATAGGCCAGGCTGCGGGCCTGCCCGGAGTTGATGATAAGCCCCATCACCACTTCTTCCAGATCGTTCTCGGCGGCGGCGTCTGCGACAATACTATCCAAATCTAACATGTTTAAGCTCCTTGTGGCTGGCGCGGGTTTCCCCGCGCCGTCAATCTTAGAATTTCAGTGAGAGGGCAATATCCTCTTCGCTCTCTTCTTCATCAATGATGGTGGCGGCTTTGTTCGCAATCGCCACGAATGGCATGTACAGCAGGGTGGCAATCCCGAGGTTGAATATCGCCAGCAGGAAGGCCGCGACGCTGCCGTTGGTGTTGAAGAAGGCGCCCAGACCCGCCGGCATGGTCCACGGTGCAATGTTGGTAACCGGTGGAATGATGCCCATGTAGTACGCCGTCAGGGTGATAGCGGCCAGCAGCGGCTGAATCAGGATGAACGGAATGAACATGACCGGGTTCATGATGATTGGCAGACCGAACAGGATCGGTTCGTTAATCTGGAAGATGCCTGATGGCAGCGCCAGCTTCGCGACCTGACGGTAATCAGCACGACGAGAGACAATAAAGACCGCGATGATCAGACCCAAGGTCGCCCCGGTACCGCCCAGGAAGATATAGGAGTCAAGCATCGGCTTCGCCCACACATGGAAGGTTTTACCCGCTGCCAGCGCCGCGTCAACGGAGCCGTACTGCTGATAAAGTGCAACGTTTTCCAGTGCCCATGGGGTCATAATTCCGCTGTCCAGCGCAGCCAGTGCCAGTGAACCATGCACGCCAAAGAACCACAGCAGAGAGGTGAAAATCACATACGCCCAACCGACCACGCCACCCATCGACGCCAGCGGCGTAGAGATAGAGTCCATGATGATCTGGTGGAAGTTTGTGCCCCAGTGAGAGAGCGCCCAGGCAATAATCCCCATGATGGAGAGAATAATGAAGCCTGGAATCAACGCGGAAAATGAACGGGATACAGAAGCCGGTACGCTATCCGGCAGGCGAATCACCCAGTTTCGACGGATGATAAAGGTGAACATCTCTGCCACCACCAGGCCGATAACAATACCGGAGATGATGTTAGCCCCACCCAGCCAGTTGGCACCAACGGCATAGGCTTCACCCACGCTGTAAGGCGTGACGGTCATAAAGGCGGCGACGGATAATAACCCGGCGGCCAGCGGATCGACCTTACGCTCTTCCGCCAGCGCCATCCCAATAAAGAAAGGCGCCATCAGCGACATAATTCCCAACGTACCGTTATAGACGTTGCCGCCGATGGCTTTAAAACCATTAAGGGTTTCAATAGTGGAAGCGTCTAACCGAATTCCTAATGAATAAAAGAAGGAACCTTCACCAAAGCTCAGAAAAACGTTGTTAATTAAAACGAACATGGCCCCGGCCAACGTCAACGGCATTAATTTAATAAAGCCGTTTTTGATGGCATTAACGTGAGGCTGCTTTCCTATTTTAACAGCAAAAGGAAGGAGTACCTTTTCAAGTGAAGCGATGACTTTACTCATAGGAAAATACCCTTAAATGCCGTAACGCATGTTACGGCGTATTGTGTGTGAAATAACTCTTTGACGGGAAAAATAAAAATTAATTAGCAGCTTTTTTAATGGCTGCCACAGCAGCTTTAAGAACACCTAAACCATCAATCTTGCCGTACAGCCCCGAGTCGATCACTTCGACCGGTTTATTCGGTAACAGTCGTTGAATTTCGGGCAACATATAAGCAATTTGCGGTCCAAGTAAAACAACATCGGCTGTCTGACCTTTTTCGCCCGCCAGCGTCTCGGGGAACGCTTCGATCACCACAGGGACTTCATATTTTTCAGCCTGCGCACGCATCTTTGAGACCAGAAGCGAGGTTGACATGCCCGCTGAGCAGAACAGGTAGATATGTTTCTTTTCCATCGTGATTTCCCTCTTGTATGACTACCTGCCATCGCGCTATCACTCGACTCGCTGTCCCGGCAGACAGGTAGTTTGCGTACTGTTGTTTATCGTTGGAGTGAGTATACGCAATGGTACAGACAGGGGATAATTCTGGATAGACTAGAATTGTCTCTCATTGACCTGGCTTGTTGACTACCCTCACATTTCGGGCAAATAATTCGCGAAAAGAAATAAGATTTTCTGATGCATAAAAAAACCGGCCCCGGGGCCGGTTTGTTAACATCCTCAGGCAAGCAGGGTGACTACGCCTTAGGTGCCTGCGGATCGGTGTCGTATTCAGCACAGGTCTGATAGCCGGAGTTGATCACATGACCGGTATCATCCAGGGCGACGAAGTAGGTTTCTGCCTTACCATCACGTTGACCCAGGATATAGGTCTGGCAGGTCCCTTTCGCATGAATCATGGTGACTTCAGAAGAAGGTTTACCGGCAATCGCAGCCACCTGCGAACGGGTCATCCCCTTTTTAACGTCTTTTACTACGGGCTGCGTAAACTGATCCTTGGTGCGATCGTAAGCCGTACACCCTGCCAGCATAGTCAGTACCGCCGCTGCGCTAAGAATTCCTGCTACGTTCTTGTTCATATTCCGTCCTCTTGTTTATCAGCGTGTTATCTAAGCATGGGATAAAAAGTACTATTGTTCAACTTTGTACGTTACGCCAGACGAATTTCGGAAAATTCTAATAAAACAACGATAAGCTGCTAAATCGGCGCAAAATAGCGCACTCGAAACTGTGATCCTTGTCGTTTCTCGCCCAAAGGGTTAGTTTTAACAGTTAACACATTCTGTTTATGGAGAGCGTGATGACTCTGCAACAAGAGATTATCCAGGCGCTGGGTGCGAAGCCTGCGGTAGATGCAAATGAAGAGATCCGCCGCAGCGTGGATTTTTTAAAAGCGTATTTAAAGAAGAACTCTTTCCTGAAATCTCTGGTGCTGGGCATCAGCGGCGGCCAGGATTCAACGCTGACTGGCAAGCTCTGCCAGATGGCAATTTCAGAGCTTCGCGAAGAGACGGGCGATGAGACGCTGCAGTTTATCGCTGTGCGCCTTCCTTACGGCGTACAGGCAGACGAGCAGGATTGCCAGGATGCCATCGCCTTCATTCAGCCTGACCGCGTGCTGACCGTGAATATTAAAGGCTCGGTGCTGGCAAGCGAGCAGGCGTTACGCGAAGCGGGCATTGAGCTGAGCGATTTCGTTCGCGGCAATGAAAAGGCACGCGAGCGCATGAAAGCGCAGTACAGCATCGCCGGGATGACCAAAGGCGTCGTGGTCGGCACCGACCATGCGGCCGAAGCGATCACCGGGTTCTTCACCAAATATGGCGACGGCGGCACCGACATTAACCCGATCTTCCGCCTGAACAAGCGTCAGGGCAAGCAGCTGCTTGCCGCGCTGGGCTGCCCTGAGCATCTGTATAAGAAAGCACCGACAGCTGACCTTGAAGACGATCGCCCTTCCCTGCCGGATGAAGCGGCCCTTGGCGTCACCTACGACAACATTGATGATTATCTGGAAGGCAAAAAGCTGGATGAAGGCACTGCGAAGATCATCGAAGGCTGGTATCTGAAAACCGAGCACAAGCGTCGCCCACCGATTACGGTGTTTGACGACTTCTGGAAATAAAGGCAAAACGGTAACCCAGGTTACCGTTTTTTGTGTTTGCGCCCTCTCCCGTGGGAGAGGGTTGGGGTGAGGGCATCAGGCCGCACGTCCTGGCCGGGTAAGGCGTCGCCGCCACCCGGCTCTTTTTTAACCACCACACTCCTGCTACACTGTATACCTGAACAGTATATGGAGCAGTATGTGAGCAGGCGTCAATCCGCCCCGCGTCTTGAGTTTGAAGCGGCGGCTATCTACGAATATCCCGAGCACCTTCGCCCCTGGCTTGAAGCATTGCCTAAACAGCCGGGCGTGTACATCTTTCACGGCGAGAGCGACACCCTGCCGCTCTACATCGGCAAGAGCGTTAACATTCGCAGTCGGGTATTATCCCATCTGCGTACGCCGGACGAGGCCGCCATGCTGCGCCAGTCGCGACGCATTACCTGGTTCCAGACGGCGGGAGAAATGGGCGCGCTGTTGCTGGAGGCGCGGTTGATAAAAGAACAACAGCCGCTTTTCAACAAGCGCCTGCGCCGCAACCGTCAGCTCTGCTCCCTGCAGATCAACGAAGGCAAGCCACAGGTCGTCTACGCGCGCGACGTCGATTTTTCTCATGCCCCGAATCTCTACGGACTGTTCGCCAATAAACGTGCCGCACTTCAGGCGCTGCAGACGCTGGCGGACGAGCTCCAGCTTTGCTACAGCCTTTTGGGCCTGGAGGCGACCACGCGCGGACGCGCCTGTTTTCGATCCGCGCTGAAGCGCTGTGCCGGTGCCTGCTGTGGCAAAGAGAGCGTTGAGGCGCACCACGCACGGCTCCTCTCCGGTCTGGGGGCCATCAGCGTGAAGTGCTGGCCCTGGGAAAGCGCCGTTGCGCTCAAAGAAGTGGGTGACGCGATGACCCAGTACCACATCGTCAATAACTGGCTCTGGCTGGGCGCTGTAGACGATATCAACGACGCGGCAACCCTGCTGCGCACGCCCGCCGGATTTGACCACGATGGCTACAAAATTCTCTGTAAACCTGTGCTGGCCGGTAAGTTTGAGATCATTGAACTCAATGGCCTGGCAGCCACGTGATTTCGCTGAACAATAAGGTACCCTGAGCCTCCAGCAGACGCAGCGTATGGGTACCTTCCTCCCAGCTGGCGCCCTGATCGGCCGTCAGCAATTTATCACCCAGTTGCCACGCCCCGCTTAACACAAACACCACGCCCCCGCGTGTGCCAAAGGTGGTAAAGGTACGGTCAGCCACGCGCACCTTCGCCCGGCAGCAGTCGCGACGGGTCATGATGTTGAAGTCCATCGCCATCCGCCCATCGGACAGCAGCGCTTTCACCGGCAGGTCGCCGGCAAAACTATAGGGCTGATGGTACTTCAGGGTATGGAAGAACGCCTGACCGGCATCCAGCGTCACCTCCCCACCTTCCAGCAAGGTAATCACCCGATCGACGCCGGGGAAAGAGGAGAATTCGCCGTTGCTGGCGATAGTCGCGATACTGGCACGCCAGTGAAAATCACGCGTCGCGGGAGGGAAACAACAAATCTCACGCGTTTCACCCGCACCATTGCGCCACAGGCTGACCGGCATTTTACGGATATCAAAGAACTCCATCACCACTCCTGAATGGCACAACCCGTGCCAGGGCAAGGATATTGCTATCGTTGCTGTCTTGTTTGTTATCGTTAGGTATTCACAGACACAGTATCGGCAGCAGAGCGGGCAGGCCTTAGCGGAACGTTAATAAAAATGCTAACGCCATGACTCTACAAACATTCTCTGATGCGACTACAGGAGCATACCGCGCTGGCGGCGGCAGACAAGAGGGCAGGAAAGAAAAACCGCCGGTCCTGTCCACAGCGTTTTCGCTTTTGTGGACAGGATCCCGGCGGTCTTAAGAGAGTGAACCGATTATTCGGTTGGTGCTGGCATTTTACCTTCCATCGCCGGACGTTCTGTCAGACGCTTCTCAAAATTCGCATTAAATTGTTTTTTCTGTTCCGGGGTCAGAATGTTGTAGATCTTATTCTGGGTTTCCAGGTGAGCCAGCATGCGGGCTTTGTGCTGCTCGGCCATTTTGTCGATCTGCGCTTCGGCTTTCGCCTTGTCGAAGCTGTCGCTGGCGATGATGTCATGCATGGCACGACGCTCTTCCAGCGGCGGACGTTTCATCTGGTCGCGTTCGCTTTTCCGGATATCGCGGATCTGCTGTTTCTGCGCATCCGTCAGGTTGAGATCCTTAAACATCATCATCTCGTTGTGCATACCCGGGCCTTTATGATGCATCATCATTTTGCCTTCAGCAGGCGCGGCAGCGGTTGTGGTCGCAGTATCTGCGGCGAACGCCATGCTGGTAGCGCCCAGAGCCAGGGTAGAAGCAACAAACAGTGCAGTAAACTTACGCATAATTTATTTCCTTTCTTTCAGTTATTCTTCGGCGCTATGCCGTGTTGACGAGATTAACTTTACGGGGTTTATCGTCAATTAGTCAGAGCAACGGTAAAACAATGAAAGTGTAAAAAACAAATTTTCGCCAAATGTGGAGGAAATAAGGATAAAGCGTGGAGAGTTGCAACAAAAAATATTCAATGCGATGATTTTAAAGCGATTTGGAAAAAGTATAACGGAGTGAAGGTGAATAATAAAGCAATTCACCAGGAATATTCTGCAAAACACGTACAGGCGCTTTAATTGCTCAGAAAGGGTATTTTACTTCCCCTCCCGGATGAAGAGAGGGGAAAGGTTCAGGATATTTTTTCCAGCATCAGTCCGGCACGCAGGCCAAACGCCACGGTGGGATTAGGAAATAAAACATACTCGGTGGTTTTCTGCACCTCATAACGCTCCTCGCCATCCTCGGCCAGCAGCGCCCCTTTGCGGAACGGCGTGAAGTTCAGGGTATGCGCGGCCATATGGAGCAGGAAGGCATCGCTGCGGCGCGTGATCTGCTGTACGACCCGGTACCGCTCGACGGGCTGATGCGTAGGCTCGGGAGCCTTTCCTCCCAGCAGCGCCCGCAGGGCGAGATGCGTAGGCGCAAAGCGAGAGAGATCGTTTTGCCCAAACGGCAGCGCTTTCCCCAGCTCCAGCGTACAGGACAACGCACCAAAGTGTTCACAGGTGAAGTGCGTAAAGGTTCCGCCCGGCGACTGGTGAAACACCAGCGCCTCCAGCCCGGCGTCTCCCAGCCAGCTCAAAAAATCTTCCTCCCACGGCTGATTGCGCTGCGGCAACACCCCGAAGCGAACATGGTAGGACGCGCGGATGGCCGTATGCAGATCCAGATGCCAGCGCGCCGGTCCCGCAGCGGCAAAAAACGCGGTCACGACGTTCTCCAGCCACGCTGCCCGCGCCGTTTCGTCACTCTGCGGAAACTGCGACCAGCGGCCGCCGAACATGCGGTTAATGTCGCTCACCAGATACCGTTTGTTTTCCGCCAGCGCAGGCGGATTGCCGAGCACCACCAGCACGCGGCACGTCAGGGCAATCTCATTGCGATACAGCGCGCGCAGCAGCAGATCGACAATCTCAACCGGTGCCGTTTCATTCCCGTGAATGCCCGTTGAAAGCAGCAGCGACAGATCGCTTTTTGCTGTCGGTGTCAGCTCAAGCACCCCGCGCCCCAGCCATCGCCAGCGAAATGAGGGACCGTCCCCCTCTTTCTGTTCCGGCGTTTCATCGGCCAGGGTCAGCGCCAGTAAATTTTCCATATCCACTCCTTTAGCGCTGGAACGGATAAACCGATCCCAGTTGCAGGATTGTCGATAACGCGTCCAGCGCCTCGCGTCCTTCACGCAGAAGCTGCGGGTCAACCAGATCGGCCTGCGTTAGCCGGTCGCGATAGTAGCGATCGACCCAGTCATTCAGGCGCGCAAAGAGCGTATCGTTCATCATGACCGCCGGATTAACCGCCTGCATTTCGTCCTGAGTCAAGACCACGCGCAGACGTAAACAGGCTGGACCACCGCCGTTGGCCATACTTTCACGCAGGTCAAACACGCGCAGTTCGTCAATCGGGTTATCGGCCTTTACCAGCTCGGTCAGGTAGCGCCACACGCCCTGATGATCCCGGGACTCCTGCGGCAGAACCAGCATCATGCTGCCGTCATCGCGGCTCAGCAGCTGGCTATTGAACAGATACGTTTCGACCGCGTCCTGCACGCTTACCGCCGCCGTTGGCACCTGAATGGGCGTAAAGCCGCGTACGCGCTCATGCAGCGTGGCGAGCAGCTTTTCCTGATGGGCGAACGCCTGCTCGTGACAGAACAGCACCTGGCGGTTGGAAACGGCAATCACGTCGTTGTGGAACACGCCCTGGTCGATCACATGCGGGTTCTGCTGGGCGAAAATCACCTGGGAAGGATTGACCTGGTTCAGGCGGGCAACGGCCTGGCTCGCCGCCAGCGTCTGACGTGCAGGATAACGGGTTGGCGCGGCGTGGCCCCCCTCTTCGCGCCCGTAAATAAACAGCTGCAGACCCGGCTCGCCGTAATCGCCCCCCAGGCGGTTATGGTTGGCCGCGCCTTCGTCGCCAAACATCGCCACCTGCGGCAGGGCCTGATGCACCTCGAAATGGGCTGTCTGACTGAAAATGGCGCGCAGCACGCGCTCGGTGGTTTCCGCTTCGGTGGCGCGGTGGAACTTGTTATTCAGGTTAGCCACCGTCAGATGGACTTTGCCATCCAGCGTATCGGCGGACGGCGCGACAGTTGCCGCGTTGGCGACCCACATCGAAGAGGCCGAGCTTGCCGCCGAGAGCAGATGCGGTGTCTGCGTCCCCGCTTTTTCGACCACCTGCTCATCGGTACCGCTAAAGCCGAGCTGACGCAGCACCGCCACGTTCGGACGCTCCTGCGGCGGGATCACCGCCTGCGGGAAACCGGCATCCGCCAGCGCTTTCATCTTCAGCAGCCCCTGCTTCGCCGCCAGCTTCGGGTTGGAAACCTGAAAACGGTGCTTCGTGGAGGCTTCATTACCAAAAGAGAGACCGGCGTAGTGGTGGGTCAGCCCCACCAGCCCGTCAAAGTTGACTTCACGCGCTTTCATGACGATCCCCTCCGGTAAAGTCCAGCCCCGGATTAAGCGTCTCCGGCAGCGTCAGCGCCGGGGTTTCCAGGCTCGCCATCGGCCAGGCACAGTAATCGGCGGCATACCACGCGCTGGCGCGATGGTTGCCCGATGCGCCCACGCCGCCAAACGGCGCGGTGCTTGCGGCCCCGGTCAGCGGTTTATTCCAGTTAACAATCCCGGCGCGCGCTTCCAGCAGCAGTTGTTCAAACTTCTCGCGATGCGGCGAAATCAGACCGCTCGACAGGCCGTAGCGGGTGTTATTGGCCATCGCAATCGCCGCATCAAAATCGTCGTAGCGCCAGACGCACAGCAGCGGGCCAAAGACCTCTTCATCCGGCACGTTGCT
The DNA here is from genome assembly GCF_048685015.1 of Enterobacter sp. BNK-13. NCBI lineage: Bacteria > Pseudomonadati > Pseudomonadota > Gammaproteobacteria > Enterobacterales > Enterobacteriaceae > Enterobacter > Enterobacter sp. BNK-13. The sequence continues at coordinate 1,459,130 of NZ_JBLQTP010000001.1, read as the reverse complement.
CGCGCCGCTCATCTCAACGATGCCCGGCGTCAGCAGCGAGGTACCCGGCTGAGCCTGCTTCGGTTCGAGCAAGGTTTTCGCGCCGCGCGCGACGTGGTCCTGCCAGGCCTTCAGCACGTTCAGCGCGGCCTGTTCGGAAATCAGCCCGCCGATAAACGGCTGCGGATCGGCATCCCACGCGGCTGGCACCAGGCGCGCGCTTACCTCTATCAGACGCTTCAGGAAAGCATCACCCTGCGCGCCTCTTTTTACCAGCAGGCGGCGGGCGCAGGTGCAGCGCTGTCCGGCGGTAATAAAGGCGGACTGAATCGTCAGGTGCACCGCGGCGTCAATATCATCCGGGTCTTCCACAATCAGCGGGTTGTTGCCCCCCATCTCCAGCGCCAGAATTTTTTCCGGCTGCCCCGCCAGCTGGCGGTGCAGCTGATAGCCCGTCCCGGCGCTGCCGGTAAACAGCAGGCCGTCGATATCGCTCAGCGCGCTCAGCGCCTGGCCGGTTTCACGTCCGCCCTGCACCAGGTTCAGCACGCCCGGCGGCAGGCCAGCCTGTTCCCACAGCTTAACCACCGCCTCGCCGGTGAAGGGCGTGAGCTCGCTCGGTTTAAAGATGACGGTATTGCCCGCCAGCAGCGCGGGCACAATGTGGCCATTCGGCAGATGCCCCGGGAAGTTGTACGGCCCAAACACCGCCAGCACGCCGTGCGGACGGTGGCGCAGCGTGGCCGCGCCGTCCGGCATCTCGGTGTGCTGTTCGCCGGTACGGGTGTGGTAAGCCTTCACCGAAATGGCGATTTTGTTGATCATGGCCGTCACTTCGGTTGCCGCTTCCCAGCGCGGTTTACTGGTTTCAGACGCGATGATGCGCGTCAGCTCGGCCTTGTTTGCCTCCAGCAGCCCGGCAAACTTTTCAACAAGCGCCTGGCGCACGGCGAAAGGCTGTTTTGCCCACGCCGGGAACGCGCGGCGAGCGGCATGGCAGGCTTGTTCCACCTGTGCGGCGCTGGCGTCGTTCCCCTTCCAGAGCACCTCTTTTCCTACCGGATTGGTCTTTACGCGCTGTTCGCCTTCGCCCGTGACCCAGTCACCGTTAATCCATAATGTCATGCTGTTTTCTCCTCAGGGCAGAGACGCACCAGGCGAACCTTATCGCCGGCGTTACATTTCAGGGCATCCAGTTCTGCAGCCGTCAGCACCAGACGTTCACATTTCGGGTTGGTCCGCACCAGCATGGCGCGGAAGTTGGCATAATTTTCGTTCGCCACCAGGCACGCCGGCCAGTCGCCAGGCGCGGGCTGGCCTTCAGAAACCTCAACCAGCCGGCTCTTACGGATCGCGCGCACGCGGTCGATATCGCACTCAAGCGTAGGCCCACCGTCAAAGATGTCGACATAGTTGCGGTAGCGGAACCCCTCTTTCTCCAGCACCGCGCGGGCGGGTGCGGTTTGCGGATGCACTTCGCCGATCACCGCCTGCGCTTCCGGGCTGAGGAAATGGGTATAGATAGGATGCTTCGGCATCAGTTCGGCAATAAAGGCTTTCTGGCCGGTGCCGCAGAGATAGTCTGCCCGGCTGAACTCCATCGAGAAGAAGCGCTCGCCCAGGCTCTCCCAGAACGGCGAGTAGCCGGTGTCGTCGATCACTCCGCGCATCTCCGCGACCACTTTTTCGTTAAAGCGATCGCGGAAGGCGGCCATAAACATAAAGCGCGATTTGGAGAGCAGATAGCCGTTGCCCTCTTTGCGCCACGCCGGATCGAGGAACAGCGTGCAAAGCTCGCTGGCGCCCGTGTGGTCATTGCAGAGAAACAGCGTGGGCAGCGCGTTATAGACGTTCAGCTCTTTCGAGGCGTGAACCATGGTACCCACGCGGTAGTTGTACCACGGGTCGTTCAGCCCGACGGCCACTTCAATGGCGCAGATCCCAGCCACAGTTCCCGTGTCGGTGTCTTCCAGCACGAACACATACCCCTGTTCGCTTTTTGGCAACGTCCCCTGCCAGGTTTGCAGGGCGCGCTCAATGCGCGCCGACAGCGTTTTTTCATCGGCAGGAAGCGAGGTCAGCCCGCCTCCCGTCTTACCGGCAAGCTGCATGAGCCCGGCGAGATCGCCGCGCTCAACGGGACGGATGACCATCATGATGACACCCCGGATTTCACTTTTTCACACGCCAGCGCAAAGCGGTCCAGACCGGTTTGCACCTCTTCCTCGCTGACAATCAGCGCAGGAGCAAAACGCACGACATTAGCACCGGCAATCAGCACCATCACGCCTACTTTTGCCGCTTCCTGTGAAATAAGTTTAGCTTTTCCGGCAAACTCAGCGGTGAGCTCGCAGCCGATTAACAGCCCCAGACCACGGATCTCTTTAAACAGGCCAACCTTGCTGTTGATGGCATTCAGGCGCTCAACAAACCAGTCGTGGCGCTGCTTAACGCCCTTCAGCACCTCAGGGGTGTTAATGATGTCGAGTACCTGTCCGGCGACGGCGGTGGCCAGCGGGTTGCCGCCGTAGGTGGTGCCGTGGGTGCCGACGGTCATCACGCTGGCGAATTTATCGGTGGTCAGCGTCGCGCCAATCGGGAAGCCGCCGCCCAGCGCTTTGGCGGTCGACAGCACGTCCGGCGTCACGCCGTAGTGCATATAGGCATACAGCTCGCCGGTACGGCCCACGCCGGTCTGCACTTCGTCGAAAATCAGCACCGCGTTGTGACGATCGCACAGCTCGCGCAGCCCCTGCAGGAACGCTTTTTGCGCCGGAAGCACGCCGCCCTCGCCCTGCATCGGCTCGACGATCACCGCGCAGGTGGTGTCGTTAATCAGCTCGCTGGCGGACTGCAGATCGTTATAAATACCGTGACGAATATCCGGCGGCAGCGGCGCGAAATCCTGCGAGTAGGAGGGCTGCCCGCCTGCGCTGACGGTAAAGAGCGTGCGTCCGTGGAAGGCATTTTTGAACGCCACGATACCGCTCTTGTGGGTTCCAAATTTATCGTGAGCATATTTGCGTGCCAGCTTCAACGCTGCCTCGTTGGCTTCCGCCCCCGAGTTACAGAAAAAGACCTTCTCCGCAAACGTCGCGTCGATCAGTTTTTTGGCCAGGCGCAGCGCGGGCTCGTTGGTGAAGCCGTTGCCGGTATGCCAGAACTTCGCCGCCTGATCGTTCAGCGCCTGACGCAGCGCCGGGTGCGCATGACCCAGCGCGTTCACCGCAATCCCACCTGCAAAGTCGATATACTCTTTACCCTGCTGATCCCACAGGCGCGAGCCTTCCCCACGAACCGGAATAAAAGCCGCCGGAGCGTAAACCGGCATCATCCATTCATCGAAATTTTCACGCGTAATTGACAGAGACATAGCGACCTCATCCGGTAAATAAAAGGTTATTTGAATGTTAAATAATTGAGTGTTTGCACTGTGAATGTAGATTGCAGCCTTCGTGCCAGCCAGCGATAAAAATGCATAAACGGGTTGAGGTAACAGAATATCAATGAGTTACAATATGGAGTTATTCACTATTAGTGCATAAAAAGTGAATATTTTTACGACAAGCGGCGCTTTGCCGCATGAAAATCAGAAAGAGTATGCACAGGCCAAATATAATTCTGGAATTGTGATCGCTCGCGAAATTTATCGACCATTTACGCCCTGTTTGAGGGCGAAGCGCGTCAGAATGGTGCAAATATTGCACCACCGGCATTATCTGTTGCAGTTATTGGTCGAAGCCGGTAACAGTTGACGCAAATTCTGCTACCATCCTTGCACTATTCACCTTGCACTGGCAGCGACTATGAAATTTGTCTCTTTTAATATCAACGGCCTGCGTGCCCGCCCTCATCAGCTTGAAGCTATCGTTGAGCAACATCAGCCAGATGTGATCGGCCTGCAGGAGACAAAGGTTCACGACGACATGTTCCCCCTCGAAGAGGTGGCGAAACTCGGCTACAACGTCTTTTATCATGGCCAGAAAGGTCACTATGGCGTCGCGCTGCTCACCAAAGCGCCGCCGGTTTCCGTGCGTCGCGGCTTCCCGGGCGACGGTGAAGAAGCGCAGCGTCGTATTATCATGGCGGAAGTCCCTTCTGCGATCGGGAATATCACGGTCATCAACGGCTATTTCCCGCAGGGTGAGAGCCGTGACCATGAAACCAAATTCCCGGCGAAAGCGAAGTTTTATCAGGATCTGCAGGACTACCTGACCACCGAACTCAAAAAAGAGAATCCGGTGCTGATCATGGGCGACATGAATATCAGCCCGACGGATCTCGATATCGGCATTGGCGAAGAGAACCGCAAACGCTGGCTACGCACCGGCAAATGCTCCTTCCTGCCGGAAGAGCGTGAGTGGATGGAGCGCCTGCTGGGCTGGGGCCTGGTGGATACCTTCCGCAATGCCAACCCGGAAACGCAGGATCGCTTCTCCTGGTTTGACTATCGCTCTAAAGGCTTTGACGACAACCGCGGCCTGCGTATCGATCTTCTGCTCGCCAGTACACCGCTGGCCGAGCGCTGCATCGAAACCGGGATCGACTACGACATCCGCAGCATGGAAAAACCATCTGACCACGCGCCAGTGTGGGCTAAATTCAAGCTGTAATGACGCGTGAACATTCCAAAAACACTCTTCCTGTGCGCCCTTCTGGGCGCATTTATGTTGACGTTTGTCATGCTTCCCCCGGGCCCCCTCTCCCTGGAAGGGATTAAAACGCACCACCAGGCGTTACTCGCCTATGTCGACCACGCGCCGCTGCGCAGCGCGCTGATCTTCTTTGCGGTCTATGTGGCGGTCTCCGCCCTCTCGATACCCGGCGCGGCGGTCCTGACCCTGCTGGGCGGGGCATTGTTTAGCCTGTGGGAAGGCACCGTGCTGGTCTCCTTTGCCTCCACACTCGGGGCCACGCTGGCGATGCTCGCCAGCCGCTATTTTTTGCGCGACTGGGTGCAACGGCGGTTTGCCCGGCAGATGAGTACGGTGAATACCGGCATGGCACGCGACGGCGCGAACTTTCTTTTTGCCCTGCGCCTGATGCCGCTGTTCCCGTTTTTTCTGGTGAATTTGCTGATGGGGCTAACCCGGATTGGGGTATTTCGCTACTGGTGGGTGAGCCAGGTCGCCATGCTGCCCGCCACGATTATCTTTCTGAACGCCGGGCGCGCGCTGGGAAAAGTGACCTCGCTGCGCGATATTTTGTCGCCGGGCATGGTATTCGCCTTTACACTACTGGGGTTATTACCGCTGGTCACCCGCCGGCTGTTTTCCCGTTTTCTCCCGTCTGCTAAAAAGTGAGGCATTATGCGCCGTGTGCGTTTTTGCACGTTTCTGACCGGTCTGCTGCTGGCAGCCCCCCTATTTGCCGCCGACGGCTGGCAGGCCATTCAGTATCAGGCTAAAGGCCAGACCGTCTGGTTTAACGCCTGGGGCGGCGATCCGGCGGTCAACCGCTATCTGGAGTGGGTCAGCGGTGAGATGCAAACGCACTATGCCATTACCCTTAAAATTGTCCCGCTGGCGGATGCCGCCGACGCGGTAAAACGTATTCAGACCGAAGCCGCCGCGGGGCGTAAGACCAACGGCTCCGTCGACCTGCTGTGGGTTAACGGCGAGAACTTCCGCACGCTGAAAGAGGCAAACCTGCTGCAGACCGGATGGGCGCAGACGTTGCCCAACTGGCGCTATGTCGATACCCGCAAACCGGTTACGGAGGATTTTGCGATTCCCACAGACGGCGCGGAATCGCCGTGGGGAGGCGCGCAGCTGACCTTTATCGCCCGCAAGGCCAGCATGCCGACGCCGCCTGTGGATCCTCAGGCGCTGCTGGCTTACGCGCAGCAGCACCCCGGCAAGATCAGCTATCCTCGCCCGCCAGATTTTACCGGCACGGCATTTCTTGAGCAGCTGCTGCTGACGCTGACCGCTCACCCGGACGCGCTGCAAAAGGCCCCCGATAGCACCTTTGCCGAGGTGACGGCGCCGCTCTGGGATTATCTGGACAAACTCCACCCGCTGCTGTGGCGCGAAGGGAAAGATTTCCCCCCTTCTCCTGCACGGATGGATGCCCTGCTTGCCAGCGGCAGCCTGAACCTGTCCCTGACCTTTAACCCCGCACATGCGCAGCAAAAAGTGGCGAGCGGCGAACTTCCCGCCGACAGCTACAGCTTTGGTTTCCACGGCGGAACGATTGGCAACGTCCATTTTGTGGCGATTCCGGCCAATGCCAGCGCCAGCGCAGGGGCGAAAGTGGTCGCCAATTTCCTGCTTTCACCGCAGGCGCAGATCCGCAAAGCTGACCCGGCCATCTGGGGCGATCCGAGCGTGCTGGATGCCAAAACGCTGCCTGAAGGTGAAGCCAAACAGCTGCTGGCCCACACGCCGCAGGGGCTGCCGAAGGTGCTTGCAGAGCCCCAGTCCGACTGGGTGAATGCGCTGGAGCAGGAATGGCTGCGTCGTTACGGCACCCGCTGAGCGGGCTTGTCTGGCTGGCGATGGCGGTAATTTATCTGCCGCTCCTGCCCGCCGGCGCCATGCTGCTTGCCCCAGCGTTTTCGGTGACAAACTGGCAGCGGCTGCTGAACGATCCGCAGCTGCCTCAGGCAACCATTGCCACGCTGGTCTCAACGCTCATCGCCACGCTGGGGGCGTTGCTGATTGCCCTTCTCCTCGTCAGCCTTGTCTGGCCCGGGAAACGCTGGCGACGTCTCACAACCCGCCTGCCGTGGCTGCTGGCGATCCCCCATGTGGCGTTCGCCACCGGCGCATTACTGCTGTTTGCCGAGGGCGGTCTGTTTTATCAGGTCTGCACCGTCTGTTCCCCACCGTTTGACCGCTACGGCGCCGGGCTGGGGCTGACGCTCGCGGTCAAAGAGAGCGCCTTTGTCCTGTGGGCGATTTACGCCGTGCTGCCGGAAAAACGACTCGCGCAGCAGAAAATCGTCCTGCAGACATTCGGCTACGGCCGTTTTCAGACGCTCAGTTGGCTGATCCTTCCGGCTATCGCCCCTGTCCTCGGGGCAGTAATGCTGGCGGTGCTGGCGTGGTCGCTGTCGGTCGTCGATGTGGCGATCGTTCTCGGGCCGGGCAACCCGCCTACCCTGGCCGTGCTGGCCTGGCAGTGGTTAAGCCAGGGCGACGCGCAGCAGCAGGCAAAAGGGACGCTGCTGTGCCTGCTTCTCCTTCTGCTGCTGGCCGCGCTTGCCGCTCTGGGATACGGACTCTGGAAGGCATGGGTTCGCACGCTTGCGGACTTCAGCGGAACGCGTCCCCGGTCGCAGCTCGCCCTGCCTGAGCGGGCACTGAGCGGGTTCCTGCCCGCGTGCGGCGTGCTGTGCGCCGCGGTGCTGCTGATGCTGACGCAACGGGAAGACGTTGGCCCGGTGGGGACCAGCCTGTCCTTCGGTCTGCTGTCAGCCCTGATCGCCCTGGTCGTCGGCTTACTCTGGCTGGAATGGGGTCCGCAGCGCGGCGCGCTGTGGGTATGGTTACCGCTCGCCCTTCCGGCCCTCCCGCTCGTCACCGGCCAGTATGCGATTGCATTGCACCTGGGCGTCGACGGGCACTACGCCGCCGTGCTCTGGAGCCACCTCCTGTGGGTATTGCCGTGGACGCTGCTGGTGCTGCAACCCGCCTGGCGCAGGATCGATCCCCGTCTGCTCCTCACCGCCAGAACCCTCGGCTGGCGACGGGCCAAAGTCTTCTGCCTGGTGAAATGCCCCCTGCTGGTGCGCCCTGCGCTATTGGCCTTTGCCACCGGCTTTTCCGTCAGCATGGCGCAATACATGCCAACGCTGTGGCTGGGCGCGGGGCGTTTCGCCACGCTGACCACCGAAACCGTCGCGCTCAGCAGCGGGGGCAGCATCCCGATTCTCGCTAACCGGGCGCTGGGATTACTGCTGGTCACGGGCACGGTATTTGGTCTTGCCGCCCTGCTATCCCGGCTCGTGGGCCGCTACCGACAAGGGTTACGTTAATGCTGAAGGTAAAAAATCTCACCATCGAACCGCTTTTCCGCGAGGTCAGTTTTTGCGTGCCCCGCGGGGAGATCGTCACCCTGATGGGGCCGTCCGGCAGCGGAAAGTCGACCCTTTTTGCCTGGATGGTCGGCGCGCTGTCAGACGATTTCCAGGCGCGGGGCGAACTGTGGCTCGACGCGCGTCGCTGCGACGCGCTTCCCGTGGAGTCCCGCGGGCTGGGTATTCTCTTTCAGGACGCGCTGCTGTTCGATCAGTTTAGCGTCGGGCAAAATTTGCTGCTGGCGCTGCCTGAGCGCATCACCGGACGCGCGCGGCGGGAGGCGGTCGCGCAGGCGCTGGATTCCGCCGAGCTGAGCGGCCATTACGCCAGCGATCCAGCCACCCTCTCCGGCGGGGAGCGAGCCCGGGTCAGCCTGCTGCGGGCCCTGCTCGCGGAGCCGCAGGCGCTGCTGCTGGATGAGCCGTTCAGCCGCCTCGATAAAGCGTTACGGGCCTCATTTCGGGCATGGGTGTTTGACGCCGTCCGCGCGCGCAATATTCCGGTGGTGCTGGTCACGCACGATGAGGACGATATTCCACCCGGCGGCGAGCTGATTGAGATTTCTCGCTGGCAATAATGTGCTAACGCAATGTTTTCCGATTCGGGAGAGACGACAATGCCCCCCTCTTTTACTGACGTCAGGTTATACGATGAAACGTGTTTCTCAACTGACCGCGCTGGCCCTGCTCTGCGGCCTCGCTTCTTTTTCCTCGCTGGCGGCTGATATGCCCAACGCCATCACGCTGTCTCAGCTTCAGGCACAGCACGGCACGCCTGTCGACACACGCGCCAGCGCCTTCTATAACGGCTGGCCGCAGACGCTCAGCGGCCCCTCCGGGCATGAACCCGCCGCACTCAACCTTGCTGCCGCCTGGCTTAGCGCCATGAGCGACGAGCAGATTGCGCTGTGGGCCAAACAGCATCAGCTTACCCCTGCGACGGCCATCGCGCTGTACGGCGACGAAAACGATAACCAGGCGGTGAAAGCCCGCCTGGAGAAAGCCGGTTACCGCCACGTTTCGCTGCTCAGCGATGCACTGCAGACCCCAGATCGCCTTCAGCGTCTGCCCCACTTTGAACAGCTGGTTTACCCGCAGTGGATCCACCGGCTCCAGCAGGGTAAACCCGTGACTGCCGCACCGGCGGGCGACTGGAAAGTGATCGAAGCCGCCTGGGGTGCACCGAAGTTTTACCTGCTGAACCACATTCCCGGCGCGGGCTATATCGACACCAACGAGGTGGAAAGCGAACCGCTGTGGAATAAAGTCTCCGACGACAAGCTGAAAGCGATGCTGGCGAAGCACGGGATCCGTCACGACACCACCGTCATCTTGTATGGCCGCGACGTCTACGCCGCCGCGCGCGTGGCGCAGATTATGCTGTATGCGGGCGTGAAGGATGTGCGTATTCTCGACGGCGGCTGGAAGGCGTGGTCAGATGCAGGCCTGCCGGTTGAGCGCGGCACGCCAGGTAAAGTAACGCCAGCCCCCGATTTTGGCGCGCCGATACCCGGTCAGCCGCAGCTGATGGTGGATATGGAACAGGCGCGCGGCATGCTGCACCGTCAGGATGCCTCCCTGGTCAGCATTCGCTCGTGGCCGGAGTTCATCGGCGAAACCAGCGGCTACAGCTACATCAAGCCAAAAGGTGAAATTGCCGGTTCCCGCTGGGGTCACGCGGGCAGCGATGCTACCCACATGGAGGATTTCCATAACCCGGATGGCACCATGCGCAGCGCTGACGACATCGCCGCCCAGTGGAAGCGCTGGAATATTCTGCCGGAACAGCACGTCGCGTTTTACTGCGGCACCGGCTGGCGGGCGTCCGAAACCTTTATGTACGCCCGGGCGATGGGCTGGAAGAATATCGCCGTCTATGACGGCGGCTGGTACGAATGGAGCAGTCACCCGCAGAACCCGGTGACGACCGGTGAGCGCGGACCTGAAAGCGCGCTCTAAGGGTTAAGTGACTTCAGCGTCACGTAGCCGCTCCAGATGCGCGTTGTGGTGGTCAGCCAGCACAGCGCGCCAAATACCCACGCGAAAAGCGTAAAGTGCGCCGGAAAGAGGCAGCACAGCACAAACAGCGCGAGGGTCTCCGTCCCTTCCGTTAACCCGCCGATGTAATAAAACGACTTGTGCGCATAGCCGGGGTTGTCGATGTCGTGCTTCGCGGCCAGCGCCGCAAACGCCAGAAAACTGCTGCCGGTCCCGATAAACGCAAACAGCAGCCAGGCCGCGGCCAGCGCATTCTCAACGGGTGCTGCCAGCGCAAAGCCAAACGGCACCAGGGCGTAGAACAGAAAATCGAGCGCAATATCGAGAAATCCCCCCGCATCGGTCAGCCCTCTGCGGCGCGCCAGCGCCCCATCCAGACCGTCCAGCAGGCGGTTCAGCACGATGACGACCAGCGCCGCCGGATACCAGCCAAGGGCCAGAAACGGCAGCGCCAGCACGCCGATGGCAAACCCGGTCAGGGTTATTCCGTCGGGCGTTATTCCCGGTCGGTCCAGCACGGAGACCAGACGATTCAGAGCAGGTTTTATCCGCGGATGAAGGTGGCGATCAAGCATGAGGCGTCTCGTTAAAGGTGGCGCACAGCCCCTGCGCCGGAATATCCAGCGCGGCGTTAAAGCGGGCAGAGAGATTCTGAAAGGCAATGAGCGCCGTCATCTCGGTGATAGCGTCATCCGTAAAATGGCGCTTCAGCGCCGCTCTGATGGCCTCATCCGCCCGGGGCGGCGTGGCGGTCACCGCCTCGGCGTAGGCCAGCGCCGCGCGCTCCTGCTCCGTGAACAAGGCGGAACCCTGCCAGTCGCTCACGGCCTGCACCTTATCCAGCGCCCCGCAGCGCTCGGCCAGCCGCAGGCTGTTGGCATCAATACAGAAAGCGCAGTGGCAGAGTTGGGACACCCGCGTCATGAGCAGCGAACGAAGCACGGGCGTCAGGCGCGCGCGACGACGCTCCAGAAAACCGACGAACAGCGCCACCAGCCAGAACAGACGCGGCATGCGCCCCCACCAGCGCGTGGGATTCAGCACGGCGCCAAAATGCTTTTTCTGCATCACGGCAATGGGTTTAAGGCTGGCGGGAAGGGATTCGATAGGGGCAACCCAGGCGGTAGTCTCTTTCACCTGATTCTCCTGATAGCTGGACTCTGAGAAAGGGCACGATAATATGTCTTTTTTCGCTATCAATTATTGACGACCATGCTGAAAACACTCGATGTCGTTGCCGCCATCATCGAAAAAGACGACAAAATTTTACTGGCACAGCGCCCTGCCCACGCCGACCAGCCGGGCATGTGGGAATTTGCAGGCGGCAAAGTCGAGGCGGGTGAAACCCAGCCCGAGGCGCTTATCCGCGAGCTGCGTGAAGAGTTAGGTATTGAAGCACGCCCTGCGCAATACGTGGCCAGCCACCAGCGCGAAGTCTCGCAGCGGTTAATCAACCTGCACGCCTGGCACGTTCCTGCGTTTAGCGGCGAGCTCACGGCGCACTACCACAGCGCGCTGGCGTGGTGTACGCCGGAAGAGGCGTTCGGCTACGCCTTAGCTCCCGCGGATATTCCCCTTCTGGAAGCGTTTATTGTTTTACGCGACGCCAGACCAGCGGGTTCGTGCCAATAACGCGCTCGTCGCGCTGGCACTGCAACAGCACGCCCTCCGCTTTCACCACGGCCCCTTCCGAGTAGTTCTGGTTCTGATAGATGCAGCACTGATTACAGGGCTGCACCGTTTGATTCTGGCCGCTGGAGCTAAACACTTCCGGCGGCACATTCACTTCCACGTCCGGGCGAATGCGGTCAGCCTGCGCACCTGCGGTAAAGATCACACATAACGCGGTCAGTAGATAACGGTTCATAGACACATCTTCCTGTTTTTCCCTTGATAATGACTATAACGGTAAACCGGCGCGGAACCTTTAATATATCTCGTCATCGCTTTTGGTTATGACGCAGCTCATTTCATTAATTTCCCTTTCGCCCTGAATTTCTGCTTGCCAGACAAAGCAGTACGGGTGGTATAGTCAAAAAAACAACACAAAACGCATAAGTCATATACAAACATTATTATAAGAGGTTCTTATATCTATGGATCAGACACGCTCTCTGGAAAGTTTCCTTGCCCACGTTCAGCAGCGCGACCCGCACCAAAGCGAGTTCGCCCAGGCCGTGCGCGAAGTGATGACCACCCTGTGGCCCTTCCTTGAACAAAACCCGCGCTATCGCCAGATGTCTTTGCTTGAACGCCTTGTCGAGCCAGAGCGCGTGATCCAGTTCCGCGTGACGTGGGTGGACGATCGCAACCAGGTGCAGGTTAACCGCGCGTGGCGCGTACAGTTTAACTCGGCCATCGGTCCGTTTAAGGGCGGCATGCGTTTCCATCCGTCCGTGAACCTGTCGATTCTGAAATTCCTCGGCTTCGAGCAGACCTTTAAAAACGCGCTGACCACGCTGCCCATGGGCGGCGGGAAAGGCGGCAGCGATTTCGACCCGAAAGGCAAAAGCGAAGGCGAAGTGATGCGTTTCTGCCAGGCGCTGATGACCGAACTCTATCGCCATCTTGGTCCTGACACCGACGTGCCTGCCGGTGATATCGGCGTGGGCGGGCGTGAAGTAGGCTTTATGGCCGGGATGATGAAAAAGCTCTCCAACAATAGCGCCTGCGTCTTTACCGGCAAAGGGTTGTCGTTTGGCGGGAGCCTGATCCGCCCGGAAGCGACCGGGTACGGCCTGGTTTACTTCACCGAAGCCATGCTCAAGCGTCACGGCTTAGGCTTCGAAGGTATGCGCGTCGCGGTGTCCGGCTCCGGTAACGTGGCGCAGTACGCGATTGAGAAAGCGATGCAGTTTGGCGCTCGCGTAGTGACCGCCTCTGATTCCAGCGGAACGGTGGTGGATGAAGCGGGCTTCACGGCAGAGAAGCTGGCGCGCCTGTGTGAAATCAAAGCCAGCCGCGATGGACGCGTGGCGGATTACGCCCGGGAGTTTGGCCTGACCTACCTGGAAGGGAAACAGCCGTGGGGCGTGCCGGTGGATATCGCCCTGCCGTGCGCCACGCAGAACGAGCTGGATGCTGAAGCCGCGCGCACGTTGATTAGCAATGGCGTAAAAGCGGTGGCCGAGGGGGCGAACATGCCGACCACGATCGACGCGACGGACCTGTTCCTGGAGGCGGGTGTGCTGTTTGCACCGGGCAAGGCCGCTAACGCGGGCGGCGTAGCGACCTCCGGCCTCGAGATGGCGCAAAACGCCGCGCGTCTCGGCTGGAAGGCGGAAAAAGTGGACGCACGCCTGCACCATATCATGTTGGATATTCACCATGCGTGCGTGGAGTACGGCGGTGAAGCATCGCAAACCAATTACGTGCGCGGGGCGAATATCGCCGGGTTCGTGAAGGTAGCGGATGCGATGATTGGGCAGGGTGTGATTTAAGCTTTATATCGTGCGGCCGGGTGCCCTCACCCCGGCCCTCTCCCACAGGGAGAGGGAGAAAACCGGGCGTATCAGGCCGCGCTCTTCTTCTTTTTAAACGGTTTCTTCGCACCCGCGCCTGGTGCAACCATCCCTCTGAAGCGCTTCACCGGCGTGCTGCGCGCCTGATCGATCAGCTGGTAAAGCGTCCCCACCAGCGGCTGCATAAAGTCCTGATAGCGGCACTGCTTCTCGCTAATCTGCGTCAGCACCGACTCCCAGTGCGCGGTCATGTCAGGCCTGGCGGCCAGCTCCGGCAGGGAATGAATCAGCGCGCGGCCCGGCTCGGTCGAATGGATATAGCGCCCCTTTTTCTCAAGAAAACCGCGCTTAAAGAGCAGCTCGATGATACCCGCGCGGGTTGCCTCCGTACCCAGACCGTCGGTGGCGCGCAGGATCTTCTTCAGATCTTTATCCTGCACGAACCGGGCGATGCCGGTCATCGCGGACAGCAGCGTCGCATCGGTGAAATGGCGCGGCGGCTGGGTCTGACGTTCCACCACTTCCCCTTTTTCACACAGCAGCTCATCGTCTTTGGCAACAACGGGCAGCGGCGTGCCGTCGTTCTCCTCGTCACGCTCTTTATTCCCCAGCAGCGTGCGCCAGCCTGCTTCAGCAAGGAAACGGGCTTTCGCAATGAATTTCCCTTTCGCGATTTCCAGTTCGATCACGCATTTGCGGAACACCGCGTCCGGACAGAACTGCATCAGGTACTGGCGGGCGATCAGGTTATAGACCTTTGCTTCGTTGTCGGTCAGATTGACGTTGCTGGCGCGCGCCGTCGGGATAATCGCGTGGTGGGCGTCCACCTTTTTGTCGTCCCAGCAGCGGTTATGGGTGTCCGGGTTCACCACCGGCTGCGGCAGCAGATCCGGCGCATGCACGCTAATGGCGTTCATCACAGAATGACGACCGGCAAAATGCTCTTCCGGCAGATAGCGGCTATCCGAACGCGGATAGGTGATCAGCTTGTGGGTTTCGTAGAGCTTCTGGCAGATATCCAGCACATTCTGCGCGCTCAGGCCGAAGCGCTTCGCGGCCTCAATCTGCAGGGCCGACAGCGAGAACGGCAGCGGCGCGGGTTCTGATTCCCGTTTATCGTTATAGCTGGTAACGATAGCCGGCTGTCCGGTAATGCGGTTAACCACATGATCCGCCAGCGGGCGGTGCAGCAAACGCCCCTCTTCATCCTGATACGACTCGCAGGCATCGCTCGGCTGCCAGACGGCGGTGAAGCGCTCGTCTTTAGGCGTGACGATATGCGCTTTCACCTCAAAGAAATCTTTAGCGACGAAGTTCTCAATCTCTTCGTCACGACGCACGACCAGCCCCAGCACCGGCGTCTGCACGCGCCCCACGGAGAGCACGCCCTGATAGCCCGCGTTGCGCCCGAGGATGGTGTAGGCGCGGGTCATGTTGATACCGTACAGCCAGTCGGCGCGGGCACGCGCGAGCGCCGAGACGCACAGCGGAATAAACTCGCTGTTGGCGCGCAGGCGCGAAATGGCTCGCTCCACCGCCTGCGGGTTGAGGTCGTTGATCAGGCAGCGCTGCACCTGCTGGCGCTTTTCCGGCGCCAGCTCCAGATAGTCCAGCACCTCATCGACCAGCAGCTGTCCTTCCCTGTCCGGGTCACCCGCGTGCACGATTTCTTCGGCTTCATGCAGGAAGCGCTTGATCACGTTGAGCTGTTTGGTGACCGACGGTCGGGGCTGCAGGCGCCATTTTTCCGGCACGATGGGCAGATCGTTCAAATTCCAGCGGGCGTAGCGGCTGTCGTAGACATCCGGCTGCGCCTGCTCAAGCAGGTGACCGATACACCAGGTGACAACCTGCCCGTTACCGCATTCGATAAAGCCGTCGCCTTTGCGATGCGGCTTGGGCAGCACATCGGCAATGGCACGGGCCAGGCTCGGCTTTTCGGCAATAAACAACCGCATCGAATTAACGGATCTCAATCATCGGTCGGCCACCGCGCGCGGTCACCAGCTCGCCGATCGCCGTCAGGGTAATGCCAAACTCGGCGGCCGTGGCCTGGACCTCGGATTCGGATTCCGGCGTCACCGCCAGCAGCAGGCCGCCGGAGGTTTGCGGATCGCACAGCAGGTTGCGCCATTCTTCTGGCATTTCGCCCATCAGGTGACCGTAGCTGGCGAAGTTACGCTGGGTACCGCCAGGAACGGCACCCTGAGCAATGTACTCCTCCACGCCCGGCAGCTTCGGCACGTCCTGATACCAGACCTGCGCCTGCACGCCCGCGCCCTGACACACTTCGGAGAGGTGCCCCAGCAGACCAAAACCGGTCACGTCGGTCATCGCCTTCACGCCGTCGATATTGGCGAACGCCGCACCGGCGAGGTTCATCTGGCACATGACTTCGGTTGCCAGCCCTTTGTGCTCCGGTTTCAGCAGGGACTTTTTCTCGGCGGTGGTCAGCACGCCAATGCCCAGCGGCTTGGTGAGGAACAGCTTGCAGCCCGCCTGCGCGGTGCTGTTGCGCTTCACGCGTTCGGTCGGCACCACACCGGTGACGGCCAGGCCGAAGATAGGCTCCGGCGCATCGATAGAGTGACCACCGGCCAGCGCAATTCCTGCCTGCTGGCAGGCGAAACGGCCGCCATCAATCACTTCACGAGCCACTTCCGGCGGGATGGTGTTGATCGGCCAGCCCAGAATGGCGATCGCCATAATCGGCTTACCGCCCATGGCAAAGATATCGCTGATGGCGTTGGTGGCCGCAATGCGCCCGAAATCGAACGGATTGTCGACAATCGGCATAAAGAAGTCGGTGGTACTGATAATGCTGGTGCCGTTACCTAAGTCATAAACTGCAGCATCGTCGCGCGTTTCATTGCCGACAAGCAGGTTCGGGTCGACAAACTTCGCCTGTTCACTGTGCAGGATGGTCTCCAGCACTTTCGGGGAAATTTTACAACCGCAACCGGCTCCGTGGCTGTACTGCGTTAAACGAATGGTTTGCTCGCTCATGGACGTCTCCTGTCATCTCAATCGCGCTATGGTAGCGCTCATTCCATAAAGAGGTAAGTATGACTGTCTGAATTCTGCGACAGATGCTCAGAATCCAGACAGTTTAGCGTGCGCTATCAGAAGCGGCTGACGAAAGGCGTGGTGTCCGGCACGCTGATGGTGCTGGAGGCTTTAAGCTGCGGGGTACCGAGGTAGAGGAAACCGACAATTTTGTCATGCTCACCGCAGCCAAAACCGTCACGGACCGCCGGGCTTTCGGTCAGCGCACCGGTACGCCAGATACCGTTGAAGCCTTGCGCGACGGCGGCCATTTGCATCGCCATCACCGCACAGCCCGCGGACATTTCCTGCTCCCAGACCGGCACCTTATGGCCCGCCTGACATTTTGCCACGACGGCGATGATCATCGGGGCGCGGAACGGGGCATTGCGCGCCTTGTCGATCCCCTTCTCATCCTGCCCTGCGGCCACCGCCCCCTGCTCCAGCAGCTGGCTGAAACGATCGCGTCCTTCGCCTTCAATTACAAAGAAGTGCCACGGCTGCAGTGTGCCATGATCGGGGGCACGCATGCCGGCACGCAGAATGTTCTCCAGCTGCTCGCCTGCCGGGGCAGGTTCGGCCAGACGGGAAGCGCTACGGCGGTTAACAAGCAGTTCGAGTGCGTCCATTGGTTAACTCCTTTCTTGAAATTTACTCACAAAATTAACACGACGGCAGATTTTGTTACAGCCTGGCAGGCGATTCCTGCTGACAAGTGGCGGTTGGGTCATTACGATAACCCAACATTACCGTCCAGTGGCGACGGAAACAGTCATTTTCTGGTTAGGGAGAATACATGCGAACCCTTTGGCGAATTATTGCCGGTTTCTTTAAATGGACGTGGCGACTGCTCAACTTCGTCCGCAACCTGGTGATGAACATTTTCTTCATCCTGCTGGTTCTGGCTTGCGCGGGTATCTGGATGCACATCAGCAACGCGAATCAGGCGCAGCATTCGACTCGCGGGGCCCTGCTACTTGATATCACCGGCGTAATCGTTGATAAACCGTCAGCCAGCAACCGTCTGGGCGTAATCAGCCGTCAGCTGTTTGGCGCCACGTCAGACCGTCTGCAGGAAAATTCCCTGTTCGATATCGTCGATGCCATCCGTCAGGCCAAAGATGACCGCAACATCACCGGCATCGTGCTGGATCTGAAAGATTTTGCCGGCGGCGACCAGCCGTCTATGCAGTACATCGGTAAAGCGCTGCGCGAATTCCGCGACAGCGGCAAGCCGGTCATTGCCGTGGGCGACAGCTACAGCCAGGGACAATATTATCTGGCGAGCTTCGCCAATAAGATCTGGCTCTCCCCACAGGGTACGGTCGATCTGCACGGCTTTGCCACCAACGGCCTGTACTACAAATCGCTGCTCGATAAGCTGAAGGTCACCACCCACGTCTTCCGCGTCGGTACGTACAAATCTGCCGTGGAGCCGTTTATCCGTGACGATATGTCCCCTGCCGCCCGCGAAGCGGACAGCCGCTGGATTGGTGAGCTGTGGCAGAACTATCTGGGCACCGTTGCCGCGAACCGTCAGATTACGCCTGAGCAGGTGTTCCCTGGCGCGCAGGGCGTGCTGGCAGGCCTGCGTAAGGTTGACGGCGATACCGCAAAATATGCGCTCGATAACAAACTGGTTGATGCCCTGGGCACCAGCGCAGAGATTGAAAAATCCCTGAGCAAACAGTTTGGCTGGAGCAAAGAGGACAAAAATTACAGCGCCATCAGCATGTATGATTACTCGACGAAGAAACCGGATGAGAACGGTGACAGCGTCGCGGTGGTCTTTGCTAACGGTGCGATCATGGACGGTCAGGAGACCCCGGGGAACGTGGGTGGCGATACCACCGCGTCACAAATCCGCGATGCGCGCCTGGATCCGAAAGTGAAGGCGATTGTCCTGCGGGTCAACAGCCCTGGCGGTAGCGTCAGCGCCTCCGAAGTCATCCGCGCTGAACTGGCCGCGGCGCGCGCCGCCGGTAAGCCGGTCGTCGTCTCAATGGGCGGAATGGCCGCCTCCGGAGGTTACTGGATCTCCACGCCAGCCAACTACATCGTGGCTAACCCAAGCACGCTGACCGGCTCGATTGGTATCTTCGGAGTGATCAACACCGTAGAGAACAGCCTGGATTCTCTGGGCGTGCATACCGACGGCGTAGCGACTTCTCCGCTGGCGGATGTCTCGGTGACCAAATCCCTGCCGCCGGAAGTCTCTGAGATGATGCAGCTCAGCATTGAGAGCGGCTATAAACGCTTTATCACCCTGGTCGCAGACTCGCGTAAAAAGACGCCTGAGCAGATCGACCAGATTGCACAGGGCCACGTCTGGACCGGTCAGGATGCGAAGAGCAACGGACTGGTGGACAGCCTGGGTGACTTCGATGACGCGGTGAAGAAAGCCGCCGAACTGGCGAAGCTGAAGCAGTGGCATATCGAGTATTACCAGGACGAACCGTCGTTCTTCGATATGGTCATGGACAGCATGTCCGGCTCGGTACGCGCCATGCTGCCGGAGGCGCTGCAGGCTTACCTGCCTGCGCCGGTCGCCACGGCGGCAAAAGCGATGAAGGCGGAAAGCGATAAGCTTGCGGCCTTTAACGATCCACAGAGTCGTTACGCGTTTTGCCTGACCTGCGCGAACGTCCGTTAAAAACCGTCCCCTCTTCCCGCGAAGAGGGGATTTTTTTCTTTTGAAGAACAAGAACTCACTACCATGCAGAAGAAATCGATTTATGTAGCCTACACTGGCGGTACCATCGGTATGCAGCGCTCCGAAAACGGCTACATCCCCGTCTCCGGCCACCTTCAGCGTCAGCTTGCGCTGATGCCCGAATTCCACCGTCCGGAAATGCCTGACTTTACTATCCATGAATACGAGCCGCTGATGGACTCCTCCGACATGACGCCGGAAGACTGGCAGCACATCGCGGATGACATTAAAGCCCATTACGACCAGTACGACGGCTTCGTGATCCTGCACGGTACCGACACCATGGCGTTTACCGCCTCGGCGCTCTCCTTCATGCTGGAGAACCTGAGCAAGCCGGTTATCGTCACCGGGTCGCAAATTCCGCTGGCGGAACTGCGCTCCGACGGGCAGATCAACCTGCTGAACTCCCTGTACGTGGCGGCGAATTACCCGATTAACGAAGTGTCGTTGTTCTTTAACAATCGTCTTTATCGCGGTAACCGCACCACCAAAGCCCACGCCGACGGCTTTGACGCCTTTGCCTCACCTAACCTGCAGCCGCTGCTGGAGGCCGGTATTCATATCCGTCGTCTGGGAACCCCTCCTGCGCCGAACACCGCGGGCGAGCTGATTGTGCATCCGATTACTCCGCAACCGATTGGCGTGGTCACCATCTATCCGGGTATCTCTGCGGACGTGGTGCGTAACTTCCTGCGCCAGCCGGTGAAGGCGCTGATCCTGCGCTCCTACGGCGTGGGCAATGCGCCGCAGAACGGTGAATTCCTGAAAGAGCTTCAGGAAGCCAGCGAGCGTGGAATTGTGGTGGTGAACCTGACCCAGTGTATGTCCGGTAAAGTGAATATGGGCGGCTATGCCACCGGCAACGCGCTGGCGCATGCGGGGGTGATCAGCGGTTTCGATATGACCGTTGAGGCAACGCTGACTAAACTTCACTATTTACTGAGTCAGGATCTGGACATTCAGTCCATTCGCAGCGCGATGATGCAAAACCTGCGCGGCGAACTGACGCCTGACGAATAAGGAGGTCTCATGAAGCAACGCGCCCTGCTCCTGGTCGATTTGCAAAATGATTTCTGCGCGGGCGGTGCGCTGGCCGTCGCCGAAGGTGACAGCACCGTTGACGTGGCCAACGCGCTGATTGACTGGTGCAAAGCCCGCGGTGAAGCGGTTGTCGCAAGCCAGGACTGGCACCCGGCGAATCACGGCAGCTTTGCCAGCCAGCACAACGTCGAGCCGTTCACCCAGGGTGAACTCGACGGGCTGGCGCAAACCTTCTGGCCGGATCACTGCGTACAGCAGACGGAAGGCGCGGCGCTGCATCCGCTCCTGAATCAAAAGGCCATCGATGCGGTGTTCCACAAAGGCGAAAACCCGGCTATCGACAGCTATAGCGCGTTTTTTGATAACGGGCATCGTCAGAAAACCGCTCTCGATGCGTGGTTACGTCACCACGAAATCACCGAGTTGATTGTGCTGGGGCTGGCAACGGACTACTGCGTGAAGTTCACCGTGCTGGATGCGCTTCAGTTAGGCTACACCGTCAGCGTCATCACCGACGGCTGCCGCGGGGTGAACATTCACCCGCAGGACAGCGCCCAGGCGTTTATGGATATGGCTGCGGAAGGCGCGACGCTGTATACGCTCGAAGACTGGCTGGAAACGCAGGCTTAGGCCTTTTAAGCCGGGTGGCGGCTGCGCCTTACCCGGCCTACTTCTTTGGTTTTGTAGGCCGGGTAAGCGTCAGCGCCACCCGGCAAAACTCCCCCTCCGATCCCCATAAAGTGAACTCCCTCGCAACCTCAGCGAAGCGGCAATGCTATTCTCTTTAGGCTGTTTTTTCGCCACGCCTTTTCCGTGGCGTGGTTAATTTTATTAAGTCAAAGAGGAACTTGTATGAAACGTTTGCCCTTGCTGGCAGCATTACCCTTGCTTTGCGCGTCAGTTGCCTCCGCCAGTTCCCTGATGTCCGTGGGCTACTTTAACGGGGGTGGCGATGTCACCGCCGGACCGGGTGGCGATATCAATAAACTGGACGTTCGCCAGATCACCCACCTGAACTACTCGTTTGGTCTGGTCTATAACGACGAAAAAGACGAAACCAACGCCGCGCTGAAAGATCCGGCGAAGCTGCATCAAATCTGGCTATCGCCAAAAGTGGCGTCCGATCTGGCCTTAATCCCCACTCTGCGTAAGCAAAACCCAAATCTTAAGGTCCTGCTCTCCGTCGGCGGCTGGGGCGCGCGTGGCTTCTCTGGCGCAGCGGCAACCCAAGAGAGCCGCGCGGTGTTCATCCGCTCCGCACAGGAGATTGTCGAAAAATATGGTCTGGACGGGATCGATCTCGACTGGGAGTATCCGGTTAACGGCGCCTGGGGGCTGGTGGCAAGCCAGCCAGCTGACCGGGATAACTTTATCGCCCTGCTGAAGGAGATGCGCGACGCGTTCGGGCACAAAAAGCTGGTGACCATTGCGGTAGGCGCGAATGCGGAAAGTCCGAAAAGCTGGGTGGATGTGAAAGCCATTGCGCCCCTGCTCGACTACATCAACCTGATGACCTACGACATGGCGTACGGTACGCAGTATTTTAACGCCAACCTGTATGACTCCAGCACCTGGCCGACGGTGGCCGCCGCGGACAAATACAGCGTCGATTTTGTGGTGAACAACTATCTGGCCGCCGGGCTGAAGCCGCAGCAGATGAATCTCGGGATTGGTTTCTATGGCCGCGTACCGAAACGCGCCGTGGAGCCGGGCATTGACTGGACGAAACCCGATGCGCAAAAAAATCCGGCCACTCAGCCCTACTTCGGGCCGCAGGAAATTGGGTTGTTCAAGTCACTCGGCTATGACCTGACCAAAGATACCTACGTGAAGTACAACGATATTGTCAAAAAGCTGCTGAACGATCCGCAGAAACGCTTTACTGAACACTGGGACGACCAGGCAAAGGTGCCGTGGCTCTCGGTGAAAGGTGCCGATGGCAGCGCGCTGTTTGCGATTTCGTATGAGAACCCGCGATCCGTGGCGATCAAAGCGGACTACATCAAACAGAAAGGGCTCGCCGGAGAGATGTTCTGGGAGTACGGCGCGGATGACGAAAACCAGTTAGCGAAGCAGCTGGCGGCGTCGCTCGGGATCCCACACTAAGGTGTAGTGTGCCGGGTGGCGCTAGCGCTTACCCGGCCTACAGGGAGAGCCTTATTTGAAAGTCGCAATCGGCTTCGGCGTGATACCGAAGTCCTCTTTCAGCTCACGCTTGCTCTTCATCACCATCTGACCACGGGTGTCGATCGTCATGTGCTGCGCGTCGGTGTTATTGCGCGCCTGCCACAGCATCACCAGCTGCAGGCTGTTCTCTTTCTGCTCCGGGGTCAGCGCGACGCCATCGGGCCATTTTCCCAGCTCTACGGCGGTGACCAGACGCTGATAAATTTCCGGCGTCATACCGCTAATCATGTCTTCAATATTCACAATCCCGCCCTTTCGAAGGAATAATTTGCTGAATCGTTTTTTCAACCCTTGATCTGGTCGCCATTCTCATCATCGGTGAAGCTCATTGAGGCTGAATTCACGCAGAAACGCTCGCCCGTTGGCTGAGGGCCATCCGGGAAGACGTGG
The DNA here is from genome assembly GCF_048685015.1 of Enterobacter sp. BNK-13. Classification (NCBI taxonomy): domain Bacteria; kingdom Pseudomonadati; phylum Pseudomonadota; class Gammaproteobacteria; order Enterobacterales; family Enterobacteriaceae; genus Enterobacter; species Enterobacter sp. BNK-13. Next base: position 1,436,293 of record NZ_JBLQTP010000001.1, on the reverse strand, counting down.
CCAAGGTGCGCATCGCAGTTGCCACAGCGAATTTCCGTGCGCACCATGCCGTGCGACGAGTCGGTCAGATAGCGGATAGCCTCATCGCTCACCGGCTCGTAAAAGCTCGGCCAGCCGCAGCCCGAATCAAATTTCGTTTGTGAATTAAACAGCGGGGCATCACAGACCAGGCAGTGGTAGACACCGTCCCGCTTGTTGTGCAGTAAACGCCCAGTGAACGGGGGTTCCGTTCCGTGGTTCTGCGTCACGTAAAACTGCATTTCTGTGAGGTTTTTTTTCAAATCGTCAGGGTTACGTTGGTTCGACATATGCTTACATCTCGCTGTAGAAACAGACATCTTTTACCCCGCATTCTAACAAAACATTAACACCCTTGCGTGCACTTTTGATCTAAACTTATGTGTCGCGAAAAGGCGGTCAGGCAATTGTGATCACATTCACATTTTTATCCTGCGAGGACTTTAAAATTCCGGGCGCAGCCCCCATGTGGTTGCAAGCTCAAAGGGAAAGTGAGGCGAGTCAGTCGCACAAACGTTAGTCACAGGATTGATTTGTCGCAATGATTGACACGATTCCGCTTGACGCTGCGTAAGGTTTTTGTAATTTTACAGGCAACCTTTTATTCACTAACAAATAGCTGGTGGAATATATGACTATCAAAGTAGGTATCAACGGTTTTGGCCGTATCGGCCGTATTGTTTTCCGTGCTGCTCAGAAACGTTCTGACATCGAAATCGTTGGTATCAACGATCTCCTGGACGCTGAATACATGGCGTACATGCTGAAGTACGACTCAACTCACGGTCGTTTCGACGGCACCGTTGAAGTGAAAGACGGCCACCTGGTTGTAAATGGCAAAACCATCCGCGTTACTGCTGAGAAAGACCCAGCTAACCTGAAATGGAACGAAATTGGTGTTGACGTTGTTGCTGAAGCAACCGGTATCTTCCTGACCGACGAAACTGCACGTAAACACATCACTGCTGGTGCGAAGAAAGTTGTTCTGACTGGTCCTTCCAAAGACAACACCCCAATGTTCGTTCGTGGTGCAAACTTCGAAACTTACGCTGGCCAGGATATCGTATCTAACGCATCCTGCACCACCAACTGCCTGGCACCGCTGGCTAAAGTTATCAACGACAACTTCGGCATCATCGAAGGTCTGATGACTACCGTTCACGCAACCACCGCTACTCAGAAAACCGTTGATGGCCCGTCTCACAAAGACTGGCGCGGCGGCCGTGGCGCGGCTCAGAACATCATCCCATCCTCTACCGGTGCGGCTAAAGCTGTAGGTAAAGTACTGCCAGAACTGAATGGCAAACTGACTGGTATGGCGTTCCGCGTTCCAACTCCTAACGTATCCGTTGTTGACCTGACCGTTCGTCTGGAAAAAGCTGCTTCTTATGAAGAAATTAAGAAAGCAATCAAAGCTGCTTCCGAAGGCCCAATGAAAGGCGTTCTGGGTTACACCGAAGACGACGTTGTTTCTACCGATTTCAACGGTGAAGTGTGCACTTCCGTGTTTGATGCTAAAGCAGGTATCGCGCTGAACGACAACTTCGTTAAACTGGTATCCTGGTACGACAACGAAACCGGCTACTCTAACAAAGTACTGGACCTGATCGCTCACATCTCCAAATAAGTTGAGATGAGTGTTTGATCCAAAAAGGCGACTTCGGTCGCCTTTTTTATTTATAAGACAGAGGATTGCTTAATGATTAATAAAATTTTTGCACTTCCGGTAGTCGAACAACTTACCCCTGTGCTCTCCCGCCGCCAGATTGACGGTGCTGACGTTATCGTCGTTGACCATCCACGCGTTAAGGCCTCCGTGGCGCTGAACGGCGCCCACCTGCTCTCCTGGAAACCCGAAGGTGAAGCAGAGGGATTGTGGCTGAGCGATGCGACCTCTTTCAAAAAAGGGGCGGCGATTCGCGGCGGCGTACCGATCTGCTGGCCGTGGTTCGGCCCGTCCGCACAGCCGGGTTTGCCTTCTCACGGTTTTGCCCGTAACCAGCAGTGGACCCTGAAAGCGCATAACGAAGACGACAACGGCGCCGTGCTGACCTTTGAACTGCAGGCTAACGATGAAACCCGCGCGCTCTGGCCGCACGATTTCACCCTGTACGCCCGCTTTAAGCTGGGTAAAACCTGTGAAATCGAACTGGAAGCCCATGGCGAGTTTGAAACCACCTCCGCCCTGCACACCTATTTCAACGTGGGTGACATCAGCGCAGTGAAGGTGAGCGGCCTTGGCGATACCTTTATCGACAAAGTCGATAACGCCAAAGAAGGGAAGCTGAGTGACGGCGTTCAGGCGTTTCCTGACCGTACCGACCGCGTCTATCTGCATCCGGAAGCATGCAGCATGATCCACGACGGTGCCCTGAACCGCGGCATCGAGGTGGTACATCACCACCATAGCAACGTGGTGGGCTGGAACCCGGGTCCGGCGCTGTCTGTCAGCATGGCCGACGTGCCTGACGACGGTTATAAAACGTTCGTCTGCGTGGAAACCGCCTGCGTGACCACCCCGCAGAAAGCGAGTGAAGAAAAGCCATCGCGTTTAGGGCAGACGATCCGCATTGTTAAGCGATAATCTCGCTGCACCACACTAAAGCAAACGGGGCGCATGCGCCCCGTTTTAATGCATCAATTGCACACTATGAGTGCACAATCAGAACTTGTAGGTCACACCGACAGAGAAGATGCCTGCCCAGGACTTGTCGACCATCGGGCTATCCTTCACTTCATCGCTCAGACGCTCATAACGGCCAGTACCGTACACGCTCCAGTCGCCGAGGAAGTTATAGCTCGCGGTCAGCTCCAGGTACGGATCCCAGCCGTCATCTGCGCTGTAACTCTTCAGACCGCTACGACGGGACTCGTTTTTAGAGACGCCATAATAGTAGTCGTTGTAGTTCTCGCTGTTGTACTGCACACCAATCCCCGGGGTCAGAGTCAAAGCACCGTTGGTATAGCGGTACAACCACGCCAGGTCCCAGATAAAACCGTTGCTGTTATCCAGCGTATCGCCTGCCAGGGCCGTACGCAGGAAGCCATACTGGGTGTTATGCACATAAGAGAGGCCAGCCATCATTGAGCTTTTACGCTTGTCGAGCTGGCGAAGCGCGTGGCTGTCGCTATCACCCGGCTTGAAGTGCGTCGGATCGTAGTAGGCCATGATGGAGAGCTTATCGGCCGTATCGTTCCACAGATAGTAGCCGCCGCCGAGCCCACGGAACCAGACGTTATCCCCTTCATAGGTGATAACGGGAACAGGGTAAACATCACGGTCATACTGTTTGTACGGGCTGTTAATGACGCCAACACCCGCGCCAACCGTCCACTGACTTTCCGCCTGTGCGGTGCTTACTGCGGTCGCGGCAAGGATGCCTAATGCCAGAAGTTTGAGTTTGGTCACAATCCATTCTTTCCTGTAGTCAAATAATCAGCGGGTGAAGTGTAACCGTCATTCCCGTACATCCCAAAATTTTTTGCCTGCTAATCAGTCCGATTAACCCATTATTTTTAACTTATCAGATGACAACCTGCTTTCATTTACATGAACGCTGAATGAAAAACGTGCTTTTGCTTTATTACCAGAGTGGAAATTTTTGGATGAGTTATTGATATGTCATTGAAAGTAGATTTTATGGGCATGCAAGTTTTGCAAATGCCATCTACGCTTTAATTTAAGAAGAGTTTTCCTGAACACCTGCGGTTCTTAGCGTCTGACCTGGCACACAGGTTGCTGCTCTGGCAGTGAGGTGCGAGAGATTCTCTTCCGGGAGCCTCCACTACTCATACGAACGGCTCTTATCCTGTGCTAAAAAACGAAAGGACGGCATGCCATGAATATATTCGATCACTATCGCCAGCGCTATGAAGCTGCCAAGGACGAAGAGTTCACACTGCAGGAGTTTCTTACCATCTGTCGGCAAGATCGCAGTGCCTATGCCAATGCGGCAGAACGGCTATTAATGGCTATTGGTGAGCCAAACATGGTTGACACTGCCCTGGAACCCCGGCTTTCCCGTCTCTTTTCGAATCGGGTGGTCGCCCGATACCCGGCGTTTGAAGAGTTCTATGGTATGGAAGATGCCATCGAACAGATTGTCTCCTACCTGAAGCATGCCGCTCAGGGTCTGGAAGAGAAGAAACAGATCCTCTATTTACTCGGCCCCGTGGGCGGCGGTAAATCCTCGCTGGCGGAACGCCTGAAGTCGCTGATGCAGCGCGTGCCTATCTATGTGCTGAGCGCCAACGGCGAGCGCAGCCCGGTGAATGACCATCCGCTGTGCTTGTTCAATCCGCAGGAAGATGCGCAGATTCTGGATAAAGAGTACGGCATCCCGCGTCGCTACCTCGGCACCATCATGTCGCCGTGGGCGGCCAAACGCCTGCACGAATTTGGTGGCGACATCACCAAATTCCGCGTGGTGAAAGTCTGGCCGTCGATCCTGGAACAGATCGCCATCGCCAAAACGGAACCCGGTGATGAGAACAACCAGGATATTTCGGCGCTGGTCGGTAAGGTCGACATCCGCAAGCTGGAAAACTTCGCGCAAAACGACCCGGATGCCTACGGTTACTCGGGTGCACTGTGCCGGGCTAACCAGGGGATTATGGAATTCGTCGAGATGTTTAAAGCGCCCATCAAGGTGCTGCATCCGCTGCTGACGGCGACTCAGGAAGGAAACTACAACGGGACGGAAGGTATCTCTGCCCTGCCGTTTAACGGGATCATTCTTGCCCACTCGAACGAATCTGAATGGGTGACTTTCCGTAATAACAAGAACAATGAGGCCTTCCTTGACCGCGTGTACATCGTCAAGGTGCCTTACTGCCTGCGGATCTCCGAAGAGATCAAAATTTACGAGAAACTGCTTAACCACAGTGAGCTGGTGCATGCGCCGTGCGCACCAGGCACCCTGGAAACGCTGTCACGCTTCTCCATCCTTTCGCGCCTGAAAGAGCCGGAAAACTCCAGCATCTACTCGAAAATGCGCGTGTATGACGGTGAGAGCCTGAAGGATACCGATCCGAAAGCGAAATCGTATCAGGAATACCGCGACTACGCCGGGGTCGATGAAGGAATGAACGGTCTGTCCACGCGCTTCGCGTTTAAGATCCTCTCCCGCGTCTTTAACTTCGACCATGCGGAAGTGGCGGCCAACCCGGTTCATCTGTTCTATGTGCTGGAGCAGCAAATTGAACGCGAACAATTCCCGCAGGAGCAGGCTGAACGCTACCTTGAGTTCCTGAAAGGTTACCTGATCCCGAAATACGCCGAGTTCATTGGCAAAGAGATCCAGACGGCCTACCTGGAATCCTATTCAGAGTACGGGCAGAACATTTTCGACCGTTATGTCACCTACGCTGACTTCTGGATTCAGGATCAGGAGTACCGCGACCCGGATACCGGCCAGCTGTTTGACCGTGAATCCCTGAACGCGGAGCTGGAAAAAATCGAGAAGCCTGCCGGGATCAGCAACCCGAAAGACTTCCGTAATGAGATTGTGAACTTCGTCCTGCGCGCCAGAGCGCATAACAACGGACGCAATCCGAACTGGACCAGCTACGAGAAACTGCGCACGGTCATTGAGAAGAAAATGTTCTCCAATACCGAAGAGCTGCTGCCGGTGATCTCGTTTAACGCCAAAACCTCAACCGATGAACAGAAAAAACACGACGATTTTGTCGACCGTATGATGGAAAAAGGCTACACCCGCAAACAGGTCCGCCTGCTCTGCGAATGGTACCTGCGCGTGCGTAAATCGTCTTAAAACAAGTGCCCGGCGGCGGTTAGCGCCTGCCGGGCCTACAAAATGCAAGTTGGCAAATGCAGTACGGGGGGTATATGACCTGGTTTATTGACCGGCGTCTTAACGGCAAAAACAAGAGCACGGTGAACCGCCAGCGCTTCTTGCGTCGTTATAAAGCGCAAATTAAACAGTCTATCTCCGAGGCCATCAACAAACGCTCGGTGACCGACGTCGACAGCGGCGAGTCTGTCTCCATCCCCACCGATGACATCAGCGAACCGATGTTTCATCAGGGGCGAGGCGGCCTGCGCCATCGCGTACACCCAGGTAATGACCACTTCGTTCAGAACGACAGAATTGAGCGCCCTCAGGGCGGCGGCGGTGGTTCAGGAAGCGGTCAGGGACAGGCCAGCCAGGACGGTGAAGGCCAGGACGAATTTGTCTTCCAGATTTCGAAAGATGAATATCTCGACCTGCTGTTCGAAGACCTGGCGCTGCCGAATCTGAAAAAGAATCAGCATCGTCAGCTTAATGAATATAAAACCCACCGCGCGGGTTATACCGCCAACGGCGTGCCCGCCAACATCAGCGTCGTGCGTTCGTTGCAGAATTCGCTGGCGCGACGCACGGCCATGACGGCAGGCAAACGTCGCGAACTGCGCGAGCTGGAGAGTAGCCTGAAGGTGGTGGAAAACACGGAACCGGCGCAACTGCTGGAAGAGGAGCGCCTGCGTAAAGAGATTGCAGAGCTGAGGGCGAAGATCGAACGGGTACCGTTTATCGACACCTTCGACCTGCGCTACAAGAACTACGAAAAACGCCCTGAGCCCTCCAGCCAGGCGGTGATGTTCTGTCTGATGGACGTGTCCGGCTCGATGGATCAGGCCACCAAAGATATGGCGAAGCGTTTTTATATCCTGCTCTATTTGTTCCTGAGCAGAACCTATAAGAACGTGGAGGTGGTCTATATCCGCCACCACACCCAGGCAAAAGAGGTGGATGAACATGAGTTCTTCTACTCGCAGGAGACCGGGGGCACCATCGTCTCGAGCGCGCTGAAGCTGATGGATGAAGTGGTCAAAGAGCGCTACGACCCGGCGCAGTGGAATATTTATGCCGCGCAGGCGTCGGATGGCGATAACTGGGCCGACGACTCGCCGCTGTGTCACGAGATCCTGGCGAAGAAAATTCTGCCGGTCGTGCGTTACTACAGCTATATCGAAATCACCCGTCGCGCGCACCAGACCCTGTGGCGGGAGTATGAGCATCTGCAGGCGATGTTCGATAATTTCGCCATGCAGCATATCCGTGACCAGGATGACATTTATCCGGTGTTCAGGGAGCTGTTCCACAAGCAGTCTGCTACCAGCAACGCATAAACCCACAGCCAGCGAACCCGCTGGCTGTTTTCTTTCGACCCTGTTCATCCCGTGCTAATGTAGAGAGCTGCATACTGGATTATCACCGGGAAAATCGTTATGACTGACGACCTTATTGGAACAGGAACCCACCAGCAGCTCATTACCTTACTTACCGAGCAGGGCGCGCGTTTTCGCGTCATGGAGCATGAGGCGGTCGGGAAATGTGAAGCGGTAAGTGAAATTCGCGGAACCGATCTGCGGCAAGGCGCCAAAGCCCTGGTCTGCAAGGTGAAGGGAAACGGCGTAAAAAAACACGTTCTGGCGATCCTGGCCGCCGACCTGCAGGCTGACCTGAGCCAGCTTGCCAGCCATTTTGGCGGGCTAAAGGCCTCCCTCGCCAGCCCGGCCGAAGTCGATGCTCTGACCGCCTGCGTTTTCGGCGCTATCCCGCCCTTTAGCTTTCATCCTGACCTGGCACTGGTTGCCGACCCGCTGCTGTTCGAGCGCTTTGACGAAATCGCGTTTAACGCCGGCCTGCTGGAAAAATCCGTGATTATGGATACCCAGGATTACCTGCGCATCGCCCGTCCTGAGCTGGTCACCTTCCATAAAGCGTAACTGCGATGGCTGACGCCCTGTCAGCCTTTTCGTTCCAGAAACAGCACGGAGGCAACGAGAATAACGGCAATAGCGAAAAACGATGAGGAGATAATCAGCGTTTCCACAAACATGTGATCGTTCATGATGGCGACCCCTTTTGTGATATCTGCTTTCGTTTTAATCCGTGTAAATGACAAGGTTATGACAACGACAAAATCTTTTTAACCCTGTTCTCTGCCGCGTTTGCGCGTACAGTAAACAGAACAATTTTTCTGGCAAGGATTCCCTATGTTTGACCCTACTCTGCTCATTCTTCTGGCACTCGCCGCGCTCGGCTTTATCAGCCATAATACTACCGTCGCCATCTCGATTCTGGTGCTGATCATTGTGCGCGTGACCCCGTTAAATACCTTTTTCCCGTGGATAGAAAAACAAGGCCTCACCATCGGGATTATCATCTTAACCATTGGGGTGATGGCGCCGATTGCCAGCGGCACCCTTCCCGCCTCAACGCTGCTGCACTCGTTTGTAAACTGGAAATCGCTGGTGGCGATCGCGGTGGGGATTTTTGTGTCGTGGCTGGGCGGTCGCGGCGTCACGCTGATGAGCAGCCAGCCCTCGCTGGTGGCGGGTCTGCTGGTGGGCACCGTGCTGGGCGTGGCGCTCTTTCGCGGCGTGCCGGTCGGCCCGCTGATTGCGGCAGGCCTTGTCTCGCTTTTTATAGGGAAGTCGTAGTCAGGCTGGCCATATAACGCGCCGGCGTCTGGCCCAGTCCCTTCCTGAACATGGTGATAAATGCGGTGGTCGAGTCATATCCCAGTGACTGGGCCACCTGCTGCACCGATTTCCCGCTTATTAAATGCTGTAACGCCACAATCAGCTGCAGCTGGTGACGCCAGCGGCGGAAGCTTAGACCGGTCTCTTTCACCACCAGCCGCGCCAGATTGCGCTCGCTCATGGCGAAGTGGCTCGCCCACTGCGTTAGCGTCTGCCAGGCGGCGGGCTCCTCCGCCATCTTCTCGCTCATCAGTCTGATTTTGGGATGGGGCGACACGGGCAGCTGCAGATGCTCCTGACGCTGGAGCGGCAGCTCGTCAAACAGCACGTCCACCAGGCGCGACGTGGTCGCAAGAGAGAGCTGCTCACGCGATTTTTCCGCCAGCGATAAAATCAGCTCCCGCACCAGAGGGGAGATTTTCAGGGTACAGCAGCGCTCGGGCAGGCTGACGGCCCCCGGCTCAATAAACAAAAAGCAGAGCTGCGCGCCCGGCGTGGCCCTGTTGCTGTGCGGCATCTGACCGGGGATCCAGACGGCATACTGAGGCGGCACCATCAGCATCGCATTTTCCACTTCACAGGTGATTGCGCCGCCGAGAGCCAGAATCAGCTGCCCCTTACGGTGATGATGCCGGGGAATGTACTGTTCCTCCGCCACCACCTGAATGCGAAATGCGACGGCCGCATCGTGCTGGCTATCTGGATCGTAGCCTTCCAGTCCCAGACCAATCATCAGTTTGTCCGATATTAGCGATAAACTGTCATTTTAGCCTGATTTCAACCGCTGAGAAAATCGGTATTGTGTGCGCTCGCTTGAACGTATGAGAACATAATGACTACTGCTATTCGCACCTCAGGAAAACACGGCGCGCTGTTGATTGCAGGCATCCTGATGATTGCCACTACGCTTCGCGTCACCTTTACCGGCGCAGCGCCGCTGCTTGATACCATTCGTCTTGATTATGGCTTAAGCACGGCGCAAACCGGTCTGCTGACCACCCTGCCCCTGCTGGCTTTCGCCCTCGTCTCGCCGCTCGCCGCAGGCGTTGCCCGGCGTATCGGCATGGAGCGCAGCCTGTTTATTGCCCTGCTGCTGATTTGCGCCGGGATTGCCGTTCGCTCGCTGCCCTCCGCCGCTTTGCTTTTCACCGGAACGGCGATCGTCGGCTGCGGTATTGCGCTCGGGAACGTGCTGTTACCCGGATTAATTAAGCGTGATTTTCCAGGCCAGGTGGCGAAGCTCACCGGCGCCTATTCCCTGACGATGGGCGTTTCGGCGGCGTTTGGCTCAGCGATGATCGTTCCCCTTTCACAGGGGAGTGCGGGCTGGCATGGCGCGCTGCTGATGCTGATGGCGTTTCCGCTGGTCGCATTGCTGCTCTGGCTGCCGCAGTGGCGTCAGAAACACGTTGCAACGGTAACGGGCGCAGGCGCGCTGCATAACCGCGCGATCTGGCGCTCGGCCCTCGCCTGGCAGGTCACGCTCTTTTTGGGGATAAACTCGCTGATTTACTACGTCATCATCGGCTGGCTGCCGGCAATACTGCTGAGCCACGGCTACAGCGAAGCGCAGGCTGGCTCGGTGCACGGTCTGTTGCAGCTGGCCACGGCCGTGCCGGGACTTGCCGTTCCGCTGATCCTCCACCGTCTGAAAGACCAGCGGGCGATCGCAGGCGCGGTGGCGCTGATGTGCGCGATAAGCGCGGCGGGATTATGGTTTATGCCGGGCATGGCGGTGATGTGGACGCTGGTGTTTGGCTTTGGCACAGGGGCAACGATGATCCTCGGCCTGACGTTTATCGGTCTGCGCGCCAGCACTGCACACCAGGCGGCGGCGTTGTCCGGCATGGCGCAGTCGATTGGCTATCTGCTCGCCGCCTGCGGCCCTCCGCTAATGGGGAAAATTCACGATAGCGCGGGAGACTGGCGGATCCCGCTCTTGGGCTGCGCGCTGGCCGCCGTGATAATGGCCCTCTGCGGCATCTTAGCCGGGCGAGACCGGGAGATCGCGCCCCGTTAAACAGTGTGGCAGACCCTCGGGTCTGCCTTTTTTACCCGCGCGCCGCGCGCAGCATCGCCTGTACCAGCACGACCGGACGTCCTTCCAGCGCAGCACGCTCGTGCTGGAATAAGGTGATGACGAAGAACGGGTGCGTGACCAGTTCCGCGGCACGGATTTCACCCTGATCGTCCCAGCCCGTCACATGCATATCTCCGTTTTCCAGCGCCTGCGCAAACGCTGGAGACACGCCATAGTTACAGTGATATCCCTCTTCAATTTCCGGCTTGCCGTATGCTTTGGCGATCAGCGTATTCCTGCGCAGTTCAATGGCATCGGTTTTTTCCACCAGCGAGCAGGTCAGCGGCGCAATCACCATGGTGCCTTCGGTATCCGTCTCAGCGTGTGCCGCATCAGCCCAGCCCAGCACGTTACGGGCATATTCAATCAGCGCATGCTGGAACCCGCCGCAGGTGCCCAGGAACGGGATGCTGTTTTCACGGGCGTAGCGCGCGGCGATAAAAGCGGCCTCGGTGTTTTTGTAGGGGCTGGCAGGAACCAGCCAGATGGCATCGTAGCCCACCAGATCTTCAGAGCTTGTCAGCTCCGTCGTGGCCAGCCAGTCGTAATCGGCGGTGAGGTCAAGCACTGCGGCGGCGTCGTCAATGGCCAGCGGGATCGCCTGATGCGCAATAACATTGGGATTGTAATCGCCAACCAGCGCAATGCGCAGCGTCGTTTTAACCGGGAGGTGTTCCATGAAAGGTTCCTTATGCCAGAGTATTATCAGATAACATAAGGAACCTCAGACTACCGATCTTTTGCAATTATCACAATACCTTAAATTGGGAGGGTGAAATCATGATTCAGTGCAAACGGGTCTACGAACAGGCAGGCTCTGACGACGGCTATCGGGTACTGGTGGACAGGCTGTGGCCACGCGGCGTTAAGAAAACGGACCTTGTGTATGACGAATGGTGTAAAGCGCTCGCGCCCTCAACGGAACTACGCAAGGCCTTTCATAGCGAAACGATTGATTTCACCGCCTTCAGCCAGGCCTATCGGGAAGAGCTGGCGCAGCAGGCTGACGAGGGCGCGCGTCTGGCGACGCTGGCGCGCAGGCAGACCGTCACCCTGCTCTTTGCTGCCAAAAACACGGAGCAAAATCACGCCCTGGTCTTAGCCGACTGGCTGCGCCATCTGTGATCAGCCGATCGTCAGTTCATCCAGAATTTGCGGCGCTTCATCCGGGGTGAGCGGCATCAGATGTTCGGCGCGGACAAACGCAAAGCCGTGCTGGTTATCGAAGGCGTAGACATCACCCGTCACCAGCCAAAGCGCGCGATCTGCGGTGGCCGGTAATTGCGTCATCACGCCGTTGACCGGGTTAACGAAACGCAGGCCTGGCTGGCAAAGGCCAAACAGCTCAACAGATTTACCAATATTGCGACGGCCTGACGCCGTGCGGGCACCCACGATCATCGCCATGCTGCCCGGTTTTAGCTGAAACATACTTCTCTCGCGGAAACGAACGCCAGAAACTGGCTAAGATTAATCCTAAAGAGAAGTGTATCGCAGGCGGTATCCGTCTGTCACCTGGTGGGTTGCGGATGATCGCGATGATAGAGCGTCCATTCATCGATCACTTCCCCGCCCGGTAATTTGCACTCGGTGCGAACGCCCTGCGGGCTTTGAACCGGGATCTGTTCCCCACCTTTCTCCAGGCAGTAGACGGAGGCCGGGTTCGCCATACCGATAACGTGCGGCGGTTTCGGCGCATCGGGTGGCGTGGTTTTTGCGGTGCAGGCGGCCAGGGGAAGCGCCAGCGTCAGAAGCAGAAATCTCATCTCATTGATCCTTTTGACGTCATTACACCCTAAGGGTAACGGGTCATCGCCGCGTTCTCCATGATTTCTCCATTTTAACTGCACTTTTCAGCACTATATTGTGGCATGTTCTCGATATGACCAGAGAACATCATTCCGTAATCAAGATGTCTTTGCCCCGGTCTCAACAACGGGGCTTTTTTTCTCGCCTGCTCCCCGCTTCCTGCATATATTAAATTTTCTGTATTCATGTTTTACTATGCCTGAAGCCTAAAAACTCAGCATAACATGCAGATGCAGACGTCTTCTGCCTGGGAGTCATTCTACGTCATGTCGGACCTTATCCTCGCTCGCGTTTCAGAAACCCTTGCCACCGAGCAATCCCTTGAAAGCCTCGTTCGCCAGCTGCTGGAGATGCTGGAAATTGTCACCGACATGGAGTCGACCTACCTGACGAAGGTGGATATCGAGGCGCGGCTGCAGCACATCCTCTACGCCCGCAACAGCAAACAGATGACGATCCCGGAGGGGCTGAGCGTCCCATGGGATGAGACGCTGTGCAAACGCGCGCTGGATAGTGACACGATGTTCAGCAATGACGTGCCTGAACGTTGGCCCGAGTGTGAAGCCGCAAAAGCACTTGGCATTACCACCTACATGAGTATTCCTGTCCATCTTGCCGATGGTTCACTTTACGGAACGCTCTGCGCCACCAGCACGGCCAGAAAGCCGCTGAGCGAGCGCGCTGAACAGGTGCTGAAGCTCTTCGCCGGGCTGATTGCCCAGTCCATTCAGAAAGAGTCGCTGGTGACCCAGCTTCGCGAAGCCAATGCGGCCCTCATCGCGCACTCTTATACGGATGCCCTTACCGGTTTACCCAACCGTCGCGCCATTTTTGAAGATCTGACTACCCTCTTTTCTCTGGCCCGGCACCTGAAGCGTAACGCCATCATCGCGTTTATCGATCTGGATGATTTCAAGCTGATTAACGATCGTTACGGCCACGAGGCTGGCGACCAGTTCCTGATAGAAGTGGGCAAGCGTTTGACCGAAGAGAAACAGCAGGACGATATTATTGGTCGTCTGGGCGGGGATGAATTTCTGGTCGCGTCGCTGAGTCAACCCCACCAGGACGGGGATAACGCGCAGCTTACGCTGCTCAAAACGCGCCTCAGCGCCTGCATCGCCGGCGAATACTGGCTCGGCAGCGTTCATATTATTTATCCGGGCGCCAGCTTCGGTGTGATCGAAGTGGACCCTGCCGCAACCGATCCTGACAGCGCGTTACGCGCTGCGGATGTAGCGATGTATCAGGATAAGAAAGGAAAAAGCAAAACACGCTTTCTCACTATGGATTAACCCCGTACACTCTACGGCGTTACAGAAACCGAAACAGGTGATGGTATGAGAATAGGGATCCTCTTCCCGGTCGTTATATTTATAACGGCGGTGGTTTTTTTAGCGTGGTTTTTTGTTGGCGGCTACGCGGCGCCGGGGGCATAAATGCGGAAGACAACCGTCATTATGCTGATCGTTGCCATTGCAGCGTTTGCCGGCACGCAGCTTGGCTGGTGGTAAACCCAATACGTAAAAAGGCCGCCATCTGGCAGCCTTTTTCAACGCTTTCAGAACTTAGCTTTTGATCTTTCTGTAGATAAACAGAACAACCAGCGCACCGATCACCGCGACGGCGAAACTGCCGAAGTTAAAGCCATCGACCTTGCCAAACCCGAACAGCGTACTGATCCAGCCGCCGACTACCGCGCCGACAATACCCAGTATTACGGTGACGATAAACCCACCGCCATCTTTGCCCGGCATGATCCACTTCGCCAGAATACCCGCAATAAGCCCAAAGATAATCCAGGATAAAATTCCCATAACTTTCCTCTCTGTATGGTTTTTGTCATTAAATCAACGACACAAAAAAGAATAGCACAGGATTCCAGAAAGGAAATTTGTGATAAGCATCACAGTGAGAGAGTGCGTCATTCTTCATCAACAAAAAGAACGGGCCACATGAACTGTGGGGTTGCATCTTTTATTGAGAAAGATTATCTTTCTCAATACTAAATAGTTGAGAGAAACACTCAGGTATTCAGTACGACATTGCTCACATTGCTTCCAGTATTTTTTGCCCACTCCTGAGTGGGCTTTTTTTTAGCTCATACCCCAACAAACGCGTACCGGTTACGTCCCGCGCGTTTCGCCTGATAGAGGGCCTGGTCTGCGGCAATAATGATATTTTGCTGGCTGCCCGCGATGTCGACGGCACGGGCGGTAGAAATTCCGACGCTTACCGTCACCCGGCCGAAGGGGCTAAAGGCATGGGCGATTTGCAGCGAGAACACATTGCGAATAATCGTCTGGGCCAGACGAAGCGCCTCCTGAATATCCGTATCCGGCAATATCAGCGCAAACTCCTCTCCGCCGTATCGCGCCACAAGCTGATTATCACGGGTAAGGCTCTCCCTGAGGCTGTTTCCAAGCATAGCCAGACACCGATCCCCTTCCGGATGGCCGTAGTTATCGTTGTATTTTTTGAAGTAGTCCACGTCCACGATCAGTATCGAAATCGGTGCGTCATGCGCGGCACACAGAGCGATGTCCGAGAGGATTTTTTCATCAAAGACGCGGCGATTGTACAGCCCGGTCAACGCATCTTCTGAGGCAATAATCTTCAGCGCTTTGTTATCCCGTGTTTTACGGGACAGGTCGGAATAGAGGAAGTATGACGCGACGATGAGTATCGCCGTGAACACGAAAATGAGTACCGCCAGCTGAATCGCCTGCTTGCGCCAGGGGGCAAGGGCTTCATCAATGCTAACCGCCACGGTGGTGACCAGTCCGTAGCGTCTGTTTTTCTCATAGGCATAAATGCGCTCGATTTTATCAAACCGTGAGATGGAGCTGGCTATCCCCGTATTTTGTACCTTGAGATATTTCCTGAAGAGCGGTGAATCAGAAACAATCGTGCCGATATAGGTATTTTTAAAGGGATACCGGACCAGCAACACGCCTGATTGCGTCGTTAAGCCGATGACGCCCGAGTGACCGATATTAATCTGCCCGTAGAGCGCCAGAAAATTTTCGATACCCAGCGTCACTACCACCACACCGTTAAATGCCCCGGTCTGGGTTTCAAGGCGCCGGCTGATGGTGATAACCCATTTGCCATTGGTTCTGCTTACCACCGGCTCCCCAATAAAAATCGCCTGATTTTTATTTTCTTTGTGATAGATAAAAAACTCTCTGTCCGAGCCTTTGCGTGGCCCCGTAAAAGTTTCATGCAGCGCGGTAAAGATATCGCCCTGAGCATTGTAAACAACCACATTATTAATCTGGGTAAGAAGGTTATCCTGATTATTGATCATGTGCTGAATATTGGTCGCCTGCTGCGGGGTCATGCCATAAATTTCGATTATGTCGGAAACGGTAGTAATTAACATTTCACTCTGGCGCATGATCCCTTCGGTATAGACATCAAGGGTATGGCTCAGGTTAGCGACGCTGGTATTAATTTGCTGGATTGACTGCTGTCTGGACGTGGCAATTTGGACAGCAAGCGCCAGCGAGATGATCAATGAGACAATGATGACGGTAATGGTTGTTGTGTAAAAAGTATTTTTCACATGCACGAGCTTTTCCACCTTATCACGCCTGATATCCCTGGCTGACAACTCTTGTCACTGTAACAAAGCTCAGGATAAGAGGAAAATGAATTGCACTTAAGCATACAACAGAAGCTCGTCTTTATTTTGTTTTTCACCGCCTGGTAACCAGCGCTATTCCTGACGCTCAGCAACGCCCGCGTTTTACACCATCACGGTCTCCCTGGGCTTAGATAAAATGACTTTAATAAAATCGATATAGGAGACGGGTTTACCAAAATAATAACCCTGCAGCAGGGTAATCTCATTACGGTTGAGATACTCCAGCTGCTCTTTCGTTTCTACGCCTTCGGCCACGATCCGCAATGAAAGTTTTTTCGCCAGGTCAATAACGCAGTCCAGCAGGATCGTTGAGTCCTTCTCCTCTGATACCCGGTTAACAAAGCTTTTATCAATTTTAATATAATCTATGGCAAGCGCATTGAGGCATGACAGCCCGGAATACCCGGTACCAAAATCATCCAGTGCTATGACAAAACCGGCGTTATGCAGCGCGTTGAGGTTTTCCACCAGATGAGGATTATCGATCAACGGTTCACGTTCGGTCACCTCAAGCACCAGCTTCACGGCTTTACCCTGAAATCCCTTGCCGAAGATTCGGCAGTCACCGATGAAAGAAGGGGCATTGATGTGTCTGGCGCTGATGTTCACCCCGATATGGAACCCGTCCGGCAGCTTAGGCAGGAGCGGCTTAAGCTGTGTGACCACTTTCGCCATCAAGCCTTTGGTCAGCGGAATAATCAACCCGCTACGTTCAGCTATCGGGATAAAGACGTCCGGCGGGATAAAGCCTGACTTAGGATGCTTCCACCTTGCCAGGACTTCAACACCGTATAACCCGCCGGTATCGCCGTTCACGATCGGCTGGTAATAAGGCACGATCTCTCCCTGCAAAATGGCCTTACGCAAATCGTCTTCAAAGGTGGTACTTTTCCCCTTGTAGCGGCGGATCAAAATGCCCACCGCCACGGATAGCGCGAGAATCAGCAGAATCAGGCTCCATCCCTGTTGCAGTAGCCGCGTCAGGCTAAAAAAGGCGGGCGGTTGCCAGGCCAGACTGAAGGGGAAGTGCGAAGAGGTCGTCAGTGACCCCGCCCACGAGGCCGCTTTCCAGCCGGTCACCTCACCGTTGCGCGTAAACATCCTGTCGCCGACAACCAACCCCAGGTCAACGCTGTTTGATGCGTTCGCGATGACGTCCTGCAAATGCGCATCACTGACGCTGACGATGACGCGCCCTCCCGCAATGGGCATCTGGAAGACAAGCACCGGGATGCCGTTCACCAGTCGGTTACCGGGTAGCAGCATTAATTTTTGTTCAGGTAACGTCTCCGGATGCACAATCAAAACGCCATTCCCGGGAAGGGAAGTACAGATGATTTTTCCCTGCTGCTGGATCATGATGGCGCGCAGATGCGGTTTTAGCGCGGCTTCTGTCCCCAGCGCCAGCTGCCCGCTGCTGGTACACCCCTGCTCCGCAACGCGCTTCGCCGTGCTGGCCGCACTGACGGCTTCCGACAGAATGTTTTCTATTTTCTGGGTGCTTACCGTGGCGGTATGAACGTTATTCATTTTCGCCATCTGCCATAACTGCCAGTTAATAATCAGTATGCCGATCAGAAAAAGAAACAAGGCACTGAGAACAGTGATCATCACGTTACGCACGATGTTTTCCTTAATAGAATAAACAAGCATGGAGGATCGGAAAGAAGAACCCGTGGTTTAACCGGCGTTACTTATCACAATGAAAATAGCTTAGCTGAGAATTGTCTTAAAAAACTGATGCTTTCGTATGAGTTCACCCGCTCAAATTTGCTCTCCCGACGTAACTATCAGGCTTGTGCCTTGCCCTGTCTGTGTTAAGCTTTGTGAAATCAGGGAGCGGACAGGATAACTGGAAAATGAAAAAGCGCATTGCCGTTGCGATCGTTTCAACGCTTCTGGTCATCCTGTCTCTTTATGCGGTCAACGTGGTTATCATCGGTCAGCAAAAAACCAAACAGCTTGAAATATCCCAAACCCTTTTACATTATTCAGAAGATCTGTCCCAAAGCGTGGCGCTGGGCCTCAAAAGCATAACGACGCAGGGATGTGATAAAGCCAGCCTTGATAGCTACAGGCAAATAAAGCTTAATAACCTCTATTTCAGCGATATCGGTTTTATCGAAAAGGGAAAAATTGTCTGTACCGCTTTTTGGGGTAAACTCGCGACGCCCGTTCCACTTCCTGCGGAACTGCATAAAACGCCGAGAGGTTTTCTCCTGGCGCAGTTTTCCAGAAAAGACTTTTTCACGGGCAATGCGGCTATTTATAATAATATAATTATCTTCACCTCCCGCTATGCTTACGATAAATTTACCCCGGTAACCGCAAGCTATTCTCTGAGCGCCACCACGAAGGACTTTGGCCGGATCTTTTTTTCAGCCGCCCCTGAGCTGAAGCCGCGGAGCTGGCTGCATTCGGTGTTGTTCACCCTGACCATTACACAGTGCAGCGCCTCGTGGGATTTATGCGTGATTGTAAAACACCACGATGCGGGACTGGCCTCGCTCCCCCCGTTTATCTTTACGTTTCTCGCGGTCATACTCTTTTTTATCTGGGTCGCGATAACGTTATTTATCTTCCGTCTCTATGAAGACCGTTTTTCGCTGGAACGCACGCTGATCAAAGCCGTGATAACGAATACCTTCAGCGTTAATTATCAGCCCATTATTCGTATTCGCGATCAAAAAATCGTGGGTGTCGAAGTTCTGTCGCGATGGCGCGATCAAAAGCACGGAGACGTCTCGCCGGAGCTGTTCATCCCATTAATTAAGAAAATCGGTCTGTATAAAAAATATTACAGCAATATTATCGGGAAGTCCCTTTCAGAAATTGCCCCGCTGGCGATTAAGCATCAGCTGATCGTTTCAATCAACGTTGGGCGAAAAGAAATTGAAGACGGACAGTTTATTAACATTTTGCGTCGCGAGTGCTTAGCCAATCGCCTCCCCCTTTCCCTGATGAAGGTCGAGCTTTCTGAGAAAGCCGTTTCCGCGGCGGGTATCCTCGAGGAGTTCTGTCAGGAACTGAAGTCGCTTGGCGTTAAAATTTCAATCGATGATTTTGGCGTGCAAAATTCAAATCTGGCCCGGCTGTCGCAGCTTGAATATGATGAAATTAAAATTGATAAGTCGCTGGTGGATGGCGTCAGCGAGCATTATAAGCAAAACATCTTTGTTATCTTCAGCGATGCCCTTGCGAAGTTGAATAAAACCCTTGTTTTCGAGGGCGTGGAAAATGAAATTCAATATCGCTTCATTGCGGACAGATATCCCGATGCCCTGATCCAGGGATGGTATTTTTCAAAAGCACTCACCCGGAGCGAACTGGCGAAGCGACTCACTGGCGTCGCCCTGTAATCAGAAGCCTGCCATGCACGTTTTTTTACGCTCAGGCGTTTCCATTTTTTCCGCCAAAACATATAGTCGTCATATTCAGACGGTAGATTACCCTGAAGCACACTCTTATTTTGGTTAAAAACGTGAAATTATCCTTACTTTTTCCAGTGGTACTGTTCTTTCTGATCGTTATTTTCGCGCTGTTTATCGATAAACCCGCTTCGCCTATTCTGCGGAAAAAATGCATGTGGTCCGATAGCGTGATGCTGAGCTGTATCGCAAAGCATCAGCATAACGGTTTCTAAGGCAGGCTATTCATTTCCCCACTGATTGAGGAAGTTCGCAACATCATCAATGCGACCCGCACGGATCCCGGCTTCAGCGGCCATCTCCTGCTGGGCTTCCTCGCTGATCTCCTCATTATTCGCTAAGCGGGTGAGCAGCAGCTGGAAATAGTGTGCCAGCGCGTCGCGCTCTGACTCAGCGACTTGCTCTGCGGCTTCCGTCGCGTACTCGTCGGCAATGTCATAATATTTCAGTGGGATGTCGTTGTGCATAACAGTCTCGTCTCAGGTCAATAAAGGTAACGTCACGAGTATATCGGAGGCGTTATCTCAACCAAAGCATTGCTTCAGAGGAGTAACGCAAGCAGCGCTGCGAGCGCGGGTATGGCCTGCACATACAAAATTTTACGGCTGGCGGTGGCTGCGCCAAAAATTCCGGCGATCAGTACACAGGTCAGGAAGAAGATGGCTACCTGAATCCCCTTTTCGCCGAGCCAGAGGCTCCAGAGCAGACCGGCTGCCAGAAAACCGTTATACAGCCCCTGATTCGCGGCCAGCACGCGGGTGTCGCGCGCAAAATCAGGACGCAGATTAAAAGCCTTGTGCCCTGTTTTGGTATTCCACAGAAACATTTCCAGCACAAGAATGTAGAGATGGATGAGTGCAACGACAGCGATAAGGACAGTGGCTAACATCGAGTTGTCTCCCGCAGGCAGAGGCAAAAAAAACGGGAACCCTCAGGCCCCCGCTCTTGTTTAACCCAGAATCTGGATTACATGTTCGCGATGATCGCGTCGCCAAACTCTGAGCATTTCAGCAGCTTAGCGCCGTCCATCAGACGTTCGAAATCGTAAGTTACGGTTTTCGCGTTGATCGCGCCTTCCATACCTTTAACGATCAGGTCTGCGGCTTCGAACCATTCCATATGACGCAGCATCATCTCTGCGGACAGGATGATAGAGCCTGGGTTCACTTTGTCCTGACCTGCGTATTTTGGTGCCGTACCGTGGGTCGCTTCGAACAGGGCGCACTCGTCACCGATGTTCGCGCCAGGGGCGATACCGATACCGCCAACCTGTGCAGCCAGGGCGTCAGAGATGTAGTCACCGTTCAGGTTCATACAGGCGATTACGTCGTATTCCGCAGGACGCAGCAGGATCTGCTGCAGGAACGCATCGGCGATCACATCTTTAATGATGATCTCTTTGCCGGTGTTCGGGTTCTTGATCTTCTGCCATGGGCCGCCGTCGATCAGCTCACCGCCGAACTCTTCTTTCGCCAACTGGTAGCCCCAGTCTTTGAACGCGCCTTCGGTGAACTTCATGATGTTGCCTTTGTGAACCAGGGTCACTGAGTCACGGTCGTTGGTGATCGCATATTCGATGGCCGCGCGCACCAGACGCTTGGTTCCTTCTTCGGAGCACGGCTTAATGCCGATACCGCAATGCTCAGGGAAGCGAATTTTCTTCACGCCCATCTCTTCGCGCAGGAATTTAATCACTTTTTCTGCGTCAGCAGAGTCCGCTTTCCATTCGATACCCGCGTAGATGTCTTCTGAGTTTTCGCGGAAGATAACCATGTCGGTCAGTTCCGGGTGCTTAACCGGGCTTGGGGTGCCCTGATAGTAACGAACCGGACGCAGACACACGTACAGGTCCAGCTCCTGACGCAGAGCTACGTTCAGAGAACGGATACCGCCGCCGACTGGGGTGGTCAGGGGGCCTTTAATAGCAACGCGGTAGTCGCGGATCAGGTCCAGCGTTTCTGCTGGCAGCCAGACGTCCTGGCCATAAACTTGCGTCGATTTCTCACCGGTGTAAATTTCCATCCAGGAAATTTTACGCTCGCCTTTGTAGGCTTTCTCAACAGCGGCATCAACCACTTTCAGCATTGCCGGGGTAACGTCTACACCGATACCGTCACCTTCGATGAACGGAATAATCGGATTGTGAGGAACGTTAATCTTGCCGTTTTGCAGGGTGATCTTTTTACCTTCCGCCGGAACAACTACTTTGCTTTCCATTAACCTCTCCTTCGAGCGCTTCTGGTTGTTACTGATCTTATGTTAATAAATTGTAATGAGCCCTTCGATAGTACCTGATTGTCCGACGCCATGAAAGGTCTTCGTTATTAGGCTATAATGCGGCAATTGATAACGCCTGAAAATACCATGAAGAAAACTTCTTTTACAAAACACCGGGTTGAGCGATTCAGCTCCCGACAAGCCGCCAGACGACCGCAAGAAACCCAGCCAAAGCGGGTGATTCTGTTCAATAAACCCTACGATGTTTTGCCGCAGTTCACCGACGAAGCCGGACGCAGCACGCTAAAGAACTACATTCCTGTTCAGGGGGTCTACGCGGCCGGGCGTCTGGACCGGGACAGCGAAGGCCTGCTGGTCTTGACCAACGACGGCGCGCTGCAGGCGAAGCTCACGCAGCCGGGAAAACGCACCGGCAAAATTTACTTCGTCCAGGTCGAAGGCGAGCCGGACGAAGAAACGCTGGATAAATTACGCAAAGGCGTCACGCTGAACGACGGTCCCACCCTGCCGGCAGGTATTGAACGCGTGAATGAACCGGAGTGGCTGTGGCCGCGCAATCCGCCGATCCGCGAACGCAAATCCATTCCGACCAGCTGGCTCAAAATCACCCTTTATGAAGGCCGCAACCGTCAGGTTCGGCGGATGACCGCGCACGTCGGCTTCCCTACCCTGCGTCTGATTCGCTACGCTATGGGTAACTACACCCTGGAAACGCTGGCAAACGGTGAATGGCGAGACGTTACCTTTTAAGGAGTCACTATGTTTAAACCTCATGTCACGGTTGCCTGCGTGGTCCACGCCCGGGGTAAATTCCTGGTTGTCGAAGAGAGCATTAACGGCAAAGCGCTGTGGAACCAGCCAGCCGGACACCTTGAAACCAATGAGACCCTTCTTCAGGCCGCAAAACGCGAGCTGTGGGAAGAGACCGGCATTCACGCTGAACCCCAGCACTTCATCCGTATGCACCAGTGGATTGCACCCGATAGCACCCCCTTCCTGCGTTTTTTATTTGCCGTTGAGCTTAGCGAAACGTGCGCCACTGAGCCGCAGGATGACGATATCGACCGCTGTCTGTGGGTCACCGCCGACGAGATCCTGAACGCGCGAAACCTGCGCTCGCCGCTGGTTGCGGAAAGCATTCGCTGCTGGCAGTCAGGCGCACGCCTGCCGCTGGATGTCATCGGCGCTTTTAACTGGCCGTTTACAGAGGGTGCCAATGGTGGGGGGGCGTGATAGAATACGCCGCCTTGAAGTTCAATGTCGTGAGTATTCCATGTCAGATAATAGCCAGAAAAAAGTGATCGTCGGCATGTCCGGCGGTGTCGATTCCTCCGTTTCCGCCTACCTGTTACAGCAACAGGGCTATAAGGTGGAGGGCCTGTTCATGAAGAACTGGGAGGAAGATGATGGCGAGGAATACTGCACTGCCGCTGCGGATCTCGCCGATGCGCAGGCCGTATGCGATAAGCTCGGCATTGAACTGCACACCGTTAACTTTGCCGCAGAATACTGGGACAACGTGTTTGAACTGTTCCTCGAAGAGTACAAAGCGGGCCGCACGCCGAACCCGGATATTCTGTGCAATAAAGAGATCAAATTTAAAGCCTTCCTGGAATTCGCCGCGGAAGATCTGGGCGCAGACTACATTGCGACCGGTCACTACGTGCGTCGCGCAGACGTGAATGGCAAAAGCCAGCTGCTGCGCGGTCTGGACGGCAACAAAGATCAAAGCTACTTCCTCTATACGCTGAGCCACGAGCAAATCGCCCAGAGCCTGTTCCCTGTCGGCGAGCTGGAAAAGCCGCAGGTGCGTAAAATCGCCGAAGAGCTGGACCTGATTACCGCGAAGAAAAAAGACTCTACCGGTATCTGCTTCATCGGCGAGCGCAAATTCCGCGATTTCCTCGGACGTTACCTGCCCGCACAGCCGGGTAAAATTGTCACCGTCGACGGGGAAGAGATTGGCCAGCATCAGGGGCTGATGTACCACACCTTAGGCCAGCGTAAAGGCCTGGGTATCGGCGGGACGAAAGAAGGTAGCGAAGATCCGTGGTACGTGGTCGACAAAGATGTCGAAAACAATATTCTGGTTGTTGCTCAGGGTCACGACCATCCGCGTCTGATGTCCGTTGGCCTGATTGCGCAACAGCTTCACTGGGTCGATCGTGAGCCGCTGAAAGGCACGCTGCGCTGCACGGTGAAAACACGCTACCGTCAGACCGATATTCCTTGCACCGTTACCGCGCTCGATGACGATCGCATTGACGTGCGCTTCGACGAGCCGGTCGCCGCCGTCACCCCGGGCCAGTCTGCTGTCTTCTACAGCGGAGAAATCTGCCTGGGCGGCGGGATCATTGAACAGCGCCTGCCGCTGCCCGCTGTTTAACAGCGATTGCACACATAAAGGAGACCGTGTGGCGAAGAACTACTATGACATCACCCTGGCGCTGGCGGGAATTTGCCAGTCAGCCCGTCTGGTGCAACAGCTGGCACATCAGGGTCATTGCGACGCTGACGCCCTGCACGTTTCACTCAACAGCGTTATCGACCTCAACCCCGGTTCAACCCTGGGCGTGTTCGGTGGCAGTGAAACCAATCTTCGTCTCGGTCTTGAAACCCTGCTTGGCGTGCTTAACGCCAGCAGCCGTCAGGGGTTAAACGCAGAGCTGACCCGTTACACGTTGAGCCTGATGGTGCTGGAGCGTAAGCTGAGCGCAGCAAAAGGCGCGCTTAATACCCTGGGCGATCGCATTGCCGGGCTACAGCGTCAGCTCGATCATTTTGACCTGCAGTCCGACACGCTGCTGAGCGCCATGGCCGGCATTTATGTTGACGTCATCAGCCCGCTGGGACCGCGTATACAGGTCACCGGCTCCCCTGCCGTGCTGCAAAGTCCGCAGGTACAGGCAAAAGTACGCGCGTCCCTGCTGGCTGGGATCCGCGCTGCCGTGCTGTGGCACCAGGTTGGCGGTGGCCGCCTGCAGCTAATGTTTTCTCGTAATCGCCTGACCACTCAGGCAAAACAAATTCTTGCTCATTGTTAACCTCCCGGAGTTGCGAATTATGGAATTATCCTCACTGACCGCCGTATCCCCTGTCGATGGACGCTACGGCGATAAAGTCAGCGCGCTGCGCGGGATCTTCAGCGAATATGGTTTGCTGAAGTTCCGTGTTCAGGTTGAAGTACGCTGGCTGCAAAAGCTGGCCGCCCAGGCAGCAATCAAGGAAGTTCCTGCTTTTGATGAAAAGGCAAACGATTACCTTGATAAAATCGTTGCCGACTTCAATGAAGAAGATGCCGCGCGCATTAAAACCATTGAGCGCACCACCAACCACGACGTGAAGGCGGTCGAGTACTTCCTGAAGGAGAAAGTGGAAAGCGTTCCTGCGCTGCACGCCGTGTCTGAGTTCATCCACTTCGCCTGTACGTCTGAAGACATCAACAACCTGTCGCACGCCCTGATGCTCTCTACCGCGCGCAAAGAGGTGGTGCTGCCTTACTGGCGTAAAATCATCGATGCGGTGAAAGCGCTGTCCGTGGAATACCGCGACATTCCGCTGCTCTCCCGTACCCACGGCCAGCCAGCCACCCCATCCACGATGGGTAAAGAGATGGCGAACGTCGCGTACCGTATGGAGCGCCAGTATCGTCAGCTGGAACAGGTTGAAATTCTGGGCAAAATCAACGGCGCGGTCGGTAACTATAACGCCCACATCGCCGCGTATCCGGAAGTGGACTGGCACCAGTTCAGCGAAGAGTTCGTGACCTCGCTGGGCATTCAGTGGAACCCGTACACTACCCAGATTGAGCCGCACGACTATATCGCCGAACTGTTTGACTGCATCGCGCGCTTCAACACCATCCTGATCGACTTCGATCGTGACGTGTGGGGCTACATCGCCCTGAACCACTTCAAACAGAAAACCATCGCGGGTGAAATTGGCTCTTCCACCATGCCGCACAAAGTGAACCCGATCGACTTCGAAAACTCCGAAGGCAACCTGGGTCTGGCGAATGCCGTGCTGCAGCATATGGCAAGCAAACTGCCGGTATCCCGCTGGCAGCGCGACCTGACCGACTCCACCGTGCTGCGTAACCTGGGCGTGGGCATCGGCTACGCGCTGATTGCGTACCAGTCCACACTGAAAGGCGTGAGCAAACTGGAAGTGAACCGCGATCGTCTGCTGGACGAACTGGATCACAACTGGGAAGTGCTGGCGGAGCCAATTCAGACCGTGATGCGTCGTTATGGCATCGAAAAACCGTACGAAAAACTGAAAGAGCTGACCCGCGGCAAACGCGTTGACGCCGAAGGTATGAAGCAGTTTATCGACGGCCTGGCGCTGCCGGAAGAAGAGAAAACCCGCCTGAAGGCGATGACTCCGGCGAACTACATTGGCCGCGCCATCACCATGGTTGACGAGCTGAAGTAATCTCCTCTCCCCCTTTCCGCCCGGAAAGGGGGTTGCTTTTCCCCGGTTTACTCAATGTTTATCCCCACAGCAACATAATCAGCGTTAAACTATTCATACTATTTATTCTGGGAGAAAAGATGATGCGCGTACTGGTTGTTGAGGATAACGCATTGCTACGTCATCACCTGAAGGTTCAGCTTCAGGAGATGGGACATCAGGTGGACGATGCTGAAGATGCAAAAGAAGCTGATTATTATCTCAATGAACACCTGCCGGATATCGCCATTGTCGATTTAGGGTTGCCTGATGAAGACGGTCTGTCATTGATTCGCCGCTGGCGCAGCCACGATGTTTCTCTGCCGGTTCTGGTGCTGACCGCCCGTGAAGGCTGGCAGGATAAGGTCGAAGTGCTCAGCGCGGGTGCAGATGATTACGTCACCAAGCCGTTCCATATAGAAGAGGTGGCGGCCCGCATGCAGGCGCTGCTTCGTCGCAACAGCGGGCTGGCATCTCAGGTTATCTCCATCCCGCCTTTCCAGGTCGACCTCTCCCGCCGGGAATTATCCATCAATGATGAAGTGATCAAGCTCACCGCTTTCGAATACACCATCATGGAGACGCTGATCCGTAACAACGGTAAGGTCGTGAGCAAAGACTCCTTGATGCTCCAGCTCTATCCTGATGCTGAACTGCGTGAGAGCCATACCATTGACGTGCTGATGGGACGTTTACGTAAGAAAATTCAGGCGCAATATCCACAGGATGTGATTACCACCGTCCGTGGCCAGGGCTACCTGTTCGAATTACGCTAAATGAGACGGATCTTGCGCCATATTTTGCCCCTCTCGCTGCGGGTGCGCTTTTTACTGGCAACGGCAGCCGTCGTACTGGTGCTGTCGCTCTCCTACGGCATGGTCGCCCTGGTGGGCTACAGCGTCAGCTTTGATAAAACCACCTTTCGCCTGCTGCGTGGCGAAAGCAATCTGTTTTATACCCTGGCGAAGTGGGAAGACAATAAAATCACCGTCGAAATGCCGGAAAACCTCAATCAGCAGAGCCCCACGCTGGCCCTGATTTATGACGAAAAGGGGAAGCTACTGTGGTCGCAGCGGGACATCCCGTGGCTGGTCAAAAGCATTCGTCCGGACTGGCTCAAAACCAACGGGTTTCATGAAATTGAAGCCGATCTCAACACCACCAGCTCGCTGATCCGTGAAGATCGCTCCCTGCAGCAAAAGCTGAACGAGATCCGCGCCGACGATGCCGAAACGGAGATGACGCACTCCGTCGCGATTAACCTCTATCCGGCGACGCTAAACATGCCGCAGTTGACCATCGTGGTGATCGACACCATTCCGGTCGAGCTAAAGCGTTCTTATATGGTCTGGAGCTGGTTCATCTACGTTCTGGCGGCAAATCTGCTGCTGGTGATCCCGCTGCTGTGGGTGGCGGCGTGGTGGAGCTTGCGCCCCATTGAATCACTGGCGAAAGAGGTTCGCGAGCTGGAAGAGCATCATCGCGAAAAGCTTAATCCGGAAACCACCCGCGAGCTCACCAGCCTGGTGCGAAACCTCAACCGCCTGCTGAAAAGTGAACGCGAACGCTATGATAAATACCGTACGACGCTTACCGACCTGACCCACAGCCTGAAAACCCCGCTCGCGGTCATGCAAAGCACCCTGCGTTCCATGCGCAGTTCGAAGCTGAGCGTTGACGATGCCGAGCCGGTGATGCTGGAGCAGATCAGCCGTATTTCCCAGCAAATTGGCTATTACCTCCACCGCGCCAGCATGCGTTCCGGCAGCGCGCTGCTGAGCCGCGAGCTGCATCCGGTCGCCCCGCTTCTGGATAACCTCACGTCTGCCCTCAACAAGGTGTATCAGCGTAAAGGGGTGAACATCAGCCTCGATATCTCGCCAGAGATAAGCTTTGTGGGTGAAAAAAATGACTTCATGGAAGTGATGGGTAACCTGCTGGATAACGCCTGCAAATACTGTCTGGAGTTCGTGGAAGTGTCGGCGCGCCAGACGGATAACGAACTGCATATCATCGTTGAGGATGATGGCCCGGGGATCCCGCGCAATAAACGTGATGTGGTGTTCGATCGCGGTCAACGCGCCGATACGCTACGTCCTGGCCAGGGCGTTGGATTAGCCGTCGCGCGTGAGATTGTCGATCAGTACGACGGGAAAATCGAAACCAGTGAAAGTTTGCTGGGCGGCGCGCGAATGGAGGTCATTTTTGGTCGCCAACAGCCCACATCGAACGATAGTTAACCCGTTATGTGAAAATTGCGAGGATCTCGCAGCCGGGGGGCTGAGCTTCCGTTATAATCCGAGTCAGTAAGAGCCTGCGGAATAAAAAAATATGGATTATCACTTAACGCTTAACTGGCCCGAGTTTATTGAACGTTACTGGCAAAAACGCCCGGTCGTTCTGAAGCGCGGGTTCAGCAATTTTGTCGACCCCATCTCGCCTGACGAGCTGGCCGGTCTGGCTATGGAAAACGAAGTCGACAGCCGTCTGGTCAGCCACCAGGACGGGAAATGGCAGGTTAGCCACGGTCCTTTCGAAAGCTACGATCACCTCGGTGAAAACAACTGGTCGCTGCTGGTGCAGGCGGTCAACCACTGGCACGAGCCAACGGCCGCCTTAATGCGTCCATTCCGCGCCCTGCCCGACTGGCGCATGGACGATCTGATGATCTCCTTCTCCGTTCCTGGCGGTGGCGTCGGTCCGCATCTGGACCAGTACGACGTGTTTATTATTCAGGGTACGGGCCGCCGCCGCTGGCGCGTGGGCGAAAAAGTCCCCATGAAGCAGCACTGCCCGCATCCGGACCTGCTTCAGGTTGACCCGTTTGACGGGATTATCGACGAAGAGCTGGAGCCGGGTGACATTCTCTACATTCCACCGGGATTCCCTCACGAAGGTTACTCCCTGGAGAATTCCCTCAACTACTCCGTCGGGTTCCGCGCGCCAAGCGGGCGCGAGATGATCAGCGGATTTGCCGACTATGTTCTGCAGCGCGAGCTGGGCAGCTATCGTTACAGCGACCCTGATGTGCCTGCACGCGATCATCCGGCCGATATCCTGCCCGCAGAGCTGGATAAGCTGCGCGGCATGATGCTGGATCTGATTAACGAGCCAGAGCACTTCAAACAGTGGTTTGGCGAGTTTATCAGCCAGTCCCGCCACGAGCTGGACGTTGCACCACCGGAGCCGCCGTATCAGGCTGACGAGATTTATGATGCGCTTCAGCAGGGCGATAAGCTGACGCGCCTGGGCGGACTACGCGTGCTGCGTATTGGTGAGGAGGTGTTCGTCAACGGCGAGAAGCTGGACTCTCCACACCGTCCGGCGCTGGAAGCGATTGCCAGCCATCTGGTGCTGACTGCCGATACCTTTGGCGATGCGCTGGAAGACCCGTCTTTCCTCGCGATGCTGGCCGCACTGGTCAACAGCGGGTACTGGTTCTTTGAGGACTGAGTCGTGATATTTGCCGGGTGGCGGCTACGCCTTACCCGGCCTACATTCGGATCGTAGGCCCGGTAAGCGTAGCGCCACCGGGCGTTTTTATCGACGCTCACCCGCCGCAAAATCCTCGATCTCGCCGGCCCAATCCACCGGATACAATCCTTCCTGCACGTCCCGATGAAACGTTGAAAACGGCCAGTCGCTGACTTTACCCACATAGCCGTGCTTCAGCGGATTGATGTAAATGTAATCCACATGCCGCCGGTAGTCCTCTTCGTTGCGGATAGTGTGTTCCCAGAATCGTGGTTGCCAGATATGACCCATGTCGACGTTGCGGCTGAACGTCTTTTTGATATCCCGCCAGCGAGCAGAAAAATCACTGTCTCCTTCCGGTAGGGTCCAGATACAGTGCATGTGTTCAGGCAGAATAACCCACGCGTTGATGGTGAAGGGCTTCGCACGCTTAACCGTTGAGACGGCGGAACGCAGGCTATCGATATGACGGGTAAGCAAATCGCTCTGACGATTTTGCAGGTTGACGGTGAAGAACCAGGTTCCACCGGGGACGTAATGGCGACGGTAGTTTGACATGGGCACTCCTTGCCTTTCTGCCCGGTGGCGCTGCGCTTACCGGGCCTACAATTTGAACGTAGGCCGGGTAAGGCGTAGCCGCCACCCGGCTTAAAGCGGCTACCGCTTCGCGGTCAACTCCGCAATCCGCACAATCACCTGCACCGCCTTTTCCATCCCTTCCAGCGTCACAAACTCATGTTTGCCATGGTAGTTATAGCCACCGGTAAACAGGTTCGGGCACGGTAGCCCCATGAATGACAGCTGAGAACCGTCGGTGCCGCCGCGAATCGGCTTCAGCTGCGGTTCAATATCGCAGTCGCGCATCGCCTGCTGGGCGATATCGAGAATATGCGGATGCGCCATCACCTTCTCGCGCATATTGTAATAGCTGTCTTCGATGATGAGCTCGATGTAGCAGTCAGGATGCAGGCCCTTGCCCACCTTCTTGGCGATCTCCATCATCTTACGCTTGCGCGCCTCAAAGGCTTTGCGGTCGAAATCGCGGATGATGTAGTGCATCTGCGCGCTGTCCACGGTGCCTTTGATGCTGGTCAGGTGATAGAACCCTTCATACCCCTCGGTCTGTTCGGGACTCTCTTCCGCCGGGACTTCCGCATGAATTCGCGATGCCAGCGACAGCGCGTTCACCATGACGCCTTTCGCCGAACCGGGGTGAACGTTGTTGCCGACAATTTTGATCGTCACCGAGGCAGCATTGAAGTTTTCATACTCCAGCTCACCGACGCCGCCACCGTCAACGGTGTAGGCCCACTGCGCGTTAAAGGCGTCCACGTCGAAGTGCTTCGCGCCCTTGCCGACCTCTTCATCCGGCGTAAAGGCCACGCGGATATCGCCGTGCGGGATATCTTTGCCCTTCAGCACCGCCAGCGCCGTCATGATTTCTGCGATCCCCGCTTTATCATCCGCCCCCAGCAGCGTTTTTCCGTCGGTGGTGATCAGCGTCTGGCCCAGGAGCTGGTGCAGCACCGGGAACATGACGGGCGAGAGCACTTCGTCGCCTATGCCCAGCGCAATGTCGCCGCCGCGGTAGTTTTCAACAATCTGCGGGTTCACATGTTTACCGCTAAAATCCGGAGAGGTGTCGACATGGGAGATAAAGCCAATCGCCGGAATGTCACCCGGGACATTCGCCGGCAGCGTTCCCATCACAGTGCCTTTCTCGCTTAACGTGACGTTGACCAGCCCCATGGCGTCAAGCTGCTCTTTAAGCAGGTTTAATAACTTCCACTGGCCTTCGGTGCTCGGCACCTGGCGAACACCCGGTTTAGATTGGGTATCCAGCGAAACGTACTGTAAAAAACGCTCAAGTAATTTATCCATGCAGTCACCCTCACTTTTTGTGACAACATTATCAATAAGCATCAAAACGCAAATATTGCGTCAGGTCACTTTTATCCCGCAAACGAGAATATTTTCCGTTTATATCGTTATGCGTTAGTAAATGTAGCTTATGAATCAGTGACAAGGATTGGCGATTGCAGGGGATTGCCGTAGAATGTCCGCCCTCATTACGAGTCACCAAGGTGGTTACACACAAACCCCGCTTCAGTCTGCTGCCTGAGGCGTCTATATGGGACAGCGCAAAAATTGAATACACAAACCCGTTCACCGCTGGTGAAACTGGAACGAATTCGTAAAAGTTTTGATGGCAAGGACGTCATTTCCGACCTCACTCTCACCATCAATGACGGTGAGTTTCTGACGCTGCTTGGCCCCTCCGGCTGCGGCAAAACAACCGTACTGCGCCTTATCGCCGGGCTGGAAAGCGTCGATAACGGCCATATCCATCTTGAAAACCAGGACATCACCCAGGTTCCCGCCGAAGACCGCCACGTCAATACTGTCTTTCAGAGCTATGCCCTCTTCCCGCACATGACCGTGTTTGAAAACGTGGCGTTTGGCCTGCGGATGCAAAAAACCCCGGCGAATGAAATCGAACCGCGCGTCACCGAAGCCCTGCGCATGGTGCAGCTTGAGACGTTCGCCCAGCGAAAACCGCATCAGCTTTCCGGCGGCCAGCAGCAGCGCGTGGCCATCGCCCGCGCCGTGGTCAACAAGCCGCGTCTGCTCCTGCTGGATGAATCCCTCTCCGCGCTGGATTACAAGCTGCGCAAGCAGATGCAGAACGAGCTCAAGGCTCTGCAGCGCAAGCTCGGCATTACCTTTGTCTTCGTCACCCATGACCAGGAAGAGGCCCTGACCATGTCCGACCGCATCGTGGTGATGCGTGACGGTAAAATCGAGCAGGACGGCACACCGCGTGAAATCTACGAAGAGCCGAAGAACCTGTTTGTCGCCAGCTTCATTGGTGAAATCAATATCTTTGACGCCACGGTGATCGAACGTCTGGACGACCAGCGCGTCCGGGCCCGCGTCGAAGGACGGGAGTGCGCCATCACGGTGAATTTCCCCGTCGAAAAGGGACAAAAGCTCAACGTTCTGCTGCGCCCGGAAGATCTGCGCGTCGATGAAATCCACGGCAATGCCGAGGCCGAAGGGTTAATCGGCTATATCCGCGAGCGCAACTACAAAGGGATGACGCTGGAGTCTGTCGTCGAGCTGGAGAACGGCAAAATGGTGATGGTCAGCGAGTTCTTTAACGAGGACGACCCTGACTTCGACCACTCTCTCGACCAGAAAATGGTTATCAACTGGGTAGAAAGCTGGGAGGTTGTACTGGCTGATGAAGAACACAAGTAAGTTCCAGAATGTGGTGATTGCCACGATCGTCGGTTGGCTTGTGTTGTTTGTCTTTCTCCCCAACCTGATGATTATCGCCACCAGCTTCCTGACCCGCGACGATACCCATTTCGTTTCGCTGGTCTTTACGCTGGACAACTACACGCGCCTGCTCGATCCGCTCTATTTTGACGTGCTGCTGCACTCACTGAATATGGCGCTGATTGCCACGATTGCCTGTCTGGTGCTGGGATATCCCTTCGCGTGGTTCCTCGCGGGCCTGCCGCAAAAGGTGCGGCCCCTGCTGCTATTTTTACTGATTGTGCCGTTCTGGACCAACTCGCTGATTCGCATCTACGGGCTGAAAATCTTCCTCAGCACCAAAGGCTACCTCAATGAATTTCTGCTGTGGCTGGGAGTGATTGATACGCCGATCCGCATCATGTTCACCCCGAGCGCGGTGATTGTCGGTCTGGTCTATATCCTGCTGCCGTTTATGGTGATGCCGCTCTACTCCAGCATTGAGAAGCTGGATAAACCGCTGCTGGAAGCGGCAAAAGATCTAGGTGCCAACAGGTTCCAGACCTTTATCCGCATTATCATCCCGCTGACCATGCCCGGTATTATCGCGGGCTGTCTGCTGGTGATGCTCCCGGCGATGGGCTTGTTCTACGTTTCTGACCTGATGGGCGGGGCGAAAAACCTGCTGATTGGGAATGTGATCAAGAGCCAGTTCCTCAACATCCGCGACTGGCCGTTCGGGTCCGCCACCAGCATTACGCTGACGGTGGTGATGGGTCTGATGCTGCTGGTCTACTGGCGCGCCTCACGGCTGCTGAATAAGAAGGTGGAACTCGAATGATCGGTCGACTGCTTCGCGGCGGTTTTATGACCGCCATTTACGCTTACCTGTATATCCCGATCATCATTTTGATCGTGAACTCGTTTAACAGCTCGCGCTTTGGGATTAACTGGCAGGGCTTTACCACCGACTGGTACAGCCTGCTGATGAACAATGACAGCCTGCTGCAGGCCGCTCAGCACTCGCTGACGATGGCGATCTTCTCCGCCACCTTCGCCACGCTGATTGGCTCCCTGACCGCCGTGGCGCTCTATCGCTATCGCTTTCGCGGTAAGCCGTTCGTCAGCGGCATGCTGTTTGTGGTGATGATGTCGCCGGACATCGTGATGGCGATTTCGCTGCTGGTGCTGTTTATGCTACTGGGCGTTCAGCTTGGCTTCTGGTCGCTGCTGTTTTCCCATATCACCTTCTGCCTGCCGTTTGTGGTGGTGACCGTCTTTGCGCGCCTGAAAGGGTTCGACGTGCGCATGCTAGAGGCGGCGAAAGACCTGGGCGCCAGCGAGATGACCATCCTGCGCAAAATCATCCTGCCGCTGGCGATGCCCGCCGTGGCGGCAGGATGGCTGCTGAGCTTTACCCTGTCGATGGATGACGTGGTGGTCTCCTCCTTCGTGACCGGGCCGAGCTATGAAATTCTGCCGTTGAAAATCTATTCGATGGTGAAAGTCGGCGTTTCACCTGAGGTGAACGCGCTGGCGACCATTCTGCTGGTGTTTTCGCTGGTTCTGGTGATCGCCAGCCAGGTTATTGCTCGTGATAAAACAAAATCTCAGGGGACAATGAAATGAAAAAAATGCTCGCCGCTGCGGCGCTGGTGCTTGGCATGGGTGCCGCGCACGCTGATGACAGCAAAACGCTCTACTTCTACAACTGGACCGAGTATGTGCCGCCGGGACTGCTGGAACAGTTCACCAAAGAGACGGGCATCAAGGTGATCTACTCGACCTACGAGTCGAATGAAACCATGTATGCCAAGCTCAAAACCTACAAAGACGGCGCATACGATCTGGTGGTTCCTTCCACCTACTTTGTCGACAAAATGCGCAAAGAGGGCATGATCCAGAAGATCGATAAAACGAAGCTAACCCATTTTTCAAACCTCGATCCGGAGATGCTCAACAAGCCGTTTGACCCGAATAACGACTACTCCATTCCGTATATCTGGGGGGCAACCGCGATTGGCGTTAACAGCGAGGCCGTCGATCCGAAATCGGTGACAAGCTGGGCCGACCTGTGGAAACCGGAGTACAAAGGCAGCCTGTTGTTGACCGACGACGCACGTGAAGTGTTCCAGATCGCGCTGCGCAAGCTGGGCTACTCGGGCAATACGACGGATCCAAAAGAGATTGAAGCGGCGTATACCGAGCTGAAAAAGCTGATGCCTAACGTGGCGGCATTCAACTCCGATAACCCGGCAAACCCGTATATGGAAGGCGAAGTGAACCTGGGGATGGTGTGGAACGGCTCCGCGTATGTCGCCCGCCAGGCCGGTACGCCGCTTGAGGTTGTCTGGCCAAAAGAGGGTGGGATTTTCTGGATGGACAGTCTTTCAATCCCGGCCAACGCGAAAAACGTGGACGGGGCGCATA
This sequence comes from Enterobacter sp. BNK-13, assembly GCF_048685015.1. Lineage (NCBI taxonomy): Bacteria > Pseudomonadati > Pseudomonadota > Gammaproteobacteria > Enterobacterales > Enterobacteriaceae > Enterobacter > Enterobacter sp. BNK-13. The sequence continues at coordinate 1,400,963 of NZ_JBLQTP010000001.1, read as the reverse complement.
AGCTGATTGACTTCCTGCTGCGCCCTGACGTGGCGAAACAGGTTGCCGAGACGATTGGCTACCCGACGCCCAACCTGGCCGCACGCAAGCTGCTGAAGCCTGACGTGGCTAACGATAAGTCGCTCTACCCGGACGCCGAAACCATCAGCAAAGGTGAATGGCAGAACGATGTCGGCGACGCCAGCCGCCTCTACGAAGAGTATTACCAGAAGTTAAAAGCGGGCCGCTAACCGGTATCGTGTTCTTCTTCACGCCGCCTGCGCGGCGTGAGGGGGAATTAACTGACCGCATTCTCTCCTGCCCAGATCGTCGCCTTTCGCATCGCCTCCACTACCTCCTCATCAGACAGACCCAGCGCCTGACGAACCCGGGTTGCCTCGTCCCAGCGCTGCTGTTCATAATAACGACAGAGGTTGATCATGTCGGCTAACTGTCCCTCCTGATGGCACAGCGCGTTGCTCACGCTCTGCGGTACCGCAATTTGCTTCATCAACTCGGCCATCGGCAACTCAAGAAGGGTATCGAGCAAAGAAAACAGGCCGCACATGAACGCATTTTCAGCCAGAATCGGGTCTTTCATCGTCTCTGCAATCAGTTCGCAGAACTTGCCGCGCATCATGCTTAGCGGGTAAAGCTCGCTGACGGTGTCATTACCCGCACTGGCGAGGACCACGACGGCAACAAACCGTCGGAGCTGATTTTCGCCAAGATACCTGAGCACCTCGCTCAGGGTTAACTTGCTGAAATTACAGGCGCCGACATGTTTAAACGCCGTATGCTTCATATAGCGCATGATTTTATAAGAGAGCGTCAGATCCGTTTTTATCAACGACTCGATGATTCGAAAATCAGGTTTATTGCGTCCGACCTCCATTTGCAGCCGGAAAATCGCCAGCTGATTTTGCGACAGCCGTTTATATTTAATGACCTCCGGACGGCAGAAAAAATAGCCCTGAAACAGAGAGAACCCCTCGTCCCTGTATTGGTTGAATTCCTCTTTAGTCTCAACTTTTTCAGCGAGATATTTAATATGACCGGTCAGATGTTTACGTGCTTTCAGATACGCTTTAATTTGCGCTAAAGTATAATTTCTGACGTCGAATTTCAGGATCGAAATATAGGGTAAAAAAGCATCCCATTCTGGCGCAAGGGTGAAATCATCAAGCGCAAACTGGTAGCCATGCGCATTCATCTCCCTGACGGCCTGCAGCAGTTCGGCCCCCGGCACAGCATCTTCAAGGATCTCAATTACCACGCTCTCTTTATCAAGCGCTTCGCCACTGCGGTCAATGACCATCCTTGAAGGGAAATTAATAAACGACGTATGTGCCCCGGCGATGCGCTGGGACGGCACACATAAAAACTGATCGGATATCATCCTGGACGTGGCATATTCCGCCGACACATCCGGAAAACGGTTTGTCATCCCGTCTCTGAAAAGCAGCTCATAGGCCACGGTATTCATCTCTGGGTTAAAAATGGGTTGTCGCGCGATAAATCCGTACATATCCCATCCTCCTCTACCACTTAATATTTATTAGCATCCTCTTTCTACACGATGATAACGAGCATTATCGAGCGCTATTTTGATTGAATGCACAAAATAAAAGCATCCACACTAATTAACGGGATTTAATATTCTGGAATTTAAATTAAATATATCCGGCGCTCTACAGAAAGAGAACGAAATATCCGATAAGTACTGTGTGCCTGCCCGACATGCACGACATTACGGGAGATGAGAATGAAAGACGCCATGGTCCAAAAACAAAAAATAAGAGTCAAGACGTTGATGCTATTGTCCATTTTCCTCACCGTGACGGTGGGCTTTACGGCAACGATCGGGTTTATGATGTGGCAGTGGATGGCGCAGCAAGAGGTGCTGGCCAAAAAACATATCCGCCAGATAGCCGAGGTACAGGCTTTACAGGTCAGCAAACAGCTGGATTCCGCTCTGACTGCCGCCCGGGATATGGGCAACAGCGCCCTGGCGCTGCGTGAGGCGGGCGTATCCGATCGCCAGAGCCTGAACCAGCTGCTCATCCACTACCTCTCGGCTCACCCGTCGTTTCTCTCCATGTCGATGGCCTTTGAGCCCAACGCGTTTGACGATAAAGATGCCGCCTTTGCCGGTCAGAGCGGTGAAGATCCTGCCGGGCGCTACGCCCGCTACGTCGACCGCGATGCCACCGGCAAACCGGCGTTGCACCTGCTGACGGACATCGAAACGCCCGGCAGCGGTGATTATTATCTGCTGCCGAAACAGCGGCATAAAGATGTGATCATCGAACCCTATATTTACCCCTACAACGGCGTGGACGTGATGCTCACCTCGATTGCCGCCCCCATCATGCGTGACGGTCAGTTTCTGGGCTCGGTCACCTCTGACTTCTCGCTCGCCACGCTGCAGTCCACGATCGGCGCAATTAAACCGTGGAACGGCACAGGCTACGCCCTCCTCCTGTCTGCGGGCAATAACGTGGTGTCCAGCCCGGACAAACGGGCTGCAGGCAAGCCTTACGCGGGTCAGATTGCCGGTCATGACGTCACCCGGGTAAACGATCCGCTGCTGAAGGAAGAGGTGTTTATCACCTGGCAGGACATCGCCGTCGGCAACAGCCAGACGCCGTGGAAACTGGCTATTATCACCCCGGTCAGCGAAGTGATGGCCGAAGCGCGCGCATTTTTACTGAAAGCCATCGTCCTGATGGTGTTAAGCATCGTTGCGGTCAGCCTGGTGATGGCCCAGATCTTTACCCGCAAGGTTGACCGTCCGGTGGGGGGAGAACCTTCCGAGGCCGCTGGTATTGCCCTTGCCGTCGCTCGGGGAGATCTGAACAACACTATCCCGGTGCGTTCCGGGGATACCCACAGCATTTTTTATGCCCTGCACACCATGCAGACGCAGCTCAAGCGCATCGTCGGCAACATCAGCGAAGCCAGCCATTCGGTGCACGGCGGGACCAGCGAAATTTCGGCGGGCAACCTTGACCTCGCCTCGCGTACCGAAGAACAGGCGGCGGCGATTGTTGAAACGGCTGCCAGCATGGAAGAGATTTCGGTCACGGTGAAGAATAACGCCGACAACGCCCACAAGGCCACCACGCTGACCGATCGCGCCGCGAGCCTCGCCGGGCATGGCGAAACGCTGGTAAACGACGTGGTCATGGTGATCGGGGAGATTGACGAGAGCGCACGTAAGATCGGTGAGATTAACAGCATCGTCGACGGCATCGCCTTCCAGACCAATATTCTGGCGCTGAATGCGGCCGTTGAAGCGGCGCGCGCAGGCGAACAGGGACGCGGTTTCGCAGTTGTCGCAGGTGAAGTGCGCAATCTTGCCCAGCGAAGCGCTAACGCGGCTAAAGAAATTTCCCAGCTAATTGCCGAGTCCTCAGGCCGCGTCAGCAAAGGCGTTGAGCTGGTCAATGAGACCGGCGTAATGATGAAACAGGTGATTGAGGCGGTGTCGCACGTGCATCTGGTCATCAACGACATTGTTCAGGCTTTGGACGAGCAGAATCGGGGAATTAGCCAGGTCAGTACCGCTGTTAACCAGATGGACAGCACCACCCAGCAGAACGCTTCTCTGGTTCAGCAGATCTCAGCGGCGGCGCTCTCCCTGGACGAGCAGGCTAAATCGCTGGAGAAGACGCTGGCGTTCTTTCATTCTTAAATAAAAAGGCACCCGTCCAGCGGGTGCCTTTTCACGCGATTCGCGTTACAGCCCTTTCAGCAGCTTGTCGACAAACTCCGGAACAACCGTACTTGCCAGACCGTAGTGTTTCTCTTCAAACTCGCTACCCACCTGGCTTGGCTCAAGATTGAGTTCTACCGTATGCGCGCCGTGCAGTCGCGCTTCGTGGACAAACCCCGCCGCCGGATAAACATGGCCAGATGTGCCGATGGCGATAAACACGTCGGCCATCGCCAGCGCGCTGTAGATCTCATCCATTCCCAGCGGCATTTCGCCGAACCAGACCACGTGCGGACGCAGGCGCGACGGGAACTGGCAGCAGTGGCACTTATCCTCTGGCAGCACGTCCTCTTTCCAGTCCAGCACCTGACCGCTCCAGGCGCAGCGAACCTTGAGCAGCTCGCCGTGCATATGGATGATGTTCTTGTTACCGGCCCGCTCGTGAAGGTTGTCGATATTCTGCGTTACCAGTAGAAAACGATCGCCCAGCGCCTCTTCCAGCTTCGCCAGCGCCAGATGCGCCGCATTCGGCGCGACGTCAGGTTGCTGAAGCTGACGACGGCGGGCGTTGTAAAACGCCTGCACGAGATCCGGGTCGCGGGCAAAGCCTTCCGGCGTGGCGACATCCTCCACGCGGTGCTCTTCCCACAACCCGTCCGCCGCGCGGAAGGTTCGAATTCCTGACTCGGCGGAGATCCCCGCCCCGGTCAGCACCACCACTCTGGGTTTATCCATCGCTTCTGGCATCATTCTGTCTCTGAAAAAGATCCGCTGGCGCAGACGCTCACGCAAGCGGCGTTTGTTTTTGCGAAAACGGCTGAGTCGACCCTGGCGACGCGACAGCATAGTAACCTCGTAAACTAATCGGTGAGATGAAGGAATGCGGCTCCGCGCATGCCTCCTGCGTCCCCGTGTCGCGCGCGTTCAATACGCGGCACGCGGGCAACCGGCAATAAGTGTCGGGGCAAACGCCCGGACAACCGTTCCGTAATCGCGGTAAAGTTTGAGAGCCCTCCCCCGATCACCAGCAGATCCGGGTCGACGATAGTGAGAATATTGCCCAGACATACCGCCAGCAGATCCAGATAGCGCTCGACGTGCTCACGCGCATGCGCATCCCCTTGCTCCCACAGGGTAATGATTTGAGGGGCCTCAAGTTTCTGATGATAGAAGTGTTCGTAAAGCCATGCAAACCCGCGGCCGGAAAGGTAGTTCTCAATACAGCCGTGCTGGCTACAGCCGCAGCGGGTTAGCGGAAAATCACGTCCCACCACCTCGAGGGCATCCACCGGCAGGCGAATATGACCAAACTCGCCGGTGATGTAGCTGCGGCCGGTGATGGGCTTACCGTTGATGACGATTCCGCCGCCGACGCCGGTACCGAGGATCAGCCCCATCACCAGCGGGTAGCGACGGAATTCATCATCCCAGGCTTCAGAGAGCGCGAAGCAGTTGGCATCGTTATCTAAACGCACGTCGCGTTCAAGAAGAGCAGAGAGATCGGCGCGCAGCGGTTTACCGCTGGCGGCAGGCACGTTGGCCGCGTAAAGCGTACCGTCGTCGGTTTCCGGCATGCCCGGAATACCAATGCCGACGCTGCCTTTCACGCCAAAGCGTTCATCGGCCTGCGCCACCAGCGCGGCAATGGCGTTTAAAAATTCGTCGTAGCTGTCGCGCGGCGTGGGAACGCGGGTTTCCCACTGCAGTTTGAGGTCTTTATCAAATACGCCGAGCGCAATCTTGGTGCCGCCAATATCAAATCCATAATACATAACGCATTCCTCTTTCGATCTGGCGACCCGAAAGCCGCTAGATCATGACGTAATTACTGGCCACTTAATACCCTCGCCGGATCAATTCGGCTTGCGCGACGCGCCGGATACCAGCTTGCCAGCAGACTCAGTAAAAGTGCTGTAAGCAGCACATAAAAAACATCCAGCCAGTGCAGTTCAGACGGCAGGAAGTCAATAAAATAGATATCACCCGACAGGAACTGGTGACCAATAAGCTTTTCAATCCCGTTGATAATCGGCGTCAGCTGCAGGGAAACCACCACGCCAATCACCACGCCGCACAGGCTGCCGAACAGACCCGCCAGCAAACCGTACCAGACGAAGATGGCGCGAATAAGACCGTCTTTTGCTCCGAGGGTACGCAGCACGGCGATGTCGCCGCTCTTGTCCTTGACCGCCATGACCAGCGTCGAGACGATATTAAAGCACGCGACGCCAATCACCAGCACCATCGCCAGATACATAATGGCGCGGATCATCTGGATATCACGGTACATATACCCGTAAGTGCCGATCCAGCTTTTGATGTAGACATAGTTATTGGTCACGCTGCCCGCGTCGCGCACCAGTTTGTTGGCGTTAAAGACGTCGTTCACCTTAATCGCAATGCCCGTCACGCTGTCGCCCATGTCGAGATACTGGCGCGCATCCTCCATCGGCACCATCGCAAAGCTGTGGTCAAGCTGGCCGCTCAGCTGAAGAATACCGGTAACGTGCAGGCGCACGCGTTTTGGCTGCTGTAGTTTGTGATCGGCGCTGGCGTTGGGGATCATGATTGACACCCAGTCGCCCTGCTTCACCTTCAGGGCATCAGCAACGCCTTTACCCATGATGATCTGCTGCTCGCCCGCCCTGAAGTTGGCCCACGCGCCGTTTTGCACATAGTTCGGCAGCGCGCTGAGACGCGCTTCCTGCGCCGGGTTCACCCCTTTCACCTGAATGGCGCGCAGGTTTACCCCGCTCTCCACCAGCCCGGTAAAGTTAATGTAGGGCGCGGCCGCGGCGATGCCCGGCACTTTTTCAACTTTGGTGAGCGCATCGCTCCAGTTCGTCCACGGCTGGTTAACCGGTTCGATCTCCCCGTGCGGCACCACCGCCAGAATGCGGTTATTCAGCTCGCGCTCGAAACCGTTCATGGCGCTCAGGCCGACAATCAGCACCGCCACACCCAGCGCAATACCGATGGTCGAGATGACGGAGATCAGCGACACCATGCCGCCGCGACGGCGGCCGCGGCTAAAACGTAAACCGATGAGTAACGATAACGGTGACGCCATTACTCTGCTCCCATCAGGGTCAGTTCCGCGTTCAGATGACCGTCGCGCATCTCAAGCTGGCGCCCCATGCGTTTTGCCAGCTGCAGATCGTGGGTCACCACCAGAAACGCGGTACCCTGTGAGGCGTTCAGCTCGCCCAGAAGCTGGAAAATACTGTCCGCATTGCGGGCGTCCAGGTTACCGGTGGGCTCATCCGCCAGCACCAGACGCGGGTTGTTGACCAGCGCACGGGCAATCGCCACGCGCTGGCGTTCGCCGCCGGACAGCTCCGACGGACGGTGGTTACCGCGATGGCCCAGCCCTACCGCTTTCAGCATGTCGCTGGCGCGGGCGTTAATTTCTGCGGGTTTCTTCTTGCCAATCAGCAGCGGCATCGCCACGTTTTCCAGCGCCGTGAAATCCGGCAGCAGGTGGTGGAACTGGTAGATAAAGCCCAGCTCGCGGTTGCGCAGCTCGGCCTTCGCCGCTGAGGACATTTTGCTCATCGGCTGGCCGGAGAAAATCACGTCGCCGTTGGTTGGGGTATCCAGCCCGCCCAGCAGATGTAATAAGGTACTTTTACCGGAGCCGGAGCTGCCGACAATCGCCATCATCTCACCTTCACCCACGCTAAAGCTCACATTGTGCAGCACGTCGGTTTGCACAGTGCCTTCCTGATAGCGTTTGGACAGGTTGTCGCATTGCAACAGGATCTTATTCATAACGTAAAGCCTCAGCGGGTTGAGTGGCGGCGGCGCGCCAGGAAGGATAAAGCGTTGAAAGCAGCGCAATGGCCATCGCGGCCAGCGCAATACCGACCACCTGCAGCGGCTCGATAGCCACCGGCAGCGCCGCGCCATCGAGCAGCGCGCCGATAATCGGCATTAAGTTGTTGAGCTGGCTGGCAAGCAGTGCCCCCAGCACGGCACCGAGCAACGCACCGATGATACCAGCGCTGGCGCCCTGCACCATAAACACGGCCATGATCTGGCGCGGCGTCAGCCCCTGGGTTTGCAGGATAGCGACCTCGCCCTGCTTCTCCATCACCATCAGCCCCAGCGAGGTGATGATGTTAAATGCCGCCACGGCGACGATCAGGCTCAGCAGCAGCCCCATCATGTTTTTCTCCATCCGCACGGCCTGGAACAGCTCGCCTTTGCGCTCGCGCCAGTCCTGCCATTTGGTGCCGTCCGGCAGTTTTTGCTGGCTGAGGGTATCCACCTTCAGCGGCGCGTCAAGCCACAGGCGCCAGCCGGTGATATTTCCGGCCGGGTAGCGCATCAGGCGTGACGCGTCCTGGATGTTAACCAGCATCTGGTAGCCATCGACTTCGCTGTTGGCGGCAAAGGTACCAATCACGTTGAACAGGCGCTGGCTTGGCAGGCGCCCCATCGGCGTAAACTGGCTGGCGGAAGGCACCATCACGCGCAGCTGGTCGCCACGGTTGACGCCAAGCTGGCCGGCAAGCTGCTCACCCAGAATCACGTTGTATTTCCCGGCTTCCAGGTCAGTCTGCTTCACGTTAACGAGATACGGCGTCAGCGGATCTTTTTGCGCCGGGTCGATACCCAGCATCACGCCGACCGCCACGCTGCGGGCGCTTTGCAGCACCACGTCACCGGTGGTCAACGGCGCAACGCGCGTGACGCCCTGTAACTTCGCCGCGCTTTCCGGCAGCTGCTGTGGGTTAACCGAACCGTTAGTCGATGAGAGAACGGCCTGCGGCATCAGCCCCAGGATATTGTTTTGCAGCTCGCGCTCAAAGCCATTCATGACGGAAAGCACCGTCACCAGAGCCATCACGCCAAGCGTAATGCCAATAGTCGAAAGCCAGGAGACAAAGCGACCGAAGCGGTCCGCGGCGCGCCCACGCATGTAGCGTAAGCCTATGAAGAGTGCGACAGGTTGATACATGAAGTCCGTCTGTTTGCTGATAGCAGACCCACGAGTATATAAGCGAATCCGTTAAGCGTAAATGACTGAAACCGTAAGCTTTGGTAATCATTTTTCCGAAAAATTCAGATAAATCAGGGTACTAATGTCTGAAACCGCCCCTCGCAACCTCCACCTTTTCCGAAAAACCTCCTGATACAGACTGTTACCCATTACAGCCCGGTTTCGTTTAACAACAATTGTTCGTTCGTCTATGGCAATAAGGTAGTTGCGAACAATGAAGCAAAAAGCATTATGGATTAACCAGATAAAAGGGCTGTGTATCTGCCTGGTGGTTATCTATCATTCGGTTATCACGTTTTATCCGCACCTGATCGGGCTGCAACACCCGCTCTCCGGCCTTCTCGCCAAATGCTGGGTCTATTTTAATCTCTACCTCGCCCCCTTCCGTATGCCGGTCTTTTTCTTTATCTCCGGCTATCTGATCCGTCGTTATATTGACGAGGTGGACTGGCGAACCAGTCTCGACAAGCGAATCTGGAGCATTGTCTGGGTCCTGGCGCTGTGGGGGATTCTGCAATGGCAGGCGCTGACCCACCTGAATGCCTGGCTGGCCCCCGATCGTGAGCTTGCCACCTCGTCGAACGCGGCCTATGCCGATTCCCTCCCGGGATTTGTGCGAGGCATGCTCACCGCCAGCACCAGCCTGTGGTATCTGTATGCCCTGGTTGTGTACTTCACGCTGTGTAAACTGCTGAGCCGCTGGAAGCTGCCGATGCTGGGGCTGCTGGCGCTGGCAAGCATCGCGATCAACTTCCTGCCGCTGCCGTGGTGGGGAATGAACAGCGTGGTACGCAACATGATCTACTACAGCCTCGGGGCGTGGTATGGCGCAGCGCTGATGACGTGGATGAAAAACCTCAGCCTGCGCCGCAGCTGGCTGACAACCGGCGCTTTCGCCGCCGTCTCCGTGGTGCTGTGGTTTGCTAACGTTCCGCTGCTGCTCTCATTGCTGTCTATTGTGCTGATCATGAAGCTGTTCTACAGCTTTGAGCAGCGCTATGCCGTTCACCCTGACAACCTGCTGAACGTGATTGGCTCCAATACCATTGCGATTTATACCACCCACCGCATCCTCATTGAGGCCTTCAGCCTGTTCCTGATTGGCGAGATGAATGCCGCTTACTGGCCGGTCTGGGCCGAGCTATCCCTAATTCTTGTCTATCCGTTTGCCAGCCTGCTGATCTGTACCCTTGCCGGACTCGGGGTGCGCAAGATCTCCACCGCGCTGTTTGGCGACGTTTTCTTCTCTCCGCCTTCACCGCTCACGCTGTCACCCACCACCCGTTAATGCCCTCACCGCCCCCCTTCCGGGGGCGTATAATCCCGCCGTGCGGTTACGATTTGCTTATGTAAAACGATCGAGGATAATAAAGACATTGCGTATCAGTGATATGCCCCAATACTGTTGGTATATCCATAAGAGACTCTGACATAGCCATGCCTGAACACTATCGTTATTCCTTGCCTGTCAAAGCGGGCGACCAGCGCCAGCTGGGTGAACTCACGGGCGCAGCGTGCGCCACGCTGGTAGCGGAAATCGCCGAGCGTCATCCTGGCCCGGTGATCCTGGTTGCCCCGGACATGCAAAATGCCCTGCGCCTGCACGATGAAATTCGCCAGTTCACCGATAATCTGGTGTTCAGCCTGGCCGACTGGGAAACGCTGCCCTATGACAGCTTCTCTCCACACCAGGAGATCATCTCCTCGCGCCTGTCGACGCTCTATCAACTCCCGACCATGCAGCGCGGCGTGCTGATTGTGCCGGTGAATACCCTGATGCAGCGCGTCTGTCCGCACAGCTACCTGCACGGCCACGCGCTGGTGATGAAAAAAGGCCAGCGCCTGTCCCGTGATGCCCTGCGCGCGCAGCTTGACGGTGCCGGCTATCGCCACGTCGACCAGGTGATGGAGCACGGGGAATACGCGACCCGCGGCGCGCTGCTCGACCTTTACCCGATGGGCAGCGACCAGCCGTATCGTCTGGACTTTTTCGATGATGAAATCGACAGCCTGCGCGTCTTTGACGCCGACACGCAGCGCACGCTGGAGGAAGTGGAGTCCATCAATTTACTGCCCGCACATGAGTTCCCGACGGACAAAACCGCTATCGAACTGTTCCGCAGCCAGTGGCGCGATAAGTTCGAGGTGAAGCGCGACGCGGAACATATTTATCAGCAGGTCAGCAAAGGCACGCTGCCTGCCGGGATCGAATACTGGCAGCCGCTGTTCTTCAGCGAGCCGCTCCCTGCCCTGTTCAGCTACTTCCCGGCGAATACCCTGATTGTTAACACCGGGGATATCGACGTCAGCGCCAGCCGCTTTGAAAGCGAAACCCGCGCTCGCTTCGAAAACCGGGGCGTTGACCCGATGCGTCCGCTGCTGCCGCCGGAAGCGCTGTGGCTGCGTACCGACGAGCTCAACGCCGAGCTGAAGCGCTGGCCGCGCATGCAGCTGAAAACCGATTCGCTTGCCGATAAGGCCGCCAACACCAACCTCGCCTTCCGGACGCTGCCGGACCTGGCCGTCCAGGCGCAGCAGAAATCCCCGCTGGATAATCTGCGCAAGTTCCTGGAGTCCTTTACCGGCCCGGTGGTGTTCTCCGTTGAGAGTGAAGGCCGCCGCGAAGCGTTAGGTGAGCTGCTGGGACGCATTAAGGTGGCGCCGAAGCGCATCCTGCGCCTGAGCGAAGCGACCGGAAACGGCCGTTACCTGATGATTGGCGCCGCCGAGCACGGTTTTATCGACACGCTCAACAACCTGGCGCTGATTTGCGAAAGCGACCTGCTGGGTGAGCGCGTCGCGCGCCGTCGTCAGGACAGCCGTCGAACCATCAACCCGGACACGCTGATCCGCAACCTGGCCGAGCTGCATCCGGGCCAGCCGATTGTTCACCTGGAGCATGGCGTTGGACGCTATCAGGGGATGACCACGCTGGAGGCGGGCGGCATCAAAGGTGAATACCTGATGCTGACCTACGCCAATGATGCCAAACTGTATGTCCCGGTGTCGTCCCTGCATCTGATCAGCCGCTACGCGGGCGGGGCCGAAGAGAACGCGCCGCTGCACAAGCTGGGCGGCGATGCCTGGGCGCGCGCGCGCCAGAAGGCCGCGGAAAAAGTGCGCGACGTGGCCGCCGAGCTGCTGGATATCTACGCCCAGCGCGCGGCCAAAGAGGGCTTCGCCTTTAAGCATGATAAGGAACAGTATCAGCTGTTCTGCGACAGCTTCCCGTTTGAAACCACGCCGGATCAGGCTCAGGCTATTAACGCCGTGCTGAGCGACATGTGCCAGCCGCTGGCAATGGACCGCTTAGTCTGCGGCGACGTTGGCTTCGGTAAAACCGAAGTGGCGATGCGCGCCGCCTTCCTTGCGGTGGAAAACAACAAGCAGGTGGCGGTGCTGGTGCCGACCACCCTGCTCGCTCAGCAGCACTTCGACAACTTCCGCGACCGCTTCGCCAACTGGCCGGTACGCATCGAGATGCTGTCACGTTTTCGCAGCACCAAAGAGCAGACGCAGATCCTGGAGCAGGCCAGCGAAGGCAAGATCGATATTCTGATCGGCACCCATAAGCTGCTGCAAAGCGACGTGAAGTGGAAAGATTTGGGGCTGCTGATTGTCGACGAAGAGCACCGCTTCGGGGTGCGTCATAAAGAGCGCATCAAAGCGATGCGCGCCGACGTCGATATCCTGACCCTGACCGCAACGCCGATCCCGAGAACCCTGAACATGGCGATGAGCGGCATGCGCGATCTGTCGATTATTGCCACGCCACCGGCGCGCCGTCTGGCGGTGAAAACCTTCGTCCGCGAGTACGATAATCTGGTGGTGCGTGAGGCCATTCTGCGTGAAGTGCTGCGCGGGGGTCAGGTCTATTACCTGTACAACGACGTGGAAAACATCCAGAAAGCGGCCGACAGGCTGGCGGAGCTGGTGCCGGAGGCGCGCATTGCTATCGGTCACGGGCAGATGCGCGAGCGCGAGCTGGAACGGGTGATGAACGACTTCCACCACCAGCGCTTTAACGTGCTGGTGTGCACCACCATCATCGAAACCGGGATCGACATTCCGACGGCGAACACCATCATCATTGAACGTGCGGATCACTTTGGCCTGGCGCAGCTTCACCAGTTGCGCGGCCGCGTCGGGCGTTCGCACCATCAGGCCTACGCCTGGCTGCTGACGCCGCATCCAAAAGCGATGACCACCGACGCGCAAAAGCGCCTGGAAGCCATCGCCTCTCTGGAAGACCTCGGTGCAGGCTTCGCACTGGCCACGCACGATCTCGAGATCCGCGGTGCCGGTGAACTGCTGGGTGAGGACCAGAGCGGCTCGATGGAGACCATCGGCTTCTCGCTCTATATGGAACTGCTGGAAAACGCGGTTGATGCCCTGAAGGCCGGGCGCGAGCCGTCGCTGGAAGATCTCACCAGCCAGCAGACCGAGGTCGAGTTGCGCATGCCTTCCCTGCTGCCGGACGATTTCATTCCGGACGTGAATACCCGACTGTCGTTCTACAAGCGCATCGCCAGTGCGAAAACGGAAAACGAGCTGGAAGAGATTAAGGTTGAGCTGATCGACCGCTTTGGTCTGCTGCCCGATGCGGCGCGAAATCTGCTGGATATCGCTCGCCTGCGCCAGCAGGCGCAGAAGCTGGGCATTCGCAAGCTTGAAGGCAACGAAAAAGGCGGCGTAATTGAATTCGCGGAGAAGAACCACGTCAACCCGATGTGGCTCATCGGTCTGCTGCAAAAACAGCCGCAGCATTTCCGTCTGGATGGCCCAACGCGTCTGAAATTCACCCAGGAACTGACGGAGCGCAAAACCCGTATGGACTGGGTGCGTAACTTTATGCGCCAGCTGGAAGAGAACGCGATCGCCTGACCTCCATTCCCCTCTTAACTAAGGAATTTCATGTAGTTTATTAACCGGAAGCGATGAAAGTTGCTTCCGGAAAATGAATAGCTTACAGCGACACCCTGGTCCGGCTGTAAATCGCTGAGGCGTTTCCTGACCGCGTAGCGGCGATTTACCGCCGGGAGCCCGGGTCGCCAGGGTGGTGGTGACTGAGCCACCCTGGCACGTTCACAGGTCATGTCGTTACAGAGTACTAAGGGACATAAAGTGAACGGAATGACCACCAGAGTCGTATGTTCCCCCTCACCCCAGCCCTCTCCCTCAAAGGAGAGGGGGTCGTCCGTGCAGGCATTATTTTATGGGGATCCCTTCCCCCGTTAGCCCAGCGCTACGGGGGGACAATTTACAAACTCTTTGCACTTCACCCGATCTTCCCGACACACCCATTCGCCATAATTATCATTAACGCCTTATAAAACAATAACCTTATCATTTGCATGGATTATGGTGATGATGACCTTTTCGCGTTTTACTCGCTGGTTAACCCTGTTTGCGCTGGCAGCCACCGTCGCGGTGGCGCTTCCTGCTCGCGCAAATACCTGGCCTCTTCCTCCGCCCGGCAGCAAAGTGGTGGGGGAAAACCGCTTTCATGTGGTTGAATATAATGGCGGTTCGCTGGAAGCCATTGCAAAAAAATATAACGTCGGTTTTCTGGCTCTGCTGCAGGCGAACCCCGGCGTCGACCCGTACGTTCCGCGCGCGGGCAGCGTGTTGACTATCCCGTTACAGACGATCCTGCCGGACGCCCCGCGCGAGGGGATCGTGATAAACCTGGCGGAGCTACGTCTGTACTATTACCCGCCGGGTAAAAATGAGGTGACCGTCTACCCGATTGGTATTGGTCAGCTGGGCGGCGACACCCTGACGCCGACGATGGTCACAACCGTCTCGGATAAACGCGCGAATCCAACCTGGACCCCGACGGCCAATATTCGTGCCCGTTATAAAGCTCAGGGCATCGATCTTCCGGCCGTGGTGCCGGCAGGCCCGGATAACCCGATGGGTCACCACGCGATCCGCCTGGCGGCCTACGGTGGCGTTTACCTGCTGCACGGAACGAACGCGGACTTTGGCATCGGCATGCGCGTCAGCTCCGGCTGTATTCGTCTGCGCGATGACGATATCAAAACGCTGTTTAACGTTGTTACGCCGGGTACCAAAGTGAATATCATCAATACGCCGATTAAGGTTTCTGAGGAGCCGGGCGGCGTGCGCCTGGTCGAAATTCACCAGCCGCTATCGAAAAACATTGACGATGACCCGCAGACGCTGCCCATTAACCTGAATGCCGCAATGGTGAGCTTCAAAACGAATGCGAATACCAACAGCGTGGTGATGGAGCGTGCAATGGAGGCCCGCTCAGGCATGCCGACCGATGTCACCCGGCACCATGATGTAATCCAGCAATCGATGTAAATCATAAATAAAAAAACGCCCTGCTCAGCAGGGCGTTTTTTATTGCAGTGGCATAAATGAGGGTTTATGCCCGGCTTATTTGTAGATGACGGCGGTGCCGTGCAGGGTGTTAGGACCGGTCACAGAGGTGATGCGGTAAGATTTAGCACCCATCTCTTCCGCTTTTTGTGCCAGCTGATCTTCCAGTGAACCCAGGTTAGTACCGGCAGACGCAGAGATCGTCCCGACTTTATGCTGATCGACCGGGGTGGACTGTACTTGTACAGCCGCAAAGCTTGCGAAAGAAAGTGAACTCAGAACAGCAGCAGCGATGAGGGTTTTTACGTTTTTCATGATGTTTACCTTTAGCAGATGAATTTGGAGGTCGTTATCTATTTAGTTAACGATCGATAGTTAAATCATAAATGTGATCCAGGTCACGCGTCAACATAATTTTATAACGACCATTAACTTAATTTTAAAGTCGTTATTTTTCATATAGATATGATTAATATATTTTTAAGCATTCAGCACTGGTGGTGGGTTGCGTTTATTTTTATAATGGTTATTCACCAAACCAACAGAGGACCAACGGCACATGACAACCGACGTCACGAGTTGTGCGAAGAAAAGCCGTGGCCGACCAAAAGTGTTTGACAGGGATGCAGCGCTTGATAAGGCCATGACTCTCTTCTGGCAACATGGGTATGAAGCAACCTCGCTTTCCGATCTGGTAGAAGCTACCGGAGCCAAAGCGCCGACGCTGTATGCCGAATTTACCAATAAAGAGGGGCTGTTCAGGGCGGTGCTGGACAGATACATTTCACGCTTTGCGGCGAAACATGAAGCCCAGCTATTTTGTGAAGAGAAAAGCGTCGAACAGGCGCTTCGGGATTACTTCACCGCCGTCGCGACCTGCTTCACCAGTAAAGATACGCCTGCGGGCTGCTTTATGATTAACACCTCTGCCACCCTGGCGGCGTCCTCGAAAGAGATTGCCAATACGGTGAAATCGCGTCATGCGATGCAGGAGGAGACGCTAAGCGCCTTTCTGGCACAGCGCCAGCAGCGCGGTGAAATCCCTGCGCAGTGCAACCCCCAACTGCTGGCACAATACCTGAGCTGTATTTTGCAGGGGATGTCGATCAGCGCCCGTGAAGGGGCAACGCTGGAAAAACTGCAGAATATTAGCGAAACCACGCTGCGGCTGTGGCCTGAGCTCCTCAAAATCTAAAACAAAAAAAAGCTCCTCAGCCTGAGCGCATGAGGAGCTAAATTCAGAGAACATCTTTTTTACACTTTGTTATTCAGAACCAGCTGACCATTTCCATCCAGTGGAATTTGCGTGCCAGGGTCTTTGTCCATGCGGATTTTGCCCTGCTGATCGCCAATTTTGTACGTCACGTCATAGCCCAGCATTTTTTCCGACTTGTCATAGACGGTTTTGCAGCGTTGCTGAGTCGTGGTGTAGGTATCGTTATCCTGCATCGCACCCTGCACCTGGTTACCGGCATAGCCGCCACCCAGCGCGCCGACCACGGTCGCCACATCTTTACCCCGGCCGCCGCCGAACTGGTGACCAATCACGCCACCCGCTACCGCGCCCAGAACAGAACCGGCGATACGGTTTTCATCCTGCACCGGACGACGATGCGTCACGGAGACGTTACGGCACTCCTGACGAGGCGTTTTTACCGTTTCTTTAATCGGTGTAGCAGAAACCACCTGCGCATACTGCGGGCCGCGATCTAATACGTTGAGACTGGCAACGGCAGCCACACCTAACGCAGCCGCGACGCCAATCCCTATACCCGCCAACATTGATTTATTCACGGGACTTCCTCCTTTGTTGCTATTGGTAACAATTTTGCAATGGAGGCACGGCTTCGCCAATCAGATAAAGGATCAAAAAAGGGACGTTCAGAGGAGATATATTGTATTTAGGAGAACTCTTAAGCACTCAATCTGTGATCTACAGCATGAAATGCTAAAAACTCCCTCCGGAGAGCCCGGAGGGAGTGAAAGATTAGTGCAGCTTCAGACGCGGACGGATCACGCGGTTGATTCTGCCCACCAGCATCATCAGCCCGGTTTTGAAGTAGCCGTGCAGCGCAATCTGGTGCATACGGTAGAGGGAGATATACACGAAACGGGCAATGCGCCCTTCTACCATCATCGAGCCGCGCATCAGGTTACCCATCAGGCTGCCGACAGTAGAGAAGTTTGACAGAGACACCAGAGAACCATGGTCTTTGTAGACATAGGCCTTCATTGGCTTGCCTTTGTACTGCGCCAGAATGTTGTGCAGGACCAGGCTTGCCATCTGGTGTGCGGCCTGCGCGCGCGGCGGCACAAATCCACCCTCAGGACGGGCGCAGGAGGCGCAGTCACCGATAGCAAAGATTTCAGGGTCACGCGTGGTTTGCAGCGTTGGCTCCGTGACCAGCTGGTTAATGCGGTTGGTTTCCAGGCCGCCGATATCTTTCATAAAGTCAGGCGCTTTGATACCGGCCGCCCAGACCATCAGATCCGCTTTGATATACTCGCCGTCTTTGGTGTGCAGGCCGCCTTCGTCGGCGCTGGTCACCATGGTCTGCGTCAGCACCCGCACGCCCAGCTTGGTGAGTTCATTGTGCGCCGCACCGGAAATACGCGGAGGCAGCGCAGGCAGAATGCGTTCACCGGCTTCGACAAGCGTGACGTTCAGCGCTTCATTCGTTAACCCTTTGTAACCGTAGCTGTGCAGCTGTTTCACCGCATTGTGCAGCTCCGCAGACAACTCAACGCCCGTCGCACCGCCGCCAACAATGGCGATATTTACCTTACCGTTCGCACCCATATTGCTGGTGTACTTCAGGAACAGGTTCAGCATTTCCTGATGGAAACGACGCGCCTGGTGCGGGTTATCGAGGAAGATACAGTGCTCTTTCACGCCCGGCGTGTTGAAGTCGTTGGAGGTACTGCCGAGCGCCATGACCAGCGTGTCATACGGCAGCTTGCGCTCAGGAACCAACAGCTCCCCTTTTTCATCACGCAGTTCTGCCAGAGTGATGGTTTTGCTTTCACGGTTGATGTCCACCACCGAGCCCAGCTGAAACTGGAAATGGTGGTTGCGCGCGTGTGCCAGATAGCTGAGCGCGTCCACGCCCTCGTCCAGAGAGCCGGTCGCCACTTCATGCAGCAGCGGTTTCCACAGGTGGCTGTGGTTACGATCCACCAGCGTGATTTTGGCTTTTTTACCGCGCCCCAGCTTCTTACCCAACTGTGTCGCCAGCTCCAGCCCGCCAGCACCACCGCCTACAATCACTATCTTTTTCAATGGCGTAGTCAACGTGACCCCCTCAAATTATTAACCAATTGTTAATTAAAAGTTATAAAAATAACCCTTAATTAACAACAGGTTACAGCACTGAAACCATTCAGGTGCATTGAGAATACCACGTCAGGCGCATTGGTCATACCAAAATTGATATGCATCAAGTTTTGATGGCTTAAAAGTAGACAATTCTGGTCAAAAAGAAAGCCCGGCACGCTTTCGCGGCCGGGCTTTGATGCCTGCAAACAGAGGATTAACCCAGCGTTTTAAACGCTTTGATACGCTGCAGGTGTGGGGAGATGTTTTTGAACTTGTGGGTCTGTTCTTCGTCCCAGACGATCTCATAGTAATGATGCAGAAGTTCTGCAGCCCGGTGGCTGTTGAGCGCCTCATCGTTACGCGACAGGATCACCAGACAGCGGTCACGGTTTTTCTCACGAAAATTGCTGACGCACTTGGTCGCAATATCGACATACTCTTCCGGGCGGTCGATTTTGCCTTCCATGTTTTCGTTCGGGAAAAGGTTGGGATTGAATACCACCTGACGGATGTCACACAGGAAGCCAATCCGCTCTGCCCAGTAGCCGCCCAGCCCCACGCCGCAAATCAACGGCCGATCGTCGACGTTGAGCTGCAACATCTTGTCCACCTCTTTGAGCAGATGCTGCATATCATGCTTCGGATGGCGCGTGCTATAGCTGATCAACCGTACATCCGGATCGATAAACTGCAGCTGCAGCACCTTCTCATGATTACCAGGACTGTTTGAGTCAAAACCGTGTAAATAGATGATCATCGTCTTCTCACCACGCTACGCCTTCCGGGAGGGTTTACAGGCTGGCTTTATGTGCCTGCCAGTGCTCATTCAGGTCTTCAAGCCGGGCGTTGACCGTCTTCCAGCGCGCCGAATCCATCAGCTCCTGACGGCTAAATGAACCTTTATGATACAATTGTGTAACACGCTCTGCATTGATCGGCGACAGGTTATCCAGCACGCTAACGGCACCTTTACGATTATTGCAGACCAGGATCATATCGCAACCTGCATCCAGCGACGCCTGACCGCGTTCAGCGTAGCTGCCCATAATCGCCGCCCCCTCCATAGACAGATCGTCAGAGAAGATCACGCCATTGAAGCCCAGTTCCTGACGCAGAACGGTTTTCAGCCAGTGCGGAGAGCCGCTGGCAGGGCGCGGGTCAACGTCGCTGTAAATCACGTGCGCAGGCATGATGGCATCCAGCTTGTTGTCAGTGATAAGCGACCTGAACACCGACATATCTTTGGCGCGAATTTCCGCTTCCGGGCGCGGATCGCGCGGGGTCTCTTTATGCGAGTCCGCCGTTACCGCCCCATGACCCGGGAAGTGTTTGCCGGTGGTTTTCATCCCGGCATCGTGCATGCCGTCAATGAACCGGGTCGCCATGGCCAGCGCAATGCGCGGATCGTCATGGTACGAGCGCTCGCCAATGGCGGCGCTGATATGCCCCACGTCCAGAACCGGGGCAAAACTGATGTCGATATCCATGGCAATCATTTCGCTGGCCATCAGCCAGCCGGCCTCCTGCGCCAGTTTCCCGCCCTCTTCCGTGCCGAGCAGCGCGGCAAAAGACTGGGCCGCCGGCAGGCGGGTAAACCCTTCGCGAAAACGCTGCACGCGGCCGCCTTCCTGATCGACGGCGACCACCAGATGATTGCGCGACGCGGCGCGGATCTGACGCACCAGCTCACGCAGCTGCGCCGGATCGTGATAGTTGCGGGTAAACAGGATCAGACCACCCACCAGCGGATGCGCCAGAATTTCACGCTCCTCCGCATCCAGTTCAAACCCTTCTACATCCAACATGACTGGACCCACATCCACCTCTCTTATCCTTTCGTTTGTAACTGACGCCAGGCATCGTCTGCCAGCGCAATAAAGTGTTTGTCTCTGGACTGCTGATAGCGCATTTCAAACCAGCCAGCCATTAACATGACGACCCAGGGCCGCCAGCGTTTGACCTGACGCCTCAGCGCGTCGGCGTTGATATGTGCCACCTCGGCGTAGTCCCTGATCAGCGCCTGCCGCGCAGCGTCACTCTCCGTCCAGACTGCCGCCAGCTCCAGCGCCACATCGCCATCTCCGGCATATTCCCAGTCGATGAGCCTGATGCCCGCTGACGTATGCACAATATTTCCGGCATGAACATCCATGTGCAGCGGCGAGAGCCGAATCGGCTGCGGCTCGCCCGTTTTACGCAACCGCTTGAGATGCGCCAGCCACACTGGGGTGCGTCTGTCAGGCGCGGCCTGCTGCCAGTAGCGTTCCAGCAGCGGGTATAACGTGATTCGCCATCCCAGACGTGGCTGCCGGTGCAGATGATACAGCATCGCCGCGAGCGCCGGCGTGTCCGGCAGCGCGCTTTTCACGTCACCGTCCAGATAGTCGACGGCCATCCAGCTCTCTCTGAAAAAACGGGGGGCAGGCACGAGATCTGACGGAAGACGCCTCAGGGCGCGAAACTGACGACGGAAATGGGAGGCAGGCGCATAGGGGTCGTGATGTTGCCGCAAGACCAGACGTCGTTCGCCCTGCGCTATAATGCAACTCGCGCCGCCAAGCCCAGAGTGGGCCTGCGGCGCGATAAGGCGGTACTGAGGAAAATAGCGCGTCAGAATCTCTTCTCGCGTGCTGTCATTGTTGCGTAACCGCACCTTTACCTGACCAGATAATCTCGCCTGTCTGAACCAGCATCAGCTGCATCTGCAGGGCCGGTGTATTCACGTTACCGGTGGCGTTAGAGTACAGCACATACTGTGCGCCAACGTTACGGGCAATGCCGATCGCCTTGCTGCGTGTGCCGAGACTATCCTGCGGTGACAGGCCCAGCTGCTGTTTGGCTACCGCGAGCTGCTGAGCCGAGACGAGCGTAAACTTACCGTTGTTTGCCAGGGCGTTGCGCAGCGTTTCAGTCGCTTCGCCCGCGTTCAGCGAACCGTTGGTACGGTTGTTCACGCTATCAACCAGCAACACGCTACCTGCCGTCACGCCCTGTGACTGCAGCATTTTGCCGACCATGGGCTGCATTGCGCCGTTCCAGTCGTAATGGCGCACGCGCGGCGTGGGCTGGGACGTCTGGTCCGGATGCTCGATCGGACCTGGCTGTGCCGGTATAGACGGTACGGACGGCACGGTTGGCTGCGGCTGCGTTGGCTGTGTCGGCTGTTCAGTGCCCGGTTTCGCCTCTTCCACAGGAGCTGGCTGTTCAGTTCGGGTCACACACCCCGCCAGGAACAGCGCGAAAGCTGTCACGAGCGCATAGCGGCTCAAGTTTTTAATCAAGGTTCACCCCTTAGAGATAAAGATAAAGTCTCACCTTATGCGCACCCAGATAGTTGGCGCTGCCATAGAGCGTTACCGACGATCTGGCCGGAATGGTGACGCTGCGCGGCGCCTCCAGCGGATGCATTTCGAGACCTCTTACGTCATACCAGAAAAAACGGTAGTGGACCGTCACGGGTTCGTGTCTTTCATTAAAGAGCGTAGAGGAGGCAGATGAATTAATTTCACTGATGGTCAGCGCGGGTTGTTGCGCCGTGATGCCCGCGGCAAGCACGGAGGATTCCATCACCAGTGTCTGTTCATCGTTCACGGGGATCGCCGGGCGCGAACTGCACCCCACAATCATCATCGTCATTACCAGCGCTGCAATACGCCCTTTACGCATGTCAAAGACCTTTATGTGCCAGCATCGGCCCCAGAGGACGTCCACCCAGCAGATGCATGTGAATATGATAAACTTCCTGGCCGCCATGACGGTTGCAGTTCATGATCAGACGGTAACCGTCTTCTGCAATCCCTTCCTGTTCGGCGATTTTCGCGGCCACCGTCAGCATACGACCTAATGCCACTTCATGCTCGGTTTTTACGTCGTTTACGGTCGGAATCAGAATATTGGGAATGATAAGGACGTGCGTCGGAGCCTGAGGTGAAATGTCCCGAAAAGCCGTTACCAGTTCATCCTGATAGACGATATCCGACGGAATTTCGCGACGGATAATTTTACTGAAAATCGTTTCTTCAGCCATGACCTATTCCTTTTTTGATTAATCAGGCGCGATGCGTCCGCTGTTAACACACGCTCTGGATGAGGGTGTGACACAATTCAAGAGTATGAGCGAGTTTCTCCTGTCCTTTCAACCTCCTCCCTCGATTTCTTTCCCGAATGTTCATCAGCTGAGTGAAGAGTGACCGCTCGCGGGCCTTAATGGGCTGAAACATTATTTCAGTTCCGGTCGACACATCTGTTTACAGCATTAATAGCAATGCGTATATTTCGCATTTGCATTTTCATGCGCATTTTTAACATAGAAAACGACGCCAGCCCGCGTCCGCGGGACTGACGCATACCCTCTTCATCGTTCATAAGGGTTTAATCATGTCTTTCATTCATCACACCAGGGATGGGCAACGTCAGCCTGTCGCAACGCCTTCGTTGCTGGCAGTCTGCATTGCTATGGCACTGACGCCAGCCACCGCTTTCGCTGCATCAACAGCCGAAGATACCGTTGTTGTTGACGGCGGTTTTGACCAAACGCAGGATTCTTCCGCAAGTCAGGAGCGGGATTACAGCGTCAAAACCACCACCACCGGCACGAAGCTGTTGCTGGTTCCCCGCGATATCCCGCAGTCCGTCAGCGTGATTAGCCAGCAGCGCATGGCCGATCAGAACCTGCAGTCCATTGGCCAGGTGTTAACCAACACCACGGGCGTAACGGCGCAGGTGCAGGACAGCGACCGTACCGTGTTTTACTCGCGCGGATTTTTCGTCAGTAATTACGCCTATGACGACCTGCCAACCTCCATCAGCGAAGTGTGGAACTTTGGCGATACTGCCGCCGATACGGCGATTTATGACCGCATCGAAGTGGTCCGCGGTGCAACCGGCCTGATGTCCGGTACGGGCAACCCGGCAGCGTACGTCAACATGGTGCGTAAGCATGCGGACAGCAATGAATTCAAAGGCAATGTTTCGGCGAGCTACGGCAGCTGGGATAAACAGCGCTACGTGCTGGATCTGCAGGCGCCGCTGGTGGAGTCAGGTAAGCTACGGGGCCGGATGATCGCAGGTTATCAGGACAACGACAGCTTCGTGGATAACTATCACTACCGAAAGAAATTCCTCTATGGCGTGATGGATGCGGACGTCACCGACAGCACCACCCTCTCGGTGGGATACGAATATCAGGAAAGCCATACCGCCGACCCAACCTGGGGCGGACTCCCGACCTGGTACAGTGACGGGAGTAAAACCCATTACGATCGCAGCCAGACCGTCGCGCCTGACTGGGCCTGGTCTGATAAAGACAGCACCCGCATCTTCGCTAATCTGACGCAGCGTTTCGATAATGGCTGGGAAGCACACATTAACGGCATGCATGCTGAAACCAACTTCGACTCTAAGCTGATGTATATGTCCGGCTATCCGGATAAAGAGACCGGTGCAGGCATGGTTGGCTACGGCGGCTGGAACCGTGGCGAACGGAAACAGGATGCCGTGGACGCTTTCTTGCGCGGCGATTTCGATCTCTTCGGCCGTCAGCACGAAATGATGTTCGGCGGCAGCTTCAGTCGTCAGCGTAACCATTACGACAACTCAATGCCTGACGCGGTTTACGGCATGGTTGATGTGGGTAACTTTAAGAACTGGAACGGTAACATTGCCGACCCGCAGTGGACGCCGTGGAAACTCTACAGCCAGGACGACATTCGCCAGTCCTCAGCGTATACCTCCGCCCGCTTCTCGCTGGCCGATCCGCTGCATCTGATCCTCGGCGCACGTTATACCCACTATAACATTCGCTATAACCCTGCGGGCTCCCCGGACACCCGTCTGGAAAGTACCAAAGATGACGTGACGCCCTACGCGGGCCTGGTCTACGACATCAATGAAGACTGGTCGACCTACGTCAGCTATACCTCTATCTTCCAGCCCCAGGACAAGCGGGACGCCAGCGGACGCTATCTCGACCCCACTACGGGCAAAAGCTACGAAGCCGGTGTGAAAGCAGACTGGTTCAATACCCGTCTTACCACCTCGCTGGCAATATTCCGCATTGAGCAGGATAACGTAGCAAGCAATACGTATACCTATATGCCGAGCGGTGAGTCGATTTACCAATCGCTGGACGGCGTAGTGAGCAAAGGGATTGAGTTCGAGCTCAACGGTGCCCTGACCGATAACTGGCAGCTGACCTTCGGTGCGACCCGCTACATTGCGGAAGATAAGAATGGCAACGCCGTCAGCTCCGATCAGCCGCGTACAACCATGAAGCTGTTCACCCGTTATCAACTGCCAATGCTGCCGGAACTGACCGTGGGCGGTGGCGTGAACTGGCAAAACAAGGTGTGGACGGATGTGGATGGCGCGCCGGCTGGCCGTACCCGCGCGGAGCAAGGCAGCTACGGGCTGGTTAACCTGTTCAGCCGTTATCAGGTCACCAAAGATTTTGCTGTTCAGGCGAACGTCAACAACCTGTTCGACAAAGAGTATTACGATTACGTCGGCTCTTATGTGGTTTATGGCGCGCCGCTGAACGTCTCGGTGAGCGCGAGCTACGACTTCTGAGTGTTAAGCCGGGTGGCGGCTACGCCTTACCCGGCCTACATTTGCATTTCGTAGGCCCGGTAAGCGCAGCGCCGCCGGGCATGACAAACAGCACAAATAAAAAAGGCAGCCATTCGGCTGCCTTAGTCTCCCCAGGGTCACAACTTAGTTGTTGCGGATGTACTCATCCATTTCGGTTTTCAGGTTATCGGATTTAGTACCGAAGATTGCCTGTACACCCGAACCTGCAACAACTACTCCAGCTGCACCCAGTTTTTTCAGACCCGGCTGGTCTACTTTCGCGACGTCAGCAACGCTCACACGCAGACGAGTGATACACGCGTCCAGGTTAGTGATGTTCTCTTTACCACCGAACGCGGCAACCAGTGCAGGAGCCATTTCGCTGGTCGCGCCCGCTTTGCTGTCTTCTGTCGCATCTTCACGGCCTGGGGTTTTCAGGTCCAGTGCTTTAATCAGCACGCGGAAGATGGTGTAGTAAACAACGGCATAGCACGCACCGACGATTGGGAACAGCCACAGTTTGCTGCTGTTACCGGACAGAACGATGAAGTCGATCAGGCCGTGAGAGAAGGACGTACCGTCACGCATACCCAGCAGAATACAGATTGGGAACGCCAGGCCCGCCAGAATCGCGTGGATAACGTACAGGATCGGCGCAACGAACATGAAGGAGAACTCGATCGGCTCGGTGATACCGGTCAGGAACGAGGTCAGCGCTGCGGAGATCATGATACCGCCCACTTTTGCACGGTTCTCTGGCTTCGCAGAGTGCCAGATAGCAATCGCCGCTGCTGGCAGACCGTACATTTTGAACAGGAAGCCACCAGACAGTTTACCTGCAGTTGGGTCGCCCGCCATGTAACGTGGGATATCGCCGTGGAATACCTGACCTGCTGCGTTGGTGAATTCACCAATCTGCATCTGGAATGGAACGTTCCAGATGTGGTGCAGACCAAATGGCACCAGGCAACGCTCGATGAAGCCGTAGATACCAAACGCCACAACCGGGTTCTGGTAAGCAGCCCACTGAGAGAAGGTCTGGATAGCGGAGCCGATTGGTGGCCAGATGAAGGACAGGATCACGCCAGTGAAAATCGCTGCCAGACCAGAGATGATCGGAACGAAACGCTTGCCCGCGAAGAAGCCCAGGTACTCAGGCAGCT
Organism: Enterobacter sp. BNK-13; assembly: GCF_048685015.1. Classification (NCBI taxonomy): domain Bacteria; kingdom Pseudomonadati; phylum Pseudomonadota; class Gammaproteobacteria; order Enterobacterales; family Enterobacteriaceae; genus Enterobacter; species Enterobacter sp. BNK-13. The sequence goes on along the minus strand of NZ_JBLQTP010000001.1, from coordinate 1,374,864 downwards.
TGATGCGATAGAAGCGGTTGAACATATACGCTGCAATCGCACCGGAGATGATACCGCCGAGAACACCGGTGTCTGCCAGGTGTTTCGCAGCGATCTCTTCTGCCGGTAAATGCAGAACCAGCGGCGCAACCACAGCCATGGTTTTTACCATGATGCCGTAAGCAACCACTGCAGCCAGCGCAGATACGCCGTCGTTATTGGTGAAGCCCAGAGCCACACCGATCGCGAAGATCAGTGGCATGTTAGCAAAGACAGAACCGCCTGCTTCGGCCATCACATGGGACACTACGGCTGGCAGCCAGCTGAAGTTAGCAGAACCGACACCCAGCAGGATACCTGCGATAGGCAGTACGGATACTGGCAGCATCAGCGATTTACCGACCTTTTGCAGGTTAGCAAATGCATTCTTAAACATAATTGAGAGTGCTCCTGAGTATTTGTGCTTTTTTTACGCTTTCACGCATTGGCCCGGGGGGAGTACCGTGCCGTGGACAGGACATCTAAGCGCCCTTTATTTATTACACAGAGTAAAATAATTCCCTCTGAGTTTGTTTGACGGCTATCACGTTTCAGCTTAAGACGGTCGAAAAACTTTCAGTTATTTACAAAAAGCATGTCCGGATGTGTCTAAAAACAGCATCACCGCCCCAAATGAGGCGGTGAACTTTACTCGGTTTATTTATTAATTACGAGCCTAAAAAAAACAGGTGTATCAGACAGATTGCAGGCGGGCAGGGTCAATATGGAACAGCGTGGAGAAGTTTTCTGTCGTCACGCGGGCCAGCTCTTCGATGCTGACGCCCTTCAGGACGGCCATGTACTCAGCCACATCTCGCGTCATCGCGGGCTGGTTCTCTTTACCGCGATGCGGAACCGGTGCCAGATAGGGAGAATCGGTCTCTACCAGAATGCGATCGAGCGGAACATAACGTGCAGCATCACGCAGCTGCTCAGCGTTACGGAACGTCACAATCCCGGAAAACGAGATATAAAACCCCAAATCAAGCAGTTTACCCGCCGTTTCTCTGTCTTCTGTGAAACAGTGTAGTACGCCACCGCAATCCGTCACGTTTTCTTCCCGGAGGATCGCCAGGGTATCCTCACGCGCATCGCGGGTGTGGACGATAACCGGCTTGTTCAGTTCGCGGCCAATGCGAATATGGTTGCGGAACGACGCCTGCTGGCGCGGTTTGGTTTCCGGCGTGTAGAAATAGTCCAGCCCGGTCTCGCCCATTGCCACAACGCCCTCTTCCGCCGCCAGACGACGCAAATCGTCAACGTCATATTCTTCATCCTGGTTCAGGGGGTGTACGCCGCAGGAAAACACCACGTTATCGCGAACGCCCACCAGCTCGCGCATCGTGCGATAGCCCGGCAGCGTCGTCGCTACCGCAAGGCAGAATTTCACATCGCGGGCGGCGGCTTTTTCCAGCACGTCATCCACGTTTTTATGCAGGGATTGATAATCCAGGCCATCAAGATGGCAGTGTGAGTCGACTAAAAACATAATGTCTCTCTCAGAGATGGGAAACCGGCGGTGTGGTGCCGGGTTGCAGGTAGTGTTCAATACGCAGTAACTGGTCGGTCAGTAAAAGCTCGCGATTAAGACCCGTCACGGTTAAAAGCTGTTCTCGGCTCTGGCAAATTTCATGAAGCATCGCATGAAGAATCGTCCCTGAGAGGCGGTTCGCCAGCGTATTCACCAGTGTCCACGCGTCCGGGTTGGTCAGCAGCGTTGCCCCTTGCTGAAGTTTGAGGGCATCCAGCAGTAACGAGGCCAGCCAGTGCAGACGCTCAACGGCCTGATCGCTGTTGAGCGCAGGCAATACGCTTAGCCAGTCGTGGTTATTAAGTGCCATTTCGACGGCCCGGCAAAGCGTTTCTCGCTGCGACCAGACGTCAGGTTGCAGCAATGCCAGCGCCGCTGCGGGCGCGCCGCTGCTCAGGCGCAAGGCGGACAGCGCACTCTCAGGTGACGTTGTCACCTCTCGCTCCAGCCAGCTCAGCGCCCACGATTCCTGAGGCACAGCAAGGTGATGGAGACGACAGCGGCTGCGCAGCGTCGCCAGCAAGCGTCCCGGGTCACGGCACGAGAGGAAAAACCACGTTTTTACCGGCGGCTCTTCCAGGGTTTTCAGCAGGGCGTTAGCTGCCGCCTCGGTCAGTTGCGTGGCGTCTTTAAGCCAGACCACTTTAGCGCCGCCCAGCCGCGCGTGTTCGTACAATTTTTCACTGACTTCCCGCACGGCATCGATACCGAGGGCGCTTTTCCCCTTCTCCGGCTCAAGCGTGTAGTAGTCAGGATGTGTGCCCGCCTGCATCAGCTGACAGCCACGGCATTTGCCGCAGCTTTTATGCCCTTCCGGCTGCTGGCACATCAGAAAACGGGTGATGGCATAAATCAATGCATCATCGCCCATTCCCGGCAATGCCTGAATCAGTAACGCATGATGCCCCCGCCCCGCCTGATAGCTGCCGATCAGCTGTTCAAAGTGCGGGCGCAACCATGGATACCATTTCATGCCTGCTGCTCCTGCACCCACTGCGTCACGGTTTGCTGAATGTCACGCGTCACCTCATCCAGGGATTGCGTTGCATCGATGGTACGAATGGAGCTGTCCTGTGCGGCCAGCTCAAGATAGCGCGCACGGGTGCGGTTAAAGAAATCAAACGACTCTTTTTCAATGCGGTCGAGCTCGCCGCGCGCGCGGGCGCGTTTAAGACCCACTTCCGGGGTCACATCCAGATAGAGCGTCAGGTCGGGGCGAAAATCCCCCAGTACGGCATTGCGCAGCGTTGCCAGCATGGTCTGGTCAATACCGCGTCCACCGCCCTGATAAGCCTGAGTCGACAGATCGTGACGATCGCCGATTACCCACTTGCCATCGGCCAGGGCGGGTTTGATCACCGTCTCAACCAGCTGTACGCGCGCCGCGTAGAACATTAACACTTCGGCTTTGTCAGTGATAACTTCGTCGCCAACGGATTTAATATCCAGCACCAGGCTGCGCAGTTTCTCCGCAAGTTGCGTACCGCCCGGCTCGCGGGTGAAGACCATGTCGGCGACGCCAAGCGATTTCAGCGTATCCACCACCACGTTGCGGGCGGTGGTTTTACCCGCCCCTTCGAGTCCCTCAATCACAATGTATTTACTGCGCATTTTTTTCCTTAAGTGCCTTCAGATAGTCCTGAACAGAGCGATTGTGGCTGGCAAGGTTGGTGTTAAAGGTGTGTCCCCCTTTTCCATCAGCCACAAAATAGAGATACGGTGTTTTCGCCGGATGCGCGGCGGCTTTGAGAGAAGCCTCGCTCGGCGTGGCAATCGGGCCAGGCGGTAAACCGCTAATCACGTAGGTATTATACGCCGTTGGCGTCTCCAGATCTTTTCTGGAGATCTTGCCCGTGTAGCTCTCGCCCATGCCGTAGATGACGGTAGGGTCGGTTTGCAGGCGCATGCCAATGCGCAGACGGTTGATAAATACTGACGCCACCCGATCGCGCTCGGCGGCAACGGCGGTCTCTTTCTCGATAATCGAGGCCATGGTGACAAACTGGTTTTGATCTTTATAGGGTAAACCCTCCATTCGCCCTTCCCAGGCCGCATCCACGGCGGCGACCATTTTTTTGTGCGCCCGCTTCAGGATCGCCACATCGGTCGTACCGGCGGTGTACATCCAGGTATCTGGCCAGAACCAGCCTTCCACCCATTCGGGATGCTCAAACTTGAGCACGTCGGCCACCGTCTGGTAGCTGTCATCCTTCAGGGTATGTTTGATATACGGCGCATCGCGCAGCTGTTTGAGGTAATCACTCAGGCGCATCCCTTCCACAAATCGCAGAGGGAACTGGGCTTCTTTGCCGCTTTCCAGCAGCTGCAGCATCTCTCTGACGGTCATTCCCGGCGTAAAGCGATAGGTACCGGCTTTGAAATGTGACAGTTCAGGCTCCACACGCAATAACCACTGGAACACCCGTGGACGATTGATAATTTTATCACCGTAGAGCTGTTCCCCAAGCGCCTGGCGGCCGGTTCCCGCTTTCAGGGTAAAGATCGTTTCGTCTTTAACCAGGATCTTGCTGTCCGCCAGCTGGCGAACTTTCCATACGCCTGCTCCGCCAGCAACGCCCAGCGCAACAATGAGGAGAAGGACAAAGCGCAACATTTTTTTCATGACTATCTGGTTTGCTCACATATCGGGGCTAAAAACTGAAACAGCTCGCGCGACGACCAGCGTAGCTGGCCGCAGGCGCGAACGGGCACAACAGGCATCAGCGCGTTACAAATAATGACTTCATCAGCAGTCTGTAGCACCTCTTCCTTTGCGTTAACTTCGACAACGTGAAAGTCAGAGTGTGCCAGCTGCTGCAAACAAAATTGGCGCATTATGCCGTTCACGCCAGCCTGATCCAGAGCGGGGGTGAACACGTTCCTGCCCTGTCGCCAGAACAAATTAGCCGCACAGCATTCCGTAATGAACCCTTCGCTGTCAAGGACAAGGGCCTCATCGTCGTCCGTCTGTTCAAGATGAGTACGAATGAGCACCTGTTCCAGGCGATTGAGATGCTTAATCCCGGCCAGCATCGGGTTTCGTCCCAGTCGTACCGGGCTTAGCGTCAGCGTGACGCCGTCTTCTCGCCAGCGAGAGTAATGCGCGCGATAAGCAGACACGGAAAGAATACGCGTTGGGGCGAGACAAGATGCAGCGCTGTAACCCCGGCCACCACTGCCGCGGCTGATGATAACCTTGAGTACGCCGCTGTGCTTCCCCGATGCGAGCTGGCACATTTCCTGACGTAAGGTGTCCCAGTGCGTAAAGGGGATCATGAGCTTTTCACAGCTATGCTGTAGGCGTCGTATGTGCGCTTCCAGAAGGCAAACATGGCCATCCAGAATGCGCGCCGTCGTAAAGCAACCATCCCCGAACTGTACCGCCCTGTCGCTGGCAGGCAGCGTGTCCTGCTCAAGGCCATTGATTAAAAACATGGTGGCTCCTTATGCGTGGACGTTTAGTCTGGCAGGATGTCATGCAGTCGACAAGAAGATTAGCCTTAATAAAAAAGGTCCGGCAAGCGGACCTTTTTTAGTGCGATCGGAACGTCAGGATCAGATCTTTTTGAAGATCAGAGAACCGTTGGTGCCGCCAAAGCCGAAGGAGTTACACAGGGTATACTCCATTCCGCTAACCTGGCGCGCTTCGTGAGGAACGAAGTCCAGATCGCAACCTTCATCCGGGTTATCCAGGTTGATGGTGGGTGGAACAGCCTGATCGCGCAGCGCAAGGATGGAGTAGATTGACTCTACTGCACCCGCCGCACCCAGCAGGTGACCGGTCATGGATTTCGTGGAGCTCACCAGTACGCGGCTGGCAGACTCGCCGAAGATAGACTTAACCGCCTGAGCTTCCGCTTTATCGCCTGCAGGTGTAGATGTGCCGTGGGCGTTGACGTAGCCAATCTGAGCCGGGGTAATACCCGCATCACGGATCGCGTTTTCCATCGCCAGCGCAGCACCTGCACCGTTCTCCGGAGGAGACGTCATGTGATACGCATCGCTGCTCATACCAAAGCCAACGACTTCAGCATAAATTTTCGCACCGCGTTTTTTCGCGTGTTCGTACTCTTCCAGTACGATCATGCCCGCACCGTCGCCCAGCACGAAGCCATCACGGTCTTTATCCCACGGACGGCTTGCCGCCTGTGGATTGTCGTTGCGGGTAGAGAGCGCACGGGCCGCGCCGAAACCGCCGACACCCAGTGGGGTACTGGCTTTTTCAGCACCGCCGGCAACCATAGCATCTGCATCGCCGTACGCAATAATGCGCGCGGCCTGGCCGATGTTATGTACGCCAGACGTACAGGCGGTGGCGATAGAAATGCTTGGCCCACGCAGGCCGAACATGATGGTCAGGTGACCTGCCACCATATTAACAATCGTGGACGGAACGAAGAACGGACTGATCTTACGCGGGCCGCCATTCATCAGGGATGTATGGTTTTCCTCGATCAGGCCAAGACCGCCAATCCCGGAGCCGATAGCGGCGCCGATACGGGTTGCGTTCTCTTCCGTAATCACAAGGCCAGAATCCTGCATGGCCTGAACGCCAGCGACAATTCCATATTGAATGAAGGCATCCATCTTGCGCTGCTCTTTGCGCGAGATGATCTCTTCACAGTTAAAATCCTTTACTAAGCCAGCAAATTTCGTTGCATAGGCGCTAGTATCGAAATGGTCGATTAGGCTGATGCCGCTCTGACCGGCAAGGAGAGCTTTCCAGGTGGACTCTACGGTATTGCCGACAGGAGACAACATGCCAAGTCCGGTCACAACTACACGACGCTTAGACACGTTTGTCCTCCAGGGAGGGATAAAAAAAGAGATTCGTGGGACTAAAAAAGATAAAACTCAGGCGGTCGAATGACCGCCTGGAGATGTTCACTTACGCCTGGTGACCGTTGATGTAATCAATGGCAGCCTGAACGGTGGTGATCTTCTCAGCTTCTTCGTCCGGAATCTCAGTATCAAACTCTTCTTCCAGAGCCATTACCAGCTCAACGGTGTCAAGAGAATCTGCGCCCAGGTCTTCAACGAAGGAAGCGGAGTTCACAACTTCTTCCTGCTTAACGCCCAGCTGTTCGCCGATAATTTTCTTAACGCGTTCTTCGATAGTGCTCATACTCTTAAATTTCCTATCAAAACTCGCTTTCGCGATGGTTTTCGTAGTGTATAAAATGTTGAAAAATTTGCAACTAAATCCCGGCAGTTCTTACCACGATTTTACGTTATTTTGAGGCCATTCGCCCTAATAACGCAAATATTTTTCATCGTGGTTAAACCATATACATCCCGCCGTTGACGTGGAGGGTCTCACCAGTGATGTAACCCGCTTCGTCAGAGGCTAAAAATGCAACCGCACTGGCGATTTCTTTAGGGTCGCCAAGACGACCCGCCGGAACTGCCGCCAGCGTACCCGCACGCTGCTCATCAGTCAGCGCACGCGTCATGTCCGTTTCAATAAAGCCCGGAGCAACAACGTTTACCGTAATACCGCGGGACGCGACTTCACGCGCCAGCGACTTACTGAAACCAATCAGACCGGCTTTCGCCGCAGCGTAGTTAGCCTGACCAGCATTTCCCATGGTACCAACCACAGAACCGACAGTGATAATACGACCATGACGCTTTTTCATCATAGCGCGCATTACCGCTTTTGACAGACGGAATACAGATGACAGGTTGGTTTCGATAATATCGTTCCACTCGTCGTCTTTCATTCGCATTAACAGGTTATCGCGAGTGATCCCGGCGTTGTTTACCAGAATATCCACTTCGCCAAACTCTGCGCGAATATTTTCCAGAACAGATTCGATAGATGCAGGTTCGGTCACATTCAGTACCAGACCTTTACCGTTTGCACCCAGATATTCACTGATAGCCTGAGCGCCATTCTCGCTGGTTGCTGTCCCAATCACCTTCGCGCCGCGCGCAACCAGTGTTTCAGCAATTGCACGCCCGATACCGCGGCTTGCGCCAGTGACCAGGGCAATTTTTCCTTCAAAACTCATGGTATTCCTCTTTTATTGCGAGAGTGCCGCTGACATCGCTTCCGGCTCGTTAATCGCCGAGGCTGTCAGGGTGTCAACAATACGTTTTGTCAGACCGGTGAGGACTTTCCCTGGGCCGACTTCATACAGATGCTCAACGCCCTGAGAGGCCATAAACTCAACGGTTTTGGTCCACTGTACCGGGCTGTAGAGCTGGCGAACCAGCGCGTCGCGGATAGCTTCCGGCGCGGTTTCGCATTTCACATCGACGTTGTTCACAACGGAAATTGTCGGTGCGTTAAACGTAATTTTTTCCAGCTCAACCGCCAGTTTCTCGGCAGCGGGCTTCATCAGCGCACAGTGAGACGGCACGCTGACCGGCAGCGGCAGCGCACGTTTGGCACCCGCCGCTTTACAGGCTGCACCGGCACGCTCAACCGCTTCTTTATGACCGGCGATAACCACCTGGCCCGGCGAGTTGAAGTTAACCGGAGAGACAACCTGACCTTCAGCAGACTCTTCACACGCTTTTGCAATCGCGGCATCATCCAGACCGATGATGGCTGACATGCCACCCGTGCCTTCTGGCACTGCTTCCTGCATGAATTTACCGCGCAGTTCCACCAGACGAACCGCGTCAGCAAACGCGATCACACCGGCACAAACCAGCGCTGAGTATTCACCCAGGCTATGTCCTGCGAGCAGTGCGGGCGCTTTACCGCCCTGCTGCTGCCAGACACGCCACAGCGCAACGGACGCGGTCAGCAGCGCGGGCTGGGTCTGCCAGGTTTTGTTCAGCTCTTCGGCAGGACCCTGCTGGGTCAGCGCCCATAAATCATAACCCAGTGCATCAGAAGCTTCACGGAAAGTCTCTTCAATGACCGGATAGGTTGCTGCCATTTCAGACAACATCCCAACGGTTTGAGAGCCCTGCCCCGGGAACACAAAAGCAAATTGCGTCATTTTTTATTCCTTATCCTAGAAACGAACCAGCGCGGAACCCCAGGTGAACCCGCCACCGAAGGCTTCAAGCAAGACCAACTGGCCCCGTTTGATTCGCCCGTCGCGTACCGCTTCATCAAATGCGCACGGTACTGACGCCGCAGAGGTGTTGCCGTGACGATCCAGCGTCACCACAACGTTATCCATCGACATGCCCAGCTTTTTCGCGGTTGCGCTGATGATACGCAGGTTCGCCTGATGCGGCACCAGCCAGTCGAGCGCGGAGCGTTCAAGGTTATTCGCTTCCAGCGTTTCATCAACGATGTGCGCAAGCTCAGTCACCGCCACCTTGAACACCTCGTTCCCTGCCATCGTCAGGTAAATCGAGTTGTCCGGATTTACGCGATCGGCGTTAGGCAGGGTCAACAGTTCGCCATAGCTGCCGTCAGCATGCAGATGCGTAGAGATGATACCCGGCTCTTCGGACTGCCCCAGCAGCACCGCACCCGCACCATCACCAAAAATAATGATCGTTCCACGATCGGTCGGATCGCAGGTACGCGCCAGCACGTCAGCACCGATCACCAGCGCATATTTAACGGCACCTGACTTCACGTACTGATCGGCTACGCTCAGCGCATAGGTAAAACCTGCGCATGCGGCAGCGACGTCAAACGCCGGGCAGCCCTTAATACCGAGCATGTTTTGCACCTGGCACGCCGCGCTTGGGAAAGCATGCGTGGCAGACGTCGTGGCCACCACGATCAAACCGATCTGTTCTTTATCAATGCCCGCCATTTCGATAGCACGCTGTGCGGCTTCGTAACCCATGGTCGACACGGTTTCGTCTGGCGCGGCAATACGACGTTCACGGATACCTGTGCGCGTGACAATCCACTCGTCAGACGTATCTACCATTTTTTCCAGATCGGCGTTGGTACGCACCTGTTTTGGCAGGTAGCTGCCGGTACCTAAAATCTTCGTATACATGTACGCTCAGTCACTTTTAGCTAATACAGATCCCAGGCGAGCGGCAATCCGCTGAGGGACTTGTCGCTGCACCGCCTGCACTGCCTGTTCAATCGCGACAGCAAATGCTCGCTGATTGGCGGCGCCATGACTCTTAATCACGATGCCGCGCAATCCTAACAGACAGGCGCCATTATACTGGTCGGGGTTGAGGTGACTGAATCGCCGCGTCAGGCTCTTTTGTAACCAACGCTTCAATAAAATCAGCCACCAGGCGCTTTTTTTGCCCTCTCCCTGTGATTTCAGCAGAGAAAGAAACATCCGCACGACCCCTTCCATGGTTTTCAACGTCACGTTCCCGGTGAAGCCATCGCACACCAGAACATCCGTTTTACCCGTCAACAACTCATTGGCTTCGAGATAACCAATATAGTTGATGGAGGGAACCTGTTTGAGCAATTCAGCTGCTTCGCGAATGCTGTCCAGGCCTTTGGTCTCTTCTTCACCAATGTTCAGTAACGCAACACGGGGAGTGTTGATCCCGACCACCTCTTCTGCCAGCACCGATCCCATGACGGCAAACTGAGCCAGCATTGTACTATCACAATCGACGTTCGCGCCCAAATCGAGCACTACCGTCTTGCCCTTCTGCTGATGCGGCAACACCGTCACCAGCGCCGGACGCTCAATACCGTCAATCGGTTTGAGCAATAATTTCGACAGCCCCATCAGCGCGCCGGTATTTCCCGCGCTAACGCAAGCCTGGGCTCGACCTTCTTTCACCAGCTCCAGCGCTATCCGCATCGAGCTGCCGCGGCTATTACGAATCGCCTGCGAGGGTCGGGCATCACTGGCAATAACTGACTGCGCAGGAATAATCTGCAGACGTGAACGTTGTTCAAAGTCAGCTTTTGCAAGTAATGGCGTGATTGTGTCGGGATTGCCGACTAAAAGAAGAGTGAGTTGCGAATTAGAATTCAGTGCCTGCAATGCTGCAGGCACTGTCACGGAAGGGCCAAAATCTCCCCCCATGACATCTAACGCCAGGGTTAGACGTGTCAAGGTATCGTCGCAGCCTGGTTCGGTAAGTTCCCCGTTTGCACGGGGAGCTCCTCACTAAGCCTAATCACGCTGACGCGTGATTACTTAGTGATAACCTTGCGGCCGCGGTAGAAACCGTCAGCGGTGATGTGGTGACGCAGGTGTTTCTCACCAGAAGTCTTGTCTACAGACAGGCTGGTAACTGCAGTCAGCGCGTCATGGGAACGACGCATGCCACGTTTGGAACGGGTTGGTTTATTCTGTTGTACGGCCATGGACCTTACTCCTCAATTACTTACGCTTTAAGCTGGCTAATACGGCAAATGGGTTTGGTTTTTGCGCTTCATCAGGCAGTTCCCCAAAGACCATGTCCGCCTCGGACACTTCACAGTGTTCAGAATCATGCACCGGAACCACTGGCAAGGTGAGGATGATTTCATCTTCAACCAGAGCCAGAAGATCGATTTCACCGAATTCGTTAACCTCAATCGGCTCATACGCTTCCGGGAGTGCTTCAGCCTGTTCGTCAGAACGAACCGGACTGAAACAATACGTTGTGTGAACATGCTGTACAAACGGTTTCCCGCAACGCTGACACTCGAGCGTTACCGTCACCTTTGCATCACCGGTTAAAACGGCGAGACGCTGGTTGTCGATAGCGAACGACATGGAGCATTCTACATCACTGTCCACACTGACTACGGATTCGGCAATACGTTCAGCCTGATCGGAAGTATAGATACCTTCGTAATCGAGGCGTTTTTGAGCCGTACGAACCGGATCAAGAGTCAGGGGTAATTTTACCTTTTGCATAGGGCGCGCATATTAACTTTGTAACGTCATAGAGTCAAAGAAAAAGGCAACCAGAGCTGCCTTTTGCCAATTATTCGCACACATTGCGGCCTGTAGTTTAAAATGGCTGGCATCGATACGCTATATCTGGTGATAAAAATATGCCAAATCTCGTCCTTGCTTCCACGTCTCCCTACCGCCGAATGCTGCTGGAAAAGCTCGGGATCCCGTTTGAATGCGCCGCGCCAGAGGTGGATGAGACGCCACAGCCGGGCGAGTCACCGCGCCATCTGGTGACGCGTCTTGCTAAGGAGAAGGCGCAATCGCTGGCCACACGCTATCCTTCGCATTTGATTATAGGCTCCGATCAGGTTTGCGTGCTGGACGGCGAAATCACCGGCAAGCCCCATACTGAGGAAAATGCCTGCCAGCAGCTTCTGCGTGCGCGCGGTACTATCGTGACCTTCTATACGGGCCTGGCCCTCTATAACTCCGCGTCAGGCCATCTGCAAACCGAGTGTGAGCCGTTCGACGTACACTTCCGTCATCTCAGCGAGCAAGAGATTATGGATTATGTGCGCCGTGAGCGACCGCTGAACTGCGCGGGGAGCTTTAAAAGTGAAGGATTGGGGATTGCGCTGTTCGACAAGCTGGACGGTCGCGATCCCAACACCCTGGTGGGGTTACCGCTGATTGCCTTGTGTCAGATGTTACGGCGAGAAGAGTGTAATCCGCTGACGATGTGACCTTCGCCGGGTGGCGCTGCGCTTACCCGGCCTACAAAACCGTAGGCCCGTGCAAGCGCAGCGCCGCCGGGCAAAATCAGCCGCGCAAAACCTTAAGACAGCGTTTCAACTGCTCATCCAGCGGCGCTTCAATACGGATCACTTCACCGGTATTCGGATGGGTAAACTTCAGCGCTGCCGCATGCAGGAACAGACGCGACAGTCCCGTCCCCGCCAACTGCTTATCAAACTCGCGGTCGCCATAGCGGTCATCAAAGGCGATGGGGTGCCCTGCAAACTGCGTATGCACGCGGATCTGGTGGGTACGACCGGTCACCGGACTGCAGCGCACCAGCGTGGCAAACTCATAGCGCTCTTCAACCTTAAAGCGCGTCTCAGACGGTTTCCCTTCCTGGCTCACGCGGACAATACGCTCACCGCTTTGCAGAATGTTCTTCAGCAGCGGCGCCTGCACCACTTTTACATGGGACTGCCACTGACCGCGCACCAGCGCCAGATAGTCTTTCTGCATCCCTTTTTCACGCAGCTGTTCATGCAGCGAACGCAGCGCGGAACGCTTTTTCGCCACCAGCAGGACGCCTGAAGTGTCGCGGTCAAGACGGTGCACCAGCTCAAGGAAGCGCGCTTCCGGACGCAGGGCACGCAGCCCTTCAATCACGCCGAAGCTCAGACCGCTACCGCCATGGACTGCCGTTCCTGACGGTTTATTCAACACCAGAATATGGTCGTCTTCGTAAAGGATGACATCGCTCAGGGCCGCCACTTTCTGCAGCTTTGGTGAAACGGTCTCTTCTTCACGCTCTGCCACGCGCACCGGCGGAATACGGACTTCGTCACCGGCTTCGAGCTTATACTCAGGCTTCACGCGTTTTTTGTTAACCCGCACCTCGCCCTTACGCAGGATGCGATAAATCATGCTCTTTGGCACCCCTTTCAGCTGGGTACGCAAAAAGTTATCGATACGTTGCCCCGCTTCATCTTCGGCGATGGCAACCATTTTTACGGCTGGAGTCTCTGTTTTCATGGTTGGCGATTCTAAATATCGACAGCCATTAGCGCCACTCATTTTTCTATGCTTATATTTACTTTTATCCGGCCTGTCCCCCGTTTCGCGCAACCGATTTGGTGGTTATTAAACCAATCGCCATTCTGAAGTGAAGAAACTGTGAGTAACCGGGTGATAATTGGTAAAAGTCATCTTGCTATAACCCGGCGAGCAGTGGAATAATGAGGCTGTTTTCCGTGTTAAATCCTGGTTAAGTAAGGATGTTGACGGAATGACCAATTTTGTCTGACCGATCATCCACGCAGCAATGGCGTAAGACGTATTGATCTTTCAGGCAGTTAGCGGGCTGCGGGTTGCAGTACTTCCCGGTATAAGGATTGTTCTCTGGAGAGTTCTACCCAGGCAATTCCCCTGATAATTGCGCTGTGTTTCCGTATGAAATACAGGCAACCGACACTCTGCGCCTCTTAAGCGAGCGACAACCGTGAGGTTGGCGACGTGAACAGACACGAGGCCATCGGTTCATACCCCGGAAAGCGTCACCTTGCCCGCAGCTTTGTCGTCAATGTAAGAATAACGAGTAAGTTACGATGAAAAGAATGTTAATCAACGCAACTCAGCAAGAAGAGTTGCGTGTCGCCCTTGTGGATGGGCAGCGCCTGTACGATCTGGATATCGAAAGTCCTGGACACGAACAGAAAAAAGCGAACATTTACAAAGGTAAAATCACCCGCATTGAACCAAGCCTTGAAGCTGCATTTGTCGATTACGGTGCTGAGCGTCATGGTTTCCTCCCTCTGAAAGAAATCGCCCGCGAATATTTCCCTGCAAACTACAACGCCCATGGCCGACCAAACATCAAAGATGTTCTGCGTGAAGGTCAGGAAGTTATCGTTCAGATTGATAAAGAAGAGCGTGGCAACAAAGGTGCCGCACTGACTACCTTTATCAGCCTGGCAGGGAGCTATCTGGTGCTGATGCCTAACAACCCGCGTGCGGGTGGCATCTCTCGCCGTATCGAAGGTGATGACCGTACCGAACTGAAAGAAGCGCTGGCAAGCCTTGAACTGCCTGATGGCATGGGGCTTATCGTGCGTACCGCGGGCGTCGGCAAATCCGCCGAAGCGCTGCAGTGGGACCTGAGCTTCCGTCTGAAGCACTGGGAAGCCATCCAGAAAGCAGCGGAAAGCCGCCCTGCTCCGTTCCTGATCCACCAGGAAAGCAACGTGATCGTGCGTGCCTTCCGTGACTACCTGCGTCAGGACATCGGTGAGATTCTGATCGATAACCCGAAAGTGCTTGAGCTGGCGCGCCAGCACATCGCCGCGCTGGGTCGTCCGGATTTCACCAGCAAAATTAAACTGTACACCGGTGAAATCCCGCTGTTCAGCCACTATCAGATCGAATCCCAGATTGAATCCGCCTTCCAGCGTGAAGTGCGCCTGCCATCCGGCGGTTCTATCGTTATCGATACCACTGAAGCGCTGACCGCTATCGACATCAACTCCGCTCGCGCAACGCGCGGTGGCGATATCGAAGAGACCGCCTTCAACACCAACCTTGAAGCCGCTGATGAAATCGCCCGCCAGCTCCGCCTGCGCGACCTGGGTGGTCTGATTGTTATCGACTTCATCGACATGACCCCTGTTCGCCACCAGCGTGCGGTAGAAAACCGTCTGCGCGAAGCGGTGCGTCAGGATCGTGCGCGTATCCAGATTAGCCATATCTCACGCTTTGGCCTGCTGGAAATGTCCCGCCAGCGTCTGAGCCCGTCGCTGGGTGAGTCCAGCCATCACGTCTGCCCACGCTGCTCCGGCACCGGTACCGTGCGTGATAACGAATCGCTGTCCCTCTCGATTCTGCGTCTGATTGAAGAAGAAGCGCTGAAAGAGAATACCAAAGAGGTTCACGCAATTGTTCCTGTGCCAATTGCCTCTTACCTGCTGAACGAAAAACGTGCAGCGGTCAGTGCGATTGAAGCGCGTCAGGGTGGCGTTCGCTGCATCATCGTGCCAAACGATCAGATGGAAACCCCGCACTATCACGTGCTGCGTGTCCGTAAAGGTGAAGAGACGTCAACGCTCAGCTACCTGCTGCCGAAGCTGCACGAAGAAGAGATGGCCCTGCCTTCAGATGAAGAGCCAGCAGAGCGTAAACTGCCAGAGCAGCCTGCGTTAGCCACCTTCATCATGCCAGAAGCCCCACCGGAAGCAGCCCTGGAAAAACCAGCGGCCAAACCTGCGGCGCAGAAACCAGAAGCAACGGCAGCGAAAGCCCAGCCGGTGCAGCCGGGTCTGCTGAGCCGCTTCTTCGGCGCGCTGAAGAAGATGTTTGCCGGTGAGGAAGTTCAGCCAGAGCAGCCGAAAGAAGAGCCAAAAGCGGCCAAGCCAGAACGTCAGCAGGACCGCCGTAAGCGTCAGAACAACCGCCGCGACCGTAATGACCGTAGCGATCGTAATGACCGCAGCGAGCGTCGTGACAACCGTGAAAACCGCTCTGAAAACAATGAAGGCCGTGAGCAACGCGAAGACAACCGCCGCAACCGTCGCGAGAAACAGCAGCAGAATGTTGAAGATCGTGAAATTCGCCAGCAGGCGGGCGATGAGTCTGAGAAGAGCAAACAGCGTGACGACCAGCAGCCGCGCCGTGAACGCAACCGTCGCCGTAACGACGAGAAGCGTCAGGCACAGCAGGAAGTCAAAAACCTGAACCGCGAAGAGCCTGTTGAACAGCAGGACGGCGAGCAGGAAGAACGTACTCAGGTCATGCCGCGTCGTAAGCAGCGCCAGCTTGCTCAGAAAGTCCGCTTCGCCTCCGAAGCAACCGAAGAGTCAGCAATCGTCGCGGTTGAAACCCGCGAGAGCGCAACCGGCACGCAGCTGGCAAAAGTTGACCTGCCAGCGGTCGTTGATAACAACGTTGAGCAGGATGAAAACGGTGAAAACCGTGATAACGCCGGCATGCCGCGCCGTTCACGTCGTTCCCCACGTCATCTGCGCGTCAGCGGTCAGCGCCGTCGCCGCTATCGTGACGAGCGTTACCCGACTCAGTCGCCAATGCCGCTGACCATTGCCTGTGCTTCGCCAGAAATGGCTTCCGGCAAAGTCTGGATCCGCTACCCGGTAGCACGTCAGGAGCAGGTTGTTGAAGAACAGCCAGTTGCGGAAGAGATCATTGCACCTGCGGCAGCGGTAGAAGACGTTGTGACTGAAGCGGCAACCGTGGTTGAACCTCAGGTTGTTGAAGCGGAAGCACCTCAGGCAGCTGAGGTCGAAACCACGCATCCAGAAGTGATTGCCGCGCCGGTTGATGCCGCACCGCAGCTTATTGCTGAAGAAGATGTCGTGGTGGCTGAGGAAATCGCTGAAGAAGCTGAACCTGTAGCCGCCGTGGAAGACACCGCTGAAGCCATCGTCGAAACGACCACTGAAGAAATCGTTCAGGATGTTGAGATTGAGGTTGAACCGGTTGTTGAAGAACCGAAAGCGCCTGAAGTGAAACCTGAGCCGGTTGTCTCTGCGCCAGCCGCTGCCCACGTGGCGACAGCACCGATGACCCGCGCTCCGGCGCCGGATTACGTGCCAGAAGCACCGCGTCACAGCGACTGGGTTCGCCCGGCATTCAGCTTCGACGGTAAAGGCGCTGCAGGCGGCCACAGTGCAACGCATCAGGCGACTGCACCCGCGACGCGTCCACAGTCTGTCGAATAACGACAAACAACGCTGAAAGTAAAAAGCCGACCTTAGGGTCGGCTTTTTTTATGGGTGCTGAACGGGCTTCCTCATTCCGGTCACCTCCGGCATGACCTGCCGCATCAGCTCAAGAAAACGCCGCAAGCGTGCCGGATAATAACGGGACCAGGGATAGACCAGATGCACCGGTAGCGCCGCTGGCTGCCACTCCGGCAACAAATGCACCAGCCGCCCTTCCCGAATATCATCCTGTACCGTCCAGCTTGATACGACCGCCACACCGAGCCCGGTCAGTGCCGTATTGCGTGCAACGTACAGGCTGTCGGTGCTGAGGCGTGGCGTAATAGCAATCCGCGCGGTGGCGGGCGAAGCATCGTGAAATAGCTCCACGTGGCGCTGGTAGAAAGAGCTGATGGCTATCCAGGGAAACTGCTGCAAATCCTCCGGCGTATTCACCGCCGGGAAGCGGGCCAGCAGCGCTGGTGCGGCCACCACCGAGCGAGGCACTTCCGCCAGCAGCACGGATACGGTCGCCGGATCGACCTCCACACCCACCCGAATAGCGCAGTCAAGATTGTCACCGAGAAAATCTGCCGACCGATCGTTGAGCATCCACTCAATCGAAAGCTGGGGATAGCGTTGCAAAAATTCGGTTACAGGTTTCAGAAGCTGGTCCTGACCAAACGCGTGGGGAGCGCGCACCCGCAGCACGCCTACCGGCTCATCTTCCGTCTGCCCCACCTCATCTTCCAGCGCCAGCCAGCTGTCGATCACCCGACGGGCGTGCTGATAGCAGCGCTCGCCGTCATCCGTTAGCCGCGTCGTGTGGGTGGTGCGCAACATCAGGCGCACACCCAGCATGGTTTCAAGCGACTGCAACCGTCGGCTTACCGTGGCCTGGGTTGTCGCCAGCTGCCGTGCCGCCGCAGAAAGCGAACCCGCCTCGACAATGCGCACAAACGTCCGCATTAGCTCTACCCTGTCTATACGCTCAGCTCTTTTCATCGCATTTTCAGTTATACGTTTAACGTATAAGCGTTTTACCACCGGGCCCGCTACCGTCGCAAGGCGTACTGATAAAAAATAGCCGCACACGACGAATGAGGAACAACTTATGAACACAACAACAACTCCCCATGCTGTAAGCCGCTGGGTGATTTTTATGCTGGCTCTGGGGGCTGGCTTCAGCGTGGCATCAATCTATTACGCGCAGCCCCTGCTGCCGCTGATGGGTGCTGACCTGCATCTGAGCATTGAAGGTATGGGCCTGGTGCCAACATTAACGCAGGCAGGCTACGCGCTCGGCATCCTGTTCCTGCTTCCTCTGGGCGATCGCCACGACCGCAGGACGTTAATTCTGATCAAAAGCGCGGCGCTGGCACTGTTTCTTCTCGGCTGTAGCCTGACCGGGCAGATCCATTCTCTTCTGCTGGCAAGCCTGCTCATCGGCATGGCCGCCACCATGGCGCAGGATATCGTCCCCGCCGCGGCCATTCTCGCACCGGAAGGTAAACAGGGGAAAACCGTGGGCACGGTAATGACCGGCCTGCTGATGGGTATCTTATTATCCAGAACCGTAAGCGGCGTGGTGGGCGAAGCGTTCGGCTGGCGCGTCATGTACCAGTTGGCGGCGGCGAGCATCGCGTTCATCGGGGTGATGATGTGGTTTGTGCTTCCCCGTTTTGCCATTCACTCCACGCTGAGCTACCCCGCGCTGATGCGTTCGATGGAGCACCTGTGGCGTCGCTATCCGGCGCTGCGCCGCGCGGCGCTGGCTCAGGGCTTCCTGTCGATTGCCTTTAGCGCCTTCTGGTCAACGCTTGCGGTCATGCTGCTGGAACGCTATCACCTGGGTAGTGCCGTCGCAGGTGGTTTTGGTATTGCCGGTGCCGCGGGTGCGTTAGCCGCCCCGCTGGCGGGGGGGCTGGCGGACAAACTGGGGGCCGGAAAAGTCACGCAGCTTGGTGCCGTCCTTGTGACCGTCTCTTTCGCCCTGATGTTCCTGATGCCCGCATTGGGCGTTCATGGACAGCTGATGCTGATCGCCATCTCTGCCGTCGGGTTCGACCTGGGCCTGCAGTCCAGCCTGGTCGCCCACCAGAACCTGGTGTACAGCCTTGAACCGCAGGCGCGTGGTCGTCTCAACGCCCTGCTCTTTACGGTGGTCTTTATCGGGATGGCGCTGGGGTCCGCGTTAGGCAGCAATATCTACTCGCTGGCTGGCTGGACGGGTGTGGTCGCACTGGCCACCGTCTGTGGCGTCATTGCGCTGGTCATCCGTCTGATAGAAAGCGCGCGTGTCGCCTCCGTACCGGCGGAAGCCGCATAAAAAAAATGCCCAATCCAGACGGATTGGGCAGTAAAACATGCCCAGTTTCAAGACATGTTCCAAGAGGTCAAGATGTTATTTGTTCAGCTGGAACAGAGACATGCCCTGCATATCGCTAAACGCTTTATAAGACGCCTGCAAGGCCGCCTGCTGCATGGTGTAAGAGGAAATCGCTTCGTTCCAGTCGACATCAACCAGGTCGCTCATCTGCTTGGTCTGACCCAGCGCGCGGTCATCGCCCAGCGTATCGAGTTTTTCCAGCTCGTTCATCTTGGTGCCCACATCCGCAACGACCGTCAGAATATTGTTCTGGGCGTTTTTGATGCCGATTTGCGCATTGGCAATCACCTGGCTTTGCGCCGTTGCGGCAGCCGGATCGTTCTCAATCGGCGTCTTCAGCGACGCAATCGCAGAATCCAGGATTTTGAACATGTTCGTCTCGCCATATCCACCGCCCGGCAGCTGTTCCGCATTACTGGTAATGCTTTCGAAAATTTGCTGTCCGGTATGGCTAATGGCCATATTACGCGCCGTATCAACCTGCTGCGTGATAGCCTCAGCGCCGCCGTTATAATCCCCGGTCGCAGCATCAAACGGTGCGCTCTCGGTTTTGTATCCCGCAAAGATAAAGCGACCATTACCATCCGTTGTGTTAGCCAGGTTCATAAGCTGATCGCGGATCCCCTGAATATCGGTCGCCAGAGAAAGACGGTCGTCATCGCTTAATGTGCCGTTGGATGCGTAAACGAGCTTCTCGCGCACGCTTGAGATCGCGGTGTTCACCTGAGTTAACACGTTATCTTCCAGCGAGACTTTTTGCGTGGCGAAGGTACGCGCAAGCGCGAACTGGCTGTTTTGCGACTGCGATTGTGACAGAACGATGGCCTGCGACGCGGCGATAGGATCGTCCGACGGACGGTTGACGCGCTTGCCGGTGGACATCTGCTCACCGTAGCTCAGCCATCTGCTCTGGGAATCGGTGATCCCACGCATGTTCTGCTCATACATCATCTGGGTGCTAATACGCATTGTTCACCTCAACCTTAACGAATGTTGATAATTGCATCGAAGAGCGTACTGGCAGTCTGGAGAACCTGGGCGTTCGCCAGGTAATACTGCTGATAACGCTGCAAATTGCCATACTCTTCGTCGAGGTTTACCCCAGAGATGGTCTGCTGCTGCTTGATTAACTGCGTCTCTACGTTAGCTTTCGTCTGGCTGCTCACCTTCAGTGACGCCGTTGAGCTACCCACGGTACTGACGAGAGAGGCATACGCATCGTTGAAGGTTTTGTTGCCCCCCACGACTTTCGCGTTTTGCAGATCGAGCAGTTTCTGGCCGTTACGGTTATCACTTTCGCCGCCGTTCTGCACTGACGCCATCGCCAGTTTGGACTCGTCGCTGATCGCCAGATCCATGTTCATGATGACGTCGGAAACCGGCTTCACGGTAAAGCTGTCTTTGGTATTTGCCGTGCCGCTCACGTTGACGTTAAGGCCATCAAACGACAGATTGCCGCTGGCATCCGGGCTCATCGTAAAGCTGGTTTTGTCTGATGTACGGGTGATCGTCCAGTCAGTACCGTTGAACTGCAGCTTATAGTCTGTCGCCTGGACCTGTTTGCTGTCCGTCACAGAGGCCGTAACAACCGCCGATCCGCCGTTCTTGCTGTTGGACAGCACCGCCGGAGAACCAAAGTTGAACAGCTTACCGCCCGCATCACCGTTAGCGTCAAAACCGGCTTCATGCTGCGTGTTCATCGAATCGGCAAAGGCCAGCGCCATCTGGTTCAGGGTATTACGGGCTTTATCCAGATCTTCCGTACGGAAAGTCAGTAAACCGCCTAATGAACCGGTGGTGATCATTTTTTCCGGGATCTCGACGTTCCCGGCCACATCATCGACATAGGCCACGGTAGTACGGGCCGGATCGGCACTCGACTTCACGGCAGCCAGCTGGTTGGCTTTGCTGCCCTGTACCAGGCTGTAACCGTTGCCGAAAGAGATGTTAAACGTGCCGCTATCCTGGACAGAGACTTCCACGCCGACGATTTTGTTCAGCTCATTGACGAGCTGATCGCGCTGATCAAGCAGATCGTTAGGCGATGCGCCCGCGCCGACGCCGGTCAGACGGGAAATCTGATCGTTCAGATTGGCAATCTGTTTGGCATAGTTGTTGATCTGAGAAACGCTGGTGCTAATCGCGGTATTCACCTGCGTATCCTGGTCGCGAAGATACTGATCGTTGGTTTTAAACTGATTGACCAGACCGCCCGCTTTACCCAGCACCGTCTGACGTGCCGCCGGGTCTTCCGCGTTGCTCACCAGCGTTTGCAGACTCTTGAAGAAGTCCTGCAGCGTGGTGGAGAGCGAGTTGGTGGTATCGGAGAGCACGTCGTCGATTTTTGACATCTGCTGGTAGCGCGTCGTCAGGCCGCTGCTCTGCGTCTGCGCGGCGCGCAGCTGGTTGGTGATGAAGGCGTCATACTCACGCTGGACACCGGAGACATACACCCCGTTACCCACCCAGCCACCGCCGGTCAGCGTGCTGTTAGATGCGCCCAGCACCGTGGTCTGGCGGGTATAGCCTGCCACGTTATAGCTTGAAATATTATTACTGACGGTATTGAGTGCCGACTGCGCAGCACTGAGGCCACTCATGGCGCTGTTAATCAAACTGGACATGGGGGTTCCTTTTATACGTTCAGACACGAGTCCTGATGAAGGTTATCGGCAACCTCCACCGGGACTTGAGAACTTTCAGAACAGATTTTCAATATCTGTGCTATAGGCTTTGCTGACCTTCTCGCCCATTGATTTCAGCTGCTGGATCATGCTGGTGAGCTTACGCGCATAGTTCGGGTCGGTCGCGTAGCCCGCGTTTTGCAGCGCCTGAGCGCCCTGCTCCGCCGTCGCCGCCTGCGTCACGGCGGTATAGCGCGGATTTCGGCTCAGCAGGCCAACATAATCGGACAAGGCTTCCAGATACGAGCTGTAGACGCGGAATTTGGCTTTCACCTTCACCGCCGCACCGTTCTCGTATTCGGTGGTCGTGATCTCCGTGGTTGGCCCCTTCCAGCTGGAGGTAGCTTTCACGCCGAAGATGTTGAAGCTCGGCTCGCCGTTTTCCTTGCGGATCTGGCGCTGACCCCAGCCCGACTCCAGCGCGGCCTGCGCCAGAATCAGGTGATGCGGCACGCCGCTCTGTTCGCTGGCAAGGCGCGCAGGCAGAGAAAGCTGCGCCAGGAAGTCTTTGCTGTCACCGGAGAGCGGCTCATCGCCGCTGCCCGTGGCTTTCGGCATGGCTTTACGCACCATTTGCGTCAGAGCCTGGTTCTGATAGCTGGTCACCGTTTCCAGGTCGAACTTCATCGGTACCTGCTGCGGCTGATCCTGAGGCTGAATGCCCTGCGCGGCTTCGGTCTGCTTGACAATCATGTCAGCCAGACCGAGGCCTTTCCCGGCGGTCATCTGCTGCGCAATCTGCTGGTCATACATGCTGGTGTAGAGACGCGTTGAATCACTGCTGAACATCCCGTCTTTCGGCAGGGTTTCGCGCATGCTTTTCAGCATCATCTGTACAAACATCCCTTCCACCTGGCGGGCGACCGGGCGGATATTCGCCGCCGGGTCTTTTCCTGCTTTGGTTTTCAGTTCGTTGAGCGACTGGGCATCCCAGGCTGCACTGGTCAACAGTTTGCTATCGGTCAGCATTAGATGATTTCCAGTTTGGCGCGCAGGCAGCCCGCACTTTGCATCGATTGCAGGATGGACATCAGATCCATCGGCGTTGCCCCCAGGGCATTCAGGGCACGCACCACGCTGTTCAGGTTGGCGCTGGAGCGCACGCTTTGCAGTGACCCGCCGCTCTGGCGCATATCAATCTGCGTTTGCGGCGTCACCACCGTCTGACCGCCACCAAATGGCGTATTCGGCTGGCTCACGTTCGCGGAGCGGTTTACCGTCACGGAGAGGTTCCCCTGCGCCACGGCGCAACTGTCGAGCGACACTTCCCGGTTCATGACCACCGAGCCGGTACGGGAGTTGATGATCACCTTCGCATCCTGGACCGGAACGTTCACTTCCATATTCTGGATATCGGCCAGCATGCGCACCTGGTTGCTGCTGCCGGTGGAGGTGCGGATCTGCACGGTGCGCGCATCGAGTGCCGTTGCATTACCGTAGCCGCGGCTGCGGTTGATGGTATCGGCAATCTGCTGCGCCATCGTGAAGTCTTCATTATTGAGCTGCAGGTTGATGGTGTTGCCCGCGCCAAACTGGGTCGGCAGTTCACGCTCAATGATCGCCCCGTTGGTTATCCGTCCACCGTTAAGCTGGTTCACCTGCACGCTGCTTCCGCCTGCGGATGCTCCCGCACCGCCGACCAGAATGTTCCCCTGCGCCAGCGCATAAACCTGGCTGTCGACGCCTTTCAGCGGGGTCATCAGCAGCGTACCGCCACGCAGGCTTTTGGCGTTACCCATTGAGGAGACCACCACGTCAATGGTTTGTCCCTGACGCGCAAACGCCGGGTAGGACGCGGTGACCATTACTGCCGCCACGTTTTTCAGCTGCATATTAGTTCCCGCTGGCACGGTAATGCCGAGCTGGGAAAGCATGTTGTTAAGGCTTTGGGTGGTAAAGGGAGTCTGGGTCGTCTGGTCACCGGTACCGTCCAGCCCCACCACCAGACCATAGCCAATCAGCGAGTTTTCACGCACGCCCTGGACGCTGGTGAGATCGCGAATACGGTCAGCCTGGGCAAAGGTAGCCACCAGCGCGAGCGCCACGGCGAAGATCGATTTAAACATGGGTCACCTCGCTTACATCGGCGATAAATTAAGGAAGAAGCGCTGCAGCCAACCCATATTTTGCGCTTCATTGATATAGCCGTTCCCGACGTACTCAATGCGTGCATCCGCCACCTGAGTGGACGGAACGGTGTTGGTGCCGCTGATGGTGCGAGGGTTAACCACGCCCGAGAAGCGAATGAATTCAGTGCCCTGGTTGATGGCGATCTGTTTTTCACCCACAACATGTAGGTTGCCGTTAACCAGTACCTGGTCAACCGTCACCGTCAGCGTACCGCTGAAGGTGTTGCTGGCATTCGCGCCGCCTTTACCGTTAAAGGTGTTGCCGCCAGAGGCATCGACATCAGCACGCGCGTTGCCGAACAGTCCCTGCAGGTAGCGTGGCACGGTGTCGAAGCCAAAATTCGTTTTGCCATCGCGGCTGGCGTTCGCCGACGAGCTCTTGCTCGCGCTGACGTTTTCCTGCAGCACAATGGTCAATGTATCGCCGACGTTACGCGGGCGGCGATCTTCAAACAGCGGCTGATAGCCGTAATTAATCGGCTGCGCGGTCTGGAAAATGGAGCCGTTTACCACTGGCGCAGGGCCAGGAACGGGTTGGGCAGTCGTCGCACCCTGGACCAAAGGTTTAGACGGGATCCAGGCACACCCGCTGAGGGTGACGGCCAGAACAGTCAGTATCGGATAACGAAACGCCGCGTTTTTTTGCATTGCCTTCATCTTCGAAAACAGGGAGCCGGCGCGGCGTTTACCGCACCGGGCTACACCTTAGAGTTGCGTCAGTTTCTGCAGCATCTGGTCGGTCGTCGACACTGCTTTACTGTTAATTTCATACGCGCGCTGGACCTGGATCATATTCACCAGCTCTTCCGCCACGTTCACGTTGGAGGTTTCAACATAGCCCTGATACAGCAGGCCCGCGCCGTTCAGGCCCGGGGTACTTTCATTTGGCGTACCGGAGGATTGCGTCTCGGTGTAGAGGTTCTCACCAATGCTTTCCAGACCGGTATCGTTCATGAAGGTGGTCAGGTTAAGCTGCCCAACCTGAACCGGCGCGGCCTGCCCCTGCTGGGTTACGCTGACCACACCGTCACGACCGATGGTGATGCTCAGGGCGTTCGCCGGGATGGTAATCGCAGGCTGTACCTGGAAACCGCCCGCCGTCACCAGCTGGCCGTTCTGATCGACCTGGAACGAGCCGTCGCGGGTGTAGGCAGAAGTCCCGTCAGGCAGTTGCACCTGGAAGAAGCCCTGGCCTTTGATCGCCACATCTTTGCTGTTATTGGTCTGAGACAGGTTGCCCTGACTGTGCAGACGCTCGGTGGCCACCGGACGAACACCGGTACCGATCTGCAGACCCGATGGCAGCGTCGTCTGTTCAGAAGACTGCGCCCCCGGCTGGCGGATGGTTTGATAAAGCAAATCTTCGAAAACGGCGCGCTGACGCTTGAAACCATTGGTGCTGACGTTTGCCAGGTTGTTGGCAATCACGTCCATATTGGTTTGCTGGGCGTCCAGGCCAGTTTTCGCGATCCATAAAGAACTGATCATAAGGAATCCTGTTAGCTCATAGCCAGAAGTTGGTTAGCCTTGCCCGCGTTTTCATCCACGCTGCTGATGATCTTCATCTGCATTTCAAAGCGGCGGGCGCTGGCGATCATGTCGGTCATGGCTTCGACCGGCTTGACGTTACTGCCTTCCAGGACGCCGGACATCACGCGGATGCTCGGGTCGGCCTGTAAGGTGGCACCCCGCGTCGCCTGTGCCGCCTGGGTCAGACGGAACATGCCGTCGTCGCCACGCTGCACCTCTTTGCCTTCCGCTTTGACCAGCTTCAGACGACCGACGGGCGCAACGGTATTGGCCGGGTCGCCCGGGTTGAGCGCCGAAATGGTGCCGTCCGCAGCGATAGTCAGCTCAGAGCCTTCCGGTACGGTCAGCGGACCCGCTTCCCCCATCACCGGATGCCCCTGAATCGTCAGCTGGCCCGTCGCGCTCACCTGGATGTTCCCGTTACGGGTATAGCCTTCACTGCCGTCCGCCGTTTGCACCGCCAGCCAGCCGTCCTGCTGCAGAGCCACGTCCAGCGGGCGTGAGGTGTAATCCATCTGCCCTGGCGTCATATCGGCGCCTGGGGTCGATGCGGTCACCAGCGTTCGGGTCGGCAGGGAAAGCCCTTCTACCGGCACCGCGCGCAGCGCATTAAGCTGCGCGCGAAAACCCGGCGTTGAGGCGTTTGCCAGGTTGCTGGCGGTAACGGCCTGCTGATTGAGCGTCTGACTTGCCGCGCCCATCGCGGTATATATTGCGTGATCCATTGCGCTTTCCTGTTAGCCGCTTAACGCAGGTTAACCAGCGTGTTGAGGATCTGGTCCTGGGTTTTGATGGTCTGCGCGTTCGACTGATAGTTACGCTGCGCGACGATCATGTTCACCAGTTCTTTACTCATATCCACGTTGGAAGCTTCCAGCGCGCCGTTGGTCAGCTTGCCAAAGTTACCGGTGCCTGCGGTACCCAGAAGCGCCACGCCAGAGGACTGGGTGGCAGACCAGACGTTGTCGCCTTCCGATTTCAGACCTTCGTTGTTGGCGAAGTTTGCCAGCACGATCTGACCCAGAACCTGAGACTGTTCGTTAGAGTAGCTTCCCACCACGGTGCCATCGTCGTTGATCTGGTAGCTCACCAGATCGCCTGGCTTGTAGCCGTTCTGATTGGTAGCCACCACGCTGTTCGCGCCGGTGTTCTGCTGCATGGAGTTCTGGAAGCTCAGGGAGAAAGTCGCCGCCGTTGCACCGCTGACGGAGCCCGTGGTGATGTTAATGGCCGGCGTGGCGTTTGGCGCTGCGCTCAGCACACCCGCCGCGTCGTAGTTATACACACCCGCCAGGTTACCGTTCGCATCAAAGTTCATCTGCGCCGCTTTCGTCGCAGCAGAACCCGCTACGCTGCCGTCCTGAGTGTAAAGATCCCATTTATTGTCAGCCGTCTTAACGTAGTAGACGTACATGTTATGGGCGTTACCCTGGCTGTCGAATACGGTCACGGTCCCTTTTTTGTTGTAGGTATCCGGGTTAGTCGCATCGAAAGGAGCGGTTTGAACAGGATCGGTTGAGTTCAGGTTGATCTGCTGCGTCGCGGTGGTGGTCGATTTCGCCGCCATCAGGGTATTCGGGATGGTAATTGCCTGAGGGTTCGCACCGGTCTGAACGGTAGGCGGCGTTCCCGCTACCGGGTAGCCCGTCAACTGCATGCCCTGCATGTTCACCAGCGTACGGTTTTCATCCAGCTTGAACTGGCCGTTACGGCTATAGAACACGGAACCGTTGGAGTCGACCATACGGAAGAAACCGTTCTGGCTGATGGCAACGTCCAGACCACGACCGGTGTTGGTGGTGGTGCCGTCGCTAAAGTCCTGAGTGATGCCCGCAACTTTCACGCCCAGGCCGACTTTGGAACCGGCAAACATGTCTGCAAAGGAAGCAGAACCGGATTTAAAACCATAGGTCGCGGAGTTGGCGATGTTGTTGCCAATGACGTCCAGGTTGGTGGCCGCAGCATTCAGGCCGCTGACCGCTTGAGAAAAGGCCATGACTTACTCCTGATAAGTGTTAAGGCTTAGATAATCTGCCGAACTTCGTCGAGTGTGGTGGAACCAGAGGTTCCCAAATCCAGTTTGTTGCCGTCGCTTCCTTTAATCACGCCCTGGACCAGCGCGAACTGCAGCGGCTGCGCTACCAGCTGGGTCGTCCCGTTGCTGGCGCTGATTGCCACTTTGTAGGATCCGTTTGGTGCTTTGGTGCCGTCGGTCAGGCTGCCATCCCAGGTAAAGGTGTGAACGCCCGCCTTCAGCTCGCCGATATCAATGGTGCGAACCACCACGTTATTGGCATCCGTGATCGTTGCCGTCACCTTCTCAGCTGGCTGCTGGAGCTCAACGCCAAACGGCGTGGTCGTCGTGGTGGTATTGCCGTCGGTGGTGCTGGTGCCTGCCAGAATCGTGGTTCCCGGGATCATCACCCCGTGGCCAATCAGGCTTGCCGCCTGCAGAGACTGGGCGCTGTTAATCTGCCCAGAGACGGAACCGAGGGTGGTGTTCAGTTTCTCAATGCCGCTCACGGTACTGATCTGCGCAAGCTGCGTGGTCAGTTCGTTGTTCTGCATTGGGTTGGTGGGATCCTGGTTCTTAAGCTGCGCCACCAGCAGCGTCAGAAAGCTGCCCTGAAGGTCGGCGGCGTTACTCCCCGTCAGGGAGTTAGAACCTGTCGTACTCTTTGTGTTGTTAACACCCGAGTTCGTAGGATCATTCACATTTACGGCGATGGACATGCATGTCTCCTTTATTGGCCGAGAGTGAGTGTTTTGAGCATCATGCTCTTCACGGTATTAAGCACTTCGACGTTGGCCTGGTAGCTACGGGAAGCCGACATGGAGTTCACCATCTCACCCACCACATCCACGTTTGGCATCTTCACATATCCGCTGGCATCCGCAAGCGGGTTACCCGGCTCATACACCAGCCTGTCCGGCGCCTGGCTCTCTACCACATCAGAGACCTTCACGCCGCCCGTCGCCGCGCCTGGCGCAGCATCGACCTGAAAGACAACCTGTTTGGCACGATAGGGCTGGCCGTCGGGTCCGGTGACGCTGTCGGCGTTCGCCAGGTTACTGGCGGCCACGTTCAGGCGTTTGGACTGTGCGGTTAACGCCGAACCGGCGATATCAAAAATATTCAGCAAGGCCATCTATCAGTTCCCCCCTGCAGGACGTTCATCATGCCTTTGATTTGTCCGCCGAGTACGGTCAGGCCCGTCTGGTATTTCAGGCTGTTGTCGGCAAACTGGGTACGCTCCCGGTCCATATCCACGGTGTTACCGTCGAGTGAGGGCTGATCGGGAATGCGATAAAGTAAATCAGTCGCTGGCGCGGTCATCGCCTGAGCAGGAATATGGCGAGAGGATGTCATGGCAAGTGCAACACCCGTTCCTTCGGCACGTCCACGCTCCATCACCTTTTTGAGTTCACTGGAAAAATCAATATCGCGCGCCTGATACCCCGGGGTATCGGCGTTAGCGATATTGGCGGCTAAAATCTCCTGCCGCTGGGCGCGTAAGTTGAGCGCTTCCTGCTGAAAACGTAACGCGGCGTCGAGTTTATCGAGCATGTCTCCTCCGCTGATGGCAAAATTTCAGTTCACAGCTTAAATCTCACCCGGTCTCCCCTATCGACGGAATAAGCGCAAAATGCGTCGCTATTTATTCCGTTGATGCAAAACCACTGCAGGTAGAATTCGTTCAACTCTGGAAACGGTGGAACTTGCGATGCAAACGTTAAAACGTGGTCTGGTGGCGGCTCTCTTGCTGTTAAGCCCTCTGGCGCAGGCTGAAGGGTTACAGGATCGGCTAACGGCTTTTTTTGCTGAAAAACTGGCAGGCTTTAGCGATGACGTGACCGTTACCGTGCGCACGCCACCGAATCTGTACCCGACGTGTGACCAGCCGTCCTTCAGCGTGGTAGGGTTCACAAAGCTTTGGGGGAATGTGAACGTGCTGGCACGCTGCGCCAACGAAAAACGCTATTTACAGGTTGCCGTTCAGGCGACGGGCAATTATGTTGTCGCTGCCGTACCCATTGCGCGCGGCAGCGTGCTGCAGACAAACAGCGTGACGCTGAAGCGCGGCCGTCTGGATCAGCTGCCGCCACGCACCATGCTGGATATTAACCAGGCACAGGACGCCGTCAGCCTGCGCGACGTCGCGCCAGGCCAGCCGATACAGATCTCCATGCTGCGTCAAGCATGGCGGGTAAAAGCAGGCCAACAGGTGATGGTGGTGGCCAACGGAGATGGCTTTAGCATCAACAGTGAAGGGAAAGCGTTGAACAATGCCGCGGTGGCGCAAAACGCCCGCGTCAGAATGTCCTCAGGCCAGGTGGTGAGCGGAACCGTCGATGCTGATGGGAATATTCTGATTAACCTATAATCTTTTTAAAGATTTCGCGGCGCGTGCCGATAAATATTCCACTAATGATGATGTCAGGCGCAAACGCCGCGAACCCTCGATGAGGACAACACTATGAGCATTGATCGTACATCAGCCCTGAAGCCGGTAAGCGCTGTACAACCTCGCGAAACGAATGACGCTACGGCGCAGAAAACGCGTCTGGAAAAACCGTCAACGTCCAACAGCACCAGCGTGACCCTGAGCGACGCGCAGGCAAAACTGATGCAGCCGGGCAGCAACGATATCAATATGGAACGTGTTGAAGCGCTGAAAACAGCTATTCGTAACGGTGAGCTGAAAATGGACACCAGCAAAATCGCTGACGCCCTGATTCAGGAAGCACAGAGTTTCTTACAGAGTAACTAACCGTATGAGTCGACTGTCAGAAATACTGGATCAAATGACGGTTGTCCTGAACGACCTGAAAACGGTAATGGACGCTGAACAGCAGCATCTCTCTTCCGGTCACATCAACGGCAGCGCGCTGCAGCGTATTACTGAAGACAAAAGTTCGCTTCTGGCAACGCTGGATTATCTGGAGCAGCAGCGACGCGCTGAGCAGGATCCTAAGCGCAGCGCCAATGACGATATTATTGAGCGCTGGCAGACCATTACCGAAAAAACCCAGCACCTGCGCGATCTTAACCAGCATAACGGCTGGCTACTGGAAGGTCAGATTGAGCGTAATCAGCAGGCGCTTGAGGTGTTGAAACCGCATAAAGAAACCGGACTGTATGGTGCGGATGGTCAGACAGCAACTGCACGTATTGCGGGTGTGAAAAAGATTTCGATTTGACGCTTAAGCGACAAATTATGCAGTGGGGAGCACCCTAAGGTGAACTCCCCTTTTGGCGTTTATGCCGTCCGGCGGGCAAACTCTTTGACTTTGAAACCCAGCACCGCGAGCGTGGCAAAGTACGCCACCACCCCGACGCCTACTACGGCCATCAGCCGCATCAGACGATAAGGCATGGTACCCAGGGACCATTCCGGCATCACGTACATCATGCCGAGCAGCGCGGCAGACATCACCAGTACCGCAACGATCAGGCGCGCCAGGAAACTCCCCCAGCCCGGCTGCGGCGTGAAAATATCCTGCTTGCGCAGCTGCCAGTACAGCAGCCCGGCATTCAGACAGGCCGCCAGACCAATCGATAATGACAGGCCTGCATGCTTCAGCGGACCAATAAACGCCAGGTTCATCAGCTGCGTCATAATCAGCGTCACGATGGCAATTTTTACCGGCGTTTTGATGTCCTGACGCGAATAAAAGCCCGGCGCCAGCACTTTCACCACGATCAGCCCCATCAGTCCCACGGAGTAGGCAATCAGCGCGCGCTGGGTCATGGCGGCATCGAAGGCGGTGAACTTCCCGTACTGGAAGAGCGACACCGTCAGCGGTTTGGCCAGAATACCCAGCGCCACAGCGCTTGGCAGGGCCAGCAGGAAGCAGAGACGCAGGCCCCAGTCCATCAGGCGGCAATACTCATCATGATTACCGCTGGCAAAGCTTTTCGACAGCGACGGCAGCAGGATGGTCCCCAGCGCCACGCCCAGCACCCCGGACGGGAACTCCATCAGGCGGTCGGCATAGTACATCCAGGAAACCGAGCCGGACACCAGGAACGAGGCAAAGATGGTGTTGATAATCAGCGAGATCTGGCTGACGGAGACGCCGAGAATGGCGGGCCCCATCTGCTTGATGACGCGCATCGCCCCGGCATCTTTGAGGTTGATGCGCGGCAGCACCAGCATGCCGATTTTTTTCAGATGCGGCAGCTGATACGCCAGCTGCAGCACGCCGCCCACGGTGACCGCCCAGGCCAGCGCCAGTACCGGCGGGTTGAAGTGCGGCGCAGCGAACAGGGCAAAGCCGATCATGCTAACGTTAAGGAACGTCGGCGCAAACGCAGGAACAGAAAAGCGGTTCCAGGTGTTGAGGATCGCCCCCACCAGCGAGGCCAGCGAGATCAGCAGAATATAAGGGAAGGTGATGCGCAAAAGCTGCGAGGTCAGGGCAAACTTGTCGGCCGTATCGGCAAAGCCGGGCGCGGTCACCATAATCACCCAGGGCGCGGCCAGCATCCCGAGGACGGTCACCACCGCCAGCGCCAGCGTCAGCAGGCCGGAGACATAAGACACAAAGACGCGCGTTGCGTCCTCGCCCTGCTTGC
The DNA here is from genome assembly GCF_048685015.1 of Enterobacter sp. BNK-13. NCBI lineage: Bacteria > Pseudomonadati > Pseudomonadota > Gammaproteobacteria > Enterobacterales > Enterobacteriaceae > Enterobacter > Enterobacter sp. BNK-13. Next base: position 1,342,822 of record NZ_JBLQTP010000001.1, on the reverse strand, counting down.
TTTTATATTCCGCCAAGATGGGGACGAATGCCTGAGAAAACGCCCCTTCCGCAAAAATACGACGCAGCAGGTTCGGTAATTTGAACGCGACGAAAAAGGCGTCCGTGGCCATCCCTGCACCAAATACCCTTGCCACAATGGCGTCGCGCGCAAAACCCAGCACGCGGGAAAACATGGTCATCGAGCTGACGGCCGCCAGCGATTTTAATAAGTTCATTAACGTGAATTTCCAGAACCATACGGATTTCCAGGACGGGCAAGCGTAAGCGCCACCCGGCAAAGCCTACAAGCGGCGCTTAGTCTACCCGGATTTCAACGAATTACTATCCGCAGATGTTACAGCGAGTTATTCACTCATGGCCTCGCGCCAGAGCCTTTCCACAACGCGCTGCGCCATGATGGCCTGCTCGCCGGACGTTTCAGGAACCGTCTGATTTTGCACGCAGGAGATGAAGTGACGGGCACAGCCGGCAAAACCGCGCTGTTCAAGCGTGCTCTGCCAGCCAGGGGCAGGTAGCGTCACCACGCCGCTGCCCTTCTCCTCCCGCCATTCACGCATGTCGGTTATGTCGTACAACGCGCCGTCGGTGACGGCCTGGACGCATTCTCGCTGGCTGCCCGCACGACGATGCATGCTGGTGGTTACCTGCAGATGGTCAATCGAGAAATGATGTTCGGCGTAGACCATTTCACCCTGCTCGTTCGTCAGTAGCGTGCCACTTTGCAGCTGCGCATTACCGCTGGCGAGCCACAGCGCCGTATCCACAACGTGCAGATAGTCATCCAGCAGCGTGAAGCGCAGATCGTTAGGCCCGATGCTGTCTGTGCGGTGTTTATCCATCCGCAGCGAGGAAAGCGTGCCCGACTGTGCCTTGAGCTTCTGGTAAAGCGGTGCGAAGCGGCGGTTGAAACCGACCATCAGCGTCAGTTTTTTACGCGCAGCCAGTTCAATCAGCCGCTCGGCATCCTGAACATTTTCAGCCAGCGGTTTGTCCACGCAGACGTGAACCCCCAAATTGAGCAGTTCGCTCACCACCTGATAATGGGTTGCCGTTGAGGTATGGACAAAGACCGCATCGCACTCGCGGGCCAGATCCTGCAATGAGGCAGCATACGGCATGCGCCAGGTTTCGCAGATACGTTCTGCCTTTTCTCGGGTGGGTGACCATGCCCCTTGCAGGGTCCAGTCCGTCGCCGCACCTAAAACAGGCAGCCAGGCTTTTTGTGCGATACCGCCCAGCCCCACCACGCCTACGCGTAATTTTTTCACCGTCAGTCTCCCAAATGTGCCAGCAAGGCATCCAGACGCTGTTTCAACCCGGCGACCTCGTCTTCCAGCGCCTCTACGCGGGCAACCAAATCGTCATCTCCAGCATTCATATCGGTTGCGCTGGATTTCACTGAAATATCAACGTCACCGCTGAACAGATGCATATAGCGGCTTTCACGCTTGCCCGGCTCGCGCGCCAGACGCACCACGTATGGGCCGTCTTCGCGAGAAGCCAGCCCTTCCAGGGTCTGCTCGACCTCCTGCATGTCGCTGAACTCGTGCATGCGGGAAGCGCGGGTGCGCAGTTCCCCCGGCGTCTGCGCCCCGCGCAGCAACAGCGTGGTGATGACCGCCACTTCCGCACTGCTCAGCTTCAGGTCGCCAAATTCGGAGTTACAAAAGCGCTGTTCGTATTTGGTCACACGGTTGCCGAATCCGCTGACGGTGCGCAGATAGTGGCGTTTTACCAGGGCGTCCAGCACCTCCTGAACGTCATGTTCGCTGAGGTTCATCACCGGCTCGCGGTTGGTTTTCTGGTTGCAGGCCATGGTCACGGCGTTGACGGAGAGCGGATACTGCTCCGGCGTGGTGACCTGTTTTTCGAGTAAGCACCCAATCACGCGCGCTTCTGTACCGTTTAGCTGATACTTCATCTTTTCTCCTTAACGACCTGCAGTCCAGTCCCGGGTGGTTAATGCCGTCAGAACGTGGTCGCGCCACTCTCCGTCTATCAGCAGATAATCTTTGGCGTAACCCTCTTTCTCGAACCCTAAACGCGCCAGCAGATTTCCGCTGCGCTGGTTATGCGGCATATAGTTCGCCATAATGCGATGGATGTGCTGCGTGCGTTGCATATAGCGGATCGCTACCGTCAGCGCCTCGTACATCAGCCCCTGTCCCTGCCACTTCTGGCCGATAGAGTAGCCAAGGTAGCAGGCGTGAAACGATCCCCGCACCACGTTTGAAAAATTGGCGATCCCGATAATCTCTTTCTCTTCAGGATCCAGCAGCGCGAAATAAAACGCGCTGCCCTGCTTGTGAAATTCCGTAATCATGCTGAGGCGCGCCTGCCAGCCGGAAGGGTAACAATGGCTCTCATCCCGAACGGGTTCCCAGGGTTTTAAAAACTGGCGATTCTCGGCGTAATAATCCGCCAGACGCCAGGCATCACGCTCATGCACCAGACGAACGACCAGCCTGTCCGTTGTCAGACGCACTTTTGGCACATTACTGCGATAGCCAAACATCGATACCACTCCTTCCCGTCACTTCAGCTTACCCATTAGCTTTACTATACCTGCGCCTGCGCCGTCTGTGAAAACAGTGACATACCATTTTCACCTCTTTTCACACTTTTCGATGAGAACTCTCTATCAAAGCACCCTTTTGATAAAAAAATATTGTCGCGTTCAGGGGTGGGAAAAAACGCGGCGACACCGCAGAATGTTAGCGTGCTCACCATCTTATTTTCCCTGGAGGGAAAATGTCCCGCGTATCACAGGCCAGGAGCCTGGGTAAATATTTCCTGCTCGTCGATAACATGCTGGTCGTGCTCGGCTTTTTTGTCGTTTTTCCGCTTATTTCGATCCGCTTTGTCGATCAAATGGGCTGGGCGGCACTCATGGTCGGCATTGCCCTGGGGCTACGCCAGTTTGTCCAGCAGGGCCTGGGCGTCTTTGGCGGGGCCATCGCCGACCGCTTTGGTGCTAAACCGATGATCGTAACCGGTATGCTGCTGCGCGCGGCAGGGTTTGCCACGATGGCGGTCGCTCAGGAGCCGTGGCTGCTCTGGTTCTCCTGTTTCCTCTCCGGTATCGGGGGCACGCTGTTCGATCCGCCCCGCACCGCGCTGGTGGTAAAGCTGATTCGCCCGCAGCACCGCGGCCGCTTCTTCTCGATTCTCATGATGCAGGACAGTGCCGGGGCGGTTGTCGGCGCCCTGCTGGGAAGCTGGCTGCTGCAGTATGACTTCCGTCTGGTCTGTGCGGCTGGCGCGGTACTCTTTATTCTGTGCGCGCTGTTTAATGGCCTGTTCCTGCCGGCGTGGAAACTGTCGACGGTGAAAGCGCCGGTCCGGGAAGGGCTTGGTCGCGTCCTGCATGACAAGCGCTTTGTCACCTATGTGTTGACCCTGACGGGATATTACATGCTGGCCGTGCAGGTCATGCTGATGCTGCCGATCATGGTTAACGACATTGCAGGTACCCCTGCGGCGGTGAAATGGATGTACGCCATCGAAGCCTGCCTGTCGTTAACGCTGCTCTATCCGATTGCCCGCTGGAGCGAGCGACGTTTTCGTCTGGAACATCGTCTGATGGCCGGACTGTTCCTGATGACGCTGAGCATGATGCCGATCGGCCTGGTGAACACGCTCCAGCAGCTGTTTACGCTGATTTGCACATTCTATATTGGCTCGATCATCGCCGAGCCTGCCCGCGAAACGCTGAGCGCCTCGCTTGCGGATGCGCGTGCGCGCGGCAGCTATATGGGGTTCAGCCGCCTGGGGCTGGCACTCGGCGGGGCATTAGGTTACGCCGGGGGCGGCTGGTTGTTTGATGCCGGCAAAGCGTTAAATCAACCTGAACTCCCGTGGATGATGCTTGGCGCGGTGGGCTTTATGACGCTACTCGCCCTGTGGTGGCAGTTCAGCCAGAAACGCAGCGCGAGCGGCATGCTCGAGCCGGGCGCGTAGCCTTTCCTGAGGTATCCCCACGGATTAATGTGGGCAGGGAACAATCCCCTCGCCCCTTTGGGGAGAGGGTTAGGGTGAGGGGAACATACGGCTGTGGTGGTCATTCCGTTCACTTTATATTTCTTGCTACTCTTTAACGACATGACCGGTGAACGTGCCAGGGCGGCTCCCGCCCCACTTCTCAGTTTTTTCTGCTGGTTTCTACCCATTCACGCTGACATACTGGCGTAACAGGACAGAAGCGCCGATTTTTCGTTGAGGAACACTATGAAGAAAATTGTTTTAGCCGCGGCATTGGTTGTCAGCGGTCTGCTGGTTGGCTGTAACCAGCTCACACAATATACCGTCAGTGAACAGGAAATTAATCAGGCGCTGGAAAAACATAACAATTTCTCGAAAGACATTGGCGTACCGGGTCTTGCCGATGCGCATATCGTGCTCACAAATCTCACCAGCCAGATCGGACGTGAAGAGCCAAACAAAGTCACCCTGGCCGGTGATGCGGACCTCGATATGTCCTCCCTCTTTGGTAACCAGAAAGCCAACATCAAGCTCAAGCTGAAGGCACTCCCTGTTTTCAATAAAGAGAAAGGGGCAATTTTCCTCCAGGAGATGGAAGTCGTCGATGCGCAGGTGTCTCCGGACAAAATGGCGCCGGTTCTGCAAACCCTGATGCCCTATCTGAATCAGTCGCTGCGGAATTACTTTAACCAGCAGCCCGCGTACGTCTTAAGTGAAGACAAAAGCAAGGGTGAAGCCCTGGCGAAAAAATACGCAAAAGGGATAGAGGTTAAGCCGGGTGAAATTATCATTCCTTTCACCGATTAACCCGAAGGGCGCTGCGGCGCCCTTTTTTTACGGAAAAGTGTGCAAACGAAAACGTTTCCGCTTATGATTTGTGTCCGGCAAAAACAGCCATCCTAATGACTGATTCCTGACAAGCCGGAGCTTCCATGACTGCACAACCCCAGGTTCTTAAAATCCGCCGCCCTGACGACTGGCATATTCATCTGCGTGATGGTGATATGCTGAAAACCGTCGTGCCTTATACCAGCGAAATTTATGGCCGCGCGATTGTCATGCCTAACCTGGTGCCACCAGTTACCACCGTCGATGCCGCGATAGCCTATCGCCAGCGCATCCTCGACGCCGTTCCTGCGGGACACGATTTTACCCCGTTGATGACCTGCTACCTGACCGATTCACTGGATCCGAACGAAGTAGAGCGCGGCTTTAACGAAGGCGTGTTTACGGCAGCGAAACTCTACCCGGCGAATGCCACCACCAACTCCAGCCACGGCGTCACCAGCATTGATGCCATCATGCCGGTTCTGGAACGCATGCAGAAACTGGGTATGCCGCTGCTGGTTCACGGTGAAGTGACGCATGCTGACATTGACATCTTCGACCGTGAAGCCCGTTTTATCGAGACCGTGATGGAGCCTCTGCGCCAGCGCCTGCCCGCGCTGAAGGTGGTCTTTGAGCATATCACCACCAAAGACGCGGCAGAGTACGTGCGTGACGGCAACGATCTCATCGCCGCCACCATTACGCCACAGCACCTGATGTTTAACCGTAACCACATGCTGGTGGGCGGGGTGCGCCCTCACCTCTACTGTCTGCCTATTCTCAAGCGCAACATCCACCAGCAGGCGCTGCGTGAGCTGGTCGCCAGCGGGTTCTCCCGCGCGTTCCTCGGTACCGATTCCGCGCCTCACGCCCGCCATCGTAAAGAGGCAAGCTGCGGCTGTGCAGGCTGCTTCAACGCCCCAACGGCGCTTGCCAGCTACGCAACTGTATTTGAAGAGATGAACGCGCTGGAACATTTCGAAGCGTTCTGCTCCCTTAACGGCCCACGCTTCTACGGCCTGCCGGTCAATGACACCTTCATCGAACTGGAGCGTAAAGCGAGCCACGTTGAGGAGTCCATTGCCCTGACGGATGACACGCTGATCCCATTCCTGGCGGGTGAAACCGTAAGCTGGACGGTAAAACGTTAAAAAATCAATGCCCCTTGTTGTCAAACTGATAATATACCTGTATAAATAAACAGTATATTACACAGGGGGCATTTATGCGTATTGAAGTCACCATAGCCAAAACTACCGTTCTGCCTGCCGGCGCGCTTGATGCACTGGCAGGCGAATTATCCCGTCGTATTAACAATACCTTTCCTGACAACGCAGGTGCCGTCACGGTGCGTTACGCCGCGGCAAACAACCTTTCCGTTATTGGTGCCGCAAAAGAAGATAAAGATCGCATCAGCGAAATCCTGCAGGAAACGTGGGAAAGCGCTGACGACTGGTTCATCACGGATTAACACTGCTCCCTCATTGTGTTTTTTTGCCGGGTCGCCCCGGCTTTTTTTTGCCTAAAATCCCGTAAGTTCAAATTAATTCGGCATCTTCTTTAAAAATCGTGAACGAGATGGTGTTTTATTGTTCGAACAATCCTAAAAAGCAGAAAAATGTGTTGCCACCTGTTTATTTTTCCCTTCGGAACCCTTATTACTTGGTATACTGAAGTTGCTTTCAGAAAAACATGCATTGAACCTCAAAGCCGTTGTCTTCTAACACGCATTAAGGGGGTTATAATGGAAAAGAATAGTGAAGTCATCCAGACCCACCCACTCGTTGGCTGGGATATCAGTACCGTAGATAGCTACGATGCGCTGATGCTGCGTTTGCACTACCAGACCCCAAATCAACTCAACCGTGAAGAAGCGGAAGTTGGACAGACGCTGTGGCTAACAACAGACGTCGCCCGTCAGTTTATTTCTATTTTAGAGGCAGGTATTGCAAAAATAGAATCTGGCGACTATCAGGAAAATGAGTATAAACGGCACTAAGCTTATGCCCACTTTTCACTCAACAGGCACCCTCGCGGTGCCTTATTTATTTCTCCCTTGTCTAACCCCGCGTTGTTAATTACTCTGCTAACAAAACATCAGTTTACGAGATGCATATGAGATACGACTTAATCATTATTGGCAGCGGATCCGTGGGTTCTGCCGCCGGTTATTACGCGACGCAGGCGGGCCTGAAGGTCCTGATGATCGATAGCCATCTTCCGCCTCATGCGGAGGGCAGCCATCATGGCGATACCCGCCTCATCCGCCATGCGTATGGCGAAGGCGAGCGCTATGTTCCGCTGGTGCTTCGCGCCCAGACGCTGTGGGACGAACTGGCGAAACAGACTGAAGACCGCATTTTCGAACGTACCGGCGTTATCAACCTGGGCCCGGCCCATTCTGAATTTCTCGCCGGCGTCGAACGCAGCGCGAAAGCGTTTAATCTGGACGTTGAGAAACTGGACGCGACGGGCATTAGCACGCGCTGGCCCGAAATTAGCGTCCCGGACGATTATATTGGCCTCTTTGAAGCCCACTCTGGTGTGCTGCATTGTGAAACGGCGATCAAGACCTGGATCGAGCTGGCAGAGAAGGCAGGCTGCGCGCAGCTGTTCAACTGTCCGGTGGACGCCATCACCCATGACGATAATGGCGTCACGGTAACGACCCTTGACGGTGAATATTCCGCGGATCGCCTGCTGGTCAGCGCGGGAACCTGGGTTACCCGCCTGCTGCCCGATCTGCCGATCCAGCCGGTGCGCAAGGTCTTCTCCTGGTTCCAGTCGGATGGTCGTTACAGCGTCCAGAATAAATTCCCGGCCTTCACCGGCGAATTACCCAACGGCGACCAGTTCTACGGCTTCCCGTCAGAAAAAGACGCGCTGAAAATCGGTAAACACAACGGGGGCCAGGCTATCACCTCCCCTGAAGAGCGTAAGCCTTTCGGCGCCTTTCCTCAGGATGGTTCGGAAGCCTTCTCGTTCCTGCGCACTATTCTTCCGGGCGTCGGCGGCTTGCTGTATGGCGCGGCCTGTACCTACGACAACACGCCGGATGAAGACTTTATCATTGATACGCTGCCGGGGCATGACAACACGCTGCTCATCACCGGACTGAGCGGCCACGGCTTTAAGTTTGCTTCCGTGCTGGGTGAAATCGCCGCGCAGTTTGCCCAGGGTATTGCACCGCAGTTTGATCTGACGCCCTTCTCCCTCTCGCGTTTTAACGGATAATTCGCCGCGGGCGCCGGACGTCCCGGGGCCCGTTTCATTCACACTGCATTACGGGGCGTTATGCGCAGGATCGTTAGCTTTCTGATGAATAATATTCGCGAGCATTTTATGCTCTATCTCTTATTGTGGGCGCTGTTGGCCATTATTGATTTTTTTTACATTGTATTTTACTGAAAAGCCTTACTGACAATAATTGACGTTAATTTATCTTTATTGAAACTCACCATTTCGCTTGCACGAAGAGATTGAATTAGCGCCAGCGATCCTTTTCAAAATTGCTGAAATAAATAAAATAAAAATCAATAGACAATTATTTCAGTTGCAATATCCCGCCTTCCCGTTCATTTTTACTTTCCGGTTAATTTGAAAATGGACATTCTGATGCAATTGCGTAACTCCTCCCGGCGCTACGGAATAATATCCATAGGTTTGCACTGGATATTTGCTCTTGCCGTCTACGGTATGTTTGGACTTGGACTCTGGATGGTCACGCTCAGCTATTACGATGGCTGGTATCACCAGGCGCCGGAGTTGCATAAAAGCATTGGTGTCCTGCTGATGCTGGGGCTGGTTTTCCGCGTGATCTGGCGACATATTTCCCCGCCGCCCGCAGCGCCAAAGACCCACAGTAAATTTACCCGCCTCAGTGCCGTCGCCGCGCATATTGCCCTCTATGCACTGCTGTTTGGCATCCTGATTAGCGGCTATCTCATTTCGACGGCTGACGGTAAGCCGATTAACGTCTTCGGCCTGTTCGACGTTCCGGCAACACTGAGCGATGCCGGGGCGCAGGCCGACACGGCGGGTGTCATTCACCTCTGGCTTGCCTGGAGCGTGGTGATCCTGTCCGTACTTCACGGGCTTGCCGCCCTCAAACACCATTTTATTGATAAAGACGACACGCTAAAGCGCATGCTTGGCCGCTCGTCAGTTGACTCTGGAGCATAAAATGAAAAAACACCTGCTGGGTATCGCACTGGGTTCTCTGTTATTCACCGCCGGTTCCGCCGTGGCGGCGGATTATAAAATTGATAAAGAGGGCCAGCACGCTTTCGTCAATTTCCGTATTCAGCACCTGGGATATAGCTGGCTGTACGGCACCTTTAAGGATTTTGACGGCACGTTCACCTTTGACGAAAAAAATCCCGCGGCCGATAAAGTCAATGTGACGATTAATACGAACAGCGTCGACACAAACCACGCAGAGCGCGATAAACACCTGCGCAGTGGGGAGTTCCTCAACGTCGCGAAATTCCCGCAGGCGACCTTCACTTCTACTGAGGTGAAGAAAGACGGCGATAAGCTGAATATTACCGGCAACCTGACGCTTAACGGCGTAACCAAACCGGTCACGCTTGATGCGAAATTACTGGGTCAGGGTGATGACCCGTGGGGAGGTAAACGCGCAGGTTTTGAAGCGGCAGGGAAAATTCACCTGAAAGATTTTAATATCACAACGGATTTAGGCCCGGCGTCTCAGGACGTGGAGCTGATTATTTCCGTTGAAGGTGTACAGCAGAAATCGTAATAACGTCGCCCGGCAGGCTTTCACCGTGCCGGGCGTTATTATCATTCCGGGTCAGGGATACCCAGTTTGGTATTCAGACGACCGCGTGATTTATTGAAAATCTTGTTGCCGTTTTCACGTCCTGCGCGACGGCGACGCTGCTCTTCTTCCGGCAGGATGCTCTCTTCGCTGCACAGCTCGCTACAACAGCCGTTAAACTTCTCGGCACAGGCCGGGCACTGAATGAACAGCAGATGGCAACCGTCATTTTTGCAGTTGGTGTGGGTATCGCACGGCGCGCCGCACTGGTGGCACTGGGCAATGACGTCGTCCGAAATACGTTCACCCATACGCTCGTCAAAGACAAAGTTTTTCCCGATAAAGCGTACCGGCAGCCCCTGCTCACGGGCGCGACGAGCGTACTCGATAATGCCGCCTTCAATGTGCCAGACCTTATTAAAGCCGTTGTGCTTCATCCACGCGCTGGCTTTCTCACAGCGGATACCGCCGGTGCAGTACATAACGATCTTTTTATCTTTATGCTCCTGCATCATCTCAACCGCTTTCGGCAGCTGCTCGCGGAAGGTATCGGCCGGGATTTCCATCGCGTTCTCGAAATGCCCCACCTCATACTCATAGTGGTTACGCATATCAATAAACACGGCATCCGGATCGTCCAGCATCGCATTCACTTCCGCCGCCTTCAGGTATTCACCGACGTCCGCCGGGTTAAACTCAGGATCGTCGATACCGTCCGCCACGATGCGCTCACGCACCTTCATGCGCAGCACCCAGAAGGATTTCCCGTCATCATCCAGGGCAATGTTCAGGCGTAAGCCGTTAAGGGCCGGGTCAAACTGATAAAGTACGTCACGGAAGGCGCTGACTTTGCTTTCCGGTACGCTAATCTGCGCGTTAATGCCTTCACGGGCAAGGTAGACGCGGCCGAAGACGTTCAGCGCCGTGAACGCCTGATAAAGCGCATCGCGTGTCGCCTGCGGATCGTCGATCGTGAAGTATTTATAGAATGAGATGGTGGTGCGCGGTTCGGTTTCAGCCAACATACGCGCTTTTAACATCTCATTCGACACGCGGTTGTGTAACACTGGCATGGTGTACAGTCCTGGAATCGTTAGAGAGAATGAAAATTCGGTCGGCATCATATAGCAAACAAAACCAATTTACATCCACACAATTTACGCTACATTTCACACACCCTGATTAATCAGGCTTAACAATTGCTGTATTCGTGCACGCTTCGAAAGCAGATATTTTGGCTACGCCTCAAAAAATGAGACACTAGCGAAACAGGACGTTTGAACACAGGAAAGACATGACCCAGTTACCAACATTTACTGCCGCCCTTTTGCATCCCCGCTATTGGTTGACCTGGCTTGGCATCGGCTTTTTATGGCTTCTGGTACAGCTTCCCTACCCTGTTATTTTTCGGTTGGGTAAATTTCTGGGCCGTTTCGCACAGCTGTTTATGAAGCGTCGCGCCAGAATCGCGTACCGCAACCTTGAGCTGTGTTTTCCGCAGATGAGCGAATCAGAGCGTCACGACATGGTCGCGAAGAATTTCGAATCCGTCGGGATGGGGCTTATGGAAACCGGCATGGCGTGGTTCTGGCCGGACAAACGCATGGCTCGCTGGAGTGAGGTGACGGGAACCGGCATGGATCCGGTGCATACGCTTCAGGCCAACCAGACGGGCGTTCTGCTGATCGGCGTCCATTTTCTGACACTGGAAATCGGGGCGCGTATGTTCGGCATGCAGGCGCCCGGCATTGGCGTTTATCGCCCTAACGATAACCCGGTCATCGATTTAATCCAGACCAACGGCCGCATGCGCTCTAACAAAAGCATGATCGACCGTAAAGATCTGAAGGGAATGATCCGCGCGCTGAAATCCGGTGAAGTGGTCTGGTATGCCCCCGACCACGACTATGGCCCACAGGCCAGCGTTTTTGTCCCCTTCTTCGCCGTTGAAGAGGCCGCGACAACCACCGGCACCTGGATGCTGGCGCGGATGTCCAAAGCCGCCATCGTGCCTTTTGTTCCCCGCCGTAAGCCAGACGGTTCGGGCTACGAGCTGATGATGCTGGAGCCGGAACTCGCACCGCCGCTTGACGATGCAGAAACCACCGCACGCTGGATGAACAGCGTGGTGGAGAAGTGCATCATGCTCGCCCCGGAACAGTATATGTGGCTGCACCGTCGCTTTAAAACCCGGCCAAAAGGCACGCCGTCCCGCTATTGATTTTCAACGTGCGGCCCTCAGGGCCGCATGCTGTTTTAGCTTTAAAAGCTCCCCCTCATTGCGGCAATCATAACCCAGGCGCATAATTAGCAGGCTTATTACTTCATGCTTCAGGTGCTAAGCACCTCATTATGCGGATTGTTATGTCACCCTCAGATGCCCCCATAAACTGGAAGCGTAACCTCACGGTTGCGTGGCTTGGCTGTTTTCTCACCGGTGCAGCGTTTAGCCTGGTCATGCCTTTCCTGCCGCTTTACGTCGAACAGCTGGGCGTGACGGGCCACAGCGCGCTCAATATGTGGTCCGGCCTGGTATTCAGCATTACGTTCCTGTTTTCCGCGATGGCCTCGCCCTTCTGGGGTGGCCTTGCCGACCGCAAGGGGCGAAAAATCATGCTGCTCCGCTCGGCGCTGGGGATGGCCATCATCATGGCGCTGATGGGCGTGGCGCAAAACGTCTGGCAGTTCCTGATTTTGCGCGCGCTGCTGGGCTTGCTGGGAGGCTTTATTCCCAATGCCAACGCCCTGATTGCCACACAAATTCCTCGCCATAAGAGCGGCTGGGCGCTGGGCACGCTCTCAACCGGCGGCGTGAGCGGTGCCCTGCTGGGGCCACTGGCCGGCGGACTCCTGGCCGACAGCTATGGCCTGCGCCCGGTGTTCTTCATCACCGCCAGCGTGCTGTTCCTGTGCTTTATCGTCACCCTGCTCTGTATTCGGGAAAACTTCACGCCCGTTGCGAAGAAAGAGATGCTCCACGCCAGGGAGGTGCTGACCTCGCTCAAAAATCCCAGACTGGTACTCAGCCTGTTCGTGACGACCCTGATTATTCAGGTTGCAACCGGATCGATTGCTCCTATCCTCACGCTGTACGTTCGCGATCTTGCGGGCAACGTCAGCAATATTGCATTTATTAGCGGGCTGATCGCCTCCGTGCCTGGCGTGGCGGCATTGCTCAGCGCCCCGAGGCTGGGGAAACTGGGAGACCGCGTCGGCCCGGAAAAAATTCTGATCTGTGCGCTGGTGATCTCCGTCCTGCTGCTGATCCCCATGTCGATGGTGCACTCGCCCTGGCAGCTTGGTGTTCTGCGCTTTTTACTGGGCGCGGCCGACGGCGCGTTACTGCCCGCCGTTCAGACCCTGCTGGTCTACAACTCCACAAACCAGATTGCCGGGCGTATTTTCAGCTATAACCAGTCGTTTCGCGACATCGGTAACGTCACCGGGCCGCTCCTCGGGGCTGGCATTTCCGCCAGCTTTGGTTTTCGCGCCGTCTTTATCGTGACGGCAGGCGTAGTGCTGTTTAATGCGATCTATTCGTGGTTCAGTTTATCCCGCGCGTTACGGCCGGTGGCGGAATAAGACGAACGCCTGAAGCTTATTTTCGTATTCATACTTGCAGAATCAGATATTCAGCTATTCTTTCCCTGAAACCTTCTGGAAAACAGGGAGACACCAATGACCATGTACGCCACGCTGGAAGAAGCTATTGATGCCGCTCGTGAAGAGTTCCTCGCCGACAACCCCGGCGTTGAAGAAGAAGATGCTGACGTGCAACAACTTAATATCCAAAAATACGTTCTGCAGGATGGGGATATTATGTGGCAGGCCGAATTCTTTGCCGATGAGGGTGAAGAAGGGGAATGCCTGCCGGTCCTGAGCGGTGAAGGTGCGCAGGCCGTCTTTGACGGTGACTATGATGAAATCGAACTGCGGCAGGAATGGCTGGAAGAGAACACCCTGCACGAGTGGGATGAGGGCGAATTTCAGCTCGAGCCACCGCTCGATACGGAAGAAGGTCAAACCGCAGCCGATGAGTGGGACGAGCGTTAATTTACGCTACTCGTAAGGGCCGTGGCTGGCATCGATCGGCAGCAGCAGCGTGTCGAAAATTAGCGAGAATGGCAGATCCAGCACGGTGAGGTAGCGCCATGCGGAGTCACGGAGATCCCATTTCACGCCCGGGTAATACTGATTCCCGTGGCCTTGCCCTGGAATGGTGCGGCTGATGATGCTGCCGCAGCCGCTGAGCAGGCATGCCATCAGAACGACGATGATTATTCTCATGAGTAACCTCTAAAAAAATACCGGCGATTAAGCCGGTATTTTATCTGGCGGGTGGCGCTTCGCTTACCCGCTCTACTTAACCACTTACTTCGCCTTCAACGCCAGCGGGTTCAGCTTCAGTTCTTTATAGTAGTTTACCCACGAAGAGTATCTCTCCGGAGCGGACCACACGCGGTAGTGAAGACGCGCCATCGTGACCGGGTCGCTCAACAGGACCAGACGACGGTCACGGTTGAGTTTTTCCGGGGTCTCGTTCAGCGCCTGCTCAACGTGACGATCGCGGGCAATCTCCAGCACCTGGCTGGCACGGTGGCGCGCGGTGGCCATCGCCGTTGCCAGGGCGTTGAATGACGGGTTAAACACGGCGTGCATAAAGCCGTCATCCAGCGTGCGATTGCGGTTCTGCTCGAGATAACGATCGGTGTCCACCAGCACCTGCGGCGGGGAATACTCTTCCGGGATCAGGAACAGCTTCCAGCGTTTGGTCCGCAGCCCCACCGTCGAACGGCTGGAGATCACGGAGACAAACGGCGACAGGATCAGCGAGAAGACAATCGGCGCCAGCCAGAACAGGAAGCGCAGATCCAGCCACGCCATCCCGGCCGCCCACACCAGACCCAGCAGCAGCTGAGAACCGTGGCGCATAAAGGCTTCGCTCCACGGCGTGGAGTCGTCATCACGCTGCGGTGAGTTCCAGACCACTTCCCAGCCCAGGAACGCACTGACCACGAACACGGTGTGGAACAGCATACGCACCGGTGCCAGCAGCACGGAGAACAGCACTTCCAGCAGCAGTGAAAGGGTCACGCGGAAGAAACCGCCGTACTCTTTCGAGCCTTTGCACCAGATCAGGATGATGCTGAGCAGCTTAGGCAGGAACAGCAGCACCATGGTGGAGGCAAACAGCGCAATCGCCAGTTCCGGGCGCCACTGTGGCCACACCGGGAACAGCTGCCGCGGTTGCAGGAAGTATTGCGGCTCCGTCAGGGCATGCACGACCTGCAGCGCAGTAGAGAGCGCAAGGAACATAAACCACAGCGGTGCGGAGAGATAAGACATCACGCCCGTCAGGAACACTGCACGGTGAACCGGGTGCATCCCTTTCACCAGGAACAGGCGGAAGTTCATCAGGTTACCGTGACACCAGCGGCGGTCACGTTTGAGCTCGTCCAGCAGGTTCGGCGGCAGCTCCTCGTACGATCCCGGCAGGTCGTAGGCAATCCAGACGCCCCAGCCAGCACGACGCATCAGCGCCGCTTCCACGAAGTCATGCGACAGAATAGAACCGGCAAACGAACCCTCGCCCGGCAGCGGCGCCAGCGCACAGTGTTCAATGAACGGCTTCACGCGGATAATCGCGTTGTGACCCCAGTAGTGCGATTCACCCAGTTGCCAGAAGTGCAGACCCGCCGTAAACAGCGGCCCGTAAACACGGGTGGCGAACTGCTGGCAGCGCGCATAGAGCGTGTCCATACCGGAGGCTTTTGGCGAAGACTGAATGATACCCGCGTTCGGGTTGGCTTCCATCAGACGCACCAGACCGCTCAGGCAGTCACCGCTCATGACGGAGTCCGCATCCAGCACGACCATATAGCTGTACTGATTACCCCAGCGACGGCAGAAGTCATCGATGTTACCGCTTTTACGCTTCACACGGCGGCGGCGGCGACGGTAGAAGATCTGCCCTTCGCCCTGCACTTCCGCAATCAGCTCCATCCACGCTTTTTGTTCCGCCACGCAGATATCCGGGTTGTAACTGTCGCTCAGGATGTAGACGTCGAAATGCTCCGCGTTGCCGGTCGCCTTTACGGATTCCCAGGTGGCACGCAGGCCCGCAAACACGCGATCAACGTCTTCGTTACAGATAGGCATAATCAGCGCGGTACGGTGCTCAGGATTGAGGGGTTCATCCCCGACCGTAGACGCCGAAATGCTGTATTTGTCACGCCCCATCAGCAGCTGCAGGAAGCCCATCAGCGCGGTCCAGAAACCAGCCGAGACCCAGCAGAAGAGAACCGCGAACAGCAGAAGGATGCCGCTCTGCAGGATGTACGGCAGCAGCTGCATGAAGGAGACCCAGAGATCCTGGCCCATCATGTCCGTCGGGTTGATAAACGCCCAGCCCTGATAAGGCAGGATGGTTTTCATATACCAGGTCGCGACGACCGTCTGCGCCAGCGTCAGCAGCAGCAGGATATAGCGACGGATGGTCCCCACGGTACGCCATTTCTGTTCGGAAGCCTGCTCTTCTTTCGTCAGGCGTGACAGATAGCGGGGCGTCACATCACGCCCGCGCAGGCGATCCCAGAAGCGGCCCACCGGGTTGGTGCGCCATGGGTCGGGGAACATAGAGGAACGCGTGGCCTTCGGCATCGCCTGAAGCTGATCGCGTCCTTCGTCGTCTTTAATCAACTGCCCTTCTGCCAGCGAGTCCGGCCAGGCCTGCTCCAGACGTGCCTTTACTGACCCCAGCGGCGTATCATCATCACGGGAATACTGACGATGTTCACCATCCAGCGCGGTGTGAACCGCGCGGATGTCGCTCTTAGGCAGTGCCGCTTTTTCGATATCCGTCAGCGGCATGGCATCAATATATTCAGATGTATTATTCATTGGCAGGTAGCTGATAGCTCCAGGTTTCACTCAGCGGCTGATCGTTACTGACCAGCGCAGCACGCATTTCAGTGGTCTGTTTCGGATCTTTCACTTTCACGCGCAGGGTCAGACGCCAGCCTTTGGTTACCGGGTTGTAACGCACGGTATTCTCAACGATTTCACCGTTATCACCAATGCTGGCCTGAGCGGCAACGGCAGTGTCCGGTGACAGTTTCTTCATATCCTGGCCTGTGAAGTCCACGACAAAGGCCACGGTACCGTCAGGCTGACGGATAAGATTAGACTGCTTCACATCACCCGTTGAGCGGCGAGTCTGCATGACATAGGCGTTATCCGGCGCATGCAGCTTATCTTCGTCGCGGCTGAAGGTGATGGTGTACTTGAAGTTCATCTCTTTACCGGCTTCCGGAAGCTGATCCGGCGTCCAGTAAGCGACGATGTTATCGTTGGTTTCGTCATTGGTCGGAATTTCTACCAGCTCGACCTTACCTTTACCCCAGTCACCGTTTGGCGTGACCCAGGCGCTTGGGCGCTGGTCATAGCGGTCGTCCAGATCTTCAAAGCGGGAGAACTGACGACCACGCTGCAGCAGGCCAAAACCTTGTGGGTTTTCCATTGCGAAGCTGCTCACCGCCAGATGTTTCGGGTTGTTCAGCGGACGCCAGATCCACTCGCCGTTACCGGCGTGAATAGACAGACCGTTGGAGTCATGCAGTTCCGGGCGGAAGTTGGTTGCTGGTGACGGCTGGTTCGGCCCAAACAGGAACATACTGGTCAGCGGCGCAACGCCCAGCTTGCCCACTTTATCACGCAGGTAAACCTTAGACTGCACGTCAACCACCGTGTCACGACCCGGCATGATCACAAAGCGATAGGCACCGGTCGCACGCGGAGAATCCAGCAGCGCATATATAGTCAGACGTTTGTCCGTTGGTTTTGGACGTTCAATCCAGAACTCACGGAAACGTGGGAATTCTTCACCTGATGGCAGCGCGGTATCAATAGCCAGTCCGCGCGCAGAAAGCCCGTATACCTGCCCCGCGCCAATCACGCGGAAATAGCTGGCACCAAGCATGCTGACGATTTCGTCGTTTTTATCTTTGCTGTTGATCGGGTAAAGCACCTTAAAGCCAGCGAAGCCCAGGTCTTTCACCGTATCTTTGTCGTGTTGCACATTGCCAAAATTGAAGTAATCCGGGCTGTATTTAATCTTACGTACCGCTGTGGCCGTCACTTCATTGATGGCAACAGGCGTGTCGAAATACATACCCTGATGATAAAACTCAAGCTTGAACGGGGTCTTGATGTTGCTCCAGTAGGCTTTGTCGTGATTGAACTGGATCTGCTGATAGTCCGCATATTTCATATCGCGGAAAACGGAGGGCAAGTTACTTTTCGGCGCTTCGTAGCT
The DNA here is from genome assembly GCF_048685015.1 of Enterobacter sp. BNK-13. NCBI lineage: Bacteria > Pseudomonadati > Pseudomonadota > Gammaproteobacteria > Enterobacterales > Enterobacteriaceae > Enterobacter > Enterobacter sp. BNK-13. The sequence continues at coordinate 1,324,917 of NZ_JBLQTP010000001.1, read as the reverse complement.
CTTGCCCGCCATCGATTTTGCCTGTTTTGCGACATCGTCGATGTTAAAGGCCAGTGCCGATGAGGTATACAGTGATAACACCACTGCAGCACCTAACCAACGCATTTTCATCATCTGTGGTTTATGTTTCATAATAAGTAAGCACTTCCCCCTTTGTGTGCTTATATCGATCCGATCCATTTTAATGGAAACTCAGGCAATCCGACAACATTATCACTGCTTTGTTCAGCTGCTGGCTCATGGATTAAGCAAATGAAAGAACCCATTATTCACTTTGCGTGCTTATCCTGGAGACAGGGTGTCGGTCTTGGTGTAGGGTTGCTTTCGAATGTAACCATTATGAGTCTTAGGGATAAGACGAAAAGTCTGAGAATGCACAACGTTATATGAGCACAACACCAACAGAACGTGAATATTTCCTCGACTCGATCCGGGCATGGCTGATGCTATTGGGGATCCCTTTTCACATATCACTGATTTACTCCAGCCACACCTGGCATGTGAATAGCCAGATGCCGTCCTGGTGGCTGACGCTGTTTAATGACTTTATTCACGCCTTCCGTATGCAGGTGTTTTTTGTCATCTCCGGCTATTTCTCTTACATGCTGTTTCTGCGATACCCGCTTAAACGCTGGTGGAAGGTGCGCGTCGAGCGCGTGGGGATCCCCATGCTGACCGCGATTCCGCTGCTGACGCTGCCCCAGTTCATTATGCTGCAGTACGTTAAAGGCAAAGCGGAAAACTGGCCGAATCTGTCACTGTATGAAAAGTACAATACGCTGGTCTGGGAGCTGGTGTCTCACCTGTGGTTCCTGCTGGTCCTGGTGGTGCTCACCACGGTGAGTCTGTTCATTTTTAGCCGCCTGCGCCACCACCTGAGTTCGACAGCCGACGCCTTTTTCGCCAACGTTACGATGGGCAAACTGTCAGTGCTCTTCTTGCTGTTGGGGATCGCTTATGCTGCCGTGCGACGGACCCTGCTTATCGTCTATTCGCCGATTTTAAGCGACGGGCTCTTTAATTTCGTGGTGATGCAGTCGCTGTTCTACATCCCGTTCTTTTTAATCGGCGCGCTGGCGTTTATTTATCCGAAGCTGAAAGCACTGTTTACCACTCCGTCACCGTGGTGCGCGATAGGTGCGGCCTTCGCGTTCGCAGCCTATCTGCTGAATCAGCGCTACGGCAGCGGCGACGCCTGGATGTACGAAACGGAAAGTGTGATCACCATGCTGCTGGGTTTGTGGATGGTGAACGTGGTATTCGCGCTCGGCCACCGCCTGCTGAACTTTAAGTCCAGCCGCGTGACCTACTTCGTCAATGCTTCGCTGTTTATTTATCTGGTGCATCACCCGTTAACGCTTTTCTTCGGGGCTTATATCACCCCGCATATCGCCTCCAACACGCTGGGGTTCTTTACCGGTCTGGTGTTTGTCGTGGGGATTGCGATCGTGCTCTATGAAATCCATCTGCGGATCCCGCTCCTGCGTTTCCTCTTTTCAGGAAAACCACAGGTAAAAGCCTCATAAACAACCGCGGCGCACTGAGTGCGCCGCGCTTTCTTCAGGTGTCCAGTTCCTGCCCGCGCTGGGTCAGCAACCGTTGATAAAGGTGGGTAGTTTCTTCGTCGAAACAGACAAAGATAACCTTCTCAGGCATCGGTTTTAGCGACAGGTAGCGGTAAACGGTTTCGACGGCGATCGTCGCGGCAGCCGCCTTAGGATAGCCATACACACCGGTACTGATGGCCGGAAACGCCATTGTTTTATAGCCGTTGTCGGCAGCCAGCCGCAGACAGTTCCGGTACGCCTCTTCCAGAATACTCGCCTCATGCCGATCGCCACCGTGCCAGACAGGCCCTACTGCGTGAATGACCGCTCTGGCGGGCAGATCCCCCGCAAGCGTAATCACCGCATGGCCGGGAGGACATTCACCCTGCTGTTGCCGCACGGTTTTGCAGGCTTCCAGCAGCTGCGGTCCGGCAGCCCGGTGGATAGCACCGTCCACACCGCCTCCCCCCATCAGGGAGGGATTGGCCGCATTGACGATGACGTCGACGTGCATGGTCGTAATATCGCCATGAATCACTTCAATTTGCGGTTTCATAAAGCCCCTCTGCAACCCGCCTTTTTCTTAAGTGTATCGCAGGGCTGCCCGGGAGAAAAAACTATCAGAAAAAATCCTCTTCCGCACAAAGCGGAAGAGAGAGCGTTATCGATACTGTATTTCGACAACCGCGAGCGTTTTTTCAGGGTTGAGGTATTTCATGCGCAGCGATGCCAGGTTCGAATCGGACACGTGGCCATTAAGCGCCTCTTCATAGCTGACCATGCGCGTTTGCATACGATTATTATCCGGGCAAGACATGGCAAACTGTCTCTGCTGCGGCGAAACTTCACAGGGGTCGGCAACAATGGCACCGCGAAAATGAATGACGCCACCGTTCACAATGGTAGCGGAATAAACCGGGAGGCTAAAAACAGAAACGATCAGGCCCAGACCCGTCACGAGTCGAGCGAAAGAGTGGTTCATTATAGGTACTCCTCAATGAAAATCGTCCTTGAGGGGTAAACGCACTTCATTATGACAAACGAAGTCTCACGTTAAGGAACATAATGACCTGGTCCCTGATATCAGCATAGCTCAACGGTACAGACCCGCCACATTCACAAGCCATTGATTCCATGAATGTTTAGATCGCACTTCCCGCTGGCGACCACTGTTGTGATAAATGAAGCGATTTTCCATCTGAGACGGTGACAACGATTTTTACCGTGTCTCCTGCGTTAATATTTAAACTCAGGCGCATTAAATCAATCGTCTGATTAGCGGGTATAAAAAGGGTATTTTGCTGTCGGGACGAACTTTGTCCCCCCTGCCCTTCCCGAACGGAAACAATCTGGACCTGACAATCACACGGCTGCGCCAGAGTGACCTGCGGAATAATGGTGGTCATATTTTCCTGCTGCGACGTTTTGAAGGTTATCTGGCTGGAAAGCGCGGCAAGGAGAATTAAGGTATTCATGATGAACTCCCGAAAAAAAACAGGGCATCAGCCCTGTTTTTTGTAGCACAGATTTCAGTATCAGTACTGATGAGCTGTCGCGTGGTTACCGAAGCCGATCTGGGTAACGTTGACAGTAGAGTTAGAAGCAGTCTGGTCTACGAGGGCACCGTTAAAGCCGCCGGACTGGCTAACGTTCATAACAGATTTTTTACTGTTCCACTGATCAAGTGTTGCACTGTTGCCAAATCCTTTCTGGGTCAGGTTGATTTTACTGTCATCAGAACCCTGACCAACGTCAGCGCCGTTACCGCCACCTTTCTGGGTAATATTCAGCACGGAATTTCTGGCGTCTGTCTGCAGAGCAACCGCGGAGTTACCGCCACCGTCCTGATAAATATTCAGGGTTGAATTTGGGCCACTGTATCCGCCATGACCATGTCCATGACCCCAGCCGCCCTGATTAATAGAACCCGCCATAGCACTACCAGAAACTACGATTGCTGCAAGCGCTGCCACTTTGAGAAATTTCATGGTAAACCCCCATCGGATTGATTAAAGTCGTCGCGAAGGCGCTAATGTTGAATAACGTTAATCGCCATTTGCGACTGTTTCTGCACTACAACTGCGGTTTTCTGCGTACCGTACTGCGTAATATTTGCTCTATTACCCGACCCTTTCTGGATAATTTTCGCGCTATTACCGTATCCATCTTGCGTAATACCTGCATCATTCGCGTTACCGCTCTGATCGATCCAGGCAATATTGTAACCCCCTGATTGATCAACTCTCGCTCTGTTACCTGCCCCATCCTGGGAAACAATGGACAAGAGTTTTGAACCCTCCTGGCGAACCTGAGCGTCATTGAAAACACCCTGTTGACCAATAATGGCTGCCTGATTGAGTGATGAAAGACTTAATTCGTTAACCGCAAAGTTATATTCAGGATTGGCTAAATCTGAATTCGCTGCGGTTACAAATCCAGGCGCACCCAGTAATGTAAACACCATAAATAACGATGTGTATTTCATGTTGTCACCCTGGACCTGGTTATTGAATCACACCATAACCGTATAACCGTGTTGCTTGTAAAAACGATTCGTATTGTGTTAACGCGTCGTTACGGTGAAGAGTATGTCCGCTGAAACATTTTAAATATCTCACCCGCGCGGCTTATTTTTATTTTTCAGATCACCACAAAGTCGTAATTTACATCAAAAAACACTTTATTCAGGCCAGCTTATATTTTTTATTACAGGTGTTTTGCGAAAGGGTTGTACAGCGAGGCGAAGGCTGTCCACGGGTCTTCCCGGGGTGTTTAAACGTAACGGCTGAAGAACATTTTTTCTCAGTGCGTGACACGACCCCTGTTTTCTTAAGCCAGACCACTGCTCATTCCTGGACTTAGAACCAACCTGTAACTCATACTTAATTATCGTTTCATCAAAATAACAAATAAATCTATAAATCAAATAATTATAAATATTTGTATGATTTTTAAAATCTGTGCACCTCTATTAATATGTACAACTTTCTCATCATTTCTCGCCATTCATTACAAGCTAATTTCACAAATTAATATTGATTTTTACATTCAGTTACATGTTTAACACTTGCTTTAAACTTCGTAAAAGCTAGATTGAAATTAGATGTACGAAATTGGTTTTATATTTACCTCCCTGTGGAGGTTATGGTCTGATTCTACACACAGCAGTGCAACATCTGTCAGTACTTCTGGTGTCCTCTAATAAACAGGAGGGCAGCTGCCAGGTGCCAAAAAAAGTGGGGTTTCATCATGTATAATGAAGTCCATAGTTTACATGGTCATACATTACTGTTGATCACAAAACCTTCTTTGCAAGCGACAGCGTTATTACAACATTTAAAGCAATCTTTATCACTGAACGGGAAATTGCATAATATTCAACGTTCTTTTGATGATATTGCCCCTGGCAGCATCATTCTGTTCGATATGATGGAAGCTGATAAAAAGCTTATCCATTACTGGCAGGATATTTTAAGCAGGAAAAACAATAATATCCGCGTGCTATTGTTGAATACACCTGACGAATATCCCTTCAGAGATATTGAAAGCTGGCCGCATATCAATGGCGTGTTCTACGTCACGGAAGAAGAAGACCGGGTGGTTGAGGGCCTGCAAGGTATATTGCGCGGTGAGTGTTATTTTTCGCAAAAGCTTGCAAGCTATCTCATTACGCACTCCGGAAATTATCGCTATAACAGCTCAGAGTCAGCACTGCTCACGCACCGTGAGAAAGAGATCCTGAATAAGTTACGCATTGGTGCTTCAAATATTGAAATCGCCCGTTCGTTATTTATCAGCGAAAATACGGTAAAGACGCACCTTTATAATCTTTTCAAGAAGATAGCTGTGAAAAACCGAACTCAGGCGGTTTCGTGGGCTAACGATAACCTCAGGCGTTAATCACATGAAACGCACGTTGAGTTGGATCGCCGCAGCGAGTTTCCTGCTCGCTGCAGGGAATCTGAAGGCCGTCGAGGTCGAAGTTCCCGGATTGTTAACAGACCACACTGTCTCATCGGTCGGGCACAGTTTTTACCGGGCCTTCAGTGACAAATGGGACAGTACCTATACCGGAAATATAACAATCAACGAGCGGCCCAGTGCACGATGGGGAAGTTGGATAACAATAACGGCCAATCAGTACGTTATTTATCAAACGTTTTTATTCCCCACAAAAATGGACTTCGATAAAAACGTAGCCTTAGCACTGGCACAATCAGAAGACGCTATTAATCGCCTGCAAATAGATAAAGCCCTATTAAGCACCAGCGATTTAGCAAAAGACGAGTTCTAGCGAACCGATATGCGGAGGCTGTCATGCGTATTGCATATGCAGTTGTTTCGATAATGCTGATCACCCCCATAAGCTGGGCCGGAAACATGACGTTTCAGTTCCGTAACCCAAACTTTGGCGGTAACCCTAACAACGGTGCGTTTCTGCTGAATGAGGCTCAGGCGCAAAACTCCTATAAGGATCCAAGCTTAAAGGATTTTAGCATTGATACCCCATCCGCCCTGGACAACTTCACTCAGGCTATCCAGTCGCAGATTTTAGGCGGATTATTGACCAACATTAATACCGGTAAACCCGGCCGGATGGTGACCAACGATTTTATCGTTGATATCGCCAACACTGATGGACAGCTTCAGCTGAACGTGACCGATCGTAAAACCGGAAGAATATCCACCATTCAGGTTTCCGGTCTTCAAAGTAATTCAACTGACTTTTAAACAATAGCTAAATAAGGACAACGATCATGCAGCGCTTCCTGATATTTGTTGCAGTGTGCTTATTGAGCGGTTGTTTAACTGCTCCACCTAAAGAAGCTGCAAAACCAACATTAATGCCTCGGGCCCAGAGTTATCGTGATTTAACGCATTTACCTGCTCCAACGGGGAAAATATTTGTCTCCGTATACAACATTCAGGACGAAACCGGGCAATTCAAACCTTACCCGGCAAGTAACTTCTCCACGGCCGTGCCGCAAAGCGCCACCGCGATGCTGGTTACCGCACTCAAGGATTCGCACTGGTTTATTCCGCTGGAACGTCAGGGTCTTCAGAACCTGTTGAATGAACGGAAAATCATTCGTGCCGCACAGGAGAATGGTACCGTCGCGGCCAATAACCGCACGCCTCTGGAATCTCTGGCGGCAGCAAACGTGATGATTGAAGGATCGATTATTGGTTACGAAAGTAACGTTAAATCGGGTGGTGCGGGCGCGCGGTACTTCGGTATCGGTGCGGATACCCAATACCAGCTCGACCAAATCGCCGTTAACCTGCGTGTGGTCAACGTCAGTACAGGCGAAGTGCTCTCTTCGGTGACCACCAGCAAAACCATACTGTCCTATGAAGTTCAGGCAGGGGTATTCCGCTTCATCGATTACCAGCGTTTGCTTGAGGGTGAAATTGGTTACACCTCTAACGAGCCGGTCATGATGTGTCTGATGTCAGCCATTGAAACCGGCGTGATCTTCTTAATCAACGACGGTATTGACCGCGGGCTGTGGGATCTGCAAAACAAAGCAGACGTGCAGAACCCGATACTGGTGAAATACCGCGATATGTCAGTCCCTCCGGAATCCTGACAGGAAGCGCATAAAAAAGGCGAGATGATTATCTCGCCTTTTTTTATTCGCTCACCGCCGTGATGTTGTGCGCTTTTTCCCGCCGCGACGCCAGCCAAAGACCGCTGTTTTTCATGGCATAGCCAAACAGCAACCCCAGCGCCAGGGAAGGCACCACCAGCTTCCAGTCACCCTGCCCTGCAAAGGTCGCGCACGCTCCCATGAAGGTTCCCGGCACAAACGAAAGCAGCAGATGCTTAGCCTGAACGCACATCAGGAAGGCAACCACGCCCGTCATGACGTACCCCAGTATCTCCAGATGCGGCGCCAGCGCGCTGCCTTTCATGATCACCAGCGCCCAGATAACACCGCTCATCAGCGTGCAGCCAGAGATAAAGAGCCCTTTGACGCCCCCCTGCGGGCAGGCGAAATAGGCCGTACAGCCAAGGAATCCGGCCCAGCTGAGCAATCCGAGAGACACGGCCACCCATCCCCAAAGTCCGGAGAGAATGCCCGTCGTTATTGCGATACAAAGTAATATGTTCATGGCGCGCATCTTAGCAGAAGCGCACCATAGAAATGCGATCAGAAGCACATTATGTGCAAATTGAAATGCGGAGTTGCAGGATTTATGTGATCTAAATCACTCTTCATTCTCTTCTTCCAGCTCATCCCACATCGCCGCGATCGCGTCGCGGGTCAGCGGTGCCAGCGTTCTCCAGAATGGCGAGGTGGCATGGGCTTCGACTTTACCCAGGAATGTGCCGACCCACGGCAGCAGGTACGTTTCGAACAAGGTTTCGATGGCTTCGTTCTCATCATCCCCGGCGTTGTCTTCGATCCAGGAGGCAGCAAGCAGCAGCGTACCGATATGATCGGCTGGCGTATCGCTTAGCGGCATACCGCGGGTGGAGAGGAAAGCTCGGACTTCCGCTTCCGTCGCCCCTTCCTGCCAGGCAGAACGGTATGGCGAAACGCGGCACTCTTCACCGACGAACAGCGCATTGTAATCGGTCGCAATCTGCTGCATGTCGCAGCTTTTTTGCAGACGCGCCAGTAAATCATCCTGTTCCAGCGGCCAGTTCTCCGCCAGTTTACCTTCACGAATTAACGTAAAAAGCGGAACCAACAGCGGGTCTTGCGGCTGGCGATAATAGAGCGTACCCAGCACGCGACAAAGGATGGAAAACTCGTTCATTTTTATTATTCCATTACACAATTAAAGATCGGCAAATTCGGCAATCGGCTCCATGCCGCGCGATTCGAGGAAATCGAGCATGCGGCGCGGGGTGACGTTCAGGATTTGCGCTTCCGGGAAGTTAACGTCATTCAGCACCTTCAGGCACTCGCTGAAATCGCCCAGCGTGAAGGCGGTATGGGAATCCGAACCCAGCGCCACCATGCCGCCCGCATCGCGGACGGCGGCCGCCACTTCGCGGCAGTTGGCTTCACTGCCCTTACGCGAGTGAACAAAGGAGGAGTTGTTAATCTCCAGCGCCACGCGGTGCTTCGCTGCCGCCTGCGCGACAGCCTGAATATCAATCGGGTACTTCGGGTTGCCGGGGTGGCTGATAATATGCACATTGCCGCTGGCAATGGTGGCAATCATCGCCGCGGTGTTGGTCTCTTTATCCTGAGGTGCAAAAACCGGCTCGTGGAAACCGGCGAGGATAAGGTCCAGAGACGTCAGCATCGGGCCGGTGCAGTCGATCTCACCGTCGGTATTTTTGATATTCGCCTCGATGCCTCGCAGTATCCCAATGCCGTCCACCAGACGTGGCCAGATCCGCATATTCACAAAATGCCAGTAGTGCGGCGCATCCGCCATGTCCGGGCCATGATCGGTGATCGCGAACAGCTTAATCCCCTTAAGCTTCGCCTGGGCGATATAATCATGGAGGTTGCTATACGCGTGGGTACTGGCGACGGTGTGCATATGCAGGTCAACGGGATACATCTCTCTCTCCTCTGCGGTTTTTCCAAAGGATAGCAGTTATCAGCGGCGAATATTAGCAAAAACCCGGCGAACGCCGGGTTTCTCTCAGTAGCCACGCTGTCTGTCGACCTGGCCGGTGACCGCGTTCCCCTTCTCCATTTCGCTGATGGTATGGGATATGTACGCCACCGCTTCTGCCGGACGCGTCACGGCGGCCACGTGCGGGGTCATCGCCACGCGCGGATGTGCCCACAGCGGGCTTTCCACCGGCAGCGGCTCACGGCTATAGACATCCAGCATGGCGCCTTTTAGCTTTCCGCTGTCCAGCGCCTTCAGCAGATCGGTCTCGACCAGATGCACCCCGCGCGCCAGGTTCATCAGGTAGCTCTCATCGGCTAACTGGTTGAGCAAGTCTTCATTGATGATGCCGACCGTTTCCGCCGTATTGGGCAGCAGGTTGATCAGCACGCGCGTGCCGTTCAGAAAGGCCGGGAGTTCATCCGTGCCGGCAAAGCTCTCGACGCCCGGATAATCTTTGCGGCTGCGGCTCCAGCAGCGCAGCGGAAAGCCCCACGGTGCGAGGGCTTCAGCCACCTTTGAGCCCAGCACGCCCGCACCGAGGATGCCGATGGTAAAGTCTTCACGACGGTAATCCGGCAGCGGCTCCCAGTGGGCCTGCTGTTTAAATGCCTGATAGTCATCGAAGCGGCGGAACCAGTGCAGCACCTGGCTGACGGCATATTCCTGCATCTGCTGCCCCATTCCGGTATCTTCCAGGCGGAACAGGGGAATCGCTTCCGGCAGCATGTCAGGGTGCGCCTTCAGCTTGCTCAGAATGGAATCCACGCCCGCCCCAAGGGCAAAAACGGCCTTCAGTTTACGGCCCTGGAGCATTTCTACCGGCGGATGCCAGACCAGCGCATAGTCAGCATGTTCGTTATCTCCACGCTTCCACTCGCGAACGCGTGCGCCGGGTAATGCCGCCGTGAGCGCCTCGATCCAGTAGGCCGTATCAAACGTGGGGTGATAGAAAAGTATATCCATAGTCATTCCTGCCTTTTATTGCGCTGATTTATTTTGTTTTTTAACGAGGTTGTCAGCATAACAAATTTATTGCACGGCTGTGTTGTTGATAAAAAAGACGCTTTCAGCACATTTAAGAATCATGTTGTCTGAAGTTTGTCTAAAAGCGCTAAATTACTGAAAAAGTGAGTTGACGGCAGTTCGGCTTTTCCTTACATTAGCGCCCGTCCCGTCAACAACGGGATGACAATATGGTGAGGTGTCCGAGTGGCTGAAGGAGCACGCCTGGAAAGTGTGTATACGGCAACGTATCGGGGGTTCGAATCCCCCCCTCACCGCCATATTTAAAGAAGAGCTCGCATGAAAATGCGGGCTTTTTTTTTCGCATATTGCACGCATGCAGGGGGATTCGAACCTTCAAACTCCCTGCGCTCTTTATGTCGGGTGGCGCTGCGCTTACCCGACCTACAAAAAGCTACTCCTCCACCATCTTCGCATACTCTTCAGTCAGAAAATCCACCAGCGTCCTGACCGACGGCAGCATGCCGCGCCGCGAAGGATAAACCGCGTGAATCACTTCCCGTCGGGGTTCCCACGCGTCCAGCACCCGTACCAGTTCCCCTGACGCAAGCTGATCCTTCACCATCAAAATCGGCAACTGTACAACGCCCACGCCCGCCATCGCTGCTTCCCGCAGTGCCAGCATGTCGGTGGTAATAAAGCGCGGTGCGTAGTGGATCTCCGCTTTCGCCCCTTCTGGACCACTGAGCTCCCATTTATGCACCTGTTTACCGGCCCCCATACTTAATCCAGGCCATTCACTGAGCTCGGAAGGCATTCGCGGTTTACCCATACGTTCAATCAACTGCGGGCTTGCCACCAGGCAATGCCCCCTGTCAGCCAGCACCCTTAACACCAGGTCGCTGTCATCAAACGGACGCGGACGCACGCGGATAGCCACATCAATACCTTCGCCAACAAGATCGACCCGACGATTGGTGGCCTCAAGCTGGAGATTAATCCCGGGGTAGCGCGCCATAAACCGCGCCAGCATCGGTCCCACGTGGACGTGCAGCAACGTGACGGGACAGGTGATCCTGACGACGCCGCGCGGCTCAGCCTGCAGCGCAGCAACGGCCTCCTCTGCCGCTTCTGCTTCTATCAGCATTGCCTTACAGTGCTGATAGAAAGTGTGCCCCACTTCCGTCACCGTAAACTGCCGCGTCGTGCGCTGTATCAACCGTACGCCAAGCCGCTCCTCCAGCTGCGCAATCCTGCGGCTCAGTTTGGACTTGGGTTGGTCAAGCGCCCTTCCCGCCGCCGCAAACCCCCCGTACTCCACAACCTTCACAAACCAGACGAAGTCATTGAGATCCTGCATAAATCCTCATCGTTCTATTTTCAGAACAGTGAATGCCATTTTCACTATCTACCGGGATATTAACCCTGAATATAAGCTAATTACATCAACAGAACATCAGGAGTTAATCATGAAAAACATCACTGGCGTTTATACCGCTCCTCGTCAGCACTGGGTTGGCGATGGTTTCCCGGTCCGTTCAATGTTCTCTTATCAAACCCACGGCGAGCCGCTCAGCCCGTTCCTGCTGCTGGACTATGCGGGTCCATACACCTTTCCGGCAGATGGTGCGAAACGCGGCGTAGGCCAGCATCCTCACCGGGGTTTTGAGACGGTCACTATCGTCTATGCCGGTGAAGTGGAGCATCGCGACTCCACGGGGAAAGGCGGTGTGATTGGGCCCGGCGACGTGCAGTGGATGACCGCAGGCGCAGGCATTTTGCACGAGGAGTTCCACTCCAGCGCGTTCTCGCAGAAAGGCGGGGAACTCAAAATGATGCAGCTTTGGGTCAACCTACCGGCGAAAGACAAGATGGCCGCACCGGGCTACCAGAGCATCACGAAAGCCGACATCCCGGTGGTGACGCTGCCTGACAATGGTGGAACGCTGCGGGTTATTGCCGGTCGCTACGACACGGTGACCGGCCCGGCGCACACCTTCTCGCCGCTCAACGTCTGGGACATCGCGCTGAACCAGGGAAGCCATCTGACGCTCGCTCAGCCGGAAGGCTGGAGCACGGCGCTGGTCGTGCTTGAAGGCAGCATCACGGTAAACGGTACCGCTCAGGCGGGTGAAGCCCAGCTGGTCGTGTTAAGTCAGGAAGGCGACAAACTGCATCTGGAAGCGAACAGCGACGCAAAAGTGCTGCTGATGGCCGGTGAGCCGCTGAATGAACCGATCGTGGGCTACGGCCCGTTTGTGATGAACAGTAAAACCGAAATCAACGAAGCCATTCGTGATTTCAATTCCGGCCGCTTTGGTCAGATCTGAACGTAATAAAGGAGAAGAAGATGTCTACACCTGCGAATTTTAACGGAACCCGTCCGGCCATCGATGTAAACGATGCGGTGATGTTGCTTATCGATCACCAGAGCGGTCTGTTCCAGACCGTTGGGGATATGCCAATGCCGGAACTGCGTGCCCGTGCGGCAGCGCTGGCAAAAATCGCAACCCTGGCGAAGATCCCGGTGATCACCACCGCGTCCGTCCCACAAGGACCAAACGGACCGCTTATCCCGGAGATCCACGCCAACGCGCCGCATGCGCAATATGTTGTCCGTAAAGGCGAAATCAACGCCTGGGATAACCCGGAGTTCGTGGCGGCGGTAAAAGCCACCGGGCGTAAGACGTTGATCATTGCGGGCACCATCACCAGCGTCTGCATGGCCTTCCCGTCAATCAGCGCGGTGGCGGACGGGTATAAAGTGTTTGCGGTGATTGATGCCTCCGGCACCTACAGCAAAATGGCGCAGGAGATCACGCTGGCGCGCGTTGTACAGGCGGGCGTGGTCCCGATGGATACGGCGGCGGTAGCCTCTGAGATCCAGCGTACATGGAACCGTGAAGATGCAGCGGAGTGGGCGGAAGTGTACACCCACATCTTCCCGGCTTATCAGCTACTGATCGAAAGCTACAGCAAAGCGCAGGAAGTGATTAAAAACAGCGAAGTGCTCGATTCACAGCGTTAATCCCCTGCTCCACGGCGTAAAAACCGTGGAGCTGATTATTGCTTAACCGAACAGGCACTAAAGCTGAAAATCTGCTTGACCGTGTCAGCGCAACTCCCTATAGTAGCGCCCCGTTGCCCCCCAAGCGGTCAGGCAGCAAAACAATATGGTGAGGTGTCCGAGTGGCTGAAGGAGCACGCCTGGAAAGTGTGTATACGGCAACGTATCGGGGGTTCGAATCCCCCCCTCACCGCCATATTTAAAGAAGAGCTCGCATGAAAATGCGGGCTTTTTTTTTCGCATATTGCAAGCACGCAGTATTGTAGGTCGGGTAAGCGCAGCGCCACCCGACGACATGCCCGCACAAAAAACAAAGCCCGGTTTCCCGGGCCTTGAACGCAACAGCAAACTCAGTAATACGCTTGCAGCGTGCGCTGGCAGAGCGCCGAGCGCACGCAGTCCTCTTTGGTGAAGCGTACCACCCCAATCATCTCATCTTCCTCAAAACGTGACATGGCGTCGCTCAGTCCGGATTTCACGCCGGACGGCAGGTCACACTGGGTAATATCGCCGTTAACGATAACCGTCACGTTCTCCCCGAGGCGTGTTAAAAACATCTTCATTTGCGCAGCGGTCACGTTCTGAGCCTCGTCAAGAATGACGACCGCATTTTCAAATGTACGTCCGCGCATATAGGCGAACGGCGCGATTTCCACCTTGCCAATCTCTGGCCGCAGGCAGTACTGCATAAAGGATGCACCCAGCCGCTTCACCAGCACGTCATAGACGGGCCTGAAGTACGGGGCAAACTTCTCCGAAATATCACCGGGCAAGAAGCCGAGATCTTCATCAGCCTGCAGTACCGGACGGGTAACAATGATTCTCTCCACGTCCTTATGGATCAGCGCTTCCGCCGCTTTGGCTGCACTGATCCAGGTTTTCCCGCATCCGGCTTCACCGGTTGCAAAGATGAGCTGTTTACTCTCGATAGCATTCAGGTAGTGCGCCTGAGCCTCATTGCGCGCCACAATTGGAGAATTATCACGGCTGTCACGGGCCATGCCAATTGCTTCTACGCCACTCATCTGCACAAGCGAGGTGACCGATTCTTCTTCACGCTGTTTATGGCTACGTGAATCCCGTCTCAGCACACGTTTTGCTTCGCGACGAGCTTTGATCACTGCTTTTTGTCTTCCCATGGATAGCACCTTGAGTTGTTGGTATTCATCACACGCGCCAGTGTCGGCACGATTATGCGCACGAACATCAGAGGGTTGGCTTCCTTGTAAGCCATTGCTTGCACTATCGGATGACGATACGGAACAGCTACGCGCACCGTTCTGCACGTCGGTCGAATCAGATTCTTGAGGGAGGGGGGAAAATTTAGTGGTGAGGAAATCGCTGCCGGAGTCTGAGCCTCCGCGCCGGATGCTGCGGTTGTTATGTTTACCTTGTCCAGTACAGGACGCAACCATTCGCGATCTCCATAGTGATTCAGCATCACTGCCGGGAACTACCGCTGTCTTATCTTAAGTACATCAGGAGTTATCATAAATGCAACATTTATTTTACCTGAATGCAACTTTTAAGACTGTCCCTACAGTTGAAATCAGTCTCATATAGAAATATTACAGAAATATAACAGCAGGATAGTCATATGAAAAAATAATGTCCCTGCGAATCGTCGCAGGGACAATTATCAGGCTTCAATAAGACCTTGAGCGAGATACGCGTTGCTGTCGCGCACGCCTGGCAGGGCAAAGAAATAGCCGCCGCCGATGGGTTTAATGTACTCTTCCAGCGCTTCGCCGTTGAGCCGCTTCTGCACGGTCAGGAAGCCCTTTTCCAGATCGTGCTGATAGCAGACGAACAGCAGCCCCATATCGAGCTGACCGGAATTGGTGACGCCGAGCGAATAGCTGTATCCCCGACGCATCATCAGGCTCGACTGCGTCTCTTTGGTGCGCGGATTGGCCAGACGAATATGGCTGTCCAGCGCAATTACATCGCCATTCGGATCGCTGGCGTAGTCAGGCACATCATGCTCGTTCTTCATGCCGAGCGGTGCCCCGCTTTGCTTATCGCGACCGAAGATCGTCTGCTGCTCTTTCAGCGGCGTGCGGTCCCAGAACTCCACGTGGAACTGAATAATCCGCACCGCCTGATAGCTGCCGCCCACCGCCCATGCCGGTTCATTCTGGTCGGCAGTGACCCACACCACCTCCTTCATGAGCGCGCTATCGTGGCTGTCCGGGTTGGCCGTGCCGTCCTTGAAGCCCAGCAGGTTCACCGGGGTCTCTTTACCCTTGCTGCGGGCGGCGTGGTCAGAGATAAACCCTTCCCGCTTCCAGCGCACGCTCAGCAGATCCGGCGTATGCTTGATGATGTCGCGCAGGGCGTGGATCACCGTGTCCTGGGTATTGGCGCAGATCTGCAGGAGCAGGTCGCCGTGACAAAGGGCGGCATCCAGGGAATCATTCGGGAAGCGCGTCATTTTTTGCAGCGCTTTCGGCTTCTGTTTTGCCAGCCCGTAACGCGCGTCAAACAGCGATTCTCCCAGCGAAACGGTTATGGTCAGGTTATCCGGGGCAATGAATGGCCCCAGAATGCCGGAGTCCATTGGCGGCAGACGCGGGTTCGGCGTATCGGGCGCCGGTCCACCGGCGGTAAGAAACGCGATGCGCGTCGTCAGCAGGCGGAACAAACGTTCCAGATCGGCTTTATCACTGGCCAGCGAATCAAAGGCCACCAGCATCATCGACGCCTGCTGCGGCGTCAGGATACCGGCCTGATGCTCGCCATAAAACGGCTGCGTCTCCATGCGGGCATTAGGTGACAGCGTGCCGGGCGCGCTTTGCGGTTTCGCCGCGTGCGCCACCGGACACCCGCCAGCCAGAGCAAGCGCGCCCCCCAGCGCCCCTACCCCTTTTAACAACCGGCGACGGGAAGGCTCAGCCACGTCGCTCTCGTTATGCTTATTCATCGTGCTTAGTCCAGACCCAGTACGCCACGCAGCAGGGAGAGATCTTCCGCCAGGGCGGTAATCGGGCCTTTCAGCGCATTACGGTCGGCATCGGTCAGCTTGTCGTAGGTCTCAAACCCGTCTTTGGTGCGGTACTTCGCCAGGATGGTGTCGACTTTTTTGAAGTTGGCATCCACTTTGGCCAGCAGCTCGCCGTTCTCTTTCTGCAGCTGAGGACGCAGCAGGTTAACAATTTTCTGCGCGCCGTCGACGTTAGCCTGGAAGTCCCACAGGTCGGTATGGCTGTAGCGATCTTCTTCGCCGCTGATTTTGCTCGCGGCCACTTCTTCAATCAGCCCGGCCGCACCGCCCACCACTTTTGATGGCGGGAAGGCCAGCTCGCTGATGCGCTTTTGCAGCTCCAGCACGTCGCTGTTCAACTGGTCGGCATACTTCTCCATCCCTTTGGCAGAATTATCGCCAAACAGGGCTTTCTCCAGACGGTGGAAACCGGTGAATTTCGGATCGGCCGCTTTCTGCTCGAAATCATCTTCACGGGCGTCAATGCTGCCATCAAGGTCAGAGAACAGCTCGGCGATCGGCTCAATGCGCTCGTAATGCTGACGGGTTGGCGCGTAGAGGGATTTCGCTTTTTCGATATCACCGGCCTTCACCGCATCGGTAAAGGCTTTGGTTGCCGCTGCCAGATCCGCCGTCTCTTTCGTGACGTACGCTTTATACGCGGTAATCGCATCGCCCAGGCTCAGTACCGCAGCGCCTTTCGCCGCATCGGCCGTCGCTTCACCTTTGACGATGAGCTTCCCTTTCGGATTGGTCAGCAGACCGCAGGTCATCTCATACTCGCCCGGCTGCAGGTTGGCGGTCATCTTCTGGCTGAAGCCAGGGGCGATATTTTCACGCTCTTCCACCACCAGAACGCCTTTCAGGATCTCCCACTCCAGCGCCTTCTGGCTGTGGTTCTGAATAATAAACTGGGTTTTTCCGCTGTTCACCGTGAGGGTCATCGGCTCACACTGCTTGTCGTTGACGGTGACCTTAACCTGTGGAACATCCGCGCCCCAGGCGGAAAATGCAGAAGCGAACAGCGCGGCAATGCCTGCGCATAACGCACTACGACGGAACTGAATTGCCATGACTCTTCCCTTTAAAAGTATGTTGTTACTCAATCAAAGATTACGGCGCAACGCGCGACGCCTGCGTGCCGGTACGCGGCGGCATTGCGAACAGCACCAGCGCCGGAACCAGATAGATAAAGTACATCGCCACTTCGCTGACGCTCGGCGTTTCCTGATAGCCGAAGATACCTTCGAGCAGGGTGCCGGTCAGAGAGTGCGTGGAGAGAACGTTGCTGAGGTCGAACGCCACGTCCTGGAAATGGTTCCACAGGCCCGCTTCATGGAAGGCGCGAATCGCCCCTGCCGCCAGACCCGCGGCTACCAGCAGAATAAACAGGCTGGTCCACTTGAAGAAGGCGCCCAGGTTCAGACGAATACCGCCCCAGTAGAGCAGGAAACCGAGCACCACGGCCGTGGCGAGGCCCAGCATGGCCCCCAGCGGCGGCCAAATCCCCACATCCTGCTGAAACGCCGCCAGCAGGAAGAAAACAGACTCCAGCCCTTCGCGCGCCACGGCGAAAAAGACCATCATAATGAGCGCCCAGCCGTGGTTGTTCCCCTTCTGTAGGGCGTTATCCACCGCCTGCTCCAGCTGCACCTTCACGTTACGGGAGACTTTACGCATCCAGAACACCATCCAGGTGAGGATCACCACCGCAATCACGGCGACGATACCTTCAAACAGCTCCTGCTCTTTCTGCGGAAACTCGCCGGTGGTTTCGTTGATGAGGACACCTAAGCCCAGGCAGAGCGCCGCGGCAAGGAAGACCCCGATCCACATGACGCCAATCCAGCGCCCGCGCTGGGTTCGCTTCAGATAACTGGCGATGAGGCTCACGATAAGGGCGGCTTCGAGCCCTTCACGTAACATAATGAGAAATGGAACAAACATGCCGACACCTTAAATGTTTATCGCGGTCAACTGATGCAAAGAAAGGTAAATTCTTGTGATAGTGATTATCATTACGGCAGAAAGAAACACAAGCGAAATGTGCGTTGTTTTGATGACGAGTTGTAAACGTAGAGCCTGATAATAGTTTCAGGTGTTATCGTTAAGTTTATAAGTTATAACGAAAATGCCCATTTACGCTGATTCAGGGCTGTGGCTAAATATCCGCCTCACAACCTAACTGAAAATAAACCATGTTTAAAATTGTCCATTTCCTGCTGGCGCTGGTGATTATTCTTGCGCTGGCCTGGCTTACGAGTTTTGACCGCCGGAAAATTCGGGTTCGTTTTGTTTTACAGCTGATTGTCATTGAAATTGCCCTGGCGTTCTTTTTCCTGCACGCCGAAAGCGGGTTATTCCTGATTAAATACGTCTCGGGATTTTTTGAGTCACTGCTCAAATTTGCTGGCGAAGGGACTAATTTCGTCTTTGGCGGTATGGGAGAAAAAGGGCTGGCGTTCATTTTCCTCGGCGTACTTTGCCCGATTATTTTTATTTCCGCGCTGATTGGTATTCTTCAGCACTGGCGGATCCTGCCGATTTTTATTCGGGTGATCGGTACGCTGCTGTCCAAACTGAACGGCATGGGCAAGCTGGAATCCTTTAATGCGGTGAGCTCGCTGATCCTCGGCCAGTCGGAAAACTTCATTGCCTACAAAGGCGTGCTGGGCGATCTCTCCTCGCGTCGTCTGTTCACCATGGCGGCCACGGCCATGTCGACGGTCTCCCTGTCGATTGTCGGGGCGTATATGACCATGCTCGATGCCAAATTTGTCGTCGCGGCGCTGATTCTGAACATGTTCAGCACCTTTATTATTCTCTCCGTCATCAACCCGGCGCGCCCGGAAGCGGAGCCGGATATCAAGCTTGAAAAGCTGCATGAATCGCAGAGCTTCTTCGAGATGCTCGGCGAGTATATTCTGGCCGGTTTTAAGGTGGCGATGATTATTCTGGCGATGCTGATTGGCTTTATCGCCCTTATTAGTGCCGTTAACGCCCTCTTCTCCAGCGTATTTGGCATGAGCTTCCAGCAGATCCTTGGCTATGTATTTTATCCCCTGGCATGGCTGGTAGGTATTCCGCTGAGCGATGCCTTAAACGCGGGCAGCATTATGGCGACCAAGCTGGTGGCGAATGAATTTGTGGCGATGATTGAGCTGCAGAAAATAGCGCACCAGATGTCCCCGCGCGGGCTGGGGATTTTATCCGTCTTCCTCGTCTCGTTCGCGAACTTCGCTTCCATCGGCATCGTGGCCGGGGCGATTAAGGGCCTGAACGAGCAGCAGGGTAACGTGGTATCGCGTTTCGGGCTGCGTCTGGTCTACGGCGCGACGCTGGTGAGTTTGCTGTCGGCGAGCTTTGCGGGGTTGGTGCTCTGATGCAATGCCGGGTGGCGCGCAGCGATCCCGGCCTGCAAAACAACAACGGCGGGAATTCCCGCCGTTTTCATTAAAACTGTACGCACACCGGCTGATCGACACGCATCACCGACTCCTGCGCGAAGCGTGACTTATAAATCCCGCGTAACGCTTCGATGTTCTTCTCACTCTGCGCATCTTTACCGTGGATCAGCATCAGCGCCTTGCTCGGTTCACGCGCCACTTTTCCGTCGTTCCCCAGCCACTGCCCGCGGGCATCAAATACCGTTAAGCCATCGCGAAAGCGCGGCGTCACGTCCTGGTCAACAAACTGCTGCCACTCGTTGGGGGTAATCTGCGCCCCGGCAGGACGGTTTAAGCCGAAATAGAGCGTGGTTTGCTGCATCTGGTTATCCGCTTTGCAGGTCTCTACCGCCGCGTGTTGCGATGGCGCGTTGCAGCCCGCCAGCATCAATAATGCCGTCGCCATTAACCCTGTTTTGATTGTCATGCTTCGCTATCCTCATTGTTATAAGCACAGGGATATCACAGGAAAAGACGGATTTTGGCAAGAAAAAAGCCGGGTGCGCTTGCGCTTACCCGGCCTACGGTACTGCGTGAGAAAATTATTCTGGCTGCAGCTTAGACGGCGGTGCAGAGTGGTAATGCGCGTCGGCTTCCGCAAAGCGTTTCTGCATGGAGGCAGACGGCGCTTTACCCAACAGGCTGAAGACCACGATACCGATGCTGCCGAAGATGAAGCCCGGAATGATTTCGTACAGGCCCAGCCAGGCGAACTGTTTCCAGACGATAACGGTCACCGCACCGATAATCATCCCCGCCAGCGCGCCGTTACGGGTCATACGGGACCACATGACGGAGAACAGGACTACCGGACCAAATGCCGCACCAAAGCCCGCCCACGCGTAGCTCACGAGACCCAGCACGCGGTTTTCCGGGTTGGCCGCCAGCGCAATCGCAATCAGCGCCACCAGCAGCACCATAAAGCGCCCTACCCATACCAGCTCTTTCTGGCTCGCGCCCTTGCGCAGGAAGGCCTTATAGAGGTCTTCGGTGATGGCACTGGAGCAGACCAGCAGCTGACAGCTCAGGGTGGACATCACCGCGGCCAGGATCGCGGAGAGCAGAATACCGGCAATCCACGGGTTAAACAGAATCTGCGCCAGCTCGATAAACACGCGTTCGGCGTTCTGGTTCACCGCGCCCGCCTGCGCCGGGTTATTGCTGAAGTAGGCGATCCCGAAGAAGCCGACCGCACACGCGCCCGCCAGACACAGAATCATCCACGTCATACTGATGCGGCGCGCATGGACGATGGTGTGGTGAGAATCCGCCGCCATAAAGCGCGCCAGAATGTGCGGCTGACCGAAGTAGCCCAGACCCCAGCCCATCAGGGAGACGATGGCGACAAAGTTGAGCCCTTTCAGCATGTCGACGTTTTCGATGCTCTTCTGCTTGATCACTTCCAGCGAATCGCCAAAGCCGCCAACGGTGAAAATCACAATCACCGGGGTCAGGATCAGCGCGAAGATCATCAGGCTCGCCTGCACGGTGTCGGTCCAGCTGACGGCCAGGAAGCCGCCCACGAAGGTATAGAGGATGGTTGCCGCCGCTCCGGCCCACAGGGCGGTTTCGTAGCTCATGCCGAAGGTGCTTTCGAACAGACGCGCACCGGCCACGATGCCGGAGGCACAGTAGATGGTGAAGAACACCAGGATCACCACCGCCGAGATAATACGCAGCACGCGGCTGTTATCCTCAAAGCGTCCGGTGAAGTAGTCCGGCAGCGTCAGGGCGTTATTGTTGGCCTCAGTGTGCACGCGCAGACGGCCTGCCACCAGCTTCCAGTTGATCCATGCGCCCACGGTCAGACCGATGGCAATCCAGCTTTCCGAAATACCAGAGATGAAAATCGCACCGGGCAGACCCATCAGCAGCCAGCCGCTCATGTCCGATGCGCCTGCAGAGAGTGCGGTCACCATCGGGCCTAAACTGCGTCCGCCCAGGATGTAGTCGTCAAAGTTTTTCGTTGAACGCCACGCCAAAAACCCTATCAGGATCATGCCAAAAATATAAACGAGAAATGTCACCAGCATCGGTGTGCTAATTGCCATTCAAATTCTCCAAAAGTGTCGAGCGACAACCGTCCGGGTTGCCTTGTTATATGATCACCGGAACGAGGTGACGGTATCTTGTGTTTCGGTGAGGCGCGCTATCCTGCCGTATGCGCCCTCCGCTGACAAACGATTTAACACTGCATTTACATCAATTTCATCCCCGGTTTGATACGAGTTTCCTATAGGTTGCACTCGCTCACGCTTTTACGGGTTGCACCTTTTAAAAGTGTTAACTCCCGCATAAAAACAGGCTTCCCGGGACAAAGGCAGCACGTTTTTCCAGCTAACCATCCGTTAACAATTCATTCATTTCCCGGGTTGCAAACCAGGTCACATTTAACACGGTTGCACAAAGTTGCAACATGGTGGATATTTCACGCTAACGACCAAACACGATGAAAGCACAACAGGAGCTTTGGCATGGGTATGACCACCATGGGGGTTAAGCTGGATGACGCAACCCGCGAACGGATTAAGACCGCAGCAACCCGCATTGACCGCACGCCGCACTGGTTAATTAAGCAGGCGATTTTTAACTATCTCGAAAGACTCGAGAGCGACGAGGGCCTGCCGGAGCTGCCTGCCCTGCTCGCCGGTGCCGCCAATGAAAGTGAAGAAGCGCCGACCGCTGGCGACGAGAGCCATCAGCCGTTCCTGGAATTCGCCGAGCAGATCCTGCCGCAGTCCGTCAGCCGCGCCGCCATTACCGGCGCGTACCGTCGCGCCGAAACCGACGCCGTACCGATGCTGCTGGAGCAGGCCCGTCTGCCGGAAGCTATTGCCGCACAGGCGCACAGCCTGGCGTACCAGCTGGCTGACAAACTGCGTAACCAGAAAACCGCCACCGGCCGCGCCGGGATGGTTCAGGGTCTGTTGCAGGAGTTTTCCCTCTCCTCACAGGAGGGCGTGGCGCTGATGTGCCTGGCGGAAGCGCTGCTGCGTATTCCGGATAAAGCCACCCGCGACGCGCTGATCCGCGACAAGATCAGCAACGGTAACTGGCATTCGCACATTGGCCGCAGCCCGTCGCTGTTCGTCAACGCCGCGACCTGGGGTCTGCTGTTTACCGGCAAGCTGGTCTCGACCCATAACGAAGCCAACCTGTCACGCTCTCTGAACCGCATTATCGGTAAGAGCGGCGAGCCGCTGATCCGCAAAGGTGTGGATATGGCGATGCGTCTGATGGGCGAACAGTTTGTGACCGGAGAAACCATTGCCGAAGCGCTGGCGAACGCCCGCAAGCTGGAAGATAAAGGTTTCCGCTATTCGTACGACATGCTCGGCGAAGCGGCGCTGACCGCCGCCGACGCGCAGGCCTACATGGTTTCTTACCAGCAGGCGATCCACGCCATCGGTAAAGCGTCCAACGGTCGCGGTATTTATGAAGGCCCGGGCATCTCGATTAAGCTCTCCGCCCTGCACCCGCGTTACAGCCGCGCGCAGTACGACCGGGTGATGGAAGAGCTCTACCCGCGCCTGAAGTCCCTGACCCTGCTGGCGCGCCAGTATGACATCGGCATCAACATCGACGCCGAAGAGGCCGACCGTCTGGAGATCTCCCTCGATCTGCTGGAAAAACTGTGCTTCGAGCCGGAGCTGGCGGGCTGGAACGGGATTGGTTTCGTTATCCAGGCCTACCAGAAGCGCTGCCCGTTCGTCATTGATTACCTGATTGACCTGGCCAGCCGTAGCCGCCGTCGTCTGATGATCCGCCTGGTGAAAGGGGCCTACTGGGACAGCGAAATCAAACGCGCCCAGATGGAAGGGCTGGAAGGCTATCCGGTCTATACCCGCAAGGTCTATACCGACGTCTCTTACCTCGCCTGCGCGAAAAAGCTGCTTGGCGTGCCGAACCTGATTTATCCGCAGTTCGCCACCCACAACGCCCATACCCTGGCGGCAATTTACAGCCTGGCCGGGCAGAACTACTATCCGGGCCAGTACGAATTCCAGTGCCTGCACGGCATGGGCGAACCGCTGTACGAGCAGGTGACCGGTAAAGTGGCCGACGGCAAGCTGAACCGTCCGTGCCGAATTTATGCCCCGGTAGGTACCCACGAAACCCTGCTGGCCTACCTGGTGCGTCGCCTGCTGGAAAACGGCGCGAATACCTCCTTCGTTAACCGCATCGCCGACACCACGCTGCCGCTCGACGAGCTGGTCGCCGATCCGGTGGAGGCCGTTGAGAAGATGGCGGCCCAGGAAGGCCAGATTGGCCTGCCGCATCCGAAGATTGCCCTGCCGCGCGAGCTGTACGGCAAGGGTCGCGTCAACTCGGCGGGGCTGGATCTCGCCAACGAACACCGTCTGGCGTCCCTCTCCTCTGCCCTGCTCAACAGCGCGCTGCAGAAGTGGCAGGCGAAACCGATGCTGGAGCAGCCCGTTGCTGACGGCGACATGCAGCCGGTCATCAACCCGGCTGAGCCAAAAGACATCGTCGGCTACGTGCGTGAAGCCACCGATGCGGAAGTGGATCAGGCGCTGGACAGCGCGGTGAATAACGCCCCTATCTGGTTCGCCACCCCGCCGCAGGAACGTGCCGCCATCCTGGAGCGCGCGGCGGTGCTGATGGAAGACCAGATGCAGTCGCTCATCGGCATTCTGGTGCGCGAAGCGGGTAAAACCTTCAGCAACGCCATCGCCGAAGTGCGCGAGGCGGTCGACTTCCTGCACTACTACGCCGGTCAGGTGCGCGATGATTTCGATAACGAAACCCACCGTCCGCTCGGCCCGGTCGTCTGTATCAGCCCGTGGAACTTCCCGCTGGCGATCTTCACCGGCCAGATTGCCGCCGCCCTGGCCGCTGGCAACAGCGTGCTGGCAAAACCGGCAGAGCAGACCCCGCTGATTGCCGCGCAGGGCATCAACATTCTTCTGGAAGCAGGCGTACCGGCAGGCGTGGTCCAGCTGCTGCCGGGCCGCGGTGAAACCGTGGGCGCCAAACTGACCTCCGATAACCGCGTGCGCGGCGTGATGTTTACCGGTTCGACCGAAGTGGCCTCGCTGCTGCAGCGCAATATTGCCACCCGTCTGGATGCGCAGGGTCGTCCTACTCCGCTTATCGCGGAAACCGGCGGCATGAACGCCATGATCGTTGACTCCTCTGCCCTTACCGAGCAGGTGGTGGTTGACGTGCTGGCCTCCGCCTTCGACAGCGCCGGTCAGCGCTGCTCCGCCCTGCGCGTGCTGTGCCTGCAGGATGACGTGGCGGACCACACGCTGAAGATGCTGCGCGGCGCGATGGCCGAATGTCGCATGGGCAACCCGGGCCGTCTCACCACCGACATCGGGCCGGTGATCGACGCGGAAGCCAAAGCCAATATTGAAAACCACATTCAGGCCATGCGCGCGAAAGGCCGTCCGGTGTTCCAGGCGGTGCGAGACAACAGCGAAGACGCCCGCGAGTGGCGTTCCGGCACCTTTGTGCCGCCTACGCTTATCGAGCTGGCAAGCTTCGACGAGCTGAAAAAAGAGGTCTTCGGTCCGGTGCTGCACGTGGTGCGCTACAACCGTAACAACCTCAACGAGCTGGTTGAGCAGATCAACGCCTCCGGCTATGGCCTGACGCTCGGCGTACATACCCGTATCGACGAGACCATCGCGCAGGTAACCGGCAGCGCCAAAGTGGGCAACCTGTACGTTAACCGCAACATGGTTGGCGCGGTCGTGGGCGTGCAGCCGTTCGGCGGTGAAGGCCTCTCCGGCACCGGCCCGAAAGCGGGCGGTCCGCTCTACCTGTACCGTCTGCTGGCGAACCGTCCGGAGAACGCGCTGGGCGTCACCCTGGCGCGTCAGGATGCGGAGTACCCGGTGGATGCGCAGCTGAAAACCGTGCTGACCCAGCCGCTGGAAGCGCTGATCGCCTGGGCGGAAAAACGTCCTGAACTGCGTGCCGTGGCGCAGCAGTATGGCGAGCTGGCACAGGCCGGTACGCAGCGTCTGCTGCCTGGGCCGACCGGCGAGCGCAATACCTGGACGCTGATGCCGCGCGAGCGCGTACTGTGCGTGGCGGATAACGAGCAGGACGCGCTGGTACAGCTGGCCGCCGCGATGGCCACCGGGTGTGAAGTGCTGTGGTCGGACGATGCGCTGCATCGCGACCTGGCCAAACAGCTGCCGAAAGCGGTCTTGGCCCGTATCCACTTCGCGAAAGCCGATGTGCTGCTGACGCAGGCGTTCGATGCCGTGATTTATCACGGTGATTCCGATCAGCTGCGCGAGCTATGCGAGCAGGTTGCGGCCCGCAGCGGGGCAATTGTTTCGGTGCAGGGCTTCGCGCGCGGGGAAACCAACCTGCTGCTGGAGCGTCTGTACGTGGAGCGCTCGCTCAGCGTCAACACCGCGGCAGCGGGCGGTAACGCCAGCCTGATGACCATCGGTTAATCGTGTAAACTCTCCCCGGTGGCGCTATGCTTACCGGGTCGACAAAACAACCGTAGGCCGGATAAGCGCAGCGCATCCGGCTTTTTTATACTGAGGGAAAGATGAAAAGAGTATTTCTCGCAGGCGCAGCACTGCTGCTGAGCGCCAGCGCGCTGGCCGACGAGTGCGACAAAGCGACCACTCAGCTTGAACTGAATACCTGTAGCGCGCAGCAGTACCAGGCTGCCGATAAAAAACTCAACCAGACCTATCAGGCCGCCGTCAAGCGCGCGGAAGCTCCCCAGCGCGAGCTGCTGAAAAAGGCGCAGCAGGCCTGGATTGCCCTGCGCGACGCGGACTGTGCGTTTATCGGTTCGGGGACGGAAGGCGGCAGCGTTCAGCCGATGATCGTGAATCAGTGCCTGGCGGAGAAAACCGTGGAGCGCGAAGCGTTTCTGGCCTCGCTGATGCAGTGTGAAGAGGGCGACTTAAGTTGCCCTCTCCCACCGGGGAACTAGCGCAAGCGGATCCCTTCGATAATCATCCGTTGCACGTTTTCCAGGGTGCTGTGGAAAAACGCTTCGTCCTGGAGCGTTTTTCCGGTCACCGCCTCGACCTGGGCCGCAAAGTCAGCGTAATGCTGCGTGGAGGCCCAAATCATAAAGATCAGATGATGCGGATCGACCGGGGCCAGTTTTCCGCTGGCCACCCATCCGGCGATAATGGCCGACTTATCGTCCACCAGCTGTTTCAAATCTCCGGTCAGCTCCGCCTGCAACAGCGGCGCCCCCTGCAGCATCTCAAGGCAGAACAGCCGTGATGCCTGCGGGTAATCGCGCGACACCTCCAGCTTCAGGCGTATGTACTCTTTGATCGCCACCAGCGGGGCCAACTCTTCGCGGAACGCTTTCAGCGGGGCCAGCCAGATATCGAGGATCTGCTGCATCACCGCAACATACAGCGCCTCTTTCGACGGGTAATAGTAGAGCAGATTGGTTTTGGATACCCCGGACTGCTCCGCCACCTGCTCCAGACGCGTGCCGTGAATGCCAAACTGCGAAAAGGTCTCCAGCGCCGCGCTGAGGATCGCCTGCTTCTTGGCGCTCACCGCCTGCGAACGTTTACCTGGTGTTTTCACTGCGCCTTGTGTCATTCCCGCTCTCCTTATTCTGCGTTGCCCTCAGCATAGCAAAACCCCCGTCTCGCCACGACATCCTGCACTCCGATCGCGCATGAATGCCTGTTTTCTGTGCAATGTTTTTGACCAGTTAGTCCACATTTAATCGCATCAAACCTCCAACCTCTGATTAACACATTAATAACACTGCCATTTTTAAAACTGGCACCGCCTTTGCAAAAACACCGTTACACCTGCGACGTAATGAAGAGAGGTTCGTGATGAAAATTGGCGTATTTGTACCCATCGGCAACAACGGCTGGCTTATCTCGACCACTGCACCGCAATACATGCCGACCTTTGAGCTCAATAAAGCCATCGTGCAGAAAGCGGAGCACTACCATTTCGACTTTGCGCTTTCGATGATCAAGCTGCGCGGCTTCGGCGGCAAAACCGAATTCTGGGATCACAACCTGGAGTCCTTCACCCTGATGGCCGGGCTGGCCGCGGTCACCTCGCGGATCCAGATCTACGCCACCGCTGCCACCCTCACCCTGCCCCCGGCGATCGTGGCGCGCATGGCCTCCACCATCGACTCCATCTCCGGCGGACGCTTTGGCGTCAACCTGGTGACCGGCTGGCAAAAACCCGAGTACGAGCAGATGGGGCTCTGGCCGGGTGACGATTACTTCTCGCGTCGCTACGACTACCTGACCGAGTACGTGCAGGTCCTGCGCGATCTGTGGGGTACCGGCAAAAGCGATTTCAAGGGTGACTTCTTCACCATGAACGACTGCCGCGTCAGCCCGCAGCCGTCGGTGCCGATGAAGGTGATTTGCGCCGGGCAGAGCGACGCGGGAATGGAGTTCTCGGCGAAATACGCCGACTTTAACTTCTGCTTCGGTAAAGGCGTTAACACGCCTGCCGCCTTCGCCCCGACCGCCGCGCGCATGAAAGAAGCCGCCGACAAAACCGGGCGCGACGTGGGCTCCTACGTGCTGTTTATGGTGATTGCCGACGAAACCGACGACGCCGCGCGCGCAAAATGGGAGCGCTATAAGGACGGCGCCGACGAGGAAGCCCTGAGCTGGCTCACCGAGCAGAGCCAGAAGGACACCCGCTCCGGGGCGGATACCAACGTTCGTCAGATGGCCGACCCGACCTCCGCCGTCAATATCAACATGGGCACGCTGGTCGGCTCGTACGCCAGCGTTGCCAGAATGCTCGATGAAGTGGCGGCCGTTCCCGGTGCGGAAGGCGTCTTGCTGACCTTCGATGACTTCCTCACCGGCGTGGAGACCTTCGGCGAGCGCATCCAGCCGCTGATGCAGTGCCGCGCCCACATCCCTGCCGTCACGAAGGAGGTGGCGTAATGACAACCCTTAACGCACGCCCGGAAGCCATTACCTTCACGCCACAGCAGAGCGCGCTGATCGTGGTGGACATGCAAAACGCCTACGCCAGCCCCGGTGGTTATCTTGATCTGGCGGGCTTCGACGTCTCCGCTACGCAGCCTGTGATAGCGAATATCAAAACCGCCGTCGCCGCCGCGCGCGCCGCGGGCATGCTTATCATATGGTTCCAGAACGGCTGGGATGACCAGTACGTTGAGGCCGGTGGCCCCGGTTCACCGAACTTCCACAAGTCGAACGCCCTGAAAACCATGCGCAAGCGGCCCGAACTGCAGGGCAAGCTGCTGGCAAAAGGCGGCTGGGATTATCAGCTGGTGGATGAGCTGGTTCCGCAGGCGGGTGATATTGTCCTGCCGAAACCGCGCTACAGCGGCTTTTTCAACACGCCACTCGACAGCCTGCTGCGCAGCCGGGGCATTCGCCACCTTGTCTTCACCGGCATTGCCACCAACGTCTGCGTGGAGTCGACCCTGCGCGACGGCTTTTTCCTCGAGTATTTCGGCGTGGTGCTGGAAGACGCGACCCATCAGGCCGGGCCGGATTTCGCCCAGAAGGCGGCCCTGTTCAATATCGAAACCTTTTTTGGCTGGGTCAGTAACGTTGCGGATTTCTGCGACGCCCTGAATCCCCCGCTCGCCCGTATCGCCTGAGGAGACGCACGATGCCGAAATCCGTAATCATCCCGCCGGGCACCAGCACGCCCATCGCCCCGTTTGTCCCCGGCACGCTTGCCGACGGCGTGGTGTATGTCTCCGGCACGCTGCCGTTTGATAAAGACAACAACGTGGTGTTTATCAACGACCCAAAGGCGCAAACCCGCCACGTGCTGGAGACGATCAAAACCGTGATCGAAACGGCGGGTGGCACGATGGAGGATGTGACCTTCAACAGCATCTTTATCACCGACTGGAAAAACTACGCCGCGATTAATGAGATTTACGCCGAGTTCTTCCCCGGCGATAAACCGGCCCGGTTCTGCATTCAGTGCGGGCTGGTGAAGCCAGACGCGCTGGTTGAGATCGCCACCGTTGCGCACATCGCGAAGTGAGGCGGCCATGAAACTCTCCGTCTCACCGCCCCCGTATGAGGGTGCGCCCGTGGTGGTCCTTATTGCCGGTCTCGGCGGCAGCGGCAGCTACTGGTTGCCCCAACTGGCCGCGCTGGAACCGGAGTATCAGGTGGTGTGCTATGACCAGCGTGGAACGGGCACTAACCCCGACGCCCTTCCGGAAGGCTACAGCCTGGCACAGATGGCGGACGAACTGGCCCTGGCGCTGGCTGAGGCCGGGGTCGCACGCTACAGCGTTGTCGGCCATGCGCTGGGGGCACTGGTCGGCCTGCAGCTGGCCCTCGACAGGCCCGACGCCCTCACCGCGCTGGTGTGCGTCAACGGCTGGTTGACCCTCAACGCGCATACCCGCCGCTGCTTTCAGATCCGCGAGCGCCTGCTGCATTACGGTGGCCCGCAGGCGTGGGTTGAGGCGCAGCCGCTGTTTCTCTACCCGGCAGACTGGATGGCCGCTCGCGCTCCCCGCCTGGAGGCCGAAGAAGCGCTGGCGCTGGCTCATTTCCAGGGCAAAGCCAACCTGCTGCACCGGCTCAGCGCCCTGAAAAAGGCTGACTTCAGCCGCCATGCGGCGCGCATTCGCTGCCCGGTACAGATCATCTGTTCCGCCGACGACATGCTGGTGCCCTCTGTCTGCTCGTCTGAGCTGCAGGCAGCGATCCCGCACAGCAACAGCGCGGTGATGCGTCAGGGCGGCCATGCCTGCAACGTCACCGATCCGGACACCTTTAACACCCTGCTGCTTAACGGGCTGGCCAGCCTGCTGCACAGTCATGAACCCGCTTTATAAGGAGCTGTAATGAGCGAAGCCATTAATCCCACCGCGCTGGAAACGCTGTTCACCGGCGCCCGCACCCATAACGGCTGGCAGGATATTGCCGTCAGCGACGAGACGCTGCGCGAAATCTACGACCTGATGAAATGGGGGCCAACCTCTGCCAACTGCTCCCCGGCGCGCATTGTGTTTGTGCGAAGCGCGGAGGGAAAAGAGAAGCTGCGCCCGGCGCTCTCCAGCGGCAACCTGGAGAAAACACTCACCACCCCGGTCACGGCGATTGTGGCCTGGGACAGTGAATTCTACGAGCGCCTGCCTGAACTGTTCCCGCACGGCGATGCCAGAAGCTGGTTTACCGCAAGCCCCGCGCTGGCGGAAGAGACCGCCTTTCGCAACAGCTCGCTGCAGGCCGCCTACATGATTTTCGCCTGTCGCGCGCTGGGACTGGACACCGGCCCGATGTCGGGCTTTGACCGCCAAAAGATCGACGAGGCCTTTTTCACCGGCACGACGCTTAAAAGCAATCTGCTGATCAACATCGGCTACGGCGACCCGGGCAAACTTTACGGCCGCCTGCCGCGCCTGACCTTCGACGATGCCTGCGGGCTGGCGTAAGGAGCGATGATGACGACACCGGATAAACAAACCTTTCGCGATGCCATGGCCTGCGTCGGCGCGGCGGTGAATATCATCACCACCGACGGTCCGGCGGGGATGGCAGGCTTCACCGCCAGCGCGGTGTGCAGCGTCACGGATTCACCGCCCACCCTGCTGGTGTGCCTGAACCGCGGCGCGTCCGTCTGGCCGACGTTCAGCGAGAACCGCACGCTGTGCGTCAATACCCTCAGCGCCGGACAGGAGCCGCTCTCAAACCTGTTTGGCGGCAAAACGCCGATGGAAGAACGCTTTGCCGCCGCCCGCTGGCAGACGGGCGACACCGGCTGCCCGCGTCTGGAGGATGCGCTGGCCTCGTTTGACTGCCGCATCAGCCAGGTGGTGAGCGTCGGTACCCATGACATTCTGTTTTGCGACATCGTTTCGATTATTCGCCACCCCGCGCCGCAGGGCCTGGTGTGGTTTGACCGCGGCTACCACGCGCTGATGCGACCCGCCTGTTAAGGCGCTCTAAGGAGACAGACCATGTTCGGATTTCCCCACTGGCAGTTGAAATCGACCTCCACAGACGCTGGCGTGGTCGCGCCGGATGAACGACTCCCGCTCGGGCAGACGATGGTGATGGGCGTCCAGCACGCGGTCGCCATGTTTGGCGCCACGGTGCTGATGCCGATGCTGATGGGACTGGATCCCAACCTCTCGATTCTGATGTCCGGTATCGGCACCCTGCTGTTCTTTTTTGTCACCGGCGGGCGCGTGCCCAGCTATCTGGGATCCAGCGCCGCCTTTGTCGGCGTGGTGATCGCCACCACCGGATTTAACGGCCAGGGAATCAACCCCAACCTGAGCGTGGCCCTCGGCGGCATCATCGCCTGCGGTCTGGTGTATACCCTGATTGGTCTGGTAGTGATGAAAATCGGCACGCGCTGGATAGAGCGAATGATGCCTCCGGTCGTGACGGGCGCCGTGGTGATGGCGATTGGCCTTAACCTTGCGCCGATCGCGGTCAGGAGCGTCTCCGCCTCGCCGTTTGAAAGCTGGATGGCCGTCGTGACCGTGCTGTGCATCGGCCTGGTAGCGGTGTTTACGCGAGGGATGATCCAGCGGCTGCTGATCCTGGTCGGGCTGATTGTTGCCTGTCTGGTGTATGCCCTGCTGGCGAACGTTTTTGGTCTCGGCAAGCCGGTTGATTTTACCCTGCTGCATCATGCCGCCTGGTTCGGCCTGCCGAAGGTGACCTCGCCCACCTTTAACACCCAGGCGATGATGCTCATCGCCCCCGTCGCCGTTATCCTGGTGGCGGAAAACCTGGGTCACCTGAAGGCGGTCGCGGGGATGACCGGACGCAGTATGGACCCCTACATGGGCCGCGCGTTCGTCGGCGACGGGCTGGCGACCATGCTTTCGGGCTCAGTCGGCGGCAGCGGCGTCACCACCTATGCCGAGAATATCGGCGTGATGGCGGTGACCAAAGTCTATTCGACGCTGGTCTTTGTCGCGGCGGCGGTGATGGCGATGCTGCTCGGCTTCTCGCCGAAATTCGGCGCGCTGATCCACACCATTCCGTCACCGGTGATCGGCGGGGCCTCAATCGTGGTGTTTGGGCTGATCGCCGTGGCCGGCGCGCGGATCTGGGTGCAGCATCGGGTCGATCTCAGCCAGAACGGCAACCTGATTATGGTGGCCGTTACGCTGGTGCTGGGCGCGGGCGATTTTGCCCTGACGCTGGGCGGGTTTACGATCGGCGGGATTGGCACGGCGACCTTCGGCGCGATCCTGCTTAACGCCCTGCTGAGCCGCCGGATGGCCGCTGCGCCGCAGGGCGAGGTGGTGCGTCAGGAGTCGTGAAATCTCAATGTCGGGTGACGGCGACGCCTTACCCGACCTTTATGTTCGCTAAGAACACCTTTATGTCAGGCAATCACACCTGCTCAAACAGTCGTTCGATAGATTTTGTAGGAAAGAAAAGAGAATGGCTGTTTTCATCCGTCAGCGGAATAAAGCCCTGCTTCAGATAAAATTGTTTTGCCTGGTCGTTGAGTGCATCAACAAATATTCCGTGTACGCCCACCGCCTGCGATGCCAGATAGACAACCCGCATGGCATGCGTGACGAGCGTCGTTCCCCACTCCTGTCCCTGCAGGTCTTTATGTATCGCCAGACGTCCCAGCGTTACGCTCGGTACATTGCTATAAGGGATCCGACGCTGCTGAGTCCTGGAAGGCAGCATCGCTTTTTCAAAGCAACTTCCCGATAACGTGTAATAGCCCAGGACTCGCGGACCATCGCGGTCTTTAAGCAGATAGCCTCGTAAAATACGCCCATTGTGCTGACGCACCAGATGTTCTGTGAGGAAGACATTTAGCGAGGGTTCACCACAATCGAAGTCCCTGAAATCATAATCTTTTCCCTCTGAAAACATTTCGATCGTGAGATTTTCCACGACGCTTCACTCCATGTTTCGAAGACGTTTTGCCGCTCGCTTCAGGCGTTCATTTGGCTCTGGCGGATTGTCGATGGCATCCATCACGGCATTCCATGATGCTTCGTTTAAGACGAGACGCCGATGCTGTTCAATGACCTCTGCAGCACGCTCTGACGCACTGTTCACCATAAACTGGGTGATCGTTTGATTCGTCATCGCTGCCGCTTCTTCAATCATTGTTTTGTCTTCGTCCGTTAAGCGAAGATCGATACGCTGTTTTTTCAGTGCTGGCATGGTTTACTTCACCGTGTACGGTATTTATCCGTACATATCGTAGATAAACCCGTCTGTTTTTTCAATCTAAACCTTCTTCAGCAGTCATGTCGCTCACCGGGTTCCGACGCTTTCTGAGCTTCAACTCGCTCACCAGCACCCCGGCGACAATAAACGCCGCGCCCACCAGGGCCAGCAGCGGCAGACGTTCCCCGGCCAGTCGCCCGAAAATGCCCGCCCAGACCGGTTCGCCGGTGTAAATGACCGTTGCCCGGGTCGGCGATACGCTACGCTGCGCCCAGTTCATGGTGACCTGAATAATGGCGCTGAAAATCCCCAGCCCCAGCGCCACCACGACCAGGCCGGTGGACATCGGCGGCACGGACTCCCCTGCCGGCACCATCGTCGCAAAGGCCACCAGCGATGCCGTGGCGAGCTGCACCACCGTCACCCGCTTAACGTCCACCTTGCCCGCCCAGGCGCTGATCAGGATAATCTCCGCCGCAATGGCAATCGCCCCAATCAGGGTGATGATTTCACCCTGTCCCAGCGCCAGAAGATTGTTTTCCGGCCCGGCCAGCAAAATCAGACCGATAAACGCCAGCACGATGCCAATACAGGACATCAGCCCCGGCAGCCGCCCCAGGCACAGCCACTGCAGCAGCGGCACCAGGGGCACATACATGGCGGTGATAAATGCGGATTTGCTGCTGGAGATGGTCTGCAATCCCCACGTCTGCAGGCTGTAGCCCATCGCGATCGCCACCCCAATCGCCACGCCCGCCTTAAGCTCTTTGAGCGTCAGACCCCGCAGCGTGTTAAGGGATATCAGCCCCACGGCTATCGCCGCCGTTGCAAAGCGCAGACCAACAAAAAAGAACGGATCGCTAAGGGTCACCGCGTACTGAACGGCCAGAAACGTCCCGCCCCAGAACATGGTGATGAGAATGAGGATGGCTTCCTGCGGTTTAACGGAGAATTTAAAGCGTGAGACAGACATGCGGCACCAGCAAGTGAGAACAATTCTGTAGTGTGCGTTGCCTTTGGTTACAGTTCAATGTTGCAGAAATAAAAAAACCGCCGGGATATCCCGGCGGCAGGGGTTCAACCCGGCGTGTTACTTACTGCTGCCGTGGCTGTTTTTCCCCCTTTCTTGCCAGCTTCAGATGCGCGTTGCGGGTCATTCTTGAAGTTACCCCCGCTATGCTGGCCACCTTTACGGCCTGCTTCTGATGCTCTTTCACGGTCTTCTGCGAAATTACCTGAACCACCACGATGGTTTGCCATCTCTAACCTCCAGAATGTGAAACATTAGACATCATATTGCATTCAGTAAAAGAGGATTCTTTCACCTCGCGGCTCAAGGACAACGCCTTTATCTGTGCCGCGTGAAACTAAGCTTAGTGGAATGAGGTTATCCGGCAAGCCGAAGGTAATATCCTGCAACATGATCTCAGTCTTTCGGGTGAGATGACGCGGCGGCAATCCATAAGCCTTTCTTATCATTTTAAAAATCCGCACCGGGAAAGTTGTATCATTTTGCTACAAAGCCATTTTTCTCCTCATGTTGTTATAAATCAAATAAATGGCGTTCATTTTTGCAGTCTGGCTGTGATGACATATCTTTAAAAGAGCGCAGCGATCCGCTGTCAGAGAAACCAACGAGGAGTGAAGCAAAATGGCAAAAGTTCTGGTGCTCTATTATTCCATGTATGGACACATTGAAACCATGGCTCACGCGGTAGCAGAAGGTGCAAACAGGGTTGATGGCGTAGAGGTTGTGGTGAAACGCGTACCGGAAACCATGCAGGCGGAAGCCTTCGCGAAAGCCGGGGGAAAAACGCAAAACGCCCCGGTCGCCACCCCGCAGGAGCTGGCGGATTATGATGCCATTATCTTCGGCACCCCGACCCGCTTCGGCAATATGTCAGGCCAGATGCGTACCTTCCTCGATCAAACCGGCGGACTTTGGGCATCCGGGGCGCTCTACGGCAAACTCGCCAGCGTATTCAGCTCTACCGGGACCGGCGGCGGTCAGGAGCAGACGATTACCTCAACCTGGACTACCCTTGCTCATCACGGGATGGTGATTGTGCCGATTGGCTACGGCGCGCAGGAGCTGTTTGACGTTTCCCAGGTGCGCGGCGGTACGCCGTACGGCGCAACCACCATTGCCGGTGGGGATGGCTCACGTCAGCCAAGCAATGAAGAACTGTCTATCGCCCGCTATCAGGGTGAATACGTCGCGGGTCTGGCCAAAAAACTGAACGGCTAACACCCAACAGGAGGACAAGCATGCCAACTCAAGAATCCAAAGCTCACCACGTGGGCGAATGGGCAAGTTTACGCAACACCTCTCCGGAGATTGCCGAAGCTATCTTTGAAGTCGCGAAATACGATGAAAAGCTGGCCGAGCAGATTTGGGAGGAAGGTAACGATGAGGTGCTGGTGCGCGCCTTCGAAAAAACGGACAAAGACTCGCTCTTCTGGGGTGAGCAAACCATCGAACGTAAAAACGTCTAAGCGTTTCCCCCCGCCGCAGCGGGGGGGTCTCTCTTACTTCGCCGCGTTATTCATCACCGCATTGAATTTATCAACAGGACAGAAGCCGTTCGCATCCACCGGGCAGCCCTTCAGCTCCAGCGTCACGCGCTGTGCCGGAGACTGCAGCGACAGCACGCTGGCATTGCGCAACTGCTCTGCGCTCTGGTAGACATACTCAATTTTCATCAGCTCCTGGTTGGCATTTTTGTCATGCCAGCGCTGGAAGACAATCTTGCCGCCGATCGGGGTACGTTCCTGCTGATCGTGCAGCTGATACGGTTTGAAATCGAGGGCGGTGAGCAGGGAAGCAATGTTCGAATCATGCCCCACCAGCAGGGTGATTTTCGGCGCTTTCGCCTGGTCGGTAACCAGCGTTTTATCGATATATTTCACCAGCGGTTTCGCCACGTTTTGCGCCACTTCGGTGGAGGTAAACAGCGAGTCCTGATAGCCGTTCTTCAGCTTCGACAGCACGCGCCACTGCTGGTCGGTTTTGATTTCTCCCCAGGCGACCTGGTCGGCCGGGAAGCCTTCGTAATACTGCAGCGTGAACGCATCCACCAGCGAGTTGCCCACCTTCAGCGGCCCGGATACGCCAGGCTCTTTTTCATAGTCGGCGCTGAAGGTATCTTTCGCGTCCGCCAGCGAGCAGACCTTTTTCTCTTTGCAGGACGGCGAGTCGGCGTAGTTCGTCATCTGCTCCAGCAGCTTATAGCTTTCGCCTAGCTGCATTTTCTGCCGTTCCGCCTCCATCGCCTTCAGCGCTTTTTCGCGGAATTCCGGCGAATTATCGGTGATCACCGGATTAAATGTCGGATCCATGGTGCCCATTTTTTCCTGATGGTGCACGGGCACATCGCAGCCCGGGAACGCGCCGGTGATAAAGAATTGCGCGGTGGCGACGGTGCGCTGCAGGCTGTTAGCATAGGCGTAAACGCTCTCCGCCGGTGGACATTCTCCCGTCTTCACCATCCCCTGCTGCGCCAGCCACTCGCGCATGTAATGGCCCATATAGACCTCCAGCACGCCCCCTTTGGTTGTGAGCTGGCCGCCCGGCACCTCCCACTCCGGCCACTGCTTCGGCGTGGACTGCTCCAGCACGCTGCCGTTGTTAGCCAGCGGCGCGCGCAGGTTATGGCGACTCATGATTAAAACTTGCTCCAGCTGATACCCTTCCGGCGTCTCTTGCGCCTGCACGCCAAACGTTGCTGAAATGGAACCGGCGACTGCCAGCGCGAGTAGTGCTTTTCTCATCCCTAATTCCTCACTCGTTTTAAAATGTCGCGCTCAGTGTGACAGATTCGTCACAATTTTCCGGGAAGCATTTCTCAAACTGATGATTAACGTGCTTACGGTGTGTACGGATTAGTTTTATAATAAAACCATACCCCACCGGAGAATTCGCTGTGAAACGTACCCGCCTTGAAGAGAGCACCTGCCCCGTCGCCCGTTCGCTGGATATCATCGGCGACTGGTGGTCGCTGCTGATCGTCCGCGACGCGCTCCGCGGGATTAAACGCTTCGGCGAGTTTCAGAAAAGCCTCGGTATCGCGAAAAACATGCTGACCACGCGGCTCAAGCTGCTGGTAGACGAAGGCATTCTCCGGCTTCAGCCCGCCTCCGACGGCAGCGCCTGGCAGGAATACGTCCTGACCGACAAGGGACGCGCCCTGCAAACCGTGCTGGTTGCCCTGTCCCAGTGGGGCAATGAATTTTTGTTCGCGGAAAACGAATGCGGCACCGTGCTGGTCGATAGCGAACAGCGCAAACCCCTGCGTAAACTGGCGCTTATCGCCGACGATGGCCGCGAACTGACGCCTGAAGAGATCGTGGCTAAACTCCCCTCCTGACCGTTCCCGACGGCAAAAGCACAAAATGATCGCCAATATGGTTGCATTATAAAACCAAATAGCCGAGAGTTAATTCAGTTTCATATTGAAACCAAATAACCCACTTTGCCTGAGGTAATGCACGATGACTACGCAAATCACCACCGCCCTGATTACGGGTGCCTCTTCCGGGATCGGTGCCGTCTATGCCGATCGCCTTGCCGCGCGCGGTGCTAACCTGGTCCTGGTCGCCCGCCGCGAGGATCGCCTGAAAGCCCTCGCCGCCGACCTGCGCGCACGCTATGGCGTGGCCGTCGATATTCTGGTGGCCGATCTCACCGATGAAGCCGGGATCCGGGCGGTGGAAGACGAACTGCGCAGCAATACCGCCATTGATACGCTGATTAACAACGCGGGCACCGCGCAGATGGCACCGTTCCTCGCGGGCGAGGTGGCGCAGCATCAGGCCATTAACACCCTGAACACCACGGCGCTGATGCGTCTGACCTACGCCATCCTGCCGCGCCTGGCACAGAACAATCGCGGCACGCTGATCAATATCGCGTCCGTGCTGGCGCTGCACGTCCGGGCGGGCAGCGCGCTCTACAGCGCCACGAAGGCGTGGGTATTGAGCTTTACCCGTGGGTTACAGGAAGAATTTGCCGACAGCAACGTGCGCATTCAGGCCGTGCTGCCCGCCGCTACCGCAACGGAGATCTGGAGCCATTCAGGCGTCACGGTGGACGATCTGCCGGAAGGATCGGTAATGACCACCGACGATATGGTGGATTCGTCGCTGGCGGGTCTGGATCAGGGCGAACCGATCACCATCCCGCCGATGCATGATGCAGGCCTGTGGGACCGCTACGAAGCGGCGCGCCTTGAGCTGTTTAGCAGCGCGCGCACCGGCATCCCGGCACCGCGCTACGTAAAACAGTAGCCTAACGCTGAAGCAGGTCGCCGTACTCGCTCATCCAGGCGGCCAGCGGCGAGAGCGCATCCTGCAGGGTTAACCCCAGCCCGGTAATCTGATACTCCACGCGCGGCGGGATCTCCGGATAAACCGTCCGCGTCACCAGCCCGCGCTGTTCAAACAGACGCAGCTGCTTCGTCAGCTCTTTCTGGGTGATGGGGGCAGCCGCCCGCAGCAGGTCGCCAAAGCGGACAGGCGTGTTAATCACAATAAGACGATAGAGGATCGGGATTGCCCATTTGCCGGAAATCAGGTTTACAAACTGCGTCATCGGGCAGGTATAGGCCTCAGATTTTTTTTCACAGCACTCCTCCAGCATTTCAGCCATAGCACACCTCTTGCCTCTTTAGTATCCATTTGGTACCTGGTTTCCTTTCGATACTAACGTTTCTATAGTGCTTTCTCCAGTGACATTTCAGGAGAAGAACATGGGTCGTTTAACCGATAAGTATACGTTGATTACCGGCGGCACCAGCGGTATCGGTCTCGCCACCGCGCAGACATTTATCGCCGAAGGGGCGCACGTCGCCGTGACCGGACGCAACCCGGACACCCTCGCCGAAGCAGAGCGCATTCTGGGCGATAAGGCCTGGGTGATCCCAACCGATGCGGGCGATATCGCGTCGCAAAAAGCGCTGGCGGCAACCCTCGCCGCCCGCTGGCCACGCCTGGACGCGGTCTTTCTCAACGCCGGCGACGTGACGCACGCGCCGCTGGAAGCCTGGCAGGAAGAGACCTGGGACCGTCTGATGAACATCAACCTGAAGGGACCGTTCTTTTTAATCCAGGCGCTGCTGCCGTTGCTGAATAACCCGTCGTCGGTGATCCTCTGCGGCTCCGTGAGCGCGCGCATCGGACTGCCCACCAGCAGCGTGTATGCCGCGAGCAAGGCCGCCCTGCTGTCGCTGGCGCGCACGCTGTCGGCGGAGCTGCTGCCGCGCGGGATCCGCGTCAACGGCCTGAGCCCCGGTCCGGTGGAAACCCCGGCCTTTACGAAAACGGGCTTAAGCGAAGAGGCGCTTAACGCAATGATGGCGGAGATCATCACGCTGGTGCCGCTGGGCAGAATGGGCTCGACGACGGAGCTGGCAAAAGCCGCGCTCTATCTCGCCTCCGACGAGTCGAGCTACACGGTAGGAACGGAACTGCTGGTGGACGGCGGAATGGGGAGCCTGTAACTCAAAAGGCGCTGATGCCGGTGACAATGCCGACATACAGCGCCGCCCATACGGCGGCAGAGGCCAGGCTCACGCCGTAAACTTTCACCACGTTCAGCCTGAGCATGCCTGCCGCCAGCGGCACGATGTAGCGCAGTACCGCCAGGAAGCGCGCGATAAACAGCACCAGCACCCCGTTTTTTTGTAGCTGATGCTGCACCCGCAGAAATTTACCGGCGTGTTTTGCCGTGAAGCGGGTCATCCAGCGCGTGTGCCCCATCCGCTGCCCTAAGTGGTAGTTCAGCGCCGAGCCCGCCGTTGCCCCCATCACCACGGCCAGCCACGCCAGGGCAGGATGC
Organism: Enterobacter sp. BNK-13; assembly: GCF_048685015.1. Classification (NCBI taxonomy): domain Bacteria; kingdom Pseudomonadati; phylum Pseudomonadota; class Gammaproteobacteria; order Enterobacterales; family Enterobacteriaceae; genus Enterobacter; species Enterobacter sp. BNK-13. Next base: position 1,284,363 of record NZ_JBLQTP010000001.1, on the reverse strand, counting down.
ATGCTTGCCTGGCTGACGGTAATGCCCGCCAGCAACATGACCGAGGCGGGCGGCAACACGGAGGAGATCAGCACCGTCGACTTGCTCAGCGCCATCATAAATAACAGCGCGAACAGATGTGCCGGATACAGCGCAAAATGATTCAGCAGATTATCAAGCCACGCCATTTTCCCCTCCCCCGTTAATTATTTAATTCTCCATTTAAAATGAATAACCTTAAATAAACCCTCAACATTCCATTAATAATATTCTCCTAAACCGTTCTTAAACATTTTTTAAATTCCTGAGCGGCAACGTTAAATAAGCGTATTATTCCTCTCGTTTTACAACGATCTCGTTATGGCGAGGCTCCTGTACAAATACACGTTATCGCTCTGGTAGGTTCGAGAGAATCGACACAGGGTAAAACAGGCACTGTCGAATCAAGGCTTTGTCAGTATAACTTCCCTCGCGGGATACGGTGTACAGTGCTGAACCCAGGACGTGGGGATCTCCTCTTCGACATGCCCTGTCTTGCTCGCCCCTGAGAGATTTTATTATTCAAAGGGAATTCATTATGTCTTACGCTATTCACAACCAAAACCTGGCATTCAATGACAGCGCGATCGCGCAATATATGAATACCGATTTTATCGTCCTCGATATGGCATTATGCGTGGCGCTGGCGCGCGAGCAATTCTTCGAAAAATTAAAAGACGATGATATTCCGTCGCATATTTTTATCGAAGACCATGGCCGCCTGGCGGGGATGGTTGCCGTGCGCAAATTGCTGCAGACCACCGATACGGTGCAGCCGCTGAAATCGCTGATGATTTCGCAGTTTTTGCAGGTCAAACCGGAAGATGAACGTGCCGATGTTGCCGGACTGCTGGCGCACGGCGGCGCGGATGTGGTGCCCGTGGTCACCCACGGCAAGCTCGTCGGCTGCCTGACCGAGCGCGAAATAGCCCATCTGCTGGAAGATGACGTCACCGAAGATGCCCAGCTTCAGGGGGCGACGCTCCCCCTGGAGAAGCCCTATCTGGAGACCAGCCCGTATAGCCTGTGGAAAAAACGCTCCGTCTGGCTGCTGCTGCTGTTTGTCGCCGAAGCCTACACCAGCTCGGTTATTCAGCATTTTGAAGAGGCGCTGGAGTCCGCCATCGCGCTGGCGTTCTTCATTCCGCTGCTGATCGGCACGGGCGGCAACAGCGGGACGCAGATCACCTCCACCCTGGTGCGCGCCATGGCGCTGGGGGAAGTGCGTCTGCGCGACGTGGGCCGCGTGCTGCGTAAAGAGATGACCACCTCGCTGATGATTGCCGCCACGCTGGGTCTTGCCGGGTGCATCCGCGCCTGGATGATGGGAATAGGGCTGGAAATTACGCTCATCGTCAGCCTGACGCTGGTCTGCATTACGCTGTGGAGCGCCATTGTCTCGTCCGTCATTCCAATGGTGCTCAAGCGCTGCGGCATTGACCCGGCGGTCGTCTCCGCACCGTTTATCGCGACGCTTATCGACGGTACCGGGCTGATTATCTACTTTAAGATTGCGCAATATACGCTGGGGCTGGAGTGAACGATCGCGCGCCTCAACCTCCCACTGGAGGTTGAAAACACCTTACTGACGAACTGAGCGGTCAGTTCGTCTTTATAAATTCCGGAACGTATTGCTCTGCTTGCGAAAAGCATAAATAAAGCGAGATAGTAACCCTGTTTTCGTCGGACGAATGGATAGGGATATGTGGCAGACGCGAGCGGTAGAACTGAATACCCAGGCTTACTGGGACTGGAATAAAACCGGTGAACTGGTGGAGTGGGCTGTAGCCCATGGCTTCAATACCCTCATTGTCGGGCAGGCTGACCTCTTTAATCTGCTTGCCACACCGAAAGGGTATACGCCACATCACTACAATGACCGCTTATCCAGCCAGCAGCGGGCGCGCTGCGTTTATCTCAACCGCCTGGGCCAGCTGTGTCGACGTCAGGGGCTGCGATTTTACCTTCAGGCCAAAGAGCTCAACTTTCCAACCGATCTCTTGCTTTCCCATCCGCACCTGTTTGATCCCAACCAGGGTGTACGCTTCGACGTCGACTTCTGGTGCAGTTACCTTGCGGATAAAATTTCGCAGATCTGCCAGCGCATTCCGTCTCTCAGCGGCCTGATGATTGCGATTTCTAATACCGACGGATTGCTGCCAGTCTCACGCCCCAGTTGGGAGCAGCCATCAACGGAAAAACCCGCCCCGTTACAACGCGACGATCGCAGCTTCATGATTTATAGCTGCTGCTTCACTGCCCTCTCCCGGGTGATGCAGCAGGAAAATAAACATCTGGTGCTGCGTGTATTTCCGGCGGATAACCACGATCTTGGCAACGTGCTGGAGGCCATCCGTCCCTTACCGGCGAACGTCAGCGTCTCGATCAAGCTCACCCCCGAACGTTTCTGGCCATCCTTTCCTAATAACCCCGCACTGCTGGAGGTTCGGGAGCGCGAGGTCTGGACAGAGATCGACCTGGTCGGGGAAGAAGTTGGCTGGGGCATCTTTCCATTCCCACGTATTGATGAACTCCAGGGGCGGTTGCTCTGGTGTCGCAGTAACCCGGCCATCACTGGCGCAGTATGCAAAGTGAGCTGGGAAAGTCTGGATAACCACTGGATCATGGGGACGCTCAGCGAATGTAATCTGGTGGCCTGCAGCAGAATGCTGAGCAACGAGGGGACAACGCTGACGAAAGCGCAGCTGATGACCGACTGGCTACACGAAAGCTATGGCTGGCAACCCGACGAGCAGACCTTAGAGACATTTTGTTCCCTGCTTGAGCAAGCGGGACAGGTGTTATACAGCGCTATTTATGTCCGCAAGCACGTTTTCCATCGTCACAGCCAGGTACCCGAAAGCTATGGCCAGGCGGTGTGGAGCCTTTACGGCCAGCTAAACCGCAATTACTGGCTGCCTGGCTCAGAACGGACAATCACCTTCGATCGCAACGATCCAGAAACGTCCGCCGCTTGCCTGTCACGTATCGCAAGGGAGAAAGACGAGGCGGGCAACGCTGCCGCCGCGCTTCAGGAAGCGGCACTGCATTTCGTAAAACGCGCCGCGTTTCCCCGCTCGCTTGAACGTCGCTGGTATGAAGAGTGGCAGGGCTTTACCCTCTATTGTCGTCTCTTTTTACATGCGCAAAAGGCGTTCTTTACGCTGCGCTATGCCCGTGAGGTCGAGAACAGCTGGAGCATGCAGGAGATTAGCCATATCAATATTCAGGAGCTTTATCGATGCGCCTGTGAAATGGAGGATTACTGCCAGAAACACACTGACGCCTCACCCGGTCTGCATGTGTTATTTGATGCCTCGCGGGTACGTGCGCTGGCTGACAGTCTGAGCCATGAATTAACGTCGCTGAGAGGGCGTTCATAATCCCTCACCTGCGTCTCTGACAACCACGATTTCTCTTTTTTGCAACACCCTTTCGGTCTGAAAAAACGCGAAATGTGACAATTTTCAATAATTAATTGTCCTTCAGAAATCAAACGTGAAGTGCTTCACCGTTACGTCAAGAAGCACCGTTTCTGCGCACTCCGGCGACGGTAAAAACGCGTTAAATCCTGGTCATCATGTTGATGAACAGGAATGACGATGAAAATTTCTTTAGACAATGCGCCACTCGATCGCAGTGGCAATACGGTACTGACGGCGCAACTGCAACAGCTTATCGATGAGATAGCCTCCGCCGGGGGCGGAACGCTGGTCGTGACGCCCGGCATCTGGCTCACCGGTACGCTGGTTTTACCCTCTCATTTTACCCTGCATCTGGAAGCCGGTGCCTGCCTGCGCGCCAGCGCAAACCCTGCCGATTACCAGCATTCGGAGACGGTGACGCTCGCAGAAATGTCAAACATGGCGCTCCTTTACGCCCGTGGCGAGCAGCACATCACGCTGAGTGGAGAAGGAAAAATTGATGGAGACGCCGCAAGCTGGTTTTCATCAGAGGCGGATGACCAGGGCTATCGCCAGCCTAAATCACAGCGCCCGCGACTGGTGGTGTTTGAAGGCTGCGAACAGGTACGCCTGCAGGATATTACCCTGCATAACTCGCCGATGTGGACCGCTCACCTGGTGAGCTGCAACCACGTTTTTGTCCGGAACATCACCATTGATAATGACCTGGCGCTCGCCAACACCGATGCGCTCGATATCGACAGTTGCCAGCACGTCCATATCAGCGACAGCTACTTCAGCGCCGCCGACGACGGGATTTGCCTGAAAACCACCTGGAAACCCGCGCCGCTACAGCAGCCCATTCGTAACGTAACGGTGAACAACTGTATTGTGCGTTCCAAAAGCTGCGCCATCAAAATCGGTACGGAAACCTTTGCCGATATTGAGAACATCACCGTCAGCAACTGCACGATTTTTGAGTCCAACCGGGGTATTGGGCTGGTCTCACGCGATGGGGGGCGTTTTCAACGGCTGGTGTTCAGCAATATTCTGTTTGACTGCCGTCACGGCCATCCCTGTCACTGGGGAAAAGCCGATCCTATCTATATTTCGGTACGCCACCGTGCGCCAGAGGTTCAGCCTGGCACCATCGAAAACGTCATTTTCAGTAACCTTGCAGGCCACGCTGAAGGCGCGATTAACCTGCACAGCGACACGCCGGGCAACATTCGCGACGTCATGTTTAATGGCCTCTGCGTTGAACAATGCCTCAGCGACTCGCAGGAACAAGGCTTCTACGATATTCGTCCGCCGTGCAACCCCGCGCGTCCAACCGGAATGGGGCTGGACAACGCCTACAACATCAATCCGTCTACCGGCCGTGCGCATGGGGTAGAGCCCTACCCTGGCGGTATGCCCATTTTTTACGCCAACGGCGTAAGCGGGCTGCGGCTCTGCGCCACGCACCTCTGCCGACCGGTGCCCTTGCCTGCAGGCTGGAATGCGGAAAAAACCGTCCTGCTTAACGTTCAGAACCTCATCACCGACTCCGCCTGTGCATAAAGGTGGAACCTTTGGACGACTTCGTCACTGAGGATAAAAATGATAAAAAAAGTACATGAAATAAAGCTGCATAACTACGTTTGTTATGGTCTTGCTGATGTAATAGGCTCTGGCGCGTTCACGCTGGTGAGCGCATGGTTACTCTTCTTCCTGACCACCTTCTGCGGCTTAACGCCGATTGAAGCAGGCTCGCTGTTTGCCGTGGCGCGCATTGTCGACGTCATCATGTGTCCGCTGATGGGCTATGTCTCCGATAACTTCCATAAAACCCGGCTGGGCCGTCGTTTTGGTCGTCGCCGCTTCTTCTTGTTGGTCAGTATTCCACTGGTGTCGGTCTACAGCCTGCTGTGGGTAGAGGGGTTTAACTACTGGATCTATCTGCTGGTCTATATTCTGTTCGAAATCGTCTATTCGATGATTATTATCCCTTACGATACGCTCTCCGCAGAAATGACCTCCGATTTTAGCAAGCGTTCGAAGCTGACCAGCGCCCGTATGTATATCGCCCAACTGGCGGGATTTGCCGCCGCCTTTCTGCCGGGACGCCTGGTGGCTTATTTTGGTTCAGACTCCGCAGATTCGTTCTTTTATGCCGGCGCGATCTTCACGCTCTCATTTATGGTCGTCCTGTTCTTTGTCTACTTCGGTACCTGGGAACGCTCGCTTGATGAGATAGAGCAATGCGAGCGTCACGTTGACGAGGGGGAAAAGCAGCCGCTCCTCGCCCGCGTTCACGCCATCTGCTACGACTTCCTGTCCACGCTGAAAATAAAAACCTTCCGCTCGCATCTGGGGATGTATCTGGGCGGCTCCGTTGCCCAGGATATCTTTAATTCGGTATTCACCTACTTTGTCGTCTTCGCCCTGATGACCTCCCCGGTCATGGCCTCCAACCTCCTGGCGACCATCAACGGCATGCAGTTCTTTGGCGTCGGTGTAGCAACCTGGCTCACGCTGCGTTTCTCACCCTCACGCGCGTTCGCCACCCAGGCAACACTCGCCCTTCTGGCTTTTCTCCTTTTCGGCGCGGCATGGGTAAACGGTTCTACCAGTATGGCCCTGCTCTATCTGACGGCAGGGATTGCGGGTCTGGCGCGCGGGGGGATCTACGCGATCCCGTGGAACAACTACACCTTTGTGGCGGACGTGGATGAAATCCTCACCTGCAGCCGCCGCGAAGGGATCTTTGCTGGCTTTATGAGCCTGTTGCGTAAAGCCTCCCAGGCGCTGTCAATCTTCCTGGTCGGCGTTGCGTTGCAACTCTCCGGCTTCGTTTCAGGGCAGAGCCACCAGCCGGGAACGGCCATCACAATGATCGTGATTATCATGATTGCGCTCCCCGTTGTGCTCACGCTCTGGGGGATATGGTCGGCCTTCCAGTTCAAGGTGAACAGCCGTACTCATGCCATCCTTAACGACGAGGTTGCACGCCTCAAACGTGGCGAAAAGAAAGACGCTGTCAGCGCTGAAAACAGAGCCGTGATTGAAAGTCTTACCGGCTTACCTTACGAGCAGTGCTGGGGGCAGAACACGGTGGGCCACGTCAATCGTAGCCAGATGAAATCCCGTTCGACCGTACAACTGAAAAATGCCTGATGTTCCGGGCGGGTAACCGTGCCCGCCCGGCAGGAAGAAGAGAACAACATGACTGAACATAACCTGGTGATGCAACAAGGGATATGGGCGCGGATAGGATTACCCCGGGAGCTTAGCTGGGGATTCATCGGTGTTTTTTTATTTATAACCGGAGCGACCATCGAACAAAGCTGGCTGGCTTCACTTTTGCAGCAGCGGGGCTTTGATCCTGTTGAAATTAGCCTGCTCTCATCCATCTTCGGCCTGTGCGTTGCCGCTGTCTCCTGGTTTTCCGGTATCGGAGCAGGCGTGCTGGGGGTGCGCCGGCTGATGTGGATCGCGACGGTGGTCTATTTTATCGGCTCGGTGCCCTTTATTTTTGTTGCCCTCCCCCAGAATAACTATCCGCTCATGGTCGCAACCTACGCGCTACGCGGGGTGGCTTACCCGCTGTTTGCCTACTCGTTTCTGGTATGGATAAACCAGCGCTGCGAAAGCCGTATTTTAGGCCGTGCGGTCTCCTGGTTCTGGATAGCCTTCGGTGTCGGAATGACAATTGTTGGCCCGTGGTACTCCAGCATGATGCTGGCCCGCATGGGCGAAACGGGCACGCTGTTGAGCGGCTTCGCGTTTGTTCTTTGCGGCGGGTTTTGCGCACTGGTCCTCAACCAGGACCGGCCCGTTTTCAGGGACGGTTATCCGCTGAGAACAGCGCTTCTGGAGGGGATTATCGTCCTGGTGCGAGAGCCGAAAATGCGTCTGGCGGTCGTGGTGAAAACCATCAATGACATCGGTAAATTTTCGCTGGTGATCCTGATGCCGGTCTATTTACCGCAATTTGGCTTTAGCATTGCCGAGTGGCTAACAGTCTGGGGCCTGGTCAATATTGTGAATATTTTCGCCAGCTATCTGTTTGGCTGGCTGGGCGATTGCCTGGGCTGGCGAAAAACGGTGATGTGGTTTTCCGGTACGCTATGCGGCGTAGCCTCCATCGCGGTGTGTTATGCCCCCGTGCTGTTTGGCCACAGCACCCTCGCCCTGTTTCTGGCGCTCGCCCTTTACGCTATCGGCCTGGGGGCGTTTGGCCCGCTGAGCGCCCTGATCCCCTCGCTGCTGCCGGAAAACAAAGGGGCGGCGATCTCCTGTCTCAACCTTGGTTCGGGGCTAAGCAATTTCGCCGGCCCCTTCATCGTCACCGTGTGCGTCGCGCCATTGGGTGTGGAAGGGACATTGTGGGTGATAGCCGTACTCTATTTCGCCGCCAGCCTGATGACGGTACCGCTGCGCCTACCGGAAACGGCGGCACGGCCGAACGCTTAAGCCGTTTCATCGCCTGCCAGTTTTTTTACCGCTCGCCCAAACGCCTCAATTGCCAGAGCGACATCCTCAGCCATCACCGATTCTGCCGGATGGTGGCTGACCCCGCCCCTGCAGCGCACAAACAGCATCCCCACCGGCCAGCGTTCCGCCAGGGCGATGGTGTCATGCCCGGCGCCGCTGGGCAGGGATAACGAGCGCCCCTGCACCGATTCCACGGCGTCGCCCAGCAGGTGCTGCAAACGCGCATCGCACGGCGTGGCGGCGATACGGTAAAACTCCTCGGCGCTGAAGCTCAGCCCGCGACGAGCGGCAATCGCCTGCGCCTGCGCCAGCAGCTCAGCGAGCAGCGCGTCAAGCGGGGCATCCTGCGGGCCGCGAATATCCAGCGAGAGCGCAACCTCGCCGGGGATGACGTTGACCGCACCGGGCAGGCAGCGCAGTTCACCGACCGTCGCCACCCGGTTGCCGCCCTGCTGTCGGGTGGTGTTTTCAATCAGCACCATCCATTCGGCGGCGGCGGCCAGGGCATCCTTACGGTGATGCATTGGCACGGTACCCGCATGCCCGGCCTCGCCGGTGAAGCGGCAGTTGAGGCGGCGCGCGCCGTTAATGGCTTCCACCACGCCCAGCGCCAGCCCTTCCTGCTCCAGACACGGTCCCTGTTCGATATGCAGTTCCAGGCAGGCGCTAAAATCGTCCTGATGACGTGCCGCGAGCGCCACGCGGGCAGGATCGAGCCCCGCCTGCACCATCGCCTGCGCCACGCTGATGCCCTGAGCATCACACGTCTCCAGCCAGCCCTGCGGCCAGGTGCCCGTCAGCCCCCGGCTGCCTAGCAGGGTGATCCCAAAACGGGTTCCCTCTTCGTCACCAAAGCCGACAATCTCTATGGCCTGCGCCAGATGCACACCCTGCTGGTGTAGACTATCCACCACTTCGATGGCGGTAAGCACCCCGAGCATGCCGTCGTAGCGCCCGGCGTTGCGTACGGTGTCCAGATGCGAGCCAAGCAGCACCGCCTGGGCCCCCTCCTGCGCGCCTTCGTAGCGTCCACAGATATTGCCCACGCTGTCCTGCCAGACGGTCATGCCCGCCTGGCGCATCCACTCCCCGACCAGCTGGTTGGCCTGCAGATGCTGCGTGGAGAGATACACCCTTGTCAGCGCATCCGGAGTTTCGCTGATGGTGGCCAGCGCGTCGGCGCGCGCCATCACCCGTTCTGCCGCCGGGCTCATTGCGCCGTCTCGCGGCGATAGTGGTCCCACGCGGCCTGCATGGCGGCCCCCTGCGTGGTGGTAAATTTGAGGTAGTTCAGCACCGACTCAAGCGCGCTCAGGGTAGTCATCACGCAGTCCTTGCGCGCGTTATAGCCCATGGTACCAATGCGCCACACTTTGCCGTGCAGCGGGCCAAACGAGGTGCCGATTTCAATCCCGAAATCTTCCAGCATCAGCTTACGCACCTGGTCACCGTTGACGCCCTGCGGTATCACCACGCCCAGCACGTTGTTCATCTTGTGCTTCAGGTCGCCGAAGGTCTCCAGCCCCATCGCCTGAATCCCCTTAAGCAGCGCATCGCCGTGCAGCTTATGACGCGCGATGCCGTTATCCAGTCCTTCCTGCAGGATCAGCCGCGCGCATTCGCGGGCGCCAAACAGCGCGGTGGTGGCTTCGGTGTGGTGGTTCAGCCGCTCCGGCCCCCAGTAGTCCATCACCATGCCGAGATCGAAGTAGTTGGAGTAGATCATCTCCTCGTCGCCGTCGCGGTGGGCGTCGGTGCGAATGCCCTCCTCCACGCACTTGCGGCGGCGGATCGCCTCTTCCATCCGCGCGCTCAGGGTGATCGGCGACGTGCCCGACGGGCCGCCGAGGCATTTCTGCATCCCGGCCGAGACGGCATCCAGCCCCCAGGCGTCGGTCTCCAGCGCGTTACCGCCGAGCGACGCGGTGGCGTCGGTGTAAAACAGCACGTCGTAACGGCGGCAGATCGCGCCCAGCTCCGCGAGCGGCTGCAGCATGGTGGTGGAGGTGTCGCCCTGCACGGTCAGCAGCAGGCGCGGACGAATACGTTTTATCGCATCCTCGACCTGGTCCGGGGTAAACACCTCGCCCCACGGCACCTCGATGGTATGCACCTCTGCACGGCAGCGGCGGGCAATTTCGCACAGCAGGTGGCCAAAGCGGCCAAAGACCGGCACCAGCACCTTATCTCCCGGTCGAATGGCGGAAACCAGAATGGCTTCAATTCCCGCGCGGGAGGTGCCGTCCACCAGCATCGTCCAGCGGTTTTCGGTGCGGAATACGCCGCGATAGAGCGCCATCACCTCGTTCATGTAGTGGGTCATGGCCGGATCGTACTGGCCGATCAGCTGGCTCGACATGGCGCGCAGCACGCGCGGGTCGGCGTTGATCGGGCCCGGGCCCATCAGCAGGCGCTGCGGCGGGTTGATTTGCGGAAAGTGTGCGATATCCATTGTTGAGTCCTTATCAGTTGAGGCCGCGCACGGAGGAGATGAACTGCTTCAGTTCCGTGGTCTGCGGGTTGGCGAACAGCGTTTTGCTGTCGCCCTGCTCCCAGACTTTCCCCTGGTGCATAAACACCACGCGGTCGCCCACTTCGCGGGCAAAATTCATTTCATGGGTAACCAGTATGAGCGTCATCCCCTCGGCCGCCAGTTGCTCCAGCACTTTGAGCACTTCGCCCACCAGCTCCGGATCCAGCGCGGAGGTGATCTCGTCGCAGAGTAACACTTTCGGCGACATCGCCAGCGCGCGGGCAATCGCCACGCGCTGCTGCTGGCCGCCGGAGAGGCTCGACGGGTAGTAATCCAGACGATCGCCAAGGCCAACCTTCTCCAGCATCTGCTGCGCCAGCGCCCGGCATTCGGCGGCGCTTTTTTCAGCACCCGGCGCGGGGCGAGCATCACGTTCTCCAGCGCCGTCATGTGCGGGAACAGGTTGAAGCTCTGGAACACCATCCCGACCGAGCGGCTGATTTCACGCGCCTGGGAATCCCGGTCGGTAATGGTCATGCCGCCCAGCTTGATGCTGCCATCCTGATAGCCTTCCAGGCCGTTAATGCAGCGCAGCAGCGTGCTTTTGCCCGAACCGCTGCGCCCGATGATGGAGATTACCTGGCCCATGTCGATATCCAGATCGACGCCCTTGAGCACGTGGTTATCGCCGTAGTACTTCTGCACCTGATTAATGGTGATGAGAGGCATTGAATTTCGTCTCCAGATAGCGGCTGTAGCGCGACAGCGGATAACACAGAATAAAGTAGCCCAGCGCCACCAGCGCAAAGACCTTAAACGGCTGATAGGTCACGTTGGTCAGCATGGTCCCGGCCTTGGTCAGCTCGACAAAACCGATAATCGACGCCAGCGCGGTACCTTTGATCACCTGCACGGCAAAGCCGACCGTCGGCGCGATGCCGATGCGTAGCGCCTGCGGGGCGACCACGCGAAACAGGGTCTGGCCGAAGGTCAGCCCCAGGCAGCGCGAGGCTTCCCACTGCCCCTTCGGTAAAGCACGAATGCTGCCGTACCAGATATCGAGCAGAAATGCGCTGGTGTAGAACGTCAGCGCCAGCGAGGCGGCGGTCCACGGCGAAACGTCGATGCCGAACAGCGCCACGCCGAAGAAGGCCAGGAACAGCTGCATCAGCAGCGGCGTGCCCTGAAACAGCTCAATATAGCCGCGGATAATGCGCTTCACCGTGCGCCCGCCCGTCAGGCGCAGCAGCAGGAGCGGCAGCGTTACCACCGCCCCGCCGACGAACGCCACCAGCGACAGCAGCACCGTCCAGCGTCCGGCCAGCAGCAGATTGCGAATAATGTCCCAGTCGGTAAAGGTGGTCATCATGCCTGCACCCCCAGCCATTTCCGTCCTGCCGCCATCATCAGCTGGCGCAGGGTAATCGACAGCGCTAAGTAAATCCCGGTGGTCACCAGATAGACCTCAAAGCTTAAAAACGTTCTGGACTGGATCAGGTTGGCGGCGAAGGTTAGCTCTTCATACGAGACCTGCGACACCACCGACGAGCCGAGCATCACGATGATGCACTGGCTCACCAGCGCCGGATAAATGCGCTGCAGCGCAGGCGGCAGCACCACGCGGATAAAGGTCTGCAGGCGGGTCAGCCCCAGCACGCGACCGGCCTCCCACTGCCCTTTCGGCGTGACCTGAATGCCCGCGCGAATAATCTCGGTGCTGTAGGCGCCCAGGTTGACCACCATGGCCAGCAGCGCCGCTTCCCCCGCCGTCATCTTCAGCCCCAGGTTCGGCAGGCCGAAGACGATGAAAAACAGCTGCACCACAAACGGCGTGTTGCGGATGATCTCCACATACCCGCCCCAGATCCGGCTGTACCAGGTGGTGCGTCCGCTGCGGATCGCCGCGCCGATAATCCCTGTTGCCAGCCCGCCGACGGTGGCCATCACCGTCAGCTGAATAGTGACCCACAGCCCGGCCAGCAGCTCCGGCCAGTGCGGCCAGAGGGCGGAAAAATCAAGTTGCTCAGTCATCGGCTCAGGCGCCAAGGTTTGCCGGCAGCGGGGCCTTCAGCCATTGCTCAGACAGACCGTTCAGCGTGCCGTCCTTAATGCCCTGCTCGATCAGCGCGTCCACTTTTGCCTTCAGGGCCGGTTCGTTTTTCTTCAGGCCAATGAAGCACGGCGAGTCTTTCAGCATAAAGCTCGGCACCGGGGCTTTCGCCGCGTTCTGGCGCGAAATGGCCGCCACCACGAGATTGCCGGTCGCCACGTACTGCACCTGGCCGGACAGATATGCCGACAGCGTAGTGTTGTTGTCTTCGTAGCGCTTGACGTCCGCGTCTTTCGGCGCCAGGCCGGTCAGCACCATGTCCTCCACCGCCCCGCGCGTCACGCCGATGGTTTTTCCGCTGAGCGCGGCGGCATCCTTCAGTTCAGCCCCTTTCGGACCAAACACGCCGAGGAAGAACGGCGCGTAGGCGCGGCTGAAGTCGATTACCTTCTCGCGCTCCGGGTTTTTACCGAGGCTGGAAATGACCAGGTCCACCTTGTCGGTTTGCAGGTACGGCACGCGGTTGGCGCTGGTCACCGGCACCAACTGCAGCTTGAGCTTCATCTGTTTAGCCAGATAGCGCGCCATGTCGATGTCATAGCCCTGCGGCTGCAGATCGGTTCCCACCGAGCCAAACGGCGGGAAATCCTGCGGAACGGCGATGCGAATTGTGCCGCGTTTCTCAATATCCTGAAGCTGGTCAGCCTTTGCTGGCAGCTGTGTGAAGAGGCATGCTGCCCCGGCCAGTGCAATCAACAATTTTTTCATGGTGCTTCCCCGTAACGTTAACATGAAACAAAAGATTCTTTGAGTGTGATTTTGCAACTAATGTGCCAGGTCAGGCGAAACGGGGGATATTGTCATAAAGCCTGATAAAGCGGGGAATGGCGAAAAGGGGGCGCTCTTTTACGCCCCGTCTGATTGCACTGTTTTAATGCAAAGCACCAGCCTGATGCCCCATTATCGCTGTTCCAGCTCGTCCAGCTGCTGGTAGAGGGAGGCAATCTCGTGAATGCGCGGGCGGCCTTTATCGAGAATGTCATGCAGGAAGGCGTTCGCCAGCAGGTTGATCAGACTGTTGACCGACGAATAGCTGTCATAGGCGGAGACGCTGTCCAGCGGGGTGCAGAGCTGCCAGCTCGCCAGCGGGAACAGGCTGTGGGCCTGCGGCTCGCACATCAGCAGCACCGGAATACCGCTGCTCTGAAGCTGCTGCATCAGCGGGCGAATGATGCGCGGGCGACGGCGGAAGGCCATCATCACCACCAGATCGTCCGGCGTTAAGTCTACCAGCTCCTCGCTCAGGCTCTGCCCCGGCTGCGGCAGCACCAGCACCTGACCGCGCGCCTGCAGCAGCTGCTGGCGCAGGTGCAGCGCCGCCGGATAGGCGTTACGCATGCCGATAATGACGATGCGGCGCGCCCTGACCATGCAGGCCATGGCGTCGGCAAACTGCTGCGCGTCGAGGGCATTGACCCACTGGGTCAGGTTTGCCATCTCCTGCTTATAGTGGCGCGCCAGCAGCGTATTGCCCTGCACCGCATCGCGATTGTCGGTGAGCGGCATCCCGCTCTGGCGCAGGGTGCGCAGCTCTTCGCGCATGTCCTTATATTTCTCATAGCCCAGACGCTTAAACAGACGGCTCACCGTGGCTTTCGACACCCCGCTCAGCTGCGCCAGCTCGGCGCTGTTGTAGCTAATGAGGTCGTCAAAATGATCGAAAATAAAATCCGCCACCCGCTGCTCCTGCGGCGACAATGACGCGTATTGTGCTTTCAGTCGTTCATCAAGCTGTTCCATAACGCCTCTGTAACGTTTGTTTCATCTCATGCTCATTATTCATTAAGCATGCCAGCTTCTGCGGCAACTGGCATGAAACTTTTTATTCAGAACTGGAACAGCTTTTGCAGCACCTTGTGACTTTCAGGGTTACGAGGACTCTTCATGCAAAGTAATGTCTCCACACACGGTATGGCGGTTGCGCCCCACCACCTCGCCAGCCAGAGCGCGCTGGCGGTGCTGCGCGAAGGCGGCAGCGCCATCGAAGCGATGGTCGCGGCGGCGGCCACCATCGCCGTGGTCTATCCGCATATGAACGGGCTGGGCGGCGATGGCTTCTGGCTTATCGTGCCCCCGGAAGGCGATCCCATCGCCATCGATGCCAGCGGCGCGGCGGGATCGCGCGCGACGCTGGCCGCCTACGACGGGCTCACGCAGATCCCCCATCGCGGCCCCCGTGCGGCGCTGACCGTCGCCGGAACCGTCAGCGGCTGGGACGAAGCGCTGACGGTTTCGCGCGAGATGACCGGCAAGGCGCTGCCGCTGACCCGCCTGCTGGCCGATGCTATTGACTATGCGCAAAACGGCACGCCGGTCACGGCCTCTCAGGCCCACGCTACGGCCAGCAAGTTCGACGAGCTGAAGGACGTTCCCGGCTTCGCGGAAACCTGGCTGGTGGGCGGTAAGCCGCCGCAGGTCGGGAGCCGCTTTTACCAGCCCGCCATGGCCACGACCCTGACGCGCCTGGTGGAGGACGGTCTGGACAGCTTTTATCGCGGCCCGCTGGCGGAAGTCCTGGCGCAGGGCATGGAGACGCTGGGCCTGCCCGTGACGCTGGCCGATCTCAACGCCCACGCCGCCCGGCGCACAACGCCGCTGAAGCTCAAGCATCAGCAGGGAGAGATCTTTAACCACGCCCCGCCGACGCAGGGGCTGGTCTCGCTGGCGATACTCGGCATTACTGACCGCCTGAACATGGCGGAGGCCGACGACGCCGACACCCTGCACCGCATCGTGGAAGCCACCAAGCTGGCCTTTGGCCTGCGGGATGCCCACATCACCGACCCGCGCGCGCTGAACACCGATGTTCAGCAACTGGTGGATCCCGCCGCCCTGCAGGCGCTTGCCGACAGGATTGACGACAGTCGCGCGGCGCCGTGGGGAACCGGAAAAGGTCCCGGCGATACGGTGTG
This sequence comes from Enterobacter sp. BNK-13, assembly GCF_048685015.1. Lineage (NCBI taxonomy): Bacteria > Pseudomonadati > Pseudomonadota > Gammaproteobacteria > Enterobacterales > Enterobacteriaceae > Enterobacter > Enterobacter sp. BNK-13. The sequence goes on along the minus strand of NZ_JBLQTP010000001.1, from coordinate 1,268,967 downwards.
GATGGGGGTGATGGACAGCAGCGGGCTTGCCGTGTCGTTTATCCAGAGCCTTTATCACGAGTTCGGCAGCGGCGTGGTGCTGCCCGATACCGGCATCGTCTGGCAGAACCGCGGCGCATCCTTCAGCCTCGATCCCGCCCATCTTCTGGCCCTCGCGCCGGGCAAACAGCCGTTCCACACCCTGAACCCGGCGGCGGCACGTCTGAAGGACGGTCGCGTGATGGTCTACGGATCGATGGGTGGCGACGGACAGCCGCAAACCCAGGCAGCGCTCTTTACCCGCTACGTTGTTCAGGGCGTCCCCCTGCAGGAGAGCATTACCCGCCCGCGCTGGCTGCTGGGGCGCACCTGGGGACAAACCTCGGACACCCTAAAGCTTGAAGGGCGTTTTTCACCCGAGACGGTCGCGCGCCTGCAGGCACTCGGCCACGAGGTGGAGCTTTTCCCTGACTTTAGTGAAGCCATGGGTCACGCGGGCGCGATTGTCCGCCACCCCAACGGGCTGTTCGAAGGGGCATTTGACCCGCGCAGCAACGGCACAGCCGCCGGATTCTGAGGAGAAAATAATGACGACACACCAACCCGACTGGCAGGCGTACCTGGCGCAAATGGAAACCGTACTCGGCGTTGAGCTGGATGACGCCCGCCGCGCCGAGCTGCAGCTGCAGTTCAGCCGCATTGCCAGCATGGCCGCCCCGCTGATGGCGCTGCCGCTCGACGACCGTCTGGAGATTGCAGGAGTGTATAAAGCATGACGCTACACGAGATAAGTATCAGCGCGATCCAGCAGGCGCTGAGCGCGGGAGAGCTGAGCGCCCACGAGATCGCCCGACAGACGCTGGAGGCGATTGCGCGCGTTAACCCGCAGATCAACGCCTGGACCACCGTGACGGAAGCACGCATGCTCGCCGAAGCCGATAATATTGATACCCTGCGACGGGAAAAGCGTCCCCTGCCGCCGCTGGCGGGCGTGCCTTATGCGGTGAAAAACCTGTTCGACGTTGCCGGTCACACCACCCTCGCCGGGGCCGAGCTGTTCAGCCAGCGCCCTGCCGCCGCGGCTGACGGCTTTGCGGTACGCCAGCTGCGCAGCGCGGGCGGGCTGCTGACCGGGATGGTCAATATGGACGCCTACGCCTACGGCTTTACCACCGAGAACAGCCACTACGGCACGACGCGTAACCCGCACGACCTGGCGCGCATTGCGGGCGGGTCGTCCGGCGGGTCAGCGGCCGCGGTGGCTGCCGGGCTGGTGCACTTTTCACTCGGCACCGACACCAACGGGTCGATTCGCGTTCCGGCCTCCCTGTGCGGCATCTACGGCCTGAAGCCCACCTTTGGCCGCCTGTCGCGCGCAGGAAGCCATCCGTTTGTCCCGAGTCTGGATCATATCGGCCCCTTCGCCCGCCGCGTGTGTGACCTGGCGTCCGTATATGACGCCCTGCAGGGACGGGACACCAGCGACGGTTTTCAGGCCGAAAGCTCCCGGGAGCAGACGCGCCCTCTGCTCGATCGCGGGCTTGACGGCCTGCGCTGCGCGGTGCTAGGCGGCTACTTCACCACCTGGTGCGACGCGGACGCCAGAGACGCCGTGGCGCGGGTGGCGAAGGCGCTCGACGTGCAGGATGAGCTGCAGTTCCCGGACGCCGAGCTGGCGCGTTCGGCGGCGTTTATCATCAGCGCCGCCGAAGGGGGAAATCAGTACCTGCCCGCGCTTCGCCGGGAGCCGGCGCGTTTTGAGCCGCACTCCCGCGAACGCCTGCTGGCCGGGGCGATGCTCCCCTCCGCCTGGTACATTCAGGCCCAGCGGTTTCGCGCTCACGCCCGGCAGGCATTCAAAACCTTATTCGCGCAGGCCGACGTGCTGATCGCCCCGGCCACCCCGCGCAGCGCGACGCTGGCGGGCGAGCAAACCATGGAAATTAACGGTCAGCCGCTGCCCATTCGCGCAAGCATGGGGATGCTGACCCAGCCAATTTCGTTTTTGGGCCTGCCCGTGACCACCGTTCCGCTGCGCACCGCGCAGGGCGCGCCCATCGGCCTGCAGCTGATTGCCGCGCCGTTTAACGAGCAGGCCTGCCTGCGCGTCGCGCGGGTTCTGGAGGAGAGCGGCATCACCGATGCCCGTCCGGCGGAGATAGCAGCATGATGAATCACGATGACATTAACCTCCCGTGGGTGGTTGCCGAGGTGACGGCCGCGTTTTACCGCTATGAGGACGCGCTGGTGAGCAACAACGTTGCGGTGCTGGACGAGCTGTTCTGGCACGACAAAAACACGGTGCGGCTGGGGGCGGGGGAAAACCTGTACGGAATTGATGAAATCCGCGCCTTTCGCGCGGCACGCCCCGCCGCCGGGCTGCAGCGGACGCTGCGCCACACCGTCATCACCACCTTCGGGAAGGATTATGCCGTGTGCAGCACCGAGTTTACCCGGGAGAGCACAGAACGCATTGGCCGCCAGCAGCAGACGTGGGTGCGGTTTGCCTATGGGTGGCGCATCGTGGCGGCGCAGGTGAGTTTGATGGTGTAACGCTGAAAAACCTGCCCGGTGGCGCTGCGCTTACCGGGCCTACGATGTTCCGTATGTCCTGCGGGCCCTGTAGGCCGGGTAAGGCGCAGCCGCCACCCGGCAAAACATCGCACACTTACTGCTGAAACGGATGTACCTCCCGCCAGTGGTCAGCAATCTGCTGGCGGGTACAGACCCACACCCGCTCGTGCTGCTGCACATAATCGAGGAACCGCTGCAGCGCGCGAAAACGCCCCGGTCGCCCCAGCAGGCGGCAGTGCATGCCGATGGACATCATCTTCGGCGCGCTTTCCCCCTCTTCGTACAGCACGTCAAAACTGTCCTTCAGATAGGTATAAAACTGCTCGGCGGTGTTAAACCCCTGCGCGGTCGCGAAGCGCATGTCGTTCGCATCCAGCGTATACGGCACAATCAGGTGCGGTTTACGGGAGCCGTTGCTGCAGGCCACCTCCGTCCAGAAGGGCAAATCGTCGCCGTAGTAGTCGCTGTCGTAGTCAAAACCGCCGTGCTCCACCACCAGCTGGCGGGTGTTGGGGCTGTCGCGCCCGGTGTACCAGCCCGTTGGCGGCTTGCCAAACAGGTCGGTCAGAACATGCACCGCCTTGTGCAGGTGTTCGCGCTCCTGGCTGATGTCCATATTCTGATAGTGGATCCAACGCCAGCCGTGGCTGACCACGTCGTAATCCGCGGCTTTGATCGCCTCAACGATCTCCGGATGACGCGCCAGAGCCATCGCCACACCGAAGACCGTCAACGGCAGGCCGCGTTTCTGAAATTCACTGTGGATCCGCCAGAACCCGGCGCGACTGCCGTATTCGTAGAGAGAGTCCATCGACATGTGTTTGTCCGGGTAGCTGGCCGCGCCAATGATGTCCGACAGGAACTGCTCGGATCCGGCATCGCCGTGCAGAACGTGGTTTTCTGCCCCTTCTTCGTAATTGAGCACAAACTGCACGGCGATGCGCGCCTGATTCGGCCACCGCGCGTGCGGCGGGTTGCCCGCGTAGCCGCGCAGATCCCGCGGATAATCCTGTTCAAAAAGCCCCATTGCCACCCCCAAAAAATTAAAATGGATTCAATGCCTGAAAATGCCCGCTTAACGCTTTGTTCTCCGGGAACGCCAGATCCCCGTGCTTGCTGGTCGACAGCCCCAGCGCCACCAGCGATTCCACCATCTTCACCGCCGCGCTGACGCCGTCGATCACCGGCACGCGCAGTTCGCGGGTCAGCTCCTGCGCCAGCGTCGCCATGCCGCCGCAGCCCAGCACGATGGCGCCACAGCCATCCTCTTTCAGCGCCTGTATACAGCGCGCGCGCACTTTCTCCTGCGCCAGACCGCTGCCGTCTTCCAGCGCCAGCACCGGAAGGTCGATGGCGTGCAGCTCCGCACAATGGTCCTGAAAGCCATACTGGTGCAGCAGATGACGGGCAATGATCAGCGTGCGCGGAAGCGTGGTGACCACCGAAAAGCGCGTCGCGACCAGCGTCGCCATATGCATGGCGGCTTCGGCGATGCCGATTACCGGCCCCTGCGCCAGCTCGCGCGCCGCCAGCAGGCCCGGATCGCCAAAGCAGGCGATCACGTGACCGTCCACGCCCTGCTCCCTGCCTTTTTTGATCTGCTCCAGGACACCGACGGCGGCGATGGCCTCATCAAAGTGGCCTTCTATAGACGGCACGCCCGCGCCTGGGCAGACCGCGAGGATCTCCGTTCCCGGTGCCGCCACCGCGCGGGCCGCCGCGCCGATGGTTTCCGTCATGGCGAGGCTGGTGTTGGGGTTGATCACTTGTATACAGACAGACATTACGACTCCTTGTGGCCGGCAAACAGCCGGGCAAAATCAGGCAGGCACTCGCCCGCCCGCTCGAAGCAGAGGCTGGCGACGATATGTTCAAAATGGTGCATTAATGCATCGCTTAGCGGCTGGAGCGCCTTCTGGCGCAGCAGATCCACAAGCTGCTCGTGATCGTTGCAGCGGCAGCCCTGACGCCACGGCGCGCCCCAGGTGGCAATCACCAGCGAAGAACGCTGGCTCAGGCTGGTCACCATCTCAGTGAGCACCTGGTTGCCGGAGATGGCCTGCAGCTGAATATGGAAATTGGCGGAGTGGCGGATCGCCGCCGGGCCGTCATAGGCCTCGTGCGCCTGCTGCTCCTGACGAATAATGGCCTCCAGCGCGGCAAGATGCGGTGGCTGGCAGTGCGCCAGCACGTCCGGCAGGTTAGCGACCTCGAGCAGGGCGCGGGTGCGGAAGATGTGCCGCGCCTCTTCCACCGTCGGGCTGGCGACGTGTGCACCACGCTTGGGCGTCAGGGTGACCATTTGCACAGCGGCGAGTCGTTGAAGCACCTTGCGAATGCCCGTGCGGCTCACGCCAAAGACCTCGGCCAGCGCCTCTTCCGGCAATTTGCTCCCCGGCAGCAGCTGGTGTTCGACAATCGCGGTCATCAGCGCCTGGAAGATGGATTCGTCTTTATCATGCAGATCTGGCGCGGTCTGCAGGGCGTTTAGGTTGTTCATTCACCACTCCGAATTTTACTTTCCGTTATCGAATCGTATACATAAAAATAAAATATTGCATACAAGATTTATTATTTTGGCCTGGATCCTGCAACACCGTTTGCACTCCCACTCAACGGGTTTTCATTCACAGGAGCAGGTTTCATGCCAAACAGTCAAAACGCACAGCAAGGTACGGCCGCTGATTCCGGTGCGGTTTACAGCCCACGTCTTTGCAATGAGGATCTGGCACCGACGCGTGACCAGAACTGGAGCTGGTACAACATCTTTTCGTTCTGGATGTCGGACGTTCACAGCATGGGGGGTTATGTTGTCGCCGCGAGCTTCTTTACGCTCGGGCTGGCAAGCTGGCAGGTGCTGCTCTGCCTGCTGGTGGGGATTTGCATCGTGCAGCTGTGCGCCAATCTGGTGGCCAAACCTAGCCAGATGGCGGGCGTGCCCTATGCGGTGATCAGCCGTCAGGCGTTTGGCGTGTTCGGGGCCAATATTCCGGCGGTGATCCGCGGGCTGATTGCCTTCGCGTGGTACGGTATTCAGACCTATCTCGCCGCCAACGCGCTGATGCTGGTGGCGCTGAAGTTCTGGCCGTCGCTCTCTTCACTCACTACCGGCGCATTCCTGGGCCTGTCGCATCTGGGCTGGATCTGCTTTGCCATTATGTGGGTCCTGCAGGCGATGGTCTTCTGGCACGGGATGAGCGCCATCAAGCGCTTTATCGATATCGCCGGTCCGGCGGTCTATGTGGTGATGCTGGCCCTCGCCGGCTGGATTGTATACAAGACCGGTTTTGACGGGATCTCCTTTACCCTCGCCAGCAAATCCCTGAGCGCGGGCGAGCAGACCTGGCAGATGATCACCGCCACGGCGCTGGTGGTCTCCTACTTCTCCGGTCCGCTGCTCAACTTTGGCGATTTCTCCCGCTACGGCAAAAGCATGGGTGAGATCCGCCGCGGCAACCGCTGGGGGCTGCCGTTTAACTTCCTGCTGTTCTCCATCGTCACCGTAGTGATTGTCTCTGGCACCCAGTCGCTGTTTGGCCGCATGATCACCGACCCGATTGAGACCGTCAGCCGCGTGGGCAACGATCTGGCCGTGGCGATTGGCCTGCTGACGATGATCACCGCCACCATCGGGATCAACATCGTGGCGAACTTCGTCTCACCGGCGTTTGATTTCTCTAACTGCTCGCCGCAGAAAATCAGCTTCCGCACCGGAGGCATGATTGCCGCCGTCGGCTCGATCCTGCTTACCCCGTGGAACCTGTTCAACTCGCCGGAGCTCATCCACTACACCCTGGACGTGCTCGGGGCGTTTATCGGCCCGCTGTTCGGCATCCTGATCGCCGATTTCTACCTGATTAAACGCGGCAAGGTGTCGGTTGACGATCTGTTCGACGACACGCCAAAGGGCAAATACTGGTACCGCAACGGCTTTAACCCGAAAGCCATTGGCGCCCTGATCCCGTCCGTTGCCGTGGGCCTGGTCATTAGCTTTATCCCGGCCCTGCATGAGGTGGCAAACTTCAGCTGGTTTATTGGCGTCTTCCTCGGCGGCGTCACCTACCGCTGGCTGGCGCGGGAAGAGCGCGAGACGGCAGGTGCGACGTCGTTTGGCTCCCGCGTGGCGACGCAAAAAGAGTAACCTTTCCCTTCGGCCGCAGCATCTCTGCGGCCCGTTCATTCTGGCACCGTTCTTGCTGAGCCTTCTAACCCCCGCTACGCACACACGAAGGCAGGAACCATGATGGAATACCAGACTGCGATACGCGGTGCTTTTTTTGATATTGCCCGGGTCTGCGACAGCGCAGACGCCATTGCCCAGCACGCGCGCTACCTTGAGGACGGCCTGCTGTTTATCCAGCACGGAAAAATTCTGGCACAGATGCCGTGGCAGGAGGGCGAGCAGTATCTTGACCCGCACAAAGGCTATACCGACCTGCGCGGCAGGCTGCTGCTACCCGGTTTTGTGGACACCCACGTCCATTATCCGCAAACGGAGATGATTGGCGCCTTTGGCGAACAGCTGCTGGAGTGGCTGACTACCTACACCTTCCCGGTGGAAAGCCAGTTTGCCGATGAGGCCTACGCAAAAGAGATCGCCGAATTTTTCATTAACCAGTTGGTGAGCAACGGCACCACCACCGCGCTGGTGTTTTGCACGCTGCATCCGGAATCGGTCGAGGCACTGTTTACCGAGGCCCTGCGCCTGAACATGCGCCTTATCGCCGGAAAGGTGATGATGGACAGGCACGCGCCGGACTACCTGAGCGAAGACGCGAAGCAGAGTTACCGGCAGACCCGGACGCTGATCCAGCGCTGGCATCACCGTGGACGGCTGGGCTATGCGATTACGCCGCGCTTTGCACCGACGTCATCACCCGAGCTGCTTGCGGCGGTCAGCCTGCTCAGAGAGGAGTTTCCGGACACCTGGCTGCAGACCCACCTGAGCGAGAACCCCAACGAAGTGGCCTGGGTGAGCGATCTCTGGCCGGAGCATGAGCGCTATCTGGACGTGTATCACCACTACGGCCTGACCGGCGAGCGCAGCGTGTTTGCCCACGCGATCCATCTGCACCACAGCGAGTGGCAGTGCCTGCATGACACCGGCTCGGCGGTGGCGTTTTGCCCCACCTCGAACCTGTTTCTCGGCAGCGGGCTGTTTCGCCTGCCCGCCTGCTGGCAGCACAGGGTGCGGATGGGCATCGGCACCGACGTCGGGGCGGGTACCACCTTCAGCATGCTGCGCACGCTGGGGGAGGCCTACAAGGTGGGCCAGCTTCAGAGCTACCGCCTGCGCGCCAGCGAGGCGTTTTATCACGCCACGCTGGGCGGCGCGCACGCCCTCCGGCTGGACGATAAGATTGGCAACTTCGCGGCAGGCAAAGAGGCGGATTTCGTGGTTATCGACCCCGACTTGACGCCGCTGCAGCGCCTGCGCAATCGCCGCTGCCAGGATATCTACGAGCAGCTTTTCGTGCTGATGACCCTCGGCGACGAGCGCAACATCAGTGAGACCTGGGTCAACGGCGAGCGGGTGTGGTCAACTGCCCCGGTAGGTTGACCATCCGCCGGGGGCAATCACAAACGGCAGATGGAAATGCTCGTCTGCCGTTTCTCCCGTCACAAACTCAATGTGCGCGCAGGGGTAGATTGTCTCCCGGCCGGTATCGCTAAACCACGCCCCAATCTCCGCCACCAGCCGATAGCGGCCCGCGGGCAGAGAGGGAACGAACGCGGCGATGCGTCCCTGAACGTTGGTCACGCCCGTGGCCAGCGTCTTCCCGTCCTGTTGCAGATGAACCGTCACGCCCTCTGCGGGCTTGCCCGTCGAAATATCGAGGATATGGGTGCTGAGTGTGCTCATTCGTGAATGACTCCTTCCAGTCGCAACAGCGTAATTTCCCGCAGCTGTTCCAGCGCGGCACGGATTTCCTGCGCGTCGCTGTTCTCCAGCCGCGCGTGCAGGGCCTGTAATATCTCCTCGCCGCTGCGTCCCTTCGCGCGGATCAGAAAGACGCGCCCAAAGCGGGCTTCATAGCGGGCATTACCTTCACGCAGCGCCTTGGTAAGGGCGCTATCGCGATCGTTCACCGCGCCCTGTTCCTGGCGTGACAGTGCCGCCTCCGCCGCTGAGCCCGCAGGCTTTTCCCCGATGCGCGGATGGGCGCTCAGGGCTTGCGTTAAGGCCGCTTCATCCCAGCGTTGCGTCAGGGCCTGCGCCGCAATGAACAACGCGTCCCGGCTCGAATAAGGCCGCCCACTCACCAACGCGTCGGCCCAGCCGGGTATCGCCACACAGGGCTGAAGCAGCGTAAAAGCGTCTTTCTCAGGCAGCTGATTGAAGTCGTGCAGTGCGATCATAGGTTCTCCTTGATTATCCTCCTTCAGGTTAGTGCACAAACCACGCCACTCTTGAGACAAACGTGAAACAGTCGATTCCGGATGGCTGACCAGGAAATTTTTGATTCATAAAAAGGCACGCTCACCGCGTTTGCGCACCTTAGCAGTGCAAACATCTCCCTCACAACGCCGTTTTCACCACTCTGCAGCCTGGTACGCAAATTGCTGAATGTCTTTACACCCTGCAAAAGGAGAGAAGCATGAGAGCAATCGTTATTGGTGCGGGTATTGGCGGCCTGAGCGCCGCCGTCGCGCTGAAGAAAGCGGGCATCGACTGTACCGTGTTTGAAGCCGTAAAGGAGATCAGGCCCGTCGGGGCGGCCATCTCCATCTGGCCGAACGGCGTGAAATGCATGCAGCACCTCGGCATGGGCGACATCATCGAGACCTACGGCGGGCCGATGCGTTTTATGGCCTATAAGGATTACCGGCGCGGCGATACCCTGACCCGCTTTAGCCTTGCCCCGCTGGTTGAGCGTACGGGCGGACGTCCCTGCCCCGTCTCGCGCGCTGAGCTTCAGCGCGAAATGCTGGACTTCTGGGGGCGCGACAAGGTGCAGTTCGGCAAGCGCGTCGAACGCGTCCATGAAGACGAGGCTGGCGTGAGCGTCACCTTCACCGATGGCAGCACAGCTGCCGGGGATTTCCTGATTGCCGCCGACGGCAGCCACTCGGCGGTTCGCCCGTATGTGCTGGGGTATACCCCCGAGCGCCGCTACGCCGGCTACGTGAACTGGAACGGGCTGGTGAAGATTGACGAGGAGATCGCCCCGGCGCACCAGTGGACCACCTTCGTTGGCGAAGGCAAACGGGTGTCGCTGATGCCCGTCTCCGGTGGACGCTTCTACTTCTTCTTTGACGTGCCGCTCCCTGCGGGTCTGGCGGAGGATCGCACTACCCTGCGCGCCGATCTCACGGGCTACTTCCGCGGCTGGGCGCCGCCGGTGCAGACGCTTATCGCGGCGCTGGATCCTGAAACCACCAACCGGATTGAAATCCACGACATTGAGCCGTTCGACAGCCTGGTACGCGGCAACGTCGCGCTGCTGGGCGATGCCGGGCACAGCACCACGCCGGATATCGGCCAGGGCGGCTGCGCAGCGATGGAAGACGCCGTGGTGCTGGGGGAATGCCTGCGTGAAAACCACAACATCACGCTGGCGCTTCGGCAGTACGAGGCGCTGCGCTGCGACCGGGTGCGCGACCTGGTGCTGAAGGCGCGTAAGCGCTGCGACGTCACCCACGGCAAAGACATGGCATTGACGCAGGCGTGGTATCAGGAGCTTCGCGAGGAGACCGGAGAGCGCATCATCAACGGTCTGTGCGAGACCATTCAGGGCGGCCCGTTAGGCTGAACGTAAGAGGGATAATGATGAAAAGAGAACCGACTCCACCCGCCCACTGTACGTTTGAGCCAGAGGACTGGCTGCGTCTGGCGAAATGCTGGCATCCGGTCGCGCGTGCCTGCGACGTCGGTCCGGCGCCGGTCAAAGCGACGCTACTGGATGAACAGCTGGTGATTTACCGCATTAACGACCAGGTCGTGGTCGCCCGTGACGTTTGCCCGCACCGCGGCGTGCCGCTGACGCTCGGCTTTCACGACGAGCACGGGATTATCTGCCCCTATCATGGCTTACGCTTTGGGGAGGACGGGCGCTGCAACCGTATTCCCTCCAGCCCCGACCAGCCCGTTCCGGCGAAGCTGAACCTGATTAACTACGCCGTGAAGGAGCGGTTCGGGCTCATCTGGACCTGCCTGGCCTATGATCCGGAAAACCCCGCGCCGCTGCCCACCATGCCGCACTGGGATGACGACGGATTTCAGCAGATTAACTGCCCGGCGTTTGAGGTCAACGGCTTTGCCGGACGTCAGGTAGAGGGTTTTCTGGACGTGGCGCACTTTGCCTGGATCCACACTGATACTTTTGCGGACCCGAATAACCCGCTGGTGCCCCACTATCAGCCGCAGGAGACGCCGTTTGGCTTCGTGGCGGATTACTGGAGCTCCGTGAGCAACTATCCCGCCAGTTCCCCCGTGCAGGCTCCGGAAGGGTTCCAGTGGTTGCGCCATTTTGAAATGCACCTGCCGTTCACCGCCACCCTGACGATTCATTTTCCGGGTGAATCAAGACTGGTCATTATGAACGCCGCATCGCCGGTGTCATCGCGCGTGACCCGCATGTTCGCCCCTATCGCCCGCAATTTTGACCTGCATATTCCGGTGGAGGATGTGCATGCCTTCAATCTGCGGATTTTTGAAGAGGACCGTCTGATGGTGGAAACCCAGCGTCCGGAAAGCCTGCCGCTGGACCTGACCCTGGAAGCGCATATCCCCGCTGATAAAAGCTCGATTGCCTACCGTCGGGGACTGAAGAAGATGGGCTTTGGCGAGTTTTTCCTGGTATGACGGAGGCCGATATGCTGAGCGTAATTGTTGACGGGTTGTGGCGCGAGGGCGACAAAAGCCTCGCCGTCAGGCTGGTGGCGGAAGACGGCGAAGCGCTGCCACCGTGGCAGCCCGGCGCACACATTGATGTTCACCTGCCCTGCGGCGTGGTTCGCCAGTATTCCCTGACCGGAGCGTGTAGCGGTGAGAGCTACCTGATCTGCGTGGGGCGAGAAACCGCCTCGCGTGGCGGGTCGCGCTACGTTCACGAGACGCTGCGTCCCGGGCAGAAGCTGATGATATCGGCCCCGCGCAACCTGTTTCCGCTTCAGCAGGCAGAGCGGGTTTTGCTCCTGGCTGCGGGAATTGGCATAACGCCGCTGTATGCGATGGCTCTGCAGCTGAAGGCGACCGGAACGCCGTTCACGCTGCACTACTACGTCAGGAACCGGGAAAGCGCGGCGTTTATGCGCGAACTCTCGCTGTGCGATGAGTGCATCATTCATACCGCCAGCCCGCGCACAGTGCTGGCGGAACATCTCCCAGCGGCCGAATCGGGCCTTCACGCCTGGATCTGCGGACCTGCGGGGTTTATGGAAAAAGTGCGTGAGGTCGCCACGGCAAAGGGATGGGATGACGCCCATCTTCACAGCGAGGCGTTTCAGCCCGTTGCGCCCGCCGCAGGCGGTGAAACCGGGGAGATCTTTACGGTCAAGCTGGCCTCCACCGGGGAGCGCTGGCCGGTGCCTGCGGATAAAACCATCGCCCAGGTGCTGCAGGAAAATGGCGTGGCGGTCCCGCTTTCCTGTGAGATGGGGATCTGCGGAGCCTGCCTGACGCCGGTGATTGACGGCGTGGTGGATCACCGGGATAGCGTGCAGTCGGAGGCGGAAAAAAGCGCAACGGACCAGCAGGTGGCGCTGTGCTGCTCACGGAGCCATTCCGGGGAGCTGGTGATCGGGCTGTAAACCGTCTGCACACGCTTTTTTGCCGGGTGGCGCTGCGCTTATCCGGCCTACAATCCGTAACAATATCAATACATTGCACTATTCATTGTAGGCCCATGCAAGCGTAGCGCCGCCGGGCGAAACTTACAAATCGCGCTTTGCCAGCCCGTAAACGGGCTCGCTATCCTGCCACGCATAATCAATATGGCTGGCCTGCTCGCGCGCCAACGCGTCATCGCCCTGCAATCGTGCCGCCAGGGTAAAGGCGAAATCAAATACTTTACCCAGCCCACGGCCGCTCAGCAGATTGCCGTCTTCGACAACGTCGGCATCAACGTAGATGCCATCGCTGACTGTTTTCCACAGATCGCCGGAGCAGACATAGCGACGCCCCTTCAGCAGTCCATTGCCGCCTAGTACGCGGGCGGCGGCGGAACAAATTGGGCAGATATATTTGCCCGCTTCATCGTGGCGGCGGACGAAGGCAATGACCTCCGCGCTTTTCGCCAGGTTAATGCTGCCTTGCGGGCCGCCCGGTAACACCACGGCGTCAAAGGTCCGGTCGAGGCTGGCCTGCAGAGTACTGTCCGCCACCATAGGGATGGCGTGATAGCTCACCACTTCGCGACTCTCGCCGCAGGCAATCGTCTGCACCGAAATATTCAGGCGGCGCAGGATATCGATAGTGACAATCGCTTCCCCCTCTTCAAAACCAGGGGCTAATAGCACGGCTACGCTTTTCATTTTGCTCTCCATTGCTTAAGGGTTACCAGTACGGGTGCCAAATCTGTCGCAGCCGCGCCAGCAGTTCAAGATAGAAATAGTCTCCCCAGCTACAGCACTGATCGACGCCCTTACCGCTGCCCATATGATAAACCGAGTGCTGCAGCAGCCCTTCGGTCGGATCGTCGTCGTGAGCAAGGTAGTTATCGGTCAGCGACAGCGCAATACGCAGCGCCATCTCTTCATAATACGCACGGTTTGCGTCGAGCGTCGGCAGCGCCTTGACCAGCTCCAGCAGGCCACAGGCGGCAATCGCCGCCGCTGAACTGTCGCGCACGGCGTCGGTACCGAGCAGCGCCAGATCCCAGTGGCAAACATCATCTTCCGGCAGACGGTTGAGGAAGTAATGCGCCAGGCTGCGGGACAGCTCCACCATCTGCTTATCGCCGGTGTGCTGATAGCTAAGCAGGAAGCCGTAAATGCCCCATGCCTGGCCGCGCGACCAGCACGAGGTATCGCTGTAGCCCTGATGGGTGTTGCCAAAGCGCGGCTCACCCGTCTGCACATCCATATAGTAAGTGTGATAAGTCGAGGCATCTTCACGCACGATATAGTTCGCGGCCTGTCCGGCATGAGCCGTCGCCGCCTGCGCATAGCGCGGATCCCCGGTCTGTTCGCTGGCCCAGTACAGCAGCGGCAGGTTCATGTTGCAGTCGATGATCATTCTCCCCTGCTGCTCCGGGTCGTTTAAATCACCCCACGCCTGAATAATGTTGGCCGTCGGGTTAAAACGCTCCATCAGGCGCTCGGCTGCCAGCAGCGCCGACTGGCGAGCGGCTTCGTTACCGGTGAGGCGCCAGGCGCTGATGCAGGAGAGCGAATAGAGGAACCCGAGATCGTGCGTTGCGGTGTCGATGCGCTGCTCAATACGCCGGGCGAACGACGGTAAATAGCGTTCGGCGGCTTCGCGATAATGCGCTTTGCCGGTCATCTCCCACGCCAGCCACAGCTGGCCAGGCCAAAAGCTGGTGGTCCATTCCACGTTATCGGTGCGCGGCCAGACCCCCTTCTCACAGGCCTCACCGGGGAACTTATCGCCGAAGGCGACAATATTGTTGTCGAGCTTGCGCGTGACGCGGGCTAACGCCGCTTCCAGCTTCTGGCTCAGTGCCAGGCGATCGACCTGATGCAGTTCGATCGGCCGCAGCGCTTCGGTGATAACAGATTTGGTCATAACAACTCCTGAATTAATGTTTGGCCGGTTCAACCGGGGCGGTATCTAAAGCCGGAGCAAAGGATCGTGAGTCATCGCGCGTCGACTGGCAGCGCGACAGCGTAAAGGCGGAAATCAGCGTAAATACCAGGGCGCAGCTGCCCATCAGCAGATAGGTATGCTCAAAGCCAATCTTGTCGTACAGATAGCCGGCAGGTGGGGCGACCACAATCGAACCCACGTAAATCATCGCCTGGTAGCCCAGCAGGTACATCGTGGCGTTAATCCGACGATGGAAATGTTCGGCGATGTATTTGAAGACGGAGATGAGCAGCAGCGCGATCTCGACGCCATAAAACGGTTTGATGATGGAGATAACAATCGGGTCACTGGTCAGCCCGGAGGCGATCAGCCGTGCCCCGACCACGCAGCCGCAGAACAGCAGGCCGCGCTTAGCGCCGTAGTGGTTCACCAGCCACGGGATAAACATCATCATCACGAACTCCATCCCCGACTGGACGGTACTCAGGTAGCCGTACCAGGCATTCCCCTGCTCTTTGGTGGCGAAGAACGAGACGAAGTAGCGCGGGAACTGCTGTTCGGCGATAAACATCATCCACGCCACACCGGCGACATAGAGGCTGAACATCCAGAATTTGCGGTTTTTCAGGAGCATCAGCACATCGGCGAAGACGATCTTATTAGCGGAAATGACGCTGTTATTGCGCAGCTGCTCATCGCCGATTTTGAGGCTAATCAGCACCAGCAGCATCAGTACCGAGGTACCGCTGCTGAGGAGAAAGTTGGCCAGCGGGGTGACGTTAAACAGCAGCCCGGAGACCGACGCCGCCATCGCCCAGCCCAGTGAACCCCACATTCTGATGCGGCCAAACTCCAGCCCGTACAGGCGGCTAAAGCGGTCGGCGTAAGATTCAGATGCCGCCACACCGGCGTACCAACCCAGGCTGAGATACAGCGCGCCGATGATAATCCCCGCCATCGCATGGCTTTGCAGCAGCGGCTGGTAAACCAGCGCAAAAAACGGCGCCATCAGCGCAGAAATGGCGCAGACAAAATAGAGCAGCCACTTGCTCATGCCGATTTTGTCCATGATGTAGCCGTACACCGGCTTCAGGACCACCGCGAAGACGCCATTTATAGCGAACACGCTGCCGATGGTGACGCTATCGAGGCCCACTTTCTGGCTCAGCCACAGGGCGTACAGGCCAAAGCTGGATGACCACGTGAAGAAGTAAAGGAAAATAAAGGTACTCATTTTGTACTGCGCGGCGCGTACGGACGATGATGTGCTCATAGCGATGCCTCCGGAGCCAGAAGGAGCGTCGTTTCTTGTCGTGCCGTCACGAAGCGTACCGCGTCATCGCTAATGAAGGCCTGCGGGCAGCGTTGCGGATCGAAGTCGGCGGCATTTCCCGCCCACACCGCGCTGATTAACACATGCGTACCGGGGTCGAGCTCGCCGCGCAGCACCGGCACCGCCGCGCGCTCGGCGAACAGCAGATTACTGTTTGGCGGCGTCAACACCGTCTCGCCGCGGCGAGCGTGCGGATGTAAACAGAAAATGGCTGAGACATCCCGGGCATTGCGTAGCCAGCAGGCGCCATCACTTTCGTGTACCTGCGGCTGCGGGCGGTTTGCCAGGCTAAAGCCGCCTTCCGCGCAGTCCAGCGCGCGCCGGGTATTGATACGATGAACGCGCAGTTGCCAGTCGCCCAGCGCCAACAGCCAGCTATCAATCACCACGTCGTGCCACGGCAGCCAGCGGCTATAAATAGTGCCGTCAGCGGTGACCACGTGCTGACATTCGCGACGGCCACGCCAGTAGTTGTCCTTTTCGGCCAGCAGCAGCATCGAATCGGGCGCGGCATGGTTCAGGCCGTAGCGGCCGCGTTCGATGGTGAAGCCAAAGCGGGTGGAATAGGCAAATTTGCAGTATTTCGCTTCGGTGTTCACGAAGTTGTTCAGCTCCAGCTGGCCGGACGTCAGCATCCACAGGTGGTCGGCCTGATGTACCACCACCTGATCCGCGTGGGCTATCGTGTGCTGCGCGGGCAACGGCGGCAGCGGCAGCTCAGCCGCCTGCCAGAAGGCATCGCCCTCATCTAATGCCAGCACCAGCAGGGTTTTCAGGCCCCAGTACGGCGACCCCGGCGCGTTGTAGTCTTCCGCCATCGCCAGGTTCGGATAGCTGTAACCGACGCTCAGTACGCCGTCGCGGTCGAATATCGGCTGCTTCAGCCACCAGCGCAGATGACGCAGGACGATGCCCTTCATCACGCCGGACGAAAAGACTTCCAGCCCGGCGAAGGCCGCCGCACTCCAGAACGCCGCCTCGGCAAAGCGGTAGGTCAGGCTACGGCCAAACGGGATCGCCGCGCCGTCTTCAGCAAAGAAATGAATGAAGTCAGAGGAGAAACGCGCGGCCCGATCGCGCAGCGTTGCACAGCGCTTCGGATCGACCCCGGCCATGAGCTTCGCGTAAATCAGGCCATAGAAATGGAAGCCCATTGAGATGTAATAGTCGCGCGGCCGTCCCGGACCATCGGAATACCAGCCATCGCCGAGGTAGTAGTGCTCCATGGCAGCAAAATGATCTTCCAGCGCCTGCGGGTTGGTCGGCATGCCGCAATAATGGAAGCCGACCTGCACCAGAATCGGGAAGAAGTGCCAGTTGTTATCGGGGATTTCCTGGGTCTCGCACTGCTTTAGCCAGCGCCATAAATGCTCTTTCTCCGTCTCAGTGAAGTGTGCCAGTACGGTTTCACCCGCCAGCGCCAGCAGCAGCCCGTAGGCTGCCATCTCGACGATTCGCTGATCGTAAGGCCCGACATCGCCCCAGTAATCGGCATGCTGCGGATTGGTGCCGTTTTTTATCGCCTGTAAATAGAATGAGAAGTGCTGCGGCTCGCTGCCGCCAGCCAACAGCGGCGTAACGCCCCACAGCAGGCGGGAAAACGTTTCCATGCTCGCCACCTGCTGACCGTAGTGAGCGGTAAAGTTCGCTAAATCAATGCGGCTGGCGTCTTTTTTAAACCAGGGCGCCACCGCGTTCAGCATGTCGTTGACCAGCCGTAGCACCTCTTCCCGGCTTGTCAGTGGATTATCCAGATGAATATTTTCAGGTTGCACAGGGTCCTCCCGCATTACACGAGGGTAGAGATAAGTTATTGTTATTAGGCTTTTTTAAAGCCACGAGTGCGACGTCTGAATGAAGAGTAACTGCTTTTATTCCTGGCGCTGAGTGAGCAGACTCACAAAATTAAACCGCCATTTCATTTTTTCTGGATTTTGTCGAACGCGAGGGGGATAAATTACAAATGATGGCCTAAAAATTTAAATCTGTTGTTCTGGAGGTTATATGGGTGAAACGCAACTACTGGAACGCATTACGCTCGATCGGCAGGCCATTTCTTTTAACCGCATGTACACCACCAGTGCGATTTACTACCACTGGCATCAATGCGTTGAATTGCTCTATATCTCCAGCGGCTACGGCATCGTGGTGGTGGATAACCAGCACTACACCGCCCGTCCGGGGCGACTCTTTATCTTCCCGCCCTTCCGTTTGCACAAAGTGCAGGTCGATCATAGCGATAAGAACCCCTATCACCGCACGACCATGCACATTGAGCAATCGGTCGTCGAAAGTGCGCTCGGCGCCTTCCCGCGCCATCAGGCCCGGTTCGCCGCGCTGGCCGCCAGCAATCTGCCAGCACAGATTTACGATCTCAGCAATCACGCGGCGTTTATCGAGAGGATCCTTGAACAGTTTCAGCGCCTGGAGGGCAACGAGCAGACAGAGGCCTGCGAGGTGGCCTTTCTGATGATGCAGCTCATGACGTTTCTGCCCGAGCAGCCGCAGCCCTACCCGCCGCGCCAGCAGACCGTCGCCTCGCGGATTATGAGCTGGGTCGAAGCCCACTATGCCAGCAAGTTTTCGCTCGACCAGTTAGCCCACGACCTGGGGCTTTCACGCAGCTATACCTCACGAATTTTCCGCCAGCAGACCGGCGGTACCATCCACGAATATTTGCTGACCCGGCGAATAAAAAGCAGCTGCGAACTGTTACGGTACAGCGATGAGCCTGTTGACGCTATTGCCCTGGCAGTCGGGTTTAGCGAGGTGACCTATTTCATTACCTGCTTTAAAAAGATGATGCGTCAGACGCCACTGCAGTATCGGCGCAGTATCCGCTGCACCAGGATTCTCTCTCAGGGCGATTTTGGACAGGTTTGCTGAACCTCCAGCCTGGCCGGAGGTTTTATGCACAAAAAAACCCAGGTCGCATAACGACCTGGGTTTCGAATTTGGCGGAAGCGTAGAGATTCGAACTCTAGAACCCTTTCGGGTCGCCGGTTTTCAAGACCGGTGCCTTCAACCGCTCGGCCACGCTTCCAAAGTGAGGCGCACTATAAACATCTATTAGCGCCTTGTAAAGCAGGAATTTTTCTATTTTTCCCCACACGCGTTTGACTGCGCAAAAAGTCACCCACACGCTGACCCTACTTCACTCTCCACGACCTTGTACATACCGTAACATAGCAACGCTCATCCTTTTAAATCGCTCTGGTATAGAATGCCACAAAAATAGACGGTCATTTGTAGTGTAATTGTTATAAATCTGAATTCCCGCAGATTTTAGACATTACTGCCATGCAGTGTTACGGGTTGATGATGAAAATCAAGAATACGCTTTGCTTACATATCCTGATGGCAACCCTGGCCATTTTGTTCCTTTGTATTCACCCGCTGGTGACGAGCTTCGATCCGCCGCTCGCCTTCCAGCCGCTGATTAAATCAATGGCGGGCACGCCTAAAGAACAAGCGGAAAAAATTGCCACTATTTCTCATGCCTTAGAAGGGAATGCGATATTCTTCATTGGTGCGTCTGAGGTAGCGACCTCAGAAGATGAACATTACGCTGTCTATAATTATTTTAATAAGCAATTACACAAACCCGTCGTGGCGTATGGCGATGCGTTTGTCGATGACGAAACGCAGTTTTTACTGTTCTCACGTTTTAAAAATAGCCTTAACGCAAACAGTAAAGTTGTTTTGCTTCTGGCACCCGACAGCTTTTACTCAAAAGGTCTGCCACCTGCTATCTATGCCGATAATTTCCCGGGCTCTATTTTTAATCCTTTGATGAAGGATCCGCAGGCGCGCCCAATATTAGTCAATTATTTAAAACATATTGATAGTAAAGAAATAAGCCATTTAACCTTTGGTCAAATGCGTGTCTTTGGCTGGCACCCCGATCTGATATGGGACGAGGTGAGTTTCCAGTTTGCCAACGTCTGCACCATGATAAAAAACGACTGGCTGGCGCTGCTCAACGTCACGCCCCGGACGGTACAGCCGTGGCCGCCGCAGCCCACCCCCCATATTGCCCCAGACTGGGATAAAGAGCTGGCGAATGCCCGCGAGTTAAATAAAAAACGCCAGCAGAGCGCGGCCACCCTGTGGATGGACAAAACGATTTACGAGGAGGACGGTACGCGACAGCAGTGGGATGACACGCCGGTCGTACCTGCGCAAATCGCCGCGTTCAGAAAAACCGTCCAGCTGCTGAAAGACCGTCACGTGCAGGTGATTGCTATCGTCGACCCGGTTAACCCCTGGGCGCTTTACAATACCGATACCTTCCGCCCGGTTGATAAGCAAATTCAAACCATTCTGGAAGCGAACCAGATCCCCTATTTAGATATGTACGCCATGCCTTATCAGAATGGCTGGAACTGGGATCGTTTGCACCCTTCTGAGCTGGCCTGGGTTCCTATGATTCGCTTTATTGCACAGAGCTTTAAATAATGAAAATCGCGATCCGTCTTTTTTTCCTTTATCTCCTGCTGGCGATCACCATCGTCGCGTGGACCTCTGTCGATGACAGCATGAGTATGCAGCTGCATTTTGAATATCAAAAGTTCTGAGGCCGAATGATGTATAGCTCAGGCATGTTTTTTGTCTATTTATTTTCATCCGCCCTGGCGTTTGCGCTGGTCAATCGCGTATTACGTCATCGCCTGACGTATTTATCGGCGTTATCCGTCCTCGCTGCATTAGGCTGGGGCTATATTTTTCAGGGTGATTACCGTGTTCCCGCGGTCGTTTTTTTCAGTTTTTACCTTGTCGCCACGTTAAAAGAAAAAGGATGGTTAAAAACCTGGCAGGCGATTGTGTTAACGCTGCTGCCTTTATTTTTGGTGAAATTGCACCTTAATCATCATCTCGGCATGATCGGCCTCTCTTTTATGACGTTCCGCGCGGTGGACGTGCTGCTCTATCGCAGTAAAAAAGAAGGGCAGAATTTCCTGCATTATTTCTGCTATCTGTTTATGCCCTTTATTATTCTGGCGGGCCCAATGTATCGCTGGCGGACATGGATGAACGACGTCAGTAAGCCCGTCTTTGCCCTTAACCGCGAACAGTTTTTAGTGGCGCTGGAGCAAATCATTACCGGCATTATCCAGAAGTTCCTGTTTGCCATGCTGGTTGATTCACTAGTCGTGCAGCCCTGGAGCCATAAGCCGTTTACGCTGACCGTGGGCGTGGTGATGTCGATTGCCTATAGCGCCTACCTCTACTTTGATTTTGCGGGCTACAGCAATATGGCCATCGGTGCGGGCCGCCTGTTTGGGTTGAATATTCCGGCAAACTTCAATATGCCGCTTCTGGCAAAGAATCCGCAGGACTTCTGGCGCCGCTTCCACATTAGCCTGTCTGAATGGCTGCGCGATGTGGTCTTTATGCCCGTTTATATGAACCTGATGAAGTTCAACTTTTTCCGTCAGAACAAAACGCTGGCGCAAAATATCGGTATTTTTTGCACCCTGTTTTGTATGGGGGCATGGAATGGCCTGGAACGCCATTACGTCATCAGCGGCGCGCTGTTTGGCGCCATCTCTGTCGCTCACAACATGCTGCTGTGGTCAGCCAAACGCAGCCCGGCTTTACACCGCGGGTTGCAGTATCCGGCTGTTGCGTTTTTGGGACGCATTCTGACGCTGGGAAGCGCCGCGGGCTCCCTTTACATCTTTAGTGGAATGTCACCTCTATGAAAAATCACTCCGATCTTCAGGAACTGCAGGATTTCTTGCGTGCGGCATTATACGATCCCGCCTCCCCGCAGCAGCTGGCCATCAGCGGCAGCGACGAAGCCTTAAGCTGGCTGCAGCTTTCCGCTGCCGTGACGGACTGGGCACAGCGCTATCAGGATTGCCAGCCTGTTGCCGGTACGCCGGTCGTCTTGTACGGACATCAGCAGGCCGAGTTCGCCGTGGCGATTTATAGCTGCCTGCTACACAACATTCCGTACATTCCGGTGGACTGCATTTACCCGCAGGAGCGCCTGCGGGAGATCTGCCATCTGGCCAGCGCCCCTTACTATTACGACGTCGCGACCCGGCGGTTCATCGCCACGGGTGAACCGGGCAAGGTGCTGGAGGAGCAGGATCTGGCCTATATCATGTTTACCTCAGGCAGCACCGGCAAGCCTAAAGGGGTGCAGATTGGGCGTGAAAGCGTGTGGCACTTCATGAAATGGGTCAGCCAGGACTTTTCGCTGCCGGAAAAACCGGTGCTGATGAACCACGCGGTGTTCAGTTTTGACCTCTCCCTGATCCCTTTGCTGGCGAATCTGGCGATGGGTGGACACATCGTGCTGAACGCCAAAGACGATATTCAGAAAGAGAACTGGCTGGAGCGACTGAAAAGCAACGCCGTCTCTGCCTGGGTTTCCACCCCCTCTTTTGCGTATCAGCAGCTACTTTCCCCGCAGTTCAACAGCGAGTATTTGCCTGCGCTGAGCGTCTTTATCTTCATTGGTGAAGTGTTGAATAAAGCGCTGGTCAAACAGCTGCGCCGCCGTTTCCCGCAGGCCAAAATTATTAACTCCTATGGCCCAACAGAAGCGACCATCGCAACAACCGTCGTCGAGATCACGGATGCGATCCTGAACAGCGACAGCGCCGTGCTGCCGGTGGGGGTCATGATGCCTGAGAGCAGAATGGAAATTTCCGCTGAAGGCGAGCTGATCATCTGGGGGAAAAACGTCATGCGCGGCTACCTCGGCCTGCCGCAGGAGAACGCGGCGAAATTACTTCATCGGGAAAACGAGGCGTTTCGCGGCTACCGGACCGGCGATCTGGGTTATGAAGCGGGGCTCATCTACTGTCAGGGCCGCAACGACAGCCAGGTCAAACTGAATGGCTACCGTATTGAAATTAACGAGATCGAAAACCGCCTGCTGGCGATGTCCGGCATTAACGAAGCGGTGGTTCTGCCGCTGATGAAATCCTGCGGCAGCGTGCTGCGCATTGCCGCGTTCTGCGTGACGGAGCTGGCGCCGGATACCATTAAAACCTCGCTGTCGAAGGTGGTTCCCCACTATATGGTGCCTTCACAAATTATCGTAAAAGACGCTTTGCCGCTGAATCCTAACGGCAAAATTGACCGCAAGCTGCTGGACGCTTACGCCCGCACAAATTAATGACCCCAGGAAAAATTATGGAACAAGAAATTCTCGCCCTGTTCGAAAAAGTGTTATCCCGTAAGGTGGGCTTTCACGATGAACTGATTGAATCCGACATTCTCGACTCCATCCTGGCGGTCGATATGGTCCTGGAAGTACAGGACGTTTACGGCTGCATGATCCCGCCGACAGACGTGGCGACGGTGCTGAAAACCCCGGCGGACCTGGCCCGCTATATTGAAGAAAACCGCTAAACGCCTCTGCTGTTAATCCTGTCCTGAAGGCTCTGGCGCATCGCGCCAGAGCCCAGACGCAAAATGAATATCCTTCACCGGAATTAAACCAACCGCTTTTGAGATTTCTCCTACACTTTAGGGGTCGTGTTGTTCTTAACAGAGGAGTCTGCGGTATGGCATTCGTAACCACGAAAGACGGCGTCAATATTTACTACAAAGACTGGGGCCCAAAAGAGGCCCAGCCCATTGTCTTCCACCACGGCTGGCCGTTGAGTGCCGATGACTGGGATAACCAGATGCTCTTCTTCCTTGCAGAAGGCTATCGCGTTATCGCTATCGATCGCCGCGGACATGGACGATCGGACCAGGTGAGTGAAGGCCACGATATGGATCATTATGCGGCCGATGCATCAGCCGTGGTTGAAAGCCTGGATCTGCACAATGCCGTGCATGTCGGTCACTCCACCGGCGGCGGCCAGGTCGCCCGCTATGTTGCGCGGTATGGACAACCGCAGGGGCGCGTCGCGAAAGCGGTGCTCGTCAGCGCCGTCCCGCCTCTGATGGTCAAAACGGAGACGAATCCCGGCGGAACGCCCATCGAGGTCTTCGACGGCTTCCGCAAAGCGCTGGCGGATAACCGCGCCCAGTTTTATCTCGACGTTGCCAGCGGTCCTTTCTACGGTTTTAATCGCGATGGCGCCGAGGTTTCGCAGGGTACGATCCAGAACTGGTGGCGACAGGGTATGATCGGAAGCGCCAAAGCCCACTATGAGGGGATTAAGGCGTTTTCAGAGACCGACCAGACGGAAGATTTGAAAACCATCACGGTTCCCGTTCTGGTGTTGCAGGGCGATGACGATCAGGTTGTACCGTATAAAAATGCCGCCCTTCTCCAGGACAAGCTGCTGGCGAACAGCGTGCTGAAAATTTATCCGGGCTTCCCGCACGGGATGCATACCACCCATGCGGATACTATCAACGCGGACATTCTGGCTTTTATTCGCTCATAACGCCGCGTTTCTTGCCGGGTGGCGCTGCGCTTACCCGGCCTACATTCCGCTACGATATTCCATTAAATGCATGAACGCCACCCGAGGGTGGCGTTGTTTATTCTGCTTAGCGATTATCCAGCTGGGCGCGAACGTTGTTCAGCCCGGTGGTGTTGATCCGATAAGGTTGCCCGTTCACGGATCGGATCAGCTTTTTGGTGCGGAGTTTTTTGAAGACGCTGAGCGTGCAGTCGCTCAGCACCAGCCCTTCACGGGTATAGCACTCAACGGACGTGACGCGGCCAGAACTGTCGCGGACGTGCACAATACGTCCACCTTTGGCGAGAACGTGTAAGGTACGTTGTTCCTGACGGGATAAATTCATACTGGAAAACCTGTGTAATCATCATGCGTAAAAACGAGCCCACACCCGCAGGTGCGTGCGTAAGGTTTAAGCGCAGCGATAACCAGTCCGTCCTGAGATGGGCGGGAAGCTGATTATCTGATGAAAACATTCTCCAGCATCAAAGCCTCGGTAAGCGGTAAAAAGGTATTTACGGGGTGAATGATAACGCCTGTTTTTTACAGGGGAATAGCGGGAGGTTAAAAGTGTGAACGGGATCGGTCCGTAAAATCGTCTTTCGTCAATTTTACTGCCAGACTGAAGCCCTTTACTGAACACCGACTGGAGCTCTTCTTATGCCTGATAACTATACCGTGGTTGAAACCGTCCCCACTGCAGAAGCGTTTTGCCGGCTGCGCGAAATCTCGGGTCTTAGCCCTCGCCCACTGGAGGCGGCCCGAAAAGCGCTGCCCGGCAGCTGCTATGGCATGCATATAGTGTTTCAGGGAAAACCGGTCGGTATGGGGCGCATCGTAGGGGATGGTGCGTTGAATTTTGATATCGTCGACGTCGCGGTTGATCCGCTTCATCAGGGGAAAGGACTGGGCAGAGTCATTATGGAAACGCTTGTTGCCTGGCTGGATAACCACGCCTGTAAAGGAGCGTACGTTTGCTTAATGGCCGATGTGCCCGAGCTTTATACTAAATTTGGTTTTACGCTCGTTCGCCCGGCAAGCGAAGGAATGGCAAGAATCTGGTGAAGGACGAACCTGCGTTAAGGCAAAAGAAAAACCCCAGGTTAACGAGTAACCTGGGGTTTAGATCTGGCGGAAGCGCAGAGATTCGAACTCTGGAACCCTTTCGGGTCGCCGGTTTTCAAGACCGGTGCCTTCAACCGCTCGGCCACACTTCCTGAGTGAGGCGAACTATAAACACCTCACCGCCTGCTGTAAAGAGTGCCAGCAATCGTTCGCTGTAAAAATAGTCAAAACGTGTTTAATCGGTTGAACTGACAACACATCGACGATTTTATCAGCACAGACCTAGTGTTTTTTGATGTACATGTCTTTCGTGTAATAGTACCCCAGCTTATCCGGCGTAAATCCGCCCACCCACGGTTTAACCAGGTGCGTTCGGACGTAGTGATAAACCGGAATGGCGGGCACATCGCGTCCAAGCAGATCTTCCGCCTGCTGGTAGAACTTACCCCGCTCTTCCGTTGTTTTGGCTTTTGCGGCATTCACCAGCGCCTGGTCATATTCCGGATTGCTGTACTGGCTGGTGTTTTCGCTGTCGCCGGTGCGGAAGGTGTTCAGGAAGGTCGCCGCATCGTCGTAATCGGCAATCCACGCGTACCGCACCGCGTCAAAGTTGTGGGTGTGCATGGTATCCAGCATGGTTTTCCACTCCTGATTTTGCAGCTTCGCGTCCACGCCGAGGTTTTTCTTCCACATAGAGCTGGCCGCAATCGCGATACGCTGGTGCGATTCAGAAGTGTTATAGAGCAGGTTAAAGCTCAGAGGGTGGCTTTCGTTGTACCCGGCCTCGTTGAGCAGTTTTTTCGCCTCAGCGATGCGCTTGTCCTGCGGCCAACTGGCGTAGTCTGGATTCTGAAGCTTAACGCCGCCGATATCCGGCTGGCTGATGAGCCACGCCGGGCGCTGCCCCTGCCCTAAGACTTTCCCGGCAATGATGTCTTTATCGAGCGCCATGTTCAGCGCCTTGCGCACGCGGGCGTCGTTGAACGGCGGCCGGGTGGTATTGAATTCGTAGTAATAGGTCGCCAGTTGCGGAGAGACATCCAGCTGGCTGCCCAGGGTTTTCTTGAGCTGCGCGAACTGGTTGATCGGCACCGTGTAGACAATATCAATTTCACCCGCTTTATAGCGGTTCACATCCGCGGCCTCGGAGGTGATAGGCAGATAGGTCACCTTGTTAATCACGGTATGGTCATTATCCCAGTAGCGCGGGTTGCGCTCCGCCACGATGCGTTCGTTGACCACCCACTGGGATAGCTTATAGGCCCCACTGGTCACGATATGTTCAGGCTTGGTCCACTTGTCGCCAAAGCGGCCAATCAGCACTTTATCCACCGGCACCAGCGACGGGTGCGCCAGCATCGCGAGGAACGCCGCGTTAGGCTGCGTCAATGTCACTTCCAGCGTGGTGTCGTTAATGGCTTTCACGCCCAGCGTTTCGGGCGCTTTTTTCCCCTGGGCGATATCCGCACCATTTACGATGTGCATGTTGCCTGGATAGCTGGCATACGGTGAAGCGGTTTTAGGATCAACCAGACGCTGCCAGCTCCAGACCACATCTTCCGCGGTAATCGCAGTGCCGTCGCTCCAGGTGATGCCTGGACGCAAATGGAACGTCCAGACGGTGTTGTCCTTGTTCTCCCATTTTTCCGCCAGCCGTGGCTGAACTTCACCCGACGGGGAAACGCTGACCAGCCCGTCGAATAAATCACTGATAATATTGAATTCGACGTCGCTTTCGACTTTATGCGGGTCGAGCGAAGCGGGCTCATTACCGTTGTTCCTGACCAGTTCCTGCTTATCGGCCAGTTGCGTTCCTGCCGGCACGTTAGCCGCCCAGGCTGCCGTGCTGGCGCACAGGATCCCGGCGGTAAGTAAAGAGAGCGTAAAGCGCGTGCGTGTTTGTGGTTTCATTTCCTTCGCCTTATTGTCTGTTTTTGTGACGATCCGGAAATAACTCTTAGCGGCCTTATGGTAATAACGCAATAATTTTCAGTAACCTATAAGAGGTTGATCTGATTAATCGCGTCAAACCGCTGTTCATACTGGTGAAACGTATTTATGCAGAAGAAACAACCAGCTCCCGCGCTAACCTGCTGAGTAAAGATGGGTAAAACCACTTTGAGAGTGACGCGCCGTTTCCTATTCTTTCCGTTAATTACATCTGTCATAAGAGAGTGACTCATGGATCGTATAATTACTTCCTCACGCGACCGCACATCGCTACTCAGCACCCACAAGGTGCTGCGCAATACCTATTTCATGCTCAGCCTGACGCTGGCGTTTTCGGCGATCACCGCCACCGCCAGCACCGTGCTGATGCTGCCGTCTCCGGGGCTGATCCTGACCCTGGTGGGCATATATGGCCTGATGTTCCTGACCTACAAAACCGCTGACAAACCGGTCGGTATTCTGTCCGCGTTTGCCTTCACCGGCTTCCTGGGCTACATCCTGGGACCGATGCTGAACGCGTATCTGTCTGCCGGTATGGGTGACCTTATCGGCATGGCGCTGGGCGGTACCGCACTGGTGTTCTTCTGCTGCTCGGCCTACGTGCTGACCACCCGTAAGGACATGTCCTTCCTCGGCGGCATGCTGATGGCGGGTGTTGTGGTGGTGCTGGTGGGTATGGTGGCCAACATCTTCCTGCAGCTGCCTGCCCTGCATCTGGCGATCAGCGCCGTGTTTATTCTGATTTCTTCCGGCGCGATCCTGTTTGAAACCAGCAACATCATTCGCGGCGGTGAGACGAACTATATTCGCGCCACCGTCAGCCTGTATGTGTCGCTGTACAACATCTTCGTCAGCCTGTTGAGCATCCTGGGCTTCGCCAGCCGCGATTAAGCACAACCGATACGAAAAAGGAGAATGCCCCGGCATTCTCCTTTTTTATGCCCTACTCACCCCGGCAAATATAGGTCGGATAGCGCCGGTCCTGAATCAGCCACACGGAAGGCGAGAGTTCAGAGATGGTGAGATAGTAGCGTGCGGTCGGACTGGCAAAGCTCCCCCACTGGGCGTCGGGCGTATTGTCGTTGTGTCGACGCCAGGTTTCGGTGTAGCTCAACACAATGACGTTATCATCGTCCCGCTGCTGCCAGGTAAAATCCACGTCCCTGTCAACGATCAGATTTTGCCCGTCAGCCCTTGCCGCGCCTTTATAGGTGGTCACTCCGGTACCGTCCCGATGAAAATAGAACTGGGCAATGGTATTGACCTTCACTTCGCTGGCTTTTCCCTCATTGCGCGTAAAGTTAAATTCGGTGCTGCAGGCCAGCACATCCTTTTTAAACACACAGCCGGAATAGTAAAACAGCGCCAGGGCACTGCCGACCAATGCACCACCCAGCCCAAAAAGAAGTTTTATTTTCATTTTTGTGCCCCGCTTTTATAACGGATGGTTTTGCACAGGCTGGATTGACTGACCGGGCAGGCGCCAATGAACACCTCATCTGCGGCGGCAATAGAAAAACGGGCGCTGAAATAATAAATGTCGTACTCCTCACGTTCGCACGCCACGTTATTGGCCGCCAGCTGCGCCGCTAATTTCGATAACACCAGCGGTCTACCGTGATCGTTGATAATCCAGAGACGACAACGCGCGATTTTCTCCTTAACCGGCATGAGTTTCGCCGGAACGAATATCCCCTGCTGCCGGCTAAAGTAGAAACTCGCCCCCAATGCAGCAATAATCAATACGGCCGTCATCCCCCAGCGTTTCAGGGAAGCGCGTTGTGGCTTTTCCACTTTCGCTGCAGACGGAGGCTGCGGTTCGGCGGGTTGAATACGCTCTCCGGGCTGAAAAATCACATCGGCCTCAAAACGAAACCCATAACGGGGTACGGTTACGATAAATTCGTACCCCTCTCCCAGTGCCTGGAAGCTTTTACGTAATTCGCTCACCGCTTTATTGAGATTATTTCCCGATGGCGTAAAGCCAAACTCCTCCCACACGCGGGTAATCAATTCCTCCCGACTCAGGTCGTGCCCTTTGTGCTTAATAAATTCCTGTAAAAGGCGAACGGCGGGGGCCGAAAGCGTTAATACAGATTCCGGTTGCCCAACAAGACTTATTGCATGTGCTTCAGGATCAAATAACAACGAATTATTGCATATAAAAAACATCTTTTATTCTCGGCTGTTACCGCATGCTTTTTAATCCCTGGTACATCGACATGAAAACCCCCTCCTGACTTGCTTATTTTTTCATCAGAAGGAATTTTCTCTCCATCCCTGGTCGCGGTATTTTCGCTTAACTATACAACCTTAAAGCCAGAAAATCAGGATAAAAAACTGTATATAACGAGTTAATTAATACAAATTTTCACAAACCGCTGTTCTGGTTAAAGTTTCCCTGCCCTGAAGCGATACGAAAGCAGACGGTGTCCTGGTGTTAACGCGCCGCCTTTAAACTCAGAGCAGGCAGACTTGATCGTGAAACAGAAAAAAAGAGTGAGCGTCACAACCGCCTTTTATGTCGCCGCGCTGTCATTGCCATTTTTCCCGGAAATGGCACTGGCCAATATGAGCGTGTATCCCATGGAACTTAACGTGGATAAGTCCGGTGCGGCGCAAATTAAGGTGGCGTCAAAAACGGATGATATTCAGTTCATTCGGGTGAGGCAAAAGAAAATTCTTAATCCCGGCACGGCCCTGGAAAAAGAGATTGATGTGGCGTCGTGGAAAGAGGGTGGCGTTGTTGTCACGCCGGAAAAATTCGCCCTTGCGGCAGGCGCAATGCGCGTGGTTCGCCTGGTATCGCTTACGCCCCCGGAAAAAGAGACGACCTGGCGCGTCTATTTTGAAGGGGTCAAGCAGCCTGACAGCATTATTCCGGGCAAGGCAGAACGCCCTGCTGCGACGGCAAGACTGGGCGTCAATGTAATCTGGGGCGCCCTGATCCATCTCGCACCGGAAAAAAGCGTGGTTTCGCTGTCGATTGACCCTCAGAGGGGAACGTTAAAAAACAACGGCACGTTGCGCGTGCCGCTGAGAGAGATCGGTATTTGTGATGCGGATTCGTCGTGCAGATGGATTAAAGAAGACGCGACGATTTATCCGGATACCGAACGGAAATTAAAAACGCTCGCGAAGGCACAAGGCCAGAAATATAAATTCCGCTACTTCAACTGGCTGAATAAAACCGCTGAAGAAGCTGATTTACCCGTCGTGCAATAACACGACGTTACCGTAAAGACCCCAAAGGGTTTGTTTAAAGAGCCAGGGTGCTCATTTGTAAATATGGAGATATCAATGCGTAAGTATTTTAAACCTCTGATGATTGTTGCCGCGATGACCACGTCCGTTAACGCGCTGGCGATTCAAAAAGATATTACCGTCAACGCCAGCGTTGATTCACAGCTGGATATGACCCAGGCCGATAACACGCCACTGCCGGCAAGCATCGATATGCAGTACCTGCCTGGCCGTGGCCTGGAAAGCTACCGTCTGAATACCAAGGTGTGGTCTAACTCCGCGACCAGCAACGTAAAAGTCCGTCTGGTAAGCGCCGCGAAGCTGGCGAATGCCGACGGTGCTGAGACCATCCCAATGACGGTGATTCTGGGTGATAAAACCCTCTCTACCGCAGATGTGGAATATACAGGCGCCGAACTGTTCCCGGGGAGCATTGAAAATGGTTCAGCGGTACTGCCGCTGACCATTTCCCAGACCACCAAAGGCATTCTGAAAACCGGTCAGTACAGCGGCGTTGTCAGCCTGATGCTGACGCAGGCGACGACCACGGAAGGCGGTGCGTAACACCACAGCACCTAAGGAATAACGTCAGAGGGTGCTCACCCTCTGACGTCAGGATGATGTCGAGGCTCGTTCATGGCGTTTCACAGAAATACCCTCCTCTTTGTTGCTTTGTTACCCGCTTCCATCCAACTCGCCTGCGCAGGGATGGCCGTCCCGCCAGGTTTTGAAGACCTGGCGAAGACGCAGCGCCTGTGGACTGAGGTGAACCTCTACGGCGAGGCGCTTGGCCTTTTTGAAACGGATATCACGCTTGAAACGGTCAGCTTTGTCGCACCTGAAACCGTGGTAGCGGCCATCAAACGCCGGTTTAATGACGACCCATCCCTCGTTGCCACCGTGTCTGCCGCGCTGGCCGTTCCGCTTGCCCGTAACGGCAACCAGGCCTGCAGCAGCAACGGCTCCGCAACGGGCTGTGATTACATCAATACCGACCGCGCGGCCATTATTTATGACGAGAATAACGCCCGCATTAACCTGTTCCTGGACAAGAAATTTCTGCCTAAGCAGACGGCAGAGAATCAATGGTATCAGCCCACTCAGGGCACCGAAAATGCGCTGATCCATCAGCAGAACATTAACTTCGTTGCCGACAGGGATTATCAGTCGGCAACCGTGCAGGGCAACGGCGCGCTGGCGCTCACCCAGGACGGCTACGTGAATCTCGACTGGACCTGGCTGGGGCAGCGTTCACGGCACCAGCAGCAGCAGGAGGTCACCGTCAACAACGCCTGGTTCCGCCAGGATATCCTGCGTCAGTACTATGTCCAGTTAGGTGAGATGGATACCCGCGATCTGTTCAGTAACGCTGGCGGAAATATCAACCTCAGCCAGCTGCCGCTGGGCAAAATTCGCGGCCTGCGCACGGGTTCAACACGGGCATGGATGAACCCGGTTCAGCAGTCGAAGGGAACCCCTGTTACCGTGCTGCTTTCCCATGACGCGCGTATCGATGCCCGCCGGGGAAATCAGCTACTGGCGAGCTTCTATCTGAATGCCGGGGCGCAAACCCTGGACACGCGTTCTTTCCCGGACGGGAGCTACACCGTGACGCTCTCCATCTATGAAAATAACCGGCTGACGCGCACCGAGCAGGTGCCGTTTACCCGAACCGGCATTACGCCATTCGACCGCGTCGAGTGGTTCCTGCAGGCGGGCGAAACCGACAACAGCGATCAAAACGAAGAACGCCGCGCGGTTGCGCAGGCGGGCGTTCGTCTGCCCGTGACCCCGACGCTGGCGCTGACCAGCGGGGCAACGTTCAAGAAAAACCAGCGTTTCCTGGAGAACGCGCTCGACTGGAGCCGGGGCTTCAACGCGGGCCCGATCGATGGCGTGCTGAGTACCCGGTTTAGCTACCTCTACGGCAGCGAAGGCCAGCGCGGCAATATTCAGCAAATCAGCTACAACGACGGTTTTTCTTTGAGCGTCTATCGCAACGCGTTATCCGCTGAAAACTGCAACACCCAAAGCGCGGGATTTGACGCCGTGAATGGCTGTTATCGCACCCTCTCGGTGATGTTCTCCGTCCCGGTCGGCGCCTGGTATGCAAGCCTGGGGTATTCGGATAACCGCAACGAAGGCCGGTACGTTTCACGCCGGGAGCTGCCGGACAGTGACGATCGCCACGATGCGGGTCTGCCGTGGGAATCGGTCTATATGACCCGCTCGCGCACGCGGGCCTGGCAGGCTGGACTGAGCAATGCCTTTAGCACCCGAGGCCTGAACATTAACAGCAGCATTAACCTGTTTATGCGTAACGATGACGCCCGCGAAGGCAGGGATAAAGGCGGCTACCTGAGCGTGAGCCTGTCCATGGCGCATAACCGTCAGGGTGATGCCTCAAGCTACACCTCTCTGGGCGCGACATGGCAGCACCAGCAGCGTGAAAAAAACCAGCTGAGCTACAGCGTGGCGCATAACTGGTATGCCGATGCCCGCGGTGAAAATGAGTATGGCCTCAGCGCGTCGGGCATTAACAGCGACTCGCTGAATACCTCAGCCTATACGCGCCAGGGCGGACGATATGGCAACGGAAGCCTGACGGTCAGCGACGCCTGGGATCGTCAGGATCGTCGCCATACGCTGAGCAGCAGCGGCAACTACAGCTCAACGCTCGCGCTGTCCCGTTCTGGCCTGTGGCTGGGCCGCTGGAGCGACGGTCGCCCTGCTTCCGCCGTCGCGGTGAACGTGGCGACGCCGGAAGATGCTCAGGATCCGCGCGTCGCCGTGTCGCTGGATAACGGCGGGAGCGCAGACATTCCGGGCAACAGCCGCGCGCTTTTCGCGGTACCGGGCTATCAGCAGACGACGTTGACGATTAACGAATCGCTGGACGTCTCCCGGGGAGCCAGCAGTGAAATCACGCAAGGGTCAGGCAGCAGAACGCTGTTTATGGTGCCAGGCAAACTGCTGCGCCGGGACGTGCAAACCACCGCAAGCTACACCTGGCTTGGCCAGTTAACCGACGAGCACCATTCGCCGTTTATCGGCGGCGTGCCGCTGAACGTGAACGGCTGGAGCGACCTTGGCAACGGCGGGTTTAGCGCGCAAAGCGACGCCCTGCTGCATAACCTCTACCTGGTGCGTCAGCAGCAATTTTATCAGTGCGCGCTGAACGTGAAGAGCATGCGCGACGTCGTGCGTTACGTCGGTTCGATTCCCTGTAAGGAATTAACCTTCTCCGCCCTGCCGGATGCCGTCCAGCAGCAGGCACAGCTGATGCTGGCCGGACGGTCAGTCCCTGCTGGCCCGACGGCCATGAACACCGATAGCCTCACAAAAGGGAAATGATGTGATTAAGTGCCTCTTTATTTTACTGTTGTTAAGCCTGTGGGCTGGCCAGACGCTGGCGGGCGCCCCCGCGGGACGAAACTCCAGCGTTGGGATCAGCTTCGATCGTATGGCACCGCCTGCGCGTTTTGACATCTGGTCTCATGAATCGGGTGGTTATGACCCCGCCGATCCGCAAAAGTGGGGACGTAACACCCTGACCTGTGAGTCCCGGACCGACACCACCAACGGCGCCTGCATGAACGCCCCGGTCTGGTTCTCGGCGAACCCGGCCGCGCCTTATGCCATCAACTTGCGTTTTACGCATGCCCTCACCAGCAAAACGGTGGATATCAAGGTGTATGGCGACCACTACATGTTTATCAACAACAGAGTGTTTATTTTCGCCAGCTTCGTGACCGGAGGAACGGTCGACCTCCCGGCGTGGAACAGAGAGCCCTACTTCGATTTCTATATCGTGAAAAGCGAACTGGATAAGCTCGCCCTGCCGGGGATCTGGACCGCCACGCTGAAGCAGAACCTGCGCCAGTGGGGAAGCGCCGACTGCGGCGGGAACTTCAATGACGTGAATGTCGGCTGTCCTGGCTATCTCACCATCGCCAAATGGCAGGCCAATATTCGCATTGAGGTGGTCGACCCAGGAAACCAGCAGATCTATCTGCCGGCCTTTCCGCACTCCACGCCCATCGTTAACCTCAACCTGACCAACTTCCCGGGGCGCCCCGGGGGCAGCGAGATCCAGGGGGAAAACACGCTGGATATGTGCCTGTACGACGGCAAAAACAGCACCAGCACCCGCGCCTATCTGCGCTTTGAGGATGACGGGCTTCCCTCAGAGGGACGTGCCGAAGGGGCGTTTTCTATCAGGCGGCGCGGTGGAAGCCAGACCGACGCGCGGGATCGACTCGATTATCGGGTCTCCGTCACTAATCCCATCACAGGCGCAACCGAAACGGTCGCGAACGGTAAAACCCTGGTCTGGCAGGGCACTAACGATCCGCAGTATCTGCGTCAGGTCGTGCTGCCGGGCGGACGCGAAAGCGTACTGTGCATTCCTGCGCCGATTATCCTGAAAACGCCTGCGTTTGCTGCCAGCAGCAAAAACGCAGGCGACTATACCGGCACGCTGCGCGTTATCTATACGCCCAGCACGTTATAACGAGGTCACCGTGAGTTACGCCATTCTCGACAATAATCGATTTTACGCTGAAGGGTTGCGCTATGCGCTGCTGCGTCGGGGCGTCCAGCCAGAGGTCATAAGCGATACCGTACAATGGCAGCCAACGCTGCTTACCCGTCGCGTGGTGGTCGTCCGCTGCCGTTTTTCCGTGGCGGCGACGCATCAGGCGCTGATCAACATTTTGCTCAGGCTGGAAGCCGCCCGCTGGAAAGGCAGCCTTTATCTGGTCTGCAACGAAAAGGGGTGGGCGCTGGCGACGCATTTACGCAAGCGTTTCAGTACGCTAACGCTTTATATCATCGACGACAGGATCGCCGTTGCCGATGCGGCGTATTTGCTGGCAAAAGAGCCACGTCGCGTTCGAAGCCTGGACTGCTGCCTGACCGTTCCTGAATTCAACGTGCTCGATCTGATGCTGACCGGGTTGCCGGTCCGCCACATTGCCATCGTGACGCACATGTCGGAGAAACAGGTTTCAACCCATAAATGCAACGCGCTGAAGAAGCTCAATGCCAACAACCTGCTTCAGCTGCTCCTGTAGGTCACGGTTTATCCTGAGCCCGCTTTTTTGCTACACTGTCGCCGATTTTTCACCTACGACAGAAGATTATGTTCATTTTTGCAGGCCAGGAAATTGAGACCGATAGCGAAGGCTATCTGAAAGATACGACGCTCTGGAGCGAACCGCTGGCGGAGAAAATTGCGGAAAACGAAGGCATTACCCTCTCCCCCGAACACTGGGAAGTGGTGCGTTTTGTGCGCGAGTTTTATCTCGAGTTCAACACCTCTCCGGCCATCCGCATGCTGGTCAAGGCGATGGCCAATAAGTTCGGTGAAGAGAAAGGCAACAGCCGCTATCTCTATCGTCTGTTCCCGAAAGGCCCGGCAAAACAGGCCACCAAAATTGCCGGCCTGCCTAAACCGGTGAAGTGCATTTAGTAGCGAATACCGAAGTTAACGTACTCCCGGCCGGGTTGATGCGGTTCCGTTAGCACCTTATCAACCCGCGCGCTGCGCGGCCCGCCCGCTTTCAGCCACGCCACCAGCTTGTCGACCTGCTCCGCTTCGCCGCAGGCGACCACCTCAACGCTGCCGTCATCCATGTTGCGCGCGTATCCCGTTAGCCCAAGCTGAACAGCCTCGCGCTGGGTGCTGTAGCGGAATCCGACGCCCTGAACGAGGCCGTGAACCCAGGCAATAGTGCAGACTTTTGACATTATTCTTCTCCTTAACGTAGCGTTTTCGGCAAACAGCCGTAGTGTTGCCGAAAACGGGCGGTGAAACGAGAGCTGGACAGATACCCACATTGTAATGCGATTTCGCCGATCGGTAATCGGGTTGACTGTAACTGTGACAGCGCAACGCCCATCCTCACCTCCTCCACAATCTGGCGAAAACTCTGTGACTCCTCGCGTAACCGCCTGCGCAGCGTCGGCACGCTTAATGCGAGACGGCTGGCGACATCCTGCGCGGTCCAGGCTCTGGCGGGCGACAGCATGATGAACTGTCGCACCTGCTCGGTCAGATTATTGTTTCGCTCAATAAGCAGCGGACCTGCCACGCCGTCATGCAGCAATGCCAGCAACAGACCGAAGGCCTGATGTTTTTGCAACGCCTCCGGTAACTCCTGACGCACGGCGTGCAGCAGGTTATCCCACATAAACGCCAGCCCCTCGCTCAGCGGAGCACAGAGCGAATGTAACGTCATGCGCGGCCAGGATTTCAGGTAATGCGCTTTAAACTCGGCAACGATTTCCGGCGATAACATCAGCAAGTCCGAGTGAAACAGGCCGTTTGCAGGCTGATTAATGATTTCCATCGCCGTATTGGCAGGAATAATGATGAGCTCATCCCGGGTTGCCACCAGGCGGTTGTCGTCCTGCACAATCACCTTACTGCCGTGAGTGATATGGCAAATCGCCGGAAAAAAGAGC
Organism: Enterobacter sp. BNK-13; assembly: GCF_048685015.1. NCBI lineage: Bacteria > Pseudomonadati > Pseudomonadota > Gammaproteobacteria > Enterobacterales > Enterobacteriaceae > Enterobacter > Enterobacter sp. BNK-13. The sequence continues at coordinate 1,232,264 of NZ_JBLQTP010000001.1, read as the reverse complement.
TTAACCTGGTGCAGGCGATGCATTTTGCTGGCACTCACTTCACCCGCCGTGAGATGTTTATGTCGAAAATGGAACTCCTGCACCACGCCATCCTTATCTGCTGTAGGTTGCTGTTAACTGAGCCTTTGCCAGAACGTGACTATTGAGCATAAAACCGACCAGCGCGCCGCTGGCATTTTTGTCGACGGGCAGTTTATCCACGTCCAGCGCCCAGACGGTAATCTGATAGCGGTGAGGCTTGTCCCCGGCAGGGGGGCATGCGCCGCCGAATCCCGAATAACCGAAATCATTACGCCCCTGCACAGCGCCAGCAGGTAATTTTTCGCCATTTGGGTTACCGGCACCAGCGGGCAGCGTCATTGTCTTCGCGGGAATGTTGGCTACGGTCCAGTGCCACCAGCCGCTGCCGGTAGGCGCATCCGGGTCATAGACCGTAATGGCAAAACTTTTCGTACCGGCTGGCGGATTTGTCCACGCTAGCTGCGGTGAGGTATTCCCACCGTGGCAGCCAAATCCCTCAAACACCTGCGGTGACGCTAACCGCCGGTCGCCGGAAATATCCCGGCTGGTCATGCTGAAAGACGTTGCTGCGAAAACCTGAAAACTCATTGCCGTCAGAGCGGCTATTGTGATGACACTGCGCTTTTTCATGGGTATTTCCTTTGCTGAACCGGAAACCCTAAGATAAAGCACGCAACAATGCCCCAATGTGCCTAAGCGATTTGATTTTGTGCCGAAACGCTCAACGGCATCCGCAGATGATTGCGCCTTGCTGAATGTGGTAATCTACGCGCCATTTCCCTGAAATCGACAGAACAGCAAATTATGAGTGTACGTTTAGTGTTAGCCAAAGGGCGCGAGAAATCATTACTGCGCCGTCATCCCTGGGTCTTTTCCGGCGCGGTTGCCCGTATGGAAGGCAAAGCCAGCCTCGGTGAAACCATTGATATCGTGGACCACCAGGGGAAATGGTTAGCGCGAGGCGCCTACTCGCCAGCGTCCCAGATCCGTGCCCGCGTCTGGACCTTCGATAAAGACGAAACCATCGACATCGACTTCTTCGTGCGTCGTCTGCAGCAGGCGCAGCAGTGGCGTGAGTGGCTGGCAAAACGCGACGGGCTGGACAGCTACCGCCTGATTGCCGGTGAGTCCGACGGTCTGCCGGGCGTGACCATCGATCGCTTCGGTAACTTCCTGGTGCTACAGCTCCTGAGCGCCGGGGCGGAATACCAGCGTGCCGCGCTGATTAGCGCCCTGCAGACGCTGTTCCCACAGTGCGCCATTTACGACCGCAGCGATGTGGCGGTGCGCAAAAAAGAGGGCATGGAGCTGACCCAGGGTCCGGTCACGGGTGAGCTGCCCCCTGCCCTGCTGCCGATTGAAGAGCACGGCATGAAGCTGCTGGTGGATATTCAGGGCGGGCATAAAACGGGTTACTACCTTGACCAGCGCGACAGCCGTCTGGCCACGCGTCAGTACGTTGCCGACAAACGCGTGCTTAACTGCTTCTCCTACACCGGTGGTTTCGCCGTTTCGGCGCTGATGGGCGGCTGTGCCCAGGTGGTTAGCGTGGATACCTCGCAGGAAGCGCTGGACGTGGCAAAACAAAACGTCGAGCTGAACAAGCTGGATCTGAGCAAAGCCGAATTTATACGCGACGACGTCTTCAAGCTGCTGCGTAAATATCGCGATCAGGGCGAGAAGTTCGACGTCATCGTGATGGATCCGCCAAAGTTTGTGGAGAACAAAAGCCAGCTGATGGGCGCCTGCCGTGGGTATAAAGATATCAACATGCTGGCCATCCAGCTGCTGAACCCGGGCGGAGTTCTGCTCACCTTCTCCTGCTCCGGCCTGATGACCACAGATTTATTTCAGAAAATCATCGCCGATGCCGCAATAGATGCTGGCCGTGATGTACAATTTATAGAGCAGTTCCGTCAGGCAGCCGATCACCCCGTGATTGCTACCTACCCGGAAGGACTGTATCTGAAAGGGTTTGCCTGTCGCGTCATGTAACTTGAAAAGAGAAATATTGCCCGCACATAACGTGTAAGTCGTATTTCCCGGGAGGTGACTATGATTGCCAGCAAATTCGGTATCGGCCAGCAGGTCCGCCACACTTTGCTCGGGTATTTGGGTGTGGTCGTGGATATCGACCCGGAGTATTCCCTTGATGAACCGTCAGCAGACGAACTGGCGGTGAACGCAGAGCTTCGCGCCGCGCCCTGGTACCATGTGGTGATGGAGGGGGATGATGGACAACCCGTTCACACCTATCTTGCTGAAGCGCAGTTAAGCAGCGAGCTGCAGGAAGAGCATCCGGAGCAACCCACTATGGATGAACTTGCTCAGACTATCCGCAAACAGTTACAGGCTCCGCGCCTGCGGAACTAAGCGTGTAAAAAAAGCCCGATGAACGGGCTTTTTTTTATTATTTCGCCAGCCCCAGACGGGGGATGTCGATCGCCGGACAGCGATCCATGACGACGTTTAACCCCGCATCCCGCGCCAGCACCGCAGCCTGCTCGTTAATCACGCCCAGCTGCATCCACAGCGTTTTCGCCCCGACGGCAATAGCGTCCTGCGCCACTTCCCACGCCGCCTCGGAGTTTCGGAAGACATCAACCATATCAATTTTTTCCGGCACGTCAGCGAGCGTGGCATAACCCTGCTGGCCCAGTAAGGTTTTCCCCGCCACTTTTGGCGAGACCGGGATGACGTGGTAGCCCTGATCGAGAAGGTATTTCATCACCCGATAGCTTGGACGATCGGGTTTATCGCTCGCGCCCACCAGCGCAATGGTACGCGTGGATGTCAGAATCTCGGCAATATCGTTCTCTTTCATGGTTTTTCTCCTGGCTTTTTTAAAAGTGTACGCCAAACCGCACATCTCAACCATCCATCCCATACCGATGCATGAGGGCAAAACGGCGAAATATGTCTATATGTTAGTAAACATGATTCTCGAAAAATTTAGATACATTAATGCGGCGACAGGATTTCTGACGGGAGCCTTCTATGAAAACCGGTATTGCCACTGCTCTGATTGCGTTAGTGATGCCGGTCTGCGTTTTTGCTACCACGCTCCGGCTCTCTACCGATATTGATCTCCTGGTACTGGACGGAAAAAAGGTCTCCAGTTCCTTATTGCGCGGTGCGGACAGCATCGAATTGGATAACGGGCCGCATCAGCTGGTATTCCGGGTGGAAAAATCGATCGGTCTGGCGAATCACGAGCAAAGGATGTATATCTCCCCGCCGCTGATTGTCAGCTTTAATACCCGGCAAATCAGTCAGGTCAACATTACCCTGCCTCGTCTTGAAACCGAGAAGGAATCGGCGGCTTTCGACGCTTCACCCCGCATTGAACTGCTGGACGGGGATGCGATGCCGATTCCGGTGAAGCTGGATATTCTGGCGCTGACGACCTCACCGAAAGGTCCGGACTACGAGGCCGCGACGCAGACCTATAACAAAGCGGGGAAACGCGCGTCGCTTCCTCAGTTTGCCACCACGATGGCTGACGACAGTACGCTGCTTTCCGGCGTCTCAGAACTGGACGTCATTCCTCCCCAGTCCCAGACCCTGACGGAACAACGCCTTAAATTCTGGTTCCAGCAGGCCGATGCCGACACGCGGGCCCGGTTTTTACAGTGGGCAAAACAACAACCTTCATCATAAGCCACATTTTTTACGCCTTTCTCTTGCAGCGTCAAACGGTTCCCGTCATCGTGTAGGCAGTTAACCTGATGGATATGATTATGGAACTGACAACACGCACGCTCCCGGAACGCAAACACATTGCTCTGGTGGCGCACGATCACTGTAAACAAATGCTGCTTAACTGGGTTCGCCGCCATCAGTCTTTGCTGGAAAAGCACGCCCTTTCGGCAACCGGCACCACCGGTAACCTGATCCAGCGCGAAACGGGTCTGGAGGTGAACGCCATGCTGAGCGGCCCGATGGGTGGCGATCAGCAGGTCGGCGCGCAGATCTCCGAAGGGAAGATTGATGTGCTGATCTTCTTCTGGGATCCGCTGAACGCGGTTCCGCACGACCCGGATGTCAAAGCCCTGCTGCGTCTGGCGACGGTGTGGAATATTCCGGTGGCGACAAACCTCTCGACGGCGGATTTCATTATCGAATCGCCGCAGTTTAACTCACCGGTAGATATCCTTATTCCGGACTATCAGCGTTATCTTTCAGAGAGATTGAAGTAGCTTTTTTTGCCGGGTGGCGGCTACGCCTTACCCGGCCTACCCATCCTTGCCCGTCTTCGTTAAGGCTTCCGCGCCACCGGCACATCAATACTCTTCAAAATATCGACAAACACGGATGGCTCCTCTTTATTGAACAGCAGCCACACGCGATGGCGCGCGCGGGTCATGGCCACATACAGCAAACGCCGCTCTTCGGCATCCGGGAAGTCTTCCGGCACCGGCAACAAGGCCTGCTCCATGACCGACTCGCGGGCCGGAGCCGGGAAACCGTCGCTGCCCTCTTTCAGCCCCATGACAATCACATAGTCGGCCTGCTGCCCTTTGCTGGCGTGAATCGTCATAAATTCAAGCTGCAGCTTCGGCCAGCGGGTGGCCGCCTTTTCCAGCGCCTCGGGTTTGAGGTGATGGTAGCGCGCCAGCACCAGGATACGCTCATCAGGCTTCGCATAGCCGCTGAGCTTGTCCAGCAGCGGTTCCAGCTGATCGTCCGCCAGCAGGGTCACGGCTTTTTTATCCCCTGCCCGCAGGCTATTGAGCGGCTTTGCCAGCTGATGCGGGTTCTGCTGGATAAAGCGGTTGGCGATTTCACCAATCCGTGAATTGAAGCGGTAGGTCGTGTCCAGATCGCTGCGATCGCCTTCGCCAAAATAGTGGTGGAATGCGGTCGTCAGCGAAAGCTGTGCCCCGCTGAAGCGATAGATGGCCTGCCAGTCATCCCCCACCGCAAACAGCGAGGTATGCTTATTTTGCGCCCGCAGCGCTGAGAGCAACGCTGCGCGCTGCGGAGAGATGTCCTGGAACTCATCCACCAGAATATGCTTCCACGGGCTGACAAAACGCCCCTTCTCAAGAATGATGATGGCCTGATGGATCAGGCCGGAAAAATCAACGGCATTTTCCGCTTTCAGCGCGGTTTTCCAGGCCTTCAGCAGCGGTGCCATCAGCTTGACCCGCTTCGAAAACAGATCGCGGATCGCCTCCGGCGCGCTTTCAATCATCTCTGCCTGCGTTCCACCGTGCATTCGCATCAGGCTGACCCAGCGGTCAAGCCGTGAACCCAGCCGACGCGCCAGTTTGTCATCCTGCCAGAAGCTGCCTTCCGGCACGTCCCAGTTGAGCTCCTCCTCGAGCCACTGACGCCATCCTTTCGCCTGCACCTTTTTCTCACTGCACTGCTGGCGCCACGTTTTGATAAACAGCGCCTGACGCGCCTGCGCGTCGTTTTCCAGCTTACTGATAGCAGGCACTTTTTTACTGCCCTGCTGAATAATATGCAGGGCAAGGGCATGGAAGGTTCTGGCCGTGATATCCCGGGTATGCAGACGTTCCTGGATCCGTTCGTCCATCTCCTGGGCCGCCTTGCGACCAAAGGCCAGAAGCAGAATTTGATCGGCGACCGCTTCCCCGGTGGTCAGCAGCCAGCCGGCACGGGCCACCAGCACCGACGTTTTACCGCTACCGGCCCCCGCCAGCACCAGCAGCGACTGCTCGCCGTTAACCACCGCGCGCGCCTGGGCCGGGTTGAGCGGAGAAGACTCCACCGTACTGAAAAAGTCGGCGTATTGGGTGAGCATGGCGTCCGTCCAGGCCTGATTATGGGCGAGCCGACTTTTATCCTTATCATTCAACCAGGCCTGGCACTGGCGCCAGGCGTCGCGACAGTTGTCAAACTCCTCGAGACGCGTCACGGAGATCGGCAGCGCCGAGAGTGCCTGCCGGATTTTTTGCTGTAGCCCGGCGGTCTGCTGACGGGTGAGCCAAGAATGCTGCGCGTTGCTTTGCGCGATATCGTCCAGCACCTTCTGAAGCACCCCGGCGGCAATCACGCTCATATCCTGACTCCACCGCTGCCAGAGCGCGTTCAGGTGATGATGAAAACGCTGGGTTTCTACCCACTCGGTGCCGTGAAGACGCACGACTTTATCGTCAGGCAGTACGAACTCCAGTTCGCCCCACACCAGCCCGCGTTTGCAGTGGATAGCCAGAAGCTGATTAAACGGAATAAGGTATTCGTGGCGTTCCCCGGAGACTTTTACCCCGGCATTGAGGAGAACCACCCTGTCGTATGGGTGTTGCGCCAGACGTTTGCCTAACGACGTTGCTTTCAGTTCCATGTTCCGCCAAATCCACGAAGAGATAATTTACCTGACAGTGTAACTGCCAGTTTTAAGGTGCTCCAGCCTAAAAAAACGTTACAATCATTGGGCGTTAATTTTATCGAAAGGAAGTGAGGGTTTATGCGTACCGTTCTGAATGTGTTGAATTTTGTGCTGGGCGGTTTTGCCACCACCCTTTCCTGGCTTTTTGCCACACTGGTGAGCATCGTCCTGATTTTTACGCTCCCCCTGACCCGCTCCTGCTGGGAAATCACAAAACTCTCCTTCGTCCCCTACGGGAATGAAGCCATCCACGTTGACGAGCTGAATCCGGAGAACAAAAACGCCCTGATGAATACGGGCGGAACCCTGCTGAACATTCTGTGGCTGATTTTCTTCGGCTGGTGGCTCTGCATCATGCATATTTTTGCGGGGATTGCGCAGTGCATCACGATTATTGGTATTCCGGTGGGGATCGCGAACTTTAAGATCGCCGCTATCGCCCTTTGGCCCGTCGGGCGCAGGGTTGTTCCGGTCGAAGTGGCCCAGGCGGCGCGTGAAGCCAATGCGCGTCGTCGTTTTCAGTAACTAAGGACTGGCCGCGTTTATGCTAAGCCCACTGCTTCGCCGTTATACCTGGAACAGCACCTGGCTTTATAACGTCAGGATATTTATCGCGCTTTGCGGCACGGTTGCCCTGCCCTGGTGGCTGAATGATGTCAAGCTCACCATCCCACTCACGCTGGGCGTCGTGGCCGGGGCGCTGGCGGACCTGGACGATCGTCTGGCCGGGCGTTTACGTAACCTGGTCATCACGCTCGTCTGCTTTTTTATTGCATCAGCATCCGTTGAGTTACTTTTCCCCTGGCCCTGGCTGTTTGCCCTGGGTCTGACGCTCTCAACCAGCGGGTTTATTTTGCTGGGCGGCCTTGGGCAGCGCTATGCCACTATCGCGTTTGGTGCATTGCTGATCGCCATCTACACCATGCTGGGCGCGTCCCTCTACGACCAGTGGTACCAGCAGCCGGTTCTGCTGTTGCTCGGTGCCATCTGGTATAACCTGCTGACCTTAACCGGTCATCTGCTCTTCCCGGTTCGCCCTCTGCAGGACAACCTTGCCCGCAGCTTTGAGCAGCTAGCCCACTATCTGGAACTGAAATCCCGGCTTTTCGACCCGGATATCGAGGAAGAAAGCCAGGCGCCGCTCTACGATCTGGCGCTGGCAAATGGCCAACTGGTCGCCACACTTAACCAGACAAAAGCCTCTCTGCTGACCCGTCTGCGCGGCGATCGCGGTCAGCGCGGAACGCGAAGAACCTTACACTACTATTTTGCCGCTCAGGACATTCATGAACGCGCCAGCTCCTCGCACGTGCAGTATGCCGCCCTGCGCGAGAAGTTCCGCTATAGCGACGTGATGTTCCGCTTCCAGCGCCTGCTGTCCATGCAGTCCCAGGCGTGCCAGCAGCTCTCGCGCTCCATTCTGCTGCGCACGCCCTATCAGCATGACCCACGTTTTGAACGCGTTTTCAGCCATCTTGACGCGGCGCTCGACCGCGTTCAGGCCAGCGGAACGTCACCGGAACACATCAAAGCGCTGGGCTTTCTGCTGAACAACCTGCGGGCGATTGACGCACAGCTGGCGACCATTGAGTCCGAGCAGGCGATGGCGCTTCCGGGCAGTGAAGTGGACAATCAGCTTGCTGATGACAGCGTGCACGGTTTTAGCGATATGTGGCTTCGCCTGAGCCGCAACTTTACCCCGGAGTCAGCTCTCTTCCGCCACGCGGTGAGAATGTCGCTGGTGCTGTGCGTGGGGTATGCCTTTATCCAGATAACCGGGCTGCATCATGGCTACTGGATCCTGCTGACCAGCCTGTTCGTCTGTCAGCCGAACTATAACGCCACCCGACACCGTCTTGCGCTGCGCATTATCGGCACGCTGGTCGGCGTCGCGATCGGCCTACCGGTGCTCTATTTCGTGCCTTCCGTCGAGGGGCAACTGATTCTGATCGTGATCACCGGCGTGCTGTTTTTCGCGTTTCGCAACGTGCAGTACGCCCATGCCACCATGTTCATCACGCTGCTGGTGCTGCTCTGCTTTAATCTGCTGGGTGAAGGGTTTGAAGTCGCCCTGCCCCGCGTGATTGATACGCTGATTGGCTGCGCGATCGCCTGGGCCGCGGTCAGCTTTATCTGGCCGGACTGGCGTTTTCGCAATTTGCCGCGCGTGGTAGACAGGGCGATGAATGCCAACTGTCGTTATCTTGACGCTATTCTGGAGCAGTATCACCAGGGCCGCGATAACCGTCTGGCTTACCGGATAGCACGTCGCGACGCGCATAACAGTGATGCTGAACTGGCTTCCGTTGTCTCTAATATGTCAACGGAGCCACGCGCCACGGCAGAGATTCGTGAAACCGCGTTTCGCCTGCTTTGCCTTAACCATACGTTCACCAGCTATATTTCGACGCTGGGGGCCCACCGTGAGAAGCTCACCAACCCGGGAATTCTCAACCTCCTTGATGACGCCGTCTGCTATGTCGATGATGCACTGCATCACCGCCCAGCCGATGAACCGCGTGTGCAACAGGCTCTGGATGAACTGGCTCAACGCATTGCGCACCTTGACCCGGGAAACGACAGCAAAGCGCCGCTGGTTCTTCAGCAGATAGGCCTGCTTATCGCTCTGCTGCCTGAAATTTGTCGGCTGCAACAGCACATCGCTACCTGGAGGAACGACTCTCCTGTGGCTCAGGCAGCGCATTAAACCACTCCGTCAGCTCCCGGCGGATGCCTGCCGGGAGTGCCGCCTCATGCAGCCCTTCGATAGCCCCTTCCAGCGCAAACAGAACTTTAATACTGAGCGCTTTATTCTTTGCCCGCATCTTCAACCAGCTCGCTCTGGCGCCCAACGCCCGCAGCGTTTCTTCATTGGTGATACCGGCTTCAAAGAGCAAGACTTCAAGCTGAAAGGTCAGGTTCGGCAGATCCTTAAGACGGTTTCGTTGATGACGCTGGTAGCGCTCTTTCCTTGCCGCACTGAGCGCAAACGAGGAGAGCTGAAGCAACCGCTCCCTGTCCTGCCATAATCCGTCATCCACACGATAATAGTTGAGCAGCACCGGGCGGCCTCGCTTCATCAACGTCAAAAAGGAGGAGGCGTTTTTTACACAGTATTTTGCACTCTCCTCACACGCACGAAGATAAAGTTCGCCATCGGACACCATGGCAAAGACCGCATCATCCACCGCCAGGGTGTAACCGCCAAACAGCGCGCGATGATGAATCTCGCCCAACGGGGACAGGTATTCCTGGGATTTATAAATCCGTTCATAAGATATCTTTTTCATGATATTTCCCTTCAGAATCATAAACTAACAACAAAATTTCTTACTAGCGGATCCGTTAGCAGGAAAATAGGCAACTTATCGTCGTTGAGCAAGATGATTTTTCGAGGGGCATCAAGATTGAATGAATTTTGCGAGTCGCTTTCCGAAAATGAGGTTGATCTTTGGGCATACAGGGGTTACTGTATATCCATACAGTAACTACAGGGCTGGAATGAATATGCACACTTCAGGCTATGCAAATCGCGCAATCTCTCTCTCTTCTGCCGCAGGCAATGTCGCGCAGAATTCCGTCGAGCGTGTTTCCACAGGGCTTATCAGTGAAGTGGTTTATCGTGAAGACCAGCCCTTGTTAACGCAACTTCTGCTACTGCCGTTATTACAACAGCTCGGTCAGCAATCGCGCTGGCAGCTTTGGCTCACGCCTCAGCAAAAGCTGAGCCGCGAGTGGGTTCAGTCCGCTGGCCTACCGCTGACCAAGGTCATGCAGATTAATCAGCTCTCGCCTTGCGATACCGTTGAGTCGATGATCCGCGCGTTACGCACAGGGAATTACAGCGTGGTGATTGGCTGGTTACCGGAAGAGTTGACGGAAGAGGAACATTTCCGCCTGACTGAAGCTGCTGAAGAAGGGAATGCGATCGGGTTCATTATGCGTCCGGTTCGATCGGATTCTTACCGCAGAGGACAACTTTCAGGGCTAAAAATTCACTCAAATTTGTATCATTGAGTGAAATTAAGATTTTTCCTGGAATTTTTTTTGACCGCAAGATGAGGTTTTAGTTCCCGACCTCAAAATTGCGGCAAGGCTTGTCTGGTGCGGTTCTCCTTCATTTTATTGCACAAAATTCGTTCGAAAAATGTTAAATAATCGGTATACGGAACTTTTTTTTTCATATGCCTGACGGACTTCACACTTGTAAGTTTTCAGCTACGTTGTAGACTTTACATCGCCAGGGGTGCTCGGCCTAAGCCGAAGATATCGGTAGATTTATATTTGACCACGCCCCCCGGTGAAGGATTTAACCGTGATTCTCTCTTGAGACTTTCATGGCGAATTTTGGATGATAACGAGGCGCAAAAAATGAAAAAGACAGCTATCGCGATTGCAGTGGCACTGGCTGGCTTCGCTACCGTAGCGCAGGCCGCTCCGAAAGATAATACCTGGTATGCAGGTGGTAAACTGGGCTGGTCTCAGTTCCACGACACTGGCTGGTACAACAGCAGCCTGAACAATGATGGCCCAACTCACGAGAGCCAGCTTGGTGCAGGTGCGTTCGGTGGCTATCAGGTTAACCCGTATGTTGGTTTTGAAATGGGTTACGACTGGTTAGGTCGTATGCCATACAAAGGCGACACCGTAAACGGCGCTTTCAAAGCACAGGGCGTTCAGCTGACCGCTAAACTGGGTTACCCAGTAACTGACGATCTGGACGTGTACACCCGTCTGGGCGGCATGGTATGGCGCGCTGACTCCAGCAACAGCATCGCTGGCGACGACCATGACACCGGTGTTTCCCCAGTATTCGCTGGTGGCGTTGAGTGGGCTATGACCCGTGACATCGCTACCCGTCTGGAATACCAGTGGGTTAACAACATCGGCGACGGCAACACCGTTGGTGTTCGTCCAGACAACGGCATGCTGAGCGTAGGTGTTTCCTACCGTTTCGGCCAGCAGGAAGAAGCAGCACCAGTTGTTGCTCCAGCGCCGGCTCCAGCTCCAGAAGTACAGACCAAGCACTTCACTCTGAAGTCTGACGTTCTGTTCAACTTCAACAAAGCGACTCTGAAACCAGAAGGCCAGCAGGCACTGGATCAGCTGTACACCCAGCTGAGCAACCTGGATCCTAAAGACGGTTCCGTAGTGGTTCTGGGCTTCACCGACCGCATCGGTTCTGACGCTTACAACCAGAAACTGTCTGAGAAACGTGCTCAGTCTGTTGTTGATTACCTGATCTCTAAAGGTATCCCAGCTAACAAGATCTCCCCACGTGGTATGGGCGAATCTAACCCAGTTACTGGCAACACCTGTGACAACGTGAAAGCTCGCGCTGCACTGATCGACTGCCTGGCTCCAGATCGTCGCGTAGAGATCGAAGTTAAAGGCATCAAAGACGTTGTAACTCAGCCAGCGGCATAAGTTATCGTCTTATAAAAAAACCCCGCAATGCGGGGTTTTTTATTGTCTGAAGAAAAGTAAAAAAATCTACTTTTTACCCAACAGCGCCTGAAGGTCGTTCTTCAGTGTCGACATCTGGTTGGCGTATTTCTCTTTATGTTCTGCATCCTCAATCAGCTGCACGATGGTTTCCGACAGCGTTTTGCCCCGTCGTTGTGCCAGCCCGGCCAGCCGCTGCCAGACAACAAATTCCAGGTCGATTGATTTTTTGCGCGTGTGCTGATGCTCAGCATTAAAATGCCGTTTGCGTCGCGCACGGATAGTTTGCTTCATCCGATTTAACAAAGCAGGATTGATGTGTTTCTCAATCCAGCCGTTAACCTGTACCGGTTCATTTTCGAGGGTCAGCAAAATATCCACGGCTTCTTGTGCAGCGCTGGCTTCGATGTAGCAGGTGATCAGTTCCCCTTCACGGTGCTTTTTGACCAGGTACTTCCATTTCCAGCCGCTTTCGAGATTTTCCAGTTGTTGATATTTCATTGCGATCTCAGTGTTACCACGTAACTCTGTTCAGAATATCAGTTTTTTAGCAATCTGCTGAAAAGAAATCATATCCTGTGAGTGAATGCAGCCAATCACCCTGTCGAAATCCCCAATCCTGCTTGGGTACAGCCCCCCGCTTACGGTATACTCCACGCTTTTACATCTGACTAAAAAACATCAACTTTGACCATTACGAAACTTGCATGGCGTGACCTTGTTCCGGATACCGAAAGTTATCAGGAACTGTTTGCACAGCCAGATCTCGCAAAAGAACACGAATTCATCCTTAGCGATACGCAGCCCCGTTTGCATTACGCGCTGGAGCAGGCATTAAGCCCATGGGCAACTGCGCCTTTCATGCTGCTCAAAGCCCCGGAAGAAGCGGAATACCTGACGTTGTTCGGGGATGCCGTGCGTCAGTTAAAGCCGGAAGCGAATGCCGTTTTTGGCGGCCAGTATCGTATTACGGGACATGATGTCACTTTCGAACCGGCGGCACAGGCCGACGGCCGTTTTGCCGCCAAGGGCGAGGTGATTACCGCGAACTGGGTCGAGGCAGAACAACTCTTTGGTTGTCTGCGCCAGTTTAACGGCGAGCTTTCGCTGCAGCCGGGGCTGGTACATCGCGCAAATGGCGGTGTTCTGATTATCTCACTGCGTACCCTACTCTCGCAGCCGCTGCTGTGGATGCGTCTGAAAACCATCGTGCACCAGCAGCGTTTCGACTGGGTCGGCTACGATGAGTCCCGTCCTCTGCCCGTCTCTGTTCCGTCTATGCCGCTGTCGTTAACCGTCGTGCTGACGGGCGATCGTGAATCGCTGGCGGATTTCCAGGAAATGGAGCCGGAACTGGCTGAGCAGGCGGTATATAGCGAATACGAAGATAATATCCAGATTGCCGATGCCGACGATATGGCGCAGTGGTGTCAGTGGGTGATGGCCGTTGCCGAACGTTTTGCGCTGCCAACGCCTGCGGCTGACGCGTGGCCAGGCCTGATCCGCGAAGCGGTGCGCTATACCGGTGACCAGGAAACGCTGCCACTCTGCCCGCTCTGGATCGGCAAGCAGCTGCGTGAAGTGGGTGTGATTAGCGGTAACGGTGCGTTCACCGGAGAACAACTCACCCAAATGCTGGCTCAACGAGAGTGGCGAGAAGGCTATCTTGCTGACCGTATGCAGGATGAAATTCTGCTGGAACAAATTCTGGTGGAAACCGAAGGCGAACGCGTCGGTCAGATTAACGCCCTGTCGGTGATTGAATTTCCTGGCCATCCGCGCGCGTTCGGGGAGCCGTCTCGTATCAGCTGCGTTGTGCATATTGGCGATGGCGAGTTTACCGATATCGAACGCAAAGCCGAGCTGGGCGGAAACATTCACGCTAAAGGCATGATGATCATGCAGGCGTTTTTGATGTCTGAACTGCAGCTTGAGCAACAGATCCCCTTCTCCGCCTCGCTGACGTTTGAGCAGTCCTACAGCGAAGTGGATGGCGATAGCGCCTCTATGGCTGAACTGTGCGCCTTAATCAGCGCCCTGGCGGAAGTGCCTATCAATCAGAATATTGCGATCACCGGTTCGGTGGATCAATTTGGTCGTGCGCAGCCTGTGGGTGGCCTCAACGAGAAAATTGAAGGCTTCTTCTCAATCTGTCAGCAGCGCGGTTTAAACGGCAAGCAGGGTGTGATTATTCCGGCTCCCAACGCACGCCATTTAAGCCTCAGTCAGGAGATCCTGGATGCGGTTGAACAAGAGCAGTTCGCTATCTGGGCCATCGAAGGGATTGAGGATGCACTACCCTTACTGACAAACCTGGTATGGGATGGCGAAGGGCAAACCACCCTGATGCAGACTATCCAGGAGCGTATTGCTCAGGCGACACAGCAGGATGCTCGTCATCGTTATCCATGGCCGTTACGCTGGCTGGGCTGGTTTAGTTCGAACTGATCGGACTTGTTCAGCGTACACGTGTTAGCTATCCTGCGTCCTTCACTAAAATAAGGCTTACTGAGAACATGGTAGATAAACGCGAATCCTATACAAAAGAAGATCTTCTTGCCTCTGGTCGCGGTGAACTGTTTGGCGCGAAAGGCCCACAGTTACCGGCCCCGAACATGCTGATGATGGACCGTGTCGTGAAAATGACCGAAACCGGCGGCAACTTCGATAAGGGTTACGTAGAAGCAGAACTCGATATCAACCCGGACCTGTGGTTCTTCGGTTGCCACTTTATCGGCGATCCGGTAATGCCTGGCTGTCTGGGTCTGGATGCGATGTGGCAGCTGGTTGGCTTCTATCTGGGCTGGCTGGGTGGTGAAGGTAAAGGCCGCGCGCTGGGCGTAGGCGAAGTAAAATTCACCGGCCAGGTTCTGCCTACAGCGAAGAAAGTGACCTATCGTATTCACTTCAAGCGCATCGTTAACCGCCGCCTGATTATGGGCCTGGCTGATGGCGAAGTGCTGGTCGACGGTCGTCTGATCTATAGCGCAAGCGACCTGAAGGTTGGCCTGTTCCAGGACACGTCCGCGTTCTGATCGTGCTTTTTGCACCCCCGGAAAGGCGAAACCTCCGCATTGCGGAGGTTTCTTTTTTAAAAGAGACGTTATCAGGCTATGAGTGCCCTGTCGCCGATGGCTTCTCGCCAGCCTCCAAGCCATTGTGACCTTTGATTTATCGTCTGATAAGGACACATTTCTTTAGAACGTCCAGCGATGCCGGCCTGATAACCACGTTGATGAGCCCGTTCCAGGCGATCTCGTTTCTGTCTCTTCATGCCTCGTTTCCCTCATTCTTTTGTCTGGTGGAAAGAAAACAGTGTCTGCACTATCTGCACAGGCACAGATAACGAATACCCCGAATTAGTCGCATCGTCAATGTTCAAAATTCATACGGGTGTCATATTTGTGAGCTACCTGGAAGATCATTTGTACAAAAATTGTGACGTGGCACAAGTAACAACCTGAAGTGAAAACGAAAAAAAACCGCAATCAGCGACAGACCGATTGCGGTTTTTGATGATGAATTTTACTTATGGCAGCCGAGAAATCTCTCTCGCGATACTGGCCGACTCCTGCGCCCAACCCTGAGCCAGGACTTTCACCATTTCGTCATAGCCATCCTTCTGCTGCTTCAGCTCCAGATGGAAAGGACGCTTAATCAGCTGCCCCTGATGATTCATCAACCACTCCCCGCTGATCACCACTGCACCGTCATAGCGGCCGTGGAAGCCCGTTACGGTGACGTTCAGCGTATCCTGATCGTTACCCAGCGGCTGCGACGCGACAACCCAGCCCGGAAGCTGGCTACCCAGATTGGCCACCAGCGTGTTGCGCAGCTGCTGATCCAGCGGGCTGGCCCACAGGTTGTTGGTTGCAATCACATATTTAACGTCGCTGGTCTGATAGACCACGCCGTTTCCTGCCAGATAATCCGGCACGGCAACCTGCTCAACCCACAGCTGGCGGTTTCCCTGACTCGCCGTGCTTTGCCCGCCGCTGTGGGTCGCCACAGGCAGCTGATAGTAGCTTTTATTCTCTACCCCTGAACTGCACGCCGTTAACAGCAGAGCGCCAACCATCAATAGCCACTTTTTCATTCTTTTGCCCTCTTCGGCTCAGGATCCTTTTTATCTTTCGCTTCGAACACCAGCGCGTTGCTCTTCTCGTTGAGCGTTTTCAGAACAGGCTGCAGTTCACGCAGGACCTGATCAAGACGCTGCATATCTGCCACCATCTTGTTATAGGCTGCTGAGCCCGGCTGGAAGCCCTGCATACTGCGGTTCAGCTCACGCAGCGTTTTCTGCATGTCCTGCGGCAGCTGCTGCATGCTCTGGCTCGCCGTGATCTTGTTGATGTTATCCAGCGTGGTTTGCAGGCGCTGCATTGTTTCCTGACTCTGATGTAACGACCCGGTCGCCGCTTCAATCATCGGATTCAGTGGCAGATTGTTGATCTTATCCAGCGTCTCCATCAGACGCTGCTGGATCTGCGCCAGGCCGCTGCTCACCGTTGGGATGATCTTATAGCCACCGAATTCACGGATACCGGTAATCGGCGGTGCTTTCGGGTAGAAGTCCATATCCACATACAGCGCACCGGTGACCAGGTTGCCGGTTTTCAGCGACCCGCGCAAACCGCGTTCCATCAACTGAGAGATATGGGCTGCAATATCCTGATTTTCGCCAATCTGGTTTAGCAGACGCTCCGGCTCAATGCGGATCAGCACCGGAATGCGATAGTCATCATCCAGCATCTGGCTCAGACCCGGGACGAAGAACGGCACTTGCCCAACCGTACCGAGGCGAATACCGCGGAACTCAACGGGCGCCCCCGGCTGCAGGCCGCGAACGGAGTCTTTAAAGAACATCAGGAAGTCAACGTGATCGGTATAGAGCGCATCCTGAATGCTTTTTTGATCGTCAAAGAGACGGAAAGCGGTGTTCTCTGCAACCGGCTGACCCAAATCCAGGCCCTCCGGCACATCAAAACTCACGCCGCCGCCAAACAGCGTGGTCAGCGAACCCATTTCAACGCGCATACCTGCCGAAGTCAGATCCACCGCGATCCCGCTGTCTTTCCAGAAACGGACATTGCTGGTGACCAGGCGATCGTTTGGCGCATTGATGAAGAGCTGATAGCTGATCGCGCGTTTCTGTGGATCAAACGTGCTTTTCTCAACCGACCCGACGCGGTAGCCGCGGAACAGAACCGGGTCGCCCGCCGTGAGCTGACCTGCTTTTTTACTGTCGAGGATCACGCGGATACCCTTGGCATCAGGCGGCGCAAGCGGCGGTGAGTCCAGGAGCTGGTATTTGGCTGGCTGGTTACCCTTAGCGCCGGGCTGCAGCTCAATGTAGGCGCCCGAAAGCAGCGTCCCTAAGCCGCTGATCCCTTCACGCCCCACCTGCGGCTTAACGACCCAGAAAACGGAATCGCCGTGCAGCAGTTTTTCCATGCCGGCATTAAGGCGCGCCTTAATCTCCACATGGGTTAAATCGTCCGTCAGGGTTGCGCTTTCGACCACGCCCACATCCACGCTACGGCTTTTGATGGTCGTTTTACCGCCCTCAATCCCCTCGGCATTGGTGGTTATCAGCGTCACTTCCGGTCCCTGATGACTGTAATGATAAAACAGGATCCAGGCACCGATCAGCGCAGTCACGATGGGAAAAATCCACACCGGAGACCAGTTTTTGACCTTCTGCACTTTCGCCTCTCCACTCTTATTTTCCATGCTCTTACTCTTCCTCATGGCTTGATTCAGGCTCACGATCCCACGATAAACGAGGGTCGAAGGTCATGGCCGCAAACATGGTCATGATCACGACCAGTGCAAACATTAAAGCCCCCATCGCAGGATAAATACTCATCAAACCGCCCATCCGCACCAGCGCAGAGAGAACGGCGATGACAAACACGTCAATCATTGACCAGCGTCCGACAAACTCGACCACTTCATAAATCAGGTGCATGCGTTCGCTATCGCGTTTCCCATGACCTTTCGCATCCCAACAGAGCCAGGCGATGGCGATCATTTTTAAGGTGGGCACCATAATACTGGCGATAAAGATGACGCCAGCGACCGGATAGGAACCTTCGCCCCAGAGCAGTATCACCCCGGCGAGGATCGTCGAGGGCATTTTGTCACCGAGCAAATCGGTGATCATGATTGGCAGAATATTGGCTGGCAGATACAGCATGACGGACGTGACCAGCAGCGCCATCGTCCACTGCAGGCTATTTTTACGGCGTACGTGCCCCTTTGTTTCGCAGCGCGGACAGACGTCGAGATCGGCGGGCAGCACGGCGGTACAGCACGGGCACGAGCGAAGCCCCTGGCGAATGCCGGGCACCCCGACCTTCACCGTCTGTGAAAGCGTCGGCGCTGGCGCGATATCGTCCCACGCCCAACGCCTGTCCACACACTGGAAGGCGCGCAGTTGAAGAACGCAGTACAGACACCAGGGAATAAAGCTGCTGCCAATCCCCACGTCGCCGTACGCCATCAGCTTCACGAAGCTGACCAGAATCCCCGCCAGAAAAATCTCGGCCATCCCCCAGCTTTTGAGCTGAAAAAGGATACGCGCCAGTCGGATTTTCAGCGATGCTGGCATCCTGACGCGGTTCACCAGCAAAAGGATGACGACCAGGCAAAAAGCCGGGACTATCTGGACAAACAGGAGAAAAAAGGTCCCCAGGCTGGCGTAATCTTCCGAGAACATCACGCCCGGAATTTCAAGCAAATCCACCTGGCTGGTGATCCCCCCCACCTTCATATAGATGAAGGGGAAGAGATTGGAGAGCAGCAGCATAAACAAGGCTGCCAGAGCGTAAGCAGTGGGACGCTGCCGCGGCGCGTCCCACTCGGTTGTCAACGTCGCACCGCAACGTGGACACAGGGCTTTATGTCCGTGACCAAGCTCTGGCAACGCCACGAGCATATCGCATTGCGAGCATAAAATATGCCTGTCGGCATGGTGCTGGTCACACATATGTTATCCCTGTTTATGCGCCGTTTTTCAGAGACTCAAGGTACTCCCAGCGCTCAAATGCTTCTTCCAGGGCTTTTTCAGCCGCGGACAGTTCTGACAGTACTTTCTGAGTATAGTCATGCGATTGAGTAAAGAATGACGCATCAGCAACCTGTGTTTGCAGATCCTCAAGCGCGGCCTCCAGCTCTTCAAGACGCTGCGGTAGCCCCTCCAGTTCGCGCTGCAGGTTATAGCTTAGTTTAGCCGAGGTTTTCTTGACAGTTTCTGCTTTTGTTACAGCAGGTTCAGAACTTATTTTGGACTTTGACTGCTTCGTCGCCAGCGACTGTGCCTGTTGCCCTTTTGCATCGTGATAACCGCCGACATATTGACCAATTCGCCCTTCACCTTCGAAGATCCAGCACTCGGTCACGGTGTTGTCAACGAACTGACGATCGTGGCTGACCAGCATCACGGTACCCTGATAGCCGTCAATCAGCTCTTCGAGTAATTCCAGCGTTTCGACATCCAGGTCGTTCGTCGGTTCATCGAGGATCAGCAGATTGCTTGGCTTCAGGAACAGGCGCGCCAGCAGAAGGCGGTTTCGCTCACCGCCGGACAGCGCGCGCACCGGCGTCATGGCGCGTTTCGGATGGAACAGGAAGTCCTGCAGGTAGCCCAGCACGTGGCGAGGCTTGCCGTTCACCATCACTTCCTGCTTACCTTCGGCGAGGTTGTCCATCACCGTACGGTCCGGATCCAGCTCCGCGCGGTGCTGGTCGAAGTAGGCGACCTCCAGCTTGGTTCCGCAGTGAATACGTCCGCTGTCGGCCTGCAGCTGGCCCAACATCAGCTTCAGCAGCGTGGTTTTACCGCAGCCGTTCGGGCCAATCAGGGCGATTTTGTCGCCGCGCTGGACCTGCGCGGAGAAATCATTCACCAGCACTTTACCGTCAACCTGATAGTTGACGTTTTCCATTTCAAAGACAATCTTGCCGGAACGGGACGCCTCTTCCACCTGCATTTTGGCGCTGCCCATCACTTCACGGCGTTCGCTGCGCTCGCGACGCATCGCCTTCAGGGCACGCACGCGGCCTTCGTTACGGGTACGGCGGGCTTTGATGCCCTGGCGGATCCAGACCTCTTCCTGCGCCAGCTTGCGGTCGAACTCGGCATTCTGCAGCTCTTCCACGCGCAGGTTTTCTTCTTTCTCCAGCAGATACGTATCGTAATCGCCGGGATAGGTCACCAGCTTGCCGCGGTCGAGGTCGACAATGCGCGTCGCCATATTGCGAATAAACGAACGGTCATGCGAGATAAAGATGATGGTGCCGCTGAAGGTTTTCAGGAAACCTTCCAGCCAGTCGATCGCTTCGATATCCAGGTGGTTGGTCGGTTCGTCCAGCAGCAGCACCTTCGGCCCGCTGACCAGCGCACGGCCCAGGGCCGCTTTACGCAGCCAGCCGCCGGAGAGCGCCGACAGCTCCATATCGGGTTCCAGGCCGAGCTGCGCCAGTACTTCATTAATGCGGTTTTCAAGCTGCCACAGACCGTGGTGATCGAGCATCTCCTGCACTTTCGCCAGTTCGTTGAGGTTTTTGTCGCTCGGATCGGTCATCACCAGATGCGAAATCTCGTGATAGCGCTTCAGGTATTCAGCCTGCTCGGAGATCCCTTCCGCCACGAAATCGTAAACGCTGCCGGTCACGTGACGCGGTGGATCCTGCTGCAGGCGGGAGACAATCAGATCCTGCTCGTAAACAATACGCCCGTCATCCAGCCCCTGTTCACGGTTAAGGATTTTCATCAGCGTGGATTTACCCGCGCCGTTACGGCCCACCAGACAGACGCGCTCGTTATCTTCGATGTGCAATTCTGCATTGTCGAGAAGCGGTGAGTCGCTGAAGGAGAGCCACGCGCCGTGCATACTAATTAAAGACATTTATTTTTCCTTTCAGACCGCGGTAATCAACCAGCAGTTATGAATTTGACGGTTACGGGCAAAGTCCTGAGACAGCGTTTTTTGGCTGATTTCTTGTGCTTTCAGTCCCAGGGCTGCTAAGCCGTCATGATCCATACGGAAGCCGCGTTTGTTGTTCGAGAACATAATGGTGCCGCCTTTGCGCAGCAGACGCTTCAGGTCGGTCATCAGGCGCAGGTGATCGCGTTGTACATCAAAGCTATCTTCCATACGCTTGGAGTTGGAGAAGGTCGGCGGATCGATAAAGATCAGATCAAACTGCTCGTCGGTATCGCGCAGCCAGCCCAGCACGTCAGCCTGCATCAGGCGATGCTGACGTCCGGTTAAGCCGTTAAGACGCAGGTTGCGCTCCGCCCATTCCAGATAGGTACGGGACATATCCACCGTGGTGGTGCTGCGCGCGCCGCCCAGACCGGCATGCACGCTGGCGCTGCCGGTATAGGAGAAGAGATTCAGGAAGTCCTTGCCTTTACTCATCTGGCCCAGCATGCGTCGAGCGATACGGTGGTCGAGGAACAGACCGGTATCCAGATAGTCGGTCAGGTTGACCCACAGGCGCGCGTTGTATTCGCCCACTTCGATAAAGTCGCCCTTCTCGCCCATCTTCTGGTACTGATTTTTGCCTTTCTGACATTCACGCGTTTTCAGCACCAGCTTGTTTGGCGCAATACCCAGCACGGCGATGGTGGCGGCAATGACGTCCAGCATGCGCTGACGCGCTTTTTGCGCATCAATAGTTTTCGGCGGCGCATATTCCTGAATCACCACCCAGTCCGCGTAGCGGTCAACCGCCACGTTGTACTCCGGCAGGTCGGCATCGTACAGGCGATAGCATTCAATGCCCTCCTGCTTCGCCCACTTCTCAAATTTCTTCAGGTTCTTGCGCAGGCGGTTGGCGTAATCTTCCGCCACGCCGGACGGCTTGCTGTCGGCCGCCTTCTCCGCCAGATGGTAGTTTTTCTGCACGCAGTCCAGCGGGCCGTTTTTCGCTTTAAACTGGCGATCGGCGCGCAGCTGCAGGCAGCTCAGCAGTTCCGGCGAGGCGCTGAACAGAGACAGGTTCCAGCCGCCGAAGTGGTCCTTCATATTGCGGCCCAGCAGGCTGTGCAGGGCAATCAGCGCCGGTTCGCTATCGAGACGTTCGCCGTATGGCGGGTTGCTGATGACGGTACCGTACGGGCCTTTTGGCAGCGGGTTGGTCAGGTTCGCCACGTCTTTCACTTCAAAGGTGACCAGCTCGCCGATACCGGCACGGCGGGCGTTGCTGCGCGCACGCTCAATGACGCGAGGGTCGCTATCGGAGCCGTAGAAATGAGAGGTATATTCCGCCAGCCCCTTCCGCGCGCGCGTCTGCGCGTCGTCTTTGACCTCTTTCCAGAGCGCTTCATCGTGCTGCGCCCAACCCTTGAAGCCCCACTGGCCGCGGTGCAGTCCCGGTGCGCGGTCGGTGGCCAGCATAGCCGCTTCAATCAGCAGGGTACCGGAACCACACATCGGGTCGAGCAGCGGCGTGCCCGGCTGCCAGCCGGAGCGCATCACAATCGCGGCCGCCAGGGTCTCTTTGATGGGTGCCATGCCGGTACGATCGCGGTAGCCGCGCAGGTGCAGGCCCGCGCCGCTCAGATCGAGGGAGATACTCGCCGTGTCGCCGTTCAGCCAGACGTTAATACGCAGATCGGGGTTTTCACGATCGACGTTGGGACGTTCCTTATTTTTACGCGTGAAGCAGTCCACAATGGCGTCTTTTACGCGCAGGGCACCGTACTGGCTGTTGCGGATCTCGTCGTTCACGCCGTTGAAATGCACCGCAAAGGTGGCATTCGGGGTGAAGATCTCTGTCCAGTCGATCATCTGTACGCCGGTATAGAGATCAAGGTCGCTATAGACCTTGCACTCCTTCATCGGCAGCATGATGCGCGACGCCAGGCGGCTCCACATCAGGCTCTGGTAAATAAGCCGCGTGTCGCCCTCAAAATGGACACCACCCTGAACCACCTGACACTCTTGCGCGCCCAGGCTTTCCAGTTCAGTTTTTAACAGCTCTTCCAGCCCACGGGCCGTACTGGCAAACAGAGAATTCATATCGTCACTTTTACTCTTAGAAAATTGTCGCGCATTATAGCTAATATGGCGTGTATGTCATAAAGTTGAAGGCTTATTTTCATTCGAGGGAGTGTGCAGTGGCGACGTTATCCAGGCTTTTTATTCATCCGGTGAAATCCATGCGCGGCATCGGCGTCTCTCACGCGCTGGCCGACATGAGCGGATTTGCCTTCGATCGTATTTTTATGGTCACCGAGCCTGATGGTACGTTCATTACCGCACGCCAGTTCCCTCAGATGGTTCGCTTTACCCCTTCCCCGCTTCACGACGGTTTGCACCTTACCGCGCCGGACGGTTCCAGCGCGGTGATTCGCTTTGCTGATTTTGCGCCCGTCGATGCGCCAACGGAAGTGTGGGGTAACCATTTTACCGCGCGCATCGCCCCGGATGAGGTTAACCGCTGGCTGAGCGGCTTCTTTTCCCGTGACGTGCAGCTGCGCTGGGTTGGGCCTGAACTGACGCGTCGCGTGAAGCGCCACGACGCCGTTCCTCTCTCCTTCGCCGATGGCTTCCCGTTCCTGCTGACCAACGAAGCCTCGCTGCGTGATTTACAAGGCCGCTGCAAAGCCAGCGTTCAGATGGAACAGTTCCGTCCGAACCTGGTGGTGACGGGTGCAGAGGCCTGGGACGAAGATACCTGGAAAGTGATCCGCATTGGCAGCGTCATTTTTGACGTGGTGAAGCCGTGCAGCCGCTGCATTTTCACGACGGTCAGCCCGGAGAAAGGCCAGAAGCACCCTTCCGGCGAACCGTTGAAGACGCTGCAGTCATTCCGCACCGCGCAGGATAACGGTGATGTCGATTTCGGCCAGAACCTGATCCCGCGCTCCAGCGGCGCGATCCGCGTTGGTGATGAGGTAGAAGTGCTCGCCCGTGGGCCAGCAAGGGTGTACGGCTCGGGTCAGGAAGAGGAGTTTGTCGACGTTGAGACAAACGTCGCCGCTGCGGTAGAGATTCACTGGCAGGGCAACGTGATCCGGGGTAATAACCAGCAGGTATTGCTTGAGCAGCTGGAACAAGCAGGGATCCGCATCCCCTATTCCTGTCGCGCGGGAATTTGCGGATGCTGCCGCATCAGGCTGGTGGATGGCGAAGTGAGTGCGTTGAAAAAATCGGCAATTGGAAATGACGGCACAATTCTGTGCTGTAGCTGCGTCCCGAAAACGTCCGTACAGCTGGAAGCTTAAACCGCCTGCTCGAGGCTGAAGGCATCCACGCGAAGCTGGGGCTTCAGCCTGTCGTTCATAACCTTAATGGCATCTCCAAGCTGCATTGTCCGCCCGGCAATCGTCACGCCGGGCTGGGCCAGCAAACAGAGCGCGGCATTTTCGCCGGGCTCCACCACCAGCAGGCTCACCTCTTCTGCGGTATCGCTCAGATTGACGCTGGCCGCATCACCCGTTGCTGGGGTCCAGTTCATGCCGTGAGGCAGGAAATGCCAGCTCTTTGGCATTTGCGGTTTCAGGAAACGGATAGCCACCAGCGCATTTAATACCAGCTCGGCACGCTGCTCTTTCGAGAGCACCAGATCGCGACATTTTTCCTCAAAGGAGAAATACAGCGCAGCGTCATCAACGCAAAAGCCTGACGGGGAAAAGGCGTCCGGAGTTAACATTCGGCGGGCAAAACGAGAGCGAAACAACATGCCATTGGCTAAGTCGAGCATCATTCGGTCATGCTCGTCGCAAAAATACCAGCGCCAGTTATCGTCAGGTTTAATTCGCATGTTTCTCTCCCGTCCCCGAAACGTCCTGTACTAAAAATGTCCTGATCGCCGCTTCGTTTATAACACCATTAATAAAAGACTATAATGTCTAAATAAGCAACAGTGACGGAATATAAAACAACCAGGGCTGGAAATAAAGCCCTGGTTGTCTGATTAAGAGAAAAGATTAGATATGCGTAACGATTTCTTTAATCAGCGGCGGCCCTTTAAAAATAAAGCCGGAATAGATTTGCACCAGTGACGCACCCGCTGCCATCTTCTCGCGCGCAGCAATCACCGAGTCAATGCCACCGACGCCAATAATCGGCAGACGGCCATTTAATTCCGCAGACAGAGCGCGAATAATTTCGGTGCTTTTTAATTGCACCGGACGCCCGCTTAACCCACCCGCTTCGTCACAGTTTTTCATTCCCTGCACGAGGGAGCGATCGAGGGTTGTATTGGTCGCAATCACACCATCAATATTATGACGAACTAAACTGTCGGCAACCTGGATCAATTCTTCGGCAGAAAGATCCGGCGCGATCTTAACCGCGACCGGAACATATTTATGGTGGATCGACTGGAGTTCATTTTGTTTATTTTTAATGGCACTCAGAAGATCGTCCAGCGCCTCACCATATTGTAAGGATCGCAGCCCCGGGGTATTGGGGGAAGAAATATTCACCGCAATATAACCGGCATAGGCGTAGACTTTTTCCATACAAATCAGATAGTCATCTTTACCCTGCTCGACCGGCGTGTCTTTATTTTTGCCGATATTGATGCCCAGAATTCCGTCAAAGTGGGCTTTTTTAACGTTCTCGACGAGGTGATCAACACCGTGGTTATTGAAGCCCATGCGGTTGATCAGCCCTTCGGCTTCCACCAGTCGGAACAGGCGCGGCTTGTCATTTCCCGGCTGCGGACGCGGGGTAACGGTGCCGATTTCAATGGAGCCAAAGCCCATCGCGCCCAGGGCATCAATGCACTCGCCGTTTTTGTCCAGACCGGCCGCCAGACCCAGCGGATTTTTAAAGGTCAGCCCCATGCATTGCACAGGTTTTACCGGCACATGCTGGCGCACCAGCGCGGCCAGAGGCGTTCCGGTAATACGACGTAATTGCTGGAATGTCAATTCATGAGCGCGCTCAGGGTCGAGCTGGAAAAGGGCTTTACGAACGAAGGGGTAGTACATGAACTCTCCTGGATTCCCGGTGTGCAAACCGGGAGGGGATTATGGGCGATCCCGGCGCGAAAGGGAATTGACCTGCGGCAAAAAATCAGCGCAAAACGCAATCGTTTACCTCCCCGCCTATTTCTTATGCACTTTTTCGCATTTTAATTGCAGATAAATCATTTAGTGGAATAAACGCGCGGTGTCACACTCCTTAAAATTGTTATGAATGTTAGATAAAAGCAAACAATTAGTTATAAGGAGGAAGTATGCGCGTCATTACCCTGGCCGGAAGTCCACGATTCCCGTCACGCTCCAGCGCCCTGCTGGAATATGCCCGTGAAAAACTGAATGCTCTGGATGTGGAAGTGTGCCACTGGAACCTGCATAACTTCGAACCTGAAGATTTGCTCTACGCCCGTTTCGACAGCCCCGCGCTGAAAACCCTCATTGAGCAACTTAACGGCGCGGACGGCCTGATCGTGGCAACGCCCATTTATAAAGCCTCTTTTTCCGGGGCGCTGAAAACCCTGCTCGATCTGCTTCCGGAACGCGCGCTGGACGGAAAGGTGGTGCTGCCGCTGGCAACGGGCGGTACGGTTGCCCATTTACTGGCCGTGGATTACGCCCTGAAGCCGGTGCTGAACGCGCTGAAAGCGCAGGAGATCCTCCACGGCGTTTTCGCCGATGACTCACAGGTTATCGACTATCAGCACAAACCCCACTTTACGCCCAACCTGCAAACCCGCCTCGATAACGCTCTGGAAACCTTCTGGCATGCCCTGCATCGCCGGGATATCCAGGCCCCGGCGTTTGGTCAGCCTCAAGGAGTCGCCCATGTTTAAAATCTTAACCCGCATCGGACTGGCCGGTTTGATGGCATTTACCTCGCTGGTCCATGCCGCAGAAACGGCTCCGGAAAGCTTACGTATCGGCTATCAGAAAGGCAGCGTCAGCATGGTGCTGGCAAAAAGCCACCAGCTTCTGGAAAAACGCTTCCCGGACACCAAATTCTCCTGGGTGGAGTTCCCTGCCGGCCCGCAGATGCTGGAGGCCCTTAACGTGGGCAGTATCGATCTCGGCAGCACGGGCGATATTCCGCCAATATTTGCCCAGGCGGCGGGAGCGGACCTCGTCTATGTAGGCGTTGAGCCGCCCAAGCCGAAGGCCGAGGTGATCCTGGTGCCTGAAAACAGCGATATTAAAACCGTCGCCGATCTCAAAGGCCATAAGGTCGCATTCCAGAAGGGTTCCAGTTCACACAACCTGTTGCTGCGTGCCCTGCAAGAGGCCGGCCTCAAGTTCACTGACATTCAGCCTGTTTATCTGACGCCTGCCGACGCGCGCGCCGCGTTCCAGCAGAAGAACGTTGATGCCTGGGCCATCTGGGATCCGTACTACTCCGCCGCATTGCTGCAGGGCGGCGTTCGCGTGCTGAAAGACGGTACCACGCTGAAGCAGACCGGCTCGTTCTATCTGGCCGCGCGCCCTTATGCGGAAAAGAACGGCGCATTTATTCAGGGCGTGCTGGATACCTTTACCCAGGCCGATGCCCTGACTCAGAGCCAACGTCAGGAGAGCATTGCCCTGCTGGCGAAAACCATGGGCTTACCTGAGCCGGTGATCGCGAGCTATCTCAACCACCGTCCGCCGACCACCATTACGCCCGTTGACGCGCACGTCGCCGCGCTTCAGCAGCAAACGGCCGACCTCTTCTATCAAAACCACCTGGTTCCAAAACAGGTCACTATTCGCGAACGCATCTGGCAACCCGCAGGCAAAGAAGGAGCTAAATCATGAGTCTGAATCTTTTCTGGTTTTTACCCACCCACGGTGATGGACACTATCTTGGCACAGAAGAGGGTTCACGCCCGGTTGACCATGGCTACCTGCAGCAGATTGCACAGGCAGCAGACCGAATCGGTTTCACCGGAGTGCTGATCCCGACCGGACGGTCATGTGAAGATGCGTGGCTGGTCGCCGCGTCGATGATCCCGGTCACCCAGCGTCTGAAGTTCCTGGTCGCGTTACGCCCGAGCGTGGTCTCTCCTACCGTGGCGGCACGTCAGGCGGCAACGCTGGACCGACTGTCCAACGGCCGCGCCTTGTTTAACCTGGTGACGGGCAGCGATCCGCAGGAGCTGGCGGGCGACGGCGTGTTCCTCGACCATACCGAACGCTACGAAGCCTCCGCCGAGTTCACCCGCGTCTGGCGACGCCTGCTGGAAGGGGAAACCGTTACCTTTGAAGGCAAGCATATTCACGTTCGCGACGCGAAGCTCTACTTCCCACCAGTTCAGCAACCGCGCCCGCCGCTCTATTTTGGCGGGTCGTCGGATGTGGCGCAGGATCTGGCCGCAGAGCAGGTCGATCTCTATCTGACCTGGGGCGAACCGCCTGAACTGGTAAAAGAAAAAATTGCCCAGGTTCGCGCAAAGGCGGCCGCCCATGGCCGCAAGGTGCGCTTCGGTATCCGTCTGCATGTGATTGTGCGCGAGACCAATGAAGAAGCCTGGCAGGCGGCGGACCGCCTGATCTCCCATCTGGATGATGAAACGATCGCCAGAGCCCAGGCCGCGTTTGCCAAAACCGACTCCGTCGGGCAGCACCGGATGGCGTCCCTGCACAATGGCAAGCGCGAGAACCTGGAGATCAGCCCGAACCTGTGGGCGGGCGTCGGTCTGGTGCGCGGCGGTGCGGGCACAGCGCTGGTCGGCGATGGCCCGACCGTGGCCGCGCGTATCAATGAATACGCCGAACTGGGCATCGACAGCTTTATTCTCTCCGGTTATCCGCATCTGGAAGAGGCGTACAAGGTGGGCGAACTGCTGTTCCCGCACCTGGATGTCGCCATTCCTGAGGTGCCACAGCCGCAGCGGCTTCAGCTTCAGGGCGAAGCCGTGGCGAACGAATTCATTCCACGCAAAGCCGCACAGAGCTAAGGAGTGACCATGTCTGCCACCTCACAAAAATGGCTGCTGCGCGCCGCGCCGTGGTTTTTACCCGTCGGCAT
The DNA here is from genome assembly GCF_048685015.1 of Enterobacter sp. BNK-13. NCBI lineage: Bacteria > Pseudomonadati > Pseudomonadota > Gammaproteobacteria > Enterobacterales > Enterobacteriaceae > Enterobacter > Enterobacter sp. BNK-13. The sequence continues at coordinate 1,203,491 of NZ_JBLQTP010000001.1, read as the reverse complement.
TGTGGCGCTCTGGCAGCTCGCATCGTCTACCGGCTGGCTGTCGAGCCGCATTCTGCCCTCTCCGGAGGGCGTTGTAGAAGCGTTCTGGTCGCTGAGCGTTAGCGGAGAACTGTGGCAGCACCTGGCGATCAGCTCCTGGCGCGCCGTGATCGGGTTTTCCATCGGCGGCAGCATCGGGCTGGTCCTGGGCCTGATCAGCGGCCTTTCACGCTGGGGTGAACGGCTGCTGGATACCTCCATCCAGATGCTGCGTAATGTGCCGCATCTGGCGCTGATCCCGCTGGTCATTTTGTGGTTTGGAATTGATGAGAGTGCCAAGATCTTCCTTGTGGCGCTGGGCACGCTGTTCCCGATTTACATCAATACCTGGCACGGCATCCGCAATATCGATCGCGGTCTGGTGGAGATGGCGCGCAGCTACGGCTTATCGGGTTTTTCCCTCTTTATTCATGTGATTCTGCCGGGTGCCCTGCCCTCCATTATGGTCGGCGTGCGTTTTGCGCTCGGCCTGATGTGGCTGACGCTGATTGTGGCGGAAACCATCTCAGCTAACTCCGGGATTGGCTACCTGGCGATGAACGCCCGTGAATTCCTGCAAACGGACGTGGTGGTGGTTGCCATTATCCTTTATGCCCTGCTCGGCAAACTCGCTGACGTCAGCGCCCAGTGGCTGGAGCGCAGCTGGCTGCGCTGGAACCCGGCCTATACCCTTCAGGAGGCGAAAGCATGAATACGGCACGACTGAATCAGGGGACCCCGTTACTGCTGAACGGCGTCACCAAACGCTACGGCGAAAACACCATTCTTAACGGGCTGGATCTGCATATTCCCGCCGGACAGTTTGTGGCCGTTGTCGGACGCAGCGGCGGCGGCAAGAGTACGCTGCTACGGCTGCTGGCCGGACTGGAAGCCCCCAACGGCGGCGACATTCTGGCAGGGACAACGCCGCTTGCGAATATCCAGGACGATACCCGCATGATGTTCCAGGACGCGCGGCTGCTGCCGTGGAAAACGGTTATCGACAATGTCGGGCTTGGCCTTAAGGGCAGCTGGCGGGATGAAGCCCGCCAGGCGCTGGCCGCCGTTGGGCTGGAAAATCGCGCCGATGAGTGGCCTGCTGCCCTTTCGGGTGGACAGAAGCAGCGCGTGGCGCTGGCGCGGGCGTTAATTCACCGTCCGGGCCTGCTGTTGCTCGATGAACCGCTGGGCGCGCTCGACGCCCTGACGCGAATCGAAATGCAGGATTTGATTGGATCCCTTTGGCAGGCGCACGGCTTTACGGTACTGCTGGTGACGCATGACGTGAGTGAAGCCGTCGCAATGGCCGACCGGGTGCTGTTAATAGAGGAAGGGAAAATCGGTCTGGATCTGACGGTGGATCTTCCGCGGCCTCGTCGCGTGGGTTCGGCAAGACTGGCGGAGCTGGAGGCTGAGGTATTGGATCGGGTGATGAAGCGGGGGGAAACGGAGTTGCGGCGAGTTAAGGCTAATGTCTGATCCCCTCACTCCGGCCCTCTCCCACGGGGAGAGGGAGGAAACACTAAAAACGGCAACCGAGGTTGCCGTTTTGCTTTTACCTGCCCACCGGGCTTTTTTTCTACATCACGCTAAGGCTTTAGCAATCTTCTCGTACAGATCGCCAGACAGGTTTTCCAGCCCTTTCAGCTGCTCAAGCGCGGCACGCATCTTCGCCTGACGCTTCGCATCGTAGCGTTTCAGACGGATCAGCGGCTCAATCAGACGCGACGCCACCTGCGGGTTACGGCTGTTCAGCTCGGTCAGCATTTCCACCATGAACTGATAACCGCTGCCGTCTTCGGCGTGGAACGCGGCCGGGTTGCTGCTGGCAAACGCGCCAATCAGCGAACGCACGCGGTTTGGGTTGCTCAGGGTAAAGGAGCGATGCTTCAGCAGGCTGCGCACGTTGCTGAGCGCATCGGCCGACGGGCTGGTCGCCTGCAGGATGAACCACTTGTCCATCACCAGGCCATCCTGATGCCACTTGTCGTCGTACTCCTGCATCAGCGCATCGCGGCACGGCAGTTCGGCGGCAACGCTTGCGCCCAGCGCGGCCAGCGCGTCGGTCATGTTATCCGCTTCGTGATACTGCTTGCTCACCAGGGTGTTCGCCAGCTCGGTTTCACCAAACGCCAGATAGCGCAGGCAGGTGTTGCGCAGAGAACGTTTACCGATGTCCGCGTGCTCAACGCGATAAGCGTCGAGCTTGTTGGCGTTATAAATGGCGAGGAACTCGTCCGCCAGCTCAGCAGCCAGCGTACGGGTCAGCGCTTCACGCACCGCCACGATCGCGATCGGATCGATAATCTCGAACAACTCCGCGATTTCCGTTGCTGACGGCAGGGTCAGAATTTCAGCGGCGAGCGCCGGGTCAATTTTCTCATCCAGCAGGACCGCGCGGAACGCGTCAGCGACGTGAACGGGCAGCGACAGCGGCTGGCCCTGCTGATGACGGTTTACGTTGAGCTTGATGTAGGTCGCCAGCAGGCTTTGTGCGGCATCCCAGCGGGAGAAGTCGTTACGCGCGTGACGCATCAGGAACGTCAGTTGCTGATCGCTCCACTTGTACTCCAGCTTCACCGGCGCGGAGAATTCACACAGCAGCGCAGGCACCGGCTGGAAATAGACGTTATCGAAGATAAAGGTCTGCTCGGCCTGGGTCACGTTCAGCACGTGGTGTACCGGGTGGCCGCCCTTCTGCAGTGGAATGACTTTGCCTTCGTTATCGTACAGCTCAATGCTGAACGGAATATGCAGCGGGTATTTCTCTTCCTGCTCTGCCGTCGGCGGCGTGCGCTGGCTGATGGTCAGGGTGTACTGCTCGGTTTCTGGATTGTAATCGTCTTTGACGGTAACAATCGGCGTACCGGCCTGGCTGTACCAGCGGCGGAAGTGGGAAAGATCGACATTAGAGGCATCTTCCATTGCCTGCACAAAATCGTCGCAGGTGGCCGCGCTGCCGTCATGACGCTCGAAGTAGAGCTGCATCCCTTTCTGGAAGTTCTCTTCACCCAGCAGAGTGTGGATCATGCGGATAATTTCAGCGCCTTTCTCATACACCGTCAGGGTGTAGAAGTTGTTCATTTCGATGACTTTATCCGGGCGGATCGGATGCGCCATTGGGCTGGCATCTTCCGCAAACTGCAGGCCGCGCATGGTTCGCACGTTGTTGATGCGGTTCACCGCGCGTGACCCCAGATCGGAGCTGAACTCCTGGTCACGGAAGACGGTCAGGCCCTCTTTCAGGCTCAGCTGGAACCAGTCGCGGCAGGTGACGCGGTTACCGGTCCAGTTGTGGAAATATTCGTGGCCGATGACGCGTTCGATATCGAGATAATCTTTATCGGTGGCGGTATCGGTGCGCGCCAGCACGTATTTGGAGTTAAAGACGTTCAGGCCTTTGTTTTCCATTGCGCCCATGTTGAAGAAATCAACGGCGACGATCATATAGATGTCGAGGTCATATTCGAGGCCGAAGCGCTCTTCGTCCCACTTCATGGAGTTGATGAGCGAGGTCATCGCCCACGGCGCGCGGTCCAGGTTACCACGGTCAACAAACAGCTCCAGCGCCACCTCGCGGCCTGAGCGCGTTTTGAAGGTGTCGCGCAGCACGTCGAAATCGCCCGCCACCAGCGCAAACAGGTAGCACGGTTTTGGGAACGGATCCTGCCACTGAACCCAGTGACGGCCATTATCCAGCTCGCCTTCACCTACGCGGTTGCCGTTGGAGAGCAGGAAGGGATACAGGGTTTTATCGGCGATGATTTTAGTGGTGAAGCGCGCCAGGACATCTGGCCGATCGAGATACCAGGTAATGTGGCGGAACCCTTCCGCTTCACACTGGGTACACAGCGCCACGCCAGACTGGTACAGCCCTTCCAGCGCGGTATTGGCGGCCGGGCTGATTTCATTCACGATGCGCAGCGTAAACTGATCCGGCAGGTTGTCGATGACCAGCTGGTTGTTTTCTTCTTTATAGTCCGACCAGGCTTCATCATTAATATGCAGGGAGACCAGCGTCAGGTCTTCGCCATCCAGACGCAGCGGCACGGCAGTTGCGCTGTGGCGCGTCACCTGACTCACCGCCGTGACAACGGTTTTAGTGGCATCCAGGTCAAAAGTCAGATCGATTTCGCTAATCAGATAATCCGGCGCACGGTAGTCGTGGCGGTATTTGGCTTGTGGCTGTTGTGTCATAGAAAACCTTATGCATCGTTTGTCGAGTAACGTTTCAATATATTCCTGTTGCGCAAAACGCGCTATGCAGAATGTTCATCTTTTCAGGGTCAACACCTTTTTTTGCTACATTTGTATAACACGGGGCACAAAATGCCCTCGACCATAAAACGCGCTTATGTTGTGATCGGGGTTCAATAAATCACTAAACAAGGTATACTCCGGAGTTGTTTATTGTACTAAACGCTCCTGTGAGAGGATGCTACTGCGCACCTATGACTCAATTCGCTTCTCCAGTTCTGCATACGTTGCTGGATACCGACGCGTATAAACTGCACATGCAGCAAGCCGTTTTCCACCATTACTATGACGTTCATGTCGCGGCGGAATTCCGCTGCCGTGGCGACGACTTGCTCGGTATCTACGCAGACGCCATTCGTGAACAGGTCAATGCTATGCAGCATCTGACGCTGCAGGACGAGGAATATCAGTGGCTTTCTGGCCTGCCTTTCTTCAAAGCCGACTACCTGAACTGGCTGCGCGATTTCCGCTATAGACCGGAGCAGGTCACCGTGGTTAACGATAACGGCAAGCTGGATATTCGCCTTGAAGGTCCGTGGCGGGAAGTGATCATGTGGGAAGTGCCGCTTCTGGCGGTGATCAGTGAACTGGCTCACCGCTATCGCTCACCGGAAACGGGCGTAGCGCAGGCGGTTGCCTCGCTGGAAAATAAGCTCGCTGACTTCTCCACGCTGACCGCAGGGCTGGACATGTCCCGCTTCCGCCTGATGGACTTTGGCACCCGTCGCCGTTTTTCGCGCGACGTCCAGGAGGCCATCGTTAAACGTCTGCAACAGGAGCCATGGTTCGTGGGCACCAGTAACTACGATCTGGCCCGTCGCCTCAACCTGACGCCAATGGGTACCCAGGCACACGAGTGGTTCCAGGCGCATCAGCAGATCAGTCCTGACCTGGCAAACAGCCAGCGCGCGGCACTGGCTGCATGGCTTGAGGAGTACCCGAATCAACTCGGGATCGCCCTCACCGACTGTATTACGATGGATGCCTTCCTGCGCGACTTTGGACCTGAATTTGCGGAGCGTTATCAGGGACTACGCCACGATTCAGGGGATCCGATTGAGTGGGGCGAGAAGGCCATTGCCCATTACGAGAAACTGGGCATTGACCCGATGAGCAAGGTGCTGGTCTTCTCCGATAACCTCGATCTGGCGAAAGCCGTCGAACTCTATCGCCATTTCAACGCCAGAGTGAACCTGAGCTTCGGGATTGGTACCCGGTTAACCTGCGACATTCCTCAGGTAAAACCTCTGAATATCGTGATAAAGCTGGTGGAATGTAACGGCAAGCCGGTGGCGAAACTCTCCGACAGCCCGGGCAAAACCATCTGCCATGACAAGGCGTTTGTCCGCGCATTGCGCAAAGCCTTCGATCTTCCCCAGATCAAAAAAGCCAGTTAAGCGCTTAAGGGAGCCGTCATGGCTCCCCTCTTCTTATTTATTTCTCAATTCTTCTCTTTTGACTGCGAAATTTACTTGTCTGATAGCGGATGGCAGGTAACATAGATATCCCCCCATAAGGGTGGACAAGTGTTTATTTTTTCCGACTATTAACAGAGAGAATATTATGAGCGTTGTGCCTGTAGCCGACGTACTCCAGGGCCGTGTCGCCGTTGACCAGGAAGTCACCGTGCGCGGATGGGTGCGTACCCGCCGAGATTCTAAAGCTGGCATCTCCTTCCTTGCCGTCTATGACGGTTCCTGCTTTGATCCTGTACAGGCCGTCATTAATAATTCTCTGCCCAATTACAATGATGACGTTCTGCACCTGACGACGGGCTGTTCCGTTATTGTCACCGGCGTGGTCGTGGCATCCCCGGGTCAGGGTCAGAGTTTCGAAATTCAGGCTTCTGCCATTGAAGTCACCGGCTGGGTTGAAGATCCGGATACCTATCCGATGGCGGCTAAACGTCACAGCATTGAGTATCTGCGTGAAGTGGCGCACCTGCGTCCACGTACCAACCTGATTGGTGCGGTTGCTCGCGTACGTCATACGCTGGCGCAGGCGTTGCATCGTTTCTTCGATGAGCAGGGTTATTTCTGGGTGTCTACCCCGCTGATCACCGCGTCCGATACGGAAGGCGCCGGTGAGATGTTCCGCGTCTCAACGCTGGATCTCGAAAACCTGCCGCGCACCCCGGAAGGTAAAGTGGACTATGACAAAGACTTCTTTGGTAAAGAGGCCTTCCTGACCGTATCCGGTCAGCTCAACGGCGAAACGTACGCCTGCGCGCTGTCTAAAATCTATACCTTTGGCCCTACCTTCCGTGCCGAAAACTCCAACACCAGCCGTCACCTGGCGGAATTCTGGATGCTGGAGCCTGAAGTGGCGTTCGCCAACCTGGACGATGTTGCGGGTCTGGCGGAAGCAATGCTGAAGTATGTCTTCAAAGCGGTGCTGGAAGAGCGTCCGGACGACATGAAATTCTTCGCCGAGCGCGTAGACAGCGACGCAGTAGCCCGTCTGGAGCGCTTCGTCTCTGCCGATTTTGCGCAGGTGGACTACACCGACGCGGTGGCGATCCTCGAGAAATGCGGTGAGAAGTTCGAAAACCCGGTTTACTGGGGCGTAGACCTGGCGTCTGAGCACGAGCGCTATCTGGCCGAGAAGCATTTCAAAGCGCCGGTTGTCGTTAAAAACTATCCGAAAGACATTAAGGCCTTCTATATGCGCCTTAACGAAGACGGTAAAACCGTGGCGGCGATGGACGTCCTGGCGCCGGGCATCGGTGAAATCATCGGTGGTTCACAGCGTGAAGAGCGTCTTGACGTGCTGGACGCGCGTATGGAAGAGATGGGTCTCAACCCTGCGGACTACAGCTGGTACCGCGATCTGCGTCGTTACGGTACCGTACCGCACGCTGGTTTTGGTCTGGGCTTCGAGCGTCTGATCGCCTACGTGACCGGTGTGCAGAACGTTCGTGACGTGATTCCGTTCCCACGTACACCACGTAACGCCAGCTTCTAATCGGTAAAAGACTAAAATGGCCAGCTTGTGCTGGCCATTATTTTATTCTGCATTGTCAGTTTTCGTCAGCGCAAAGTCAGCTTCTTTAAACCATCACCCCGTCACAATCCCTGGTTGTTACGTTTTATTTCCACGAAATATCCAGCCACAAAAAATAAACCCCATTCTTATTGCGACTATTACATTCTCAAGCGATAGCACAAATTTCAACCAGTTTTAAAGCCATCCAGAAGGCTTTTCGGCGCCATAAGAAAAAACGAGTCGTTTAGCGTCTGTTTATATGAAATGCCTTTATCCAAATTAATCATAAGGAATTCATATATATAGGATATGTCCTGTCGCTTAATTCGCCAGGACGCTCTGAAGTTTGAGGTGGTTCACAAAGTTCCCAAAAATACACATTTAGTTACACATATTTTCTTTTGGTTACCTAATCTTGAGAATTGTAGCACTTTCAGGCTAGCGAAACGCTTCGGCGAATGGAAAGATGCCTGTCAGATACATAAAGACACCAAACTCTCATCAATAGTTCCGGAAATATTTATTGACAGAATTTATTGACGGCAGTGGCGAGTGTCATAAAAAAACCAATGAGGGTAATAAATAATGATGAAGCGCAATATTCTGGCAGTGGTAATCCCTGCCCTGCTGGTAGCCGGTGCAGCGAACGCTGCAGAAATCTATAACAAGAACGGCAACAAACTGGATCTGTACGGGAAAGTTAATGCTGAGCGTGACTTCGTTACCAATGGTGATAACACCAATAACTCAGATTCAACTTACGCTCAGATCGGTTTCAAAGGCGAAACTCAGATCAACGACCAACTGACCGGTTATGGTCAGTGGGAATACCGTGCACTGGCAAGCTCTGCGGAAGGTGAACAATCTGCAAACAACTCTACTCGTACTCGTCTGGCTTTCGCTGGCCTGAAAATGGCTGACGCTGGTAGCCTCGACTACGGCCGTAACTACGGCATCGTATACGATGTAGAATCCTACACCGACATGGCGCCAACCTGGTCCGGCGAAACCTGGGGTGGTGGTTATGTTGATAACTACATGACCAGCCGTTCTACTGGCCTGCTGACCTACCGTAACAACGATTTCTTCGGTCTGGTTGATGGTCTGAGCTTCGGTCTCCAGTACCAGGCTAAAAACGAACGCGCTGACCTGCGTCGTGCGAATGGCGACGGTGTTGGTTACTCTGTAGCTTATGACTTCGGCAGTGGCTTTGCTCTGACTGGTGCGTACAGCAATGCTAACCGTACTGTTGACCAGAAGGCCGATGGTAAGGGCGACAAAGCTGAAGCATGGGCAATTGGCGGTAAATACGATGCCAACAGCCTGTATCTGGCAGCTGTGTATGCAGAAACCCGCAACATGAGCATCCTGGGCAACAGCACCGGTTCTAATACTCCGAATGCTGATGGTGACGTGTTCAACGTAGCGAATAAAACCCAGAACTTCGAAGTCATTGCTCAGTACCAGTTCGACTTCGGCCTGCGTCCATCCCTCTCCTACGTCCAGAGTAAAGGTAAAAACCTGAACACCGTATCTGGCGGCGATGCAGATCTGGCTAAGTACGTTGAAGTTGGGGCTACTTACTACTTCAACAAAAACTTCAACGTATCTGCTGACTACCGTATCAACCTGATCGACGAAGATCAGGCCAAGCGCACTGGCGGCGGCTGGGTTGGTACCGACGACCAGGTTGGCCTGGCAGCTGTTTACCAGTTCTAATCAGTACACCACTTTGTTATATGCTTAATGAACAGGGCTTCGGCCCTGTTTTTTTATGCCTGACAGAAAATAATGGCGACTTTTGAAAAGCCGCACGCTTTTCGTCGCAAACGGTTGGCATTTTGTAAATCTACCGTTAACCTGATAGCGGATTTCACTTCTGTAATCACAATGGAACTTCGTCATGTTTGAGAACATTACCGCCGCTCCTGCCGACCCGATTCTGGGCCTGGCCGATCTGTTTCGTGCCGACGACCGCCCTGGCAAAATCAACCTGGGTATTGGTGTATATAAAGATGAAACCGGCAAAACTCCGGTACTGACCAGCGTAAAGAAAGCTGAGCAGTATCTGCTGGAAAACGAAACCACCAAAAACTACCTCGGTATTGATGGTATCCCTGAATTTGGTCGTTGCACCCAGGAGCTGCTGTTCGGTAAAGGCAGCGCAATTGTGAGTGACAAACGTGCCCGTACAGCTCAGACCCCGGGCGGTACCGGCGCGCTGCGCGTGGCGGCGGATTTCCTTGCGAAAAACACCTCTGTGAAGCGTGTCTGGGTAAGCAATCCAAGCTGGCCAAACCACAAGAGCGTATTTAACTCTGCGGGTCTGGAAGTGCGTGAATACGCCTACTACGACGCAGCAAACCACTCTCTGGACTTTGACGGCCTGCTGGCAAGCCTGAGCGAAGCGCAGGCGGGTGACGTGGTGCTGTTCCACGGCTGCTGCCACAACCCAACCGGTATCGATCCAACGCTTGAGCAGTGGGAACACCTGGCGAAGCTGTCCGTAGAGAAAGGCTGGCTGCCGCTGTTTGACTTTGCCTACCAGGGCTTCGCCCGTGGTCTGGAAGAAGATGCTGAAGGGCTGCGCGCGTTCGCCGCCGTGCATCAGGAGCTGATCGTTGCCAGTTCCTATTCCAAGAACTTTGGTCTGTACAATGAGCGTGTAGGTGCCTGTACGCTGGTTGCGGCTAACGATGAGACCGTCGATCGCGCGTTCAGTCAGATGAAATCCGTTATCCGCGCTAACTACTCTAACCCACCGGCACACGGTGCATCTGTTGTTGCGACTATCCTGAGCAACGATGCGCTGCGCGCCATCTGGGAACAAGAGCTGAACGATATGCGTCAGCGTATTCAGCGCATGCGCCTGCTGTTTGTGAACACCCTGGCGGAGAAAGGCGCGGATCGCGACTTCAGCTTTATCATCAAACAGAACGGCATGTTCTCTTTCAGCGGCCTGACCAAAGAGCAGGTTCTACGTCTGCGTGAAGAGTTCGGCGTGTACGCTGTGGCGTCTGGCCGCGTGAACGTTGCAGGCATGACGCCTGACAACATGGCGCCGCTGTGCGAAGCGATTGTCGCCGTACTGTAATTTGCGCCTATAAAAAAGCCTGCGTTATGCAGGCTTTTTTTATGCGGGTTACCAGACAGGCATTTCATCCTGAAGGAACGGATTATGGAGCCGTTCATAGCCTAGCGTCGACATCGGACCGTGCCCAGGGATAAACGTCACATCATCACCCAGCGGCAATAACTTCTGTTTAATCGACTGAATCAGCTGTCCGTGATCGCCGCGCGGAAAATCGCTGCGTCCTACGCCACCTTTGAAAATCACATCGCCGGAGATCAGCAGACGGGACTGGTCATCAAAGAAGACGATATGGCCTGGCGTATGCCCAGGACAATGCAACACCTGTAAAGTCACATTCCCTATGCTAACGCGCTCTCCTTCATCCAGCCAGCGATCGGGCGTCAGAGGCTGACACTCATCAAGGCCAAACATGCGGCTTTGGGCAGGTAACCCCTGCAGCCAGAACTCATCTTCTTTTTCCGGACCGACAATCGGCACGCCGTAGTGTTCAGCCAGTTCAGCCGCTGCGCCCACATGGTCGAGATGACCATGCGTCAGTAAAATCTGCATGAGCGTCACGCCGCTGTCGGCGACTTCCTGCTTGATCTTCTCAGCGTCACCGCCGGGATCGACAAGCGCGGCCAGTTTAGTCTGTTCGCACCAGATGAGTGAACAATTCTGGGAGAACGCGGTAACCGGAATAATACGATAGTTCATACTGCTCCTGTGTTTCGTTATTACCAGTGCCGAACCGGACCGGTATCAATATGCACAAAGTTGCTGCTGGGGTAATATCCTACACCACCTGCGCGCATAGATAACGCAGCTTTGCGAATATTGGCTAACGAAACGCCCTCAATATGGAAATCCATTGCCTGGCCCTTCGTGTGATAGCTTTTTTCGCTACCCCGCGACTGTGGGCGCGCAGTTCATTATTGGTATCAACCGAGCGATAACCAGAAATAAGCTGCACCGGCTTGCTGGTACCCAGCAGGCCCTGAAGGCGGAAAAGCTGATCAAACAGTCCTGGGTCGATGGCTTTAATTTTATTCGCGCGGAAATCACGGAAAAAATGGTTAAGTCTTGCTAATTCATCCTGAATATAGCCTCTGCCATCGAAGAACTCCGCTTTTAACGACTCACCGGTATGAAGATTGTTGAGCGTTAAAACTCGCGGACGAGGTGTCGAGAGGGTGGCAAATGCTGGCGTCGGCAAGATGGCCGCTGCGCCAAGCGCAACACCACCTAACGCCAGCAGTTTGCGGCGATTAGCGTCAAATTTGTCCATGATAATCAGGTCTACAGGTAAAAGAAATCGTAATATGCTTAGCGCACGAAGGGCACCTTAACTGGCAAAACCGGGTACGTCAAGGCGCCCAACCCCAGTGAATACGCGGCTTGCAGCGATATAGCCCCTTATTCACCCTAACTTACGACAATCATTTTTCCCGAACTGCTTCATTTACCTGATTAATTGTTCCGCTTTTGGCAAAATTTGTGCGCCGGATCGCGCGGTGAGATCATAATTGTAAATATCTGTACGGTACTGAGTCCGCCCGTCTTCGCCAACAAACGCCGTCAGATAGTAAAGATTGACCGGAATATTGTGTCGAATATTAACGTAGCGCGTATCCCCCTGCTTCAGGGCATCCGAAATGCGCGTATCGTTCCAGCCCGCATCCTGCAGCAGCATATTGGCCAGCTCCGAGGCTTTGTTCACGCGCACGCAGCCAGAACTCAGCGCGCGCGTATCTTTCTGGAACAGATTGTGGTTCGGTGTATCGTGCAGATAGATAGCGTCAGAACTCGGCATATTGAATTTGTAACGCCCTAAAGAGTTATGCGCCCCCGGTGCCTGCTGGAAACGGAACGGCAGGTTAGAAGCCGTGATTGTCGACCAGTCGACCATATAAGGATCGATGGCCTCTTTACTGTTCCAGCCACGCATCACCGTATAACCATGACGTTCCAGATAACCCGGATCGTTCCAGACCTTCGGCAGAATGTCTTTACGCGCCAGCGTCGGTGGCACGTTCCACGGCGGGTTAACCACCACATTATTCAGCGCGCTGCTCATCATCGGCGTTTTGCGATCCGGACGCCCGACAATCACGCGTGACGCCAGTTTTTCGCTACCGTCCTGATAATAGACCAGTGAATACGCCGGAATGTTAACCATAATCCCGGTAGAGAGGGTTCCAGGCAGCAGGCGCAAACGCTGGATATTGAGCGCCAGCACTCCAGCCCGCTGCGCAGGCGATACGTTCAGCCAGTCTCGTGTCGTCTGGCCAATGACGCCATCGGCTCCCAGTCCCTGAGCGGCCTGGAATTGCTTCACTGCCGCAACCAGCTCACGATCGTATGCCGCGGGTTTATTGCTGACGGCAATCGCTTTTTTCTCTTTCACGGGCGCTGACGGGCTGACCGCCGCGTTTTGTGGATCGTCACCAGGCAGAGCGATATGTGGCCCGCCATCAAGAAGACCGGAGCGCGTCAGGATCTCACGCAGAGCAGGCACATCGCTGCTCCACTGCCCCGGACGCAGCGTCGCGGTGCCGCGCATCTGCGGCCATGGACGCGAGTCGCCCACCAGCGCGAGAAGCGACTCGTGCAGAGTGGCATATTGTGGATGCGCCGGTGCGAGGCTGGCAATAAAGCGCGGCAGTTCGCCGTTATCCAGGGCTAACTGCCACTGGTTAATCACCGACAGCGCCGGCGTCGCCAGCTTATACGGCTTGTCGCTGTACAGCCAGCGGTTGCCATTAACCGGAATACCCGCCACGAACTGCAGATAGCCCATCATGGCATCGGAAAGCACGACGTCCCGTGCCTGACCGGACACGGCAGGATCGGTTAACAGCTCAACCCACTTTGTAAACTGTGGCTGAAACCCTGCAATCGCGACCTCCGCCAGCTGCTGCTGGAAGGCGCGCACGGCATCGCGGTTTTCCCACATCGGTTTCATATCGCGGGCAGCATAGAGGAGCGTGAGCTGATTGATATAGACCGGCGTGTAGCCTGACGGCAGCCCTGACTGCAGCTGCTGGCTGAGCGAATCGGCATCGATGCCTTCCGGCAGCGGCTTAATACCGGCCATGATAGCCGTCGCCGGAGACTGTTCCAGCGGCTGGGACAACGACGTAGGCTGCGTGCCTGTCGTTGCCGAGCTGTCAGCCGGCACAATTTCAGGCTCGTCGGCCTGGGCGGTTAACAGTGGAGCAAACATCACTGCCAGGCATAAACTAAGCGCCGACAGCTGACGACCACATTCTTTCTTAAGCAACATCCCTTGCCCCCTGTTTTCACGACATGCCCATCACGTTGGGGCTTTCTTTCATTATAGGTAGACGGCTAAGCTGTTGCCTTACCTTATGTAAAGAAGTTTAAAGATAACGCAGCCCTAAGCACAAGTTAAGTTTAAAAAAAAAGCGGCGCCAGGGCGCCGCTTCGGATCGGAAAACGCGTCAGGAAGCGTCCGCCGTGGTTTCTGGCAGTGACTCTGGCGGCTGCGGCGCAAAGCCACGCAGCCCCACAACGTGGACGTGTTCACTGTTCTGGAACACTTTACGCACCAGCTTGTAGGTTGTCCCTTTTTCAGGACTGATGTTCTCCGGTGCCGCAATGATGAGCTGCATATCGAGACGTTCGCAAAGCTCAAACAGCGTGGCAATGGAGCGCGCATCAAGACGCGCAGCCTCATCCAGGAACAGCAGTCGGCATGGGGAGATGTCTTTGCCGCGCAGGCGGCGCGCTTCGTCTTCCCAGCTCTGTACCACCATCACCAGAATTGACATACCGGTACCGATCGCTTCACCGGTTGAGAGTGCTCCGGACTCCGCACGCAACCAGCCGTCTGAACCACGGTTTACCTCTACCTCCATTTCCAGGTAGTTACGGTAATCCAGCAGCTCTTCACCGATGGTTTGCGGCGTACGCTGGCCCATATCAATCTGCGGGTTCAGGCGCTGATACAGTTTCGCCAGTGCTTCAGAGAAGGTCAGACGGTTACTGTTGAACAAATCCTGATGCTGTTCGTGCTGCTCAGACAGCACTTCCAGCAGGGTGGCATGCGCTTCACGCACGTTAACGTTGAGGCGCACGCTGTTCACCTGGCCAAACGACACGCTCTGCAGACCCTGGTTGAGCTGGCGGATACGGTTCTGCTCGCGCTGAATGGTTTTACGGATGATGTTCGCCACGCTGCGGGAGCTGATCGCCAGCTTCTGCTCGCGGGAGGTCAACTCTTCCGTCAGACGACCCAGCTCGATTTCCATCTGTTCGATAGCCTCGACCGGATCGTCAGTACGAATGATGTCCTGACGAATACGTTCGCGCAGGTGCTGGTAAACCGCCACAAAGAACTGGATTTTACGTTCAGGACGTTTCGGATCTTCGGACATGCGCAGAACATCGCGCAGGTGTTCGTTATCCGCCACCGCCAGACGCAGGGCACCCAACGCCTTATCCGACATGGAACGCAGCTCATCGGCAGAAAGATATGCCAGCTCGCGACGGTGCAGGCGACGCTCAACGTTATTGTCTTTCACCATGCGCATCACCGCGCACCAGCCCGCCTTCGCGGTCACGACCTGCTCGCGCATCTCAAAGTAGTCGCGCTCCAGCTTGCGCAGGCGACGGGTCAGGTTATCCATTTCTGCTTCGCAGAAGGTCAGCGCTTTTTCCAGCTGATTGCGACGCGCACGGTTGTTGCTCAGCTGAGCATGCAGCTCGTCACGACGAATGCGCGCGCGCTCCTCTGCCCCGCTGTCGGCACGAACGCCTATGTCCTGAAGTTCTTTCTGCAGGTCGTTTAACAGCTCCTTCTTGGTATCGAAGGAGCTTTTCAGCGAGGCCAGCACCTGGTTGTACTGGTTCAGCTGAGCGGAATGGCTGCGCATCGCCTCGCGGGCGCGGGTACGTTCCGCTTCCGCCTGCTCAAGGCGCTGACGCAGCTTTTCATTCAGATCGCTGTTGCCGCTCAGCATTTCCGCCGAGTCGGAGTAGCCGAAGTGGGCGCGACGCTGCACCACCTCCGTCAGGGCGAACGCCTGCTGACGCGCCTCGCGCTGCACCTGCTGCGACCAGGCATAGTCTTCTTTCAATTGCTCAAACTGTTCCGGGTCGCTCTGCAGGACAGAGACAACCGGCTCCAGCTTCGCCAGCTGATTGCCGTGCTGCTGCACGAAGCGCGCGGCTTCCTGCGCTTCATCCAGGCGCTCCTGGATCTCGTCCACGCGATCGGCCAGCGTGTCATCCGCCAGCAGATTCAGGCGCGGCAGAATACGGTTAAGGGCCGCGACGCCCTCTTTCGCCTGCTCAAACTGGACGCGGCTCTGCTGGTTGTCGCTTTCATGACTGGCAATCGCCCGCTCCAGCTCGCCGCGACGGGTATTCAGCTTGCGAATTTCCGCTTCCGGGTCAGCTTCAAAGGCTACGGCCAGATGGCTGCCGATAAAGCGGCTAAACGCCTGATGCAGGCGCTGGGTTTTCTGCACGTCAAACGACAGCGTCGCAAAACGTTCAGATAGCGTTTCACGCTCGGCGTGCAGGCTTTCGATGCGGCTTTCGCGCGCGGCGCGGCCAAACAGCGGCAGCTCAGGGAAGCGGGAATAGCGCCACTGACGGTCAGCGATTTTCACCACCACCGCTTTTTCCAGTTCGTCGACGCTGAATACGCTGTCATCGAACGACTGCGGATCCCCTTCGATCAGGTAGAGATCTTCCGGACAATCTTCCAGACCGGCAAGCTGCTCAGAAATCAGCGACAGATCCGGCACCACAATCGCATTACGGGATGGACCGTACAGCGCGGAGAAGTATGGCGCATCGTCCAGACCGACATCGTCGTAAATCTCGGACAGCAGCACGCCGCCAAAACGCTCCGCCAGGGCATTGAGACGCGGGTCTTCCGCACCGCCCGGCTGGCTCAAGCGTTCAATTTCTTCGTCGACTTCACGCTTGCGCGTGCCGACTTCATCACGCTCAACAATGGCTTCGCGCTCGCGCTCCAGCAGCTGCTGCAGGTATTCGGTCACTTCCTGACTGGATTCAAACTGCTCGCCGCACTGTTCGCTGAGCTGGTTAAGGCTGCTCTGGGCCGCCAGCCAGACCGGTGCACGCTGCAGAAGCGCTTGCGAACGGGACTGCAGCTGTTCCAGCTCCTGACGCAGGGTCATACGCTGTTCGCTGGCGCTGGAGACCGTGTCTGAAAGCGCAGCGATACGCGCCTCGAGTTCCTGATGCAGGACCTCAAGCTCGTCAAAATCGTAATTTTTGCCCTGACGTTTGCAGAATTCCGCCAGCAGACGCTCGGCTTCCTGCTGCTCGCGCAGGCGCTGTTCCAGCTCGTTCAGACGCATACGCAGCGGCTGAACCTGCTCGGCCAGATGGCGCTGGTTAACACCGTCGCGCAGCAGTTCACGGGCAACGTCCCAGGCTTCGTTACGCGCCAGCGGGCCGTTAATCGCCACAACCAGCTGATAAGCCTGCTCAAACTGGCTGTGTGCCGTTTGCGCAACGCTCATTTTCTGTTCGAGGGACAGCAGTTTCTCAGTGGCTTCCTGCTCTTTGGCCTGGAAGGTATCCAGCCACTCGTCGGCGCTTTCCGGCGTCAGGTCAGGCAGATGGCACAGCTCTTTCGCGCGCTGTAATGCCTGCAGTGCCTGGGTGTACTGGATCGCGCGCGTCTGCTGCACGTCCAGCGCCTGCTGGTAATCGGCAAGCTGGCTTTTCAGCTCATCCACTTCCAGCTCGGCCGCTTCGGCGCGGGCTTCGTTCTCTTCCTGCATCTCGGCGGCTTCGGCCACCACTTCATTTTGCTCTTCGAGACGGATCTGCAGCTCGTCGAGGTCCGCTTCATAGCGCTCGATTTTTTCCTGCTGACGGATCGCAGTTTGCACCAGGTTCAGGTGATCGCTGGCGGCCTGGTAATCGGCTTCCAGGTCGCCCTCGGCACCGTTGTGCTCACCGAGCTCGCGCGCCATTTCGACGTGCTTGTACTGCTCGGCCACCAGCTGTTTACGGGAGGTAAACAGCTCGCGGCGATATTCTAATGCCTGATCGAGGTGGACGCGGCGCTCGTTAGCGTGGCGCATGTAGTCCGCCGCCACGTAGTTGGTGGCTTCGCTGATCAGGTGTTTAAACAGGTCACGGTCAGACTGGGTCACGCGAATCGCTTCCAGCGTCATGCGGTTTTCACGCAGCGCCGCTTCCATATCCTGGAAGGCCTTACGCACGCCGCTGTTTTCCGGCAGCAGGTAATCGCGCAGGGAGCGGGTAATCGCGCTGGAGATACCGCCGTAAAGAGACGCTTCAATCAGGCGATAGTATTTGCTGCGGTCTGATGCCGTGCGCAGACGACGCGCCACCACGCCCAGATCGAACATTAACGAGTGGTAGTCGGTAATCGAGTTGAACTGCTTGAACTGCACGCCTTCGATCGCTTCGAGCTTATCTTTCAGCTCCTGGAGCGTCAGCACGCGCGCCTGGCGTTCGTTCAGGGTTTCCGTCAGCAGCGCCGTTGGCTGCATGGACGTTGGCAGCCCCTGGATGGCGAACGGTTTAATATCGACTTTACGATCGCGACCGGCAACCTGCTGCAGGCGTACGCCCACCACCACGCGCTGATGGCGGGAGTTGATGACGTCCAGAACCGAATAACAGACGCCGGCCTTCAGCTTCCCGTGCAGACCTTTATCACGGGAACCGCTTGTGGCACCCGCTTCGGTGGTGTTACGGAAGTGAAGCAGCGTCAGGTCAGGGATCAGCGCCGTGACAAAGGCCGCCATGGTGGTGGATTTACCCGCCCCGTTACCGCCGGAGAGCGTCGTGACCAGCTCATCCAGATCGAACGTTCGGGCAAAGAAGCCGTTCCAGTTAATCAGCGTCAGTGAGCGAAATTTACCGCGTTCAATCATTACTCTTCCTCCCCGCTATCCGGCAGATTCTCTTCATGCTCATCATTGAGCTGCAAATGGTTTTCCACCGGCATCGCTTCACCGTCGCGGATCATGCGAAGCTGCGCTTCACGCGCGTCATCGCCCGCACGCACGTCGGCGCCGAAGCGGAAGACAGATTCCGTAATGCGGAATTTGCTGCTGTCGTGACCCATAAACCAGACCATCCCCAGACGACGCAGACGGTTCAGGGAAGAGCGAACCTTTTCCTGTAATTTCTGACGGTCAAGATCCGACCCCGTGGAGCGGTTGTTCACCAGCTTGAGCAGCTTGCTCTCATCTGCCAGCGTCAACAGCTCGTCGTAAAGCTCCTGCTGGGTGAAGATCCCTTCATTCGCCAGACGTTCCGGGCTGAGATAGAGGTAGCAAAGAATTTTGCCGACCATCATATCCAGCTCGGAGAGCACGGAACGCGGAATCAGCGTCGTGGAGCGCGGGCGCAGGTAGAAAAATCCTTCCGGCGCGCGGATAAGCTCCACGTTGTAGCGTGCGTAAAACTCTTCCAGGTACTCCTGGAAGTCCATCAAAAAGGCGTGATTATCCAGCTCGTCTAAGCCAATGTGACGACCGGCACGCAGCTGGCTGTCCAGCGCCGGAAATAACGGATTCGCCAGCGCCTGTGCCAGCTTAACCGGCATCACTTGTTCAATATTTGTCAATGACATGCGCCTGTACCTTGGCTCCGTAATCGTTAATTGGCTGCCACTTCGGCGGCAGTCCGGTGAAGTCTGCTTGCGCGATACCCAGGCGAACCGCCTGGTCTACCACAATGCGGGCAACGTCGAAGTGGCGCGCGCGCGGATATTGCGCCAGATAGTCGCGCACCACGAGTCCAAGATCCAGCGGAGCTTGTCTGGTTTTATAGACCGCGAGCTGTTCTTCGATCATCGCCGCAAGCTGCTCGCGAATTTCGTTAAATTCTTCATATTCCAGATCCGGCGGCAGTTCACCGGTCACCTCTTCATCGCGCAGCGCCATTTCTTCGTCGCGCATATCCAGCAGACGATCGGCATTGGCGTAGGTCAGCGCCCACGGCGCATCGAAATAGGTCTGCACCGACTGGCGCAGACGCTGGGCAAAGACGCGGTTCTTATCCATATCGATCGCGGTACGGATAAATTTATGCACGTGTCGGTCGTAGCCGATCCACAGGTCGATCGACTGCTGGCCCCAGCTGATGATGCGGTCCAGTTTACTCTGCAGGTCGAACACCAGACGGTCGATAAAGTGCAGATCGTCGTGTGCCAGCGTCGCGTCCTGGATGCGCAGCAGGTTCGCCTGCAGCTTGTCCCCTGCGGCTTCCAGCGTATCCTGCAGCTCACGCAGCGTACCGGAGGTTTCTGACAGCAGAAGTTCACAGCTTGAGATGGCTGCACGCCAGTCTTTATTCAGCAGCTGTGCGATATCGTCTTTGACCTGCTGCTGCTGTTCGTCCATCAGGCGCTGGGTCAGATCGATACTGTCGAAGATTTCCGCCACCGAGTATTTCAGCGGTGCATAGACGTTTCGGTGCCAGTGGAATTCGTCACCGTCTTCATCTGCCGCATCGGCGGCGCGCTTAAGCTCACCGGCCACGATCGACAGCTGCATGGACAGACGCAGCGTGGAAAATTCGCGTTGGCGAATGTAGTAATCGGTGATGCCGATGCCCAGTGGCGTCAGGCGATAGATGGCGTTTCCTTCCGCCTGCTCGCTGGTAAAGCGGTTCAGCAGACGTTGACGCACCATATCGTTAATTGCGTTGTTGGCACGCACGCTAATGGTTTCGCTGGTTTGCTCAAACGCATCACTGACGTGGCGGAACGCATCCACCAGTTCACCCTCGCTCATTTCACCATCCAGCCGCTCGCCGTTCAGCGTGGCGACCGCCAGCAGGAAAGAGAGTCTGTCTACCGGCAGCGAGATGGAGAAATCGTTTTTCCTGGCCCAGGCAACCAGTTCGGGGACTGTCTGGGAAAATTCACTCATAGGTTATCCTTGCATCTGCGGCTTGTGCGCGGTGACGTGAATATAGCGGCCAAGGCTGACAAAAGGCTCCTGACGGCAATACCGCGTTTCCAATTCTGTTAAGGTGTCAAAACAGTCACGCTGTTTGTGTTTTTCACGCAGATAATCATGAAACACCCTGACGCCCGTCTTCCCGACAATCTGCCAGCCAATCGCTTCCAGCCAGCCATAAACCTGCTGTGGATCGCGCGGATAGTCCGGGGAAAGCGTGCGCTTTTTCTTTTTGGGCATCCCGACCTGAACATAGTCGAAGTTTCCCGCAACCATGTTGTGCATCAGGAAGCCGTTAGCATTGTAGAACATCAGCGACAGCGTGCCGCCCGGGCGCAACATCGACCACAGGGTTTGTAACACGCTTTGCGGATCGGCAACCCACTCCAGCACCGCATGAAACAATATCAGATCAACCTGGGTTTCCAAATGCTGTGCGATGTCCTGAGCGGCGCATTGTATAAAATGCATGTTGTCGCTCACACCTTTCTCTTCTGCCGCACGCGTCGCGCGGGCGACCATTTCAGCAGAAAGATCGCAAAGCGTGACGTGATGACCGCGTTCAGCCATTTTTATGGCCGTCTGCCCTTCACCACCACCGGCGTCCAGCACGCGCAACGTTTGGCCACCGAACGTAGCCAGAATGGTGTCCAGCTCCTGCCAGAGGATCGTCTGACGGAGCTGCCCCTTCGTGGTGCCATAAATGTTGCGCGAAAATTTTTCCGCGATGTCATCAAAATTGCGATCCCGCATTGGGAGAGTTCCACTCGCTAACTGCAAAACCGCTATTTTGTCACACCCGCGCGGAGAATGAACCTCTCTGGTGTAATATCACCGGCAATCACCTGCTATATGGTCAAAAAAGGAACCAAAAAGGATGCTTTTTACCCTTAAGAAATACATTGGAGGGATGATGCTTCCCCTTCCGCTGCTGCTCATCATCATCGCGCTGGGGCTGGCGCTGGTGTGGTTCAGCCGCTTTCAGAAGAGTGGCAAAACGCTTATCACGCTCGGCTGGCTGGTCTTGCTGCTGTTGAGCCTGCAACCGGTCGCGGATGGCCTGTTACGCCCCATCGAAAACAGTTACCCAACATGGCAGGGAAATCAGAAAGTGTCGTACATCGTGGTGCTGGGCGGTGGATATACCTGGGATCCTGACTGGGCTCCGAGCTCAAACCTGATCAACAACAGCCTGCCACGGCTGAACGAAGGTATTCGCCTGTGGCTGGCAAATCCGGGATCAAAAATGATCTTCACCGGCGCAGCGGCCAAAACGAACCCGGTGAGTACGGCGGAAGCAGGCGCCAGGGTCGCGGAATCTCTCGGCGTGCCGCGTTCCTCAATCATCACGCTGGACAGCCCGAAAGACACCGAAGAAGAGGCTGCTGCAGTGAAGCAGGCGATTGGCGATGCCCCGTTCTTGCTGGTGACTTCCGCCTCGCACCTGCCGCGCGCGATGGTTTTCTTTGAGAAGCAAGGCCTGCACCCGCTTCCCGCACCGGCAAACCAGATGGCCATCGACGCACCGCTCAATCCGTGGGAACGGGCGATCCCCTCCCCGGTATGGCTGATGAATAGCGACCGCGTCGGCTACGAGACGCTCGGACGCCTCTGGCAGTGGCTGAAAGGATCCTCAGGCGAGCCAGGGCAAGAGTGATTTTGTTGCCAGATCGAAGTTTGCGCGATTGAATCGTCCGGTGTTCACCAGCTGCGCGACTTCGTCCCAGAGCAGGTAGAGCCAGCGTCGCCAGAGAAACGCTTCCGCAACGGGGGCGCGTTGAAGGTAATGCCACAGTAAGCCTTCCGCCGCCCCGCTGTCGCTGAGCCTGAACAGCTCATATTCGCGCGGTGCCCAGAGCATGATGCCCGGCCCCACCATTGCCAGAAGCTGATCGCTGCGGGCGTCTTTGAGCATGCTGCGCAGGGTAAAATTGCCGTGGATCAGCACGCAGTTGTCATTAAAACCTTCGAACAAGGCCGGTAAGCACTCCCGGGTGCGAAACAGGATACGTTTGTCCTGCATGGTTAAACCGGTGTTGTTGAACTGGTTAAGCGTTCCCCACAGCACTTCAACCCGCTGGCGGTACCACAGCGGCCAGAGGTTTTCCTGGGTGCTGTCAACCGGTCCGACAAGTCCACGGCTATCCTGACGGTGCCAGGCCAGCAGCGCCTCGACAATCTGATCTTTCAGCTGCTCCCAGCGTTCCGGCGTTCGCGCGGGCGCTTCAACGGGCACACCGCGTAAACGTTCAATCAGCAGTACGTCCGGGCCGGGGTGTTCCTCATGGGTCATCACGCCATACACCGTCGGCATACGCACGGTTCCCTCCCGCGCCAGCATCGACATTTTCCATGCAAGCTGCCTGGCAACGCCGGGTGACGTGAAACTTCTTGCCATTAGCGGCATTGGGTTACCCTGACTGTCGTAAAGCGACCAGAGCGCGGTATCGGCTTTTTCACTCACGCATTCGACCCGGCTTAACTTTTCACCCAGCAGATGGCTAAGTTCGGCACGCAGCTGTTCCATATGAGATTACCCCCATTAAGACTACTGCTTTTATAATGAGCGTCCTTAATGAAGATGTCACCCGGAAGAGATCAATCAGGAAAAAGAAAGTGAAAAATAAAGCGGAGAGTGCATCCCTCCCTGCGGAGAGATGCCGGTAAGATTAACGCAATTCGGCGCGAACGCGCTCAAGATCTTCAGGGGTGTCTACGCCCGTGCCGGGGACTTCCTCAGCAACGGCAACGTGAATTTTCTCGCCGTACCAGAGCACGCGAAGCTGCTCCAGCATTTCGATATGCTCCAGCGGGCTCGGCGCCCAGGCCACATAGCGGCGAATAAAGCCCGCGCGATAGCCGTAGATCCCAATATGACGCAGGAAGGTATCACCGATGGTCTCTTTAGAGAGCGCAAAGCGATCGCGATCCCACGGGATCGTGGCGCGGGAGAAATAGAGCGCATAGCCTTCCGCATCCATGACGACCTTCACCGCATTCGGGTTGAAAGCTTCTTCTGCATGATGAATGGGTACCGCCAGCGTCGCCATTCCGACCTGACGCTGCGCCAGGTTTTCGGCCACCTGACGGATAATGACCGCGGGGATCATCGGCTCGTCACCCTGCACGTTTACGATGACCGTATCATCACTGAAACCGCATTTCTCAACCACTTCCGCCAGACGTTCGGTGCCGGACTGGTGATCGGCGCGTGTCATGCACACCTCTCCGCCTGCGGCCTCAACCGCACGAGCGACATCCGGATGGTCGGTGGCAACAATCACGCGGTCAGCACCCGATTCACGCGCGCGCTCGAGGACATGCACAATCATCGGCTTGCCGTTAATATCCACCAGCGGTTTACCCGGCAGACGCGTTGAGGCATAACGCGCAGGAATAATGACGACAAAACTCATGGCTTGCTCTCTTCTGCCACCAGGGAACGGGCTTCATTTTCCAGCAATACCGGAATACCGTCACGCAGCGGGAAAGCCAGACTGTCCAGCTTGCAAATGAGCTCTTGTTTGTCCTGGCTGTAGTACAGTTTGCCGTTGCATACCGGGCAGGCAATAATTTCAAGTAAACGGTGATCCATAGTTCCTCCGTATGGGTAATCGCTAAAGCTTAACACATTCCCTTTTCAGGGCGTGCCTGTTTCCCAGCCACTTCGACAGGATGTAAACAATCCGTCGGGTACCCTGCCCAGCGTCACGTCGTCGGCACCCTGCCAGCGCGCGAATTCGCTAATGGCGGACGTTAATCCTTTTTCCAGGCTCGCCGTCACCCTGACGCCCTCTTGCAGATAAAGCGCAATGATTTCAAGCGTGCCGGTCTTGCGGTGCATTTTTGCATCCATGCGCCCGACCAGCTGTCCCTTATGCAGCAGCGGTAAAACAAAGTAGCCATACTGGCGCTTTGGGGCCGGGGTATAACATTCCAGCCGGTAGCTGAAATCAAAGAGCTGCTCGGCGCGTTTTCTGTCCCAGACGACCGGGTCGAAAGGCGACAATACCGCGCTGTGGGTCGCCTGCAGTTTCCCCTCCAGGGCCTGCGGCAATAGCGGAAGGAGATCCGCATGAAGCCACATTTCGCCCAGCGTTTCCACGGTAACGGGAATAACGCGCTGCTCGTGTTGCCACATGTCCAGCAGAGGTTTCAGCACGGGCTGGCGCAGGCGATAATAATCTGCCAGCCACTGCGTGCGAAAAATCCCCAGACTACGGGCGCTGTTCTCCAGCATAATGGCCTCGGCCGCCTCCTGGGTAAGCAGGTCGCGCTCGTCGTCCCAGTGCGGCATCACGCGATGCGTCAGATCGTAGACGCGCTGAAAGTTACGCCGCTCAATCACCATGACTTTGCCTGACGTGAACAACCCTTCGAGATGACGTTTGTGAGGCTTCCACTCCCACCAGCCGCTTGTCCCCTTGCGCGGGTGTTCAAAATCGGCGGAGCGTACAGGACCGTTTTCCTGAATATGCGCGATGAGCTGCTCTATTTCAGCCGCATGTTCCTGCATCCACGCCTGTCGGTATTTCCAGCCCATCTTTTCCGGCGCAAGCATGCGGTGACGCACCAGGGCAAAATCGCTGCGGGGCAGGAAGCAGGCTTCATGCGCCCAGTACTCCATCAACTCCCCCTTGCTGAGCGCCTCATCCAGCCACTGGGAAGGATAACTCCCCAGGCGGCTAAATAGCACCAGGTAAGGGCTGCGGGCCACAATATTAATGGTGTCGATTTGGAGGAGCGACATGCGCTGTACGGTAGAGAGGATATCGGCAGGCTGCGCGCGGCGGCGGGGCTTTTTGAGCAGCCCCTGCGCGGCCAGGTGGAGATTACGTGCGGCTGAAAGCGAGAGTTGCGGTAGAGACATGCGTTTTCCTGTCAGTCAAAGCGTCACCAGAACCGCGTAAGCCTTTAGTGCACCAACGCAATCAGTTCCTTGAGCAAATGTTCCGGCTGCTCACCGCTGAGTTCGGCGTCAACCGGCAGATACCACCAGTTATCTTTCGCAAAGGCGCGGCATTTCACCGCATCTTTTTCGGTCATGATCAGCGACTGCCCGGGTGCGGTCAGGGCGTCTACCTGCCCTTCCACCAGCGCCTGATGGTCGGCCAGCGGAACGCGTTTTTCCAGCCGGGCACCACACTGTTCCAGCGTCGCGAAGAAGCGCGGCGGATGACCAATGCCCGCCATCGCTACCAGTGAGGGCAACTCTGAAACCGACCGGCGTTCCCCCGTCACCAGGTTGATCGCCAGACCCGGCTGCAGGTGCATCGGGATTTCACCCGTTTTCGCCTCACCCCCGTTCACAATCACCGCGTCAACGGATTTCAGACGTGAAGCGCGTTCGCGCATGGGCCCGGCAGGTAACCACCAGCCGTTACCAAAACGGCGAACGCCGTCGATGACCACAATCTCTTTATCACGCGCCAGGGCGTAATGCTGCAGACCATCGTCAGTGATGATGATTTGTACCGCGTGTTCGGCAAGCAGTGCCTGTACGGCATCGCTGCGCACCGGGGAAACCGCGACCGGTACGCCGGTACGCTGGAAAATCAATACCGGTTCATCACCCGCTTCAGTCGTCGTGGTTTCCGCCGTCAGCAACAGCGGGTAATGCGCCGCTTGACCACCATATCCGCGCGATACCACACCCGGGCGTATACCGCGTTTTTGTAACTGCTCCACCAGCCAGATCACCACCGGCGTTTTGCCGTTGCCGCCCGCCGTAAGATTACCGACAACCACAACCGGCACCGGCGCGCGCCAGGCCCGCTTCACCCCCAGACGATAAAGCAGGCGGATGATGCCGCTCACCAGGCCGTAGAGCCAGGAGAGCGGCAAAAGCAGCAGCCACAGCGGGGATTCACCGGACCAGATGCGTGCAATCATTCGCCGAACTGCATCTTATGAAGCTGAGCGTAAACGCCGCGGTGTTCCAGCAGGTCAGCATGGCTTCCACGCTCAACAATGATACCGTCCTCAACCACGACGATTTCATCAGCCTGCTCGATAGTTGACAGACGGTGCGCAATCACCAGCGAGGTACGGTTCTTTTGCAGCTCATCCAGCGCGGACTGAATCGCGCGTTCAGATTCCGTATCCAGCGCAGAGGTCGCTTCGTCCAGGATCAGGATCGGGCTGTCGCGCAACAGCGCACGGGCAATGGCGATACGCTGACGCTGCCCACCGGAGAGCAGTACGCCGTTCTCACCGATGATGGTATCCAGACCGTTATCCATCTTGTTGATAAAGTCCATCGCGTAAGCCATACGCGCGGCGTTCTCAATCTGCTCGCGGCTGTACTCTTCAGTACGCGCATAGGCAATATTATTTGCCACGGTATCGTTGAACAGGTGCACGTTCTGAGAGACCAGCGCTACCTGATTACGCAGCGACTGCAGGGTATACTCCCGCAGGTCGTGGCCGTCTAACAGAATTTCACCTTCGTCAATGTCGTAGAAACGGGTGATAAGGCTGGCAATGGTCGATTTACCCGAGCCAGAACGGCCTACCAGCGCAACGGTCTTCCCCGCTGGAATGGTCAGGTTGATATTGCGCAGAGCCGGTGTTTCGCGGCCAGGATAGGTAAAGGTCACATTGCGGAACTCAACGTCGCCGTTCGCGCGCTCAATGACGCGTTTGCCTTCATCTTTTTCCTGCTCGGAATCCAGAATGCTGAACAGGGTCTGGCAGGCGGCCATCCCACGCTGGAACTGGGCATTCACGTTCGTCAGTGACTTCAGCGGACGCATCAGGGCAATCATTGAGGAGAAGACCACGGTAATGGTACCCGCCGTCAGCGTCTCCATGACGCTCGGGAAGCTTGCTGCATACAGGACGAACGCCAGTGCCAGCGAGGCAATCAGCTGAATAATCGGGTCAGAGATGGAAGAGGCCGAGACCATTTTCATCCCCTGCAGACGCATTTTGTTGCTGACTTTATCAAAGCGTTTGGTTTCGACGTCCTGACCACCAAAAATCAGCACTTCTTTATGCCCTTTCAGCATCTGCTCTGCGCTGGTGGTCACCTGCCCCATCGTGTTCTGCATATTCTTACTGATATTGCGGAAGCGCTTTGACACGACGCGGATAGCAATGGAAACCACTGGTGCCAGAACGATAAGGATAAGCGACAGCTGCCAGCTGTAGTAGAACATCATCACGAACAGGCCGATAATCGACGCGCCCTCGCGCACAACGGTAATCAGCGCGCTGGAAGAGGAAGAAGCAACCTGCTCGGAGTCGTAGGTAATACGCGACAGCAGCGTCCCGGTTGACTGCTTGTCAAAGAACGCAACCGGCATGCCCATCATGTGACTGAACAGTCGACGGCGCATGGTCATCACCACTTTCCCGGATACCCAGGAAATGCAGTAGCTTGAGATATAGCTGGTGATACCGCGTAAGATCATCAGTCCGATAACCACCAGAGGCATCCATAGCAGCACTGAGCGATCCGTTTTACCAAAACCGTCATCCAGTAACGGTTTAAGAAGCGATAGCATAAAAGTATCGCTGGCTGCGTTGAGGATTAACGCTACACCCGCCACGATCAAGCCTGCTTTAAAAGGGGCAATCATCGGCCAGAGTCGGCGGAACGTTTGCCACGTGGAGAGATCTTTGTCGTTATGCATTCAAAAAACCAGCATTGTTGAAATAGCCGCATATTCTACCCGTTATCGACGGGCGCGCCAAACCACTGATGATACCAACGTGGTAAAATTTGCTCTCGCAAGCGCCGGATTTGCCAGTGATGTTGCGAGAATGTCACCGATATTTGTCCTGAATGAGGGGTATCGTGCCAGATATACCCCTCTTTTCGATAGCGTCGGACAACTTTTGCTGACGGGAAATGCCATGCGTTATAGCGGGCCGCGGAATCCAGGGCGATCTGTCCTCCCACCCGCTGTACCAGCGGCAGTGAGGACGAGGTATTGCTGCCATGATGAGGCACCTGTATCAACGTGGACGTCATATAGCGCCAGTAATGGCTAAGCATAGCCTGTTCCGCTTGCGCTTCAATATCTCCTGTTAACAGAACACTTTGCTCCCCGTCGTCCACCTTTACCACGCAGGAACGGTTATTCCCCTGGGCCGGGTAATTTTCAGGGGGCCAGTGGACGGTGAAAGTTAACCCCTGCCATTCCCATTTCTGCCCACGAAAACAGGGACGGTGTCCCGTCCTGCGCAACGGGCTTCTTATCCATATATCCGGCCATGCTTTTTGCAACGAAATGAGGCCTCCTGCATGGTCGAGGTGTTCATGACTGAGAATCACCCCGTCTGGCCGTAGGTGATGCCAGCGAAGCCAGGGAATAATTAACCGCTGCGCGCTGTCTCCGTCCGGCCAGGCGAGCCCGGTATCATAAAGAATGGCTTTTCCCTGCCTTTCAATGACCATGGCCAGCCCCTGCCCCACGTCCAGCATATGCAGCGTCCAGCTCTCGCTTTTTGACGCTCGCCAGAGGGGAAATGTCAGTAAGACACTGCCTGCAAGACAAACGGCAGGAACGGTTTTCCAGGCACGAAAACGCCAGGCAATGATGATCAACCACGGCAGTAATGCCATGGTTTGCCAGCGTTGATCGACACTCTGCCAGCCATCAGGCAGGCGCATCAGTAGCCAGAAGAGTCCCGCAAGCGACTTATCGGCAGCAAACCAGATGGCACTTTCAACCGCTGCCAGCGGTAGCAGATGGAGCAGCATACCGAGCAGGATCAGCGGGACGGAGACAAACGTTACCAGGGGCACGGCAAAGAGATTCGCGACCAGGGATGAGAGGCTGAAGCCATGGAAAATCAGAACCTGTAACGGCATGAGCAGAAGCAACATGCCGACCTGCAGATAAATCAGGTTCACTAGCGGCCGTATACGTCTTGTCCTCTGCCAGTCAGGAAGCGGCAGCCACTGAAACCAGAAAATCAGCGCGGCGACGGCAAAGGCTGACAAAGCCAGACTCTGCGAAAGTACGGCTAACGGATCGTTTAACAGTATCGCCGCGATACAGCACCCCCATACCTGCCAGGGAGACCATTGACGGCCAGCGATTCGCAACATAGCAAGCACAGCAAGTGCGATGACCGTCCGCAGCGCAGGCGGTTGCAGGCCGGTAAGCCAGGCGTAGAAAGCAGCAAAGATTAACCCGGCAAGGAGAGGCATTTGCCAGTGGACCCGATGGCTGGGTAATAAAAACTGGAGTCCACGTGCAAGTAACCAGACGAGAGAGGCTGCCAGCGCGATATGCAGACCCGAAATCGCCATCAAATGCAGCGTGCCGGTTTCCCGCATCAGATCTTTTATTTCCCGTGGTACATCCAGGCGTTCCCCCATCCCAAGGCCCAGGATAACCGCTCCCCATGGATAAGCTGAAAGTCGGTTTTGCAACGACAGCAGATATTGCGCTCGCAGGCTGCAGCGCCCGTCGACGAGTTCCGCACGGGTGAAGCGCCCGCTCAATGTTTGATGTCGGGCAAAAGCGCTGCACTGAGCATCATAACCGCCGTCGTTCAGTTCGCCGTGTGCAGGCCTGAGCCTGAGCGTCATGGTCCAGCGCTGACCGGCACAGGCTTTCTGCGGCAGATAATTGCCATACAGCGTTACGCCGGTGGAGGCCCACCAGCGCTCGCCATCGACGCTGCGAATGTTTCCCTGATGCAGAGTCGCGCCGTCGGTCGCGGTGAGCTCTACCTCAGCCTGCACGGCCCCCGTTGTTAAATGCTGCATCGGCCAGACGCTCTCTTGCGCGGCCAGAATGCCCCACGCACAAAATAACAGCGTGATACCAGCATACTTCACTCGACGGTTTTGCCATGCAGCAAGCACTATCCCGCCAGCCACCATGACCCACACGGTGTAAGTCGACGGCAATTCAGGTAACCAGAGTAACGGAACTATCGCCAGCATGGCGCAGACACTAAGCGCGGGAATTCCCATTGCTACCTCCCTGTTTCAGGGTGGCAGTATGCAAGCAGGTTGAGCGGGTCGTCAGGTGTGAAGGATGCGATTTACAGCAAGCGCAGCAAGGTATTTTACGGGTTGCAGAAAACGAAACGGAAAATGCGGGGCACCTTCAGAAAGAAAGCGACGGGTACAAAAAAAGCACCCGCAGGTGCTTTCTTTCGAACCCAGTTTAACCGGCTGGCTAAACTCAGTTGCCGTAAATATTGGCGCGATCGCGCAGTTCTTTACCCGGCTTAAAGTGTGGAACGTACTTACCTTCCAGCTCGACTTTATCGCCAGTTTTCGGGTTACGCCCGGTACGTGGAGCACGATAGTGCAGAGAAAAACTACCGAAACCGCGGATTTCAATGCGCTCGCCCTGGGCAAGAGTGGAGGCCATATGCTCCAGCATCTCTTTTACGGCATCTTCCACTGCTTTGGCAGGGATATGCGGTTGCTGACTGGCAAGTCTTTCAATCAATTCTGACTTGGTCATGATTCCTCCGGTTCCTTTCAAACCAATTAGCTGAACAGCTCATTAAACAAGGGCGGCCGTAGCCGCCCTTTGTTATTGATTACAGGACGAATCCTGTAATCTGTCAAGTTTGCTCCTCATCCTTCACGCTGTAAATGCATTACAGCGCACATGATGCTGAGAACCTGATATTACTCGCCTTTAGCTGCTTTGAAAGCTTCAGCCATTGCGTTGTTAGAGAAGTTTGCATCTTCCTGTTTGTTAACAGTTGCGATTGCATCTTTCTCATCAGCTTCGTCTTTAGCACGAACAGACAGGCTGATTGCACGGTTCTTACGGTCAACACCGGTGAACTTAGCTTCAACGTCGTCGCCTACGTTCAGAACCAGAGTGGCATCTTCAACGCGGTCACGGGAAGCTTCAGAAGCGCGCAGGTAACCTTCAACGCCGTCAGCCAGTTCTACGGTTGCGCCTTTAGCGTCAACTGCAGTCACTTTACCGTTTACGATTGCGCCTTTCTTGTTCAGTGCAACCCAGTTGTTGAACGGATCTTCTGCGAGCTGTTTAACGCCCAGGGAGATACGCTCACGCTCTGCGTCAACCTGCAGAACAACTGCAGCGATTTCGTCGCCTTTTTTGTATTCACGAACTGCTTCTTCGCCTGCAACGTTCCAGGAGATGTCAGACAGGTGAACCAGGCCATCGATGCCGCCGTCCAGGCCGATGAAGATACCGAAGTCAGTGATAGACTTGATTTTACCTTCAACACGGTCACCCTTGTTGTGGGTTTCCGCGAACTGCTGCCATGGGTTGTTTTTGCACTGCTTCAGGCCCAGGGAGATACGACGACGTTCTTCGTCGATATCCAGAACCATCACTTCCACTACATCACCAACGTTAACAACTTTGGATGGGTGGATGTTTTTGTTGGTCCAGTCCATTTCGGAAACGTGCACCAGACCTTCAACGCCTTCTTCGATTTCAACGAAGCAGCCGTAGTCAGTCAGGTTGGTTACGCGACCAGTCAGTTTAGTACCTTCTGGGTAACGCTTAGCGATAGCTACCCATGGATCTTCGCCCAGCTGTTTCAGGCCGAGGGATACACGAGTACGCTCACGGTCGAACTTCAGCACTTTAACAGTGATTTCGTCGCCCACGTTCACGATTTCGCTTGGGTGCTTAACGCGTTTCCACGCCATGTCGGTGATGTGCAGCAGGCCATCAACGCCGCCCAGGTCAACGAATGCGCCGTAGTCAGTGAGGTTCTTAACGATACCTTTGACTTCCATGCCTTCCTGCAGGTTTTCCAGCAGCTGATCGCGTTCTGCGCTGTTTTCGGATTCGATAACGGCACGACGGGAAACAACAACGTTGTTACGCTTCTGGTCCAGCTTGATTACTTTGAACTCAAGCTCTTTGCCTTCCAGGTGCAGAGTGTCACGAACTGGACGAACGTCTACCAGAGAACCTGGCAGGAACGCACGAATACCATTCAGCTCAACAGTGAAGCCACCTTTAACTTTGCCGTTGATAACACCGACCACAGTTTCAGCTTCTTCGTAAGCTTTTTCCAGCGTGATCCATGCTTCGTGACGTTTCGCTTTCTCACGAGAAAGCAGGGTTTCACCGAAGCCGTCTTCTACTGCGTCCAGAGCAACGTCAACTTCGTCGCCAACCTGGATTTCCAGCTCGCCCTGGGCGTTTTTGAACTGCTCTGCCGGAATGGCGGACTCAGATTTCAGACCGGCGTCAACCAGTACTACGTCTTTGTCGATAGCAACAACAACACCGCGAACGATGGAACCCGGGCGGGTTTCGATTTCTTTTAAGGATTCTTCAAACAGTTGAGCAAAAGATTCAGTCATGTTTAATCTTCAGGTTAATATTAACGTCCACCTGGCTCCGTGCCGGATGGGGTTGTTTCACATACCCGCCGTCAATCCCTTGCAGCGGGGGTACTGCTAAATCGGTCGCGATTACGCGAGTGCCAGTTTTTGGCGCGCATATTGTAGCGCTTTTTCAATCACTTGCTCAATAGTTAAACTGGTTGAATCCAGAACTAATGCATCTTCTGCTGGAACAAGTGGGGCGACGGCGCGGTTACGATCGCGGTCATCGCGCTCTTTTATCTCGGATAAAAGGCGATCAAAGTTAACACTAAACCCCTTTTCCTGCAACTGAAGCATGCGGCGTTGAGCACGTTCTTCCGAAGAGGCGTCAAGGAAAATTTTCACAGGTGCATCAGGGAATACCACGGTTCCCATATCGCGTCCGTCTGCGATCAAGCCCGGTGCTTCACGAAACGCGCGCTGACGACGTAACAGCGCCTCACGAACGCGCGGGAAGGCTGCTACCTGGGAGGCCGCATTCGCCACTTCCTGAGTACGAATTTCCCCGCTCACGTCTTCCCCTTCAAGGATGACTTCCAGGTTGCCATCGGTCGACACGAAACGCACATCAAGATGCGCAGCCAGCGGAACCAGCGCTTCTTCAGACGCCACGTCCACATGATGATGCAGCGCAGCCAGAGCCAGCACGCGATAGATTGCTCCCGAATCTAAAAGATGCCATTGCAACGCTTCCGCCATCGCTTTGCACAGAGTCCCTTTCCCTGCGCCACTCGGCCCATCAATGGTGATTACCGGGGCAATTGCCGTCATCTTTTTCTCCTTAAATAAGGCATACCGTTTACATGAACGCCGCGCATTATACGCGTCAACGTGCGCAACTGTTACCTTTGCGTGCAAATTACGGATTGATTGAAGCAGAGTGTAGAAGAAATGAACGGATGTGTTCGTCAGGAAGCGTAAGGAAATGCCGCATCGGGTGATGCGGCAGGCGTTATCAGGCCAGCGTGCTAATGCGTGCCAGCTGTTCGAAGTAGTCCGGGAACGTTTTCGCCGTACATTTTGGATCAAGAATGGTGACAGGCGTGTCTGACAACGCCACCAGCGAGAAGCACATCGCCATACGGTGATCGTTGTAGGTTCCGATCTCGGCAACCTGCAGTTTTGCAGGAGGCGTGACGCGAATGTAGTCTTCGCCCTCTTCCACCTCAGCGCCGACCTTACGCAGCTCAGTCGCCATCGCGAACAGTCGGTCGGTTTCTTTTACGCGCCAGTTGTAGATATTACGCAGCGTGGTGGTGCCTTTTGCAAACAGCGCCGCTGTGGCAATGGTCATCGCCGCATCCGGAATATGGTTCATGTCCATGTCGATGGCCTTCAGCTCGCCGCGGGTACAGGAGATGAAATCATCGCCCCAAGTCACAACCGCGCCCATTTTCTCCAGCACGTCCGCAAAACGGATATCGCCCTGCACGCTGTTGCGGCCAATACCGGTTACCTTCACGGTACCGCCTTTGATCGCGCCCGCCGCCAGGAAGTAAGAAGCCGACGAGGCGTCGCCTTCCACAAGATAGCTGCCCGGAGACTGGTACTGCTGCGCCCCACGTACCACGAAGCGCTGATAAGACTGGTTTTCCACCTCGACGCCGAAGGTTTTCATCAGGTGCAGCGTGATATCGATATACGGTTTGGAGACCAGCTCGCCTTTAATCGTAATTACCGTATCCTGCGGTGCCAGCGGCGCGGTCATCAGCAGCGCGGTCAGGAACTGGCTGGAAACGCTGCCGTCAACCTCGACGTGACCGCCGGTAAAGCCCCCGCGCAGACGCAGTGGCGGATAATTTTCCTGCTCCAGATACTCAATCTGCGCGCCGCCCTGACGCAGGGCATCCACCAGATGGCCAATCGGACGCTCTTTCATGCGCGGCTCACCGGTCAGCACAATGTTGTTGCGCCCAAGACACAGAGCCGCCGCCAGCGGACGCATCGCGGTACCCGCGTTGCCCAGAAACAGCTCAAGCTCTTCACCCGTCTGCAGCGCGCCGCCATTGCCGGTCACTTCGCAGCGGGTGCGATCGTCGGAGAGAGTGTAATGAACGCCCAACGCTTTCAGCGCATTGAGCATATGGCGCACGTCATCGCTGTCCAGCAGGTTTGTAAGGACGGTGGTGCCGTTTGCCAGTGCTGCCAGCAGCAGAGCGCGGTTCGAGACACTTTTTGAACCAGGCAGATTAATGGTGCCATCTACCCGCGCGATAGGTTGTAACGTCAGGGATTCCATGAAAACTTAACTCTCAACTCAACATAATAAAAACCCCGCAGCAGGGCTACGGGGGTGAAAACAGCGCAATTAACCGTGGCGACGTTCGAAGTCGATCATGAAATCGGTCAGAGCCTTAACGCCTTCCAGCGGCATCGCGTTATAGATGGAGGCACGCATGCCGCCCACGACACGGTGACCTTTGAGCGCGTGCAGGCCTGCCGCGAAGGATTCTTCCAGGAACACTTTATCCAGGTTGCTGTCCGCCAGCTGGAACGGCACGTTCATGCGGGAACGGTTAGCTTTCGCCACATCGTTGCGGTAGAAATCGCTCTTGTCGATCACGCCATACAGCAGTTCGGCTTTCTGCTGATTCACTTTGTCCATCTGCGCCACGCCGCCGTTTTGCTTCAGCCATTTGAAGACCAGGCCGGAAAGGTACCAGGCAAACGTCGGTGGGGTGTTGAACATAGAATCGTTGTCGTTCAGCACGGTGTAATCAAGAATCGACGGGCAGGATGTATGCGCTTTACCCAGCAGATCTTCACGCACGATAACAATCGTCAGGCCTGCAGGGCCGATATTTTTCTGTGCGCCCGCGTAGATCACGCCATAACGGCTGACGTCAATTGGCGCAGACAGAATGGTGGAGGAGAAGTCAGCGGCAACCACGACATCGCTGCCGAAGTTTGGCGTCTCGTCGATGGCAATGCCGTCAATGGTTTCGTTCGGGCAGTAGTGCAGATACGCGGCGTTATCAGAAAGCTCCCACTCGCTCATTGGCTTCACGGCGCGCAGGCCGTCAACGGTCACTTTGGCGTCGATCACATTCGGCGTGCAGTATTTGTGCGCTTCTTTCACCGCACTGGCCGCCCAGTAGCCTGCGTCAACGTAGTCTGCCGTCGTTTTATCGCCCAGGATGTTCAGCGGTACGCCCGCAAACTGGCCGCGCCCGCCGCCGTGACAGAACAATACTTTGTAGTTCGAGGGAATATTCAGCAGATCGCGAAAATCCTTTTCTGCCTCTTCCGCCACCTGAATAAACTCTTTACCCCGGTGGCTGATTTCCATCACCGACGTTCCCAGACCGTTCCAGTCACAAAGTTCCTGTTGAGCCTGTTTAAGCACGTCTGCCGGTAACATTGCCGGACCTGAACTGAAATTAAAGACTTGAGCCATTTCCCCTCACCACGCTAAAAGCCATAAGTTATAACTGTGGATATCGGTTTTATCATTCAGTGACACGCGCCGCAATGTCTAAAACTTATGACCCGTGAAATGTGCCCCACGTCACACAAAACAATCTGCCGCCTCGCCAGGACAAAACCGACAAAATGGCTGTCAGGTGATGCGTTTAGCCCGGCTAACCTTCGTCCATTCCGGATTTGCACAGCGGGGGCATAATTGACGATCCCCCGGCTGCATCGCGACGACATGGCTACATCTCACGCAGGCATACTCGCCTGACTCAGGTACGGTTCTGAAACGCTCGATCAGCATATCCGGCAGGATGCACAGTCCCGGCCTCACCTCATCGTCAGAATAGTAATAGACACTAATCTGCCCGTTGGTTTCCATGATCGCCAGACGCACCTGCCCGAGCTGTTCCACGCTGTTGAGGCGTAGCTCCATAAAGAACTCAAACTCGGTCATATTGGCGCTCTGAACGTTTTCCCAGGCCAGCTGACCGTCCTCGACGATAACGACCGGCTTCCCTTCAAGCAGATCTTCCAGCTTTTCACTTTTCGACATCAGCCACATGACAAGCCGGTAAAGCAGCGCCAGGGAGACAAAAACGATGAAGACCGGCACCATCGGCACATCATCATAGAAGGCGACATCCCCCGCCGCAGAACCCAGCGTCAGGATGATCAATACTTC
Organism: Enterobacter sp. BNK-13; assembly: GCF_048685015.1. Lineage (NCBI taxonomy): Bacteria > Pseudomonadati > Pseudomonadota > Gammaproteobacteria > Enterobacterales > Enterobacteriaceae > Enterobacter > Enterobacter sp. BNK-13. Next base: position 1,166,799 of record NZ_JBLQTP010000001.1, on the reverse strand, counting down.
AAAAAGCGACATCTGCCGCACGCCGCGACGGCCCGTAATTTTGAGAAACAGGAACACGAGGACGAAGGTATACAAGCTGCGAAGCGCGACTTCGCCTAAAAACTCTGGAGGGACTTTATCAAACGCCATCCGCTGGAGATCAAACGCTTTCATTTTTCTATGCCTTAACAGTAGGTTACTGAGTGTAAGCATAGCTCAGGCATTTATTTTCGCCGAAGATAGCACCCGTCACGCAAAACCCGTATCATTGCGCGCTTTACGTACGATAAAAGTGAACGCCATGACTCAAACGTTTATCCCCGGCAAAGACGCCGCTCTGGAAGATTCCATCGCTCGCTTCCAGCAGAAACTGACCGACCTGGGTTTTAACATCGAAGAAGCCTCCTGGCTCAATCCGGTGCCTCATGTCTGGTCCGTGCATATTCGCGATAAAGACTGTGCCCTGTGCTTTACCAACGGTAAAGGCGCGACGAAAAAAGCGGCACTGGCCTCCGCGCTGGGTGAGTATTTTGAGCGTCTGTCCACCAACTATTTCTTCGCTGACTTCTGGCTGGGCGAAACCATCGCCAACGGCCCGTTCGTTCACTATCCGAACGAAAAATGGTTCCCACTGACGGAAGACGACGAACTGCCGGAAGGTATTCTCGACGCGCGTCTGCGCGCTTTCTACGATCCGGAAAACGAACTGACCGCCAGCATGCTGATCGATCTGCAGTCCGGAAACGACGATCGCGGTATTTGCGCCCTGCCCTTTACCCGTCAGTCTGACGAGCAGACCGTCTATATCCCGATGAACATCGTCGGCAACCTGTATGTGTCTAACGGCATGTCCGCCGGTAACACCCGCAATGAAGCCCGCGTGCAGGGTCTGTCTGAAGTCTTCGAGCGTCACATCAAAAACCGCATTATTGCCGAATCCATCAGCCTGCCTGAAATTCCGGCAGACGTGCTGGCGCGCTACCCGGGCGTAGTGGAATCCATCGCCAAACTGGAAGCAGAAGGTTTCCCAATCTTCGCGTATGACGGCTCGCTGGGCGGCAAGTATCCGGTGATCTGCGTCGTGCTGTTTAACCCGACCAACGGTACCTGCTTCGCCTCCTTCGGCGCGCACCCGGACTTCGGCGTGGCGCTGGAGCGTACCGTCACTGAGCTGCTGCAGGGCCGTAGCCTGAAAGATCTCGACGTGTTTACGCCGCCAACGTTTGACGATGAAGAAGTGGCCGAGCATACCAACCTCGAAACCCACTTCATCGATTCCAGCGGCTTAATTTCCTGGGATATGTTCAAGCAGGACGCGGACTATCCGTTCGTGGACTGGAGCTTCGCCGGTACCACGGAAGAAGAGTTCGCCACGCTGATGGCGATCTTCAACGCGGAAGACCAGGAAGTGTACATTGCCGATTACGAGCACCTGGGCGTTTACGCGTGCCGCATCATCGTGCCTGGCATGTCTGATATCTATCCAGCGGAAGACCTGTGGCTGGCAAACAACAGCATGGGCGCCCATCTGCGAGAAACGCTGCTGGCTCTGCCGGGCAGTGAATGGGAGAAAGAAGATTACCTGAACCTGATCGCCCAACTGGACGAAGAAGGCCACGATGACTTCACCCGCGTACGCGAACTCCTGGGTCTGGCGACCGGTAAAGATAACGGCTGGTATACCCTGCGTATCGGTGAACTGAAAGCAATGCTGGCTCTGGCGGGTGGCGATCTGGATCAGGCCCTGGCCTGGACCGAGTGGACCATGGAGTTCAACCAGTCGGTCTTCTCTGCCGAGCGCACCAATTATTACCGTTGCCTGCAAACCCTGCTGCTGCTTGCACAGGAAGAGGATCGCGAACCGCTGCAATACCTGAATGCTTTCGTGCGTATGTACGGGGCTGAGGCCGTTGAAGCAGCCAGCGCGGCCCTGAGCGGCGAAGCGCCGTTCTATGGCCTGCAGGCTGTTGATAGCGATCTTAAAGCCTTCCCGGCGCATCAGTCACTGCTGAAGGCCTACGAAAAGCTGCAGAAAGCAAAAGCTGCTTACTGGTCAAAATAAGCGCACATAACATTACCAGCAGTAGGCGTATTCAATCGTCTGGGCTATATTACGGGGCAATTTCATTGCCCCGTTTTTTATTTTCTTCGGCAATGATTGTTGATTGTAATAATAAAGTTAAACACGGGTAAATATAATAATATTGATCTGGGCTTTACTGTTACTTTTTATGGTTAATACTCCATATTAATTAACTGATAAAGAGGTGGCTGAACGAAAAAATTCAACTCTTTTCATAACTTTTAAAATTTATTTTTATACGGATAATCAAACACTTACTCCGCATTTGCTGTAAATCCATACACACTGCGGGCCTATAAGCCAGGCGAGATATGATCTATATCAATTTCTCTTCTATAATGCTTTGTTAGTATCTCGTCGCCGACTTAATAAAGAGAGAGTTAGTGTGAAAGCTGACAACCCTTTTGATCTTTTACTCCCTGCTGCGATGGCCAAAGTTGCCGAAGAAGCAGGTGTCTATAAAGCAACGAAACACCCGATGAAGACGTTCTATCTGGCGATCACGGCTGGTGTGTTCATCTCTATCGCTTTCGTCTTCTACATCACCGCCACCACCGGTACTGCCGGAATGCCTTTCGGCATGGCCAAACTGATTGGCGGCATTTGTTTCTCACTGGGTCTGATTCTTTGCGTCATTTGCGGCGCCGACCTCTTCACCTCAACGGTGCTGATTGTCGTGGCAAAGGCCAGCGGAAGAATTACCTGGGGTCAGCTGGCACGTAACTGGCTTAATGTTTACGTGGGTAACCTGGTTGGCTGTCTGCTCTTTGTTTTGTTGATGTGGCTTTCTGGCGAGTACATGACCGCCAACGGTGGCTGGGGCCTTAACGTCCTGCAAACCGCCGACCACAAAATGCACCACACATTTATCGAAGCCGTTGCTCTCGGCATCCTCGCTAACCTGATGGTCTGCCTGGCTGTATGGATGAGCTACTCGGGTCGTAGCCTGATGGACAAAGCCTTAATTATGGTTCTGCCGGTTGCGATGTTTGTTGCCAGCGGCTTTGAGCACAGTATCGCGAATATGTTCATGATCCCAATGGGCATTGTTATCCGCGACTTTGCGAGCCCGGAGTTCTGGACCGCAGTTGGTTCATCCCCGGAAAGTTTCTCTCACCTGACTATTATGAATTTCATTACTGATAACCTGATCCCTGTCACTATCGGGAACATTATCGGTGGGGGTCTGTTAGTTGGGTTGACATACTGGGTCATTTACCTGCGTGGCGACGATCATCATTGATGGTTTTCTCAGGCAGTAAATAAAAAATCCACTTAAGAAGGTAGGTGTTACATGTCCGAGCTTAATGAAAAGTTAGCCACAGCCTGGGAAGGTTTTGCGAAAGGTGACTGGCAGAATGAAGTAAACGTACGTGACTTCATTCAGAAAAACTATACCCCGTATGAAGGTGACGAATCCTTCCTGGCTGGCGCAACTGACGCGACCACCAAGCTGTGGGACAGCGTAATGGAAGGCGTTAAACTGGAAAACCGCACTCACGCGCCAGTTGATTTTGACACCTCCGTTGCTTCCACCATCACTTCTCACGATGCTGGCTATATCAACAAAGCCCTTGAGAAAATCGTTGGTCTGCAGACTGAAGCACCACTGAAACGCGCAATCATCCCGTTCGGTGGTATTAAAATGGTTGAAGGTTCATGCAAAGCGTATAACCGCGAGCTGGACCCAATGCTGAAAAAAATCTTCACCGAATACCGCAAAACCCACAACCAGGGCGTATTCGATGTTTACACCAAAGACATTCTGAACTGCCGTAAATCTGGCGTTCTGACTGGTCTGCCAGATGCGTATGGCCGTGGCCGTATCATCGGTGACTACCGTCGCGTTGCGCTGTACGGTATCGACTTCCTGATGAAAGACAAGTACGCGCAGTTTGTTTCCCTGCAGTCCGATCTGGAAAACGGCGTAAACCTGGAAGCGACTATCCGTCTGCGTGAAGAGATCGCTGAACAGCACCGCGCGCTGGGTCAGATCAAAGAGATGGCGGCTAAATACGGCTGCGATATCTCTGGTCCTGCTACCAACGCTCAGGAAGCTATCCAGTGGACCTACTTCGGCTACCTGGCCGCAGTTAAGTCTCAGAACGGTGCAGCGATGTCCTTCGGTCGCGTATCCACCTTCCTGGATGCTTACATCGAACGTGACCTGAAAGCAGGCAAAATCACCGAGCAAGACGCTCAGGAAATGATTGACCACCTGGTCATGAAACTGCGTATGGTTCGCTTCCTGCGTACGCCTGAATACGATGAGCTGTTCTCCGGTGACCCAATCTGGGCAACTGAATCCATCGGCGGTATGGGCGTTGACGGCCGTACTCTGGTGACCAAAAACAGCTTCCGCTTCCTGAACACCCTGTACACCATGGGTCCTTCTCCGGAGCCGAACATCACCGTTCTGTGGTCTGAAAAACTGCCTCTGAACTTCAAGAAATTCGCCGCTAAAGTGTCCATCGACACCTCTTCTCTGCAGTACGAGAACGATGACCTGATGCGTCCGGACTTCAACAACGACGATTACGCTATCGCTTGCTGCGTAAGCCCAATGGTTGTTGGTAAACAAATGCAGTTCTTCGGTGCGCGTGCAAACCTGGCGAAAACCATGCTGTACGCTATCAACGGCGGCGTTGATGAAAAACTGAAAATGCAGGTTGGTCCTAAGTCTGAGCCGATCAAAGGCGACGTTCTGAACTTCGACGAAGTGATGGACCGCATGGATCACTTCATGGACTGGCTGGCGAAACAGTACGTCACTGCGCTGAACGTTATCCACTACATGCACGACAAGTACAGCTACGAAGCTTCTCTGATGGCGCTGCACGACCGTGACGTTATCCGCACCATGGCGTGTGGTATCGCAGGTCTGTCCGTTGCTGCTGACTCCCTGTCTGCAATCAAATATGCGAAAGTTAAACCAATTCGTGACGAAGACGGTCTGGCTATCGACTTCGAAATCGAAGGCGAATATCCGCAGTTTGGTAACAACGATTCTCGCGTTGATGACATGGCGGTTGACCTGGTAGAACGTTTCATGAAGAAAATTCAGAAACTGACTACCTACCGTAACGCTATCCCGACTCAGTCTGTTCTGACCATCACCTCTAACGTTGTGTATGGTAAGAAAACCGGTAACACCCCAGACGGTCGTCGTGCTGGCGCGCCATTCGGCCCAGGTGCGAACCCAATGCACGGTCGTGACCAGAAAGGTGCGGTTGCCTCTCTGACTTCCGTTGCTAAACTGCCGTTTGCTTACGCGAAAGATGGTATCTCTTACACCTTCTCTATCGTGCCAAACGCGCTGGGTAAAGACGACGAAGTGCGTAAAACTAACCTCGCGGGTCTGATGGATGGTTACTTCCACCACGAAGCGTCCATTGAAGGTGGTCAGCACCTGAACGTGAACGTCATGAACCGTGAAATGCTGCTCGACGCGATGGAACACCCTGAGAAATATCCTCAGCTGACCATCCGCGTATCTGGCTACGCAGTACGTTTTAACTCCCTGACTAAAGAACAGCAGCAGGACGTTATCACCCGTACTTTCACTCAGTCCATGTAAGTGGAGTTGACTGAAATCACGCGTTAACAAGCGTACAATAAAGGCTCCACGTCAGTGGGGCCTTTTTAGCACCCTCTCCACCTCAGTCTCTTTTGTCCGCTATCTATACTGAATGGATAACAGCCAAAACAGACTTAACACAGCCGGCTTTGAGCTGTGCATACACAGGCCCCGGACGGGCCGATGATGGAGATATCACCGCAATGTCAACTATTGGTCGTATTCACTCCTTTGAATCCTGTGGCACCGTCGATGGCCCGGGTATCCGCTTTATCACCTTTTTCCAGGGCTGCCTGATGCGCTGCCTGTACTGCCATAATCGCGACACCTGGGACACGCACGGCGGTAAAGAAGTCACCGTCGACGATCTGATGAAAGAGGTGGTGACCTATCGCCACTTTATGAACGCCTCCGGTGGCGGTGTGACCGCATCCGGCGGTGAAGCCATTCTTCAGGCTGAATTTGTCCGCGACTGGTTCCGCGCCTGCCACAAAGAAGGCATTCATACCTGCCTGGATACCAATGGCTTTGTACGTCGCTACGATCCGGTAATTGATGAACTGCTCGAGGTGACCGATCTGGTGATGCTCGATCTCAAACAGATGAACGATGAGATCCACCAGAACCTGGTGGGCGTCTCCAACCACCGCACGCTGGAGTTTGCCAAATACATTGCCGATAAAGGCATCAAAACCTGGATCCGCTACGTGGTGGTACCAGGCTGGTCAGATGACGACGACTCCGCGCACCGCCTGGGGGAATTCACCCGCGACATGGGCAACGTCGAGAAAATCGAGCTTCTGCCCTATCACGAGCTGGGTAAACATAAATGGGTGGCCATGGGTGAAGAGTACAAGCTCGATGGCGTGAAGCCGCCGAAAAAAGAGACGATGGAACGCGTCAAAGGTATTCTTGAACAGTACGGTCACAAAGTGATGTATTAAAGAAAAGGCCCGGTAAAAACCGGGCCTTTTTATATTCTATTTAAAGACGCCGTTAATAACGGACGTCACAATCGCAGTACTCAGCGCAATTAAGACCAGGTCGTCACCCACTACGCGCCATTCATAGCCGGGATAGGAAGGAAGCTGGTCCAGCATTGAGGCCGGCACGGCCTTCTTCGCAATACCCGGAGGCAGTGGTTTACCGCGCGCCAGGTTTTTTGCGATCCCCGGAGGCAGAGACTTATAGCCCGTTAAACCATAATTCACGGCCAGATGGCGGGCATGATCGAAGCTCACGCGAGCATCAACGTCATTACCGACATCTTTGCTGTTTTTAACGCCCTTATCCGATTTACCAGGGTTATCCTGACCGTTATTTTGTTTATTACCATGGTTACCGGCGTTACCAGAATTCCCGTTACCATGATTGCCGCTGTTACCCTGTCCGCCTCCGTTTCCGTGACCATTGCCATTCCCGTTGCCAGGATTAGCCATGACCGGAGCCGTTGCAAACGTTAAAGACAACACTACGGCCAGTGCGGTAGTGGAAAAACGACGAATAGACATGATTGCTGCCTTATTGTGGTAGGACTCACCTGAATTATCGTCCGGCGCAATAAACAAACAATAAGTAAAACTCTGAGTTGTGATGGGGACAAAAAAGCCTGTCATCGACAGGCTTTTAATTCATCAGGCATGTGCCACAGGCGTTGGATGTTCGCCCGCTTTACGCAGCAGCATTAACAGATAAATAAACGACACGCTGGCGATCATGATAAACAGCAAATTGTCGGAGTAATTCTGCATCAGCATCGCGGTAAACGTCGGTCCTAACAGGCTGCCGATGGTATAGCTCAGTAACAGCGCCTGGTTCATTGCCACCAGCTGGTGATGTTCAACTTTCTCACAGGCCCAGGCCATCGCGACGGGATAGAGCGTAAAGCCAGCAGCCCCGAGAATGAACAGCGCAGGCGCCATTGCGGCGTTGCTGAGCATAGCAAGACAGCCCATGATCACCACGAAGACCTGAACGCGCAGCACCAGCAGACGGCCAAAGCGATCAGCCAGACGGCCAATTGGCCACTGCCCCACAATACCCGCACTCACCATGACCGCCATCCAGAAACCAATCCCGGAGTCGCTGACGCCCTGATGGTTCAGATAGAGCGGCATCAGGCCATAGAGCGAGCCGAGGACAATCCCCGAGATAATGCAGCCGTTAACACCCAGACGCGCCTGACGCAGTCTCAGCATTGGCCAGACGTGGGTTGCTTCCTGGTGTTCGCTGTTCTGGTTCACAATGCGCGTAAAGAGCAGCGGCAGGATCGCGGCCAGCACCATGCCCGTTACCCACGGCAGAACGCTCATCAGGTCGGTTGGCAGCTTGCTTACCATCAGTTGTCCCAGCACGGTGCCGACGTAATAAACCATCATGTAGGCTGCCAGCAGGCGACCGCGGTTGCGGGAGGTGCCGCTGCACATCAGCGCACTTTCAACGACCACCCAAATCATCGCGCAGCCGACACCGGCGATAAAGCGCCATGCCATCCAGCTCCAGAAGCCGACCATCAGGCCCAACCCCGCACACCCGGCAGCGAAAATCAGCGAAGCCAGATAATAGCTACGGTTAAAGCCAAAGCGCTTGATCAGGCTCCCGGTCACCATCGTACCCAGCAGGTTCCCGGTAAAAAAGGATGAGCTGACCATACCCACCTGCCAGGTCGGTAAGTTTTCATGGGCGAGCCACAGCGGGACGAGCGTATTTAACACTGCGATCGCCAGGGTCAACAGAAGCAGGCCACAGAGCAACAGCAGCACTGGCCGGGTATAGGTGGTCATGGATTAAAAAGCCGTGAGGAAGTTCAGATTTCGTGCGCATCATGCCACTGGCAAAAACAAAGTCAATCCACTGATTTAGCCGCCTCGCACAATATGTTCCCTGTCGATTTAAAAAACTTATCCTGCTAATGCCACGCCTGCTATAGATATTAATTATGTCTATGTTTTCATTTATTAATGGGCAAAATTAAAACAAAACGACAGTCGAAAAATTTCATGATCGAAAAAAGAAAAAGCCGGGCACTCAGGCCCGGCTTGATATAACCAAATACAACATTAACTAGCGATAGCCATACCTACAGTCATATGCAACCCGTAGAACACGCCGCGACCAATCAGTTCACCCGCCAGTACCAGCACAAAAGCCAGTGACAACAACGGCAGCGCAGGCTGATAGCCTTTGAGCTGAGGAGCAATCCAGAATACCAGCGCAGCGACCAGCAGGACGATACGCCAGGCCATCAGCGCACCGTAGTCCGGCACCAGGGCAGAGGCCTGCTGGATAGAGCTGTGAATGGTTGCCAGTTCAGAACCCTGCATCAGAGCGACCATCGCACTCACTACCAGCGCCAGAAGCGAAACAGCGGGCAGCAAACGCATAGCCCATCCGTCGACACCCGCCACGCGCAGCAGCAGGTAGCCCAGCAGCGGCCCGCCGATAAACATCGTCAGGAAGAAGCTTATTGGCGTCCAGACGCTGTACCAGGTGGGGACGGTATCAATGGTGTTATAGACACGCACCATCATCCACACGAACACCACGCCCAGCACCATGGTCAGGATCAGCCACAGGCTGCGCAGACCCGCAGGCAACTTCTTCATAGCGGCCAGCAGCCAGCCTAGCCCACCGACGGCAAAGAAAATTGCGCCACTGGCAATCTCGTTACTCAGTGATGAGGCCCCCACGCGGTTCAGAGAGTTAAACGCGCGCATCGGCGAGCCCAGGTGCAGCGTTGAGGCGATAAAGCCAATCCCCATTAGCACCCACAGGCCAAACATGCTCAACACTAAACGCTGCTGCTGTTCAGCATTGAGCTGACCTTTCAACAACGCCAGCGCGAGCACAATAAAGCCGCCCGCCACGCACTGACCAAAGACCGTGAAGATCATCAGCGGCCATTCATGCCATCCACTTCCCATCTCACACCTCCTTCGGGTTTGCCAGGTAGCCGGTGGTGTCACCTGTAGGACGGCTGTTGGCGTTAGGTTTAATCACAATACTTGGCTTCGTGAAGTGCGCAGACGGCAGCGGTGCCACGGCGGCGAGCTGACCGTGTTTCTGACGCAGCTCTTCAATCGGGCCGAAGTCCAGCGCGCGCAGCGGACAGGACTCGACGCAAATCGGCTTTTTGCCATCCGCTACGCGGGTGTGGCAGCCATCGCATTTGGTCATGTGGCCTTTAGCGGCATTATACTGCGGTGCGCCGTACGGACAGGCCATATGGCAGTAGCGACAGCCAATGCAGACATCTTCATCCACCACCACAAAACCGTCTTCTCGCTTGTGCATCGCCCCGCTCGGACAAACCTTCGTGCAGGCAGGATCTTCACAGTGGTTACAGGCAATCGACAGGTAATACGCAAAGACGTTCTGATGCCAGACGCCGTTATCTTCCTGCCAGTCGCCCCCGGCGTATTCATAGATGCGACGGAAGCTCACGTCCGGCGTCAGGTCTTTGTAATCTTTGCAGGCCAGCTCGCAGGTTTTGCACCCGGTACAACGGCTGGAATCAATAAAAAATCCATACTGAGTTGTCATCGGTTACTCCTTAAACCTTTTCAACCTGGACAAGGTTTGTGTGGGATGGGTTACCCTTCGCCAGCGGCGACGGACGCTGTGTGGTCAGTACGTTAATACTGCCTGCCTGGTCGATGCGGTTGGCATCCGGGCTGTACCAGGCCCCTTCCCCTAACGCCACCACGCCGGGCATCATGCGTGGGGTGACTTTGGCTTCAATATGCACCTCGCCGCGACCGTTGAAGATACGCACGCGATCGCCATTGCTGATGCCGCGCGCTTTCGCGTCCATCGGGTTAATCCACATCTCCTGGCGGCAGGCGGCCTTCAGCACGTCGACGTTACCGTAGGTAGAGTGCACGCGAGCTTTGTAGTGGAAACCGGTCAGCTGCAGCGGGAATTTCGCCGTCAGCGGATCGTTATAGTTTTCAAAGCCCGGCGTGTAGATCGGCAGCGGATCGATGACGTCCCCTTCCGGCAGTTCCCAGGTTGACGCAATGTTTGCCAGCGCTTCGGAGTAGATTTCGATTTTGCCCGACGGCGTGGTCAGCGGGTTCGCCTGCGGATCTTCACGGAACGCTTTGTACGCCACGTGGTGCCCTTCCGGATCGCGCTGTTTGTACATCCCCTGCTTGCGGAAGGTATCAAAGTCAGGAAGGTCAGGGATCGCCTTGCGGGAGAGTTCATGCAGATGGCGCATCCACCCTTCCTGAGTACGTCCCTCGGTAAACTGCTGCTCAACGCCAAGACGTTTCGCCAGTTCAGAGGTCATCTCATAAATGGTTTTGCACTCAAAGCGCGGTTTAATCGCCTGGTCGGTAAAGATCACGTAGGACATGTTGCCGCAGGAGGCGTCCAGCGCGAAATCCATCTGCTCAGAGGCGGTGCAGTCCGGCAGCAGGATATCGGCATATTTTGCCGAGGAGGTCATGTGGCAGTCGATCACCACAATCATCTCGCACTTCTTGTCGTCCTGCAGGATTTCATGGGTGCGGTTGATTTCGGAGTGCTGGTTGATGAGACAGTTACCGGCATAGTTCCAGATCATCTTAATCGGCACGTCCAGCTTGTCCTTGCCGCGCACGCCGTCGCGCAAAGCGGTCATTTCCGGGCCGCGTTCAATCGCATCGGTCCACATAAACATGGAGATGCTGGTCTGAACCGGGTTATCCAGCGTCGGCATACGTTCGAACGGCACTTCATATGAACCTTCACGCGCCCCGGTGTTACCGCCGTGAATGCCGACGTTGCCGGTCAGAATGGAGAGCATGGAAATAGCACGGGTCGCGATTTCGCCGTTCGCATGACGCTGCGGACCCCAGCCCTGGCTGATATAGGCCGGTTTGGCTGAGCCAATCTCGCGCGCCAGCTGAACGATACGCTCTGCCGGGATGCCGGTGATGGTGGAGGCCCACTCCGGCGTTTTCGCCACACCGTCGCTGCCCTGTCCGAGAATATACGCCTTGTAGTGACCGTTAGCAGGTGCGCTGGCGGGCAGGGTTTTCTCGTCATAGCCGACGCAGTATTTATCCAGGAAAGGCTGATCAACAAGGTTCTCAGTGATCATCACCCACGCGAGCGCGGAGACCAGCGCGGCATCGGTTCCCGGACGGATTGGGATCCACTCGTCCTCACGTCCGGCACCGGTGTCGGTATAGCGCGGATCGATGATGATCATGCGGGCATTGGATTTGGCGCGTGCCTGTTCGAGGTAGTAGGTCACCCCGCCACCGCTCATGCGGGTTTCACCCGGGTTGTTACCGAACAGCACGACCAGCTTACTGTTTTCGATATCGGACGGGCTGTTGCCGTCAGCCCAGCCGCCGTAGGTGTAGTTCAGTCCTGCCGCGATCTGCGCAGAGGAGTAGTCGCCATAGTGATTGAGATAACCGCCGCAGCAGTTCATCAAGCGCGCCACCAGCGTTTTTCCCGGTGGCCAGGAGCGGGTCAGCGTGCCGCCAAGCGTCCCGGTACCGTAGTTCAGGTAGATAGATTCGTTACCGTACTCTTTAATCAAACGCTGCATGTTGGTGGCGATGATGTCGTAGGCTTCGTCCCAGCTAATCCGCTCGAATTTCCCTTCCCCACGCTTACCGACGCGCTTCATCGGGTATTTCAGGCGGTCCGGATTATAGACGCGACGACGCATGGAACGACCACGCAGGCAGGCACGGACCTGATGTAACCCTTCGTAGTTATCGTCGCCGGTATTGTCGGTTTCGACATATTTAATTTCACCGTCCACCACATGCATACGCAGCGGACAACGGCTACCGCAGTTGACGGTACAGGCACTCCACACCACTTTTTCCGGCGAAGTGGCCGGAGACAGAGCCTCTGCCGCCGACGCCAGTCGGGTAAAGGGGAGCGTGAAGGCACTGCTGGCTACGGCCAGGCCGCCTATGGCCGTGGTTTTCATCAACCCACGGCGAGTGACCTCGGCAGCCATTAATGCTTCAGGCGCGTTGATTTTCATAGAGACTCACTTTGGTTGCTCACAAAGAAAAGAGAGGCGGCGCAAACCGCTATGTAGTTTTATATATAACGATTTTTTTCGTTATCAGCGTTTTATGCTGACTTTCATTCGGAGGAGTATTACTACTTTAGAGGGAGGGGTTATTGCGTCGTATCAAATCAAAGGCATAAAAAAAGCGCCCTGAGGCGCTTTTTTGTTTTAAGGCAAATATTAACCGATGTACTGCTGGCCTTTCATGTATGGACGCAGCACTTCAGGGATCTCGATACGACCGTCTGCCTGCTGGTAGTTTTCCAGCACGGCAACCAGGGTACGGCCCACAGCCAGACCAGAACCGTTCAGGGTATGCACCAGACGGGTTTTCTTGTCAGATTTGCTGCGGCAGCGTGCCTGCATGCGGCGCGCCTGGAAATCCCAGACATTAGAGCAGGAGGAGATTTCACGGTAGGTGTTCTGCGCAGGCACCCACACTTCCAGATCGAAGGTTTTGCAGGCGCCAAAGCCCATATCACCGGTGCACAGCGCCATACGACGGTACGGCAGACCCAGCAGCTCCAGCACTTTCTCCGCGTGGCCGGTCATCTCTTCCAGCGCGTCCATGGACTCTTCAGGACGAACGATCTGCACCATCTCAACCTTGTCGAACTGGTGCATACGGATCAGACCGCGCGTGTCGCGACCGTAAGAACCGGCTTCAGAACGGAAGCACGGAGAGTGCGCCGTCAGTTTGATCGGCAGATCGTCTTCGTCGATGATCTCATCACGCACGAGGTTAGTCAGCGGCACTTCCGCGGTTGGGATCAGCGCGTAGTTGCTGCTGTCTGCTTCTTCGTCCAGCGGACGGGTATGGAACAGATCGCCGGCAAATTTCGGCAGCTGGCCCGTACCGTACAGCGTATCGTGGTTGACCAGATACGGCACGTAGGTTTCGCTGTAGCCATGCTGCTCGGTGTGCAGATCCAGCATGAACTGCGCCAGCGCGCGGTGCAGATGGGCAATCTGGCCTTTCATCACCACGAAGCGAGAACCGGTCAGCTTAACCGCTGCCGCAAAATCCAGGCCCGCGTGCATTTCGCCCAGCGTCACGTGATCGCGCACTTCAAAGTCAAACTCACGAGGCGTACCCCAGCGTTTCACTTCAACGTTGTCGTTTTCATCTTTGCCGACAGGCACGCTGTCGTCAGGAATATTCGGGATAGCCAGGGCAATATCACGAATTTCGGCCTGAAGAACATCCAGCTCCGCTTTCGCCTGATCCAGTTCTTCACCCAGCTTGTTCACTTCCAGGCGTAATGGCTCAATATCTTCCCCGCGCGCTTTCGCCTGGCCGATGGATTTCGATCGAGAGTTACGCTCTGCCTGCAGATTTTCAGTTTGTACCTGCAGAACTTTACGACGCTCTTCAAGAGCGCGCAGCTTATCTACATCCAGCTTAAAGCCCCGGCGTGCCAGTTTTTCAGCGACTGCGTCTGGCTCATTACGCAGCAGATTGGGATCGAGCATGCTTATCCTGTGCTTATCGAATTAAAATAGGAAATGTGACCACAGCCTGCGGTCACAAGGATACAATTGCCAACATTACCGCAACGACTGAACTAACGGTAGCGTTTTATAGGGCTATTTTGATCCTGTCCGGCGAGCCAGGTGAGCTTTTCACCAATCTTGCCTTCAAGACCTCTGTTTGTGGGGTGATAATAGCGCGTTTGTGCCATCTCCTGCGGGAAATATTCCTCCCCGGCGGCGTAGGCATTGGGTTCATCATGAGCGTAGCGGTACTCCTGCCCATACCCCATCTCTTTCATCAGTTTGGTCGGCGCATTACGCAGATGAACCGGTACATCGTAGTCCGGGCGTTCGCGTGCGTCAGACATCGCGGCCTTAAACGCGGTATAGACGGCATTGCTTTTTGGCGCACAGGCCAGATAGACAATCGCCTGCGCAATGGCACGCTCGCCTTCCGCAGGTCCAACCCGGGTGAAACAGTCCCAGGCCGACAGAGCGACCTGCATGGCGCGAGGATCGGCATTGCCGACATCTTCTGAGGCAATCGCCAGACAGCGGCGCGCGACGTATAACGGATCGCCACCCGCAGTAATAATACGCGCATACCAGTACAGTGCCGCATCCGGCGCGCTGCCGCGCACGGACTTATGCAGGGCCGAAATGAGATCGTAAAAACGGTCACCTTTATTATCGAACCGCGCGCTGCGTTCCCCGGCAATTTCGGTGAGCAGTTCCGGCTTCAGCACCCGCTTGCCGGCATCGTCGACTTCGGCCATATCGGCCATCATCTCCAGCGTGTTCAGCGCCCGACGCGCATCGCCGTTAACCAGTTCCGCAATCGCACGACGCGTCTCGTCAGGCAGAACGATATCCTGTCCCCCGTAGCCGCGCGATTTGTCGTCCATCGCCTGAGTAAGAACCTTTTCGATATCCTCGGTCGTCAGCGATTTGAGCAGGTAAACGCGCGCGCGGGAAAGCAGCGCCGAGTTCAGCTCAAACGACGGGTTTTCGGTGGTCGCGCCGATGAAGAAGATCGTGCCGTCTTCAATATGCGGCAGGAAGGCATCCTGCTGGCTCTTGTTGAAGCGGTGGACTTCGTCTACAAAGAGAATGGTGCGCCGCCCGGCATTGCGGTTCTGCCGCGCACGCTCGATCGCTTCGCGGATCTCTTTCACGCCGGACGTCACCGCCGAGATACGTTCGACGTCTGCGTTGGCATAGCGGGCAATCACTTCAGCGAGGGTCGTTTTACCGGTGCCGGGTGGCCCCCAGAGGATCATGGAGTGCAAATGCCCCGCCTCAATGGCGCGCGGCAAGGGCTTACCGGCAGCCAGCAGGTGCTGCTGGCCGATATACTGCGCTAAATTTTCTGGCCGCATACGTGCGGCCAGAGGTTGAAACGCGTTATCTGAAAAATCGAGCGACAGATTGCCCACTCACGCCTCTTACTTATTGCGTTGGTCGTCCACCGTTACGCCCTTCGGCGGGGTAAAGGTGAATTTCGATGCATCAACGGCGCCGTTCTGCTGAGACTTGAGCTGATAGCTGCTGCGCTGATCGTCCTGCTCAACCGCGCCGAACTGATTAATGGTACCGTTAGTGCTGACATTGATGGTGAACTGCTTCAGGTTGCCGTTGCTGCCTTTCGGCGTCAGGACAAATTCGTCACCTGTCTGTTTAATATTGTACTGCTGCCAGTCGCTGGCCTGGTTACGGGCAATCAGCATAAACGGCGTATTGCTGGTCGCATCCTTCAGCCAGGTCGCCGTGGCCTGCTCAACGAACGGGTTGAAGAACCATAGGGTTTTACCGTCAGAGACCAGGATGCTCTCATCCGGCTGGGTCATGTGCCAGTTAAACAGATTGGGGCGTTTAACCCACAAATCTCCCTGACCTTCCTGCACCGCGTTGCCGCTGCCGTCCGTCACTTTTTGCGTGAAGCTGGCGTGGAAGCTGCTTACTTTATCCAGTCGGCTTTTAAGGTCGCTGGCTGCATCAGCCCAGACGCTGCTGGCGACAAAACTGGTGAGTAATGCACAGGCGATGGCGATTTTTTTCATTGTTATTCCTTAAAATACGTCTTCCCGATAGGGGGTTTCCGTCTTCTATTCTGGACCTGCCCGAAGGCAGGCGACAGAAGAAAATGCTTAATTTTGGCTGATTTACCCTTCTTTGCAATTGCGGAAGGTTAATCAAACGGTGGCGGTGCAAGCACCTCGCGGTTACCGTTATGCCCCTGCTCGCTCACAATGCCCTGCGCTTCCATCTGCTCGATGATGCGCGCAGCGCGGTTATAGCCGATGCGGAACTGACGCTGTACGCCGGAGATAGATGCTTTGCGTTTTTCGGTAACGAAGTTAACCGCCTGATCGAATAACGGATCCAGCTCTTCACCGCCGTCAAAGCCACCGCCGCCGCCTTCGCTTTCCGTGTCGCTGGTGATGCCATCGACGTATTGCGGACGACCGCGCGCTTTCCAGTCCTGCACGACCGCGTGCACTTCCTGGTCGCGCACGAACGCGCCGTGAACACGTACCGGAGAGGTAGAGTTCGGACCGGAATAGAGCATGTCACCCATACCCAGCAGCGATTCTGCACCGCCCTGGTCAAGAATAGTACGCGAGTCAATTTTACTGGATACGGTAAAGGCGATACGCGTCGGAATGTTCGCTTTAATCAGACCGGTGATGACGTCCACGGAAGGACGCTGGGTCGCCAGCACAAGGTGAATACCGGCCGCACGCGCTTTCTGCGCCAGGCGGGCAATCAGCTCTTCCACTTTCTTACCGACGGTCATCATCAGGTCAGCGAATTCATCGACCAGCACCACGATATAAGGCAGTTTTTCCAGCACCGGATGCTGGGCATCCATGCTGTCACCCGGCTTCCAGTATGGATCCGGAATCGGACGTCCCATGCGCGCCGCTTCGGCGATTTTCTCGTTATAACCGGCCAGGTTACGTACGCCCAACGCAGACATCAGCTTGTAGCGACGCTCCATCTCATTCACGCTCCAGCGCAGAGCGTTGGCGGCGTCTTTCATGTCGGTGACCACTTCGGTCAGCAGATGAGGAATACCTTCATAGACCGACAGTTCGAGCATTTTCGGGTCAATCATGATGAAACGCACATCTTCCGGCTGCGCTTTATAGAGCATGCTGAGGATCATGGCGTTCACACCGACGGACTTACCGGAACCAGTAGTACCCGCGACCAGCAGGTGAGGCATTTTTGCGAGGTCTGCCACCACCGGATCGCCAGCGATATCTTTACCCAGCACCACGGTCAGCGGGGAGGGGTTATCGCGGAACTTGGTGTTATCCAGCACTTCACGCAGGTAGACGGTCTGACGTTTTTTGTTCGGCAGCTCAAGACCAACGTAAGGTTTACCCGGTATCACTTCCACCACGCGCACCGCCACGGTCGACAGCGAACGCGCCAGGTCGCGGGAGAGGTTGGAAATACGCGCGGCTTTTACGCCCGGCGCCAGGTTCAGTTCAAAACGGGTGATCACAGGACCCGGTGAGTAGTTCACCACGTCCGCCTTGATACGGAAGTCAGCCAGACGGGCCTCCACCAGACGCGCCATCTGCTCCAGCGCGAAGGTATCAACCGGTTCAACTTCTGACGGCGGCGGCGTTAACAGATCCAGAGAGGGCAGCGGCGTGCTTGGACGCTGCAGCGGACGGCTGTCACCGTTACGCATCAGCAGCGGGTGAATCAGGCTCTCCTGAGGCTGAGGCGCAGGCTGCTGGAACTGCGGCGGCTGTGGTGGCTGCTGCGGCTGTGTATACGGCTGCTGAACGGGCTGTTGCGGCTGAGCATAGGCCTGTGGTGCCGGTGGCTGGCGCACAGGCTCAGCTTCCGGCATCACGCTCGGGGTAAATAAAGGCTCGCTTGGGCCATCATCCACCAGATCTTTCATCGGCGAGAATTCAAAGTCCGACAGCGAGAACGGATTTGCACCAGCCGGTTGTTCACCGGAATAGCGCTGCTGCTGGGTGGCGGCAAACTGACGCGCCAGTTCCGCTTCCGCGGCGTCATCGTCGTCTTCCAGCGCCGGTTCATCGTGCTGATACTCTTCACCGTAGCGCTGATTCTGCTGCGCAGCGAACTGGCGGGCCAGCTCGTCCTGCTGCATTTCATCAGCATCATCGTCGTACTCAGACTCGCGCGCTTTTTCTTCAGCCATACGCTGGGAAGGCAGCTTGATGCCATAAGAAGCAAGCTCACGGCGGGTTGGCACGCGGACGCGGTTAGGACGAGGCAGCTGCGGACCAATCCCCTCTTTCACCTGAGGACGAGGTGCCCCCCCGGTTGCCAGGCTAAAGACAGGTGCAGCCACGGCCGCCGCTGCGGTAGCCTGCTTCACGCTTTCCGCTACGGGTGCAACAGCAGGCGTCGGGTCGACAGGTGGAACAGATACAGAAGGCGTTTTCGTAACCGGCTCCTGCACCGGTTCAGGCACAGGCTGATACCAGGCGGCCAGCTGTTCGCGCTCACGCGCGCGGCGCTCTTCGACTTCTTCAAAATAGTACAGCGGTGGACGGGCAGGCTTCACCTCTTCCACGATTTCAGGCTCAGGCTGCGGTGCGACATAAGACTTTACAGGCTCGACCGGTTCAGGCACATACTCCTGATACGGTTGAGGCACTGGCTGCTGATATTGCTGCGGGTCATACTCAGGCTGCGGCGGCTGATAAGGCTGCTGCCACTGTTCCTGCTGCACGGGGATGTAGCTTACAGGTTCAGGCGCAATGACGGGCTCTGGCGTGTGAACACCCGGCGCAGTCTGCCACTCAACCTGAGGCTGCTGAATAACGGATTCCGGTGGCGGGACCGGCGCGGATGGCATCACGGCGTCGACAGGCGCGGCATACGCCTGGGCTGCAGTCGTCGCGGCGGCCGCGGCTGCTACCGGTTCGGTGACCGAGTGGCCGTTTAACAGCGGGTCGTATTCGTCAAAGTCCCCGGGCGTGGCCCGGCTGCCGGAGAAGAGCACATCGTCAGGATCGACGGCGACACCCGCAGCGCGATACGCCACCTGCTCGTCTTCATCCATGCGTTTACCGGAGAAAAGCGCCGCATCGGTTTTACGGCCCAGTGGGTTGGCAAATTTCTCGGCCACACGCTGGCGACGCGCCAGCGCGCCGCGCAGAATTCGGGCACGACGAGACTCGCGACGCTGCGCAGGCGCGTCATCTTCCTCTTCATCTTCGTATTCGTCTTCATCCACCCACGTATCGTCACGGCGGGTACGATTGCTGGCAAAAGTCAGAATGGTGAGGATAAAGCTGCCAATTTTCTCGGCAATGCTCACCCAGGACCAGCCGGTAAACAGCGTCAGCCCGGCGGCCCAGATGCACAGCAGCGCCAGCGTGCCGCCGCTGCTGTGCAGCATCGGCTGGAGCGCAGAACTTAATAAGCTGCCGATCACCCCGCCAGAGGCGAAGTACCAGATATCATCGGCGTTAATCGCCGCCAGCCCGCAGGAGGTGAGGATCAGCGCCAGCGCGCCAATCAGGCGCAGCGAGACGGCGAAATAGTCGATGTAATCATCGTTCTGACGATGACGCCACGCAAACCAGCATCCGCCAATAATAATGACGGGAAGGGTATAGGCCATCACACCGAAAATGAAGAACAGCGTGTCCGCAAGCCAGGCACCGGGGACACCGCCTAAATTATGGATAGGCTCATGCCATGCAGTTTGTGACCAGCTGGGATCCGAGGGGTTGAAACTGAGTAAGGCTGCCATCAGCCAGACGGCAAAAAGGGCAATAACAATCAGCAAAGCCTCGAGGAGACGACGTCCGCTGCTTAGCTTCGATAGTGTGACTTCTTTGTCTTCAGTGTATTCCTGGCTCAAGAAAGGCTCTCCAGGTATCAGGCATATCCTGCCTGTTTGCTAAAACGGACAACAGCGCCGGGACTCCCCGGCACTGTTGCTGTATGGATTAACAGGAGTGTAATCAAACTACGCTGATTTTGCACCTGTTCCGTGTTAGCGCGTCTTAATAACCAGACGATTGCTCTGTTTGACCTCTTCCATCACCACGTACGTACGGGTGTCGTTCACGCCCGGCAGACGCAACAGGGTTTCCCCCAGCAGCTTACGGTAGGCGGACATATCAGGCACACGGGTTTTCAACAGGTAGTCGAAATCACCAGACACCAGATGACACTCTTGAATTTCTTCAAGTTTTTGTACAGCGGCGTTAAATTGCTCAAACACATCCGGCGCACCACGATTCAGAGTAATCTCAACAAATACCAGAAGTGAGGCATCCAGATAATGCGGGTTCAGCAGAGCCGTATAGCCCTGAATAAAACCCTGTCTTTCCAGTCGGCGCACACGCTCAAGGCACGGCGTCGGGGAAAGTCCCACACGTTTTGAAAGCTCGACGTTGGAAATACGCCCATCCTTTTGCAATTCATTAAGAATGTTACGATCGATACGGTCGAGATCTTTGCCAGGGCGCTTCTTGCTATCTACCATTATTATTGTCTCTCTGTATTCCTTCCCTACTCCTGCCTGGACCCTGTGCACATCACTGTTCAGAGCCTGTACCCGTTAGTCATCACATCGCCTGATTATGTAATAGACGCGATGCGGATTCGGGTTCTGTTGGTAAGAAGACCGTTGCCCGAAGGCAGTCACCGACATCACGTATGGCGTCTGTCCACGCCATGCGTAGATTTCACTGACCCGGTAAAAATGGCATTTACGTGCATGCCTATGCGGCATACGGTTAACGCGGTTTTTTTTCTTCCTTGAATGTTTTCGCAAAAGCGCAGGGGATTGTCAAAGCAAAACATCGTTTTTTAGTACAACATGCCGGATATTCATTGCGGCAGGGTATTAATCCTCATTTTATTGCCTTACAAACGACCGCTTTTCTGGAGAAAGCGTGATGTTATCGCGCGCGATTCATCGTCCATGGCTATTACACAGATTGATATCAAAATTGCTGCGCTCTTTTTTTACGGCAACAAATTCCCTACAATCCAGCCAAATGTCTGCCAACAACAATGGGGATCTCATGGGCACGGCCAAACACAGTAAGCTGCTAATCCTTGGTTCTGGACCTGCGGGATATACCGCGGCGGTCTATGCTGCACGCGCTAACCTGCACCCGGTATTAATCACCGGCATGGAAAAAGGCGGTCAGCTGACCACCACCACCGAAGTGGAAAACTGGCCAGGCGACCCGAACGACCTGACCGGGCCGCTGCTGATGGAGCGTATGCACGAGCATGCCGCTAAATTCGAAACCGAAATTCTGTTCGATCACATCAATAAGGTCGACCTGCAGAACCGTCCGTTCCGCCTGACGGGTGACAGCGGTGAATACACCTGTGACGCGCTGATCATTGCAACCGGTGCCTCTGCCCGTTACCTCGGCCTGCCATCCGAAGAAGCGTTTAAAGGCCGCGGGGTTTCTGCCTGCGCCACCTGCGACGGTTTCTTCTATCGCAATCAGAAGGTCGCGGTCATCGGCGGCGGCAACACTGCCGTGGAAGAAGCGCTGTACCTGGCGAACATTGCCTCTGAAGTACACCTGATCCACCGCCGCGAAACCTTCCGCGCGGAGAAGATCCTGATCAAACGTCTGATGGACAAAGTAGCAAGCGGCAACATCGTGCTGCACACCAACCGTACGCTGGAAGAGGTGACGGGCGACCAGATGGGCGTTGCCGGTCTGCGTATTCGTGATACCCAGAACACCGATAATGTCGAAACGCTGGAAGTGGCGGGTCTGTTTGTGGCCATCGGTCACAGTCCGAACACCGCAATCTTCGACGGTCAGCTTGAGCTGGAAAACGGCTACATCAAAGTGCAGTCCGGCATTCACGGTAATGCGACTCAAACCAGCATCCCGGGCGTATTCGCGGCTGGCGACGTGATGGACCATATTTATCGTCAGGCGATCACCTCTGCGGGCACCGGCTGTATGGCCGCGCTGGACGCTGAACGCTACCTCGATGGACTGGCTGAACAAGGTAAATAATCTTTACAAGTCAGTAACAAACGTAAATAAAGGCGGCGATAAGTCGCCTTTATTGTCTCCCCGTTGTAACATTGCGCTGCCCAACTTCTAATAACGTCACCTGCAAAGTACGCAATGGAAAAAACCCGTCAACAAGAGTTAACACGCTGGCTGAAACAGCAAAGCGTTCTTTCCCGCCGCTGGCTTACGATTTCCCGTCTTTTGGGTTTCGTCAGCGGTCTGTTGATTGTTGCCCAGGCATGGCTGCTGGCCCGCATTCTTAATCACATGATCATGGAGAACATTCCACGCGAAGCGCTCCTGCTGCCCTTTATTGTCCTGATCCTGATTTTTATCCTGCGCGCCTGGGTGGTGTGGCTGCGTGAGCGTGTCGGTTTTCACGCCGGACAGCACATCCGCTACGAGATCCGCCGTCAGGTGCTCGACAGGCTTCAGGAAGCCGGGCCCGCGTGGATCCAGGGTAAACCGGCCGGTAGCTGGGCGACGCTGATCCTTGAGCAGATTGACGATATGCATGACTACTACGCGCGCTATCTGCCGCAGATGGCCCTTGCCGTCTTCGTTCCGCTGCTGATCGTGATCGCCATCTTCCCGGTGAACTGGATGGCGGCGCTGATTCTGATGGGTACCGCCCCGCTGATCCCGCTGTTTATGGCGCTGGTCGGCATGGGAGCTGCGGATGCCAACCGCCGTAACTTCCTCGCACTGGGTCGCTTAAGCGGTCATTTCCTCGATCGTCTGCGTGGTATGGAGACATTGCGCATTTTTGGCCGCGGTGAAGCGGAAACCGAAAATATTCGCCTGGCGTCACAGGACTTCCGTCAGCGCACCATGGAAGTACTACGCCTCGCCTTCCTGTCTTCAGGCGTTTTGGAATTCTTCACCTCGCTGTCGATTGCCCTTGTGGCGGTCTACTTCGGCTTCTCCTACCTCGGTGCGCTGGATTTCGGCCACTACGGCACGGCGGTGACCCTTTCCGCCGGTTTCCTGGCGCTGATCCTGGCGCCGGAGTTTTTCCAGCCGCTTCGCGATCTGGGAACTTTCTATCACGCCAAAGCTCAGGCGGTTGGCGCCGCCGATAGCCTTAAAACGTTCCTGGAAACGCCGCTGGCCCACCCGGAGCGCGGTGACGTGACGCTGAATGCGAAAGATCCGGTAACCATTGAAGCGCAGGACTTTTCCATTCTGTCGCCCGAAGGCAAAGTGCTCGCCGGTCCGCTGAACTTTACCTTACCTGCCGGACAACGCGTGGTCCTTGTCGGCATCAGCGGTTCCGGGAAAAGTTCTCTGCTGAACGCGTTGTCGGGTTTTATGGCCTACACCGGTTCACTGCGGATCAACAAAACCGAACTGCGCAACCTCGACCCTGACGCCTGGCGTAAACAGCTCAGCTGGGTAGGCCAAAACCCACAGCTTCCCGCCGCTACGCTGCGCGAAAATGTGCTTCTGGCGCGACCGGACGCGCGTGAAGATGAACTGCAGTCGGTTCTCGACCGCGCCTGGGTCAGTGAGTTTCTGCCGCTGCTGCCGCAAGGGGTGGATACCGTTGTCGGCGACCAGTCCGCCGGGCTGTCGGTCGGGCAGGCGCAGCGTGTGGCCGTTGCCCGCGCGCTGCTCAACCCATGCCAGCTGATGCTGCTGGACGAGCCTGCAGCCAGCCTTGACGCACACAGCGAGCAGCGCGTCATGGAAGCGCTTAACGCCGCCTCCCGGCAGCAAACCACCCTGATGGTCACCCACCAGCTGGAAGGGATTGCCGACTGGGACCAGATCTGGGTCATGGAAAACGGCCGTATTGTTGATCAAGGCGATTACGCCTCTCTCGTTGCCGCCCAGGGGCCATTTGCTACCCTGCTGGCGAACCGTCAGGAGGATATCTGATGCGCGCTCTGCTACCTTACCTGGCGCTCTATAAACGCCACAAATGGATGCTGACGCTGGGTATTGTGCTGGCTATTGTCACGCTGCTCGCCAGCATCGGCCTGCTCACGCTTTCCGGCTGGTTCCTGTCGGCCTCGGCCGTCGCGGGGTTCGCCGGTTTATACAGCTTCAACTACATGCTTCCGGCTGCCGGGGTTCGCGGTACCGCCATCACCCGTACTGCCGGACGCTATTTCGAACGGCTGGTCAGCCACGACGCCACTTTCCGCGTGCTGCAGCACCTGCGTATCTATACCTTTAGCAAACTGCTGCCCCTCTCCCCTGCCGGGTTGGCGCGTTTTCGTCAGGGAGAATTGCTTAACCGCGTGGTGGCGGATGTCGACACGCTGGATCACCTTTACCTGCGGGTGATTTCCCCGATCGTGGGCGCGTTTGTGGTGATTGTGGTGGTCACGCTGGGGCTGTCTGTTCTGGATGTCCCCGTTGCGCTGACGCTGGGTGGGATCATGCTGCTGACGCTTATCATTCTGCCGCCGCTGTTTTACCGCGCCGGGAAATCCACCGGGGAGAACCTGACGCGCCTGCGCGGGGACTACCGCCAGCAGCTGACTGCCTGGCTTCAGGGGCAGGCGGAGCTGACCATTTTTGGTGCCAGCAAGCGCTACCGCGCCCGCATGGAAAGTACGGAGCTGAACTGGCATGAAGCCCAGCGCCGCCAGTCGGAACTGACGGCCTTCTCTCAGGCGCTGATGATGCTGATCGGCGGCGTGGCGGTGATAGCCATGCTGTGGTTGGCATCCGGCGATATCGGGGGAAATACACAGCCGGGTCCGCTTATTGCCCTTTTCGTCTTCTGTGCGCTGGCCGCGTTTGAAGCGCTGGCCCCGGTGACGGGCGCCTTCCAGCATCTGGGGCAGGTCATCGCTTCTGCCCTGCGCATCACCCAGATTGCCGAGCAGAAACCTGAAGTCACGTTCAGTGCCGGGCAGACCGTGGTACCAGAGCAGGTTGCACTGACGCTGGAAGATGTCACTTTCAGCTACGACAAACAGGCGCAGAACGCGCTTGACGGTATTACCCTTTCTGTTAATGCCGGTCAGCGGATTGCGATCCTCGGCCGTACCGGCTGCGGTAAGTCGACGCTGCTGCAGCTGCTGACCCGTGCCTGGGATCCGCAGCGCGGCCAGATTCGTTTTAATGACACGTCGCTGACTGATTTCAGCGAGCAGGCCCTGCGCAAAACGGTCAGCGTCGTTCCGCAGCGCGTGCATCTGTTTAGCGCCACCCTGCGCGATAACCTGCTGCTGGCAGCCCCAGAGGCCACGGATGATGCGCTTCGCGCCATGCTGGAACAGGTCGGTATGCATAAGCTGCTTGAGGACGAGGGATTGAACAGCTGGCTGGGCGAAGGCGGTCGTCAACTCTCCGGCGGTGAACTGCGCCGTCTGGCGATTGCGCGCGCGCTGCTGCACGATGCGCCGCTAATGCTGCTTGACGAGCCCACCGAAGGGCTGGATGCCACGACCGAGAGCCAAATCCTTGATTTGCTGGCCAATGTCATGACCGGTAAAACCGTCCTGATGGTCACGCACCGCCTGCGTGGACTGGCGAGTTTTGATCGGATAATTGTGATGGACAACGGACACATTATTGAGCAAGGTAGTCACGCAGAGCTGTTGGCGAAACAGGGTCGCTACTACCAGTTTAAACAGCGTCTGTAGACTATATTTGTAGCGTCCTCACTCGCGTACTGGAGTTTTGCTGTCATGCGCCTGGTCCAGCTTTCTCGTCATAACATCGCGTTCCCTTCTCCGGAAGGGGCGCTGCGTGAGCCCAATGGGCTGCTGGCCCTTGGCGGTGACCTCAGCCCTGCGCGGTTATTGATGGCGTACCAGCGCGGAATCTTCCCCTGGTTTTCTCCCGGCGACCCCATTTTATGGTGGTCTCCCGATCCGCGTGCCGTGCTGTGGCCAGAGCAGTTTCACCTGAGCCGCAGCATGAAGCGTTTCCATGCGAAATCCCCCTACCGCGTCACCCTGAACCACGCCTTTGGACAGGTCATTGAAGGCTGTGCCGAAGACCGCTTTGAGGGAACATGGATTACCCGCGATATCATTACCGCCTACCACCAGCTTCATGAGCTTGGCTACGCTCACTCCATCGAGGTATGGGACGGTGGAGCACTCGTCGGCGGCATGTATGGCGTGGCGCAGGGGACGCTGTTTTGCGGCGAGTCGATGTTCTCCCGCGCGGTGAATGCATCGAAAACGGCGCTGCTGGTCTTCAGCCAGGCATTTGCCCAGCGCGGTGGACGTCTGATCGATTGTCAGGTGCTCAATGAGCATACGGCTTCCCTCGGCGCCGTTGAGATCCCGCGCCGTCAGTACATCGAGCATCTGGATGCCAGCCGTCAGGAGAAGCTCCCCCGCGACTTCTGGATACCGAGAACGCTCTTTATGCCCAATGTCTAAATGTTTTCCGCATATTTTTTGTGAGGGTGTTATAATTATGCCGCAGAGTAGCTTCTGCCTGTTGCCCCGCCGCCGTTTGGGACCCTCGCTTCAGATAACGTCCTGACGTTTATCCTGTTGTCTCCCCTTTACGAATGCGCTTCCTGTTCGGTTGTACCGTGACGCTTGGGCAATGCGCCGAAACTGTTTTGCTGCGTTTTAATCGCGCAATTCTTTACTTAATTGATGAATTTCGGCATTATCTTGCCGGTTCAAAACTTGGTAGTGATACCCCAGAGGATTAGATGGCCAAAGAAGACAATATTGAAATGCAGGGTACCGTACTTGATACGTTGCCTAATACCATGTTTCGCGTAGAGCTGGAAAACGGTCACGTGGTAACTGCGCACATCTCCGGTAAAATGCGCAAAAACTACATCCGCATTTTGACGGGCGACAAAGTGACTGTTGAACTGACCCCGTACGACCTGAGCAAAGGCCGCATTGTCTTCCGTAGTCGCTAATTGTTTTCGCCTGTAATGGCAGATGAATATTTAAAAGGTCGGGTTAATCCCGGCTTTTTTTATTTGTGGCGTTAGTGTTGCTGCGTCGGAAGAAGTATTGTCATCCACGGTTGTGCAGGAGCGATTAAATCCCCCGCCATAGAATGAGCCATGTCATGGAGTAATCCCGTCAGGTGCGGCAGCATATCGCGGTCAAAATGCGATACCAGCAACACATGATTCAATGCCCGGCAGTAATCACACTTTGTTTCTGTATCTTCTAGCAGCCACTCCTTTTGTCGCGGTTGTTCCGATTCGTCCTCAAATTCCACTATCTGAAAATCACGCATGGATTCTGTGAGGCCGGATTTTACCTCTTCCAGATAAGACCCGAGGCAACGACATACGGGCTGCGTTTGTGGGAGTGATTTGCAATCCAGCAGGATTTCGGTGAGCAGGTTGCAGCGCTCGGCCAGGGTGGGGAGATCGGGGTTGAGGGAGAGTTCGCTGTAAAGTTGGGCGAAATTATTAATATCAGTCATATGTGATCCTTTATGCACGTAAGATTGTTTGTGCACACTTTCAGGACGCCAATCCCGGCACCTGATTTTGCAGGTGCGCCGCCATTTTATTACTGTGGATTTATCCAGCAATCAACGTCGTACGAAACTGGAAAGCGCCTCGCAAAATTCCTCTGCGGTCTGTTGCCCTCACCCCAACCCTCTCCCACAGGGAGAGGGAGAAAAGCAGGCATAAAAAAACCGGGCATTCGCCCGGTTTTTAACATTAACGTTCAACTCACTCAGTGAGCCGCTTCCGGCTTGTGCTTAGCTGCACTCTGGAAATCGTACGTCAGTTCGTTCTTCGCCTGGTCCAGCGCCACGGTCACCTGGCCGCCGTCCACCAGCGAGCCAAACAGCAGCTCGTTCGCCAGCGGTTTCTTCAGGTTGTCCTGAATCACACGCGCCATCGGACGGGCGCCCATCGCACGGTCGTAGCCTTTCTCAGCCAGCCAGTTGCGGGCCTCCTGGCTCACTTCCAGCGACACGCCTTTCTGATCCAGCTGAACCTGCAGCTCGACGATGAACTTGTCTACGACCTGGTGGATCACTTCGGTAGACAGGTGATCGAACCAGATAATGTTGTCCAGACGGTTACGGAACTCCGGCGTGAAGATCTTCTTGATCTCCTCCATCGCATCGGTGCTGTTATCCTGGTGGATCAGGCCGATAGATTTACGCTCGGTTTCACGTACCCCGGCGTTGGTGGTCATCACCAGCACCACGTTACGGAAGTCCGCTTTGCGCCCGTTGTTGTCGGTCAGCGTCCCGTTGTCCATCACCTGCAGCAGGATATTGAACACGTCCGGGTGCGCTTTCTCGATTTCATCGAGCAGCAGTACCGCGTGCGGATGCTTGATCACCGCGTCGGTGAGCAGGCCGCCCTGGTCAAAGCCCACGTAGCCCGGAGGCGCACCGATCAAACGGCTGACGGTGTGACGCTCCATATACTCGGACATATCAAAGCGCAGCAGCTCAATGCCCAGCGCTTTGGAGAGCTGAACCGTTACCTCGGTTTTCCCCACGCCGGTCGGGCCGGCAAACAGGAAGGAACCGACAGGCTTGTGCTCATGCCCCAGCCCGGCACGGGCCATCTTGATCGCTTCGGTTAAGGCCTCAATGGCTTTATCCTGACCAAAGACCAGCATTTTCAGGCGATTGCCGAGGGTGCGCAGCGTGTCGCGGTCGCTCTGAGAGACGCTTTTCTCAGGGATACGCGCGATGCGGGCTACCACGGACTCAATATCCGCCACGTTAACGGTTTTCTTACGCTTGCTGGCCGGCATCAGGCGCGCACGCGCCCCTGCCTCATCAATCACGTCAATCGCCTTATCCGGCAGATGACGGTCGTTGATGTATTTCACCGCCAGCTCCACCGCCGCACGTACCGCTTTCGCGGTGTAACGCACGTCGTGGTGCGCTTCGTACTTCGGCTTAAGGCCGTTGATGATCTGCACCGTTTCCTCGACGGACGGTTCGGTCACGTCGATTTTCTGGAAGCGGCGCGCCAGCGCACGGTCTTTCTCAAAGATGTTGCTGAACTCCTGGTAGGTGGTGGAGCCAATCACGCGGATCTTGCCGCTGGAGAGCAGCGGTTTGATCAGGTTAGCCGCATCCACCTGGCCGCCGGAGGCCGCACCCGCGCCGATGATGGTGTGGATCTCATCGATAAACAGGATGCTGTTGGTATCCTGCTCCAGCTGTTTTAACAGTGCCTTGAAGCGTTTTTCAAAATCACCGCGGTATTTCGTGCCCGCCAGCAGCGAGCCGATATCCAGCGAGTAGATGGTGCAGTCGGCAATCACTTCCGGCACGTCGCCCTGCACAATGCGCCAGGCAAGCCCTTCGGCAATTGCGGTTTTACCCACGCCAGATTCCCCCACCAGCAGCGGGTTGTTCTTGCGGCGACGGCACAGCACCTGGATCGCGCGCTCCAGCTCTTTATCGCGACCAATCAGCGGGTCGATACCGCCAACGCGAGCAAGCTGATTAAGGTTGGTGGTGAAGTTTTCCATACGATCCTCCCCGCCTGCTTGCTCTTCATTGTTATTGACCTGATTGCTGGAATCCGACGCCTGGTTAGGCTCGTCTTTGCGCGTTCCGTGAGAGATAAAGTTAACCACATCGAGGCGGCTGACTTCGTGTTTGCGCAGCAGATAGGCAGCCTGTGACTCCTGCTCGCTGAAGATGGCGACTAAGACGTTTGCGCCAGTCACTTCGCTACGTCCGGAAGACTGGACGTGGAATACCGCGCGCTGCAGCACACGCTGGAAGCTGAGCGTCGGCTGCGTGTCGCGCTCCTCTTCACTGGCTGGCAGCACCGGTGTGGTTTGTTCGATGAAGGCTTCGAGTTCCTGACGTAGCGCCACCAGATCCACGGAGCAGGCTTCCAGCGCTTCGCGGGCAGATGGGTTGCTAAGCAGTGCGAGCAGTAAATGCTCGACGGTCATAAACTCATGTCGGTGCTCACGCGCTCTGGCGAAAGCCATGTTTAAACTGAGTTCCAGTTCTTGATTGAGCATAGGCACCTCCCCCAATTTTATGCCTTATCAGGCCTTTTCCAGCGTACACAGCAACGGATGCTCGTTCTCCCTCGCATAGTCGTTCACCATCGCCACTTTGGTTTCCGCCACTTCGGCAGTGAAGATGCCGCAGATAGCTTTGCCACGATAATGAACGGTAAGCATCAGTTGCGTTGCACGTTCTACATCATAAGAAAAGAACTTTTGTAGCACGTCAATAACAAATTCCATCGGCGTGTAATCATCGTTCATTAACATAACTTTATACATAGATGGCGGTTTTAGCGCGTCACGCACTTTGTCTTCCGCCAGCTGGTCAAAATCCAGCCAGTCGTTGGTCTTACCCATTTTGCATAACCACTTTGAATCTACCTCAGATGTTAGATAACAATCATCTATTACTGTCATCCGCGATGTCTGTCACAAACTGTTGCAATAGCGTTAACTGCTTCAAACTTTGGTTGATTATTGTCCCATCTCCAGCGCCAAACGCTTGACGACTTCTTTCGTTTCTCTAAATTGTACAAGCGTGAGATGGCGAGGTTTTGAACAGCCCCCACTCCACCACCGGTTCATTCCATCTTAACTTATAAGATTTACGAAGGATGTCGAAGCATGGAAATGGGTACTGTTAAGTGGTTCAACAACGCCAAAGGGTTTGGCTTCATCTGCCCCGAAGGCGGCGGCGAGGATATCTTCGCTCACTATTCCACCATTCAGATGGATGGTTACAGAACGCTCAAAGCCGGGCAGTCCGTCCGGTTCGATGTACACCAGGGACCAAAAGGCAATCATGCAAGCCTTATCGTCCCCATTGAAGCAGAGACGGTTGCATAGCTCTCTGTTTTATTGTGTACATCCCGCAGTCAAAATGCCAGCCCGATCGGCTGGCATTTTTATTTTCGGGTTATTCCCGAGCCAGCGCATCCACCGGGTCCAGCCGCGCCGCGTTGCGGGCAGGCAACCAGCCAAACAAAATGCCGGTAAAGGTCGAACACAAGAATGCGGTAATAATGGCCACCGGCGAGAAGCCAATCTCCCAGCCGGGTAAAAAGAGCTGGAGCGCGAAGGCGATCATCATCGAGAGCGCAATCCCCATCGCACCGCCGACCAGACACACCAGCACGGCTTCAATCAAAAACTGCTGCAGCACGTCGCTGGCTCTGGCCCCGACCGCCATGCGGATGCCAATCTCCCGTGTACGTTCGGTTACCGACACCAGCATGATGTTCATCACCCCGATACCACCGACGACCAGCGAAATTACCGCCACCAGCGTGAGGAACAGCTGAAGAGTACGTGTGGTCTTTTCCGCCGTTTTCAAGAGGCCGTCCATATTCCAGGTGAAGAAATCCTTCTTCCCGTGGCGCAGGGTTAACAGCCGCTCCAGCTGCTGCTCGGCCAGCGCGCTGTCGTAGCCCTCCTTCACGCGCACGGTGATGGAGTTGAGCCAGGACTGCCCCATAATCCGCCCGGAGATGGTGGTATAGGGCAGCCAGACGCGCAGGATCTTGCTGCTGCCAAACATCGACTGTTTCTCTTCCGCCACGCCGATGACCGTGGCAGGCATGTTGCCGACCAGGATCACTTCGCCCACCACGTTGGCTTTATTGGGGAAGAGCTGTCTGCGCGAGTTCGCGTCCAGCACCACCACCTGCGCCCTGCCCGCCAGCTGTTCGGCGTTAAAGGTGGCGCCTTCGCTGAAGGTCATGCCGTAGACGTTGAAATAATCCCCGCTGACGCCGTTCGCGCTGGCTGCCACGTCAACATTGCCCACCCGCAGGCGCAGGTTCTGCGACACCGCAGGCGTGGCGGAGTTGACCCACGGCTGCTTCTGAATGGCCGCCAGATCGTCGTATTTCAGCGCCTGCTGATACTGCGGCTCGTCGTCCCCGAAGTCTTTGCCGGGATAGACGTCAATGGTATTGGTGCCGATTGCGCGGATATCGGCCAGCACCAGTTGCTTGGCCGCGTCGCCCACCACCACAATCGACACCACCGAGGCAATACCGATGATGATGCCGAGCATGGTCAGCAGGGTACGCATTTTATTGGCCGCCATCGCCAGCCAGGCCATGGTCAGCGCTTCACGGAAGCCGCTGGAAAATTGTCCCCAGCCGGTTGATGCCGGAAGCACTTCTTTCGGCGCCGCCGCCCTGGACTCACGCGGCGGCGGGTTGCTGACCAGCTCGCCGTCATGGATCTCAATGATTCGCTCCGCCTGCGCCGCCACCTGCGGATCGTGGGTCACGATAATAACCGTATGCCCCTGATCGCGTAGCTGGTGCAGGATCGCCATCACCTCTTCGCCGGAATGGCTGTCGAGTGCGCCGGTTGGCTCATCCGCGAGGATCACCTGCCCGCCGTTCATCAGGGCGCGGGCAATACTCACGCGCTGCTGCTGGCCGCCGGACAGCTGCGAAGGCTGGTACTCCACCCGCTCCGCCAGCCCCAGACGCGTCAGCAGCATCTGCGCGCGTTCGAGCCGTTTTTTCCGCTCGACGCCCGCATAGACCGCCGGAACTTCCACGTTCTGCGCGGCATTGAGGTGAGAAAGCAGATGGTAACGCTGGAAGATAAAGCCGAAGTGCTCCCGACGCAGCTTCGCCAGCGCGTCGCCGTCCAGCGTGGAGATGTCCGTCCCGGCCACGCGATAGGTCCCGCTGGTCGGCTTATCCAGACAGCCGAGAATGTTCATCAGCGTCGATTTACCGGAACCCGATGCCCCGACAATCGCCACCATCTCGCCCGCTTCCACGCGCAGGGAGATGCCCTTCAGCACCTCCACCGGGCCATCGCCCGACGGATAGCTGCGGCGAATGTCCTTCAGCTCAAGCAATGCCGTCATTTCGCGGCTCCGGGCAGGCTTTCACTGACAACAACCTCCTCGCCCTCTTCCAGCCCTTTCACCACCACCACATCGGTGTCATTGCGCGCGCCAATCACCACTTCACGCTCGCGCGTTTCGCCGTTGCGCAGCACTTTCACTTTATAGCGACTCTCCCCGGCGGATTCACCCAGCGCAGAGAGCGGAATGGTCAGCACGTTCTTCAGACCGGTCAGCTGGATATGCACCTGCGCGGTCATGTCGAGACGCAGCACGCCCTTCGGATTCGGCACTTCAAAACGGGCATAGTAAAAGATGGCGTCGTTCACTTTTTCCGGCGTCGGCAGAATGTCCTTCAGCACGCCTTCGTAGCGCGTCTGCGGGTCGCCCAGCACCGTAAACCAGGCGTTCTGCCCCGGCTTCAGATGGATCACATCCGCCTCGGAGACCTGGGCTTTGACCAGCATGGTGCTCATGTCCGCCAGCGTCAGAATATTTGGCGCCTGCTGCGCGGCAATCACCGTCTGCCCCTGCAGCGTGGTGATCTGAGTGACCTCACCGGCCATCGGCGCCACGATCTGGGTGTAGTCGAGGTTGGTTTTTGCCGTATCCAGCGAGGCCTGGTTGCGTTTGATTTGTGCGTCAATCGTGCCAATCTGCGCATGCTTCACCGCCAGTTCCGTGGTGGCCGTGTCTAAATCCTGCTTCGAGATCGCCTGGGTTTTGGCCAGCGCCTGCTGACGGGTCAGCGTCACCTGGGCCAGGTTACGCTCTGCCTGCGCCTGCGCACGCTGCGCGCGCAGCTCCATCAGGGTGGCTTCCACCTCGCGGATCTGGTTCTCAGCCTGTTCAGGATCGATCACGCCGAGCAGTTGGCCTTTTTTCACCTTATCGCCAATCTCAACCGACAGCGTTTTCAGCTGACCGCTGACCTGCGCGCCGACGTCAACCTTGCGCAGGGCATCAAGCTTACCCGTCGCGAGGACGTTTTGCTGCAGTTCGCCCGGGCGAACAATCAGCGTATGATACTGCGGCACCGGCGCATTCAGCACCTGCCATAGCCAGTATCCACCGGCTAACACCACGACCGCCAGCAGCAGAAACAGCGTTCTGCGTTTTCCCTTGAGGTTCATAAATATTCCAAATAAATGTTCTGGCAATGATAAATGCTGATTCTATCTAAACGATTCCTCAACGAAACCCCTGTTCTCCGAAATCGTCACAATTTGTTTACGAGACGTTGAACGTTCGCCTGCTGAAATGGAAATCTTCATCAAGAAGCAGGATCTAACATGTCTTCCATCGTCGATACACCTTTTTCAAACCTGCCACAGCCTGCATCGGGTTGGCAGCTCTTCAGTCATCTGGCTTCCGGTAAGCTCACGCCAGGGCTGGCGTGGCAAAACCCCGCCTATCGACGTAAATTCATGCTCCGTTCGCTGGCGACGCCTGTAAGTACCGCTCGCCTGTTGACGAGCCTTGCAAAACAGCCGAGCCTGATGCAAATGCTGCAGGTACAGCCAGGACTGCCGTGCCGTCTGCATCGCCCCTGGCTGACGGTGAATATGAATCGCCAGCAGGCCCTTGAGTCCCTTAACTGGCACTATCAAACGATGAGCCGCCATATGCCGGCATCGCTGCTCTCGGGCTATCTGTCGAAAAAGGGCTTCACGCTGCTCACCTTAACCGGTAAAGATGAAGAGCAATTTACCGTCCGCCTGTGCGCCGATGCGTTTCTGGATAAAGAAGGGGAAGCCACCCTCGCCTTCTGCGACCATCAGAATACGGTGCTGGCCGAGATGACCTTCACCCTGTGCAAGTTTGAGGGAAAATCGACGCTGTTTATCGGCGGCCTGCAGGGCGCAAAAGCCCACGTTCCCCATGAGCTGATCCAGGGCGCGACGAAGGCCTGCCATGGTCTGTTCCCGAAACGTCTGCTGGTCGAAGCCGCCATGACGCTCGGCACCGCCTTCCCGGTAGAACAGATTGTCGCCGTCAGTAACGACACCCATATTTATCGCAGCTGGCGCTACCGCAAGAAAAAAGAGGGGAAACTGTTGGCCGATTACGACAGTTTCTGGATCTCCATCGGCGGTGAAAAGCAGGATAGCGGCAACTTCATGCTGCCCCTCGTCATGCCGCGTAAACCGATGGAAGAGATCGCGAGCAAAAAGCGTTCCGAATATCGCCGCCGCTACGCGCTGCTGGATAGCCTGATTCAGCAGGTGAACCAGGCGACTCAACGTTAATCCGCTCTCCCGCGTGCCAGCCACAGCACGCGGGAGAACATCTTCCGCAGCAGGGTCGGCACCGCCTCCACACCCCGTCTCCCCGCTTCCGTTGCCACTTCAATGGCTAAATCCGGTTTTGAAGAACGATGAATAGCTTTGGCGATCACGCGCCGCATGTTCATCGGGACATCGACCGGCACCATGGCAATTCGGTGGAATACGTCGTCGAACCCCTGACGATACATAAAGTGCTCCATGTCCATGGCGGGCAGCATGGTTAAATGGTCGCGCTCTTCTTCTCGCTCGTTATTCAGCAGGCTGCGTACGGTGGAGGCATATTTTTTGCCCGCCTCATCACCGTCGACCAGAACGTGCCACTCGATCCCCATCCGGCGGGCAAATTTTATCAGCGGCTTTAATCCCGACTGGGCAAATTCAATCACCTTAATGCCTTCCGCATCAAAATGGTGGCCGCACTGGCGCGCCAGTTCGTTGATGACCCAGGTTTCCGTCTCGCCTTCCACCAGCAGCCAGCAGCGGGCAAAGAGCGACGACGCGCGGTTAAAGCGAATATGAAACGCGATGCGCCGCCCGTCTTCCGCGTTCAATCCCCCCGGACCTAAGCGGAAGGCGGAGACGCGGGAAGATTCACGCACCAGACGACAGACGTGCTCTACCGGCGTCAGCGATAATAATTCACCGGAATTGGTGGTCGTAATGCGCTGGAGCGGCAGCAGGTTCAGCAGATGCCATGCAACGGAGAGCATGATGGGATGCAGGCGCGTTTCCGGGTCTTCCACCAGCAGCAGCGGCCGGGCGTCCCGGTCAAGACGAACGGTGCCTTTGGCCTGCAGAAGCGTTGAAAACAGCCCCAGCAAAATCACCCGATGGGTACGACCGCCGGGCCGGTCGATCATCCGGTTAATGATATCGAGGTAGCGCCAGCTGCGCTGCTCGTCATGAGAGCGGCGGCGCATCAGGCGATGGCGCGACTCCGACGTCCCCTGCTCGGAAAAATAGTGCTCCAGAAGCTGTACCATCGCGGACAGCCCCTGACGAATCTGACCATCGGTCAGATTTTGCGGACGCGACACCAGCTCTCTTGCCAGAAAATCCAGCTCGCGGGCGGTGACTTCCACTTCCGGCATATTCGGGACGGTACCGTTACGTATACGCCGCATAAAACGCGCGTCGCGCAGGCGCAACACCGGCGTCAGGCGGATCAGGTGGCGGGCCAGATCGTCAATATTGTCCAGCGGGATCGGACTGGCTTTCTCATCAAGAAAATCACGCAGGGTCAACACGCCCTCGTTTTCCGCCATTTCACCCTCCAGCCGATAGAAAATCCGGTGGAAGCCGTCATCGCACGGCACCCAGCAGGGTGACAGCGGGCGGAAGCGACGCACCCGATGCCGTCCGGGCTCGGATTCGCGGAACGTCAGGATGATATGCAGGTGCTTCTCGCGCCCCGTCACGTCGCCGGGCGGGAACCAGAAGTCGTCGCGAACGAAGTGATACAGATCGTCTTCGGGCGAAAGCAGTAACGTCAGCGCATCCAGCAGGCTGGACTTACCCCACGCGTTCTCGCCGATCAGGACGTTGTTCTGTTCCAGCTGCAGCGACAGGCGGTTAATACCGCGAAACCCGACAATTTCCACACGTTCGAGAAGCATAAATCCCCCGCGCAATGATCACTTTTTCCTTTAAGTTATCAGCAGTATAGCGGGAGGCGCCCTGTCACGACAGCACAACATTCACCGTGGCGAGAATTGGTCTATGCTCTATTTACCGCTGATTTGAACAAGGATTGACATCACATTGCCTTAAATCAAATTAATCGAATTTATTTAAGTGGCGAAGGGGTGTTATTGGTTTCTAAAATACGGACTCTTTGAGTCGTCATCCCTTTATGGCGATATATCCCGCGCGCGGGAAAGCGTGCGGAAAATTATTTGAGGTGGTTATGTTTAGAAAATTGGCTGCAGAATGCTTTGGTACATTCTGGCTGGTATTTGGTGGCTGCGGTAGCGCCGTTCTGGCAGCAGCATTCCCGGAATTAGGTATCGGTTTTGTCGGCGTCGCGCTGGCATTTGGTTTGACCGTATTAACCATGGCCTTTGCCGTGGGGCATATTTCCGGCGGTCATTTTAACCCGGCAGTAACGTTAGGTTTATGGGCCGGCGGTCGTTTTCCGGCGAAAGAAGTGATTGGTTATATTGTCGCCCAGGTGGTTGGCGGTATTATCGCAGCGGGCGTTCTGTACGTGATTGCCAGCGGTAAAACCGGGTTCGACGCGGCGGCCAGCGGCTTCGCCTCTAACGGCTTCGGCGAGCATTCTCCGGGCGGTTATTCCATGCTGTCTGCCATCGTGATTGAAATTGTGCTGACCGCAGGCTTCCTGCTGGTGATCCACGGCGCAACCGACAAACACGCGCCAGCAGGCTTTGCCCCTATTGCGATTGGTCTGGCGCTGACCCTTATTCACCTGATTTCGATTCCGGTCACCAACACCTCCGTTAACCCGGCACGCAGTACCGCCGTCGCCATCTTCCAGGGCGGCTGGGCGCTTGAGCAACTTTGGCTGTTCTGGGTGATGCCGATTATCGGCGGTATCCTGGGTGGCGTGCTGTACCGCACCCTGCTGGAAAAACGCGATTAATTGCGCGCGGTGTCGGGCGGCGCTAACGCTTACCCGACCTACGTGAGAGTGCACTTGTAGGCCGGGTAAGGCGCAGCCGCCACCCGGCTTTTTTATTGCTCCTTTACCTGACAGCCTTTATTGGGTAGTGTCTCTGGCGCTCAACAGATACTCAAAAGGACCGGCTGTTCATGTTTTCAGGACTCCTCATTATTCTGCTGCCCCTGATTGTGGGCTACCTTATTCCGCTGCACAGAGAATCCGCATTACGGCTCATCAACCGTTTTCTCAGCTGGATTGTTTACGTCATTCTTTTCTTTATGGGGATAAGCCTGGCCTTCCTGGATAATCTGGCGACGAATTTGCTTTCCATCCTGCATTATTCGGTGGTCACCGTGGTGGTTATTTTGCTGTGTAATATCGCCGCATTATTCTGGCTTGAGCGCACCGTTCCGTGGAAAAACCATCATCATCAGGAAAAGCTGCCTTCCCGAATTGCGATGGCGCTGGAATCATTAAAACTGTGCGGCGTCGTGGTGCTCGGTTTTCTTCTTGGGCTGACCGGCTGGGCGTTTTTACAGCACGCAACAGAGGCCAGTGAATATACGCTGATCTTCCTGCTGTTCCTGATCGGTATCCAGCTGCGAAATAATGGCATGACGCTGAAGCAAATTGTTCTGAACCGTCGGGGAATGATGGTCGCGGTCATTGTTATCGCCAGTTCCATGGTGGCGGGCGTGATTAACGCTTTTATTCTCGACCTGCCGCTGAAAACCGGCCTCGCGATGGCGTCAGGTTTTGGCTGGTATTCCCTCTCCGGTATTTTGCTGACCGAATCATTCGGTCCGGTGATCGGCAGCGCCGCCTTCTTTAACGATCTGGCGCGCGAGCTGATCGCCATAATGCTGATCCCGGGACTGGTTCGCCGCAGCCGCTCTACCGCGCTGGGCCTGTGCGGCGCGACGTCGATGGACTTTACCCTGCCAGTGTTACAACGCTCTGGCGGGCTGGAGATGGTGCCCGCCGCCATCGTTCACGGCTTTATTTTAAGCCTGCTGGTTCCGGTTCTGATGGCCGTCTTCTCGGCCTGATACTTCTTTGGCGGTAGGGTTCCTGCCGCCAAAATTGCGCTAAATCAATCTCCCTCTATTTTGTAGCAAAAAGCCCTTTTCACCGTTCTGGCACAGGCATAACCTTAAACATGTATATTAAATATAACTTTAACAGGTGTGATTATGTTTTGTGTGCAATGTGAACAAACCATCCGTACCCCGGCAGGCAATGGCTGCTCTTACGCACAGGGTATGTGCGGCAAAACCGCAGAAACATCTGACCTTCAGGACCTGCTGATTGCGGCCCTGCAAGGCCTTTCCGCATGGGCGTTTAAAGCCCGCGAATATGGCATCATCGACCACTACGTCGACAGCTTCGCCCCGCGCGCCTTCTTCTCCACGCTAACCAACGTTAACTTCGACTCTCCGCGCATTGTTGGCTATGCCCGCGAAGCCATCGCCCTGCGTGAAGCGCTGAAGGCGCAGTGTCTGAAGGCGGACGCCAGCGCCCGCCTGGAAAACCCGATGTCAGACCTTCAGCTGGTGAGTGACGTTCTGGGCGAGCTGCAGCGTCAGGCGGCAGAATTCACGCCGAATAAAGACAAAGCGGCGATTGGCGAGAACATTCTCGGCCTTCGCCTGCTGTGCCTGTACGGCCTGAAAGGCGCGGCAGCCTATATGGAGCACGCGCATGTGCTCGGTCAATACGACAACGACATTTACGCGCAATACCATAAAATCATGGCGTGGCTGGGCACCTGGCCTGCCGATATGAACGCGCTGCTGGAATGCTCGATGGAAATCGGGCAGATGAACTTCAGGGTGATGAGTATTCTGGACGCCGGTGAAACCAGCACCTACGGCCATCCGACCCCAACGCAGGTCAACGTCAAAGCGACCGAGGGTAAATGTATCCTGATCTCCGGTCATGACCTGAAAGATCTCTACAACCTGCTGAAGCAGACCGAAGGCACCGGCGTTAACGTCTATACCCACGGTGAAATGCTGCCGGCGCACGGCTATCCGGAGCTGCGTAAGTTTAAGCACCTGATCGGTAACTACGGCAGCGGCTGGCAGAACCAGCAGGTGGAATTTGCCCGCTTCCCTGGCCCTATCGTGATGACCTCTAACTGCATCATCGACCCGACCGTGGGCGCGTATGACGACCGCATCTGGACCCGCAGCATCGTCGGCTGGCCGGGCGTGAGCCATCTGGAAGGTGACGATTTCGGTCCGGTGATAGCGCAAGCGCAGCAGATGGCAGGCTTCCCGTACAGCGAGATCCCGCATCTGATCACCGTCGGCTTCGGTCGTGAAACCCTGCTCGGTGCCGCTGACTCGCTGATCGATCTCGTCAGCCGTGAAAAGCTGCGCCACATCTTCCTCGTCGGCGGCTGCGACGGCGCGCGCGGCGAGCGTAACTACTTTACCGATTTCGCCACCCGCGTGCCGGAAGACTGCCTGATCCTGACCCTGGCGTGCGGCAAATACCGTTTCAACAAGCTGGAATTCGGCGACATCGAAGGTCTGCCGCGCTTGATCGATGCGGGCCAGTGTAACGATGCTTATTCGGCCATCATTCTGGCCGTTACCCTGGCGGAGAAACTGGGCTGCGGCGTGAACGACCTGCCGCTGTCGCTGGTGCTCTCGTGGTTTGAGCAGAAAGCGATTGTCATCCTGCTGACCCTGCTCTCTCTGGGCGTGACTAACATCGTGACTGGCCCGACCGCGCCAGGCTTCCTGACGCCGGACCTGCTGGCGGTGCTCAATGAAAAATTCGGTCTGCGCTCCGTGACCAACGTTGAAGACGATATGAAGCAGCTGCTGAGCGCGTAAGGAGTAACTCATGACCATGCCAACCTCACACTGCCCGTGGCGCATGCAGGTTCATCACATCCATCAGGAGACGCCGGATGTATGGACGCTGTCGCTGCTGTGCCACGACTACTATCCGTACCGTGCGGGTCAGTATGCGCTGGTTAGCGTTCGCCATTCGGCAGACACCCTGCGCGCCTACACCCTTTCCTCCACGCCGGGCGTGAGCGAGTACATCACGCTTACCGTCCGTCGCATTGAAGGCGGAGCCGGTTCAGAATGGCTGACTCGGGACGTGAAGCGCGGGGATTATATCTGGCTGTCCGATGCGCAGGGTGAGTTCACCTGTGACGACAAAGCGGAAGAGAAATTCCTGCTGCTGGCGGCAGGCTGTGGCGTAACGCCGATTATGTCAATGCGCCGCTGGCTGGCCAAACACCGCCCGCAGGCCGACGTGCAGGTGATCTTCAGCGTGCGCTCTCCGGACGATGTCATTTTTGCCGAAGAGTGGCGTGATTATCCGGTGAC
Source organism: Enterobacter sp. BNK-13 (assembly GCF_048685015.1). NCBI lineage: Bacteria > Pseudomonadati > Pseudomonadota > Gammaproteobacteria > Enterobacterales > Enterobacteriaceae > Enterobacter > Enterobacter sp. BNK-13. The sequence continues at coordinate 1,125,641 of NZ_JBLQTP010000001.1, read as the reverse complement.
GCTGGTAGCGGAACATCACGCGACGCACGGTTTTATTCCCGGTCGCCTGAGCCGCGAGCTGCTGCAAAGCGTGCCGGATATCGCGAACCGCACCGTGATGACCTGCGGCCCGGCGCCATACATGGCTATCGTGGAAGAAGATGTGAAAGCGCTCGGCGTGACCCGCTTCTTCAAAGAGCAGTTTTTCACGCCGGTGGCGGAAGCAGCAACCAGCGGGATTACGTTTACCAAACTGCAGCCTGCGCAGACCTTCTTTGGCCGCGTGGGGAGCACGCTGCTGGAGGCGCTGGAAAGCAACCACGTGCCGGTGGCGGTGGCCTGCCGTGCCGGGGTCTGCGGCAGCTGTAAAACGAAGGTAGTGTCCGGGGAGTACACCGTGACCAGCACCATGACGTTGTCCGACGCGGAAATTGCCGAGGGTTACGTGCTGGCGTGCTCTTGCCATCCACAGGGTGATCTCGTCCTCGCATAATGGTTATGCTTTCGATCGTAGGCCCGGTAAGCGTCAGCGCCACCGGGCTTTTTTGCCGGGTGGCACTACGTTTACCCGGCCTACAACCGCCCTACCGCCACGCAGGCGCTTTCCCCAGCGCAAACCGCCCTGCGCCTAAAAACGCCACCGCCAGCGAGCCGATAAAGAAGTACACCAGGCTTTCAATCGCCCATGCCCCAACCTTATCAAGGGCGAGCGTTTCTCCCATTCCCACCATCAGCCATGCCACGATCATCGTAAACGCCAGCACCAGCGCGGCCGGGCGCGTAAAGAGCCCGACAATAATCAGGATCGGCGCCACCACTTCGCCAATCAACACGCCGTAGGCAATAAACCCCGGCAGCCCTTTCTCCACCAGCATGCCGCTGATAAAGCCCACCCCACCAAATAGCTTATGCAAACCGTGAAAGAGCATCAGCCCGCCGACGGCAAGTCGTAACAAGAGTTTGCCAAGATCGTCGCACGATAGCTTTTCATTAACAGCAATTAACAATGATTTAACCATTTGAAATTATTCCTGTTTTCACTGAAGTATCACCAGATTATGCCGAATAATTGCGCGTGAAAAGCACCTTTTAATTGGGGGGACTTGACGGGCAATACGGAGACTTTCTTCTAAGCTTGTAAGCGTTATCACAAAAAGGAGACGGACAACCATGAAACAAACCGTGGCTGCATATATAGCGAAAACGCTCGAACAGGCTGGCGTAAAACGTATCTGGGGCGTTACCGGCGATTCCCTGAACGGACTCAGCGACAGCCTTAACAAGATGAAGACCATCGAATGGATGCCGACCCGCCATGAAGAGGTTGCCGCGTTCGCCGCAGGCGCTGAAGCCCAGCTTACCGGGGAACTGGCCGTCTGCGCCGGATCCTGCGGCCCAGGTAACCTGCACCTGATCAACGGCCTCTTCGACTGCCACCGCAATCACGTGCCGGTGCTGGCGATTGCCGCCCACATCCCCTCGTCCGAAATCGGCAGCGGCTATTTTCAGGAGACGCATCCGCAGGAGCTGTTCCGTGAATGCAGCCACTATTGCGAACTGGTTTCATCCCCGGAGCAGATCCCGCAGGTTCTGGCGATCGCCATGCGCAAGGCCGTGCTGAATCGCGGCGTTTCGGTGGTCGTTATTCCGGGCGATGTAGCCCTCAAGGCCGCGCCAGAAGGGGCCAGCACCCACTGGTATCACGCGCCGCAGCCGGTGGTAACGCCAGCCGAGGAGGAGCTGAAAAAACTGGCGCAGCTGCTGCGTTACGCCAGCAATATCGCCCTGATGTGCGGCAGCGGCTGCGCGGGCGCGCACAAGGAGCTGCTGGAATTTGCCGGTAAGCTGAAAGCGCCAATCGTCCACGCCCTGCGCGGCAAAGAGCACGTCGAATACGATAACCCGTACGACGTGGGCATGACCGGACTGATCGGTTTTTCTTCCGGCTTCCACACCATGATGAACGCCGACACGCTGATCCTGCTCGGCACCCAGTTCCCGTACCGCGCGTTCTACCCGACGGACGCCAAAATCATTCAGATTGATATCAACCCGGCCAGCATCGGCGCGCACAGCAAGGTCGATATGGCGCTGGTGGGCGACATCAAATCCACCCTTGCCGCCCTGCTGCCGCTGCTGGAAGAGAAAACCGATCGCAAGTTCCTCGATAAAGCGCTAAGCGACTATCGCGATGCACGTAAGGGTCTGGACGATCTCGCCAAACCGAGCGACAAAGCCATTCACCCGCAGTATCTGGCGCAGCAGATCAGCCATTTCGCGGACGACGATGCCATTTTCACCTGCGACGTAGGCACGCCAACCGTCTGGGCGGCACGCTACCTGAAAATGAACGGCAAGCGCCGTCTGCTCGGCTCGTTCAACCACGGCTCGATGGCCAACGCCATGCCGCAGGCGCTGGGCGCAAAAGCGACAGCGCCGGAGCGCCAGGTGGTGGCGATGTGCGGCGACGGCGGGTTCAGCATGCTGATGGGCGATTTCCTGTCGGTGGTGCAGATGAAGCTCCCGCTGAAAATCGTGGTCTTCAACAACAGCGTGCTGGGCTTCGTGGCGATGGAGATGAAGGCTGGAGGCTATCTGACGGACGGCACCGAGCTGCACGACACCAACTTTGCCCGTATCGCCGAGGCCTGCGGCATCACCGGCATCCGCGTGGAGAAAGCGTCCGAGGTGGATGAAGCCCTGCAGCGCGCCTTCTCCATCGACGGCCCGGTACTGGTGGATGTGGTCGTCGCCAAAGAGGAGCTGGCCATCCCGCCACAGATCAAGCTGGAGCAGGCCAAAGGCTTTAGCCTGTACATGCTGCGCGCAATCATCAGCGGGCGCGGTGACGAGGTGATCGAACTGGCAAAAACCAACTGGCTCAGGTAAAACATCTGGCATCGCCTTTTTAAATATAAGGACATGCCATGATTGATTTACGCAGTGATACCGTTACCCGCCCGAGTCGCGCCATGCTCGAAGAGATGATGGCCGCCCCGGTCGGGGACGACGTCTACGGCGACGACCCGACGGTAAACGAACTGCAGCGCTATGCCGCAGAGCTGAGCGGAAAAGAGGCCGCCCTGTTCCTGCCCACCGGCACGCAGGCCAACCTGGTGGCGCTGCTCAGCCACTGCGAGCGCGGTGAAGAGTACATTGTCGGCCAGGGCGCGCATAACTACCTCTACGAAGCCGGCGGTGCTGCGGTGCTCGGCAGCATTCAGCCGCAGCCGATTGACGCCGCGCCGGACGGCACTCTGCCGCTCGACAAGGTCGCGGCGAAAATCAAAGCCGATGATATTCACTTTGCCCGCACCAGGCTGCTCAGCCTTGAAAACACCCACAACGGCAAAGTGCTGCCGCGCGAATACCTGAAAGCCGCATGGGAGTTTACCCGCGAACGCAGGCTGGGCCTGCACGTGGACGGCGCGCGCATCTTCAACGCCGTGGTGGCGTACGGCTGCGAGCTGAAAGAGATTACGCAATACTGCGACTCATTCACCATCTGCCTCTCTAAAGGGCTGGGCACCCCAGTGGGTTCCCTGCTCGTCGGCAATGCGGACTACATCAAGCGTGCCAACCGCTGGCGCAAAATGACCGGCGGCGGCATGCGTCAGGCGGGTATTCTGGCAGCTGCGGGGCTGTATGCCCTGAAAAACAACGTGGCGCGTCTGAAGGACGATCACGACAACGCCGCGTGGATGGCGGCGCAGCTGCGTGAAATTGGCGCCGACGTGATGCGCCACGACACTAACATGCTGTTCGTTCGCGTGGGCGATGACCACGCTGCTGCGCTTGGCGAGTTCATGAAAGCACGTGGCGTGCTGATCAACGCCTCGCCTGTCGTGCGTCTGGTCACGCATCTCGACGTCAGCCGCGAGCAGCTGACCGACGTGGTGAAACACTGGCAGGCGTTTTTACAGCGATAAGGAGCAGCACGTGCCGCAACGCATTCTGGTGCTCGGCGCCAGCGGGTATATCGGTCAGCATCTCACCGCGGCGTTAAGCCAGCAGGGGCACCAGGTGCTGGCTGCGGCACGCAACACCGAACGCCTGCAAAAACTCTGTTTAGCGGGCGTTACCTGTCACAACGTTGACCTCAACTGGCCGAAGTCACTTCCCACGCTACTGGACGGGGTCGACACCCTTTACTACCTGGTGCACAGCATGGGCGAAGGCGGGGATTTTATCGCCCACGAGCGTCAGGTGGCGATGAATGTCCGCGATGCCCTGCTGCAAACCCCGGTGAAGCAGGTGATTTTTCTCAGTTCACTCCAGGCACCTGAACACGAGCAGTCCGATCACCTGCGCGCCCGCCAGCTGACGGCGGACATCCTGCGGGGGGCAAATATCCCCGTCACCGAACTGCGCGCCGGGATCATCGTCGGCGCAGGCTCTGCCGCCTTCGAAGTGATGCGCGATATGGTCTACAACCTGCCGGTGCTCACGCCGCCGCGCTGGGTCCGTTCGCGCACCACGCCGATTGCGCTGGAGAACCTGCTGCATTATCTGGTGGCCCTGCTGGATCATCCGGCGGAGCAACACCGCGTGCTTGAGGCGGCAGGCCCGGACGTGCTGAGCTATCAGGAGCAGTTCGAACATTTCATGCGCGTCAGCGGACGCCGCCGCTGGCTGATCCCCATTCCCTTCCCGACCCGCTGGATTTCGGTGTGGTTTTTGAATGTCATCACCTCGGTGCCGCCGACGACCGCCAAAGCGCTTATTCAGGGGCTGAAGCATGATTTACTGGCCGACGATCGCGCGCTGCGCGCCTTAATTCCTCAGGACCTAATCCGCTTTGACGATGCCGTGCGCAACACGCTCAAGGAAGAAGAAAAGCTGGTGAACTCCAGCGACTGGGGCTACGACGCCCAAGCCTTTGCCCGCTGGCGGCCGGAGTATGGTTATTACCCGAAACAGGCGGGCTGTACGGTGAAAACCCGCGCCAGCCTGGCCGCGCTGTGGGAGGTGGTGAACCAGATTGGCGGCAGAGAACGGTATTTCTTCGGAAATATCCTCTGGCAAACGCGCGGGGCAATGGACCTGCTGGTGGGCCACCGGCTGGCAAAAGGCCGCCCGGCACGCCCGTATCTTGAGGTGGGTGACGCGGTTGACAGCTGGAAGGTGATTATTGTCGAGCCGGAAAAACAGCTGGCGCTGCTGTTCGGCATGAAAGCCCCGGGGCTGGGCCGACTCTGCTTTACCCTGAAAGACAAAGGCGATCATCGTGAACTGGACGTCCGCGCATGGTGGCATCCGCACGGAATGCCGGGTCTGTTCTACTGGCTGTTGATGATCCCTGCCCACCTGTTTATCTTCCGGGGCATGGCGAAACGCATTGCGCAACGGGCAGAACAAAAGACAGAAAAGATCTAAATAAAACTCTCTTTCTTTCACCTTTCCCATTGCATAGCGCCGTAATTCACGAAAGAATGCGCACGAAATTCTTTTCAACACAGTGGATAGCTATGAAGGTACTGGTTACCGGGGCGACCAGCGGCTTAGGCCGAAATGCGGTCGAATTTCTGCGCAATAAAGGCATCAGCGTCAGGGCTACCGGTCGCAACGAAGCGATGGGTAAACTGCTGCAAAAAATGGGCGCAGAGTTCGTCCATGCCGACCTGACGGAGCTCGTCTCCTCGCAGGCGAAAGTGATGCTCGCCGGTATCGACACGCTATGGCACTGTTCCAGTTTTACCTCCCCGTGGGGGACCCAGGAAGCCTTCGATCTCGCCAACGTGCGGGCCACCCGCCGTCTGGGTGAATGGGCCGTTGCCTGGGGCGTGCGTAACTTTATTCATATCTCGTCACCGTCACTCTATTTCGACTATCACCACCATCGTGACGTGCAGGAAGATTTCCGCCCTGCCCGCTTTGCCTGTGAATTTGCCCGCAGCAAGGCGGCCAGCGAAGAGGTCATTGACCTGCTGGCGCAGTCAAACCCGCATACCCGCTTTACGGTCCTGCGTCCGCAGAGCCTGTTCGGGCCGCACGACAAGGTATTTATTCCCCGTCTGGCGCAGATGATGCACCACTACGGCAGCGTGCTGCTGCCGCGCGGCGGCGATGCGCTGGTGGATATGACCTACTACGAAAATGCCGTTCACGCCATGTGGCTGGCCAGCCAGCCGGACTGCGATAAGCTGATCTCCGGTCGTGCCTATAACATCACTAATGGCGAACCCTGCACGCTGCGCAGCATTGTGCAGCGGCTGATCGACGAGCTGCAGATCGACTGCCGTATCCGTTCTGTTCCCTATCCCATGCTGGATATGATTGCCCGCAGCATGGAGCGCTTTGGCAGTAAAACAGCCAAAGAGCCTGCGCTGACGCATTACGGTGTCTCTAAACTCAACTTTGACTTCACGCTGGATATTTCGCGGGCGGAGAATGAGCTGGGGTATAAACCGGTTGTGACGCTGGATGAAGGGATTATGCGCACGGCGGCGTGGTTACGGGATCACGGGAAGCTTCATCGCTAGCCTTTTTGCCCGGTGGCGGCTTCGCCTGACCGGGCCTACAACTGCTCCGTACTGCCCCCTCGCCCCATTAGCCTCATGTACGAAAACGGCAACCCGAAGGTTGCCGTTTGCTTTTACAGAGCTGTCCAGGCATCTGCCCACGCCAGGCCAGCGCCGGGTTCGTAGTATGCCGGAGAGTTGTTACACCAGCCGCTGTACGGGAACGGTTTGCACTGGAACAGTTTACCGTGGTTGTTCACGATATCACCTGCGTTGTACTTGCTGTTCGCGCTCCACGCGGCGTAAGAGCCGGAAGTGCCTTCGTCCTTAGACGTGGCTTTCGCTTTCACGTTCAGCAGGTAGGACGTGGTGCTGGTCAGTTCGCCATCGCTGACGGTCAGGCCGATTTCGTACTGCTGAGCCGTTGCAGACTCTGGTGCCTTGAAGGTCACCACCGCTTTGTCCTGACCGGTCACGGTCTGGCCATCCTGGGAACGCCAGGTGTAGGTCAGCTTGTTACCGTCGGCGTCTGTGGAGCCTTCCGCGCTCAGGGAAACCTGCGCACCCGCTTCAACTGCCCCGATTGGGCCCGCAATCTGCGCCACAGGGGCGTGATTCACGGTTGCCGGTTCAACAGGGGTGGTATCTTCCGCTGGCGTGGTATCCGCTGGCGGCGTGGTGTCTGCCGGAGTTTTGTCTTCGCCTGGGGTCACTGCCGAGCCGTCATCGTTAATAATGTTCACGTTATAGAACTTCTTAACGCAGTTGGTGTAGTCACCCTCTTTGAACGCGCTGAACGGCGTCTGGTAACCCACCAGCTGGCAGGAGTAGGTCTTACCGTCCGGCGTATCCGGACTCCATCCCCAGTCCTGCTCCCAGTAGATCTTCAGCGCGCCGGAGCCGCCTTCATCGAACTGCTTCATGTTGGCGCAGCCCAGCACTTCATTCGCCGGAACTGGCACTTTCAGGTAGTTCGCGAACTCTTTGTAGTACTTGATGCGGTTTTCAGACTGGGCAATCTCGGTCGGACCGCCGCACTCTACGCCACCGTTGATGATCTGGGTGGTCACGCCGAAGCCAGGAACCAGGCCGTTGGCTTTATCGTGATCGTTTGGCTGCCAGGTGCCGTCGATAACCTGCAGCATGCTTGGTTTTGGCGGCTGCGGATAGGCGAAGAAGAAGATCGCACTCGCCAGGTTCAGCCAGGTATCCGCCACCAGCTCAGGTTTGTCGAGCAGGGTGCGGACGGTGCCAAACATCGCTTCAGAGAACGGACCGTAGTTGTAGTTGTAAGACAGCTGCTTCGCGCCGCGGCCAAAGTAGCTTACGAAGTCGCCGTCTTTGTCCTTACCGCATGGCCAGGTCTGTCCCTGCCAGATGTCAGGGTTACATTCGCCGTTATAGCCGCCTTTCTGGCCTTCAGTCCAGCCCATTTCACGAACGTGAACCAGGGCCTGACGCCATTCGGCTTCCGGACGCCAGCTTTCATGACCGCCGGTTTCCTGCGCAAAGTGGGCAAACATGGTCGCCAGCTCTTTGCGGCAGATGGCGTCGCTGTCGCGACCATCGTTATAGGTCTTACACAGTGCCGGGAATTTACCAACAGCCTTCAGGAAGTTACTGTAGGTGTAAGACTGAGCGCGCAGCGGGAAGAGATATTCCCAGTCGCTGGCCTTCACGATCCCTTCAACGCGCTTGACGTTGTCAGGGTTCGACGCACGACCTGGCTCAATTTGCTCAACGAGGCTGTTGTCCAGAGTCGCAATGGTGTCTTTCACCGAAACCATCAGCGGGAAATTGGTCAGCTCTTTTTCCTTTTTCGCCAGATCGCTGGCTTTCATGGTGTACGGCTCGCTGCTGGCCGCCTGCAGTGATGCAGCCTGCGCCATAAAGGGTGCAATGCATGCTCCCGCCACGAGAACGCTCAGTAATGTCCTTTTCGTCATTTCAAATAATCCTGTATTTAAGCAACTAGGGTGAGTACATTCCCGGCTTATGTATTACTCCCTTAATAAATAAGCCTGAGAGTGTGGTTCTTTTTCATTTTCTGAAGAACACCAAAAGGAATTCTTCAAAAAACAAAAATGACGCTATCGTTATTTACCCGACTTTATTTGCTGATACTTCGCCCACACTTTATGGGCATAACGCATGCGCTGCGGATAATTTTCTTTTTTCAACCCGGCGTTATAGGCGCCTACCGCTTCCCAGTTATAGCCATACACTTTTATCATCCCGGACAGGATGGACGCGCCGACCATAATGGAGGTACAGGGCTCAGTCATAAGCTGGTTCTCATCAATCCCCTGACGTTCTAACTCGCTGAAGTGCGAGCTGTTAATCTGCATCAACCCGACGTCACGCGTGCCGTCGTGGTTCCAGCCTACCGCGTAAGGATTCATTCCGGATTCCACTTTGGCAATCGCATATAACAGCCACGGATCGACGTGATAATAATGTCCGGCGTTATCCCAACAGTTCGCAAATACGCTTTGACTAAACAGCAGTAAAAATAAAATCACGCGTTTCATGAGCACCTGCTCTTAAATACTGAACCTCTTCCTGCTCATAATTAGCGATCATTCTGAAGTGTTGGTCACACCCGAAGTGGGGTGTGACCAACCATTGCGGGTTGATATCATTCCCGCAATTCACGGTTCAGAAGGTTATTTGCAATCGGTTGATGCGCCTTCTTTCACCCATACGTCGCTGTTGGCCGGGTTATCACCCTGCGTCCACCATTTCGCGCGGTAAACGTTACCCTGGTAGGTCGTGGTTTCGCCGCCGTTGTATGCCAGGTCAGAGCGCCAGTTCATCTTCACGTTGCTTACCATTTCCCATGCGTCCACGCCGAAGTCAGGCTGGTTGCCCTGCGTCCAGTATTTCGCTTTCCACACCAGATGGTCGAAGCTGACGGTATCGCCCGTGTTGTAGATTTTGCTGGATTCCCACGCCGGATATTTGCTGGCGTTGGCGTCAACAGGCTTATCGCAGCTGCCGGTCGCCGTACCTTCATCAGACGGCGGGGTCACCTCGTCTGACGGTGGCGTCACTTCATCCGCAGGCGGAGTGACGTCTTCTGCCGGAGGCGTCACTTCGTCAGCCGGTTTTGGCGTGACCACGACATGGACGTTGGACTGAACGCTGGTCTTGCCATCGCTCACCACCACGCTCAGGGTATAGGACGACTCAGAGCTCACCTCAGGCGCGGTGATGTTCACGTTCGCGCTATCGGTACCGGTCGCGTGCATATCAGCCGGTACGCTCCAGGCGTAGGTCAGCGCATCACCGTCTGGATCCGCCGCCTGCGCGTGCAGGGCATAGGTTTCGCCTGCCTGCAGGGTGACGTTCTGCATTGGGTTAATCACCGGCGCCTGGTTCGCTTTTGGCGCTTTGTTAACGACCTGAACATCAGCGGAGTTGCTCAGCCCCTTCGCGTCGGTCACGGTCAGTCGGAACGCCAGCGTCTGGTTGCTGGTGACGGCCGCCACATTGAAGGAAGCCTTCGCTTTGGTGCTGTTGGTGAGGGTCACCGATGGGCCAGAGATCTGGGTCCATTTGTAGGTAATGGCATCACCGTCTGGATCGGTTGAAGCCGAACCGTCCAGGGTCACGGTAGCCGGACCGGTTACCGTCTGGTCAACCGCGGTGGCAACCGGCGCATGGTTGGTCACGACCGGATCAACTGGCGCAGAGCCGCCCATCAGGCTTTCGTTCATCGCGTTCAGGATGTCGCCGGTATCGGAGTCGATAGACCAGGCGAAGAGGCCGCCCAGGTTTTTCGACAGCACGTACTTCCCTTTTGCCGTAGTAGAGCGTGCATCTTCATAGGAGATCAGATCCCCCGTTGCCTTATTGAAGACGTACGGCGCTTCGGCAGTCGCATCGTAGCCGGATTCCCAGCCTGGCTTGCCTTTGTACTCGTTCATAATCTGACGATAGTCCACTACGCCCGGTTCCCAGGTGCCTTTCACCATGCCGGTTGCAGTACCGGTGAACGGATTGTCGCCGGTGTAGCCATGCACGCCAGTCCAGCCGCGGCCATACATGCCCGCACCCACCACGATCTTGCCTGGCTGTACGCCCTGAGCAAGCAGCGCGTCCACGCCGTTCTCGGTGGTGTAGTTCGTGTCCGGACGCCATGACGGCGCGCGCAGCGCGGCCTGGTGGCCCAGCTCGGTGTTGCTCCAGCCGCCGTAGAAGTCGTAGCTCATCAGGAAGATATGGTCGAGATCGCGCTGAGCGGTGGTGTAATCCACGTCTTCGATCTTGTCGCGGCCTGCACCCACGGCGCTGGTCAGCTCATAGGTACGACCCGTCTGTGCGGAGAGCTCGTTCAGCATGCTACGCAGATCGTGAATCAGCGCCGTGTAGGTGGCTTTATCCTGCTGCGGGTTGCCTTTGGTTTCAGTCACGCCGCCGCCGCCCGGGAATTCCCAGTCGATGTCCACGCCGTCAAAGAATTTCCAGGTCTGCAGGAACTCCTTCACGGAGGCCACGAAGCGAGAGCGGATTGCCGGGTCGCCCATGTGGTAGAACGGGTCGGACAGGGTCCAGCCGCCGATGGATGGCAGCACTTTCAGGTCAGGATGCGCTTTTTTCAGCGCCATCAGCTGGCCAAAGTTCCCTTTGTACGGGTCGTCCCAATCGGCGACGCCCGCCTGCGGTTTTTGCAGAGCAGCCCACGGGTCATGGATGGCCACGGTAAAGTCCGGACGTCCGGCGCAGTCGCGCTGCAGCACGGAGAAGCTGTTGCCGCCCTCAACGGTTTTCAGGCCGTCGTTAATGCCGTCGCCGCCACAGATTGGAATGAAGCCATAGAGGATGTGGTTAAGGTTTGCTGCCGGGATTTTATCAACCGGGAAGTTACGATCGTAAACGCCCCATTCAGGGAAGTACGCCGCAACCACTTTATCAGGATGTTTGGCGAACGTTTTGTTGTTCTCCTGCAGCGGTGCGTTCAGCGGCAGCAGATGGCTGCCGTCGGTGTCCGCCACGATGATCAGCTTGCTGGCGCTTTTGGTACAGCCGCTGGCATTACAGGCTTCCACCTGTTCCTGATAACGTCCGCCTTTTTTCACCTTAAAAGTGGCTGAGCCGCTTGCACCGGCTGCACCGGTCCACACGGTTTGACCATCGAGCAGCACTTTTGCAGAGGTTGGCGCGTCGCCGCTCCACACGTTCCACTCGACTTTCACATCCACGCCGTCGTTATGCACCTTGACGAGGCTGTTGTAATCCTGCGCGGCCTGATCCACTTCCACCAGCGCAAATTTGTCATTGCCGTAGCCGATGGTCGGTGCACCTGGCGCAGCTGCGAATGCAGAACCGGTTGCCGCTGCAATAAAGAGCGCCAGATATTTAGGCTTAATAAATTTCATTTTTATTTCCTGATAAATTTATTCGTAAACGTAATTGCCCCATGTCTTCCTTTAAAACATGGAATATTATTCACATAGTGCGTTTTTAAATACGCAGACAGCCGTTACCCAAACCTTAAAGACGCGTTGTATTCCTCCATTAAAAGATACAAGCTAAAACTCCGTGTAGCTTATGCCTTTTACGATACACTGAGGATAAAAGATCGTCCTTCTCTTTCCCCGTCGAAAAAATTGATAAAAAAACTTGACCCGGTTATTTAATATGTGAGCGCAAATAACTGGCTGGTATAGAGTGCTATTCCAGCAAAAGCCAGATAAGGTCCGAAAGCGATGGTGAGGTTATTTTTATTTAATTTATTTAAAAGCAAATAACCCACGATGCCGCTTAATGCGGCAATTAACTCAATCTCAGGCAGCGCCTGCCAGCCGCACCAGGCGCCCAGCGCCGCCAGCAGCTTAAAATCGCCGTAGCCCAGCCCTTCCCGGCGGGTGAGCAGACGAAACGCCCAGTACACCAGCCAGAGCGAAAGATAGCCCGCCACCGCGCCCAGCAGCGCATCGCGCAGGGGCAGTCCGTGACTGAAGGCGTGGAACAGCAGCCCGGCCCACAGCAGCGGCTGCGTCAGGCAGTCGGGCAGCAGCTGGTGCTGTCTATCAATCATCGCCAGCGGCAGCAGAAAGGCCGCCAGCACCCACAGCGAGAAAAGGGATGCTAAGCCCGGTATCCACCAGGCGGTGACGCCAAAGAACAACGCCATCACCAGTTCGAGTAAAAATAACCGCAGCGGAATCGCCGACTGACAGCAGCGGCAGCGTCCCCGCAGCGCCAGCCAGCTCAGCAGCGGGATATTCTCCCAGGCGCGCAGCGCATGCTGGCAGACGGGACAGTGCGATGCCGGGAAAAGCAGGTTGCTGCGGCACGCCTCCTCCATCACCATCCCTGGCACGCGGTCCACCACGACGCCGAGAAAGCTCCCCAGGATCGCGCCGAGCACGCCGCTCATCGCGGCAAACCCGACGGGATAACTCTCCCGGACGAGCATCAGCCCGTTCATGCCACTTTTTTCCAGGTCAGCTGGATTTCGGCCTTCACGTCGCTCAGGTGATCCACCGGCGTGAGGTTTATTTTCTCCAGCCTGACGCCGGAGGCGAGGTTCATCTCACGCAGCCAGTTTTTTAATTCATAGACGTTGACCCGGTTCACCACAAAGGCCAGGGTCTGACCGTCCTGGCGAATATCGGTCAAGGTCAGGTTAATTTCATGCGCGCTATTCTCCACCACACTGCGTGGATTATCAGTTTTCACCTGTAGCACCGGCAGATGGTTTTTATCAATTTCTGTTTTCATCCAGTTTACCGTTTCAGTTTGTCGCGCCAGCGTCGCCTGGCTATTTTTTATCATGTTATCCAGGGGTATTACCCCCGCGTAATAGATGACGGCGCCGAATAAGGCTCCCGCCGCTATTTTTAAAATGCGTTGTTCTCTGACGCTGTATTGTTGATAACGAGATTTAAGCTGTGCAATTCGCCCTTTCATTTATATTTCCCTGTAATCATGGCCGTATACGGCGCGTCCTTTGAAATAGGCTGTAACGTAAAATCAAAATTCGCGCTGGCCTGATGAATGAAGTCCTGTAACGCCTGCTCGTTTTGCGCACTCACGCTTAACGTCAGGCCCCCCTGCGTGTCGTCATATTCAAGCAGCGTAATTTCCATTGACGGAACGGACTGACGGATTTTTTCCAGCTCGTCCATCTGCAAAAAAATGCCCTTAGGCTGCTTCTTGATGTTCTGCCCGAAGTGGTACTTGATGTTGGTCTGCTGGCGCATGCTAGGAAAATGGTGCTGATAGAGCTGGACCATCTCCTGCTGGACCTGATTTTCCTGATCGACCAGCATCCACGCCAGGGCGATGCGGGGGCCGAGCAGCAGGCCCAGAGAGAGAAGCCCCATCGCCGCGACGGCGGCCTTCATCCCTTTCGCCGCCCTCGCGCTGGTCGCCTTCGCGCTGAACGCACCGTGCAGCAGGTTGACGCGGCACGCCTGCCACTGGGGCTGGATCAGCACCAGCGGATGTTCGCCCGCCAGCTGGTCGTCAACCTCAACGCCTGGCGGGATCTCCCCGTAGCAACGCACCTCGCCGTCTCCGGCTTTTTGCATCAGCAGCGGCAAGAGACCCGCCTCAACGTTACAGGCGGTATGCGGGGATAAGCGCAGCCAGTAGTTCTCCTCCTGCGCGACCAGCGTGCTTCCGCCCGCCGTCACCGGCAGCAGCCAGGCGTCCGGCAGGGCCTGAATCACCTTCAGACCCGCCTCGTGAAAGCGGGTCAGCCACTGCTGCAGGCGGGCGGTATCTATCGCCACGGCGTCCACCTCGGCGCCTTTTTTGTTCAGCACCGTCCAGTGGAGATCGTCCACCTCGCCGATCAGGGTCTCCTCCGCCATCCACGAGAAGGCGGTCGCCTGCGACGCGACTTTCTTCGGCAGCGTAAAGTGGCGGAAGATCATCTCGCTGGCGGGCAGCAGCAGACAGATGCGCGCGGCCAGCGGATGATCGGCAAGGGTATGCAGCGCCTGCGGGGTGTCCAGGGTTGTAACCTGTTCGCTTCCCGACTCACACCACATGATTTTCCCGTCCTCACGGCTGTCGGGACGAACAAAAAGGACCTGTTTCATAGCGTTCTACTTTTCTTATTCAATCATTCGGTAACGACGTTGCCACGTCACAATTTCACCGGCTTCGTTATTCACCTGAAGCTGGCTCACCACGCGAAGCGTTAACTCATCGGTATTGCCGGTATAGTTGACGCGGAAATACCGGCTGTTGATGGAGAGAACCTCAGCCACCTGCGGGAGATCGTCCTTAAGCTGCGGGAAGGCCTGTTCCAGCGCTTTGCTGAAGACTTCCATGCTTTCCCAGCCGGTCTCCGGCCGCGACGCAATCAGACGAACGGCATCATCCGCGGTCAGTTTTCCCGGGAACAGGGCTGCCAGTAAGGGAGCCTGCTCCGGCGTCAGGGTATTGACATCCACCTTGCTGGCGGAGTCCGGCAGCGCGCATAACAGCTTGCTCACCTTCGGGTACGCCGCAGCAGGAAACGCCGGCAGCAGCTTTATCTCGGCAAGGGTGCGCATCATCTGATTCGCTGGCTGACGCGCCGGCACCACGCCAGCCCAGGCGTCCGTCTCCGCGCCCTCTTTCACCGTTGTGGTGTCGCCGTCGAGATAATCCACCAGTTGCTGATAGACCTCTTCCGCCGTCGTCTGGCTGACGCCGCCGTCCGTCAGGATCTGCTCGACAATCTTCTCTTTTCGCGGTTTTTCCGGCACGTCTGACGCAGTTTGATCCTGAGCCACTTTGTCTGCGGCCAGCAGGTTATTGACGTTGAAGCAGTCCTGCGCGTCCACGACCTGACTGACCACCGTATAGTCTTCGCCCTGCGTCTCCAGCGGCTGGTGCCAGTCGCCCTCCGGGTCGAGTGGTTTGCTCTCGCCGCTGGCGTCGCTCTGCAGGCGGTCTTTCACCACCTTTTCCTGCGCCTGCATTGCCCAGCGCAGCTGCTGCTGGCTCACCTGATAGTGGGTTTTCTGCAAATTACGGCAGAACTGCTGGCTGATTTTGGCCGCCAGGGCCGACATCATGACCAACAGGATCAGCACAACCAGCAGGGCAACGCCGCGTTGTTGATGTATCCGGCTCATGGCTTCACGTCCGGCGCAGGCGCACGTTGCGGGGCGGGCGTATTTTCCGCCGCCGGTGCCGCCGTTTCGGTGCCCGGCTGCGGTGCCGCCGCTTCCGGCATGTCTCCCGGCGTGGTAAACACCCAGCGCCAGGTCTCGCCATTTTCCATGGTCAGCGTGAGCTCCACGCCGTCTGGCAGATGGGCGGACTCACCCCAGCTTTTTTGCCAGCCCTTGCGATAAAACCGCCACTGCATCGATTTCACCTCGCTGACAATCGGCACTTCATCGGGTTTGACGTCTGCCGGGCTGTCAATGACCGGCCAGACGTCGCGATACAGGCGCCCCTCTTCCAGCAGCCAGCGCACGCGCTCCAGCTGGACCGTGCCGCTCACGCCGTTCAGCGTGGTGAATTCAACCGCATCGCCATCCTGCAAAAACAGATCCGGCTCGTTGCGCGGCGCCCGCGCCTGCAGCTGGAAAAAATCGCGCTCCATGAGGCTCCAGGCACGCTGAAGCTGGTTGAGCTTTGCCGCACTGGCATCCGTGGCTGAACTGGTGCGCATCGCGCCGTCCAGAATTTGCCAGGCCAGGGTGCTGATGACCGCGAAAATGGTCAGCGCAATCATGATCTCCAGCAGGGTAAAACCGCGCTGGCGTCGGATCGTCTTCACTTGCTCTCTTCTCCCGGCCCGATAATCTGAAGCGAAATGACCGGCTGGCTTTCATCACCTTCGGCGTAAACGCGGATGGCATTGGCCCAGCCGCTATTGGCGGTTTTCACCCGCTGCTTGTGCCAGTACCAACTGCGTCCCCCCATAATTTCCGTCCCCTGCTCCTCGGTATCGGGAAAATCGGCTTTAGCAAGCTGGGCTTCTGCCAGCTGATTTTCCGCAACCCAGCTGGCCTGCAGCGTTTCGGCCAGCCCGTGGGTGAAGCGTACGTTCAGGGAGACGGAATTCATCAGCGCCAGCGCGGCGGTGGAGAAAATGACCAGCGCCACCATCACCTCCAGGAGCGTCATCCCCTTTTGCTTAACCTTGCCTTTAGTCATCGTTTTCTACCGATACCGGGGCAGCGCCCTGCGACACCACACGGAAGTGATGCTGTTTGTCGTAACTTTGCAGCGTCAGCGTAAAACGGCCAATCTCGCCGTCCGGCAGAAAGAGGATCTGGGGATCGGCCTCGACGGTCGCCGCCAGACGCTGAGGCGAAAGCGATACGTGCATCTCTTCCGGGAAATTGCCCTTCGTGGTAATACGGCCTGCGGATAATGGCACCCAGCGACGTTCGCCGTTTTTATCGTCGAGCGTGACCAGCTGATAGTTATCGGTAGTGATGACCAGCCCGACAATATTTCCGTCCATTACCGCGCGGTCTGAACCATAATCAACGAGGGCTTTTAATTGCTGACCAAATATATCCGCACCGCTGCGTGAGGGTATTGTTGATACAACCATCATGGCGCAACTGGCAAATATCACCAGCGCCAGAATAATTTCCAGCAACGTAAAGCCGCGTTGACGTTTCATTATTTCTCTTTCTTATCCAGAGACCAGTTCGTAATATCGTCTGCGGTATTGGCTTCGCCATCAGGACCGGCAGAGAAGACGTCTACGGCGCCGTGTTCACCCGGGCTGACGAGCAGATAATCGTTGCCCCACGGGTCCTGCGGCAGGCGGCGAATATAGCCGTCGGCGCGGTAGCCGTTGGGAATAGGTGCGATCTCAGGTTTGGTCACCAGCGCCTGCAGGCCCTGCTCGGTGGTCGGGTAGCGGTGGTTATCGAGCTTATACATATCCAGCGAGCCTTCGAGCGCAACAATATCGCTGGTCGCCTTTTGCGCGTCCGCTTTTTCTTTATTACCCATTAAATTTGGCACCACCATACTCGCTAAAACGCCGAGAATAACGATCACCACCATTAATTCGAGCAGAGTGAACCCCGCCTGGCGAGCCAGACGTTTTGTTTTTATAGCCATGATTTAACCTACCATATTATTAAGTTGCAGAAGCGGCTGTAATATTGACAGCACGATGAATAAAACAATCGTCGCCATGGAGACCACCAGCGCCGGTTCAAATACCGACAGCGTTAACGTAATGCGATGCTGTAGCGCCGACTCCTGGTTTTCCGCCGCGCGGTCCATTAAGTTGCCTAATTCGCCGCTCTCTTCACCGGAGGCAATCATGTACAGCATGGTGGGCGGGAATAATTTCGCCTGCTCCAGCGCGGCATAGAGCGATGCCCCCTGGCGCACGGTATCCGCCGCCTGCTCCAGCACCTGCCGGGCGTAGAGATTTTCAATACCGTCCATCGCGATATACATCCCTTCGAGCAGCGGCACGCTGCTCGCCTGCAGGATGCTGAGCGTGCGGATATAGCGGGCGCTGTTGATGGCGCACACCAACTTTTTAATCGGCGAGCCGTTCACCAGCCAGCTGTGCCAGCGAAAGCGGTTTTTAGCGTTTCTGAGCCAGGTCTTAAAGCCGATAACCCCACCGGCCAGGATCCCGACAATATAGATGCCGTACGCCTGCAGGAAATCGCTCACCGCAATCAGCGTGCGGGTGGTGATCGGCAGCTGCTGCTTCATGTGGGTGAACTGTTCGATCACCTGCGGCACCACCGCCACCAGCAGAATGCTAATGACCGCGATGGCCACCACCGTCAGGGTGATCGGGTAGACCATCGCCTGCGTCAGTTTGCTCTTCATCTTCTGGCGCTGCTCGTTGTACTCCGCCAGCTTCTCCAGCACGTCGCCGAGGTGGCCGGTTTTTTCACCGGCCATCACCAGCGTGCAGTAAAGCTTGTCGAAGGTGCGCGGGAACTGGCTGAAGGCGTCGAACAGCGTATGCCCTTCCACCACCTTCTCGCGGATCTCCACCACCATCGCCGCCAGCTTTTTGTCCTCCGTTTGCTTCGAGATCGCCTTCAGCGCGCTCTCCAGCGGCAGTGCGGCGTTGACCAGCGTGGAGAGCTGACGGGTAAACATCGACAGCACCGGCGTGGAGAGCTTCGCCCCGGTTTTCGCTTTCCCGGACACCGCCGCCTCGCGCGTTTCGGAGATGCTGACGGGCATCAGCTTTTGCTCACGTAACGTCTGGCGAACCTGCTTTTGCCCTTCGGCCTGCAGCGTGCCGCGTCGGGTTTTGCCCGCCGCATCTGTTGCCGTCCATGCGTAGAGGGCCATTACTCATCCCCTCCACGCTCGGCGGTGACGCGCATTACCTCTTCCAGAGAGGTGACACCGCTGATCACCTTCAGCAGCCCGTTTTCGCGCAGGCTGTAGGCCTGCTTAAAGAGCTGCGTTTCGATGGACATTTCATCTTTATCTTCATGGATGGCGCGGCGCATGGCGGTGTCCACCACCAGGAATTCATGAATACCCGCACGTCCCTGATAGCCGCTCTGGCGGCAATGCTCGCAGCCCACCGCGCGATAGATCGCTTTCGGCGGCGTCTCCATGAAGCTGAACAGCGCTTTTTCATTGGCGTCCAGCGGACTGGTGGTGCGGCAGTGCGTGCACAGCCGACGCACCAGACGCTGGGCAATGACACCGAGCAACGATGAACCGATTAAAAACGACTCCAGCCCCATATCCCGCAGACGGGTGATGGCACCGGCGGCGCTGTTGGTGTGCAGCGTAGACATGACCAGGTGACCGGTGAGCGAGGCCTGCACCGCAATTTGCGCGGTTTCGCCGTCGCGAATCTCCCCGATCATCACCACGTCCGGGTCCTGACGCAGGATGGCGCGCAGCCCGCGGGCAAAGGTCATGTCCACGCGCGGGTTCACCTGGGTCTGCCCCACCCCTTCCAGCTCGTATTCGATCGGATCTTCGACGGTCAGGATATTGCGCTCATGACCGTTCAGCGCCGAGAGAATGGCGTACAGGGTGGTACTTTTCCCGGAGCCCGTGGGCCCGGTGACCAGGATGATGCCGTGCGGGCGGTCAATCAGCCCTTTTAACTTCTCCAGCTCTTCATCAATCAGGCCCAGCTTGTTGATGTCGGGCTTCAGATTGCTTTTATCGAGCAGGCGCATCACCACGCGCTCGCCGTACTGGGACGGAATAGTCGAGACGCGCACGTCGATCGCCTTGCGGCCAATGCGCAGGGAGATACGACCATCCTGCGGCAGACGTTTTTCGGCGATGTCGAGTTTTGACATGACCTTGATGCGCGACACCAGCAGCGGCGCGAGCTTGCGCGCAGGCTGGAGAACCGGGCGCAGGACGCCGTCAACGCGGAAGCGAATGCTCAGCGTGCGTTCGAACGTTTCAATGTGAATATCCGACGCGCCGTCCTTCACCGCCTCGCCGAGAATGGCGTTGATCAGGCGGATCACCGGCGAGTTTTCGTCGTTATCGAGCAGATCTTCGTTATCCGGGATCTCCTCGGTTAACGCCATCAGGTCGATATCCGCGTCCATATCGTCCACCAGCTGCTGGGAGACGCCGCTGCTCTGCTGCCAGATTTTGGCCAGCATCTCCTCAAAGGCCTCAGGGGCGAGGATCGTCGGCTCGAAGGGGCGTCCCAGTACCCGGCGCATCTCCAGCAGGGCAAACGCGGGAGCATCCTCGCGAATGTAGACGTCGTTGTTGTAAAACAGGACGCCGTTATCCTTTGCGTAACTGCTGCTGCAGAGCGTTTTACTCAGTTCATCCACGTTGCGCCCTCCGCCTTAGTTTTTAAACGGATTGCGCGACGTGCTGGCGCGGGTTGTGGCCGGCGCGGCGCTGGCCGACGGGAAGGCTGGCAGCACCGCGCTGTCGGACGGTTCAATAATACCGAGCTTCTTCTCCTCCACGCGCTGCTGCTGGCGGGCGCGGATCTGGTCATATTTCTCTTTCGACGCCGCGCTGAAGTTATCGTCGTCGCGCAGGACGGTGGTATGGATAAACACCATCAGATTGCGCTTCGAGGTATCCTGCGAGGTGTAGCGGAACAGCTGACCAACCAGCGGGATATCGCCGAGCAGGGGCACTTTGGAAACCGACTGCTTGGTGACGTTTTCCATCAGGCCGCCAAGCACCACCGTCTGGCCGCTGTGTACCATCACTTCGTTGTTGATGGTGCGGGTGTTGAAGGTTGGGCCAAGGCTGGCGTCCTCCGTCGCGCTGTTGTCGACGCTGGAGACTTCCTGCTCAATCTTCAGGTGGATCATGTCGCCATCGTTGATCTGCGGCACAATTTTCAGCTTGGTACCGACCGTCTTACGCTCAACGGAGTTAAAAACGTTGTCGCCACTGGTGGTCTGCGAGCCGGAGAGCACCGGCACATCCTGCCCGACGTTGAACGACGCTTCTTTGTTATCCAGCGTGACCACGCTTGGGGTGGAGAGAATGTCGTTCTTGCCGTCGGTGGAGAGCGCGGTCATCAGGGCACCGAAATCGCCGTTAAAGAAGCCGGTCGCCAGGCCAGTGAAGCTCGCCCCCTTCATGGTGCCGTTTTTAATCTGGCTGATAGGCAGACCGGTTGAGCCGAACTGTACGCCGCCGTGCTTGCTGGTCCACTGCACGCCGAGATCCAGGCCGTTACCGTCCTGCACTTCCGCGATGATGGCTTCCACCAGCACCTGTGGACGACGGATGTCGAGCTTGTCGATCACCTTCTCCAGAGAGTTCATCACGTTAGGCTGGGCGGTGATCACCAGCGAGTTGGTTGCCTCGTCGGCGGTAATGTTCAGATCGCTGGACGCAGGCGCGGCTTTCGACTTCGGCGCGCCCGCCTTATCCTTCAGCTGCTCGCCAATGCCGGTCAGGACCGGAACCACCTTGGTGGCGCTGGCATACTTGAGATAGAAGACGCGGGTATTCCCCTCGTTATTTTGCTCGCGATCCAGCTGATGGATCAGGGAGCGGGTACGCATGCGCGCGTCTTCCGAGCCGCTGATCACCAGGCTGTTGGTTTCGTCATCTGCCACCACTTTGGTGGCCAGCTGCGGCGCGTTCTGCCCCTTCTGCTCTTCATTGTTGAGGTTGTTCAACATGTCGGAGAGCTCTTTAGCGGACGCAAAGCGCAGCGGCACAATCTCGCGGCGCTGAATACCGTCTTTGTCCACGCGCTGAACCAGATCCACCAGGCGATTGACCACCGAGGCTTTACCGGTTAGCAGCAGCACGTTGGACGGCTCGAAGTGCACCACGTTCCCGATGCCGGTGGCATCGTTGAGCTGGCGCAGCAGCGGGGCCAGCTCGCGCACCGGCACGTTTTCCATGCGCACGACGCGGGTGATGATCTCATCACCTTTGCCCGGATTTTTACCGTCGGCCAGCGGCGCACCGGCGGTGCGGGCAATGCTTGAGCGCACCACCTTGACCATGCCGTTATCCATCGGGATCACCGACAGGCCGTACAGGTCCAGCACGCTCAGGAAGAACTGGTAATACTCATCTTCCGTCAGCACGTTATAGGTTCTGACCGACACCGTGCCCTGAACGGACGGATCGACCAGAATGGTTTTGTTCAGATTGCGGCCTACCGTATCAATAAACTCGCGGATATCGGTATTTTTAAAGCTGGCGCTAAAGTTAGCTGCGAGCAGCGAACTGGAATATAACGACAATGCGGTCAGCGCCACGCACGCCCAAGGAAATTTCTTCATGTCTGTACACTTGTTAATTGTTTAGAACATTGACCCGAATATTTTCAAGGTGAGCGTGACGTCTGACGACGACCTCCGCTTCTTTCATTTTCGACCAGTTGGCAATAATATTTTTTGCCTTTGCTGCATCGGTCATATCGACAGAATTGACTTTTACCGCCACATCGCCTTTTTCCAGCCCGGAATGGCTGTAGAAGGCAGAGGCATTCCTTGGATTAATGTTGTAGCCTTCCAGTTGGCCCTTTTCGATACGTGGTTTTAACACCAGATAATCATCCAGATGCACGCTTTCCGCACCTGCATCTTTCGTCGATTTGGTTACCGGACCGCTGTCTACGCCGCCCTTAAAATAATCAGGTTTATTTAACGCCAGTACCTGCGTAGCACCTTCGTAATTAACCACCACATTGTCTTTGTTAATTTCCTGAATAAAGGCATCGTTAAAACCGGTCAGCGCCTCGCCTTCGCGATAGCTCTTCTGTCCCCCCGGCGTTTTGATCACGGCGAAGGAGAGCCAGGCATCGTCGCTGCGGACGATCCCCTCAATTTCGGCGGCGAGCGGGGCTTTCGCGGCCGCAGGCAGGCTATCCTGACGCACGGCGGCGGTGAAAAGTGAAAAAGCCTTTTCTTCCTGACGTCTTTTTTGCGGTTTCGCCGCTGTGTTCGCCAGCTTATTCGTCACTTTTTTATAATCTTTAAAAATGACGTAGCCTTGCTGACCGCAAAAAATCAGCAATACAAACATAATACAGGGCGTTATCCACCGTGAAAGAAGTGAGAACCTCATTATTCATCTGGCCTTTAGCAAAGCGAAAATAAGCAGCGTCATGCTGCGCCAATATGTGGCATAAATAGTAATTAGCGGCCTGATAATCGACCACCTGCTTCGCCGTTAACTTTGATAAAGAAAAAGATTGACCGTCAAAAAGAGCGGTGTTAGAGGTAGCCAACAGGTTATTTTTACCCTGTCCGTAAATTGACCATGATGCAGCCTTGCCGTACTTTTCCGGACCATTGCTATTCATGTCCAGAGACGGTAAGTCGCTATGTATCAGAGTCATTTTAAATTTAATCACCCGCCTTTTCGAAAAATCACCCGCGCCTCGGGCGATTTCTTCGTGCCGTATCATCAGGATATTTTCAACCTGCTGAAAGAGAAAACCCAACAGGCGGGGATTATTGGGCTCTTTGCTGACGATGCCCCGCTGCTGGGCCAGTTCAGCGACGCCCTGAAATCCACTTCCCCTGCCGTTATTGCTATCAATGCGTTTCCAAAACTGAGTGCCAGTAGCCTGCTGTATAAGCTCAACCCGGGAACGAAAGAGAGCAAAAACCAGCTTCAGGCGGTGGATACCATCCTGCACCAGTGGCAGGGAGGGAAAAGCAGGACGAAAGTGCTGGTGATTAGCCATACCGATGCCATGAAAGAAACCTGTCGGGAGGTGCTGGCTCTGCTGCTGACGCGTGCGCAGGAGCTGGAGTTTCGCCTGTCCGTCGTGCTGATGGGGCCAGCGGATCGGGATGCCGCGCTGATGCAGCAGCCTGAACTGCGTGAATATGCGCATACCTGTCACACCCTGCGTCCCCTTACCTGCCGGGAGTTTCTCAGCTACGTTCAGGCGCAGTGTGAAGCGCACGGGGGTGAGCACGCGCCGTTAACCCCGGCGCGGGTGCGTAAAATGCATGCCCTGACTAAAGGGAATATCAGCAAGCTGAACGAGCTGGCGCACCTGTCGATGCTCGCCGCCTGGACCGAACGTGCAGCCCAGGTCAGCCCGCGTCATTTGCGCCTGGCGGCAGGTGAGATCCTGCCCGCGAAAAAACACGGTAAGCGCCTGGCTACCGTGGGCTTATTCGCCTCCGTGCTGTTCGCCGCCTGCGGCTGGTATTTGACCTCTTCGATCGGTGCAAGACTTCCGATTCAACTGCCGGTGCCTGCCAGCTGGAAACAGCAGACGCCAAAATTCCAGGCGCCGGTGGTGCCGGTTATCGATAACGAGGTGGTTAACCAGCCGGATGCGATGCATCAGCTCTATCTGATGTGGGGGTATGACGCCTCGGCGGAGGATGCCCTGTGCCAGAACGCCGCGAAGGTGAACCTGATGTGTAAGCAGGGGAATGCTTCCCCGGATGCGCTGGCACAGGAAGGGTATCCGTGGGTGAGTGAACTGAAAACCGGCAACCACCTTAACTATGCCGTGGTCGCCCGCGTCGGGGATAACTCGCTTGACCTGCTGATGAACAACCGTACCTGGCAGGTAAGCCGTCACTGGTTTAACCAGCATGCCACCGGCAACTATATCCAGCTCCACCGCCTGACGCCGGAAGGCAAAGACGCCATCAGCGCCGCCAGCGACGGTAAAGAGCTGGCCTGGCTTGATCAGCAGCTGAGCCAGGCCCTTGCCGAACCGGTAACCCACGCGCAAACCTGGACGGCGGAGATGATGAAACGCACCCGCGAGTTCCAGCAAAAAATGCATCTGCGCGTCGACGGCATTCCCGGGGAAGATACGCTGATGCAGTTAATGCGTGACACCAACACCACGCCGAGCGTACTGCTTCAGACCACCCACGCCACGCCGGACGCGAAAACGCAGGAGAAGCATTCCTAATGTCTACCATCTGTCTTGCGGCTCAGCGCAGCTACGTTTCCGGGGAAGCGGTCTGGTTTTCGTACCGCATGCCCAGCCTGAGAAAGATCGTTTCTAACGCCTTGTTAGGAATAGTAAGCCTCTGCGTCATGCTAATGGCGGGGCTGTACGCCCACGTTTACTGGCAACTGCGCCACCCTGCGCCGGAGCCGGTAAAAAAAGTGCACGTGGCGAAGCCTGAAACGCAGCTTTCCGACATGCACTACGTGTATGTGAGTAAGCCGTTCCCGCATCCGCACCCGAAACCCGCGCCGGTGCAGGCCGACGTCCCTGCCATGCAGGATCTGCCGATTAACAGCGACGACGCCGACTGGCAGCAGGCGCCGGACGGCACGGTGCCGCATGATACCTCGCGGGATACCCTCCCCGGCACGCAAGCGCACGACGATGCAGCCCCCGCCCGCACGGACGGTGATGAAGGTTCATTAACCGAGCTGTTTAAGCAGGCGTTAAAAGAACAGGAGCAGGATTATTCGCAAGGAAAAATACCCGCGCCGCCGGTTGACGAAACGCAGGATAATGCTCAGGCCAGCACATTACATAAAGAAAATTCCCGGTCTCCGTTAAGTGAAAAAGGAGACCGGCTGGAATAGTTAATATTTTTCAGGCAGGTTGGTGATGTTAAGGAGTCGACCCTTTTCCACCACAATATATTGACCTTTTTTCAGGTCGGAGAGAATTTTGATAATGGTGCTGCGTGCCAGGTTGGTGTATTCCTGAATATAATCATAAACGTTGATATCGCGTTGATGATGGACAATCAGTTCATTAATCTCCAGCAAAAACTCGCGCACAACAGAATAGGCGCTGCGGGCGACCAGCACGTCATCACGCTTGCTCAGCATGCAGATATACCAGGCCAGCACTTTGGTAAGCTCAGGCCATAAGCCTTTCTCCGTCATAAGCTGAGAAAAGGCGTCTTTTGGAATCGAACGCACCACGGTATTCGAGCGGACCAGGCCATACATATGGGATGAATGATAAAAAATGGAAGAGAGTCCAAACACGCACTGCCCCTGCAGGGTGAACATGCAGAGCTCGTCGGATTCGCGGCGAAATTCCACTTCACCGCTGACGATAACATGAATAAATTCATTGTCGACAGTGGTAATTTTTTGCCATTTCTTTAACGTTTTTTCTTCATATCCTTCTGTTGCGGAAATAATGTTTTCCATTTCATGATGCGGACGCAATTTTCTGCCGTAAATGCTTAACATTGTTATACCCGAATTAAGATGTTAATTTTAGATAAAAAGGGGCCACGGTGGAACCACCGAACTATTCGTATAATCCTGATAAAAACTTCTGGAAGAAGTGAAATAAGAGCAATAAGCAGGTGTTATTTTTTGTTATTACTTAGCAAGCTATACGTCTATCTTAAATGAGGGTATTTTTAAGTCAATTAACTAAAAATGAATTGAGAATGTACTTAAGATTAATCTCATAGAAAATAAGGTAATATGACCTGGTCAGGGGGCAGTCCTGAAGGACTACCCCTGCCCGTATTTCTCTAAAAGCGCCTCGGCGATGGCCAGGGTTTCTACGTCAGCCACGCCGTTCCACAGCGCGGGGCGGAAGTGCATCTGAAACGCGCAGATCACCCTCTTCTGCTGCTGTTCCGTGGCGTTGTCCGGCACCTCGTAGCCATAGCGCTTCAGCACATCGAGCAGCGCCCCTCGTTCGACCTCCTGATAGCGCGGCCGTCCATTGATATAGAACGCCACGCGGGCAGGATCGGGCCAGGCACCTATCCCCTGCTGAGCCAGTTGCTGCCATGGAAACAGCGGACCGGGATCGTCTTTACGCTGCGGGGCGATATCCGAATGGGCCACCACATTTTCAGGTCTGATGTTGTAGCGGGTAATAATGTCTTTGGCGAGCGGCACCAGCGCCGCAATCTGCGCAGGCGCAAACGGAGTAAACGTTTTCACGCCGTCGCGCATTTGCCAGCCGCGGTTCTCGAGCTCAATGCCGACAGAGGTATCGTTGATGCGGTTTGTACCGCGCCAGAAGCTGATGCCCGCATGCCAGGCCAGCTCGCTCTCGGGCACCAGCTGCCAGATGCGCGGCTTGCCGTCCGGCGCCGGGGGGCTGGCAGGGATCAAATAGTGAGAGCTGACGTTTTTATCCGTCAGCGTGGCCAGCGAGC
This sequence comes from Enterobacter sp. BNK-13, assembly GCF_048685015.1. Taxonomy (NCBI): domain Bacteria; kingdom Pseudomonadati; phylum Pseudomonadota; class Gammaproteobacteria; order Enterobacterales; family Enterobacteriaceae; genus Enterobacter; species Enterobacter sp. BNK-13. The sequence continues at coordinate 1,098,730 of NZ_JBLQTP010000001.1, read as the reverse complement.
TGTCAAAATCATCCGCGGTGTAGTGGATCACCAGCACCTTGATGCGCGGGTAAGCCGCCTGCGCCTGATGACGCGTATCCAGCTCGTAGGCGCCTTTATCAACAATCCCCTTTTCCGTGACGCATCCTGCCAGCAGCAGCGCCAGCAGGAGCGCGGCAAACGAACGCGTCATCGCAGGGTTTTCACCGCCGTACCGCTTACGCTCACCATCAGCATGCTGGCATCTTTACCGACCGTTTCGTAGTCGATGTCAATCCCCACGACCGCATCCGCGCCGAGGGCTTCCGCCTGCTCGCCGAGCTCTTTGAAGGCGATTTCGCGGGCTTTGCGCAGCTCTTTTTCGTAGGCACCCGAGCGGCCACCCACGATATCGCGGATACCGGCAAAAAAGTCACGGAAGATATTGGCGCCGAGAATCGCTTCGCCGGTGACCACGCCGCAGTACTCGGTAATTGTCTGCCCTTCCAGGGTTGGCGTTGTTGAAAACTGCATGGTTTCTCTCCTTCTTTAGCGTTCAATGCCTTAGGCACAGCATTATCGGTTCGTTACGCTATGATTGAAAGGATAGTTAATAAATAAGGAAATCAACATGCGCTATTCAGCTTTAACACTTTTGGTGCCCTGCGCGCTGGTGCTCAGCGCCTGTACCACCACGGTCACGCCTGCCTTTAAGGATATTGGTACCCGCAGCGGCCCCTGCATTGAGGGCGGCCCGGACACCGTGGCGCAGCAGTTCTATGATTATCGCCTCCAACACCGCAGCAACGATCTCACCGGCCTGCGCCCGTATCTGAGCGATGGCCTGGCAAAACTGCTTAATGATGCCACCCGCGATCCGCAGCATAACGCGCTGCTGAAATCCGATCCGTTCTCCAGCCGCACCACGCTACCGGACAGCGCCGAAGTGGCCAGCGCGTCAACCATCCCGAACACGGATGCCCGTAATATTCCACTGCGCGTGAAGCTGACGCAGGGCACCCAAACCTGGCAGGACGAAGTGCTGATGATCCGTGAAGGACAGTGCTGGGCGGTGGACGACGTACGCTACGTGGGCGGCAGCGTTCATGCCCCGGCAGGCACGCTTCGCCAGTCGATTGAGAACCGCTGATTCATCAATGATAAAAATGTTACCCCCGTAAAATGTCCGGCATTTCTTGCGGAATGCCGACATTTATACTCGCCGACCTTGCCGTTCGCTATTTTGTGCTATGTTTAAGAGGAAATACGGGTTATATTTAACTTTTAACGCAGAAATATTGCATAACTATTCTGTCAACGGTACTATCTGCGGCCTCAATTGCTATAGATTGCCTGGATGAGTAAAGACTGCCCCGATGAGTATTAAACTAAACGGCATTAACTGCTTCTACGGCGCACACCAGGCGCTGTTTGACATCACGCTAAACTGCCCGGAAGGCGAAACGCTGGTTTTGCTTGGCCCAAGCGGTGCAGGTAAAAGCTCCCTTCTGCGTGTTCTTAATCTGCTTGAGATGCCCCGTTCAGGTACGCTCGCGATTGCCGGTAACCATTTTGATTTCGCTAAGACGCCGTCTGATAAGGCGATTCGCGAACTGCGTCAAAACGTCGGCATGGTCTTCCAGCAATACAATCTCTGGCCGCACCTGACCGTGCTGCAGAACCTGATTGAAGCCCCGTGCCGCGTGCTGGGGTTAAGCAAGGATCAGGCGATTGCGCGTGCCGAAAAGCTGCTGGAGCGTCTGCGCCTTAAGCCCTACAGCGACCGCTACCCGCTGCACCTGTCCGGTGGTCAGCAGCAGCGCGTGGCCATTGCCCGTGCGCTGATGATGGAACCCGCGGTGCTGCTGTTTGATGAACCGACGGCGGCGCTGGATCCGGAAATCACCGCCCAGATCGTGAGCATCATTCGCGAGCTGGCGGAAACCAATATTACGCAGGTTATCGTCACCCACGAAGTGGAAGTGGCGCGCAAAACCGCCAGCCGTGTGGTCTACATGGAAAATGGGTATATCGTTGAGCAAGGTGATGCGAGCTGCTTCGCTAACCCGCAAACCGATGCCTTCAAAAACTATTTATCTCATTGATTGTGTCAGGGGAAATATAATGAAAAAAGTATTACTTGCCGTGCTGCTTGCTGGCGTTACCCTTTCTGCTACCGCAGCCCAGACCATTCGTTTCGCGACGGAAGCCTCTTACCCTCCGTTTGAGTCCATTGATGCGAACAACAAAATTGTGGGCTTCGACGTGGACCTGGCTAACGCCCTGTGTAAAGAGATCGATGCAACCTGTACCTTCAGCAACCAGGCGTTCGACAGCCTGATCCCAAGCCTGAAGTTCCGCCGTATCGACGCCGTGATGGCCGGTATGGACATCACCCCCGAGCGTGAAAAGCAGGTGCTGTTCACCACCCCTTACTACGACAACTCCGCCCTGTTCATTGGTCAGAAAGGTAAATTCACCTCTGTCGATCAGCTGAAAGGCAAAAAAGTGGGCGTGCAGAACGGCACCACGCACCAGAAATTCATCATGGATAAGCATCCGGAAATCACCACCGTTCCGTATGACAGCTACCAGAACGCGAAGCTGGATCTGCAAAATGGCCGTATCGACGGCGTATTTGGTGATACCGCGGTGGTGACCGAGTGGCTCAAAGCCAACGACAAGCTGGCGCCAGTGGGCGACAAAGTGACCGATAAGGATTACTTCGGTACCGGTCTGGGGATTGCCGTTCGTCAGGGCAACACTGAGCTGCAGCAGAAATTCAACGCTGCGCTGGAAAAAGTGAAGAAAGACGGCACCTACGAAACCATCTACAAAAAATGGTTCCAGAAGTAATTCCTGATGAATGAAATTTTTCCTTTAGCAAGCGCCGCCGGGATGACCGTCGGCCTTGCCGTTTGCGCACTGATTATCGGCCTCGTGCTGGCGATGTTCTTTGCGGTGTGGGAATCCGCGAAATGGTTCCCCGTCGCCTGGACAGGCTCCGCGCTGGTCACCGTGCTGCGTGGGCTACCGGAAATCCTGGTGGTCCTGTTTATCTATTTCGGCTCCTCACAGTTGCTGCTGACGCTGTCTGACGGCTTCACGATCAATCTCGGCTTTGCGCAGATCCCGGTGCAGATGCAGATCGAAAACTTCGACGTCAGCCCGTTCCTGTGCGGCGTGATTGCCCTCTCCCTGCTCTACTCCGCGTACGCGTCGCAAACCCTGCGCGGTGCGCTGAAAGCCGTGCCGCAGGGTCAGTGGGAGTCGGGTCAGGCATTAGGCCTGTCGAAATCCGCCATCTTTTTCCGTCTGGTAATGCCGCAGATGTGGCGCCATGCCCTGCCGGGGCTCGGCAACCAGTGGCTGGTGCTGCTGAAAGATACCGCGCTGGTGAGCCTGATAAGCGTTAACGATCTGATGCTGCAAACCAAAAGCATCGCCACCCGTACCCAGGAGCCGTTTACCTGGTACATTGTGGCGGCGGCGATCTACCTGGTGATCACGTTGCTCAGTCAGTACATCCTCAAGCGTATTGACCTGCGAGCGACGCGCTTTGAACGGAGACCAGGCTGATGCTTGAATACTTTCCCGAGTTGATGAAAGGGCTGCACACCAGCCTGACGCTGACCGTGGCGTCCATTATCGTGGCGCTGATCCTGGCGCTCATCTTCACCATCATCCTGACGCTGAAAACGCCGGTTCTGGTGTGGATTGTGCGCGGGTACATCACCCTGTTTACCGGTACGCCGCTGCTGGTGCAGATCTTCCTGATTTACTACGGCCCGGGCCAGTTCCCGTCGCTGCAGGCGTATCCGGTTATCTGGCATCTGCTCTCTGAGCCGTGGCTGTGTGCCCTGATTGCCCTTTCGCTGAACAGCGCGGCCTATACCACCCAACTGTTCTATGGGGCGATCCGCGCCATCCCGGAAGGCCAGTGGCAGTCCTGCGGGGCGCTGGGCATGAGCAAGAAAGACACGCTGGCAATCCTGCTGCCGTACGCCTTTAAGCGCGCCCTCTCCTCCTATTCCAACGAAGTGGTGCTGGTGTTCAAAAGTACCTCGCTGGCCTACACCATCACCCTGATGGAAGTGATGGGTCACGGACAGCTGCTGTATGGACGCACCTATGACGTGATGGTGTTCGGCGCAGCGGGCGTGGTGTATCTGGTGGTGAACGGTCTGCTGACGCTGATGATGCGCCTGATTGAGCGTAAAGCGCTGGCGTTTGAGCGCAGAAATTAACCACGCGAATGCATAAAACGGTATTCATAAAGCGGGTAACCTGATGGGTTATCCGCTTTTTTTTGCGATAAAAATAATACTTAATCATTTTTATTGCATATAAATTCATTAACTGGCATTGTACATCCAGGCCGCAGACACGGCGCATCAATAAGACAGACGGGAGCATTACAATGAAAAAGTTAGTTCTGGCCGCATTACTCGCCACCTTCGCCGCTGGCGCATCCGCTGCGGATAAAATCAGTTTCGGCGTGTCCGCCACCTATCCGCCGTTTGAGTCGCTGGATGCCAGCAACCAGATCGTCGGTTTCGATATCGATCTGGCGAAAGCGCTGTGCAAACAGATGCAGGCCGACTGCACCTTTACTAACCATGCTTTTGACAGCCTGATCCCGTCGCTGAAGTTCAAAAAATACGACGCGGTGATCTCCGGGATGGACATCACGCCTGAGCGCAGCAAGCAGGTGGCGTTCACCGACCCGTACTACGCCAACTCGGCGGTGGTGATTGCGAAGAAAGGCGCGTATACCTCTTTCGATCAGCTGAAAGGCAAACGCATCGGGATGGAAAACGGCACCACGCACCAGAAATACCTGCAGGACAAACATCCTGAAGTGAAAACCGTGGCCTATGACAGCTACCAGAACGCGATTATCGACCTGAAAAATGGCCGTATCGACGGCGTCTTCGGCGACACCGCCGTGGTGAACGAGTGGCTCAAAACCAACCCGCAACTGGGCACGGCTACCGAGAAAGTGACCGATCCACAGTACTTCGGCACGGGCCTCGGCATCGCGGTACGTCCGGATAACAAAGCGCTTCTGGAAAAACTGAACGGCGCGCTGAAAGCGATTAAAGCGGACGGTACGTACCAGAAAATCAGCGAGCAGTGGTTCCCGCAGTAATGTCTTTTGCCGGGTGACGGCTTCGCCTTACCCGGCCTACGGGGGGATTTGTAGGCCGGGCAAGCGCAGCGCCGCCCGGCACTCTCTCATAACGGCACAAAGAACCTGAACCGTGCCCCGCTCACCGACTCCATTAGCCTGATCCCGCCCCCGTGCAGCTCCAGCATCCGTTTCACGATTAATAGCCCCAACCCGCCGCGATTCTCCCGCGAGGCCTGGGTATTGAGCGCCGACGGCCGCTGGAAAAGATCGTCGCGCAGCGAGGCATCCACACCCGTTCCGCTGTCGGACACTTCGACCTGCAGCTGTTCATTTTCCTGCCACACCGCCAGACGAATTTCTCCGCCGCCAGGCGTATGGCGCATCGCGTTATCCAGCAGGTTGGTCACCACGCGTTCAATCATCGACACATCGGCGTTTACCATCGGCAGCGGCCCCGGCACGTCAATATGCAGATTGACCTCTCGCGTGCGGGCCGTGAGCTCAAACTTCTGCGCCACGTCGGAAATCAGCTCCGCCATTGCGAACCGCTCGCGCTGGGGTTTAATACCACCGTGTTCAAGGCGTGCCAGCTCAAACAGCTGCTGCGAAAGATGCCGGACTTTTTGCCCCTGACGCAGCGCGGTGGCGAGATACTGCTGGTGCTCCTGCGGCGTCAGGGTGGCGGATTTGAGCGACAGGGTTTCGAGATAGCCCAGCAGTGAGGTCAGCGGCGTGCGGAGATCGTGCGAAATATTGGCGATAAACTCCCGACGCTGGCGATCGCTGTCGGCCAGCCGATCCCACTGTTGGGTGATTTTGCGCGCCAGCTCGATAAAGCTGTTGCGCAGGATCGCCACTTCATCTTTTGCCGCCGCGTCCGGCGTCTGTGCCGCCAGCAGCCTGATTGCGCTCATGCTGTCCTGCTCCAGCCCGGCGACCTCCACCGTCAGCTGTTTGACCGGGCGCGTGACCCAGTACCAGACCAGCAGCCCTGCCAGCAGCCCAAACAGCGCGACCCACAGCATTGACCACAGGACGGTACTCCACAGCGCCTTGTGCCAGGCCATTTCCGCCAGGGCGTTTGACTCCTCGCCCTGCAAGATAATGTACAGATAGCCTTTCAGCTCGCCGTCCTGCCGCAGCGGCGTGGCACTGAAGACTTTTTGATTTTGACTGCGCGGATCGTCGCCCAGTACCGGCATGGCGGTGCCGCTCAGGAAGCTCTGCACCGGCGCCAGATCGATTTTTTGCCGCTGAACATGACCCGGCGGTGCGGCATCGGCGAGGATATCGCCGTCAGGAGAGATAACGTACAGCTCAACGCTCGGATTAAAGGTCATCAGCCGGCCAAACAGCGGTTTCAGCGCGCTGCGGTCGACCCGGCCCTGCGCGTCCAGAATCGGTTCGCGCTGGACGATCTGCTGCGCCAGCCCACCCGACAAACGCTGCACCATTGCGTTACCGTACTGCATGCTGCTGTAGAGCTGTACCGCGCAGGCGACGGCGGCACAGAGCATCATCAGCAGGATGAAGAGCAGCGTCAGGCGCTGGCTCAGGCTAAAGCGACGCATCATGCTGCGGCTCCGCAAATTTGTAGCCCTTGCCCCAGACGGTGCGAATGATCTCCGGCTCGGCGGCGTCCTTCTCTATCTTGATGCGCAGGCGGTTGATATGGGTGTTGACGGTGTGCTCGTAGCCTTCATGCTGGTAGCCCCAGACCTGCTCCAGCAGCGCCAGACGGGAGAACACCTCGCCGGGATGACGGGCAAAGAAGTAGAGCAGTTCGAACTCGCGCGGGGTGAGGTCCACCACCTGGCCGTGAAGCAGCACGCTGCGCGCCAGCGGATCGATGGTCAGTCCGTGCGCCTGAATGTGTCCGTCGGTTTGCGCCTGCCCCATCGCCTGCTGGCGACGAAACAGTGCTTTGATACGCGCAATCAGCTCCTGCACGGAGAACGGTTTTGCCAGATAGTCGTCGGCGCCGGTTTCCAGCCCGGTGATGCGGTCGGTTTCGCTGCTGCGGGCGCTGATGATGATCACCGGCAGGTAGCGCGTCATCTGACGGATGCGGCGGCAAATCTCCAGACCGTCCACGTTGGGCAGCATCAGGTCGAGGATCACCGCATCCCACGTCTGTGCTTCAAGACGCTGCAGGGCGTTGCCCCCGTCGGGCTCGTGGGTGATGGCGTAGCCTTCGTCTTCTAAATTGAGTCGCAGAAGCGCCGCGATATCGTGGTCGTCTTCCACCAGCAGGATCTGCTTCATGGGTAAGCCTTCATTCATTTCTTATGACGTAAGCTTACCTGATTTCGCCGGGATGAAGAGTTCACATTTTGTTGAAGATTTGGAAGGTAACAAACCAACATACTGAGGATGTTTATATGTCGATCGTCTCGTCTTTTTCAGACACACTTCTCACACTTCCTGTTAATCACAATACCGATTTCACCGATCTGGCCGACAACTGCCAGCGCTACTGCGAAGCGCTGGTTGAAGAAACCGATCCTGCCAGAAAAATCGCGCTCTGTGGCCGCCTCGCCACCTGTCTTGCCTTGCTCCGCCCGATGCTGCTGGAACCTGTGCCGGAGCATTTGTATGAACGATTAACGGTGGACGTTTTCCCAGAAAGAGAACCTGCATTCAACGCGGAGCCTGATCAACTGTGCCGTTATTGTGAGGAGATTACGCAACTCTTAATAGGGGGGTACTTGCGCCGGAGTCAGCCCGCGTGATGGGTGATCTGCTCTTTGAGCTGACAGGCTATTTTGCCGACCAGTTGAAAGCGCCACGCTGGCTTAAAACAGAGGCGGGAGTCGCATTCCTGGGTTGAGCAAACAAAGCCGGGTGGCGGCTACGCCTTACCCGGCCTACTCCGGATCGTAGGCCCGGTAAGCGCAGCGCCACCGGGCGATGTTGAGGATTAGTGCGTTTTCACCAGCAACGTCAACACTTCATAATGCGCGGTATGCGGGAACATATCGAAAAGCTGAACGCGTTCAACGCGATAGCCCGGTAGTTGCGCAATGTCTTTCGCCATGGTCTGCGCGTTGCAGCTGGAATAGATGATGTATTCCGGCGCCATCTGGCTCAGGTAGTCGCACAGCGCATTGCCGATGCCGCGGCGCGGCGGGTTGACCAGCACCAGCTCAGGTACGTTGCCCTGGCCGGTTGCGAACTGCGTGGAGTCGAGCGCCTGGAAGTGCAGATTCGTTAACCCCAGTTCGGCGGCGGACTGCTTCGCGCAGGCAATCGCTTCGGCAGAGATCTCAATGCCGGTGAGCTGCATCTCCGGCGTGGCGCAGTGCAGACCAAACCCGCCCACGCCGCAGAACAGATCCCACATGTGGTGAACGTTCAACGCACGCACCCAGTCGCGGGCGGTGGCGTACAGGCTGCTTGCCACGGTCGGGTTGGTCTGGAAGAAGCTTTGCGGGCGGATCCACAGCGGCACGCCGTTGAAGCTCTCAGCCAGCGCGTGCTGGTCGGTGAAGAAAATCTCTTTCTCCCCTTCCATGATCGCCATATGCACCGGCTGAATGTTCGCCGTAATGACCTTCAACTGCGGAAGCTGTTCCTGCAGCCACGGCAGCGCCGCGCGCAACTGCGACAGCTTAGTTTCAGAGCGCAGCACGAAGCGCAGCATCATGCCGCCGTCTTTCTGGCTTTCCGTCAGCAGAAGGTATTTCAGCTCGCCGCGCTTGCGGGCCACGTTATAGGGCGTTAACCCTGCCCGGGCAATAAACGGCTTGAGTGCGGCAAAGACCGGCGCAAAGGAAGCGGGATAGAGCGGGCAGTCGGTTAAGTCTTCCGGCGTGCCGTCGCGGTGCAGCATCCCCAGCAGCGGTTTTTCCACGCTGCCGCTGACCACCATTTTGGCTTTATTGCGAAAACCCTGCTCAGGGCCGCTGACGGGTGCGCACCACTCGCCCACCGCGTGTTCTGCCAGCAGCTGTTGCAGGTCGGCCATTTTGGCGGTGAGTTGTTGAGAGACCGGTTGTTCTATCCACTGACAGGAGCGGCAGCGTCCGGCGTCATAGAGTGCGCACTGCATATGAAAACCTTAAAAATCACGAGGGCTGCGATTATACACATTATTGCAGGCGGAAGAACCGCCGACTGGAGGCCGGAACGAAGAGAAGAAAGAGCACCAGCATGTCCGGCAGTTTTTGCATAAACAGCGCGCGCAGGATCTCGCGTTTGGACTCACCGGCAATACTGAACAGCTCCGGGTAGCCATACCCCAGCGAAGCGGCCCACAGATAGCTCGCCGCGGTAATCTGCGTCAGCATATAGACCCAGCGCGCCCAGTTGCGCCCTTTAACCAGCGAAAACGCGCAGTAGATCTCGATAAACACCAGCACCAGACTGCTCAAAAAGACCAGCGTCAGATTCCACGTCTGCACGCTGCGGTGAATGAATTCACCGATGCCGCGCACACCCAGGGTATTCAGAATCATCAGCACGTCCAGGCAGCGGATCATAATAATGGCGAGCGCCGCCACCTGAACCAGTGCAGGTACGTTAGGACGTGCGTGCGTAATACGTGATTTTTTTAATAATCCCAATGTTTTACTTCCCTGAAAAACAGTGCCGCGTCATGCGCGGCACATCACTGGAAATTTTAAATCCTTCAGCCGCGTCTTGCACGCTGGATATCGCGCACGCGCTGTTTTTCCGCGCGCGCCATCAAATACCAGGCGATAAATCCGACAATTCCGACCACACCGAGGATGATAGAGGCCAGGGCGTTGATCTCCGGGTTGACCCCCATGCGCACGCTGGAGAAGACCAGCATCGGCAGCGTCGTCGCCCCCGGGCCGGAGACAAAGCTGGCGATAACCAGATCGTCGAGCGACAGGGTAAACGCCAGCAGCCAGCCGGAGATCACCGCCGGCATAATCATCGGCAGCGTGATGATGAAAAAGACCTTCAGCGGCGTCGCGCCGAGATCCATCGCCGCCTCTTCAATGGAGCGATCCAGCTCGCGCAGGCGCGAGGCGATCACCACCGCGACATAGGCGGTACAGAAGGTGACGTGCGCCAGCCAGATGGTGAGCATCCCGCGGTCCGCCGGCCAGCCGATGGCGTGCGCCAGGGCCACGAACAGCAGCAACAGCGCGAGACCGGTGATCACGTCCGGCATCACCAGCGGAGCGGTGATCATAAAGGCGAAGCCGTTTGAACCGCGAAAACGCCCGAAGCGCACCATCACCAGCGCGGCGATCGTGCCCAGCACGGACGCCATGGTCGCCGCCAGCGCCGCAATGGTCAGGCTCAGCCCCACCGCGCTCATCATCGCATCATCGTGGAACAGCTCGCTGTACCAGCGCGTCGACCAGCCTGCCCAGACCGTCACCAGCTTGGAGCTGTTAAACGAGTAGATCACCAGCATCAGCATCGGCGCATACAGGAAGGTAAAGCCGATGACCAGGATCGCAATTCGCCACGGGGAGCGCACTACCGGTAAGTTGTTCATCCGTGATCTCCCATCTGTTTCTGCTGATGCTTGTGGAACCACATGATCGGCACGATCAGCAGCAGTAGCATCACGATCGCCACCGCCGAGGCCACCGGCCAGTCGCGGTTATTGAAGAACTCCTGCCACAGCACGCGGCCAATCATGATGCTGTCAGGCCCGCCGAGCAGTTCCGGGATCACAAACTCCCCCACCGCCGGGATAAAGACCAGCATCGACCCGGCGATAATGCCGCCTTTGGTCAGCGGGACAATGACGCTGAAGAAAGTTTTTAACGGACGGGCACCGAGATCGAGCGACGCTTCCACCAGCGAGTAGTCGATACGCGTCAGCGCCGTGTAGATCGGCAGCACCATAAACGGCAGATAGGCGTATACAATGCCGATATAGACCGCGAGATTGGTGTGCAGGATCGTCAGCGGCTGATCGATAACCCCGAGCCACATCAGGAAGTTATTTAGCACGCCGTTGTTTTTCAGGATCCCCATCCACGCGTAAACGCGGATCAGGAACGAGGTCCACGACGGTAAAATCACCAGCAGCAGCAGGATATTTCGCGTCGACGGCTTGCTGTGCGCCACCGCCCACGCCAGCGGGTAGCCCATCACCAGACAGCAGAGCGTCGAGATCGCCGCCACCTGCAGCGACTGCAGATAGGCTTCGAAATAGAGCGGATCGTCGGTGAGCTGCAGGAAGTTACCCAGGTTTAAGGTCAGCGTCAGCTGCCCGTCGGCCCAGTCCAGCAGGTTGGTGTAAGGCGGGATCGCCCGCGCCATTTCCGCCAGGCTTATCTTGAAAACAATCAGGAACGGCAGCAGGAACAGCAGGATCAGCCACACGTACGGCATGGCGATCACCAGCTTGCGGCCGTGCTTCATCTGCATGCGCGTCAGCCAGTGGGCAAAGCCGCCCGGCTTTTCGACGCGGGCTGGAGGTTCAAGTGTACTCATTGGCCGCTCCTTATACCGTCAGCACAACGCAACTGTCTGCATCCCAACACAGGCGCACTTCGTCGCCCCAGGTCGGCTGTCCCTTGCGATAGCGATGTTCGTTCTGTAACTGCGCGCTGAGCATCTGCCCGCTTTTCAGGCGCACGTGATAGATAGAGAGATCGCCCAGATAGGCAATGTGCACCACTTCCCCGACGGCAAAGTTATAGCCATCAGCAGGCGGGTCTTCACAGAGCATGATCTTCTCCGGACGTAGCGCGACGTAGACCGGCACGTTATCCACTACCGAGCTATCCGGATCAACCTTAAGCGGATGCTGCAGCCCCGGCGATTCGATGACCAGACCGTCTTCCTGACGATCTTTCAGCAGCCCTTCGAAAACGTTAACCGAGCCGATGAACTCCGCGCTGTAGCGGGTGGTCGGATGCTCATAAATCTCTTCCGGTTCGCCAATCTGCACGAACTTGCCGCGGTTCATGATGGCGATACGTCCGGCCATGGTCATGGCCTCTTCCTGGTCGTGGGTCACCATCACGCAGGTCACCCCCACGCGCTCGAGGATATCGACCACTTCGAGCTGCATACGGTCGCGCAGCTTTTTATCCAGCGCGCCCATCGGTTCGTCGAGCAGCAGCAGTTTCGGGCGTTTTGCCAGGCTGCGGGCCAGGGCCACGCGCTGGCGCTGGCCGCCGGAGAGCTGGTGCGGCTTACGCTTCGCGAACTCCTGCATGTGCACGAGGCTCAGCATCTCGGCCACGCGCGCGGTAATTTCGGCTTTCGGCAGCTTGTCCTGCTTCAGGCCGAAGGCGATGTTCTGCTCCACCGTCATGTGCGGAAACAGCGCGTAGGACTGGAACATCATGTTGATCGGGCGCTGATACGGCGGCACGCTGGAGAGATCCACGCCGTCGAGCACGATCTGCCCGGCGGTGGGCTGTTCAAAACCGGCCAGCATACGCAGCAGGGTCGATTTACCGCAGCCAGAGGCCCCCAGAAGGGCAAAAATTTCGCCTTTATAGATCGTCAGGCTGACGTCATCCACGGCATGCTGGCCATCAAAAGATTTGGTGAGGTTACGAATTTCAAGCAGCGGGGTCAGCGCTTTACGGACTTTCGCCTGCGGGCGGGGGATCGCGTCATTCACGGGGTGTTCTCCGGTAGAGATCAAAACTGGTGCAAACGCACCGTCAGGGTGCGCATCGCCGGGCGGCGCTAACGCTTGCCCGGCCTACGGGTTGTAGAGGCCCGGTAAGCGATAGCGCCACCGGGCAGCAATACCAAACGCCGTTATTTACCGCTTTTCACCTTGGTCCACGCGCGGGTACGCACGCGGTCAATTTTTGGATCCTGAACTTTCAGGGTGAAGAGCTTGGCGAACACATCCGCTGGCGGATAGATAGCCGGGTTATTACGGATCTCTTCGCTCACCAGCGGCACGGAGGCCTTGTTACCGTTCGCATAGTAAACGTGGTCGCTGATGTGGGCGATAACCTCAGGACGCATCAGGTAGTTAAGGAACTGATACGCTTCGTCTTTGTTTTTCGCGTCAGCCGGCATCGCGAAGACGTCAAAGAAGGCCAGCGCCCCCTCCTTCGGAATGAAGTAAGAGACGTTCACGCCGTTTTTCGCCTCTTTCGCGCGGTTAGCCGCCTGCCATACGTCCCCTGCCCAGCCAATCGCGACGCAGATGTCGCCGTTCGCCAGGTCGTTAATGTACTGGGAAGAGTGGAAGTAACGAATGTTTGGACGCAGCTTCAGCAGCAGATCGGTCGCCGGGCCGGTGTAATCATCCGCCTTATTGCTGTTCGGGTCTTTGCCCAGGTAGTTCAGCACGGTCGCGAAAATCTCTTCCGGCGCATCGAGGAAGGAGACGCCGCAGCTTTTCAGCTTCTCAAGGTTTTCCGGCTTCAGCACCACGTCCCAGCTGTCCAGCTTCACGTCCGGGCCCAGCGCCGCCTTCACTTTATCAACGTTAAAACCGATACCGGTGGTCGCCCAGAGATACGGCATCGCGTATTTGTTGTCCGGGTCGTGCTTGGCCACCAGCTTCAGCACTTCCGGATCGAGATTTTTCCAGTTCGGTAACTTGCTCTTATCCAGCGGCTGGAAAACGCCTGCCGTCAGCTGGCGCTCGAGGAAGCTTGCGGAAGGCACCACGAGGTCAAACCCGGTGCTGCCCGCCATCAGTTTTCCTTCCAGCACTTCGTTGGAATCGAACACGTCGTAGACCACTTTAATGCCGGTCTCTTTTTCAAAATTTGCCACCGTGTCCGGCGCAATATAGTCAGACCAGTTATAAACGTGCAGCGTTTTTTGTTCCGCAGCGAGCGTGCCGGCAGAGACGGCCATCAGAGCACCCGCAACCAGACCCGATAACCATTTTTTATTCAAGGCGATCATAGTGTTATTCCTTCTGAAAGCTCGTTAACAAACGAACTAAAACTGTGCAATCTGGATATATGCAAAAATCATGCATAGTTTGTCGCTCTGCTCAAAATAAAAAGAAACCTCTTTACCCGGCAGCTTCCGCTCGCTTTTTGAAGCATCGCAAGAATAACTGTAGCCCGTGTCTCCGGCTATAGCCCAGACGAAAAAACGCCTTTTATCAATTTTTTATGCAGGTTAAGTCTACGTGATAAGCCGAAACGGCCTTCAGGGAGGTGAATAATTCTTTAAAGGAAGGTTAAAAGCAGCAGAAAAAATGGCCTTCTGCAGCCGCCGTGGCAGCGACTGCGCAAAAGTCAGACAGGCTTAGTGAAGAAAATTGGGAGATGCATCATTATTCTCTGCATCATCTTCCGCGCTATACAGCAGATGATGTGCATTGGCTTCCATCATGACCATCGAAATTTGCTCTTCGCTCAGGCGCATAAACCAGGCGAACTGCTTGAACGACAGCCCTGCCCCGGAGAATAAAGACTGGCAAACGACCAGTTTTGGCAGATTATCATCCTGTATGTCGAGAAATGCCTTCACCGTCAAAGAACTGGCATTGATGGCCGACAGGTCGGAGGCCAGCGCCAGCAGCGCGGACGGCTTCACTTCGGCCAGCGCGGAGAAAAGGATCACGTCGTTAATCAGATCGATTTTGGCATCGAAAATGCCGTCGAAATTCTGCATATGAGGCAGATGCAGCGCCTGGCAGGAATCGCATTCGAAGAATGTAATTCCGGCATCATCAAGCCATTGACGTAACGTATCCAGTGTAGGTACGACCTGTAAATCCATCGCGATGCAGCCTCTTTAATAAAAACTTCGCATAGGGTACTCAAAAAGCGCGCGGTAATCCATTTAACCACCCGTTTTCAGACAGTAGCCCGGCGTCGCATGACGCTCGATCCATAAGATCATTTTACCCGCAATATCGACCCCTGTGGTTTTTTCCACGCCTTCCAGCCCCGGCGAGGCGTTCACCTCCATGACCAGCGGCCCGCGCGTTGCGCGCAGCAGGTCTACACCCGCCACGTCCAGCCCCAGGGTTTGCGCGGCTTTCACCGCAATTTCCCGCTCCCGGTCGCTGATATCGGCTACACGCGCGACGCCGCCGCGGTGAAGGTTAGAACGGAAATCCCCCTCTTTGGCCTGACGCTCAATGGCTGCCACCACCTCGTTTCCCACGACGAAGCAGCGGATGTCGCGCCCTTTGGCCTCTTCGATATACTCCTGCACCAGAATGTGGGCATTCAGCCCGCGGAAGGCGTCAATCACGCTCTCCGCTGCCTGACGCGTCTCCGCCAGCACCACGCCAATGCCCTGGGTGCCTTCCACCAGCTTGATCACCAAAGGGGCGCCGCCCACCATGTCGATCAGATCGCTGGTGTCGTCCGGTGAATGGGCAATCCCCGTGACGGGGAGATCGATCCCCTGACGGGCAAGGAGCTGCAGCGAGCGCAGCTTGTCGCGGGCGCGGGAAATGGCGACGGATTCGTTGAGCGGATAGCTGCCCAGCATCTCGAACTGGCGCAGCGCGGCGGTGCCGTAGTAGGTAATCTGGGAGCCGATGCGGGGGATGACCGCATCAAAATGCGGCAGCTTGCGACCTTTGTAGTGAATCGACGAGGCGGCCGGGTCGATGTTCATATAGCAGGACATCGGGTCGAGGATCTCAACCTGATGCCCGCGTTTCGCCGCCGCTTCTCTCAGGCGCTTACATGAATAGAGCGTTCCATCCCGGGACAATATGGCAATTTTCACCCTGCACCTCTCTGAAGACATGGAAAAAGCCTGCGTATCATATACGCAGGCAGGCGCAGGATAAATGGACTATCGCGTCGCCCAGCCCTGTTTGTGCAGATAATCAAGAATAAACGGGCGATTTTCTTTAATGATGGTGCGACGAATATGGTCAGTCCAGGTATCGCGACGGTTATTGCTGCCGCGCGTCAGGTAGTAGTTTGCCAGCTCTTCATCGTATTGATTCAGGACATCCTGATCGACCGGCTGATAGTGGTTTTCATGCACCAGCATCGCCGCAGGAATGCGCGGCTTCAGATCCGGGTTATCCGCCGGCCAGCCGAGGCACAGGCCAAACAGCGGCAGCACATGTTTTGGCAGCTTCAGCAGCTCGGTCACGCTTTCAATGTTATTACGCAGACCGCCGATGTAAACGCCGCCTAACCCCAGCGATTCCGCCGCCGTGAAGGCGTTTTGCGCCATCAGCGCGGTATCCACCACCCCCAGCAGCAGCTGTTCGGCCAAGCCGAGCTCGGCCTCAGGGCAGATCTGCAGATGACGGTTGAAGTCGGCGCAGAACACCCAGAACTCCGCCGCCTGGGCCACATGCTTCTGCCCGCCGGTCAGCGTCACCAACTGCTCGCGCATGGCCGGGTCGGTAATGCGGATAATGGAGCTGCACTGCAGAAAACTGGAGCTCGAAGTCGCCCTGGCGCTGTCAATAATCGCGGCACGCTGCGCCTCGGTAATCGGCTCATCGGTGAAGTGGCGAATGGAACGGTGGGAACGGAGCAGGTCAATCGTGGGTGTCATCTTGTCTCTCTTTGTCTTGCTTAATACGTATTGCAGCCAGTATAGGCAATGATTTGCACGATGTAATTGGCGAAACATAGCCTGACTGTATCAAAGCGACAGGCGAAACCTTCTTTAATGGCGGCAGGTTATCGGGCACTATATGTCTTATTCGCCGTCAGGCTTGTTTTTTGAGGAGAGAGAAATGTTTGCAGTAATTTTTGGTCGTCCAGGGTGCCCATACTGTGTACGCGCGAAAGAGCTGGCTGAGAAACTGACCGAAGAGCGCGATGACTTCAACTTCCGCTACGTGGATATCCACGCGGAAGGCATCACGAAGGCGGATCTCGAAAAAACCGTCGGCAAGCCGGTTGAAACCGTACCGCAGATCTTCCTCGATCAGAAACATATCGGCGGCTGCACCGACTTTGAAGCCTACGCCAAAGAGCATCTGGGCCTGTTTGCCGCCCAGTAATGTGAAGACGCCCTCACCGAGAGGGCGTTTTTATTTGTGGTGCCGCCGGTTCTGAAGCAGACTGCGCACAAATAAGTAGCAGAGCGCGCCAAGGGCGCACCAGAATACGGCGCTCATCAACCATGCCAGCTCCTGCCAGAAACTCCGCGTTGAGATATAGAGCAAGCGCATCAGCAGCAAACAGAGCGGCGCGGCCAGCATGGCACCCAACAGCGGCTTCACCACCTCCCCTTTTCGGGAGAGAAAACTGGCAGCAGCCCCCGGCAGCGTAAAAAAGAGCAGCCCCAGCTCCGGATGACCCGATGCCCTGAATGCCCCTTTCACGTTAAAAGCAAGCGACATGCATACGACCGTGAACAGCAAAAAGCAGCTGATCACCCCCGCCCAGTTTCGTTTAATGTTCAAACTATCCTCCTGACTTATCTCTATCAAATACACTTTCGTCGGGTAGACGCCCAGTCAGATAAAGCAATGCGGCAATCCTTGCCAAAGTACGCACAGGGTGATGCGATAATCAGTAGCTGTCAGTAGCTAATACGATTAAACTACACGCCAGCTAATGTTTTAGGGAATAAAGCAGGAAACAGGGAGCGTTAACGCCTTTCCCTGACCCAGAAAACAGTAGCCCAAAAAGTCCTTTCATTCAACAACTTACTGGTAAACAAGAAGTTAGCCTCCGTGAATATAAACGTCGCAGACTTGTTAAATGGGAATTACATCCTGTTATTATTTGTGGTACTGGCGCTGGGCCTTTGCCTGGGTAAATTGCGCCTGGGTTCAGTTCAACTTGGTAATTCCATTGGCGTTTTAGTCGTCTCCTTATTATTAGGCCAGCAGCACTTCAGCATTAACACGGACGCGCTGAACTTAGGTTTTATGCTGTTTATTTTTTGTGTTGGCGTGGAAGCAGGACCGAACTTTTTTTCAATTTTCTTCCGCGACGGCAAAAATTATCTGATGCTGGCGCTGGTAATGGTCGGCAGCGCGCTGCTGATCGCCTTAGGGCTGGGTAAACTGTTTGGCTGGGATATCGGGTTAACGGCCGGTATGCTGGCGGGCTCCATGACGTCCACCCCCGTGCTCGTGGGTGCCGGTGATACCCTGCGCCATTCCGGCATGGCCGGCGCGCAGCTTTCTACCGCACTCGACCACCTGAGCCTCGGCTATGCCCTGACCTATCTGATTGGTCTGGTGAGCCTGATTGTCGGCGCACGCTACCTGCCAAAACTGCAGCACCAGGATCTGCAGACCAGCGCCCAGCAAATCGCCCGCGAGCGCGGTCTGGATACCGACTCCAAACGTAAAGTCTATCTCCCGGTGATCCGCGCCTATCGCGTCGGGCCAGAGCTGGTTGCCTGGGCTGACGGCAAAAATCTGCGTGAGCTGGGGATTTATCGCCAGACGGGCTGCTACATCGAACGCATCCGCCGCAACGGCATTCTGGCGAACCCGGACGGCGACGCGGTGCTGCAGATGGGCGATGACATCGCGCTGGTGGGTTACCCGGACGCCCACGCTCGTCTCGATCCGAGCTTCCGTAACGGCAAAGAGGTGTTCGACCGCGACCTGCTCGACATGCGCATCGTCACCGAAGAGATCGTGGTGAAAAACCATAACGCCGTGGGCCGCCGCCTGGCGCAGCTGAAGCTGACCGACCACGGCTGCTTCCTCAACCGCGTGATCCGCAGCCAGATTGAGATGCCTATCGACGACAACGTCGTGCTCAACAAAGGCGACGTGCTGCAGGTCAGCGGCGACGCCCGCCGCGTGAAAACCGTGGCCGACCGCATCGGCTTTATCTCCATTCACAGCCAGGTCACCGACCTGCTGGCCTTCTGCGCCTTCTTTATCGTTGGCTTGATGATCGGGATGATCACCTTCCAGTTCAGCAACTTCAGCTTCGGCATCGGTAATGCCGCCGGTCTGCTGTTCGCCGGGATCATGCTGGGCTTCCTGCGAGCGAACCACCCGACCTTCGGCTACATTCCGCAGGGCGCGCTGAACATGGTGAAAGAGTTCGGTCTGATGGTCTTTATGGCGGGCGTGGGCTTAAGCGCGGGCAGCGGGATTGGTCACAGCCTCGGCGCCGTCGGCTGGCAGATGTTGGTTTCCGGACTTATCGTCAGCCTGGTACCTGTGGTGATCTGCTTCCTGTTCGGTGCCTACGTGCTGCGCATGAACCGCGCCCTGCTCTTCGGGGCGATGATGGGCGCGCGTACCTGTGCGCCTGCTATGGAAATCATCAGCGATACCGCGCGCAGCAACATCCCGGCGCTGGGGTATGCGGGCACGTATGCTATCGCTAACGTGCTGCTGACGCTGGCGGGTACGCTGATTATCATCATCTGGCCCGGACTCGGATAACTCCTAAGAATGCGCGTAGTGCAAAATATTTTTGTTACGCGCAGAACTTTTTTATCAGGGGGCAGTCATAACTAGTGCCACTGCTTTTCTTTGATGTCCCCAATTTGTGGAGCCCATCAACCCCGCCGTTTTGGTTCAAGGTTGATGGGTTTTTTGTTGTCTGAAGCTCGTGTCCTTGTGGCGAACAGCCATAGGCAAAGCCTTTCTACGCCGTTTCAATCGCATATAGCAGTTCAACCAGATCTACCGCACTCACATTATCCCAGCGCAGGTAACTCGACAGAGAGCTTGTTCCCGAATCTTGCCCTAAAACGCGCTGACATATTGCCTGGTGGTCAACGGATGCAGATACCCACACAGCACCGCTCTGCTGACAAAAATAGGTCGAACCTTTTAACCCATCCCTCTGAATACGTTTCTTCCAGGTGTCTACCTGCTGTGTCGTTACTCTTAAACTCATCATTCCCCCTGAGTAAATCAAGCATTCCCACATGATCATCTAATAAAATATCAGGATGAATCAGCGTGGAGAATATGCGTGTTTGATTTTTATCCTGAAAAAACATTCAGCAGAGCAGAAGTCATGTGTCATCCAACACCTGTTCCTGCTGTGAAAGGTATCTATTTTTGGTGGTTTAAAGAAATCCCCCCTGGTGTTCCAATTGAGGGATGCATTACTCAAGAGGGATACACGTTGCTCTATGTCGGTATTTCACCCGATAAAAAAAGCAAACCTAATAGCCGGGCTAATCTTCGGCAGCGCATCAAAACCCACTATAACGGTAACGCTGAAGGTTCAACACTCAGGCGCACACTGGGAGTTCTGCTTGCGACGAAAAGCAATTTCCCGCTCCGTCGGGTTGGTTCAGGCAAGAGAACGACATTTACTCATCCTGGCGAGCAATGGCTGGATCTCTGGATGGAGAAGAATGCTAAGGTTTCTTGGGTCGCAGATGAAGAACCCTGGGTGCTGGAAGAAATGATGATTACCAGCACTTCGTTACCATTAAACCTTCAGGGAAACAACCACGCCTTTAAACCCATGCTCTCAGCAATGCGCAGCAAAGCCATGGCTGAAGCCAAAGTAATGGAGATCGCAGATGAAACAGGATCTAGCAGGAGTGTAGTGGCAGAAATGATAAAGCAAGCTGTGGAAGTGGACTGAACCAAATATGAAATCCGCCGCTATCTAAGCTAGTTCGTCACGAGAATGTTATTACATCAGCGGTGGGTAAGACTCAGTAAGAACATTGTTCCTGCATACCTTTGGGATGAGTCGGTGATGCGCTGTTTTTATGCGGGCGGCAAACTGATCGGAATAAAGCCTCATGCGTCACGAAGGCATGCCCACATTCGATATTAATGCACTGGTTGTACCGCTCCCATTTGGTTTCAAGATCACCCGTTGTTCACCGGACATATCCAGTTGTCACGGTCCTCTTCGATCAAAATCCCGGTGCGGATCATGTTGGAGAGAAGGCGCATGATTTTTGCGAATGGTACATTCATAACGGAATAATGACAACCACTAACTGTTTTGTTATGTCTTGCAAATTGTGTCGTTGATGGTACAAATATACTGAAGGATAAAAACCAACAGGAGGATGAATGAGTGTTATAAATCCAATAAGTTCTAATATATTTAATGCTGAATTTTTAAACTCCCCAGCAGCGGCACTTGCAGCATGGTTGTCGATCTTTGGAGCTGTTATAACTTTGCTGACGATAGTTGCAAGAGCATTATTCAAATACCGGCGATCTCATGATGTTATACTGAAAAAATCCGGCATCCCTGCTTTTGTGCTAAATTTCTTCTTTATACGAATATCATTAAAGAGACTGCCTGCTATCACATGGGTTGAAAAAACCGTTACCATTCTTTTTTCGCTTCTTTTTTTGTATTCCATTTATCTTTTTGGACCAACACTCATCCAAGCCATTAAGACTCCGCCAAATAGTACGATACTTTACTGGAAGAGCTCTGGCGAGTCATTTTACATATCAAATAAACTCGCGACTGCGGCTACAATTTTTTCCGCTCCTGACTGGAAAATTTCAAAGGATGATTGCGCGCAACCATTCCCTGCTTATACAGAGGAGTACAAGTCATTAACAATTGAACAAAAAGAAGATCTTTGTAAATTGCTAAACACTGAAGAAGGAAAGAATTTCATTGATAAATCGGTTAAGAAATTCATTAAAGACAAAATTTTTATTTACTCCATTACTCCAATGGGCATGTTTATTTTATTATGGTTATCCATGGGCTTAATGCTAACTATTCACTATTCTAAAAAAGCCAGAAAATACATTCTAACGGAGCAAAAAAAT
Source organism: Enterobacter sp. BNK-13 (assembly GCF_048685015.1). Lineage (NCBI taxonomy): Bacteria > Pseudomonadati > Pseudomonadota > Gammaproteobacteria > Enterobacterales > Enterobacteriaceae > Enterobacter > Enterobacter sp. BNK-13. The sequence goes on along the minus strand of NZ_JBLQTP010000001.1, from coordinate 1,077,077 downwards.
GCAATTCTTTGGGCAAATGGTGAATTCAAGGCAGAAGGTATTTATGCAATATATCAAGAGTTAGAACGATAGATTCTTTTTTACACCCAACAATTGTCGTTGTGTATAAAGTACTTCCGACTTCTTACGGCTTAAACGATCACATAAGCCGTAATGTTGTTTCCGTTCAATACACCACCCCGGCAAACTCAACGCTGAAAGAGTTCGCACTAGCAGCTTTTTTCTGCGATTTGGTGGTGCGGAGTTTAGTGAAGTCCTGTCAATGAATGCGACCTTTTTTGTCAGAGCAGTTATGCAATGAATCTGCGAAAGAAATTCGTCAATTAGTGTTGGGATTTTAGAAAGGTCCGACAGCAAGAATATATCCGGTGCTTTGAACTGATGCGGCTGGCATTCTGCCATAATCGCCACCTTTCATTACAAAACTATATTATTGATTTCTCATTCAATTCTTTACTTTAACTAACCCTTTTTCATAAATTAATTTTTTACCCGCTTAATACAAACTAAATTTGAAAAAAAATTTATACAACACTTCCGCTTACATTACGACATCGTCGCAGCAGAATTTTCCATATGGCGGTAATAGATAATAAAAAACCTGCCAGCGGAGCGTCAGTATCAGTAAGAAACTTCTTCCTGCATTCCTTTCAGATTTTGGAACGAGTCATTCAATTTTCAACTCGAACTCATGACAGATTGTATTTAGGTTAAAAAATATCAGGTCATTATCCTAAAAATCTCCGGTTTTTCATAAATATGACCTACTTTGTACTTCCATATAAGCGACGAGAATAATCTGGCTTGGATAAAACACGCTATGGAGGGGACAGGAATGCAGTTTTCAAGTTCAGTAATGGCAATTCCGGTCTTAGGGAATGAAGCAAAAGATTGCACAATTGAACTGAAGTGCGAGGTCAGTAAGCATGTACCATTCTGAAGAGATCATCCGCCAGCTTCAGAGCCAAAAGATACTGGCCATGAAGCTGGACCAGGCGGTACGCGCGGTAGGTGAAGAAGTAAAGAGCCAGTTGAGTAATATAGGTGCCGGTGCCCAACGCCTGCTGTACTACACCTCCTGCTTTACTGATGAATATTACGATGTATGCACCCGACAAAACCTGGAGGACGCTCGCTTCCGAAAGGGCATATTCCATCTCGTTTCTCGCTGGAACATCGTCTTTGACCTAATCAACACATACGTTGAGGAGCTGGTTAAGAATTATTCCCCGGCAGAATTATCAGCGATACAGCATGCTCTAATGCGCGCTAACGTTTATATATCCACCAGCACGCTAACCTCATATTCATTCTCTGCAGGTGTCACATCGACTGTTTGCCTTTATGTAACCCTTCCACCTTCAGGGTTAAAGGTCGTTTCAGGATTAACGGGCGCGGCTATTGGCGGGCTGGGGATATATGGGATTGTGCAACAGGCCGCTGACAGCGCTCATCGCTTGCAAGTGATGCATCCTGCCTACTATCAAGCGTTGTACCTGCGAGAACTGGAAATGATGTATTTCCTGGTGGAACCTGCTTTTATGCGCGCGGGCGTGCTAACGCAGCAATGGACTGACAGTCAAAGCCCTTATGATGCTGCTGACACTATCCTGAAGCTCATGGGCAGGCACTAATGGGCTTTCTAAGACGCTGGCTCAAATCTCAGGCCCAGTTTTTCTTCTGGACTTATATACCCATCATCCTCGCGTTCATTTTTGGCTATGTCCTTGACGTTTACTTCCCTGAGGTTAGCCAGGGATTCATCCTCCTGTTTTACCTGGTCACACTGGGGCTGGCTTACTGGATATGGCATTGAGGACCATAAAAGCTTCACGTTTGCTAATAAGGAAATGACATGTCTACACCCGCACATCTCTGGCTTGAGGACGAGAACGGCTCGCCAATTGTTGGTAGCTGCATGATGCCCACCCGTCATGGTTCCATAGAACTGAAATCGTTCTCACATGGCGTAACCATTCCGGTTGACCCAAGTTGGGGCAAGCTCACCGGCACGCGCGTCCATCGCCCTATTACGATAATCAAAGAATTTGATCAGACTACCCCACTTCTTTACCGAGCCGTGTGCGAAGGGCGAGTGATGAAGAAGGGGATTATTAAGATGTACCGTATTCTGGAGTCTGGTATCGAGGCCGAATATTTCAATATCGTGATGGAAAACGTTAAGTTCACGACAGTGGCACCCTTCCTGACCCCTAACGGGATGAGCAGCACCCATCTTGAAACGCTCGAATTGCGTTATGAAGCCATCTCATGGAAGTACACGGAGGGGAATATCATTTACCGTGACACCTGGAACGATCGCTGTTGCGCCTGAGCGCAGAAGAGTGTTGAAAGTGAGCAGATAAAAAGAAACCGTTCCAGGGGACGGTTTCTTTCCCATGACTGTCAGGATTGCTCCGGGCAAGCCATAAAGACTATTTTGACCTTCTACAAGCCCTTCCTGAGTTTTTCTATCCTTGCTACTTTTTCCTCTTCTCTCGCCAGCCACAAACATATATGATTTAATGCATATGACAAAAGACATTCAGGATGACCGAATGCTCCACCCACTCCACCTCTTCAAAACCCTCTCCGACGAAACGCGGCTCGCCATCGTCATGCTGCTCCGCGAAGCGGGCGAGCTGTGCGTCTGCGATCTCTGCTCCGCGACCGCCGAGTCGCAGCCGAAGGTTTCCCGTCACATGGCCCTGCTCCGCGAGTCCGGGCTGGTGATCGACCGTCGCGAGGGTAAGTGGGTCCATTACCGTCTCTCTCCCAACATGCCTGCATGGGCGGCAGCCGTTATCGACACCAGCTGGAACTGCCTGCGGGAAGAGACGCGCATGAAGCTGAAAAACCGGCTTCCGGGTTCGTGCTAACCCAAACACATTCACAAAAACAGATATAACAGAGTAAACAATGTTTCTGGCAGGGGCTATTTTTCTGTTTACGCTGGTACTGGTCATCTGGCAGCCCAAAGGACTGAGTATAGGCTGGAGCGCGACCATCGGCGCCGTGCTGGCGCTGGCCAGCGGCGTGATTCACATTAACGATATACCGGTAGTCTGGAATATCGTCTGGAACGCTACGGCAACATTCATCGCCGTCATCATCATCAGCCTGCTGCTGGATGAGTCCGGCTTTTTCGAGTGGGCGGCGCTGCACGTCGCCCGCTGGGGGAACGGTGGCGGGCGATTGCTGTTTACCTGGATTATCCTTCTGGGCGCAGCCGTCGCGGCGCTGTTTGCCAATGACGGCGCAGCGCTGATCCTGACGCCTATCGTTATCGCCATGCTGCTGGCGCTGGGGTTCAGCAAGCAGGCTACGCTGGCATTTGTGATGGCGGCAGGTTTTATCGCCGATACCGCCAGCCTGCCGCTGATTGTGTCGAACCTGGTCAACATCGTCTCGGCCGACTTCTTCACGCTGGGATTCAGTGAATATGCTTCGGTGATGATTCCCGTTGATATCGCTGCGATTGCCGCAACGCTGGTCATGCTCCATCTGTTCTTCCGCAAGGAAATTCCGCCGGAATATGACCTGGCGAAACTGCGTGAGCCTGCACGCGCGATAAACGATCTTCCGACGTTCAGAACCGGCTGGATCGTGCTGCTCCTTCTTCTCGTCGGTTTCTTTGTGCTGGAGCCTCTGGGTATTCCGGTCAGCGCCATTGCGACTGCGGGCGCGCTGGTTTTGTTTGCCGTTGCAAAACGCGGACATGCGATAAATACCGGAAAAGTGCTGCGCGGCGCACCGTGGCAGATCGTGATCTTCTCACTGGGGATGTATCTGGTGGTGTATGGCCTGCGCAATGCCGGGCTGACGGACTCTCTCACAGGCGTACTGAACAGCCTGGCCGGGCACGGATTGTGGGCGACCACGCTGGGTACCGGGTTCATCACCGCGTTCCTGTCATCCATAATGAACAATATGCCCACGGTGCTGATTGGCGCGCTCTCCATTGAGGGCAGCACGGCAACGGGATTGATTAAGGAGGCGATGATTTACGCCAACGTGATTGGCTGCGATCTGGGCCCGAAAATCACGCCTATCGGCAGCCTCGCCACCCTGCTCTGGCTCCACGTGCTGGCGCAGAAAAACATGACGATTACCTGGGGCTACTATTTCCGGACGGGCATCATCATGACGCTGCCGGTCCTGTTTGTGACGCTCGCCGCGCTGGCGCTACGTCTCTCCTTCACACTGTAATGAGCCACTGATATGAGCCACATCACCATTTACCATAACCCCGCCTGCGGCACCTCACGCAACACGCTGGAGATGATCCGCAACAGCGGCACGGAGCCAGAGATTATCCTCTATCTGGAAACCCCGCCGTCGCGCGATACGCTGACCACCCTGATTGCCGATATGGGCATTTCGGTGCGGGATCTGCTGCGTAAAAACGTGGAGCCCTATGAACAGCTCGGCCTTGCCGAAGATAGCTTCACCGACGACCAGCTAATCGAGTTTATGTTGCAATACCCGATTCTGATTAACCGTCCGATCGTGGTCACGCCGCTGGGCACCCGCCTGTGCCGCCCGTCTGAAGTCGTCCTAGATATTCTGCCGGATGCGCAGAAAGGGGCATTTACGAAAGAAGATGGCGAAGCGGTGGTGGACGCCAGCGGGAAAAAAATCTCACAAAAGTAACCCATTGATAATGGCACGGTAAGATCTGCCAACCGCATACCCCGCCCAACGGCTGAGTTGCATCCGCCGAAACCCGGCACATACTTTTGAGGGTTAAGTCTGGTGAGGGTATGCAGGCATGGGTCTTAAAAACAAAACCGCCGTCATCTTCGGCGGCAGCGGCGCCATCGGCAGCGCTGCGGCACACGCTCTTGCGCGTGAAGGCTCGGAGGTGTATCTCGCCGCACGCACCCACGCCAGGCTGGAGCAGGCCGCCAGCAGCATTCGCGCCGCGGGCGGTTCTGCCAGCACGTTTGTTTTCGATGCGCTTGAGGAGTCCTCGCCGCTCCCCGACCTTGCCCGCATTGATATCGTCGTCAACGCCACGGGCTTTATGCACGATCAGGGCAAACGTCTTGAGGCATTAACGCTCGGCGAATTCCGTCAGGGCTTCGACCCTTTCCTGGCCGCGTACTTTAACATTGCGAAAGCCGTGTCATCCCGCATGGGCGGCGAGCATGGCGGGACCATAATTACCGTCGTCGCCCCCGCCGCAAACATGGCGATGGCGGGCCACCTCGGGCACATCGTCGGCTGCGCGGGAACGGAAGCCTTTACCCGGGCGCTTGCGGCGGAACTGGGGACTCAAAATATTCGTGTGCTGTGTCTGCGCTCGCACGCAATAGCCGACGCGGTGCAGGCGGGTTCGTATGTGGGGGCCATTTTCGCCGCCAAGGCGCAGGCGATGGGGATAACGGTCGGGCAGTTTCTCGGCGGCGCCGCGCAAAGCACCCTGACGCATCGCCTGCCGACGCTAGCGCAGGTAGCAGACACGATTGCGTTTCTGGCTTCAGATGCGGCCAGCGCCATCACGGGAACCACCGTCAACATGACCGCCGGCGCAACCTAGCTCTCGCCCGCAATCCTGCCCACCATGGCCCGGATCTCTTCGCGGGTTAAGGGCGTCCGGTCAGTGACATAGTGCAGCGTCATCCCTTCGATAAACGCATCCAGCGCGCGGGTGGTAACCGGGTCGAACCACTGCTCCAGCGTGGTCTGGCTCATCTTCATCCAGTCCTGCATCACCGTTTTGAGCGCCGCGCTGCGGTGCATAAAGGCGTAAAGCTGATACATCAGCGCCATGTTGTGCGGCGTGGTCACCTGCGAGCTGTGGATCAGGGTAGTGATGGATTCGCACGCCATTTCCGGCCCGGTGACGCCCGCAAAGAAATCCCGGTACTGCTGCGACATCTGGCGGGTAAACCACGTGAAGGCCTCCTCCAGCAGCGGCTCCATACCGTCGAAATAGTAGGTCATCGACCCCAGCGGCACGCCCGCGCAGGTGGCGATTTTACGGTGTGTGACGGCGTGAATACCGTGTTCAGCAATGGTGTCGAGCGTCGCCTGCAGGATTTTCTCCCGGCGATGCGGATCGTTGGGTGGTCTGCTCATCAATTCCTCACCTGGTTTGTGTACAAATGTACACAAACTTGCTAGTGTTGTCGCTATTGTTGTACTTCTGGTGCTACCCCAATGACGCTGACCTCTCCCCGCAAAGCCCTGCAGCTCCGCATGTGGGCGCTGTTTATGTTCTTCTTTATTCCCGGTCTGCTGATGGCCTCCTGGGCCACGCGCACTCCCGCCATTCGCGACATTTTGTCCGTTTCTACCGCGGAAATGGGCATCGTGCTGTTCGGCCTGTCGATAGGCTCCATGAGCGGCATCCTCTGCTCCGCATGGCTGGTGAAGCGCTTCGGTACGCGGGCGGTGATCCGCACCACCATGTGCTTCGCGGTGTTCGGGATGATGGTGCTGAGCGTGGCGCTGTGGTTTGCCTCACCGGTGCTGTTTGCGCTGGGGTTGACGGTGTTTGGCGGCAGCTTCGGCTCGGCGGAAGTGGCGATAAACGTTGAAGGGGCGGCGGTCGAGCGCGAGATGAACAAAACCGTGCTGCCGATGATGCACGGCTTTTACAGCCTCGGCACGCTGGCCGGTGCGGGCGTGGGGATGGCGCTGACGGCCTTCGGCATGACCGCGAATCTGCATATCCTGCTGGCGGCGCTGGTGTGCATTATTCCGATTCTGACCGGCATCCGGGCGATCCCGGACGGCACCGGCAAGAACGCCTCAGATGAACAGCATTCGGCTGAAAAAGGACTGCCCTTCTACCGTGATTATCAGCTGATGCTGATTGGCGTGGTGGTGCTGGCGATGGCGTTCGCGGAAGGGTCCGCCAACGACTGGCTGCCGCTGCTGATGGTGGACGGTCACGGCTTTAGCCCGACCTCCGGCTCGCTGATCTACGCCGGGTTTACGCTGGGAATGACCGTCGGGCGCTTCACCGGCGGCTGGTTTATCGACCGCTACAGCCGCGTGGCGGTGGTGCGCGCCAGCGCCCTGCTCGGCGGGCTGGGTATCGCGATGATTATCTTTGTGGATGTGGACTGGATTGCCGGCGTCTCGGTGATCCTCTGGGGGCTGGGCGCGTCCCTCGGCTTCCCGCTGACCATCTCCGCCGCCAGCGACACCGGCCCGGATGCCCCGACGCGCGTCAGCGTGGTGGCGACAACCGGCTATCTCGCCTTCCTGGTTGGGCCGCCGCTGCTCGGCTTCCTCGGGGAGCACTACGGGCTGCGCAGCGCCATGCTGGTGGTATTAGGGTTGGTGATCGTCGCGGCGCTGGTGGCGCGCGCGGTGGCAAAGCCGGAAACGAAACACACGACACTGGAGAAGGGATATGAGCGTTAAACTGATCGCCGTCGACATGGATGGCACATTCCTGAGTGATGCCAAGACCTACAATCGCCCGCGCTTTCTGGCGCAGTACGCGCGCATGAAGGCGCAAGGCATTCGCTTCGTGGTCGCCAGCGGTAACCAGTACTACCAGCTGATCTCCTTTTTCCCGGAGATTGCGCATGAAATTTCATTCGTCGCCGAAAACGGCGGCTGGGTCGTGAGTGAGGGTGAAGACGTCTTCAACGGTGAACTGTCGAAAGCCCATTTCGAGACCGTCGCGAACGTGTTAAACGACGTGCCGGGCATCGAGATCATCGCCTGCGGGAAGAGCAGCGCCTACACGCTCAAGTGCTATGACGAGGGCTTTAAGGCCATCGCGGCAAAGTACTATCACCGTCTTGAAATGGTCAGCGATTTCGACAACCTGAACGATATTTTCTTCAAGTTTGGGCTTAACGTGTCTGATGATGAAATTCCGCGTATTCAGGCGCTGCTGCATGAAAAACTCAGCGACATCATGGTGCCCGTCACCACTGGTCACGGCAGTATCGACCTGATTATCCCCGGCGTGCATAAAGCCAACGGCCTGAGGATCCTGCAACAGCGCTGGGGGATAGAGAACAGCGACGTGGTGGCCTTCGGCGACAGCGGCAACGACGTGGAGATGCTGCGCCAGTCAGGGTTCAGCTTTGCGATGGCGAATGCCAGACCACATATCAAAGCGGCGGCGCGTTTTGAAGCGCCGCATAATAACGAGGAAGGCGTGCTGGATGTGATTGAGAAGGTGCTGGATGGGGAAGATCCGTTTAATTGATCGCGTGCGGTCTGGTGCCCTCACCCTGACCCTCTCCCACAGGGAGAGGGAATAAAGATTAAGGTTGCAGGGCGTTTCCGACGCGCTTGTCTTTCAGGAACACCACCATCAGGCCAACCCATAACACACCGTTGGCGAGGTTAAACAGACTGAACAGCCCGTTGCCTCCCATCGCGTAGGCATGCTTGCTCACCTCGATACCGACGGTAAAAATCAGCATCTGCAGCATCCCCATCGCCGCGGAGACCGTGCCTTTACTCATCTCGCTGGCAAACAGCGTCAGGCGCACCAGCCCGGCGTTCGCCACGCCAATCCCGAAGGCGTAAATGCTGAGTCCTGCCGTCATCCACAGATAAGCGTGTGATGACGCAACGGTCGCCACCGCCGCCAGAATCAGCCCGGCTGCAATCGGCCAGCCGCCCATGATAATCAGTGAACGCACGGTGCGGCGTGAGGTCAGACGCGCCAGCACCAGGTTACCGATAATCAGCGCGCCAAAGATCGGTACCTGCAACAGGCCATACTCGTAGCTGCTCAGCTTTTCACCGCTGATGATAATGACCGGTGACTGGGCAATCCACGCCAGCAGCGGCAGGCTAACGAACCCGGTCGCCAGCGCGCCCGCCACAAAGCGGCCATTCTTCAGCACTTCTTTGTAATCCCGCCCCAGCTCTTTCAGCGAGAGTTTCTCGCCGATGCGGGTGGCGGTTTCCGGCATTGCCCGGTGCAGACCAAAGAACGCGATGGCGGCGAGAACCGCAAAGAGCACAAACATCCCTTCCCACGGTGCAACATGCACCCATGCGGCGCCTACCAGCGGCCCGAGCAAGGGAGCGATCAGCGCCACGTTCGCCATCAGCGCGGTAATTTTGATACACACCGCCTCTTCAAACGACTCCTGAATGGCGGCATACCCCACAGCGCCGATAAAGCACAGGCTCACCCCCTGCAGGAAACGCAGCAGGGTAAATTGTTCAATGTTTTGCGCCAGCAGCGTGGCAAGGCAGGTGACGATAAACCACACCACGCCCGTCAGCATCACCGGACGACGGCCAATACGATCCGACAGCGGGCCTAACAGCCACTGCAAAAACATGCCGCCGGCCAGATAGGCGGTCATGGAGGTCGGTACCCACTCGATTCCGGCGTTGTACTGCGCCACCACGGCCAGCATCCCGGGCTGGATCATATCGTTACCGATATAGGTAGAAAATTCGTAGAGCACCAGACACAGAGGGAAAAGCAACGCCTGACGACCCAGACGTGAACCTGAAGAAGAACGGTTTAACATGCAATCTCTTTATAATGACAAAATCGCGACGAGTGTAATGAAATGCCGCAGCCCGAGATAGTGATTTATCGAGGATAAACAGAAATAAAGCACATATCGTCTTCGTTTAAGGTTTCCTTAATTTGACAGATTTATGATAGCCCCATTACTCGTCAACGACCCCAAATTATGGCACTCACCTCCAGTCGTTCAGAATTGTCTAAGTTACAGACAAATAAGACAAAACGCCTTTACCGCTTACCGGCCCGCTTTTATGGTTATCAGCTTTTCATACTGATAGCCCTTGCCGTGGTGTTTACGTGGCTATCGCGCAATGAAGCGCTCGACAGATGGGTAACCGGCTTCTGGTATGACGCGGCGACGCAGAGCTTCCCGCTGCAGAAAGACCACCTGCTGGATCTGCTCAACCATCGTCTGGCGAAGTACATCGCCATCGCCTTAGGCGCCGTGGCGCTGTTTTACGGCGCTTACAAGCGTAACGCAAGGCTGGTGACGGCGGCGCTGCTGATGGGCGTTGGCGCGCTGGTGGTGGGCCTGCTGAAAAGCATGAGCCATCACAGCTGCCCGTGGGACCTGGTGGAATATGGCGGTAAGGCTGTCTCTTATCCCCTGTTCAGCGCCGTTCCTGCTGACAGCGGTCCGGGGCGCTGTTTCCCCGGCGGTCATGCCTCCAGCGGCTTTATGGTGATGGGGCTGTTTTTTGCCTTCTGGCGCGAGCGTCCGCGTCTCGCCTGGAGCTTCGTTGCGCTGGGCGTGGTGTTAGGTCTGGTGATGGGTTATGGCCAGATCATGCGCGGGGCACATTTTTTCTCTCACAACCTGTGGGCTGGGTGGTGGGTCTGGTTTTCTCAGGTGGTGGTCTACGGCCTTGTTTCCACCCGGTTTGCTAAAGAGTGATAACGCTATGCTAGAGAATCTGAATTATCAGCTGTTCTATCTGATCAATGCCACCCCGGCCTCGCCCGAGTGGATGATCGACTTTGCCACCTTTCTGGCAAAAGATCTGATCAGCATCGTGCCCGCGCTGGCCGCCATCCTCTGGCTGTGGGGACCTCGTAGCCAGGTGAAAGCGCAGCGCCAGCTGGTGATCAAAGTGGCGATGGCGCTGGGCGTGAGCGTTCTGGTGAGCTACATTCTGGGCCACGCATTCCCGCACGATCGTCCGTTTGTCGATCACGTGGGCTATACCTTCCTGCACCATGCGCCGGATGACTCTTTCCCGAGCGATCACGGGACGGTGATCTTCACCTTTGCGCTGGCCTTCCTGTTCTGGCATCGCCTGTGGTCAGGTGCGGTGCTGATGGTGGTCGCGGTGGCCATCGCCTGGTCTCGCGTTTATCTGGGCGTCCACTGGCCGCTGGATATGGTGGGCGGCTTCCTGGTGGGGCTGATTGGCTGCGTGAGCGCGGCTATCCTGTGGAGCCTTATCGGTGAGGCGCTCTATAGCGGGCTCTCTACCCTCTATCGCGCCATTTTCGCTATCCCGATCCGCAAAGGCTGGATACGTGACTAACCCCGACCTGACAGGTTACACTTGAACCCCCGCCCTGCGGGGGTTCACTTTTTTATCCCGAGGAACTATGGAAACACGTCGCGATGACCGCATTGCTCAGCTGCTTCAGGCGCTGAAGCGCAGCGATAAGCTGCATCTTAAGGAAGCCGCCAACCTCCTCGGCGTCTCAGAGATGACCATTCGTCGGGATCTGAACAGCGAGCGCGCGCCCGTCGTGCTGCTGGGCGGATACATTGTGCTTGAGCCACGCAGCGCCAGCCATTATCTGATCAGCGACCAGAAGACGCGCCTGGTGGAAGAGAAACGCAAAGCCGCGCGGCTTGCGGCCTCACTGGTACAGCCGCACCAGACGCTGTTTTTTGACTGCGGTACCACCACGCCGTGGATTATCGAAGCCATCGACAGCAGCATCCCTTTCACTGCCGTGTGCTACTCCCTGAACACCTTTCTGGCGCTTCAGGAGAAACCCGAGTGCCGGGTGATCCTCTGCGGCGGTGAGTTTCACGCCAGCAACGCGATCTTTAAGCCGCTCAACCTGCAGGACACGCTCAGCAATCTCTGCCCGGATATCGCGTTTTATTCCGCCGCCGGCGTTAATGTGCGCCAGGGCGCGACCTGCTTTAATCTGGAAGAGCTGCCGGTAAAGCACTGGGCGTTAAGCGCCGCGCAGTATCATGTGCTGGTGGTCGATCACAGCAAGTTTGGTAAGGTACGTTCGGCAAGAATGGGCGAGCTGGCGCAGTTCGATGCCATCGTCAGCGATTGCCGCCCGGACGACGAGATTGTGGCCCACGCGAAGGCGCAGCAGGTGAAGTTGATGTATTGAGGTTATGCCGGGTGGCGGCTTCGCCTTACCCGGCCTACAACGGCTCGAACGTAGGCCGGGTAAGCGCAGCGCCACCCGGCAAAAAAGTTAGCTAAACCAGCTGCCAAACCACCCGTGGAATTTCATCATCACGAAATCCCACATCCTGCTGAAGAAGCCGCCCTCTTCCACCGCTTCCATCACAATCAGCGGACGCTGTTCAATCGACTTACCGTTAAGCTGGAAATCAATCGTCCCGACCACCTGGCCCTTTTTCAGCGGAGCCGTAAGCTGCGGGTCAGTCAGGGTGTAGCTGGCCTTCAGGTTTTTCAGCTGGCCGCGCGGAATGGTCACCGAGCCCGCCTCACCTGCGCCCAGGTTCACTTCGCTCTTGTCACCAAACCAGACGCGCTGGCTGACGAACGTGGCATCCGGCTTAATCGGCGTCACGGTTTCATAGAAGCGGAAGCCCCAGGTCAGCAGTTTTTCGGATTCGTTAAAGCGAATGCGGTCGGTTTTGGTACCCAGCACCACCGAAATCAGGCGCATGTCGCCCTGCGTCGCGGAGGCCACCAGGTTGTAGCCTGCCCCCGCCGTGGTGCCGGTTTTCATCCCGTCCACATTGACGTTGCTGCTCCACAGCAGGCGGTTGCGGTTCGGCTGGCGAATTTTGTTGAAGGTAAACTCTTTCTCTTTGTGGATGGCGTATTCATCCGGCACGTCGTGGATCAGCGCTTTCCCCAGCAGCGCCATGTCGCGTGCGGTGCTGAACTGACCCGGCGCATCCAGACCGTGAACGGTTTTAAAGGTTGTATTGGTCAGGCCCAGCTTTTGCGCGTAGCCATTCATCAAACCAATGAAAGAATCCTGGCTGCCGGCAACGTAATCGGCCAGCGCGATGCACGCATCATTTCCCGACTGAATAATCACCCCTTTATTCAGATCGGAAACGGAAACCTGATCCCCTGGCTTCAGGAACATCACGGAAGAACCCCGCAGCGCCGGGTTGCCGGTCGCCCACGCGTCCTTCCCGATGGTCACCATATCGTCCAGCTTGATCTTGCCCGCTTTCAGCGCCTGCCCCACCACATAGCTGGTCATGATTTTAGTCAGGCTTGCCGGATCGAGTTTCTCATCCGCATTCCCTTCCGCCAGCACTTTACCGCTGGCGTAGTCCATCAGGATCCAGGCGCGCGCATCCACTGGCGGCGCTTCGGGCGCAGCCTGTTCAGCTGCGTAGAGCGTTGGTGCAAACAGGAAAAGAAGCGCAGAGCCTGCCGCCAGGCTGCGCAGAGAAGTCATTTTACGCGTCATAAATGCCACCCGAGTGTCCATTCAAAAATTACGTCACATCACCGTGTCGCAAGAAGCGATGAGTAATAGCGCACTAAAACCGTTAAAGAAACCCAACGAGGGTAAAGTTATTAAAGTTTATGCAATAACATTCAGATACGCTTTGATTAAGACGATTTTTTTGTCTTCTGTTGCGTAATTGTTAGGTTTATCTCACCATGGCGAAAGGCTGACTCGGATTCACATCTCATCGGGAGTAAATATGATTACGCTGTGGGGCAGGAATAATTCGACCAACGTTAAGAAAGTGCTCTGGACGCTGGAAGAGCTGGATTTACCGTTCAATCAAATCATGGCTGGCATGGCGTTCGGCGTGAACAAAGAGGCCGACTATCTGGCCATGAACCCGAACGGCCTGGTGCCGCTGCTGCGCGATGATGAAACAGACGCGACGCTTTGGGAGTCCAACACCATTGTCCGTTACCTCGCCGCGCAGTACGGTCAGGGCCGCCTGTGGGTTGAGAATCCCGCCCGGCGCGCTCAGGGCGAAAAGTGGATGGACTGGGCGAACCAGACGCTGTCCCCGACCCACCGCGTGATCCTGATGGGGCTTATCCGCACGCCGGAAGCTGAACGCGACTATCCCGCAATTCACGCCGCGCAGGATGCCTGCGAAAATCTGTTTGCGATGATGGATGACGAGCTGGCGAAGCACGCCTGGTTCTCCGGCGAGGCGTTCGGCACAGGCGATATCGCCGTGGCACCCTTCGTCTGGAACCTGACCAATATGGGTCTGAAGTGGACGCCGCGCCCTCACCTTGAGCGCTGGCTTAAACAGCTGAGCGATCGCCCGGCTTACCGTAACGTCGTGATGATCCCGGTCACCTGATTACGCGCCGGACGGGCTGACTTTCAACAGTTGCCCGTCCGTCTCGTCGGTCAGGACATACAGATACCCATCCGGCCCCACCCGCACGTCGCGAATACGCTGGTCCCGGTCGCCCAGAATGCGCCCGTCCTCCGTCACCTTGTTTCCCTCCACGCTCAGCACGATCACGTCCTTCTCCTTCAGCGCGCCGATAAACAGCTTGTTTTTCCACTGCGGGAAAGCGTCGCTGTTGTAGAACGCCATGCCGCTCACCGCGGGTGAGACTTTCCAGACGAACAGCGGCTTCTCGGTGCCCTCAACGTGCTCGCCTTCGGCTTCCGGGATTTTCAGGCCGCTGTAGTTAATGCCGTGCGTCGCCAGCGGCCAGCCGTAGTTCTTGCCTTTCTCCGGAATGTTGATCTCATCCCCGCCGCGCGGGCCGTGCTCGTTCAGCCACAGCGTGTCGCTCCAGGGGTTCATCGCCATCCCCTGCGGGTTGCGAATGCCGTAAGACCAGATTTCGGGTCGCGCACCGGGGGTGTTCACGAAGGGGTTATCCGACGGGACTTTCCCGTCTTCGGTGAGGCGCACCACTTTGCCCTGCAATTTATCCAGATCCTGCGCCGTCGGACGCTGATTGTTCTCGCCGAGTCCAATAAAGAGAGAGCCTTTGCCGTCGAACACCAGCCGCCCGCCAAAATGGTTACCGGTTGAGAGTTTCGGCATCTGACGGAACGCCACCTGGAATCCCTCGATGCGGGAATAGTCGTCGCTCAGGCGGCCATAGCCCACCGCCGTTCCGGCTTTGCCGTCATGTCCGGCCTCGGCGTAGCTCAGCCAGACGCGGCGCGACTTCTCAAAATCCGGCGCCAATACCACATCCAGCAATCCTCCCTGACCGTTTGCCCAGACCTTCGGTACGCCGACAATCGGATCGGAGAGCCCTTTTCCGGCCTGCCAGCGTTTGAGCTGACCGCCCTTCAGGGTCACCAGCAGCCCGTCATTATCCGGCAGGAACGCCAGGGACCAGGGGTGATCGAGTCTGTTTTGCAGCACCTCGACCTTCACCGTATCTGGCGCAGCAAGAAGTGAAAACGAAATAAATAACGCAGGCAGGGAAATCAGCGAGGATCGAGGCATAACGCGCTCCTTTATCGGCATATGGCATAAAGATTAGCCACTGCGTCCGGGCGCGTTATCACTTTTACAAAAGCTTAAGCTGAAGGGGGAGTTGCCTCCCCCGGGATCAGTGTTGTTCGAGCTGTTTGTGCTCGTTCAGACACATGATGCATAGAGAGAGCGTTGTCAGGCAGTTTTCAAGCTTCTCCGCGTTTACGGCGATAAAGTTCGGGCAGTCGTGGCGTCCGTTCATCAGACACACCCCTGCGATGGAGAGCACTTCGGCGGCGCGGCGCAGCGCGATTTCTTCGCTTTCACCGCCGTTCGCCTTCAGGGTCGGTGCTTTTTCACGCATGAAATTACACAGTTCAAACAGGTTATCACGCAGATGTTCGCTTTCGCTGACTGACATATACCCTTTTGCCTTCCTCAACTGCAGGTACGCGGCCAGGTCGATTCGGGCGTTGATCAGCTTGTTCAGCAGATCGCGTTTTAGTCTGTCAACGGTCATGCTCTTTCCTCCTCTGTCAGCCATGGTGCATAGTCAGGATAAGTACATTTTTTGTACAGTTTAATGCCTGGGATCAATTTTTATTAACTGATTAACATTATTTACAATGTTACAACCTCGGCCCGACGCATCCGCCTTGCAAAGAGTGTATAAATCCCCCGCGATACGCTGTAAAATCCCGCCCTGATAACTCCATAATTGATGAATTTTTAACCTATGAGCAATGTTACGCACCAGCCGAAAATCGGCTTCGTCTCCCTGGGCTGCCCGAAAAACCTGGTGGATTCAGAACGCATCCTGACCGAACTGCGCACCGAGGGCTATGACGTGGTGCCAAGCTACGACAACGCCGATATGGTGATTGTTAACACCTGCGGGTTTATCGACAGCGCGGTCCAGGAGTCACTGGAAGCCATCGGTGAAGCGCTGACCGAAAACGGCAAAGTGATCGTGACCGGCTGTCTGGGCGCGAAAGAAGACCAGATCCGCGAAGTGCACCCTAAGGTGCTGGAGATCACCGGCCCGCATAGCTACGAGCAGGTGCTGCAACATGTTCATCACTACGTGCCAAAACCAAAACACAACCCGTTCCTGAGCCTGGTGCCGGAACAGGGCGTGAAGCTGACGCCGCGCCACTACGCGTACCTGAAGATTTCCGAAGGCTGTAACCATCGCTGCACCTTCTGCATCATCCCGTCCATGCGTGGCGATCTGGTGAGCCGTCCCATTGGCGAAGTGCTGGCTGAAGCCAAACGTCTGGCCGACGCGGGCGTGAAGGAGCTGCTGGTCATCTCCCAGGATACCTCTGCCTACGGCGTGGACGTGAAGCACCGCTCCGGTTTCCACAATGGCGAGCCGGTGAAAACCAGCATGGTGGGCCTGTGCGAGCAGCTGTCTAAACTCGGTATCTGGACGCGTCTGCACTACGTCTATCCGTACCCGCACGTTGACGACGTCATCCCGCTGATGGCGGAAGGCAAGATTCTGCCGTACCTGGACATCCCGCTGCAGCACGCCAGCCCGCGTATCCTGAAGCTGATGAAGCGCCCTGGCTCCGTTGACCGCCAGCTGGCGCGCATCAAGCAGTGGCGTGAGATCTGCCCGGACCTGACCCTGCGCTCCACCTTTATCGTCGGCTTCCCGGGTGAAACCGAAGAAGACTTCCAGATGCTGCTCGACTTCCTGAAAGAAGCGCGTCTGGACCGTGTCGGTTGCTTCAAGTACAGCCCGGTGGAAGGCGCAACCGCCAACGAGCTGGCGGACCAGGTGCCGGAAGAGGTGAAAGAGGAGCGCTGGAACCGCTTCATGCAGCTGCAGCAGCAGATCTCTGCCGAGCGTTTGCAGGAGAAAGTGGGCCGCGAGATCATGGTTATCATCGACGAAGTGGACGAAGAAGGCGCGATTGGCCGCAGCATGGCGGACGCCCCTGAAATCGACGGTGCGGTGTACCTGAATGGCGAAACCAACGTTAAGCCGGGTGATATTATTCGCGTGAAGGTTGAAAACGCCGACGAATATGACCTGTGGGGTAGCCGGGTTTAATCACCCCACTCCGCTTTTGTAGGCCGGGTAAGGCGTAGCCGCCACCCGGCACATTTCACTGCACTACCCCTTTATCCTCGGATCCAGCGCGTCGCGCAGCCCGTCACCTAACAGGTTAAACGCCAGCACGGTCAGGAAAATCGCCAGGCTCGGGAAAATCGCCACATGCGGCGCAATCACCATATCGGCCCTCGCCTCGTTCAGCATCGCGCCCCACTCCGGCGTCGGAGGCTGTGCCCCTAACCCCAGAAACGACAGGCTGGCCGCCGAGATAATCGACACGCCGATACGCATGGTGAAATAGACCACGATGGACGACACCGTCCCCGGCAGAATATGGCTGAAGAGGATGGTCGCATCGCTGGCCCCCATACTGCGGGCCGACTCGATAAAGGTCTGCTGTTTCAGCACCAGCGTGTTGCCGCGTACCAGACGGGCAAAGGCCGGAATCGAAAACACCGCGACCGCGATGATGACGTTGGCCATACCGCTGCCCATGATCGCCACCACGGCAATTGCCAGCAAAATGCCGGGGAAGGCAAACAGCACGTCGCAGATGCGCATGATGATGCGGTCCCACCAGCCTTCGTAATACCCGGCAACCAACCCCAGCACGATCCCGATGGCCGCGCCGATCAGCACCGCAAACACCCCGGCGGCGAGCGAGATCTGCGCCCCTACCAGTACCCGGCTAAAGATATCCCGCCCGAGGGAATCCACGCCGAACCAGTGGAGCATCGAGGGCCCGTCGTTCAGGCGGTCGTAGTCAAAATAATTTTCCGCATCAAACGGCGCCACCCACGGCGCCACGATCGCCACCACAATCAGCAGCAGCACGAACAGCCCCGCGGTCATCGCGACCGGCTGGCGGCGGAAACGCCGCCAGAATTCAGACCACGGGGTGCGGATGTGGTCCGGTTTTAGCCCCGGCATGGCGTTTAAAACGGCCTGACGTCGCCAGTTCAACAATCGCATCTTACTTATACCTGATGGCCGGGTTAATGGCGGCGTAGAGCACGTCCACCACTAAGTTGATAAGAATAAACTCCAGCGAGAAAAGCAGCACTTCCGCCTGGATCACCGGGTAGTCGCGCATCTCGACGGAATCGACCAACAGACGTCCCAGCCCCGGCCAGTTGAAGACCTTTTCCACCACGATAGAGCCGCCCAGCAGGAAGCCAAACTGAAGCCCCATCATCGTCACGACCGGGATCATCGCATTGCGAAACCCGTGCTTGAGGATGACCCACTTCTCGCTGACCCCTTTCGCCCGCGCGGTGCGAATATAATCTTCGCTCAGCACGTCAACGAACGAGGCGCGGGTAAAGCGGGCCATCACCGCCGACACGGCAGCCCCCAGCGTCATCGAGGGCAGAATGTAATGCTTCCAGGTATCGGCCCCGACGGTGGGCAGCCAGCCCAGCTCAACGGAGAAGATCTGCATCAGCAGCATCCCCAGCGCGAACGCCGGGAAGGAGATGCCGGTCACCGCCAGCGCCATGCCGAGCTTGTCCGGCCAGCGGTTACGCCAGACGGACGCCACAATCCCGGCGCCAAGTCCGAACACCACGGCCCAGCTCATGCTGGCTATCGTTAACCAGAACGTGGGCATAAAGCGGGTGGCGATCTCCTCCGACACCGGACGACGCGAGACCATCGAGATGCCAAAGTCACCCTGCAGAACGTTGCCAATATAGTGCAGAAACTGCATATAAAGCGGCTGGTCAAGACCCAGCTGTTTACGCACCAGCTCAATGACCGTTGCATCCGCTTCGGGCCCGGCAACCAGACGCGCCGGATCGCCCGGCAGCATATGGACAAACAAAAACACCAGCACTGCCACAATCAGCAGCGTCGGGATAAGCCCCAGCAGGCGTTTACAAACATAGTTCAGCATGGGCGTTATTTTAAATCCGCATCGTCAAAGCTAAAGCCCGTATCCGGCATGATGTAGAACCCGGTCAACGCTTTGTTATGGGCTGACACGAGTTTCTCCACCACAAGCGGCACCCACGGCGACTCTTTCCAGATGATGTCCTGCGCGTCCTTGTAGAGGCGCGCTTTCTCCTCCGGTTTGGTGGTTTTCAGCGCGTCAGCAAGGTCTTTGTCCACCTGCGGGTTGCTGTAGAACGCGGTATTGAACAGGGTTGGCGGCCAGTTCTGCGAGGCAAACAGCGGCGACAGCGCCCAGTCGGCTTCACCGGTCGAGGCCGACCAGCCGGTGTAGAACATCCGCACGCCGCTCTCTTTCTGCCCTTTCCCCTCAACCTCGGCCGCACGCTGCCCGGCATCCATCGCGGTAACCTGCGCCTTGATACCCACCTGCGCCAGCTGCTGCTGGGTGAACTGCAGCACCTTCTGCGCGGTACTGTGGTTATGCGACGACCACAGCGTGGTGCTAAAGCCGTTCGGATAGCCCGCCTCTTTCAGCAGCTCGCGCGCTTTGGCCGGATCGTACGGCCACGGCTGATAGCTTTGCGCATACGCGATAGCCGGCGGCAGCACGCCGGTGGCCGGAGTGGCATAGCCCGCAAAAGCGACCTTCACCAGCGCCTGACGGTTAATGGCATAGTTAATAGCTTCGCGCACCTTCGGGTTATCGAACGGCTTTTGCGTAACGTTCATGCTGATGTAGCGCTGCATGATCGACGGGCTGGCGACCAGCTCCAGCTTGCTGTTTTTCTCCAGAATGGCGGCCTGCTCATACGGCACAGGGAAGGCAAACTGCGCCTCGCCGGTTTGCAGCATCGCCGCACGGGTGTTGTTATCCACTACCGGACGCCAGGTGATGGTGTCCAGCTTCGGCAGCCCTTTTTGCCAGTATCCCGCGTATTTCTTCACCTTCACAAAATCGGTCTGATTCCAGGTGACCAGCTCGTACGGGCCGGTACCGACCGGGTGGAAGCCGATCTCCTTGCCGTATTTCTTCAGCGCGGCAGGGGAAATCATCGCCGTCGCCGGATGCGCCAGAATATTGATAAACGCGGAGAACGGCTCTTTCAGGATGATTTTTACCGTCGCCGGGTCGACCACCTCAGTTTTGGCGATGTTTTTATAGAGGTTATAACGCTTGAGGCTGTTTTCAGGATTGCTGGCGCGATCGAGGTTAACCTTCACCGCGTCTGCATTAAAGTCGGTGCCGTCCTGGAACTTCACCCCGGTTTTGAGCTTAATGGTGTACACCAGCCCGTCATCCGAAACGGTGTACCCCTCCGCCAGCACGTTTTTAAGCTTCATCTCTTTATCCAGGCCAAACAGGCCCTGGTAGAACGATTTCGCCACCGCCTGGGAGAGCGTGTCGTTAGCGTCATACGGATCCAGCGTGGTGAAGTTAGAGCCGACGGCGACCACCACATCTTTGGCAGCGAACGCGGGGGCAGCGGCCAGGGCTGCCGTCACGCTCGCGGCTAACAACCATCTACGCGCTACAAATGTAACCATTATGTTCTCCTGCCTGTTGAAAGTTATAACCGCGAAAAAGCATTGTCCTGACGCGGGGGAGCCACAAAATGACCCGGCCCGACCTCACGCAACGCCACGCGCTCTACGGCCTCGCCGCGTTTACGAATATTGCTCGGCATTTCATCCTGCAGCAGCACGCGCTGGCCGTGACGATGCGCCGGGTCGGCGACCGGGACCGCCGCGATGAGCTTGCGGGTATACGGGTGCTGTGGGTTCTCGAACACCGCTCTTCGCGGACCGATTTCCACAATTTGCCCCATAAACATCACCGCCACGCGATGGCTGATGCGCTCAACCACCGCCATGTCGTGCGAGATAAACAGGAAGGCGATCCCCATATCCCGCTGTAAATCCAGCAGCAGATTGATGATTTGCGCCCGGATAGAGACATCCAGCGCCGAGACGGATTCATCCGCAATCACCACTTTCGGGTTCAGCGCCAGCGCGCGGGCGATGCAGATACGCTGCCGCTGCCCGCCGGAAAACTCGTGCGGATAACGCCAGGCGTGTTCCGGCTTCAGGCCAACGCGCTCCAGCAGCCAGGCCACGCGACGCTGCGCCGCCTCGCCGTCGAGCAGGTTATGCACCCGCAGCGGCTCCATGATCGAATACCCCACCGTATGGCGCGGATCGAGGGAGGCATACGGATCCTGGAAAATAAACTGAATATCCCGCCGCACCGCCTGCAGCCTGCTGTCCGGAAGGGTATCAATGCGCTCGCCGTTAAAGGTAATGCTGCCCTCCTGAGAGGCCACCAGACGGAGCAACGCGCGCCCGGTCGTGGATTTACCGCAGCCGGACTCCCCCACCAGCGCCAGCGTTTCGCCCGGCCACAGATCGAAGCTGACGTTTTCCACCGCGTGCACTTCGCGCTTCACCCGGTTCAGTACACCGCTGCGCAGCGGAAACCGGGTGACCAGATTGCGCACTTCCAGAATGGGCTTGCCCGGCACCACGGTGTCCTGCTCGCGTTCCTCCTCCTGCGGCTCAGACGCCGCCAGGGAAATCAGCGGAAAACGACGCGGCAGATCGCTGCCGTTCATCGCCCCAAGACGCGGGACCGCCGCCAGCAGCGCTTTGGTGTAGGGATGCGCGGGCGCGTGAAAAATCTGCTCAACCGTGCCGGTTTCGACCGCGCTGCCCTTGTGCATCACCAGTACGCGATCGGCGATATCGGCGACCACGCCCATATCGTGGGTGATAAAGATCACCCCCATCTCCATCTCCTGCTGCAGCACGTTGATGAGCTGCAGGATCTGCGCCTGAATCGTCACGTCCAGCGCCGTCGTCGGCTCATCGGCAATCAGCACCGCGGGACGGCACGAGAGCGCCATGGCGATCATCACCCGCTGGCGCATGCCGCCGGAAAGCTGATGCGGGTAGCGACCGAGAATGGCCTGCGCCTCCGGAATGCGTACCAGCTCCAGCATGCGTCTCGCTTCCCTGAGCGCCTCATCGCCGCTCAGCCCCTGATGCAGGCGAATGGACTCGGCAATTTGTTCCCCGACCGGGAACACCGGGTTCAGGGAGGTCATCGGCTCCTGGAAGATCATCGCAATATCCGCCCCACGCACGCCCTGCATCTGCGCGCCGCTCAGCTCGTTTAAATCAATGACCTGGCGGTTACGGCGGCGCAGCAGCATTTTCTCGCTGCTGATTTGACCGCCCGTCTGTTCCAGCAGGCGCATCAGCGCCAGCGCGGTGACCGATTTCCCGGAGCCGGACTCGCCAACAATCGCCAGCGTCTCGCCGCGCCTGAGCGTGAACGATAAATTCTGTACTGCGGGGATGAACTGCCGCTCTTCCTGAAACGCAATATTCAGCTGATGGACAGCCAGCACTTCGCGGTTGTCCAGCTCTTCACTGTGCGGCACGCGCTGCCCCCTTATTCACGATAAATCCCCGTGCTCGGCTCATCGCCGGCATAGCCCCAGGCGCGGTACATGCCTTCACTGTTGAACGGCAGGGCCACGTTGCCCTCACGATCCACCGCAATGAGGCCGCCGATGCCGCCCAGGGCAGGTAATTTTTCCATCACCACACGCTCGCACGCCTCGCTCAGGCTTAAGCCGCCGTAATCCATCAGCGCAGTAATGTCATAGGCCGCGAGAGCGCGGATAAACACTTCTCCGGTGCCGGTACACGACACCGCCGCCGTCGCGTTATTGGCATAGCAACCCGCGCCAGGCAGCGGGCTATCACCCACGCGTCCGGGCAGCTTGTTGGTCATCCCGCCCGTGGAGGTTGCCGCCGCGAGATTCCCGGCTTTATCCAGCGCCACCGCGCCCACCGTGCCCATTTTGCTGCGCTCATCCAGCGGCGCAGTATGATCAAGCTGCGTCATGCCCGCCGAACGGGCGTCCAGCAGCTGCTGATAGCGGGCTTCCGTGGAAAACAGGTCAGGCGAGACCGGCTCCATTCCGTGTTCGAAGGCAAACCTCTCCGCCCCCGCGCCCGTCAGCAGCACGTGCGGGCTCTCTTCCATCACCAGACGCGCGGCCAGCACCGGGTTACGCAGGTGGCTGACGCCTGCCACGGCCCCCGCTTTCAGGGTGATACCGTCCATGACGCAGGCATCCAGCTCGTGCGTTTCATCCCGGGTAAAGACCGAACCGATACCCGCATTAAATAACGGGCACTCTTCCAGCAGACGCACCGCCTCGGTGACCACATCCAGCGCGCTCTCGCCCGCTTCCAGCATTTTCTGGCCCGTTTCGACAATGGCGTACAGCGCGTCGATGTAGCGTTTTTCCTGCTCAGGAGTGAGCTGTGCACGGGTGATTGCCCCGGCCCCGCCATGAATTGCGATTACCGCCTTAACCATTCGCATCACCCGTTAGCCTGTTTTGCGGCTTTTTCTATAAATATCATTATCGTCGACGAAACTTCAGATGATTTTTGAATATAGAAAGACGTAACAGTGATGTAAAGCGTGCACCCTTCGGTCATACAGTTAGCCGCACTTTTCTGCCATAATGGACGTTTTCGTTGTTACTCCGCAGGAGCCCACCATGGATTTTACCGCCGGACTGATGCCGCTTGAGACGGCACTCACGCAGATGCTTGACCGAGTTTCCCCGCTGCATGACGTTGAGACGCTGCCCCTCGTGCGCTGTTTTGGCCGTATTGCCGCGCGCGATATCGTCTCTCCGCTTAACGTGCCGGGGTTTGATAACTCCGCGATGGACGGTTACGCGGTACGCCTGGCGGATCTCCAGACGGGTAACGCCCTGCCGGTGGCGGGTAAAGCCTTTGCGGGTCAGCCGTTTAGCGGCGAATGGCCTGCAGGCACCTGCGTGCGCATCATGACCGGCGCACCGGTTCCGCCAGGCTGCGACGCCGTGGTGATGCAGGAAGAGACCGAACAGACCGACGACGGCGTGCGTTTTACCGCGAGCGTCAAAGCGGGCCAGAACATCCGCCGTACCGGCGAGGACATTACCCTCGGCGCGACGGTCTTTGCCGCCGGGCAAAAGCTGACGGTGGCGGAGCTGCCGGTGCTGGCGTCGCTCGGCATCGCGGACATCGACGTGATCCGTAAAGTGCGCGTCGCCGTTTTCTCCACCGGCGACGAGCTGCAGCTTCCGGGCCAGCCGCTGCAGGACGGCCAGATTTACGACACCAACCGCCTGGCGGTACACCTGATGCTAGAGCAGCTGGGCTGCGAGGTGATTAACCTCGGGATTATTCCAGACGACCCGGAACAACTGCGCGCGGCGTTTATCGAGGCGGATAAATCCGCCGACGTGGTCATCAGCTCCGGCGGCGTCTCCGTGGGCGAAGCGGATTACACCAAAACCCTTCTTGAAGAGCTGGGTGAAATCGCCTTCTGGAAGCTGGCGATCAAGCCGGGCAAGCCGTTCGCGTTTGGCAAGCTTTCACACAGCTGGTTCTGCGGCCTGCCGGGTAACCCGGTCTCGGCGGCACTCACCTTCTACCAGCTGGCGATCCCGCTGCTGGCGAAGCTTTCCGGCAACAAGGCCAGCCCGCTGCCGGAACGCGTGCGCGTGCGTGCCGCCACGCGGTTGAAAAAATCACCGGGCCGTCTCGATTTCCAGCGCGGCATTCTGACCCGCGGTGCGGACGGCGAGCTTGAAGTACGCACTACCGGACATCAGGGCTCGCACATTTTCAGTTCCTTCAGTCTGGGCAACTGCTTCATCGTGCTGGAGCGCGAGCGCGGCAACGTGGAAGCCGGCGAATGGGTTGAGGTCGAGCGCTTTAACCACCTGTTCGGAGGCTGACATGACGGTGGAACTGAGCGACCAGGAGATGATGCGCTACAACCGCCAGATTGTGCTGCGCGGGTTTGACTTCGAGGGTCAGGAAGCGCTCAAGGCGGCCAGCGTGCTGGTCGTCGGGCTGGGCGGGCTGGGCTGCGCCGCCGCGCAGTACCTTGCCGCGGCGGGCGTGGGAAGCATGACGCTGCTGGATTTCGATACCGTGTCGGTCTCCAACCTGCAGCGCCAGACGCTACACAGCGACGCGACGGTGGGCCAGCCGAAAGTGGAATCCGCCAGGGCTGCGCTGGCGCGCATCAACCCCCACGTTCAGTTCACGCTGATTGACGCAATGCTGGATGACGACGCGCTGTTCGCACAGATTGCCCGGCACGACCTGGTGCTGGACTGCACCGATAACGTCGCCATCCGCAACCAGCTCAACGCGGGCTGTTTTGCTCACAAAACCCCGCTGGTCTCCGGCGCGGCGATCCGCATGGAGGGGCAAATCAGCGTCTTCACGTACGCCGAGGGTGAACCCTGCTACCGCTGCCTGAGCCGTCTGTTTGGCGAGAATGCGCTGACCTGCGTTGAGGCGGGCGTGATGGCGCCACTCGTCGGCGTGATTGGTTCATTGCAGGCAATGGAAGCGATCAAAGTGCTGGCGAATTACGGCACGCCCGCAGCGGGTAAAATCGTGATGTACGACGCGATGACCTGCCAGTTCCGCGAGATGAAGCTGATGCGTAACCCGGGGTGTGAGGTTTGCGGAGGGTAAACCCTGCTGCGGCCTGATGCCCTCACCCCGACCCTCTCCCACAGGGAGAGGGAGAAAATCGTAGGCCGGGTAAGCGTTAGCGCCACCCGGCAACCGCGTCAGATAGACGTCCGTCCAAACGCCCCCTGCCAGTCCTGCTCAAACTTCACAATCGCCGCATCCACAGCCGGAGAGGTAATAAACTGCTGCGCCACGTCCAGCGGCAGCGTGATGGACTCGCACCCAGCCAGCAGGCAGTCCAGCGCCTGACGCGGGGTTTTAAAGCTCGCGGCCAGCACTTTTGACTGCGGGGCATGCAGCGTCAGCAGCTGCTGTAATTCCACCACGGTCTGGATCCCGTCCCCGCCCTGCGCGTCCACGCGGTTAACGTACGGCGCCACATACTCCGCCCCCGCCAGCGCGGACAGCATCCCCTGCGCGGCACCGTATACCGCCGTACCCAGCGTCGGGATCCCTTCCGCTTTGAGCATCTTGATCGCCGCCAGCCCTTCTGCGGTTACCGGCACTTTCACCACCAGATCGTTAATGATGGCGCGCAGCTTACGCGCGTCCTCCACCATCCCTTCGGCGGTGGTCGCCATCACCTGCGCGAACAGACGGCCTTTACCCCCCAGCGCGTCGTACAGCGCGGGCAGCAGTTCGTCGAGCGGCGTTTTACCGGCCGCAACGATGCTTGGGTTGGTAGTCACGCCCGCCAGCGGGAAGATACGCGCCAGCTTTTTGACTGCCGCAACGTCAGATGTGTCGAGATAAAGTTCCATGATGTCACCCTCAAAATTAGCCTGCACTTACCCTATCACGACAAAACCTGCTCAAGAGTTGACCTGCATCAAGATAACTTTCATTCGAAAGTAATTTAATCTTCGTATGCAAGATGAGAGGCGAAAACATGATCTTCAATATTCAGCGTTACTCTACCCACGATGGCCCCGGTATCCGTACCGTGGTGTTCCTGAAAGGCTGCTCGCTGGGCTGTCGCTGGTGCCAGAACCCGGAAAGCCGCTCCCGCAGTCGGGACGTTCTGTTTGATGCGCGTCTGTGCCTGGACGGCTGCGACCTGTGTCAGCAGGCGGCACCGGGCTGTATCGAACGTGCGCTGAACGGGATGGTCATTCATCGTGAGAAATTAAGTGAAGAGACGCTTAATGCCCTGACCGACTGCTGCCCGACGCAGGCGCTGACCGTCTGCGGTGAAGAACGGCAGGTCGAGGAGATCATGGCGACCGTACTGCGCGACAAACCCTTCTACGACCGCAGCGGCGGCGGGATCACCCTCTCCGGCGGCGAACCGTTTATGAACCCCGAGCTGGCGCAGGCGCTGTTTAAAGCCAGCCATGACCTTGGGATCCACACCGCCGTCGAAACCTGCCTTCACGTGCCGTGGCACTATATCGAGCCGTCATTACCGTACGTCGATCTGTTCCTCGCCGACCTGAAGCACGTCGACGGTGACCTGTTCAAGCAGTGGACGGACGGTTCGGCTAAGCGCATCCTGGACAACCTGAAACGCCTGGCCGCCGCCGGGAAAACGATCACCATCCGCGTGCCGCTGATCCAGGGCTTCAACGCGGATGAAGCCTCCATCACCGCCATCACCAACTTCGCTGCCGATGAGCTCGGCGTCGACGATATTCATTTTCTGCCGTATCACACGCTGGGCATGAACAAATACACCCTGCTCGGCCAACCCTACTCTGCCCCTGACAAACCGCTGGATAACCCTGCCCTGCTGGACTTCGCGCAGCAGTACGCCTGCCAGAAAGGGTTAACCGCGACCTTACGAGGATAAACTTATGACAACCCTGAATCTCAATACCCTCAGCGAGCGCATTAAGGCCCACAAAACGGCGCTGGTGCATATCGTTAAGCCGCCGGTCTGTACCGAGCGCGCCCAGCATTACACCGAAATGTATCAGCAGCACATGGACAAGCCGATCCCGGTCCGTCGCGCCCTGGCGCTGGCGCATCACCTGGCCGAGCGTACCATCTGGATCAAACACGACGAGCTGATTATCGGTAACCAGGCCAGCGAAGTGCGCGCCGCGCCGATCTTCCCGGAATATACCGTCTCCTGGATTGAGAAAGAGATTGACGACCTGGCGGATCGCCCGGGCGCGGGCTTTGCGGTGAGCGAAGAGAACAAGCGCGTACTGCATGAGATCTGCCCTTGGTGGCGCGGCCAGACGGTGCAGGACCGCTGCTATGGCATGTTCACCGACGAGCAGAAAGGCCTGCTGGAAACCGGCATCATCAAAGCCGAAGGCAACATGACCTCCGGCGACGCGCACCTGGCGGTGAACTTCCCGCTGGTGCTGGAGAAAGGTCTCGACGGCCTGCGCGCCAAAGTGGCCGAGCGCCGCTCACGCATCAACCTGACTGTACTGGAAGACCTGCACGGCGATCAGTTCCTGAAGGCAATTGATATCGTGCTGGAAGCGGTGAGCCTGCACATCAAACGCTTCGCCGATCTGGCGCGCGAGATGGCCTCCACCGAAACCCGCGAAAGCCGCCGCGACGAGCTGCTGGCGATGGCAGAAAACTGCGACGTGATTGCTCACGAGCCGCCAAAAACCTTCTGGCAGGCGCTGCAGCTGTGCTACTTCATTCAGCTGATCCTGCAGATTGAGTCCAACGGCCACTCCGTCTCCTTCGCGCGTATGGACCAGTATCTCTATCCGTACTACCGCCGCGACGTGGAGCTGAACCAGAGCCTCGACCGCGAACACGCCATCGAGCTGCTGCACAGCTGCTGGCTGAAGCTGCTGGAAGTGAACAAGATCCGCTCCGGCTCGCACTCCAAAGCCTCCGCCGGCAGCCCGCTGTACCAGAACGTCACCATCGGCGGCCAGAAGCTGGTCAACGGTGAGCCAATGGACGCGGTGAACCCGCTCTCCTACGCGATTCTGGAATCCTGCGGCCGTCTGCGCTCCACCCAGCCGAACCTGAGCGTGCGCTATCACGCGGGCATGAGCAACGACTTCCTCGACGCCTGCGTGCAGGTGATCCGCTGCGGCTTCGGGATGCCCGCGTTCAACAACGATGAAATCGTGATCCCGGAATTCATCAAGCTCGGCGTTGAACGAGACGACGCCTACGACTACGCGGCGATTGGCTGTATCGAAACCGCGGTGGGCGGCAAGTGGGGCTATCGCTGCACCGGCATGAGCTTCATCAACTTCGCCCGCGTGATGCTGGCCGCGCTGGAAGGCGGCCGCGATGCCACCAGCGGCAAGGTGTTCCTGCCGCAGGAGAAAGCGCTCTCTGCCGGTAACTTCGACAATTTCGACGAGGTGATGGCGGCCTGGGATAGCCAGATCCGCTACTACACCCGCAAATCCATCGAGATTGAGTACGTGGTGGACACCATGCTGGAGGAGAACGTCCACGATATTCTCTGCTCGGCGCTGGTGGACGACTGCATCGAGCGCGCGAAAAGCATCAAGCAGGGCGGCGCGAAGTATGACTGGGTCTCCGGCCTGCAGGTGGGGATCGCCAACCTCGGCAACAGCCTGGCGGCGGTGAAGAAGCTGGTGTTCGAACAGGGCGTCATTGGCCAGCAGCAGCTGGCGGCGGCGCTGGCGGATGACTTCGATGGCCTGACCCACGAGCAGCTGCGTCAGCGCCTGATCAACGGCGCGCCGAAGTACGGCAACGACGACGACAGCGTGGATATGCTGCTGACCCGCGCCTATCAGACCTACATTGAAGAGCTGAAGCAGTACCACAACCCACGCCACGGCCGTGGCCCGATTGGCGGTAACTACTACGCGGGCACCTCCTCGATTTCCGCGAACGTGCCGTTTGGCGCGGCGACGATGGCGACACCGGACGGACGTAAGGCGCACACGCCGCTGGCGGAAGGGGCCAGCCCGGCTTCCGGTACCGACCACCTGGGTCCAACGGCGGTCATCGGTTCCGTGGGTAAACTGCCTACCGAGGCGATTCTCGGCGGTGTGCTGCTGAACCAGAAGCTGAACCCGTCAACGCTGGAAAACGACAGCGATCGCCAGAAGCTGATGGTGCTGCTGCGCACCTTCTTCGAGGTGCATAAGGGCTGGCATATTCAGTACAACATCGTCTCGCGCGACACGCTGCTGGAGGCGAAGAAACACCCTGACCAGTATCGTGACCTGGTGGTGCGCGTCGCAGGCTACTCGGCGTTCTTCACCGCCCTGTCGCCGGATGCGCAGGACGATATTATCGCCCGTACTGAACATACGCTGTAAAAAAACGCCCGGTGGCGCTGCGCTTACCGGGCCTACAGAGTCTCCCCGTAGGCCGGGTAAGGCGAAGCCGCCACCCGGCTTTCTGACTTTCATTCGAAATTAAATTTGTGCTCCCCGTCACCTTGTTATTAGAATGTTTCAAAACGCAGTGACCCAGGAGCACAGTATGACCGTTAAAGTTATCGTCACCGATATGGACGGAACTTTTCTTGATGATGCCAAGCAGTACGATCGTGACCGCTTCCAGGCACAGTTTGAACAGCTTAAAGCCCGCGACATTGAATTCGTTGTCGCCAGCGGCAACCAGTATTACCAGCTCATCTCCTTCTTTCCGGAGCTCAAAGATCGGATCTCCTTCGTGGCGGAAAACGGCGCGCTGGTGTTCGATCGCGGGGAGCAGATTTTTCACGGCGAGCTGACCCGCCATGAATCGCAGATCGTGATTAGCGAACTGTTGAAAGATAAAGGGCTGAACTTCGTGGCCTGCGGGCTGGAGAGCGCGTACGTCAGCGATAAAGCCCCGGACGCGTTCGTGGCGCTGATGTCAAAGCACTACCACCGCTTAAAGCGCATTAGCGATTACCGCGACATTGACGACGTGCTGTTTAAGTTCTCCCTGAACCTGCCGGACAGCGATATCCCCAATCTGGTGGATAAGCTGCACGTCTCGCTGGACGGCATCATGAAGCCGGTCACCAGCGGCTTTGGCTTTGTGGATTTGATTATCCCCGGGCTGCACAAAGCTAACGGCATCAGCCGTCTGCTGAAGCGCTGGAAAATCTCCCCGCAGGCGTGCGTGGCCATTGGCGACAGCGGCAACGATGCCGAGATGCTGAAACTGGTGAAATATTCCTTTGCGATGGGTAACGCGGCAGAGAGCATCAAAGAAATCAGCCGCTACAGCACCGATGACAACAACCATCAGGGCGCGCTGAACGTCATTCAGGCCGTGCTCGACAACCATTCCCCGTTCGACGCCTGATCCTTTCTTCGCCGGAGCCTGGCTCCGGCCTCTCACTCTTTTTCCGTCCTGTGGCACACGTCAAGTTTTTAAACTTGCATTAACTTATTTTTAACTTAAAGTATCACTTGTAGACACTTTTACTTTCGAATGAAAGATGCGAGGCAGTTATGACCTTTACCAGTGAAACCTTGCCGGCGGATCACAAAGCGGCAATCCGTCAGTTGAAACGTGAGTTACGCGCGCAGATCGGTGACGTGCAGGCGGTGTTCAACAAGCTCAGCGATAGCATTGCCACCCGCGTGGCGGAAATTAACGCGCTTAAAAATAAAGGTGAATCCGTCTGGCCGGTGATCCCGTTTGCCGATGTAAAAAACGGCACGATTACCGACGCGCAGCGCGACACCGTTAAACGCCGCGGCTGCGCGGTGATTAAAGGTCACTTCCCGCGCGAGCAGGCGCTGGCGTGGGATCAGTCGATGCTCGACTACCTCGATCTGAACAAGTTTGACGAGGTGTACAAAGGGCCAGGCGATAACTTCTTCGGCACCCTGACCGCCTCCCGTCCGGAGATTTACCCGATCTACTGGTCGCAGGCGCAGATGCAGGCGCGCCAGAGCGAAGAGATGGCGCAGGTGCAGTCGTTCCTGAACCGCTTATGGACGTTCGAGAGCAACGGCAAGCAGTGGTTTGACCCGGACGTGAGCGTGATTTATCCGGATCGTATCCGCCGCCGTCCGCCGGGAACCACCTCGAAAGGGCTCGGCGCGCATACCGACTCCGGCGCGCTGGAGCGCTGGCTGCTGCCGGCTTACCAGCAGGTCTTTGCCCGCGTGTTTGACGGCAATGTCGAGAAATACGATCCGTGGAACGCCGCGCACCGTACCGAAGTGGAAGAGTATACCGTCGATAACACCACCAAATGCTCGGTGTTCCGCACCTTCCAGGGCTGGACCGCGCTGTCGGATATGATCCCCGGACAGGGCTTGCTGCACGTCGTGCCGATCCCGGAAGCAATGGCGTATATTCTGCTGCGTCCGCTGCTGGACGACGTGCCGGAAGACGAGCTGTGCGGCGTGGCGCCGGGGCGCGTGCTGCCGATTTCCGAGAAGTGGCACCCGCTGCTTATCGAGGCGCTGACCAGCATTCCTGCGCTGGAGGCGGGTGATTCGGTGTGGTGGCACTGCGATGTGATCCACTCCGTCGCGCCGGTGGAAGATCAGCAGGGCTGGGGCAACGTGATGTATATCCCCGCCGCACCGATGTGCGAGAAAAACCTCGCCTATGCGAAGAAGGTCAAGGAAGCGCTGGAGACCGGCGCATCGCCGGGGGATTTCCCACGCGAAGATTATGAAAAGAGCTGGCAGGACCGCTTTACCGTGAACGATCTCAACATCCACGGCAAGCGCGCGCTGGGCATGGTCTAACTGTCGTACAGCCCTTCCCGCTCAACGGCGGTGCGTCGTTTTCCCTGACGTATCCGCCGTACCGATTCCCGCACGGTCAGCGTGCCGTTAAGCAGTAACATCCCCACCGGCGCGTCCGGGCGCATCAGCCGCTGCTGGAGCATGTGTACCGCTTCCGTCCCCAGCTCATCGCGGGGAACATGCACGGCCGTCAGCGGCACATCCTGGATCGCCGCCAGGTTAAACCCGTCAATGCTCATCACCGAGACGTCCTGCGGCACGCGCAGGCCGTGGTTTTGTAATGCGCTGATGGTCCCCGCCGCCATAAAATCGCCGCCGACCAGGAACGCGGTTGGCAAATCCTTGCCCTGCATTTCGCTGAGCCAGGCGCTGACCAACTGTTCCGTTTCGCGCGCGCTGAAGCTGGGCACCACCAGCAGATCGCGCCTGTCGTTGAACGCCAGGTTGTGAGACTGCCACGCGTCACGGATCCCTGACAGACGCAGCTCCATGGTGTAGCGACGCAGGCACAGCACGTTCATCACCTCACGGTGTCCCATCTCGAACAGGTATTCCGCCGCCCGCTCGCCAATGGCGCGGTGATCCGGCGCAACGGCAGGCAGACGCATGTGCCGGTCGCGGCAGTTAATCAGCATGCAGGGTTTGCCGACATCCACCGCCAGATCGTGGATATGCGGGTCGTCGATACCGAGAAGAATGGCGGCCTGGGTGTCCGACTCGTTCATCCGCGCCAGAAACAGCTGGGCATCGCTGTCGTTCTCTTCCAGCGCGCAGTAGCGCAGGCGCACATCGTGGGATGCCAGGCCTTTACTCACGCTCTGGATCACGCGGTAATAAAAGATGTCGGACCGCTCCTCGAAGGCGCGCTGAGGAGCAAAAACCACCAGGCTATTGAGCAGCAGCCGTCCCGCCGCCATGCCCTCCATCACGCCCAGCTCCCGCGCGCACGCCAGCACCTTTGCGCGCGCTTTTTCACTGGTATTCGCTTTCCCCGCCAGCACGCGTGACACGGTGCTGATCGAGAGCTGCGTGCGGGCAGCGATTTCGGTGATTTTTAGCCTTTTGTCCATTTTGTGATCTGGCTCCATTTGCGAAATGAAAAAATTTTCATAGCGTGTTTGTCAGGCAATAACTGACATCAATGCCATCTTGCCAGAGTGTTTACGTCAGTTATGAGAAATTTTGCACAAAATAGACTATTGCCCGCTCATTTTCTCCCTTAAGGTGAACCTCTCACACAACTTCCATACTAGTTGTATACCAACTTAAGCAGTTTAAACGGATAGAAATCAAAGGCATAAAAATCTGTGTGACACCTGAACCTCCGTCCCCTTACCGTCCGTCTTGTGGAGAGTAAAATGAGTCAGGACATCAATAACACCGTTGCGACAAGCAAAACCCGTCGCGTCATCAAGAACCTGCGCTGGTACGTGCTGGTGCTGTTCTTACTTGGCGTCACCGTTAATTACATCACCCGAAACTCGCTCGGGATCCTCGCCCCGGAACTGAAAGAGAGCCTTGGGATCACCACCGAGCAATACTCCTGGATCGTCGGTGCGTTCCAGATTGCCTACACCATTTTCCAGCCCCTGTGCGGCTGGCTGATTGACGTGATCGGCCTGAAGATTGGCTTCATGGTCTGCGCCGGGATCTGGGCGCTGATGTGTATTTTCCACGCGGGCGCCGGAAGCTGGCTGCACCTGGCGATCCTGCGCTTCTTTATGGGGGCTTCCGAAGCCGCCGCTACCCCGGCGAACGCCAAAACCATTGGCGAGTGGTTCCCGAAATCAGAGCGTCCCGTTGCTGCCGGCTGGGCGGGCGTGGGCTTCTCTATCGGCGCGATGCTGGCTCCGCCTATCATTTACTTCGCTCACGCCTCGTTCGGCTGGCAGGGGGCGTTCATGTTTACCGGCGTGCTGGCGCTGCTGTGGGTGATCCTGTGGTGGGCGTTCTACCACAACCCGGAGCAGCACCCGAACCTGAGCAAGGACGAGCTGGCGTTTATCAAGCAGGATAACGAACCGCCTGCCGTCAAACTGCCCTTCCTGACCGCGCTGAAAACCGTCTCGAAGAACAAACGCTTCTACGGTATCGCCATCCCGGCCTTTATGGCGGAACCGGCCTGGGCGGTGCTGAGCTTCTGGGTGCCGCTGTATCTTGCCAAAGAGCACGGCATGGACCTGAAGCAGATTGCGATGTTTGCCTGGCTGCCGTTCCTCGCCGCTGACCTCGGCAGCGTGGCGAGCGGCTACCTGACGCGTCTGTACACCCGCCTGTTCGGCTGCTCCCGCGTGAACTCGGTCGTCGCCAGCTCCGTGACGGGCGCGTTCCTGATGATCTCGCTGGCCATCGTGGCCATTACCCGCGACCCGTATATCACCATCGTGCTGATCTCCATCGGCGGCTTCGGGCACCAGATCATCTCCTGCATGCTCAGCGCCCTGGTCGTGGAGTCGTTCGACAAAGGCCAGATGGCGACCGTCAACGGCATGCGCGGCTCGGCGGCGTGGATCGCCAGCTTCCTGTTCTCGCTGTTAATCGGTGTGACCGCCGACAAAATCGGCTTTAACCCGCTCTTTATCGCCATGGGCTTCTTTGACCTGATTGGCGCTCTCTTCCTGGTAGCATTTATTGCTGAACGTCGCGCCAAGCGCGCCTGATAGTGGATGTATTGCATATGAAAACCCTGAAAAACTGGACCCTTGATACGCAGTCGGCAAACCATCTGGAACTGCTGGTCGATAACCAGCACCGCCTGTGCCTGTATGTGCTGGAAGAGAATCTGTTCCGCGTGCTGATCAAACGCAAAGGCGAGCTGGCGCTGGACCGCACCTGGAGCATCGCCCCGGAACAAGACGTGCCGTGGGAAGGTCGCCGTCGTGACGATGTCAGCGGCTTCACCTGCCCGGCCTGGACGCTGACGCAGCAGGACGACACGTTAACCGTGGCAACCGAACAGCTGCGCGTCACCGTGCACCAGCCGCTGTGGCTGGAGTGGCACTACCGCAATGAGGCGGGCGAGTGGCAGCCGCTGGTCAATGACCGTCCCACCAGCGCCTACCTGCTGAACGCCCACGGCGACGGCGGGGCGCACTACCTGAGCCGCCGCAAGGACGAGCGTTTCTACGGCCTGGGTGAGAAAGCGGGCGATCTGCAGCGCAACGGTAAACGCTACGAGATGCGCAACCTCGACGCCATGGGCTACAACGCCGCCAGCACCGACCCGCTATACAAGCACATTCCGTTCACCCTTACCCGCCGCGACGACGTGAGCTACGGCCTGTTCTACGACAACCTGAGCAGCTGCTGGCTGGATCTGGGTAACGAAATCGACAACTACCACACCGCCTATCGCCGCTGGCAGGCAGAAGCGGGCGATATCGACTACTACATCTTTACCGGCAGGCGCGTGCTGGACGTCACCAAAGCCTTCGTGCGCCTCACAGGTAAGACGCTGTTCGGACCGAAATGGAGCCTTGGCTACAGCGGCTCGACCATGCACTACACCGACGCACCGGACGCGCAGAATCAGTTGATGAACTTCATCCGCCTGTGCGAAGAACACGCCATTCCGTGCGACTCGTTCCAGCTTTCGTCTGGCTATACCTCCATCAACGGCAAGCGCTACGTCTTCAACTGGAACTATGACAAGGTGCCGCAGCCGAAGGTGATGAGCCAGGCATTCCACGACGCGGGATTGAAGTTGGCCGCAAACATCAAGCCGTGCCTGCTACAGGATCATCCGCGCTACAGCGAAGTGGCGGAGAGCGGCCTGTTCATTCGCGATTCAGAAACCGATGCACCCGAACGCTCCAGCTTCTGGGATGACGAAGGCTCGCACCTCGACTTTACCAACCCGCAGACGGTGCAGTGGTGGCAGAACGGCGTCACCACGCAGCTGCTGGAGATGGGCATCGACTCCACCTGGAACGACAACAACGAATATGAAGTGTGGGACGGGGAAGCCCGCTGCTTTGGCTTCGGCAAGGAGATCGCCATCAAGCATATTCGCCCGGTGATGCCGCTGCTGATGATGCGCGCCTCGCTGGAAGCGCAGCAGCGCTTTGCGCCGGAAAAACGCCCGTATCTCATCTCCCGCTCCGGCTGCGCCGGGATGCAGCGCTACGTTCAGACCTGGAGCGGTGACAACCGCACCAGCTGGGACACGCTGCGCTATAACATCCGCATGGGGCTGGGCATGAGCCTGTCCGGGCTGTTCAACGTCGGCCATGACGTGGGCGGTTTCTCCGGCGACAAGCCGGACGCCGAGCTGTTCGTGCGCTGGGTGCAGAACGGCGTGATGCACCCGCGCTTTACCATTCACTCGTGGAACGATGACCACACGGTAAACGAGCCGTGGATGTATCCGGGCGTCACGCCTGCCATTCGCGGCGCAATTGAGCTGCGATACCGCCTGCTGCCGTATCTCTATACCCTGCTCTGGCAGGCGCACGCCGACGACGAGCCGATGCTGCGCCCGACCTTCCTCGACCACGAGCACGATGCGCAGACCTTCGAAGAGTGCGACGACTTCCTGCTGGGCCGCGACCTGCTGGTCGCCAGCGTCGTCGAAGCCGGGCAGCGCGAGCGCCGGGTCTGGCTGCCGGATAACGAAACGGGCTGGTATGATTTTTACACCCACGCGTGGTATGCAGGCGGGCAATCCATCGTCCTCGATGCGCCGCTGGAAAAACTGCCGCTGCTGGTGCGCGCCGGAGCCGGTCTGCCGCTGAGCGAGCGCATCACGCATGTCAGTGCCGAAAAAGATACGACCCGCGAGCTGAAGCTGTTCCCGGTGAAAGGCGTCGGCACGACCTCGGGGCTGCTGTTTGAAGACGACGGCGAAAGCTGGGGTTATCAGAACGGCAATGCGCTGTGGGTGGAATGGGAAATGGTGTGCGACGGCGCAACCATTAACCTGAGAGTGAACGCGCGCGGGGATTATCGTCCGGCGTGGAAGGCGCTAAAGGTGTCATTACCGGCGGGTGAAAAACGTACGCTGCGGGTGAACGGGGTTGAAAGGAGTGAGTGGGTGCTCTGAACATTGCCGGGTGGCGGCTTCGCCTTACCTGGCCTACAAAGACACCCGTAGGCCCGGTAAGCGAAGCGCCACCGGGCTTTTTATTAGCCGTCGATACCTTTGCTGCGCAGGTAATCTTCGTAGTTACCGGTGAAGTCCACCACGCGCTCTGGCGTAATTTCGATCACGCGGGTCGCCAGCGAGCTGACGAACTCACGGTCGTGAGAGACGAAGATCAGGGTGCCCTGATACATCTCCAGCGCCATGTTCAGGGATTCGATCGATTCCATGTCCAGGTGGTTAGTCGGTTCATCCATCACCAGGATATTTGGTTTTTCCATCATCAGCTTGCCGAACAGCATGCGTCCCTTCTCACCACCGGAGAGCACTTTAGCTGGCTTTTTGATGTCGTCCTGGCTGAACAACAGACGACCCAGAATGCTGCGCACCGCCTGCTCGTCGTCGCCTTCCTGCTTCCACTGGCTCATCCAGTCAAAGACGGTCAGGTCATTTTCGAACTCGTACTCATGGTCCTGCGCGTAGTAACCAATTTGCGCGTTTTCGGACCATTTCACGGTGCCGTTGTCCGGCTGCAGTTCGCCGACCAGGGTTTTCAGCATGGTAGATTTACCCACGCCGTTGGCGCCCAGAATGGCAATCTTCTCGCCCACTTCCAGCAGCAGGTTGAAGTTTTTAAACAGCGGGCCTTCATCGAAGCCTTTGGTAAGGGCTTCCACTTCCAGCGCGTTACGGAACAGCTTCTTGTCCTGCTCGAAGCGGATGAACGGGTTCTGACGGCTGGAGGCTTTAACCTCTTCCAGCTTGATTTTATCAATCTGACGCGCACGCGAGGTTGCCTGACGCGATTTAGAGGCGTTAGCGCTGAAGCGGCTGACGAAGGACTGCAGGTCGGCAATCTGCGCTTTTTTCTTGGCGTTGTCCGCCAGCAGACGCTCGCGCGCCTGGGTGGCAGCCGTCATGTACTCGTCGTAGTTGCCCGGATAGACGCGCAGCTCGCCGTAGTCTAGATCCGCCATGTGCGTACAGACCATGTTCAGGAAGTGACGGTCGTGCGAAATGATGATCATGGTGCTGTCGCGATCGTTGAGCGTCTGCTCCAGCCAGCGGATGGTGTCGATGTCCAGGTTGTTCGTCGGTTCGTCGAGCAGCAGGATGTCCGGGTTAGAGAACAGCGCCTGAGCCAGCAGTACACGCAGCTTCCAGCCTGGCGCGACTTCGCTCATCGGGCCGTAATGCTGTTCAACCGGAATACCGACGCCCAGCAGCAGCTCGCCCGCGCGCGCTTCCGCAGAGTAACCGTCCATCTCGCCGTACTGCGTTTCCAGTTCGGCCACTTTATAGCCGTCTTCTTCGCTCATCTCGGCCAGCGCATAGATGCGATCGCGCTCCTGCTTCACTTCCCACAGCTCCGCGTGCCCCATGATCACGGTGTCGAGCACGGTGAACTCTTCGAAGGCGAACTGATCCTGACGCAGCTTACCGATGCGCTCGTTCGGATCGAGCGACACGTTGCCGAGGGTCGGCTCCAGATCGCCGCCGAGGATCTTCATAAAGGTGGATTTACCGCTACCGTTGGCACCAATCAGGCCGTAACGGTTGCCGCCGCCAAATTTGACGGAAATGTTTTCGAACAGCGGCTTACTGCCAAACTGCATAGTGACGTTGCTGGTAACTAACACGGGGAGATTCCTGCGAAAAGTGTGATAAACACGGCATTATGCCACAATTCCGAATTGAGATCCCGCGTTGCAACCATCCACTAAACTTTAACAAAATCGAAAAAAATGTGATTTCGTACACATCTGAATTCCCAGTGAGCGGGAATGCACATATAATGCGCTCCCATCACAGCTTCAGACTTATCAACTCATCGCCAGAATGGCTTAGATACCTCGCACAACATGAACATGAAATTAACAGCGCTTTTTGCGGCGGCGTTAGCCGTAGTAGGTTTTTGTAAGACCGCGTCTGCGGTGACGTATCCCCTGCCGACCGACGGAAGCCGTCTGGTGGGTCAAAACCAGGTGGTGACGGTTCCTGAAGGTAACTCTCAGCCGCTGGAGTATTTCGCGGCGCAGTACCAGCTGGGTCTGTCTAACATGCTGGAAGCGAACCCGGGCGTTGACCCGTACCTGCCGAAAGCAGGTACCGTGCTGAATATCCCTCAGCAGCTGATCCTGCCGGATACCGTTCATGAAGGTATCGTAATTAACAGCGCCGAAATGCGTCTGTATTACTACCCGAAAGGCACCAACACCGTGATCGTGCTGCCAATCGGTATCGGCCAGCTGGGTAAAGACACCCCGCTGAACTGGACCACCAAAGTTGAACGTAAGAAAGCGGGCCCAACCTGGACGCCAACGGCTAAAATGCACGCGGAATACATCGCTGCGGGCGAACCGCTGCCAGCCGTTGTGCCAGCAGGCCCGGATAACCCGATGGGTCTGTATGCCCTGTACATTGGTCGTCTGTATGCGATTCACGGCACCAACGCCAACTTCGGTATCGGCCTGCGCGTGAGCCACGGCTGCGTGCGCCTGCGTAACGACGACATCAAGTTCCTGTTCGAAAACGTGCCGGTCGGTACGCGCGTGCAGTTCATCAACGAACCGGTGAAAGCGACGTCTGAGCCAGACGGCAGCCGCTACATCGAAGTGCACAACCCGCTGTCCACCAGCGAAGACCAGATCAACAACAACGAAGTCGTTCCTGTTACGCTGAACAGCGCGGTACAGGCGGTAACGTCTCAGCCAGACGTTGAAACGGCGATTGTTGACCAGGCCGTTCAGAACCGTTCCGGTATGCCGGTGCGTTTGAACTAATCACGTCACGCGCATTAAAAAAGCGGGCTTCGAGGCCCGCTTTTTTTACCCGTTATTCACGATCACAATCCCGCCGTGGTCGTACCGATAGTGACAGTGGGCATACTCCAGCGGCGTGCCATCTTCCAGGTAAATGACCTGCTCCACCTCCAGCACCGGATCGGTTTCCTCGCAGACCAGATGCTCTCTGTCCAGCGCGCTGGGCTTAAGCGCCCGCACCACCCGATACGAGCCCATAATTTTCAGCCCCAGGGTCTCCTGAACGTACTGAAACACTGAACCTTCAAGATGGTTTTTCGTCAGGCCCGGCACCAGATTCATCGGCATCACCGTGGAATCCAGCGACATCGGTTCGCCGTTCAGCAAACGCAGGCGAATGAAGTCGTAGATCGGCGCATCGGCGTTAATCATCAGCGACGCCTGCTCTTTTTCGTTCGGGAAGCGCAGTTCGAAATGCACCACCTGGCTCGTAACCGTACCCAGATGCGCCCAGGTTTTGGTCGCGCCAAAGTAGTCGCTGCCGGAGAGATCCCACTGCGAAAGCTGGAGGAAATTTTTGCGGATGAACGTCCCCTGGCCCTGGCGGGTGTAGACCAGCCCTTCGACGATCAGCTGACGCATCGCCTGCTGGATGGTCATCCGGCTGGTGCTGAACTCCGCCGCCAGCGCAAACTGGTCCGGGAGCGGTTCATGGGCGGCGTACTGCTGGCTGATAATGCGTTTCTTGATTTCCCGCGCTATGGTGATGTACTTCGCCGCCATCGTCCTTCCTTTCTGTTAGTTTTCTATCCCGCTGTTTTTCAAGGCCACTCGCTCGGCAATTTTGAGGAAAGGCAGGTAGAAGAATACACCAAATACGATGATTGCCAACTGCACCACCACCGCCCGCCAGTCTCCCGCCGTGGCCAGCCAGGCGCTGAGAATCGGCGGCGTGGTCCACGGGATCATCACCACGCAGCGCGACATGAATCCCAGCGTGGTACAGAGCCAGGCAAAGTAAATACCTATCGCGGGCAGCAGCACGAATGGGATCATCAGCGGCAGGTTAAACACGATCGGCAGGCCAAAGATCACCGGCTCGTTGATATTAAACAACCCCGGCGCCAGCGACAGGCGCGCCACCTGCTTCGCCGACTGTTGTCGGGAGAAGATAAAGATGGCGATCAGCAGCGAGATGGTGCTGCCCGTCCCGCCCACCATGCCAAAGGTCGGCACGAAGATGTTATTGATGATGTGCGGAATGGGCTGGCCGTTGGCGAAGGCCAGCATGTTCTCGTTGGTATTGATCAGCAGGAACGGCTCCAGTACCACGCTGTTGACCACCGACTGATGAATACCGAGCGTGAACAGGAAGTTGCCGAAGCTGTAGATGAAAATCGTCCCCGGCAGGCTGGTGTTGATCAGCCGTAGCGGCTGCTGGATGAAGGTCGTAATGAGATGGATCAGGTCCGTATGCAGCACGTTTGCCAGTATCGCCGCGAGCACCGCGAACAGGGAAAGCGTGAGAATGGTTGGGATCAGCGCGGTAAAGGATTTGCTCACCGCCGGGGGCACGTTTTCCCCGAGCGAAATGTGCAGCGCCTTCAACCGCGAGATGGCGATGAATACCTCCGTTGAAAGCAGCCCAATCAGCACCCCGGCGAAAATCCCGGTGGAGCCGATATTGGCGAAGGTCAGCACCTGCGTCACGCTGACCGCAGCGTCGCTGCCGACGGGCGTAATCTGTAAGCGCATCGGCATCATAATGATAAAACTGCTGACGGCGATAACCACTGCCGAGACCGGATTGTCGAAATCTTTGTTGCGCGCCAGCGACCAGGCAATCATCGGGGCCAGCAGCAGCGCGGCGATGTTCAGCGTGCCGTTGATAATCGCCTCGCCCCACACTTTGAAGTGTGCCAGCGTATCGCCGTGAAAAATCCACGGAAACACCACGTTGTTCACCAGCACCGCCAGACCGGCGAGGATGAAAATGGGCATTACCGTGGCGAAGGCGTCGCGCAGGGAGCGCAGGTGCACCTGGTTTGCCAGGCGCGCCGAGAACTCGACAAACTTATCGACAAAGGACTGCATGTGCGGTGTGATTTTTGTTTCAGACATAGCGGCGTGTTCCCATCAATCAGTCACAAAAACGGCCCGGCAGCGTACGGCTTACATCTCGCGTCCGTTGGTATGGATAACCTGTTTTAACCACGCGTAGCTCTTCTTCGGCACACGCTTCAGGTCTTTCAGGTCGTGGTTTTCCCGGTTGACGTAGACCACGCCGTAGCGCTTACGCATGTCGCCCTGGGAGCTGAGAATGTCGATTAACCCCCAGCCGAGGTAGCCAATGACCTGTGCCCCGTCCTCGAACATCGCCGCTTTCATCGCCTCGATGTGCGCCCGGTGGTAGTCGATGCGGTAGGTGTCCTCAATCGGGTTCACCCCGTCCCAGGACTCAATTACCCCAATGCCGTTTTCAATCGGGAACACCGGCAGGCGCCAGTCGTTGTAATAGCGGGTAATGATGGTGCGAAAACCGAGCGGGTCGATCTGCCAGTTCCACTCGGTGGCTCTCAGGTAGGGGTTATTTTTCTCGCCGTGCAGCAGATAATAGTTGACCGGCGTGCCTTCCGGGATCGCATCGCTGTCCAGCGTTTTGCTGGCGTAGTAGCTGAAGGCCATATAGTCGTTTTGGGTGCGCGCCAGCAGCGCGAGATCGTCTGCGCGGTAGATATCGCCAAAGCCCTCCTGCTCCACCACCGCCATCACCGCCGGGCTGTAGCCCTGCCCGGCAAAGACGCGCAGCAAATTCTGGTTGAGGAATTCGTCATACTGCTGGGCGCAGAAGATATCGCGCGGTTTGCAGGTGGCCGGGTAGATCAGCTGGTGCGCCAGCATGCCGCCCATCAGCTGGCCCGGTTTCGTCTGGTGCAGGTATTCGGTCAGCGCCATGTGCGCCACCATCGTATGGTGCTGGAGCAGGTACAGCTCGCGCAGGGTTTTCTCGCCT
Organism: Enterobacter sp. BNK-13; assembly: GCF_048685015.1. NCBI lineage: Bacteria > Pseudomonadati > Pseudomonadota > Gammaproteobacteria > Enterobacterales > Enterobacteriaceae > Enterobacter > Enterobacter sp. BNK-13. The sequence continues at coordinate 1,034,024 of NZ_JBLQTP010000001.1, read as the reverse complement.
TTCATATAGCCGGAAATGCGGAAGGCTTCCGGCATATGGAAAATATTCTGCTCGTTGAAGGTCAGCCAGTACTTCACGCGGTCGCCAAAGCAGTCGATCATCTTTTTGCCATAGCGGATAAAGGCGTCCATCACGCGGCGATCGATAAAGCCGTTGTACTCCTGCGCCAGCGCGAGCGGCATGTCGAAATGGTACAGGCAGATCATCGGCTCGATGCCGCGGGCGATCAGATCGTCAATAAAGCGGTCGTAAAATGCGATGCCTTCGTCGTTGAACGGGCCGTCGCCCTGCGGGCAGACGCGGCTCCAGGAGATCTGGAAGCGGTAGCAGTTCATGCCCAGATCCTGCATCAGGTCGAAATCTTCCCGGTAGCGGTGGTAGGAGTCGGTCGCGACTTTCCAGTCGGAGACGTTCTCCCCGGCTTCACGAATGTCATACACCGACATCCCCTTCCCGCCCTCGTTCCACGCCCCTTCCGTCTGCATGCTGGAGACCGAGTTGCCCCATAAAAAGTTGGCTGGCAGCTGATTGTTCATGTTCTCTCCCTATATGACTAGTCATTTAAAAATTCATGACTAGTCATATAGGCGAAGATGTAAAAACGATCAAAGAGGAGGATCGTTTTTTGTGAGGTATGTTGGAAAGAAGAAGCCGGGCAGGAAAATGGATCGCGCAAATCCTTTTCCTGAGGCCGGAGCGTTAGCCTATGCAAAATCACATTTCCCGATCGTGCCACTGGCTGGCCTCATAAAATCATTATTAACTTAATGAGCATGAACCCAGGCCCTGGCCGGAAAATAAAAATCTCAACCCTATCAAATGGAAAATGACGCACATGAAGATATCTACTAGCCGTATCGCATTCGCTCTTAGCTTAGCGTTGTCATGCTCAATGACTCACGCGGCAACGGTGTATACGGGTGATAAGGTGCAGGGAGTACCTGTTATCTCGACTCTGGATGTAGCTGACCTGACAGCAGGACAACATCGCTTCATGTTCGAGGGGGTTGAGACAGGAACGGGACAGCGATGGTATGTCCCCATCATGGTGGCAAAAGGGAAAACGGACGGGAAGAAAGTTCTGCTTCAGGCGGGCGTCCACGGGGATGAGCTAAACGGAGTGCGCATCGTCCAAAAAGTAATGGAACAACTGGACCCCGCCAAAATGAAAGGAAGCGTTATTGGTATTATTGGCCCAAACCGTTCTGGTCTTGAAAGGGTTTCCCGGACATGGTCTGTTTCAACCGATGGTGGTGAGACGATCGACTACAACCGCGTACATCCAGGAAAAGAAACGGGTAACTCTGCTGAGCGTCAGGCATGGATGATGTGGAATAAGGTTTACAAGGGAAATGTAGACCTGGCGATTGACTATCACACCCAGTCTACCGGAACGGCTTATCCGCTGTTCATTTATGCCGACTACCGCAATGCGGATGCCCGGACGATTGCAGAACTTTTTCCGGCCGATCAAATTAAGAAAGATCCCGGCGAAGCCGGCTCAATGGAGACAACCTTTATTCAAAATGGTATCCCGGCGATAACGGCCGAGACGGGAGAACCGAGGATTTACCAGCAGGATATGATTGCCCGAGGCTTAGAGGGTGCCCTCAATGTACTGATCCACTACAAGGTTATTGAAGGCAAAATCGGCGCAACCGCCAGCAGCAATAAAACGTATATTGGTAATGCTATCAGTTCAATACGTGCAACCACAGGTGGGTTTGCGGAAGTTTTCGTTAAACCCGGCGACACGGTAAAAGCAGGACAAGAGGTCGCCCTGCAGCGAAATGCGTTCGGTGATGTTGTCGCGAAGTATTCAGCAGAACGGGACGGCAAAGTACTGTCAATTGGAACAGATGTAGTCAGAGAGCCCCGAGCCCTGCTGGTAAGAGTCCTTGAGCAAAATCCAGCGGCAACCTGCAAAGACGGTTGCTGATTGCCGCCACAGCCCATCGTTGAATCGGCAAAAGCATGCTTAATGAAATAAACAGCTTTTGCCGACTGCTGCAACGAGGGGCAAACAAATTAAAAAATTACCTGATGCGGAGTGTTACTGCTGTGCGAGCTGATTGCGGCGATACTCCCCCTGCCGCTCCAGCATCCAGCCAGGATATTCCCGCGGCAGCGCGCTCACCGCATCCAGCTGTTTAAGCTCGTCTTCGCTGAGACGGATCCCGGTGGCGGCAATGTTGTCGTCCAGCTGTTCAACGCGTTTCGCGCCAATGATGACGCTGGTCACCGCTTTCTGATGCAGCAGCCACGCCAGCGCGATTTGCGCGACGGAGACACCCTTGCTTTCGGCGATCATGCGCATCACGTCCACGCAGTCGAAGGCGCGATCTTTGTTCACCGGCGGGAAGTCAAACTCCAGACGACGGCCACCGGCTTCGCTCTGTCCGTCGCGGCCATATTTTCCGCTCAGCAGGCCGCCTGCCAGCGGGCTCCAGACCATCAGCCCGACGCCTTCGCTCTGCATCATCGGCACCAGCTCGCGCTCAAGATCGCGTCCGGCGATGGTGTAATACGCCTGGAGGGATGCGAAACGCGCCAGCCCGAGACGCTCGGAAATGCCCAGCGCTTTGGCAATCTGCCACGCCGCCCAGTTCGAGACGCCGATATAGCGCACGTGGCCGTGCTGCACCAGGTTATCCAGCGCATACAGCGTCTCTTCAATCGGCGTGGCCGGGTCGAAGCCGTGCAGCTGATAAAGATCGATATGATCGAGCTGCAGGCGACGCAGGCTCTCCTTCACGCTGCTGATGATGTGATAGCGCGAGCTGCCGCGCGAGTTCACCCCTGCCGTTCCGGTTTCGCCGAACACTTTGGTCGCGACGACCACGTTCTCGCGGGGGATTTTCAGGTTTTTCAGCGCCTGGCCGGTGATCTCCTCCGAACGCCCTTCCGAGTAAACGTCCGCGGTATCGATAAAGTTGATCCCGGCATCCAGCGCGCGGCCCAGCAGCTGTTCTGCTTCGCTTTGCTGGAGCTGACCAATCTTGCCCCACATGCCGCCTTCACCGCCGAAGGTCATGGTGCCGAGGCACAGTTCAGAAACGAACAGACCGGTGTTGCCCAGTTTTTGATAACGCATAAGATAATCCTCGCATGTCGTTTAAGGGGTACCCGATAGTTATACCCGCCCCTCAGCCATCGCGAATGTGGCGTTCCTGTCCGTTTCTTGCCCAATCCTCTGAAAATTTATCCGCGCGGGGCGTCGCCAAAGACGCTGTAGTCCGGTAATTGCACCTGCTGATACGGCTCCCAGCCGCCGCCGAGCGCCTTGTAGAGCGCCACCAGATCGAGCGCGCTTTGCACCTGCGCCTGCGCGCGCTGCTGCTCGGCCTGGGCCAGCTGCCGCTGGGCGTCCAGCACGTCAATGAAGCTGGCGATCCCCTGACGATAGCTGTCGCTCGCCAGGTCAAAGGCGTTTTGCAGGGCGTCGATCGTTTTTGCGAGACCCGCTTCACGCTGCTGGTCTGTGCGATAGCTCACCAGCGCATTTTCGACATCGCCAAGCGCGGTGAGCACCGTCTGACGATAGTCCAGCACCGCCGCCCCCTGCTGTGCGCGCGCCACCTTCACGCTGGAGACCAGCCGACCGCCCTGGAAGATGGGAATGGAGACCTGCGGGCCAAAGCTGTAGAAGTGGCTGCTCCAGTCGGTCAGCCAGTTGGTTTCGCTGTTGCGCAGGCCAAACTGCCCGGAGAGGGTAAAGCTCGGGAACAACTCCGCCACCGAGACGCCGATTTGCGCCGTGGCGGCATGAAGATTCGCCTCCGCTTCACGCACGTCCGGACGGCGGCGCGCCAGCGTCGACGGAATGCCGGTCTGCACGATATCCGGCAGCGCGGGCATCGGCTGCACGCTTTGTAATTCCGCATCCAGCGCCCCCGGCGGCTTGCCCAGGAGGATTGCCAGGCCATTCATCGCCTGACGCGCCTGCGCCTGGTACTGCGGCAGCTGCGCCTCCAGGTTACCCAGCTGTGCACGCGCATTCTCCACGTCCATCTGCGGCGACAGCCCGCCGCGCTGGCGGCTCTCGGTCAGATCCAGCGTCTGCTGCGCGCTTTTAATCTGGGTGTTCAGCGTGGCGATAACGCTCTGCGCCCCGCGCAGCTGGAGCCACGCGCGCGCCACTTCCGCCTCCAGCGACACCAGCGCGTCGTTACGCTGCTCGATAGCCGCTTTCTGCTGCGCTTCGGCGGCTTCCACCTGTCGACGCACCTTACCCCACAGGTCAATTTCCCACTGGGCGTCGAAGCTGCCCTGGTAGAGGTTGATCGGCTGCGTTAGCGGTCCCAGCGCGCCCTTGAGAGCGGGATCGATGCTATCCACCTGGTCATACACGCCGTGGGATTTCAGCTCCCCTTCCAGCCCGAGCTGCTGGCGCGTCGCCTGCAGATTGCCGTTCACCGACGGATAAAATGCCCCGCCCGCCTGGTTAATCTGTTCGCGCGCGCCGGCGATGCGCAGCACCGTCTGCTGCAGCGTCAGGTTCCCGGCGATGGCGCGTTCCACCAGGCTGTCGAGCTGTGACGAGCCGAAGGTCTTCCACCAGCGCGGGTTGGTCGCGGCGGAGGTCGTCTGCGATTTTACCGCGCTGTCGCCCTTATCGTTCCAGTGCGTAACGGCAGGCGGCGCGGGCGGCTGATAGTCCGGCCCGACGGCGCAACCTGCCAGCAGCATCATTATCATCAGGGGGTGTAAACGTCTGTGTATCATCAATGTGCTCCTGCACTCCCCTCGCTCTTAACCGGCGAGAGCAACAAACAAAACGGAATCAATAGCAAGGCCACGGCGCTCAGGATGGTGAAGACGTCGATGTAGGCCAAAAAGCGCGACTGCTCGATCATGGTCTGATACAGGCGTCCGGTGGCGATGCCGGTGGGGTCTCCCACCTGGGTCGTGAAGTTCTGGATCGCCTGGGCGCTTTCGCGTATCGCCTGCTGGAACTGCTCGTTAAACGGCGAGGCGTGGTACGCCAGATGCGCGCTGTGCGCCTGGGATCGTTCGGTGATGGCCGCCGTCGACAGCGAGATCCCGACCGAGCCCGCGACGTTACGGAACATGGTGAACAGCGCAGCCGCATCGGCATTCAGCCGTCTTGGAATCGAAATAAAGGCAATGGTGGTCAGGGGCACAAACAGGAACCCCAGCCCCAGCGACTGGGCGCTTCGGAACAGCACCAGCGTCTCGAAGTCGATATCCGGGGTCAGCGTGCGCGACCAGAAGAACGACACCGCCAGACAGGTAAAGCCAAAGGCGATAATCCAGCGCGTCTGCACCACCGGCATCAGCTTCAGCACCAGCGGTATAGTCAGCACAATCAGCACCGCCCCGGGCGACAGCACCAGCCCGGACCAGGTGGCGGTATAGCCCAGGTCCTGCTGCGCCAGCTGCGGGATCACCACGGAACTGCCGTACAAAATCATCGCCATCCCCGCCATCAGCAGGCTGGAGATGGCAAAGTTGCGGTCCTTCATGCAGTGCAGATCCACCACCGGTTTTCTGGCATACACCAGCCAGTAAATGGCACCGATAATGCCGATAAGCGTTAACACCGCGAAGGTACGAATAAAGTTCGAGTAGAACCAGTCCTCATCTTCCCCCCGGTCAAGCATCACCTGCAGGCAGCCCAGCCCAAGGGCGATCAGGCCGATCCCCGTCCAGTCGATAGTCAGCTTCTCTTTTGACTTACTCTCCCACGGCGGATCTTCCAGCAGCTGGTAGATCGCCAGCACCGTGACAATCCCCACCGGGATGTTGATAAAGAACACCCAGCGCCAGGAGTAGTTGTCGGTGATCCAGCCCCCCAGCGTCGGGCCGAGGACCGGTGCAACGATAATCGCGATGGACGAGAGCCCAAAGGCTTTGCCCCTGTCCTCCGGCTTGAAGTAGTCGAGCAGTACCGACTGCTGCGTGGGCTGTAGCCCGCCGCCAAAAAAGCCCTGCATCACGCGGAACAGGATGATCTGCCACAGCTCGGTGGCGATGCCGCACAGGAACGAGCAGACGGTGAACATGACGATGCAGATCAGGAAGAACTGCTTGCGGCCGAAGACGCGGCTCAGAAACGCCGAGATGGGCAGCACGATGCCGTTCGCGACCAGGTAGCTGGTTAACACCCAGGTGGATTCGTCATAGCTGGACGAGAGCGAGCCTGCCACGTGCGGCAGCGCCACGTTCACGATGGTGGTGTCCAGAATTTCCATAAACACCGCCAGGGTGACGACAATCGCCACCGCCCACGGGTTGCTGGCGGGCTTCCAGCTGTCGTGGCTGTGATCCGTCATTCCACCGTCACCTTCGGCGCAACCGACAGCCCCAGCGGCAGCGGTTTGTTCGGATCGAGCCCCTTATCAATCACGATTTTGACCGGCACGCGCTGCACAATTTTGACGAAGTTACCGGTGGCATTTTCTGCCGGGAAGGCGGAGAAGCGCGAGCCGCTGCCCTGCTGGATGCTGTCAACGTGGCCCTCAAGCGCCATATCCGGCCACGCGTCGACGGACACGGTGACCTTATCGCCGGGCTTCATGCGCTCAAGCTGGGACTCTTTGAAGTTCGCCACCACCCACACGTTCGGCGAAACCAGGGAGAACAGCGCCGTACCCGCCTGCACCAGCGTGCCGGGCTGCACGTTGCGTTTGGTGACAAACCCGTCGAACGGGGCGCGGACTTCGGTGTAAGAGAGGTTCAGATTGGCCGTTTCCAGCTGCGCTTTCGCCTGATCGACCTGACGCTCGCGCGCTTCAACGTTGGTTTCCTGCTGGCGGATTTGCAGCTGGACCTGCTCTGCCACCTCCAGCTGCGCCTGGGCGCTGGCCAGCCCCGCCTGCGCGCTGCGCAGCTGAGCGTTCGCGGAATCAATGCTTTGCTGGGTGGTTGCCCGCGGGTCGACGCCGCGCTGGCGACGGTACTCCGCCTGCGCGTTCGCCAGATCGGCCTGTGCTTTCAGCACCTGCGCTTTGGCTTCGTCACGCTGGGCGGGATACTGCACTTTTGAGAGCGCCAGCTGCGCCTGAGCCTGATGCAGCTGCGCGATGGCCAGCCCAAGCTGGGCCTGAGCCTGATCGCGCTGCGCGGTGGTATCCCGCGGATCGATAACCACCAGCAGATCGCCCTTTTTCACGCGCTGGTTATCGCGCACCCGCAGCTCGGTGACGTAGCCTGCCGTTTTCGGGGCAATCGTCACCACGTCGCCGTCGGTAAAGGCGTCGTCAGTCGTCTCTTCGTTACGGGTTAAAAACCACCAGACCAGCGCCACGACAACCATCACCACCACGACAATGCCGAGGATAATTAACGGTTTTTTGCCCGGGCGCTTACGCTCATTATTATTTTTGTCCTGCTCGTCAGCAGGCTTATTTTGATCTTCAGCCATAGTTCAGCAACGGTCCTGTCAGTGAGCGGCATCACACTATGCCGTTCACTAAAGCTAGGACGTTGCTATACGTTTGCCAGGAAAAACTGACAAATTGCGCACTATATGAGAAGGAATATTCCGAAACCGATCGCCGCGGCCCAAACCAGCATCGGTATCGACCAGAGATGGAAGCGCCACCAGATACGACGGTCGTTGGCCATGCGCAGAGCAATCAGGTTGGCCAGCGAGCCGGGCAACAGCCCAAACCCGCCGATATTCACCGCCCAGGCCAGCAGCGTGTCCGGCGGAACATAGTTGAGTAGCAGAATGGTGGACGGCACGTTGCTGATAAACTGCGACAGGCCAATCGCCGTCAGCCACAGTCCCGGCTGAGACAGCGTACTGACGCTGTGGAGCACGTTTTGCAGCACCGGAAGCTGGATAAGCAGATGCACATCAATAAACATCACCATAAAGACCAGCAGCAGCGTCCAGTCCACGCTGACCAGCACGCGCCGCGCGAGGACGACAAAGCCTGCGGCGACCAGCAGGACACCCGCCAGCTCATACTTCAGCTCGAGCGCGAACAGAAAGACGATATATAACCCGAGACAGCTCCAGACCAGACGCGGCTGCCACTGCGGGCCCGTGGTGCCGCTGTGGTATTGCAGTTTTTTATCCGGAAACGCAAACCAGCACACCACCAGCAGCGACAGCATCATCACCAGCGCCAGCGGCGCCATCTGCCAGGTAAAGGCGGCGAACGACAGCCCGGAACGTCCCCAGAGGAGGATATTTTGCGGGTTGCCGATAGGCGTTAACAGAGAACCGGCGTTAACGGCGAGCGCTTCAAAGATGATCAGCCGGCTGACCGGTATCTCGCAAAGCTTACGCAGCGTGAGCGTGAGGGGCACGATGATAAACAGCGCCACGTCGTTGGTCAGAAACGTCGACAGCACCGCGGCGGAGAACACCATAAACAGGGACAGCCTGCGCTCGGTGGCAAAGCGGCGCACCATTTTACGGCCCAGCACGTCAAAATAGCCGCTCAGCTCGACCCCTTTGGTGAGCATCATCAGGCCGCTCAGGGTAATGATGGTGCGCCAGTCAATGGCAGCGGGCCAGGCCTGCGGCGCAAACGGCACAAAGAGGCTTAATCCTGCGCCAATGAGTAATAAGAGATGGAAGAAACGATCGCGTGCCAGGGCCTGCAGTCCAGGGATTTTCATTCAGCGGAGGGACCATATTTAAGCGTAAACTCACGAAACTTCACCAGCGTCTCTTCGCTGACGTGGTGTTCCATTCCTTCCGCATCCCGGCGGGCAATCTCCGGGCTAACGCCCAGCACCAGCAAAAAATTCTCGACAAGCTGATGGCGCTCGCGGCTCTCCTGCGCGAGTTTCTCCCCTTCTGGCGTCAGAAAGACCCCGCGCCAGGGGATCATTTCGATTAGGCCCACGGAGGCGAGACGTTTTAACATTTTTGCGACAGTTGGCTGCGATACCCCCAGCCTGGCGGCCATATCGACCTGACGCGCTTCCCCGACCTCACGAATCAGATCGGAAATGAGTTCAACATAATCATCAATCAGTTCACGCCGGTGCGCTTCACGGACCTGGCGAAAACCTTCGACATGCTCTTCAACATTCACCAGTTGCGTCGTTTTTTTAATGGTTGGCTTACCTGCGCGACGGTTCATTGTACTTCCTCAGTGGGGTGACGCTTCCAGCGCCCGGTATCGAGAGCGCACATTGTAAACCATCCCTCCACAAGCACAAAAAATTAACGAAATAGCCATAGCTATACAATATAGCCTGTGCTATATCTGTATGTAATGCAGTCACCCTTCACGGATCGAAGGGATCAAAAATCAGGAGGTCTTATGAACGAATTCAAGAGGTGCATGACCGTGTTTACCCACTCACCCTTTAAAGTGCGCTTAATGCTGCTGAACATGCTGTGCGATATGTTTAACGGCAAACCGCATCAGGATGACAAACCTTCCCACTAAGCGGCGTCGCGGTACGCCGCTTCATTTTCCCGTCACATTTTCGCTATAAACTGGCTTCCAGCCGCCCTATTCCCGATCTTTTTTACGGATTTGCAATCCCCTTCGCAAAACATCTGCTTAGCAACTGTTGATATTATTTAGCGCTCGCACTATCTTCTTGCAGCCCTGCACAATTTGCGGCTCGCTGAAGCGGACCCTCATTCCCTCTCCACGCACTGTCAGGCAGGTTATGACCCTTGACGCCAGGGTGAGCACATGGCGTTTTCATCCATGATAGTGACCTATGAATTTAACCCTGATAGATACCGTTGTGACCCGCAGCCGGGCCTTAAGCCCGTGGACGGGGTTTTACTTTTTGCAGTCATTACTGATTAACTTTGCGCTCGGTTATCCCTTTAGTCTGCTCTACGCGGTGGCCTTCACCTGCATTCTGCATGTGCTGTGGCGAGCCGCGCCGCGCGCGCAAAAAGCATTAATCGGCATCTGTTCGCTGGTTGCGGCACTCTATTTCCCGTTTGGTCAGGCCTACGGCTCGCCAAACTTTAATACCCTGCTGGCGCTGCACTCGACCAATATGGAAGAGTCGACGGAGATCCTGACGATCTTTCCGTGGTACAGCTACGTGGTCGGGCTCTTTATCTTCGCGTTGGGCGTTATCGCCATCCGTCGTCAGCCGGGCGAGAAAAAATCCTGGGGTAAGATCGACATACTCTGTCTGGTATTCAGCGTTGCCGTGGCGTTTGTCGCCCCCATCCAGAATATTCCCTGGGACGGTAAGCTAAGACTTATTAACATCGGCTATCCGGTTTTCCGCTTCGTGAAAGACGTCGTTGTAAATAATAAAGAGGTTCTCGACGAACAGGCCCGCATGGCTGAGCTTTCCAATATGAAAGACACCTGGAACGTGCTGGCCGTTAAGCCGAAATATCACACCTATGTGGTGGTGATTGGCGAAAGCGCACGTCGCGATGCAATGGGGGCGTTTGGCGGCCACTGGGACAACACCCCGTTCGCGAGTTCGGTCAAAGGCACCCTGTTTACCGATTATGTCGCGGCCAGCGGCTCAACGCAGAAATCGCTCGGCCTGACCCTTAACCGGGTGGTGGATGGCAAACCGCAGTATCAGGATAATTTCGTCACCCTGGCAAACCGCGCAGGTTTTCAGACGTGGTGGTTCTCGAATCAGGGGCAAATTGGCGAATACGATACGGCCATCGCCAGCATCGCCAAACGGGCTGACGAAGTGCAGTTCCTGAAAAATGGCGACTTTGAAGCCGACAAAAATACCAAAGACGAAGCGCTGCTGAAAATGACGGCGCAGGTCTTCGCCACCCCGCGCACCCAGCCTCAGCTGATCGTCCTGCATCTGATGGGATCGCACCCGCAGGCCTGCGATCGGACCGGCGGGAAGTACGCGGAGTTCGTGCAGTCCAAAGAGACCTCCTGCTATCTCTACACCATGACGCAAACCGACGACCTGCTGAGCAAGCTCTACGATCAGCTGCGCAATACGGGCGACAGCTTCTCCCTGGTCTATTTCTCGGATCACGGGCTGGCGTTTAAAGAGCGCGGGAAAGAGGTGCAGTACCTGGCGCACGATGACAAGTTCCAGCAGAACTTCCAGGTGCCGTTTATGGTGCTGTCGAGTGACGATAAAACGCATCGCGTCATTAAAGCGCGTCGTTCAGCGAATGATTTCCTGCAGTTTTTCTCGCAGTGGACGGGGATTACCGCCGGGCAGATAAAAAACGCTTACCCGTTTGCCTCTAACAAGAAAGCTCCCCAAGTGTACGTTACCAACTTCAAGTTACAGAAAGTTGACTACAACCATCTGGGTACGGATATTTTTGATATTAAGAGTAAGTAATTGCCGTCTCGTGCGGACCGATGCCCTCACCCTGGCCCTCTCCCACGGGGAGAGGGAACAAACACTAAAAACGGCAACCTTAGGTTGCCGTTTTGCTTTTATCTTCGACAAAAAAAATCCGCCACAGTGGGCGGATTTTTTATTTAATCACCGAAGTGATTAGAAGCGGTAACCTACGCCCGCGATCCAGGTGCCAACGTCAACGTTGCGGATACGGCTCTGCTCATAGGAGAAGTCCAGAGCAACGTCCTGGATTGGGTTGAACTGCAGGCCTGCGCCATAGGAGAAGCCGTAGTCGCTGTTGCTTGCAGTGCGGTTCAGACCTTCGTTTTCGGTCTGCTGGAATTTACCGTAGCCAACACCTACAACACCGTAGATGCTTGCCCAGTCGTTCAGACGGTAAGCTGGGCCCGCGGTGATACCGTAGTACTGGCCTTTGTTGTATGCGCCGTTTTCAGAACGATCTTTCTCGGTGTAGGTGAAAGAACCGATCACGCCCAGTGGGTTGTTATCCTGCTCGTAACGATACTTCAGGTTGAAACCGTTAGCTTTGTTCATCACGCCCTGATAGTCGCTCTGAGCATAACCACCAGTAACAGTAGAAGTAGCAGCTACAGCGGTACCTGCGGAAACAGCCAGTACAGCGGCCAGTGCTGAAAGACATGCAATTTTTTTCATAACCACCTCAAATGTGATCCAAGTAAGTCCGTAAGTTTTAAATATATCAAAAAAATTTGCGAAACTCTTTGTGATTCGTGATGTCTAATGAAACCTTTCCTGTAACAGAACGTTTCCAGCATCAGCTATCTCTTTCAAATCACATGCAATTTTCACTACTAAATGCGCATAGTGCGCGTCTGCGCAGTTACATTCATCCAGATTATTCCTAATCTGACAGGCGATAAATCCACCAGCGCTTAACCATTTTACGGATTTCACCTGCTTTTTTTTCAACAGTACCTCAACCGTAGCCGCGTATTTCCTTTACACTGCAACCTTTACCTCATTTGACATAAGCTGACAGGAGAAAGGATGCCTGGGTTATCCCGCACGTCGTCGGTCTGGTTGCCGGTAGCCGTCATACTCATTGCCATGTTGTCCATTCAAAGCGGTGCCTCGCTGGCAAAATCGCTTTTTCCGCTGGTTGGCGCCCCCGGGGTGACCGCCCTGCGTATTGTGCTAGGCACGGCGATACTGGTGGTCATTTTTAAACCGTGGCGTCTGCGCTTCAAAAAGGAGCAGCGTTTACCGCTGCTGTTTTATGGACTCTCCCTGGGGGCAATGAACTACCTGTTCTACCTCTCCATCCAGACGATACCGCTGGGTATTGCCGTCGCGCTGGAGTTTACCGGCCCGCTGGCGGTGGCGCTGTTCTCCTCCCGACGTCCGGTCGATTTTATCTGGGTCGTGTTAGCCGTACTGGGCTTATGGTTCCTGCTGCCGCTGGGCCAGAGCGTTTCTGAGATTGACCTGACGGGCGCAGCGCTGGCGCTGGGCGCAGGTGCCTGCTGGGCTATCTATATCCTCACCGGCCAGCGCGCTGGGGAAGAGCACGGTCCGGCGACCGTCGCGTTGGGCTCCCTGATTGCGGCCATCGTGTTTGTGCCCATCGGTATGGCGCAGGCGACAGAGTCTATCTGGCAATGGTCCGTCATGCCCATCGGTCTGGCGGTCGCGATTCTCTCTACCGCACTCCCCTATTCTCTGGAGATGATTGCGCTGACGCGTCTGCCGACACGCATATTTGGCACCCTGATGAGCATGGAGCCTGCACTTGCCGCGATTTCCGGGATGGTGTTTCTCGGCGAAACCCTGACATTGACCCAGACGCTGGCGCTCTGCTCGATTATCGCGGCATCAATGGGCTCGACGCTTACCATGCGCCCGGAGCCAAAAGTTGAGAAAGTGGATATCAACTAAGGCCATATATTCTGCATGGCTTCCACGCCATGCAGAATAAAGGCCAGAAACACAGGCGTTATAATTTCTTACACACTCACGCCTGCCAGCAAAATATTCCTCTGCGTTAACTTCCCCATTCAGCAATTAAGATTGATCTGTATTAATTTATAGATTATTCAATACTTTCAATAAATTAAATTCTCAACCTCCTTCTCGCTATTAAACCGATAGGCACAGCCAAACCGCAGAGAAAAAATCCGGTGCTATACTTAGTTCCGTAATTACCTGGGACATAAACATCAAGAGGATATGAGATTATGAGTACCGCTAAACTGGTGAAAACGAAAGCGTCTAATCTGCTTTATACCCGTAACGATGTATCGGACAGCGACAAAAAAGCGACCATTGAGTTGCTGAATCGCCAGGTGATCCAGTTCATCGATCTTTCGCTGATCACCAAACAGGCCCACTGGAATATGCGCGGTGCAAACTTTATTGCCGTTCATGAAATGCTGGATGGCTTCCGCACAGCACTGGTTACCCACCTCGATACGATGGCTGAACGTGCCGTTCAGTTAGGCGGCGTGGCACTGGGCACCACGCAGGTGATCAACAGTAAAACCCCGCTGAAAAGCTATCCGCTGGATATCCATACCGTTCAGGATCACCTGAAAGAGCTGGCGGACCGCTATGCGATTGTGGCGAACGATGTGCGCAAAGCGATTAGCGAAGCGAAAGACGAAGATACCGCAGACATCTTCACCGCCGCGTCCCGCGATCTGGATCAGTTCCTGTGGTTCATCGAATCTAACATCGAATAATTCATACGAATTTTCTATCAAACCCTCGCCCTTCGGTGAGGGTTTTGCACATCTATGGTGCACGTTTTTTGCCTGAGAACGTGCAAAAGTGAAGAAATTGTAATAATCACCTCACACAACCGTTAACGGAAGATTGTTTTTTCGTCAGAATTTACGCTAAATATCTCCCCGTCAGTTGAGCCAAACGAAGCGCACCAAAACAGTGCTCCACTTTGGTGCAATAAGACCTCATTGCCCCATTTATTGTGCAATGCATGACATCATCCCCTTTGCAAAACAATAGCTTGTAAAGTTGGCACGATTTTTTCATTGTGCCACCTGTTCTCGCAGGGGATCGCCCCGTGGATATAAAAGGAAATGCTATGAAGTCTGTATTAAAAGTTTCACTGGCTGCACTTACCCTGGCTTTTGCGGTGTCCTCTCAGGCTGCCGACAAACTGGTTGTGGCGACCGACACGGCGTTCGTTCCGTTTGAATTCAAACAGGGTGATAAATACGTTGGTTTCGATGTGGATCTGTGGGCCGCCGTCGCAAAAGAACTCAAACTGGATTACACCCTGAAGCCGATGGACTTCAGCGGCATCATCCCGGCACTGCAAACCAAGAACGTTGATCTGGCGCTGGCGGGTATCACCATTACCGACGAACGTAAAAAAGCGATCGACTTCTCTGATGGCTACTACAAAAGCGGCCTGCTGGTGATGGTCAAAGCCGATAATAACGACGTAAAAAGCGTGAAAGATCTCGACGGCAAAGTGGTGGCAGTGAAGAGCGGCACCGGTTCGGTTGATTACGCGAAAGCCAAAATCAAAACCAAAGACCTGCGTCAGTTCCCGAACATCGACAACGCGTACATGGAACTCGGCACCAACCGTGCTGACGCTGTTCTGCACGACACGCCGAACATCCTGTACTTCATCAAAACAGCCGGTAACGGCAAGTTCAAAGCCGTTGGCGAGTCTCTGGAAGCCCAGCAGTACGGTATCGCGTTCCCGAAAGGCAGCGACGACCTGCGCACGAAAGTTAACGGCGCGCTGAAAACGCTGAAAGAGAACGGCACCTATAACGAAATCTACAAAAAATGGTTCGGTACCGAGCCTAAATAATTTCACCTGAATTCAGGTTTGTAACGCCCGGTGGCGCTGCCGCTTACCGGGCCTACGTTTTTCGTTTTTCACCACGGTATACAGGAATACATCATGCAGTTTGACTGGAGCGCCATCTGGCCTGCCATTCCACTCTTGCTTGAAGGCGCTAAAATGACCCTGTGGATTTCGGTCCTGGGTCTGGTTGGCGGGTTGATTATCGGTCTTGTCGCCGGTTTCGCCCGTACCTACGGTGGCTGGATTGCAAACCACATCGCACTGGTTTTCATCGAAGTGATCCGCGGCACCCCTATTGTCGTGCAGGTCATGTTCATTTACTTCGCCCTGCCTATGGCGTTCACTGACCTGCGCATCGACCCGTTCAGCGCAGCCGTCGTCACCATTATGATCAACTCAGGCGCCTACATTGCGGAAATTACCCGCGGTGCGGTGCTGTCGATTCATAAAGGTTTCAGTGAAGCCGGTCTGGCATTAGGCCTTTCACGTCGCGAAACGATCCGCCACGTTATTCTGCCGCTGGCGCTGCGTCGCATGCTGCCACCGCTGGGTAACCAGTGGATCATCAGCATTAAAGATACGTCGCTGTTCATTGTTATCGGCGTGGCCGAACTGACCCGTCAGGGGCAGGAGATCATTGCTGGCAACTTCCGCGCGCTGGAAATCTGGAGTGCGGTGGCCGTGGTCTACCTGATCATTACTCTGGTTCTGAGCTTCGTTCTGCGTCGTCTTGAAAGAAGGATGAAAATCCTGTGATTGAATTTAAAAACGTTTCCAAGCACTTTGGCCCAACCCAGGTGCTGCACAATATCGATCTGAACATCCAGCAGGGTGAAGTGGTGGTCATTATCGGGCCATCCGGCTCCGGTAAGTCGACCCTGCTGCGCTGCATCAACAAGCTGGAAGAGATCACCAGCGGCGATCTGATCGTCGACGGTCTGAAGGTGAATGACCCGAAAGTGGATGACCGTCTGATTCGTCAGGAAGCGGGCATGGTGTTCCAGCAGTTCTATCTTTTCCCGCACCTGACGGCGCTGGAGAACGTGATGTTTGGCCCCCTGCGCGTGCGCGGTGCCAACAAAGCGGCGGCAGAAGCGCTGGCCAAAGATCTGCTGGCGAAAGTCGGCCTGGCTGAACGCGCGCACCACTACCCTTCTGAGCTGTCCGGTGGTCAACAGCAGCGCGTGGCAATTGCCCGTGCGCTGGCGGTCAAACCGAAACTGATGCTGTTTGATGAGCCTACGTCCGCACTCGACCCGGAGCTGCGCCACGAGGTGCTGAAGGTCATGCAGGATCTGGCGGAAGAAGGGATGACGATGGTTATCGTGACCCACGAAATCGGCTTCGCTGAGAAAGTGGCGTCCCGCCTGATCTTTATTGATAAAGGCCGTATCGCGGAAGACGGTAACCCGCAGGAATTGATTGCGAACCCGCCGAGCCCGCGTCTGCAGGAGTTCCTGCAGCACGTCTCCTGATCCCTCGCTTGACGCTAAAGCCGGGCTTGCCCGGCTTTTTTACGCCAGATTGTTCCCAAAAATCCCCCTCCGCGTCCCGACTTCTATACTTATCATTTTGTTCGACATTTTCACCGGAGGACGCCGTGCCGTGGATCCTGTTGCTGTTGATTAGCCTGTTTAGTGCGCCATCGTTCGCCGTCGCGATCCCCGGCGTGACCACCGGAACAACCGCCAGTCAGCAAAGTACGCCCCCTCCTGAACCCGATGTCGAACAGAAAAAAGCCGCCTACAGCGCCCTCGCCGACGTCCTTGAGAACGACACCTCCCGGCAGGAACTCATCAGCCAGCTGCGGAAAGTGGCCGCCACGCCGCCGCAGGAGCCGGTGCCTGTCATCACCCCTCCCCAGGTGGAGGAACAAAAAACGGTGCTGGAAAATGTCACCGACGTGAGCCGACACTATGGGGAAGCGCTCTCCTCGCGCTTTGCTCAGCTCTACCGCAACCTGATTGGCTCACCGCATAAGCCGTTTAACCCACAAACGTTTACCGCCGCCGCCACGCAGTTCCTGATGCTGGCCGGTGCAGTCTTCCTTTTTTACTGGCTGGTGCGCCTGTGCGCGTGGCCGCTGTACCGCAAAATGGGGCAATGGGGACGCAGAAAGAATCAGCAGAAAAGCAGCTGGCTGCACCTGCCGTTGATGATAGCCTCAGCGTTTATCATTGATTTACTGCTGCTGGCGCTGACGCTGTTCTTAGGCCAGATGCTGGCCGACAGGCTGAACGCGGGCAACAAAACCATCGCCTTCCAGCAGTCGCTTTTCCTGAATGCCTTTGCCCTGATTGAGTTCTTCAAGGCGCTGCTGCGGTTACTCTTTTGTCCCCACGTGCCGGCGCTGCGTCCTTTCGCCATCCGGGATGAAACGGCGAAGTACTGGGCGCTGCGCCTGAGCGTGCTCAGCGGGCTGATTGGCTACGGCCTGCTGGTTGCCGTGCCGATCATCTCCAACCAGGTGAACGTCCAGTTTGGCGCGCTGGCAAACGTCATTATCATGATCTGCATTACCGTCTGGTCGCTGTATCTGATCTTCCACAATAAAAAAACCATTACCCAAAGCCTGCTGAATCTGGCCGATCGCTCCCTCTCGTTCTTCAGCCTGTTTATCCGCGCTTTCGCCCTGGTGTGGCACTGGCTGGCAAGCGCCTACTTCATCGTATTGTGCTTCTTCTCGCTGTTCGACCCGGGCAATAGCCTGAAATTCATGATGGGGGCAACGTTCAAAAGCCTGGCCATTATCGGCATCGCGGCGTTTGTGTCGGGGCTGCTGTCACGCTGGATTTCGAAAACCATCACCCTGTCGCCGCAGGTACAGCGTAATTACCCGGAACTGCAAAAACGGGTAAACGGCTGGATGTCGGTATCGCTGAAGGTGGCGCGCATCCTCACCGTCTGCGTGGCGATTATGCTGCTCCTGAATGCGTGGAGCCTGTTTGATTTCTGGAACTGGCTGCACAACGGTGCGGGTGAAAAAACGGTCGACATCCTGATTCGCATCGCGTTGATTTTGTTCTTCTCTGCCGTCGGCTGGACGCTGCTGGCGAGCCTTATCGAGAACCGTCTGGTATCGGATATTCATGGCCGTCCCCTGCCCAGCGCGCGGGCAAGAACGCTGTTAACCCTGTTCCGCAACGCGCTGGCGGTCATTATCAGTACCATCACCATTATGATTGTGCTGTCGGAAATCGGGGTGAATATCGCCCCGCTGCTGGCCGGTGCCGGTGCCCTGGGGCTGGCGATCTCCTTCGGGTCGCAAACGCTGGTGAAGGATATTATTACCGGCATCTTTATCCAGTTTGAGAACGGGATGAACACGGGCGATCTGGTGACTATTGGGCCGTTAACCGGCACCGTTGAGAGGATGTCGATTCGCTCGGTGGGCGTGCGCCAGGACACCGGGGCGTACCACATCATTCCCTGGTCCTCGATAACCACCTTCGCCAACTTTGTGCGCGGCATTGGTTCCGTGGTGGCAAACTACGATGTGGATCGTCATGAGGATGCCGATAAAGCGAAGCAGGCGCTGCGCGATGCGGTAGAGGAGCTGATGCAGATGGAGGACATTCGCGGACTGGTGATTGGCGAGCCGTCATTTGCCGGCATTGTCGGGCTGACGAACACGGCCTTTACCCTGCGCGTGTCGTTCACCACCCAGCCGCTGAAGCAGTGGACGGTGCGCTTTGCGCTCGACAGCATGGTGAAAAAACACTTCGATCTGGCGAACGTGCGGATGCCGGTCCAGACCTATCAGGTACTGCCGCCGCCCGCAGCGCCGCTCCCACCGCAGGAGCCGACGCTGTAGCCTCGTTGCCGGGTGGCGGCTTCGCCATGCCCGGCCTACGACGGAGTGCTATTTGCGACGTTTGTTATTGTCCATAAACGTCCAGGCGATAAAGCGACTTTGCTTCTGGCCCTGCGCCATCTCTTTTTTCACCACTTTTACGGCACCCGCTTCGGTGAGCGCGCGGTAGAGTGGCGGCAGGTTATCTCCGCGGGAAACCAGCGTCGTGAACCACTTCACCTGACGACCAAACTGTTTGCTTTCCGCAATCATGCGCAGGATAAACGCCACTTCGCCGCCTTCACACCATAATTCCTGCTGATGACCGCCGAAGTTCAGCGCGGCATCTTCCGCCTGACCCAGGTTACGGCGCTTGCGCTCGCTGCCCGCACGGGCCGCTGCCGCCGAATCATGGAACGGCGGGTTGCACATCGTGGCGTCATAGCTTTCATTTTTGTGAATGATACCGTTGAAGATCGACGCCGCCTCTTTCTGACGACGCAGACGAATGGCGCGGCTTAACCCAGGGTTCGCGCTGATAATCGCCTGGGCGCTGGCAAAGGCCTCGGCACCGATTTCGCTTCCGGTAAAGCGCCAGTGGTATTCATGCGCGCCGATCAGCGGGTAAATCAGATTCGCCCCGGTGCCAATATCCAGAATGGTGGCCTGCTCTGGAACAATGCCCTCATTACCTTCGGCAAGAAGGTCGGCAAGATGATGCACGTAATCCGCGCGGCCCGGCACAGGTGGACAGAGAAAGCCTTCGGGAATATCCCAGTTCGCCACCCCGTAATAGTGTGCAAGCAGCGCTTTGTTCAACATTTTAACCGCCTGGGGGTCAGCAAAGTTGACCGAAGGTTCACCCGCGGGGGTCTGGACAATGTAGTCCTGCAGTGGCGGGCAGCTCAGGCATAACGCATTCATGTCGTAGCGGCTGCGGTGGCGATTTCGTGGGTGCAATCCCGGCTTTTGGGAAGTCATGGCGTTCTCCTTTAAACAGCGGCGTAAGATACCCTTTGCTGGTCCAACGGTAAATCTTTCTCTGCATCGATTAAAAATTCGACATAAATCAAACACCTTTATGTCTATGATCTGTCAGCTAAATGTCAAATGATGTTGTTCAAAAAATAAGCAGATCATCATCAAATATTTGCGCTAAGTCACACTCCTCCGGCTTCTAAACTTAAGGGGAATCACCTGTTGTTTCCTCATGAGGATGTGATTATGAAAAAGTATCTGACCCTTGCTGTTATCGCTGCCGCCCTGGCGACTGCGTCATTCTCTGCGATGGCCGTTCAGTCGCTGACCCCGAGTACCGACACCAGCCAGCTTCGGCCTGCAGGCACCGTCTCGGTAAGCCGTGCCAGCAACCTTGACGATCTCCAGTCTAAACTTGCCGAAAAAGCCCGTCAGGAAGGTGCAAAAGGCTTCGTGGTGAATTCCGCTGGCGGCGATAACCATATGTACGGCACAGCGACCATTTATAAATAATCAGCTTTTTTCCCCAGACTGCATCTGTCCACCGGATGCAGTTCTCTTCCCCCTCGCCTTGACTGTTCGTTTTTTAACCCCATATTAAAAGCAGGGCTGAACCAATCTCAGGAGGACATAATGGCTTCCGGCTGGGCAAATGATGATGCCGTTAACGACCAGATCAACAGTACAATTGAAGATGCGGTAGCGCGTGCCCGCGGTGAAATTCCGCGCGGCGAAAGCTTAACTGAATGCGAAGAGTGTGGAGACCCTATTCCCGAGGCGCGCCGAAAAGCCATCCCCGGTGTAAGGCTTTGCATTACCTGCCAACAGCATAAAGATTCGAAAAATTCATCACATTCGGGATATAATCGCAGGGGTTCGAAAGACAGCCAGTTACGTTGACTTTCCTTTACCTAAGTTAACCGCACAGGCCCTTACCTTTACGCTCACGATTTTTAGCGAACCGCGTAGCAAAATGTGCCCTTCATCTTTCTTCTGTAAAGCGCATCAACAAGAAGTGTAAATCGCCAGTTTGAATTTATTAATATTCAATAAGTTATTTGTCATTCAATTTTTTTGAGCAACCACGTCAATTCTCTTCGATTTTATCCCTCGAAACAAACCGTGATACTTATCACATCGACGGAACATCGTCCCCTTAACAGAAACACCTGCGAGAGATTAATTATGAAAACCATCAAATATGCTGTAGCTGCTGTTGCCCTGTCCGCCCTGTCCTTCGGCGCTTTCGCCGTAGAGCCAGTCTCTTCAACTCAGGCACAGAACATGAATAAAGTCGGTGTGGTAAGTGCTGATGGCGCGACCACGCTGGACGGTCTGGAAGCCAAACTGGCTGAGAAAGCGGCTGCTGCCGGTGCAAGCGGATACACCATTACCTCCGCTAACGGCAATAACAAGCTGAGCGGTACCGCGGTTATCTACAAATAATCGCCTGAACGAATGCTGTCCCCTCGCCAAACCCTCTGGTGAGCTGCTCCAACCCTCATTGACCCTGTTGTTTGTTACCCTTGCTTGCCCGTCCGCCACTGGACGGGCTTTTTTTTAGTTAAAAAGACTGCGCCACGCGCGCCAGACCGTCCTCTATCGAGTCCACCTCCCCCGTCGCCAGCAGACAGCAGGCCATCTGCTGCGTAATGGCGTGCGGAACAGGGACCTGGCCCGCCAGACACTGGGTGATCCAGTGGGCAGTGGTGTGCGGATCTTTGGCTTCGGGCAACGCCACATCTCGATTATCCGTCCCGCGCTCCAGAATGACGCGCGCACCGGCAGAATTAATGTGCACAATCTGCGGGCAGCGCTGCGGGTTGGCATACACCTCCCCTTCGGTGCCGTGCATCAATAAAGCGCGCCCGCCAACCTCTTCAAAGAACTTGCCGACTCGCGTCACGTACTCCGGATGAGAGACGCTGGAAAGCCGCAGCGCGGCATCTTCGCCAAACGGCGTTGCCAGTTTTGCCAGCGTGTGGGCGCTGTTACGCACCCCCATACGCCAGCGCATATCCAGCTGCTTTTCCAGCGGCGGGCAGAACGCACCAACCGGAATATAGACTGGCTGATGCCCGTCAAGCTTCGCCTGCGCCTGACCCGCATGAAGGGTCGGCTTGATGTCCAGCAGCTCAAAGATGGTTTGCGTCAATACGCGCGTGGGATCTTCACTTACGCCGTGTACGACAACCGGGAATCCAAGCTTGTGCAGTAAAATCGCCAGCAGCGGCGTCAGGTTTGCCTGTTTACGCGCCCCGTTATAGCTGGGGATGACAATCGGCATCGGCTTTGCGACTGGCGGCGTTAAGCGCATCGTTTGCGCCTGCATCGCCTCGTAAAAACCGCGCATCTCCGCTTCGCCTTCCCCTTTAATACGCAGCGCGATCAGGATGCCACCCATCTCCAGATCTGGCACATCGCCATTCAGCATGTGCGTATACAGTGCCTTAGCCGTTTCGTAATCCAGGTCGCGCGCATGATTTTTGCCCCGCCCTACCTCTTTGATAATTTTGCGATAATCCACGTCTTTTCTCCTGACTACGTCATCTTGTGAACACTATAGTCCTGAAGAAGCGCTGGCCGATAGTTTTTTATGAAGACAATCAACCCGCTGATTTTTTAGCAGTTAACGAAAGACAAGCTTTATTTCAATTATTTGTGATTTCTATAGAAGATTCTAAAGCATATCTTTTTTGATTAAATAGTCGCCGAAACACTATTGAGGGTCACGGTGAAAACGTCCAGGCAACGTTTTTACCCGAAACACACCAGGATTGACTATGAACAAGGTTGCTTTAGGTTTATTTATCGCTGCAACGATAGGGTGTTCTGCATCCGCCTTTGCGGCAACAAACGGTGAAGGACAGATTAACTTTACCGGCGAAATTATTGATTCTGCCTGTCAGGTAGTAAATGGATTAAGCGATCCACTCAACGTCCAGTTAGGCAAAGTTTCTAAAACGGTATTCACCGGTGCAGGCTCCACCAGCACACCAACAAAATTTGATATTCAGTTAAAAGATTGTCCGGAGACGGTCACCTCTGCAGCAATTAATTTTGGCGGTACGCCAGATGCGAATAACAGCACCACGCTGGCGTTAACGGCAGATGCGAATGCCGCAACCGGCGTCGCCATTCAATTGCTTGACTCATCTGAACAACCCGTCAGCTTATATACGCCTTCCCGCGCGTATCCACTCAACGCAGGAAGTACGGTTAACGATCTGGAATTTGCAGCGCGATATATTCAGACGCAGGCTGCCGTTACGGCTGGCCCTGCTAACTCCGTATCGACCTTCACCGTTATTTATAACTGATATTTTCAATCTGAAGATATTAGCTTTGTGTCAAAGCTAATATCTTTTCTTTATGTTGAGAAATATTTATGCGCCATGGTTATTTACTGAGCACTCTGTTACTGGTAGCCGCGACCGCTCATGCGGGAGTCATTATTAATGGCACCCGCCTGGTCTACCGGGGAGATAAAAAGGAGTCATCTCTTGGTATTTCAAATCCAGATACAACGGATTATCTGGTGCAGTCCTGGGTTGAAACCGACAGTAAAAATCATGCCGCTGCGCCATTCCTGATTACACCGCCCCTGTTTCGTCTTGATGCGAAAGAGGATAACGTACTGCGCGTCGTTCGCACCGGCGGAAATTTACCGGAAGATCGCGAATCGCTGTACTGGTTAAATATTAAAGCGATTCCCTCATCGAAGCACGTTGAGGGGGTGAATACGCTGCAAATTGCGATTAATACGCGCATCAAATTGCTTTACCGTCCATCGTCCGTTAAGGGCAAGCCGGAAGAGATGGCGGATAAGCTGGAATGGCATCGTGAAGGTAACGATCTGGTCGTTAATAATCCGACCCCCTTCTATATGAATTTCCAGAGCGTGGCGTTGAATGGTCATAAAATCACGAAAGCCACCTGGGCCGTGCCTGAAACCGGAACGCACATTACCCTGCCAGCCAATACGGGTGGCGATACTGTGACGTATTCCATTATTACGGATTACGGCAGCATCAGCAAAACCTGGACAAAATCCGTTCATTAATTTCATGTCTGATAACGCATTAAAATAATCATGTACAGCCATAAAAAGCCGTTCACCTGCCAATTATTCACGCTGCTGACCCTGCTATGTGGTCTGGTAGCCGTGTGTTTTGCGCAGCTCGCGTGGGCTGATGATTATTTTAACCCGGCACTGCTGGATATTGACAACCCTCAGCAGACCAAAACGGATCTCTCCGTATATGAAAAAGGGCCTGGACAGGCGCCGGGGAAATACCAGGTCGCGATCTATATTGATAATAATAAAATCGACACCCGTGACGTGACGTTTACATTGCAGCAGGATGGCCGGGGCAACAGTTCACTTCAGCCTTGTTTTAGCCTCGAAGAGTTAAAAAGTCTGGGCATCAAAACCCAAAAATATCCGCAATTAATGGCAAAGGGCTCGTGTGCCGACTGAAGCGCCATCCCTTCGGCATCAGCCTCGTTCCACGTTCGGAATCAACAGCTGCTCCTGAGCATACCGCAAACGGCACTGGGCCAGGTGCCACGCGGCTATATCGATCCCAAAGAGTTTGATGAAGGGATCACCGCAGGCTTATTAAACTACAGCGCCAACGCCAGCCAGAGCCACGCTCGCCAGCAGGGCGAAGAGGATAACAGCAGCCAGTATGTCAATTTGCGCCCGGGCTTTAATGTCGGGGCCTGGCGCGTACGCAACTATTCCACCTGGAATCGCAGCACGACGGGCAAGGAAGAACAGCAGAAGTTCTCCTCCGTCTATACCTATGCCCAGCGCGATATCGTGTCGATGAAAAGCGATCTCACCGTCGGGCAGAGCTCTTCGCCTGCCGATGTGTTCGACAGCGTGCCCTATACCGGGGTGCAGATTAACTCCGACAGCGACATGCTGCCGGACAGCGAAAAAGGCTATGCGCCGATTATTCGCGGAACGGCGCACAGTAACGCGCTGGTGATGGTTCGCCAGAACGGCTATGTCATTTACCAGAACACCGTTGCCCCCGGCGCGTTTGAAATTAACGATCTCTACCCTACCGGCAGCAGCGGCGATCTGCAGGTGACCGTAAAAGAGACCGACGGAAGCGAAAGCCACTTTGTGGTGCCCTACGCGTCGGTGCCGGTATTGCAGCGTGAAAAAAACCTGCGCTACAGCGTAACCGCAGGCCGCTACCGCTCGTATGACAGCGACGTCGAGAAAACACCGTTTGCCCAGGGGAGCGTAATTTACGGCTTACCTTACGGATTCACCGCCTACGGCGGCGTGCAGCAGAGCAGCCATTATCAGTCTCAGGTGGTGGGTGTCGGTAAAAACATGGGAGATTTAGGTGCCTTCTCGCTCGACGTCACCCGCGCAAAAGCGCTGTTGAAAAAACAGCAGTCCAGCAAAGGGCAGTCTGCGCGCCTCCGCTACAGCAAAGATTTTGCGGGATCGGGGACGAATTTTTCCGTGGCGGGCTATCGCTACAACAGCAAAGGGTTTTACACGCTGGAAGACACCATGGAATCCTATACCCGCTCGGATGACTGGTCGGCACCGCAGCAGCGCCGCGAGCGTGAAGAAGCCACCATCGACCAAACCCTGCCCGAAGGCTGGGGCTCAATGACGCTGAGCCTGGTCAAAGAGACCTACTGGAGCCAGAGCCAGAACATGACCTCAATGAGCGTCAGCTACAACAACAGCTGGCACGGCGTGAGCTACAGCCTGAGCTACAGCATGAACAAGAATACCGACGCCAGCGATGAAAACGGCAATTCCGTCTCCAACGACAACCAGTTTTCACTGAGCGTCTCCGTGCCGCTCGATCGCTGGATGCATAACACCTGGGCAACCTACAACCTGAACAATACCAAAGACGGCACGACGCAGAACATTGGCCTTAACGGCACGGCGCTGGCCGAAGATAACCTGAACTGGAACATCCAGGAGGGGCTTAGCCGCACCGGTAGCGGAAACTCGACCAGCATGAACGCTGACTACAAAGGCACCTACGGCGAGCTCAGCGGCGGCGTGAGTCAGGACAACTATCAGCAGAGCGTAAACGTCGGCGTGCAGGGTGGCGTTATCGCCCACGCCAACGGCATAACGCTGAGCCAGCCGCTCGGCGAAACAATTGCACTGGTCAAAGCGCCGGGCACCCATGGTACGCACATTGCCAACCAGACCGGCGTTGAAACCGACTTCCGCGGCTATACCGTGGTGCCGTTCGTCACGGCCTACCGCCATAACACGATTGCCCTGGACACCGAAACGCTGCCGGACGACGCCGACGTTACCCACGCCGCGCAGGTTGTTACCCCGACCCGCGGTGCGGTGGTGCGCGCCAGCTTTAACACCCGCGTGGGGAACCGGGTATTGATGGTGCTCACGCAAAACGGGAAACCGCTGCCCTTTGGCGCAACGGTGACCACCGACGATAAGGACAGCGAATTTATCGTGGGCAGCGGCGGCCAGACCTACCTCTCCGGCATGCCACAGCGCGGCACGCTCTCCGTTTCGTGGGGTGAAGGTGCCGGCGAACATTGCGTCGCTGAATACGCCCTCACGGATGAGAAAGACAAAAACAGCATCATTAACGCTGCCGCGCAGTGTCATTGATTCACCGTAAAGGTTGACCTTATGCAGATTGTAAAACAACTGGTGTTCTTATTCGTGCTCGGCCTGTCGGCGCTATTCATGCCCCATGCAAAGGCCGAATGTACGACGCCCGATATGCCAAAGTTGCTAAACGTGGCAACCATATCGGTACCCAGCACGTTGCCCGTGGGCGAAAGTATTCCCGGAACGGAACAAACCGTTCACGTTGCGGGAAGCTGCGACCACGCCTATGAAGCCGGTCAGGAAATTGTCTCCTGCTACTACGGCACCGGCACCGAAATTCCGGGCCTCGCCGGCGTGTACGGTACCGGCGTGGAGGGGATTGGCATTGCGCTGGTCAACGACAAAGGCCAGCGGATAACGGGCGCGGGTGGGGTCTATTGCGATTCGCGCAGTACACCCATTGGCTACATCTCAAATGATGATGCGCGAAACTTCAGCTTCGATGTCACCCTTGAACTGATAAAAACCAGCAATGCGGTAAGCTCGGGTACGCTTTCAATTGACCAGACAAAGTTTGGGATTGGCGTTTATGGCATGGACGGGATTGGTTCTCCGAACACCGTATCTTACGCTGGCGACGTCAATATTCAGGAGGTGACCTGTTCGGTTTCCCCTAAAAACCTCACCGTTGTACTAGGCGATTTTCCGGTCAGCGATTTTATCGGCATCGGCACGCTTTCCATGCCGGCACAGGAGTTTAACGTAACGGTCAACTGTAACGCCACGGTACAGCCTGAAGTGAAAATCACCAGCGCTAACGGCTATGAGACCGGCTACGCTGGGGTGATCAAACTCACTCAGCAGCCCGGAATGGCCACCGGGGTCGGGGTGCGAATGTTGTTCGACAACGATATCGCCACCTTCGATCAATACGTCACGACCTCCAGCGAGGCCGTTGCCAACCAGACGCTGGATATTCCTTTCCAGGTGCGCTACCAGCAAATCAGCGACGAGGTCACGCCCGGCCCGGCCAACACCGTAGCCACCATAACTCTGGCCTATAAGTGACGATGATGAAAAAAATAGTGCTTTTCGTTGGGATGGGCCTGATGACGCAGGCCTGGGCGGATGATATCCAGGTTCAGATGGTCGGGAATATCTATGCCAATACCTGCGTGATCGACAGCGCCAGCAAAAACTTAACCGTCGACCTCGGCCAGACAGCGTCCGGCAATTTTAAAGACGTGGGGGATACGGGCGAATGGAAAGAATTTTCGCTGAACGTCTCGCATTGTCCCAAAACGCTGACGCTGGCAACGGCCTTTTTCTATGGCCAGGCAGACAGCCTGCACCCGACAAAATTTGCCAACATCGGCAGCGCAAAAGGGCTGGCGCTTGAGCTGGCGGACCGGCAGGACAATATCCTCATCGCCCCGCAGGCGAGCTTTAACGCGCTGATTAATCAAAACGATCACACGGCCACCTTCCCTCTCGCCGCACGCTACTACGCCACCTCCATGCCGGTGAGCGCGGGGACGTTCAGCAGCGTGGTGCAGGTGACCTTCACTTACCAGTAGGACCGCGCCCCTTAGCACGGATGCTTTTCCTGCGCCCGGCGGTCAGTGTTGCCGGGCGTTTTTTTACCTCGGGCACCTCTGGCTGTTCAATCGGAAAGATCGGCAGCGCGTTCAGCAACCGTTGGCCGTAATTTTTGGTGAGCAGACGTTTGTCATAAATCACCACCTCCCCCCAGCAGCCGTGGCTACGGATCAGACGCCCGACCTGCTGAATGAGGTTAAACGACGCCGCAGGTAAACTTTGCACCTCAAACGGATAGCGATTGAGGCTTTTCAACCACTCGCCTTCGGTGATGACGACCGGGCTGTCGATGGGCGGGAAGGCAATTTTATGAATATGCACCTGCGTCAGGTAATCGCCCTTCAAATCCAGACCTTCCGCGAAGGACTGTAATCCCACCAGCACGCTGCGCTCGCCGTTATCGATACGTTTGCGGTGCGTTTCCACCAGCCGGTAGCGCGGCTGATCGCCCTGCACCAGCAGGAGTAAACGCAGATCGGTGACGTGCTCCAGGAAGCGCTGCATCGCGCGCCCGCTGGCAAACAGCACCAGCATGCCGGGGTATTTTCTGCTCTCAACCTGTTCGCGGAAGTAGGCCGCCATTTCCGCAATGTGCTGCTCTTCGTTGTCGATCAGCGGCTCGAATTTCATGCGCGGGATCACCAGCTTCCCCTGCTCGCAGTGGTTAAACGGCGAGTCCAGCGCGACAAAACGATCGCCCGCTTTCTCTTTAAGCCCGCTCATTTCCTGCAAACGCGAAAAACTGTTCAGGGAGCGCAGCGTGGCGGAGGTCACCACCACGTGCGGCACGCTGCGCCAGATGAGCTTTTCCAGCTGATCGGCCACGCGGATGCCCACGCAGTGGAAAAAGAGGTGCACCTGCCCGTCCCGCTCTTCGCGGGTGGCCCATTTGGTGACCGGCGCGCCGGACGCCTGCGCCATCGAGGCCAGCCGCCAGAGCTTGCTCTGCGCTTCGAACATGCCGAGCGCACGGTTCATCTGCAGCAGGATGCGGTGCAGACGCACCACGTCATGCGAGCCGGTTTTCTCGCTCAGATCGTTTAAGAACATCTCCGCCAGCCCGCGCAGCTTTTCGAGATGCTTCGCCAGCTGCTGGCAAATCTCCATCACCTCTTCAGGTAGCTCACCCATCGCAAAGCGGTGTTCAGCTTCCTGCGTTTGCGGAAGATAAAGATTCAAAATGTTGTTGAGCGAGGCAATCAGGCTGTAGACCTCTTCACAGTGGTCGCTCAGCCGCTCCGGCACCGCCAGCGGCGGCGTGGTTTTCGGGCGAAACTGCTCCATGCAGGTGGCGACAAGCTTGCAGAAGAGATCGAGCTGCAGGCGGAACCAGGGGGCGGTAATTTCTGCGCTCATCTCCAGCGCGTCGCGCGCCACGTCGGGCAGATGGTGGCCTTCGTCGAGCACCAGCAGCAGGTTTTTGGGTTCCGGCAGCACCGCTTCGCTCTCCAGCGCGGCCATCACCAGCGCGTGGTTAGCCACCACCACTTCCGCCTCCTGAATTTCGCGTCGGGCGACGAAGAACGGGCATTCGCGGTAGTAGTGGCAGTTGCGGTTCAGGCAGCTGGCTTTGTCCGTGCTGAGCCTGCGCCATAGATCGTCGCTGATGGCCTTATCGGTATGATCGCGCAGGCCGTCCCACTTATAGCCGTCAAGATCGACCTTGAGCGTGGCGCAGAGCTCCTGCTCGGCCTTGTTGTTCGGCGTGAGATCGTCGTCGAGGAAGGCCAGCAGATCCTGCTGCGTCGCTTCGCTGCTGGCCAGCCCCGCCAGGTTTCGCGGACACACGTAGCGCCCGCGTCCAAAGGCGGCGGTAAAGCGCAGGTCGGGGATGATTTTGCGCAGCAGCGGTAAATCTTTGCTGAAGATCTGATCCTGCAGCGCCACGTTGGCGGTGCTGACCACCAGCGTTTTGTCCTCTTCCCGCGCAATCGCGATGCCGGGAATGAGATACGACAAGGTTTTCCCGACGCCGGTTGGGGCTTCAATCGCCAGATGTCGCCCGTCGTCCCCGGCGAGCGTTTTGGCCACGTCAGCAATCATCTGCCGCTGCGGCGCTCGGGGGATAAAGTCGGGGATCTGCTGTTGTAGCGCCTTATACCATGCGCCAATTTGCGCCTTGAGCGCAGCGGTTAAAGCCATCGGAAAACCTGAAATACTGTATAAACAGCCACTATTGTGGCACTTTCTCTTCGCAGCCGCAAAAAGAAAAGCCCGGCTTTACGACCGGGCTTCCAGATTACTGCGGGTTAGCAGGCTTGCGCGGGCGGCGTCGGCGCAGCCCTTCTCCTGCCGGCTTGCCTTCGCCGCTGCGCCACGGATTGTCACCGGCCGGTTTGCTGTCGTTGCTACGACGCGGCGGTTTGCCCGCGGACTTCGGCGCGCCGCCTTCGGCACGGCGCGGCTGCTGACCGCGACCACCGCCGCCTTGACCGCGACCGCCCTGGCGACCGTTCTGAATCGGCTCGGCTTTGATCGACGGATCCACTTCATACCCCGGGGTTTCGATACGCGGGATCTCTTTCTTCAGCAGACGTTCGATATCGCGCAGCAGCTTGTGCTCGTCCACGCAAACCAGAGAGAGCGCTTCACCGGTTGCCGCCGCACGACCGGTACGGCCGATACGGTGCACGTAGTCTTCCGGCACGTTTGGCAGCTCGTAGTTCACCACGTGCGGCAGCTCTTCAATATCGAGGCCACGGGCAGCAATGTCGGTTGCCACCAGCACGCGGATGTCGCCAGATTTGAAGTCCGCCAGCGCACGGGTACGCGCGCCCTGGCTCTTGTTGCCGTGGATCGCCGCGCTGCGGATGCCGTCTTTATTCAGCTGTTCCGCCAGGTGGTTCGCGCCGTGCTTGGTGCGGGTAAAGACCAGCACCTGCTGCCAGTTACCCTGGCCGATCATCTGGGAGAGCAGTTCGCGCTTGCGCTTTTTATCCACAAAGTGAACGTGCTGCGTCACCTGCTCAGAAGCGGTGTTGCGGCGCGCCACTTCCACTTCCAGCGGGTTATGCAGCAGCTTTTCCGCCAGCGCCTTGATCTCGTCGGAGAAGGTCGCGGAGAAGAGCAGATTCTGACGACGCGGTGGCAGCTTGGCCAGCACGCGGCGAATATCGTGAATAAAGCCCATGTCGAGCATGCGGTCGGCTTCGTCCAGCACCAGAATTTCGATGTTATCCAGCTTCACCGCGTTCTGGTGTTCCAGATCCAGCAGACGGCCCGGCGTTGCCACCAGCACGTCCACGCCGCCGCGCAGCTTCATCATCTGCGGGTTGATGCTGACACCGCCGAACACCACCAGCGAGCGAATGTTGAGATAGCGGCTATAGTCACGCACGTTCTCGCCAATCTGCGCGGCCAGTTCGCGGGTTGGGGTGAGGATCAGCGCACGAACCGGACGACGGCCTTTGGCGTGCGGCTGGTTTTTTACCAGCAGCTCTAACAGCGGCAGCGTAAAGCCCGCGGTTTTACCGGTGCCGGTCTGGGCGCTGGCCATCAGGTCACGGCCCTGAAGAACGGCAGGAATAGCCTGCTGCTGGATTGGGGTTGGCTCAACGTAGCCCTGCTCTGCGATCGCGCGCAGAATTTCCGGGTTCAGGCCAAGGGAATCAAAAGACATAAAAACTCCGAACCGCCCCGACCATCACAGGTGTAGTTTTCAGGGAGATATAACAATTAGGAGGACAAAAACCACAATGTCGCGAAGGGGCGGAGTGTAGCAGCTTTTGTGACGTGGCGCATAAAATATCCCTCCGCGTTCCCTCGACGTAAGCGTGAATCAGGCATAATCTTAATCAATCGATTGATTAATTTTTAATGCCGCCATGAATACAACACCCACAACAACCAAAGGTGAACAGGCCAAAAACCAGCTTATTGCCGCCGCGCTGGCGCAGTTTGGTGAGTACGGGCTGCATGCGACCACGCGCGATATCGCCGCGCTGGCCGGGCAAAACATTGCGGCGATTACCTACTATTTTGGCTCAAAAGAGGATTTATATCTCGCCTGCGCCGAGTGGATTGCCGATTTTATCGGCACGCAGTTTCACCCTCACGTCGAGGAGGCCACCGCGCTGCTCAGCCAGCCGTCGCCCGATCGCGAGGCCATCCGCCAGCTGATCCTCAATGCCTGCCACAACATGATCCGCGTGCTGACCCACGACGATACGCTCAACCTGAGCAAGTTTATCTCCCGCGAGCAGCTCTCCCCCACTGCCGCCTATCAGCGGGTACACGATCGGGTCATTGCCCCGATGCATACCCACCTGACCCGGCTGATCGCCGCCTATACCGGGCGGGATGCCAACGATACCGCGACAATTTTGCATACCCACGCCCTGCTGGGTGAAATCCTTGCCTTCCGTCTGGGCCGGGAAACCATCCTGTTACGCACCGGCTGGACACAATTTGATGAGGATAAAGCCGCGCAGATCGGTGAGGTGATCGCCTGTCATCTCGATCTGATCCTGCAAGGCTTAACGCAAAGGAGCCTGAAGTCATGAAAAAACCTGTCGCCATCATTCTGGTGGTTGTTGTTTTGCTTGCCGCGGGCGTCGGTGGATGGCTGTGGTACCAGAGCCATCAGGATAAAGGCCTGACGCTGTACGGTAACGTGGATATTCGCACGGTGAACATGAGCTTCCGCGTCGGCGGCCGTCTCGCCGCGCTGAGCGTTGACGAAGGCGATGCCATTAAAACCGGGCAGACGCTGGGAATGCTGGACAAAGCGCCCTATGAAAATGCGTTGCTGCAGGCCAAAGCGGGCGTCTCCGTTGCGCAGGCGCAGTATGACCTGATGCTGGCCGGCTATCGCGACGAAGAGATCGCTCAGGCCGCGGCGGCCGTCAAACAGGCGCAGGCGGCCTATGACTACGCGCAGAACTTCTACGCTCGCCAGCAGGGGCTGTGGAAAAGCCGAACCATTTCCGCAAATGACCTGGAAAATGCGCGTTCCTCCCGCGACCAGGCGCAGGCAACGCTGAAATCCGCGCAGGATAAGTTAAGCCAGTACCACACCGGTAACCGCCCGCAGGATATCGCCCAG
This sequence comes from Enterobacter sp. BNK-13, assembly GCF_048685015.1. NCBI lineage: Bacteria > Pseudomonadati > Pseudomonadota > Gammaproteobacteria > Enterobacterales > Enterobacteriaceae > Enterobacter > Enterobacter sp. BNK-13. The sequence goes on along the minus strand of NZ_JBLQTP010000001.1, from coordinate 1,000,957 downwards.
GCGAAAGCCAGCCTTGAACAGGCTCAGGCGCAACTGGCCCAGGCGGAGCTGGATCTGCACGACACCACGCTCATCGCACCGTCTGACGGCACGCTGATGACCCGCGCCGTGGAGCCGGGCAGCATGCTCAGCGCGGGCAGCACCGTGTTAACCCTCTCCCTGACCCGCCCGGTCTGGGTACGTGCCTACATTGATGAGCCTAATCTCGGCCAGATGCAGCCGGGCCGCGAGCTGCTGCTCTATACCGACGGTCGCCCGGACAAGCCGTATCACGGCAAGGTGGGCTTTGTCTCCCCTACCGCCGAATTCACGCCGAAAACAGTAGAAACGCCGGACCTGCGTACCGACCTGGTGTATCGCCTGCGCATCATCGTGACTGATGCGGATGACGCCCTGCGCCAGGGCATGCCCGTCACCGTAAAAGTGAACAGCGGGGAACGACATGAATGATGCGGTTATCCAGCTCAACAATCTGGTCAAACGCTTCGCAGGGATGGACAAACCGGCGGTCGCGCCGCTGAACTGCACCATCCAGAAAGGCTATGTCACCGGCCTGGTCGGCCCGGACGGTGCGGGAAAGACCACGCTGATGCGCATGCTGGCGGGGCTGCTGAAGCCGGATGAAGGATCGGCCAGCGTGCTGGGCCTTGACCCGATAAAAGATGACGGCGCGCTCCACGCCATGCTCGGCTATATGCCGCAGAAGTTTGGCCTGTATGAAGACCTGACGGTGATGGAAAACCTGAACCTGTACGCCGACCTGCGCAGCGTCACCGGCGAAGCCCGACAGAAGACCTTCGCCCGCCTGCTGGAATTTACCTCCCTTGGCCCGTTCACCGACCGGCTGGCGGGCAAGCTTTCCGGTGGGATGAAGCAGAAGCTGGGTCTGGCCTGCACGCTGGTGGGCGAGCCAAAAGTGCTGCTGCTGGACGAGCCCGGCGTGGGCGTCGACCCGATATCGCGCCGCGAGCTGTGGCAGATGGTACACGAGCTGGCGGGCGACGGGATGCTGATCCTCTGGAGCACCTCCTACCTCGACGAAGCGGAACAGTGCCGGGACGTGCTGCTGATGAACGAAGGTGAACTGCTTTATCAGGGCGAGCCGACGACGCTGACGCAGAGCATGGCCGGGCGCAGCTTCCTGCTGCACAGCTCGCAGGCGTCCAACCGCTCGCTGCTGCAGCGGGTGCTCAAGCTGCCGCAGGTCAGCGACGGAATGATTCAGGGCCGCTCGGTGCGGGTGATCCTCAAAAAAGAGGCCACCGTCGACGATATTCGCCATGCCCCCGGCATGCCTGAGATCGACATGGAAGAGACAGCGCCGCGTTTCGAAGATGCGTTTATCGACCTGCTGGGCGGCGCGGGGACGTCCGAGTCGCCGCTTGGCGCAATTCTGCACACGGTGGACGGCACGCCGGGCGAAACGGTGATCGAAGCCAAATCCCTCACCAAAAAGTTCGGGGATTTCGCCGCCACCGATAACGTCAATTTCGCGGTAAAACGCGGCGAGATTTTTGGCCTGCTTGGACCGAACGGCGCGGGAAAATCGACCACCTTTAAGATGATGTGTGGCCTGCTGGTGCCGACGTCCGGCAAAGCGCTGGTGCTGGATATGGATCTGAAGGTCAGCTCCGGCAAGGCGCGCCAGCATCTGGGCTATATGGCGCAGAAGTTCTCGCTGTATGGCAACCTGACGGTCGAGCAGAATCTGCGCTTTTTCTCTGGCGTGTATGGCCTGCGCGGACGGGCGCAGAACGAGAAGATCCGCCGCATGAGCGACGCCTTCGGGTTAACGACGATTGCTTCCCACGCCACCGACGAACTGCCGCTCGGCTTTAAGCAGCGGCTGGCGCTGGCCTGCTCGCTGATGCACGAGCCGGATATTCTGTTTCTGGATGAGCCGACCTCCGGCGTTGATCCCCTCACCCGCCGCGAGTTCTGGCTGCATATCAACAGCATGGTGGAAAAAGGGGTGACCGTGATGGTGACCACCCACTTCATGGACGAGGCGGAGTACTGCGACCGCATCGGGCTGGTGTATCGCGGCAAGCTGATTGCCCACGGTACCCCAGACGACCTGAAAAACCAGGCCGCCGACGATGAGGTCCCGGACCCGACCATGGAGCAGGCGTTTATCACCCTCATCCACGACTGGGATAAGGAGAATACCCATGCGCAGTAACGCCATTTCCTGGCGCCGGGTGCGCGCGTTGTGCATAAAAGAGACGCGGCAGATCGTGCGTGACCCCAGCAGTTGGCTGATTGCGGTGGTGATCCCCCTGCTGCTGCTGTTTATCTTTGGCTACGGCATTAACCTGGACTCCAGCAAGCTGCGGGTCGGGATTTTGCTGGAGCAGCAGAGCGAGGAGGCGCTGGACTTCACCCACGCCATGACCGGCTCGCCCTACATTGACGCCACCATCAGCGATAATCGTCAGGAACTGATCCAGAAGATGCAGGCCGGGAAAATTCGCGGTCTGATCGTCATTCCTGTGGATTTTGCCGCCAATATGGCGCGGGCGAATACCGATGCGCCGATCCAGGTGATCACCGACGGCAGCGAGCCAAACACCGCGAACTTCGTGCAGGGCTACGCGGAGGGGATCTGGCAGCTCTGGCAGATGCAGCGGGCGGAAGATCGGGGTGAAGAATTTAAACCGCTCATCGACGTGCAGACGCGCTACTGGTTTAACCCCGCCGCCATCAGCCAGCACTTTATTATTCCGGGCGCGGTGACGATTATCATGACGGTCATTGGCGCGATTCTGACCTCGCTGGTGATCGCCCGCGAGTGGGAGCGCGGCACCATGGAGGCGCTGCTTTCAACCGAAGTGACGCGCGTCGAGCTGCTGCTGTGCAAGCTTATTCCCTACTACTTCCTCGGCATGCTGGCGATGCTGCTCTGTATGCTGGTGTCCGTCTTTATCCTCGGCGTGCCGTATCGCGGCTCGCTGGTGGTGCTGTTCTTTATCACCAGCCTGTTTTTACTCAGCACGCTGGGGATGGGGCTGCTCATCTCCACCATCACCCGCAACCAGTTTAACGCGGCCCAGGTGGCCCTCAACGCCGCCTTTTTGCCGTCGATTATGCTGTCCGGCTTTATCTTCCAGATAGACAGCATGCCTGCCGTGATCCGCGCCGTGACCTACGTGATTCCGGCGCGCTACTTTGTGAGCACGCTGCAGAGCCTGTTCCTGGCAGGGAATATTCCGGTGGTGCTGATCGTCAACACGCTGTTTTTACTGGCGTCTGCGGCGATGTTTATCGGGTTAACGTGGATGAAAACCAAACGGCGGTTAGATTAAGGAGCGCGCATGTTTCACCGTTTATGGACGTTAATACGCAAAGAGCTGCAATCCCTGCTGCGCGAGCCGCAAACCCGCGCCATTCTGGTGTTGCCGGTGCTGATCCAGGTTTTACTGTTCCCGTTTGCCGCCACGCTGGAGGTGACCAACGCCACCATCGCCATTTACAACGAAGACAACGGCAAACACGCCGTCGAGCTAACGCAGCGCTTTGCGCGTGCGAAAGCCTTTACCCACATCCTGCTGCTGAAAAGCCCGCAGGAGATCCAGCCTACCATCGACACGCAAAAAGCGCTGCTGCTGGTGCGGTTCCCGGCGGATTTTTCCCGTAATCTGGATACCTTCCAGACCGCGCCGCTGCAGCTGATCCTCGACGGACGCAACTCCAACAGCGCCCAGATCGCGGCCAACTATCTGCAGCAGGTCGTGAAGGATTACCAGCAGGAGCTGATGGACGGCAAACCGAAGCCCAACAACAGCGAACTGGTGGTGCGCAACTGGTATAACCCGAATCTGGACTACAAGTGGTTTGTGGTGCCGTCGCTGATCGCCATGATCACCACCATCGGGGTGATGATTGTGACCTCTCTCTCCGTCGCCCGCGAGCGCGAACAGGGCACGCTGGATCAGCTGCTGGTCTCCCCGCTCGCCACCTGGCAAATTTTCGTCGGCAAAGCGGTGCCGGCGCTGATTGTCGCGACCTTCCAGGCCACCATCGTGCTGGGGGTGGGAATTTGGGCCTACCAGATCCCGTTCGCCGGATCGCTGGCGCTGTTTTACTTCACGATGGTGATTTACGGGCTGTCGCTGGTGGGGTTTGGGCTGCTGATTTCCGCACTCTGCTCGACGCAGCAGCAGGCGTTTATCGGGGTATTCGTCTTTATGATGCCCGCGATCCTGCTCTCGGGGTACGTCTCACCCGTCGAGAATATGCCGGTGTGGCTCCAGGATCTGACGTGGATAAACCCGATACGACACTTTACGGATATCACCAAGCAGATCTATCTGAAGGATGCGAGTCTGGATATTGTCTGGGGAAGTTTGTGGCCGCTACTGGTCATCGCGGCCACGACGGGCTCAGTGGCGTACGCGATGTTTAGACGCAACATCGCGTAGCTTTTTCTCTTTGGTCAGCAACGAGACCACCGCAGGCCCTGCGAGGATAGCCAGACCCGCCAGAGCCAGCAGCAGGTTGTTTTGCAGGACGCGTGACAGCAGCCACAGGACGATCATCGCTGCACCAAAGTACCAGGTGGTGGTGAGCTCTTCGAGCACATCACCCACCTCACGCCAGCGCGCTTCATGGTGGCGCTGTAAGAACAGCATCGACAGCACGGTGACGCCGTAAAGGACGCATAGCCCCAGGCCAACACGCACCAGCGTGCCGCTCATCCAGCCCATCACCAGTACGGCCACGACCAGTAAATGCAACATTATCTGCCAGCAACTCAGGCCAGTTGCGACACGAACACGTTGTTGCCACTTCATGGCTTCTCTCCTGAAGGATTTTTCTCTGCTTAATCAGACTACCGCACTTTACGGAAAATTCCGTAACGCCGCATCTTTTTGTGACGCCGACTACACTTTATTTTCATTGGGATAGTCACTCAGGAAGGAGCTTATGACGAAAAAAATGCAGCATTTCTCGCTTAAAGTGCTGACGATAAACATTCATAAAGGCTTCACAGCATTTAACCGCCGCTTCATTTTACCGGAGCTGCGCGACGCGGTGCGCACCGTCAGCGCGGATATTGTCTGCCTGCAGGAGGTGATGGGCGCACACGAAGTGCATCCGCTTCACTTTGAGAACTGGCCCGACACGCCGCACTATGAATTTCTGGCCGACACCATGTGGAGTGATTATGCCTACGGCCGCAACGCGGTCTATCCGGAAGGGCATCACGGCAACGCGGTGCTGTCCCGCTACCCCATTGAACATTACGAAAACCGCGACGTTTCCGTCGGGGAGAGCGAAAAACGCGGCCTGCTTTACTGCCGCATTACCCCGCCAGACCTTGAACTGCCCATCCACGTCGGCTGCGTTCACCTGGGCCTGCGCGAAGCCCATCGTCAGGCGCAGCTGAAAATGCTGGCCGAATGGGCCAACGCGCTGCCTGACGGTGAACCTGTTGTCGTGGCAGGCGATTTCAACGACTGGCGCCAGCGGGCAAACCACCCCCTGAAGGTGGAGGCCGGACTGGAGGAAATTTTCACCCGGGCGAACGGCAGGCCTGCGCGCACGTTCCCGGTCCGTTTCCCGCTGCTGCGGCTTGACCGCATCTACGTAAAAAATGCCCATGCCAGCAGCCCGACCGCCCTGGCGCTCCTTAACTGGCGGCATCTTTCCGACCATGCCCCGCTCAGCGCGGAGATCCACCTATGAAATGTTCCTGGCAGGAAGGCAACCGGATCACGCTGCTGGTCAACGGGGACGAGTATTACCCGGCCGTGTTTAAGGCGATTGATCACGCCCAGCAGAAGGTGATCCTCGAAACCTTTATCTGGTTCGAAGACAACGTCGGCAAGCAGCTGCACAGCGTGTTGCTGCGTGCCGCCCAGCGCGGCGTCAAAATTGAAGTGCTGCTGGATGGCTACGGCTCGCCGGACCTCAGCGATGCGTTCGTCAATGAACTGACCGCCGCGGGGGTGGTGTTCCGCTACTACGATCCCGGCCCTCGCCTGTTCGGCATGCGTACCAACCTTTTCCGCCGGATGCACCGCAAAATTGTGGTGGTGGATGAGACGGTGGCGTTTGTCGGCGGCATTAACTACTCCGCTGAGCATATGTCCGACTACGGCCCGGAAGCAAAGCAGGATTACGCCATTCGCATTGAAGGCCCGGTAGTGCAGGATATCTTGCTGTTTGAGCTGGAGAACCTGCCGGGGAAAGAGGCCGTTCGCCGCTGGTGGCGACGCCGCCATCGCCCGGAAGAGAACCGGAAGCCCGGTGAAGCGCAGGCGCTTTTCGTCTGGCGCGACAACGGCGAGCACCGGGATGACATTGAACGCCACTATCTTAAAATGCTGGCCAACGCCAAGCGCGAAGTGATCATCGCCAACGCCTACTTCTTCCCGGGCTATCGCCTGCTGCATGCCATGCGAAATGCTGCAAGACGCGGCGTGCGCGTGAAGCTGATCGTGCAGGGCGAGCCGGATATGCCGATCGTCAAAGTCGGGGCGCGGCTGCTGTATAACTACCTGGTGAAGGGCGGCGTCCAGATCTACGAATACCGCCGTCGGCCGCTGCACGGCAAAGTCGCGCTGATGGACGATCACTGGGCCACCGTGGGCTCCAGCAACCTCGATCCGCTGAGCCTGTCGCTTAACCTTGAAGCCAACCTGATCATTCACGACCGCCAGTTTAACCAGACCCTGCGGGATAACCTGCAGGCGTTGATCGTTAACGACTGCGTGCGCGTGGATGAGTCCATGGTTCCCAAACGCACCTGGTGGAACCTGGGCATCAGCGTGGTGGTGTTCCACTTCCTGCGGCATTTCCCGGCGATGGTCGGCTGGCTGCCGGCGCATACGCCGAAGCTGGCGCAGGTGGACCCGCCGGTACAACCCGAAATGGAAACCCAGGACCGCATAGAAGCGGAAGACGGAGGCAAACCCTGATGTCGAAATCGCATCCACGCTGGCGTCTGGCAAAAAAGATCCTCACCTGGGTATTCTTTATTGCCGTCGCGGTGTTGCTGGTAGTCTACGCGCAGAAAGTGGACTGGGAAGAGGTGTGGAAAGTCATCCGCAACTATAACCGGATGGTGCTGCTGGGCGCGACGGGGCTGGTTATCGTAAGCTACCTGATGTACGGCTGCTATGATCTGCTGGGTCGGGCCTACTGCGGCCACAAGCTGGCCAAACGTCAGGTAATGCTGGTGTCGTTTATCTGCTACGCCTTTAACCTGACGCTGAGCACCTGGGTCGGGGGGATTGGCATGCGCTATCGCCTCTACTCGCGGCTCGGCCTGCCGGGCGGGACCATCACGCGCATTTTTTCCCTGAGCATTACCACCAACTGGCTGGGCTATATTCTGCTCGGCGGGGTGATCTTCACCATCGGCGTGGTGCAGTTGCCCGCGCACTGGTATATCGATGAGGCCACGCTGCGGATTCTGGGCATCGTACTGCTGCTGATTATCGCCGTTTATCTGTGGGCCTGCGCATTTGCCAGACGCCGTCATATGACCATTAAAGGGCAAAAGCTGGTCCTGCCCTCGTGGAAGTTTGCGGTGCTGCAGATGGCGGTTTCCAGCGCCAACTGGATGGCGATGGGAGCCATCATCTGGCTGCTGATCGGCGAGGACGTAAACTACTTCTTCGTGCTGGGCGTGCTGCTGGTGAGCAGTATTGCCGGGGTGATTGTGCATATTCCGGCGGGGATCGGCGTGCTGGAGGCGGTGTTTATTGCCCTGCTGGCCGGGGAGCATGTTTCTCAGGGAACGATTATCGCCGCCCTGCTGGCGTACCGCATGCTGTATTACTTCCTGCCGCTGGCGCTGGCAACGATCTGCTATCTGGTGCTGGAAAGTCGGGCGAAAAAGCTGCGGGCGAAGAATGAGAGGATGCTAGCGAAGTGAATAAGTCGGGTGGCGGCTTCGCCTTACCCGACCTACGGTTCGCGCTTCGTAGGCCGGGTAAGGCGAAACCGCCACCCGGCAAAGCAATCTTAACGACGGTTGCCAAGAATTCGCAGCAGCATCAGGAACAGGTTGATGAAGTCCAGATAGAGCGTCAGCGCGCCCAGAATCGAATATTTGCGCAGGTTTGAACTGTCGCGCACGTCGATCTGCTCGCCGATGTTTTTCAGCTTCTGCGTGTCATAAGCCGTCAACCCGACAAAGAGCACCACCCCGATATAGGTCACGGCCCACATCAGCGCTTCGCTCTTCAGCCACAGGTTCACCAGTGACGCCAGCACAATCCCAATCAGCCCCATAAACAGCATGCTGCCGAAGCCGCTCAGATCGCGCTTCGTGGTGTAACCGTACAGGCTCATCGCACCAAACATCCCGCCGGTGACCACGAAGGTGCTGGCGATGGATGAGTAGGTGTAAACGATAAAGATGCTGGAAAGCGTCAGCCCCGTTAGCGCCGAATAGAGCATAAACAGGGTCGTTGCCATGCCGGCACTCAGCTTGTGCACCAGACCCGAAAGCACAAACACCAGCGCCAGCTGCGCGATGATCAGCCCAAAGAAGGTGATTTTGCTGGAGAAGATAAACATCATCAGCTCCGGCGTATTCGCCGCATACCACGCGATAAACGCGGTAAGCAGCAGGCCAACCGTCATCCAGCCGTACACCTGAGCCATATACGTCTGCAGGCCGCTACGGGTCTGCTGTACTATTGAATCGGAACGCGGAAATCGGTCCATGATTCACTCCTGATTAAGATTAAGTAGACACACTCGTTAAGAGTAACACATCCACGTAAACCGACTACCAACGGCTGGCGGCCTGTTTATCGCTATCGCGAGATTCTACCCAGCGATCGCCTTCCGGCGTGGCTTCGCGCTTCCAGAACGGCGCTTTGGTTTTGAGGAAATCCATAATGAACTCCCCTGCGGCAAACGCGCTGCCGCGGTGGGCGCTGGTCACCCCGACAAAGACAATCTCCTCGCCGGGCCACATCTCGCCGATGCGGTGAATCACCGTGACGCGCCCGAGCGGCCAGCGGTCCCGCGCCTCGTCCACAATCTCCGCCAGCGATTTTTCCGTCATGCCGGGATAATGCTCCAGCGTCAGCGCCTTCACGCTGTCACCAAGGTTGTGGTTGCGCACCTTGCCGGTAAAGGTCACGACCGCGCCGTCTTCATCGCGTTCCGCCAGCCAGCTGTATTCGGTCCCCACGTTAAATCGCTCGGGGCTCACCAGAATGCGGGTTTCAGACATCTTAGCCCCCTGTGACTGGCGGGAAGAAGGCCACTTCATCCCCGGCCTTCAGCGGATGGGTAAGCTCCACCAGCGTCTGGTTAACGGCGGCCAGCAGCTTGCCTTTGTCCAGCGCCAGCGCCCAGCGGTCGCTCTGTGCCGCCAGATGCGCGCGCAGGGCCGCAACGTTTTCAAAAGAGGCATCCAGCGTCAGGCTGTCGGTATTTACCAGCTCGCGCACCTGCGCAAAAAAGAGCACCTTAATCATGGCTGTCCACCTTAAAATCACCGGATTTGCCGCCGCTTTTTGCCAGCAGGCGAACCGGGCCAATCACCATATCTTTCTGCACCGCTTTGCACATGTCGTAGATGGTCAGCGCGGCAACGGAGGCCGCCGTCAGCGCCTCCATCTCCACGCCGGTTTTACCGGTTAAGCGGCACAGCGATTCAATCCGCACGCGATTGTGCTCCGGCTGGGCCTGCAGGTTCACCTCCACCTTGCTCAGCATCAGCGGGTGGCACAGCGGGATGAGATCCCAGGTGCGCTTGGCGGACTGAATACCCGCGATGCGCGCGGTCGCAAAGACATCACCCTTGTGATGGCTGCCGTCGATAATCATCGCCAGCGTTTCTGGCAGCATGGTGACGAACGCTTCGGCGCGCGCCTCGCGCACCGTTTCCGCTTTGGCGGAGACGTCAACCATATGCGCTTCGCCAGCGGCGTTAATGTGGGTCAGTTGTGACATAGCTTATTTCTTTAAATGGGGATGGAAATTACACGGACGGGTACGGGCATCCAGCTGCGGGGCGATGATGTTTTCCCACGCGGTGCGGCAGGCTTTCGTCGAGCCCGGCATGGCGAAAATCAGGGTTTTGTTCGCCACCCCGGCAACGGCGCGCGACTGCAGCGTGGAGGTGCCAATCTCTTCAAAGGAGAGCATGCGGAACACCTCGCCGAAGCCTTCCACCTCGCGGTCAAACAGCGGGAGCAGCGCTTCAGGCGCCTGATCGCCCGCGGTAAAGCCGGTGCCGCCGGTGATCAGCACCACCTGCACCTCATCACTGGCGATCCACTGCGAGACCTGCGCGCGAATGGCGTAGCGGTTCTCCTTCACGATCGCTTTATCAACAATGTTATGCCCCGCGTCATGGGCCGCCTCGCGCAGCCAGTGACCGGAGGTATCATCCTCTTCGCCACGACGGTCGGAAACGGTAAGGATCGCAATGCGTGTCGGGATAAATTCTGCGCTGACCTGACTCATCTTCTGATTCCTTCTTAAGACTGGTTACCCGCCGATGTAAGACAGGTTCTGAGTAATGCCGGTATTGCCCTGATGCAGGAAGTGGGTCTGTTTTTTATGCGTCAGTGCTTCAGAAATGCGCGCTTCAAGCGCGTCCTGCTGCGCATCGTCTTCCAGCAGATCGCGAAGGTCCACGCCGCCGTCGCCGAACAGGCAGAGATGGAGTTTGCCCACGGAAGAGACGCGCAGGCGGTTGCAGCTGGCACAGAAGTCTTTCTCGTAAGGCATGATAAGCCCGATCTCGCCTTCATAATCAGGATGGCAGAAGACCTGTGCCGGACCGTCGCTGCGCTGGCGGATCTGGTGGATCCAGCCGCGTTTTAGCAGCTCGTCGCGCAGCACCATGCCGGAGATGTGATGGCGGCGGAACAGCTCGCTGCCCTCGCCGGTTTCCATCAACTCAATAAAACGCAGCTGAATGGGACGGGATTTGATCCACGCCAGGAAGGTATCGAGCTGGTGATGGTTTACATCACGCATCAGCACCGTGTTGACTTTGACTTTTTCGAAGCCGGCCGCAAATGCTGCATCGATACCGTCCATGACCTGCTGGAATTTATCCTGGCCGGTAATGGCATGGAACTGGCGGGCGTCCAGACTGTCCACGCTGACGTTGATGGCGGTTAAGCCCGCATCGCGCCAGGTGGCCACGTCGCGGGCCATACGGTAGCCATTGGTCGTCACCGCAATCTGGCGGATACGTTCGTTTTCACGCACGGCGGCAATGATGTCGGGGAAATCGCGGCGCAGCGAGGGTTCACCGCCGGTAAGGCGCACTTTTTCGGTGCCGAGTTCAGAGAAGGCGCGCGTGACGCGGCGCACTTCATCCACGGAGAGAAAGCCGTTATTGGTGACGCTGCCCGGTTTGTAGCCGTCGGGCAGGCAGTAGGTGCAACGGAAATTGCACACATCGGTAATCGACAGACGTAAGTAATAAAACTTACGCGCGAAAGCATCAGTAAGTTGTGAAGCCATGTACACCTTTCCAGATCGGGAGGCACAGTCATTTCTTTCTGTACCCTGGTGGCAAATTCGCCACGGCCAGAGCGCCATATCTTTCGACACAGGCACAAGGGCTAGAGTGTATGTTTTCAATGTTGAAAACGTGGTTAGGGCGATAGTAGCGCGGAAATTCGGACAGCGCCATTGTCGCTTTTCGCTATATAATTACGTATATAGCGAATCATTCGCCCATTTTCGCTACAGAATACCTAAAAATCGCACTTTCACATTGATATACGTCATTTTGCATCGGGTGAGGCATCGTCTTTTAGGGGTAGTTAGGTTACTGTTACGCGATCGAACGTGATAAGGAATACGTATGCGCAATCGCACTTTTGCGGATCTTGACCGAGTGGTCGCTCTTGGCGGAGGCCACGGCCTGGGCCGCGTCATGTCCTCATTGTCGTCACTCGGCTCAAGGCTGACAGGGATAGTGACCACCACCGACAACGGCGGCTCAACCGGGCGGATCAGACGTGCCGAAGGCGGCATTGCCTGGGGCGATATGCGCAACTGCCTGAACCAGTTAATTACCGAGCCGAGCGTCGCGTCGGCGATGTTTGAGTACCGTTTTGGCGGCAATGGCGAACTTTCCGGACATAACCTCGGAAATCTGATGTTAAAGGCGCTGGATCACCTGAGCGTAAGGCCTCTCGAAGCCATCAATCTGATCCGTAATCTGCTCAAAGTGGACGCATTCCTGATCCCCATGTCTGAACAACCGGTTGACTTGATGGCTATCGACGCCGAAGGGCATGAAGTTTATGGCGAGGTGAATATTGACCAGCTTCTGCTGCCTCCCAAAGAGCTGATGACTTACCCGAGCGTGCCGGCGACGCGTGAAGCCGTAGAAGCAATTGGCGACGCGGATTTAATTCTGATCGGCCCGGGCAGCTTTTACACCAGCCTGATGCCTATCCTGCTGGTGAAAGAGCTGGCGCAGGCGCTGCGTCGCACCCCTGCGCCAATGGTTTACATCGGTAACCTCGGGCGTGAACTGAGCCCGGCAGCCGCAAGCCTGTCGCTGTCGGATAAACTCAATTTGATGGAGCATTACGTCGGTAAGAAGATCATTGACGGCGTGGTGGTGGGGCCGAAGGTGGATGTATCCGGTATCGGCGATCGTCTGGTGGTGCAGGAGCCGCTGGAGGCCTCAGACATCAAGTATCGCCACGACCGCCATCTGCTGCGCGAGGCGCTGGAGAAGGCGATTCAGGCGCTGGGTTAGATTCGTTTTGTGCGGCCTGATGCCCTCACCCCGGCCCTCTCCCACGGGGAGAGGGAGAAAACAACGCTTTACTCACGATGCCGCGATAAACAGATCCCGCAGCTGATGAAGCTGGTCGCGGATCTGCGCCGCCTCTTCGAACTCCAGGTTCTGCGCGTGCTGCATCATCTGCCCTTCCAGCTCGTGGATTTTCTGCTGCAGCGCTTTTGGCGTCAGCACGACGGTATCTTCTTCCACCACTGAACGCGCCTTGCCGCGGCCTTTCGCTTTGGTTTTGGCGATGTTCTGACCCAGCGCCAGAATATCCACCACCTTCTTGTTCAGCCCCTGCGGGGTAATGCCGTGTTCTTCGTTGTAGCGCTGCTGTTTCTCACGGCGGCGCTCCGTCTCACCAATCGCTTTCGCCATCGACGGGGTAATTTTGTCACCGTACAGAATCGCTTTACCGTTGACGTTACGCGCGGCGCGGCCAATGGTCTGAATCAGCGAACGCTCGGAACGCAGGAAGCCCTCTTTGTCCGCATCCAGAATCGCCACCAGCGAGACCTCCGGCATATCGAGACCTTCTCGCAGCAGGTTAATCCCTACCAGCACGTCAAACTCGCCCAGACGCAGGTCGCGGATAATCTCCATGCGCTCCACGGTATCGATATCCGAGTGCAGATAACGCACCTTCTCGCCGTGCTCTTCAAGATACTCGGTCAGGTCTTCCGCCATACGCTTGGTGAGCGTGGTCACCAGCACGCGCTCGTTGATGGCGGAACGGGCGCGGATCTCAGAGAGCAGGTCGTCCACCTGCGTGGCCACCGGACGCACCTCGATAACCGGATCCAGCAGCCCGGTCGGACGCACCACCTGGTCAACCACCTCATCGCCCGATTTTTCCAGCTCATAGTTGCCCGGCGTGGCCGAGACGTAGATGGTTTGCGGCGCCAGCGCCTCAAACTCTTCAAACTTCATCGGACGGTTATCCAGCGCTGACGGCAGGCGGAATCCGTACTCCACCAGCGTCTCCTTACGCGCCCGGTCGCCACGGTACATCCCGCCGATCTGCGGGATCGTGACGTGGGATTCGTCGATCACCAGCAAACCGTCGGCCGGAAGGTAATCAAACAGCGTCGGCGGCGGCTCGCCCGGCCCGCGCCCGGAGAGGAAGCGGGAGTAGTTTTCAATGCCGGAGCAGTAGCCCAGCTCGTTCATCATCTCCAGGTCGAACTGGGTACGCTGGCTGAGGCGCTGCTCTTCCAGCAGCTTATTGTTCGCCAGCAGCACCTTACGGCGCTCGGCCAGCTCCACTTTGATCTCTTCCATCGCCTGCACGATACGCTCGCGCGGCGTCACGTAGTGCGTTTTCGGGTAGATGGTGAAGCGCTGGATCACCGACTCAACGTGTCCGGTCAGCGGGTCGAAGAGTGACAGGCGTTCGACCTCCTCGTCAAACAACTCGACGCGCAGCGCCATATCGTCCGATTCTGCCGGGAAGATGTCGATCACTTCACCGCGCACGCGGAAGGTGCCGCGCTGGAAGGCCTGGTCGTTGCGGGTGTACTGCAGCTCCGCCAGGCGACGCAAAATCGCGCGCTGGTCAATGATCATCCCCTGCGTCAGGTGCAACATCATCTTGAGATAGAGATCCGGATCGCCCAGACCGTAGATCGCGGAAACCGAGGCGACGACGATCACATCGCGACGCTCCAGAAGCGCCTTTGTGGCCGACAGTCGCATCTGCTCGATGTGTTCGTTCACAGAGGCATCTTTCTCAATGAAGGTGTCAGAGCTCGGCACATAGGCTTCAGGCTGGTAGTAATCGTAGTAGGAGACGAAATACTCTACCGCGTTTTCCGGGAAGAACTCTTTCATCTCGCCGTAAAGCTGCGCCGCCAGGGTTTTATTGGGCGCCAGCACCATCGTTGGGCGCTGGAGATCCGCAATCACGTTGGCAATGGTAAATGTTTTACCCGAGCCGGTGACCCCCAGCAGCGTCTGGTGCGCCAGCCCATCCTCCAGTCCCTCTTCCAGACGACGGATCGCCTCAGGCTGATCGCCAGATGGACGGAAAGCAGAATTCAATTTGAACGGTTTACTCATGGGCGACAACCTGATGACGTTATAAGCGGCAGGTGAGTAATTTTACTCCTTGTTGCCAGGAATGCCAGTAAAAAACACTGGATGAAAAACCAGTAGCATGTCAGGATATTTAGAGTAGCGCCTGAATGATTAGCGCGATAGCGACCAAAATTTGGACTGTGACAACATAAAACACCAGTCAGGTCAGGTTATCCCCAGAACTTTTTCTTTTTTAACATTTGTCAAGCCAGGTAATGATAGTTTTGTGGCAACCGGTGACACTTTCATGACGGGAATTGCTTTTATCTAAGCAATTAAAAACTAAACGATATTTTCTAAAGCCGCGTTTCGCGTCAATTTGGGCGTAAGCCGCGTCTTCTCTCGCTTATCGCGTGTTTTCTAACTCTAATGCACATGGTTATCCACAGGAATAGTGGATAACTGCTTCCAGCCCATACAGACTGGCGCTCCGCAAATTCCCGGATTTTCCCACGAGACGGCGGCAAAAAATTTTTATAGCTATTTTTTGCTGATTAACAGTTGCGTCATTCATAACCAACCGATGCGATCTTGCTCACATTTTCACCTTTTCGGGCTCTGCACCACAACTCACCACCGCCAGCACCGTCGATGTGCAAGCCCGGTTTTTATCCGCCGCGCTTCTGTGACTTATTCCTAAAAAAGTCGCTTTTTTAACCACTTTCCGCTTTATGGCAGGGGTTTTGCAGATTCATCCACGAGCCACACCTACACATATTTTTAAGGAGAGAAAGATGTTGAGTCTGCGTGCAGTGAATCAGTTTTACGGAAGTCAACATACGCTATGGAATGTGGATTTAGATTTTCCGCAAGGGATGTGTACAGGCGTCGTTGGTCTGCCGGGCATGGGGAAAACCACCCTCATGAATTGCATCGCCGGGAAAGTGCCCGTCGAAAGCGGCAGCATCATCTGGTATGAGGCGGGCGCGCCCCCGCGTGATTTGCTCCACCCGCCGTCAGAACAGCGCTCCGGGCCGGGGATTGGCTATGTCTCGCAGGACAGGCGGATCTTCTCTCAGCTAACGATTGAGGAGAACCTGCATATCGCCATGCGGGCGACGGGGAAACCTAACCCGGAGGCGAAAAATGACGTTTACGACCTGTTTCCGGCGCTCTATGGGGTGCGGCAAACCCGCGCCAACACGCTCTCTCCGGACGACCAGTATCAGCTGGCGCTGGCTAATGCGCTGGTAAACCGCCCTCACCTGCTGATCCTGGATGAACCCCTGCACGGCGCGGGGCACAGCGTTGCCCAGAAGCTGGTGCAGCTGCTGGGGCGATTAAACCGGGAGCTGGGAATGACGGTGCTGTTAGCGGAGCAGCAGCTGTCGTTTATCCGCCGGGTGGCGGACCGTTTCTGTATGCTCTATCGCGGGCGTAACGTGGCGCAGGGCCACGTTAACGAACTGGATGATGAGCTTATCGCTCACTGGATGTCGCGTGAAGCAAAACGCTGAGATCGAGATAACGTCCGGTTTCGGCATTTTCCGCGCCGTCAGCCAGCCAGGGAATCTCCCCGAGGCACGGCGCGGGCAGGACGCGCCTGAGCGTCGCCAGATACTCCAGGTGTCGTTTACCCGGCGCAACCACGTCGTTGGCTATCCAGCCCGCCAGACGCAGCCCGGCCTGCTGTATGGCCTGCGCCGTCAACATGGCGTGATTGATGCAGCCCAGCTTGACGCCGACGACAAGAATGACCGGAAGCTGCTCGGCCTGCACCCAGTCAGCAAACGTCTGCGTGTCCGAAAGCGGCGTAAACCAGCCGCCAGCCCCTTCCACCAGCACCCAGTCGGCCTGATTTTCCAGCGTCCGCAGTCCGGCAGACAGCACGGCGAAATCAATCGGACGACCTTCATCGGCGCTGATAATGTGCGGCGAGGTCGGCTCGGCAAAGGTGTACGGATTCACCGCGGAATAGGCGAGTTCACGCGTGCTGTTACGCTGAAGCGCCAGCGCGTCGGTGTTGCGTAACCCTTCCGCCGTCATCTCGCTGCCGGACGCCACGGGCTTATACCCGGCGGTGTTTTTCCCGAGCAGCCGTGCCGCCTGCAGCAGCGCCGAGCTGGCCACCGTTTTGCCCACTTCTGTGTCCGTGCCGGTGACAAAATAACGTTCAGTCACGTTCGATAATCCCATGAAAAAGTTGATAGGAGAGCGGGAATTGACCCCGCTGCTGCGGCCAGGCCAGCTCAAGGCGCTGCAGCTGACCGCGGGTGAGCGGTTTTTTCTCGCGTCCGGTATGCAGGTGCGTGGCGCCTATGCCCTTCAGCGAACGCATGGCGCTGAACGCATCGCTAAAATTGAGCGTGATGGTCTGCACCACGCTGCGAGCGCGCCAGCCTGCCAGCGCCTGCGTCACCTGCTCATGCGATAAAAACCGGTTAGCGTGCGGCTGTTCATCCACCGCTTTCCAGGCCTGATTCAGCTCCGGCAGCGAACTTTCCAGCAGGGTGGTAAACGCCACCTTCCCGCCCGGTCGCGCCACGCGATAAAGCTCGCGCAAGGCCTGCGGCAGGCTGCTGCACCACTGAACCGCCAGATGGCTCCAGACCAGATCATACTGCGCATCTGCCAGCGGGATCGCCTCGATATCGGCCAGCAGATAACGATCTGCCGCCTGCCGCTGGCGCGCCTCTTCCAGCATCTGGGCTGAGAGATCGATAGCCGTCACCTGGCTTCCTGCCCCGCGCCAGTAGCGGCTGTTGCTGCCGGGACCACACCCGGCGTCCAGCACCTGTGGAAAACCGTTCTCGCCAAGGGCGGCCAGAAGCCCCTGCGCGCTCAGACGCTGCAGCTCATCATGCTGCGAATAGCTCTGCGCGGCGCGGCCAAATGCGGCAGCGATGGCCTGCTTATTCACCGGCATCATGGAGCGCCTCCAGCAACGTCTCAATGTCCTGTCGTTCATGCGCCGCCGTCAGGGTTAAGCGCAGCCGTGCCGTGCCCGGTGGTACTGTTGGCGGGCGAATGGCGGTCACCCACATGCCGCGCTGGCGCAGCGCCTGTGCCAGGGCCAGCGCGCGGGCATTTTCACCGACAATCACCGGCTGGATAGCGCTCTGCGAATCGGTGCTGCGGAAGGGCAGCGCCGCGAGTCCCTGACGGAAGCGGGCGATATGCTCTGCCAGCCGCTGGCGACGCTCATCCCCTTCCGCGCTGCGTATCACCGCCAGCGACGCTGACAGCGCCACGGCCTGCGCCGGAGGCATGCTGGTGCTGTAAATCAGGTGTCGGGCAAACTGCAGCAGATAGTCGGCGACGGATTCGCTGCACAGCACGGCGGCACCGCTAACGCCAAAGCCTTTGCCGAAGGTGACAATCAGCAGTTCCGGCTTCACGTTTTGCTGATACGCGCTCCCGCGCCCTTCGTCGCCCATCACGCCAGTGCCGTGGGCATCGTCGACCAGCAGCCAGGCATGCTGTCGCTTTGCGGCCTCGTGCAGCGCGGCAAGCGGCGCGCTGTCGCCGTCCATGCTGAACACCCCTTCAGTGACCGCCAGCTGTTGTCCGTCGCAGGGTTTATCCAGCAGCGCAGCAAGCTGTCCCGCATCGTTATGGGCAAAACGCCGCAGCTGCGCAGGGCTTAAATTTGCCGCCTCCAGCAGGGAGGCGTGGCTCAGGCGGTCGGCGATAATGCGGTCCGCCTTCCCCATCAAGGCCGTGATGACCGCCTGGTTGGCGGCAAAGCCGGAGATAAACAGCAGCGCGCGCGGGTAGCCGAGCCAGTCAGCCAGTTCCTCTTCCAGCGCCTGATGCGCCGTGGTGTATCCACTGACGTGTCCCGATCCGCCGCTGCCCACGCCAAACCGCTCCGCGCCCTGCTGCCAGGCGCGGATAATGGCCGGATGCTGGCTCAGCCCGAGATAGTCGTTGCTGGAGAAATTGCAGAACCGCTGGCCTTCACGGGTAAGAAAACGACCCGCACCGTTTTCCACCACCCTGCGAACGCGAAATGCCTCTGTCGCCCGACGGTCGTCGAGCGCAGAGTTGATACGTGCCTGCCAGGTCATACGGCTGCCGCGTTGTAGAACTGGTCGGTGTCGGCGTTGAAAATCTGCTGCTCCAGCTGCTGCTGTTGCTCGTTATCGCCCGTCAGCACTTCGGTTTGATGCGGGTTCAGCCCCAGCTTGCGGAACAGCTGAACGTCTTTGTCCTCTTCCGGGTTAGGCGTGGTCAGCAGCTTGCAGCCGTAGAAGATGGAGTTGGCACCGGCCATAAAGCACATCGCCTGGGTCTGCTCGTTCATCTGCTCGCGGCCCGCTGAGAGGCGAACGTAAGACGTTGGCATCATGATACGCGCCACCGCGATGGTGCGGATAAAATCAAACGCATCCACGTCCTCGTTATCCGCCAGCGGCGTGCCCTTGACCTTCACCAGCATGTTGATCGGCACGCTTTCCGGCGGGGTCGGCAGGTTCGCCAGTTGCAGCAGCAGGCCCGCGCGGTCTTTCACCGTTTCGCCTAAGCCCACGATGCCGCCGGAACAGACCTTGATCCCCGCGTCACGCACTTTATCCAGCGTATCCAGACGCTCCTGGTAGGTACGCGTGGTGATGATATTGCCGTAAAATTCCGGCGAGGTGTCGAGGTTGTGGTTGTAGTAATCCAGCCCCGCGGCCGAGAGGCGCTGCGCCTGCTCTTCGTTGAGCGTACCGAGGGTCATGCAGGCTTCGAGGCCCATCTCCTTCACGCCCTTCACCATCTGCTCCAGATACGGCATGTCGCGATCGTGCGGGTTCTTCCACGCCGCGCCCATGCAGAAGCGGGTTGAGCCAGCGTTTTTCGCCTTGCGCGCGGAGTCGAGGACCTGCTCCACTTCCATCAGGCGCTCTGACTCCAGACCGGTTTTGTAGCGCGCGCTCTGCGGGCAATATTTGCAGTCTTCAGGGCAGGCGCCGGTCTTGATCGACAGCAGCGTGCTGACCTGAACATGGCGGGGATCGAAGTGCTGACGATGCACCTGTTGGGCTTCGAACATCAGCTCAAGGAAAGGTTTGTTGAATAATTCAGTAACTTGCGACATCGTCCAGCGTGCGTGGTGAGCCATCGGGCTTCTCCAAAGGGTTTTGTTAATTTTCGGTTCGGTTTATACTCGTAAACCTAAAACTTTTCAAAATGGTTTACAAGTCGATTATGACCCAGGACGATCTCGCCTTCGACAAGCAGCATATCTGGCACCCTTACACCTCCACGACCCGCCCCCTTCCCGTTTATCCGGTGGCCTCCGCCCACGGCTGCGAGCTGCACCTCGCCAGCGGCGAGCGGCTCGTTGACGGGATGTCCTCCTGGTGGGCGGCGATTCATGGGTACAACCACCCGCGCCTGAATGCGGCGATGAAGGCCCAGATTGACCAGATGTCGCACGTGATGTTTGGCGGGATCACCCATCAGCCCGCGGTGGATTTATGCCGCCGTCTGGTGGCGATGACGCCTGCATCGCTGGAGTGCGTCTTCCTGGCGGATTCCGGCTCCGTGGCGGTGGAAGTGGCGATGAAAATGGCGCTGCAGTACTGGCACGCTAAAGGCGAAACGCGCCAGCGTTTCCTCACCTTCCGCAACGGCTATCACGGGGATACCTTCGGAGCGATGTCGGTGTGCGATCCGGATAACTCCATGCACAGCCTGTGGAAGGGGTATCTGCCGGAAAACCTGTTCGCCCCTGCGCCGCAGAGCCGCTTCGACGGCGAGTGGAACGAGATGGACATGGTCGGCTTCGCGCGGCTGATGGCAGCACATCGTCACGAGATTGCTGCCGTCATTCTTGAACCGATCGTGCAGGGCGCGGGCGGAATGCGGATGTACCATCCGGAATGGTTGAGGCGTATTCGCAGGATGTGCGACCGCGAGGGCATTCTGCTGATTGCCGATGAGATCGCCACCGGCTTTGGCCGCACCGGCAAGCTGTTTGCCTGCGAACATGCGGGTATCGCCCCGGATATTCTGTGCCTCGGCAAAGCGCTGACGGGCGGCACCATGACGCTCTCCGCCACGCTCACGACCCGCCAGGTGGCCGACACCATCAGCGACGGTGAAGCCGGCTGCTTTATGCACGGCCCGACGTTTATGGGTAACCCGCTGGCCTGCGCCGTGGCGAGTGAAAGCCTGGCGATTCTGGCGAGCGGCGAGTGGCAGACGCAGGTTGCGGCGATTGAAGCGCAGCTGAAAGCGGAGCTGAGCGCCGCCTCGGGGGCGAATTTCGTGGCGGATGTGCGCGTGCTGGGCGCCATCGGGGTGATTGAAACCACCCATCCGGTGAATATGGCGGCGTTGCAGCGTTTCTTCGTGGATCAAGGCGTGTGGGTACGGCCTTTCGGCAAGCTTATCTACCTGATGCCGCCGTACAGCATTACGCCGGAGCAGCTGCGTAAATTAACCGACGCGGTCGTAACAGCCGTTAACATTCCCGCGCATTTCACGATTTAACCCTATGCATTACACTTGCTGAACGAGCGATCAACGAGGGTAAACCGTATGAAAATCATCAGTAAAGATCTGTGCGACGGTGAAAAACTGCCGGAACGTCACGTTTTTAACGGCATGGGGTATCAGGGAGACAATATCTCCCCGCACCTGGCGTGGGACGAGGTTCCGGCAGGCACCAAAAGCTTTGTCGTGACCTGCTACGACCCGGATGCGCCAACTGGCTCCGGCTGGTGGCACTGGATTGTGGCGAACCTCCCTGCCGACACGCGCGTACTACCGCAGGGTTCCGGTTCAGACCTGGTTGCCCTGCCTGAAGGTGCCATTCAGACGCGTACTGACTTCGGTAAAGCGGGCTACGGCGGCGCGGCGCCACCAAAAGGGGAAACCCACCGCTATATCTTCACGGTGCACGCGCTGGATGTGGAGAAGATTGAGGTCGATGAAGGCGCGAGCGGCGCAATGGTCGGGTTTAACGTGCATTTCCATACGCTTGGCAGCGCGTCGATTACGGCGATGTATTCGTAAAAAAAGCCGGGTGGCGGCTACGCCTTACCCGGCCTACACTTCGCACTCGTAGGCCCGGTAAGCGCAGCGCCACCGGGCAAAAATCACAGCACTGAAGGCAGCAGTCCTACAAGGCGCCCTTCTTCCAGAAGCTGCATCGCCTTATCAATATCCGGGGCAAAGAAGCGGTCGTCGTCGTAATGGGTGACGTGCTCGCGCAGCACCTGACGCGCCTGCTCCAGCAGCGGGCTGGATTTGAGCCCCTCACGCAGATCGATACCCTGACTTGCCGCCAACCATTCCACCGCCAGCACACCGCGGGTGTTGGAGGCCATTTCCCAGAGACGACGCCCGGCAGCCGGTGCCATCGAAACGTGATCTTCCTGATTCGCCGAGGTTGGCAGGCTGTCCACGCTGTGCGGATGCGACAGCGCCTTGTTCTCGCTTGCCAGCGCTGCGGCCGTCACCTGAGCAATCATAAAGCCCGAGTTGACCCCGCCGTTACGCACCAGGAACGGTGGCAACTGGGACATGTGTTTATCCATCATCAGCGCGATGCGGCGCTCGGACAACGCGCCGACTTCGGCAATCGCCAGGGCGATATTATCCGCCGCCATTGCCACAGGCTCGGCGTGGAAGTTACCGCCGGAGACCACCTCGTTTTCCTGAGCGAACACCAGCGGGTTATCGGACACCGCGTTGGCCTCCACCAGCAGCACCTCCGCCGCCTGGCGCAGTTGCGTCAGGCACGCGCCCATCACCTGCGGCTGGCAGCGCAGGGAATACGGATCCTGCACCTTTTCACAGTTGTGGTGTGAATCCGCGATCTCGCTGGTGTCGGTAAGCACGTGACGGTACATCGCGGCAGCATCGATCTGCCCGCGCTGACCGCGCACCTCGTGGATGCGGGCATCGAACGGGCGACGCGAGCCCAGCACCGCTTCGGTGGTCAGCGCACCGCACACCACCGCCGAGGCAAACAGATCTTCCGCTTCAAACAGGCCGCGCAGCGCGAAGGCGGTCGACGCCTGGGTACCGTTCAGCAGCGCCAGCCCCTCTTTCGCCGCCAGCGTGATCGGCGTTAAGCCAGCCTTTTTCAGCGCCTCTTTCGCCGGAAGCCACTCGCCCTGCCAGCGCGCTTTGCCTTCACCCAGCAGCAGCAGCGACATGTGCGCCAGCGGCGCGAGATCGCCGGAGGCCCCGACGGAGCCCTTCGCCGGGATCCACGGATAGACCTCCGCATTAACCAGCGCCATCAGCGCCTGGATCACGCTCAGGCGGATGCCGGAGAAACCGCGCGCCAGGCTGTTGATTTTGAGCACCATCATCAGACGGACAATCTCATCGTCAAGCGGCTGGCCGACGCCCGCCGCGTGCGACAGCACCAGCGAACGCTGCAGGTTTTCCAGATCGTGCGTCGCGATGCGGGTCTGCGCCAGCAGGCCAAAGCCGGTATTAATCCCGTAAGCCGTGCGCCCTTCGGCAACGATGGCTTCAACGCAGGCCACGCTGTCGTTAATGGCGGCGTGGGCGCTTTCATCCAGCGAAAGGGTGACCGGCTGACGCCATACGTTACGCAGCTGTTTGAGCGTCAGTGAGCCGGGAGTGAGGGTTAATGCGTTCATTCATGCTTTCCTTTTGTGGCAGGGATCATCGGCAGGTTAAGGCCCTGCTCTTTGGCACAGTCAATGGCAATCTCGTAACCCGCATCCGCGTGACGCATCACGCCGGTTGCCGGGTCATTGTGGAGCACGCGAGCGATACGCGCGGCGGCTTCATCCGTTCCGTCACAGACAATAACCATCCCGGAATGCTGGGAGAAGCCCATCCCCACGCCGCCGCCGTGGTGCAGCGACACCCAGGTCGCGCCGCTGGCGGTATTCAGCAGGGCATTCAGCAACGGCCAGTCGGACACCGCATCCGAGCCGTCGCGCATGGCTTCCGTTTCTCGGTTCGGGCTGGCAACGGAGCCGGAGTCCAGGTGGTCGCGGCCAATGACGATCGGCGCGGAAACTTCACCGCTGCGCACCATTTCGTTAAAGGCTAGGCCGAGTTTTTGACGCCACTCCAGCCCTACCCAGCAGATACGCGCTGGCAGGCCCTGGAAGTTAATGCGCTCGCGGGCCATGTCCAGCCAGTGGTGCAGGTGTTCGTCGTCGGCGACGATCTCCTTCACTTTGGCGTCGGTTTTGTAGATATCTTCCGGGTCACCGGACAGGGCAACCCAGCGGAACGGACCGATGCCGCGGCAGAACAGCGGACGGATATAGGCCGGAACGAAGCCGGGGAAGTCGAAGGCGTTATTCACGCCCATCTCTTTCGCCATCTGGCGAATGTTGTTGCCGTAATCAAAGGTCGGAATACCCATCTGGCTGAAGGCCAGCATCGCGGAGACGTGCTCGGCCATGGAGCGTTTCGCGGCAAGCACCGTACCTTCCGGGTCGGTCTCCGCTTTTTGCTGATATTCTTCCCACGTCCAGCCTTTTGGCAGGTAACCGTGCAGCGGGTCATGGGCGCTGGTCTGGTCGGTGACCAGATCCGGGCGCACGCCGCGGGCGACGAGTTCAGGAAGAATATCTGCCGCGTTGCCGCACAGGGCAATCGACACCGCTTTGCCTTCAGACGTGTATTTTTTGATGCGCGCCAGCGCGTCATCGAGATTCTCGGCCTGTTCATCGACGTAACGGGTGCGCAGTCGGAAATCAATGCGGCTCTGCTGGCACTCAATGTTCAGCGAACACGCGCCGGCCAGCGTGGCAGCCAGCGGCTGCGCGCCGCCCATGCCGCCCAGACCGGCGGTCAATACCCAGCGGCCTTTCAGCGAGCCGTTGTAGTGCTGGCGACCGGCCTCCACGAAGGTCTCATAGGTGCCCTGCACGATCCCCTGGCTACCGATGTAGATCCAGCTCCCGGCGGTCATCTGGCCATACATCGCCAGCCCTTTCGCGTCCAGTTCGTTGAAGTGTTCCCACGTTGCCCAGTGCGGCACGAGGTTAGAGTTGGCGATCAGCACGCGCGGGGCGTTTTTGTGCGTTTTAAACACGCCCACCGGCTTGCCGGACTGCACCAGCAGGGTTTCGTCGTGTTCGAGTTCGGTCAGGGATTTTACAATTGCGTCATAGCATTCCCAGTTGCGCGCGGCGCGGCCTATGCCGCCGTAAACCACCAGCTCGTGGGGGTTTTCCGCCACCTCAGGATCGAGGTTGTTCATCAACATGCGCAGCGGGGCTTCGGTGAGCCAGCTTTTGGCGGTAAGGGTGGTGCCGCGCGCGGCGCGGACGTCCTGCTGGCGGTATTTACCTGACGACATTGTGTGCTCCTATACGGGACAGATGATGCATTTAGATATACTTGTATAGACAAGCACACACAAGGTCGGATTTAACAAAAAAGATACAATTTTGTTATATTGCGTTAGCGATCACGCTTATAAAACTTATGACATAAAGTGGCCCTGCAGCCGGTAACGGTTACCCGGGAAAAGCAGCCGGGCATGCGACACAATGTGCGATGAGGACCAGGTTCGACGGCGGATCAGCAGGCACGGGTCGTGCTCTTTAATGCGCAGCCGCTCGCACTCCTGCGGCGTGGCGCGCACGGCTTCCACAATGTGCTCCCCTTCCGTCAGCGGTGCGACAAGCGAAAGATAGGCATGCGGCGTGGTGTGGGTGTAATCCTGGTTCAGATAGTCCGGTATCCGTTCGGCGTTAACGCAGCGATCTTCAATCTGCACCGGAATGTCGTTTTCGAAATGCACCATCACGGAGTGGAAGATGCGGCTTCCCTCTTTGACATTCAGCTCTACCGCCTGCTCGGCGCTGGCCTGGGTCTCTTCGAGCACCAGCACCTCACAGCGGTGCTGATGATTACGCGCGGCAATTTCGTCCGCAATACTGCGGATTTCAAACAGGGCGGATTGCCCTTTCGGTTCCGCCACAAACGTCCCGACGCCCTGCAGACGCACCAGAAGCCCTTCGTCGGTCAGCTCGCGCAGCGCCCGGTTGATGGTCATCCGGCTAAAACCAAACTGCGCCACCAGTTCGGCCTCCGAGGGAATACGGTCGTGCGGCCGCCAGACGCCGGTGGCGATTTTTTCGCTGATCGCCTGCTTCACCTTTTCGTAGAAAGGTGCGGGAGAGCTCGACTGCGGCAGGGGTGAGCGTGAAAACATCGTGACTCCTTGAATAGTGTTATGCCCACCAGTGAGCAATTTGCCAGGCCAGGCGGGCGGCGAGCTTAGCGCCCTGCCCGTCCCGATCGTACTGTGGGTTAAACTCTACCAGATCGGCGGCCTGGAGCTTACCGCTACGGCAGATATGTTCGATGACGGGGAGGAGATCCAGTGCCGGAATGCCTAACGCAGCCGGAGCGGAAACGGCAGGCATCTCGCTGGCGGGCAGCACGTCCAGATCGATCGTCAGGTAAACGCGATCGGCCTGCGCCAGCACACTTTCCAGCGCGGACAGTGCATCGCGCCTGAAATGGAGATCCTCCACCAGCGTGACGTTCAGGCGTTCAGCCTCATCCCACAGCGCCTGCGTATTCGCCGCCCGGCTCACGCCAAAGCAGGCGTACTGAAATGCCCGCCCGCGCTCATCGCAGTAGTGCGCCAGCTGGCGAAACGGCGTGCCGGACGTCGCCCGGTCGGCCTTGCGCAGATCGAGATGGGCATCAAGGTTGATGATGACAACCCGCTCGTTCGGGAAGGCGTCCAGCACGCCGCGACCGTGCGCCCACGCGGTTTCGTGTCCGCCGCCAAAGACCAGCGTGCGCATCCCGGAGCGCTGGCAGGCTGTCACGGCATCGCTTAACGTCTGCTGTGCCGCCTCAAGCTCGTCACCTTCAACGTAAACCGAGCCCATATCCGCCAGCCGATCGTGTCCATGATGGCTGGCCATATTCGCCAGCGCCTTTCGCAGCATATCTGGCGCCTGCACGGCGCCGGGCCTGCCCTGATTGCGTTTTACCCCTGCATCACATTCAAAGCCTATCAGCGCAATGCCGGATGATAGCGGCGTGAACGCTCCCTGCTGCCGTATCGTCTGGAAAATGCGCGTTGCGTTGCTGGCCTCAGCGCTGTCGTCGCGCCCCTGCCAGACCGATTTGGCTACGGGCCGCCATAACCTCATACTGCCTCCCCACGGAAAATACGTTGATACAGCGGATTGCGTCCCGGCTCGTAGACCATCTCTACCGGATGGTGTGCATCCCAGACGATGAAATCAGCGACAAACCCGGCCCGCAGCTGTCCGTGGGTTTCCCCGCGGCCCAGCGCCTGCGCGGCATGCCGCGTGACGCCAGCCCAGGCCTCTTCAGGCGTCAGGCCAAACTGGACGCAGGCCATGTTCATCGCCAGGTGCAGGCTCGCAAACGGGCTGGTACCGGGGTTATAGTCGGTGGCGACCGCCATCGGCACGCCCTGTTTTCTGAGCAGTTCAACCGGCGGACGCTGGCGCTCCTGCAGAAAATAGAACGCGCCCGGCAACAGGACCGCCACCGTGCCGCTTTGCGCCATCGCCTGAACGCCTGCATCGTCAAGATATTCGATATGATCGGCGGAGAGTCCCTTATACCGGCTGACCAGCGCCGCACCGCCCTGATTCGACAGCTGCTCAACGTGCCCTTTCACCGGAATACCGAGCGCGGTCGCCGCCTTAAAGAGGCGCTCGGTTTGCGACGGGGTAAAGCCGACGTTTTCGCAGAACACGTCTACTGATTCGTATAACTCTTTTTGCCACAGCGTGGGCAATACCTGCTCACAGACCAGCGTGAGGTACGCATCCGGATCCTGTCGGTATTCCGGCGGAACCGCATGAGCCGCCAGCAGCGTTGGGCTGATATCAACCGGATTATTGAGGCTCAGCTGGCGTGCGACCTGCAGCATCTTCTCTTCGGCCTCGGCGTTGAGACCGTATCCGGATTTGATTTCAACCGTGGTGACACCTTCATTCATCAGACGCTGAAGTCGCTGCTGCGCCAGCTTAAGCAGGGTTTCGGGCGAGCTGCTGCGCGTCGCCGTCACGGTAGCGTTAATCCCGCCCCCCTGGGCGCTGATGGTTTGATAAGAGACACCGTTCAGACGCTGCTCCCATTCCGCCGCGCGATCGCCGCCAAACACCAGGTGGGTATGGCAGTCAATCAGGCCCGGCGTGACCAGACGTCCCTGAAGATCGACACAGTGACGGTGTCCGGCCGGAATGTCAGATTCAGGGATCACGGCCAGAAGGGTGTGGCCGCGTACGACCAGGGCGTGTTGCTCTTTCAGTCCATAGGGCGCACAGACGTCCGGCGCCATCGTAGCCAGTCGCGCATTTCGCCATATCACATCGTCGGGATGAATCTGCTGCATGGGCATTCCACTTGTCATAGGTTGTATAGACATTTATTTTCATCTGTTGTCTGCTGTCAACCGACTTTGCGGAAAATGTTATTTATTTGTGATCACTTACCCGCCGTCCCTGGGCTAAAAATGCAACTTTTACCCTTTTTATCTTCCCGTTTCGCTCAACTTAGTATAAAAAAGCAGGCTATTTCGTCTATCCCGTAAAGACTTGCATACCCAGGAGCTTCACCTTGAACATTTCCAGGATTTCCCGTCTGGCGTTAGCACTCGCCTTTGGCGTGACCTTATCCGCATGCAGTTCAACCCCACCGGATCAGCGGCCTTCTGAGCAGGTCGCGCCCGGTACGGCCTCCCGCCCGATTTTGTCTGCTGATGAAGCGAAGAACTTCGACCGTGCGCACTACTTCTCGTCGATGGATCCTAACGCTGCGCCGTGGACCCCGTCCTCGATTAACCTGCCGAAACAGCCTGACTTCGTGGTTGGCCCGGCGGGAGCGCAGGGCGTAACGCATACCTCGATTCAGGCTGCGGTAGATGCTGCCATCACGAAACACAGCGCATCTCGCCAGTTCATCGCGATCCTGCCAGGTGAATATGAAGGCACCGTGTATGTTCCGGCGGCACCGGGCAGCATTACGCTTTACGGTCTGGGCGAAAAAGCGATCGACGTAAAAATTGGCCTGGCGATTGATTCCGAAATCGACAGCAACACCTGGCGTCACCTGGTGAACCCGGCCGGTAAATATATGCCGGGCAAACCGGCGTGGTATATGTTTGATAACTGCCAGAGCAAGCGTGCCGCCACCATTGGCGTGATGTGCTCTGCGGTGTTCTGGTCCCAGAATAACGGTCTGCAGCTGCAGAACCTGACCATCCAGAATACCCTGGGTGACAGCGTTGACGCCGGTAACCACCAGGCCGTTGCGCTGCGCAGCGATGGCGATAAGGTACAGATTAACAACGTCAACATTCTGGGCCGTCAGAACACCTTCTTCGTGACCAACAGCGGCGTGCAGAACACCCTGCAGAATAACCGTCTGACCCGTACGCTGGTAACCAACAGCTACGTTGAAGGTGATGTGGATCTGGTGTCCGGCCGCGGCGCGGTGGTATTTGATAACACCGATTTCCGCGTGGTGAACTCACGCACTCAGCAGGAAGGTTACGTGTTTGCTCCGGCAACCCAGTCGAACCTCTTCTTCGGCTTCCTGGCCGTGAACAGCCGCTTTAACGCTGCCGGTGACGGCGTGGCGCAGCTGGGACGCTCCCTGGACGTGGACGCTGCGACCAACGGTCAGGTTGTGATCCGCGACAGCGTGATCAACGAAGGCTTCAACATGGCGAAGCCGTGGGCGGATGCGGCAATCTCCAAACGTCCGTTCTCCGGCAATACCGGTGCGGTGGACGATAAAGGGAACGTGCAGCGTAACCTGAACGACGCTAACTTCAACCGCATGTGGGAGTACAACAACCGCGGTCTGGGTAGCAAAGTGGTTGCTGAGCCGAAGCAGTAATAAGATGAGAGTAAAAGGGGGAGTTTAATCCCCCTTTTTACTGCGACTGAATGCGTCAGGCTCCAAACTTAAGATACGCATCCAATAGTTGCATAATCGCAACCATGAGTTGCAGGAACAGAATTGCCCATTCCACACCGCTCATACGCCACTCCTTTGGTATAGAGCACTTCTCCCCTGATTTACCTTTCCGCTGCCTGTCATCAGAGGTGTGTTGGTTATGTTTTGATGTGCTCCGCAGTTTAGGCACTATCGGCACCACCCGACAGCCAGGACTGAATACGGATCCTGAATTGCGGAACTGCAACACATCAAGCCAACGGACAGAATGATATCAAATCACTACTGTACATAAAAACAGATAAATTCAGTTTAGGAATTTATAAAGAAAAATCATCTAACCAACTGATTATTTTAAAAATAAAAACCGCTAATCATTCTATGTTCTTTGTCCTTCGTTGACGATGAATTTACTTCGCCTTGAGTCGACATTATGATGACCATGTTGGTTACGTTTTGATGTGCTCACCCGGCTACCACCGGGCATAAAAAAACCTCGCATTCGCGAGGTTTTTTGTTTTAAGCCGCTTAGTGAGCGTTAACCACCACCCACATCGGCCCCTGGCCTACGGCGTAGCGCCCTTTCTCTTCGAGCAGACCCTGCTCGCCTTTAATTTCATACAGCGCGATATGGTGGGATTTCTGCCCCGCCGCAATCAGGTATTTGCCGCTGTGATCGATATTAAAGCCGCGCGGCTGAGTTTCCGTCGGCTGGAAACCTTCAACCGCCAGCACGCTGCCGTCTTCGGAAACGCTAAACACGGTAATCAGGCTGGAGGTACGGTCACAGGCGTACAGATGACGGCCATCTGGCGTAATGTGGATATCTGCCGCCCAGCGGGTGTCGGAGAAATCAGACGGCATCATGTCCAGCGTCTGCACGCACTCAATCTGACCGTTTGGATCTTTCAGTTCCCATACGTCCACAGAGCTGTTCAGTTCGTTAACCACGTAGGCGTACTGCTGGTTCGGATGGAAGACCATATGACGCGGACCTGCACCTTCTACCGTCGTGACTTCAGCTGGATTCTGCGCCACCAGGTGACCATCGTCGCTCAGGGTGAACAGGCAGATACGATCCTGCTTCAGCGCAGGCACCCAAAGCGTGCGGTTATCCGGAGAGATATTCGCCGAGTGGCAGCCTTCAAGCCCTTCCACCACATCCACGGTTTCGACCGGAATGCCATCTTCAAGACGGGTGACGCTGACGCAACCCGCGTTATAAGAGCCGCTGAAGACAAAGTTGCCTTTACGATCGGTTGAAATATGGGTTGGGCTGCCCGGCAACGGGGCTTCGGCAGTGTAAGTCAACGCGCCGTCGTCCGGAGAGATGCGATAGGCCAGCACGCGAAACTCCGGGCGCACACCCACGTACAAGAAACGTTTATCCGGGCTGATAACCATCGGTTGCACCTGACCTGGCACATCAACAACCTGAACCAGCGTGAGTGTCCCTTCGGTATTTAAACGCCAGACGTGGATCTGCTGGCTTTCAGGACTGGCGGTATAAACGGTTTGTTTCATGAATATTCACTCCTCACTGCGCATGAAAGTAGTTAACTTTTGACGGTGAATGCTGAATTGTCGACAGGAGTTTTGAAGCGTTCGCCTCTCGGTGTACCATCCCATCAAAACGTAAATTCAATATTAACCCGGAAAAACAAATGACCTCGCGTGTGATTGCTCTGGATTTAGACGGTACCTTACTGACGCCGCAAAAAACCCTTCTCCCCTCTTCTCTGGAAGCGCTTAAACGCGCACAGGAAGCGGGATATCAACTCCTTATCGTAACGGGTCGACATCACGTTGCCATTCACCCTTTTTATCAGGCACTGGCGTTAGATACACCTGCAATTTGTTGTAATGGCACTTATTTGTATGATTATCAGGCAAAAAAGGTTTTAGCCTCCGACCCGCTGCCGGTTCCCCAGGCGCTGCAACTGATTGATCTGCTGGATGAGCATGCCATTCACGGCCTGATGTACGTGGATAACGCGATGGTGTACGAGCGCCCAACCGGCCATGTGGTGCGCACCAGCAACTGGGCGTTGTCCCTGCCTGAAGCGCAGCGTCCGGTCTTTACTCAGGTATCTTCCCTGCGTCAGGCAGCCCAGGACGTTGAGGCTATCTGGAAATTTGCCCTGACGGATGAAGACACCACCAAACTGAATGCCTTCGCGAAACACGTGGAACAGACGCTGGGTCTGGAGTGCGAATGGTCCTGGCACGATCAGGTGGATATTGCCCGCAAAGGCAACAGCAAAGGCAAGCGTCTGACGCAGTATGTAGAATCGCAGGGCTGGTCAATGCAGGACGCGATCGCCTTCGGCGACAACTACAACGACATCAGCATGCTGGAAGCCGTCGGTACGGGCGTGGCGATGGGCAATGCCGACGACGCGGTAAAAGCGCGCGCTAACGTGGTGATTGGCGACAACACCACCGACAGCATCGCGCAGTACATTTATACCCACCTGCTGTAATCAGGCGGTGATCGAGACGCTCTTGATTTGCGCGTAGAGCCACAGGCCAGGTTTGATCCCTAACTCATCCCTGGCCCACGGGCTGATGCGTGCCCAGAGCGTTCTGCTTCCCACCTCGAGCTTCACTTCCACCTGGCCGTTATCATCAAAACACTCCGCGACTTTGGCGCGCAGGATATTTCGAATACTGGTTTGCAGCGGCGGCTGCAGCACCAGCGAAACGTCAGATGCCTGAATACGAATACGCAGCGCGGACTGCAACGGCTTGTCGATCTTATTGACCCACAGGTGCTGATCGCCCAGCGCCAGCGCCGTCATCGCGTAGTGCGGATGGTGTTCCAGCACGCTCACCTTCAGAATGCTGCTCTGCTGTTCCCGGGGCAACCAGGGGTGCATCACGCTGCTGCCCCAGAC
The DNA here is from genome assembly GCF_048685015.1 of Enterobacter sp. BNK-13. NCBI lineage: Bacteria > Pseudomonadati > Pseudomonadota > Gammaproteobacteria > Enterobacterales > Enterobacteriaceae > Enterobacter > Enterobacter sp. BNK-13. The sequence continues at coordinate 968,401 of NZ_JBLQTP010000001.1, read as the reverse complement.
CTCTTCAAGGTTGCCGAAGGCCTTGACGCTGCCCTCTTCCAGCACCAGCACTTTGTCGGCCAGATGCAGGATCTCATCCAGCGAATGGCTGACGTAGAGCATTGGAATATTAATTTCCCGCGTCAGGCGCTGCAGGTAGGGCAGGAGCTCACGTTTGCGCGGAATATCCAGCGAGGCCAGCGGTTCGTCGAGCAGCAGCAGTTCGGGCGCGGTCAGCAACGCGCGGCCAATGGCGACGCGCTGTTTTTCTCCGCCGGAAAGCGAGGATGGCAGCCTGTCGAGCAGTGGCTCAATGCCTAAAAGCGTCACCAGCTTATCAAACTGTCCGGCCATGCTTTTCGCCATGCCGTAACGCAGGTTGCCGCGCACGCTGTAGTGCGGGAATAAGCGCGCGTCCTGGAAAACATAGCCAATGCGGCGTTTATCCGGCGAGAGATAAACCTTATTTTCCACGTCATTCAGAACGCGGTTATTCAATACAATCCGTCCTGACTGCGGGCGCGTCAGGCCGCTGATGGCATTTATCAGCGATGTTTTTCCCGCCCCCGACACGCCGAAAATGGCGGTGATACCGCTTGCAGGCAGCGTCTCGTTAAGCGTCAGGGTATGGTTTCCCAGCGTCTGGGAGAAATTTAGTTCCAGCATGCTTATTTCCCCATCCGCTCACGGCTGAGCCGCGCCAGCCATTCCGACACCAGCAGCGATACAAGGGCTAATACGATTGAGATAATACAGAGCCGCGCCGCCGCGCCCTCTCCGCCCGGCGTTTGAATCAGGGTATACATGGCCGATGGAATGGTTCGCGTCTCGCCGGGAATGTTCGAGACAAAGGTGATTGTCGCGCCAAACTCGCCCAGCGAGCGGGCGAAGGCCAGTACCGTCCCGACAATAATGCCGGGTAACGTCAGGGGAAGCGTGATGGTGAAAAAGACGCGCCAGCGCCCGGCACCCAGCGTACGCGCCGCCTGTTCGAGCTTCATGTCCACGCCTTCCAGCGCGAGGCGGATCGCCCTCACCATCAGCGGGAATGACATTACCGCTGCCGCCAGTACCGCACCGCGCCAGCTAAAAGCGAACGTCAGCCCAAACCAGTCGTAGAGCTTCTCGCCGATAAAACCGCGCCGCCCCATCGAAACCAGCAGCAGATAACCGACCACCACGGGCGGCAACACGAGCGGAAGATGAAGCACGCTGTCGAGCAGCGCTTTACCGGGAAACTGGCAGCGAACCAGTAGCCAGGCAAAGAAGATCCCAAAGGGCAAACTCAGCGCAACCGCCAGGGAAGAGACTTTAAGGCTCAGCAGAACAGCCTGCCATTCAGGATCGGTCAATATCATCAGTGAGTCGTAAATCCGTAACGTTTAAAGATTGCGGACGCTTCCGGCCCCTTCAGATAATCGCGGAAAGCCGTCACGGTCGCATTTTTATGTCCATCAACAATCGCAACAGGATATTCCACTTTCTTGTGGGAGTCTTCCGGGAACGTAGCCACCACTTTCACACCCTTACTGGCGACGGCATCAGAGCCATACACAATGCCCAGCGGGGCTTCGTTGCGTTCCACCAGCGCCAGCGCGCCGCGGACATCTTCCGCCGGAGCCAGCTTCGGTGACAATGTCTCCCAGGCGCCCAGCTTTTGCAGCGCTTCTTTGGCGTAGATCCCGGCCGGAACGTGCTCCGGATCGCCCACCGCCAGACGCCCGCCGTTCAGCAGACTTATCCAGTCGGTCTCTTTGTTGATGGTGAAGTCAGCCTGAGCGCTGGCTTTTGGTGCCACGACAACCAGGCTATTCCCCAGCAGCGTTTCGCGGGTTGCCGCATCAATCGCTTTCTTCTCCACCGCGTAATCCATCCACTTCTGGTCAGCCGAGATGAACAGATCCGCCGGTGCGCCCGCTTCTATCTGGCGCGCCAGCGTCGAGGAAGAGGCAAACGAGGAGACAACCTCGACGTTTTTCTCTTTTTTATACGCCGCCGCGATATCCTGCAGCGCGTTGGTCAGCGACGCCGCCGCAAAGACCGTGATTTTACCGTCGTCCGCCAGCGCGTGGCCGGTAAGTGAAAGCGTCAGCGTTGCCCCTGCGAAAAGGCGTACCCAGGTACGTGCCATTTTTAACTCCTGTGAGTAGCGTTATATACACATTAATATAACGGTAACGTCAGGGAGATCCCAGCGTTAAATCGTACCGCTGAAGAGGTAAACCGGTGTGATACGTTAAATATTATCGGCGAAAACGGGAAAATCTTGAGAGCAAAACGCCCGGGCAAGCCGGGCGTTTTGGGGGGAATCAATGCTGCTTTTTAGCCTGGTCTCTGTGACCAATGTTCGAAAAGACGTTGAACACTTCACCCAGGCCGTAGATGGCACCGAGGATGATGGCCATCACTACTGGTACCATGATCACGGCGAATACCAGACTTTTCAACAACTCTAACATGGTTTTCTCCAGATATTGTGAATAGCGTATTCTACCCTTTCAACTGAGAAAAACATCCCCTTTTGTGCGGTACCCTTTGCGCCCTGCACCATTTGGGTCACAATACCCTTTTTGCCAGGACACTGTTATGCAGGCCGAAATTCTCCTCACACTCCGACTTCAGCAAAAGCTTTTCGCCGATCCGCGACGTATCACCCTGCTTAAACAAATAGAACAAACGGGCTCGATTAGCCAGGGGGCGAAAAACGCGGGCATCAGCTATAAAAGCGCCTGGGACGCCATCAACGAAATGAACACCCTGAGCGAACAGCCGCTGGTGGACAGAGCCACGGGCGGCAAAGGTGGCGGCGGTGCGATCGTGACGCGTTATGGACAGCGCCTTATTCAGCTTTACGATCTGCTGGCCCAGATTCAGCAAAAAGCGTTCGATGTGTTAAGCGATGACGATAACGTGCCACTGGACAGTCTGCTGGCCGCCATTTCCCGCTTCTCGCTACAAACCAGCGCCCGCAACCAGTGGTTTGGAACGGTGACGGCGCGCGATAATCTGCAGATACAGCAGCATATTGAGATCCTGCTTGCCGATGGCACCACCCGGCTAAAAGCCGCCATAACGGCGCAAAGCGCGGAACGTCTTGAACTGGATGAAGGTAAAGAGGTGCTGGTGCTGCTGAAAGCGCCGTGGGTCACTATCACGCGCGATCCCGACGCGGCAAAGGCAGCAGATAACCAGCTGCAGGGAACAATCAGCCACATCGAACGCGGCCAGGCGCAGTGCGAAGTGCTCATGACCCTGGCAGACGGGCAACCGCTTTGCGCGACCCTACCGCTCAGCGAGTCGGACGGCTTAGAAGAAGGTGCTGTCGTCACCGCGTATTTCAACGCGGACCGGGTGATTATCGCCACTTTGTGCTGAGCGCATTGACAATCGTACCGACAGTGCGTATCCCTGATATCTATTGCTGCAAAAACAGGGATAAATCATGTCATCATTGCATATTTCGCAAGGCACGTTTCGTCTTAGCGATACCCGAACGCTGACGATTGCTGATTTGACACTACGCGCGGGTGAAAGCTGGGCGTTTGTCGGCACCAACGGCAGCGGTAAATCTGCGCTGGCCCGTGCGCTGGCGGGAGAACTCAACCTCCTCAAGGGCGAGTACCAGAGCGACTTTACGCGTCTGACGCGCCTGTCGTTTGAACAACTGCAAAAGCTGGTCAGCGACGAGTGGCAGCGCAACAACACCGATTTGCTCAGCCCTGGCGAAGACGATACCGGCCGTACGACCGCAGAAATTATACAGGATGAGGTGAAAGACCCTGCCCGCTGTGAGCGCCTGGCAGAACAGTTCGGTATCACCCCTCTGCTGAACCGGCGCTTTAAATACCTTTCGACCGGCGAGACGCGAAAAACGCTGCTTTGTCAGGCGCTGATGAGCCAACCTGAACTGCTTATTCTGGACGAACCGTTCGACGGTCTTGACGTGCAGTCCCGGGCGCAGCTGGCGTCCCTGCTGGCATCGCTTAATCAGCAGGGATATACCCTCGTGCTGGTGCTTAACCGCTTCGATGAAATTCCGGACTTTATCCAGCACGCGGGCGTCCTGGCCGACTGTAACCTGACCGAGACCGGCGAAAAAACCGCGCTGCTTAAGCAGGCGCTGATTGCCCAGCTCGCCCACAGCGAACAGCTCGACGGTATTACCCTTCCGGAACCCGACGCCCCGTCGGCGCGCCACGCGCTTGATCCCCACCAGCCGCGCATCGTGCTGCGTGACGGGATGGTTGCTTATGACGATCGCCCGATCCTTAACCGCCTCAGCTGGACGGTCAATCCGGGCGAGCACTGGCAGATTGTTGGCCCCAACGGCGCGGGGAAATCCACGCTGCTGAGCCTGATCACCGGCGATCACCCGCAGGGCTATAGCAACGATCTGATGCTGTTCGGTCGGCGTCGCGGCAGCGGCGAAACCATCTGGGATATTAAAAAACATATCGGCTATGTCAGCAGCAGCCTGCATCTGGATTACCGGGTCAGTACCACGGTACGCAACGTGATCCTCTCCGGCTATTTTGATTCCATCGGTATTTATCAGGCGGTGTCGGACAAACAGCACAAGCTGGCCCAGCAGTGGCTGGATATCCTGGGCATGGACAACCGGGTCGCTGACGCGCCGTTTCATAGCCTGTCGTGGGGGCAACAGCGTCTGGCACTGATCGTTCGCGCGCTGGTGAAACACCCTACGCTGCTGATCCTCGACGAACCGCTGCAGGGACTCGACCCGTTGAACCGACAGCTTATCCGCCGCTTTGTGGACGTGCTGATTAGCGAAGGTGAAACACAGCTGCTGTTTGTTTCACATCATGCCGAAGATGCCCCCTCCTGCATCACGCATCGCCTGGAGTTTGTTCCGGATGGCGAGCACTATCGTTATCTGCAAAGCAAAATCGATTGATCCCCGGAGGGCACTGCCCTCCGTTTTTCAGATAACCTGCACTAATACATTGCTATCCCGTTGATCTACAATGCCTCATGGCAGCTGAAAATCGGATTTTAAAAACAGTGTAAACGATTCCACTATTTTATCCCATGTCACACTTTTTGCGTCTCTGTTATGCTATGGTTATTACATACCATAAGCCCAATGGAGCGAAATATGCGAGTTCTGGTAACAGGTGGTAGCGGTTACATTGGTAGTCATACCTGCGTGCAGCTGCTGCAAAACGGCCATGACGTCATCATTCTCGACAACCTGTGCAACAGTAAGCGCAGCGTGCTGCCTGTGATTGAACGTCTTGGCGGTAAACAACCGACTTTCGTGGAAGGCGACATCCGCAACGAAGCGTTGATGACCGAGATCCTTCACGACCACGCCATTGAAGCGGTGATCCACTTCGCGGGTCTGAAAGCCGTCGGGGAGTCCGTTATAAAACCGCTCGAGTATTACGACAACAACGTCAACGGTACCCTGCGTCTCATCTCCGCCATGCGTGCGGCTAACGTCAAAAACTTCATCTTTAGTTCTTCCGCCACCGTCTATGGCGATCAGCCCAAAATTCCTTACGTTGAAAGCTTCCCGACTGGGACGCCGCAGAGCCCGTACGGCAAAAGCAAGCTGATGGTGGAGCAGATCCTGACCGACCTGCAAAAAGCCCAGCCGGAGTGGAGCATCGCGCTGCTGCGCTACTTCAATCCGGTCGGTGCCCATCCGTCTGGCGATATGGGTGAAGATCCGCAGGGCATTCCGAACAACCTGATGCCGTATATCGCGCAGGTTGCCGTCGGTCGTCGCGATTCGCTGGCGATTTTTGGCAATGACTACCCCACCGAAGATGGCACTGGCGTGCGCGACTATATCCACGTGATGGATCTGGCAGATGGCCACGTTGCCGCCATGCAGCAGCTGGCGGATAAACCTGGCGTGCATATTTACAACCTCGGCGCCGGGGTCGGCAGCAGCGTGCTGGACGTGGTCAATGCCTTCAGCAAAGCCTGCGGCAAGCCGGTGAACTACCACTTCGCACCGCGTCGTGAGGGCGATCTGCCTGCTTACTGGGCCGACGCCACCAAAGCCGACAAAGAGCTTAACTGGCGTGTTACGCGCACGCTTGATGAAATGGCACAGGATACCTGGCACTGGCAGTCACGCCACCCGCAAGGCTATCCGGACTAAGGATCCGTCATGACGCAATTTAATCCCGTCGATCATCCGCATCGTCGCTTTAACCCGTTAAGCGGGCAATGGATTTTAGTTTCTCCGCATCGCGCCAAGCGCCCCTGGCAGGGGGCGCAGGAGACGCCTGCAAAACAGACCTTGCCGCAGCACGACCCGGACTGCTTCCTCTGTCCGGGCAATACGCGCGTGACCGGGGATAAAAACCCGGACTACCAAGGCACCTTCGTGTTTACCAACGATTTTGCCGCCCTGATGACCGACACGCCGGACGCGCCGGAAAGCCACGATCCGCTGATGCGCTGTGAAAGCGCGCGCGGTACCAGCCGCGTGATCTGCTTCTCTCCCGATCACAGCAAAACGCTGCCGGAGCTGAGCGTTGAGGCACTGAAAGAGGTGGTCAGCACCTGGCAGGCGCAAACTGCCGAGCTGGGTCAAACTTACCCATGGGTGCAGGTGTTTGAAAATAAAGGTGCGGCAATGGGCTGCTCCAACCCGCATCCGCATGGCCAGGTCTGGGCGAACAGCTTCCTGCCTAACGAAGCCGAGCGTGAAGACCGTCTGCAAAAAGCGTATTACGCGGAAAACGGCTCGCCGATGCTGGTGGATTACGCACAGCGTGAGCAGGCAGACGGCAGCCGTACCGTGGTGGAAACCGAACACTGGCTGGCCGTCGTGCCTTACTGGGCCGCCTGGCCGTTTGAGACGCTGCTGCTGCCGAAAGCACACGTGCTGCGCATCACCGAACTCAGCGACGCGCAGCGCGACGACCTTGCCCTGGCGCTGAAAAAACTGACCAGCCGTTATGACAACCTGTTCCAGTGCTCCTTCCCGTACTCCATGGGCTGGCACGGCGCACCGTTTAACGGGGAAGAGAATCCGTACTGGCAGCTGCATGCCCATTTCTATCCGCCGCTGCTGCGCTCTGCGACGGTGCGTAAATTTATGGTGGGCTACGAAATGCTGGCGGAAACCCAGCGTGATCTGACGGCGGAACAGGCGGCAGAACGTCTGCGTGCCGTTAGCGACGTCCACTATCGCGAATCAGGAGTCTAAAAAATGAGTCTGAAAGATAAAACACAATCCCTGTTTGCTGAGAAATTTGGCTACCCTGCCACCCACGTAATTCAGGCGCCTGGCCGCGTTAACCTGATCGGTGAACACACCGACTATAACGACGGTTTTGTGCTGCCGTGCGCCATCGATTACCAGACGGTCATCAGCTGCGCGAAGCGCGACGACCGCCAGGTTCGCGTGATTGCGGCGGATTACGGCAATGAGACGGACGCGTTTTCCCTCGATGCCCCGATTGTGACGCACGACAGCCAGCAGTGGTCTAACTACGTGCGCGGCGTGGTGAAGCATCTGCAGAAGCGTAACAAAAACTTCGGCGGCGCCGATTTGGTTATCAGCGGCAACGTGCCGCAGGGGGCGGGCTTAAGCTCCTCTGCGTCTCTGGAGGTCGCCGTGGGCACCGTGTTCCAGCAGCTCTATCATTTACCGCTGGATGGCGCACAAATCGCCCTGAATGGTCAGGAAGCGGAAAACCAATTCGTGGGCTGCAACTGCGGCATCATGGACCAGCTGATCTCCGCGCTGGGCAAAAAAGAACACGCGCTGCTGATCGACTGCCGCTCGCTTGGCACCAAAGCCGTTCCCCTGCCAAAAGGCGCGGCTGTCGTGATCATCAACAGCAACTTTAAGCGCACGCTGGTGGGCAGCGAGTACAACACCCGCCGCGAGCAGTGCGAAACTGGCGCCCGCTTCTTCCAGCAGCCCGCCCTGCGCGACGTGACGCTCAATGAATTTAACAAAGTGGCGCACGAGCTGGATCCGATTGTCGCCAAACGCGTTCGTCACGTGCTGACGGAAAATGCCCGTACCGTTGAAGCCGCCTCCGCGCTGGCGAAAGGTGACCTGAAATGCATGGGTGAGCTGATGGCAGAATCTCACGCCTCCATGCGCGATGATTTCGAGATCACCGTTCCGCAAATCGACACCCTGGTGGAGATTGTCAAAGCGGTCATTGGCGACAAAGGCGGCGTACGCATGACGGGCGGCGGTTTTGGCGGCTGCATCGTTGCGCTGGTGCCTGAGGAGCTGGTCCCTGCCGTACAGGACGCCGTGGCGAAGCAGTACGAAGCGAAAACAGGTATTAAAGAAACCTTCTATGTTTGCAAAGCATCACAAGGAGCCGGACAGTGCTAAACGAAACACCTACCCTCGCACCGGATGGTCTGCCGTATCGCCTGTTAACCCTGCGCAACCGCGCGGGGATGGTGGTTACGCTTATGGACTGGGGTGCAACCCTGCTTTCAGCCCGCGTACCGATGCCGGACGGCAGCGTGCGCGAAACCCTGCTCGGCTGCGCATCGCCCGAGCAGTATGTTAATCAGTCCGCCTATCTGGGCGCATCCGTAGGACGCTATGCTAACCGCATCGCGAAGAGCCGCTTTGAGCTCGACGGCGTACAGTACACCCTGCTTCCAAGCCAGGGTGAAAACCAGCTGCACGGCGGCCCGGAAGGCTTTGATAAACGCCGCTGGAAAATTGTTCGGCAAAACGACGGCGAAGTGCTGTTCTCGCTGGATTCGCAGGATGGCGATCAGGGCTTCCCGGGTAACCTTATTGCCTCCGCGCGCTTTACGCTGACCGACGACAACCGTATCGCCATCGAATACCGTGCGACGGTCGACAAGCCGTGTCCGGTCAACCTGACCAATCACGCGTACTTTAATCTGGACGGCAACCAGTGCGACGTGCGTGAGCACAAGCTGCAGATCCTGGCGGATGCGTATCTGCCGGTTGACGAAATGGGCATTCCGGATCAGGGGCTCAAATACGTGAGCGGGACCAGCTTTGATTTCCGCCGCGCGAAAACGATCGCCCAGGATTTCCTGAGCGATGACGACCAGCGCAAGGTGAAAGGATACGACCACGCGTTCCTGCTGCAGGCCAAAGGTGATGTGAAACAACCTGCCGCACAGGTCTGGTCTGCGGATGAGAAGCTGCAGATGACGGTTTATACCACTGCCCCTGCCCTGCAGTTTTACTCAGGTAACTATCTCGGCGGCACAACGGCGCGCGAACACGAAGAGTACAGCGACTGGCAAGGCCTGGCGCTGGAGAGCGAGTTCCTGCCGGACAGCCCGAATCATCCGGAATGGCCGCAGCCGGACTGCGTGCTGCGCCCGGGTGAAGAGTACGTTAGCGTGACGGAATATCATTTTATTCCACATTAATATTCAGCCCTCCCTCTGGAGGGCTTTTTTCTGCGCGCCTTGCTGAAAATAGCGCCGATCGCAGACAAAATCATAACCCTGGATTCACAAGCATCTTACACTCAGAGACTATTTTCGCTATGGTTAGGGTTAAGCGTTGCTGCTGGCACGGCCACAGCAATATAATGAGAATTGTTATCATTCTAAAAATGCTTGAGGAGTAAGAGATGGCTATTACTAAGCTGGTTCTGGTGCGTCACGGCGAAAGCCAGTGGAACAACGAAAACCGCTTTACCGGTTGGTACGACGTTGATCTGTCTGAGAAAGGCGTAAGCGAAGCAAAAGCAGCAGGTAAACTGCTGAAGGAAGAAGGCTTCAGCTTTGATTTTGCTTACACCTCTGTGCTGAAACGTGCCATCCACACCCTGTGGAACGTGCTGGACGAACTGGACCAGGCCTGGCTGCCGGTTGAGAAATCCTGGAAACTGAACGAGCGTCACTACGGTGCGCTGCAGGGCCTGAACAAAGCGGAAACCGCTGAGAAATACGGTGACGAGCAGGTTAAACAGTGGCGTCGCGGCTTCGCGGTCACCCCACCAGAGCTGACCAAAGATGACGAGCGCTACCCGGGCCACGACCCGCGTTACGCGAAACTGACCGACGCTGAGCTGCCAACCACCGAGAGCCTGGCGCTGACCATCGACCGCGTTGTGCCTTACTGGAACGAAACCATTCTGCCACGTCTGAAAAGCGGCGAGCGCGTGATTATCGCGGCTCACGGTAACTCCCTGCGTGCGCTGGTGAAATACCTGGACAACATGGGTGAAGACGAAATTCTCGAACTGAACATCCCAACTGGCGTACCGCTGGTGTATGAGTTCGACGAAAACTTCAAGCCAATCAAACACTACTACCTGGGTAACGCGGACGAAATCGCAGCGAAAGCGGCGGCCGTTGCGAACCAGGGTAAAGCGAAGTAATTTTCGCTGACCATAAAAAAAGCGCGGAACCGTCCGCGCTTTTTTATTTGAGCCGTCAGAATTAACCGCGACGCGCTTTCACTGCGTTAGCCAGCTGGCGCAGGATGGCGTCGGTATCGTCCCAGCCGATGCAGGCATCGGTCACGCTCTTGCCATACACCAGCGGCTCGCTGCCTTCCAGGTTCTGGTTACCTTCAACCAGATGGCTTTCGATCATCACCCCAATCACCGCCTTCTCACCGCCGGCAATCTGCTGACAGACGTCTGCGCCCACTTCCATCTGCTTTTTAAACTGCTTGCTGGAGTTGGCGTGGCTGAAATCGATCATCACCTGCGGTGGCAGCCCGGCTTTTTCCAGCCCGACTTTGACTTCGGCCACATGTTTTGCGCTGTAGTTCGGCTCTTTGCCGCCGCGCAGAATGATATGGCAGTCACCGTTACCGCTGGTGTTAACGATGGCAGAGTGACCCCACTTGGTCACGGACAGGAAGCAGTGCGGTGCGCCCGCTGCGTTGATGGCGTCGATAGCCACCTTAATGGTGCCGTCAGTGCCATTTTTGAAGCCCACCGGACAAGAGAGACCGGACGCCAGCTCGCGGTGAACCTGAGATTCAGTAGTGCGGGCACCAATTGCCCCCCAGCTCATCAGGTCTGCCAGGTACTGCGGCGTAATCATATCCAGGAATTCACCGGCCGCAGGCAGACCGCTGTCGTTGATCTCCAGCAGCAGCTTGCGCGCAATGCGCAGACCGTCGTTGATCTGGAAGCTGTTATCCATGTGCGGATCGTTAATCAGCCCTTTCCAGCCAACGGTGGTGCGCGGTTTTTCAAAATAGACGCGCATGACGATTTCCAGCTCGTCCTTCAGCTCTTCACGCAGGGTGAGCAGACGGGCTGCGTATTCTTTCGCGGCAGCAGGATCGTGAATCGAGCACGGGCCAATCACCACCAGAAGACGATCGTCATTACCTTTCAGGATCTTATGGATCGCTTTACGAGCATGAGAAACCGTGTTTGCGGCATTTTCAGTGGCGGGGAATTTCTCAAGGAGTGCTACAGGAGGTAATAACTCATTGATCTCTTTAATGCGTAAATCGTCGTTCTGATAATTCATTTTCTTTCCAGCTCTGCCATATCTTTAGTAATGAAAGCAATCCTTTCAATCTATCTTGTCGACCAGGAAGTGTAAACACGGTTTTACACTTCACGCAGATAATTCCTGGAATTCGCCTAAAAATCGCCACAAAATAGCGAAAAATGAGATCTAACCTAAGCTTTTTAACTGTAACAACCAATTTTAAACGCTTAAACGCGATTCCCTACTGACGTAAGTCCGTAAGGCGGAATCTTTCGCCTCAAAAAAGATGCACTGTTGGAGAATGTTATCCAGCGTAACGACAAGAACAGGAGCACCATGATGAAAATGACAAAACTGGCAACCCTCTTCCTGACCGCCACCCTTACCCTTGCCAGCGGCAGCGTCCTGGCCGCCGAAACGGGCACCTCAGAGAGCAACGGTGACGCGAATGCGGCTGCGGCGGCAGGTCAGCCTGCGCCTGATGCAAAACAGAATATTGCCCCGAATAACGTCGACAACGGCCAGATCAATACCGGCAATACCAACACGGGCGGCACCATGCTGCATCCAGACGGTAGCAATTCCGGCACCATGAACCATGACAATATGAGTTCAGACGAGGTCCACAAGAACTCCATGTGTAAGGACGGAAAATGCCCGGACCCTAACGACAAAGTGGGTAACGACGCCAATACCAAAACGGATGGTACCACACAGTAATTTGTATGCACCGTCAGAAAAAGGAGAGCCCAGGCTCTCCTTTCTTTTTGGAGTAACCTATTAAAAACGCTACACTAAAAACAATAACACTTCAGGAAAGCAGACATGGCGCACTCCCATTCCCACTCGCATGCACCCGGCAACGACAACGCTAAACGACTGATGCTGGCCTTTGGCGTCACGGCAACGTTTATGATTATCGAGGTCATTGGCGGCCTGGTTTCCGGCTCTCTGGCGCTTTTGGCCGATGCCGGACATATGCTGACCGATGCCGCCGCCCTGCTCTTCGCCCTGCTGGCCGTGCAGTTTGCGCGCCGCCCACCGAATGCGCGCCACACCTTCGGCTGGCTGAGGCTGACCACCCTGGCCGCGTTTGTTAACGCCATAGCGCTGGTGGTCATTACCGTGCTTATCGTCTGGGAGGCCATACAGCGCTTTCGGCATCCACAGCCGATCGCCGGGGCGACAATGATGGTCATTGCCGTGGCAGGGTTGCTGGCGAATATTCTGGCCTTCTGGATCCTGCACCGCGGGAGCGGGGAAAAGAACCTCAACGTGCGCGCGGCGGCACTGCATGTGCTGGGTGATTTGCTCGGTTCTGTCGGGGCGATTGTCGCCGCGCTGGTGATCCTCTATACCGGCTGGACGCCTGTCGATCCGATTCTGTCCGTACTGGTGTCGTGTCTGGTCTTGCGTAGCGCCTGGCGGCTGCTGAAGGAGAGCGTGAACGAACTGCTTGAAGGGGCGCCAGCATCCCTGGACATCGACGAGCTGAAGCGTAACCTGCGCCGTACTGTCCCGGAAGTCCGTAATGTCCATCACGTGCACGTCTGGCTGGTGGGAGAGAAACCGGTCATGACGCTGCACGTCCAGGTGATCCCACCTCACGACCACGATGCGCTGCTCGATCGCATTCAGCACTTCCTGGAGCACCACTACGACATTAGCCACGCTACCGTCCAGATGGAGTATCAGCCCTGTAGCGGACCGGACTGCCACCTTAACGAGGCGCAGTCCGGTCATTCACATCATCATGACCACTAGCTGGAAAGCGCGTGAGAGCCTCGCTCACGCGCGCTGTTAATCCACATTCGGCTGCCGTTCAGTGCGATGAAGGTCAGCAGCAGATATTCCAGCGACATGGCATACACGCCCTGCAGGGCGAAGATCGCCACGCTGATCACGTTGATGATGACCCACAGCAGCCAGTTCTCAACGTATTTACGGGTCATCAGAATCATTGCCGCAATCGACAGCACCATCATGCAGGAATCCCAGAACGGGAAAGCATCCGGCTGGAGTTCTGGCATCGTCACGTTCAGGCCGATGCCGGACATGACTGAAACGGCAACGCGGGTCAGGAAGGCAAAAACCGGGTTGATGTAAACGGTCATTAAGCCAATGGCCACCACGCAGGCGACGAACCAGGCGATGGCTTTCGGCAGGGGCAGCCAACGGATCTGCAGCTCGGCCTCCTGCTGGCTGTTCTGACGCGACCAGGCATACCAGCCGTAAATATTGGCGGCAAAGAAGAACAGCTGCAAAAGCAGGCTGGCGTACAGCTGGATCTGGAAGAAGATAATCGCAAACAGCGTGACGTTAATCAGCCCGAACGCGTAGTTACTGATCTTCTCAAGGCTTGCCAACCAGATACACAATAAGCCCGCCAGCGTACCTACGGCCTCAATCCATGACAGGTCATAGCCACCTGCACCAATCGGTATATGAACCAGAATGTTATGTGTGCTAAAAAAATCCATCTTTTCCCCGGGGCGAGTTGAATTAAGTACGTAGTGTAGCCGCAAAATCCAGCATGCGGTTAAGCGGAATTAACGCGCCTTCACGCAGGGCGGCATCCACATGGATTTCATGCGCCGCACCACCGGTTTCTAACCCTTCGGCAATCGCTTTCAGGCCATTCATCGCCATCCAGGGACAATGCGCGCAGCTGCGGCACGTTGCGCCCTCGCCCGCCGTTGGTGCTTCAAGAAGCTCTTTCTCCGGCACGGCCTGCTGCATCTTATAGAAGATACCGCGATCGGTCGCGACAATGAGCTGCTTGTGAGGCAACGTCCTGGCCGCGTTGATAAGCTGGCTGGTTGAGCCCACGGCATCCGCCATGTCGACAATTGACTGCGGTGACTCGGGGTGAACAAGAATGGCGGCGTCAGGATAAAGCGCCTTCATGCGCGCCAGCGCCTGAGTTTTGAATTCATCGTGCACAATGCAGGCACCCTGCCAGCAAAGGACATCAGCCCCCGTCTGCTTCTGAACATAATTGCCGAGATGACGATCAGGCGCCCAGATAATTTTTTCCCCCAGGCTGTCCAGATGTTCAATCAGCTCAACGGCGATGCTCGACGTGACCACCCAGTCAGCCCGCGCTTTTACCGCCGCAGAGGTGTTAGCGTAGACCACCACGGTCCGGTCAGGATGAGCGTCACAGAAGGCCGTGAATTCGTCAATCGGACAGCCCAGATCCAGGGAACACTCCGCGTTAAGCGTGGGCATCAGAATGGTTTTTTCCGGGCTCAGAATCTTTGCCGTCTCGCCCATAAAACGCACGCCGGCAACCAGCAGCGTGGAAGCGGGATGTCGTGCACCGAAGCGCGCCATCTCCAGTGAGTCAGAAATGCAGCCGCCGGTCTCTTCCGCCAGCTGCTGAATTTCCGGGTCGGTGTAGTAATGGGCCACCATTACCGCATCGCGCTCTTTAAGAAGACGTTTGATCTTCTCGCGGTAGAATTGCTTTTCATCCTGGCTCAGCGGGACAGGCTTTGGCGGAAACGGATAGATTGCGGCTTCAGGATCAAACATCACACTCATTATGGCTTCTCGTTTTACGGGCTTAACAATATTGCCTTTCATTTGCCTGACATAGCAAAACGCGTGGCAATTGTGTTTTGTATACTAAACAAGATAGCGAATCTGGCGTGAAAAGTCACCGGGAATAGATGGGCGGAGCATTTGTTGTACCGCAGATAGCAAAAAGGCGCCTTTAGGGCGCCTTTCTACACTGGTGGGTCGTGCAGGATTCGAACCTGCGACCAATTGATTAAAAGTCAACTGCTCTACCAACTGAGCTAACGACCCCTTGCGGGATTTTTTTCTTCGAAGTGGTGGGTCGTGCAGGATTCGAACCTGCGACCAATTGATTAAAAGTCAACTGCTCTACCAACTGAGCTAACGACCCATTCGGGTGCTGACTTCGAAGATTTTTACTCGGTACCACTTTAAAGTGGTGGGTCGTGCAGGATTCGAACCTGCGACCAATTGATTAAAAGTCAACTGCTCTACCAACTGAGCTAACGACCCGAGTGGTGGGTGATGACGGGCTCGAACCGCCGACCCCCTCCGTGTAAAGGAGATGCTCTACCAACTGAGCTAATCACCCACTCTGTACTGCCGAAACTGCGTTAAGTGGTGGGTCGTGCAGGATGACTCGGCTTCGCCTCGCCCTACGGGCCGTTGCTGACGCAACGTTATCCTTCACGTTTTACTACTACTTCCACCTGACTTAGTGGTGGGTCGTGCAGGATTCGAACCTGCGACCAATTGATTAAAAGTCAACTGCTCTACCAACTGAGCTAACGACCCACTTTTATGCTGCTTTCACGTTGTTTGATATCCCGTGGCAACGGCGGCATATATTACTGATTTAAGAATTCTGCGCAACAAAAATTTCGATGAAGATCACTTAACTGCTTAGTAATCATGCTGCACGACCAGAAATAACGCGATTTCTGGTCATGCGATAATCATCCCATCGAATTCAGACGTTTTTGCGCCTGCTTAGCACCTTCGGTACCCGGGAATTTTGCAACCACCTGCTGATAAACCGCTTTGGCTTTCGCGGTGTCGCCTTTGTCCTGCATGATCACGCCAACCTTATACATCGCATCTGGCGCTTTCGGCGATTTTGGGTAATTTTTCACCACTGAGGCAAAATAAAACGCCGCATCGTCCTTTTTACCCTTGTTGTAATTCAACTGACCGAGCCAGTAATTGGCATTTGGCTGATAAGTGGAATCAGGGTATTTCTTAACAAAGCTCTGAAACGCAGCAATCGCGTCATCCTGACGAGATTGATCCTGCACCAGGGCAATGGCCGCATTGTAGTCCGTATTCGCGTCACCGCTCTGTACAGGCGCACCTGTTGAAGCTGACGTATCAGCAGATGGCGCTGGCGTAGACGTCGCCGCACCGCTCTGATCGCCTGCGGCTGGCTGTGCTGCTGCACCACCACCACTGCTCAGGCTATCGATCTGCAACAAGATTTGCTTCTGACGTTCCACAACCTGGTTAAGCTGATACTGGCTTTCCTGAATCTGACCGCGGAGAGAGTCAATATCATTCTGGTTATCGGAAAGTTGTTGCTGGAGTTGGGTTAAAAGCTGGCTGTGAGCGTTAGAAATACGCTCGAGTTGAGTGACCCGGTCTTCTACCGAGCCTGAGCCGACACTACTGATTGGTGCCTGAGCAAAAGCGGCCCAGGGGGCCGCTATTCCAACCAGTAACGACAGACTCAACAGATGATGTCTGAAGTTACTGCTCATGCAATTCTCTTAGTAAACCAGTACGGCACGACGGTTTTTGGAGTAAGCCGCTTCGTCGTGACCCAGTACTGCAGGTTTTTCTTTACCGTAAGAAACGATGGAGATCTGGTCAGCAGAAACGCCTTTACCCTGCAGGTACATTTTAACAGCGTTAGCACGACGTTCACCCAGGGAGATGTTGTACTCTGGAGTACCACGTTCGTCCGCGTGACCTTCTACGGTGACTTTGTAAGATGGGTTGCTACGCAGGAAGTTAGCGTGCGCATCCAGCATCGCAGCGAAGTCAGAACGGATGTCGTATTTATCCAGATCGAAGTAAACGATGTTGTTCTGCTGCAGCTGCTGCATCTGAAGACGCGCCTGCTCTTCAGAAGACATGTTGCCATTGCCGTTCGCGTCCATACCGGTGCCGGCACCCATCATGCCTTCGCCGCTCTGGTCATTGCTGGCGTTCTTGTTAGAAGAACACGCTGCGATTGCCATTACAGGCAGAGCGATCATCAGCCCCTTCAGCACTTTGTTCAGTTGCATTTCTATGATTCCTTTAGTAATCAATTAATTATTATTTACAGATACGGCGACCAGGCAGGTGATTTTACCTGTCCATCAGTAGCCGGAATACGCGCTTTGAAACGCCCATCTGTAGAAACCAGATTCAGCACAGATCCCATCCCCTGAGAAGAGCTGTAGATTACCATCGTGCCGTTAGGTGCCAGACTTGGCGTTTCATCCAGGAACGTTGACGACAGAACTTGAACGCCACCCGCTACCAGATCTTGTTTGGCAATGTGCTGCTGCCCACCGTTAGAGCTGACCATTACCATAAATTTACCGTCGCTGCTCACGTCTGAGTTCTGGTTCTGTGAACCTTCCCAGGTAATACGCTGCGGAGCACCGCCGTTGATGTTGACTTTATAGATTTGTGGACGGCCGGCCTGGTCAGAGGTAAACGCCAGGTTTTGACTGTCCGGGAACCATGAAGGTTCGGTGTTGTTGCTACGACCATCGGTCACCTGACGGATCTGGCCAGAGCCAATGTCCATCACGTACAGGTTCAGGCTACCGGTTTTAGACAACGCAAACGCCAGTTTAGAGCCGTCTGGAGAGAACGAAGGCGCACCGTTGTGACGTGGGAAAGACGCCACCTGACGAACCGCACCGTTTGCCAGCGTCTGGATAACCAGCGCAGAACGGCCGCTTTCGAAGGTGACATACGCCAGCTTAGAACCGTCCGGAGACCAGGCTGGAGACATCAGTGGCTGTGAAGAGCGTTTCACCAGGAACTGGTTGTAGCCATCGTAATCAGATACGCGCAGCTCATACGGGAATTGACCACCGTTGGTCTGCACCACGTACGCGATACGGGTACGGAACGCACCTTTAATGCCGGTCAGTTTTTCAAATACCGCATCGCTGGCAGCGTGTGCCGCGTAGCGCAGGTACTGCTTAGTGACCTTGTAAGAATTCTGGGCCAGAACGGTACCTGGTGCACCGCCGGTATCCACCAGCTGCCAGGCCACGTTGTATGAACCGTCTGGATTAGGGGTAACCTGACCCACAACCACGGCATCAATACCCAGTGCAGACCATGCTGCAGGCTGTACTTCCTGCGCGCTACCCGGCTGCTGAGGCAGACGAGAACGATCTAACGGGTTGAATTTACCGCTGTTACGCAGGTCAGCCGCCACGATGCCACCGGCATCTTCAGGTGCAGCGCCAGGACCGGCCCACTGGAACGGAACAACACCGATTGGGCGTGCCGAGTCCACCCCCTGGGTGATCTCGATACGTACTTCTGCGTGCAGTACTGCTGCCCACAGCATTAAAAAACTAAATGCTACACGTAATGCCTGCTTCATCATATCTCCCTTATCCGGGTAACCTTACCCACGATAATTTAGCAGAATGTTAACAAACTCAAATAGACAAAACTACCCGAACCCTGTGACTAAACCTGGTCTATTTTTCCCCGTTTGCACGGGAAAATGTAACTTAAGGTTTGAAGTCCAGCGGCGCATTTTTGAAGACTTCGTAGACTGCCTGCGAAGGCGGTTTAGGCATCTTCGCCTGACGCGCTGCAGCCAGGGCCGCAGTACATAAAGCCGGGTCGCCACCTTCAGACTTAATATCCAGCAGCATGCCATCCGGAGCCAGTTTTATACGTAACGTACACGTTTTACCGGTATAGGAAGACGCATCATAGAATCGGCTTTCAATAGCGGATTTAATCTGCGCGGCATAACCGTTGATTTCAGCCCCTGTCGCACCGTTACTCTTAGTGTTACCACTTCCGGTCGGCGCTGCGTTGTTTCCTTTCGCCCCACCGCCCGTTTTCGGCGCATTCTTACCGGAGCTCAAATCGCCCAGCAGATCGTCAACCCCTGCGGCAGCAGCGGCTTTTTCAGCGGCGGCAGCCTTTTTAGCAGCCGCTTTTTCAGCTGCTGCTTTCTTATCGGCAGCGGCCTTCTCAGCTGCAGCTTTTTTGTCAGCAGCGGCTTTTTCGGCGGCTGCCGCTTTTTCTGCCGCGGCTTTTTCTGCTGCTGCTTTCTCGGCAGCAGCCGCTTTCTTCGCTGCCTCGGCAGCAGCTTTCTTCTCTGCTTCCTGAGCGGCCTTCTTCGCGGCTTCCGCTTCTGCTTTCTTCTGAGCATCAGCTGCGGCTTTCTTAGCGGCTTCGGCTTCCGCTTTCTTCTGAGCATCAGCGGCGGCTTTCTTCGCGGCTTCGGCTTCCGCTTTCTTCTGGGCATCAGCAGCCGCTTTCTTCGCCGCTTCTGCCGCTAATTTCGCCTGGGCATCAGCCTGTGCTTTCGCGTCCGCTGCGGCTTTTGCTGCCGCCTCTTCCGCCTGCTTTTGCTGTTCCTGTGCTTTTTTCGCGGCCTCTTCGGCTTGTTTCTGCTGTTCTGCCTGCGCTTTCGCGGCTTCCTGCGCCTGCAAACGTTCTTTCTCAAGCTGCTTCAGACGCTCCTGCTCTGCGGCCTGCTTTTCACGCAGTTCTTCCGCTTGCTGTTGCGCCTGTTTTTCACGCTGCTCTTCAGCCCGTTTTGCACTCGCCTTCTGTTGTTGTTGGCGATTATAGTTCTGTACTACCGCACCGGGATCCACCATCACGGCGTCAATGGAAGACCCTCCACCGCCGCCGGCTGATGCATCAATATGCTCGTCGAACGAACTCCAGATCAGCGCTGCAAAAAGAATAACGTGCAGCACTGCGGAGACGATTATCGCTCGCTTAAGCTTGTCGTTCTGTTCGGTTGCCTTTGACACTATCGGTTCCCAAAAACTACGCGGATGATCAAATAGGTTGGGTCATTAAGCCAACTGACTTAACACCCGCACTATGTAGCAAGTTCAGCGCTTTAA
This sequence comes from Enterobacter sp. BNK-13, assembly GCF_048685015.1. NCBI lineage: Bacteria > Pseudomonadati > Pseudomonadota > Gammaproteobacteria > Enterobacterales > Enterobacteriaceae > Enterobacter > Enterobacter sp. BNK-13. The sequence continues at coordinate 948,377 of NZ_JBLQTP010000001.1, read as the reverse complement.
TAATTTCATCGTAGGGTACGTCTTTCGCGCCACCGATTAAGAAGACCGTTTTCGGATTTGACTCCAGGCGACGCTGCGCTTCGGCAATAACCTGCTCAGGTGGCAGCTGATCCATACGATCCTTCTCTACCACGACGCTGTATTGCCCTACGCCGGAAACCTCAATGATAACCGGAGGATCGTCATTGGTGCTCACCGCCTGTGATTCTGTCGCATCCGGCAGATCCACTTCCACGCTCTGGGTAATGATTGGCGCTGTTGCCATGAAGATCAGCAGCAGTACCAGCAGGACGTCCAGCAGTGGAACGATATTGATTTCGGACTTGAGCTCGCGACGACCTCGTCCACGCGATCTGGCCATGGTTTACCCCTTGTTGCTCTCGGTGCTGGTAAACGCCTGACGGTGCAGAATCGCAGTGAACTCTTCCATAAAGTTGTCGTAGTTCAGTTCCAGTTTGTTCACGCGCTGGTTCAGACGGTTATAGGCCATAACTGCCGGAATTGCCGCAAACAGACCGATAGCGGTCGCAATCAGTGCTTCAGCGATACCCGGTGCAACCATCTGCAACGTCGCCTGCTTCACCGCGCCCAGCGCGATAAAGGCGTGCATGATCCCCCACACGGTACCAAACAGACCGATATACGGGCTGATGGAACCGACAGTACCGAGGAAAGGAATATGCGTTTCAAGGTTTTCCAGCTCGCGGTTCATCGAGATGCGCATCGCACGCGAGGCACCTTCCACCACCGCTTCCGGCGCATGATTGTTTGCACGATGCAGACGGGCGAACTCTTTGAAACCGCTATAGAAAATTTGCTCGGAGCCGGTCAGGTTTTCACGGCGCCCCTGGCTCTCCTGGTACAGACGAGAAAGCTCAATGCCCGACCAGAACTTATCTTCAAACGCTTCAGCTTCACGGCCGGCGGCATTGAGGATACGCGTTCTCTGGATGATGATGGCCCAGGATGCGATTGAAAAACCAATCAAAATCAACATGATAAGTTTAACCAGAAGGCTTGCCTTCAGGAACAAATCAAGGATATTCATGTCAGTCACTGCTTAAACTCCGCGACAATAGACTTAGGAAGCGCACGAGGCTTCATTATGGTTGGATCAACACAAACAATCAGTACTTCAGCTGAGTTCAGTACGGTGTTCTCTGCGTTGACTATCCGCTGCGTGAAAACCAGTGAGGTTCCGCGCATTGATGTAATTTCAGTTTGGACTTCGAGCATATCGTCGAGTCTGGCAGGCGCAAAATACTCAAGCGTCATCTTGCGTACCACGAAGGCAACTCGCTCAGCCAACAGCACCTGTTGACTAAAGTGATGATGGCGCAGCATCTCTGTGCGTGCCCGTTCATAAAAAGCAACGTAGCTGGCGTGGTAAACCACACCACCGGCATCGGTATCTTCGTAATAGACACGAACCGGCCATCGAAACAGCGTTGTATTCACTTTACATCCCAGTAATGCAACAAAAGTTAGAGCTTTTAAACTTCGCTACTATACGCGCGGGAAAGATGGTTTGGAATGGGGGAAAGTAAACGGAGAGTAAATTTTTATGGGCTCGGGTAAGCCCATAACGTTAACGGACATTTCTTATTCAGAAGAAGAAGAAAATCAAACCGGCGAGAAGCACCAGATCGGCAATCAGCGGGCAGAAAATTCCCTGCCAGTGAACGGCTTTCGGACGAAAGCCCACGCCGTGGATCACGCCTGCGCACACCGCCCACATGATGAGGAAGCCGTGCCAGATTTCAAGCTCGCTGGTTTTCGCTGCAAAGCGCGAAGGGTCCCAGAAGATACAACCTGCCAGCAGTAATGCCATCACTAAAGAAAGCGCCCGTAACGGGCGCTTGTCCATTACCGCGTAAAGTTTCGCGATAATATTCATCAGTGTTTTTCTTCACCCGCTTTGGTCGCTTCTACGTGCTCAAGCGCCAGGGCAGTGATGACACCAAATGCACAGGCAAGAAGCGTCCCTAAAATCCATGCGAAATACCACATATTCAGCTCCTTACTTAGTACATAGAGTGGGTGTTGCTTTCGATATGTTCTTTCGTGATACGACCGAACATTTTCCAGTAACACCAGATGGTGTAGGCCAGAACGATCGGAACGAACACGCATGCAACATACGTCATCAGGTTCAGCGTCATATGGCTGGACGTTGCATCCCACATAGTCAGGCTAGCATTCAGCATGGTGCTGGATGGCATGACGAATGGGAACATCGCAATACCCGCCGTCAGGATAATGCATGCCAGGGTCAGTGAAGAGAACACGAACGCCAGCGCGCCTTTTTCCAGACGAGACGTCAGCACGGTCAGCAGCGGCAGCAGCACGCCCAGCGCCGGGATCGCCCACAGCACAGGGGTATTGTTGAAGTTCACCAGCCATGCCCCCGCCTGACGCGCCACTTCTTTGGTCAGCGGGTTAGACGGTGCGGTGTGGTTGATCGCAGACGTCACCACGTAGCCATCAATACCGTACACCACCCACACACCAGCCAGCGCGAAGCAGACCAGCGTAACCAGCGCAGCAACCTGAGCCGTCGCGCGAGAACGCAGATGCAGCTCACCCACGGTACGCATCTGCAGATAGGTTGCGCCCTGAGTGATGATCATCGCCACGCTCACGACGCCGGCCAGCAGACCAAACGGATTCAGCAGCTGGAAGAAGTTACCGGTGTAGTAAAGACGCATGTATTCGTCCAGGTGGAACGGCACGCCCTGCAGCAGGTTACCGAACGCCACGCCAATCACCAGCGGTGGAACGAAGCTACCGATGAAGATGCCCCAGTCCCACATGTTACGCCAGCGGGTATCTTCAATCTTGGAACGGTAGTCGAAACCGACCGGACGGAAGAATAAAGAGGCCAGCACCAGAATCATCGCCACATAGAAACCGGAGAACGCAGCCGCGTAGACCATCGGCCAGGCAGCGAACAGCGCGCCGCCTGCGGTGATCAGCCACACCTGGTTACCGTCCCAGTGCGGGGCGATGGAGTTGATCATGATTCGACGCTCGGTGTCATTACGACCGAGGAAACGGGTGAGCATCCCCACCCCCATGTCGAAACCATCCGTGACGGCGAAACCGATCAGCAGAACGCCAACCAGCAGCCACCAGATAAAACGCAATACTTCATAATCGATCATTTGATGACTCCTGTCTTAGCGTGCCGGCTGAGTAGTCGCAGTGGACTGCTCGTAGTGATAGCGACCGGTTTTCAGGCTGCTTGGGCCAAGGCGCGCGAACTTGAACATCAGGAACAGTTCAGCCACCAGGAACAGGGTGTACAGACCACAAATCAGCAGCATGGAGAAGATCAGGTCGCCTGCGGTCAGGGACGAGTTCGCTACCGCCGTTGGCAGCACCTCACCGATCGCCCATGGCTGACGGCCATACTCCGCCACAAACCAGCCGGATTCAATTGCGATCCACGGCAGTGGAATACCGTACAGCGCAGTGCGCAGCAGCCATTTTTTCTCGCCGATACGGTTGCGAATCACGGACCAGAAGGACGCCGCAATGATCAGCAGCATGATGATGCCGCAGCCCACCATGATACGGAATGCGAAGTACAGTGGCGCAACGCGTGGAATCGAGTCTTTGGTTGCCATCTGGATCTGGGCTTCCGTCGCATCAGACACGTTCGGGGTATAACGCTTCAGCAGCAGACCGTAACCCAGATCTTTCTTCACATCGTTAAACTGGTCGCGAACGGCCTGGTCGGTAGAACCGGCACGCAGCTGTTCCAGCAGCGAGTAGGCTTTCATACCGTTACGGATACGCTCTTCGTGCTGCACCATCAGCTCTTTCAGACCCGTCACCTGCTTATCAACAGAACGGGTGGCGATAATACCCAGCGCGTAAGGGATCTGAATGGCGAAGCGGTTTTCCTGCGCGTCCTGATCGGGAATACCGAACAGCGTAAAGGCAGCAGGCGCCGGCTGGGTTTCCCATTCGGCTTCGATGGCGGCCAGTTTGGTTTTCTGCACGTCACCCATTTCGTAACCGGATTCATCACCCAGAACGATAACGGAGAGGATAGCAGCCATACCGAAGCTTGCAGCGATAGCAAAGGAGCGCTTAGCAAACGCGAAGTCACGACCGCGCAGCATATAGTAAGAACTGATGCCCAGTACAAACATAGCGCCGCACACATAGCCAGAAGCGACGGTGTGAACGAATTTAACCTGAGCAACCGGGTTCAGGACCAGCTCGGCAAAGCTGACCATCTCCATACGCATGGTTTCGAAGTTAAAATCAGACGCGATAGGGTTCTGCATCCAGCCGTTCGCGACCAGGATCCACAGCGCGGACAGGTTCGAACCTAATGCCACCAGCCAGGTCACCGCCATATGCTGGACTTTACCCAGACGGTCCCAACCGAAGAAGAACAGACCTACAAAGGTGGATTCGAGGAAGAATGCCATCAGACCTTCAATGGCCAGCGGCGCACCGAAGATATCCCCGACATAGTGGGAATAGTAAGACCAGTTAGTCCCGAACTGGAACTCCATGGTCAGACCGGTGGCCACGCCCAGTGCGAAGTTGATACCAAACAACTTGCCCCAGAACTTGGTCATATCTTTATAAATCTGTTTGCCGGAGAGAACGTATACCGTTTCCATGATGGCCAGCAGGAACGCCATACCGAGCGTCAGTGGCACAAACAGGAAGTGGTACATCGCGGTCAAGGCAAACTGTAAGCGCGACAGTTCGACTATATCTAACATTATGACTCCTTGCTCATCGCATGAAGACTCCGAGAGTGAACCCCGTCAAAGCGATCCACACGCATGCCCCAATACAAATTATTCGCATCCTTGTCGTCGTTATTACCCTGAAGGAGGATAAAAACGATGACGTGAGGTTACAAATACGTTAATAAAAAACTCAAATTGATCCCGCAAATATAATACGCTGCAAAACCCTTACAATAAACAGGTTTTTATAGAGTCACATTTACGTTTTTCGACGGTGATCAATTTATAGCAAAATTACCACTTTTCGGCCATTTTGATCGGGGACAATTTAGCGCTTTTCAGCACCTTTTTCCAAGGATTAAACATTGATTTAAATCAAAAAACAATCCGTTATGTTAATTGTGTTTTGATGTGGTGAACATGGTAAAAACCATGTTAAAGATATGTATATGAAATACAATTAAGGTTATCGAATCGAATGATGAATATAAACAGAAGTGATTTTTATTAACTCAGTAGCGCTTAATGACTGATTTATTCAGGACATAAATTTTAGTGCGTTTTTCATTTTTTTCCATCTGCCCTCTTAAAGGCAAATAAATAACAATTATTTTACTTTTGCATCCTCTGTAATTAACACCACTTTGTGACTATTGCATGACACCCGGCAGGCAATAAAAAAGGCCGCTTTACAGCGGCCAACCATGTCGAAACGGACATTTTTATACTGCAACGCCCCCCTTTCGGGGAGCAGAGAGGACTTACTTAATGATGGATTTCAGTGCTTCGCCGATATCCGCCAGGCTGCGAACGGTTTTCACGCCTGCGGCTTCCAGCGCTGCGAATTTCTCATCAGCCGTACCTTTACCACCGGCGATGATCGCGCCTGCGTGACCCATACGCTTGCCTTTCGGCGCAGTCACACCCGCGATGTAACCCACTACTGGCTTGGTCACGTGTTCTTTGATGTAAGCAGCCGCTTCTTCTTCCGCGCTACCACCGATCTCACCGATCATCACGATCGCTTCGGTCTGTGGATCTTCCTGGAACAGCTTCAGGATGTCGATGAAGTTAGAACCCGGGATTGGGTCACCGCCGATGCCCACGCAGGTGGACTGGCCGAAGCCGTAGTCGGTGGTCTGCTTAACCGCTTCATAGGTCAGGGTACCGGAACGGGACACGATGCCCACTTTACCCGGCTTGTGAATGTGGCCCGGCATGATGCCGATTTTGCATTCGCCCGGGGTGATAACGCCTGGGCAGTTCGGGCCGATCATACGCACGCCAGCTTCATCCAGCTTCACCTTCACGGTCAGCATATCCAGCGTCGGGATGCCTTCAGTGATGGTGATGATCAGTTTGATGCCTGCGTCGATCGCTTCCAGAATAGAGTCTTTGCAGAACGGCGCCGGAACGTAGATCACGGTCGCGGTTGCGCCCGTCGCTTCTACGGCTTCATGCACGGTGTTGAACACCGGCAGGCCCAGGTGGGTAGTGCCACCTTTACCTGGCGTTACGCCGCCAACCATCTGCGTGCCGTAGGCAATCGCCTGTTCGGAGTGGAAAGTCCCCTGGCTACCGGTGAAGCCCTGGCAGATAACCTTGGTATCTTTATTAATTAAAACTGACATTATTTCCCCTCCACTGCGGCAACAACCTGCTGAGCTGCATCCGTCAGACTTTTCGCTGCAATAATATTCAGGCCGCTGTCAGCCAGTTTTTTCGCGCCGAGTTCAGCGTTGTTACCTTCCAGACGCACAACCACCGGAACGTTAACACCTACTTCTTCTACCGCGCCGATGATACCGTCGGCGATCAGGTCACAACGGACAATACCGCCGAAGATGTTAACCAGAACGGCCTTCACGTTGTCGTCGGAGAGAATGATTTTGAACGCTTCGGTTACGCGCTCTTTGGTAGCGCCACCGCCCACGTCGAGGAAGTTTGCTGGCTCACCGCCGTGCAGCTTAACGATGTCCATGGTGCCCATTGCCAGGCCCGCACCGTTAACCATGCAGCCGATGTTACCGTCCAGCGCCACATAGTTCAGTTCCCACTGTGCCGCCTGCGCTTCACGCGGGTCTTCCTGAGACTGGTCGCGCATTTCGCGCAGATCCGGCTGGCGGAACAGCGCGTTGCCGTCAGCGCCCAGCTTGCCGTCGAGGCAGATCAGATCGCCCTGGGTCGTGATCACCAGCGGGTTGATCTCGATCAGCGCCAGATCGCGCTCCAGGAAGATGGTCGCCAGACCCATGAAGATCTTGGTGAACTGCTGAACCAGTTTACCTTCCAGACCCAGCTTGAACGCCAGCTCGCGACCCTGGTAAGGCATTGGGCCTGCCAGCGGATCGATAGCCACTTTGTGGATCAGGTGTGGGGTTTCTTCCGCCACTTTTTCGATTTCCACGCCGCCTTCGGTAGACGCCATGAACACCACGCGACGGGAGCTACGGTCAACCACCGCGCCCAGATAAAGTTCTTTCGCGATATCGGTCGCCGCTTCCACCAGGATCTGGTTAACCGGCTGGCCGTTCGCATCTGTCTGGTACGTTACCAGACGCTTGCCGAGCCAATGTTCAGCAAACGCACGAATCTCTTCTTTGCTCTTAACAACCTTCACACCGCCCGCTTTACCACGGCCACCAGCGTGAACCTGACACTTAACTACCCACGGGCCGGAACCGATTTTAGATGCGGCTTCTTCTGCTTCACGCGGGGTAGTACAGGCATAACCCACCGGAGCCGGTAAGCCATACCGGGCAAACAGCTGTTTGGCCTGATATTCATGTAAGTTCATGTGTTCTATCCATCCTTCAGGGTAATCGTTATCTTCAAACCTGTAGACCGGCGCAGCGTGTGCCGGTCCACGGGGCAGGTGATGCTAAATCGTGACTAGACGTCCAGCAGCAGACGCGTTGGATCTTCCAGCAGCTCTTTAATGGCAACCAGGAAGCCCACGGACTCGCGGCCGTCGATCAGGCGGTGGTCGTAAGAGAGCGCCAGGTACATCATCGGCAGGATCTCAACTTTACCGTCTACCGCCATCGGGCGATCTTTAATGGCATGCATACCCAGGATCGCGCTCTGCGGCGGGTTAATGATCGGGGTAGACATCAGCGAGCCGAATACGCCGCCGTTGGTAATGGTGAAGTTACCGCCGGTCAGATCGTCTACGGTCAGCTTGCCGTCGCGGCCTTTCACAGCCAGCTCTTTAATGTTTTTCTCGATGTCAGCCATACCCAGGGTATCCACATCACGCAGAACCGGGGTCACCAGGCCACGTGGGGTCGAAACCGCCATGCTGACGTCGAAGTAGTTGTGGTAAACCACGTCATCGCCATCGATGGACGCGTTCACTTCCGGGTAGCGTTTCAGCGCTTCAACCACCGCCTTCACGTAGAAGGACATAAAGCCCAGACGGATACCGTGACGTTTTTCAAACGCGTCACCGTACTGCTTACGCAGGTCCATGATTGGCTTCATGTTTACTTCGTTGAAGGTGGTCAGCATCGCGGTAGAGTTTTTCGCTTCCAGCAGACGCTCGGCCACGCGCTTACGCAGGCGGGTCATTGGCACGCGTTTTTCGCTGCGTGCGCCCAGCGCAGGCTGTGCAGCCGGTGCTGCCGCAGGGGCTTTCGCTTCTGCCTGAGCAGGCGCTTTCGCCAGGTGCTTGTCGATGTCTTCGCGGGTCAGACGACCGCCCACACCGGTACCTTTAATGGCTGCCGGGTCAAGGCTGTGTTCCGCCAGCAGGCGACGGATCGCCGGGCTGAGGGCGTCGTTAGACTGCTCTTCCAGAGAGGCCTGCTGGCGCTGCGCTGGCGTGGACGCTTTCTCTTCAGATTTCGCGCTGGACTCTTTGCCCGCGCTGTTGCCTTCACGCAGGCGACCCAGGATCTGACGAGAAGTCACGGTGGTACCTTCATCTTCCAGCACCGCGTCCAGAACGCCATCCGCCGAAGCCGGTACTTCCAGTACCACTTTGTCAGTTTCGATTTCTACCAGCACTTCATCGCGCTTAACGGCATCGCCTGGTTTTTTGTGCCAGGTAGCGACGGTCGCATCTGCTACAGATTCAGGCAGGTCGGGAACAAGAATATCTACGCTACTCATTATGTATCCTTTAATTAATCGACGTTCAGCGCGTCATTGACCAGATCTTGTTGCTGCTTCTGGTGAACGGACATATACCCTACCGCCGGAGAGGCGGAGGCCGGGCGACCTGCATAGCGCAGGGCTGACCCAAATGGAATCACTTCACGGAAATGATGCTGGCTGCAGTACCATGCGCCCTGGTTGAGCGGCTCTTCCTGGCACCAGACAAAATCATGAACGTGAGCGTACGGTTTCAGCGCTTCCTGCACCGCCTGGTGCGGGAACGGATAAAGCTGTTCGATACGCACGATGGCGACATCTTTCTGATCGTTCTTACGGCGCTGTTCCAGCAGGTCGTAATAAACCTTACCAGAACACATAACCACACGCTTCACGGCCTGCGGATCCAGCTCGTCAATTTCACCGATGGCTGGCAGGAAGGTACCGTTGGCCAGCTCTTCCAGGCTGGACACCGCCAGCGGGTGACGCAGCAGGGATTTCGGTGACATGACCACCAGCGGACGACGCATACCGCGCAGCGCCTGACGACGCAGCATGTGGTAGACCTGCGCCGGGGTCGACGGCACGCAAACCTGCATGTTCTGCTCGGCGCAGAGCTGCAGATAACGTTCCAGACGCGCGGAGGAGTGCTCCGGACCCTGGCCTTCATAGCCGTGCGGCAGCAGCATCACCAGACCACACATACGGCCCCACTTCTGCTCGCCGGAGGAGATGAACTGGTCGATAACCACCTGCGCACCGTTGGCGAAGTCGCCGAACTGCGCTTCCCAGATGGTCAGGGTGCGCGGTTCTGCCGTTGCGTAACCGTACTCGAAAGCCAGTACCGCTTCTTCAGACAGCACGGAGTCCCAGACCTTGAACTGGCCCTGACCGTTGTGCACGTGCTGCAGCGGGGTGTAGGTTGAACCGTTAGACTGGTTGTGAACGACCGCGTGACGGTGGAAGAAGGTCCCACGGCCCGCATCTTCACCGGACAGACGAACAGGAATGCCTTCGTCAACCAGCGTCGCGTAAGCCAGCGTTTCCGCACCGCCCCAGTCGAACAGCTTCTCACCTGCCGCCATGGCCTGACGGTCAGCATAAATTTTCGCTACGCGAGACTGCATCTCGATAGCGTCCGGCACGGTGCTGATGCGTTTAGCCAGCTCCTGCAGGCGCTTCATCTCCACCTTGTTCGGGTAGCTCTCATCCCACTCGTGGTTGAGGTACGGCGACCAGGTAAAGGAGTGCATGTTCATCGGGCGCAGCTCTTTCACTACACACTCACCCGCATCCAGTGCGTCGCGGTAAAGGTTGACCATTTCGGTCGCATCTTCCAGCGTCGCCACTTTGTCGCTCTCCAGCTTGTCAGCATAGATTTTGCGCGGGGTCGGGTGTTTTTTGATTTTCTGGTACATCAGCGGCTGGGTTGCACTTGGCTCATCCGCTTCGTTGTGGCCGTGACGGCGGTAGCAGAAGAGGTCAATGAACACATCGCGTTTGAAGGTGTTACGGAAGTCCAGCGCCAGACGGGTAACGAAAGCCACGGCTTCCGGGTCATCCGCGTTAACGTGGAAGATCGGCGCCTGCACCATCTTACCGATGTCGGTGCAGTACGGGGTAGAACGCGCGTCCAGCGGGTTAGAGGTGGTGAAGCCCACCTGGTTGTTGATTACGATGCGAACGGTACCGCCCACTTCATAACCACGCGCTTTCGACATGTTCAGGGTTTCCTGCACCACGCCCTGCCCTGTGACCGCCGCATCACCGTGGATGGTGATTGGCAGAACTTTATTGCTGCTCGGCTCGTCCAGACGATCCAGACGCGCGCGCACGGAACCGATAACCACCGGGCTGACGATTTCCAGGTGTGACGGGTTAAACGCCAGCGCCAGGTGAACCAGACCGCCTTCGGTTTCGATATCAGACGAGAAGCCCATGTGGTACTTCACGTCGCCGGTGCCGAGGTGTTCTTTATGTTTGCCCGCGAATTCGTCGAACAGGTCCTGCGGTTTTTTACCCAGCACGTTGACCAGTACGTTCAGACGACCACGGTGTGCCATGCCCAGCACCACTTCACGGGTGCCGCTCTTGCCAGCGTGACGAATCAGCTCTTTCAGCATCGGCACCAGGGCGTCACCGCCTTCCAGCGAGAAGCGTTTTGCGCCCGGGAACTTCGCGCCCAGATAGCGCTCAAGGCCTTCCGCTGCGGTCAGTTCGCTGAGGAAGCGTTTTTTCTCGTCAGCCGAGAAGGTCGCGTGGCCCGCCACGGATTCGATGCGCTGCTGGATCCAGCGCTTCTCTTCGGTAGAGGTAATGTGCATGTATTCCGCGCCGATGGAGCCGCAGTAGGTTTGCTTGAGCGCGTCAATCAGATCGCCCAGCTTCATCGTGTCTTTGCCGATGGCAAAGGAACCTACGTTAAAGCTTTCCTGGAAATCGGCCTCGGTCAGATCGTGATACGCCGGATCGAGATCGGCCACACGGTCTTGTTTCCACAGTCCCAGCGGATCGAGATTCGCATGCTGGTGACCACGGAAGCGATAAGCGTTGATAAGCTGCAGGACTTTAACCTGCTTCGCATTGGTGTCAGGGTCGGAAATCGCAGAAGAGTAACGTGAGGCATCCTTCGCCAGACGACGGAAATAATCACGTGTTTTGGAATGGAATTGATCCGGTTTGACCCCTGTACCAGGCAACTGCTGGAACATGGAACGCCAGTTTGCGTCCACTGAGTCAGGATCGGTTAAGAAGTCTTCATAGAGCTGTTCTATCCAGCTCTGGTTGGCACCAGAGAGGTAAGAAGAGTCCAGCCAGGCTTTCATTGCGCCGTTCTGCATCGTGATCCCTTAAGCATTTTTATGCTTACTTTCGCCGTAGAAACTACCACGCACACCACGTGTACGTGCCGGGGTTCACCTGCGAGCTCTTTGTGGCCCGCGAAGGAACCTTTAGAAACTGTCTAGACTTCAGGGCAGTTTTTAAAGGTTTCTGCATTTTGCCCGGTGGCGCTACGCTTACCGGGCCTACAGTTTCGTAGGCCGGATAAGCGCAGCGCCATCCGGCAAATTTACTTACGCACTGCGCTGCAGCAGCATCGACTTAATATGGCCGATGGCACGCGTCGGGTTCAGCCCCTTCGGACACACACTGACGCAGTTCATGATGCTATGGCAGCGGAATACGCTGAAAGCGTCACTCAGTCCTTCCAGACGGCTGTCGGTTTCGGTGTCGCGGCTATCGATCAGGAAGCGATAGGCAGCCAGCAGACCGGCCGGGCCGATAAACTTGTCCGGGTTCCACCAGAACGACGGGCAGGACGTAGAACAGCATGCGCAGAGAATACACTCGTACAGACCATCGAGTTTTTCACGCTGCTCAGGAGACTGTAAGTGCTCGCGAGCGGGTGGATTTTGCCCATTATTCAATAAGTAAGGCTTAATCTTCTCATATTGTGCATAGAATTGCCCCATGTCTACCACCAAATCACGCACGACCGGCAGGCCTGGCAGAGGACGGATAACAATTTTCTGACCAGGACGCTGCAACGCTGAAATTGGCGTGATGCAGGCCAGGCCATTTTTGCCGTTCATGTTCACACCGTCAGAGCCACACACCCCTTCACGGCAGGAGCGGCGGAACGACAGGGTTGGATCTTTTTCTTTCAGCTGGATTAAGGCATCCAGCAGCATCATGTCACGACCTTCTTCCGCTTCCAGCGTGTAATCCTGCATGCGCGGAGCGTCGTCTACATCCGGGTTATAACGATAAACTGAGAATTCGAGTTTCATTATCCTGTCTCCGCATTAGTAAGTACGAATCTTCGGCGGGAACGCCGGACGCAGTTTCGGTTCCATATTGACGCTACGACGCGTCATGGTTTCCGACTCTGGCAGATACAGGGAATGGCACAGCCAGTTTTCGTCATCACGCTCCGGGAAGTCGAAGCGGCTATGCGCGCCACGGCTTTCGGTACGGAAGTTTGCCGACATCGCGGTCGCGAACGCGGTTTCCATCAGGTTATCCAGCTCCAGGCACTCAACGCGCTGGGTGTTGAACTCGCTGGAGGTATCGTCCAGACGGGCATTTTTCAGACGCTCGCGGATCGCTTTCAGCTGCTCAAGACCTTTGGCCATCGCGTCGCCTTCGCGGAATACCGAGAAGTTGTGCTGCATGCACTCCTGCAGCGCTTTGCGGATTTCCACCGGATCTTCGCCGTTACGGTTGCCGTTCCAGCGGTTGAGGCGCTCAAGAGAGGCATCAATTTCGTCGTCGGTTGCGTCACGCAGCGCGCCCTGCTCGGCAATGGATTCCTGCAGATGCAGACCCACCGCACGACCAAACACCACCAGATCCAGCAGCGAGTTGCCGCCCAGACGGTTTGCGCCGTGTACGGATACGCAGGCAATTTCGCCTACCGCGAACAGGCCAGGAATGACCACGTCTTCGCCCTGCTCGTTCACGGTCAGCGCCTGACCGGTCACTTTGGTCGGAATACCGCCCATCATGTAGTGGCAGGTTGGGATAACCGGAATCGGCTCTTTCACCGGATCGACGTGCGCGAAGGTGCGGGAGAGTTCCAGGATGCCCGGCAGACGGGACTCCAGCACTTCTTTACCCAGATGGTCGAGCTTCAGCTTGGCGTGTGGACCCCATGGACCGTCACAGCCGCGGCCTTCACGGATTTCGATCATGATGGAGCGCGCCACCACGTCACGACCCGCAAGGTCTTTCGCATTCGGGGCATAACGCTCCATGAAGCGCTCGCCGTGTTTGTTCAGCAGGTAGCCACCTTCACCACGGCAGCCTTCCGTCACCAGAACGCCCGCACCGGCGATACCGGTTGGGTGGAACTGCCACATCTCCATATCCTGCACCGGCACGCCCGCGCGGATAGCCATACCGACACCGTCACCGGTGTTGATGTGGGCGTTGGTGGTGGACTGGTAAATACGGCCTGCACCGCCGGTCGCCAGCACGGTAGCACGGGCTTTGAAGTAAACCACTTCACCGGTTTCGATACACAGCGCGGTACAACCAACAATGGCGCCATCGGCGTTTTTCACCAGATCCAGCGCATACCACTCGGAGAAGATGGTGGTGTGGTTTTTCAGGTTCTGCTGATACAGGGTGTGCAGCAGTGCGTGACCGGTACGGTCAGCCGCCGCCGCGGTGCGTGCCGCCTGCTCGCCGCCGAAGTTTTTCGACTGGCCGCCAAACGGACGCTGATAGATGGTGCCATTTTCCAGACGGGAGAACGGCAGACCCATATGGTCCAGCTCCAGAATCGCTTCCGGGCCGGTTTTACACATATATTCGATGGCATCCTGGTCGCCGATGTAATCGGAACCTTTTACCGTGTCATACATGTGCCATTCCCAGTTATCTTCATGGGAGTTACCCAGCGCAACGGTGATACCGCCCTGCGCGGACACAGTGTGGGAACGGGTCGGGAAAACTTTAGAGAGCAGCGCGCAGCTCTGGCCGCTCTGGGAAATTTGCAGTGCGGCACGCATACCTGCGCCACCGGCACCAATCACAACAGCATCAAATTCTCTGACTGGCAGTTTCATTACACACCCCACACCACAACGAATCCATAAATAACGTAAACCACCAGTGCAACGACAATGGCCAGCTGCAGTGGGAGGCGAATCGCCAGCGGTTTAACGTAATCGGTCAACACCTGCCACATGCCAATCCAGGCATGAATAAGGATGGAGAACAGGGCCAGCAGGGTGAACACTTTGGTGAAGGCGGATCCGAAGAACCCACTCCAGATTTCCCACGTCAGCGTGCCGCTGGTCGCGAAGAAACCGATCATATAGATGATGTAGAGAGTGAGAACGATGGCGGTAGCACGGACCAGAATGAAGTCATGTACGCCGTTGCGTCCTAATGCGGAGGCGTTGCTTACCATACGAGAACTCCTGCGAGAAGTGAAAGCACGACTGTAATCACAAATGAAATGTTAGCGGAGCGCTTCCCGGCTTCGAAGGTCTCTTCCAGGTAGCCAAAGTCCATCAGCATATGACGAACACCCACCACAACGTGGTACGCCAGTGCGGTCAGAATGCCCCACATGATGAATTTCACGAAGAAGCTGTTCATGATGGCTGAGGCCTGGAGGAATCCTTCAGGGGAAGAGAGGCTGGTGCCCAGTAACCACAGCAGAATACCGACCGCCACAAACGTAATCACACCAGAAACACGGTGCAGAATGGACGCTATTGCTGTTACGGGGAACCGGATCGTTTTGAGATCCAGATTGACAGGTCTTTGTTTTTTCACATTTCTTATCATGAATAACGCCCACATGCTGTTCTTATTGTTTCCTTCCTCCGGACTGCGATGCGGGTCAGACAGCGTTCCTTTTCTATAACTGCGCGTCATGCAAAACAGTGCTTCCAGATGCTTAAACGACACATTACAACGCTGGGTGGCTCGGGATTGCAGGGTGTTCCGGAGACCTGGCGGCAGTATAGGCCGTTCACAAAATCATTACAATTAACCTACATACAGTTTGTCGGGTTTTCTCTGGAACAGTGATCAGGGTCACGATAACAACATCTTTTTAATTTTTAATCATCTGATTTGACAAATGTTAAACAATATTGTTACAAACGTCATCAGAAAAGGCATATAATGCGCAAAAGTTATGAGGTCTCTCTTTCACCTGACAAATAGTTATGTAACAGTGTGATGGTATTGACCGAAGTTATCAGGACAGTTATTAGTGATATACAGGTTTGAATAATTCGGACTGCAAAAACGCTGATTTGCTGTTGTTTCACTGATATTTCATTCGTTTACCTGCAAGGCGCCATAGCTCTGTACCCTGGTTTGTCCTCGTGAGCTGAGCGGTAAGCCAAATAACAATCTGGTAACGGTGATTAACAGCTGAAAGCAAATCCGGTAAAGCGCAGTCTTAAGCATAAGGCGCTAAGGAGACCGTAAATGGCTGATACAAAGGCAACGCTCACCCTAAATGGTGACACTGCTATTGAACTGGATGTGCTAAAAGGCACGCTCGGTCAGGATGTTATTGATATCCGTACGCTGGGTTCCAAAGGGATGTTTACCTTTGACCCTGGATTTACCTCTACCGCATCTTGCGAATCCAAAATCACCTTTATCGACGGTGACGAAGGTATCCTGCTCCATCGCGGCTTCCCTATCGATCAGTTAGCCACCGAATCCAACTACCTGGAAGTGTGCTACATCCTGCTGAACGGCGAAAAACCGACGCAGGCCCAGTTCGATGAATTTAAAACCACCGTGACCCGTCACACCATGATCCATGAGCAGATTACCCGTCTGTTCCATGCGTTCCGTCGTGACTCTCACCCAATGGCGGTGATGTGCGGGATTACCGGTGCACTGGCAGCGTTCTACCACGATTCCCTTGACGTGAATAATCCGCGTCACCGTGAAATCGCCGCTTACCGTCTGCTGTCCAAAATGCCGACCATGGCGGCGATGTGTTACAAATACTCCATCGGTCAGCCGTTTGTGTATCCGCGCAACGACCTCTCCTACGCGGGTAACTTCCTGCGCATGATGTTCTCCACGCCGTGCGAAGAGTATGAAGTGAACCCGGTTCTGGAACGCGCGATGGACCGTATTCTGATCCTGCACGCTGACCACGAACAGAACGCCTCTACCTCAACCGTTCGTACCGCAGGTTCTTCAGGCGCGAACCCGTTCGCCTGTATCGCTGCGGGCATCGCCTCCCTGTGGGGACCGGCGCACGGCGGCGCGAACGAAGCGGCACTGAAGATGCTGGAAGAGATCAGCACCGTTGAGCATATTCCTGAGTTCGTGCGTCGCGCGAAAGACAAGAATGACTCCTTCCGCCTGATGGGCTTCGGTCACCGTGTTTACAAAAACTACGACCCACGCGCCACCGTGATGCGTGAGACCTGCCACGAAGTGCTGAAAGAGCTGGGTACCAAAGATGACCTGCTGGAAGTGGCGATGGAGCTGGAACACATCGCGCTGAACGACCCGTACTTCATCGAGAAGAAACTCTACCCGAACGTCGATTTCTACTCTGGCATTATTCTGAAAGCGATGGGCATTCCGTCTTCCATGTTCACCGTCATCTTCGCGATGGCCCGTACCGTAGGCTGGATTGCGCACTGGAACGAAATGCACAGCGAAGGCATGAAGATCGCCCGTCCTCGTCAGCTGTATACCGGCTACGAGCAGCGTGATTTTAAGTCTGACCTGAAGCGCTAAAAGTTAAGCCCGGTGGCGCTACCGCTTACCGGGCCTACAAATAAATGCGAAACGTAGGCCGGGTAAGGCGTAGCCGCCACCCGGCTTTTTTACATCTGGCACCCTGGACACCAGTAAAACGGTCTGGAAGAGATCGTAGCCTTCTCAATCACGCCGCCGCACCGCTCGCACTTTTTCCCCGCCCGATGAAACACTTTGAACCGGAACAGCGCCCCGTGGTGCTTGTTTTCATCTACGATGCCGCGCGTGTTGTACGATAGCCGCGGGATGTCCAGCAGCGCGTGAGACAGCGCCTCCAGCTGTTCATCGCTCAGCTGGGAGGCTTTGTGCTGCGGCGCCAGTCCGACTTGCCAGAGGATCTCCACCCGCAGGTAGTTGCCAAGCCCGGCCAGAAACGCCTGGTCAAGAAACAGGCCGGAAAACTGTCGGTTGCGGAATGTGGGCGATAGCAGTCGGGCCTTCACATCGCTCGCCGTCAGACGCATATCCAGCACGTCCGGCCCCACTCGCTGTAGAAACGGGTGCGTGAGAAGTTGCTCCGGCGTTAACATTTCGATATCAGAGGCGCTATAGAGCAGGATCGCCTTATCGGCCGTTTGCAGCCTGACGCGCAGCACGCGGGTAGTCTGCGGCTGTTCACCCGCCTCCACCACTCGCCAGACGCCGTAAAGCTGGTTATGGCTATATAACGTCAGGTTATGGGAAAAATGCGTGAGCAGCGCTTTGCCGCGCGTTTCAATATGCGTTACCGACTGCCCCACCAGCTGTGATTCAAACGGTTTCAGTTGAGGAAAAGCAAACCAGACCTCCGTCAGGGGTTTGCCCTTTATCGCCGCCTCGAGGCTATCCGCCGCGCGGCGGATCTCCGGGCCTTCTGGCATTTTTCTGTCCTTTCATGATTAGTCTGCGCTGACAAGAATGCCCTCTTCAGAGAACGCTGCCCGCAAGCGGCGCGCGAACTGGAGCGCATGCTCGCCATCACCATGTAAACATACCGTATCAGCCTGAACGTGCGCCGATGTGCCATCCACGGCGGTCACTCGCCCGGCGCGCACCATCTCCAGCGTCTGCGCCAGCGCTTGACCTTCGTCCGTTATCAACGCACCGGCTTGCGTACGCGGTACAAGACTGCCATCGGGTTGATAACCCCGGTCGGCAAAGACCTCCTGCCGCGTGGTTAACCCCAGACGCTCGCCGGCGCGAATAAGCTCGCTGCCTGCCAGCCCCACAAGGATCAGCTGCGGGTTGCAATCGCGTACCGCACGAGCAATCGCTTCCGCCAGCGCCGGATCTTTTGCCGCCTGGTTATAGAGCATGCCGTGCGGCTTCACGTGGCGCAGCACGCCCTTCCCGGCGCGAACCATCGCCTCCAGCGCACCAATCTGGTAGAGCACCTGAGCGTAGACCGTCTCAGGCGGCAGATCCATCGCGGTGCGGCCAAAGTTTTCCCGGTCAGGGAAGCTCGGGTGAGCACCAATCGCCACGCCATTTTTGATAGCATGACGCACGCTCTCTAGCATGGTTTGCGCATCGCCTGCGTGAAAGCCGCAGGCGATATTGACCGAGGAGACCAGCGTCATCAGCGCCGCATCGGCGCTGCCGCCCTCGCCCAGATCGGCATTCAAATCAATCTTTACCATCGAGCCTCCACGCCAGCTGTTCGAGATAGCGCTGCTGATCCTGCCGCGCCTTTAGCGCCTCCTCCAGCGAACACTGCACAAAGTGAATCGGCTGTCCGAGGGGAATTTGCGCCAGATGGTAGCGATCGGCTTCAATGATGCAGGCAATTCGCGGATAACCGCCCGTCGTCTGCGCGTCGTTCATTAACACGATCGGTTGCCCGTTGCCCGGCACCTGAATAACCCCAGGCAGTAAACCGTGGGAAAGCAGTTCCCTGTCGGTCGTCCGGATCAGCGGCTGCCCCTGCAGGCGATAGCCCATACGGTTACTCTGCGGACTGAGCTTCCACGGCGAGCGCCAGAAGGACTCTTTTGAGGCCTCGTCGAACTCATGATATTCCGGCCCCGGTAAGGCGCGGATCTGGTTTCCCCAGAGAAGTTGTTTCACCCCCTGCGCCGTCGAGAAGTGACGCGAGGAGGGCTTAATCGCCAGGCGATCGCCATCGCGCAACAAACGTCCTTCGTGACCGCCAATTCCGGCTTTCTGATCGGTACTGGATGAGCCCAGCACCTCAGGCACATCAATGCCGCCAGCCACCGCGAGATAGCTACGCACGCCGTGCAAAGGACGCTTTAAGGTCAGACGCTGTCCGGCTTTCGCCCGCAGACGCCAGCCGGTCCACACCGCTTTGCCGTCCAGCGTGGCATCACAGCCGGCGCCGGTGAGCGCGAACCAGGTCTCCTGACCAAACTCAATGATACACTGGCCGAGCGTAATTTCGAGCGCCGCCGTGCTACCGGGGTTGCCCACCAGCACGTTAGCGATTTCCAGCGCAGGACGGTCCAGCGCGCCACAATAGCTCACGCCCGACTGGCGCATGCCAAAGCGGCCGGCATCCTGTACGGAGGTATAAAGCCCGGCGCGAATAAGCGTTAACATACCCCCTCCTTCTGCGGGATAAAGCGAAGGGTATCGCCCGGGCGCAGGAGTATTGGCGACGCCAGCCCGGGGTCAAATAACGGGGTGGCGGTATGCCCAATAAGCTGCCAACCACCGGGCGAAGTCAGCGGATATACGCCGGTCTGCTCGCCACCAATCGCGACCGTCCCCGCCGGTACGCTCAGGCGCGGTTCAGCGCGGCGCGGCGTATGCAGCCGGGGAGATAATCCCCCCAGATACGGGAATCCGGGCTGGAATCCCAGGAACCAGACGACGTAATCCACCGAACTGTGCAGCTCAACAACCTGCTTTTCGGTGAGCCCGCAGTGGTCTGCGACCACACCAAGATCCGGTCCCCCCGTACCGCCATAAACGACCGGGATCTCAATGGCACGCGATTCCGGCTCCAGCGCCTCGCTCTCTTCCCACCAGCGCTGTAAACGTTCAATGGCATCCAGTGCCAGCGTATGCGGACTACGCAGCACCACCGTGATGTTATTCATCCCCGGAATGGCTTCAACCACGTCCGGCAGTTCGACCAGACGCTGGGTTAGCCGCCAGATACGCTTTTGCGTGGCAAGGGTCACCGGCGGCTCGAGCTCCAGAACCACTGCCGTTTCTCCCAGAAGATAACAACGCGCTCGCTGCACTCAGGCACCTCTCATCAGGCCGGATTAGGAATATCAATAAAGGTTACATCCAGATCGGTATTTTCCGTCAGCCACTCGCTGAGGGCACGAATACCGCCGCGCTCGGTGGCATGATGCCCGGCCGCGTAGAAATGCAGCCCCTGTTCACGTGCCGAATGAATGGTCTGCTCGGAAACCTCGCCGGTGATAAAGGCATCGACACCGAAGCGCGCGGCGCTGTCGATAAAGCCCTGCCCGCCCCCGGAGCACCAGGCAACACGCTTCACCGTATCCGGACCGGTATCGCCGCTCCACAGCGGACGACGCCCCAGGCGCGCTTCAATCCACGAGGCCAGCTCCAGTCCGGGAACCGGCATCGCCAGCTCGCCCCACGGCACCAGTGGCTCGATTTCGCCCATTACGGTGATCCCCAACAGTCGGGCAAGCTGAACGTTGTTGCCAAGCTCCGGGTGCGCGTCCAGCGGCAGGTGGTAACCGTACAGGTTGATGTCATTTGCCAGCAACGTTTTCAGGCGGTTGCGCTTCATGCCGCGAATAATCGGTGATTCGTTTTTCCAGAAATAACCGTGATGGACAATCACCGCATCGGCTTCCTGACGGACAGCCTCGTCCAGCAGCGCCTGGCTTGCCGTGACGCCGGTGATAATTTTCTGCACCGTTTCGCGCCCTTCTACCTGCAGGCCATTTGGACCGTAGTCGCTAAAGGAGGCGGTATTGAGTTTTTCGTTAATCAGGCGTTCCAGTTCGCTGTTTTTCATCATCACTCTCTTATGCTTTGCGGGCCGCTTCGTACGCTGCCAGCGTGGCGACACGCGCCTGTTTATGGTCAACGATCGGACGGGGATAATTCAGTTTTACACGCTGTTTATCCGCCCATGCCCACGGTTCGTGGATCGCTTTAGCCGGTATCTCTTTTAGTTCAGGGAGCCAGCGGCGGATAAACTCGCCGTTCTCATCAAATTTTTGTCCCTGAGTGGTTGGATTAAATATCCGAAAATAGGGAGCCGCATCGGTGCCCGTAGAGGCCGCCCACTGCCAGCCGCCGTTATTCGCGGCGAGATCGCCGTCGATCAGCTGAGAAATAAAATAGCGCTCTCCGATACGCCAGTCGATAAGCAGATCCTTCACCAGAAAGCTCGCGGTAATCATTCGCAGGCGGTTGTGCATCCACCCCGTCTCATTGAGCTGACGCATCGCGGCATCAACAATCGGATAGCCCGTCTCCCCTTTTTTCCAGGCCTGTAAAAGTGCCTCATCATGCTGCCATTTTACGTTGTCGGTCCAGGGAATGAACGGACGATGCTTACAGAGATCGGGATGATACGTCATCAGATGGCGGTAGAACTCACGCCAGATAAGCTCGTTCAGCCAGACAGAACCGGTGCCTCCATCCAGCGCCTGCGGCTGCTCGGCCAGAAGACGGTGTAAACACTGGCGAGGAGAGATCGCGCCCAGCGCCAGACAGGCCGACAGGCGGCTGGTGCCCTCGATGGCCGGAAAATCCCGCCGCGCGTCGTAGTTGGCCGCGTCCTGTTTGCAGAACTGGCGGAGCTGCGCGATGGCCGCTTTTTCATCGGCGGGGAACAGCGTTTTGTCAAACGGCTCCTGAGGGTAGTCAAACGTCAGTTCAGACAGGTCCTTCAGGGGTTCGCCCCTCGCGGCAGGCGCGGCAACGCACTCCGGCAGCGACTCTTTCAGACGCTTGATAAAGGCATTTTTAAACGGAGTGAAAACTTTATACATCTCACGGTTGCCGGTCATCACGCTGCCCGGCGCCAGCATCACGCTGTCATCAAATCCTTCACAGACCACATCCTCCAGCATCTTCTCCAGCTGACGGTCGCGCTGCTGCTCGTTGAATTCGTACTGATAGTTGTAAAAAAGATGCGTGACGTTGTGCTGCTTACAGGTCTCCTGCACCGTCTGCAGCTGTGCGGCAAAATCACTTACCTCTTTATAAATCAGCGGTATGCCTTTTCCGGCAAGCGAATGCTGCAGATCGGTCAGATACGCACGCAGCAAGGCCGCCTGGCGTGGCGCCATATCATGCTGCCGCCACTGCTCGGGCGTAGCCACAAACAGAGCCAGTACGTTAGCGTCTTTGGCGCGGCAGGCCGCCGCCAGGGCGATGTTGTCATGTACGCGCAGGTCCGCGCGAAACCAAACCAGATGGGTGGGCATAAAACTCCAGGCAAATATCCATTATGTCCGTAAGGGCATGCCGTAAAAGGAAAAAGCATGCATTGAACTACTTTGCCATGAAGTGTAGACGGGATGAAATAAAAAAGGCCGCCCAAGGCGGCCTTAACGCTACTTGTCCTGCGCTATCGTGGTAAATGCAACAAACCCGATCGGTTCATCACTTTTGACAACGAGTACGCTGGCGACAATGAACGCGATGCAAAAATAGCGTTTCATTATGCGGTCCCTGCTGCTAACCGCTCCACCGTTCACCACCGGTGATAAGTCGGTGGACACAAGCCCGGGTAGGCGGGCTGCTTTACGGCTGTAAAAATACCTTTCCCAGGACCGATGCCCATTTGCGAGATGGCGGAAAGGGACGCCGCATCATAATGAACATCCGCTGCAAAGGTAAGATACTCGAAGAAAATTAGGATTTTATAAAGGCCTGGAGGGATTGCCATCTGCTTACAGGAGGGTATGATAAAAATCCCGGGTAGGGGCTGCAAGACCACCCAACGGACCGCGAATCCCGAGGGACAAAAAAACCGCCACATTGCTGTTGGCGGTTTTTTTATTGCTGTGTGTAATCTTAGTAGAAGTCGCAGGTCGCTTTCTCGGCCTGATCCATCCATACCGGCTTCTCGCTGGTTTTCGCCCAGACGCGGTGCAGATAGCTATAAAAACGTGCACGATCTTTCCAGAACAGCATCACCGGCAGAGCCAGCACGCCAGCCACTACGGCGAAAGCGCGGCGCATGAACACGATATGAGCCGGAAACTCTTTATAAAGATCCATATTTTCTCCCCTATAGTTGGCCGGAAACGTCATCCGGAAAATTCAAAATCTGTGACCTGGCTAAAATAATATCGCTTTGTTTGTAATTTTACTACTCATCCGACCACTTATTTTCGTCCGTTTAGCAAAAATTTACACTCACGCCGTAATTAAGTTACAAAAAAGTTAACGATTTACTTATCAATAGTTAAATTGTGGGCTTTGCCATTTTTATATTTTTTTTACACCCGCCCTTCTCATTTTTGCGAAATCTTTGCGCCATAAATCCTACCGTTAACACAACAACAAAAGTCACCCGGAGGTGGATTGTGAGTGCAGGTCTTATTGCCGGCATCGTGCTGGTGTTCCTGTTATTGGGTTATCTGGTTTATGCCCTGATTAATGCGGAGGCATTCTGATGGCTGCTCAGGCGTTTTTGCTTATTGCCAGTTTCTTAGTGGTGTTGTTCGTCCTGGCAAGGCCACTGGGCTCGGGGCTGGCACGGCTGATCAATAACGTTCCCCTGCCCGGCACGGGAAGCGTTGAAAAAGGGATCTGGCGCGTACTGGGTGTAGACGATCGGGAGATGAACTGGCGTGACTATCTGATCGCCATTCTGCTGCTGAACATTGTCGGACTCATTGCGCTTTTTGCCATGCTGATGTTGCAGGGTATCCTGCCGCTGAATCCGCAACAATTACCGGGCCTGTCCTGGCATCTTGCGCTGAACACGGCAGTCAGTTTTGTCACCAACACCAACTGGCAGTCCTATTCCGGTGAAACCACGCTCAGCTACTTCAGCCAGATGGTCGGATTAACCGTGCAGAACTTCCTCTCTGCCGCCAGCGGTATTGCGGTGATCTTCGCGCTGACGCGTGCGTTTGCACGTCAGAAAGTGAGTACGTTAGGTAACGCATGGGTAGACCTGACGCGCATTACGCTGTGGATCCTGCTGCCGATTGCGCTGCTGATCGCGCTGTTCTTCATTCAGCAGGGCAGCCTGCAAAACCTGCTGCCTTACGCACCTTATACCTCGCTGGAAGGCGCAAAACAGCTCCTGCCGATGGGGCCAGTGGCGTCGCAGGAAGCCATCAAAATGCTCGGGACGAACGGTGGCGGCTTCTTCAACGCCAACTCCTCGCACCCGTTTGAAAACCCTACCGCCCTGACCAATTTTGTGCAGATGCTGGCGATTTTCCTGATCCCCGCCGCGCTCTGCTTTGCCTTTGGCGACGTGGTTAACGATCGCCGTCAGGGGCGTACCCTGCTCTGGACCATGTCGCTTATCTTCGTGGTCTGTGTTGCGCTGGTGATGTGGGCCGAATGGCAGGGTAATCCGCACTTCCTCTCACTCGGGGCCGATAGTGCAATCAATATGGAAGGTAAAGAGAGCCGCTTTGGCATTCTCGCCAGCAGCCTGTATGCGGTGGTCACCACGGCTGCGTCGTGCGGGGCCGTCAATGCCATGCATGATTCCTTTACGGCGCTGGGCGGCATGATCCCGATGTGGCTGATGCAGATTGGCGAGGTGGTGTTTGGCGGCGTGGGCTCCGGTCTTTACGGCATGCTGCTGTTCGTGCTGCTGGCGGTGTTTATTGCCGGTCTGATGATTGGCCGCACCCCGGAATATCTGGGTAAAAAAATCGACGTCCGCGAGATGAAATTAACCGCGCTGGCAATCCTGGTCACCCCGGCTCTCGTGCTGCTCGGCACCGCGCTGGCGCTGATGACCGAGGCCGGACGCAGCGGCATCTTTAACCCTGGCATTCACGGTTTTAGTGAAGTGCTGTATGCCGTCTCCTCTGCCGCCAACAACAACGGCAGCGCTTTTGCAGGCTTAAGCGCCAACTCTCCGTTCTGGAACTGTCTGCTGGCGTTCTGCATGTTCGTGGGCCGCTTCGGGATCATTGTGCCGGTTATGGCAATAGCCGGATCGCTGGTGAACAAAAAAATCCAACCGACCACCACCGGGACATTACCGACCCACGGCGCGCTGTTTATCGGCCTGCTGACGGGCACCGTGTTGCTGGTCGGCGCCCTGACCTTTATCCCCGCCCTCGCGTTAGGCCCGGTCGCGGAATACCTCTCTTTACGCTGATTTTGCGGAGAAATTGTCATGAGTCGTAAACAACTGGCCCTGTTCGAACCGTCATTAGTTCGCCAGGCGCTCATGGATGCGGTGAAAAAGCTGAGCCCGCGCGTGCAGTGGCACAACCCGGTGATGTTTATCGTCTGGGCGGGAAGCGTCCTGACCACCGCCCTGGCGATTGCCATGGGAACGGGCCATATGCCGGGAAATGCGATGTTTACCGGCGCCATCAGCCTGTGGCTGTGGTTTACCGTGGTGTTTGCCAACTTTGCAGAAGCGCTGGCGGAAGGCCGGAGCAAAGCCCAGGCCAACAGCCTGAAAGGGGTGAAAAAAACCGCCTTCGCGCGCAAGTTACGTGAGCCGAAATACGGTGCCCAGATGGACCACGTTCCGGCGGATGAACTGCGTAAAGGCGATGTGGTGCTGGTGGAAGCCGGTGACATCATCCCTTGCGACGGCGAAGTCATTGAAGGGGGCGCATCGGTGGATGAAAGCGCCATCACCGGCGAATCCGCGCCGGTGATCCGTGAGTCCGGCGGCGATTTCGCCTCCGTGACGGGCGGGACGCGCATTCTCTCCGACTGGCTGGTGATCCAGTGCAGCGTTAACCCGGGTGAAACCTTCCTCGACCGGATGATCGCCATGGTGGAAGGCGCACAGCGCCGTAAAACGCCAAACGAGATTGCCCTGACCATCCTGCTGGTGGCCCTGACCATTGTCTTCCTGCTGGCAACCGCCACGCTGTGGCCGTTCTCCGCCTATGGCGGCACCGCGGTCACCGTCACGGTGCTGGTGGCGCTGCTGGTTTGTCTGATCCCTACCACCATCGGCGGCCTGCTGTCGGCCATCGGCGTGGCCGGCATGAGCCGTATGCTCGGTGCCAACGTCATCGCCACCAGCGGGCGTGCCGTAGAAGCCGCCGGTGACGTGGATGTCTTGCTGCTGGATAAAACTGGCACCATTACCCTCGGTAACCGCCAGGCGTCGGATTTCTTACCCGCCCCGGGCGTGGATGAAAAAACGCTGGCGGATGCCGCCCAGCTCTCATCTCTTGCCGATGAAACCCCGGAAGGCCGCAGTATTGTGATCCTCGCCAAGCAGCGCTTTAACCTGCGCCAGCGCGACGTTCAGAGCCTGCACGCCACGTTCGTGCCCTTCACGGCGCAAACCCGCATGAGCGGAATTAACATTCAGGATCGCATGATCCGTAAAGGCTCGGTTGACGCGATTCGCCGCCACATTGAGGCCAACAACGGTCATTTCCCACCGGAAGTGGACAGCCTGGTTGAAAGCGTGGCCCGTCAGGGGGCGACGCCGCTGGTGGTGGCCGAAGGCGCGCGCGTGCTCGGGGTGATTGCACTGAAGGATATCGTCAAAGGCGGCATCAAGGAGCGCTTTGCCCAGCTGCGTAAGATGGGGATCAAAACGGTAATGATCACCGGGGATAACCGTCTTACCGCCGCGGCGATTGCCGCCGAAGCGGGCGTGGATGATTTCCTTTCTGAAGCCACCCCGGAAGCCAAGCTGGCACTGATTCGTCAGTATCAGGCGGAAGGCCGTCTGGTGGCGATGACCGGCGACGGGACCAACGATGCCCCTGCCCTGGCACAGGCCGACGTGGCGGTGGCGATGAACTCCGGAACCCAGGCGGCAAAAGAGGCGGGCAATATGGTCGACCTCGACTCTAACCCGACCAAGCTGATTGAGGTGGTGCACATCGGCAAGCAGATGCTGATGACGCGCGGGTCGCTGACCACGTTCAGCATCGCCAACGACGTGGCGAAGTATTTCGCCATCATTCCGGCCGCGTTTGCCGCGACCTATCCGCAATTAAATGCGTTGAACGTGATGCACCTGCACTCTCCGGCCTCGGCCATTCTGAGCGCAGTCATCTTTAACGCCCTGATTATTGTCTTCCTGATCCCGCTGGCGCTGAAGGGCGTGAGCTATAAGCCGCTCACGGCGGCCGCCATGCTGCGCCGTAACCTGTGGATTTATGGCCTGGGCGGGCTGGTGGTGCCCTTCGTCGGTATCAAGGTTATCGACCTGCTGTTGACGCTGTTCGGCCTGGTTTAAAAGGTGAATCAAATGACCATGTTACGCCCCGCTATACTTCTGTTTATTCTGCTGTCTCTCATTACCGGCGGGCTGTACCCGCTGGTGACCACCGCGCTGGGCCAGTGGTGGTTTAAGGATCAGGCTAACGGCTCGCTGATATTGCAAAATGGTGAAAACCGCGGCTCTCGCCTGATTGGTCAGAACTTTACGGATGCCCGCTACTTCCAGGGACGCCCTTCCGCCACTGCCGAAAGCCCGTATAATCCGATGGCATCCGGCGGCAGCAACCTGGCGGGCAGTAACCCTGAACTGGACAAAGCCGTCGCGGAGCGCGTAGCAGCCCTGCGCGCCGCGAATCCGCAGGCCAGCCGTGACGTGCCCGTGGAGCTGGTGACCGCCTCGGCCAGCGGGCTGGACTACAGCCTGACGCCGGCAGCGGTGGCATGGCAGATCCCGCGCGTTGCCGCTGCCCGTCAGCTGACCGTCGAACAGGTGAGCCAGTTGGTGGCAGAGCACACGCAAAAGCCGCTGGTCAGCTTCATCGGCATGCCTGTGGTAAATATTGTTGAGCTGAATCTGGCGCTGGACGCGCTAAGGAAAAACTAAATGACCGACGAGCCCATGCGCCCGGATCCGGACAGGCTGCTCGAACAAACAGCTGAAGCCCATCGCGGCAAACTGAAAATTTTCTTCGGCGCCTGCGCGGGCGTCGGGAAAACCTTCGCCATGCTGACGGAAGCCCAGCGGCTTCGGGCGCAGGGGCTCGATATTCTGATCGGCGTGGTTGAAACCCACGGACGTAAAGAGACAGCATCACTGCTGAAGGGGCTGGCTACCCAGCCGCCCCGCCGCATCAGCCATCGCGGTCGGTTAGTCACTGAATTCGATCTCGATGCCGCCCTCGCCCGCCGTCCCGCGCTTATCCTGATGGACGAGCTGGCGCACAGCAATGCGCCTGGCTCACGTCATCCAAAACGCTGGCAGGATGTTGAAGAATTACTTGAAGCCGGTATCGATGTGTTCACCACGGTAAACGTTCAGCATCTCGAAAGCCTGAACGACGTGGTCAGCGGCGTGACCGGCATTCAGGTGCGCGAGACGGTACCCGACCCCTTCTTTGATTCCGCGGACGAGGTGGTGCTGGTCGACCTGCCGCCCGATGATTTGCGCCAGCGCCTGCACGAAGGCAAAGTGTATATCGCCGGCCAGGCCGAGCGCGCCATCGAACATTTCTTCCGTAAAGGCAACCTGATAGCCCTGCGCGAGCTGGCCCTGCGCCGAACCGCCGACCGGGTGGACGATCAGATGCGCGCCTGGCGCGACCTGCAGGGCCAGGAACGCGTCTGGCACACGCGGGATGCCATCCTGCTGTGTGTCGGTCACGGCAGCGGCAACGAAAAACTTGTCCGCACCGCCGCGCGTCTGGCGGCCAAATTTGGCAGCGTCTGGCATGCGGTGTATGTCGAAACGCCGCAGTTGCACGCGCTGCCCGAAAACCAGCGTCGCGCGATCCTGAGTTCGCTGCGCCTGGCGCAGGAGCTGGGCGCGGAAACCGCCACCCTTTCCGATCCGCAGGAAGATAAAGCCATTCTGCGCTACGCGCGCGAGCACAATCTGGGGAAAATCGTCATCGGCCGTCGCCAGCATCGCCGCTGGTTTAGCCGCGAATCCTTTGCCGACAAACTGGCCCGTCGTGCGCCGGATCTGGATCTGGTGATCGTGGCGCTGGACGACAAACCTACCCCTTTACCCAATCGCGCGCCGGACGGCCGCACCTTCAGCGATAAATGGCGCATTCAGCTCCGCGGCTGTCTTGTCGCCGTCGTGCTCTGCGCCCTGATTACCGTGATTGCCAGCCAGTGGCTGATTGCGTTTGATGCCGCCAACCTGGTGATGATCTACCTCCTGGGCGTGGTGGTGGTGGCGCTCTTTTACGGGCGCTGGCCGTCGGTCCTGGCGACGGTTGTTAACGTCATCAGCTTCGATCTGTTCTTCATTGCCCCCCGCGGGACGCTGGCCGTCTCGGACGTACAGTACATCCTCACCTTCGCGGTGATGCTCACCGTCGGGCTGGTGATCGGGAATCTGACGGCGGGCGTGCGTTATCAGGCGCGTATCGCCCGCTATCGCGAACAGCGCACGCGCCATCTCTATGAGATGTCGAAATCGCTGGCGGTGGGCCGCACGCCGCTGGATATCGTGCAAACCAGCGAGCAGTTTATCCGCTCGACCTTTCATGCCAGCAACCTGATTTTGCTCCCGGACGAACACGGCAAGTTGCGCCCGCTGACCTCGGCCACCGGCATGACGCCCTGGGACGAGGCCATCGCGCGCTGGAGCTTTGACAAAGGCTTACCGGCGGGCGCGGGGACCGACACCCTCCCCGGCGTGCCCTATCAAATTCTGCCGCTGCGCAGTGCCGATAAAAATCAGGGGCTGGTCATCGTGGAGCCTTCCAACCTGCGCCAGCTGATGATCCCCGAACAGCAGCGTTTACTGGAGACATTTACCCTACTGGTGGCCAGCGCGCTGGAACGACTGGCCCTCACCGCCAGCGAGGAACAGGCCCGGCTGGCGAGCGAGCGGGAAAGCATTCGTAACTCGCTGCTGGCGGCGCTGTCTCACGATCTGCGTACCCCGCTCACCGTCCTGTTTGGTCAGTCAGAAATTCTGACGCTGGACCTGGCGGCGGAAGGCTCTAAACATGCCCTTCAGGCCAGCGAGATCCGCCAGCACGTGCTGAATACCACGCGCCTGGTGAATAACCTGCTCGACATGGCGCGTATCCAGTCAGGCGGATTTAACCTCAAAAAAGAGTGGCTCACGCTGGAAGAGGTGGTGGGCAGCGCGCTGAAAATGCTCGAGCCGGGCCTGGGCGGGCGGCATATTGCGCTGAACATGCCCGAGCCCCTGACCTTAATTCACGTTGATGGGCCCTTGTTCGAGCGGGTGCTGATCAACCTGCTGGAAAATGCCGCCAAATATGCGGGTGCCAGTGCTCAGATTGGGGTGGATGCGACGGTGGAAGATGGCACGCTTCGCCTTAATGTCTGGGATACCGGCCCCGGCATTCCAGCCGGGCAGGAGTTGGCTATTTTCGAGAAATTTGCACGCGGCAATAAGGAGTCGGCCATTCCGGGCGTGGGGCTGGGGCTGGCAATATGCCAGGCAATCATTGACGTCCACGGCGGGTCCATTTCCGCAGAAAATCGTCCCGAAGGCGGCGCGCGTTTTTGTGTTACACTTCCTCTGGAAACCCCGCCAGAACTTAATGAATTACCAGAGGATTTGTGATCAACGTTCTGATTGTTGAAGATGAGATCGCCATTAGCCGTTTTCTGCGCGCTGCGCTGGAAGGAGACGGTCTGCGCGTCCATGATGCGGGTACGCTTCAGCGGGGTTTAATTGAAGCCGCCACCCGCAAGCCGGACCTGGTGATCCTCGATCTTGGACTCCCGGACGGCGACGGCATCGATTTTATTCGTGAAGTCCGGCAGTGGAGCCAGATGCCGATCCTCGTGCTCTCCGCCCGTACTGAAGAGACGGATAAAATCGCCGCGCTGGATGCCGGGGCGGATGACTATCTGATTAAACCGTTTGGTATCGGCGAGCTACAGGCTCGCCTTCGCGTGGCGCTGCGTCGCCACAGCGCCACCACGCCTGCCGATCCAACCTACACGTTTGGGGATATCCGGGTTGACCTGGCCGCGCGGCGCATAGTGCGCGGCGAAGAGGAAATTCACCTCACGCCCATTGAATTTCGCCTGCTCGCCGTGCTGCTTAACAATCACGGCAAGGTTCTCACCCAGCGCCAGCTGTTAAGTCAGGTGTGGGGACCCAACGCCGTGGAACATAGTCACTATTTACGCATATATATGGGACACCTTCGTCAGAAACTCGAAGTCGACCCCGCTCGCCCTCGCCATTTATTAACTGAAACCGGTATCGGTTATCGGTTTATGCTCTGAATAACTATTCATTTTATTTTTAATTAAAATAAAAACCTCTCAGAAAATATGTCATAAATAATCCACTCGATATTTTTTGGGTTATTTATGTCCATTTAAAACATTTGCAATACATCCTGTTAACCCGATACCAACAAATCAGAATTTTGATCTGCGATATTCATCAAAAACGACTATTTATTTCTAAAATGATCGGTTAACGGTGATCTCCTTCACAGTTAATCGCCTTTTCCTGGATAAAATGACCGTGCTTTCAATTACTGAAAGGAAAATAAATCATGGAAAACAACAATCGTTTAATGCCCCATATAAGGCGGACAACACATATCATGATGTTTGCCCACCGAAACTGCTTTGACTTTCATCTCTTTAATGCCCGGTAGTCCTTCGACTTCTGGCGCACTCGCTTACAGGTTACCCTGAAACATCTTATTTTACAGGCTATTGCCTGTGAACTCGTGCGCTCATTCATTTTGATTCAGACTCATCCGCACCGGGCGGACTGAATTTCAATCATCAAAAAAGCAATGTACTGATTTTAATCAGCGGCCACCCTTTGCTTTTTTTCCGGAAAATTATCGATTTCTTTCTTGCAAGAAATCGAGGGACGCATATTACCTAAAATAAAGAGAGAAAGATGAAAAGTTTAAAAATCGCAGCCAGCCGTGCATGCCCGGATTGCTTTACCACCCAGCGTGAACTGGTGGATGTAAGAACCTCTGATTATATCGACGTTGCCGCTATTGTGCTGGCGGTCAGTGATATTACCGACGGGATACTGGAGGAAATAGAAGCCACCGGATTTGGCATTCCTGTTTTTGTTGCGACGCATAAAGAAGAGATCATTCCGGCAGACTATTTATCGCGCATTCATGGCGTATTTGAGTATTCAGACACCAGCAACGACTTTTATGGACGCCAGCTGGAAGCGGCTGCCCTGCGGTATGAAACCCAGCTGCGCCCGCCGTTTTTCCGCGCCCTGGTCGACTATGTGAAGCAGGGCAACAGCGCGTTTGACTGCCCGGGGCATCAGGGCGGCCAGTTCTTCCGCCGCCATCCAGCCGGTAACCAGTTCGTTGATTTCTTTGGCGAAACGCTTTTCCGCGCCGATCTGTGTAACGCCGACGTCGCAATGGGCGATCTGCTGATTCACGAGGGCGCGCCGTGCATTGCGCAGCAACATGCGGCGAAGGTCTTTAATGCCGATAAGACCTATTTCGTGCTGAACGGCACCTCGTCATCTAACAAAGTGGTGCTTAACGCCCTACTCACCCCGGGCGACCTGGTACTGTTCGACCGTAATAACCACAAATCCAACCATCACGGTGCCCTCCTCCAGGCAGGCGCAACGCCGGTCTATCTGGAAACGGCGCGCAACCCGTACGGCTTTATCGGCGGCATTGACGCCCACTGTTTTGAAGAAAGCTATCTACGCGAGCTGGTGGCCGAAGTTGCACCGGGCCGTGCGCGCGATGCGCGTCCGTTCCGTCTGGCGGTGATCCAGCTGGGCACCTACGATGGCACCATCTACAACGCCCGTCAGGTGGTGGATAAGATTGGGCATCTGTGTGATTACATCCTGTTTGACTCCGCCTGGGTGGGTTACGAGCAGTTTATTCCGATGATGGCCGACTGCTCTCCGCTGCTGCTGGAGCTGAACGAAAACGACCCGGGGATTTTGGTTACCCAGTCCGTGCATAAACAGCAGGCAGGCTTCTCCCAGACCTCGCAAATCCATAAGAAAGACAGCCACATCAAAGGCCAGCAGCGCTATGTCCCGCATAAGCGGCTGAATAATGCCTTTATGATGCACGCCTCCACCAGCCCGTTCTATCCGCTGTTTGCCGCGCTGGACATCAACGCCCGTATGCATGAAGGCCAGAGCGGCCGCAACATGTGGATGGACTGCGTGGTGAACGGTATTGAAGCGCGTAAGCTAATCCTGGAGAACTGCCGGTATCTGCGCCCCTTCGTGCCGGAGACAGTGGAGGGCCGTCCGTGGGAAAGCTGGGACACGGCGGAGATTGCGACCAATCTGCGCTTCTTCCACTTCGTGCCGGGTGAAAACTGGCACGCTTTTGAAGGTTACGCTGAGCATCAGTATTTTATCGACCCGTGCAAGCTGCTGCTAACCACGCCGGGCATTAACGCCCGCACCGGCGAGTATGACGATTTCGGCGTGCCCGCCACCATCCTCGCCAACTTCCTGCGTGAAAACGGCATCGTGCCGGAGAAATGCGATCTCAACTCGATCCTGTTCCTGCTCACGCCTGCGGAAGATATGGGCAAACTGCAGCAGTTGGTGGCGCAGCTGGTGCGTTTCGAAAAACTGCTCGAGAGCGATGCTCCGCTGAAAGACGTCCTGCCTTCTCTCTACAAACAACATCCGGAACGTTACGCGGATTACACCCTGCGCCAGATCTGCCAGGAGATGCATGACCTGTACGCCCGTCACAATGTGAAACAGCTGCAGAAAGAGATGTTCCGCAAGTCCCATTTCCCACGCGTGATGATGAACCCGCAGGACGCGAACTACGCCTATCTGCGCGGTGAGGTTGAACTGGTCTCCCTTCGCGACGCGGAAGGCCGAATCGCCGCGGAAGGCGCCCTGCCTTATCCGCCGGGGGTGCTGTGCGTTGTCCCTGGGGAGGTCTGGGGCGGCTCCGTGCTGCGATACTTCATCGCGCTGGAAGAAGGCATCAACCTGCTGCCGGGCTTTGCACCGGAGCTGCAGGGTGTGTACGTCGAGGAGTGTGAGGGCCGTAAACAGGTTCGCTGTAACGTCATCAAACAACCCGCCGCTCAGCCCGCGCTGCTGAAAGGAGAGAAATTATGAGTAAGTCCAATAAGATGGGCGTGGTGCAGCTGACCATCCTCACCATGGTGAACATGATGGGCTCCGGCATCATCATGCTGCCCACCAAGCTCGCCGAAGTAGGAACTATTTCAATCATCTCCTGGCTGGTGACCGCCGTCGGCTCGATGGCGCTGGCGTGGGCATTTGCCAAGTGCGGGATGTTCAGCCGCAAGTCAGGCGGCATGGGAGGCTACGCCGAGTATGCCTTTGGCAAGTCGGGCAACTTTATGGCCAACTATACCTATGGAGTATCACTGCTGATCGCCAACGTGGCGATTGCCATCTCCGCCGTGGGCTACGGTACGGAGCTGTTTGGCGCGACGCTCAGCCCGGTACAGATTGGTTTAGCCACCATCGGCGTGCTGTGGATCTGCACCGTGGCTAACTTTGGCGGCGCGCGTATCACCGGACAGCTCAGCAGCATCACTGTCTGGGGCGTGATTATTCCGGTTGTCGGCCTGTGCATCATCGGCTGGTTCTGGTTCAGCCCGACCCTGTACGCCAACTCCTGGAACCCGCACCATGTGCCGTTCTTCAGCGCAGTCGGCTCTTCTATCGCCATGACGCTCTGGGCCTTCCTCGGTCTGGAATCCGCCTGCGCGAACGCAGAAGTCGTTGATAATCCGGAAAAGAACGTCCCGATTGCAGTCCT
Source organism: Enterobacter sp. BNK-13 (assembly GCF_048685015.1). NCBI lineage: Bacteria > Pseudomonadati > Pseudomonadota > Gammaproteobacteria > Enterobacterales > Enterobacteriaceae > Enterobacter > Enterobacter sp. BNK-13. Next base: position 913,531 of record NZ_JBLQTP010000001.1, on the reverse strand, counting down.
CGGCGGTACGCTGGGCGCGGCGGTGATCTATATCGTCTCGACGAACGTCATTGCGGGCATCGTTCCGAACATGGATCTGGCCAACTCCACTGCGCCGTTCGGGCTGGCCTTCGCGCAGATGTTCACGCCGGAAGTCGGGAAAGTGATTATGGGTCTGATGGTCATGTCGTGCTGCGGTTCACTCCTTGGCTGGCAGTTCACCATCGCGCAGGTGTTTAAATCCTCGGCTGATGAAGGTTACTTCCCAAAAATCTTCTCCCGCGTCACCAAAGCCGATGCGCCGGTGCAGGGCATGCTGGCGATTGTCATCTTCCAGAGCGGATTGTCGCTAATGACCATTAGCCCGTCGCTGAACAGCCAGTTCAACGTGCTGGTCAACCTGGCGGTTGTGACGAATATCATTCCGTATATCCTGTCGATGGCGGCGCTGGTGATTATTCAGAAAGTCGCGAAGGTTGATCCACGCAAGGCGCGTGCGGCAAATATCGTGGCGCTGATTGGGGCAATCTACAGCTTCTATGCACTCTATTCCTCCGGCCAGGAAGCGATGCTGTATGGCGCGATGGTGACCTTTATGGGCTGGACGCTGTACGGTCTGGTGTCACCGCGGTTTGAATTGAAGAATAAGCACAGTTAGGTAAAAGCAAAACGGCAACCCATGGGTTGCCGTTTTTAGTGTTTTCTCCCTCTCCCTGTGGGAGAGGGCCGGGGGTGAGGGCATCAGCCCGCACCCGAACACCACTTACGCGTTTTTCAGCACTTCGCTGACAATCTCTACCGCTTCTTTCTCAATCTGCTGACGATGCTCAGCGCCGAGGAAGCTTTCGCAATAGATTTTATACGCATCTTCCGTACCGGATGGACGCGCGGCAAACCAGCCGTTTTCGGTCATTACTTTCAGCCCACCAATGGAGGCGCCGTTACCCGGTGCCGCCGTCAGACGCGCAGTAATCGGGTCGCCGGCCAGGGTGCTTGCGCTGACCATCTCAGGAGAGAGTTTGGACAGGGCTGCTTTCTGGGCTGACGTTGCGCTGGCCTGAATACGGTTATAGCTTGGCGCACCAAAGCGTGCCGCCAGGTCGTTGTAATGTTCCTGCGGGTTTTTACCGGTGACCGCGGTGATTTCCGCCGCCAGCAGGCACATGATGATGCCGTCTTTATCGGTTGACCATGGCGTGCCGTCGAAGCGCAGGAAAGAGGCCCCCGCGCTCTCTTCACCACCGAAGCCAAAGCTGCCGTCGTGCAGACCGTCAACAAACCATTTGAAGCCCACCGGCACTTCCACCAGCTTGCGGCCCAGCGCGTCCACCACGCGGTCGATCATCGCGGAGGAAACCAGCGTTTTACCGACGGCCACCTCTTTGCCCCACTGCGGACGATGCTGGAACAGGTAGTTAATCGCGACTGCCAGATAGTGGTTCGGGTTCATCAGTCCGGCAGGGGTGACGATACCGTGGCGGTCGTAATCCGGGTCGTTAGCAAACGCCAGATCAAATTTATCACGCAGCGCCAGCAGGCCCGCCATTGCGCACTCGGAGGAGCAGTCCATGCGGATCGCGCCGTCTTTGTCCAGGTGCATAAAACGGAAGGTCTGATCGACGTGATCGTTCACGATGGTCAGATCCAGCTTGTAGTGCTCGGCAATACGTTTCCAGTATTCAATACCGGAGCCGCCCAGCGGATCCACACCCAGCTTCAGGCCGGCTTTCTGGATGGCCGCCATATCGACGATATCCGCCAGACCTTCCACGAACGGCTGAACCAGATCCTGCTCTTTTACGTGGCCGGACGCCATGGCCGCATCCAGAGAGATGCGCTTCACGCCTTTCAGACCGTCGGCCAGCAAGGCGTTCGCACGATCTTCAACCACTTTGGTGACGTTGGTGTCTGCCGGGCCACCGTTAGGCGGGTTGTATTTGATGCCGCCGTCTTCCGGCGGGTTGTGGGATGGCGTGATAACGATACCGTCAGCCAGCGCGCCACCTTTTTTGTTGTGTACCAGGATGGCGTTAGACACCGCTGGCGTTGGGGTGAAGCCGTTGTTCTCCTGAACAATCACATCGACGCCGTTCGCTGTCAGAACTTCCAGCACGGAAATAAAGGCCGGTTCAGACAGGGCATGGGTATCTTTCCCCACGTAGCACGGACCGGTAACGCCGTTTTTAGCGCGCTCTTCCGCAATGGCCTGAGCAATGGCCAGAATGTGCGGTTCGTTAAAGCTGTGGCGCGCCGCGCTGCCGCGGTGACCAGATGTACCAAACTTCACTGCGTGTTCTGCGTTGCCCACGACCGGCTTCAGCACGTAATACTGCGCGGTCAGCTGAGCGACGTTAATCAAATCGCTTTGTTGTGCAGGTTGGCCTGCACGGCTGTGATTTGCCATTACCGGGTCCTTCTGATGCAAGGGTTAAATTGTACCGCAAACCTTTTCAATCAATTCCGCCGGGAACTGCATGGACTGCATGATGTGTTCAATCATGCTGCACTTGCGGCCCGTATTGGTATTGGTGATCACCCAGTACGGGGTGCCAGGAACATGTTTGGGTTTGGTTTGATTGCCATTTTGCAGCAGCGTCTGCTCGTCGCCCGCGAAGTAGACGCGAGTACGACCGTGCAGCGACTCGGTCGCTTCAGCAAACGCTTTGTTATCCAGTGAATAAAGTGTAGACAGCACCAGCATAAAGCGGTTGACCGCCTTTTTCTGCTCCGCGTATTCATCGGAGAGCAGCAGCTCGCGCATCGCGCGCACTTTATCTTTTGCCGGCGTCACGGCAGGTTTTGCTTGTGCAACAACGCTTGGCTGAGACACGACATCTTTGGTGACTGGGGTAGCAGGCTGTGAAGCGGCGGAAATTTTAAGCATGCGCCGTAAAATGTCGGACGCGCTCTCCCCGATATGCCGCGTCTGGCTGGCAATATACTGATAGAGTTCGTCATCAACTTCGATTGTTTTCATCTTAATCCAGTGCGATATCTTATCTGAATACAAGTCATTGGGATTATAAGGTCAAATCCCAACAGCGGATAGCGTCAAACCAGGTTGGCGGCAAAAGTCAGATTAAACTGGAACCTTGCAGCCGGGCGGCAGAATGGTCAACATGATACCCTAACCTGACATACGTAAAAAAAGAACTTTGCCATGAAATTGAATACCCGAGCGCAAACTGCACAATCGCCGAACAATAATTCTCCCATCGTACTGGTTCACGGGCTTTTTGGCAGCCTGGATAACCTGGGCGTGCTGGCGCGCGATCTGGTTACCGATCACGATATCTTACAGGTCGATATGCGCAATCACGGTCTTTCCGGCCGTTCCGACGAGATGACCTACGCCGCGATGGCGCAGGATCTGCTGGATACGCTGGATGCCAACGATCTGCAAAAGGTCACCCTCATCGGGCATTCAATGGGCGGCAAAGCGGTGATGGCCCTGACGGCGCTGGCCCCGGAGCGTATTAACGGCCTGGTGGTGATTGATGTTGCGCCCGTGGATTACGACGTGCGCCGTCACGACGAGATTTTTGCCGCCATCAATGCGGTCACCGAAGCGGGTGTCGCGACCCGCCAGCAGGCAGCTACCGTCATGCGTGAGCATCTTGATGAAGAAGGCGTCGTGCAGTTCCTGCTGAAGTCGTTTGTTGACGGCCAGTGGCGTTTTAACGTGCCGGTGCTCTGGAACCAGTACAACAATATTGTGGGCTGGCAAACCGTGCCCGCCTGGCCGCACCCTACCCTCTTTATTCGCGGCGGTAACTCCCCTTACGTTACCGACGCGTACCGCGACGCCATACTGACGCAATTCCCGCAGGCTCGCGCCCACGTCATTGCCGGAGCCGGGCACTGGGTGCATGCGGAAAAACCTGACGCCGTGCTGCGCGCCATTCGCCGCTATCTTGCTGATACTGCAAATTGATTAAAAAGAGAGCGACTGGAAGGCTGCGGGCTTCCAGTCGTTGGCGCGCCGTTTTTGGTGATGTATGATGGCGCGCTTATCGCCCGGGCATTAGCAGGGCGGCGTGTTTCCCCCGAAGTCTCAGAATCATGGCCAAAGAACAAACGGACCGTACGACACTAGATCTGTTCGCGAATGAGCGTCGCCCGGGACGACCGAAGACGAATCCGCTTTCGCGCGATGAACAGCTGCGTATCAATAAACGCAATCAGCTTAAACGCGATAAAAATCGTGGGCTTAAGCGTGTCGAACTGAAGCTCAACGCCGACGCGGTCGATGCACTTAACGAGCTGGCCGAGGCGCGAAATATCAGCCGCAGCGAGCTCATTGAAGAGATGCTGATCGCCCAGCTTGAGACATTGCGCGGCCAGGCATAAGTCTGAAAATTCCCTTAATTACCCTTTTCATGTAGCACAGAGTGCAGTCCTGCGCGATAGCTGTTTCCGCAGGGTTGCCAGTTCTGCTATTATTGCCCTTATCCGTGGCCGAATTGCGCCACCATACTATTAAGTTTCAAGAGGTTATTTTACTCATGGCAATCATCGGCATTTTCTTTGGCAGTGATACCGGCAATACCGAAAATATCGCGAAAAACATTCAAAAACAGCTCGGTAAAGACGTTGCTGATGTGCATGACATCGCCAAGAGCAGCAAAGAAGATCTCGAAGGCTATGACATTCTGCTGCTGGGTATTCCGACCTGGTACTACGGTGAAGCCCAGTGTGACTGGGATGATTTCTTCCCGACGCTGGAAGAAGTGGACTTCAACGGTAAGCTGGTCGCCCTGTTTGGCTGCGGCGATCAGGAAGACTACGCCGAGTACTTCTGTGACGCGCTGGGTACCATCCGCGACATCATTGAGCCGAATGGCGCAGTGATCGTCGGCCACTGGCCGACCGCCGGTTACCACTTCGAAGCATCTAAAGGCCTGGCCGATGACGATCACTTCGTGGGCCTGGCCATCGACGAAGACCGTCAGCCAGAACTGACCGCAGAGCGCGTTGAGAAATGGGTTAAGCAGATCCGTGAAGAACTGCACCTGGACGATATTCTTAACGCCTGATTTTTCTCGCGGCGCAACGGCGGTTGCGCCCGTGCACCAGGTCAAACCGATTAAATTAATTGCTACAATCTTTTAACTTTTTCGCCCAGACCTGTACAATGTCTCCCTGATAAATGTGGTTTTCCATCGAGCAAGTTTGTTGGTGATACCCCATTTTTATAAGCATATTTTGCCTGAGACTTGCAGTTTTCATTTAGCCATGGCAGTTCTATAATGAGACGCATTATCCCAGGTGCATTTTCTGTCACTTCCTACAGAAGTGAATCGTTTAGCAACAGGACAGATTCCGCATGACTGACAACAATACCGCATTAAAGAAGGCTGGCCTGAAAGTTACGCTTCCTCGGTTAAAAATCCTCGAAGTGCTTCAGGGTCCAGACAATCACCATGTCAGTGCGGAAGACCTTTATAAACGTCTTATCGACATGGGTGAAGAGATTGGGCTGGCTACCGTCTATCGCGTGCTGAACCAGTTTGATGACGCGGGCATTGTCACCCGTCATAATTTCGAAGGCGGTAAATCTGTATTCGAACTGACCCAGCAGCAGCACCACGATCACCTGATCTGCCTCGACTGTGGCAAGGTCATTGAATTTAGCGATGATTCCATCGAAGCGCGTCAGCGTGAAATCGCCGCGCGTCACGGTATCCGCCTCACCAACCACAGCCTGTACCTTTACGGTCACTGCGCTGAAGGCGACTGCCGTGAAGATGACCACGCGCACGACGCAAAATAAGCGAGTATTCATACTCTGAGCCAGCCGCAAGGTTGGCTTTTTTTTGCCTGAAAAAAAGCCCGGTGACGCTGCGCTTACCGGACCTACGGGCTATGACACCTTAGTAGGCCCGGTAAGCGCAGCGCCACCGGGCGTAAAGCAACTTATTTATTGTTATTGCGTATATCGTTCCAGATCTTGTCGCAACGCTTCGCCACTTCCTGATCGTTACCGGTTTTACGCGCCTGGATACAGGCCTGATAATCCATCACCCGGACATTTTCCTGCGTCGCAAACTGCTCGTGCGCTTTTTCTTTCTTCAGCACATTCAGCACGCTCTGGCAGGCTTCAATTTTCTCCGGCGAGCCTTCCGCAGTATTAATACAGGCGCTGTAGGCCTCCCTGAGACGGGAGTCCTCTTTCGGTGCCTGAGTCTGGGCGCACGCCACCAGCCCCGATGCCAACAGCGCGACGATTACGATTTTTTTCATCATATGCAGTCTCCGGTCCGGCGGGAGCTGACCCGCCGGACGATTCATCAGAAGATGGTGAACGGTGCGATAACCATGAATTTCACGTCACGTTCATCCTGGAAGATGTTGCCGTAACCGCCCGCGTAGCTCGGGATATCGGAGTGGTTGTCGTACTGGGTGAAGTGCAGTTTGAACATCGTGCCTTTCGCGCGGCCATCCTGCAGGGTATAGATTGCATCCAGGCTGTAGGAAGACTCTTTCAGGCGATAGTTTGGATCGTAGTAAGCATCCGGTGTTGCCATGTCGGCAGGTTTTGCATCCCAGGCGTAAGCGTAAGACGCGCCCACCGCCCAGCCAGGCAGGTTCCAGTTTTTCAGATCGTACATTGCGCCGAAGAAGACCGCTTTCTCACCGTCGGCGTTGAAGTCGGAGCGGTTATCCCACCAGATATCAAGACGACCGTTGGAGGAGGCGTAGGTCGGGGTCATACGCTGCAGGAAGTAGCCCTGCTGCCCTTCTGCTTTCACCCATGTGCCTTCAAGACGCAAATCAACCTGACCGACCTTGTAGCCAAAGGTGAGCGCCTGCAGCCACGCGGTGCCGTCGTAGATGTCGTTGACACCACCGTTACTGACTTTGTCGCGCGTACCGTAGAACTGGTAGCTGGTACTCAATGGGCTACCCGCGATATCGAACTTATAGCTGGCCTTGGCAAAGTATTGATCGATATACCCTTGCGCCTGGCCAAATGCCGCTTCGAGAACCAGATCGTTTTTGAAGTCGTATTTCGCCCCCAGCGAGTGGAGGTAATCGACCTTGGTTTTCTTATCGTTCTGGTAGAACTTGTCCATCTCAATGTGCCACGGTGCTTTGTACTCGTTGGTCCACATATAGGAGAAACTCAGCGCACCCGCATCGCCGTAGTCAAAGTTAGCCCCTGCTTCCGCACCCTGATAGGTACCCGGCATAAAGCTCCAGTGTGGGGCTAACAGCGTCTGGCCAGTTGGCTGAATATACCCCCCACGCGCCCAGACCGGGCCGTATTTGAATTTCGCTGCGGCTTTGTAAAGGCTGATACCGCTCTTATCCCCGGACCAGTCTTCATCATAGGCTTTGTTGCTGGAGGAGAAGGCGATTTCGTTCGGGTGGCCGCTGTCGCCGTTTTCCGCCATTTCGATCGCGGTGAACGCGGCAATATCCAGACCGAACATATCCGCGGCGTAGCCTGACTGGAAGTCCAGGTTGGCGTTCCAGGTGGAGTGCGAGAGGTTGGTTTTGTATTTATCTTCAGTGACGTCTTTACGGTCACGCTCACGCTGCCAGTAATAAATACCGCCCGTGAGGGTAGAATCTTCGATGAAACCCGCTGCTTTTGCCTCTGGCGCAATCACCAGGCCCGACATTGCTGTCACACCGGCAATAGCCAGCGCCAGCGCACTACGTTTGCCACTGAACGTACGCATAGATTATTCCTCTTTGACGAATTAAAACGCCTGAAACGGCGTAAATAAAAAAGACCAAATGGTCAGGGGTAGTTTTAAATACCCTCGAATTAACTACCGTCTTTAGGTTATTTTTCGCGACGCGAATTATCAATGCTTTTCAGCGGGCAAAAGTCAGGATTATGACGAAGTGCACATAATTGGTAGTGCTTTGTAACATTTACAGGAAGGCGAGGAATGACGGGTAATTCTCAGGTTTTTCAGTGGCCAGGCGCGGGATCGCTTTCCTTTTTTATCACCTTTTTAATTTTGGCAATGATACAAACTTTTTTTTAAAAAATAAGTAGCACCTCATTGACCTGTTATTTTCAGAACGCCTCTTTAGTCCCTGGCTTAATACTCTGATCGTTAAATAAAAAAACGCCGCATAATGCGGCGTTTGTCTCTCATTGACCAGAACAGGAATATTATTCGCCGATCTTCGTCCAGGTATCACGCAGGCCTACGGTACGGTTAAATACCGGTTTTTCCGCCGTGCTGTAACGGCTGTCCAGGCAGAAGTAACCTTCACGTTCGAACTGGAACGCTTTGCCCGCTTCAGCCGCTTTCAGGGACGGCTCCGCATAACCCTGCTTAATCACCAGCGATTCCGGGTTGATGGTCGCCAGGAAGTCTTCCGCCGCACCTGGGTTAGGCACGCTGAACAGACGATCGTAAAGACGGATCTCGACCGGCAGCGCGTGGGTTGCGCTCACCCAGTGGATAACGCCCTTCACCTTGCGGCCATCCGCCGGATCTTTACTCAGCGTCTCAGCGTCATAAGAACAGAAGATGGTGGTGATATTCCCTTCCGCATCTTTTTCAACGCGCTCGGCTTTGATGACGTAAGCATTACGCAGACGTACTTCTTTACCCAGCACCAGACGCTTGTACTGCTTGTTGGCTTCTTCACGGAAGTCAGCGCGGTCAATCCAGATCTCGCCGCTGAACGGCACGTCACGGCTTCCCATTTCCGGTTTGTTCGGATGGTTAGGCATGGAGACCAGTTCGCTCTCGCCCTGCGGATAGTTCTCGATGACCAGTTTCACCGGATCGATAACGGCCATCGCGCGCGGGGCGTTTTCGTTGAGATCTTCGCGAATGCAGGATTCCAGAGAGGCCATCTCAATGGTGTTGTCCTGCTTGGTCACGCCGATACGCTTGCAGAATTCACGGATTGACGCCGCGGTGTAACCACGACGGCGCAGACCGGAGATGGTCGGCATACGCGGGTCATCCCAGCCTTCAACGTGCTTGTCGGTCACCAGCAGGTTCAGCTTACGCTTGGACATCACGGTGTATTCCAGATTCAGACGAGAGAACTCGTACTGGCGCGGATGCACCGGAATGGTGATGTTATCCAGCACCCAGTCGTACAGACGACGGTTGTCCTGGAACTCCAGTGTACACAGCGAGTGGGTGATGCCTTCCAGCGCATCGCTGATGCAGTGGGTGAAGTCGTACATCGGGTAGATGCACCACTTGTTGCCAGTCTGGTGGTGTTCAGCGAACTTAATACGATACAGCACCGGATCGCGCATTACGATGAACGGCGATGCCATGTCAATTTTGGCACGCAGGCAGGCTTTGCCTTCTTCGAAACCACCGGCGCGCATTTTTTCAAACAGCGCCAGGTTCTCTTCCACGCTGCGATCGCGGAACGGGCTGTTTTTGCCCGGCGCGGTCAGCGTACCGCGGTACTCACGGATCTCATCTGCAGACAGTTCGTCAACATACGCCAGACCTTTGTTGATAAGCTCTACCGCGTAGGCATACAGCTGATCAAAGTAGTCAGAGGAGTAGCAGATATCGCCAGACCAGTTGAAGCCCAGCCATTGCACGTCATTTTTGATGGACTCAACGTATTCGATGTCTTCTTTTACTGGGTTGGTGTCATCGAAACGCAGGTTGCACTGTCCCTGGTAGTCTTGCGCAATGCCAAAGTTCAGGCAGATGGACTTCGCATGCCCGATATGCAGGTAGCCGTTCGGCTCCGGCGGAAAACGGGTATGAATTGTGGTGTGCTTACCACTGGCCAGATCTTCATCGATGATCTGACGAATAAAGTTACTCGGGCGGGCTTCAGCCTCACTCATCGTGGATTCCTCAAAGCGTAAACAACGTATAACGGCATATGATCTTATAAGCCGGACGTAGTGACAACCCTTAGTTACGGAAAATACGTATCAGATGAAAATAATGGGGGCTTTTGCTGCAAAAAAAAGCGGCGGAGGATATCCCCCGCCGCTTAAGGCATGACTCTACTCAGGAGCGATTACTTGCCTTTAATCTCGTACAGCGGGGTTTGACCCGCAACAACCTGACCTTTCGCCTGGATGACCAGACCGCTGAAGTCGTCGATGTTGCTGCAAACCACCGGGCTAATCATGGAACGCGCGTTGGCATTCAGGAAGTCCAGATCCATTTCCAGAATCGGCTGCCCGGCCACCACTTCAGCGCCCTCTTCCACCAGGCGAGTAAAGCCCTGACCATTCAGCGCAACGGTATCGATACCCATGTGGACAACGATCTCCGCGCCCTTTTCGGTTTCGAGGCAGAACGCGTGGTTGGTGTTGAAGATTTTCACGATGGTACCGGCCGCCGGAGACACCACGGTTTTATCCGTTGGTTTCACCGCCACACCGTCACCGACCGCTTTGCTGGCGAACGCTTCATCAGGTACCTGCTCAAGGTCAACCACGTCACCCGTTACCGGAGAGACCAGCGCGGCCACCGTCACGGCGTTAGGCACGGCCTGTGGCTTCGCTACCGGGGCAGCCGTCGACGCAGGTGCGCTGTCGGTTGACGCCGCCGCGACCGGTCCACGGGCAACCACTTTTTTCATTTCGTCACCGATGGATTCCGCTTTGGCACCCACGATAACCTGGATAGTTTGTTTGTTCAGTTTAACCACGCCCGATGCACCAAGGCGTTTACACATTGCGTCGCTGACGCGCGCAGAGTCACCCACCGTCAGACGCAGACGGGTGATGCAGGCATCAATGGCTTTCAGGTTGTCAGTCCCCCCGACGGCAGCGATATAGCTGGTCGCCAGCTGAGTCAGACCCTCTTCGGTATTGCTGTTGGCTTCGTTGGTGACCACTTCGTCTTTGGTGTCTTCGCGGCCCGGCGTTTTGAGGTTAAACATACGAATAACCGCAGTGAACAGCACGAAGTAGATGACGAAGAAGACCAGACCCATTACCACCAGCATCCAGACGTTCTTGCTTGCCGCCGGCAGGTTGTACATCAACACGTAGTCGATCGCGCCTGCAGAGAAGGAGAAGCCAGCATGGATACCCAGCAGGGTCGCCACAAACAGGCTGATACCGGTAAGCACCGCATGCATGAGGTACAGCACCGGCGCCAGGAACATGAACAGGAATTCCAGCGGCTCGGTTACGCCGGTCAGGAACGCGGTAATCGCAACGGACAGCAGCATGCCGCCAACCATTGGGCGACGCGCTTTTGGCGCAGCCAGGTACATTGCCAGCGCAGCGCCCGGCAGACCAAACATCATGATTGGGAAGAAGCCAGACATGAACATGCCTGCGGTGCCGTCACCCGCGTAGAAGCGGTTGATGTCGCCGTGGAATACGGTGCCCGCAGCATTGGTGAACTCACCAATCTGGAACCATGCGATAGTGTTCAGCACCTGATGCAGACCGGTTGGGATCAGCAGACGGTTGATAAAACCAAAGATACCTGAGCCCACTGCACCCGCTGAAACAATCCACTCACCGCCCGCATGGATCGCATGCTGTACCGGTGGCCAGACGTAGCCAAAGATAGCGGCCAGAACCAGACAGAAGAAGCCCGTCGCGATTGGCACGAAACGTTTGCCGCCAAAGAAACTCAGGAAGTCTGGCAGCTTAATGTTTGCCCAGCGGTTGTACACAGCACCACCGACCAGACCGGTAATGATACCTGCCAGCACGCCCATGTTGATTTCTGGGTTAATCGTTACCATCGCTTTCGTCAGGATGAAATAACCGACTGCCCCTGCCAGCGCTGCAGCACCCGCGCTGTCTTTTGACCAGCTTGAGGCAACACCGATGGCGAAAATCAGCGCCAGGTTGTCAAAAATAGCACCGCCAGCCTGAGCAATAAACGGTACGTTAAGAAGATCGGGTTGCCCGAATCGCAGCAGCAACGCTGCAACCGGTAGCACGGCGATAGGGAGCTGCAAAGCCCTACCGAGGCGCTGGAAAAAACCTAAAATATTCATCCTATTCCCCCTACGAGACCCGTTTTTCAGGCTCGCGCATAAACTATGTTTTTATTGTGTCACGAACGATAGATACCGTTGATAATTCACTGGCAGTCTGAGTGTGTGAAAAATTAATTCGTATCGCAAATTAAACACCTATTTTTTGTGATTTTTGTCACCAAATATCGTATTCAGCCCTCCCTTACACTGGCTAACAGCGAAAACTTATTTTATCATTCAAAAAATCAAGGCGGATTGATCCGGCCTGAAAGTTTCCAGGTTACGCTTTAGTATCAGGTTCCGAAGCCATCCGCCCACTCTTCTACTTAAACTTTGAGGTGAACAATGAGACTGATTCCCCTGGCAACTGCTGAACAAGTCGGTAAATGGGCCGCTCGCCATATCGTAAACCGCATTAACGCGTTCAAGCCGACCGCCGATCGTCCTTTCGTTCTTGGCCTTCCGACCGGCGGCACGCCGCTGACCGCCTACAAGGCGCTGGTTGAGATGCATAAAGCAGGCCAGGTTAGCTTCAAACATGTTGTGACCTTCAATATGGATGAATACGTTGGCTTACCGAAAGACCATCCGGAAAGCTACCATAGCTTTATGCACCGCAATTTCTTTGATCACGTTGATATCCCTGCTGAAAATATTAACCTGCTGAATGGAAACGCGCCGGATATTGACGCAGAATGCCGTCAGTATGAAGAAAAAATCCGTTCCTACGGTAAAATCCACCTGTTCATGGGTGGCGTAGGTAATGATGGTCATATCGCGTTTAACGAACCGGCGTCCTCTCTGGCTTCTCGTACCCGTATTAAAACGCTGACCCATGACACGCGCGTGGCAAACTCCCGCTTCTTTGACGGTGACGTTAACCAGGTTCCAAAATACGCCCTGACCGTAGGCGTAGGCACCCTGCTGGATGCCGAAGAAGTGATGATTCTGGTGCTGGGCGGCGTGAAAGCGCAGGCGCTCCAGGCTGCTGTTGAAGGCAACGTTAACCATATGTGGACCATCAGCTGTCTGCAGCTGCATCCTAAATCAGTCATCGTCTGCGACGAGCCGTCCACGATGGAGCTGAAGGTTAAAACGCTGAAATACTTCAACGAGTTAGAAGCCGAGAACATCAAAGGTCTGTAATTGAATAACCGCCTCTTTCTCAAGAGGCGGCCGCTTTTTTTAACCGGGGGTCGTTATGTACGCTTTAACCCACGGTCGGATTTATACCGGCCATGAAATTCTGGATGACCACGCGATTGTTATCGCGAATGGCCTGATTGAACGTGTTTGCCCGCTGGCAGAACTGCCGCCGGAGATTGAACAGCGCTCACTCAATGGAGCAGTAATCTCCCCCGGTTTCATCGACGTACAGCTCAACGGCTGCGGCGGTGTGCAATTCAATGATACCGCCGATGCGGTAACGGTAGAAACGCTGGAGATCATGCAGAAAGCCAACGAGAAATCGGGCTGCACCAGCTATCTGCCGACGCTCATCACCAGCAGTGATGACCTGATGAAGCAGGGTATCCGCGTGATGCGCGAATATCTGGCCAAACACCCAAATCAGGCGCTCGGTCTGCACCTTGAAGGGCCATGGCTGAACATGGTCAAGAAAGGAACGCATAACCCGGATTACGTGCGTAAGCCCGATGCGGAGCTGGTTGACTATATGTGTGCCAACGCCGATGTGATCACCAAAGTGACGCTGGCACCGGAAATGACCGGCACGGACGTCATCAGCAAGCTGGCCGCCGCCGGAATTGTGGTTTCAGCAGGCCACTCAAACGCCACGCTGAAAGAAGCGAAAGCCGGTTTCCGCGCGGGCATTACCTTCGCGACGCACCTGTATAACGCCATGCCGTATATCACGGGGCGTGAACCGGGTCTGGTCGGGGCGATTCTGGATGAGCCAGACGTCTACTGCGGCATTATTGCTGACGGCTTACACGTCGATTACACCAACATTCGCAATGCCAAGCGGCTGAAAGGTGACAAGCTTTGCCTGGTGACGGACGCTACCGCGCCGGCAGGTGCAAATATTGAGCAGTTCATTTTTGCCGGTAAAACAATATACTACCGCAATGGACTGTGTGTGGATGAAAACGGTACGCTGAGCGGTTCCTCTTTGACCATGATTGAAGGGGTACGTAACCTGGTTGAGCACTGCGGGATTGCGCTTGAGGAAGTCCTGCGCATGGCAACCCTTTATCCGGCGCGCGCAATCGGCGTGGATAAACAGCTCGGCGGAATTGCACCAGGTATGGTTGCAAACCTGACGGCATTCACACACGATTATAAAATTATTAAGACCATCGTTAATGGTAACGAGGTCGTCACTGAGTAAGTAAAAGTATGACACCTGGCGGACAAGCTCAAATCGGTAATGTCGATCTCGTTAAACAACTTAACAGTGCGGCGGTGTATCGCCTGATTGACCAACACGGACCCATCTCGCGGATTCAGATAGCCGAACAAAGCCAGCTTGCTCCCGCCAGCGTGACAAAAATTACCCGCCAGCTCATTGAGCGCGGTCTGATCAAAGAAGTCGATCAGCAGGCCTCCACCGGGGGCCGCCGCGCCATCTCTATTATTACCGAAACCCGCAATTTCCAGGCGATTGGTGTCCGGCTCGGCCGTCATGACACCACGCTCACGCTGTACGATCTGAGCAGCAAAGCCATTGCGGAAGAGCATTATCCCCTTCCGGAACGCACCCAGGAGACGCTGGAGCATGCGCTGCTGAATACTATCGCGCAGTTTATTGAAAGCTGTCAGCGTAAGATCCGCGAACTCATCGCCATCTCGGTGATACTGCCCGGTCTGGTCGACCCGGAAAGCGGCGTGATCCGCTATATGCCGCACATTCAGGTTGAAAACTGGGGGCTGGTCGACGCGCTGGAAAAGCGCTTCAAAGTGACCTGCTTTGTGGGCCATGACATCCGCTCTCTGGCGCTGGCAGAGCACTACTTTGGTGCGAGCCAGGACTGCGAAGACTCTATTCTGGTGCGTGTCCACCGCGGTACGGGCGCAGGCATTATCTCTAATGGCCGAATCTTTATTGGTCGCAACGGTAACGTCGGTGAGATCGGCCACATTCAGGTTGAGCCCCTCGGGGAACGGTGCCACTGCGGCAACTTTGGCTGCCTTGAAACCATCGCCGCCAACACGGCCATCGAGCAGCGCGTTCGCCATCTGCTTGAACAGGGTTATCAAAGCCGCGTCACGCTGGACGACTGCAAGATAGGCACCATCTGCAAAGCCGCTAATAAAGGCGACGCGCTGGCCTGTGAAGTGATCGAGCAGGTGGGGCGCCATCTGGGGAAAACCATCGCCATCGCCATTAACCTGTTTAACCCACAAAAAGTGGTGATCGCCGGTGAAATTGTGGAAGCGGAAAAGGTGCTGCTCCCCGCGATTGAAGGCTGTATTAACACCCAGGCGCTGAAAGCATTCCGCCAGAATCTTCCGGTGGTTCGTTCAAAGCTTGACCATCGTTCGGCGATTGGCGCGTTCGCGCTGGTCAAACGCGCCATGCTCAACGGAATTCTGCTCCAGCATTTGCTGGAAAGTTGATCGGACCTTATAGTAACGCCTTCTTTTTTTAATGTCGGACTGTCCATGACCATTAAGAATGTAATTTGTGATATCGACGGCGTGCTGATGCACGACAACGTTGCCGTGCCGGGTGCTGCGGAGTTTCTTCACCGCATCATCGACAAAGGAATGCCTCTGGTTCTTCTCACGAACTACCCTTCTCAGACCGGTCAGGATCTGGCAAACCGCTTTGCCACGGCAGGGGTCGACGTCCCGGACAGCGTGTTTTATACCTCGGCGATGGCCACGGCGGATTTTCTGAAGCGTCAGGAAGGGAAAAAAGCCTACGTGGTGGGTGAAGGTGCGCTGATCCATGAACTATACAAAGCGGGCTTTACCATCACCGACGTCAACCCGGACTTTGTGATTGTGGGTGAAACGCGCTCCTACAACTGGGAGATGATGCATAAGGCATCCTTCTTTGTGGCTAACGGCGCGCGCTTTATTGCGACCAACCCGGATACCCACGGTCGTGGTTTTTATCCGGCCTGCGGTGCGCTGTGTGCCGGTATCGAGAAGATCTCCGGGCGCAAGCCGTTCTACGTCGGCAAGCCCAGCCCGTGGATCATCCGTGCCGCACTCAACAAGATGCAGGCCCACTCAGAAGAGACCGTGATTGTCGGCGACAACCTGCGCACCGATATTCTTGCCGGTTTCCAGGCTGGCCTGGAGACGATTCTGGTCCTGTCAGGCGTCTCTCAGCTTGATGACATTGACTCAATGCCATTCCGTCCAAGCTGGATTTACCCCTCCGTCGATGAGATTGACATCATCTGATACCGAACCACGCCTCAGGGCGTGGTTTTTTATTTTCTCGCCTGCAAAACATGGTCACATCTAAAGAAAAAGCGTTTTCATTGCATAATCATCAATAAAAGCACTCATGACATAAGCATTTTTCACCGATCCGCAACCACCATTGCACTATTTCCGTTTTCACCCGTAAAACGCTTGCGCGCCCTGCCCCTTTGCGGCATTTTCATAAGCAAGCAACATTACAAAGCAACAGGGTTAACGGAGAAGGTTATGTGTTCAATTTTTGGCGTACTGGATATTAAAACTGACGCAGGCGAACTGCGTAAAAAGGCACTCGAACTGTCCCGCCTGATGCGCCATCGCGGACCGGACTGGTCAGGCGTTTACGCCAGTGACAAAGCGATTCTGGCTCACGAACGTCTGTCTATTGTTGACGTCAACGCCGGTGCACAGCCGCTGTATAACGAGAAAAAAACGCACGCGCTGGCTGTCAACGGTGAGATCTACAACCATCAGGCGCTGCGCGCCGAGTACGGCGACCGCTACGCGTTCCAGACCGGGTCCGACTGTGAAGTGATCCTGGCGCTGTATCAGGAGAAAGGTCCTGAGTTCCTGGACGACCTGCAGGGTATGTTTGCCTTTGCCCTGTACGACAGCGAAAAAGACGCTTACCTGATTGGCCGTGACCACATCGGTATTATCCCGCTGTACATGGGCCACGATGAACACGGCAACTTCTACGTTGCCTCTGAAATGAAAGCCCTGGTGCCGGTCTGCCGCACCATCAAAGAGTTCCCGGCGGGCAGCTACCTGTGGAGCAAAGACGGCGAGATCCGTCCATACTACCAGCGTGACTGGTTCGATTACGACGCGGTAAAAGACAACGTCACGGACAAAGCCGAGCTGCGTCAGGCGCTGGAAGATTCCGTGAAAAGCCACCTGATGTCAGACGTACCTTACGGCGTGCTGCTCTCTGGCGGTCTGGACTCCTCCGTGATCTCCGCAATCACCAAGAAATTTGCGGCTCGTCGCGTGGAAGATCAGGAGCGCTCAGAAGCCTGGTGGCCACAGCTGCACTCCTTTGCCGTGGGCCTGGAAGGCGCGCCGGATCTGAAAGCCGCGCAGGAAGTCGCAAACCACCTCGGCACCGTGCACCATGAAATTCACTTCACCGTGCAGGAAGGCCTGGATGCGATCCGCGATGTGATCTACCACATCGAAACCTATGACGTGACCACCATCCGCGCTTCAACGCCGATGTACCTGATGTCGCGTAAGATCAAGGCGATGGGCATCAAAATGGTGCTCTCCGGTGAAGGTTCTGACGAAGTGTTTGGTGGCTACCTGTACTTCCATAAAGCGCCAAACGCCAAAGAGCTGCACGAAGAGACCGTGCGTAAACTCCAGGCGCTGCATATGTTTGACTGCGCGCGTGCCAACAAAGCGATGTCGGCATGGGGTGTCGAAGCGCGCGTGCCGTTCCTGGATAAGAAATTCCTCGACGTGGCGATGCGCATCAACCCGCAGGACAAGATGTGCGGCAACGGAAAAATGGAAAAACATATCCTGCGTGAATGTTTTGAATCCTACCTGCCAGCGAGCGTGGCATGGCGTCAGAAAGAGCAGTTCTCCGATGGCGTAGGCTACAGCTGGATCGACACCCTGAAAGAGGTGGCGGCGAAACAGGTTTCTGACCAACAGCTGGAAACCGCAAGCTTCCGCTTCCCGTACAACACGCCGGGATCGAAAGAAGCGTATCTCTACCGTGAAATCTTTGAAGAATTGTTCCCGGTACCGAGCGCTGCGGAGTGCGTACCGGGTGGCCCGTCCGTCGCCTGCTCGTCTGCCAAAGCGATCGAATGGGATGAATCGTTCAAATCCATGAACGATCCGTCAGGACGTGCGGTAGGCGTTCACCAGTCAGCCTACAAATAATCGTGCATTTCATCATCAGGCCCTGCGGGGCCTGATTTTTTTTGCCCCGCTTTTGCACAGCTAAAACCGATTAATAACCAATAATTGCCGAATATTCGGTCACGCTGTTCGCAACCTAACCAAACAGTCACATTCCGGCTATTTTCGTTGAAAAAGGTGTTGACGCTGCAAGGGTCTATACGCATAATGCGCCCCGCAACGCCGATAAGGTAACGCGAAAAAAGATGGCTACGTAGCTCAGTTGGTTAGAGCACATCACTCATAATGATGGGGTCACAGGTTCGAATCCCGTCGTAGCCACCATCTTTTTTGCGGGAGTGGCGAAATTGGTAGACGCACCAGATTTAGGTTCTGGCGCCGCAAGGTGTGCGAGTTCAAGTCTCGCCTCCCGCACCATTCCCGGGTAAGCGTTGCACGGATGGGGTATCGCCAAGCGGTAAGGCACCGGTTTTTGATACCGGCATTCCCTGGTTCGAATCCAGGTACCCCAGCCATATTTCTTCGATTTTGCGGTTCTCCGCGGTATTGGGGTATCGCCAAGCGGTAAGGCACCGGTTTTTGATACCGGCATTCCCTGGTTCGAATCCAGGTACCCCAGCCATCGAAGATTGCAGTACTGGCTACGTAGCTCAGTTGGTTAGAGCACATCACTCATAATGATGGGGTCACAGGTTCGAATCCCGTCGTAGCCACCAAATTTAGATTATCGATGTTGTTCGGTAATGAAAAAAAATTGTTGGGGTATCGCCAAGCGGTAAGGCACCGGATTCTGATTCCGGCATTCCGAGGTTCGAATCCTCGTACCCCAGCCAATTTAAAAAAGTCGTTAAGCAGCTTGTTTAACGCAATTGGGGTGTCGCCAAGCGGTAAGGCTCTGGTTTCTGATACCAGCATTCCGGGGTTCGAATCCCTGCACCCCAGCCACTTAGTAACAAAAAAGCCCGCTCTGCGGGCTTTTTTGTTTTTGTACAAAATTGTGCGGCCTGATCCCCCCTCACCCTAACCCTCTCCCCAAAGGGGCGAGGGAAAAGTCGGAGCAAAGATTAAAGTCCGAGGGCGTACTTCAGGGCCTGACGCTTCAGGCCACCGGCGCGTTCCGCTGCCATCAGGCCTATGTTACGCAGAATACGCACCGGGGCTACGTCATTGCTAAACCCGGCATAGAACAGATCCATTCCCGACTGCATGAGGAAGTTATCTGCCATACGCCGCGTCTGATAACGCTTCAGCACCTGATGACTGGCCCAGTTTTCCGCGTGTCCGCGGGCGCTGCCCAGCACATCCAGTAAGGCATCGACGTCACGATACCCCAGGTTCACGCCCTGCCCGGCCAGCGGATGAATGGTGTGTGCCGCATCCCCCACCAGCGCTAAGCCTTCGCGGGCATACTGCAACGCATGACGGCGCGTAAGCGGGAACGCCCCGGCGGCGACCGGCGTGACGTGTCCCAGACGGCTCGGGAAGTGCAGCAGAATTTCGCGCTGCAGCTGTTCCATGTTCATTCCCTGCAGCTGGCGAATGCGCGCCGGTTTGTCGTACCACACCAGCGACGCCCAGTTATCGAAGAGCGGTAAAAAGGCGTGCGGGCCGTTCGGCGTAAAGTGCTGCCAGGTGCTTTCACCCGGCGCATTCTCGCACCTGGCGGTAATCAGCATACAGGACTGTTCATACTGCCAGGCATGAACCCCGATCCCCGCCATCTGTCTGACCTGCGAGTTAGCGCCATCCGCCCCGATGACCAGCTTCACGGACAGCTCATCGCCGCTGTCGAGCGTCAGTAGATAGCCGCTCTCGTGAGGATGCAGCGCCTTAAGCGACGCAGGAACGCGCAGCGTCACCTTCGGGTGCGCCTCCAGCGCCTGCCAGAGCGCCAGCTGGAGCACATTGTTTTCCACCATATAGCCCAGGCGCGGCAGCTTCAGCTCAGCTGCATCAAACGCGACGTGGGCATTTTCCCATTCCCAGGTTTCAAGACGGCTGTAAGGATGAGCGCGCATCGCCAGCACCGTCTCCCAGACGCCCAGCCCGCGCAGCAGATCGACGGACGACGCGCTGATAGCGGAAATGCGCACATCCGGTTTACTGGCGGGATCGTAGGCTGGCGGAGCCGCCTGTTCGATTACCGTTACCTCAAATCCCTGCTGCGCCAGCCCCAGCGCCAGCGCGCCGCCGACCATACCGCCGCCGACAACGGCAACTTCGGTGTGTTGGAGTGTCATGGTCAATTTTCCTTATTGGAGAATCCCTTAAGTTTACCGGATTTTTGCGGTCCTGAGACACACAACCTTCATACTGGTCACAACCCCACCAAAGCATTACAATACGCGGCTTGCAATCCTGAGCTGAGCAAGTCGATGACTAAAAAACTCCATATAAAAACCTGGGGCTGTCAGATGAACGAATACGATTCATCCAAGATGGCCGATCTGCTGGATACCACCCACGGATACCAGCTGACTGAAAATGCGAAAGAAGCCGATGTGCTGCTGCTGAACACCTGTTCAATTCGTGAAAAAGCGCAGGAAAAAGTCTTTCATGTGTTAGGCCGCTGGAAACTTCTTAAACGAAAAAATCCGGACCTGATCATCGGCGTGGGCGGCTGCGTCGCGTCGCAGGAAGGCAAGCTGATCCGCCAGAGAGCCCCGTATGTGGACATTGTCTTTGGCCCTCAGACCCTGCACCGTCTGCCTGAGATGATCAATCAGGTTCGCGGTAACCGTAGCCCGGTCGTGGACGTCAGCTTCCCGGAAATCGAAAAATTTGACCGTCTGCCTGAGCCACGTGCCGATGGCCCGACCGCCTTCGTCTCCATCATGGAAGGCTGCAACAAATACTGCACGTACTGCGTGGTGCCGTACACTCGTGGTGAAGAGGTCAGCCGCCCGGCAGATGACATTCTGTTTGAAATCGCGCAGCTTGCCGCGCAGGGTGTGCGCGAAGTGAACCTGCTGGGCCAGAACGTTAACGCCTGGCGCGGTGAGAACTACGACGGCACGACCGGCAGCTTTGCCGAGCTGCTGCGTCTGGTGGCCGCGATTGACGGCATCGACCGCATTCGCTTTACCACCAGCCATCCGATGGAATTTACCGACGACATTATTGACGTCTATCGCGATACGCCAGAGCTGGTGAGCTTCCTGCACCTGCCGATCCAGTGCGGCTCGGACCGCGTGCTGAACCTGATGGGCCGCCCGCATACGGTGCTGGAGTATAAATCCACCATCCGCAAGCTGCGTGAAGCGCGTCCGGATATCCAGATTAGCTCTGACTTTATCGTCGGCTTCCCTGGCGAAACCGCTGATGACTTCGAGCGCACCATGAAGCTCATCGGCGAAGTGAACTTTGACGTCAGCTACAGCTTCATCTTCTCCGCGCGTCCTGGAACACCGGCGGCCGATATGGTTGACGATGTGCCGGAAGAAGAGAAAAAGCAGCGTCTGTATATTCTGCAGGAGCGTATCAACCAGCAGGCCAACGCCTGGAGTCGCCGCATGCTCGGCACCGTTCAGCGCATTCTGGTGGAAGGCACTTCCCGCAAGAGCATTATGGAGCTCTCTGGCCGTACGGAAAATAACCGCGTGGTGAACTTTGAAGGCACCCCGGATATGATCGGTAAGTTTGTGGACGTCGAGATTGTCGAAGTGCTGACCAACTCGCTGCGCGCGAAGGTCGTCCGCACCGAAGACGAAATGGGCCTGCGTATCGCAGAGTCACCGCAATCCGTGATCTCGCGTACCCGCAAAGAAAACGATTCTGGCGTTGGGATTTACCAGCCCTAATCCTTCAGGCCTGCCTCTTTTGGCAGGCCTTGTATTTCCTCTCATCGCCCCCAATATCTTCCGCAACGCTTGCGCCTTTATTCTGTGGCGTGAATAATTTCGGTAATGACCGTTTTATTGCGCCGTGTGGCAGCGGGTCAGTTAATCAATCAAAGAGGAACAGTTTGAACATAGATACGCGTGAAATTAGCCTTGAGCCAGCAGACAACGCTCGCCTGCTGAGCCTGTGCGGGCCGTTTGATGACAACATCAAACAACTGGAGCGACGTCTGGGTATCGAAATCAATCGTCGCGATAATCATTTCAAACTCACCGGACGCCCTATCTGCGTCAACGCCGCTGCGGACATTCTGCGTAGCCTGTATGTCGACACCTCCCCCATGCGCGGCGAAATTCAGGATATCGAACCGGAGCAGATTCACCTCGCCATTAAAGAGGCGCGCGTGCTTGAGCAGAGCGCGGAGAGCGTGCCGGACTATGGCAAGGCGATCAACATTAAGACCAAGCGTGGCGTCATCAAGCCGCGTACGCCAAACCAGGCGCAGTACATCGCCAATATTCTCGACCACGACATCACCTTCGGCGTGGGGCCGGCGGGTACGGGTAAAACCTATCTTGCCGTTGCCGCTGCGGTCGATGCGCTGGAGCGTCAGGAGATCCGACGTATCCTGTTGACCCGCCCTGCCGTTGAAGCCGGTGAAAAACTGGGCTTCCTGCCAGGCGATCTAAGCCAGAAGGTCGATCCGTATCTGCGTCCTTTATACGATGCGCTGTTCGAAATGCTGGGCTTTGAGAAGGTCGAGAAGCTCATTGAGCGTAACGTGATCGAAGTGGCCCCGCTCGCCTACATGCGCGGCCGCACGCTGAACGATGCGTTCATCATTCTCGATGAGAGCCAGAACACCACCATCGAACAGATGAAAATGTTCCTGACGCGTATTGGCTTTAACTCGAAAGCGGTGATTACCGGCGACGTCACGCAGATCGATCTGCCGCGCAGCACCAAATCGGGCCTGCGCCACGCCATCGAAGTGCTGGCCGAGGTCGATGAAATCAGCTTTAACTTCTTCCACAGTGAAGACGTGGTACGCCACCCGGTGGTCGCGCGTATCGTTAACGCTTATGAAGCCTGGGAAGAGGCGGATCAGAAGCGTAAGGCCGAACTGGCCGCAGAACGTAAGCGCGAAGCGCAGGAGCAAGAACAGAAATGAGTCAGGTGATCCTCGATTTACAGCTGGCCTGTGAAGACAATTCCGGCATGCCAGATGAGGCACAGTTTCAGAAATGGCTGGATGCCGTTATCCCGCAGTTTCAGGAAGAATCAGAAGTCACGATTCGCCTGGTGGATGAAGCAGAAAGCCATGAGCTTAACCTGACCTATCGCGGGAAAGATAAGCCGACCAACGTGCTCTCTTTCCCGTTCGAAGCCCCACCGGGCATCGAGATGCCGCTGTTGGGCGATCTGATCATCTGCCGTCAGGTGGTTGAACAGGAAGCCAAAGAGCAGCAGAAACCCCTTGAAGCCCACTGGGCGCACATGGTGGTACACGGCAGCCTGCATCTGCTCGGCTACGATCATATCGAAGACGACGAAGCGGAAGAGATGGAGTCCCTCGAGACAGAGATAATGCTTGCTCTGGGCTATGAGGATCCGTACATTGCCGAGAAAGAATAGTCCGTCACCTGACTGACTCCCCTGCCGCCACGAAAGGACATCGCGTGGCGGTAAACGTTGAACTAACAAGAGAACCCTTAACAAACGCCATGAGCGACGACAATTCACACAGTAGCGACACGACAACCAGTAAAAAGGGATTTTTCTCCCTCATTCTGAACCAGCTTTTCCACGGCGAACCCAAAAACCGTGATGAACTGCTGGAGCTGATTCGTGATTCCGGGCAGAACGACCTTATCGACGAAGATACGCGCGAAATGCTCGAAGGGGTTATGGACATCGCCGACCAGCGCGTTCGCGATATCATGATCCCCCGCTCGCAGATGATCACCCTGAAACGTAACCAGACCCTGGACGAGTGCCTCGATGTGATCATCGAATCCGCCCACTCGCGTTTCCCGGTCATCAGCGAAGACAAAGATCACATCGAAGGGATTTTGATGGCGAAAGATCTGCTGCCGTTTATGCGCAGCGATGCCGAAGCCTTCAGCATGGAAAAAGTGTTACGCCAGGCCGTGGTTGTGCCGGAAAGTAAACGTGTGGATCGGATGCTGAAAGAGTTTCGCTCTCAGCGTTACCACATGGCGATTGTTATTGATGAATTTGGTGGCGTCTCCGGTCTGGTCACGATCGAGGATATCCTTGAGCTGATCGTGGGCGAAATCGAAGATGAGTATGACGAAGAAGAGGATATCGACTTCCGTCAGCTCAGCCGCCACACCTGGACCGTGCGCGCGCTGGCCTCCATCGAGGACTTCAACGACGCCTTCGGGACCCACTTCAGCGACGAAGAGGTCGATACCATTGGCGGTCTGGTGATGCAGGCCTTTGGCCATCTCCCGGCGCGCGGTGAGACCGTTGACATCGACGGTTACCAGTTCAAAGTAGCCATGGCCGACAGCCGACGTATTATACAGGTTCATGTCAGAACGCCGGACGACTCACCGGTGCCAAAACTGGAAGATTAATGTAAATGGCATTTGCCCCATTGCTTGAACGCCAGCGCGTCCGTTTGCTGCTGGCGCTGTTACTCGGAGCCAGCGGTACGCTGGCTTTTTCTCCTTACGACATCTGGCCTGCGGCCATTCTCTCCCTAATGGGGCTTCAGGGTCTGACCCTGAATCGTCGTCCGGTACAGGCTGCTGCTATCGGCTACTTCTGGGGACTGGGGCTGTTTGGCTCAGGTATTAACTGGGTCTACGTCAGCATCGCCCAGTTTGGCGGTATGCCGGGCCCGGTTAACGTCTTCCTGGTGGTACTGCTCGCCGCCTATCTCTCGCTTTATACCGGCCTGTTCGCCGGCATCCTTTCTCGCCTGTGGCCCAAAACCAGCTGGCTGCGCGTCGCCATTGCCGCACCGGTGGTCTGGCAAATCACGGAATTCCTGCGCGGCTGGGTGCTGACCGGCTTCCCGTGGCTGCAGTTCGGCTACAGTCAGATTGACGGCCCGCTCAAAGGCCTGGCGCCGGTCATGGGCGTTGAGGCCATTAACTTCCTGCTCATGGTGGTCAGCGGCCTGTTGGTCCTGGCGCTGGTCACGCGCGGCTGGAAGCCGCTGGTTGTGGCGCTGGTGCTGTTCGCTCTTCCCTTCCCGCTGCGCTATATCCAGTGGTTCACGCCTGAGCCCGCGCGCGCTATGCAGGTTTCCATGGTTCAGGGGAACATCCCGCAGTCCATGAAGTGGGACGAGAAAGAGCTGTTGAATACGCTGAAGATCTACGCCAACGCCACCGAAGAGGTGATGGGTAAATCGCAGCTGATTATCTGGCCGGAGTCTGCCATTCCCGATCTGGAGATCAACCAGCAGCCGTTCCTCAACATGATGAACGACCTGCTGCTCTCGCGTGGCAGCACGCTGATCACCGGGATTGTCGATGCGCGTCTGAATCAGCAGAACCGCTACGACACTTACAACACCATCATTACGCTCGGCAAAGACAGCGAATACAGCTACCACTCCACTGACCGGTACAACAAGAACCACCTGGTGCCGTTTGGTGAATTTGTGCCGCTGGAGTCGATTCTGCGCCCGCTGGCCCCCTTCTTCGATCTGCCGATGTCCTCCTTCAGCCGCGGACCGTACGTTCAGCCTCAGCTGCACGCGCACGGCGTTGCCCTGACGGCGGCCATCTGCTACGAAATCATCCTCGGCGAGCAGGTGCGCGATAACTTCCGCCCGGATACGGACTATCTGCTGACCATCTCTAACGATGCCTGGTTTGGTAAGTCAATCGGCCCGTGGCAGCACTTCCAGATGGCACGCATGCGCTCCCTGGAGCTGGCGCGTCCGTTACTGCGCAGCACCAACAACGGTATCACAGCCGTGATTGGTCCGCAGGGTGAAATCCAGGCCATGATCCCACAGTTCACCCGTGAGGTACTGACCACTCACGTCACCCCGACCACGGGGCTGACGCCATACGCCCGTACCGGCAACTGGCCGCTGTGGATCCTGACCGCGCTGTTCGGCTTTGGCGCGGTGCTGATGAGCCTGCGCCAGCGTCGTAAATAACCTTCCCTTCTGTTGCCGGGTGGCGGCTGCGCCTTACCCGGCCTACCTTCAACATTTCCGTTCCCGTAGGTCGGGTAAGGCGCAGCCGCCACCTGACAATTCCTTCCAGACTCCAATTCTGGCACGCCTATTGCTTTGTTTATTCAGGTAAACGCAGTTTGGCTTAACGTGCAACTTTGTCGCACCAGCGTAGATCATCGGTAGCACCGAAACGGTGCAACGGGAGATATTTGCCTCTGAATGGTGCGGCGCGCTTCGCAAAAATAAACAATAACGCAGCAAAATCTTTACATTAAGCCAGACTAAATGTTAACAAGCTTGCATAACACTGCACTCGCATTGCGCGAGATATAACAACATCACAATGGGTATCAATGCGTCTCTGGCGCTGATAAGAAAGGAGTTGGGTATGCAATTACGTAAACTGGCCACAGCAATGCTGGTTATGGGGATGTCTGCAGGCGTGGTTCACGCTGAAGATGCGCCAGCAGCAGGCAGCACTCTCGACAAGATTGCCAAAAACGGCGTCATCGTGGTCGGCCACCGTGAATCTTCTGTCCCGTTCTCTTACTACGACAACACGCAAAAAGTCGTGGGCTATTCACAGGATTACTCCAACGCTATCGTTGAAGCCGTGAAGAAAAAGCTGAACAAACCTGACCTGCAGGTGAAGCTGATCCCAATCACTTCACAGAACCGTATTCCACTGCTGCAAAACGGCACCTTTGATTTCGAGTGTGGCTCCACCACCAACAACCTCGAGCGTCAGAAGCAGGCTGCCTTCTCTGACACCATCTTTGTTGTAGGCACCCGCCTGCTGACGAAGAAAGGCGGTGAGATTAAAGACTTCGCTGACCTGAAAGGCAAAGCGGTCGTTGTCACCTCCGGTACCACGTCTGAAGTGCTGCTGCACAAGCTGAACGACGAGAAGAAAATGGATATGCGCATCATCAGCGCGAAAGACCATGGCGACTCCTTCCGTACCCTGGAAAGCGGTCGTGCCGTCGCGTTTATGATGGATGATGCCCTGCTGGCGGGCGAGCGTGCGAAAGCGAAGAAACCTGACAACTGGGATATCGTCGGCACCGCGCAGTCGAAAGAAGCCTACGGCTGTATGCTGCGTAAAGACGATCCGCAGTTCAAAAAGCTGATCGATGACACCATCGCTCAGGTGCAGACCTCCGGCGAAGCGGAAAAATGGTTCGACAAATGGTTCAAAAACCCGATTCCACCTAAAAACCTGAACATGAATTTTGAACTGTCTGACGACATGAAAGCGCTGTTCAAATCTCCAAATGACAAGGCTCTTAACTAATTAGAACAACAGGGGCGGGATCTCCTGCCCTCTCGATTGTCGGGAAGCATGGACAGACTATACGTTGAGTGGTCGTTCCCCACTCAGCGCGAAAAATGAGCTTCTCACCAATCTTCGAGGGTAGCGCTGCTACCCTTTTTTTTCTGGAGTTTATTATGTCAATCGACTGGAACTGGGGCATATTTCTGCAACAAGCCCCGTTCGGCAACACCACCTATCTTGGCTGGCTGTGGAGCGGCTTTCAGGTCACCGTGGCATTATCGATAACGGCGTGGATCATCGCGTTTCTTGTCGGTTCTCTGTTCGGTATTCTGCGCACCGTCCCTAACCGTTTTCTTTCAACGCTTGGCACCCTCTATGTGGAACTGTTCCGTAACGTTCCGCTGATCGTGCAATTCTTTACCTGGTATCTGGTTATCCCGGAACTGCTGCCGGAAAATATTGGCATGTGGTTCAAGTCGGAACTGGATCCGAATGTGCAGTTCTTTGTCTCCTCCATGATGTGTCTGGGGCTGTTTACCGCTGCGCGCGTTTGCGAGCAGGTGCGTGCCGCCATTCAGTCATTACCCCGTGGACAAAAAAATGCGGGTCTGGCGATGGGATTAACCCTGCCACAAACCTACCGCTACGTGCTGCTGCCTAACGCCTACCGCGTCATCGTTCCACCGATGACCTCCGAGATGATGAACCTGGTGAAAAACTCGGCCATCGCCTCAACCATCGGCCTGGTCGATATGGCTGCACAGGCGGGCAAGCTGCTGGATTACTCCGCTCACGCGTGGGAATCCTTTACCGCGATCACGCTCGCTTATGTTCTGATTAACGCTTTCATCATGCTGGTGATGAACCTGGTTGAACGCAAAATTCGCCTGCCGGGCAACATGGGGGGCAAATAATGTACGAATTTGACTGGAGTTCTATCGTTCCATCCATGCCTTATCTGCTTGATGGACTGATGATTACCTTAAAAATCACCGTCATTGCCATCATCGTCGGTATCGTCTGGGGCACCCTGCTGGCCGTCATGCGCCTGTCGAGCTTTAAGCCGCTCGCCTGGTTCGCGACCGCCTACGTTAACGTGTTCCGCTCCATCCCGCTGGTAATGGTGCTGCTGTGGTTTTACCTGATCGTGCCCGGCTTCCTGCAAAACGTACTGGGGCTGTCGCCGAAAACCGATATCCGTCTGATCTCGGCGATGGTGGCGTTCTCGATGTTTGAGGCCGCTTACTACTCGGAGATTATCCGTGCGGGCATTCAGAGTATCTCCCGCGGGCAATCCAGCGCCGCGCTGGCGCTGGGGATGACGCACTGGCAGTCCATGCAGCTCATTATTCTGCCGCAGGCGTTTCGCGCCATGGTTCCGCTCCTGCTGACCCAGGGTATCGTGCTGTTCCAGGATACCTCTCTGGTCTACGTGCTGAGCCTGGCAGACTTCTTCCGTACCGCGTCAACCATCGGTGAGCGTGATGGTACGCAGGTTGAGATGGTGCTCTTTGCGGGTGCGGTCTATTTTGTGATTAGTTTAAGCGCGTCGCTGTTGGTCAGCTGGCTGAAGAAAAGGACGGTACAATGATTTCCCTGAAAAATGTTTCTAAATGGTATGGGCACTTTCAGGTGCTGACCGACTGCTCCACCGAAGTGAAAAAAGGCGACGTGGTAGTGGTGTGCGGACCGTCCGGTTCCGGTAAATCGACGCTGATCAAAACCGTCAATGGTCTGGAGCCGGTCCAGCAGGGCGAGATCGTCGTCAACGGTACTAAAGTCAACGACAAGAAAACCAATCTTGCCCAGCTTCGTTCTCACGTTGGCATGGTGTTCCAGCATTTTGAGCTGTTCCCTCACCTCTCCATTATTGAGAACCTGACCCTGGCCCAGGTGAAAGTGCTCAAGCGTGATAAAAAAGCGTCGCGCGAGAAAGGCCTGAAGCTCCTGGAACGCGTTGGCCTCTCTGCGCATGCCGATAAGTTCCCGGCGCAGCTTTCCGGCGGCCAACAGCAGCGTGTGGCGATCGCCCGCGCGCTGTGTATGGATCCGGTTGCCATGCTGTTTGATGAGCCAACGTCGGCGCTCGATCCGGAGATGATCAACGAAGTGCTGGACGTGATGGTCGAACTGGCGCACGAAGGGATGACCATGATGGTGGTGACCCACGAAATGGGCTTCGCCCGTAAGGTGGCCAACCGCGTAATCTTTATGGACGAAGGGAAAATTGTCGAAGATTCCCCGAAAGAGGAGTTCTTCGCCAACCCGAAATCCGAACGTGCGAAAGATTTCCTCGCCAAAATCCTGCACTAATCTTCTCGGTGCGCAATCTGCGGATTGCGCACTGCTTCACGCTTTAGCTCTCTTTATCTATTCGGCGTCACATTGCAGCGTTAACCTTGTCACAAAATAACGCTATGAATGGAGAACGCTATGGCACAACCCATCATTTTCGATTGCGATCCGGGTCATGATGACGCGATCGCGCTCGTTCTTGCACTTGCCTCCCCAGAACTCGACGTCAAAGCCGTCACCTCTTCCGCCGGAAACCAGACGCCGGATAAAACCCTGCGTAACGTTTTGCGCATGCTGACGCTGCTCGGGCGCACCGATATTCCCGTCGCCGGTGGCGCCCTCAAGCCCCTGATGCGTGAATTAATTATCGCGGATAACGTGCATGGTGAAAGCGGTCTGGACGGTCCGGCGCTGCCTGAACCGGGCTTCACGCCGCAAAACTGCACCGCCGTGGAGCTGATGGCGAAGGTGCTGCGCGAGAGCGCGGAACCCGTGACGCTGGTGGCTACCGGGCCGCAAACCAACGTCGCGCTGCTGCTGAACAGCCACCCTGAACTGCACAGCAAAATCGCCCGTATCGTCATCATGGGCGGGGCCATGGGTCTGGGAAACTGGACGCCGTCCGCAGAATTCAACATTTTTGTCGACCCGGAAGCGGCGGAGATCGTCTTCCAGTCCGGTTTGCCCGTCGTGATGGCGGGGCTGGACGTGACCCATCGCGCGCAGATTATGGCTGACGACATTGAGCGCTTCCGTGCCGTGGGTAATCCGGTCGCGACAACCGTGGCTGAGCTGCTCGACTTCTTTATGGAGTATCACAAAGCCGAGAAATGGGGATTCCACGGCGCGCCGCTGCACGATCCATGCACCATTGCCTGGCTATTAAAGCCGGAGATGTTTACCACCGTCCACAGGTGGGTTGGCGTCGAAACTCAGGGGAAATACACCCAGGGGATGACGGTGGTGGACTACTACTCGCTGACGGGAAATAAGCCGAATACCACGGTGATGGTGGATATTGACCGTGAGGCGTTTGTGGATTTGCTGGCGGAGAGGCTGGCTTACTATAGTGCGTAGTGCGGCCTGATGCCCTCACCCCGGCCCTCTCCCACGGGGAGAGGGCGCAAAGCTGCGCTTTTACCTAGGGCTCAAACGGACGACGCTGGAACTGATCGTGGCCGCATTTCGGACACAGCGACAAGACCTCCGGCGTATACACCGCAATATGATGGTGGCAATTCTCGCACACCAGATTTCCCAGCCCGACCACCTCACCGCTGTGGTACACACCGTGGTGGTTCAAATCCTGAAAGACTTCACGCCACTCCAGCTGCGTTTTATCCGTGATATCGGCCAGCTCCTGCCACAGGCTCTCTTTGATCACCCGCATGAAAACGCTGTCCGTGACCTCCTCCTGGCTCTCCTGGTAGCTGCGCGCGAACTCTTCCAGATCGCGACGCACGGCACGCGTCACCTCTTCCACTTCGGTTCGCGTTAACTCACCCGTTTGCGACACGCGGGCACGCGCCTGCTCCACCAGCGCATCGATATCGCGCTCGCCGTTACGCAGCCGTTCCGTCAGTGTCGCCACCAGTTCGCGGTAAAATTGAGCAACCTTGTTCATCATTTTGCCTCCCGGGTAAGTAACTATTTCTAATAATAGACCTTATTTCATCGCCGCTTTGTCAGGTGAAGCACAGACCCGGTAAATTCCTGCAAAGCGCATTTGTGCGAAAGGCTGTTTTGACGCGGGCGTTTGGGCTATGCTATGCGGATCTGAATTACCACATCCATTGGCTACATTTGTAGCTGTATTGAAAACAGGACCACTGGCTGCCATGCAAGAGCAATACCGCCCGGAAGAGATAGAATCAAAAGTCCAGCAACACTGGGACGAGAAGCGCACCTTTGAAGTAACCGAAGACGAGAGCAAAGAGAAGTATTACTGCCTGTCGATGCTTCCCTATCCTTCTGGTCGACTACACATGGGCCACGTGCGTAACTACACCATCGGTGATGTGATTGCGCGTTACCAGCGCATGCTGGGTAAAAACGTTCTGCAACCCATCGGTTGGGATGCGTTCGGTCTGCCTGCGGAAGGCGCGGCGGTAAAAAATAATACGGCGCCGGCACCGTGGACGTATGACAACATCGCGTACATGAAAAACCAGCTCAAAATGCTGGGCTTCGGCTATGACTGGAGCCGCGAGCTGGCAACCTGTACCCCGGAATACTACCGCTGGGAACAGAAGTTCTTCACCGAGCTGTACAAAAAAGGCCTGGTGTACAAGAAGACCTCTGCCGTTAACTGGTGCCCGAATGACCAGACCGTTCTCGCGAACGAACAGGTTATCGATGGCTGCTGCTGGCGCTGTGACACCAAAGTAGAGCGTAAAGAGATCCCGCAGTGGTTTATCAAAATCACCGCTTATGCTGATGAGCTGCTGAACGATCTGGATAATCTGGACCACTGGCCAGATACCGTTAAGACCATGCAGCGCAACTGGATCGGCCGTTCCGAAGGCGTGGAAATCACCTTCAACGTTGAGAACTACGACCAGACTCTGACCGTCTACACCACCCGTCCGGACACCTTCATGGGCGCGACCTACCTGGCCGTGGCCGCAGGTCACCCGCTGGCGCAGAAAGCGGCAGAAAACAATCCGGAACTGGCTACCTTCATCGACGAATGCCGCAACACCAAAGTGGCCGAAGCCGATATGGCAACGATGGAGAAAAAAGGCGTTGATACCGGCTTTAAAGCCATTCACCCGCTGACGGGCGAAGCGATCCCTGTCTGGGCCGCCAACTTTGTACTGATGGAATACGGCACGGGCGCCGTGATGGCCGTTCCGGGTCACGACCAGCGCGACTACGAATTTGCCACCAAATATGGCCTGACCATCAAGCCAGTTATCCTGGCGGCTGACGGTTCTGAACCAGACCTGTCCGAACACGCGCTGACCGAAAAAGGGACCTTGTTCAACTCCGGCGAGTTCAGCGGTCTGAGCTTCGAAGAGGGCTTCAACGCCATCGCCGACAAGCTGGCCTCCCTTGGCGTGGGCGAGCGTAAAGTTAACTTCCGTCTGCGCGACTGGGGTGTTTCCCGTCAGCGTTACTGGGGTGCGCCAATTCCAATGGTGACGCTGGAAGATGGCACCGTGATGCCAACGCCAGAAGATCAGCTGCCGGTGATCCTGCCGGAAGACGTCGTCATGGACGGCATCACCAGCCCGATCAAAGCCGATCCTGAGTGGGCTAAAACCACCGTCAACGGCCAGCCTGCGCTGCGCGAAACCGACACCTTTGACACCTTTATGGAGTCATCCTGGTACTATGCTCGCTACACCTGCCCGCAGTATCAGGATGGCATGCTGGATTCCAACGCGGCGAACTACTGGCTGCCGGTAGATATCTACATCGGTGGTATCGAACACGCCATCATGCACCTGCTCTACTTCCGCTTCTTCCACAAGCTGATGCGCGATGCGGGCATGGTGAACTCTGACGAACCTGCAAAACAGCTGCTGTGCCAGGGCATGGTGCTGGCGGATGCCTTCTATTACGTCGGTGCAAACGGCGAGCGTAACTGGGTGTCTCCGGTTGACGCGATCGTTGAACGCGACGAGAAGGGCCGTATTGTGAAGGCCAAAGACGCCGAAGGTCATGAGCTGGTCTACACCGGCATGAGCAAGATGTCTAAGTCGAAAAACAACGGTATCGACCCGCAGGTGATGGTTGAGCGTTACGGTGCGGATACCGTGCGTCTGTTCATGATGTTTGCTTCTCCGGCGGACATGACGCTGGAGTGGCAGGAGTCTGGCGTAGAAGGCGCAAACCGCTTCCTGAAACGCGTCTGGAAGCTGGTTTACGAGCACACCTCACTGGGCAATGCCCCGGCGCTGAACACCGCCGCACTGACTGAAGATCAGCAGGCGCTGCGTCGTGATGTTCATAAAACGATTGCGAAAGTGACCGATGATATTGGTCGTCGTCAGACCTTCAATACCGCAATTGCGGCTATTATGGAACTGATGAACAAGCTGGCGAAAGCCCCGCAGGACGGCGAGCAGGATCGTGCCTTAATGCGTGAAGCACTGCTGGCCGTCGTTCGCATGCTGAACCCGTTCACGCCGCACGTTAGCTTTACCCTGTGGCAGGAGCTGAAAGGCGGAGGCGATATCGACAACGCGCCGTGGCCGCAGGCTGACGAAGCCGCGATGGTGGAAAACACCACGCTGGTCGTGGTCCAGGTGAACGGCAAAGTCCGCGGTAAAATTACCGTGGCGGTCGATGCAACCGAAGAACAGGTTCGCGAGCGCGCGGGCCAGGAACCACTGGTCGCTAAATATCTTGAGGGCGTTACCGTACGTAAAGTGATCTACGTACCGGGTAAACTGCTGAATCTGGTCGTTGGCTAAGCGCGGGAGGAAACGTGCGACAACTGGCAACAATACTCTTATCTCTGGCGGTGCTTGTCACCGCTGGCTGTGGCTGGCACCTGCGCAATACCACGGCGGTGCCTGCTCAGATGAAAACCATGATCTTTGATTCCGGGGATCCGAATGGTCCACTCAGCCGGGCAATTCGCAATCAGCTGCGCCTCAACGGCGTTGAGCTTGTTGAGAAACAGACGCTGCGTCAGGATGTACCGTCTCTGCGTGTGACAGGAAGTGGTCTGTCGAGAGATACCGCGTCTATCTTCCAGGATGGCCGTACCGCAGAGTATCAAATGGTGTTGACGGTCAACGCGGCAGTTCTGATCCCGGGTAAAGACATCTATCCGATCAGCACGAAAGTGTACCGTTCGTTCTTCGATAACCCGCAGACGGCGCTGGCAAAAGATGCCGAACAGCAGATTATCATCAACGAAATGTACGACAAGGCGGCGGAACAGCTGATCCGTAAACTGCCAAGTATTGCAGCGTCAACCAAACAAGGATCTGACATTGTTGATAAACCGGTTGATGGCACGCTTCCTGCTGCTAACTCTCTGGGTAAATGATGATCAGGCTGTATCCTGAACAACTCCGCGCGCAGCTCAATGAAGGGCTGCGCGCGGCGTATCTGCTTCTTGGAAACGATCCGTTATTGCTTCAGGAAAGCCTGGATGCCGTGCGGCATGCCGCCGCCACGCAGGGTTTTGATGAACATCACACCGTCCAGTTGGATAACAACACCGACTGGAACGCCCTCTTCTCGCGCTGTCAGGCGATGAGCCTGTTCGCATCGCGCCAGACAATTCAGATCCTGCTGCCGGAGAACGGCCCTAACGCGGCGATAAACGAGCAGCTCGCAACGCTGGTCAGCCTCTTACACAGCGATCTGCTCCTTATTGTGCGTGGCAACAAGCTGACCAAAGCGCAGGAAAACGCGGCCTGGTTTACCCAACTCGCGACCCACGCGGTGCTGGTCACCTGTCAGACGCCTGAGCAGGCACATCTGCCTAAATGGGTCGCCGCGAGAGCGAAACAGCACAACCTTCAGCTGGATGACGCGGCGAATCAGTTGCTCTGCTACTGCTATGAAGGTAACCTGCTGGCCCTGGCGCAGGCGCTTGACAGACTCTCCCTGCTCTGGCCAGACGGCAAGCTAACCTTGCCGCGCGTCGAGCAGGCCGTTAACGACGCGGCGCACTTCACGCCGTTCCACTGGGTGGACGCGCTGCTGTCCGCAAAAAGTAAACGCGCCCTGCATATTCTGCAGCAGCTGCGCCTCGAAGGCAGCGAACCGGTTATTCTGCTGCGAACCCTGCAGCGCGAATTACTGCTGCTGATTACGCTCAAGCGTCAGTCTGCCCATACGCCTTTGCGTTCGCTGTTTGATAAACACCGGGTGTGGCAAAATCGCCGGGCTTTGACCACCGAGGCCATCAACCGCCTGAGTCATGAACAGCTTCGCCAGGCGGTACAGCTTCTGATGCGCGCTGAGCTTACGCTCAAGCAAGATTACGGCCAGTCGGTCTGGGCGGAGCTGGAAAGCCTTTCTCTGCTGCTCTGCCACAAGGCGCTGGCAGACGTTTTTATTGATGGATAGTATGCATTCTTTACAGGCCCTGTATGGCGGCACCTTCGACCCGGTACACTACGGGCATCTGAAGCCGGTTGAAATTCTGGCGAATCTGATCGGCCTTCAGCGCGTTACCATCATGCCCAATAATGTCCCGCCCCACCGTCCACAGCCCGAGGCGACCAGCGAGCAGCGAAAAGAGATGCTTGCCCTGGCCATCGCAGATAAGCCACTCTTCCGGCTTGACGAGCGTGAGTTGCGTCGCGACACACCCTCATGGACCTCGCAGACGCTTCAGGAGTGGCGCGCAGAACAGGGGCCAGACCAGCCGCTGGCTTTTATCATCGGTCAGGATTCCCTGCTGAACTTCCCCACATGGCATAAATATGAAACCATTCTGGAGAACAGCCATCTTCTCGTCTGCCGCCGTCCTGGCTATCCGCTGACCATGCGCGAAGCACAGTACCAGCAGTGGCTGGAAGATCATCTCACCGCCAATGTTGAAGATCTCCACAATCAGCCTGCCGGGAAGATTTATCTGGCGGAAACGCCGTGGTTCGATATCTCTGCGACCCTCATTCGCGAGCGTTTACAGCAGGGTTTAGCATGTGACGATCTGCTCCCCGCACCGGTGCTGGCCTATATCCATACGCACGGTTTGTATCAGAAAAGCGCAGATGAATAGCGGGAAGGCATAAAAAGCGGCTTATTGTTTATCCTGCCTTGACAGGGTAAGCCATACTGTTATTCTCCGCTGCCAGACTTTCCCGCCAGCCATTGCTTTACAGAAATTGTTTTACAAAAATGGCGATGCAATCTCAGGCGGAGGGTGGGATGATACCCGCCTTCAAAAGCCCGGCCGGAGACATTTGTCCCGACACAGGCATGAGTTCAGGTATACTGCCTGGCTACGAATTCAAAGTTTTACAATCTCATTCACCCCAGGGGGAAAACTTGCAGGGTAAAGCACTCCAGGATTTTGTTATTGACAAAATTGATGACCTGAAAGGTCAGGACATCATCGCGATTGACGTGAAGGGTAAATCCAGTATTACCGACTGCATGATTATCTGCACCGGTACGTCCACGCGTCATGTTGTTTCGATTGCCGATCACGTGGTTCAGGAATCGCGTGCAGCAGGGCTGTTACCGCTGGGTGTTGAAGGCGAAGCGACGGCTGACTGGGTGGTTGTCGATCTCGGCGATGTGATTGTCCACGTCATGCAGGACGAGAGCCGTCGCCTGTATGAACTGGAAAAACTCTGGGGTTAATGCGTGAAGTTGCAGCTGGTCGCCGTCGGCACCAAAATGCCGGACTGGGTACAAACCGGTTTTACTGAATATCTGCGTCGTTTTCCAAAAGACATGCCGTTCGAACTGGTGGAAATCCCCGCCGGTAAGCGCGGCAAGAATGCCGATATCAAACGTATTATCGATAAAGAGGGCGAACTGATGCTGGCTGCCGCAAGCAAGAACCGCATCGTCACCCTCGATATTCCAGGAAAACCCTGGGATACGCCGCAGCTGGCGCACGAACTGGAGCGCTGGAAGCAGGACGGTCGTGACGTCAGTCTGTTGATTGGCGGCCCCGAAGGGTTGTCCCCTGCCTGCAAAGCGGCAGCAGAACAAAGTTGGTCCCTCTCCGCGCTGACGCTTCCCCACCCGCTCGTTCGGGTACTGGTGGCAGAAAGCCTGTATCGCGCGTGGAGCATTACTACCAACCACCCCTATCACCGCGAGTAATGACTGACCAGGGTAGATTAAGCAGCGGATGAAACTACAGAATTCTTTTCGCGACTATACGGCTGAGTCCGCGCTGTTTGTGCGCCGGGCGCTGGTCGCCTTCACCGGGATTTTGCTGCTTACCGGCGTGCTGATCGCCAACCTTTATAATCTGCAAATTGTCCGCTTTACCGATTACCAGACGCGTTCCAACGAAAACCGTATCAAGCTGGTACCTATCGCACCCAGCCGCGGCATTATTTACGATCGTAACGGCACCCCGCTGGCGTTAAACCGCACCATCTATCAAATCGAGATGATGCCGGAAAAAGTCGATAATGTTCAGGATACGCTGGAAGCGCTGAAAAGCGTTGTTGACCTTAACGACGACGATATCGCCGCCTTTAAAAAAGAACGCGCCCGCTCACACCGATTCACCTCCATTCCGGTTAAAACCAACCTGACGGAAGTCCAGGTGGCCCGCTTTGCGGTGAACCAGTACCGTTTCCCTGGCGTGGAAGTAAAAGGTTACAAGCGTCGCTACTACCCCTACGGCTCCGCGCTGACGCATGTGATTGGCTACGTCTCCAAGATTAACGACAAAGACGTCGACCGCCTCGATAAAGACGGCAAGCTGGCGAACTACGCCGCAACGCATGATATCGGTAAGCTGGGCATTGAACGCTACTACGAAGATGTCCTGCACGGGCAAACCGGCTATGAAGAGGTTGAGGTTAATAACCGTGGCCGCGTGATTCGCCAGCTTAAAGAGGTACCGCCGCAGGCGGGGCATGACGTCTATCTGACTCTCGACCTTAAGCTGCAGCAGTATATTGAAACCCTGCTAGCGGGCAGTCGTGCAGCCGTTGTGGTCACAGATCCTCGAACCGGCGGCATCCTGGCGATGGTGTCAATGCCAAGCTATGACCCGAACCTGTTTGTTGACGGCATTTCCAGTAAAGACTACTCCGGTCTGCTGAATGACCCCAACACGCCGCTGGTGAACCGCGCGACGCAAGGGGTTTACCCACCGGCATCAACGGTTAAACCGTACGTGGCGGTCTCTGCACTGAGTGCTGGCGTCATCAACCGCAATACCAGCCTGTTTGACCCGGGCTGGTGGCAGCTGCCGGGTTCGGATAAGCGCTATCGCGACTGGAAAAAATGGGGCCACGGTCATCTGAACGTCACCAAATCGCTGGAGGAGTCTGCGGATACCTTCTTCTATCAGGTGGCCTATGACATGGGGATCGACCGCCTGTCAGAGTGGATGAGCAAATTCGGCTACGGACACTACACCGGCGTTGACCTTGCGGAAGAACGCTCCGGCAACATGCCGACGCGCGAATGGAAGCTGAAGCGCTTTAAAAAGCCGTGGTATCAGGGCGATACCATTCCGGTGGGTATCGGTCAGGGCTACTGGACGGCAACGCCGCTTCAGATGAACAAAGCCATGATGATCCTCATCAATGACGGCGTGGTGAAAGTGCCGCATCTGCTGCAGAGTACGGTTGAAGACGGCAAAAAAGTGCCGTGGAACCAGCCGCACGAAGCCCCGGTGGGTGACATTCATTCCGGCTTCTGGGAAATCGCGAAAGACGGTATGTACGGCGTGGCAAACCGCCCGAACGGTACCGCACACAAGTATTTCGCCGGGACGCCGTACAAAGTGGCGGCGAAGTCCGGTACTGCGCAGGTATTTGGCCTAAAAGCCAACGAAACCTATAACGCGCACCGCATTGCCGAACGTCTGCGTGACCATAAGCTGATGACGGCGTTTGCCCCTTATGACAACCCGCAGGTCGCGGTGGCAATGATTCTGGAGAACGGCGGTGCCGGGCCTGCAGTAGGGACCATCATGCGCCAGATCCTTGACCACATCATGCTGGGTGATAACAACACCGAACTGCCGGCTGAAAACCCGGCCGCCGCTGCGGCGGAGGACCAATAATCATGACGGATAATCCAAATAAAAAATCGCTGTGGGACAAAATCCACATCGACCCAGCCATGCTGCTGATCCTGCTGGCTCTGCTGGTTTACAGTGCGCTGGTTATCTGGAGCGCCAGCGGCCAGGACATCGGGATGATGGAGCGCAAAATCGGCCAGATCGCCATGGGCCTGATCATTATGGTGGTGATGGCGCAGATCCCGCCGCGCGTTTACGAAGGCTGGGCGCCCTATCTCTACATCTTCTGTATTATTTTGCTGGTTGCGGTCGATGCGTTTGGTGCCATTTCAAAAGGGGCGCAGCGCTGGCTGGATTTGGGTATTGTCCGCTTCCAGCCCTCGGAGATTGCCAAAATCGCCGTGCCACTGATGGTGGCACGCTTTATCAACCGCGACGTCTGTCCGCCGTCTCTGAAGAATACCGCCATCGCGCTGGTGCTGATTTTCCTGCCAACGCTGCTGGTTGCGGCACAGCCTGACCTTGGCACCTCAATCCTTATCGC
Source organism: Enterobacter sp. BNK-13 (assembly GCF_048685015.1). NCBI lineage: Bacteria > Pseudomonadati > Pseudomonadota > Gammaproteobacteria > Enterobacterales > Enterobacteriaceae > Enterobacter > Enterobacter sp. BNK-13. The sequence goes on along the minus strand of NZ_JBLQTP010000001.1, from coordinate 873,603 downwards.
GCTCTCCGGTCTGTTTGTCCTCTTCCTGTCGGGCCTGAGCTGGCGCCTGATTGGTATCGCGGTGGTGCTGATAGCGGCGTTCATCCCTATTCTCTGGTTCTTCCTGATGCACGATTACCAGCGCCAGCGCGTCATGATGCTGCTCGATCCGGAAACCGATCCGCTGGGCGCGGGCTATCATATTATTCAGTCCAAGATTGCGATTGGCTCCGGCGGCCTGCGCGGGAAAGGCTGGCTGCACGGTACGCAGTCGCAGCTGGAATTTTTACCGGAACGCCACACCGACTTTATCTTTGCCGTACTGGCGGAAGAGCTGGGGCTGGTGGGTATCTTAATACTCCTGGCGCTATACGTTCTGCTGATCATGCGGGGATTGTGGATTGCAGCACGCGCGCAAACGACCTTTGGTCGCGTCATGGCTGGCGGGTTGATGCTGATTTTATTCGTTTATGTCTTCGTAAATATTGGTATGGTGAGTGGTATTCTGCCGGTGGTAGGCGTACCGCTGCCGCTGGTGAGTTACGGGGGCTCGGCACTGATCGTGTTGATGGCCGGGTTTGGTATCGTGATGTCGATCCATACCCACAGAAAAATGTTGTCAAAAAGCGTATAAAAATAAGGGGATCGGAATGCGTAAGCAGTGGCTGGGGATCTGCATTGCGGCAAGTTTACTTGCGGCCTGCACAAGTGATGATGGTCAGCAACAGGCAACCGTCGCGCCGCCGCAGCCTGCGGTGTGTAATGGCCCAATCGTTGAAATCAGCGGTGCCGATCCCGTTTATGAACCGCTGAATGCCAGTGCCAATCAGGATTACGAGCGCGACGGCAAAAGCTATAAAATTGTTCAGGATCCTTCCCGTTTCAGTCAGGCGGGCTTTGCCGCCATTTACGATGCCGAGCCAGGCAGTAACCTGACGGCCTCCGGGGAGACGTTCGACCCGATGCAGCTGACGGCGGCACACCCAACGCTGCCGATCCCGAGCTACGCCCGCATCACCAACCTGGCAAACGGCCGTATGATTGTCGTGCGTATCAACGACCGCGGCCCGTACGGAAATGACCGGGTGATCTCCCTGTCTCGCGCGTCAGCCGATCGTCTGAATACCTCAAACAACACCAAAGTCCGTATTGACCCGATTATCGTGGCACAGGATGGTTCGCTGTCCGGGCCAGGTACCGCGTGTACGACGGTGGCGAAACAGACCTATGCCCTGCCCGACCGCCCAAATCTTGACGGCGGAATGGGCAGCGTCTCTTCTCCGGCCGAGCCTGCTCAGCCGGGGGAGAAATACGCCCAATCAGCAATGACACGCTGCAAAGCGACGATTCAACGGGCGCACCGGTAAAGAGTAGCGGCTTTCTTGGCGCACCGACGACCTTAGCCTCGGGCGTGCTGGAAGGCAGTGAGCCTACCCCAGCCCCCGCTCCCGTTGCTACGCCAGCGACCCAGTCGGCTCCCGTAACGGCGCCCGCGGCCACGCAAAGTGCAGCGGTGACGGCTCCAACAGCGGCCAGCGGCAGCTATGTGGTTCAGGTCGGCGCAGTGAGCGATCAGGCCCGGGCCAAACAGTATCAACAGCGTCTGAGCCAGCAGTTTGGCGTACCAGGACGCGTTGAGCAGAACGGTGCGGTCTGGCGCATTCAGATGGGGCCGTTTGCCAGCAAATCGCAGGCAGCCTCCCTGCAGCAGCGTCTGCAGAATGAAGCTCAGCTTCAGTCATTTATCGCTGTTGCGAAATAATTAACCGGCGGTATCCGAATTGTCAGTTTGTGTAAAACACATTCACAAACTCATGCTTAAAGTCGGATGCCTGCCTGAATAGCATTTGCTATAGTAAGGCACTTTTTTTAATTCCATCACGGATGTCGTAGTTCTGACCATGAAGACCACTTTTTCTGCTCGTTTTGTGCAGCGCATGGCGCTGACCACGGCCCTTTGCGCGGCTGCGCTCTCTGCAGCTCACGCCGATGACCTGAATATCAAGACCATGATCCCTGGCGTTCCGCAAATCGACGCGGAATCCTACATCCTGATCGATTACAACTCTGGCAAAGTGCTGGCAGAACAGAATGCCGATGCCCGCCGTGACCCGGCCAGCCTGACCAAAATGATGACCAGCTACGTTATCGGCCAGGCGATGAAGGCAGGTAAATTCAAAGAAACGGATCTGGTCACCATCGGTAACGATGCGTGGGCGACCGGGAACCCGGTCTTTAAAGGTTCCTCTCTGATGTTCCTGAAACCGGGTATGCAGGTTCCTGTTTCCCAGCTGATTCGCGGTATCAACCTGCAGTCGGGTAACGATGCCTGCGTGGCGATGGCCGATTTTGCCGCCGGTAGCCAGGATGCTTTCGTGGGCCTGATGAACAGCTACGTGAACGCGCTGGGTCTGAAAAACAGCCATTTCCAGACCGTACACGGCCTGGACGCAGACGGTCAGTACAGCTCCGCACGTGATATGGCGCTGATTGGTCAGGCGCTGATCCGCGATGTCCCTAATGAGTACTCTATCTATAAAGAGAAAGAGTTCACCTTCAACGGTATCCGTCAGACCAACCGTAACGGCCTGCTGTGGGATAACAGTCTGAACGTTGACGGCATCAAAACCGGTCACACCGACAAAGCGGGCTACAACCTGGTCGCCTCCGCCACTGAAGGCCAGATGCGTCTGATCTCTGCCGTGATGGGGGGTCGCACCTTTAAAGGCCGCGAAACAGAGAGCAAGAAGCTGCTGACCTGGGGCTTCCGTTTCTTCGAAACCGTGAATCCACTGAAAGCAGGCAAAGAGTTTGCGTCTGAACCCGTCTGGTTCGGTGACAACGACCGTGCTTCTCTCGGCGTTGATAAAGACCTGTACCTGACCATTCCGCGCGGTCGTATGAAGGATCTGAAAGCCAGCTACGTACTGAACAGCACCGAACTGCACGCCCCGCTGCAGAAAAACCAGGTTGTGGGTACCATCAACTTCCAGCTGGATGGTAAAACGATCGATCAGCGTCCGCTGGTGGTCCTGCAAGAAATTCCTGAAGGCAATTTCTTCGGCAAAATCATTGATTACATTAAATTGATGTTCCACCACTGGTTTGGTTAAAAATTGAACACTTGAAAGTGTGATTTTGATCCCCATATACTAAGTATCCTGATAACTCCCACCTGACGTGGGAGTTATTATTTTTTGACGTTACGCCGGAGCTGACATGAAAACCAAACTTAACGAACTGCTTGAATTCCCTACCCCATTTACCTACAAAGTAATGGGTCTGGCGAAACCTGAGCTGGTTGATCAGGTGGTTGAAGTGGTACAGCGCCATGCGCCGGGTGACTACTCTCCGTCAGTAAAACCAAGCAGCAAGGGCAACTACCACTCGGTTTCTATTACCATCACTGCGACACACATTGAGCAGGTTGAGACGCTGTACGAAGAGCTCGGCAATATCGAAATCGTTCGTATGGTGCTGTAGTCCCTTTGCGGTTACCCGGTTTGCCGGGTAACCCCTCTCCCCGCTGTGATATACTCCCGCATACCTTTTGTCCCTCGTCTTCGGAGACGCAGTTTTGTATCAGGATAAAATTCTGGTCCGTCACCTCGGGCTGCAACCTTACGAGCCTGTCTCCCAGGCTATGCATGACTTCACCGACTCACGCGATGATACAACCCCCGATGAGATCTGGCTGGTCGAACACCTGCCGGTCTTTACGCAGGGTCAGGCGGGAAAAGCAGAACATTTATTAATGACGGGCGATATCCCGGTTATCCAGAGCGATCGCGGCGGCCAGGTCACGTACCATGGGCCCGGGCAGCAGGTGATGTACGTCCTGCTCAATCTGAAGCGCAGAAAGCTGGGCGTCCGTGAGCTGGTTACCCTACTGGAACAAACCGTCGTCAACACGCTGGCGGAATATAGTATTGATGCGCATCCGCGTGCCGATGCGCCTGGGGTTTACGTTGGGGAAATGAAGATCTGCTCTCTGGGGCTGCGTATTCGTAAAGGCTGCTCATTCCACGGCCTGGCATTGAATATTAATATGGATCTTGCCCCTTTCCAGCGCATAAACCCCTGCGGCTACGCCGGTATGGAAATGACGCAAGTGCGCCAGTGGGTTGAAACCGCTACGCCAGACACTATTCGTCCCGTGCTTTTGAAGAACGTGTTAGCACTACTTAACAATCCCCCGCACGAATATATCCCTGCTTAATATATCCTACAACAGGGCTCGCTAATTTGGCGGGCCACCGTTTATTTACCGTTTTTGCACTTTACAATAATCAACAGATTCTATATTTTCGAAGCGCCCGAATATTACCGCTACATATTATTTAGCCTCCAGCAAGCACGGCAAACACGGCATAAGTAACGTGAGCAATTATCACACAAGTGTTTGCTTTTGATAAACAAGTGAAACAAAACCAACACTTTACGAATCTCTACAAGCATAATAAATAAATTCAACTATCATTCATATTGTGAATGTATACGGAGTGAAAGCGTGGAGTATAATAATTTACCAGCCAAACGACTGAATGAACCTGGTGGCGAAGACAAGCCGCAAATTTTTCGGACTTTACGTAATATTGATCTCAATTTACTGACTATTTTTGAGGCAGTATATGTCCATAAGGGTATCGTTAACGCTGCGAAAATTCTTAATCTCACGCCATCAGCAATTAGCCAGTCCATCCAAAAGCTACGCGCTATATTTCCTGACCCGTTATTTATCCGTAAGGGCCAGGGGGTAACGCCGACGGCCTACGCCACGCATCTCCATGAGTACATCAGCCAGGGGCTGGAGTCGATTCTGGGCGCACTGGATTTAACCGGGAGCTACGATAAGCAGAGAACCATCACCATCGGCTGTTCCCCTTCTGTGGGTGTGCTGGTCATGCCTGCGATCTTCCAGGCCGTGAAAGAGCATGCTCCGCAGCTCCTGCTTCGCAATGTGCCTCTCCATGAACCTGACGTTCAGCTTGCCCAGTTCCAGACGGACCTGATTATTGAAAGCGGCAGCTTCAGCGCCAGAGCGCTGGGGCAAAATGTGCTTTATACGGACAACCTGGTACTGGTTTGCCGGCAGCAGCATCCGGTTCTCAGCGAACCGCTGACCCTCGAAAACCTGCGCAACTACGACCACTCGTCTTTTATGACCGAAGGGCAGTCTAACCATGCCCTTCGTCAGCGTATTGATGAAATTTTCCCGGAACGTCAGATCAGCTTCAGCAGTTACAATATGTTCACCACTGCCTCTCTGATTGGCAGCAGCGATATGCTGTGCGTGATGCCATCACGCCTGTATAACCTGCTCCGGAAGTGCTGGCCGCTGGACAGCATTCCCCTCAGTCAGCTTAATGCGGAATCAGTTGAGATTTCACTGCATTACAACAAGCTGAGTTTGCGCGATCCGGTCCTGGAAAACGTCATCCGCATTATCCGTCAGGCCTTCTGACAGGTTGAGCCAGCATAAGCCCCTGTGACAGGCAGGGCAAAAGGCACAAAACAACAACTATTTTACAAATTGGCGATCTGGCAGGCTGCTTTAACGACCGTTTCAATGATATACTGCCTGTCGTTCGTTCAAAAATAGTTGATAAATACAACATTCCCTTGAATTGAAACGCTTTCCTTCGATATTCGCAACTGGAACACGCACGCTATGAGTAAACCCATTGTGATGGAACGCGGTGTTAAATACCGCGATGCCGATAAAATGGCCCTTATCCCGGTTAAAAACGTGGCTACAGAGCGCGAGGCGCTGTTAAGAAAACCGGAATGGATGAAAATCAAACTTCCGGCCGACTCTTCGCGTATTCAGGGGATCAAAGCGGCGATGCGCAAGAATGGCCTTCACTCCGTTTGTGAAGAAGCCTCTTGTCCGAACCTTGCTGAATGTTTCAATCACGGTACCGCGACGTTTATGATTCTGGGTGCGATCTGTACCCGCCGCTGCCCATTCTGCGATGTTGCTCATGGCCGTCCGGTCGCACCTGATGCTAACGAACCTCAGAAGCTGGCGCAGACTATCGCCGACATGGCGCTGCGCTATGTGGTTATCACGTCCGTTGACCGTGACGATCTACGCGACGGCGGAGCGCAGCACTTCGCTGACTGTATTACGGCCATTCGCGAGAAAAGCCCAAACATCAAAATCGAGACGCTGGTGCCTGACTTCCGCGGCCGTATGGACCGCGCGCTGGATATCCTGACCGCGACGCCACCGGATGTGTTTAACCACAACCTGGAGAACGTGCCGCGTCTCTATCGTCAGGTGCGCCCGGGCGCTGACTATAACTGGTCTCTGAAACTGCTGGAGCGTTTCAAAGAAGCGCATCCGCATATTCCGACCAAGTCAGGCCTGATGGTGGGTCTGGGTGAAACTAACGATGAAATCATCGAGGTGATGCGCGATCTTCGCCGCCACGGTGTGACCATGCTGACCCTGGGCCAGTATCTGCAGCCAAGCCGTCACCACCTGCCTGTACAGCGCTACGTGAGCCCGGACGAGTTTGATGAAATGAAAGCCGAAGCGATGGCGATGGGCTTCACCCACGCAGCCTGCGGCCCATTCGTTCGCTCCTCATACCATGCCGATATGCAGGCTAAAGGCGAAGAAGTTAAATAAAGCTGTAATATTCATTTACAGTAATACAAAAAAACCGGCCTCATGAGCCGGTTTTTTTTCGCATGCCCTCAGGCGTTGCTGTCACTCTTTGTGAGAAAGCTTATCTGCCGGGACGTCATCCTCAGCGCTTTTCTTCGCGGCTGCATCATCGTCGTTCATCGCTTTCTTAAAGCCTTTGATGGCAGCCCCCAGGTCACCACCCAGCGTGCGTAACTTCTTGGTACCAAACAGCAGGACGACCAGTGCGGCAACCACCAGCAGTTTGGTAATACTAATCTCACCCATAGATACCTTCTTTACTTAAAACAGGCTGCATTCAGCGCCAAAACCTGATTGTATTAACGGTCATTTAGCGCGTGCACACAATAGCAATCTGTAACAAGGTGAATCAAGCATTGTTGAAAAAAACATCACAATAATTGCGGTGGCGCAAACCGACGATTGCGAAGAACAGGTAATTGCTGACGTGCAAGCGCAATTCTGTCTATGTTTATCTCCGCCACCAGCAAATCCGGCGCTTCCGCAGCGGCGGCAATCGTCACACCCAGCGGATCGACCACCCTGCTTTGCCCGATGTTTTTCGTGCCGCACTCTCCTGCAGCAACAACATAGCAGGTGGTATCCAGCGCGCGTGCCGCCAGCAGCGTTGCCCAGTGGTGCTCTTTTAACGGTCCTTTGACCCACGCGGCAGGCAATACCAGTACGTCCGCGCCTTGCAGCGCCAGATGGAGCGCCAGCTCCGGAAAACGCAGGTCATAGCACGTCATCAGCCCGATCTTGAATCCGTCAATCTCCAGAAGCGGTGGGATACTGTCTCCGGGGTCAACGCGCCGCGACTCCTGAATGCTGAACGCATCATAGAGATGCAGCTTGGCGTACCGTGCAACAATGGCTCCGCCGCGAATCGCCACCAGCGTATTCACTGCACGGCCCGGCGTGGAGGGAACATGGATCGTTAAGATCGTCGTCATCGTATTGCCCATGCTCTGGGCGAGCAGTTGCTGCAAGAACTCGCCGTCCAGCGGTTGCGCAGACTTCACCGATAAATCCGGGTCGTTATCATCCCTGGCCAGCAGCGCCTCAGGAAGCACCAGCAGCGACGCGCCTTTCTGCCGGGCCTGCATCATCAGGTTGACGCATGTTATCGCGTTCGCCTGCCAGTCTGGCGTGACCGCAAATTGCCCTACCGCAACATACATATTTGTCCCCTCATCATAAACGGCGTTAAACTCGCTTCTCTTACACATCAAATAGCAGGTATTTAGCGTGTTACAACTACTTTTAGCCGTTTTTATTGGTGGGGGGACGGGTAGCGTTGCGCGATGGTTTCTGAGTATGCGGTTTAACCCGCTGCATCAGGCGATTCCCATGGGGACACTGGCTGCAAACCTGATTGGTGCCTTTATCATTGGCATGGGGCTGGCCTGGTTTAACCGAATGACGCACATTGACCCAATGTGGAAAGTCCTGATTACCACCGGATTCTGCGGCGGATTAACCACCTTTTCGACGTTCTCTGCGGAAGTGGTGTTTCTCTTTCAGGAAGGCCGTATCGGCTGGGCGCTGGCGAATATCGCAATTAACATGCTCGGCTCGTTTGCGATGACGGGGATCGCATTTTGGCTCTTTTCCTCCGCAAGCACGCATTAACAGACGGACCGTTAATGTTGGCTTAATTTTTCTCTGTCACTCTGAGTGCAGTACTGAACGAGGGTGACAGAATGAAACAGAGTCTGATGAGCGCAGGCATGGTGTTGTTGAGCGTGCTGATCGTTGCAAGCTTCCTGAAAATGTATCTGCTTGGCTGATTCAAAACGAAAAAAACCCGCTCAGTGAGCGGGTTTTGAAATTCTTGCTGACGCGTCTGAATTACAGAGCGATTACGTTAGCAGCAGAAGGGCCTTTGGCACCGTTAGTGATTTCGAACTCTACACGCTGACCTTCAGCCAGAGTTTTGAAACCATTAGACTGGATTGCAGAGAAGTGTACGAACACGTCTTTGCTGCCATCTTCAGGAGTAATGAAACCGAATCCTTTGGACTCATTAAACCACTTAACGTTACCTTTAATCTTAGACATCAAAATTACCTTTACATTAAAAAACGACACAAATGCTGTGTCGGTTACCAGTACATCAATTGTGAGACCTTTTGTCCAGCGGATCTTTGATAAAAAGTGACTAAAGTCGCGTTAATTTTCACTGGCCGATTTTTATCGTTTGTGAATCAACGCCTGCACGTTTTTTCACCAGACTATGACGTTTTTTCAGTTAAAACTGAAAACGCATCCAGGCGAAGTAAACGTTACCGTTGTTATACGTGCCCGGAATGTAGGTCATCTGGAACGTTGCGGGACCGTAGCCGATAGAAGCCAAAGGCAGCAGCACCGGGATCGGAATGTAGTTCCAGTTGTCACGCGCGGTGACCCCCGCGGTGTAGCCTAACCCAACATGAAAGTTCTCGTCGGCTAGCGGGCGCCAGGTTTTCTCCCAGCCGTAGCCTCCGATCGGCTCCCATTTATTAAAGGAGTCTTTAAAGGCCATCAGATAGATGCCATGCCAGTTTCCCTTTTCATCCCAGCGCGACTGACCAAAACCCGCGCCCCACGGACGCTCGTTGTATTTATCGGTCTTCTCTTTGTCATATGCAAAACGCGCATGCCACGTTATTGCCGGAACATAGAGATCATAATGTTCCGGCGACGTCCAGGTCTGGGAGACATTATCCGTAAAGGTTGAGAACCATCCTTTATCCGTCGCGTTGTCCTCTGCCTGTGCAACAGAAGAAAACGTTAACTGCCCAAAAATAAACAATAAAATTGAGAAAAATGTATTACGTACGATCACAATGCAATTACCATTCTTAGTATTCGAGGCAAAGTTTACCATAAAATAGTTGAATCAAAGCTTAACGGCATCAGCGTTATTCCTAATTATTCGGCCTTTTTCCGGGAATATTCTTAATAAAACCGGACAGTAAGGTCGAATAAGCACATACAGGGTGGGTCTTTAGCCTGTTTCACCTTCTTTATCAGCAACATGCCGCATTATACAAAATATTAACAATCTGTTATCATTGTAAGGACATATTGCGCTATTTCTGACGGTCAAGACCCGCATGGCATAAATGTATGAGCCATGGCAAAAACACGGTTGTTCTGCTCTCTAGTCGTCTGTTTATTGATTTTAATCAGCAAGAACAGGCCATTTATTCGGCACATTTTCATCCTTCTTTTTTTTATTGATTTTTTGTGCTCCATAGCAGCAGAGATACAGGGGAAATCATGCTTACGTTATTCGAGCTCCTTATTGGAGTCGTCGTCATTGTCGGTGTCGCACGCTACATCATTAAAGGCTACTCGGCCACGGGCGTATTATTTGTTGGCGGTTTAACGCTGCTGATTATCAGCGCACTGATGGGGCATCAGGTGTTGCCTGCCAGCACAACCAGCACCGGCTACACCGCCACCGATATTGTGGAATATATTAAAATACTGCTCATGAGCCGCGGCGGTGACCTGGGTATGATGATCATGATGCTGTGCGGTTTTGCGGCCTACATGACTCATATCGGCGCCAACGACATGGTCGTTAAGCTTGCCTCCAAACCCCTGCAATACATCAACTCGCCGTATCTGCTGATGGTCGCCGCCTATTTCCTCGCCTGCCTGATGTCACTGGCCGTTTCGTCGGCTACCGGACTTGGCGTACTGCTGATGGCCACGCTGTTCCCGGTCATGGTGAACGTTGGTATCAGCCGCGGCGCGGCAGCAGCCATTTGCGCGTCTCCGGCTGCGATTATTCTCTCTCCGACCTCCGGCGACGTCGTGCTGGCGGCAAAGGCTGCGGAGATGTCGCTCATCGACTTCGCCTTTAAAACCACGCTGCCGATCTCCATTGTTACCATTGTCGGCATGGGTATCGCGCATTTCTTCTGGCAGCGCTATCTCGATAAGAAAGAAAACATCAGCCATGAAATGATGGACGTGAGTGAAATCACCACCACCGCTCCCGCGTTTTATGCCATTCTGCCCTTCACGCCGATTATTGGGGTGCTGATTTTTGACGGCAAATGGGGCCCGCAGCTGCACATTATCACCATTCTGGTGATCTGCATGCTGCTGGCTGCCGTGCTGGAATTTGTGCGTGGTTTTAACACGCAAAAGGTGTTCTCGGGTCTGGAAGTGGCCTATCGCGGCATGGCGGATGCCTTCGCTGGCGTGGTGATGCTGCTGGTGGCAGCGGGCGTTTTTGCTCAGGGTCTGAGCACCATCGGCTTTATCCAGAGCCTGATCTCTATCGCCACCTCGTTCGGATCGGCCAGTATTATCCTGATGCTGGTCCTGGTGGTACTCACCATGCTGGCGGCGATGACCACCGGTTCCGGTAATGCGCCTTTCTACGCTTTCGTTGAGATGATCCCGAAACTGGCTCACTCCTCCGGTATTAACCCGGCCTATCTCTCCATTCCCATGCTGCAGGCGTCAAACCTGGGCCGTACCATCTCCCCGGTATCAGGCGTGGTGGTTGCCGTTGCCGGGATGGCAAAAATCTCCCCATTCGAAGTGGTAAAACGCACCTCCGTACCCGTTCTGGTTGGGCTAATTATCGTAATTATCGCCACGGAGGTGCTGGTTCCCGGCGCAGCCTAACCTAAATTAGGGATATCCAGAAAGCGCCTGCGGGCGCTTTTTGTGCTTTAATAACCCCCAGAAATTAATCACGCTCATTCGATCAGGAAATCATATGTTCAGGAAGGATATTGTTATCCCGTCCGGCGCAATCGCGCTTGCACTCTGTGTCTTCTCCACACAGGCAGAACCGCTCAAGGCAACCCAGTATGGCGATTTCGATCGCTATGTGCTGGCTCTGTCCTGGCAAACCGGGTTTTGCCAGAGCATGGTCGAGCGCAACCGCAATGAACCTGACGAATGTCGCCTGCAAAAAGAGCGCGAAAATAAAGCCGATTTTCTGACCGTTCACGGGTTATGGCCCGGCCTGCCGAAATCCATTGCCGCACGCGGGGTAGATGAGCGTCGCTGGATGCGTTTTGGTTGCGCCACGCGCCCCATTCCGAACATGCCGGAAGTGAAGGCCAGCCGCAAATGCGAAGCCGCCGAAACCGGGCTGTCGCTTTCCGCTGCCGCAAAGCTCAACGACGTGATGCCGGGCGCGGGCGGTAACTCCTGCCTGGAGCGTTACGAATACGCTAAACACGGCGTCTGCTTTGGTTTCGATCCCGATGCCTATTTCGGCACGATGGTGCGGATGAATCAGGAAATTAAAAACAGTGCGGTCGGTAAATTCCTTGCCGGTCACTACGGGAAAACCGTCACTCGCAGCGATTTTGACAGTGCCGTGGCCAGGAGCTGGGGCAACGAGAACGTCAAAGCGTTCAAGCTGACCTGCAGCGGCAACCCGGCTTATCTGACTGAGATGCAGATTTCGCTGAAGGCAGACACCATTAACAACCCGCTTTCTGCGACCTCATTTGCCCCGCAGCCACATCCGGGTAACTGCGGTAAACAATTTGTGATTGATAAAGCCGGCTACTGATCCACCGTTGGGCGCACCATATCAAACCGGTTTTCATCGCTGATGCCATAGTACGCCGTCGGCCCACCCGCACGCAGGATGGGCTGCGCTTTCGCCGTCTGGTATATCCCCTCTTCCAGCAGCGTTTCGTCAATATGGATACCGACCACTTCCCCCAGCACCAGCCACGTGTCCACCGGCGTACCGTCAGCCCCCGTCAACTGAATGCACTGCGACAGGCGACACTCAAAATTCACCGGGCTTTCTGCAACGCGAGGGGCGTTCACCAGCTGGCTGGCCGCTGGCGTGAGCCCGGCAAAGCTAAATTCATCCCGGTCGTGGGGAAGCATCGCGGAGGTTTGATTCATCGCCTGGGCAAGATCGCGCGTTGCCAGATTCCAGACAAACTCTTTTGTCTCAGTAATATTACGCACGCTGTCCTTCCAGCCGTTGCTGGAAAAGCCGATGATCGGCGGGCGATAGTTAAAGCAGTTAAAGAAGCTGTACGGTGCGAGATTCAGCTGACCGGCCTTATCGCATGAGGAGATCCAGCCTATCGGACGCGGACCAATAATGGCGTTCAGCGGGTCATGCGGCAGGCCGTGCCCCTGAGACGGTTGATAGAAGTACATAATTCTCTCTCGTTGGCGGGCAACGCCCGGATTCAGGACACTCAGCGTAACGTATTCCGCCAGGAATGAAGACTGAATAATTTCAGCAAAATTCATATGGCCCATGAATGTGACTTTCATCACTTCAAACTTGCGCGCTCAGCCAGTATCATCGGGAGAGTTAAACCCTCGCTGCCAGACGGCGAGGGTTTTCTTTTGGATCAGTTTCTGCGTAAGACGCAGCATTAACGACATGGAGTAAAAAATGTCCAGACCTACCATTATCATCAATGAGCTCGACGCAGAACGTATCGACAGGCTGCTGGAAAAAGCGGAGTTCGCCTCGCTCCCCGTGGCCGACGCCCTGAATGAGGAGCTCGACCGGGCACAGATGTGCACGCCTGAGACGATGCCGCATAACGTGGTCACCATGAACAGCCAGGTGAAATTCCGTAACCTGACCACCGGTGAAGAGTTGACCCGTACGCTGGTTTACCCCGCTCAGATGACCGACAGCAGCGCACAGCTTTCTGTTCTGGCCCCTGTGGGTGCCGCACTGCTGGGGCTGCGTACGGGGGATACGATCCACTGGGAATTGCCGGGCGGTGCCTCGACCCATCTGGAAGTGCTGGAGCTGCTCTACCAGCCAGAAGCCGCGGGCGATTACCTGCGTTAATCTCTTCTGAATAAGCACCTACCCGCTTTGCACAGAGGATGCAGCCGCATCCTCTTTCCGCAAATTCACCCGATTTTCCTATACCGCGCAAAATGGCCTTAATCCACGCTTAATCTGTTTTGGTGCCGCGGGGACGGTCATGAGTGAGATAGGCGTTATCACACTTATCTTTCTGATTTTTGTGGCGATTATCGTCACGGCTGTGCTCTATCTTGAACGTCACTGGTAAGCGAACATTCTCAGGCCACCCCACCCGGGAAGGCATTCACCAGTCCCTTAACGGTCTGCTCTGCGGCTTCGGGCGTGTCTGCCCCCGGGACCAGAATCACCTTCCGGCACTCCTCCTCCCGTTTTTCGAAAATCTTATAGGCACGCTCCGCATCGGCAAGGGGGAGATAATGGGTCACGATCTCTTCCGGCGTAAGCAGCCCTTTTTCGATCAGCGGTAGCAGTTCCCCCAGCCAGGCATGGACGTGCGTCTGGCCCATCTTAAACGTCAGCCCCTTATCAAAGGCATCGCCAAACAGGAAGCCATGGATAAACCCTGCGTATACGCCGGGTACGCTGACCACCCCGCCGCGCCGCACGGCAGCAATGCACTGACGCAACGCTTTGCCGCTGCTGCCTTCAATTTTAAGATTGCTGAGGATCGTTTCCGTGGTGCTGCCTTTCGCTTCAAACCCTACCGCATCAATCACAGCGTCAACGCCGCGCTGGCCCGCGGTCTGCTCGATGATTTTTTCCGCGGCGTCGTTATCATCATCAAAGTTGATGGGAATTGCGCCGTATCGTGCCTCGGCAAATCGCAACCGGTACGGATGGTGATCGATGACAAAGATCTGCTCAGCCCCCAGCAGCCGCGCGCAGGCAATGGTCAGTAGCCCCACCGGCCCGGCGCCGAAAACGGCTACGCTTGAGCCTTTTTCAATCTGTGCATTTTTTGCCGCCTGCCAGGCCGTGGGTAAAATGTCGGACAGGAACAGTGCTTTATCATCAGAAAGAAGCTGCGGGACTTTAAACGGCCCGACGTTCCCCTTTGGCACGCGAACGTATTCCGCCTGTCCCCCCGGCACACCGCCGTAGAGGTGGCTATAGCCAAACAGCGCGGCCGGCGCGGGGATTTGCTTTTTGTTCAGTGCAGCACCCTGCCCGGCGTTGGTATTCTCACAGGCCGCGTATTGCTGCAGACGACAGAAGAAACAGTCTCCGCAGGCGATGACAAAAGGGATCACCACGCGATCCCCTTTTTGCAAATTCTTTACCTCTGCACCGCACTCGACGATTTCCCCCATAAACTCATGGCCAAAAATATCGCCGTGATGCACCTTCGGGATCTTTCCGCGGTAGAGATGCAAATCGGAGCCGCAGATAGCCGTGGCCGTCACGCGCAGAATGATATCGTCGGGCTGTTCGATGATGGGGTCGGGGACATTCTCGACGCGAACATGGTGTGGACCGTGATACGTAAGTGCTTTCATGCGACCTCCGAAAGGTTCCAGGTAAGTGTATAAGGGTAGCTACCCCTGAAGGTCTGCCCGTGAATACGGTTCTTTTGAGATTTATCCTGGCAAGATAAGAAAACTGACGGGGCGCTTACAGAAACCATGACTATTTTGTGGTTGAATGAGTACAGCGTTTATAAACAAGGAGAAACGGGTATGTATCAGAGAATCATTATGCCGGTTGATGTTTTTGAGATGGAGTTGAGCGACAAGGCCGTACGCCACGCGGAGTTCCTGGCGCAGCAGGACGGGGTCATCCATCTGTTGCACGTGCTCCCGGGCTCCGCCAGCCTGAGCCTGCACCGCTTTGCTGCCGATGTGCGCCGCTTCGAAGAGCATCTGCAGCACGAGGCGGAAACGCGCCTGCAAACCATGGTCAGCCACTTCAGCATCGACCCTTCACGGATCAAAACGCACGTCAGATTCGGCAGCGTACGTGATGCGGTAAATGAACTGGCGAACGAGCTGAAAGCAGACGTGGTGGTCATCGGTTCGCGCAACCCTTCCATTACTACGCATCTGCTGGGATCTAACGCCTCCAGCGTGATCCGCCACACGCATATACCGGTGATGGTCGTCAGATAAAAAAAGAGGCCACCTTTCGGTGGCCTCTCGCTATTGCAGGTGTAGCCTTACTTTCTTTTCTTATGCGGTTTTGGTGCGGATCAGGTAGTCAAACGCGCTGAGAGACGCCTTCGCCCCTTCACCCGTGGCGATAATGATCTGTTTGTACGGCACGGTGGTGCAGTCGCCCGCCGCAAACACGCCCTTCACGCTGGTTTCACACTTCGCATCAATGATGATTTCGCCCATGCGGTTGCGCTCAATCGCGCCTTCCAGCCAGGTGGTGTTTGGCAGCAGACCAATCTGCACGAAGATCCCTGAAAGCTGCACGCTGTGCACGTCGCCACTCACGCGGTCGCGGTATTCCAGACCTGTCACCTTGCTGCCGTCACCCTTCACTTCCGTGGTCTGTGCGTTCAGTATGATGTCGACGTTTTTCAGGCTGCGAACTTTGTCCTGCAGCACCTGGTCGGCTTTCATTTCTGGCGCGAACTCCAGCAGGGTGACGTGTTCAACAATCCCCGCCAGGTCGATAGCCGCTTCCACGCCGGAGTTTCCGCCGCCGATCACCGCCACGCGCTTGCCTTTGAACAGCGGGCCGTCGCAGTGCGGGCAGTAGGTCACGCCTTTGGTGCGATACTGATCTTCACCCGGGACGTTCATGTTGCGCCATTTCGCACCGGTGGCAATGATGATGCTGCGTGCTTTCAGCACCGCGCCGGAGGCGGTTTCAATCTGGTGTAACCCCCCCTCAACCGCAGCAGGTACCAGCTTGCTGGCGCTCTGGCTGTCGATCACGTCTACGTCGTAATCGCTGACGTGCGCCTTCAGCGCGCCGGCCAGTTTCTGGCCTTCGGTTTTCGGCACGGAGATATAGTTTTCAATGTCCACGGTATCCAGTACCTGGCCACCGAAGCGCTCGCCCATCAGGCCGGTACGGATCCCTTTACGTGCAGAGTACACCGCTGCCGCCGCGCCCGCAGGGCCGGAACCGACGATCAGCACGTCATAGGCATCACGTTTGTTCAGCGCTTCTGCGGCACGTTTTTCAGCACCGGTATCCACTTTGGCGACGATTTCCGTCAGCGTCATACGACCCTGACCGAATTCCTGACCGTTCAGATACACCGCCGGAACGCCCATCACGTTGCGATCGGTGATTTCATTCTGGAAGGTACCGCCGTCAATTGCCGTGTGCTTGATGCGCGGGTTGAGGACCGACATCAGGTTCAGCGCCTGCACCACGTCCGGACAGTTGTGGCAGGAGAGCGAGTAATAGGTTTCAAACTCAAAATCACCGTCGATATCGCGGATCTGCTCCAGCAGCGCCTGCGCCTCTTTCGACGGATGACCGCCGGTCCACAGCAGCGCCAGCACCAGCGAGGTAAATTCATGCCCCAGTGGTGAGCCGGCAAAACGCGGCCCCAGCTCAGAGCCTGGGTTAGTAATCAGGAAAGAAGGCTTACGGACGTTAAGCGAGTTATCTTCTTTGAAGGTCACTTTTGGCGACAGTTCGGCGATCTCAGCCAGCAGTTCTTTGATCTCTGCCGATTTCGCGCTGTCGTCCAGCGTGGCAATCAGCTCAACGGGTTTAGTCAGTTTCTCAAGGTAGGCCTTGAGCTGGGTTTTCATATTAGTGTCGAGCATTATTCTTCCCTCTCTTAAAACGTCATCATGCAAGCTGCCTTACACAGGCGGCCTGAATGCAACTTGCATCATGGTGCTGGAATGAAATGGGCGCGGGGGGCGCCCATTGATTGCCGGGTGGCACTTCGTTTACCCGGCCTACGATACTGTAGGCCTGTGCAAGCGCAGCGCCGCCAGGCTTTACAGACTTAGATCTTGCCGACCAGGTCTAAAGATGGCGCCAGCGTTGCTTCGCCTTCTTTCCATTTAGCCGGGCACACTTCGCCTGGGTGAGAAGCGACATACTGCGCTGCTTTCACTTTACGCAGCAGGTCAGACGCATCACGGCCGATACCTTCAGCGGTAACTTCGATAGCCTGGATAATGCCCTGCGGGTCAACGACGAAGGTCGCGCGGTCCGCCAGGCCTTCATCTTCACGCATGTTGTCGAAGTTACGGGTCAGGGCGCCAGTCGGGTCACCGATCATCGCGTATTTGATTTTGGCGATGGTTTCAGAGCTGCTGTGCCACGCTTTGTGGGTGAAGTGGGTATCGGTAGACACAGAGTAAACGTCTACGCCCAGCTTCTGCAGTTCGTCGTAATGGTCAGCCACGTCGCCCAGTTCGGTCGGGCAAACGAAGGTGAAGTCAGCCGGATAGAAGAAGAAGACGCTCCAGCGACCTTCGGTATCTTTCTCGGTTACTTCGATGAACTCACCGTTTTTGAACGCCTGGTTTTTGAAAGGTTTAATTTTAGTGTTAATCAAAGACATCTGTACTTCCTCCGTGTTTTCGTTGAGATGTAAGGTAACCAACTTTATCCATCGGGGCTAATGCGTATGCTTTATCAAATCAATCAGCCAAACCTTACAACACCAACAAGACAACGTTGTGAACTGAATTAACGGAAAGCCTGAACGTAAAAAGGCCGCCCTGGTGGGCGGCCCTGATACCTGAACTTTCCACAGGAACTTTCAGTGCCAGCCTGGACTGGCGTTGCGTTGCGCTCTACATACCTTATATCAGGCCGTAACAGCGGTTTGATTACAGCACCGGTTTTCAGTTTGGGCAATCCGTCACGCCGGCATTCCGCCCTATGGCTGCGATAGGTTTTACCGAATAACGCCCGCGTCTGCCCGACATAACGAGAGAATTAATAATGAGAATGGATTGCAATAAGTGGTCAGACTGGTAGCCGGCGCTAAAGTGGCAATAATGCGTCACAGCAAATGTATAACCGGTAGTGCTTATTTGAGAACAACGCTGCACGTTTTAAAGATAAAAATATCTTAATAACGGCTGAAGTTCTATTTCAATAATCCAGCCTCGTGATATATTAAGCTTGAATTCAAAATATAATAAGCAGGTTAATCACAAGGATTGTAAATGATTAACTTCGAACTATAGTTATCAGTTATGAGATGACAACAACACACTCAGGATGATCCATGGCAAATCTTTATGACCTTAAAAAATTCGATCTCAATCTGTTAGTCATTTTTGAGTGCATTTATCAGCACCTCAGCATTAGCAAGGCAGCGGAAACACTCTATATCACGCCCTCTGCGGTGAGCCAGTCTCTGCAACGCCTGCGTACGCAGCTGAATGACCCGCTTTTTATTCGTTCGGGTAAAGGCATCACCCCGACGACCGTGGGGATCAACCTGCATCATCATCTGGAAGAAAACCTTAATCATATTGAGCAGACCATCAATATCCTGAATAACGCGCAGATCAAAAAGAGCTTTGTCATCTACTGCCCGCAGATTCTGGTCCAGGGGCGATTGGGCGACCTGCTAAGGTCTCTGCTTGCGGACGGAAATTACGAGATAGAACATAATGATGTGGTCTTATCGCCTGAGTCGGCCGAGGATCTGCTCGCCTACCGCAAGGCCGATCTGGTGTTTAGTTTTGCGCCGGTTAACAGCCGCTCTATCGTCTGTACCCGCTTTATCCAGTTTTCGGCACAGCTGGTCTGCTGCAAAGAGCACCCCCGCCTTGGCGATAGCGCAACGCTTGAGGAGCTCTGCCAGGAAAAATTCACGCTGATGCGCAGCCAGGAGAACGGCATAAAGGACTTCCAGCAGCAGTCGAACGTACTCCTTCCGGAACGGAATTTCTGCTTCCGCAGCGACTCGCTGATTTCGATTATGAATATTATTGGCATGAGTGATTTAGTCGGTTTTGTTCCAACCGCAATGTTTGAGCGATATAAAGACATTCTCAACCTGAAGCGCGTCGCCTTGCCTTTCACGGTTCCGAAATTAGATATTTTTATGCTATATAATCGTTCAGCGTTAAACAGCAGCGTGTTTTCGCAATTCATTGAAAAAATCGAAGCGGAATAATTTCCGATATTGCCCGAATACTTTTTAATTACATTTGGGCAACAATCCAGGCATGGATAAATCGCATTGTTCCGGTTTCGCTTTAATATCTTTACTATTCATGTTTAATTAGCGTAAATAAAAGCCCCGACAGTCATCCTCAGGAAGAGATTGCACATGTCACTGTATAAACATCCCCTGCAGCTTAACGTGCTGGAGGCCGCACAGGCGCGCATCGACTGGACGTTCGCTACTTTTTCCCGCATCTGCGTCTCCTTTTCCGGCGGCAAAGACTCCACCGTCATGCTGCATCTCACCGCGCAAATGGCCCGGGCGCAAAAGCGAAAAATCAGCGTGCTGTTTATTGACTGGGAGGCTCAGTTCTCCTGCACCATTGAACACGTTAATGCGCTACGCGAATGCTACCGGGACGTCATCGAGCACTTTTACTGGGTGGCGCTTCCGCTGACCACGCAGAATTCGCTCTCACAGTATCAGCCGGAATGGCAGTGCTGGGCGCCGGGCGTACGCTGGGTGCGCCAGCCGCCGGAAGACGCCATCACCGCTGCCGATTATTTTGATTTTTACCAGGCGGGAATGACCTTTGAAGCATTTGTCCGCTCGTTTTCCGACTGGTTTGCCCTGCACCGGCCGGCAGCCATGCTGGTGGGCATCCGCGCCGATGAATCCTACAACCGGTTTTTGACCATCGCCAACAACCGCAAGCAGCGCTTCGCGGACGATAAGCCCTGGACAACCACCGCCCCCGGCGGGCACGCGTGGTACGTCTATCCTCTCTACGACTGGAAAACCGCAGACATCTGGACATGGTTTGCAAAATCCGGGTGCAGCTATAACCCGCTCTACAACCTCATGTTTCAGGCGGGCGTCCCGCCGCGCTATATGCGCATCTGCGAACCCTTCGGCCCGGAACAGCGCCAGGGGCTCTGGCTCTATCACGTTCTCGAGCCCGAGCGTTGGGCCGTGATGTGCGAGCGCGTCAGCGGCGTGCGCAGCGGCGGCATCTACGCCGGGCAGGACAACCATTTTTACGGCCACCGCAAAATCCTCAAACCCGGGCACCTCGGCTGGCGCGACTACGCCATGCTCCTGCTGGACAGCATGCCGCAAAACACGGCTGAGCATTACCGCAATAAAATCGCGATCTATCTGCACTGGTATCAGAAGAGAGGCATGCCGGATATTCCCGAGACGCAGGAGGGCGATATCGGCGCCAAAGACATCCCCTCATGGCGCCGTATTTGTAAGGTTTTACTTAATAATGACTACTGGTGCAGGGCGCTGTCGTTCAGCCCAAATAAACCCAAACATTATCAGCGCTACAGCGACAGAGTGAAGGCGAAACGCAAGGAGTGGGGCATTTTATGCGACAAAGAATAATTACTGAGATCGAAACGTACCTGCAGTCACTTTCCGAAGAGGATCGGATTAACGCCATCAATGCCTTTCGTGAAGCGATCCATCGACACAGTCCTTTTCGTGAGCAACCGATAGACTGCGTGCTCTGGATCAAACAGGACGCGATTATCGCTAACGACTACAACCCCAATAACGTTGCCCCTCCAGAAAAACGGCTGCTCACCAGGTCGCTGGAACTCGATGGATTCACCCAACCTCTTGTCGTAACGGAAAGTGAACCGCAACATTACGAAATTGTGGATGGTTTCCACCGCCATGAAATCGGCAAAAATCGGGCGGCACTGAAGCGTCAGCTCAAGGGATATCTCCCCGTCACCTGCCTGCGCAAGGACCGACAGGAAAAGCATGACCGTATGGCCGCCACGATCCGTCACAACCGGGCGCGGGGTCGGCACCAGATTAACGCCATGTCAGAGATCGTGCGCGAACTGGCACAGCTCGGCTGGAATGATGAGCGAATAGGCAAAGAGCTCGGAATGGACAGCGACGAGGTGCTGCGCCTCAAGCAAATCAACGGTCTGCTGGCGCTGTTTGCAGACCGTCGCTATTCCGAAGCCTGGACGGTGAAATAATCAGAGCGTGTTCAAACGCTCTGCCGCCGCCAGCAACGTCGATTCCTGCTTGGCAAAGCAAAGACGGATCAGCTTGTGTGGGAAGGGATCGGCGCAGAATACCGACAGCGGAATGGCGGCCACTCCCACCTCTTTTGTCAACCACTGGCAAAAGCTGACGTCATCCAGATCGGAAATCGCACTGTAGTCCGCGAGCAGGAAATAGGTTCCTTCAGACGGCAAAATTTCCAGGCGGCTTTTACTCAGCGCCGTCACGAACAGATCCCGACGTTCACGGTAGAAACGCGGCAGCGCGCGATAATGCTCGGGCTCCGCGCGCAGCATATCCGCCAGCGCCAGCTGAGCTGGCGTGTTCACGGCAAAGGTCAGGTACTGATGCACCTTGCGCAGCTCAGCGCTAATGGCGGCCGGTGCGACGCAGTAGCCCACTTTCCAGCCGGTCATATGGTAGGTCTTACCGAACGACGAGACGGCGATAGCGCGCTCGCGAAGCTGCGGATGGGCCAGCACGCTGGCGTGTCCCTCTTCTGCAAAGCAGATGTGCTCGTAAACTTCATCGCTCAGCACGTAAATTTCACGTTCAGCAATGGCCTGCCACAGCGCGGCGAAGTCCGTTTTCTGCCACACCGTCGCGGACGGGTTATGCGGGGTATTCAGGATCACCAGACGGGTTTTATCACTCAGCAGCGCAGCAAATGCCTGCCAGTCAGGGCGGAAATGCGGTGGCTGTAACGCCACGCGTTTCACCACGCCGCCGGAAAGTTCAACCGCAGGCGCATAGCTGTCGTAGCTCGGGTCAAAGCAGATCACTTCATCGCCCGCGCGCACCAGCGCGGTGATGGCCGCATACAGCGCTTCGGTCGCCCCTGCCGTCACCGTGATGTCGCTGTTCGCATCGGGCTTATGGCCATACAGCTCAGCCGTTTTGTCGGCAATGGCTTCCCGCAGCGCCTGTACGCCCGTCATTGGCGCATACTGATTTGCCCCCTGCGCAACGTGATACGCTAAACGCGCCTGCAGATAAGCCGGGCCGTCGAAATCCGGGAACCCCTGAGAAAGGTTAATGGCGTTGTGTTGCTGCGCCAGAGCGCTCATCTGCGTAAAGATGGTGGTACCGAGATTGGGAAGTTTACTTTGCGGAATCAAGGCGTTAATGCTCATTGTGTTGTGCCTGCTTGTAATACTTATGTTGCTGCCACTATAACACGATGTTAGTCTTTGGCAATCAAGACGCTTAGACGTCTAAACAATATGAATATTCCTGTCCGAGAGGGTAAAAGGAAAATGACAGACAACCTGCAACTCACGCATCTGGTCGACGCCTGCCGCTGGATCGGTGCCAAAGGCTGGGCCCCCGCCACCGGCGGCAACATGTCGGTGCGTCAGGACGAACATCTCTGCTGGCTCAGCGAATCCGGCAAAGACAAAGGTAGCCTCACAACCGATGACTTTCTGCAGGTGGAGATCGCCACCAACCGCGCGCCGTCCGGTCGTAAACCGTCGGCGGAGACCGGGCTGCACACGCTGATTTATCGTCTGTTCCCTGAGGCCAACGCCGTCCTGCACGTTCATACGGTCAACGCCACGGTGCTCTCGCGTCTGGTCAAAGAAGCCGAGCTCAACATCAGCGGCTTTGAGATGCAAAAATCCCTCACCGGACAGACCACGCATCTGGACACGGTGGCTATCCCGGTCTTCGATAACGACCAGGATATTGACGCCCTCGCCTCACGAATCGCCCATTACGCGCAGGAACGTCCGCTTAATTATGGTTTTCTTCTGCGTGGCCATGGCTTAACCTGCTGGGGACGCGATGTGGCCGAAGCCCGCCGTCATCTGGAAGGACTGGAGTTCCTGTTTGAATGTGAAATGCGTTTACGACAACTGGAGAGAGTATGATTCGCGCGATTGTGACGGATATTGAAGGAACCACCAGCGATATTCGTTTTGTCCATGATGTTTTGTTCCCCTACGCGCGTGAGCGGCTGGCGGCCTTCGTGACCGCTCAGCAGTACGCCGAGCCGGTGAAATCCATTCTGGACAACCTGCGTGATGAAATCGCTAACCCACACGCCAGCGTCAGCGAACTTATCGACGCCCTGTTTGCCTTTATGGATGAAGACCGTAAATCCACTGCGCTTAAAGCGCTGCAGGGGATCATCTGGCACGACGGCTACGTCAACGGCGACTTTACCGGCCATCTCTACCCGGACGTGCTGCCCGCGCTGGAAAAATGGAAAGCGCAAGGGATTGATCTCTATGTTTATTCCTCTGGCTCCGTCGCTGCGCAGAAACTGTTATTTGGCTACAGCGACGAAGGTGATATTACTCATCTGTTCAGCGGCTATTTCGACACCCACATCGGCGCCAAGCGCGAGGTGCAGTCTTATCAGAACATTGCGGCGCAAACGGGCATAGCCCCGTCGCAGATCCTCTTCCTCTCCGATATTCATCAGGAGCTGGACGCGGCTGAACAGGCAGGTTTTCGTACCCTGCAGCTGATTCGCGGTGATGATGACGGCGCAAGCCACCACCATCAGGTCCACCAGTTTGACGAGATTAACCCGGAGCAGATCCCTTCATGAGCGCATTGACCATTTATTCCGACAAAGACGCCAGTCAACACCAGTGGCACAGCACTGACGCCGCCGAGATTGCCCAACAGCTCAACGCGAAAGGCGTGCGGTTTGAACGCTGGGCGGCGGATCGCGATTTAGGACACGATCCCGCCCCTGAAGCCGTGATCGCGGCGTATCAACATGCGATCGACAAACTGGTCACAGAGAAGGGTTACCAGAGCTGGGACGTGATCAGCCTGCGCGCCGACAATCCACAGAAAGACGCGCTGCGTGCGAAGTTCCTGAACGAACACACCCACGGCGAGGACGAAGTACGCTTTTTCGTGGAAGGCGCGGGCTTGTTCTGCCTGCACATTGGCGATGAGGTGTATCAGGTGCTGTGCGAGAAAAACGACCTGATCTCCGTGCCCGCGGGCACGCCGCACTGGTTTGATATGGGCTCAGAGCCGAACTTTACGGCGATTCGTATTTTCGATAATCCGGAAGGCTGGGTGGCCCAGTTTACCGGTAACGCCATTGCGGATGCGTATCCGCGCCTCGCTTGATTTTTTCTCCCTCTCCCTGTGGGAGAGGGCCGGGGTGAGGGCACCAGCGCGCACTACGCGTTTAGCCCCTTCACATACTCCACCAGCTGATCCAGCACTATCCCCCACCCTTCGTGGAAGCCCATCTGTTCGTGCTGCTCGCGGATTTCCTTCGTGGGGTGGCGCGCAATCGCCGTATAGCGGGTTTTGCCCTCGCCCACCTCTTCCAGCAGCAGGATCGCCGTCATAAAGGGCTTCTCGGTTGGTTTCCAGCCTTCGGTATAGCCGTCGGTAAAGACCAGCTTTTTTCCCGGGTCGATTTCAAGGAACACACCCCGGTTATCCATCCGCTGACCGTCCACCTCAAACACGGTGTTGAACCGTCCGCCCACGCGGAGGTCAAGGTCGCATTCGGTCACCTTATGGGGAGCAGGAATGAAGAAGTTTTTGATATGCTCGGGCGTAGTCCAGCAGAGCCACAGCAGGTCGCGCGGGGCATCCACCACGCGCTCCAGTTTTAAGTCTGTTTCAGGATCGAGCGTCACGATATTGTCCTCTTAAGGGAACCCCTTAAAGGATAGCCGGACTCAGGCGAATTTGCCGTTTGCCACCGCTTCCGGCGTGACCACACCCGTATCCAGCACCCAGCCGCTAATCAGCGAGGCGGGGGTTACGTCAAACGCCGGGTTATAGACCTGCGCGTTTTCCGGCGCCCACTGCACCGCGCCAAAGCTTCCGGCGACGCCCGTCACCTCGCTGGCGGCGCGCTGCTCAATCGGGATCGCGTCGCCGTTCGGGCAGTCCGGGTCGAGGGTCGTTTGCGGCGCGGCCACGTAGAGCGGAATGCCGTGGAATTTTGCCAGCACCGCCAGGGAATAGGTGCCAATCTTGTTCGCCACGTCGCCGTTGGCAGCAATGCGGTCTGCACCCACCCACACGGCGTCCACCTGCCCTTTCGCCATCAGGCTGGCGGCCATAGAATCGGTAATCAGCTGATACGGCACGCCCAGCTCGCCAAGTTCCCAGGCGGTTAACCTTCCCCCCTGCAGCAGCGGACGGGTTTCATCGACCCAGACGTTGCTGACCTTGCCTTCCTGATGCGCGCGAGCAATCACGCCCAGCGCGGTGCCGACGCCCGCCGTTGCCAGCCCGCCGGTGTTGCAGTGGGTCAGCAGGCGGCTGCCAGGCTTCACCAGCGCGCTGCCCGCTTTTGCAATGGCGTCACAGAGCCGTTTGTCTTCGTCGATCAGGCGCAGCGCCTCCGCCACCAGCGCCGGAACATACTCTTCCTGCCACAGCGCCAGCTTCATGCGGTCAAGGTTGTTCATCAGGTTCACCGCCGTCGGGCGGGATGCGCGCAGGGTTTCCAGCGCAACCGCCAGCTCGTCACGGCTTTTGCCGTTTTCCGCCAGCAGCGCCAGCAGCAGACTTGCAGAGAGACCGATCAGCGGCGCGCCGCGCACCCGCAGGGCGTGAATATGCCCCACCAGCGCCTCTACCGTTGAGGCATCCAGCCAGCGTTTCTCCTGCGGAAGGGCCTGCTGGTCGAGAATAAAGAGCTGATTATCCGCTACCCGCAGGCTGGTCGTCTGTAATGTCTGCATGTCGTTAATTCCCTGTTGCGTTGTTGTAGCACATTGTGTCAGGATGAAATCCAGATGTATAGACGTCTACATGTCTTTATTAGCAAACCCGTGAGGAGCAGGCCATGTCGCAATACCGTACCTTTACCGCTCAGGACGCCGTGGAATATGCCAGGCAGTTTGGCGGCCTTGACGATCCTTCATCGCTGGTGGAGGCGCAGGAGGTAGGCGACGGCAACCTCAATCTGGTGTTCAAAATCTTCGACAGCGCGGGCGTGAGCCGCATCATCGTTAA
This sequence comes from Enterobacter sp. BNK-13, assembly GCF_048685015.1. Classification (NCBI taxonomy): domain Bacteria; kingdom Pseudomonadati; phylum Pseudomonadota; class Gammaproteobacteria; order Enterobacterales; family Enterobacteriaceae; genus Enterobacter; species Enterobacter sp. BNK-13. Next base: position 847,155 of record NZ_JBLQTP010000001.1, on the reverse strand, counting down.
GCAGGCGCTGCCCTACGTGCGCTGCGTCGGCGAGTCCTGGCCGCTGACGCTGGACCGCGCCCGTCTGGAGGCGCAAACCCTGGTCGAGCACTATCGGCACAGCCCGCAGCACACCGTAAAAATCCACCACTTTGACCCGGAACTGGCGGTGATGGTGATGGAAGATCTCTCCAGCCATCGCATCTGGCGCGGCGAGCTGATCAAAAATAATTATTACCCGCAGGCGGCGCGTCAGCTGGGTGAATACCTCGCGCACGCGCTGTTCCACACCAGCGATTTCTACCTGCACCCGCACGAGAAAAAAGCGCAGGTGGCGAAATTCATCAACCCGGAGATGTGCGAGATCACCGAAGATCTGTTCTTCAACGATCCGTACCAGATCCACGAACGCAACAGCTACCCGGCCGAGCTGGAAAATGACGTCGCCGCGCTGCGCGACGACGCCCAGCTGAAAATTGCCGTGGCCTCCCTGAAGCACCGCTTCTTTTCTCAGGCTGAAGCCCTGCTGCACGGAGACATTCACAGCGGCTCGATTTTTGTGGCCGACGGCAGCCTGAAGGCCATCGACGCCGAGTTCGGCTATTTCGGGCCGATGGGCTTTGATGTCGGCACCGCTATCGGCAACCTGCTGCTGAACTTCTGCGGCCTGCCGGGGCACCTGGGCATTCGCGATGCCGCCGCCGCCCGCGAACAGCGACTGACCGATATTCAGGAACTGTGGAACACCTTCGCGGAGCGCTTCCAGGCGCTGGCACACGAGAAAACACGTGACGCCGCGCTCAGCGCGCCGGGCTATGCCTCCGCGTTCCTGAAAAAGGTCTGGCATGACGCCATTGGATTCTGCGGCACCGAGCTGATTCGCCGCAGCGTCGGGCTTTCCCACGTCGCGGATATCGACACCATTCAGGACGAGGCGATGCGCCACGAATGCCTTCGCCACGCGATAACGCTCGGCAAGGCGCTGATTGTTATTGCCGACCGTATCGACAGCGCGGAAGATCTGGTGGCGCGAGTGCGGCAGTACAGCTGAGTGCCGGCTTTGTGCCCGGTGGTGCTGCGCTTACCGGGCCTACGATTCTGATTTTCTCCCTCTCCCTGTGGGAGAGGGCCGGGGTGAGGGCATCAAACCGCTCTCATCCCAAATACTCAATCACCGACAACCCACCGTTATAGTCCGTGCTGTAGATAATTCCCTGCGCATCCACGAACACGTCACATGACTGGATCACCTGCGGGCGATTCGGGCGGGTATCCATAATTTTCGCCGGCGCGGCAGGCACCAGCGCCCCCGTTTCAACCGGACGATACGGATTGGAAATGTCATACGCGCGCACGCCCGCATTCTGATACGTGGCAAAAATCAGCGTGGAGCTGACAAAGCTCCCCGGCCGGTTCTCGTGCAGGTTATGCGGGCCGAAATGCGCCCCTTTCGCCACGTAGTCAGTTTCGTCCGGCTGCGGGAAAGTAGAGATGCTTACCGGGTTCGACGGCTCGCGGATATCAAACAGCCAGATCAGCTTCTCCCCGTCCTCCTGGTTGTCGAGCACCGCTTCATCCAGCACCACCAGCAGATCGCGGTCCGGCAGCGGCAGCGCGGTGTGCGTGCCGCCGCCAAACGGCGGACTCCAGTTACGGTGGCTAATGAGCTTAGGCCGGGTACGATCCTTCACGTCCAGCAGCGTCAGGCCGCCGTCGCGCCAGCTGCCGTACGCAGTATCGCCGGCAATAATCGCATGGTGGAGCGCGTAGCGTTTCCCTTCCGGCCAGTCCGGCTGTTCACCTTCGGCCTGGTTCATCCCCGGCAGCCACCAGCGCCCTGCCACCTCAGGCTTACGCGGGTCGGCCAGATCGATCGTCAGAAAGATGTAGTCGGTAAAACCGTCGATCAGCGCCGACACGTACGCCCAGCGGCCACCGACGTACCAGATGCGGTGAATGCCAATCCCGCTTAGCGACAGAAAGCCGATTTCGCGCGGCCTGTCCGGCGTGGAGATATCAAACACGCGCAGCCCGGCGCTCCAGCCTTTGTCCTGCACGTCGCGGACAGTCTCGCCCACCTGGCGGGTGTAGTAGACCTTCTCGTCGGCAAAGCGGGCATCGGCAAACAGATCCCGGGCGTTGATGACCAGCAGCAGGTCATCATGCGCCTGCAGATGTACGTTCCAGGTGCCGGGCGGCGCGGGCACGTAGCCCGCCGCTTTCGGGTTTTTCGGATCGCGCACGTCGACAATCGAAAAGCCCTGCGACACCATATGGCCGATATAAGCGAAACCGCGGTGCACCATCAGTTGCACGCCGTCCGGGCGACCACCCTGATCGCTATGGCCAATCAGCCGCATGTTGCGGCTGTATTCGGGTTGAGGTAATGCAGACATAGTTGAGTCCTTTCGCCGGATGGCGGCTTCGCCTTATCCGGCCTACAACACCGTAGGCCCGGTAAGCGAAGCGCCACCGGGCATTATTTTGACCTGGCTTCCAGCGTCGCAAACCACGGCGCGATAAAATCTTCCGTCTGGCCCCAGCCCGGAATGATTTTCCCCAGCGACGCCACGTTCACCGCGCCCGGCTGGGCGGTCAGCAGCGCCTGTGGAATAGCGGCCGCCTTAAAATCGTAGGTCGCAGGCGTGGCTTCCCCGGCAATCTTGTTCGCCACCAGACGCACGTTGGTCGCGCCAATCAGCTTCGGATCCACCGCCACACTCACCTTCCATGGGCTGCCCGGCTCGCGCATCAGCTGCAGATCCTGGTTGGAGATGTCGATGCTGTAGAGCTTGATCTCGGTACGGCCGTTCTCTTTCAGCGCTTTGTAGGCGCCCTGGCTGAAGGCGTCCCAGGTTCCCCAGATGGCGTCGATTTTACCTTTCGGGTATTTCGCCAGAATCGCACCCACCTTGTTGGCGGTGTCGCCCTGCACGTCAGAGGAGACCGCGCCGATAGACTCCAGCTCTTTGATGTCCGGGTACTGTTTTTGCAACTCTTTATACGCCGCCTGACGACGCTCCATCGGCGGGAAGCCCGCCACCCACAGCTTGACGATATTGGCCTTGCCGTTGAAATCTTTCGCCAGCTGGCCGAAGGAGAGGTTCGTCAGGGAGGCATCGTCCTGCTGGGTGACGGTCACGCCCGGGATCTCGCCATTGACGGCGGTATCAAATACCGCGACCTTAATCCCGGCGTCCACCGCCTTTTTCACCAGCGCGGTGGAGTACGGATCGCGGCCCTGAGAAAGGATAATCCCGTCGTACTTCTGGCTGATGGCCTGGTTCACGAAGTCCTGGAATTTGGCGTCGTCCCCGTTGCTTAAAAAGGTGCTGACCTTAAAGCCAAGCTTTTTCCCTTCCTGAATGGCCCCCGCAATGAACTGCGTGGTGTTGTCGTCTGAGCCGAGGTTACGGATCACCGCGATGCGGATCGGGCCGTCATGGTTGGCAATGGCCGCCGGAAGCGGTGCGGGCGTGGCCGCGAAGCCAGGCAGAGCGGTGAATAACCCTAATGCCACCAAAGAGAGTGCAATCTTCTTCATTTTTTATCCCGTTGTGTTGTCAGCGTTTTTGTATATAGGTAATCGCCAGCGCTACCGCGAGCACCAGCCCTTTTATAATGTCCATGGCGTAATACGGCACGGAGAGCATCACCAGCCCGTTCGACAGCACGCCGAGAATAACCGCCCCGACCAGGGTCCCCAGCGCATTCGGCTTCCCGGATCCGGCCAGCGAGAAACCAATCCACGCCGCCGCCACCGCATCCATCAGGTAACCGCCGCCCGCGTTTACCTGCGACGAGCCAATGCGCGAGGCCAGCAAAATCCCGCCCAGGCCCGCCAGCAGGGAGGCAATCACGTAGGCCGCCACCTTGTAGCGGGTGGTGCGAATCCCTGAGAGGCGCGCCGCTTCCGGGTTACCGCCAATGGCGTACATCCGACGACCGTGAGTGGTGAGCGACAGCCCCAGCTGCGCCAGAACTGTCACCACCAGCATGATGATCACAATCGTCGGCACCTGCCCCAGCAGGCTGAACGTCGCCGGAATGGTGCCTTCCGCCATGTCACCGCTCGGCAGCACCATGTTCTCGGTAATCGACCCGCCGTAGCTGTAGGTCATCGCCACGCCCTGGATCACAAACAGGCTGGCCAGCGTCGCGAGCATGTCCGGAATGCGCAGGATGACGATCAGAAAGGCGTTAAACAGACCCACCAGCGTGCAGAGCACGAGGGTGATCAGAATCGACTCGGTGGTGCCGAAACCGTGCCAGACGAAAAGGGAAATCACCAGCGCGTTCGCCAGCGACGCGGTCGATCCTACGGAGAGATCGAACCCGCCGATGGTCAGCGATATCGACACGCCGATGGCTATCACCGTCACGATGGCAATCGAACGCAGAATATTGATGATGTTGTTTGGATCGAGGAAGCTGTCCGACGCCAGGCCAAAGACGGCCACCAGCGCGACGACGGTTAACAGCATGCCCCACTTGTAGAGAAAATCGAAAATCTGCTGACGGCCAGACGCCGTCGCGTTTACTGAAAGGGCCTTGCTCACGACGCCGTTCCTCCGGTTGAATAATAAAGTAGTGTCTCTTCACGGGCCTCGGCCCCGGCGATTTCCGCCACGATGCGCCCGTCCCACAGCACGCAGATGCGGTCGCACAGCCCGACCAGCTCGGCAAACTCGCCGGAGGCGTAAATCACCCCTTTGCCCTCGCGCGCCAGGCCGTCGATCAACTGGAACAGATCGGTTTTGGCCTTCACGTCCACGCCTTTGGTCGGCTCGTCGAAGATCAGCACACTCGCGTCATTGCGCAGCCACTTGCCGATGGCGACCTTCTGCTGGTTGCCGCCGGACAAACGTCGCAAAACCTGTCCGGGACCGCGGGCGCGCACGCCGACGCGGGCGATCACCTCCTCCGCCCAGCGCCACGCCTGACGATGGCCGAACAGGCTCCAGCGCGAGAAGCTGTTATCGGCGCACACGGCAAGGTTCATGCTCACCGGCTCGTCGATAAAAATGCCCTCTTTGCGCCGCTCTTCCGGCACCAGCGCCAGGCCGCGCAGTACCGAGTCCGCCGGATCGCGCGGCTGCCAGGGCTGTTGATTCAACTCACCGCGCGACACGCGGCTTTTGCTGGCGCCAAACAGCGCCTTACAGAGTTCTGTTTTGCCCGCGCCCGCCAGCCCGGCAATACCGAGAATTTCGCCCTTACGCAGGTGCAAGGAGATATCTTTCAGCAGCGCGTCGTCGTGCAGCCCTTCTACCCGCAGCAACGTTTCGGCGCCGTGCGGCGGCCGCGCGGGCGGGTAGATATCGCTCAGCACGTGGCCGAGCATCTTCTCGACGATCGCTTCGCCACTGAGATCGGCCATCGGGCCGGACTCAATCAGCTTGCCGTCGCGCAGCACCGTCAGGGTGTCGCAGATGGCCTTCAGCTCGTGAATGCGGTGGGAGATAAACACCACGCCGATGCCCTGCTGCTTTAACCGTCTCACCACCGCAAACAGGCGCTCGCTCTCGTGCGCGTCCAGCGGCGCAGTGGGCTCATCAAGAATGAGAAAACGGCAGTGGTGTGACAGGGCGCGCGCCAGCAAAATCTGCTGCTTTTCGGCAAGCGTGCAGCTGTCGATGGAACGGCGTACGTCCAGAGCAACGTCCAGCTGCGCCAGCGCCTGTCTCGCCTGCTGGCGGACGGCGCGCCAGCGGAAGCGATGCCCCGGCTGCGCCAACTGGTCGAGCATGATGTTCTCGGCGATGCTTAACCCCGGGATCAGCGCCACGTCCACTTCCTGCTGCACGAGGTGGATCCCCAGCCGTTTGGCATCGAGCGGCTCGCGGATGCTTACCGGCTGGTTATTGATGGAGATTTCGCCCTCATAGTGGTCGTGCGTCCCGCACAGCACCGCCATCAGCGTCGATTTCCCCGCACCGTTGGCGCCGGTCAGCGCATGTACCGATCCGCCGGTTAAGGTGAAGTTCACGCGCGACAGCGCCTGAAAGCCGGAAAAGGCCAGGCTGATACCGCGCATCTCAAGGCGACTGGAAACCATCCGCGTAAATCCTTCATAACTCTTCTGATTTATCGAATTTTTCACAGCTCCGGTTGACTGACAACGACGGAAAAGGCATAAGTTAAAGCGAAATATTATTAGCCATCCGGATGTCCAGACATAACATCGGGTTAGCGCTTGCTAAAAAAGGACAACACCATGAGCAACACCGATATCCGCGTCGTGCCTGGCCCGGCGAACTACTTCTCCCATCCCGGAAGCCTTGCGCATCTGAATGACTTCTTTACCCAGGAGCAGCTTTCCCGCGCAGTGTGGATTTACGGCGAGCGCGCTATCGACGGCGCGCGCCCGTTCCTGCCGGAGAGCTTTCACGCGCCGGGGGCGAAACACCTGCTGTTTAAAGGCCACTGCAGCGAGCGCGACGTCATCCATCTGGTGAACGAATCCGGCAGTGACGCCAGCGTGGTGATTGGCGTCGGCGGCGGTGCGGTGCTGGATACCGTCAAGGCCGTGGCGCGTCGTCTGGGTGTGCCGTTCGTGGGTATCCCCACCATTGCCGCTACCTGCGCGGCATGGACCCCGCTCTCCGTCTGGTACAACGATGCCGGGCAGGCGCTGCATTTTGAGATCTTCGATGACGCCAACTTCCTGGTGCTGGTAGAGCCACAGATCATTCTCAACGCACCCGCGGAATACCTGCTGGCGGGTATCGGCGATACGCTGGCGAAGTGGTACGAAGCGGTAGTGCTTGCTCCGCAGCCTGAAAACCTGCCGCTGACCGTGCGGCTGGGCATCAACGGCGCGCTGGCGATCCGCGACGTGCTGCTGGAGCACAGTGAGGAAGCGCTGGCCGACCAGCAGCGCGGCGAACAGACGCAGGTCTTTCGGGACGTGGTGGATGCGATAATCGCCGGCGGCGGGATGGTCGGCGGTCTGGGCGAACGCTATACCCGCGTGGCGGCGGCGCATGCGGTGCACAACGGTTTAACCGTGCTGCCGCAGACGGAAAAATACCTTCACGGCACCAAGGTGGCCTACGGCATTCTGGTGCAGAGCGCCCTGCTCGGCCAGGACGACGTGCTGGCACAGCTGGTGGCGGCGTACCGGCGCTTTAACCTGCCGACCACGCTTCGCGCGCTGGAGGTCGATATTCACAACCGAGACGAGCTGGATAAGGTGATTGCCCACACCCTGCGTCCGGTGGAGTCAATTCATTATCTGCCGGTGACGTTAACGCCTGAGGTTCTGCGCGCGGCGTTTGAGAAGGTGGAATACTTCAGCCGTTAATCTCCCTGACCGTCTATACCTAATGATGATTCTTACCACTCTCGTCACGAGGTCATCATGCAGATCGATTTAACAGGTAAAAAGGCGCTGGTTACCGGTGCCAGCCGCGGGTTGGGTCGGGCTATCGCGCTGTCACTGGCACGCGCCGGTGCCGATGTGGTTATTACGTATGAAAAATCCGCCGATAAAGCCCAGGCGGTCGCCGATGAAATTAAGGCGCTTGGGCGGCACGGCGAAGCGATTCAGGCCGACAGCGCCAGCGCACAGGCGATTCAGGATGCTGTTACCCATGCGGCGCGTTCCCTTGGCGGGCTGGACATTCTGGTCAACAACGCGGGTATCGCGCGCGGCGGCCCGCTGGAATCCATGACGCTGGCGGACATTGACGCGCTCATCAACGTCAATATTCGCGGCGTGGTGATCGCCATTCAGGAAGCGCTGGTGCACATGTCCGACGGCGGGCGCATCATCAACATCGGCAGCTGTCTGGCAAACCGCGTGGCGATGCCGGGTATTGTCGTTTACTCGATGACCAAGTCTGCCCTTAACTCCCTCACCCGCGGCCTGGCGCGCGATCTGGGCCCGCGCGGCATTACCGTTAACCTTGTCCACCCCGGCCCCACCAACAGCGATATGAACCCGGAAGACGGCGAACAGGCGGAAGCCCAGCGCCAGATGATCGCGGTCGGCCACTACGGCCAGCCGGAAGACATCGCGGCGGCGGTCACCTTCCTCGCCAGCCCGGCTGCGGGGCAGATCTCCGGCACAGGGCTGGATGTCGACGGCGGGTTGAACGCCTGATCGCATATTTCCTGCAAGCCTCTGTCACCAGGCAGAGGCCTTCTCGAGCCACCTCGACGGTTTGCGTTTTGCCTCTTACCTGTATTTTTTCTCCGCTCTACAGTACCCCATAAGAAATTCGGAATTTATCTAATAGTCTTATTATTTCCTTATATTTTGTGTGGGCGTACAGTGGAGGTACGGATGAAGATTGTCTGGTCAAAAACAGCAGAGAAGCAATTTTCTAAAATCGATACGCGATATCAGAACCGCATTAAATTCAGGCTGGAGAAGATGGATGATAAAACATCACCTGTCGCGGATATCAAGAAATTATCTTCTCCCGAAAACCACTACAGGTTGCGATTAGGTGATTACAGGGTCATTTACACCTTCGGAGACCCGCCGGGTGATACCTGTTACGTAGTGGCGGTAAAACGCCGGACAACCACCACCTACCTTCATGAGGAGCATACGGAATATGACTATTCAGTTCATCAAGGATGAAGAAGGAAAAAAACAGTATGTTGTCATTCCCTACGATGAATATTTTCGCATGCGTTTAGCCATGCTTGAGTATGATGACGATGATGAAAACGACTGGGAAGACATCCCTTACGAATCAGATATCTACGATAACGTAGGTTTACCGGGTGAAGTGTGCGACATCATGCATAGCGAGAATGTCAGCCTGCAGGCCGCGTGGCGTATCCTGCGCGGGCTATCCCAGCAGGAGGTGGCGGAGAAACTCGGCATCAGCCAGTCCGCCGTGTCACAGCTGGAAGCGCTGGACTCCCGTCCGCAAAAGCGCACCCGTGAAAAGCTGGCAGCGATCTACGGCTGTAAGCAGGAGCAGATCAGCCTCTATCTTCCGAAAGAGGGTTAACAGCACTTCGCCCCGCCCTTGCCGCCGTAACGGGCGTCCTGGCGGTCACGGAAAAATTCTTCGTAGGTCATTGGCGTCTGGTCCGGATGGTTGACGCGCATATGCTCGACGTAGTTGTCGTAGTCCGGCACGCCAATCATCATTTTGGCGGCCTGGCCCAGGTACTTACCGGCTTTGGAAAGGGTGTCGAACATAGTTTTGATCTCACAGGGAATGTCGGCCGGGTAAGGCGAAGCCGCTACCCGGCACAAAGGTTAGTGCGCCCCTTTCGCCTGGGTCACAATCTCTTCCAGGTTTTCAGGCATTGGCTCATACGGCGTCTCTTTCGCCGTTGGCGTGTCGACTTTCAATGCCGCCAGCGCGGTCTTGAGAGAATACAACGCCAGCACCACGACCACCACCATAAAGAAGATGGTCAGCCCGGCGTCCAGACGGTTGTTAAACACCAGCTGCGACAGCTGTGATTCGGTGTACTGTGCCGGGATCTTGCCGCTGTCGATCATCGCCTGGAACTTGTTGGCGATTGCCAGGAAGCCCACCTTGTTATCCGGACTGAAGGCCTTCTGCCAGCCCGCCGTCAGGGTACAGATCAGCAGCCACGCGGTAGGCACCAGCGCCACCCACGCATAGCGCTGGCGCTTCATCTTGAACAGCACCACCGCGCAGAGCATCAGCGCCATGCCCGCCAGCATCTGGTTGGCGATACCGAACAGCGGCCACAGGGTGTTAATCCCGCCCAGCGGATCGACCACGCCCTGATGCAGGAAATAGCCCCACGCCAGCACGCACAGCGCCGTCGCCAGCAGGTTAGCCGGGAGCGAGTCGGTCCGCTTCAGGTTCGGGGAGATGACGCCCAGCAGATCCTGCAGCATAAAGCGCGCCGCACGGGTTCCCGCATCCACCGCCGTCAGGATAAACAGCGCTTCAAACAGAATGGCGAAGTGATACCAGAACGACACGTCCATCAGCCCGCCCAGCGCGCCGTGGAGAATATACGCCATGCCCACCGCCAGCGTCGGCGCCCCGCCCGCGCGGGAGATAATGGACTGCTCGCCCACTTCGCTGGCGATGCTCGTCAACGTATCAGGGGTAATCGCGAAGCCCCAGCCGCTCACCACCTGCGCGGCAGATGCCACCACGTCAACGGTACCGGCCGGAGCCAGGACCGCCATCGGGCTGTTCATCGCGAAGTAGACGCCCGGGTCGATAATGCAGGCGGAGACCAGCGCCATGATGGCCACGAAGGACTCCATCAGCATGCCGCCGTAGCCAATCAGGCAGGCCTGATTTTCATTCGCCAGCATCTTCGGCGTCGTCCCGGAGGCGATCAGCGCGTGGAAGCCCGACACCGCACCGCAGGCAATGGTAATAAACAGGAACGGGAAGAGGTTGCCGGTCCAGACCGGGCCGGTGCCGTCGATGAATTTGGTCAGCGCAGGCATGGTCAGGGTCGGGCGCATAATCAGAATGCCGATCGCCAGCCCAACGATGGTGCCGATTTTGAGGAACGTTGAAAGGTAGTCGCGCGGGGCCAGCAGCAGCCACACCGGCAGCACCGCCGCCACAAAGCCGTAGCCCACCAGCATCCAGGTCAGCTGTACGCCGGTAAAGTCGAAGAACGGTGCCCAGGTCGGGCTTTCCGCCACCCAGCCGCCGGAGATAATGGCGAACACGAGCAACACCAGACCAATCACCGACACTTCACCAATGCGGCCCGGACGCAGGTAGCGGATGTAGATCCCCATGAACAGCGCCAGCGGAATGGTAAAGGCTACGGTATACGTTCCCCACGGGCTGTGGGTCAACGCTTTCACTACGATCATCGCCAGCACCGCGAGGATGATCACCATGATCATAAAGGTCGCCACCAGCGCAATCACCCCGGCAGTGGCCCCCATCTCCTCTTTCACCAGCTCACCCAGCGAACGTCCGTCGCGGCGGGTGGAGACGAACAGCACCATAAAGTCCTGCACCGCCCCCGCCAGCACCACCCCGGCGAGGATCCAGATCATCCCCGGCAGGTAGCCCATCTGCGCCGCCAGCACGGGGCCCACCAGCGGGCCTGCCCCGGCGATCGCCGCAAAATGGTGACCGAACAGCACTTTCTTGTCGGTCGGCACGTAGTCCAGACCGTCGTTATGGCGGACGGCAGGCGTCATGCGGGTGCTATCGACCGCCAGAACATTTTTAGCGATATAGCGACCATAAAAACGATAGGCGATCAGGTAAACGCAGACCGAGGCAACGACGATCCAGAGCGCGTTGATCTGCTCCCCCCGGTTGAGGGCGATGTAGCCCAGGGCAAAGGCTCCCACAACGGAGAGCCCTGCCCATGTAAGGTATTTCCCTGAGTTGTTCATAGTTGTTGTCCGTTGTTGTGAAACAGTGAGATGTTACATTTTGTTTCTAGAACAACCGGAAAAATTTAACAACTTTGAAACGCAATAATGCGTGGTCAAACCAGAGATTTACACCACAGTGTTAAGCCGATCACTTTGATCTGCCTGGGCTAGCCCAGCACCATCGTACTCAACCGGCAGGTACAGCACCGCCGCCCCTGCTCGTCGAAAACCACAATCTCCCAACTCTGGCTCGAACGCCCAAGATGCAGCGGCTGACACACGCCACGAACCGTGCCGTGGGATACCGCCCGATGATGCGTGGCGTTCAGCTCCGTTCCCACCACGCTCTGCCCGTCGCGGGTCATCAGAAACCCGGCCATTGAGCCGAGCGTTTCCGCCAGCGCCGCCGAGGCCCCGCCGTGGAGCAGGCCAAACGGCTGATGGGTACGCGCATCCACCGGCATCTCCGCTTCCAGCGTGTCGTCCCCGAGGCGGGTATAGACGATGCCCAGGTTCGCCACCAGGGTATTCACGCTGGTGGCGTTCAGTTCCTCAAGCGATAAATGACGTTTCCAGATCATTTACGCCCCCAGCGTGGAGCCGCCGTCCACCACGATATCCTGCAGGGTGATATGGCTGGCGGCATCGGAGGCAAGGAACAGCACGGTCGCAGCTATCTCCTGAGGACGGGCAATTTTGCCCAGCGGAATACCGAGTTTAAACTGCTCGCCGAAGCCGCGAATGCGCTGCTGCTCCGCATCGTCGCCTTTCCACAGGGTGCGCTGCATATCGGTGTCCGTTGAGCCCGGCGACACCAGATTGCAGCGCACGCCGCTGCCTGCCAGCTCCAGCCCGACGGTCAGGGCCAGGCTTTTCAGCGCCGCTTTCGATGCGCCATAGGCGCTCATGCCGATGCGCGGCGCGTGCGCCGCATCGGACGCCACGGTAACAATCGCTCCGCCCTGCTGACGGCGAAACTGCCCCATGGTCTGCTGGAACAGATTGAATGCGCCGCCAACGTTGACCGCAAAGGTGTCCTGCCAGTCCTTCTGCGAGAGCTGGTCCGTCGCCCCCATGCGCAGAATGCCCGCCGCGTTGACCAGCACGTCCAGCCGTTCGAGCGAAGCCAGCACGCGCCCGCACACCTCATGCACCTGCGCGGCATCCGCCACGTCCAGCGTTTCGGTGGCAAACGGATAGTGATCCTGCGGGAAGGCCAAATCGAACCCGGTCACCTGCGCACCGGCTTCGGCAAACGCCAGTGCGGTCGCGTAGCCAATCCCCTTCCCCGCGCCCGTCACCCAGACGGTTTTGCCGGTAAAATCAAAACGCATCACTTCACCTCGCGGGAAAGCAGCGCCCACCAGGCGTCGAGGGTCGGATTTTTCGCCAGCATCACGAAGTCGATATCGCCGTGTACTTTGCGCCAGCGGGCGGCCAGCGCCATCATGCGCACTGAATCCAGGCCGTAGTCGATCAGGTTTTCGTCATCCATCGGCTCGTCAGACTCATCCAGCAGCGGCAGAATAAGCTCGCGCAGCGCGGCCTTCGAGGCCGGAACGGACGGCAGCAGTTCGTCAGTCATCACTACGCGGCCCGAGCGTCCGGCCACATAGTTCAGCGACATCAGGTGCTCGTCGCGGGTGAAATCCGCCAGCGCGTCGGCAATGAAGAACGGCTTAATGTCGCGCATAAAGGCGTCGGTGGCGGTGGTCATGCAGCCGATGTGGGCGTACACGCCGGTAATCAGCAACTGGTTGCGGCCCGTCTCTTTCAGCATCTGCTCCAGCGGCGAGCGGTGGAACGCGCTGTAGCGCCACTTCACCAGCACCGTGTCCGCTTCGTCCGGCGCCAGCTCGGCGACGATGCGCTGCTGCTCCGGCGAACGGGTCAGGCCCGGGCCCCACATGTCGTTCAGCAGGGCGCGATCGTCATCGCTCTGCTCTTTTGGCTGCGCGGTGTAGTACACCGGGATATTGTGTTCTTTGCACCAGGCGCGCAGTCTGGCGATGTTCGCCACCACCTGCTGCATCATCTCGCTGTTTTCGCCCCAGAAGTTCAGGAAATACTCCTGCATATCGTGGATCAGCAGCGCTGCGCGCTCGGGCTCAAACGCCCAGTTCACCTTGCTGGTCGGCAGCTCTGCGGCGGTCGGCAGCGCGTAAGCGGTTAATTTTGGAATGGCCATACTCTGTTCCTCAGCCCCGGGCGCGTTCAGCAAGCCACAGGCGCAACTGTTTCTTATCGACTTTGCCGACCGGCGTCAGCGGGAGCGCATCCACGCTCTCCACGCGGTCCGGCAGCTTGAATTCGGCGACGCCCTGCTCGCGCAGGAAGCGACGCACCTCCACCGCACGCAGGGGCTGTTTCACCACCAGATACGCGCAGCTCTTCTCACCCAGCAGGCTATCCTCCATGCTTACCAGCGCGGCGTGGATCACCGACTCATGGCGCAGCAGCAGGTTCTCGATCTCTTCGGCAGCAATCTTCTCGCCGCCGCGGTTGATCTGATCTTTCTCGCGCCCCTGCACGGTGATGTAGCCCTGCTCGTCAATGGCGATCAGATCCCCGGAGCAGTAAAAGCCGTCGGCGTCGAAGGCGCTGGCGTTGTGTTCCGGGCTGTTGAAATAGCCTCGGAAGGTATACGGACCGCGCGTCATCAGGCGCCCGACTTCCCCGCGCGGCAGCGGGTTGCCGTGCTCGTCCGCCACCCACACTTCGTCGTCCGGGCACATCGGTCGGCCCTGGGTGTTGATGATGCGTTCCGGCGCGTCGTCGAGCGCGGTGTAGTTCACCAGCCCTTCTGCCATGCCGAACACTTGCTGCAGCTGGCAGCCGATTTCTGCCGGAATGCGCGCCGCAAGCGTGGCGGAAAGGCGTGCGCCGCCCACCTGCAGCAGCTTCAGGGAGTTAAGCTGCGCGTTCCCCGCACCGTCGGCAATCGCCTGCAGCCAGAGGCTGACCGCCGGCGGGACCAGCGAGGTGACGTTAATCTGATGCTGTTCGATCAGCGGGAAGCAGAGCGTGGCGCTCGGATCGTTCGCCAGCACCACGCAGCCGCCCGCGGTAAAGACGCCCAGTGAGCCCGGCGAGCTCATGGCGTAGTTGTGCGCCGCGGGCAGCGCGTTCAGATACCGGGTGTGCGCAGTGATACCGCAGATCTCGTTGCTGCGGCGAATGCTGTAGTCGTAGTCGTTATGCGTCCGCGGGATCAGCTTCGGCGTGCCGGTGCTGCCGCCGGAGAGCTGGAAGAACGCCACTTCGTCGGCGGGCGTCGGGTTAGGGATAAAATTGTCCGCCGGGCGCGCAATCGCCGCGTCCAGGGCATATTCACCCTTATCGCCGCGCAGGAGCACGACGCGCACCGAGCGATGTTCATCCACAAAGGCATGAAGAAAATCATCGTCCGCAAACAGCGCATGGTCGCGATCGGCAATCAGCACGGCAGGGTTGATCTGCGCCGCGTAGGCGTTCAGCTCGCTGCGCTGGTGGCTAAAGAGCGCGTTGACCGGCGCGACGCCGATTTGCAGCAGCGCGAAGAAGGTCATGTAGAACTCGGCCACGTTGCCAAGCTGCACCAGCGCCGTCTCGCCACGCTGCAGCCCACGCGCCTGAAGGGCTGAGGCCAGGTTGTTTACGGCCTGATTCAGCGCGCGGTAGGTAATGTGGCGATCGCCATCGATAATCGCCACCGCATCGCTGTCCGCCCGATCGGTCAGGATGTGGGTCAACGGCAGATCCTGCCAGTAGCCTTTTTCACGGTAGCGGCGGGCAAATGCCTCAGGCCAGCGGGTAAAGGGAATGGTCATGAGTCTTCCTTAGTGCAAACCAAACACGTTGAGCATGGTGGAGAGCTTCACGCCCGTCTCGCGCCACTCGCCCACCGGGGAGGAGGCAGGCACAATGCCCGCACCGGCAAACAGGCGAACGGTATTTTCACGAAGACGCGCGCAGCGGATGGTCACCACCCACTCACCGTTGCCTTCGCTGTCGCACCAGCCAACGATGCCGCCAAACAGCTCGCGGTCGAACGGCTCCAGCTCGGCAATCAGCTCTTTCGCCGCCTGATGCGGGAAGCCGCTCAGCGCCGGGGTCGGGTGCAGCAGGCAGGCCAGGGTCAGGGCGTTCTCGTTTTCACGCGCCTCGCCTTCCACCGGCGTCGCCAGATGCCACAGCGTCGGCGTGGTAATCAACTGAGGAGAATCAGGCATGCTGAGATGGTGGCTGCGTGGTGCCAGAATGGCCTTCATCGCCTGGGTGACCAGGTCGTGCTCGTGACGGTCCTTTTCGGAGGCCAGCAGCTTGTTGCCCGCTTCGCGATCCAGCACGTCGTCCGGCTGACGGCGCGCGGAGCCTGCCAGCGGCAGCGAGCTAAAGTGCGCCCCCTCTTTGCGCAGCAGCAGCTCCGGGCTGGCGCCAAGCAGCACGCCGCCGTCTTCCAGCGGCACGTGGAAGTTGAAGCTCGCCGGGTTCTGGGCGATCAGGCGCTCCATCAGGGCGCCGCTGTCCATGCGTTTGTCGGTCGCGATATCAATCAGGCGCGACAGCACCACCTTGTTCACCTGCGGCGTGGCGGTCAGCGACGCGGCGCGAGCGACCATCTCTTCGAAGACGGGCTGCGGCGGGACCTCGGTGCGTTGTGCCACCTTCAGCGCCTGCGCGCCGGAAAAATAACGTGCGGACTGCTGACGTGCGGGACGGGAAAAGGTCTCCCAGCGTTGCGGAATAAACAGCGACGAGGGCTTGCGGGTGTCGAACGGGATCGCCCCCACCATCACCGGGTGAGCAATACCGCTGGCTTTTGCCGTGCGGAAGGCCTGGGCTAATTTTTGCTGGAAGCGACCCGCCGGATCGTCACCGCCGACGGCGGGTTCACTGAAGCGGGCAAAGCAGCCGGAAGTGGTAAAGCTGCGGTAAGGCGACATAAAGAAAAAACGGTCTGATTCCAGCGTGGTTGCGGCGTGCTGAACTTCCTCAGCCAGGGACGTATCCATATCATCCTCCTCAAAATGATAAAAGAAGCAATAATGATTATCATTTATATTTTCGTCGGCTAACCTAATCCCACATCGCTTCGCTGTCAACCGTCGGGCAAATAACTTGTGCGACAAAAGCTTGCATCCCGGTGCGGTAACTATGAAAATGAGAAGCATTATCCTCAACGAAAACAGGATCCCGCGCTGTGAAATTCCCTGCCGTTTTCCGTAATCCCCTGCTTTTATTCGTGCTTTTTGTTTTAGGACTTACCTCAGCCGCTGCCGCCGACTGGCCGCGTCAGGTGACCGACAGCCGCGGCGTTCACACGCTTGAGAGCAAACCGACGCGCATTGTCTCCACCAGCGTGACCTTAACCGGCTCCCTGCTGGCCATTGACGCACCGGTCGTCGCCAGCGGCGCGACCACGCCAAACAACCGCGTGGCGGATGGACAGGGCTTCCTGCGCCAGTGGGGCGATATCGCGAAGCAGCGCAAGGTAGCGCGGCTGTACATTGGCGAGCCGAGCGCCGAAGCGGTGGCCGCGCAAATGCCGGACCTGATTTTGATCAGCGCTACCGGCGGGGATTCCGCACTGGCGCTGTACGATCAGCTTTCCGCCATTGCGCCGACGCTTATCATCAACTACGACGACAAGAGCTGGCAGGCGCTGCTGACCCAGCTGGGCACGATCACCGGACACGAAAAGCAGGCCGCCGGGCGCATAGCCGCGTTTGATACGCAGCTCGCGCAGGTGAAACAGCAAATGACGCTGCCGCCGCAGCCGGTGAACGCCATCGTCTACACCGCCGCCGCGCATTCTGCCAACCTGTGGACCGCGGAATCGGCGCAAGGCAAGCTGCTGCACCAGCTGGGCTTTACGCTGGCGGAGCTGCCTGCCGGGTTGCAGACCTCAACAAGCCAGGGCAAGCGCCACGACATTATCCAGCTGGGCGGTGAAAACCTGGCGACGGGACTGAACGGCGAAGGGCTGTTTGTGTTTGCCGGTGACGAGAAAGACGTGGCGGCGATTTACGCTAACCCGCTGCTGGCGCACCTACCGTCGGTGAAAAACAAGCGCGTGTGGGCGTTAGGAACCGAGACGTTCCGCCTGGATTATTACAGCGCGATGTTGGTGTTGCAGCGTTTAGAGGCAATTTTCGGGTAATGCATGCGCCCGGTGGCGCTTCGCTTACCGGGCCTACGGGTGCAAAATGTAGGCCGGGTAAGGCGCAGCCGCCACCCGGCAAATCACACAGGGGCACTCTCCTGCCTGAACCGCCGCAATTCCACCAGCGCCACTAACAAAATCACGCCAACCATCGCTAACACAAACCCGCTGCTGCTCGCCGACGCCACCGGGCTCATTATCGCCCCCAGCCCGCCGAGGATCGCCGCACCGATGGCATCGCCCGTGACGTTCTGCGCGGTCCACAGGCCGTTGATGCGCCCGAGCATCCCTTCCGGCGTCTGGGTCTGGATCAGGGTGTACTGCAAGAGCGAGCTGATGGCGCTCAACCAGCCAAAGATCACCAGACACATCACCCCGAGCGCCCAGACCGGCATCAGGCTGAAGAAGCCAATGGCGATAAACGAGGCCAGCGTGGCAAGCAGCATAATCAACCCCGGTCGCGCGCTCTGCGCCAGGTTACCGCTGGTCAGCGCCCCGCAGGCCGCGCCGAGCGGAATCGCGGCGTACAGCAGGCCAATCTCCGAGGCGCTCATCCGCCACTCTCCCGCTAACGCCGGATACAGCACGCGCACGGCGCTCGCCATGGTCAGCAGGCCACCAAGCAGCGCAATGCCACCAATCAGCGGGTTACTGAACAGAAAACGAATAGCGGCCATCAGTGATGTCAGCGGATGCTCGCGCGGCTGCGGCGGAGGTGGCAGCAGCGGCAGGCGCAGCAGCGTCAGCGTGGTGATAAACGTCCCCGCCGCCGCCAGGCCGTAGTTCCACGCTACGTTGCCGGTCGCCAGCAGCAGGCCGCCGACCATCGGCGAAATCACCGAGCCGAGGCGCACGGTGAGCATGGTGATCGCCCCCGCCTGCATTAGGTTCTCGCGCCCGACCAGCGCGGGCGTCGCCGCCAGCAGCGCCGTCACGCCTAAGGAGGCAAAGAAACCGTCCCACAGCCCGAGGGCATATATGGCCATCAGCGACGGCTCCGGCAGCATGGCGTTCAGACACAGCCCGATAAAGCCCACGCCGCAGGTGCCGCGTGCCAGCAGGATCAGCTTTTTACGCTCGTAGCGGTCCGCCAGCACGCCGCCGACCATCAGACCGATAAACATCGCCCCGCCGGTTAACGTCACCGATAACCCCACCAGCCAGCTGGAGTGCGTCATAGCCTGGATCTGGACCGGCACGGCCACGCCGAGCAGGCCGAGGGATAAAATGGAGATAAAACGAGCGATAAAGACGGCGCGATACGCCGGGTGCGTTTTGAGCAGGCTGAGGTTGAGCAGCCAGGATTTTTGATTCATGACAAAGCCTTGAGTGTAATTCTACCCATTCCATGGGCGCACATGCTAACATAGCCAAATAAGATAGATAACGATAATCACTATCATTATCAAATCATGGATGTTGCTATGTCGTTTTCCTCTTCTTCGGTGCGCGCCATTGCCGTGCCCGTTTTATTGCTGCTATTGAGCCTGGCGATTGCGCTCAGCCTGCTGGTCGGCGCGAAGCCGCTGACCGCCTCCGTTATCATTGATGCGCTCTCCGGCACCTGTCAGAGCGCCGACTGCGTCATCGTGCTCGACGCCCGCCTGCCCCGCACCCTTGCCGGACTGCTGGCCGGCGGCGCGCTCGGCCTTGCCGGTGCGTTGATGCAAACCCTTACCCGTAACCCGCTGGCGGACCCCGGCATTCTCGGCGTGAACTCCGGTGCCAGCTTTGCCATCGTGCTCGGCGCGGCGCTGTTCGGCTTCATCTCTCCGTCTGAGCAACTGGTAATGGCCTTCTGCGGCGCGCTGGTCGCCTCGCTGGTGGTGGCGTTTACCGGCAGCCAGGGCGGCGGACAGCTGAGCCCGGTACGCCTGACGCTGGCGGGCGTGGCGCTTGCCGCGGTGCTGGAAGGCTTGTCCAACGGCATCGCCCTGCTCAACCCGGACGTTTACGACCAGCTGCGCTTCTGGCAGGCCGGCTCGCTGGATATCCGCACCCTTGAAACCCTGA
This sequence comes from Enterobacter sp. BNK-13, assembly GCF_048685015.1. Classification (NCBI taxonomy): domain Bacteria; kingdom Pseudomonadati; phylum Pseudomonadota; class Gammaproteobacteria; order Enterobacterales; family Enterobacteriaceae; genus Enterobacter; species Enterobacter sp. BNK-13. Next base: position 827,704 of record NZ_JBLQTP010000001.1, on the reverse strand, counting down.
AAGTGGTGGCGATCCCGGTGATGATTGCCGCCGCCGTAGCGCTGTCGTTAAGCCGGGCGCTGAACAGCCTGAGCCTCGGCAGCGATACCGCCACCGCCCTCGGCAACCGCGTGGCGCGCACGCAGCTGACGGGCCTGCTGGCCATCACCGTACTGTGCGGCAGCGCGACCGCCGTGGTTGGCCCGATTGCCTTTATCGGCCTGATGATGCCCCATATGGCGCGCTGGCTGGTGGGGGCGGATCACCGCTGGTCCCTGCCCGTCACGCTGCTGGCGACCCCTGCCCTGCTGCTGTTTGCCGACGTGCTGGGCCGCCTGCTGGTTCCCGGCGAGCTGCGCGTCTCGGTGGTCAGCGCCTTTATCGGTGCGCCGGTGCTGATCTTCCTGGTACGACGCAGACGAGGAGGTGGCGCATGATGGCTCCCTCCCGGCGTTTAGTCGCCTGCGTCTCCCTGCTGGTTATCGCCATTCTGCTGCTGGCAACGTTGAGCCTGCGCAGCGGCGCGGTGACGCTTGATTTCACTCAGGTGCTTAACGCCCTGCTCGGCAGCGCGCCGCGTAATATCACCCTGGTTGTCACCGAATGGCGACTGCCGCGCGTGGCGATAGCGATCCTGGTGGGCGCGGCGCTCGGCGTCAGCGGCGCGATCTTCCAGTCGCTGATGCGCAACCCGCTCGGCAGCCCGGACGTGATGGGCCTCAATACCGGGGCCTGGAGCGGCGTGCTGGTGGCGATGGTGCTGTTCGGCCAGCACCTGACGGCCATCACCTTTACGGCGATGGCGGGCGGCATTCTGACGTCGCTGGTTATCTGGCTGTTGGCCTGGCGCAACGGCATCGACACCTTCCGGCTGATCATTATCGGTATTGGCATCCGTGCGATGCTGATGGCCTTTAACACCTGGCTGCTGCTGCAGGCCTCGCTGGAAACGGCGCTTTCCGCCGGGCTGTGGTACGCGGGCTCCCTCAACGGCCTGACGTGGGGCAAAACCTGGCCCGCGGCACCGCTGATTGTGCTGATGTTTATCGGCGCGCTGCTGCTGGTACGGCGCATGCGGCTGCTGGAGATGGGCGACGACAGCGCCTGCGCGCTGGGCGTGGGCGTTGAGCGCTCGCGCCTGATGCTGATGCTGGTCGCCGTACTGCTGACCGCCGCCTCCACCGCCATCGCCGGGCCGATCTCATTTATCGCCCTTGTCGCGCCGCATATCGCACGACGTCTTAGCGGAACGGCGCGCTGGGGCTTGACCCAGGCGGCGCTGTGCGGCGCGCTGCTGCTGCTGGCCGCCGATCTCTGCGCCCAGCGGCTGTTTATGCCTTACCAGCTTCCGGTGGGCGTGGTGACCGTCAGCCTCGGCGGCATTTACCTTATCGTCTTGCTCGTTCAGGAGTCTCGCAAGAAATGACAGATTCAACCACCCGCTTGCGCGGCGAAAATCTCACCCTCGCTTACGGCAAAAAAATTATTGCCCGTGATTTATCCGTCGCCATTCCGGACGGCCACTTCACGGCGATTATCGGCCCGAACGGCTGCGGGAAATCGACCCTGCTGCGCACCCTGAGCCGCCTGATGACGCCGGTTGCGGGGAGCGTGCTTCTCGACGGCGAGCAGATCCAGCGCTTCGCCAGCAAAGAGGTGGCCAGGCGCATCGGGCTGCTGGCGCAAAACGCCACCACGCCGGGGGACATCACGGTTCAGGAGCTGGTCTCGCGCGGGCGCTATCCGCACCAGCCGCTGTTTACCCGCTGGCGTAAAGAGGACGACGAGGCGGTGAACCGCGCGATGCAGGCGACGGGCATTACCGATCTCGCTCAGCAAAGCGTGGATACCCTTTCCGGCGGACAGCGTCAGCGCGCGTGGATCGCGATGGTGCTGGCGCAGGAAACTTCCATCATGCTGCTGGACGAGCCGACAACGTGGCTGGATATCAGCCACCAGATTGACCTGCTGGAGCTGCTGAGCGAGCTGAACCGCACGCAGGGGTACACCCTGGCGGCGGTACTGCACGATTTAAACCAGGCGTGCCGCTATGCCACGCACCTGATTGCCTTGCGAGACGGGGAGATTGTGGCCCAGGGCGCGCCGAAAGAGATTGTCACGCCGGAGCTGATCGCACGGATCTACGGCCTGCGCTGCATGATAATCGACGATCCGGTGGCGGGAACGCCGCTGGTGGTGCCGTTAGGTCGACGGTAATTGCCGGGTGGCGGCTACGCCTTACCCGGCCTACACTCGGCTCCCGTAGGCCGGGTAAGGCGTAGCCGCCACCCGGCGCTTTTGACGTTACCCCAAAATATTCTTCAACACCGGCCCTATCTTCTCAAACGCCTGCGGTGAAATGATATCCACGTGGGCGCAATCCTGGCTGTACACCTCAAGCTCCGACACCCACGGCGCCCAGGCCGCCTGCGGATCCATGGTTCGCGTGCGCTCGGCGACAAACAGCGTCGCTTTGCCGTCAAAGCGCGCGCTGTGTGCCGTGGTGAGCAACCGCACCGCGTCGGCGTAGTTGCCTTCAATCGCGTTAAACAGCTCGCTGGAGCCCTGCCCCTGCTGGGCGGCGATAAACGCCTGACGTTCCCGCTCGATCTCTGCCAGCACCGCCGGGTCGAGGCCATTAGCCTCTTTTTCCGCCCAGTTCTGGGTTTCCGGCGGCCAGGTATCCAGCAGGCCGAGGAATGAAACCGCTTCACCCTGCTCGCGCAGGCGGGCCGCAATCCCCTGCGCCAGCGTGCCGCCGAGGGAATAACCGAACAGGTAATACGGCCCCTGCGGCTGCTGCTTACGTAACGTAAACAGGTGGCGCTCAATCACCCCATTCAGATCCGCACACTGCTGCATCGGCCCGTCCGCGCGCGGCGACTGAATGCCGACGATAGACCAGCGCGGGCTGAGGTAGCGCGCCAGCACGCTAAACTGCCAGGCGAAGCCGGATGCCGGATGGAAGCAGAACAGCGTCGGGCCGTCGCCCTCACGCAGCGGCAGAAGCGTTTCATACCCCAGACGCTGCGCCTGCTCGTCGCTCATCTGCGAGTCCAGCAGGGCGCTAAGCTTGCTGACCGTCGAGGCGACCATAATCTGCCCCGGCGTGACCTTGCGGTTGAACGCACGGCTAAGCTGTGCCGCCAGACGCATAGCCAGCAGCGAGTGGCCGCCGAGGGCAAAGAAATCCGCCTCAATGTCGTTGATCTCGCAGCCCAGCAGCGCGGCAAACGCCTGCGCGACGGCGATTTCGGTTTCGCTTTCCGGGGCCCGTCCGGACGTTTTACCGGTCAGTTCCGGCAGCGGCAGCGCCTTGCGATCCAGCTTGCCGTTGGCGCTCAGCGGCAGCGCGCTGATTTGCAGCAGCACCACCGGCACCATATGCGGCGGCAGCTGAGCTTTGAGCGATTCCAGCAGCGCGTCGCGGTCCAACGGTAAGCCGGATTCAGAAACCACGTACCCCACCAGCTGGCGGGCATCGCCGCCCGTTGCCGCCGCCTGGTTGAAGACGCAGGCGTGCGCCACGGCCTGGGCCACGTCCGGCAGCGAGAGCATCGCCCGGTCGATTTCACCCAGCTCGATGCGCTGGCCGCGAATTTTAAGCTGGTCGTCGCTGCGGCCCAGATATTCCACCGCGCCGTTATCCAGCCAGCGGGCAACGTCTCCGGTGCGGTACATCCGCTCGCCCGGCGCAAACGGGTCGGCGATAAAGCGGCTGGCGGTGAGGCCCGGACGGCCCAGATACCCCTGCGCCAGCTGAATGCCGGTGAGGTAGAGATCGCCCGCCACGCCGAACGGCACCGGGCGCATCATCGCATCCAGAATGCGCAGCCCCGTGTTCCACACCGGGAAGCCGATCGGCACGCTGTTGCCTGCAACTGCCGCCAGCTCAGGCCCAAACGCCGGATACCAGCTGACGTCTACTGCCGCTTCCGTCGGGCCATAAAGATTGTGCAGCGGCACGCGGGTCAGCTGTTCCCACTCGCGGCACAGCGCCGTCGGCAGCGCTTCGCCGCTGCAGAACACCTGCTTAAGCGTTTTGCAGCAGTCGACGTTTTCCGGCGTCAGCGAGGTAACAAACGCCGCCAGCATCGACGGCACGAAGTGGGTAGTGGTCACGCCATAGTGGGCGAAGAAGCTTTGCATCGCCTGCGGATCGCGGTGCGCGTCTGGCTCGGCCATCACCAGCTTCGCCCCGGCGATAAACGGCCACCAGAACTCCCACACCGACACGTCAAAGCTGCACGGCGTTTTCTGCGCCACCACATCGTCCGCGCCCAGCGGATAATGGTCCTGCATCCACTTCAGGCGGTTAACGATGGCGGTATGGCCGACCATGACCCCTTTTGGACGCCCGGTCGAGCCGGAGGTAAAGATGATGTACGCCGTCTGCTCCGGCTTCGCCAGACGCAGCGGTTCAGCATCCGCGATCGGTAATAGTGTGTTGTAACTAAACGTCTCAACGGAGAGATCGCTAAAGCGCGGAAGCTGTTCGTCAGTGGTAATGAGCAGGGACGGCTTCGCATCCTCCAGCATCATCCGCAGGCGATCGTCCGGGTAGCCGGTGTCGAGCGGCAGCCACGCGGCGCCCGCCTCCACAATGCCGTGCAAGGCTAACGTCAGGAATACCGAGCGCGGCAGGGCCACCGCCACGCTGTCGCCCGGCTTCACGCCGCGCGCGCGCAGCAGGTTTGCCAGCGCGACGACCTGCTCGCGCATCTGGCGATAGTTCAGCTCAACGTGCGCATCCGCCAGCGCCGGGGCGTCCGGCGTTCTGCTCGTCTGTTCCGCCACCAGATCCGCGAGCGTGCTGGACGGCAGCGCCAGTCCGGTATCGTTGATGCGCGCGAGCTTAGCGTATTCCTGTTCTGAAACGGTTTCCACCTCGCTGCAGCGCAGGTCCGGATTGACCGCAAATTGCCTCAGCATCGCGTTCAGGCGCGCGACGTGACGCACCAGCGTCGCCTCGTCGTAGCGCTGTTTGTTGGCGAGGATCTCAATGCTCAACCCGCCCTGCTCGTCCGGGAACAGCGCCAGTTCCAGATCGTTCACCGGGCCGGTCGCCAGCGTGTGGGTGATGGCCTCCACGCCGTCGATATCCAGCTGGTAGTCGAACACTTTCACGTTCAGCACCGGGCCGAAAAGCGCTTCATCGCCCGCCGCTTTCCCACTGTCGCGCACGATCTGCTCGGCGTCGTAGCGCTGGTGGCGGCGCATTTTTTTCAGCTGGTTCGCCAGGCGCAGCGCCAGCGAGGGCAGGCTCTCCTGCGGATCGATATTGATCGCCAGCGGCAGGACGTTAAGCACCGGCCCGGTCGCGGTCAGGGCTGCGGACCCCATCCTTCGCATAAAGATAAACCCGGCGGCGAAGTCCAGCCGTCCGGTGAGGCGCCCCAGCCACAGCGCCACCAGCGCAAGCGCCAGGTCGGTGCGCTGTACCTTTTCTGCCGCCTGCGCAAGCTGGCTAAAAGCACGACCGTCGGCGGCGATTTTCAGGCGCAGGATATCCGTTGTCACGGCACGACCCGGCAGCGGCGCGGAGGAGAGCGAGACCGGAGAAGGCAGCTGTTTGCGCTGCTCGGCCCAGAACGCGCCGTCGCGCGGGTACGCCTCGCTGTCGCGATAGCGCTGGTACTCGTCCACCACCTCTGCAAATGGGGTAAACGGGGATTCAGGCGTGGGGTCGCCCTTTTTCCACACGGCATAAATTGCGGCGATCTGGCGGGTAATGGCCGGGAAGCTGAAGCCATCCACTACCAGATGATGATAGCGCTGATACCAGTACCAGTGGTTGTCACCGACCTGAATCAGCTGGTGAAACGCCAGCGGCTGACCGCTGTCGACGCGCAGGTTCTGGTTAAGATCGGATTCCATCAGCGCCACGGCGGCGGCGTGGGAATCAACGCGAACAACGGACGGTTCCGGCAGAATGAAGGTCTCATCCACCCACTGCCACACCTCACCGTTTTCTTCTGCAAAACGCATGCGCAGGGTATCGGCCTGCAGCATGCCTTCCGCAATGGCTTTAACCAGCAGTGGCGCATCGATATCGCCTTTCAGCTCGGTGTAGTGCGCCACGCTCCAGGCGTTTGGCAGCGTGGACAGCTGTTCCGCCATCCAAATCCCCGGCTGGGCGGCGACGAGAGGAAGACGGTTCATGCGTTCTCCCCCACAAAGTAAGACGGCTCAAGCGTTTGCCAGTGCCCGGCAAGCCACTGCTGGCACGCCTCCTGCGACTGTGCTTCACACACTACGCGCCACCCTGCCGGCAGTTCGCACTGCTGCGGCCACAGGCTGTACTGCCCCTGGTCGTTTTGCAAAATGGCGAACTGTCCCTGCGGATTATCGAAAGGATTGCTGAATTCCATACAGACTCCGTTAGTGAATAAGCGGCTGCCAGAGGGTCATCAGCCCCTGCGTCAGCCCACCGCGCCAGCAAAGCGCATCGTGTCCGCCGTCAACCTGACGCCAGATAACCGGTTGGTGTATGTGCAGTTCGGCGTAAATCGCCTGATTCGCGCGGAAGATGAGCGGCTCGTTGCGCCCGGCTTCAAGAATGATGCGTAGCCCGCGAGGAGATATTTCACCGGCTTTAAGTTGTTCGATTAACAGCCCGTCCTGCTGGCCGCCGCGGTGTGGCCACCAGTAGGAGCCGGACTGGCTAAGCACGCAGCCAAAACGCTGCGGCCAGTGGAGGCCAGCATAAAGCGACGCGAGACCGCCAAAGCTCTGGCCAGCCACCACCGTACGGTCGGCGCGGTCGCTAAACGGCGCGCATTGTTGGACAAGGGGGAGAAGTTCTTCCTGCACCGCCAGCCAGAAATCGGGATTGCACGGCAGCTCGCGGTTGCGATGCTCCATATCGATAACATCGATTAAGACGTAGACCGCAGGCGGTAATTTGCGTTCGGCGGTGAGCGACGCCAGCGCAGGCCAGACCGGCATGCTTTCGGCCCAGAACTGCCCGTCGAGCAGCACCGCCAGCGGGCGTTCCGGGCTATGATCCCCGGTAGTGAAAATCCAGACGCGACGGCGATTTTTCAGGCGCGCGCTTTCCCACTCAATGCAGACTGGCGGCTGATACGGCGTATCGGGATGATTCCACCCCGGCTGAACCGGCGCGCCCGGCATCTCCAGCGCGGAGACGGCATGGCCGCGCCCGCCGCGCCAGCTTTGCGGATTCAGCGGGTCGGAAACCGCGTGCGGCAGCAGCTTGCGCCACCCTTCGCGCAGCGCCATGCGCTCCGGCTGCTCGCCTTCAAACACGACACTGGCAAAATCGTTTTCATTCACGGAAGGGATAAAACAGTAGCTTCCGCGCCACTCGGGGCTGAACTTGCCCTGCCACTGCCAGACGTCGGTATCGGGAATGCGTTCGAGAGACTGCGGGCGGGCATTTTGGTGGTGATCGGTCACGCCGGTGACGTAGAGCCAGACGCGTTTGATCGGTGACGTTCTTTGCGTTCCTGCCGGGTCACGCCACCAGAACGTGACGCGATAGCTTCCCTTTTCCGGCGTCCATTCAGGCCCGTTTTTCGACTGCCACCACGCTTCACTTCCCGTTGTTAACGCCGTCACCCTTATAACCTCATGTTTAACAGTCTTTTTTGTTTGAGAGCAAATTTTATTGATAATATTATTGATAACTATTTGCATTTGCAATAGCGTAGTGCCCGCGCTGTGGGAAGCGCTCATAAAACAACCACAAAAGCAGGACGTACAATGAATAAGAAGATTCACTCTCTGGCCTTGCTGGTCAATTTAGGGATTTACGGCGTCGCGCTGCCCGCTCTGGCAGACGACAACACCGCCTCTGCGCAGCACGAAGACACGATGGTGATCACCGCCGCCGAGCAGAATCTGCAGGCGCCGGGGGTATCGACCATCACCGCCGATGAGATACGTAAAAACCCGCCCGCGCGGGACGTGGCGGAAATCATCCGCACCATGCCGGGCGTTAACCTGACCGGTAACTCCACCAGCGGCCAGCGCGGGAATAACCGTCAGATTGATATCCGCGGTATGGGGCCAGAAAACACCCTGATCCTGATCGACGGCAAGCCGGTGACCAGCCGAAACTCCATCCGTCTGGGCTGGCGCGGCGAGCGCGACACCCGCGGCGATACCGGCTGGGTGCCGCCGGAGATGATCGAGCGCATCGAAGTGATCCGCGGTCCGGCCGCCGCGCGCTACGGCAATGGTGCGGCAGGCGGTGTGGTGAACATCATCACCAAAAAATTCGACGACCAGTGGCACGGCTCCTGGAATACCTACCTGAATGCGCCTGAGCACAAGGATGAAGGTTCCACCAAACGCACTAACTTCAGCCTGAGCGGCCCGCTGGGCGGCGACTTCAGCTTCCGCATGTTCGGCAATCTGGACAAAACCCAGGCCGACGCGTGGGACATCAACCAGGGTCATCAGTCTGACCGAACCGGTGCCTACGCCGACACGCTGCCCGCGGGCCGTGAAGGGGTGGAAAATAAAGACATTAACGGCGTGGTGCGCTGGGACTTTGCGCCGATGCAGTCTCTGGAATTTGAGGCGGGCTACAGCCGTCAGAATAACCTCTACGCCGGTGATACCCAGAACACCAACAACGACAACAGCTCCAGCGGTCTGGTGAAAAAGAACTACGGCAAAGAGACCAACCGTATCTATCGCCAGAACTTCGCGGTGACCTGGAACGGCGGCTGGGATAACGGCATTACCACCAGCAACTGGGCGCAGTACGAGCACACCCGCAATTCCCGTCTGGGCGAAGGGCTGGCGGGCGGTCTGGAAGGCCTGTTCAACAGTAATAAATTCACCGACACCGATCTGGCCGACGTGATGCTGCACAGTGAAATCAACCTGCCGATTGATTTCCTCGTTAACCAGAACCTGACGCTCGGCACCGAGTGGAACCAGCAGCGCATGAAGGACTCGACCTCCTTCACCCAAACCCAGCAGGGCGGCACCATTCCGGGCATGAGCAATGACCGCAGCCCGTACACGTCGGCAGAGATTTTCTCTCTGTTCGCCGAAAACAACATGGAGCTGACCGACAGCACCATGCTGACCCCTGCCCTGCGCTTCGACCATCACACCATCGTCGGCAACAACTGGAGCCCGTCACTTAACCTGTCGCAGGGTCTGGGGGATGACTTCACGCTGAAGATGGGGATCGCCCGCGCCTATAAGGCGCCGAGCCTGTACCAGACCAACCCGAACTACCTGCTCTACAGCAAAGGCCAGGGCTGCTACGCCAGCTCCGACGGCGTGGGCTGCTACATGATGGGTAACGACGACCTGAAGGCCGAAACCAGCATCAACAAAGAGATTGGCCTGGAGTGGAAACACGACGGCTGGCTGGTGGGCGTCACCTGGTTCCGCAACGACTACCGCGACAAGATTGAAGCGGGCTACGCGCCGATTGGTCACACCTCTTCCGGTAAAGTGCAGACGGATATCTACCAGTGGGAAAACGTGCCGAAGGCGGTGGTTGAAGGTCTGGAAGGCTCCCTGAACGTGCCGGTCAGCGACACGATTAACTGGACCAACAACATCACCTACATGCTGCAGAGCAAGAACAAGGAGACCGGCGACCGTCTGTCGATCATTCCGGAGTACACGCTGAACTCAACCCTGAGCTGGCAGGTGCATCAGGACGTGTCGCTCCAGTCGACCTTTACCTGGTACGGCAAGCAGCAGCCGAAGAAGTACAATTACAAAGGTCAGCCGGTGACCGGGTCTGAGAAAGACGAAGTCAGTCCGTACAGCATCGTGGGCCTGAGCGCAACCTGGGACATGACCAAAAACGTCAGCCTGACCGGCGGCGTGGATAACGTCTTCGACAAGCGCCAGTGGCGCGCGGGTAATGCCCAGACCACGGGCAACGCCACCACCGGTGCGTATATGTACGGCGCGGGGGCTTATACCTATAATGAGCCAGGCCGCACGTGGTATATGAGCGTGAATACGCGTTTCTGATAAAGGCAACAACGCCTCCCTCTCCCTGTGGGAGAGGGCTGGGGTGAGGACATCAGGCCGCACTATTTGCTGATAGAGGAAAAACCATGCACACAACCCACACCACGTTCATTCTCGCCGGCCACACCGTTCACCACGTCACCTTCGACCCAACCACCTTCACCGACGCCGATCTCCTCTGGCTCCCCCACCACGCCGAGCTTGCAAACGCCGGGCGCAAACGCAAAGCCGAGCATCTGGCAGGCCGCATCGCCGCCGCGCATGCCTTACCTGACCACACCGTGCCCGGCATCGGCCCCAGCGGTGAGCCGCTCTGGCCGGAAGGCGTTTCAGGGAGCATCACCCACAGCGGCACGCAGGCGATGGCGGTTGCCGTCCGTCATCGAGATGCGCTTGTGGGTATTGATTGCGAAGCCATTCTTCCTGACCGTGAAGCCCGCGAAATCCAGGACGGCATCATTGATGCACAGGAAGCGATGTGCCTGACGCGCTCGGGCTACCCCTTTGCGCTGGTATTGACGCTTGCATTCAGCGCCAAAGAAAGTTTGTTTAAAGCACTGTTCCCTACGGCAAGGCGCTACATGGGATTCGATTGTGCACGGGTCACGGCGTTGAATCAGCAAACTATCGCGTTGACGCTCAGCCATCCGGCGGGCCGTTATCAGCAGGGAAAATGCTTTAGCCTCGCCTGGCAACGTGTTAATGGAGAGGTATATACAATGATTGTCGTTCAGGAATAATGCTGCCCTGTTTATTGCTCCAGCAATTTAGTTTTAATTAATACCAGATGAATAATAACAAAACCATCCTCCCCTATAGCCACCAATCAAATAAACGTACACCCACCGGGAAAAAATGTTAAGCCCCTCCCTACCATTTATAATAGCCACCAAAATTTTCCTTGAGCATTTAAAAGTATGCGAGCAGGTTTTTTTCATAACAGAACTCAGCCATAAAACCTCGAGCCAGATCAAAAATACCAAGATAAAAAAATCAATAAACACAAAATAAATCATTTCAATTTTATAATTTTAGGAACATTATGCTTTCGCTGTTTTACATTAACTCAATATCACTAAGGAAAGTATAATGCGTGAATTAAACCAAAATGAAATGAGCAGTGTCGCTGGTGGAATTGGTGCTGGTAACGGGAACGGTAATCACAGTGGTAACGGCAATGGTAACAGTGGCGGTAACGGTGGTACCTGTAACGGCGGCAATGGTGGTAATGGTGGCCGTGGGGGTAATGGCGGCAACGGCGGTAATGGCGGAAACTGTGGTGGTGGTAATAATGGCGGACGCCGTTAATCACCCTTAACAGCGAATACGACGGCTCACGATAGATTTTTATTGTGGGCCATCGTGAAGGATGTACTTATTTCATCAGGAGATGAAAATGCGAAAATTACTGAATTCTGAGATGCAGCTTATTTCCGGAGGATCACAATGTGACGGCGGTAATGGCGGCAATGGGGGCGCCGGTGGGAACGGAGGTCGTGGAGGAAACGGTGGCACGTGTGGGTCAGGCAATGGCGGCAACGGCGGCAATGGTGGACGTGGAGGTAACGGAGGAGATGGCGGTAACGGTGGCCCAGGGGGGAAAGGGGGCAAAGGCGGAAAAGGAGGTCCCGGAGGACATGACGGACGCAATGGAAAAGATGGCTGAATCTTTACCGGGTCAACATTACTGACTGAGAGCTAATGGCCAGGACAGTCAGTGAACGTTTTGGAACAGGTGGAATAACCAGGCGCCATTCAGCTAAAAATGATCGCCTGGAATCAGGCTAAATCTAAAGACTTGCTTTACAAAAGGAATAGCATGCGTGTATCGCCAACAAGCGGTTGAATACAAAAAAATGCGATGGCAGGGAAAGGCCTTATTACTACCTGGTATTCCAATTTGGCTTGTTGCCGGATTATCTGCTTTTTTTATTGTTGCCTTTATCGTTTTCATTTTGACATTCAGCTATACAAGAAGGATCACAGTGATGGGTGAGATATCCACGTATCCCCGCTCATCAAATGTGTATGCCAGTGTCCAGGGCGTTGTAGTTAAACAGTTTGTCACTGAAGGTCAACTGCTCAAAACAGGCGATGCTATCTACATGATAGATGTTAGTAAAAGCACGCGTAGCGGTGTTGTGAGTGATAACCAGCGAATGGATGTCGATAACCAACTTACACGTATTGCTCAAATCACGGATCTTCTTCAGGAGAATAAAAGAAACACTCTGGAAATGCTAAAAAAACAAAAAGAGCAATACAGTGCGGCCCTCAAAAGATCCTCAGACATTATCGCACAAGCCCAGGAAGGCATTCGCGTCATGAAAACGAACATGGAAAACTATCGGCATTATCAAGCGCGCGGACTTATCACGCAGGATCAGTTGATAAACCAGATAGCCTTATACTACGAGCGACAAAATAATATGCTTAATTTGTCTGCTCAAAGCGATCAGAACGCGTTGCAGGTGACCACTCTCGAAAGCCAGATTCAAACTCAGGCTGCCGAATTTGATAACCAGATCCACCAGATGGAGCTTCAGCGCTACGAGCTTCAAAAAGAGCGTCTAAATATTGATGCCGGGGGCGCAATTATCATCCGGGCAATGTCTGACGGGCGGGTAGACTCCCTGAGCGTTACTGTTGGGCAGATGATCAAACCTGGCGACAGCCTCCTGCAAATTATCCCTCTGACTATCGATCATTTTTCTCTTGTCACATGGGTGCCTAATGATGCCGTCCCCTACCTTTCTCCTGGCGACCGGGTGAACATTCGCTATGAGGCGTTTCCGGCACAAAAATTTGGCATGTTTGGGGGCTCCATTTCGGTTATCTCGCGTTCCCCTGCCTCCCCTCAGGAGATGCAAACCTATCAGGGGGCACTTAAAGCGACCTCACCCGGGGCCGCCCCTTACTACAAAATTATTATCAGGCCTGACAGACAAAACATTGCCTATGCGGGCAAACGTCTGAGTTTAGGCAATGGTATGCAGGCTCAAAGCACCTTATTTCTGGAAAAAAGAAAAATCTACCAGTGGATGCTTTCACCCTTCTACGATATGAAAAATAGCGCCGGGGGTCCGGTAAATGAGTAAACGCTCTCTTAAAACCCTCATCGAACAGCTGGATCTCCAGTTGCGCTCCCGGGTTCCGCTGGTCCACCAGACGGAATCGTCAGAGTGCGGCCTGGCCTGCCTCGCGATGATCTGTAGCCACTATGGCAAACAGAGCAACCTCATCGCCCTGCGTCAACAATTTAACCTGTCGGCACGGGGCACCACACTGGCAGGCATGACGCAAATTGCTGAACAGCTTGGACTCGCAACACGCTGTTTATCCCTCGATCTCAATGAACTCAGCGCGCTTAAGACTCCTTGCATCCTGCACTGGGATTTTAACCATTTTGTGGTACTCGTCAGCGTGAAGCAGAATCGAGCCATACTTCACGACCCCGCTCGGGGGCGAAGAAAAGTTGGTATGGAGGAGATGTCGAAATACTTTACCGGCATAGCGCTCGAAGTATGGCCCGGAAGTACATTTGCCGCACAGCCAACAAGCCATCAGTTCAGCCTAAGGTCCCTGGCCGCGAAGGTGCACGGCCTTAAGGGAATGTTAGGCAAAATATTTTTCTATTCGCTCATTATTGAAACCATCAACCTGCTTATACCGATAGGCACTCAACTCGCCCTGGATCATGCTATTCCCGCCGCAGATATGGGCTTGTTAACGGTGATTTGTATCGGCCTGTTTCTCTTTACTTTACTGCGCGTGGCGTTGAGTGCTTTACGTTCATGGTCCTCGCTGATAATGACGACGCTTATCAATGTGCAGTGGCAGTCCGGGCTTTTTACCCATCTCGTGCGGCTGCCTCTAAGCTATTTTGAGCGGCGCAAGCTGGGCGATATTCAGTCGCGCTTTGGATCACTGAACACGCTTCGGGAAACTTTTACCAGCAGCATCATTGGGGCACTTATCGATGGAACCATGATGATGGGTGTCATCGTGATGATGATACTTTATGGCGGCTGGCTGACTGGCGTAGTCATAGGCTTTACTGCGCTGTATGTTCTGACCAGACTAATGACCTACAGTACCTATCGCGAGTTATCGGAAGAAACCCTCATCAGAGATGCCCGCACCCGGTCCTATTTCATGGAAACGTTGTACGGTATCGCGACCGTAAAAATGCAGGGTTTGAGTGAGAGACGCGGCACTCACTGGTTAAATCTGGAAATTGACACGATCAATACAGAGATAAAAATCACCAAAATGGATCTGCTTTTTGGTGGGGTAAACGCTTTTATTATTGCCTGCGAACAAATAACAATGTTATGGCTGGGTTCAAAACTCATCATAGAAAACGCGATGACAATTGGGATGTTCATCGCTTTTGGCGTGTTCAGAGAACAATTCGCCGACAGAATCTGGTCACTGACAAATTTTCTGATGAAGTTGCGCATGATGCATCTTCATAACGAACGCGTATCCGATATTGCGCTTAACGTAAGAGAAATGAAAAAGCCTGACAGAGAAATCATAAATACCATGCAACCTGTTACTCTTGAAACCCATGCGCTGAGCTATCGCTATGACGAGCATTCCGCCGATGTTTTTCGCAATCTCTCATTCAAGGTTTCAGCAGGTGAAAGCGTGGCGATTACAGGACCGTCAGGAGCGGGGAAAACCACGCTTATGAGAGTACTTTGTGGGTTATTTGAACCACTTTCGGGCTCCGTCACAATCGACGGTTATGACATTCAACAGCTGGGTTTAAACAACTATCGTAAAATTATCGGCTGCGTTATGCAGGATGATAAGTTGTTCTCTGGATCAATCAGGGAAAATATTTGTGGCTTTGATGACAAAGGCGATAAGGAGTGGATGGAAGCCTGCGCCCGCGCCAGCTATATCCATGACGTGATTATAAAAATGCCTATGGGATACGAGACCCTAATTGGTGAACTCGGTGAAGGATTATCAGGTGGACAAAAACAACGACTCTTTATTGCGCGCGCGCTATATCGCAAACCCGGAATATTATTTATGGATGAAGCGACCAGCGCACTGGATGAAGAGAGTGAGTGCTATGTCAATGCAGCCATCAAAAAGTTAAACATCACACGCATTATCATCGCGCACAGAAAATCAACTATCGCATCCGCTGAACGTGTGATTCAACTAACGCCACTAACAGAACAACATGAGCCCAGCCAGAAATGAAACATTGCCTGATACCGAGAATAAAACCTATCAGCAAGCAGATAATTATTACGATCCTCGCATTTTTCGGCTGTCTCTTTTTCGCTCATGCTAACGCAAATCCCTATGAGGATGGCATGGATCCTTATCATTGGATGGAAACTCACCCCCAACAGACTGCTCGCTGGTTAAATCAACGCTCAAACCAGACGGTTAAGACACTCCACGCCCTTCCATGGAGAAACACGCTGGCGAAAAGGTTAAGCGAGCTGGAGAATACGGCCCCCACTATTTCTGATATTTATGATGCGGGACAAAATCGTTTTTATCTACGCTCAACGGTCGAACACCCATACCTGCGGCTGTTTGTAAGACAGAAGAGCAAACCGGAACGGGTGCTCATCGATCCGCCTGTTGGCTATGGGATTAATTTTTTTAGCCCTTCACATGATGGTCGCTACGTGGCTTTTGGGCTCTCAAGAAACGGGACTGAAAGCACGAGAATTACCGTTATCCGGGTTGTGGATAATGTCGTATTAGATACGCATATACCCGACGTTCGCTATCCCAGCGTTGTCTGGGCCGCGGATAATCAGTCCTTTTATTATAGTCTCAACACCATCACTCAGGATTCAGGACGACAAACCTGCGGCAAGGTCTACCTCCATCGTATAGGGCACGACAGAGACGTTATGACGTTTGACTGGCGCACGCTCCCTGAACTCGCACAAAAAGCCTGCGAAAACGTTAATCTGTACACCTCTCCTGATTCTGAATATCTGATTGTTAACGTTTCAAAATCCATCAGTGGTTATGGAGGCTACCTTTTTGCCGCTAAAAAAGACGCGGATGACAACAGCACACTCACCTGGAACAAAATTGTTGATACCGATAAAAATGTTTCTGCCTTTGTTTATTCCGGGAAGTGGATTTATCTGGCGAGCTATAACGCCTCCTCAGGCTATGATATTTCACGCATCAATCTGGCGGCTCCTGCCTCCACCAAAGAACACGTGATGAGCTGGTCGAACGGAGAGTTAACACAATTAAGCCTGAGTAGGGATTCACTTTATGTGGCTTATCATAACGCCGGAAGCAGTAAATTCATGCGTATTCCGTTTGCTGATATCAGTCACCACCAGGCAATTCCGGTCCCTGCAGATGAAGACGTGAGTGCGATATTTGCCAGCAGCGATAGTCAGGACATTCTCTTCACCCGTCAGGGCTGGCTTAATCCCCCCGTCATTTATCATTATCAACCTGCGGATAACATTCTCCAGAAAACAGAGTTAATACCGCCATTAAGCCAGCCCCTGACAGACTATGTGACGGAAGAAAAATGGGTCACTACAGCAGAGAATGTTCGCGTCCCACTGACTCTCATATACCGTAAAGGCATTGCGCGCGATGGTTCGGTCCCTACCTGGTTGACGGCTTATGGCGCGTACGGCGTGAGTACGTTTCCTTCATTCGATCTGACCCGTCTGCTCTGGCTGGAACAAGGCGGTATTCTCGCTATCGCGCATGTACGCGGAGGCGGTGAAATGGGCCCTGAATGGCACGAAGCAGGAAGAGCGGATAAGAAAGAAAATTCCATTACCGATTTTATCCGTTGCGCGGAATATCTTATCGACAGTCGCTACACCTCACCGTCAAAACTGGCAATCGGGGGTGAAAGCGCGGGGGGAATTATCGTGGGTATGGCGATGACCCGTCGCCCGGAACTGTTTTCCGCAGTGGCCATAGACGCCGGGATGCTGAATACCAGCCGACTGGATAACATTCCGATAGGCGTGATGAACTATGACGAACTGGGATCGCCGCTGACGCCGTCAGGCAGGCTAAACTTATTGAAAATAGATGCTTACCGGCATCTGGTACCTGAAAAACGTTATCCTCCCGTGCTGTTAACCGTGGGCCTGCATGATCAGCGCGTTTCCCCGTGGCAAACAGCAAAATTCGCCGCCCGTTTAGAGGAGATCGGCTCGCCGCGCAGCGTGCTGGTTCTGGCTTACCGTCAGGGAGGACACAGTGCGGCAACCTATGCCGAGGCCGATTCAAAATTAGTCGACACGGTAAGTTTCTTCATCTGGAAAACCGGTCTTCACGTTCAGGACAGGTGAAAGCGGCACCCGTTACGGGTGCCCTGTCATTCATACACGAAATGGTTCAAACATCCGGGAACATCACGCTATTCCCCGGCGCTTCCCTGTGCAGGTGGATAAAGTTCAGGTGCCGTTCATACTGGTCCAGAATATCCGTAATCACCTGCTCCTTGCTGTAGTCCATCAAATCATTGCCCTGACTTCCTTCCAGCAGGAAGGTCTCAAGCCGGTAGTAGGTCGACTTCCCGCTGCGCGCCCGGTAGGTAAAGCCGGGGACCGAGTACTGCTGTGGCCAGATCTGGTAGACAAAATTCTGCTCGTCGCCCATGTGCACCAGCAGGTCCAGGTGCCCCAGGGTCTCGCCCTCCTCCGGCGGCAGGTTTTTCAGCTCCACGTAGGCGCCGCGCAGCTTCAGCTCCTGCGCCACCTCTTCCATTGCCGGGAAGCAGACCGTCTCCATCATCTGTTTGGTGTAGCGCGTGCCCGGGTAGTTCATCAGGCGCGACAGGCGTTTCTTCCAGCTCAGCCTGTCCTGGGCCCCCATCGGACGCGGTGCGGTGTCGCGGCTGGCGCTGACACGGCGGTAATCTTCCACCTTGAGCGATTTATACAGCCCGGCCATCACGAAGAAGATAACGAAGCTGAACGGGAGCCCCATGATCACCGTGGTGTTCTGCAACGCCGAGATGCCGTTGGTCATCAGCATGCCGAGCGTCAGCAGGCCGATGGCGACGGACCAGAAGATACGCAGCCAGTTCGGCGCATCGCTGTTGATGTCTTTGAGCTTCGAGGTGAAGTTGCCCAGCACCAGCGCGCCGGAATCCGCCGAAGTGACGTAAAACAACAGGCCGGTAATGGTCGCCACGGAGGCGCTAAAGGTGAACGCCGGGTACTGCGCCAGCAGGCTGTAGAAACCGCGCTCCGGGTGCGCCATCGCTTCCTTTGCAAAGGTTGCGTTGCCGTGGATGATCTCATGGAGCGCGCTGTTGCCGAACACCGACAGCCACAGCAGGGTAAAGGTGAACGGGATAATCAGCGTGCCCATCACAAACTGACGGATGGTGCGGCCACGTGAAATACGCGCCAGGAACAGGCCGACAAACGGCGACCACGCGACCCACCACGCCCAGAAGAAAAGCGTCCAGTTGTTCATCCACTCCACCGGGCGGTCGAAGGCGAAGCTGTTCAGCGTCATGCCCATAAAGCGGTTCACGTAGTCGCCCACGTTCAGCACTAAGGCATTGAGCAGGAATGAGGTGTCGCCCATAAACAGCACGAACAGGATCAGGCCCAGCGCCAGCGCCACGTTCAGCTCGGAGAGCACGCGGATGCCCTTATCGACGCCCGACGTCACCGAAATGGTGGCGATAATGACGGAGAGCGCAATCAGCGCCGCTTTCGCCGCCATCGAATCCGGAATATCAAACAGCACGCTCAGCCCGTAGTTGAGCTGCACCACGCCAATCCCGAGCGTTGTCGCGATGCCGAAGATGGTGCCGATCACCGCCGCAATGTCGACGCTGTGGCCAATCGGGCCGTTGATCTTTTTACCGAAAATCGGGTACAGCGCGGAGCGGATGGTGAGGGGCAAATTATAACGATAGCTAAAGTATCCCAGCGCCATCCCCATGAGGGCGTACATTGACCAGCCGGTCAGGCCGTAGTGGAACAGCGTCCAGACCATCGCCTGGCGCGCGGCCTCCATCGTCTGCCCTGCCCCTTCCGGGGGCTGCATATACTGCGTGACCGGTTCCGCCACGGAGAAGAACATCAGGTCGATGCCGATGCCTGCCGCAAATAGCATCGCGGCCCAGCTCAGCAGGCTGAACTCGGGCTTGGACTGCTCGGGACCGAGCTTAACGGAGCCGAAGCGCGAGCAGGCAATGCAGACCACAAAGACGATATAGAGCGTCGCCGCCAGCAGGTAGTACCAGCCGAAGGTCTTTGACACCCAGTTCAGGGTGCGTCCAATCCACTCGGCAGAAAAATCGCGAAAGAAGATCGTTGTCAGGGAAAACAACAAAATCAGCCCGGCGGACGTATAAAAAACGACCGGGTTGATTTTGTCTTTTTCTCTGTCCTGTGAAAGGTCTGTCATCCAGTATCCTCACTATTTTTGTAACTATTAAAATCCAAATCCGCAACAATTAAGACACATTTTATATTGAACGTCCAATCAAAAACCGCTTTAATGGTTAACCAACGCTGATGAATGGAGTGGCAAAAATGCCCAAAGTGGGGATGCAGCCGATCCGGCGCAGGCAGCTTATCGACGCCACGCTGGAAGCAATAAATGAAGTGGGAATGCATGACGCGACGATCGCGCAGATCGCCCGTCGGGCGGGCGTTTCCACGGGGATCATCAGTCACTATTTCAAAGACAAAAACGGCCTGCTGGAAGCGACCATGCGCGACATCACCGGCCAGCTGCGCGATGCGGTATTAAGCCGCCTGCACGCCCTGCCGAACGGCAGCGCGGAGCAGCGTCTGCAGGCGATTGTTGGCGGTAACTTTGATGAAACCCAGGTGAGCAGCGCGGCGATGAAGGCCTGGCTGGCCTTCTGGGCAAGCAGCATGCACCAGCCGATGCTCTACCGCCTGCAGCAGGTGAGCAGCCGCCGCCTGCTGTCGAACCTGGTGTACGAGTTCCGCCGCGAGCTTCCGCGCGAGCAGGCCCAGGAGGCGGGCTACGGGCTGGCGGCACTGATCGACGGGCTGTGGCTGCGCGCCGCGCTGAGCGGCAAGCCGCTGGATAAGACCCTGGCGCAGTCACTGACCAGCCACTTTATCAGCCAGCATTTACCGACCGAATAACCGAGGAGAATTTATGTCCCGAATGGCAGAACAGCAGCTTTATATCAATGGTGGTTATACATCGGCCACCAGCGGTCGCACCTTCGAGACCATCAACCCGGCCAACGGTGAAGTCCTGGCGACCGTTCAGGCCGCCGGGCGCAAAGACGTCGATCGCGCCGTAGAAAGCGCAACGCGCGGGCAAAAAGTCTGGGCGGCGATGACCGCCATGGAGCGCTCTCGCATCCTGCGTCGCGCCGTCGACATCCTGCGCGAGCGCAACGACGATCTGGCAAAGCTGGAAACCCTCGACACCGGTAAAGCGTATTCCGAAACCTCAACCGTGGATATCGTCACCGGTGCGGACGTGCTGGAGTACTACGCGGGTCTGATCCCGGCGCTGGAAGGCAGCCAGATCCCCTTGCGCGAGACCTCATTTGTCTATACCCGCCGCGAGCCGCTGGGCGTGGTGGCGGGCATCGGCGCATGGAACTACCCGATCCAGATTGCCCTGTGGAAATCGGCCCCGGCGCTGGCGGCGGGCAACGCAATGATCTTCAAGCCGAGCGAAGTGACACCGCTTACCGCCCTGAAGCTTGCCGAGATCTACACCGAAGCGGGCCTGCCGGACGGCGTGTTTAACGTCCTGCCGGGCGTGGGCGCGGAGACCGGCCAGTACCTGACCGAGCATCCGGGCATCGCCAAAGTCTCCTTTACCGGCGGCGTCGCCAGCGGCAAAAAGGTGATGGCGAACGCCGCGGCCTCCTCCCTGAAAGAGGTGACAATGGAGCTGGGCGGCAAATCGCCGCTGATTATTTTTGACGATGCGGATCTGGATCTCGCTGCGGACATCGCCATGATGGCCAACTTCTTCAGCTCCGGCCAGGTGTGCACCAACGGCACCCGCGTGTTTGTTCCGGCTAAGTTCAAAGCTGCGTTTGAGCAGAAAATCGTTGAGCGCGTGGGCCGCATCCGCGCGGGCGATCTGTTCGATGAAGCTACCAACTTTGGTCCGATGGTCAGCTTCCCGCACCGCGACAGCGTGATGCGCTACATCGCCAAAGGCAAAGAGGAAGGCGCGCGCGTGCTGTGCGGCGGCGACGTGCTGAAGGGCGAAGGCTTTGACAACGGCGCGTGGGTGGCCCCGACCGTGTTCACCGACTGCACCGACGAGATGACCATCGTGCGCGAAGAGATCTTCGGCCCGGTGATGTCCATCCTCACCTATGAGTCCATTGAGGAAGCGATTCACCGCGCCAACGACACCGACTACGGGCTGGCGGCAGGCATCGTCACGGCCGACCTGAACCGCGCCCACGGCGCCATTCATCAGCTCGAGGCGGGCATCTGCTGGATCAACACCTGGGGTGAATCCGCCGCAGAGATGCCGGTCGGCGGCTACAAGCACTCCGGCATTGGCCGCGAGAATGGCGTGATGACGCTGCAGAGCTATACCCAGGTGAAGTCCATCCAGGTTGAGATGGGTAAATTCCAGTCCATATTTTAACCGGGAGGTTTATTTGCAATTTGACTACATCATTATCGGGGCCGGCTCTGCCGGCAACGTACTGGCTACACGACTGACTGAAGATCCGAACACCACCGTCCTGCTGCTTGAAGCAGGCGGACCGGATTACCGCTTTGACTTCCGCACCCAGATGCCCGCCGCGCTGGCGTTCCCGCTGCAGGGCAAGCGCTACAACTGGGCGTACGAAACCGAGCCAGAGCCGTACATGAACAACCGCCGCATGGAGTGCGGGCGCGGCAAAGGGCTGGGCGGCTCGTCGCTGATCAACGGCATGTGCTACATCCGCGGTAACGCGATGGACCTCGACCACTGGGCGAAAGAGCCGGGCCTGGAGCACTGGAGCTACCTCAACTGCCTGCCCTACTACCGCAAGGCAGAGGCGCGCGACGTGGGGCCGAACGACTATCACGGCGGCGACGGTCCGGTGAGCGTCACCACTTCGAAACCGGGCGTGAACCCGCTGTTTGAGGCAATGGTGGAGGCGGGCGTGCAGGCGGGTTATCCGCGCACCGACGATCTCAACGGCTATCAGCAGGAAGGCTTCGGCCCGATGGACCGCACGGTCACGCCGCAGGGCCGACGCGCCAGCACCGCGCGCGGCTATCTGGATCAGGCGAAACCGCGCCCAAACCTGACCATCCGCACCCACGCCATGACCGATCGCATCCTCTTTGAGGGCAAGCGCGCGGTGGGCGTCGAGTGGCTGGAGGGTGAAAGCACCATCCCATCCAAAGCGACGGCAAAAAAAGAAGTGCTGCTGAGTGCCGGGGCGATTGCCTCTCCGCAGATCCTCCAGCGCTCCGGCGTGGGCAACGCTGACCTGCTGAAACAGTTCGATATCCCGCTGGTACACGATCTGCCCGGCGTGGGGGAAAACCTGCAGGATCACCTGGAGATGTACCTCCAGTACGAATGCAAAGAGCCGGTCTCCCTCTACCCTGCCCTGCAGTGGTGGAACCAGCCGAAGATTGGCGCCGAGTGGCTGTTTGGCGGCACCGGCGTGGGCGCGAGCAACCACTTCGAAGCGGGTGGTTTTATCCGCAGCCGTGAAGAGTTTGAATGGCCGAACATTCAGTACCACTTCCTGCCGGTGGCGATTAACTACAACGGCTCGAACGCGGTAAAAGAGCACGGCTTCCAGTGCCACGTCGGCTCCATGCGCTCGCCGAGCCGTGGACACGTGCGCATCCAGTCGCGCGATCCGCACCAGCATCCGGCGATCCTGTTCAACTACATGTCCCACGAGCAGGACTGGCAGGAGTTTCGCGACGCGATCCGCATCACCCGCGAGATCATGCACCAGCCCGCGCTGGACAAGTACCGCGGCCGTGAAATCAGTCCGGGTATTGACTGCCAGACCGACGAGCAGCTGGACGAGTTCGTGCGCAACCACGCGGAAACGGCGTTCCACCCGTGCGGCACCTGCAAGATGGGTTACGACGAGATGGCGGTGGTCGACGGCGAAGGCCGCGTTCACGGGCTGGAAAGGCTGCGCGTGGTGGATGCGTCGATCATGCCGCAAATTATCACCGGCAACCTGAACGCCACCACCATTATGATCGGCGAAAAGATTGCCGACGTCATTCGCGGACGCGAGCCGCTGGCGAAGAGCACGGCCGCGTATTATGTGGCGAACGGGGCGCCGGTTCGTCGCTGAGGATATTTCTCCTCACCCTGGCCCTCTTCCCATAGGCTGAGGGATCCCCAGTAATTTTAAGCAGCATCAATAACGTTGTTTAAGAACGACTGAAGCCTTTCAGCGATGCCCTGGTCCAGCTGTAAATCGCTGAGGCGTTTCCTGCAGGCCGGGGCGAGGCGCATGGATGCGCCGAGAGGGCGGGCTTTACAGGGACGTTACCTCCGCCCGTCCCCGATAAGCCGGAAGGAATAAGCCGAGGGCACCGCGTAGCGGCGATTTACCGCCGGGAGCCCGGGTCGCCAGGGTGGTGGCGACTGCACTGAACCCCATATCCAGGACACCAGATCATAGAATCTGGAGGTCCTTATGAGATATCCCTTCCACATCCGTCTTGAGGCTGTTCAGCATTACATGACTGGCCAGTCGAGCATTAAAGAAACAGCCCGTCTGTTCAGTGTTGGCCGAACACCTCTTACCCGCTGGATACGGTCTTACAGGCGTCAGGGGAAGGCCGGGCTGGAGGACCGTCCTGCACGGACCTATACTTCAGCTTTCAGGCTCCGCGTAATCCGTTATGTTGCTGAACACGGGTGCAGCTATGCGGAAGCTTCAGCGCGCTTTGCCATTCCAAATGAGTCGCTCATTCTCGACTGGACAAGACGTTACCGGAAAGGCGGCGCACAGGCGCTTAATACAGCCAAATCCGGGCCCGCTATGTCACAGAAAAAGTTTATACCTGACTCCAGACCGCTCAGTGAGATGACTCCCTCAGAACTTCTGAGAGAGCTGGAATATCTGCGGGCGGAAAACGCATATCTAAAAAAGCTCAAAGCCCTGAGGGAAGAAAAGACTCTCAGGGAACAGCAGAAAAAGCGCGAGTGATACAGAGTCTGCTTGCAGACCACCGACTTGTTTACCTGCTCTGTGCCGCAGGGCTGGCGCGCAGCACGTATTATTACCAGATATCCAGACCCGCAGGTGAGCCGGTTCGGTATGCGGCTGCTGTCAGTGCTATGTTCACGATCAGTCAGAGAAACGCCCAATGCTATGGTTACCGAAGAATGACGGCGGCACTGCGTAATGAGGCCTTCACGCTGAACCATAAAACGGTTCGTATATTGATGAAAAAGTATGATCTGACATGCCAGTTGCGCCGAAGAAAATACCGTTCCTGTATGGCCGGTGGTGGCCCGGCTTCCGATAATCTTCTTGCTCGCAACTTCAGAGCCGAACGCAGTGGGATAAAGTGGTGCACAGACGTGACGGAGTTCCGTGCCGGTGGTCAAAAACTGTTCCTTTCGGCCCTTCAGGATCTGTTCAATAATGAAATTGTGGCCTGGCAAACATCAACCAGTCAGTCGCAACCTCTGGTCTGCAGGATGCTAAAAAAAGCGCTTAATGCATGCAGAAACAAAGAAGGTGCGATGTTGCACAGTGATCAGGGCTGGGCTTACAGAACGCCTGTCTGGCGCAGAATGCTGGCTGATGCAGGCATAACACAAAGTATGTCGCGTAAGGGCAACTGTCTGGATAATGCAGTGATGGAAAACTTCTTCAGTCACCTGAAAGTAGAGATGTATTACAGGAAAAAGTACAGTTCAGTGAAAGAGCTTGAAAGCGATATTGGCAGGTATATTCGCTATTACAATACCGAACGAATCAGTTTAAAAACGGGCGGGATGAGTCCGGTTGAATACCGGACTCTGACAGAACAACAATGAAAGCATGGTGTCCAGGTTTAGGGGTTCAGTGCAGACTGAGCCACCCTGGCACGTTCACAGGTTATGGGGTTACAGAGTAGCAAGGAACATAAAGTGAACGGAATGACCACAACAGCTGTATGTTCCCCTCACCCTAACCCTCTCCCCGGAGGGGCGAGGGGACTGTTCCGTGCTGGCATTAGTTTGTGGGGCCCCTCAGCTCCATAGGGGAGAGGGGATTAACCTCCCCCTTCAAAAATTTATTTTTATTTTCCTGCATCCAGTTTCCACCCTCCCCTCGTATATGCATATGTGAGCAACCCCTTTGCTCCCCAATCCGAGGAAAGATGATGAAAAAGCTAACCCGCGTTGCATTCGTAACCAGCGCTTTACTCTTCTGTGCAGGCGCATCAGCCGCCATGACGTCAGGCTCCGTGATGGTGGGCGGAGCGGAAATGTTCCCGAGCAAAAATATTGTTGAAAACGCCATAAACTCGAAAGATCACACCACGCTGGTAGCCGCCGTCAAAGCGGCAGGACTGGTGGATACGCTTCAGAGCAAAGGGCCGTTCACCGTGTTTGCGCCGACCAATGCGGCGTTTGCGAAATTGCCTGCCGGCACGGTCGAGAACCTGGTCAAACCCGAAAACAAAGCCACGCTCACCAGCATCCTGACCTATCACGTGGTCGCCGGTAATTACGATATGAAAGCGCTGGAGCAGAAAATTAAACAAGGCGGCGGCCACGCGGAGCTGAAGACCGTTAACGGTCAGCCACTGTGGATCATGAGCAACGGCCCGCACAATATTCAGCTTAAGGACGGTAAAGGCAATGTGGCGAACATTAGCACCTATGACGTTCATCAAAAAAACGGCGTGATTGATGTGATTGATACCGTCCTGATGCCTAAGTAGTTGTCTATACTTCGGAAGTGTGACGTTGCCTTCCGGGAAAAACATGGATAACGCGCTGGCTGAACAGCAACTGAAATTAATGCAGGCGGTCGCAAACGGCGATCGCCGTGCATTTGAACAACTTTATCGACTCACGTCGCCACACCTGTTTGCCGTCGCGCTGCGCATGCTGCGTGACCGCGCGTGGGCAGAAGAGATCCTTCACGACTGTTTTATCACCGTCTGGAGTAAAGCCGAAACCTACAACGCTACACTGAGCTCCCCGATGACCTGGCTTACGCACATTGTGCGCAACCGCTGTATTGACTGGCTGCGCAGCGGGCAAACCCGCGCTGCCGACCGCGAGACGGCGTATAACGACGCGATTCTGCCTTGCGAGAACGATGAGCAGAATAACTGGCACGACGATGTGCAGGCAGAACGGCTCAGGCAGTGTCTCGAACATTTGAGCAGCGAGCAGCGCCAGAGCATTACGCTCGCCTACTATCAGGGAATGTCTCACAGCGACATTGCCGACTGGCTCCAGCAGCCTCTGGGCTCGGTGAAAAGCTGGATACGTCGGGCAATGGACCATCTTCGGGAGTGTGTCGGGCTATGAATGACGCAGAAAAACGCGACGACATGCTGGCAGCAGAGTATGCCCTCGGCACGCTGCGGGGAGGAGCGCGGCTTCAGTTCCAGAAAAGGGTCCTCCATGAACCCGCTCTGGCCGCCCGCGTGGCGTACTGGCAGGAGATGTTCAGCACGCTGGATAGTCATCTTGTGCCCGTCCCGCCACCCGAGACGGTGTGGAAGAGAATCGCCCTCGATCTGCCGCCCAAAAAACCTTTACGCAAAAGTCGGCCTTATGTCGGCTGGATGGCTGCGGCCTCCCTCGCCGCCCTGTCGGTCGTTGCCTGGTATGCCATCCGTACCCCGGAACTCGCTCCGCTGATGGTACTCAACGATACCCAACAGCACGGACAGTGGGTCGTCAGCGCGGACGCCAGCCGTCAGCACCTGAGCATTGCCCCTCTTCGACCAACGGTCGTCGCGGCGCAACACAGCCTGCAGCTTTGGCTGATCCCAGGCGGGCAGGCGCCGGTATCCATGGGGCTGCTGCATAACGACATCCCCACACGCGTCACTCTCAGGAACACAACGCTCCCTCCTGACGCCACGATAGCCATAAGCCTTGAACCAGAGGGCGGCTCGCCCACTGGACTCCCCACAGGCCCGGTGCTTTACAGTGGCAAATTATAATCCTCAGGCCCTGTTCGCAGGGCCGCTATCGTGACCTGATTTCATTTATATACTATTCTCGGTTACCTATAAGAATTAAATATTAGGCCTGCAATTAATTTAATTATTAAAAAACGACATTGACAGACTCTTCCGTACTCCATTAAGTTTTAAACGAACATCATTTTATTCCCGATACACAATATATCCAAAACCGCGTTAATGAATTTGTCATTATTCATTAACGCTTCGCTGCCTTTTATTTTTTGCATCACTCAATAGCGAGATAAGATCATGAATAATAGTGCAAACAAGGTTGTTGTCATTACTGGTGCCAGCAGCGGTATTGGTCAGGCGATTGCCCTCCATTTAGCAAATAACGCGTTTTCGCTGGTGCTGGTGGCGCGCCGTCTGGACAGAATTAATGCCCTGGTGGATCAGATTATTCAGCAAGGCGGCAAGGCTATTGCCGTCAAGGCCGATGTCACCCGTCAGGAAGAGGTTCAGCGCGCCATTGACGCTGCCGTTGCCGCCTACCAGCGCGTGGATGTGCTGATCAACAACGCGGGCTTTATGGCTATCGCCCCGCTTAGCGAGCTGAAAACCGACGAATGGGACAAGATGATTGATACCAATCTGAAAGGGGTACTGTACGGCATCGCTGCCGCTTTTCCGGTGTTCCAGCGTCAGGGCAGCGGGCATTTTATTAACGTTGCCTCCGTCGCGGGCATCAAGGTGCTGGCGCCTGGCGGCGTGGTGTACAGCGCCACGAAATTCGCCGTCCGCGCGCTGAGTGAAGGCTTACGTCAGGAGGCGGGTAAAACCCTCCGCACGACGCTTATTTCGCCCGGTGCCGTCGAGAGCGAACTGCAATTCGGCAGTTCTGACGAAGAGAGCAAAAAATTTCTCCATGAGTTTTATAAGCAGGCTATTCCGGCTGAAGCAATTGCCCGCGCGGTTTTATTTGCTATTGAACAGCCTGGCGACGTTGATATTAATGAAATTGTTGTTCGTCCAACGCAGGAAGAATTTTAGCCTGGGTTAAATAATACTGAATGAGGTGCCAGTATGATTAAATCATTAACGTCCTTATCAGAACTCAATATGCGAACGGGTGCCGATATTCTCCTTGAAGTGCTGGAGAGTGAAGGAGTGGAATATATTTTTGGCAACCCCGGAACCACCGAGCTTCCGCTCATTGATGCCCTGCTTCGCCATGAAAATATTCACTATATTCTGGCGCTTCAGGAGAGCACAGTAGTGGCGATTGCTGACGGCTATGCGAAAGCCTCCGGTAAAACGGGCTTTATCAATTTGCATACCGCCAGCGGTCTGGGGCACGGCATGGGGAATCTGATTAATTCGCGGATCATGAAAACCCCGCTGGTGGTCACCGTTGGACAGCAGGATACGCGGCACTACGTCCGCGACCCGCTGCTGTATGATGATATTGTTTCCATTGGCTCCCCGGTCATGAAATGGGCGCAGGAGGTCACTAGCGCCGACCAGCTCCCGGTGCTGGTGCGCCGCGCGTTTCACGCTGCCAGCTATCCTCCGGCTGGTCCGGTGCTGCTCTCTCTGCCAATGAACGTGATGGAAGAGCTCAGCGACGCCGGGATACAAACGGCCTCGAAAGTGAACTACCACACCGTGGCGGGCTCGCTGGACGAACTGGCCGAAGAACTGAGCCAGGTTACGCCCGGCAGGATCATGATTGTGGCAGGCGATGAGGTGCACTCCAGCGGCTCGACGCAGGAGATTGTCCAGCTGGCGGAAGCGCTCAGCGCCCACGTCTACGGCTCCTCCTGGCCGCTGAATTTACCTTTTCCCACTCAGCACGCCCTCTGGCGGGGCAATATGCCCACCACCGCCAGCGAAATCGCCAGCATCATCAACGCCTACGATGCCGTATTCATCATCGGCGGCAGAAGCCTGATCACTATTTTGTACAGCGAGGGGGAGGCCATTCCGGCGACCTGCGCGGTGTATCAGCTCTCGGCGGATATGCACGAACTTGGCCGCACCTATGCCACTCGCCTTTCGGTGATGGGAGATATCAAATTGTCCCTGCACGAACTGTTGCCAAAGCTTAAGCAGCGCCTGATCGCCAGCAGGCTGGCCCACCAGCGGCTGCTGGTTGCGGCCCACGACGAACGGGAGAAGGAGTGGCAGCAGCAGGAGGAACGTCTGGCCGCCGAGCGGCTACGCCCGGCGATCTCCCCGATGGTCGCAGCCTGGGAAGTCATCCGATCCATTCCGGCGGGTACCACCATCGTTGATGAGGCGATAGCGACCGCCAGGCATGTCCGCCGGTTCATCTCTGACCAGCAGCACCAGCGCTACTACTTTATGCGCGGCGGCGGACTGGGCTGGGGGATGCCTGCCTCAGTAGGGCACTCGCTGGGACGCGGACGGGAGCCGGTGGTCTGCCTGATAGGTGACGGAGCCTCCCTGTACTCGCCGCAGGCGCTCTGGACGGCGGCACACGAAAATCTGCCGGTCACCTTTATCGTCATGAATAACAGGGAGTACAACATCCTGAAAAACTTTATGAAGAGCCAGGCTGACTACAGCTCAACGCGGCTGGGGCGTTTTATCGGGATGGACCTGGTGAACCCGCATATCGATTTTCAGTCGCTGGCCACCGCCATGGGCGTCCACTGCTGCCGGGTAACCGAGGCTGCCGATATCGCCGAAGCGGTAGCGCGCGGGCTACAGTCAGGAAAAACCAACCTGATTGAAATCGCGATTTCCGCGGATTAGCCGCGCGTTTACGCTGTACCCTACATAAAAAACTTATAACCGAAACGCCTCAAGACGCTTTATCTGACGCCCGTCGTCGTCAAAATTCTCCGCCGCCAGCCAGGCGCGCAGCTCCGCGTCTCTTTGCGGCCATTCGCCGTCAATAATAGAAAGCATATCGCTGTCGCGGTTGCGCCCTTTGCGCACCAGCTTCTGGCGCAGGCGCCCTTCCCAGACAAACCCCAGCCGCTCCGCCGCCCTGCGTGAGGCAACGTTCATCGAATCGCACTTCCACTCCAGCCGCCGGTAGCCGTGCTCAAACGCATTTTTCAGCAGCAGCCACACCGTTTCAGTGCCGATGCGGGAACCTTTCATCTTACGCGACCAGGTGACATGTCCTATCTCCACCGACCCCAGCAGCCGCTCGTTAGCCATATAGCTCACCAGCCCCACCGCCCGTTCGGTGCGTAAGTCAATGACGGCAAACGGCACCAGCTCATCATCCATGACCTTCGCCATGATCCAGTGCGCGGTGGCTTCCACGCTCGTTGGCTGCATGCTGGCAAGCCACGTCCAGTCGCTGTCGTCGCCCAGCGCGTAGGCCTCATAGAGATCGGCCGCGTGGCGATCGGCGTCCAGCGGCTCCAGGCGGCAATACTGGCCGAACAGCGGCGTGCGGGTTAACGCGCGCGCGCCTTTCCAGTCGGGAACGATATCGTTAACGGTTTGACCATGTTGATTGATTTCGGGCACGGCGGTGACTCCCTGAAAGGTAAGGCATTGGTTATAGCAGGTTAAAAAGCAGGCGAAAAGCAGCGTGTTTTAATAGCCCCAGCGCATGCGATATTCCCGGAAGGCATAAGTAAAGCTGAATTTCGACTTTGTGGAATGTCACAGTCGCCCTAACGTAGCGGAGCATAAAACAATCACAATATATTCTTCTCAGGGATCGCTATGACAAAAAAACTGTTGCCGTTACTGGTGCTGGCTGCGCTCTCAGGCGCAGCCCACGCCGCTACTCCGCCCAACACGCTGGTGGTTGCCCAGGGGCTTGATGATATCGTGAGCCTCGACCCGGCCGAAGCCAACGAGCTCTCCAGCATCCAGACCGTGCCGAGCCTGTACCAGCGTCTGGTACAGCCGGACCGCGATAATCCGGAAAAAATCACGCCGATTCTGGCAGAAAGCTGGGAAGCGGACGCGGCAGCAAAAACCCTGACCATCAAGCTTAAACCCGATGCGAAATTCGCCTCCGGCAATCCGCTGCGCCCGGAAGACGTGATCTTCTCTTATACCCGCGCCGTGACGCTGAACAAATCCCCGGCCTTTATCCTCAACGTGCTGGGCTGGGAGGCGAGCAACATCGCCAGCCAGCTAAAAAAGGTGGACGATCATACCCTCCAGCTTCACTGGACGGCGGACGTCAGCCCGTCGGTGGCGCTGAATATCCTCTCCACGCCGATTGCCTCTATCGTCGATGAAAAAGAGGTCGCCGCGAACGTGAAGGGTAATGACTTCGGTAACGCGTGGCTGAAAATGCACTCGGCGGGCAGCGGCGCCTTCAAAATGCGCGTCTATCAGCCGCATCAGGCCATCGTGCTGGAAGCTAACGACGCCGCGCCCGGCGGCGCGCCGAAGCTCAAAAGCATCATCATTAAAAACGTCCCCGATCCGGCTTCACGCCGCCTGCTGATCCAGCAGGGGGATGCGGACGTGGCGCGCGATCTGGGGGCAGACCAGATTAGCGCCCTGAACGGCAAGCCGGGCGTGAAGGTGCTGAGCATTCCGTCCGCCGAGCAGAATTACCTGGTGTTTAACACCGGCAACAGCGCTAACCCGCTGCTGAACAACCCGGCCTTCTGGGAAGCCTCACGCTGGCTGGTCGACTATGACGGCATCACGAAGAACCTGCTGAAAGGCCAGTATTTTGTTCACCAGAGCTTCCTGCCGGTCGGCCTGCCGGGCGCGCTGGAAGATAATCCGTTTAAATTTGACCCGGCAAAAGCGAAAGCCATTCTCGCCAAAGCGGGCATTAAGGACGCGCACTTCACGCTGGACGTGGAGAACAAGCCGCCGTTTATCACCATCGCCCAGTCGATGCAGGCGAGCTTCGCTCAGGGTGGCGTGAAGGTGGATCTGCTGCCTGCCGCCGGGAGCCAGGTCTATGCCCGCGTGCGCGCGAAGCAGCATCAGGCGGCGATTCGTCTGTGGATCCCGGACTACTTCGATGCGCACTCTAACGCCAGCGCCTTCGCGTGGAACGACGGGAAGTCCAGCACCGTGGCTGGCCTGAACGGCTGGAAAATTCCGGAGCTGAACAAGGCCACGCTGGCGGCGGTTGCCGAACCGGATCCGGCGAAGCGTCTGGATCTGTACAAGAAAATGCAGGAACAGCTGCAGCAGAGCTCGCCGTACGTGTTCGTCGATCAGGGCAAAACCCAGATCGTGGTGCGCGATAACGTGAAGGGGTATCAGCAGGGGCTGAACGCGGATATGGTCTGGTACGATCGCGTCACGAAGTAGCCCTTGTTGCCGGGTGGCGCTGCGCTGACCCGGCCTGTGTTCTCGGTTTTTGTAGGCCGGGTAAGGCGAAGCCGCACCCGGCATGAAGAGATTTCCCATGCCACATCTTTCCACCCGCGTGCTTCAGGGCCTGCTGACCCTGCTGCTCACGCTCTTCGGGCTGCTGCTCGTCACGTTTGCGCTCTCGGCGTTTTCACCGGTCGATCGCGTGCTGCAGATCGTCGGGGATCACGCCAGCCAGTCGACGTACGATCAGGTTCGCCACCAGCTTGGGCTGGATCGTCCCCTGCCCGTGCAGTTCTGGCACTACCTGCAAAACCTTGCCCACGGTGATTTGGGCACCGCCAGCGCCACCGGGCAGCCGGTGCTGCAGGATCTGCTGCACGCCTTCCCCGCCACGCTGGAGCTGGCAACGCTGGCGCTAATTATCGGCACGGTACTCGGCGTGATTGCGGGTGTGCTGTGCGCCCGCTACGCCGGTTCGCCACTGGACTTAGCGATCAGAACGCTCACCCTGCTCGGCAACTCGGTGCCGATTTTCTGGCTTGGCCTGCTGATGCTGGCCCTGTTCTACGCGAAGCTGCAGTGGAGCGCGGGCCCCGGCAGGCTGGACGATATCTGGCAGTTCACCGTCGAGCCACGCACCGGCTTTGCGCTGATAGATACCTGGCTTTCCGGCGATCGCGAGGCATTCCGCAACGCCCTCAGCCACCTGGTGCTGCCGGTGCTGCTGCTGGCCTATTACTCGCTGGCGAGCATTACCCGCCTGACCCGCTCCGCCTGCCTCGGCGAAATGAACAAGGAGTACATCCTCCTTGCCCGCGCCAAGGGCGCCGGGGAGATGACCATTCTGCTGCGCCACGTGCTGCCGAACATTCGCAGTACCCTGCTGACGGTGATTGCCCTGGCCTACACCAGCATGCTGGAAGGTGCGGTATTAACAGAGACCGTGTTCTCGTGGCCGGGCATCGGACGCTATCTCACCACCGCCCTGTTCGCCGGAGACACCACCGCGGTCATGGGCGGCACGCTGCTGATTGGCGTCTGCTTTGTCCTGATCAATAACCTTACCGACCTGCTTGTGCGGGCGACCGATCCCAGGGTGCGCTGATGCCGTTTTATCTCTTCTTACGCCGCCTGCGCCGCTCCCCTGCCGCCGTTTGCGGACTGATTGCCATCGCACTGATGGTGTTTATTGCCCTGTTCGCCCCCTGGCTGGCACCGGTTGACCCAAACTGGCAGGATGCCGCCGCGCGCCTGCAGGCACCGACCGGCCAGCACTGGCTGGGCACCGACGGCTACGGGCGGGATCTGCTCTCGCGCCTGATTTACGGCACGCGTCCGGCGCTCGGGCTGGTGGCCCTGGTGACGGTTATTACCCTGCCCGCCGGGCTGCTGGTGGGCATTTTGTCCGGCTACTACGGCGGCTGGATGGAGCGTATCCTGATGCGCTTCACCGACGTGGTGATGTCAATGCCGCGCCTGATCCTTGCCTTCGCATTTGTGGCGATGCTCGGTCCGGGGCTGGTCAACGGCGCGCTGGCGCTGGCCTTAACCACCTGGCCTGCCTACGCGCGGCAGGCGCGGAGCGAGATCCAGCGTCTGCGCCACAGCGATTATCTGGCCGCCGCCGAGATGATGGGGATCCGCGGCCTGCGCCTGCTGGTCGGCCATATTCTGCCCCTGTGCCTGCCCTCCGCGATTGTGCGGCTGGCGCTGGATCTGGCGGGGATTATTCTGGCCGCCGCCGGTCTCGGCTTCCTCGGCCTTGGCGCACGTCCGCCCATGGCCGAATGGGGGGCGATGATTGCGGACGGCATGCAGGTCATTTTCGATCAGTGGTGGATTGCCGCCATTCCGGGCGGAGCCATCCTGTTTGCCAGCCTGGCGTTTAACCTGTTAGGCGATGGCCTGCGCGACGTACTGGAGCCACAGCATGACTGAACACCGCGTCATCGTCGATGCGCTGAATATCGACTACCCCACCGCACGCGTGGTCAACAACCTGAGCTTTACGCTTGGCAACGAGCGGCTGGCGCTGGTGGGGGAATCCGGCTCCGGCAAGTCCATGTCCGCCCGCGCCCTGATGGGTCTGGTGCGCAAACCCGGTATCGTAAGCGCCAACCGGCTTAACGTACTGGGCAACGACCTGCTGACCCTGAGCGCCCGCCGCTGGCAGGCGCTGCGCGGCAACGGCATTGCGATGGTCTTGCAGGATCCGCGTTACGCCCTTAATCCCGTCAAAAGCGTCGCCGCCCAGCTTGATGAGGCGCTCACGCTGCATCAGCGCCTGTCGCGCCCGGAGCGTGCGGCGCGCATTCACGACATCCTTCGCGCCGTCGGGCTGAGCGAGAACGTGCTGTCACGCTACCCCGGTGAGCTTTCCGGGGGCATGGGCCAGCGGGTGATGATTGCGATGGCGCTGATCAACAACCCGCAGGTGCTGATTGCCGACGAACCGACCTCCGCGCTGGACGCGCGCCTGCGCAACCAGATCCTCGAGCTGCTGGTGCAGCAGTGCGAAGAACGCCAGATGGCGATGCTGTTAATCAGCCACGATCTGCCGCTGGTGGCGGAGCACTGCGACCGCGTGCTGGTGATGTATCAGGGCGAAAAGGTGGATGAGATGACAGCGAGCCAGCTCCCGCAGGCGACGCATCCGTACACGCGAACCCTCTGGACCTGTCGTCCAGACGCCCATACTTATGGACAGATGCTGCCGACGCTCGACCGTTCACAGCCGTGGAAGGAGGCCAACGATGGCGCTCGTTGAGGTTAACCAGGTGCAGGTCACCTTCGGGGAAAAAACGGCGGTCTCTGCCGCCAGCTTTAGCATTGAGAGAGGCGAGACGTTCAGCCTGATTGGTGAATCCGGCTGCGGCAAATCGACCCTTCTGCGCGTGCTGGCTGGGCTGCAGCGCGAGTGGCGCGGCAGTATTGCACTGCTGGGAGAAGCGTTAACGCCAGGGCGACGTTTTGAAGGCGAGCTTCGCCGCAACGTGCAGATGGTGTTTCAGGATCCGTGGGCGTCGCTGCACCCGAATCACACCATAGCGCGCACGCTGTCGGAGCCGTTAAGCATCCACGGCGAGACGCAGATCGCGGAAAAGGTGGCCAATGCGCTGCATGAGGTGGGGCTTTCCGCCGACGCGGGCAGGCGCTACCCGCACCAGCTTTCCGGCGGCCAGCGTCAGCGCGTTGCCATTGCCCGCGCGCTGCTGCTGCGCCCGCAGCTTCTGCTGCTGGATGAACCGACCTCGGCGCTGGATATGTCGGTACAGGCGGAAATCCTGAACCTGCTTAACCGCCTGAAGGCCGAGCATGAGATGACCTATCTGCTGGTCAGTCACGACGCGGATGTGATTGCCCATATGTCCGACCGGGCGGCATTGATGGCGCACGGGAAGATCCAGAAGGTGTTTGACCGTGAGACGATGTTACGGGGCGAGCACAGGATGGGTTAAGTGCGTGCGGCGGTGCCCGGTGGCGCGTTGAGGTTTTTTTGTAGGCCGGGTAAGGCATCGCCGCCACCCGGCAAATAATTACTTCAGCAGCTTCACCGTGGCATCAATATCGATCTCATCTTCGGTGAAGATCAGCGTCGTGTTCTGGAAGGTGGTGATCGCCAGCTTCTTCACCGTGCGCATTTCGCCCGGTTTTTTATCAGATTTCGGCTTGATGCTGTTCATCAGCAGCCCCACCGACAGCACCGCATTTTCTTTGTCGATTTTGGTATCCGCGGGCTCTTCTTCGTTGAACACCACGAAGGATTTGATCGAGGTGAGCTTCACGCGCTCGCCTGCGATATAGAGATGTTTGCTTTCGGGGATCACCTTCACCGCGTAGGCGGAAAGGCCTTTGTTGTTGGTGGTTGGCTCGAAGGTCACCGCGGCATCTTTCTTAATCAGATCGGGGTTCGCGACCTTAATCACATGAAAATAGCGGTTGTCGCCGTTTTCATCTTTGATAAATCCAAAGCCTTTATCTTTAAACCACGTTGTGATTGTACCGTTCATCGCTGTTACCGCCTGTCAGATCGTAATGACTAAAGTTTTGCAGCGCGCAGTGTAATGCACAATGGCGGAGGAGACAAAAAAAAGCCCCTGCACGGGTGCAGGGGAAAACTCATGTCAGAGCTTATTAGAATTTAGTTGAACACCATCCCACCATCGATGAGCAGAGACTGGCCGGTCATGTAGTCGGAATCCGGTCCCGCCAGGTATGAAACGCAGGCAGCGACATCTTCCGGTTCGGACAGGCGGCCAAGCGTGATGCGTTTGGCAAAGGTTTCGGTCCCGTAGCCCAGCGGTTTACCCGCCGCCTCGGAGACCTGACGGTCGATCTCTGCCCACATCGGCGTTTTCACGATGCCCGGGCAGTAGGCGTTAACGGTGATCCCCAGCGGCGCAAGATCCCGTGCGGCGGTCTGGGTTAAGCCGCGTACCGCAAATTTACTGGAACTGTAGACGGCCAGCTCCGGGTTACCGGTGTGACCCGCCTGGGAGCAGGCGTTGATGATTTTGCCCCCGTGCCCCTCTTTGCGGAACGCGTCAATCGCGGCCTGGATCCCCCAGATCACCCCTTTCACGTTAATGTTGTAGACCTTGTCGACAATCTCCGGCGTGATGGACTCGATCGGCGTGGACGGCGCAACCCCGGCGTTGTTAACGATCACGTCGAAGCCACCCAGCGCGGTGCGGGCTTTCTCCACAGCCGCAAATACCTGCTCGCGGTCAGAGACGTCCACCTTCACGGCGACGGCGTTACCGCCGTTACGGATAATTTCATCGGCCACGGCTCTGGCCGTTTCCGCGTTATAGTCGGCAATGGCGACGGCAAACCCATCCTTCACCAGGCGAAGCGCAATCGCTTTACCAATCCCCTGGCCTGAGCCTGTTACGAGAGCAACTTTTTGCATTTCTCTGTCCTTATGTTGAGTCACAAAATCTGGCTGAGATGGAGCTGGCCCATCAGCAGCGGGTTATCGCTGTAGTCGACGGGAATGGCCACCACGGCCGGGCCATCCACATCCATCGCCGCACGCAGCGTAGGTTCGAGCGCGTCGGCGCTCTCCACGGCAAAGCCTTTCGCGCCAAAGGCGTCGGCATAGACTTTGAAATCGACCGGGCCGAACTCGACGCCGGAAAGACGCTGGTATTTTTTCTCTTCCTGAATGGCAACCATGTTGTAGCCGTTATCCACCCAGATGATGTGCAGCACGTTAGCGTTGAGGCGCACCGCGGTTTCCAGCTCCATGCTCGACTGCAGGAAGCCGCCGTCACCGGAGACCGACACCACCTTGCGGCTCGGGTTGACCAGCCACGCGCCAATGGCCCACGGCAGCGCGACGCCCATGGTCTGCTGGCCGTTGGAGATCATCACCTGACGCGCCCGGAAGCTGTAGAGGTAGCGGGCGATCCAGATGTGGAAGCTGCCCATATCCACGGTGAGCGTCACGTCGTTATTGACGATGTCTTGCATGGCCCGCACGATGCGCAGCGGATGCAGGGCAAACTGATTAAGCGAGGCGCCGCGACGATCGAGCAGATCGCGCTGATGCTGGCGATCGACCAGAATTTCGGAGGCCCGCTGGCTCAGCTCAAGCTTGTG
This sequence comes from Enterobacter sp. BNK-13, assembly GCF_048685015.1. Classification (NCBI taxonomy): domain Bacteria; kingdom Pseudomonadati; phylum Pseudomonadota; class Gammaproteobacteria; order Enterobacterales; family Enterobacteriaceae; genus Enterobacter; species Enterobacter sp. BNK-13. The sequence goes on along the minus strand of NZ_JBLQTP010000001.1, from coordinate 789,773 downwards.
GTCGATACGGTTAGCGAGCTGATTCAGCGTTTCGGCGATGTCCCCCACCAGCTCCAGATCCGGCACGTAGTTACGTTCTTCATAGGCTGGCAGCACATCAATGTGCACCAGCGTGGCGTCGCCGCTGTTCCACATGGACGGCTCGTACTCCACCGGGCTGTAGCCGATGCAGATAATCAGATCCGCCAGATGGAGTAGCCGGTCACCCGCCTGGTTATTGAACAGACCGACGCGTCCGGCGAAGCGGGTGAAGTGCTCCTGGTTCACCGCCCCGGCGGCCTGATAGGTGCTGGTGACCGGAATTCGGCTTTTCTCCAGCAGCTTGCGCAGCGCGGCGCTGTTGGCGGGCTGGCTCGCCATCAGCCCCAGCAGGATGACCGGGTTTGTGGCCTTTTCGATAAGCTTCGCCACGTCGTTGATGGCGGATTCCGGTGCCGGCCCCATCAGCGCGGGACCGCTGGCGGGTAAAATCGCCCCCGTGGCGGGCTGATCGACAATATCCTGCGGCAGGCTGACGAAGGCGCCCCCCGGCCTGCCGTGCTCGGCGGCGCGAAACGCGTTGGAAACCACCTCAGCAATTGCGTCCGGCGCACTCACCTCCACGGCGTATTTGGTGACCGGGCTAAACATGGCGACGGTGTCCATGCTCTGGTGCACCAGCTTCGCTTTATCCGCCCGCTTCACCGCCCCGCCCAGCGCCACCACCGGGTCGCCTTCGCTGTTGGCGGTAGCAATGCCGGTGATCAGGTTCGAGCAGCCGGGCCCGGAGGTCACCAGCGCCACCCCGGCCTTGCCGGTCAGACGCCCTACCGCCGCCGCCATAAACGCCGCGTTGGCTTCGTGACGCACCGGAATAATCTCGATGGAGGAGTCCAGCAGGGAGTCAAAGACTTTGTCGATTTTCGCCCCCGGGATCCCGAACACCTGCTTCACGCCCTGCGCTTCCAGCTGGCCGACAACCAAATCGGCGCCGTGCGCCCACTGACGTGACTGTTTCTCACTGTTCACGGTAGTTCTCCTGTTAGTTTTCGACGGCACGGATCGCCGCATCCAGATTGCTGGGGTGAAGGTTGGCCTGTAAAAACGCGCTGTCGGCGGGCAGGTCGATCATCAGCTTGTGAATTTCACCGAAGGTGAGCACGCCGCTCTCCAGCTGGTAGTCGAGCAGATGCCCCCCGCCCTGACGGTCGTCGGTAATGAAATGTTCGTGGTAGCCCGCCACGTTGATGCCCTGCATATGCTGCGGCGTGCGGAACCCGACCAGCACCCCTTCACGCTGGTTAAAGCGGAACACCGGCTGGTCGTCCAGCACGTCGGTCATCGCGCGGTAAGGCGGCTTCTGGCGCGGTACCGTGCGGGTGTGGGCATGGCGGAAGTTGCCGTCAATACGCAACGCGCAGAACAGGTTATCGGAGGGGATCTGCTGGTCGATCGCATCGTGGATCTGCTGACGGCTGACCGGCGCATTGAAGGTGATCCGATACTGCGGCTGGAACCAGGTCATCACCGCAAACGGTGTTTTTTGCTCCGGCTTCGCGGCCCGGGCGCTGCCGTCGGCGCGCAGCTGGTACACCTGGCTGCTGAAGGCGATCATTTCGCCGTCCAGCTCGTTGAAGGTGCCCAGACCAAAGTCACCGTGTGCCAGCAGATCGGCGATGGTGGTCTCTCCTTCATACACGCCGCTTAGCAGGGCGCTCATTAGCGATGTCTGGTAGATCACGCTGTCAGGATGCTGAGCAGAGAACCCGCGCAGGGTCTCGCACAGACTGGCTTCACAGTCGCAGGCAGATGAATGCACCATCATGCTCGTCCTCTTCAACTTTATTTAGAAAGGTTAAATAAATGTTGACCCGATTCAGCAGAGAGTTCCAATATAGAAACCATGCTGGTTTGAGACGTTTTAGATATGGAACTTCGTTATCTGCGGTATTTTGTCGCGGTAGCACGCGAGCGACACTTCACCAGGGCGGCCGAAGCGCTGGGTATTTCGCAGCCTCCTCTGAGTCAGCAGATCAAACGGCTCGAAGAGGAAGTGGGCACGCCGCTGTTCAGGCGCCTGACGCGGGGCGTGGAGCTGACCGAAGCGGGAGAAGCCTTCTACGAGGACGCCTGCAAGATCCTGGCGCTGAGCGATGCCGCGCTGGAGAAAGCCCGCGGCATCGCGCGCGGGCTGAACGGCAACCTGTCGATTGGCATCACCAGCTCCGACGCTTTTCATCCCAAAATCTTTACCCTGATTCGCCAGTTTCAGGTGCAGAACATGGCGGTGCAGGTTCATCAGGTGGAAGCCAATATGTCGTCGCTGACGACGATGCTGGCGGAGGGTGAACTGGATATCGCCTTCGTGCGCCTGCCGTGCGAGAGCAGCAAGGCGTTCGAGTTAAAAATCCTCGACCGGGAGCCGATGGTGGTGGCGCTGCATCGCGATCATCCGCTGGCGGCGTGCGATTCGCTGGCGTTAGAGCAGCTTCGGGATACGCCGGTGGTGCTGTTCCCGCAGGAGGTCGCGCCGGGCCTGTACGACCGGGTTCACGGCTGCTGCGAGCGGGCCGGGATTGACGTGCAGCACGCGCTGCAGTCGTCGCAGCTTTCCTCCTCCCTGAGCATGGTTTCCGCAGGCGGCGGGTTTGCGCTGGTGCCGAAATCCATGGCGGCCATATCTCCGCCGAACGTCACCTATCACACGCTGAGCTCGCCGGAGCTTTACACCGATATCGCACTTTGCTGGCGGCGGTTTGAGCGCTCGCGGACGGTGAAGCGGTTTTTGACGATGCTGAGCGAAGGGTGACGGCAGCGCGGCTGTGCCCGGCGGCGCTGCGCTTGCGCGGGCCTACGGTTCGTGTCGCTTTTCTTTTGTAGGCCGGGTAAGGCGTAGCCGCCACCCGGCAATGCCAGTCTCCGGCGTTAAATCCAGACATCGTTCTCTGCTATGGCTTAAGAGAACAATTCTGGCGTTCAGGATGGTTTCGCACGTCTGATACCCCTGTTCAGTTCCCCGTTGACTTATTTACGCTGTGTTTTCATCATCCGTTTCCGGGACAACGCGAGTCCGTTCAGTCTGCGAAGATCGAACGTCACTTGACAACTGCAGCGCTAACCTTAAACAGCGGGACTATTTGCTATGAATCCAAGGGAAAATATTGTCAGTACATTCAGTGAGTTGTCTGCGGAATTACAGCGTGCTGCCGAGTTCTCGCTACAGAATACCAATCAACTGGTCGTGCTATCGATGCGTGCCTTTGCCAGTGAAGCCGGTGTAAAACCCGCTACGCTGCTGCGGCTAGCGCAACGATTAGGCTACAACGGCTGGGGTGAACTCAAGGACGCATTCATCGATGAACTCGGGCTACGCAATGATACATATGTATCCAAAGCCGAGAAGCTGATCGCCAAAGGCACTCAGCCGCAGCTGTATGAAGAGGTGTTTCAGGCGCATCAGGCCAATTTGGCTTTCACACAGCATGAGAACCATCAGGCCATGGAGCAAGCTGTAACGCTGCTGGACGCGGCTGAGAATGTCTATATTTGCGGCTTCCGGGCCAGCTTTCCTATCGCCTGGTCGCTGTTTTATGTCTATCGACTGTTCAATCGGCAGGCGTCGTTAATTGATGGTCTGGCAAGCAACATCGAGGTGTTCACCCGCGAATTAACAGCACAAGATTGCCTGTTACTCACCAGTTTTGCCCCCTATTCCCGTGAGTCGCTCGATGTCCTGCGCGCGGCCCAGCAGGCAGGCGCGACGATCGTTGCCATCACGGATTCTCCCGTCTCGCCATTAGCCCAGGCTGCCGATTGCACGCTGCTGTTCTCCATAGACAGCCCGTCGTTTTTCCCTTCCGTGGTGTCCGGCATGGGGCTGGCCGAGTGTTTACTGGCGATGCTGGTCGCGCGCCATGGTCGAGATGCAGTGAATAAAATCGAAAATGCTGAACGCTATCTTATTAACTCTGGTGCCTATGTGGTGCCCGGGAAACCCTGAAAAATAATTCATTTGCATCCGGCATAAGAAAACAGAATACATTTGAATCAAAATGAAATTGACGTGATACAAATGAATCCTGCATGATGCGCTTCATTAGCACAGCGCATTCAGGAGCAGGACCAGCATGACCCATATCATTCACCGCAGTCTACGCAGCACGCCCGCCGTGGCGGTACGCGCCCAGGGGGCGTACATTTTTGATGCACAGGGAAAACAGTATCTGGATGCCTGCGGTGGCGCCGCCGTTTCCTGTTTAGGCCACGCGCACCCTGACGTGCTGGCTGCGATGCATCGCCAGATCGATCAACTGGCCTATGCCCACACCAGTTTTTTTACCAGCGACACCGTTGAGCAGCTTGCTGAACAGCTGACGCGCACGGCGCCTGGCGATCTTAACTATGCCTATTTCGTTTCGGGCGGTTCGGAAGCGGTCGAAACCGCGCTCAAGCTGGCGCGCCAGTATTTTGTTGAGATCGGCCAACCGTCGCGCACCAAGTTTATCGCCCGTAGGCAGAGCTACCATGGCAATACCCTTGGGGCGCTCGCGGTGGGAGGCAACGAATGGCGCCGCCGCCAGTTTGCTCCCTTGCTGATCGACGTGATCCGCGTTTCGGCCTGCAATGAATATCGCGACCGCCGCGCTGACGAAACCCAGCAGCAATACACCACGCGTCTGCTCAACGAGCTGGAGCACGCCATTATTGAGGCCGGTCCCGACACCATTATTGGTTTCTGTGCAGAAACCGTGGTGGGGGCCACCACCGGCGCCACCCCGCCAACCCCGGGCTATCTAAAAGGTGTACGCAACCTGTGTGATAAATACGGCATCCTCTACATCGCGGATGAAGTCATGTGCGGCATGGGACGCACCGGCACATTGCATGCGTTTGAACAGGATGATGTGGTGCCGGATTTGGTGACCATCGCGAAAGGGCTGGGGGGCGGCTATCAGCCGATTGGCGCAGTATTAGCGAGCGAGAAAATTGTCTCAGCGCTCCAGGCCGGTAGCGGTCTGTTTCAGCACGGGCACACCTACATTTGCCACGCGACCGCCGCGTCCGCAGCCCTGGCCGTGCAGCAGGTGATTGCACGTGACAATTTGCTGCAGGCGGTCAGGCAACAGGGGGCTTACCTGCACAGCGCATTGCGTGAAGTGCTGGGGGAATTACCGCACGTTGGTGATACGCGTGGACGCGGCTTGTTTGCGGGCGTTGAGCTGGTACGCGATAAAGAGAGCAAAACCCCCTTTGATCCTGCCCTGAAGCTGCATGCAGCCATCAAAGCAAACTGTATGTCACGTGGGCTGATGGTCTATCCAATGGGTGGAACCATTGACGGCCAGTATGGCGACCATATCCTGATCGCACCACCATTTATCGTCACGCCCGGCCAGCTCGACTTTGTGGTAGACACGCTGAACACCGTGATTCGCGAAGAGACCAGCAAATTATGATCAATCGTTTACCGCCGCTGGCGGAGCATGAGTGGGACGACCAGCAGCGCGCGTTGGCCGAAGAGATAATCAACGGGCCCCGCGGTGCGCTACTGCCACCTTTCGAGCCGCTGCTGCGCAGCCCAGAGCTTATGGCGCATGCACAACGCATGGGGGAATACCTGCGTTATCGCAGCGCGCTGGGGCAGCGCCTGTCTGAACTGGCGATTTTGATGACCGCGCGTCACTGGTCACAGCCTGTGGAGTGGGCGATTCATGCGCCGATAGCGCGCGAGAAAGGTATATCTGCCGCGGCGGTGCAGGCGATTAATGAAAAGCGTCTTCCAGAGGATCTGCTGCCGGATGAGTGGGCGATCTATCACTTTTGCAAGGAGTTGCAGGAGCAGCAGAAGGTCAGCGATGCCACCTGGCAGCACGCTATCGCGCTGTGGGGCGAGAAAGGCGTGGTGGATCTGATCGGCATCAATGGCTATTACAGTTTTCTCTCAATGGTAATGAACGGCGCGCAGACGCCGGTACCCGACACCCGGGATGAGATTATTCCCGCATAAGCTTTCGCTTTAAATTTGGCGCATGAAAGTGCGCCCTGCATATCAACATTTTATTTCCCCACCCCGCAGATGTATTTCGCCGGGTGACATTCATGCACGCTACTTCACTGACGCCGAGGGTTATCATGTCTGGATTATTAACTAAATTAAAAGTTACGTTAGCGCTGGTCGCTTGCTCCGCCAGTTTTGTGGCACAAGCGCAGGATAAATTAACGGTTGGCGTTGATACCGCCTTTGTCCCCTTTGAATTTAAACAAGGCGATAAATACGTCGGCTTTGATATTGATTTGTGGGATGCCATCGCCAAAAAAATGGATGTCAGCTACGAATTACGCCCGATGGACTTCGGGGGACTGATTCCGGGTTTGCAATCACGTAATCTGGATGTCGCCATGGCGGGCATTACGATTACCGACGCGCGTAAACAGGTCGTCGATTTCAGCGACGGTTATTATGATGCTGATTTATTAATGGCGGTGAAAAGCAGCGATAATACCATTACTAAATTCAGCGATTTAGCAGGAAAAAAAGTGGGATTAAAGCAGGGAACGGCGGCGGCCAGCTTTATGAAAAGCAAATATAAGGCGAACTATGTTGAATTCCCGAATATCGACAACGCCTATCTTGATTTGCAGGCAGGCAACCTTGATGCCGTGGTACATGATTCCCCCAACGTGCTCTATTACGTAAAAACGGCAGGTGATGGAAAAGTGAAATCAACCGGCGAAACTGACAGCATTCTGCCGCAGCACTACGGCTTTGCGATGCAGAAAAACAGCAATCTGACGCCGAAGATCAACGCAGCGCTGCAGGCGTTACGTGCAGACGGAACGTACAGCAAGATTTACGTGAAGTGGTTTGCTAAACAGCCAAAATAATCCCGCCAGGTCGGAGCGATCCGACCTCGTTGCATCTTAACGGGTAACATGATGAATTTCGACAGTAAATATATTTGGGAGTCCCTGCCGCTGTTGTTGCAAGGACTACAGCTGACGCTGGTTATTTCGCTATCAGGTTTATTGGGTGGTTTTGTTATTGGCCTGCTGGCGGGAACCTGCCGGGCGCTCGGAGGGAAAATATCAAAAACCGTCTCGTTAGTCTTTGTCGAGTTAATCCGCGGCACGCCGATTATGGTGCAAGTGATGTTTATTTACTTCGCACTCCCCATGGTGTTACCGATTCATATTGATCCGGTGACGGCAGCCATTACGACTATTGTGATTAACTCGGGTGCTTATATTGCAGAGATCACCCGAGGAGCGATTCTCTCTATCAATAAAGGATTCAGAGAGGCCAGCCTGGCAATGGGATTATCACAACGCAGCACGCTATGGCATGTCATTATGCCGCTGGCATTGCGCCGTATGATCCCTGCGTTGGGTAATCAGTGGATTATCAGTATTAAAGACACCTCGCTGTTTATTGTGATTGGTGTGGCGGAATTGACTCGTCAGGGGCAAGAAATTATTGCCGGTAATTTCCGCGCGCTGGAAGTCTGGACTGCAGTGGCAATGATCTACCTGCTGGTGACGCTGTGCCTGAGTTTCCTGCTGAAGCAACTGGAGAAGAGGATCCATATTTTATGAGCATGGTTGAATTTAGCGCAGTGTCGAAAAATTTCGGCGCCACTCAGGTACTGCACGACATCAATTTAAAAATTGATGCTGGCGAAGTCGTGGTGATCATCGGCCCTTCCGGTTCGGGCAAATCGACGCTGCTGCGCTGCATTAACAAGCTGGAGGAAATTTCCTCCGGCACGCTGCTGGTAGCGGGAATGCATATTACCGATCCTCACGCTAACGAATGTGATATCCGCCGTGAAGCCGGGATGGTGTTTCAGCAGTTTCATCTGTTCCCCCATCTGACGGCGCTGGAGAATGTGATGTTTGGTCCGGTTCGCGTACGTAAACAGAGCAAAGCCGCCGCGCGGGAACAGGCGCTGGCGCTGCTGGACCGCGTTGGCTTACGCGAACGCGCCAGTCACTACCCCTCTGAGCTCTCGGGCGGTCAGCAGCAACGCGTGGCCATTGCCAGAGCCCTGGCGGTGAAACCGAAAATGATGCTGTTCGATGAGCCGACCTCAGCGCTGGACCCCGAATTACGGCATGAGGTGCTGAAAGTCATGCGCTCGCTGGCCGAAGAAGGCATGACCATGGTGATTGTGACCCATGAAATCGGCTTCGCCCGCGATGTGGCATCCCGGCTCATCTTTATTGATGGCGGTACCATTGCCGAAGATGGTCCACCTGATATGCTGCTGAATAACAGTCGCAATCCCCGCCTGAAAGAATTTTTGCAACACGTATCCTGAACAGAAGTGAATGATAACACTATGAAAAAAATCGACATTCGTGGTTCCGCTTTTGCAGTAGGTCAGGCGCTTGGCGCGTTCGGACGCGAGGCCTGGCATGCAAAACTGACGCAAACGGCGTTGTGGCAAACCGTTACCGCCATGAAAGACGCAGAACAGACCCGGAGCATGCGTTCGCGGGTCCAGTCTCAGTATCCCCTGATCTGGCAGGAGCTGGAGGGATTGGCCGCGGGTCTGGATGCACCGTTTGATGAGGTGTTTGCCTGGAACTGCCGCGGCGATCTGGTGCGCTCAACCTCTGATGGCTGCACCACGGTAGCGGGAAGCACCGCTGAGGGAGAGCTGATTATCGCGCATAATGAAGACGGTTTCCCGCAGCTTCGCAATGACTGCGCCATCGTCAGCATCACCCCGGATGACGGCCTGGCGTTCACCAGTTTCGCTTACCCGGGATCGATTTGCGGACACACCTTCGCCGTAAACGAAAAGGGTGTGGTGAACACGGTGAATAACATACGCGCTTTGCACCGTCCGGACGGCATGCCGCGCCAGATACTTGCCCGCGCTGCGCTGAATGCCGCCAGCCTGGATGAAGCTATCACTATACTGACTTCATCGCCACGCGCCGGAGCCTTTCATCATACGCTGGGACAAATGGGAGACAGCCGGCTGTTTAGCGTGGAGGCGACGGGAACAGGCTGTTCCGTCACGCCGCTGCGGGACGTTTTCGCCCATGCTAATCACCTTATCCACCCTCAGCTTGATGCGGTTGAGCAGGTGATCACTGACAGCTCCCGGTCACGCCAGCAGCGGCTAAACGCCTGGGTGGAGACGCAATCTCACCTTGATGCTGCAGCAGCACTGGGAATTCTTTCAGACCAGCATGTTCCTGCGCTCCCGATTTATCGTCTCTCGCCACACGACCCGGATGAAGAGAACACGCTGGCCACGGCCATTTTTACCCTGAGTACGTCGCAGATAAAATGGCAGATATTCACACACGATCGGCAAAAACCCGTTTTACAGCAGGACTGCCCGGCGGCGCTGCGCTAGCGCGGGCCTACAGGGCTGTGATTTTTGTAGGCCGGGTCAGGCGTAGCCGCCACCCGGCAATGCCCTTCTGGAAGCCGCCTCGCAAACCTGCAAGCAACCTTATGTAATTCAGGGGCATCCCCTTTCCTTCCTTTTTTCACCGCCGTAAAGTGCCTGCGTTGCGGCACATCCGTAACCGGGCGTAGGAACCCGTTAGCATAACATGACATTTTTTGGACAAAGAGGATGCTAAATGGCGACTACCCCTGAATTTTCCTACGCGCTTTCTGAGGAAAGCGCTGTTCATCAGCTCATCACCCACCCCATTTCCGATTGTGCGGATCTCTTCGAACTGGCCGATGCCTGCGCCGCTTACGTAAGCGTACTGGTGGAAACTGACGATGCGGTGACGTTTGCCGCGCTTTGTAAGCATTTGCTGGCTGCGCTCAAACGGCTGCGCGAGTGCTGTGACTCGGAACTTCCGCCGTATCTGGTTGAACAGCTTATTGCGGGGGAAAAGATTGCTTCCTGCGTGCCGGACTGCTGGCAAGAGACGACGTTGCAGGTGGATTATGCCGTAGCGTTAACGCTGGCGGTGATGGGCGGGACGCTCCCTGTAAACGTGGCGAAAGAACTGACCGGGCTGCTGCATGACATGGTCTGGCTGCTGGCGGAGTTTGTGAAGGAGCCTTATATCGCAGCGCACTGAGGTGGATGATGGAAGGCCGGAGTTCTGCAGGATAAAAAGCAGGGCTTTGGCCTTACTAAAAGAATAGCGTTGTTTGTTGAATGTCCGTTAGGAGCGAAAAGCAGAAGCTCGCAAGACATTACTTACATTGCAGTATCTTGATCTACGGGGAGCAGGTCAAGGCTGTACTATTGTTTTTTGGAAAGTATATTTGAAACCTGTTCAAATAAATATGCTACGTTCACAGTACCTCTGCCTGCTCTATCTTGTCCCTGCCCCTGCGTTACTTCAAGACAATCAAGAACAAGTTCAGCAGCCTTTTTGGGTACTGCCGCTGGTTCAACACTTCTGATTGCTGAGAGAATCAATCCAATCAGTCCCGCTATATGTGGTGTGGCCATGGAGCTTCCGGATGCGCTTTCATAGCGATCAATTGTGATTGGCTGAACGATGTCCACTCCTGGGGCCAACAAATCGGGCGTCATAAAAGGAGGTCTGTTACTAAATACAGTGGGTTGCGCTTGACCGTCAGGTTGCATATTGGTGACTTTACTCCAGTCAACAAGGCCTCCACCACTGAAGTCTGCAACTATTTTTTCTGCATCATGAGCACCTACAGATATTAACATTCCTGGATAATCGTCCTTGGCTATGAAGTAATTCGCTGGTGATCGTGTGTTTTCAATGCCGGGAATACCATTTTCATTACCGATAGCAGCAACCACTACAGCTCCATTTTTCAGCATCCTTTCGATTGGTTCACGCCAGACATCATGCTTCCCAGGCCATCCTAAAGAAAGAGAAATCACATCACATTGTTGTTCTGCCAGCCAGGTTAATCCTGAAAAAATACTAGCTGTGGTGCCAATGTTCCCTTGTTGTAACACTTTAGCTATAACTAAACTGGCATCGGGTGCCACGCCTCTCTTTTTACCGTCGTTGTGTCCAGCGATAATAGACGCACAAAATGTACCATGCCAGTGACTAGCAGTAGGTTTTGCGAGACTGTCTGGAATTACTTGCCCTTTAGGGTCGGTTTGGACTATTTTTAAACCATTTTTGTCAAATTCAGCAAAGGCAAACTTTTTCTCTTGATCTCGTATCTTCATAAATGTAGGAAGGGTTATGTCCAAACCTGAATCCGCAATGCCTAATAATATTCCTTTGCCGGTTATGTCTTGCCCCCAGAATTGTTCCACATCTAAACCTTTCTCACCGATTCCCCAGTTATCTTCCTGTTCAGCTAACGAAGCACCATTACTTGGATCCAACGGGAATTCAATTTCAAAGTTTTGAAATACATTTTCTGAAAGAGGTATAAGATCAAGGACTTCCTCGTGACTGGCTAACATCATCTGATCTGAAATGAGTTTTCTAGCCTCCATGCTAGGGATAGTATCTTCCGATAATTTTACGAGATAACTGTCGAGTGGGCGAATGATTAGTTTTTTCATGATATCACCGTTTGTTATTCAAAAACCAACTTGCTGCCAATAATGTCCACGTAATTGTTAATCTGGAATTTGATTGATTCACATGGAGGGAAAGTAGACTCCATTGTTACTCTAGGGTGCGAGCATCCACCATTGCACAATGGTAAAACTTTGCAAGAAGAACAATGCGTATACAGAAATGGTGTAATGGTATTCCATTTATTTTGGTTTTCTTTCTGATATTCCATCTGTTGATATTTAACATGACCTATTGCTTCAGATTTAGCACCGGCACTGTGCCAACACCGGCTAACATAGCCATCGGAATCAATTACAAATAAATTACCCAAGGTAGCACCACAAAACTTAGATTTAGGCGTGAGATCACGCATAATTTTATTCAATATGGTAGGGGATATGGTTGTATTATCAGACTTTAGGGTAGAGAATTGTTTTCTGGACAAGGTTGGGTAGCTTTCGTTTTTCGTGGGTATAATTTTACCAAATTTCGAAATATTATTGCGCATGTTAGTTCGGAGCCCTTCTGAATCAATATTAGCACCGGCTTCATACTCTAAATCAGTAATACGTTCGAGCGTAATAAAATCCCCAAGACCTTTAGATTTCAGAATATGCACAATGTCCCCGATCTGATTTTTATTTGAGACGGATACATTTACCCTGACGGATAATTTCACTTTATTTGAGGCTAACATATTTATGATATTCACCAAAATGACTGACATTGTGCCATCACGATTCAGTACACCTCGTTTGTTTATATCATGATAAAGGGAATCAAATGAAACTTGTACGTTGCGTATACCTTCTTGTATAAGAATTTCTGCTGTATGTGTATCCAAGAGTATTCCATTGGTTACCAGATTCATCGGGAGGATTTCGCAGTCGTATTTTTTTGCTAATTCTTTTATTTCTTTTGTTAAGAATGTAATGATATTCATTTCAAGCAATGGCTCCCCCCCGTACCAAGTACAACTTAAAGATTTCCAACCCTCCGAAAGTTTTGATTTTATATAATTTAGCAATAACCGCTGAGTTTCTTCACTCATCTTTCTTTCATTTTTATATTTTGACTGGTAACAATAGTCACACTCGGTGTTACAGGATAATGTTGGTGCAATGGCTATGGAAAGCACATCATAATTATGTTCTTTGCTCAAGTAATTCCTGACGACTTTATGGTATTCATTGCCTAAATGAAGTATTCCTGATGCAAGCAAAGTTTCATATGGTAAATATGGTAAAAGCGGTTCGTCTGATTCAATGTTTTTTGCTATATCGGCATTGACAAGCGTGAAGGAACCAAGTCTGGCGTTATATATAACAACTCCATCATCTCTGTGCACAAAATAGTTGTAATGCGAACGTTGATATCTCATATAACATACTCACAAGGACAGTTATGATAGTATGTGATAAGGCTAAAATGCGCAGAGAAAAAATCACTCTGCGCACAGTTTGTCTATGCTTCTACACCAAAACGGATGACACAACCGAGGCCGGCCCCTGTAGGTCCAGTAGGGTTTCCTTTGATAATTTGAATTTTATATTCACCCTCGGGTGCATCGTTTTCTATTTCAACAACTAGCATCTTTTGAGAGCCTAACTGTATAACCTTAGCCTCTCCAATCACATTCACATTTTCATCACCCATATATGCTCCAATAATATTATTGCGGGAATAATCTAGGGCAAGCCTCTTAATGATAGAACATTCGATTCAGTTGTAAAGTCACTCAATAGTCGTAGATAAAAGCTAACCTACCCTCGATTGATTTACACATTGGTGTCGCAACGCCTGCTTGTGGCACAGGGCTGCTGTTGCAGCCCTGACAACCTTAGACTTCAATCGATTCAGAAATCTCTAACGCATCATCGACTTCAATGCCCAGATAACGGACTGTGCTTTCCAGTTTCTTATGACCCAACAGAAGTTGGATCACCCGGAGATTCTTGGTTTTCTTGTAGATCAGGTAAGGTTTTGTTCTTCTCATGGAATGTGTGCTGTAGAGCGAATCTTCGAGACCAAGCTTTTCTACCCACCCATGAAAGATTCGGTTGTATTGCCGGGTTGAAATGTGCTGGTTAGTTCCGATCCTAGACCGAAACAAGAAGTCTTTACTGTGCAAATTGCTAAGCTGTATCAATGCAGCAACAGCTTCTCTTGTCCCTTTGGTTATCTCAAATTGCACAGGGCTACCGGTTTTCTGTTGCAACACCGTTGCTCTGCTTGAAACAGAGCTACCATATGCAACATCAGATACTTTGAGTTTGACTAGATCACAGCCTCGAAGCTTACTGTCCAGGGCCATGTTGAACAGAGCTAAATCGCGAGTTTTACCTTCCAGTTCAAGTCGGATTCGGATACCCCAGATATGAGATATCTGAAGTGGTCTTTTTTGGCCTATGATACGGTCTTTGTTCCACGGTGACGTGTTCATACTCAAATCTCCTGCAATGTGGGAGATTTGAGTATGGTTGTCCCTTATGAGCGAGTAACTGACCTCGATTTAAATGAATTATGAGGCTTCAAATGTTACTGGCACGAATTTCTAAGATGCATACAGTCATACTAAGTGTTTAAATAAGGTTCTGGACTATGGCTAACCCATCAGTTAAGTTTGTTTCCGATCCGTCGTTTTCCCTTATCAGGCGCCACTTTTTTCAGTATTATGTTTTAAGGATAATTCATGAGTAATGGAGCACAATCATTTCTTAGTCAATTACTAATTGCCATAATCTCTATATCTTTAGGGTCGTTTCTTTTTGCTGGGATTCTAGAGAGTTACAAAAAAGATCAAGGTCTTCAGGAGGAGCTTATAAAGGATTACTTCAGGCCAATGATGGAATTACAAAGTTCTTGTTCATCTTCACATAATGAACTATTCCTAAAGTATGGAGAGTTATCTGGTTCTTATCAGCTCATGTCTAATGAAATAGTACATATGACAATGACTCCTGATTCAAAATTAGGCCAACATTATGAAGCTCTCCCAATGTCTATTATTAAAGCAAATGCAGAGTTAAAAAAAGGAGTTGAAGAGCTTGAAATGACAGTAAAAAAATGCAAGGCCGATTTATTCCTCAAGTACGAAGAACTTGCATTAGTTACTGGTTCATATCCAGAGTTTAGGAGCTTAGCGAAAAATTATACAAATGCGATTAACACTATCTATTCAGAAAGACAAAAAAAAGCCAAGGAAAATACAAAAAACATAGACCCTAATCAACTAATGCCATTGATGCGGAAATTTATTGCTATGGATCTATCCACCAATGCAAACAAATCCATGCTTGCCAGTGAAATGGATAACATATCTAAACTAACAACGCAGCATAGTTTGATAATGACAGAGTATGAGGAGTTAATTTTTAAAGAAGATAATGATTTATTTCTAAGTCTTCATGATCTTTTTGCAATCCAAATTAGTGAGAAGTATTCGGGTGGATTTATCAGTTGGATATTTTAAAACATTATAACTCATCAGATGCGACGCTAACTTTGTAGAACGTGTTAATCTGAGAAGGTTACCAATGTATTAGGTAATATCCGCTTCTGGCACGAAGCGAACGATCTGACTGAGCTGAAGATCCGCTATGAGCGAGGAGCAGACGTTCACAACTATCATCGCCATTGATAATGCTCTACTCACCTTCCCGTGTGTTAACCGACAGGGAGCAGGTCACGAGGTTAATGATGTCCGCGTTGAGCGAAGAGCAGACGTCAGCAGTTGTTCTCACCACTGTTGCAGAATTACTTAAATCGCGTGAGTTAACCAACGGGGGCAAGTACATTTCACTTGAACTCCCCCATCAAGTTTGCGTTGTCGTAGCCTTCCTCGTAATATAAATTCACAGAAGAACATTCCAGTCAATTTTTCTTAAAAAGGATTTAAAATGTCCCCAGCAGTCATGACCCTTTCAGATCTGAGTTATCAATTAGGCATTATCGGATTGATCGAATATCAGGAACGTCTTGAAATATACAGATGGCTTAAAGACAACAGCAACAGTGTTGCTGACCCACGCAACGCTCCCGGGGAAGATTATGCATCTTCTGAAGAAGAGAGAATGGATCATGGGGATGACTGGGATGGAAGTAACAGAATGGAAGATCCACAGTTAAGTCATACTGGTACAAGAGGAGGTCAAAAAATCGAGGATGAAGATGATTCGATGCATTTCCTAGCCTTTAACAAATGGCTCTTTACAGTTGGTGACAAAGACTGCTTCCCTTCAGTTCCTCACGCCCATTACCAACGTAAAACCACCCCGTGGCCAAAGTTAAATCCCTATACCGGAGTGGTATATAACAGCATGAATGCTGAAGATGTTTCTTCCAGGCTCACCAAAAGAGAGATGAAATTACTGTGGAATGATTCTAAGTTTATTGAAGAGTGCAGGAAGCAGATTATTTGGTATAGTGCTTTTGCACCTCATTACTCTTTTCCTAATGCACGATTTGGCAGGCATATTCTTCCACGGTGGTAATTACATGAAAAGAAGCCATAAAGAGGAATAAGTATTATCCGTGCTTACAGTGCTAACCGGCTCCCGTAAACTAACATACCATGATGCAAGCAACTTCCGCTCTTGGCACAAAGCGGACTCATCTTTCGCACACTTCCATAAGATATTGTTAGTAAAACTAACCTCCATCAGACTCCTTTTCATCAAACAATTTCTGAATACGCTACGCAAATCAAACAAATACCCAAAACCGAGCCATACCATCCACTTTAATCTCTCACCACCACCTCTTAAAGTATTCGCACTCATTAAATGAGCGCCGTAATCACGGGCATGTAGAAACTGCACTCCCATCGTTGTTTCCACATTGTCAACTCACCAACCACTACCTATAATGTTTCCAATCTGGAAACAAAGGGCAAGGATGCACGTAGTCTCAAGAACGCCTTTCGATACGGCGGCCAGACATTTTCCCACTCAATCACTCGCCCCGGACGACCTTTACCAGGTACTAAAAAAGGAACACTACCCCTAACCAGGCGACATGCGAAAGCGCTTTCCCAGCCTGGACCGGATGAAATACCGGGAAAAATGGTGGGTCATTGATGTAGGTGGCGGACATTTAAGAATAATATTTTTTGCTGATTTTGAGCGGGGAAAGATCTTCATTAAACACATCAGCACGCACGCAGAGTATGACAAGCTCACGGACCTCTACCGGAGAACGAAAGAATGAATTATGCAGCAGCCATCAAAGCGGCAAACGAGCTGACTAACGAGCTTCCCTTCCTGGGCTCAAGCCCGTCGCGACAAGATTACGAGGATGCTCTGGCGATGGTGGAACACCTTATTGAGCACGACCCCGATAGCCCGCTGGTAGAGATGCTTACCGCGAAAATCGATAAATACGAAAACGAGTCTCCGGAGTTTGCAGAATTTAACGCGCGTGTTGCCCGCATTCCGTCAGGCGTTGCGTTATTACGAACGTTGATGGATCAGCACCAACTCACTCAGAGCGATTTCGAGAATGAGATTGGTAAGAAGTCTCTGGTGAGTCGGATCCTTAATGGACAGCGCACATTGACCCTGGATCATATGCGGGCGCTGGCGAAGCGTTTCGGTTTGCCTGTGAGTGCGTTTGTGGGGAAGTGATCGCGAGCAGACTCTGTGCACCCATTCTGCGATAATGAGTGGTTCACATAAAAGAACAAAGGAATGCTGATGAAAACGATTGAAGAACTACGAAACGAGCTTCTAAAAATAGGTGAGCAACTTGGGGGAGGCACAAGACCAAATCATTATTTTTTTATTCCTGACCAACCTGATGGGGTTGCAACTCCCTATCTGGAAATTCATGGTAAAGAATATCATTTTATCATCAGTGAAAGGGGTCTTGAAATACAGCGAAAAGTAACGCTCAGTGACGATGAAATTCTTTATTGGTTTGTGGAGAGTGCCGTGGCGGGGCTGGCCTCAGCCTATGCAGCAAAACATTCATCTGAACGGGAATTCAGAGAGGTTTATTTCAGAAAGGAATACAGTTTAATGCTCTCAGTCAAGCCCGAATGGGCAACAAGAAAGCGCAAAGAAATCACTCAGCTTCTCCATTCGCAAAGAAGCGAACATCGTTAACCCAACCGGCTCGTTACATTTACTGCCCTATCCCCCTCTCTTTTCCTGGTGATTGCCTGCAGCACGCCATCTGATACTCTGGCTGCACTCAAGGGATGACAAGGAAGAGAAATGCTGAATCCTGGATTCGTAACCCGCAAAGCGCTTGCTCAGTGGCAGGATGTCCCCGCTTTTTTACCTCAGTTCCAGTTTCATGAAAAACACCGAACGGTCATTCATACTGCGCACCCTGAACATATTCTGCCGTTGATTGCCAACTTTGACGTCCGGCAAGATGCTGTGATTCGTCGGTTGATGGCTTTGCGGCAATTACCGCAAAAACTTCTGCGCGATCAGCAGGCTGACTCAATCAGCAACTTTGGTCTGCACAGTTTTACCCTTTTGAAAGATTCAGCATCGGAGCTTTGCTATGGCTTAAGAGGGCAATTCTGGCGTGAAGATTTCGGTCTGGAAAACGTGCCGGATGCCAGCGCGTTTCAGACGCCTGCCGTGCCGGGCAGCGCGACACTGTTGCTGCGCTACCAGGTAAAGGAACTGGCACCAGACCAGCATGAACTCAGTACGGAAACGTTCGTCTTTTGCCCGGACAGAAGCACCCGGCTCAGGATGGCTGCTTACTGGCTGGTAATACGGGCGGGCAGCGGCTGGATCCGCAGGAGAACGCTGAAAGCGGTTAGGATGAATATTGAGAAGCTGGACTGAAGTGCAACAGAGAACCTTATGGTGTTCAGCGTTAGCACTTTACTTTAAATATTCGTTTCCGGTCGGGAACTGTCGGGAAGAAATGTTTGAGGAACCGTTATTAGCAAAGCGCGGTCCCGGGTAGGGACTTAGAATGAATATCTGTGCTGCGGGAATCTCCCCTTAACACAAATTTACTCGAAAAAGTTACCTGCACAGCATACTTATTTATCAGTCAGTTGCGTTTGTAATAGACTTCGTTTAATCTATTGTAAATTATAAAATACTTCAAAGGTCCATATATGGAATGGGGATGCATAAAGTGTGGGGTCGAAATACCTCAGGACAGAGAGTTTTGCGACAGTTGTGAAGATAAAAACTTCAGGAAAATTGGAGGTTTTCTTTTTTTACCTCTTATAGGATTAGTGGTTACTGCTGCTTCCTATCTTTTTGCAATGACAGATGCATTTAAATTTATGATAGAAAATTATTCGCACCTGAATGCAAATGCAAAAATTTTCTTCATAGTTTCCCTGGTTATTTATATTGGCGAATTTCTTTTTACAGTCACTGTTTTTTCATTTTTCCTAAGAAAGAAGAAATTGCTACCAAAGCTTTACATTTTGTTTTTAATATCAATCGTGACGACAATGTCATTTAATACTTACCTGCTTTACATATTAATTCCTGGCGCTGAGATTGGCTATAATGAACTTGTGCCTATTTTTAGAAACGTAATTACGGCTTTAATTTGGATTCCCTATTTCATAACCTCTGTTCGTGTAAAAAGAACGTTTATCCGTTAAAAAGCACGAGTGGTTTCATCATTTTGATGACAGATGATGCATGGCTATACTAATGCACATACAGTCATCAACACTGAGCGGACGCTATCACCGTCCGCTCATTATACGGAAAGGGCAGAAAAGTGGGTAAGGTCCGCACTGAGTTAAGAACGGACACTCTTGTATAAAGCATGGCGTCGGATTACAGTGAGAGCTTTGATTGATAAGTGAGTACAATCAGAACAGTAGCCAATGAAACAAAAACTTCGCAAACGTAACCAGGACTGGATATCAAGGCAATTACAACGTGCGCGCAAAGAGAAAATGCCGTTAAGTTTCTTTATTAATTTTCCTTCAATACGAGCAACTGCGTGTAATGGTCAGCGCCTTAAACGGCGTGGTCGTCTCAAGCCTGACTGGAGTCGCGCATTGTTTTATCCGGGGTGGGGAGAAGTGCCGATTATTGGACCGCAAGGCTCTGTGTATTGGTTTGAGGGGTTTGATAAGGAACAATTACCAGGAGAATTGATGCCGCTATGGGAAGATGTCTGATTATATTGACTTTGAATTAATAAACTTTCAGTGTAACGCTTAGACAGTGAGGAGTAGAGGCCAATTCTACGCAAAGACTAACGTATTCCTGTTAGCCATTAAACGATTTTATCTAGTTAAATATAATCTACATAGCTGACCGAATCTGCGTATCCCCAAATTCTATAACCGGTTGACACCTCGATTCCAGGGAGATGAATAGCGCGAAGAATAGTACCTACCATGGTATGTTGTTCAACTGAGTTTGTCATAATATCAAGATACTTGATATCTAAATAGCCACCTTCACAGAAATGGTAAAACCACTCGCCATCAACTGCAGATTCATAGCCATTGAGAAAAGTGATTTTCCATAAGGGGGGAGATTCCATGCTAACCATTGCAATGCGGACCTCATTCCATTTTGTATTATTCATGCAGCTATAAAGCATTTGAACCTCCCGGGTTCTGCTCCCGACAGATCAACACGCTACCAGGATAACCACGTAAAATTATGGCACAAAGCTGAAATTCATATTCACTTATCTTCCCCCCTCTCTATCGCCCCACCGCCACTCTCAGGTACGAATCCGTGAACGCGTTTATCACCATGTTCAGAAAAGTGATGGGCAGCACGCCCGCCCATTACTTTGCCGAACGGAAAAACAGCGGCCGTTAACCCGGCCCCTCGCTCCCCGCCGCCAGCAGCGGTACCACCACGTCGCTGATGGGCACCGCAATGCCGTGTTTGCGGCCGTAGCGCTGGATGACGCCGTTGCGGATATCCCACTCCATCGGGCGATCCGCCTGACGGTCAGCGAGAATCGACGTACCCAAATCCACTGGCGCGCGCTGGAAGTTCGCCAGAATCTCCTGCGCCACGTCATCGTTCAGCTTCGCCCCTTCGGCGCGGGCGACGGACAGCCCTTCGCGCAGATAGGCCAGCGAAAGTTCGCTGATATCCTCGCGCCTGAACATCCCGGCGCGGCGGTTGGCGAGCACCATCAGCCCGGCGACCGCGTTTTGCAGCAGCTTGCGCCAGGCGACGGTGGGGAAATCAGCCGAGAGTTCAACTTCACAGCGCGTACCGCGAAGCGCATCGACCACCCGCAGCGCCTGAGGCACGTCCGGCAGCGTCAGGCGCGGTTTGGCGCGCAGCCAGACGGAGGCATCCGGCTCGCGTTGCGCCGGGAACCAGACCACCGACGGCAGCACAGTCGCGCCACTGACCAAAGGCTCAAGCTGAGCCTTCTGCTCTACGCCATTTTGCAGGGCACACACCAACGTATTTTCATCGCACAGCGCGCGCAGCCACCCGGCGCTGTCGGCATTTTGCGTCGTTTTCACCGCGATAAACACGAGGTCAACGGGGCGCGTGATGGCCGCCGGATCGGTTAATACCGGACCGGGCACCACCGTTTCACCCTCATCGTGACGCAGGCGTAATTCCGGTTGCGCGGTGCGTCCGCAGAGTAGCGGCGTGCGGCCAGCGTCATGCAGTACCGCGGCAACGGTGGTGCCAATCGCACCGGGACCAATCAGCGCAATGGTTGGATAGTCAGACATGAGTCACTCCCCTTTTGCTAAGCCTGCTATCAGTTATACCACCCTGAGACGAGTGCGCCACACCCGTTGTCTATACTCAACATTCACAGACAACGGAGTGCGCCATGCCTTTACCCGATTTTAAATCCTCTGAACCGTTCACCCTTGGCATCGAGCTCGAACTGCAGGTGGTTAACCCGCCGGGGTACGATCTCAGCCAGGACTCCTCCGCGCTTATCGCCGCCGTCAAAGACGACATCAAAGGCGGTGAAGTCAAACACGACATCACCGAAAGCATGCTCGAAATCGCCACCGGCGTGTGTCAGACCATCGATCAGGCGGCGGCGCAGTTCTCAGTGATGCAGCAGAGTATCCTGCGCGCGGCGGCAGAGCAGCACATTCAGATCTGCGGCGGCGGGACGCATCCGTTCCAGAAATGGCAGCGCCAGGAGGTGTGCGACGACGAGCGCTATAACGTCACGCTGGAGCGCTTTGGCTATCTGATTTTGCAGGCGACGGTGTTCGGCCAGCACGTTCACGTCGGCTGCCGGACCGGGGATGATGCCATTTACCTCCTGCACGGCCTGTCGCGCTTTGTGCCGCACTTTATTGCCCTGGCGGCCGCCTCGCCGTACATGCAGGGCACCGACACAAAGTTCTCCTCGTCGCGGCTCAATATCTTCTCCGGGTTCCCGGATAACGGACAGATGCCGTGGGTCAACAGCTGGCAGGAGTTTGAAGGGCTGTTCCGCCGCCTGAGCGCCACCAGCATGATCGACAGCATCAAGGATCTGCACTGGGATATTCGCCCCAGCCCGCATTTTGGCACCGTGGAGGTGCGGGTGATGGATACGCCGCTGACGCTCGGCCACGCGATTAACATCGCCGGGCTGATTCAGGCCACGTCACACTGGCTGCTGACCACGCGACCGTATAAGCATCAGGAACGGGATTTTCTGCTCTACCGTTTTAACCGTTTTCAGGCGTGTCGCTACGGACTGGAAGGGATCCTGACGGATGTGCATACCGGCGAGCAACGAACCGTGGCGGAGGACATCGCCTGGCTGCTGGAGCAGGTGGCGCCGTCGGCCGATAAGCTCGGTGCGACAAGCGCAATCAATGAAATTGCCCTGCTGTTAAAGCAGGGCAAGAGTGAGGCGCAGCGCATGCGGGACTTTATCGCCGACGGCGGCTCGCTGATTTCTCTGGTCCAGAAGCACTGCGAGCTGTGGGCGACGAGTCCGTAAGGCCGTGGCCCCACTCCCGCAGGCGCTGGAACAGCACGAACAGCGCGGGGATGAACAGAATCCCCACCACGGTCGCCACCAGCATGCCGCTGAAGACCGTGGTGCCGATGATGCGGCGGCTCTGGGCGCCTGCGCCGGTCGCCAGCATCATCGGCAGAACGCCGATAATGAACGACACGGCGGTCATCATCACCGCCCGGAAGCGGCGCGAGGCCCCTTCCCGCGCGGCATCGACAATCGCCATTCCGTCCATACGCCGCGCGCGGGCGAACTCGACGATAAGAATCGCGTTCTTGGCCGCTAACGCGATCAGCAATACCAGACCAATCTGCACGTACACGTCGTTGGCGTATCCGGCCATCCACAGCCAGACCAGCGCCCCGCCGATGGCAAACAGCACCGAGAGCATCACGCTTGCGGGGAGCGTCCAGCTCTCGTACTGGGCGACGAGGAACAGCCATGCCATCACCACCGCAGCCAGCACGATCCAGATCGCCTGATTGCCGGTCTGCTGCTCCAGGTACGACATGCCGCTCCAGGCGTAGTCGTAGCCAGCCGGCAGGCTTTCCGCGAGGATCTCGCCCATCGCCGCCATCGCGGTGCTGCTGCTCACCCCAGCCGCTGCCGAGCCGCTCACCGACACGGACGGGAACTGGTTGTACTGCTGCAGGAACGGCGCGCCGACGGTCGGCGTGATGGTGACGAGGTTGCTCAGGCGCACCCGCTCGCCGCTGTTGCTGCGCACGAACAGCTCGCTGATCTGCTCTGCGCGCTCGCGCCACTGCATCTCGTTCTGCATCACCACGTGGTAGACACGGTTGTTGATGCTGAAATCCCCGGCGCGCGTGCCGCCAAAGGCGGTTTGCAGGCTGCTGAAGATGCGCGACACCGGCACGTCGAGACGGGCGGCGCGCTCGCGGTCAACGGTCAGCGTCAGCTGCGGCACATTGCTGCTCCAGGTGGTGAACACGCGGCTCAGCTGCGGATGCTGGTTGGCTTTCGCCAGCACCTCGCGGGTGACGCGCTCCAGCTCCGCCGGGCTCTGCCCCGCCTGGGCCTGGATGCGCAGATCAAAGCCGGAGGCGTTGCCCAGCCCCGGCAGCGTCGGCGGCGCGAAGGTCATGATGGTCGCTTCCGGCAGGGCCAGAAGCTGGCGCTGCAGGGTGCCCATCACCTCCTCCAGCGGCGGACGCTCACTCCAGTCCTTCAGCATGATGGAGATAAACCCGCCGTTGGAGGCGCTGGTGCCGTTGAGGATGTTAAATCCGGAGACCTGAATGACGTCCTCCACCGCCGGATTTTGGGCGATCAGCTCCCGCGCGGTGGTCATCACCGCTTCGGTGCGCTCCAGCGAAGCCGCTTCCGGCAGCTGAACGCTGGCGAAGAAGTAGCCCTGGTCCTCCTGCGGCAGGAAGCCTTTTGGCATCGACATAAAGCTGAACAGCACGACTGCCGCCGCGCCAGCGGTGGCCAGCAGCGCCAGCCACGGACGCAGGTTTAAGACATGCACGAGGCGGGTGTAGAAACCGCGCGTGGCATCCAGCCCGCGGTTGAAGGCGCGATAAATGGCCGCAGGTTTCTCCGGGCGCGGACGCAGCAGCATCGCGCACAGCGCGGGCGTCAGGGTCAGCGCCACCAGGCTTGAGAGCGTCACGGCGGTGGAGAGCGTCACCGCGAACTGGCGGTAGAGTTCGCCGACAATGCCCGGCAGCAGCGCCACCGGCACAAATACCGCCAGCAGCACCAGCGTCGTCGCGATCACCGGCCCGGCAATCTGGCGCAGCGCCAGCGCGGTCGCCGCCGTGCGGCTCTGCCCTTCCGCCATCAGCGTTTCAACGCTCTCCACCACCACGATGGCGTCATCCACCACCATGGTCAGCGCCAGAATAATGGCAAACAGGCTGAGCGTGTTGGCGGAGTAGCCGAGCGTGTAGAGCACCGCAAAGGTGCCCACCAGCGACACCGGAATGGCGAGGGCGACAATCAGCGTCGCGCGCCAGCTCTGCAGGAACAGGGAAACGACCACCACCACCGCCAGCATCGTCAGCGCCAGCGAGACGCCGATCTCTTTAATGGTCGCGGCGACAAAAGAGGTGGTGTCGAATTTCACCTCATAAACCAGGTCGTCCGGGAAGCGCGTTGAGAGGCGTTCCAGCTCCGCGCGTACCGCATCGGCCACGCGCAGGGCGTTGGCGGACGGCGTCGGGTAGATACCCAAATAGGCGGAGTCGTGCCCGTTCAGCTGCGCGCCGGAGCTGTAGCTGCGCGAGCCGAGCTCGATGGTGGCGATGTCCTTCAGGCGCACCAGTTGGCCCATATCCCCGGCGCGGATGATGATGTCGGCAAACTCTTCGGCCTGGCTTAAGCGCCCCAGCCCGTTGATGGTCAGGGTCTGCTGCTGGCCGTTAAACACCGGCGGCGTGCCCACCTGACCCGCCGCGCCCTGTACGTTCTGCTCGCGCAGCGCCTGCGCCACGTCATCGGTGGTGACGTTCAGGGCGTTCATGCGGTCCGGGCGCAGCCAGATGCGCATGCTGTAGTCGCGCGCGCCGAACATCTGCACCTGCCCTACGCCGGGCAGACGCGACAGCGCCTCGCGCACCTGGGTGCTGGCGTAATTGCTGACGAACAACGGCGTGTGGGTGTTATTCGGTGAGTAAAGACTTACCCCCATCATCAGGTTGGTGGCCCGCTTGCGCACCTGCACGCCGTTTTGCTGCGCCTCGGTCGGCAGCTGCGCCACGGCCTGCGCCACGCGGTTTTGCACGTCGATGGCCGCGAGATCCGGATCGGTGCCCGCCGCAAAGGTAATGTTCAGGCTGTAAGTGCCTTCGTCCGAACTGGTGGACTCCATGTAGAGCATATGGTCCACGCCGTTCAGCTGCGTCTCCAGCGGCGTGGCGATGGCCTCCGCCACGTCAGCGGAGCTGGCACCCGGCCAGCTGGCAGAGACGTTCACCACCGGCGGCGTAATCTGCGGGTACTGCTCCACCGGGATAATCCTCAGCGCAATGGCCCCCAGCAGGGTGATGACCAGCGCAATCACCATCGCGAAGCGCGGGCGTTTGATGAAAAACGTCAGCATGATGGCTCCTTAATTCAGTATCTGGACAGCAGCGCCGGGCTGCACGCGCTGCGCGCCGTCAGTAATCGCTCGCTCACCGGGCTTCACGCCAGAGGTGATCTGGAACTGCTGGCTAATCTGACCAGCCACGTTCAGCAGGCGCATTTCGGCGTTGCCGTCGGCATTAACGACCCAGGCAAAGTAGCCGTCGCCGTTCTGCTGGACCGCGGCGGCGGGCAGGGTCAGCACCGGCTGTTCGCTTGCCGGGCGCAAAAACACGTTCACATTGCCGCCGGGCAGCAGCTGATGGCGCGGATTGGCAAACTCGGCGCGCAGCATCACGCTGGCGGTACGCGGGTCAACGCGGTTATCCACTGACGTCAGCTCGCCGCTGACGCGCTGGCCGTTGCTGTCGATCAGCGCCTGCCAGGCACGCTTCATGGCATTGATATCCGCATGCTGTCCGGCTTTGGCGGCAAACACCCCCTCTTCCAGCGCAAAGGCGATGCGGATCGGGTCAAGCTGCACCACCTCCACCAAAACGCCGCTCGCAGGGTTGACCAGGCTACCCACGTGGAAGCTGCTGTGTCCCACGCGGCCATCAATCGGCGAGGTGATACGGGTGTAGCTCAGGGTGACGTTGCGGGCTTCGAGCCGGGCCTTCGCCTGCTCGAGAGCGGCGCTGGCGACGTCGCGCTGCATGCGGGCGTTGTCCACGTCGTGACGGCTGATGGCGTTGCTGCTGCCGAGACTTTCAAAGCGGGAAAGCTGCTGCTGCGCCTGGCGCAGCGTGGCTTCGGCGCTTTTCACTTCGGCCTGCGCCAGGCGCAGGGCGGCGCGCGGCTCGGCGTCGTCCAGCTCAAACAGCACGTCGCCTTTTTTCACGTACTGCCCGTCGCGGAAGTGGATTTTGGCGATCGCGCCTTCCGTGCGCGCCCGTAGCTCAACGGTGTGAATGGCTTCGATGCGGCCCGGGATCTGGCGCTCGGCGGCGTGGGCGGTTTGCTCCACGGTGGCGACGCGAACGGGAATGGCGGCGAATACGGGTTGCAGGGTACTGACAAGAAGTGCTAACAGGACCGGGAATTTCATGGGAGTACCTCAGCGTTGTTTCTCCCCTCACCCCGGCCCTCTCCCCAAAGGGGCGAGGGAGAAAACCGGGCGGTCCCCTCTCCCCTGTGGGGAGAGGGTTAGGGTGAGGGGTAAGGTTTTCGTTATGCAGCCTTACGGAACCTGCGGGTCAGTCGCTTCTCGATTTCGACGACGAAGAACATCACGCCTGCAACGGCCAGGGTCACAAACCAGTAGCGCAGCGGCAGGGCTTCGGTGCCGAACAGCATCTGCATAAACGGCAGGTAGATAATCGCCGCCTGGAGCAGGAACAGAACGCCCGTCACCAGCCAGATCCCTTTGTTCGCCAGCAGGCCACGGTTCAGGGAGAACCCTTCGGTGTTGCGGCAGTTAATCATGTACACCCACTGGGCGCAGACCAGCATCTGCAGCAGCACGGTGCGGATGAACTCCGCGCTGTGGCCGCGCGGGGCCAGCCAGGCTTCCAGCGCAAAGGCGGCGATGGCAATCATGGTGCCGACGAAGGCCACGCGCCAGACGGCGTAGGCGTCCATCACGTGCTGCCCGGTCTGGCGCGGCGGACGGCGCATGATGTTGCGCTCGGCGGCCTCAAAGGCCAGGCCGAAGGAGAGCGTGGCGGAGGTCGCCATGTTCATCCACAGAATCAGCACCGGCGTCAGCGGAATGATGTTCCCCGCCAGCAGCGCAATCACAATCAGCAGACCCTGCGCCAGGTTAGTCGGCATAATGAACAGGATGGTCTTCTTCAGGTTGTCGTAAACGCGACGCCCCTCTTTTACCGCGCTGGCGATGGTGGCGAAGTTATCGTCCGTCAGGACCATATCCGCCGCCTCTTTGGTCACTTCCGTGCCCTTAATGCCCATCGCAATGCCCACGTCCGCCTGACGCAGCGCCGGGGCATCGTTCACGCCGTCGCCGGTCATGCCGACGATTTCGCCTTTGTCCTGCAGCGCTTTCACCAGGCGCAGCTTATGCTCCGGGCTGGTACGGGCGAAGATGTCATACTTCACCGCGGCTTCCGCCAGTGCGGCGTCGTCCATCTTCTCCAGCTCGTAGCCGGTGACCGCCTGCTCGCTGTTGGTGATCCCCAGCATCTGGCCGATGCTCATCGCCGTCTGCGGGTGATCGCCGGTGATCATCTTCACGCGGATCCCCGCCTGCTGGCAGGCGTTAATCGCGTCAATCGCTTCCGGGCGCGGCGGATCCATCATCCCGGC
The DNA here is from genome assembly GCF_048685015.1 of Enterobacter sp. BNK-13. Classification (NCBI taxonomy): domain Bacteria; kingdom Pseudomonadati; phylum Pseudomonadota; class Gammaproteobacteria; order Enterobacterales; family Enterobacteriaceae; genus Enterobacter; species Enterobacter sp. BNK-13. Next base: position 762,038 of record NZ_JBLQTP010000001.1, on the reverse strand, counting down.
GATGCCGAGGAAGATCAGGCCGTGGCTCAGGTCGCCGTGCGTCAGCTCCTGCTCGCCGTTCGCCGGCTTGAACGCCGCGGCAACCATGCGCAGCCCCTGACGCGCATAGCGCTCCATTTCGGTTTCCCAGTACGCGCGGTTGAAGGCTTCCGCACCGTTGCGGGTCTGCTGCTGCGCACAGAGGGCGAAAATGACGTCCGGCGCGCCGGTGATCAAAATCTGCTCCTCACCGCCAATCTGGTAGTGGGTGCTCATGTACTTGTACTGCGAGTCGAACGGGATCTTATTCACCAGCGTGGTCATCACCGGCTCAAGGCTGGCCTTCGCCGCCAGCACCTTCAGCGCGCCCTCGGTCGGCCCACCGGTAATGCCCCACAGGCCGCGCTCGTCCTGAATCAGCTGACTGTCGTTACACAGGTCGATGGTGCGCAGGTACTGCTCCAGCACGGTGCCCAGCTGGATCTGCACCGGCTCGTCGCTGCCTTCCAGGTAGATGTTGCCTACCGGCTCGTAGCTGTTGCCATCCACGCGGTAGCAGGCGTCGGCGGTGATGATGGCTTTGACCGTCATCTCGTTCATGGTCAGGGTACCGGTTTTATCCGAGCAGACCACGGTCATCGCGCCGAGCGTTTCAACCGTCGGCAGCTTGCGGATAATCGCCCGCTTGCGCGCCATCGCCTGCACGCCCAGGGAGAGGATGATGGAGATAATGGCCGGCAGACCTTCCGGTACGGAGGCCACCGCCAGGCTAATCAGGGAGAGCAGCAGCTCGCCCATCGGGATCTCGCGGAACGCCAGGCTGAAGACAAACAGCGCGGCCATCATCGCCAGAATAATCGCGAAGATCGCTTTACCCAGCTTGTCCATCTGCACCAGCAGCGGCGTACGGTGCTTTTCGATACCCGCCATCATCTGGTTGATGTGGCCGAGTTCCGTATCCTGACCGGTCGCGGTGACCACACCGATGCCGCCGCCCGCGCTGACGGTCGTCCCGGAGAAGACCATATTCGTGCGATCGCCCAGCGGTAATTCGCCGCTCAGCGGATTAACGTGTTTATCCACCACGGTGGATTCACCGGTCAGAATCGCCTCTTCCACACGTAAATTATGCGCTTCAATTAAACGCATATCCGCCGGAATACGATCCCCCGCGCGTAATACAATAATATCGCCCGGGACTATTTCAGTTGTGGGGATTGTTTCATGGTTGCCGTTACGAATAACGCGCGCCTCGCTGGCGAGCATATTACGAATACTCTTCAGGGATTTTTCCGCGTTGCTTTCCTGAATATGACCAATTAAGGCATTGATTACCGCCACGCCCAAAATAACCAGCGTATCAACCCAGTGGCCCATTACTGCCGTTAATACGGCGGCGGCCAGCAGGACATAAATCAGCACATCATTAAAATGGGCCAGGAAACGCAGCCAGGCGGGTTTGCCTTTTTTCTCCGGCAGCGCGTTCGGCCCTGTTGTTTGCAGACGCGCCTGCGCCTCTGCACGGTCCAGACCGCTGGCCTGGCTCTGCGCGTGTGCAAGCACCTGCTCTACGGTCTGCTGGTATGCCAGCCCGCCGGAAGGCGGCACGTTCGGAATCACTTTTTTTTCAGTCATCGTATTTTTCCTTCAATTTCCGGTGAACAGAAGCCTGAATTCCTTTCGGGCTTAAATAAATTCATTTTAAAGTCTTGCGGGTAAAATTGATCTACCGCAATATAATGACTTCTCGGTTATTCAAAACTGATTAAAACTATTTCGATGATCTGATTTTTACAAAATATTTCTAAACCAAAACTAAACGAGGGGGAACCATGTGGGGTATTTATCGCGGGCGCAGACTGGTGTTATACGTTATCGCGGCCATTGTTATTGCCACGTTAATTGGTTATAGCACCTATACATTTGTAAAATTATTTTCCTGATGCGGACGTTTATTTACATAACGCGATATTAATATAAACGCCGGGTCGTATGTTGTTATTTGTGCGCAGTAATAATGTCTTTGTTTTATTCAAAAAGGTCAGCGGGGCTGATATTGCTTTACGTTACAGAATGCCGGACAATGACATTTTTAACTGACGATTAACATTACGATGAAACACCCGCTAGAATCGCTGCTCACCGCAGGCGGCATTTTATTACTGGCCCTGCTTTCGTGCCTGCTGCTCCCGGCGCCTTCGCTTGGGCTGGTGCTGGCGCAGAAGCTGGTTCAGACCTTTCACATGGTCGATCTTAACCAGCTCTATACCATTCTGTTCTGCGTGTGGTTTTTACTGCTCGGGGCGATTGAATTCTTCGCGCTGCGTTTCGTCTGGCGACGCTGGTTTTCACTCGCGTCCTGAGCCCATAAAAAAGCCGGGTGGCGGCTACGCCTTACCCGGCCTACACGCGACAGGTTAATGTGTCTGGCTATGGTTCTCTTTACGGTACGCACCCGGCGGCTGGTTGAACGTACGGGTGAAGATACGGGTAAACGTCTGCTGCGAGTCAAACCCGTAACGAAGGCAGATGTCGTACACCCGGGCGTCGGATTCTCGCAGATCGCGCGCCGCCAGCAGCAGCTTACGTTCACGAATGTAACGTCCCAGACTCTCCCCTTTGTACTGCATAAACAGCCGCTGCAGGTGCCATTTCGAGTAACCCGCATGGCGGGCAATCTCTTCTATTCGTAATGGCTGGTGCAGATTGTCGTCGATCCATTCGACGATAGTGTCGATGACTTGAGCGGAAATGGTCATACTGCTGTCCCCCTCTGCTTCTCGCTTAAACATTATTCCCACCACGCACGAAAGGTTTGTGCGCTGTCGCTTACCCGGACGGGCTCGCCCAGTTCCGGCGTCAGCAACCGATAATTTTTATCCTTGCTGGCTTTTGCCAGCTGGATCAGCGGATCGTTCCAGGCGTGTTTCGCCAGCACGAAGCGTCCGTTATGCCCAGGCACCACGGCTTTCGCGTTCAGATCCGCCGAGGCCTGCGCCGTTTCCTCCGGCAGCATGTGGATGTACTTCCAGTCCTGGTCATACTGGCCGTTTTCCATGATGGCGACGTCCACTTCGCCAAACTGTTCACCGATGGCCCTGAAGTGCGGGCCGTAACCGGAATCCCCGCTGTAGTAAACCTTCTGCTCTGGCGTGACGAACATGAAGCTGCCCCACAGGGTGCGATCGCGTTTGATGCCGCGACCGGAGAAGTGACGCGCAGGCAGAACGTGCACCGTCAGCGCATCGCTGATGCGTACCGACTGGTTCCAGTCGCGCTCGTCAATAATCTCGGGTTTCATCCCCCAGTAACGCAGGTGGGACCCCACGCCCAGCGGCGTCACTACGCGCTTCACCTTCGACAGTAGCGCCTTGATAGTGGCGTAATCCAGATGATCGTAGTGATCGTGTGAGATAATCAGCAGGTCGATCGCCGGCATGCGTTCCGCGCGCCACGGATACTCCCCGGCAAAGGCCTTATTGAGGAACGAGAACGGCGCGGCATAGTTGCCAAGAACCGGGTCAATCAGGATGCGTTTGCCTGCGAGCTGCAGATACCACGAAGAGTGACCGAGCCACACCAGGGTGTCCTGCTCCAGCGGCAGGCTCGCAAGATCGGTTTTCACCAGCGGCAGCGGCTGGGCCGGGCGGGCGTTTTCAGTTTTTTTAGTCAGAAACTCCCACATCGCGACCAGCATATTTTTGTCACCGTTATAACCCGGCGTCGGCAGCGTATTGTGGAATTTCCCCTCGCGATACTGTGGGGAAGCCTCCACTTCAGTGAGCCGTTCACCCTGCGGCGGCTGGCCGAATCCGGCATTCAGAACAAACGGTAAACTCGCGGCTGAAGCAATAATCATGATTAACACCACGCAGATGAAGAGAGGTTTTTTCATATCCTGACCCGAAAACGCGCCCCATCCGATAGCGTGCGCAGGGTAAACTTGATTATGAGTGAGTAAGCACTCATTATAGATATGATGATAAAGTCGTCAAGACGTTTTCGATCTTTGACATTCCGCGTTGCAGCGTGTCAAAGCACGTGTTTCAATCAGGGTTTTTATAATTGACAGGAGGAAAAATTTAGTGGCACGTCCGAAGAGTGAAGATAAAAAACAGGCCTTACTGGACGCCGCAACGGCGGCGTTTGCACAGTCAGGTATTGCCGCCTCAACGGCGCTTATTGCCCGTAAGGCGGGCGTCGCCGAAGGCACCCTGTTCCGCTACTTTGCTACGAAAGACGATCTGCTGAATGCCCTCTATCTGCATCTGAAGCAGGATCTCTGCCAGACCATGCTGGCAAACCTCGATCGCACCATCACGCTGCCTAAAGAACATACCCGCAATATCTGGAACAGCTATGTGGACTGGGGTATTCGTAACCCCGTTGCACATGCGGCGATCCGCCAGATTGGCGTCAGTGAAAAGCTGAGCGTCGAAACGGAACAGGCGGTGAAAGAGATGTTTCCGGAGCTGCATGAACTCTGCCGCCGTTCGGTGCGTCAGGTGTTTATGTCTGATGAATTTAAAACATTTGGCGATGCGCTTTTCTTATCGCTGGCCGAAAGTACGATGGAATTTGCTACCCGCGATCCGTCCCGCGCCGTTGAGTTTAAAGCGCTCGGCTTTGAGGTAATGTGGCGCGGGCTTGCCCAGGAAGAGAGCGATGGACAGTAAAACGTTGCAGGAGCACGCAAAACGCGTGGCGCTGGAACTGCCATTCACCGAACACTGCTGGCCGTTTGGACCGGAGTTTGACGTGTTTAAAGTGGGTGGAAAAATTTTCATGATTGTGGCCGTCGCACACGGGCGGCCGCACGTCAGCCTGAAGTCAGACCCGGAGAAATCGCTGTTAAATCAGCAGATTTATCGCGGCGTTGAACCGGGCTATCACCTCAACAAAAAGCACTGGATCTCTCTTTACGGTACGGACGACGTGACGCCGGAACTGGTTACCGATCTCATCAATGATTCCTGGCATCTGGTGGTGGATAAACTGCCGAAAAAAGACCAGAAGTGGATCCGGCCGGTCTGATTGTTCGTCTGAGACGAACAGATTAAACGCTCGAATTGCCCTTATCTTTTTCCCCGTCCCGCTGTAATCTGCTCATCTTTCGCGCCCGCACGCGGGCGAATTTCATCATCAGGAGTTGTTATGGATATCATTTCTGTTGCGCTGAAACGCCACTCCACCAAGGCGTTCGACGCAAGCAAAAAACTGACCGCTGAAGAAGCGGAAAAAATCAAAACCCTGCTGCAGTACAGCCCGTCCAGCACCAACTCCCAACCGTGGCACTTCATTGTGGCCAGCACCGAGGAAGGAAAAGCGCGCGTGGCGAAATCCGCGGCAGGCACCTATGTGTTCAACGAACGCAAAATGCTGGATGCCTCCCACGTGGTGGTGTTCTGCGCGAAAACCGCGATGGACGATGCCTGGCTGGAGCGCGTTGTCGATCAGGAAGAAGCCGATGGTCGCTTTAATACCCCGAAAGCGAAAGCCGCGAACCATAAGGGCCGCACCTATTTCGCCGACATGCACCGCGTGGATCTGAAAGATGACGACCAGTGGATGGCGAAGCAGGTTTACCTGAACGTCGGCAACTTCCTGCTGGGCGTGGGCGCTATGGGTCTGGACGCGGTACCGATCGAAGGTTTCGACGCCGCGATCCTCGACGAAGAGTTTGGCCTGAAAGAGAAAGGCTTCACCAGCCTGGTAGTGGTGCCGGTTGGGCATCACAGTGTGGAAGATTTCAACGCCACGCTGCCGAAATCTCGCCTGCCGCTGAGCACGATTGTGACCGAGTGCTAATCCCTCCTGGCACGCTGGGTTCCGGCGTGCCTGTTTCAATAAAGCGTAATCTGCGGGTGTTTAATCCCACACACCAGCGCATAACGCGTTAACGTATCAAGGCTTGCCCGGGTAATATTCGCTTCCATTCTGGATACCGTGGGTGCGCTGACGCCCATCCGCTCAGCCACCTGCGCGCGCGTCAGGCCAGCATGGTCTCGCCATTGCGCCAGCATCTCTCGCAGGCGTTCCTTGCGCTCTTCTGCATCAAAAGAAGCCTGCACTTCTGAATTGCTTAACAGTTCCGCTCTGAGCTCATCCCAGTCAATAATCTTTTTGCTCATCCAACATCTCCTGTTGTCGTTTCAATGCCAGACGGAGTTCAGCAGAGGGTGTTTTTTGCGTTTTCTTGATAAATACCCGCAGCAGAAAAATTGTCTTTTCCCGCTGATAAACGTAGATCCCACGAGTGTGGATCAGCCCGACGGTTCTAATTTCAAACAAACCATAGGGTAAGGGTTTGCTGTCAGGTTCTCTCAGTACTGTCGGATTGGTGCGCAATTTATCAAGCTGTCGAATCAGCTTCGCCTGCACCCCAGCAGGCAGTGAGAGAATCTCTTCCCTTACCGCCTCATGAACGATAAGTCTGAACACGATATTTCATCCCTGAGAATATTAGCATATAAGGCAATTTGCATTAAAGGCTAATTTAGCTTTTCGTGTCCCACCTTACCCGTTTTTAACAGACAGAACCGGATCCGCTTTGATTACATGAAAGCCCCTCGCAAAAAACTTACTTTCCCTGCGCCGCCAGCCACTCCATCGCCCGCTCTCCCGCCTCATCCACCGGCAGATACACCAGCAGCCGCGATCCGTTTCGCGGCGCGGAATACCAGTACATCTGCTGCAGCGTAAAATCCCCCAGCTCGGGATGGGTAAACAGCTTGAGCTGGTTCTCCACGCCGCGCACGTCGTTGCGCTGGTGCCACAGGGTTTTGAACTCTTCGGACACCGCGAAGAAACGCGCCAGTTTGGCCTCCCACAGTGGGTCACCCCGGTGTTCGGCCATCGCCGCCCGGAAATAGGAGACAAAAATGGGCAGCACGTCGTCGCGTCTACCGAGGCGCGCGCGCCACGCCGGATGCGTGAGGAACAGATAAATACAGTTGCGATCTTCGGGAGGGATGTCATTGAAATCGACGCCCATCAGATGCCCGAAGCTGTCGTTCCAGGCCACAATATCGAAGTTCGGTTTTTGAATGCTCGCGGGTTTCGGCATCAGCGTATCCAGCAGGCGTCGGGTGCCTTCGCTGATGCCTTCACAGCAGACCGCCTGTGGTGCTTCACCCGGCGGCAAACCCGCTAACACAAACAGGTGCCGGGCCTCGGTAGGGGTGCATTGCAGCGCTTTTGCCACGGCCGCCATCACCGCGCTGGACGGATTGACGTCCCTGCCCTGCTCAAGCCAGGTGTACCAGGTCACGCCCACGTCAGCGAGCATCGCCACCTCTTCCCGGCGCAGACCCGGCGTGCGGCGACGACCGCTGCGCGGCAAGCCGAGACGCTGCGGATCGAGGCTTTCACGCCGGGCGCGTAAAAATGCCCCGAGCTGTTTTCGGGTGTCATCCTGAAGTGAGACGACAGGTTCAGACATCAGCGCCATAAATCCCCCTGCATGGTAGTGCCAGTACCAGTATAAGCAAGAACTGGTACCCGTTTATCTGATGGTAGATGCTACGACCATCTGTTGAATGACGCAATGGAGTTACCATGAATACGTCAGTTGTTTCACCGGGTCGCGCTGGCCTGATATTGCTGTTAACCGGCCAGATGCTGCCGATGATTGATACCTCAATCACCAACGTGGCGCTGGACGCCATTACCCATTCACTGCACGCTACCGCCACCGAACTGGAGCTCATCGTCGCGCTCTACGGCGTGGCCTTTGCCGTCTGCCTCGCGCTCGGCAGCAAGCTGGGGGATAATTTTGGCCGTCGCCGTCTGTTCATGTGGGGTGTGGCGAGCTTTGGCCTGGCTTCGCTGCTGTGCGGAATAGCGGGGAACATTGAACAGCTGCTCGCCGCGCGCATCGTTCAGGGCGCGGGTGCCGCACTGATCATGCCGCAAATTCTTGCCACGCTGCACGTGACGCTCAAAGGTACGGCGCATGCTAAAGCCATCAGCCTGTTCGGCGGCATCGGCGGGATTGCGTTTATCGTCGGGCAAATGGGCGGCGGCTGGCTGGTATCGGCGGATATCGCCGGACTGGGCTGGCGTAACGCCTTCTTTATCAACGTGCCGATTTGTCTGGTGGTGCTGGCACTGAGCCGCCGCTTCGTACCGGAAACCCGTCGCGAGACGCCGTCACGCATCGACTGGCCGGGTACCGTGTTGCTGGCCATCATGCTTTGCTGCCTGCTGTTCCCGATGGCGCTCGGCCCGCAGTGGCACTGGTCCTGGCCGCTGAAGGCGATGCTGCTCGCCCTTGTCCCGCTGGCATGGCTGATGGCGCTGAATGCGCGCAAAAAAGAGCGTGAGAATGCCCACCCGTTGATCCCGCCGCGCCTGCTTGCGCTTCGCAGCGTGCGCTTTGGCATTCTGATTGCGATGCTTTTTTTCAGCGTCTGGTCCGGGTTTATGTTCTGTATGGCGCTGACCATGCAAACCGGTCTGGGGATGGCGCCGTGGCAGTCCGGGAACAGTTTTATCGCCCTGGGCGTGACCTACTTTGTTTCGGCGTGGTTCGCACCTCGCCTGATTGCCCGCTACAGCACCAGCACCATCCTGCTGACGGGTCTGGCGATCCAGATTACCGGCCTGCTGGCGCTGATCGCCACGTTCCGCGTTTGGGGCATGGAGAATACCACCCTGACGCTGGCACCCGCGACTGGACTGGTGGGCTACGGGCAGGCGCTGATCGTGAACAGTTTCTACCGCATCGGGATGCGCGACATTCAGCCTGACGACGCGGGGGCCGCGAGCGCTATTTTAAGCACCCTGCAGCAGGCCGCGCTGGGTCTTGGCCCGGCTATTTTTGGCGCCATTTTGCTGCATGCGCTTCAAAACCATCACGGGGATTACACCCAGGCGGTTAACGTCTTCCTCATGGTGGAAACAGCCATGATGGTGGTGCTGGCTCTGGCGACGCTGCGCATCCGCCATCGCCTGTGCCTGCCGGTGGTAAAGGTCTGCCAGACCGCCAAATAAGTTCGTGAATTTGCATAATAGATCCGCAGCCGCCATTATGGGGCTGCAAAAATACAGGAGACGTTATGCAGGAATTGATTGCTCAGGTTGAAGAGTTAGGCATTGAAATTAATCACACCACCTCTTTAGTGATTATCTTTGGTATTATTTTTCTTACCGCCATCATCGTTCATTTTATTCTGCACAAAGGGGTACTTCGCGCATTCGAAAAACGCGCGCAGGCCAGCAGCCATTTATGGCTGCAGATCATCACCCAGAATAAATTATTTCACCGTCTGGCCTTTACCCTGCAGGGGATAATTGTCAACGTCCAGGCGGTACTGTGGCTGCAAAAAGGCAGCGAAGCAGCGGAAATACTCACCACCTGCGCGAAGCTGTGGGTGATGGTGTATGCCCTGCTCTCCTTCTTCTCGCTGCTGGACGTGATTTTCAATCTGTCGCAGAAAATGGCTACCGCGTCACAGCTGCCGCTGAAAGGGATCTTCCAGGGCATCAAGCTGGTGAGCGCCATCCTGGTGGGGATACTGATTATCTCCCTGCTGATTGGCCAGTCCCCGGCGATTCTGATCAGCGGTCTGGGTGCCATGGCCGCCGTCCTGATGCTGGTGTTTAAAGACCCGATACTCGGACTTGTAGCGGGTATTCAGCTTTCTGCCAACGACATGCTCAAGCTCGGCGACTGGCTGGAGATGCCGAAATACGGTGCCAACGGTACGGTGACGGACATCGGCCTGACCACCGTGAAAGTGCGCAATTTCGATAATACGATTACAACCATTCCTACGTGGGCGCTGGTCTCCGACGCCTTTATCAACTGGAGCGGCATGTCGGCCTCCGGCGGGCGACGCATTAAGCGCAGCCTGAACATTGATACCACCAGCATTCATTTCCTCGACGAGCAGGAACAGCAGAAGCTCATTCAGGCGAAACTGCTGAAGCCTTATCTGGCCGCACGTCATGAGGAAATTAACCTGTGGAATCAGCAGAACGGTGAAGGGGAATCGGTATTAAACCTGCGCAAGATGACCAATATCGGCACCTTCCGCGCCTACCTGAACGAATATCTGCGCAACCACCCGCGTATTCGTAAAGATATGACGCTGATGGTGCGCCAGCTAGCGCCTGATGCGAATGGTTTGCCGATTGAAATATATGCCTTCACCAATACCGTGGTCTGGGCAGAATATGAGGAGATTCAGGCCGACATCTTCGACCATATTTTCGCGGTGGTGGATGAATTTGGTCTGCGTATTCACCAGTCACCCACCGGGAATGATATTCGCGCCCTATCGGGTGTTGTCGCCAGATAATCTTTTTGTAGGCCCGGTAAGCGAAGCGCCACCGGGCGAAAAGGCAGGTGCGGTCTGGTGCCCTCAACCCGACCCTCTCCCACAGGGAGAGGGAGAAAACTGCGCTACTTTTTGCGCGAGAGCTTAAAAGCAATAAACAGGAACACCACCCACACCGGCAGCAGCATCGCCGAGAGGCGCATCTCATCCATGGTACACATCAGTACCAGAATCAGCCCCAGGAAAGCGATACAGAGGTAGTTCCCCGCCGGGTAAAGCAGCGCTTTGAACTGCGTTTCGCGCCCCTTGCGGCGCATCGCGGCGCGGAATCGCAGGTGCGCCAGGCAGATCATGATCCAGTTCAGCAACAGCGTAGCGACTACCAGCGCCATCAGCAGGCCAAAGGCCTCTTTCGGCAGCAGGTAGTTGATCAGCACCACCAGCGACGTGATGGCACCTGACAGTAACAAGGAGTTCACCGGCACGCCGCGACGGCTGACGCGGGTTAAGAAGCGCGGTGCGTTGCCCTGAACGGAGAGGCCAAACAGCATACGGCTGTTGGAGTATACGCCGCTGTTATAGACCGACAGCGATGCCACCAGAATGACGAAGTTCAGCGCAGAGGCGACCACGTTGCTATTCAGATCGTGGAAAATCATCACGAACGGGCTGCTGTCGGACTTCACTTCTACCCAAGGATAGAGCGCCAGCAGCACCACCAGCGAGCCGATGTAGAACAGCAGAATCCTGTACACCACCTGGTTAACCGCTTTTGGAATGCTTTTATGCGGGTCGCGCGCTTCAGCAGCGGTAATGCCAATCAGTTCCAGTCCGCCGAAGGAGAACATGATCACCGCCAGGGAGAGGATCAGCCCTTTCCAGCCGGTGGCGAGGAAGCCGCCGTGCTGCCACAGGTTGTCGATCGTGGCGCGCTCGCCGCCGTGGCCTGAGAAAAGCAGCCACAGGCCAAAGCCGATCATGCCGATAATCGCCAGCACCTTGATCAGCGCAAACCAGAACTCGGTTTCGCCATACAGGCGGACGTTGACGAGGTTAACGGCGTTAATAATGATGAAGAAGGCCGCCGCCCAGATCCACGTCGGGACATCCGGCAGCCAGTACTGCATATAGATGCCTGCGGCGGTCAGCTCCGCCATCCCCACCAGCACGAACATCACCCAGTAGTTCCAGCCGGAGAGGAAGCCGGCAAACGGGCCCCAGTATTTATAAGCAAAGTGCGCGAAGGAGCCTGAAACTGGCTCTTCGACAACCATCTCGCCAAGCTGGCGCATGATCAGGAAGGCAATAATCCCGGCGATACCGTAACCCAGCAGCACTGCCGGGCCCGCCATCTGAATAGCGGGGCCGATGCCGAGAAAGAGCCCGGTACCGATTGCGCCGCCAAGGGCAATTAACTGAATATGTCGATTTTGCAAACCACGTTGCAGCGTCGGATTCTGATCCGACGAGGCTTCGGCGCTACCATGGCCTGAAGCGGATGACGCGTCTTTCACGTCCTACCCCTGTCTCTTTTTTAGAAGGGGCACGTTTTAACACTTCATGCTGGAGGTAGCAAGGGATTGGGGCATCCCTGCCCCGGATAACGAGATGGAACGCTTAGAATTCGTAGCCAACCGCGATCTTAAAGGTACGCGGTTCGCCCTGCGTGATGTAGGTACCGGAATCGTCCACGCTGGCCCAGTAGTTTTCATTGGTCACGTTGTCGATGCCCGCGCGCACCGTCATCTGGTTTGCATTGTGGTTTACCGCGAAGCGATAGCGCATCCCCAGATCCAGCGTGGTGTAGCTGTCCAGCTTTTTGGTGTTTGCCAGGTCAGCGTACTGCGCACCGGAGTGGTTGACGCGGGCGGTCGCCGTCAGGCCATCAATCGGCTTGATGTCATACTCTGCACCCAATACAGCGTAAAAGTTCGGAATACCGATCGCATCGTTACCCTGATTGACACCATTTTTGGTTTTGGTCAGCTCGGCCTGCAGCCAGGTGGCGCTGGCGTTGAGGCGCATCCCGAGCATGGGTTCGCCGAAAATGTTCAGTTCCACGCCGCGGTTACGCTGTTCAGCATCCAGGCCATAGTGGCCGCTGTCATCGAGGATCGCCGACGGCATCTTGATTTCAAACAGCGCAAGCGATCCGCCTACGCGGCCAAAGTCCGCCTTTACGCCCACTTCGTTCTGCTTAGAGTGAACGATACCGGTGCTCTGGCCGTAGTTGGTGGCGGTATTAGGCGCGGTTTTGCCCGGCTGCAGCGCTTCGGTATGGTTAGCATAGAGGGAGATTTCCTCCCACGGCTTGTAGACCACGCCGTAGGTTGGCATCCAGCGGCTGCCGTCGAAGCCGTCTGCCGCGTTTTCCGCACCGGTAATTTTGTTATACCCGCGAATGACCACTTTCTGGTGGCGTGCGCCAGCGGTGAACAGCAGTTTGTCGTCCAGCACGCCCAGGGTATCGCTCAACAGCCAGCCCTGGGTACGGGTGCGTCCGCTGGTCAGCGGATCGCTGTACTTTCCGCCAGATCCGTTGAAGTTGCTGCTGTCCGGCATATCCACGCCGGTGTTGTGGTAGATGTTGGTCGTCGGGTTATCCTTCGTCGCCGACATTTTCCACGCGATTTTTTCGTTTTTGGTCATCGCCGAATAGCCAACGTTGACCTTGTGCGAGATAAAACCGGTATCAAAGTTACCGCGAATGCCCGCCATGCCGCTGACGGAATCGCTGATGCGGTTGGTATCAAGGCGGCTGACCGTTGCCTTACCGCTTTTATCCACCAGCTTCGGCGCGCTGTAGATCCCTTCCTCGTGCGCGTGCTGCGCGCCCAGGCCGGTATAGGCGGTCCAACCGTCGGTGATGTCGTACTCGCTGCGCCACATCCCGAACTCGTTTTCGATATTGCTGTAGGCCCACTTCTGCGAGAAGTTGCGATCGTTTTTCGGCGGCTCGGGCACGAAATCCACCGCCGAAATGTTGACGCTGGTTGGGCTGCCGTGGAAGGTTTTCTTCTGATAGCCCAGATCCAGCGAGGTGCGGAAGCGGTCACCGTTGTAATCCAGGCCGGTAGAGAGCAGCGTGGTGCGGCGGCGATCGTTCGGTATGCCGGTTTCCCCTTCGCGGTGCACCAGGTTCACCCGCGCGCCAAACTGGTCGTTGTCGCCGTAGCGACGGCCCGCATCCAGCGTGGTGCCAATTTGAGAATCGGAAGTGTAGTCGACGCCCACTTTCGCCTGCGGGAGTTCGCCCGCGTGTTTTGGCTCAAGGTTGATCATCCCGCCCACGCCGGAACTCGCCGCGCCGTTCATCAGGGCGTTTGCCCCTTTGAAGATCTCAATGCGCTCAACCATCTGCGTATCCACCACCTGCCGCGGCAGCACGCCGGACAGACCGCCAAAGGTCATGTCGTCACCGTCGAACTTCAGACCACGGATACGGTAGGTTTCCGCGCTGTTGCCGAAACCCTGGACGAACTGCACGCCCGCATCGTTGGCGACTACGTCAGCAATAGTTTTCGCCTGCTGATCTTCCACCAGCTTTGAGGTGTAGCTGATGATGTTGAACGGTACGTCCATGGCGTTCTGCTGGCCCAGCATCCCCATCCGTCCGCCGTTTGCCACCTGTCCGTCGAGGAAGGCCGGTACCAGCCGATCGCCACCGGGTTTGAACTCGCTGGCAGGCTTAGCCTGCACGACGAGGGTATCTTCTTTTTGATCGTCCGCCGCGAAGGCGGAATGTGTTACCGCGCCAACGGCGAGCGCCAGCAGCGTTTTGTGTATGTTGGTGTTGTTCATCGTTAACTCATTTGAAAGTGCGCGCAAAAATGACCCGTTGTCGGGCCTTAGAATGTATTGATAGCAATGCAAATGAGAACTATACGCATTATCCATGCGTTAGCAAGCGTAACTGCGAACAACAAGAAGAGATGGGGAGACAGGGTGAGGAACAACCACCCCGTTTCGGGGTGGCTGCAGTGACGTTATTTTTTCTTGTAGATATTGGCCGTACCGTGAATTTTATTGTTGGTGTTCCCTGAGGTGAGCACCAGAACATCCGCGCCTTTCTTATCGGCTTTCTCAATCAGTTCTTTTTTTGCATCATCAACCGATACTTCATTTGAAGTGCTTACCGTACCGATTTTTTTATACTGAGACTCGACTTTCTTGAACTCATTTTTAGTCAGCAGTTGGGCAGCAAAAGCATTGGTCGTAAACAGTAACGCCGTTCCCAACAAAATAGCAGTCGTCTTTTTCATAACCTTTTTCCTTGAGATTAATCAGCAACTACGAAAAACCTCACGCTTTATGGTGAGGTTTTATGAGCATGGTAGAGAATCTCAGGAAATGCCATTCTTTCGGGAAAATTCTTTTATAACAACCCGTTGCATGAAATTACTAACGAATATTAAGAATAGTCGAATACACGCGCGGCGCCAGCAATATCAATGCGTACCGCCGTGCCCGGGTTCCATCCTGGCTGGCTGACGGTCTTCAGGGTCACGGGCTCGTGCTGCCCGGCGAGCCCAAGGGTGAGCGTCGACAGGTGGCCGGTAAAATCCACATCAAGAATGGAGATTGGGCTTTCATGTGAGGCACATGCCGTCACGCTCAACTGCTCCGGGCGCAGCATCACTCTGCCCTGCCCTGTCGCATGTGCGTTGTCCGTGGGCACCTCACCCAGGGCGCACAGGGCGTAGCCCGCGGTGAGCTGCGCAGGCAGGATTAGCGCATCACCAAGAAACAGTGCCGTCTCTTCGTCAACGGGACGGGTATAAACCTCATAGGGCGTCCCGACCTGCGTGAAACGTCCGGAACGCATGACGGCAACCTGCGTGGCAAAAGACAACGCTTCGTTCTGGTCGTGGGTGACCAGAATCGAGGCCACGCCCGCTTCGGCCAGCAGATCGGCCGTTGCCTTACGCGTCATCGCGCGCAGGCCGGTATCCAGCGCCGAGAACGGCTCATCCAGCAGCATCAGTGAAGGACGCTGGGCCAGAGCACGAGCAAGCGCCACGCGCTGCTGCTGTCCGCCGGAAATCTCGTGGGGCCAGTGCGTGGCGAGTTGCCTGTCCAGCGAGACCATCTCCATCAGCGCCTCAACGCGCTGGCGCTTCTCGTGGCGGGTCCCGTCCAGCCCCCAGGCAATGTTGTCTGCCACGTTGAGGTGCGGGAACAACGCGCCCTCCTGCGGCACAAAACCGATCCCGCGCTGGTGGGCTGGGACAAAACGGTTTTCATCAAACAGCGTTCTCCCCTGCATGACAATACGTCCGGTGTTGGGCGTCTCAAACCCGGCAAGAATACGCAGCAGCGTGGTTTTACCCGACCCCGATGGCCCGACAATGGCCGTTCTGCTCCCCGGCGCAACGCTCAGGTTTAAGCTGTCGAGCACCTGCACATCAGCAAACGATTTAGAAATGGCGGTTAATTCAAGCATGTCATAGCCCTGCAATTTTCTTCGACTGCATATAGAGAATGGCGGTCAGCGGGAGGGAAATCAGGATCATCAGCATCGCGTAAGGTGCCGCTGCCACATAATCAATCTCGCTGGTCAGCGCCCAGAATCCGGTGGAGAGCGTGCGCGTGCCCAGGGGAGAGAGCAACAGCGTGGCGGTCAACTCGTTGCTGACGCCGAGGAAAACCAGCGCGGCTCCCGCCGCCGCACCCGGCGCGGCCAGCCGCATCGTGACGCTCCAGAGCGCCTTCGCGGGCGTGCTGCCAAGGCTTCGCGCCACGTTTTCCAGCTCAACCGGTGCCTGCGCAATTCCCGCCCGCAGATTGATGAGCGCACGGGGCATAAACATCAGCAGATAGGCAAGGAACAGGGTTATTTCCGTCTGGTAAATGGGACGGGCGTAGTGAATGGTGACGGTGACCAGGGCCAGCGCCGTGACAATGCCCGGCAGCGAACTGGTGATATAGATGCACCCTTCAAGCATCCGGAAGATACGATGCGGATAGCGGATACCGAGCCACGCAATGGGGATCACGCACGTCGTCGTCAGCAGCGCGCCGCCCACGCCGAGCATCAGCGTCTGGCGCAGCGAATGCCAGAGATCGGCGCTCATCCAGTTTTCCACACCGCCGAGCCAAATCCAGCGACACAGGACAACTAACGGCACGCCCAGCGCCAGCACGATCAGCACGATGAAAAACAGTTGCCCCAGCGCGGCAACCGCAGGCTTCAGCGGCCAGCGTTTCTGTTCGCGCGCGGCACCGGCGCCAATGCGCGCGTAGCGTGCCTTTCCACGCTTCACGCCTTCCAGCACTAAGATAGCCAGGCAGCATAACGCCAGCACGCCCGCCAGCATGTTTGCTGCCGGGCCGCTGAAGGTAGACTGAAACTGGTCATAAATTGCCGTGGTGAAGGTATCAAAGCGGATCATCACGTACAGGCCATATTCCGCCAGCAGGTGCAGCGCCACCAGCAGCGCGCCGCCGCAGATAGCCAGCTTGAGCTGGGGCAGCACCACGCGGAAAAAGACCCGCCACGGCGGGGTGCCGAGCGATGCGGCCACATCTTCGAGCGTCGGGTCAAGGCGGCGCAGCACCGCCGCAACCGGCATGTAGATAAAGGGATAGTAGGCCAGAACGGAGAGAAACACGCCCGCGGAGAGCCCGTGCATGGACGGAACAACGCTCACCCAGGCATAACTTTGCACAAACGCGGGGATCGCCAGCGGGGCGACCGCCAGTGCAGACCAAATTCCACGACCGGCAAGCTGCGTGCGCTCTGTGAGCCAGGCTATCGCCACGCCCGTCACGATACACAGCGGAACCGCTAAAGCCGTCAGCCACAGCGTGTTGCTGAGCAGCTCAGCCACACGCGGGCGAAACACCAGCGCCTTTATCGTTTCCCAGCCCGTCTCAATGCCAATGGCAATGATAAAACCCAAAGGCAGAAGCGCCAGTAATGAAAACAAGACAGCTAACGCAACCATCGGCAGTGCAGGACGCCTGCGAGCAGGCTCCTGCACTCTGTTTTTTCCGATGTCGAGACTCAGACCAGACATAAGACGTTCACTTCACTCTCAGTGATCACAGCAGACCGGCTTGCGTCATCAGCTCGATAACTTTCTTACTGTTGAGCGTTGAAGGTTCAACTTTCGGCGCATCAAGATCTTTCAGCGGAACCAGTTTCGGGTTGGAGGACGCGTTCACGCCCACGGCGTATTCAAAGGCGTTGTTGGTACGCAGACTTTCCTGACCTTCTTTGCCGGTAATGTATTTGATGAAGGCCTGCGCCTGCGCTTTGTGTTTGCTGGACACCAGCACGCCACCGCCAGAAAGGCTTACGAACGCGCCCGGGTCCTGGTGTTTGAAGTAGTAGAGCTGGGTGTTTTTGCTGTTTTCACCGGTTTTGGACTGATCGACAAAGCGGTAGTAGTGATAAATCACCCCGCCATCAATCTGACCGGCATTGACCGCTTTCATCACCGTGCTGTTACCTTTATAGGCAACGAAGTTGGCTTTCATCGCCTTGAGCCATTCCAGGGTGGCTTTTTCGCCTTTCAGGGCCAGCATCGCGCTCACGATGGCCTGGAAATCCGCGCCTGAAGGAGATGCTGCCCAGCGGCCTTTCCACTCGGGTTTCGCCAGATCCATCAGCGATTTAGGCAGCTGCTGTTCGCTCAGCTTCGCCGGGTTATAGACGAATACGGTGCTGCGGGCGGCAATGCCGATCCAGCGGCCGTGCGCCGGACGATACTCTGCCGGTACCTGCTCCAGAGTGTCGGCATCCAGCGGTGCAAACAGGTTGGCGTTATCCACCAGCACCATGGATGGCGAGTTTTCCGTCAGGAATACGTCTGCCGGCGATGCGCTGCCTTCCTGAACCAGCTGGTTACCCAGCTCGCTGTCATCACCATTACGCAAAGTCACTTTAATCCCGGTTTCTTTGGTAAAACCGTCAACCCACGACTTCACCAGGTTTTCATGCTGCGCGTTATAGACAACGATACCGTCGTTGTTATCGGCGGCAACCGATTGTGTGGAAAGGAAAAGGGATGAAGACAACAAGGCAAGCGAGAAGCAGGACAGCAGGCGAGAATTCATGAACATATCCTTAATAGACCAACGGGAGTAACCACTCATAGCTTTGTGGGACAGGATTAAAGCATACAACAACGCTAATGATAATTAGTATCAATCCAGTTTACGCGTAAAAGTGTAAAATTTCTTTTTAGCAGATTTTGTAATGATAAAAATCCAAATTTTAACGCGAGATAATTTCTAGATTAAGAAAACCTTAAGCCTGCCAACAACGAAATTCATTAGCCTTCTATTCATTATGGCGCGAAGGTAAATCTGTTATTCGCGCTCCCGGCAGATATAAAAATGCCCCGATATTGCGGGGGCTTTTTATGGTTATCCGGAGATAGCTAAATTTATTAGGCTACTCATTTAAAAAGCATTACATAGCCGCATGAGGGGCATACACAGGATAGGTGAAGAACAATAAATGCACGCAGTTCAGTCCAAAATGGAATAACGTTGCAACCCAGAGCCTGCCGCTCCACATCCACGCCAGGCCGTAAATAATGCCGGAGAGACTGGCAAAAATAATCAGTAGTAAACCGCCGCTATAATGCATCAGCCCAAAGATGACTGAGGTAATCAACAACGCGACAACAGGATGAACGATCCGGGACAAGCGCTGCTGCAGGTAGCCTCTGAACAGGGCTTCC
This sequence comes from Enterobacter sp. BNK-13, assembly GCF_048685015.1. Lineage (NCBI taxonomy): Bacteria > Pseudomonadati > Pseudomonadota > Gammaproteobacteria > Enterobacterales > Enterobacteriaceae > Enterobacter > Enterobacter sp. BNK-13. The sequence continues at coordinate 743,083 of NZ_JBLQTP010000001.1, read as the reverse complement.
TCGGCCAAAGAGACGAAGAAAATATTCGCAAGGGCAAATTGCGCGAACCATTCTGGCGCATGCGGCTCAATTCTCAGCCCGCCCAACGCCACAGCCAGAAGTAACAGCGCGGGTACCGCAAGTACCAATATTCCCCAGCCGAGCTTGCCAATTTTATAGAGGGGTTTTGCTACGAATAGCGTTGGCATGCACGTAATTAAAAAGAACGGCACCACCGCCTTGTCCATATTAAAGTACATACTGAACGGTATGCTTTGCGGACCAACGACGACAGCATCCAGCACTTTGGGATTATGGAAGCCCGGGAGCACATGCATAACCAGGGCAACGGCGATGACCACGCACAGGCCTTCAATCAGATAAGTATATTTATCATCTTTATTACGTAGCCATTCAACAACAGACCAGCCAATTACGATTGATGCAATAACCAGCAGCGCCGGGGCGTCAAGAATGCTCTGTTTCCAGCCGAGAAATGCCGTTAATCCCAGCAGCAGGTAAGCCAGGCTTTTATTAAGGGAAAGTGCGGCAAGCGAAATTGCGAGTAGATACCACATAAATGTCCTTCGTGACCGATAAATTTTAGGGTCGATGTCCCAAATATGTCCCAAAACGGAAATCAGGAGGATGTGAGTGAGGCGTAACTCTATGAAATGAAATGGCACGCCCTGTAGGATTCGAACCTACGACCTACGGCTTAGAAGGCCGTTGCTCTATCCAACTGAGCTAAGGGCGCACTGAGAAGCGTGTACTTCGCGGCGGTGAAACGCGAAGAATTATACGGTCAATGGCAGGTGAGTCAATGCCTTTTCCGTTTTAAGGAGCAATTACCGCTAGCCGATTGTAAATACGGCTATTTTCTCAACATTTATCCCCGTTTTACCGTAAAATTTAGCGCTGCGAAAAGGCTTAGTTGCATTTAAGTAACGCCTGCTGTTTTCCTGTACGTCAGCTCGTCACACTAGAGTCAGGTATCCCGGCCGCCTGGAGGCTGACAGACAACAGGACAATGGAGTGACAGCGCAAAACCTGATCGATACGCCCCCCCGGTTACAGTACTTATCTCAGGACATCGTCGGCATTAAGCTTGAGCCCATCGTCGCCCTTACCTCCTTGCGCCAGGTTGGCGTCGAGGTCCTTAGCGTTCTGGCCGACACGCGGCACAGTGAGGACTTTTTTTGCGATCGGTCCGCTGAGTGGTCGATAACGCTGCTTGAAGCGCAGCTTGCCACGTTAAAAAATACGCCGCACGGTCATAACCTTTTTATTAATCTGCCGATAACCGTCCTGACAGAGCCTGCGTCCTTTCAGCGTCTTATCAGACTCCCCTGCGTGCCGCTCAATATTGAGTTTGTCGACCCTGCGGCTTTTTTGGCGCTGTCTGTCGCGCGCAAGCAGCTTGTGGTTCAGAATCTGCTGCAGCTGAGCAGACAGGGGCACGCAATCTGGCTGGATGACATCGATGACGTCTTAGTGCAGTCGTTTTTATCCTGTCGACTCCCGTTAAGCGGCATCAAAATAGATAAGGAAGCATTCTGGCGTTTACGCGACACCCCTGCGCTGAGGCAACTGGTTTCCCTTTGCTTTCAGCTTGCCGGGAAAGTGCTTATCGAAGGTATTGAGACTGAACGCGATCGTACCTGGGCACTGCAGGCAGGCGCAGACTTCGGCCAGGGATATTACTGGCCGTCCTGGACATGGCCGGAGGATTAAAACGCCATTTCCAGGAGGGAGACCATGCGAATGACAGTGCGCCGTTACCGGCGGCGGCGTACAGGAAGTGATGCACTGGGATTTACGCGCTCACCTTTTGCTCCCCCCTTTTTCGACCGGCTCGAATTCTTGAGCCAGTCCATCAGCCAGCCCCGCAAAACAGACGCCCCGTTTATCCTTCTGGTGACGGAGGATCACTATCTGCGCACCGGTTTTCTCAACGGGCAGTTCCCGCTGAGCAGCTGCTGTGACTACGCCACGCTGGATGACGCCCTTGTCGCGCAGACGCAGTGGCCCTCTGCCCGTCTGGTCGTGGATATTGAAAGCCGGTCCACGGGGCTTCTGGAGAAACTGGATCAGTTGAGACGCCACAGCCTGTTTCCGCCTTTCCTTACGCCCTGGCTGTTAGTCCGGGCCGATAATTACGACACCCGCCTCTTCTGCAAAGCGGCAGGTCCTTTTCATGTGCTCGAACGCCAGCTGAACGCCGCAGCACTTCAGCACAGCCTGCTGGATACCCGCCCCCCACAGGGCTCCGACAAAGACTGGTTCTCCCGCAACGAATGGCCGATCCTGCAGGAACTTTCCCGGGGCAAGACGTTACGTCAGATTGCCCTTATGCAGAATCGTCCCTATAGCCGCATTATCTATCGTCTCAGCTGCATCCTGGTGAAACTGGGGCTGAGTCATCGGCAGGAATTACTTCACCTTCTTAATAACCTCTCAGACTGCACGTTTACACTCACGTCCTAACCCCTTATTTCCTAAAGCGCTTTAGGAATTTACTTACCATTCGTGTTTCAAAAATGTTAATTTTTAACAATAAAGTCGAAATTATAACTATTCCTAATTTATGGCCGCGAACCTTGCGAAATGCCACAAATTGAACGAACGGCAGCACTTTCCTCCATCCGTTAAGTGAATGCAGACGGCGTTAACAAGATGATAATGATGTAAAAACAAGCAGGTTAGCGGGAACGCTCAGGAGGAAAAAGCGAAGCGGATAGCATGTTCTCCTGTGCATGAGATGTGGGCCTTCGGGTCAACCTGCGCGCTTTCAGATGAAGGTCTGACGGCCTGCGAGGGCAATTGTTGTCCTCATCAGCGTGGGCTTGTCCCCCTGAATGACGCGTATTTTTGTTAACAATTGATCAACATAAAGAGATATGTGTTATTTTTTGTTATTACATAAAGATGAAAATATGCGGTAAATGAGATAACAGGATATTTCCGCTAAATTTAAAAAAATAGCGATTCAGATCCAGAAGATAATACAAACCCATAAGCGGATATTAATTTACAGGGTTTTCGGAAAAAACTTACCCTGTATAATAAGATGCGTACCAAATCTGAATAAGAAAAACCTTTTTGCCAACACCAGCCTAATGAGATGACCGCGCTGAGGCATAGTTCTTTTCATTACGTAAACAAGGATGCTTTCGCTCTTTCCAGGGAAATACTACGGTATAGGGATCTGCACATTATATCCTTCCGGCATTTCGAGAGTTTTACCAAACTCTGCATAACGCTTTTAACAATCTGAGGCATTAAAAATGAAACCGGCATCCGTTATCATTATGGACGAACATCCTATCGTCAGAATGTCGATAGAAGTCCTGCTACAGAAAAATAAGAATATCACAGTCAAGCTCAAGTCTGGCGATAGCCATGAAGTTCTTGACTGTATCCGTAATCACCCTATCGATCTGGTGATCCTTGACATTGAACTCACGGGCACGGATGCTTTCGCTTTACTCAAGAGAATCAGAAACTTAAACAAAGACATTAAGGTTCTGTTCCTCTCGTCTAAATCAGAGTTATTTTACGCGGGTCGCGCTATTCGCGCCGGGGCAAATGGCTTCGTCAGTAAACGTAAAGATTTGGGTGAGATCTACAACGCCGTAGAAATGATCCTGATGGGCTATTCCTTTTTCCCGTCGGAAACGCTGAACTTTATAAACCATTTGGGTTCAGGGAAAGGGATGGCTGTCGATATGCCATTATCGAATCGCGAGGTCACGGTATTACGGTATCTGGCGAATGGATTATCCAATAAGGAAATTGCTGAACAGCTACTATTAAGCAACAAAACCATTAGCGCGCATAAATCCAATATTTATTCCAAGCTGGGTGTGCAAAGCATCGTGGAATTAATTGATTACGCCAAAGCGCACGAGCTGCTTTAACCTGAATTCACTCCCTGCAGCTTATCTGAGCTGCAGGGAGTGCGGTCAGTGCTAATTATAGTTAATCATAAAGGTGGCATCCGCATCGGCTCGTCCGGGCTGAGGGTTATCTGCAGTGGCAATATAATTGGCATAAAACGACAATGTTGCATTCCCCTGCGCATCAACCGAGACCGGCTGGCTGGCCTGCTGGAGAGCCAGACGCGTTTTATCCGCATCCCTGATCTCTACCGCAACACGGCTCGCTGTACTGGCGTCGTTCAGCGCCAGCAATCCGTTATTGCTCCCGTCGGCTTTGCCCGAAAACGTAATGGACGCCGCCCCCGGCGGACAGCCGGTCAGCTTCAGCGTAAACGGCATGGGCTGCGTGCGGCTCCCGGTCGTGCTGAGCTGTTTCGTGGGCCAGGTGCCCAGCGTAACGGTCTTGTCGCTGTCGCTCCCCTCGGCGACGCAGGTAAAATCGACAATGTTGCCGTAGAGCCGAATGTTAATTTCGCCCAGCGCGGTGTCCGCCTGAGCCTGTGTACAAAGCGCATAAAGCGCCACGGTGATAAAACGGATCCCGTTTCGCATATCGGCTCCTTAGTCGTAATCCACACGCAGATACCCGCGCGAGGTAAAACGCCCTTCCGCTGGCTTATTGCCCGTCACGCTCACCGGCCAGACCCGGATCCCCACCTGTGCCTGCGCGCTATCGTCGAGGCGGAACGGAATTTTGCTTGTCAGGTTGTTAGGCGTCAGCGGCGCCCCGCTCTCGTTAGCGATGATAAACCCGACGTCCGGGTTATCCGACACCAGCACATTATCAGAGACTTTTTCCGCCTCAACGCGCATCGTCAGCATGGCGTTCGCCTCCACGTTGGTGCATTTGATCGCAATGGTTTTGCTTTGCGATGAGACCCCCTCCGGTTTGTTACCTACACCCGCCTTGCTGAACAGGGAGGCACCAATGTCACCGAAATCAAACTCCACCACGTTACCGGCATTGATGGCGCAGCTTTGCGGCACCTGGATGGTACCGCTGTAGCTGATGGTATAGACCGGCGTGGTGAGCGGATCGGAAGAGGTGGTGGTGACGTAAACGCGGAACATGGTGGCGCGCGGGATCACGACCATGTTAATAAAACGCCGGGTCACCTTAAGGCGGAAGACAAGGCTGGAGTCCTGCACGCCAAACGGTTTGTTTTTCGAGACGTTAGGGTGGCTCCCCATCTGGATATAGTTTTTGGGCGGATAAAACACGCCAGCATAGCTGTCCGTGATTTTCATGGCCCCGTCCAGATAGTCGTTAAGCTTCAGATACTGATAGCCATCGCTCGTGCCCGTTACCGGGTAGTCGGTCACATAGCTACGCTTGGTGGTATTCCCGACGGTGCCCTTCGGGCAGACGGCATTCACCCCTACCCACTGCGACTTCTCGCTGAGCGTCACGACCTGTCCAATCTGGTTATTCGAGCTATTGAATTTATCCGTCAGGTCGTAATGCACCTCCGTCGGCACGCCCTTTTCATTGACGCACACGGTAGCGAATGCGTTTGTCGCAGGCAGTAACGCCAGAAGCGACAAGGCAAAGATGTGGGTTTTATTCACAGCGAATCCCCTTCAGTGTGATTGCCTGTTGCAGGCTCTTTTCAGGCAAGCTGTAAGGCGCGCGACACTGGGACTGCGCCCCGTCGCCCCACTGGATCAGCAGTTCGCCTTCCAGCGGCAGCCCGCTCAGGTAAATTTGCCCGTCGTCCCCCACCATGCTGGTGACACCGCTCCGGGTCTCACGGACCACCGCACCGAACGGCACCGGCTGGTTACCGCGCATCACCGTCAGCAGGGCGCGCACGCCAATGCGGGTATCAAAGCTGGCGCGCACCAGCGCGCCTTTGGTCGGTACCACGCTGCTCACGTTGTTTTCGATGTCGGTGTTGTTGCTCATGGTGTTGGTATCCAGCGCCACGCGGTTATAGCGGTAGACGGTGGCATACGGCATTACCGCGTAGCCTCGCCAGTCGGTTTTCACGCCAGTCTGGTTTTCGACACTGACGCCGGATGCCCCCGGCGCTTTGATCAGCACGTTGGTGTCGCCCAGCGGCTGGCTGAAGGTCACGCCGTCGGCATGGCCGACGACCCCGCCGGAGAGCTGCCAGTTGAGATCGTGCTGATCGTCGCTGTAGTTGTAGCCCACGCCCAACGTGCCGTAGGTCGCCTGCCAGTTGGCGCTGGCGCTTCCGCTTGCGCCGTTGGTGCTGGTGTGTCCCTGGGTCACGCTGTAGTTCAGGTTGCGGTCCTCCAGCAGCGTGCCGCTGACGCCGGTTTGCCAGCTCGTGTCGCCATCGCTGTTCCGGCTGGCGGAGGCCGTGGCATAGGCGCGGTCAATCGCGCTGTCCCGGCGATAGCCCTGGCGAGTAAAGATACTGAACGGCACGGAGACGTTAAACGACGCGATCCGGTCGGTGCCGTCGATCCCGACGGATTTGTTCCACGACCACGAAACGGAGTAGTTGATCCCCTTCACGCCCCCCGCGTAGCCCAGCTGGTACCAGAGGTTCGACTCGTCGGTTTCCCAGTAGGTCTGCTCGCTGCCGGAGATATAGATCGAGCCGTAGTCCCCCAGAGACTGAGATACGTTGAGCTGGAAGCGGCCTTTTTTATTCCACGTCAGGTTGTGATAACTCTGCACGTCCGGCACACCGTCATTATCCTGGCTGTCGGCATACTGATAGCCTTCCATTGAGCGCCAGGCCACATCATCGAGGGTGTAAAATCCTTTTGTGGAGTAGCGGTAGCCCAGCAGCTGGAAGTTGGTGCCGAAGCCGTTAAGGGATTTCGCATAGAGGAAGCGCAGAGACTGCCCTTCATGCTTGCTGTCGTCCGCGAGCTGGCTGCGGGCGTGGGTGATATCGAGCGAAACCGCGCCCCAGTCGCCCAGGTTTTTTCCGGCCCCGACGGCGACCGCGGTATAGCGTGAGGCCAGCTGCGTTCCGCCGTAGAGCGTAAAGCCGTTGGCAAGTCCGGTAATCAGGGTGCCCTGGGTGAAGAACGGCGTGTCCTGATCGCTGTTACCGCTGCGGTAATCCCCCGCGACGAGGTCATACTTCCAGCGCCCTTCGCGCTGCAGAAGCGGCACGGTGGAGTACGGCACGGTATAGCGCTGCTGGCTGCCGTCTTTCTCTTCCACCGTCACTTCCAGGTCACCGCTTGAAGAGGTGGGGTTGAGATCGGTAATCGCAAAGGCGCCCGGCTGCACATAGCTTTGATAGATCACGTAGCCATTCTGACGGACCACCACTTTGGCGGGCGTGCGGGCGATCCCGCGCACGGTGGGCGCGTAGCCCTGCAGGCTGTCCGGATACATGCTGTCAGACGAGAAGAGCCGTCCGCCGCGGAACCCCATACTGTCGAAGACGTCATTGCCGGTATTGCTGTCGCCCAGGACCAGTTCGCTTTTCAGCGGGATCACGGTGCGCTGCGCCCAGGTGCCAATATTCTGCCACTCGCTGTGCCGCTGCCCGTTGGTCTGCGTGTATCGCCAGGCGCCGTTGTTACGCAAGCGCCAGGCGCCATAGTTCAGCCCGCTCTGCAGGTTGAGATAATAGCTGTCGTCTTCGCTGCCCCGGTTGCCGGAGAAGCTGTAGTTCAGCAGCGCGGCGGGAATGCCCTCATCCCACTGTTCAGGCGGAATGTAGCCCCGGGCGCTGTTCTGCAATGCCACCTGCGGCAGGCTGACGTTCAGGCGCTGTGAGGCAAAGTTGAATACCGTTTCGCTGCCGGGAATGGCCGTGGTCAACGGGACGCAGGTCTCGCCCTGGACCTGAGCCAGCTCGGGAAACGCCGCGACGTTGACGCCAAAGCGGTCGAGCATCGCCCGCGTAATACACGGCGATAACCCGCCCGCCACCGGCGGCGTGTTCTCAGCCTGCTCAAAACGCACGTCCTGAGTTCCGATAAATTCATCGTTACGCCAGATATCCACGCGATAAACGCCGGGTGCCTGCTGGTGCCCTTGTTCAAAACGCGACAAATCCGCCACGCTGGCGGTGTCGTCGGACAAAAAGGCCGGGTTGAAATAGCTTTCGCTCCAGCCAGCCTGTGGCCAGAGCGCAGCCATCAGCGCCAGCGCAACCGGGCAGTAACGTCCCTGGTGGTTTTTCATCGCCCTGACTCTGCTCACAGGTTGACGCTACGCGCCGGCGTGATGGCACCGTAGTCATTCACGCTCTGCCAGGAGAGCGTGCCGCCGGCACCGGCTGGCAGCACCTGCTGTGCCGCGCTTTTCGGCGCAACCATCAGGTTATCCAGCGTCTTCCCGCCCAGCTTCAGATTGACGAGGGTGATGTAATACGGAGACGCGTTGCTGACTTTGAGATGGTTGCCGGCGCGCTCAAACCGCAGCTGGGAAAGCGCCTCTTCCGGCTGCATCGCCAGGTTGTTCGGGCGCACAAACAGCTTGATGCGCGAGAGGATAGCCAGCTGCAGCACGTTATTGTTTTCCGTTTTGGCTTTGTTCACTGACGGGATCGCTTTCACGTTCATGTAAAACAGCGATTCACGGTCGGCAGGCAGCGCAGGCCCGGCGTAAATAATGCGCAGCGTGTTTTCACTGTCCGGCTCGCTAACAAACAGGGGCGGCGTGACGGCAAACGTTTTTTCTTTTTGCCCGTTTGCATTTTCAATCCACGCGTTAATTAAATAGCGTTCCTGTTTATTGCTGTTGGTGATTGCCAGCGACGTTTGCTTCGCCTCTGCGGGATAAATAACGCGGGTGGCTCCCAGCGCAATACCGCCGGATGCATTCGCGCATGCAGAAACCATCATTAAAATAAACGATAAAAAAAGTCCTGGTTTAATTAGGGTATTCATCACAACCGTACCTTTAATAATGTGTTCGCAGGTGTTATGGATAAATCAACGTAAACCAGACATCCGACTGAATTTTGCCTGGCTCGAGGTGTTCGGAAATAGCCCGATAGCGGGCGCTAAAATGGAACGCCAGCTCGCGGGTATCGATCGGCAGCCAGCTGACGGCCGTGGCATTCGGGATAATCTGACGTTGCTGTTCGTCAAAGAGCGCCAGCCCGACGCCGCTGCTGACAGGCGTTTCACCTGGCCGCGATGTCGCCAGAAAGACCTGCGGATCCTCTGCGGGTGTGACGCCCTGAAACTGGATCCCCACGGTGCGCGAAACATCAACGCTGCAGTCCAGCAGCCGCACGGTGAACGGCACATTCACCGTGGAAAAACTGCCCACGCCGGAAAATGAGTTGGTTCGGTACTGCCCCATATCGATGCGCATGTTCTGACTGTCGGGCGCCACGGCGCAGCCGCCGTTCACCAGTTCACCCCGGAGATGAACCTTGCCGCCTTCGATCACCACGGTATGCGCCGATGCCGGGCAAGCCATCGCAAGGGTTAACAGCAGTAGTGTTCCTGTCCTTGTCATCCTTCGTTCCTGGCAATAGCGTATGACGGGCCTCGTCCCTGAGGCCTGAACATCCCTGTGCGGAGGAATTATTCGTATTTCATTACGAAGGTGGCGTCAGCGTTCGCCTGGCCTGGCTCGGTAGTCGCAGCCGTTGATTTATAACGCGCGGTGAACTTCAGGGTGTTTGTCCCTTCGATCAGCGTCTGCGCAGCAGAGAAGGTCGCACCGTCTGGGGTCAGAACGCTGGATTTGCTGTCGAGGATCTCGATACCCACGCCTTTCGCGGTGTTGTCGTTGCTGCCAGAGGTGACGGCCAGCAGGGTTTTATCGGTTGGGTCGATCTGACCGGTGAACGCAACGGCTGCGGTTTTGGCGACCAGCGGATCGCAATCGTTCAGTTCAATGTTGAACGGAATATTAGAGGTGGTGTCGCCCACTTTGGTGAATTTCGCGGTACGATACTGACCCAGATTAACGGTCTGCTCGGAAGAATCAGTATTGACTGAACAAGCCGCATTAACCAGCTCACCTTTAAAATGTACGGTACCGCCATTTACGGAAACCGGGGCAGCAGGATCTGCTGCATTTGCGGCACCCGCAACCAGGGCCAAAGTTGCAATAACAGTAGAAGCAATGTTGCTGAGTTTCATGTCTATTCCTTTAAAATGTAAATAACCCTTCCCGCGAATAATCGGGAATAAGAAATACGTTCAATTGATAAATTGAAAGCTTATTTCGGAGGAGACAAAGTAGCTCAGGAGGCGATTTTTAAATATGTCAAAACGCTGCCATTTCGCCAGGTCACATCCTAATCCCGCCTAAGAAATTGACCATCCCTTAAGAAGGGTTTTTGCGGCTTGCTGATAAAAACGCGCAAAGGGTGACTGACAGCGAGGCTCGCTTCTGACAAAATACACGCATCCCCCCTTTCGAACGTTACAGACGGAATCTTCTCTCTGATGGCAGCAAAGATTATTGACGGTAAAACGATTGCGCAGCAGGTGCGCTCTGAGGTCGCGGAAAAAGTGAAGGCGCGTAAAGCGGCCGGAAAACGCGCCCCCGGGCTGGCCGTTGTGCTGGTTGGCAGTAACCCGGCATCGCAGATTTATGTCGGCAGCAAGCGCAAAGCGTGTGAAGAGGTCGGCTTCGTCTCCCGCTCTTACGATTTGCCGGAAACCACCAGCGAAGCAGAACTGCTGGAACTTATTGACACTCTGAATGCCGATAAAGAGATCGACGGTATTCTGGTTCAGCTGCCGCTGCCCGCCGGTATCGACAACGTGAAGGTGCTGGAGCGTATCACACCGGATAAAGACGTGGACGGTTTCCATCCGTACAACGTGGGCCGCCTGTGCCAGCGCGCGCCGCGTCTGCGTCCGTGCACGCCGCGCGGTATTGTGACGCTGCTGGAGCGTTATAACATCGATACTTACGGCCTGAACGCCGTGGTCATTGGCGCGTCCAACATCGTGGGCCGTCCGATGAGCATGGAGCTGCTGCTGGCCGGCTGCACCACCACCGTTACCCACCGCTTCACCAAAAACCTGCGCCACCACGTTGAGAACGCCGATCTGCTGATCGTCGCGGTCGGTAAGCCGGGCTTTATTCCAGGCGAGTGGATTAAAGAGGGTGCGATTGTCGTGGACGTCGGGATTAACCGTCTGGAAAACGGCAAAGTGGTCGGCGACGTGGTGTATGAAGATGCCGCCGCGCGTGCCTCTTACATTACCCCAGTACCGGGCGGCGTAGGCCCAATGACCGTCGCGACGCTGATTCAGAATACCCTGCAGGCATGCGAAGAATATCACGACGTAGAGGACGCGTAAGATGGCCACATTTTCATTAGGCAAACACCCGCACGTTGAGCTGTGCGATCTGCTCAAGCTGGAAGGCTGGAGCGAAAGCGGCGCGCAGGCGAAAATCGTCATCGCCGACGGGCAGGTAAAAGTCGACGGCGTGGTGGAAACCCGCAAGCGCTGCAAGATTGTTGCGGGCCAGACCGTGAGCTTTGAAGGCCAGAGCGTAACCGTTACGGCCTGAGCCCCCTCACCCTAATCCTCTCCCCAACGGGGAGAGGGAACAGTCCGAACGCCGTATCCAGGCCGGGTAAGGCGAAGCCGCCACCCGGCAATGTCTCTCATCATCCCCTCACACCCATCACGGTTATTTATCGATCCACTTCAAATAATCACTATTTCATCTGTTGAAAAGTAAGAATTCAGTTGCGCGTTTTTCACTCTTTGCGCACGATAAGTAGAACGTTCTACTAAAACGTTCTACTTACAATAACAGCGCCAAAAAAAGCGCTACTCGGGGGAAATCAGCATGAGTCTGATATCAGGGTTTGTTAAATCGCTGTCTAAGTTATCGATGATTGGTCGCGCCTTAATGCTGCCAATTTCACTGCTTCCCGCTGCGGGCCTGCTGCTGGCCTTTGGCGATAAGTTCCATCTGCCGCTGATGATGAACGCGGGCGGGGTTATTTTTGATAACCTGCCGATGCTGTTTGCCATTGGCTCTGCCGTGGGCCTGGCGTCAGAATCCGGTATTGCCGCGCTGTCCGCGGCGGTCTCGGTGTTTGTCACCAATATCACCATCAGCACCGTGCTGAGCATCACGCCGGAAATGGCCTCCCAGGGCGGGAAATACGCCATGGTAGTGGGCATTCCGACGCTGCAGATGGGCGTCTTTGGCGGCCTGATCTGCGGTATTCTCGCGGCCTGGTGCTACAACCGCTTCCACACCATGCAGCTTCCGGAATTCCTGGGCTTCTTCTCCGGCAAGCGCTTCGTGGCGATTGCAACGGCGTTCCTCTCGTTCCTGATGGGGCTGCTGCTGCCGTATGTCTGGCAGCATATCCAGGCCGGTATCGACGCCCTCTCCGTGGTCGTTAACGGCGATAATCAGGCGGCCTCGACCTTTATCTTCGGTCTGGTGGAACGCGCCCTGATCCCGCTCGGTCTGCACCATATCTGGTATCCGTCGTTCTGGTATTCGTTTGGGGATTACACCACCCAGGCAGGCCAGGTGATCCACGGCGACCAGACCATCTGGTTCAAGATGCTGGAAGAAGGGGTGAAATCCTTCAGCAGCGACACCTACCAGAACGCCGGCAAGTTCATGCAGGGTGAATTCCCGCTGATGCTGTTCGCGCTGCCTGCGGCGTGCCTGGCGATGTATCACGAAGCCCATACGAAGAATAAAAAAATCGCGGCCGGTATTCTGTTCTCTGCGGCGCTCACCTGCTTCCTGACGGGGATCACCGAACCGGTTGAGTTTACCTTTATCTTCGTGGCACCGATTCTGTACGTCTTTAACGCCATCATGGCGGGCCTGGCCTACATGACCATGTACCTGCTGCATGCGCATATCGCCAAGTCGTTCTCTGCAGGCTTTATCGACTATCTGTCATTCGGGATCCTGCCGTCGTTTAACGGCTACCAGACCCACTTCCTGAGCGCCATTATCATCGGCATTCCAATGGGCCTGATTTATTACTTCACGTTCCGCTTTGTGATCCGTCGTTTCGACGTGAAAACGCCGGGCCGCACCGAAGTAACCGCCAACGCGGATGAGAAATCGGATTCCGAGCTCGCGACCGAGATCATCACCCTGCTGGGTGGCGCGCATAACATCGACTCCGTCGGCGCCTGTATCACTCGTCTTCGCCTGGAAGTGACAAAAAGCGAGGCGGTGGATAAAGACGGCCTGAACGGACTCGGCGCGCGCGGCGTAGTGTTTGTCGGCGACAACGGTATTCAGGTGATTTTCGGTGCCAGAGCACAGTTTATCGCCCAGACCATGTCCACCATGATCGGCAAATAATAAGATGCCTGAACGACACGTCTCCTGTACGCTGGGAGACGTGTTTTATCTGGCTGATAATCGGTAAATTTCAGGGAGCGGTTTTGAAGAAAGTCAGCATTATTGATGTCGCGAAGCACGCGGGCGTGTCGGTTTCCACCGTCTCGCTGGTGCTGCGCCAGAAAGGGAAAATCTCAGAGGCAACGATCGAGAAGGTCAACGCTGCCATCAATACCCTGGGCTATGTTCATAACGTTGCCGCTGCCAACCTTCGCGCCAATACCTCCAACCTGATTGGCCTGATCCTCCGTGACTTTAGCGACAGTTTCTCCATCAAGGTGATGGCGAGCATCGTTCAGGATCTTGAAAAACAGGGGTATATGGTTTTTCTCGGTCAGCCCCAGAACGACCATGACCATCTTGAGAGCTGCCTGCTGTCGTTTAAGCAGCAGGGCGTTGCAGGGGTGATCTATCTGGCCTCGGATACCCGCACCGCCACCCTCCCGGAAAAGATTCGCCACTGCCCGCTGCCGCTGGTGGTGGTCTCGCAGTCGCTGCTGGATGAAAAATGCAATCTGGTGATGCGCGATAACCGACAGGCGGCCAGTCTGGCGGTGCGTTATCTTATCGAGCGCGGTCATCGTAATATCGCCTACATTGGCGGACGCGAAGGCTGCCTTATCCGCGAACAGCGCCTGCTCGGTTTTCGCAGCGCGATGGCGCAAAACGGGCTGGTCTGGCGCGATGAATACTCTCCGGCCTGCAGCGATGACACGCTGGCAGCGGGTTTCGCGACCCGCCAGCTGCTGGAAAAAAACAATACCATCACCGCCCTGCTCTGCCACTCGCCGGATGCCATGATCGGCTCCATCTCCGGTATTCATCAGGTCGGGCGTACGGTGGGTAAAGATGTGTTTCTGACGCAGCAGGTCGCCCTGGTCGGTTTCGAAGATATGCTCCACGTTAACCTCACCTCACCCTCGTTTACCTACGTTTCGTCCGCCAGCGAAGAGACGGGGCGTCAGGCGGCCGGGCTGATTATTCGCACGCTGAAGGAGCCGGCACTGCAAACCCAGCGCATTACGCTTTCCGGGCAGCTTATCGCACGCGAGTCGGCGTAAAATCAGAATTTCGCACAGGTTTTTTAGCGCGGAATGACTGCTATATTTCCATGATTTGCCATGGATAATCACAATGCCTACCGTCATTACACACGCTGCTGTTCCGCTTTGCCTGGGCTTAGGCCTGGGGACAAAAGTTATCCCACCCCGTCTGCTGTTTGCCGGGATTGTTCTCGCCATGCTGCCGGACGCCGACGTGCTGGCGTTTAAGTTCGGCGTCGCGTATGGCAACGTTTTCGGCCATCGCGGCTTTACCCACTCCCTGCTGTTTGCCTTCGTGGTGCCGATAATTTGCATACTGACTGGACGACGATGGTTCAGGGCCAGCCTGACGCGGTGCTGGCTGTTTTTAACCGTGTCACTGCTGTCGCACAGCCTGCTGGATTCGATTACCACAGGCGGGAAAGGCGTCGGCTGGCTGTGGCCGTGGTCTGATGAACGCTTCTTTGCGCCGTGGCAGGTGATTAAGGTCGCGCCGTTTGCGCTCTCACGCTATACCACGCCGTACGGGCATCAGGTGATTATTTCAGAACTGCTGTGGGTGTGGCTGCCGGGGGTCGTGCTGATGGGAATGTTGTGGTGGAAAAGAAGGTAAAAAAAGCCGGGTGGCGGCTGCGCCTTACCCGGCCTACTTTTGCCTGTAGGCCCGGCAAGCGTGAGCGCCACCGGGCGTTACAGACTTACTTACGGCGCCAGGTGGTGCCCTGCGGGCCGTCTTCCAGGATGATGCCCATCTCGGTCAGACGGTTACGCGCCGCATCTGCCGCAGCCCAGTCCTTCGCCTGACGCGCTTCCAGACGCGCCTTGATCAACGCTTCAATTTCCGCCACTTCACCGTCGTCCGCCTGCGCACCGCTCTGCAGGAACGCGTCCGGCTCCTGCTCCAGCAGGCCAAGCACGGCAGAGAGCTTACGCAGATGGGACGCCAGCGCATTCGCCGCGGCCATATCTTCTGACTTCAGGCGGTTCACTTCGCGCGCCATGTCGAACAGTACGGAGTAGGCTTCCGGGGTGTTGAAGTCGTCGTTCATCACCTCAATAAAGCGCGCTTCGAACGCTTCGCCGCCTGCCGCCGGAACAGACCTGTCGGTACCGCGCAGCGCGGTGTAGAGACGCTCCAGCGCCGAGCGCGCCTGTTTCAGGTTCTCTTCGCTGTAGTTCAGCTGGCTGCGATAGTGGCCGGACATCAGGAAGTAGCGCACGGTTTCCGCGTCGTAGTATTTCAACACATCGCGCACGGTAAAGAAGTTACCCAGCGATTTCGACATCTTCTCGCGGTCAACCATTACCATCCCGGAGTGCATCCAGTAATTCACGTACTCGCCGCCGTGGGCGCAGGTGGACTGCGCGATTTCGTTTTCGTGGTGCGGGAACATCAGGTCTGAGCCGCCGCCGTGAATGTCGAAGTGTTTGCCCAGCTGCTTGCAGTTCATCGCAGAACATTCAATGTGCCAGCCCGGACGGCCTTCGCCCCACGGGGATGGCCAGCTTGGCTCACCCTCTTTGGACATCTTCCACAGCACGAAGTCCATCGGGTTACGCTTCACGTCAACCACGTCAACGCGGGCGCCGGCCTGGAGCTGATCCAGATCCTGACGGGAAAGCGCACCGTAGGTTGGGTCCGTCGGCACGGAGAACATCACATCGCCGTTGTCGGCAACATATGCATGACCGCGGGCGATCAGCTTTTCGGTGATCTCGATGATTTCGTGAATATGGTGGGTCGCGCGCGGCTCGCTGTCCGGACGCAGAATATTCAGGGCGTCGAAGTCTTTGTGCATCTCAGCGATCATGCGATCCACCAGCGCGACAAAGCTTTCGCCATTTTCATTCGCGCGCTTGATGATCTTATCGTCGATGTCGGTGATGTTGCGCACGTATTTCAGGTTGTACCCCAGAAAACGCAGGTAGCGTGACACCACGTCGAAGGCGACAAAGGTACGGCCATGGCCAATGTGACAGAGATCGTAAACCGTAATACCACACACGTACATGCCGACTTCCCCGGCATGGATAGGTTTAAATTCCTCTTTTTGGCGCGTCATTGTATTAAAGATTTTTAACATCGAAGATTCCATGTAAACACGTGTGTGGTTGAAAACCGGCTATTCTACCCTTAATTCAAACCCGAAGCAGCACACAATGCAAGGTGATCGCATCCTGTGGTTATGCTATAACAAGCCCCTATAGATGACCCGAAGGCGGGTCGACGTACCACAATAACGGAACAGGATGCAAAAATGGTTACTTTCCACACTAATCATGGCGATATCGTAATCAAAACCTTTGATGACAAAGCGCCTGAAACAGTTAAAAACTTCCTGGACTACTGCCGCGAAGGTTTCTACAACAACACCATTTTCCACCGCGTGATCAATGGTTTTATGATCCAGGGCGGCGGTTTCGAACCTGGCATGAACCAGAAAGCCACTAAAGAGCCGATCAAGAACGAAGCGAACAACGGCCTGAAAAACACCCGTGGCACGCTGGCGATGGCACGTACTCAGGCGCCTCACTCTGCTACTGCACAGTTCTTCATTAACGTGGCGGACAACGACTTCCTGAACTTCTCCGGCGAAAGCCTGCAGGGTTGGGGCTACTGCGTATTCGCAGAAGTGGTTGAAGGTATGGACGTGGTTGACAAGATCAAAGCCGTCTCTACTGGCCGCAGCGGTATGCACCAGGACGTTCCAAAAGAAGACGTTGTGATTACAAGCGTGACCGTCAGCGAGTAATTGGTGGCGACACTCTTTATTGCGGATCTTCATCTGCAAACAGAAGAACCGGCGATAACCGCCGGTTTTCTGCGTTTTTTACGCGGTGAAGCGAAAAGCGCCGATGCGCTGTACATCCTGGGCGACCTCTTTGAAGCCTGGATTGGCGACGATGATCCTAACCCGCTGCACCGTGAAATGGCCGCCGCCATTCACGCGCTGGTGGATTCCGGCGTCCCCTGCTACTTCATTCACGGCAACCGTGATTTCCTGATCGGCAAGCGCTACGCCCGTGAAAGCGGCATGACGCTGCTGCCGGAAGAACAGGTGCTCAACCTCTACGGCCGCAAGGTGCTGATCATGCACGGCGACACGCTCTGCACCGACGATACCGGCTACCTGGCGTTTCGCGCCAAAGTCCACACCCCGTGGATCCAGAAGGTGTTCCTTGCCCTGCCGCTCTTTATCCGCAACCGCATCGCCGCCAGAATGCGCGCAGGCAGTAAAGCCGCCAACAGCAGCAAATCCATGACCATCATGGACGTTAATCCACAGGCGGTCGTGCGGGTGATGGAAAAGCATGACGTTCAGTGGCTCATCCACGGTCATACCCATCGTCCTGATGTGCATTCACTTATCGCCAACGACGAACCAGCCCATCGCGTGGTATTAGGTGCCTGGCACACCGAAGGCTCTATGGTCAAAATCACGCCTGAGGGTGTGGAGCTGATCGCGTTTCCGTTTTAACCCCTCTTCATATCATTCTATTTTTTTGAATAATAACGGCAAATTGTTTCGATTTTAATCAGCCCGTGGTCGGCCTATTATTTATCACATCAGGGCAACACGCCCTACCCCAGACAAAACACTTAAGGAATACGACCATGAAATCCATCAAAACTTTCGTTGCAGTTGCAGCTCTCTCCCTGGTTTCTTTCGGTTCTTTCGCGCAGAGCGTGAGTGCAACCGCCTCTACCCTTGACCGCGCAGAAGCGAAAATCGCTGCACAGGCTGCTGAACAGGGCGCGTCTTACAAAATCACCAGCGCGAAGGTCGACAACCGCGTCTATATGACCGCAGAACTGACGAAATAATGATTGCCCTTCGACAAAAACAGACCGCCAGAATGCGGTCTGTTTTGTTATGAATTGATGGCAACAACGGCTCAAGATTTAACCGCGCAACCGTTTTCCTTGCCCGTATAACATGCTATTCTCTGTGCCCTCGAAAGCAGTGTGTTTCGCACCACAGGAGTTTTAAGACGCATGTCTTCCCGCAATAATCCGGCGCGTGTCGCCATCGTGATGGGGTCCAAAAGCGACTGGGCTACCATGCAGTTCGCCGCCGAAATCTTTGACATCCTGAATGTTCCGCACCACGTTGAAGTGGTCTCCGCGCACCGTACACCGGACAAACTGTTCAGCTTCGCCGAAAGCGCCGAAGAGAACGGTTATGAGGTGATCATTGCCGGTGCGGGCGGCGCAGCACATCTGCCGGGCATGATTGCCGCCAAAACCCTGGTGCCGGTGCTGGGCGTCCCGGTACAAAGCGCCGCGTTAAGCGGTGTGGATAGCCTCTACTCCATCGTCCAGATGCCGCGTGGCATTCCCGTCGGCACGCTGGCGATTGGTAAAGCGGGTGCCGCCAATGCCGCCCTGCTGGCCGCGCAGATCCTGGCGACGCACGATAAAGACTTACATCAGCGTCTGGCGGCGTGGCGTAAAGCCCAGACCGACGAGGTGCTGGACAATCCAGACCCGCGGGGTGCCGCATGAAGCAGGTTTGCGTTCTCGGTAACGGCCAGCTAGGCCGCATGCTGCGTCAGGCTGGCGAACCGCTGGCGATTTCCGTCTGGCCCGTCGGCCTGGACGCCGAGCCGGAAGCGGTACCGTTCCACCAGAGCGTCATTACCGCTGAGATCGAACGCTGGCCGGAGACCGCCCTGACCCGCGAGCTGGCGCGTCATAACGCCTTCGTTAACCGCGACGTGTTCCCGATCATTGCCGACCGTCTGACGCAAAAGCAGCTTTTCGACAAGCTGGGCCTCGCAACCGCACCGTGGCAACTCCTGTCTGATAAAAACGAGTGGAACGACGTCTTCGCCATGCTGGGCGAGCTGGCGATCGTGAAGCGCCGCGTGGGTGGCTACGACGGCCGCGGCCAGTGGCGCCTGCGCGCAGGCGACACCGCCGAGCTGCCGGATGATTGCTACGGCGAGTGCATTGTTGAGCAGGGCATTAACTTTAGCGGTGAAGTGTCGCTGGTTGGCGCGCGTGGACATGACGGGCACACCGTGTTTTATCCGCTGACGCATAACCTCCATCAGGACGGCATTCTGCGCACCAGCGTGGCCTTCCCGCAGGCCAATGCTGACCACCAGGCGCAGGCGGAAGAGATGCTCTCTGCCATCATGCACGAGCTCGGGTACGTGGGTGTGATGGCGATGGAGTGCTTTATCACCCCGTCTGGTCTGCTGATCAACGAGCTGGCACCGCGCGTGCATAACAGCGGCCACTGGACGCAAAACGGCGCCTCCATCAGCCAGTTCGAGCTGCACCTGCGCGCAATTACCGACCTGCCGCTGCCGCAGCCGGTGGTGAACAGCCCGTCGGTGATGATCAACCTGATCGGAACCGATCTGAACTACGACTGGCTGAAGCTGCCGCTGGTGCATCTGCACTGGTATGACAAAGAGGTTCGTCCGGGTCGTAAGGTTGGCCACCTGAACCTCAACGACAGCGACACGGGCCGTCTGAGCGCCACGCTGGAAGCCATGATCCCGCTCCTGCCGCCGGAATACGCGAGCGGTATTGTCTGGGCACAGTCAAAGCTTAAATAGTTATCCCTCCGCCGGGGAGTTGACCTCCTCTTTCCCCGGCGTACAATTCCCGCCCATTGCTGCTTAGCTTTCTTCTGGAATAACCATGAACGATGGAACGGACTATCGCGCGATCCTCGCGTCCGATACCCCTTTAATCGACGTTCGCGCGCCGATCGAATTTGCCCAGGGCGCGATGCCAGCGGCAGTCAACCTGCCTTTAATGAATGATGACGAGCGCGCCGCCGTCGGCACCTGTTATAAACGTCAGGGACCGGACGCCGCGCTGGCGCTCGGCCATCGCCTGGTGAGCGGCGACACGCGTGAGGCCCGCATCAACGCCTGGCGCGAGGCCAGCCTTGCCCATCCTGAGGGCTTTCTCTGCTGCGCGCGCGGCGGCCAGCGCTCGCATATCTCGCAGGCCTGGCTGAAAGAGGCGGGTATCGACTACCCGCTAATCCGCGGTGGCTATAAGGCCCTGCGCCAGACGGCAATTCAGGTGACCATTGAGCAGTCGCAAAAGCCGATGGTGCTTATTGGCGGCTGTACCGGGAACGGTAAAACCCTGCTGGTGAAGCAGCATGCACAGGGTATCGATCTGGAAGGACTGGCGCACCATCGCGGTTCATCGTTTGGTCGCACGCTGACGCCGCAGCTTTCCCAGGCCAGCTTTGAAAATCACCTTGCGGTTGAGCTATTGAAAAAAGATTCCGCGCGCTGGGTGCTGGAAGATGAAGGTCGGATGATTGGCTCCAACCACCTGCCAG
This sequence comes from Enterobacter sp. BNK-13, assembly GCF_048685015.1. NCBI lineage: Bacteria > Pseudomonadati > Pseudomonadota > Gammaproteobacteria > Enterobacterales > Enterobacteriaceae > Enterobacter > Enterobacter sp. BNK-13. The sequence continues at coordinate 722,547 of NZ_JBLQTP010000001.1, read as the reverse complement.
CCTGCCTGCGCGACCGCATGGTTGAAGCCCCTATCGTGGTGGTAGAGGATCCGTTTGAGATCCGTCTTGAGCGCCTGCGCGAAGAGTATTTCGACCATATGTGGGCGGATTTTTCTGCTGCCTACGGCGAGGAAGCAGGCTGGAAAGAATACAGCGAGTACCTGCATCACGGCCTGTTCGCCATTCGTCGCCGCCTGGGGCTGCAGCGCTTTGCGGAATTTACCGCGCTGTTAGATTCCGCGCTTTTGGAACAGCAACGATCTGGCCGCACGGACGCGCACTTCAGCTGGCTTGTACCGCTCCTGAACGACTATTACGACCCGATGTACGGCTATCAGCTGGAGAAAAAAGCGGAGAAGATTGTCTATCGCGGGACGTACGAAGAAATTGCTGAGTGGCTTGATCGCTGAAAAATAAAGCCGGGTGGCGGCTACGCCTTACCCGGCCTACGCGTACTGTTGTAGCCCCGGTAAGCGCAGCGCCACCGGGGAACAGACGGCTTAGAAGTCGTAACGCAGACGCACCAGGTTCATGTCGCCCAGGTTGTCGGTGCTGGAAGTGAACACGTGTTCGTAATCCACGCGGAAACCGTAATCCAGCTGGAAGCTGATACCCACGCCGTTGTCGATGCGCTGGTAGTTACGGCCGTTCACGTACTCAATGCGGTCACCCATGAAGTAAGGCTGGATGGATTTAACCGCGTACTGACCGATTGGGAATTTATAACCTGCGAAGTACTCAATACCCCACGCGTCGCCCGCAAAGTAATCGTTAACAGACACTTTTTTGGTGGTCAGGAAGTTCTGGTACCAGCCGCCGCCTGCGGAGAAGGTCCAGTTGTCCGGGGTCCAGCTCAGCGCGGTACCGAGAATGTTCTGGTCGTAGGTTTTGCTGTCGCCGTTGTCCGGGTTACGCATGTCGGCGCGGGTGTAGTTCCACGCGGCGCCCCAGGTCAGGTCGGTAGTCAGGTGGTAATCCAGGCCCAGTGAACCGCCGCCTTTACGCTTGTAGCGCAGGCCGTTGCCCGGCAGGTATTCACTGTCTTCAAACAGGTAGGATGCATAAATATCAGCATCGCCCACGGTTTTCTTATATTTCAGCATCTGGCGTGAACGGTAAGAACCGTCGTAGTCGCCGTTGATCCCGTTACCTGGCGCCTGAGCGATCATGTCGTAGTCCCAGATATCGGTTTTCGCGCCCACCACATCATAGTAAACGCTGTTCTGTTGACCGAAGGTCAGCGTACCCCAGGTGTCGCTCTTCAGACCGGTGTAGAGCATACGACGCGTGGTGTCGTGTGCGCCTTCGGCGTAGTGGTGATCCCAGTTAAACTGCGCAGGAATGTTCACACCCAGCTCGTAGTAGCTGATCCAGCTGATGTCATCAAACAGGTAGTAATCTGCAGCGAAACGGAAACGGGTGCCGCCGTCAAAGCCGTTACGCTTGTAGCTGTTTTTACCGTCGTCGCCGGTCATGTTCTGGAACTGAGGACGAATACTGCCGCCAACGGTGAAGTTCAGGCGGCTCAGCGGATTACCCGCCTGAGGATCCTGCTTAAGAACGGTGATTTCCGCCTGAGAAGCGAAGGTCGTTAATGCCACTGCCGCGCCGATCGTTGCCGCCAGCGCTGATTTTTTTATAGTCATTATTTTTCCTTAATAGACACGCTGCTAAATATTTAGCGGGTGAATATTAACTGGAAATAATCGGGCTGTGTGGTTGGGTTTTTAATGTTTTGTGCTACTAAATGAGTGGGTATTATCACTTTGTGCTATTTAAACACTACGCACCGGCATAAAAATCCGGTGCGTAATTATCACCATACTAAATCAACTCGCAAACTGACGGAACAGGGCTTTGCCCTTTAACAGCCGCGTGCCAAGCCAGCCTCCGCAGAGAGAAAGTAGCGCAGCGCCGCACAGAGGCAGGATCAACCAAAGACGCCAGTCAGGCTCCCACGGGAAGTCGAAGACCTTTGTCTGCAGCACCGCCAGCGCCGTCTCTGCGCCAATGGCGGCCACCAGACCGGCCACCAGCCCCAGCAGCGCAAACTCGCTCCAGAGCGTCATTCGCAGCAGCCGCTTACCGGCCCCCAGCGTGCGGTATACCACCAGCTCCTGATGGCGCTGGCGCATGCCCACCTGCACCTGGGCCAGCAGCAACAGCACGCCGCAGATCGTCACCAGCACCACCATCACCTCCAGCGCGCGGCTCACCTGCTCCAGCACCTGCCCCACCTGCTTCAGGATCGCCCCAATATCCAGCAGGCTGACCGTCGGAAACTCCCGGTTAAGCTGGGTCAGCATGCCGTTGCCATTTTCCCAGCGGAAGCTGGTCAGCCAGCTCTGGGGCTGCCCGTCCAGCGCCCCCGGCGGGAAGATAAAGAAGAAGTTGGGCCGCAGGCTTTCCCAGTCCACTTTACGCAGGCTGGTCACTTTCGCGGTGAAATCCTGGGTATCCCCTGTGAAGGTGACGCTGTCTCCCAGCTTCACGTTCAGGCGCGTCGCCAGCCCCTCCTCCATCGACACTTCTCCCGCTTTCGGCGGCCAGGTGCCGGCGGTTATCGGGTTGTGGTCAGGGCGTTTCTCCTGCCAGGTGAGGTTCAGCTCACGGTTAAGCGACTCGTCCTTGTTCCCCTCCGTTGGCTGCCCGTTGATCTGCGTCAGACGCGCGCGAACGATGGGATAGAACGACTCAGGGATGATGTGATGCTCCGCCAGGAAGCCCTTCAGCGGCGTAACCTGCTCAGGGGCGATATTGATCAGGAAATAGTTCGGGCTTTCCGGCGGAAGCTGCTGCTGCCAGCGATCGAGCAGATCGCCGCGCAGCACCAGCAGCAGCGCCAGCAGCATAAACGACAGCGAGAACGCCGACAGCTGGCTGAGCGTAGACCAGGGCTGGTGCAGCAGACGGTTGACCGCCAGGCGCACGGGCAGGGATTTTACCGTCACCCTTTTCAGGAGGTTAAGCAGTATCCAGCCCAGCACGCCGCACAGCAGCGCCAGCACAACCGCCCCGGCCAGCACCGCCCACAGCAGCGTGCTGCCGCCCATCAGCCACGCCAGCAGCCCCACCGCCACCGCAATAATCACCGGAAGGTAGAACTTCAGCGGCCAGACGTTCGCCACCACATCGTTGCGAAGCACGCGCAGCGGCTGCGTGGCGAGCAGCAGGCGGTAAGGCCGGAGCCCCACCAGCACCGAGATCACCGTCATCGTGCCCATCGCCCATAGCCACGGCCAGAGGCTGGCCGGCGGCAATGCGGCCGGGAGCACCGGTTTTAGCATCACCATCAGCAGTTTTTCAAACAGCAGCCCCATTATTCCGCCGGTCAGCGCCGACAGGACCAGCAGCATCAGCCACTGGCCGACGATCAGCTTGCGCAGCTGCGCCCGGCCCGCCCCGAGGGTTTTGAGGATCGCCACCAGGTCGTAGCGGCTGCGGCAGTAGTGCCCCATCGCCACGGCCACCGCCGCCACCGCCAGCAGCAGGGTCAACAGGGCCGACAGCAGCAGGAACTGCTGAGAGCGCTCCAGAGATTTACCGAGCGCCCCCTCGTCCTGCTCCAGCCCGTACCAGCGATGTTCCGGTTTGAGCTGCGGCAGAAGCCATTTTTCATACGCGTCAAGCTGGGCGGGCGTGCCGCCAAATTTATAACGCCAGGTAACGCGGCTGCCCGGCTGTACCGCATGGGTGGCCGCGACATCCGCGGTGTTCATCAGCAGACGCGGCGCAAGCTGGAACGGGTTAAATCCGCCGTCGGGCTCCTGCACCACTTCCCCGGCAATCCTGAGGGTAGCGTCACCGACGTCGATACTGTCGCCGGGTTTCAGGTTCAGCAGCGCCATCAGACGCGATGCCAGCAGCACCGTACCGGGCGTCGGCTTTAATCCCGGCGGGCGGGTCTGCAAGTCACCGTACATCGGGTAGATATTATCGACGGCCTTGACGCTCGCCAGCTGCGGCGTGTCGCCCGCGAAGGTCATGGTCTGGAAGGTGAGCTGCTCCCCCACCTTCAGCCCTTCTTTACGCGCTGCGTCAATCCAGCCCGGCGGCACGGGGCGGGAGCTTTCCAGCGCCCTGTCCCCCGCCATAAACTCCCGGCTCTGCTGGCTGAGCCCTTTTTCCATGCGGTCGCTGACGCTGCCGAGCGCCAGCACGCAGGCCACCGCCAGGCTGAGCGCCAGCCAGACAATCAGCAGCGAGGGCGAGCGCCACTCGCGCCAGAACCAGCGGGTAATCATGCTTCCTCCTGCAGAACGCCGTTCACCAGCCGCAGGCGACGGTCGCAGCGCGCGGCGAGCTGCGGATCGTGGGTCACGAGGATAAGCGTAGTGCCGTGCTCGCGGTTGAGCGAAAACAGCAGGTCGGCAATCCGGTCTCCGGTTTTACGGTCAAGGTTGCCGGTAGGCTCATCGGCAAACAGCACCTCAGGGCGGCCGTTAAACGCGCGGGCCAGCGCCACGCGCTGCTGCTCACCGCCGGAAAGCTGGGCGGGAAGATGGTCGAGACGTTTCCCCAGACCGAGCTGTTCCAGCAGCGCCTTCGCGTGAGCGCGGCTTTCACGGCTGTTTTCACCGCGCAGCAGCGCCGGGAGCTCGACGTTTTCCAGCGCGTTCAGGGTCGGGATCAGCATAAAGGACTGAAAGACAAAACCAACGTGACGCGCGCGCAGCGCGGCCCGCGCCTCTTCATCAAGCTGATGCAGCGGCTGCCCGACAAGGTGGACCTCACCGCTGCTGCCGTCGTCCAGACCGGCTAAAATCGCCAGCAGCGTGGACTTACCGGAACCGGATTCGCCAATCAGCGCAATGGTTTCAGCGCGTTTGACAACGAGTTCAACTCCGGTAAGGATGGAAAGCTCGTGCTCCCCCTGACCGACGGACTTCTTAAGATGATGAACTTCAACACTGTTTTCCGCTGGCATTTGCCCTTCCTGTTTTTGATTCTGATGACTTTCCGCGCGGCGGCAGCGGACACGTTACTGGTTCTCGGCGACAGCCTGAGCGCAGGCTATCGTATGGCGGCCAGCGCGGCCTGGCCCGCCCTGCTTAATGACAAATGGCAGAGCAAAACGGCTGTAATCAACGCCAGCATTAGCGGCGACACCTCGCAGCAGGGGCTGTCGCGCCTGCCTGCGCTGCTCAAACAGCATCAGCCACGGTGGGTGCTGGTTGAGCTTGGCGGTAATGATGGCCTGCGCGGTTTCCAGCCTCAGCAAACGGAGAATACGCTGCGCACCATTTTGCAGGACATCAGGGCGGCAAACGCCCAGCCGCTGCTGATGCAAATTCGCCTGCCCGCCAACTACGGTCGTCGGTATAATGAGGCCTTTAGCGCGATCTACCCCAAGCTTGCCAAAGAGTTTGATATTCCGCTGCTGCCATTTTTCATGGAAGAGGTCTATCTCAAACCCCAGTGGATGCAAGACGACGGGATCCACCCCAATCGCGATGCGCAGCCGTTTATTGCCGACTGGATGGCAACGCGGCTGGCTCCTTTAGTTAAACATGACTCCTGATTAAGCGGAGATCCTGACAGGTAAAGTTATGCAAAAATCGGTCTTAATTACAGGATGTTCCAGCGGAATCGGCCTGGAAAGCGCGCTCGAATTGAAGCGCCAGGGGTTTCGGGTTCTGGCGGCCTGCCGCAAACCCGACGATGTCGAACGCATGAACGGTCTGGGCTTTACCGGCGTGCTGCTGGATATGGACTCGCCGGAGAGCGTTGAGCGCGCCGCGGACGAGGTGATCGCACTGACCGGTAATCGTCTGTACGGCCTGTTTAATAATGCCGGCTACGGCGTGTATGGCCCGCTGGACACCCTCTCCCGCGAAACGCTGGAGAAGCAGTTTTCGACCAACTTCTTCGGCGTGCATCAGCTCACCATGCGTCTGCTCCCCGCGATGCTGCCGCACGGTGAAGGGCGCATCGTGATGACGTCGTCGGTGATGGGGCTGATTTCCACCCCGGGCCGCGGCGCCTACGCCGCCAGCAAATATGCGCTGGAGGCCTGGTCCGACGCCCTGCGTATGGAGTTACGCCACAGCGGCATTAAGGTCAGCCTGATTGAACCCGGCCCGATCCGCACCCGCTTTACCGAAAACGTTAACCAGACGCAGGCGGATAAACCGGTCGAGAACCCCGGCATCGCCGCACGTTTTACCCTCGGGCCAGAGGCGGTGGTAGCCAAAGTGCGTCATGCTTTTGAGAGTGAACATCCCAAAATGCGCTATCCGGTGACGCTGGTCACCCATGCCGTCGGCTGGTTAAAACGCCTGCTGCCGGGCCGGATAATGGACAAAATTTTACACGGTTGAGTTGAAGCGCCGACGCGCATCCCCATGTAAAGAACAAACCGACAAAAGAGAAAGCCGCATGTCCGTACAGAATATCGTCAATATCACAGAAGCTAACCTGCAACAGACGCTTGAACAGTCGATGACCAAACCGGTCCTGTTCTACTTCTGGTCTGAACGTAGCCAACACTGTCTGCAACTGACGCCGGTGCTGGAAAGCCTTGCCGCCCAGTACAACGGTCAGTTCATTCTCGCGAAGCTGGATTGTGACGCCGAGCCGATGGTCGCGTCTCAGTTTGGTCTGCGCGCCATTCCTACCGTCTATCTGTTCCAGAACGGCCAGCCTGTTGATGGCTTCCAGGGGCCACAGCCGGAAGACGCTATCCGCGCCCTGCTGGATAAGGTGCTGCCGCGCGAAGAAGAGCTGAAAGCGCAGGAAGGCATGGCGCTGATGCAGGAAGGCAAATACGACGAGGCGCTGCCGCTGCTCAAAGAGGCGTGGCAGCTGTCAAAACAGAACAGTCAGATTGGCCTGCTGCTGGCGGAAACGCAGATCGCCCTGCACCGCTCAGAAGACGCAGAAGCCGTACTCAAGACGGTTCCGCTGCAGGATCAGGACACCCGCTACCAGGGGCTGGTTGCACAAATTGAGCTGCTTAAGCAGGCGGCGGATACCCCGGAAATTCAGCAGCTGCAGCAGCAGGTTGCCGACAACCCGGCGGACGCCGCGCTGGCAAGCCAGCTGGCGCTGCAGCTGCATCAGGTTGGGCGTAACGAAGAGGCGCTTGAGCTGCTCTTCAGCCATCTGCAAAAAGATTTAGCCGCCGCAGACGGTCAGGCGCGCAAGATGTTCCAGGAGATCCTGGCCGCACTGGGCACCGGAGACGCGCTGGCGTCGAAATATCGCCGTCAGCTTTACGCGTTGTTGTATTGATGCACTTTGCCCGGTGACGGCTTCGCCTTACCGGGCCTACAAAAGCACGAATCGTAGGCCGGGCAAACGCAGTGCCGCCCGGCACAATCACCGCACCTTTTTCAACTGCGTCACCACCAGCTGGTGACGCGCGTTGTAGAACTTCCGATAGGTCAGGTAGCAGGCAATGATGGTGGACAGGCTTGCCGTGGAAAGCAGCATAAACGTCACCATGATCTGGTACTTAATCGCTTTTACCGGATCGATACCGGCAAAAATCAGCCCCGACATCATGCCCGGCAGGCTCACCAGCCCCACCGTTTTGGCGGAATCTACCGTAGGGATCAGCGATGAGCGAATGCTCTCGCGAATCAGCCGCGCCGAGGCCACTTTTGGCGTTGCCCCCAGGCTTAGTTTCTCCTGCAGCTGCTGCTGTTCGCTGCTGAAACGCTGGCCGAGATTGTTATAACAGAGCCCAACGGCCACCATCGCGTTCCCCGCAATCATCCCCGAGATAGGGATAACCTGCATCGGCGTAAACTCAATCGAGCCGGAAAGTACCAGCACCGCCAGCGTGAGCGCCGTTCCGGTGGTAATCGCGATAAACGATGAAACAAACGCCTTATCGATGTATTTACTGCGCTTTTGCGCATTCCACGCCGCGTTAAAGCAGATAAAGAGCACCATCAGCAGCGTCAGCACCGCGTGGTTAACGTTGAAGATATACTTCAGCACATAGCCGACGATGATGAGCTGAATCACCGCGCGACAGATACTCCATACGATATCTTTTTCCAGCCCCAGCTTTTCGCGGTAGCTGACCACAATCGCAATCAGCACCAGCACCATCGAAAAGGCCAGCGATTCGTTGGTAATGTTGTGTTCACCCACGGTTTGCCTCCTGCATTTTCCCGCCGTGCGGCTGGAGCGTAATAACGTCATCCGCATGGGTTATTTCGTTAGCGTCGTGCGTCACCCACAGCACGGCAATGTTCTGCTCCCGGGCGTAACGATGAATAATCTCGTTAACGTTGCGCTTGTTGACGTCATCGAGCGCGCTGGTGATTTCGTCCAGCAACAACACCTTCGGTAAAAACTGCAGGTTGCGGATCAGCGAGACCCGCTGCTTTTCGCCGCCCGACAGCGCGTTGATGGATTTGCTCAGCGTCTCCTGCGCCAGGCCAAAGCGGGCCAGATCCTGGATAAACTTTTCCGGCTCCGGCGTTTTATTGCGGATTTGCCACGGGAAAATCAGGTTGTCATAGACCGTATCGCCAAAAAGCACGGGCGTTTGCACGCAGTACGAGACCTGCTGGCGATAGCTTTCCGGAGAAAGCGAGGCGATATCCTCGCCTTCAAACAGAATGGCGCCCTCCGTCGGGCTGAGGAGTGACGCCACAATCTTCAGCAGCGTGCTTTTACCACAGCCTGAGGGACCCGTGATTAATTTAAACTCGCCCGGCGACAGGCTAAACCCGACGTGCTGCAGGATCGTGTTTTCCCCGACTCGAAATCCGACATCCCTGAGCAGTAATACGTTTCTTTTATCGTTCATCGCGCTTCCGTTGACCGCTTCGTGTAATAACCGCCTGTAGCATAATCCTTTCGCCCGCACAGCGCGAATAGCCTCACGCTGAAGCAAGTGTTAAACTTTTTGTTTGCAAATTGTCACCTTCATCACTACAGGAAGTATGCGACATGGCACATATCTTTTATGAGTTTCCCTCCCTGAAGCCTGGTGTTCCTGATGTAGAAACATTAATGGAAGTCATCAAATCGTCGGAGCTCACGCGTTTTGTGATAGGTGCAGAGGTGGTGGACTTTGTTAAGAAGGCGCTCATCGTGAACACCACGATCGGCAGCTTCAAAAATTGCTATTTCGCCTTCGACAACGGAACACACTTCCTTGAATTTGACGGTGAAGGCAAATCAAAACGCTTCAATGAGGTGCCGGACTGGTTCGTCTCTCCGGCGGAATTTTCACGCACCCAGTGGCTTATCAACCACAATCTTGCGGATGTGAAAGCCACACAGTTCATTGACGTCCTGATGTCCTACCCGCTGAAAGCGCGCCGCGCGCACTGCAATTTGCTGTTCGGACTGGAGCTGGAAAAGGTGAACGCGGTTCCGGCCGCGGCATCAGCGGCAGGTAAAATCGGCAATAAAAACGGTAAAACCACCAAGCCCCGCGTCACCGATCTGGGCTCGTTCGAGCTGTTCAGCCAGTTCTTTGCGCGCATGAAAACCGCCGTGCTGGCCGATGAGTTCCCGACTCTGCAGATCCTGACGGGCATGGATAACCTGGCAAAAGCGCCGCATAATTTAAAGCAGGGCATCAGAACCTGGTTTAAAGCCATCGCGGGCGACCTTCCACCGAATAACAAACGCGTTGAAGCGGGGAATGCCGTTCTGTTCTGCGCCCCCATTCGCGAACAGATCCAGCGTATCGAAGCGCTGGGGCTGGAGAATTACTACCAGGGATTATCGAAAGCCATTGCTGAAGCGGGTGATGGATTCATCTCTGACTTTACCTATACTTACGAGCAATAAACACACACTTTCACTCGCCACAGCATGCAAAACAGGAGGTTTTTATGCTTATCGTTGTTCCCGTCCTTATTTTCGTTGCGCTGGTTATCGTGGGCGCCGGCGTCAAAATTGTCCCTCAGGGTTATCAGTGGACCGTCGAGCGTTTCGGCCGATACACCAATACACTCCAGCCAGGCTTAAGCCTGATTGTTCCGTTCATGGACAGAATTGGTCGCAAGATCAACATGATGGAGCAGGTTCTGGACATTCCGTCCCAGGAAGTGATCTCCAAGGATAACGCCAACGTCACCATCGACGCCGTCTGCTTTATTCAGGTGATTGACGCGCCGAAAGCGGCCTATGAGGTCAGCAACCTGGAGCTGGCGATCGTCAACCTGACGATGACCAACATCCGTACCGTACTCGGCTCGATGGAGCTGGACGAGATGCTTTCCCAGCGCGACAGCATTAACACCCGCCTGCTGCACATTGTCGACGAGGCAACGAACCCGTGGGGAATCAAAGTTACCCGCATCGAGATCCGCGACGTGCGCCCGCCGGCGGAGCTGATCGCCTCCATGAACGCCCAGATGAAAGCCGAGCGAACCAAGCGCGCCTATATTCTGGAAGCCGAAGGGGTGCGCCAGGCGGAGATCCTCAAAGCGGAAGGGGAAAAACAGTCGCAGATCCTGAAAGCGGAAGGTGATCGTCAGTCCGCGTTCTTGCAGGCGGAAGCGCGTGAGCGTTCCGCCGAAGCGGAAGCCCGCGCGACCCAGATGGTGTCCGAGGCGATTGCCGCCGGTGATATTCAGGCCGTGAACTACTTTGTCGCGCAAAAATATACCGACGCGCTGAAAGAGATTGGGTCGGCGAACAACAGCAAAGTGGTGATGATGCCGCTGGATGCCAGCAGCCTGATGGGCTCTATCGCGGGCATAGCCGAACTGATCAAGGACAGCGGAAACGAGCGTAAAAAATGATTGAGCTGATCGTTGCACATCCACATGCCTTCTGGCTAAGCCTCGGCGGCTTATTGCTGGCGGCGGAGATGCTGGGCGGCAACGGCTACCTGCTCTGGAGCGGTGTAGCCGCCGTCATTACCGGTCTTCTGGTCTGGATCCTTCCCCTGGACTGGGCGTGGCAGGGCGCGCTGTTTGCCGTGCTGACGCTGGTGGCCGCCTGGCTGTGGTGGCGCTGGCTCAACCGGCGGGTTAACGAGCAGAAACCGGTGGACGCCCATCTTAACCAGCGCGGGCAGCAGATTGTCGGCAAGCGTTTCACCCTCGACAGCGGCCTGGTGAACGGACGTGGGCACATGCGGGTAGGTGACAGTTCGTGGCCGGTGGTGGCCGACGATGACCTCAGCGCCGGCACGCGGGTGGAGGTCATCGCGGTGGAGGGCATTACCCTGCGGGTAAAAGCCTGCTAAGCATGGGTTTTGCGATGGCAGCAGCCGGCAAGGTTATCGATAATCGGGCAGTCGGCGCTGTCATCCCCCGGACAGGACGCCGCGAGCTGCAGCAGCTGTTCGCGCATCGCCTGTAGCTCGACAATGTGGCGTTCAATTTCAGCCACCTTTTCCAGCGTGCGTTTTTTCACGTCGGCGCTGTGACGCTTTGGATCGTTGAACAGGTTAACCAGCTCGCCGCACTCTTCCAGATTAAAACCGACCTGTCTGGCCTGGCGCAGCAGCGTCAGTTCATCCAGATGCAGCTGCGTGTAGCTACGGTAGCCGTTTTCACTGCGCAGCGGCGGCGTCACCAGCCCCTTCTCTTCATAAAAGCGAATCGCTTTGCTGGTTAAGCCGGTTTTTTTTGCCACATCACTGATATTCACATTTCCCCCTTGACCTTCCCCTTGATGGAAGGTTTAACCTTCATAACAGTTAGTGAAAAGCGTTACTCCGGTCAACAACTGACCAAAATATTATACGGGAGTTTTGTTATGTCTCACACTATTGACCTGACGCTGGACGGTCTCTCCTGCGGCCACTGCGTCAAACGCGTTAAAGAAAGCCTGGAACAGCGCCCTGATGTGGAAAGCGCTGATGTGACTATCGATCATGCCGCTGTGACCGGCAGCGCCAGCGCGGATGCGCTGATCGATACCATCAAGCAGGCCGGTTACGGGGCGGAGTTAAGCCACCCAAAGGCTAAACCGCTGGCAGAGTCATCATCCCCGTCGGAAGCACTGACAGCGGCCACTCCTGAGCTTCCGGCAGCGGATGATATTGATGACAGCCAACAGCTGCTGATCAACGGCATGAGCTGCGCCAGCTGCGTCTCCCGGGTACAAAACGCCCTGCAGGCGGTACCGGGTGTCGCGCAGGCACGGGTCAATCTTGCGGAGCGTACTGCGCTGGTAATGGGCAGCGCCTCCGCCGCAGAGTTAGTGCAGGCCGTTGAGAAAGCGGGCTACGGCGCGGAGGCCATCGAAGATGATGCCGAGCGCCGCGAGCGCCAGCAGGAAACGGCTATCGCCACCATGAAGCGCTTCCGCTGGCAGGCGATTGTCGCCCTGCTGGTCGGTATTCCGGTGATGGTGTGGGGCATGCTCGGCGACAACATGATGGTCACCGACGACAACCGCACGCTGTGGCTGGTGATTGGTTTGATTACCCTTGCGGTGATGGTGTTCGCAGGCGGACATTTCTATACCAGCGCCTGGAAGAGCCTGAAAAATCGTACCGCGACGATGGATACCCTGGTTGCCCTCGGTACCGGCGCGGCGTGGCTCTATTCGATGAGCGTGAACGTCTGGCCCCAGTGGTTCCCGATGGAAGCGCGGCATCTCTATTATGAAGCGAGCGCGATGATTATCGGCCTGATTAACTTAGGCCATATGCTTGAAGCCCGCGCCCGCCAGCGCTCCTCGAAAGCGCTCGAAAGATTGCTTGATTTAACCCCACCGACGGCCCGCGTGGTCACGGACGAAGGGGAAAAAAGCGTTCCGCTGGCCGAGGTTCAGCCCGGCATGACGCTGCGCCTGACCACCGGCGACCGGGTTCCCGTTGACGGCAAGATAACCCAGGGTGAAGCCTGGCTGGATGAAGCGATGCTGACCGGGGAGCCTATCCCTCAGCAGAAATCAGACGGCGACGCCGTGCATGCCGGTACGGTCGTGCAGGACGGCAGCGTGCTATTCACCGCCAGTGCCGTCGGTAGCCACACGACGCTGTCGCGTATTATCCGCATGGTGCGCCAGGCGCAGAGCAGCAAGCCGGAAATTGGCCAGCTTGCTGATAAAATCTCGGCCATTTTTGTGCCGGTGGTGGTCGGCATTGCCCTTCTGAGTGCGGCGATCTGGTACTTCTTCGGCCCGGCGCCGCAGATTGTGTATACCCTGGTGATCGCCACCACGGTACTGATCATCGCCTGCCCTTGCGCCCTTGGTCTGGCGACGCCAATGTCGATCATCTCCGGCGTAGGCCGCGCGGCCGAATTTGGCGTGCTGGTGCGGGATGCGGACGCGCTGCAGCGGGCCAGCACCCTGGACACACTGGTGTTTGATAAAACCGGCACGCTGACGGAAGGCAAACCGCAGGTGGTCGCCGTCCACACCGTGGGCATTTCGGAAGAGGATGCGCTGCGTCTTGCCGCCGCGCTGGAGCAAGGCTCCAGCCATCCGCTGGCGCGCGCCATTCTTGATAAAGCCAATGCGTCTGCCCTGCCGCAGGTGAATCAGTTCCGCACCCTGCGCGGGCTCGGCGTGAGCGGTGAAGCAGAAGGCCACGCGCTGCTGCTGGGCAACCAGACATTGCTCAATGAAAACGGTATTGATACCGCCGCGCTGGACAGTGAGCTGAAGGCGCAGGCGTCACAGGGCGCCACCCCGGTTCTGCTGGCGGTGGATGGCAAAGCCGCCGCGCTGCTGGCCGTGCGCGATCCGCTTCGCCAGGACAGCGTGGATGCCTTACAGCGCCTGCACCGTGCGGGATATCGTCTGGTGATGTTGACCGGGGATAACCCGACCACCGCCAACGCCATCGCGAAAGAAGCCGGTATTGATGAGGTGATTGCGGGCGTACTGCCGGATGGCAAAGCGGACGCCATTAAAAACCTGCAACGTCAGGGCCGTCAGGTGGCGATGGTCGGCGACGGCATCAACGATGCCCCGGCGCTGGCCCAGGCGGATGTGGGGATCGCAATGGGCGGCGGCAGCGACGTGGCCATCGAAACCGCGGCCATCACGCTGATGCGCCACAGCCTGATGGGCGTGGCCGATGCGCTGGCCATTTCGAAAGCTACGCTGCGCAACATGAAGCAGAACCTGCTGGGGGCGTTTATCTACAACTCGCTCGGTATTCCGATTGCTGCCGGTATTTTGTGGCCGCTGACCGGCACGCTGCTTAATCCGGTCGTCGCGGGTGCGGCGATGGCGCTCTCCTCCATCACCGTGGTCAGCAACGCCAACCGGCTGTTGCGGTTTAAACCGAAGGATTGAACCTTGTACCCGTACGCGCTAGCATGAACCTTTCCGTTTATGGAGCGCGTATGGGTCTGTTTCATCGTATAAAAACATCGTTCCGCGCCCTTTTCCCTCGCCGTTACGCCTGGCCCGGTCTGGATATTTCGCTTCCCGGCGGGCAACACCTGCACCTGGTTGGCAGCATCCATATGGGCACGCAGGATATGTCTCCCCTGCCTCCCGGCCTGATTAAACTGCTGAAACACGCCGATGCGCTGGTCGTTGAGGCGGACATTTCGGGTCAGGAGTCACCGTTTGCCGGGCTCGAGAGCGATCTCACCCTGGCGGAGCGCCTGGATGAAGCCCAGCTTGCGGAACTAACGCGCGTCGCCGAGGAAACCGGCGTCTCGCTCTCCATGATTGACACCCTGCCGCTGTGGCAAATCGCGATGGTATTGCAGGCTACGCAGGCGCAGCGTCTGGGCCTGCGCGGTGACTACGGCATTGATTACCAGCTGCTGAACGCGGCAAGGGCGCGCAGTTTGCCCATCATCGAGCTGGAAGGAACGGACAGCCAGATTGCGCTCCTGCGACAGCTTCCCGACGACGGTCTGATGCTGCTGGATGATACGCTGACCCACTGGCACACCAACGCGCGCCTGCTGCAGACCATGATTGGCTGGTGGCTGGATGCGCCACCCGCGGACGGCAGGCTGGCGTTACCATCGACGTTCAGCGAATCGCTGTATGATGTGCTGATGAATGCGCGCAATAAAGCCTGGCGGCAGACGCTGCATGCCTTACCTGCGGGGCGTTACGTGGTGGCGGTCGGGGCATTACATTTGTACGGAGAAGGGAACTTGCCGTCGTTGCTGAAATAAAAAAATGGCCAATATTTCTATTGGCCCGTCAAAGAGGAATTTCATCGTTTTTATTATGCCGAAGGAGACCTTCGGTTGAGCCGATTGTCGCTCAAAGTGACCATCACTGCCAACACTATTGCGCAAGATGGTGCTATTTTTTAGACAAACGTCAGGCGTATGCTGTTGGCATGATTTGTCTGTCGTAAGAAGGATAGCTATGACTCCCGCCGTTAAATTACTCGAAAAAAACAACATTTCTTTCCGGATCCACACCTACGATCACGATCCGAATGAAACCAACTTTGGTGATGAAGTGGTGCGTAAGCTGGGGCTGAACGCTGACCAGGTTTATAAAACGCTGCTGGTGGCGGTGAACGGCGATATGAAGCACCTCGCCGTCGCGGTGACGCCCGTGGCAGGACAGCTGGATCTAAAGAAGGTCGCCAAAGCGCTGGGGGCGAAGAAGGTGGATATGGCGGATCCGATGGTGGCGCAGCGCACCACGGGCTACCTGGTGGGCGGCATCAGTCCACTCGGGCAGAAAAAACGCCTGCCGACGCTGATCGATGCCCCTTCACAGGAATTTGACACCATCTTTATCTCCGGCGGCAAACGCGGGCTGGACATTGAGCTTGCCGCGGGCGATCTGGCGAAAATGCTGGACGCGAAGTTTGCGGATATTGCCCGCCGGGAGTAAAAAAAGCCGGGTGGCGGCTACGCCTTACCCGGCCTACATTTTGCACCCGTAGGCCCGGTAAGCGCAGCGCCACCGGGCAACACAACGGCACTACTGCCAGCTCACCTCACCTTTCGGCTCATACGCATTCACGTCAATCGGCGAATTCTGCTCGATATACTGCTTCAGCACTTCCGCGTCGATAAAGCCGGTGTTCACGTATCCCGGTTTATTATCAATATGCGGATAGCCGTCGCCGCCAGTAGCGTTAAAGCTTAACGTCGCCAGACGGTAGGTTTTCGCCGGGTCAATCGGTTCGCCTTTGATCTTCAGGTCGTTAAGCTTGCCGTCTTTCGCTACGAAGCTCACGTTGGCAAACTGCGGATAGGCCCCGGAATCCGGCTTCATCTGCGCCACGGCGGTCAGGTAGTCAATGACCTCCTTCCCGCTCATGTCGGCATAGACCACCACGTTACCGAACGGCTGCACCTTCAGAACGTCTTTATAGGTGATGTTTCCACCTTCGATGGAATCACGAATGCCACCGCCGCTCATTACGCCAAAATCAGCCCCGGTGCGCGCCATTTGCGCCGCCAGCACCAGGTGGCCCATGTTGGTCTGCACGAAGCGAACTTTACTGCGATCCCCCTCCAGACGCCCGTTCAGCGTGCCGATTTTCACATCCAGCTGCGCCTTGCCTTTGTTCTGGAACGGCGTCAGCAGGGAGAGCATCTGCTGGTTTTCAGCGATCTCTGGGGTGTAAAGTACGCGCTCGCTTTTCCCGTCAGGGTAAGTGACTTTCTTCTTCAGATTGACCGGAATGAGTTGGTAGTGGACCAGCTTCATCTCGCCGTTACGGAACTCAAAGTCTGCCCGCCCCACGTATTTGCCCCACTCGTGCGCCTGCACGATCCAGATACCGTTTTGACGGTCTGGCGCACACGGCGTACCCGGGACGTAGTCCACCTGCTTTTTGTTTTCGGATGCCATGCACACCGGATCCTGTGAGTGACCACCCACAATCATCGCTAGCGAGCCCGCAGGCAGGCTGCGCGCCATCTCCACGTCACCGGGCGCGTTAGAGCCGTGCTCACCGTTGTCGTAGTGCCCCATATGCGTGGTGGCGATAATCACGTCCGGCTTTTCGTTTTGCTGCAGCTCCTGAATCACCAGCTTCGCTTCGTCTGCCGGTTTGCGGAATTCGATATCGGTGAAGAACTCAGGGTTGCCAATTTTCGCCGTATCGTCGGTGGTTAAGCCGATGACCGCGATCTTCAGATCCTGACGCTTAAACAGCGCCCACGGCTTAAACAGGCGCTCGCCGGTACTTTTCTGGTAAATATTGGCGGAGAGGAACGGGAATTTGGCCCATTTTTCCTGCTGACGGAGTACGGTCAGCGGATTATCAAATTCATGGTTACCGACGGCCATCGCGTCGTAGCCAATCAGATTCATGCCGCGAAAGTCGGGTTCGGCGTCCTGCAAATCGGATTCCGGCACGCCGGTGTTGATATCGCCGCCTGAGAGCAGCAGCACGCTGCCGCCCTGGGCTGCGACCTCTTTACGAATGCCGTCCACCAGCGTTTTTTGTGCCGAGAGGCCATATTCGCCGTATTCACTGCGCCAGAAATGACCGTGGTGGTCGTTGGTATGCAGAATGGTAATTTTATAGGTTTTGTCTTTTTCATACGCCTGCGCGGGCAGGCTTACCAGCCCCCACGCCGCGATGAGCGCCAGCGCGACGCCCCGCTTCATTAACTTCATCTTCTCTCTCCCTGACCAATAGACAAAGGCAGAAATTACAGTGACTAATAAGAATAGACAAATAAGTTTTCATAATTGCGACTTTCTTCAAATGTCGCAGGCGGGTATGTTAGTCGGATAATAATTACTCCCTGCACTTCTGCTAACAAAACGTGGTATTTATGGCAATCAGTGAATCAACCCAGCCCGTTTCGGGCGCGCCGGCGTCGCGCACCTCCTTTAAAGTCTTAGGTGCAATCAGTCTTTCACACCTGCTCAACGACATGATCCAGTCGTTGATTCTGGCAATTTATCCGCTGCTGCAGTCCGAATTTTCGTTAACCTTCGTGCAGATCGGGATGATCACCCTGACCTTCCAGCTGGCTTCCTCGCTGCTGCAGCCGGTGGTGGGCTACTGGACGGATAAATACCCGATGCCGTGGTCGCTGCCGATCGGCATGTGCTTTACCCTAAGCGGTCTGGTGCTGCTCGCCATGGCCGGGAGCTTTGAAGCCGTGCTGATCGCCGCCGCGCTGGTGGGTACCGGCTCGTCCGTGTTCCATCCGGAGTCCTCCCGCGTGGCGCGGATGGCGTCCGGTGGTCGTCACGGCCTGGCGCAGTCACTTTTCCAGGTGGGCGGTAACTTTGGTAGCTCACTCGGCCCGCTGCTGGCCGCAGTCATCATTGCCCCTTACGGTAAAGGCAACGTGGCGTGGTTTGTGCTGGCCGCGCTGCTGGCGATTATCGTGCTGGCGCAGATCAGCCGCTGGTACGCCGCACAGCATCGCGTCAATAAAGGAAAACCTAAAGCGAAGGTTATCAATCCCCTGCCGCGCAATAAGGTTATCCTGGCGGTAGCCGTCCTGCTGGTGCTGATTTTCTCGAAATACTTCTATATGGCGAGCATCAGCAGCTATTACACCTTTTATCTGATGCAAAAATTCGGATTATCGGTACAAAATGCGCAGATTCACCTGTTTGCCTTCCTGTTCGCCGTTGCGGCCGGTACGGTCATTGGCGGGCCTGTTGGGGATAAGATTGGGCGTAAATATGTCATTTGGGGCTCTATCCTCGGCGTGGCGCCCTTTACCCTCATTTTGCCGTACGCCAGCCTTGAATGGACGGGAATTTTAACCGTGATTATTGGTTTTATCCTCGCTTCCGCGTTTTCCGCCATTCTGGTCTATGCCCAGGAGCTGCTGCCTGGCCGTATCGGTATGGTTTCCGGACTCTTTTTCGGTTTTGCCTTCGGCATGGGCGGGCTGGGTGCAGCGGTGTTAGGGATGGTTGCGGATCACACCAGCATCTTCCTGGTTTATAAAATCTGCGCTTTCCTGCCACTTCTTGGGATGTTGACCATATTCCTGCCTGATAACCGCCACAAAGCGTGAATTACGGGCAGCCAAAGTGCGACGTTGGCTGCCTGACACCCTGATGCCATAAGGGTTTCTTCTTTCTCCTCTCGCTGAATTTATCAAAATGCGCTTTTTTACGCGCATATTGCTGTTTTATTCAAACTTCAACAATTATTCATAAACATAAGAGTAAAAATTGTCATAAACTATTACTCGGTTTTTTGGTTTTTCACCAAAAAGGAACACCCACAACGAAAGGAGACGGAATGCACCACGCCACACCGCTTATCACCACCATTGTTGGTGGACTTGTGCTCGCTTTTATCCTCGGCATGATTGCCAATAAACTGCGTATTTCTCCTCTTGTCGGCTATCTGCTGGCAGGTGTGCTGGCGGGACCGTTTACGCCAGGTTTCGTTGCGGATACCAAACTGGCCCCTGAACTGGCGGAATTGGGCGTGATTCTGCTGATGTTTGGCGTCGGTCTGCACTTTTCCCTGAAGGATTTGATGGCGGTAAAGTCGATTGCCATACCGGGAGCGATCGCCCAGATAGGGGTGGCGACGCTGCTTGGGATGGCGCTTTCGGCCGTGCTGGGCTGGTCGTTAATGACCGGTATCGTATTTGGGCTGTGTCTCTCAACCGCCAGTACCGTGGTGCTGCTGCGCGCGCTTGAGGAGAGACAGCTGATTGACAGCCAGCGCGGGCAGATCGCGATTGGCTGGCTGATTGTTGAAGATCTGGTTATGGTCCTGACGCTGGTGCTGCTGCCCGCCGTCGCCGGGATGATGGAAAAAGACAACGTCGGCTTCGCCTCGCTGGCGCTGGATATGAGCATCACCATCGGTAAAGTGGTGGCGTTTATCGCCATCATGATGCTGGTGGGCCGCCGTCTGGTACCGTGGATCATGTCCCGCAGCGCGGCGACCGGCTCCCGCGAGCTGTTCACCCTCTCCGTGCTGGCGCTGGCGCTGGGCATCGCCTTTGGTGCCGTTGAGCTGTTTGATGTCTCCTTTGCCCTGGGCGCGTTCTTCGCCGGGATGGTGCTGAACGAATCCGAGCTGAGCCACCGTGCGGCGCACGATACGCTGCCGCTGCGCGATGCGTTTGCCGTGCTGTTCTTCGTCTCCGTCGGGATGCTGTTTGACCCGCTGGTGCTGATCCAGCAGCCGCTGGCCGTGCTGGGCACGCTGGCGATCATTATTTTTGGTAAGTCGCTCGCCGCCTTCTTCCTGGTGCGAATGTTCGGCCACTCCCCGCGGACGGCGCTGACCATTGCCGCCAGCCTGGCCCAGATTGGCGAGTTCGCCTTTATTCTGGCCGGTCTGGGCATGGCCCTGAACCTGCTGCCGCAGGCCGGACAAAACCTGGTGCTGGCGGGGGCGATCCTGTCGATTATGCTGAACCCGGTCCTGTTTGCCCTGCTGGAAAAATACCTCGACAAAACCGAAACGCTGGAAGAGCAGACGCTCGAAGAGGCCATCGAAGAAGAGAAGCAGATCCCGGTTGATATTTGCAATCACGCCCTGCTGGTCGGCTTTGGCCGCGTGGGCAGCCTGCTCGGCGAGAAGCTGATGGCGCAGGGTATTCCGCTGGTGGTGATTGAAACCTCACGCACCCGCGTCGACGAGCTACGCGAGCGCGGTATTCGCGCGGTGCTGGGCAATGCGGCAAACGAAGAGATCATGAATCTGGCGCATCTGGACTGCGCCCGCTGGCTGCTGCTCACCATACCCAACGGCTATGAAGCGGGTGAGATTGTGGCTTCCGCGCGCGCGAAGTGCCCAACGATTGAGATTATCGCCCGGGCGCATTATGACGACGAGGTGGAGTACATCACCGAGCGCGGTGCAGATAAGGTGGTGATGGGCGAGCGCGAGATTGCTAACACCATGCTGACGCTACTGGAGAAACCGCCGGTTGAAGAGGCGGTGACGGGGTAGGTTTGGTGCGGCCTGATGCCCTCACCCTGACCCTCTCCCTGTGGGAGAGGGAACAAACATTAAAAAAGGCAACTTACGTTGCCTTTTTACATTTACCGATCCCAATACGCCTCTTCGAGGCTGTCTTCCCGTTCCGGCAGGCCACGCGTTAAGCGCGGCGAGTGCTGGTTCAGCACCTGATAGCTTACGCGGTTGGCGTACTTGCACACCTGCGCCAGCGACGAATAGGTCAGCCAGCTGAACTTATGCTTGCTGGAATTCGGCACGTTGGTTTTGTGGTAGGCATTGGCGGTAATGTCGTGCAGCAGCGCGGCCAGCGCGCCGTCGCCTGCGCCGTTGGTGTTCATGATCTTCTCCGGACCGCCCATGTAGGGGGCGATGTGAGAATAAATACGCAGCGGATTCACGCAATCCTTGTAACGCATGCCGCGGCTGAACTCGTACTGGTTAAACTCGGCAATCGCGCCGGGCAGCAGCGGATGCTGGGTTTTGCGTTTGCTCTCTTCCTCCGTGAAGCCGGCCATATACAGTCCGACAGGGCCCGCGGTGCAGAGCACCAGATCCACCCAGTCCAGCGCTTTATCGGACGCCAGCAGCGGATCGCTTTCACCGGTCAGCGCTTCGGCCTCCTCTTCGTTCATCGCCAGAATCGAGACGTGCTCTTTCAGGAACGCCTGCCACCACTCTGGGTTATCGGCAATCACGAATTTGGTGCCCAGCGTCAGAACGACCGGCACGTCGTACTTCTTCGCGTACTCAATCGCCTTCATGGTCGCTTCCGGCATCGGCTCGCCCGGCTTGCAGCGCACCAGGTAGGAGGTCAGCACCAGCGCCGAGGCGCCCGCAATCACCTCTTCGGGAATGCTTTCCGCACGCAGCTTGTTCATATGCCCAGGACTGATGGCAAAGGTCCGCTCGCCGGATTCGCCGATCAGCGTAAAGCAGCGGCCAATCGGGCCGTCGACGCCCTGAAGATAGTTCAGATCGGTACGGCTGGAGGTGTTGCACAGATAGCGGTAAGCGTAGCCGCCGATTTCAATGTTGCTGCACATCACGCCAAGCAGTACTGAACGGTCGTCAGCCAGCACGGAGTAGTTGTGCATGGTGTTACCGATGGTACCGCCGGCGAACTGATGGGTAATCAGGTTTTCGCGCACCAGCTCCTGGTACAGCGCTTCGGCAACGTCATCCTCAATCACCAGCGAGTGCCCGGCGCTCAGACCGTAACGGGCGACAAACGCATCATCCACTTTCGCCTCAATATCCACCAGCGTCTGATCGATACCGACGACCCACGCCGCACTGGTTTCATTTTCTGGCTGGATCTGCTGCAGGAGCGGATCGCGGGCATCGACGGGGAAGTAGTGTTTGGATTTACGTTTACCGGGAAATTTCATGGTCTGAACTGTACGAAGAATATGGGCCGGGAATGGTAGCACAAACCCGGCCCGGAGTGCGATCAGCGGCTGTTCGTCACCAGTGAGACCATCATGTCGATATGCTCAGGCGAGTCGTTAAGCGCCGGAATGTATTCGTACTTTTCGCCGCCAGCCTCCAGAAAAAATTCCCGGTTTTGCACCGCGATCTCCTCCAGCGTTTCCAGACAGTCTGCCGAGAAGCCCGGCGACATCACCTGAATATGCTTCACGCCCTTCTCGCCGAGCATTTTGAGGGTTTCATCAGTGTACGGCGTCAGCCACGGCTCGCGGCCGAAGCGCGACTGGAAGGTCATCATCACCTTCTCCGGCGGCAGGCCAAGGGCGGAGACCAGTTCGCGGGTGGTATCGCGGCAGCGCTGCGGGTAATCATCACCCTCGTTAGCGAAACGCTGCGGGATCCCGTGATAGGAGAGCAGCAGCAGATCCGGCTCACCGTGCTTTTCAAACGACGCGCGCGCGCTGTTAGCAAGCGCCTTGATGTAGAGCTCGTTATCCGCGTAGTCGCGAATAAAGGTCACGCCCGGAATGCGGCGGCGGGTTGCCAGTATGCGCGCCAGCTCGTCCCAGACGGCGGCCACCGTCGAGCAGGAGTACTGCGGGTAGAGCGCCAGCACCACGATATGGTCCACGCCCTGCGCCAGCAGGGATTCTACCGCGCTTTCCAGAGAGGGTTTGCCGTAGCTCATGCCGAGCGCGACGGGCATCTCCGGCAGGCGGGCGGCCAGCGCTTTTTCCTGGCGACGGCTGTAGACCATCAGCGGCGAGCCCTCTTCCATCCATACGGACTGATAGAGTTTGGCGACGCGCGGAGAACGAATCGGCAGAATGACGCCACGCAGCAGCGGCCACCACAGCAGTCGCGGAAAATCCACGACGCGCGTGTCGCTTAAAAATTGTCGCAGGTAGCGTTTTACCGCGTCTGATGTAGGTGCTTCTGGAGTGCCCAGATTGGCAAGCAGGATGCCGGTTTTCGCCTGACTCATTCACGCCTCTTAACCATTTGAATGGTTGTCAATTGTAGCGGAAATGCGTTTAAACGGAACCCATTGCTGCAATAGGTAAGATGAGAATATTTCTCACCCGGAGGACCCGGGTGAGAGAAGTGCAATTAGCCGAGGATTTTTTCCAGCTCTGCACGTACGTCAGCCACGGCTTTGGTGCCGTCGACTTTGGCGTATTTGGTGTTACCCGCCTGCGCTTCTTTGGTGTAGTAGCCGATCAGCGGCGCGGTCATTTGATGGTATTCCACCAGGCGCTTGCGCACGGTCTCTTCCTGATCGTCTTTACGGGTGGTCAGCTCTTCGCCGGTCACGTCATCTTTGCCTTCAACCTTAGGCGGGTTGAATTTGATGTGGTAAACGCGGCCAGAAGCAGCGTGTACGCGACGGCCAACGATGCGGTCAACGATCAGCTCGTCCGGTACGTCGAACTCCAGAACGTAGTCCACGTTGATGCCCGCTTCTTTCATGGCGTCAGCCTGAGGAATGGTGCGTGGGAAGCCGTCCAGCAGGAAACCGTTACGGCAGTCTTCCTGAGCAATGCGCTCTTTGACCAGAGCAATTACCAGCTCGTCGGTCACCAGCTTGCCTGCGTCCATGATGTCTTTCGCCTGTTTACCCAGCTCGGAGCCAGATTTAACAGCGGCGCGCAGCATATCACCGGTGGAGATTTGCGGAATACCGTATTTCTCCATGATGAACTGAGCCTGAGTTCCTTTACCCGCGCCCGGAGCGCCAAGCAGAATAATACGCATTGCGAAAATCCCCTCAAAAGTCGTTTCAATTTTTCAAAAGCGCTAAACAATACCACCAGAACGGGCATCGCTCAAGGAAGGCAGGAAGGCTGAAACGGTTAATGGGGGGAGATAATTTGGAGTTGTGCGGTCTGGTGCCCTCACCCCGGCCCTCTCCCACGGGGAGAGGGAGAAGACCAGGAGAGGCGTGGTCAATTACGCCAGCAGCAGCGCATTCACACGTTTAATGAAGAGGTTAGGATCTTCCAGCGTGCCGCGTTCGGCCAGCAGGGACTGATCCAGCAGGAGTTCAACCCACTCGGCAAAGCGGGCGTCGTCCTGGGTATCCGCCGCGCGTTTCACCAGCGGATGATCCGGATTAAGCTCAAAGATATATTTCACTTCCGGTACCGCCTGGCCCGCTGCCGCGAACAGCTTCGCCATCTGGGTGCTCATTTCGTCGGCATCGGTCGTGACGATGGCCGGGGTGTCGGTCAGACGGTGAGTGAAACGCACCTCTTTCACGCGGTCACCCAGCAGGGTTTTCACGCGCTCAACGAACGGCTCCAGCGCCTTCTCGGCTTCTTTCGCGTTCTCATCCACTTCATCCGCCAGCTTGTCGATAGATTCGTCGGCTTTGGCAACGGACTGGAACGCCTTACCGTCGAACTCGGTCAGGTAGTTCATCATCCACTCGTCGATGCGGTCAGAAAGCAGCAGCACTTCGATGCCTTTCTTACGCAGCAGCTCCAGGTGCGGGCTGCTCTTCGCCGCGGCGTAGCTGTCGGCGGTGATGTAGTAGATCTTCTCCTGCCCTTCTTTCATGCGGGAGACGTACTCTTCCAGCGACACGGTCTGCGCGGAGGAGTCGGTGTGCGTAGAGGCGAAGCGCAGCAGTTTGGCGATGGTTTCAACGTTCGCGGTGTCTTCTGCCGGGCCTTCTTTCAGCACCAGGCCGAACTGTTTCCAGAAGGTCTGATATTTTTCCGCATCATCTTTCGCCAGTTTTTCCAGCATCTGAAGCGCACGTTTGGTCAGGGCGTTGCGCAGGTTACGGGTGACGGTGCTGTCCTGCAGAATTTCACGGGAGACGTTCAGCGGCAGATCGTTGGAATCGATCAGGCCGCGGACAAAGCGCAGGTAGTTCGGCATGAACTGCTCGGCGTCATCCATGATGAAGACGCGCTGCACGTACAGCTTCAGACCGTGCTTATGATCGCGGTTCCACATGTCCCACGGCGCCTGTGCCGGGATGTACAGCAGGCTGGTGTACTCCTGCTTACCTTCCACACGGTTGTGGCTCCAGGTCAGCGGGTCGGTAAAGTCGTGGGCGATGTGCTTGTAGAATTCGTTGTACTCGTCGTCTTTAATTTCAGACTTGTTGCGCGTCCACAGCGCCTGCGCCTTGTTGATTTTCTCCCAGGAAACCACGGTTTCACCGTCTTTCTCTTCCTGTTTTTCAATCTCAACCGGCAGGGCAATGTGGTCGGAATATTTGCTGATGATGGAGCGCACGCGCCAGTCGTTCAGGAAATCATCTTCCCCTTCACGCAGGTGCAGGGTGATTTCGGTGCCACGGTCCGCTTTGGTGATGTCATCAACGGTGTATTCGCCTTCCCCTTTGGATTCCCACAGCACGCCGTTCTCGGCGCTGTCACCTGCCGCACGGGTGCGCACGGTGACTTTGTCCGCCACGATGAACGCCGAGTAGAAACCGACGCCGAACTGGCCGATGAGCTGGCTGTCTTTCGCCTGGTCAGAGCCCATGGACTCCAGGAACGCCTTAGTGCCGGATTTCGCGATGGTCCCGAGGTGGTCGATCACCTCGTCGCGATTCATCCCGATGCCGTTATCGGCGATGGTCAGGGTGCGGTTCTCTTTATTGAACGAGACGCGCACGCGCAGCTCGCCGTCGCCTTCGTACAGATCCGGGTTAGACAGCGCGCGGAAGCGCAGCTTGTCCGCCGCATCCGAGGCGTTGGAAATCAGCTCACGCAGGAAAATTTCTTTGTTGGAATACAGGGAATGGATCATCAGGTGCAGAAGCTGTTTTACTTCTGACTGGAAACCACGGGTTTCTTGTCCTTTCATCTATGTCGACCTCAACAATGCCATTTAATGGGGTTTTAAAACGTTGAGTGAGAGATGGGGATACGGGGGGAAATTTTCAAGCGGAGGCCACGCGCGCAGCCTCCGTTTGGTCAGAAAATAATCTTGTGACGTCCGGCCAGAGAGTGTGACAGCGTGGTGCCGTCCACCATCTCCAGCTCGCCGCCGACCGGCACGCCGTGGGCGATGCGGCTGGCGTCAACGCCATACTGCGAGCACAGCTCGGCGATGTAGTTGGCGGTTGCCTCCCCTTCCACCGTGGGGTTGGTGGCGAGGATCACCTCTTTGATCGTTTCGGACTCAAGACGCTGTTCAAGGCGGTCAAGACCGATATCGTCCGGGCCAATACCGTCCAGCGGGGAGAGATGCCCCATCAGCACGAAATAGCGGCCGGAAAACTGCCCGGTTTGTTCGATGGCGTAGATGTCCGCCGGACTCTCCACCACGCAAATCTGGCCGTTTTCCTGACGACGCGGGTTCGTGCAGATGTTACACACGTCCTGCTCGGTAAAGGTACGGCAATCCGCACAGTGACCGATTTCTGACATGGCGCGGGTTAAAGCCTGCGCCAGGCGCATCCCGCCGCTGCGGTCGCGCTGCAATAGCGTAAACGCCATACGCTGCGCCGACTTCGGGCCAACGCCCGGCAGGCAGCGCAGTGCTTCCATTAACTGCGTGAGCAGCGGACTGGTTTGCATCAGAACGGCATCTTGAAGCCAGGCGGCAGCTGCATGCCGCTGGACACGGAGGCCATTTTCTCTTTCTGGGTTTCGTCGATACGGCGAGCGGCATCGTTAAACGCGGCTGCAACCAGATCTTCCAGCATCTCTTTGTCGTCTTCGAGCAGGCTCGGGTCGATTTCCACGCGACGGCAGTTGTGCGCACCGTTGATGGTCACCTTGACCAGACCGGCACCGGATTCACCCGTGACTTCCAGCTGAGCGATCTCTTCCTGCATCTTCTGCATTTTTTCCTGCATCTGCTGAGCCTGCTTCATCAGGCCACCCAGACCGCCTTTTCCACCAAACATAGGCTTCTCTCTTCTTTCACGTTTAAGGATTACAACCGTAAGTCAGACTCACGATCAAATGGGGCGAATACTCTCTTCATCCAGATCGGCGTCGAAGAACCGGCGCAGAGTCTGAATGTTGTTATCCGCAATAATCGCCTCGCGCGCCTGCGCGAGCTTCTCTTCATAAATGGCCTGGCGCCACTCGAGCGGCGTTTTCACTGCCGGATTATCATCTTCAATGATAGTCAATTCAACCGGTGCCCCCTGTAAAGCGGCGAGCGCCTCGGCCAGCGCCTTTTGCGCGCCAGGGGAATTGAGGTGACGCTGGCCCGGACGCAGGTGCAGACGCACCTGATTGCCGTCCTGCTCTTTCCAGGCGTTCAGCGCGACCTGCTCGACCAGCTTCGGCAGCTGGAGTTTGCTGACCTCGGCGGCCCAGGCATCGCGCGCAATGGACTCTTCGGCAAGCTTCGCGGAAAGCTCCGGCGTTTTTTCATGCTCCAGCGCCTTTTTCAGCGCTTTCGGCGTGGCCACCTCTTCCTTCACGGTTTCAGTGATGGTGGTTGCCTTCCAGCGGTAAGCCTCTTCTTTCACCGGGGCTTTCTGCTCGAGCGCGGACGGTGCCGGACGCGACTGAACGCGCTCCGTTACCGAGGCCAGTCGTTCAAGCGCGGCGTTGTTCACCGGCCGCGATCTTCCTGGCGCTGCCGGTTCACTCTTTTTTGGTTTGGTTACTCCCTGGGCACGCTGCAGCTGGCTGCGCGCGGCAAGCACCGAACTGGTGGCATCCGACAGCGGTACGTTCTGCTGCGGTGGCGGCGTCGGCTGCGGCGGCACCTGCTGCGGTGACATCACCGCCGTGGGCGCGACCGGCGCGAAAGACTGTCGCGGCACTTCCGGCTCCGGCAGCGGCATGCGCGGGTGGAACGCCAGCGCGCGCAGCAGCGTCATTTCAACGCCCATCCGCGGATCCGGCGCAAACGGTAACTCTTTGCGGCCAATCAGCAGCGTCTGGTAATAAAGCTGGACGTCGGCAGGCGGCACGGTGCGGGCAAGCTCACGCATCCGCTGTTCAATGGCCGCCATATCCGCACCAATCGCGGAAGGAGAAAGCTGCAGCATCGCCACGCGGTGCAGCAGGCTGAGCATCTCAACCAGCAACCCTTCCCACTCAATACCGCGGGCAGCGGCCGCGTTCACCTGCGACATCACGCGTTCGCCGTTAGCGGCAATCATCGCTTCGATAAGCGACAGCGCCTGATCGTCATCCAGCGTACCGAGCATGGTGCTGACCGCCTCGGTGGAGAGTTTGCCGTCACCGCTGGCAATCGCCTGATCGGTCAGACTGAGCGCATCGCGCAGGCTGCCGTCCGCCGCGCGGGCCAGTAGCTGCAGGGCGCGCGGTTCGTGGACAATGTTCTCTTCATCGAGAATGTGCTCAAGCTGCGCACGGATCTGCTCGACGTCCAGTGCCTTCAGGTGGAACTGCAGGCAGCGCGATAAAATCGTGACCGGCAGCTTTTGCGGATCGGTGGTCGCCAGCAGGAACTTCACGTGCGCGGGCGGCTCTTCCAGCGTCTTCAGCAGGGCGTTGAAGCTGTGGCGCGACAGCATGTGCACTTCATCGATCAGGTAGACCTTGAAGCGGCCGCGCGCCGGGGCGTACTGCACGTTGTCGAGCAGGTCGCGGGTATCTTCCACTTTGGTGCGCGAAGCGGCGTCGATCTCGATCAGATCGACAAAACGCCCCTGCTCGATCTCCCGACAGTTATCACACACGCCGCACGGCGTGGCGGTGATCCCGGTTTCGCAGTTGAGACCTTTTGCCAGCAAACGGGCAATAGAGGTCTTACCGACGCCACGGGTGCCGGAAAAAAGATAGGCGTGATGGATGCGACCTAGCGACAAGCCGTTCGCCAGGGCCGTCAGCACATGTTCCTGACCGACAACGTCAGCAAAGGTTTGTGGTCGCCATTTACGGGCTAACACCTGATAACTCATGGGCAGGCTCTGCAACGCTGGAAGGTGAATTTATGGAGGGGAATGCTATCACAACCTCACCCATTGAGCGAGGTTGTGAAAACCGGGATTAGTGACCCGGGAAAGGCACCAGGCTGTAGCTGGTAATACCCTGTTTTTCCAGGCGCTGTTCACCGCCGAGATCGAACAGGTTGATGATGAAGGCCGCGTCGGTCACTTCCCCACCCAGACGGCGGATCAGCTTCACGGTCGCTTCAATGGTGCCGCCGGTCGCCAGCAGATCGTCAACCACCAGCACTTTGTCGCCAGGCTTGATCGCGTCAACGTGGATCTCCAGCTGATCGGTGCCGTACTCCAGCTCGTAGCTTTCTGCAATGGTTTCACGCGGCAGCTTGCGCGGCTTACGCACCGGCACAAAACCTACGCCCATCGCCAGCGCAACCGGTGCGCCAAACAGGAAGCCACGGGCTTCGGTACCTACTACTTTGGTGATCCCGGCGTTTTTATAACGCTCGACCAGCAGTTCAATGCTGAGAGCGTACGCTTTCGGGTCTTCCAGCAAGCTGGTGACATCACGGAAAAGAATGCCAGGCTTTGGATAGTCCTGGATGCTTTTGATGCTGTTTTTCAGATATTCAAGCTGCTGTGCAGTTGCGGTCATCGGTTTGTGCCTAAATGAAACAGTGTTACTCACGGCGCGCAACGGGTCGGCAAAGGTAACAATTGTTTAACCTTTAACCAGGCGCGCCTGTGCTCGAAAACGGTCGAATTTACTGGCTGTACGCAATAATTGCAACAGCCATGATAAGGCTTCAGTGCTTTTGTTGCTTTTCATCAACCACGGGGATTCGCCACATGAAGATAAGTAGGCAGGTCAGGATGACCAGCAGCAGGATCCGCACCCACATCATTTTCACCAGCCATAATGAAATGGCGAAGGTGATAAGGATCACCGCGATCGCGCGCGGCTTCGCGCCGGGCGGCATGGCCCGGTGTTTTTGCCAGTGCCGCAGATAGCCGCCAAACCATGAGCGATAGAGCAGCCAGTGGTGAAAACGCGGTGACGAGCGGGCGAAGCACCACGCCGCCAGCAGGATAAACGGCGTGGTCGGCAGCAAGGGTAAAACCACACCCAGCGTGCCAAGCACTACCGCGAGCCAGCCAATGATGATTAAAATAGTACGCTGCATAATGCGAATCGTTATCAAACTGAACGGCTACTTTACCACTGGAGAGCGCCTTGAAAACAGCACTGCTTCTTGAGAGGCTGCAAAATCAGCTGATTGCTCTGCGGGAGCAGGCCACGCCGCTGATGGGGCACGCCACGCTGAAACCGCGCTTTGACCGGCAGCTTTTTCGGACCCGCAGCACCGTTATTCAGGATTACCTGGCTGAAGCGCAGACGAACCTCGACGAGCTTCGCCATGCGGTTGAGCATGAACAGCAGGAACAGGTGGCGTGGCTTGCGGCGCATCTCAGCGAGCAGATCACCGCGCTGCATCGCGAAATCGCCGCCTGGCCGCTGCGCGCCTGGGACAGCGCCTCGCCGGGGCTCGGCAAATGGCAGCGCAAGCGGCTGGAGAACCAGGAGTTTGAACGCCGACTGTTTGAGATGAAGCGCGAACGCGAGGTGCGCCTGAACAACAGCGAAACGCTGGAAGAGCAGCAGCTATTGATGCGCGAGATTAGCGCGCTGGAAGGACGCATCGTCCGCTGCCGTCAGGCGCTGGATGAAATTGAACGCGTCATAGAACGTTTGACCCGTTAACAGGAGCCACACCCATGTCACTGGAAAATGCACCCGATGAGGTCAAGCTGGCCGTCGATTTGATTATGCTGTTGGAGAATCATGATATTCCCGCCGGGACGGTGCTTAAGGCACTGGAGATTGTACGGCGGGATTTTGAGGGGAAACTTACCCCTCACCCTAACCCTCTCCCACAGGGAGAGGGAAAATAGATTAAGCCGGAGTCGGGTCGTCGCCCTTAATGTCGCGCTTCACTTCCGTATGCTCATCACCTTTCTCGTTACGCAGGTGAACCTCAAGCTGGTTGAAGGCGATATTAATATCGTTTTCACGGCACAGACGATCGATAGAGCGGTTAAGCTCATCCACCGTGTAGCTGCGGTCACGCAGTTCACGCACGTATAAACGCAGCTCGTGATCCAGCGTACTCGGCCCAAAGGTGGTGAAGAAGACCGCCGGAGCCGGATCGTGCATCACTTTCGGATGTTCAGACGCCGCCTTCAGCAGCACCTCTTTCACCTTATCCAGATCCGATCCATAGGCCACGCCCAGGCGGATCACCACGCGTGTCACCGTATCCGAGAGCGACCAGTTGATCAGACGCTCGGTCACGAACGCTTTGTTCGGGATGATCACCTCTTTGCGATCGAAGTCGGTGATGGTGGTCGCACGAATACGGATCTTGCTGACCGTTCCCGAGAACGTGCCGATGGTGACGGTATCGCCGATACGTACCGGACGTTCAAAGAGGATGATCAGGCCGGAGACAAAGTTACCGAAGATCTCCTGCAGGCCAAAACCAAGACCGACCGAGAGGGCGGCCGCCAGCCACTGCAGTTTATCCCACGAGACGCCAAGCGAACCAAAGACCGTCATCGCTCCAACAATAATGATGACGTAGTTGAGGATCGTGGTGATGGCGTAGGACGCCCCCTGGCGAAGATTCAGACGTGACAGGAGCAGCACTTCGAGCAGGCCAGGCAGGTTGCGGATCAGCGCCCAGGCGACCACCGACGACACCAGCGCAAACAGCAGGCTGCCCATGGTCACGCTTTTCATGACCGCCGCGCCGGCTTCGGTTCCGTTGTATTGCCAGAGGGTAATACTGTCGAGATAGGCGAAAACGGTAATAAGATCGGACCAGATCGCCCAGAACATCACGGCAAACAGGGCGATCATCACCAGCATGGTGATGCGCAGCGTCTGCTGGTTAACCTGCTCCAGCGCGATGGTCGGCTCTTCCTGCGGCTCCGCGCCCTCGGCCCCCTCTTTCACCTGATGTTGACGACGCGCGATGGCACGGCGATAGGCAATGCGGCGAGCCGCCACGCTCAGGCCGCGCAGTACGGTCTGATAGAGCAGGTTCCAGACGATCACCAGATAGACCGTTTCAATCCAGCGCCCGGACAGGCGCAGCGTGGTATAGAAGTAGCCCGTTGCCGTCAGCACCATCAGCGCCAGCGGAATGATCGCCAGCACGGTCACGGTGGCCAGACGGATATTGTGGGACTCTTTATCACGCCAGCTGTCGCGGCACATCGGCCACATCAGGATAGCAATCAGCAGCAGGTTCAGCAGGATGACCAGCTGGCCCAGCACATCATCCATCAGATGCAGCGGGGAAAGCTCAGAGACAACCGACCAGAAGTGCAGCGGCAGCAGCGCCAGGCTGATGCGCACAATCTGACGACGCCAGTGGCTGGTCAGCTGCGCAGGCATGTTGAAATGACGCACCGCCACGCCGTCTTTTTCCAGCACCTTCCAGCACAGGCCAAACACCAGCCAGAACAGCGCCAGTTTTTTACTGAACGCCCACAGCAGATCGCTGACGTTGAGCTGCATGGTGAGCAGAATCAGACCCACGGCCAGAATAATCAGGCACACCGGCAGGGCGCGAATAAGGTCGATCAGAATCGCTTTTGGCGTATGGAGCTGGCTATCGTTACGCAGCTGCCCCACTTCGGACGCCAGCTTCGCCTGGTATTTTTTCAGCCAGCCCAGACGCCAGCGAATCAGACCTGCGATCAGCAGCAGCGGCAAACCTGCCAGGAAAGCAATCATTACCGCAGGCCAGGCTTTCTCCCAGTTCACGGTGATTTTCATGCTCTTGATCTGCGTTTTCAGCGTCTCAGGGAAGGATTTAATCCAGTCCCAGTCCATCGGTTTGTTGCTGTTTACCCAGAAAATCTGCTGGGTCAGGATCTCCTGCAGACTTTTCGAAACGCTCACCAGCTGCTGCTGGTTGATTTGCAGGTTAATGGCCATCATCAGCTGGTTGCCCAGCTGTTTGTTGAGCTGATCCAGCAGCTCGCGACGCATATCCACGACCTGGAGCAGCGCATCGTGCACTTCCGGGTTCACGTCGCTGGAGTGCCCTTCTTCAATTTTGGCGACAAAGGTATCGCTCTGGAAAAGGGCATCGCGCTGCTGGTTGACGTCAAACTGTTCCAGACGTAAATCCGCAATGCGGTTGGTCATGTCTTCCAGCTCATCGGCAGACGGAAGCGTCTGCTGCTGCTGGTAGAGAATACGCGACAGCAGGAGACTGCCTTTCAGGACCGCGATCTGCTCTTTGATGTTGCGTTCCGCCTGCAGGGCGCGATCCAGCCAGTTCTTCACCTTGATATTTTGCTGAACCAGCGAGTTGCCATTTTCGGTCGCCAGTATCAGGCGCTGGCTAAGCTGGTGGTTGGCCTCGAGTTCCTGCTTCACCAGAGGATTAGCCTGGATGCGGGCGGTTTCGTCAGGGGATACGGCCTCCTGGGCGGTTTTTTCTGTCAGCGTCAGGCGCTTGCTGTTAACCGCTTCCTGCAGCAGCTGTAGCTGGTGCTCCAGACGATTAATGTTCGCGGTGACGTAATCGCGCTGTTTCTGCAGGGTGTCCTGCAGCACCGTATTCCCTTCCAGACTTTTACGCTGCTGTTCAATCTGCGCATTGAGCAACGTCTGCTGCACCAGCAGCAGGGTTTGCTGCGTCGGGCGCAGCGTGCCCTCTCCTACCGTTGTGCCGTTGAGGCGGTTGCGGATCTGCTGCAGCTGCTGAGACGCGGCGTACATCGCATTTTGCACGCGCTCGGGCTGGGTCTGCAGGGAGACAAGCTGGCTGTTGTAGGTGGCGAGATCGGACTGCGCCGTTTGCAGGTCGTCGAGCAGTTGCGCCACGCGCGACTCGAGCTGGCGTAAGGAGAGCGCGGCGAGCGTTTTGCGCGTTTCGTCGTCGTTATCCACGTCGCTCAGGGCATTCAGCGATTCCGTCGCTTTGCGCATGTTTTCTGGGGCCTGGGCCACCTTCTGACGAAGCTGTGCGGTTTCGGCCTTAACGCGTTCAATTTTATCCAGCGTTTCCAGTGTTTCCGTCAGATCCTGCTGCGTCTGTTTTTCCTGAGGAGAGAGTTCTTTTTGTTTGTTCAGCGTGTCGAGCTGCGACTGAACATCCGCACGCGTGGGGATATCGTTGCTGTTGTCGGCGCGGGCCCAGGTCAGCGGCGCCGTGGCGAAGAAAAACAGCATCGCAAAGAGCAATGCAAAAACAGGATGTTGCGAGCGATTGATGGGCAGCATAGTTGTGAATGATGTCAGAAGATGACCGAAAATAGTCCGGCGTGAAGAATATCACGCTCGCCGGAAGCAGAATAGCGCGAACGTGAGCCTCTGAGATAAATCCTGGAAATGAGTCAGGCGGTTAGCGACGGCGCGTCACTGCGCAGCGTCGGGCAGAGCTGTAGCATTTCCAGTAAAATCGCGACGTAGCTGCGGGCCTCCGCTTTAAGATCAAACGACTGTGGCGCAAACAGCCAGTTTTCCATCAGACCGGAAATGTAGCTACGCATCAGAATCGCCGCCCGGCGGGTCAACAGGTTGGCCGGCAGCAGTTTTGCCTGCATGCACTGATTCAGGTTGTATTCAATACGGTCATAGCTCTCCAGGCTGAGGCTGCGTTGTGCCTGCTGAACAATCGCCATCTCGCCCACGAACTCGCATTTATGAAAGATTATTTCCATCATTAATCTGCGACGTTCTTCAACTACCGTAGCTTCAAGGATATATACTAATATTTCTCTCAATACTGAGAGTGGATCGTCAGGGAATTTTGCCCGATACTCACTCTCGAGATCGCTAATGCTGGACTCTGAAAGCTCCCAGATTTCACTGAACAGATCTGACTTGTCTTTAAAATGCCAGTAAATCGCTCCCCGCGTCACACCGGCAGCCTGAGCAATTTGTGCCAGCGAGGTAGATGAAACACCCTGCTGCGAGAACAAACGTATTGCCACATCCAGAATGTGTTGTCGGGTTTCCAGCGCTTGTTGTTTAGTTTTTCGTGCCATAGGTGGGTGAATTTACAGGAGTCAGATTTACATACATTTGTGAATGTATGTACCATAGCATGACGATAATATAAACGCAGCAATGGGTTTTTAGACTCAGGACCCTTGATCAATTTGAAATCGGACACTCGAGGTTTACATATGAACAAAAACAGAGGGTTAACGCCTCTGGCGGTCGTTCTGATGCTCTCAGGCAGCTTAGCGCTAACAGGATGTGACGACAAACCGGCTCAACAAGGAGCTCAGCAGGCGCCAGAAGTAGGCGTTGTGACGCTCAAATCTGAACCTCTACAAATCACCACCGAATTACCCGGCCGTACAAATGCTTACCGCATTGCGGAAGTGCGTCCTCAGGTTAGCGGCATTATCCTGAAACGTAACTTCACCGAAGGCGGTGATGTGAAGGCCGGTGAGTCTCTGTATCAGATTGATCCCGCAACCTATCAGGCGTCTTATGAAAGCGCGAAAGGCGATCTGGCTAAAGCACAGGCCGCGGCTAAAATTGCTCAGCTGACGCTGAACCGCTATCAAAAACTGCTCGGCACTAAGTACATCAGTCAGCAGGATTACGATACCGCCCTGGCGGATGCCCAGCAGGCTAACGCAGCCGTGGTGGCAGCCAAAGCGGCCGTCGAAACCGCGCGCATTAACCTGGCCTATACCAAAGTGACCTCGCCTATCAGCGGTCGTATTGGTAAATCTTCCGTGACGGAAGGGGCTCTGGTGCAGAACGGTCAGACCACTGCGCTGGCGACCGTGCAGCAGCTCGATCCGATCTACGTTGACGTCACGCAGTCCAGCAATGATTTCCTGCGCCTGAAACAGGAGCTGGCTAACGGCACCCTGAAACAGGAAAACGGCAAAGCCAAAGTGGAGCTGATTACCAACGACGGTATCAAGTTCCCGCAGGAAGGTACCCTGGAATTCTCTGATGTGACGGTCGACCAGACCACCGGTTCCATCACCTTACGTGCGATTTTCCCGAACCCTGACAAGAATCTGCTGCCAGGTATGTTCGTTCGCGCGCGTCTGGAAGAAGGAACGAATCCAACCGCACTTCTGGTTCCACAGCAGGGTGTGACCCGTACGCCACGTGGCGATGCGAGCGCGCTGGTTGTCGGAGCAGATGACAAAGTCGAAACGCGCAATATCACCGCCACGCAGGCGATTGGCGATAAATGGCTGGTGACGGAAGGTCTGAAAGATGGCGATCGCGTGATTGTCTCTGGTTTGCAAAAAGTTCGTCCTGGCGCGCAGGTTAAAGCACAGGAAGTGAAATCTGACGATAAACAACAAGCTTCGGCCGCTGGCCAGTCAGAACAAACCAAGTCTTAACTTAAACAGGAGCCGTTAAGACATGCCTAATTTCTTTATCGATCGCCCCATATTTGCGTGGGTGATCGCCATTATCATCATGCTGGCCGGGGGACTTGCGATCCTGAAGCTGCCTGTCGCGCAATATCCAACGATTGCGCCACCGGCGGTGACTATCTCCGCAACCTACCCGGGGGCTGATGCGAAAACGGTGCAGGACACCGTCACTCAGGTTATCGAACAGAACATGAACGGTATCGATAACCTGATGTACATGTCCTCAAACAGTGACTCTACCGGTACAGTTCAGATCACCCTGACCTTCCAGTCAGGTACGGATGCTGACATTGCGCAGGTTCAGGTGCAGAACAAACTGCAGCTGGCGATGCCTCTGCTGCCGCAGGAAGTACAACAGCAGGGTGTGAGCGTCGAGAAATCGTCCAGCAGCTTCCTGATGGTTGTCGGCGTTATCAACACCAACGGCACCATGACGCAGGAGGATATTTCCGACTACGTGGGTGCCAACATGAAGGACGCCATCAGCCGTACTTCCGGTGTGGGTGACGTTCAGCTGTTCGGTTCTCAGTACGCGATGCGTATCTGGATGGATCCGAACAAACTGAACAACTTCCAGCTGACCCCTGTTGACGTGATCAATGCGATTAAAGCGCAGAACGCCCAGGTGGCAGCCGGTCAGTTAGGCGGTACGCCGCCGGTGAAAGGCCAGCAGCTTAACGCCTCGATCATCGCACAGACCCGTCTGACCTCTGCCGATGAGTTCAGCAAAATTCTGCTGAAAGTGAATCAGGACGGTTCCCAGGTTCGCCTGCGCGACGTGGCTAAAGTCGAGCTGGGCGGTGAGAACTACGACATCATCGCGAAGTTCAACGGTAAACCGGCTTCCGGTCTGGGTATCAAACTGGCGACAGGGGCTAACGCCCTGGACACCGCCACGGCGATCCGCGCAGAGCTGAAGAAGATGGAACCGTTCTTCCCGTCAGGTCTGAAAATCGTTTACCCGTATGACACCACGCCGTTCGTCAAAATTTCGATTCACGAAGTGGTTAAAACGCTGGTAGAAGCCATCATCCTGGTGTTCCTGGTGATGTACCTGTTCCTGCAAAACTTCCGCGCGACGCTTATCCCAACGATTGCCGTGCCGGTTGTTCTGCTCGGGACCTTTGCGATCCTGTCGATATTTGGCTACTCGATAAACACCCTGACGATGTTCGGGATGGTGCTCGCCATCGGCCTGCTGGTGGATGACGCCATCGTCGTGGTCGAGAACGTCGAGCGCGTAATGGCGGAAGAAGGTCTGCCGCCGAAGGAAGCGACCCGTAAATCAATGGGTCAGATCCAGGGCGCGCTGGTCGGTATCGCGATGGTGCTGTCTGCGGTATTTATCCCGATGG
The DNA here is from genome assembly GCF_048685015.1 of Enterobacter sp. BNK-13. NCBI lineage: Bacteria > Pseudomonadati > Pseudomonadota > Gammaproteobacteria > Enterobacterales > Enterobacteriaceae > Enterobacter > Enterobacter sp. BNK-13. The sequence goes on along the minus strand of NZ_JBLQTP010000001.1, from coordinate 684,746 downwards.
CCTTCTTCGGGGGCTCTACCGGTGCGATTTACCGTCAGTTCTCGATTACCATCGTTTCCGCGATGGCGCTGTCGGTGCTGGTCGCATTGATCCTGACCCCTGCGCTGTGTGCCACCATGCTGAAGCCGATTCAGAAAGGCGGTCACGGCGAGCATAAAGGGTTCTTCGGCTGGTTTAACCGCATGTTTGATAAGAGCACGCACCACTACACCGACAGCGTGGGCAACATCCTGCGCAGCACCGGTCGTTACCTGCTGCTCTATATCATCATCGTCGTGGGGATGGCGTTCCTGTTCGTTCGTCTGCCAAGCTCGTTCCTGCCGGATGAAGACCAGGGCGTGTTCCTGACGATGGCACAGCTTCCTGCGGGCGCATCGCAAGAGCGTACCCAGAAAGTGCTGGACGAAGTGACGGACTACTACCTCACCAAAGAGAAAGACAACGTTGAATCCGTGTTTGCGGTTAACGGCTTTGGCTTTGCAGGTCGTGGTCAGAACACCGGTATTGCCTTCGTTTCTCTGAAAGACTGGTCTGAACGTCCAGGCAAAGAGAACAAGGTTGAAGCCATTACCGGCCGTGCGATGGGCACCTTCTCGCAGATTAAAGATGCGATGGTGTTCGCCTTCAACCTGCCAGCGATTGTTGAACTGGGTACCGCGACCGGCTTCGACTTCCAGCTTATTGACCAGGGCGGTCTGGGTCACGAAAAACTGACGCAGGCGCGTAACCAGCTCTTTGGCGAAGTGGCTAAGCACCCTGACCTGCTGGTCGGCGTGCGTCCGAACGGCCTGGAAGATACGCCGCAGTACAAAATCGACATCGACCAGGAGAAAGCCCAGGCGCTGGGCGTATCCATCAGTGACATTAATACCACGCTGGGCGCCGCCTGGGGCGGTAGCTACGTTAACGACTTCATCGACCGCGGTCGCGTGAAGAAAGTGTACGTGATGTCCGAGGCGCAATACCGTATGTTGCCAAACGATATCAACAGCTGGTTCGTGCGCGGCAGCAATGGTCAGATGGTACCGTTCTCGGCGTTCTCAACGTCTCGCTGGGAATACGGTTCGCCGCGTCTGGAACGCTATAACGGTCTGCCATCGATGGAGATCCTGGGTCAGGCCGCTCCGGGCCGAAGCACCGGTGAAGCCATGAACCTGATGGAAGAGCTGGCGAGCAAACTGCCTTCGGGGATCGGCTACGACTGGACCGGTATGTCCTATCAGGAACGTCTGTCCGGAAACCAGGCCCCTGCCCTGTACGCGATTTCACTGATCGTCGTCTTCCTGTGTCTGGCAGCGCTGTACGAGAGCTGGTCAATTCCGTTCTCCGTTATGCTGGTGGTACCGCTTGGGGTTATCGGTGCGCTGCTTGCGGCAACGTTCCGCGGACTGACCAACGACGTGTACTTCCAGGTAGGCCTGCTGACAACCATTGGCTTGTCGGCGAAGAACGCGATACTTATCGTTGAATTCGCCAAAGATCTGATGGAGAAAGAAGGTAAAGGTCTGATTGAGGCGACGCTTGAGGCTGTTCGTATGCGTCTGCGCCCAATCCTGATGACATCACTGGCGTTTATCCTCGGCGTACTGCCGCTGGTTATCAGCTCCGGTGCTGGCTCCGGTGCGCAGAACGCGGTTGGTACAGGCGTTATGGGTGGTATGGTTACCGCAACCGTACTCGCTATCTTCTTCGTACCGGTGTTCTTCGTGGTGGTTCGCCGCCGCTTCAGCCGGAAAAATGAGGATATTGAACACACGCATTCGGTAGAACCTCACTGATACCGGTTTCACATGATAAAAAGGCCGCATTAGCGGCCTTTTTCATTTTCAGAAAAAATCATAAATTACGCTTATTGTGGTTCTATTTATTTTCTGCCATCTTAATTAGACATATCATAATTAACTGATAACTTAATCGGTGAATTCAGGATTTTTTTAATTTCATTTCCCCGCTTAAGCTATTAGGAATATTCCTAATAAGAAGTTCTGACAAAGAGAAGTTCGAATCTGAACTTTTCAGGCCGTTTTGCTAAGCCAATGAAACGTAAGGAAGCGATAAAAAATCGCGTTAATTTGGATAAAAAAAGGGTGTCCAGGACGGAACATTGCGTACATGCTCGCAGTCTACGGTTTTATTTGTAATTTTTCGTAATAGCGCGATGAAATCCAGGAAGGAGTGGCTTATAGTTAAGTTATCAGGAACACAGCACTCATGTAGCTAAGTCAGTTGTATCCATCCCGACTATGATGTTCGGTGAGTAAGAAATCACTCAGAAGGGGATGCGCTATGGACGAGTACTCGCCAAAAAGGCATGATATCGCGCAGTTGAAATTTCTCTGCGAATCCTTGTACCATGACTGCCTTGCCAACCTTGATGAAAGTAACCATGGCTGGGTAAACGACCCAACGTCTGCCATCAATTTACAGTTGAATGAGCTGATAGAGCATATCGCAACCTTCGCACTTAATTATAAAATTAAGTACAATGAAGATAATAAGCTCATTGAGCAAATTGATGAATACCTGGACGACACCTTTATGTTGTTCAGTAGTTACGGCATTAACGCCCAGGATTTGCAAAAATGGCGTAAATCGGGAAACCGGCTATTCCGCTGTTTCGTCAACGTGAGCAGAGCTAACCCGGTTAGTCTTTCCTGTTAAAATTATTACAATTACTAAGGTGAATTTATGTCTGATAAACCACTCACAAAAATCGATTATTTGATGCGCTTACGACGTTGTCAGTCAATTGACACGCTCGAACGCGTCATTGAAAAGAATAAATACGAGCTTTCTGATAATGAACTGGCCGTATTTTATTCAGCCGCGGACCATCGTCTTGCTGAACTGACCATGAATAAGCTGTATGACAAAATCCCTACTTCTGTATGGAAATTTGTCCGTTAATGTTTGAAGGGTGTCTGTAGAGTTCTACGCCACGTTCTAAGCTGTTTTTACCTATCCCGTTATGCTCCCTGTGCCCAGGCCAGGTCTCCGTGTAAAACGTGTTTATCAGCAACATTGTTGTGACGCCAGTCACATCGGCTTTTCGGGAACGTTCCCCTCCTGGCCTGTTCCTATTACTCTGCGGTAATCTTTTCCAGAGAGGTTTCCTATGAGCGTAGAAAAACAGAAGATGATTGCCGGTGAACACTACCGCCCCGGCGATGAGACGTTACGGGCCGACAGACTGCGGGCCCGCCATCTGGTGTACCGCTATAACCACACCGCGCCCGATGAAAAGACAGAACGCCAGAACATCCTGGCGGAACTGCTGGGGCAAAGCGAAGGCGCTTATATCGAACCGAGCTTCCGCTGCGACTATGGATATAACATCTCTCTGGGTAAAAACTTTTACGCGAACTTCGACTGCGTGATGCTGGATGTCTGCCCCGTTCGTATCGGCGATAACTGCATGCTCGCGCCGGGTGTACATATTTATACGGCCACCCATCCGCTGGATGCAGAGGAACGGAACAGCGGCGTGGAGTTTGGCAAACCCGTCACCATTGGGAATAATGTCTGGATCGGTGGTCGGGCGGTTATTAACCCTGGCGTCACCATTGGTGATAATGTGGTGGTGGCCTCCGGAGCCGTGGTGACGAAAGACGTCCCGGCTAACGTTGTCGTGGGCGGCAATCCGGCAAAAATCATCAAAACGCTGTGAGGGAGTGGGGAGCCAACTGTTATGGTCTTTTAGCACCAGACTGTTACTTTTTTCAGCCCAATGGCTCCCCTAAAATTGGCAGACACCCTGTATTGTCAACTCTCATAAAGGCAAAAAATGACCGAGATACAGCGCCTGCTCACCGCCACCATCGACGATCTTAACCTCCGCGAAAAGCGCGACAATCGCCCGCGCTTTAGCATTAGCTTTATTCGCAAACATCCTGGACTGTTTGTCGCCATGTATGCCGCCTGGCTGGCGACGCTTATTGTGATGCTGAAGTCTGAAACACTGGTGGACTCCGTCTGGCTGCTGGTTGTGCTGTTTGTGGTCTTTAACGCCTTTTTCTTTTTCGACGTGAATCCGCGCTACCGTTACGAAGATATCGACGTCCTCGATTTCCGGGTCTGCTATAACGGCGAATGGTACAACACGCGTTACGTGCCAGAAGAGCTGATCGACAGCATTCTGCACTCTCCGGCCGTTGAAACCGTGCAAAAAGAGAAGCTGCAGAAAATGGTCTCTACCAAAGGTCAGCTCTCTTTCTATGACGTCTTTACCCTTTCGCGCCCTGCTGCTGCGTAATTAACGCCTGCAGACGCCGGATCCCCGGCGCAAACTGAGAAGCAGAGGTATTGCCGTAACCTAAAACCAGACCGGTTTGCCCCTGCTTCGCCTCCAGGTAGTACCCGCTCAATGCAGCGGGTGCCAGCTGAAACGCCCTCGCCTGCTCCACCAGTTTCTGGTCATCAATATCGTCTATCGCCAGCGTCAGATGCATCCCGCCTTCACCGGCCAGAATACGGTGCGGCGCATGAAGCTCTGCGCCCAGCACCTCTCGCAGCTGGCGGTATCGTTTACGATAGAGCCGACGCATGGCGGCAAGATGACGGGCATAGTGACCTTCTTCGATAAACAGCGCCAGCGTGCGCTGTTCGGCACGATGCCCACCGCGCAACAGCGAGCCGATGGCCGAACGAACCGCCTTCGCCAGCGCAGGCGGCAAGACCATGAACCCTATTCGGAGCGACGGAAACAGCGTTTTACTGAACGTCCCGAGATAAACCACGGGTGCGTTGTTGACCATTCCCAGCATCGCCGGCACGGGCTCACCGGCATAACGGAATTCGCTGTCGTAATCGTCTTCTATGATCCACGCGTTGTGCTGCCGGGCGAGCTCCAGCAGCGCCAGACGCCGTCGGGCGCTGAGCACGCTTCCGTAGGGGAACTGGTGTGAAGGTGAGGTAAAAATTAACGAGGGAGAAGGGGCATTCAGTCCCTCCCAGCACATCCCCTCGTCATCAACCGGGATCCCCGTCATGGTCAGGCCGGTTTTAACAAACGCGCTTTTTGCCCCGCTATAGCCGGGGTTTTCTACCCAGGCGATATCCCCCGGCTCACTCAGCAGCATTGTGCACAGGTTGACGCCCTCAAGCGCGCCTTCCGTGATCACAATCTGGCTCGCGTCGCAGTCGATACCGCGAGACAGGGCGAGATGCCGGGCAATCGCTGCCCGCAGCGACGGTTCACCGGCCGGGTCGCCATACCCCAGCAGGGCATTTCCCTCCTCCCGCATCACGCGATCGTACAATCGCCGCCACAGCGGCAGAGGGAAATAGTTGATGGCGGGTGTCCCCGGCGTAAATGCCAGTACCGGGGTATCCCGCTGCACCGGCGCAGGCAGCAGGCCAACCCGCCGGGCGAGCCTGATGTCAGGGTCCGGCAATGTCCGGGTGGCCGAACGGTAAGCCAGCTGTGCCACCCGCGTTCCCTGGCGGTTACGCTGCAAATACCCTTCCAGCGTGAGCTGGTCCAGCGACGCATTGACGGTATTGCGGGAAAGGGAGAGCTGCTGGGCCAGCGTTCGCGAACCGGGAAGCTGGCTGCCGGACAGGAGTCTTCCGCACAGAATCGCCTCCCGTAAAGCAAGATAAAGCGCGCGCTGGAGCGTCTCTTCCCCGCGTTTTTTCAGGGCTGCGTTGAGCAAGGTATAAAATTCATCACCCGGTATATTCATCTCGCCTCCTCGTGGCACCATCAAAACATAGCGCAGTGGTTCTTTTTAAGGAACCAGCAATTCACTAGTCTGAAACTCTTTTCAACGTCACGGAAATTAAGATGAAGACATTCAATCAGTTCGGACAGCCAGTGGGCGAAGCGCTTAGCGACTGGCAACCTCGTCAGCCCCCATCCCGGGTCGTGCTTCAGGGCCAGTATTGTCGCCTTGAACCGCTGCGCGTGGAGCATGCCAACGCGCTGTTCTCCGCCTATTCCCTGGCCGGAGATACGCGCAGCTGGACATGGCTGCTGCGTGAACCCGACGCTACCGCAGAGGAGTTTGCCGAATGGGTGGCGAGCGTAAGTGAGTTATCCGACCCCATACACTTTACCGTTATCGATAACCGGACTCAGTCACCCGTTGGAACGCTGTCCCTGATGCGGATCGATCCTAAAAACGGGGTCGTGGAGGTGGGGCACGTTCACTTCTCGCCTCTTTTAAGCCGCACGCCCATGTCGACAGAGGCGCAATATCTGCTGATGCGGTATGTGTTCGATACCCTGGGCTACCGGCGTTATGAGTGGAAGTGCAATAGCCTGAACGAGCCTTCCCGCAAGGCCGCCCTGCGTCTGGGTTTTCAGTTTGAGGGGCGTTTTCGTCAGGCGCTGGTGATTAAAGGCCATAACCGGGATACCGACTGGTTTTCGATTCTCGATAAAGAGTGGCCGACGCTGGCGAACGCCTTTGAAAGCTGGCTTGCCACCGACAATTTTACTGCCGATGGCAAACAGAAAAGATCCCTGGAAAGCTGGCGAGAAACGCGCGTTTAGCGTCTTTTTTTACGTCCCTGAACCGCCTTAAAGCGCGGATTGGATTTGCAAATCACGTACAAGCGTCCCTTGCGTTTGACTATCTGGCAATCCGGGTGACGCTGTTTTGCACTGCGCAATGAGTTAAGTACCTGCATGGTTAGCCCCGCTTCGCATTGAGAAAACCACCAAAACGCTTGCGGAAGCGCGCTGCGCTACCGTCCGTGGAGAACGTTTTCTGCTTACCGGTATAAAACGGGTGCGATTTTGAAGAAACCTCGATGGTGATGTACGGATACGTTTCACCGTCGAGTTCAATTTCGCGGTCGGTCTTAATGGTTGAGCCCACTTTGAAGTATTCATTCGCGCTGGTGTCATGGAAGACCACGGTGCGATAGGCGGGATGGATATTGGGTTTCATCGTCAATCCTTTATGTTTTGTTATAACATAACAAAATAATATCCAGGCCAGATTCAAAAAACAACCCCTCCCCTTTGATGATATTTTCTGGTTTACCTGAGATAAAATGAAAACCAGGCCACCCACGTGCTATAACTATATCATTTCGCGGTAAAATCTTTCTCTTCAGGCAGGGAACTCAGTGCTCAGGAACGGGTATACGAGGAAGGACACGACAGCATGAAAACCCGACATCTGGTCAGTCTGGTGACTGGCGTACTCATCTTTTCCGTGCTGGTCCCCATTTGCCTGAGCATCTGGCTGGCCCATCGCCAGGCGGAAGATAAATTTGTCGATGCGCTGGAAAACTATGCCTCACGCGTGCTGATACGCACCGACAAGGTCGTGGATCAGGCGAAAGAAGCGCTTAATCATCTGCAGGCCTTTGAGGGCGTGCCGTGCAGCCCGTTGCAGTTAAGAGAGATGCGACGGGTCGCTTTCTCGTGGCGATACGTTCAGGAAGTGATTTATATCGACAACCTCAGGCCGCTCTGCTCCTCTCTTGAGCAAACCAGCCATGCCGCCCCTTTCCCCCCGCCGATGCGCATTACCGAAGACGGTTACAGCGCATGGCTGACCACGCAAAACGATCTTGGGTTTCATCGCTACATGGCCGTGCTGGGGCAAGGTCATTACCTTGTCCTGGTCGATCCGGCCTCACTGGTGGATGTCATCCCTTTCGGCGAGATAGCGATTGATGCTGCCCTGGTAGGAAGCACAACACACCGTATCTTCGCCAGCAGCAGTACACTCGATCCGCATATCCGTGACATGATCAAAGGTCAGGCGATGACCAGCATACAATACGACGGTTCAATGTACGTTATGAAGCCTGTACCTGAACTGGGGTTTACCGTTGTCGCATGGGCTACGCTCAAACCGCTGGCGGAAACCTGGCACCGGCAGCTGCTTTTATGGCTGCCCTTCGGCGTCCTGATAAGCCTGCTTGCCGCGCTCTTTGTCCTGCGGATACTGCGTCGCATCCAGTCGCCGCGCAACCGCCTGCTTGACGCCATTAACAGCCGCGATTTTGTGGTTCACTATCAGCCCATCGTGGCGCTGTGTAGCGGAAAAATTGTCGGCGCAGAAGCGCTGACGCGCTGGCCGCAGCCGGACGGAAGCAGCCTCTCGCCTGATATTTTTATTCCCCTTGCTGAGCAAACCGGGCTTATCTCCCAGCTGACGCAGCTCGTTATCGAAAAAGTGTTCGAGGATATGGGCAGTTGGCTGCATCTTCATCCCGATCAGCATATCTCCATCAACCTCGCGCCCGCCGATTTGACCTCCGGCACGCTGCCGCCGCTGCTGAGTCACTTGCTAAACAAATGGAAGGTCCATCCGGGCCAAATCGCCCTTGAGGTCACCGAGCGCGGCTTTGCCGATCCCAAAATCAGCGCGCCGGCAATCGCCGCATTCCGCCGTTCGGGGCACCCTGTCTATATTGATGATTTTGGTACGGGCTATTCCAGCCTGAGCTATCTGCAGGATCTGGATGTCGACACGCTAAAAATTGATAAATCGTTCGTGGATGCGCTGGAGTACAAAAACGTGACGCCACATATAATTGAAATGGCGAAGTCGCTGAAGCTGGCGATGGTGGCGGAAGGCGTCGAGACCGCCGGGCAGCTCGCCTGGCTGCACCAGCACGGCGTGCAGTACGGGCAGGGCTGGTACTACAGCAAAGCGCTGCCGAAAATGGAATTTATCCTTTGGGCAGAGAATAACCTCGGCACGCACGCTACTTAAGATAGGATTTGATCACCTGCAGCACCACGCCAAGATCGGCTTCACGCTGCGCTTCTTCAGGTTCTTTCACCACATGATCGGTTAAATGCCCTTCGATCACCTGCATCATCATGCCGTTGACCGCCCCGCGGATCGCCGCCAGCTGCTGTAACACCTCGGCGCATTCGTGATCGCTGTTCAGCATTTTCTCCAGGGCGTTGCTCTGCCCCTGAATTTTCTTCAGCCGAGTCAGTAACATTTTCTTGTCGCGAACGGTATGTGACATCTCTCTATCCCTTATTTTTGGCTTTTAAAGCATAACACGCTCTACTCCCCCTGAGTATTTTTCTACTGGGGGGTAGTATTACCCTACTGGGGGGGAGTAGTATTTGCAGACATTTTCCACGCCGGAATCCCCCATGACCGATTTTGCTTCACTTCTGCAGCAGGGTAATGCCTGGCTGTTTGTTCCCAGCGCCATCCTGCTTGGCGCGCTGCATGGCCTGGAACCGGGCCACTCAAAGACCATGATGGCCGCCTTTATCGTGGCTATCCGCGGTACGCTGAAACAGGCGGTCCTGCTCGGCCTGGCGGCCACGCTTTCCCATACGGCAGTGGTCTGGATTATCGCCATGGCGGGTTTATGGTTTGGGCGGGGATGGGATGCGCATACGTCTGAACCCTGGTTCCAGCTGATCTCAGGGGTATTGATCGTTGCGATCGCCCTGTGGATGGCGTGGCGAACCTGGAAAGAGAGCCAGCCACACGATCATCATCACGACCATGATCATCACCACCACCATGATCATGACCATCATCATGAGCATCACTACCACGAACACCCGCTGGTTGAAGAGGAGCGGCAGGACGCCCACCAGCGCGCGCACGCGCAGGATATCAACCGGCGCTTTAGCGGACAAAACGTCACCACAGGACAGATCGTCATGTTTGGCCTGACCGGCGGGCTTATCCCCTGCCCGGCATCCATCACCGTTCTGCTGATCTGCCTGCAGCTGAAGCATTTTGCCCTCGGCGCGACGCTGGTGTTCAGCTTCAGTATTGGTCTGGCGTTAACCCTGGTGGCTTCCGGCGCAATTGCCGCCTTAAGCCTCAAGCACGCGACAAAACGCTGGCCCGGGTTTAACGAGCTTTCCCGTAAAGCGCCGTGGATTTCCGCTGCGCTGATTACCGTAGTAGGAATTTATATGAGCCTGCACGGTCTGAGCGGCATTCTGGCGTAAGCCTGCGGCCACGCCCTGTGGCCGCATCTCAATGATCCGTTAAGGATTTTGCTGCCAGCTAAAGGTGTAGCGGAGCTGGCGTGTCTGCAGAATGAATTCCGGTGAAACGCTGGGGCTCCAGGAATCGTCGCCGCCCACGCCCATATGGAAAGCATCGAGGTTGAGCCAGCACCCCGGCTCTTCCCGCAGCAGATGGTGATGGGTTGTCTCGCGCAGCTGCTGCTGGCTGTAGCGGCTCACCGAGAAATGGAACCGGCCAAGTAGCTGATGCATTCCCAGCGCCAGCTCCCGCGTATCACAGCGCAAACCATTTTCCGTCGGGAAAATATACGGGGTGTGCATCTCCGTCAGGGGTAATGTCCAGCGTCCCTGCTGTGCCGCCAGCGTTCTGTCCGGGTAGTTTTCATGCGGCCCCAGCCCCAGCCAGGACACATTTTCCGGCGTTTCGGCGAGATGAACGCTCAGGCCAATACGTGCGGGTTCCGGGATATCGGACGCAATATCCACCTGAATATCGCCGTGCAGCCTCCCGTGGTCATCCACCCGCCAGACTTTACGGCTCAGGAACAGCGTTTTGCCATGATACTCCCCGACGTGAAGGGTATTGACCACGACTTCGCCCGCATGCTGCTCTGCCTCACAGTAAAGAACGCGTGAGGTGAAATTGTACATGCCCGCCGCTTTCCAGCGTTCAACCCAGGCATTCGGATCGATCCTCGTCGCTTCACTCACGCCAATATCATTGTCCAGCGGCGCACGGCTGACGTTATCCGTCAGAGGTGACATCAGCGTTTCCACGCCATTTCGCCACCATTGGGTCAGGTTTCCGGATGCAAGATCGAACTGCCAGCGCTGTTGACCATGCGCGATCGCCAGGATGCGGTCGTTTTGCGTCAAAACCGGCGGCTCGCCCGCAGAGGCTGGCGGTGCGACAAACAGCGGAGACGGAAGCGGCCACTGCTCCCACGCGCAGCGATGGTCAGCCGGTGACCACGGCGTTGCACGCGGCTGGCGCACTTCAATATTCAGCCAGACTTCCCCCGGTTCGGCTTTCAATTCTGGCAGAGCGATCTCCAGACGCTGAGCGCCTTCAGGGGCTATCGCCAGCGTCACCTCGCCCGAAGCCAGCACCTCCCCATCCCGGGCGACCGTCCAGCTCAGCACCTCGTTATCGGTATGGCGGAACAGGTAACCGCTTTGCACCTCAATCACCAGCGGAGAGGTGCTGACCCGCGTAAAGGTGAAGAACTGCTGCGCGCGCTGCGCCTCGTACAGCGCCGGGTGCGGCGTGCGATCGGGGAAGACCAGCCCATTCAGGCAGAACTGTCGGTCGTTTGGCTTATCGCCAAAGTCCCCGCCGTATGCCCAGAACGAATTGCCCTCTTCATCTTGCTTCGTCAGAGCCTGATCGACCCAGTCCCAGACAAATCCCCCCTGCAACCGAGGGTGGCTGCGAAACGCCTGCCAGTACTTCGCGAACCCGCCGAAGCTGTTCCCCATCGCGTGGGCGTATTCGCAGAGGATCAGCGGGCGTGTTTCATCCGGCATGCCGATCCATTTCTTGATTGACCATTTAGGCACTGCCGGGAAGGGCTGATCCTGATCGACCCGGGCATACATCGGACAGACAATATCGGTCGCCGCCGTGTTCGCGCCGCCACCTTCATACTGCACCGGACGCGTCGGATCCGTGGATTTCACCCAGCGGTACAGCGCGTCGTGGTTTGCACCGTGCCCGGACTCATTGCCCAGCGACCAGATGATAATTGAGGGATGATTACGATCGCGCTGCACCATACGGGTCACGCGCTCGCTCATGGCGGGCAGCCAGCGCGGATCGTCAGCAAGGCGGCTCATCGGCACCATGCCGTGGGTTTCGATGTTGGCTTCGTCAACAACGTACAGCCCATAGCGGTCGCAAAGCCGGTACCACAGCGGATGATTCGGGTAGTGCGAGCAGCGCACGGCGTTGAAGTTGTGCTGCTTCATGATCTCGATATCGCGACGCATCGTCGCTTCGTCCATCACCTGGCCGTTTTCCGGATGATGCTCGTGCCGGTTAACCCCGCGGATCAACAGCGGTTTACCGTTGAGCTTCAGCAGGCCGTTGCTGATGTCAACCCGGCGGAAGCCGACATCGCAGGCTTCCGTCTCCAGCACGGTGCCCTGCGCATCCAAAAGCGCGATCGTCAGGCGATAGAGTTCCGGGGTTTCTGCACTCCATAACGCCGGGGCTGTAACCGGGATCGCCGCCGTTAACCGCTCGGCCCAGTTGCCGCGCTCGTCCACAATGGCAGAGCCTGGCCGTTGGGTAGTGCTGCCACAGCGTTCACCGTTGCGCCACAGCGTTATCGCCACGTCGCACTCCGCGTAGTCAGCGCCTGTCAACGCGACCTCAACTTTCAGCACCGCGCGGTCCAGCTCCGCATTCAGATCGGTGACCACATGATAATCCGCAATGTGCGTCTCCGGCTTATGCAGCAGGGAGACATCACGGAAAATGCCGCTCATGCGCCACATGTCCTGATCTTCCAGATAGCTGCCGTCACACCAGCGCAAGACCATGACCGCCAGGCGGTTCTGCCCGGGGCGTAATGCCGCCGAGAGGTCAAACTCGGCGGGCAATCGACTGTCCTGGGAATAGCCTATCCACTGCCCGTTACACCACAGATGGAACGCCGAGTTCACGCCATCAAAAATTATTCGGGTTTGCCCGCTCTGAAGCCAGGCGTCATCCACGTCGAATGTGAGCGAGTAACAACCTGTCGGGTTTTCCTGCGGTACAAAAGGCGGGTTAACGGGGATCGGATAGGTGACATTGGTATAGATGGGCGTGTCGACCCCCTGCATCTGCCAGTTAGACGGCACGGGCATCGCGACGACATCAGCGCAATCTTCGGTGACCCATGCCTGAGGAACCCGCTCGGGAGCAGAAAAGTAGCTAAACCGCCAGATCCCGTTGAGGGAGCGCCTGCTGAGGGATCCAGCGTCATCCCTGGCGGAAGATTCATTACGCCAGCTGTGCAACGGCGCGTGTGCGGGCAGGCGGTTCCACTGGGTAACGCCGGGGTTTTCCCAGTCCCGACGGGCCAGGATGTCGCTGAGGGTCAGCGAAGGTGTATGAGACATATCAACCTCTTTGCGAAGCGCTCACAATTTTGGTTAACATGCCCTGGCACTCTGCGACGGTAAAGCGTTCGATCGCAGGGTAGCGAGTCCGATCACAAAGTTTTATTTGCGGGCAAGCTGCTCGGCCAGAAGTGCCAGACTTCTGAGCTGCTGCGCCAGATCCTCGCGTTCGGCCTGCTGCGGCGTGCGGCGCGCGCTGGAATGCCGGGTAACCAGCGCCACCGGCAGCTGAACCTGCCAGCACGTCTCGCCTTCGGTGGGGGCCAGCAGCCACTCCACGCTGCGCTCGCCAGCCTCGCGAAATGCCTGGCGAATGGTCGTCAGCGGCGGGGAAAACCAGGCGCTGTCAGCCGTATCGTCGAACCCGACCACCGACATCTGACCTGGAATCGCGATCCCCTTTTCAGCACAGGCGCGCATCACTCCGAGCGCCATTTGATCGTTCGCCACCAGAATGGCATCCGGCACTGCGCTACCCGACAGCAGCACATGCCCTTTCTCATAACCGCTGGCCGCGCTCCAGTCTCCATAAGCCACCGCAGCGGCGTCATGCCCCGCGCGGGCCAGAGCCGCTTTCCATCCTGCCAGGCGCGCCCGAGCAGAGACCGAGCTTTCCGGCCCGCTCAGCAGGGCAATATGCTGATGCCCCAGCGAAAGCAGGTGCTCAACGCCCAGATGCGCCCCCTGCCCGGCGTTAAACACGAGGCTGTTTACCTGTGCTGAAGGCGAGACATCAAGGAACAGCACCGGAACAGGTGATGCCAGCGCCCTGAGCGCTTCGGCGTCAGGATCGTCGAGCGGCACATTCACCAGCAGCGCGTCCACCCGCTGCGCCAGTAGCGCCTGAAGTGCGGCCTGACACTGCTGCGGTTGCTCCACCATGGAAATGAGGACGCTCGCCCCTTTTTCGGCCGCACGTGATTTTACCGCCGACACAATTTGCGAGGGCGCATGCAGGGCAAGATCGGTGGTGATGAGTCCCAGCGTGCGGGTGCGTTTACCCGCCAGCTGCTGTGCCCGCAGGTTAGGCACGTAGTGCAGTTCTGCCATCGCCTGCTGCACCTTTTCCCGCGTGCGGGCAGAGACATGCTCCGCGTCGTTAATGACGCGAGAGACGGTCTGATAAGAAACCCCCGCAAGGAGGGCGACATCATAGAGAGTGATCGCTTTCATGCATTGTGGCATCGCGTGAGTTGTGGCCCATTATTGTGGCACAGCGACGCCGCTAAAACATGTGAGCGCTTCGCAAAATTAAACAACCCGCTCCGGCTGCGCGATTTCAGCAACGCGCGGCTTCTGGCGGAACCAGGGCAGACAGAGCTGGATAAGTGGGCCAATGGTCAGGGCATACACGACCGTTCCCACCCCAAACGTGCCGCCAAGCACGCACCCAATCAGCAGGACGGACACCTCAATGGAGGTGCGCACGCTGCGAATGGACCACCCCAGACGGGCATGAATGCCGGTCATCAGGCCGTCGCGCGGACCAGGCCCAAAACCGGCGCCAATGTACATGCTGGTCGCAATCGCGTTCATCACGATGCCCGACACCAGGAAAGCGATGCGAACAGGTAACGAATCCAGTTCCGGAATAAGCGCCATGCTGGCGTCCGCCGCCAGACCGATACAAATCACGTTGCTGATGGTGCCCAGGCCCGGCATCTGGCGCAGGGGGATCCACAGCAGCAGCACCGCAGCACCGGTTAAAATGATCACCGTCCCGATGGTCATCCCCAGCTGTATCCCCACCCCAAGGTGAAAAACATCCCAGGGATCGACACCCAAATCGGAACGAATAAACATCGCGGTGGACAGGCCATACAGTCCTAAACCGACATAGAGTTGTAGCAGACGACGTACCATTTTTATCTTCTCCAGTGAACCAGGCTTTCATCCTGACCTAAAATGGCACTATGATTAATGTCCAGTTTTCAAATAGTGGACTGCATATGTCGTCACGTCGCTTCGGAAGCCAGTCGCTGGTACGCCTTTTAGGCCACTGGCAGCAAACCTCATCCCGCACGCCGCTCTGGCGGCAGCTGGCCGATGCGCTGCGCCTGTTAATTCTTGATGGGCGTCTGGCACTGAATACACGGCTACCGGGAGAGCGCGAGCTGGCCACGGCGCTGGACGTAAGCCGGACCACCATCAGCAGCGCCCTCGCCCATCTGCGCGAGGAGGGATATCTAGAGAGCCGCCACGGCAGCGGGTCACGCGTGATCCTCCCGGATACGCGCGCCGTTCCCACGCTTTCCGCAGCGAGTGCCGCGCTGGATCTCTCCACTGCCGCTCTCAATGCCGGGCCGGAGATCCACCAGGCGTATACCCATGCGCTCACGGCCATTACGCAGCACCTCTCGCTGACGGGCTACGATCAGCTAGGACTGCCAACGCTGCGGGAGGCCATCGCTGCGCGTTATACCGCGCGGGGCCTTCCCACCCGCGCGGACGAAGTGATGGTGGTCAATGGCGCCGTCAGCGGCTTCGCGCTGGTCCTGCGGATGATGACCGGGCCCGGGGATCGCGTTGTGGTCGATCACCCCACCTATCCGCTGGCGATTGCCGCCATTCAGGGCGCGCAGTGTCGGCCCGTGGGGGTGTCGCTGCCGGAAACGGGCTGGGATACGGATGGCTTCGCCGCCACGCTTGCCCAAACCGCGCCGCGCCTGGCGTATCTGATGCCTGATTTTCATAACCCCACCGGGCGCTGTATGGATATTGCGACGCGCCAGGCCATTACCGATATTGCTGCGCAAACCCGTACGGCGCTGGTGGTGGATGAAACGATGGTGGATCTCTGGTTTGACGCTCCTCCTCCGCCCCCGCTGGCCTCCTTTAACCCGCAGGCCACCGTCATCACCTTAGGCTCCGCCGGAAAAAGTTTCTGGGGCGGGCTGCGTCTCGGCTGGATCCGCGCCTCCTCGCGCACGATCGCCACGCTTGCCCAAACGCGAGATACCCTCGATTTAGGTTCGCCACTGCTGGAACAGCTGGCGGCGCTGTGGCTCATCAACAACAGCGAGACGTTTCTACCCGCCCGCCGCAAAATGCTGGCGGAACGACGCAATCGATGCGGTGAACTGCTGCGTGAACATTTCCCGGACTGGACATTCCATGAAGCGGAAGGCGGGCTCTCTTACTGGATCGAGCTACCGGGCATGCTGGCGACACAGCTTGCCGCGCGGGCTGAGATTCTGGGGATTAATCTGGGAACCGGTACGCGGTTTGGCTTATCGGGCGCGTTTGACCGCTATTTGCGGATGCCCTTCTCGCTCGAACCAACAGAGCTTGAACAGGCGCTGCTGAGGATTAAACCGTTATGGCTCGCCCTGAATAAAAACGTGCCAGCCGTTAAACGCAGCGTGATTTAATATTAAAAGTTTGAAGCCGATCATAAAAAATAAAAACTGCTGACTGTCACGGATACAGTCAGCAGTTTTCACCCATCCGGAATTAATGCTGAGCAGGAATAGGAAACCCTTTCAGTGAAATAACGAAGTTTTCACCGTCTTTCTTTATTTTTGCGCCAGTATCACACCAGTCAGACGCAATACGAAAGAACTCATCACTTCCGACATTCCAGCCAAGACGTACATGCTTCACGTAGCCTGAACGCAATAGATCGCAGGCCTCTTTGTAGTCACTGGCAGTTGACAGTTGTTGTTTCATTTTCTCTTCTTCAGAAGTTTGCGTAGAGCTTTGATTTCTTTAGGAGTAAAAGGAGAAACACTCTCTTCTTCCGTATGCTGATTATCAATATCCTCTTCCGATACTCCCGCCTCTTCTACTGCTTCGAACGCCAGCAGCAGCAGTTTCTCTGTCGTCACGCTTAAGTTCTCGTTATTCACTTCCGCATAGTGGCGAAGCCTTTCTTTTAGCGCGTCATCAATCTTAACGTTTAATACCGCTGTAGCCATGTTTGTCACTTCCCTTCGGAATAAGTACTTTATTTAATACACGAAGTTAACAATGTTATCCAGATATATATTTTTTTGAGTTATGCCAGAAAATAGACGGCCAATGATAAAATGCCCGACTATTATTACAGGTTTATGACATTAATATTTCAGCACGATGAAATATATATTACACGATATAGGCATACTATTATTGTGGGATAGCCGTCAAAAGTGAGAGGTGAAAGCAGGAAGATTTTATGAGAGCGAAAATGGGTGGGGGCCCTGCCAGCTACATCCCGGCACACACGTCGTCTGCCCTGGCTGCTTCCTTCCGGACCTGACCTGGTGAACAGAGTAGCGTTGCGGGAGAACCAACAGAGCCCCCATTGAGAGCGTTGATAACCAACGCACTGGCGCATTATCCCTGTGCGAAGGCCCAATTGCAAGCCGCCAGGAACCGGATGCTGGTTTCTTGCGCAAACAGGCGCAGCAATCATGACGATCTTCGTTTACCATGGCTCTCCAGAAACTCCCCACAGGTGAAGGTATGGACGAGCACGACTCCTTTCCACAGCGCGTATGGCAAATCGTGGCTTCAATCCCGGAGGGCTATGTCACCACCTATGGTGATGTCGCGCGCCTGGCCGGTTCCCCGCGCGCGGCGCGACAGGTTGGAGGCGTCCTGAAACGGCTGCCGGAAGGCAGTACGTTACCCTGGCATCGGGTGGTGAACCGTCATGGCGTCATCTCACTCACCGGGCCGGATCTCCAGCGTCAGCGTCAGGCGTTACTTTCAGAGGGGGTGCAGGTGTCAGGGTCGGGTCAGATCGATCTGCAGAAGTACCGGTGGGTGTATTAACCCCTCTCCCGAAGGAGAGGGGAATACCCATTACATCTGAGTGGGTGGGGTTGGCAGGGACGGCTGATTGGTCTGCGGTGCGATCGGCACTTCGGTCTGCTGCACAGGCACCAGGTTCAGGTCGATTTTGGTCCCACCGTTGTTAATCGCTTCCTGGACCGTATCGGTGATAAACACCAGCTTACCGTTGATGGTGACCGCTGCGCTCAGCAGAATACGGGCATTAGGCTGCACGTCCGACGGGTTATACGGCAACACGAAGCTAAACGGCGCCTGCTTGCCTTCAGTACGGACGGCACGCTGAGCCACGACTTTCGACGGCGCGTCGGCCAGGGAAGCATCAGACAGCGTCACCGTTAATACCGCATCCGGCGGCAACGCAACTTTCTGTTTAATCCAGATGGTACCGGAAACGTTAGGCTGCTGAATGGACTGCTGCGAAAGGGTATTAATCCCGTTCGGGTCAGCTGCTGGCACTGGCACCTGGGCGCTCTTACCGGCACAGGCGGACAACGCCACCGCAATCGCTACACCACTTAGCATAGGCACGAGTTTCATTGAAGTCTCCTTATCATCAATGCACCAGCGGGATCGATCCCATCCGATGTCGTTTCAATCACATAACGTAGTTAAGTGTGGCACAACTCACTGATTAATGCCTGAAATCATCCCGATATTCAGATTATTCTACCCATCGGACCACTTTCATTTCTGCGTTATACTCTGCCTATCTTTCGCTACGGCGTTTATTGAGGACAACTATGAGTCAGGCACTGAACAATCTGCTGACATTACTGAATCTGGAAAAAATTGAGGAAGGACTCTTTCGCGGACAAAGCGAAGATTTAGGCTTACGCCAGGTCTTCGGTGGGCAAGTCGTTGGACAAGCGCTGTACGCTGCAAAGGAGACTGTCCCGGCAGACCGTCTGGTGCATTCATTCCACAGCTACTTCTTACGCCCTGGCGATAGCGCGAAACCCATCGTGTATGACGTTGAAGTTCTGCGAGACGGTAACAGCTTCAGCGCGCGCCGCGTCGCGGCCATTCAGAACGGTAAGCCGATCTTTTACATGACCGCCTCCTTCCAGGCGCCAGAGCCGGGTTATGAGCATCAGAAAGTCATGCCCCCTGCCCCCTCGCCGGACGATCTCAAATCGGAAACGGATATCGCTCGCGCCCTGGCGCATCTGCTGCCGCCGCAGGTCAAAGAGAAGTTTCTCTGCGATAAGCCGCTTGAGATCCGCCCCGTCGAATTCCACAACCCGATGAAAGGCCACACCGCCGAGCCAAAACGCCAGGTGTGGATCCGCGCCAACGGCACCGTGCCGGAAGATTTCCGCGTCCATCAGTATCTGCTGGGCTATGCGTCTGACTTCAACTTCCTGCCGGTGGCGCTGCAGCCGCACGGCGTCGGCTTCCTCGAAAAAGGGATGCAGGTCGCGACGATCGATCACTCGATGTGGTTCCACCGTCCCTTCAACATGAATGAGTGGCTGCTCTACAGCGTGGAGAGTACGTCGGCATCCAGTGCCCGCGGATTTGTGCGTGGGGAGTTTTATACTCAGGACGGCGTGCTGGTGGCTTCAACGGTGCAGGAAGGGGTAATGCGTAACAGAGGTTAATGTAAAAAGCCCGGTGGCGCGACGCTTACCGGGCCTACGTTTTGTGCTGTTGTAGGCCGGGTAAGGCGAAGCCGCCACCCGGCAAGACACTCAGATCATGCGTTATACGCATTCTCGCCGTGGCTGTTCACATCCAGACCTTCGCGTTCCTGCTCTTCCGGTACGCGCAGACCGACCGTCATGTCCGCCAGCTTGTAGCCGATGAACGCGACAACCGCAGACCACACCACGGTGATAGCAATACTTTCCAGCTGCACCAGCACCTGATGAACCATGGTGACGCCTTCTGCATAGCCCACACCACCGAGCGATTTCGCCGCGAAGATACCGGTCATGATACAGCCGACAATCCCGCACACGCCGTGAACGCCAAATACATCGCAAGGGTCATCCACGCGCAGCAGACGTTTCAGTGCGGTCACGCCCCACAGACCCGCCAGACCGGACACCAGACCGACCAGCAGCGCGCCGCCGACACCGACATAACCACACGCAGGGGTGATACCAACCAGACCCGCAATCGCCCCCGAGCAGGCACCCAGCAGGGAAGGTTTACCGCGCACCGCCCACTCGCCAAATACCCAGGAGAGGATTGCACCCGCCGTGGCCACCACGGTGTTCACGAAGGCCAGTGCGGCAATTTCGTTCGCGGCACTGGCTGAGCCGGCGTTGAAGCCAAACCAGCCAAAGTAGAGGATCGCGGTACCGGTAAAGACCATCGGCAGGTTGTGCGGTTTGAACGCCTCTTTGCCGAAGCCCACGCGTTTGCCAATCAGGTATGCGCCCACCAGACCCGCGACCGCGGCGTTAATGTGAACAACGGTACCGCCCGCGAAGTCCAGCGCGCCGTGCGTCGCCAGCAGACCGCCACCCCAGACCATGTGCGCAATCGGCACATAGGAGAGCGTCAGCCAGACCACCACGAAGATCAGGACCGCAGAGAAACGAATACGCTCAGCGAGCGCGCCCACAATCAGCCCGACGGTAATGCAGGCGAAGGAGCCCTGGAACGCCACGTGAATATACTGATAGAAGCTGCCCATCAGCGCGGTCAGTTCAATGTTTTTCAGCATCACCCAGTCGAAGTTACCAAAGAACGCGTTGCCCGTGCCGAACGCCAGCGAGTAACCGTAAACCACCCATAGCACGCAGACCAGTGCGAACGTCACGGCAACCTGCGTCAGCATGGAGAGAACGTTTTTGCCACGGATCAGGCCGCCGTAGAACAGCGCAATGCCCGGAATGGACATGAACAGCACCAGCGCGGTGCTGATCATCATAAAGGCGTTATCGGCTTTGTCGGCCACCGCTGGGGCAGCAGCCAGCGCCAGGCCCGGCAGCAGCGCCAGCGAACCCAGACCCGTTTTAAGTGTTGCTATCTTCATTTTCTCGATCCCTATCACTGTGTGCCAGGCGTTAATTACAGAGCCGCTTCGTCAGATTCGCCGGTACGGATGCGAATGACGCGCTGCAGTTCGGCAACGAAAATTTTGCCGTCGCCAATTTTGCCGGTGTAGGCCGCTTTGCTAATGACATCAATGACTTCATCAAGCTGATCGTCAGCAATCGCGACATCAATTTTTACTTTTGGCAGAAAGTTAACGCTGTATTCCGCCCCGCGATAAAGCTCGGCATGACCCTTCTGACGACCAAAGCCTTTCACTTCGGTGACAGTCAGTCCCTGAATACCCATTGAAGACAATGCTTCACGCACGTCTTCGAGTTTGAATGGTTTGATTACAACCGTAACCAGCTTCATAGATCCCCTCCAGTCAGAATTCGGTAATGGCCGCAGCTTACGCGGAAGGTATTGCAAGGGATGTGCCAGAAATGAAAACGGGAGGGAATCGCGGTGCGATGTGCGTTACACGGTCCTGATAAATGAACCGGTGAAAAAAAACGCACCATGCCGGTGCAGGGTGCGTTTCAGTTTTGCACCAACAGGAATGACTGTTAGCGCGGCGCCTCATTTTAGTGCATCAGGCGCTAAGCGACTCTTCATCACGCACGCTGGCGGCCAGCTCTTCACCCGCCAACTGCAGCTGGTACATCTGCCAGTAGCGCCCTTTTGCTTCCAGCAGCTCGCGGTGCGTACCGCGCTCCACGGCTTGTCCGCGATGCAGCACCAGAATAGTGTCCGCGTCGACGATGGTGGAAAGACGGTGGGCAATCACCACCAGCGTCGTATGGTCGCGTACGGCGGCCAGCGCCTGCTGAATCGCCTGCTCGGTACCGGAATCTATGCTGGCCGTGGCTTCGTCAAGAATCAGCACCTGCGGCGTTTCAATCAGGACGCGCGCCAGCGCCAGGAGCTGTTTTTGCCCCACGGAGAGATTGTTGCCCTGCTCGCCCAGCTTCGTGTTGATCCCGTCGCTGAACCCGCGCGCCAGCTCTGCCAGCTGCACCGTTTCCAGTACTGCCCAAACCTGCTCCTCCGAATAGTCCCGTCCCAGGGTTACGTTGGCAAAGAAGGTATCGGCCAGTACGACCGGATCCTGCTGCACCATCGCAACGCCTTTGCGTAACACCGTGTGGCTAAGAGACGCGAGCGGGCGTCCATCGAGGCGGATTTCGCCTTGCGTGACCGGGTAGTAGCCCATCAACAGGCTGGCGAGCGTGCTCTTACCGCTGCCGGTATGACCCACCAGCGCGACGAAACCGCGCGACGGAACGTCAAGCGTGATGTCCTGCAACACCAGACGGTCTTCACGATAGGCAAACGAGACGTTATCAAAGGCGATAGTCCCGCTTTGCAGAGGTCGCTCATCATTGCCGTAGGCCTGACGCGGCCTGTCCATCAGCTCAAAGACGCGCTCACCGGCGACGACCGCCTGTTGCAGCATCGATTGCTGCGTAGTGAGCTCGATCAGCGGCTCGTTGAGGCGTCCCAGATAGCTAATAAAAGCGTACAGCACGCCCACCTCAATCGTACCGTTTGAGCTCAGGCCAAAGAGCATCAGCAGCCCACACAGCACCAGCGCTGAGAACAGGCTCAGCAGCGGTCGCAGCAGGAAACCGTCCAGGCGCAGCGTCTGCATACGCGCCATATAGTGTGAACGGCTGGCTTCGCCCATGCGCTCGCCAAAGCGCGCCTGCTGGCGGAACTGCTGGATGACGCTCATGCCGTTAATCACTTCGTTGAAGCCATCGTTGATGTCGGCCAGATAGGCGCGAACCCGACGCACAATCGGCGTGCTGTAACGCTGGTAAATCACCATGACGATCAGCACCGCCGGGAAGATAGTGATCGCCACCAGCGCCATGCGCCAGTCGAGGCTGAACATCGCCACCAGCATCGCGCCAATCAGCGCCGCGCTGCGAAATACCGTCGCAACCACGGTCACGTACAGATCGCGGATCACCTCGGTATCGTTGGTCACGCGCGAAATCACCTGCCCGACCGGCTGGATATCAAACTCGCTGAGCGGCTGGCGAAGCGCCGCGTCCATGACATCGGTACGCAACTGCTGAACAACGCCCACGGCGGCCCGGTTAAACAGCAGCGACTGAGCATAATGCAACCCTGCCGCCGTCAGCTGTAAGCCGACGTAGGCCACGCCTAAACCCGCCACCAGATCCAGCGGTAGATAGCTTTTGGCGACCATGTTGTCGATAAAATAGCTGATGAGCAGCGGACCGCTCACTTCGGCAATTGCCGCAATCCAGAGTAAAAGCACGGCAACCGAGAGCGGTTTACGCCACGGTGAGCCGTAGGCCAGCAGACGTTTAAGCGTCGGCCACATCGTTCCGAGCTTACGCATTGGCGGCCTCCTGATCCTGCTCCGGCGCATCGTCAAGCGCCGCTTCAAGCTGTTGATAGCGGTACATATCGCGATACCAGCCCGGCTGCTCGGCCAGCGCGTCATGCTGCCCGCGCTGGGCAATATGGCCGTGCTGCAATACCAGAATTTCGCTGGCTTCGGTAAGCGCTGACAAACGGTGGGCACTGATGATTATCGTGCGTCCGTCACCCCACTGGCGCAGGTTATGCAGGATCTGATGCTCGGTACGGCCATCCACGGCGGAGAGCGCATCGTCCAGGATCAGGATTTCCGCATTCAGCAGCAGCGCGCGGGCAATGGAGATACGCTGTTTTTGCCCGCCGGACAGCATGACGCCACGTTCCCCGACTTCGGTGTCGTAGCCCTGCGGCAGGCGCAAAATGTCATCATGTACGCTGGCTAAACGCGCCACATGCTCGATCTCTTCCTGCGTTGCTGCCGGGCACCCAAGCGCGATGTTGTTCGCCACGGTGTCAGAAAAAAGAAACGGCGTCTGGCTGACAACCGCCAGGCGACCACGCCACTCATCCAGCAGCAGGCTGGTGAGCGGAATATCATGGAAGCGAATATCGCCCTGCGTGACGTCGAAGTGGCGCTGGAGCAGCGACAGCACGGTACTTTTACCGGATCCCGTCGGGCCACAGATGCCCAGCATCTGGCCGGGCTGCAGCGTAAAGCTGACGTTCTCCAGCACCGGATGCTCCGTATGCGGATAGACAAACTTGCGGACGTCGACATGCATGACGCCGCGCCCTTCCGGTACGGCTTCGCTACCGTCGATGACCACCGGCGCTTCGGCCAGCATGGCGCGAATGCGGCTATAGGCGGCACTGCCGCGCTCAACAATATTAAACATCCAGGCCAGCGCCAGCATCGGCCAGATCATCAGCCCCAGATACATGGCAAAGCTGGTCAATTGCCCCAGGGTGAGCGTGCCCTGTACCACCATCCAACTGCCGCCGCCAATGGCCAGCAGGTTTGCCATGCCGATTGCGATATAGATCGTCGGGTCAAAGCGGGCGTCAATACGCGCGACGCGCATGTTCTTCGCTCCCGTGTCCGCGGCATCGGCCGCAAACAGCGCTGATTGCCGGTCCTCCAGGCCAAACGCCTTGATCATGCGGATGCTGGTCATGCTCTCCTGGGTGCGATCGTTCAGCGACGAAAACGCCGCCTGCGCCAGCTTGAAGCGCTCGTGCAATTGTTCGCCATAGCGATTGATCGCCAGCGCCATGAGCGGCATCGGCAGCAGGGCCAGCAGGGTCAATTGCCAGCTGATCTGCGTGGACATGACGATCAGCACCGCACAGCCCATCACCAGCGAGTCCACCAGCGTCAACACCCCTTCCCCGGCGGCAAAGACCACGCGGTCAACGTCGTTAGTGGCGCGCGCGATGAGATCCCCGGTGCGGTGGCGCAGATAGAATTCGGGATGCTGTCGGCTCAGCTGGTGATAAAAATCTTCGCGCAGCTCAACGGCCAGCTGATAGGACGCACCAAACAGCAGCACGCGCCAGACGTAGCGCAGCAGATAAACAATGACCGCCGTCAGCACCAGCGTGCCAACCCACATCAACACCCGTGCGGTGGTGTAATGCTGTTCGGTGACGCCATCCACGACGTAGCCCACCACTTTCGGCGGGATCAGCTGCAGGATGGCAATGATAATAAGCAGGGCGACTGCACCGAGGTAGCGTTGCCACTCCCGACGAAAGTACCAGCTTAATTGGGCAAATAATCGCACGCGGTTTGTTCCTGAAGGTATTTTACGAAGTTATTCAATAGGTAATGCTGTGGTGTATTTAATCTGTTCCATGGCGAAGCTTGAGGTGACGTCCGATAACCCCGGCACGCTGTTCACCAGCCGCTTGTAGAAGTCATCATAGCGCTTCATGTCGGCCACCTGGACGCGCATCAGGTAATCGTACTCGCCGGCCATGCGCCAGAAACCG
Organism: Enterobacter sp. BNK-13; assembly: GCF_048685015.1. NCBI lineage: Bacteria > Pseudomonadati > Pseudomonadota > Gammaproteobacteria > Enterobacterales > Enterobacteriaceae > Enterobacter > Enterobacter sp. BNK-13. The sequence goes on along the minus strand of NZ_JBLQTP010000001.1, from coordinate 659,602 downwards.
AGCACTTCGGGCATCTCAGACACCTGGGTGACGAAGCGGCAATACCACTCGCTGCTGTGATGCTGGGTTTTTATCAGCACAAATGCCGTCAACCCAAGCCCCAGTTTTTCGGGATCTAACAGCGCGACGCGCCCCAGAAGAATGCCGTCATCTTCCAGCTTCTTAAGACGCTTCCAGCACGGGGTGGTGGTCAGATTAACGGCATCTGCCAGCGCCTGCAAAGAGAGGGTACAGTCACTTTGCAGCAATGAAAGGAGCTTGCGGTCAATTTTATCTAGCATACCCACCTCACAGAGAAAATTTTTCTCCCTTCATTCTATTTTAAAGGCCAGATAGCAACAATTTTTTCTGTGCTTTTCGCTATGCTAGGCACAAAATGACAAACGGATAACGACGATGAATAGCACCTGGGTTAAACATGCGATCAGCGAAATCAATGCCGACTATCAGCGCTCGGCGGATACGCACCTGATTCGCCTTTCCCTGCCGGGATTTGACGGCATTCAGCTCTATCTGAAAGATGAAAGCACCCATCCTACCGGCAGCCTGAAGCATCGCCTGGCGCGCTCGCTGTTTTTATACGGTTTATGTAACGGCTGGATTAAAGAAGGCACCACCATTATTGAATCCTCTTCCGGTTCAACGGCGGTATCCGAAGCCTATTTCGCCCGCCTGCTGGGTCTGCCGTTTATCGCGGTGATGCCCTCCTGCACCGCAAAACGCAAAATCGAGCAGATCGAATTTTACGGCGGTCGCTGCCACTTTGTGGAAAGCGCCTGCGAAATTTACGCCGCCTCCGAAATGCTGGCCCGTGAGCTGAACGGCCACTATATGGACCAGTTCACCTTCGCCGAGCGCGCGACGGACTGGCGCGGGAATAACAACATTGCCGACAGTATCTTCCGCCAGATGACCCACGAACCGCATCCGGTTCCGTCCTACATTGTCATGAGCGCCGGTACCGGCGGCACGTCAGCCACGATCGGACGCTACATCCGCTGTCAGGGATACGATACCCAGCTGATGGTGGTTGACCCGCAGAACTCCGTGTTCCTCGACTACTGGCAAAACCGCGATGCCGACCTGCGCAGCCCGGTAGGCAGCAAAATTGAAGGCATTGGCCGTCCGCGCGTCGAGCCCTCTTTCATCCCCGATGTGGTGGACGAGATGATGCGCGTGCCGGATGCCGCCAGCGTGGCCACTGCTCACTGGCTGGAGACGCAACTGGGCCGCAAAGTGGGTGCCTCGACGGGCACCAATATGTGGGGTGCGCTGCAGCTTGCCGCACGCATGCGCGAAGCGGGCCGCAGCGGTTCCATCGTCACGCTGCTGTGCGACAGCGGCGAGCGTTACCTTGATACCTACTACAATGCGGAGTGGGTGCAGGCTAACATCGGTGATATCGCCCCCTGGAAAGCGCAGATTGCGCAGCTGCTGAAATAAAAAAAAGCCAGACCGAAGTCTGGCTTGCTGGAAGGGTCTCACTATTCGGGGGAATAGGGGAGGTTGTTATTGTCCAGCCAATGCGTCAAAAAATGGGACACCGCTTCATTACGGCAGTGACCAATAACCGGCAGATGGGGAAGTTCTGCTTTCAGCTGCGCCATCGCATTCCCCATGATCAGACCACGACCTACGCTACCCAGCATTTCGCGGTCGTTCATGGCGTCGCCGAACGCCATACACTCCTGCAGCGTTAATCCCAGGTGGTCGCTCAGCACCGCCAGAGCGGAACCTTTGTTACAGCCCACCGGCAGCACTTCCAGGCAATCCACCGCCGAGAAGGTCAGGTGTGCCCGGTCACCCAGCGCCTCATTCAGTTGAATCCGTAAGCGACAGAGATCGTCGTGATCGCCGCAGAAGCAGATCTTGGTTACCGCATGGGCAGGGATCCGACGCAGATCGATAAGCTGGTATTTAAAGCCGCTGTATACATGCGCGTGCAATAATTCCGGGATGTCGCTTCCGGTAAACCAGCCGCGATCGTTAAAGACGTGGACGCTGGCCTGCGTGTCCCAGGTACTGTGCAGCACGATGTCCGCCACTTCCGGGTTGAGATCCTGCCGGTGCAGCACATCGCCTTCTACGGAGTGAATTCGCGTCCCGTTGCCGGTGATCAGAAAGGCGTCGAGGGAAAACGCGCCCAGCAGGTGGCGCATCTCCAGCACATGGCGGCCAGTGGCAAACGTCAGGGTGACATTACGCTCGTGCAGACGCTTCAGCGTGTTCAGGGTTTTCTCCCCTAAACGGTGATCCGGCATTAACAGCGTACCGTCCATATCAAATGCAGCGAGCCGAGCCATGATTACTCCCGAAATGTGATGCGGTTAACTTGTGCAACAGTATCGTGTGAGATATACGGAAGTAATAGTGAAAAGATGATAATTATTGTTCCGGGTTTAGCATGCGCCAGCTCAATCGACTTAATCAGTATCACCGGCTCTGGCAGCCTTCCGAGGGTGCAACGCAACAGGTCACCATCAGCGAGCTGGCCGCCCGCTGTTTTTGCAGCGAGCGGCATGTCCGAACGCTGCTGCGTCAGGCACAGGAGGCGGGCTGGCTGAGCTGGCGAGCGCAGTCTGGCCGCGGTAAACGGGGTGAACTGACGTTCCATGTCGCGCCTGAATCTCTGCGCAATACCATGATGGAGGAGGCGCTGAGGCGGGGAGAACAGCACAACGTGCTTGAGCTGGCCCAGCTCGCCCCCGACGCATTGCGATCATTGCTGCATCCCTTTTTAGGCGGGCAGTGGCAAAACGATACGCCAACGCTGCGCATCCCCTATTACCGCTCGCTGGATCCGCTTCATCCGGGTTTCTTACCCGGTCGGGCGGAACAGCATCTGGCAGGACAGATCTTTTCCGGACTGACGCGCTTTCACGGCAACAGCAGTGAACCGACTGGCGACCTTGCCCATCACTGGGAGGTGTCGGCGGACGGTTTGCGCTGGCATTTTTATATTCGTTCCACCTTACACTGGCATAACGGCGATAAGGTCGAAACCGGACAGCTTCAGCAAAGCCTGAATGCGCTTTTTGCCTTACCCGCCCTGCGGAAACTGTTCCAGAGTGTCCTGCGCATTGACGTCACCCACCCTCAGTGTCTGACGTTCACGCTGCACCAGCCGGACTACTGGCTGGCACACCGCCTGGCCACCTACTGTAGCCGGCTTGCACATCCCGAACAGCCCATGACGGGCTGCGGCCCCTTCAGGCTAAGCGTATATGAGCCCGATCTTGTCCGTCTGGAAAGCCACGAGCAGTACCATCTCAGCCACCCGCTGCTTAAGGCTATCGAATATTGGATCACACCGACGCTGTTTGACTATGGGCTGGGTACCAGCTGTCGCCATCCGGTGCAGATCGCCATTGGCGAGCCGGATGAACTTGAAAGCCTGCGCCTGGTGACGAACAGTACCAGTCTTGGCTTTTGCTATCTCACCCTGAAGCAAAGCCCGCGGCTGAGTGAAATGCAGGCACGACGGCTCATCAACATCATTCATCTCTCATCGCTTCTGCATACGCTACCGCTTAACGAGGGGCTGATTACCCCAACAGAGGAATTACTGCCCGGATGGGCGATCCCTCAGTGGTCGGATCTGGCACATGTCCCCCTGCCGGAGACCTTAACCCTGATTTACCATTTGCCAGTTGAGTTGCACACGATGGCGCGTCAGCTAAAACAGTACCTTGCACAGCAGGGCTGCGAGCTAACGGTTATCTTTCACGACGCAAAAACCTGGGACGGATGCCAGCAACTGGCGGACGCGGATCTCATGATGGGTGACAGGCTGATTGGCGAAGCGCCGGAATATACGCTTGAGCAGTGGCTACGCTGTGATGCCCTCTGGCCACACCTGCTGAGCGCGCCGCAATATGCCCATCTGCAGGCCACGCTGGATGCGGTACAGACTCAGTCCGATGAGCAGGCCAGACATGCCGGGCTCAGGGCCATTTTCTCCGGACTCATGGAAAAGGCGGTGATCACCCCACTGTTCAATTATCAATACCAGATCAGCGCCCCGCCGGGTGTCAACGGCATACGCCTCAACACCCGCGGCTGGTTTGACTTTACCGAAGCCTGGCTGCCCGCCCCCAAAGCGTGAAGAAGCTGGTCGCCGTCGTGGTCAGACGGTAACATAACGTTTTTACCGTAACAGTCGAGATGATTTATGAAACGTGCCGTCGTCGTGTTCAGCGGAGGACAAGATTCTACTACCTGCCTGGTTCAGGCTCTTCATCAGTACGATGAAGTTCACTGTGTGACTTTCGATTATGGTCAGCGTCATCGCGCTGAGATCGACGTTGCCCGTGAACTGGCCCTGAAACTGGGGGCACGCGCGCACAAGGTGCTGGACGTTACGCTGTTAAATGAACTGGCCGTGAGTAGCCTCACCCGGGACAGTATTCCCGTCCCGGACTACGAACCCGATGCCAGCGGCATTCCGAATACCTTCGTGCCGGGCCGTAATATCCTCTTCCTGACCCTGACGGCGATCTACGCCTACCAGGTGAAAGCCGAAGCGGTGATCACGGGCGTGTGTGAAACAGATTTCTCCGGCTACCCGGACTGTCGTGATGAGTTCGTGAAGGCATTAAACCACGCCGTCAATCTGGGGATGGCGAAAAAGACGCGCTTTGAAACCCCACTGATGTGGCTGGATAAAGCCGAAACCTGGGCGCTGGCGGACTACTGGGGCAAGCTGGACCTGGTTCGCAGCGAAACCCTCACCTGCTATAACGGCATCAAAGGCGACGGTTGCGGCCAGTGCGCCGCCTGTAATCTGCGCGCGAATGGGCTGAACCACTATCTGGCCGATAAAGCCGGCGTGATGGCCGCGATGCAGAAAAAAACCGGGCTTAAATAGGGCTACTTAACCGTGCTGTCGAACAGTTTCACGCCGGCAGCACGGGTGACTTTCATCAGCGTTGTCAGCGTTGGGTTGCCGTTGTCTGATAAGGTTCGGTATAGCTGCTGACGAGACAGGCCTGCTTTGGCAGCGATTGTACCTATGCCGCCGCGGGATTCGATAACCTGGCGGAGTGCAATGAGATAGGCAGGGATCCCCTGGTCTTCATAGATTTCTTCCAGGGCTGTTTGCAAATAACGCTGAGCGTAGGAAGGATTCTCTCGTAGCATTTTCACAACAGCATCATGATGGCTAACAGAACTCGAATATTTTCGTTCAGTGGCGCTCATTCGATTGTCCTTTTATTTGATGATCTTTCCAGTAATCTATTGCCAGTTTGATATCCGCTTTTTGGCTCTTTTTGTCACCACCGATAAGTAACAATAAAACCTGCCGATTCTCTACTGCAAAATAGATTCTGTAGCCGGGGCCACTGTCGACTCGCATCTCCCAAACACCTTCCCTGAGGTATCTGTAATCGCCAAAATTACGTTTTATTGCGCGGTTGATCCGCATAAGGATCCGGAAAACTGTATCCGGATCCCTTCGATTCATTCTGGCTACCCACTCCTCAAACGGCACTTTCCCGTCACGGGTCCGGTAACGTTCAACAACGTAGTCCCTGTCCATTATTCTATCCCTGAAAAACCCTTTTGTCTTTTATAAAAGACAAATTCCTACGCGATCATCAGCTCCAGCTTTTCGCGCAATTCCCCTTCCAGCGGCAGCGCTTTCTGCGTTTTCAGATCGATGCAGACAAAAGTAATCAGCGCATCAGCGACCACCTGCCCTTCGGGATCGAGCGTCACCACCTGGCTTAACACGCCGCTTTTGCCATTGATCTGCTGCACCTGGCTGGTCACCGTGAGTACATCGCCCAGCACGGCCGGACGACGGTAGTTGATGTTGATATTGACGACCACGAACGCGATGTTGTGCGCGGTCAGCCACTGAAAGCTTTCGCTGTTTTCCAGCCCGTCCCAGCGCGCTTCCTCAAGAAACTCCAGGTAGCGGGCATTGTTCACATGCTGGTAAACGTCGAGGTGAAAACCGCGTACTTTAATTTTTGTCTGCATAGCGCAATAGCCTTTACTGTTATTGTAGGATGAGAGGTCATAACTGGTATGACCTCTTTATCCTGGCAAATTTTTGCCGCAGTGCAAGAAATTGCGTGATTACAACGTCAGGTGTGAGAGATTGCGCTCAACCAGCGCGCTCCCCATGCCCGGAACCTGTTTGAGATCGTCGACCGTTTTGAAAGGACCATACTCTTCACGATAGCTGACGATAGCCTGCGCTTTTTTCAGTCCGACGCCATTCATCACGCGGGCGAGATCCTCGGCAGAGGCTGAATTGATGCTGACCCGCGTACCATCATCGTCCGCATTTTTACCGGCTTCGGTCGCTTTAGTCTGCCCTTGCGCCGGCGTCGCTGCGTCGGATTTGCTCTGTGTCGTCTGTTGTTTGGCGGCAGGCGTCGCCGCCAGCGCCCCCGCGCTCATCCCGGTGGTGGCAATAGCCAGTGTAATTAACAGTGCTTTGATTCCACATTTCATGCTGTTATCTCCTTGTTTGTTGACAGCCCCGTCACGATAGCCGCCCGAGAAAACCGGCACAAACAGCAGAGTGCAGAAATGGAAAAGGCCGCGAAAGCGGCCTTTAGTTATTGCAGAGCGTTACGAAAATCTGCGAGCAGATACGTAATTATTGCTGCTGAGTGATGATGTCGCCCAGCTTAATTTTGGCATCTTTACGCAGGTTGCTCATCATGGCTTCGAAGGCAATCTGAGCATTGTTCTGGGTAATCCCCTGGACCATCGCCTTCTTCTGCGCGTCTGGCAGGGTACCGGCTTTCACTTCATCCAGCGCCAGCAGAACGACGTTACCCTGCGCATCGGTGGTAGTACCGAAGCTTGGCTTGTCCTTCGCAGGCAGAGTCAGGCCAAACGCGGCCTGGCTGATTGGATCCTGACCGGTACGGCTCAGCGTTTTCGCTTCACCGAAGCTCAGGCCAGCCGCTTTCAGCGCATCCTCTTTACCCGCTTTCAGATCGGCCAGAATCTTCTCAGCATCCAGCTTCGCCTGCTGTTCCGCTTTGTTGTGCTTAACCTGAGCGACGACCTGATCCTTCACTTCCGCCAGCGGTTTGACCGCTTCTGGCTTGTGCTCGCTGACGCGCAGCACAAACGCACGATCGCCATCAACGGTAATGATGTCAGAGTTACTGCCCGGCGTGCCGTTCTCGCCGACCAGACCACCGTTGAAGATGGCATCAGAAACCGGTTTGAAGTTCAGCTCTTCCGGCAGGTTGTCACGGCCAAACCAGCCCGTCTCAACCGCTTTCACCCCAGCCGCCTGCTCGGCACCCGCCAGAGATTCGTTGTCGTTGCTGGCAGCATCGCTCACCTTCTGCTGCAGCGCATAGTAGGCATCCAGCGCTTTTTCCTGTTTCACTTTCGCAGCGATATCGTCGCGAACCTCAGCCAGCGGCTTGGTTTTCGCCGCGGTGATGTCGTCCAGACGCACGACCAGGAAACCTACGGAAGATTTAATGACGCCAGACAGTTGGCCTTTCTCTTTCAGGCCGGCATTTTTCAGCTCGTCCGGCGTGGTCGCGTCTTCCAGCCAGCCCATATCGCCGCCGTTTTTCGCCGAGATAATGTCGGTGGATTTCGCTTTCGCGACGGTCGCGAAATCAGCGCCTTTGTTCAGCTCATCCAGTACCGCTTTGGCATCCGCCTCGGTTTTGGTCTGAATCACGCTGTAGCGGTTACGCTGCGGCTGTGTGAACTGATCCTGATGCTGGTCATAGTAAGACTGGATTTCCGCGTCAGACGCGGTTTCCTGCAGCGCGGCAGCATCCAGCTTGATGTAGCTCACACGGAACTGCTCTGGAGAAACAAAGGTATTCTTGTTCTGCTCGTAATAAGCGTTAACGTCAGCGTCGCTCACCTGCTGTTTCGCGGCAAGGGCGTTCACATCAATGGTCGCTTCACGTACAACGCGCTGCTGTGCTACCAGCGCGGCCAGTTCATCCGTTTCACCTTTGAGCATGAAATCAGTGCCGACAACGGCATTGATGAGCTGCTGAGTGGTCAGCTGGTTACGCAGAGCCTGCGCGTACTGATCGGCCGTCATCCCCATCTGGTTAACGATGCTGTTGTAACGCGCATTGTCGAATTTACCGTTAGACTGGAAGGCTTGCGTGGAGAAAATGGCTTTTTTCACCTGCTCATCGCTGATGCCAAGGCCCAGTTTTTTGGCATACTGATCCAGCAGCGCTTCGTCGATAAGACGGTTCAGAGTCTGTTGGCGCAGGGTTTTCATGTACCCTTCGTTCGCTGCCAGTTCAGAGAATTGGTCGCCCAGCTGTTGCTGCATACGGTTACGTTCACCGGCAAAAGCATTCTCGAACTGACCGCGGCTGATCTCCTGGCCATTCACTTTTGCGGCATAGTTCGCGCCACCGCCAATAAGGTAACTGCTCACGCCGGTCAATATGAACGACACGATAATGATACCGAAAATAATCTTGAGCACGAGACTGTTAGCAGCCGTGCGTAAGCTGTCCATCATGGTGTAACAACACTCCGCTGTAGGTGACTGGTTACCTGACGCTGACGGAAAATCCTGCCCGTCGCGCGTAAAGTCGTATTGTGACAAGAAAACGGGGCGATTGTCAGCCCACAACTCGCATAAACTCGCACAAATCAGGTCTGGACAAACAAAAAAGGCACATCAAACGATGCGCCCTTGTACTATCCGGCTTCCCTGAAACGGGAAAGCAATCAGTTTACTGCGTCTTTCAGCGCTTTACCTGCACGGAAACCCGGCACTTTAGCGGCAGCAATGGTGATCTCTTTACCGGTCTGAGGGTTGCGGCCAGTACGGGCAGCACGCTCTTTAACAGCAAAAGTACCGAAGCCTACCAGTGCAACGTCGTCCCCAGCCTGCAGAGATTCAGTAACAGAAGCAATTAATGCATCTAACGCACGTCCAGCTGCAGCTTTAGAAATATCAGCACCAGCAGCAATTTTGTCAATCAGTTGAGATTTATTCACTGTTCTCTTCCTCTCTTTATAATTTATATCGCGCCTGAATCCTTCACAACGCGACCGCGCAGCAGTTATATCAGGCCTGCCATGACCTTACAACACCCGTTGTTGATGGCTGACCTAATCAGCAATCTAAATTAGCTATACAAAAAAAGGCTGGCAAGTGCGAAATGACTTACCAGCCTTGTTTTTATTGACGCTCTTTGCGCGAGGTCACTATTTTGCGGTTACAACCTGCATTCCTGACGGTTCATTCTGCAATGCGAGACTAAGAACTTCCTCAATTCGCTTAACAGGATGAATCTGCAGGTCGGCAATCACGTTGTCCGGAATCTCTTCCAGATCGCGTTTATTTTCGTAAGGGATCAATACGGTTTTGATCCCACCGCGGTGTGCCGCCAGCAGTTTTTCTTTTAAGCCGCCAATCGGCAGAACCTGGCCACGCAGCGTAATCTCACCGGTCATCGCCACATCGGCACGCACCGGGTTCCCTGTCAGGCAAGAAACCAGAGCGGTACACATGGCAATACCCGCGCTTGGACCATCTTTCGGCGTCGCCCCTTCAGGTACGTGCACGTGGATGTCGCGTTTTTCGTAGAAATCAGGGTTGATCCCCAGTTTCTCCGCGCGCGCGCGCACCACGGTCAGCGCCGCCTGAATGGACTCCTGCATCACTTCACCCAGCGAGCCGGTGTAGGTCAGTTTCCCTTTACCCGGTACACAGGCGGTTTCGATGGTCAGCAGATCGCCGCCCACTTCCGTCCATGCCAGACCGGTCACCTGGCCAACGCGGTTTTCGTTGTCCGCGCGACCGTAGTCGAAGCGCTGAACACCGAGATAGGCATGCAGATTATCGCCGTTAATCACAATGTGTTTCAGGCTCTTATCCAGCAGCAACTGTTTCACCGCCTTACGGCACAGTTTAGAGATTTCACGCTCAAGGCTACGCACGCCCGCTTCACGGGTGTAGTAGCGAATGATGCCAATAATCGCGCTGTCCTCGACGGTCAGCTCGTTGGCTTTCAGCGCGTTACGCTCAATCTGTTTCGGCAGCAGGTGCTGTTTAGCAATGTTCAGCTTCTCGTCTTCGGTGTAACCGGAGAGACGGATCACTTCCATACGGTCCAGCAGCGGGGCCGGAATGTTCATGGAGTTCGACGTCGCCACGAACATGACGTCGCTCAGGTCGTAGTCCACTTCCAGGTAGTGATCGCTGAACGCCACGTTCTGTTCTGGATCAAGCACTTCCAGCAGGGCTGACGCTGGATCGCCACGCATGTCAGACGACATCTTGTCGATCTCATCCAGCAGGAACAGCGGGTTTTTAACGCCCACTTTCGCCATCTTCTGGATCAGTTTACCCGGCATAGAACCGATGTAGGTACGGCGGTGACCGCGAATTTCCGCTTCATCGCGTACGCCACCCAGCGCCATACGGATATACTTACGTCCGGTCGCTTTAGCGATGGACTGACCCAGAGAGGTTTTACCCACCCCTGGCGGTCCTACCAGGCACAGAATTGGGCCTTTGATTTTGTTTACACGGCTTTGTACCGCGAGGTACTCAAGAATGCGGTCTTTCACGCGTTCCAGGCCATAGTGGTCGGTATCGAGGATTTCCTGCGCCTGACGCAGGTCTTTTTTGACCTTGCTGCGGGCGTTCCACGGAACCTGCACCATCCACTCAATGTAGCCGCGTACAACGGTCGCTTCAGCCGACATTGGAGACATCATTTTCAGCTTCTGCAACTCGGCTTCGGCTTTCTCTTTCGCCTCTTTCGGCATCTTCGCCGCGTCGATCTTACGCTTCAGCGCTTCGTTTTCGTCCGGCGCATCGTCCATCTCGCCCAGTTCTTTCTGAATGGCCTTCATTTGCTCATTCAGATAGTACTCACGCTGAGATTTTTCCATCTGCTTTTTCACGCGGTTGCGAATACGCTTCTCAACCTGCAGCAGATCGATTTCGGACTCCATCATCGCCATCAGGTATTCCAGACGTTCGTTAACGTCGGACATTTCCAGCACAGACTGTTTGTCAGCCAGCTTCAGCGGCATATGTGCAGCGATGGTGTCCGCCAGACGTGCAGGATCGTCGATGCTGTTCAGCGACGTCAGCACTTCTGGTGGGATTTTCTTGTTCAGCTTGATGTAGCCTTCAAACTGGCTAATCGCGGTGCGAACCAGTACTTCCTGCTCGCGCTCATCAAGTTCAGGCGAATCAAGGTACTCTGCCTTGGCAGAGAAATGTTCGCCGTCGTCTGACAGAGTGGTAATACGCGCACGCTGCAGGCCTTCAACCAGCACCTTCACGGTGCCGTCAGGCAGCTTCAGCATCTGCAAAATAGAGGCCACGGTCCCGACGGTGAAAAGATCGTTTACACCCGGCTCATCCGTTGATGCTTCTTTCTGCGCCACCAGCATGATTTTTTTATCATGATCCATAGCGGCTTCGAGGCAACGGATAGATTTTTCCCGCCCTACAAATAAGGGTATGACCATGTGCGGATAAACCACCACATCGCGCAACGGCAATACGGGGATTTCAATGCGTTCAGAACGCTCAGGATTCATAGAGCTCTCTCTTAGTTAGTGTCCGCCAGGTAAGCTGGTCATGTCACTGTGCTTCACATAACCATTAACATGTATCCAGTATATGGGGATGTTTCCCACACATTCAACGCTATGAATACGGAAAAAGTAAAGGGGAGATAAAATCCCCCCTTTTTGATTAACTGCTTGTATGATTTGGTGAATTATTCGCCAGATGCCTGCTGGGCTTCCGGTTTACCGTAAATCAGCAGCGGCTTGGTTTGACCGCTGATGACGGACTCGTCAATCACCACTTTCTCAACGTCTTCCATCGATGGCAGATCGTACATGGTGTCGAGCAGTGCCGCTTCAACGATAGAACGCAGACCACGAGCACCGGTTTTACGGACCATCGCTTTCTTGGCAATGGCATCCAGCGCTTCGTCGCGGAATTCCAGGTCAACGCCTTCCAGATTGAACAGCGCCTGATACTGCTTGGTCAGCGCATTTTTTGGCTCTTTCAGGATCTGGATCAGCGCGTCTTCACTCAGCTCATTCAGCGTTGCCACAACCGGCAGACGACCGATGAACTCAGGGATCAGACCGAATTTGATCAGATCTTCCGGTTCGACCTGAGACAGCAGCTCGCCTTCGTTCGGTTTTTCAGCCGTCGATTTCACCGTTGCGCCAAAACCAATGCCGGAGCCGGTTTCAACACGGTGGGAGATGACTTTATCCAGACCGGCAAACGCACCGCCACAGATGAACAGGATCTTGGAGGTATCAACCTGCAGGAACTCCTGCTGAGGATGTTTACGACCACCCTGTGGTGGAACGGCGGCTACCGTACCTTCGATCAGCTTCAGCAGTGCCTGCTGTACGCCTTCACCCGATACGTCACGGGTGATGGACGGGTTGTCGGATTTACGGGAGATCTTGTCGATCTCATCGATGTAAACAATCCCGCGCTGGGCTTTCTGTACGTCGTAATCGCACTTCTGCAGCAGTTTCTGGATGATGTTTTCGACGTCCTCACCCACGTAACCGGCCTCGGTCAGGGTGGTGGCATCCGCCATGGTGAACGGAACATCAAGCAGACGCGCCAGGGTTTCAGCCAGCAGCGTTTTACCGGAACCGGTTGGGCCGATCAGCAGAATGTTACTTTTACCCAGTTCCACGCCATTGCTGGTGTCGCCGTTACGCAGGCGTTTGTAGTGGTTATAGACCGCTACCGCCAGCACTTTCTTGGCCTGCTCCTGACCGATGACGTAGTCGTCAAGGTGATGACGAATTTCATGCGGCGTTGGCAGCGCGCTGCGCTCACGGTGCGGTGCGACTTCTTTAATCTCTTCGCGAATGATGTCGTTACATAAATCGACACATTCGTCGCAGATATACACGGACGGCCCGGCAATCAGTTTACGCACTTCATGCTGGCTTTTGCCGCAAAAAGAGCAGTACAGCAGTTTGCCCGAACCATCTTTGCGTTTATCTGTCATGAGTCCAAACCTCTTTTTAAGTTCTTTGTGCCGCACATGACGACGCAAATGCCATTCTAAGACGCAAGCTGCATCAAGCAGCGTGCCGCCCTACCTTAGTATAGCGGCACACTCGCGTCGCGGGCATCAATTACGATGGGTCAACACGGAGTCGACTAAGCCGTACTCAACTGCCTCTGAAGCAGAGAGGAAGCGATCGCGCTCGGTATCGCGCTCGATCTGCTCGAGAGGTTGACCCGTATGCTGCGCCATAAGTTCATTCATGCGCGCTTTTACTTTCAGAATTTCGCGGGCGTGGATTTCGATATCCGTCGCCTGCCCCTGGTAACCGCCCAGCGGCTGGTGAATCATCACGCGGGAATTTGGCAAGCAGAAACGCTTACCCTTCGCCCCTGCGGTTAACAGGAACGCGCCCATAGATGCTGCCTGACCCATACAGATCGTGCTGACATCCGGTTTGATGAATTGCATGGTGTCATAAATGGACATCCCTGCTGTAATCACGCCACCCGGGGAGTTAATGTACAGGTAAATGTCTTTTTCCGGGTTTTCCGCTTCCAGAAACAGCATCTGCGCCACGATCAGGTTAGCCATGTGGTCTTCCACCTGGCCGGTCAGAAAGATAACGCGTTCCTTGAGCAGACGGGAATAGATATCAAAAGAACGCTCACCACGTGAGGTCTGTTCAATAACCATTGGCACCAGAGCCATATGGGGTGCAAAGTTATCTCGTTCGCCACTGTATGACATTTCCGTCTCCTGGATCAAAATTGAAAACACCTGCTGTACTGATTGTAACCTTACGGACGGATTATCAGCCAGTCTCATTCATCATGATTACGTACTTATGGGGTTCACAGTGCCCTATTTCAAGCATAACAACCTTTTGTTGTTACGCTAACACCGAAAGGGCGTTTTAGCACTCTTCCTGGGCTCTGGCTGCGATAAAAAAAACCCGCTGCCGCAAGGCAACGGGTTTTCTGTTCAAACTTTAAACCGTTGGGGCGAAATTACGCCTGCTGGTTCATCAGTTCGTTGAAAGAGGTCGCTTTTTCGGTCACTTTCGCTTTCGCCAGTACCGCTTCAACCGCCTGCTCTTCCAGGGCTACGTTGCGCATGTTGTCCATCAGCTCTTTGTTCTTACCGTAGAACTCGATCACTTCTGATGGATCTTCGTATGCAGAAGCCATCTCTTCGATCAGGCCTTTCACACGCTCTTCGTCAGCTTTCAGCTCGTGGGTACGAATCACTTCGCCCAGCAGCAGGCCAACCACAACGCGACGTTTCGCTTGCTCTTCGAACAGCTCGCGTGGCAGTTCCATCGCTTGCTGCTGGTTGCCACCGAAACGCTGTGCAGCCTGACGGCGCAGAACGTCGATTTCGCTGTCGATCAGGGCAGCAGGAACGTCGATTTCGTTGGCTTTCACCAGACCTTCGATCGCCTGAGACTTCACGCGGTTGCGCACAGCGCCGTTCAGCTCGCGCTCCATGTTTTTACGCACTTCGGTACGCAGGCCAGCAACAGAACCGTCTTCCACGCCGAAACGTTTGATGAACTCTTCAGTCAGTTCTGGCAGTTCGCGCTCTTCCACTTTCTTCAGGTTGATCACGAACTTCGCTGCTTTACCCTTCAGGTTTTCAGCGTGGTACTCTTCAGGGAAGGTCACGTCGATGGTGAACTCTTCGCCCGCTTTGTGGCCTTTGATACCGTCTTCGAAGCCTGGGATCATACGACCCTGGCCCATTGCCAGTACGAAGTCAGACGCTTTGCCGCCTTCGAACTCTTCGCCGTCTACAGAACCGGTGAAGTCGATGGTCACACGGTCTTCCGCGTCAACAGCGCCTTCTTTCTCTTTCCAGTTCGCCTGCTGCTTACGCAGGGTGTCCAGCATGCCGTCAACGTCTTCGTCAGTCACGGAGACAATCGGTTTTTCAACTTCGATAGATTCCAGACCTTTCAGCTCAACTTCCGGGTACACTTCGAACTCTACGGAGTAGGTGAAGTCTTCGCCCAGTTTGTATTCGCCTGGAACGTAGTTTGGCGCACCGGCCGGATTGATTTTTTCTTTGATGATCGCATCGATAAAGTTGCGGCTCATCAGTTCACCCAGCACATCCTGACGCACGGAAGCGCCATAACGCTGAGCAACAACATTCATTGGTACTTTGCCCTTACGGAAGCCGTCAATACGTACTTTTTTTGCTACGTTGACCAGCTCGCTTTTCACAGCAGTTTCGATGCTGTCAGCAGCGATAGTAATCGTTACACGGCGGCCAAGGCCTTGAGTGGTTTCAACTGAAACTTGCATCTTGTTACCTCAAAAAAATCACAGTGCTCGGTCAACTCTGAATCTGTCTGTTATACCGGGATGCTCTCTTAGTGCAGATTCACATTCCCTGTCGCCAGAATCATCCCGAAGACATTCAATAAGACGCGGCATTATAGCGGCATCACTTAGGTGAGTCGAGAACGGTTGGGGCATGTTGCTGCGGCTTTTTTCACACTTTAAGGCTATTTTTAGCCTTAAAATCGCACCATCCGCTCAAAACTCAGACAAAACAAAACGGCCCGGAGGCCGTTTTGAGGAAATCTGTAAGCAACATACTGGAAAAGCTCCAGCCGTTGCAAATCCGATTTATCAGGCGATAGTGCCTGCACCGCGACAGGGCGGCGATGCGAAAACCGTATCCTGCAAGCCTTCCCATTCCTTAATGGTGTAGGTATGCAGTGCCAGCGCATGCACGGTCGTGGAGAGCTCTTCCGTCAAGGTGCTGTAGATCAAGCGATGTCGGTTCAGGAAACGTTCTCCCGTGAAGCGATCGCTAACCAGAACCACTTTAAAGTGGCTTTCAGAACCTGCCGGTACGTTATGACGATAGCTTTCGTCGACGACTTCGAGGAACACAGGGTTGAACGCTGCCCTTAATTTATCTTCTATATGCTCACGTATCATCATGAAATTACTCCTCCGACAACGCCAGGATGTCACCCATCCCTTTAAATGTTAGCCGCTTTTACCGTTTCCATTACACCTTGACAACAAATATTTAGCTTTCGTCTGATTTTCTCATTCAAACGAATGAAGTTCACTGTGAGGCTCATACCTTTTGTCATCCGTGGAAGGAGAAAATGGGTGAGCTGGTCAGTTTTCGGACAAGGCGATGAATTTACATGCGTTGACCACTTCCCCTGACCGTTGGCGATGTTATGATGGCGGCAATTTTTCTCTCTATTATGCTTACGATTCGTGAGAACCTTAAAATGTTAAAAAAACTCTTCTTTCCATTGGTAGCCCTTTTTATGCTGGCAGGCTGCGCTACCCCGCCGACCACCATTGATGTCTCACCGAAAATCACCCTGCCTCAGCAGGACCCAAGCCTGATGGGCGTCACCGTGAGCATTAACGGCGCCGACCAGCGTCAGGATCAGGCCCTGGCAAAAGTGACCCGCGATAACCAGCAGGTGACGCTCACCGCCTCCCGCGACCTGCGCTTCCTGCTGCAGGAAGTGCTGGAGAAACAGATGACCTCCCGTGGCTATATGGTTGGCCCAAGCGGCGCGGTGGATCTGCAGATCATCGTGAACAACCTGTACGCTGATGTGTCTCAGGGCAACGTGCGCTACAACATCGCCACCAAAGCGGATATCGCCATCATCGCGACCGCGAAGAACGGTAACAAGATGACCAAGAACTATCGCGCGAGCTACTCTGTAGAAGGCGCGTTCCAGGCATCGAATAAAAATATTGCTGATGCGGTTAACAGCGTGCTGACGGATACCATTTCCGACATGGCGCAGGACACCAGCATTCACGACTTCATCAAGCAGAACGCGCGTTAATCCTGCCCGCTGACCCGGTCTATCGCCGGGTCAGTTTTATAAGAACATGTCCAGCCATTACTTACGCATTTTCCAGCAACCGAAATCAGCGATTCTGCTGATCCTCGGCTTTGCCTCGGGTTTACCCCTCGCGCTCACCTCCGGCACGCTTCAGGCGTGGATGACGGTCGAGAACATCGATCTGAAAACCATTGGCTTCTTCTCGCTTGTGGGTCAGGCCTATGTATTCAAGTTTCTGTGGTCTCCGGTCATGGATCGCTACACGCCGCCTTTTCTCGGGCGTCGTCGCGGCTGGCTGGTGATGACGCAGCTCCTGCTGCTGCTGGCCATTGCGGCGATGGGTTTTCTTGAACCCGCCACGCAGCTGCGCTGGATGGCCGCGCTTGCGGTGGTGATTGCCTTCTGTTCCGCCTCTCAGGATATCGTGTTCGACGCCTGGAAGACGGACGTGTTACCAGCGGAAGAGCGCGGTGCCGGTGCGGCCATCAGCGTGCTGGGCTATCGCCTCGGGATGCTGGTCTCCGGCGGGCTGGCGCTGTGGCTGGCAGACCGTTACCTAGGCTGGCAGGGGATGTACTGGCTAATGGCTGCTCTGCTGATCCCCTGCATTATCGCGACGCTATTGGCGCCTGAACCGAGTGACGTTATCCCGGTTCCCCGCTCGCTGGAGCAGGCCGTCGCCGAACCGCTGCGTGACTTCTTTGGCCGCAACAACGCCTGGCTGATCCTGCTGCTTATCGTCCTTTATAAGCTGGGTGACGCTTTTGCCATGAGCCTGACCACCACCTTCCTGATCAGGGGGGTCGGCTTTGACGCCGGTGAAGTGGGCGTGGTGAATAAAACGCTGGGGCTGTTTGCGACCATTGTCGGGGCACTGTATGGCGGCGT
This sequence comes from Enterobacter sp. BNK-13, assembly GCF_048685015.1. NCBI lineage: Bacteria > Pseudomonadati > Pseudomonadota > Gammaproteobacteria > Enterobacterales > Enterobacteriaceae > Enterobacter > Enterobacter sp. BNK-13. The sequence continues at coordinate 641,881 of NZ_JBLQTP010000001.1, read as the reverse complement.
GCTGATGCAGCGCCTGACGCTGTTCCGCGCGCTGCTGATCTTCGGCATTCTGCAAGGCGCCTCTAACGCAGGCTATTGGCTGCTGTCGATTACCGACAAACATACGATCAGCATGGCTGCGGCGGTATTTTTTGAAAATCTCTGCGGCGGTATGGGGACAGCGGCCTTTGTCGCCCTGCTGATGACCCTGTGCAACAAGTCATTTTCCGCTACGCAGTTCGCACTGCTCTCGGCGCTCTCTGCCGTAGGCCGCGTTTATGTAGGCCCAATTGCCGGCTGGTTCGTGGAAGCCCACGGTTGGCCAACATTTTATCTCTTCTCGGTCGTGGCTGCCGTGCCGGGGATTTTATTGCTGCTGGTGTGTCGCCAGACGCTGGAATATACCCAGCGGACCGAACACTTTATGCCGCGCACCGAATATCACCGCGCCTACCGTTTTGCGTTACGACTGTTAATGGTGGGCTGCATTGCGCTGGCACTCTGGCTTGTGGTGCTCATTATTAATGCCAGCACGTCTCTGGCACTCCCCTTCGGGGCCCTTCTGCTGGACGCCGGTGCCCTGCTGGCCATCGTTGGGATCCTGACCGGGGGTCTGCTCGATTTCATGGCGTTGCGTAAAACGCAGCTGACCTGAAGAAAAATACGAAAGGTTATTTCCCGTTGTAATCACTAACCGAAATTATAACGGTGAAATAGCCACCAGCGACGAAAAAAAATATTTGTTGTTTTGTGCGGGATAGGATTTGGAAATTATTGGCTCCGGTTCCAAAACGCTATTTTTCATTAAACGATTCAGCATGCGATAGTTTGATTTTTCGTTTTTTAGATGTCTTTTTATTGATAATTAATTGTTAATTTTTTGTTTATTTTTAACAATGGTTATACCAATTGCCCCTTTTAGGGTATGCTTGGGGGTCCTTTCGTTATAAAGCCCATCTCATGCGGCTTCGGTCATAAAAACCGACATAATTTGCAACACTTGTGACACGTGCGGCAGAACCCGGTAACACCTTCCTGACACAGGCCTAATGATGTTTACAGTAATGTAACCTTCCCGTAAAATGCCCGCACACTTTAAACGCCACCAGACTCCCGTGGAATTGAGGTCGTTAAATGAGACTCAGGAAATACAATAAAAGTTTGGGATGGTTGTCATTATTCGCAGGCACTGTATTACTCAGTGGCTGTGATTCTGCACTACTAGACCCCAAAGGACAGATTGGACTGGAACAACGTTCACTGATATTGACGGCTTTTGGCCTGATGTTGATTGTGGTTATTCCAGCCATTTTGATGGCTGTTGGTTTCGCCTGGAAGTATCGTGCGAGCAATAAAGATGCGAAGTATAGCCCGAACTGGTCACACTCCAATAAAGTGGAAGCTGTGGTCTGGACGGTACCTATCCTGATCATCCTGTTCCTTGCCGTACTGACCTGGAAAACCACTCACGCACTTGAGCCGAGCAAGCCGCTGGTTCACGATGAAAAACCTATTACCATCGAAGTGGTCTCCATGGACTGGAAATGGTTCTTCATCTATCCAGAGCAGGGTATTGCTACCGTGAATGAAATCGCCTTCCCGGCGAACACTCCGGTTCAGTTCAAAGTGACCTCCAACTCCGTAATGAACTCCTTCTTCATCCCGCGTCTGGGTAGCCAGATTTACGCGATGGCCGGTATGCAGACTAACCTGCACCTGATCGCGAATGAAGCAGGCACCTATGATGGTATCTCCGCCAGCTATAGCGGCCCGGGCTTCTCAGGTATGAAGTTCAAAGCTATTGCAACGCCAGACCGTGCCGCTTTCGACCAGTGGGTTGAAAAAGCGAAGCAGTCTCCAAACACCATGTCTGACATGGCGGCGTTCGAAAAAGTGGCTGCACCTAGCGAATACAACAAGGTGGAGTACTTCTCTAACGTGAAACCCGATTTGTTCAAAGATGTGATTGGCAAATTTATGGATCACGGCAAGAGCATGGACATGACCCAGCCTGAAGGCGAGCACAGCGCGCACGAAGGTATGGAAGGCATGGACATGAGCCACGCGGAAACCGCTCACTAAGGGGCCGAGGAAGAAAATGTTCGGAAAATTGACACTGGATGCAGTGCCCTACCATGAACCGATTATCGTGGTTACGGTGGCTGCAATTATCATTGGTGGCGCGGCCTTACTGGCCTTAATCACTTACTTCGGTAAGTGGAGCTACCTGTGGAACGAGTGGCTGACTTCGGTTGACCACAAAAAACTCGGTATTATGTACTGCATCGTCGGTATCGTCATGTTAATTCGTGGCTTTGCGGATGCAATCATGATGCGTAGCCAGCAGGCACTCGCCTCTGCGGGTGAAGCCGGCTTCCTGCCACCGCACCACTACGATCAGATCTTTACCGCCCACGGCGTTATCATGATCTTCTTCGTGGCGATGCCGCTGGTTATCGGTCTGATGAACGTTGTCGTTCCGCTGCAAATCGGCGCGCGCGACGTGGCGTTCCCGTTCCTGAACAACCTGAGCTTCTGGTTCACGGTTGTCGGCGTTATCCTGGTTAACCTGTCACTGGGTGTGGGCGAATTCGCGCAGACCGGCTGGCTGGCTTACCCACCGCTGTCAGGAATTGAGTACAGTCCGGGCGTTGGCGTCGACTACTGGATTTGGGCGCTTCAGCTCTCCGGTGTCGGTACAACCCTGACCGGTATCAACTTCTTCGTGACCATTATCAAGATGCGTGCCCCTGGCATGACCATGTTCAAGATGCCGGTATTTACCTGGGCATCTCTGTGCGCCAACATCCTGATTATTGCATCCTTCCCAATCCTGACCGTCACCATCGCGCTGCTGACCCTGGACCGCTACCTGGGCACCCATTTCTTCACGAACGATATGGGTGGCAACATGATGATGTACATCAACCTGATTTGGGCCTGGGGTCACCCGGAAGTGTACATCCTGGTTCTGCCTGTGTTCGGTGTGTTCTCCGAAATCGCAGCAACCTTCTCGCGTAAACGTCTGTTTGGTTACACCTCTCTGGTGTGGGCAACCGTGTGTATTACCGTTCTGTCGTTCATCGTTTGGCTGCACCACTTCTTCACCATGGGTGCGGGCGCGAACGTAAACGCCTTCTTCGGTATTACCACCATGATTATCGCCATCCCGACCGGGGTGAAGATCTTCAACTGGCTGTTCACCATGTACCAGGGCCGTATCGTGTTCCACTCAGCAATGCTGTGGACCATCGGCTTCATCGTGACCTTCTCCGTAGGTGGGATGACCGGCGTACTGCTGGCGGTACCGGGTGCTGACTTCGTTCTGCACAACAGTCTGTTCCTGATTGCGCACTTCCATAACGTTATCATCGGTGGCGTGGTCTTCGGCTGCTTCGCTGGCGTAACCTACTGGTGGCCAAAAGCGTTCGGCTTCACGCTGAATGAGAAATGGGGTAAACGCGCGTTCTGGTTCTGGATCATCGGCTTCTTCGTGGCATTTATGCCGCTGTACGTGCTGGGCTTCATGGGTATGACCCGTCGTCTGAGCCAGCAGATCGATCCGCAGTTCCACCCAATGCTGATGGTTGCAGCGGGCGGTGCCGTGCTGATTGCCTGTGGTATCGCATCTCAGCTGATTCAGTTCTACGTGTCTATTCGCGACCGCGACCAGAACCGTGACCTGACCGGTGACCCATGGGGTGGCCGTACGCTGGAGTGGGCGACCTCTTCTCCACCGCCTTTCTATAACTTTGCCATCGTGCCGCAGGTTCATGAACGCGACGCATTCTGGGAAATGAAAGAAAAAGGTGAAGCGTACAAGCAACCTGCTCATTACGAAGAGATCCACATGCCGAAAAACAGCGGTGCGGGCATCGTGATTGCCGCTTTCGCGACGGTATTTGGTTTCGCAATGATCTGGCACATCTGGTGGATGGCGATTGTTGGCTTCGCTGGCATCGTAATCAGCTGGATTGTGAAGAGCTTTGACGAGGACGTGGACTACTACGTACCAGTCCGTGAAGTTGAGAAGCTGGAAAAACAGCATTTCGACGAGATTTCTAAAGCGGGGCTGAAAAATGGCAACTGATACTCTGGCGCACTCAACTGCCCACGCGCATGAACATGCGCACCACGATACAGGACCGACCAAAGTCTTCGGTTTCTGGATCTACCTGATGAGCGACTGCATTCTGTTCTGCTGTCTGTTCGCGACCTATGCCGTTCTGGTGAACGGCACAGCGGGCGGCCCGACCGGCAAGGACATCTTTGAACTGCCGTTCGTTCTGGTTGAAACCGCACTGCTGTTATTCAGCTCCATCACCTACGGCATGGCGGCTATCGCCATGTACAAAAACAACAAGAGCCAGGTTGTATCCTGGCTGGCGTTGACCTGGCTGTTTGGTGCTGGATTTATCGGGATGGAAATCTATGAATTCCATCACCTGATCATGGAAGGCTTCGGCCCGGATCGCAGTGGCTTCCTGTCCGCGTTCTTCGCGCTGGTCGGCACCCACGGTCTGCACGTGACCTCCGGTCTGATCTGGATGGCAGTACTGATGTTCCAGATCTCCCGTCGCGGCCTGACCAGTACTAACCGTACCCGTATCCTGTGCCTGAGCCTGTTCTGGCACTTCCTGGACGTGGTGTGGATCTGTGTGTTCTCTGTTGTCTATCTGATGGGGGCGATGTAATGAGTCATTCTAACGATCATGGCGCTTCCCACGGCAGCGTAAAAACCTACATGACAGGTTTCATCCTGTCGATCATCCTGACGGTGATCCCGTTCTGGATGGTGATGAGCGGTTCTGCGTCTAAGCCGGTTATCCTGGGTGCAATCCTGGTGACCGCGGTGATTCAGATTCTGGTGCATCTGGTTTGCTTCCTGCACATGAACACCAAGTCCGATGAAGGCTGGAACATGACCGCCTTTATCTTTACCGTGATTATCATCGCTATCCTGGTAGTCGGTTCCATCTGGATTATGTGGAACCTCAACTACAACATGATGGTTCACTAAGAGCGGCGAGTATGTTTAAGCAATACCTGCAAGTAACGAAACCAGGCATCATCTTTGGCAACCTGATCTCCGTGATCGGAGGGTTCCTGCTGGCCTCCAAAGGCAGCATTGATTACACCCTCTTTATCTACACGCTGGTCGGTGTGTCACTGGTTGTTGCGTCCGGTTGTGTATTTAACAACTACATCGACATGGATATCGACAAGAAGATGGAAAGGACCAAAAATCGGGTGCTGGTGAAAGGCCTGATCGCCCCTTCCGTCTCGCTGGTGTACGCCACCTTGCTGGGTATTGCTGGCTTTATGCTGCTGTGGTTTGGTGCTAACCCGCTGGCCTGCTGGCTGGGGGTGATGGGGTTCGTGGTGTATGTGGGCGTCTACAGCCTGTATATGAAGCGTCACTCCGTCTACGGCACGCTGATTGGTTCTCTCTCCGGCGCTGCGCCGCCGGTGATTGGCTACTGCGCGGTCACGAATGAGTTCGACAGCGGTGCGCTGATCCTGCTGGCTATCTTTAGCCTGTGGCAGATGCCGCACTCCTATGCCATCGCGATTTTCCGCTTTAAGGATTATCAGGCAGCGAACATCCCGGTTCTGCCGGTCGTGAAAGGCATCTCCGTTGCCAAGAACCACATCACGCTGTACATCATCGCCTTTGCCGTGGCAACGCTGATGCTCTCTCTGGGTGGTTACGCTGGGTACAAATATCTGGCGGTAGCGGCTGCGGTGAGCGTCTGGTGGCTCGGCATGGCGCTGCGCGGTTACAAAGTGGAAGATGACAAAGTCTGGGCGCGCAAGCTGTTTGTGTTCTCGATTGTGGCCATTACTTCACTGTCCGTGATGATGTCCGTGGACTTCATGGTGCCGGATTCACATAACCTGCTGACTTACGTCTGGTAAGCCACAACAGGTGGATAAAGGGGTGCTTCGGCACCCTTTTTTATTCACTGAATCTATTAATAACGCATGTAATATTTGTTAAATAACCCTTTATTTACCCCGCCCCTTCCCCGCACTACACTATGGCCTGCTTTTGAACTGAGGTGGTAATGAACGATTATAAAATGACGCCAGGCGAGCTACGCGCGACCTGGGGCTTAGGGACTGTCTTCTCGCTACGGATGCTTGGCATGTTTATGGTCCTGCCTGTTCTGACCACGTACGGTATGGCGCTGCAGGGGGCCAGCGAGGCGCTGATTGGCCTCGCCATTGGCATTTATGGTCTGGCGCAGGCGGTGTTCCAGATCCCGTTTGGCCTGCTCTCTGACCGGGTGGGCCGCAAGCCGCTGATTGTCGGCGGGCTGCTGGTATTTGTGCTCGGGAGCGTTATTGCCGCCCTCTCCCACTCCATCTGGGGCATTATTCTTGGCCGCGCGCTGCAGGGCTCCGGTGCGATTGCCGCCGCGGTGATGGCGCTGCTGTCAGACTTAACCCGCGAGCAAAACCGTACCAAAGCGATGGCGTTCATCGGCGTGAGCTTTGGCGTGACGTTTGCAATTGCGATGGTGCTCGGCCCCATCATTACGCACACGTTGGGTCTGCACGCCCTGTTCTGGATGATTGCCGTGCTGGCAACCATCGGTATTGCCTTAACCCTGTGGGTCGTGCCGGACAGCAAAAACCACGTCCTCAACCGTGAGTCGGGGATGGTAAAAGGCTGCTTCAGCAAAGTGATTGTCGAGCCGCGCCTGCTTAAGCTGAATTTTGGCATTATGTGTCTGCACATTCTGCTGATGTCGACCTTTGTTGCCCTGCCCGGCCAGCTTGCCGCAGCGGGTTTCCCGGCGGCTGAGCACTGGAAAATCTATCTGGTTACGATGCTGATTTCGTTTGTCTCCGTCGTGCCGTTCATCATCTACGCTGAAGTGAAGCGCAAAATGAAGCGCGTCTTCGTGGGCTGCGTGGCAGTCCTGCTGATTGCCGAGATCGTGCTCTGGGGTGCCGGCCCGCACTTCTGGGAGCTGATTGCCGGCGTGCAGCTGTTCTTCCTGGCATTTAACCTGATGGAAGCCCTGCTGCCGTCGCTGATCAGCAAAGAGTCCCCCGCCGGTTACAAAGGCACGGCAATGGGCATTTATTCCACCAGCCAGTTTCTCGGCGTGGCGATCGGCGGCTCGCTTGGCGGCTGGGTGGACGGACTCTTTGATTCACAAACCGTGTTTCTCGCGGGGGCGCTGCTGGCGACAGTCTGGCTGCTGGTCGCCGGTACCATGAAAGAGCCGCGCTACGTGAGCAGCCTGCGCGTAGAAATTCCGGATGATGTGGAGATTAGCGATGCGCTGAAACAGCGTCTGGAAGCTAAAGACGGGGTCACAGAGGTGCTGATTGTTCCCGAAGAGCGCAGCGCTTACGTCAAAATTGACAGCAAGGTGACCAACCGCTTCGAGGTCGAGCAGGCGCTCAAGGCGTGAAAAAAGCCCGGTTAAACCGGGCTTTTTATATTAATCGCGGAAGTTTTTAAACTGGAACGGCTGCCCCAGATCGCCGCCGCGCACCAGCGCCATCACCGACTGGAGGTCATCGCGGGACTTACCGGTCACGCGAATCTCTTCGCCCTGGATCTGCGCCTGCACCTTCAGCTTGCTGTCTTTGATGAGCTTCACAATCTTCTTCTGCACCGCGCTCTCGATGCCCTGCTTCAACTTGGCTTCCACAAACCAGTTCTTACCGCTGTGCACAAACTCTTCTGGCACATCCAGAGACGTCCCTTCGATGCCGCGCTTTAACAGCTTGGCGCGCAGAATGTCGAGCAGCTGATTTACCTGGAAATCAGACTCGCTCAGCACCTTAATGGTCTTATTTGCGTCGTTCAGCTCAAACGACGCCTCAACGCCACGAAAATCGAAACGTGACTCAACTTCGCGGGTTGCGTTCTCAACGCCGTTGCGAACTTCCTGGATATCAACTTCGGAAACAATATCGAAAGATGGCATCTTTTCTTCTCCCTTCACTTTTGTTGCGTTGCATAATACCCGCTACGAGGCATAACTCAACAGAAGCTTAGCTGTATAATTAAGCTGTAACACCTGGCGCAGTTGCAGGTGAGGAGGAACAATGAAAATTACAGTGCTCGGATGTGGAGCCCTTGGTCAGCTATGGCTGACCGCGCTGTGCAAGCACGGACATGAGGTTCAGGGCTGGCTACGCGTACCCCAGCCCTATTGCAGTGTAAACCTGATTGGTGAAGACGGAAGCATCTTTAACGAATCCCTCACCGCGAACGATCCTGATTTCCTGGCGCAAAGCGACCTTTTACTGGTGACGCTCAAAGCGTGGCAGGTTTCAGATGCGGTCAAGACACTGGCCGCCCAGCTCCCCCCCACTTCGCCCATACTGCTGCTGCATAACGGCATGGGGACCCTTGACGAGCTGAAAAGCGTTCCGCAGCCCCTGCTGATGGCGACAACCACGCACGCTGCCCGTCGCGACGGCAACATCATCGTGCATGTCGCGAGCGGGGTGACCCACATCGGCCCTGCCAGAACGCAGGATGGGGACTATAGCTATCTTGCCGATGTGTTGCAGAAGGTGCTGCCAGACGTGGCCTGGCATAACCATATTCGTCCACAACTCTGGCGCAAGCTGGCCGTAAACTGCGTGATCAATCCGCTGACGGCGCTGTGGAACTGTCCGAACGGAGAGCTGAAAAATCATCCTCAGGAGGTTGCACTGCTCTGTGCGGAAGTCGCGGCGGTCGTTGAGCGGGAAGGCCTGCATACCTCGGCAGACGATTTGCGCTGTTATGTCGAGCAGGTTATCGAGAGTACGGCTGAGAACATCTCCTCGATGCTGCAGGATGTTCGGGCATTACGCCACACGGAGATCGACTACATCACCGGCTATCTGCTAAAACGCGCCCGCGCGCACGGCATCGCGGTGCCGGAAAACGCCCGTCTGTATGACCTGGTTAAACGTAAGGAGAGTGAATATGAGCGCGTCGGCACTGATCTGCCTCGCCCCTGGTAGCGAAGAGATGGAAGCGGTCACCACCATTGATCTGATGGTGCGCGGCGGTATTAACGTGACAACCGCCAGCGTCGCCAGCGACGGCAGCCTGGCGATTACCTGCTCGCGCGGCGTGAAGCTGCTCGCCGATGCCCCGCTCGTGCAGGTGGCCGACGGGGATTACGACATCATCGTCCTGCCCGGAGGCCTGAAGGGCGCGGAGTATTTTCGCGACAGCCCGCTGCTGGTTGAGACCGTGCGTCAGTTTCATTTATCCGGGCGCATTGTCGCGGCAATTTGCGCCGCCGCCGGCACGGTGCTGGTTCCCCATGACATCTTCCCCATCGGCAATATGACCGGCTTCCCGGGGCTGAAAGACACTATTCCGGAAGATCAGTGGGTGGACAAACGCGTCGTCTGGGATCCGCGCGTCAACCTGCTGACCAGCCAGGGCCCGGGCACCGCGATTGATTTTGGCTTAAAGATTATCGACCTGCTGGTCGGGCGCGAGAAGGCGTACGAAGTGGCGTCATCGCTGGTGATACCTGCGGGGATTTATAATTACTATGAAGAGTAGTGCATAAAAAAAGTCGGGTGGCGCGAGGTAAAAGCAAAACGGCAACCAAAGGTTGCCGTTTTTAATGTTTGCGCCCTCTCCCTGTGGGAGAGGGTCGGGGTGAGGGCATCAGGCCGCACGCTACGGACGATACACCTTCACATTCGCAAAGCCCTGCTCGCGCAGATACAGCGCCTGCAGGCGGCTCATCACCCCGCGCTCACACCACAGCAGGTACGTTTTGCTCTGGTCGAGGTCGCCAAACTTCGTGCTCAGCTTATAGAACGGCAGAGAAACCACTTCGACGCCATCCACCTGCAGCGGTTTGTCATCCTGCTCGTCAATGGAGCGGATATCCAGAATCGCGTCGTTCGCGCCGAAACCGCTCACGGTCTCCACTTCTACCACTTCCTGCTCGGTCTGCTGAGCGATCTCGCGGATATCAATGTTGGACGCTTCTTCCACCACTTTATCCAGAATGCTGAAATCGAAGTTCTCTTCTTCCGCTTCGATCTTCGCCTTCACCGCTTTGACGGTCGGGCTTTTTGAGATCACGCCACAGTATTCCGGCATGGTGCGGGCAAAATCTTCGGTACCGATTTCGCGCGCCAGATCGATGATGTGCTCTTTATCGTGAGAGATCAGCGGACGCAGGATCAGGGTATCAGACACGTTGTCGATCAGGCGCAGGTTGGTCAGCGTCTGGCTGGAGACCTGCCCCAGCGCTTCGCCGGTGACCAGCGCCTGCACGCCGTAGCGTTCAGCCACTTTGGACGCCGCACGGACCATCATGCGCTTCAGGATGACGCCCATCTGGCCGTCGTCCACTTTCTCCAGAATCTCGCCGACCACCGGTTCGAAATTAATTGCCACGAAACGCACGCGGTGGGAACTGCCGAAGCGGTTCCACAGGTAATGTGCCACCTGACGAACGCCGATTTCGTGCGCCGCGCCGCCCAGGTTGAAGAAGCAGTAATGTACGCGGCAGCCGCGGCGCATCAGCATATAGCTGGAGACACCGGAGTCAAAGCCGCCGGAGATCAGGGACAGGACGTCTTCCTGGGTGCCGATCGGGAAGCCGCCGATGCCTTCATAGCGGCCTTTCACCAGCAGCAGGCGATCGTTTTCGATCTCCAGATTAACGGTTACATCCGGGTTGGTCAGGCGCACGCGCGCAGACTCGACGTGCTGGTTCAGACCGCCGCCGACGTAACGCTCCACTTCAATGGAGCTGAACTCGTGCTTGCCGCGACGCTTCACGCGCACGCAGAAGGTTTTGCCTTCGATCTGGTCGCGGTACTGGACCAGCGCTTTCTCGAAGATGTCGTGCATATCGCTGAACGGGACATCTTCCACTTCCAGGATATGGTGGATACCTGGAATACGGGTCAGGGCGTCGCGAATATCCTGACGTTTGTTTTCGTCTTTGGCACGGACCTCAACGTGGTCCCAGTGGCGCACCACGGCGAGGGTTTCGTCGTAGTGCTTTAATACGTTACGAATGTTCCCGGTGAGAATTTTAATAAAGCGCAAACGCACAGATTGGCTTTTGATGGTGATTTCAGGGAACAATTTAATGATAAACTTCATGGCGGCAATGTTTCTTAGGCAAGCCTGTTAAGGCTTGTAATGGAAAAGAGTACAGCAGCCCACACCCGTGGCTGCATCCAGGCGCGCAAGTATACCACCATCGCGCCGCTCCTGTGCACATTGCGCGTTATTTGCTTATCCGCCCGAGTCCGTTACCATGTCGGGGCGAAGAATATAAGAGTCAATTCACTATGCCGAAGAAGAACGACGCACCGGCCAGTTTCGAAACTGCGCTGAGTGAACTGGAGCAAATTGTTACCCGCCTCGAGAGCGGCGATCTCCCGCTGGAAGAGGCGCTCAACGAATTCGAGCGCGGCGTCCAGCTGGCGCGCCAGGGTCAGGTCAAGCTGCAGCAGGCCGAACAGCGCGTGCAGATCCTGCTGTCCGACAGCGAAGAGGCGAAAACCACGCCTTTCACACCGGACGCCGAGTAAATGGATTTTGCCAACGAGCTTCAGGCGCGTGTCGTGCGCGCCAACGACGCCCTGCGCCGTTTTATTGCGCCACAGCCTTTTCAGAACACTCCACTGGTTGAAGCCATGCACTATGGCGCACTCTTGGGTGGAAAGCGACTGCGCCCGTTCCTGGTGTACGCCACAGGCAACATGTTTGGCATCAGTGATAACACGCTGGACGCCCCGGCAGCCGCCGTTGAGTGCATCCATGCCTACTCGCTGATCCACGACGATCTCCCGGCCATGGACGACGACGACTTGCGTCGGGGTCAACCCACCTGCCATATCAAGTTTGGCGAAGCGAATGCCATTCTGGCGGGTGATGCCCTTCAAACGCTGGCGTTCTCGATTCTGAGCGACGCGCCGATGGCCGAAGTGGCTGACCGTGACCGGCTGGCAATGATTTCCGAACTGGCCATGGCCAGCGGCGTGGCGGGCATGTGCGGCGGACAGGCCCTGGATCTTGAAGCCGAAGGACGTCAGGTTAATCTGGAACAGCTGGAGCGTATTCATCGCCATAAAACCGGGGCATTGATTCGTTCAGCCGTTCGTCTTGGCGCCCTGAGCGCGGGTGAGCAAGGGCGCAAAGCCCTGCCGATTCTGGACAGATACGCAGAAAGTATCGGTCTGGCATTCCAGGTTCAGGATGACATTCTGGATGTGGTGGGCGATACTGCAACATTGGGTAAACGTCAGGGTGCGGACCAGCAGCTTGGCAAAAGTACCTACCCCGCCCTGCTGGGTCTTGAGCAAGCCCAACGTAAAGCCCGGGATCTGATTGACGATGCCCGCCAGTCGCTGAATCAGCTGGCCGCGCAATCGCTGGATACCTCGGCACTGGAAGCGCTAGCGGACTATATAATCCAGCGTGATAAATAAACTATATATCTCGATGAGCCTTTGATGAGTTTTGATATTGCCAAATACCCGACACTGGCGTTAGTTGACTCCACCCAGGAGTTACGTCTGTTGCCGAAAGAGAGCCTGCCGAAGCTGTGCGACGAACTGCGTCGCTACCTGCTCGACAGCGTAAGCCGCTCCAGCGGCCATTTCGCCTCCGGGCTTGGCACGGTAGAGCTGACCGTGGCGCTGCACTACGTCTATAACACGCCGTTCGATCAGCTGATCTGGGACGTGGGTCACCAGGCTTATCCGCACAAAATTCTGACCGGACGTCGCGATAAAATTGGCACCATTCGACAGAAAGGCGGTCTGCACCCGTTCCCGTGGCGCGGTGAGAGCGAGTACGACGTATTGAGCGTCGGGCACTCCTCCACCTCTATTTCTGCAGGCATCGGGATTGCCGTTGCTGCCGAAAAAGAGAACAAGCAGCGCCGCACCGTCTGCGTGATTGGCGACGGCGCCATCACTGCCGGTATGGCCTTTGAGGCCATGAACCACGCGGGTGACATCAAGCCGGACATGCTGGTTGTGCTTAACGATAACGAAATGTCGATTTCCGAAAACGTCGGCGCGCTGAATAACCATCTGGCGCAGCTGCTTTCCGGCAAGCTTTACTCCTCGCTGCGTGAAGGCGGCAAGAAGGTCTTCTCCGGTGTACCGCCGATCAAAGAGCTGCTCAAGCGCACCGAAGAGCACATCAAAGGCATGGTCGTGCCGGGCACCCTGTTTGAAGAGCTGGGCTTTAACTATATCGGCCCGGTTGACGGCCATGACGTGCTGGGACTGGTAACCACGCTCAAGAACATGCGTGACCTGAAAGGCCCGCAGTTCCTGCACATCATGACCAAAAAAGGCCGTGGCTACGAACCGGCGGAAAAAGATCCGATTACCTTCCACGCGGTACCGAAATTTGACCCGTCCAGCGGCTGTCTGCCAAAAAGCAGCGGCGGCATGCCGAGCTATTCAAAAATCTTCGGCGACTGGCTGTGCGAAACCGCCGCAAAAGACAACAAGCTGATGGCGATCACCCCGGCCATGCGCGAAGGCTCCGGCATGGTGGAGTTCTCCAGAAAATACCCTGACCAGTATTTCGACGTGGCGATTGCCGAGCAGCACGCGGTGACGTTTGCCGCGGGCCTGGCGATCGGCGGCTACAAACCGGTTGTCGCTATCTATTCCACCTTCCTGCAGCGCGCCTACGATCAGGTGATCCACGACGTGGCGATCCAGAAACTGCCGGTGCTGTTTGCTATCGATCGTGCGGGCATCGTCGGCGCCGACGGCCAGACGCACCAGGGCGCGTTTGACCTGTCGTTCCTGCGCTGCATTCCGGATATGGTGATCATGACGCCAAGCGACGAGAACGAATGTCGTCAGATGCTTTTTACCGGTTACCACTATCAGGATGGCCCAAGCGCCGTTCGCTACCCGCGCGGCAATGCGGTGGGCGTTGAGCTGCAGCCGCTGGAGAAGCTGGCGATCGGTAAAGGTCTGGTCAAACGTCGCGGTGAAAAAGTGGCGATACTGAACTTCGGCACGCTGATGCCTGAGGCGGCGAAAGTGGCTGAAACGCTGAACGCCACACTGGTCGATATGCGCTTTGTGAAACCGCTCGACGAATCCCTGATCCTGAGTATGGCTGAGGCGCATGACGTGCTGGTCACGCTGGAAGAGAACGCGATTATGGGCGGTGCGGGCAGCGGCGTGAACGAGGTGCTGATGGCAAACCGTAAAGCCGTTCCGGTGCTGAACCTCGGCCTGCCGGACCATTTCATCCCGCAAGGTACACAGGACGAAGCCCGCGCGGCGATTGGCCTGGACGCTGCCGGTATCGAAGCAAAAATCCGCGCCTGGCTGGACTGAGCCCTCCCCTTTTCCGCTCCTGCTATGCTTAAACGTATTGTTTAAACAGCAGGAGCGGACCGTGCAATACACAGCATTAGGAAAAACAGACCTTAAGGTATCCCGGCTTTGTCTGGGATGCATGACCTTTGGCGAACCCGATCGGGGAAACCACGCCAGGACGCTGCCGGAAGAGAGCAGCCGTCCGATTATCAAACGCGCCATCGAGGGCGGCATTAACTTCTTTGACACCGCCAACAGCTATTCCGACGGCAGCAGCGAGGAGATTGTCGGCCGCGCCCTGCGTGATTTTGCCCGTCGGGAAGACATCGTGGTTGCCACCAAGGTGTACTATCCGGTGGGCGACCTGGCTCAGGGCCTTTCTCGCGCGCAGATCCTGCGTTCCATTGATGATAGCCTCAGGCGTCTGAACATGGATTACGTCGACCTGCTGCAAATTCACCGCTGGGATTACAACACGCCCATTGAGGAAACGCTGGAAGCACTCAACGACGTCGTCAAAGCCGGTAAAGCGCGCTATATCGGCGCGTCGTCTATGCATGCCTCGCAGTTTGCTCAGGCGCTGGATCTGCAGGCACAGCACGGCTGGGCGCGCTTCGTCACCATGCAGGACCACTACAATCTGATCTACCGTGAAGAAGAACGTGAGATGCTGCCGCTGTGCCATCAGGAGGGCGTGGCGGTCATCCCGTGGAGCCCGCTCGCGCGCGGCCGCCTGACCCGTCCGTGGGGAGAAACCACGGCCCGTCTGGTCTCGGATGAAGTGGGAAAAAATCTCTACGAAGGAACAGAGGCCAGCGATGCCCTGATCGCTGAACGCTTAGCCGGAATTGCCGACGATACCGGCGCAACCCGCGCCCAGGTAGCGCTGGCGTGGCTGCTGGGTAAACGCGGCGTCGCGGCGCCAATTATCGGCACATCCCGGGAAGAACAGCTTGACGAACTGCTGAATGCAGTGGATATCACGCTGACGCCGGAGCAGGTTGCCGAGCTGGAGACGCCGTATCAGCAGCATCCGGTGGTGGGGTTTAAGTAAGCCCCATCTTTTGTAGGCCGGGTAAGGCGGAGTCGCCCCCCGGCAATTCAGAGCGCACAAACTCACGCGAAGTGATCGTACCCTTTCCAGTCCAGCGTAACCGGCTCACCGTCTTTCACAAACTTCAGCCCTTCACTCTCCGGCATGATCTGCCCAATACAGGTGAATTTCGCGCCGAGGTGCGCTAATGCCACGTCGAGCGTTCCGCGGTTCAGCTCCGGAACGGTAAAGCACAGCTCATAATCTTCGCCACCGGACAGCGCCCAGCGCAGTGCCTGCTCAGGTTCGACATGACGAAGCAGTTCCTCTGACAGCGGGAACAGATCCAGGTCAACGCGCGCGCCGACACCGCTGGCCTTCAGAATATGGCCGAGGTCGGAGATCAGCCCGTCAGAGAGATCGATAGCCGAGCTTGCCCGCTCGCGCAGCGCCTGACCGTGCAGAATACGCGGCGTCGGGCGCAGATGGCGTTTCACCAGATACGCCGCATCGTCGGCATCCTTCACGGTTAAGCGATCCTGGAGGATCGCCAGCCCTGCCGCGCTGTCGCCCGGCGTACCGGTCACATAGATCCAGTCGCCGGGTTTTGCGCCTGAGCGCTTCAGCGCGCGGCCGAGCGGCACATACCCGTGGATCGCCAGCGTCATCGACAGCGGTCCGGCAGTGGTATCACCGCCAATCAGCTGCATATCGTAGTAGTTAAGCTGCTCAAACAGCGCATCGCTAAAGGCTTCAAGCCAGGCTTCGTCTACCTCAGGCAGCGTCAGCGCCAGGGTTAACCACGCGGGATCGGCCCCCATCGCCGCCAGATCGCTGACGTTAACTGCCAGCGCCTTATAGGCCAGATCGGCAGGATCGATATCCGGTAAAAAATGACGTCCGCACACTAAGGTATCGGTGCTGATTGCCAGCGTCTGTTTTTCGGGAATATTGAGAAGTGCACAGTCATCGCCGATGCCGGTTTCAACATCAAGACGAGAGGTTCTGACACGGTCGAAATAACGGGCAATCAGGGAAAATTCGCCGCATGCCATACGTTATGCCTCAGCAAATAAAAGAAAAAACCGGAGCCGCACTGCCCGTCAGGCAATGCAGAACTCCGGTTTGCGGATCACTTTTTGTGGGGACGGATCGCAGGTGCTGCTTTATCAAGTACGCCGTTTACAAACTTGTGGCTGTCTTCAGCACCGAAGGTTTTCGCCAGTTCGATCGCTTCGTTAATGGCCACTTTGTACGGCACATCATCACGTTTAGACAGCTCAAACAGCGCGATACGCAACACTGCTTTTTCTACCTGACCCAGCTCTTCGAGCAGACGGGACAGGTAAGGTTTCATCAGACCATCGAGATACGCGCTATTAGTCGCCACTCCCGACAGCAGTTCACGGAAGTACAGAACGTCAACGTCTTTCACGTCCTGTTCTGACAGGAACTGGTATTCAACATCAGCGATGTCGTTCTGGGACAACTGCCAGGAGTAAAGTGCCTGGACGGCACATTCACGGGCGCGGCGACGAGCAGCAGGTTTCACGGAATTCCCCTTACAAAAAAATCAGGCCTTGATGGCTTTCAATACATTGATCATTTCAAGCGCGGTCAGTGCAGCTTCTGCACCTTTGTTACCGGCTTTGGTGCCAGCACGTTCGATGGCTTGTTCAATACTTTCGGTAGTCAGCACGCCGAACGCGACAGGAATTTCAGCATCCTGCGCAACATGTGCCAGACCATTGCTTGCACCGCCCGCAACGTATTCGAAGTGCGCAGTGCCGCCACGAATTACGGTACCCAGCGCAATCACCGCGTCGTATTTACCGGTTTTCGCCAGCGCGCCCGCCGCCAGTGGCAGTTCGTAAGCGCCTGGAACCCAAACAACGGTAATGTTGTCATCTTTAACCTGGCCGATACGTTTCAGGGCGTCAATGGCACCTTCCAGCAGGCTGTCGTTGATGAAGTTGTTGAAACGCGCAATGGTGATGGCGACGCGAGCGTCCGGGGTAGCTACAGCAGCTTCAATAATGTTCATACTCTTCCTTTACGGGTTCATTTGGCCCCGCAGGGGGGCGGATTTTATCATAATACTTTGCGCACTGCTTCCCTATTTCGGGAGCAATTACGCTGTCGTTAAGTGGAGGCAGACATCCGGACCGACCGGACGAATCTCGCTGAATTTGAGTTGTGGTGCATCGGCCAGTTTTTCAAGGCCGGGCAGCACAAACAGGCAGCGCGCGTCGTGACCTAACAGTTTAGGCGCAACGTAAACAAGCAGTTCATCCACCAGTCCGGCCTGTAAGAGCGCACCGGCGAGCGTTGGCCCCGCTTCCACCCAGATACTGTTCACCTGTTGCTTGCCGAGCAGCATCATCAGCACCACGAGATCCAGATGGCCGTTATGCTCCGGCACTATGATGCTGCGCACGCCTTCCGGCCATGTGCGCGTATCGTCCTTCGTGCGGGCAATCCAGGTTTCACCCGGCTGCTGGACGATGCGGTGCTCTGGCGTCACACGGTTCTGACTATCAATGATAATACGCAGCGGCTGACGCAGGTTCTCCTGCGGGTACAGGGCCTGGGTATCGGCATTCAGCTCGTCCCAGCGCACGGTCATGGCCGGATCGTCAGCCAGAACGGTTTCACTGCTGGTGAGAATAGCATGGCTTTGCGCGCGCAGACGTTGCACATCGCGCCTTGCCTGTGGCGAGGTGATCCACTGACTCTCGCCGTTTGCCATCGCCGTACGACCGTCCAGCGAGGCGCCCAGCTTAAGCTGGATATACGGGAACCCGGTACGCATGCGCTTCAGGAAACCTTTGTTGAGCGCTTCCGCGTCCTGCATCATCAGGCCATGGCTGACGTCAATGCCTTCCTGCTGTAGGCGATACAGACCCCGTCCGGCCACCTGCGGATTCGGATCCTGCATCGATGCGACCACGCGCGAAACCCCCGCGGCAATCAACGCGTCGCAGCACGGCGGCGTACGCCCGTGATGGCTGCAGGGCTCCAGCGTAACGTAGGCCGTCGCACCGCGCGCCTTCTCGCCGGCCATGCGCAGCGCATGAACCTCAGCATGCGGTTCGCCTGCGCGATAGTGAAAGCCCTCCCCCACGATCTCGCCATCTTTAACGATAACGCACCCGACGTTCGGGTTGGGATGGGTCGTAAAACGACCGCGCTGCGCCAGCTTCATGGCTCGCGCCATGTACATCTCATCGTGCATGAGCTTAATCCTGTAAGCGGGCGATCTCTTCGCCAAACTCTTTGATATCTTCGAAGCTGCGGTAGACCGAGGCAAAGCGGATATAGGCGACCTTATCGAGCTTTTTCAGCTGCTCCATCACCAGGTTACCGATCATTTTGCTCGGCACTTCACGCTCACCCAAACCACGAAGGTAAGATTTTATGTGGTTTAACGCCATCTCCACGTCGTCCGCGCTGACGGGACGTTTTTCAAGGGCCTTCAGCATTCCGCTGCGCAGTTTCTCTTCGTTAAACGGCTCACGCACGTCGTTACTTTTTACCACGCGCGGCATGACCAGCTCTGCCACCTCAAAGGTCGTAAAACGCTCGTTGCACACCAGACACTGCCGACGACGGCGTACGGATGACCCTTCGCCCACCAGGCGAGAGTCGATGACTTTGGTATCCACAGCGGAGCAGAATGGGCAATGCATACGGTATCCCTGTTATCTGGTTAACTGATTTTCATTTTACCCTGATCTGGCCTGACAACAAAGGAAGAGCTTTTTGAGACAAAGGATCTATGTCTGACACAATGATGCTGGCTACCATTAGGACGATCCGTTATTTCAAGGAAATAAACGCAATGACAAGACGTTACCTGAAAATATTGCTGGTGGGGAGCCTCTTCACCCTTAGCGCCTGTGCACAGCAAACCGAAGTCCGCCAGTTGAAACAGAGCGTCAATACGCTCAATACGGCGATGGACAAGCTGAACAAAGAAACGGTGAAAATCACCCAGCAAAACGCGCTGAATGCCAAATCCAGCAGCGGGGTTTATCTGCTGCCGGGCGCGAATACGCCTGCGCGGCTCAATAGTCAGATCGGCACGCTAAAAATGTCTCTGGTGAATGTGGCGGCGAATGCAGATGGTACTCGCGCAACATTACGTATCCAGGGAGAGTCCAACGATCCGCTTCCGGCCTTCAGCGGCACCGTCGAGTGGGGCCAGATCCAGGGCACCACGGAGAATTACCAGGAGGTGAACGTGAAGAATCAGCTCTTCACCGCCCCGGCCAGTGTTTTAGCACCAAGCGATGTGGATATTCCGCTTCAGTTAAGCGGTCTTACGCCGGAACAGTTAGGCTTTATCCGCATTCACGACATTCAACCCGCCGCGCACTAATCCCCTCCTTTTTAGCGGAGTGAAATGTCACTCCGCTAACATTTACATTTCGTATGGATTGGCAACATAAATGATTGCCGCTACAATCCCGGCCGTTTAAAGTACGCAAACGTGAACGCAATCGATTACGCGTGTGAGAGATATGTGAAACAACACATATTTTTGTGAGCAGGGATTCCTATAATAGGCACCGCAGAAACACGAAATATTTAGAAACGCAATTCGCGCATTTTTCACTCCCGGAAGGGAATTTCAATCAGTGGCATGATTATGAAAAAAACATTACTCGCAGCTGGCGCCGTGCTGGCACTGTCCTCTTCTTTCACTGTTAACGCAGCGGAAAACGACAAACCACAATACCTCTCCGACTGGTGGCACCAGAGCGTTAACGTGGTGGGCAGCTACCACACGCGTTTCGGACCACAGATTCGTAACGATACCTACCTGGAATATGAAGCATTCGCCAAGAAAGACTGGTTTGATTTCTACGGCTACATGGATGCACCGGTCTTCTTCGGTGGTAACTCTCAGGCTAAAGGTATCTGGAACCACGGCTCCCCTCTGTTCATGGAAATCGAACCACGCTTCTCCATCGACAAGCTGACCGGCACCGATCTGAGCTTCGGCCCGTTCAAAGAGTGGTACTTCGCGAACAACTACATTTACGACATGGGCCGCAACGAGTCCGGTCGTCAGAGCACCTGGTATATGGGTCTGGGTACGGACATCGACACCGGCCTGCCAATGAGCCTGTCTCTGAACGTCTATGCCAAATATCAGTGGCAGAACTATGGCGCTGAAAACCAGAACGAATGGGATGGCTATCGTTTCAAAGTGAAATACTTTGTGCCAATCACCCAGCTGTGGGGCGGTAACCTGAGCTATATCGGCTTCACCAACTTCGACTGGGGTTCAGATCTGGGCGATAAGAGCGGTTACGCAGAGAACGGTATTAAGCAGCGTACCAATGACTCCATCGCCTCCAGCCACATCCTGGCGCTGAACTACGATCACTGGCATTACTCTGTTGTGGCACGTTACTGGCACAACGGCGGCCAGTGGAACGATGACGCGAAACTGGTATGGATGAACGAACACGTCCGTTCTACCGGTTGGGGTGGTTACCTGGTTGTAGGTTACAACTTCTAATCTCGCGGTTTTTGCCGGGTGGCGGCTTCGCCTTACCCGGCCTACAAAACCTGTAGGCCCGTGCAAGCGCAGCGCCGCCTGGCAAAAAAGCCAGCTCTTAAGCTGGCTTTTTACTGCCTCACCTTACGCAAAAAATCCGCCAAAGACCTGTCCGCACTCTCGCTAAACCGCCTTTCCGTAGTCACAATATTGAGGCATCTGTCGAGCCGGAAACAGCGATAGTCATCGCGCCGTTCACACCACGCGGCCAGCAGCCAGCGCTCTCCCCAGAAGAACAGCCCCAGCGGCTGAACATCACGATTAGACAGCTGTCCTGCTTCATCACGGTAATGCAGCGCCAGCACCTGCTGGGCGGAAATTGCCTGATGAATCCTGTCATAGTCGCTGCGGGAGTGGCTTTGCATGCAAAAATCCGGGGCGTAGATCCGCGTCTGCTCCGCCTTTCGACGACTTTCATCGGGCAGAATCGCCAGCACCTTTTCCTGAGCCGACTCCAGCTCGCGCGACAGCGATTCCCCTCCCCAGGTTTTGAGCAAGCGAATCGCGACGATCAGCGCCTCGGACTCCTTATTTGTCAGCATCAGCGGCGGCAGGTCAAAGCCCGACATGAGCCGATATCCGCTCCCCGCCTCACCTTCCACCGGCACGCCGGAAAGCGACAGGTCGCGGATATCGCGATAGACCGTACGCTCGGACACGCCAAGCCGGTCCGCCAGATGCGCTGCCGTTGTCAGACGCCTGCCCCGCAGGATCTGCACAATCTGAAACAAACGGTCAGCGCGTCGGGTCATATCTTAGTCCGCTCTCAGGCAGGTTGATGGAGCCCGACGCGGTTGCCCTCGCTGTCGGTAAATAAGGCAATAGTGCCAATGCCATGCGGCAGTTCCAGCGGACCAAACACGCACTCGCCGCCCGCAGAGGCGATGCGATCGAGCGTGGCCGCCAGATTGTCAGTATGCAGGTAAATAATAGCGCCCTGCAAAGACGGTGTAACGCCGTCAAATTTTGCCAGTGCGCCTCCGGTGGCGGGATCCTCATGCGGGAAAACCGCCAGCTCCGCGCAGTCCATTTTCTCGCGACGCAGCGCGAGCTGCATCACCGGCTCATAAAATTTAATCGCGCGATCCATATCCGAGACCGGAATTTCAAACCAGTTAATGACGCTTTTCATACATCCTCCTGCCTGTTGTTTGGGTTCAGAAGGAGTCTACGACAGGGCTCCTGACAGCATACTGTCAGGAGTGTTTGTCAGGAGGAGATAAAAAAAATCCCGGTCAACCGACCGGGATTTCGATAACGCGCTAAACGTCGCCTTACGGCAGAATGGACGGCTGATCCGCCCCTTCTTTCTCGACTTTCTGCTGGAGCAGGTGCTCGCGCTTCATGCCGAGTTTTAGTGCCAGGGCGGACGCGACGTAGATAGACGACGCCGTACCGATGGTGACACCAATCAACATGGTCAGCGAGAAGCCTTCCAGTACCGGACCACCGAAGAGGAACAGCATCAGGATCACCATCAGGGTAGTACCGGAGGTGATCAAGGTACGGTGCAGCGTCTGGGTCAACGACACGTTAAAGATTTCGTACGGCGTACCGCGACGGATCTTACGGAAGTTTTCACGAATACGGTCAGATACCACGATACTGTCGTTCAGTGAGTAACCGATAACGGACATCAGGGATGCCACAATCGTCAGGTCAATCTCAATGTGGAACAGAGACAGTATGCCCATGGTGATCACCACGTCGTGCGCCAGGGCGATAACCACACCGGCCGCCAGTCGCCACTCAAAGCGGAAACCGACGTACACCAGGATGGAAATCAGCGCCACCAGCAGCGCCATCGCGCCGGTCTGCGCCAGGTCAGCACCCACGCTTGGGCCGACGAACTCAATACGCTTAACCGCTGCGTTCTGGCTGGTTGTTTCGTTAATCACGCTAACAACCTTACTGCCCAGCTCCTGGCTGCCGTTGGCATCGTGCACCGGCGGCATACGTACCATGATGTCGCGGCTGCTGCCGAAGTTCTGCAGCAGCGGCTCTTCAAAGCCCGCTTTCTGCAGCGATTCGCGCATCTGGTCCATATCGACCGGTTTTTCCAGGGAGATCTCGATGACCGTACCACCGGTGAAATCGAGACCCCAGTTAAAGCCTTTCACGCCCATAATGATGATGGACAGAATCAGCAGGAAACCTGAAATGCCGAAGGCCCAGTAGTCCCAGCGCATAAAGTCCCAGACTTTACGGCCGTGGTTCAATTGTTCAACAGTATATTCCTGTGCCACAACGCACTCCTCAGATAGACAGCTTTTTGACGCGCTTGCCGCCGTACAGCAGGTTCACGATGGCACGGGTGCCGACAATAGCGGTAAACATTGACGTTGCGACACCGATACCGGTTGTAATCGCAAAGCCTTTGATCGCGCCAGTACCCACTGCATACAGGATAAGAACCTTAATCAGTGTTGTTACGTTCGCATCGAAGATAGAGCTGAACGCGCCTTTATAACCTTCATCAATCGCCTGCTGAACAGAGCGACCGTTGCTCAACTCTTCTTTGATACGTTCGTTAATCAGTACGTTGGCGTCGACCGCCACCGCAAGGGTCAGAACGATACCCGCAATACCCGGCATGGTCAGCGTCGCCCCCGGCAGCAGGGACATAATGCCGATAATCAGCACCAGGTTCGCGATCAGCGCGGAGGTCGCAATCAGACCAAACTTCTTATAGAAGAAGATCATGAAGAGGATAGAGACCACCAGACCGGCCAGACACGCTTCCAGGCCCTGCTGGATGTTTTGCATCCCCAGCGTTGGACCAATGGTACGTTCTTCAACAATCTGAATTGGCGCAATCAGCGCACCGGCACGCAGCAGCAGAGAGAGCTGACGCGCTTCGTTCGGGTTGCTAATACCGGTAATACGGAAGCTGTTACCCAGACGAGACTGGATGTTGGCGATGTTAATCACCTCTTCCTCTTTCACCAGCACCGCACGACCATTCGCATCTTTCTTACCGCTGTCTTTGTACTCCACGAACAGGGTTGCCATCGGCTTGCCGATGTTGTCCTTGGTGAAGTTCGACATGATGTTACCACCCGCGCTATCGAGCGAGATGTTAACCTGCGGCTGGTTGTATTCGTCCTGGCTCGACGTGGAGTCGGTGATATGGTCACCGGTCAGAATCACGCGTTTGTACAGCACAACAGGCTGACCTTCGCGAGTCTGTTTCACTTCGGAATCACCCGGAATACGGCCTGCTGCGGCAGCGGACTGATCGACATTGGAATTGACCAGACGGAATTCCAGCGTGGCGGTCGCCCCCAGAATCTCTTTCGCACGCGCGGTATCCTGGATACCCGGCAGTTCAACCACGATACGGTCAGCACCCTGGCGCTGCACCAGCGGCTCAGCCACACCCAGCTGGTTTACACGGTTACGCAGAATGTTGATGTTCTGCTGAACGGCATATTCACGCGCTTCTTTCAGACGCGCATCGGTCATCACCGCGCGCAGCTGGTTGCTGCCCTGCGAGGAGATCACCAGGTCACGGTGACGTTGGGTCAGGTAATCTACAGCCTGATCGCGCGCCGCGCTGTCGCGGAACGTGATGCTCATGCCGTAGTTATCTTCTTTACGCACGGTGGTGTAAGCGATGCCTTTATCACGCAGATCGCTGCGCAGGCTGTCGATATTCTGTTCCTGCAGCTTGCCGAGCGCGGTATCCATATCCACTTCCATCAGGAAGTGAACGCCGCCACGCAGGTCAAGACCGAGTTTCATTGGCTCTGCATTCATCGCAGCCAGCCAACGCGGGGTTGCAGGGGCAAGGTTAAGCGCCACGACGTATTTATCACCCAGCACGCCCATCAGCGCTTCACGTGCGCGGAGCTGCGTGTCGGTGGTGTCGAAGCGAGCAAGAATTGCACCCTCTTCCAGAGCCACAGACTTAGCGGTAATTTTTTCTTCTTGTAACGTTTTCTGGACCTGGATCAGCGTTTGCTCACTGGCGGCGACACCGCGCGCGCCAGTGATTTGAACAGCCGGATCCTCACCATACAGGTTGGGAAGCGCGTACAGCAGGCCGACGAGAATCACGACGACCAGCATGATGTACTTCCACAAAGGATAACGGTTTAACACGGCAGTTCCCTTTGGGAAAAGTTGGGATTACAGCGCCTTCATGGTGCCTTTCGGCAGAACGGCAGCTACGAAGTCACGTTTGATGACCACTTCAGTGGTGTCGTTCAGGGCGATAGCAATGTAGCCGTTTTCAGCCACTTTGGTTACGCGACCGACCAGACCACCGTTAGTCAGCACTTCATCGCCTTTCGCAATGGAGTTCATCAGGTTTTTGTGCTCTTTGGTGCGCTTCTGCTGTGGACGCAGGATCATGAAGTAGAAGATCAGACCGAACACAACCAGCATCAGAATCAGAGACATCGGGCTGCCCTGCGCTGGAGCACCTGTTGCCGCTACCGCATCAGAAATAAAAAAGCTCATTCAAATTCCCTCATTATTAAAATTAATCAACGTTCAACGGTGGAACATCCCGCCCCTGACGTTGGTAGAAATCGGTCACGAAGCTCTCTAATTTACCCTCTTCGATAGCCTTACGTAAACCAGCCATTAAGCGCTGATAATAACGAAGATTATGAATGGTATTGAGACGCGCGCCCAAAATCTCATTGCAACGATCGAGATGATGCAGGTACGCGCGAGAATAATTGCGACAGGTATAGCAATCGCACTCGGAATCGAGCGGGCTGGTGTCACTCTTATGCTTCGCGTTACGGATTTTCACCACGCCATCGGTAACGAACAAATGGCCGTTACGCGCGTTGCGGGTTGGCATGACGCAGTCGAACATATCAATGCCGCGGCGTACGCCTTCAACCAGATCTTCCGGTTTACCCACGCCCATCAGGTATCGTGGTTTATCCGCCGGGATTTGCGGGCAGACATGTTCCAGAATACGGTGCATGTCTTCCTTCGGCTCACCCACAGCCAAACCGCCGACAGCGTAGCCATCAAAACCTATCTCTACCAGACCTTTAACCGAGATATCGCGTAAATCTTCGTAAACGCTGCCCTGGATAATGCCGAACAGCGCATTTTTGTTCTGCAGGGAGTCAAAACGGTCACGGCTACGCTTCGCCCAGCGCAGAGACATTTCCATAGAACGCTTGGCGTAGTCCCAGTCGGCCGGATACGGCGTGCATTCGTCGAAGATCATCACGATGTCAGAGCCGAGATCGTACTGAATCTCCATCGATTTTTCTGGATCGAGGAAAATCGGATCGCCGTTGATCGGGTTACGGAAGTGAACGCCCTGCTCGGTGATCTTGCGGATATCGCCCAGGCTGAAGACCTGGAAACCGCCGGAGTCGGTCAGGATAGGGCCTTTCCACTGCATGAAGTCATGCAGGTCGCCGTGGAGCTTCATGATCTCCTGACCCGGACGCAGCCACAGGTGGAAGGTATTGCCGAGGATAATCTGCGCGCCAGTGGCTTCAACTTCTTCCGGCGTCATCCCTTTTACGGTACCGTACGTGCCCACAGGCATAAACGCGGGGGTTTCCACCACGCCGCGATCAAACACCAGGCGACCGCGACGCGCGCGACCGTCGGTGGTATCGAGTTCAAATTTCATTTTTTCTCCGACGTCAGAAAAACAGTCCAACGTTGTAACACGGTGCCGCGGACTTATTCCCCGACACGCTCATTCAAAGCCTGCGGATTGTACGTGATAAACATCGCGTCACCGTAGCTAAAAAAGCGATATTTTTGTTCTACCGCAGACTTGTAGGCATTCATCGTATGCTGATAACCCGCGAATGCGGAGACCAGCATAATCAGCGTCGATTCAGGCAGATGGAAGTTGGTCACCAGCGCATCAATCACTTTGTACTGGTAGCCTGGGTAGATAAAGATCTGCGTATCGCCAAAGAATGGCTCAATAAGATCGTTCTTCGCTGCCTGCGCGGCGCTCTCAAGTGAGCGCACAGACGTCGTACCGACCGCCACGACGCGGCTGCCGCGCGCTTTCGCCGCCAGCACCGCGTCCACCACGTCCTGAGGCACTTCAGCATACTCAGAGTGCATGATGTGATCTTCAATGCTGTCCACGCGCACCGGCTGGAAGGTACCCGCGCCGACGTGCAGCGTCACGAACGCCATCTCAATGCCTTTCGCGCGCAGTTTTTCCAGCAGCGGCTCATCAAAGTGCAGACCTGCCGTTGGGGCCGCGACCGCGCCAGGCTTCTGGCTGTAGACGGTCTGATACAGCTCGCGGTCGGCCTCTTCGTCCGGACGCTCAATATACGGCGGCAGCGGCATGTGGCCGATGGCGTTCAGGATATCAAGCACCGTGCGCTCGTCGTTAAACTCCACTTCGAAAAGCGCGTCGTGGCGCGCGGTCATGGTCGCCTTGATGCTCTCATCATCGCCCAGCAGCAGCTCAGCGCCCGGCTTCGGGGCTTTGGAGGCGCGAATATGTGCCAGAATACGTTTATCATCAAGCATACGTTCGACCAGCACTTCAATCTTGCCGCCGCTGGCCTTACGGCCGAACAGGCGCGCCGGGATCACGCGGGTATTGTTAAAGACCAGCAGATCGCCAGGGTTGAGCTTGTCGAGCAAATCGGTGAAAGTACCGTGCGTCAGCTCGCCCGTTGGCCCATCCAGTGACAGTAAGCGACAGCTGCTGCGCTCAGGCATGGGATAGTGAGCAATCAGGGATTCAGGTAGTTCAAAGGAGAAATCGGCGACGCGCATGACGTATACTCGTGACTTAAAAACAGGCGGCATAGTCTAGTGCTCACACCCTTTTGCTGCAACAACTAGCCGCCCCCGGACAAATAAAACGCATGAATTTTCTCGCTCACCTGCATCTCGCGCACCTCGCTGACAGCTCCCTCTCGGGCAATTTGCTGGCCGATTTCGTACGCGGTAATCCCGCAGAAGACTACTCCCCTGAGGTTGTCGACGGGATTTTTATGCACCGCCGCATCGACGTGCTGACGGATAAACTGCCGGAAGTGACGGAAGCCAAAGCGTGGTTCCGCCCTGAAACGCGCCGCGTTGCGCCGATCACGCTCGACGTGATGTGGGATCACTTCCTGTCGCGCCACTGGGCACAGCTCTCGCCGGAGCTACCCCTGCCCGAATTTGTGCGCTATGCCCACCAGCAGGTGTCGATCATTCTGCCCGACTCGCCGCCGCGCTTTGTCAATCTGAACAACTATCTGTGGTCGGAACGCTGGCTGGAGCGCTATCGCGAGATGGACTTCATCCAGAACGTGTTAAATGGGATGGCGAGCCGTCGCCCGCGACTGGACGCGCTGCGGGATTCCTGGTATGACCTGGATGAACATTACGATGCGCTGGAGACCCGCTTCTGGCAGTTCTATCCCCGCATGATGGCGCAGGCGAAAAACAAACAGCTCTGACAGAATTCGTATTGATAGGTAAAAGCTGGCGGAACGATTGTCACCACCTCTTTGTCTTATCCATGAACACTCTCTATACTGGCTCGCGTTGCGTTCCAAATAACCTTAGTATCTACAGGAGAATCATATGGTTCTGGTAACTCGTCCGGCTCCGGATTTTACAGCTGCAGCAGTTCTGGGCAACGGTGAAATCGTTGAAAACTTCAACTTCAAACAGCACACCAACGGTAAAGCGACCGTTCTGTTCTTCTGGCCAATGGACTTCACTTTCGTTTGCCCGTCTGAGCTGATCGCGTTCGACAAACGTTATGAAGAATTCCAGAAGCGTGGCGTAGAAGTGGTTGGCGTCTCCTTCGACTCTGAATTTGTACACAACGCATGGCGTAACACCCCTGTCGACAAAGGCGGCATCGGTGCGGTGAAATACGCAATGGTTGCGGACATCAAACGCGAAATCCAGCAGGCTTACGGTATCGAACATCCGGACGCTGGCGTTGCGCTGCGCGGTTCCTTCCTGATCGACGCGAACGGCATCGTTCGTCACCAGGTTGTGAACGATCTGCCGCTGGGTCGTAACATCGACGAAATGCTGCGCATGGTTGACGCGCTGCAGTTCCACGAAGAGCACGGCGAAGTGTGCCCGGCTCAGTGGGAAAAAGGTAAAGAAGGTATGGCTGCTTCCCCAGACGGCGTGGCTAAATACCTGTCTGAGAACGTATCCAGCCTGTAATCGGCACGGTTTACGAGAAAGGCCCGCTTATGCGGGCCTTTTTTTATGCCTTACGCTGCGTTTCCCGCCAGATGCGCCAGGCCATGCCCGCCAGCAGGAGCACGCCCGCAATCAGCACGCCCCATACCAGCAGGGCGTTCATCCAGCTCGCCCGATCGGCAGCAGAGGTGGCGGTCAGACGCCCCTCGCCGCCTAACGCAACGTCATCCATAATGTCGGCCTGAGGCAGGTTCGCCATAGCATAGGTCTTACGCAGGTCGGCGGGGATCAGCATATCGGGCTCCACGCTGGCAGGCTTTGCGGCGCCGTTGCCCCAGGCAAGCACGTACGGCGCTTTCCCCTGCGCGTTGAACACCAGGTCATAGCGGTCGCGATGCCCCGTGACGCTCGGCAGGTATTCTGGCAGACGCGCATTCAGCGTCGTGATTTTCACGGCCTGCACCAGGCCCCCGCTAAGCGAAACCGGTCCGGACGTTTTTCCCTCCAGACGGTAAATCACCTCTTTTTTCAGGGGGTGCCATGCGTCTTTTTCCGTACTGCGCCACGCGATCTCCACGGGAAGGACACCATCACCGTTCAGCGAAATGCTGACAGCACTCAGCGGCTGCGGGCGCACCCAGCGCCACTGCGCTTCGCTTGTCGATAGCGGCTCCCCTTCCCCCTCAAGATTGATCTCTTCCGGAGCCGCCTGCGCAGGTGCGCTGATTGCGTTTACGCCAGTCAACGTTATCCCCTTGCTCTGCGTATTCAGCACCACCATGAGATAGCGATTCGCCACGGGAGACAAAACCGTATCGGTATCGATCCGATCGAGCTTAAGACGATCCTGACCACTGGAGACGTCCAGCAGCGGCATATCTTCGCGCAGGGTATACCAGCGCTTAAGATCCTCGCTGTAATAGACCGACGCCGTTCCCTGCCACGGCGTCTGCGGGGTATTCCAGAGCAGCTGCAGCTGGGATATGGCCAGCTCACCCGTCGTCTGCTCCGGCAAGGTCAGCAGGTAATGTTGCCCGGCTGCGGCGGCTTTTTGCCCCTCCAGCACAATCTCAACGCCGTTTCGGGAACGGAGCAGGATCTTATCGCTGTCACCGGCGTCTGAGGCAGCTGCGAGCGGCGAGGCGTCCAGCGGAAAGAGACGCAGCGCCGTGGAGTGCGCTGTGTCCTGCGGGCGCGTTGCGGCGATCAGGCTAAAGGGAACCGGCTCGCCCGACTGGTTAAAGACGCGAACATCATGCAGATCCGCTGACGTGCTCTGCTCATAGACGGCAAGCGGCAGCATCACCCGATACCACCGGGAAGGAACGGACGTGTCGAGTGAACGACCAAAGGCATAGTCCCGGGGCGATTCCACGGGTACCTCGTCGCAGAACGCCGGGCCGGAAAGCGCCAGCAGCGCGGTACACGCTACCGCTTTCATCCATTTCATTTTTCATCTCCTGTTTTTGGCGGTAGCGGCGAGAAATAGCCCACTATCAGCACCAGTATCGCCACGCCGATAAACGCCACCGCGCGCGACAGACCGCCTCCGCCCGCGCTGTCCACCAGCATCAGCTTAACCATCACCACACCCAGCAGCGCGGCCCCGCAGAGCCACTCCTGCCGGGAAGCCCGACGGGTGGCATGGATCATGCCTACCAGCGCGCTCAACATCCAGAACAGGGCAAAGCTGGTCTGGATAAGCCGCGAATCCCACAGCGATGCCATATTCCAGGCCACGTCGCCGTACCAGGCCAGGGCGCGCATCAGCGCACCGTTTAGCCACCAGAAGCCAAACGCCATGAGCGCGACGGCAGGCCACGGGCGCGCTTGCACAAGCCACGCCGGGTAGTAGCGATCCACCGCCCGATAAAAGACCACCAGACCCAGCAACGCGAACGCGGCACCTTCCTCAAGCGGGTTCACCAGCGGCAGCCAGGTCTGACGATAGACCACGCCGTCCTGGAAATTGGTCACCACCAGCAATACCAGCAGCGCCACGACTACGGGAATCGGTGCCAGGCAGGCGTAGAGCGCAGGCCACTCCCGGAACGGCCACACGCGACGCCGTACCGCAGCAGAGAGCACCATAATCACCCCGCCGCCTGCGGCCATCGCCAGTCCGCTACCCCAGGCCGCCATGCCCCACGGCAGGGACCGGGCAAACCAGTAAAGCTCGGCGGCCAGCGCCAGTAAAATCATCCAGAACAGCGACAGATGCAGCCCCATCGCGATGCGCGGCAGGAGTCTTTCGCCGTCGCGCCGCAGCAGCATTAGCGCGGCAGGAAGCGCAACGCACCAGGCCAGGTTTGACCAGCCGGCGGAGACGATCTGCTGGTGCCAGAGCTGATAACCCACCATCAGCAGCATAACCGGCCAGAGCAGCCATTTGCTGGCGTCCAGCTCTCGCCACGCCAGACGAGCGGCCACCTGCCGCCAGCCCCAGGCCGACGCCGCCGTCAGCGCCAGCACGCCCGCCAGAATCGGTAATTCCTTCGTCAATGCCAGCCGCGATGCGCCCAATAGCGCCACGAGCCAGAACAGCAGACCACCTGCCAGCAGCGCCCAGCTGACCGGCAGGAAGAGAGTCCGCCACAGCCAGGCCGCAGCCAGCCAGCAAAGGCTAAGGATGGCGAAGATAAGGAGCAGGCTCAGCGGCGTAACGCCGTTTGTTTGCGCCCACAGCGCGCTGCCGAGCGCCAGCACCAGCAGCGCCGTCCCGCTATAGCTCATCCGCCGCTGCTGCTGTTGCACGCCCAGCCAGAGGATACCCAGCCCCTCCAGCGCCCAGGCCATTGCCGTCCAGCGCGCCGACAGCGCCAGCGGAATGGCGAGCGTGGCAAACCCGCCGCCGATCGCCAGCGCCGCCATGACCAGCGGCCGTCCGAGGGAGGGATAGCGCCGCAGCGCGAGGTACGCGAGGGTGAGATAAAATGCGCCGTATCCCAGCGCGCTCAGCGCCGGGCCATATTCCCAGTACCGGGTCATGCCGTACTGCATCCCGAAGCCGATCAGCGGCGGGGCAAACAGCAGCACGCCGTCAACGATCTGCTTCCCTTTCTCCTGCGCCCGCAGCGACAGCGCCACGCTCAGCACGCCGAATATCAGCGTATTGGCAATCAGGAACAGCTGGCAAATCCAATAGTCTTCAGGCTGGTAGTCATTCAGCCCCCACAGGCCGCCCACGCCGAACGTGAACAGCAGCCCGAGCAGGTTCAACTCGCGCCAGTGCTGCCAGATGCTGATAGCAAGAATGCCGATGGACAGCAGGAGGTAGAAAGAGAACAGCGCGACAAAGCTGCCGCCCCCGGTAGACAAGAGGAGCGGGGCAAGATAGCCGCCGAGGCTCGCCAGCATGGCAAGGCTCAGCGCCTTCTGCAGCACCGCCAGCCCGACGCTCGCCGCGCAAATCACCACCAGCAGCGCAAAAGCCAGCGTCATCGGCAACATTTGCCAGAGCCGGAAGGCGCCAAACACCGTCAGGTAGAGCACGCCGGTCGCCCCGCCCTGGAGGATCAACGCATAGACGCGCTGCCTGTGCCGCAGTCGCCACCCGACAGCCAGCAGAACAATGGCAAACAGCGCGGTTGCCACGAGACGCAGCTCAAGCGGGAACAGGGAATGTTCGACGGTATAGCGCAGCAGGAAAGAGAGCCCGAGGAAGAGCAGTAGGATCCCCAGCTTCGCCAGCGGATTACCCTGCATGAACCAGCGCGCCAGCGACGTCAGGATACCGCCAAAGGCTGAAGGCTGTTTTGCCACTGGCGCAGGAGCCTGAGCGGGTTCTGCCACCGCTGCGGGAATATCGGGTCGCCAGGGGTCGACAGGCGCGGGAGCGTCCTCCACCACCGGCGCGGTCATAGCCACCGGCGCGGCGGTCTGCACCGGCTCCGGCGCGTTCTCAGGCACGCCGCGCTGCTCAAGCGCCTCTATGCGCTGGCGCAGCCGGGCAATCTCCTGCCGCGCTGCCGTACTGCGATTAAACCCGATAACCGCAAGCACGGGCGCAACCAGCAGCGCAAAAACCAGGAATAAACAGCCAAGGATGTAAAGCTCGTCCATGTTTCCACCTTCACCGTAAACGATCCGTTAAGATTGACACAAATCGTTGCATTTGCGCCATCTTAAAAGGTGGAAACATTAGCGCATTAGCTGCCGAACCAGATCGTCGCGGATACCGCAGGCAGCGCCAGCACGCCGTCCTGTATCGTCGCCTTGCCCTCTTTGCTCTTCCACGCTGCCACCTTCAGCAGCGGTGAATCATCCAGCACCACTTCGCAGGCCTCGCCCCGGTTGATCGCCACCAGCACGCGCTGCTGGTTATAGACGCGAGCAAACACCACCACGTTATCGTGGGCGTACACCACCTGACAGCCGCCGTAGCGCAGGGCGAGACTCTGCTTACGCAACTTCGCCAGGCGCTGATACAGGCTGAACAGCACCTTGTCCTGTTTCTCCGGCGCCCACGGGAAGGTTTTGCGACAGAACGGATCGTTGTTGCCGTCCAGCCCCACCTCGTCTCCGTAGTAGATGCACGGTACGCCCGGCCAGGTGAAGAGCCAGGTCACCGCCAGCGGCAGACGCGCGACATCCTTGCCGAGCAGGGATTTAAAGCGCGCGGTGTCGTGGCTATCGAGCTGGTTAAACATCCGCAGCTGCTGCTGATGCGACAGACCGGCGCGGTAGTTCTCCATCCACGCCATGCAGGTTTCAGCGTCGATATGATTCGGATCGTAGGAGATATCGGTGTTGGCGAGGAATCCCCACAGCGGGAAGGTAAAGCCGCGATAGTTCATCGCCGCATCTTCCGCATCGTTCTGCAGCCACTGGCGCGCGTCGCCAAAGTGCTCGCCAAAGACGAACGCCTCCGGATGGGCCGCTTTTGCCGAGCGCGTAATCCCGGCGACGTGCTGAAGGTTATTCCGCGCCCCGCCCGCTTCGCCGAGCATATGCACTACGTCCAGACGCCAGCCGTCCATATTCCACGGCGCCTTCAGCCAGTGGCGCACGATGCTGTCTTCCCCGCCGTAAATCTCGTTCACAAGCGTTGGCGACTGGAAATCCAGCTTCGGCAGGCTCGGGTAGCCCAGCCAGTCCAGCGCACGCCCCTCCTCATTAAAGCTATACCAGTCGCGCTGCGGCGAATCCGGGTTATGACATGCCCCGCCCATCGACTGGTTATGCCGATCAAACCACGCATGCGAATCTCCGCTGTGGTTGAACACACCGTCCAGAATGAGACGCATGCCTTCGTTTTGGGTGTTCTTACGCAGGCGCAGCAGCGCCTCGTCACCGCCAAACTGCGCGTCGACGTGGCGATAATCTTCGGTATCGTATTTATGTACGCTCGGGGCTTTAAACACCGGGTTGAGATAGAGCGCCGTCACGCCCAGTTTTTTCAGGTACGGCAGCTTTTCGCTGATGCCGTCGAGATCGCCGCCGTAGAAGGTCGATCCGCCCGCCTGCGCGGTCAGCGGCTCATCCCACGCTTTTAGGATAATGTCATGGCCCGCGGCATGGTGGTAGTAGACCTTATCCTGGTCGGCAGTGCGCTTTTCGCTGCGCGCAAAACGGTCCGGGAAAATCTGGTAAAAGACCTGATCGTTAACCCACTGCGGGCCGTTATCCGGGTAATCCACAGCAAACTGCTCCAGCCGTGCGGGCGGGAAACGGCTAAACCCCTGCGGGGTAAACCACAGCTGACGGTTGTTCCACAAAAGCTTAAAGCTGTAGCGGCGGCGCGGCTGTCCGCTGTTCAGGTCGATATTCGCCCGCCAGGCGGTGATCCCCGGCTGCGGCTGGCTGCGCAGCTTGTGCATTTTCAACCCGGTCTCTTCGTTATCGATTTCGGCGCGGAGCGTCACGCGATCGGGCTGGTTTTCCCCCGCCAGCCAGAGCGTAATCACAAGGTTGTCTTTGTTTTGCTTAACAAATGGGGCAACCGGAAGGTGCCAGGCGTTTAACATCACGAATCCCCTCTGATGAAATTGACGTCACCTTGCCACAGGGTGGTTAAGGATAGCTCACCATGATGGGATTTATTGGGGGAGGAGGACGGGGGAGGAGGCATCAGTGCGGCCTGATGCCCTCACCCTAACCCTCTCCCACGGGGAGAGGGGAAAAGGATGTTACTGCGCTTCCGCCAGTTGACGGTCGCGGCGGCATTTAAACACCCAGCCCACCAGCAGCAGCACGATCCACGCGCAGCCCACGTAGAGCGAAATGCGGGTGTCCGGATGGTAGCCAATCAGGCCAATGATAAACACCAGGAAAATCAGCCCGACGACGGTGGTCGCAACGCCGCCCGGTACTTTGAACTTCAGCGCTTTCGCCTCATCCGGCGACAGGCGACGGCGGAAGGCAATCTGCGACAGCAGAATCATGATCCACACCCACACCGTTGCGAAGGTCGCCAGGGACGCAATCACCAGGAAGACGTTCTCCGGCATGATGTAGTTCAGGTAAACCGAGAACAGCAGCGCCACGGTCATCACCACGACGGTCACCCACGGCGTGCCGCGGCGCGAGGTTTTGGCGAACACCTTCGGCGCACTGCCCTGCTCCGCCATGCCGTGCAGCATACGGCCCACGCCAAAGACGTCGCTGTTGATCGCCGAAAGCGACGCGGTCAGCACCACAAAGTTGAGAATGCTGGCCGCAAATGCAATGCCCATATGCTGGAAGGTCAGGACAAACGGGCTACCGTTGGTACCCACCTGATTCCACGGGTAAATGGACATGATCACGAACAGCGTACCCACGTAAAACACCAGAATACGCATCGGCACCGAGTTGATCGCGCGCGGAATGGATTTCTCCGGGTCTTTCGCTTCCCCGGCGGTGATACCGATAATCTCGATACCGCCGTAGGCAAACATCACCATCTGCAGCGACATCACCATCCCGAGCCAGCCGTTGCTGAAGAAGCCACCGTTGCTCCAGAGGTTGTGGATCCCGGTCGGCTGCCCGCCGTTGCCAATCCCCCAGATGATAATCCCGAAACCGGCCACAATCATGATGATGATGGTGGCGACCTTGAAGAAGGAGAACCAGAACTCCAGCTCGCCAAACACCTTCACGCTCATCAGGTTGACGGCGCAAATGATTAGCACCACGCTCAGCACCCAAATCCAGTGCGGTACCGCCGGGAACCAGACGCCCATGTAGATGCCAAACGCCGTCACGTCGGCAATCGCCACAATCAGGATTTCGAAGCAGTAGGTCCAGCCGGTGATAAACCCGGCCAGCGGGCCGAGGTTTTCCTGCGCGTAGCGGGAGAATGAGCTGGCGGAGGGGTTGTGAACCGACATTTCGCCGAGGGCGCGCATGATGATATACGCCGCCACGCCGCCGATGATGTACGCCAGCAGCACGCTGGGACCGGCCATTTTGATGGCATCTGCCGAGCCATAAAAAAGACCGGTGCCGATAGCCGAGCCCAGCGCCATAAAGCGGATGTGGCGTGTGCTCAATCCACGTTTAAGTTTGTTAGTGCTTTCCATTTAAATCTTGCCATTCAACACGAAAAAACAAAAAACCACGGGGCCTTAAGCCCCGTGGTTAAACAGTTTGTTGCCGTTGATTAATGGGCGTTCGATGCGACCTGACGCCCTGCGGCACGGTCCCAGATAATCGCCAGAACCAGCGCAACAACGGTAGGCATCAGCCAGGCCAGACCCTGCTCGGACAGCGGCAGACGCTGTGTCCAGGCTGGCAGAACTTCCGCGAACGCTGATGCTTTAATCCCGTCAAGGATACCAAAAATCAGGCTGATAAACATGGCTGGCGCAATAATTCGTGAGGAGTTGTTCCACCACGGGCGGGTGAAGCTCAGCACCACCAGCACGATGCACGGCGGATAAATCGCCGTCAGTACCGGAATAGAGACCTGAATCAGGTGGCTCAGACCGAGGTTGGACACCGCCATGGAGAAGATACCAAGGATAAACACCAGGGTACGGTAAGAGAGCGGCAGATACTGCGCAAAGAACTCAGCACAGGCGCAGGTGAGGCCAACCGCGGTAACCAGACAGGCCAGGAAGATGAGCGCCGCCAGCAGCATACTGCCCGCACCACCGAAGGTGTGCTGAACGTAGGCGTGCAGGATAGCCGCACCGTTGGCGTTCTGATCGACCAGCATGGCGCTATCGGAGCCCAGACGGAACAGCGCCAGATACAGCAGCGTCAGCCCTACGCCAGCCATCAGACCGGCCCAGATGGTATAGCGGGTCAGCAGACGCGCTTCGGTCACACCGCGGGAACGCGCGGCGTTAACGATAACGATACCAAACACCATCGCGCCCAGCGTATCCATCGTCAGGTAGCCGTTCACGAAGCCGTTAGAAAACGCGGCGTTTTTGTAGGCGTCCATCGCGTCGCTAATCGGGCCGGCGGGCCAGACGATGGCGGCTACCGCCAGGACAATCAGCGCCACAATTTTCAGCGGAGCCAGGAAGTTACCCACGGTATCCAACAGCTTGCCAGGATAGAGGGAAACCAGAATCACGATAGCGAAGTAGATCAGGCTGTAGATGAACAGCGGCATCGCGCCGTCACCGGTCAGGGGAGCAATCCCCACTTCGAAGGAAACGGTCGCGGTACGCGGGGTGGCAAACAGCGGCCCCACGGCCAGATAGCAGACGGTTGCCAGCAGAACGCCTGCCACTTTGCCGATCGGGGAGCTGAGGCTATCCACACCGCCGCCGACTTTCGCCAGCGCGATGACGGTCAGCACCGGCAGACCCACGGCAGTAATCAGGAAACCAAACGCGGCGGTCCAGACGTGTTCACCCGCCTGTAAGCCAACCATTGGAGGGAAAATGATGTTGCCTGCGCCAACGAACAGCGCAAATGTCATAAAGCCCAGCGCGATGATGTCACGCGATTTTAAGTGATGGGTCATAAAACCTTACTGCCTGTGGATGTGGTGTTGAAAACATTGAGATTTTCGATATCCCTGACGGGACGATACAGCCGAAAATTTGCTCAATTTCAGCGGGAAATGCTCCCGTCCTGGCGTGGAGAAGAATAGTTTTTCGATTTACCACGCAAATACAGTCGGTCTGACAGTATCTGGGGCGCAATTTAAACGCTTATAACGTTTAAAGGCAAGGTGGGATCGTAAAACCAGAACAATATGCCAGCATGAAAATACGCACCAGCACAATATGCTGTTTATAAGAAAAACCCATGGCTAATCATGCGAACAAAAAACAGCCAGCCGTATAAAATTCATCCGCGTTTCGCTTGACTGCAAAGCAAACGGGCCAGCGATGGCTGACCCGTGGAAAGGTAAAATGACACGCCCGCCGTCAGGCGATCTTTTTGGCAATTAATCGTTCCGGGATAACGAAGCTGAAGCGGGTTCCTTTACCCAGG
The DNA here is from genome assembly GCF_048685015.1 of Enterobacter sp. BNK-13. Lineage (NCBI taxonomy): Bacteria > Pseudomonadati > Pseudomonadota > Gammaproteobacteria > Enterobacterales > Enterobacteriaceae > Enterobacter > Enterobacter sp. BNK-13. Next base: position 603,488 of record NZ_JBLQTP010000001.1, on the reverse strand, counting down.
GTACTCTGAATATCGAGACGGCTTTCATGGTGGTTGACCGCGTGTTTCACAATCGCCAGCCCGAGGCCGCTTCCGCCCGTCTGCCGCGATCGCGCTTTATCCACACGGTAGAAGCGCTCGGTCAGACGCGGAATATGCTCCGGCGCAATCCCCGGCCCGTTGTCCTCCACGCTAAACTCGGCCCCCGTTGGGGTATGGTGCCAGCGCACCACGATATCCGTCCCCTCCGGCGTATGATTCACCGCATTATACACCAGGTTGGAAATGGCGCTGCGCAGCTCATCTTCACTGCCCAGCACCTTCAGCGTGTTGTCGACGTCAAAGGTCAGGTGGTGCTTTTTGTGGCTTAACGTCTGCGCTTCACGCTCTACGACCCGCAGCATCATCGGGACATCAATGGTGTCATTCAGCGCGAGCGTTGGCGCCGCTTCAATCTTCGAGAGCGTCAGCAACTGCTTCACCAGGCCTTCCATCCGGTGCGTTTGCTCGCGCATGGTGTGCAGCGCTTTTTCACGCGGCGCACCTTCCAGCGTTTGCTCCTGCATCATCTCCAGGTAGCCCTGCAGCACGGTCAACGGGGTTCGCAGTTCGTGGCTGACGTTGGCGAAGAAATTACGACGCGCCCCTTCCAGCTGGTGCATCTGGGTGACATCGCGCGCCACCATCAGCCACTGCTTATCGCTGTAGGGCATCACGCGGATCTCAAGATGGCGACCATTATTGAGCTTGAGATTGTGCGGACGGGTGAAATCACGCTTTTTCAGGTACAGCGTGAACTCGGGATAACGCAGAAGGTTGAGGATATTCTGTCCATTGTCATCCGGCCAGCGCAGGCCCAGCAGCTGCTGCGCCAGGCCGTTACACCAGAAGATCGTCCCTTCTTCGGTCGTCAGAATCACGGCATCCGGCAGCGATTCTGCACCGCTGCGAAAACGCTTAATCAGGCTTCCCAGCTCGCGGCGGCGCTTTTTATTACGCATCTGCATCTGATGCAGACCGTACAGCAGCGGCTCCCAGCTGCCGCTTCCCGGCGGCGGCGTCATGCTTCGGTCAACCCACAGCCACCAGGAGAGGCGCAGCAGGTTCCAGAAATGCCAGATGAGCAGCCCGGTGACCGACGCCAGCAGAAACCACGGCAGGTGTCCAAGAAAGGCCCCCAGAATGAAGGCCGGAATACAGCATAAAATCAGTTCAAAGACGAGCCTTTTCCATGACAGACGTTCCAGCACGCGTCACACTCCTGTCATTGTTCAGAAACGGGTAGAAAAACGATAACCCGTGCCGCGGACCGTCTGCACCATGCGATCGTGGCCGCTCAGTTCCAGTGCTTTTCGCAGGCGGCGGATATGTACGTCAACCGTCCGGTCTTCGACATACACGTTAGTTCCCCAGACGTTATTCAGCAACTGCTCGCGGCTGTAAACGCGCTCCGGGTGGGTCATAAAGAAGTGCAGGAGTTTAAATTCGGTAGGCCCCATGTCGAGGGGATTTTCACCGGTCATCACGCGGTGAGACGTCGGATCAAGGCTCAGCCCCTGCATTTCGATCACCTCTTCCACCGCCATCGGCGAAATACGGCGCATTACGGCTTTAATGCGGGCCACCAGCTCTTTGGGAGAGAACGGTTTGGTAATGTAATCGTCCGCGCCGGTCTCCAGACCACGCACGCGATCCTCTTCTTCTCCGCGCGCCGTGAGCATCACGACCGGTATATCGCGGGTCAGCGCTTCACGCTTCAGGTGTTTGATAAACTGCAGTCCGGAGCCGCCGGGCAACATCCAGTCCAGCAGAATCAGATCGGGCCAGGGTTCATTCAGCTGGTTCACTGCACTGTCATAATCTTCTGCTTCAACCGGCTGGAAGCCATTTTGTTCGAGCACGAAGCACACCATTTCACGAATTGGAGCTTCATCTTCTACGACCAGAATACGTCTCGCCATACTTTGCCCTGTCTTATCTTATTTACGTTACAAGTTTGTAATTCGGCGCCATTATGCGTCAGATTTATGACAGATTTATGAAAAACAGTACCACGTTAACGGGCAAACCGTTGTTTTATTACAGCGGTTATTTTCCCTTCTCTGAACGTTTATAATCCTGCTTTCTCTTTTTTGCCACGGATCAGCTATGCGCATACTTCACACCTCGGACTGGCATCTGGGTCAAAATTTTTACAGCAAAAGCCGTGCGGCTGAACATGAAGCGTTCCTGGGCTGGCTGCTGGAAACGGCCCGGACGCACGAGGTGGACGCGATTATTGTGGCGGGTGACATCTTTGATACCGGCTCGCCGCCGAGCTATGCGCGCGAGCTGTATAACCGCTTCGTGGTGAATCTGCAGCAAACCGGCTGTCATCTGGTGATTGTCGCCGGCAACCATGATTCCGTCGCAACGCTGAATGAATCCCGCGACATCCTGGCGTTTCTCAATACCACCGTCGTCGCCAGCGCCGGGCACGGCCCGCAGATCCTGAAAAAGCGCGACGGGTCGCCGGGAGCGGTGCTGTGTCCGATACCGTTTTTACGTCCGCGCGACATCGTGCAAAGCCAGGCGGGGCTGTCGGGCGCGGAAAAGCAGCAACATTTATTACAGGCCATCACCGACTATTACCACCAGCAGCACGCCGAAGCCTGTGCCCTGCGCGGTGACCAGTCGATTCCGGTGATTGCGACCGGGCACCTCACCACCGTCGGGGCCAGTAAAAGTGACGCCGTGCGTGACATCTATATCGGCACGCTGGATGCCTTTCCGGCGCAGCACTTCCCGCCCGCCGACTACATTGCCCTCGGGCACATTCACCGGGCGCAGATCGTCGGCGGCTGCGAGCACATCCGCTACTGCGGCTCCCCCCTTTCGCTCAGCTTTGACGAAACGGGCAAAGCCAAATCCGTACATCTGGTGACCTTCTCCAACGGGAAACTCAGCGCCGTCGACACGCTGGAGGTGCCCGTTACTCAGCCGCTGGCCGTGCTGAAAGGCGATCTCGATGCCATCACCGCCCAACTGGAGCAGTGGCGCGGCGTCGAGCAAGATCCCCCCATCTGGCTGGACATCGAAATCACCACCGACGACTACCTGCACGATATGCAGCGAAAAATCCAGGCGCTGACCGAAGATTTGCCGGTTGAGGTCTTGCTGGTGCGCCGCAGCCGCGAGCAGCGCGAGAAAATCCTGTTAAGCGCCCAACGCGAAACGCTCAGTGAACTGGGGGTCGAAGAGGTGTTTGAACGCAGACTCTCGCAGGAGGAAATCGACGAGGCGAAGCGCGCAAGGCTCAGCGAACTGTTCAGCCATACCCTGCATGCGCTCAATGAGGAGGAAGAAAACGCGTGAAAATTTTGAGCCTGCGACTGAAAAATCTTAACTCCCTCAAGGGCGAGTGGAAAATTGATTTTACCGCTGAGCCGTTTGCCAGCAACGGGCTGTTTGCCATCACCGGCGCGACCGGGGCAGGTAAAACCACCCTGCTCGACGCCATCTGTCTGGCGCTTTATCACGAAACGCCGCGACTGCAGAAGGTCTCCCAGGCGCAAAACGACCTGATGACGCGCGACACCGCCGAGTGCCTGGCGGAAGTGGAGTTCGAGGTAAAAGGCACCGCCTATCGCGCCTTCTGGAGCCAGAACCGCGCGCGCAACCAGCCGGACGGGAACCTGCAGGCGCCGCGCGTGGAGCTGGCACGCTGCGAAGATGGCAAAATCCTGGCCGACAAAGTGACGGATAAGCTGGAGCAAACCGCCGCGCTCACCGGGCTGGACTATGGGCGCTTTACCCGCTCCATGCTGCTTTCACAGGGGCAGTTTGCTGCCTTTCTCAACGCCAAACCGAGCGATCGCGCCGAGCTGCTGGAAGAGCTGACCGGCACCGAAATCTACGGTCAGATTTCCGCCATGGTGTTTGAGAAACACAAAGCCGCCCGCAGCGTGCTTGAAAAGTGCGAGGCGCAGGCGGCGGGCGTCGTGCTGTTGAGCGAAGAACAACAGCAGCAGTTACAGCAAAGTTTGCAGGCACTTACTGACGAAGAGAAAACCCTGCTGGAACAGCAGCAAAACCAACAGAAAGATTTTCAGTGGCTTACGCGCCATGATGAGCTCGTGCGCGAGCAACAGCGCGTCACCGCGATGCAGCAGCTGGCGCAACAGGCGCTGACGGACGCTGCGCCTGAACTGGCAAAACTGCAGCTTGCTCTCCCCGCCGCCCAGCTTCGGCCGCTTTGGGATCATCAGCAGGAGCAAACCGCGCGCCTGACGCAAACCCAGCAGCGAATTATCGAAGTAAATACTCGCTTACAGACCAGAACCGCGCTGCGTTCGCGTATCCGCAATACCGCCCTGCGTGACCACGAGCAGCTTCAGACCGAACTGACGGCGCTGGCGCAGTGGCTGGCGGAGCACGAGCGCTATCGTCTGTTAGGTCAGGAGATTGCAGGCTGGCGTGCCCAGTTCTCGCAGCTTAACCGCGATAAAACGCAGTTAGCCTCGCTTGCTGCGCGGATAGGTGAATTACGCAACAGGCTGGCTGCGATGCCGGAAAATGCGCTGACGCTGACGGCGGATGAGGTCAGCGCGGCCATGGAGCAGCAGTCCCGGTTACGCACACTGCGCCAGCAGCTAACGTCGCTGCATGCCCGCTATCAGCCGCTGCAAAAGCGCCTGCGCCAGAGCAGTGAAAGCATGCAGAAGGCGCAGGCTGAACAAAGTAAGCTTAATGAAACGCTGACGCTGCGCCGCCAGCAGTACAAAGAGAAAAACCAGCATTATCTCGATCTAAAAGCCCTGTGCGAAACCGAAGCAACAATTAAGAAGCTGGAGCATTACCGTTCCCAGCTTGAGGCGGGCAAACCCTGTCCGCTGTGCGGTTCCTGCGAACATCCGGCCGTTGAGCAATATCAGTCGCTTGAGCTGACGGATAACCAGCGCCGCCGTGATGCCCTGGAAAAAGAGGTCGCCGCCCTTAAAGAGGAAGGCCTGCTGGTGCTGGGACAGGTCAATGCCCTGACTCAGCAGATCCAGCGCGAGACAGACGACGCGCAGACGCTTTCTCAGGAAGAGCAAGCGCTCACTAAAGAGTGGGTGGCGGCCTGCACGTCCCTGAACATTACCTTGAATATTCAGGACGATATCGCGCCATGGTTGAACGAACAGGAACTTTACGAGCGCCAGCTTTATCAGCTCAGTCAGCGTCTCACCCTGCAGAACCAGCTGAGCGAACAGGAAGCGCAGGAGCGGCAGTATCAGCAGCAGCTGGCGGCTACGCGGCAGGCGCTGGAGCATGCCCTGCTCGCGCTCTCACTTAACGCACCTGAAGAGGGTCAGGAAGCCGCCTGGCTTCAGGCCCGTGAAGCTGAATTCGCGCAGTGGCAGGAGAAACAAACGCAGCACGGCGTGCTTCAGGAACGTATAAACGCCCTGAAGCCATTGCTCGACGCGCTTCCGGCAACGAACAGCGAAGACACCGAACCGGTTATTCCTGATAACTGGCGCGCCATCCACGACGAATGCGTGTCGCTGCAAAGCCAGCTTACCGCGCAACAGCAGCAGGAAGCGCTGGAGCGAGAGCGCCTGCAGCAGTCGCAGACGCAGTTCACCGCGGCGCTCTCGGCAAGCTGCTTTGCCGACCAGGACGCGTTTCTTGCCGCCCTGCTGGATGACGATGCCATTCGCCATCTCGAACAGCGAAAGCAGTCGCTGGAAAACCAGATACAGCAGGCCGCGGCGCTGTGCGGGCAAGCGAACCAACAGCTACAGTCTCATCTGGCGCAGAGGCCGCAAGGGCTCGACGCCGATGTACCCACGCTGCAAATCCAGCTGCAGCAGTTGGCGCAACAGCTGCGCGAGAACACCACGCATCAGGGCGAGATCCGTCAGCAGCTTAAGCAGGACAGCGATAACCGGCAGCACCAGCTGGCGTTGATGCAGCAAATTGAAGAGGCCGCGCGCCAGGCGGATGACTGGGGGTACCTGAACGCGCTGATCGGCTCCAGCACCGGCGACAAGTTCCGTAAGTTCGCCCAGGGGCTGACGCTGGACAATCTTGTCTGGCTTGCTAACCAGCAGCTTAACCGTCTGCACGGGCGTTATTTATTGCAGCGTAAGGCCAGCGACGCGCTGGAGCTGGAAGTAGTGGATACGTGGCAGGCAGACGCAGTCCGCGATACCCGCACCCTCTCCGGCGGCGAGAGCTTCCTGGTCAGCCTGGCGCTGGCGCTGGCGCTTTCCGACCTGGTAAGTCATAAAACGCGGATCGATTCCCTGTTCCTGGATGAAGGGTTCGGCACGCTCGACAGTGAGACGCTGGATACGGCGCTGGATGCGCTCGACGCGCTGAACGCCACCGGGAAAACCATCGGCGTGATCAGCCACGTAGAGGCGATGAAAGAGCGTATTCCGGTGCAGATCAAAGTGAAGAAGATTAACGGGCTGGGGTATAGCAAGCTGGATAAGGTATTTGCGGTGGAATGAATGGGGGATCGTGCGGTCTGATGCCCTCACCCTGGCCCTCTCCCACAGGGAGAGGGTACAAACATTAAAAACGGCAACGCAAGTTGCCGTTTTGCGTTTATTCGGGCCACAGCCACGCCGCGCCGCGCACGCCGCTGGAGTCCCCGTGCAGCGCTTTGCGGATCGGGGTTTCACACTCGCCGCCGAAGACCCACTGCTTCACCAGGTTCGGCACCGTGGCGTACAGCCGATCGACGTTGCTCATACCGCCGCCGAGCACTATCACGTCAGGATCGAGAATATTCACCACGTGGGCCAGCGATTTCGCCAGCCGCATTTCGTAGCGGCTAAGCGCCAGCTCCGCCACCGGGTCCTGCGCTTCGACCAGACGCATGATCTCGTTACCCTTGAGCGGCTGGCCGCTCAGGCGATGGTAGTCGGTCGCAAAACCGGTACCGGAGATAAACGTCTCAATACAGCCCTGTTTTCCGCAGTAGCACGGGACTTCAGTGCGGTATTTGAGTTCGTCTTCATCCATCCACGGCAGCGGGTTGTGTCCCCACTCGCCCGCCGTGCCGTTACCGCCGATATGGGCACGCCCGCCTAACGCCACGCCCGCGCCACAACCGGTACCGATGATCACCGCAAACACGGTCTGGGCACCGGCCGCCGCACCGTCGATGGCCTCAGAGACGGCGAGGCAGTTGGCATCGTTGGCCAGGCGCACTTCCCGGTTCAGGCGCGCGCTTAAATCTTTATCAAACGGCTGACCGTTGAGCCAGGTGGAGTTCGCATTTTTAACCACGCCGGTATACGGCGAGATCGACCCTGGGATCCCCATCCCGACGCTGCCGGTTTGTCCTGTGGCCTGCTCGGCCATCTCAACCAGCCTGGCAATGGTCTCGATCGTCTGGTGATAATCATCGCGCGGCGTAGGCAGACGGTGGCGGAACAGCTGTTCCCCCTGCTCGCTCAGTGCGATAACTTCTGTTTTGGTGCCGCCCAAATCAATGCCAATACGCACAAGACTCTCCTCATTATTTTGATTATCAACAGAGTAGAAGCACGCATCCCGATTAGCAATGCAAGCGATGCGACAATTCGTTATCATGCCCGCTGATTTAACGACAAGGCCGTGGAAATTATCATGCTGTGGTTCAAAAATTTGATGGTTTACCGTCTCAGCCGCGACGTTTCGCTGCGTGCAGAAGAGATGGAAAAACAGTTAGCCGCTTATACCTTTTCCCCTTGCGGTAGCCAGGATATGGCAAAAACCGGTTGGGTTCCGCCAATGGGTTCACAAAGCGATGCATTGACCCACGCCAGCAGCACGGGTCAAATCATCGTCTGCGCCCGTAAAGAAGAGAAGATTCTGCCCACGCCAGTGGTTAAGCAGGCGCTCGAGGCGAAAATTTTCAAGCTGGAAGCCGAGCAGGGCCGCAAGCTGAAAAAGACCGAAAAAGATTCGCTGAAAGACGAAGTGCTGCACTCTCTGCTGCCGCGCGCCTTCAGCCGCTTCAGCCAGACCATGATGTGGATCGACACCGTTAACGGGCTGATTATGGTGGACTGCGCCAGCGCCAAGAAAGCAGAAGATACGCTGGCCCTGCTGCGTAAGAGCATCGGCTCGTTACCGGTCGTTCCGCTGGCGCTGGAAACGCCAATTGAGTTAACGCTGACCGAATGGGTACGCAGCGGTGCTGCGGCACAGGGTTTCCAGATCCTTGATGAAGCCGAGCTGAAAGCCCTGCTGGAAGATGGCGGCGTGATCCGCGCGAAGAAGCAGGATCTGGTCAGCGACGAGATCGCCGTACACATTGAAGCGGGTAAAGTGGTCACCAAGCTGGCGCTCGACTGGCAGCAGCGCATCCAGTTCGTGATGTGCGACGATGGTTCAGTGAAGCGTCTGAAGTTCTGCGACGAGCTGCGCGATCAGAACGAAGATATCGACCGGGAAGATTACGCCCAGCGTTTTGACGCGGACTTCATCCTGATGACCGGCGAGCTGGCCGCGTTGATTCAGAATCTGGTGGAAGGTCTCGGCGGCGAAGCGCAGAGATAACGGGTAAAACGTTGGCCGGGTAAGCGTTAGCGCCACCCGGCTAATTTTTTATTTCAGGTAGCGGCACAGATAAGAGGTAGGCTCAGCCACCTGCAAATGAAATTCGCTGTGGCCAGGGACGTTGAAAACTTGCCCGGCAGCGTAAACTTTCCATTCCGTTTCACCCGGCAGCAGGACGTTCAGCGCGCCGCTGACCACCGTCATCTCTTCCGCTTCCGCCGTGCCAAAGGTGTATTCCCCTTCCGCCATTACGCCAACGCTGGCTCGGCCAGTGCTGCTGCTGGTAAAACCAATGGATTTCACTTTACCGGAAAAGTATTCGTTACTCTGAAGCATGAACTGGCCCTTATATTTTTAGATAAAAATTCACTATAGGGGCCATGCTCATCACCTGTCACGCAAAATCATTACATGAGCAGTTCCGAGGCCAGGCGAGCCATCAGAACGTTGGATAACAGCACCGGCACATCCAGCGCTTTTTGCAGCAAATCACGATGATGCTGGTGGAAACCCAGGCAGTCCAGAATCAGGACATCGGCCCCTCTTTCCAGCAGTTCCTTCCCGGCAGCAATGAGTTTGGCCTCACTGTCCCAGAACGGATTGGCCAGCGCGTACAAGGGCACTTTTTCCAGCACGTGCCATTTTGCCTCCTGGTTATCCATGAGCTCCTCAATGGGGACAATCACCCCCACCTGATGACCATCCACGATGGAGGCCACCAGCGGCGGAATGATGCGCATCGGTTCCAGCAGAATCGCATTGCGCGCCATGAGCCCCTTAATGGGGGCCGTGCTCATCAGCAAAATAACGTCATAACCTTGATTATCGAGCACTTCTATTACGCCCTGCAGCGAGCGCTCGATTTTCTGGCGTGAAACATGCGCCAGTTTACCGTCACTTAATAACGTCGCCAGGGGATCCTCCCCCGCCTCGACAGCGTAGTCCTCCATGACCTCTTCCCGACTCATCTTCCCCAGCAGGCTCAGATGCGTTATCTGTTGTTCAGATACATGCTCGGTTAAGAGCGGTAACACTTCGCTTACAGGGACCACACCAATGGTGAGGATCGCCAACGTTGCCTTCATCTTTGTCGCCTTCCATTACTCCAACATCGTGCACACAGGTACAGGCTCACTACGCTGCACAGTTCATTTTTTCAACAAAACAGCACCAAGCGTAGCAGGTGATCCCGACATCGAAATGTAAAGATCGCCTGCCGATACCAGAGTTACTTGTAATAACTAAATATTAACTCCTGCTTAACTTTCACGATGAGTAAAAAGTGTGATTCAGGCACGATCCTGGAGCGTTTAGGAAAACATTCAGGTTATGTCGGGATCTTCGTAGCGCCGTTTCGCATCCAGCGCTTCCTGTTCAGTCTCGTGTTCACTGATCAGCGAGTCCGGTTTTGGGTGATCGGCACGCAGTTGATACCAGGTCACGGTATGACCCGTATGGCCTTTTTCAACGGTAACAATGCGCGCTTCACGCGGATAGGGAGGTCTGGTTGGCATAGCTCATCCTTTTTTTATGTCTGAGCTATAAGTATAGACGCCGCTTAGCTGGCACAAGCCAAACGCAGGGCGGTAATAATCTGAATCACAACGTCTTCGGGAGAGGCTGACGCATCCACCACGTGGTGAGCCGCTTCGCGGTATAACGCATCACGTTCCGCCAGCACTTCACTCACCTCTTCGTTCAGCGGCCTGGAGGTTAGCGCAGGGCGTTGCCCCTCTTCCGGAAAGGCTTCCAGGCGCCCAACCAGGGCCGACACCGGCGCGCTGAGGTAAATCACAATTCCCTTTTCGCGCATAAACTGACGATTACACTCCGCCAGAACAATGCCCCCCCCGGTCGCAATCACCGCAGACGGGGTGGTGACCGCTTTCAGCGTGGCCGTTTCGCGCGCGCGAAAGCTTTCCCATCCCTCTTGTTCAACAATCTCAGCGATGGTTTTTCCAGCCTCGGTTTGCAGCCAGTGGTCGGTATCCACAAACTGGCGATGACACACGCGTGCCAGCTCCAGGCCAACGGTGGTTTTCCCACAGCCGCGGGGGCCAACTAAAAAGATGGGTTGGGTCATAGCCAGGTGTTCCCCTTGATGCCGGATGGCTGAAGAGTGTAAAGAAATAATTGCAGAAGATGTTGCGATTACTTTACTGCAAAGCGGTACGGGATGACAACCCTGTGGAGGCCACACTGTACCACAAATTGACAATAATTATCATTACGCTGTGCGGCGCTTCACTTCCAGCAGCCATTTATCCAGTTCGGCAGCAAACTGCTGGCGATCGCGCTGTGACAGGCTATCCGGTCCACCGGTCTGCACGCCGCTGGCCCGCATCGTATCCATAAAATCGCGCATAGTGAGCTTCTCGCGAATGGTCGACGGCGAGTATCGCTCTCCGCGCGGATTGAGCGCCGCCGCCCCTTTCTCCAGCACTTCGGCAGCCAGCGGAATATCCGCCGTGATCACCAGATCCTCCGCGCTGCACAGGCGGACAATTTCGTTATCCGCTACGTCAAACCCGGCCGGTACGCGTAAAGAGCGGATGAAGCGCGAAGGCGGTACGCGAATATTCTGGTTCGCCACTAGCGTCAGCGGCATCTGAACGCGCTCGGCGGCACGAAATAAAATCTCTTTAATCACATTCGGACACGCGTCCGCATCAACCCAAATCGCCATATTGTCTCCCCTTAATAACTCTGCCGACTATTGTCGCCTGCATTTCGTTGTTAAGCTATCAATCAGAGAAAACAACGCATAATGACGGAGAATCGTGATGGACAAGAAAATCGGGTTTATCGGCTGCGGTAACATGGGCAAAGCCATCCTGGGCGGTTTGATCGCCAGCGGGCAGGTGCTGCCGGGTCAGATTTGGGTCTATACCCCGTCACCGGACAAGGTCGCCGCGTTGCGCGATCAGTACGGGATCAACGCCGCCGAAAGCGCGCAGGAAGTGGCCCAGGTTGCCGATATCGTCTTTGGCGCCGTCAAGCCGAACATCATGATCAAAGTGCTGAGCGACATCACCTCCAGCCTGAATAAAGAGACGCTGGTGGTGTCGATTGCCGCGGGCGTCACGCTCGATCAGCTGGCGCGCGCGCTCGGCCACGACCGCAAAATCGTCCGTGCGATGCCAAACACCCCTTCACTGGTCAACGCCGGCATGACATCCGTCACGCCTAACGCCCTGGTGACCTCAGAAGACGTGGCGGATGTACTGAACATTTTCCGCTGCTTCGGTGAAGCAGAAGTGATTGCCGAATCGATGATCCATCCGGTAGTCGGCGTCAGTGGTTCTGCGCCTGCGTATGTCTTCATGTTTTTAGAAGCGATGGCCGATGCCGCCGTGCTTGGCGGAATGCCGCGCGCCCAGGCGTATAAGTTCGCCGCGCAGGCCGTCATGGGCTCCGCCAAAATGGTGCTGGAGACCGGCAAACACCCGGGTGAGTTGAAAGATATGGTCTGCTCCCCTGGGGGTACCACCATCGAAGCAGTGCGGGTGCTGGAAGAGCGCGGATTCCGCTCGGCCGTCATTGAGGCCATGACAAAATGCATGGAAAAATCAGAGAAGCTGAGTAAATCCTGATCGTTTCAGTCGGGCGTCAGGCGGCCACTTCGGTGCGGCTGCGCCCGGCATTTTTCGCTCTGTACAGCGCCATGTCAGCCGCCTTTAACCATTCCCGATAATGTCCAAATTGCGGTCCCCAGGGGGCAACGCCTACGCTGATGCGCAGCGCCTCTTTTGGCGCGCACGGTAGCGACAGCGTTTCCAGCCGCTCATGCACCCGGGACATCACGGCGATCGCGCTTTCCGCCGCGGTCTGCGACATAATCACCGCAAACTCATCCCCGCCAAACCGGCCGATGGCATCACCTGACCGCACCGACATCTGAAGCTGGCGCGTGATGGCAATGATCGCCTCATCCCCCACGGCGTGCCCCCAGGTATCGTTGATATTTTTAAAGTGGTCGATATCAATCAGCAAAATCGTGGCGGTGCAGTGGTCACGGCGGCAATGCTCAAATTCATTTCGCAGCAGCATTTCCCAGTGGCGTCGATTAAAGACCCCGGTCATGCCGTCGCGGGTGCTCATCATTTCCAGCCGCTGCTTGTGCTCAGCAAGCCTGACGGCGGTGCGGTGGCTGAGCCAGGCAAACAGCATGGGATAAAGCACCAGCACCGGCAGCGTTAAGCCCCACTCCACCGGGTCGGGGTTAAAGACGGTCACGCGGCCGACAAGCGGCAGCGTCACCAGCGCGGAGAGCAGGGTCAACAGGATCCCCGGAATAAACAGACGACAGCCCCCGGAGCCCATCATATTCATCCCTACCATCATCACCAGCGCCGCCGTGGGTAACGCGCTCATCCCCATCACGCCGATCCAGAGCCCGGCAATGATGGCATCGATCTTAAGATTGAATACTTCCTGCTGATGAGGTGACGCGGCCCGGCAGGATAACTGCCAGGCGAAATGGGGCCAGACGAACGCCCAACCGACCAGTAAAAGCCACCAGCCGCCGGGTAAAAAATGGGTGACCAGCATTCCTGCAACCGGGAAAAACATCGCTGCCAGCCCCACGGCGCGCGCCAGCCGAACCCGCCGGGCAAACTGAATGCCGGCGCGGTGAGGGTCATCCTGAGAAAGGGTTAAATTCCACTCTTCCCGAATGCGCTTTTTGTTGTAATACGTTTCATCATTCATCATTTTTGGGAATATTCTGAAACATTTTCCCAAATTATAGAGAGGGGGTCTGCGGGGAAAGTATGAAATTTCGGGTGAGCCGCCGGAGCCGCTCACCCGTTCGAACTACACTTTTTTCTTCAGGCAGGCACTCATGAACTTGCTGCGGTCATCCCCTTTCAGAGACTGTTCGGTGGCCTTAGCATTACACTCGCGCATCTTTTGCTGCTGAGGCGTCAGGCTTTTTTCAGCTGGCTTCGAGGCGCCGTTTTTGAGGCAGTCGCTCATGTAGGTCTTGCGAGCATCGCCCTTCAGACTCTGAGACGTCGCCTGTTGATTACAGGTGGTCATACGCTGCTGCTGCGGCGTTAACGTTTTCTCTTCCGCGTTCGCCGAGGCGACCAGGAACAGGCCGGAGAGCAGAGTAACCAGTAATGTTGTTTTCATTGCACCATCCTTTTGTGAACATTCCCTGTAAGTCTGGTTCGTGACAGGAAAAAAACCACCCGGCAGATGTGATTTCCGCCGGGATTTTTATCATTTCAGACCCAGCGCCGCCTTCATGGTGTAGAACAGATCCGTTTGATCCGTCAGGCCTACCACGTTTGCCGCGTGCGGGCCGTAGGCGGCAATGCGCAGCTGGGTGCCCGTGTGCTCCATGGACTCTTCTTCAGAGTTACCGTAGCTCATCGCCATGACAGCACCATCTTTGGTGTTCAGCGCCTGCGTCAGGCCAGGGGCTTTGGTATCTGGCGGAATGATCTGGCTGGCGTGCGCGTGGTCCGCGGTGACGATCACCAGGGTGTTACCGTCTTTTTTCGCGAACGCGAGCGCCTTCTGCACCGCTTCGTCCAGATCGACGGTTTCGCCAATCTGACCGCACGGATTCGCCGCATGATCCTGCTTATCGATTGACGCGCCTTCTACCTGCAGGAAGAACCCTTTTTCGCTCTTGCTCAGCAGAGAGATCGCTTTATCGGTCATCGCCGCCAGCGTTGGTACGCTGTCCGTGCGTTTCGGGTTTGGCGTACAGGTCACCGCAGGTTTATCGATATTGCCGTGATACGAGGCTTTTGGACCTTCCCAGCGCACGGGCATGTTGCCGTCGGAGAACAGCCCCAGCAGCGGCTTGTCCTGGTTCGCCTCGCTTATCGCCGCCAGAGCATTTGCGTCACTCACCAACTGATAGCCGCGAGCCTGCGCCTGCTCGCGCAGCGTTTTGCCCTGCCATTCGCCCGCCGTCGCGGTTTCCGCGAAGGTTTTCGCGCCGCCGCCCAGCGTCACGTCAGGGCGTGCGTTCAGCAGTTGTTCCGTAATCGAGCCTTTCCCGCCTTTTTCCAGCGCATTTGTAGGGCATTTTTCGCTGGTCACTGACGGGCCGTAGCACTTACGCGAGGTGACGTGTGCAACCAGCGCCGCAGGCGTCGCATCCTGAAGTTCAGCGGTGGAGACGTTGCCGGTCGCCAGGCCCGCCGCTTTTGCCATCTCCAGAAGGGTTTGATGATCGTGTTCGTGAATATCCACGCCCAGCGCACCATTATAGGTTTTCACGCCGGTGGACCACGCCGTGGCAGAGGCCGCGGAATCCGTTACGTAATCCGGTTTACCGGTTTTTTTATCCAGCGCGTAGTGGGTATATTGTCCGGTCAGCGGTAAGGCATCGATACCTTTAAAAAAGCCGCCCGCTCCCTCGGCATAATTTCGCGCCGCCGTGATTTCGGAATCGCCCATTCCATCGCCAATCAGCAGAATAATATTTTTTGCCGGCTTCTCATTCAGCGAAGCGCGAATAGCGGCCGTTTGATCTTCTGATAAACGGCGCGCGCCGCCAGGCTGGGTGATATCCCCTTTTGCCGCACGATTATCCAGCACGCTGGTTTGCGTCGTATCTGCATAAATGGCAGGGGTAATTAACAGGGGAAGTAATGCAATAAAAAGTGCGCTCTGTTTCAATTTATTTTCTCCATGTACAAATACATAAAAATAAAAACAGAGCGACTATAGGCATCCTGCATGACAATTCTATGACACGTCGTTACGTCCTGTGACGGTTTAGCTGCGCGGATGCCTTAACAGCTTCTTTACGTATTGGTGGAGCATCTCCGCATCCTCAACCGGTACCTGCGATTCAGGCCTGACGCTCTCCAGCGCGCCTTCCACGCTCTCAATCAACGCCTGCTGATCGGTTTTCGCCATTTGTCGCAGCAACGCGGTAACCACAATCTCAAGCGCTTCGACCTGAGCCACCAGCTCTTTTGACTCTTCTTCCTTTTGTGCCAGCTTGACCAGCAATTCAGCAATGAGGTTTTTCATCGTGCCAGTTCCTTTTCAGTTTTGTCTGACGTTATCACTCTGAATCCCTATTGCAAAGAGAAGAAATTAATTATGGTATGCAAAAGTGACACAGGAACAAAAATAAAGAGGTAGCGCCGTGAGCGAAACGTTTTTCTAAAAAAAGACGCCGCATTTTGTTATATAAAAATGCGGCTACCATAAGAATATATAATACATCTACTAAAGTGTTATCTCGCCGATTTGGCCTCCGCCATTTGTCTGCGGCGTCGCAGCGCAATAGCCAGCTGGATAATATTGATTAAAACAACAATCGCTGTCGCTGCAAATACCCAACGAAAACCGGCCATTGCGGAAACGGATGCGCCAATAAGCGGACCGGCAACATTCCCCAGATACATAAATGACTGGTTATATCCAAAAATTCGCCCCGTCACCTGGTCGCTGGAATATTTGACCAGCAGGGTCTGTACCGCAGGCAACATGGCGCCGTCAGCAAAGCCGAGCAGAAATCGCAATATGCCAAGCTGAAGCGGAGAAGTGACAAACGACATCGCGAAGAAGAGCACCACCGCAAAGATCAGCGTCGCCATCAGGATGCGCGCCGTGCCGATCCTGTCCCCCAGTTTACCCAGACGCGGCGCGGAAATCAGGGCGGATACGCCCGGCACGGCGGCAATCATGCCGCTCAGAAAAGCGATATTCGTGCTCTCCGGCTCCATCGACTTGATAAACAGCGCCAGAATCGGACCGACCGAACCGTTACAGAGCTGGATCACCATGGTGGTCACAAACAGGCTAATCATCAGCCCCGGATAAGGCAGCGAGGCGAAAACGGCCTTGCCGCTGAGGCGTTCAGATTTACTGATAACCGGGCGGCCCCCTTCTTTAATCAGAAAGAGCGTGACCAGAAAACTGACCACCAGCAGGATCGCGGTGATAATAAATACCGCGCGCAGCCCGACGTGGTCCGCCAGAAAGCCCCCCAGCAGCGGCCCGCCGATGACGCCGCTGATCTGTGCCGTGGAGAGCGTACTCAGCGCCCAGCCGCTACGCTCGCGCGGCACCTGAGAGGCGACCAGCGCCATGGCGTTTGGAATATACCCGGACGTCAACCCCATCACCGCCCGCAGGAAAAACAGCTGCCAGACGTTGGTGGCGAAGGCCTGCAGCAGAATGGCAATCGCCATTCCGAGCGAGGCGCGCAGCAGCATCAGTTTACGGCCTTTTCGATCTGCCAGGCTGCCCCACATCGGTGACACAATGGCGGAGACCAGAAACGTGACGCTGAACGTCAGACCGGACCACATGGAAAGCGCTTCATGCGAGGTCACCCCCAGCTGCGACACGTACAGCGGCAGGAACGGTAAAATCTGGCTGATGGCCAGCCCGGTAAAGAAGCAACCGAACCAGACCGAGATAAGATTAACTTTCCAGGATTCCATAACGAAATAGTCTTCATTTTTAGGCGAATTCGCCGACAGATTAGCAAGTTACGCGTGTCAACGTCGCACCAGAGATGCGGCCCGACAGACTTTGGTGTTTTATCTTCCCAGTCATCATATTTGTGAAATAAGTCACAATTCATCCATTTTCTGGCGGAATATTATGCTTTACCGGCAGAGGCCAAAACCGCGCATTCCCAGATGAAAATGGTTAGCATGCGCCGCGTTATACTCCGGTCCCAGGCCGTTCCCGTAGTAGCCACAGCTCGCCGCCAGCATGGCCTTCAGCCAGGGCTGCGTTGTTGTCGCCTTCCAGCCATTCAGCACCGTGACGCGTTCACCGTTCGACAGACGAAAAGCGGCAATATCCAGTGCCTCCGCCGTGGCATGTTCACTGCGGCGCGCGTCAGGGCGGTGATAAATATTGCGGCAGGCAAAGCTGCCAAGGTGGTCGATACGCGCGAGCTCGCTGCCCGTATAGCGTTTTGTCAGCGGCCGGGCCTGCTGGCTGATAAAGAGGGCTGAGCTGAGCGCCAGCGGGCAGCTGGCAAGAAAGCTGCTGTTCAGGCCGACAGGGCCGAAGTCACGCACGCGCACGATGTTGTTAAGGGGACACGCGCCGCCGCTGTCCGCTACCGGCTGGGTGCGGATGAGATCGCGTTGGTTAGCCTGTAACAGCAGGCTCGCGCACGCCTCAGGGGTTAAACGCCGAAGCTTATACTGAGTGATTCGGCCTGGCGGATCGTCAAGCGTCAGCGGCGTGAAAGGGTTGTAGTAAGTCGGCAACCAGCGGTAACCCAGCGTTGCGATGGTCAAAATGATAAATCCGGTCAGCAGCGTTTTTCCTCTCACTCTCCCCCCTCAACATTCCCCAAAACATTATGGCAGAAGGCCGCGAAACACGCCGGGCATCGTGGTATGTTATTGGCTTTTCGTCAGACTGGAAGAGAGTGAGATGGCTAAGCAGCGCGTAGGTATTGTCTTTGGGGGAAAATCAGCGGAGCACGAAGTGTCATTGCAATCGGCTAAAAATATCGTTGATGCGATCGATAAAAGCCGTTTCGACGTGGTGCTGCTGGGCATTGATAAACAGGGCCAGTGGCACGTTAACGATGCCAGCCAGTATCTGCTGAATGCTCACGATCCGGCACACATCGCCCTGAATCCTTCAGAAGTGAGCGTCGCCACCGTACCCGGCGTCGTGAAGGGGCAGCTTATCGACGCCGGCAATGCACAGGCTCTCGCCCAGATCGACGTCGTCTTCCCTATCGTTCACGGTACCCTGGGGGAAGATGGTTCCCTGCAGGGAATGCTGCGCATGGCCAACCTGCCGTTCGTCGGCTCGGATGTCCTCGGCTCTGCCGCCTGCATGGACAAAGACGTGACCAAACGCCTGCTGCGCGATGCCGGGCTGAATATTGCCCCGTTCGTTACGCTCACCCGCGCCAACCGCGACAAACACACCTTCGCGCAAATTAGCGGAGAGCTGGGTCTGCCGCTGTTTGTGAAGCCTGCAAACCAGGGCTCCTCCGTAGGCGTCAGCAAAGTGACCAGCGAAGCTGAGTTCACACAAGCTGTCCGCCTGGCGTTTGAGTTCGACCATAAAGTGGTGGTTGAGCAGGGCATCAAAGGCCGTGAAATTGAGTGCGCCGTGCTGGGCAACGATTTTCCACAGGCGAGCACCTGCGGCGAAGTGGTGTTAAACAGCGACTTCTACTCGTACGACACCAAATACATTGATGATAAAGGCGCGCAGGTTGTCGTGCCTGCGGATCTCGATCCGGCGGTTAACGATAAGATCCGGGCGATCGCCATTCGCGCTTATCAGACGCTCGGTTGCTGCGGCATGGCGCGCGTGGATGTGTTCCTGACGGCGGAAAACGAGGTGGTGATCAATGAAATTAACACGCTGCCGGGGTTCACTAACATCAGCATGTATCCGAAGCTGTGGCAGGCGAGCGGCCTGAGCTACCCGGAATTGATCACCCGCCTGATCGAACTGGCGCTGGAGCGTCACGCCGCCGACAGCGCGCTTAAAAGTTCCGTAAACGGTTAATCGGCGCGCTTCGCCGACTCTGCCTCATCCGCTGTCGTCTCTTCAGGACGACGGCGGATAATCAACCCCGCCAGCCAGAAACTGATAACCCAGGTCACCAGCCCAACGGCATAGGTTTGCCAGCCTTTTGCCTCAAACCCCAGCAGGCCCACGACACCGTTAAGAATAAAGATCAGCCCGATAGCGAAGGCGTAGTAGTGCCAGTCACGGCGTAGTTTGGACGTGAGCTTCATAACAACTCCGGCAGGAAAAAAAGACATCCTCTCACAGTTTTACGACCAGGTCTGTGGCAGATACGGAAATTCTGAAACGCGACGCAGTTTCACTTAAGTTAATAAATTGTGACGTGCTGCAGAAATCAACAATCCAGGAGGATTCCGTCGCGTAAATTACCACGATTCTGATATTGACAAATGCGATGACCTGTCAAACTCACCCTGTACGAAGCGTATTAACAGAGCGATTTATCCGGAGGTCATCATGGCTGACTTTACATTGTCGAAACCGATTTTTGGCGGAAAACCAAAAACCTCCACGGCGGGTAATATCGCGTATGCCCTGTTTGTCCTGTTCTGCTTCTGGGCTGGCTCGCAGCTGCTCAATATGCTGGTCCATGCGCCTGGCGTTTACGAACACCTGATGCAGGTGCAGGATAACGGACGCCCGCGAGTTGAGATTGGTTTTGGCGTCAGCACCCTTTTCGGCCTGATTCCCTTCCTCGCGGGATGTATGATTCTGGGCGTTGTGGCATTAGTGCTGCGCTTTCGCCGCCGCCGTTAAAGCCCCATACAGCGAGCCCGGCGATCGTCCACGCGTTTTGCGAACCACGCGGTGGTCAGGTTACGCGTGATCTTCGGGCTTTCCAGCTGAATACCCGGCAGCATAGCCCTCGGTAACGTTTTCCCACTTTTCTGCTCTGCGAGCGCAAACACCTTCTTGTACAGATCCGTTTTCTCAAAGGCCAGGCTGTCGCCTTTCTCAAGCTGACGGCGAATGTCGCTGTTGCTCAAGCCAAGCGTTGTCGATAATTTCCGTACGGCAAGCTCGGTGCTTCCCGCCTCGCTGCTGCCGTAAGCGATGAGATCGCCGTCAAGCGCCAGCTTAACGCCGCTTGCACGGCTGACCGCACTCTGGAATGCCGCATTACGGCTGGCATACCAGCCAGCGTTAAAGTCGGCAAAGCGATACAGCGGCTCATCGTAGTTCGCCGGGTAGTTCAACAGGTGATACGTGCCGAACCACAGTCCGCCGCGCAGGGAGAAGACCTCCTGGCGCACCGTACCGTCGATTTTCCACGGATAGCCGTCGGTGTGTTTCTCCGCGAACGCGATGCTTACCTGCATTGGGCCACCGGTATGGACCGGATTCAGTGAGCCAAACAGCTTCTGCCCCATTGGGACTATGCTGATGAAATCATCAAAGATGGCGCTAAGCTGTTTTTCGGTTTTCACCGTATCCAGCCGTTCGCTGTAGCTTTTGCCGTTCGGCGAGGTGATTTTAAGCGCGGTATGCACGAGGAACACCGGGATATGCATGGACTCCGCGCGGCGGTCGATCTCTTTCCAGGCGATTTTATTCAACCCCGGCACAGCCGGGTCTGACTGGTACATCGACTCCTGCTGTGCCACCGCCAGCACCGAACAGATATTCTCCTCGGTCGGCGCGATCTTTTGGCTTTCAAAGGTTTTTGCCAGCGCGTCTGCCCACACATTGCGATCTTTCACGCTGGCGGGCATTTTCTGCCGCACAACGCTCGCCACATCAACGGGCTTCTCGCCCTTTTTGAGCGGAGCGGCCCCCTTTTCGGCACAGCCTGCCAGCACAAAAGCGGCAAGAATGGTCAACGGTAATGCGCGCGGTACGGCAAAAGGCATAGCAACGTCCTGTATTAGCTAAATGTGTTGGTGACTTCCTGCAGGTCACGATCGTCCAGCTCGCGTTCAAAGCTGCGCAGACGTTTGTAGATGGACATCAGTTCCACCAGCGTGGTCCAGGAGCTGATCAGGTACTGGAATGAACTTCTGACCTGATCGAAAACGTTAGTAATTTGGGTCATCAGTCCCAGGGTAATTGTCCCTGCAACAATTGACGGGAACAACAGGACTATTCCAAAAACAGTATCGGCCTGAAGATATAAAATACGAGCTATGTTGAAATACATGTAGTGGAAGTAGAGCTTAAAGTAGTTAAAACGGACGTTCTGAAATAACTCTTTTACCGTTGGTGGCGCAGCTCGTGATGGGTCATCCTCACCGTAAACAAGTTCTTTACGGTAAGCCGCTTCCACGCGCTGATTTTTAAATTGTAACCCCGGCAATTTGATCCCCACCACAGCAAGAAGCCCCGTTCCCATAAGAGACCAGACCAGTGCCGCAATAACCAAACCATAGGGTAAATGACCAACAACTGGAAGTTCAGGCACATGGGGTGAAAGTGCAATCAGAATCGGTAAAAAAGCGATAAGTTTCATCACAGCATTAAGCAAGCTGACCCCCATGTCCTCCAGCGTTGAGGCAAAACGCATGGTGTCTTCCTGCACACGCTGTGCAGCACCTTCGATGTGCCGCAGTCGTTGCCAATTTGCCATGTAATATTCGTTCATAGCAGTACGCCAACGGAAAACGTAATGGCTAACGAAGAAATTGTTCAGCACTGCCACTGTTACTGCAATCATGGCAATGCCGGTAAAACTAACGAGACTGGCATAGAGTTCACCAATCGGAACCTTATTCGGGGCGCTTAGTGCTTTTTGGATCAAATCGTAGAAGGGTGCATACCATGCATTAATTGCAACGCTCACTTCCACCATGAACCAGGTAACGAAAATGATCAGTGCAGATCCCAAAATCGACCAAAACTGCCAACGATGCGGAGAATACTTGAACCAGAAGAGTGCAAACAGCCCCACACATACCGTGTAGTAGGCATAAAATACGATAAAGCTGAGCGACCAGAAGCGCGCTGCGCTAATCGGCACCTCGCCTGTCGCCCCCGTGATGCGCGTCAGCCATGCGCCGCCGCCCGCCTGCCAGAAAATGACAGCGATCAGTGCCCAAATAAATGCCGACAGGAAAAAAGGCCCCGGCTTTGGGAAAAAAGACTTAAACATAATGCTTCCTTCTTGTTGTTATGGCTGTTGCTGTGTACAACACGTCACCACACGAAAACCTGCCCGAGCCAGCCTCCCGGCTCCGGCAAAAAGGTCAGACCCGATCGTTAATTATTAGTTCGCTTTCCAGTTTTCAAGAATTGTTTCGGTGCGTTTCACTGCGAGAGGATTCGCCGGCGCAATGAAGTTACGCCAGACGTCGTTGTGATGGTTAATCAGAATCTGTGCTTCAGCAGCCGGGCGGTTGGATGTGGTATGGGCATCTTCCGCCACGGTGATGTGATAACCCCGGCTAACGCCGTTCTTGATCGTCGCATCGACGCAGTAATCGGTGGCGCAGCCGCAGATAACAAACTCGCGAATGCCCTGCTCCCGCAGCAGCGTCTCAAGCCCGGTGTTGTAGAAGGCATCACAGGCCGTTTTAGTCACGTAAAGCGCGTCGGCAGGCTGATGGAGTTCAGGCAGTAGCGCAAACCCTGCACTCCCCTCTTCCAGCCCCCCGGCCTCGGTGTGCTGTATAAAAATCACCGTGTCGGCTGCCTGCGTAAGCTGGTTGATCAGAGAGACACACTTTTCGCGCTGATGACGCGGAGTTTCAAACACCCCGTTCTGCATATCGACAACCATAACCACACGCTTCTCAGACATACCGTTCTCCGTAAGATTGAGTGACACTGGTGCCTATCATAAGCCCGATGTCACAAAATGGGAGATGGCTCGCAAGTAAATTGTTCATATTTACCCATGGTTACGTTTTTCTCGCTATCGTTATGCAATTCGGGGCATTGCACGGTACCGATTAGTAGTATAAATACCCATTACTTTCCTCATTCACTTCATGGATGCTTTTCGTTGAAACGTTGTCTGCTCTCTTTTGCCGCGCTGTGTGCGGTGAGCTTCTCTACCGCCCAGGCAGCCCAACCGCTGACGGCTCCCGTTTTAGCTTCAGATATTGCCGATCGCTACGCGAACCTTATCTATTACGGCAGCGGCGCGACCGGAATGGCGATGGTCGTCATCGACGGAAACCAGCGTGTATTCCGCAGCTTTGGCGAAACGCGCCCGGGAAATAACATTCACCCGCAGCTGGATTCCGTCATCCGCATCGCATCCTTAACTAAGCTCATGACCAGCGAAATGCTGGTGAAACTGCTCGACCAGGGCGTGGTGAAGCTCGACGATCCGCTCAGCAAATACGCGCCGCCAGGTGCCCGCGTACCCACGTATCAGGGGACCCCGATCCGGCTTGTGAACCTTGCTACCCACACCAGTGCCCTGCCGCGTGAGCAGCCAGGCGGAGCGGCGCATCGTGACGTGTTTGTCTGGCCAACGCGCGACCAGCGCTGGAGCTATCTGAGTACCGCCACGCTGAAAGCAGCACCGGGCTCGCAGGCCTCTTATTCAAACCTGGCGTTCGACCTGCTGGCGGATGCCCTCTCAACGGCGGCTGGCAAACCGTACACGCAGCTGTTTGAAGAGCAGATCACCCGTCCGCTCGGCATGAAAGACACCACGTTTACCCCGTCCCCGGATCAGTGCCGTCGCCTGATGGTGGCGGAGAAAGGTGCCAGCCCCTGTAATAACACGCTGGCGGCCGTGGGCAGCGGCGGGGTTTACTCCACCCCTGGCGACATGATGCGCTGGATGCAGCAGTTCCTTTCCTCGGATTTCTACTCGCGCAGCAGCCAGGCCGATCGTATGCAGACCCTGATTTATCAGCGTACTCAGCTGCATCGGGTCATCGGGATGGACGTACCGGGTAAAGCCGATGCGCTCGGCATGGGCTGGGTCTATATGGCACCGAAAAATGGCCGTCCGGGTATTATTCAGAAAACCGGCGGCGGCGGCGGGTTCATCACCTATATGGCGATGATCCCCCAGTCAAACGTGGGCGCGTTTGTGGTGGTGACCCGCTCTCCGCATACACGTTTCGTCAATATGAGTGACGGTATTAATAACCTGGTGGCAGAACTGAGCGCCAATAAAGCCCAGGTGCTTACCGCGTCCAACTGATATTAATATTCCGTGGGCAAGCGGTTGATGCTGACCAGCTTGCCCCGGCTCATATTGATATAGTTTCCCTGTCGCAGGGCGGCCAGAACTTCGGCAACAACAGAACGTGAAATGCGTGTGCTTTGCTGAATATGATTCATCACACCGATTTTTGAACGCAGCGTTTCATCCCACTCGGCCATATTTAATAGCATCGCGCGGATCTGGTGATAGGAGTTATTGCCCACCAGCTGCATATCGCGTTTTTCAAGAATGTAATTTATCCAGGATAACCAGCAGAAGGCCTCTTTCCACAGCGAATACTGCTGAATCTGTTGACGGGTAGTTTCCGTGGATAAATAAAAACCGGTACAGGCCGTTTTAGCCATTACTCTGTATTCCTGAGAGTGATTAATGACCACCGTAGACAGCCCGAAAATAAAAGGTGCCGTCGCAATCCCCACCAGCAGCTCATCGGAAGGGCGATAGACCTCAATAACACCGGTTTGTAATACGATCGTGCGAGGCTCAATTGATTCGCCTGACGTAATTAATTGTTGAGGAGCACATGTAAAAGGGGTACTGGCTGCTATTAACCCCTGTTCGAGCCGGCGTAATTCAGAAAGTGGTTTCGCATTAACGTTCATGCAGACCTCAAGTCATCCGTATTTGTCGGTTCAATATTATTTTTATTGCTTCTGTAAAAAGCGGGGGAAGATAACCCCTCCCCCCGCTTTTATTCATTACCAGGTATATTTCACACCCAGGTTTGCGCCCCAGTTCTGGTCAACGTCACCGCCGCCCAGATAAGTGGCATCCGTGTAAGCGCTGAAGTTCTTCGTGAAGCTGAACTGGGTGCCCAGCCCAACACGAACAGCGGATCCTTTCACGCCGTTATCAATGCTGTCACCGTTAATATCGGCATTGTTATCGGCGTCGTCATAGACCCAGGCCAGTTTGAAGTAAGGCGTCAGAGCCTGATCGCCGCCGTAGTTGAAGGTATAACCCGTATCAACACCAAGTTCATAACGCAGGCTATCGTAAGATTGTCCATCAACGCGCATGTCATTGCTCAGACGATAGTCATCACCAGACTGGAACAGACCCGATACGGCTGCGTATGGGGTAACGTAGCCAGAGAGGTTTGGTTTCCAGTCATAGCCCAGCTTCAGCCCAAAACCAACAGCGTCACTGGTGGTATTGCCGTCAACATACTGGCCGTTGCTCATGTTAGCGGAAAGATCGCTGTTGAAGCGGGTGTAGCTCAGGGAGCTGTCGAGGAAGAGATCGTTCGTAAACTTCGCTGACGCGTAGATCATCGCCGTCTGGCTATCCTGATCGACCTGACCGGTACGATCGCTGATATCTCCCTTCGCGAAACCTGCCGCCCCACCGACGATCCACTTCGCGTTATTACCGTCAATCTGGGTATCCAGACCCACCATAATACCGCTCACGTCCTGATCGTAGCTGATAACGCCATTGTCACCGTCGAAATTGCCGCCGAAGTAGCTCACCCACGCTCCGCCATTATCCGCCAGGCCGTGACGGCTGTTGGTCAGACGCGCACCTACGGTATCCTGCTGCAGATTCCAGATATTGGTATTGGCAGAAGGAATGCTCAGCGCCATATTGGCATAGTCGGTCAGCGCTTTCTGCTGGAGGACAACGGTGTCACCCTGCTGCTTCGCCTGGTAGGTATAGGCCCCTAAATCGGCTCTGTTTGCAGCAGTAAAGCTGGCTGCAGTATCCGCATTATTGTCATAGATGCGAACGATCTCTTTGTTTTTGTAATCAGCAACGGAACCCGCTCCGGTCGCGTCATCGATACGGACCTGATAGTTACCGGCGACGTCACCGTTCACCGCCAGATGGCCGTCAGAGTTAATGGCCACTACGCCGTAGTCATAATCAGCGCTGCGCTTATCGTTAGTGATATAGCGTGCGTTGTTCAGATCGCTGTTCAGCACATAATCACGGCTGGCAACGTTCAGCACGCCGCCATCGGTCAGTACCATATTGTGCGTATCAACCTGACCCAGCCCCAGCGCCAGCTCTGCACCGTTATTCACGGTGATGGTGTTGGCATCGAGCTCGGCCGTTTCTTCCGTCAGCGCCGCACGGCTATCGCTGTCCAGATACAGATGGTCGGTAGCCACGCCGCCGCTGTCGCCGATATTCAATGAGGACGCATTGGTCAGAGTGATGGCATCCGCCAGCAGGCCTGAGTTTTCAACGTTGACCTGAGACTGGTTGTTGACCGTCAGGGTGTCGATGTTAGACACCTTACGGGTATCCCACTCGGAGCCGTTGTCCAGCGCGATGTTAAACAGACCGCTCTGATACACCGCTTCGCCCGCAACATGTCCGTTGTCGTCATAGGTGGAGTCCGGCCAAATGCTGTTAGGGGACAGAGCGTTCCAGTCTACGTTGCTGTAGCCCTGGCCATACATCTCCGCCGTGCCGATAGCCTCGACGCTGGACTGTGCTGCGCCGACCCATTTGCTGCCGTTGGTAAGCGTCACATCCAGCTTATCGGTGCCATCCCAGCCGTTGGTGGTTGGGTTATAGATGCCGTCTTCGGTGGTATCGGTTGCCGGATCGCCGTTCGGGTAGAAGTTGTTGTCGAAGGTGCTGGAGAACAGAATATCGCCAGTAACGGTGGAATGATCGAACGTGGCGGTGGTTTGCATCGCGTTATCAGACGCGCTGGCGGCCACAATCAGCGCTGCATCGTCTGCCGCGGTCGCGCTGGTTTCACCATAGTCGCTCGGCTTCGCGGTTTGACCGTAGAATCCGCTGGTACCTAAATCGCTGTACGCACCGGAAGTCAGTACCGAATCTTTCACCAGTAGCGTGTCGGTAAAGACGTTGCTGCTGTTGGCTACGCCTTCAACGCCGTCGTATGGCGTATTATCCAGCTCCTGGTACCCCTGCGTCAGGGTAATCCCCGCGACGTGAGAATTATTCTGGATAACAATATCCGATTCCACATCCAGGGTAATCGCATTACCCAGATCGTACGTATCCAGATAATGTCTTTCCGTATTTTCCCCATTCACGACATCATACGCATAATGCTCGTACGTATCGTTAAGGGTGGAATTATCAACGGTCAGGCTAAAACGATCGTATTGCGTATGATGGGTGCCGTCAGCATCCACGCCATCAGCACATGTGGTGGTCATACACTCAGAAGTAATCATGCCGTTAATGGTGCTATTGGAAATACTCAACGCATTCGCCCGGCCATTGATGCCATCATCCAGGTAGTACGTTGAAATAACACCATTCACGGTGGCTTTATTAATCACGGGATAAATATCACCATCATGGATGGCATCCGAGTAATCCCAGTCGGCATAACCATAATACCAGGGGGTGGACGCTGTATTATCGTATCCGAAGGTATTATATGTCGTACCGGAAATATCCTTCGCATTGGCCTGAGAAGCGATAGCCAGGGTGCAGGCTAATGCAAGTTGAGATACAACGAGTTTCTTTTTCCATGTTTGCATTGGGTCATCCCTCCTCAGGGACGTAAGCAAGTTTGTCCATCAATGAATTTGCAATATTTAATTGCGGAGGGAATTATGCAGTTTCATTTCGAAAAGGTTCAATGAATGTTTCCATTAAGTCCGTATTCAGACAAAAACACATTCAGACCACAAACCATAAGGCGTCATAAAATAAATATTATAAAAACAGAATGTTAATACACGGCTAAACCAATCGGAAAAACACACCGAAAAATAATAAATCATTTTTAATTATGCTTTCATTTCCATATAGAAATAACACGAATATTTCATTCTCCTCTCAGCGTTATACTGACCTGCATTATATATTATTTATGACAGGCAAACTCACCTGCCGCATTTCACAAAAGCAAAATGCCCACTTTAGTAAAACACCCGTCTTCACTTTGATGTACACTAGCCCTCTTTGTTCCACAAACATCAGGCATACCATGACCGATTTAATTGCACGCCCACGCCGCCTGCGCAAGTCACCTGCACTGCGCGCTATGTTTGAAGAGACAACCCTGAGCTTAAACGATCTGGTGTTGCCGATTTTTGTTGAAGAAGAGATCGATGACTACAAGGCCATCGAAGCCATGCCGGGCGTCATGCGCATTCCGGAGAAATATCTGGCGCGTGAGATCGAACGTATCGCCAACGCGGGGATCCGCTCGGTGATGACCTTCGGCATCTCCCACCATACTGACGCGACCGGCAGCGACGCGTGGAAAGAAGATGGCCTCGTCGCCCGCATGTCTCGCATCTGCAAAGAAACCGTGCCGGAAATGGTGGTGATGTCCGACACCTGCTTCTGTGAATACACCTCGCACGGCCACTGCGGCGTACTGTGCGATCACGGCGTGGATAACGATGCTACCCTGCTTAACCTCGGCAAGCAGGCTGTTGTCGCGGCCGCGGCAGGCGCAGATTTCATCGCACCTTCTGCCGCGATGGACGGACAGGTTCAGGCGATTCGTCAGGCCCTGGACGCAGCCGGTTTCACCGACACCGCCATCATGTCCTACTCCACCAAATTTGCCTCCTCCTTCTACGGCCCGTTCCGTGAAGCAGCCGGTACGGCGCTGAAAGGCGATCGTAAAACCTATCAGATGAACCCGCTGAACCGCCGCGAAGCGATTCGTGAATCCCTGCTCGATGAAGCCCAGGGCGCAGATTGCCTGATGGTAAAACCGGCTGGCGCGTACCTGGATATCCTGCGCGACATCCGCGAGCGCACCGAGTTGCCGCTGGGCGCTTATCAGGTGAGTGGTGAGTACGCGATGATCAAATTCGCCGCCCTGGCGGGTGCCATTGATGAAGAGAAAGTGATCCTGGAAAGCCTGGGGGCGATCAAACGCGCGGGCGCGGATCTGATCTTCAGCTACTTCGCGCTGGATCTGGCCGAGAAGAAAATTCTGCGTTAATCCGCTTTAGCGCCGGGTGGCGGCTTCGCCTTACCCGGCCTACGCTCTGCTCAAATCTTCACCCAACTGCAATACAACCGACATCTGCGCCTTCTACTGTCTTCGCAAGACGGCAGGAGGAGTGACCATGTTTAGCCTCGATAGCGTTCTCGACGATCTTTGGCCTCAGGCGAGGCCCGCACCCTGGCAAAAAAGTCTGTTAAAAAGACTGTTCTACGAAGACGAATTTCAGCAATTTGCCGCAGCCCACCGCCACCTGAAAGGCCTGGATATGGTGGAGCAGGTTCTGGAACACCTGGATATTCTCTGCACCGTTTCCGCCCGCGATCTCGAACAAATCCCCGAACATGGCCCGCTGGTCATCATTGCCAACCACCCGACGGGTACGCTGGACGGACTGGCGCTGCTGTATGCCGTCTCCCGCGTGCGGCGCGATGTTAAAGTCGTAACCAACCGGATGCTGACCCACCTTGAGCCCCTCAGCTCGCTGTTTATTCCGGTGGACAATATGGGCGGCAGGACGGCGAAATCGTCGCTGGTGCAGATGGAACAGCATCTGCAAAATGCGGGCGTGCTGATCTTCTTCCCGGCAGGCGAAGTTTCCCGCCCCACGCGCAAAGGCATTCGCGACAAAAAGTGGCACTCCGGCTTTATCAAACTTGCCGGCAAGCTGCGCGCCCCGCTGCTGCCGGTGCATATTCAGGCACATAACAGCCTGCTCTTTTATGCCAGCACGCTGGTCTCCCCGACGCTGTCGATGCTGCTGTTGATGCAGCAGATGTTCCGCCGCCGCCACAGCCAGCTGCCGATCAAAATCGGCCAGCAGATTGCGTGGCATCACTGGCACAGCGCTAACCTTTCGTCGCGTGAGATGGCCGAGCAGTGCCGTCAGCACGTGATGCGTCTTGGCAAGGGAGTGCCCGGCGTCTTTAAAACCCAGTGCGCCATTGCCCGTCCGGAAGACCGGGCCACCCTGAAACGCGCGTTGGCGCAGGCCGAATGTCTGGGCAAAACCAGCGACGGTAAAACCATCTATCTTTGGCAGCGAAACGGTCAGGAAGATGCCCCGCTGCTGCGCGAGCTGGGCCGCCTGCGCGAGATTGCCTTTCGCGCGGTGGAGGAAGGGAGCGGCAAACGTCGGGACACCGACAGCTACGACGATGATTATCTGCATCTGATCCTGTGGGATGAGGACGATCTGGAGATCGTCGGGGCGTATCGCTTTATGCCGACGGCCATGCAGATCGAAAAGCGCGGCGTTGAGGGGTTGTACAGCTATAGCCTGTTTCACTACGACGACAAAATGCAGGACGTGCTGGAACACGGCATTGAGCTGGGGCGCAGCTTTATTCAGCCGCGCTACTGGGGGCGCCGCGGCCTGGACTATTTATGGTCCGGCATTGGCGCTTATCTGGCGCGTTATCCGCACTACCGCTACCTGTTTGGCCCGGTCTCGATTTCCGGTGGCTTACCGCCTGCCGCGCGTGATCTGCTGGTCGCCTTTTACCGCCTGTGGTTCCCGGCGACGCATCCGCTCGCCGCCTCGCGCCAGCCGTATCCCGCGTCCCTGCCGGACGTGCTGGCGCAGTTTGGCGGCGTGGATTACGTGGACGATCTGACGAAGCTGAAATCCCTGCTCGGCAATCTTGGCTGCGGCATTCCGCCGCTCTACAAACAATATTCCGAGCTGTGCGAGCCCGGCGGCGTGCAGTTTATTGATTTTGGCAGCGACCCGGCATTCAACAACTGCGTCGACGGGCTGGTGCTGGTGGATTTGTGTTACCTGAAGGCGAACCGCTATCAGCGGTATATTGAGGCGCACCTTTAAATGTGCGGTATTCTGTAGGCCGGGTAAGGCGTAGCCGCCACCCGGCAATTGTGCACCGTTTTCGCCGGGTGGCGCTGCGCTTACCCGGCCTACGGGAGCGACGGGTTAAGGACGATAAAACGGCTTATCGCCCAAAATCGTCGCCCGCTGCATAATCCGGCGCTGCGGCAGATAGTCCGCATTGGCATAATGCTGCGTCACGCGGTTATCCCAGATCGCCAGATCGTTCTCCTGCCAGCGCCAGCGCACCTGGAACTCCGGTTTGGTGATATGCGCAAACAGGAAACCTAACAGCGCCTCACTCTCTTTTTCCGTCACGTCCACGATGCGTGTGGTGAACCCTTCGTTCACAAACAGCGCCTGTTTGCCCGTCACCGGATGGGTCCGCACCACCGGGTGCAGCAGCGGAGGATGTTTCTCCACAGCTTCCTGCCAGCGCTGATGTTCCTCTTCCGTTTTACGGTACTTGTACTCCGGGAATGATTTCTTGAAATCATGCTCCGCCCGCAGCCCGCTCAGCAGCGTCCGAAGCGGCGCAGAGAGCGCCTCATACGCCGCAATCCCGCTGGCCCACAGCGTATCGCCCCCCGTCTCCGGCAGCCGTTTCGCCGCCAGAATTGCCCCCGCAGGCGGTGTGTCGATAAAGGTCACATCGGTATGCCAGTTATCATTATCCGGCGGGTTATCATTGTGGGTGTCGAGGACGATAATCTCTTCCACCCCTTCCGCATGCGGATAGACCGGGTGGATATGCAGATCGCCAAAGCGCAGGGCCAGCGCGCGCTGCTGCTGCGGGGTGATCGCCTGCTCGCGCAGGAACACCACCTGATGGCGCAGCACCGCGTGGTACAGTTGCTCAAACTGGTTATCGCTCAGCGGACGGGTCACATCCAGGCCCGACACCTGTGCACCAATGTACGGCCCCAGCGGGGTGATAGTCAGACGTTCACTCATTGTATTTCTCCATGCCAGGGCGTCAGACGGCGCTGTAACGCGCGCAGCCCCAGTTCTAATCCGAAGGCGATCGCGGCGATCACCGCGATCCCTGCCAGCACCACGTCAGTCGCCAGGAACTCTCCCGCCGACTGCACCATAAACCCAAGGCCGCGCGTGGCCGCAATCAGCTCCGCCGCCACCAGCGTGGACCAGCCCACGCCAAGGCCGATGCGCAGCCCGGTTAAAATCTCCGGCAGTGCGCCCGGTAAAATCACGAACAGCAGCACCTGCGTACGGCTGGCTCCCAGCGACTGCGCCGCGCGGATCCGCACCTGCTGGGCGCTCTTCACGCCCGCCAGTGCAGACATGGCAACCGGGGCAAAAATCGCCAGATAGATCAGCAGGATTTTTGACGTTTCACCGATGCCGAACCAAATCACCATCAGCGGCAGATAGGCCAGCGGCGGGACCGGGCGGTAAAGCTCAATCAGCGGGTCGAGGATGCCGCGCACCGTCGGGCTCAGCCCCATCGCAATCCCCACGGGAATGCCGATAATCACCGCCGCCAGCAGCGCCACCAGAATACGCGCCAGGCTGGCACCTAAGTGCTGCCAGAGCGTGGCATCCATAAAGCCCTGCGGCCCGGCGATGGTAATGAGTTTGGCCAGCACCTGTCCCGGCGGCGGCAGAAACAGCGGGCTGACCCACTGCAGGGCAGCAACTGCCCACCACACCGCCAGCAGTACCAGCAGCGTGCCGACGCTCAACGTGATTTGACGTGAGAAAGGCCAGCGCAGCGCCAGACGCGTGCGGCGCGTTTTTTCACTGAAGACGATGCTCATGAGAAAGCCTCCCGCTGTTCAAACACGCGGCTTAAAACGTACTCACGCTGTTCGATAAACAGCGGATCGGATTTGATGCTGCGCACGGGTTCCCCCGCGACGTAGCGGCGGGCGAATTCCAGCGGCAAGCGCTCCAGCACACGGCCCGGCCCCGGCGAGAGCAGCACCAGCTCGGTGGCCATAAATACCGCCTCTTCGATATCGTGGGTAATCAACAGCACCTGCTTGCCCGTCTCATGCCAGAGGCGCAACAGCAGGGTTTGCATCTGCTCGCGGGTGAAGGCGTCGAGCGCCCCGAACGGCTCGTCCAGCAGCAACAGCTGCGGATTCGCTGCCAGCGCGCGGGCAATCCCGACACGCTGTCGCTGGCCGCCGGAAAGCTGCCAGATATAGCGTTTTTCCGCGCCTTCCAGCCCCACTTTTTTCAGCATCGCCCGCGCCGTTTCCAGCCGCTGTTCACGATTGATGCCCGCAAGCTGCAGCCCAAACGCCACGTTTTCCTGCACGTTGCGCCACGGGAGCAGGCCTTCATTCTGGAAGACCACGCCGCGCTCGGCGCCGGGGCCTTCCACCTTTTTGCCTTCCAGCTGAATGGAGCCATGCTGATAAGGGACAAACCCGGCGATCAGATTCAGCAGCGTGGTTTTTCCGCATCCGGACGGACCCAGCACCACCAGCAGTTCACCGCTGTCCAGCGTCAGGTTGATCTCCTCCAGCGCGGGTTTGCCACCGTAATCAGCAGACAGATTTGTAATATTCAGCATGGCGGACTCCTTATTTCACAAAACGATCGGTCACGTACTGGCTGTAATCCGTCGCTACCGCGGGCACTTTGCCCTGCTCTTTCAGGAAGGTGGCGGTATCAACAATCGCTTTGTTTACCGGCCCGGTCAGCTGCTGCACCTGCTGCGCGGGGGTCAGATAGGTATTGCCCTTCACCAGCCCCGGCACGTCCGCTTCCGGCACGCCGCTCAGGCGGGAAAGTTTTTCCAGGTTGGCGGGCTGCTTCAGCCATTCATCCGGGTTACTGATGTACGGCTGCTGGGCGTCAATCGCGCTTTTCGCGAAGGCTTTCACCACCTCAGGATGTTTCTCGGCGAAGTCTTTACGCACGACCCACACGTCGAGTGTTGGCGCGCCCCACTGGCCCACTTTTTCGGAGTCGGTCAGCACGGTGCCGTCTTTTTCCAGCTCGTTCACGGCCGGTGCCCACACATAGGCCCCGTCAATGTCGCCGCGCTGCCAGGCCGCGATAATCGCTGGCGGCTGGAGGTTAATAATTTGTACCTGCCCCGGCTTGATGCCCCAGTGTTTGAGCGCCGCCAGCAGGCTGTAGTGGGTGGTGGAGATAAACGGCACGGCGATGCGTTTGCCGATCAGGTCTTCCGGTTTGGTGATGTTTTTCTTCACCACCAGCGCTTCAGAGTTACCGAGCTGCGAGGCGAGCAGGAACACCTCAATCGGCACCTGCTGGCTGGCCGCAACCGCCAGCGGGCTGGAGCCGATATTGCCGATCTGTACGTCGCCGGAGGCTAACGCACGCACCACGGACGCGCCGCTGTCGAACTTGCGCCAGTCAACTTTCGCGCCGCTCTCTTTGGCAAAGGTGTTATCCGCCTGCGCGACTTTCGCCGGTTCCGCAGAAGTTTGATACGCGACGGTGACGTCCACCGCCTGCGCCTGAAATGCCCACAGCGCCAGTGCGCCGAGTAGTGTGATTCGCGATGAAATTGCCATAGTACCTGCTCCCCTTGTTGTTATGAGGGCAGTATTTCCAACGCGGGAATTTTGATAAAGGAATAAAAATGAATCGCTCATAACGATTCGTTTTTAGATAAAAAGCGGGAAAGGATAGTTGGTTTTGTGCGTTTGTTTATGCCGGGTGGCGCTACGCTTACCCGGCCTACACATTGTGCGATCCGTAGGCCGGGTAAGGCGCAGCCGCCACCCGGTAAAAACTCAGCGCTTCGCGTTAAGCTCAGCAATATCCTTCGGCGTAGTGCGACAGCAGCCGCCAATCAGCTTCGCGCCGGCGTCCAGCCACTGGGGCAGATACCCCGCCAGCGTCTCGCACGCTTCGCCGTGGTGGTGCCAGGTTTTGGTCACCGCATCATAATGCTCGCCCGAGTTCGGGTAGACCACCAGCGGCAGCGGCGTCAGGCTTTGCAGGTGCTTCAGTGCCGCCGTGGTGTTTTCCAGCGCGATACAGTTAATGCCCAGCGCGACGATATGCGAAGAGTCGGCCAGCGCGCTGACTACGTCACGCAGCGGTGTGCCGTCGCTCAGGTGTTCGCTGTCACGCAGGGTAAAGGAGAACCACGCCCGGGCGCGGGGATACCCGGCCAGAAGGGCCGCCAGCGCCTTAATCTCGGCAAAAGACGGCAGCGTTTCGCAGGCCAGCAGGTCAGCGCCCGCATCCAGCAGCGCTTCCACGCGCGGGCGGTGGAAGTCGGTGAAGGCTTCCGCACTGCGCACGTAGTCGCCACGATACTCTGAGCCATCAGCCAGATAGGCTCCATACGGTCCAACGGATCCCGCCACCAGCAGCGTGCCCGCATGTGGATTTTCAGCCAGATACGCTTCACGCGCCTTACGCGCCAGCTCCACGCTTCTGCCAATCAGCGCCCGGGACTGCGCCTCGTCCAGGCCGCGCGCCGCAAAACCCGCAGGCGTGGCCTGATAGCTGGCGGTGATCGCCACCTGCGCACCGGCGCGGTAATAATCAAGATGCACTTCGCGGATAAGCTCCGGGTTTTCCATCAGCACTTTGGCAGACCAGAGGCTGTCTGCCAGGTTGCAGCCGCGCGCTTCCAGCTCCGTCGCCATCGCGCCATCCAGCACCACAAACGGCTGCTTTTCAAGGAGGGCGGTAAGCGGATTATTCTGCGACATGTTCGGGCTCCTGCGATGTCATATTTCGGGTCAGATAGTAGGCACCATAACACAGGGCGACAAACGGAATCCCGCAATAAAGGGCAATGCGCTGGCTTGGGTCAAACCACAGGCCGACACAAGCCACCACGCAGAGGATAAAACCGAGCACCGGTACCAGCGGATACCACGGCGCGCGGTACTGCAACGCAGAGAGCGGCTGCCCGGACTGCAGATGGCGACGACGGAAAACGAAGTGCGACGCGCAGATGCTGATCCAGACGGCCACCACCGCAAAGCCAGAAATCGCCGAGAGCGCGACAAACACAGTGTCAGGCGCCACGACGCTTGAGAACAGCGCCAGCACGCCGCCGAGCATAGAAACCGACAGCGCCGTCAGCGGCACGCCGTTTTTATTTACGCGGGCAAAACAGCGCGGGAGCGTTTTCTCATTAGAAAGCGACCACAGCATGCGCCCGGAGGCGTACAGTCCGGAGTTCGCCGCCGAAAGGATCGCCGTCAGGATCACAAAGTTAAAAATATCCGCCGCGTAAGGAATACCGACCTTTTCAAACACCAGCACGAACGGGCTCTTTTCCACGCCCGCCTGCTGCATCGGGATCAGCGCCGCCAGCACAAACACGGTGCCGATAAAGAAGATGATCAGGCGCGCAATGGTGGTACGGATCGCGACCGGAATCACCTTGTGCGGATTTTCCGTTTCCCCTGCGGCAATACCGATAAGCTCGGTCCCGGAGAAGGCAAAGTTCACCGCCACCATGGTCATCAGGATCGGCAGGCCGCCGTGCGGGAACCAGCCCTCGGCGGTGATGTTGCTTAAGCCCGGCGCGGGTGAACCGTCCTGCATCGGGATAAAGCCAAAGACCGCCGCGCCGCCAAGAATAATAAAGGCGATGATGGTGATGACCTTCACCAGGGAGAACCAGAACTCGCCTTCCGCAAAGAAGCGCGTTGAGATGACGTTCAGACCAAAAATCACCACGCAGAAGACCACGCACCACGCCCAGACGGGCACCTGCGGAAACCAGTACTGCATGCAGAACCCGGCGGCGGTAAAGCTCGACCCGAGCGCCACCGTCCAGGTGAGCCAGTAGAGCCACGCCACGGTGTAGCCCGTCGCCGGGCCAAGATAGCGGGCAGCATAGACGTGGAACGCGCCGGTTTCCGGCATCGCCACGGAGAGTTCGCCCAGACACTGCATCACCAGCCAGACCACCAGCGCACCTATCAGGTAGGCCAGCAGCGTGCCCGCCGCCCCGGTCGTGGAAATGATGTAGCCAGTATTGAAGAATAACCCTGTCCCAATCACGCCACCCAGCGAGAGCATGATCAGGTGGCGTGTTTTCATGGTGCGCTTAAGCTGCCCATTTTCTTGTTGTGTTTGCATATTACCTTCTATACGTATGGACATCTAAACATCCAAAGAAGGTGTGTTATACCGCGATTGTTAATAAAAAGCTAGATGACCAGACGCAAACGGGCGCGCCGCGCGCTGAGTCTGGGGTGGGTTGTGAGGATCACATAGAGAATCGGACGCCAGGCCATAAGCACCTCCGCAAGCAGATACTTACAGCATGGTGCGGGAAAAGGCGATCTTCGGTCAGTCGAAAGTGGTATCCGTAAAGCGCGAAGTCATACCGTAACACTGCCCGCAAGACGGGTAAGGCGCAGCCGCCACCCGGTGCAAGGTTGGTAATTCTCACAATCGGTTCTATAGTCGTCACAGTTTCTTAGTAACCAGGACTGACTGATGCGCTTTAACGGACTGACTAAAGGTTTCTTTATTTTCATTCTCGCCCTTGTGACCTGGGCCTTCTTCGACGTGCTGTCGCCCTACTTCTCCGCGATACTGTGGGCCGCCATTCTGACCGTTATCTTCAACCCGGTAAAAAACAAGCTGCGCACCGCGCTGGGGGAGCGCAACGGGCTGGCCTCGCTGTTGACCATCGGCATTATCTGCCTGATCGTCTTTATTCCGCTGATGGTGATCCTCTCCTCGCTCGCCATTGAGCTGAATGTGGTTTACACCAAACTGCAGGAGAACAACACCCAGTTCCCGGAAGTGGTGGCGAGCATCTTCAACCACCTGCCTGACTGGGCCAGCGGCTTCCTCGCGGATCACAACCTGACCAACGCGGCGCAGATCCAGAAAAAACTCTCCGATGTCGCCCTGCAGGGCGGACAGTATCTCGCCGGCAGCGCGTTTCTGATTGGCAAGGGGACGTTTGGCTTTGCGATTAGCTTCGGCATCATGCTGTATCTGCTGTTCTTCCTGCTGAAAGACGGCCCGTATCTGGTACGCCAGATCCTCGACTCCCTGCCCCTGTCCGATTTTGCCAAGCAGCATCTGTTCGCCAAATTCGTCGGCGTGTCACGCGCCACGGTAAAAGGGACGGCGGCGGTGGCCGTGGTTCAGGGCATCCTCGGCGGGATTGCCTTTGCCATTGCCGGTATCGACGGCAGCGTGCTCTGGGGCGCACTGATGGCGTTCCTCTCGCTGGTACCCGCCATCGGCTCAGCGATTGTCTGGGTGCCCGCCGCTATCTTCCTCTTCGCCACGCACCAGATCTGGCAGGGGCTGTTTATTGTCGGCTTTTTCGTGATTATCGTCGGGCTGGTGGACAATATTCTGCGCCCGCTGCTGGTGGGGAAAGACACCAAAATGCCGGACTACCTGATTCTGATCTCCACTCTCGGCGGCATGGAGCTGTACGGCATTAACGGCTTTGTGATCGGGCCGCTCATCGCCGCGCTGTTTATCGCCTGCTGGAACCTCTTTTCCGGACGCGATCACGAAGGTAACGCCGAAGAGCTGGACGCGGATTTCATCGAAGAAGGAAAAAATCCTCCAGATTTGTAAGGACGTGACGATAAAGACCACACCAGGCGGCACTGTGCCGCCTTTTTTTCCGCCTTAAATCAGACGTTTTCTATAATTTGAAGAACGCCATCCTACTCATGTCGTAAAAGGATCATCTGGTGCGAATCGCGACGATAACAAACTGGGCCTATGGGGCCACGGTCTGCCTGACCATCGCCTCCGGCATCATCATGCTGATGGCGTCCAGCGCGGATACCCTCGAACGTCAGGCCGTTGAACAACGGCAGAAATTTGATCAGCTGACGGAAGATATCGAAACCGATATCTGGGCGCAGTCTGATTTAGCGCGGCTGTACGTCATTAAAAAAGATCCTCAGGTGCTCAAGGAATATAACCAGGCAGAAAACAGCCTGAAGCGCATCGAGCTTCGTCTGGAAAAGCTGCAGGATAACGGCGCATCGGATGAAGAACTGGCCCTGCTGCATGAAGGAATAAAGATCGTCGATGAGCTGCAGGACGAGCAGCAAACCGCCCTCGCCAGCCTGGAACGCGGTGAAGACGCCCAGGCCGTTGCCTTGCTCTATGGTCAGCCCTATGAGCAGGAGCTGGATCGCGCGCAGAATCAGATCGATCACTTTCGCCAGATACTCGACAAGCGCGTTATCGGCTCCGTAAAAGATGCGACAAAAAAATCGAAAGCGCTGCGTACCGCCTCTGAGCTGACGGTCGGCCTGACCGCCCTGCTGTTCCTGTTTGTACTCGGCTTTATATTAAAGCGCCGCGTGCTGCGTCCCGTGGTGCGCCTGAGCGACGTGGTGCACCGTCTGGCATCCCAGGATTACGCGGTTGAAACGCCCAATTTCAACCAGATCGATGAGATAGGCGATATGGCTCAGGCCATTAGCATCTTCCGTGAAAACGGCCTGGCGCGGCAGCGTCTGGAAAAAGAGCGCGATGCCGACTGGGCCATCCGCGAGCTGCTGGCGCGCATGACCCAGCGGCTGCAGGGGTGTGAGAACTTTAACGATGTGATTAACGTGGCGGAGCTGTTTGCCCCCAATATCGCGCCGGGGATCGCGGGCCGACTCTACGTCCTTGACCGCGAGCCGTGGCAGATGCGCTGCGTCGCGCAATGGCTTTCGCCGGTTGGTGAAGAGACGACGTTCCACCCGGACGAGTGCTGGGCCGTGCGTCGCGGGCAGAGTCATCCGCCGGTGAACGGCGAGCCGGATATTGCCTGTTATCATCTTCCGGCATCCCAGACGGAAAGCGCGCTTTGCGTGCCGCTTATCGCTCAGGGTGAGGCCATTGGCCTGCTCTCCTTCCAGAATATCACGGCGGATAATGCCCCTTCCCGCGCATATCTGGAGCTGATGGCCGAGGCGCTCGGGCTGGCGCTGGCCAACCAGCGTCTGCGCGACGCGTTGCTGGAAAAAGCGTTGTTTGACCCGCTCACCGGCCTGCGTAACCGTCATCATCTGGAAGATACCCTGCAAACCCAAACGGCACAGGCGATACGCACTGGCGTGCCGTTAAGCTGCATGATGATTGATATCGACCACTTCAAGAGCATTAATGACCGTTTCGGCCATGAAGCGGGCGATCTGGTGATCAAAAGCGTGGCGTCAATTGTTCAGCGCGCCGCACATGACAACGGGCTGGCATTCCGCTACGGCGGCGAGGAGTTTCTGGTGCTGCTTTCCGGTGCCGATGAAGCAGAAGCGTACGCCTGCGCGCAGAAGATTTACACCGGCGTGCATGAGCTGTCGCTTCGCTACGGACTGACCGAGATTGGGCCGGTGGACGTGTCGATTGGCATTGCCAGCTACCCACAACATGCCCAGACCGACAACCTGCTGCGCGCTGCGGATGTGGCGCTATACCGGGCAAAAGAGCTGGGACGCGCGCGGATTGTGAGTTTTGGGATGCTGGAGGCGGGTTAGCTATTATTTTCACGCCACTGCTTTACCATCTCATCTGTTACTTCATTTTTATAACAAATGGGAGCATAGCCTCCCGCCTTACTCCATGCGCTGCGTCTCCCGCAAGCGCTTCCGTTTCTGGCCCGGTTAAAAGGACAAGCGCATACTCCGGGATAAGATGCTATCGACTCTGCAATAACATTCTCTTTAACCTGTTCACTGGAAACTGAACTGTTTTTTGCCATGGCGATGTCCGCTACAAAAAAGCAGCACACAGCACAAAGCACCATCAGGAACGGTCTTTTTTTCATTTTTGATTCGTTTTAAGGAGGGGGTGCACACGATAGGCGGCGAATGAAAGAGACATCATGATTTAAGTCAATAAATCTGTTCCGGCAGGGACAACGAACCTTACGCGTTCTCGCAAAAGGTGGACGCATTATGCACGTTCTCGCTCAGTTGGGTACAAGGCAGCTATTGCAGTTCCCCTGGGAATTTTAGCCTGCCGCGTTTTACTTCACGCTTCACCGAAGTAACGCACGTTAGCAAAACGTAGACTGGTCCTTCGTTAATCAGAGGATGATAAAATGAAAACCCAGCAGGTCGATTTTGCTTCTTTATATTTTGGTACACCGGTCGCCATTATCTCCAGCCAAAATCCTGACGGTTCAACCAACCTGAGCCCGGTCTCCTCGTGGTGGATCCTCGACCGGAATATCGTGTTCGGGCTTGGCACCTCCGGAAAGTGTTATGAAAATATCACAGGTAACCCCGATATTGTTCTGAACATCCCGGACAGCAGGCTCTGGCCGAATATTGAAGCTATCGCAAATAAAACGGGAAAAGCATCGCCACCGGAATGGAAGAAAAAAATGGGATATGTTTTTGAACAGGACAAGTTTAGCTGCGGAAATTTCCATAAGGAAAAGGCGGTGACGATTAACTCGTTGAGAATTAAAGAGTGTCCTGTACAAATAGAGGCTAAGGTTGGCGGAATAGCGCCCCTGACCGGTTCGCAGGGGAACCTGGTGTCCGTTGATGCCTCGATAACCTGCGTCCACATATCTGAGGCATTATTAATTCGTACTCAGCGAGGGGTGAAATTTAATGTGGAGAAATGGAACCCCCTCTATTATCTATTTCGCCACTATTTCTCGCTGGGTCACCGACTCGGTCACAACTTCCGACACGATGAGTAACCCGGTCTTTTTGACAGCGGAAAGGTTTAAACTTTTCGTGATATTCTTTCTTTACGCCCCTTAGTTCCTATACTCGAGCCATATTCGCCACTGTATTAACACCTGTCACGCACAATACGTTGCGCATGACAGGTGAAGATATTTTGTTCTGGAAAAACGTCTATGTCGAAACTGGATTTGAGGTCCAAAAAAACCTGGGGCGCGCTGGCAGCGATCGCCGTTGTCGCCGGTACGCTGGCATCTGCTTTTGCATGGACGGCGGGCTGGCTTGGGTCACGCACGGTCAGCCAGGCACTGGTGGGTGAAACACCGAAACCCTTCCCACCGGGTTTTCGCCGCGCGCATGGAAAAGGCATCTGCTTTGCCGGCACCTTTACGCCAAACGGCTCGGCGGATTCCCTTTCAACCTCCCGCTTCTTCTCACAGCAGGAAGTGCCCGTAGTGGGTAGATTCTCTATTGGTACCGGCGATCCGCATGCACCGGATAGTACGACCAAAACCCTGAGCATGGCGCTACTGCTGAAGACAGATGACAAGCAACAATGGCGGATGGCGATGAACAACGAGCCTTTCTTCGCCACGCACAGCCCGGAAGGTTTTCTGGCCTTGCGAAAAGCCACGGCCGTTGATGCGTCCACCGGGAAACCGGATCCGCAGCGTCTCAAAGACTTTTTAAAAGCGTACCCGGAGGCGGAGAAATACCTTAAATGGGCGGCACAAAAACCCGCCCCCGGCAGCTTCGCGGGCGCGACGTTTTACAGCATTAACGCCTTTTACCTTGTGAACGCGCAGGGGGAACGTCAAGCCGTTCGCTGGATGATGCGTCCGCACGAGCCTTTCCTGTCGATAAGCGATGAGCAACGGCAGAAAGCCGATGACAACTTCCTGTTCGAAAACCTGCGTCAGCGCCTGGCGCAGAAGCCACTCTACTGGGATTACGTTTTGCAGCTCGCACAGCCGGGCGATCCGGTGGATGACCCTTCCCAGCCATGGCCGGACGATCGCAAAAAGGTGGTAGCCGGCACGCTGGAAGTGACGCGGGTCGAAGCACAATCCACAGGCGCGTGCCGCGACGTTAACTTTGACCCTTCTGTCGTTCCTGCAGGCGTTGCGGTGTCTGATGATCCCATCTTAAACGCCCGCTCCGCGGCCTACTCCCACTCTTTCAGCCGCCGTGAACGGGAAATCGGCTACGGCAAGG
The DNA here is from genome assembly GCF_048685015.1 of Enterobacter sp. BNK-13. NCBI lineage: Bacteria > Pseudomonadati > Pseudomonadota > Gammaproteobacteria > Enterobacterales > Enterobacteriaceae > Enterobacter > Enterobacter sp. BNK-13. Next base: position 560,817 of record NZ_JBLQTP010000001.1, on the reverse strand, counting down.
CCACCGAAGCCGTGCAAAAGCAGGAGGTAAAATGAGCTCAAATAAAGACAGGCGAGAGCACGCGCCGCAGCATTTCAATACCCTGGCGCGAAGCCTGCACTGGCTGATGGCGGTGATGATCCTGACCATGCTTTTCATCGGTGCCGCGATGATGACGTCGTTACATCACCGGATTTGGCTAATCGACCTCCACCGGCCGCTGGGGATCGCCATTTTACTGCTGGCACTGGTGCGTCTGGTCAACCGACTTCTGAGCCGCACTCCCCCACTTCCTGCCGAGTTGCCCGTCTGGCAGGTGCTTGCCGCAAAGGCATCACACTGGATGCTGTATGGGTTAATGCTGGCAATGCCGCTGCTGGGCTGGGCGCAACTGTCGGCAGCGGGCCTGCCAATTGTCATGTTTGATGGCGTCAACCTGCCGGCAATTGTCCCGACCAGTCCGGCACTCTTTGCCTGGTGTCACGACGCCCATAGCCTTCTGGCAAAGTTGCTTTTTGCCGTGGTGCTGGTCCATCTCTCCGCCGCACTCGTTCATGCGTGGATCTACCGGGACGCAGTGTTTGCCAGCATGGCGAAAGGGGGTAAGCCGGCGTCAGCCATCCGGGATGACCTGAAGTAAGACAAGCGCCTGGGGACACGTGCAATCAGAATGTTCGTGTCCTCGCTTATCATTGCCATCCTGAAACAGCGCACACAACCGGGGCGCGTATTTAGCCGCTAAATTCGCGCGCCAAAAAGCCGCGGACACCCCACAATTATCGTGGAAGATAATATCTCTCAATTAAAGCGATTATTTTTTAAACAGAAGAGCATTTATGCCCGCAATTTTAGCTTTTATCAAAAAGTTAAGCGTCGCTCGCGTATCAAACATCCTGACACCCGAAACACCTAACTCATTGATTAAAATGAGTTTACATCAATAAAAACGATAAAACCCCCTACTCCCCAACAAAATATATCAACTCGTGTGATATCTAAATTATAATTCTTATACTTCTGTTAAAAAGGTGGAGGCCAAAATGCGATTAACCCTACTACTGTTATGCTGTCTGGTACAAAGTGTAACCTGGGCTGGCGACCTGCCAAAACCAGTTGGTAAACCTATTTTAACGATTTACGGTAATATAGAAAATACCAACGAAAATGGAAAAGCAGTGTTTGATCTCGCCAGCCTTGAAAAACTCGGAGTAGTGAGTTTCGAGACGACGTCCCCCTGGTATAACGGTCGTACGAAGTTTGAGGGTGTCCCCATGAGCAAGCTCATGGATTATGTGGGTGCAAAAGGTACGAACGTGAATGTTATTGCGCTCAATGATTACTCAACCGTCATCCCTCTCAGCGACTTTAAAAAATACAACGCCATCCTTGCCTTAAAGGTCAATGGCGAATATATGCGCATCCGCGATAAAGGCCCATCGTTCATTGTATACCCCTATGACAGTCTTCCTGAGTTGAATAATCAGATTTATTACTCACGATCAGCATGGCAGGTAAGCAAAATGAAGATTGAGTAGCCGTTCAGGAGAACATAATGAACAGGATACTGGTTGGTATCATTTTTTCTCTTTTTATCACGACAGGATATATTGCATACCTTGTTTATGATCGACAGCAGGAATTGCAAAAACTGACTCAATACACTGAGTCCTGGTCCGTGGCACAACTGGTATCAGAGTATTACCGTTTTGAATCATGGCTTGGTCTATACGCAACCGATACAGATGACGTTACGATAGACCAGGTCCGCATGCGCCTCGAAATTATGCTCAGTCAGGGCGATTTAATGAAGGGAGGCGATTTAGGTCGCTACATTGACAGCGATAAAACGCATCAGGAGCTCGCTTTACGCTTAGAAAAAATACTGGCCTATCTGGATAGTCATCTTGAAAAAATGAGCCATCCGGAGTTACAGGCGTACCTCACAAATATGCATGAGCTCGACGCACCGCTCAGCCAACTGTCTGCAACGGCATTAACGAAAGATATTAATACGGTTAATGAATCCAACAACAAAATACAAATCCTGTATTATATTTACTCCGCACTTTCTTTGCTTCTGGTGATTTTAAGCTTTATTCTTGGCTTCTTAATGATCTACCAGAATAAAAACATTCTGAAAGCACATATGCAGGTTAAAAGCCTGGCTGATGAACTTCAAATATCAAAAGAAAAACTGCAAATTCAGAACGCGAAGCTGGAGTATGATGTTTATCATGACTCCCTCACCGGCATGAAAAACCGCCTTTTCTTCTGGGACGATCTCAACAAAATTAATCTTCAGGCAGATAAAAACCACGTCCCCGTCACCGTAATGTTATTTGATTTAGACCGCTTCAAAGAGGTCAACGATACCTATGGCCATGATACGGGAGATTTGCTGCTGAATCAGGTATCCCGCCGGCTGACCTCAATGAGCAGCGCAACGGATACGTTTTACCGCTTGGGCGGCGATGAATTCGCCCTTCTCTCCAGCGGACTCACGGAAACCGCCGCCGTTTCGCGCGCCAAAGAAATCAGCGATCATATCAGCCAGCCCTATACGATTAATAATCAGCTGATAAAAATTGCCACCTGCGTGGGCATCGTTTTATCTGATAATGAACGCCGCTCTGATTACCTTTATAAATTTGCCGACCTGGCCCTCTACGAAGCGAAAAAAGAAGGTTCGCAGCAGATCAAAGTCTTCCGGCAGTGGATGCTGCAAAGACTGCAGGAAAGCAGAACCCTTGAACATGATATGGCTCTGGCGATCGATCACAATGAATTCGTTGTGTATTACCAGCCTATTGTCGATTCATTCAGCAATGAAATTTACGGCTATGAAGCGCTTATTCGCTGGATACACCCGGTGAAAGGGATACTCGCGCCAGATTATTTTATTTCCGTCGCTGAAAAAACGGGGATGATCAATGAGATCGGCAAGTCGGTGCTTGAGATGGCCTGCCGGGAAGCGGTGTCCTGGGCGGTGCCGGCCAGGATCTCGGTGAACGTTTCCCCCGTTCAGCTAGGCACAAAATCGTTTACCACGATGGTGCAGTCCATCCTGAAAGAGACGGGGCTACCGGCCAACCGACTCGAGTTAGAGGTTACAGAGTCTTCGCTCTTCAGTGACAGCAACATGCCGATCACTATTCTCAAAAAGCTCCGGGCACTGGGTGTCAAAATTTCCATCGATGATTTCGGAACGGGATATTCCTCGCTCTCACGACTGAGTGAACTTAATTTTGATAAAATTAAGATAGATAAATCCTTTGTGAATCCGATATCCACGCAGGATGATGCCCTTAATATCGTTAAATTGATTACCGGCATGGCGAAGAGCCTCAATATGCGGGTCATTGCAGAGGGTGTTGAAACCGAAGCACAGCTTGAACGTCTTCAGGCGCTTGGTTGCGATCTCGTGCAGGGATACCTGTTCGGAAAACCACAGGCTGAGATTGACAGGAAGATTAGATACGGTTGAAATGGTTGTGCGGTTTTTTCTGGCCCAAAATCACGTAGACGGTTGATAATCAAAGGTTAAAAAATGAAAAAAACAGCCCCGGCCTATACGCCTGTTGATTTATCTCGTTGGCCAAGGAAGGAGCATTTTGAAGTCTTCCAGTCATTCGCTGAATGCACAATTAACCAAACCGTTCTGATCGACATTACCGCGCTGCGAAAACATATCAAAGCGGTGGGCTGGAAGTTTTACCCGACGATCATTTTTCTCCTGTCTAACATCATGAACCGGCATCCTGAGTTCCGTATGGCCATGAAGGACAATGAGCTTGTCATATGGAATGAAGTTCATCCCAGCTACACCATTTTCCACCCCGAAACGGAGACCTTTTCGTCACTGTGGAGCCACTATGACGGCAATATGCATCACTTCCAGAACACGTATGCTGAAGATACGGCCCGCTATGGAAATAGCCTTTCTTACTGGCCTAAGGAAGAGTCCCGGGAAAATGTCTTTTTCGTGTCGTCTATTCCGTGGGTAACGTTTACGAACTTTACGATGAACATTGCGCATATGAAGAACTTCTTTTCGCCTATGTTCACGTTTGGGAAATACTACGAGCAGGATGGAAAAGTGCTGTTACCGCTCGCGGTGCAGGTGCATCATTCGGTGTGCGATGGCTTCCATGTGGCAAGAATGTTTAATGAGTTGCAGGAGATGTGTGATGGTTTGTCGGAGCTGTCAGAGGAACCTGGCGCATGATGCGTAAGAAGTGCTGATGGTTTCCATCTGCAGGAGTGGGTGTGAGAAGCCTACCGGGCTTTCATTATTTTATGCGCTTTCCATGTGAGGCCACACCGTACCCAGCAGAGGACCATAGAAATCTGCGTTCCTGCACGTTATGGAGACGGCACACTGCGCCACTATCGATGAGAATGTCTGCCGGGAACGCTGCCCAAAGGGCAGGTTCTTTTCGGTGGCATCGATGCTGACGAGACGAACACACATGAGCCTATTGTAAGGTTCTGCGCTTCCCCTGTCAGGCTGGAGGCGTACCCAATAATTTACTGGCGGCGCTGGAAACTAACGCTATGGTAAATCACCTGCTTTTAACAAAACGATTGCATGGTCAAGCTGCTTGTAGAGTTTGTGTCTCAAATCGTCTAACTCGTCATTTTCCCGAATGAGAGGTATGCCATTTTTATGCAGAACAATATCGTTAAATGATCCCATCCCGCCGTAGAGTTTTTTCAACGAGTAAATGGATGACTCACAATCAACATCGAGCTCGATGGCTAGTTTTTCGAATGTTTTTGCCCATGAATCCTCATCATTTGAGGAGAGGATTTTGATGATATCAGTTACCGTTTTCTTTATTTCATTTTTCATTTCAAACCACCACTTTCAAGTATCTTAACGCCAGGTATTTTCCACGGGGTAGGTATCACAACTTGCTCAGAGCCACCGGAAAAAAGGTCTGTTTGATAGCCAACTTCTCCAACATATACTTTCGTTCCTGCGGGTATTTGTATCTTGTGATAGCTATCAAGAGGGGATTCACTTCCGTTAGGCCATTTGGGGAGCAGAGCCTTATCTATTCTGGTCTGGAGCACTCCCTGAGGTTGTTCATATCCGAAAAACTGACCTAATGGACGGCCTTCAATACCACCTCTGTAGAAACTCGTGTCTGTTGATAGCGTGATCTCTTTATATGTACCACTGGAGAAGGTTTCAGCCAGCTCTTTAGGTAATGGTCCGGGCTTTATCATCGAGTATTCACCCTCGACTTTTCCCAGAACATGAAGATTGCTAAGCTCACTCGCCGTCCCCAGTCTGCCCAAGCCAAGGCCCGCAGCAACAGAAGCACCAGCGATAATCAGCCCTTTATTGTCCATAACCTGATCGTAACCCGCCGGTGCATCACCACCGAGCTGCTGCGCGGTCTGACGGAATCCCTCGATATTGCCATTATAGATCCCGCCCGCGGCCAGCAACCGACCGGCAGTTTTGCTGTTGATGGTTTTTGCGGCCTGGGCATGTTGCACCGGTGTCGCATGGCGAACCTGATATCTCGGGCGATTCAGTTGCCGGGACAGAATGTGTCGGAGTCGGGTTTGAAGGAACAGAGGCAGGTCATTGCGAAGGTCACCGGATGTCGTCAGCACGCCCGAAATGGCATGGCCGGTGATGTCTTTTCTCAGCAGAACGAGCTTCCCGGATTTGATGTCGTCGAGCGTGTCACGGTATGCCATCCAGGGATGTTGCCAGTGGTACAGTTGATACCGGCTGACAAACCGGGTGTAGCCCTGTGGCAAATTCCACTCCTGAATGATGCGGTTAGGCCTTGCAGTATCTGCGAGGTCTCCTGCCGCCGTATCCGGGTGAATAATGTGAGGAATGTCCTCAAGGTAGATGTCATCCAGTGACATTGCCTGGCTGTGATGAAGCATATTGCCCCTTTTACGCTGCCATTATGTGCCACATTATCGCTCATTCCGGAAATCTGGCAAAGACACGAATATAGCAGGTAATGGCCAGTTGTGTGGCTGTAAGCAACGGATTCTGCACGCTGAGAAGAAAGCACACTGCTTGCGAAAGATGACAGATAACCCACATTAGCGCCACATCCGAACGCAAATGACGATGAAGATCTGTTGGTTGTTTAACCACGGACGGCGAAGGCCGAACAGGAACATATACACAATCCTATACAGATTCAGCATCGATTTTACTGGAAGGTTACGGAACATAATGGACTAAAAAGCATTTAAATCAGGGACTTTATGGATGAATACAGACGTTTGAGGAGATAATAGGAACAACACATAACAAGATAGATTATTGATTAATATACAATTTATTATATTCTATTTTGACAGATACCCCCAAAAGTACCCCCATAAGATTTTCTGCTTAATCATCAGATCACGAAATAGTTTTGCCGTGATAATCACCCGATCACTAAGCACCCTATTCGCTAAACATTCTAAGTTAAAGAAGACAGCTACAAACACATGCTAAAAAGGGTCATCACATATTTCAACCCACCAATTAATATTTAGCCAATTGAATTGCTCATTCAAAATCATGTTAAATCTCTCATTTTATAGTTCCATATTAAGACCCAGCAGTAAATGTTGCTGCTGGGTAAATTAATAATCAAATGCTGAATCACTCTAAGTTAGTCATTACCTGACGAACATAACTATCCCAATTTTTATAACACCTTACAGAGGCTGATTGGATTTTAGGAGCATTACTAGTTACATCCAAACGCCCTTTTAGCAGCCACATTGAATTCGATATATTACATACTGTAGGGTACGCTTCTCTGTTAGGAATTATTTTGGAATCAATAAAACCTCGCTGTAAATTTTTGTACCCACGAATATTATTATCTTCCCAGTATTCTTTTTCTTTAGCGTTTTTGGGTTGAATGGTACCACCTTCAAATTGCGTAGACCACTTATTGAATTCGTTTCTAACTTTTTCAAATAAAGACTCTGAAACTACGAAAAGATCTAAATCTGAGTGTTGTCCAAAAGCTGTTCCTATTTTATGAGGTGCTAAAGATTGTCCTAATCTAGCGCTTCCACTTAAATGTATTTCTTTTGGGTTCACATCAAGGCGAACACCTAACCAAGCCCTAATAACCTCATATAGTGCCGGCGCGTTTTTGAACGCAAATGGAATTCCTTCTGATAACCACAATCTGGCAATAGCTGCTCTAGAAGTTTCACCTCCTTTCTTTGCAGCATCAACAATTAGTTGAACATCAGGATAACTATCAAGTAACGCAGAAAGGTGCGGTGATACTTTAAAAGGTTCCATTTTCACCTCCTTAATTCAAGAATATATGTTTTTGAGTGAGTCCACCCGGTCTAATATATAGCCAGCTCTTAACATAATTTTATCATGGCGAAGCTGGTTATAGTTTTTAGGCTCAGGATATTTTAATCTAGCAATTATGCTTGCTGCTTCATGATCATTGAGATTAGCAAGATCTAGCTTTAGTCGATTTGATACTTGAACTAATCCGTTCATCCTCCAGCCATAATAAGCAACGAATAAATATAATTTAGGAATATCATCTTTTTTCGTATTTTTTGTCAAACGAATAGCCAAGTACATTTCTGACAACTTTCTACTCAAAGTCTTCTCATAACGACCTCTTAGCACTCTTACAAGCTGCATAGCTATTGTAGAAGCTCCCTCTCTTTTTCTACAAAAAAAAGTCCGCCAAAACGCACGAAAAATAGAAAAAAAGTCTACTCCATGATGTCTATTAAATCTGCGATCCTCACCTGCAATGAGCATCACTTCTAAGTTAGAGGATATTTTAAGATTGTTAACCTCACGCCTTAAATATTCTGTTTGTCTTTTTAATTGCAGCCACTCTTGATTTAATGCCATTTTTCAAAAAACCCATTAACTATTTTAAAGCAAAATTAATTTGTATCTTTCATAGTTGAAATTGAAACCATAACGTCGATACAACAAACATCATCACTACAATACCTAAGGATATCACTGTAACATCTTTATACATTGAAAATATATCCCTTTCTTATTATCTTTATTAAACCATCAAGAGCCTTCTTTAAAGGGTAATATCCAGTCATTACTCTAAATAGCATTTTTGATTCACAAACCTTTAAAAAACACTTATCCTATTTTAGCGTTAATAACTCTAAGTCATCGTTACTTTCTTCTGTAAAATATCTGTACACTTGAAACATTCGCATTCTTTGGTTATGATAAGCATTCATTCACCACCATTTTTGCTATTTACATTTTATTATTCAAAAATGCTTTTGTTGATTTCGCGCAATAATACTGTAAAAAGTTGTAATTTTCTTCAAACATTGGCAAATTTTTTGCGACAGTCAATTGTTTTGGCATCAAACCTGCCGGATCATCAACTACATCAAATGTGATGGAATTGTGCTTGCGGTCCTCCTTGACTAGCTTGAGTGTTGCAACTATGGGGCCTTTATCAATAGCACCATCAACTTGCTGACGGATGTAAAACTTTCTAGCGAAGACAAAGTTTATTACTGAAGGACGCTCACTATTGAGTGTTATGTACCAAGTTAAAGGCATCCCATCACATAGCCCCTCTGATATGATTTCACCATCGATAGAACCATCATCATCGACAATCATCTGAATTACCACAGGCGGGTGCTGCATGTGCATCCCCAAATCTTTACTATTCATTATAAGCGTTGCATCATTAGACCACTTTCCCGTGAGGAATTTTTTCTGGTAAAGGGTGTCGTTTATTTCATTCCTGTAGGGGAGATAAAGCCCAGCAACTCCAATAACAACGCCTAATATGGTGCACACGGCTACAATACGTCCTGACATTGTTATCCCTTTTCTGCCATTAATGGTAACAGCCATTATTACACTAGATGTGGCACTGTTTTCCAAGTGATTAGATTCAACATTTGAAAATTTTAGTAGCATTGGCGTCTACCTCGGCTGCTAATTACAATTGTCCCTTTGACCTGCACCTGAAGTTTTCTAAAGTGGTGCGGTTTAAACCCTGGCTGCAGGTGCTGCTCGTGAGCGTCAGGATCCGTTAGGTTGGGTTGACAATTTTCCCAGTTTCTCGCGAAAAAGTATCAAGTTTGAGAGGCTGGGGGTTTACAGCTTTTCGCCTTCCAGGAGGCAGAGCGCCCTTAATCCTGTTTTGCTCCAGTCATCCGGAGTATCAGGGTGCATTGTGGCAACGTAGGCCAGCTCAGAACGAATAAACTGTAAAGCGCCCGCTGCACGGTCTTTGCCATAGAAGCTGTGGGTTTCTTCATCCAGCCGACAGAAAATCAGCAGTTGCTCTTCGGACTCGTGCTGAACATCAAAACCCAGCTCAGCGGCTGCTACCTCTCCGCTGGTTTAACTCAATACAGTTTCCCGGGCAGAGCTGGACGAAGCTGGGGCCGTTCGCATACTCGCAGGACGAAATACAAGGAAAAATGGACGATTGGGGATGGTACTGGATGAAAAGATGGTGCCGATAATAGGAGTCGAACCTACGACCTTCGCATTACGAATGCGCTGCTCTACCAACTGAGCTATATCGGCCCTGAGAGGCCGGTTACGAGTGTAACCACGGGGCAAAAGGTTAGATCTATCCGGGTGATGCGTCAATGCCCTTTTGAATCAAACGGCTATTTTTGCATCACCCGTGATTATTTACGCACGAATCGTATCGTCGCCGAAGCCGATCCACTTGTACGTGGTCAGCGCTTCCAGCCCCATCGGACCGCGCGCGTGCAGTTTCTGCGTACTGACCGCCACCTCAGCGCCGAGACCGAACTGGCCGCCGTCGGTGAAGCGGGTGGAGGCATTCACATACACCGCAGAGGAATCCACTTCGTTCACGAAGCGATCCGCATTGCGCAGCGTACGTGTCAGGATGGCGTCAGAATGCTGCGTGCCATGCTCACGGATGTGCGCAATCGCGTCGTCAAGATCGTTCACGATTTTCACGTTCAGATCCAGTGACAGGAACTCGTCGTCGTACTGCTCCGCGTTGACGGGAACGACGTTAGCCGGGCCATCCTGCAGCAGCGCGAGCGCACTGGCGTCAGCATGCAGCGTCACGCCGCTCTCTGCCATCTGTTTGCTCAGAGCTGGCAGGAAGGTGTTCGCTATGTCCTGATGCACCAGCAGCGTTTCAACGGTGTTACAGGTGCTAGGACGCTGGGTCTTCGCGTTCACGATAATCTTCAGAGCAGGAGCAATCTCAGCGCTGTCGTCTACCACGATATGACACACGCCAATACCGCCGGTGATCACCGGAATCGTCGACTGCTCGCGGCACAGCTTGTGCAGGCCCGCGCCGCCGCGTGGGATCAGCATGTCGATGTATTTGTCCATGCGCAGCATTTCGTTGACCAGCGCGCGGTCCGGGCTCTCAATTGCCTGCACGGCACCCGCTGGTAAGCCACACTCTTCCAGCGCCTGCTGAATGACTTTCACCGTCGCGGCGTTGGTGCGCCAGGTCTCTTTCCCACCGCGCAGAATGGCGGCGTTGCCGGTTTTCAGGCACAGGGAGGCGACATCCACCGTCACGTTTGGACGGGCTTCATAAATAACGCCGATAACGCCGAGCGGCACGCGACGGCGCTCCAGGCGTAAACCGCTGTCCAGCAGCCCACCGTCAATCACCTGCCCTACCGGATCGGCCAGATTGCAGACCTGACGAACATCGTCGGCGATGCCTTTCAGGCGAGCCGGGGTCAACGCCAGACGGTCGAGCATCGCTTCGCTCAGACCGTTGCGGCGCGCTTCCAGTAAATCCTGCTCGTTGGCGAGCAAAATTTCCTGGGACTGAGATTCCAGATAATCAGCGATTTTTTCCAGCACGCGGTTTTTCTCGCGGCTGGAAAGGAGCGCCAGTTTATAAGAGGCGGCCTTCGCGGCGGCGCCCATTTGTTCCAGCATGTTCTGGCTCCTTAACGAATAATCATGTCATCGCGATGCACGGCAACCGGGCCATATTCATAGCCCAGAATGGCGTCGATCTGCTGCGAATGGTGACCCGCGATGCGGCGCAGGGCATCGCTGTTATAGCGGCTTACGCCGTGGGCGATGTCGCGACCTTCGAGGTTACGGATACGGATCACTTCACCACGGGAGAAGTTGCCTGTCACGCTTTTAATTCCTTTAGGAAGTAATGAACTTCCTCGTTCCAGAATCGCGGCGGTCGCCCCTTCATCAACGACGAGTTCGCCCGCAGGCGGCGCGCCAAAGATCCAGCGCTTACGGTTTTCCAGCGGGGATTCCTGAGCGTGGAAGCGGGTGCCAACGGAGATGCCTTCCATCACGTCGCCAATCACGCCAGGGCGGCTGCCCGCGGCAATGATGGTGTCGATACCGGCGCGGCACGCCACGTCGGCGGCCTGCAGCTTGGTCCCCATGCCGCCCGTTCCGAGGCCGGACACGCTATCACCGGCAATGGCGCGCAGCGCATCGTCGATACCGTGAACGTCGGTAATCAGCTCGGCTTCAGGGTTGGAGCGCGGATCGGCAGTGAACAACCCCTGCTGATCGGTCAGAAGCAGTAATTTATCGGCGCCGGCCAGAATGGCGGCCAGCGCAGAGAGGTTATCGTTATCACCCACTTTGATTTCAGCGGTAGCAACGGCATCGTTCTCGTTAATGACCGGAACGATATTGTTGTCCAGCAGCGCGCGCAGGGTATCGCGGGCGTTCAGGAAGCGCTCTCTGTCTTCCATATCCGCACGCGTCAGCAGCATCTGCCCGACGTGGATGCCATAGATAGAGAACAGCTGTTCCCAGAGTTGAATGAGTCGGCTTTGTCCCACGGCGGCCAGCAGCTGTTTGGAGGCGATCGTCGCGGGGAGTTCGGGGTAACCCAGATGTTCACGCCCGGCGGCAATCGCCCCGGAGGTCACAATCACAATACGATGCCCTGCGGCATGTAACTGAGCGCACTGACGTACAAGCTCAACAATGTGGGCGCGATTTAGGCGGCGCGATCCGCCTGTTAAAACACTGGTACCGAGTTTTACCACCAGCGTCTGGCTGTCACTCATGATTCTCTGCCGTTCAACGATAAGGGAAAGTAATGTCGAACGAACGTTTTAGCAGGAGTCAGCCCCGTTGCCAACTGCCTTAGCACATCGCGAAACACTTTGTTGCGCGGGATCAGGAAGCGTAGCGGGAGAATTTGACACTTTTATTACCGAAATAATAAATCACAGTTTTTTAAAATTATTCTTAGTTTGTCATAAAAGTTTCATTCCAGAACGATAAAACCCTTCCTGTTTTTTCACGGGACTTAAGCATGAGCTTATCGTCCAGCGAATTTTTTAGCGCGTTTATAAGACAGGATCGAAAATGAAAAAGAGCACTCTGGCATTAATGGTTATGGGCGTAGTGGCTTCTGCATCCGTTCACGCAGCTGAAGTTTATAATAAAGATGGTAATAAGCTGGACGTGTACGGCAAAGTGAAAGCCATGCACTACATCAGCGATGATGCCACCAAAGATGGCGATCAGACTTACGTTCGTTTCGGTTTTAAAGGCGAAACCCAGATTAACGATCAGCTGACGGGCTATGGTCGTTGGGAATCTGAATTTGCGGGTAACAAAGCCGAGAGCGACTCCTCTCAGAAAACCCGTCTGGCGTTCGCGGGCCTGAAGCTGAAAAACTTTGGTTCTCTGGATTACGGTCGTAACCTGGGTGCCCTGTATGACGTTGAAGCATGGACCGACATGTTCCCTGAGTTCGGCGGCGACTCTTCCGCGCAGACCGATAACTTCATGACCAAGCGTGCGACCGGTCTTGCTACCTACCGTAACACCGACTTCTTCGGCGCGGTTGACGGCCTGGACATGACCTTGCAGTACCAGGGCAAAAACGAAAACCGTGACGCCAAGAAACAGAACGGTGACGGTTTTGGTACCTCTCTGAGCTATGACTTCGGCGGCAGCGATTTCGCCGTCAGCGGTGCTTACACTAACTCTGACCGCACCAATGCGCAGAACCTGCTGGCGCGTGGCCAGGGCCAGAAAGCCGAAGCTTGGGCTACCGGTCTGAAATATGACGCGAACGATATTTATCTGGCAGCGATGTATTCAGAAACCCGCAATATGACGCCAATTTCTGGCGGATTTGCTAATAAAGCACAGAACTTTGAAGTCGTCGCACAATATCAGTTCGATTTCGGTCTGCGTCCGTCCCTGGGTTATGTCCAGTCTAAAGGCAAAGATATCGAAGGTATTGGTGACGAAGATCTGGTGAAATATATTGACGTTGGCGCGACCTATTACTTCAACAAAAATATGTCCGCGTTTGTTGATTATAAAATCAACCAGATTGACGACGATAATAAACTGGGCGTGAGCAGCGATGACATTGTTGCTCTGGGTATGACCTACCAGTTCTAATGATGCGAAATAAAAAACCGGCCTGGTGCCGGTTTTTTTTATTTCGGGGATTAATGCGGGCTGGTGCCCTCACCCCGGCCCTCTCCCACGGGGAGAGGGAGAAAACCATCATTTTTGTAGGCCGGGTAAGGCGAAGCCGCCACCCGGCGCTGTGACGCTATCAGGCAGTCAGCTTCACCGCTTCGCTGGAAAAGTCATCCGCTGGCTCGAACCTGAGATCAAGAGTCGCCAGCAGTGCGCGTGCCTTATCGTGGAACTCTTTCAGGGTGTATTCCAGGCGGTCAATCACTTCCTGATCTTTAATGGTGGTCGCCTGCCAGTTGCCGTCTTTATTAAACAGACCAAACTGGTAGCTATACGTAAAGCGTTTTTCCTCTGCTTCCATTTCCATCCACCAGCCCCAGAATTCACGTTTTTCGGGTGCAGGCTTCACGTTGACGCATACAGCCAGGCAGTCGAAAAAAAAGCGATTCTCTTCACACTGCTCTTCTCGAATATACGGGCCAAGAGCCATGAACTTCTTAATCAATCTACTTTTCGGGTGTCCACTCGGTAACGTCATTGCGATCTCCTTTTGTGAAGCCACTGTTTTACCAAACCAGCGAAATTTAGCAATCTATTAACACAATCTCTGAGCGATCCAGCGCGTAATCTCTTTCAGAGCTTTATCGAAATTCTGATAGACCGGGCTGAACGGCACCTCGAGCAGTTTGCCATCCGCAGATGACGACGTGATTAAGCGCGACTCTTCTTCCGGACTGAACGGATCGTTTTTCCAGAAACCCGACAGCATCGGCGTCGGGCAGCGACGTCCCAGCAGCCCTTGCGTTTTTAACGAGTAGCGATTGAGCTCCACGCGCAGCGCTTCGTCTGATGCATCATGCATGCCAAGACGGCTGGCCAGCACATCAAGGTACATTTCAGGCACGCTCCCCTGGCGGGCGGGATCGCTGAGCAGGGCGTGAACGACCGGACCAAGACAAGCGACGGCTTTCAGGCGGGAGGATTCAAGATAAGCCAGACGCACCGCGACGTTTGCGCCAAAGCGGAAGCCAAATGCCGCCACGCGGGTGTGGTCAACCCACGGAATGTTTTCCAGCGCTTTTAGCGCATGCTGATGCAGCAGGCTGGAATCCTGCGTCAGTTTCCATTTGGATGAGAAGCCGATTGAGGGCATATCCAGCGTCAGCATCGCGATCCCTTTTGGTGCGAAGTAACGCTCATACAGGCTGTAATAATCGATCTGCAACGAATCCAGCCCCCCGCACATGAGGACGGTCGGGAACGGACCTTCACCTTCAGGCATATGCAGGAACCCGGTGATGGATGACCCACCCGGAATGGTAAACTCGAGTTCGCGCATCTGGCCCGGCAGGCGTTGAGCCGCCTCTTCGTAAGCGCGATTCGCCAGCGCCTGTGCCTGCTCAGCCAGCTCATCACCTTTCAGATGTGGATACGCGGCAATGGCGTAGAGATTGGCCGCATGCAGCCAGTGCTTGCCGCTGCGCGTGGCATCCTCTTCCTGGGTGGCTTTTTGCTGCCAGAGCATCGCCTGTTTAGACCACTCGTAGATCCAGTTTCCCCCCGATAACCCACCACCGTATCATAGAGTTCGCTGTCGGTGCGCTCGGCTTCACTCATCACGATACGCGCCTGCACATCAAGGATTTCACGAGGATCGATACCGCGCCAGACCCACATCAGGCGGTTAATCATACGATACCAGTGGGGCACGTTTTTACCGTCTAACGCGGACTGGACGGCAGGCTGGGTCCCCGGATTAAAGCGACGCACCAGCGTCGACGTTTCAGGGTGTTTGAAACGGGGTTTGAAAAGTGTCTCGGTGAGATTCGCCTGCGTCATTGCGTTGCCTCCATGAATACGTCATATGAAGACTATTGTAACGCGTGGCAGGCCAAAAAGAACAACGCCCGGCATAGCCGGGCGTGTAAAGTTACGTACTGGTATTAACGGCCTGAAATCGGCGGTACGAAGACCACGCCCATATCCCATGGCTGTTCAATCCAGGTATCCTGCGGGATATCAATCACGTAATCGTCAACCAGCGGGCGACCAGCAGGTTTCGCGAAGATAGTGACGAAATGGGCTTTCGGATACATTTCGCGGATAGCCACCGCAGTACCGCCGGTATCCACCAGGTCATCAATAACGATGAAGCCTTCACCGTCGCCTTCCGCGCGTTTCAGCACTTTCAGCTCACGCTGGTTATCATGGTCATAGCTGGAGATGCAGACGGTATCGACATGACGAATACCCAGCTCACGTGCCAGCAGCGCCCCCGGTACCAGACCGCCACGGCTGACGGCAATAATGCCTTTCCACTGTTCGGAAGGCATCAGACGCGCAGCCAGTTTGCGTGCGTGAATCTGCAACATGTCCCAGGTGACGACGTATTTTTCGCTCATGTGAAGTGTCCCAGCCTGTTTTTATACGGCTTAAAAAGTGTTCGAGGGGGAAATAGGTTGCGCGAGATTATAGAGATCTGACGCACTAAAAACCAGTGTTTAGCGCCCTCAGCCTGAGTTTTTACATGCTTTATGCTACCAGCCAGCAGAGAAAGTGGTATTCTCAGATTCATCTCGCAAGCCTGACTTGTGGTAACTATTAACCTGCTAACCCTGTGACCTGCAACCCTGTTTGCAGCGCCTCGACAAGGAGACTTATCGTGTCTGAACTGTCTCAACTATCTCCGCAGCCGCTGTGGGATATTTTTGCCAAAATCTGCTCCATTCCACACCCTTCCTACCATGAAGAACAGCTTGCCGAACATATTATGGGCTGGGCGAAGGAAAAAGGTCTGCATGCGGAACGTGACCAGGTTGGCAACATTCTGATCCGCAAACCCGCCACCGCAGGCATGGAAAACCGTAAACCGGTTGTGCTGCAGGCGCACCTGGACATGGTGCCACAGAAGAACAACGACACCGTTCACGACTTCACCAAAGACCCGATCCAGCCGTACATCGACGGCGACTGGGTGAAAGCGCGCGGCACCACTCTGGGCGCGGATAACGGCATCGGTATGGCCTCTGCGCTGGCCGTGCTGGCTGACGACAGCGTTGAGCATGGTCCACTGGAAGTGCTGCTGACCATGACCGAAGAAGCGGGTATGGACGGGGCGTTCGGTCTGCAGGCGAACTGGCTGCAGGCGGATATCCTGATCAACACCGACTCCGAAGAAGAAGGCGAGATCTACATGGGCTGCGCGGGCGGGATTGATTTCATCTCTACCCTGCCACTGTCACGCGAAGCGATTCCTGCCGGTTTCCAGACCTTCAAGCTGACGCTGAAAGGGCTGAAAGGGGGCCACTCCGGCGGTGATATTCACCTGGGTCTGGGTAACGCCAACAAGCTGCTGGCCCGCTTCCTGGCAGGCCATGCGGCCGAGCTGGATCTGCGTCTGGTAGACTTCAACGGCGGTACCCTGCGCAACGCGATCCCACGCGAAGCCTTCGCCACCGTGGCAGTGCCAGCGGCAAAAGCGGACGAGCTGAAAAAACTCTCCACCGTGTACCTGGATATCCTGAAAAACGAACTGTCGGCGAAAGAGAAGAACCTGACCGTGGTGCTGGAATCCGTCTCCACGGATAAAGCCGCGCTGACCGCGAAGTCTCGTGACACCTTCGTTCAGCTGCTGAACGCGACGCCAAACGGCGTAATCCGCAACTCTGATGTGGCGAAAGGCGTGGTGGAAACCTCACTGAACGTGGGCGTGGTGACCATGAGCGACGACAGCGCGGAGATCATCTGCCTGATCCGCTCCCTTATCGACAGCGGTAAAGAGTATGTGGTGAGCATGCTGGAATCTCTGGGCACGCTGGCGGGAGCAAAAACCTCAGCCAAAGGCAGCTACCCGGGCTGGCAGCCGGATGCAAGCTCTCCGGTGATGGCGCTGGTGCGTGAAACCTATCAGCGTCTGTTCAACAGCACGCCGAACATTCAGGTGATCCACGCGGGTCTGGAATGCGGTCTGTTCAAGAAACCGTACCCGGACATGGACATGGTATCTATCGGGCCAACCATTACCGGTCCGCACTCGCCGGATGAGCAGGTTCATATCGAAAGCGTCGGTCACTACTGGACGCTGCTGACTGAACTGCTGAAGGCGATCCCTGCGAAGTAACATCTTCATCCCAACCCTCTTACTGTGGAAGAGGGTGAAAAACCCAGGCCCGGTAAGCGTAGCGCACCGGGCTTTTTTACAATCCTAATACCAGCTGTCGCTCTAACTGCGGATCCAGCAGCGTGACGTGCAATCCCACCAGCCTCACCCCTCGCCCGCCCCGGCGTTCTTCCCATGCCTTTTTTGCCGTCGCGATAAGATCGTCTTTATTCAAACGCGGCCAGACATGTTCCTGCGTGGTCTGCTGGAAATCGTTGAATTTGAGCTTGATGCCCTGACGGGCAATGAGCAGGTCCGGCTTCACCTTGCTTAAGCGTCGTTCCAGCTCCGGGTAGAGCTGTTCCGTGATAATCGATTCGCACTCGGACCAGTCATGAATATCTTCAATGAGGGTACGCTCAACGCCGACGGATTTCCGCAGCCGTTCGCTGTTCACATCGCGATCGTCAATCCCCTGGCTGCGCTCCCACAGCACGCGGCCAAACTTCCCGAAGCGCTTAAGCAGCATCGCGAGATCGCTTCGCTGCACGTCTTCGCAGGTGCGTAACCCCATGCTTTCCAGCTTTGCGGCGGAGACTTTACCGACGCCGGGGATTTTGCCGAGCGGCAGCGTTTTTAAAAATGCAGGCACCTCTTCCGGCGTAATGACGTACTGGCCGTTGGGCTTATTTAAATCCGAAGCGATTTTGGCAAGGAATTTAACGGGCGCCACACCCGCCGATGCCGTCAGATTCAGCTCGTTGAAAATCGTCTGGCGGATCTCCTGCGCCATCAGCGTGGCGGAGCCGTGGCAGTGCACGCTGTCGGTCACATCCAGATAGGCTTCGTCCAGCGACAGCGGCTCTATCAGAGAGGTATAGCGGGAGAAAATTTCCCGAATATGAAGGGAAGCCTCTTTATAGGCGTCGAACCGCCCTGGCAGAAGCGTGAGATGAGGGCAAAGCTTTAAGGCCATCGCCGTCGGCATGGCGCTTCGCACGCCAAATTTGCGCGCAGGATAGTTGGCGGTGCTGATGACACCACGCTGAACGCGGCTGCCGCCAATGGCGATGGGAATATCCCGCAGCGCCGGGTTGTCTCGCATCTCCACTGCGGCAAAAAAGCAGTCCATATCAACATGGATTATTTTGCGCATAGTAAGCCCTCACTCATCACTGGATAAGTATACAGTAAATAAATGAGGGTTGAGAAGCAGATGTAAGAATGCCGGGTGGCGGCGTTGCCTTACCCGGCCTACAAAAACTTAAATAATGCGCTGCTGCTCGCGCGCCATGCGTTTTTTGCGGGCGTCGCACGGTTCCGGGCAGTCGCAGACCTTCTCGATACCAATGGAGGAAATACCGCCGCAGCTGCCCTGAATGCTTTTCCGCTTAACGATCCAGCCTAACGACATGCCGAAGATGACAAGCACAAAAACTACAAAGGTTGCCAGAAACGTCAGCATCATCAGCCTCCAAAGTCATCAAGCATGATGTTCTCATCTTCGACGCCGAGATCTTTCAGCATCTTAATCACGGCGGCGTTCATCATCGGCGGACCACACATATAGAACTCGCAGTCCTCGGGCGCCGGGTGCTGTTTGAGGTAGTTTTCATACAGCACGTTGTGGATGAACCCCGTATAGCCCGTCCAGTTATCTTCCGGCTGCGGATCGGAAAGCGCCACGTGGAAGGTAAAGTTCGGGTTTTCACGTGCCAGCTGTTCAAACTCGTCGTCGTAGAACATTTCACGCAGCGAGCGCGCCCCGTACCAGAAGCTGATTTTACGCTTGCTGCCGAGCCGCTTGAGCTGGTCAAAAATGTGCGAGCGCATCGGGGCCATACCGGCACCGCCGCCGATAAAGACCATCTCCGCGTCGGTATCTTTCGCGAAGAACTCCCCGAACGGACCGGAGATGGTCACCTTATCTCCCGGCTTCAGGGACCAGATGTATGATGACATCACGCCCGGCGGCGCATCCGGCACATTCGGTGGCGGCGTGGCGATACGCACGTTGAGCATGATGATGCCCTTTTCTTCCGGGTAGTTGGCCATCGAGTAGGCGCGCAGCGTCGGCTCTTTAACCTCTGATACAAAGCGGAAGAGATTGAATTTGTCCCAGTCGGCGCGGTACGCCTCCGGAACGTCAAAGTCCGCATACGCCACGGTATGCTCAGGGCACTCAATTTGAATGTATCCGCCGGCGCGGAACGGGACATCTTCCCCTTCCGGCACCCGCAGCTTCAGCTCTTTGATAAAGGTTGCTTTGTTATCATTAGAGATAACTTCACATTCCCATTTTTTGACGCCGAAAATCTCTTCCGGCAGTTCAATCTTCATGTTCTGACGCACTGCGACCTGACAGGCCAGACGGCAGCCCTCTTTTGCCTCACGCTTAGTGATATGCGCCAGCTCGGTGGGCAGAATATCGCCACCGCCCTCTTTTACCGTCACGCGGCACTGCCCGCAGGAGCCGCCGCCGCCGCAGGCTGAAGAGACAAAAATACCGTTACCGGAGAGCGTGTTGAGCAGTTTATCTCCCGCAGGCGTGCGGATCTGATTCTGAGGATCGTCATTAATATCAATCACCACGTCGCCGGAATTCACCAGCTTCGCCCGCGCTGCCAGAATGAGTCCTGACAGCACCAGTACGATCAGCGTGAACATCACCACGCCAAGAATAATTTCCATCTGTTAGCCCTTATAGCTGCACACCGGAGAAGGACATAAAGCCCAGCGCCATCAGACCGGTGGTGATAAAGGTGATCCCTAAGCCACGCAGACCCGCAGGCACGTTGGCATATTTCATTTTCTCGCGGATCCCCGCCATGGTGACAATCGCCAGCATCCAGCCGATACCGGAGCCGAAACCGTACACCACGGATTCACTGAAGTTGTAATCACGCTGAACCATAAACGAGACGCCGCCGAAGATGGCGCAGTTCACCGCGATCAGCGGGAGGAAGATCCCCAGCGCGTTGTAGAGCGACGGGAAATACTTATCGAGGATCATCTCCAGGATTTGCACCAGCGCCGCGATCACCCCAATAAAGGTGATGAAGTTCAGGAAGCTGAGATCAACCCCTTCCACCAGCGCGCCGTCCCGCAGCACGAAGTTGTACACCAGATTGTTAATCGGAACCGAAAGCCCCAACACAACGGTGACCGCCACGCCCAGGCCAAATGCCGTGGAGACCTTTTTAGACACAGCAAGGAACGTACACATGCCGAGGAAAAACGCGAGCGCCATGTTTTCAACAAACACCGCGCGCACAAACAAACTCAGGTAATGAGCCATCGTCGGTTACTCCTTTTCCTGCTGTTCTGGTTTCAACGTACGAATCAGCCAGATCAACAAACCGATAATGAAAAATGCGCTAGGGGCCAGCAGGAACAGGCCGTTTGGCAGATACCATCCGCCGTTTTGCACCGTGTCCAGCACCGTGATGCCAAACAGCTTGCCGCTGCCAATCAGCTCTCGCAGGAACCCCACGGTCAGCAGGATCGCGCCGTAGCCGAGGCCGTTGCCGATACCGTCCATAAAGCTCGCCAGCGGCGGCATTTTCATGGCGTAGGCTTCCGCACGCCCCATGACGATACAGTTGGTGATAATTAGCCCGACAAACACCGAGAGCTGTTTGGAGGTTTCATAGGCGAAGGCGCGCAGCAGCTGATCGACCACGATCACCAGCGAGGCGATGATAGCCATCTGCACGATGATCCTCACACTGTTGGGAATGTGGTGGCGGATCATCGAGATAAACATGCTGGAGAACGCCGTGACCAGCGTGACGGCCAGCGTCATCACCACCGCCGTTTCCAGCTTGGTCGTCACCGCCAGGGCTGAACAGACGCCCAGCACCTGCAGCGTGATCGGGTTATTGGCGAGCAGTGGGCCAATGAGCACCTTTTTCACTTCTTTCAGTTCACCGGTATCAGCCATTGTTCAGCGCTCCTTCACGTACGTTTTTCAGGAAAGGACCAAAGCCCAGCTCGCCCATCCAGAAATCAAAACTGTGCTGCACGCCGTTTGAGGTGAGCGTGGCGCCGGAAAGCCCGTCGACCGCGTAGTCGTCACCCGGACGTGCCGCTCCTTTCATCACCTTCAGCGCAGGCAGACCGTTATCGTCGAGCACTTTCTTGCCGACAAACTGTGCCCGCCAGTTCGGGTTTTCCACTTCGCCGCCCAGCCCCGGCGTTTCGCCCTGGTCATAATACGTAATGCCTTTAACGGTGCGGCCATCCGTATCAAGGGCCACAAAGGCATACATCATTGACCACAGACCGTTGCCGTAGACAGGAAGCACCACTTCCTGAATGCGTTTTTGGGGGTCACGCACCAGGTAAATTTCGGCGAGATTACTGCGGCGCTTAATCCCGGCGGGGTCTTGCGATGCCTCGAGCGTCAGGCTCATCTGCGGATCTTTCAGCGCCAGCGCCTGGTTGAAGGTTGCCGGGTCTTTATCCAGCAGCTGGCCGGTTTTTAAATCCACCAGACGCGCGGAAATTCGTTCGGCAAAGACGGCCGAAACCTCATCTGCGCTCATCCCCTCCTGCATCAGTCCGGCCACGGCCAGAATGTTGCGCTGTTTATCTAGGGCACGTTGCTCCTGCTGCAGGGGTTTTAACCCCACGGCAGAACCGGCCACGACAATGGAGCAGACCAGACAGAGCACCAGCACCACCAGCAGCGTTTTGCTGATGCTGTCGTTATTTTTGACTTCAGCCACGCGCCTTCCTCCGCTTGATGTTGGCCCGCACCACCAGGTAATCGAAGAGTGGCGCAAACAGATTGGCAAACAGAATCGCCAGCATCATCCCTTCCGGATACGCCGGGTTGACCACGCGGATCAGGACACACATCGCGCCAATGAGCACGCCATAGCTCCATTTACCTTTATCGGTAAACGAGGCCGAGACGGGGTCCGTCGCCATGAACATCATGCCGAACGCGAAGCCCCCCAGCACCAGATGCCAGTACCACGGCATAGAGAACATCGGGTTGGTGGTCGAACCGATAAGGTTGAACATCGTGGCGGTCAGCACCATGCCGATCATCACGCCTGCCACAATCCGCCAGGAGGCCACGCGCCCAAAGAGGATGATCGCCCCGCCAATCAAAATCATCAGCGTCGAGACTTCACCGATAGAGCCAGGAATGTTGCCAATAAAGGCATCAAACCAGGTCACGGGCTGACCCGTCGCGTTGTTCACCAGCGTTTCGCCGCCGTGTGCCGCCCACTGTGAAAGCGGCGTCGCACCGGAAAAACCGTCTGCCGCCGTCCAGACCAGATCGCCTGAGATTTGCGCCGGATAGGCAAAGAAGAGGAACGCTCGTCCCGCCAGCGCCGGGTTGAGGAAGTTCCGCCCGGTGCCGCCGAAAATTTCTTTAGCAATGACCACGCCAAAGCTGATGCCCAGCGCCGCCTGCCAGAGCGGTAAGGTTGGCGGGACAATCAGGGCAAACAGAATCGAGGTCACGAAGAAACCTTCGTTGATCTCATGTTTACGGATGATGGCGAACAGCACTTCCCAGAAGCCACCCACGATAAAGACCGTGAGGTAAATCGGCAGGAAGAACACCGCGCCCAGTGTCATCATGCTGATCCAGCCCGCGTCTGGCGCGAAGTTCACCCCTAAGGACTGGGCCAGGCGGTAGTGCCAGTCAGACTGAAGCACCTGCGCCAGCTGCTGCGCATCGTACATGTGGTGCAGCGCCGGAAGGGTCTGCAAACCGACGTTGTACATCCCCCAAAACATCGCCGGGAAGACTGCAAACCACACCAGAATCATCATCCGTTTAAGGTCGATGGCGTCACGAACGTGCGCCGCCCCCTTCGTCACCAGACCCGGCGTATAGAAAATGGTTGCCGTTGCTTCATACAGCGGGTAGTACTTTTTGAGCTTCCCTTCGGTAAAGTGCGGCTCCATTTTTTCAAAGAGGTGTTTTAAGCCCATCGGTTATCCTTCCTGCTCAATGCGGGTTAACACCTCGCGCAATACCGGTCCATATTCGTATTTTCCCGGACAGACATAGGTACAGAGCGCCAGATCTTCTTCGTCCAGTTCCAGGCAGCCCAGCGCCTGCGCGCTGTCGGTGTCACCGGCGAGCAGATCGCGCAACAGCATGGTCGGCAGAATATCCAGCGGCATGACGCGCTCGTAGTTGCCAATCGGGACCATGGCGCGCTCGCCACCGTGCGTAGTGGTCGAGAAGTTAAACAGCCTGTTACGCAGGAAGTGGCCCAGCGTGGTCCGGGTGACGGAGTATTTTTCCGCACCGGGCAGCACCCAGCCGAACAGCTCTTTGTCGCGTCCTTCCTGCACAATGCTGACCTGCAAATGGAAACGCCCCAGATAGGCGTGCGCCTGCACGGCCTGGCGGCCACTGAGGACCGAACCGGAAATCAGTCGGTTTTCGCCCGCTTTGGTTTCGTCGTTCAGCAGTTCATTGATATCCGCGCCAATCAGCGTTTTCACCAGACGCGGGTTTACCGCCTGCGGCCCGCCGATGGCGATGACACGTTCTGCGCACAGCTCTCCGGTGGTGAAGAGCTTCCCGATGGCGATGACGTCCTGATAATTAAGGTGCCAGACCTGTTTCGCCAGGCTTACCGGCTCAAGAAAGTGGATGTGCGTTCCAACCAGACCCGCCGGATGCGGGCCCGCAAACGCATTAAACGTGACCTGCCCCTGCGGATGTCCGCCGAGCTTGCCGCCGCCGGCCTGGCAAACATGGACTTTCCCCGACGTCAGGCGGGTTAACACGGTCAGCCCGGCATCAAAGGCTTTGCGCTGCGCCAGGATAACCGGCTGCGGGTCCACGCTGAGCGGGTTGGTGTCCATTGCCGTGACGAAAATCGCGGCCGGTTCCGTTCCCGGTACAGGAGATTTGCTGAAGGGACGGGTACGAAGCGCGGTCCATAAACCGGATGCCAGAAGCTGAGCCTGAACAGCGTCACGGCTCAGCGACGCGAGGTCTGCGGCATCGTAATGGGCGAATTCACGCTGTTCATTGCCTTCAATGCGGATAACCACAGACTGCAGAACGCGTCGTTCGCCACGGTTAATCGCCACAACGGTGCCACTTGCGGGGGCCGTGAACATCACGCCGGGATTTTTTTTGTCCTCAAAGAGCGCCTGGCCTGTGATCACGCGATCGCCTTCCTGTACCAGCATAGAAGGTCGCATTCCCAGGTAGTCGTCGCCCACAATGGCGACATGACGGACACGTGCGCCTGTCGAAACGTGCTGCGCGGGCACGCCTGCAATCGGCAGATCAAGTCCTTTTTTTATTTTAAACATGTGGTTAGCAGGTTTCCATGAACAACAATCCAGTGGCCGCGAAGTGTAACATTTTCCCCTTCTCGCGGGCAGGGAAACCGCCGTCGCGCGCGCCAAATTGCGAGCTAATGCGCAAAGTTCCTGGAGCCATCGCGATTTTGATGGTTTATAAAGTAAAACTAATTTGTAAACTCACCGCCCGGCTCTTGCGAAAATCTATAGCGGTGCTAATGTGAGCGCTCCTAACAGAATAATCTGATTTCGGGTCTCTTTTGCCGTCCTGGCAAGTTGGTCATGGTTTTATCAAGGAACTAGTAGTATGCGTAAAATCGCATTGTTCATTGCGATGCTTCTGATTCCGTGCATGTCGTTTGCCGGACTGCTCAGCAGTAATAGCTCAACGACGCCGGTCAGCAAGGAATATAAACAGCAGTTAATGGGATCGCCGGTTTATATTCAAATCTTCAAGGAAGAACGCACTCTCGATCTGTATGTGAAGATGGGCGAGACCTATCAGCTGCTTGATAGTTACAAAATTTGTAACTACTCCGGCGGACTGGGGCCAAAACAACGTCAGGGCGACTTCAAAAGTCCGGAAGGGTTCTACAACGTTCAGCGCAGCCAGCTCAAGCCTGACAGCCGCTTCTATAAAGCCATTAACATCGGCTTCCCGAATGCCTATGACCGTGCACACGGTTATGAAGGTAAATACCTGATGATCCACGGTGCCTGCGTGTCTATCGGCTGTTATGCGATGACCGATTCCGGCATTGATGAGATCTTCCAGTTCGTGACCGGCGCGCTGGTCTTTGGGCAGCCTAGCGTACAGGTCAGCATCTATCCGTTCCGCATGACTGACGCCAACATGGCACGTCACAAGTACTCATACTACGCGGATTTCTGGCAACAGCTTAAGCCGGGTTATGACTACTTTGAGCAGACCCACAAGCCACCGGTGGTCTCTATCGTCGATGGCCGTTACGTGGTCAGCAAACCGCTGAGCCACGAAGTCGTCCATCCACAGTTGGCGTCAAATTACACGGTCCCCGAGACAAAATAGCACCCACTCGCCTGGCATAATCTTTTGCCAGGTTTCGTTGCCCGTCAGCGGCTGCGTTGCAATAACAGTGACCACATCGTTCGGTGTGGTCTCCTTCTGAAAGTCTATCTCCACATCCTGATCCAGCAGCGTCGCCACGCCAAACGGCGCACGGCGGGTGATCCAGAACAGATTCGTCGAGCAGAACGCCATCACATAGCGGCCGTCAGAGAGCAGCATGTTGAACACGCCTTTTTCACGTAGCTCGGTCGCCAGCGTCGCGATGTATTTAAACACGGCAGCCATGTTGCCGGGCGTGCGGGGATAGCGCTCCGTCAGCTTGTGCAGCAGCCAGCAGAAGGCTTTTTCGCTGTCGGTTTCGCCAACCGGGCGGAAATTGCCCGTCTCCAGCGACTTATAGCCCGTGAGTTGCCCATTGTGCGCATAGGTCCAGTTACGGCCCCACAGCTCGCGGGTAAACGGATGGGTATTTTCCAGCGCCACTTCGCCGCGGTTAGCCTGGCGAATGTGGGCGATCACCGAGCGGGACTTGATGGGATAGTCCTGCACCAGTTTGGCAATCGGCGAGTTAAAGCTGGGCTGTGGATCTTTGAACGTGCGACACCCTTTACCTTCATAGAAGGTGATGCCCCAGCCGTCTTTATGCGGCCCGGTTCCTCCACCGCGCTGCACCAGCCCGGTGAAACTAAAGCAGATATCGGTTGGCACATTCGCGCTCATCCCGAGCAGTTCGCACATACATCACCTCCACAACAGCGGGGGCAGCGCCCCAATGGATATGCCCCCCGCGAAGTCTTACTTAGCCATCTCTTTTTCGATCAGCTGAATCAGGATGTGGATCACTTTGATGTGAATTTCCTGAATGCGGTCAGCATAACCGAAGTGCGGAACGCGAATTTCAACATCCGCCGTACCGTCCATCTTACCGCCATCTTTACCCGTCAGGGTGATGACTTTCATCCCTTTTTCACGCGCGGCGGCGATCGCTTTGATCACGTTACCGGAGTTGCCGGAGGTAGAAATCCCCAGCAGCACGTCGCCTTCACGGCCTACCGCTTCAACGTAGCGAGAGAAGATGTGGTCGTAACCGAAGTCGTTGCCTACGCAGGAGATGTGGCTCACGTCGGAAATCGCAATCGCCGGATAGCCCGGGCGGTTTTCGCGATAGCGACCGGTCAGCTCTTCTGCGAAGTGCATCGCGTCACAGTGAGAGCCACCGTTACCGCAGGAGAGCACTTTGCCACCCGCTTTGAAGCTGTCGGCCAGCAGGACCGCAGCGCGCTGAATAGCGTGAATATTGGCATCATCTTTCAGAAAGTTAGCCAGCGTTTCCGCCGCTTCGTTCAGTTCGTTACGAATAAGATCCTGGTACATGAGGATAATCCTTCAGTATTGATGAAATAACACAGTGGAGTGTACCGGATAGCGGGAAAAGCGAGAAGCTAAAGCCATGCGAAACGTCCGGCGTTTTGCTTTTTCGTGCCGAGTAAAACGCGAACAATGTGAACCAGGTTGTAATTATTTTGTAAACACATTGCTAAAGGAAATAACATCAACTACAACCATATCATCACAAGTGGTCAGACCTCCTACAAGCAAGGGAGCTTTTCTTTATGATGATTTTGAGCATTCTCGCAACCGTTGTTCTGCTCGGTGTGTTGTTCTATCACCGCGTAAGTTTATTCCTGAGCAGCCTGATTCTTCTGGCCTGGACGGCTGCGCTTGGCGTCGCAGGGCTCTGGAATATCTGGCTTTTAGTCCCTCTTGCCATCATCCTTCTGCCGTTTAACTTTGCCCCGATGCGTAAATCAATGATCTCTGCACCGGTGTTCAAAGGCTTCCGCAAAGTGATGCCGCCAATGTCGCGCACTGAAAAAGAGGCGATTGATGCGGGCACCACCTGGTGGGAAGGTGACCTGTTCCAGGGCAATCCGGACTGGAAAAAGCTGCATAACTACCCGCAGCCGCGTCTGACCGCGGAAGAACAGGCGTTTATTGACGGCCCGGTAGAAGAAGCCTGCCGTATGGCGAACGACTTTGCTATCACCCATGAAATGGCCGATCTGCCGCCAGAACTGTGGGCGTACCTGAAAGAGCATCGCTTCTTCGCGATGATCATTAAGAAAGAGTACGGCGGTCTGGAGTTCTCCGCTTACGCTCAGGCTCGCGTGCTGCAAAAGCTGGCAGGCGTTTCCGGGATCCTGGCGATTACCGTTGGCGTGCCTAACTCCTTAGGCCCGGGCGAACTGCTGCAGCATTACGGTACGGAAGAGCAAAAAGATCACTACCTGCCGCGTCTGGCACGCGGTCAGGAAATTCCGTGCTTCGCGCTGACCAGCCCGGAAGCGGGCTCCGATGCGGGCGCGATTCCGGATACCGGCGTGGTCTGCATGGGCGAGTGGCAGGGCGAGCAGGTGCTGGGCATGCGCCTCACCTGGAACAAGCGTTATATCACGCTGGCCCCTATCGCCACCGTGCTGGGTCTGGCCTTTAAGCTCTCTGATCCGGAAAAACTGCTGGGCGGTGAAGAGGAGCTGGGCATTACCTGTGCACTGATCCCAACCTCTACCCCAGGCGTCGAGATTGGTCGTCGTCACTTCCCGCTGAACGTGCCGTTCCAGAACGGTCCGACCCGCGGCCAGGATATCTTTGTGCCGATTGACTACATCATCGGTGGTCCAAAAATGGCCGGTCAGGGCTGGCGTATGCTGGTGGAATGTCTGTCGGTGGGCCGCGGTATTACCCTGCCGTCGAACTCAACCGGCGGTCTGAAGTCGGTGGCGATGGGGATTGGTGCCTACGCGCACATCCGCCGCCAGTTCAAAATCTCCATCGGCAAGATGGAAGGTATCGAAGAGCCACTGGCGCGTATCGCGGGCAACGCCTACGTGATGGACGCCGCCGCCACGCTGATTACCTACGGCATTATGCTGGGCGAAAAACCGGCCGTACTGTCCGCTATTGTGAAGTACCACTGTACCCACCGCGCGCAGCAGTCAATCATTGACGCGATGGATATTGCAGGCGGTAAAGGCATTATGCTCGGCGAAGGCAACTTCCTGGCGCGCGGTTATCAGGGCGCACCGATTGCCATCACCGTGGAAGGGGCAAACATCCTGACCCGCAGCATGATGATCTTCGGTCAGGGCGCAATTCGCTGCCATCCTTACGTGCTGGAAGAGATGGCCGCTGCGCAGAACAACGACGTGGATGCCTTCGATAAGCTGCTGTTCAAACATATCGGTCACGTGGGCAGCAACAAGGTGCGCAGCTTCTGGCTGGGCCTGACGCGCGGCCTTACCAGCGCCACGCCGACCGGCGATGCAACTAAACGTTATTATCAGCATCTGAACCGTCTGAGCGCCAACCTGGCCCTGCTGTCTGACGTTTCCATGGCGGTGCTGGGCGGCAGCCTGAAGCGTCGCGAACGTATCTCTGCCCGTCTGGGCGATGTGCTGAGCCAGATCTTCCTGGCCTCTGCGGTCCTGAAACGTTACGACGACGAAGGCCGTCAGGAAGCGGATCTGCCGCTGGTGCACTGGGGCGTGCAGGATGCGTTGTATCAGGCTGAACAGGCGATTGACGATCTGCTGGCGAACTTCCCGAACCGCTTCGTGGCAGGCGCCCTGCGCGCGGTGATCTTCCCGACCGGTCGTCACCATCTGGCGCCGTCCGACAAGCTGGACCACAAAGTGGCGAAGATCCTGCAGGTTCCGAGCGCAACCCGCTCCCGCATCGGTCGCGGTCAGTATCTGGCGCCGACGCCGCATAACCCGGTGGGTCTGCTGGAAGAAGCGCTGCTTGACGTGATGGCCGCCGATCCGATTCACCAGAAGATTTGTAAACAGCTGGGCAAAAACCTGCCGTTTATCCGTCTGGACGAACTGGCAAAACAGGCGCTGGCCGGTGGCATTATCAGTAAAGATGAGGCCGCTCTGCTGGTGAAAGCCGAAGAGAGCCGTCTGCGCAGCATTAACGTGGATGATTTCGAACCGGATGAGCTGGCGACGCAGCCGGTAAAGCTGCCGGAGAAGCACCGCAAACCTGAAGCGGCATAACGCGTTTCGCTTATACAAACCCCGCCTCGCGCGGGGTTTTTTATTGCCACATTTTCTCGTTATGTCGTGCTACAGTGTCAAAAAGTGGTCGTTTGAGGAGTCTGAATTGTGCCTGGTCTGAAGATTTCTATTTTGCAGCAACCTTTAGTGTGGATGGATGGCCCCGCCAACCTGCGCCACTTTGATCGCCAACTGGAAGACATTACCGGGCGTGATGTGATTGTCCTGCCGGAAATGTTCACCACCGGCTTCGCCATGGAAGCGGCAAAACAGTCAATGCCTCAGGATGAGGTGGTCGCCTGGATGCACGCCAAAGCGCAGCAGACTAATGCGCTGATCGCCGGCAGCGCCGCCCTGCAGACCGAACGCGGGCCGGTGAACCGCTTCCTGCTGGTGGAGCCGGAAGGGAACGTGCATTTTTACGATAAACGCCACCTGTTCCGCATGGCGGATGAGCATCATCACTATGAGGCCGGTAACGAGCGCGTGGTGTTCGAATGGCGCGGCTGGCGTATTCTGCCGCTGGTCTGCTACGATCTGCGTTTCCCGGTGTGGTCGCGTAACCGCAACGATTACGACCTGGCGCTGTATGTTGCCAACTGGCCTGCACCGCGCTCCCTGCACTGGCAATCGCTGCTGGTGGCGCGCGCGATTGAGAACCAGGCGTACGTGGTGGGCTGCAACCGCGTGGGGACGGACGGCAACGGGCATCACTATCGCGGCGACAGCCGGGTGGTGAATCCGCAGGGCGAGATCATCGCCACCGCCGAGCCGCATCAGGCGACGCGTATTGATGCCGAATTATCGTTAACGGCGCTGAAGGAGTACCGGGAGAAGTTTCCGGCGTGGCAGGATGCGGATCCTTTTAGCATTGAGTGAAAAAAAAGCCGGGTGGCTGCTACGCCTTACCCGGCCTACCAATGTTGCTCGCTTCTTTTAACTCACCAGCGCCTGCCCGTCCTTGCGGCTTTCCGTCGCGGCCACGTAGTGTCCTTCCGGCAGGCGGTAAATCACCTGCGCGCCACCGAAGTTGTAATCCTGAAGCGGATCTTCCACCACGATCTGATGTCCGCGCTCGCGCAGAGCGGCAATCGTGTTGCGATCGAACGTCGATTCAACGATCACCTCCCTGCCCTGCACCACGCGCCAGCGCGGAGCGTCGATTGCCGCCTGCGGGTTTTGCCCGTGCAGCATGATGCGCAGCGCCATCTGCATGTGCCCCTGCGCCTGCATCGGGCCGCCCATCACGCCAAAGGACATCAACGGCTGGCCGTTGCCGTCCATCGCAAAGCCCGGAATGATGGTGTGGAACGGGCGCTTGCTGCCCGCCAGGGCGTTCGGGTGCTCAGGATCCAGCACAAATCCGCAGCCCCGGTTTTGCAGGCTGATCCCCGTATCCGGCACCACAATGCCTGAACCGAAGCCCATATAGTTGGACTGAATAAACGAGACCATCATCCCGCTGGCGTCCGCGGTGCTGATATAGACCGTGCCGCTCTGCGTCGGGGAACCGTAGACAAAATCAGACGCGCTGTCGTGGTTGATCAGCGCCGCACGTGACTTCAGATAATGGTCGCTCAGCAGCTCTTTTGCCGCGAACGCCATGTGTTCTTCGTCCGCCACGTAGCGATCGAGATCCGCCAGCGCCAGCTTCATCGCCTCAATGGAGAGATGCAGAGACTGCACGGAATCCGGATGATGCTTCTCAATGCCGCACTGCTCAAGGATGCCGAGCGCGATCAGCGTGGCGATCCCCTGACCGTTAGGCGGGAGCTCCTGCACCGAACCGCCCGCGAAGTCGCGCGACAGCAGCTCTACCCAGTCCACGCGATGGTTGGCCAGGTCCTCAGCCGTCAGGTGCGCGCCATGTTCTTTGGCGAAGGCGGCAATTTTCTGCGCCAGCTCGCCGCGGTAAAAGGCGTCGCCGTTAGTTTTCGCAATCAGCTCCAGCGAGTTTGCCTGCGCCGGGTTACGGAAGATCTCCCCCACGCGCGGGGCGCGGCCTTCCGGCGCGAAGCAGGCGCTGAAGCCCGGCTGATCTTTCAGCTTGTGATAGCCGCGCTGCCAGAGATGCCCAATCAGCGGGGAGACCGGGAAACCGTTGCGCGCGTAGTCAATGGCTGGCTGCGCCAGGGTGGTCAGCGGCAGCGTGCCGAAGCGTTCCGCCAGGGCGACCCAGCCGGATACCGCGCCCGGCACGGTCACCGCGTCCCAGCCGATTTCCGGCACTGCGGTTTTTCCGGCAAACAGATCCGCATGCCAGCTCGCAGGCGAACGACCGGACGCGTTCAGGCCGTGCAGCTTTTCACCGTCCCAGACGATGGCAAAGGCGTCGCTGCCGATCCCGTTGCCGGTTGGCTCAACTACCGTCAGCGCCATCGCGGTGGCAATGGCCGCATCCACGGCATTCCCGCCCAGCTGCAGCATCTTCATACCCGCCTGCGCCGCCAGCGGCTGAGACGTTGCAACGGCGTTATGGCCCAGCATCGGCGGGCGGCGTGAATCGTAACCGGACGTAAAATCAAGCGCTTTGGTCATCATGACTCCTTAGTCATGGCGCGGATCGAGCGCATCGCGCAGCCCGTCGCCGAGTAAATTAAAGCCCTGCACGGCAAGGAAAATCGCCACGCCGGGGAAAATGGACATCCACGGGGCCTGCTCAAGAAAACCTTTGGCGGTGTTGAGCATAGAGCCCCAGGACGGATTGGGCGGCTGCTGTCCCAGCCCCAAGAACGACAGGCTGGCTTCAGCGATAATCGCCGAGGCAATCGCCAGCGTGGCCTGTACCAGGATCGGCGACATCACGTTGGGCAGGACATACTTAATGATGATCCAGCGATCCGGCAGGCCAATCGCCCGCGCGCCGTCGATATACTCTTCGTTGCGAATGGCGATCACCTGCCCGCGCGTCAGGCGGGCGAAGATCGGCATCGCCGAAAGACCGATGGCGATCATCGCGTTGGTCAGGCTCGGGCCCAAAAATGCCCCCAGCGCGATCGCCATGATCAGGAACGGGCAGGCCAGCAGCGCCTCGATCACGCGCGAGATGACGCCGTCCCACATCTTCTGGAAGTAGCCCGCCACCAGCCCCAGCGGTACGCCGATAACCACGGCAATCACCACAGACATACAGCCCGCCATCAGCGAGGTGCGCGCCCCCCAGATAATACGGGACAGGATATCGCGCCCCAGCTCGTCGGTGCCGAACCAGTACATCGCCGACGGCGCTTTGCGCACCGCCAGGAAGTTGGCCTTGACCGGATCGAACGGGGCGATCCACGGCGCCAGCAGCGCCACCAGTACAAAGAAGCCCACCACCGCCGCGCCAATGACAGCACTTTTATTGCCGAGGAATTTCTTCAGCACCCGGTTTTGCGCCCGCGGCAGCGCAGGCACAACGGTTTGCGTCGTCAGTTCCGCCATGGTTAACCTCGCATTCTCGGGTTGATGAGGACGTAGAGCACGTCGGCCAGAAGGTTCAGCATCAGGAAACCAATCGCCACGATCAGCACCACGCCCTGCACCACCGCATAGTCACGGTTGAAAACCGAGTCGACGATCATCTTGCCAAAGCCCGGAATGGTGAAAACCTGCTCGGTCAGCACCGCACCGCCCAGCAGCTCGCCAAACAGCAGCGTGGTGAGGGTGATTACCGGCACCAGCGCGTTGCGAAACGCGTGCTTCAGGATCACCGCTTTCGGCAGCAGCCCTTTCGCCCGCGCGGTGCGGATGTAATCCGCTTTCAGCACGGCAATCATCGAGGCGCGGGTATGGCGCATCAGCGTTGCCGCGAGGCCCGTTCCGAGCACGGACGCGGGCAGCAGCAGCGTGCGCAGATTCTGGAGCGGATCTTCACTGAACGGCACATAGCCGGACGCGGGGAGCCATTGCAGGTTCACCGAGAAGACCAGAATCAGCAGGATCCCCAGCCAGAAGTGCGGGATCGAGATCCCTGAGATCGCCACGAAGTTCGCCCCGTGATCGACCCAGCTGTTTTTGTTCACCGCCGCGAGGATCCCCATGCTGATGCCAAACACCAGCGCGATAATCATCGCCAGCAGCGACAGCTCCAGCGTCACCGGCAGTTTGCTGGCAATCAGCTGCGTCACCGGCTCGTGCGTGCGTAAGGAGACGCCCAGATCGCCCTGCAGCGCCCGCGTCAGCCAGTGGAAATACTGCACGGGGATCGGCGCATCGAGGTTCAGCTCCGCGCGCAGCTGAGCGATAACTGCCGGGTCGCGCTCCTCGCCGGCCATGGCGATCAGCGGGTCGCCGGGCAGCAGCTTTTGCAGCCCAAACACCATCATGCTCACCAGCAGTAGCGTCGGAACGGCCAGCAGCAGACGTTTGCAAATCAGTTCCAGCATGGGCTCTCCTCAGGACGGTTATTTCGCCAGCGTTAAGCCAGCCAGACGCACGATGCCGTCCGGGTACGGCTTAAAGCCCTGCACGCTTTTGTTCAGGCCAAAAATACGCGGCTCGAAGTAGAGGTAGGCAATCGGCATGTCCGTTTGCAGCTGCTTCACCACCTTGTCGTACAGCGGCTGGCGCGCAGCCTGGTCGGTGCTCTGGCGCGCCTGGGTCAGCCACTCATCAACCTGCGCATTGCTGTAGCGGCCGTCGTTCAGGGTGCCTTTGCTGTTGATAAAGCCGTAGATGCTGCCGTCCGGATCCGGGCGCCCCGACCAGCCGGAGAAGCTCAGCTGATAGTCCCCGCTCTGCTGGCGGTCCAGCAGCGTGGCGAATTCGGTCATCTGCAGGTTCAGGTTAAAGCCCGCCTCGGCGACCATCGCCTGCAGCACCTGCCCCACCTGCTGTGAGGTGGGGTTGTTCGGCACCAGCAGGTTGACGGTCAGCGGCGCGCTGACGCCTGCCGCTTTGAGCAGCGCTTTGGCCTTGTCGACGTCACGCGGCGGGACCGGCAGATTGACGTGATACGGGCTGACCGTCGAAAACGCCTGGTTAGCTGGCGTATACAGTCCTTCAAAGACCACCTGGTTTAGCGCATCGCGGTCGATAGCCTGCGAGAAGGCCTCGCGCACGCGGGCATCTTTGAACGGGTCGTTGGCCGGCACCTTGCCGTTGTTGATGTTGAAGGTGATACCCTGATAGCCCAGGCCCGTTACCTTCGCCAGCGCCAGCTTGCTGTCGGCCTCGACGGTTTTCACGTCGCTGGCGGCAATCCCTTCGGTCAGATCGAGATCGCCCGCGCGCAGGTTTGCCAGACGCACGGAGGCATCCGGGATCGGCAGGTAGATAATTTTGTCGAAGTGGTAGGCGTCTTTGTTCCAGTAGTTGTCGAAGCGGGTCAGCACGATGCGGTCCTGAGATACGCGGCTGTCGAATTTATACGGGCCAGAACAGACGGGATGGGCAGCAAAGTCAGGCTTTTTCGCCGCCTCGGGGGCCATCATTGCACCCGCGCGGTCGGTGAGCTGCATCAGCAGCGCGGCATCGGGGGTCTTCAGGTGCAGCGCAATCTGCATCGGGCCGGTGACCTCGACCGATTCAACGGAGGAGATCTCGCTCTTACGCAGGGAGCCTTTCAGGATCAGGGCGCGGTCGAGGTTGTATTTTGCCGCAGCGGCATCGAATTTCTCACCGTCGTGGAAGGTCACACCTTCGCGCAGATTAAGCGTCAGGGTTTTACCGTCGTCACTCCACGCCCAGTCTTTGGCCAGACCGGGGACGACCTTCAGGTTTTCATCCACGTCCACCAGCCTGTCGCACAGGGAGGCAAAGACGAAGCGGCCATAGTAGGTGCGCGCCAGATGTGGGTCGAGCATGTCCGGATCTGCCCCCAGGCCAATACGCAGCACGCTTTCAGAATGGGCGGGCAGCGCCGCGCCAAGCAACATAACACTTCCCAGTACGGTCAAAAGAGAATTACGCATTGTCATTATCATGAGTTCCTTGAAGGAAGGGATGAGTGGGTGGCCGCGTGTTCAAACAGCGCGCGGCGGCGCAGAAAAGCGGCGGATGGCGGTGCGATCTGGATAACGCTGCGATCGCGGTTGATCTCCTGCCAGCGGTGGCAGGCAACCTGACGCCCGCCATCGAGCACCTGATTAATCGGCTCGACCTGGCGGCATTCGTCGGTAACGTACGGGCAGCGGGTGTGGAAACGACAGCCGGACGGCGGGCTGGCAGAGTTCGGTAAGTCCCCCAGCAGCAGCGGCGCGGCGCGTTCAGCGCCCGGCTGCATCTGCGGCGCCGAGGCGATCAGCGCCTGCGTATAAGGATGAAGCGGCGCGTCAAATATCTCATCCACGGTGGCGAGCTCGACGATTTGCCCGAGGTACATGACCGCCACGCGGTCGCTCATGTGGCGGATCACCGCCAGACCATGGGCGACAATCACCATCGTCAGCCCCAGCTGGTGCTTCAGGCTTTCCAGCAAATTGACCACCTGTGCCTGAACGGAGACGTCCAGCGCGGATACCGGCTCATCGCCCAGCAGCAGCTTCGGTCCCGAGGCCAGCGCGCGCGCAATGCCAATACGCTGGCGCTGCCCGCCGGAAAACTCGTGCGGGTAGCGCCCGGCCCAGGCGGCGGGCAGGCCTACGGTTTTAAGCAGCTCGGCAACGCGGTACTGACGGTCCGCTTTCTTCATGTTCTGGTGCAGCCACAGCGGCTCGCCGACGATCTGCTCCACCGTCATGCGCGGGTTCAGGGAGGCGAAGGGATCCTGGAAGATGATCTGCAGCTCGCGGCGGAGCTGATTGAGGCGCGCGCCCGAGGCGTGGGTGATCTCTTCCCCCTGATAAAACACGCGCCCTTCGCTGGCGGCCAGCAGGCGCAGCAGCAGGCGGCCAAGCGTGGATTTTCCGGAACCGGACTCGCCGACAATCGCCAGCGTTTCGCCCGGCATGACCGCAAGCGACACGCGATCGACCGCCGTGACGAACCGGGCCGGGGTAAAGAGTTTTTTCGGACCGGGGAACAGCTTGCTGAGGTCCCGTGCTTCAAGAATGGGCGTGGTCATGCGGTCTCTCCGAGGGCGATGTGGTGTTCGAGCGGCACGCGGAAGCAGGCAACCTGATGGCCCGCGCCGAGCGTGGCGAGCTGTGGTTTTTCATCATGGCAGCGCGCCTGCGCAAACGGACAGCGGGTGGCAAAACGACAGCCCTTCGGCATGGATTCCGGCAGAGGTACCGAACCGGGAATGGTGGAAAGCGGGCCTTTACGTGCGTCAAGGGAGGGAATCGACCCCATCAGGCCGATGGTGTACGGGTGCTGCGGATCGGCAAATATCGCCTCAACGCTGCCCTGCTCTACCACCTGTCCGGCATACATCACCGCCACCTGCTGCGCCACTTCGGCCACCACGCCTAAATCGTGGGTGATCATCAGCACCGCCGTGCCGGTCTCTTCCTTGAGGGCGTTGAGCAAGGCGAGGATTTGCGCCTGGATGGTGACGTCGAGCGCGGTGGTCGGTTCGTCGGCAATCAGCAATTTGGGATGGTTAATCAGCGCCATGGCAATCATCACGCGCTGGCGCATGCCGCCGGAAAGCTGATGAGGATAAGCCTTGAGACGCATCTCTGCCGCCGGGATCTGCACTTTCTCGAGGATCTGCAGCGCGACCTTCATCGCCTCTGCGCGCGAGACGTCCTGGTGTCGCATGACCGCTTCACTCAGCTGATCGCCTAGCGTAAACGCCGGGTTGAGCGAGGTCATCGGCTCCTGGAAAATCATCGCCAGATCGCTGCCGCGCAGATCGGCATACTCCCGCGGCGAGAGCTTGCGCAGATCGTGGCGGCGAAACTGCATCTCTCCGCTGACGATCCGTGCGCTGGCGGGCAGTAACCCCATCAGCGCCAGTGAGGTGATACTTTTCCCGCAGCCGGACTCTCCCACCAGCGCCAGCGTTTCGCCCGCCCTGACGGTCAATGAGATACCGTCAAGCACGCTAACCGGTGAGCCCGCGAACGTAACGTTGAGGTTTTGGACTTGCAGTACGGGCGTGGCGTCCTTAAAGGGGATTGTCGTCATGGCGTGAAGTCGTCCTCAAGGTGGATAGCCTGAATCAGGGCGGTTTGCAGGCTGAGCAGGTGTTCGCGCATGGCGGCCGCAGCTTCATTAGGCTGGCGATGGATAATCGCCGCCATGATCTTGTGATGGTGGTCGTTATAGCTATCGACACGTTCGGGCGTGCGGGCTAATTCGCGCAGATGCTGCCAGCCCGGTTCACGTCTGACGGCATCAATGGCATCAAACAGGCCGAGCATCAGACGGTTGCCCGCAGCCTCGGCAATCGCCCGGTGAAAGGCGCTATCCCAGAGTTCGTTAAGATCGCGGTCATCCGGGCTGACCTTATCGATGCGTTCCAGCATGCGCTGCATAAGCGCGAGGTTTTCCCTGGTGGCACGCAGTGCCGCAAGCCGGGCCAGGCCGGGTTCAAGCTGAAGACGAGCTTCCATCACTTCCAGCAGGTTGGTTTGCTGCACCAGTCCCTGAAGGGCCAGCGGTTCAACAGGTGCTGACGGGCCGATAAAGGTCCCTTTGCCCTGCTTACGCCAGATACGCCCCTCTTCTTCCAGCACGTCCAGCGCACGACGGACTTCACGTCGCCCTACGCCGAGAGTGTCCGACAGCTCACGTTCCGTGGGCAGCGGAATGCCTGGTGTTGACTCATGCTGGTTGATTAGCCCGCGCAACTGCTCAAGCGCGGTGCTGGAATTGGCCAGAAACCGTGACGGTTTTTCCATATTGGTTCGCTCGCTTTCATCATTGCTTAATTTTTATTAACGATAAGTTATTGATATGGAATGAAGCTTATCGTGCTAATGATTAAGCAATAACCAAACCAATACGTAATTGGTTCGGTATTTTTTTGGCAAGCGGGAGATAACCAAATGATTCTGCGTGAATTATTTTTACAGAAAGACACATTCTGAATGAGTTCTGAAGAGAGGCATGGTGGCAAAATGCACAACGATAGTGCAAATAACGCACTGCAACCGTGCAATTGTTAATTAATTGCACCATTGATATTAACTTTTTGTTAACGATAAGTGAGAGTATGGGATTACAGAACGCGGAAACGACGAAGGCCTGAATCATTTCTGATTCAGGCCTTCTGAATAGTGGCGGAACGGACGGGACTCGAACCCGCGACCCCCTGCGTGACAGGCAGGTATTCTAACCGACTGAACTACCGCTCCACTGTTCCCGTTTGGGGAACGAGGCGCATATTACGGTGCGCCTCCAATCTCGTCAACGCTTTTTCTCGCGTTTTGAATCGTTTGCTGCAAAAATCGCCCAAACGATGATTTTACAGGCATTCCGGCGTTTTTTCAGGCACGCCAGAGACAGCTGCCGCCCTTCTTCTGCACCAGATCAAGACGGGATTCGTGGTTAAGCAGCTCTTCATCACTGGCTAAAACAACCCGTAGCCGGCTTGCCTGACGGACAACACGCTGAATACCCGCTTCGCCCTGCGTCTGCTGAGACTCATTTTCCATACTGAACTTCATTGACGTCTGCCCGCCGGTCATCGTCAGATAGACATCGGCGAGGATCTGGGCATCGAGCAACGCCCCGTGGAGCGTTCGTTTGGTATTGTCTATCTCGTAGCGCGAACAAAGTGCATCCAGGCTGTTACGCTTGCCGGGGAACATCTTCCTCGCCAGCGCCAGACTGTCTGTTACCTTACAGAAGGTATTTGTCTTCGGGATATCACGATTAAGCTTGCTGAATTCATAGTCCATAAAGCCGATATCGAACGAGGCGTTATGGATGACAAGTTCGGCGCCCTTGATGTATTCCAGAAACTCGTCAGCCACATCCGCAAACGTCGGCTTATCCAGCAAGAACTCATCGGCAATACCGTGAACGCCGAACGCTTCGGGGTCCACCAGCCGATCGGGCTTTAGGTAGACGTGGAAGTTGTTCCCCGTAAGACGACGGTTCACCACTTCAACGGCGCCGATCTCGATGATCTTATGCCCTTCGTAGTGCGCGCCGATCTGGTTCATACCGGTGGTTTCGGTATCGAGGACGATCTGGCGAGTAATTGCAGTGCTCATAGCGGTCATTTATGTCAGACTTATCGTTTAACTGAACGTTTCAAATACAGGAAGTCTACCAGAGATGCGTAAACAGGTAGAAATTTTCACCGATGGATCTTGTCTCGGCAACCCAGGTCCCGGCGGCTACGGCGCGATTATGCGTTATCGCCAGCACGAAAAAACTTTTAGCGAAGGCTATTTTCTGACCACCAACAACCGGATGGAGCTCATGGCGGCCATTGTGGCGCTGGAGGCGTTAAAAGAACATTGTGACGTGGTGTTAAGTACCGACAGTCAGTACGTCCGCCAGGGAATTACCCAGTGGATCCATAACTGGAAAAAACGCGGCTGGAAGACTGCCGATAAGAAACCGGTCAAGAACGTCGATCTCTGGAAACGTCTTGATGCTGCGCTGGGCCAGCACCAGATTAAGTGGGAGTGGGTTAAAGGGCACGCCGGCCATCCGGAAAACGAACGCTGTGACGAGCTGGCGCGTGCGGCGGCCGCTAACCCAGCGCATGAGGACGCGGGCTATCAGCCTGAATCCTGATCACGGCTTTTTGTATTGCCGCGTGGCGCCAACGGTCTGACGGATTGGCGTTTTCGATTTGCTCTGCTTCATGGGATTAAGCGTAAGGGGAATGGTTCGCTTACGCGCGACGATAAACTGCATGCAGCCTAAGGCAGGCAAATGCGTGCTCAACAAGACGCCCCCCTGCCGCGCCCAGGGCAGCACCTGAAAACCGCCGTAGCAGAGCACTTCGAAGTTCAGCAGTGACAGCCAGTCGAGCTGGCGCATCATGGTGAACATCCGGCTGTTGTAAGGCGGCGTCCGACGCAGCACCGGTACCAGCTTACGCAGGCCC
This sequence comes from Enterobacter sp. BNK-13, assembly GCF_048685015.1. NCBI lineage: Bacteria > Pseudomonadati > Pseudomonadota > Gammaproteobacteria > Enterobacterales > Enterobacteriaceae > Enterobacter > Enterobacter sp. BNK-13. Next base: position 520,044 of record NZ_JBLQTP010000001.1, on the reverse strand, counting down.
ATCAGGCTCAGCGGATTGAATCCGCTCAGTACCAGCCAGCCGTCATCAATCAGCACGCGATCGGCTTCGCGAAGCAGACGGTGCGGATCGCTGCACCAGGGTAACGTATGTGCGAGCAAGCACGCATCAACGGATTTTTCCGCAAACGGCAGATGTAATGGGTCTGCTTTCACCTGAACCGGCGATCCGCCGAGAGAGACGTTGACCTGATGCGAGATAGCGCAGCTTTCGGTATTGATTTCCGCGCTGAGATTGCCAATCTTAAGCAGGTGAAAGCCATACATTTTCGCCAGCCAGGGCTTCAGCTGTTGCTCTAACGCTTCGCGATAGTATTCACCCCAGGGCAATTCCGCCCAACGTTCCGGTGCTGCGACAGTCTGAGGTATCCTTGCCGGTTTCATCAACACACCCGCCACGCTATTAGAGGTAATGTATGAATCTTATCAGTATTTCCGCTTTTGAGGACAATTACATCTGGGTTTTGGTGGACGATGAACGTCGATGCGTCATTGTCGATCCCGGAGAATCCGCCCCCGTACTGCGCGCAATAAAAGAGAACGGCTGGCAGCCGGAAGCCATTCTGTTGACGCATCACCATCACGATCATACGGGCGGCGTGCCTGAACTGCGCGCCCACTTTCCGCATATTGTGGTTTACGGACCGGCAGAGGCACAAGATAAGGGACTCACGCAAGTAGTCGAAGAAGGCGAAAAAATCCTCATACGTGAGTGGGAGTTTTCCGTATTTGCTACACCGGGTCACACTTTGGGACATCTGTGTTTCTACAGTAAGCCTTATCTTTTTTGCGGCGACACGCTGTTCTCCGGAGGCTGCGGAAGACTATTTGAAGGCACACCAGCACAAATGTATCAGTCTTTACAGAAGATTAACGCATTACCCGATGATACCGTTATTTGTTGCGCGCATGAGTATACATTAGGAAATATGAAGTTTGCCGTCAGCCTGTTGCCTGAGGATCGGGCGATTCAGGATTATTATCACAAAGTGAAGGAGTTACGTGCAAAAAACCAAAAAACACTCCCCGTAATTCTGAAAAACGAGCGCCAAATTAATTTATTTTTACGAACAGATGATATTGATTTAATTAATAAAATTAACCAAGAAACAAATTTGCAACAACCAGAACAGCGATTTGCATGGTTAAGGTCAAAGAAAGATAACTTCAGATAATTGCGGGTTGCCTTTTCAAAATTTCGCCGTTATCATCGCTCGTCTTTTAAGCAACTATTGACACACACATGAAGGCAAAAGCGATATTACTCGCCTCTGTCCTGCTTGTAGGTTGCCAGTCCCAGAACGGCAGCAACGTACAACAGCACGCACAGAGCCTTTCTGCAGCTGGTCAAGGGGAAGCAGGGAAGTTTACAAGTTCGGCGCGCTGGATGGACGATGGAACATCTTTCGCGCAGGATCAAGACTTGTGGACCTCTATTGGCGACGAGCTAAAGATGGGAATTCCGGAAAATACCCGGATTCGCGAACAGAAACAGAAGTATTTAAGTAATAAGAGCTATCTCCACGATGTAACGTTACGGGCAGAGCCGTATATGTACTGGATAGCCGGGCAAGTTAAGAAACGTAACATGCCTATGGAGCTGGTACTCCTACCCATAGTGGAGAGCGCTTTTGACCCACACGCGACGTCTGGCGCCAATGCCGCAGGCATTTGGCAGATCATTCCGAGCACCGGGCGAAACTATGGTCTGAAACAGACCCGCAACTATGATGCGCGTCGCGATGTTGTCGCTTCAACGACAGCCGCTCTCGACATGATGCAACGTCTGAACAAGATGTTTGACGGCGACTGGCTGTTAACGGTCGCAGCGTACAATAGCGGCGAAGGTCGTGTACTGAAGGCAATGAAAGCGAATAAAGCACGGGGTAAATCCACCGATTTTTGGTCGCTCTCACTGCCACAGGAAACAAAGATTTACGTACCGAAAATGCTGGCACTGAGCGATATTCTCAAGAACAGCAAGCGTTACGGTGTGCAACTGCCAACACCAGACGAAAGTCGTGCACTGGCGCGTGTTCGCCTCAGCAATCCGGTTGATATTCAACAGGTTGCTGATATGACGGGTATGTCGGTAAGTAAACTGAAAACCTTTAATGCTGGCGTTAAAGGCTCAACCCTGGGGGCGAGTGGTCCGCAGTATGTAATGGTTCCGCAGAAACATGCTGAGCAGTTACGTGAGTCTTTAGCTTCGGGTGAAATCGCTGCCGTTCAGTCAACGCTGATCGCGGATGCCTCACCCGTCAACAGCCGCAGTTATAAGGTTCGTTCAGGTGATACGCTTTCAGGCATTGCATCACGTCTTGGCGTGAGCGCAAAAGATCTCCAGCAGTGGAACAATCTGCGCGGATCGGGCTTGAAAGTGGGTCAGAATCTGACGGTTGGCGCAGGTAGCAGCGCGCAGCGTCTTGCCAACAACAGCGATAGCATTACCTATCGCGTGCGTAAGGGTGATTCGCTGTCCAGTATCGCAAAACGTCACGGCGTGAACATCAAAGATGTGATGCGCTGGAACAATGATACTGACAATCTGAAACCAGGCGACCAGCTGACGCTATTTGTGAAGAACAGCGCGACGCCAGACTCCTGATAACACGACCGAAAGATAAAAAGGCACCGATTCCCCTCGGTGCCTTTTTTGTTTATCCCGCTTTTTGCGCTTCCGCCATGATGGTATCGCTGGTAAATGAACCGTCGTCCTGCAGTTCAAAGTACGCCTTCACCTCTGCGGACGCACTCTCCTGATACAGCCTGATTGCCTGACTTAATGCTTCCGGGGTGCGCATACGCGCTATCCACGAGCTAAACTCCAGTGGCAAACGGTCTGTGATTAACGAGCGTGTAATCAGTCCCGCTTCCGTGATAAGCGATAACCACTCTCCGCTGGCGTAGTTTTGCACATGCGAGGTGTCGCGCAGCGCTTCCACCGTTTGCAGCCAGATATTGCGCACAGGGTGTCCAGGCGACATCACATCCATAATAATGAAGATGCCACCCGGCTTCAGAACGCGTTTGACTTCGCGTAATGCCTGGCCAACATCATGCCAGTGGTGCGCGGAATAACGGCTGATCACCACCTCAAACGCGGCATCATCAAAAGGTAAGGATTCGGCATAGCCCTGACGCGTATCAATGTTGTCCAGCCCCTTCGCTTTCGCCGCTTCAGCAACCACCTCCAGCATCTGGCTGGATAAGTCATATGCGGTAACCTCCGCCACCTGCTGCGCAGCCGTGAAGCTGGCATGCCCTGCCCCGCAGCCTAAATCCAGCACGTGCGCCTGCGGAAATGCCGACAGGCGCTCACCGAGACGCACCAGATCGCGGCCTGAAGCGTGTACGGCGCTGCTCAGATACGCATTTGCCTGCGAACCAAACTGTTTTTCTACGTTGTCATGATGGGAGTGTGTTGTTGTCATCGTACTGTCCTTTGTGGGTTAAAAATAAAAGGGCAGCACCTGCACAGGCCTGCCCCACGGCAGACCTGACACACCATTATTTATCAGGTTTGCCGGGACTGAATTCGACGAGTAGAGGGTTATGATCGGAGGCGCGCGTCACCAGCACGGAGGCATCGTGCACGCTCAACCCACGATAGAAGACAAAGTCGAGAGGACGACCAAAGGCTTTTTTGCGCTGGTCATCGCTAAAACGAACTTCACGCAGCGACATTTCGCGCGCAAAGCGGTACAGCGCATTCATGCGCGGACGGCTCCAGGCATTGAAATCGCCGGCCATAATGATGGGCCCGCTGTGATGCGCTATCTGATCGCCAATCGGAAGTAACTGCTTACTGTACACATCCACGCCCAGGCTGAAGTTCACCGCGTGGATATTCACGACCATCAGCATACGGGTATCTGGCAGCGGATAGACCGTCACCAGCGCCGATTTCGCCAGGCGCAGAATAGGCTCTCGTTCGCGCAGTGGGCAACAATAGACGGGATGTGCCGCTGAAAGCGTCATCACGCCCGAGGGATGCTGAGGCAAAACAAAGGCGGGTACCTGGTCGGCGGCAAGATAGTTGGTGGTCGCAAACCGCACCAGCTCAGGGGTGGTTTGCGCCTCCTGGAGCAGAACCAGATGGGCATCTTTGCCAAAATTCTTGAGGACCGATAACCACTCCGCACGCTGCTGCTTAAAGATATTCCACACCAGTACACGGATTTTTTCATCGCTGCTTAACGGCGTGCCGGCGGGTAATGCCTGGCTTATGCTCGCAAATGACCCCGGAGGCAAGATCCTCTCCGCGGGCATTCCGGCTACATAACGCATGGCATAGGTATTTTTTCGCACTTTTGGAAACAGCCTCTGTAACATGAACCAGTCCGGAAAACGGACTGGTTCTAATGTTATAGGGACTTTAGGTCACACTTTCAACGCAATTTCTGAGAAACCGCTTTCCAGTTTTGTAAGCAAGCGCTTACTGATGTTAACCCAGCGCGACGCGAGCGGGTTTATCAAGACGTCCGCTCAGACCAATCAACAGGAAAGCGACCAGGACAATGACCGCGCCAATCCATGGCGTCTGGGTTAATCCGACGTGTTCAACGGTTTGCCCACCAATGATGGAGCCCAGCGCGATACCAATATTAAAAGCGGCAATATTCAGGCCGGAAGCCACATCCACCGCATTGGGCGTATAAAGCTCGGCTTTCTGTACAACGTAGACCTGAAGCCCGGGTACATTACCAAAGGCGAAGATCCCCATGACCAGCACGGTGACCAGCGCGGCGTACTGTATCGAAGCCGTGAACTGGAAAATCATCAACAGAACGACCAGCGCGGCGAAGATGAATTTCAGCGCCGGTACCGCCCCATGCTTATCCGCAAGCTTGCCGCCCCAGATATTGCCTATCGCAACGGAAATACCGTATCCCAGCAATATCCAGCTCACGGCATTGGGGGAGAAGCCCGCCAGGTCCTGCATCATCGGTGCAAGGAAAGTGAAGGCGGTGAATACGCCACCATAGCCCAGCGCCGTAACCGCGTAGATGATCAGCAAACGCGGATGCGTGAGCACCTTCAGCTGATCGCTCAGGCTGGCGCTGGCCCGGCCAGGAATATTCGACGGCACCAGCAGCAGGCTGGTCACCAGGGCAATGACGCCCAGTAAGGAGACGGCCAGGAACGTTTCACGCCAGCCGAAGTGTTGTCCGATAAACGTCCCCAATGGTACGCCCGTGACGAGTGCAACGGTCAGCCCACCGAACATGATCGCAATGGCGGAGGCCGCTTTCTCTTTTGGTACCAGGCTGGTTGCAATAGTGGAACCAATCGAGAAGAACACCCCGTGTGCAAGGCCGGTCAACAGACGAGCGATGACCAGCGTGGTGTAGTCCGGCGCCTGCCAGGCCAGCACGTTGCCGGCGGTGAACAGCACCATTAATGCAACTAACAGCTGCTTACGCGGAAAGCGTCCGGTCAGGGCCGTCAGCACGGGTGCACCGACGGCAACGCCCAGGGCATAGATGGACACCAGCAATCCGGCGGAGGGCAATGAGATCGCAAGCTGGTTAGCAATGGTGGGAACCAGTCCCACGATAACAAATTCGGTCGTGCCAATTGCAAAGGCACTGATCGTCAGGGCAAGAAGCGCCAGTGGCATAAAATACTCCGTATCATCAGGATTAAGATGACAGGCAGTATGCGCCAGTGCTTAAATAACAAAAATGGTCAAAATATCAATAGAATTTTGCGGGTGGTGCAACAATGAAAGCAACGTCGGAAGAGCTGACAATCTTTGTCGCCGTCGTCGAAAGCGGCAGCTTTAGCCGCGCGGCCGAACAGCTGGGACAGGCTAACTCAGCCATTAGCCGCTCGGTAAAAAAGCTGGAGATGAAGCTTGGGGTGAGCCTGCTCAACCGAACGACGCGGCAGCTGAGCCTGACGGAAGAAGGAGAGCGTTATTTTCGCCGCGTGCAGTCGGTACTGCAGGAGATGGCCGCAGCGGAGACCGAGATTATGGAAACCCGCAGCACGCCGCGTGGGTTACTGCGCATTGATGCGGCCACGCCGGTTGTGCTTCACTTTCTGATGCCGCTGATTAAACCTTTCCGCGAACGTTATCCGGAGATGACGCTCTCTCTGGTCTCCTCAGAGACGTTTATCAACCTCATCGAGCGAAAGGTAGATGTGGCTATCCGGGCGGGAACGCTGACCGATTCAAGCTTGCGTGCCCGCCCTCTGTTTGCCAGCTACCGAAAAATTATCGCGTCGCCACAGTATATTGCTGAACATGGTAAACCGGAGACGGTTGAAGAACTGAAGCAGCATCTGTGCCTGGGCTTTACGGAGCCAGTATCGCTGAACACCTGGCCTGTCGCCTGCCATGATGGGCAACTTCATGAAATTACAAGCGGATTGTCGTCTAACAGCGGGGAAACACTGAAACAGCTGTGCCTCGAAGGCAATGGTATCGCCTGCCTGTCAGACTATATGATCGATAAGGAGATTGCGCGAGGTGAACTGGTGGAATTGATGGCCGATAAACGCCTGCCGGTCGAAATGCCTTTTAGCGCGGTGTATTACAGTGACAGAGCGGTGAGTACGCGCATTCGTGCCTTTATTGATTTTCTGAGTGAACATATAAAAACAGCTCCCGGAGGAGCTGTGTGAGGGTTCAGGTTACAGAGGGTGGGTCAAACTTAATCCCAGTGAGGAGCTAAGCCTTCCGGGCTGACCAGGCGATCGTTGCACTCCAGGGCTGCGATCGCTTTTTTATCGTCAGCATCCAGGTGAAGATCCGTTGCTAACAGATTGCTCGCCAGGTTTTCACGTTTAGTTGAAGATGGGATCACGGCATAACCTTCACCCATTGCCCATGCCAGAATGACCTGCGCGGCAGTCGCGCTATGTTTCTCAGCGATACGCGTAATCACTTCATCTTTCAGCGCCTTACCATAGGCCAGCGTCATGTATGAGGTGATGTGGATCCCGTGCTGTTTTGCCCAGTCCACGACTTTGCGGTTCTGCAGGTAAGGAGACAGTTCAATCTGGTTGGTCGCAATATTTTCTGCACCTACAGCCGCAATGGCTTTTTCCATCAGCGGGATCGTGAAGTTGGAGATCCCAATTTCGCGGGTTAAGCCCTGCTTTTTCGCTTCCAGCAGCGCCTGCATGAATTCTTCCACGGAGACGGCATCGTTTGGTGATGGCCAGTGGATCAGCGTCAGATCGACGTAGTCAGTACGCAGTTTTTTCAGGCTTTCTTTCAGGCTTGGGATCAGCTTGTCTTTGCTGAGATTCTCAATCCAGATTTTCGTGGTAATGAACAGCTCATTACGCGGTACACCGCTCTCTTCGAGAGCTTGTCCAACGGCAGCTTCGTTTTCATAGATCTGCGCCGTATCAACTGCGCGATAGCCCAGTTCGAGTGCGGTTTTAACTGATGCGATAACAACGTCGTCTTTCAGGCGGAATGTGCCCAGACCAAATGCAGGGAGAGTCATAATTTTCCTCAATCGTTATGTTCGTAAACTGAGGATGATTATCGCTGGCGGTGTTATAGAGAAAAAGATCGTAAAACGCAGAGGATTTTTGCTGATTTCGCAATAATTAAACGTCAGATAAGAAAAAAGCCCTGAGCGCTAACTCAGGGCTTTTAATAAGTGGCGGAACGGACGGGACTCGAACCCGCGACCCCCTGCGTGACAGGCAGGTATTCTAACCGACTGAACTACCGCTCCACCGAAGACTGCTTGTAACCACCGGATTAATGCACCGGCTTACTACTTAATTTGATGCCTGGCAGTTCCCTACTCTCACATGGGGAGACCCCACACTACCATCGGCGCTACGGCGTTTCACTTCTGAGTTCGGCATGGGGTCAGGTGGGACCACCGCGCTAAAGCCGCCAGGCAAATTCTGTTTAATCTGTATCAAGGCTGAATTTTGATTGTTCTGTCTCTTCGCCAAAACATTTTCGGCGTTGTAAGGTTAAGCCTCACGGTTCATTAGTATCGGTTAGCTCAACGCATCGCTGCGCTTACACACCCGACCTATCAACGTCGTCGTCTTCAACGTTCCTTCAGGAGACTTAAAGTCTCAGGGAGAACTCATCTCGGGGCAAGTTTCGTGCTTAGATGCTTTCAGCACTTATCTTTTCCGCATTTAGCTACCGGGCAGTGCCATTGGCATGACAACCCGAACACCAGTGATGCGTCCACTCCGGTCCTCTCGTACTAGGAGCAGCCCCCCTCAATTCTCCAGCGCCCACGGCAGATAGGGACCGAACTGTCTCACGACGTTCTAAACCCAGCTCGCGTACCACTTTAAATGGCGAACAGCCATACCCTTGGGACCTACTTCAGCCCCAGGATGTGATGAGCCGACATCGAGGTGCCAAACACCGCCGTCGATATGAACTCTTGGGCGGTATCAGCCTGTTATCCCCGGAGTACCTTTTATCCGTTGAGCGATGGCCCTTCCATTCAGAACCACCGGATCACTATGACCTGCTTTCGCACCTGCTCGAGCCGTCACTCTCGCAGTCAAGCTAGCTTATGCCATTGCACTAACCTCCTGATGTCCGACCAGGATTAGCTAACCTTCGTGCTCCTCCGTTACTCTTTGGGAGGAGACCGCCCCAGTCAAACTACCCACCAGACACTGTCCGCAACCCGGATTACGGGTCTACGTTAGAACACCAGCCATTAAAGGGTGGTATTTCAAGGACGGCTCCACGCAGACTGGCGTCCACACTTCAAAGCCTCCCACCTATCCTACACATCAAGGACCAGTGTTCAGTGTCAAGCTATAGTAAAGGTTCACGGGGTCTTTCCGTCTTGCCGCGGGTACACTGCATCTTCACAGCGAGTTCAATTTCACTGAGTCTCGGGTGGAGACAGCCTGGCCATCATTACGCCATTCGTGCAGGTCGGAACTTACCCGACAAGGAATTTCGCTACCTTAGGACCGTTATAGTTACGGCCGCCGTTTACCGGGGCTTCGATCAAGAGCTTCGCGTTGCCGCTAACCCCATCAATTAACCTTCCGGCACCGGGCAGGCGTCACACCGTATACGTCCACTTTCGTGTTTGCACAGTGCTGTGTTTTTAATAAACAGTTGCAGCCAGCTGGTATCTTCGACTGATTTCAGCTCCACCCGCAGGGGCTTCACCTACATATCAGCGTGCCTTCTCCCGAAGTTACGGCACCATTTTGCCTAGTTCCTTCACCCGAGTTCTCTCAAGCGCCTTGGTATTCTCTACCTGACCACCTGTGTCGGTTTGGGGTACGATTTCGTGTTACCTGATGCTTAGAGGCTTTTCCTGGAAGCAGGGCATTTGTTACTTCAGCACCGTAGTGCCTCGTCATCACACCTCAGCGTTAAAAGGTACCGGATTTACCTGGAACCTCCGCCTACATGCTTAAACCGGGACAACCGTCGCCCGGCTAACATAGCCTTCTCCGTCCCCCCTTCGCAGTAACACCAAGTACAGGAATATTAACCTGTTTCCCATCGACTACGCCTTTCGGCCTCGCCTTAGGGGTCGACTCACCCTGCCCCGATTAACGTTGGACAGGAACCCTTGGTCTTCCGGCGAGCGGGCTTTTCACCCGCTTTATCGTTACTTATGTCAGCATTCGCACTTCTGATACCTCCAGCATGCCTCACAGCACACCTTCAACGGCTTACAGAACGCTCCCCTACCCAACAACACATAGTGTCGCTGCCGCAGCTTCGGTGCATGGTTTAGCCCCGTTACATCTTCCGCGCAGGCCGACTCGACCAGTGAGCTATTACGCTTTCTTTAAATGATGGCTGCTTCTAAGCCAACATCCTGGCTGTCTGTGCCTTCCCACATCGTTTCCCACTTAACCATGACTTTGGGACCTTAGCTGGCGGTCTGGGTTGTTTCCCTCTTCACGACGGACGTTAGCACCCGCCGTGTGTCTCCCGTGATAACATTCTTCGGTATTCGTAGTTTGCATCGGGTTGGTAAGCCGGGATGGCCCCCTAGCCGAAACAGTGCTCTACCCCCGAAGATGAGTTCACGAGGCGCTACCTAAATAGCTTTCGGGGAGAACCAGCTATCTCCCGGTTTGATTGGCCTTTCACCCCCAGCCACAAGTCATCCGCTAATTTTTCAACATTAGTCGGTTCGGTCCTCCAGTTAGTGTTACCCAACCTTCAACCTGCCCATGGCTAGATCACCGGGTTTCGGGTCTATACCCTGCAACTTAACGCCCAGTTAAGACTCGGTTTCCCTTCGGCTCCCCTATACGGTTAACCTTGCTACAGAATATAAGTCGCTGACCCATTATACAAAAGGTACGCAGTCACACCACGAAGGTGCTCCCACTGCTTGTACGTACACGGTTTCAGGTTCTATTTCACTCCCCTCGCCGGGGTTCTTTTCGCCTTTCCCTCACGGTACTGGTTCACTATCGGTCAGTCAGGAGTATTTAGCCTTGGAGGATGGTCCCCCCATATTCAGACAGGATACCACGTGTCCCGCCCTACTCTTCGAGTTCACAACCTGTGTGCTTTCGTGTACGGGACTGTCACCCTGTACCGTGCGACTTTCCAGACGCTTCCACTAACACACAAGCTGATTCAGACTCTGGGCTGCTCCCCGTTCGCTCGCCGCTACTGGGGGAATCTCGGTTGATTTCTTTTCCTCGGGGTACTTAGATGTTTCAGTTCCCCCGGTTCGCCTCGTTAACCTATGTATTCAGTTAACGATAGTGCAACGAATTGCACTGGGTTTCCCCATTCGGACATCGCCGGGTCAAAGGTTCATATCACCTCGCCGGCGCTTTTCGCAGATTAGCACGTCCTTCATCGCCTCTGACTGCCAGGGCATCCACCGTGTACGCTTAGTCGCTTAACCTCACAACCCGAAGATGTTTCACTTCTGATTGCGAAAATTTGAGAGACTCGAACACACCATTAAGATGTGTCGTTTCAATTTTCAGCTTGATCCAGATTTTTAAAGAGCAAAACTTCGCAGTGCACCTTTCCAGGTTCACTCTGAAGTTTTCTTGGGTTCGCAGTAAAAGATGGTGGAGCTATGCGGGATCGAACCGCAGACCTCCTGCGTGCAAAGCAGGCGCTCTCCCAGCTGAGCTATAGCCCCATCGTTTTGCAATCTCTGTACCGCTCATCCTTTAAAAGGAGTTTGGTAGGCCTGAGTGGACTTGAACCACCGACCTCACCCTTATCAGGGGTGCGCTCTAACCACCTGAGCTACAAGCCTGCAGAGATTTTTACTGCTGTTTTTCATCAGACAATCTGTGTGAGCACTACAAAGGCAGGTTCTTTAAGGTAAGGAGGTGATCCAACCGCAGGTTCCCCTACGGTTACCTTGTTACGACTTCACCCCAGTCATGAATCACAAAGTGGTAAGCGCCCTCCCGAAGGTTAAGCTACCTACTTCTTTTGCAACCCACTCCCATGGTGTGACGGGCGGTGTGTACAAGGCCCGGGAACGTATTCACCGTAGCATTCTGATCTACGATTACTAGCGATTCCGACTTCATGGAGTCGAGTTGCAGACTCCAATCCGGACTACGACGCACTTTATGAGGTCCGCTTGCTCTCGCGAGGTCGCTTCTCTTTGTATGCGCCATTGTAGCACGTGTGTAGCCCTACTCGTAAGGGCCATGATGACTTGACGTCATCCCCACCTTCCTCCAGTTTATCACTGGCAGTCTCCTTTGAGTTCCCGGCCGGACCGCTGGCAACAAAGGATAAGGGTTGCGCTCGTTGCGGGACTTAACCCAACATTTCACAACACGAGCTGACGACAGCCATGCAGCACCTGTCTCAGAGTTCCCGAAGGCACCAAAGCATCTCTGCTAAGTTCTCTGGATGTCAAGAGTAGGTAAGGTTCTTCGCGTTGCATCGAATTAAACCACATGCTCCACCGCTTGTGCGGGCCCCCGTCAATTCATTTGAGTTTTAACCTTGCGGCCGTACTCCCCAGGCGGTCGACTTAACGCGTTAGCTCCGGAAGCCACGCCTCAAGGGCACAACCTCCAAGTCGACATCGTTTACGGCGTGGACTACCAGGGTATCTAATCCTGTTTGCTCCCCACGCTTTCGCACCTGAGCGTCAGTCTTTGTCCAGGGGGCCGCCTTCGCCACCGGTATTCCTCCAGATCTCTACGCATTTCACCGCTACACCTGGAATTCTACCCCCCTCTACAAGACTCTAGCCTGCCAGTTTCGAATGCAGTTCCCAGGTTGAGCCCGGGGATTTCACATCCGACTTGACAGACCGCCTGCGTGCGCTTTACGCCCAGTAATTCCGATTAACGCTTGCACCCTCCGTATTACCGCGGCTGCTGGCACGGAGTTAGCCGGTGCTTCTTCTGCGGGTAACGTCAATTGCTGAGGTTATTAACCTCAACACCTTCCTCCCCGCTGAAAGTACTTTACAACCCGAAGGCCTTCTTCATACACGCGGCATGGCTGCATCAGGCTTGCGCCCATTGTGCAATATTCCCCACTGCTGCCTCCCGTAGGAGTCTGGACCGTGTCTCAGTTCCAGTGTGGCTGGTCATCCTCTCAGACCAGCTAGGGATCGTCGCCTAGGTGAGCCATTACCCCACCTACTAGCTAATCCCATCTGGGCACATCTGATGGCAAGAGGCCCGAAGGTCCCCCTCTTTGGTCTTGCGACGTTATGCGGTATTAGCTACCGTTTCCAGTAGTTATCCCCCTCCATCAGGCAGTTTCCCAGACATTACTCACCCGTCCGCCGCTCGCCGGCAAAGTAGCAAGCTACTTTCCGCTGCCGCTCGACTTGCATGTGTTAGGCCTGCCGCCAGCGTTCAATCTGAGCCATGATCAAACTCTTCAATTTAAGTTTGATGCTCGTGAATTAAACTTCGTAATGAATTACGTATGTTCACTCAGAGACTTGGTATTCATTTTTCGTCCGAGGACGTTAAGAATCCATGTCACTTTGAGTGCCCACACAGATTGTCTGATAAATTGTTAAAGAGCAGTGCAACGCGGCTTTCGCTCACCGTTGCGAGGTGGCGTATATTACGCTTTCCTCTTTCAGAGTCAACCCGTTATTTCAGGATTTTTTCTCTTCAACCGAACTGCTTGTTGTGTGAAGTGATTCACATCCGCCGTGTCGATGGAGGCGCATTATAGGGGGCCGCCGAGGAATGACAAGCGGAAAAATGCATTTTTATTTCAACCGCTCATCTTTTCACCAGAAAGGCTATTTTTGGTGCTTTTTAATCTCTTTTGGCAGCTCGGCCAGACTATTAATTACCCAATCCGCCGCATTCTCAGCTTCTGGCGTCACAGGCTTGCCGGTGCGCACTAATATTTTGGTCCCTACACCTGCTGCTGCAGCTGCCTGCATATCTTCCAGTTTATCGCCCACCATATAAGAAGCCGCCATATCAATGTGCAGGAACTCCTGCGCAGAGATGAACATTCCCGGATGCGGCTTACGGCAATCACAGGTCTGACGATATTCTTCTACGGTTCCCTGTGGATGATGCGGACAATAGTAGATGCCATCGAGATCCACACCGCGGTCGGCCAGTGACCAGTCCATCCATTCCGTCAGCGTCTCAAACTGCGCTTCGGTAAATTTACCGCGTGCAATACCGGACTGGTTCGTCACCACCACCAGCACATAGCCCATCTCTTTCAGCTGGCGCATGGCATCTATTACGCCCTCGATAAACTCGAACTCATCAATCTCATGGACATAACCGTGATCCACATTAATAGTGCCGTCACGATCGAGGAAAATTGCGGGTACTGATTTTGCCACCGGTTTGCTCCTGAAAAAGGCATGTTCGACTAGTATCTCATGAATCGCAGCGCAATAAAGTGCTCATCGTACAGAGTTGGATTGATTTAGACGTCTGGATGCCTTAACATCCGTTTTGTTTACGGTCATCACCCGTATCTGGCAGAAGAAAATGCCACGGCTAACTTACATACGATAAAAATAATCTAATGATTAAACTTTCCAATATCACCAAAGTGTTCCAGCAGGGGAACCGAACCATTCAGGCGCTGAACAACGTCAGCCTGCATGTTCCTGCTGGTCAAATTTATGGCGTCATTGGCGCATCGGGTGCAGGTAAAAGCACGCTGATCCGTTGTGTTAACCTGCTTGAGCGCCCAACCCAGGGCAGCGTAGAAGTTGGCGGCCAGGAACTTACCGCCCTTTCAGAGAAAGAACTCACCAAAGCGCGTCGTCAGATTGGCATGATTTTCCAGCACTTTAACCTGCTGGCCTCCCGCACCGTGTTCGGCAACGTTGCCTTACCGCTTGAGCTGGATAACACGCCGAAAGAAGAAGTGAAGCGTCGCGTCACCGAGCTGCTCGACCTCGTGGGTCTGGGCGACAAACATGATAGCTACCCGGCAAATCTGTCCGGTGGGCAAAAACAACGTGTGGCCATTGCCCGCGCGCTGGCAAGCAATCCTAAGGTACTGCTGTGCGATGAAGCCACCAGCGCACTGGATCCGGCAACCACGCGTTCGATTCTGGAACTGCTGAAGGACATTAATCGTCGCCTGGGCCTGACGATCCTTCTTATTACGCACGAGATGGACGTAGTGAAACGCATCTGTGACTGCGTGGCGGTCATCAGCAACGGTGAACTGATCGAGCAGGACACGGTAAGTGAAGTGTTCTCGCATCCGAAAACCCCGCTGGCGCAGCAGTTCATCCAGTCCACGCTGCATCTGGATATTCCGGAAGACTATCTGGAGCGTTTGAAAACCGAACCCGCTGCTGACAGCGTCCCGATGCTGCGCATGGAGTTCACCGGTCAGTCCGTTGATGCTCCCCTGCTTTCCGAAACCGCACGTCGCTTTAACGTGAACAACAACATCATCAGCGCGCAGATGGATTACGCCGGTGGCGTCAAGTTCGGCATCATGCTGACAGAAATGCACGGCACACAAGAAGAAACCCAGGCAGCCATTGCCTGGCTGCAAGAACATCACGTAAAAGTAGAGGTACTGGGTTATGTCTGAGCCGATGATGTGGCTGCTGGTTCGCGGCGTTTGGGAAACGCTGGCAATGACCTTTGTCTCTGGCTTCTTTGGTTTTGTGATTGGCCTGCCGGTCGGCGTGTTGCTGTACGTGACGCGTCCGGGTCAAATCATTGAGAACGCGAAGCTGTACCGTACGCTCTCTGCGCTGGTGAACATCTTCCGTTCTATCCCGTTCATTATTTTACTGGTGTGGATGATTCCGTTTACCCGCGTGATCGTCGGAACGTCTATCGGTCTGCAGGCGGCGATCGTTCCGCTGACCGTTGGCGCTGCGCCGTTTATCGCCCGTATGGTGGAAAACGCCCTGCTGGAAATCCCAACCGGTTTGATCGAAGCTTCCCGTGCGATGGGTGCCACGCCGATGCAGATCGTCCGCAAGGTTCTGCTGCCGGAGGCACTGCCAGGGCTGGTGAATGCGGCAACCATTACGCTTATCACCCTGGTCGGTTATTCGGCGATGGGCGGTGCCGTAGGCGCGGGCGGTTTAGGTCAGATTGGTTACCAGTACGGCTATATTGGATATAACGCGACCGTGATGAATACCGTTCTGGTATTGCTGGTTGTTCTGGTTTACTTAATCCAGTTCTCTGGCGATCGCATCGTCCGGGCTGTTACGCATAAATAACGTTACACACAACACAAACTCTACGAGTTAAGGATAAAACATGGCGTTTAAATTAAAGACCTTCGCAGCAGTAGGCGCGCTGATCGGCTCTCTGGCACTGGTGGGTTGCGGTCAGGACGAAAAGGATCCAAACCACATTAAAGTGGGCGTTATCGTAGGTGCAGAACAGCAGGTTGCGGAAGTTGCTCAGAAAGTGGCAAAAGAGAAGTATGGCCTGGACGTGGAGCTGGTGACCTTCAACGATTACGTTCTGCCGAACGAAGCGCTGAGCAAAGGCGATATCGACGCCAACGCCTTCCAGCATAAGCCATACCTGGACCAGCAGATCAAAGATCGTGGTTATAAACTGGTGGGTGTCGGTAACACCTTCGTTTATCCGATTGCCGGTTACTCTAAGAAAATTAAATCACTGGACGAACTGCAGCCGGGCTCTCAGGTTGCCGTGCCTAACGACCCAACTAACCTTGGTCGTTCCCTGCTGCTGCTGCAGAAAGTGGGCCTGATCAAACTGAAAGACGGTGTTGGCCTGCTGCCAACCGTTCTGGACGTCACCGAGAACCCGAAAAATCTGAAAATCGTTGAACTGGAAGCACCGCAGCTGCCACGTTCTCTGGACGATGCGCAGATTGCTCTGGCCGTTATCAACACCACGTACGCCAGCCAGATTGGCCTGACGCCAGCCAAAGACGGTATCTTCGTTGAAGATAAAGACTCCCCATACGTTAACCTGATCGTGACTCGCGAAGACAACAAGGACGCGGAAAACGTGAAGAAATTCGTTCAGGCCTATCAGTCAGACGAAGTTTACCAGGAAGCCAACAAAGTGTTTAACGGCGGCGCTGTTAAAGGCTGGTAATCTCACCTCAGTGTAATATCATCAGGACGGGCTTATGCCCGTCTTGTCATTTGTGCAGTCAACTGATTCAATATCTGACGTTTTGATTATCCATTGAGGAAATATTATGCGTGCTTTACCGATCTGTCTTTTAGCACTCATGCTGAGCGGCTGTTCTATGCTAAGCAGATCTCCCGTTGAACCTGTTCAAAGCACGGCAACCCCGCCAAAGACCGAGCCTGCGAAACCGAAAGTGGTTCGCCCTGCGCCGGTTCGCATTATCACGAAAGCGGACGAACTCGTCGGTAAACCGTTCCGTGAACTGGGCGAAGTGAGCGGCGAATCCTGTCAGGCGACCAATCAGGACTCACCACCGAATATTCCGACTGCGCGTAAACGTATGCAGATTAATGCCGCAAAAATGAAAGCTAACGCGGTCCTGCTGCACAGCTGTGAAGTCACCAGCGGCACGCCGGGCTGCTACCGTCAGGCGGTGTGCATCGGTTCTGCGCTGAACATTACGGCGAAATGAGTGCATTTCAGTTCGAGCAGATAGGCGTTATCCACTCTCCTTATAAAGAGAAGTTCGCCGTCCCCCGCCAGCCCGGTCTTGTCACCAGCGGACGCGGTGAGCTTCACCTGATTGCGCCTTATAATCAGGCCGATGCGGTACGCGGGCTTGAGGCGTTCAGCCATCTGTGGGTGGTGTTCGTGTTTCACCAGACGATGGAAGGCGGCTGGCGTCCTACCGTGCGTCCTCCTCGTCTTGGCGGAAATGCGAGAATGGGGGTGTTTGCGACGCGCTCGACCTTTCGTCCAAACCCGGTTGGCATGTCGCTGGTTGAACTGAAAGGCATACGCTGCCAGAAAGATCAGGTGATACTTGAGTTAGGTAGCCTGGACCTGGTCGACGGCACGCCGGTGATCGACATCAAACCCTATTTACCCTTCGCCGAAGCCCTTCCGGACGCGCGTGCAAGCTATGCCCAGGACGCACCACAGGCGGATATGCCGGTGTATTTTACCCCTGAGCTCGCCTCGCAGCTCGGTCAACTGGAGAAACGCTATCCTCGCTTACGGGATTTCATCACCGAAGTGCTGGCACAGGACCCACGTCCGGCCTACCGTAAAGAAGAGGAAGCGGGAAAAACGTACGCCGTCTGGCTGCTGGATTTTAACGTTCGCTGGCGCGTCACCGGGGCAGGTTTTGAAGTGTTTGCCCTGGAACCCAGGTAATTTTGTTCTCCTCTCTTTTGGCATCTTTGCCACACTGGTAAACTAAACCACTTTTTTTGTGTCAGGCTGGTGTTTCAGCCTGTTCCAATCGTCGAAATGGAACCGTAACAACATGCGTACTAGCCAATATCTGCTCTCCACTCTGAAGGAGACGCCTGCCGACGCCGAAGTGATCAGCCATCAGCTGATGCTGCGCGCCGGGATGATCCGCAAGCTGGCCTCCGGGTTATACACCTGGCTGCCGACCGGCGTGCGCGTCCTGAAAAAAGTCGAAAACATCGTGCGTGAAGAGATGAACAACGCCGGTGCTATCGAGGTGTCCATGCCTGTGGTTCAGCCCGCTGACCTGTGGCAGGAGAGTGGCCGTTGGGAACAATATGGCCCTGAACTGCTGCGCTTCGTCGATCGCGGCGAGCGTCCGTTCGTTCTCGGCCCAACGCATGAAGAAGTCATTACCGACCTGATTCGTAATGAGCTGAGCTCTTACAAACAGCTGCCGCTGAACTTCTTCCAGATCCAGACCAAGTTCCGTGACGAAGTTCGCCCACGTTTCGGCGTCATGCGCTCTCGCGAATTCCTGATGAAAGATGCCTACTCTTTCCATACCTCTCAGGAATCCCTGCAAGAGACGTACGACGCAATGTACGCGGCATACAGCAAAATATTCTCCCGCATGGGTCTGGATTTCCGCGCTGTGCAGGCTGATACCGGCTCCATCGGCGGTAGCGCATCCCATGAGTTCCAGGTTCTGGCGCAGAGCGGTGAAGACGATGTGATCTTCTCTGACTCCTCTGATTACGCCGCGAACATCGAATTTGCAGAAGCGCTGGCACCAAAAGAACCGCGTGCTGCGGCAACGCAAGAGATGACGCTGGTTGATACGCCAAACGCGAAAACCATTGCCGAGCTGGTTGAGCAGTTCAATCTGCCGATCGAAAAAACCGTTAAGACCCTGCTGGTGAAATCCACCGAAGGGAGCGCTTACCCGCTGGTTGCCCTGCTGGTGCGTGGCGATCACGAGCTGAACGAAGTGAAAGCCGAGAAGCTGCCGCAGGTCGCCAGCCCGCTGACGTTCGCCACGGAAGCGGAAATCCGCGCCGTGGTCAATGCTGGGCCAGGTTCTCTCGGTCCGGTGAATATGCCGGTTCCTGTTGTTATTGACCGCACGGTAGCCGCGATGAGCGACTTCTCCGCTGGTGCGAACATCGACGGTAAACACTACTTCGGCATCAACTGGGATCGCGACGTGGCGACGCCGGAAGTGGCTGACATCCGTAACGTGGTCGCAGGCGACCCAAGCCCGGACGGTCAGGGTACCCTGATGATCAAGCGCGGTATCGAAGTGGGTCACATCTTCCAGCTGGGCGATAAATACTCGCGCGCGCTGAACGCCGCCGTTCAGGGTGAAGATGGCCGTAACCAGATCCTGACCATGGGTTGCTACGGTATCGGGGTGACGCGCGTGGTAGCTGCGGCGATTGAGCAGAACTACGACGAGCGCGGCATCGTCTGGCCGGACAACATCGCACCGTTCCAGGTCGCTATTCTGCCAATGAACATGCACAAGTCTTACCGCGTACAGGAGCTGGCCGAGAAGCTGTATGCCGAGCTGCGTGCGCAGGGTATCGAAGTGCTGATGGATGACCGTAAAGAGCGTCCGGGCGTGATGTTTGCCGATATGGAACTGATCGGTATCCCACACACCGTCGTGATCGGCGACCGTAACCTCGACAGCGACGAGATTGAATACAAATACCGTCGCAGCGGCGAAAAACAGATGATCAAGACCGGCGACATTCTTGATTACCTGGTGAAAGCCATCAAAGGCTAAACAAAAAACCCCGCTCAGGCGGGGTTTTTTAATGGCGCTACGTCAGCTTATTTGCTGTTACAATCTTTGCCCGCAATAAATTTCGCGTCTTTGTCCGCCACCAGCGTTTTCACCATCTCTCCGCTATCCGGGTTTGGCTCCAGCGTAAAGTGACCGTCCACCGTCAGCAATATCGGCTTGCTGTCATTGCCGCGCGCGACAGCGTAATCGCGCTCAAGCTGGGCGTTGTTTGCCACGCTGACCTTCTTGCCAGTTGCGCAGTCGGTAAAGATCGCCGCATCTGCCATATAGAAGTACATCCCACGCATTGCCATCGGCGTCGCGGGCAGAGCCGCTTTCACCGGCGCCAGCGTGTAGTTGAACTGGGATTCAATAGGATTACCTTCGCGGTCGAGCATCTCCATGCTGTCACCTTTAGGGCGGAACCAGGTTTTCTCGCCGGAGGTATCGGTGAGGACAAGCTTCTCCGCTGTACGCGCCCATGTTCCATAGGTTGCAAATGAAGAAGGCTCTTTCCCGCCCTGATATCGCTGATTCATCACCCAGGTGCCGTCTTTTTGCAGGAACAGGGACGTTTCAATGCCTTCACAGTCCGCGCAAGGCAATACGCCGCGCCAGCTCTGCTGCATTGGTTTTAATTCTTCCGTTTGCGTGGGTTGCAAAACCTGCGTTTCTGAACGGTTATTACACCCGAAAAGCGCAAACAGCGTACTCACTGCCAGCGCTGACCATAATGCTTTTTTCACAATGAATTCCTTATGAAATTTGTGTTCCCTTTCGTCACTCTGTCGGGCGACGAACTTTACCGCGTAATGCTTTCACTGTGGATTTTTGGGCCTTCGAGGACAGCCGACGCTCTTTCGATGCGCGGGTTGGCCGCGTTGCCCGGCGGCTTTTTTGTACTGCCGTTAATTCTTTGATGACCGCCACCAGCCTGGCGATGGCCGCTTCCCGGTTGAGCTCCTGGCTGCGGTATTCCTGGGCTTTGATCACCATCACGCCATCGCTGGTGATGAGGTGATGGCTGGCAGCAAGCAGACTTTCTTTATAATACTCTGGCAGGCTTGAGGCCCGAATGTCAAAACGCAAATGGATAGCCGTTGAGGCCTTGTTGACGTGCTGCCCACCGGCCCCCTGAGCACGGATGGCGGTGATCTCCAGCTCGTTGTCCGGAATGCTGACGTTTCGGGACAAGACGATCATGAGGCCGGTTGCCACGCCGTTAAATGAATTTCCAGATTATTCTGAGAATCAGAAAGCCAGATTGCACCGTCCTGAATCGTCGCCTGCAACACCATGGTCCGGCTGGCAAAGTCGCTCAGCTGCGCCAGTTGCTCATCATCCAGATACCAGACGGTGAGATTTTTAAACTGTCCGCACTTGCTCTTGTTTTGCTGCCACCAAATCTCTGCAGCACGCTGATTATACGCGAATAAGGCCACTTCAGCGGACTGGGTGCAGGCCTTCTTCATTCTGCGCTCGTCCGGCAGTCCGAGTTCGATCCACAAATCGATACCCAGATGATCGTTGCGCAGCCAGGCTTCAGGCTCGTCTTCTGCGCTTAACCCACGGGTAAACTGCAGACGCTCGTCAGCGTATTTAATCCACGCCAGCAGGCGCAGCATCATGCGCTCCTGGGTTTCGGAGGGGTGGCGTGCCAGCGTCAGCGAGGCGTCCAGGAACTGGTTGCGATCAAGATCGGCCACATTGACCACTGCTTTATAGATTGTCGCTTTCAGCGCCATGAGAGAACTCCATTCGAATCAGGCGCACATTGTAGCGAAAACCGCGGCAAAAGGCTGTTACGGGGTAATAAATACACCGCTATCAAGGCGCTGATATTGCTTAAATGAGTATGGTATAGTCACCTTGCTAAACCGAGTTTATCTTCGTAGGCTTAATGATATCTCACAGTAAGTCAGTGCGCTGGCGGGAGGGGATGTGAATAATTATTGTGAGTTAATTCGCAAACGGTATGCGGAAATCGCCAGCGGAGATCTGGGGTATGTCCCGGACGCGTTGGGCTGTGTATTGAAAGTGCTTAATGAAGTGGCCTCTGATGAGAGCCTTTCAGAGTCGGTCAGGGAAAAAGCAGCGTATGCTGCGGCGAATTTACTGGTGAGCGATTATGTCGATGAATGATACTTATCAACCCATCAATTGTGATGACTATGACAACCTCGAACTCGCCTGCCAGCATCATTTATTACTGACGCTGGAGCTAAAAGATGGCGAAGTGTTGAAGGCGAAAGCCAACGATCTGGTTTCACGTAAGAACGTGGAATACCTGATAGTGGAAGATGCCGGTGCGACGCGTGAGCTGCGTCTGGATAAAATAGCCAGCTTCAGCCACCCGCAAATCGGCACCGTCGTGGTGAGCGAATCCTGATGACACTAACGGGCAGCCAGGCTGCCCGTTACGCTTTCTGCCACTCAAACCTGACCCCGTCTTCCGCCCATCCCGCTTCCGTGATGAAAACCCCTGCCGCAGCAATCAACGTTTCACCATAGAACAGCAGCGGCGTGGAGTCGCGCAGCCACGGCGGTACGTTGCACTCCTGCCAGATTTTCTTCAGCTTGCGTCCCCCGTTGCGCCCGACAATATGCAGCATGCCGCCAGCCTTAAAGCGTACCGTTACCGGTTCACCGGGCTTCGGCAGCCGCACATGACCAGACGGTATGAGGGAGACACGTCCTGCCTCAGCGGGCAATATCAGCGGAAGCTCAGGAGAAAGCCAGTCGAGCACCACATCGGTCAGGCAGGGCGTTGATTTTACCCACCAGAGTTCCCCTTTATAGCGTCTTACGTCAAAACCGTTCAGGTGGACGCGCGGGGAAGCATCGTCCCGCGCCAGGGCAACCTCGTCCCAGATACGGCTCAGCATCGCCCGCGACGGCATCGCAGCGTAATGAGAGGCCAGCCAGCGTCGTAGCAGCGCGGCGCGACGTACCGGGCTCATCGCTGTCAGCGGTGCAATCGCCAGCGCCCCGTCTTTAGAAATCAGTTCAGTCAGCTCGTCACTCAATAGCTCGTCCAGCAGCGTTTCCTGTTCGGCACACAGCATAGCGCTTCTTGCCGTCGCGTCGGCGAAATGCGGCCAGCGCTCGCTCAATAGCGGGAGGACGCGCAGACGCAGAAAGTTACGATCATACCCGTCATCCTGGTTGCTCTCATCTTCAATCCAGCTCAGCTGATGTTCTCGCGCCCAGGCTTCAAGCGAGGCGCGCGTCTCGCCAAGCAGCGGACGCAGTAACGTTGTGCCGGCAAATGCCGAACGCGCCGGCATGGCAGAAAGCCCCGCCGGTCCGCTTCCCCGCTTAAGCGCCAGCAGAAAGGTTTCACACTGATCGTCCAGATGCTGGGCCGTAACCAGCGCTTCTCCAGCACGTAATGCCCCGGCAAACGCGGCATAGCGGGCTTTACGCGCCTGCGCCTCGATGCCCAACCCTTCCTCTACCAGCGTGACGCGCTCGACGAGGAGCGGGATCGCCCATGCCGCACACAAGGCTTCGCAGTGCGCCACCCACTTCTCTGCGTGAGGACTTAATCCGTGATGAATATGTATCGCCCGCAGCTGGACGTCAGGCTCCTGGTCGCGCCAGCGCTTAAGGCGATGGAGCAGAACGGTGGAATCCAGGCCACCGCTAAACCCCACCAGCAGCTGGCGGTACGGTGAAACGGCGTGTACGATAGCGGGTAAGGTCATAGGGAATTACACATAAAAAATGCCCGAACTGAGCGGGCATTATCACACAGGACGAAGATTACTGCTGATAAAGCTCCAGCGGCAGGCCGTCCGGGTCGTTGAAAAAGGTAAAGCGCTTGTCGGTGAACGGATCGACGCGGATTGCTTCATACGTCACGCCGTGCGCTTCCAGATGTTTTACTGCGCTATCCAGGTCATCGACGCTGAAGGCGAGATGGCGCAGGCCGCAGGCTTCCGGACGGGACGGACGCGCAGGCGGAAAAGGAAAAGAGAACAGTTCAATCACATACTGTCCGTTTAACGCCAGATCGCCCTTCCAGGAGTCGCGCTCCTCGCGGTAGGCCTCGCTCAACAGCGTAAAACCGAGAATGTCGCAGTAGAAGGCCTTACTCTTCGCGTAATCGGTCGCAATGATCGCAATATGATGAACAGCTTTTAAACCCAGCATAGCTTCTCCTTTTTATGATGCCTGAACGTTACAACCGAAAACCCGCACCATGCAAGCGGTCGCCCTTATTTTAGGACTCGCACCCAGTAAACGCCGTTTTCGTCGCGCTTCGCACCGTGGATATCCGTCTCAAAACCGGGGTAGTGACGCCCTACCGAACAGAGCATTAGCAGGAAATCGAGCACCGCCCGGCTCTCCTCGGTAATCATCTCTCCTGGCATCAGGAGCGGTACGCCCGGCGGGTAAGGCAGGATCATATTGGCCGATACGCGTCCAACCAGATTTTCCAGCTCGACGGTTTCGACCTCCCCCCTAACCTGGCGCTGCCACGCCTTGTGCGGGGCAAACTTCATCTCCGGCAACACATCAAACGCCTGAAGCATCAGACGCGGCAGATCGTGCTGACGGATCAGCCTGTGGATCCCCTGGGCCAGATCCTGAATGCGCATATTACGGTAGAAGTCGGGATCTTCCGCATAGAGATCCGGCAGCATGTTCTTCACCCGCAGGTTGAGATCGTAGGCGCGCTTGAACTCCATCAGCCCGCGCAACAGCCCCATCGCCCGGGTTTTATCAATACCAATACTGAAGAGGAACAGCAGGTTATAGGGCCCGGTCTTCTCCACCACCACGCCACGTTCATCAAGGAATTTCGCGACCAGCGCGGCCGGGATCCCTTCCTCGCTCATCTTGCCCTGCTCATCCATACCCGGCGTCAGGATCGTCACTTTTACTGGGTCGAGGAACATATGGTCGCTATCGGCATCCCGGAAACCATGCCAGTCTTCGCCGGGCGAGACGGGCCAGCACTCCGCCTCATCAATCTCTTCCGGCTGCCAGATATCAAAGAACCAGCCGTCGGCTTCCTCTTTCAGCCGCTGAACCTCTTTGCGGAAATGCAGCGCGCGCTCCACCGAACGGTTGATGAGACGTTTGCCCGGATTGCCGCGCAGCATCGCCGCGGCCGTTTCGATAGACGCCACCAGCGGATAGCTCGGTGAGGTGGTGGTATGCATCATAAAGGCTTCGTTAAAGGTCTCTTCGTCGTACTCGCCTTTGATGTGAATCAGCGAAGCCTGGGAAAACGCCGCCAGCATTTTGTGCGTCGACTGCGTTTCGAAGAACACTTTACCCGGCACGCGCTCACCGCTCATGCCGCTCTTACCCGCGTAAATCGGGTGGAAATTGGTGTACGGTACCCATGCGGAATCGAAGTGGATCGACGGCACGTCCAGCGTCTTTTTGATCCAGTTCGTGTTGTACAGCAGACCGTCATAGGTCGAGTTGGTGATCACCGCATGGACAGGCCAGCTTGCGCCAGGCACTGCCGCGACCTTGCTTTCAATGGCTTCATGCATGAACTCCCGGCGCGGAATACCACCAAGAATACCGAGCGCGTTACGCGTGGGTGAAAGCCAGAGCGGTACGATGTCGCTCATCATCAGCAGGTGCGCCAGCGACTTATGACAGTTACGGTCAATCAGCAGGGTGCTGCCCGCAGGCGCAGCGTACATTCCGACGATTTTATTCGAGGTCGAGGTGCCGTTGGTCACCATATAGCTCTGCTCGGCCCCAAAGGTGCGGGCGATATACTCTTCAGCTTCCAGATGCGGGCCGGTATGATCCAGCAACGAGCCTAGTTCGGTGACTGAAATGGACACGTCCGCTTTCAGCGTATTGCCACCAAAGAAATCATAGAACAGGCAGCCCACCGGGCTTTTTTGGTAGGCCGTCCCCGCCATATGGCCCGGCGTACAGAAGGTATATTTCCCCTCTTTCACGTAGGTGAAGAGCGCTCGGGTAAACGGTGGCGTAATGTTATCGAGATATTCATTCGTGTATTGCTGAATGCGGGTCGCAATGTCTTCCGCCACGCCGAGTGAATATTCAAAGAACCACAGCGCCATACGCATATCATTGGCGCTGACGTCCATGGTTGAGTGGGTATTGATAAAGGCGTACAGCGGGAGATATTCGTTCAGCTTGTTGATATCGCTGCACAGTTCGAGGTCATATTCATCCCAGTCGAAGATCACGCCGCAGATACGCGGGTTATGCTCAATGAACTTCAGCAGATCGGCGCTGTTGTGCGGCCAGATTAGCTGATACCCGCGCGACTGCAGGGCTTGCTCCAGCTCCTTAATCGGCTCATCTTTATAAAAGACGCCGTGTGGCCCCATAACGGCAATGATATTCATGGGCTTCCTCCTTAAAAAACATTAGCTAAGCATAGTCCGGCTAAACCGCAGGTATAAAAAAAGCCGCAACATTGTGCGGCTTTTCAGATAATTGTGAAGCTTACGCGTAGCCGTAAGTCATCAGACGCTGGTAACGGCGGTTGAGCAGATCTTCTTTGCTCAGCACGTCCAGGTCGGCCAGATCGGCCAGCAGCTGCGCTTTCAGGGACGCGGCCATCACTTCCGGCTTACGATGTGCACCACCCAGCGGTTCCGGGATGATGGAATCGATCAGCTTAAGCTCTTTCAGACGTGGCGCAATGATGCCCATCGCTTCGGCAGCCAGAGGCGCTTTGTCGGCACTTTTCCACAGAATGGACGCACAGCCTTCCGGGGAGATAACGGAATAGGTGCTGTACTGCAGCATATTCACTTTATCACCCACGCCAATCGCCAGCGCGCCACCGGAACCCCCTTCACCGATAACGGTACAGATGACCGGCACCTTCAGACGAGACATCTCGCGCAGGTTGCGCGCGATGGCTTCAGACTGACCGCGCTCTTCCGCGCCCACGCCAGGGTAGGCACCCGGGGTGTCGATGAAGGTGATGATAGGCATATTAAAACGCTCAGCCATCTCCATCAGACGCAGGGCTTTACGGTAGCCTTCTGGGGCTGGCATACCGAAGTTACGACGGATTTTCTCTTTGGTTTCACGACCTTTCTGATGACCAATGATCATCACCGGGCGTCCGTCCAGACGCGCGATACCACCTACGATAGCTTTGTCGTCAGCGTATGCGCGATCGCCTGCCAGTTCGTCAAATTCGTCAAACGCCAGGCGGACATAATCCAGGGTGTACGGACGCTGTGGATGGCGAGCCAGCTGGGCCACCTGCCATGCGCCGAGATCGGCAAAGATTTTGCGCGTCAGCTCTACGCTTTTCTCGCGCAGACGATGCACTTCTTCGTCGATGTTAATATCCAGTTTTTCATCCTGACGGCTTACCGCTGTCAGAGAATCGATTTTCGCTTCCAGCTCAGCAATCGGCTGTTCGAAATCAAGGAAATTCAGACTCATAGTATTCCTGTATTAGTCAAACTCCAGTTCCACCTGCTCCGAACCAATGAGGCCACGGAGATCGTTCAGTAAACGATCGCTCGGAGAGACACGCCACGTTGCACCAAAGCGCAACCGCGCACGTGCATCCGCCCTCTGATAGTAGAGATGTACTGGAATTGTCCCCGAGCGGTGGGGTTCCAGAGACTGACGGAGTCGGTTTAAAAGCTGGTCATCAATTTGCCTGTCCGTCAGCGAGATAGCAAGCCCGCGAGCATATTTTTCCCGGGCTTCGTCAATGTCCATCACTTCGCGGGCGGTCATTTTAAGCCCCCCACTGAAGTCATCAAAGCTGACCTGTCCGCTGACGATAAGTATGCGGTCTTTCTCCAGCAATTGCTGGTATTTATCCAGCGCGTCGGTGAACAGCATCACCTCCAGACGCCCGGAACGGTCATCCAACGTACAGATGCCGATACGATTGCCGCGCTTGGTGACCATAACCCTTGCAGCAATCACGAGCCCCGCAGCCGTGGTGATTTTACCACGTTCTGTCGGATGCATGTCTTTTAGCCTGTGGCCGCCGACATAGCGCTCAATTTCTTTAATGTACTGGTTGATCGGGTGACCCGTCAGGTACAAGCCTAACGTTTCACGCTCGCCGTCCAGCACCACCTGTTCTGGCCACGGCTGGCAGTTGGAATACGACTGTTCAATCTGCTCCGGCTCTTCCGCCAGCACCCCGAACATATCCGCCTGGCCAATGGCTTCTGCTTTCGCGTGCTGATCCGCCGCTTTCAGGGCGTCGCCCAGCGAGTTCATTAGCGCGGCGCGGTGCGGTCCCAGCCTGTCGAACGCGCCGGACATGATCAGTTTTTCCAGCACGCGGCGGTTCAGTTTTTTGGTATCGGTACGGGCGCAAAGATCGAACAGCTCCCGGAAATAGCCGCCGTTGTTGCGCGCTTCGATGATCGCCTCGATCGGCCCCTCACCTACGCCCTTGATCGCGCCAATCCCATAAACGATCTCCCCGTCGTCGTTGACGTGGAAATGATAAAGACCCGAGTTGATATCCGGCGGCAGGATCTTCAGCCCCATGCGCCAGCACTCATCCACCAGCCCTACCACCTTCTCGGTGTTGTCCATATCCGCGGTCATTACCGCAGCCATAAACTCAGCAGGATAGTGCGCCTTCAGCCACAGCGTTTGATACGACACCAAAGCATAGGCGGCGGAGTGAGATTTGTTAAATCCGTACCCGGCGAATTTCTCCACCAGGTCGAAGATTTTCATCGCCAGTTCGCCGTCAACGCCGTTTTTCTTCGCACCATCTTCAAAGATGGAGCGCTGCTTGGCCATCTCTTCCGGCTTTTTCTTACCCATCGCACGACGCAGCATGTCCGCGCCGCCGAGGGTATAGCCGGAAAGCACCTGGGCGATCTGCATCACCTGTTCCTGGTACAGGATGATGCCGTAGGTGGGCTCCAGCACCGGCTTCAGGCTTTCGTGCTGCCACTGAACGTCCGGGTAGGAAATCTCTTCGCGCCCGTGCTTACGGTCGATAAAGTTATCTACCATCCCTGACTGCAGCGGGCCCGGACGGAACAGGGCAACCAGTGCGATCATATCTTCGAAGCAGTCGGGCTGCAGACGCTTAATCAGATCTTTCATGCCGCGGGATTCAAGCTGGAAGACGGCGGTGGTCTCCGAGCGCTGCAGCATGTCGAAACTTTTCTTGTCATCCAGCGGGATGGCCGCGATATCCAACGGCGGCTCGCCGTTCTTCTCGCGACGGGCGTTGATCATCTCCAGCGCCCAGTTAATGATGGTCAACGTACGCAGGCCAAGGAAGTCGAACTTTACCAGCCCGGCGTATTCTACGTCGTTCTTGTCAAACTGGGTAACCGGGTGTTGGCCCGCTTCATCGCAGTAAAGCGGTGCAAAATCCGTAATTTTAGTCGGGGCGATAACCACGCCCCCTGCATGCTTACCGGCGTTTCGCGTGACGCCTTCCAGCTTGCGCGCCATGTCGATCAGCGCTTTGACTTCTTCGTCCGCTTCGTAGATTTCCGGCAGCTGCGGTTCAGCCTCAAAGGCTTTTGCCAGCGTCATGCCCGGATCGGGCGGCACCAGTTTAGAGATGCGATCGACAAACCCGTACGGGTGGCCCAGCACGCGGCCCACGTCACGGATAACCGCTTTCGCCGCCATCGTACCGAACGTAATGATCTGCGATACCGCATCACGGCCGTACATATCGGCCACGTGCTCAATCACCTGGTCGCGTTTCTCCATGCAGAAGTCGACGTCGAAGTCGGGCATCGAGACACGTTCCGGGTTGAGGAAACGTTCGAACAGCAGGTCGAATTCCAGCGGATCGAGGTCGGTAATTTTCAGCGCATACGCCACCAGCGAACCTGCACCGGAGCCACGCCCCGGTCCGACCGGCACGCCGTTATCCTTCGACCACTGGATAAACTCCATAACGATCAGGAAGTAGCCCGGGAAGCCCATCTGGTTGATCACCTGGAGTTCAATATCCAGGCGTTCGTCATACTCAGGGCGACGCTTTTTACGCTCTTCTTCATCCGGGAACAGGAATTCCAGACGCTCTTCCAGACCTTCTTTTGATTTCGCGACCAGGAAATCTTCCGTGGTCATGTCTCCCGTCGGGAATTGCGGCAGGAAGTATTCGCCGAGGCGGACGGTGACGTTGCAGCGCTTGGCAATCTCTACGCTGTTTTCCAGCGCTTCGGGGATATCGGAGAAGAGCTCACACATCTCCTCCTCGCTGCGCATGTACTGTTGTGCGGAGTAATTACGCGGCCGCTTCGGATCGTCGAGGGTGAAACCATCGTGGATCGCCACGCGAATCTCATGCGCGTCGAAATCACCCGCCTCAAGGAACCGCACGTCGTTGGTGGCCACCACGGGCAACCCGCGCTCTTCTGCGAGCGCCACCGCGGCATGAAGATAGCTCTCTTCATCCTGACGGCCGGTACGGATCAACTCCAGGTAATAACGATTCGGGAAATATTCTTCATAGAACGAGACGCATTGATCCACTAGCGCACTATTGCCGCGCAGCAGACATTTGCCGACGTCACCCATACGGCCACCCGAGATCAGCAGTAGCCCTTCGTTCAGCTCGGCCAGCCAGTCGCGGTCGATCCACGGTCCCAGCGCGCCGTAACCGCGCTGATAGGCTTTTGAGATAAGCAGGGTGAGGTTTTGATAACCCGTGTTGTTCATCGCCAGCACGGAGATTTGCGTCATTTCATCGCCGATGAGATCGCTCTGCACATGAAAATCTGCACCGACGATGGGCTTCATCCCCGCGCCGTGCGCCGTTCCGTAGAACTTCACCAGGCCACACAGGTTGGTAAAATCGGTGATCGCCAGCGCGGGCATGCCAAGGGAGGCCGCCTTTTTTACCAGCGGCCCGGTCTTCGCCAGCCCATCGATCATGGAGTAGTCGCTATGCACCCGCAGGTGTACGAAACGTGGTTCAGCCATCTTCAGATTCCGCGTTACTTAATTGCTTGCGTAATGATTCAGGACACCCGTCCCAGGGCGCGTTTCACCGGGCCAAAACTGCGCCGATGGTGTTCGGTTGCGCCATGTTCAGCCAGCCTCTCCAGGTGGAAAGGTGTGGGATATCCCTTATGCTGGGCGAAACCATACTGAGGGTAAGTGAGGTCGAGCGCGGCCATTTCGGCGTCGCGTGTCACTTTGGCAATAATAGAAGCTGCGCTAATTTCTGCGACCCGGCTATCGCCTTTGACCACTGCCATTGAAGGCATGGGCAGTGCCGGACAGCGGTTGCCGTCAATCAGGACATATTCAGGGGCGATTTTCAGCCCCGCTACCGCACGCTGCATCGCCAGCATCGTGGCATGCAAAATATTCAGCTCGTCTATCTCATGCGGCTCAGCGCGCCCGAGACTCCAGGCCAGCGCTTTCTCCTGAATCTCACTAAACAGCGCCAGCCGGCGCTTTTCAGACAATTTTTTAGAGTCGTTCAGCCCGACGATCGGCCGAGCCGGATCGAGGATCACCGCAGCGGTCACCACGGCTCCCACTAACGGACCACGACCCACTTCGTCCACACCCGCCACAAGGTGGGTGTGAGGATAAACAAATTCCATCATTTTGCTAACTCCAGCACCGCATCGGCCGCTTGCTCATCAGCATGACAGCGGATCAGTTGATGCAGTTCGCGGAAGGTATCGTGCATCTGGTGGCTGGTTTTACCGTTGGCCAGCAGCGGCAGCAGCGCCTCCGCAAGCGCCTGCGGCTGGCACTCATCCTGCAGCAGCTCTTTCACCAACTCGCGCCCGGCAAGCAGGTTTGGCAGGGAGACATAATCCGTTTTCACCAGACGTTTTGCCAGCCAGAAGGTAAACGGCTTCATGCGATAACCGACCACCATAGGGCATTTCGCCAGCATACATTCCAGCGCCGCCGTGCCGGAGGCCAGCAGTGCGGCATCGCTCGCATACATTGCTTCCCGCCCTTGCCCGTCCAGAAGACGGACGTGAAGATCCGGGGCGACGTCTGCTTTGATGCGCTCAAACTGCTCGCGGCGTTTGGCATTCACCAGCGGCACGACCACTTCGAGATCGGGGTACGTCTGGCGAAGAATTTGCGCTGTCTTGAGGAAATCAGCGCTCAGCATCTCCACTTCTGCGCCACGGCTGCCCGGCAGCAAGGCCAGACAGTGCACATCATGGGGAATGCCCAGCACGTCGCGCGCCGCGTTTTTATCCGGATCCAGTGGCATTGCATCCGCCATGGTATGACCGATAAAACGGCACGGAACATTAAATCTGTCGTAAAACGCTTTTTCGAAAGGCAGGAAAGCCAGCACCAGGTGGGTGGACCGTCCGATTTTGAAAACGCGTTTCTGTCGCCACGCCCAGACGGACGGACTGACGTAGTGAATGGTTTTAATGCCCTGCTTTTTCAGGTTCCCTTCGAGGGTAATATTGAAATCAGGTGCATCGATACCGACAAACACATCGGGTTTGAGTTCGGTAAAGCGGCGGGTGAGATCGGCACGAATGTGCAGCAAACGGCGCAGCCGTCCCAGCACCTCAACGATACCCATCACGGCCAGCTCTTCCATTTCGTACCAGGCTTCACAGCCTTCAGCCTGCATCAGCGGGCCAGCAACGCCGACAAAGCGAGCATTGGGTACACGCGCCTTAAGCGCACGGATGAGACCTGCACCAAGAATATCGCCGGAGGTTTCTCCGGCGACCAGGGCTATCGTAAGCGGACGACTGTCGACCATTAACGAATCAGACCCCTTGTTGAACGGTCAAAGAACTCCATGAACGCGTCCACTTCCGGGTGCTTTTTCGCCAGTTCGGCAATTTCCGGCTTCGCCTCTTCCAGCGTTTTACCGCTGCGGTACAGCAGTTTGTACGCGTTGCGGATGGCAGTAATCGCTTCGCGACTAAAGCCACGACGCTTGAGGCCTTCGATGTTCACACCAAACGGCGTGGCATGGTTGCCCTGCGCAATCACATACGGTGGGACGTCCTGCGCCACACCGGAGCATCCACCGACCATCACGTGCGCACCAATGATGCAGAACTGATGGACTGCGGTCATGCCGCCAATGATGGCGAAGTCATCAACCGATACGTGTCCTGCCAGCGTGGCGTTGTTGGCAAGAATACAGCGGTCACCCACGGTACAGTCGTGCGCGATATGCGCATTCACCATAAACAGGTTATCGCTGCCCACCTTCGTCAACCCACCACCCTGTACTGTTCCACGATGAATGGTGACGCTTTCGCGAATACGGTTACGATCGCCAATTTCCAGACGGGTCGACTCACCAGCATATTTCAGATCCTGGTTAACTTCGCCGATGGAGGCGAACTGATAGATCTCATTATTGCAGCCAATGGTCGTGTGACCATTCACGACAACGTGAGATTTCAGTACTGTACCCTCACCAATTTCGACATGGGGTCCAACAATACAAAACGGGCCAATGTGGACGTTAGCACCAATGATGGCACCGGTTTCCACAATCGCGGTAGGATGAATAAAGGCGGATTTATCAATCACGTATCAGGACTCCCGGCTACGAGCACACATCATCGTCGCTTCGCAAACAACTTTGCCGTCAACCAGCGCTACGCCTTTGAAGCGAGTCAGGCCACGACGCGTTTTTTCAAAAGTGACTTCCATGATCATCTGATCACCAGGCACGACTGGGCGCTTAAAGCGCGCTTCATCAATACCCGCGAAGTAATACAGCTCACCTGGCTCCAGTTTACCGACGCTTTTGAACGCCAGAATACCGGTAGCCTGAGCCATCGCTTCCAGAATCAACACACCCGGGAAGATAGGCTTACCAGGGAAGTGCCCCTGGAAGAACGGCTCGTTCACGGAAACATTTTTCACTGCGCGCAGAAAACGACCTTCTTCAAAATCCAGCACACGGTCTACCAGCAGAAACGGGTAGCGGTGCGGCAGAAGTTCTAAAATCTCTTCAATATGCAGAGTATGAGTGTCAGTAGTCAAAATACTCTTCCTGTCAAAATGTACTGATAACAATAATAACACGGCCTGCCGGTTTATTAGAAAGCCGACAGGCCGGGAAAAATAGCGTTCAACGGATGACGCTTAGTCTTGTTGATCGATCTTACGCTCAAGGGACTTGAGGCGCTTGCTCATATCATCAATGTTCATCACCAGAGCTGCTGTTTTACGCCATACCTTGTTGGGCTGAAGCGGAATGCCGGAGGAATAGACGCCAGGTTCAGTGATAGGACGCATTACCATGCCCATTCCCGTCACGGTCACCTTGTCGCAAATTTCCATATGGCCATTAATCACGCTCGCACCGCCAATCATGCAATAACGGCCAATTTTCAGGCTGCCCGCCATGATGACGCCACCTGCAACCGCGGTATTGTCGCCAATCACAACGTTATGCGCAATCTGGCACTGGTTATCGATGATAACACCATTGCCAATGATCGTGTCGTCAAGCGCGCCACGGTCAATGGTGGTACAGGCGCCGATCTCCACGCGATCGCCAATAATGACGCGACCAAGCTGCGGGATCTTCACCCAGTTACCGCGATCGTTAGCGTAACCAAAGCCATCAGAACCAATCACGGTGCTGGACTGAACGAGGCAGTTTTCGCCAATTTCCACGTCATGATAAACGGACACATTGGCCCACAAACGGGTCCCCGCGCCGATTTTCGTATTTTTCCCAACGAAGCAGCCTGGGCCAATGACGACGTTATCGCCCAGCACAACGCCGGATTCGATAACCGCATTCGCCCCAACGGCGACGTTGTTACCCAGCCTGGCCGTCTCATCAATCGCTGCGCTGGCAGCAATGTTCTGGGCCGGTTGCGGCGTGGTATCAAGAATTTGAGCCATGCGTGCATACGTCAGGTAGGGGTTTTTCACTACCAGCGCGCTTACAGTGGCAAATGGAAGATCGTCCTGCGTCAGAACAACAGCTGACGCCTGGCATTGAGCCAGTTGCTCACGGTACTTAGGGCTTACCATGAAGGTAATCGTGCCAGCTTTAGCAGATTGCATGGACGCAACAGCGGTGATGACGATATCGCCATCACCGTGTAATTCTGCATCCAACTGCTGAGCTAAATCAGCCAGTCGAATTGAAGGCATTACTTATTTAACCTGTTTCAGAACATCAGCAGTGATGTCTTTAACATCTTTGCTGTTGAAAGCAACGGCGTTCGCATCAACAACCAGATCGATGCTCTGATCGGCAGCCACTGCTTTAACAGCGGTCTGAATGCGAGTCACCAGCTTGCCGCGTTCTTCGTTAGAACGACGCTGACGATCCTGCTCGAAAGCCTGCGCTTTCTGGGAGAACGTCTGGCGCTGAGCCATTACGTCTTTTTCCAGCTTGCTGCGGTCGCTTGCTTTCATGGTAGAACCATCACGCTGCAGACGCTGCATTTTGGACTGAAGATCGTTTTCCATACCCTGCAGTTCGCTTGCACGGCCTTTGAATTCGTTTTCCAGAGTCGCAGAAACACCTGTTTTCTGTGCAACCTGCTGGAACAAATTACCCATGTTGACGATTGCAATTTTGTCTGCTGCCTGAGCAGAAGTTGCCATCGCTAAACCGAGACCTGCAGCTAATAACCACTTTTTCACAATTAACTCCTTACCATCCCATTGGCACCAGAAGGTACCGTTCTTTGCGTGGCAAGGCGATCGTTTTACCGATCGCCAGTTGTCAGCGCTACACTGCCAACGCATTCCTTTGCTGCGGATTATTACCAGGTTTTACCAATGTTAAACTGGAATTGCTCCGACTTATCTCCATCATATTTCTTAAACGGCTGGGCGTAAGAGAAGACCAACGGCCCCAGCGGTGACATCCATTGTAATGCGATACCGGCAGACATGCGAATATTGCTCGGATCGCTGTAGTCAGGAACACCTGCCGCACGCATCTGGGCCGTATTCTGCCAGTTGGTATCCCACACCGTGCCCGCATCCCAGAAGAAGGACGTACGGACGGAGTTCGCGTATTTATCGCTGATAAACGGCGTTGGAGTGATGAACTCCAGGCTGGCAACGGCCATAGCATTACCGCCGACTGCGTCATCGGAGCTACAGACATTTTTATTACCGTTTGCATCTGTGGCGGATTTATCGCAGTTATCTTTGTCGTTCCCGCCGTAGTAAACCGCTTTCGGACCAATGTTGTTGGACTGGAAGCCACGAACGGTACTGGAACCACCGGCATAGAAGTTTTCATAGAACGGCAGTTCTTTGCCGCCTAAACCATCACCATAGCCCCAGCGGGTACGACCCAGAACCACCCACTTATGATCGTCGTCGATCGGGAAGTAGGACGCGGTATCCAGCGTCACCTTATAGAACTCGTTATCGGAGCCCGGCACGGTGACTTTACCGTTCAGGTTGACGCGAGAACCTTCCGTTGGGAAGTAGCCACGGTCGAGACGGTTATAGGTCCAGCCGTAGTTGAAGGTGAAGTCATCCGCCGCAAAACCGTTATTATCGCTGGTGGTGCTCGCTGACTGGCCAATAGAATCCAGATAACGCCACATCGCCACCTGCGGTTGCATATTGGACAGGTCGTTATGCACGTAACCTAAGCCCGCACGCAGGGTGTTGTATTCGTTGATCGGGAAGCCAAGCGTACCGTCCACACCGTAACTCTTGTTGGTGTACGAGGACAGATCCGCATCGTCTGCTTTAAAGTCGTTATAGAAGATACGACCGCCCAGGCTCACACCGTC
Organism: Enterobacter sp. BNK-13; assembly: GCF_048685015.1. Taxonomy (NCBI): domain Bacteria; kingdom Pseudomonadati; phylum Pseudomonadota; class Gammaproteobacteria; order Enterobacterales; family Enterobacteriaceae; genus Enterobacter; species Enterobacter sp. BNK-13. The sequence goes on along the minus strand of NZ_JBLQTP010000001.1, from coordinate 483,817 downwards.
AACGGTGAAGTATGGGTTCGTTACAGAGAACTCAGAGTAAGTCTGGTAGTCGTTTTTGGTACCGTTAATTCCGACAGAGTAACCCGTACCCAGCCAGTTATCCTGCTGCACGCCGACCTGGAAGCTGACGCCGCTTTCGGTACCGTAGCCCACACCGAAGTTGAAGCTACCGGTGTTACGCTCTTTCACTTTATAAACGACATCAACCTGATCCGGGCTGCCCGGTACGCGCTGGGTGTCGGTGTCCACCGTTTCAAAATAGCCCAGACGGTTCAGACGCTCTTTACCCTGATCAACGAGATCGCTACCTAACCATGCGCCTTCCATCTGACGCATTTCGCGACGCAGAACGGAGTCTTTGGAGGTGTCGTTACCGACGAAGCGGATCTTACGCACGTAGAAACGGTTACCCGCGTCAACATTCACGTGCAGCTTAACGGTTTTATCCGCGTCATTGATTTCCGGCTGAGTCTGTACGCGCGGATAGGCATAACCATAACGGCCGAGCAGCTTCTTAATGCTGTCTTCCATTTTGGTGACCTTGGAACCGCTATAGAGATCGCCTGGCTGAATTTTGGTCAGCGATTCGATTTCAGCAGAATGCCCCGCCAGGTTACCACTTACCTCAACACCCGAAAGCTTGTACTGATCGCCTTCAGTGATGTTGATCGTAATGTAGATGCCTTTCTTGTCCGGCGTCAGACTCACCTGAGTCGAGTCGATATTGAAACGCGCGTAACCACGATCCAGATAGTAGCTGCGCAGGGTTTCAAGGTCGCCCGCCAGTTTCTGTTTCTGGTATTTACGATCGCCCACCACGTTCCACCATGGCACTTCATCGCGCAGCTGGAAGGTGGAGATCAGTTCGTCGGTGCTGAACGCGTGGTTGCCGACAATGTTGATCTGCTGGATCTTCGCAGAAACACCTTCCTGGAAGACCAGCTTCAGGTCAACACGGTTACGTGGCAGCGGAGTAACAACCGCTTTCACGCTGGCGCTGTATTTACCGACGCTGTAGTAGAAGTCTTCCAGACCTTTTTCAATGTCTGAAAGGGTTGTGCGGTCCAGAGACTCCCCCACACGAACACCGGATGCTTCAAGGTTTTGCTTGAGCATGTCATCTTTCACCGACTTGTTGCCGGAGAAAGTGATACTGGCGATCGTTGGACGTTCTTTTACCTGTACCAGCAGCGTATCACCATCGCGCAGGACGCGGACATCCTCAAAGTTGCCGGTGGCAAACAGAGCACGGATGGTGTTACTGATATCATCATCATTAACCGTATCGCCGGGGCGCACAGGCATACTGAGGAGGGCCGCACCAACGGCGACACGCTGAAGGCCTTCGAAATGAATGTCTTTCACTACGAACCCGTCAGCACCGTATACGGTGGCGCTGCTAAACAGCAGCGACGCTATGAGCAACTTTTTCATCGCCATCGTTATTATGCGTTCTTCCTAACTAACTCTCTTACAACCGAGAGAAATCATTGAAAAGTGCAAGCCCCATTAACAGCACCAGCAAAATCGAGCCAATGCGATAACTAAAGTCTTGAACTCGCTCGGATACCGGTCCGCCTTTTAGCTTTTCAATCGCTAAAAACAGCAGATGACCCCCGTCTAAAACGGGAAGCGGGAACAGGTTGATTATCCCAAGGTTCACGCTAATGAGCGCGAGGAACATGAGATAGTAAATCACCCCGAATTCCGCTGACATCCCAGCCCCCTGAGCAATCGAAATTGGCCCACTGAGGTTGTTCAGTTTCACATCACCGGTTATCAATTTCCCCAACATGTTGACCGTCAGCTTCATCAGTTGCCATGTTTTATCCGTGGCTTCAAGGATGGCGCTGAACGGCCCATACTGGCGTATTGTCTTGTACTCATCTGGCAGCGGGATCACTTTTGGCACAACGCCTGCAAACCCTTCTGCCTTCTTGCCGACCGACTTCGTATCCGGGATCAGCGTCAGCGAAAGCGGACTGCCCTGCCTTTCAACTTCCAGCGCGAGAGACGTACCCGGATTATCGCGCACCAGAGTAACAAAGGTCATCCACTCTGTTAATGGTTGACCATCGACTTTAACGATCCTGTCGCCTGCTTGCAAACCCGCTTTGCTCGCCGCCGAGTTGGCCTGGACTTCGGCTAATACCGGCTCGATCTGTGCGCCGCGTGGACGAATGCCCAGCGCAGCGACGGGATCCTCTTTGTCCGGCTCGAAACGCCAGTGACGTAAATCGAGCACTTTGTCCTGACGGGCGTCTGACCCAAACGGCGATACGCTGATGGTGGTCTGCGGATCGCCAATTTTAGCAACCAGCTGCAGTCGCACGGCATCCCAATCAGGGGTTTCGATACCATCAATCGCTTTAAGTTCCATCCCGGATGTAATTTGCGCACTCGCCGCGATGGAGTTGGGGGCAATTTCACCGACCACCGGACGTACGCCAGGGACGCCGATGATAAACACCAGCCAGTAAGCGAAAATCGCAAAGATGAAGTTGGCTACCGGTCCGGCAGCGATGATGGCGGCGCGTTGTCCAACGGTTTTATTGTTGAATGCGCTGTGTCGCAGCTCAGGCGCGACAGGCTCGACGCGTTCGTCGAGCATTTTGACGTAGCCGCCCAGCGGGATAAGGGCGATGACAAATTGCGTGCCGTGGCGATCGGTGCGCGTCCAGAGTGACTTACCAAAACCGATGGAAAACCGCTCTACGCGCACACCACAGCGGCGAGCAACCCAGAAATGGCCAAATTCATGCACGGTAATCAGTACACCCAGTGCAACTATGAACGCCGCCAGATTCCAGAGAATGCTCAGCATAAAACCTTCCGTTAAATCGTCCCGAATACCAGTAAAAGCAAACACGCAAACACGGGAACAGCCGCTGTCAGGCTATCAATGCGATCCAGTATACCGCCATGCCCTGGAATCAGGTGTCCACTGTCCTTAATCCCTGCTTCACGCTTGAACATACTTTCGGTTAAATCACCGAGCACGGAGGCAAGCGCAGCAAAAATCGAGCACACCAGCAGTATTGACGGTGCCACTTCAAGATTCGCCCAGACGCCGTAGCCCCAGGAGATGATCGCGGCCGTAAACAAACCGCCGATGAATCCTTGCCAGGTTTTGCCCGGAGAAACCTTCGGCGCCAGCTTATGTTTGCCAAACAGTTTACCAAACATATAGGCCCCGGAGTCAGCCCCCCAGACGAGAATCATCACATAAAGCAGCCAGATCGCACCGCTGTAGTGGTTTTCGTCGTAGTGCCAGGCGCGCAGCGCAACCATACCCCAGAAAAAAGGAATAATGGTGAGCAAACCAAAAATCAGTCGCAGCACTTTTGAATGACGCCATAACGCCGCGGAGCCGGGATAAAACAGCACCAGCAACAGCGCGGCCACCCACCAGGCCAACGATATCCACAAGGAACCGGCCACCAGGGGCTGATGAATATCATGATGATATTCAGGCAACGTAAACAGCATTATGGCCAGAATAAAGCCACACAGTACCGCAAGCCATACTCGCTGCGTGCGCGAGGTAAAGCCGCTAAACTGTCCCCATTCCCACGCGGCGAGCATGCACACCACCAGCGTAACAATAGCGAATCCCACCGGGGGCAGTAAAAACAGCGCCGCAATGACAATGGGTATTAATACAAAAGCGGAAATCAGGCGATACTTCAGCAAAAGCTACCCCCATCAGGCGTTATCGCCACCAGGCTCGGTGCCGCCGAAACGACGCTCTCGATTGGCAAAGGCATGCAGCGCACCTTCAAAGTCTTGTTCATCAAAATCGGGCCAAAGAACATCCGTAAAGTAAAGTTCAGCATAGGCAATTTGCCATATCAAAAAGTTACTTATGCGATGTTCCCCCCTGTCCTAATTACCAAATCCACAGGTGCCTGTTCATTCATGCAGATTTGCTTGCTCAGCGCCTCTTCATCAATTTGGTCGGGTCTCAACAGCCCTTCCTGAACCTGTTCGGCCAGATGCCGAACGCCCTGGATAATATCCCAGCGTCCGCCGTAATTCGCCGCAATATTCAGCGTCAGTCCGGTATTATTTTCCGTCAGCGCTTCTGCTTTGCGAATCCGTTCCTGCAAACGTGAGTTAAAACGACTGGTATCGCCAATGATACGCAGGCGGACGTTGTGGCGGTGCAGGCTTTTTACTTCGCTGTCTAGCGCCCACACAAACAATTCCATCAACGCAGTCACTTCCTGCAGTGGTCGATTCCAGTTTTCACTGCTAAAAGCATAGAGCGTTAACGCATCAATGCCGTTATTGGCGGCAAAAGAAACGGCGCGGCGAACAGATTTCGCCCCAGCTTTATGCCCAAAGGCTCGTATTTTCCCTTGTCTTTTCGCCCAGCGGCCATTGCCATCCATAATGATTGCTACATGACGGCAGCCATGCGCTGGCAAGTTTTCGCTTATTGGTTGATTCGCAGACAACATAACGCGTTTTTTGTCCCTGAAAAGGATTTAACGGTACTCAGGAATACTGAAGCCGATACATAAAAAAGCCGTGTAAAACCACGGCTCACCTGACCACGTAAAGTCAAATACCTGCGATCAGGTGGCGCAGACTATATCACTGAAGCCCAACGCTAACAAATAGCACGACGACTAGTGGTTGCTTTATCACCAGCTTGCGAGACGTGTCACCTGTTGGCGCGCAATATTACGCGCAGCTGCATCCACCGCCAGCACCTCTTCCACGCTCTGTGGTTCGCGCAAATCCATCATCTCCAGTACCGCTAAATTCAACGCCGCGATATCGGTAAAACGAATTTGCTGATTCAGAAATGCTTCAACGGTAATTTCATTGGCTGCATTCAGTGCCGTTGTCGCCGCCTGCCCCTGGTCAAAGGCCGTCATCGCAAGCTTCAGACAAGGGTAACGGTCGTAGTCTGGCTCACTGAACGTCAGGGAACTTAGCTTGCAGAAATCAAGCGGCTTCACGCCGGACTTCACTCGATTCGGCCACGCCATGGAATGGGCAATTGGCGTACGCATATCCGGTTCGCCCAACTGCGCCAGCACGCTGCCATCCTGATAACGCACCATCGAATGAATCACCGATTGTGGGTGAATCAGTACTTCCATCTGTTTCGCTGACGCATTGAACAGCCAGCGCGCTTCAATGTATTCCAGACCTTTGTTCATCATGGTGGCAGAGTCAACGGAGATTTTACGCCCCATCGACCAGTTCGGATGACGGCACGCCTGATCCGGCGTCATGGCACGCAGTTCAGACAGTGGCGTTTCACGGAACGGGCCACCAGACCCGGTAAGCAGAATAGACACGACGCCATTCTGCTCCAGGTCAGCGTACCCCAGGTTCTGTTGAAAAGGTTGCGGTAAACTCTGAAAAATCGCGTTGTGCTCGCTGTCGACAGGCAAAAGACGCGCCTCGTGCTGCTTCACCGCCTCCATAAACAGGCGTCCGCAGGTCACCAGCGACTCTTTATTGGCCAGCAGAACGTCCTTACCGGCATCAATCGCGGCAAGCGTCGGCAATAATCCTGCCGCCCCGACGATGGCCGCCATCACCTGATCCACGTCATCCAGCGCCGCCATCTCGCAGGCTGCCTGTTGACCACTCAGCACCTCGGTTCGGCAGCCCTTCTCAAGCAGCTGTGCTTTCAGCAGGCGCGCGCTCTCTTCGTCATCCATCACCGCATAGCGGGGCGTAAACTCCAGGCACTGCTCAACCATTCGCTGCACATTCTTACCGGCCACCAGCGCTGTCACGGTGTAAAGTTCAGGATTATGGCGAACGACGTCGAGAGTACTGCAACCGATAGAGCCGGTTGAGCCGAGGAGTGTTAAATGCTTCATGAGATGCCCGAAAAGTTAGACCAGATAAAAGCAAAACGCCGCCAGCAAGACCCTAAGTCTCTCTGAACGGCGTTTATCAGTGTACGACAGAAATCAGAACTGCATCAGTTCCGCTTCTTTATCTGCCAGCGCCGCATCAATTTTCTTGATGGCAGCGTCAGTCATTTTCTGAATGTCGTCCTGGGAACGACGATCGTCATCTTCACTGATCTCTTTTTCTTTCAGCAGCGCTTTGACTTTATCGTTCGCGTCGCGGCGAACGTTACGCACGGAGACACGACCCTGCTCAGCTTCGCCACGCACCACTTTGATCAGGTCTTTACGACGCTCTTCGGTCAGCGGTGGCAGTGGAACGCGGATGTCAGCACCCGCAGAGCTTGGGTTCAGACCGAGGTCAGACGCCATGATCGCTTTCTCAACCGCCGGGCCCATAGAACGATCGAATACGTTGATTTTCAGCGTACGGGTATCTTCTACCGTCACGCTCGCCAGCTGACGCAGAGGGGTTGGCGTACCGTAGTACTCGACGATGATGCCATCCAGCAGGCTTGGGGAAGCACGGCCAGTACGGATTTTGCTGATTTGGGTTTTGAACGCTTCTACGCATTTTTCCATGCGTACTTCAGCATCTTTTCTGATGTCGTTAATCACGTTACGAATCCTTGAAAACTTGTCTCAGGCAGACTATCCGCCAGCACAGCGCTACAGGTGTGCTAAGTATAGTCGCGTTTAATTCATGACAACGCCAAAGGCGCGCCCGGGTAAGATACCACTACAAAATAAAGCGGAATCTTACCTGTATTTATCGTCAACGGAAATTATTCCGTGATCAAAGTGCCTTCTTTTTCGCCCATGACCACGCGACGCAGTGCGCCAGGTTTGTTCATGTTGAAGACACGAATCGGCAGTTTGTGGTCACGAGCCAGCGTGAAGGCGGCAAGATCCATCACTTTCAGCTCTTTATCCAGCACTTCGCTGTAGCTCAGCTGATCGTACATGGTTGCAGACGGATCTTTTGCCGGGTCGGCAGTAAACACGCCATCGACTTTGGTCGCTTTCAGTACCACATCAGCTTCGATCTCTATACCGCGCAGGCAGGCAGCGGAATCGGTCGTAAAGAACGGGTTACCCGTACCGGCGGAGAGGATCACCACGCGGTTGTTGCGCAGCAGGCTGATAGCTTCTGCCCAGCTGTAATTATCGCATACGCCATTCAGGGGGATCGCGGACATCAGGCGGGCGTTCACATAGGCGCGATGGAGCGCATCACGCATCGCCAGGCCATTCATCACGGTTGCCAGCATACCCATGTGGTCGCCCACAACGCGGTTCATCCCCGCTTTCGCCAGACCAGCACCACGGAAAAGGTTGCCACCGCCAATGACCACGCCAACCTGGATGCCCAGTTCGACCAGTTCTTTGATTTCCTGTGCCATGCGATCAAGGATGCTTGCGTCAATACCGAAGCCTTCCGATCCCTGCAGCGCTTCGCCACTCAGCTTAAGCAGAATGCGTTTGTACACGGGTTTTGCATTGGTAGCCATGTTTCTTTCCTGAGACTGTCAACGATTAAGATGGGGGTTAATTCTGGCGACATGATATGCCGCAAATCAGTACAGCGATACTGGAGCCTGTCTGATTTCCTGTGACGGGTGACAAAAAGAAGCCGCCCTCAGGCGGCTCCTTTTCAATCATTAAGACTGCTTGGACATTGCAGCAACTTCTGCTGCGAAGTCAGTCTCAACTTTCTCGATGCCTTCGCCCACTTCGAAGCGGATGAAGCCAGTTACGTCAGCGTTGTGCTCTTTCAGCAGCTGAGCAACAGACTTGCTTGGATCCATAACGAATGGCTGGCCAGTCAGAGAAACTTCGCCGGTGAATTTCTTCATGCGGCCTTCAACCATTTTCTCTGCGATTTCTTTTGGTTTACCAGACTGCATCGCGATGTCCAGCTGAACCTGGTACTCTTTCTCTACCACTTCAGCAGACACGTCTTCTGGCTTAACGAATTCTGGCTTGCTTGCAGCGATGTGCATTGCCAGCTGTTTAACCAGCTCTTCGTCAGCGCCTTTAGCCGCAACCAGAACACCGATACGTGCACCGTGCTGGTAAGAGCCCAGAACGTCGCCTTCCAGAGAAGCAACGCGACGGATGTTGATGTTCTCACCGATTTTAGCAACCAGCGCAACACGTTCTTCTTCGAACTGTGCTTTCAGAACTTCAACGTCAGTGATTTTGCCAGCAACCGCTGCGTCCAGAACTTTGTTAGCAAATGCCTGGAAACCACCATCTTTAGCAACGAAGTCAGTCTGGCAGTTAACTTCCAGAATGATGCCGTAGGTGCCGTCGATTTTAGTGATGATCACGCCGTCAGCAGCAACGTTGCCTGCTTTTTTAGCTGCTTTGATCGCACCGGATTTACGCATGTTTTCGATTGCCAGCTCGATGTCGCCGTTCGCTTCAGTCAGCGCTTTTTTGCAATCCATCATGCCTGCGCCAGTACGCTCGCGCAGCTCTTTTACCAGGGATGCGGTAATTTCAGCCATTCTTAAATCCTCGGGAGATGTGAACTGCCCGGCCGGGGGCCAAACAGTGTAAATTGAAAAAAGGGGCCGGTAATGGGCCCCTATTCATACACGGTACTAATAAGGGGTAAAACCTTATTATTCAGCTTCTACGAAGCTTTCTTCCGCCTGAGAAGCCAGATCCTGGGAACGGCCTTCACGAACGGTAGCAGCTACAGCGCTCAGGTACAGGCTAACAGCACGGATTGCGTCGTCGTTACCCGGGATAACGAAGTCAACACCGTCCGGATCGGAGTTGGTATCAACGATAGCGAATACCGGGATACCCAGGTTGTTAGCTTCTTTGATTGCGATGTGCTCGTGGTCTGCATCGATTACGAACAGCGCGTCTGGCAGGCCGCCCATATCTTTGATACCGCCCAGGCTGTTTTCCAGCTTGTCCAGTTCACGAGTGCGCATCAGCGCTTCTTTCTTAGTCAGCTTGTCGAAAGTACCGTCCTGAGACTGGGTTTCCAGATCTTTCAGGCGCTTGATGGACTGACGAACAGTTTTCCAGTTGGTCAGCATGCCGCCCAACCAGCGATGGTTCACGAAGAACTGGTCGCAGCTGTTAGCAGCATCTTTCACAGCTTCGCTTGCAGCGCGCTTAGTACCAACGAACAGAATCTTACCTTTACGGGAAGCGATCTTGTTCAGCTCAGCCAGGGCTTCGTTGAACATTGGTACCGTTTTCTCAAGGTTGATGATGTGAACTTTGTTACGTGCGCCGAAGATGAAAGGCTTCATTTTCGGGTTCCAGTAACGGGTCTGGTGACCAAAGTGAACACCAGCCTTGAGCATGTCGCGCATGGAAACAGTTGCCATGTTTAAAACCTCTATATTGAAAGTTGGGGTTATGCCTCCACGTATCCCATATTACCGACCCCGAGGGCACCCCGGAATATGTGCCGATACGTGTGTGTTGTTACACAAAGTGAGATTTGTCGCTCCCGTCCAGCCTGTGTATCTGAGATGGATCGGAAGTCCGGCGCGCTTTATACCACAAAACACGACCAGAAACCAACAGTTGTTGGCGGAGTGTGCTGTTAATGATTCTCAATTTGGCACGAAGCGTGCCTGACTGATACCATTGACGACACTTAGACTAGTATTGTCGAAAAAATCGACACCGATGGACAGATTACATGGCTATCTCTATTAAGACACCTGAAGAAATTGAAAAGATGCGCATCGCCGGTCGTCTGGCCGCGGAAGTGCTGGAAATGATCGAGCCGTTCGTGAAGCCGGGCGTCAGCACCGGTGAACTGGACCGCATCTGTAACGACTATATCGTGAACGAGCAGCACGCGGTTTCCGCCTGCCTCGGCTACCACGGTTTCCCGAAATCCGTCTGCATCTCTATTAATGAAGTGGTGTGTCACGGTATTCCGGACGATGAAAAACTGCTGAAAGACGGCGACATCGTTAACATCGACGTGACCGTCATTAAAGACGAGTACCACGGTGACACCTCAAAAATGTTCATCGTTGGCAAGCCGACCATTCTTGGCGAGCGTCTGTGCAAAGTTACCCAGGAAAGCCTCTACCTGGCGCTGAAAATGGTGAAACCGGGTATTCGCCTGCGCACCATCGGCGCGGCAATCCAGAAATTTGTCGAAGCAGAAGGGTTCTCCGTGGTGCGCGAGTACTGCGGTCACGGCATTGGTCGCGTCTTCCACGAAGAGCCGCAGGTTCTGCACTATGATGCCGATGACGGCGGCGTGGTGCTGCAAAAAGGCATGACCTTTACCATTGAGCCAATGGTCAACGCGGGTGATTACCGCATCCGTACCATGAAAGACGGCTGGACGGTGAAAACCAAAGACAGAAGCTTGTCTGCGCAGTACGAGCATACTATTGTGGTAACAGACAACGGCTGCGAAATTATGACGTTGCGCAAGGATGACACCATCCCGGCGATACTGACGCACGACGAATGATAAAAAGCCGGCAAATGCCGGCTTTTTTAATGGCTATAGCTTTTTCTTATGGGTGGCGCACGATGAGTAATCTTTTACCCGAACAGTATGCTAACACAGCTCTTCCCACCCTCCCCGACCAGCCCGATAACCCGGGCGTCTGGCCGCAGCACGAGCTGACTTGTGCCGGCATCAAGGCGCACATGGATGTCTTTCACCGCTGGCTGGGCAGCGCATTTGATGCGGGCATATCGGCAGAACAGCTGATTGAGGCGCGCACCGAATTTATCGACCAACTGCTGCAGCGTCTGTGGATCGATTATGGGTTTGGACAAATCAGCGATGTTGCGCTGGTTGCCGTCGGAGGCTATGGCCGCGGTGAGCTGCATCCGCTTTCCGATATCGATCTCCTGATCTTAAGCCGCAAAAAGCTGCCGGACGAACAGGCGCAAAAAATCGGCGAGCTGCTGACCCTGCTCTGGGACGTAAAGCTGGAAGTCGGCCACAGCGTGCGTACCCTGGAAGAGTGTCTGCTGGAAGGGCTGTCGGACCTGACCGTCGCCACCAACCTGATTGAAACCCGCCTGCTGATTGGCGACGTCGCGCTGTTCCTGGAGCTGCAAAAACACATCTTCAGCGACGGCTTCTGGCCGTCAGAAAAGTTCTTCGCCGCGAAGGTCGAGGAGCAAAACCAGCGCCACCAGCGCTACCACGGCACCAGCTATAACCTTGAACCCGATATTAAAAGCAGCCCCGGCGGCCTGCGCGACATCCACACGCTACAGTGGGTCGCCCGCCGCCATTTTGGCGCCACCTCGCTGGACGAAATGGTTGGCTTCGGCTTTTTAACCGAGGCGGAGCGTAACGAGCTCAACGAGTGTCTGCACCTGCTCTGGCGCATCCGCTTTGCCCTGCATCTGGAAGTTACGCGCTACGATAACCGTTTGCTGTTTGACCGCCAGCTCAGCGTGGCGCAGCGCCTGAATTACCAGGGCGAGGGTAACGAGCCGGTTGAGCACATGATGAAGGATTTCTTCCGCGTCACCCGCCGGGTGACCGAGCTGAACCAGATGCTGTTGCAGCTGTTCGACGAGGCCATTCTGGCCCTGACGGCCGACGAAAAGCCGCGCCCGATTGATGACGAATTCCAGCTGCGCGGCACGCTTATCGATCTGCGCGACGAAACGCTGTTTATCCGCGAGCCGGAAGCGATTCTGCGGATGTTCTATACCATGGTGCGCAACAGCACCATCACCGGGATCTACTCCACCACCCTGCGCCATCTGCGCCACGCGCGCCGCCATTTGACGGAGCCGCTGTGCTATATCCCGGAAGCCCGTTCGCTGTTCCTGAGCATGCTCCGCCACCCGGGTGCCGTCAGCCGCGGCCTGCTGCCGATGCACCGTCACAGCGTGCTGTGGGCCTATATGCCGCAGTGGTCGCACATTGTCGGGCAGATGCAGTTCGATCTGTTCCACGCCTACACGGTGGATGAACACACGATCCGCGTGATGCTCAAGCTGGAAAGCTTTGCGAAAGAAGAGACGCGCTCCCGCCACCCGCTGTGCGTCGAGCTGTGGCCGCGCCTGACCCATCCGGAGCTGATCCTGATTGCCGCCCTGTTCCACGACATCGCCAAAGGCCGTGGCGGCGACCACTCGGTGCTCGGCGCGCAGGACGTGCTGAAATTTGCCGAGCTGCACGGCCTGAACTCACGTGAAACGCAGCTGGTGGCCTGGCTGGTGCGCCATCACCTGCTGATGTCGGTCACCGCCCAGCGCCGTGACATTCAGGACCCGGAAGTCATAAAACAGTTCGCCGAAGAGGTCCAGACGGAAAACCGCCTGCGCTATCTGGTCTGCCTGACGGTGGCCGATATCTGCGCCACCAACGAAACGTTATGGAACAGCTGGAAGCAAAGCCTGCTGCGCGAGCTGTACTTCGCCACCGAAAAACAGCTGCGTCGCGGGATGCAGAACACGCCGGATATGCGCGAGCGCGTGCGTCACCACCAGCTGCAGGCGCTGGCGCTGCTGCGGATGGATAACATTGATGAAGAGGCGCTACATCAGATTTGGGCCCGCTGCCGCGCCAACTATTTTGTCCGCCATAGCCCAAACCAGCTTGCGTGGCACGCGCGGCATCTGCTCAAGCACGATCTGTCCCAGCCGATGATCCTGCTGAGCCCGCAGGCCACCCGCGGCGGGACGGAGATTTTCATCTGGAGCCCGGACCGCCCTTATCTGTTTGCTGCGGTCTGCGCCGAGCTGGACAGGCGTAACCTGAGCGTGCACGACGCGCAGATTTTCACCACCCGCGACGGCATGGCAATGGACACCTTTATCGTGCTGGAGCCGGACGGCAGCCCGCTGTCGTCGGACAGGCATGAAGGGATACGTTTTGGTCTGGAGCAGGCGATCACCCAGCGCAGCTGGCAACCCCCGCAGCCGCGTCGCCAGCCGGCGAAATTGCGCCACTTCACCGTGGATACCGAAGTCAATTTCCTGCCCACCCACACCGATCGTAAATCGTTCCTGGAGCTGATCGCGCTCGACCAGCCAGGGCTGCTCGCCCGCGTCGGCCAGGTTTTTGCCGATCTGGGAATTTCGCTTCATGGGGCCCGAATTACAACGATTGGCGAACGAGTAGAAGATTTATTTATAATCGCCACCGCCGACCGGCGTGCCCTTAATAATGACCTGCAGCTTGAAGTGCAACAACGGTTGACAGCAGCCCTCAATCCAAACGATAAAGGGTGATATGTTTTTTAGTGAAATGGAAAGAGTAAACAATGCAGCAGTTACAGAACGTTATTGAGTCCGCTTTTGAGCGTCGCGCCGAGATTACCCCGGCAAATGTGGATACCGTGACCCGTGAAGCGGTAAACCAGGTGATTTCCCTGCTGGATTCCGGCGCGCTGCGCGTGGCAGAAAAAATCGACGGTCAGTGGGTCACTCATCAATGGCTGAAGAAAGCCGTGCTGCTCTCTTTCCGCATCAACGATAACCAGGTTATCGACGGAGCAGAAAGCCGCTACTTCGATAAAGTGCCAATGAAGTTCGCTGACTACGACGAAGCGCGTTTCCAGAAAGAAGGTTTCCGCGTGGTGCCGCCTGCGGCGGTGCGTCAGGGTGCCTTCATCGCACGCAACACCGTGCTGATGCCATCCTACGTGAACATCGGTGCCTACGTTGATGAAGGCACCATGGTGGATACATGGGCAACGGTTGGTTCCTGCGCACAGATAGGTAAAAACGTTCACCTGTCCGGCGGCGTGGGCATCGGCGGTGTTCTGGAGCCACTGCAGGCTAACCCAACCATCATCGAAGATAACTGCTTCATCGGCGCGCGCTCTGAAGTGGTGGAAGGCGTGATCGTGGAAGAAGGTTCCGTGATCTCCATGGGCGTTTACATCGGCCAGAGCACCCGTATTTACGACCGTGAAACCGGTGAAGTGCATTACGGTCGCGTTCCGGCGGGCTCCGTGGTGGTTTCCGGCAACCTGCCGTCAAAAGATGGCAAATACAGCCTGTACTGTGCGGTTATCGTGAAGAAAGTGGATGCAAAAACGCGCGGTAAAGTGGGCATCAACGAATTGCTGCGCACCATCGATTAATCGGGTATAACAAAAAGCGGGGGCAACCCCGCTTTTTTTATATCTGAGGGTGGCGAAAATAGATTTTTTCGTTAATTATTCAAAGGTTATGTTGAGATCAAGGGTACCGCTATGTACGATAATCTGAAAAGTCTGGGCATTACCAATCCTGATGAAATTGATCGTTACAGCCTCCGCCAGGAAGCCAATAACGATATTTTGAAAATCTATTTTCACAAGGACAAAGGAGAGTTTTTCGCCAAAAGCGTGAAGTTTAAATACCCACGCCAGCGTAAGACCGTTGTTGCTGACGGTGTAGGACAGGGATACAAAGAAGTACAGGAAATCAGCCCTAACCTGCGCTATGTGATCGATGAACTCGATCAGATCTGCCAGCGCGACCGCACCGAAGTCGATCTCAAGCGCAAGATCCTTGACGACCTGCGTCACCTTGAAAGCGTTGTTACCAATAAGATCAGCGAGATTGAAGCGGATCTTGAGAAGTTAACCCGGAAGTAAAAGCAAAACGGCAATCCTTGATTGCCGTTTTTAGTGTTTGCGCCCTCTCCCCGTGGGAGAGGGATGGGGTGAGGGCACCAGACCGCACTCAGTCATCTCTGCTCGTCCAACTGCAGCGCCACATACAGCAGTAGCCTGTCGTCGAAATTCCCCAGATCCAGCCCCGTCAGCTCTGAAATTCGGTTTAATCGATACTCCAGGGTATTGCGGTGGATAAACAGCGCTTTTGACGTCGCCAGCGGCTGCACGTTATGACGGAACCACGCCTGCAGGGTCCGGCGCAGAAGGCCGTTATTGTCCATGGCTTTCAGGCGCGCCAATGGCCGCGCCAGCTCATTGGCCTGCCAGCCACCGCGCAGGCTGTCGAGCAGCACCGGCAGCATCAGGTCCTGATAAAAATAACTGCGGCTCTCCGGCATTCGCTGCTTGCCCACCATCATGGTGGTGCGTGCGGTACGCCAGGAGCGGGCGATACTGCCCGGCCCGGTAAAGTAGTTGCCCAGCGCAACGCGAAAACGCAGCTGGCCATTCTCCTTCATTCGGGCGATCAGCAGCTCCACGCGACGACGATGATCGTCCGCATCCCAGCGGCCGAACGCATTAAGCGCTGGTTTGAGCACCACCATTTCCGTCAGAGAAACGATCGCCACCAGGTTATCGCGCTCCGGCGTCGCCAGCGCATTTTGCAGCTGCTGCAGTTCGGCCATCGCGCTGTCTACGCCCAGCTGGCCACTATCGACTTCAATCACCGCTACCACGCGCGGCTGGTTCAGATCGATCCCCAGACGCTGCGCCCATTCACTGAGCGCAGGCGTATGCTCTTCCGCCTGAATAAGGTTCATCACCAGCTCCTCACGCAGGCGGCTGTCCTGAGCGAGCAGATGCATCAGGCGCGACTGCTCGAGCATCATCTCCGCCGTCATGCAGACCAGCTCACCGTATTTTCGCAGTGACTCGGGCTCGCCGGTGAGACCGATGACCCCCACAATCTCGCCTTCGAGGCGCAGCGGTAAATTGATGCCCTGACGGACGCCGTGCAGGTGTTTCGCTACCGCATCGTCGATATCGACCACGCGCCCCTGGGAGAGCACCAGCAGCGCGCCTTCGTGCAATTCCCCAATACGCTCGCGATCGCCGCTGCCAATAATGCGCCCGCGGGCATCCATTACGTTGATATTGGTATCAATGATGCGCATGGTGCGCGCCACGATATCCTGCGCCATTTTGGTATCAAGATGCCAGCCAGCCATAGAACCCTCCTGTGAGCAGAGCTCAAGCATAGGGATGTTCAGCGACGGCTGCATTGTGCGAATGCACAAAGAGAGAAGAAGAAGTATGGACTTGTGGGAAGGGTCACAGAAACGAGAAAGCCCCTGCGAACAGGGGCTTCAGAGGATTACTGCATCAGCAGGTAAATAGAGGTATCACCACGCTGGATATTCAGCGCCAGCACGGAAGGCTTGCTGTCGAGAATTTTACGCAGTTCAGCGATATTTTTCACCGGCTGCTGGTTAGCGCCCATGATCACATCGCCTTTCTTGAGGCCGATACGGGCTGCCGGTGAATTCGCCTTCACGTTGTTCACCACCACGCCTTTGTCTGCGCCTTTGTTGCTCATCTCGGCACCTTCAATCCCGCTGAAGATGGTGCTGGAGTCCACCTGATTCTGGCTGCTCTGCTGCAGCTCCAGGCTCACGTTAACCGCTTTACCGTCGCGCAGCAGACCAAGGGTCACTTTGCTGCCGATAGGCATAGAGCCGACTTCCGCACGCAGGGCGGCAAAGCTGCTGATCGGTTTACCGTTCAGGGAGGTGATCACATCCCCCGCTTTAATGCCCGCTTTAGCGGCAGAGGAGTTCGGCATCACCTGGCTGACGAATGCCCCGCGCTGGGCGTCAACCTTCATCGCCTTCGCCAGCTCGGAGTTCAGTTCCGTACCCAGGATACCCAGCTCACCGCGTTTCACCTGGCCATACTGCACCATCTGCGCGGTCAGGTTTTTCACCATGTTACTTGGGATAGCAAAACCGATACCGATGTTGCCGCCGTCCGGGGCAAGGATCGCGGTGTTGATACCGATCAGTTCGCCGTTCAGGTTGACCAGCGCACCGCCGGAGTTACCGCGGTTGATCGCCGCATCCGTCTGGATGAAGTTCTCATAGTTCTCGGCATTGAGGCCGCTACGGCCCAGCGCAGAGACGATACCCGAGGTCACGGTTTCACCCAGACCGAACGGGTTACCGATCGCCACGGTATAGTCGCCCACGCGCAGCGCGTCGGAGTCGGCAATTTTAATCGCCGTCAGGTTTTTCGGATCCTGAATCTGGATCAGCGCGATGTCAGAACGCGGGTCTTTGCCGACCACTTTGGCGTCAAACTTACGGCCATCGCTCAGCTGAACCTTAATGCTGTTCGCGTTATCGACAACGTGGTTGTTGGTAACGACGTAGCCTTTCGCTGCATCAATGATTACCCCCGAGCCAAGCGCCATGAATTTCTGCTGCTGGCCGCCGCCCTGGCTGTCATCCCCTGCGCCACCGCCCTGACAGAACGGAGAGCTCTGGAATGGCGAACCGTCCTGGCAGAACGGCGAGTTGTCGCCAAAGAACTGCTGGAAGTTACGCGGCATGCGCGGCGTATTGACGGTCGTGCTACCCTCAACGTTAATACTCACCACCGATGGCATCACTTTTTCGAGCATCGGTGCCAGGCTTGGCATCTGCTGCGCGGTTGCTGCCGACGACGCGGTCTCGGCTGCAGTAGCAGTCAGAGGAGACAGCGCTAAACCTAAACTCAGAGCCAGTGCACTCATTGCTAATGTGGTTTTTTTCATGTTTCTCAATCTCGATTTACAGGTAACGCAAAATTGCTGTGTAACTCAGATTCGTTTTATACCGCTTAGTTCCGGCGATAAGTTTATGGAAAAGGTAAAAATTTATTGGCCGTCTTTACAAAACTCAGGCGTTATTCCACCGCCATCAGCTTGCGATATTCATCCCAGGCATACAAATCCGTCATGCCGCTGATATAGTCCTGGATAAGACGGCAGCGATAATAATATTCCATCACCGGCCACTGGGGAGAATGACGATCCAGCTTGCCAATCGCTTCGACATACGCCAGACGGTGTCGGGTAGAGAGTTTCTGATAAAGTCGGGATTCGATGGGGATGCGGCGCACGCGCTCGTGTTCCACCAGCTCGCTGAATTCGTCAACGGACAGCTGGAGCAGCGGGGCATAAATTTCCAGTAACCCGCTGATCACCCGGTAGCCCTGCAGCTCTAACTGTTCGACATCCGGATGGCTGAAGACATGCCGCATCGCCACATGTTTATAAAGCTCGAGGAGCTGGCTGAAACTGCTGTCATCTTCCAGTAGCGCATGGTTGAATTCCCCGCTGAAAATCAGCGGCAAATTATCAATAAAGCGCGACGCCGCGTACGGCACCAGCTTATTTAATGTATTGACCCGCAAATACATAAAGAACTGGTCTTCCGTACTGCGGCTTAATGTATTTGAGCGCGATTTATCCCAGGCATTTTCGACAACCTGCGCAAACAGCGAGCCTTTTTCATGGGTGCCCCAGGCCGTATAAAGATGCTGATAAAGCTCCTCGACGCTGAAGATTCTTTTCTCAACCGCGTCTTCCAGATCGGCCACGCAATAGGAAATATCATCGGCGGCTTCCATAATCCAGGTCAATGGAAAGCGGCCGTTTGGCGTCAATGAAAGTTCTTTACGTAGCCGTTCAATATAGGCCTCTTCGGAAAGATAATAGCCCGGTTTTTTCATTAAATAACTGTGGGACGCGGGCGTCTCCCCCATCCACCACGCGGGGCGCGTATATTTCAGAATGCAGCCGACCTGTGCCCAGGTCAGGTTCATACGCATCAGGGAGTGGACCAGCCGGATCCCCTGCGCGTTGCCCTCAAAATGACAGAGATCCTGGCGCACCTTGCGGCGCAAATCGTTCAGCCCCTCTTCGCCTTCTCGCAGGCGTAAATCGCGTACGATGCAGCGGTCGTCGCTCAGCGGCTGGCTTACCGCATCCGAAGGGTAGAGCCGTTGTTTAAACCAGTCATTGATTGCCGCCTCACCAAAATGACCGAAAGGCGGGTTGCCGATGTCATGCATCAGGCAGGCCATCTCAACGATACTCTCGAAAGGCCCCGTCAGCTCGTCCAGACCATAGGTTTCCAGTAAGCGCTGCTCTTTGAGACGGCTCAAAATCTCTTTAGCTATATAGCGCCCGACCTGCTGCACCTCCATAGAGTGGGTTAAGCGCGTACGCACCGCGGCGTTACGCTCCAGCGGAAAGACCTGGGTTTTTTGCTGCAGACGGCGGATGGCGGGCGAGTTAATGATCCGCCCGCGATCGCTTTCGAAGATACGCAGGATCTCATGTTCGCTCTTGTCGCCCTGCGGCGAACGGAAACGTCGGTGCCAGTTAATTTTGGTGCGAAAATCGATTGGTGACATGTGCTCCCCCGCGTGAGAATGCGTTTCCCCTTAACCGCATGATAGACTATGCATCTTAACAAGGCACATCGCGAGTAAATCTATGAAAATCGGCATTATTGGTGCAATGGAAGAAGAAGTTACGCTCCTGCGTGACAAAATTGAGAACCGTCAGACCCTCTCTCTGGGGGGTTGTGAGATCTATACCGGTCAGCTAAACGGTGTTGACGTGGCTCTGCTGAAATCAGGCATCGGTAAAGTCGCTGCGGCGCTGGGTGCCACCCTGCTGCTTGAGCGCTGCAAGCCGGACGTGATCGTGAATACCGGCTCTGCGGGCGGCCTGGCGCCGACGCTGAAGGTGGGGGACATCGTTGTTTCCGACGAAGCGCGTTACCACGATGCTGACGTCACCGCGTTCGGTTACGAGTACGGCCAGCTTCCGGGCTGCCCGGCAGGGTTTAAAGCGGACGACAAACTGATTGCGGCGGCAGAGACCTGCATTGCGGAGCTCAACCTCAACGCGGTACGCGGTCTGATTGTCAGCGGTGACGCGTTCATCAATGGTTCCGTGGGTCTGGCGAAAATCCGTCATAACTTCCCTCAGGCGGTGGCCGTTGAGATGGAAGCGACTGCGATTGCGCACGTTTGCCATAACTTCAACGTACCGTTCGTGGTGGTTCGCGCCATCTCTGACGTGGCTGACCAGCAGTCCCACATCAGCTTCGACGAGTTCCTGACCGTTGCGGCAAAACAGTCCACCGTGATGGTGGAACGCCTGGTGCAGAATCTGGCACGTGGTTAAACATACCCTCAGGGCGCTTGCCGCCCTGCTTCTGCTCGCCCCGCTGTGGCTCTATGCTGTACCGCGCGTGATTACGCTCTCTCCCGCCAATACGGAGCTGGCGTTTGCCGCCGGCATTACGCCCGTCGGCGTGAGCAGCTTTTCCGATTATCCGCCGCAGGCCGCGGGGATTGAGCAAGTGGCCACCTGGCAAGGGATGAACCTTGAGCGCATCGTGGCGCTGAAACCGGATCTCGTGCTGGCCTGGCGTGGCGGCAACGCCGAGCGGCAGGTCAACCAGCTCACTTCCCTTGGCATAAAGGTCATGTGGATTGATGCCGTCAGCATTGAACAGGTCGCTCAGGCGCTACGCGCCCTGGCACCCTATAGCCCTACGCCCAAAAAAGCCGAGGCTGCGGCGAAACAGATGCTGAGCGACTATGCCGCGTTGAAATCCCGATACGATACCCCAGTTAAAAAGCGCATCTTCCTGCAGTTTGGCAGCCAGCCGCTGTTCACCACCGGAAAAGGGTCGATTCAAAACCAGGTGCTGGAAGTCTGTGGCGGTGAAAACATCTTTGCAGCCAGCCGGGTGCCGTGGCCTCAGGTAAGCCGTGAGCAGGTTCTGGCGCGCCAGCCACAGGCCATCGTCGTGGTCGGAAATGCGAGTGAAATTCCCAAAATTGAGCAATTCTGGCAAAAGCAGCTAAAAATACCGGTAATACCCCTCAACAGCGACTGGTTTGAACGCGCCAGCCCGCGTATTATCCTCGCCGCAAAACAGCTCTGTGCCGCGCTGGCAGAGAGTCACTAACATAAGACCCTTTTCGAGGATTTAACGATGCTCGTTTATTGGCTGGATATTCTTGGCACAGCCGTTTTTGCTATCTCCGGCGTCCTGCTCGCCGGAAAACTACGCATGGACCCGTTTGGCGTGCTGGTACTAGGCGTGGTGACCGCCGTGGGCGGCGGGACAATCCGCGATATGGCGCTGGCGAATGGCCCGGTGTTTTGGGTGAAAGATCCGACCGATCTGGTGGTCGCGATGGTCACCTGCCTGTTAACCATTGTGCTGGTTCGCCAGCCCCGCCGATTACCAAAATGGATATTGCCGGTACTGGATGCCGTCGGTCTGGCCGTGTTTGTCGGTATTGGCGTCAATAAGGCGTTTAATGCGGGCACCGGTCCGATGGTGGCGATCTGCATGGGCGTATTAACCGGCGTAGGCGGCGGGATCATTCGCGACATTCTGGCGCGTGAGGTGCCGATGATCCTGCGTACTGAAATTTACGCAACGGCCTGTATTGCGGGGGGCATTGTCCACGCGACAGCGTACTACACGTTTGCCCTTCCGCTGGAAAACGCCGCGATGCTGGGGATGGTCGTGACGCTGGTGATACGTTTAGCGGCGATACGCTGGCACCTGAAGCTGCCGACGTTTGCGCTGGATGAAAATTCAAGATAGGCGTCGTTTATAAGCCCGGTGGCGCTTCGCTTACCGGGCCTACAATCCGCATTCAGGCTTAAATGCTGAACGAAGAACCACACCCGCAGGTGCTTGTTGCGTTCGGGTTGGTGACCACAAAGCGCGAACCTTCCAGACCCTCGGTGTAATCCACCGAACCGCCCACCAGATATTGCAGGCTCATCGGGTCAACCACCAGCGCAACGCCCTGTTTCTCGATGGTCATATCGCCATCGTTAACCTGATCGTCAAAGGTAAAACCGTACTGGAAGCCGCTGCAGCCGCCGCCGGTAATATAGACACGCAGTTTCAGATCCGGATTGTCTTCGTCGGCAATCAGGGTTTTCACTTTGTTGGCTGCTGCTTCGGTAAACTCCAGCGGCAACGCTACATCATCACTCATCTTATGCTCCCATGAATACTGCTACTGCTATTGGGTAAAATTCACCCAATTCTTTGTGTCATTATCTAATACCCTGGTAATTCATTCAAGTATTCTGCGTTGCGGCCCGCTCCGCCTCTTGTTTTGCCAGAGTACGTGCAAGAATGGTGGAGTATAGCGGTTTTCCACCCAGGAACTGGGCTAATAGTGTCGCGCCGAGACAGGTAATGATCATTGGCAAAATGAGCTGGTAATTATCCGTCATCTCCAGCACCAGCACGATCCCGGTCAATGGCGCGCGCAGGGAGGCGGCAAGCAGCGCCCCCATTCCGGCCACCGCAAAGGTCCCGGCGTCAAGGTGATAGGCGGGAAAGCCCGCTTCCGCCGCCATACCAAACGCGGTGCCCAGCAAGGTTCCCAGCGCCAGCATCGGGGCGAATATCCCGCCGGGCGCGCCGGAGGAAAAACAGAGCACCGTCGTGATGACGCGGGAGATAAACATAAACAGCAGCAGACCCACGCTAAAGTTCCCCGCCGCCGCAATGGGGATCAGCCCGAAACCGCCGCCAGCGGCATTCGGCTCGATAAACCCGAGCACGCCGCAGATTCCGCCCAGCAGGCCGCCCATCAGCACCCATTTGGTCGTATTCCCACCGTGAATACGCTGGAACATATCCTGAGCGCGTAAGATAAAGGTATTAAACAGCGGCCCCACCACGCCAAAAATCATGCCGAGGATCAGGTAAAGCCATAGGGTGTTCACCGGCGCGTTGGTCAGTTTACCCACCTCAATGACCGCCCCTTCGCCATTAAAGAGGCGAAACACGATGCTCGACATAATGACGCCGGTAAACACCGCTTTAATGGAGATCAGGTTGTAGCGAAACTGCGCGCGCATCTCTTCGATGATAAACAAAATGCCCGCCAGCGGCGCGTTAAAGGCCGCCGACAGCCCCGCGGCCGCACCGGTTGCCAGCAGCGTATGGCGCGCTTCGGCGCTGCGCATCCGAAACAGATCGCCCACCATGCGGCCGACGTTCCCGCCCATCTGAACCGTAGGCCCTTCCCGGCCAAGAACCATCCCCGCGCCCAGCGTACCCATGCCGCCGATAAATTTCACCGGGATGACACGCCACCAGCGCACCGGACGCAGCTCCTCCAGGGCCCCTTCAATTTCCGGGATGCCGGACCCGCCCGCCTCCGGCGCAAATTTACGCACCAGAAAATACCCCACCATGGCAAACAGCGCCGACAGCCCGAACGCCGCAACCCAGACCAGCCATCGGCTGTCGGCGAAACCGGCCACGGTTCCCACTCGCCAGTTGAGCACGGCATTAACCGCTTTTTCAAATGCCACGCCCACCAGACCGGCGAGTGTTCCCACCACGGCAGCGGCCAGCAGGATCGCCAGCGGCGTTTTATCGCGATTGAGCAGCCGCCGAATACTGATTCGATGCTGGGCGCGCGTAAACTGTTGTTCTTCAAAAGACGGAGAATCTGATTTCATGTCCTGTACTTATTCGTCATACAAAAAGCCGCGAGGATTTTACCAGAGACAGCCCCACCGTCTCCTGAAAATTACTTAACAAATCTTAAAGCATTACCCGGCTAAAAATTTCATAACCTTCCCCGAATCACTTAGAATAGTGGGCTTAATCATTTTATACGAACCAGGAACGACGCCATGAGCAAGTCTGAAAACCTCTACAGTGCAGCCCGCGAGCTTATTCCGGGTGGCGTGAACTCACCTGTGCGCGCCTTTACCGGCGTGGGCGGCACGCCGCTGTTTATCGAACGTGCTGACGGCGCGTATCTGTATGATGTCGATGGCAAAGCCTATATCGATTATGTCGGCTCCTGGGGCCCGATGGTGCTGGGACACAACCACCCGGCCATTCGTAACGCGGTGATTGAAGCCGCTCAGCGCGGCCTGAGCTTCGGTGCGCCAACCGAAATGGAAGTGAAAATGGCGGAGCTGGTCACCGAGCTGGTCCCGACCATGGACATGGTGCGCATGGTGAACTCCGGTACCGAAGCGACCATGAGCGCCATCCGCCTGGCGCGCGGCTTTACCGGTCGCGACAAGATTATCAAGTTTGAGGGTTGCTACCACGGTCATGCGGACTGCCTGCTGGTGAAAGCGGGTTCCGGCGCGCTAACGCTCGGCCAGCCAAACTCACCTGGCGTACCGGCTGACTTCGCGAAGCATACCCTGACCTGCACCTACAACGATCTGGACACCGTTCGCGCGGCGTTCGAGCAGTATCCGCAGGAGATCGCCTGCATCATCGTTGAGCCAGTTGCGGGCAACATGAACTGCATTCCACCGCAGCCTGATTTCCTGCCGGGCCTGCGCGCCCTGTGCGATGAGTTCGGTGCGCTGCTGATCATCGATGAAGTGATGACCGGCTTCCGCGTGGCGCTGGCGGGCGCCCAGTCTTACTACGGCGTCGAGCCGGACCTGACCTGCCTGGGTAAAATCATCGGCGGCGGCATGCCGGTCGGCGCATTCGGTGGGCGTAAGGACGTCATGGAAGCGCTGGCGCCAACCGGCCCGGTTTACCAGGCGGGCACGCTCTCCGGTAACCCTATCGCGATGGCGGCGGGCTTTGCTTGCCTGACCGAAGTGGCTCAGCCAGGCATCCACGAAACCCTGACCGACCGGACCACGCAGCTGGCAAACGGCCTGCTGGAAGCGGCAGAGGAAGCCGGTATTCCGCTGGTGGTTAACCACATGGGCGGCATGTTCGGGATCTTCTTCACCGAGGCGAAAACCGTGACCTGCTATCAGGACGTGGTGAAGTGCGACGTTGAACGCTTCAAGCGCTTCTTCCACCTGATGCTGGAAGAAGGCGTATACCTGGCACCGTCAGCATTCGAAGCGGGCTTTATGTCCGTGGCGCACAGTGAAGAAGATATAAATAACACCATTGACGCGGCGCGTAAGGTGTTTGCGAAACTGTAAGATGTGCGGCTTGATGCCCTCACCCCAACCCTCTCCCACGGGGAGAGGGAGCAAACACTAAAACGGCAATCTAAGGATTGCCGTTTACTTTTATTACCGACTCTGCTTTCTCAACAGATAAATAAAATACGGCGCACCGATAAAGGTCGACAGCAGACCCGCCGGGATCTGATACGGGAACAGCACCATTCTTCCGCACCAGTCCGCAAACACCAGCATTACCCCGCCCGTCAGGGCCGACATCACGATATGCGGCATCGTCCGGCGGAACCCCATCATTCTGGCAATGTGCGGCGCCATTAGCCCCACAAAACTCAGCGGGCCAATCGTCATGGTCGCCGTCGCCGTCAGGCACGCAGCGAGCAGCAGCAACGCTATACGCGCTGGCGTCAGCGCCATTCCCACCGCGCGCGCGGTTTCCCCGCCGAGCGGCAGAATGGTCATCCAGCGACGGCACAGCGGCACCATCGCCAGCAGTACGATCATTACGATCCCGGACCCGATCGCCTGGCTGCCGGTCGCGCCGTACGTTGAGCCGGATATCCAGGTCAGGATCTTCGCCATACGCGGATCGCCGCTTGCCTGCAACATCATCAGCAGCATCGTGAATGCGGTACTGAGCGCCATCCCCGCCAGCAGCATACGGTGCGGTGAAAACCCGCCTCGACCAGCGGCAATCAGGATAATCATCAGCGTAACCGCCGCCCCGAGACTGCCGGCAGGCATCAGCCAGGCAAACGCATTGCCCGGCACGAAGAACAGCATCAGCACCACGCCAAAGGCAGCGCCAGAGCTGATCCCGAGCACTTCCGGGCTCGCCATCGGGTTGCCGGTCAGACGCTGAATAATGCAACCTGCCACCGCCAGCATCATGCCTGCGATCAGCGCAGCGAGGATACGCGGCCAGCGCCACTGCAGCAGGGCGTTGAGTAAATCACCCGTTGCCCAGTGCCAGCCCGCGGCATCGCGTCCGAATGAGAGCGCCGCGAACGAGGCGATAATCAGCACCGCCAGCCCGGCAAGGCTAAACCACAGTACCGACTGACGCTCAGTATGGACTTTATCGCCCGCATCCATCGCCGGTGCGCTCATGCTGCGCAGGCGCGGAAGCAGCCACAGAAGCAGCGGCGCCCCGATCAGCGCGGTGACCGAGCCGGTGGAGACTTCACGCCAGACCTGCGCCAGCCAGAGAATAAGCTGATCGGAAAGCCAGAGGATCAGCGCCCCAATCAGCGGCGCCAGCATCAGACGCGCCAGCAAGCGACGCGCTCCGAGCATCTTCGCCAGCAGCGGGGCAAACAGGCCGATAAACCCGATGATGCCGACCGCGTTCACCAGCAGGGCGCTCAATACAATCGCCAGCGTCAGCGCCGCCAGGCGAGCCAGCGACAGCGCCAGCCCCAGGTTGCGCGCCACGCCATCATCCAGTCCCATCAGCGTCAGAGGACGCAGGAGAAGCAGCGTCAGCACAACACCGCCAGCCAGCTGCGGCCACAGGCGCTGCACCACGCTCCAGTCGGTCTGGGTCAGCGTCCCGGTACTCCACATGAACATGCTTTGCAGCTGATCGTGGTGGAACAGGACCAGCAGCTGGTTGATCGCCCCGCAGTACAGGCTGACCACCAGCCCGGCCAGAATCAGCGTCACCGGGGAAAGACGTTTACCCCAGGCCACGCCAAAGACCAGCGCGCCCACCGCACACGCTCCGGCAAGCGCCGCAAACTGCGAGGCTAACGCCCCCGGCAGCGTCCACAGCGTGGTGATGGTGATCCCTAGCTGGGCGCCGGTCGCGACGCCGAGTGTGGTGGGTTCCGCCAGCGGGTTACGTAAAACCTGCTGGAACAGCACCCCCACCAGCCCTAAACCGGCACCAACCAGCAGGGAGACTGCCAGACGCGGCAGCAGGCTGTAGTGGAACAGCATCTGCTGAATATTGTCGATATCCGGCGAGGCCAGCGCGGCCCCCCACTGCGCGCGCGGTAATGCGGCCGAGAGGTTAAACCCGGTTAACGCCAGCGCGGCAAGGAAAATCAGCACCAGCAGAAGCGCCGGGAAGCGGGCAATCCGTGAACTCATGCTTTACCTCCCAGCGCGTTATCCAGCACGCGGGCAAAATGCATGGCCGAGAGCGTCGCGCCGTAGAACCAGACCGCCGGGGCGCGCTGGAAGCGTTGCTCACGGACAAACGGCATCGCCTGCCAGAGCGGCGTCGCCATCAGGGTTTGCATGGCGCGCTCGTTGCCGTGATCGAAGCACAGCACATCCACGTCGCGAAACGCCGCGAGACGATCGATACCCACAGCGGTACTGCCCCAGAACGTCATCTCCCCTTCCCAGGCATTACGAATACCAAAACTGTCGAGGACTTCCTGGAACAGGCAGTTTTTACCGAAAACCAGCATATGGCGGGCATCCAGCAGCGTCACCATCAGCAGCGGACGATCGCCCCGGTGAGCAAAACGCGGCTTCAGAGCGTCAATCAGGGCATCGAATTCGTCGAGATGTTTTTTAGCCTCCGCTTCCCGGTTGAGGAAATGCGCCATCTCGTTAACCGACTTTTTCGCCATCGCCAGCGGTTTTTTACCGTCGCTGAAAGCGAATCCACGTCCGGGCGCAATGCGCGCCATGGTCTCTTCTGACGGACCGTAGCCCGCGGACCAGAACAGGAACGACGGTTTCATCTGGGTGAGCAGCTCGAGGTTTGGCTCCGTCCGCAGGCCGACGTCGATTACCGAGTCCGGCAGCTTCGGCTCGTTCACCCAGAGGTTATAGTTAGGAATGTCCGCCACGCCGTAGGGCGTGACGCCAAGCGCCATCATCAGCTCGACCGGCAGCCACTCCAGCGCCACTATGCGGTGCGGATCGACGACGGCAGCACGCGCCGCATTCATTTTTAACAGCAGCGGTGAGAGGGCCATCGCCGTCAGCAGGCGACGGCGGCTAATGCGCATGTTGTCGAGCATCAGTAGACGAAGCTCACCGGTGCAGCCCCGGCCGGGTGAGGCAGAATACCCATCGGAATACCATAAATATGTTCCAGCGTTTCGCTACGCATCAGCTCGGACGGCGTTCCCTGCGCAATCATTTCGCCGCCGCGCAGCGCAACAAGGTAATCACAGTAGCGTGCCGCCATGTTGATATCATGCAGCACCGCAATCACCGTCAGACCGCGCTGCTGGCTTAAGCGGTGCACCAGCGCCAGGACATCGACCTGATGGGCGATATCGAGCGCGGAGGTGGGTTCATCAAGGAGCAGGCAGCGGCTGTCCTGGGCCACCAGCATCGCAATCCACGCGCGCTGGCGTTCACCGCCGGACAGGCTATCCACCAGACGGTGCGCCAGCGGCTTTAGCCCGACCAGCGTAATCGCCTCTTCCACTTTCTCTCTGTCGGCCACGCCGAAGCGTCCAAGCGCGCCATGCCACGGATAACGCCCAATCGCCACCAGCTCTCGCACCGTCATCCCCTCCGCCTGCGGCAGCTGCTGCGGCAGATACGCCACTTTGCGGGCAAACGCTTTGCTGCTCCAGCTCTCGAGCGGTTGGTCATCCAGCAGGATGTCGCCTTCTGACGGCGGCTGATGGCGTCCCAGCATCTTGAGCAGCGTGGACTTACCGGAACCGTTGTGACCAATCAGGCCAGTGACTTTACCTGCGGGGAACGTCAAAGAGAGCGGATGCAGCAAGGTGCGCCCGGGTACGCGAAAGGAGAGATGGTTGAGCGTAAAGGTGGTGTCGGGTTGCGTTTGATTATCCTGCATTTCAGCCAACTTAAATAAAAAGGGCACGGCGAACCGTGCCCGGACAGAGATTAGAAGCGGAAGGTCGCGGTGGCAACAACCTGACGTTCAGCACCCCAGAAGCACCCGTAGGTGTTGAAGCAGCTGGCAACGTATTCACGATCGAACAGGTTGTTCACGTGAAGCGCCACGTTTGAGCCTGCCATTCCGACTCGCGCCAGATCGTATCTGACCAGCGCATCCACCAGGGTATAGCTGCCCACGGTGAAGGTGTTCGCCGGGTCGCCTTTGCTGGAGCCCGTATAACGAACGCCGGTACCCAGCGTCAGGCCAGACAGTGGACCATCAAACATCGTGTAATCACCCCACACTGAGGCCATGTGTTTAGGCACCTGCGCTGGCGTGTTGCCTTTGTAGTTGGTGTCGGTGGTGTATTCCGCATCGGTGTAGGTATAGGAACCGACAACGTTAACGCTCGCAGACAGTGCCGCTTTCGCTTCCAGCTCGACGCCACGCGCGCGAATTTCGCCGCCTTCAACGGAGAAGAATGAACCCGCAGGGTCAGCCATCAGGTTATTGGTTTTGGTCAGCTGATATACCGCACCGGTAATCACAATAGGACGATCGCTCGGCACGTATTTCACGCCCGCTTCGTACTGCTTGCCTTTCGACGGTGCGAAGATGTTGCCACTCGCCCCTGTCTGAGAAGCAGGCTCGAAGGATTCGCTGTAGCTAAAGTACGGGGTTACGCCGTTATCGAACAGATAGTTCACGCCGCCACGCCAGGTGAACTGGGTGTCATCGCGTTTAGCCGTGGTGTTCGATACGCGGTTATAGGAGTCCTGATCGGCCCAGTCGTAACGGCCGCCCAGCGTCACCAGCACTTTATCCCACTGCGCCTGATCCTGAACGTACAGGCCGGTCTGCTTCTGGCGGTTAAGGATTTGGTACGCGCCGGAGTTCGCCGGATCTTTTGAACCGAAATCGAAATCGCTGTTCACCGGATTGTAGAGATCCAGCAGCGGCACAGAGTCGTCGTAGCCGAACCAGGAGTTGATATCGTTACGCATGCGCATAAAGTCAACACCGGTCAGCAGGATGTGGTCCACCTGGCCGGTAGCAAATTTGCTCTGCAGCTGCGTATCCACGGTGAAGTTCTGCAGTTTCTCATTATCGACAACGTATTTACGCGCCAGATGATGGCCTTTATCCGCAGGCGCTAAGGCCGCGCACTGCGCGCTGTAAACGTTAGCCGGGTCGGAGCAGACGCCATAGCCGTAAACGCTGTTTTGCGAGGTTTTGTTCTCGGCAAAGCGCAGGTTCTGACGCACGGTAAAGGTGTCGTTGAATTCGTGGTCGAAGCTATATCCCACCATTTTCTGGTTACGGGAATAGGTGTTGTTCTTCGCGCCTTCGTTGAAGTCCGTCGGCAGACGACTGCCGTTTGGCAGCGGATCAACGGTTCCCTCTTTTGGCAGCCAGCCGTAGTAGCCCGTTTCAGGCTCGTTCTGGAAGTAGGAGAGGAACGTAAAGGTGGTTTTGTCATCCGGACGCCAGGAGAAGGATGGTGCGATAGCATAACGCTGCTCGCCTTTACCTTCCTGCTGCGCGTTATTCGAACGCGCAACGCCGGTCAGGCGGTAAGAATAAACGCCGTCATCGTCGATCGCATCGCTGAAGTCAAAGCCGGTCTGGAACAGGCTGTCGGTGCCCATTTTGAACTGGACTTCCTTCAGCGGCTCTGTGGTTGGGCGCTTGCTCACCATGTTCAGCAGGCCGCCAGGGCTGCTTTTTCCGTACAGAACGGAAACCGGACCGCGCATGATTTCGGCGCGCTCCAGCATATAAGGGTCAATCACCGCGTCGTTATAGAAGTTGCCCTGCATCTTCATACCGTCGAGGTAGTTATTCTGGCTCTGACCGTCTGCGGCAAAGCCACGAATCACCAGGTAGTCATAGGTGTTGGACGCACCTCGGGTACCTACCGCAACGCCCGGCGTATAGCTCAGGGCTTCTTTCACCGAGCGCGGCTGGTGCAGCGCCATCTCTTCGGCGGTTACCACAGAAATAGACTGGGGAACCTTTTGAATAGGGGTGTCCGTTTTGGTCCCGGTCGCGGACTGGCGCGCGGCGATTGTCGCAGCGGGCCCCCAGGCACTTTCCTGTGCTGCCGGCGCGGCCGTAACGGTGATGGTTTCTTCTTTTTTCGGTGTATCGGCTGCGTGTGCGAAAGCAGACACGCCGGCAACCGCTGTGGCGACGACGACCGCGAGTTTACGCAGCGACGTGTTCATTGGCTGAGCAGTATTGGAAAGCGCCATGATGTTTCTCTGATGGAAAAGTGAATGATAACGTAAACGAGAATTATTATTATG
The DNA here is from genome assembly GCF_048685015.1 of Enterobacter sp. BNK-13. Taxonomy (NCBI): domain Bacteria; kingdom Pseudomonadati; phylum Pseudomonadota; class Gammaproteobacteria; order Enterobacterales; family Enterobacteriaceae; genus Enterobacter; species Enterobacter sp. BNK-13. Next base: position 453,206 of record NZ_JBLQTP010000001.1, on the reverse strand, counting down.
AGCGCCAGAATAATATGCGAAACGCGGGTTGCATAGCAAGCAGTAAGCGGCCCTACGAGAATTAAGGGTATAAGAAATAGACAAGAGAAAACGAAGGGTTAATCAGAGTTAAAGTGAGGGTTAACGAAATGAGGTTTACGGGTAAAAAAAGCCCCCTTCCGGGGAAGAGGGCTTTAAAAGTTAGTTACCGCCAAACATGTCCTTAATCCAGCCGGCTACGCCATCGCTGTCTTTCTTCTCATTCTGCTGCTGCGGCTGTTGCTGCTGCGGCTGCTGTGGCTGAGAAGACTGATCGAACGGGTTGCCGGTCGGCTGTTCAGGCTGGCTCTGCTGGCACAGGGAATCCGGGTTGGTTGTCCAGACCGGCAGAGTACGCATTCCGCCGCCGCAGACGAAGTTACCGGAGCTGTCCACGCCCATATCGACGATATCTTCCGGCGCGACAAGGTTCAGCGGCACTGGTGACTGATTCGCCAGATAGCGCTGGTAAATCGACATCGCCCCGCTCGCCCCGTACAGCTTGGTCGGCTGGTTGTTGTCGCGTCCTACCCAGGTAATGACCACTTCACGGCCATCGATACCGGCAAACCAGGTATCAACGTTGTTGTTGGTGGTCCCGGTCTTACCTGCCAGATGCAGGCCCGGATACTTCGCACCCAGTTGACGACCCGTACCACGCTGCACCACCTGCTGCATCGTCCACAGCGTCATGTAGGCCGCCTGAGCAGGAACGGCACGCTCCGCCTGCGGGAAGCTCTGATACAGCACAGAGCCATCCTCGGCAATCACCGAACGCAGGGCGGACAGCGGCGCGCGGTTACCGCCGCTGGCGATGGTCTGGAACGCCTGCGCCACTTCGATCGGCGTCAGGTTAAGCGCCCCGAGGATCATCGCCGGCACCGGGTGCAGCTGATCTTTCGCCACGCCCAGCTTCTGCCAGGTATCGACAATGGCCGGCAGGCCCAGCGACATGCCCAGGTTTACCGTCGGCACGTTCATGGAGCGCGTCAACGCATCCACCAGCATCACCTGACCGCTAAACTGCTTATCGTCGTTCTGCGGTGACCACACCTGGCCGTTAGGCTGGCGCAGGGAGATAGGCGCATCCGCAATCCAGGTATTCAGACGATACTGGTTTGGCTGACTCAGGGCAGTCAGATAGGTCGCCGGTTTTGCCAGAGAACCGATCGAGCGACGCGCCTGCATGGCACGGTTGTAGCCTGCAAACTGCGGCTCGGCACCGCCCACCATCGCACGAACTTCGCCGGAGTTGCGGTCAACCACCACCATCGCGGTTTCAAGATCGGAGAGCTTACGCTGTTTCTTCAGCGCCGGAATACCTTCCACCGCCGCTTTTTCTGCCGCATCCTGCGCCACGGAGTCAAAGGTGGTGAAGATCTTCACGCCGGAGAGATCTTTGACCTTATCCCCAAGCTTGCTTTGCAGCTCCTGACGCACCAGCTGCATAAACGCAGGCTGAGGCGAGATCACCCCACCGCGCGGCTGAACGCCAAGCGGACGTGCGCTCAGCATGTCGTACAGCTCCTGGTCGATCACCTGCTGTTGTTGCAGCAGACGCAGCACCAGGTTACGACGCTCCAGCGCCAGTTTCGGGTTACGCCACGGGTTATAAATGGACGCCCCTTTCACCATGCCCACCAGCAGCGCCTGCTGATCCAGGCTCAGCTCTTCCACCGGACGACCAAAGTAGTACAGGCTCGCCAGCGGGAAGCCGCGGATTTCGTTATCGCCGCTCTGACCGAGGTACACCTCGTTCATATACAGCTCAAGGATACGATCCTTGCTGTAGCGCGCGTCCATCAGCACGGCCATGTAGGCTTCGTTCGCTTTACGCCAGTAAGAGCGTTCGCTGGAGAGGAAGAGGTTTTTCACCAGCTGCTGAGTCAGCGTACTCGCTCCCTGCACGGTACGACCGGCAGTCAGGTTCGCCAGCACCGCACGACCAATCGAGTAGAGGCTGATGCCGTCGTGCTCGTAGAAGTGACGGTCTTCGGTCGCCAGCAGCGTATCGACCAGCAGATCCGGGAAGCCGTTACGCGCCACGAACAGACGCTGCTCGCCGTTTGCCGACGAGAGCATGGTGATCAGACGCGGATCGAGACGGAAGAAACCGAACTGGCGGTTGTTATCCATGTTCTCGATGGTATCCAGACGATCCCCGTCAAAGGTCAGACGCGCGCGCACCTGACCCTCTTTGCTGTCCGGGAAATCAAACGGACGACGGATCATCTCAATGCTGTTCGCCTGCACGGTAAATTCGCCAGGGCGCGTCATTTTTGACACCTGACGATACTGGGTGGCTTCCAGCAGTTTTACCATTTCGTTTTTCGTGATGGACATATCTGGCTCAAGGTTCACCATACGGCCATACACTGCCGCAGGTAACTGCCAGACTTTACCGTCGATACGGCTGCGGATCTTCTGATCCAGATACACGCCGTAAATTGCCATCAGCACAACAAAAACAATAAAGAGCTTCAGCAGCAGCCAGAACCAGCCGCGTTTGCCCCGAGGCTTGCGCCCTTTGCCTTTCCCTTTACGCGGCATCGGTTCTTCATCCTCATCATCGTCTTCATAGTCATCGTCATAGTCCTCATCTCTGAGGCGACGACGGCTTACTTTTTCTTTCGCCGGACGCGTTGGTTTTCCCTTACGTCCTATTGGCTCGCGGTCATTCCCCGCCATGCTTTTTCTCCGCAACTTTCAGGCGCAAAGGCCAGATTTTCTTTTCTTTCACAGGCCTGTGAAAGAAGAAATCTCTCAAAATTAGTTCTCCCTCTCCCTGTGGGAGAGGGCCGGGGTGAGGGCATCAGGCCGCACATCCCTTTCAGGAATACTTCTTCGTCCGCCTCGTCGGCGCCGTATTCGCCGGATCGTCCGGCCAGACGTGTTTGGGGTACCGCCCCTTCATCTCTTTCTGCACGTCACGGTAGCTCCCCGCCCAGAACGCCCCTAAATCTCGGGTGATCTGCAAGGGGCGATGCGCAGGCGACAGCAGTTCAAGCACCAACGGCACGCGTCCTTCAGCGATAGACGGCGTGGTTGCTTCACCAAACATCTCCTGCATCCGAACCGCCAGCGCCGGCGGATTATCCTCATGATAACGGATGGCAATCCGGCTTCCGGTCGGCACAGTGTAATGCCCTGGCAGTTCACTATCCAGACGTTGACGCAATGACCAGTCCAGTAAATTCTGTAACGCAGTCTTAACATCAAGCGCTTTAAGGGCGCGCAGAGAGTGCACGCCGCTCATCTGCGGCAGTAGCCAGCTTTCAAGCGTAGCCAGCAGCGTCTCATCATCCACCGCTGGCCAGCCATGTTCCGGTAGCCACTTTGCGGCGCAGTGCAGGCGAATGCGGTACTGTTCCGCCTCCGGCGTCCAGTTCAGCACGCTCAGCCCTTTTTCCCGAATGCCGTTCAGCATAGCCTGATGAAGCTCGTCTTCCGACGGCTTCGCCAGCGGCTTCGTCCCGAGCGTCAGTTTCCCAATCTGGCTACGACGAAACGCCTTCAGCGTGCCCTGCGCATCATCCCACTCGACGATGTCCGATTGCTTAAGTAACTGCGGACAGCTACGGGTCAGGGCGTCAATATCAACGGCAATCGCCTGCAGGATACGCGCGTCGGGGGAGTTGCTCCCCTGCAGCAGGAGCGGCGCAATCAGCCACTCATGACGCGTCAGGGCGTCATCGCTGTCCAGCATCGCCCCCATGCCGTTTGCCAGCTGATAGCGGCCGTCCAGCCCGCGCCGACGCGCAATTCGATCCGGAAACGCCTGCGCTAACAGCCGGGAAATCCTCTCGCTGTCTGGCACGCCGCCGCGGCTGTTAAGCCGTTTGCACAGCTGCTGCGCCCGCTTCTGCCAGTTCCCCTGATTGCGTGAAAACGCCTGCCCCAGATCGCTGCTGCCACCGCGCGGCGGCTCCTCAAGGATAGCCGCCAGTTTAGCCGCCGTGGCAATTTCATCATCCCCTTGCGCGGCCAACAGCATCGCGGCCAGACGCGGCTCGTTGCCCAGCGCCGCCATTTTCTGGCCGCGTACCGTCAGACGTTCGCCCTCAAGCGCGCCAAGCTCAGTTAACAGACTGCGCGCAGCAGCGAGGTTAACGACAGGGGGAGAATCAAGCCAGGTAAGCTGTCCAGGATCCGGACAGCCCCACTGCAGCAGATCCATCACCAGGCCCGACAGATCACTTTGTAAAATTTCCGGCGTGCTTTGCTGCGCCGCGCGTTCTGCCTGTTCCGCGCTGGTCAAATGCAGGCAGATCCCCGGCTCAAGACGCCCCGCACGGCCCGCGCGCTGCACCATTGACGCCTGGCTGATGCGCTGCGTCAGGAGTTTAGTCAGCCCGGTACGCGGGTCAAAGCTTGCCACCCTCTCCTGCGCGCTATCGACCACCAGGCGAATACCTTCAATGGTCAAACTGGTTTCAGCGATGTTGGTTGCCAGCACCACCTTGCGCTGCCCCACCGGGGCAGGAAGGATAGCTTTACGCTGCTCCTGCAGCGACAGCGCGCCGTAGAGCGGGCACAGCAGTACATCAGCGCCTACGCGAGAGGAAAGCTGCTCCTGCACGCGCTGGATCTCACCGACACCCGGCAAAAACAGCAGCAGGGAACCGGGTTCCTGGCGCAGCAGTTCAGCGGTGGCAATGGCGACCGCCTCGTCAAAACGCAGGTGGGAGGGCAGCGGTTGATAGCGGCGTTCAACAGGAAACGCCCGCCCTTCAGAGCTGATGACCGGCGTATCAGGTAGCGCCTGCCGTAGCCGCTCGTTATCCAGCGTGGCCGACATTATCAGCAGACGGAGATCGTCGCGCAGCCCCTGCTGAACGTCCAGCAACAGCGCAAGGGCCAGATCCGCCTGCAGGCTGCGCTCGTGGAATTCATCCAGGATCACCAGCCCGACGCCGGTCAGCTCCGGATCGTTTTGCAGCATGCGGGTGAGAATCCCCTCGGTGACCACCTCAAGGCGCGTGGTCGGGCCCACGCAGGTCTCGGCGCGCATCCTGTAACCTACCGTTTCGCCCGGTTTTTCATTCAGCAGTTCTGCCAGGCGCTGCGCCACGTTGCGCGCGGCCAGTCTGCGCGGCTCCAGCAGGATAATTTTCCCGCTGATGTTCCCGTCTTTCAGAATTTGCAGCGGCAGCCAGGTGGACTTACCCGCCCCCGTCGGGGCATTCAGCAAAACCTGCGGGGCATGACGTAAGGCAGCGAGGAGGTCAGGAAGAACGACGGCGACCGGCAATGAGGACACTAACAGCTCCAGAGGGTTAACATTAGTCGGCGTACATTGTAGCATCGGCGCATATCATTACCGAGTCCTCCGTATGCCTGAGTCGAAACGGCTGTTTTTTGCCATTGAATTGCCCACAACACTACAGCGTCAAATTGTTCGCTGGCGCGCCGATCGCTTCCCGCCGGAAGCCGGTCGCCCGGTCGCGGCGGCTAACCTGCACCTGACGCTGGCCTTTTTGGGCGACGTCAGTGCCGAAAAACAGCGGGCGTTAGCCGCAATGGCCGGGCGTATTGTCCAGCCGGAATTTACGCTGCACCTCGACGACGCGGGTCAGTGGCTGCGTTCGCGTGTGGTCTGGCTGGGGACGCGCCAGCCTCCGCGCGGATTATTACAGCTGGCGAACATGCTGCGCGCGCAGGCGGCGCGCAGCGGCTGTTATCAAAGCCCGCAGCCGTTTCATCCGCACATTACCCTGCTGCGCGATGCCGGTCAGGCCGTTGCCATCCCGGCACCAGGTTTTCACTGGGCCTTTCCGGTCAACACATTCGCGCTTTATGAATCCGTCTTTGCACAGGGACGCACCCGCTATACACCGCTACAGCGCTGGACGCTGGGCAACACCGAAAGGAACTCTGATGAAGTTTAGTCCTCCCCTGCAGCACGCTACGCTTATCCAACGCTACAAACGCTTCCTCGCCGATGTGATCACGCCTGAAGGCGAACCGCTCACCCTGCACTGCCCCAATACCGGTGCCATGACGGGATGCGCGACGCCGGGTGACAGGGTCTGGTATTCCACATCAGAAAATACTAAACGCAAATATGCCCATACCTGGGAAATGACCGAAACCCAGAACGGGGCATTTATTTGCGTTAATACCCTGCGCGCCAATCAACTGGTTAAGGAAGCGCTGACCCATGGCGTAATTCCCGAACTGGTCGGTTATGGCACGCATAAAAGCGAAGTGAAATATGGCGATGAAGGCAGCAGAATTGACTTCATGTTACAGGCGGAAGACAGGCCGGAGTGCTATATTGAAGTGAAATCAGTGACGTTAGCGGAACAGGAAAATGGCTACTTCCCGGATGCGGTAACGCTACGTGGCCAGAAGCATCTGCGAGAGCTAATGAGTGTTGCGGCGGCGGGCAAACGCGCCGTATTGCTGTTTGCAGTGTTGCATTCAGCCATTGAACGTTTCTCCCCTGCCCGCCATATTGATCCTAAATACGCGCAATTGTTGAATGAGGCACAAAAGCAGGGGGTAGAGGTTTTCGCTTATAAAGCGGAACTTTCTGCCGATAATATGACTCTGAGATCCTCTCTTCCCATTGTCTTATAAGGGATTAGACGATTGACTATTAAGTGTTCTGGCCGCGTGCGCAAATACGCTTTTCCTCACAGGCTTGTCAAGTGTTACGTTTAGATAATTGCCATACGGAAAAGCATCTGCTATTTATAGCGACCTGATTTTTCCCCCAACACGGGGATCGATAGTGCGTGTTAAGGAGAAGCAACATGCAAGAAGGGCAAAACCGTAAAACATCGTCCCTGAGTATTCTCGCCATCGCTGGGGTGGAGCCGTATCAAGAGAAACCGGGCGAAGAGTATATGAACGAAGCCCAGCTGTCGCACTTCAAGCGTATTCTTGAAGCATGGCGTAATCAACTCAGGGATGAAGTCGATCGCACCGTTACTCATATGCAGGATGAAGCTGCTAACTTCCCGGATCCGGTAGACCGTGCCGCTCAGGAAGAAGAGTTCAGCCTCGAACTGCGTAACCGTGACCGCGAACGCAAACTGATCAAAAAGATCGAGAAAACGCTGAAAAAAGTCGAAGACGAAGATTTTGGCTACTGCGAATCCTGCGGTGTTGAAATTGGCATTCGTCGCCTGGAAGCGCGTCCAACCGCCGATCTGTGCATCGACTGCAAAACGCTGGCCGAAATCCGCGAAAAACAGATGGCCGGTTAACACCAGCGCTGTTTACACACTCCAAAGGCGGGAGTCTCTCCCGCCTTGTTACTGTTGATATGTCTGAATCACACTATATTGGGCGCTTCGCGCCATCTCCTTCCGGTGAATTACACTTCGGCTCATTAATTGCCGCGCTCGGCAGCTACCTGCAGGCTCGCGCCCGCCAGGGAAAATGGCTCGTCCGCATCGAAGATATTGACCCTCCGCGTGAAGTTCCCGGTGCAGCAGAGACCATTCTGCGTCAGCTGGAACATTACGGTCTTCACTGGGATGACGAGGTTCTCTGGCAGTCAAAGCGTCACGAGGCCTATCGGGAACGTCTGGCCTGGCTTCGCGCTCAGGGGCTTTCCTATCACTGCACCTGCGCCCGCGCGCGTATCCAGAGCGCAGGCGGCGTTTATGACGGCCACTGCCGCACGCTGAACAACGGTCCTGAAAATGCCGCCGTGCGCATCAGACAGCACTCCCCGGTGACGCACTTTAACGATTTACTCTCCGGTGAGATTCATGCCGATGAACGTCTGGCGCGTGAGGATTTTATTATTCACCGTCGCGATGGCCTGTTCGCCTACAACCTGGCTGTGGTGGTGGACGATCATTTTCAGGGCGTGACGGAAATAGTGCGTGGGGCGGATCTGGTCGAGCCGACCGTGCGACAAATCTCGCTCTATCATCAGTTTGGCTGGACGGCGCCGGATTACATTCATCTGCCGCTGGCGGTTAATGCGCAGGGCTTAAAATTGTCAAAGCAGAACCACGCCCCGGCCCTGCCAGACGGCGATCCGCGTCCTGTTTTGATCGACGCGCTGCGATTTCTCAACCAGAATGTAACCAACGAATGGCAGGATCTGCGTATTGACGAACTGCTGAAAATGGCCATTGCTAACTGGACGCTCGCGGCAGTGCCAAAAATCCAGCATTCTCAAATGCGTTGCGCTGAGCTATGATTAGCCGCTTTTTTCATAACAAAACACACTACGAGGTGTACCATTTTTACCCGAGTCGCTAATTTTTGCCGTAAAGTGCTAAGCCGCGAAGAGAGCATGGCGAACGATGCTATTGCACAGCCACACATGTCGGTTATTCCGCGTGAGCAGCACACTATTTCCCGCAAAGATATCAGTGAAAATGCCCTCAAGGTGCTCTATCGTCTGAATAAAGCGGGCTACGAGGCCTATCTCGTGGGCGGTGGAGTGCGTGATTTACTGCTGGGCAAAAAACCCAAAGATTTCGACGTGACGACCAGCGCCACGCCTGAGCAGGTGCGCAAATTATTCCGTAATTGCCGTCTCGTTGGCCGCCGTTTCCGTCTGGCTCACGTGATGTTTGGGCCGGAAATCATCGAAGTGGCGACCTTCCGCGGCCACCACGAAGCGGGCGCGTCCGATCGCACGACGTCGCAGCGCGGCCAGAACGGTATGCTGCTGCGCGATAATATCTTCGGTTCTATCGAAGAAGATGCCCAGCGTCGCGACTTCACCATCAACAGCCTTTATTACAGCGTGGCGGATTTCACCGTGCGCGATTACGTCGGCGGCATGCAGGACCTGAAAGAAGGTCTGATCCGCCTGATCGGCACGCCGGAAACGCGCTACCGTGAAGATCCCGTGCGTATGCTGCGCGCCGTGCGTTTCGCCGCCAAGCTGAATATGCGCATCAGCCCGGAAACGGCAGAGCCAATCCCGCGTCTGGCGACGCTGATTAACGACGTGCCGCCTGCTCGCCTGTTTGAAGAGGCGCTGAAGCTGCTGCAGGCCGGCCACGGTTTTGAAACCTACAAATTTCTGCGCGAATACAACCTGTTCCAGCCGCTGTTCCCGACCATTACCCGCTACTTTACCGAAAACGGTGACAGCCCAATGGAGCGGATGATTGCGCAGGTGCTGAAAAATACCGATACCCGCATTCGCAACGACATGCGCGTGAACCCGGCGTTCCTCTTTGCCGCGATGTTCTGGTATCCGCTGCTGGAAACGGCACAGCGTATTACCCAGGAGAGCGGGCTCGCCTATTACGATGCGTTCGCGCTGGCCGCCAACGACGTGCTGGACGAAGGCTGCCGCACGCTCGCCATTCCGAAACGGATTACCACCCTGGTGCGCGACATCTGGCAGCTTCAGCTGCGCATGTCCCGTCGTCAGGGCAAACGCGCCTGGAAGCTGATGGAGCATCCTAAATTCCGCGCGGCCTTCGATCTCCTGTCGCTGCGCGCGGAAATTGAACGCAACCAGGAGCTGCAGCGTCTGGCGCAGTGGTGGGCTGAATTCCAGGTCTCCGCCCCGCCAGAGCAGAAAGATATGCTGACCGGGCTGGATGAAGAGCCGGAACCGCGTCGCCGTCATCGTCGCCCGCGCAAACGCGCGCCGCGTCGTGAAGGAACAGCATGACCCTCGCGTATATCGCCATCGGCAGCAATTTAGCCTCTCCGCTGGAGCAGGTGAATGCTGCCGTACAGGCGCTGGGCGACATCCCACAGAGTCGGATCGTGGCGGTCTCCTCGTTCTACCGCACACCGCCGCTGGGGCCACAGGATCAGCCAGACTACCTTAACGCCGCTGTGGTCCTTGAGACTGAACTGGGTCCCGAAGCGCTGCTGGACAATACCCAGCGTATTGAGCTTCAGCAGGGCCGCGTGCGCAAAGCCGAACGCTGGGGCCCCCGCACGCTCGACCTCGACATTATGCTGTTTGGTCACGAGACGATTAACACTGAACGTCTCACCGTTCCGCATTACGACATGAAAAATCGCGGGTTTATGCTCTGGCCGCTGTTTGAAGTCGCCCCTTCCCTTACCTTCCCTGACGGGCTCTCGCTAAAGGCCGTTCTCAACAGTCTCGGTGCGGAAAAACCCGCTCGCTGGTAAAGCCGTTTTTTTATTGGTTAACCATAAAATATTTGTGGTTAATCGATTGCCTAAAATCATTGTTCCCTCGAATGTTACTGTTAGAATGCGCAAAGATTCGCTTTTGGGCTATCAGGAAACAGTATGAAACCAACCACCATCTCCTTACTGCAGAAATGCAAACAGGAAAAAAAACGCTTCGCCACCATCACCGCGTATGACTACAGCTTCGCCAAACTGTTTGCCGAAGAGGGGATCAACGTCATGCTGGTCGGGGATTCGTTAGGGATGACGGTACAAGGACATGATTCCACTCTGCCGGTGACGGTTGAGGACATCGCTTACCATACCCGCGCCGTGCGCCGTGGTGCCCCAGCCTGCCTGCTGCTTTCCGATCTGCCGTTTATGGCCTATGCCACGCCGGAACAGGCATTCGAAAACGCGGCGGCAGTGATGCGTGCCGGTGCCAATATGGTCAAAATTGAAGGCGGCGCCTGGCTTGTTGATACGGTGAAGATGCTCACCGAGCGCGCCGTGCCGGTGTGCGGGCATTTAGGCCTGACGCCGCAGTCTGTGAATATCTTTGGCGGCTACAAGGTGCAGGGCCGCGGCGATGCCGCCCAGACGCTGCTGGATGATGCTCTGGCGCTGGAAGCCGCAGGTGCACAGCTGCTGGTGCTGGAGTGCGTGCCGGTTGAGCTGGCGAAACGCATCACCGACGCGCTGTCCATTCCGGTAATTGGTATTGGGGCAGGTAACGTGACCGACGGTCAGATTCTGGTGATGCACGACGCCTTCGGGATCACCGGCGGACACATCCCGAAATTTGCCAAAAATTTCCTCGCCGAAGCGGGCGACATGCGCGCTGCGGTCAGGCAGTATATTGCCGACGTTGAATCCGGTGTTTACCCGGGTGAAGAACACAGTTTCCATTAAGGAGTCTCGTTGTGCTAATCATTGAAACCCTGCCGCTGCTTCGCCAGCATATCCGCCGCGCGCGTCAGGAAGGTAAACGTATCGCACTGGTCCCGACCATGGGCAATCTGCATGACGGCCACATGAAGCTCGTCGACGAAGCCCGCGCGCGGGCAGATATCGTGGTGGTCAGTATCTTCGTGAACCCCATGCAGTTTGACCGCGCAGACGATCTGGCGCGCTACCCGCGCACCCTGCAGGAAGATTGCGAGAAGCTAAAAAAACGCCACGCGGATATCGTCTTCTCACCTGCACCGGCGGATGTTTACCCGCAGGGTACCGAAGAGGCAACCTACGTTGACGTCCCGGGTATTTCCACCATGCTCGAAGGCGCGAGCCGCCCGGGCCATTTCCGTGGCGTTTCCACCATCGTCAGCAAGCTGTTCAACCTGGTACAGCCGGACGTTGCCTGCTTTGGCGAGAAAGACTTCCAGCAGCTGGCGCTGATCCGCAAGATGGTTGCGGATATGGGTTACGATATCGAGATTGTCGGCGTACCGATTGTACGCGCCAAAGACGGTCTGGCACTCAGCTCGCGTAATGGCTACCTGACCGCCGAACAGCGTAAAATCGCGCCGGGTCTCAGCAAGGTCATGAACACCATGGCTGAGCAGATGCTGGCAAAAGAGTTAACAGCAGAAGAAATTATCACCCTTGCCGAGCAGGCGCTTAACGATAAGGGGCTTCGTGCTGACGACGTACAAATTCGTGATGCTGATACGCTGCTGGAATTAACCCAGAACAGCAAGCGCGCAGTCATCCTGGTGGCGGCCTGGCTAGGTCAGGCGCGTCTGATCGACAATAAAGTGGTTGAGCTGGCGTAGTTCCTTTCACCCCTGATAATTATAGGTAAACGTAATGATTCGCAAAATGCTGCAAGGTAAGCTTCACCGTGTGAAAGTCACGCAGGCCGACCTGCACTATGAAGGCTCCTGCGCCATTGACCAGGATTTCCTTGATGCAGCAGGTATCCTCGAAAACGAAGCGATTGATATCTGGAACGTAAACAACGGTAAACGCTTCTCTACCTACGCGATTGCCGCCGAGCGCGGTTCTAAAATCATCTCCGTTAACGGCGCTGCGGCGCACTGCGCGGACGTGGGTGATATCGTGATCATCGCCAGCTTCGTGATGATGTCTGACGAAGAAGCGCGTCGCTGGCAGCCTAAAGTCGCCTACTTCGAAGGCGAGAATGAAATGAAGCGCACCGCAAAGGCGATTCCGGTTCAGGTTGCCTGATGTTTATCCCTGCGGCTGATTGCTGATCAGCCGCGACATCGTCTCCAGCGAATCCGTTCTTAAGATATACAGGCGCTTCAGCAAGAACGGATTATCCCCCGGTTTGACCTTCCCTCGTACCGTCGTCACCGCCAGGTGGAACCCGGCGTCATTCGCAGCTTTAATCGCCTTATCGTCATAACCGCCGAAAGGATACGAGAGGTAGAGCACGTGCGGGTTAAACTGCGCCAGGTCCCGGCGCGAGCGCTTAAAATCAAACAAAATATTGTGATAGCTGCGGCTCAGTAAAATGGGCTGATGGTTGTCGTCGACGCGGTGCAGAAAGTGCGTGTGGGACTGATAGTCGAACACGTCATGCATCTGCTCCAGTTCCGACACGCTCATAAACTGCAGGAATTTTGGCGCCCATTTTTGCGGGTGGCGCTTGATGCGCGACGAGATGATGAACGCCGTCGCCTTAAAGCCATACGCTTTGAGGATCGGGTAAGCATAGCGGTTAACGGACTTCAGGCCATCGTCGAAGGTAATCACCACCGATTTCGCCGGCAGGTTCATCTTGTTGCGCACATACCCTTCCAGCTGATACAGGGTCAGGGTGGTATAGCCCTGATCCCGCAGCCAGGTCATCTGGTTGTTGAACGCACGCACGCTGGTGGTCGTGGAGGTATGGCGAAAACGGGTGTTCTCTTCGTCGCGCAAAATATGGTGGTAGGTAATAACCGGAATGCCGTTATCTTCCTGCGCATCCAGGCTGCTGATCCAGGCCAGGCGGTTGCCGATGCGGATCTGGAACCAGGTCTGATTGAGGCGATCTTTGAGCTTGTTCAGGATCGGATAGCGAAGATTGGCGCTTAAGGTGCCGAAGGGTGCGCTACCGTTGTTCGGGGCGTTATAAACGGGCGTGTCTTTCCACGTTATCAGGTTTTGATTGCTCAGCGGTTTATTCAAATCCCCCAGGCCATCCTCGACGCGCTGTTTGCCCTGCACCGGCTCCAGGTGCCCCTTGTCGATAAAGCCCGTGCCAAATCCGAAGCGAAATTCATAGTAGTCCGCCGCCGCAGGCACCACCGCGAGGATCTGCCCTGCCCGCACGTTGCCGACGTTAATGACGCTGTTGCCGACCTGCGCCCAAATCGCCGCATCTTCGGTGGTTTGCATATATTGAGCAGGCAGTCTTTGCTGACTTAATAAACTGGCAGAAGAAGTGCCGGAGACGAACATCAATAGCAGGAAAACAATACGCGTGAACATGAGGGTCTTATTCGAAGCGGAAATACTTATGCCATTGTAGCAAAAGCGACATCAATACCAATGTTTAATTCTTATACAGGTCATGAAGCAGGACAAAGGGGGGATTTTTTTGCTGCTGATGCCACAAGCTGCTGACGCCCGGTGTACCCTGCGCGACGATAGCGTTACGGAACGCCGCGCTGGTTAATGTTTCGCGCTGGGGATACATCATTTCAAGCAATGGAAGGCTAATACCGGAGATCACCTCGCAGCCGTCGTGCTTATGGCTCATCAGGGCCGCAGCACGGTACGGCGCCGCGCCGGATTTATCAGTAAGAAAAATGACGCCCTCTCCAGTGTCAGTTTCATGCAGGGCATCGCACATCATCCGGCCAAGCATGTTGGTGCTCAAGCCGCGCCAGTAGTTGACGGCGCGACACTGTGGCAGTGGACCAAACCTGGCTTCCAGCTTCAGCAGCATGTCCTGCGCCCGTTCATCGTGGCAGGTGATAACCCATCCCAGCATAACTCTCTCCTTAGCAGGCAAGTAGTTTAGCGGAGTGAAGGTTAGCTTACGGTGATAACTGTCAAAGAAAATGCCCGGCAAACAGAATGTCGCCGGGCTGAGGGCTAGCTGCGCAGACCGCGTCCGCGCTGGATCAGGTACCAGCACAGCAGGTAGAAGACGATGATGAACACCGCCAGCACCGCCACCGTGGTAAACAGCGGCACATCAGTGATGCCGAGGAAGCCGAAGCGGAAGCCGCTGATCATGTAGACGATCGGGTTCAGGTGCGACAGCGCCTGCCAGAACGGCGGCAGTAGCGTCAGGGAGTAAAACACCCCGCCAAGATAGGTCAGCGGCGTCAGCACGAAGGTCGGGATCAGGCTGATGTCGTCAAACGTTTTGGCAAACACGGCGTTCAGCAAACCGGCCAGCGAGAAGAGGATTGCCGTCAGGAGCAGCGTCAGCGCGACGAACAGCCAGGAGTGCACCTGGAACGGGACAAAGAACAGCGAAATCGCCGTGACCAGGATCCCGACGCACAGCCCGCGCGCCACGCCGCCGCCGACGTAACCGGCAATAATGACGTGCGTTGGCACCGGCGCGACCAGCAGCTCTTCAATATTGCGCTGGAACTTGGCGCTAAAGAACGATGACGCCACGTTGGCATAGGCGTTGGTGATCACCGCCATCATAATCAGGCCCGGCACGATAAACTGCATATAGGTAAAGCCGTGCATCTCACCAATCCGGGAACCAATCAGGTTACCGAAGATGATGAAATAGAGCGTCATCGTGATGACCGGCGGCACCAGGGTTTGCACCCAGATGCGCATAAAGCGGTTAATCTCTTTCGCCCAAATGCTTTTCAGCGCGACCCAGTAAAGATGCGTCATGCCTTGTCTCCTTGTTTATCCTGCACCAGAGAGACAAACAGCTCTTCCAGTCGGTTCGCTTTGTTACGCATACTTAAGACCTGAATCCCCTGCGCGCTCAGCTGTGAAAACACGCTGTTGATGCCCTGCTCGCGCAGCACTTCCACTTCCAGCGTCGAGGTATCGACGAGGCGGTATTGATAGCCTTCGAGCTTCGGCAGCGGGCTCTTTGCCGCCAGATCGAGAATAAAGGTTTCTGACTTCAGCTTGGAGAGCAGGTTCTTCATCGAGGTGTTTTCCACCAGCTCGCCGTGCTGAATGATGCCGATGTTGCGGCACAGCATTTCCGCCTCTTCCAGGTAGTGGGTGGTCAGAATAATGGTGGTGCCTTTGTCGTTGAGGTCTTTCAGGAAGCCCCACATGGAGCGGCGCAGTTCAATATCGACACCCGCCGTCGGCTCATCAAGAATCAGTAGTTTTGGCTCGTGCATCAGCGCGCGGGCAATCATCAGGCGGCGCTTCATCCCGCCGGATAACATCCGGGCGCGTTCGTTACGCTTTTCCCACAGATCGAGCTGCTTGAGGTATTTTTCGCTCCGCTCCAGGGCCTCTTTACGCTCAACGCCGTAATAACCCGCCTGGTTAACGACGATCTGCTGCACCGTCTCAAACGGATTGAAGTTGAACTCCTGCGGCACCAGACCCAGCTGACGCTTGGCATTCACCACATCTTTTTGCAGGTCATAACCAAAGACGCTCACCCGGCCGGACGTTTTATTGACCAGCGAACTGATAATCCCAATGGTGGTCGATTTCCCCGCGCCGTTCGGCCCCAGAAGCGCGTAAAAATCACCGGCCTCTACTTTTAGATCTATTCCGCGCAGCGCCTGAACGCCGCCCGGATAGGTTTTTTTAAGCTGCTCAAGCTCCAGTGCAATTGCCATGAAATTAACTTACCTTCAGTTCTGACACACGTTGTGTGGTTTCATTAAAAGTCGGGTTACCCTATAGTAGCGCAACGCAATTACTCGGTTACAGGTCGCTAACCTCCATGAACAACATAGATACACTCATCAGCAACAATGCACTATGGTCAAAAATGCTGGTGGAGGAAGACCCCGGATTTTTTGGAAAACTCGCGCAGGCGCAAAACCCACGCTTTCTCTGGATTGGATGCTCCGACAGCCGCGTACCGGCGGAGCGCCTGACCGGCCTTGAGCCCGGCGAACTGTTTGTTCATCGCAACGTTGCCAACCTGGTGATTCACACCGATCTCAACTGTCTTTCTGTTGTTCAGTATGCCGTTGACGTTCTGCAAGTCGAGCACATCATCATTTGCGGCCACTACGGCTGCGGCGGCGTGCAGGCGGCGGTTGAAAACACGGAGCTGGGGCTCATTGATAACTGGCTGCTCCACATCCGCGATATCTGGTTCAAACATAGCTCACTGCTGGGCGAAATGCCGCAGGAGCGTCGCATGGATACCCTGTGTGAACTCAACGTGATGGAGCAGGTGTATAACCTGGGCCACTCAACGATCATGCAATCGGCGTGGAAACGCGGGCAGAAGGTCTCGATCCACGGCTGGGCGTACGGTATTCACGACGGTCTGCTGCGCAACCTGGAAGTGACCGCCACCAACCGAGAAACGCTGGAGCAGCGTTACCGTTCGGGAATTGCCAACCTTCAGCTTAAGCACGTAAACCATAAATAAAGCCGGGTAGCGGCTGCGCCTTACCCGGCCTACATGTGCCCATTCGTAGGCCCGGTAAGCGCAGCGCCACCGGGCAACAAACCGCAATTATTCGTCCAGCAATACCACTTTCCCAACATACGGCAGATGGCGATAACGCTGTGCGTAGTCAATGCCGTAACCGACGACGAACTCGTCCGGAATAGAGAAACCGACAAACTCTACCGGCACCTGCACTTCACGGCGGTCAGGTTTATCCAGCAGGGTGCAAATCGCCAGCGATTTTGGCTCACGCAGGCTCAGGATCTCGCGCACTTTTGACAGCGTGTTGCCGGAGTCGATGATGTCCTCAACGATCAACACATCTTTACCACGAATATCTTCATCCAGATCTTTCAGGATTTTCACATCACGGGTGGTGGACATGCCGCTGCCGTAGCTGGAGGCGGTCATAAAATCGACCTCATGGGGCACGTGCACTTCACGGCACAGGTCGGCCATGAACATGAAAGAGCCGCGCAACAGACCGACCAGCACCATTTCGCTGCCGCTGTCCTTGTAATGTTCGGTGATTTGACGACCCAGTTCGGCGATACGCGCTTTGATCTCGGCTTCCGGGATCATCACTTCAACAGTATGTTTCATATTACTAACCAAATGATTTTAATGAAAATCTCTCAATACGGATGAGTTAATATCCAGCACTGATACGCAAGCCAGCCATTATATCAGCAAATGGATAACCCTGGCGTATGAGTTATAAAAAGCAAATATTGTGATTCCGATCACACTTGTTAATACCTATAATTAGTTGCTAGCAAATTATTAACAAAAACTGACGAGTACACTTTCTATGGCTGAAACAAACTCTAAACAGCCGCGTCTACTGGTGACATTAACAGCGCTATTCGCCGCCTTCTGCGGCCTGTACCTGTTAATCGGTGGCGTCTGGCTGGTCGCGATCGGCGGCTCCTGGTACTACCCGATTGCGGGCCTGGTTATGCTTGGCGTAACCGTCCTGCTCTGGCGTAGAAAACAATCTGCACTGTGGCTGTATGCCGCACTCCTTCTTGCCACCATGATCTGGGGCGTCTGGGAAGTCGGCTTTGACTTCTGGGCGCTGACGCCGCGCAGTGACATCCTGGTCTTCTTCGGTATCTGGCTGATCCTGCCGTTCGTCTGGCGTCGCCTGATCGTGCCGTCCAGCGGTGCCGTTGCGGCGCTGGTGGTGGCGCTGCTGATCAGCGGCGGTATCCTGACATGGGCTGGCTTTAACGACCCGCAGGAGATCAACGGTACGCTGAACGCAGAATCCACGCCTGCGGCAGCGATCTCACAGGTCGCTGACGGCGACTGGCCTGCCTATGGTCGTAACCAGGAAGGCCAGCGTTACTCTCCGCTAAAGCAGATCAACGCGGACAACGTTAAGAACCTGAAAGAAGCCTGGGTATTCCGTACCGGCGACCTGAAGATGCCGAACGATCCGGGTGAACTGACCAACGAAGTGACGCCAATTAAAGTCGGCGATATGCTTTATCTGTGTACGGCGCACCAGCGTCTGTTCGCGCTCGACGCGGCCACCGGTAAAGAGAAATGGCACTTCGATCCGCAGCTGAACTCCAACCCGTCCTTCCAGCACGTGACCTGCCGTGGCGTCTCTTATCACGAAGCGCGCGCCGATAACGCGAGCCCGGAAGTGGTTGCCGACTGTCCGCGCCGCATCATGCTGCCGGTCAACGATGGTCGTCTGTTCGCCATCAATGCCGAAACGGGCAAGCTGTGTGAAACCTTTGCCAACAAAGGTATCCTGAATCTGCAGACCAATATGCCGGACACCACGCCGGGTCTGTACGAGCCAACCTCGCCGCCCATCATCACTGATAAAACCATCGTGATTGCCGGTTCGGTAACGGATAACTTCTCCACGCGTGAAACCTCCGGCGTTATCCGCGGTTTCGACGTGAATACCGGTAAACTGCTTTGGGCCTTCGACCCGGGCGCGAAAGATCCGAATGCGATCCCGTCGGACGAGCACACCTTTACCTTTAACTCGCCAAACTCCTGGGCACCTGCAGCGTATGACGCGAAGCTGGACCTGGTCTACCTGCCGATGGGTGTTACTACGCCAGATATCTGGGGCGGTAACCGCACGCCGGAGCAGGAACGTTATGCCAGCGCTATCGTGGCATTGAACGCGACCACCGGTAAGCTGGCCTGGAGCTATCAGACCGTACACCACGATCTGTGGGATATGGATATGCCGTCCCAGCCGACGCTGGCGGACATTACCGTTAACGGCAAAACCGTTCCGGTGATTTACGCCCCGGCGAAAACCGGCAACATCTTCGTACTGGATCGCAGCAACGGCAAGCTGGTTGTGCCGGCACCGGAAAAACCGGTTCCGCAGGGTGCGGCGAAAGGTGATTACGTCAGCAAAACCCAGCCGTTCTCCGATCTGAGCTTCCGTCCGAAGAAAGACCTGAGCGGGGCAGACATGTGGGGTGCCACAATGTTTGACCAGCTGGTGTGCCGCGTGATGTTCCATCAGCTGCGCTATGAAGGCATCTTCACGCCGCCTTCTGAGCAGGGCACGCTGGTCTTCCCGGGTAACCTGGGGATGTTCGAGTGGGGCGGGATCTCCGTTGACCCTAACCGTCAGGTCGCTATCGCCAACCCAATGGCGCTGCCGTTCGTTTCCCGTCTGATCCCACGCGGTCCGGGCAACCCAATGGAGCAGCCGAAAGACGCGAAAGGCAGCGGTACCGAAGCCGGAATTCAGCCGCAGTATGGCGTACCGTTCGGCGTAACGCTGAACCCGTTCCTGTCGCCGTTTGGTCTGCCGTGTAAACAGCCTGCCTGGGGTTACATCTCCGGTCTGGATCTGAAAACCAACCAGATCGTGTGGAAAAAACGTATTGGTACCCCGCAGGACAGCATGCCGTTCCCGATGCCGGTTCCTGTGCCGTTTAATATGGGTATGCCAATGCTGGGTGGCCCAATCTCCACCGCCGGTAACGTGCTGTTCATCGCGGCAACCGCAGATAACTACCTGCGCGCGTACAACATGACCAACGGTGAGAAACTGTGGCAAGGCCGTCTGCCTGCGGGTGGACAAGCCACGCCGATGACCTATGAAGTGAATGGCAAGCAGTACGTTGTCATCTCTGCGGGCGGTCACGGTTCGTTTGGCACGAAGATGGGCGACTATATTGTCGCGTATGCACTGCCTGACGAAAACAAGTAACTGAAAAGCCCGGTGGCGCTTACGCTTACCGGGCCTTCGGGTACGCTATGTAGGCCGGGTAAGGCGAAGCCGCCACCCGGCTTTTTTATACGGTAAAGCCCAGCATCATCCCCGTATCTTCATGCTCCAGCAGATGGCAGTGCGCCATATAGGCAAACTCCTTCGGCGCATCGTGGTCAAACTTCACCAGCACCTCGCTGACGCCGCCTTCCACCTTCACCGTATCCTTCCAGCCCGCGCGATGCGCGTCCGGCGCGTTGCCGTTCTCAGAAAGAATGCGGAACTGCGTGCCGTGAATATGGAACGGATGCAGCATCATGTCCCCTTCACCTGAAATCACCCAGCGCTCAAACTGCCCTTTTGTCGCTGCAAACATCGGCGTGTTCATGTCGAACGCTTTACCGTTGATCATATTGGCGTTATGGAAATCAAAGCCATGGTCGCCGTGATTCATGTGCCCCATGCCACCCATTTTGCCGTGGTCCATATTCATGTGGCCCATCATCTGCCCGTGATGCATCCCCGCCATCGCCTTATCACCATATTTCGCCATCAGCGCCTGCATGCCCATCATATCGAGCATCGGGTTCATGGAGAGCTGCAGTTTGCGTTGCGTAAGCCCATCAAGTGACGGGAGTGCCGGCAGAGTGGTTAACGTATCAGGCAGCGTGCCGGAAGCGGTCACCTGTAACGGCTGAATACGCAGCACCGGATGCGGCTTGTCAAACGGCGCGACCGCCATACCCATCTGACTAACCGGCAGGGTCACGAGGTCAAACGCCTTGCCGTCGCTGATATCCACCAGCACCTCAAACCGCTCCCCCATCAGCATCGGCAGTTCGTTGACCTTCACCGGCTCAGGCAGCAGCCCGCCGTCGCTGGCGACCACGTACAGCGGACGCTTATCGCTGGTGGCGAAGTTGAGTGAACGCGCGTTACAGCCGTTAAGCAGACGCAGTCGCAGCCAGCCTTTCGGCGCAGCATGCTGAGGATAAATGGCGCCGTTGGTCAACAGCGTGTCGCCAAACCAGCCTACCGCCGCGCTCATCACGTCCAGTTGGTAGTCAATTTGCCCGTCAGCGGTGAATTTCTTGTCCTGCACAATCACCGGCACATCGTCGATGCCCCACTGTTTCGGCAGGCGCAGCAGGCGGCTCTCGTCGTCTTCAATCAGCACCAGTCCCGCCAGCCCCATCGCCACCTGATGGCCCGTTTTGCCATGCTGATGCGGATGGAACCAGCAGGTTGCCGCGCGCTGGTCAGGCGTAAAGGTGACGCTGCGCGAACCGCCCGCTTTGATGATGCCCTGCGGCCCGCCGTCTACCTCGCCCGGCACTTCCAGTCCGTGCCAGTGCACCGTCGTCTCTTCAGCAAGCGTATTGTGGATATCCACCGTCACCGCCTTCCCTTTGCGCAGCTGCAGCGCCGGGCCGAGCAGATTGCCGTTATAGCCCCAGGTTGTCGCGTTGTGCGCACCGAACAGCGTGCTGCCGGACTGAACAACAAGCTTGATACGGCTACGGGCATCCGCGGTCAGCAAATCAGGGATGGGTAAGGCAGGCCTGTCAGCCGCAAAAACCGCGCGGCTCCAGAGAGGCAATGCGCTGGCAGCACCCAGAGCCACGGAATATTTTAAAAAATCACGACGTTGCATGTTCATTTCCTTATTTCCAGCAGGCGATCTTTTGAGCATAAACCCTCCCCTTACCGGAAGGTCAAGTAAAGCGGCAATAATAAAGATCGTCGCACTGGCATCAAGTATGCTAACGTTAATTTTCCGTGAAGAAGTGGTAGAAGCAATGAAGACGTTTTTCAGGACAATTTTGTTCGGTAGCCTGATGGCAATGTGTGCGAACAGCTATGCGCTAAGTGAAAATGAAGCGGAAGATATGGCCGATTTAACGGCGGTTTTTGTATTCCTGAAAAATGATTGTGGCTACCAGAATTTACCCAACGGGCAAATTCGCCGCGCGCTGGTCTTTTTTGCCCAGCAGAACCAGTGGGATCTCAGCAACTACGACAGCTTCGACATGAAGGCGCTCGGCGAAGACAGCTACCGTGACCTAAGCGGTATTGGCATTCCCACCTCTAAAAAATGCAAAGCGCTGGCTCGCGACTCACTCAGCCTGCTCGCCTACGTCAAATAACCTTCCCGACGCCTCCTGTTGAACCTATAGCCGTGCAACCACGGTTATAGTTAGCTATCATGTTTCGCTCATTTTTTGTGAGCGTAACGGATGTTAACAAAGGAGGAGTCCGCGTATGGCCGACCACACGTTGTGGCATGAAACACTGCATGACCAGTTTGGTCAGTACTTTGCCGTTGATAACGTGCTCTATCATGAGAAAACCGATCACCAGAATCTGATCATCTTCGAGAATGCTGCCTTTGGCCGCGTCATGGCCCTGGATGGCGTCGTGCAAACGACCGAGCGAGATGAGTTTATCTATCATGAGATGATGACCCACGTCCCGCTGCTGGCACACGGCCACGCGAAGCATGTCCTGATTATCGGCGGTGGCGATGGCGCAATGCTGCGTGAAGTTTCCCGCCATCGTTCCATTGAAACCATCACCATGGTGGAAATCGATGCGGGCGTCGTCTCTTTCTGCCGCCAGTATCTGCCCAACCACAATGCCGGCAGCTATGATGACCCGCGCTTTAGCCTGGTGATTGACGACGGCGTTAACTTCGTTAACCAGACCTCGCAGACCTTTGACGTGATCATCTCCGACTGCACCGATCCTATCGGTCCCGGCGCATCGCTGTTTACCTCCTCGTTCTACGAAGGCTGCAAGCGCTGTCTGAACCCGGGCGGGATCTTCGTCGCCCAAAATGGCGTCTGCTTCCTGCAGCAGGATGAAGCGCTGGATAGCCACCGTAAGCTGAGCACCTATTTCGAGGATGTCAGCTTCTATCAGGCGGCAATTCCAACCTACTACGGCGGGATCATGACCTTTGCCTGGGCGACGGATAACGACGTCTTACGTCATCTCTCCACCGAAATTATTCAGGCCCGCTTCCATCAGGCCGGTCTTCAGTGCCGATACTACAATCCGGCTATTCATACCGCAGCGTTTGCTCTGCCGCAGTACCTGCAAGACGCATTATCCACTAAGGGGGTGAGCTAATTGAAAAAGCTTAAACTGCATGGCTTTAACAACCTGACCAAAAGCCTGAGTTTTTGTATTTACGATATCTGCTATGCCAAAACAGCGGAAGAACGCGATGGTTACATCGCCTATATCGACGAACTCTACAACGCCAACCGTCTGACCGAGATCCTGTCAGAAACCTGTTCCATTATCGGCGCCAACATCCTGAATATCGCCCGACAGGATTATGAACCTCAGGGCGCCAGCGTGACCATCCTGGTCAGCGAAGAGCCGGTTGACCCGAAGCTTATCGACAAAACGGAACATCCGGGCCCGCTGCCGGAAGTGGTGGTTGCCCACCTGGATAAGAGCCATATCTGCGTCCATACCTACCCGGAGAGTCACCCGGAAGGTGGGCTGTGTACGTTCCGCGCCGATATTGAAGTGTCGACCTGCGGCGTGATTTCCCCGCTCAACGCGCTGAACTATCTCATCCACCAGCTGGAATCAGATATCGTCACGATTGATTACCGCGTGCGCGGTTTTACCCGTGACGTCAACGGCATGAAGCACTTCATCGACCACGAGATCAACTCTATTCAGAACTTTATGTCCGAGGACATGAAATCACTGTATGACATGATGGACGTGAACGTGTATCAGGAAAACATCTTCCATACCAAGATGTTACTTAAGGAATTCGACCTTAAGCACTATATGTTCCACACGAAGCCGGAAGATTTGAGCGAAGAAGAGCGTAAGGCGATTACTGACCTGCTCTGGAAAGAGATGCGCGAGATTTACTACGGCCGTAATATTCCGGCCGTGTAAGTGTTGCCCGGAGCAGGGACGCTTCGGGAAGTTACCGCTGTTTCATGAACTCGCGGTAGGCATTCACCACCTGAAGGAAGTCTTCTACGCCGCACAGCGACAGGCTTTCTTCGTCATAGTAGCTCATCCCCTCTTCCATCTCGTCGCCTGTAAACTCGAGCTGGTTGGCACGCACCATGACCTCTTCACCATCCATCCACAGCGTGTATTCGTGCCCGGCGCGTTGCCAGGAGCGTTCACTGCCTTTCACCGTATTTGCCGCCTGTTCAACCTCATCAAGAAGGGCGAGATTTTCTTTCACCTCTTCGTTAAACCAGTGTCCAACGGCTTCGTGGCCCATCGACATACGCACTTTCACCACTCCGGTGATGTCGCGCAGAAATTCGTAATCCATAGTGTTTTCCTCTGCAAAGCCATTAGGGTAATTATCGCAGCAGAGAGGAAGAAAAAAAGCGTGAGAGGTGGGAGGAATGAAAATAAAAAGGTGAGAGCAAGACCCTGCGGCCTGATGCCCTCACCCCGTCCCTCTCCCGTGGGAGAGGGTGCAAAGACTAAAAACCGTCTCGTAGAGACGGTTTTGCTGTTTATACCGCCGTCTGGAAGATAACCCCGTCAGCCTTCTCGGTGTACTGAGAGAGCTGGTCGAAGTTCAGGTAGCGATAGGTATCCACCGCGGTCTTATCCACCTGAGCCACAAAGGTCTGGTACTCTTCCGGCGTTGGCAGTTTGCCAATCAGCGCCGCAACCGCTGCCAGCTCCGCAGAGGCCAGGAAGACGTTCGCACCGGTACCTAAGCGGTTCGGGAAGTTACGGGTCGAGGTGGAAACCACCGTCGCGCCGTCGGCGACGCGCGCCTGGTTGCCCATACACAGGGAACAGCCAGGAATTTCAATACGCGCCCCGCTCTTACCAAACACGCTGTAGTAGCCCTCTTCGGTCAGCTGAGCCGCGTCCATACGGGTTGGCGGCGCCACCCACAGACGGGTTGGCAGCTGGCCTTTGTGGGTATCCAGCAGCTTGCCAGCCGCACGGAAGTGGCCGATGTTGGTCATGCAGGATCCGATGAACACTTCGTCGATCTTCTCGCCCTGAACTTCGGACAGCGGACGCGCGTCGTCCGGATCGTTCGGTGCACACAGGATTGGCTCTTTGATATCCGCCAGATCGATGTCGATCACCGCCGCGTACTCTGCGTCAGCATCAGCTTCCAGCAGTTGCGGATCGGCCAGCCATTTCTCCATGCCCTGGATACGACGCTCCAGCGTACGACGGTCGCCGTAGCCTTCTGCGATCATCCACTTCAGCAGCACGATGTTAGAGTTCAGATACTCAATAATCGGCTCTTTGTTCAGCTTGATGGTACAGCCCGCAGCTGAACGCTCAGCGGAGGCATCGGTCAGCTCGAACGCCTGCTCAACCTTCAGATCCGGCAGACCTTCGATTTCCAGGATACGGCCAGAGAAGATGTTTTTCTTCCCTTTCTTCTCAACGGTCAGCAGACCCTGTTTAATCGCATACAGCGGGATCGCGTGAACCAGGTCGCGCAGGGTGATACCCGGCTGCATTTTACCTTTGAAGCGCACCAGCACCGATTCCGGCATATCCAGCGGCATCACGCCCGTCGCCGCAGCAAACGCCACCAGACCGGAGCCCGCCGGGAAGGAGATACCGATTGGGAAACGGGTATGGGAGTCACCGCCGGTACCCACGGTATCCGGCAGCAGCATGCGGTTCAGCCAGGAGTGAATTACGCCATCGCCCGGACGCAGGGAAACACCGCCGCGGTTCATGATGAAGTCTGGCAGCGTGTGGTGCGTGGTTACGTCAACCGGCTTCGGATACGCCGCAGTGTGGCAGAAGGACTGCATCACCAGATCGGAAGAGAAGCCCAGGCACGCCAGGTCTTTCAGTTCGTCACGGGTCATTGGGCCAGTGGTGTCCTGAGAACCTACGGAGGTCATCTTCGGCTCGCAGTATGCGCCAGGACGAACACCGGCGACGCCGCAGGCGCGACCGACCATTTTCTGCGCCAGAGAGTAACCGCGGTTGCTCTCCGCAACGTCTTTCGCATGACGGAATACATCACTGTGCGGCAGACCCAGCGCTTCACGCGCTTTGGTGGTCAGGCCACGACCGATGATCAGCGGAATACGGCCACCGGCACGCACTTCGTCGATCAGCACGTCGGTTTTCAGCTCAAAGCTCGCCAGCAGCTCGTTGGTTTCGTGATTACGCACTTCACCTTTGTACGGGTAAACGTCAATCACGTCGCCCATGTTCAGGTTGGAGACGTCCACTTCGATCGGCAGGGCGCCCGCATCTTCCATGGTGTTGAAGAAGATCGGTGCAATTTTACCGCCGAGGCACAGGCCGCCGCCGCGTTTGTTTGGCACATGCGGGATGTCGTCACCCATGAACCACAGCACGGAGTTGGTCGCGGATTTACGGGAAGAACCGGTACCCACAACGTCACCCACGTAGGCCAGCGGGAACCCTTTTTTCTGCAGGGCTTCGATCTGTTTGATCGGGCCAACGCTGCCTGGCTGATCCGGCTCAATGCCTTCACGGGCGTTTTTCAGCATCGCCAGGGCGTGCAGAGGGATATCCGGGCGAGACCACGCGTCCGGTGCCGGAGAGAGGTCATCGGTGTTGGTTTCACCGGTCACTTTGAAGACGGTAACGGTGATTTTTTCAGCAAGTGCTGGACGATTCAGGAACCATTCGGCATCAGCCCAGGACTGCATCACCTGCTTCGCATAGACGTTGCCTGCTTTGGCTTTTTCTTCCACATCGTAGAAGTTATCGAACATCAGCAGCGTAGACGAGAGCGCTTTAGCGGCAATCGGTGCCAGCTTGTCGTTATCCAGCGCGTCAATCAGCGGATGAATGTTGTAACCACCCTGCATGGTGCCGAGCAGTTCAATGGCTTTTTCAGGAGTAACCAGTGGGGAGGTGGCTTCGCCTTTGGCGATAGCAGCAAGGAATCCGGCTTTTACGTAGGCAGCTTCATCTACGCCAGGCGGTACGCGGTTGATCAACAGATCTAACAGGAATTCTTCTTCGCCCTTAGGCGGGTTCTTCAGCAGCTCGACGAGCGCGGCCATTTGGGTTGCATCTAAAGGTTTGGGTACAATTCCCTCGGCGGCACGTTCTGCTACGTGCTTACGGTATTCTTCTAGCACGACGGTTCTCCTCGCTCTCATTGTCATATGCGGCGGGCGTTCTCTTCACGCTCCTGTGAGACAGCAGTTTGTAGGGTAAATGCCCGATACCGCGTCGGGCAGCATAGCAGGATTTCTGCACAGTGTTAATCCGTTTACAAAAAAGCAACATTAAAAAATTTGCTGAATCGTTAAGCATGGTGTAGCGGGGTGAGGAGGTGAATTTTGGGGACAAAAAAACCGCCTGATAGCGGTTTATTTGTTGCCTTGCGGTGGTAGCACACCGGGTTGGCAGATTTGCGGCAATGCACTCGTCATGAATAATGCTCCTGAGTATGTAGATACGCAAGCCCATATTTTGTGTTTACGAGCCGCCATCCAGTTTCGAATGAAAAAGAATGAAACTGCATTTCACCTCTTTTCAGTCCATTTAGGCTGTAATACTGTTGCGCTCGGCCTGCTTCGCTGGTGTAGCAACCAGTCACCGGGCCCGGGAGCAGTTCCGTAACCTACGCGGCAATGTACTCATTTGCCAGGTTCTGCCTTTCCCGGTGGAGAATGAACCCGCGTAGCCTGTACAGGAACGCACGCAATGGAGATGCGAATCACTGCGCTGATCGTTGTGACTGGTTTACTGCTAACCGCGCTGCACGGTGGCTGGAACATATCCGACATCACGGTGCTGTTTGTCGTCAACCTCGGCAACTAGCTGCTGGCCGCTCGTAAGAGCGGCCTTCTGAATTCCCTTCGGTTATTCCCGCATCGCATATAATTGTGTAATAAATACTCACACTCTTTATCCGGACGTACCGGACGCTTCCCAATAAAAGTCAAAACAGTAAAAGACGGGTGAATAATACTCACGCCAACCGTAACGCCTCACGGCACAGCGCTTGTCTCGTTGGAGTCATTTTATGAAGTTGCCCTTTAAGCCACATCTGCTCGTCCTTCTGTGCAGTGCCGGGCTGCTTGCCGCCTCAGGCGTCATGTTTGTCAAAAGCCGCGCAACGGAACCCGTTGCGCCCGCCCCCGTCGCTCAACAACCGGCTGCACCCGCTGCACCGGCAGCAGCAACGCCCGCTCCAGTCGTCGCGCCAACCTATACTGCCGCGCAAATCGATCAGTGGGTTGCCCCTATCGCGCTCTACCCGGACGCCCTGCTGTCACAGATCTTGATGGCCTCGACTTACCCGGCCAACGTGATTCAGGCGGCGCAGTGGTCAAAAGACAACCCTAAAATGGAAGGGGACGCCGCCATTCAGGCCGTTGCCAGCCAGCCATGGGATCCGAGCGTAAAATCGCTGGTCGCGTTTCCTCAGCTCATGTCGCTGATGGGTGAAAACCCGCCGTGGGTACAAAATTTGGGCGATGCGTTTCTCGCGCAGCCGAAAGACGTGATGGATTCCGTTCAGCGCCTGCGCGCGCTGGCACAGAAGACAGGCGCGTTACAATCCACGCCTCAGCAGACGGTCACCACCGTGACTAAACCGGCTCCGGCTAAAACCAGCACCACCGAGGCAACGACGACAACCACAACCACAACCACGTCTGCGCCCGCGCCAACGGTGATCAAAATTGAATCTGCCGATCCGCAGGTTGTGTACGTCCCCACCTATAACCCCAATACGGTTTACGGGACCTGGCCCAACACTGCCTATCCGCCCACCTATCTCCCGCCTACACCCGGGGAGCAGTTTGGCAACAGCTTCGTCAACGGCTTAGGCTTCAGCCTGGGTGTCGCCACAACCTATGCCATTTTCAGCAACATCGACTGGGATGACGACGATGACTGGGATCACCATCATGACGGTGACTGGGATAATCACGGCGGCTATAACCGCAACGGTGATAACAACATCAATATCAACGTTGAGAACTTCAATAAAATCAGCGGACAGCGTCTGACGGACGCCAACCGTACCTGGCAGCATAACCCGGCCTATCGGGAAGGTGTGCCCTATCCGACCAACCAGCTCAACACCCGTTTCCACTCCACCAGCACGGCTACCGGGCTAAGCTCAACGCAGCAAAAACCGGTTAACCGGGACAGCCAGCGTCAGGCGGCCCTGAGCCAGATGGAGAAATCCACGGGTAAAACCTTCCCGCAAACGGCACGTCCCGGCACGAAAGACGTGCAGCGTCAGGCCTCAAGTGAACAGCTGAAGCAGATTTCCCAGCGCAATAACTACCGTGGCTACGACACCAAACCGCAGACGGCGAAGCGAACCACCACACAGCAGCGAGAGAATCGCCAGACCACCGCGCAGAGACAAGAGAAACGGGTTTCGCAGCCCACGCAGCAACGCACTCTGCAGCAGCGGAACAGCCAGCCCCGGGCCAATGCGCTGAGCGGCAACGACAGCCGCTCCGCCAACTGGCAGGCGCAGCAGCAGCGTGGTGCGCAAAGCAGACAGCTTGCGGCTCGCCAGCAGCAGCCGCGTCAGGCGTCTGGTGGACGCGCTGAACGCCGTGAAATTCGACATCGCTAAGGGAACCGACATGAAAAGTAAACTACTCAGTGGAATGGTGTTGTTCATGCTTTCGGCCTCGGCGATGGCGCAGCAGTCTTTCAGCACGCCCGATCAGGCGACCGATGCGCTGGCCAACGCCATTGGTGAGCATAATGAGCGCGCGATGAGCAACCTGCTTGGAGAGAACTGGCGCGATTTTCTGCCCCCTGAAGGCGTTGATCCGGATGCCGTCGATCGTTTCCTGCGCGACTGGAAAGTCCGTCACAACACCGTTGTCGAAGGGGATACGGCGCATCTTGTTGTCGGCGATAACAGCTGGCAGCTTCCCATCCCGGTGATCAAAACCGCCACCGGTTGGCAATTCGATATCAAAGAAGGGGCGGAAGAGATCCTGACCCGCGAAATCGGGCGTAATGAACTTGCTGCCATTGAAGCCTTACATGCCTATGTTGATGCGCAGCAAAGCTACTTTGCGATGAACCAGAAATACGCGCAGAAGATTGTCAGCTCGAAGGGCAAAAAAGACGGTTTGTATTGGCCCGCCTCTCCCGGCGAAGCGCCCAGTCCGCTCGGACCGGCATTTAGCCCAAAAGAGCCGGGTACCGGCTATCACGGCTATCGCTTCCGGATCCTGCCGGATAAAAACGGTTTCGCGATGGTGGCCTGGCCGGTCAGCTACGGCCAGACGGGCGTGATGAGCTTTGTGATAAATCAGGACGACAAGGTGTACCAGTCCGATCTCGGCAGCGAGTCGGAGCAAAAGGCCCGGGCGCTGGCCTCATACGCGCCTGATAAAACCTGGCAGCCCGTCGGACCCTGAATACCCGCTCTGCCTGTAGGCCGGGTAAGGCGAAGCCGCCCCCCGGCTTTTTAACTTACAGAATATTGGCGACTGATTTCGCCAGCTGAGCTTCCAGAACCGGTTTGGCTTCTTCAAACTTCAGGTTTACTTTGTTAGCGTTCGACACCACGCGGGTTTGATACTTCGCACGGTCGCCCTGCTCGGAGCTGGTTTGCAGCTTCACGCCAGACGTTCCCTGACGCAGCGCCGCGATGTTGTCCGTGGTCACCTTCGCCTTGCTGCGCTCGGAGATCTGCAGGTCGGTCACCATGGTATAGTTTACGTCTTCCACCATCGCATCTGCCGCCATGCCGATCAGCCCCGCAGCCAGCCCCACGCCCAGCGCTGCGCCGGAGGAGTTGCTGTTGTAGGCCGTGATACCGGCACCCAGCGCGGCACCCACAGCGGCACCTTCATAGCCGGTTTTCAGGTAGCCCTGAGATTCACGCAGGTCCATTTTGTCTGCTTTCAGAACGTTAGCCTGCACCCAATAGTATGCGCTGTCAGGAGAGCTGGTGACCTTGTATCCCTTGGCACTCAGATCGTTTGCCAGCAGCGTCTGCAGATTGCTCATGTCTTTATCAGAAGTGTTTTTAACCTGAATGTAGACCGTTTTTTCACTGGATGGCTCAAGCCAGATGGTTTCACTCATCTGCGTTTTTACTTCCAGGTTGCGTTTTTTCACCGCCGTCGTCATCGCACCGCACCCGGTCAGCGTCATCACTGCCGCTAATAAGCCAATCCCCATCACTTTCTTCAAAGACATGTTATTTCCTTTTTGTGTGTAATCAAAAGTCCAGAATCGTTAACCGTGCGGCCAGTAGCTACACAATGGTGCAAAAGGTATCGGCAGACAGATGAAAATTTTTAGAGTAAATAACAATAAGTTACCTACCAGAATGGGTAGTTTTCAGGCAAAAAAAACGCCTCCAGAGGAGGCGTTAGCAATCAGGGAAGAAACTTATTTCTTCTTCGCTTTCGCGTTTGGCAGGTCGGTGATGCTGCCTTCAAACACTTCTGCCGCCAGGCCCACGGACTCGTGCAGAGTCGGGTGTGCGTGGATGGTCAGCGCGATGTCTTCAGCGTCACAACCCATTTCGATAGCCAGACCGATTTCACCCAGCAGCTCGCCGCCGTTGGTACCGACAATCGCACCACCGATTACGCGGTGAGTCTCTTTGTCGAAGATCAGTTTGGTCATACCGTCTGCGCAGTCGGAAGCGATAGCACGGCCAGAAGCAGCCCACGGGAAGGTGGCGGTTTCGTAGCTGATGCCTTTCTCTTTCGCTTCTTTCTCAGTCAGACCAACCCATGCCACTTCTGGCTCGGTGTACGCGATAGATGGGATCACTTTCGGATCGAAGTAGTGCTTCATGCCGGCGATAACTTCAGCGGCAACGTGGCCTTCGTGAACACCTTTGTGCGCCAGCATTGGCTGACCGACGATATCGCCGATAGCAAAGATGTGCGGCACGTTGGTGCGCAGCTGTTTGTCAACGCGGATGAAGCCACGGTCGTCCACTTCCACGCCAGCTTTGCCCGCGTCGAGGTTTTTACCGTTCGGTACACGACCGATAGCCACCAGCACGGCGTCGTAACGCTGTGGTTCGGATGGGGCTTTTTTGCCTTCCATGGAAACGTAAATACCGTCTTCTTTCGCTTCAACGGCAGTCACTTTGGTTTCCAGCATCAGGTTGAATTTCTTGCTGATGCGCTTGGTGAAGACTTTAACGATGTCTTTGTCGGCAGCCGGGATAACCTGGTCGAACATTTCAACCACGTCGATCTCTGAACCCAGCGCATGGTACACGGTACCCATTTCCAGACCGATGATACCGCCGCCCATAACCAGCAGACGCTTAGGAACGGTTTTCAGCTCCAGCGCATCGGTGGAATCCCACACGCGTGGATCTTCATGTGGAATGAAAGGCAGTTCGATTGGGCGAGAGCCTGCCGCGATGATCGCGTTGTCGAAGTTGATCACGGTTTTGCCGTTTTCGCCTTCCACTTCCAGGGTGTTCGCACCGGTGAATTTACCCAGACCGTTTACCACTTTCACTTTACGGCCTTTGGCCATACCCGCCAGACCGCCGGTCAGCTGAGTGATAACTTTCTCTTTCCAGGTACGAATTTTGTCGATGTCGGTTTTCGGCTCGCCGAAGACGATACCGTGTTCAGCCAGCGCTTTGGCTTCTTCGATAACTTTCGCTACGTGCAGCAGCGCTTTAGAAGGGATACAGCCGACGTTCAGACAAACACCGCCGAGGGTGCTGTAACGTTCTACGATGACGGTTTCCAGACCTAAATCCGCTGCGCGAAATGCTGCGGAGTAACCTGCCGGGCCTGCCCCAAGTACTACGACCTGAGTTTTGATTTCTGTGCTCATCATGACCTCTTAGTTTATACCCGTCGTCCACCGGGTCGTTCTATCCGCCCGCAGTTTACAAAATTGTTAACAATTTTGAAACAACAAACGGCTCACGAATTGTCGCTTTCGCCAATAACCTCACAAACACCATGAGATTATCAGAAAAAAGCCGGCCGACTGGCCGGCTTTTCGATTACATCACCAGGCGGCGAATGTCGCTCAGCATGTTGTTGATGATGGTGATGAAACGCGCACCATCAGCACCGTCGATCACGCGGTGGTCGAAGGACAGAGAGATTGGCATCATCAGACGCGGCACGAACTCTTTGCCATTCCACACCGGCTCCATCGCGGACTTGGACACACCGAGGATAGCCACTTCCGGCGCGTTCACAATCGGCGCGAAGTGGGTGGTACCCAGGCCGCCGATGCTGGAGATGGTGAAGCAGC
Source organism: Enterobacter sp. BNK-13 (assembly GCF_048685015.1). Taxonomy (NCBI): domain Bacteria; kingdom Pseudomonadati; phylum Pseudomonadota; class Gammaproteobacteria; order Enterobacterales; family Enterobacteriaceae; genus Enterobacter; species Enterobacter sp. BNK-13. The sequence goes on along the minus strand of NZ_JBLQTP010000001.1, from coordinate 420,150 downwards.
CGCCCTGCATTTCGCCGGCAGTCAGCTTACCATCACGCGCTTTCTTGGAGATGGTGGTCAGTTCACGGGACAGCTCAGTGATGCTCTTCTTGTTCACGTCTTTGAAGACCGGAACAACCAGACCATTTGGCGTATCAACCGCAACACCGATGTTGATGTATTTCTTCAGCGTCAGCTTCTGGCCGTCTTCGGACAGGGAGCTGTTGAAGCGTGGCATCTGTTCCAGAGCCGCAGCAACCGCCTTCATGATGAAGACCACTGGGGTGAATTTCACGTCCAGTTTACGCTTCTCAGCTTCGGCGTTCTGCTGTTTACGGAACGCTTCCAGATCGGTGATATCGGTCTTATCGAAGTGCGTAACGTGCGGGATCATCACCCAGTTACGGCTCAGGTTCGCACCAGAGATTTTCTGGATACGGCCCAGTTCCACTTCTTCAATCTCGCCGAACTTGCTGAAGTCCACTTTCGGCCATGGCAGCATGCCCGGGATACCGCCGCCAGCGGCTGCAGCTGGTGCAGCTTCGGCGCGTTTCACCGCGTCTTTCACGTAGGTCTGAACGTCTTCGCGCAGGATACGACCCTTACGGCCGGTCCCTTTCACTTTCGCCAGGTTCACACCGAATTCGCGCGCCAGGCGACGAATCAGCGGCGTCGCGTGGACGTAAGCGTCGTTTTCAGCGAACTCTGATTTTTCTGCTTTTGCAGCAGGGGCAGCGGCTGGTTTAGCAGCCTGAGCCGGTGCAGCAGCCGGTGCTGGAGCAGCCGCGGCAGCCGGAGCTGCGGCAGGCGCAGCGCCTTCCACTTCGAAGACCATGATCAGAGAGCCGGTAGACACTTTGTCGCCGGTGCTGATTTTGATCTCTTTAACGGTACCCGCGAATGGCGCAGGGACTTCCATAGAAGCCTTGTCGCCTTCAACGGTGATCAGTGACTGTTCAGCGGCAACTTTGTCGCCCACTTTTACCATCACTTCGGTGACTTCAACTTCGTCACCGCCGATGTCCGGTACGTTAACGTCTTTCGCGCCGCCAGCAGCGGCTGGTGCTGCGGCTGGTGCCGGAGCAGCGGCCTGTGCAGGCGCGGCAGCAGGTGCAGCACCTGCCACTTCGAAGATCATGATCAGGGAGCCAGTAGACACTTTGTCACCGGTGTTGATCTTGATCTCTTTAACGGTACCCGCAAACGGTGCTGGCACTTCCATAGAAGCTTTGTCGCCTTCTACGGTGATCAGTGACTGCTCGGCCGCAACGGTATCGCCCACTTTCACCAGGATCTCAGTCACTTCAACTTCGTCACCGCCGATGTCAGGCACATTCACTTCTTTCGCGCTCGCGGCAGCTGCTGGAGCAGCGGCGGCCGGAGCGGCTTTCTTCTCTTCCTGCGCAGGTGCAGCAGCGGCTGCACCGTCGGCGGAATCGAAAATCATGATCAGTTTGCCAGTTTCGGTTTTATCGCCAACAGAGACTTTGATCTCTTTAACGATGCCAGCCTGAGGAGACGGGACTTCCATAGAGGCTTTATCGCCTTCTACGGTGATCAGCGACTGTTCAGCTTCAACTTTGTCGCCTACTTTGACCAGGATCTCGGTGATTTCAACTTCATCAGCCCCGATGTCCGGTACATTGATTTCGATAGCCATTATTCTTTTACCTCTTACGCCAGACGCGGGTTAACTTTTTCTGCATCGATGTTGAATTTGGTGATTGCGTCCGCAACCACTTTCTTATCGATTTCGCCACGTTTAGCCAGTTCGCCCAGTGCTGCTACAACCACGTAAGAAGCATCAACTTCGAAGTGGTGACGCAGGTTTTCGCGGCTGTCAGAACGACCGAAGCCGTCAGTACCCAGAACGCGATAATCATCAGCTGGAACGTAAGTACGAACCTGCTCAGCGAACAGTTTCATATAGTCAGTAGATGCCACCGCTGGCGCGTCGTTCATCACCTGAGCGATGTACGGTACGCGTGGGGTTTCCATTGGGTGCAGCATGTTCCAGCGCTCACAATCCTGGCCATCACGCGCCAGTTCAGTGAAGGAGGTCACAGAGTACACGTCGGAACCGACACCGTAGTCTTTCGCCAGGATCTGTGCTGCTTCACGAACGTGACGCAGGATAGAACCGGAGCCCAGCAGCTGAACTTTACCTTTGCTACCTTCGATAGTTTCGAGTTTATAGATACCTTTACGGATACCTTCCTCGGCACCTGCTGGCATTGCCGGCATGTGGTAGTTTTCGTTCAGGGTGGTGATGTAGTAGTAAATGTTCTCCTGCGCTTCACCGTACATGCGCTGCAGACCGTCATGCATGATGACTGCCACTTCGTACGCGTAAGACGGGTCGTAAGAGATACAGTTAGGGATAGTCAGAGACTGAATGTGGCTGTGACCATCTTCGTGCTGCAGACCTTCACCGTTCAGGGTCGTACGACCGGAAGTACCACCGATCAGGAAGCCGCGAGCCTGCTGGTCGCCTGCCTGCCAGCACAGGTCACCGATACGCTGGAACCCGAACATGGAGTAGTAAATGTAGAACGGGATCATCGGCAGGTTGTTGGTGCTGTAAGAGGTCGCAGCAGCCAGCCAGGATGCGCCTGCGCCCAGCTCGTTGATACCTTCCTGCAGGATCTGACCTTTCTCGTCTTCTTTGTAGTAAGCAACCTGCTCACGGTCCTGCGGGGTGTACTGCTGGCCGTTCGGGCTGTAGATACCGATCTGACGGAACAGACCTTCCATACCGAAAGTACGCGCTTCGTCGGCGATGATTGGTACGAGGCGATCTTTGATCGACTTGTTCTTCAGCATCACGTTCAGGGCACGAACGAAAGCGATAGTGGTAGAGATCTCTTTGTTCTGCTCTTCCAGCAGCTGAGAGAAGTCTTCCAGCGCTGGCAGTTCCAGCTTCTCGGTGAAGTTAGGCTGACGAGCTGGCAGGTAGCCTTTCAGCGCCTGACGACGTTCGTGCAGGTACTTGTGCTCTTCGGAGCCTTCCGGGAAGGTGATGTAAGACAGGTTTTCGACCTGCTCATCGGTCACTGGAACGTTGAAACGGTCGCGGATATAACGCACGCCGTCCATGTTCATTTTCTTAACCTGGTGAGCGATGTTTTTACCTTCTGCGGTATCACCCATGCCGTAACCTTTGATGGTGTGGGCCAGGATTACAGTCGCTTTACCTTTGGTTTCACGTGCTTTTTTCAGTGCAGCGTAGATTTTCTTCGGATCGTGACCACCGCGGTTCAGGGCCCAGATCTGCTCATCAGTCCAGTCTGCAACCAGGGCTGCGGTTTCTGGATATTTGCCGAAGAAGTGCTCACGCACGTAGGCACCGTCTTTGGATTTGAAGGTCTGGTAGTCACCGTCAACGGTTTCGTTCATCAGCTGGATCAGTTTACCGCTGGTGTCTTTACGCAGCAGTTCGTCCCAACGGGAACCCCACATGACTTTGATCACGTTCCAGCCAGCACCCGCGAAGATGCCTTCCAGTTCGTTGATGATCTTGCCGTTACCGGTTACCGGACCATCCAGACGCTGCAGGTTACAGTTGATGATGAAGCACAGGTTGTCCAGCTTCTCACGGGTCGCGATGGTGATCGCGCCTTTAGATTCTGGCTCATCCATTTCGCCGTCGCCCAGGAAGGCGTATACGGTCTGCTCAGAAGTGTCTTTCAGACCACGGTGTTCCAGATACTTCAGGAATTTCGCCTGGTAGATCGCACCGATTGGGCCCAGACCCATTGATACGGTCGGGAACTGCCAGAATTCAGGCATCAGTTTAGGGTGCGGGTAAGAAGACAGACCTTTACCGTGAACTTCCTGACGGAAGTTGTTCATCTGCTCTTCAGTCAGACGACCTTCCAGGAATGCACGTGCATAGATGCCCGGAGAGATGTGGCCCTGGAAGTACACCAGATCGCCGCCGTCTTTCTCGTTCGCTGCACGGAAGAAGTGGTTGAAGCACACTTCGTAAACGGTCGCAGAAGACTGGAAGGACGCCATGTGGCCACCCAGCTCCAGATCTTTCTTGGATGCGCGCAGAACGGTCATGATGGCGTTCCAGCGAATTGCAGAACGGATACGACGTTCCAGATCCAGATTGCCCGGGTATTCCGGTTCGTCTTCGACGGCAATCGTGTTTACGTAGTTGCTAGCCCCTGCACCTGAAGCAACCTTCACACCGCCTTTGCGGGCTTCAGAAAGCAGCTGATCAATCAGATACTGAGCGCGCTCAACACCTTCTTCACGGATGACCGATTCGATCGCCTGTAGCCAGTCGCGAGTTTCGATCGGATCCACGTCATTTTGGAGACGTTCTGACATGGGGGTATTCCTTATCTATCTAATACGTTGATTTGTCTGGAACCTGTCCCATTGTGCTCTTGGGCAAGAACACAATAAGACAGGTTCTGCGTTTAGTTGCCGCGCTCTAAAAGTACCTGGCGCTTAATCCTTTCGTTGCTGTATGCGGCGTAATGAACGTTCGCGACGCGATTGTTCACGGCTGCGGTCCAGCAAGATTTCCTCAATGAAAGCCAGATGGCGGTGCGACGCTTCGCGCGCCTGCTCCGGTTCCCCGGCCATTATCGCCTCGAATACTCGGGTGCGATGGTTGCTTACCAGTGGGAGCATGTCCCGACGGGCATACAACAATTCAAAATTTTGACGAACGTTCTGGGCCAGCATCGGCTCCATGCAGCGTAGCAGATGGAGGAGCACCACATTGTGTGCCGCTTCGGTGACGGCGATTTGATACTGGACGACGGCGCTGGACTCGGCGTCTAAATCGCCGGACTGCTGTGCCCGTTCAATGGCCTGATGCAGTTCGCGGATACGCACGCGATCTTCATCAGTGCTGCGAAGAGCGGCGTAATAGGCCGCAATACCTTCCAGCGCGTGACGGGTCTCAAGCAGGTCAAACTGGGATTCTGGGTGGTCAGAGAGAAGTTCTACCAGCGGATCGCTGAAGCTCTGCCACAGGCTGTTTTGCACAAAGGTTCCGCCGCCCTGGCGACGAAGCAGCAAGCCCTTTGCTTCGAGACGTTGAATCGCCTCACGCAGAGAGGGACGTGAAACGTCGAACTGTTTTGCCAGTTCGCGTTCTGGCGGAAGTTTCTCACCCGGGCGCAGAGTCCCTTCGAGGATTAAAAACTCCAGCTGCTGCTCAATCACATCAGATAGTTTTGGTTGGCGAATTTTGCTGTAGGCCATATTCCCTGTCTTACGCCTTTTTGCCCGGAGTCAATTGGTCTTACCAATTTCTATTTCGTATCGCTAAAGTAACAAAGTATTCACCTTCTGTCCATATTGGTTTTGATTGAAATCAGTAAACCCTGCACATTTTAACAACCTTACAGAAATAACGTTTCAGAAATGTAACTTTGCACAAATGACTTGATTACCCCCAAAGAGGGAGTTTTAACCATAATGAAACGAGGGTTTTTGCAATCTGAAGCGATTCAACAAGGCAAATAATGAAAATTCGCCCACTTAAGGCGCATTTCTATTCTATAGGTTGGGTGAGGAACAACGAGCGGGCCGATTTACAAATGCTTTCTTTTTATTCAAGTCGTCATCACCCCTTCATAAAGCAGGTGCATTCGCAGGCACTTACCACTATTCTGGCGCTTACGGAAGTCATCTCCGCTTTTTTCGGTCTCGTTTACCGTAAAGAAATAAATACAGAATATGGATTTTCATAATTACACACGCTCAGCGTGAACATAACAACCACACACGAGGTTTCAAATGGAAGCTCAACAGCACGGCGATCAGCTAAAGCGCGGGCTTAAAAACCGCCATATTCAGCTCATCGCACTGGGCGGTGCGATTGGTACCGGCCTGTTTCTGGGCAGCGCATCCGTTATCCAGTCTGCCGGTCCGGGCATTATTTTGGGTTACGCGATTGCGGGTTTCATTGCTTTTCTGATCATGCGCCAGCTGGGCGAAATGGTAGTAGAAGAGCCGGTCGCGGGCTCCTTCAGCCACTTTGCCTATAAATACTGGGGCAGCTTTGCCGGTTTCGCCTCGGGTTGGAACTACTGGGTGCTGTACGTTCTGGTTGCCATGGCCGAACTGACCGCCGTCGGGAAATACATTCAGTTCTGGTATCCCGAAATCCCAACCTGGGCTTCTGCTGCAGCCTTCTTCGTCATTATCAACGCCATTAACCTGACTAACGTTAAAGTGTTCGGGGAGATGGAGTTCTGGTTTGCCATCATCAAGGTCATTGCCGTGGTGGCGATGATTATCTTCGGCGGTTGGCTGCTGTTCAGCGGCAACGGCGGCCCGCAGGCCACCGTGCGCAACCTCTGGGAACAGGGTGGCTTCCTGCCTCACGGCATGACCGGTCTGGTGATGATGATGGCCATCATTATGTTCTCCTTCGGCGGTCTGGAGCTGGTAGGGATCACTGCCGCTGAAGCCGACAACCCTGAGCAGAGCATCCCGAAAGCCACAAATCAGGTTATCTACCGTATTCTGATCTTCTATGTGGGCTCACTGGCCGTGCTACTCTCCCTGCTGCCGTGGACGCGCGTCACCGCCGACACCAGCCCGTTTGTGCTGATCTTCCACGAGCTGGGCGACACCTTTGTCGCCAACGCCCTGAACATCGTGGTGCTGACCGCAGCGCTCTCCGTATACAACAGCTGCGTATACTGCAACAGCCGTATGCTGTTCGGCCTCGCCCAACAGGGCAACGCGCCGAAGATGCTGCTTAACGTTGATAAACGCGGCGTGCCGGTGAATACCATCATTGTTTCCGCCATCGTGACCGCCCTGTGCGTGCTGATTAACTACATGGCACCGGAATCGGCGTTTGGCCTGCTGATGGCGCTGGTGGTCTCTGCTCTGGTCATCAACTGGGCGATGATCAGCCTGGCACACATCAAGTTCCGCCGCGCGAAACAGCAGCAGGGCGTCACCACGCGCTTCCCTGCCCTGCTCTATCCGCTGGGTAACTGGATCTGCCTGCTGTTCATGGCGGCCGTTCTGGTGATCATGCTGCTCACGCCGGGTATGGCGATTTCCGTCTACCTGATCCCGGTCTGGATTGCGATACTGGGCGTGGGCTATCTGTTCAGTCAGAAAAGCCGTAATGCCATGAAGGCGCACTAAGCCTACCTCCGCGGTACCTGCTTTTACGGGTACCGCGCGTTGTTACCTCCCTCACACTTTCGCGCCCACAGCGCATTTATCCATATCACCGCCCTGATACTGCAACGCATATATCCCTTCGCCAGCGAATAATTCTCTCCATACCGTAAACCGGAGAGCTGTCGATGGATAACAACACCCTGTCAGTAAAAGAAAAGATCGGCTATGGGATGGGCGACGCCGGATGCAACATTATCTTTGGCGCCATCATGCTGTTTGTTAACTATTTTTATACGGATATTTTTGGCCTCGCCCCTGCGCTGGTCGGCGTGCTGCTGCTGTCTGTCCGCGTGATTGACGCCGTAACGGACCCGATCATGGGCGCGATTGCCGACCGTACCCGCAGCAAATATGGCCGGTTTCGTCCATGGCTATTGTGGATCGCTTTCCCCTACGCGCTGTTCAGCATCCTGATGTTCACCACGCCAGAGTGGAGCTATAACAGCAAAGTTATCTATGCCTTTGTCACCTATTTCCTGCTGTCGCTGACCTATACCGCCATCAACATCCCCTACTGCTCGCTGGGCGGGGTGATCACTAACGACCCGAAAGAGCGCGTCGCCTGCCAGTCGTATCGCTTCGTGCTGGTCGGCATCGCCACGCTGCTGCTCTCATTAACGCTGCTGCCGATGGCCGACTGGTTTGGCGGGGACAACAAAGCCAAAGGCTACCAGATGGCGATGACCGTGCTGGCGCTGATTGGCACCTGCATGTTCCTGTTCTGCTTCGCCACCGTGCGCGAGCGCGTGCGCCCGGCGGTGCAGACCAACGATGAGCTGAAAAACGATCTGAAAGACGTGTGGAAGAACGACCAGTGGGTGCGCATTCTGCTGCTGACGCTCTGCAACGTCTGCCCCGGCTTTATCCGCATGGCGGCCACCATGTATTACGTTACCTGGGTGATGGGCCAGAGCACCCACTTCGCCACGCTGTTTATCAGCCTGGGCGTTGTTGGCATGATGCTCGGCAGCGTGCTGGCAAAAGTGCTGACCGACCGCTGGTGTAAGCTGAAGGTCTTCTTCTGGACCAATATCGTGCTGGCGATTTTCTCCTGCGCCTTTTATTTCTTCGACCCGAAAGCCACCGTCACCATCGTGGTGCTCTACGTCCTGCTGAACATCCTGCACCAGATCCCGTCTCCGCTGCACTGGTCGCTGATGGCCGACGTGGACGACTACGGCGAGTGGAAAACCGGGAAGCGCATCACCGGCATCAGCTTCTCGGGCAACATCTTCTTCCTGAAGCTGGGGCTGGCGATTGCCGGGGCGATGGTCGGGTTCCTGCTCTCCTGGTACGGCTACGACGCGGGCGCGAAAGCGCAAAGTGCGGACGCGCTTAACGGGATCGTGCTGCTCTTTACCGTCATTCCCGGCATTGGATACTTAATTACCGCGGGCGTGGTACGTCTGCTGAAGGTGGATCGTGAAACCATGAAGCAGATCCAGGCCGATCTGGAGAAACGCCGCACCAACTACCGTGAACTGAACGACTATCAGGAACTGAAAGCCGCAGAGACAAAATAAGGAGAGCCAAATGCATCAGTGGCCAAACCCGTTTATCGAACAACGCGCCGATCCGTACATTTTACGCCATGAGGGGCAGTACTATTTTATCGCCTCCGTGCCGCAGTATGACAGGCTGGCGATCCGCCGCGCAGCGTCGCTGGAAGGCTTACGTCATGCCGAAGAAGTGGTGGTCTGGCGTAAACCCGACGCTGGCCCCATGAGCCAGCTGATATGGGCGCCGGAACTGCATCATATCGACGGAAAGTGGTACATCTATTTTGCCGCGACGCACACGCAGGCGCTCGATGCACTCGGGATGTTCCAGCACCGCATGTTTGCCATTGAATGTACCGACAGCGATCCGCTTACCGGCACGTGGGTGGAAAAAGGGCAAATCAAAACCCCGTTCGACACCTTTGCTCTGGACGCTACCACCTTTGTGCATCAGGGGAAACGCTGGTATCTGTGGGCGCAAAAGGCACCGGATATCACCGGGAACTCCAACCTTTATCTGTGCGAAATGGCGAACCCGTGGACGCTAAAAGGCGAGCCGGTGATGCTCAGCAAACCGGAGTATGACTGGGAGTGTCGCGGATTTTGGGTTAACGAAGGCCCGGCGGTGTTGGTTCACGGCGATAAGCTGTTTATCAGCTATTCCGCCAGCGCCACCGACGAGAACTACTGCATGGGACTGCTGTGGATAGACCTGAATGCCGATCCGCAAAACCCTGCAAACTGGCACAAATCCCCGCGCCCCGTATTCGCCACCAGCTACGAAAACCGCCAGTTCGGCCCGGGCCACAACAGCTTTACACAAACGCCGGAAGGGGAAGATGTGCTGGTGTATCACGCGCGGAACTACACCGAAATTGAGGGCGATCCGCTGTACGATCCGAACCGTCATACCCGCCTGAAGCGCGTCCGCTGGAATGAAAACGGGATGCCTGATTTCGGCATCCCGCCTGCGGATACGCTTTAGTCTTTGCGGTGCGCTGGCTTAAACCAGCGTGCCGTAGATCGTCAGCAGTGCCACGATAACCACCACCACAAACGACGTTTTCTTCGCCATGGAGACAGCGGCTTTCGGTGTTTCAATCTTGTCGGTATGCGGCTCACGCGCCAGCGAGAACTGTGCCAGACGCGTTAACACCTGATACTGCGACGTATGGCGGTCAGCCAGCGAAGCAAACCATGCGGGCAGCGCTTTCTCCCCGTGTCCAATTAACGCGTACACCACGCCCACCAGACGCACCGGGAGCCAGTCGAGCACGTGCAGGATGGCATCGATGCCGGACAGCAAACGTTCATGCGGCGTCAGATAGCGGGCAAGCCAGGTCTGCCAGGCGCGCAGGAACGCATACCCCATCAGCAAGACCGGTCCCCACGGGCCGCCCACCACAAACCAGAACAGCGGCGCCAGGTAGTAACGGAAGTTAATCCACAGCAGCGCGTTCTGCAGTTCGCGCAGAAACTCGCGCTCGTCGCAGTCCGGCGGCACACCGTGGATCATCGTCAGCTCGCTCGCCATGGCACCGCGCGCATGGGCATCGTCACGGGAGGCGGCTTTCAGGTAGGCGTGATAGTGCAAACGCACCTTGCCCGCACCAATGCACAGCACGCCGAGCAGGATCCACACCACCAGCAGCGGCACGTTGAAAAACAGTCCATGCAGCGCGCGCAGCAGCAGGAACGTAATGACCATCACTCCTGCCATCATCAGCAGCGTGCGCAGCATGGAAAAATGTTTGATACGGCGGAATAACACCTCCAGCCGGTGATCCAGATGCCAGTGCTCGCCGAGCTTGAACAGGCGTTCAGCGATGATAACCAGCAGCATGGTAAACAACGTCATGGTATCTCCTTATTCTGACGACGCGGTGAGCATGGCGCGGAACCGCAGCCAGTCGAATGCCGGGCCGGGATCGGTTTTTCTCGCCGGGGCAATATCACTGTGTCCCGTAATATTGTCGGCGATGGCCGGATAGAGTCCGATAAGCGTGCGGGTCACAGCCGCTAACTGTTGATACTGTGAATCGGTGTAGGGTGTGGTATCCGTGCCTTCCAGTTCGATCCCGATAGAAAAATCGTTGCACCGTTCGCGCCCGTGATACATCGACACCCCGGCATGCCAGGCGCGCTTATCAAATGGAACATACTGAACCACTTCACCATCGCGACGAATCAGGCAGTGAGCCGACACGCGCAGATGCGCAATCTCAGCAAAGAAAGGATGGGCATCGGGATCAATCGTTCCCGTGAATAACGCATCGATCCACGGGCCGCCAAATTCCCCCGGCGGGAGACTAATATTATGAACCACCAGCAGTGTGGGCTTTTCATCCTCCGGGCGGCAGTCGTGGTGCGGCGAAGGCACATGCCGCGCATCCACCAGCCATCCGTTTTCTAACAACATGCTGGAACTCCTTATGTATGGTGCTGTTACTCGGTTCAGAGTAGCATGTTTCAATATTATGATTCGTTACCAATTTGGAGTTTTATCATGCCGCCTCGCCGCTACAACCCCGACCACCGACGTGAAGCGCTTCTGGAACGTATTAATATGGATATTCCGGCAAGCGTTGCCCATGCTTTGAAAGAAGACCTGGGCGGTGACGTCAATGCCGATAAAGATATTACCGCACAATTGTTGCCAAAAGAGACACGCTCCCACGCGGTCATTATCACCCGCGAAGAGGGTGTTTTTTGCGGCAAGCGCTGGGTTGAAGAGGTCTTTACTCAACTGGCGGGCGATGATGTGCAGGTAACATGGCACGTGGAAGATGGCGATAGCGTCACGCCAAATCAGCCGCTGTTCGAGCTGGACGGCCCCTCCCGCGTCTTGTTGACCGGCGAACGTACCGCGCTCAATTTTGTACAAACGCTCTCTGGCGTTGCCAGTGAAGTGCGCCGCTACGTTGACCTGCTGGCCGGCACCCGAACCCAGCTGCTGGATACCCGCAAAACGCTGCCGGGCCTGCGCACGGCGCTGAAGTACGCGGTGCTCTGCGGCGGCGGCGCAAACCATCGTCTGGGCCTGTCCGACGCTTTCCTGATTAAAGAGAACCACATTATTGCCTCGGGCTCCGTGCGCCAGGCGGTGGAGAAGGCCTTCTGGCTGCACCCGGACGTGCCGGTTGAAGTGGAAGTGGAAAACCTGGACGAGCTGGAGCAGGCGATTAAGGCCGGGGCCGATATCATCATGCTCGATAACTTCGAAACCGAGCAGATGCGTGAGGCGGTAAAACTGACCAACGGCCGGGCCCAGCTCGAAGTGTCCGGAAACGTCACCTTCGAAACAATCCGTGAATTTGCCGAAACCGGCGTGGATTACATCTCCGTCGGCGCGCTGACCAAGCACGTTCGCGCTCTCGACCTCTCGATGCGTTTTAAATAGTCATTCCTCTCCCCTCTCCGCCCGGAGAGGGGAATTTCAGCCCCGCTCGCAAATCCGCTTTTCTTCCCTGCAACGCGGCATAAATTCTCTGAATGCGCTCTCCCGTTCCTTTTTTTGCCCCTCGTTTCTGCCCTTTCGCGCTGACAGAGTAGCGCCACCTAACGTAAGGAGCAGATATGAACAGACAACACGGATTCACTCTCATTGAGCTGATGGTGGTCATCGGCATTATTGCGATTCTGAGCGCCATCGGCGTACCTGCCTATCAAAACTACCTGCGCAAAGCGGCGCTGACCGATATGCTGCAAACCTTCGTTCCCTACCGCACCGCCATCGAGCTTTGCGCGCTGGATCACGGGGGCGTGGAGAGCTGCGATGCCGGCAGCAACGGCATCCCTTCCCCCACCACGACACGCTACGTGTCGGGAATGAGCGTAGCGAAAGGGATCGTGACCTTAACAGGACAGGAAAGTCTTAACGGGCTGGAAGTGGTCATGACGCCGCAGTGGAACGACGCTAACGGTATGACGGGCTGGACGCGTCTCTGCAACATCAGCGCTGATAGCGCCCTGAAGCAGGCCTGCGAAGACGTTTTCCGCTTCGACAATAACTGAGGAGCGGAAAATGAAGACCGATCAACTCGTGGCGCTTTGTCTTCGCCATCACGCACTGCTGCTTACCAGCGACAGTGAAATGGTCAGCATTGCCGTCGTGGGCAACCCCGCGGCTGAACTCATGGAGGCGCTGCGTTTCGCGACTCAGAAACGGATTGATATTGAGTGCTGGAGCGCTGAGCGCATGGAAAAACACCGGCAGCTCACGTCACAATCGCATCTGCCCGGTGTTTCGCAAGCGCATTCAACGGTAGATATCCTCAACCACACGCTGCAGCAGGCAATCAACCAGCGCGCCTCTGATATTCATATCGAACCGATGGAGCACGCGTGCCAGATTCGTTTACGTATCGACGGCGTACTTTGCCCGCAGCCTCCGCTTGCGGCGGAACTGGCTAACCTGCTCAGCGCGCGTTTAAAAGTGCTGGGTAACCTGGATATTGCTGAGCGCCGTTTACCCCAGGACGGCCAGTTTACGATTGAACTGGCCAACGAGCCGGTTTCGTTTCGGATCGCGACGCTTCCCTGCAGCGGCGGCGAGAAAATTGTGCTGCGTCTCCTGCAGCAGGTTCCGCAGGCCCTTGAGCCGAAAGCGCTTGGCATGAATGCTGAGCAGTTGGCCTGTTTTAATGCGGTTCTCCACCAGCCGCAGGGGCTGATTCTGGTCACCGGGCCTACCGGCAGCGGCAAAACCGTGACGCTGTACAGCGCGCTGCAGTCGCGTAACACCCCTGATGTCAACATCTGCAGCGTCGAAGATCCTATTGAGATCCCCCTTGCCGGATTAAACCAGACGCAGATTAATCCCCGGGCGGGTTTAACCTTCCAGAGCGTGCTACGGGCGCTGCTGCGTCAGGATCCCGACATCATAATGGTCGGCGAAATCCGTGACGGTGAAACGGCCGGGATTGCCATTAATGCTGCCCAGACCGGGCACCTGGTGCTGTCGACCCTGCATACCAACTCGACGACGGAAACGCTGGTTCGCCTGGAGCAGATGGGCGTCGCGCGCTGGATGATTTCCTCCGCGCTGACGATGGTGATTGCCCAGCGACTGGTTCGACGTCTCTGCCCGTACTGCCGACAGAAAAGCGGGGAGCATGCGGACTTACCTCGATCAGTATGGCCCAGACCGCTTCCACGCTGGCAGCCTACCGGCTGCGAGCGCTGTTACCACGGTTTTTATGGCCGCGTGGCCATTTTTGAAGTACTTGGGATCGACAATGCCCTGCGGCAGGCCATCGCCAGCGGGGCGGGAACAGACGTCATCGAGGCGAGCGCCCGCCAGGCAGGGATGATTTCTCTTTTTGAACACGGCTGCATGGCCGTCGAACAGGGGCTAACCACGATTGAAGAGTTGCTGCGCGTCCTGGGAATGCCCAATGGCGGCTAATCAGCTCTGGCGCTGGCGTGCGCTCACCAAAGATGGAGAACCCCGAAGCGGGACACTCTGGGCCACGGACCGCAATGCGGCCTCCACCCGGCTGATGCGTAACGACCTCCATCCTCTGACGCTAACCCGATGCGCGCAGCGATACCGCTGGCGGCAACACCACTGCGACGAGATGTTTCATCAGCTCGCCACGCTTCTGCAGGCTGGACTGACATTATCCCACAGTCTGCAAATGCTGGCAGAGCAGCATCCGTTACAACCGTGGCAGGCACTGCTGCAAAGCATTGCCGATGAGCTCAGTGAAGGATGCCCGTTTTCGGCGTCGCTAAAAAAGTGGCCAGCCGTTTTTAGCCCGCTGCATGTCTCGTTGGTGAAGACCGGGGAGCTGACAGGGAAGCTGGAGGCGTGCTGTCGTCAGCTCGCGCAGCAACAAAAAGCGCAGCAGCAGCTCAGTGCAAAAGTGAAAAAGGCGCTGCGCTACCCGGCGATCGTCCTGACGCTGGCTGTAGTGGTTGTGCTGGCGATGGTCACCCTGGTCCTGCCCGAGTTTGCCGCGATCTACAAAACGTTTAATACCCCGCTTCCCGTGCTAACAAAGATGGTCATGGGAATGGCCGCCTTTATGCAGACATATGCCCTCGCGTTGTTCGCCCTGCTACTAACCCCCTTTGCCGTCGCCTGGGCTCTTCGACAGAACCCTCGCTGGCAGCAAATCCTGATGCATACGCCCGTGATGGGCGCACTGGCAAAAGGCCAAAAGCTGGGACACATCTTTACCGTACTGTCACTCACGCAACAGGCGGGCATTCCCTTTTTACAGGGTCTGGAGAGTGCAGAAGAAACTGTTGAGAGCCGGTACTGGCAAGGGATACTTCGCAACGTGCGGGAGGACATTGAAAAAGGTCTGCCCGTCTGGTCATCCTTTCAGAAGGCGACATTGTTTACCCCGCTCTGTATTCAGCTTTTACGAACCGGTGAAATGTCAGGTGCGCTGGACATCATGCTGGCAAACCTTGCCCATCATCACACGGAACAGACCTTTCAACGAGCAGATAACCTGGCGGCGCTTCTGGAGCCGCTGCTACTGATTGTGACGGGGGTCATTATCGGTACGCTGGTGGTGGCAATGTACCTGCCGATATTCCACCTGGGAGATGCGATGAGCGCGGGATAGTACAACAGGGCTGGCGCACGGGCATGCGCCAGCAGAAGCCATTACAGGCTATTGAATACGCGGTTTTCCTGTTCCTGAACGCGAATAAACGTCGTACGCTTTGTCAGCTCTTTCAGGCGGGAGGCGCCCACGTAGGTGCAGGCAGATCGCAGGCCGCCAAGGATATCGCGTGCGGTGTTTTCAACCGGGCCGCGCAGGGGCAGCTTCACGGTTTTGCCTTCTGCCGCGCGGTATTTTGCCACGCCACCGACGTGACGGGTCATCGCAGACTCAGAGCTCATGCCGTAGAACAGCATAAATTTCTCGCCGTTCTCTTCAACGACGGTACCGCCGCTCTCTTCATGGCCTGCCAGCATACCGCCGAGCATCACGAAGTCCGCGCCGCCGCCGAAGGCCTTTGCGACATCACCCGGCATGGTGCAACCGCCGTCGCTGATGATCTGGCCGCCCAGCCCGTGCGCCGCGTCGGCACATTCAATGACGGCGGAGAGCTGCGGATAACCGACGCCGGTTTTGACGCGTGTGGTGCATACGGAGCCCGGGCCAATGCCCACTTTCACGATATCGGCACCGGAGAGGATCAGCTCTTCACACATTTCACCGGTCACCACGTTGCCCGCGATGATGGTTTTCGTCGGCCAGGCCTCACGCGCCTTGCTGACGAACTGCACGAAGTGCTCGGAGTAACCGTTCGCCACATCAATACAAACGAAGTTCAGCGCCGGGTTAGCCTTCAGGATCTGTTTGGTCTTCTCGAAATCCGCATCGGAGGTGCCGGTAGAGACCATCACGTGCTTCACCACATCAGCAGAGGCGGACGCAACAAACGCATCCCACTCTTCAGGGCTGTAATGTTTGTGAACGGCGGTGAGAATATCGAACTGTGCCAGCGCGGTTGCCATCTCAAAGGTTCCCACA
Source organism: Enterobacter sp. BNK-13 (assembly GCF_048685015.1). Lineage (NCBI taxonomy): Bacteria > Pseudomonadati > Pseudomonadota > Gammaproteobacteria > Enterobacterales > Enterobacteriaceae > Enterobacter > Enterobacter sp. BNK-13. Next base: position 404,000 of record NZ_JBLQTP010000001.1, on the reverse strand, counting down.
GTATCCATATTGGCAGCGATGATCGGCACGCCAGACCAGGTCTGACCGGAATGCTTAAAGGTGAATTGACGTTCGAGTTCAACGTCTGAGCGACTTTTCAGTGTAGAGCGTTTAGGGCGGATAAGAACGTCTTTGAAACCTAACTTCAGATCTTCTTCGATACGCATGTGCGGATTCCTGGGGTTAGAGGCAAATATGTTAAAAGCACAACTCCAGTGACGCTATCATACGCACTAATACCTGCTCCGCAAGACTGCGAAATTCTCTTTTTTTACGCTACAATCCTATAAATTTACCTGGTAAAAAGCCGGTAAACAGGGCTAAACAGTGACTGGCGCATCTGTGATTTTTAATCAACTGATTTTTATAATGAATAATTCCCAGGATTTTATTTAATGGGGTATATCGTTGCATTAACCGGCGGCATCGGTAGTGGCAAAAGTACCGTTGCGGACGCGTTTTCTCGTTTGGGTATCACGATTGTCGATGCCGATATTATTGCCCGCCAGGTGGTAGAGCCCAATACACCCGCGCTAAAGGCCATCGCAGAACATTTTGGTCAGGCCATCATCAATGCCGATGGCACCCTGAATCGCCGTCAGCTTCGTGAATGCATTTTTTCCTATTCCGCGGAAAAAGCCTGGCTTAATAGCCTTCTCCACCCCATCATCCACCAGGAAACGCAGCGTCAGATCGCCGCGGCCCGCTCGCCCTATGTCTTGTGGGTGGTTCCGCTGCTGGTTGAAAATCAGCTGCAGAAGAAAGCCGACCGGGTGCTGGTGATTGATGTCACCCCCGAAACGCAAATCCAGAGAACCATGACGCGCGACCACGTCTCGCGCGAGCATGCTGAACACATTCTTGCCGCTCAGGCCACGCGCGCTCAGCGCCTTGCCGTGGCGGATGATGTCATTGATAATAACGGCGCACCAGATGCCATTGCATCGGATGTTGCCCGTCTGCACGCGCATTATCTGACGTTTGCCGCGCAGGCCGTTGCACAGGAAAAACCATAATGTCGACACACATCCTTTTTGAGCATCCGCTCAACGAAAAAATGCGTACCTGGCTGCGCATCGAATTCCTCATTCAGCAGCTTTCACAACATCTGCCGGTTAACGATCATGCTACGGCGTTGCATTTCTTCCGCAATGTAGGCGATCTGCTGGATGTGATTGAACGCGGCGATGTCCGCACAGAATTGCTTAAAGAGCTGGAGCGCCAGCAGCGTAAATTACAGGCATGGGCTGAGGTTCCGGGGGTGGATGTAAGCCGTATCGATTCCCTTCGCCAGCAGCTTAAAACCAGCAGCAGCATCCTGATGGCTGCACCGCGCGTCGGGCAGTTTTTGCGTGAGGACCGCCTGATTGGCCTGGTGCGCCAGCGCCTGAGCATCCCTGGCGGTTGCTGCAGCTTCGACCTGCCGACGCTGCATATGTGGCTCCATATGCCACAAGCCCAGCGTGACGCGCAGGTGAACAGCTGGCTGGCAAGCCTGGAGCCGATGCACCAGACGCTGTCGCTGATCCTCGATCTGATCCGTAACTCAGCGCCGTTCCGCAAGCAAACCAGCCTGAATGGTTTCTACCAGGACAACGGTGATGATGCCGATCTTCTGCGCCTGAATTTATCGCTTGGCGAACAGCTTTATCCGCAAATTTCCGGGCATAAGAGCCGCTTTGCGATTCGCTTTATGCCGCTGGACAGCGAAAATGGCACCGTGCCGGAACGCCTCGATTTTGAACTGGCCTGTTGTTAAGGAGTGCCGATGTCTGATGTCACCACCGTAAACTGCCCTACCTGTGGCAAAACCGTTGTCTGGGGCGAAGTGAGTCCGTTCCGCCCATTCTGCTGCAAACGCTGCCAGCTTATTGACCTGGGCGAATGGGCGGCGGAAGAGAAACGTATTCCGAGTAAAGGCGATCTCTCGGACAGCGACGACTGGAGTGAAAACCAGCAGTAATCTGTAAAGCCTGCTGGCGCGTCGCTTAGCAGGCCTTCGGTTGTTCGGCTAACCGCAGGATCACAGGCTCATTAGCTGGCGGGAATTTTTCGGCATCACTTGCCTGAAGCGCCACCCAGTTACCCGGCTGCCCCTCTTTTCCCCAGGGTTCACCTTCCCAGTTTTCCACCAGCCAGAACCACAGCGTAATGTGCCTGTCCGGGAACTGGTATTCGAGCTTATCAAACAGCGTTGCGCCAAGCGGGGTAATCCCGACTTCTTCCTGAAGCTCGCGAACCAGCGCCGCTTCCGGCGTTTCACCGGCCTCAATTTTTCCGCCAGGAAACTCCCATTTGTTCGCCATATGGGCGTCGGCAGCACGCTGGGTGATAAAGATTTGGTTTTGCGGGTTGCGAATAATCCCGACGGCAATTTGCAGTATTTTCATATTGTTACTTCCATAAAAAAGGCGCAGATGTCTGCGCCTTTTTGGTTTTTTTATGAACTCAGTTCAGACGCCCGTGGCACGCCTTGTACTTTTTACCGGAGCCACATGGGCACGGATCGTTACGACCCACTTTACGATCGCCAGTCTGCGCGGCGATCGCCGCTGCAGCTTCGCTGTCGTCGGTCTGATGGCTCAGCTGTTGCATTTGTGCCAGACGCTCGGCTTCTTCACGACGCTGCTGCTCCATCGCTTCCACCTCTTCCGGCATACGCACCTGAACCTTGCTCAGGGTGCTGATCACTTCATACTTCAGTGACTCCAGCATAGACGCAAACATGGAGAAGGATTCACGCTTGTATTCCTGCTTCGGATCTTTCTGCGCATAGCCACGCAGGTGGATACCCTGACGCAGGTAGTCCATCGCCGCCAGGTGCTCTTTCCACAGGGAATCCAGCGTCTGCAGCATCACGCCTTTTTCGAAGTGACGCATCATCTCAGCGCCAACAACCTCTTCCTTACGCTTGTAAACATCCAGCGCGGTTTCGTAGATACGTTCGCGCAGGGTCTCTTCGTGCAGCTCAGGCTCTTTATCCAGCCACTCTTTGATAGGCAGATCGAGGTCAAAGTCGTTTTTCAGACGTTCCTGCAGGCCTTCGATGTCCCACATCTCTTCCAGAGACTGAGGTGGAATATGCGCATCAATCGTGGCTTTAAACACATCTTCACGAATGCTGTTGATGGTTTCGCTCACATCGGATACATCCAGCAGTTCGTTACGCTGGGTGTAGATCGCACGGCGCTGGTCGTTAGCCACGTCGTCATATTCCAGCAGCTGCTTACGAATATCGAAGTTGCGGCTTTCCACTTTACGCTGGGCGTTCGCGATCGCTTTGGTGACCCACGGGTGCTCAATGGCTTCGCCAGGTTTCATGCCCAGCTTACGCATCATGCCGGACACGCGGTCGGAGGCGAAAATACGCATCAGCGCATCTTCCATCGACAGGTAGAAGCGGGAAGAACCGGCATCACCCTGACGACCCGCACGGCCACGCAGCTGGTTATCGATACGACGCGATTCATGACGCTCGGTACCGATAATGTGCAGACCACCGGATGCCAGCACCGCGTCATGACGCACCTGCCAGTCGGCCTTGATCTGCGCAATCTGCTCAGGCGTTGGGTTTTCCAGCTCAGCCACTTCGGCCTGCCAGCTACCGCCCAGCATAATATCGGTACCACGACCCGCCATGTTGGTGGCGATGGTTACCGCAGCCGGATAACCTGCCTGCGCAACAATGTCCGCTTCTTTGGCGTGGAATTTGGCGTTCAGTACGTTGTGTTTGATGCCCGCTTTCGTCAGCTCGTGAGAAACCACTTCGGATTTTTCAATGGAGATGGTCCCCACCAGAACCGGCTGGCCTTTGGCAGTACGCTCGCGGATATCTTCAATGATTGCCTGAATTTTTTCCGCTTCGGTCATGTACACCAGGTCCGGCATATCCTTACGGATCATCGGACGGTTGGTTGGAACGACCACGGTATCCAGCTTGTAGATAGAGCTGAATTCAAACGCTTCGGTATCGGCAGTACCGGTCATGCCCGCAAGCTTCTCGTACAGACGGAAGTAGTTCTGGAAGGTAATAGAGGCCAGCGTCTGGTTTTCGTTTTGAATATCCACGCCTTCTTTGGCTTCTACAGCCTGGTGCAGACCGTCAGACCAGCGACGCCCCTGCATGGTACGGCCGGTGTGCTCATCGACAATGATCACTTCGCCGTCTTTCACGATGTAGTCGACGTCGCGGGTGAACAGCGCGTGGGCACGCAGCGCGGCGGTCACGTGGTGCATAAGCATGATGTTGCTCGGGGAGTACAGAGACTCGCCCTCTTCCATAATGCCTTCAGCAACCAGCAGCTCTTCAATTTTCACCAGACCACGTTCGGTCAGGTTCACCTGGCGCGCTTTTTCATCAACGGAGAAGTGGCCTTCACCCTGGAAGGTATCCGAGTCTTCTTTCTCCTGACGCAGCAGGTGTGGAATGATTTTGTCGACTTTACGGTACATCTCGGAGCTGTCTTCAGCCGGACCGGAGATGATAAGCGGGGTACGCGCTTCATCGATCAGGATGGAGTCCACCTCATCCACCAGCGCATAGTGCAGCTTACGCTGGACACGCTCTTCAGGGCTGAACGCCATGTTGTCACGCAGGTAGTCGAAGCCGTATTCGTTGTTGGTACCGTAGGTGATATCCGCGTTATACGCTTCACGCTTGGCTGGCGCAGGCAGGCCGGACATGTTGATGCCGACGGTCATGCCGAGGAATTCGAACAGTGGACGGTTGTTTTCGGCGTCACGCTGCGCCAGATAATCGTTGACGGTAACGACATGAACGCCTTTACCAGTCAGCGCGTTCAGGTAAGCCGGCAGCGTTGCGGTCAGGGTTTTACCTTCACCGGTACGCATTTCCGCGATGCAGCGCTCGTTAAGCACCATACCGCCCAGCAGCTGAACGTCGAAGTGACGCATGCCGAACACGCGCTTACTTGCTTCACGCACAACGGCAAACGCTTCCGGGATGAGGCTTTCTAAGGTTTCACCTTTTTCCAGACGCGCACGGAATTCCGCCGTTTTCGCTTTCAGCTCATCATCAGAGAGCTTCTCCATCGCCGGTTCCATACCGTTGATGACGGCAACAGCTTTGCGCATACGGCGCAGGGTACGATCGTTACGACTACCAAAAACTTTAGTTAATAATTTGATTAGCATAATAAATTCTCAAACGCCCCATCATGGGCAGATAAATTAAGGTATTGAAAAAGTTAATTTAGCTGAGGCGTTGAGGCCCGGCGCGAATGCCGTGAACCTGGCTAATCCAGGTTGATACAGAGAATGAAACAGGAGGAACGAGCGCGCGCTGCGCCGTCTCGCGCACCATGACCGGCGGCTGGCTGTCCTGCGTAAGCAGTGCATTAAGCGTGTCCAGCAGGGCAAGATGCTGGGCCTGCACCGGCAGCGTCTCTTCCGCCACAGGCATTGCCTGGGGCGCCATCGCGAAGGAGAGATGGCGGATAACCGTGCGGATAGCGTGCTGGTGCCAGTAATCAACGGAGAAATTCGGGCGGCGGCTGGCTTCAAGCCACGCGAGGTTTGTAAAGTTAACCCGCGTGTTGAGATCGTGTTTGGTGGTAGAGGTCTTCGCTGGCGTCGCCGCTTCGGCACTGTTGCTGAGCGCAGGCAAGCCGAGACTCGCCGCGACCATCCCTAATAAGAGATGCGGCCAGAAGTAACGTCTGCCAAATTGTCGCCAGCGCGTCAGTATTCCGCTCACTTGCTCCACCACATAAGCCAGCCTGTAACAGGCTACTTTTAAGTTATTTTTTTAAGCGCCCAGATATTACCACTAAAGCCAATGCACATCAGCAGGAATGAGGTGCCGCCGCGGGGAAAAACGGTCAAGAATGCAGCTAACGCACGCATTTTCTGCGCAAGACAAACAAGAGATAACGCTGGGGCAAACGAAGAAGGGCAAAAATAAAAACGACTGGTCTTCCTGGTCGGAGAGAGTACCAGGTTAACCAGTCGATTTTTTACGAAACGGTGTGAACCGTTACGCCAGAACCATGTTTGGCGCTTTGAAAGCCAGCGGCAGTTCTGCTTCGTCTTCGAAGGTCACATATTCCCAGGCTTCCTGTTTTGCCAGGACGGCCTGCAACAGTTTGTTGTTCAGCGCATGACCGGATTTGAACGCGGTAAATGCACCAATGATGTTGTGACCACACATAAACAGGTCGCCGATAGCGTCCAGCATTTTGTGACGAACGAATTCATCTTCGAAACGCAGGCCGTCTTCGTTCAGTACGCGATAATCGTCAACAACGATGGCACAATCGAAGCTGCCGCCCAGGCACAGGCCGCGGGACTGCAGATATTCGATATCACGCATGAAGCCAAACGTACGGGCTCGGCTGATCTGGCGCATAAACGCATCAGCAGAGAAGTTCATCGCGTAGCGCTGGGTGCTGGAATCAATCGCCGGATGGTTAAAGTCGATGGTAAAGTCCAACGAGAAACCATTGTACGGTTTGAATTCAGCCCACTTGTCGCCATCTTCGACGCGAACGGTCTCTTTGATGCGAACAAATTTCTTCGCGCAGTTCAGTTCTTCGATGCCGGCATCCAGCAACAAATAGACGAACGGTGCAGCACTGCCATCCATAATCGGGATTTCTGGCGCATCGACTTCAACAATAATGTTGTCGATACCCAGCCCCGCCAGGGCGGCGTTCAGGTGCTCTACGGTAGAAATCCGCACGTCATGCTCGTTCACCAGACAAGTACAGAGCATAGTATCACGCACAGATTTGGCATCGGCCGGAAAATCTACCGGTGGATTCAAGTCGGTGCGACGATAGATGACCCCGGTATTGGCCGGCGCAGGGCGTAACGTCAGCGTGACTTTCTTGCCGGTATGTAAACCGACACCCGTCGCCTGAACGATACGTTTAAGTGTCCTTTGTTTGATCATCGTATAATCTCGCCAAATTAACTATCCAACCGAGAGTGTATATCACTAACGGTGGGCCAGTTTAGCACAAAGAGCGCAAATCCCCTAATTCCAGCCAATTCTTAATCAGCTTGCTTACGCAGGAACGCCGGGATATCCAGATAATCTGGCTCTTTCGCCGTTTGCGGCGTTGGGTCGTTCACCACTTTTGCGGCCGGTTTCTGCTCCTGAGTCAGCGGAGACATACCGTGCTGCTGGTAACGATCCATTACCGGTTGCTGAGTCTGCTTGTTGGTCACTAAGGTGATCTCAGGACGCTTGTCCATACCGATACCGGTCGCAACAACGGTAACACGCAGCTCGTCGTTCATTTCAGGGTCAAGCGAAGTACCGATTACCACGGTAGCGTTGTCAGAGGCGAACGCACGGATAGTGTTACCCACGGTTTCGAACTCATCCAGACGCAGGTCAAAGCCAGCGGTAATGTTGACCAGCACGCCGCGCGCACCAGACAGATCGATATCTTCCAGCAGTGGAGAAGAGATGGCCATTTCAGCCGCTTCTTCTGCACGGTCTTCGCCGCTCGCCACGCCAGAGCCCATCATCGCGTAGCCCATTTCGGACATCACGGTGCGAACGTCTGCAAAGTCAACGTTCATCAGGCCAGGACGGGTAATCAGTTCAGCGATACCCTGAACCGCGCCTTTCAGCACGTCGTTTGCTGCACCGAAGGCGTCCAGCAGGGAGATACCGCGACCCAGAACCTTCAACAGCTTGTCGTTCGGGATGGTGATCAGCGAGTCCACGTGCTTGGACAGCTCGGTGATACCCTGCTCCGCGAAGGCCATACGCTTCTTGCCTTCAAAATTGAAAGGCTTAGTCACGACAGCAACGGTCAGGATACCTAAATCTTTAGCCACTTCAGCTACAACAGGTGCTGCGCCGGTACCGGTACCGCCACCCATACCTGCTGCAATGAAGACCATGTCCGCACCTTCCAGTGCAGCGCGCAGGGCTTCACGATCTTCTTCAGCCGCATTGCGGCCCACTTCCGGGTTAGCCCCTGCTCCCAGCCCTTTGGTGATACCACCGCCGATCTGGATAGTCTGGCCTACAGCCGTCTTACGCAGTGCCTGTGCATCGGTGTTAACTGCAAAGAATTCAACACCTTCAATGCGTTCACGCACCATATGCTCTACGGCGTTACCGCCGCCGCCACCGACGCCGATGACTTTAATCACCGCGTCGTTGGTCAGTTCCATAGGTTCAAACATAATTTCTCTCTCCGTTGTGCCTGTCGCCCGAGACCGCTAATTCTCTCCGGTCTCTTAAAAAAATTAAAACTCTTTTCGCAACCAGTTGTTCAGTCGTTTGACCCACGACCCCACTGAGACGCGTTTTTCCACTTCCGCTTCACCACTGAGATGAGATTCCTTCCCGTAGTGGAGCAGGCCCACAGCCGTTGAATAATACGGCTCCTGAGCATAATCCGTTAAACCGGTGATATTCAGCGGCGCACCAATACGCACCTGCGTATGGAACACGCGCTGTGCACAGGCCGCAAGACCTTCAATTTGCGCTGCACCGCCGGTTAATACAATCCCCGCCGCAAGATGATGTTTAACACCCTGCTGACGAAGCTGTTCCTGTAACTGTAAAATTTCTTCGTTGACCAGGTTGAGCAGCTCGGTATAGCGCGGCTCGATCACCTCTGCCAACGTCTGGCGCTGCAGGCTGCGCGGTGGACGACCACCGACGCTTGGCACTTCAACGCTCTCATCTTTGCCAACAATAGAGCCCAGCGCACAGCCGTGGCGCACTTTAATCGCTTCTGCATCGCTCGGTGGCGTACCAAAAGCGTAAGCAATATCGCTGGTCACGACGTTCCCTGCGTACGGGATCACTTTGGTGTGGCGCAACGCACCGCCGGTATACACGGCCATGTCCATTGTACCACCACCAATATCGACCACACAGACACCCAGTTCACGTTCATCTTCGGTCAGCACGGAATAACTTGCCGCCAGACCGGCGAAAATAAGTTGGTCAACTTTCAGGCCACAACGTTCAACGGCTTTTACAATGTTCTTCGCCATATCGTTGTGACATGTGATCAGGTGCACTTTTGCCTGCATACGAACGCCTGACAGACCAACCGGGTTCTTGATCCCTTCCTGGTAGTCAATCGCATATTCCTGCGGGATCACGTGCAATACGCGATGCTCATCGCGGACACGCACGGATTTCGCCGTATGCACAACGTTTTCAACGTCTTCCTGCGTCACTTCTTCTTCGGAAATCGGCACCATACCGATTTCGTTCTGGCAGCTAATGTGCTTACCAGAAAGGGCCAGATAGACAGAAGAAATCTGGCAATCTGCCATCAATTCAGCCTGATCGATGGCGCGCTGGACGCACTTCACCACCGATTCAAGATCGTTTACCCCACCTTTATCCATACCACGGGACGGGCAACTGCCCACGCCAATGATATTGACCATACCGTCGGGCAGAACTTCCCCTACTAAAGCGGCAACCTTCGCGGTGCCAATCTCCAGTCCAACTACCAGTTTTCTGTCCGTCGCCTTGATCATTGTTGTTCTGCCTGTACCTGTGCCTGATTCTGTTGCTGATTAGGTTCCTCGACCGGAGCCGGTACCCAACCGACTGCTGCGCCTGAGTCATAGCGCAAATCAACGTAGCTTATCCGTTTGCCGTCAGTCTGTGCCTGCTGCTGTAAAACCGGGTATAGTTCGACAAAACGCGCCAGACGCTTCATGGTGTCCCCGCGCCCCAGGTTGAGCTTAATGCCGTTCGTTAACGTAAGCTGCCAGGAACGGCGCGCCGTCATGGCAGCATCTTTTAACGTAAACCTGTCCTTCGCCAGAACCTGACCCATTTCACGAAAACCCTGTAACACTTCGTTTTCGCTGCCTTCAGGGCCATACAACATCGGTAAATTTTGCTTGTTGACACGATCGGCCGGGACGCTGAAGGAATTTCCGTCGACGTCAACCATGTGCTGATCATTCCAACGCGCAATGGGCACATATTCAACCAGATGAATCTTCAATTCATCAGGCCATTGCTTTCTTACGCTCGCCTGTTTTATCCATGGCAGACGTTCAATCTGGCTCTGGATAATATTGACGTCCTGAGTCATAAAGGTGCCAGGCGAGCCCAGTGCCAGTATTGACTGGCGAATATCGTCGTTACGCGTGTAGTGACGCTCACCGGTGACCACCAGCTTAGAAAGTGGCAACCGCTGCGCATCTTCCATCCACCCCAGGACCATCCAGCCGCTGATAAACACGGTGCACAGCACCCCGAGCAGGAAAATGATGCCTGCAAGACGCGTTCCATTACTGCGGCGTGAAGAGGTGTATTCTTCCTCGTCATCGCGGTTGCGCGTGTTCAATGCAGCCTGAGACATATCAGCCCGCCTGGTCCAGAATGCGTACGACTAACTGCGAGAAGCTCATCCCCGCTTGACGCGCGGCCATTGGCACAAGGCTGTGGCTGGTCATTCCCGGAGAGGTATTGGCTTCCAGCAGATAAAATTGTCCATCCCGGTCCTGCATCACGTCGATGCGTCCCCAGCCCTGGCAACCCAGAACATGCCAGGCTTTAAGCACCAGGGACTGTAATTCGGCTTCACGCTCAGCTTCAAGACCACTTGGGCAGAAATATTGCGTCTCATCAGAGAGATACTTCGCCTCATAATCATAGAAGACTCCAGCGGGTTGGATACGGATTGACGGTAAAATTTCTTCGCCAAGCATCGCGACGGTAAATTCCGGCCCGCTAAGCCATTTTTCTACCAGAACTTCATCATCATGTTGAAATGCCAGCGCTAAAGCGGACGCTAAATCGTCAGCTTTGTCGACTTTGGACATTCCCACGCTGGAGCCTTCCCGGCTGGGCTTTACAATAACCGGTAAGCCCAGTTCAGCAATGCGTGCATTAACGCTATCCGACAGGCCCAATTCAAATTCGCGTCGCGTCAGCGCTACCCATGGTGCGACAGGTAACCCTGCGCCCTGCCACAGCAGCTTGCTGCGCAGTTTATCCATAGAGATAGCGGAAGCCATCACGCCGCTGCCGGTGTACGGCAGGCCGAGCAGATCCAGAAGCCCCTGCAGGGTACCGTCTTCACCGCCACGACCGTGTAAAGCGATAAAAACTTTATCGAAGCCCATGGCTTTTAATTGCGTCACGTCGACCTCTTTTGGGTCAACCAGGTGCGCATTGACGCCGCCTTCACGCAGGCCCGCCAGTACAGCCGCGCCGGAATTCAGGGAAACCTCGCGCTCGGCGGAGGTGCCGCCAGACAGGACAGCAATCTTATCAGCCATGATGCTCATCCTCCTGGTTTTGCGGCTTCAGTTTGATTTCAGCTAAGGTACGGGCGATTTTGCCGATATTTCCCGCACCCTGAATCAGAATCAAATCGTTACCTGTCAGGACCGGTGCCAGAATTTCCGCCACCTGGGCAGGGTCAGAAACCAGAATAGGGTCAACCTTACCGCGTCCACGAATGGTGCGACACAGAGAACGGCTGTCTGCGCCAGGAATCGGCGTCTCGCCTGCGGCGTATACATCCAGCATTAACAGGGTATCAACCTGCGACAGGACGCTGGCGAAATCGTCATACAGATCGCGCGTACGCGTGAAACGGTGCGGCTGGAACACCATCACCAGATTCTTCTCCGGCCAGCCCGCACGTGCGGCTTTAATGGTGGCGTCCACTTCGGTTGGATGATGACCGTAGTCGTCCACCAGCATCGCCGTACCGGCTTTACCGTTCACCGGATCCAGCGGGAATTCACCGAGGAAGTCGAAACGACGACCGGTGCCCTGGAAACTTTCCAGCGCGCGCAGGATCGCATCATCATCAATGCCTTCTTCCGTCGCGACGGCCACTGCCGCTGCGGCATTGAGCGCGTTATGGCGCCCTGGCGCATTCAGCGTCACGTGCAGCAGCTCTTTGTCCTGACGCGCCAGCGTGAAGTGCCCCTGCGCGCCAATCTGTTTGTACTCTTCCACGCGGACGTCAGCGTCTTCACTGAAACCGTAAGTGGTGATTTGACGACCCACGCGCGGCAGCAGCTCGCGGATCACCGGATCGTCAACGCACATCACCGCGCGCCCGTAGAACGGCAGGTTGTGCAGGAAGTTGATAAAGGTCTGCTTTAAGTTCTCGAAGTCACCCTGGTAGGTATCCATATGGTCCGCTTCGATGTTGGTGACAATCGCCACCATCGGCTGCAGGTGCAGGAACGACGCGTCGCTCTCATCCGCTTCAGCAATCAGATAACGACTGTGGCCCAGACGCGCATGCACGCCCGCGGCTTTGACCAGGCCGCCGTTGACAAACGTCGGGTCGAGACCCGCTTCTGCATAAATACTGGAGACCATCGCCGTGGTCGTGGTTTTACCGTGGGTCCCGGCAATCGCGATGCCGTGGCGAAAACGCATCAGTTCCGCCAGCATTTCTGCACGGCGGATCACCGGAATGCGCGCGTCATGCGCGGCAACGATTTCCGGGTTGTCAGAGGAGATAGCGCTCGATACCACCACCACGCTCGCATCGCGCACGTTTTCCGGGCGATGATTGAAATAGATAGTCGCCCCAAGCGACGCCAGCTGCTGCGTTACAGGGTTTGGCGCCAGGTCAGACCCGCTGATCTGATAGCCTTCGTTAGCTAACACTTCGGCAATACCGCCCATGCCAGCACCACCGATGCCAACAAAGTGAATGTGCCGGACGCGACGCATCTCGGGCACGATTGAACGCAGTTTTGCCAGTTGTTGTGTATTCATTCTCTAAACGCCATCGACTACTTAAAATTCGTGCCGCGCTTCACGCGCTGCGAGGGTTAAGCCTGGGCTGCCAGGCTCACTTCTTTTGCCACCCGTTCCGTCGCATCAGGGATAGCCGCCGCGCGCGCGCGCTCAGCCATCTCAAGCAATACGTCTCTGTTCCAGCCCGCCAGGGTGGTGGCGACCGCGTCGGCGGTAAATTGTGGCTGCTCAAAAATTTTCGCCGCACCGGCTTTCTCAAGCGGCAGGGCATTCCAGTACTGCTGTCTGTCTTTGTGCTGGAAAGGCACAAACAGAGCCGGCAGCCCCGCGGCAGCGATTTCGCTTACCGTTAAGGCGCCAGAACGACAGACCACGACATCGGCCCAGGCGTACGCTGCCGCCATGTCGTCGATAAACTCCGTCACGTTATGCTGCGGCTGCCCCGCCTCGGCGTAAGCCTGCTCAACGGTCTGCTGAGCGCCTTTTCCACTCTGGTGCCAGATGGTGACGGTATCACCCAGCTTTGCGGCAACCTGCGGCATCGTCTGGTTTAAAATACGTGCGCCCTGAGAACCGCCGACGACCAGCACACGCACCGGCCCTTCACGGCCTGCCAGGCGAGCCTCCGGCAGCGGCAGAGCCAGCACGTCCACGCGCACCGGGTTTCCCACCACATCCGCTTTCGGGAACGCGCCGGGAAACGCCTGCATGACTTTGGTGGCGATTTTCGCCAGCCATTTGTTGGTCAGACCCGCAATACCGTTCTGCTCATGCAGCACGACGGGAATACCTAACGACCACGCGGCTAACCCACCTGGACCCGAGACATAGCCGCCCATGCCTAGCACCACATCGGGCTTAAAGCGCTTCATAATGGTGCGCGCCTGACGCCAGGCGTTAAAAATGCGCACCGGAGCCAGCAGCATTGCCTTGAGGCCTTTGCCCCGAAGGCCGGAAATACGAATAAAGTCGATCTCAATACCGTGTTTCGGTACCAGGTCGGCCTCCATGCGGTCTGCGGTTCCCAGCCAGCGTACCTGCCAGCCCTGATCCATTAAATGGTGCGCAACCGCCAGTCCCGGGAACACATGTCCGCCGGTACCGCCTGCCATCACCATTAACCGCTTCGGTTGATTCATCGTGAACCTCGTGTAAACGCCTGGGCTTTTTCCAGACGCGTCTCATAATCTATGCGCAACAACAGCATGATGGCCGTCGACATAATCAACAGACTGGAACCACCATAACTGATCAACGGCAACGTCAGACCTTTGGTCGGCAGCATACCCGCTGCGGCCCCGACGTTAACCAATGCCTGGAAGCTAAACCAGATACCAATTGAGCAGGCCAGGAAGCCTGAGAAACGGTGATCGATCTCCAGCGCTTTCCGGCCGATGGACATGGCGCGGAAAGCGACGAAGAATACCATTAATAGCGCTAATACCACACCGATATAACCCAGTTCTTCCGCAATAATGGAGAAGATGAAGTCAGTATGCGCTTCCGGTAAATACTCCAGTTTCTGTACCGAGTTACCCAGCCCCTGCCCCCAGAGCTCACCGCGCCCAAAGGCCATGAGTGACTGCGTCAGCTGATAGCCGCTGCCGAACGGGTCTTCCCACGGGTTCCAGAACGAGGTCACGCGGCGAATACGGTAAGGCTCGGCGAGGATCAGCAGCACAACCGCTGAAATCCCCATCCCGATAATGGCGATGAACTGCCACAGCTTTGCGCCCGCCAGGAACAGCATGGCCAGCGTGGTGACAAACAGTACCACCACGGTACCGAGGTCAGGCTGCGCCAGCAGTAATACCGCCAGCACCAGAATCACGCCCATCGGTTTTAAGAAGCCGCGCAGGTTATTACGCACTTCATCTACCTTACGCACCAGGTAGTTCGCCAGGTAGCAGAACAGGGAGAGCTTGGTAAATTCCGCAGGCTGAATACGCAGCGGGCCAAAGGCGATCCAGCGTGATGCCCCGTTTACGGAACTCCCCACCACCAGAACGATCAGCAGCATAATGATCGACGCGATCAGCATCGCCGTACTGTGTCGCTGCCAGAACTCCATCGGCAGACGCAAGGTCACCAGCGCCAGGCAGAATGCCAGGATAATGTACAGACCATCACGCTTGGCAAACAGGAAAGGATCGTTCGCCAGACGCTGCCCGACGGGCATTGACGCTGACGTCACCATAATAAAGCCGACCGCCGCGAGCCCCATCGTGAGCCAGAACAGCGTGCGGTCGTACATGATCAGGCTGTCGTTATCTTTTTGACGAGAGCCCATCACCCAGCCTTTGAGTGCCGCAAACAACCACACCAGGATCCCAAATCCTGGCAGGCGCGGCATTTTCAGGCGAGGGAGAGATAAACGCATCAGCCTAACTCCTTCGCCAGGCGGGTAAAGACATCACCACGCTGTTCGAAATTCTTGAATTGATCGAGGCTGGCACAGGCCGGAGAGAGCAGCACCATATCACCCGGCTTCACGCGAGGGGCAATCAGCCGCATCGCCTGTTCCATGGTTTCGGTTTGCTCGGCGACCTCAGGGCGCAGTGCAGCCAGCTCGCTGCCGTCACGGCCGAAGCAGTACAGACGGACGTTATCGCCGGAGAGATACGGCTTCAGGGACGAGAAATCCGCTGATTTACCGTCACCGCCCAGCAGCAGATGCAAGGTACCGTCAACGTGCAGGCCGTTCAGCGCGGCCTCCGTGCTGCCCACGTTGGTGGCTTTGGAGTCGTTGATCCAGCGCACGCCGTTGTGCTCCAGCGCCAGCTGGAAACGGTGTGCCAGGCCGGAAAACGTGGTTAACGCTTTCAGGCTTGAGGAGCGCGGCAGCCCCACTGCGTCCGCCAGCGCCAGCGCCGCCAGCGCATTGGTATAGTTGTGCTGCCCAGAGAGCTTCATCTCTTTCACGTTCAGCACTTTCTCACCTTTCACGCGCAGCCAGGTTTCGCCCAGCTGGCGGTTCAGATGATAATCACCCATGGTGATGCCAAAACTAATGCAGCGGTCGTCTGCGCCACGCACCGGCATGGTCAGCGCATCATCGGCGTTCACTACGCAGACTTTGGCATTCTCATAAACGCGCAGCTTGGCGGCACGGTACTGCTGCAGACCAAATGGATATCTGTCCATGTGATCTTCAGTCACGTTGAGGATCGTCGCAGCGGCAGCATGCAGGCTGGAGGTCGTTTCCAGCTGGAAGCTGGAAAGCTCGAGAACATACAGTTCACAGCCTTTGTCCAGCAGCATCAGAGCAGGCAAACCAATGTTACCGCCAACGCCGACGTTCATGCCCGCCGCTTTTGCCATTTCCCCCACCAGGGTGGTGACGGTGCTTTTACCGTTAGAACCGGTAATCGCGATAACGGGCGCCTGCGCTTCGCGGCAGAACAGCTCGATATCGCCGACAATCTCAACGCCTGCATCTGCGGCAGCGCTCAGGGAAGGATGCGCCAGCGCCATACCCGGGCTGGCGACAATCAGATCGGCTGCCAGCAGCCAGTCATCATTCAGACCACCAAGGTGGCGTTCAACCTGTTCCGGCAGTTTATCCAGACCCGGCGGAGAGACACGCGTATCCATCACGCGCGGCGTCACGCCACGTGCGAGGAAAAAGTCCACGCAGGAAAGGCCCGTGAGGCCTAACCCGATGATAACGACTTTTTTGCCCTGGTAATCTGCCATGATTAACGTACCTTCAGCGTTGCCAGGCCAATCAGCACCAGCATCAGCGAAATAATCCAGAAGCGCACAATGACGCGCGGCTCCGGCCAACCTTTCAGTTCATAGTGGTGGTGAATCGGCGCCATACGGAAGATGCGCTGACCGCGCAGCTTGAAGGAGCCGACCTGCAAAATCACCGACAGCGTCTCAACCACAAACACGCCGCCCATGATCACTAGCAGGAATTCCTGACGCAGCAGCACGGCAATAATGCCCAGCGCGCCGCCTAACGCCAGTGAACCGACGTCACCCATAAAGACCTGAGCCGGATAGGTGTTGAACCACAGGAAGCCCAGCCCTGCACCGACAATCGCCGTACAGACGATCACCAGTTCGCCCGCGTGGCGCAGATAAGGGATGTGCAGATAGTTCGCGAAATTCATGTTACCGGTCGCCCAGGCCACCAGCGCAAAACCGGCCGCCACGAAGACGGTTGGCATAATCGCCAGGCCATCCAGACCGTCGGTCAGGTTAACGGCGTTACCGGTGCCGACAATCACAAAGTACGCCAGCAGAATGTAGAACAGACCCAGCTGCGGCATCACGTCTTTAAAGAACGGCACGACCAGCTCGGTCGCTGGCGTGTCTTTCCCTGCCAGATACAGCGCGAAGGCCACGCCCAGCGCGATCACCGACATCCAGAAGTACTTCCAGCGGGCAATCAGGCCTTTGGTATCTTTGCGGACGACTTTGCGGTAATCATCGACGAAACCAATGATCCCGTAACCCACCAGAACCGTCAGCACACACCAGACGTACGGGTTGGACGGGTACGCCCACAGCAGTACGGAAACGACGATGGCAGTCAGGATCATGATCCCGCCCATGGTCGGGGTACCGCGCTTGCTGAAGTGCGATTCCGGGCCGTCGTTACGCACAACCTGGCCGAAAGAGAGCTTTTGCAGACGGGCAATCATGCGCGGGCCCATCCACAACGAGATGAACAGCGCAGTCAGCAGGCTGACGATGGCGCGAAACGTCAGATAGGAAAAGACGTTAAAGCCTGAGTAATATTTGACCAAATGTTCGGCCAGCCAAACTAACATGTCCCGTTCTCCTGTAATGCGTGCACAACCTCTTCCATGGCGGCACTACGTGAACCTTTCACTAACACTGTCACAATTTGTTTTTCTGTCATTAATGCCTTAAGGCGCTCAATCAACGCGGCTTTATCGGCAAAATGCTCGCCAACGCCGCTGGCCTGGCTAATCGCCTGGCTCAGTTTTCCTGCGCTCAGTACACAGTCCAGTCCCGCCGCTTTCGCCGCTTCACCGACCTGGGTATGACAGGCTTCGCTTTCGTCGCCCAGCTCTGCCATGTCGCCAACCACCATGATGCGGTAGCCCGGCATTTCAGATAACACCTGCACCGCCGCCGTCATCGAGCCAACGTTCGCGTTGTAGGAGTCGTCCAGCAGCAGCTTGTTTTCCGAAAGCTGAATCGGGAACAGGCGTCCCGGCACGGCTTTCAGGTTCGCCAGCCCGGCTTTGATCGCCTCATGTGAAGCGCCTACCGCCGTTGCCAGCGCCGCCGCCGCAAGGGCATTGGCGATGTTATGGCGACCCGGCAGCGGCAGCAGCACCTCCACGCCACCCGTTGGGGTCGTGAGGGTGAACTCGGTGCCGTGCGACGTCACATGGATATTGGTCGCCGTAAAATCACTGTTGGCCGCATTTGGCGAGAAGCGCCAGGTTTTACGCGCACCAATGATGCTCTGCCAGTTCAGCCAGTCGTTGTTATCGGCGTTCAGAATGGCGATCCCGTTTTCCGGCAGGCCGGTGTAAATCTCGCCTTTCGCTTTTGCCACGCCTTCCAGCGATCCAAAGCCTTCCAGGTGCGCAGCCGCGAGGTTATTCACCAGCGCCGCTTCCGGGCGCGTCAGGCTCACGGTCCAGGCGATTTCACCCTGGTGGTTTGCACCTAACTCGATCACCGCATACTCGTGCTCTTTGGTCAGGCGAAGCAATGTCATCGGCACGCCGATGTCATTATTGAGGTTGCCCGCGGTATAAAGCGTATTGCCGCACTGGCTGAGGATCGCCGCCGTCATCTCTTTCACTGACGTTTTGCCTGAGGATCCGGTCAGGGCAACGACGCGAGCCGGCACCTGCTGACGAACCCAGGCCGCCAGCTCGCCGAACGCGAGACGCGTATCTTTCACCACAACCTGCGGCAGATCGATATCAAGCTTGCGGCTGACCAGCAGCGCACCGGCGCCGTTCTCTTTGGCCTGTTCGGCAAAATCATGCGCGTCAAAACGCTCGCCTTTCAGCGCCACGAACAGACAGCCAGCGGTGACTTTGCGGGTGTCCGTCGTCACGGCATCAATGGTCAGGTCTTGTCCGTGCAGGTCGCCGTGCAGTACCGCAGCGGCCTGGCTTAACGAGAGGCTAATCATGCGACGACTCCCAGCAGGCGAGCTGCCGTTACGCGATCCGAGTAATCCAGACGGCGGTTGCCAACGATCTGATAATCTTCATGGCCTTTACCCGCCAGCAGAACAACATCATTCTCCTGTGCCTGCATGATGGCGTTCGTTACGGCTTCCGCCCGGCCTTCCACGACGCGCGCGCGGCCCGCATCCAGCATGCCCGCCAGAATGTCATTAATGATGGCGCGCGGCTCTTCCGTACGCGGGTTGTCATCGGTGACAACCGGAATATCTGCGAACTGTTCCGCAATAGCGCCCATCAACGGGCGTTTGCCTTTGTCACGATCGCCGCCGCAACCAAACACGCACCAGAGCTTACCGGTACAGTGCAGACGCGCCGCTTCCAGCGCTTTTTCCAGCGCATCCGGCGTGTGGGCATAATCAACCACAACGGTCGGTTTGCCCGGCGCGCTAAACACTTCCATACGGCCACAAACTGGCTGCAGACGCGCGGCGGTTTTCAGCAGTTCAGCCATCGGGTAACCCAGCGCCAGCAGCGTTGCCAGCGCCAGCAGCAGGTTGCTGACGTTAAACGCCCCCATCAGGCGGCTTTCAATTTCGCCTTCACCCCAGGAAGAGGCAAAGCGGATGGTCGCCCCGCTGTCGTGATATTTCACCTCAACCGCCTTCAGCCAGCGGCCGTGGCAGTTCGGATTGATATGGTCTTCCATCGATACGGCAACCGCATCGGGCAGCTTCGCCAGCCAGCGGCGGCCGACTTCATCGTCGGCATTAATGATCGCCTGACCACAGTGGTGAGTGGAATAGAGCAGCCATTTCGCGGCTTCGTAGTGCTCCATATCACCATGATAATCAAGATGATCGCGGCTCAGGTTGGTAAACACGGACGCGGCAAATTTCAGCGCCGCGACACGGTGCTGTACCAGACCGTGCGAAGAGACCTCCATCGCGGCAAAGGTTGCGCCCTGCCCTGCCAGACCGGCGAGCACGTGCTGTACGTCAACCGCGGAGCCGGTGGTGTTTTCCGTCGGGCTCACTTTGCCCAGCAGACCGTTACCTACGGTACCCATCACCGCGCCGGTTTCACCCAGCAGCTGAGCCCACTGCGCCATCAGCTGCGTGGTGGTGGTTTTTCCGTTCGTACCCGTTACGCCAACCAGGCGCAGCTGGTCGGAAGGTTCGTGATAAAAACGTCCCGCCAGTGCGGAAAGACGTTCGTTTAACTGGCTGAGATAGATGACCGGCACGCCGTGCATTTCACGGATCTCACCGTCGGTTGCCTCATCTTTAGCCTCAGCAATAATGGCAGCCACACCTTGCGCAATCGCCTGCGGGATATAACGACGCCCGTCCGCCTGATGACCGACCACCGCCACAAAAAGATCGCCAGAAGCAGCCACGCGGCTGTCCAGTACCATCTCTCGCAGTGCTCGCTCCGGTGCATTTGGCACCCACGGAGCGAGAAGGTCGCGCAAATTACGATCTGCCACCTGTACCCTCGCCTTGATTAATTACAAATTCACTTTTTTCGCCCGTCGCCAGCGCATCCGGTTCAATGTTCATGGTGCGTAACACGCCGCCCATGATGGCCCCGAACACAGGCGCGGAGACGGCGCCGCCGTAGTATTTACCCGCCTGTGGATCGTTTATCACGACCACCAGCGCAAAACGCGGATTGCTTGCAGGCGCAACGCCTGCGGTATAGGCAATGTATTTGTTGATGTAGCGGCCGTCTGGCCCCACTTTTTTCGCTGTACCGGTTTTAATGGCGATACGATAGCCTTTAATCGCCGCCTTCACGCCGCCGCCGCCCGGCAGCGCCACGCTTTCCATCATGTGCACTACGGTACGAACGATGGATTCCGGGAAGATACGCTCTCCCGGGACCGGTGGATCAACTTTGGTAATCGACAGCGGGCGATAAACGCCATAGCTGCCAATCGTTGCGTAGACTCGCGCTAACTGTAACGGGGTTACCATTAGCCCGTAGCCGAAAGAGAAGGTGGCCCTCTCTATGTCAGACCACCGTTGTTTTTGAGGATATAAGCCACTGCGTTCTCCGACCAACCCCAAATTGGTCGCCTTTCCCAGTCCAAAACGTGAGTAAGTCTCTACTAACGCTGAGGACGGCATCGCTAACGCCAGCTTTGAAACACCGACGTTACTCGACTTCTGTAACACCCCAGTCAGGGTCAATTCGCTGTAGCGCGCCACGTCTTTTATCTCGTGGCCGTTAATACGGTATGGGATGGTGTTCAGAACCGTGTTTTCATTGACGATGCCGCGCTGGAGCGCGGTCATCACCACCATCGGTTTCACCGTGGAGCCAGGTTCGAACACGTCGGTAATCGCCCGGTTACGCATGGCATCTTTTGCAGTGCCGGTAAAGTTGTTCGGGTTGTAGGACGGACTGTTGGCCATCGCCAGCACTTCACCGGTGCTGACATCCACCAGCACGGCGCTGCCTGACTCCGCCTTGTTGAACGCCACGGCGTTGTTCAGCTCGCGGTAGACCAGCGCCTGCAGGCGCTCGTCGATACTCAGGGCCAGGTTGTGCGCTGCCTGACTGTCCGTAGAGGAGATATCTTCGATGACGCGCCCGTAGCGGTCCTTACGCACGATTCGCTCGCCCGGCTGACCGGTGAGCCACTTATCGAAGCTTTTTTCAACGCCCTCAATCCCCTGGCTGTCGACGTTGGTGAAGCCAATGAGGTGAGCGGTTACTTCGCCGGAGGGATAGTAACGACGGGATTCTTCACGCAGATGAATGCCCGGTAGCTTCAGTTTGCGAATGTAGTCGGCCATGTCAGGGTTAACCTGACGCGCCAGATAGATAAAACGCCCTTTCGGGTTCGCGTTAACGCGGGAGGCCAGCTGATCCAGCGGCATTTTCAGCGCATCAGCCAGCGCTTTCCAGCGGTTATCAAGGGTAATGCCACCGGCGTCGTGCAGCTCTTTCGGATCGGCCCAGATAGCCTTCACCGGTACGCTCACCGCCAGCGGACGACCGGAGCGGTCGGTGATCATCCCGCGGGACGTGGAGACCTCCTGAACGCGCAGAGAGCGCATATCGCCCTGGCGTACCAGCATGTCAGGCGCGACGATCTGCAGCCAGGCCACGCGGCCCAGCAGAAAACCCAGCGCCAGTAAAATGCAGCCGCAAAGCAACGCAAAACGCCAACTGATAAAGTTGGCCTGTTCTTCCTGACGTTTTGGTTTTAGCGTTTTTGCCGCTGCTTTCATGCGTCGCGTTTTCCCTTATTTTTGTACTACGATATTTTCCTGTGAAGGATCAACATGCTGCAGCTGCAGCTTTTCCGTTGCGATCCGTTCAACCCGGCTGTGATCGCCGAGCGCGTTTTCTTCAAGGATCAGATTTCGCCATTCAATATCCAGCGCATCGCGTTCCAGTACCATCTGCTCGCGTTGCGCAGTCAATAAACGTGTATGGTGGGCTGTCGTCACCACCGTTACTGCCGTGACAATGATGCAAATGAACAGACAGAGTGGCAGTTTCCCAAACCGCAAAAGATCGTCGCCGATCACGCCAGGCAAGGCATGGCGCTCGTTGCTTCCTAACGAATCCTTAACTTTGCTTAGGGTCTCTGTCACTCTGCCGATCATGCGTTCGTCCTCTCTGCAACACGCAGCACTGAACTACGGGCGCGTGGATTCTCTGCCACTTCTTCTTCGCCCGGCATCAACTTGCCTAATGCTCGCAACTGACGGCCACCCATCTTCCTGAGTTGTTCTTCCGTCATCGGCAGCCCCGCTGGCACCTGTGGACCGCGGCTTTGTTCACGCATAAAGCGTTTCACAATACGGTCTTCCAGCGAATGGAAGCTGATGATGGATAACCGCCCACCCGGGGCAAGCACGTCGAGCGAGCTTTTTAGCGCCAGCTCTATTTCCTCCAGTTCACTGTTTACCCAGATGCGAACCGCCTGGAAGGTACGGGTCGCGGGATGTTTGTGCTTATCCTTCACCGGGGTCGCTGCCGCGATCACCTCGGCCAACTCTTTGGTGCGGGTCATTGGCTCAATGCGGTTGCGCTCAACAATGGCGCGCGCAATACGTTTGCCAAAGCGCTCTTCGCCAAACGTTTTAATGACCCATGCAATATCGGCTTCGTCAGCGGTCTGAAGCCACTCGGCGGCGGATTGTCCGCGCGTCGGATCCATCCGCATGTCCAGCGGACCATCACGCATAAAGGAGAAACCGCGTTCAGCGTCGTCAAGTTGGGGTGAAGAGACGCCAAGATCGAGAAGAATCCCGTCGATCTTGCCCGTCAGGCCGCGCTCAGCCACATAGTCCGCGAGTGCAGAGAAAGGTCCATGCACGATGGAAAAGCGTGGGTCATTGATGGTCTGTGCAACGGCAATTGCCTGCGGATCGCGATCGATTGCCAGCAGACGTCCCTCCTCACCCAGCTCGGAGAGGATTAAACGCGAGTGGCCACCGCGACCAAATGTGCCATCAATGTAGATGCCATCCGGACGAATATTCAGGCCGTTAACGGCCTCGTCCAGTAACACCGTTTTATGTTTATAATTTTCCATCATATTTATAGAGACAAGTCCTGCAGTCGTTCCGATAATGTCGCGGAATCAGACTGCTCAGCGTCGATATCTTCCTTGACCTGTTGATACCAGGTCGTTTCATCCCACAGTTCAAACTTGTTGAACTGCCCGACCAGCATCACTTCTTTTGTCAGACCGGCATGTTGCCGCAACACAGGGGCAATCAGTAATCGCCCTGCGTTATCCATCTGACATTCACTGGCATGTCCCAATAACAGCCGCTGCACGCGGCGTTCCTGCGGGTTCATGCTCGACAGTCGCGACAGCTTTTGCTCAATAATTTCCCATTCAGGTAAGGGGTAAAGCAGCAGGCAGGGGGAGTTAATGTCAATGGTGCAAACCATTTGACCCGCAGCGTTCTCAATCAGCTGGTCGCGGTATCGGGTTGGTACCGATAAACGCCCTTTGCTGTCGAGATTGACTAACGTTGCTCCACGGAACATGCCAGTCTCACCCCTCCTCACCACTTTAACCCACAAATTCCCACCTAAAGGAGTTTACGGAGCGAGGGAAAAGCTTGTCAAGCCAGGACTCTCCGTATAAGGACTCGAAAGCCCTCTATTTACAGAGTTAAACAGTCCTGGTTAATAACTGCACAACTGGCGAGGCAAAATTAACGTCATGAATATTTGTAAGAAAAAAACCGAATATGCACACTAGCGTTAAGGCTCACTCAATATCATCGCAGATAAATATAAAGTGTCAGTTTGCGACGCGGGCAGCATTTTATGACAGATTCTCAGGGGATGACAGCGCCAGATTCACCCAGGCACACGGTAAGCGCAGTGGTTAGCACGTAAGCTGGCAAAGGAAGAGGAAAAAACGTCTGAATATTCATCGACCGAAGAGGGTTTGTAACAAAATAATACAAAGAATACCGTTTAAAATCGCTGAGATGTGCTTTAAAGAACAATTTAAAAGCCAAAATGAATTAAGAAAAATAGGCGATTATGATCTCACAAGAATTATCCTAATTTCTCTCCGGGAATTATCCGCACGAATTATCGCAGCAAAATGGGGCAGATTTCGCCGCCCCAGTCATTTCATTTTTGGCGGCTTAAAATTCCGCGATGGTAGAGATTACGTTTGATACGCGTCAGGCCCGGCTTTGGTTTGCGGGGTTCATCCAGACTCGCCAGTACAATCTCCAGCACGCGTTCAGCCACGTCGCGGTGACGCTGTGCAACCGCAAGCACCGGGCACTGAAGGAAGTCGAGCAGCTCGTTATCCCCAAACGTGGCAATCGCAAGGTCGGAGGGGAGTTTACCTTCACGGCGTAAGGTGACATCCATGACGCCCTGCAAGAGCGCAAACGAGGTCGTGAACAGCGCCTGAGGCATCGGGTGGGTTTCCAGCCATTTCTCGAACAGCTGCGCGGCGGCTTCACGTTCATAGCTGTTGGCATAGAGGTAGTGAACCTCGCGCGGATCGTCTTTCCAGGCGGTTCTGAATCCCTGCTCGCGCAGGAAGCTCACCGAAAGCTCGGGCAACGCGCCAAGATACAGGACCGTTTCCGCCGGGAACGTCCGCAGCTCTGCGGCCAGCATTTCGGCATCATCCTGATCCGCACCCACTACGCTGGTGAAATGTTCACGATCGAGCGCGCGATCCAGCGCAACGATTGGGAACGGGTCGTTCGCCCAGCGCTGGTAGAACGGATGTTCTGGCGGTAAGGAGGTCGAAACAATAATGGCATCCACCTGGCGCTGGAGCAGATGCTCAATGCAGCGCATCTCGTTATCAGGCTGGTCTTCCGAGCAGGCAATCAGCAGCTGATAGCCACGCTGGCGCGCCTGACGTTCAAGATAGTTGGCGATACGGGTATAGCTGGTGTTTTCCAGGTCCGGGATCACCAGACCAATAGAGCGGGTGCGCCCGGCGCGCAGACCGGCTGCGACAGCATTCGGATGGTAGTTATGTTCACGAACCACCGCCATAACTTTTTCAACGGTCTTGTCGCTGACACGGTACTGCTTTGCTTTACCGTTAATCACATAGCTGGCCGTTGTTCGTGACACGCCGGCTAGCCGGGCGATTTCATCCAGTTTCACAATTGCCCCTTAAAAAAAGAAAAGAGTCCATGGCCCTGTCAAGGTTATGGTTAAATCTTTTAACATCTAAACGCAGAAAAGCCTTCGCGGCAACCGCTTTTATCTGCGTTGTCGGCTGATTACGCAAAAAAAAGCCCGGCTTTGGTGACCGGGCAGAAAGAGGCGAACCTTTTTGACAACTAACGCATGATTTTCTCGCCGCGTGACAGACCCACGACACCCGATCTTGCGACTTCAACAATTTTTGCCACATCCCGCACGGACGTCAGGAAAGCATCCAGCTTGTCACTTGTCCCGACCAGCTGAACCGTATAAAGAGAAGGCGTGACGTCGATAATCTGTCCGCGGAAAATATCCGCATTGCGTTTAACTTCTTCACGCCCGTAGCCGGTGGCCTGGATTTTCACCAGCATGACCTCACGTTCAACGTAGGCCCCCTGCCCCAGCTCGCTCACGCGCAGCACATCAACCAGCTTATGCAGCTGTTTTTCAATCTGTTCAAGCACTTTGGCGTCGCCAACGGTTTGAATCGTCATGCGCGACAGCGTGGGATCCTCCGTCGGCGCGACGGTCAGGCTTTCAATGTTATAACCGCGCTGCGCAAAAAGACCAATGACGCGCGACAGTGCGCCAGACTCGTTTTCCAGTAAAACCGATAATATCCGGCGCATATCAGGTTCTCTCCGTTTTGCTTAACCACATTTCATCCATACCGCCCCCCCGAATATGCATCGGATAAACGTGTTCGGTTCCATCAACAATCACATCCATAAAGACAAGGCGGTTGTTTTTAACGTGCTCAAGCGCTTGTGCGAGCTTCGTTTCCAGCTCGGCCGGATCGGTCACTCGCATCCCAACATGGCCATAAGCTTCAGCAAGACGAACAAAATCCGGCAGCGATTGCATATAGGACTGCGAATGACGGCCAGAGTAAATCATATCCTGCCACTGCTTCACCATGCCGAGGTAGCCATTATTCAGGTTCAGCACAAGAACCGGCAGCTCATACTGCAGTGCGGTAGACAGCTCCTGAATGTTCATCTGAATACTGCCGTCTCCGGTCACGCAGACGACGGTTTCATTCGGCAGGGCCAGCTTCACGCCCAGCGCGGCAGGCAGACCGAAGCCCATGGTGCCTAAGCCACCCGAGTTGATCCAGTGACGCGGTTTATCAAACGGGTAATACAGGGCGGCAAACATCTGGTGTTGGCCCACGTCTGAGGTTACATACGCCTCACCCTTCGTCAGTCGCCACACCGCTTCGATGACCGCCTGCGGCTTAATGTTTTCGCTCTGCGTGTCATATTTCAGGCACTGACGCGCTCGCCACTGTTCAATCTGCTGCCACCAGTCGCGGATCTCATCCAGCGGCTGGGTCGCGTTCTCCTGGGTCAGCAGATCCAGCATCTGTTCCAGAACCTGACGAGCATCACCGACGATCGGTACATCAGCCGACACCGTTTTTGAAATGGACGTCGGATCGATATCAATGTGCAGCACGGTGGCATTCGGGCAATACTTCGCCAGGTTGTTGGTGGTACGATCGTCAAAACGCACGCCGACGGCAAAGATCACATCGGAGTGATGCATCGTCATGTTGGCTTCATAGGTACCGTGCATACCCAGCATGCCGAGCGCCTGGCGGTGAGTGGCGGGAAACGCCCCCAGCCCCATCAGCGACGACGCCACAGGAAGGTTGAGTTTTTCAACCAGCTCACGAAGCTGGGCTTCACAGGCAGCGTTGATCGCCCCGCCGCCGACATAGACGACCGGTTTTTTGGCTGCCAGAAGCGTTTGCAACGCCCGCTTGATCTGTCCTTTATGCCCCTGCGTTGTCGGATTGTAAGAACGCATGCTCACCGAGTCAGGCCAGACGTACGGCAGCTTGTTTGCCGGGTTCAGAATGTCTTTAGGCAGATCGACCACCACCGGTCCCGGGCGTCCGCTTGCTGCCAGCCAGAAGGCTTTTTTCAGTACGCCGGGAATGTCTTCGGTTTGCTTGACCAGAAAGCTGTGCTTCACAACGGGACGGGAAATCCCGACCATGTCACACTCCTGAAAAGCATCGTAGCCAATCAGCGAGGTTGCTACCTGCCCGGAGAGGATCACCAGTGGGATAGAGTCCATATACGCCGTCGCAATACCAGTAATGGCGTTTGTCGCGCCGGGGCCGGACGTGACTAAGACCACGCCCACTTCACCCGTCGCACGCGCCAGACCGTCGGCCATGTGTACAGCCGCCTGCTCGTGACGTACCAGAACATGGTCAATGCCCCCTACCGTATGCAGCGCATCATAAATATCCAGGACCGCGCCGCCAGGGTAGCCGAACACTTGCTTTACGCCCTGATCGATCAGCGACCGCACGACCATTTCCGCGCCAGACAACATCTCCATGCTTTGCCTCCAGGCATTTTGTTATAGACGGACTGCCGAATTCATTTCCGCACCGTCTTACGATCGGGATGAACCAATCTTATATTTTGCAGAGTGTTCTTTACCTTAACCGCTCGTTATGAGGCAGGCAATTAGCAAACCCGGGGAGATAAACGGTGCGTAAAGCAGAAAAAGCAGCCGTTAACTGAAGATATGGTTAATTCCTCTGGGAATAGAGGACGGTGTGATAAATCATCGCTGAAAAGCGCGGCAATGCAGGAAATCATCTATTTTTGCGTACCGAAGAGCGGCCCGAAAAAATGCATCACAGAATAAAATAGTAATTATCTATAAAAACTCAGGATAAATCACACAATCCGATGCGATTTATCCTGATGCGTTTACCGGCGGCAGATACCGACCAGCAACTCTTCCATCCACTGGTGTCCCTTATCCCTTCCGGCCGCTTCATGCCAGGAGAGATAGCAGGTTCGGCTATTTAACTTAAGCGGCAGAGGCAAAATTTGCAGATTTAACGGGTCAGAAAACTCTTCTGCCAGCCAGCGCGGTGCAATCGCCACCAGATGTGTTTGGGAGACAACGTTTAATACGCTGACCATAGCCATCCCCTGATAAGCCACGCTCGCCTGCTTATCCGCAGAGTCATACCATGGCAGGCTAAAGGAAGCATATCTGTCGAGGGCAACAACGGCATGCTGCTCGTTATAGACATCATTTTCGCGTAGCGGATATTTCAGCCGAGGATGATTTTTACTGGCCACCAGAACCATTTCATCTTTAAACAGCGGTACGCAGGAAAATTCAGGACGACGGAACTCTTCATACCCCAGGACGAATTCAATCTCCTGATAGCGTAACTGATGCTCTGTACTTTGGTTCAGAGATGATTTAAAAACCAGATGGATATTTGGCGCGATCTCTTCGACTTTATTATAGATAATTGAGGTTAAATAATTATCTAATGGACTGCAGACACACAGATGAAATGTGCGCTCGCTGCTTAAAGGTTCAAAGCCCGATCCCGGCAGCTCGTTTTGTACCAGCTGCAACGCCTGACGGATTGAGCCGAACAGCTGGAATGCGCGCGCAGTAGGCTGGATCCCTCTTCCGTAACGAACAAACAATTCGTCGTTAAACATGACCTTAAGTCTGGCAACGGCGTTACTCACAGCAGGTTGTGACATCCCCAACGCCTGGGCCGCGCGGGTGATATTCTGTTCCTGCATGACAGCATCAAACACCGTCAGAAGATTAAGATCCACCGTGCGTAACTGCGGTTTAATCCCATCAGTAGCTTGAGGTTGTTTAATATTATTTTCTGACACTTCTGACTCCACTGTCACGCTACACTCCCTTTGCTCACGTACGGTAATAATCTCGAAAAATATGATTTATCATGCAAATACGATCAGCGAAAGAGAATTATTTAAAATTCAGAATATATAAAGACGCTATAAAAACGAAAAGAAAATAGCGCAAATGATATGTTTGACTTTAGGATTTAAATGAAACCATAAACCAAGCAAATACACAATGACCGCCAGATTAATGATGACTTAAGTATTATTAAACTGTTATCGCCACCGCTCATTAGTTAGTTAATAACATGTTACCTCTGTTCATTTTTTAGCGACGCGTAATAGATTCACCGCAATTATAACTTAATGATAGTAAACCCCTTTATGTACAGAATACTCTCTGTAACGCACGTCACTCATTTTAAACAATTATATTTATTTATTTCTGCAACTGTTTTCTTCAGTCCAAAATTAGACAATTAGTCGGCTCGCAAAAGCCAAAACCAGCACAATTAGCTAAAGTAAAATCCTGCCCGTTCCGCCCGTCGGGTCCGTTTTTATCGTCAGGGGTTGACATCAACTGCCGTATCCAGTACCACTAAAAGCATATTGAATTTAACGGAGCACGATTCATGATTCGCACCATTCGTTTCACCGGTCTACTACTACTAAACGCATCCACTGTGCGCGGTAGACTGGCGGGCGAAATTCAGCGTTGAATCGTCACCAGTAAGACTAAAAACCCGCGCCACTGCGCGGGTTTTTTTATGCTCGTAGCAAGGCGCCCTAAGACTGACAAGGACCTAACCCATGAGCCAGCAAGTCATTATTTTCGATACTACTTTACGTGACGGTGAACAGGCATTACAGGCAAGCCTGAGTGTAAAAGAGAAACTGCAGATCGCGCTGGCTCTCGAACGTATGGGTGTCGACGTGATGGAGGTGGGTTTCCCGGTCTCGTCTCCGGGTGATTTCGAATCCGTCCAGACCATCGCCCGCACCATTAAAAACAGCCGCGTATGTGGTCTGGCGCGCTGTGTAGAAAAAGATATCGACGTTGCAGCCGAGTCGCTGAAAGTGGCCGAAGCGTTCCGTATCCATACCTTTATTGCCACCTCGCCCATGCACATCGCCACCAAGCTGCGCAGCACGCTGGATGAGGTGATTGAGCGCGCGGTGTACATGGTGAAACGCGCACGCAACTACACCGATGACGTTGAATTCTCCTGTGAAGATGCAGGCCGTACGCCAATCGACGATTTGGCTCGCGTCGTGGAAGCCGCCATTAACGCGGGTGCCAAAACCATCAACATCCCGGACACCGTCGGCTACACCATGCCGTTTGAGTTCGCCAACATCATCACCGGCCTGTATGACCGCGTTCCGAACATTGATAAAGCGATTATCTCCGTCCACACCCACGATGATTTGGGTCTGGCCGTGGGCAATGCTATCGCCGCCGTCCACGCTGGCGCGCGTCAGGTAGAAGGCGCGATGAACGGTATCGGTGAACGTGCGGGCAACTGTTCGCTGGAAGAAGTGATCATGGCGATCAAAGTGCGCAAAGACATCATGGACGTGCACACCCGCATCAATCACAACGAGATCTGGCGCACCAGCCAGACCGTCAGCCAGATTTGCAACATGCCTATTCCGGCCAACAAAGCGATTGTCGGCACTGGCGCCTTCGCGCACTCCTCCGGTATTCATCAGGATGGCGTGCTGAAGAACCGTGAAAACTACGAAATTATGACCCCGGAATCCATCGGCCTGAACCAGGTCCAGTTGAACCTGACCTCCCGTTCCGGACGTGCGGCAGTGAAGCACCGCATGGAAGAGATGGGCTATAAGGACAGCGATTACAACATGGATCAACTGTATGACGCGTTCCTGAAGCTGGCCGACAAAAAAGGGCAGGTGTTCGACTATGACCTGGAAGCGCTGGCCTTTATTAACAAACAGCAGGAAGAGCCAGAGCACTTCCGTCTGGATTACTTCAACGTGCAGTCCGGATCCAGCGACATCGCCACCGCCTCGGTCAAGCTGGCCTGCGGAGATGAAATTAAAGCAGAGGCAGCTAACGGTAATGGACCTGTCGATGCGATTTACCAGGCCATCAACCGCGTTACCGAGTACGACGTTGAGCTGGTCAAATATGACCTGACGGCCAAGGGCCATGGCAAAGATGCACTGGGCCAGGTCGACATTGTTGTGACCCACAATGGCCGCCGCTTCCATGGCGTGGGTCTGGCGACCGATATCGTTGAATCCTCCGCGAAAGCGATGGTGCATGTGCTGAATAACATCTGGCGCGCCGCCGAAGTCGAAAAAGAGTTGCAACGCAAAGCTCAGAATAAAGAGAACAACAAGGAAACCGTGTAATGTCGAAGAATTACCATATTGCTGTGTTACCGGGCGACGGTATTGGCCCGGAAGTGATGGCACAGGCGCTGAAAGTACTGGAAGCCGTTCGCACGCGTTTTGCGATGAAAATCACCACCAGCCACTACGATGTGGGCGGTATTGCGATTGATAACCACGGTACGCCACTGCCAAAAGCGACCGTGGAAGGCTGTGAAAATGCCGATGCCGTGCTGTTTGGTTCCGTCGGTGGTCCAAAATGGGAACACCTGCCGCCAGCAGAGCAGCCAGAGCGCGGCGCGCTGCTGCCGCTGCGTAAACATTTCAAACTGTTCAGTAACCTGCGTCCGGCGAAGCTGTACCAGGGTCTGGAAGAGTTTTGCCCGCTGCGCGCCGATATCGCCGCCAACGGTTTCGACATTCTGTGCGTACGTGAACTGACCGGTGGGATCTATTTCGGTCAGCCAAAGGGGCGCGAAGGCAGCGGTCAGCATGAAAAAGCGTTCGATACCGAGGTGTATCACCGCTTCGAAATTGAACGTATCGCCCATATCGCGTTTGAGTCGGCGCGCAAACGCCGCCATAAGGTGACCTCGATTGATAAAGCGAACGTGCTGCAGTCTTCCATTTTGTGGCGCGAGATCGTCAGTGAAGTCGCTAAACAGTACCCGGACGTTGCGCTGTCGCACATGTACATCGACAACGCGACCATGCAGCTGATTAAGGATCCGTCCCAGTTTGACGTGCTGCTGTGCTCCAACCTGTTCGGCGATATTCTCTCTGACGAGTGCGCGATGATCACCGGCTCGATGGGCATGCTGCCATCCGCCAGCCTGAATGAAGAAGGGTTTGGTCTGTATGAACCGGCAGGCGGCTCCGCACCGGATATCGCCGGCAAAAACATCGCTAACCCGATTGCGCAGATCCTCTCTCTGGCCCTGCTGCTGCGCTACAGCCTGGATGCAGGCGATGCAGCAACCGCAATTGAAAACGCCATTAACCGGGCGTTAGAAGAAGGCGTTCGTACCGGTGATTTAGCACGCGGCACGGCGGCAGTCAGTACCGATGAAATGGGCGACATTATTGCCCGCTATGTCGCTGAAGGGGTGTAATCATGGCTAAGACGTTATATGAAAAGTTGTTTGATGCGCACGTTGTCTACGAAGCACCAAACGAAACCCCACTGCTGTATATCGACAGACATCTGGTACACGAGGTGACCTCTCCCCAGGCATTCGACGGCCTGCGCGCGCACAAGCGTCCAGTGCGCCAGCCGGGTAAAACCTTCGCGACGATGGATCACAACGTTTCCACCCAGACTAAAGACATTAACGCCTCGGGTGAGATGGCGCGTATCCAGATGCAGGAGCTGATTAAGAACTGCAATGAATTTGGCGTTGAGCTGTACGACCTGAACCATCCGTATCAGGGCATCGTCCACGTGATGGGCCCTGAGCAGGGGATTACCCTGCCGGGCATGACCATCGTCTGCGGTGACTCGCATACCGCAACCCACGGCGCGTTTGGCGCCCTGGCGTTCGGGATTGGCACTTCCGAGGTAGAACACGTGCTGGCGACGCAGACCCTGAAGCAGGGTCGCGCCAAAACGATGAAGATTGAAGTGAAGGGCAAAGCGGCACCAGGCATTACCGCGAAAGATATCGTGCTGGCGATTATCGGTAAAACCGGCAGCGCAGGCGGTACCGGCCACGTCGTTGAGTTCTGCGGCGACGCTATTCAGGCGCTGAGCATGGAGGGTCGCATGACCCTGTGCAACATGGCCATTGAGATGGGTGCCAAAGCCGGGCTGGTCGCGCCAGATGAAACGACCTTCAACTATGTGAAGGGCCGTCTGCACGCGCCGAAAGGGCAGGATTTTGACGACGCGGTAGCGTACTGGAAAACCCTGAAAACCGACGACGGGGCAATGTTTGATACCGTTGTCACGCTGCAGGCAGAAGAGATTGCCCCTCAGGTGACCTGGGGTACCAACCCGGGTCAGGTGATTTCCGTCAACGACGCCATTCCCGATCCGGCTTCCTTCGCCGATCCGGTCGAGCGCGCCAGTGCGGAAAAAGCGCTGGCCTATATGGGGTTGAAGCCCGGCGTGCCGTTGACCGACGTGACCATTGATAAAGTGTTTATCGGCTCCTGCACCAACTCCCGTATCGAAGATTTGCGTGCGGCGGCAGAGATCGCCAAAGGCCGTAAAGTCGCGCCGGGCGTGCAGGCGCTGGTGGTGCCAGGCTCCGGTCCGGTGAAAGCCCAGGCGGAAGCCGAAGGTCTGGATAAGATCTTTATCGAAGCAGGCTTCGAGTGGCGCCTGCCAGGCTGTTCCATGTGTCTGGCCATGAACAACGATCGCCTGAATCCGGGTGAGCGCTGTGCCTCCACCAGCAACCGTAACTTTGAAGGCCGTCAGGGCCGCGGTGGGCGCACCCATCTGGTCAGCCCGGCAATGGCCGCCGCTGCGGCAGTCACCGGCCATTTCGCCGACATTCGCAGCCTGAAATAAGGAGACAATCATGGCAGAGAAATTTACCCAACATACAGGCCGGGTTGTCCCCCTGGACGCCGCGAACGTCGATACTGACGCCATTATTCCTAAGCAGTTTTTGCAGAAGGTGACGCGTACCGGTTTTGGCGCGCACCTGTTCAACGACTGGCGTTTCCTGGACGACAAAGGCGAAGTGCCTAATCCGGAATTCGTTCTGAACTTCCCGGAATACAAAGGTGCCTCCATTTTGCTGGCGCGGGAAAACTTTGGCTGCGGCTCGTCGCGTGAGCATGCGCCATGGGCGTTGACCGACTACGGCTTTAAGGTGGTTATTGCTCCCAGCTTCGCGGATATCTTCTACGGCAACAGCTTCAACAACCAGCTGCTGCCGGTAACGCTGAGCGATGAGCAGGTCGATGAATTGTTTGCGCTGGTTAAGGCAAATCCGGGTATGTCGTTTGAAGTGGATCTGGAAGCGGAAGTGGTGAAAGCCGGGGATAAGACCTACAGCTTCAGCATTGATGCGTTCCGCCGTCACTGCATGCTGAACGGTCTGGACAGCATTGGTTTGACGCTGCAGCACGAAGACGCCATCTCAGCGTACGAGAAAAAACAGCCTGCGTTTATGGGCTAAAGGCAATGGCCCGCGAAATGCGGGCCATTGATAAGGGTGCGTTGAGGCTCAACCACTCTGGGGAGGCGGGGAAACTTCCCCGCCCATACCGCTAACGTTTTGCTTCGTAAGCCAACACTGCCGCCATTTCTGTTTTCTCCTGTCTGAAGTGCAGCTCACACAGCGAGTCACGCACCATCCAGGTGAAGATCAACAACGTCGTACAGATCAGAAATAAACCTAACAGCAGAGTACGTTTTGGCATTCCAGCCTCCTTATTGCTTTTCGGCAATGAAGAGACTAACCTCGCAATGTTGGTTGTGAAGTTGGTCTCCCCATCAATCTTTTGATGTGGGACTCTCCACTGTTTGCCTCTTGCGAAAGCCTGAGGCAAACAGCCTCAAGCACCCGCCACGCACTCTATTCCCCTTCGTGATCTCTGTCAGAATGTCGTTCCATTTTGTGAAGCCGTCTTCCAGAATCACACGTCTTTTACCCGGCAGGTCAGCAGGAGCGTCACAACGGATAGCGCCGCAATCATCCAGTAAACCGACGTATGGCCATAGCTTTGCGCCAGCGCGCCCTGGATCACACCGGCCAGAATCACCCCGGTTGAAATACTGTTCGTAAAGAGCGTCGTGGCCGATCCCGCGCGTCCGGGCATCAGATCCTGAAACCAGAGCATGCCGATTCCGGCGACGATGCCAATAAACACAGCATTAAACAGCTGCAGCGCCAGCAGCGCTTCGCGCGAGTGGAATAAGATCAGCCCAAGATAAAACAACACCCCGGCTGCAACCGCAACCACCATCATTTTGCGTTTACCGAAACGCTTTACGTAATATCCCGCCAGAATCATTGCCGGAATTTCCAGCCCGGCAGCGGTCCCCATTAAGATCCCCGCAAGCTTGTCCGGTAAGCCCAGATCGCTGCTGATCCACAGCGGCATGTCGATGATGTACATGGTGTTGCAGGTCCACATCAGCGTGGAGGCAATAAACAGCATACGGACGTTCTTGTCCTGCCAGCCGCTCACCTGGGTGAGCGGTTTATCCGTTGTCTGTTCGACGCGCGCCACGGACGGCAGCGCAAAGGCTATCAGCGCCAGGCTGATGACAAAAATCCCGGCCGCGATGGAGAACATGGCGGTAAAGCCGTAGTTCAACGCCAGCATGAAGGCCAGCGGCGGACCAATGACCCACGCCAGCGAGAGCTGGGCACGCATCACCGAGCTGAACATCACCACTTCCCGTGCCGAGCTATCCGCATATTCCCGCGCCAGGGCGAACAGCTGCGGCATGGCAGTGTTCGCAAGAGAGGCGAGCAGCACGCCGCAGGTAATGAGCGTCAGGTAATGACGGTTAAAAGCAAAGAGCAGCGCGTTGCCCACCGCCATGGCGCAGCAAAAGAGGATCAGCTTGCGGCGATCGCCCTGGCTGTCCGATCGTTTCGCCAGCGCGAGGCTGACCAGGATCCCGGCAATCGCGTTGACGGTATAAAACAACCCCACCCAAAACGGCTGCGCCCCCACCTCGCGGCTGAGAAACAGGCTCAGCGTCGGCGCCTGCAGCGCCCCCGCCACGCCCATCATAAAGGCCACCAGCATAAAAGCGGCATACACGCCGTTCAGGCGTCGCCCCATCGTCATCAACCACAGCATGCGCAAGTCCTTGTGAAAGCGAATCGAAATTGGGTGAAAGAATAAACGAAAAAAGCCAGCAAAAACATTTTGCTGGCGGGTGATAAGCACCAATACTCAGTCACACATGATCGAGGCGAGTCAGCGAGAAGAGGCCGGTTTCGTAACGTCCCACTGCATCAGTTCTTCTAACATTTTCAGCCGTTGCTCTGCACACTGGCGGGCCAGCCAGGACGATCCTTTTGTCGCTGAAAAGTACTGCTGATAAAACTGACGTGCGGTAGACCTCTTCATCATTTACCTCCTCGCTTCATCGGGAAGCATTATTGGCCTAATATAGGGATTAATAAATTGCTGGTTTTTTGTCAGGAGTTCCCCTTTTATGCCTTCCGGTCGTCTGCAGCAACAATTTATCCGCCTCTGGCAGTGCTGCGAGGGGCAATCGCAGGAAACGACGCTCAACGAGCTGGCTGACCTGGTTAGCTGTTCCCGCCGTCATATGCGCACGTTGCTCAACACCATGCAGCAGCAGGGGTGGTTAAGCTGGGAAGCGGAAGCGGGACGCGGGAAACGCTCGCGACTGACCTTTCTTTACACCGGGCTGGCATTGCAGCAGCAGCGTGCAGAAGACCTGCTCGAGCAGGACCGCATCGATCAGTTGGTCCAGCTGGTGGGCGACAAAGCCGCCGTGCGCCAGATGCTGGTTTCCCATCTCGGACGCAGTTTTCGTCAGGGCCGACACATTCTGCGGGTGCTTTACTATCGGCCAATGAAAAATCTGTTGCCCGGCACGGCGTTACGGCGCTCAGAAACCCATATGGCCCGGCAAATCTTCAGCGGCCTGACGCGAATAAATGAGGAAAACGGGGAACTGGAGGCGGATATCGCGCACCACTGGCAGCAGCTTTCCCCGCGCCACTGGCGCTTTTTCTTACGCCCTGGCATCCACTTTCACCACGGTCGCGAGCTGGAGATGCACGACGTCATCGCCTCTCTGGAACGCGCCCGCAGGCTGCCGCTCTACTCGCATATTTCGCGCATCCACTCCCCTACGGCCTGGACGCTGGATATTGAGCTGTCGCAGCAGGACAAGTGGCTTCCCTGGCTGCTGGGCTACGTGCCGTCGATGATTTTGCCCGGCGAGTGGGAATCGATGAACAATTTTGCCAGCCTGCCAATTGGCACCGGCCCCTACGCCGTGTCCCGCAATAACAGCAATCAGCTGAAAATCCGCGCGTTCGATGACTACTTTGGCTATCGGGCGCTGATCGACGAAGTGAACGTGTGGGTATTGCCGGATCTCAATGAAGACCTGAGCTGCGGGCTGACGCTGGAAGGCCCCACCACGGGAGAAAAGGCCGTGGAGAGCCGCCTGGAGGAGGGATGCTACTATCTCCTCTTTGACCGCCGCACCCACCGCGGGGCAAACCAGGACGTCCGGAAGTGGATTAGCCACGTGTTGTCCCCTTCCAATCTGATCTACCATGCGGAAGCGCAGTACCAGACATACTGGTTCCCGGCGTACGGCCTGCTTCCGCGCTGGCACCACGCCCGCCCGTCGCACTGCGACAAACCCGCAGGGCTGGAGTCCATCACCCTGACCTACTACCGCGAGCATGTTGAGCATCGTTTTATCGCGAGGATCATGACCCGCCTGCTGGCAGCGGAGGGAGTCAGGCTGGACATCAGGGAAGTGGACTATGACGAATGGCATCAGGGGGAGATCGCCAGCGATATCTGGCTCAACAGCGCCAACTTTACCCTGCCGCTCGATTTTTCCCTTTTCTCGCATTTGTATGAAGTCCCGCTGATCCAGCACTGCATCGACCGTGACTGGCAGCAGGATGCCGCCCTGTGGCGTGCGGGCGAGATGAATCTTGCCGTGTGGTGCCAGCAGCTGCTGGCCGAGCAGGCCATCGTCCCGTTAATCCACCACTGGCTGATGATTCAGGGCCAGCGCAGCATGCGCGGCCTGCGGATGAACACCCTGGGCTGGTTTGATTTCAAATCCGCCTGGTTTGCGCCCCCGGAGCCATAACGCTTTCGTAATATTCACCAAATCATTACAATAGCGCCGTTCTCAACGGGGTGCTGCATCACAGATGTGCGCTGAGATAATACCCGTCGAACCTGATCCGGATAACGCCGGCGAAGGGATTTGAGGCTGTCGCTCAAAATCCTTTGCCACTCAACCCTGAGGTGCAAAGTGTTAAAAAAAGTTTTCCCCCTGCTGGCGCTGTTCGCGCTGCCCGCTTTAGCTAAACCCGTCCTGACGGTCTACACCTACGACTCTTTCTCTGCCGACTGGGGCCCTGGCCCGGTTGTCAAAAAAGCTTTTGAAGCTGACTGCAACTGCGAGCTGAAGTTCGTGGCGCTGGAAGATGGCGTTTCACTGCTCAACCGTCTGCGCATGGAAGGGAAAAACAGCAAGGCTGACGTAGTGCTCGGTCTGGATAACAACCTGCTGGAAGCCGCCTCGCAGACCAAACTGTTTGCCAAAAGCGGCGTCGCAGCAGAGGCCGTTAACGTGCCTGGCGGCTGGAAGAACGACACCTTTGTGCCGTTCGACTACGGATACTTTGCTTTTGTTTACGACAAAAACAAGCTGAAAAACCCGCCGAAGAGCCTGAAAGAACTGGTGGAAAGCGACCAGAAGTGGCGCGTGATTTATGAAGATCCGCGGACCAGCACGCCGGGCCTGGGTCTGCTGCTGTGGATGCAGAAAGTCTACGGCGATAAGGCGCCGGAAGCGTGGCAGAAGCTGGCTGCCAAAACCGTGACCGTGACCAAAGGCTGGAGCGAAGCCTATGGCCTGTTCCTGAAAGGCGAAAGCGACCTGGTGCTGAGCTACACCACCTCCCCGGCTTACCACATTATCGCCGAGAAGAAAGATAACTATGCTGCCGCAGATTTTGCGGAAGGGCACTATCTGCAGGTGGAAGTGGCCGCGCGTACCGCTGCCAGCAAGCAGCCTGAGCTGGCCGAGAAGTTCCTGAAGTTTATGGTTTCGCCGGCATTCCAGAATGCCATTCCCGCAGGCAACTGGATGTATCCGGTCACCAGCGTTGCGCTGCCTGCAGGTTTTGAACAGTTGACCAAACCGAAAACCTCGCTGGAGTTTACGCCGCAGCAGGTCGCCGCGCAGCGTGCCGCATGGGTAAGTGAATGGCAACGCGCCGTCAGCCGCTAATTCCCGGCTGGTTGCTTCCCGGGCTGCTCGCCGCCGTCGTAATGGTGGCAGTCAGTCTGGGGGCTTTTCTTGCGCTGTGGTTTAACGCGCCAGAGAGCGACCTGCTCGCTCTCTGGCACGACAGCTACCTCTGGCACGTCATTCGGTTCTCTTTCTGGCAGGCGTCTCTTTCTGCCCTGATATCGGTGCTCCCGGCTATTTTTCTTGCACGCGCGCTGTATCGGCGGCGTTTCCCCGGCAGGCAGGCTCTGCTGCGCCTGTGCGCCATGACGCTGATCCTGCCCGTGCTGGTGGCGGTATTTGGCATTCTGAGCGTTTACGGTCGCCAGGGGTGGTTGGCTTCGCTGTTCGGCCAGCTTGGTCTGGAATGGTCATTCTCGCCTTACGGACTGCAGGGCATCCTGCTGGCACACGTTTTTTTCAATATGCCGATGGCAACGCGCCTCTTTTTGCAGGCGCTGGAGAACATTCCCGGCGAACAGCGGCAGATTGCCGCCCAGCTCGGCATGCGCGGCTGGTCGTTCTTCCGTTTTGTCGAATGGCCGTGGCTGCGCCGCCAGCTCCCGCCCGTAGCGGCATTAATCTTCATGCTCTGCTTTGCCAGCTTTGCCACCGTGCTGTCACTTGGCGGCGGGCCGCAGGCCACCACCATTGAGCTGGCGATTTACCAGGCGCTGAGTTACGACTACGATCCCGGTCGCGCCGCACTGCTGGCGATAGTCCAGATGGCGTGCTGCCTTGCACTGGTGCTGTTGAGCCAGCGGCTGAGTAAAGCCATTCCCGCTGGCAGTCATCAAATAACCGGCTGGCGCGATCCGCAGGACAGCCTGCACAGCCGCGTCAGCGATGTTATCCTGATCGCGCTGGCGCTCCTGCTGCTGTTGCCGCCGCTGCTGGCCGTTATCGTTGACGGTCTAAACCTTAATCTCCTGTCCGTCCTGCAACAGCCCGTCCTCTGGCAGGCCACCTGGACCTCGCTGCGTATCGCGCTGGCTGCCGGATTACTGTGCGTCATCCTGACCATGATGCTGTTGTGGAGCAGCCGTGAGCTTTACGCCCGCCAGGCGCAAAAAGCCGGACAAATGCTGGAGCTGACGGGCATGCTGATTCTGGCGATGCCGGGGATTGTACTGGCAACGGGCTTCTTTTTACTGTTCAACAGCACCATCGGCCTGCCGGAAAGCGCCGACGGCATCGTGATCTTTACCAACGCCTTAATGGCCATCCCCTACGCGCTCAAGGTGCTGGAAAACCCGATGCGCGACGTCAACAGCCGCTACAGTTTGCTGTGCCAGTCGCTGGGCATGCAGGGCTGGCAGCGGCTGAAGGTGGTCGAACTGCGCGCGCTAAAGCGTCCGCTGGCACAGGCGCTGGCGTTTGCCTGCGTGCTCTCTATTGGAGACTTTGGGGTCGTGGCGCTGTTCGGCAATGACGATTTCCGCACGCTGCCATACTGGCTCTATCAGCAAATCGGCTCTTATCGCAGTCAGGACGGCGCGGTCACCGCGCTGTTACTGCTGCTGCTGTGTTTTGCCTTATTTACCGTTATCGAAAAACTTCCGGGACGTGATGCTAAAACTGACTGATGTAACCTGGCTTTATCAGCATCTGCCGATGCGCTTCACGCTCTCCGTGCGCCAGGGAGAGATGATCGCCGTGCTTGGCCCAAGCGGTGCCGGGAAAAGCACCTTGCTCAATTTGATCGCCGGTTTTCTGCAACCTGCCAGCGGGTCGATAGCCATCGATAATCGTGATTTCACCAGCGCCCCTCCGGCTAAACGTCCTGTCTCAATGCTGTTTCAGGAAAACAACCTGTTTACCCACCTGACGGTGCGGCAAAACATCGCGCTGGGAATGCACCCGGGACTCAGGCTGAACGATGATCAGCGCCATAAGCTGGAGGTCATTGCCGCGCAGATGGGGATCGCCGGGTTTATCGACAGGCTGCCGGGCGAGCTTTCCGGCGGGCAGCGTCAGCGCGTGGCGCTGGCACGTTGTCTGGTGCGCGAGCAGCCGATACTGCTGCTGGATGAGCCGTTCTCGGCGCTCGATCCCGCGCTGCGTCAGGAGATGCTGGCCCTGGTGCAGGAGGTCTGTCAGCGCCAGCATCTTACGATGCTGATGGTTTCGCACAGCATCGAGGATGCCGCACGGATTGCCCCGCGATCGGTGGTGATCGCGGAGGGGCGCATTTTGTGGGATGGAGCAACAGAAGCATTAATGAGCGGAAAAGAAAGCGCTTCTGGATTATTGGGTATAAAACCGTAGGCCGGGCAAACGCAGTGCCGCCCGGCGCTTAACGGCTCACAACTTTCAACAGGATCTCACCGTACACCGGCATCAGCGGGTGGCGAATCAGCGCCACCAGCGCCACCACCGCCACACCCAGCGTCAGCGGGGCCAGCCAGAGCAGGCGAGTACGCGGGAGGTAGCGCGTCAGGCGATCGATATTCGCCTTCGCGCTGCGCCACAGTCGCCAGCAGAGCCATGCCGCGAGCCACAGCAACAGCGCCGTGCCCAGCAGTAGCCACTTAAACTCACCGCTTTGCATACCGTCAGGAATATCGATGGCAGCCCCCGCGAGGATCCCCGGCAGGAAGTAGAACGGCGGCCAGAAGACGCAGCCGATAATGTTTGGCACCACGAATTTCGCGACGGGCAGATCCAGCATCCCGGCCACCATCGGCACCAGCGGACGCGTTGGCCCAACGAAGCGGCCGACGAGGATGGTAAACATGCTGTGCTGGTGCAGCGCATGCTCGGTCTTATCCAGCAAGGCTTTATTCTTTTTCATGAACGACCAGCGGTGCAGCGGCTTCTTAAAGCGCCAGCCCAGCCAGAAGGAGATCCAGTCGCCGAGCAGGCAGCCGATAATTCCCGCCAGCCACGCCTGCCAGAAATTGACCTCACCGCTGCCGATAAGCGCCCCAAGCCCCGCCATCATCACGGTGCCGGGCAGGATTAACCCGACGAGCGCCAGCGACTCCAGAAACGCCACCAGCGCCACGGCGATGAGCGAGTACATAACGGACTGGGTAATAAAGTGTTCCAGCAATGCCTGCATAACTATTCCGGTCAGAAAACGAATCAGCGATTCTGCTTAGCGCCCCGCACCGCGTCAAGGCAACAATTGTCTGAATAGTTTACAGGTTGCTTCCCGCATTCACCTGTTTGTTTATCTTTTTTTACCGTTTATTCACATCCCGCGCGGAATTCACTGGGGCTGGCACCGGTACATTTTTTAAATACCCGGGAGAAATAGAGCTGGTCTTCAAAGCCCACGTTGCGCCCCACGGTGGCGATGGGCATCCGGGTGGTGCTGAGCAGCAGCTTCGCCTGGCTGATGCGCTGGTCCTCGCGCCAGCTCAACACGCTGACGCCCAGCTGCTGGCGAAACAGATGCGACAGACGCGACGGTGAGAGGCAGACGTGCTGGGCAACGCTGGCGATATCAAACTGGCTATCGGCCAGGTGGTCGCTGATGTACTGGCAGGCGTCGCGCACGCGGTTATCCAGCGGCGGGTTAAGTGACGCGTTAATCGCCTCCATCCGTCGCAGCAGCAACTGTTCAAGCAGGTTAATCGCCAGCAGTTCAGCGTAGCGCCCACCGGCCTGTCCCGCCTCGATAATCTGCGCAAAAAGCTCGCGAAACTGCGCCAGATGCACCTCATCCGGGCGATAAAAACCGGTGTGCGCAAAAATCGCCGGCCAGGAAAGCCACTCCTGCCAGTAGGCCCGCGGACGGAAATAGACCCACTGGTGATACCACTCTTTGGCATCCGGATGACGGCCGTAGTGGTGGATCTCCCCCGGCGGGAACAGCAGGATATCCCCCGGGCGGCAGACAAACTGCTGGTCGCCGTTTTTGATGATCCCTTCCCCCCGCACGGTCAGGTTGAGGATATATCCTTTCATCCCAAGCGGTCGGTCGACGTAAAAGTCGAGATATCCTTCAGCCTCGATAGGAGTCAGTCCCGCCACAAGGTGCGCGTTAAACGAGTATCCCGGCAGCAGAGGATCGTTTTGCGTTTCGGCCATAGATTCAGTTCTCCCAAGAGTCCTCAAGGAAACCAATTGTCCATATCATTAAAAGCAGCTTAAAAATGGCCCGCGAAAAGATCCAAAAAGCATCACGCCGCTTTTACGTCCGCCATGTT
Source organism: Enterobacter sp. BNK-13 (assembly GCF_048685015.1). Classification (NCBI taxonomy): domain Bacteria; kingdom Pseudomonadati; phylum Pseudomonadota; class Gammaproteobacteria; order Enterobacterales; family Enterobacteriaceae; genus Enterobacter; species Enterobacter sp. BNK-13. The sequence continues at coordinate 360,393 of NZ_JBLQTP010000001.1, read as the reverse complement.
TCAGCCTTTCCCCCTGATTTCTCCGCCTGAGCAGGCAGATAAGCAGTAACAAAAGTGTCTATAACTGCGGCAGAAATGTCCACATTGAATATTTGCACGGCGTCACACTTTCCGTTGTAACAGCAATTTAGTCCATAAGATTAGCGGATCCTGCCTGACGACTTTTGTCCCCAGTCTCTAATGTTCTTCCATACCTCTTTTTTCGATGGAGCAACACCATGGCAATTGCGATTGGCCTCGATTTTGGCAGCGATTCGGTTCGCGCGCTGGCAGTGGACTGTACGTCCGGCCAGGAGATAGCAACCAGCGTTGAGTGGTACCCGCGCTGGCAAGAGGGGCGCTACTGCGATGCGCCGAACAACCAGTTTCGGCATCACCCGCGTGACTACATTGAGTCGATGGAAGCAGCCATTAAAACCGTTCTGGCCGAACTGACCGACGCCCAGCGGGCGGATATTGTTGGGATTGGCGTCGACAGTACCGGCTCCACGCCTGCCCCTGTGGATGCCGATGGCCGCGTGCTGGCGCTGCGTCCTGAGTTTGCCGACAACCCGAACGCCATGTTCGTGCTGTGGAAAGACCATACCGCCGTGGAAGAGGCCGAAGCCATCACCCGCCTGTGCCATCAACCGGGCAAAACGGACTACTCACGCTACATCGGCGGGATTTATTCCAGCGAATGGTTCTGGGCCAAGATCCTGCACGTCACCCGTGCCGACGCAACCGTTGCGCAGGCTGCAGCGTCATGGGTTGAGTTGTGCGACTGGGTGCCTGCTCTGCTCTCCGGCACCACGCGTCCACAGGATATCCGCCGCGGTCGCTGCAGCGCCGGGCATAAATCCCTGTGGCATGAAAGCTGGGGCGGCCTGCCTCCGGCAGCCTTCTTCGATGAACTCGACCCGATCATCAACAAGAGCCTGACATACCCGCTGTTTACCGACACCTTTACCGCCGATATTCCCGTCGGCACCCTCTGTGAGGAGTGGGCGACGCGCCTCGGCCTGCCGCAAAACGTGGCGATCTCCGGCGGCGCGTTTGACTGCCATATGGGCGCCGTGGGCGCGGGCGCACAGCCAAACACGCTGGTCAAAGTCATCGGCACCTCCACCTGCGACATCCTGACGGCGGATAAAGCCACCGTCGGCGACCGCGCGGTAAAAGGCATCTGCGGCCAGGTTGACGGCAGCGTGGTGCCGGACTTCATCGGTCTGGAGGCCGGTCAGTCCGCGTTTGGCGATATCTACGCCTGGTTTGGTCGCGTGCTGGGCTGGCCGCTGGATCGGCTGGCGGCGGCGCATCCTGAACTGAAAACCCAGATCGCCGAGAGCAAAAAGCAGCTTCTGCCGCAGCTTACCGACGCCTGGGCCAAAAATCCCTCTCTCGACCACCTCCCGGTGGTGCTGGACTGGTTTAACGGTCGTCGCACACCGTTTGCCAACCAGCGCCTGAAAGGGGTGATCGCGGATCTCAACCTCGCGACCGACGCGCCCGCGCTGTTCGGCGGCCTGATTGCCGCAACGGCCTTCGGTGCCCGCGCCATTATGGAGTGCTTCACCGAGCAGGGCATCGACGTGAATAACGTGATGGCGCTGGGCGGCATCGCCCGTAAAAACCCGGTGATCATGCAGGCCTGCTGCGACGTGCTGAATCGTCCGCTTCAGATTGTGGCGTCCGATCAGTGCTGCGCGCTGGGCGCGGCGATTTTCGCCGCCGTCGCCGCGGGCGTCCATGCGGATATCCCCACCGCGCAGCAGCACATGGCGAGCGCCGTCGAAAACACCCTTCAGCCGCGTGCTCAGCAGGCACAACGCTTTGAACAGCTTTATCAGCGCTACCAGCAGTGGGCAAAAAGCGCCGAACTTCACTATCTCCCTGTCGCCGCCCCGGCCAAAAGCACCGCGGACACTACGGCAACCCTGACCCATTAAGGACACGATGATGACCATTTTTAATAACTATGAAGTGTGGTTTGTGATTGGCAGCCAGCATCTGTACGGACCGGAAGCGCTGCAGCAGGTAACGAAACACGCGGAGCACGTCGTTAACGCGCTGAACGCGGAAGCCAAACTGCCGTGCAAGCTGGTGCTGAAACCGCTGGGCACCACGCCGGATGAGATTACCCATATCTGCCGCGACGCGAACTACGACGATAAATGCGCCGGTCTGGTGGTGTGGCTGCACACCTTCTCACCGGCAAAAATGTGGATCAACGGCCTGTCTATCCTCAACAAACCGCTGCTGCAGTTCCATACCCAGTTCAACGCCTCCCTGCCGTGGGACAGCATCGACATGGACTTTATGAACCTGAACCAGACCGCACACGGCGGCCGCGAGTTCGGCTTCATCGGCGCGCGTATGCGTCAGCAGCACGCGGTGGTCACCGGCCACTGGCAGGATGGTAAGGCGCAACAGCGTATCGGATCCTGGATGCGCCAGGCGGTTTCGAAGCAGGATACCCGCCACCTGAAAGTGGTGCGTTTCGGCGACAACATGCGTGAAGTGGCGGTCACCGACGGTGACAAAGTGGCCGCGCAGATCAAGTTCGGCTTCTCCGTGAATACCTGGGCCGTGGGCGACCTGGTGCAGGTAGTGAATGAAATCAGCGATGGCGACGTGAGCGCGCTGGTGGACGAGTACGAAAGCAGTTACCGCCTGACGCCTGCGGCACAGATCAACGGCGACAAGCGTCAGAACGTGCTGGATGCGGCGCGCATCGAACTGGGCATGAAGCGCTTCCTGCAACAGGGCGGTTTCCACGCCTTTACCACCACTTTTGAAGATCTCCACGGTCTGAAACAGCTGCCGGGTCTGGCAGTACAACGTCTGATGCAGCAGGGCTACGGCTTTGCCGGCGAAGGCGACTGGAAAACTGCCGCTCTGCTTCGCATCATGAAGGTGATGTCGACCGGTCTGCAGGGCGGCACCTCCTTTATGGAGGACTACACCTACCACTTCGAGAACGGCAATGACCTGGTGCTCGGCTCTCACATGCTGGAAGTGTGTCCTTCCATCGCGGTAGAGGAAAAACCGATCCTCGACGTGCAGTACCTCGGCATCGGCGGTAAAGCCGATCCGGCGCGTCTGATCTTCAACACCCGCACGGGTCCGGCCATCAACGCCAGCCTGATCGATCTGGGCGATCGTTTCCGCCTGCTGGTGAACTGCGTCGATGCGGTTGAAACGCCACATTCGCTGCCGAAACTGCCGGTCGCCAACGCCCTGTGGAAAGCGCAGCCGGACCTGCCAACCGCGTCAGAAGCCTGGATCCTGGCCGGTGGCGCGCACCATACCGTCTTCAGCCATGCGCTGGATCTGAACGACATGCGTCAGTTCGCCGAGCTGCACGATATCGAACTGACCGTCATCGATAATGATACCCGCCTGCCCGCCTTCAAGGACGCGCTGCGCTGGAACGAAGTCTATTACGGTTCAAAACGCTAAAGCACGGAATGCCCGGTGGCGCCGCGTTTACCGGGCCTACGATCCTGTAGGCCGGATAAGCGAAGCGCCATCCGGCACTGGAGACAACAATGTTAGAAGAGCTCAAACGGCAGGTACTTGAAGCCAACCTGGCGCTGCCGAAACATAATCTGGTCACCCTGACCTGGGGCAACGTGAGCGCCGTTGACCGCGATAAAGGCGTGTTCCTGATCAAGCCTTCCGGCGTCGATTACGCGGTGATGACGGCGGACGATATGGTCGTTGTCAGCATCGAAACAGGTGAAGTGGTGGAAGGCAACAAAAAGCCGTCATCCGATACGCCCACTCACCGCCTGCTCTATCGATCATTCCCGACTATCGGCGGTATCGTGCATACCCATTCGCGCCATGCCACCATCTGGGCGCAGGCGGGCCAGTCCATCCCGGCGACCGGCACCACCCACGCGGACTACTTTTACGGCACCGTTCCCTGCACGCGTTTGATGACCGATGCGGAGATCAACGGCGAGTACGAGTGGGAAACCGGTAACGTGATCGTTGAGACCTTCGAAAAACAGGGAATCGACGCGGCGCAAATGCCCGGCGTGCTGGTGCACTCCCACGGCCCGTTTGCCTGGGGGAAAAACGCGGAGGACGCGGTGCATAACGCCATCGTGCTCGAAGAGATCGCCTATATGGGGATCTTCTGTCGCCAGCTGGCGCCGCAGCTGCCGGATATGCAGCAAACCCTGCTGGATAAGCATTACCTGCGCAAGCACGGCGCGAAGGCCTACTACGGGCAGTAACCCCTTGCCCGGTGGCGCTGCGCTTACCGGACCTACGGAACCTGCAGGCCGGATAAGCGTAGCGCCATCCGGCGAAACAGGCACTGTATAAAACCCCAGCAAACCTACCTCAACCAGGCTATAATCAGGCCTGGTTTTGTTTTCTGGGATAACGGCGTGGCGCAGGCGCAAGAAGGCTTTTTACTGACCCGACACTGGCGGGATACGCCTCAGGGCACCGAGGTTGAATTCTGGCTGGCAACGGACAACGGCCCGCTGCAGGTGACGCTACCGCCGCAGGAGTCCGTGGCGTTTATTCCAGAAGCGCACGTCGAAAAAGTGAAACAGCTGCTGCGCGGTGAAAACGGCTGGCGCATTACCCCGCTTGAGCTGAAAGATTTCCACCGTCAGCCGGTTTATGGCCTCTACTGTCGCGCCCATCGTCAGCTGATGCGCTATGAAAAACTGCTCCGCGAAGCGGGCGTGACGCTCTACGAAGCCGACATCCGCCCACCGGAGCGCTTTCTGATGGAGCGGTTTATTACCGCGCCCGTCTGGGTCGACGGCACCGCGCACAACGGCAGCCTCGTTAACGCGCGGCTGAAGCCGAACCCGCACTACCGCCCTCCGCTGAAGTGGGTCTCCCTGGATATCGAAACCACCCGCCACGGCGAACTGTACTGCATAGGACTTGAAGGCTGCGGCGATCGGGTTGTCTATATGCTCGGGCCGCCAAATGGTGATGCCTCCGCGCTGGATTTCCGGCTTGAGTACGTCAACAGCCGCCCGCAGCTGCTGGAGAAGCTGAACCAGTGGTTTGCCGACTACGATCCCGACGTCCTGATCGGCTGGAACGTGGTGCAGTTCGACCTGCGCGTGCTGCAAAAACACGCAGAGCGTTACCGCATCCCGCTGATGCTCGGGCGCGGCAACAGCGAGCTGGAATGGCGCGAGCACGGTTTTAAGAACGGCGTTTTCTTCGCCCAGGCGAACGGTCGCCTGATTATCGACGGCATCGAGGCGCTCAAGTCCGCCTTCTGGAACTTCTCATCATTCGCCCTCGAAGCGGTGGCGCAGGAGTTGCTTGGCGAAGGCAAATCCATCGACAACCCCTGGGACAGAATGGACGAGATCGACCGACGCTTTAACGAAGACAAGCCCGCGCTCGCCACCTATAACCTGAAAGATTGCGAGCTGGTCACGCAGATTTTCCACAAAACCGAAATTATGCCCTTCCTGCTGGAGCGCGCGACGGTGAACGGCCTTGCGGTCGACAGGCATGGTGGATCGGTTGCCGCCTTTAGCCATCTCTACTTTCCCCGAATGCACCGGGCAGGATATGTCGCCCCTAACCTCGGGGAGGTGCCGCCGCAGGCCAGCCCCGGCGGCTACGTCATGGATTCCCGGCCAGGATTGTATGATTCCGTTCTGGTGCTGGACTACAAAAGCCTCTACCCGTCGATAATCCGCACCTTCCTGATCGATCCCGTCGGGCTGGTTGAGGGCCTGGCCCAGCCAGATGATGAACACAGCACCGAAGGCTTCCTCGGCGCACGCTTCTCGCGGGAAAAACACTGCCTGCCCGACATCGTGGGAAACATCTGGCACGGCCGCGATGAGGCCAAGCGCCACGGCAACAAGCCACTATCACAGGCGCTGAAAATCATCATGAACGCCTTCTACGGCGTGCTGGGTACAAGCGCCTGCCGCTTCTTCGACCCGCGGCTGGCGTCGTCGATCACCATGCGCGGGCACGAGATCATGCGTCAGACCAAAGCGCTGATTGAATCCCGGGGCTATAACGTCATCTACGGTGACACCGACTCCACCTTTGTGTGGCTTAAGGGCGCGCATTCAGAAGAAGACGCCGCGCAAATCGGCAAAGCGCTGGTCGCCTTCGTGAACGACTGGTGGCAGGAACATCTGCAGAAAGCGCGGTTAACCAGCGCGCTGGAGCTGGAATTTGAAACCCATTTCGCCCGCTTTTTAATGCCCACCATTCGCGGTACCGATCAGGGCAGCAAGAAGCGCTACGCCGGGCTGATTCAGGACGGCGACGCACAGCGGATGGTGTTTAAAGGGCTCGAGACGGTACGTACCGACTGGACGCCGCTGGCGCAACAGTTCCAGCAAACGCTCTATCTGCGGGTGTTTCGCAATGAACCGTATCAGGACTACGTGCGCGAGACGATAGCCAGCCTGATGGCGGGCGAGCTTGACGCGCAGCTGGTGTATCGCAAACGCCTGCGTCGCCCGCTCGCGGAGTACCAGCGCAACGTTCCTCCGCACGTGCGCGCCGCGCGCCTCGCGGATGAAGAAAACGTCCGCCGCGGCCGCGCGCCGCAGTATCAGAGCCGGGGCACCATCAAATACGTCTGGACGATAAACGGTCCGGAACCGGTGGATTATCAGCACTCGCCTCTGGATTACGAACACTATCTGACGCGTCAGCTTCAGCCGGTTGCCGATGGAATTTTGCCCTTCATCGACGACGACTTTGCTACACTGGTTACAGGGCAACTTGGCCTATTTTGACACGTGACGAAATGGCTGCCATCCAGTACCATAGCGCCCTTTCCATTCCCGGACCCATTTTTCGATGACCGTCTTTTTTGACGGTGGTCGAACTATTGCCTGCAATTAAAGATTAGAGCCGAACAACTATGCCTTTTACACTTGGTCAACGCTGGATCAGCGATACAGAAAGCGAACTTGGATTAGGAACCGTGGTTGCCGTTGATGCGCGCATGGTTACCCTCCTCTTCCCTGCCACTGGTGAAAACCGCCTGTACGCTCGCAATGACTCCCCTGTAACCCGCGTGATGTTTAATCCGGGTGACACCGTGACCAGCCATGACGGCTGGCAGCTCAAGATTGAAGACGTAAAAGAAGAGAATGGACTGCTCGCCTACATCGGCACTCGCCTGGACACCGACGAGGCCAATGTCATCCTGCGCGAAGTGCTGCTCGACAGCAAGCTGGTGTTCAGCAAGCCGCAGGACCGCCTGTTTGCCGGGCAAATCGACCGTATGGATCGCTTCTCGCTGCGCTATCGCGCGCGTAAGTTCCAGAGTGAACAGTACCGCATGCCGTGGAGCGGCCTGCGCGGCCAGCGCACCAGCCTGATCCCCCACCAGCTGAACATCGCCCATGACGTGGGCCGTCGCCACGCGCCACGCGTGCTGCTGGCAGATGAAGTGGGCCTGGGTAAAACCATTGAAGCGGGTATGATCCTGCATCAACAGCTGCTTTCCGGCGCCGCCGAGCGCGTGCTGATCGTGGTGCCAGAAACCCTGCAGCACCAGTGGCTGGTTGAGATGCTGCGCCGCTTCAACCTGCGTTTCTCTCTGTTCGACGACGAACGCTACGCCGAAGCGCAGCACGATGCGGACAACCCGTTTGAAACCGAACAGCTGGTGATTTGCTCCCTGGACTTCGTGCGCCGCAGCAAGCAGCGTCTTGAGCATCTGTGCGATGCCGAATGGGACCTGATGGTGGTCGACGAAGCGCACCACCTGGTCTGGAGCGAAGATGCGCCGAGCCGCGAATATATGGCTATCGAGCAGCTTGCCGAACGCGTGCCTGGCGTCCTGCTGCTGACCGCAACGCCGGAACAGCTGGGTCTCGAAAGCCACTTCGCCCGTCTGCGCCTGCTTGATCCCAACCGTTTCCACGATTTTGAGCAGTTTGTGGAAGAACAGGATAACTACCGTCCGGTGGCGGATGCCGTCGCCCTGCTGCTGGCGGGCAAGCGTCTTTCTAATGACGAACTCAACACCCTGAGCGATCTGATCGGCGAGCAGGATATCGAGCCACTTTTGCAGGCTGCGAACAGCGAGAGCGACAACGCGGAATCCGCGCGCAAAGAGCTGATCGACATGCTGATGGATCGCCACGGCACCAGCCGCGTGCTGTTCCGTAACACCCGTAACGGCGTGAAAGGGTTCCCGAAACGCGAGCTGCACACCATTAAACTGCCGCTGCCGACGCAGTATCAGACGGCGATTAAAGTCTCCGGCATTATGGGCGCGCGCAAAACGCAGGAAGAGCGCGCCCGTGACATGCTTTATCCGGAGCAAATCTACCAGGAGTTCGAAGGCGATACCGGCACCTGGTGGAACTTCGATCCGCGCGTGGAGTGGCTGATGGGCTACCTGACCGCACACCGCTCCCAGAAAGTGCTGGTGATCTGCGCCAAGGCGGCTACCGCCCTGCAGCTGGAGCAGGTTCTGCGCGAGCGTGAAGGTATTCGCGCCGCCGTGTTCCACGAAGGCATGTCCATCGTTGAACGCGACCGTGCCGCGGCGTGGTTTGGCGAAGAGGACAGCGGCGCGCAGGTTCTGCTGTGCTCGGAAATCGGCTCCGAAGGCCGTAACTTCCAGTTCGCCAGCAACCTGGTGATGTTCGATCTGCCGTTTAACCCGGATCTGCTCGAGCAGCGTATCGGCCGTCTGGACCGTATCGGTCAGGCCCATGATATTCAGATCCACGTGCCATATCTGGAAAAAACGGCCCAGTCCGTGCTGGTGCGCTGGTTCCACGAAGGTCTGGATGCGTTTGAACATACCTGCCCGACGGGCCGCACCATTTACGATCAGGTGCATGGCGATCTGATCGGCTACCTGGCCGCGCCGGAAAACACCGACGGCTTTGACGATCTGATTAAGTCCTGTCGTGAGAAGCACGACGCGCTGAAAGCCCAGCTGGAACAGGGTCGCGATCGCCTGCTGGAGATCCATTCCAACGGTGGCGAGAAAGCGCAGGCGCTGGCAGAGAGCATCGAAGAGCAGGATGACGACACCAGCCTAATAAGCTTCTCGATGAACCTGTTCGATATCGTCGGCATCAACCAGGACGATCGTGGTGAGAACCTGATAGTCCTGACCCCGTCCGATCACATGCTGGTACCGGATTTCCCGGGCCTGCCGGAAGATGGCTGTACCATCACCTTCGAGCGTGACGTGGCGCTGTCCCGTGAAGATGCCCAGTTCATCACCTGGGAACACCCGCTGATCCGCAACGGGCTGGATCTGATCCTCTCCGGTGATACCGGCAGCAGCACGATCTCCCTGTTAAAAAACAAGGCGCTGCCGGTGGGGACGCTGCTGCTGGAGCTGATTTACGTTGTGGAAGCACAGGCGCCGAAGCAACTGCAGCTCAACCGCTTCCTGCCGCCGACGCCGGTCCGTCTGCTGCTGGATAAAAACGGCACGAACCTGGCCGGACAGGTCGAGTTCGAAAGCTTCAACCGACAGCTGAGCGCGGTGAACCGCCATACCGGCAGCAAGCTGGTTAACGCGGTCCAGCAGGACGTGCACGCTATTCTGCAGCAGGGCGAAACCCAGATTGAGAAAGCGGCGAGAGCGCTGATTGATGCCGCACGCGCGGAAGCCGACGAGAAACTGTCTGCGGAGCTGTCGCGTCTGGAAGCGTTGAAGGCCGTGAACCCTAACATCCGTGACGACGAGCTGGCGGCGATTGAAAGCAACCGTCAGCAGGTGCTGGAAAGCCTCAACCAGGCTAGCTGGCGTCTGGATGCCCTGCGTCTTATCGTTGTGACGCATCAGTAACCGGAGCGCAAGATGGTGATGGAGCCGTACAATCCGCCGCAGGATCCCTGGCTGGTCATTCTGTATCAGGATGAACACATTATGGTGGTCAACAAGCCCAGCGGGCTGTTGTCCGTGCCGGGGCGTCTGGATGAGCACAAAGACAGCGTGATGACGCGCATTCAGCGCGATTATCCTCAGGCGGAGTCTGTCCATCGCCTGGACATGGCGACCAGCGGCGTGATTGTGGTGGCGCTGAATAAGGCGGCGGAACGCGAGCTGAAGCGCCAGTTCCGCGAGCGCGAGCCGAAAAAGCAGTATGTCGCCCGCGTCTGGGGTCACCCCGCGCAGGCGGAAGGGCTGGTGGATTTACCGCTGATCTGCGACTGGCCGAACCGGCCAAAGCAGAAGGTGTGCTACGAAACCGGCAAGGCCGCGCAGACCGAGTATGAAGTGCTGGAGTACGCGCCGGATAATACCGCGCGCGTCCTGCTTAAACCGATTACCGGACGCTCACACCAGCTGCGCGTGCATATGCTTGCCCTGGGTCATCCGATTCTGGGCGACCGGTTTTACGCGCCGCCTGAAGCACTGACCTTAGCGCCACGTCTGCAGCTGCACGCGCAGACGCTCACCATCACCCATCCTGCCTTCGGTAATGCGATGACGTTTAAAGCTCCGGTGGACTTCTAATCCACGCTCAATAAATATTTGTTATCGGGCACGCGCCTGATAACAAATATTCAAAATCCATATATTTCACACCAATAATAAAACCACCACAAATAATATTCACAAAAGTTATTTCTTATAATAACGCCTCTCTCATTTATTTAAAAAAACTAAAATACATATTAAAAAATAGTAAATTGAATTAACGTCGGTCATTGTTAAAAATCCACCTAAAAAATAAGGAAATACTAATCCCACTGCCTCCCAGGCCAGGTCATTTCGCTAGCCAAAAACATTCAGAAACAATCGACTCATCAATTTACAAGGACGTATATGAACAGGACTTACAACATCATCTGGAATTACGCCAGAAATATGTATATTGTTGCCTCTGAGTTTTCCCGTGGAGACAGCAAAACCCGCTCACGCGTTCGCGCTGGAGGGGCTATCGCGACCTTTATTTTATCCGGCATTGCGGGTTCGGCACTCGCGACTGACAGGACGTTTGAGGCTGTCCCAGGTGATAACGAGATCAGCGGCGAATACTCAACCACAGAGAATGTTACCGCAGCGGTAACAGCCCAGGGTTCCGATGTCGTTGTTAACGATAGTGGCGCGCTGACAATATCGACTAGCGGAGACTCAGCGATGGGCCTTTACGTTTTCAATGGCGCGAAAGTCACGCTAGACGATCCCAACACCACCATTACTACATCTGGGTATGGCATGGCCAGGGGGCTCGTTAACCAACAAGGAACGGTCACATTAGCTAACGTTACTATAAAAACCACTGGTGATTTTGGTAATGCGGGCATATTTAACAATGGCGAAATGACCGGCACCGGGGTCACCATTAGTACAACCGGTAGCGAGAGCTACGGGATTCAGAATTACACCCAAACGTTCACCTTAGACTCATCAAAAATTGATACTTACGGTGAAAAGTCTATCGGTTTATCCAATTTCGGCCGAGCAGCGCTCTCGGATACGCAAATTGCCACGCATGGACAGAATTCTGACGCGATATCCTCCAGTAAAGCAACCAGCGCTGTCGTGCTGAATAACGGTTCTGTTATCACGACCGGGGAAAATTCACGGGCGGTGGTTATCAATAACGGCGGGGAATTTGATGCAACCGGCACCACGATTACCAGTGAACAGTCTGTAGCCATCATCTTGCAAAACGCCAGCAATGCCGCCATCGCTAACAGTAATATTTCCGGTAGCAATGCCGTCTTCTCGTTCAGCGGTGGAAAAAATGCCGCCACAATTGACGGCGGAAGCATTACGGCAACCGCATCCGGAGGAAGTGCTTTTGCCGTGGATTCAGGATCTGCCGATATTAGCGTGAAGAATGTGCAAACGATGAATGCAGACAATCTGCTCACCGTGGCCAATACCGCCGATGCAGTCACCCTGAGCGCTCAAAACAGCAAGCTGTCCGGCGCCGTTAAGGCCAGCGGTGATAATGTCAGCATGAATCTGGATGAAAACAGCCAGTGGCTGCTTACCGGCGATTCCAGCGTCGGTAATCTTTCCAGTAACGGGCGCATCACGCTCGGCGATGAAAACGGCAGTGCCGGTACGCTCAATGTCGGTAATCTCATCCTTCAGGATAACAGCCAAACTGATGTCTACCTCGATGCAAACGCGACAAGTGCCCCTGTTATCGCTCAGAATGCAACGCTGAATGGCACGCTGAATATTACGGGTTACGGTGGTGCCAGCACGCTTTCAGCGGATAGCACCTTCACGGTGATTGACGCTGAAAATGCAATCAATGGCAATTTTACCCACTTCACCGTCGCGGGTATGGCATCAGGATCCGTTGACTTCATCACCTTCAGCGGCGCCGTTGACCCCGCCGACGTGACGAATTACGTCCTGACGCCGTCATTAGCCTGGTATGCCAGCCAGAACCCAACGCCAACGGCGGCTCACGGTACATTCACCCTGAACAATGCTGACGGCAGCTTTACGCTGAGCACGGCGCTTGTCGATCAAAATGCTAACGCCACGACGGGATGGGACGGTAAATCACTCACCAAAGAGGGGCAAGGTACGCTGATTCTGAATGCCGCAAACAGTTACAGCGGCACAACAGATGTTAACCAGGGCACGCTCTGGCTGGGCGAGGCCGGCGTTATCGGCGTACAAAACAGCGATCAGGCCGTGAATGTCGCGGCAGGCGCGACGTTTGGTGGCGACAACGGCGTGGTGAACGGCAATGTTAACAGCAAGGGCACCATTCAATTCAACGACACGCTTACGATCAATGGTGACCTGAGCAACGCAGGCAGCATTATCAGCGGCAATATCGAAGGTACCGACGGCACAACGACCGGTAACACACTGATCGTAAACGGCGATTATACCGGTAACCAGGGGTCTCTGACGCTGAATACGCAGTTAGGCGACGACACGTCGCCAACCGATATGCTTAACATTACGGGGAATACGTCCGGTAACACTACCCTGTACATTAACAACGCAGGCGGTCAGGGGGCCCTGACCCAAAACGGAATTGAAGTGATTAAGGTCGGCGGTGAATCAAACGGTACCTTTGTTCAGGGTAACCAGGTCCAAATCAACGCCTACGAATACCGTCTGTATCAGGACTCAGGGAACTGGTATCTCCGTTCCCAGGCCACGGGTGAGGGTGGCGACGTAACGCCTCAGTATCGTGCTGATATCGGTTCATACCTTAGCAACCAGTGGCTGGCTCGCGATCTGCAGATGCAGACCCTCTCAGACCGAGAAGGCAGCCAGTTCAAATCGCAAAACGGCACGACATGGGCGCGTTTCAAAGCAGGTAAGAACCAGTCCACTGCGGCAGAGAGCAATATTGATATCGACAGCAACTACTCCCAGTTCCAGATGGGGGGCGATGTTGCAGCCTGGAACAACGGCGAACAAAGCCTGGTGGTCGGGATTATGGGTAGCTATATGAACGCCAGCAGCGACAGCACAGGCAATAGAGGTGCTGACGGCAGCCGCTTTAGCGCTGACGGTAAAGTCGATGGCTATAACCTCGGCGTCTATGCCACCTGGTTTGCCGATGCCCGACAGCATCAGGGTTTTTATGTCGACAGCTGGTATCAGTACGGGATGTACCACAACAGCGTAGATAACGGTGACGTTGGCTCAACGGATTACGATTCAAACGCCAACGCCGTTTCGCTGGAAACGGGCTATCGCTACGATGTCGCACTCGGCGACAACACGCTGAGCCTCACACCGCAGGCACAGATCATCTGGCAGGATTACCGTGCCGATGACATCAAAGACAGCAGCGGCACAACGATTGATGGGCAAAACGGTGACAGCTGGACCACCCGTTTAGGTCTGCGAGTTGACAGCAAGATGAATAAGGCGAACGACGCGGTTATCCAGCCGTTTGCGGAGGTCAACTGGCTGCATACCTCTGAAGAAACGGCAGTTAACTTTGGTGACACACAGATCAAACAGGATATTCCTGCCGATCGTGCGGAGCTGAAAGCGGGTGTTCAGGCGAATGTGAACAAGCAATGGAGCGTTATCGCCCAGGTGTCCGGACAGAAAGGTGATAATGATTACAGCGATGTAAACGGCAGTCTGAACGTACGCTACAGCTGGTAATCACGTAGAAAGGGCCTGGCAGTTCATCCTGCCAGGCCCTTCTTCATTCCACAGAGGGGCTTATTTAAAGCCTTTCTTCTCTTTAATCAGTTCGTACGCTTTCTGAATTTCCTGCGCCTTTTGCTTCGCCATCTCCATCATTTCCGGCGGTAAGCCTTTCGCGACCAGCTTGTCCGGATGGTGCTCGCTCATCAGCTTACGATAGGCACGTTTGATCGTGGTCTGATCGTCAGAAGGCTTTACGCCAAGTACGTTACAGGCATCTTCCAGCGTCGGACCACGCTGCGCCTGCTGCCAGGCACCGCCAGATGACTGCTGGTGATAGCCGCCGCCAAACTGCGCCCCGCCCTGCATCATGCGCAGGAACTGGTCGAACTGCATACGGGAGATGCCCAGCTCTTCCGCAATCACGTATAAAACATCGCGCTCGTTAGGATGAAGCGAGCCGTCGGCGAAGGCCGCCTGAATCTGAATTTCCAGAAACATCCGAATTAAATCAAAACGGCCGAAGCAGATGCTGCGGAACTGACGCATTTTTTCGCGAAGCGGATAGTTATCGGATTTCCCGATGCGAAACGCATTTTGCGCCTCCAGGCGGGAGTCACCGTGCAGATTCATGCGGTCCATAAAGACGCTGGCAATCTGAATATCTGCTTCCGTAACGCGGCCTTTGGATTTGGTTAAATGCCCCATCACCTCAAAAGTGGTGGAGAAAAAGAGTGACTGACGCTCGCGCTGATTGGCAAACCAGGCCATTTTGCGGCTGCGCGCCTTATCAAACATATGGCCAATAATAAGCCCCAGCACTATTCCCCAGAACCCGGCACCCATGATGATGGCGAACGCAACGCCGATTATTTTACCCCAATACTGCATATACTCCCCGGATAGTCATATTCCTGGCCGACGCAACGTCATCATCACTGTGTTCAAGTCACGGTCAATTGAAGGACATCGCCTATAATTTGCTTTATCATACTCGTCATTCGATAGCGAGCCTAACACTCTGGCACGCAAACGGGCAGGATTAACGCTGGTACTGCGCAGATGAGTAAGATAGTCTCTGAGCGTTTGTAAGCCGTAGCCACTGATGACGGAACAATAAAATACAACGTATGAAAAAACGTATCCCCACCCTCCTGGCCACAATGATTGGCACCGCCCTGTACAGTCAACAGGGGCTGGCGGCCGATCTCGCCTCGCAGTGTATGCTTGGCGTCCCAAGTTATAATCGCCCACTGGTGAGTGGCGATACCAATAGCTTGCCGGTAACCATTACTGCCGACAGTTCAAAAGGGACTTACCCTGACAATGCCACGTTTACAGGCAATGTCGATATTAATCAGGGCAATAGCCGCCTGCAGGCAGATGAAGTGCAGTTGCACCAGAAGCAGCCGGAAGGCGCGGCCGAACCGGTACGCACGGTGGATGCGCTGGGTAATGTGCACTATGACGACAATCAGGTCATCCTGAAAGGTCCGAAAGCATGGTCAAACCTGAATACCAAAGACACTAACGTCTGGAAAGGTGATTACCAGATGGTGGGTCGCCAGGGGCGCGGTGACGCAGACCTGATGAAACAGCGCGGTGAAAACCGCTATACCATCCTGGAAAATGGCACGTTTACGTCGTGTCTGCCGGGTTCAAATACCTGGAGCGTGGTCGGGAGCGAGGTTATCCATGACCGCGAAGAGCAGGTCGCTGAGATCTGGAATGCCCGCTTCAAAGTGGGTCCGGTCCCCATATTCTACAGCCCTTATTTGCAGCTTCCCGTGGGTGACAAACGTCGCTCCGGTTTCCTGATCCCAAATGCCAAATACAGCACCACGAACTACTTTGAGTTCTACCTGCCGTATTACTGGAATATCGCGCCCAACATGGATGCGACGATCACGCCGCACTATATCCACAAGCGCGGCAACGTCATGTGGGAGAACGAATTCCGCTATCTGACCCACGCCGGTGCGGGTCTGATGGAGCTGGATTATCTGCCGTCGGATAACGTTTACAAGGACGACGCCAGAAACGTCTCGGGTGATAACCGTCACCGTTGGCTGTACTACTGGCAGCATTCCGGGGTGATGGATCAGGTGTGGCGCTTTAATGTTGACTACACCAAAGTCAGCGATTCGGCTTATTTTAATGACTTCTCGTCCAAATACGGCTCGAGTACCGATGGCTATGCCACGCAGAAATTCAGCGTAGGCTATGCGGTGCAGAACTTTGATGCAACCGTCTCGACCAAGAAATTTCAGGTGTTTTCTGACCAGTCCACGCCTACCTATGGCGCTGAGCCACAGCTGGACGTCAACTGGTACCAGAATGATGTAGGTCCATTCGACACCCGGGTTTACGCTCAGGCGGTGCATTTCGTGAACACGGATTCGGACATGCCTGAAGCCACGCGTGTTCACCTTGAGCCGACGATCAATCTGCCATGGTCTAACGACTGGGCAAGTCTGAATACCGAAGCCAAGCTGATGGCGACGCACTATCAGCAAAAAAATCTCGATAATTACAACGCAACGAACAGTGCACATCTGGAAGAGTCGGTTAACCGAACGCTCCCGCAGTTTAAAATGGACGGCAAGCTGATCTTCGAGCGTGATATGGCCCTGCTGGCGGATGGGTATACCCAGACGCTTGAACCGCGTATGCAGTATTTGTACGTGCCATACCGCGATCAGAGCAACATTCAAAACTACGACTCCTCTTTACTGCAGTCCGACTACAGTGGCCTGTTCCGCGACCGTACTTACGGCGGTCTGGACCGCATCGCCTCAGCGAACCAGTTAACGACCGGCGTCACAACACGTGTTTATGATGATGCCGCCGTTGAACGTTTTAACGTTTCTGTGGGTCAAATCTACTACTTCACAGAGTCTCGCACGGGCGATGACAATATTCAGTGGGAGAAAGACAACAAAACGGGATCGATAGTGTGGGCGGGAGATACCTACTGGCGTATGACTGACCGTTGGGGCCTGCGTGGCGGTGTGCAGTATGACACGCGTCTCGACAACGTTGCTAACAGTAGTGCAGCCATAGAGTATCGTCGCGATGAAGATCGTATGATTCAGGTAAGCTATCGTTACGCTAGCCCAGAATATATTCAGGCAACGCTACCGAAAAGCAATGATCAGAACAGCATCAACTACTGGAAATCGCCACAATATTCGGATGGTATTTCTCAGGTCGGTGCGGCAGCGAGTTGGCCCATCGCCGACCGTTGGTCAATCGTAGGCGCTTACTACTTTGACACTAACGCGAATAAAGCTGCTGACCAGATGGTGGGGCTGCAATATAACTCATGCTGCTACGCGCTGCGTGTCGGTTACGAACGTAAGCTTAACGGCTGGGAAAACAATCAAAGCAAATACGATAACGTGATTGGCTTTAACTTCGAGTTACGCGGCCTGAGTTCCAACTACGGTCTGGGTACGCAGAAAATGCTGCGCTCGAATATTCTGCCTTACCGCAGTTCCTTGTAATGTGCTTGATTTGCAACGTAATCCGCTTTGCGGTTAATTGAAATGGAAAAAGTATGAAGAACTGGAAAACGCTGCTGCTCGGTGTCGCTATGGTTGCGAATACCAGCTTCGCGGCCCCCCAGGTTGTTGATAAAGTCGCCGCGGTGGTTAACAACGGCGTCGTGCTTGAAAGTGACGTTGACGGTCTGATGAAATCGGTGAAGCTCAATTCGGGCGAAGCGGGTCAGCAGCTTCCGGATGACGCCACGCTGCGCCACCAGATCCTGGAGCGTCTGATCATGGATCAGATCGTTCTGCAGATGGGGCAGAAAATGGGTGTGAAGGTCACTGACGAGCAGCTCGATCAGGCGATCGCTAACATCGCGAAACAAAACAACATGTCTTTAGACCAGATGCGCAGCCGTCTGGCCTATGACGGCATCAGCTACGCCACCTACCGTAATCAGATCCGTAAAGAGATGCTGATTTCGGAAGTGCGTAACAACGAAGTGCGTCGCCGCGTCACTATCCTGCCTCAGGAAGTGGAGGCGCTGGCAAAACAGGTGGGTAACCAGAACGATGCGAGCACGGAGCTGAATCTGAGCCACATTCTGATCCCACTGCCAGAGAATCCAACGTCCGATCAGGCTGCGGAAGCAGAAAGTCAGGCGCGTTCCATTGTCGAACAGGCGCGTAACGGCGGTGACTTTGGCAAGCTGGCCATCACCTATTCCGCAGACCAGCAGGCGCTGAAAGGCGGCCAGATGGGCTGGGGACGTATTCAGGAGCTGCCATCCATCTTTGCCCAGGCCCTGAGCACGGCGAAGAAAGGGGATATCGTCGGTCCAATCCGTTCAGGCGTGGGCTTCCACATTCTGAAAGTGAACGATCTGCGCGGCCAGAGCCAAAATATCTCTGTTACCGAAGTTCACGCTCGTCATATTCTGCTGAAACCGTCACCAATCATGACTGACGATCAGGCGCGTGCTAAGCTGGAACAGATTGCAGCAGACATTAAGAGCGGTAAAACCTCGTTTGCGAAAGCAGCAAAAGAGTTCTCGCAGGATCCTGGCTCTGCTAACCAGGGCGGCGATCTGGGCTGGGCGGCAGCGGATATCTACGATCCTGCCTTCCGTGACGCGCTGATGAAGCTGAACAAAGGCCAGATTAGCTCGCCGGTCCACTCTTCGTTTGGCTGGCATCTGATCGAGCTGATGGACACCCGTAACGTTGATAAAACGGATGCGGCGCAGAAAGACAGAGCCTACCGTATGCTGTTTAACCGTAAGTTCTCTGAAGAAGCAGCCACCTGGATGCAGGAACAACGCGCCAGTGCTTACGTGAAAGTGCTGAGCAACTAATGAAACAGCATCGTGTTGTTATCACGCCCGGCGAACCCGCCGGGATTGGGCCTGACCTCGTTGTCCAGCTCGCCCAGCGCAGCTGGCCAGTAGAACTGGTTGTCTGCGCGGATGCAACACTGTTACAGGACCGGGCAACGCTGCTCGGTCTGCCTTTAACGCTCATCCCTTACGTTGAAGGCCAACAGCCTGCACCGCAGCAAGCCGGTACCCTCACCCTTCTTTCTGTTCCCCTTCGTACGCCGGTCATTCCTGGCCAGCTCAGCACGGAAAACGGCCACTATGTGGTTGAAACCCTTGCGCGCGCCTGCGACGGTTGCCTGAAGGGCGAATTTGCCGCCCTGATTACCGGCCCCGTCCACAAAGGCGTGATCAACGAAGCGGGCATACCGTTTACCGGGCATACGGAGTTCTTCGAAGAGCGATCGCACAGTCCGAAAGTGGTGATGATGCTGGCGACCGAAGCGATGCGCGTTGCCCTGGTGACCACCCATCTGCCGATCAAAGCGATTCCGGATGCGATCACCCCCGATCTCCTGCGCGAGATCATCGGGATTTTGCATCACGATCTGCAGACAAAATTTGGGATCCCGCAGCCGCATGTGCTGGTTTGCGGCCTGAATCCGCACGCGGGCGAAGGCGGGCACATGGGCACCGAAGAGATCGACACCATCATTCCGGTACTCAACGAAATGCGGGCGAAGGGAATGAACCTCAGCGGTCCGCTGCCTGCTGATACCCTTTTCCAGCCGAAATACCTGGATAATGCCGACGCCGTGCTCGCGATGTACCACGATCAGGGCCTGCCCGTGCTAAAATACCAGGGCTTTGGCCGCGGGGTGAATATCACCCTCGGTTTACCCTTTATTCGAACGTCCGTTGACCACGGTACTGCGCTGGATCTGGCAGGCCAGGGGAAAGCGGATGTCGGCAGTTTTATTACGGCGCTTAATCTCGCCATCAAAATGATTGTTAATACTCAATGACTAATCGAGTCCATCAGGGCCATTTAGCCCGTAAACGTTTCGGGCAAAACTTCCTTAACGATCAGTTCGTGATCGAAAGCATTGTCTCGGCTATTAATCCACAAAAAGGCCAGGCGATGGTCGAAATCGGCCCGGGCCTTGCCGCACTGACCGAACCGGTAGGCGAACGCCTCGACGAACTGACCGTCATCGAACTGGACCGCGATCTGGCCGCACGCCTGCAAACGCACCCGTTCCTCGGGCCGAAGCTGACTATCTATCAGCAGGACGCCATGACCATGAACTTCGGCGAACTGTCGGAAAAAATGGGTCAGCCGCTGCGCGTATTCGGCAACCTGCCGTATAACATCTCCACGCCGCTCATGTTCCACCTCTTTAGCTATACTGATGCCATTGCCGATATGCACTTCATGTTGCAAAAAGAGGTGGTTAACCGTCTGGTTGCAGGCCCGAACAGTAAAGCGTATGGTCGTTTAAGCGTGATGGCACAATATTACTGCAACGTGATCCCGGTACTCGAAGTACCGCCGTCAGCGTTCACACCGCCACCGAAAGTGGATTCAGCGGTTGTGCGCCTTGTGCCGCACAAAACGAAACCGTACCCGGTTAAAGATCTGCGTGTACTGAGCCGCATTACCACTGAAGCCTTTAACCAGCGTCGTAAAACGATCCGTAACAGCCTCAGCAATTCATTCACCGTTGAGGTATTAGCTGAACTGGGGATCGACCCGGCAATGCGTGCGGAGAACATTTCCGTAGAGCAGTACTGCAAGCTGGCTAATTACATCAGCGAAAATGCGCCGCCGAAGGAGAGTTAAGCCATGATTGATTCGCCCCGCGTATGTGTCCATGTACAAAGTGTCTATGTTGAATCACAGTCCTCGCCGGACGAAGAACGCTTTGTCTTTGCTTACACCGTGACCATTCGCAACCTGGGGCGGACGCCCGTGCAACTGCGCGGACGCTACTGGCTTATCACCAACGGCAATGGCCGCGAAATCGAAGTTCAGGGGGAAGGTGTGGTCGGTGAACAGCCCCACATCGCCCCTGGCGAAGAGTACCAGTACACCAGCGGCGCGGTGATTGAAACGCCGATGGGTACCATGCAAGGCCATTATGAAATGGTCGATGTCGATGGCAATGGCTTCCGCGTTGCCATTCCCGTGTTCCGTCTCGCCGTAACCACACTTATTCATTAATCTAATGTCTACATATCTGATTGGCGACGTTCACGGTTGCTACGATGAACTGATCGCATTATTAAAACAGGTCGACTTTACGCCAGAACAGGACACGCTCTGGCTGACGGGCGATTTAGTCGCACGTGGCCCCGGCTCGCTTGAGGTATTACGTTTCGTCAAATCACTGGGCGACAGCGTGCGCATGGTGCTGGGCAATCACGATCTGCATCTGCTGGCAGTGTTCGCCGGGATCAGCCGCAATAAACCTAAAGATCGCCTCACCCCGCTGCTGGATGCGCCGGACGCGGACGATCTGATTAACTGGCTGCGCCGTCAGCCCCTGCTGCAGGTTGACGAAGAGAAAAAGCTGGTCATGGCGCATGCCGGGATCACGCCACAATGGGATCTTGAAACGGCGAAAACCTGTGCGCGTGACGTTGAGGCGGTGCTGGCAAGCGACTCGTATCCTTTCTTCCTCGATGCCATGTACGGCGACATGCCGAACCACTGGAGCGAGGATCTCAGCGGTCTGGCCCGTCTGCGCTTTATTACTAACGCCTTCACCCGCATGCGTTTCTGCTTCCCGAACGGACAGCTGGACATGTATTCCAAAGAGACGCCGGAAAGCGCGCCGGCCCCGCTCAAACCGTGGTTTGCCATTCCGGGACCGGTGACAAGTGAGTACAGCGTGGTATTTGGTCACTGGGCTGCACTGGAAGGAAAAGGGACGCCGGACGGGATTTACGGTCTGGATACCGGATGCTGCTGGGGCGGAGAGCTAACCTGTTTACGCTGGGAAGATAAAGCTTACTTTGTTCAGCCGTCCAACCGACAGCTGGACTTAGGGGAAAGTGAGGCCGTCGCCTCCTGAATCATGCCCTCTCCCGGGCGGGAGAGGGCAAATCACTTAACGACGTTCCAGGATCTCGAAGCAGTAGCTGTGAGAGTTCTGTGCATCCGCATCGTGGAATTCGCTAAATACCGATTCCCACTCGTCCGGATCGTAGTCCGGGAAATGGGTATCCCCTTCCACTTCCGCATCAATATGGGTCAGATACAGCTTCTGCGCTTTAGGCAGGAACTGTTCGTACACGCGCCCGCCGCCAATCACCATGATCTCTTCGGCATTGCCGCATGCAGCAATCGCCTCGTCGACGGATTTTACCCATTCGACGCGATCGTCAGTACCCGGCTGGCTACTGATAACGATATTTTTACGGCCCGGCAATGGACGACCAATCGACTCCCAGGTCAGGCGGCCCATCACTACCGGCTTGTTTAACGTAGTACGTTTAAACCATGCGAGATCGGCAGGCAGGTTCCACGGCATGGCATTTTCCATACCGATAACGCGGTCCACCGCCAGCGCTGCAATCAGACTGATCATTGAAAATTTCCCGGATGCAAAAAATTGCCGCCACTATACGGAAAGCTTAATCTTTCGTCGACTGGCGGCAGAGTAAAGATACAGAAATTTTTTAATATTGCTGGCAACTCCACTTCACGCGGAAGGTTTACTCTCCGGTTCGTCAGCCGGATCGCCGGTATGCTTGCCCTCTTCCGTGCCCTGCCAGCCGTGACGCTGGATCAGCGACAGGTGATTGCGATCCTCATTGATGATTTCCGTCAGCATGGCGCTGGTGCGTTTAAACACTGCCGCACGCTCCGTGGCCGTACTGCCCGCCATCGCCGCCATCTCTTCAACCATTTCGGTATTAAAGCGACGGAACAGATCCGCCCGTTCGCGGGCTTCATACGCGCCGAGCCCCAGGTTTTCCAGCGCCATGCGGCCAGACTTCAGCGCGCCTTCAAACGTTTCACGCTCGGGGGCTGCGACGCCCGCCTGCCTGAGGCGGATATAATGATCAACATCGCGCGCGCGGGAAATGATGGTCAGATCCGGAAAATGCTCTTTCGCCATTTCCACCATCTGCAGGCTGGTCTCCGGATCGTCAATCGCGTTAATCAATACCTCCGCTTTCGCCGCCCCGGCGGATTCCAATAGATCGACGCGCGTTGCATCGCCGTAAAACACCTTCATATCAAATTTACGCAGGGTATCGACATGGTCGGGGTCGTGATCGAGGATAACCATTTTCACCCCGCTGGACAGCAACAGACGGCCAACGATCTGCCCGTAGCGGCCAAATCCGGCAATGATGACGCGAGGCTGCTCCTCGTCAATCTCATCGGCTTCGCGCTCCTGATCGCTACCCGATTTTTCCAGACGCGTCAGCACCACCAGCAGAACGGGCGTCGCGGCCATCGACAGTGCGACTGCCAGCGTCAGCGCTTTTGCCCACTCGGGATCGAGGACGTTTGCCATCTGCGCCGCGCCAAAGACCACGAACGCAAATTCACTCCCCTGCCCCAGCAGAACCGCAAACCAGCTGCGCTGCTTATTCGGCACCTTCAGCGGACGCGCAATCAGCCACAGCATCGCCATTTTAATGATCAGGAAGCCAACCAGCAGGACGACGATCCGCAGCGGGTGCGTCACCAGCGTGCCGAAGTCGACGGACATCCCTACGCCGATGAAAAACAGCCCCAGCAGCAAGCCTTTGAACGGCTCGATATCGCTTTCCAGCGCGTGACGGTATTCGGAACTCGCCAGCAGAACGCCGGCCAGGAAGGCCCCCATCGCCATCGACAGGCCAGCTTCCTCCAGCAGCAGACCGAAACCAAACACCAGGAAGAGCGCCACGGCGCTGAACACTTCGCGAAGGCCCGAGCGGGCCACGAACCGCAGCAGCGGACGGGTGACGTAGCGACCAAGCAGCACCACCAGCGCCAGCGCCCCCACGACTTTTAATGCCGACAGCGCGAACGCCCCCAGCGTCGTGGAGGAACCGCTGGCCGCCAGCAGCGGGATCATCGCCACCAGCGGGATAGCGGCAATGTCCTGGAACAGCAGCACCGAGAACGCGCTGCGTCCCATCTGCGAGACCGTCAGATTGCGCTCGTTCATGGCCTGCATGGCAATGGCGGTCGAGGAGAGCGCCAGCGTCATGCCGATAAGCTCTGCCACTTTCCAGTCCATGCCCAGAAGGATGCAGAACCCACCCAGCAGCAGGCCACAGGCCACCATCTGCAGCGCCCCGCCGCCAAATACAGAGGCGCGAAGCTTCCACAGGCGCTGCGGATCGAGCTCCAGACCAATCACAAAGAGCATCAGCACAACGCCAATTTCAGCGAAATGAAGGATCGCCTCTGCATCCGTCACCAGTCGAAAGCCCCACGGTCCAATAACGCAGCCCGCAATCAGGTAGCCGAGAACAGAGCCCAGCCCCAGGCGTACCGCCACGGGCACAATCAGCGCCGCTGCGCCAAGGTATATCAGCGCCTGTATCAGCGTATGGCTATCCATGGTGCGCCTCCTGCCACTCAAGTAAGCGTTGTTTATAATGGCGAGCCTGCGCCTGCAGCGTTTCGTCATCGCAGACAAAAGTGCAGTGCATCGCAAAAGGCGGGAGCCAGTTCAGGCCGCAGTAGAGCGCGGTCGCCTGCAGCGGCTGTGCCAGGACCTCAAAACCCGGGAAGGAACCAATATCAAAGTGGCTTTCTCCTCCGCCCGTGGTAACCGCCCACATCAGGCTTTTCCCTTTTAGCGCATGACCATTGTGGCCATACGCCCAGCCGTGGGAGAAGACCTTATCAATCCACAGCTTCAGC
The DNA here is from genome assembly GCF_048685015.1 of Enterobacter sp. BNK-13. Taxonomy (NCBI): domain Bacteria; kingdom Pseudomonadati; phylum Pseudomonadota; class Gammaproteobacteria; order Enterobacterales; family Enterobacteriaceae; genus Enterobacter; species Enterobacter sp. BNK-13. The sequence goes on along the minus strand of NZ_JBLQTP010000001.1, from coordinate 335,679 downwards.
AGTGGGGGCGTGCTGTACCAATGCATGGGATGCTGCCAGACGATCAGATCGGCACGGGAAAGCGCCTCCTGTTCAGCGGCGATATCGATGTTGAAATCGGGATAAAGTTGATAGAGAGAACGAATCTCTACGTTATCAAGCGTCCTTACCTGCTCAAGCATCCGCTTATTCGCATGCGAGTGCTGCGGATAAGGGTGCGCGTAAATAATGAGTATCATCAAATGGCCTGTCTTCTTCTCTTCTTGTAGCAGTGAGTGTAGACAGTTAACCCGCCCGGTGAAAGGGGCGTAGAGGCCATGAAAAGGAAAGCGCAGCTATTGGTAATCATCATTCGCAGGACGTTTTTATCTTCGCAAAAGATCCATGACATGAATTCCTCCCGTTAATCCATATAAAGATGAGATATTTTAAGAAAATCTAAAATAATTTTTTAATAAATCGATCTATACATAACACATTGAAAAAATAATAATTTTATGCTCTTTGTCGCGAGCTCATTCTTTTACTTCGCATATAAACGTTATTTTAATGCGTTATATCGCGCCCTTCTTATTCAAATGGATGTGTACATGAGCAACAATTATTTCAGACTCAATAAAACAACCAGAACGCTGGGCAATCTGTTTCCTGCCTTGTTGATATTCACGCCCGCCGTAGCCTTTTCCGGTACGATTGACCAGTCCACCTCCGTGCCGCAAGATTTCTCCGCCGACACTGAATACGTCATAAGTAAAGACGTTACGATCACCTCTTCCGGGAATGAGGCGGCCGTCTCCGTAACAGGGTTTAACGTAAAAACGGCCACCAATCAGGGAAATATTTCTGGAACGGCAAACGGGCTAGAGATTAATACTGGCGCGCAGCGCGTCATTATTAATAATGATCTCAACGCAAATATTACATCTAAAACAGGCAACGCTATTAACATCCAGTCAATGCTGGGTGACTTAAATAATGAGGGAAATATTTCCGGCGCTGAAAATGGGATCTTTGTCAGTGAATCTTCCTCTGCAATAAATATTTCCAATACGTCATCGGGAGTGATAAAAGGTAAGAACGGTATCAGCGCTCAAACAGGGGCCGGTATAGATAACAGCGGTACAATCACCGGCACGAGTGACAACGGTATTATCCTGAGCGATGGCAATTCGAAAATCATCAACACGGGTACCGTTCAGGGCCTTCAGAACGGCATCAACGTAACGGATACGGCGAAAGTTGATATCACTAACAAGGGCTCGATTGGCGGTGGCGATACGGCGATTACGTTTGCCAGCAGCAAAAATAATACGTTGGTACTTGATACAGGCTCGTCACTGAAAGGCGACGTCATTTCTAGCGTCTCTAAAGGAAATACGCTCACTCTGGCAGGAACCGGCACAGAAGACAGCAATTTTGTTGGCTTATCGGAAGGCGATGGCTTTGCTTCTTTAGAAATGGACGGCGAAAGCTGGGCGCTCTCAGGGAATATCGACATTATCGGTTCTGGCAATTCGCTGCTGGTTAACAGCGGTGATTTAATCCTGTCGGGGAATGTGTCTAATGCAGGTACGACTCTCGTTGCCAAAGATGCTTCTCTCCAGCTGGGTGATGGCACGAAAACCGCGACGCTGAGCGGTGGACTGACCAACAACGGCACCCTTATTTTTAATCAGGGCAGTAATACGGCGTTCACCACCGGCATTACCGGTAGCGGCACTGTTGAAAAAGTGGATTCCAACACCCTGACGCTAACCGGCAAAAACACCTACACGGGTGATACCGTTCTGCATAGCGGCACCACGCTTGTCGCTGTTGGTTCAACGCTTGGTACAAAGAGTAGCAACGCGACGATTACTGTCGAAAATGGCGCTCAGTTTGCCACTGCTGGCGAAGTAAACGACAATATCAACATCCTCACGGGTGGTACGCTGGCAGCATGGAATGCGATTCAGGGTAACGATACGCTGAGCGTTTCAGGTATCGATACGGTCAACGGCAACGTCACCAACGGTGGCACACTGTTACTCAGCGCCGCCAATAACAGCGTTGGCAATAATTTTACCATTAACGGCGACTATACCGGCTCTGCGGGCAGTCAGATCGTGATGAACAGTACCCTGGGTGAAGACAACTCGCCAACCGATCATCTCACCATTACCGGCAGCAGCTTTGGCCAGTCCGACGTCAGCGTTAACAACATTGGCGGCCTGGGCGCGCAAACCGTTAACGGCATGGAAATTGTCAGCGTTGGCGGCAGCTCCGAAGCCCAGTTGACCCTTGCCAAACCGGTGGTTGCCGGTGCGTGGGAATATAATCTCTATCAGCACAGCAACGGCAACTGGTACCTGGAGTCAAAGGCCACGCCTTCCGATGAACCGTCTGATAATACCGATGATGGCGATAACACCGACAACGGTGATAACACCGACAACGGCGATAACACCGACAACGGTGATAACACCGACAACGGCGGTAACACCGACAATGGCGGTAACACTGACAATGGCGGTAACACCGACAACGGCGGTAACACTGACAACGGCGGTAACACCGACAACGGCGGTAACACCGACAACGGCAGCAACAGCGGTCCTGAGGTCATGGCTCCGGAGGTTGGCGCTTACTTAGGCAACTACCTTGCCGCGCAGAGCATGTTCCTGCACAAGCGTGACGATCGCGATCAGATCACCTTCCGTAATGAAGAAGACCTCAACACCTGGATGTACGTCAAAGGTCGCTACCATGAAAACAATGCAGGCGGCGACAAAGTCAGCTATGACACCACCACCACCGTGCTTCAGGTAGGCAGCGACTTTATGAGCAAGCCTATGGACAACGGTATTCTGCGTGTGGGCGGCATGTTCGGGGCCGGTCAGGCGAAAACCCACTCTGATGCAAAACACAACGTGCGTGATGCGCAGGGCAAAGTGGACGGCTTTAACGTCGGCCTGTATGCAACCTGGCAGGAAGATCAGAAGCTGCGCCTGGGCAGCTACGTTGATACCTGGGCCGCCTACAGCTGGTACAACAATAAAGTGACCAGCAATCGCAACGATGAAGACTACGACAGCACCGGTTTTGCCGCTTCCGTCGAAGTGGGCCATGCGTGGGTGGTTGATTCAGAGAATGAGCGCACCTGGAAAATCGAACCGCAGGCCCAGATCGTCTACAGCTATCTGGATCAGGAAAATCATACCGATCGCGACGGCGTGCGGGTGACAACGCTGGACAACGACGGTCTGTTTGGTCGTCTGGGCGTCAAATCAAGCTACTTCCAGCAGAAAGATGTTAAAGCCTGGCAGCCGTACGTTGCCGTGAACTGGCTGAAAGGTGCGGGTCAAAACGATCTGGCGTTTAATGGCGAGACCGTCAGCAACGATACGCCGGAAGATCGTGGGCAGCTTGAACTGGGCGTCACCGGTAACCTGAACGACACCACCACGCTGTCCCTGCGTGCCAGCGGCGAGTGGGGTGAAAACAGCTATGCTGCTTATGGCGGTCATATCCTGCTGAACCACCGCTGGTAATCGTTCCTGAAAGACTAAAAGCCGTGGCAAACGCCACGGCTTTTTTATTAGTTATCCAGCTCGCCCATTGATTTAACCTGATCACGGTTGATCTGCTCGGTCTGACCCGTTTCCGCATTTTTATACGACACCAGACCGGTATCATCATCGACCTGTGGTTTTCCGTCGGTGACAATGGTTTTGCCATCGGTGGTTTTCACTGCCTGGTTAGAGGAACAGCCCGCGACGGTAAACGTTGCAGTGGCGGCAAGAAGGGTGGCGATCAGTAATTTATTTTGCATGGTGTTTTCCCCTGCTCTCAGTTGAATTTCGTTATCGACCTAATGATTTTAGGCTAACTCACTGAATGCGGATGAAAAACCAGAAGGTTCTGAAGATGGATAAAGAAAAAAGTAGGGCGGGTAAGCGAAGCGCCACCCGCCATTTGCCCGGCAGCGCTACCGCTTGCCGGGCCTACGCAGATTACTTGCTAATCTGCGCGTGCATTTCCTGAACCGAAATCACCTTCTCGGTGGCATCCGCGTTCAGCGCCATGGCTGTTGCGAAACCGCCGTTCAGGGTGGTGTCGTAGTGCACTTTGTACTGCAGCGCGCTGCGGCGAATCAGCTTGGAGTCTTCAATCGCCTGGCGGCCTGCGGTGGTGTTGATGATGTAGGTGTATTCGCCATTCTTAATACGATCCTGAATGTGCGGACGACCTTCATGCACCTTGTTCACCAGACGCGGGTTGATGCCCGCTTCGCCCAGCACAATCGCCGTACCGTGGGTCGCGTCCAGCTCAAAGCCCTGCTTCAGCAGCTTGGCCGCAAGGTCAACCACGCGCTCTTTGTCGCCTTCGCGAACGGAGAGCAGCGCACGGCCCGATTTTCTCATGGTTGAGCTACTGCCCAGCTGCGCCTTCGCGAACGCTTCTGCGAAGGTGCGGCCTACGCCCATCACTTCCCCGGTTGAACGCATTTCTGGCCCTAACAGTGGGTCAACGCCCGGGAATTTGTTGAACGGCAGCACCACTTCTTTCACCGAGTAGTACGGTGGAATGATCTCTTTGGTCACGCCCTGCTGTGCCAGCGTCTGGCCTGCCATCACGCGCGCCGCCACTTTCGCCAGCGGAATACCGGTGGCTTTGGAGACGAACGGTACGGTACGTGCCGCACGCGGGTTGACTTCAATCAGGTAGACTTCGTTATCTTTCACCGCGAACTGGACGTTCATCAGGCCGCGAACCTGCAGCTCGAAGGCCAGCTTCTGCACCTGCTGGCGCATCACATCCTGAATTTCCTGGCTCAGGGTGTACGCTGGCAGAGAACAGGCAGAGTCACCGGAGTGCACGCCCGCCTGCTCGATATGCTCCATAATGCCGCCAATCAGCACCATTTCGCCGTCGCAGATGGCATCAACGTCCACTTCTACCGCATCGTCGAGGAAGCGGTCGAGCAGCACTGGCGCATCGTTGGAGACGCTCACCGCCGTCTGGAAGTAGCGACGCAGGTCGGCTTCGTCGTAGACGATTTCCATCGCGCGGCCGCCCAGCACGTAGGAAGGACGAACCACCAGCGGGTAGCCAATCTCTTTCGCCTTCTCTACGGCCTGTTCGATGGCCGTCACCGTGGCGTTCGCCGGCTGTTTCAGCTTCAGACGGTCAACCGCCTGCTGGAAACGCTCGCGGTCTTCCGCACGGTCAATCGCATCCGGGCTGGTACCGATAACCGGTACGCCTGCCGCTTCCAGCGCGCGCGCCAGCTTCAGCGGAGTCTGGCCACCATACTGCACGATAACGCCTTTTGGCTTCTCGATGCGCACGATTTCCAGCACGTCTTCCAGGGTAACCGGCTCGAAGTAGAGGCGGTCGGAGGTGTCGTAGTCGGTGGAGACGGTTTCCGGGTTACAGTTGACCATGATGGTCTCGTAACCGTCTTCGCGCAGCGCCAGCGAGGCGTGTACGCAGCAGTAGTCGAACTCGATGCCCTGGCCGATACGGTTTGGACCACCGCCCAGCACCATAATCTTGTCGCGGTCGACGGACGGGTTCGCTTCGCACTCCTCTTCATAGGTGGAGTACATGTACGCGGTGTCGGTCGAGAATTCAGCCGCACAGGTGTCCACGCGCTTGTAGACCGGGTGCAGGTCATACTGGTCACGCAGCTTGCGGATTTCCGCTTCGCGCACGCCCGCCAGCTTAGCCAGACGCGCATCGGCGAAGCCTTTACGCTTCAGCACGCGCAGGAAGTCAGCGTCCAGGCCGTTGATGCCCAGCTCGGCCACTTTCTCTTCCAGACGCACCAGCTCTTCAATCTGCACCAGGAACCAGCGGTCGATGTTAGTCAGGTTGAACACGCCGTCGACGGACAGACCGGCACGGAAGGCATCGGCGATGTACCAGATACGCTCTGCACCCGCGTCTTTCAGCTCGCGGCGGATTTTGGTCAGCGCTTCCGGGTCGTCCAGGCTCACTTTCGGGTCGAAACCGGTCGCGCCCACTTCCAGACCGCGCAGCGCTTTCTGCAGGGATTCCTGCTGCGTGCGGCCAATCGCCATCACTTCCCCGACAGATTTCATCTGGGTGGTCAGACGGTCATTCGCGCCTGCAAATTTCTCGAAGTTAAAGCGTGGAATTTTGGTCACAACGTAGTCGATGGACGGCTCGAAGGACGCAGGGGTGCGGCCACCGGTGATGTCGTTCATCAGCTCGTCGAGGGTATAACCCACCGCCAGTTTCGCCGCCACTTTCGCAATCGGGAAGCCGGTCGCTTTAGAGGCCAGCGCGGAGGAGCGGGACACGCGCGGGTTCATTTCGATAACAATCAGGCGGCCGGTTTTCGGGTTCACGGAGAACTGCACGTTTGAACCACCGGTTTCCACGCCGATTTCACGCAGTACCGCCATCGAGGCGTTACGCATGATTTGGTACTCTTTGTCGGTCAGCGTCTGGGCTGGCGCAACGGTGATGGAGTCGCCGGTGTGGATACCCATCGCATCGAAGTTTTCGATGGAGCAGACGATGATGCAGTTGTCGTTTTTATCACGCACCACTTCCATCTCGTACTCTTTCCAGCCAATCAGCGATTCATCAATCAGCAGCTCTTTGGTTGGAGAGAGATCCAGACCGCGTTCGCAAATTTCTTCGAACTCTTCACGGTTGTAAGCGATACCGCCGCCGGTGCCGCCCATGGTGAACGATGGACGGATGATGCACGGATAGCCCACGTCAGCCGCAACGGCCAGCGCTTCTTCCATGTTGTGTGCGATACCGGAGCGCGCGGTGTCGAGGCCGATTTTCTTCATCGCCACGTCGAAGCGGCGACGGTCTTCGGCTTTATCAATCGCGTCGGCGGTCGCACCAATCATGGTGACGCCGAACTCGGCCAGCACGCCCTGACGCTCCAGCTCGAGCGCACAGTTCAGCGCCGTCTGGCCGCCCATGGTTGGCAGCACCGCGTCCGGACGCTCTTTCTCGATGATTTTACGCACCACTTCCCAGTGAATCGGCTCGATGTAGGTCGCATCTGCCATTTCCGGGTCGGTCATGATGGTAGCCGGGTTAGAGTTAACCAGGATGACGCGGTAACCCTCTTCACGCAGGGCTTTACACGCCTGCGCGCCGGAGTAGTCGAATTCGCAGGCCTGGCCGATGACGATCGGGCCAGCGCCAAGGATCAGGATGCTTTTTATGTCTGTACGTTTTGGCATTGTCTTCTCGGCTCCTGATTATTTAGCGGTCTTACGGTATTGCTCGATAAGTTCGATGAAGTGATCGAACAGCGGCGCGGCGTCGTGTGGGCCCGGGCTGGCTTCCGGATGCCCCTGGAAGCTGAACGCTGGCTTATCGGTGCGATGAATCCCCTGCAGGGTGCCATCGAACAGCGACTTATGGGTCACGCGCAGGTTAGCCGGCATTGAGGCCTCATCGACGGCAAAGCCGTGGTTCTGCGCGGTGATCATCACCGTGTTGTTATCGATATCTTTCACCGGGTGGTTACCACCGTGGTGGCCGAACTTCATCTTGACGGTGTTCGCACCGCTCGCCAGCGCCAGCAGCTGATGGCCGAGGCAGATGCCGAATACCGGGATGTCGGTTTCCAGGAAGGACTTGATGGCAGCGATGGCGTAATCGCACGGCGCCGGGTCGCCAGGCCCGTTGGACAGGAAAATACCGTCCGGATTCATCTTCAGTACGTCTTCAGCAGACGTTTTTGCCGGCACCACCGTCAGGCGGCAGCCGCGGTCAACCAGCATGCGCAGGATGTTGCGCTTGGCGCCGAAATCGTAGGCCACGACGTGGAACGGCAGCTCGCTCTCTTTTTTCGCTTCCGGCAGGTCGCCTTCCAGCGTCCAGCTACCCTGAGTCCAGCTGTAGGCTTCTGCGGTAGTCACTTCTTTCGCCAGGTCCATGCCGTTCAGGCCCGGGAAGGCTTTCGCTTTTTCCAGCGCCAGCGTCGCATCGAGGTTATCACCCGCGATGATGCAGCCGTTCTGTGCACCCTTCTCGCGCAGCAGACGCGTTAACTTACGGGTATCGATATCGGCAATCGCCACGATGTTATGGCGCTTCAGGTAAGAAGAGAGGTCTTCAGTATTGCGGAAGTTGCTGGCAATCAGCGGCAGGTCACGAATGACCAGGCCCTGCGCATGCACCTGAGAGGATTCTTCGTCAGCCGCATTGGTGCCGACATTGCCGATATGAGGATAAGTAAGAGTAACGATTTGGCGAGAATAGGAAGGATCAGTGAGGATTTCTTGATAACCGGTCATTGAAGTATTGAAAACGACTTCCCCAACCGCCGAACCCGTTGCCCCTATGGCCCGACCGATAAACTGGGTTCCGTCTTCCAGAACCAATAGCGCTGACTTAATCAAAACACCCTCCAGAGAATATTCACTCACTTTATTTGCATATTAATTCATAACCATGTCATGGATCAATGCAAATGTGTTGCCAGCGGATTTTTGGCAAACGGCGGCATTCTGGAGATTTGGTGGGTAAAAGTCAACTTAAAACCGATATTTTGTTTAGTCTTTTGCGTATCTGACGAGGTGAGTGAAGCTTAAGCGACAAAAAGATCAGGTAAATCACTGCAGAAAACGCTTGCGCGCCGGGTTTAATGAAAAATGAGTCGACGCAGCATCAAAAAGTGGACCAAATGGTCAAAATTTACATTTCAGTAACGAGAATTAAGGGGAATGGCTATACTTTCAAGGCTAAAGGAACAAAATGAGAGCGAAACAGATAAAATAAAAGGGCAATAAATTATTGCCCTATGCAATCAAAGGATTACGACTGCAATAACCACATCACGATGGGTAATAATGCTTACAGATTGTTGAGATCAAGCACATCTCTCATATCAAAAAGACCATTTTTCTTCTCTTTCAGCCACAAGGCGGATCGAACGGCACCATTGGCAAACGTCATTCGGCTGGACGCTTTATGCGTAATCTCGACGCGCTCGCCAATATCGGCGAACATCGCGGTATGTTCGCCGACGATGTCACCCGCCCGGACGGTTGCGAAACCAATGGTGCCCGGCACGCGCTCCCCGGTGTGGCCTTCGCGGGCATAGACTGCACAGTCTTTTAAATCTTTATCAAGTGCATGAGCAATCGCTTCGCCCATTGCCAGCGCCGTGCCTGATGGCGCATCAACCTTATAGCGGTGGTGAGCTTCGACAATCTCAATATCGGTGTAGTTGCCCATCACCTTCGCCGCCTTCTCCAGCAGCTTCAGCATGACGTTAACGCCCACGCTAAAGTTTGCGGCGAAGACAATCGCAATCTCTTTGGATGCATCCTGGATAGCCTGCTTGCCCGCATCGTCAAAACCGGTGGTGCCAATCACCATCCCCTTGCCGTGCTGACGGCAAAACGCCAGATGCGTGAGCGTTCCTTCAGGACGGGTAAAATCGATGAAGACATCGAAGTCATCTTTAACCGCGTCCAGGCTGCTTTGTACAGTGACGCCGGTCTTTCCCGCGCCCGCCAGCTCGCCAGCATCGGTCCCCAGAAGTGATGAACCGTCACGCTCCAGCGCCGCGCCAAGTGCTACGCCATCCATCTGAAGTGCCGCCTGAATAAGCTGACGGCCCATACGTCCACCCGCGCCCGCAATGGCGACACGGATCTGTGCATCATGCATAGTTATTCTCTTACGTTAAAATGATGTAAACCGTTTTCAGATTAACCAGCCTTTCTGAGCACTGCCAACTGAAAACACCGATAATTAGAATTTAACGTGAAACCGACTTAAATATCAGTAAAAGACATGATTTTGTCGTCACGATAAAGTAACGGGTAAAAAAAAGGCCAGCACAGGAGGTGCTGGCCTTTCATCAGAAAAGGGACTATTCGACTTCGCGGGCGTCGATTCTCAGCTCTTTCGGCACTTCGAAAACAATATTCTCTTCGCGTCCTTCCAGCGGCACCGCTTCGCCGCCGCCCAGCTCCTGCAGACGGGAAATGACGTTTTGTACCAAAATATCGGGCGCGGATGCCCCGGCCGTCACGCCTACGCAGGCCGCGTCTTTAACCCACGCTTCCTGAATATCCGTGGCATCGTCGATCAGGAACGCCGCCTTCCCCATTCGCTGTGCCAGTTCAGCCAGACGGTTAGAGTTGGAGGAGTTCTTAGAGCCGACCACCAGCACCACGTCCGCCTGTTCAGCCAGCGCACGCACTGCTTCCTGACGATTGGTGGTGGCGTAGCAGATGTCGTCCTTGCGCGGCCCGACGATTTTCGGGAAGCGCTGACGCAGGGCGTCAATCACGTCTGAGGTATCGTCGACGGAGAGCGTCGTCTGGGTCATAAACGACAGGCGCGCTTCGTTTTTCACGTTCAGCGTAAAGACATCTTCAGGCGACTCCACCAGGTACATTCCCCCTTCAGGGTTGCTGTACTGGCCCATGGTGCCCTCGACTTCCGGGTGGCCGGCATGACCAATCAGGATCGACTCTTCACCACGGCGGCTGGCGCGCGCCACTTCCATATGCACCTTGGTCACCAATGGGCAGGTGGCATCGAAGACGGTCAGATCGCGACTTTTCGCTTCGTTACGGACCGCCTGAGAGACGCCGTGCGCGGAGAAAATCAGGATCGCACCGTCCGGCACTTCGCTGATCTGCTCGATAAAGATGGCACCGCGTTCGCGCAGGCTGTCGACCACGTAGCGGTTATGCACCACTTCGTGACGTACATAAATCGGCGCGCCGTAAATCTCCAGCGCGTTTTCAACAATGCTGATAGCGCGGTCTACACCGGCGCAGAAGCCGCGCGGGTTAGCCAACAGGATCTGCATTTCAGGCCTCCAGTGCCGGATCGATTTCCAGCACTTCAACATCAAAATGAACGGTACGCCCGGCAAGCGGATGGTTGAAGTCAACGGTAATCGAGTCGCCGTTGATTTCGCGGATCACGCCAGGCATTTCGCTGCCGTCCATAGCGGTAAAGAGCATAATCGCGCCGATTTCCGGTTCACCTGCGTCCATAAACTCGCGGCGCGAGAAATACTGGATCAGGTCCGGGCTTGGCACGCCAAATGCCGCATCCGGCTCCAGCGAAAAGGCTTTTTTCTCGCCCTCTTTCAGGCCCAGAAGCTGCTGCTCAAGACCTTCAGACAGGGAGGTATCGCCAAGACGAAACAGGGCCGGTTTACCGTTATTGCGGGTGGACTCAGCCGTTGAACCATCATCCAGCTTCAGCGTGAAGTGAACGAGAACCGCGCTGTTGCTCTGTACGGATTTAGACATGCAAATTGCTCGCTTGTTTTGGGTCACCTGTTGCCCGGTGGCGCTACGCTTACCGGGCCTACGGGAAGCCACAAATTCTGTAGGCCGGGTAAGCGTAGCGCCACCCGGCATTGATGCTTACGCCTGCTCTTTCGCAGCGGGTTTAGGCAAGAAGCCTTCCAGCACGATTAACGCCGCACCGATGCAAATGGCGCTATCAGCGAGGTTAAAGGTCGCGAAGTGCCAGTCGCCGACGTAGAAGTCGATCATATCGACCACAAAGCCATGCCACAGGCGATCAAACAGGTTGCCCAGCGCGCCGCCAATGATCAGCGCGTAGGCGATGTTATTCAGCTTTTGCGTTGCCTTCGAGCGGTACATCAGCACCGCCAGGATCACGCAGATACCGAGAGCGATACCCGCAAAGAACCAGCGCTGCCATCCACCGCTGTCAGCAAGGAAACTGAACGCCGCACCGTAGTTGCGCGCGTAGTGCAGGTTAAGCGACGGGAACAGCGGGACCGTCTCCCCCAGAGCAAAGTTCTGGAGGATCAGGAACTTGCTGCCCAGATCGATAATCAGCACCACCACAACCAGCCACAGCCAGCGCAGTCCTGTTGAACAGAGAGTTTTACTCATCAGGCAAACTTACGTTTTTCGCCGTCACCGGCGACGTTGCTTACACAGCGTCCGCAGATGTCTGCGTGTTCCGCCACCTGACCGACATCGGTGGTGTAATGCCAGCAACGCGGGCATTTCTCACCGTCGGCTTTGCTCAGCGCGACTTTCAGTCCTTTGAGCAGTTCGCTCTGCTGAGCATCAGCAGAAGCCTCGGCATAATCCGCAACTTTCGCACCGGAGGTCAACAGGACAAATCGTAATTCATCGCCCAGCGCCGTCAGCTTCGCCGCCAGCTCTGGCTCCGCGTACAGGGTTACTGCCGCTTCCAGAGAGCCGCCGACTTTCTTATCAGCACGCGCCTGCTCGATAACCTTGTTCACTTCGCCACGCACTTTCAGCAGCTCGTCCCAGAAGGCATCGTTCATTGCTTCGGTGCTGGAGAGATCGAACAGACCTTCGTACCACTCGCCCGTGAAGACATACTTCTCGCGGTCGCCCGGCAGATAACCCCAGATTTCATCCGCGGTGAAGGACATGATCGGCGCCATCCAGCGTACCAGCGCTTCTGCGATATGGAACAGTGCGGTCTGGCAGCTACGACGCGCCACGCTGTCCGCTTTCGCGGTGTACTGGCGGTCTTTGATGATGTCGAGGTAGAACGAGCCCATCTCAATGGAGCAGAAGCGCATCAGGCGCTGCACCACTTCGTGGAAGTCATAAGACTCATAGGCCTTCAGGATATCTTCCTGCGCCGCTTTCGCGCAGCCTACCGCCCAGCGGTCCAGCACGACCATCTCTTCCGGTTTCACCATGTCTTTTGCCGGATCGAACCCGTTCAGGTTTGCCAGCAGGAAGCGCGCGGTGTTACGGATACGACGATAGCTGTCGGCAGCGCGTTTCAGGATCTCGTCAGACACCGCCATTTCGCCGGTGTAGTCGGTCGACGCCACCCACAGACGCAGAATGTCTGCGCCCAGCTTGTTCATCACATCCTGCGGAGAAACGGTGTTACCGATAGATTTGGACATCTTACGGCCCTGACCATCCACGGTGAAGCCGTGAGTCAGTACCTGACGGTAAGGCGCTTTACCCTTCATGGCGGTAGAGATCATCAGAGATGACATGAACCAGCCGCGGTGTTGGTCAGACCCTTCCAGATACATATCGGCCGCGTGACCGGCAAACTCCGGACGCACGTCAACCACGGAGGAGTGGGTAGACCCAGAATCGAACCACACGTCCAGGGTATCCGGCACTTTCTCGTAGTTGTCCGCATCAGCGCCCAGGATGTCGCGGGCGTCGAGATCCCACCACGCCTGAATGCCGTCAACTTCGACGCGCTTCGCCACTTCTTCCATCAGTTCCAGGGTGTTCGGGTGCAGCTCATGCGTCTCTTTATGCACGAACAGCGACATCGGCACGCCCCAGGTACGCTGACGGGAGATACACCAGTCAGGACGGTTAGCCACCATGGATTCGATACGCGCCTGGCCCCAGTCCGGGATCCACTGCACGCCTTTGATCTCTTTCAGAGACTGCTCGCGCAGGCCCTTCTGATCCATGCTCACGAACCACTGCGGGGTCGCACGGAAGATGATCGGGGTCTTGTGACGCCAGCAGCACGGATAGCTGTGCTGCATTTTTTCAACGTGCAGCAGCGCGCCGCTGGTACGCAGCATGTCGACGATAATGTCGTTCGCTTTGAAGACGTTGATACCGTCCAGCGCCGGGTAGGTGCCAGGCAGGTAAGAACCGTCCGGGCCAACCGGGTTAGCGATTTCCAGACCGTACTTCAGGCTGATGTTGTAGTCGTCAGGACCGTGGCCACCGGCGGTATGTACCGCACCGGTACCCGCTTCCAGCGTCACGTGGTCGCCCAAGATCGCCGGAACGTCGAAGTCCAGGAACGGGTGTTTGAAACGCATCAGCTCCAGGGCGTCACCTTTCACGGTGCCCAGCACGGTGTAGTCAGTGATATGCGCGCGCTTCAGCACGCTCTCAACCAGATCTTTCGCCAGGATAACCGCCTGACCGTCAATCTGCACCAGCGCGTATTCGAACTCACCGGACAGGGAGATCGCACGGTTGGCTGGCAGGGTCCACGGGGTGGTGGTCCAAATCACCAGAGAGATCGGGCCGTTTACCGAGGCGACGCCAAATTTGGCTTTTACCGCATCCTGATCCACCGCGTGGAAGGCCACGTCGATAGACGGAGAGGTTTTGTCGTAATACTCCACTTCCGCTTCTGCCAGCGCAGAACGGCAGTCCACGCACCAGTGCACCGGCTTTGCGCCTTTGTGCAGGTGGCCGTTACCGATGATTTTGCCCAGCGCACGGATAATGTTGGCTTCCGTTTTGAAGTCCATGGTCAGGTACGGGTGCGACCAGTCGCCCAGTACACCCAGACGGATGAAGTCAGCACGCTGACCGTCAACCTGCGTGGCTGCGTATTCGCGGCACTTCGCACGGAACTCAGCGGCGGTGAACTTCTCACCTGGCTTGCCGAACTCTTGTTCGACTTTCAGCTCGATTGGCAGACCGTGGCAGTCCCAGCCCGGAACGTAAGGCGAGTCATAGCCCGCGAGTCCTTTGGACTTCACGATAATGTCTTTCAGAATCTTGTTAACCGAGTGACCAATATGAATGCTGCCATTCGCATAGGGAGGGCCATCATGCAGAATGAAGGTTTTTTTGCCTTTTTTGGCTGCACGAATGATGCCGTACAGGTCATCATCGGTCCAACGCGCCAGCATTCCCGGTTCGCGCTTGGCGAGATCGCCGCGCATCGGGAACCCTGTTTCCGGCAAATTCAGGGTTGATTTATAGTCACTCATCAGATTCTCGGTTCCGTATTTATCACGTAGGCAGTTAAGCCGGTTCTAAAGCCCAAAAAACTCGCGGGCCGTCAATTCATCTCGCGCAATTTGCGCTTTGAGTTCATCCAGCGAACCAAATCGCTGCTCATTGCGTATTTTTTTACGCAGTATTACATCTATATGGCGACCATACAGGTCCATTACAACGTCCAGCAGGTGCACTTCTAGCTGTTGACGCACACCGGCGACGGTCGGACGCGTGCCAATATTGGCGACGCCGTAGAACGGTTTATCGCCCAGTCCTGCCACTTCTACCGCATAGACCCCTTTAACCGGGGAAACCTGACGACGCAGCGGTATATTCGCCGTCGGGAAACCTATCGTGCGGCCCAGCGCATCGCCATGGACCACGCGGCCAGAGATGGTGAACGGATGCCCCAGCAGGGTTTCTGCCGTATCCAGTTCGTCATCGGCCAGTGCCCGGCGTACCGCCGTGCTGCTGACGCGTACGCCGCCTTCACAGAAGGTCATCGCGCTGGTGACGTCAAAACCGTACTCCAGACCAGCCTTCTGTAATAGCAAGAAATCGCCCTGACGACCAGCGCCAAAGCGGAAATCATCGCCCACGGCAAGAAACTGCACGCCAAGACGCTTAACCAGCAGGTCGCTGACGAAATTTTGTGCTGTCAGCGCGGCAAAGCGGCGATCGAAACGTACGCACAATACGTAGTCCACACCGGACTCAGCCAGATAGCGCAACTTCTCGCGCAGGCGTGTAAGACGGGCGGGAGATTTATCGCCCGCGAACAGCTCCAGCGGCTGCGGTTCGAAAATCATCACTACAACGGGCAGACCGCGGGCCTCCCCTTCTTTACGCAATCCCTGCAACAGCGCCTGATGACCACGATGCACGCCGTCGAAATTACCAATGGTCAGCACGCACCCGTGCGGGGCTCTGCTGAGATTATGTATGCCGCGTATCAGCTTCATGTCTGGCTCAAAACAGTGAAAATCGCCAAAGTATACCTTGTACAGCGGTTAAGGTTAACCGGCGATTGTTCGTGCAAAACAGAAAGCCGTAATGATTTCATCAGGCTGACCTTTCGCAGCGAAAAAATCTGCTCGCGAACTGCGATTTTTATGCCGAAAAGCTGTATTCACGAACAACAAGCTGGTAGAATCCTGCGCCATCACTACGTAACGTAGCGTCGCCACATTAACGGCGCTTATTTGCACAAATCCATTGACAAAAGAAGGTATAGAGGGCATATTCCTCGGCCTTTGAATTGTCCACATAGATCATATTTGGGAGTTGGACCTTGGCTAATATCAAATCAGCTAAGAAACGTGCCGTACAGTCTGAGAAGGCTCGTAAGCACAACGCAAGCCGTCGCTCTATGATGCGTACCTTCATCAAGAAAGTATACGCAGCTATCGAAGCTGGCGACAAAGCTGCTGCGCAGAACGCATTTAACGAAATGCAACCAATCGTGGATCGTCAGGCTGCTAAAGGTCTGATCCACAAAAACAAAGCAGCGCGTCATAAAGCAAACCTGACCGCGCAGATCAACAAACTGGCTTAATCGCCGCTTGTTGTTGCTTGTTTTAAAAGAACCCGCTTAACGCGGGTTTTTTTATGTCTTCAGATTACCGGTGGCGTAAACAGCGCCGAGTAGTCACGGTTACAGATTCGCTGCACCGCAGGGTGCTGAATCATTCTTTCGGCAAATATGGCGTGATACTCCTCCATCACGTTATCCACTCTGCCTATCTCCGTAATCTTGTCATCCGAATAGAGATCGTGCGCGTAGAGCGTCGGCGCAACAAAGATGGCGTTATGCGCTTCACCAAAGGCTTTCATCAGCGCCGCATCGTCAAACTCACCGAGGATTTCCACCTTCAGCCCCTGGGAATTAAACCAGTTCAGCAGCTTGCGTCCGAGCATGGAACGTCTTCCCGGCACCAGCAGGCGACGTTCTTCCAGGCAGGCCGGGAAGGGTTTCTCCGGCGGCGGATTAATGCACCAGAAGCTCACGCCGCATTCACCAATCTTCACCGAGAACAAGCCTTCCTGCTGCGTGGAGTCAATCGGGCAGTCCGAGATAATCATATCCAGCTTGTGCTGGCTTAGCTGTTCCAGCAGCATCTCGTGAGTGGATTCAAAGCAGCGAAGATGAATTTGTTCATCTTCAACCACCGCCGCGTCCAGCACGCCGCTCACCAGCCGTTTGGACAGCGCATCCGCCACGCCAACATCAAAGAGCAGGTTCGACTCTTTGCGATAGTTAACGATATCCAGCATCTCCTGGCTCAGGGTGAACATCTTGTCCGCGTAGCGGAAAACCAGTTCACCCAGTTCGCTGGGTTCAATCCCGCGCCCCTTACGCTTGAACAGCTTGCCCTGCAAACGCTCTTCCAGCGCCTTAATTTGCCCGGTGATGGTTTGCGGCGTCAGGTAGAGCGCCTCTGCTGCCCCGACCACCGATCCCTGTTTATAGACGTGCCAGAAGTAGTAAAGATGGTTGTAATTCAAATGAGACATCGCGTCTTCTCTCCCTGAGTGTGTATCGGGAGAAGGATCGCCTCCTCCCGGTGTTCCGTTATGCCTGGACGGCCTGTCCGGACAATTTTACCTTCAGCAAGGTATAACCGATTACCGCGGCCAGTAATGACCCGATAAGAATGCCGAGTTTCGCCCAGACGATCAGCTCAGGCGCATGCGCGCCAAACGCCAGCGTCGAGATAAAGATCGACATCGTAAACCCGATACCACACAGCACGCCGACGGCCATAATCTGCTTAAACGTGGTGCCGTGCGGCAATGACGCCAGCTTCAGTTTCGTCGCCAGCCAGCAGAAGAGACTAATACCCAGCGGCTTGCCGATAAACAGCCCGGCAATAATGCCCAGCGGCAGCACGGACGTTAGCCCGTCCAGCGTCACCCCGCCGAGGGAAACGCCCGCGTTGGCAAACGCAAACAGCGGCAGGATCATAAAGGCGACCCACGGGTGCAGCACATGCTCCAGCTGTTTGGCAGGCGACTTGCCGTCCTGCGGCTTCAGCGGCACGAAGAAGCCGACGATCACCCCAGCCAGCGTGGCATGCACGCCTGATTTCAGCACCGCCGTCCACAGCACCATCCCCACGAGGATGTAGATACCGATGCGGCGCACATTAAAGATGTTCAGCAGCGCCAGCACCGCAATCGCCCCGGCAGCCACGCTCAGGGACAGGATCGACAGATCGCTGGTGTAGAACAACGCGATAATCACAATGGCGCCAAGGTCATCAATAATCGCCAGCGCCATCAGGAAGATTTTCAGGGCTACCGGCACGCGGCTTCCCAGCAAGGCCAGCACCCCGAGCGCAAAAGCGATATCCGTCGCAGCCGGGATTGCCCAGCCGTGACGTGCGATCGGATCCTGCCAGGTGAACGCCAGAAAGAGCAGCGCCGGCACCACCATCCCGCCGAGCGCAGCAATGACCGGGAATGCCGCACGCTGGCGGCTGGCAAGCGAACCCAGCACCAGCTCACGCTTAACCTCAAGCCCCACAAGCAGGAAGAACACCGCCATCAGCGCATCGTTGATCCACAGCAGCATGTTCTTGTTGATTTCCAGCGCCCCGACCTTCAGTTCAACGGGCGTTTCCAGAAAAGCATGATACAGATCGCGGGTCATTCCGACGTTGGCCAGTACCATCGCGGCCGCAGCAGCCATAATCAGGATCACGCCGCCGGATGCCTCACTGCTAAAGAAACGGTGTAGTAATTTCACTTTAGTTCTCTCTTTTACAACAATACCTCGATAAAACCATAATACCAAGCCAGATAGCTCGGCAAAAACAGATTAATATTGAGTATAGGTTCAGTTTAACCGAGCAATACCGATAAAAAGAAAAAGCCCGGAATCGCTTCCGGGCTTTTGCGGATAAAAACCAGCTAGTCGATTAGCGGGTCAAATCATCGAAGAATTTTTTAACGCCATCGAAGAAGCTTTTGGAGCGCGGGCTGTTTTTCTCACCCGTCGGGCCACCGAAGCTCTCCTGCAACTCTTTCAGCAGCTGTTTCTGCTTGTCGTTCAGGCCAACCGGCGTTTCCACGACGACGCGGCACAGCAGGTCGCCCTGCGCACCGCCACGAACGGATTTAACGCCTTTACCGCGCATGCGGAACAGCTTACCGGTCTGGGTCTCGCCCGGGATCTTCAGATTGACGCGGCCATCCAGCGTCGGTACTTCAATTTCGCCACCGAGTGCCGCCATCGCGAAGTTGATCGGCACTTCACAGTACAGGTTGTTCCCTTCGCGCTCGAAGATAGCGTGCTGTTTCACCTGCACCTGAACGTACAGATCGCCTGCCGGTGCGCCGTGTTCGCCTGCTTCACCTTCACCCGCCAGACGGATGCGGTCGCCCGTATCGACGCCAGCTGGGATCTTAACGGACAGGGTCTTGGTTTTTTCAACGCGACCGTGGCCGTGGCACTTGGTGCACGGATCTTTAATCAGCGTACCGCGACCGTGACAGTGCGGACAGGCCTGCTGTACCGCGAAGAAGCCCTGACGCATCTGCACCTGGCCGGAACCGTGACAGGTTGGACAGGTCTGCGGCTGCGTACCCGCTTTCGCACCGCTGCCGTGGCAAACGTCACACTCTTCCAGCGTCGGAATACGGATCTCTTTGGTGACACCGCGAACGGCCTCTTCCAGCGTCAGATCCATGTTGTAGCGCAGATCCGCGCCGCGCGCAGCGCGCTGACGACCACGACCGCCGCCGAAGATATCGCCAAACACATCGCCAAAGATATCGCTGAAGTCAGCGCCGCCGCCAAAGCCGCCGCCACCGAATCCACCGCCGCCCATGCCGCCCTGTTCAAAGGCTGCGTGACCGTACTGGTCATAGGCCGCACGTTTTTGTGCATCGGTCAGGACTTCGTAGGCTTCTTTGATCTCTTTAAATTTGGCTTCAGCCTCTTTGTCACCCTGGTTACGGTCCGGGTGGAATTTCATGGCCAGGCGCTTATACGCCTTTTTGATTTCACGCTCTTCCGCAGTTTTCGGAACGCCTAAAATCTCGTAATAGTCTTGCTTTGCCATTGGTTTTTTTAAGCCCCTTAACATGCGAGCACGGGCGTGGAGAGTTCTCCTACGCCCGTGCCGATTAATTACCCTGCATCAGGGCGATTATTTTTTGTCTTTAACTTCTTCGAACTCAGCGTCGACAACGTCGTCGTCTTTCGCGTTGTTCGCAGAAGCGTCAGCGCCCGCCTGCTGTTGAGCGTGCTGCTGCTGAGCGATTTCCATCAGCTTCTGGGAAGCCTGTGCCAGCTCCTGCATCTTCGCTTCGATGTCCGCTTTGTCTTCGCCTTTCAGAGACGTTTCCAGCGCGCTCAGTGCAGTTTCGATAGCAGTTTTGTCTTCCGCTGGCAGCTTATCGCCGGCTTCTTCAACCTGCTTACGGGTGCTGTGCAGCAGATGGTCACCCTGGTTACGGGTCTGAACCAGCTCTTCGAACTTACGGTCGGATTCCGCGTTAGCTTCGGCATCGCGAACCATTTTTTCGATTTCTGCTTCGTTCAGGCCAGAAGATGCCTTGATGGTGATCTTCTGCTCTTTACCGCTGTTTTTGTCTTTCGCAGACACGTGCAGGATACCGTCAGCATCGATGTCGAAGGTGACTTCGATCTGTGGCATGCCGCGCGGTGCCGGGTTAATACCGTCCAGGTTGAACTGACCCAGAGATTTGTTATCCGCCGCACGCTTACGCTCACCCTGCAGCACATGGATGGTTACCGCAGACTGGTTGTCTTCAGCGGTAGAGAACACCTGGCTGTGCTTGGTTGGGATGGTGGTGTTTTTGTTGATGAGCGCAGTCATCACACCGCCCATGGTTTCGATACCCAGAGACAACGGGGTAACGTCCAGCAGCAGTACGTCTTTCACTTCACCGGTCAGTACGCCACCCTGAACCGCAGCACCAATTGCCACCGCTTCGTCCGGGTTAACGTCTTTACGTGGCTCTTTACCAAAGAACTCAGCCACTTTCTTCTGCACCATTGGCATACGGGTCTGGCCACCAACGAGGATAACATCGTTGATATCAGACACGGACAGGCCAGCGTCCTGCAGAGCAACTTTCAGCGGCTCGATAGAACGGTTCACCAGGTCTTCTACCAGGCTTTCCAGTTTCGCACGGGTCACTTTGATATTCATGTGTTTAGGACCGGTCGCGTCTGCGGTGATGTACGGCAGGTTCACGTCGGTCTGCTGAGCGGAAGACAGCTCGATCTTCGCTTTCTCAGCGGCTTCTTTCAGGCGCTGCATAGCCAGCGGGTCGTTACGCAGGTCAATGCCCTGATCTTTCTTGAATTCGTCAACGAGGTAGTTGATCAGACGGGTATCGAAGTCTTCACCACCCAGGTGGGTATCACCGTTGGTTGCCAGAACTTCGAAGGTTTTTTCGCCGTCAACTTCGTCGATTTCGATAATAGAGATATCGAAGGTACCACCACCCAGGTCGTAAACCGCGATAGTACGGTTGCCAACTTCTTTATCCAGACCGTAAGCCAGTGCAGCCGCGGTTGGTTCGTTGATGATACGTTTTACTTCCAGACCTGCGATACGGCCAGCATCTTTGGTTGCCTGACGCTGAGCATCGTTGAAGTAGGCAGGAACGGTGATAACCGCTTCCGTTACCGGTTCGCCCAGGTAATCTTCAGCCGTTTTCTTCATTTTTTTCAGCACTTCAGCAGAGATCTGCGGTGGTGCCGTTTTGGTGCCTTTCACATCAAGCCATGCATCGCCGTTATCTGCCGCGATGATTTTGTAAGGCATGATGGAAACGTCACGCTGAACTTCTTCGTCCTGGAAGCGGCGACCGATCAGGCGTTTAATCGCAAACAGGGTGTTTTGCGGGTTTGTCACTGCCTGACGTTTAGCCGGCTGACCAACCAGAGTTTCACCATCCTGGGTATAAGCAATGATAGAAGGCGTGGTGCGATCGCCCTCGGCGTTCTCCAGCACGCGTGCAGTAGTGCCATCCATAATCGCTACACAAGAGTTGGTTGTACCCAGGTCGATACCAATAATTTTACCCATCTAAACGTCTCCACTAAAAATTCAGTCAACATGTGGTTGTGTACCTGTAATAAGGGCAGAACGTGCTTTTTCAACTGCCCAGATTTGATTTTTTTCAGGTCCACACACTGCGGTTGACTACAAGATGGGGTCGCGACGGCATCCATCAAGGGGGAAAGATAAAAAAATTTTAATTTCACCCTGATGAGATCATAGACGCCATCGATTGCGCCCATTATGATGCCGCGCCCCGTCAGGGAGAACTGACGCGGGTTTAACCATTTCACCATATTAATGATGATTTTTTTGAGGACTTATGGGCAACACTAAGTTGGCTAATCCGGCTCCGCTGGGCCTGATGGGTTTTGGCATGACCACTATTCTGCTGAACCTGCACAATATCGGGATGTTCCCGATGGATGGCATCATCCTGGCGATGGGCATTTTTTACGGCGGTATCGCGCAAATTTTCGCGGGCCTGCTGGAATATAAGAAAGGCAATACTTTCGGCTTAACCGCCTTCACCTCTTACGGTTCTTTCTGGCTGACCCTGGTTGCCATTCTGCTGCTGCCTAAAATGGGCATGGCAGACGCGGCAAACGCCCACTTCCTGGGCGTTTACCTGGGCCTGTGGGGCGTCTTCACCCTGTTCATGTTCTTCGGTACCCTGAAAGGCAACCGCATGCTGCAGTTCGTCTTCCTGAGCCTGACCGTCCTGTTCGCCCTGCTGGCGATTGGTCACCTCGTGGATAACGAAGGCATCGTTCATGTTGCAGGCTGGATTGGTCTGGTTTGCGGCGCAAGCGCTATCTACCTGGCAATGGGTGAAGTGCTGAACGAGCAGTTTGACCGCACCGTGCTACCGATTGGTGAAAAACACTGATCCTTCTGTCGTGTCCGCCTCGCGGGCACGACATCCCTTCTTCTGCCCCAGCCAAATCCCTAATCCCAGCCCCATAACCGACAGCGCCAGCACGTACCAGGCCGGAGCCATGGGAGACACGCCCATCAGGACCGTCACCGCAATCGGCGTCAGCCCGCCGAAAATGGCATACGACACGTTGTAGGAAAACGAAATCCCGGTAAAGCGAACCTCTGGCGGGAACGCGCGCACCATCACGTACGGTACCGCTCCGACAACGCCCACGCACAGCCCTACCACGCCGTACAGCAGGAACAACTGTTCAGGATGGCTGCCTGCCAGATGGTAAAACGCCCAGCTTGATGCGGCCAGTAGCAGGCTGCCGACAATAAAGGTGACGCTGGCACCGAAACGATCCGCCGCCAGCCCGGCGGCCAGACAGCCAAAGCAGAGCATGATTGTCGCGATACTGTTTGCCTGTAGCGTCACGGCAGGGGCGAAACCGTACTGCTTTTGCAGCCAGACTGGGGACATCAATATCACTACCACAATGCCCGCCGAGAGCAGCCAGGTGAGCAGCATCGACACCACCACCGCTTTTTTATGGCGTACCACGACCGCCTTCACCGGCAGCTCCTGCGCCAGCGCTTTGCGCTGCTGCATTTCGAGGAAAATGGGGGTCTCCTGCAGCCAGCGGCGCAGGTACATCGCGACCAGACCAAACGCCCCGCCCAGCAGGAACGGAATACGCCAGCCCCAGTCGTGTACGGCCTGCTGCGTCATGCTGGTATTCACAATGGTTGCGACCACCGAGCCGAGCAGGATCCCGACCGTCAGCCCCGCCGTTAAGGTTCCGCAGGCGATACCAATGCGGCGCGCCGGAACATGCTCCGCGACAAACACCCACGCGCCCGGCACTTCACCGCCAATCGCCGCCCCCTGCAGGACGCGCATCAGCAACAGCAGCAACGGCGCGAGAATGCCCATCGAGGCATAGGTAGGCAACAGACCAATGGCCAGCGTCGGCACGGCCATCAGCAGGATGCTAAGGGTAAACATCTTCTTACGGCCGACCAGATCGCCAAATGGGCCATGATAATGCCGCCCAGCGGACGCGCCAGATACCCGGCGGCAAAAATGCCGAAGGTTTGCACCTGACGCAGCCACTCCGGGATATCTGCCGGGAAGAAGAGCTCCCCCACCACGGCGGCGAAGAAGACGAAGATAATGAAATCGTAAAACTCCAGCGCGCCGCCTAAGGCCGCGAGCGTGAGGGTTTTGTAATCCTGTCGATTCAGAGGTCGGGTGTTATGTGACATAGCGAACCATTATGCGTGTATTGTGGATTTATTTTTACAGCAAACGTAAAGAAAAAATTACTATACCGTAAAACCGTTACCACGCTATCGCCGCTTCAGCTTATGTCACATATTGATTAATTTCAGGAGATTGTTTCGCGACGCGCGTTTTTAGGACGAAAAGCTGCTACCACTTTCTCATCGGTTTCAACATACGGGCCGTCAAGTAGCTGTATACAATACGGTACACTTGCAAAGATACCGTGAACGATGACGCTACCGTCTTCCGCTTTAAGCCCTTCCAGAGTCTCTTTGATCGACTTCGGCTGGCCCGGCAGGTTCAGGATCAACGCCTGCTTGCGGATCACCCCCACCTGGCGGGAAAGAATGGCCGTCGGAACAAAGTGTAGACTGATCTGGCGCATCTGTTCCCCGAAG
The DNA here is from genome assembly GCF_048685015.1 of Enterobacter sp. BNK-13. NCBI lineage: Bacteria > Pseudomonadati > Pseudomonadota > Gammaproteobacteria > Enterobacterales > Enterobacteriaceae > Enterobacter > Enterobacter sp. BNK-13. The sequence continues at coordinate 311,345 of NZ_JBLQTP010000001.1, read as the reverse complement.
CCAGGCATTTCACGATCGGCAATCGCCAGCGTCGCGTCCGGCGTCACGTCGCGGCGCGCGGGGCCGGTTCCGCCGGTGGTTAACACCAAGTGACAGCTCATCTCATCCACCAGCTCACACAGGGTCTGCTCGATGATCGGCTGTTCGTCGGGAATCAGGCGAGTCTGGATCTCAAACGGGGTAGTCAGTGCACTGGCCAGCCACGCTTCCAGAGCGGGGATGCCTTTATCCTGGTAAACACCGCTGGAGGCGCGGTCAGAAATCGACACTAAGCCGATGCGTAAGGTATTCATATCCATTCCATTCAAAGAGTACTGATTAAAGGGAATGATACACGCAGAGAGGGGATTCAGACAGGGGACGAAAGCAGTCGCGTGACCGGGAGCCCGGTCACGCAGAATGATTACAGCAGGTCGCCGATCATTTTTTCCAGTTTGCCCTGGTCAACAGCAAACTTACGGATACCGTCCGCCAGTTTGTCTACCGCCATTGGATCCTGGTTGTGCTGCCACAGGAACTCGGATTCAGTGATGCGCTCTGGGCGTGCTTTCACTTCACCGGTGTAGGACAGTTTACGCTCCAGGGTACCTTCGCTTTCTGCCAGCTCTTTCAGCAGCGCAGGCGCGATGGTCAGGCGGTCACAGCCAGCCAGCTCGATGATTTCACCGACGTTACGGAAGCTTGCGCCCATAACCACAGTCTCATAGCCATGCTGTTTGTAGTATTCGTAGATTTCAGTCACAGAAATCACGCCTGGATCTTCAGCCGGTGCGTACTCTTTCTTATCGGTGTTGGCTTTGTACCAGTCCAGAATACGGCCTACGAACGGAGAAATCAGGTATACGCCCGCTTCTGCACAAGCACGCGCCTGAGCGAAGGAGAACAGCAAGGTCAGGTTACAGTTGATACCGTCTTTTTCCAGCTGCTCTGCAGCGCGAATACCCTGCCAGGTAGAAGCCAGTTTGATCAGGATACGGTCGTTGCTGATGCCCGCGTCGTTGTACATTTTGATCAGACGTTTCGCTTTGGCGATAGACGCTTCGGTGTCGTAGGAGAGACGCGCATCCACTTCGGTAGAGATACGGCCAGGAACCAGTTTCAGGATCTCCAGACCGATGTTCACTGCCAGTTTGTCAGTGGCATCCACAACCTGCTGCGCGCGGTCATTGCTCTGCGCTTTCGCCCAGGTCACTGCGTCGTCAATCAGTTTGCGATACTCAGGGATCTGTGCGGCGTTAAGGATCAGAGAAGGGTTGGTTGTGGCATCCTGCGGCTGGTACAGCTTCATTGCCGCGATATCTCCGGTGTCAGCTACGACAGTGGTGAACTGACGAAGGGAGGTCAATTTATCCGTCATGATAGTGTTTCTCTTTTAACGTGCCCTGGATAATTCACGCTACCGACAGCATGCCTGCAGCGGAAAAATGACAGGTTTACTTGTTAGGGGGATGTAACCGGTCTGCCCTGATGATAACACGACGGAGGGGTAGCGCAACCGCAGACAGTGCGCTTAGGCAGAGTATGATAAACTGGAAATATTAACAGGCTGCTAAGCAACAGCATGCCCAATCAGTGGTAGCGCTTACATATTCACATTGGCATCAACAAGAGGGACGTTAATGCCTGATTTCTTTTTCTTTATTAACGAAGTCCTCTGGGGTTCGATAATGATATACCTGCTTCTGGGAGCAGGTATTTGGTTTACGCTACGCAGTGGGTTTATCCAGTTTCGCTATATTCGCAAGTTTGGCAGAAGTCTGAAAAACAGCGTCACGCCTCAGCCGGGCGGATTAACGTCATTCCAGGCGCTCTGTACCAGCCTCGCGGCTCGCCTCGGCAGCGGCAATCTGGCGGGCGTTGCGCTGGCCATCAGCGCCGGTGGGCCGGGCGCGGTCTTCTGGATGTGGGTGACGGCGCTACTCGGGATGGCCACCTCCTTTGCCGAAAGTTCGCTTGCACAACTCTACAAAGAGAAAGATAAACACGGCCAGTTTCGCGGTGGTCCTGCTTGGTACATGGCGCGTGGCTTAGGGATGCGCTGGATGGGCGTCCTGTTCTCGGTTTTTTTACTGCTCGCGTACGGTCTTATTTTTAATACCGTCCAGGCGAACTCGGTTGCCAACGCCCTGCGCTATGCCTTCTCCTGCCCCGAGTGGATCGCGGGTCTCGCTTTAGCCCTCATCGTTCTGCTTACCATCTCGGTCGGTCTCAAGGGCATCGCTCGCCTGATGCAGTGGCTGGTGCCCATTATGGCGCTGCTCTGGGTTGCCGCGAGCCTGTTCGTTGCCGCACTGCATCTCGACCAGGTGCCGGGCGTGATTGCCACCATCGTCAAAAGCGCCTTTGGCTGGCGCGAAGCGGCCTCCGGTGCGCTGGGCTACACCTTCAGCCAGGCGCTGATGGCGGGTTTTCAGCGTGGCATGTTCTCCAATGAAGCCGGTATGGGGTCAACCCCCAACGCGGCCGCCGCCGCCTCTTCCTGGCCACCGCACCCGGCCGCGCAAGGCATTGTGCAGATGATTGGCGTCTTTACCGATACCATTATTATCTGTTCCGCCAGCGCCATGATTTTGCTGCTGGCAGGCCCCGTACCGCACGCGTCGGGCACCGTCGGGATACAGCTTCTCCAGCAGGCGCTGGTCAACCTGACCGGCGGCTGGGGAGCCGGATTTGTCTCGCTCATCCTGATCTTATTTGCCTTCAGCTCGATAGTGGTGAATTACCTTTACGCCGAAAATAACCTTATTTTCCTGAAACTCGACTCCCGCGCCGCAATCGGAACCCTGCGCCTGGGGGTCATCCTGATGGTGATTGCAGGCTCCCTGCTCAGTATGCCGCTGGTCTGGCAGCTGGCCGATATCATTATGGCGCTAATGGCGATCACTAACCTCACGGCAATCCTGCTGCTCTCGCCCGTGGTGACCCTGATTGCCAGAGACTATCTGCGTCAGCGCAAACTCGGCGTTCCGCCGGTCTTTGATCCCGCCCGCTATCCCGATATCAAGGCGCAGATTGCCCCCGGCACGTGGGATGATTTGCCGCGGCAATAACAGCTATCGATCAATTCGGGGCGATTTTTTGCTAAAGTCGCTCTAAATTTCCTGCAAGGACTGGATATGCTGATTCTTATTTCACCTGCAAAAACGCTCGACTACCAGAGCCCGCTCGCCACCGAACGCTATACCCAGCCTGAACTGCTGGACTACTCGCAACAGCTGATCCGCGAAGCGCGTAAGCTCTCTGCGCCACAAATCGCCTCGCTGATGAGCATTAGCGACAAGCTGGCAGACCTTAACGCGACCCGCTTTCATGAATGGCATCCGGATTTCACCCCTGCCAACGCTCGTCAGGCGATTCTGGCATTTAAAGGCGACGTGTATACCGGCCTGCAGGCGGAAGATTTTAGCGAAGCCGATTTCGATTTTGCCCAGCAGCATCTGCGCATGCTGTCGGGTCTGTACGGCGTACTGCGCCCGCTGGATCTGATGCAGCCGTACCGTCTGGAGATGGGGATTCGTCTGGAGAATGCCAAAGGCAAAGACCTCTACCATTTCTGGGGCGATATCATCACCGATAAGCTGAATGCGGCGCTGCGTGCACAGGGCGATAACGTAGTGATTAACCTGGCGTCCGATGAATACTACAAGTCGGTGAAGCCGAAAAAACTGGATGCCGACATCATCAAGCCGGTATTCCTTGACGAGAAGAACGGCAAGTTCAAAGTGATCAGCTTCTACGCCAAGAAAGCGCGTGGCCTGATGAGCCGCTACATTATCCAGAACCGCCTGACGAAGCCGGAGCAGCTAACCGCCTTCAACAGTGAAGGCTACTTCTTTGACGAGGCGTCGTCAGGGAAAGGCGAACTGGTGTTTAAGCGCCACGAGCAGTAAAAACAAACCCCGCCAGCTGGCGGGGTTTTGCATTAGTGGTGTTTCCAGTCCGGGCCGCGATCGTCGTGGCGGTCATCGTGGTGATGGTCATCGTGACGATCGTCGTGTTTACGATGCTCATCATGTGGGCGCCAGTGGTTATCGCGCCAGTCATAATGCGCTTTCCACCAGTCGTGGTCGCGCCAGCGGCCGCCGTCCCAGTAATGCCCGTTATTATCCCGGTCGCCAATCTGCAATTTGACCGCAGGTACGAGGGTGATTTCGGATGCCTGTACCGCCATGGGAGCGACCAGCATCAGTGAAAGCGCAATCAGCACAGGTTTCAGTGTAGACATCGGTGACTCCTTATTATCTTTGCCCAACGTGGGCCGATGTAAGGAGAGTACGCGAGGGGAACGGGGGATGTTATTCTCTGCAATCCTAAACGCTAAGTGACCGCATTTATTGGGAATTTCTACTTTTTCCCTGCTATTTTTCTCCTTAATTTCTCCATAAAAAAAGCCGGGTGGCGCTTCGCTTACCCGGCCTACGATTTGTTCATCGTTGTAGGCCCGGTAAGGCGTAGCCGCCACCGGGCAACACAATCACGCACGCGTCATCATTGGTTGTAGGTCGGGTAAGGCGTAGCCGCCACCCGACAAAAAATCATGCACGCGTCATCATCAGCTTACGCAGCGCGGCAAAGTCTGCCGGCAACTCATGAGACAGCAGCGGCAGGTCGGCACGCTCGGCCAGCTCTTTTGGCAGCGGCAACGTTTCGCCCAGAATCGCCTCCACGCTCTCTTTGAACTTCGCCGGATGTGCGGTTCCCAGGAACAGGCCGTATTCACCCGGATTAAGCTGATCGCGCAGCGCGCGGTAGGCAATCGCCGCGTGCGGTTCAGAGGTATACCCCACCGCCTTCAGCTCGCGCATGGTGGATTTGGTGGTCTCATCCGTCACCGCGGCATAGCCCAGGTCGCCCAGACGCCAGATCTTACGGCGGAACAGCTCTTCCACGCGCGGCCAGTTGTTTGGCTGTGACACATCCATCGCATTGGAGAGGGTCGCCTGCGTGGCGTTCGGCGCCCACTTCCCGTCTTTCAGGAAGCGCGGCACGGTGTCGTTGGCGTTGGTGGCGGCGATAAAGCGTTTCACCGGCAGCCCCAGGGATTTTGCCAGCAGGCCCGCCGTCAGGTCACCGAAGTTACCGCTCGGCACGGAGATCACCAGTTGGTTGCGCGCTTCCTGCGGCAGTTGCGCCACCGCTTCGAAGTAGTAGCAGATCTGCGCCAGCAGACGACTGATGTTGATGGAGTTGGCGGAGTTCAGACCCAGCGCTACCTTCAGCTCTTCGTCGTCGAAGGCCTGCTTGACCAGCGCCTGGCAGGCATCGAAATCACCGTCAATTGCCACGGTTTCAATGTTGCCGCCGAGGGTGCAGAACAGTTTCTCCTGCAGCGGGCTGATTTTACCTTTCGGATAGAGGATCACCACGCGGACGTTTTTCAGGCCGTAGAACGCGTGGGCTACCGCCGCGCCGGTATCGCCGGAGGTTGCGGTCAGGATGGTCACCGGCTTGTCGCCGCTGATGTGGGTCAGCATCTGCGCCATAAAGCGGCCGCCGAAGTCTTTGAACGCCAGGGTCGGGCCGTGGAACAACTCCAGACAGCCGACGTCAGGCTCAACCTGCTGAACCGGCGCCGGGAACGCGAATGCCGCGCGTACGCGCTCTTCCAGCAGCTCCTGCGGAATTTCATCGCCGATAAACGCGGACAGAATTTTGGTGCTGCGGGTGACAAAATCCTGCTTCAGCAGGTCATCAATCTCGGTCAGCTGGAATTCCGGCAGGTCATGAGGGAAAAACAGCCCCTGATTTTTGCCCAGTCCCTGAGTCACCGCCTGCGCGAAGCTGACCTGCTCGTTATGATCTTTAAGGTTGTAGAGTTTCATTAATTATCCCAGTACTCGTGCGCCAGCCGTGTCCAGACGGCAAATATGAACAAAGCCTTCCTGATTTTGCAGGTAGTGTTTAGAGAGCCAGTCCGCCACGCGCTGCGCAGTGTCTGCCTTGTCGCACAGGGCGAACAGCGTCGGGCCGGAGCCGGAGATGCCGCACGCCTGCGCGCCGATATCCATTGATGCCTGTCGCGCCTCGTTAAAGCCGGGCAGCAGCTTCGTGCGGTACGGCTCGGCAATGACGTCCTTCATCAGTTTGGCCGCCAGCTGCGGCTGGCGGGTGTAGCAGGCGTGGATAAAGCCCGCCAGATGACGCCCGTGGGCAATACAGTCCTGACGACGATACTGCGCGGGCAGGATCGCACGCGCTTCCGCGGTTGAAACCTTGATACCCGGATAGGCCAGCACCCACAGCCACTCATCAAACCCTGGCACCTGCTGGCTGATGATGCCATTTTCTTCGATCATCAACTGCATGCCGCCGAGGAAGCACGGCGCCACGTTGTCATAGTGAATGCTGCCGGAGATACGCCCTTCCAGCTCGCCCATTAAGCCCAGCAGACGGTTGTTGTTCAGCGGCTTGCCGCAATGCTCGTTCATTGCTACCAGCGCGGCGACCACCGAGCAGGCGCTGGACCCCAGACCCGAGCCGATCGGCATACTCTTTTCCAGCGTCATGGCGACCGGCACGTTTTTGCCGATCTCCTGACAGAAACGTTCCCAGCACTGATAGACGATGTTCTCGCGCGGGTCGGACGGTAACTTGCTGGCGAAGCGGCCCACGTTGTTCAGGCTGAAGCTGTCTGCCGCTTCCACCGTCACCGTATCACCCAGCAGCGAACCATCCACCGGCGTCACCGCCGCACCCAGCACGTCGAATCCGACGCTCATATTCGCGCTGGAAGCCGGGGCATAAACTTTGACCATGTTAAACTCCTAACTTCCATGACAGGGTACGCAGCAGATCGGCAAACACACCCGCCGCCGTAACATCGTTCCCTGCGCCATAGCCGCGAAGCACCAGCGGCAGTGGCTGATAATAGTGGCTGTAAAACGCGAGGGCGTTTTCGCCGTTTTTGACTTTGTACAGCGGGTCGTTGCCATCCACTTCGGCAATCTTCACCCGGCACACGCCATCTTCTTCAATGTTGCCAACATAGCGCAATACCTTACCTTCATCACGGGCTTTTGCAACGCGAGCGGCAAACGCGTCGTCAAGCTGCGGCAAACTGGCCATAAAGGCGCCAACATCGCCGCTGCTGTCAAATTCTGCCGGCAGGACCGGTTCAATCACGATATCGGAAAGCTCAAGCTCACGGCCCGTTTCGCGGGCGAGGATCAGCAGCTTGCGCGCCACGTCCATACCGGAAAGGTCGTCACGCGGATCCGGCTCGGTATAGCCCAGCTCGCGCGCGGCGCGGGTGGCTTCCGAGAGGCTCATCCCTTCGTCCAGCTTGCCGAAGATAAACGACAGCGATCCGGAAAGAATGCCGGAGAAACGCTGCAGCTCATCGCCCGCGTTAAGCAGGTTCTGCAGGTTCTCGATAACCGGCAGGCCCGCCCCCACGTTGGTGTCGTACAGGAACTTGCGGCGCGACTTGCTCGCCGCCAGACGCAGCTGGTGATAGTAATCCATCGACGAGGTATTGGCCTTTTTATTCGGCGTCACCACGTGGAAACCTTCACGCAGGAAGTCCGCGTACTGGTCGGCCACCGCCTGGTTCGAAGTGCAGTCGACGATGACCGGGTTAAGCAGGTGATACTCTTTTACCAGACGGATCAGGCGGCCCAGGTTGAACGGCTCTTTTGCCTCCTTCATCTCGGCCTGCCAGTTTTCCAGGTTCAGGCCGTGGACGTTGGTCAGCAGCGCTTTGGAATTCGCGATCCCGCAGACGCGCAGGTCGATGTGTTTCTTCTTCAGCCACGCCTGCTGGCGCTTCACCTGCTCCAGGAGCGCGCCGCCCACGCCGCCCACGCCAATCAGGAACAGCTCGATGACCTGATCGGTGTTAAACAGCATCTGGTGTACCACGCGAACGCCGGTGGTGGCATCGTCATTATCGACGACAACAGAAATTGAACGCTCTGACGAGCCCTGGGCAATCGCCACGATATTGATATTGGCGCGCGCCAGCGCGGCAAAGAATTTGGCGGAGATACCGCGCAGGGTGCGCATACCGTCGCCCACCACGGAGATGATCGCCAGACGCTCCTGAATCGCGAGCGGCTCCAGCAGCTCTTCTTTCAGCTCCAGATAGAACTCTTCCTCCAGCGCGCGGCGGGCGCGCAGGCAGTCAGCCTGCGGCACGCAGAAGCTGATGCTGTATTCGGAAGAGGACTGGGTGATCAGCACCACCGAAATACCGTTGCGGGACATGGCCGCAAACACGCGTGCCGCCATGCCGACCATTCCTTTCATTCCCGGGCCGGAGACGCTGAACATCGCCATATTGTTGAGGTTGGAGATGCCTTTCACCGGCAGACCGTCCTCATCGGTGCTCGCGCCAATCAGCGTACCCGGCGCCTGCGGGTTACCGGTATTTTTAATCAGGCAAGGGATCTGGAACTGGGCAATCGGGGAGATGGTACGCGGGTGAAGCACTTTGGCGCCGAAGTAGGAAAGCTCCATCGCTTCCTGGTACGACATCGACTTCAGCAGCCTGGCGTCCGGTACCTGGCGCGGGTCGCAGGTATAGACGCCGTCGACGTCAGTCCAAATCTCGCAACAGTCCGCGCGTAAACAGGCAGCCAGCACGGCGGCGGAGTAGTCGGAGCCGTTACGGCCCAGCACCACCAGCTCGCCCTTCTCGTTACCAGCGGTAAAGCCCGCCATCAGGATCATGTGGTCAGACGGAATTTTGCTGGCGGCGATACGGCGGGTTGATTCGGCAATATCAACGGTGGATTCGAGGTAGTGGCCCACCGCCAGCAGTTTTTCAACGGGATCGATCACGGTCACGCTATGGCCGCGCGCTTCCAGCACGCCCGCCATGATGGCGATAGAGAGTTTTTCACCGCGACAAATCAGCGCCGCGTTGATGCTGTCCGGGCACTGGCCGAGGAGGCTGATGCCGTGCAGGACATGTTTAATTTGCGCGAATTCCTGCTCAACGAAGGACTTCAGCTGCGCATGCGGGAAGCCAGGCAGCGCCTCTGCCAGCCCTTGCAGTAAGTCAGCGAAGATACGCTCTGCGTCGCTGATGTTCGGAAGTGCATCCTGACCACCGATGGTCTTTTCAATCATCGCCACCAGATGGTTCGTGATTTTTGCCGGGGCAGAGAGCACGGTCGCAACCTGCCCCTGCCTGGCGTTGCTTTCCAGGATATCGGCAACACGCAGAAAACGTTCTGCATTTGCCACTGATGTACCGCCGAACTTCAACACTCGCATGGTTCTACCTCGTTTCCTTTAGCCGAAAAAAAAGCCCGCACTGTCTAGGTGCGGGCTTTTTTTTGTTTTTCCTGTACGCGTCAGCCCGCATCGTTACCTGTGGTAATGATGATGGTTGTGGTAATGGTGGTGATGCTGATGCGTTTCATGGATGTTGTGTACTCTGTCATTATTATCTGTCTGTGCTGTATTCTTTTAGGGTTAAAGGATCGGGCACCTTAAGTCAACGAATTTTTAATTTGATCACAATTCGGGAGACTCTCACGTCCCGCTGTGTGCAGATTTATTTTCATCCGATTCCCCCATGTGCAACCCATCCAGACAGACTTATTCGCCATAGTAAAAACTTATGGCAGTGTTTTACTCGGCCAATTTTTTTTCAATATCGTGTAGCAAACGGTGCAGCATGGCGGTGTCCCGCTGTTCAAGACGCCCCAAACGCTGCTGCAACCAGTCAGCCATTTTTTGATCGTCCGCCACCCCCAGATGCACGAGCAGGTTTTCTACGCGTGCGCGAAGTGCGGCAAGCTGATTTTCATCGGTTCCTGTATTTTGCGACGGGGGAATTTGTATTAAGGATGCTAATTGATAGCAATAAACCATGACCGCCTGGCCTAAATTGAGGGACGGATAATCCGCGACCATCGGTGCCCCCGTCAGCACGTCCGCCAGTTCCAGCTCTTCATTGGTTAATCCAGAATCTTCACGCCCAAACACCAGCGCCGCTTTCTCCAGCCACTGGCTTTTCTCGCTGAGCATCGGCACTAGCTCCGCTGGCGTGGCATAGTAGTGGAACTTCGCCCGGCTGCGCGCCGTGGTTGCGACGGTAAACGAAATATCGTGCAGCGCATCGGCAAGCGTAGCGTAAGTGGTTATATTATCGAGAATATCTCCCGATCCGTGCGCCACCCAACGGGCGGCGGGTTCCAGATGGGCCGTGCTGTCCACAATACGCAAATCGGTAAAACCCATGGTCTTCATGGCACGCGCCGCTGCGCCTATATTTTCTGCTCTGGCTGGGGCAACCAGTACAATCGACAGATGCATTTATGCTCTCTTTTTAATCAGTTAGCCGGTAAAAATGTGATGCACTTCAACATATTACGCAGCGCGAATTTACAAAATTGCAACACAAATCACCGAAATAGCGTTTCATAACAAATTAAAAACGCTAAACTATTCTGTGTCTGAACAATCAGTTAGAATGTTAACAGAACACTATTATCCTTATGTTTTATAATGATAATAGCGACATGAATACCCTATTCTGATTGGATTCGCTTCGTTTATAAATCAATGTCCGCAACTAGTTGGTTTATTGAAAAATTGTGACAAAGGCTAGCATTCGGCTACGATGATTTCATCAAACTGTTAACGTGCTACAATTGAACTTGATATATGTCAACGAAGCGTAGTTTTATTGGGTGTCTGGTGTCACTTAGCCTGTTATGTTGCTGTTAAAATGGTTAGGATGACAGCCGTTTTTGACACTGTCGGGTCCAAAGGGAAAGTACCCAAGACCAAGCTAATGATGTTGTTGACGTTGATGGAAAGTGCATCAAGAACGCAATTACGTACTTTAGTCACGTTAAGCCGATCATGTTAATTTGCGACATGCATCAGGCAGGTCAGGGACTTTTGTACTTCCTGTTTCGATTTAGTTGGCAATTTAGGTAGCAAACATGCAGACCCCGCACATTCTTATCGTTGAAGACGAGTTGGTAACACGCAACACGTTAAAGAGCATTTTCGAAGCAGAAGGCTACGATGTCTTTGAAGCGACCGATGGCGCAGAGATGCATCAGATCCTTTCTGAAAATGATATCAACCTGGTGATCATGGACATTAACCTGCCGGGCAAAAACGGTCTTCTTCTGGCGCGCGAACTGCGCGAGCAGGCGAACGTCGCGTTAATGTTCCTGACGGGCCGTGATAACGAAGTTGATAAAATTCTTGGCCTGGAAATCGGTGCGGATGATTACATCACCAAGCCGTTCAACCCTCGCGAGTTAACCATTCGTGCACGCAACCTGCTGTCCCGTACCATGAACCTGGGCACGGTCAGCGAAGAGCGTCGTAGCGTCGATAGCTACAAATTCAACGGCTGGGAACTTGATATCAATAGCCGTTCGCTGATTAGCCCGAACGGCGAGCAGTATAAACTGCCGCGCAGTGAATTCCGCGCGATGCTGCACTTCTGCGAAAACCCCGGCAAGATCCAGTCCCGTGCAGAGCTGCTGAAGAAAATGACCGGCCGTGAGCTGAAGCCGCACGACCGTACCGTAGACGTCACCATCCGTCGTATTCGTAAGCACTTCGAATCTACGCCAGATACGCCGGAAATCATCGCCACGATCCACGGCGAAGGGTACCGTTTCTGCGGTGACCTGCAGGAGTAATCCCGCAGTTAACGCATTAAAAAACGGCGCATTTGCGCCGTTTTTTTTATTTCCAGATCCGCATCGTGTCGTTATCAGGCTCTGCCGGAGGTTCAGGCCGCTTTGGCTGAGAAAGCGAGTACCAGTCGAAATGCCGGGTCAGGTACATCACGGCAAACAGCGCCAGCGCGAGAACCGCTGACCCCAACAGCAACGCGCTGTCCTCCGAGCGCAGCAAGAACCACATCACGACATCCAGCCCGAGTAGCGCCAGCACAAACAGCCCGCTGCGCTTCCAGCTTTTCATCACGGCCTGCAGGTACATTACGTTCATCGCTGCACCAACCAGACTTGCAACGACCCAGGCGGGCGTAAACCCGACGTGTTCAGACAGCGCCAGCAGCACCAGATAGAACAGGACCAGCGACAGCCCCACCAGCAGATACTGCATCGGGTGAAGGCGTAATCCGGTTAAGGTTTCGAAGACAAAGAAGGCCATAAACGTCAGCGCAATCAGCAAAATGGCGTACTTGATCGCACGGTCAGTCAGTTGATACTGATCGGCAGGCGTGGCTACCGTAACGCTAAAAGCAGGGATTGATTCCCACTCTGGCGACTCACTGCCGTTAAACCAGCTCTCAAGATTGTTCGCAAACCAGCTGCTCTGCCAGTTCGCCTGAAAACCAGAATCACCAATTTTATGTTTCACCGGCAGATAGTTACCCATAAAACCCGGATGAGGCCAGTTGCTGTTGAGCGTCATTTCACTGTTGCGTCCCACAGGAACCACGGCAAAACTCCCCGTTCCGGCCAGATTCAGGGACATCTCCAGGGCAAACGTTTTTGACTCCAGCGTTTTGTCAGTCAGCGGAATATGAATACCGGAAAGCGCACCATCCACACCCGACCCCGGCTCGACGCTCAACGCCTCGCCATTGATGCTGGAGACTTTCACCGTGCCAATGCCCCGCGCATCCCCCACGCCGACAACGATAAACGGTTGCCCAAGGTTCATCGTTTCCCCTTTAAGCTGCGCCATTTTCTCGGTGCTGAACCGCACTTTTATCCTGAGATCGGTGTTCCAGATTTGTCCGTCATAGATCCCGATATTTCGGGACTCAACGTGCTGGTTACCTTCAACAACCAGAGACTCCGGCAGAATAAAATGCATATAGCTTTTCTTGTACTCGACTTTCTTCTCATCCTCTACCTTGTAAAAAATCTCCGTTACCGGGATAGCAATCAGCGGCCCGACCAGTTTTTGCGGCCCGCTGGTACTCTGACGCAGCGTATTTTCAACATCGTTGCGGTAGCTCTCTCGCTCTGATATCAGGTTACTGACCATAAAAAGCGGGACTAACAACAGCAGGATGCACCCCAGAAGGGTGCTAACTTTCCAGAACAGGGGGGATTTCATCATTACGTCTCCTTTGTGATGAGGAGAGCGTAACCAGGCTATGTGGGGCCAGTTTGAAGTTATGTGAAGGGACGGTGAAGTCTCAGCGTGGCCATCACGCCACCTTCATCACGATTACGCAATGTAATCTCTCCCTGATGCAGACGCGCCACCTCCTGAACAAACGCCAGCCCGAGCCCGCTGCTCTTTAACCCGTTCTCGCGCGGAAGGGAATAAAAGCGCTCAAAAATACGCTCCAGCGCGTAATCCGGGATCCCGCTTCCGCTGTCGGTGACTATCAGCTCTACCTGCCTGCGATCTTCCCGGGCCGCCAGCGCAATGGCGCCACCCTGCGGGGTGAAATCGATAGCGTTATCCAGCAAATTGCCGAGCGCCTGTTCGAGAAGGTCGGGATCGCCCGCCACATAAAGCGATGTCGGCTGAAGGGTCAGCACAATTTTTTTCGCTGCCAACAGCGTCGCTCGCGCGTCTGCAAGCCGAGTGAAGAGCGAGTCAACGCTGACAGCTTCAGGCGTAATCTCGACACGATTTTCAAGCCGCGCCTGAGTGAGCAGCTTTTCAACCAGCGACTGCATGCGCGCATTTTGCACCAGAATATTATCGATAAACCGCGCGGCAACCTGCGGCGGCGGCTGCTCGGAGAGAATTTCTGCCGCGCCGCGTATGGCGGCAATCGGGCTTTTCAGCTCGTGGGTCAACGCATGGACATAGCGTTCAATGTAGTTTTTCCCTTCAAGGCGGATACGCATATTTTCCAGCGCCTGTGCCAGCTTTTGCAGCTCGCTACTGCCTGGATTAGGCAATGGGAGAGGCGTATCAGTGGTCACCGAGTCAGCATAGCGCGATAACGTACCGATAGATCGATTGATCCACCACGCCACCGCCAAGCCAATCAGCAGGGCAATGCCGAGCAGCGCACCGCCAGCCCACAATATCCGTCGCTCGCTGCGGTGAATCACCGGAGCCATCGCGCTGTTCGGTTTCCCCACCGACAGCACGCCGATTATCTTGCCCTGATCCACAACCGGCGCGGCAACATACATCACCGTGCTTTCCGGATCGTCGGGATGGCTCTGGGTACTGCGCGCGCCGTATTCGCCGCGAAGCGTCAGCCAGACATCATTCCAGCGCGAGTAATCTTTTCCCACGGCCAGACCAGCGGAATCAAACACGACCCTGCCCTGCGCATCGGTCATGTAGACGTGATACTCGTTACGCACTTTATGAATACCGCCAATATTGGCGCGAAATGGGCGCTGATGAAGCTGAGAAAAGGCCTGTGCAAGCTTGCCCTGCTGCGCGTGACCCGAAAGCAAATCATCACGTCCGATTTCGGCCAACAGGGTCGCGGTATCGATTAATGTGCCCTCGGTTGCCCTGCGCACGCCGGGCTTCACCTCCTGAACAAAGATCGACAGCACGAACCACGCGGCGATGGCGACGATCAGGAAATACCCCAGCAGCAACCGCATCCCAATGCGCATCAGTAAAGGCCCAGACTGTAGCCCATACCGCGATGGGTGCTGATGGGGGACAGTTCCTCGTTCACCGCCCGCAGCTTGGCGCGCAGGGTTTTGATGTGGGTGTCCACGGTACGATCGAAACTGTCGCCGTCTTCACCCCACACCTTGTCCATGAGCTGCTGACGCGAAAAGACCCGACCGGGCGCCTGTAACAAGGTTTTGAGCAGCAAGAATTCGTAGCGGGTCAGGGGCAATGTTTCCCCGCACCAGCTGATTCGCGCGGCAGGCTCGTTCAGTTCAAACTGCCCGATACGCAACGTTTCTGAGGGTGCGGCGGATTTTTGCATGCGCCGTAAAACAGTCCGCACCCGCGCGCAGACTTCACGAGGGGAGAAAGGTTTCGCAACGTAGTCATCAGCGCCCATTTCCAGGCCAAGCAGCTTGTCGACCTCATCACTGCGCGCCGTCAGAAACAGCACAGGCAGCGAGGGATGCTGCGCCAGCAGCCGACGGCAAAGCTCAAACCCGCTGATGTCCGGCAGTCCGACATCCAGAATGGCGAGCGCCGGAACCTGCCGCTGCGCCTCCTCCAGCACGGGTAAACCGCGTTCAAACGCCTTTACCGCGAATCCTTCCTGCTGAAGCATGTAGATCAGCGTATCGGCGATACTGGTTTCGTCTTCAACCAGCCAGACCACAGGTTGTTGCATGATTCATCCCTGAATTAATGCCACGGCATAATCGGCACCGCGCTGATCGCGTTCTTCGGTGAGCCTTCCACCACTTTGTCAGAATAGGCAAGGTAGGCCAGCGTGTTGCGTTTGGCATCGTAGAAACGCACAACCTGCAGCTTTTTGAACACCAGCGAGGTCCGTTTCTGGAATACCACGTCGCCCTGCGCTTTGCCGTTTTTAATTTTAT
Organism: Enterobacter sp. BNK-13; assembly: GCF_048685015.1. Taxonomy (NCBI): domain Bacteria; kingdom Pseudomonadati; phylum Pseudomonadota; class Gammaproteobacteria; order Enterobacterales; family Enterobacteriaceae; genus Enterobacter; species Enterobacter sp. BNK-13. Next base: position 295,947 of record NZ_JBLQTP010000001.1, on the reverse strand, counting down.
CGCTCAATTCAACCGGTCCCACCTGCTGACAGGAGATCGCCGCATCGGAGGTGTCCTCCGCCAGCCCCAGGCCGCCTTTGATACCGCCCGTTTTCGCACGGCTGACATAGCAGGTGACGTTTTGCACGTCTGGATCGTCAAACGCCTCAACGACAATTTTGTGGTCCGGGCCAAACATTTTGAACACGGTATCGACGGAACCAATCTGTTCCGCCTGTGCAGCGCGTCCGACCATCAACATCAGCGCGGTGAAGAGCAAAGTCTTGTATTTCATATTGTTACCATTCTTTAAAATTACACTGAGCGATTATTCAACACTTTAGACAAAAATGTAGCAAGATCACAGGATTAGAATATATTTGCCCATAATGCCCTGCAAAAAGCATGAATGCGCAAAAAAAACACTGAATGCTAAAACATCAAAAAATGCTATTATCCGCTAACCTGTTATCAGGCACCTGCTGTTTTAAGGATGAGGATAGTATATGGATCAGGCTGGAATTATTCGCGACCTGCTCACCTGGCTGGAAGGTCATCTCGACCAGCCTTTGTCACTGGATAATGTGGCGGCTAAAGCAGGCTATTCCAAGTGGCATCTGCAAAGGATGTTCAAGGATGTCACCGGTCATGCTATCGGGGCCTATATTCGCGCACGTCGTTTATCGAAATCTGCTGTGGCTCTGCGCCTGACCGCGCGCCCGATTCTGGATATTGCCCTGCAATATCGTTTCGATTCGCAGCAGACCTTCACCCGCGCCTTTAAAAAACAGTTCTCGTTGACGCCAGCGCTGTATCGTCGCTCGCCTGACTGGAGCTCGTTTGGCATGCGTCCGCCGCTGCGTCTGGGCGAGTTCGCGATGCCGAAGTATGAAATTATTACCCTGCCGGAAACCCATCTGATCGGCACAACGCAGAGCTACTCCTGTTCACTGGAGCAGATTTCCGAGTTCCGTCATCAGATGCGCGTTCAGTTCTGGCGCGACTTCCTGAGCCACGCGCCGGCGATCCCGCCGATCCTGTATGGTCTCAACGAAACGCACCCAAGCCAGGAAAAAGACGACGAGCAGGAGGTGTTCTACACCACCGCGCTGACGCCAGAGATGGCCAATGGCTACATTCAGGGTTCGAAGCCTGTCGTGCTGGAAGGTGGCGAATACGTGATGTTCGCCTATGAAGGGCTGGGAACGGGGGTGCAGGAGTTTATCCTGACCGTTTACGGAACCTGCATGCCGATGCTGAATCTGAATCGCCGTAAAGGTCAGGACATTGAGCTCTACTACCCGGCTCAGGATGCGAAACCGGAAGAAGGCCCTATCAATCTGCGTATGGAATTCTTGATTCCAATACGTCGTTAACGCTGCAGTTCGTCAAGCGCAGGGGCATCGAGATGCGAAATGTCCCCTGCCATCTCCACGACCCAACCTGACGCCAGCCACGCACTTTCCTGATAATCAATTCGGGAAATGGAGCAGTTACGCAGACGCAGACGGCGCTCAGCGTAAGCCGGTAACCCCAGAATGGTGCTCACCAGGCAACCCAACGCAATCCCATGACTCACCAGCAGCGGACGGCTTCCCGCCGGAAGCTTCAGGCATTCCGCCAGGGCGGCATGCATACGTACACTGAGCTCCTGCATGGATTCGCCCTCAGGAATACGGCCATCTTCGGTACCGTTCACCAGTGTGCGGCGCCAGCCCTCTTCCGTTTCCGTCAGCGTATCGATATGGCGTTTTTCCAGCACGCCCATATCCAGCTCGCGCAGGCGCGGCTCAAGCATGACGTCACAGCCGCAGGCGTCTGCGATGATACGCGCCGTCTGCTGTGTGCGACCTAAATCGCTGGTAATGACGTGGGTAATGCCCAGCGTTCTGGCACGCTCTGCCACCTGCCACGCTTGCTGCACACCCTTCTCAGTGAGAGGACTGTCTGACTGGCCTTGAATACGTCGCTCGGCGTTCCACTGCGTTTCACCGTGGCGAACAAGGTATACCTGTAACATGCTTTTTTTCCGTTATACTGCGATGAGTTTTTTTTGAATCGAGCTTAATTATGCACCATGTTGTCTCTGCTACCACTAATCCTGCCAAAATTCAGGCAATTCTAAGGGCATTTGACGAGATCTTCGGCGCAGGATCCTGCCATATTGAGGCCATCGGCGTCGAGAGTGGCGTTCCTGAACAGCCGTTTGGCAGCGAGGAAACGCGCGCTGGCGCACGAAATCGCGTGGCAAATGCCAGGGCTGCGGCACCGGATGCGGACTTTTGGGTGGCGATTGAAGCCGGTATCGACGAAGGCGCAACCTTTAGCTGGGTGGTGATCGAAAGCCGCGAGCAGCGCGGCGAGGCGCGTTCGGCCACTCTGCCCCTGCCGGAGATCATTCTGGAAAAAGTGCGTGCGGGTGAAGCGCTCGGGCCGGTGATGTCGCAGTACACCGGCATTGATGAGATTGGCCGTAAAGAAGGGGCGATTGGCGTCTTTACCGCAGGCGCGCTGACGCGTTCAGGCGTTTACCACCAGGCGGTGATCCTGGCATTAAGCCCGTTCCATAACGCGATTTATCGTTAGGTATTTTTCAACAACACCGCTTCCAGCCACTGACGCAGCTCAACGGGCGCCGACTTCAGGCTGTTCGATCCGCGGGTAATCGTTGCGATGCCCGCGCCGAGCTCATTTTTCAGCTCGCGCTGGCTCATCTCGCCGCGCAGTAACTCTTCAATGATCCGCACGCGCGTGCCCAGCGCCTCACGCTCGTCCGGCGTGAGCATCAGCTGCATCAGGGGTAAATGCAAATCCTGCTCGTAAGACTGACGAAGCAACTCCACAAAACGAAGCCACTCCTGATGACGTTGTTCGGCCATTGCCGAGGAATACGGGGAATGCTGGGTCATGTTATGCTGCCTCTTGTACTCTTTAGCGAGTACAGCATAACACAACCCACGCCGATCAGTAACGTCTCTGCCACTCGGCATCGCTCATCAGGGTATCTTTCTGCCCCATGAAGTAGCGATAGTAGGCGTCGTAGGCCAGCACGTTCTTCACGTAGCCGCGCGTTTCCGAGAACGGGATGCTCTCGACAAACGCCACGGCGTCGATGCGTCCGGCGCTGTTGCCGAGCCAGGTGCGCACGCGACCCGGTCCCGCGTTATAGGCCGCCGATGAGAAGATGCGGTTGTTGCCGAACTGCTGATACACATACTGGAGATAGCTGGTACCGATATTGATGTTGGTATCCGGATCGAGAAGCTGTGACGGGCTGCTGTATCCAGGGATGTTAAACATCTTCACCGTGTGCGTCGCCGTGCCCGGCATGATCTGCATCAGGCCGCTGGCGCCGACTGGGGAGCGGACTTTCGGGTTCCAGGCACTCTCCTGACGGGCAATGGCCATCGCGTAGCTTTGCGGAATATCTTTGCCGCGGGTATAGCGTTCGAACAGATCGTTGTACGCCAGCGGGAAACGCTCTTCCAGATGATCCCACAGCTTACCGGCGATCGTCGCCTGCACGCTCAGATCCCACCAGTGGTTATCAAAGGCATAGCGGGCAAGCTGGGCTTTTTCGTCGGTGGTGCGGCTGGTCACCAGATTCGCCCATTCGCTGCGCGCGGTGTTATCCATATTCCAGTACATCAGCTCGCGAACGCGCGCCATTTCTGGCCCCTGCGTCAGCGCCGGGTTCGCGTTAGCGGGCGCCTTATCAATGCGGAAGGTGTACTCCTCGCCCAGGCGCTGCGCGGCCGCCATCGGGTAGAACCCGCGTTGCTGCATCAGCGTATGGAGAATCTCTTTGGCTTCATCATCACGACCGCGCTCCATCAGCAGATCGGCCTGCCAGTAGCGCCATTCGTCTTTCTCTTTGGCCTCCATTGGCAACCGCGCGAGCCAGGTATTGAGCCCGCGACGATCGCCCGTACCCAGCGCCATACGCACGCGGCGCTCCACCAGCGACGTGGAGTTCGAACGCATAATGGCATCGTCTCGCCAGCGCGCCTGCTCGTCGGTCACATCGGTGCCCATCAGTCGCCACGCCACAATATCGCGCAGCTCCTGGGTTTGCTCCTCATTAAGCTGCTGCGCCTGCACCAGCTGCGGGATCATCAGTCGCGCGTTTTCCACATCGTCACGCGCCACGCTGGCAAAAGCCACCGCCGCCATCTGGCGGGTAAAATCGGTCGCGCCCGTACTGCGGGCAAAGGTCAGCACGCTGTTGGGATCGTTTGCCAGCGAGATAACCGCCGTAGAGATCGTCTGGTAATCGGACGGCATCTGCCCCGCCAGCGTGGTCACCAGCCGCGTGTTGCCTGCCTTCATCGCCAGGCGGATGCGCTCAAGATAGGACAGCGGGTCCTGCTTGCCGGAAGCACGCCACGCGCCAAACAGGGAATCACAGGCGTTCGGCTGATTTTTCCCGGTCAGCCAGAGCTCTTTCGCCCCGGCCCAGGCCTCTTCCTGCTGGCCGGTCGCCCATTTCGCGTAGTAATAGTTACACTGGGCTTCGGTGGTATTCGGCTTTTCTGGGCTAAACGCCAGCAGCCCGCGCCAGTCTTCGCGACGCGCCAGCTCATTCACAAAACGAGACTGGAGATTTCGGGCTGGCGGCAGGGTCGGGTTCGCCTGAATGAAGTTATTCACGGTGACGGTTGGCTGGTTCATGAGATCGTCCGTGATCTGGCGATACTCGAGATACGGATACAGCGGATAATCCTTTAGCGTCGGCATCAGCGCCTGCACGGTATCCATCTGCTTGTTGTCCCACGCCTGTTTAATCTGAGCGTAACGACTACGTTGTTCATCCAGTGAATCGGCATGCACCGCCTGGCTTACCGCCATTACGCATACGCTGGCAGCCAGCAGACGCCAGACCACCTGTTTGGCTTTTTCCACAAGCTCTTCCTCATTGTTTTTTCGTCAATTGCAGCGTCTTGCCACGTCAAAGTCTAATTAACTTATGCTAACCAGGCATCCTTCAACGCGCCACGTCATGGACACTTTTTTACCTTTCTTGCGCGTTTTAACACTCCCGACGTTCCTGGCTGGGATTAGGGCGGGAAAAAGGCTACACTTCGAGGCTGAAATTCCTTCTCATTACGATAAAAGAGGCGAAGTCCAACGTGGCTCAATTCGTTTATACCATGCATCGTGTCGGCAAAGTTGTCCCGCCGAAACGTCATATTCTTAAAAATATCTCGCTGAGCTTCTTCCCGGGCGCAAAAATCGGTGTTCTGGGTCTCAACGGTGCCGGTAAGTCCACCCTGCTGCGCATCATGGCCGGCATTGATACAGACATCGAAGGTGAAGCCCGTCCGCAGCCTGGCATCAAGATTGGCTACCTGCCGCAGGAACCTCAGCTGAACCCGGAACACACCGTTCGCGAATCCGTTGAAGAAGCGGTATCCGAAGTGGTTAACGCCCTGAAAGGTCTGGATGAAGTGTATGCCAAATACGCCGAGCCGGATGCGGACTTCGACAAGCTGGCCGCACAGCAGGGCAAGTATGAAGAGATCATCCAGGCGCACGACGGTCACAACCTGAACGTGCAGCTGGAGCGCGCGGCGGATGCCCTGCGTCTGCCGGACTGGGATGCAAAAATCGCGAACCTCTCCGGGGGTGAACGCCGCCGCGTGGCGCTGTGCCGCCTGCTGCTGGAAAAACCAGACATGCTGCTGCTCGACGAACCAACTAACCACCTGGATGCGGAATCCGTGGCGTGGCTGGAGCGCTTCCTGCACGACTTCGAAGGCACCGTTGTGGCGATTACCCACGACCGTTACTTCCTCGACAACGTCGCCGGCTGGATCCTGGAGCTGGACCGCGGTGAAGGTATTCCGTGGGAAGGCAACTACTCCTCCTGGCTGGAGCAGAAAGATCAGCGTCTGGCTCAGGAAGCGTCTCAGGAAGCGGCCCGTCGTAAGTCTATCGAGAAAGAGCTGGAGTGGGTGCGTCAGGGCGCGAAAGGCCGTCAGTCTAAGGGTAAAGCCCGTCTGGCACGCTTCGAAGAGCTGAACAACACCGAATACCAGAAACGTAACGAAACCAACGAACTGTTTATTCCACCTGGAGCACGTCTGGGGGATAAAGTGGTTGAAGTGACCAACCTGCGTAAGTCTTACGGCGACCGTGTGCTGATCGACGACCTGACCTTCTCCGTACCGAAAGGCGCTATCGTCGGGATCATCGGTCCGAACGGCGCGGGTAAATCAACCCTGTTCCGCATGATGTCCGGTCAGGAACAGCCAGACAGCGGCTCTATCACCCTGGGTGAGACCGTGAAGCTGGCCTCCGTTGACCAGTTCCGTGACGCGATGGATAACAGCAAAACCGTGTGGGAAGAAGTCTCCGGCGGCCTGGATATCATGCGTATCGGCAACACCGAGATGCCAAGCCGCGCCTACGTTGGTCGCTTTAACTTTAAAGGCACCGATCAGGGCAAACGTGTAGGCGAGCTGTCCGGCGGTGAGCGCGGTCGTCTGCACCTGGCGAAGCTGCTGCAGGTGGGCGGTAACGTTCTGCTGCTCGATGAACCAACAAACGACCTGGATATCGAAACCCTGCGCGCGCTGGAAAACGCCCTGCTGGAGTTCCCGGGCTGCGCGATGGTTATCTCGCACGACCGCTGGTTCCTGGACCGTATCGCGACCCACATCCTGGACTACCAGGACGAAGGTAAGGTGGAGTTCTTCGAAGGTAACTTCACCGAATACGAAGAGTACAAGAAACGCACGCTGGGCGCCGACGCGCTGGAGCCGAAGCGTATTAAGTACAAGCGTATTGCGAAATAAAAGCAAAACGGCAACTTCGGTTGCCGTTTTTTATGGTTGTTCCCTCTCCCTGTGGGAGAAGGCCAGGGTGAGGGCATCAGGCCGCACAGGGTGTAGTCCGGGTAAGGCGAAGCCGCCACCCGGCTTTTTTATTTGCCCACGTAATACCGCTTCACCTCGTCAAACTTCATCGCAAACTCGATATAGCTCATCAGCGCGGGCGAATTCAGCTTGCGGCTCGGGTAGGCCAGCCAGAGGTCGTTGCCTTCAACGTTCCACTCCGGCAGCACCTGCACCAGCGCGCCCTTTTCAACCTTATCTTCCAGCAAAAATGCAGGAAGCAGCGTGATCCCCGCCCCGGCCATCGCGCACTCGCGGGCGTACACCAGATTATCGGTCATGTGTGCGTTATCCGGCAGGTAGCGGTAATCCTCATTCTCGCTTCGCAGAAGCCACTCCGACCAGGCTCTGTGTGTAATGCTGCGGTGCTCCACCAGTTGACGGGGATGCGTTAGCGGCGCCCGCCGCGCCAGATAGTCCGGCGAGGCCAGCATGTAGCGCGGACAATGCCCGATCATTCGGCCAATCAGGGAGGAGTCCTGCGGCTTGCCGGTACGCAGCGCCACGTCAAAGCCGGACTCGACCAGATCCACCACATCATCAGAGATCGACACGTCCAGCGAAACCTCAGGATAGCGAAGCTGGAACTCGGCATTCATATGCGCCAGCAGCGTCGCGCCAATCCCAGCCGGACAGGTGATGCGCAGCCGCCCGCTCGGGTTTTCGCGCAGGCGCTGAATGGCATACTCCGCCCGCTCGCTGGCCGCCAGCATTTCGCGGCAGTGCACCAGATAGTGCTCGCCCGCAAACGTCAGGTTCAGCCTGCGCGTGGTGCGGTTCAGCAGGCGGATACCCACCTGCTGCTCCAGCTGGCTAATTCGCTGGCTGACGCTGGATTTCGGCAGTTCGGCTTTCTGGGCTGCCGCGGTAAAGCTGCCCATCTCCGCCACCAGCGCGAAAAGCGCCATATCCTGCAGCTGTTTAAACATGATTGTTCATCCTGTACGAACGCTGAGTTCTTGATTGTCCATCTTATCATGCAGCTGGCCACTTAATAGACTAGCCTCAACAAAACGCATGCCATTGAGGAGCACACCATGTCAGTTAAAGCCATTGCCGTGAACCCGGAAAATCCGTCCACCTTCATTGAAATCACCCCACCAATGCCACAGCCCGGCGAGCACGATCTGCTGGTGGAGGTCAAAGCCGTCTCGGTTAACCCGGTCGATACCAAAGTCCACGCAGGCATTGCTAAAAACGGGCTGAAAGAGCCGCGCGTGCTGGGCTGGGATGCCAGCGGGATCGTCAAAGCCGCTGGCGCTGGCGTCACCGGATTCAAACCGGGAGATGAGGTGTGGTATGCAGGGGACATCACCCGCCCGGGCAGCAACACCACACACCAGCTGATCGACGCGCGCATAGTCGGGCACAAACCGACAAGCCTCGGCTGGGCGGCTGCCGCTGCGCTACCGTTGACCGCACTCACCGCGTGGGAAGGCCTGTTTGAACGGCTGAATATTCAGGATGCCGGTGCGGACAAAACCCTGCTGATCATCGGCGGTGCGGGCGGCGTGGGATCGCTGGCGATCCCGTTTGCGAAGCACAACAGCAAGGTAAAGGTTATCGCAACGGCGTCCCGTGAAGATTCCGCCCAGTGGTGCCGCGATCGCGGTGCAGATGTGGTGGTGAACTACCGCGATCTGAAAGGCGAACTGGCGAAGCACGGGCTGAACTTTGTGGATTACATTTTCATCCTCAACGATACCGACGGACACTGGGAGGCGGTCAGCGAACTGATTGCGCCGCAGGGGCATATCTGTTCTATCGTGGAGAATGAACACCCGCTGAACCAGGACAAGCTGAAGTCGAAATCCGCCGCGCTGCACTGGGAATTTATGTACACCCGCAGCATGTACCAGACCGCTGATATGGCGCGTCAGGGTGAGATCCTCAATGAGGTGGCGAAGCTGGTGGATAACGGCGTGGTGGAAAGCTCACTGAGTGAAACGCTGCACGGGCTGAGCGTGCAAAGCATTACGGAGGCGCACCGTAAAGTGCTGGACGGGCATATGCGTGGGAAAGTGGTGGTTGAGTATTGAGTGGGTTGCTCCCCCTCACCCTAACCCTCTCCCCATAGGGGAGAGGGGATAGCACGGAGCCGTCTTTAACCCTGCTCCCCCATCATCTCCTTCACCAGCTCGACGCAGCGCAGGAAACGGGAGTCGTAATCCGACTCTTCCACGTGCACAAACTCAACGTTGTTTTCGTTGAGCATATCCACCAGCATGGTCTGGAATTCACGCCTGTCGACGGAGCTGCCGAGGCTGCGCATGCCGTCGGCCACCCACGGGGTGTTGTTTTCCAGCAGGATCACCAGGTCAAAGCGATATTCGTCAATCAGCGCCTGCACGAACGGATGTTCACGCCCTTCGTACTTTTTGCAGAACGCCTGGGTGGTGACAAAATCGGTATCGATAAACGCCACCTTGTTGGCGTATTTCACCGCGAAATCAATGTACTGGGCATGACCGAGCGCGATTTTGTCGTAGTCGGAATACTGCAGCGCCATCTCATCGCCGCCCAGATGGGAAAAGACATAGTCGCGCCCGTACTCCCACGCGCTGGTGGTATTGAAGATATTCGCCAGCTTGTTGACCAGCGTTGACTTACCGCTCGACTCACCACCCAGGATGGCGACGGTGCGCACAAAGAACGGCTTCACCTCGGTTGGGATGTAGTCCCAGTAGCGGAACGGGTTTTCGCGGATCTGCGCCCCGCTGATGTTCATGAAGGTGCGTTTCGGGTCGATCAGCACCGTCTCAATGCCCAGATGCTCGCGGAACTGCGGCGCGTCGGACTCTTCAGAGGTGTAGATCCAGTTAGGCGCAATGCCCTTCTCTTCCATAAACGCTTTGATGCCGTTGCTCCACACGTCCCAGCCGTGCGGGTACGGCTCCATGCCCTCTTCGTTGAAGGCATGAATGCGAATGTTTTTCTGGTACTTGAAGGTCTGGAGCAGCCAGCGCAGGCGGTCCGGCACGGTCGGCTGCTGCGACATGGCGCTGTCTTCAAACAGCTGGCGATCGCGGGTTTCGTCGTATCCCATGATGATGTGCAGCTCATCCACCTGGCTGCAGGCGCGCTGGATCAGATAGATATGCCCGGTATGCAGCGGGTAAAACTTGCCGAACACCACGCCGATGTTCTTTTGCATACGCGGGAATTCCAGCCCCAGAAAGCGGTGCAGCGCTTCCAGCTTCTGCGCGCTGGGGCTTTTGATTTTGGCGTTCAGCAGTTGGCTCAGGTAGCCTTTGGTCATGCCGCTGGCGTCTGCCACCTGCTGCAGCGTGCAGCCCTTCTGGCGGATAGCGGTCTTGATGTAGTCAAATGATGACATAAATTACGGTGCCTCCTGCAAAATCGAATACGTAATTATAAGTCGTCAAAGACATTTAACGCATCTGCGAGTTTCTTCACGCCAAAAACCTGCATCCCTTCCGGGATTTTTTTCGGCACGTTTGCAGCCGGAACGATCGCGCGACGGAAACCGTGTTTTGCCGCCTCGGAGATTCGCTCCTGCCCGCTCGGCACCGGACGGATTTCCCCGGCCAGCCCCACCTCGCCGAAGACGACCAGATCCTGCGGCAGCGGTCTGTCGCGCAGGCTGGAGACCATCGCCAGCAGCAGCGCCAGGTCTGCGCTGGTCTCAGTGACTTTGACGCCGCCGACCACGTTCACGAAGACGTCCTGATCCGCCATCTGCAGCCCGCCGTGACGGTGCAGCACCGCCAGCAGGATCGCCAGACGGTTCTGTTCCAGACCAACCGCTACGCGCCGCGGGTTGCCCATCATCGAGTGATCGACCAGCGCCTGAATTTCGACGAGCAGCGGGCGCGTCCCTTCCCACAGCACCATCACCGAGCTGCCGGAGGTGATCTCATCGCCACGGCTCAGGAAGATGGCCGACGGGTTGCTGACTTCGCGCAGCCCCTGCTCGGTCATGGCAAACACGCCTAACTCGTTCACCGCACCAAAGCGGTTTTTATGGCTGCGCAGGGTGCGGAAGCGGGAATCCGCGTCGCCGTCGAGCATCACGGAGCAGTCGATACAGTGTTCGAGCACCTTCGGCCCCGCCAGCGAGCCATCTTTGGTCACATGGCCCACCATCACAATCGCCACGCCGCGTGTTTTAGCAAAGCGCGTCAGGTAGGCCGCGGTTTCACGGACCTGCGCGACGCTGCCCGGCGAGGACTGGATGTCCGCCATGTGCATCACCTGGATGGAGTCGATCACCATCAGCTTCGGCTGCTCTTCTTCGGCGATCATGCAGATCTGCTCGATGCTGGTTTCCGACAGCATGTTCAGGTTGCCGGTCGGCAGGCCCAGACGGTGCGCGCGCATCGCCACCTGCTGCAGGGACTCTTCCCCCGTGACGTACAGGGTTTTCATCTGTTCGGCGAGCTTGCAGAGCGTTTGCAGCAGCAGGGTTGACTTGCCCGCGCCCGGGTTACCACCGATAAGAATCGCGCTGCCCGGCACCACGCCACCGCCGAGCACGCGATCGAACTCTTTAAACCCGGTGGAGAAGCGCGGCAGCTCTTCGAGGCTGATGTCCGAGAGCTTCTGGACTTTCGCTACGCCCGCATTGCCCGCGTAGCCGCTCAGGCGCTCGTTGCGCGCCACGCTCGGCGAAGCCGCCACACCACGCACTTCGGTGATGGTGTTCCAGGCATGACAGGCGCTGCATTGCCCCTGCCAGCGCGGATAATCCGCACCACATTCATTACAGACAAATGCGCGTTTTGGAGCTTTCGCCACGGTTTACCTCGTTATTTCTCTGCGGCCTGCGTGCCGGGTGGCGCTTACGCTTACCCGGCCTACAAAGCAGACCGTTATTTCTGATTAAGGCTGCCGGAGAGAATGCAGAACACCCCCATCAGGTCAGCGTGACGGATAGTCACTTCCGTCTTTTCATTCACTTTTGGCTTGGCATGGTAGGCAATGCCCAGGCCGGCCGCTTTGATCATCGGCAGGTCGTTCGCGCCGTCCCCGATGGCGACGGTCTGGACAACCGGAATTTCATATTTTTCCGCCAGACGCGTCAGCGTATTGGCTTTGTACTGGGCATCCACAATATCGCCGATCACCTGGCCGGTCAGCTTGCCGTCCATGATCTCGAGCTCATTGGCCACCACGGTGGTCAGATGCAGTTTTTCCCGCAGATAATCCGCGAAGAAGGTGAAGCCACCGGAGGCGATCGCCACCTTCCAGCCGAGGGACTGCAGCTTCAGCACCAGCTGCGTCAGCCCGGGCATCAGCGGCAGCACATCGCGCACCTGGCGCAGAATGTTGGCATCGGCCCCTTTCAGGGTCGCCACGCGCTGTCTCAGGCTGGCGGTGAAATCCAGCTCGCCGCGCATCGCACGCTCGGTGACTTCCGCCACCAGCTCACCGCTGCCCGCCAGCTTCGCAATTTCGTCAATACACTCGATCTGAATGGCGGTAGAGTCCATGTCCATGACCAGCAGGCCGGGCGTTTTCAGGTGCGGAATTTTCCCCAGCGGCGCGACGTCCAGCCCGGCGTCATGAGCCAGGCGCGTGGCGCGCTGCGTCAGAGAGCCCGCCAGTCGAATGACCTGGTAGTCTTCCACGCACCAGGCGGCGACGATGACCATCGCGGCCCCCAGTTTGGTTTGATACTGGGTCAGGCGTTGCTTATCCAGACCGCGTCCGTACAGTAGCCAGCCGCTACGACCGGCGTGGTAATCCAGAGGCATCACCTCATCGCCACTTAAAGAGAGCGGCAATCCTGGCCATAAAGAGACATCCGTTGGCAGGTCACACCAGGTAATGTTCGGCATTAAAGCTCCTGTAATTTCGTTCGCGCCGGAAGGTTGCAGAGGGAAAATAACGCATGAGGCTACCCTGTAACCATCACTTCTGGCAACATTAAGCCGTAAATTTTCAGCAGGTGGAATATGGCTCGCGCAAAACTGAAATTCCGGCTCCATCGCGCCGTGATTGTCCTTTCCTGTCTCGCACTCTTAGTGGTGCTGATGCAAGGGGCATCGTGGTTTAGCCAGAATCATCAACGGCAACGCAACCCGCAGTTTGAAGAGCTGGCCCGCACGCTGGCACGCCAGGTGACGCTCAACGTCGCGCCGTCCATGCGAACCGAAACGCCGGACGAGAAGCGGATAGGCCAGGTTTTACGCCTGCTGACGGAGAACAGCCGCATTCTTGATGCGGGCGTCTATGATGAGCAAGGCAACCTGATTGCCCGCGCGGGCGAACATGTCGACGTGCGCGACAGGCTGGCGCTGGACGGCAAGAAAGCCGGCGGCTACTTCAACCAACAGCTTGTTGAACCTATTCAGGGCAAGAATGGCCCTCTGGGGTATCTGCGCCTGACGCTCGACACCCATACTCTTCCGACTGAAGCCAAGCAGGTCGATAATACCACCAACATTCTGCGCCTGATGCTGCTGCTTTCACTCGCCATTGGCGTTGTGCTGGCGCGCACCCTGCTTCGCGGCAAACGCACGCGCTGGCAGCAATCCCCGTTCCTGCTGACCGCCAGCCGGTCGGTCCCCGAAGACGAAGAGAGCGAGAAGAAAGAATAGTGATAAAGTAGGCGAACGATTCAGAAAAGGAACTTTGCCATGACGACGTTACGCCTGCTTATCTCTGACTCTTACGATCCCTGGTTTAATCTCGCGGTGGAAGAGTGCATCTTCCGCCAGATGCCTGCCACCCAGCGCGTCCTCTTTCTCTGGCGTAACGCCGATACGGTGGTCATTGGTCGTGCGCAAAATCCGTGGAAAGAGTGCAACACCCGGCGCATGGAAGAAGACAACGTCCGCCTGGCGCGCCGGAGCAGCGGCGGCGGTGCGGTGTTCCACGATCTTGGCAATACCTGCTTTACCTTTATGGCGGGAAAACCGGAATACGACAAAACCATCTCAACATCCATCGTCCTCAACGCGCTCAATGCGCTCGGCGTGACGGCTGAAGCCTCGGGACGCAACGATCTGGTGGTCAAAACGCCCGACGGTGACCGCAAGGTCTCCGGCTCTGCCTATCGTGAAACGATGGATCGCGGCTTCCACCACGGCACCCTGCTGCTGAATGCCGATCTGAGCCGTCTGGCGAACTACCTTAATCCTGATAAGAAAAAGTTACAGGCTAAGGGCATTACGTCCGTACGCGGGCGCGTGGCGAATCTGGTGGAACTGCTGCCCGGGATTACTCACGAGCAGATTTGCGATGCGATCCGTGACGCTTTCTTTGAACATTACGGTGAGCAGGTAGAAGCCGAAGTGATCTCCCCGGACAAAACGCCGGACCTGCCCAACTTCGCCGACACCTTCGCCCGCCAGAGCAGCTGGGAGTGGAACTTCGGTCAGGCCCCTGCCTTTTCCCATCTGCTGGACGAACGTTTTACCTGGGGCGGCGTGGAATTGCACTTTGACGTCGAGAAGGGCCACATTACCCGCACGCAGGTCTTTACGGATAGTCTCAATCCGGCACCGTTAGAGGCGCTGGCCGCGCGTCTGCAGGGCTGTTTGTATCGGGCGGATATGTTGCAGCAGGAGTGTGATGCGCTGATCGGCGATTTTCCGCAACAAGAAAGGGAATTGCGGGAATTATCGGCCTGGATCGCCCAGGCTATAAAATAACCCGGATAAAAAGCGGTGAATAAATGCACCGCTTTTTTATTATTCGCTTCCCTCTACATGTAAATACATGCACAAATGTATTTACCCGCATTAATATTTCTCAAAACAAAAATTAGAATTAATCATTATAGAATTAACATTAACCATTAATAGAATCCTCGCGCTTGCAACACTGCAAGTTAATGACTTCATGATAATTAATACAATTATTCAATTATTGGTTAAGGAATAACAATGAAAAAAGTTCTTCTTGCAACACTGATTGCAATGACGTCCACGGCAGCGCTGGCAGACGGCAGCATCGTGATGAAGGTTCAGGGTAAAATGAACCATGCTTCTTGCACCCCTGAATTAAGCAACGGCGGTTCTATTGATTTTGGGACTATCGCGCTGGATCAGCTCTCTCCAACCCAGACCAACCAGATGGGCCAGAAAGACATGTCTCTGACCATCAACTGCCCGTCTGCAACCAAAGTTGCCTGGAGTATTGCCGATAACAAAGAAGACTCCAATGCGGCAAACGATCTGAGCTCCAGCGAGTTTTATATTCGTGATGCTAAAGACAATGGCGGCGACGTGTATGGTGCAGGCACCACCTATGGCGTGGGCACCACTGCCGCTGGCGACAAAATTGGTGCGTATGCGATCAGCACCCGCGTCAATGAAATCACGGCTAACGGCATGCCTGCCCAGGCTATCTATGCCCCTGCCTACGTGAACAGCAAAGGCGAATACATGTGGCGCAACCTGGCGTCTGGCGTTATCGCTAACGGTAACGCGGAAATTATGACCGCAACCAAGCCTGGCTATACCGCACCGCTGGCCATCACCAACGTGGTTTATCCGTTCAAAGTGTCTCTGGCGATTGTTAACACTAACCGCCTGTCCACCACGGATGAAGCTCAGCTGAGCGGCGAAACCACCATCACGCTGGTTTACCTGTAATCATTGACGATTGGTCACTATCACGGCGGAGTATTCCGCCGTTTTCATTTAAATAAATACATTCATAAATGTTTAAATGAGCCTTATTAAATCTCAAAGCACGTGTAAGTAAAACTAATTATTGAATTACTTAAATCATTACTAAAATCGGCGCTGCTTGTCATGCCGATACTTATCGATTTGCAAGTCATTTTTAAATTAAAAATATCTGAGTTATTAACTCTTTCTATGGTTAAGGAATAACAATGAAAAAGCTCCTTCTCGCTACCGTTTTATCAATGGCAGCGACTGCGGTCTATGCTGAACCGACTGCAATGCTGAAAGTTCAGGGAACGCTGACCAGCGCTGGTTGCGTGCCTGAAATCAGCAACGGCGGTCTGGCCGATTTCGGCGAAGTGGGTCTGGATTCGCTTTCCTCCTCCGCGGCCTACCAGGCTGGCCATAAAGATGTGACATTCACCATCAAATGCCAGTCGGCTACCCGCGTAGGCTGGACGATCAAAGATGACCGTGCAGATTCAAATGCCGGTAAGAATAAAACATCAAGCGAGTTCCACGTGGATAACGGCACGGCGAACGGTGCTCAGGCATCCGGTAACTACCAGTTGAACGGCGTGGGTAAAACCAGCGCAGGGGAAAACATCGGTGCCTATTCCGTTGCGACCTATCTGACTTCCGTCACCGCAGACGGCGCAACGGCTCAGCCTATTGCCGCGTCTATGTACACCGGCGGCGCCATCAGCAGCAGAAGCTGGGTCAACATGTGGACCAGCGGCATCATCATGAACGACGGTACCGACGTGATGACCGTTGCCAAAACGGGTGAACGTGCGCCAATGGCCTTCACCACTGCAGCTTTCCCACTGAAAATCGCCCTGGCTATCGCGCCAAGCAAAGATCTGACCCTGACCGACAAAACCGATCTCGACGGCCAGTCCACTATTACGCTGGTTTATCTGTAATTCAGCATGTTGCCGCAAAACTCTCCATTTCGATGGGGAGTTTTTTACTACCGTTAACCACGAAAAAATCATGACCAGAATAATGAAAACTTCATCCCTGTTTTCCGTCCTTTTATTCGCGCTTCCCACCACGCTGTTCGCCGCAGGCATGGTACCTGAAACCACGCTGCTGATGATTGATGAAGCCAACCACGGCGGCGTAATGAGCGTCAAAAATACCGACACCATACCGACTCTGCTCTACACCTCTATCAACGATATCGAAGGGGAAAATGGCGTAAAGCTCAACGTCACCCAGCCGGTTGTTCGTCTGGAACCAGGCCAGGAACAGCAGGTGCGTTTTATTCTTGAAACCGATAAACCTCTCACGGTCGAACACTATAAGCGCGTGATCTTCGAAGGCATTCCGCCGAAGAGCAAAGATAAAAACGTGAAGGTGGGGATTAACCTTCGCCAGGATCTGCCGGTACTGATCCATCCGAAAAGTCTGCCTGTCGTCACCGACGCGTGGAAGTTACTGACCTGGTCGCTGGAAGGAAAAGAGGTTGTGGTGCGCAATACCTCCCCTTACGTCGTGCGCTTCTCAACCGCCATTACCCTACTTCCATCTCGAGCAACCGGGCTGGTCAACAAGACCTTTATCCTGCCGGGTGAAACCATGAAAGTGCAGATGGACAAGCCGATGGGTAGCGCCGATAACGCAGTAGAGTTCAGCCCCGCGAGCCGCTACGGGATTGAAGTGGATAACTACACAGCCCCCCTTAAACGCTAAAACGACAGGGATGCTTTGGTGACTGAGCTATCATTGCGCAACAGGATGCGCCGAGCGGCAGTAGTGGCAGCATTACTGCCGTCTTCCGCGCTGCATGCGTCCGATGTGGACTTTAATACGGATATTCTGGCGACACGTGGCATCAGTACCAACCTCGCCCACTATTTCTCTGAAGCTCAACGCTATCTGCCTGGCAAGCATGCCGTGCAGGTAAAAATAAACGGCATTGAAAAGGGCAGTCTTGCCGTCAAGATTGGGGACGAAGGGCAGCTCTGCGTTGATGATGATTTCATCAGCGCCGTGGGGCTTTTACCGCTAAATATCAGCGAAAAAGAGACGTGTCATGACCTGCTCAAAGACTACCCTTCAGCCACGATCAAGCTCATGCCCAACACCGAGTCACTGGAGATCTTCGTTCCGGCAGAAGCCATGGATAACGGGTTCTATGCCGCCAGGTTTTACTCTCACGGCGGCGTTGCGGGCCTCATTAACTACAACGCTTTCACCAACTACAACGAATATGGCAGCGGTGGCAACAGCACGTTTTCACAGGGAAATATCGGCACCGGTATTAACATTGCAAACTGGACGCTGCGCAGTAACTACATCCTGACGGACGATAACGGCACCCGCAGCGCCGAGAATCTTTACACCTACGCTGAGCACGTTTTTGAAGAGAAAAAAATGCGTGCGCAGGTCGGTCAAATCAATATCAACTCCGCCCTGTTTAGCGGCGCGCAAATTACCGGCGTCCAGCTCATGCCTGAAACCGGTCTTCAGCCCAATATTCAGGTCACTGAAGTCTCCGGTATTGCCCGTACAAACCAGGCTCGCGTAGAAGTTCGTCAGTCCGGTCAGGTTATCTATTCTTCGCTGATCAATGCCGGTCCCTTCACGCTGCCGGACGTACCGGTTTTGCGCAGCAATGTCGACCTGGATGTCAGCGTCATTGAAACCGATGGCTCAACAACCCATTTCACCGTGCCTTCATCAGCCCTCAACGTCATCGGGAGCAACCGTGCCGAGGGGTTAAATCTGGCACTTGGTCAGGTTCGCGACAGTGGCGATGAAAAGAATTCCCCCTGGGTGTTCACCGTGTCTGACGGTACGAGCCTGACTACACGCCTGACTGCCGTTGCGGCAAGCGTGCTGGCCGAGAAATACCAGTCTACCGGTGCAAAGCTCGACTGGTCCGTCAACGAAAACTGGCTCATTTCACCCAGCGTATTGCTGAGTCAGTCCCGCTTTTATGATACGCAGCGGGGCAGCAAGTTTGAGCTCAGCAGCAATATTTTACTCCCCGCGCAGCTGACGCTCGGGCTCAGTGCTTCCCAGTATAACGGCGACTTTCGTGAGCTCACCGAAGCCATGGACGAAGAATCGCAAAGCTATGAAAACGCATGGAATACCAGCCTCAGCTGGAACAACGAATACATCGGCTCCCTCTCTTTACAATACAGCGCGAACTCTGGCGATGAGAGCAGCGGTGACTCACGCTATCTGATGGCCTCGTGGAGCAAAAGCCTGGGGCGTACTTCGCTGTCCGTAAACTGGCAACACGCCATGAGCAATAGCGAAACAGAAAACAGCACCAGCAACAATGACGATCTCTTCTATGTCAGCCTGATTGTCCCTCTGGGCGACGATCGCGTCAGTACCTACATGCGTACTCAGGGTGAAAAGCAAAACTATGGCGTCCAGGACAGCGGTTCTGTCGGCCGAAACCTCAACTACAACATTTCTGCCGATCGCGATAATCAGGACAAAAGTGATTCCTTTAACGGCAATATCACGACCAACCTGCACTATACCCAGCTTGGGCTGTCTGCCGGTCTGAATGACGGAAACCAGCATAACTACAGCGCATCGTTAGGGGGTGGCATTGTCATGCACCGCCATGGCCTCACCTTTGCCCCCTTCCCGGTGAAAGAGACCTTTGGCATCGCAAGGCTAAGTGAGCCGGAAAGCGGGATAGAAATCACCACACCCGATGGCACTGTCTGGACAGATTACTGGGGGCAAGCCGTCGTTCCCGGGCTCAGAGAGTGGCAGAAATCACAAATTGTGATCAATACCAGCTCGCTGCCGCAGGGAATGGATTTATCAAATGGTATCCAGACCGTGTCCGCGGCCTACGGCTCATTTGCCCAGGTCGATTTCCAGGTGCTGAATACCCGTCGCGTGATGCTGAAGGTAAAACATGTCAATGGCGGCTGGCTCGAAAAAGGGCTAAGTATCGTGGACAAAGACAGCAACTATATTGTCAGCGTGATGGATAACGGCAGCGTGTTTATTTCTGATGCCTCGACGACGCCGGAGCTGTATGTCGTGGACGACAATATGACGCGTTTATGCCAGATCCACTACACGCTGAATGAAGAGAAAGATAAAGACGCCTATTACGAAAAAGCAGAAGGAACATGCCAGTGAAAATAGTTAACGTGATGCTGAGCGGTCTGACATTATTTTTCGCCTCTCAGGTATTCAGCGAGGAGTGCCAGATGACCCTTTCTCAGCCGACCGTCTCGTTTGGCCGATTCAAACAGGACGATATTGCTGCCTCTCTGAAAAACTGGAATCGCATGCCCGCAAAAGAGGTGATGATCAACGTGTTTTGCCCTCAGCCTCAGGTCATGGCCCTGTTCATGCAGTCCGCGTCTGGCGCCAACGGCGGCGTGCTGTTTGGGCAGGAGGGACGGCTGGCGCTGGTCGCGAACAACATGACGGTAGACGGACGCCACTACGATCTCGTCAAAACCACCGACCGGGTAAAATTTACCTCATCAGACAGCCCCAAAGAACACGTTTTCCTGAAAAACAACGACGGCATCATTGCTCGCCAAAACGCGACACCGGTTCAGGGCAAGCAAATGAGCGTAACCATAAAACTTATACCTATCATTAATAATAACCAGCTGCGCAGAATTTCCGATAATACCGACCTGGAAAGCACCCTCGCCTGGGAATTATTAACAAGCGAGTAAAAGAATTCACCTTCGTATTCATTTTTTGGGTGAAGAGTAAGAAGAAAAATAAACCTTTTAAATTATGGATCCGTCCATTCAATTTAATATTCATTACATCTATGTTAAGGATTAACCATGAAAAAGAGTCTCCTTGCCGCCGCACTGGCACTGGCAGCGACCTGTGCTCATGCGGGTGACACAGCGGTACTGAAAGTCAAAGCGTCGCTGACCGGCAATTCCTGTACGCCTGAACTCAGCAACAATGGCGTGATCGATTTCGGTACCGTCCAGGTCGGCGATCTCTCTCAAACCCAGGCAACCCAGTTGGGTGAAAAGGGACTGACACTTACGATCAACTGCCCAACGCCGACTAAAGTGGGCTGGAGCATCGCGGATAACCGCGCAGACACCAACGCCAGCACCGGCAGCAGTTCCAATCTGAAGGTGATGAATGCGACGTCTAACGGTGGCGAGCTGCGCGGCAGCATCTCGACCTTTGGTCTGGGTAAAACGCATGACGGTAAGAACATCGGCGCATACTCAGTGTATACCAGCACCGGTGACGTCACGGCGAATGGCGCAACGGTTGAGCCTATCCGTACTGCGCTGTCTGCAGGTACAAGTATGGGCCGCTGGCAGAAAGCCAATGGTGGCACCATTGCGAACAAAGACCTGGGTCTGATGAGCGTGGCATCTGCCGGTAAAACCGACCCGATGGCGGTGACCAGCGTCTCTTTCCCGCTGAACGTCTCGCTGGCAGTGGAAAACCTGAAGAAGCTGTCTCTGACGGAAGACACCGAGTTTGATGGTCAGGCGACGATCAGCGTCGTGTATCTGTAAGAAGTGAAAATGCCGGGCAGCGAATGCCGCCCGGCAGACAACATTACGCTTTATCGCCCAGCAGAACGGATTCCAGCGCGATTTTGATCATGTCGTTGAAGGTGGTCTGACGCTCAGCGGCAGTGGTCTGCTCATGAGTACGGATATGGTCGGACACGGTGCAGATGGTCAGCGCTTTCGCACCAAACTCAGCCGCAACGCCGTAGATGCCCGCCGCTTCCATTTCCACGCCCAGAATGCCGTATTTTTCCATCACGTCGAACATCTCGCCGCCGTCTGGTGCATAGAACAGATCGGCAGAGAAGAGGTTACCCACGCGC
This sequence comes from Enterobacter sp. BNK-13, assembly GCF_048685015.1. Taxonomy (NCBI): domain Bacteria; kingdom Pseudomonadati; phylum Pseudomonadota; class Gammaproteobacteria; order Enterobacterales; family Enterobacteriaceae; genus Enterobacter; species Enterobacter sp. BNK-13. The sequence continues at coordinate 274,648 of NZ_JBLQTP010000001.1, read as the reverse complement.
GCGTCAACGCCAAGCGCTTTTGCCGCGTCAACCGCGTCACGCACCATGCCGAAGTCAGCGATTGCCGCGAAGTCATGGTCTTTGAAACGCATGCGGTTTACTTTGGAATCGGTGCAGGCACCCATGCCGATAACCACGTCGCGCAGCTTAACATCCATACGCACCGCGCCACAGGAGCCCACGCGGATGATTTTCTTCACGCCGAAGTCGGTGATCAGCTCTTTGGTGTAGATAGAGCAGGATGGGATACCCATACCGTGACCCATGACGGAGATTTTGCGGCCTTTATAGGTACCGGTGAAGCCCAGCATGCCGCGTACGTTATTCACTTCACGCACGTCTTCGAGGAAGGTTTCTGCAATGTGCTTCGCGCGCAGCGGGTCGCCCGGCATCAACACGACGTCAGCGAAATCACCCATTTCTGCATTAATGTGAGGAGTTGCCATCTTCAGTTCCTTTTACATTGTTGTTTTTGCCGGGTGGCGGCTACGCCTTACCCGGCCTACAAAACCGTAGGCCCGGTAAGCGAAGCGCCACCGGGCAATGACATCAGAACATGGCCTTGCCATATTCCATGTCAGACGTACCAAAATATTTCGCCAGGGTCTGGCCGATGTCCGCGAAGGTTTCACGGTGACCCAGCGAGCCCGGCTTCACTTTCGGGCCGTACACCAGCACCGGAATGTGCTCGCGGGTGTGGTCGGTACCGGTCCAGGTTGGGTCACAGCCGTGGTCCGCGGTCAGGATCAGAATGTCATCTTCACCCACCAGCTCCATCAGCTCCGGCAGACGGCGGTCGAACAGCTCAAGACCCGCAGCATAACCCGCGACGTCGCGACGGTGACCCCAGGAGGAGTCGAAGTCCACGAAGTTGGTGAAGACAATGGTCTTGTCGCCCGCTTCTTTCATCTCTTTGATGGTGGCATCGAAAAGCGCATCGAGACCGGTCGCTTTGACCTTTTTGGTAATACCGCAGTTAGCGTAGATATCCGCGATTTTACCCACGGACACCACGTGACCGTCTTTCTCATCGACCAGCTTCTGCAGCACGGTTGGCGCCGGCGGCTCAACGGCCAGATCGTGACGGTTACCGGTACGCTGGAAGTTACCCGCTTTGTCACCAATAAACGGACGCGCGATCACGCGGCCAATGTTGTAGCCGCCTTCGGTCAGCTCTTCGCGGGCGATTTCACACAGCTCGTAGAGTTTATCCAGGCCAAACGTCTCTTCGTGGCAGGCAATCTGGAACACGGAGTCAGCAGAAGTGTAGAAAATCGGCTTGCCGGTTTTCATGTGCTCTTCGCCGAGCTGGTCCAGAATCACGGTACCGGAAGAGTGGCAGTTGCCGAGGTAACCCGGCAGGTTGGCACGCTTCACCAGCTTATCGAGCAGCTCCTGCGGGAAGCTGTTCTCGTGATCGGAGAAGTAACCCCAGTCGAACAGCACCGGCACACCGGCGATTTCCCAGTGGCCAGACGGGGTGTCTTTACCGGAGGAGAGCTCGTGCGCCCAGGCATAGGCGCCCACGACTTCCGCGTTACCGTCCATACCGGCTGCGATTTTACCGGTAGAGCCTTCATGCGCTTTCACCAGCCCGAGGCGGGTCAGGTTAGGTAGAGTCAGAGGGCCTTTACGACCGTTGTCCGCTTCGCCTTTCGCACAGGCTTCCGCGATGTGACCCATGGTATCGGAACCCACGTCACCAAAACGTTCTGCATCTTCGGTTGCGCCGATGCCGAATGAGTCCAGCACCATAATAAATGCACGTTTCATAATTGTTCTCCGTACGTAGTGCTTCAAAAATTATCGATCAGATCAGTATACCGCTATTCGGTGATACGGCGATAGACAGTCGGTGTGGTTTCCGGTGCTTTATCGTCAAGCGTGATGGCCGCTTTCACCGCTTTCGCCGCTTCCTGCCAGCTGGCTTCGTCTTTGGCGTGGATCACCGCCAGCGGACGTTGGCCGTCAACGCTGTCGCCCAGACGGGCCATATCGGTAAAGCCGACGCTGTAATCAATGGTGTCTGAGGCCTGACGACGGCCGCCGCCCATTGAGACCACTGCCATGCCGAGGGCACGGGTGTCCATGGCGGAGACAAACCCTTCGCTATCGGCATACACCGCTTTGCTGAGCGTCGCGGTTGGCAGGTACTTCGCGTAATTTTCGACGAAATCGGTCGGGCCTTTTTGCGCCGCGACCATGCGGCCGAAGATCTCCGCCGCTTTGCCGTTGTCCAGCACCGCCTGCAGCTTCGCGCGGGCGTCGGCGTCGTCTTTGGCGAGCTTGCCGGAGATTAACATCTCCACGCACAGCGCCATGGTGACGTCGAACAGACGCGGGTTACGGTATTCCCCGGTGAGGAACTGGACGGCTTCACGCACTTCGACGGCGTTACCGGCGCTGGAAGCCAGCACCTGGTTCATATCGGTGAGCAGTGCGGTAGTGCGCACGCCTGCGCCGTTGGAGACGCCAACGATCGCTTCGGCCAGCGCCTCAGAGAGTTCATAGGTTGGCATAAACGCTCCGCTGCCTACCTTCACGTCCATCACCAGCGCGTCCAGCCCTTCTGCCAGCTTCTTCGCCAGGATAGAGGCGGTGATCAGCGGGATGGAGTCAACGGTCGCGGTGATGTCGCGGGTCGCGTAGAAACGCTTGTCTGCCGGAGCAAGAGAGCTGGTCTGGCCGATAATCGCCACACCAACGTCTTTAATAATGTCGCGGAAGCGGTTGTCATCCGGGAAGATATCGAAGCCCGGAATGGCTTCCAGTTTGTCGAGCGTACCGCCAGTGTGGCCCAGGCCGCGCCCGGAGATCATCGGGATGTAACCGCCACAGGCTGCCACCATTGGGCCGAGCATCAGGGAGGTCACGTCACCCACGCCGCCGGTGGAGTGTTTATCCACAATCGGGCCGTTAAGGTTGAGGCTTTTCCAGTCCAGAACGGTTCCTGAATCTCGCATCGCCATGGTCAGCGACACGCGCTCAGGCATCGACATATCGTGGAAGAAAATGGTCATCGCCAGAGCCGCAATCTGCCCTTCTGAGACGGTGTTATCACGAATGCCGTTGATGAAGAAGCGGATCTCTTCGTCGCTTAATGCATGACCATCACGTTTTTTACGAATAATTTCTTGTGCGAGAAACACGGTAACCTCCATGCGGAATCGGGGGAATTGTGGCGGGTGGCGCTACGCTTACCCGCCCTACGATCCTGTAGGCCGGATAAGCGAAGCGTCATCCGGCATTGTTGGCAATCAGTAGCTGCTTGCGCTCTTACCGTCGCCGTGACCCAGCGCCTTCAGCAGGCTGGCCAGCAGGCTGGACGCACCGAAGCGGTAGTGACGGGAATCGGCCCAGTCGGCGCCGAACAGTTCGTCGGCAATCGCCAGGAACTGCTGCGCGTCTTCGGCGGTACGCACGCCGCCCGCAGGTTTGAAGCCTACGGTTTTGGACACGCCCATGTCGCGGATCACTTCCATCATGATGCGCGCGCTTTCCGGGGTCGCATTTACCGGCACTTTACCGGTAGAGGTTTTAATGAAATCCGCACCGGCTTTGATGGAGATTTCAGAGGCTTTACGAATCAGCGCCTCTTCTTTCAGCTCGCCGGTTTCGATGATCACTTTCAGCAGCACGTTGGCCGCCGCACACGCGTCTTTACAGGCTTTAACCAGGTCAAAACCGACCTGCTCGTTACCGGCGATCAGCGCGCGGTAAGGGAACACCACGTCAACTTCGTCTGCACCGTATGCAATCGCCGCACGGGTTTCTGCCAGTGCAATCTCGATATCGTCGTTGCCGTGCGGGAAGTTAGTCACGGTTGCAATGCGCACGTCCGGGGTGCCCTGCTCTTTCAGCGTCTTACGGGCAATCGGGATAAAGCGCGGGTAGATACAAACGGCTGCGGTATTACCCACTGGCGTTTTCGCCTGATGGCACAGGGCGATGACTTTCTCATTGGTGTCGTCATCATTCAGGGTAGTCAGGTCCATCAGTTTCAACGCGCGCAGGCTGCTTGCAGTTAAATCGGTCATAACAATCTCCAACGGCAGTGCCGTATAAATTTTACCTTGCGGGTCTGTGAGTATTCTAACATCCACCCGCATCCACACTTCGACATTCATCACAGTTAATGAAAACTGCGTACAAATTTGCATTACTGTAATGAGATCTTCTTCAAACTTTAGTGCGCAAATTGCCGACTAAAGCAGCAATACCCCCTGTGGGATCAAAAGCGCCAACAGGCAGGCTTTCTACAATCCGTTCATCATCCGCAGAACATTCAAGGAAGCGAATATGCCCCACTCCAGCCCCGACGCCCTGCAGCAACGTTGCCAGCAGATTGTGACAAGCCCGGTGTTAACCCCAGAACAAAAACGTCATTTTCTGGCGCTGGAAGCGGAAAACAACCTGCCGTATCCGGCACTTCCTGAAGCTGCGCGCGCCGCGCTGGACGAGGGGTTTATCTGTGACATGTTCGAAGGCCATGCGCCTTACAAACCCCGTTACGTTCTGCCGGATTACGCAAAATTTCTGGCTAACGGTTCAGAATGGCTGGAGCTGGAAGGGGCAAAAGATCTCGACGATGCCCTCTCGCTGTTAACCATCCTCTACCATCATGTTCCGTCCGTCACATCGATGCCGGTCTATCTCGGCCAGCTTGATGCGCTGCTGCAACCGTATGTTAGAATTCTAACACAAGAAGAAATCAATAGCCGAATAAAACGTTTCTGGCGCTATCTTGACCGTACGCTGCCGGATGCCTTTATGCATGCCAATATCGGGCCGGAAGATACGCCCATCACCCGTGCCATTCTGCGTGCCGATGCAGAGCTGAAGCAGGTCGCGCCGAACCTGACCTTTATTTATGATCCAGAGATCACCCCGGATGATTTACTGCTTGAGGTGGCGAAAAACATATGTGAATGCAGCAAACCGCATATTTCTAATGGCCCGGTGAATGATAAAATTTTCACAAAAGGCCGTTATGGCGTGGTGAGCTGTTACAACTCCCTGCCTCTGGCTGGCGGTGGCAGCACCCTGGTGCGTCTCAATCTCAAGGCCATCGCCGAACACAGCACGTCAAGTGAAGACTTCTTCAGCCGCGCCCTTCCGCACTACTGCCAGCAGCAAATGGCCATCATTGATGCCCGCTGCGATTTCCTGTATCAACAATCCGGCTTCTTTGAGAATAGCTTCCTGGTGAAAGAGGGGCTGATTGATGCCGATCGGTTTGTGCCGATGTTTGGCATGTACGGTCTGGCAGAAGCGGTAAACGTGCTCTGTGAGAAAGCAGGCATCGCGGGACGTTACGGCAAAGATGAGCAGGCCAACGCGCTGGGCTATCGCATCAGCGAACAGCTTGCGGCGTTTGTCGAAAGCACGCCGGTGAAAAACGGCTGGAAGCAGCGCGCGATGCTTCATGCGCAGTCGGGGATCAGCTCCGATTCGGGCACCACGCCGGGCGCGCGCCTGCCCTACGGTGACGAGCCGGATCCCATCAGCCACCTGCTGGCGGTGGCCCCCCATCACAAGCACTACTCTTCCGGGATAAGCGATATCCTGACGCTGGATGAAACGGTAAAACGCAACCCGCAGGCGGTGGTTCAGCTGTGCCTGGGCGCGTTCAGGGCGGGTATGCGCGAGTTTACCGCCAACGTCGCGGGTAACGATCTGGTGCGCGTCACCGGGTATATGGTGCGGCTATCGGATCTGGAGAAATACCGGGAAGCAGGGTCGAGAACGAACACCACGTGGCTGGGGGAAGAAGCCGCACGCAATACCCGCATTCTGGAACGTCAGCCGCGCGTGACTAGCCATGAACAGCAGATGCGCTTTAGTTAGTCAGGTCATTCCTTTTTCCTGCGTGGACGGGCCGGGCAGCCGCCTGGCCCTGTTCCTGCAGGGTTGCAACCTGCGCTGTAAAACCTGCCACAACCCGTGGACGATCGGCCGCTGCAACGACTGCGGGGACTGCGTGCCCCACTGCCCGCACGACGCGCTGACCATTCAGGCCGGGCGCGTCTGGTGGCAGGAGAACGACTGCCAGCAGTGCGACACCTGCCTGCACCTGTGCCAGCAGCAGGCGACGCCCATGGCGCAGCGCCTGAGCGTGGAGGAGATCCTCACCCAGGTCCGCAAATCCGCACCGTTTATCGAAGGGATCACCGTAAGCGGCGGGGAGGCCACAACGCAATTGCCGTTTTTAGTGACGCTGTTCACCGCGATCAAAGCCGATCCCGCCCTGAATCATCTGACCTGCCTGGTCGACAGCAACGGTTTGTTAAGCGAAACCGGCTGGCAAAAGCTGCTGCCGGTACTGGATGGCGCGATGCTGGACCTGAAAGCATGGGGGAACGAACACCACCGCTTCCTGACCGGACGCGACAATCAGCAGATCAAGCAGAGTATCCGCTGGCTGGCAGAACGCCACCGTTTAACGGAGCTCCGCTTGCTGGTCATTCCGGGGCAGTGTGATTACCTGGAACATCTGAAGCCGCTGACGGCGTTTATCCACGGGCTGGGAAACGTGCCGGTACGCCTTAACGCGTTTCATGCGCATGGCGTGTACGGTGAGGCGGCGTCGTGGCGTAGCGCCACGCCCGAGGACGTTGAACCGCTGGCGCGGGCGCTGGAAAAACAGAGGATAACGGTGATCCGCCCGGCGCTTTATCTATAGCGTGATGCCAAATACCGAACGCGTATTTTCCAGCAGCGCATCGGCAATTACCTCTTCCGGCTCCTGTCGCAGTTCACACAGGGTGGTGAACACGCGCGCCGCCTGTTCCGGGCGATTCGGCTGTCCCTGAAAACCGTTCAGCGGCATGTCCGGCGCATCGGTTTCCAGCAGAAGCGCCGACAGCGGCAGCTGTGCCATCACGTCACGGGTTTTACTGGCGCGCGGATAGGTGATGGTGCCACCCACACCAATTTTGTAGCCCAGTTCAATGAAACGCTGCGCCTGCTGCAGGCTGCCGGAGAAACCGTGTACGACGCCCCTGCGCGGCAAATCGATGCGCTTCAGGTGCATTGCCAGCTTATCGTGCGTACGTCTTGAATGAAGGATCACCGGCAGATCGTGACGCTTCGCCAGCCTGAGCTGCGCGTCGAGGATCGTCTGCTGGCGCTCAAAATGCGGATCCTCGCGATAAAGATCGAGGCCGATCTCCCCGATGGCGACAAGCTTGTCCTCTGCGGTCTGCAGGATCTCATCAAGTCTCTCAATGTGCTCATCACGATGCCGCTCAATCACGATCGGATGCAGGCCGAGCGCCGCATAGAGCGCGGGGTGCTGTGCAGCAAGATCCAGCACCCGGGAAAAGTAAGCCGCTTCCACTGACGGCACAATAATGGCCTGAACGCCTGCGTTAGCCGCTTTCGCAATACTGTGTTCTTCATCTCCCGTAAACGGTGGGAAATCAAAGTGGCAATGGGTATCGACAAAGCGGTGCGTCACGCCAGATCCTCGTTATCCAGTAAAGCGTCATTCGCCTGCGGAATGTCCACCAGGGGCACCGTCAGAGCGTCGTTGGCGACAATCGCAGGCGGCGTAATAATGCGTTTATGGCGATGAAGCGGCGGTTGCTCCGCCAGCATTTTCCCCACCGTCGCCAGGAAGTAGCGTCCACACAGCCGCCCCGTTTTGTAATCCATGCGCAGCGCAGGGACGCGGCTGCCCAGCGCCATGCTCAGCAGCGGCTTAGGCGGATAAATTTCAAAAATACGCAGCTTACCCGGCGGCTTTTCAATGAAACGCTGCATCGCGCCGTAGGTGGTTTCATGCTGCTTCGCGATGTTCACCAGCGGCTGCAGGCTGCTGTCGCCCAGCCAGCGCTCCATCCGCTTAAACCACTGTGGGGTGTAATACATTTGCGACGGTACGGTACGGATCACCACAATGGTTTTCGCCCCGCGACGGGCGGCTTCCTGCACCGGCACGGCGTCACTGATCCCGCCGTCCAGATAGCTAATGCCGTCCAGCAGCGCACCGGTACGATAAAAACCGGGAATGGCGCTGGAGGCGCGGATAATGTCCAGCCAGTTCTCCTTCTGCGGAGAAAAATAGCCCGGCGAATAGTCATCCCCCCGGCTGGCGCACATCCAGAATTCTTTACCGCTATCAAACAGGCGGGCCGCGGTGTCCATGGCCAGCGGCATCTGGCTGGAAGTTGATTCCAGCAGCCAGTCGAGGTCGATCAGGTTACCGCCGCGCACAAAGCGCACCGGATTAAAAAATTCTTTCGCCGTGGTGTAGCGCATGATGACCTTTCGCGCGTAGCCGGGCTGGTTACAGACATAGGCAGAGAGATTCTGCGCCCCGGCAGACGTGCCGAAGTACAGGTCAAACGGGTTGAACTGCGCGCGCATAAATTCGTCCAGCACGCCAGCGGTAAAAATGCCGCGCTGTCCGCCACCCTCGCAGACCAGCGCGAGTTGACCTGCGCGAAACGGTTTTAACGTCAGCGGCGCAATATTGCCGAGCGTAACGGGAATTCGTTGCCCCACCTCTGCTTTCCTGTTTTGATTATTTTATAACACCACAGTAACGCACCCGACCTGTTACGCAAATAAGAAAAAGCCAGTCACAGTGACTGGCTTTATTTTGTTGAAGGAATATTGCGTTTGCTACGGACGTCGACGCCCCGTAAACAGGCTGACCAGGAACAGAATAATACCGACAACGAAGACAATTTTAGCTGCCCATGCCGCTGTACCTGCCAGTCCACCAAAGCCCAATGCGGCGGCAATTAACGCGATAACCAGAAATATAATGCCCCAACGAAACATAAGCTTCTCCTTTACCATAGTTAATGTCGGCCGCTAAACGTGAGCGCTCAGGTCACTCACCGGCGTTTTTCCAGAGTCGTTCTTATATCGCCCGCAGGTTTTAGCCAGACGGGCGAATGGTCCAGATTTACTTCGTTTTCAGATCGTTTTTAACGCTTTTCACACCATCAATCGCTTTCGCAATGGACTCGGCACGTTCACTTTGCGCCTGCGAATCTACCGTACCGGAAAGCTGAACCACACCATCGGTGGTTTCCACTTTCACCTTACGGGACGGCACGATGTCATCTGCTAAAAGTTTAGCTTTGATTTCGCTGGTGGTGGCTGCATCACCGGCATAACCTTTCACCGACGCATTTTTGCCGTCACGGACATGCAGCTTATCGCTGACGGAGGCAACGCCTTCGACGCCTTTCGCCACTTTCACCGCCTGTTCTGCCTGAGCCTGGCTTTCAACAAAGCCGCTCAGCGTGACCACTTTTTTGTCGGTCTTAACGGAAATATCGGTGCTCTTGATGGCTTCATCATCCACCAGTGCGGCTTTCACTTTTGCTGTGATAGAGCTGTCATCCATGAAATTGCCGACTTTATTCATAGAGCTATCGATTTTTTGCCCTGCGCTGTCAGCCGTGGATTGTGCTTTATCCATGGTGCTGCTTTCCGCCAGGGCGGAGCCGCTCACCAGAACGCTACCCAGTGTTACAGCCAGCAGAGTTTTAGAAATCTTCAGTCTTGTCATATTCATCGATCTATTCCTGTGTTGACCCGTTATTCGGGCTACGTACTTCCTTAGTAGTGATATATATTGCGAATAAACACGCGGGCAAAATGGATAACCTAAAGCCATGCATTGAACAGTTAATTTATCCACACCCGGTGTTAAACACTGAGTTAAATATAGATCACTCTCACAGAGCCGCTTTCAGAATTGGGTAAAAAATGGGCGAATAGCGTGAAATTGCGTTGAATTAAGAACATTCCGCAAGGGATTAATAAGACAGGAATAAAAGAAGAGCACGGCTGCTGCCGTGCTCTGAGAGGGGATTAGTGCTCGCGGGTTTTACGGAACTGAACGTCCGGATAACGTTCCTGCGTCAGGTTCAGGTTGACCATCGTTGGCGCGATATAGGTCAGGTTATCGCCGCCATCCAGCGCCAGCTGAACTTCATTCTTACGCTTAAATTCTTCGAATTTCTTCACGTCAGAACACTCAACCCAGCGCGCGGTCGCGACGTTCACCGATTCGTAAATCGCTTCTACGTTGTATTCGCTCTTCAGGCGCGCAACGACCACGTCAAACTGCAGCACGCCGACCGCACCAACGATCAGATCGTTGTTCGCAATCGGGCGGAAGACCTGCACGGCGCCCTCTTCGGAGAGCTGAACCAGGCCTTTCAGCAGCTGTTTCTGCTTAAGCGGATCGCGCAGACGAATGCGACGGAACAGTTCCGGTGCGAAGTTCGGAATACCGGTGAACTTCATCATTTCACCCTGCGTGAAGGTGTCGCCGATCTGGATGGTACCGTGGTTGTGCAGACCGATGATGTCGCCCGGATAGGCTTCTTCAACGTGCGAACGGTCACCCGCCATAAAGGTCAGCGCGTCGGAGATGACAACGTCTTTACCGATACGCACCTGGCGCAGCTTCATGCCCTTTTCATATTTACCGGACACCACGCGCATAAAGGCCACGCGGTCACGGTGTTTCGGATCCATGTTGGCCTGAATCTTAAATACGAAGCCGGTGAACTTCTCTTCTTTTGCTTCCACTTCACGGGTGTCGGTTTTGCGCGGCATTGGCTGCGGCGCCCACTCCACCAGACCGTCGAGCATGTGGTCAACGCCGAAGTTACCCAGTGCGGTACCGAAGAAGACCGGGGTAATTTCGCCGCTCAGGAACAGCTCTTTGTCGAATTCGTGAGACGCGCCCTTGACCAGCTCCAGCTCGTCGCGCAGCTGCGCGGCCAGCTCTTCCCCGACCGCCGCGTCCAGATCCGGGTTGTCCAGACCTTTAACAATGCGCACTTCCTGAATGGTGTGGCCTTTACCGGTCTGATACAGGTAGGTTTCGTCTTTATAGAGGTGATAAACGCCTTTGAACAGCTTACCGCAGCCAATCGGCCAAGTGATTGGCGCACAGGCGATCTTCAGCTCGTTTTCCACTTCATCCATCAGCTCCATCGGATCGCGGATGTCACGGTCGAGTTTGTTCATAAAGGTGAGGATCGGCGTATCGCGCAGACGGGTCACTTCCATCAGCTTACGGGTACGATCTTCTACACCTTTCGCGGCGTCGATCACCATCAGACAGCAGTCCACCGCCGTCAGGGTACGGTAGGTATCTTCGGAGAAGTCTTCGTGGCCCGGGGTGTCCAGCAGGTTCACCAGGCAGTCGTGATACGGGAACTGCATCACGGAGGTGGTAATCGAAATACCACGCTGTTTTTCCATCTCCATCCAGTCGGATTTTGCATGCTGGCTGGAGCCACGGCCTTTAACGGTACCCGCAGTCTGGATCGCCTGTCCGAACAGCAACACCTTCTCAGTGATGGTCGTTTTACCGGCATCGGGGTGCGAGATAATGGCAAAAGTGCGGCGCTTGGCCACCTCTTGCAGATAAGGAGACAACGTCATAATTAAATCTTCTTTTATAAGCGCGGCAGCACGCCACGCATCATGGAATACAAAATTGCGGCTATTTTACCCATCAACGGGGGGCAGGCAATCATTGTTTACACAGGAGTTGCTCCAGTTCGTTCAACGACGTCACGGTCCAGGTCGGCTCGATGCCGTCAGGCTTCTCACGGCCATGCGCATTGAGCCAGACGGTCGACAGACCGGCCTTCATGCCGCCCAGAATATCCGACTCTGCCGTATCCCCCACCATCAGGACACGATCGCGGTCGGGATTGCCGGCCTGCGCCAGCGCGTAGTCGAAAATTCGCGGATCTGGCTTCGGCACGCCAACCTCTTCCGAGATCACCAGCGCGTCAAAATGATCGCGCAGGCCGGTACGCTCAAGGCGGATCTGCTGCAGGGCGGTAAAACCGTTGGTGATGATCCCCAGTTTCACCTTACCTTTCAACGCATTCAGCAGGGAAACCGCGCCCGGCAGCGGCGCACAGATATCGGCCATGGCGTTAAGGAAAGCCTCGTTCAGCGTTCCCGGACTGACCTTTAAGCGTTCCGCCCAGACGTCAAAGCGCTGGTGCTGAAGCTGTAACGCGGTGATGGCACCGTTCTGGTAATCCACCCACAGCGGTTTGTTGACCGCCTGATAGTCCTGAAAATCTTCAGCGGTGAAGGTTACGCTATAGTCGAGAAACATCCGCTGCAGGCCGCCGAACGAGTCGAACGTAAATAGCGTTTCGTCGGCATCAAAGAAAATCCAGTCCCATTTCATCGTTACAACCTTATTTTTTATTATCCAATCGGCAGAGCCATTATGATGGCGTCTTCACGTCCCTCTGCGGTGGGGTAGTAGTTACGGCGGATTGTCGCCTCGTTAAAGCCTAAGCTTTCATAGAGCGCGATGGCGGCGACATTCGACGCGCGCACCTCCAGCCACAGGGTGAAAACGTCACGGGTTTCGAGCTCACGGATGAGGTGCTCAAGCAGTTCTCTTCCCAGCCCACGGCGCTGAAACGCGGGATCAACCGCGATATTAAACAGCGTCGCCTCATCAAGAACAACCTGCGTGATCGCGAAAGCGGCCATGGTGCCGTCAACGTCCAGGCGGTAGTTCAGATACCGTTCGCCCTGATTGCTGGCGAAGGTTTTTTCGCTCCACGGAAACGCGTGGGCGCGTGTTTCAATCGCGAACGCTGTGGACAGGTCAGGCGTCGTGAGGGAAGAAATCGTGTTCATATTCGCAGATTTGTTGCCATAGCGCGCTGCGCGCTTTTGGGTTGGCTTTCAGTTCGTCCAGCGCTGGCGAGCAGATCTGGCTCCCCTGAAGAGAGATCTCATTCGCCTCTCCGATACGCCAGCTGTTACAGCGACTATCAGGAGGCAGCATCGCGACACGCTCTGGCGTTAGCGGTAAAACCTGGTCGGCCGTCAGCTTCAGGCTGCGAAGGACATCATCGATCAGGGGGTCATTCAGGGCAGGCAGTTCTTCCGCCACCATCACCAGACGAACGTGCGCCGGGATGGAGATGGCGATTTCGCCCTGCAACGCCGTCGGGCGACGCAAAGCCCACTGGGTGATGCCCAGTTGCTGCAACTGCCAGTCTCGTCGGGATGTCATAGGGAAAACTCCTGTCTCTCAGGCGCGCAAATATAGCAAATGTGTCGAAAGTGCGCCATCTACCTACTATAATCCCCGCCTGAGTTTATTGAGGAACAATTCATGTCTGCATTTACCCCGGCAAGTGAAGTCTTGCTGCGTCACAGTGATGATTTCGAAGAAAGCCGTATTCTGTTTGCCGGAGATATGCAGGATGACCTGCCCGCACGTTTCGACTGTGCTGAAAGCCGTGCCCACACCCAATACTACCACCACTGGCAGGTGCTGAGCCGCCAGATGGGCGAGCGCGCGCGCTTTAGCCTGGTGGCAGAGCAGAGCGATATCGCCGACTGCGATACGCTGATCTACTACTGGCCGAAGAATAAACCGGAAGCCCAGTTCCAGCTGATGAACCTGCTCTCCCTGCTGCCGGTCGGCTGCGATATTTTCGTGGTCGGTGAAAACCGCAGCGGCGTGCGTAGCGCGGAACAGCTGCTGGAAGGCTATGCGCCGCTGAACAAAGTTGACAGCGCTCGCCGCTGTGGTCTGTACCATGGCCGTCTGGAAAAACAGACAACGTTTGATGCACAGGCATACTGGGATGAGTACCAGCTTGAAGGCCTGACCATCAAAACGCTGCCGGGCGTGTTCAGCCGCGATGCGCTGGATACGGGCAGCAAGCTGCTGCTTTCAACTCTGACGCCGCACACCAAAGGCAAAGTGCTGGACGTGGGCTGCGGCGCGGGCGTGCTCTCTACCGTGCTCGCCAGCCATTCGCCAAAGGTGCGCTTAACCCTGTGTGATGTGAGCGCCCCGGCGGTTGAAGCCAGCCGCGCAACGCTTGCCGCAAACGGCATTGAAGGCGAGGTGATTGCCAGCAACGTTTTCTCCGACATCACCGGTCGCTTCGACATGATCATCTCTAACCCGCCGTTCCACGACGGTATGGAGACCAGCCTGGAAGCAGCACAAACGCTGATCCGTGGTGCAGTCCGTCACCTCAACAGCGGCGGCGAGCTGCGTATCGTCGCGAACGCCTTCCTGGCGTACCCGAAAGTGCTGGATGAAACCTTTGGCTTCCACGAAGTCATCGCCCAGACGGGTCGCTTTAAGGTCTACCGCACCGTGATGACACGTCAGGCCAAAAAGTAATCGCCTCCCCTGTATAGCCGGATACGCGAAAGCGCCATCCGGCTATACAGGGCGCGTCCATCGGCCATTTTTCCATCAATCAAGGCATCACGCGCACTTTTCTGTTGACGTAAAGCTGAAAACATCTAGAATGCGCCTCCGTGGTTACGATACTTTTACAGTATCGATGGTATGCGAAGGTGGCGGAATTGGTAGACGCGCTAGCTTCAGGTGTTAGTGTCCTTACGGATGTGGGGGTTCGAGTCCCCCCCTCGCACCATAAATCACGATGATATTGCTCGCACTGGGCGAAGGTGGCGGAATTGGTAGACGCGCTAGCTTCAGGTGTTAGTGTCCTTACGGATGTGGGGGTTCGAGTCCCCCCTCGCACCAACGAGGCGATATCAACATAGCAATAAAAAGTAAGATGACTGTGCGAAGGTGGCGGAATTGGTAGACGCGCTAGCTTCAGGTGTTAGTGTCCTTAGGATGTGGGGGTTCGAGTCCCCCCCTCGCACCAATTATCTTACAACCCCTCTGAATATCTTCTTTTCCCTGTTATTTCAAACTCATCAGTATCACCAGAATTCCGCTGACCAGCGCGACACACGATGGCAGTAAAACAAAGTGACGCAGTTGCTTATGCCAGATCATGCCTGACGTGACTAACAGTCCTGACACAATGATGGCTTTCCAGGTATCAAGAGAGAGATCGGCAAACGTCAAACCGCCGAGAATGGCTCCCGGTAGCAATACCCCCCAACCGCTGCCCAGCGCCCTGTTCAACATGATCTGCCCTCTTTCAACGATAATGATAACCAATATCATATGACAGAGATTATCATTTGTCAGCTGAATGAATCAAAATCCATCGACCTTTACCTTTCCCGTAATGACAGGAATTGCCTAAGGTGATAAATTGCGCACCTGTTAACAACGTCTAAAGATTTTCTGATAATTACTCTTTGCGCTTTTTGCATATTTTATTGCGAAACGACATCTATTTATTTGTTTTAATTAAATTTTAATAAAAACACACGACTATGACATCACAATCCTGGCGGTCTTTGGTTCACAGAAAATATCAATTATCGTTACGTTTATTTTTATTTCTGAACGCAACCTCGGCAGTGTTCTCGGTAACAAACCCGCTCAATTCTGTACGCCTGTTTTCCGCCCCTCTGATTGCTATTTTCTCCATCAGTACCGGCCTGTTCATCTGGCACTGGCGAAAGCGCGCGCGGAAGATAAATATTCCTGTCGTTTCAGGGATCTTCGGTATTTTGTGGGCCTGGCAAATTGTCTCCAAATTCGCCTTAATTACCCACGATCATGCGACGTATTTGTTAATCGCCCTTTTAACGGTGCTTTTTATCGGCACGCTGGCGTTCGCCAGTAATATCAAAGCCTTTACGCTGCATTCACTGCCCACCTTTATTGTCTGCCTGTGGTTAAGCGATCACGATATATGGCTGAGAATGACCTATTCTTTCGCACTTCCTGTGGTGGCAATTGCTATTCATAACATTTTGCAAAGACGCAACGACCGTTTCGCTCAGGAGCTGCTCTCTCGCCTTCTGGAAGAACGAGAAACCCTTACCGATCTTAGCATGATGGACCCGCTTACCGGGCTCTATAATCGTCGCGGTCTGCAAAGCCGTCTGGAGAATCTGCCCACGGTAGAAAATGGCGAGCATTTTGTCCTGCTGATGGATATCGACCACTTCAAAGCCTATAACGACCATTACGGCCATATGATGGGCGACCAGGCGCTGAAGCGTGTCTCTGCAGCAATCCGCGATGCCGTGCGTTCTCGCGATATTGTGGCGCGTTTTGGTGGGGAGGAGTTTATGGTGCTGCTGACCAACATTTCACTTGAACACGCCCGCCAGACGGCCGAGCGAATCCGTCAGAAAGTCTACGATTTGAAAATCCCGCATCTGTTTAACGAAAGTGTCGCGACAAACGTCACCATCAGCATTGGTATCGCCATTTTCGAGGATGAAGACGTGGAAGGCGCGCTGGAAAAAGCGGACAAAGCCCTCTATGAAGCAAAGCATATGGGACGCAATAACATTCTGTTAAGTGAAGAGATTCAGACGGCGTAGACATAACGACGATGTCACCCGGACAAAAGTCTTGCCATTGGTATGAGCAATAGTTAGGATTGGCAATCATTATCATTTAGATTTCTATCTATACTATGGCCACGCATACTGCACACATCGTCGAACCTCTCCTCTGGCGAGCGCCGCTCACCAGCGGGAATGCTTCGCTTGCAGATGCGATACGAGACAAAATTGCGGAAACGCGCGCCCACCTGCTGGACTTTATCCGGCTTGATGAAGCACCCCCGTCCCACGCGATGACGCTCTCAGAGTGGCGACAGCCGTCAAAGCTGCAATCGCTGCTGGCCACCTATTCCGACCATATCTATCGCAATCAACCCACCCTTACGCGGGAAAATAAACCCCTGCTCTCTCTCTGGGCGCAGTGGTATATCGGGCTGATGGTGCCTCCGCTCATGCTGGCGCTGTTAACACAGAAGAGCATGCTGGAACTCTCGCCGGATAATTTCCATGTTGAGTTTCACGAAACCGGACGTGCTGCCTGCTTCTGGATTGATCTCCACGAAGACCATAGCGCTGAACGCCTGACGGCTCAGGAACGTATGGAGCAGCTCATCACCCAGACTCTGATCCCGGTGGTGGAAGCGCTGGAAGCGACGGGAGAGATTAACGGGAAGCTTATCTGGAGCAATACGGGCTATTTAATCCACTGGTATTTAACAGAAATGAAGCCGCTGCTTGGTGATGAGAACGTTGAGGCCCTGCGTCAGTCCTGTTTCTTTGCCAGGCAGCTTTCCGATGGCCGTGACAACCCGCTATTCCGCACCGTTGTACTCCGTGACGGGCTTCTGGTTCGCCGCACCTGCTGCCAGCGTTATCGCCTGCCGGACGTTAAGCAGTGTGGAGATTGCACGCTGAAGTAGAGCAGTAAATTGCCCGGTGGCGCTTCGCTTACCGGGCCTACAAAAACAAAAAACGGCAACCTGCGTTGCCGTTTTGTTTTCACCTATGCCACCTGCTGATTGTCCTCTTCCGCGCTACGCTGCGCTTCTTCCGCTTCCTGCTCCAGCAGCTGCTTCTCATACACTTTGAAGAACGGGAAGTAGATGATCGCCGATACGCAGGCCAGAACCACAACCAGAATAGCCGCGCGGAAGTCCCAGCCCAGGGCCCACGCTGCGCCTATCGGCGCCGGTGCCGTCCAGGGAACGACCGAGATGACGCGCCCAATCAAATCAAACGTCATCGCCGCCCACGCCAGCACGGCGTTGACCATCGGTGCCAGCAGGAACGGAATAAAGAACACCGGATTCATTACAATCGGTGTACCGAAAATGACCGGCTCGTTGATGTTAAAGAAGCTGGGAACCACGCTCAAACGGCCAATAGAGCGTAAATGCGCTGAACGACTGCGCAGATAGCAAATCACCAGCCCCATCGTGGCTCCCGACCCGCCAATCACGATAAAGAACGTCCAGAACGCCTCCATGAAGATATGCGGCAGAGGCTGGCTGGAGGCCAGTGCAGTCTGGTTAGCGCCCAGGTTAGTCAGCCAGAACATCTGCAACATTCCGGAGACGATGGCGGCGCCGTGGATCCCGGCGAACCATAGCAGATGACCAATCAGCACGGCCAGCAGGATCGCAGGCAGGGAATCCGCCGCGGAAACCAGAGGTTTAAAGACCGACATAATGGCCTGCGGGATCAGCATGCCAAACTGAGACTGAATCACCAGGCTCAGAGGATAGAGGGTCACCACCACCACCAGCACCGGGATCAGCAGATCAAAAGAGTTTTTGATCATCGGCGGGACCTGGTCCGGCAGTCGAATGCCGATGTTATGCGCTTTGAGGAAACGCATCATCTCAACGCAGTAAATCGCCACCAGAATCGCGGTAAAAATGCCCGTTCCCCCCAGACTGTCGACAGGGAGCGTGCCTTTGGTTTTGGGTGCCGCGACCAGCAGAAACGCCATCAGCGACAGCATGGCGCACATAAACGGGTCCAGCTGATGAGATTTGACGTAGTGTTTGCCAAGGTTATAGGCAATCGCCGCACAGATATAAATGGACATAATGCCCATTGTCATATCAAACGGCGTCAGGATTTGGCCCTCAAACTGCTTCGCCATATCCAGCCAGGCGCGGGCGAAACCCCAGGTGGTATCAGGCGAAAAAGGTGGGTAAGCGAACACTAACAAAAACGAACCCACAATCATAAATGGCATCGCGGAGATGAACCCGTCACGAATAGCCATAACATGACGCTGGGACGAGATCCGCCCGGCTATCGGGCTGACGTAATTTTCGACGAAACGGAATATCAGGTTAAACGCAGCATGGTTGGCAGACATGGCAGATCTCCTGTCAGACGTTTGTTACGGGCACATACGCGCCGCACGTTGTTCCATACATCAGCTTCACAACCTTGCTGGCTTGCCAACCAGCGGTACTGCTCAGACGAAATGGTTTCATATTTGGCTCTTATTATTGGATACAGGGGACGTTACGTACTCAGTATTAATCTACGCTTCCCGCTCTGCAACCGGTTACTGTAACCGGTTTCTGTGATTGTGAAGAGGATCCAGAAATCAGCCGTTTGGGATATTTGTTACTTAAGAGATATTTACAGAGCATAATTTCTTATGACAGATTACGCAGGATATTTGTCAGGAGGAAACAATGAGTTTGCAGTCTGTACAGCAGTTTTTTGTCGACAACGCGCCGGATATAGACGTTATTGAGCTTAGTCAAAGTACTGCTACCGTTGCGTTGGCTGCTGCCGCCCATCGTGTCGAGCCGGGACAAATCGCCAAGACCCTGTCACTCAAGGTTAAAAATGAGGTGATTCTGGTCGTGGCGAAAGGCGATGCGCGTCTGGATAACAAAAAGCTGAAAGACACGTTTGGTGCGAAAGCGCGCATGCTCAGCAGTGATGAAGTAGTGACCATCACCGGTCATCCCGTTGGCGGCGTGTGCCCGTTCGGGCTGGAAAACCCGCTCGCGGTATATTGCGATATCTCTTTAAAGCAGTACGCCGAAGTGCTGCCTGCCGCAGGCGCAATTCACAGCGCTGTGCGCATTTCACCTGACAGAATGGCAGAGCTGACTTCCGCAAAATGGGTGGATGTCTGTATCTGATTGACGCGCCAGAGCGTATCTGGCGCGCAAAAAACGGTTTATAAAAAGGTGGGCGTGAGGAGAGTCAAACATTGCGGCTCTCTTGCAGGAAGATGCGTAATAATATCTGCCGCATCAAGTAACCCTACGTCTGAATTCACGCCCAGTTTCACCATCGCATTAAACTTATGTGCCCGGATGGTCTTAATATTCCGTTCAAGATGTGCCGCGATTTCAGGGATGGAATACCCGCAGGACATATAACGCAATATTGCCCGTTCTGTGGGGCTCAGCATCCTGTTTTGGCTCCGGTACCAGTGATTCAGCATATTGTCATTGATACGCAGCGTTTCGCTCAGCAACTCCACGAGTTCCTTCTGCAGATGCTCAAGCGTCACCGATTTACTGACGACACCGTGCAGGCGTGATGGAGAAAGATGACTAATTAGCCGTGCTTCCATCTCGTCAGAAACCAAAATGATGCGCTGGATATGGCCGTGCGTAAACGCAAGGTCCCGCAGGTGCGCCAGGCAGTTACGGCGCTCCTCTCGCGCATCGGAAAGGGAATAGATCAGCGAGAAAAAATTAACGTGACGAAGTGCATTCTTAAAGCTGTCAAATTCACTAAACAGGTGTAGTTGATAATGGCTCAGGCCGGGCATCGCAAAAAGATGCTGTAGCCCGACAGCCGTCATCGTGCAACTTTCGATGATGGCGATATGTCTTGTTGAATCGGTTTTTTCCATTCCTCGAACTCTCCATAGGCTGACAACAAACTCAGCTCTCTCATTCCCTGTGTACTGTTGATCCAGGCGTACATATCCGCATTGCTGCGTAATGAAAGCCGTCGCATCGCACTGTTTTTCTGCGCACTGATGGTTTTATTGCTCTTCTTAAGCAATGTGGCGATTTGATTAATCCCCCATCCTTTCCCTAACAGACGCAGAACCTTACGTTCGGAGTGCGTAAGCGCGATAACGTGTTCGTTTTCATCCTCCGTGCCCTGAGGCTCCGGGGTTAATAACGTCTGGCTTATCCGCTCTGCCCGCTCACTCCCTGCCCGAATCGCGTTAACCACGCCTTCAATGGGTTCCATATCAGAAAGCAACGTACTTTCCGGGCGCATAAGTAACTCAACCGCAATAGGGTAAAGCGGACGCGAGACTAAAAAGATCCAGTGAATGTCCCGGTATTGATTCAATAAACTGTAATATTCTTCAAGCGCACCCCGAGGATTCCTGTATTCGCCTGAAATATCGGCAATAATGACGTCCGCGCGGCGTAGCTGGAGCAGCGTTAATTCCTGCAATGAGCGGCAATAGCTCAATTCAAAATCGGGGAAATGACGAGCCATCACGCCCCCTAACCCGTTTTGCATCACGGGCATCCGGCTAATGACAACGCCATGCTTACCATGCAATGACAACATAGACCCTCCGTGTCCATTTTTCATTTGATGAGTAACGTTAAAACACATCAACGTATGACTATTTCGTCCCTGAGTGTAAGACTGGTTAATACAAGCAGAAGATGAGATGTATGCTTAGTTTAAGAAATGCCTAAACAGTAGTAATATCTCACAAAGCGAAATAAAATT
Organism: Enterobacter sp. BNK-13; assembly: GCF_048685015.1. Classification (NCBI taxonomy): domain Bacteria; kingdom Pseudomonadati; phylum Pseudomonadota; class Gammaproteobacteria; order Enterobacterales; family Enterobacteriaceae; genus Enterobacter; species Enterobacter sp. BNK-13. Next base: position 253,714 of record NZ_JBLQTP010000001.1, on the reverse strand, counting down.
TAATTGTGGAGTCATTAAAATAACGACAATTTAAAATTAGAATAACTAAATACAAATATTTTATATTTTGATATTAATAATTCACGGCATTAATAAATTAATCCCGCCCCCTTTCACGACACCGCCTGCCACTGTTTACACAAACCTTGATCTGGCCCACAGCAAGAGGGACTGCACTTTGTGCTAAAAGTACTCATTATGGGCTAACCGGCAACCTCTCCATCTTTTTCAGGACACGACATGCAGGCAGAGCGGTCAACGCAGCGTGCTATCACGCGGCTATGTATTCAGTGCGGTCTTTTTCTGCTCCAGCACGGCGCGGAAAGCGCGCTGGTTGAGGAGCTTTCCACCCGGCTGGGGCTGGCGCTAGGGATGGACAGCGTCGAAAGTGCCATCTCATCCAATGCCATTGTGCTGACCACGATTAAAGACGGTCAGTGCCTGACCTCCACGCGCAAAAACCATGACCGCGGCATAAACATGCACGTCGTGACCGAAGTGCAGCACATTGTCATCCTCGCTGAACATAAGCTTCTCGATCTCAGGGAGATTGAAAAACGGTTCAACCAGATCAAGCCATTACGTTATCCGCGCTGGCTCGTCGTGTTGATGGTAGGGCTCTCGTGCGCCTGCTTTTGTAAGCTCAACAAAGGCGGATGGGACGGTGCAATCATCACCTTTTTCGCCAGCAGTATCGCCATGTATGTTCGCCAGCTGCTGACGCATCGGCAGCTGCACCCGCAAATTAACTTCTGCATTACCGCATTTGTCGCCACCACGGTTTCTGGCCTGCTGCTGCGTCTGCCGCAGTTTGCCAACACCCCGACCGTTGCCATGGCCGCCAGCGTGCTTCTGCTGGTTCCGGGCTTTCCGTTGATCAACGCCGTCGCCGACATGTTTAAAGGGCACATCAATACCGGTCTGGCACGCTGGGCGATCGCCAGCCTGCTGACGCTGGCGACCTGCATCGGCGTGGTCATGGCCATGACACTCTGGGGGCTACGCGGATGGGCGTGATCGATTTTCTGCTGGCACTGGCGCAGGACATGCTTCTGGCCGCGATTCCGGCCATCGGCTTCGCGATGGTATTTAACGTCCCGCAACGCGCTCTGCCGTGGTGTGCCCTGCTGGGCGCGATTGGCCATGGCTCACGCATGGTGATGATGACCGCGGGTTTTAACATCGAATGGTCGACATTTATGGCCTCCATGCTGGTCGGCAGTATCGGCATTCAGTGGTCGCGCTGGTACCTGGCACATCCCAAAGTGTTCACCGTTGCCGCGGTGATCCCGATGTTCCCGGGCATATCGGCCTATACCGCAATGATTTCCGCGGTGAAAATCAGCCATTTCGGCTATACCGAGCCTCAGATGATCCTCCTCCTGAGCAACTTTCTTAAGGCGTCCTCCATCGTCGGCGCGCTCTCCATCGGGCTGTCGATCCCCGGCCTGTGGCTGTACCGCAAACGCCCACGCGTTTGATATTTGTGTTATTTCGCTGCCGTGGAGATAATCCGTCTGGTCCGTTTGGTGAAAATAAGGAAAGGATGTGGCTAACCCTGGCAGCGAACACCCCGATCACAGTGAAGAATCCAGCCTGAAAGAGAAAATCTTTCAGAGCGCCATCGCACTTTTTGCCGAGTATGGATTGAACGGTGCACGGATGGAGCAGATCGCAGAGAAAGCGGGCACCACCAAACGCATGGTGGTTTACCATTTCAAGAATAAAGAGAACCTCTATCTCCTGGTACTGGAACATGTTTACACCCAGATTCGCGCCAGTGAAAAAGCGCTAAGCCTGACGGGAATGCCCCCGGTCGAAGCGCTGGTCAATCTGGTTGAAGCCACTTTTGACTATCATGCCGACCACCCTGACTACATCCGGATTATCTGCATGGAAAACATGCAGCGCGGCCGCTTTATGCAGCAGTCGAGCTATCTCCGCCAGGTCAACCGCAGCGCGCTCGACCTGCTGGAGGAGATCCTGCGCCGGGGGAAAGAAAAACAGCTCTTCAGTGAGACGGTAGACGCCCGCGATCTTCATCGTCTGATAAGCAGCTTCAGCTTTCACTACGTTGCCAACAGCTACACCTTTACGCTGCTGTTTGAAGAAGGCGCAGACGAGCAGGCGCAGCGCCAGCACTACCGCAAAATGGCCGTTCAGGTGGCGCTCCGTTACACCTGCCCATAAAATTGCTTGCAATTAAATCGTACACTATCTATATTCATCTCATGAACGCGAAAACGAACGATGCAACCGCTGCGCTCAAGCTGGATAACCAGCTCTGCTTTGCCCTCTATTCGGCAAATCTGGCGCTTAACAAGCTGTACCGGCAGTTGCTGGCACCGCTGAACCTGACCTATCCACAATATCTGGTGATGCTGGTGCTGTGGGAGCAGGATGATATGACGGTGTCGGACATCGGTGAACGGTTGTTCCTTGACTCTGCGACCCTGACGCCGCTGTTGAAGCGTCTGGAAAGCGCCGGGCTCATCAACCGCCACCGTTCACGCAAAGACGAACGTCAGGTCGCCGTCACCCTGAGTGAAGCGGGACGTGAGCTCCAGCAGCAGGCTTTGGGTATCCCCCATGCGGTGGGGTGCGCAGCGCAGTGTGATACTGACACCCTGCTGGCGCTCAAACAGCAGCTCGAACTTTTGAGACAACAGCTACACCGCGCGTAACGCTATACTTTACGCGTGATTATTCACCCATATATATCGCACGCTATTTAATAGCACACGTTAAAACAAGATGAGGAACCTGCCATGTCTTTAGAAAAAGTTGTTTATACCGCCAAAGCAAAAGCCACCGGTGGCCGTGACGGTCGTGCCACCTCCTCCGATGGCGTACTGGACGTGAAACTGGGCGTGCCAAAAGAGATGGGCGGCATGGGGGGAGACGTGACCAACCCTGAGCAGCTGTTTGCCGCGGGCTACTCTGCCTGCTTCCTGGGCGCGATGAAGTTCGTGGCCGCACGCGACAAATTTACCCTGCCAAAAGATGCCTTTATTGAAGGCGAAGTGGGTATTGGCCCGCTGCCTACCGGTTTTGGTATTGAAGCAAAACTGAACATCCATGTTGAAGGTATGGATCCTGCGGAAGCTAAAAAGCTGGTCGATGCGGCGCACATTGTTTGCCCGTACTCTAATGCAACCCGCGGCAACATCGACGTCACGCTGAACATCATCGCGTAATAACTGCCTGACGGCGCTGCGCTTATCAGGCCTACAACTGTAGCCCCGGTCAGCGCAGCGCCGCCGGGGAAATCCCCTCCTTCCCTTTCCCCTCTCTGTGCTACCATAAGCCCATATCACGCCCGTAGTCATCAGTAGAGTAAGCGTTATGTCCTCCAGAATTCTGACCACCAGCATTGCTGGTATTGATGCCTTTATGCGCGACCCTCGCGGTGTGTTGACCCACGCCGAAGGGGGCACGGTTGCGGTTTTTGCCGACAACGCGCCAGCGTTTTACGCAATCACACCGGAACGTCTGGCACAGCTTCTGGAGATCGAAGCGCAATTGTCACGCCCGGCAAGCGATGTCACGCTGGATAATCAGTTCTTTGATGAACCGGTTAACGTTCCCGTGACCGTTCCGATGGGCAAATTCGCCCTCTATGCGGGCTGGCAGCCGGATGCAGATTTTCAGCGGCAGGCCGCGCTGTGGGGCATTGCGTTAACCCAACCCGCCACCGCGGAAGAGCTTGCCGCGTTTACCGCCTGGTGGCAGGCAGAAGGGAAAGTGTTCACCCATATTCAGTGGCAGCAAAAGCTCGCGCGTCATCTCCAGATTACCCGCGCCGGCAACAATGGCCAGCCAAAACGTGATATCAATACGTTTTCAGAACCGGATAAACAGATCCCCAGCGGATTCCGAGGTGCGAAATGAAGAACGTCGGCGACCTGATGAAACGTCTGCAAAAAATGATGCCTGCCAACGTGAAGCCTGCTTTCACCACCGGTGAAGAGCTGCTGGCGTGGCAAAAAGAGCAAGGTAAGATCCGCGCCGCCGCGCTCGCACGCGAAAACCGGGCGATGAAAATGCAGCGCACCTTTAACCGTTCCGGTATTCGTCCCCTGCACCAGAACTGCTCGTTCGATAACTATAAAATTGAGACCACCGGGCAGATGAACGCGCTGGCCGCCGCGCGGCAGTACGTGGATGAATTCGACGGCAATATCGCCAGCTTCATCTTTAGCGGCAAGCCGGGCACCGGCAAAAACCACCTTGCTGCCGCCATCTGCAACGAGCTGCTTCTGCGCGGTAAATCGGTCCTCATCATCACCGTGGCCGATATCATGTCCGCGATGAAAGACACCTTCAGCAACCGTGAAACCAGCGAAGAACAGCTGCTTAACGATCTGAGTAATGTCGACCTGCTGGTCATCGACGAGATTGGCGTTCAGACGGAATCCCGCTATGAAAAAGTCATCATCAACCAGATTGTCGATCGCCGTTCCTCGTCCAAACGCCCGACCGGCATGCTGACAAACCACAACATCGACGAGATGACCCGCTTGCTGGGGGAACGCGTCATGGATCGTATGAAGCTGGGTAACAGCCTGTATGTCATCTTCGACTGGGACAGTTACCGCAGCCGCGTCACCGGGAAAGAGTATTAAGACAGTTCCAGGAATCGCCGACAGGTCGCAGGTATATACTGGAACCCCTTCGGCCCAAAACGGACCTTTTTGAGAGAGCCATGATGAAAAAACAGATTCTAATCAGCAACTTTTTAGGCGCGCTGCTGGTAACCGGTGCAGCGCAGGCGGCGTCCTGGCAGGAGTCCCTGTCAAGCGCAGCAAACGAGCTGACCAAAGAGAGCAGCAGCACGCAGGGCGGACTCTCCGCCTCTTCCCTCACCAGCCTGCTGGGCAACAGCGGTCAGAGCCTGAGCGCGGGCACGATGAACAACGCGGCGGGGATTCTGGAATATTGCGCGAAGCAAAAACTGGCCTCCGTGACCGACGCGCAAAACGTGAAAAACCAGGTGCTGGGTAAACTGGGTCTGGATACCCAGGAGCAAAAAGCGGACACCAACTATATGGACGGCATTCAGGGCCTGCTTAACGCGCAGAACGGTCAGCAGCTTAACCTGAGCACCCTCGGCAACTCTTCTCTGGCCAAACAGGTGAAAACCAAAGCCTGCGATCTGGTGCTGAAACAAGGCGTTAATTTCATCTCCTGATCCACCCCATTTTCTGCCACAACACGCCGCGTTTAATGCGATAGTCTTGCAACGCGGCGCTAAATGAGTGTTTTTCCTGCCTGCCACCGTCTCAGCGTCCGTTTGTCAGGATGTGCACGTCTTCATAAAAACGATTTTCTAAACCAAATCCTAACAACAGCACACTTTCGTGACACTAAAATTGCAGCTTAACGACATCGCAATTACATTGTATGACCCAAAAAATAAACAGTTAGCCAGCGAAGCATCTGGCGTCACGAGGATATGCTGTTGTCTGAATTCCTGTCTCTTATCCTTTTTCTGGCTTCTGTCGGCGTTTACGCCTGGAAAGCCGGCCGTCACACCTGGTGGTTTATCGCCACGCTGGTGGTGCTCGGCATTTTTATTATTTTAAACATTACCTTATACGCCAGCGATTACTTTACCGGTGACGGCATTAACGATGCGGTGCTCTACACGCTGACAAACAGCCTGACGGGCGCGGGTGTAAGCAAGTACATTCTGCCGGGGCTCGGCCTTGTCGTTGCGCTGATCACCATTTTTGGCGCGCTGGCCTGGGTGCTGCGTCGACGTCGCCATCATCCGCACCATCATGGCTACAGCCTGCTGGCGTTATTCCTGGCGCTGGCCTCCGTCGACGCCAGCCCGGCGTTCCATCAGATCACCGAACTGGTGAAATCCCAGTCGCGTGACGGCGATCCGGATTTCGCGGCTTACTACAAAGAGCCGTCGAAAACGATCGCTAACCCGACGCTCAATCTGGTCTATATCTACGGTGAAAGTCTGGAGCGCACGTACTTTGATAACGATGCCTTCCCGGACCTGACGCCAGATCTGGGTGCGCTGAAAAATGAAGGTCTCGATTTCAGCCACACTATGCAGCTGCCCGGTACGGATTACACGATTGCCGGTATGGTTGCCTCCCAGTGTGGTATCCCGCTGTTCGCGCCTTTTGAAGGTAACGCCTCAGCCTCCATGTCGACCTTCTTCCCGCAGAATATTTGCCTCGGCGATATCCTGAAAAACTCCGGCTACGAAAACTATTTTGTGCAGGGAGCAAACCTGCGCTTCGCCGGAAAAGATGTGTTCCTGAAATCCCACGGTTTTGACCACCTGTACGGCTCAGAAGAGTTAAAAACGACGGTTGCCGATCCGAGCTACCGCAACGACTGGGGCTTCTATGACGATACGGTACTCGACGAAACCTGGAAGAAATTCGAGGAGCTGTCCCGCGCGGGCAAGCGTTTCTCTCTCTTTGCGCTGACGGTGGACACACACCATCCGGACGGGTTTGTCTCGCGCACCTGCAAGCGCAAAAGCTATGACATTGATGGTAAAAACAATAAATCATTTAGCGCCGTCACCTGCAGTCAGGAGCACATTGCCGCTCTGGTCGAGAAAATCAAAGCCTCGCCCTGGTTTAAAAACACCGTCATCGTCGTCTCGTCTGACCATCTGGCGATGAAAAACAGCGCGTGGGACCAGCTCAACAAGCAGGATCGCAGCAATCTGTTCTTCGTCCTGCGCGGCGACCAGCCGCAGCAGGAGGAGATCGCCACCAAACGCAACTCCATGGATAACGGCGCCACCGTGCTGGACATCCTGGGCGGCGACAACTTTATTGGCCTGGGCCGCAGCACGCTGTCGGGGCAATCCCTGTCGGAAGTGTTCCTCAACATGAAGGAAAAAATCCTCGCCTGGAAGCCCGACATCATCCGCCTGTGGAACTTCCCGAAAGAGATGAAGGACTTCACCGTCGATCGGGATAAAAACACCATTGCCTTCTCGGGCAGCAACTTCCGCCTGCCGCTGCTGGTACGCGTGTCGGAGGGTCGCGTTGAGCCGCTGCCAGAAAGCGAGTATTCCGCGCCGCTGCGCTATCAGCTGGCCGATTTTGCGCCACGCGATAACTTCGTCTGGGTCGACCGGTGCTACAAAATGGGCCAGCTCTGGTCGCAGCCGCTGGCGCTCTCTACCGACTGGTGCGTTTCTCAGGGCCAGCTCGGCGGCGAGCAAACCGTGCAGCACGTGGATAAGGCAAACTGGAAAGGCAAAACCGCCTTCAACGATACGGTGATTGATACCGCGCGCTATCAGCGTAACGTCGACATGCTGAAAATCGTCGACAACGATATTCGCTACAAAGCGGACAGCTTTATCTTTAACGTGGCCGGCGCGCCGGAAGAAGTGAAGCAGTTTAGCGGCATCTCGCGGCCGGAGTCCTGGGGACGCTGGTCCAACGCGCAGCTGGGCAATGAGGTGAAAATTGAGTACACCCATCCCCTGCCGGAACAGTTCGACCTGGTGATCACCGCCAGGGCCTATGGGCCGAATGCTAACAAGCCCGTCCCCGTGCGCGTGGGCGATCGGGAGCAGACGTTAACGCTTGGAAACGACGTGAGCACGCACACGCTGCATTTTGAGAATCCTTCACGCAGCAATACCCTGGTCATCGTGCCGCCGGACCCGCAGTCCACGAACGAGGGGAATATCCTTGGTCACTCACCGCGTGAGCTCGGGATCGGCATGGTCGAAATCAAAATCATCAGCAAAGCGGGTTAATGCGCGTCGCGCCCGGCGTTCTGCCGGGCGCTTATGAAAATAAATAATCCTATATAATTATTATAAATTAGATAAAAACACTTTATATAAGCTATTTTTATCTATAAATATCCTGCCAAAAACCAAATCCATAAAATGTGCAGCTCCTTAAATCACCACGGAGCGTTACGCACGTTTATCATGCTAACCGGCTATAAGTTCGAATCCATCCGGGCACTGCGCAGTGAAAATGTGATTGCCTGGGAGGTATTGTCCACGGCAAAGCCCAACGTCAATCTTGAAGATTACTTTGGCTCGATGACCGCGACGCAGCGTAAAGCGCACTTCTTTGCGCAGCTTCGTCACGCCATGTTTTGCAAGGATGGCGACAAGTATTATCTCAATGCGACATCGGATTTACTGCTGGAAACGGACTTCCTCGACAGGCTAAAAGAAGAAACCCCGTGCCCGGAGAGACTTGCTATCGAGATCACCGATCTCCATACGATGGTCCAACTCGACGATACGCAAAGCCGGGTGCTGCAAAAATGCATCGCGACGCTCCATCAGTGGGGGATTGAAGTGTGGGCAGACGATGTCTGCGAAGACCTTCTTCCCGACCTGCTGATCAGCCAGATCCGCTTCTGCGGCATCAAAATTGACAAACATACCTTCTGGAACGGACGGACCGAGCAGGCGAAGTTTCTGCACCTCACCCGCGAGTGCAAGCGCGTCGCCAGCAAGGTGCTGATCGAAGGCATCGAAACCGCGGGTGATTTCGCGCTGGCCCGCGCCAGCGAGGCCGATTACGGCCAGGGCTATCTGTGGGGGAGAAAATGACCCCTTTCATTCCGAATGCTGGCGATCGGGTCATCGTTCTGCGCGGCAACGCCTGCTTATGGCCTTGCCCCACTTTTTGCTGCCACAACCTGGCGGAATGCCATCAAAAACGCTGCCTGCTGGACGCTCAGTCATTCGCTTTGTAATTGCACTGTTACTCACGTCAGGAAATAAGATCATGAAAATTATTCCCACCGCTGTATGTTGTTCCGCTCTCCTGCTTCCTGCTGCTGCGATCGCCGCAGACAGTACCGCAAGCGCGACGATGCACGTCTCACTTGAGGTTGTGAAGTCGTGCACCCTCAAAGCCAACGATCTTAACTTCTCGCGTCACGGCTCCGATGAGTCGAGTGAAATCCAGGCCAAAACGCAGGTCGATATCGTTTGTACCAACGGCACGCCGTTCACCCTCACCGCCACCAGCAACGACGGCGAAAACGGTACCTTCTGGCTGAAGCCGGAAAATGGCGAAACGGGCGCGCAGAAGATTGCGTGGAAGCTCTTTGCTGACGAAGGCAAACAGACGCAAATCACCGGTACGAATGGCCTGGACGATACCGGCAACGGAGCGGAACAGGAGGAAACGCTGTATGGCGTCATTGACGCCGGGGCGCTGACAACCGCCCAGGCAGGGAACTACAGCGACGATATCACGTTAAAACTGGAGTATTGATCGTGCGTCGTTACCTTCCCTGCTTCATTTTGTGGCTCATGATGCTGGCGCTGCTGTCGCGCTACGCGCTGGCCGCCACGCTTCAGGTGGCCCCGGTAACGCTCGATCTGCAGAGCGACCAGCGGGCAGCGGCGGTCTATCTCACTAACAGTGGGAAAGCGGCTATCCATGCGCAGATTCGGGTATACGAATGGACGCAAAAAAACGGTAAAGATGTGCTGGTGGCCACCGGGGAGGTGGTCACCAGCCCGGCGATGACATCACTGGCGCCGGGCCAGCAGCAGCTGGTGCGCATTATCGTCATGCAGCCCGGCAACCGTGCGCAGGAACAAAGTTACCGGCTGGTCATCGACGAACTGCCGGACGCCGCGTCCCGTGCCGCCAACCCCTCCGCGGTACACTTCCTGCTGCGCTACTCGATTCCGGTGTTTATTGCCGGGAACCAGAGCGCGCCCGTCAGCCACGATGCCCTGAGCTGTGAGCAGGCAGACATACCGGCCACTCTCCGCTGCTTTAACGCCGGAAACCGCCACATCCGCCTGAGCCACCTTGAGGCCCTGACGGCCGATGGGAAAGTTGTAGGGTCGATTAAAGGCCTGGCGGGCTATGTGCTCCCGGGACAAACCGCCCTTTTATCGCTCAAGCAGCCCACACGTCACGCGCTCAGCACGCTGCGCGTCTATCTCAATGATGACCATCATGCCAGCCAGATACCTCTGCGCCCGCTCGCTTCTCGCGCTCCTGTTTTGGCTACCGCTCATGCTGTCAGCCGGGACTGATCCCGCCGACACCGTGCAATGGCTGGCCATTACCGTGAACCACGCCCCGCGAGGCGAACTTTGGGCCTGCCGGGTGGTGGATAATGCGCTATGGATAAGCCGCAGCGACATGAAAAAGCTGGGGCTTCACGCCCCGGAGGATCGCGCCGGGTGGGTTGAGCTGACCTCCCTGCCAGGCCTGAAGGTCAATCTCGACGTGCTGTCCCAGCAGGTTTCAATTACCGCAGAGGCCGACGCGCTCGAAGGCCAGCAGCATCTGACCGTCTCAAAGCCCGCGCCGATGTACCGCTATCCCGATGCGCAGCCCGTCAGCGCCTATACGCTCGGATACGCGCTCTACGCCAGCGACGTACAGGGGAAGCGCCAGCTTAACGCCCAGACCATGCTGACCGCGTCCGGCGGGCTGCCCGGAACGTTCAGCAGCAGTTTTTCAAGCCATGCCGGGGAGGAAAACAGCGCCGGTCGACCGACCCACACGCGTCTCGAAACCCGCTGGCAGTGGGATAACACCGACTCGCTGACCACGCTGGCGCTGGGCGACAGCGTCACCACCGGTACCCGTTGGAGCCGACAGGTGCGCTTTGGCGGGCTGCACTGGGCACGTAACTTTGAGCTCAATCCCCAGCTCAATACCGAACCGCGCAGCCGCTACAGCGATACCGCCGTACTGCCTTCCACGGTCGATTTGTATATCGACGGCCTTAAGCAGAGCAGCCAGCGCGTCACGCCGGGAGACTTTCTGCTGGATACCCTGCCCTCCTTCACCGGAAGCGGGCAGGCGGAGGTGGTCATTACCGATATCAACGGCCAGCGTCGCGCCGTACAGCTCGATCTCTACGGCGCGCCGGGCATGCTGGCGGAAGGGCTCAGCAGCGGTTCGCTGGACATCGGCTGGATGCGCGAAAACTACGCCCTGCACTCCGACGACTATGCCGCCTCGCCGCTGCTGGACGCAGGCTGGCGCTATGGGGTGAATAATCACCTGACGCTGGCGCTGCATACGGAGCAGCAGCGCAGGCTGCGCAACGTGGGCGCGGGCGCTGACTGGCTGGTCTCCCCCGCCGTAGGGGTGCTCAGCCAGCACGTTGCCGTGAGCGACAGCCCTTACGGTCAGGGCGTTCAATGGGGCCTCGGCTGGCAGTGGAACGGCAGAGGAACGGGCATTTCTGCCAGCACCGTCCGTACCGAAGCGGATTTCGCCGACAACGCCCGCATGAGCGGTGCCGCGCCCGTCAGGCGCAGCGACAGCGTGTGGGTAAGCCAGTCCATCCCCCATTTCGGTACCGTGGGCGCGGGCTGGGTACAGCAGAACATTCAGGGCAGCACAGAGCGCTACCTCAACGCCTCCTGGTCGGTGTCGCTGCCGGCACACATCTCCACCACGCTGAGCTACACCCGCTCGTTTACGGATGCGTCGAGTCACGTTCAGCTGCTGTTTTCCGTCCCATTGGGTCGCGAGGACACGCTCTCCGCTCAGGCCAGCCGGGATACGCCGCGCATGGATTACCGCCACCAGCCGGACGATGAGGCCGGCGGCTGGTCATGGGAGTTGGGCCAGGGCTTTGGCGAACGACGTGAAAAATATGCGGACGTAGGCTATCTGGGCCGCGCGGGCGAATGGCACGTTGGGCTGCAGCAAGGTGCCAGCCAGGGCAACCAGTACGCCTCCGCCGAAGGTAGCCTGACGCTGCTCGACGGCAGCCTGCACGCGCTGCGCTACATCCAGCAGGGCATGGCGCTGGTCTCCACGCACGGTATTGGGCACGTACCGGTGATGCTGGAAAACCGCCCGGCCGGTGAAACGGATGAGGACGGTTATCTCCTGCTGACCGATCTGCCGCGCTACCACAACAGCAAAGTCAGCATTAACCCGCTCGATCTGCCCGCCGATGTGATCGCCCCCGTCACCGACATGCATGCCAGGCCGGGCAACAGCAGCGCGGTCAAAGTCGAGTTTAACGTCCATCACGCCGTCACGGTTCAGGCCCGGCTGGTCGACGGCCGCCGCAGGCCGCTCCCGCTGGGCAGCGTCGTGTCAACGCCGCAGGGTGCCACCATCGTGGGACGCGACGGCTTTATCTGGCTTGAAGATCCGCCCCTGCCGGGTGAGCTGGTGGTGAAGACCGGTGAGGGGGAGTGCCGGGTCACGCTTCCGGCGCCGCGCACCGGGTCATCTATACAGAATATCGGAGAACAATTGTGTCATTAAAAGCACCGTTATTATTGCTGCTCGTCCTGTCCGTGAAGGCGATGGCGGCAGCCTGCTGGATAACCTCCATGCCCGCCATTAACTTTGGCAACGTCGTGGCGGGCAATACCACCTCCGTCAACATCGAGGTCAAGTTTAGCTGCCAGGCCGACAACGAGGGCAAGACGGAATATCTCAACGTCTGCCTGAGCAGCGTAGACGCCCCGCCCTTTGAGATGATCTCGCCGGGGGATCAGGAGGGGAAACAGTACACCCTCCTCTTCCGCCTGCTGAACGGTGCAGCTCGCTCTCAGGAGCTGGGGCCTGCCAGCAGCGGGAACCTGATTCAGCAAACCCTGGCCGCGGAGAGCAATGCCAACGTCAGCGGTACCTTTCCGCTTATCGCGACCATTCCGGCAGGGCAAAGCCAGCTTCCGGCCTACCACTATTACAACTACAACATGAATCTGCGTATCGCCTGGCACAGCGCCCTGCGTCAGGATGCCCTGCAAAACTGCTCGGACGGTTCCGCAGAGGGGGAGCAGGTGCAGGGCGGCACCAGCGCGCAGGCCGAAATCAGCCAGGGATGCTACATCGAGCGCGTGACGCCCCTTAACTTCGGCACCCTGACCAGCACCGCGACCCTGCGTCCGACGCGTTCCACCGCCACCCTGACCACGCGCTGTCCGGCCGGAACCGCGTTCACCCTTGCCATGGGCAAAGGCAACCATGCCAGCGGTAACCAGCGGCAGCTCTGCAACAGCGAGGGCCAGTGCCTGCGCTACGGGCTCTGGCAGGATGAGGCGGCCACGCAACGCTGGGGAGATCAAAGCAGCGGCGATGCGCTGCAGGTCACCAATCCCGCTGGCGGCACCCAGAACTACACCGTTTACGGCGAGGTCCCGGCGCAGCCGCTAACCGGCACCGGGGAATTTATTGATGACGTGATTATCACCCTGACTTATTAAATCACCCAAAATCCTGTCTGGATCAATGTTATCGGTAACAGTGGCGTTAAAATAGCCAGCAGTGCTGCCCGGAAGGCGTAAACCTTCTCTTTTTATTCGTTATCTCTGTTTTTATTACAAGAACTTATGAAATACCTGCTTGCTGACGCCATCGTCTACAACGACGAGGACGGTTCTGTTTCTCTTATCAATGCGCCGGATGAGGATGCGCAGCTCCTCACCTGTACGGCCAATACCATCATGAAGCTGCTGGTTCAGCATCATGGGAACGTGGTTGAACGGGAAACCTTTCTCCAGGAAGTCTGGGATCGTCGAGGGCTCCAGGGGTCTAACAACTCCTTAAACCAGTACATCAGCATTCTGCGCAAGATGCTGGCGACCCTGCTTCCCGACGCGCTGTTTATCGTTACCGTACCGAAAACGGGCTTTATGCTCAGCGCAGACGTCACGGTCACTCCGCTGGAGGAGGCTCCGCCGACCGCCGAAACGGCGAAACCTGCATGGCGCGTTCGCCCGGAATGGCTGTTCTGCGGCGCGCTCACGCTGGTCGTCGTTGCGCTATGCCTCTGGATCGCGCTCATCAAGCCGGAAAATTCACAGCGGGAGATCCATCTGCTGACGCACATTGGCACCTGCCCGGTCTACACCTTTACGCCGCTGGCGGACGTGTTTCACGGGAAGGCGATTACGCTGGCGCAAACGCTTCAGAAGGACGGCCATCTTCCGTGCCTGAAAAATTCAATTTTCTACATGCACATTCAGAGAACGCTTTTCTACGGCCACGAAGGGCGGCTGGTGCTCTCCCAATGTTCCCTCACGCAGGGTAAAGCCAGCGCCTGTCGTACGCTTTACTATTACGAGTGGTGATATGAGACACAAAAAAGTTTGGCTAATCCTGATCCTCAACCTGCTGCTGCTGGGCACTGTGCTGGCATGGTACTTTCACACGCCCCCGCTGTCGGTGGCCTGTGACGGAAACCTGACCTTCTCCGACCGGCGCGACAGTCACGATTTCACCTTTGACGGTGAGATCATTATGCGTTTTCATCCCGACAAAACCGGGTACATCACGGTTAACGGCAGCGTGGTGAATGCCCCACGCAGCTGGGAGGTTTCCCGCCAGGAGATGTTTAAATGGCGTCACGTGGAAGGCGAACTGTATGAGATCGTTATTCAAAAAGTGGAGCGTTTTAGCCATGACGCCATGCCGCCCGGGGTCTTTGAAAAATACGTTGCCGGCCTGACGCTGGGCAATAAAAGGCTTCTGACGATCGAGCGCACGCCGGAAGACGCGCTGGTGATCAGCAATTTCTATTCGCCGGTGCTTATCTGCTCGGAATAATGTCGACGGGTCAGGTTATACTTGCCGCCATGACTATTCGCATTCGCCCCACCACCCGCAACGACGTTGCTGCCCTGTCCGCCATTGAACGCGCGGCGGCCGGGCGCTTCCGTGACTTCCCGGCACTCGCCTGGCTTGCCGACGGCGAGGTCATTTCCGCTGAGCAACACCTCGGCTATGTCGAACGTGGGCTAAGCTGGCTGGCGCTGGCAAACGACCACCCCGTCGGGTTTATCCTTGCCGAAGCCCATCCGTCATCACTGTTTATTGTCGAACTCTCGGTTGATCTGGACTGGCAGGGAAAAGGGATCGGCAGGCAGCTCATCGCCTGCGTGGCAGACCATGCCCGTAACAGAGGGCTGACAGCGCTGACGCTGACGACGTTCAGGGACGTCCCGTGGAATGCGCCGTTCTATGCACGGCTGGGGTTTGAAAAAATGACGACGCTGACGCCTGAACTGCGTCAGAAAAGGGAAGAAGAGACAGCGCACGGTTTCGTGTATGAAACGCGCTGCGCCATGCGCCTGCCTCTGTAATATCGCCCGGTGGCGCTGCGCTTACCGGGCCTACAAAACCCTGAACCGTAGGCCGGGTAAGGCATAGCCGCCACCCGGCAAAACCACGAACCGTAGGCCGGGTAAGGCGCAGCCGCCACCCGGCAAAACCACGAACCGTAGGCCGGGTAAGGCGCAGCCGCCACCCGGCAAAAGCCACGAACCGTAGGCCGGGTAAGGCGCAGCCGCCACCCGGCACAACTTACGGCGTTAGAACGTTTCCCAGTTATCACCTGCATCAGCGGTAACCGTTTTACGCGCCATCGCCGGTGCTGCAACGGTTTTCGCAGAAGCGAACTCGCGCGCTTTCATCTGCTCCTGCTGAATGCGGAACACCGCCACGGCCTGCGTCAGACGGCTTGCCTGCTCTTCCAGTGCGGCTGCCGCTGCGGCAGACTCTTCCACCAGCGAGGCGTTCTGCTGGGTCACGCGATCCATCTCTGCCACCGCCAGACCGACCTGGTCGATACCGCGGCTCTGCTCGTCAGACGCAGAGGCGATTTCGCCCATGATGTCCGTGACGCGGGTGACCGCATTCACGATCTCACCCATGGTTTCACCGGCACTTTCGACCAGCGTTGAACCCACTTCCACGCGCCCCACGGAGTCTTCAATCAGGCTCTTGATCTCGCGTGCCGCCTGGGCGCTGCGCTGGGCCAGGTTACGCACTTCACCTGCTACCACCGCAAAACCGCGGCCCTGCTCGCCCGCACGCGCCGCTTCTACCGCCGCGTTCAGTGCCAAGATGTTGGTCTGGAAAGCAATGCCGTCGATCACGCTGATAATGTCGGCAATTTTCTGCGAACTGCCCGCGATATCGCGCATGGTCTGCACCACGTTATCCACCACTTTGCCGCCTTTCTGCGCGGTTTCGGAGGCGCTCAGGGCAAGATGGCTCGCCTGACGGGCGTTCTCGGCGTTCTGCTTAACGGTCGCCGTCAGCTGCTCCATGCTGGCAGCGGTCTCTTCCAGGGAAGCGGCCTGCTGTTCAGTACGGGAGGAGAGGTCATTGTTGCCCATCGCGATTTCACTCGCGCCGCTGTAGATCGCATTCGCGCCGTTACGCACGTCGCCAACGGTACGCACCAGCTCGCCCTGCATATGGCGCAGCGAGTCGGCCAGTTCACCCATCTCGTTGGTGCCCTGAACTTCAATACGCTTCACCAGGTCGCCGCTGGCGATATGGCGAATGTTGTCGATCAGACGATTCAGCGGGGAGATCAGCGTCTGCTTGATGTTCAGCCAGACGGCCACGATCACCACCAGCACGGCAATCAGGACGCTGATCAGCACCCAGATAGCCTGGCTGTAGGAGCTGTTGCTGTCTTCGACCGCCATCTGGTACAGCTTGTCGTTCTGCTGCAGGTAGCTCACGTACTGCTTCTCAAAACCGTCCTGGTAACTCTGGGTCGGCTGGTCGAAGAAGGCGTTGATTTTGCCCGCGCCCAGCAGCTGGATCAGCTCCGCCAGCGCGCCGTGGTAAATATCATAGTTACGCTTGATCTCCATGGCATCCGCATCGCTTTGACGCGGATCGCGCGGCAGGGCTTCGTAGGCAGCCCAGTTTTTTTCCGCCTGTTTCAGAGACGCAGAGGCGATTTGCATCAAATCGTTCACGGTCGCGCCGCTGCCGATATTGCTCTGATCCATCATGTAGCGGATACCCGCGCGGTTCAGGGTATTACGGGTTTGCAGCAACGCTACCCAGCTGGCGTTCAGCGTGGACTGTTGCTGGCGAATGGTTTGCAGGACGGTGAAATTCTCTTTGTCATTCTTCAGAGCATTAAAGAAAAGACCACCGGATGTGAGTTGTAAAAGGCCAAATATCGCTAAAACCAGCATTAAGCTGGTGACAATCTTGATACGGTTTAACATGTTTTCTCTTTCCTCAGACAGATACAGAATTTTCGGCCTGGAAAGGGAAAACTTTACGAAATTCATCCTGGAATTTGTGGTTTTTACTCTTCATCCCGCGCTGCGTTATGACGGTTTCCGAGTTCAATAAACTCTTCCAGCAGCGCCGTCAGCTGCTTCATCTTCTCCGGCGTATATTCCGCCTCAATCTGCTGATACGCCTCTTCCACCTGCGCCTGGGCGTGCTCATACAGCGCATTGCCCTCTTTGGTCAGCGAGACGTACAGCTTGCGCTGGTCGTTCACCGGCTTTAAGCGCAGCACCAGACCGTCGCGCTCCATGCGCGTCAGGATGCCGGTCAGGCTCGGGCGCAGGATGCAGGTGCGAAACGCCAGATCGTGAAAATCCATCGACGGATGTTCAGCCAGCACGCGCACAATACGCCACTGCTGCTCGGTAAGATTATGGCGCTTCACAATCGGGCGGAAGTAGGACATCGCCGCTTCCCGCGCCTGCAGCAGCGCGATGGTTAATGAATCATGCATAGCCTCTTCCCTTCACATCATTAACAAGTAAACAATCACTAAAAGATGTTTTTATAAACAACACGTTTTCTGCCAAAAAGTCTAACAGAAACCCATTAATTTTATTAACCACCTGATTTTACTATACATAAAAAAGAATATGTAAATTTATTGTTATTCATATCACAAATTTTTCACTTCTGATTGCGAAATAAACAGCAAAAGCATAAAACCAGATCATTAACATATTAATGAAATCCAAACCGGACCTCCGGCCTGAGGAGTATGTGAATGAAAGGTACCGTTTTTGCCGTCGCCCTCAACCATCAAAGCCAGCGCGAAGCCTGGCGTGAGGCGTTTGAAAAAGCCCCCTACAACACGCCGCCGAAAACGGCGGTGTGGTTTATCAAACCGCATAACACCGTGATTCGCGCGGGCGAGCCCATTCCGTTCCCGCAGGGGGAAACGGTGCTGAGCGGCGCCACGGTGGCGCTGGTCGTGGGCAAAACCGCCAGCAAGGTGCGCGTGGAGGACGCCGCGGAATATATTGCGGGATACGCGCTCGCCAACGAGGTGAGCCTGCCGGAAGAGAGCTTCTACCGCCCGGCCATCAAGGCCAAATGCCGGGACGGATTCTGCCCGCTTGGCGAACCGGTCGCCGTTGATAACGTGGACAACCTGACCATCATCACCGAGATCAACGGCCGCGAAGCGGACCACTGGAACACCGCCGATCTGCAGCGTAACGCTGCCGAACTGCTGAGCGCCCTGAGCGAGTTCGCCACCCTTAATCCCGGCGATGCGATCCTGCTCGGTACCCCGCACAGCCGCGTTGAGATCCGCCCGGGCGATCGCGTGCGTATTCTGGCAGAGGGGTTTCCGCCGCTGGAAAATCCGGTGGTGGATGAGCGCGACGTCGCTAACACACACCGCACGCCGCCGCATGCCACGCTGTTTGCCCTCGGTCTGAACTATGCCGATCACGCCAGCGAGCTGGACTTCAAGCCGCCCACCGAGCCGCTGGTCTTTATCAAAGCGCCGAACACCTTCAACGGCGACAACCAGACGTCGGTGCGCCCGAACAACGTCGAGTACATGCACTATGAAGCGGAGCTGGTGGTGGTCATCGGCAAAACGGCGCGTAAGGTGAGCGAAGCCGAGGCGATGGACTATGTTGCGGGCTATACGGTCTGCAACGACTACGCCATCCGCGACTACCTGGAAAACTACTACCGCCCGAACCTGCGGGTGAAAAGCCGCGACGGGTTGACCCCCATTTCCCCCAACATCGTGCCAAAAGAAGCCATTCCCGACCCGCACAACCTCGCCCTGCGCACCTTCGTCAACGGCGAGCTGCGCCAGGAAGGCACCACGGCGGATCTGATCTTCAGCATCCCGTACCTGATCGCGTACCTGAGCGACTTTATGACCCTGCAGCCGGGCGACATGATTGCCACCGGCACGCCGAAGGGGCTCTCCGACGTGGTGCCGGGCGATGAGGTGGTGGTGGAAGTGGAAGGCGTGGGACGCCTGGTGAACCGAATTGTGAGTGAGGAGACGGCAAAATGAAAAAGATAAACCATTGGATCAACGGTAAAAACGTCGCGGGCAGCGACTACTTCCACACCACTAACCCGGCCTCCGGCGAGGTCCTGGCTGAAGTGGCCTCCGGCGGTGAAGCCGAAATCCATCAGGCCGTTGCCGCCGCCAAAGAGGCGTTCCCGAAGTGGGCCAACCTGCCGATGAAGGAGCGCGCGCGCCTGATGCGTCGTCTGGGCGATCTGATCGACCAGAACGTGCCGGAGATCGCCGCCATGGAAACCGCCGATACCGGGCTGCCGATCCACCAGACCAAAAACGTGCTGATCCCGCGCGCCTCGCACAACTTCGAATTTTTCGCCGAGGTGTGCCAGCAAATGAACGGCAAGACCTATCCGGTTGACGACAAGATGCTCAACTACACCCTGGTGCAGCCGGTGGGCGTCTGCGCGCTGGTGTCGCCGTGGAACGTGCCGTTTATGACCGCCACCTGGAAGGTCGCGCCCTGTCTGGCCTTAGGTAATACCGCGGTGTTGAAGATGTCCGAGCTCTCCCCGCTGACCGCCGACCGTCTGGGCGAACTGGCCCTCGAAGCGGGTATTCCGGCGGGCGTGCTGAACGTCGTTCAGGGCTACGGCGCGACGGCAGGCGATGCGCTGGTGCGGCATCACGACGTGCGCGCGGTCTCCTTCACCGGCGGCACCGCCACCGGACGCAACATCATGAAAAACGCCGGGCTGAAGAAGTACTCCATGGAGCTGGGCGGCAAATCCCCGGTACTGATTTTTGAAGACGCGGATATCGAGCGCGCGCTGGACGCCGCCCTGTTCACCATCTTCTCCATCAACGGTGAGCGCTGCACCGCCGGCTCGCGCATCTTTATCCAGCAGAGCATCTACCCGGAATTCGTCAAGCGCTTTGCCGAGCGCGCCAACCGCCTGCGCGTGGGCGACCCGACCGATCCGAACACCCAGATTGGCGCGCTGATTAGCCAGCAGCACTGGGAGAAAGTCTCCGGCTATATCCGCCTCGGTATCGAGGAAGGCGCAACCCTGCTGGCGGGCGGCCCGGACAAACCGATCGATCTGCCTGCACACCTGAAATGCGGCAACTTCCTGCGCCCGACGGTGCTGGCGGATGTTGATAACCGCATGCGCGTGGCGCAGGAGGAGATCTTCGGGCCGGTGGCCTGCCTGCTGCCGTTCAAGGACGAAGCAGAAGGGCTGCGCCTGGCCAACGACGTGGAGTACGGCCTGGCGTCGTACATCTGGACCCAGGACGTCAGCAAAGTGCTCCGTCTGGCGCGCAATATCGAAGCGGGCATGGTGTTCGTGAACACCCAGAACGTGCGCGATCTGCGCCAGCCGTTTGGCGGCGTGAAGGCCTCCGGCACCGGCCGCGAGGGCGGCGAGTACAGCTTCGAGGTGTTCGCGGAGATGAAGAACGTCTGCATCTCCATGGGCGACCATCCGATTCCAAAGTGGGGGATCTGAAAATGGGTAAATTAGCGTTAGCGGCAAAAATCACCCACGTGCCGTCGATGTATCTCTCCGAGCTGCCGGGTAAAAACCACGGCTGCCGCCAGGGCGCCATCGACGGACACAAAGAGATCAGCAAGCGCTGCCGGGAGCTGGGCGTCGATACCATTATCGTCTTCGACACCCACTGGCTGGTGAACAGCGCCTACCACATCAACTGTGCGGACCATTTTTCGGGCGTCTACACCAGCAACGAGCTGCCGCACTTTATTCGCGACATGACTTACGACTACGACGGCAACCCGGAACTCGGCCAGCTGATTGCCGACGAGGCGGTGAAGCTTGGCGTGCGCGCCAAAGCGCACAACATTCCGAGCCTCAAGCTTGAGTACGGCACGCTGGTGCCAATGCGCTACATGAACGCGGATAAGCACTTCAAGGTGGTCTCCATCTCGGCGTTCTGCACGGTTCACGACTTCGCCGACAGCCGCAGGCTGGGCGAGGCCATCGTCAGCGCCATTGAAAAATACGACGGCACCGTGGCGGTGCTCGCCAGCGGCTCGCTGTCGCACCGCTTTATCGACGACCAGCGCGCGGAAGAAGGGATGAACAGCTACACCCGCGAGTTCGACCGCCAGATGGACGAGCGCGTGGTGAAGCTGTGGCGCGAGGGTCAGTTCAAAGAATTCTGCAGCATGCTGCCGGAGTACGCCGACTACTGCTACGGCGAGGGCAATATGCACGACACGGTGATGCTGCTGGGCATGCTCGGCTGGGACAAATACGACGGCAAGGTGGAGTTTCTCACCGAGCTGTTCGCCAGCTCCGGCACCGGCCAGGTCAACGCCGTTTTCCCTCTGCCCGCGTAAGGAGCCACCATGCCGCACTTTATTGCTGAATGTACCGACAACATCCGCGAGCAGGCCGACCTGCCGGCGCTGTTCGCCAAAGTGAACGAGGCGCTCGCCGCCACGGGCATCTTCCCTATCGGCGGTATCCGCAGCCGCGCACACTGGCTGGACACCTGGCAGATGGCCGACGGAAAACACGATTACGCCTTTGTCCATATGACGCTGAAGATTGGTGCCGGGCGCAGCCTGGAGAGCCGGGAGGCCGTGGGGGAGATGCTGTTTGAGCTTATCAAAGCGCACTTCGCGGCGCTGATGGCGAGCCGCTACCTGGCGCTGTCGTTTGAGCTCGACGAACTGCACCCGACGCTTAATTACAAACAGAACAACGTGCACGCATTGTTTAAGTAGCCGTCTGCTTGCCCGGTGGCGCTGCGCTTACCGGGCCTACAACGGCTCGAACGTAGGCCGGGTAAGCGCAGCGCCACCCGGCAACAGCAGCATAAAGGATACGCCATGCTCGACAAACATACCCATACCCTGATCGCCCATCGTCTGCATCAGGCGGAACAGTCCCGGGAGCAGATCCGCGCGATCTCGCTGGACTATCCGGAGATTACGATTGAAGACGCCTACGCCGTCCAGCGCGAATGGGTGAGCCTGAAGATCGCCGAAGGCCGCGTGCTGAAGGGCCACAAGATCGGCCTCACCTCCAAAGCGATGCAGGCCAGCTCGCAGATCAGCGAGCCGGACTATGGCGCGCTGCTGGACGACATGTTCTTCCATGACGGCAGCGACATTCCCGTCGATCGCTTTATCGTCCCGCGCATTGAAGTGGAGCTGGCGTTCGTGCTGGCAAAACCGTTGCGCGGCCCGAACTGCACGATCTTCGACGTCTATAACGCCACGGATTACGTCATCCCCGCGCTGGAGCTGATCGACGCCCGCTGCCACAACGTCGACCCGGAGACCCAGCGTCCGCGCAAGGTCTTCGACACCATCTCCGATAACGCCGCCAACGCGGGCGTGATCCTCGGCGGCCGTCCGATTAAGCCCGACGAGCTGGACCTGCGCTGGATCTCCGCCCTGCTCTACCGCAACGGCGTGATCGAAGAGACCGGCGTGGCCGCAGGCGTCCTGAACCACCCGGCCAACGGCGTGGCGTGGCTGGCCAACAAGCTTGCGCCGTACGACGTGCAGCTTGAGCCTGGCCAGATCATTCTCGGCGGCTCGTTTACCCGCCCGGTGCCCGCCAGCAGAGGCGACACCTTCCACGTCGATTACGGCAACATGGGCTCCATCAGCTGCCGCTTTGTCTAGGAGAGCACGATGCAAAACGCATTTAAAGCGGCGCTGAAAGCAGGCCGTCCGCAAATTGGGTTATGGCTGGGACTGACCAGCAGCTACAGCGCCGAGCTGCTGGCCGGAGCAGGCTTCGACTGGCTGCTGATCGACGGCGAGCACGCGCCGAACAGCGTGCAGACCGTCTTAACCCAGCTGCAGGCTATCGCCCCTTATCCGAGCCAGCCGGTGGTCCGCCCGTCGTGGAACGACCCGGTGCAAATCAAACAGCTGCTGGACGTGGGTGCGCAAACCCTGCTGGTGCCGATGGTGCAAAACGCCGACGAAGCGCGTCTGGCGGTACGTGCCACCCGCTACCCGCCTGCGGGCATTCGCGGGGTGGGCAGCGCCCTGGCGCGCGCGTCGCGCTGGAACCGCATTCCCGATTACCTGCAGCAGGCCAACGACGCCATGTGCGTGCTGGTGCAGATTGAAACCCGCGAGGCGCTGAAAAATCTGCCGCAGATCCTGGACGTGGAAGGCGTCGACGGCGTGTTTATCGGCCCGGCGGATCTGAGCGCCGACATGGGCTTTGCCGGCAATCCGCAGCACCCGGAGGTGCAGGCCGCCATTGAGCAGGCGATCGCGCAGATACGCGCTGCCGGTAAAGCTCCCGGCATCCTGATGGCGAATGAACCGCTGGCAAAACGCTATCTTGAGCTCGGCGCGCTGTTTGTTGCCGTCGGGGTCGACACTACCCTGCTTGCCCGCGGCGCGGAAGCGCTGGCGGCACGCTTTATCGAAACACCGGTTACGTCAGTTCATAACAATAAATCCGTCTACTAAACGTAAGATCTGGAGCGCACCATGACGACCTCTACCCTGCAACCCCATGATAATAAAGCTGTTGAACACCGCGTCATTCACAAGCTGTTCCGACGCCTGATTGTCTTTCTCTTTATCCTGTTTGTCTTCTCGTTCCTCGATCGCATCAACATCGGCTTCGCCGGGCTGACAATGGGTAAAGATCTGGGCCTCACGTCAACCATGTTTGGCCTGGCCGCGACGCTGTTTTACGTCACCTACGTGCTGTGCGGCATCCCGAGCAACATCATGCTGGCGAAGATCGGCGCACGCCGCTGGATCGCCGGGATCATGGTGGTATGGGGTATTGCCTCCACCTGCACCATGTTCGCCACCAGCCCCGAAACCCTCTACGTTCTGCGCATGCTGGTGGGCATTGCCGAAGCCGGTTTCCTGCCGGGTATTCTGGTCTATCTCACCTGGTGGTTCCCGGCCTATCACCGCGCCCGCGCTAACGCGCTGTTTATGATTGCTATGCCGGTCACCATGATGCTCGGCTCGATCCTCTCCGGGTACATTCTGGCGATGGACGGACTGTGGAACCTCAAGGGCTGGCAGTGGCTGTTCCTGCTGGAAGGGCTGCCGTCGGTGGTGCTCGGCGTGGTGACCTGGTTTTACCTCAACGACACGCCGGACCAGGCCACCTGGCTGGATGAGGACGAAAAGCAGGCGCTCAAAACGATGATCGCCCGCGAGCAGGAGGTCGCGATTGCCCAATCCGTCACGCCGCGTTCGACGCTGCGCGAGGTGCTGACCCCGGCGGTGCTGCTCTACACGCTGGCCTACTTCTGCCTGACCAATACGCTGAGTGCGATCAACATCTGGACGCCGCAGATCCTACAAAGCTTCAACACGGGAAGCAGCAATATCGTCATCGGCCTGCTGGCAGCGATCCCGCAGTTCTGCACCATCCTCGGGATGATCTGGTGGAGCCGCCGTTCCGACAGGCTGAAAGAGCGAAAAAAGCACACCATCCTGCCGTACCTGTTCGCCGCGGCGGGATGGATGCTGGCCTCCGCGACGGATCACAGCCTGATCCAGCTGCTTGGCATCATCATGGCCTCAACCGGATCGTTTACCGCCATGGCGATATTCTGGACCACGCCGGATCGGGTTATTAGCCTGCAGTCCCGCGCGGTGGCGCTGGCGGTGATCAACGCCATCGGCAACGTCGGCTCCGCCGTCAGCCCGCTGCTGATTGGGATCCTGCGCGACGCGACCGGCAGCTTCAGCTCGGGGCTGTGGTTTGTAGCCGGGCTGCTGGTGGTCGGCGCGCTGGTTCTGACGCGTATCCCGATGACGCAGCGGGATCAACAGAGGAACGATCATGTGCCAGAACCCTATCGCCAACATTGATATCAGCAAGGAGTACGACGAAAGTCTGGGCACCGACGATGTGCACTACCAGTCGTTCGCCCGCATGGCGGCCTTTTTTGGCCGCGACATGCAGGCGCATCGTCACGACCAGTACTTTCAGATGCACTTTCTCGATACCGGGCAAATCGAGCTCCAGCTCGACGATCACCGCTATTCGGTGCAGGCGCCGCTGTTTGTCCTCACGCCGCCGTCGGTGCCGCACGCGTTTATCACCGAATCCGACAGCGATGGTCACGTGCTGACGGTGCGCGAGGATCTGATCTGGCCGCTGCTGGAGGTGCTCTACCCCGGCACGCGGGAGGCGTTTGGCCTGCCGGGGATTTGCCTCTCGCTTGCCGACAGGCCGGACGAGCTGGCGGCGCTGAAGCACTACTGGCAGCTGATTGCCCGGGAATCCACGGAGCAGTTGCCCGGGCGCGAGCATACCCTGGTCCTGCTGGCGCAGGCGGTGTTTACGCTGCTGCTGCGCAACGCGAAGCTCGACGACCACGCCTCAGGCGGCATGCGCGGCGAGCTGAAGCTGTTCCAGCGCTTTACCCAGTTGATCGACACCCACTACCACCAGCACTGGACGGTGCCGGAATACGCCAGCGAGCTGCACCTGACCGAATCCCGACTGACCGATATCTGCCGCCGCTTCGCCAACCGTCCGCCAAAACGCCTGATCTTCGACCGCCAGCTGCGGGAGGCCCGACGCCTGCTGCTCTTCTCCGACAGCACCGTCAGCGAGATTGCCTGGCAACTGGGGTTCAAAGATCCGGCCTATTTCGCCCGCTTTTTTAACCGCTTAGTGGGGTGCTCGCCCAGCGCGTATCGGGCGCAGAAAGTACCGGTTTCCTGAACGCATCACGGTTCGTAGGGCGGGTAAGCGCAGCGCCACCCGCCGAAAAGCCGCACAGATCACAAAACCACATCCCACCCGAAAAGTACCCGTCGTTGTCCCAATCGTCCCTTCACGTTACGCCCCTCTCAGGCTTCAATTAAACAACAAAAACAAAACATAAATTTAACAAATCTATTCCGATACGAGGTCCCTATGAAGCCTGAAGAGTTCCGCGCAGACGCCAAACGTCCGTTAACCGGTGAAGAGTATTTAAAAAGCCTGCAGGACGATCGTGAGATTTATATCTACGGCGAGCGCGTCAAAGACGTCACCACCCACCCGGCATTTCGCAATGCGGCAGCCTCCATCGCGCAGATGTACGACGCGCTGCACAAGCCGGACATGCAGGACACGCTGTGCTGGGGCACCGACACCGGCAGCGGCGGCTATACCCACAAGTTCTTCCGCGTGGCGAAAAGCGCCGACGACCTGCGCCAGCAGCGCGATGCCATCGCCGAGTGGTCGCGCCTGAGCTACGGCTGGATGGGCCGCACGCCGGACTACAAAGCCGCGTTCGGCTGCGCGCTCGGCGCCAACCCGGCCTTCTACGGCCAGTTCGAGCAGAACGCCCGGAACTGGTACACCCGCATTCAGGAAACCGGCCTGTACTTCAACCACGCCATCGTTAACCCGCCGATCGACCGCCACAAGCCAGCGGACGAGGTGAAAGACGTCTACATCAAGCTGGAGAAAGAGACCGACGCCGGGATTATCGTCAGCGGCGCGAAAGTGGTGGCCACCAACTCTGCCCTGACCCACTACAACATGATCGGCTTTGGATCCGCGCAGGTGATGGGCGAAAACCCGGACTTCGCGCTGATGTTCGTCGCGCCGATGGATGCCGAGGGCGTGAAGCTGATCTCCCGCGCCTCCTACGAGATGGTGGCAGGCGTAACCGGATCCCCGTACGACTATCCGCTCTCCAGCCGCTTTGACGAGAACGATGCCATCCTGGTGATGGATCACGTGCTGATCCCGTGGGAAAACGTGCTGATCTACCGCGATTTCGACCGCTGCCGCCGCTGGACGATGGAAGGCGGCTTTGCGCGAATGTACCCGCTGCAGGCCTGCGTGCGCCTGGCGGTGAAGCTCGACTTCATCACCGCCCTGCTGAAGAAATCCCTGGAGTGCACCGGCACCCTGGAGTTCCGCGGCGTGCAGGCGGATCTCGGCGAAGTGGTGGCCTGGCGCAACATGTTCTGGGCGCTGAGCGACTCCATGTGTTCCGAAGCCACGCCGTGGGTCAACGGCGCGTATCTTCCTGACCACGCGGCGTTGCAGACCTACCGCGTGATGGCCCCAATGGCCTACGCCAAGATCAAGAACATCATCGAGCGTAACGTCACCTCCGGGCTGATCTACCTGCCGTCCAGCGCCCGGGATCTGAACAACCCGCAGATCGACCAGTATCTGGCGAAATACGTGCGCGGCTCCAACGGCATGGATCACGTCGAACGCATCAAGATTTTGAAACTGATGTGGGATGCCATCGGCAGCGAGTTTGGCGGCCGTCACGAGCTGTACGAAATTAACTACTCCGGCAGCCAGGATGAGATCCGCCTGCAGTGTCTGCGCCAGGCGCAGAGCTCCGGCAACATGGACAAGATGATGGCGATGGTCGACCGCTGCATGTCCGAATACGACCAACACGGCTGGACGGTGCCGCACCTGCACAATAACAGCGATATCAACATGCTGGATAAGCTGCTGAAATAGCGCAGCGGGAGGTTTTCATGCAATCAGAACAACGCCTGCGTTTTCGCGACGCGATGGCCAGCCTGTCGGCCGCGGTCAATGTTGTCACCACCGAGGGTGAGGCCGGACGCTGCGGCATCACCGCCACCGCCGTCTGCTCGGTCACGGACACCCCGCCGTCGGTGATGGTATGCATCAACGCCAACAGCGCCATGAACCCGGTATTCCAGGGCAACGGCAGGCTGTGCGTTAACGTGCTGAACCACGAGCAGGAGATCATGGCTCGCCATTTCGCCGGGATGACCGGTATGACGATGGAGGATCGCTTTGCCCTCTCCTGCTGGCAGAAAGGCCCGCTGGCGCAGCCGGTGCTCAAGGGCGCGCTGGCCAGCCTTGAAGGCGAAATAAGCCAGGTGCAAACCATCGGCACGCATCTGGTTTATCTTGTTGAAATTAAAAACATCATCCTGAGTGATGCGGGCCACGGCCTGATCTACTTCAGGCGACGTTTCCACCCGGTGATGCTGGAGGCGGAAGCCGCCGTGTGATCTCCCTCGCGCTGGCCTTTTTTCCGGCCAGCGCCGCTTTCTGCAAAAACTCCTAAGGTTTCCGCTAAATCACGCCGTTATATACCCATAAGAGAAATTTTCTGTGCCTGAATACTGACAGGTTGTGTCAGTGCACCCGCATCATTCAGCGCATGCCTATATATACAGGATGACCTTATGGCTAAAACGACGCGGAGCCGCTCGGCTGAACGTCTGGTCGATATTCTCCTTGAGCTACATTTAAACGGTGTGGTAAACCGCAGTGCGCTAATGGAGAAATTTAAAATTACCGAGCGCACCGTCTATCGGGATTTAAATGCACTCTCTCCCATTGTTGAACATACCGGTAACGGGCTATATCGTCTGATTCATTCTGCACAATCGCCCGGTGGACAAGGATTGCACCACACTCTGGCTAACTTTCTGAATGCCGACAGCTTTTTCCCTGAAAGAAATACGGAATTCTGGCAAAAGCTTGAAACGCGCGTAGACGAAAACCATATTCTTATTCTTGGTAATGAAGCGGAACACACGTTAGAACGCGATATTCGCCGTCATTTAACGAAAGTCGAGAAATCGATTAAAAACCATAATGTTTGCCAGATCGTTTATAAGGGAAAAACCCGCCTGATTAATCCCTATAAACTCATTAACAAAAAAAATATATGGTATTTACAAGCCACCGAAAATAGCCGGCTGAAATCCTTCTCATTGAGTCAGATTAGCTGGTTTGATATTCAGAAAACGACCTTCACTCCTGAAGAAAATGTCCTTGAGCTGCTGGAAAAAAGCCTTGATCCCTGGGTGTCCGAAGATACTTTCTCAGTGAAAATATTCATTAAAGATAATATTTCACATTACTTCCTGCGCCGCGATCTTCTGCCGGAACAGGAGTTGGTGGAGGAGCAACAGGGCGGCGTCACGCTGCGCTGCCAGGCGGCCCACGAGAACCAGATCCTGCCGCTGCTGTTCTACTGGCTCCCCCATATTCAGATACTGGAACCAAGCTGGCTGAAGGAGAAGCTCATCAGGACGCTGGAAAGCTATCTGGCCGTGGAGCGTACCCCGAATAATCAAGTGATCTCAATCACATAATTTCGCCCACTGGCGGCGAGCCGAAACCGCTCGTCGCCGCCTTTGACCGCTCACCCGGCACTTTCAACCACTCATTCATTTACCGTCCTTTACGCGCGCGTTGATCTGGCACGATCGCTCCAGCATTAATCAATACCTCCTCACAACGAACCCTGACCCTTTTTTCTTTACATAAAAAACCAGGTCTTACTATGGATACTAAAAAACTACTGAAGCACGTGCCCTGGGCCTTACTCGGGATCCTCGGCGCTTTTTGTCTGGCGGTTGTCGCATTACGCCGGGGCGAACACGTAAGCGCCCTGTGGATCGTGGTCGCGTCGGTTTCCGTCTATCTTGTGGCTTATCGCTACTACAGCTTATACATCGCGCAGAAGGTCATGAAGCTCGACCCGACGCGTGCCACCCCGGCGGTCATTAACAATGACGGCCTGAACTACGTGCCAACCAACCGCTACGTGCTGTTTGGTCACCACTTTGCCGCGATCGCCGGTGCGGGCCCGCTGGTCGGCCCGGTACTGGCCGCGCAGATGGGCTACCTGCCGGGTACGCTCTGGCTGCTGGCGGGCGTGGTGCTGGCGGGTGCGGTGCAGGACTTTATGGTGCTGTTTATCTCTTCTCGCCGTAACGGCGCCTCTCTGGGTGAGATGGTCAAAGAGGAGATGGGCCGCGTACCGGGGACTATCGCCCTGTTCGGTTGCTTCCTGATCATGATCATCATCCTTGCGGTGCTGGCCCTGATCGTGGTGAAAGCGCTGGCCGAAAGCCCGTGGGGTGTCTTCACCGTCTGCTCTACCGTACCGATTGCGCTGTTCATGGGGATCTACATGCGATTCCTGCGTCCGGGACGCGTGGGTGAAGTGTCGGTGATTGGTATCGTACTGCTGGTCGCCTCCATCTACTTCGGCGGCGTGATTGCGCACGACCCGTACTGGGGCCCGGCGCTGACCTTCAAGGACACCACTATCACCTTCGCGCTGATTGGCTATGCATTTATCTCCGCGCTGCTGCCGGTCTGGCTGATTCTGGCCCCGCGTGACTACCTGGCCACCTTCCTTAAAATCGGCGTTATCGTCGGTCTGGCGATCGGCATCCTGCTGATCAACCCGGATCTGAAAATGCCTGCGGTAACGCAGTACATCGACGGTACCGGTCCGCTATGGAAAGGCGCCCTGTTCCCGTTCCTGTTCATCACCATTGCCTGCGGTGCGGTCTCCGGCTTCCACGCCCTGATCTCCTCCGGTACCACGCCTAAGCTGCTGGCGAACGAGAAAGACGCACGTCTGATCGGCTACGGCGCGATGCTGATGGAGTCCTTCGTGGCGATCATGGCGCTGGTTGCCGCGTCCATCATCGAACCGGGTCTGTACTTTGCGATGAACACCCCACCGGCGGGTCTTGGCATTACTATGCCTAACCTGCACGAGATGGGCGGCGACAACGCGGCGCTGATTATGGCGCAGCTGAAAGACGCCAGCGCACACGCGGCGGCGACCGTCAGCTCCTGGGGCTTCGTGATTTCGCCTGAGCAGATCATGCAGACCGCGAAGGACATCGGCGAACCGTCCGTGCTGAACCGCGCCGGTGGCGCACCGACGCTGGCCGTCGGTATCGCACACGTGTTCCACAAAGTGCTGCCGTGGGCGGACATGGGCTTCTGGTACCACTTCGGTATTCTGTTCGAAGCGCTGTTCATCCTGACCGCGCTGGACGCCGGTACCCGTGCGGGCCGCTTCATGCTGCAGGACCTGCTCGGTAACTTCGTGCCGTTCCTGAAGAAAACCGACTCTCTGGTGGCGGGCATTCTGGGTACGGCGGGCTGCGTCGGCCTGTGGGGCTACCTACTGTATCAGGGCGTTGTCGACCCGCTCGGCGGCGTGAAGAGCCTGTGGCCGCTGTTCGGTATTTCAAACCAGATGCTGGCTGCCGTGGCGCTGGTGCTCGGCACCGTGGTACTGGTGAAGATGAAGCGCACCAAATACATCTGGGTCACCGTGGTGCCTGCGCTGTGGCTGCTGCTCTGCACCACCTGGGCGCTTGGCCTGAAGCTGTTCAGCGCCAACCCGCAGCTGGAAGGCTTCTTCTTCATGGCTAACCAGTACAAAGAGAAGATTGCCGCAGGCGGCGCAGACCTGACTGCCCAGCAGATTGCCAACATGAACCATATCGTGGTGAACAACTACACCAACGCGGGTCTGAGCATTCTGTTCCTGGTGGTGGTATACAGCATTATCTTCTACGGCATCAAAACCTGGTTGAAAGTGCGTAACGCTGAAGGCCGTACGGACAAAGAAACCCCGTACGTACCGGTGCCGGAAGGCGGCGTGAAGACCTCTTCACACCACTAACACAATGGCGGGTGGCGCTGCGCTGACCCGCCCTACAACGGTACTGTAGGCCCGGATCGCTGCGCGCCACCGGGCTTTTTCTTATCAGGACACGTTATGTTTGGTAACTTAGGCGAAGCAAAAAAATACCTCGGTCAGGCGGCGAAAATGCTGATTGGCATTCCGGACTATGACAACTACGTTGAGCATATGAAGACCAACCATCCGGATAAGCCATACATGACCTACACCGAATTCTTCCGCGAGCGTCAGGAAGCGCGCTACGGCGGAAGTGGAGAAGGCGGCGTCCGCTGCTGCTAAAGGAGAGACCATGACCCCGATTGCCGTTACCCTGCTGACCGGTTTCCTCGGCGCCGGTAAAACCACCCTGCTGCGCCACATTCTGAACGAGCAGCACGGCTTCAAAATCGCCGTCATCGAAAACGAATTTGGCGAAGTCTCCGTAGACGACCAGTTGATTGGCGATCGCGCCACGCAGATCAAAACCCTGACCAACGGCTGCATCTGCTGCACCCGCTCTAACGAGCTGGAAGACGCCCTGCTGGACCTGCTCGACAGCCGCGATCGCGGTGAAATCGACTTTGACCGTCTGGTGATCGAGTGCACCGGCATGGCCGACCCCGGCCCGATTATTCAGACCTTTTTCTCCCATGAGATCCTTTGCCAACGCTACCTGCTGGACGGCGTCATTGCCCTGGTCGATGCGGTCCACGCCGATGAGCAGATGAACCAGTTCACCATCGCCCAGTCTCAGGTGGGCTACGCCGACCGCATCCTGCTGACCAAAACCGACGTGGCGGGCGAAAGCGTTAAGCTTCGCGAGCGCCTGACGCGCATCAACTCCCGCGCGCCGATTTACACGGTGACGCACGGCGATATCGACCTGTCACAGCTGTTCAACACCAACGGCTTTATGCTGGAGGAGAACGTCACCGCGAAACCGCGCTTCCACTTTATGGGAGACAAGCAAAACGACGTGGCGTCAATTGTGGTGGAGCTGGATTATCCGGTGGATATCAGCGAAGTCTCCCGCGTAATGGAGAACCTGCTGCTGTCGTTTGCCGACAAGCTGCTGCGCTACAAGGGGATGCTGTGGATTAACGGCGAGCCCAACCGCCTGCTGTTCCAGGGCGTGCAGCGCCTGTACAGCGCCGACTGGGACCGACCGTGGGGCGATGAACCGCCGCACAGCGTGATGGTGTTTATTGGTATACAGCTGCCGGAAGAGGAGATTCGGGCGGCGTTTGCGGGTCTGAAGAAATAGCCTCCCCGCTTAACTATGCGCTCCGAACAATTCCCTCTCCCCTGTGGGGAGAGGGGTGAGCGGTAAACTTATTTCACCGCCTCCGGCAGCGTCACAATCCACAGCTCGCTGTCGGACTCCGGCTTCTTCAGCGGCTTCACGCTGAGCGTGGTTTCCACCGGTTTATCATCCAGCGTCAGCTTGCCTTCCGCGTTCACCCGGTAATCCTTAAGCTTCTTGCCCTCGACCGGGTTTTGCATCGCCACCTTCACGCCAAAGTCGTTATCGTTCGCCACCGCAAGCGTTTTGCTGTCGATCAGCGCCAGTCCTTCAGCCTTCTCCTGCTGCCAGCCCAGCGCGCGGAGATCGGCCACCTGCGTTTTTGACGCAAGCGTAATGCCGCGCTGCGCCAGGGTTTTCTCATCATCAAATTCCGGGTACTCGCCCGGCTTGTCAAAGGCGGAAAGATCGCTCGCCTTGCTGAGATCCACCTTGTAAATCAGGTTACGCATCCCGTCGTTTTTATCGCTTCCCTGCTCAATCAGCAGGATGTGCTGATTATCGAGCGCCACGATGTCGCCGATTTTGGCGTCGCTGTTTTTGTCGTAGGCCGCGCTGTCGATAGGGTAACCGTACATCTCGGTTTTGCCAGTCGCCGGATCAAAGCTCACCAGACGGGTGAACAGCGCCTGCTTTTTGCTCTTACCGTCGATGTCCAGCGTGCTCTGCACTGCGGCGATAATGCGTCCGTCCGGCATCCGGGTCAGGCCTTCAAAGCCCCGGTTGGGCTGGCGCCATTTGATGATGTTTGGCAGACCGCCCGCGATGGATTTTTCCCCTTCCGCGGCCTGCGGCCCGTGGATCGCGAGGATCTTGCCTTTGCTGTCGACGTTAATCAGGAACGGGCCGTACTCGTCGCACAGCCAGTAGCCGCCTTTGCCGTCCGGCGTGATGCCTTCCGTATCCAGTCCGCGGTTGTCACCCTTGAGCGTCTTTAAGGTATCGCTGAACGCCACTTCATTGGTGGAACCAATCACGCCGCTTTGCAGCGGCAGACCGTTAATCTCGCCTTTATCGTCATGCAGCGGGCGGGCATCAACCGCCTCCGCTTTGCCGTTCTGGACGCGGATGGTCATCAGCAGCGGCGCGAAATCTGGCGTGACAAATATTTTGGCTTCGTTTTTACCCATTTTTGGCGCATCGGCGTTGGGACCGCGATCGGTCACGGTCGCAAACGTCAGGGCATCGCCCTGCTTGCCCGTAAACAGCAGGCCAGAACCAATCCCCACCGGGAGCCCGTTCGGAAACGCATCGGCAAACGCGCCGCTGTATTTCACATGGGAGCCCTCGGGGAAGCTGACGACATAGCGCTCAGCGGTAGGCTGTGCCGCCAGGCCAGAGAAAGAGAGCGCACAACCGATAAGCACAGGAATAATTTTTCTTTTCATATTGTTAGCATCCAGTAAGTGAAGCCAACAACGTAAAGAATAAACGTGTCAGAAAAATGACATGGAAAGGCAATCGGCATGGGCGAGTGAACGTATATTCATTGCCCGGAAATGTAAGGTTATGTTGTATTGTGTGTCATCTGAAATACTTTTGGAAATTATTAGAAACTCAATTAATTCACCTCTAATCACTATCCCTTCCTCGTTCAGTTTATGTTTAGTCAAAAAATTAAACGGTGCCTAAACGTCCGAACATCACGCGTTGACACCTCGACAATCAAACATCGATGCAACATTTCAAATAAAAAAGTTAACAATATCAGTATAAAACAGCGACCTTCATCACATTTGCAGTCATAAACATCGCTTGTTAAGGTGCCCCCAGATGAATTTAATGACGAGGCATAAAACATGAAAAAACTGAATATCCTTCTTCTTTCTGCTCTGACCGCCCTCTCGGGTTCCGCTCTGGCAATGGGTGGCAGCATTGAGCAGGGTAAAAACTTTACCAACCTCAACCTGGAAATGGGGAAATCCTCATCCGGCCTGTATGCCGAAAGCAACTGGCTTAAAAACACCGATGACGGTACCCAGACCGGCGGCGTGGGCGCAGGCTACAACCTGGAAGTGGGCCCGGTAATGCTGAATGCGGGTGCCAAAGCCATCTACATCGGCCCGAAAAAAGGCGATAACGGCGTGGCGTTCCCGATCGGCGGCGGCGTAAACGTTGCCCTGACCGACAGCATCCACGTGTACGGTGAAGGCTACGTGGCGCCAGAAGGGCTGAACAACAGCGTGAAAAACTATGTGGAAGCCAATGGTGGCGTAAGCTGGACGCCGATCGCGCCGGTGACCCTGAAAGTGGGCTACCGCCACGTGAGCGTTGATGGTAAAGACGGTCGTCCGAACCACACGCTGATTGACGGCGCATATGTAGGCGGTGGAGTGTCCTTCTAAGCCTGTGTGTGCATTTCGCCCGGCGGCGCTACGCTTGCACGGGCCTACAATGAAAGGGGCAATATATTAAAATTGTTGCACATTGTAGGCCGGGTAAGCGCAGCGCCACCCGGCAAGAAAGGCGATGACAGTGTTCATAGTAAACCTGCCGGCTGGCAGGTTTTTTTATCACCTCTTACCGACGCACCACCACCAGCTTCTGGTTCACAAACTCTTTGATCCCCAGATCCGACAGCTCGCGTCCGTAACCGGAGCGCTTCACGCCGCCGAACGGCAGCTCTGGCGCGGTATCGGTAAGCCAGTTGATGTACACCATTCCGGTCTCGATCCGTGACGCCATTTTCTTCGCACGCTCGATATCCTGACTGAATACCGCCCCGCCCAGGCCGTAGTGGGAGTCGTTCGCCAGCGCGACCGCCTCGTCGTCGTTTTTCACCACGTACATCTGCGCTACCGGGCCGAAGAACTCTTCGAAGTACGCCGGGTTGTCGCGCGAGATGTTCGTCAGGATCGTCGGTTCAAAAAAGCTCCCGTCGCGCTGCACCGGCTTGCCGCCATAGTGCAGCGTCGCGCCGTTTTTCACCGCCTCGTTAACCTGTTTGGTCAACGTTTCTAGCGCATCTTTCGACGACAGCGGCCCCAGCGTAGTGCTTTCGTCCAGCGGATCGCCAATCTTCACCTGCTTAAACGCCTCGGTGAATTTGCTCAGGAAGGCGTCGGCGATCTTTTCATGCAGGATAAAGCGCTTCGCCGCGGTACAGACCTGCCCGGCGTTGTTGAGCCGCGCATTCACGCCAATCTTGACGGCTTTGTCCGGGTCCGCATCGTCCAGCACCACGAACACGTCGTTGCCGCCCAGTTCAAGGGTAGATTTCTTGATGTGCTTCGCCGCCTGCGCGGCCACCACGCTACCGGCTTTTTCGGAGCCGGTTAATGCGGCACCCTGCACGCGATCGTCGGCAATGATGTTCGCCACCTGCTCGGACGAGATAAACAGGTTAGTCCATGCCCCTTCCGGCGCGCCCGCCTCGCGGACCAGGTGGGCAAAGGTCTCGGCGCAGTGCGGCACGATGCTGGCATGCTTGGCGATCACCGGGTTGCCCGCCGCCAGGTTTGGCGCCAGGACGCGCATCAGCTGGTAATACGGGAAGTTCCACGGCTCAACGGCCATCAGCACGCCGATGGGGTGGTGCTCCACCCACGCTTCGCCGAGTTCGGATTGATACTTCACCGGAGCCAGGAACTGCTTCGCGTTGTCAGCGTAATAGCGGGCGATCTGTGCGCACAGCTTCACTTCGCCGCGGCTCTGTTCGATGAGCTTACCCATCTCCTGGCTGGCAATTTTCGCCAGCTCCTCGGTGCGCTCGTCGATCAGGTCGGCAAGCTTATGCAGCACCGGCAGGCGCTGGCTGATGTCGCCTTTCGCCCAGTCCGAATGGTAAAGCGCATCGGCCGCTTTCAGCGCCGCGTCGATATCCGCGTCGGTATGCGAGGGGTATTCTTTGATGAGCTGGTTAGTGGCAGGATTTACTGTCTGATAAGCCATGTCGAATCTCCTTGTTTTACCGCTTAGGGTATTAAGGTTAGTCAACATGACTGGCCGTGGACGTAAAGTTGGGTATATCCGGAAGGTTCTTAATGAAGCGCTGCCAGACGGTTCGCTGACGTGGTATAAAAAACGTTCAGAAGGAGTGCTTATGACCGATACCCGACACATCCGGCAGACTTTTCACCGCGCCTCAGGCCTTGAGCTGCGCAGCACGTGGCAGAGCACGCAGGCGTACAAACGCCACAGTCACCCTCAGCTCTCTATCGGCGCGATTATGGAAGGCCAGACCTGCTGCATTTGTCATGACAAAGAATACATCCTTAACCCCGGGGACCTCATTGTGATCCCGGCCTCTGCGCCGCACAGCTGCAACCCCGTCGCCGGGCAACCGCGCAGCTACCATATGCTCTATATCGACACCGATATTCCTCTGGCGCTCCAGGTGATTCGCGACCCTACGCTGTTTAAGCGCTACCTTGATATTGTTGAGATGATGTCGCCTGTATCCGTGGATACGCTGCTTTCAGCCCTGCCCCGCTGCGTGGAAAACGCAGATGCGCTTCGCTCAACCAGTCAGCACGTGCGGCAGGCGTTTCTTGCCGACCTGGCCGCACCGCCTTCGCTTGACGAACTTGCCCAACGATTCTCGCTGCGCAAGGAGACACTGATCCGCTCCTTCCGGCAGGACACCGGCCTGACGCCGGGCAGCTTCCTCAACATCTCCCGCGTGGAGTTCGCCAAAGCGCGGCTACGTGCCGGGGACGACATCGCCGACGTCGGCTACCAGAGCGGCTTTGCCGACCAGAGCCATTTTCATAAGACTTTCGTCAGCTATACCGCCGCCACGCCGCGCCAGTACGCGACGGGCCGATCAATATCTGACAATAAATAACATTGGCATCACCGTAGCCTGACCTCAGATTGTTAACCGAGGTTGCTATGGAACTGTTCTTCCCTTCTGCTTTTCTCGCCCTGGCGCTGGCGCATTTTGTCGCCCTGTTAAGCCCAGGGCCTGACTTCTTCCTGCTGGTGGGCTACGCGGCGCGCTACAAACTGCGCGGCAGCGCTGGATTGTGCGTCGGCATCGCCGCGGGTAACGCGCTTTATATTGTTCTGGTGATTATCGGCTGGAGCGCGTTGCGCCAGTTTGCATGGCTGTTTACGCTGATAGAGCTTTGCGGGGCGCTGTATCTGCTGTGGATCGGCTCGCATCTGGTGCGCAGCCAACCGCAGGCGATGAGGCTGAATGAAACCCGTCAACACTGCCCCTCGCTGCGCAAGCAGATCCTGCTGGGGCTCGGCTCGGCGCTGCTTAATCCGAAGAACGCGTTGTTCTATCTTGCCCTGATGACGGCGTTGCTGGGGCCGGACGTCACGCTGCTTCAGCAGTCGACCTGCGGCGTCTGGATGGTGATGGTGGTGCTGGCGTGGGATCTGGCGCTGGTATCGCTGATGGGGCTATCGGCGGTGCAACAGAAGCTCAGCCGTGCGCTGTGGCTGATAGAGCGCACGGCGGGGGTGGTGCTGATAGGGTTTGGCGGGTGGGTGCTGTGGCGGGTGATATGAAAGAATCTTATCAGCCGTTTTCTATGCCCCTAACCGATAATCCCAGTCATCCGAGTGAATAACGTTACCGTCACGGTAATGCCAGGTAATCTTTTCATAACGAAGCAAAACAAGCTCAAGATGACCCTGTTTTTCATGGTAAGTCTCTTTCACGTCATGCATTAATGAAAACACCGTGACGACCTTCACCGCTTCAAGCGTTATCGTGAAATAGATTTCTTCCTGACCGGCATCATTGATTCTGTACAGGTCGATAGTCGCTTTCCTGAACGTACCGCCCGTGCTGAGTGCTTTATAGAGAAAAACGCTGGAGGCATCAATTTCCTTCTCAATCAGAAAGGGACGATGCTGGCGTTTGCTCAATGCTCTGCCATTATGCAGGTCAGAATTATAGCTTACGTTATGATAGAGCCCTAAAACCTCAATCTGGTTTTCACGGCCATTAACTTTCACGCTGCCTTTTATGCTATTACCCGCATCGTCAGTTAATGACATATATCCCGGAATGGCCATTTACATATCCTTATCGAATGGAAAAGAGTGTTCAACAGTTGAGATCATAACGGCGAGACATCTTTTACCCTGCGGGGTTGTTATTTTGAACATCTCCCTGATTGAATCCACAACAAGTTTATTACTCTCTGCCTCCGTTTCGGGGAAATTCGCAAACGCGCAAATTTGTTCAACAGTGAGTAACGGTTTATCGTCTTTTAAGATTGCTAAGACACCTACAGGGTTATGTGGGATGGCTTCAGAAAGCGCCGCCTTTAAATCTTCAGCCGTACTGGCGTCCACTCCGGGTTCAAGGGCACTCGCCACGGCTAACCATGCCTGAGTTCCTTTACTTATCTCTGGTATGACATGATTCCACCATTCCGACTCACCCGTATCATTTGAATCCAGTTCCGCTACAACAGACATGGCGCCTTTGCCGTTTATCATCTGCAAGATCTGTTCAGGAGTGTGGTTTTTGGCAAATAACCCCATCGGTAAGCACAAGAAGAATAGCGCAATAATATACTTCATTATCGCACCACCAGTATTGTATCACCCGAATCATAAATCATATGACGTTTGTCCTGACCGTTCATAATGATGCAACCTGCTGATGCAGAACCTGGCGGCTGGCCTTTTTTATCACCATGAATTTGAAAATAATCTCTACCAAAGGTATTGGTCCCCGCTATAGGCTCAAGAATAATGGCCTCAGCACTTTTATGATTATTCCATCCGGCAATAAAATAAATACCTCTGGGAATGGGGCCTCTGTTTCGTTGACTTTCACACTCTGGCTTATCTTTCGATTCACCCGCACCGCTGTAGCAGTTAGCGACAAACACACCATTATGGCTCAATACCCCCGTCGAAACTTTATACTCCCATGTCATCGATACCGTCTCCTTTCATAAATAGTCCTTTATCTTATGGCTAACAGGAGCGTTAAAATGACTACGACGGTCACAAAACATTACGTCCGAAAATAAATAAGCACAAAAAATATAGAAAAATTAATAATAGAAAATTTAGATGTATATATTTTTTATATAGACGCCATTTGTTCACACTGAGAATGCGTCTCCCCCTTACACCAGTTTTGCACTTTTGGTTCACTTGCCTCTATCCTTAACCCATGGAAAAAATAGCTGAACTCAAACGCGCCAAGCTGCTGGCGCTGTCGCTGCTGCTGGTTGCCGCCGCGGCCTTTATCACCACCCTGTTCCTGCCGCAGACCTTTTGGGTGCGCGGCGTCAAGGCCATTGCCGAAGCGGCAATGGTCGGCGCGCTGGCTGACTGGTTTGCGGTCGTCGCGCTGTTCCGCCGGGTGCCGATTCCCTTTATCTCCCGCCATACGGCAATCATCCCGCGCAATAAAGACCGGATCGGCGACAATCTCGGCCAGTTCGTGCAGGAAAAGTTTCTGGATACCCAGTCGCTGGTGGCGTTGATTCGCCGCTATGAACCTGCCCAGATGATTGGTGCCTGGTTCAGCAAGGCTGAAAACGCCCAGCGCGTCGGGCTGCATCTGATGCAGGTGATGAGCGGTTTTCTCGAGCTGACCGACGACGGGCGCATTCAGCGCCTGCTCAAACGCGCGGTGCATAAGGCCATCGACAAGGTCGATTTCACCGAAACCAGCGCCGTGATGCTGGAGAGCATGACCAAAAACAACCGCCATCAGGTGCTGCTGGACACCATCATCAACCGACTGATTACCCTGATTCATCGGGAAAGCACGCGGGACTTTATCGCCGACCAGATCGTCCACTGGCTCAAAACCGAGCATCCCCGCAAAGCGATGGTGCTGCCCACCGAGTGGCTGGGCGATCAGAGTGCGGAGATGGTATCGAACGCGGTCAACACGCTGCTGGACGATATCAGCCACGACCGCACGCACCAGATCCGCCAGGCGTTTGACCGCGCCACGCTGAAGCTTATCGACAACCTGAAAAACGATCCGGACATGGCGGCCAAAGCCGACAACATCAAGCATTACCTGAAAAACGATGAGGCGTTTAACCGCTATCTGGGCGAGATGTGGGCCGATCTGCGCCAGTGGCTGAAGGCGGATATGCAGAGTGAGGACTCGCGCGTGAAGCAGCGCATCGCCAACGCCGGGCTGTGGTTCGGTGAAACGCTGACGAACGATGCGAACCTGCAGGCCTCGCTGAACGAGCATCTGGAGCAGGCCGCGCACCGCCTCGCGCCGGATTTTGCCGCGTTCCTGACACGCCACATCAGCGACACGGTGAAAAGCTGGGATGCCAAAGACATGTCCCGCCAGATTGAGCTGAACATTGGCAAGGATCTGCAGTTTATCCGCGTCAACGGCACCCTGGTCGGCGGGACGATTGGCCTGATCCTGTTTTTACTCTCGCAGCTGCCTGCCGTGCTGGGACATTAATCCGCTTTGGGCGGCGCGATGACGTAGCGCGTCGCCTCGAAGCGGTTCAGGATCAGGTGCACCAGAAAGACCATCGTCAGCGTCGCCACCAGCGAAAAGGTAACGGAGGTGATGCGGTACAGATCGCTGAACACCAGATCAGTGTCCGGGTGCATGTTCTGCCCGAACATTATCCCGATGGTGGTGATGCTGGAGAAGCCCACGCCCGCCCCCACCTTCTCCATCACGTGGAGTCGCGCACCAAACGCCAGCCCAAGGCCGATCAGTGGCATCATCAGCAGCATATGGCTGCTGTGATCGTAGAGGATCAGCTGCACCACCAGAATATAGAGACAGCCCAGCACCACGCCGACCACGCGCCAGATGGAGCTCATCACCGCGCCGCGATAGTGCATCGGGAACAGGATCAAAATCCCTGCCATCAGCGCCGAAAGCGAATCGCTTAAATCGCTGATCTGAAAAACGACGAATATCAGCGTCGCGACGGTGCCGGAGAGCAGCGACTCGTGGCGCACGCGGGCGTCGTCTTTCTCAATCAGCGGCGGCGGCTTGCGGGGCTCCACATCCGGCAGAAGATAGTTCATCAGCGCGCTCAGGCACACCGCCATTACGCTCGCTTCGATGTTGGAAAACAGCAGCGTGTGCCAGTTGGTGGTGGGGTAGCTCATAAAGTTGAGCATCACGCTCTGGCACACCACGCCCATCGAACCGAACAGAAACAGCGGGCCTTTACTCATAAAGCGAAAGCGCATCACGTACAGGGCAAAGACCACCAGCGTCATGATGATCGGCCATTGCGACAAATAGCCGATGATAATCACCATTTCAACGCAGTTGAGCGATGCGCTGAAGATAAACTGCTTCGCCACGTGGCGGTTAAAGACCGGCACCAGCGAGAGCAGCATGATCGGATAGACCACGAAAAAGACGCCGTAGCTGGTGTTATAGAAACTGGAGATGCTGAGCGCAACCATCCCGGCAAAGACGATGCGCAGGGTCTGGCGAAAGTCGTTTGCCGTGTAGACGATGTTGCCGTGCGGGGTAAAGACCCGCGCCAGGGTACTAATAGACATAGTGAAGCAGGCTTACCAGGTGGATCTGCATCCCGGAGAAGAAGCGCGCAAACGGCCCCTCGCTGTTGTAGAGCTGCACGGTCGCGCGGGCGCCGGTCGGCAGATGCTTCGGCAGCGCCTCGTCCAACGTCACGTGAATGCGCATGCGCTGAGCGTCGCGCACCCAGCGGTTAGAGGTTTCCGGCTCGGAGAGCTGGCCGTTAACGGCCTCCTGACCTGCCAGGATCCCCGCGTCGCTGCTGGTGACGTGGGCGCGGAAAACGTGTCCCGGGAAGGCGTCAAACACCACGGCCGCATCGGTGCCCTGATGGGTATGGCGCAGGCTCTTCTCACGGAAATCGGCCACGATATCGGTCTGGTTGTTCACCAGCGCCAGCGCGGCGGAACCGGATGAAGCGTAGAAGCCGGGGCTCAACTGCAGGTTACTGATCGTACCGTCCGCCTGGGCGTAGACCTTCGTCCAGCCGAGATTCAGCTCTGCTTCATCCAGCGCGTTACGGTATTTTTGCAGCGTCACGTTGCGGTGCTCGTCCCGCTCGCCGCGCTGGATACGCAGGTTCTGGATATTGGCCTGGATGGAGCTGACGGACTGTTCGCTGCTCTGCCAGGTCGTGCGGACTTTATCCAGATCCGCCTGCGAGACGTTCTGCAGCGTACTCAGCTTCTGGTAGCGATCAAAGGTCACTTTGTCGTTACGCGCGGTCAGCACGGCGGTTTTCAGGCTGGCCTGCGCGGCGGCGATCTGCGCATCCAGCTGTTCGTTGGACAGGCGTGCCTGCTCGAGCGCAATTTGCGCCGCTTCCACCTTATTGCGAAACGGCGTGTCGTCGAGCTCAAACAGCAGATCGCCTCTCTTCACCTGGCTGTTGTTGTGGACATGTACCGCCGCCACGTAACCGGAGACACGCGGAGACACCGGCGTCACCACGCGCATCACGGTGGAGTCCGGCGTCAGCGGGATCC
Organism: Enterobacter sp. BNK-13; assembly: GCF_048685015.1. Taxonomy (NCBI): domain Bacteria; kingdom Pseudomonadati; phylum Pseudomonadota; class Gammaproteobacteria; order Enterobacterales; family Enterobacteriaceae; genus Enterobacter; species Enterobacter sp. BNK-13. The sequence goes on along the minus strand of NZ_JBLQTP010000001.1, from coordinate 210,606 downwards.
AGATATCCGCGACGATAAAGTAGACAAACATCAGCAGGAAAGAGGCAATACTCACCCTTACCCAGCGGGCAAACTTTTGTTCAGGGGTCATTATTTTTCGGTCTTGTTATCTTCTTCGCGGATTGTCCGCAAATTGCAGGCGATTTGATTCAACGTGGCGCTGAAAATGTCGAGATGTTCCGGCGCGATGTTTTGCGATACGCGCGCCTGATACGTCTCAATGACCTGAGTGAGCCTTTGTAACAGGGCTTTTCCCTCAGGCGTCAGCGTCAGAAGCCGGATGCGCTTGTCATAAGGCGATACAGCGCGCAGCAGGTACCCCTGCTTTTCCAGCTGTGTCAGGGTGCGCATCAGCGGCGGCAGTTCAATGCCCTGCACCTCCGCCAGCTCACTCATTGAGACGTTATCCCCGAGCTGATGAAGCTGCATCATCACCGTCCAGCTCGACTGGGTTAACCCGGTATCGAGAATGGCCTCGTCGATGACGGCACGCCACTGGCGCACGATCATCGCCATCCGCATGCCCATTGGCCTGCGGCAGAACAGTTCTTCTTCACTCATGGGGAAACCTCTCGTCACACACGGTCAAGATAATAGTTATCAGGGTAACTATCAAGAAACGAGAGGCGAAAGCGCAGGAATTGCGAAAGGTGTTACTGGAGGCGATGTACGCGTAGGCCCGGTAAGCGCAGCGCCACCGGGCGTTTTTAGCGGCTAAAAAGCCTCTTTACAGCGGCCTTCCCCGACGCCGTCACCACCACCTCCCGATACCCCGCCACCCGCTGGATCCAGCCTTTATTTTCCAGATGGTCGAGCAGCAACGCGCCGGCTTCTCCGCCCAGGTGAAACCGCCGCTCGCTCCAGTCCAGGCAGGCGCAGCAGGCCTTCCGGCGCGGATGCGCGCTTAACGAAATGCCGAGCGTCAGGAACTGCTCCCGGCCATAGAGTGTCAACGCTGAACCGTCAGCCTCCAGCCAGCCTTCCGCCTGCATGAAATCATAAATCTGCACCGCCACCGCGCCTGCGAGATGGTCATAGCAGGTCCGGGCTTCACGCATGGCTTTCGGCGCGGTGGTTTCCGGCGGGGTAATGCGGCTCCACGAAAGCCCCATCATCTGCTCCACCAGCGCCGCCACGTCGTGCCCGGCAAGACGATAATAGCGATGCCGCCCTTGCGACAGGCAGGTTATCAGTTGCCCTTCAAGCAGTCGGGCGAGATGCCCGCTGGCGGTCGACGGTGCGACATCTGCCGCCGCGCTCAGTTCAGTGGCCGTCCACGCCCGCCCGTCCATTAGCGCACAGAGCATCTTCACGCGCGACGGATCGGCCATTGCAGCCGCCACCGCGGCAATCGCCTTTTCCAGCATCGCGCTGTTATCAGGGGGTAAACTCGTCTTAAGCATGGGCTGCCCAGGGTTCGGTGATCTCTGCGGCCAGCTTATCATCATCCGTCAGCAGAATAAGGTGATTCGCATGGTCGCTATACTGAGTCAGGATAGACACACCGCGTGCCGCCAGCGCCGCTGCGATTTCGCCCAGCTCGCCAGGGCGTTCCTGCTTAAGCTTTCTGATCACCGGCTTTCGCACCGCCTGCACGGTAAACCCGGCGTCGAGCAGCACGCGTCGCGCTTTTTCCCCGTCTTCCACCAGGAAATGGGCATGTGTACCAAATACGCCACCGCCCTCCAGCCCCACGCCGTTGCGGCCCAGCAGCTGCCCAAAGCGCGCCAGTTCACCCGGGATATCGCGAAAAATGACATGAACGTCATACATCGGCATGCCCTCCGGTTTCAGAGGTATATTCCCGCACGACCTGCGCCACCCGAATGCGGTAGTACGCAAAAATTGACTCCCGTCCTTCGGCCTGCGCCGCCTGATGGAAGACGTTCTGCTTCCAGCGGCGGACGGCCTCTTCATCCCGCCACCAGGAAAGGGAGAGGATTTTGCCGTCGGTGGTCAGGCTCTGGAACCGCTCGATATCAATAAAACCGTCAATGTCCGCCAGCAAAGGCTTAAGCTCTGCGGCAAGCTGAAGATAGCGCGCCTGATGGGCAGGCGCGGCTTTGGCTTCGAAAAGGACTGCGATCATGGTTTTCTCTCCGTTGTGATGTAGGGGAGAGAATGCAGGAGGGAAAAGCACAATGCTTCGGCAAGGAGCGAAGTGTTGCGCCGGATGGCGCTGCGCTTATCCGGCCTACGGCTCATGTAGGCCCGGTAAGCGCTGCGCCACCGGGCGGGTTTTAACCCACCATCGACCTCGGCTCCATAAACGCCCGAATTCCCCACTCACCCATCTCGCGCCCCAAACCGGAGTGCTTAAACCCGCCGAACGGCGCTTTCGGTTCATGGGCCAGGGTGTTCACCAGCACGCGACCGGCAACAATCTGCTGCGCCACGCGTCGTGCGCGGTCCACATCGCCGCCCAGCACCATCGCGCTCAGGCCGTAGTCGGTGTCGTTGGCAATGGCTATCGCCTCCGCCTCGTCACGATAGGGGATCACGCACAGCACCGGACCGAAAATCTCGTCGCGGGCAATCGTCATCCGGTTGTTCACGTCGGCAAACAGCGTCGGACGCACAAACCAGCCGTCCTGCGCGCCGTCCGGTCGTCCTTCACCACCCGCCAGCAGGCGTGCCCCCTCTTCGAGGCCTTTACGGATATAGCCCTGCACCCGCAGCCACTGCTTCTCGCTGACCATCGGGCCGACGTCTGTCGTGCTGTTGCGCGGGTCGCCGGATTTCACCGCCGCCACGGCCTGCGCCAGCGCGGTTTCGATCTCCACCTTGCGCGAGTAAGGCACCAGAATGCGCGTTCCGGCCACGCACGCCTGCCCGCTGTTCATAAACCCGGCCTGGATCACCAGCGGGATCGCCTGCGCGAGATCCACATCATCCAGCAGGATCGTCGGCGATTTACCGCCCAACTCCAGCGTTACGCGCTTAAAGCTTTCCGCCGCGTTGCGCAGGATCGCCTTGCCGGTATTCGTGGAACCGGTGAACGAGATTTTTGCCACGTCCGGATGACGGCTAATCGTTTCGCCGACCGTCTCGCCGCGTCCGGTGACGATGTTAAACACGCCCGGCGGCAGCGCGGCGTCGCGCAGCGCTTCAGTGACAATCTGCGTTTGCAGGGCGCTCATTTCGCTCGGCTTGATCACCGCCGTGCAGCCCGCGGCGAGCGCGGCCGCCAGTTTGCCGCAGATAAACCCGGCATCGCTGTTCCACGGCGTAATCAGCCCGGCCACGCCAAGCGGCGTCATCTGCACCGTTGCGGCACCTGCGGGGGTGACAAACTCAAACGCCTCCAGCGCCTCGATAGCCTGCGCAATCACCTCTGCCGGATAGCTTGCCATCCATGCCGAGCGCGAGGCGGGCGCGCCGTACTCCTCGACAATGGCGTCCAGCAGCGCAACGTGACGGGCGGCCACGGCGGCGTGCATGCGCTTCAGCGCGGCGATGCGTTCCTGCTTTGTGGTCTGCGACCACGCCGGAAACGCCGCTTTTGCCGCCGCGATAGCGCGTTCTGCGTCAACCTCATCCGCCAGACGAACCTGGCCGATGACCTGCGCCGTCGCCGGGTTGTACAAATCAAACCACTCGGTCCCGTGCGGGGTAACAAACTCGCCGTTAATAAAGATCTGTTCGATAGTGTGCATATCACCCTCCTCAGGCTGTGTGAGCACAGTCTGGCACGGCTTCTCCGTTGCGATAATCCACGCTATGCTGCAAGGGTTGTTTCGATTTTCAGGATAATCTATGCATCGTTCAGGTCTGACAGAGCTGGAAGTGGTGATGGCGGTGGTGCGACGCGGCAGCTTTCGCGGCGCGGCGCAGGAGCTGGGGATGTCCGCCACGGCGGTCAGCAACGCCATCGCCGGGCTGGAGAGCCGCCTTGAGACGCGACTTTTCAACCGCACCACCCGCAGCGTAGCGCTTACCGACGCCGGACAGCGCTACGTGGCGCGCATTGGCCCGGCGTTGCAGGAGATCCGTCTCGCCGGGGAAGAGATCCACAGTGACACCGGGGAACCTGCCGGCACGCTACGGCTGAACGTGCCGAATCATATCGGCACCCTGTTTCTGGACCAGTTGCTGATCGACTACATGATCCGATACCCGAAAATGCGCGTGGAAACGGTGAGTGAAGCGAGGATGATCGACATCGTCGCCGAAGGTTATGACGCGGGGATCCGTCTCGAAGAGTCCGTTCCGCAGGACATGATCGCCGTGCCGCTGACCGGTGAGATCCGCCAGCTCGTCACCGCCACCCCGGACTATTTCGCCCGTCACGGCATACCCGAGACGCCGGACGATCTGCTTTCACATCAGGGGATCGGCATGCGTATGGCGCACGGTGGGATCTACCGCTGGGAGCTGGCCCGTCGGGGGGAAACGTACGCGCTTGCCGTGCCGCCGCGCTTTGCGACGTCCGATCTTTTTGCCTCGATCCGCGCCGTGAAAGCGGGATTAGGGGTGGGATTTTTACCGGAACTCTATATTCGGGACGAGCTGAAAAGCGGGGAGCTGGTGAGCGTCTTAAACGACTGGACGCAGCCGTTTGCCGGGCTGCGCCTGTACTACCCCGGCCATCGCCACGTCCCGCCAGGGCTGCGGGCGCTGGTGGCGATGATCCGCGAGCGCGGAATTATTCCAGGTTAGCTTTATTCAGCCCGTACGCCGCATCCAGCGAACCGGGCGCCATGCGGGAGGTGATCCCCAGACGGTTCCAGGCGTTGATCGCCACGATAGCGAAGTTCAGCTCTGAAATCTCCACGTCCGAGAAGTGCTCCGCTACGCTGCGGTACAGCGCGTCACTCACCCCGTGAACGCCAATCTGGGTCAGCGCTTCGGTGAACGCTAGCGCGGCTTTTTCACGGGCGCTGAACAGCGGGGACTCGCGCCAGGCCGCCAGATGGTACAGGCGCAGTTCGCGCTCGCCGGCGATTTTCGCCTCTTTTGAGTGCATATCCAGACAAAACGTACAGCCGTTCAGCTGCGACACGCGAATGTCGATCAGGTGCTTCAGCGCCGGATCGATGGAGGTTTTTGCCACCTCCATGCTCAGGGCAGACAGCGCGTTGGCGAGGGCAGGTGTAACTTTATGGTGGTTAACGCGAGTGCTCATGGTCTTTCCTCTTTTTGTGCGGCATGTGCCGTGCGATGAGGCAAATCTACGCCGTTCATGACATAGTAAAAAGATACAAAAAGCGTGAAATGAGGTAGGACATGAAGCCGGGCTATCACGAGATTTATTCCCGCTACCGCGACAACATCATGCGCGGCGTGCTGAAGCCGGGCGACAGGGTGCCTGCCATCCGCGTGCTGGCGGAAGAGCTGAAGGTGGCGCGTAAAACCGTCGAAACGGCGTACGCCATTCTGACGGGTGAAGGGTATCTGGTGAGCCAGGGCGCGCGCGGCACGCAGGTTAACCCGGACTTACTGCTGCCGGATAAGAGTGCCCCTGCGGAGCAGCCCACCGGAGCGCTTCCGGCCTCGCTCATCAGCCAGCGCGAGCGGGCCGGGTTTCTGCGTCCCGGCATCCCCGCCCTCGACAGCTTCCCGTATAAAAAATGGCTGCTGCTGGCGGGCCAGGCGACGCGGGCTATGCGACAGGAGGAGATGCTCAACCCGCCCGTTCTGGGCTGGTATCCGCTGCGCCAGGCCATCGCCAGCTACCTCAATATTTCACGCGGTTTATCCTGCACCGCTGAACAGGTGCTGATCACCAGTGGCTACAGCGGCAGCCTGCGGTTGATCCTCGACACCCTCGCCAGCCGCAGCGACAAGGTGGTGTTTGAAGATCCGGGCTATTTTATGGGCCAGCAGCTGCTCAAGCGGATCGTGCCGCGCCTGCACACCGTGCCGGTCGATCGCTGCGGCATCGACACGGACTACCTGCTGCGCCACCATCGCGACGCCCGATTTGCCATCGTCACCCCGTCGCACCAGAGCCCACTGGCGGTCACGCTCTCCCTGCCGCGTAAGCAGCAGCTGCTCGACTGGGCCAGCCAGAACGCGGCGTGGATTATCGAAGACGATTACGACGGGGAGTTTCACTACACCCGCAAGGTGCTGCCGTCGCTGAAAAGCCTCGACCATCACGACCGGGTGATTTTTATGGGCACCTTCAGTAAAACCATCATGCCGTCGCTGCGCATGGGCTACCTGGTGATGCCCGCCAGCACCGTCGGAGCCTTTACCGACTGCGCGGACATCACCACCAGCGGCCAGCCGGTACTGACGCAAAAGATCCTCACCGCGTTTCTCAACGAAGGGCATTTTTTCCGTCATCTGAAAAAGATGCGCGCGCTGTATCAGACCCGCCGCGACTGGATGATTGCCGCCCTGCAGGAGGTGTATGGCGATCTGTTTTTCACCGAGCAAAACGACGGTGGGATGCATATCGTGGCGTTCCTGACCAAAGGAAGCCGTGACCGGGAAGTGGCGCGCTGCTGGCAGGAACAGCAGCTGCAGGTCAATGCGCTCTCGGAGTGGTATCGCGGGTCGGGCAAACGTTACGGGCTGGTGATGGGCTATAACAACGTGCGCTCGTATCAGGAGGCGCTGGATTTACTGGAAAGGCCGAAGCGGCAGACGTTTGCGCTGTTGCGCTGAAAATCGCCCGGTGGCGCTACGCTTACCGGGCCTACGGGATCGAGTAGGCCGGGTAAGGCGCAGCCGCCACCCGGCGACGACGTGGATCACACATCATAACGCGATAACCCAACGTCCTTGAGTTGCTCGTCGCTCATCTGGCTCAGGATGCGGCGGGTGCGGTTGATGCGATACCAGTTACGCAGCGTTTTTGCGATCCAGACAAACACAATAAACGGACGTTTTGAACGATTCTCGTAGAATTCCATGATGCTCTCCTCACTGTGTCAGTGGGGTTATCATCCCGGAAATCCACCCGTGCAATACAGATGCAAAAACAACTTTTGTTTAACATACAGATCCGCTAAAACAGTATCTGCATGGCAATTTTCGCAGCAATCTGTACTGGTTTTATAATCTGTATGGTGAAAACAAAGGATACAGCATGACACGCTACCAACATCTGGCCAATCTTCTGGCAGAACGCATTGAGCAAGGGCTGTATCGCAGCGGCGAACGTCTGCCGTCGGTGCGCACGCTGAGTCAGGAGCACGGCGTGAGCATCAGCACCATACAGCAGGCCTACCAGATCCTCGAAAACCTCCAGCTGATCACGCCTCAACCGCGCTCCGGCTATTTTGTCACACCGCGCAAAGCCCAGCCGCCCGTCCCGGCGATGACGCGCCCGGTGCAGCGCCCCGTGGACGTTACCCAGTGGGATGAGGTGATGATGCTGCTGGACGCCCGCGCCGACAAAGAGATGATCTCCTTCGGCGGCGGTTCGCCGGACATTAACCAGCCGAGCCTGAAGCCCCTGTGGCGCGAGATGAGCCGCATCGCGCAGCATAACCCTGGCGAGATGCTGAGCTATGACGTGCTTGACGGGCGCCTGGAGCTGCGCGAGCAGATCGCCCGTCTGATGCTGGACGGCGGCTCCACCGTCTCGGCAAGCGACATTGTGATCACCAACGGCTGCCACGGCGCGCTGTCGATTGCCCTGCTGTCGGTATGCAAACCGGGGGATATCGTGGCGGTGGAATCGCCGTCGTTTCACGGCACCATGCAGATGCTGCGCGGGTTTGACATCAAGGCGATTGAAATTCCCACCGACTCTGAAACCGGGATCAGCATCGAAGCGCTAGAGCTGGCAATGGAGCAGTGGCCAATCAAGGCGGTGATCCTGGTGCCCAACTGCAATAATCCGCTCGGGTTTATCATGCCAGAGGCGCGGAAAAAGCAGGTGCTGGCCCTCGCCCAGCGGCACGATATCGTGATTGTCGAGGATGATATTTACGGCGAGCTGGCGGCGGAGTACCCGCGCCCGCGCACCATTCATTCAATGGATATCGACGGCCGCGTGATCCTCTGCAGCTCGTTTACCAAAACCGTGGCGCCGGGCCTGCGCGTCGGCTGGATTGTGCCGGGACGCTACTACGACCGGGTAATGCACATGAAATACGCCGCCGGCGGATTTAACGTGCCGGGCACGCAGATGGCGGTGGCGGCGTTTATTCGCGACGGTCATTACCATCGCCATGTGCGCCGTATGCGCCAGATTTATCAGCAGAATATGGAAACCTACACCTGCTGGGTGCGGCAGTATTTTCCGGCAGAGATTTGCGTCACGCGCCCGCAGGGCAGCTTCCTGCTGTGGATTGAGCTGCCGGAGAAGGTCGATATGGTGTGCGTCAGCAAGCAGCTGTGCCGGATGAAGATCCAGGCCGCGGCCGGGTCGCTGTTTTCCGCATCAGGGAAGTACCGCAACTGCCTGCGGATAAACGTGGCGCTGCCGCCTACGGAGAAACATCGCGAGGCGCTGAAAAAGCTGGGTGAAGCGATTGTGATTGCGATGGAGGAGTAGTGTTTTGCCGGGTGGCGGCTTCGCCTTACCCGGCCTACGTTCTTGCCGTTCCAGGCCCGGTAAGCGCAGCGCCACCGGGCAACAGGCCGCACTACTCGTCGAAGTACCAATACCCCTGGTTAATCAGCCCGGTGAGCTCTTCGACAAACGCCGGGTTTTTCAGCGCATCGCCCAGCTCGGCCTGACCGAGTTCGGTGTAGCGGCACAGCGCATCCGCCGCCTTCGCGTCTACCGTCTCCAGCTGTTCGCTGTTGATGAAGAAGCTGCCGTTGATGTTCAGCACGCGCAGGCCGCTCAGGCGAGACAGCGTTTCGCCGCCCTGCAGCGCGTCCAGCACCTCTTCCGGCGCGTACGGCGGCTCGGCGGCGGCAATATCCAGCTCGTGGCGCGGCGTGGAGACAAAACTGCCGAACCATTTTGTGAAATCATCGGGCTTGCCGATCATGTCGATCATCATCTGACGAATGCGATCGAGCTCGTACTGCTCCACGCGGCCCGGGTGTTCGCGGCAGGTCAGATCCGGATCGCTGTAGTGCTCGCCGCCCAGATCGTTTTCCAGCGCATAATCGGCGAAGCTGCTGATCAGATCGCGGCCATTTGGCCCACGGAAGCCGACGGAGTAGTTAAGCGCCGTTTCATGGGTAAAACCGTCGTGCGGGAATCCAGGCGGAATATAGAGAATATCGCCCGGGGCCAGATCTTCGTCGATGATCGGCTCGAACGGATCCACATGCAGCAGCGCCGGATGCGGGCAGAACTGACGCATCGGCAGCTTGTCACCCACGCGCCAGCGGCGGCTGCCCATCCCCTGAATGATAAACACGTCGTACTGATCGATATGCGGACCCACGCCGCCGCCTGGCACGGAGAAGGAGATCATCAGATCGTCCAGACGCCAGTCCGGCAGAACGCGGAACGGACGCACCAGCTCCGCCGCGGGCATATGCCAGTGGTTCACCGCCTGCGCCAGCAGCGACCAGCCGGTTTCGCCCAGATCGTCAAAGTGCTCGAACGGACCATTGCTGGCCTGCCATTTACCGTTGAAATGGCTCACCAGACGGCTATCGACCTCCGGCTCCATCGCCAGACCCGCCAGCTCGTCCGGGGTAATCGGGTCGACAAAATTCGGGAAGGCATTTTTCAGCACAACGGGTTGCTTTTGCCAGTATTTCTCAAGAAATTCCGGCCAGTTCAGGTTCAGTTGATACGCCATGGGTAGCACCAGTGAGAAGGGAAACAGGCGCGATTATAGGCAAGAAGGCAGAGGGGGAACTTGTCATGGGTCAAACCAGCACGTGTAGGTCGGGTAAGGCGAAGCCGCCACCCGACACAAACACGCCGCGAAAACTTAATCCAGCTTCAGCTCGTCATAGTGGGTAATCAGTTTACCCACGATACCGTAGTCCAGCGCTTCCGCCGGGGACATCCAGAAGTTGCGGTCGGTGTCTTTTTTCACTTTTTCCAGCGGCTGGCCGGTAGCGTCGGCGATCAGCTTGTTCACGCGCTCCAGCATGCGGATGATCTCGCGCGCTTCGATCTCAATATCCGTCGCCTGACCGCGCACACCGCCCAGCGGCTGGTGGATCATGAAGCGGGTATTTGGCAGCGAGTAGCGGTGCTCTTTTTTCGCGGCCAGGAAGATGGTGATCCCGGCGCTCGCGACCCAGCCGGTGCCGATCACGTGCACTTCCGGGCGAATGAATTTGATGAAGTCGTGGATGGTGTCGCCCGCTTCCACGTGGCCGCCCTGGCTGTTGATGTACAGCTTGATCGGATCGTTGCTGACGCTTTGCAGCAGGATCATCTGGGTGATCACTTTCTGCGCCAGCTCCTGGTTGATCTCACCGGAGATCACAATCGAACGAGACTCCAGCAGTTTTTGCTGCAGAGCGCCCGCGCCGTTTGACCCTTCCGCTTTTTCCTTGTCGCTTTCTTTCAGTGTGTAGTGCATTGTTATTTCCTCAGCTTGTCGCGCTCAAAACCAGAGTGTAGCCTGTTTTACCGATCAAAGTCCTCACAGACAAATAACGAGGGAGCTTATGCATATTGCCCATGTTGCACTGTGGACCCGAAACCTGAACGCCCAGGTTCAGTTCTGGGTAACGGTTTTTAATGGCCGCAGCAACGAACGCTACGTCAGTAAAAATCGTCCCGGGTTTGAATCACACTTTATTACGCTGAATGACGGACCGACCATCGAGCTGATGACGCTGCCGGACCTGCCCGCAGCCCCGTCACACCCGGAGTTTATCGGCTGGGCGCATATTGCCATCAACGTCGGCAGCAAGGCGCAGGTGGACGACATGGCCGAACGGGCGCAGGCCAGCGGCACGCTGCTCAGCGCCCCGCGCATGACCGGAGACGGCTTCTATGAAGCGGTGATCGCGGACCCGGACGGCAACCGGATTGAGCTTGTCGGTGCATAACATCAGCGTTTCGTTCCTGAACTCGCCCGGTCACGGATCGCTATACTTCATATGATTATCATATTGTTAAATGATAATTATATTTAATGTGTTAAGATGAAAGTCAGCATAAACAGTCCCTTACGTCACTCCTGGGGGCTGTTTGCATCCTCGACATGTAAAACAGCACCGGGGCGGTGAATGGAACACATTGTGTATGTGGTTGATGACGATGACGCAGTCAGACAGTCCGTAATCGGGCTGCTGGAATCCGCAGACTTAAACGCCATCGGCTTTTCATCGGCAGAAGCGTTTCTTCAGCACCGCTTTGAAGAGCTCCCCTCGTGCGTGGTTCTGGATATGCAGATGCCCACCATCTCGGGTTTTGAGGTGGCAGATGCCCTCAAGGACAGCGGGCGTGAAATCCCGATTATCTTTCTCACCGGCCACGGCACCATTCCGATGTCGGTGCGCGCCATTAAAGGCGGCGCTTACGAATTTCTCACCAAGCCCGTCGAATCCACCGCGCTTATCGACGCCATTGAGTCCGCGCTGCAGCTGGCGGAAAACAATGCCGAGCGCAATAAAGAGCACTACGCCCTGAAGCAGCGCCATCTCTCCCTCACGCCGCGCGAACACGAGGTGCTCACGCTGGCGATAAGCGGCATGCTGAACAAGCAAATTGCCGCCGAGCTGGGCGTCAGTGAGATCACGGTGAAAGTGCATCGCCGTCGCGTAATGGAGAAAATGCAGGTGCGCTCCGTGGCAGAGCTGGTCAGGGCCGTTGAGCGCCTGACCAAAAGCCAGCCTGCGGAGTAACGTTTACCCTTCCTGTACCGACAGCGGCAGCGCAAAGGCAAACACCGTGCCGTAAGGCTCCCGGCGGCGCGCGCTCAGCTTCCCGCAGTGGCGCTCAATGATGCTGGCGCTGATGGTCAGCCCCATCCCCATTCCCTGTGGCTTGGTTGAGTAGAACGAGTCAAAAATCTGCTCCAGCCGCTCGGGCTCAATGCCGCTCCCGGTATCGGCGATCTCAACGATCGCTTTCCCGTCCGCGTTGCTGGTGCTGAGGGTGATGGTGCAGGCGCGATCCTTCACCTCGGCCATCGCCTCAACGGCGTTCATCACCAGGTTAAGCAGCACCTGCTGGATCTGCACGCTATCGCCGGTGATAAAGCTGTCCTGCGCCTTCAACAGGTAATCAACGCTAATGTGTCGCTGCTCCAGCTCGCTGCGGGAGAGCGCGATGATATGGTGGATCAGATAGTGCAGATCGATGCGCGAGAAGGTGGGATCCTGTTTGCGCGTCAGGGACTGGATGCTGCGAATGATCTCCCCCGCCCGTGCGCCTTCCGCGGCGATCTCTTCCAGCCCTTCCCGCACTTTATCCAGCCGGGCGGGCTCCCGGCTGAGCCAGCGCAGGCTCGCTCCGGCGTTAGAGACGATCGACATCAGCGGCTGGTTGATCTCATGGGCGATGGAGGAGGTCAGCTGCCCGACGGTGGTGGCGCGGGACACCCTCGCCAGATCCGCCTGCGCCACCCGCATGGCATCCTCTGCGGCGCGCTGGCTGGTGATATCGGTGATGATACCGTAATACTCGTTCACCTCGCTGCCCACGCCCACCGGATCGCCAATCCCGAGGATATAGCGCGTTGAACCGTCGGTACGCTTCACCCGAAACTCCGCGCGCATGGAGAGCCCTTCGCGCACGCTCTGCGTGACGATGGTGCTGATGCGGGCGTAATCGTCTTCATGGACGAAGGTCAAAAACTCCGCCATGGAGATCATCTTTTGCTGCTCGGGCAGGCCGAGGATGCGGGCGTACTCCTCCGAGACAAACATCAGATCCTGCTCCAGCTCCCAGCGCCAGCTGCCGGTGTGGCTAATCTGCTCGCCCAGCATCAGCGAGGTCTGGCTGGCGCGCAGCTCTTTTTCCACCCGACGGCGCTGGATGTTCTCCCCCAGCAGCTCGGCGTACAGCCGCGCCGTCTCCAGGGAGACCGCAGCCTGCGCCCCCAGCAGGCTCACCACGCGAGAATGCTCGGCGGTGAAGACTTCCGGCATCAGGCGGTTTTCCAGGTAGAGCACGCCCACCAGCCGCGCCTGCTTGAACATCGGGACGCACATGACGGCCGCCCCCGAGGTCACCAGATAGGGATCCTGACTGAAGGGGTGGAACTCCTCCGGCTTACCGGTGCGGATCTCCTGCCCGGTGCGGATCACCGCCGCCAGCACCGACAGGGGCATGTCGGTCGCCGTCGGCACGTCTTTCAGGATCCGCACCCGCACGCCTTCAGTGCTGGTCCAGGCGCTGGCCTCGATCTCCGGGATCAGGTTATCGCTCACGCGAAGCAGCAGGCCGCGCTGCGCCCCGGCGCGTTCGAGGAGGATCGTCATCAGGTTTTCGATTAAGCGCTCGAGGTTGATCTCTTCCGACAGCGCGCGGGAGGCTTTGATGACGCTCTGCAGATCGCGGATGGTCTCGTTCTGAGCGAACGCCACCGTGTCATAGGCGCTCGCCTGCCCGGAGGCCAGCAGATGCGGGAAATCCTGCTCCAGCTGGCGCACCTTGGCCTGCGCGCCCGCCCGGCCCCAGGCGGCAATTGCGCCACGGAAGTGTGCGTCCGAGGCGGTTGGATAGCCGCAGGCCAGCGCAAAGCGGCCCGCCAGCTCGTGGGCCAGGGCATTAATCGGATTAAACCCGCCCTCGCGGGAGAGTCGGACCGCCTTCTCGTACTGCTCAAGCGCGATGCTGTTCATCCCGTCCAGACGCACGATTTCGGCGTAGATCAGCGCCTCTTTATCCGCGAACGTGCCGGGATTAATGCGCGCCCAGAGGGCGATTTTGTCATAGTGGGCGTGAATGCTGCGGCGGTGGTTCGCCGAGAAGGTCTCCGGCGTCAGCTGACGGGAAAGCGCCAGCGCGCTGTAAAGATGGTAATCCAGCAGATGGATGTGCCCCGGCGCAGACCACGCGTACCACCCCGCCATCTCCAGATCCGCCTGCGCGTCGGCATACTCGCCGCAGGTAAAGTGGGCCATGCCGCGGTAGAGCCAGTACCAGAACAGCATAGTGGAGGTCTGCTCCGGTGCCTGCTCCGGCGACGCGGGCAGCAGCGCCTCCGGCAGCACCTGCGATGCGGTCCAGGTGCCGATAACCGGCGTGCGCAGGAACTCAACGTAGCCGCGCTGGACCATCAAAATGGTCTCCACGTCCTGGAAGTGGGTTTTACGCACGAACGCCAGGCCGCGATCGATGCTGGTCAGCACCCCGTCCAGGTGATCGCCCCGGGAGAGGAAATTAATGACCTGGTGGCAGGCCGCAAAGCAGGCCATCGTCATATCGCCGTGGGTCACCGCCGAGGTAAAGCAGGCTTTCGCGCACTCGATGGTAAACGATAAAGGCTGGGTCCAGACGCTGAGCTGGTCGAGCGGCAGCAGGGTTTTAGCTTCGAATGCGTCGTAGCCGTGGCGATTGACCAGTTCGCGGGCCAGCGTGCCGTACTGGAAGCCGAGGCGATACTCGGCGTAGCGGTGGCCCATCAGCACGCCAAACCAGGCCATCGCCGTGGTGGAGGCGCCGGTAATACCGTGGTCGAGCGTCAGGTGCATCATGCGGCAAAGCAGTAAAAAGTGCAGGCGCGGACAGATGAAGCTGGAGCAAATGCTGGCGCTGTAGAGCAGGTTCATCACCGCTTCGGTTTCCGGGTTATCCATCCGCGAGAGCGGGGCAAACAGGCTTTGCGGCGCGTCGCCCGCGCGGTTACAGAAGTGTTCCCAGGCCTCGTCGCAGTCGGCATCTTCCGGATAGCGGCCGATCTGAATACCAAAGACCCCCAGCCAGCAGAGCGCCGCCTCCAGCGCCAGACGGCTGTCCGACTGGCGAATGTACACTTCCACCAGCAGATTGGCCGCCAGCGCCTTTTCGGTCAGCCCGCCGGGGCACCCGAGAATGGCGTCACACAGCTCGCGGGTGCGCGCCAGGTGCCCCAGCGCAAACTCGCAGCCCGCCTCTTCGATATCGAGCATAAAGTCTGACACCGTCCCGGCGTTGCCCAGCGCTCGGGCTGTCTGGATATAGCTTAGCGCCGAGAGATAATCCCCCGAGCGTTTCGCGCGTCGCGCGGCCAGCAGGCTCAGCTCGCGGAACATCTGGCGCTGCGGGGCAGGCTGGATGCTGTCCAGCGCGGCCGTGACGTGATGTACGGCGCGGAACAGCAGCTCGTTCCCCGCCGCCTGCCGCGCGGCGTCGGCCAGCAGGCTGGCGGTGGTCAGATGAAGATGGCTTTTCTCATGCCGATCCAGCAGCGCAAAGGCGGCCTCCTGCACCCGGTCGTGGGTGAAGGAGTACGCTTTCTCCGTCAGCACGATCAGCTGCGCCATGACCGCCGGATGCAGCGCGTAGCGCATTTCCGCCATCGATATACCAACCACGCGGCAGATCATCTCCATTTCGCCCGTGCCGCCGAGGCAGGCAAGGCTGCCCAGCAGGCGACGCGTCTCGTCGGGCAACTCTTCCAGCTTCTCCAGCACCAGGGTGACGACGTTTTCGGTGTAATGCCGGGCGCGGATCGCCTGCAGATCGTAGTGCCACTTGTCCTGATATTTGTTGTGCACCACCAGCCCGTCATCGACGATGCGGCGGAAAAATTCGTGTACAAAGAGCGGGTTGCCCCCGGTCTTTTCATGGATCAGCGTGGCGAGGTCGGTCGTCGCCGTGCTGCGGGTACGAAATACCGTCCCCAGCCAGCGGGACACGGCTTTGACAGAGAGCGCCTGCGGGACAATTTCGCTCGCGTGCTGCGCCGCCTCCGGCAGGCTCGCCAGCTGCTGTTGCAGTGCGGGTTCGGACAACGAACCGATATCGCGGTGAGCCACAACCACCAGCAGTGGGATCGCGCCGCAGTTCACCAGCAGATAGTTGAGCGTATGCAGGCTGGCGGCGTCGCTCCACTGGAGATCGTCGAGTACCAGCACCAGCGGGCAGCCCTGCGAGGCAAAGGTTTTCACCAGCGCCAGCACCATATGGCTGAAGCGCGCCCGGGCATCAATGGAAAACGTATCCGCCGGGAAGCGCGGCTTGCGCTCAAGCAGCAGGCCCAGCTCGGGCACGAGGCTCACGGCCAGCGCCTCGTGTCCTTCCAGGGCGCGAGAAAGACGGATTTTCCATTTCGCCACCTCGTCTGCTGGCAGGCCCAGCAGGTGCAGGGTCAGGGGGCGGAATGCGGAGCTTAATACGCCGTAGGGTAATGACGGTGAAAACTGATCCACTTTGCCCACAGCCAGCAGCACCGTACGCTGCTGGAGCGTTTTTAACGCCGTCGCAATGATGGAGGATTTGCCGATCCCCGACGGCCCGCCGATGGTCACCAGCTCCGGCACGCGGTTCTCCCCCACCCGCTCAAACGCGGCAATGACGTCATTCGCCTGCGGATGCGTCGCGAACAGCGAGTCCGCCAGAAGAATAGCCGGGGTGCGGTCCTGCTGGCCGGGGGTAAAGGCAACGATCTCGCCCTCACCGGTCAACGTCGCCTGGCAGCGGCGGAGGTCGGCAATCAGCCCGTCAACCGTCTGGTAGCGGTTATCCGGGTGCTTCTCCAGCAGCTTCAGGATGATGGTCGACAGCATTCCCGGCACGTCCGGGCGTATCGCGTCCGGGGCCAGCGGCGCCGAGGCAATATGGTAGTGCGCCCAGTTGGTCCGATCGTCCTCCCCCAGTTCAAACGGCAGACGTCCGGTCAGGAGTTCATACAGCACCACGCCGAGGCTGTAGAGATCGCTGCGGCCATCGACGGGGCGCTGGGTGCGGGAGGTGTGCTCCGGGGACATATACGCCGGCGTGCCGCCTGAAATGGCAAGCCGGGTCTGCGCGAAGGCGCCGGAGAGGCTGCATGAAAGGCCAAAGCTGCCCAGACGGCAGGTGGCATCGTGATGAACAAAAATATTGCCGGGCTTGATATCGCCGTGGATCAGGTTTTGCAGATGCATCTGGCGCAGAGGAACGCAGATCTGGATCGCCAGCTCGATAAAGCGCGCGATCCCCGAGATCGCCCTGCCCGCGCGCCGCGCCAGCAGCTCAAACGAAAACGGGGCGTACACCAGCGCGAAGCGTCCCCGGTACTGGGTGGACGCGACGGCGCGAATGGCCCAGCTATCCTGCAGCGCGTCACGCAGCGCAAACTCGTTTTTCAGCAGCCGGGTGGCCCGCTCTTCCTCTTCGTCGCTGACCGCGGTGGCGATAATGAACGAGCCGCCGGAATGAGGATGTCGCGCATGCATCCAGGCAATTCCGCCCTCCTGCGCCAGCACGGTAAAAATCACATCCTCTTTAAGGACAAAAACCCGCCCCTGGTGAAGATTTCCCTGGGCGGGCCAGAATGCAGGCTGCTCGTGTTCGTTCATCCGCGATCCTTATTGTCGGCGGGCCAGCTCCCGCTGAATATGATCCAGCAGAATATCGATGTTAATCGGCTTACGCAAAAAAGCAGCGGCGCCCAGACCGAGAGCGTACCGCTGCATATTTTCATCAGCATGACCGGAGATAAAGAGCACGGGCGGAGGCGGTACGGCCAGCAGCCGCAGCTTGTCAAACAGCTCAAGGCCGCTCATGCCCCGGAGCTTGATATCGGTGATCACCAGCGCCGCGCCGGACAGGGCAAGCGGATGGCTCAGAAATACCTCTGCCGAATCAAACGTGTCGGTTGAATAGCCTTCCGACTCCAGGAGATTACTCAACCCGCTGCGGACGGAACGTTCGTCATCAATGATGGCAATGCGCCACGGCAGCGTCATGCTGTTATTCCTCTAACCAGTCATTTAACGTCGCGAGGGTCCTTCGCGGGCGCAGGGGGCGCCGTGCCGCTGATTTTCGGTACGCATTCGTGACGAAACCAGGCGAGGGTGAGCGGTTCGCGACTCAGTAAACGTCGTCCCACCGGGATAAGCTGTTCGCCCACCAGCATGCCGAACAGGCCAAGCAGGGCGACAACCGGCGGTGCCGGGGAATGGACGTCGAGCAGAGCGTAAATTACCCCAGCAACCACGCCACACACCAGCGAAATTATCCATGCTTTCATGATGACGCTCCCGTCTGCGATGCCGCCTGCGGAACGGTCACCTGAGGAGGAGGGGCGCCGTCGCGGGATAAGAGATGGCGCGCCGCCTGTTCACCCGCCAGCATCCCCAGCAGACCAATCAGCGCCAGCGCGGGCGGCGCGGGGGAGCGCACCTTCAGCACGGCATACATCAGGCCAATCAACACGCCTGCCGCAAGGGATATCAGCCCAGTACTCATCGTGAACTCCAGAGAAAGAGGCAGCGGCGAGCCGGATGAGGGACCAGCCCGCCGACGGGACTTAGCGAGCCGGAACCGGCGCTAAGGTGCGGTGCTCGCTCTTCTGGCGAGACGGCGCTTTATGCACCATGGTGTAGGCGTAATCCACGCCCATGCCGTACGCGCCGGAGTGCTCGCGCACGATGTCCATCACCGCGGTGTAGGTCTCTTTACGCGCCCAGTCGCGCTGCCACTCCAGCATTACCTGCTGCCAGGTCACCGGGATCACGCCCGCCTGGATCATGCGCTGCATCGCGTAGTCGTGGGCTTCTTTGGAGGTGCCGCCGGACGCGTCCGCCACCATATAAATTTCGTAGTCGCCTTCCAGCATCGCGCACAGGGCAAAGCTGTTGTTGCACACTTCGGTCCACAGACCGGCAACCACGACCTTCTTCTTGCCGTTGGCATTCAGCGCATCGCGCACCTTCTGGTCGTCCCAGGAGTTCATGGAGGTACGCTCCAGAATGTCCTGACCCGGGAACACGTCCAGCAGCTCAGGATAGGTATTGCCGGAGAAGCTTTCGGTCTCTACGGTGGTGATGATGGTCGGGATGTTGAACACCTTAGCCGCTTTCGCCAGCGCCACGGTGTTGTTTTTCAGCACCTGGCGGTCAATCGACTGCACGCCAAACGCCATCTGTGGCTGATGATCGATAAAGATGATCTGACAGTTCGCAGGGGTTAACACTTCGAGCTTTGAAGAGGTCATAGCATTTTCCAGTGGTTAAGGGTAGAAATCGCCGCGAGCGCCGCGACGATAAAGTCACCCTCATCCTGCGGTTTTCCTTCTCCGCGCGTAATTATCTCTTCGTATAGTTAACCTTAGGTATAGTTATACTTTGGTATACCTATCCTATTGTATAACTGGATCTTTGCCGAAACCGGTTCCCATAATCCTGACCATTCCCCTCTCAGTCAGGAGCAGTTATGGATACCCCAGGTAAAGCCGATCTCATTCTGGTTAACGGCCAGTTTCACACCGTCGATCGCGAGAATCCTGTCGCGGAAGCCGTTGCCGTGCGCGATGGAAAATTTCTGGAAGTGGGTACCGTCGCCGAGGTGATGCAGCACCACGGCGACGGCACCAAAGTGGTCGACTTAAAAGGCCACACCGCCATCCCCGGCCTGAACGACTCGCACCTGCACCTGATCCGCGGCGGGCTGAACTACAACCTTGAACTGCGCTGGGAAGGCGTGCCCTCCCTGGCCGACGCCCTGCGGATGCTGAAAGAGCAGGCGCTGCGCACCCCGTCGCCGCAGTGGGTGCGCGTAGTCGGCGGCTGGACCGAGTTCCAGTTTGCCGAGCGCCGCATGCCGACCCTCGACGAAATTAACGACGCCGCGCCGGATACCCCGGTCTTCATCCTGCACCTGTACGACCGCGCCCTGCTCAACCGCGCCGCGCTGAAGGTGGTCGGCTACACCAAAGACACGCCAAACCCGCCGGGCGGGGAGATCCAGCGCGACGCCAACGGCAACCCGACTGGGATGCTGATCGCCCGTCCGAACGCCATGATCCTCTACGCCACGCTGGCCAAAGGGCCGAAGCTTCCGCTGGAGCAGCAGGTTAACTCCACCCGCCAGTTCATGCGCGAGCTGAACCGTCTGGGGCTGACCAGCGCCATCGACGCGGGCGGCGGCTTCCAGAACTACCCGGAAGATTACGAGGTGATCGCCGAGCTGCACGCGAAAAAACAGATGACCATCCGCATCGCCTACAACCTCTTTACCCAGCGTCCGGGCCACGAGCTGGAAGACTTTGAAAAATGGACCGACATGCTCACGCCGGGCCAGGGCAGCGACTTCTTCCGCCACAACGGCGCGGGCGAGATGCTGGTCTTCTCCGCCGCCGATTTTGAAGACTTCCTCGAACCGCGCCCGGATCTCGCGCCGGGCATGGAGGACGAGCTGGAGCGCGTGGTACGCCATCTGGTGGAGCACCGCTGGCCGTTCCGCCTGCACGCCACCTATAACGAATCCATCAGCCGCATGCTGGACGTCTTCGAGAAGGTGAACCGCGACATTCCGTTCAACGGCCTGCACTGGTTCTTCGACCACGCGGAAACCGTAACCCAGGCCAACATTGACCGCATCAAAGCGCTCGGCGGCGGCATTGCCGTCCAGCACCGCATGGCCTTCCAGGGCGAGTACTTTGCCGAGCGTTACGGCATCGAAGCCACCCGCCACACACCGCCGGTGGCGAAAATGCTCGAGACCGGCGTACCGGTGGGCCTGGGAACGGATGCCACCCGCGTGGCGAGCTACAACCCGTGGACCGCGCTCTACTGGCTGGTCTCCGGCCGCACCGTCGGCGGGATGCAGATGTACGATCACAGCGCTCGCCTGGACCGCGATACCGCCCTGATGCTCTGGACCCAGGGCAGCGCGTGGTTCTCCAGCGAGCAGAATCAGAAGGGGCAGATCAAGGTCGGCCAGCTCGCCGACCTGGCAGTGCTGAGCAAAGACTATTTCCGCGTGCCGGAAGAGGAGATCAAGGGCATCGAGTCCGTTCTCACGGTGGTCAACGGCGACATCGTCTACGCCGCGGGCAGCTTTGGCCCGCTCGCGCCGCCGGCCATCCCGGTTCTGCCCGAGTGGTCCCCGGTGGTCAAGGTGCCGGGCCACTACCGCAGCGCGCCGCCGCAGGCCGCACGCGTGGGTATGAGTGTGGCTCACCACTGCAGCGGGCCGTGCGGGGTTCACAGCCACCAGCATGATTTCGCCCGCACGTCAGCGATGCCGGTGTCCGACGATAACGCTTTCTGGGGGGCGCTGGGCTGCAGCTGCTTTGCATTCTGATGAAAAACACCACTATGCCGCCCCGGATCGACCTGGGGCTGTTCTTCCTGCGCCTGACCGGCAGCCTGCTGCTGCTCTACGTGCACGGCCTGCCGAAGGTGCTGCACTTCAGCGAAGAGCTGACGCGCATTGAAGATCCGTTCGGCTTCGGGCCTTACACCAGCCTGATCCCGGCGATTGTCGCCGAGGTGATCTGCCCGCTGTTGATCATTGCGGGCGTCTACACCCGCCTGGCGTGCCTGCCGATTATCGCCGTGCTGCTGGTGGCGATGCTGGCGGTCCACCCGAACTGGTCGATTGCCGAAGGGCAGTTTGGCTGGCTGCTGCTGATTATCTTCACCACCCTTGCCCTCACCGGGCCGGGCCAGTGGCGGCTGCAGCGTAAGGCAACGGAGAGGTTCGCATGACCCAGGTTAACGACGTTCGCGACGCACACGTCGAGACGACGCCCGCACCGACGGTTTCACCCTGGCAGCCGCTGAGCCAGCCGGTGTTCCGCATGCTGTGGATCGCCACGGTGGTCTCTAACGTCGGCTCATGGATGAGCGACGTCGGCATCAACTGGAGCATGCTGACCGTGAGCGCCGACCCGCTGGATATCGCGCTGGTGCAGGCGGCCAGCAGCCTGCCGATGTTCCTCTTTGCCCTGCCGTCCGGGGTGATGGCGGACATCGTTGACCGGCGTAAATACCTGCTCTTCTCCCAGCTGTGGGTGTTCATCGCCGCCGCCGGGCTGACGGTGCTCTCCTTCACCGGACACGTCACCCCCACCGTGCTGCTGGTGGCGACGTTTCTGCTGAGCGTGGGGGCGGCGATGAGCTCACCGCCGTTCCAGGCCGTGGTGCCCGATCTGGTGAGCAAGCCGGAGCTGGGCGCCGCCGTGGCACTGAACTCGCTCGGGGTGAACATCAGCCGGGCGATTGGCCCCGCGCTGGGCGGTTTCCTGCTGTCGCTCGCCGGGCCGTGGATGGTGTTTGCCCTGAATGCGCTGTCCGTGGTGGGCGTGGCATGGGTGCTGTGGCGCTGGCGTCCGGCCCCGTCCATTCAGCGTCTGCCGCCGGAGCACTTCTTCTCTGCGGTGCGCACCGGCATCCGCTACGTGCACGCCGCGCCGGTGCTGCGCAACGTGCTGGTGCGTACGGTGGCCTTCTTCGTTTTCGGCAGCGCGGGCTGGGCGCTGCTGCCGCTGGTGGCGCGCCGCGAGCTGGGCCTGGGCCCGGCGGGCTACGGCGTGATGCTGGCGTGCATTGGCCTGGGGGCGATTGCCGGGGCCATTCTGCTGCCGCGCCTGCGCCAGCGGCTGAACGCCGACCGGCTGATGGTGGCCGCGAGTCTGGTCTTTGCCCTCACCATGCTGGCGCTGGCGTTTGTGCGCCACGTCTGGCTGCTCAACCTGTTTGAGTTCTTCACCGGCTTCGCATGGATTGCGGTGCTCTCGACGCTGAACCTGGGCGCCCAGCGCAGCGCTGCCCGCTGGGTGAAGGCCCGCGCGCTGGCGGTCTACCTGACGGTATTCTTCGGCTCGATGACCACGGGCAGCGCCATCTGGGGGCAGATAGCCTCCCGCTTCGGCACCCCGACCGCGCTGGTTGTCGCCACGCTGGGGATGGTGCTGGCAAGCGCCACCGTGTTCCGCTGGAAGCTGGAGAAAGACCCGGAATTAAACCTCGACCTGAGCGGCCAGCCGCTGGACGGCGTGGAGATCGACCTGCCGAACGAGCGTGGCCCGGTGCTGGTCTCGCACGAGTACATCATCGACCCGCACAACGCAAAAGCCTTCCTGGAGGCGGTCCACGAGCTGCGCCGGGTGCGACGCCGCGCCGGGGCGATGAGCTGGGCGGTGTACGAGGATATTGAACGCCCCGGCCTGTTTATCGAGACCTTCCTGATGGGCTCCTGGATTGAGCATCTGCGCCAGCAGGAGCGCCACACCATGAATGACCTCCTGCTGCAGAGCCGCGTTCTGGCTTTTCATCAGGGCACAACATCACCGGCAATTCGTTATCTGGTCGCGCCGGTATAACCCTAACCATCACCTGCACAGGAACACACTATGGCAACGTTTAAGGCAAAAGACGGCACGCAGATTTACTACAAAGAAGGCGGCGCGGGCAAACCGGTTCTCTTCAGCCACGGCTGGCCGCTGGACGGCGACATGTGGGACAGCCAGCTGAACTACCTGGCCGAGCGCGGCTTCCGCGCCATCGCCTTTGACCGTCGCGGCTTTGGCCGCTCGGATCAGCCGTGGAACGGTTACGACTACGACACCTTTGCGTCCGACATCAACGACCTGATCACCACCCTGGACCTGCAGGACGTGACGCTGGTGGGCTTCTCCATGGGCGGCGGCGACGTGACCCGCTACATCAACAACTACGGCAGCGCGCGCGTGGCCGGTCTGGCGCTGCTGGGCGCGGTCACGCCAATCTTTGGTAAATCTGAGACCTTCCCGCAGGGTGTGGATCAGAGCGTGTTCGACGGCATTCGCGACGGACTGCGTAAAGATCGCGCCCAGTTCATCAGCGACTTCGCCACCCCGTTCTACGGCACCAACGCCGGGCAGACCGTTTCCGCCGGTGCCCTGACGCAGACGCTGAACATCGCCCTGCTGGCGTCCCTGAAGGGCACCATCGACTGCGTGACCGCCTTCGGCGAAACCGACTTCCGCCCGGATATGGCGAAAATCGACGTGCCGACGCTGGTGATCCACGGCAGCAACGACCAGATCGTGCCGTTTGAAAGCACCGGCAAGCTGGCGGCAGAGATGATCAAAAACGCCACGCTGAAGGTGTACGACAACGCGCCGCACGGCTTCGCGCTGACCCACCAGGACCAGCTCAACGAAGATCTGCTGGCGTTTGTGAAGTCGCTGTAAATCTTAAAAAGCGAAGCCTGATGGCGCTTCGCTTATCAGGCCTACAAGGGCTGGTCCTGTAGGCCGGGTAAGGCGCAGCCGTCACCCGGCGCTTTCGCAGACGCGTTCCGCTCCGCCAGCAGCCGACAAATCTCCGCGTGCTTCTCTTCGGTAAAGGTAAAGCGCGACATAAAGCCCATGCGGATCAGCGAGCCTATCGCCGGCAGCAGACAAATCCCGAAGAACAGCCCCGACAGCACACTCTCACTCTGAATTTGCGCCTGCGGCACGTAGCCGATCATCGTCAGAAACACGCCGATTAACCCGCCGCCCACTGCCACCGACATCTTGCCGGTAAAGGTCTGCCCGGAGAAAGTGATCGCCGCGCAGCGCTTGTGGGTGTGGTACTCCGCGTACTCGATGGTGTCGGCAATCATCGACGAGGTGAGGATGTTAGTCATCATCACGAACAGCGTGCTCAGGCCGAGCAGAATAAACAGCATCGTCACCTGCTGATAGCCCACAAACCACATCACCACGCGCACCGCCACGTCCAGCCCGCAGAGGATCATAAACAGCTTCCGCTTCTGCATCCGGCGCGTCAGCATCGGGGCGACCAGGCACAGCACCGCCGCGACTATTCCCATCACGCCAATCGCCATCTGCAGGCTGCCGTCGCCCAGGTTGTTGATAAAGAAGTAGATATACAGCCCGCCCGCCACGTTGTGGAACACGCAGAAAAAGAACGACAGCAGAACGATAAACAGCGGCTTGTTCTGGCGCAGGTTGTGGAAGGTGTCGCGGATGGTCACCTTTTCCGGGCTCGGCGGCACGCGCTCTTTGATCTGCATAAAGCCGTTGAGCATCAGCGGCAGGCCCACCAGCATCATCACCAGCGCCGCCATAAAGTAGCCTTTGTCATTGCTGTACTGGGCGAAATAGGCCGCCAGCTTCGGGAAGAAGATGTTGGCGCAGGCAATCCCGGCGTTCACCCCGAGCATCGCCGCCGTCACCGCGCGGGTGCGCTGCCCGGAGTCGTTGGTCATTACCGACGACATCGACCAGAACGGGATATCGGAGATGGCGTACAGCGTCCCCCACAGGATGTAGGTCACCCCGGCGTAGAGGATTTTGGTGGTCATGTCCGCTTCGATTTTATAGAACGACAGCAGCGTGACGCCGGTGATCAGCAGCGGGGCGATAAGCAAAAAGTGGCGAAACTTGCCGAACCGGCTGTTAATGGTATCCATAATGCTGGCAAACAGCGGATCGTGAACCGCGTCCCACGCGCGGGCAATCAGGAAGATGGTGCTCGCCGCCAGTGCCGAGATCCCCAGCACGTCGGTGTAAAAATAGTTAATAAACGAACCCACTAAACCAAAGCTAAAACACTGACCTAAACCATAACCAAAATAAGACCACAGCTCGCGAGACGGTATTTTCATTGTCGTTGCCATTGTTATATGCCTGCCTGGTTGCCCGGCGGTGGACCGCCGGGTCGATATTATTAGTCCTGCGCCTGTGGGGCGATCTTGCGCAGCTGCTGCATCAGGGCGATTTCACGGCGCGAGAACGGAATGCCGTTCTCCTCAAACACGTCGTGGAACCAGAGGCGGCAGTAGTCCGTGGACTCCTTCATCACCACCGGCCACGGCAGCCACGTCTGGGTTTTGCCGCGCACCAGCCCCCACTGATACGGCGCGACCTTCGCCGCGTACATCAGCGGAAGCTGCTCTTCGATGGTGCTGCCCACGTGGCGCGCCAGCCATTCGGTACAGAACAGTGGGCGACCAAGCTTTTGCAGCTGCTGAATAATCGCCGTCATGCGCCCGGTGTGGGTGTAGGCGTGGAAGCTCACCACGTCCGAGAGCGCCAGCGCGGTCTGGTCCAGCGGATGCTGGAAGAACGTCTCGCCCTCCTCTTCCGGCGGCAGGCGCCAGGCGCAGACGGTGAGCGGCTGGGTTGGATCTTCTTCACGCACCCACTGGAATGCGAGCTTCATCAGCGCGTGGGCGCAGGTCTCCAGCTTCGCGTCGTACTGCACCTCCTGCGTGCCGGTCGCGAAAATGCCGCGGTTGCCCGGCTCGTTGTAGAGATCCCACAGCAGCACGCGCTTATCCTCGCGGAACTGGCGGACAACGTCGCGGATATAGCGCTCAATGTCTGCCCAGCAGTCCGGATCGCACACCTTGTCGCGCCCCGGGCTCGCCGCCGCCTGGCTGTTGTGCTTGCCCGGCACGGGTGGCTTTTGCGGGCCGAGGTACGGCTCGTCGCCGGAGAAGCCGCAGTCGTCCATCAGGGTCAGCATGGTGCTGAACCCGTGGCCGTCGGCAATCATCAAAAAGCGGTCGATGCGCGCCATCAGCCCGTCGCGGTCGTGCTCCCAGACGATAAACGGCAGGTTGATGCGCAGGGTGTTGTAGCCCGCCTCCGCCGCCCAGCCCAGCTCGCGCTCAATGGTGGCGGCATCGAAGGTCTCTGCCTGCCAGATATCGGTCCAGTTCACCGCCGTCGACGGCAGGTAGTTAAACCCGCACAGCCAGCCTTTTTGCTGATACCACGCCTGTGCCTGCTCCCTGCTCCACTGCTCTTTCATTACGCGTCCTCTTACTGATAATATTTAGCTAATAAATATTAGCTGCGGGATAAATGCGCAATTTCCCGCACGAAGAAAAGCGATGCCACTCACAAAGTTCACGCTTCGATGAATGAGAAACGTGATCGACGGCGCGTAAGCGTGCGGTTAGGGTATGATGCGAATTCGCGAAAGGGAGAGGACGGATGAAGCGAAAAACGAAAGTGACGATGAACGATATTGCGCGGGCGGCAGGCGTGTCGCAGGCGACGGTATCGCTGGTGCTTAACCAGTCACGCAACATCAAGCTCAGCGACGACACCCGCCAGCGGGTGATAAGCGTCGCCACCGAGCTCGGCTACGACCGCCTCCCCGCCGTTCACGCCCCGCGCAACCAGGAAGAGATCGCCCTGCTGGTGAGCTCCATGCAGAGCTTCGACCCGTTTATCGACGCCATCAGCCAGGCGCGGGAAGCCGCATGGCGCAACGAGACCCTGCTCACCGTCTACGACTACGGCGACGACATCGAGCTGGCGCTGAACATCATCCGCCAGCTGGAGAAGCGCAACTGCATCGGGATTGTCCTCGCCTCACCGGTCACCACGCTGGTGGACATGACGGCATTCCAGGACTGCACCCGCATCCCGCTGGTGCTGCTCAACCAGCGCGACCCCGGCTCGCCGCTGCTGCCGTCGTTTATCCCGGACGACTACGCCAATGCCTTCCAGGTGACGAAACACCTCATCGCCTGCGGGGCGACTCGCATCGCCCACATCACCGGCGAGAGCTGGATGGAGGCCTCGCGCCAGCGTCTGGCGGGCTACCAGGCCGCGCTGCAGCAGGCCGGACTCGCGTGCGACGACGGCCTGGTGCGCCAGACCAACTGGCAGTTCAGCGAGTCCTTTACCGCGACAGCTTCCCTGCTGGAGCTGACCGAGCGCCCGGACGCCATCTTCTGCGCCAGCGACTGGCTGGCGATTGGCTGCTATCAGGCGCTGGCGGTGAACGGCGTGCGCATCCCGCAGGACATGCTGCTGGCGGGCTACGACGACCAGAAGATCTCCGAGCAGCTCACCCCGCCGCTAACCAGTATCCAGCTGCCCTACAGCGAGCTGGGACGGCTGGCGGTGGAGTACCTGTGCAATCAGGAAGATGCCGCCACGCACGTGACGCTGGCGGGCAGGCTGAAGGTGCGCGCCTCAAGCCTCGTCTGAGGTAAACACCATGCCCGCGTAGGGCTTCTCGCGACACGCCGCCAGCCGCGCGGCGAGGCTGCCCACGTGCAGCTCCAGCTTGTGCCCGTCCGGGTCGAGAAAATAGAACGACGCCCCCTCGCTTTTGTTCTGCTTCCAGACGGTGACGCCCGCCTGCTCCAGCCTGTGCGAGAACGGTTCAAAATCCTCTTCCGCCACGGTAAACGCGTAGTGGGTGTAGTCGCTCTCCTGCGGCGGCACGTACTGGCGCGCCTCATCGTACGACAGGCAGACCCACAGATCGCCGCAGGTGAGATAGGCCCCGGTATTCCAGCGGGCGTGGAGCGCTAGCCCCAGCAGTTCGTGCCAGAAGGTGACGCTTTTTTGCAGGTCGCTGACCGCGAGGGTCAGATGGTTGAGAGATTGCAGCATGACGTGCCCTTTTGTTTTTCGCGCCGGACGTGATACGGTAAAGAGATGAACATAAACCACGCCGTCCTCACCGTAAACCGCTGGTGGCTGCCTTCTTAAAGGCGGCACGGAGTAGTTTTTCCCATTTTCAGATAGCCGCCGAAAGGCGGCTTTCTCACATCTAAGACCCCTTTCGGCAACTGCCCATTAAGGAGTCTTTATGAACGCACCAACTATCCTCACCGGCGATCGCCCAACCGGCCCGCTGCACCTCGGCCACTTCGTCGGATCGCTGCGCCAGCGCGTGGCGCTCCAGCATACGCACAACCAGTTTGTGCTGATTGCCGACCTGCAGGGGCTGACCGACAACGGCAGCAACCCGCAGAAGATCCGCGATAACATCCCCGAAGTGCTGGCCGACTACCTCGCCGCCGGCATCGACCCGAACCTGACCACGATCTGTCTCCAGTCCGCCCTGCCCGCCCTCGCCGAGCTGACGATGCTGTATATGAACATCGTCACCGTCGCCCGCGTGGAGCGTAACCCGACGGTGAAAAACGAGATTGCGCAGAAGGGTTTCGCCCGCTCGCTGCCGGTCGGGTTTATGGCCTACCCCATCAGCCAGGCGGCGGACATTACCGCGTTCAAGGCCGAGTGCGTGCCCGTCGGCGACGACCAGCTGCCGATGATTGAGCAGACCAACGAGATTGTGCACAAGATGAACAGCCTGCTGCCCGCCCCGGTGCTGCGCCACTGCAAGGCGATGCTGAGCGACACCAGCCGCCTGCCCGGCATCGACGGCAGCGCCAAGATGTCGAAATCGCTGGGCAACACGCTGCATCTTTCGGCCAGCGAAGAGACCATTCACCGTGCGGTCAGCGCCATGTACACCGACCCGAACCACCTGAAGGTGAGCGACCCGGGGCAAATTGAGGGGAACGTGGTGTTTACGTACCTCGACGCGTTTCACCCGGACAAAGACAAAGTGGCGGCGATGAAGGCGCACTATCAGGCAGGCGGGCTGGGCGACCGGGCGTGCAAGAACGAGCTGGAGGGGTGTTTGCAGGAGCTGATTGCGCCGATGCGGGAGCGGAGGGCGATGTATATGCGTGACAGGGGCGAGTTGATGGCGATGCTGAAGCGCGGAACGGAACGGGCGCAGGAGGTGACGCAGGGGACGTTGAGGGAGGTGAAGGTTGGGCTGGGGGTGCCGGTGTTTAGTTAAAGTCGATTTAGCGGTGGAATGCGGGGGATTGGCATGAAGCCGCTAACTTGATTATTGCGTAAATAAGCGAGGCGCAAAAATTCTTAAATGCATTATTAGTCAATGTCGTTTGTCATTCTGTTAAGAGCGCTATATTCATAGACTCTTAATATTTTAAACGCCACGGCAACTGCTAAGAGTAAGTTTATTATTTCCATGCTGAATACGTTACTTTGTGTATTTGTGATTGTGTTATGCCTCATATGCGTGGGCGTCACTGATAACTGGAAAGAATGCACAATAGCTATAACCATCACTTTAGGATGCGCACATTTCATGGCCGTTTTACTAAATCGTGTATTGCCTCATAAGTTATCTATCTTAGAAGGAATACTGGAATTATTGGGAGGACCACTATTAGTTATAGGCGCAATTGTGTGCTTTGATGTATTCGAACCCTGGCCGTTAAAAATCATTGGTATGTTTGCGTGGATTGTTTTGATTTTATTTGTACCTTCAATAATAACTCCCAGGCGTTAACTCGATCTACTGATGAATGTCTACGTCATTTCTGTACCAAAGGAATTAAACATAATGCAACCCACTCTTTCGCAGGTCATTGAGGTTGTGCGTCAGTCCTCGGGACATCATCGCAAGCGCATCGATGAAAACACCCTAATCGAAGCCGACCTTGATATCTGTGGCATGGATGGCGATGTCCTGATTGAAGACTGCGAGGCAGCGTTTGGCGTTACGCTCGTCACTGAAGAAGATGGTTATGAGAAAATTTTTTCCCTCGCTGAAAACGAGTTTCTTTTTAGCACCGAGGGCATAGATTACTTTGGTTTATGCCGCTTGATTCGCAGGTTACGAGGCATTCCCGAACCTGTGATACGCGATTTAACCTTTGGCGAGCTTAATGCTGTGCTGGTCAAGGCAGTGAAAGAACAAGTGCATCATGATTGAGTTATTCTTAGCGTAGTGCGGGCATGTGCTTACATGCCCGTGCAGGTAGTCTTAAGTTTAAACAGCCTGCCCACTCCCACGCTTAATCACCGGAACATCACCTGTATCATTCAGCGCTCCCGGAAAGGTCTTCAGCCACTGCGCGACTTTCTGCTTATTGATATTCACCACGCTCATACCTTCCAGGCATCCCCATAATTCTCTTGTATGCTGTGGCGTAATCACAATGCAGTCTTTCATGGCGCGGATTTTTACCGGCATACCGTTGATAAAGCCCGCTCGGGTTAACCATTCGCCGCCCAGAAAAAGGTATTTCATGTCTATGCGGGCATAGAGTTCACAGCAGGCGGCACTGTCCTGCGGCGTTTCCGCACGAGGATGAATGGGGGCCGCATTGGTCTGGTTGCCGTGAAGCCGGCGGGCGCTGTTTTTGCGTACCAGCTCGCGGTTTTCAATCATGCCGGTGAAAGCGTCTGATTCTGTTTTGCAAACAGTAAACTCTGGCTTAAAATTCGTCGCAGCCATTTTCAACTCCTTTTCAGTTGCTAGTGGTTAGCGGTATGGGGGTGTTGCAGCACCTTCATATCGCGAATTCTTCTTTAAATATTCTTTGATACTTCCTTTGCCGGTCGGCGTAATTTCTGGTGCTCATTATACAGGGCTGAATATAAATACAGCGGTTTGGTGTGGGGTAAATTTAGAATTTGCGAGGGGGATTCAGGAAATAGGATTATATGCGGTAAGGTCATGTTTTTGTTGGTTACGGGTTGATTGGTCTGGGTTTTGCGAGCATCATCGCAGAACTACTGGCTCCTGTAACCGAACTATGACCATCGCAAAATCTCTTAGTCAAAAAATTGCCGGGATGAAAACAGCCTGGTACAACAAAGCACCAGCGTTGAATAAACCCTTACTTGTTCTGTACGTTCTTTCCCAGTACAAGAAAGGCCATGGACGACTTTTCCAGTTTCAGGATGAAATACAAGATCAACTACGAGATTTACTAAAACGCTACGGGCCAAAACGCAGCATCTATGAAGTTCTTATGCCATTCTGGCGGTTAAAGCATGATGGCTTCTGGGCACTGGAAGGAACAGACCCTGCTTTACTGAAAAGCCCTGAGGAACCGAGGCTGCAGACGGTCTTAGATAACAACGTGCACGGTGGCTTTGATGTTGCTTCCTTTTCCCTATTACAAGCTCAGATACGCTTAATTGATTCGTTGGCGAAACAGGTGGTTGAACAATATTTGCCCGTAGAATTTCACTCAGCGTTGTTCCAAGAGTTGGGATTTGAAACACCTGAGCCATTCGAGGTAAATCAAAGCCCGAACGATCGTATCGCTCTCGTTCAACCAGACATTGATATTATCACTCATGACCTCTCGATAGATGAAACAACCCGAACAGCATTGATTCATGCCAGAATCGGACAGGGTATTTTTCGGGCTGAGTGCTTAAAACTTTACCCTGCCTGCCCTGTAACAGGGATTACCTTTCAGCCATTACTGAGAGTGAGCCATATCAAGCCCTGGTCCGCATGCCAAACTGCGAAAGAAAGATTAGATCCGCATAACGGTCTCATGCTGGCGGCTCATATTGATACTTTATTTGACTCTGGCTGGATTTCATTCGCTAATGAAGGTGACGTTCTGATAAGCAATCACCTTGATTTTGGTACATGCGACAAGCTGAGTTTGCCAGAAAGAATCATTGCGTTGCCGAAACCTTCATACAACTATTTACAATGGCATAGGCAAAATGTTTTTAAGGGTTAATTGATGTGATCGTATTAAATATCCTGAGCACCCTATGGTTTATACGGGTGCTCAGGTAATTCACATCATTTTATAACTGCCGCTGCTCAAGGCTGGTATAAATCGTTTTGATCTCAGCTCTTAAACTATCGCCATGGTAGACCATGGATGTGTCATATCGCTGGTATCTTTCCTCCCGCGCAGCGCTGAACCAGTTAAAGGAACCGACGCAGAGTAGTCCCTCATCGCCAATTACAATCTTACTGTGAACACGGTTGACCAACTTCGTCGTGATGCCCATTTCAGTTAACTTTTCCACGGCCTCATTAAGACGCTGATTTTTCTCTTTACGCTTTTCAAAATCCACATCTGCAGTATTAGATGATTTGTCCGTTACTAAAGTGATATCAATACCACGTGCACGTGCCTGCATCATCGATGCAAGAAAACCGGTCTGTTCCAACTTTTCCCAGGTAAGCCACGGCGAAACGATAGTAATGCTCTCATTGATTGAGTTAAAAGTCTGATTCAGAAACACATCATGTTGCTCCACACCGTGCAGGATAGAGGTCTGCGTTTGCGAGGAACTTAAATCCTGGCGCTCCTGAAAATCAAACTGCAACGCATTATCAGTGGAAGCAAACAGGTATTTCGCCAGCAGTCCCCGAGGTGAAGAACCGGGTTGGATCTCAAACAAGTCCATGTCGCCAAAGACCAGGAAGCTATCTTTAGGACGTGAAACGGCAACGTTCAGAATGCTTCTGTCGTTGTCTATAAATTCGCCATCTTCGTGTTTCGAATACACAGAAGAAAACAGCACAATCTCCCTTTCCGCGCCCTGCAAGGAGTGGACTGTCCCCACTGTCAGCCCGTTTTTATCATCATTACAGTTGATATCCACCTTACGCAATGACGATTCAATTGCGCTGACTTGCGCAGAAAAGGGGGTCACAATCCCTACGACTTCATGGAGCAGCTTATTGTAATGACGCTCAATATCTTGTTTGTGCGCCGCAAGCCATGCAGCTACTGTCTCAGCTTCGAAGAGGTTATAGCGGCTTCCGCCGCTTGCCTGTACACATTTACCATCTATGTGCAAATAACCGATTGCAGGATATAACGTGCCATTTGCTATACCCCGCTTGGGAAATAATTTGCCGTCATAGCACAACTCATTACAGAAGCCAATGATGTTATCGAAGCAACGACGATGCTCATATAAATACATGCCACGCGCAAAGTTTGGGTCGTAATGATAGCGGGAATTA
The DNA here is from genome assembly GCF_048685015.1 of Enterobacter sp. BNK-13. NCBI lineage: Bacteria > Pseudomonadati > Pseudomonadota > Gammaproteobacteria > Enterobacterales > Enterobacteriaceae > Enterobacter > Enterobacter sp. BNK-13. The sequence continues at coordinate 177,384 of NZ_JBLQTP010000001.1, read as the reverse complement.
AACTGGGCGATCTTCATGACACTCCCAGATGCCGCGCTTTTACCTGAATCACCTATCGTGATATAAGCGTCGTGAAGCTCATCCTGAGTATCGCCAGTAAGAAGTTTCTGCTCTAACAGATTCCCTATATCAATGGTAGGGTAACTATTCCAGATTGGCGCAATCTGTGCTGTGTCACCAATAACTAACGCTTTTTTTGCCAGAGCAAAGGAGGCCGCAGCCACTTCCGGAAGTACTTGGCCTGCTTCATCGACAATGAGCAGATCTGCAAAATTATAAAAATAGCTTTCCGCATACTTTTTCAATTTTTCATCCCGGATACCAATTTTCATATGATGCGGCAGCATATAACAGGTCATCACCACACAAGGGGTAAGTTTCATTCTGCGCTGCCAGCGGGCCTGAACATAATTTATTCTGTTGCGTTTTTTTTCATCCTGAAGATCTTCAATGGCAGCCATATCCATTAACCACCGGCCTTCCCAATAATGCGTCGCCAGCAAAAATGCAGGAAAACGGAGCCGCGTATCAGCGAGCTGATCGGCTTCATTCAGACTGAGCTCCGTTTCACCCGGACTTCCCAGCGAATGAGTGATCTCGCGCCAGCGTATGGCTGCTTCACTTTCACGTTGGGAAATGTCCTCGGCAAGACCAATCTGCTGCTGGTACTCGGCCTGCTCTTTAAGTGCTTCTGCTATCAGGCCTTCGATAAAGGCATCAATTCCATCAGGCAAAGTTCCCTGGAATGCTGTTATTCTTTCGCTAAACGTAGCCTCCAAAAACAGCTTCATTTGATAGTGACGCTTAGTACGAACGGCGGGAAGCCAGGAGAAGAGAGCGAACATGATCGACTCACGAGCTCGATATTGTTCCCATTGTTTTTTGCCCTGCGTTAATAGCGAGATTTCATTTGTGCTATTGAGCAGTAACGTTCTCTTAGCCTGAATATACTGTTCGAGATCGTCGCTGATGGCGCCCCGCTCCTGACGGATTGCGTTCAGGTTTTCCCACGCAGGCTCGATTTGCTCAAGCTCTGCAGAGAGTTCACTTAAACGCTGATGTAAGAGATTCACAACGTGTTCAGGTGAATGACATTCCTGAGCTGGAAAAGCCACCCTTGCCTTTTCAAGGAAGAAAAGCCGGGCATCTTCTACATATTCAAGGGATTCAACGCGGTTAAAAAAGTCTTCTGTCTGGTATTTTTTTGCTGCCTCAGCTTTTCGGCGCGAGGAAGGGAAATAAGCGCCAAAGCTTGTTACTTCCGGCAGCCAACGTCCAGCCATGGGCCCGGTTCCGGTAGAAAAATCTTTTCCGAAGGCCTCAATAATGTTGGTAACCGCCTGGTTGTTGGTTGATGTCGCAATGACAACCGGTGGTTCGGTTTTGTTTAAAGCCGCCCTCGTCCACTCTGTAGCTATGATGGAGAGCACAAGAGTAGTTTTTCCTGTTCCCGGAGGACCGTTTACGGCCAGAATATCGCCCGGCTGTTGAGTGAGATAATGGCTCAGGGCATCACGCTGTGCAGTAGCCAGAGGGAAATTGTCGCCAGAATGGCCCAGACGCTCACTGAACATGGCATTACTGGCAAGAAGCGGCTCAACAGGAGATTTATCTTTTGAAGCAAAACGCGCCAGCAATGGCACCTCTTTTTTGCACGACAGCAGGTGGTCGTACATGGGCAAAATATGAATGCTGGCGCCGCCGGGCTGGTTGGCTTTGATAATAAAGCCATAACCAGCTGACTCATATTGCTCTGGTGACTCGAGCCATTTCCCGGCCACATTGTTTAAAAGCTCATCTGCCTCTTTAAGGTATTTTTGCCATAATAGCTTATAGCGAGCATGTCGCTCAGTCCGTTGTTCGTCTGTTTCCTCACGCTGCTCATCCTCGTCGCCAGGACCAAAAGTTAATGAATCATGGGAGGTTTTATATTTGTCATATTCCGCCATCTCACCAATAGAAAAGGTACCTTTGGGGAGTGGTTCAAGCAGGTCACGGGGAATGGTGGCAGGAGATGCAGGGAACAGAAAGCCTTCGCGGTTCAACAGCGCAGAAGTAACCAAAGGCGTAACTATACCTGGTGCGCCAGCCGTGCGCTCCTTGCCATGCTTTAACAAGTGGATCCATACATGCGACCGTAACAGCACTTTTACGGTCTGAACCTTCTCGTTTTCACCTTCGAAGAACGAATGCACGATCTCTTCATCCAGGCGCCCCTTATCGATATTCATCCATTGAGTGAATGACTCTTCATCTTTACGCTCAAATGCCCCTTTTCCAGACTCGGCATCAGCTAAGGTATTACGCCAGTATGAAGTGAATCCCTGAGTATTACTGTCCATTCCCCATCCCGTGACTTAAATGAAATTATTGATTTCGTTGATATTAATTCATCACATGATTAAGTATTGTCCACGTTGCGAGCGCGATCGCAATAATTATTTGGTATGCACGAAGAAATTGATTTCAAAGACAGAATATATTCATTGGATGAGTTCGAACTGTTACGATTAACAGTAGCGATTCGTCCGGGTGGGCGTCATAATGCACTATGAACTTCTCGTAAGGAGTAAGAGATGCAATCGGTACAGACTTGGCTTGAAAAATTCGTTGAACAAGCCGATCAGAAAATCTCACAATCAACTAAAGACTACCCAGAAACACTTCATGGACTTAAGGTGAAGGTAAGTTTCGGCTTTGGTAATTACAGTTCTGTTCCCTGGATTGCATTTCTTGCTGAGGGTCAAGAAGTGTCTCATGGTATCTATCCTGTCATACTTTATTATAAAGATTATGACGAACTTATACTTGCTTATGGGATAAGTGATACAAAGATACCTCAACTTCAATGGCACTTTAACTCTGATATACCAGTCACCATTAGAGAGTATTTACATACTAACCTTGGGATATATCCAAAGAAATATGGTCAATCTTACTATGCGTTCTCACAAAAAGTTTCCAATGGTATCGATTACGCAAAATTTGATGAAGAAATAGAACAAACAATAAATGTATATAAAAAATTATTCTCCAGTTCCAAAACATTGCCCCATCCAGATCCTCACTCCAAAACTACGGTCAAAAAACCATATGATATAAACGATGCATTGAATGACCTCTTTATTCCTCAACCAACAATAGAAACAATTATTAAACGTTTGGTTGTGAAGAAAAATGTTATTCTGCAAGGTCCCCCCGGAGTAGGCAAGACCTTCGTAGCCCGCCGACTGGCTTATCTGCTAATGGAAGAAAGGGATTCATACAGAGTTGGTATGGTCCAGTTTCATCCATCTTATAGTTATGAAGATTTCGTACAAGGTTATCGCCCAAATGGTGATGGCTTCCAACGGAAGGATGGAATTTTTTATAGTTTCTGTCAGCAGGCCCTGAAAGAACCAGAAAAAAAACATGTTTTTATCATTGATGAAATAAATCGAGCGAATTTAAGCAAGGTTTTTGGCGAAGTCATGATGCTTATTGAACATGATAAGCGTAATGCGAACTGGGCAGTACCTCTTACCTACTCGGAAAACTACAGTGACCGATTTTATATACCTGCTAACGTCTATATTATTGGTTTAATGAATACAGCAGATCGTTCTCTGGCAGTCGTCGACTACGCTCTCCGTAGACGCTTTTCATTTATTGATATTGAACCCGGATTTGGAACAGAGCAATTTCGTAGTTTTTTACTGGATAACAAAGCCAAGCCTGGATTTGTCGAATCATTATGTTTCAAAATGATGCAGTTAAATAACGAAATCAGTAATGACTCAGAAATACTCGGGAAGGGTTACAGGATCGGGCACAGCTATTTTTGCAATGGTTTAGATGATGGCAATCAACCAGATGTTGAATGGTTCAGAACAATCGTTTTTTCAGATATAGCGCCGTTGCTTGAAGAGTATTGGTTTGATAACCCTGGTAAAAGACAAAACTGGCTCGATCTGTTACTTGAGGACATATAATGAATAAGCCAGCGATTCCAATACGTAACATCTATTATATGCTGACTTATGCATGGAATCATTTACAGGATGCTAAAATAGTTAACCTTGATGCGCAACCGGCCAATAACTTACTAGATATACTCGGGCATGCTTTAAATAAATGTGTTCTTTATCTTTGTCGTCGGGGATTCGAGCTGAATTATCAGTCAAATACAGAGTTAATCACAGGAGTAAAAGGACGGGTGAATCTCCCTCAAACACTCCGCGGTTTACATATGACACAAGGAAAAACAGTCAGTACTTTTGATGATTTAAATCCGGATACGCTTGCAAATAAAATCATTAAAAGTTCTCTGACTGTATTAATCAAAAATGAAAATTTAAATAAAACCATCCGAGAAGAATCGCGCTCTATCCGAGCAAGAATGCCAGAAGTGAAAGAAATTAACCTCACTCCTCTTCACTTCAATAAAGTGAAAGTTAGGGCTAGTAGTCGTTATTACAAATTCGCAATCAGTTTATGCAAGTTTATTGCAGACAATTCGATAAGTAATCAAAACAATGGTAGTTATCGTTTTTATGATTTTGAACGTGACGAACGCAAAATGTCACTTCTTTATCAGGAATTTTTATATTGTTTTTGTATGCGAGAATTAAAAAACGCTAACGTAAAACGCTCATATTTGAAATGGGATGCATATAGCGACACTGATAAAAGTTTATCTTTTCTACCACGAATGGAAACAGACATAACGATAAGAAGTAATAACAAAACTTTAATCGTTGATGCAAAATATTATAAGAGTATATTTTCTAGCCGTAACGAAACATCGAAGTTTCACTCGTCTAACCTATATCAGCTAATGAATTATTTATTGGCTTGTAAATCGACTCCAGCCCAAAAAATCAGTGGGTTGTTGATCTATCCTCATGTAACGAAGGCTGTAAAGCATCGTTATAATGTTAGTGGTTTCGATATCGGATTATGTACTATAAACTTGGATCAAGAATGGACACTGATTCATCATGATTTACTGTCTATCTTTACCGAGTTTCTGGAATAAATAACCATACTTAAATTAAGCATCAGGATATTAAGCTTCAACTTAAAAATATAATATTAAAATTAAGTTGCACTATTATTTTTGGAAATGAGATTACCAGTAACACAACTCATACATCACTGGTAATCATTGCATTTAATTTACACCAAGAGCCTTGTATACCGCATCTACAGGATCAGCATAAAAGCTTACCTGGAACTTGGTAAACAATTCAGTCGGTACGGTCGGGATATCCATAGCTGAAGCCATAGGGAGTAAAACTCTTTTCGCGCCGCTATCGAATGCAACCTGCAGACATGCAGCCAGATCCTGAACGGGATTCGTTACCCCTCCCAACGTCATACTGCCTAAAACGACCATTTGTTCCTGAACCGGTTTTGCCAGCAATATGGAACAGAACGCGATTAACGCGGCCAGACTGGTGGTTGTACTCGGTCCTGTGCTGTGCAGCTCCACCACATGAAGATGATATTCATGTTCAGAGAATTTTGCCGCAGCACTGATACGACCTAAGTTACCTTTGAAGTAGTCAAACCCCACGCGAATCGCTTCTTTCGCTGCTGTATTCGACCCTAAACCTGATACCGCATGTTTGCCATTACCGGCAGTCATCTGCGTTTCAAAACGATAGAGGCCCGTCATACCTGAATCAGCCTGCGTGACCAAATGCACTACGCCAGGTTTCGGCATACCGGCGGGAATCAATTCACTGCCACCCTGCTCCGGTACGCTTACAAAGAACTCCTCCAGACTTTCATTATCGATGTAGCTGAAGTTCACATCAAAGAACTCCAAGCCACCGAGTTTCTTAAGCTGCTCTTTAACGCGACGACGGACCTCCAGTGCATAAGTCAGGCAAACCCGGACATCTTCTTTGTCGTAAGCGCCATCCGGGTGCATTAGCTTCAACAGACCGGATACCGTGCGGCGTACGGCAATCACGTCACGCTGATTGAGGTTATTTCCCAGCTTGAAGAATTTATCAATTGCATCGGAGAAGCTACGTTTACGCATTTCTCGCATGTATTCAGCGAGGTAATCCGTAATCAAACCATAGCGATTAGTGAAAAACTCCGGACGCATCTTTGGAATTTCCCAACCAGGAATATAAGCATGGAAGCGGTCAAAAAATGCAGTATCAATCATCGCATCCGGGAACGGTGCAAGCAGATGACTGGTTTTGACCAGCGTGTCCACGCTCTGATTAATGTTGCCGACAAACACCATGGAGGCTTTACCTTCAATGGAGTCGCGACCACGAGAGAACGAACCTGATGCCATGTAGTCCTTCATGATCTGCACGCCATCTTTGTCTTTGAAAGTTATCCCTGCCACTTCGTCGAACGCAACGACGTCCCACATTCCCACGAGGCCAATCTGGCGGCTGGCCATGTTGTAAAAAAGATTCGCAACTGTGGTTTGCCCCCCAGAAACTAACAATGAGTTAGGAGAGCACTCTTTATAAACATGGCTCTTACCGGTACCGCGTGGCCCAAGCTCACAGACGTTATAGTTATTTTCCACAAAGGGAATCATGCGAGTAATCAGATGCCACTTGGTACGCTGTTCAATATTCGCAGGCTCCATCCCGACAGAACGTAACAGCACGTCAATCCACTGGTCACGATCAAACTGCTTGCGGGCCTCAAATACCTCGTCCATATCCATATTTGGCATCTGGATCGGCTTCAGTGTGAACAGCGAGAAAGGAGACGTTTTTTGCCCTTCTTCATAAAAGTAGTTCACGGTGATCATGCACCAGATGCCACCCGTCAACAGTTTCTCGTTGTCTTTCACCATCTGAGACGGCACCAAGGCATCTTTAATGCCGAGGTTAGAGAGCTGGGCTTCGTAAACGTCTTTCTTCTGATTTAGCTTTACCGTGACCTTATCGATAATCTTGTAAGAACCACGCTCGCGAATCAGTGATTTCACTTTTTCTGCTTCATCCGGACGGACGTAGTTATCAGAAAGAATACGCTTAACCGACTGTAGCCCCTGCTCAACAACCTCATCGTCATCAGAGGCACAGTACATGCCAAGTAAATATTCCAGAACATAGACCGGAACATTCGCCCCTTCTTTAAGTTGCTTAGTCAGATCCTTACGCACCACGCGACCACGAAAATGCTGATTCAACAATGAATCCAGGTCCTGAGCCAACGCAGAGGCCGCTTCCATGTTACTAGCTGAGTTATCCTGCTGTTGCATAACGCCTCACTTAAAAGAAGTCATCCTGGAATGCCAGGTCGATCGTGATCGGATAGCGACCATACTCTGTTGCACTGTCCGCATTCTCCAGGATCAGAACATACTTGTTTTTGCGATTGAATGCCGTCCCCATGAGTTTCATGGTTACATCGCGGGTGCGTTTACCCATATCTTCGTTATCACTGTCGAAGCATACTGTTTCCGTGCCGGAGACGACCTGGTTGTTTTCATCGACGATAAAGATATTCAGCGTGCGCGGCTCATTTAAATCATTCACTGCCGAAGTCTGAATAAAACCAACTTTATCAATGCTGTTAACCAGTTTGATCACCTGATCCCGCGCAACAACGGACACGGGCTGCCGCTGGGGTTGCTTCTCAGCCGCTTTCTTTTCAAGCGCGCGAATCTTCAACACAGGAACACACACCTCCTGCAGCATGGCTCCGCCATGAACGAAACGAGCACCACCTACGAAGTGGAAACGCTGTACCCCTTTGGGCAACAGGAATTCACTCTCATCGCTTGCGCCTGCCGTATCTGCCAGTTTACCGTGCCAGCAAAATTCACTTTCAGGCAGTTGATGACCTACAATAAAACGCTTATTCGCTTCAATCGTGTCTTTAGCTTTACTTTCCAGCTTCGTTTTATCCTGCTCCACCAGCGCTTGTTGTTGGAACAGGAACCCGTGATCGGCGGTAACAAAAATTCGGCTGGCATTAAATCGGCTACGTAAGCGTGAGACCAGATCTTTTAGCTCGGTAATAGCGCTTCGGCAAGCCTCGAATGTTTTATCTTCGGTTGCCGCCTTATCACCCATCGCATCTATAGTGTCGTGCCAGATGTAAACCACGGAAGCGTTGCGGATTTGTTCGTTCACTTCCTGATTATTGGCGTTCTGCAAGTCCTTTGCTTTCAGCGCTACACCATTCACCTTCGCAAGAATAGCGGCTCGTTTTTCAAACCCGGAAGTGGACATCCCATCGGCGTAGACTACACCAGAATTATCAGGAAGATAGCTCAACGACTCATGAGGTAACAGTGCAGCCATGCCCAGTTGGGTATAGCTTGGGAGCACTCCGGTCTGGGAGCGCAGCTCTGCGCTGAAGTGCTTCTCATGGTTAATATGCCTGCCCAGCTCTTCCGCCACTTCATAGCGCAGTGCATCCGAGATCACGACAAAAACGCGTTTCACCTGAGAGGTGTCAAACTGACGTTTAACATTCTCTTTATAGAAATTGCGCTGCAGGGGTATTCCGCTAAACTGCCAGGTCTGCATACGTTTTTCTGCTTCCAGCAGTTTGTTCCAGCCACGACTTAGTTCAGCCAGGTACCAATTGCTGTATAACTCTTCGATGAATTTATCCAGTTCATGCAGGATCATCGCCCCTTTGCTGTGCACCGGCGCGGCATATTCATTAAACAACCGATAGGTCTGATCGAAGCGATAAATTTCGTCGCAGTAGGCCTTCCAGAACGCGCCTGTATCGGGGAAATTAAACCCGTCAGTGTAGCGGTTACGCAAATTCAGCAAACGTTCCGCCTGACGAATAGCATTCCAGATAGAAAGATACTCTGGACGTGTCTGGCTCCAGTATTTCGCACTGCGCTCTGAAACCAACGCTTTAAACACATCTCTATCAAGAGTGGTGCTCTCTTCCTGCAACTGGGTCACCAGACCACGGATAATAAGTTGTTCAATGGCCTCGAAGGTTTCACATTTTGCCAGGGCGTACGGTGAGCTGTAGTTGTAGTGCTCTTTTGGCTGGAGCGTCTGCTGCAAATCCTCTGCACAATAATCATATTCTGCTTTATAGCGACGATCGTTGCGCCACGCCCCCATAAAGGCCAGTGAAGACGCCCGTCCAGCAGCGGTAACCAGCACATTTTTACTCAACCAGTCACGATGCGCTTCATCACCTTGAGCCCAGAGATCGGTACAGAACAGTTTCAGAAGCAGGTTTTCCAGTGATGGAGTTTCAGACTGATACCCCAACTCAAGGCGAAGAATTTCCCAGAGCACTCCATCAAGGCCAAGTTTCTTCAGTACGGCGAAGGTGTTTTCCAGCGCGCTATCATCTTGCTGCCGTGCCGCGACAAATTGCTGAACCAAAGCAAAAAGAATCTCTTTGGTTTCAAAGGTACTGGCCCCGACCACCACCGCCAGCATTTTTTTATCAAGAGAGTTTTCCGTTTCGCGCTCGGTGACCCATCCCTTCAGGGTCTGAGTTCGCTTGACGGTAAAGAAGGCTTTGCGCAGCTGAATATGTTCGCGTAAACCGAGTTGCGGGATACCCAGAGAATTCAGGGTGATCGCCGCATAATCAGCGTGGAATTCGGTGCTATAGAGGCGAATATCCAGCAACCAGTCCTGCTCGAGAGCGGGAACCTCACTGGTGAAATAGAGTAAAAATTTCTGCTCAGGCTCGTCGATTTCGAGTCGTTTTTTTGTTGCTAGCACAGAAATGCCGCGCATATTCAGCAGCACAACGTTGTCGAGATCCAACTCATTGAGCGAATCAGTGAAACGTTGTTCTGGGTCGTGCCAGAAGACGATACGGTTGTCGGTAAACTTCTGACGAAGCCCGGATTCCAGTTCTTTAAATTGCATAATTAATTATCTTCTGGGGTTAAATCCATGCGTTGCCAGACAAATGCCAGGTCTGCCGGGACTGGCATTTCTCGGAATAAATCTTCAACTGAAATTGCACTCTGAAAGGCAAATAGCCTTCTGAAAGCAGGAGTCACGACTGCTTTAAAAAATTTTTTTCCATGAACAATGGTGCGCAGATTTTCATCATTAGTCTGAGCTTGAATTGCAGTCAGTTTCTCTTGATATCTCTGCCATAATCTCTGAGGATCGAGATGGCTATGCCAGCTAGCGCACTGTGCTCGAAAACGTTGTTCATCAACAACCAGTTCAGGATCTAGAAGGTCTCGGTTAAAACCAAGTAATCGCAGTTCGTCCCAAAGCGGGTTTATTATTGCCCATAAAGCACCAAATTGAACCCACTGCCCAAGGTTTTCAGTAATAGGTACAGTAATAGATTGAATAGCCGCTTCTCGCCCTTCAGGGAGTTTTGCTTTTTGCTTCTGTGGCAAGCAATCCCAGAGCTCATCCGGGACAGTAAGATAGTTTTCAATACAGAACCTAGGCAAAACTAGCAGGTTTGGTAGTTGTAGTTGTCGTTGGCTCAGTTGAGCATTATCCCACTCATCGCGATCAACAATGCCCAACCAAGTCGGTTGTTTTGACAAAATTTCTACCACATTACGTTTCCCGCCAACTTCGGCAAGAACCCATTTGGTCTCCCATTGGGGAGCGACTTTTTTTAAGAGCTGGGTAAAAACGAGTTCATCCGTTTTACCTTCAACAATCAGCGCTCGTTTACCTTGGGTGATTTTTGTCTCAAGGATAGTCTTGATATGCCACTCAAACTCCTTCATTGCTTATTATCCTTTTCAACAGAAAGGGGATAACGCAGCCCTAACGTTTCGTAACGCTGCCAGACGTCAGTCGCATGGGAAGTCAAAATAAGCTGCCCCTGCTTTTTCTGGATAATGTTTTCCAGAGTCGCAAGCAGAGGGGAAACCAGAGAAGGATGAAGGTGTAGATCTGGCTCGTCGATTAATACAACGCCACCCGGCTGAAGCCAGCGTTGAACCATAAAGAGCATGATCAAGACCTGATGCTCACCGGAACTAAGTTCATCCAGTGTATGAGTATCGCCGTTAGCAAGTTTGACCTGCTGACGCTGCCCTGGCTGAATATCTTCTTCAATGACTTTGCCTGAGAAGAACTGATTCAGCGTTTTCATCATCTCTGGATACAGTTCAGGGAGCGTCGCTTTCATATTGAACAGCGAGGCTTCAAGCTGCCCTTTCCAGTCAGATGTTGGAGTATAGGTTGCCAGCCAGCGCTGACTAAGATCATCCTGTGCAAGTGAGGATATATTCTTTTTAGGCGCGAGCCATCTGCGCGCCTCAGCATCCAGATAAATGACATTGGGGGATGAAACTTTCTCAGTGGTGATAACCATTTTCTGGTAGTAGTGACCCCATTTCTGGAACCAGGCATCTTCAAAAATCCTTAGCGTCAATTTACGCCCAGCACGGCTTTCACCAATCCATTCAACATCTTTATAGGATTCAATTAATTCCTCAGACCATTCCTCGGAGCCAAAAAATAGCCCCAAGCGAGATGGCGTTGTTGATGTGAAGTCATCTATAACAATCGCGACACCGTTCCATCGTTCTAACCATTTCCGGGATTCGTGAGATGATGGAAGCGGCTTGGATTGCTCTAGCCAGAACCCAAAAGCCCCCCAAAGCATCGCAATAGTGCGAAGCAGCGTCGATTTACCGCAGCCATTCGGGCCGGTAAGGAGAACGTTTTCCTCCACCTCTCCCGTCCAGTCGTTTTTAAAGCTAATTTCCGCATTGCCCAATGGGCCAACACTCTGCGTATAAATCGCCGCTATTTTCATCAAATCTCCTCAGGTTCGCTACCGGTAATGGCTTTTACATCCGCCAGCAGATCGCCAAATTTGCCGTAGTTAACCTTAACGCCGTCATCCAGATCAATAGTGATACGTCTATCAGCATAGTGACGCAAGCGATCGTCAAAATTGCGTAGCTCGTTGAATTTTTTGGTCAACCCATCCAGTTCTTTTTTCAGACGCGTAGTGGCCGCACCGGACTCAGAATTCTTAAGCTGATCGTTAACCAGATCGATATTGCCCTGGTAGCGTGCCAGCAGCGGAACCACGTATTCGGTACGCATGCGCGACAGCGTGCCTTCATTATAACGGTGCAGATACACCAGGCACTCAAACGCTTTCTCTTTACCGGAGCTGAACAGCCAGTAAATCGGGCGTTTCTTGTACATTTTCATATGTTCTTTCCAGAACTGAGTGGAAAGATAGCGACGGATGGTATCCAGCGAAGACTCGCCTTTTTTCGGTTTGATTGCATACAAACAGAGACTTTCGGCGATGAAATCGAGGTTCTCCTGCAGATGTTCTTCACCCCAGACCGTGCACACGAACTCTTTCACGCGGGCTGTGACATCGTCATCGAACCAGTTGGAATCCATTAATGGCAGAATGCCATCTTCATCGGCGGGGAAGGTTTTGTATGCACCTTCGGCGACTAATTCGGCAAAACCTTTGTTGCCTTCATGGGCGTAAACCAAGCCTTCGCGATCGAGAGAATAGCGACCCATTTGGCAACCGATAGTAAAGCTTACCAATGAGCTTAAGGTATCAGAACAGAATCGTTGTTGGTTGTCGAAGTCGGAGTAACTCCCGCCATACAAGTAACTTGGGTTGCAATTTAAAGTAATATCTTTTTCTGCAATTGTTATATATTTACTTTTATCGAGTTGAAATTCCCTAGCAACCTTAGTGTTAAGTTCAATTTCTAGATTACTCATCAAATCAATATTTTTCTTCGATTCTTTTAAATATTCACCATATGCTTCAGAGACCAATTTCAAATTAGCCTTAAGCAACGGGTGATAAGTAAAATCAAAAGATAGCTCTGACGCATCCCAATCCCCACGTGATATATGAATAAGAGATTGAATTTCCTCCGTATAGTCGCATAATGGAATCGGTAGTTTTTTTATTACTTGTGGTGATGCATTTAGTGTAGGGTTGATAAATTCAAGCATTTCAGATGCCACATTAGAATTTAGAAATGCTAAGATCTGATTACTAACAGACATATCTTCGGAAAAAATTGCCAATCCAGCCGTGTTAAAAGAACATCCTTCAGGGTAATATCTAAAGCTATTTTTATAGGATGTTATCTTGCTCCAGCCGACAGAAGGAATATAAAAACAATCAATACCATCAGGGCGAAACCCAACACATTGTTTCATTTTAGAAAAATGTAAACTTCCATCCTTGAGAACATACTCAAGATTACCATACCATTTTCTAAACTCACCACCTTTATTATGAAGTGAATAACGAACAGGTTCATCACTAAAACTATAGCGGATAAGATTTGAATTTACCTCGCTCCATAACAATAAATACTTATCGTTATCTCCTGTTGTAATTCCAGATTTTACTGACGCACACTCTCCTATTGTTTGATTCAAACTAAATGAGCGAGTTAATTCTTTTGTTATCCAATAGGCAATTGGAGTCCCCGGGATTTTTTTGAAATCATCGGCAGCAGCAGTCTTCAAGCGTTCATTTTTAAAAGGGAATGTCTTTGGGTATCCATCATCATTAATATCGTCATTTTCAGCATAAGAAAATGTTCCCTGATAAGAAGGGATATGAACATTTCTAAACACGGTCGCATTGGTGCCAAAGGCAATTTTCATTACCCCATTCCCCATATGTACCATCGTTTCAATCGTGAATTTATCCAGTATATTTTTACGCATATTTTCATAGCTGGAAAGGAACATCCAGGATTGCATTGTCACCATCGAATTGAATGCACCATCTTTGAGCCAGCCAAAGCCTCGTTCAATAAACATTGCAAACAGATCCGACTTGCTGTCCGGGAATAGTTTTTTAGCAAACTCTTTCAGCTCGCCGTTCATTCCTTTCCCACCCATGTATGGCGGATTTGCCACCACAGCATCATAGCGTTGCGCCAGTATCCACGCCTGCAGGATATATGGGATCAGCTCTGCCGCCGCCTCTTTCTGCTGAATATCACCTTCAACAGCCAGACGATACAATCCATCCAGAAACGCTTTCAGCGCCGCTTCATCTTCATGTGAAACCTGAATCAGCGATCCCAACGTTTTTGCGCTGGTAAACAATGCCAGCGTTCGCATCAGCAGCTTATATTCCGCGCTGTCGGTATTGGTCAGTGCCGCCCCTTCTGCAAACATATCTCCCATGCTGCCGCGTTGCACCTGCTGATGGAAGTTCAGCTTGCTCCAAAGCTCAGCGATATCCAGCTTACTTTCCTGCAGGGAAACAATATTCAGACGTACACCACGGCCCAGAATACGACGATCGTCCTGGCGGGCGAGCATCAACATCGCAAAACCAGATAGCTGTGCGGCGCGGTCATCAATGTCCAGGCCGAAAATATTGTTTTCCAGAATCAGCTGCGGGATATCACGGGTGCGGTAGCCTCGCTCTTCGTAAATGGCCTTCAGCACGTTATAGGCTTCAGTCAGGATATGCCCGGAGCCGCAGGCCGGGTCCAGAACCTTGATGTTTTCTGGTTCAATGCTGGATGGGGTGATTGCAGCCAACTGTGCCTGAACTTCTGGAGTCTGTTCTGCAGGCTCAATGTAGTACGGCATTTTGTCTTTCAAGCTGGAATTCGGGTAGGTTTGCAGCCACTGGCGACCCACCGAGTTCTGCACCAGATACTGCACAATCCAGTTCGGAGTAAACAGCTGAGTGGCGGCGGGAATATCTTCGCTCTTCACCACCTTGCCGATCACATCATCTTTTTTCTCGGAGATGTAGAACTGATACAGCCAGCCAATCACTTCGATCTGGTCCCAGTCCTCTTTTGGTATCGCTTTCTCGTCCACCAGCCCACGCAGAATAGAGTCAGTGCGGGTCAGATTATCCGGCAGCACTAGCTCAATTTCATCATTAACTGCTTCGAACAGGAAAGGCATCGCGCCATGAAGAGCATGGCACTGTGCAAGCAATAGTTCACGGTATAGCTCTTCGTCACGATCGCCCGCCAGCTTCATCTCCACCAGGCGCGCTTTGTCCAGCCCCAGAGCGTCAGCCACTTCCGGCACATGATCCAGAACCTCAAAACCACCTTCCAGCGTCGGGTGAGACAGCATACGGAAACCGTGATCAAGATAGCCATGCAGCTCCATATAGCGAATAGCGCAAAAGCGGTTAAACCAGGTGTAAGCAATGTGCTCTACCAGCACGTCGTAGCCCTGCTTTTCTGCTCGCTTGACCAGACGCTCACGGCGTGACGCCAGTA
Organism: Enterobacter sp. BNK-13; assembly: GCF_048685015.1. Lineage (NCBI taxonomy): Bacteria > Pseudomonadati > Pseudomonadota > Gammaproteobacteria > Enterobacterales > Enterobacteriaceae > Enterobacter > Enterobacter sp. BNK-13. The sequence goes on along the minus strand of NZ_JBLQTP010000001.1, from coordinate 162,221 downwards.
CTTTATCCAGCGAGAACTGACCATAACGCACGCTGTCGCCAAGATCGGTTGCTTGCGCAATTTGCAGGTTTCCCTTTTTATCGGCCTCAATACCCAGCGTGGTCAGTTTTTGCATGACCGCATCGCGGAACTGTTTACGTGCCACCGGGGCGTATTTTTTGATGTTTGACGTATTCATGTGGAGTCCTGAAATGGGCAGATAACGTCTGCCCTGAAAATAGGGAAATTACTGAAGCTGTACGCGTTCGCCTGCGTTAATGGCATCCATTAGCGTTTTACGGAGTTGCTCCAAGGCTTTGTCTACCTGTTCAGCGTTATCCAGCGTTGTCACACCCGCAGCTCGTTCCATCGTTTTACGCGTGTTCACGTAGATGGTCTTTTTCAGCTTGGGTTCAGGCTTAACTACGGGGTCGATAATCCCAGGCTGAGGGGCAGGTTTTGGATCAGGGACTTTCATGCGCTGTTCTTCAACCCAGCCGTTCAGTCGTTCGTTTGCTTTGAATTGTAGCGCCCGAACCTCAGCCTCCTCTTCCATAATTTGAGGGATCAGACCGTTCTGCTCAACTTTCTTACGCGATTGCTGCATCGGATGTAAAAGCGAGTGCTGCAAGTCAGCAGGAACGTGCATCTCCAGCATGCATTGCTTCAGTTCATTGATATGACCTTCGATCTGCAGCAGCGCTTGGCTTCGGTATTCTTCCACCAGACGCTGGTTGATGGTTTCAACGGTTTCAATCAGCGGAATAATCCGGTGTAGTTCTCCGTAAGGTCGTGCCTTGCTGTAGATACCTTCCAACTCCTGCAAAGCCTTTTGGGCCGTTTCGTCTTTATCCAGCGCGTTACGGTTAGCTTTGAAACTGCCATTCAACGCCATACTCAAGCGCTGCCATGTGGCGTATTGGTTTTTGTAGAAGCTGACCAAATCGTCCCAGTCTTCCGAGAAATCTTTAAGATCGTCAGCCGCTGCGGTGATTTTTTCAATGACCGCGTATTCCTCTTTCTCGTTGAGGATCCCGTTCAGCAGTACCAGCCCTTCTTCTATCTCTTTACGGCCAGGGTTTTGTCCACTCTCTGCACGAGTTTTAAAAACGGTCAGTTCGCTCTTCCAGCGGCCAAAGAGTTCGCGAATATGAGAGACCAGCGGCTGCTCCTCACGCTCGTTAAACGGTTCTCCAGCAATATCAGCCATCAGCTGCGCAGCTTTAGTCAGCTGCGCTTCGTCATGGCGACGTACTTTATGCAAACGCAAGTCGCTGTAACGACGTGAATTATTAAACGCGTCCCATGCCTGCTTCAGTGCGATTTCACTGCCTTGCAGAGTGAAGCTGTATTTTCCGCTACGCGCCAGGCGCGCCACCAGCAGTTTGACTTCATCTTCCGGCCAGCCAAATGGGCGGCGACCAAAGGTAGTGAGGATGTCTCGCAAATAAACTGGCTTATGAGTCTCAATACTCATACTGATCCAGTTATCCACTTCACGCATCGCCTCTGGGTTGGACTCTTCCATTTCCCCGAGGTTGAGCTGGGTATCATTTTCTACTGTCAACAGCGCGTGAGTTTCACGATTTACGTCTCCGGTACTAAGACGCAGCAATTTTAGTTTGGAGAAACTGTTCTCGATAACGTAACCGCAGGCTGCATCAACGATAGCTAACGGCGAAGAGGATTTCTTATCCAGCCGTTCGCCTAGCGCCCAGACATCAGCCTGAGCCAGCAAGCCTTCGATCTGCGCCTTCAGCGTTTTTTCGCGCATGCCATTTTCACGGCCTTTTTCCGCCAACAGCGTTGCCTGTTCCGGGCGCTGGCCGCTTTGCTTACTAAGGAAGGCTTTGGTCTGTGCGTACATGGTCAGGTCTTGCCAGGTACGAGCCTCATCAGGCAGGCAAATTAAGATGCAATCTTTACTGTCCGTCATCAGCAGACTATTAGAATGCGCACCCTTATAGCTCTCGTAGTTCGAGTCCAGTGGCGTGAGCACCTTAACCACCAGATCGTTAAGATTTGCGCCATCTAGTGGGTGTCCGTTACAAAAACGACTAATATCAAAATCCTGCTTATTGGCCGGATAGCGATATCTTTTGTTCTTCAGGATCTCTTCGAAAATGATGGTTGAGAGTTGCTTATTGATGGTGGTGAATTCCACGTCAATATTGCGGATTTCATTTTCGATCTCTTTTTCTTCGTTAGTGAGGAAAACGAATTTGTCATCAATACGCGAGATCAGCATCTCAGCCTGCAGACGATTAAGGCTGGCTTCAATCTGTCGACGGAGTTCCACTTTGTCAGTATCAATACGCTCAATAGAGAGCGTGACGAGATTGTCTAGCGTACTTTTCAACACATCAACGTAGCGGATCAGGAACAGCGTCTTTAGTAGTTTGCCGTCAAATTCAGTCAGTGACGGAGACTGGCAGGCCTGAATGATAGTGCGGCTAACCGCAGGTTCCAGGAAGCTTTCGATCGCGGAGTAAAAGCGCCAGAACGGGACCAGACTATCCAGACCCTCTGCAGAGATTTGTACAGCTGCCGACTGGAAGGCATCCAGCAGAGAACGCTCCCCCATTGCCAGCTGCTTACCTGCGGCCCCTTTGGTTCGGATTGATTCAAAGACCTTTTGCAGGATCTGGTAATGCCACGGTACAAACGGATAGTTATCCACGAACTCGCGACTGTTGGTGTAGGCACGCAGCGTAGCCGTGGTTGTCGTGTCAAACGCCAACTGGTTGCGCAGAATATCGCCTTTTTCCTGCCAGACAGCTTCCAGCGCCGGTATTGCCGCTTCTGTTTTCACCAGCAGACGTTTCTGGATAACTTCTGAAGTATTCGAGCTGGAGAGTTGTAAACGCGTTGAGAAACGCCCCTGGATCTTGGAGAAGTCACGACCATCTCCACTGCTCATACCGCCGATCGCAGCATTAATGTCTGCCTGGGATGTAACAATTACCCACGCGCGGCCACCGCAAATAACGCCCAGATCTTCTGTGATGGTTTGCAACTTCAGCATCATCTGCCCATCTTTGCCAATGAATTGACCTACTTCATCGACCATAAACAGAATGTTGCGGTTGCCTTGACTATCCAGCCAATCTTTAACCCACGTACAGAAATTTTTGATATCCAGAGGGAAGTTCTTATCAAGTTGCTCGATCCACTGGCGAGAAGACTCTTCACTCTGGCCTGTAGCAACACTCAGCGCCTGCGCCATCTGATCGTTTATCATCAGATAAACATCACGCTCATCTTCCCAACGAGAGCCGGTGATGTCCGCAAAAGCGGCTTTAAAGGTATCAAACTGTCCACGCTTATCGAGCTCACGTTCCAGGTGTGCAATATGCGGGAAGTCCCCACAATAACCAGCTAGTTCGTTAAAAACTTTCAGAAAGACTTTGAGAATGGCATCAACGCCATCTTCGACATTAGCTCGTGAGTCAATATTGAATAGTACGACATCAGTCGGATGCTGAACCGATTTCCGAATATCGGCCAACAGCAGTGCATCATCAATTTTCTCTTCAAAGAAGGAGAGCGCATTACGCGTGACGCCATTGTGGCTAACTTCGCGGTTCGCCAGCAGATAGGAAAGGATCTTAATGAAGTGTGATTTACCGGACCCAAAGAAGCCTGAAACCCAGACGCCCATTTTATCGGCAAGCTGTAATCTGCCGGGTCCAGTAGCTGGGGCATAGACTTCAAAGAACTGACGCAGGTGGCCATCGAGCTCCCGAGTGATGACGTACTCATCCAGTTCTATCCAGGCGCTTTCGTCGTCGGTCTGCTCGGCTTTAACCACGCCGTTAATATTACGTTTTAGCGGTTTCTCAAAAATTTTTTCTATATTCATTGCTGTCGTCTTTTAACGAGGAGTCAAAGTCGCCGCAGGTCCGGTTTCTGGTACCAGTCTGAAGGCGCGGTAATAGTTACGCGAGTTAATGCCTGAGAGTGGAGAAAGATCATATCCACTGTAGGTGCCTGGATAGAACATCAGCAGTGGTGTAAACCCCATCACGTCCTGAAGTGCGCTCATTAGCTCATGACCACGAACCAACGGCCAGGCGTTTCCGAGGCCCGTCAGAATGACAAATTGCTGTGCCGGAAGATCGACCGTACGCGCAATATATTCCGCGATTTTTTTTTGGCTCAGCGGGGCTGCCAGATGCTTTTTCAGTGTTTCCAGGCCAAGCTCAGGCTCTCGCTGGCAGATACGGTCAAAGAGCTTACGTTCTTCAAGCATATCGATGATGACCTGGAAGATATTAAGTGTTTTATAGGTGTATTTTTTATCCAGTTTTTTGAATAAAAAGTGTAAATACTCGCGGACCTGAAGCTCCTGCTTCGCCGGATAGTCAAAGATCCAGAAGCCAATCTCGTTGCCGGAGCCTTGGTTTTTCAAAAAACGGTCGTCGCCGATTCGTTCTTCTAACTGTTTTAAACGATATTCAAGGATCGGATCATTCATGCGTTACCCTCCAGAATAGGAAGCAATTCGGCTTTGTTTAAACGATGCAAGGCCGTTGCAACCTCCGGTAGAAGGAAAACGTTTTGTAAGTTTCGGCGGCGTGGGCTGTCCAGGTAACCTGCTTCTGCAAGCGCCTTAATCAGATTGTTACCCATTTTTTGGATAGATGAATCAGAAAAAGCAGCCAGCTCCGGGTGCAATCGCAGATTCTCATCCACAAATTCACTCCAGCAGTTCATACCAAGTTTTTCTTTAAACTGTTGACGAGCCGGATTTACAACCTCAGCGATAAACTCCGCAACAATTGGAGACTGGATCATCAATGCAACCAATAGCATTTGTAGACGTTCGCTTTCACTGCCATCAGCAATCAGTTTCCAGCACACCCGATCCAGGGTCATCAATCGCAGCCTTAAGGTTCGGGCATAACGATTTGCAGTGCTTGTGGAGGAAGCCTGAAGAATATTTTCATTGATTATTTGCTGCTGCCAGGTTGTCTCATCTGGTTCAGAAAGCAACAGTTCAGCAATGGTTCGGCTCTCTCGGACCATCAACGAACCGCCCAGCAGATCGCCAATCCAGCGTTTGTCATTTTTTTTCATGGTGTTTGTCATCAAAAATCCGGAATGCTGCTCGCAAAAAATCAAGTAATGATTGTAATCGGCCCGCAGGTGATATGCCATGGTTAAGACCCGAACAATGATGTGATTTATTGATGCAGATTATCGACTGATCCTGATCATAGATTTAGAGCGTAATTTCCGGTTTGATGCCTTCACGAAAGTCTCGTATTGAGTGAGTTAATGGATCGTAACCAGAGGTAAACTACAATGTCGAAAGTAAATAATCCGGGATTTGTCTTGTCACCTTACTCGCAGAAGAAAATCCTCAAGGCACTAGGAAGTCGCCAAGAAAAGACGGACGCTACCGCTAAACGGCATGGAAAACCGACCCGCTATAATATTGCCACCAGCGATTATGATAATCTTGTCAGCGGTGAGCACGGTCCGCTGATCCTGAAGGTCAGAAGGGGGAAAATCGTTACAGAAAAACATTACTGTGCCGAATGCCACAGTTACATCAGCCCAATCAGGGCATATGCCGACAGCAACTATGGGAAAGTGCATCTTTGTACACCTTGCCATCTTGCAGCGTTCAACCGTAGCGTTGGACACGCGGATGCTATGCCGCTCAAGCTGGACCATGCTCATGCACATAGGGGAAAGTGGTAACGATAATATTGCCAGGGATTGTTAAGCGTCCTGTTTAACATTCTGCTTTTCAAACTCAGCCGGGAAAGAACCAGTTATATGCAGAATGTTCACGCAATATCTATTGTTATCTATCACCAATAAACTTGATTTTATTACATTTTGAGATGAGTAAATTCAGATGAATATGGACACAAAAAAAGCCGCCCTTAAGCGACTTTGATTTGCATCTTATGGTGCCGAAGGCCGGACTCGAACCGGCACGTATTTCTACGGTTGATTTTGAATCAACTGCGTCTACCGATTTCGCCACTTCGGCACTGAAGGGGATGCGGAAACGTTGTGGATTATACCTGTCGCGCGCCGCCATGCAAGCGACGACGCGCTAAACCCGCGCTAAGTGCCCAAAAAACCAGCGCTACCGTCAGTCCAGCTCAGACACCGCCAGCCGAATCACCCTCGCCGCCTTCTGCTCCGGCAGCGCCAGCACCTTCGCCCACATCTCCTGCACCATATCGCAGGAGAGCTTCTCTTTGCCCACTGCCTTCTCCGGCATCTGCAGCAGCTGGATGCCCTCGCCGTACTTATCGGCAAGTTGCTTCATAATCGGTCGCACATCCTCGACGGCCGCCTCGCGTTCGGCGGGTGTCACGATGTGGCGATTTTTGCCGTAGGCCGCGCGCATCATGTCGGCGTCGGCCTGCATGCGCCGCGTCATCAGGTCTTTATCCAGCATGCGCATCGGGTTCACGCCGCCCTTCACCATCGGGTAGAGGAAGCGGAAGCAGGCGTCGTCGCTCACCTTCTGGATGGCGGCGGTCTGCTCCATGTTGATGGTCATGTAGTTCACCACGTTGGCGTCCGGGGCGTTTTGCAGGCGCGACATCTGCAGATGCAGGATCTGCGGCTGGATGGTGTCGATAATCTGCTGCTCCGGCTCGCCCGCTTTTTGCAGGGCAGCCATCTGGTCGAGGATGCGCTGATGCAGCGCGGGCTCCTGCTCCTTAATCACCTGCCAGGCGGGCATCGCGTTGAGGGTGGTATCAATCTGGTGTTCGGGGGCACGCTGCTTATCGAAGAATACCCAGAACGCCACGGCGGCGGCCGCGACGACGACAATCACAATACGGGTCCACGTTTTATTCATCTCGCATCCTTATCCTTTCGCTATGCCGGTTTACACCGGCACGCCGCTGTGGAAGCGAAACTCGTTGTCCGGTGTCGAGATAAGTGTGGCTTCAATTTCGCCAAAAAGCTTTATACGCGGTGAGATATCGTCGTCGCTCACCTGCTGGGCCAGCGTCAGGTAGTCCTGATAATGGCGCGCTTCCGAGCGCAGCAGCGAGAGATAGAACTTCTGCAGGTCGTCGTCGAGGAACGGGGCCAGCGCGGCGAAACGTTCGCAGGAGCGGGCTTCGATGTAGGCGCCGCAGATGAGCTTGTCGATCAGCGTCAGCGGTTCGTGGGTGCGCACTTCCTTCAGCATCCCTTTGGCGTAGCGGCTGGCGGTGATTTTGACGTACGGAATGTCGCGGGCCAGCATCGCCTCTCGCACCTGCCAGAAGTGATGCAGCTCCTCTTTGATCAGCAGCACCATGCTGTCGATGAGCGCCTGTCCCCACGGGTCGTCGGTTTTGGGCATCACGCTTTTGCCAATCTGCCTGTGCAGGGCGATGAAGTCCGGCTCCGGGCCGTCGCGGAAGGTGAACTGTTCGTAGGGTTTGAGCCAGTCGAGCAGCGCGTCGGCACCGCTTTCGTCGGCGACGTATTTACGTACCAGCAGCAGCGCGGTCTGGGCGGCCTTGAGCTCGCACACCATGTGGTCGGTGAGCAGCAGCGGCAGGTTTGCCGGGTCGCGGGCTTTATCAATCCATGCTTGCGGGGTCGGGCACTGGAGGAAGTTGAGTACGGGGGCGAGTATCTGCGGGTAATCCATGGTTCTGCCTTGAAAAAGCGGTGGCGCGCGCCACCGCCTGAAACGCTTAGTGACGCACGCCGTCGTCGTCTTCGTCGATGTAATCTTCGTCGTCGCCTTCTTCGCCGTCTTCACCGTTCGGATCTTCGAAGTAGGTTCCCCAGCCGTCGTATTCCACGTCAAACTTCTCGGCCAGGTTCATCAGCTGTTCGACCTGCGCGTCGATCAGCTCCGCCTTCAGCGCGCCTTCGCTCAGGATGTCGCAGCAGATGACGGTGTCGCCCTCTTCCACTTCCAGCTCTTCCGGCTCGGTCACTTCGTAACCCAGCTTGAAGGCTTCCACGGCCATTTTTTCCAGCGCGTCGAAATCATCCGCAGAGAAATGGTGCTCGATGGTGTACAGCGCGTCCGGATCGCTACCGTCTTCCAGCAGCTCTTCAATAATCAGACGCGTCTCTTCGCGTTGCTCTTCCAGTAATTCCGGGTTTGCCATGGCTCAATCCTCTTTAAAGTGCGGCAGATACTTCTATTTTCACACACGGACGGGTTTGCCTCCACCTTTGTTGGAAAGATTTGTGAAACGGGGTTGCAAATGAATAATTACACATATAAAGTGAATTTTAATTCAATAAGTGGCGTTCGCCATGTGAGGATAAAATGTCTGATCTGTACAAGAAACACTTTCTGAAATTGCTCGACTTTACCCCTGCACAGTTCACTTCTCTGCTGACCCTTGCCGCACAGCTCAAAGCCGATAAAAAAAAGGGCAAGGAAGTACAAAAACTTACCGGTAAAAACATCGCGCTCATCTTCGAAAAAGACTCGACCCGTACCCGTTGCTCTTTCGAAGTTGCCGCATTTGACCAGGGCGCGCGCGTTACCTATTTAGGGCCGAGCGGCAGCCAGATTGGGCATAAAGAGTCAATTAAGGACACCGCGCGCGTGCTCGGGCGGATGTACGACGGCATTCAGTATCGCGGCCATGGCCAGGAAGTCGTCGAAACGCTGGCGCAGTATGCGGGCGTGCCGGTGTGGAACGGGCTGACCAACGAGTTCCACCCGACCCAGCTGCTGGCGGACCTGCTGACCATGCAGGAGCACCTGCCGGGCAAGGCGTTTAACGAGATGACGCTGGTCTACGCGGGCGATGCGCGCAATAACATGGGCAACTCGATGCTGGAAGCGGCGGCGCTGACCGGGCTGGATCTGCGCCTGGTGGCTCCGAAGGCCTGCTGGCCGGAAGAGAGCCTGGTAGCGGAGTGCAGCGCGCTGGCGGAGAAGCACGGCGGGAAGATCACCCTGACGGAAGACGTGGCGGCGGGCGTGAAGGGCGCGGACTTTATCTACACCGACGTGTGGGTGTCGATGGGCGAAGCCAAAGAGAAGTGGGCGGAGCGGATTGCGCTTCTGCGTGGGTATCAGGTCAACGCGCAGATGATGGCGCTGACAGGCAACCCGGACGTGAAGTTCCTGCACTGTCTGCCGGCGTTCCATGACGACCAGACCACGCTCGGCAAGCAGATGGCGAAGGAGTTCGATCTGCACGGCGGGATGGAGGTGACGGACGAGGTGTTTGAGTCGAGGGCGAGCATCGTGTTCGACCAGGCGGAAAACCGAATGCATACGATTAAGGCGGTGATGGTGGCGACGCTTGGGGAATGATTGACTCCTCTGCGGTCTGGTGCCCTCACCCCGGCCCTCTCCCGCGGGGAGAGGGAGAACAGCCTAAAAACGACAACAGCGTTATCGTCTGGCAGAGAAATACATTTTACTGACGCTTTCTCAGATAGGCATTAACCATAATAAGAATTTATGTTTTTATTAACCATTATTTACTGAGTAGATAATGGTTAATATCAGGTCATTATCAATTACAAAACACCGTATATTATCGGCGTAATATTTTCTTATTACTGCATTTCATTAATAAGGATGGTTGTATGTCATGGAATAAGCACGAGGCTGTGTCTTATGCTCGCAGCCACGCGCACCATTACAGCACGGGTTACTGCGCTCGCGCCGTAGCCGCGGCTATCCGCGCCGGAGGATTAGAAATTAATGGCGCTGATGCAAAAAACTTCTGGCGCTCTCTTGAGAAAGCAGGATTCAGCAAGGTGTACGGCACCCTCATTGAGGGTGATGTTGCAGTCATTGACGCATTGTCTGGTGCGCATCAGAACGGGCATGCATGCATCTATGACGGTTCGGGTACCTGGTATTCAGATTTTAAACAGAGTAGTCTTTATCCCGGCCAGAGATATCGGAAGATACAGCCAAAAATCACCTTTTACAGGCACTACTGATATGAAAAGCACCTTACTTCTTTGCTGCCTGTTTTCTTTCTCTGCTATGGCCGGCCATTCTGACCCGATTGAGCGTGCTGTAAAATTTAACAGCTGGTACGTAAATCAAATCAACAAAGACGTATTTCCCATTACTGATGGAAACGAAATAGATAAATATGTCACAGCATCAACAATGAAAAAACTCCGTCACGCGCAGGATCCTCGCTATGCAGACGAAGAGTTTTACGAGGCCGATATATTTTTAAAAGCGCAATACATCGGCGATGACTGGCCGCAGAATGTTACAGCCATAGCCGGGGATACCGATCCAGTCTGTGTCAACGTATACATTGCATTCGGTAAAAAGAAGGACCACATAGTCATAGACTGCATGGTTAAAGAAGACAACTTATGGAAGGTACAGTCAGTTTCTGCTGTTGAATTTTCAAGAAACCTGACTATACCGAACTGAGCCAAACGACGTACCGGCAATGATATTGATACTGCGCGCTCTTTTTGCCGGGTGGCGCTGCGCTTACCCGGCCTACACAACCCGTAGGCCCGTGCAAGCGCAGCGCCGCCGGGCGAATCAGGCGACGATGCGGACTGATGTCCTTTCTCCCACAACCCGCTCTACTCAATTGATTTTTCACCCCGAAAAAGGTACGTTTTCGCCTTAATTCCAGCGTGGACATACCAGCATTATGCCGATTATTCAGTCTGTTGAACGTGCGTTGCAGATCCTCGACCTGTTCAACGAGCAGGCCACCGAGCTTAAGATCACCGACATCAGCAAACTGATGGGGCTGAGCAAAAGTACTCTCCACTCGCTGCTGAAAACCCTGCAGCTTCACGGCTATATCGATCAGAACCCGGAGAACGGCAAATATCGCCTCGGCATGAAGCTGGTCGAGCGCGGCCATTTTGTCGTGGGCTCCATCGATATTCGCCAGAAGGCGAAAGGCTGGCTGACGGAGCTGTCCCAGCGGACCGGGCAGACCACCCATCTGGGGATCCTGGACGGGCGTGAAGGGGTCTATATCGAGAAGATTGAAGGCAAGCTGGCCGCCATCGCCTATTCACGCATCGGCCGCCGCCTGCCGGTTCACGCCACCGCCATCGGCAAGGTGTTGATTGCCTGGCTGGGCGAGGCCGAGCTGAACGCTCTGCTTGAGGGCTATCAGTACACCACCTATACCCCTTCCACCCTCGCCTCTCGTGAAGCACTAATGAGCGCCCTGACGCAGACCCGCGCGCAGGGCTACGCCCTGGATAGCGAAGAGAACGAGCAGGGCGTGCGCTGCGTGGCGGTGCCGGTGTGGAACCACGAATCCCGCGTCATCGCCGCCCTGAGCCTGTCGACGCTGACCTCCCGCGTGGACGACGCCGAGCTGGCTAACTTCCGCGAGCAGCTTCAGCAGGCCGGGCTCCAGCTTTCACGCGCGCTGGGCTACCCGGCCTGAGCCGTTAAACCGGCTCGTAGGTGAAGTAGTCAAAGTCTGCGTGGCAGCCATCCCCGCTGATGTCCTCGCAGTGCAGCCCCACAAACGCGCCGGTAAAGAAGCCGCGCCCGCCGATGTAGTCATCCGACAGTTTCCACGCCTCATACGTTACCGGCACGGTGTGCCACGTCTCGCCGTCAAACGAGTAGCTGTAGCGGTAGACCAGCGTATCCACGTCCACGCGCAGCCAGACGCTCTCCGCACTCTCCGGCACCGGAATCGGCTGCTCGTGCAGCGGCCACGACGGCACGTTGTGGTCGAGCTGGATCACCTTGATGGTTCTCCCCTGCCCCTCCTCGTAGTCCACAAAGCAGTAGCTCCAGTTTTTGCTGTTGTAGTAGCAGGTCAGCCCCGCGCTCTGCTGGAAGTGGACCGGCGAGAACTGCATCCGCGTCTCGGCCCGGAAGGTGAAGTGCTGCCAGCGGCGCGCCACGGTCGACTGGGTGAAGGTCGAGTTGAGCGAGTCGTTACCGTAGAGCCGTAAGTAGCCCGGGCGCGCGGTGAGCGAGCCGAGGGTGTCGTCGAACGGAATGCGCAGGGTCTGCAACTCCGGGTCGAGCGAACTGGCGTCGAAATCGTCCCGCCAGCTGCCCTGAACGGCTGCAGGCTGCTCCGCCACCTGCGGGCCTTTCACGGTCAGCTGCGCGTGCTTGCCGCCTTCCACGTACGGCCAGCCGTCGCGCCACTCAATACGGGCGATGCCGGTCTCGCGCCCCAGCGGGCAGTAGCCGCGCCCGCCGGAGGCCAGCAGCGGCACGCCGGGCAGGCGCAGCGGGCGGCTGGTGAGGTAGGCCATGAACCACTCCCCGGTGTGGGTCTGCAGCAGCGAGCCGTGGCCGCTCTTCTGCAGCGGGTTCTCCGGCAGGTGCCAACTGGTCATCATCGTCACGTCCGGGTGCAGCTCGTACGGCCCGTCGATGTTTTTGGAACGCAGCACCACGACGGCGTGCTCGTAGCTGGTGCCGCCTTCGGCCACCATCAGGTAGTACCATCCCGCGTGGCGATAAAGGTGCGCCCCCTCGGTGTAGCAGAGCGGCGTGCCGGTAAACAGGGTTTTGCGCCCGGGCGAGAGGGTGCCGGTCTGCGGGTCAAACTCCTGCATCACGATGGTGTTGTGCGGGTTGCTGTGGTGGCGCGGCCCCCACGGGCGGTAGAGGTAATATTTGCGGCCATCGTCGTCGTGGAACAGGGACGGATCGAACCCGCCGTTGCCCATCGGGATCGGCTCGCTCCACGGCCCCTCAATGGACGGCGCGGTGACGAGGAAGTTGCGGCCGTTTTTCCACGGCGAGTCGACAATCTTCACGTCGGTGTAGAGCAGCCAGAATTTGCCGTCGGCGTAGCTCAGGCACGGCGCCCAGATGCCGCCGGAGTCCGGGTTGCCCTTCATGTCCAGCATCGACACGCGGTCCAGCGGGGTGCTGACCAGCGACCAGTTTTTCAGGTCGCGGGAGTGGTAGATGCGCACGCCCGGGAACCACTCGAAGGTCGAAGTGGCGATGTAGTAGTCCTCGCCCTGACGGCAGAGGGACGGGTCCGGGTTGAAGCCGGTCAGAATAGGGTTAGTGATTTGCATAGTGCCTCCGGTTAATGGGATGCGGCTGTCGCGGCGTCGGGAAGGGCCTCGCCCTGCGCCGCGCGGTGCTTGATCAGCTGCTGGCTAATGGCCTCCACGCGGGCGTCGGTGAGCTTGTAGAACGACAGCATGATGAACATGCCCGCGTAGAGCACCACCGGCACCACGCAGAACAGAATTTTGATGGTGGTGAGCACCTCCACCGGCTGTACGCTGCTGCTGGCGGAGTAGTTGACGTACGCCAGGATCCAGCCCACCACCGCCCCGCCAATCGCCAGTCAATCTTCAGGCTGAACAGGTAGGTGGAGAACACCAGGCCGTCGAGGCGGCGCCCGCTGCGGCTCTCTTCGTAATCCACCACGTCAGAGGCCATCAGCCACTGCAGCGGCGTGGTAGTGTTAAAGACGAACAGGAACAGGATGTTGAGGGCGAAGATCAGCGCGATATGCTCGGCCGGGGTGACGAAAATCAGCAGGCTGATAAGCGAATAGGCGACGATGATCCACTTGAAGGCGGTGACGCGGTCGAAGCGCCCCAGCAGGCGGGAGGAGCAGAGTGAGCCAAACATGGTGGCGAGGCTGCCGTAGAGTAAAAACTGGGTCGCCATCTCAGGGTGATCCATCACGTATTTGACGAAGTAGAGCGTCGCCCCGCCGCGCACCACGTTGGAACAGGTCGCCATCATCTTGAACGCGCACATGATCCGCCACTGGCCGTTGCCGAGCAGCAGCTTGAGATCTTTCGCCACCGACGAGCCCGGCTGCACCTCAAAAGTGTAGCGCTCTTTGGTGGTGAAGAAGCAGACGTAGAGCAGCACCACGCCGGTCAGGCCCAGCACGCACATGGCGCCGAAATAGCCCACCTGCTCATCCCCCTTGCCGATGATGCTCACCAGCGGCAGGGCAATGCCGCTGATGGCGAGCGAGCCCGCCGCCGCCAGGAAGAAGCGCCAGGACTGCAGGGCGTGACGCTCTTTTGGGTCGGCGGTGATGACGCCGGGCATGGCGCAGTAGGGCACGTTAACGAAGGTGTAGACCAGGGTCAGAAGAATGTAGGTCACGCAGGCGTAGATGATTTTGCCCTGCGCGGAGAAGTCCGGCGTGTAAAAGGTCAGCACGCAGACGATGCCAAACGGGATGGCGCCCCACAGCAGGAACGGGCGGAACTGGCCGTGCCGCGTGCGGGTGCGGTCGACCAGCAGCCCCATCAGCGGGTCGGTCACGGCGTCGAGCACGCGGGAGATTAAAAACAGCGTCCCCATAATGCCCGCCGACAGGCCGAAGACGTCGGTGTAGAAATAGGCCAGCAGGAACATGGTAGCCTGCCAGACGAAGCCACAGGCGGTGTCACCCAGCCCGTAGCCAATTTTGTCTTTCATGGTTAATTGCGTCATCAGAATTACACCCTTATGTAGTGTGCTGAATTACAACATCGTGTTAATGGAGTGTAATGAGCTGTTCAATTAACCAGCAATGGTCATATCTTATTTCTGAATTACGTTATTTTGCTTTTGTGACGCCAACGATATATCACAACTTATTGATTAAATTGATAAAATAAAGACAAGCAAAAGCCGTCCACAGAATATATTCCGTAGACGACAATCGCGTGAAAAATAATTAAAGTCCGAGTGCTTTTTTACCGGCGTTAATTACCTCGATAATTTTATCGGTGTCATAAATACAGCCTTTCCAGGTGCCGCCGCTGACCGACTGTAATGCTGCCCACAGGCGGGTGTCGTCCGGCAAAAAGTCGTGGGCGTGCAGGTCCGGGTGCGTCTGCCGCATTGCCAGCTCGCGCGCGCCCTCCTCCGGCGTCAGCGGGTTGTCCGCGGTGCCGATAAAGTTCACGCTACCCGTTAATGTCAGTCGGTCGACAGCTATCTCGATGATGTCGTTATCGCGCAGCTTGCCAATCGGCCCGCCCGCCAGCGCCTCCGGCGACACATGGCCGAAGCAGGCGCCCGTCGACACGCCCGAGAAGCGCGCATCGGTGATTAACGACACCGTCTTGCCCCACGAGATATGCTTCAGCGCGGAGGTAAGCTGATAGGTCTCTTCCATGCCTGTGCCGGACGGCCCGCCGCCGATCACCACCATGATATCCCCCTGCGCAATTTCTTCCCGCTTGATGGCCTTGATCGCCTGCGCTTCCGAGACAAACACCCGAGCCCGGCCGGTGTGGCGGTAAACGCCATCTTCACCGACGACCGACGGGTCGATCGCCGTGGCCTTGATCACCGATCCTTCCGGCGCGATGTTGCCCGTCGGGAAGCAAACCGTTGAGGTCAGCCCTTTCGCTTTTGCCTTCTCCGGCGGCAGGATCACGTCATCCGGATCCACGCCATCCTGCTCGCGCAGGCACTGGCGGAAGCGCGCACGGCGCTCGGACGCCTGCCACCAGTCGAGGTTCTCGCCCACCGTCTGGCCGGTCACGGTCATGGCGTCCAGATGCAGCAGGCCAAGATCGCGCAGGTGAAGCATCACCTCCGGCACGCCGCCCGCGAGGAAGGCGCGCACGGTCGGGTGATAGTCCGGGCCGTTGGGCAGCACGCTGACCAGGCGCGGCACCTTAAGGTTGACGCGCGTCCAGTGCTCTACGTCCGGGATTGTGCAGCCCGCCGCGTGGGCGATGGCCGGAATGTGCAGCAGTAAATTGGTCGAGCCGCCGAACGCCGCATGGATCACCATGGCGTTTTCGATGGCTTTATCGGTGAGGATATCGTGCGTGGTGATGCCGCGGTTATCCAGCTCGCTCACCGCCCGCGCCGACTGGCGGGCAATCTCCAGCCACACCGCCTGCCCGGACGGGGCCAGCGCGGAGTGCGGCAGCGCCAGCCCCAGCGCTTCCGCGACCACCTGCGAGGTGCCCGCCGTGCCGAGGAACTGACATCCGCCGCCCGGCGAGGCGCAGGCGCGGCAGCCCAGCTCGGCGGCCTCCTGCAGGGAGAGTTCGTGGTTGGCAAAGCGCGCGCCGATGGTCTGCACCTTGCCCGCGTCTTCCCCCACGGTTGGCGGCAGCGTCGCCCCGCCCGGCACCAGAATGGTCGGCAGGTCGTGCATCGAGGCCAGGGCAATCATGGTGGCGGGCAGCCCTTTATCACAGGTGGCGACGCCAATCACCGCCCGGCGCGTCGGGAGGGAACGGATCAGGCGGCGAAACACGATCGCCGCGTCGTTACGGTACGGCAGGGAGTCGAACATGCCGTGCGTGCCCTGAGAGCGCCCGTCGCACGGATCGCTGACGAAGGCCGCAAACGGGATCCCGCCGTTGCGGGTGATCTCCTTCGCCGCCGCCTGCATCTGCATGCCGATCTCCCAGTGCCCGGTGTGGTAGCCCAGCGCGACCGGGCGTCCGTCCCCGGCGCGGATGCCGCCCTGGGTGCCGATAATCAGCACCTCTTTGCCGGTCAGCTTGTTGGCATCCCAGCCCATCCCGGCGTTCTGCGTCATGCCGAACAGGTTGCCGCTGGGGGATTCCATCAGCATCTGCGGGGTCAGCGGCAGCGCGCCCTGCGGCCCCGCCGCGTGGGTGATCACCGCATAAAACGCATCGTCCTGTGGGGTGAAAATCTTCTCGATGGTCATGGTTATCGTCCGGCTCAGCAGAGCTTGAGCTGTTGCAGCAGGGTTTTCAGCTGCGCCTTGCGCGGCGCGTCCAGGGGTGACGCGGGCGGCAGCACGTGCGTGGAGATCGGGCGGCCGCAGAGCACAATCGCCTCTTTAATCACGTTCACAAACGGCGTATCCAGCTGATACATCTGCGGGATTTGCAGCAGGGTCTGATGATACTCAGCCGCTTTCGCCACGTCTTTATCTCGCCAGGCTTTCAGAAGATTTACCGACACCTGTGGGGCAAAGTTGACGCTCGCCGAAATCGCCCCGTCGCCGCCGAGCAGCAGGGTATTGAACAGATGATCGTCGTAGCCGCAGAGCACGGTGAAATGCGGGTGAGCGGCTTTGACGGTATGGATCATGCTGCGCAGGTGGGCAACGGAGTCGATGGTGTCTTTGATGCCGACGATGTTACTGCGCGAATCGGCCAGGGTTTTCACCAGCGCCGGGGTCAGATCCTGCCCGGTCAGCGCCGGGAAGTTATAGAGCATCACCGGCAGCGTGACGCTGTCGGCCACCTGCTCGAAATAGCGGATCAGGTTCGCTTCCGACACCTTCCAGTAGTAAGGGTTGATCACCACGATGCCGTCCGCCCCCGCCTGCTGCGCGTGCTGGCTCAGCGCAATGGTTTCCCGGGCGTTGGTGCCGCCGGTGCCGATCAGGACCGGTACGCGACGATCGACATGATCGATAGCAAATTGGGCAATGGTTTTACGCTCTTCGGCGCTGAGCTGGGAAAACTCGCCGCCGCTGCCCAGGAAGAACAGGCCGTCAACGCCTGCCGCGATCAGATCGTCGATCAGCGCGGCGGTGCCCTGCTTATCGAGCTGGCCATCGGCGGTAAAAATAGTGGAGACAGGGGGAATGATTCCCGTAAACAACGCGGACTGCGGCATGAGATCTCCTTGCTGAATCATTTTGTTCTACATTATAGAACGGCGTTCGTTAAATTAACGATCATACTATGACGCAGGAAAAGCGCAGGTAAATGAGAGATGCAGAGGGAGTGCGGGAAATTTAAGCTGGATCACATATTGTCCCCCCTCACCCCGGCCCTCTCCCCAATGGGGCGAGGGGGAAAAGACGGCTCGGAGCAGTCCCCTCTCCCCTGTGGGGAGAGGGTTAGGGTGAGGGGTAAGAGTTACTCTACAAGCATCTTCACCACCACTTTCCTGACCTTAGCAGGCGCACCCACCGCGCACAGCGGCTTGTGCACCTCACCCGGCCAGAACATCACAAAATCCCCTTCGCTCAGCACCACGGTTTTCTCCTGCCCGCCTTCCGGCAGGAAGGCGATGTCTTTGTCCGCCAGCCAGTCGGTGTCCGGCGTGCCGGGCGGCAGGGTGCTGAAAGTCATCCCTTCCTGTCCCTTCATCACGATCTGAATATCCAGATAGCGCGCGTGGTACTCGGCGCGACGCTCGGCGAACGGCTGGGTTGTATCTTCAGAGACCAGATAAAACAGGCTGTTGCCGTTGATGTCGTGCTTGCCGAGCGGCGTCGCGTCGGTGACGTGGGCTTTAACATGCTCGATGGCCTGTCGCAGTTCGTCAGACAGCCAGGAGCGCAGATGGTGGATGTTGCCGATAATCATCAGAAAACCCTCGATATAAAACAACGTTTCATTTTCATCTTTTATACGAGAATTCTCACTGCCATACCACCGCTTTCTCGAGGGGTTTTGCGCCAGCGCATGTTTATCGGGAATGGTGTTAATTTGCTGTTAAGCCCTCGCAGGCATTTATGCAGCCATTATGCATATCTTCAGTTCTTCGTTATCACGGCCTTGCGCTAACTTACTGATCGTAATGCCTTAACAACAAAACTCGCTACAGCTTCACATTTTATCACTTTGATAATTTGCTATTAAATTCAATAAATATTTATTGATTTTCCTTAAGCCAAAAATAGTTAATTAGCAATATTGCATAGCCATTCCCCACCACCTTTAAACACAATTAAAATCAATGGCTTAATAAAATATTTCAAAGCATGAAATTCTACAAAACACTAACAACTACAAATAATGACAACGGATATTGCTTAGCTATTCACCTCGCCAGAATAGCCAATTAATCATTATCTGATGCGAATCATGCAAATGAAAACAAACCGCTTAATATCCATTTTCGCGTGAGCAACATCACAATACGAATTATTTAACTGCCTAGTATGAATTACGAAATCAATTGAGCTTAGCCGCCATGAAATTAAATGCATTACATGGCGCATGCCCTTTTTATTCTGAAAAACAGTTAAAGGAATAATTATGGAAAAGCATTACGTCGGTTCTGAAATTGGTCAATTACGTAGCGTTATGCTGCACCGCCCAAATTTAAGTCTGAAACGCTTAACGCCATCGAATTGCCAGGAGCTGCTTTTCGATGACGTGCTCTCGGTTGAGCGGGCGGGTGAGGAGCATGACATCTTCGCAAACACGCTGCGCGAGCAGGGTGTGGAAGTCCTGCTGTTGACCGACCTTCTGACACAAACCCTTGATATTGCAGAGGCGAAAGCCTGGCTGCTGGAGACGCAAATCTCTGATTATCGCCTCGGCCCTACCTTTGCCGGCGACGTTCGCGGCTGGCTGGCGGATATGCCGCACCGCGAACTGGCGCGCAGGCTGAGCGGCGGATTAACCTACGGTGAAATTCCGGCGGCCATTAAAAATATGGTGGTGGATACCCACACGGCGAATGATTTTATTATGAAGCCGCTGCCAAACCATTTATTTACCCGCGATACCTCCTGCTGGATCTATAACGGCGTCTCTATTAACCCGATGGCCAAACCGGCGCGTCAGCGTGAAACCAATAACCTGCGGGCAATATATCGATGGCACCCGGCGTTCGCCGACGGCGATTTTATTAAGTATTTCGGCGACGAGAATATTAATTACGACCACGCCACCTTAGAAGGCGGTGACGTATTAGTGATTGGCCGCGGCGCGGTATTGATCGGCATGTCCGAACGCACGACACCGCAGGGCGTGGAGTTTCTCGCCAACAGTCTGTTCAAACACCGTCAGGCCGAGCGCGTGATTGCCGTTGAGCTGCCAAAACACCGCTCCTGCATGCACCTCGACACCGTCATGACCCACATCGACGTGGATACCTTCTCCGTCTATCCGGAAGTGGTGCGCAAAGACGCCCAGTGCTGGACGCTCACACCGGACGGACGCGGCGGCCTGCTGCGCACGCAGGAAACCGACCTGCTGCACGCCATCGAGAAAGCGCTCGGCATTAACCAGGTACGTCTGATCACCACCGGCGGCGACGCCTTTGAGGCCGAACGCGAGCAGTGGAACGACGCCAATAACGTGCTGACCATCCGCCCCGGAGTGGTGATCGGCTACGAGCGCAACGTCTGGACCAACGAGAAGTACGACAAAGCGGGTATCACCGTGCTGCCCATCCAGGGCGACGAACTCGGACGCGGCCGCGGCGGCGCGCGCTGCATGAGCTGCCCGCTGGAACGCGACGGAATTTAAAGGAGCCATCATGGAACGAAAACCCACTCTGGTTGTGGCCCTGGGCGGCAACGCCCTGCTCAAGCGCGGCGAGCCGCTGGAAGCGGAGATCCAGCGCCAGAACATCGAGCAGGCCGCCCGCACCATCGCCGGGCTGACGGCACAGTGGCGCGTGGTGCTGGTACACGGCAACGGGCCGCAGGTCGGGCTGCTGGCGCTGCAGAACAGCGCCTACGACAAAGTCACGCCCTACCCGCTGGACGTTCTCGGCGCGGAAAGCCAGGGAATGATCGGCTACATGCTCCAGCAGGCGCTGAAAAACAATCTGCCGCAGCGCGAGGTGAGCGTCCTGCTCACCCAGGTAGAAGTGGACGCCGCCGACCCGGCCTTCAGCAACCCGACCAAGTACATCGGCCCGGTGTACAGCGAAGCCCAGGCAAAAACGCTGGCCGCGGAGAAAGGCTGGGTGTTTAAGGCCGACGGCAGCTACGTCCGCCGCGTGGTGCCCTCTCCGCAGCCGAAGCGCATCGTTGAGAGCGACGCCATCACGGCGCTGATCCAGCGCGACCACCTGGTGATCTGCAACGGCGGCGGCGGCGTACCGGTGGTGGAACACGCCAACGGCTATCACGGGATCGAAGCGGTGATCGACAAAGACCTCTCCGCCGCCCTGCTGGCGCGCCAGATCGAAGCCGATGCCCTGCTGATCCTCACCGATGCCGACGCGGTATACCTCGACTGGGGCAAACCGACCCAGCGTCCGCTGGCGCAGGTGACGCCGGAACTGCTCAGGGGCATGCAGTTCGACGCCGGATCGATGGGGCCGAAAGTGGCCGCCTGCCGCGAATTCGTTGAAGCCTGCAACGGCATTGCCGGGATCGGCGCGCTGGCCGACGGCGCGGAGATCCTCGCGGGCGAGAAAGGCACGTTGATTCGTAACTGAACACTCATTTTAAAAAGGATTTAGCCATGACCATCAACCTGAAAAACCGCAACTTCCTGAAACTGCTCGACTACACCCCGGCGGAGATCCAGTACCTGATTGACCTCGCCATTGAGCTCAAGGCCGCCAAAAAAGCCGGGCGCGAGAAGCAAACCCTGGTCGGGAAAAACATCGCCCTGATCTTTGAAAAAACCTCCACCCGTACCCGCTGCGCCTTCGAAGTGGGCGCGTTCGACCAGGGCGCGCAAGTGACCTACCTCGGCCCAAGCGGATCGCAGATTGGCCATAAAGAGTCGATGAAAGACACCGCCCGCGTGCTGGGCCGCATGTACGACGGCATCGAATACCGCGGCTATGGTCAGGCCATCGTCGAAGAGCTGGGCGAGTACGCAGGCGTGCCGGTGTGGAACGGCCTGACCGACGAGTTCCACCCAACGCAAATCCTCGCCGACCTGATGACCATGCTGGAGCACTCGCCGGGCAAAACCCTGCCGGAGCTGAGCTTTGCCTATCTCGGCGACGCGCGCAACAACATGGGCAACTCCCTGATGGTCGGCGCGGCCAAGATGGGGATGGATATCCGCCTCGTCGCGCCGAAATCCTTCTGGCCGGAAGCGGGGCTGGTTGAGCAGTGCCGCGCCATCGCGAAAGAGACGGGCGCGCGCATCACCCTCACCGACGACGTGGAAGAAGGCGTGCAGGGGACCGATTTCCTCTACACCGACGTGTGGGTCTCCATGGGCGAGCCGAAGGAAGCCTGGGCCGAGCGCGTCAGCCTGATGAAGCCGTATCAGATTAACGCCCAGGTGATGAAGGCCACCGGCAACCCGAACGTCAAGTTCATGCACTGCCTGCCGGCGTTCCACAACGAGCACACCAAAGTGGGCCGCGAGATCGAGATGGCGTACGGGCTGAAGGGACTGGAGGTGACGGAAGAGGTCTTCGAATCACCGAACTCCATCGTCTTCGACGAAGCAGAGAACCGCATGCACACCATTAAAGCGGTCATGGTGGCGACACTCGGCGACTAATCACCGCCCGGCGCGCCGCGGGTGCGCCGGGTTTAAGGAGAACATCATGGGCAAGTTTAAGTTTCCCTCCGCTTACACCATTCTCTTTTTTCTGATTGCCGTTGTGGCGGCGCTGAGCTGGGTCGTTCCCGCCGGTCAGTACCAGATGGCGATGAACGATACCCTCGGTAAAGAAGTCCCGATTGCCGGAACCTACGCGCACGTGGCGGCACATCCGCAGGGGCTGGTTTCCGTCCTGATGGCGCCCATCGCCGGGCTGTACGATCCGGTTTCCGGCCAGGCCGGGGCGATCGACGTGGCGCTGTTTATCCTGATCATCGGGGGATTTCTCGGGATCGTCACCAAAACCGGGGCGATTGACGCCGGGATCGAGCGCGTCACCACCCGGCTGCGCGGACGCGAGGAGTGGATGATCCCGATCCTGATGGCGCTGTTCGCCGCAGGCGGCACCATTTACGGCATGGCCGAAGAGTCGCTGCCGTTCTACACCCTGCTGGTGCCGGTGATGCTGGCCGCCCGGTTCGATCCGGTTGTCGCCGCCTCCACCGTGCTGCTCGGCGCGGGGATCGGCACGCTGGGTTCCACCATTAACCCGTTTGCCACGGTCATCGCCGCCAACGCCGCCGGGATCCCCTTTACTAACGGCATCGCCCTGCGCGTGGCGCTGCTGGTCATCGGCTGGATCATCTGCGTGGCGTGGGTGATGCGCTACGCCCGCAAGGTGCGCAAGGATCCCTCGCAGTCGATCGTTGCAGACAAGCAGGAAGAGAACCTCGCCCATTTCCTCGGCAACAAGGGTGAACAGTCGCTGGAATTCACCCCTGTGCGCAAAATCATCCTGGTGATTTTTGCCCTCGCCTTCGCGGTGATGATTTACGGCGTGGCGGTGCTGGGCTGGTGGATGGCGGAGATCTCCGCAGTATTTCTCGCCAGCGCGATTCTCGTCGGCCTGATCGCCCGCATGAGCGAAGAGGAGCTGACGTCGACGTTTATCAACGGCGCGCGAGATTTGCTGGGCGTCGCGCTGATTATCGGCATCGCGCGCGGTATCGTAGTCATCATGGATAAGGGCATGATTACCCACACCATTTTGCACAGCGCGGAAGGGCTGGTCAGCGGGTTGTCCACGGTGGCGTTCATCAACGTGATGTACTGGCTGGAGGTCGTGCTGTCGTTTCTTGTGCCTTCTTCATCCGGCCTGGCCGTTCTGACGATGCCGATCATGGCACCGCTTGCCGATTTCGCTAACGTCAACCGCGACCTGGTGGTCACGGCTTACCAGTCGGCCTCCGGCATCGTAAACCTCGTCACGCCGACCTCAGCGGTGGTCATGGGCGGGCTGGCTATCGCCCGGGTGCCCTACGTGCGCTATCTGAAATGGGTGGCGCCGCTGCTGGCGATCCTGACGGTGGTGATTATGGTGGCGTTAAGTCTGGGGGCGTTGTTGTAATTTGCCGGATGGCGCTGCGCTTATCCGGCCTACGGATCGGTGCGGTGTCACCGGTTATTTCGGGAACTGATATGGGAAACATGATGGATTACGAAGAGTACTCTCCCAAAGAACAACTGCAGCTCACGGTGTGCCAGCGTTTGATCGCCGAAAAGAGTTATCTTTCGCAGGAAGAGATTCGCCGCGACCTGCAGGAGAGAGGGTTTGACAGCATCAGCCAGTCGACCGTTTCGCGATTGCTGAAGTTGCTCGGAGTCATAAAAATTCGAAATGCCAAAGGGCTAAAGATTTATTCGTTGAATCCTCAACTGCGCCCTGCCCCTGATGCCGCGCGTACCGTTTCGGAAATGGTGGTGAGCGTCGAGCATAATAGCGAGTTTATCCTTGTCCATACCGTCGCCGGATATGGCCGCGCGGTGGCGCGTATTCTGGATTATCACCAGCTTCCGGAAATATTAGGCGTGGTGGCCGGCAGCAGTATTGTCTGGGTCGCCCCCCGGGTGGTGAAGCGCACCGCGCTGGTGCATAAGCAAATTAATTATTTACTCAGAACGAATTAATATTCATAAAGAACCGTTTGCATTGAGTAAAGCGTGCATTAAATCGCTTGATCCGAAAAGCGAGCTGCGTATAATGCCCGACAATTTGCCGGGAGGAAGCATGGTCAAGCGTGTACGACATAACGTCTTACCGCGTCTGAAATCAGACGCTGGCCTGCCGTTTTTCTTCCCGTTGCTAAACCTATTCCCAGAGCCCCTCATTTGAGGGGCTTTTTTTTGCCCGGCGTCAGGAGATAAACATGAATCCGCTTTATCAAAAACACATCATTTCCATAAACGACCTCAGCCGCGAAGAGCTGGAACTGGTTCTGGAAACCGCGGCAAAACTGAAGGCCAATCCGCAACCGGAGCTGCTGAAGCACAAGGTGATTGCGAGCTGCTTCTTTGAAGCGTCAACCCGCACCCGCCTCTCCTTTGAGACCTCCATGCACCGCCTGGGCGCGAGCGTGGTGGGCTTCTCGGACAGCAGCAACACGTCGCTGGGTAAAAAAGGCGAGACCCTGGCGGATACCATTTCAGTGATCGGCACCTACGTTGACGCGATTGTGATGCGTCATCCGCAGGAGGGCGCGGCGCGTCTGGCAACCGAGTTTTCCGGCGGCATTCCGGTACTGAACGCCGGTGACGGTGCCAACCAGCACCCGACGCAGACCCTGCTGGATCTGTTTACCATTCAGGAGACCCAGGGCAAGCTCGAGAACCTGAATATCGCCATGGTTGGCGACCTGAAATACGGCCGCACCGTACACTCCCTGACCCAGGCGCTGGCGAAATTTAACGGCAACCGCTTCTACTTCATCGCCCCGGACGCGCTGGCAATGCCGCAGTACATCCTCGACATGCTGGATGAGAAAGGCATTGCGTGGAGCCTGCATGCCAGCATCGAAGAGGTGATGAGCCACGTGGATATTCTGTACATGACCCGCGTGCAGAAAGAGCGTCTGGATCCGTCCGAATACGCCAACGTGAAGGCGCAGTTCGTGCTGCGCGCCAGCGACCTGGAAGGCGCGCGCGACAACATGAAGGTTCTGCACCCGCTGCCGCGCATCGATGAGATCACCACAGACGTGGATAAAACGCCGCACGCCTGGTACTTCCAGCAGGCCGGAAACGGCATCTTCGCCCGCCAGGCGTTACTGGCACTGGTTCTGAATCGCGAATTAGCTCTGTAAGGGGAGACGACCATGACACACGATAACAAACTCCAGGTTGAAGCCATCAAGCGTGGCACCGTGATTGACCACATCCCTGCGCAGGTGGGCTTTAAGCTGCTGACGCTGTTCAAACTGACCGAAACCGACCAGCGCATCACCATCGGCCTGAACCTGCCGTCGGGCGAGATGGGCCGCAAGGACCTGATTAAAATCGAGAACACCTTCCTGACCGACGAGCAGGTTAACCAGCTGTCGCTGTACGCGCCGGACGCTACCGTCAACCGCATCGACGAGTATGAAGTGGTCGGCAAATCCCGCCCGAGCCTGCCGGATCGCATCGAAAACGTGCTGGTCTGCCCGAACAGCAACTGCATCAGTCATGCTGAGCCGGTTTCCTCCAGCTTTGCAGTGAAAAAACGCGCCGATGACATCGCGCTCAAATGCAAATACTGCGAAAAAGAGTTTTCTCATTATGTGGTGCTGGCCAACTAATTGAGGTTGGTAATGAAATCCCGGCTGTTATAATGGCCGGGAACATTCTTAACGCTGTAATTCTGGAGAAAACATGAGCAAAGTACTCGCGACGGAAAATGCACCAGCCGCTATCGGCCCTTACGTTCAGGGCGTTGATCTGGGCAGCATGATCATCACTTCAGGTCAGATCCCCGTAAACCCAAAAACCGGCGCGGTGCCGGAAGATGTCGCGGCGCAGGCGCGTCAGTCGCTGGAAAACGTGCAGGCTATCGTTGAATCTGCCGGCCTGAAAGTGGGTGATATCGTGAAAACCACCGTGTTCGTGAAAGATCTGAACGATTTCGCGACCGTTAATGCCACCTACGAAGCGTTCTTCACCGAGCATAACGCCACCTTCCCGGCGCGCTCCTGCGTGGAAGTGGCGCGTCTGCCAAAAGACGTGAAAATTGAAATCGAAGCGATTGCCGTTCGTCGTTAATGCATTTCAATATTTAGAGGGCAGCTGAGGCTGCCTTTTTTATTTCGACCATTTTTACTCCCGTTACTGAATGACGTCCTGTGCTGTCCATTAATAGACTGACGCTGCCTTGTTATATTCTAATTAATGGACGAAAAATGAAGCTCTCTAAAATTGCGCTGGCCGTTGCCACATTAACGGTTGCGTCTTCAGCACTTGCACATGGATATATAGAATCCCCCGCCAGTCGCGCTTATATGTGTAAGCTCGGGCAGAATATTGACTGCGGCTCCGTTCAGTACGAACCACAAAGCGTAGAAAAAACCTCCGGTTTCCCGACAGGGGCTGAGCCCGCGGACGGGCACCTCGCCAGCGCCGGTATCTCGCAATATTCTCAGTTGGATAAGCAGAGCCTGAACGCGTGGACTAAAAACCCCATGACCCCCGGCCCGCATCAGTTTGTCTGGCACCATACCGCCCCGCATAAAACCACCAACTGGCGCTATTACATCACCAAACAAAACTGGGATCCCAATAAACCCCTGACCCGCGACCAGTTTGAATTAACGCCGTTCTGTACCATTAACGGAAATGGTCAGGCACCGGCCATGACAAAATCCATGACCTGTAATGTCCCCGAGCGTACGGGCTATCAGGTTATTTACGGCGTGTGGGAAATTGCGGATACCTCAAATAGCTTCTATCAGGCAATTGACGTTGATTTCGGAAATGGCGGCGACGTCACGCCGGACGAAACGCCTGCCATCGTATCCGAATGGAGCAAAACCCTGAGCGGCCAGATAGCCGGTAACAATCTGAACGCGGGCGATAAGGTGATTGCACGCTTCTTCGACGCCAGCGGTGAAGTGACCGCCATGCGTACCGAGATGACCATCGGCTCTGCTGAACAAGGCGATGCTAACCAGTGGTCTTACGATCTGGCGCAGAAGATCAACACCGCGCAGCACGACGTGCGCGTCGGCGTGAAAGACGAAGCGGGTGAAATCAGTCCGGTTCACGGCGCGAACAGCGTCTTCGTGAAAGACGGCAGCACGCTGCAGTCCGTTGCCATCTCTTATGAAGAGCAGAAGGCACAGGTGAGCGAGACCATCGCCGTTTCCGGTCTGCAATACAGCAAAATTGAACATGGCCATGCGACCGTGACCTTCCACGTGAATACCCACGGTAACGTGAATTTTGAAGCGCACGTGATGAACCACAGCGGTGCGGAAAAAGGTTATCTGAAGCAGGACATGAATAACGCCAGCCAGGACGTGACCATGACGCTGAATGACGTGACCGCGGGCCACCATATCCTGAAATACTACGCGACCAATAAAGACGGCACGCTGTTCGCCCAGGACGTCCTGAACCTGATGCTGGAGAGCGATGCCGCTGCGGATAGCACCGGGCAACACGACTTTATCTTCCCGGACAATATCGCCTCTTACCAGGCCGGTACCGTGGTGCTGCAGCCTAAAGACGGTAAGACCTACGAATGTAAGCCATTCCCGTACAGCGGCTACTGCGTGCAGTACAGCCCGTATGCCAACCAGTATGAGCCGGGCGTCGGCACACACTGGAAAGAGGCGTGGGTGTTGAAGAACTGAGTTGCCTTTACGCCCGGCGGCACTGCGTTTGCCGGGCCTACACGTCACGTAGGCCCGGTAAGCGTAGCGCCACCGGGCGTTTTTGCTACTGATTCCGCGTAGCGCGAAGCAGTGTCTCCAGCGGATAGACCGCCGCAATCACCACTTCGTCCTGCACCTTCGCCGCGTTATCCAGCTCGCTCTGAATCGAGGCGATCTCCTTGTCATCCAGCGTGCCCTGACGCGCCACCAGATCCGTCAGGCGCAGGCCAATGGAGGCGAGCTTATCCACCTCCTGGATCACCGGCTTCATTGCCTTCAGCTGATAGCTGTTTTCGCTTAAGGCCAGCGCGTCGCTGGTGTTGCTCTGCCAGCGGTTAAAGACGTGACGCAGGGCGTCGGCGCTTTCCGTGTCTTCCGCATCGCTCACCAGACGGTCCGCCCATTTGTGCATCTGGCGCACGGTGGCGCTTTCGGCGTTTAGCGCATCGGCGAAGCGGTTGAGCGGCTCGAACTGATGATAGTTTCCGGCCTGGAACTTCAGGTGCTGACGGGTGTAATACTGCGCCGGTTCAATGGCCTGAGCGAGGATCTGCAGCGGCAGGGTGTCGGCATTACCGGCGAGGCGCGTGAACTGCACCTGCTGCTGGGTGTGCTGCTGCAGCCCGACCGACACCGTCGACCAGCTGTCCATCGCCTGCAGGCGGGTGTACATGTTGTCGACATCGTTGACGTCCTGCGCGGACCACAGCCGCTCTGCCACCGCAAACGTACGCGGCCACAGGCGGATATCCAGCACTGGCGCCACCACGTTTTCCGCCCACAGCGCCGCTTCGCCACCGAGCAGGTTGGCCTGGTTCGCCACGTCTGGCACGACGGGCGGAACGCCTTTCGGCACGTCGTCCAGACGCGTGCCGCTAATCGGGTAGCGCGTATTCCCGACAAGGAAATAGCCGGAGAGTTTGTCGTTATCGACGGTGACGACCGGGCGCGTTTCGCCCATCCACGTATCGACGGTAAACGTAACCTGGCTGTCATCGCGCCACTCGATGTTCTGCACCGCACGGCGTGATTTCCCGGCAAAATCAATAAACCCGCGCCAGCCGGCATCCCCTTTCACCAGGGTGAAGCTCCCCTCCACCGGCTTGCCCTTCAGGCGCGGCATGGAGAAGGCCCAGCTCTGGACGCTGTCGGTGTCGGCTATCACATCCACGCCGTTTAACCCCTGCGGGACGATCTCGTTGCGGTAGTGATAGGCGGTGGACTGGGGCTGGTCGAGATAAAAGCCGGTCGACAGAATGCCCTTGTAGCCGTTCTGCGCCACCTGCCCCAGCGCGTCCTGCCCCTGCCAGGACTGGATCAGAATGCTTTTCGGCAGGTCAGGATGGTAGATCTCGTCCCAGCCGACCATCTGGCGGTGATGCTTCTCAAGGATCGTTTCCAGCTTGCGGTTGAAGTAAGCCTGCAGCGCGTGGCTGTCCGCCAGCCTGTTGTCGCGCATAAACTGCTGGATGGCCGGGTTCGCTTTCCACTGGCTGTCGTCCACTTCGTCGCCGCCGATGTGCAGATACGGATCGGGGAAGATCGCCGCCAGTTCGCTGACCATCGCGTCAGCAAAGGCGTAAGTCGCCTCTTTGGTGGGATCGAGAACCGGCTTCAGCACGCCCCAGTGGCGTTCCATGGCGTACGGCCCCGGGGCGCTCATCAGCTCCGGGTAGGCCACGGCAATCGCCGAGGCGTGGCCCGGCATGTCGATCTCCGGCACCACGCGAATGCCGCGCTCGGCGGCGTAACGCACCACCTCACGCATCTGTTCAGGCGTGTAGAACAGCCCGTCGCTGGCAAGCTGCGTCAGCTTAGGGTAGCGCTTCGAGCTGAAGCGCCAGCCCTGGTCGTCGGTCAAATGCCAGTGCAGCACGTTGAGCTTCGCCGCAGCCATGCCGTCGATCTGGCGTTTGATATCCGGCAGCGGGATAAAGTGACGTGCCGAATCGAGCAGCAGCCCGCGCCACGGGAAACGCGGCGAATCTTCAATGGTCACCCACGGCAGAGAGGTATTTTCCGCGCCGTTCTGCATCAGCTGGAGCAGGGTTTCCATGGCGCGCAAGGCACCGAAACGGGTGTTGGCAGAGATGTTCACGCCGTTGGCATCCACCGTGAGCTTATAGCTTTCGTCGCTGTCCGGCAGAGGCTGCGGCTTCACCTTTTTGGCAATCGCGATGCGGATGGTCGGTTTGTCTGGCTTTTCAGCCTGCGGCTGCAGCGTCCAGCCGGTTTGCAGGGCGATGCGCTGGCGCAGGCGGTTGACGGCGTCACCGAGATCGTCCCCGCTGACGCTAATGGATACGTTGTTGCTGAGCACCAGCGCGCCCTGTGTCGTCGGGCGTTCGACCTTCGCAGGCCAGGGCATTAAAGGGAGATCCCCTGCCGGGGCGGCAAAGGCAGAGGCGCCGAGCATCAGCCCGGCGGTTAAGAGACTGTACCGTAACATGAATGTTCCTTATCTGACGGGCCAAATAAAGGCAAAACATTCTGTTAACATGCGCTCAATTTGTCGTCAAGCGAATGCGCCGACGGAGATCACAGGTTGTTGAATTTGGGAGGAAAGCTAGTGCCGGGTGGCGGCTTCGCCTTACCCGGCCTACGTTCTGATCGTAGGCCCGGTAAGCGCAGCGCCACCGGGCTTGCCGTTACTGCCAGCCATACCGACGCGCATAGAACCCTTTCACCATCTGCGTCAGCACCATGTAACCCGCGAGGATCGCCACCAGCCACGGGAAGTAGCTCAGCGGCAACGCCTGCAGCTGCAGGTAGCTCGCCAGCGGTGAGAACGGCAGCGCGATGCCGAGCGCCATCACAATTCCCGTCATCACAATCAGCGGCCATGCGGCACGGCTCTGGATGAACGGAATGCGGCGCGTGCGGATCATATGCACAATCAGCGTCTGCGACAGCAGCCCGACCACGAACCAGCCGGACTGGAACAGCGTCTGGTGTTCCGGGGTGTTGGCGTGGAACACAAACCACATCAGGCAGAAGGTCAGAATGTCGAAGATAGAGCTGATCGGGCCAAAGAACAGCATAAAGCGCCCAAGATCTGCCGGGTTCCAGTGCTGCGGCTTCTGGATCTGCTCGTCGTCCACGTTATCAAACGGGATAGCCACCTGAGACACGTCGTACATCAGGTTCTGGATCAGCAGGTGCAGCGGCAGCATCGGCAGGAACGGCAGAAACGCGCTCGCCACCAGCACGCTAAAAACGTTACCGAAGTTGGAGCTGGCGGTCATCTTGATGTACTTGAGCATATTGGCAAAGGTACGGCGCCCTTCGATGACGCCCTCCTCCAGCACCATCAGGCTCTTTTCCAGCAGAATGATATCCGCCGCTTCACGGGCAATATCGACCGCTCCGTCTACGGAGATACCGATATCCGCCGCACGCAGAGCGGGCGCATCGTTGATGCCGTCGCCCATAAAGCCCACCACGTGCCCTTCGCGCTTAAGCAGGGTGACAATGCGCTCTTTGTGCATCGGCGTCAGGCGGGCAAACAGCGTGGTGCGCTGGGCAAGCTTCGCCAGCTCGTCATCGGAGAGATGTTCAATCTCGCTCCCGACCACCACATCGCCCGCGTCCAGCCCCACCTCGTGGCACACTTTGGCCGCCACCAGCTCGCTGTCGCCGGTGAGGATTTTCACGGTAATACCGCTCGCCTTCAGCGCTTTGAGCGCCGGTGCGGTGGTCTCTTTCGGTGGATCGAGGAAGGCGATGTAACCTTCGAGGATCAGATCGGATTCGTCGATACGCTGATAGTCCCCCTCGCGCGCCGGCAGGAACTTGCTCGCCACCGCCACCACGCGCAGCCCCTGACGGTTCAGGTTGTCGGTGACGCGCTTGATGCGGCGCAGCATGGTGTCGTCCAGCGGCACGATGTCGCCGTTATAGCGTACCTGCGTCGACACGTTCAGGATCTCCTGCAGCGCGCCTTTGCAGATCAGCTGATGCACATCCGTCTGCTCGCTCACCACCACCGACATGCGGCGGCGCTCGAAGTCGAACGGGATCTCATCCACCTTCTGCCAGCGGCCGGAGAGCGTGCGAGCGGACTCTTCATCCACCCCTTCCAGCACCGCAACGTCGAGCAGGTTTTTCAGCCCGGTCTGATAATGGCTGTTCAGCCACGCGCTGTGCAGCACGCGCTCGCTGGTTTTGCCGGAGATATCAGTGTGGTTCTCCAGCACGATTTTGTCCTGCGTCAGGGTGCCGGTTTTATCGGTGCAGAGAATGTCCATCGCGCCAAAGTTTTGAATGGCGTCGAGGTGTTTGACGATCACCTTCTGTTTAGAGAGCTTCACCGCCCCGCGCGCCAGCGTAGAGGTGACAATCATCGGCAGCATTTCCGGCGTTAAGCCGACGGCCACGGAGAGCGCAAACAGCGCCGCTTCCCACCAGTCGCCTTTGGTGTAGCCGTTGATCAGCAGCACGATCGGCGTCATCACCATCATAAAGCGGATCAGCAGCATGCTGACGCGGCCAATTCCCTTCTGGAAAGCATTCGGCTCGCTCTCCTGCTCGCTGACGCGCCCGGCAAGCTGACCAAACCAGGTGTTGCCCCCGGTGGCGGTGACTATCGCCTGCGCGGTGCCGCTGACGACCGTGGTGCCCATAAAGCACAGGGTGTCGCATTCGAGCGGGTTCATCTGCTGCGGGTCGCGGCTGCGCGCCACCTTTTCAACGGGCAGGGATTCGCCGGTCAGGGAAGCCTGCGCCACAAACAGATCGCGTGCCTGGATGATGCGTAAATCCGCCGGGATCATGTCCCCCGCGGCCAGCTTAACCAGATCCCCCGGCACCAGCTGGTCGATAGGCAATTCCACCCAGGCGTTTTCGCCGAGATCGTTGATCACGCGCGAGACGGTCGCGGTGTTGCTGACCATCGCCTTCAGGGCGTCCGCCGCTTTGGTGGAGCGGGCCTCCTGAATGAAGTTCAGCAGCGTGGAGATGCCCACCATCAGGGCAATCACCCCTGCGGCAAACAGATCTTCCGTCGCATAGGAGATGAGGCCAAGCACGGTCAGCAGCAGGTTGAACGGGTTGCGGTAGCAGAGCCACAGATGCACCCACCACGGAGACGGCTTTTGCGCCGGAATGAGGTTATCGCCATGCACGGCGCGGATTTTTTCCACTTCTGCCGCGTTCAGCCCTTCCGGGTGCCCGCCAAAGGCGCGCCAGACTTCGTTTTCATCCATCGCCGCCACGTTCAGGCAGCGTTCGGTCAGGGACGCGGGGATCGCCGCCCCCGCCATGTTTTTGGCATTGGGCAGCGGGTCGCGCTGAACAAGACGGTGTGGCAGGTGGCGGCTCAGCAGGGCCTGCAGCTGCCGGGTGATATTTTTAAACATAGTCATTCCTCCGCATCCGCAAACGCGGACGCAGCTTTTCCTTCAGGCGTGGCAAAGCCGTACCTGAGAGGCACTCAATTTTTCAAGCAGGAACGTTTGGGACGTTGCTGCCTCACATCACCGGTGAGTCAGCAACAGGCTGGCTTACCGGAAAGAACGCATTCTCCCGTTCAGGAGAGGTGTGGGATCGGGATCCATGAAGCCTCCGGTAAGTAAAAAGTAGGGTGTCGCCGCGCAGTATAAGGATTTAAGCGTACCCTTTGTGACGATTCGGGCGGTATTATACCCCCCTGCAAATAAACCGAACGTAAACCAGACTTTGCCCATAGCGAAATCGCGCTATAGCATTAGGCTCAATTGACCATTTTGTCGTTGTTACAGGGAATACAGCATGCAGAACCGCCTTACGATTAAAGACATCGCGCGTTTAAGCGGCGTGGGGAAATCAACCGTCTCACGCGTGCTGAACAACGAAAGCGGCGTCAGCGAACGCACCCGCGAGCGCGTTGAGGCGGTCATGAATCAGCACGGTTTTTCCCCTTCCCGCTCCGCGCGCGCCATGCGCGGACAGAGTGACAAAGTGGTCGCCATCATTGTCTCGCGCCTGGATTCTCTGTCTGAAAACCTTGCCGTGCAGACCATGCTGCCCGCCTTCTATGAGCAGGGATATGACCCGATCATGATGGAGAGCCAGTTCTCGCCACAGCTGGTGGAAGAACATCTGGGTATGCTCCAGCGGCGCAACATTGACGGCGTGGTGCTGTTCGGCTTTACCGGCATCAAAGACGAGATGCTAAAACCCTGGCAGCCGTCGCTGGTGCTGCTGGCGCGCGATGCCCACGGTTTTGCCTCCGTCTGCTATGACGACGAGGGTGCGATTATCACCCTGATGCAGCGCCTGTTTGACGAAGGCCATCGCCACATCAGCTTCCTCGGCGTACCGCACGCGGACGTCACCACCGGCAAGCGCCGCCATGAGGCCTATCTGGCCTTTTGCAAAAAGCACAACCTCTCCGCCGTGGCCTCCCTGCCGGGACTGGGCATGAAGCAGGGCTACGAGCAGGTCGCCAGCGTCCTGACGCCGCAAACCACCGCGCTGGTGTGCGCCACGGATACGCTGGCGCTGGGCGCGAGTAAATATCTGCAGGAGCAGCGTATCGATAACCTGCAGGTGGCGAGCGTCGGCAGCACGCCGCTGATGAAGTTTTTGCACCCGGAAATTATTACCGTCGACCCGGGTTATGCCGAGTCCGGCAGACAGGCCGCCGCGCAGCTGATCGAGCAGATCAACGGGCGCGCTGAGCCGCGTCAGATCGTTATTCCAGCCCACCTTTCTTAACCCCCGCTCAACGGTTTATTGTGATCTTCGCCTGATTTCGGGAACGTTCCCATTTCCGCCGTCACGCTGAAGGAGTAGGCTTGCGCTCAGGTCATTACACCCCTCACCATCTGTCATGAGGTTTCATGATGAGTAAAGTCAAACAAGCAGATATCGATCAGTTGATCGTCCTGGTCGGCGGCCGCGAAAACATCGCTACCGTCAGCCATTGCATTACCCGCCTGCGCTTCGTGCTGAACGATCCGGCCAAAGCTAACCCGAAGGCCATTGAAGAACTCTCCATGGTTAAAGGCTGCTTCACCAACGCCGGTCAGTTCCAGGTCGTGATTGGTACCGAAGTGGGCGATTACTATCAGGCTCTGCTGGCAACGACCGGGCACTCCTCCGCCGATAAAGAGCAGGCGAAGAAGGCCGCACGCCAGAACATGAAGTGGCACGAGCAGCTGATTTCCCACTTTGCGGAGATCTTCTTCCCGCTGCTGCCAGCGCTGATCAGCGGAGGCTTGATCTTAGGTTTCCGTAACGTCATCGGCGACGTGCCGATGAGCGACGGCAAAACCCTGGCGCAGATGTACCCGGCGCTGAAAACCGTGTACGACTTCCTGTGGCTGATTGGCGAGGCGATCTTCTTCTATCTGCCGGTCGGGATCTGCTGGTCCGCGGTGCGCAAGATGGGCGGTACGCCGATCCTCGGTATCGTACTCGGCGTCACGCTGGTCTCTCCGCAGTTAATGAACGCTTACTTACTTGGTCAGCAGGTGCCTGAGGTGTGGAACTTCGGCCTGTTTACCATCGCCAAAGTGGGCTATCAGGCGCAGGTCATTCCGGCCCTGCTGGCGGGGCTGGCGCTGGGCTTTATTGAAACCCGACTGAAGCGCATCGTGCCGGATTACCTTTATCTGGTGGTGGTGCCGGTGTGCTCGCTGATTCTGGCGGTCTTCCTGGCGCATGCCTTTATCGGTCCGTTTGGCCGCATGATTGGCGACGGCGTTGCCTTCGCGGTGCGTCACCTGATGACCGGTAGCTTCGCCCCGATTGGCGCTGCGCTGTTTGGCTTCCTGTACGCCCCGCTGGTGATCACCGGCGTGCACCAGACCACGCTGGCCATTGATATGCAGATGATCCAGAGCCTCGGCGGCACGCCGGTCTGGCCGATTATCGCCCTGTCTAACATTGCTCAGGCGTCCGCGGTGACCGGCATCATCATCGTCAGCCGCAAGCACAACGAACGCGAGATCTCCGTTCCGGCGGCCATCTCCGCCTACCTCGGCGTCACCGAACCGGCGATGTACGGTATCAACCTGAAATACCGCTTCCCGATGCTCTGCGCGATGATCGGTTCCGGTCTGGCGGGCCTGGTGTGCGGACTGAACGGCGTAATGGCAAACGGGATTGGCGTCGGCGGCCTGCCGGGCATCCTCTCCATCCAGCCCGCTTACTGGCAGGTGTTCGCCCTGGCAATGGCCATCGCGATTATCGTCCCAATGGCGCTGACTACCGTGGTTTATCAGCGTAAGTTCCGTCAGGGCTCGCTGCAGATTGTTTAACTTTCTCTTTCGGGGCGCAGTTGCGCCCCTTCGCATTTGCAGGAACACACTATGAATACCCTTCCTCACTGGTGGCAAAACGGCGTTATCTACCAGATTTACCCCAAGAGTTTCCAGGACACCACCGGCAGCGGCACCGGCGATTTACGCGGCGTGACGCAGCGTCTGGACTACCTGAAAACCCTCGGCATCGACGCCATCTGGCTGACGCCGTTTTATATCTCCCCGCAGGTGGATAATGGCTACGACGTGGCGAATTACACCGCCATCGACCCGGCGTACGGCACGCTGGATGATTTCGACGAACTGGTCGCCGAGGCGCACCAGCGCGGCATTCGCATCGTGCTGGATATGGTGTTCAACCACACCTCAACCCAGCACCCCTGGTTCCGGGAATCGCTGAACAAAGCGAGCCCGTACCGCCAGTTCTACATCTGGCGCGACGGCACGCCTGAGCAGTTGCCCAACAACTGGCGCTCCAAGTTTGGCGGCAACGCCTGGCGCTGGCACGCGGAGAGCGAGCAGTATTACCTGCACCTGTTCGCGCCGGAGCAGGCGGACCTCAACTGGGAAAATCCGGCGGTGCGCGCCGAGCTGAAAAAGGTGTGCGAGTTCTGGGCCGACCGCGGCGTCGACGGCTTGCGCCTCGATGTCATTAACCTGATTTCGAAAGATCAGGA
Source organism: Enterobacter sp. BNK-13 (assembly GCF_048685015.1). NCBI lineage: Bacteria > Pseudomonadati > Pseudomonadota > Gammaproteobacteria > Enterobacterales > Enterobacteriaceae > Enterobacter > Enterobacter sp. BNK-13. Next base: position 125,570 of record NZ_JBLQTP010000001.1, on the reverse strand, counting down.
TTTCCCGAATGACGAGACGGGTGACGGTCGCCGCTTCTACACTGACGGGCCGCGCATCCATGAATATCTGCAGGAGATGAGCCGCGACGTCTTTACCCCGCGCAACCTGATGACGGTAGGCGAGATGTCCTCGACTTCGCTGGAAAACTGCCAGCAGTATGCTTCTCTCGATGGCCGCGAGCTGTCGATGACCTTTAACTTCCACCACCTGAAGGTGGACTATCCCGGCGGCGAAAAGTGGACGAAGGCGAAGCCGGACTTCGTGGCGCTGAAAACCCTCTTCCGCCACTGGCAGCAGGGGATGCATAACAAAGCCTGGAACGCCCTGTTCTGGTGTAACCACGACCAGCCGCGCATCGTGTCGCGCTTCGGTGACGAAGGAGAATACCGGGTTCACGCCGCGAAAATGCTCGGCATGGTGCTGCACGGTATGCAGGGCACGCCGTATATCTATCAGGGCGAAGAGCTGGGGATGACGAACCCGCACTTCAGCCGCATCACCGATTACCGCGACGTGGAAAGCCTGAACATGTTCGCCGAACTGCGCGCCTGTGGTCGCGATCCGGATGAATTACTGGCGATTCTGGCGAGTAAGTCCCGGGATAATGGCCGCACGCCAATGCAGTGGGACGCGTCGCACAATGCGGGCTTTAGCGAGGGTGAACCGTGGATTGGCGTCTGCGATAACTACGAAACCGTGAACGCCCGCGCGGCGCTCGACGATGCGGATTCCGTCTTCTATACCTATCAGTCGCTGATTAGCCTGCGCAAAACCCTGCCGGTGCTGACGTGGGGGGATTATGAGGATCTCCTGCCGGAACACCCTTCTCTGTGGTGCTACCGTCGCCAGTGGCAGGGACAGACCCTGATCGTTGCAGCGAACCTGAGTAATACGCCACAGGAATGGCAGACAGACCTTCTCAGCGGTAAGTTGCAGGTGTTGATGAGTAACTACCCGACACCGCAAACGACGTCGCTGCGTCCGTTTGAAGCCGTCTGGTGGTTGCAGCAGTAACCGTCCTGCCGGGTGCAGCCCTGCACCCGGCTTACTTTACTGTTTTTGTTGAATAATTAATCAGATTTTTCTCTTCCACCTTTACAATCTCTGAAGCGCCCGTCGTTTGTACTCTCGTCTTTTTACTTTGTTCTGAATCAAATAAATCGCAAACATGTTTGATGCAAATCACTATATGTAGCACTTAAAATGCACGCCGACCCAACATCTTGTATTTATCGTCTACTATTCCAACAACAAGACGGCGCTTACGCTGGCCGGAATTGTGGATAACACGAGCTGGGAACGCGGGAAGTCTTTGGCCTGGCGGGAAATGCGTCCGGTGAATACTTCTCCACCTCTGTGGATAACCTGTTTTTAAAAATGGAGTGATCATGACACCGCATGTGATGAAACGTGATGGCTGTAAAGTGCCGTTTAAATCAGAGCGCATCCAGGAAGCCATTCTGCGTGCAGCTAAAGCAGCGGGAGTCGATGACGCAGATTACTGCGCCACCGTCGCAGAAGTCGTTAGCAGCCAGATGAATGAACGCAGCCAGGTCGATATCAACGAAATCCAGACCGCGGTTGAGAACCAGCTGATGGCAGGACCTTACAAGCAGCTGGCGCGCGCCTATATTGAGTACCGCCACGATCGCGACGTGCAGCGCGAGAAGCGCGGTCGTCTGAACCAGGAGATCCGTGGTCTGGTGGAGCAGACCAACTCTGCGCTGCTCAATGAAAACGCCAACAAAGACAGTAAAGTAATCCCCACCCAGCGCGATCTGCTGGCCGGTATCGTCGCCAAACACTATGCCCGCCAGCATCTGCTGCCGCGCGACGTGGTTTCGGCGCACGAGCGCGGCGAAATTCACTACCACGATCTCGACTATTCGCCGTTCTTCCCGATGTTCAACTGCATGCTGATCGACCTGAAAGGCATGCTGACCCACGGTTTTAAAATGGGCAACGCCGAGATTGAACCGCCTAAGTCAATCTCCACGGCCACCGCGGTCACGGCGCAGATTATCGCCCAGGTCGCCAGCCATATTTATGGCGGCACCACCATTAACCGTATTGATGAAGTGCTGGCTCCGTTTGTCACGGCAAGCTTCAACAAGCACCGTAAAACGGCTGACGAGTGGCACATTCCGGACGCTGACGGCTACGCGCACTCCCGCACCGAAAAAGAGTGCTACGACGCCTTCCAGTCGCTGGAATATGAGGTAAACACGCTACACACCGCCAACGGCCAGACGCCGTTTGTGACCTTCGGCTTTGGCCTGGGCACCAGCTGGGAATCGCGTCTGATCCAGCAGTCCATTCTGCGCAACCGTATTTCCGGCCTTGGCAAAAACCGCAAAACCGCGGTGTTCCCGAAACTGGTGTTCGCGATCAGCGACGGCCTGAACCACAAGTTTGGCGATCCAAACTACGATATCAAACAGCTGGCGCTGGAGTGCGCGAGCAAGCGCATGTATCCGGACATCCTGAACTACGATCAGGTGGTGAAGGTCACCGGTTCGTTTAAAACGCCAATGGGCTGCCGCAGCTTCCTCGGCGTGTACGAGGATGAAAACGGCGAGCAGATCCACGACGGGCGCAACAACCTCGGCGTGATCAGCCTCAACCTGCCGCGCATCGCACTGGAAGCGAAAGGCAATGAAGACGCCTTCTGGGCGCTGTTGGACGAGCGCCTGCAGCTGGCGCGTAAGGCGCTGATGACCCGTATTGCCCGTCTGGAAGGGGTCAAAGCCCGCGTCGCGCCGATCCTCTATATGGAAGGGGCCTGCGGCGTGCGCCTGAAGGCGGACGATGACGTGTCTGAGATCTTCAAAAACGGTCGCGCGTCGATTTCGCTGGGCTACATCGGCATTCACGAAACCATCAACGCGCTGTTTGGCGATACACACATGTACGACAGCGAAGCCCTGCGTGAGAAAGGCATCGCCATCGTTCAGCGCCTGCGCGACGCGGTAGACCAGTGGAAAGAGGAAACCGGCTACGGGTTCAGCCTGTATAGCACCCCAAGCGAGAACCTGTGCGACCGCTTCTGCCGTCTGGACACCGCCGAGTTCGGGATTGTGGAAGGCGTGACCGACAAAGGGTACTACACCAACAGCTTCCACCTCGATGTCGAGAAGAAGGTCAACCCGTACGACAAGATCGACTTCGAAGCGGCGTATCCGCCGATCGCCAGCGGCGGCTTCATCTGTTACGGCGAGTATCCGAACATTCAGCACAACCTGAAGGCGCTGGAGGACGTGTGGGATTACAGCTACCAGCACGTGCCGTATTACGGGACCAACACGCCTATCGACGAGTGCTACGAATGCGGCTTTACCGGTGAGTTCGAGTGTACGAGCAAAGGCTTTACCTGCCCGAAATGCGGCAACCACGACGCGGCCCGCGTCTCCGTGACTCGTCGCGTATGCGGCTACCTCGGCAGCCCGGACGCACGTCCGTTTAACGCTGGCAAACAGGAAGAGGTGAAGCGCCGCGTGAAGCATCTGGGGAATGGACAGCTCGGTTAATCCGCTGCCACGTTAATGCCCGGTGGCGCTGCGCTTACCGGGCCTACGGACCGCTCTCTTTTGTAGGCCGGGTAAGCGCAGCGCCACCCGGCGTGGTTATTCGCGATGAACTATCACCAGTACTACCCCGTCGACATCGTCAACGGCCCCGGCACCCGCTGCACCCTGTTCGTCTCAGGCTGCGTCCACGAATGCCCCGGCTGCTACAACAAAAGCACCTGGCGCCTGAATTCCGGCATGCCGTTCACCGCGGAGATGGAAGATAAAATCATCAGCGACCTGAACGACACGCGCATTCACCGCCAGGGAATTTCGCTCTCCGGCGGCGATCCGCTGCATCCGCAAAACGTGCCGGATATTTTGAAGCTGGTGAAGCGCATTCGCCGCGAGTGCTCGGGAAAAGATATCTGGGTCTGGACAGGCTACAAGCTGGATGAGCTGAATGCGCAGCAGATGGAAGTCGTGGATCTGATTAACGTGCTGGTCGACGGCAAGTTCGTGCAGGATTTAAAAGACCCGGCGCTCATCTGGCGCGGCAGCAGCAACCAGGTTGTGCATCATTTGCGTTGATCAAAGGCGGATGTTATCCATCCGCCCTTATCTCAAAAACGACTCAAACTCTCCATCGCCACCGCCTTAAACCCGGCAAAATCCTCGCAGCTACAGAGCCGTGACATCGCCCGCTCGCGCAGGAAGGTGACGAAGATATCGTAAATCGCCATCGCCTCTTCGTATTCGCTTTTGCTGATGGCAAGCAGGAAGATGACGTGCGCGGTTTCGTCGCCCCACTGCACGCCGTGCGGGGCCAGCACGGTGTAGACCACCGTTTTCTGCGCCAGCAGGCCGAGGGAGTGCGGCAGCGCGATGCCGTCGCCGAGCATGGTACTGACGATAGCTTCACGCTCAACAACCGAATCCAGAAACTCCGCGCCAACAAAGCCTTCGGCCTCAAGCTGTTCACACAGCTCGCGGAACAGCGTCTGCTGATCGATCGGCTTGTCGATAATGCGGAAGTGGGCCGCGTCGAAGTATTTATCCAGCATCCACGGGCGGGTGCGGTCCACCAGCACCAGTTTGCCAATCTGTTCTAACTGATAGTCGGTCGGGAACGGGGCGATCATCACCACCGGTTTTGACTTTTCGCTGACGCGGGCGGTGGCGATCACAAAGTCTTCGCCAATCGATTCCGCCAACTCGTACTCGCGCAGGGTGAGCGTGCGCGTCACCTCAATCTGCGGGTATTTACGCTGCAGCACCGCCTCAATCATGCGCACCATCGCGTTACCGGCGTCGCATACCAGCAGCACGCGCGGCTGACGCTGGTAGCCAATGTTGTAGTGGCGCTCCAGCCCGACGCCAATATGCAGTACCAGGAAACCAATCTCGTTTTCGCTGATCACATACGGCGTGTATTTGCCCCAGCTCGACACCGCGGCCAGCGTCATGTCCCACGCCATCGGGTAGTGCTGCTTGATGTTATCCAGCAGCGGATTGGGGATCATGATTTGATACCGCACGCGGGTGATCATGGTTTTAATATGCGTCAGCAGATCCGCGTGCAGCTGCGCGTCACTAAGCAGGTTGTAGTTATAGTGGGTGTTGATGTAGCGCAGGATGTAGTTGACCAGCGCTTCATCGTCATCGGCATTAATCGCGCTGGGCGCGATCTCCTGGATCTGCCGCGCCGCAATGTGCACGCACAGCCAGCTCTCCTCCGACGGCGAAAGCGTTTTGCCCGCCAGCTGCTGGATGGTCACCGCGATATCCTTCGCCGCCTCGCGCACGTTCTCTTCCACGTCTTCGGCATGGAATTCCGGCAGCGGATAACCTTCGCTGATGCGACGTACCGACACCGCGCAGTACAGGCGCAGGAACAGCTCGCCTTCATCAGTCAGGCGAATGTGGTGACGCGTCAAGGCGTCGTGCAGCACCGGCACCATCCGCTCCGCCACGCCCGCATTCAGCGCCACGTCGGTCACCAGCGGGTTCAGGCTGTCCTGCTGCGCCAGCTCCCAGAGCAGATCGGTCAGGCACGCGCGGGTCGACATCTCGCTGCCAAACAGCTTCATCCCATGGCGCGGACGGGTTTCCAGCGTCAGATTGTAACGATGAAACCACTCGCGTACCTCCGCCATGTCGCTTTGCAGCGTGGCGCGGCTGACGAACCACTCGTCCGCCAGATCCTCGAGCTTAAGCGAAAACGCCGAGGTGAGAAAACGCACCACCAGATAGTGCACGCGCTCCGGCCCGGTCCGTGGGATACGCAGCGCGCGCGGGTGGGATGCCTGAAGCTGCTGATAGCGCTCGGCATCCTCAATTTTGAGCTGGTAGCCGTTGCCCCGGCTCAGGATAAACTGCGCGCCGTGGCTGGCCAGCAGCGCGTTCAGGGCGGTGATATCCGCACGGACGGTTCGCGTGGAGACCGACAGCCGCTGCGCCAGCTCGTCCTGCGGCAGCGTCTCGTTTTGCAACAGATCGAAAAGTTGCGCTAAACGTTGGTTCGGAAATCGCACGTCGTTGTCCTCTAACAGCTTAAGGTGAAATGACCATCTGGGATGGGCTGCCGACCGGGGTATAGTCCGGTTCGAAGCTCAATTTCCCGTCCTGCGCCACGCGGAAACGGGTAATGTTGTCGCTGCGCTGGTTCATGACGTACAGCCAGCGTCCCTGCTTATCGAGCGTCAGGGTGCGGGGATAATCACCACGCGTCCACACGTCATCCTGATGCGTCAGCGTGCCCTCTGCTGTTACGGTAAAGTGCCCGATGCTGTTATGCAAACGGTTAGCCACGTACAGCTGCCTGCCATCGGCGCTTAATGCGAGCCCGGCAGCAAAGCTGGTGCCTTTGTAACCTTCCGGCAGGGCAGAAACCGTTTTATCCTCTTTCAGGGTGCCGTTGGCGTTCACGGTATACCGGGTGAGCGTAGACGCCTCTTCGTTAATCAGCCACAGGGCATCGCCCTTCGGCGTAAAGACAAAGTGGCGCGGCCCGGCGCCTTTCGAGGAGGCGCTGATAAAGGGTGGATCGTTCGGCGTCAGCTTTCCTGTCCGATCGTCAAAACGGTACTGATAGATGCGATCCAGCCCAAGATCGGTGGAAAACACGTATTTCCCGCTCGGATCGGCGGCGATCATGTGCGCATGGGGGCCGTTATGATCGCTGATCGCGAAACTGCCCTCCGCAGCAGCTTCGGGCTTCACCGCGCCCGGTTCGCCTTGATCCTGATGTTTGTCCGTGGCTTCACCCAGGCTGCCGTCTGCGTTGACGGGTAAAACGGCAATTGAGCCGCTGACATAGTTCGCCACCAGCAGATGCTGGCCGTTCGGCGTCAGGGAGAGGTACACCGGCCCGGCACCGCCGGAGGCCACCTGATTGAGCTCGCTCAGCTCACCGTTATCGCCGACGCGCAGCGCCTGCACCACGCCCTGCTCCACTTCACTTGCCAGATACAGCGTTTTGCCGTCCTGTGAAAGGGTCAACTGCGCCGCATTCGGCAGTTTGCTCACCAGCGTTTTATCGTTCAGCGCGCCGGTTTGCGGGTTAACAGTAAAACGGTACAACCCTTCACCGTTCGGATTATAGGTACCCACCCAGGCATATTGCGTCTGGGCGACAGCGGCGGTGGCGAGCATCGAGAGTGAAGCGACAAGCAAGGTACGGGTGTGCATGGTGGCTCCTGTATAGATGTGAGTTCTACTTCACCAGCTTCTTCGTCATCGCCAGCAGGATACGCACATCTTCCGGACGCGTATCACCGCTGGCTTTGTCGATAATCGAGCTGTAGATATGCGGGATGATTTTGCTCACGCCCGCGTCGAGGGCGATCTGCAGGATCTCCTCATAGTTTTCCAGATCGATACCTCCGGTCGGCTCCAGCCAGAAGTCGTGACGGGCGCAGGCTTCCGCCACCGCTTTGTACTCGTCACGGCACTTCAGGCCGCCCATCGGGAAGTATTTGATAGAGCTGCCGCCGAAATCTTTCAGCAGGGCAATCGCCGTTTCAACCGGCACGATGCCGTCCGGCGCTGCGCTGCTCAGCGGGCCGGTGGAGATTTTAACCATCCCGACGGTGCCGGTCGGGGAGACCAGACCGTTGACCACGGACTCGTTCTGCCCCAGCAGCGCGCGGCTGGTAGCCACGCCGGTAAAGACCTGGTTGACGTGCTGCGGCTGCACCTGACGGGAGATCTCGCTCACCATCGCCGACTGGTTCGGGTCGCCCGCGCCCAGCCCAACGGAGAGCGCGTTATCAATCAGCGCCGCGTACTCGCGCATATCCGCTACCGCGCTGGCCACGTCCGGGTAATTTTTGGAGAGCACGCCCACCAGCACATGACCTTCCGCCGCCTCGTAGATGGCGCTGGCGTTGGCTTTCGACCCTGCCAGCACGTTCAGACAGACGCGGTCACGGTAAAAGTTGGGGGTCAGTTTCATGCGTTTTTCTCCTGTCCTAACACTTCGCTAATGCGGCGGTACACGATGTTCAGCTGATCAGCATTCACGCTGCGCACATCCGCTTCGATAATCCCTTCGTTGGCCTTGTAGCCACGGAAGTAAATGGCGTATTCGCCCTGCTTCAGCTTCGCCACCAGGTCACCCGTGCCGACGCCGGTGGTGGCTTCGTCAAATTTAATCTCGGTGCGGGCGATGTCGCGTCCGGCGCTGTCCCAGACCACGCGCGCGGTCACACCGTTCAGGGTGTTGAGCGCCTCGATAAACGGCGTCATTTTCGCCACCATCTCGGCGCCGCTCTCTTTGGTGGCCGTCAGATAGTGTTCGATGGCGCAGGTCAGGCCAAGAATGCCCTCTTTACCCACCTTCATGGCACGGCCAATGCCCGCCGTCTGGCGTTTGACCCACTCAACGTGCTGGGTTTTGCCGATCACCAGCCCGCTGGTTGGGCCTTCGATCGCCTTCGCGCCGCTGTAGATCACCAGGTCCGCGCCGGAGCGGTAGTAAACATGCAGATCTTCTTCCGCCGCGGCATCGACGATGAGCGGCAAGTCGTGTTTACGCGCAACAACGGCCGCCTGCTCGACGCTGAGCATGCTTTTCTGCACGCAGTGGTGAGATTTGATATAGAGGATCGCCGCCGTGCGCGGGGTGATCGCCGCCGCCAGCTGATCGGCGGAACATTCGTTGGCGTAGCCAGCCTCCACCAGCCTGCCGCCGCCCAGCGCGACCATGGTGCCCACCGGCGCGCCAAAGTTCACGTTGTGGCCTTTCGGCAGGACGATTTCGTTGTTCTCAATTGGGGTAACGTGCAGATTTTCCAGCAGCCAGTCGCTGTCTTTGACCAGCACCGCCGCCACGGACTGGGCAATGCCCGCCGACGCGCAGGAGACGACCGTCGCCCCTTCCACATTCAGCAGCTTCGCGATGTACTCCCCGGTTTTATTGACCAGATCCTTCATCTCGAAATAGTGATTCATGCCGTCCATCGCCGCCTGCACCACCTCCGGGCGCGGCGTAGAGACGCCCAGCGCCGTCATGCGGCCAGAGGTGTTGATAACCTGCTTTAAATGGTACTTCTCATAAATCGAAGGCATTTTCCGTGCTCCCTTGTTCGGTCATGTAGCCCTTGCCCGCGCGGATCGCGGCAAGCGGCACCAGAATGTGTTCAGCCTGCAGGCTGTCATTTTCGGCATCCGTCAGCACCGTCGGCTGACGTTTGAGGAGGAATAGCGTCAGGTCGGCGTCGAGACCCGGTTGAATGCGGCCCTTGCGCGTCAGGCGCAGGCCGTCGGCGGCGTTCGCCGTGACGCAGTCAATCACCTGCGGCAATGACATGCCGATGGCGAGAAACTTCGACATCACGCTTGCCAGCGAGCCCACCGGGCCGTTGATGCGGTTGCGGCAGTAGATATCTGAGCTGATGGTGTGCGGCAGAATGCCCATCGCGATAGCGCGTTTTGCCACCTCAAAGCTAAAGCTCGCCGTGCCGTGCCCCACATCCAGACGCACGCCGCGCTTCAGGGCAGAGGATATGGAGGCGCGCAGCTCGCCCGAGGGCGTCAGAATGCGGTTAGGCTTGCCGTTATAACAGTGGGTAATGATGTCGCCCGAACTCAGGAGTTCGGCGATTTCGTCGAGATTTGGCGGGTTGTTGCCGATGTGGACCATCAGCGGCAGGTCGCCGTTCTCTTTCTGAATCGCTTTCGCGCGCTCCAGCGGCGTGATGCCGTTGTCACCGACCACGCTGCTGCTCATGCGCGCCTTCAGGCCGACGATAAAATCAGGGTGGCGCTTCACCGCCTGCTTCACCGCGTCGGCATCAACATTGGCCATATTGGCCAGCTCGTTCTGGGCAATCAGCCCCACGCGGGAGATGTTCAGCAGAGCAAAAACCTCGGTGGAGGCCTTGCGGGTGATCTCATAGAAATCATCCACGTCGTCGGCGCCGGTGCTGCCCGCGTCCACTACGGTGGTGACGCCGGTGGCAACGCCCACGCTGTCGGGTTCGTCGTGGTAAATCGGGGAGTTCGGGTAGCAGTGTACGTGGGAGTCAATCCAGCCTGCGCTGACGAACACTTCACCGTTCAGCTCAACCGTTTTATGCGCGGGCGCGTTAATCTCGCCCAGCGCCGCGATTTTCCCGTCCTGAATGGCGATATCGGTCAGGGTATCGTCGGTGAGGCGCGCACGGCGCAGGAGTAAATCAAACATGAGGATCTCCTGATAAGGCGGGCGCCAGCGCGCCCGCGGGTATTAAAGGGCAACCGGGAACAGCCAGCCCAGAATCATCGCGCCGAGGATAGCGCCACCGGTAATCGGCTTCTGCCAGATGTAGAACAGCAGCGCGCCCACCAGCGAGCCGACGCCGATTGGAATGGAGGCGGTCATGGCGCTCAGGATAATCAACGGCCCGAGGAAGCGGCCGGAGGCGTTGCCCGCGCCCATCATCACGTCTGCGCCGTAGGTGGAGTTGCTCTGGTTGATGGTGAACTTACGCGCCAGGATGATGACGTAGCCAATCGCCAGACCAATCACCAGGCCGGTGATCAGCGAAGCAATGAAGTTGGTCACCGGGAACATGATCCCCGCGCCCAGCAGCAGCGCCGGTACGCCGAGGCCTACGCCGGTCTGGATCGCCCCGCCGATGTCGAGAATACCGACCAGCGACCCTTCGATAATACGGGCGAACAGGAAGCTCGCGCCAAACGCCGCCACCGCGCCGTAAACGCCGGTATCAATACCCGCTTTCAGCATCGCCACGAAGGCCACTTCGTTAAACGCGCCGATGCCGTAGAGGTAGTACATGTGCGTCCCGGCAAACACGCCGGAGGAGAGCAGGCCAACGAAGATCGGGAACGACCAGTCGGCATACCAAAAACCTTTATTCTGTTCCATTTAGAGGCTCCTGTTATTTACCGCTGAGCGAGTTGTGGATCATATCGAGCCAGTTCGGCACGGTCAGATGGAAGGATTCGATCATCTTCATGTCGAAACCGCGGAAGAAGCCGCTCAGCACGAAGAGCAGGACGATAGCCGCCATCATCACTTTGGTGACGTGGTTCCAGCCGCTCTCTTCCACGCCTTTCCCGATCAGGATCCCCAGCACCAGGCCCGGTACGGCGTTGCCCATAATCAGCTGCGCCGCGCCGCCGAAGATGGTGGCCCAGAAGCCCGATTTTTTACCCGCATCGATGGCCGCCAGCCAGAAGATCACCGGCATCACGGTGTTCACCAGCAGGTTTGCCGCCGGCACCAGCACCTTCACGGCGGTGACCTGAAGCGCTGCGGGAACGGAGGAGGCGGTCAGGTTAAGGAAGGTCACGACGATCATGCCGATCACGCCGCAGGCAATCGCCATTTTGCGCGGATCGTGCAGCGTTTCGCCGACGTTACGGTTTTTGATCATCAGCGCGGCAGCACCCCAGTTCGGGATGATGCGGTGGTCAACGTCCTGTGTGAAAGCCCCTGCGGCCACGGAAGAGGCCCAGGCGTTAAAGAAGAAGCCTAACCCAAAGGAGAAGTGGGACGCCGGATCCCCTTCACAGGAGTTCAGTTCCCCCAACGTACGAAACGCGCCCATACCCTGAGTGGTAGGCGCATGAAACATGCGTGCAGCCCCGGCGCCCACACCGACGCCAACCAGGCCGCCAATGATGAGCGATTTTATTAATATAATTAAGAACATCAGTCTGCCCTTTTATGAATAATCAGCGTTGCGTGACGAAATCCACCTGGTCGAGATTGATGGCTGTCACGTTGACGGTCACATCCAGCTCCACGCTGTAGGTGCGTCTTTCCCGGCGCAGAAAGAAGAACAGAAACGCTTCTTTACGCACCGCTTCTTGCGCCTGAACGATCTGCACATCCTGTGGCTCAATACGCAGTAAGATATGCGGTGAGGCTTTCATCACCGCGGCCTGAACGTGGTTGAGCGCGTCGGCAAAGGCGCGCGCTTTGGCGTCGCCCTTCCCCTTCACTCTCACCGTGGTTGTGAACTGTTCTTTCATGCTTATGCGCCGTATTTCTTCTGCCACGCCTGTACCAGACGCTCGCCAAGCTCTTCTTTATCCATAAAGCCAAAGCCCAGCACGTTGCAGCCTTCGTTGATGGCGGTCACGCCCTCTTCCACGGAACGCATGCCGTATTTGGCTTTGTAGCCATACTTGGTCTGGGCGGTGATGGCACCCGCGCCGCCGCTGCCGCAGAAAGAGATGCCGAAAGTGGCGTTTTCCGCTTTCATTACGTCGCCCAGCTTCATGTCTGCCGCCATGCCCGGTACGACAACCGCGCGTCCACCTGCTTTTTCCACACCGGCAGCCACTTTCTGACCTTTACCCAGGCGATCGCCAATCACGACTGTAATCTGTTCCATGTGTTGCTCCTTAAAGGTTGTCTTTTGCGACTTCAAAGTGAACGGAGAGCAGCCAGGCTTCTTCATCAGGAAGGTTGCCAAACTGCGCGACCACTTCACGGGCAAGCCGCATTGAATCCGGTGAAATTTCGTCAAACAGCTCTGCTTCAACCTCCGGCAGCGGCTCGCCGGTCACGGACCGGTGCGCCATGGCGCGCACGTGGGAGGTGAGCATCTGCTCCTGTACTGCATTGGGGATGATGTTGTTCCGGGCCAGCAGGGCATAGACCTGCTGCAGCATGGTGTTTGCGAGTTGATCTGTTTGCACCGCCTGTTCCCCAACGTCGTTCATTACCGCTCCGTTAATCACTGGTCTTACCCCGTTAATGGCTCTGGATTAAAACTAACGGTGGGAGGGAAGGGTTTGTAGCGAGTTGTTTTCCACTTCGAAGTGGAAAGGCGAGCCGCAGCAGTGATCTGTGCCACATAAATGCGCCGAATCTGGATAAATCGATGTATTCACGTGATGAATATCACGCTATTACGCGGGAACGAACGGGTAAGCAGAGTGGAAAAGATTCCGAGCAGGCTCGTAGAAATGTGACGTGGATAAGGTTTTCTTATGGGGATTGGGTAGAGTGGCGGCGGGTGCTTGAGACTGACCGTCTCAGGCATGGGACGGAAAGTGGAAAGCCCCGCCTGATAGAAAATCAGGGCGGGGGCTCGAAACGACACGTCACGACCGTGGAGTTCGCTACCTCGCCCGCTTTAAAGCAAGGAGGCATCCATGAAACGCAGAAACCCAAGTATCGGGGTTTTGATGATTATTGCTTTGACAATAATCATCTTAACGCTGGTGACGAGGAAAACACTGTGCGAAATCCGTTTTCGAAACGGCTCGCTTGAAGTGACAGCGCGGATGGATTGTCGCTCCGGCCAGTAGGGAGCAAGGATGCGGGGGCGCGTCATGCGCCTCCGCATACGGGGAAGGACGTACAGCTCAGGCACCCAATTAACGATACTTTTTGTGGTACGTATTGCGCGTGGTCACAAACTGCTCGGCCGCCGCCTGGGCTTCTTTCACTTTGCCTTCGTTAGCGAGCTTCAGCGCGCCGTCGATCTGGCCGACCAGCACGTCAAAGCCGTGGCGGTAGTCTTTCATCTCTGCACTGTCTGCCGCTTTGCTTTCCAGCTTCGGCGGCGTCGCTTTTTGGGCGTCCAGCGCCGCTTCACGCATTTTGGTCAGCGCGTCTTTCATTTCCGCGGCATTGTCGGTTTTCTGCACCACCTTCAGGTTTTGACCGAGGATGCCCATGTCGTCTTCAAGATCGGCAGCAAACGCAGAAGAGCCAAGAACCAGCGTTGAAGCTGCGACGATCGCTAACAGATGTTTACGCATTGCTCACTTCCTTTTTTATTATTAACAAAACGCTATCTCTATTGTCCGGCGATTTTCATTTCCGGAAGTAATACAGAACCACACTGTATATTGCTGCGTGTTTCAATATCGTTACCGACCGTAACGATATTGCGCCACATATCCTTCAGATTGCCAGCGATGGTAATTTCGCTCACCGGATACTGGATTTCACCGTTTTCCACCCAGAAGCCCGCCGCACCGCGAGAGTAGTCTCCAGTGATGCCGCTGACGCCCTGACCCATCAGCTCGGTCACCACCAGACCGGTGCCCATCTCCTTCAGCATCTGCTCAAAGTTGAGGCCCTGCCCGGCAATGCGCCAGTTGTGAATGCCGCCCGCGTGTCCGGTGCTTTTCAGCCCCAGCTTACGCGCAGAGTAGTTGGTCAGCAGCCACTGGGTCAGCACGCCGTCTTTGACGATGTCACGACGTTCGGTACGCACGCCTTCGCTGTCGAACGGCGTGGAGGCCAGCCCTTTCAGCAGGTGCGGATGCTCTTCGATAGTCAGCCATTCCGGCAGGATCTGCTTGCCCAGCGAGTCGAGCAGGAAGGTTGATTTACGGTAAACGGAGCCGCCCGCAATCGCGCCCACCAGATGGCCAAACAGACCGGTCGCCACTTCATTGGCAAAAATCACCGGCGCTTTCATGGTGGAGAGTTTACGCGGCGACAGGCGAGACAGCGTGCGTTCGGCGCACTCTTTGCCCACCCACTCAGGAGACTGCAAATCCCCCAGCGCGCGGCCAATGGTGTAGGCGTAGTCGCGCTCCATGTCACCGTTCTCTTCGGCGATGACGCAGCTGGAGAGCGAGTGGCGGGTAGAGCAATAGCCCTGCAGCATGCCGTGGCTGTTGCCAAAGACTTTGATGCCGTAGTGGCTGTTGAAGCTGCCGCCTTCGGTATTGGTAATGCGCTTGTCGGCCTGCAGGGAAGCCTGCTCGGCGCGGGCAGCCAGTTCAATGGCTTCGTCCGGGGTCACTTCCGCCGGGTGGAACAGATCGAGATCCGGCGCATCAAACGCCAGCAGGTCTTTATCTGCGACGCCGGCGTAAGGATCCGGCGAGGTGTAGCGGGCGATATCCAGCGCGGCCTGCACCGTACGGGCGATGGCATCCGGACTGAGATCGGTGGATGACGCACTGCCTTTGCGATTCTGGTGGTATACCGTGATACCCAGCGCGCCGTCGCTGTTGAATTCGACATTCTCCACTTCGCCATAGCGGGTGCTCACGCTAATGCCGGTGGTTTTGCTGACCGCCACTTCGGCGCCATCTGATTTTTCTGAAGCAAGCATCAGCGCGGTGGAGACGGCTTCTTCCAGAATCTTACGCTGCGCTTCAACTTGTGAGGTTACTTTCATCGCAAATGCCATACTGTAAGAGAGAGTTAACTGAAGTCTAACAGAGAACCGTTTTTCAGTGCGCGTCTTAACTGGTAACATTAGCCTCTTTTTTTAAGGAGCCTGACATGACTAAGCAGCCCGAAGACTGGCTCGACGACGTTCCCGGTGATGACATCGAAGACGAAGATGATGAGATCATCTGGGTCAGTAAAAGTGAAATTAAACGTGACGCCGAAGAGTTAAAACAGCTTGGCGCGGAAATGGTAGAACTGGGTAAAAACGCGCTGGATAAGATCCCGCTCGACCAGGATCTGCGCGATGCCATTGAACTGGCACAGAAAATCAAAAAAGAAGGCCGTCGTCGCCAGCTTCAGCTTATCGGGAAAATGCTGCGTCAGCGCGATGTTGATCCGATCCGCCAGGCGCTGGACAAGCTGAAAAACCGCCACAACCAGCAGGTTGCGCTGTTCCACAAGCTGGAGCAGATCCGCGATCGTCTGATTGAACAGGGTGATGACGCCGTACCAGAAGTGCTGAACCTGTGGCCAGATGCCGACCGCCAGCAGCTGCGTTCCTTGATCCGCAACGCGAAGAAAGAGAAAGAAGGGAATAAGCCGCCGAAGTCTGCGCGCCTGATTTTCCAGTATCTGCGCGAGCTGTCTGAGAACGAAGAGTAATCCGTTCCCCTCACCCCGGAGGGGCGAGGGGGAAAAGAACGTAGGCCCGGTAAGCGCAAGCGCCACCGGGCTTTTTTTTACGCCTCGGCGGCCGCTTCCGCTTTCTTCGCCAGCCCGTCCAGCAGCTTCTGATGGATCCCACCAAAACCGCCGTTGCTCATCACCAGAATATGGTCGCCAGGCTGAGCGGCTTTCACCACCATATCCGCGAGCGCATCCACATCTGCACTCCAGTGTGCCGGCTGAATGCAGGCATCGGCCACTTCCGCGACCTGCCACGGAATATGCTGCGGCTGCAGCAGGAAGACTTCATCGGCACGTCCTAACGACGGCGCGAGATCGTCTTTGCAGATGCCCATCTTCATGGTGTTCGAGCGTGGTTCCAGCACCGCCAGAATGCGCGCGGTACCGCCAACTTTGCCACGCAGGGCGGCAAGCGTGGCCAGAATGGCCGTTGGGTGGTGCGCGAAATCGTCATACACGGTGACGCCGTGGGCTTCACCGCGCAGTTCCAGACGGCGGCGGGCATTGATAAACGAGCCCAGCGCATTCGCCGCATCCGCAGGCTGAACGCCCACGTGACGCGCTGCAGCAATCGCCATCAGGCCGTTGTGCATATTGTGTTCGCCCACCAGGCCCCACTTCACCTCACCCACCTTTTCACCGTCGAGCAGCACTTCCCACTCGGAGGCATCGGCATTGAGTTTCTTCGCCTGCCAGTGGCCCTGCTCGCCCACCAGCTCCTGCTCGCTCCAGCAGCCCATTGCCAGGGTCTGCTTCAGGTTAATGTCGTTTTCCGGCAGGATGATGCGGCCCTGGCCTGGAACAATGCGCACCAGGTGGTGGAACTGTTTCTGAATGGCCTTCAGGTCGTCAAAAATATCCGCGTGGTCAAACTCAAGATTATTGAGGATCAGCGTGCGCGGGCAGTAATGCACGAACTTAGAGCGCTTGTCGAAGAACGCGCAGTCATACTCGTCGGCTTCGATCACAAAGAACGGGCTGTCCCCCAGGCGCGCAGAAACGTCAAAGTTGCCCGGTACGCCGCCGATGACGAAGCCCGGCTTATAGCCGCAGGCTTCGAGGATCCAGGTCGCCATGCCCGCGGTAGTCGTTTTGCCGTGTGTACCGGCAACGGCAACCACCCAGCGGTCACGCAGGACGAAGTCATGCAGCCACTGCGGACCGGACATGAACGGGATATTGCGTTCCAGTACCGCCTCAACGCAAGGGTTACCGCGGGTCATGGCGTTGCCAATGATCACCAGATCCGGCTCAGGATCCAGCTGGCTGGCATCGTAGCCCTGAATTAAAGCGATGCCCTGTTTCTCCAGAAGTGTGCTCATTGGCGGATACACATTGGCGTCCGAACCTGTCACCTCATGGCCCAGCGAGCGCGCCAGCATTGCCAGTCCGCCCATGAAAGTGCCACAAATCCCCAATATATGAATGCGCATACGTCACTATCCTTCTTCAATGTGGCGCACATTTTACTCACATGTCAGCGGGTGTGAAACGCATTTCAGGAAAATCCGTATCCTGCTGGCGCGATTCACCTCTGCGCTACTATTTGAATATTTGTTAAGATTGTTGGGCTTTAGTCGTTTTAGTGAACATACAATCGCTCTACTCACAAAGATGCAGGGAAAGTGTTATGAAAACGTTAGGTGAATTTATTGTCGAAAAGCAGCACGAGTTCTCTCATGCTACCGGTGAACTCACTGCTTTGCTGTCGGCAATAAAGCTGGGCGCTAAGATCATCCACCGTGATATCAACAAGGCCGGTCTGGTCGATATCCTGGGTGCCAGCGGTGCCGAGAACGTTCAGGGCGAGGTTCAGCAGAAACTCGATCTGTTCGCAAATGAAAAACTGAAAGCTGCACTGCGCGCGCGCGACATCGTTGCGGGTATCGCCTCCGAAGAAGAAGATGAAATTGTTGTTTTCGAAGGGTGTGAACACGCGAAATACGTTGTTCTGATGGATCCGCTCGACGGCTCCTCCAACATCGACGTTAACGTTTCTGTCGGTACCATTTTCTCCATCTACCGCCGCGTCACGCCTGTTGGCACGCCGGTGACCGAAGAAGATTTCCTGCAGCCGGGCATTAATCAGGTTGCTGCTGGTTACGTGGTTTATGGCTCTTCCACCATGCTGGTGTACACCACCGGGTGCGGCGTACACGCCTTTACGTACGATCCTTCCCTGGGCGTTTTCTGTCTGAGCCAGGAACGCATGCGCTTCCCGGAGAAGGGTAACACCTACTCCATCAACGAAGGCAACTACATCCGCTTCCCGAACGGCGTGAAGAAGTACATCAAATTCTGCCAGGAAGAAGATAAAGCGACGCAGCGCCCTTACACGTCCCGCTATATTGGCTCCCTGGTCGCGGATTTCCACCGTAACCTGCTGAAAGGCGGCATCTACCTCTACCCAAGCACCGCCAGCCACCCGGACGGGAAACTGCGTCTGCTGTACGAATGCAACCCGATGGCGTTCCTGGCCGAACAGGCGGGTGGCAAGGCGAGCGACGGTAAAGAGCGTATTCTGGAGATCGTGCCGGAAAGCCTTCACCAGCGCCGTTCATTCTTCGTCGGCAACAACCACATGGTTGAAGATGTAGAACGTTTCATCCGTGAGTACCCGGACGCATAATCCCTCTCTTCAGGGGAGCCGATCCGGCTCCCCTTGTCATTTATATATTTTACCGTATAAGTGTTTATAAAAAACATGCTTTAATCTTCGCCACTGCTCCTGCATTATTTCCATAACAGTTTGACAGATATTTCGTGGAGCAGAATCGCAATGAAAAATTATTCCCGTGCTAATACCGGCATTGATTTAAATCTTATCCCTGTATTTATTGAAATCGTCCGCTGCGGCAGCATGGCAAAGGCCTCTTTGCGTCTGGAGATGTCCCGTCCTGCGGTGAGTCTGGCATTAAAGCGTTTTAATCAACTCTTTGATGAGCCGTTATTTTTCCGTAAAGGTTTATATCTTGAACCGACTGAAAAAGCGTTAGCCTTAACCAGCTCGCTGGAAATATTAATGGGTGAAATTCACGATAATATCGGGGCGCTTAATTCCGGAAGGAATAAAACCCCGGCACAGAACGTACCGGGGCTGGGTAATATTATGCCGCGTTCTGAGTCGTCACTTTGAATGATGACATGGCTTCCATCAGCTGACGCGACTGCTCCTCAAGGGAGCGGGTCGCGGCAGAGGATTGCTGCACCAGCGCCGCATTCTGCTGCGCGGTTTCGTCCATCTGGTTCACCGCAATATTCACCTGCTCAATGCCGCGGCTCTGCTCATGAGACGCGGTCGCAATCTCACGCATCAGTTTGGTCATACGCAGCACTTCGGTTGCGATCTCGTCCATCGTTTCGCCAGCCTGCTGGGCCAGCTCGCTGCCCTCGTTAACGTGGGTCTGCGAGTCGCCGATAAGCGTTCGAATCTCTTTCGCCGCGTCGGCGCTGCGGCTGGCAAGGTTGCGCACCTCGCCCGCGACGACGGCAAACCCGCGCCCCTGCTCGCCCGCACGCGCCGCTTCCACGGAGGCGTTAAGCGCCAGAATATTGGTCTGGAAGGCAATGCCGTCGATGACGCTCAGGATGTCAGCGATACGCGCCGAGCTGCCGGAGATATCGCGCATTTTTTCAATCACGTAGCAGACCATTTCACTGCCGTGATCGGCCGTGTCGGACACCGACTTCGCCAGCTGGTGCGCCTGCTCGGCGTTATCGGCGTTGAGTTTCACCGTGGCGGTGATCTGTTCCATGCTGGCCGCCGTCTGCTCCAGCGACGTGGCAGTGGATTCCGTACGCTCGGCGAGATCGCGGTTTCCCAGCGTCAGCTCGCGGCTGCCGGTGTCAATCTGCGCGCTGGCATCGCGTACCCGCAGAACCGAGTTCATCAGCGACTGACGCATCTCCTCAATGACCGCGTTAAGGCGGTTAAACTCCTGGCTCGCGGGCGCAGCCAGCGTATGGGTTAAATCGCCCGCTGCCACATTCTCCAGTTGAGCAATCGACGCCGAGAGCGGCTTGAGCAGCATATGGCGCAGCGCCAGCCAGGCCAGCACAATAATGCCCGCCGTCAGCAGCGCCGCCACGATAATCAGGATCAGGACGCGGGTTTTGCTGGCCTGCACGGCACTCACTTCCGCCAGACCTCGCGCTTCGCTCCATTTCTGAAACGCCTGCATGTCATTATCGAACGTTGACGCCAGCGGGATCAGCGTCTTCTCCAGCAGATCGTAATACCCGTCCGCGCTCTGGTCATTGAGGGTTTTCAGCATCGGGTTGATCCCCTGCTGGGTATACGCCCCCAGACTGGCCGCCACCTTATTGAGCAGCTGTTGCCCCTGCTCGTCAGCCACGCCGCCGTCGATCACGCCCTTCAGCGTTTTCTGGGCCAGGGCGACTTCCTGGTTGATGTTTTTTACCGCGTTGGCCGCATCATCCAGCATGCCGATTTCCATCATGCGGACGGCCTGCCCCGCTTCATTGCGCGCGCGCAGGATCAGCGTATAGCCTGAATTAAGCTGCACCATTTGCTCACCCTGAAGGTGATTAATACGCTGCAGCGAAGAAGAACTCTGTGTGAGGGCATAAATGCCAATGCCGCTGACAATCAGCAGCAGAAGGGTCATAACGGCCAGTAAAGAGAGCAAGCCGGTACGAATCGATAGCGTTTTCAGCATGATATTATTTCCGGTAGCGAGATATTTCTGGGCATAAAAAAAGAGTATCGGCCGCTACCGGAAAATGTTTAGACTTTAAGCAAATTCAGCGTGTTATCGCTCTGTTACCGATGTGTTTACACGGGTAACAGGCGAGCTTTGACGATTCTCCCAGAGCACCGTCAGGCCGCGCTGCAGGGCAATAAAAATAAACAGCAGAATGCCGATGGCGATCTTCGTCCACCAGGAGCTGAGCGTGCCGTCAAAGTTGATATAGGTCTGGATCAGCCCCTGAATCGCCACGCCGAACAGCGTCCCCAGCACCGTCCCCACGCCGCCGCTGAGCAGCGTGCCGCCGATGACCACAGAAGCAATCGCATCCAACTCAACGCCCACGCCTGCGAGGGCATAGCCCGCCTGGGTGTATACCGAGAAGACGATACCCGCCAGCGTCGCCAGGCCGGTCGAGAGCATATAGATGCGGATGGTGGTGCTGCGGGTCGAGATCCCCATCAGGTTGGCCGACGTGGCGTTGCCGCCAATGGCGTAAACCTGATTACCAAACCGGGTACGGTGAGCAAGGAAGATGCCAATGACGACCACGCCCAGCATCAGCAGCCCCATCGCGCTCAGGCGGCCGCCGCCGGGGATCTTCCACGCCAGGCTGGAGAGCGTGTCATACACCGGATGGTTAATTGGAATCGACTCTTCCGACACCAGGTAGCTCACCCCACGGAGGAAGAACATTCCCGCGAGGGTAATAATAAACGCCGGAATCTTTAACGCGTCGATCAGCAGCCCCATAAAGGCGCCAAACGCGCAGCCCATCACCAGCACCAGCGGAAACGCCACCAGCGGTGAGATGCCCCAGAAGCCGATCGCCTTTGCGAGGAACACGCCCGTAAACGCGATCACCGAGCCGACGGAGAGGTCGATCCCGCCGGAGAGGATCACAAAGGTCATGCCGACGGCGATGATGCCTAAAAAGGCGTTATCGGTCAGGATATTGCAGATCACGCGCGTCGAGGCAAAGCCGGGGAACTGCGTCAGACAGTAGAGGTAGCCCAGCACAAACACGCCCAGCGTGATCATTAGCGGTAAATTACGTTTTATCATGGCCACGAATCCCCTTAATGATGCTGACAAAGCGCGGCGACTGGACGATCAGCACGCAGAGCACGACCACCGCTTTCACCACCTGGTTGAGTTCCGGCTGGAAACCGGAGAGCAGGATCCCGGTGTTCATGCCCTGAATAATCAGCGCGCCGATCACCGAGAGCAGCAGGTTAAAGCGTCCGCCCATCAGCGACCCGCCGCCGATGACCACCGCCAGGATCGCATCCAGCTCCAGCCAGAGCCCGGCGTTGTTGGCATCGGCTCCGCGGATATCCGCCGCGACGATCACCCCGGCGATGGCAGCGCAGATACCGCTCAGCACGTAGGTCAGCATCACCATCAGCCGCGTGTTGACCCCGGCGTTGCGCGCGGCGCGGATGTTGATCCCGACGGCCTCAATGAACATGCCCAGTGCCGTTTTGCGGGTGAAAAGCCAGAACACCACTAACGTCACCAGGGCAATAATCACCGGCGTCGGGAAGAACAGAAGGTTGCCGCTGCCGAGCCACGCCAGGCTCGGTGAGTTGAAAGTAACAATCTGGCCGGAGGTAATCAGCTGCGCGACGCCGCGCCCGGCCACCATTAAAATCAGCGTGGCGACAAAGGGCTGGATTTTCAGCACCGCCACCAGAATGCCGTTCCATAACCCGGCCAGCACGCCGGTACCTAAGGCTGCCAGCAGGACCACCGGCAGGCTGTGCCCGGCCACGGTCATGGAGGCAGCCGTGGCCCCGGCGATAGCCATCACCGCGCCGACGGAGAGGTCAATCCCGCCGGTGGCAATCACCAGCGTCATCCCGATGGCCAGCAGCACCACGGGCGCGGCACGGTTTAAAATGTCTATCGGGCTGCCAAACAGGCGGCCATCCTGCACGATGATCTGGAAGAAATGCGGGGCAACCAGGCTATCAACCAGCAGCACCACCAGCAGCGCCGCGATTTGCGGCGTGCCGGTCGGCCAGTTGAAGCGGCGCTTTGACTCACCGGTTTGCGAAAGCGAACGGGACATCACGATTCACTCCTTATGCCGCGATGGCATTCATGATCGCCGGAACGGACAGCTTATCCAGCGGGATCTCTGCCACCTGTTTACGATCGCGCATAATGATGACGCGATCGGCATAACCCACCAGCTCTTCCAGCTCGGACGAAATGACCAGCAGCGCCAGACCGTCAGCGCACAGGGTCTCGATAAGCCGGATAATTTCGGCGTGCGCCCCCACGTCAATGCCGCGGGTCGGTTCGTCGAGGATCAGGAACTGGGGTTTGGTCAGCAGCCAGCGCGACAGCAGCACTTTCTGCTGGTTACCGCCGGAGAGAAATTCAATGGGCTGTTCCGCGCTCGGGGTGCGAATGCCGAGCTGGCGGATAAAGCGTTCGGCAATGGCGTTCTGCTCTTTGCGAGGGATCGGCCGCAGCCAGCCGCGCTGGGCCTGTAGCGCCAGAATGATATTTTCCCGCACCGAGGCCGCGGCAATAATGCCGTCCGTTTTCCGGTCCTCCGGGCAGAAGCCGACGCCGAGACAGGAGGCCTGATGCGGCGATCGCAGGGTTTGCGGTTTGCCCTTGATCAGCGCGCTGCCGCTGTCGGCGGGCTTGATCCCGAAGATCACCTCGGCGGTCTCGGTTCGACCCGAGCCTAACAGGCCCGCCAGCCCGACAATTTCGCCAGGCCGCACCTCAAGGTTAAACGGCGAGATGACCCCTTTTTTACCGTAATCGCTGAACGCGGCGACCGGCTTCTCGCTCAGCAGCGTGCGGCCCGCGCGCTGAAGGGCGTTGGTCTCCAGCTCGCGGCCCAGCATCATTTTGACCAGCTCGATCTGCGGCAGCTCACGGGTTTCACGGCAGCCGACAAAGCTGCCGTTGCGAAGCACCGTAATGCGGTCGCTTACCTCATACACCTGATCGAGGAAGTGGGTAACGAAGATCAGGCTGACGCCCTGATCGCGCAGCTGGCGCATCAGGGTAAAGAGCATCTCCACCTCCTGGGTATCGAGGCTGGCGGTGGGTTCGTCGAGGATCAGCACCTTTGCGGAGAGATCGATCGCGCGACAAATGGCGACGATCTGCTGCATCGCCACGGAAAAGCGGTTCAGCGGCTCGCGGACGTCGAGGGAGAAGCCGTAGGATTCCATCAGCTTTGTCGCCCGCGCCTCCATCTCTTTACGGCGCAGCAGGCCAAAGCGTCGTGGCTCACGGCCAATAAACAGGTTATCCGCCACCGACATATTCGGCAGCAGGTTCACTTCCTGATAGACCGTCCCGATCCCCAGCTGCTGGGCATGGGCGGTGTTTTTGGGTGAAATGGCGTTGCCTTCCAGCCAGATGGTGCCGCGGTCAGCGTGATAAACACCGGTCAGGGATTTAATCAGCGTCGATTTTCCCGCGCCGTTTTCGCCCAGCAGCGCCATGATCTCCCCGCGCCGCAGGCTGAAATCAACATTATCCAGCGCCTTTACGCCGGGAAAGAATTTACTCAAGCCCTCTGTGCGGAGGATTTCCTGGTGTTGTTCATTGGTCATGGTTTCCCCCTCACCCTGACCCTCTCCCCGGAGGGGAGAGGGGATTGATCGTGCCAATTGTTAATATCCAGCTCCGCCCTGCCTTTCTCCCTCTCCCCTCCGGGGAGAGGGCTGGGGTGAGGGGCGCGGGTCTTAGTAGCCCATATTTTTCTTCTTCTCTAACTCTTCTTTCGCCGTATCAGGCAGGTAGAGCGTGGACTTGGTGACCGTCACTTTCTCAGGCATCGTGCCGTCTTTCTTGAATTTCTCCAGCGCGTCGAATGCCGGGCCCGCCATGTTTGGCGTCAGCTCCACACTGGCGTTGGCTTCGCCGTCGATCATCGCTTTGTAGATGTCCGGCACGCCGTCGATAGAGCCGGTGAGGATATCTTTGCCCGGCTTCAGACCCGCTTCTTTAATGGCCTGAATCGCACCGATCACCATGTCATCGTTGTGGGCGTAAACCATGCAGATGTTCTTGCCGTTGTTTTCAGCCTTAATGAAGCTCTCCATGACCTCTTTACCTTTGCTGCGGGTAAAGTCGCCGGACTGAGAGCGGATAATCTTGATGTTTGGCGCTTTCGCGATGGCTTCAGCAAAGCCTTTTTTACGGTCGATAGCCACGCTCGCCCCGACGGTACCCTGCAGCTCAACGACGTTACACGGCTTGCCGTCGACCTGTTTTACCAGCCAGTCACCAATTAACTGCCCTTCCAGCACGTTATTGGCCGTCACGGTGGTCATATATAGAGATTTGTCTTTGACGTCGATGGAACGATCGAGCAGGAAGACCGGGATCTCAGCGTCTTTCGCTTCCTTCAGGACGGGTTCCCAGCCGGTCGCCACGACGGGGGCAATAAAGATGGCATCCACGCCCTGGGCGATAAAGGAGCGCACGGCTTTAATCTGATTCTCTTGTTTTTGCTGACCATCGGCGATTTTCAGGGTAATGCCGCGTTTCTGAGCTTCGCTTTTCGCCACGTTGGTTTCTGCCGCTCGCCAGCCAGATTCAGAGCCGACTTGCGAAAAACCTACGGTTAAGGGAGCGGCCATCGCCATAGACGACATGGCTGCCGAAACGGCTGTGACCAAGAGTAAGCGCTTCCACATATGAACGTCCTCGTAGGGTGAGTTATTGTTGGTTAAAAGATGTTCTGCGGAATGACTATAGCCCATGAAATATGTAACGAATTGCGTTACATCACACTTCAGAAAAGTGAATAAAACGTTAATCACAAGTTTGTAATCGCTTTCATTTCTCCATGAAAAATGCGGCTGAGTTTATGGATTTTTCTGTCATGGAATCGGTCTGAAAAGTGGGAATAACGTGGAGAGAAGGCGAAAACAGGCGGAGACATTCAGCGCGAGTTGGCTATAATACCTGCCACTTGTTTACCATCCATTTTAAAGGACACCGACATGAGCTTACTCAACGTCCCAGCAGGTAAAGAACTGCCAGAAGACATCTACGTAGTTATCGAAATCCCGGCTAACGCAGATCCGATCAAATACGAAGTGGACAAAGAGAGCGGCGCCCTGTTCGTAGACCGTTTCATGTCTACCGCGATGTTCTATCCGTGCAACTACGGTTACATCAACCACACCCTGTCTCTGGACGGTGACCCGGTTGACGTGCTGGTCCCAACACCATACCCACTGCAGCCAGGCGCAGTGATTCGCTGCCGTCCCGTTGGCGTGCTGAAAATGACCGACGAATCTGGTGAAGATGCGAAGCTGGTTGCGGTACCGCACACCAAGCTGAGCAAAGAGTACGATCACATCAAAGATGTGAACGACCTGCCAGAACTGCTGAAAGCGCAGATCACTCACTTCTTCGAGCACTACAAAGACCTCGAAAAAGGCAAGTGGGTTAAAGTTGACGGCTGGGACAACGCAGAAGCAGCGAAAGCGGAAATCATCGCCTCTTTCGAACGCGCTGCTAAGAAGTAATTCTTACTGCCAGACACAAAAAACAACGCCACCTCACGGTGGCGTTGTTTTTTTTCAGTACTGGTCTCTGTCTAACCAGTTACCGCTTACAATCCGCGTTAACCCTTCGACCGGACGCTGGTAGACATACATCCACGCACTTCCGTACGGCGTCTGGATCAACTGGCGCGCGTATTCACCGCCCCTGGTGCGCAAGGCATCAAGTTCGGCAAGTGTCGCGTTATCAATACGATAAACTTCACCCTGTACTGTTCCTTCGCCGGGAACCGCGCCTGGATAGTGGCCCAGGCTGTACAACTGGTAGTTCTCGATATTGTAATTCCCCAGCAGCAGGGCATTGGTCATCCAGTGACTGTTGCCTTGCTTGGTTCGTAAACTGCCGTAGACAAATATTCGCATTGCTAAAACTCAAACTGATAGAGCAGATCAAGTGCCTGGTCTACGCCGGACACTGCTTCCAGATATAGCTTAGGCATCAGGCGATAGCGTAACGTGAGTGTTGCCAGTGAGTCAAAGATCCCCACACCATATTTTACCTGCAGACCCGGCAGTACATAGCCGCTGACCACCACCTGCGAGGAGTCACCCACGCCCTGGGTGTCCAGCGCCAGATTGCTTACGCCGAACGTCTCGCCGATTTTACCCACAACCTGCCCACTTTGTGCAACCCCCAGCCCCACTAACATCGAGGTCATCGCCGCACTGTCGCTCTGACCGCTGTCGAGACCTTGTCCACGCAGCAGGTAAGAGAGGGCTTCCTGCTGGGACATCGCCGGGTCAGAGAAGATCTCCGCCTTCGGTTCGTCAGCAGAACCGGTGACGCGTACCCCAGCAATGACGTCGTTTTCCGTCGCTTCCGGGTTACGAATCGCTTCGATGTTCAGCAGGGGCTGATCCGGTGGACCGGAGAACAGCAGCTCGCCTTTACGGACAATCAGATCCTGACCATAAGCGTGGAAACGCCCTTCAGGAATATTGATTTGCCCGTTCAGGCCAAGCCCTTGTTTATCCTGCGCCACCTTCAGGTCGCCCGTAAGCCTCGCCTTCAGCCCAAACGCATCCAACCGCACGTTATTCCCCACGTGCACGATAAGGTTACTATTAATCGGTATGCCAGCGCTCTTCTGTTCGACAGGTTTCAGATTTTCATTGAGCATAACTTCATCACTTGAGACGCCGACCGCACTTTCCGGCACATCGTGAACCACGATGCGCGCCCACGGCACGTCGACGCGACCGTCAAGCGTGAAGAGGCTTGGCGTGGCTTCAAAGACCACATCAGGCGAGACGTCCAGACGCACCATCGGCGGTACGGTGATGCGCACCTTATTGCCTTTCGCGGCAATACGGGCGCGCCAGTTATCGAGCTGGCTCCAGTCCGCGTCGCCGCTCAGGTTGATTTGTCCTTGCTGCGTCAGTACCGAGCCGCTTAGCGTCGAGCTCATGCCGTTGAAGTTCATGGCGATCTGGCTGGGCTGCATGTCAAACGGCATAAAGTTGCCGTCAATATCCACGCCGCTGAGGCGCAGCTGGCCGAACAGCTGAGGGCTTTGCGCATTGCCCGCCAGGCGCAGGTTGGCATTCACCATGCCCTCGGCTTTTTCCCCGCGTGCGAAAATCGGGTTCACCATCGCCAGGTTGAAGTTGCGGATAGTGACGTTGCCACCCAGATTTCGCCGTCCCTGTGGGTCGGTAATTTGAACCTTCCCGTCAAACTGACCGTTATTGGTGAGGCGAATCAGCCACCCCAGCTCTGCACGGTTGTTATGCAGGTCCGCGCTCAGGTTCAGGGTGTCGAAGGCCACCGGCAGCGGCGCGTCATTCACCTCCTGCGTCACCTTCACGTTACGCCCGGACAGCGTGACGCTACCCTGCGGCAGCCCCTCTTTGGTGGTGTCCCAGGCGACATCGGCTTTCCCACTGAAGACGCCGCTCGCCTGCGTGGTCTCCGGCATAAACGGTTTTAGCATCGCCAGATCGAAGCGGTTGAGGTTGATCTGCGCGCGCCCTTCCGCGCCCGCATCGATGGTCTGCGGCACGCACAGTTCCGCATTCGGGTTGGTCCAGCAGTGCGGCCCAATGCTGATCTTCTGCTCGGCGTTGCGGTAGTCCAGAGCAATGGCGCGCGACAGCGCCAGCGGCCCGACCGGCGTATTGAAACGGGTGTTATCCAGCGTCCCTTTCCAGCGCGCCTGTTTGCGGTCGAAGCTGCCGGTCAGGTGAAGCTGGCCGGAGACCGGCTCGCCCTGCACCCGTAGCTGCAGGTCGTGCTGCTTCTCGTTCCCTTTCGCGTCCAGGGTGACCAGGCTGATGTTCACGTCCGGCTGAGAAATACGCTCCACGCGCAGGTTCAGGTTACCGCCGATCTGGTCGGTGGATTTCACATCCCCTTCCACGCGGACGCGGGCAACGCTCAGCTCTTGCCAGCGCAGGTTATTGGCGGTGATATCCGCCAGCAGCTGCGGTGCGTCTACCGTGCCGCGCACCTTCACGAGTCCTTTCGCCGTACCGCCAAGCCCCGGCAGGGCGTTATCCAGATTCGGCGCGTCGATGGTGGCATCCAGATTAAGATCTTTCACCCCCAGCTCGCCTTTGATATCCGCCGTGTTGCGCCCCAGGGCCACGTGCAGGCCCGGGATAACCCACTGCAGATAGCTGTTGCCTTTCACCGAGCCTTCAACGTTTACCTTGTTCTGCTTCACGTTCCCGGTGAGCTTGATCTCCGGCACGTCCATCTGCCACGTGCCGCCGTACAGGCTGCCGCGGGTTTTGATCAGACCATCGAGCTTCGACGGCCAGTCCGGCACCTCTTTGGCGGTGTTAATGCCCGTCAGCTTCAGCTCGCCGCGCCAGCTGATCGCCTGCTGCCAGTCGAGCAGCGCGGTCAGCTCGGTTTTACCTTCCAGCGCCGCGACGGTCAGCTTGTCGAGGTTGACCTGCTGTTCGTTGCCCTTCGCATCCAGGGTGATGTTCGCGGGCGGCACGCCCTGCCCCTTCACCGCGGTGCGGAACGAGAGCGTGTAGTCGGTCATCTTGCCGCTCAGCTTCAGCTTCAGGTCATCGGCCTGGAACTGCTTTTCGCCGGTGAACGGCCAGGAAAGCTGCTTGCTGACAACCTCAAGATTGAGCGGCAGCCCGGCTTCCGCCAGCTGGGTTTGCGCACGCAGGGCCATATCCACCGGGCCGGAGAGATTCACGCCAACATCGAGCTTATCGCGCAGCGCCCCGCCCACCTTGACCTTCACTTTCTCGCCTTTCAGCGGGTCGATGTTCAGGGTGCTATTCAGCGTGATATCCACCGGCCAGCTGTCGCGCAGCAGGGCATTACCTGACGCATTCACCGAGCCCTGGTTGGTGTCGATATCCAGCGCGTCGAGCTTCATGTTGCCGTCAATGCTGCTGACCTTCAGCAGCATGTTATAGACCGTCAGGTCGGTATCGCCCGTCAGACGCAGCTGTTCGCCTTTGAATTCCTCAATGTTTAGGTTCAGCGGCAGATGAACGTCGGTCATTTCCGGCAGCACTGGCTTCGAGAAGAGGTCTTTCAGCGTTTCGCCCAGCGGCTTCTCTTCCGGCTGCGGGTTCTGGATCTTCGGCTCGACGATCTCTTCCTGCGCCACGTCGGCCACTTTCGGCAGCGCGATCAGCAAGCCCTGCAGGGACGTTGGCGTCAGGGTGAGGTTTTTCTCCTGCCAGCGCAGGCCGGAGGTGAAATCCATCACGGACACGGTGGTGTCGTCGATTTTGATATTGATGTTATCGAGCGCGACCCGATAAAGCGCGATCGGGTACGGCGTGGAAAGATTCAGCGGGCCGCTGTCCTCTTCTTCAACCGGCGCAGATTTCGGCATTTTCTTCGAGTCTATCGCCACGTTGACATCTTTTAGCGACAGATCGTTGACGCAGAGCTTGCTGTCCCGCAAACAGCCCAGCTTCACCGCCAGGTGAAATTCCCCGGCGTTAACCGCCACGCCCGGCTGCTCATAGCGGATGTTCTTCAGGCGCAGGTCACGCCAGCCGCCCGTCACCTGGCCAATTTCCAGCCCCGGCACCCAGCGGTTCGCGGCGTTAAACAGCAGATGCAGCCCGGTCGTCGTTCCTACCAGAAACGCCACCGTACCGAGCAGCAGCACGATAAAGATCAGCACTCCGAGGCTTATTTTCTTCCATAAACTCATAATTCAGGCCCCAGACCGATGTAAAACTGTAATCCGTGTTCATCTTTGTCACCCACCGGCACGGCGAAATCGAGCTTGATGGGCCCGACGGGTGACTGCCAGCGCACGCCGACGCCCGCGCCGGTTTTAAAGTCGCTGCGGCGGATATCGTTCACCGCTTCACCACCGTCAACAAACATGGCGCCCCACCACTTTCCGCTGACGTTGTACTGGTACTCCAGCGAGCCCGTCGCCAGTTTTGACGCACCGGTCAACTGGCCCTTTTCGTTCTCAGGTGAGATCGATTTGTACTTATACCCGCGAATGCTGCGGTCGCCCCCGGCGAAGAAGCGCAGATCCGGCGGAACGCGCTCGAAGTCTCCCGTTTCAATCCAGCCGAGATTGCCGCGCATCACAAAGCGATGTTTGTCGTACAGCGTGCGGATCCAGACGTTTTGCGCCTGAAAGACGGAGAAGTCCACGTCGGAGCCCCAGGCGGTGTTGGAATAATCGATGGAGTAGCGCTGTGAGTCGCCCCAGGTCGGCATCAGGCCCCCGCGCGAGCGGGTACGGCTGATCATCACCCCCGGATAAAGCAGCATGGTGGTGTTGGTGACGTTAGCCTGGGTAAAGTGATCGAGGCTCCAGCGCAGGTTAATGGCGCGCTGCCAGCCGCTGGAGAGATCCCAGAAGCGGGAGACCGCAAGCGTCGTCGAGTCCTGCTCGGTGTCGTTCAAATCGGTGCGCTTAAAACCGCCCTGCAGAAGGTAATACTGCTCCAGCGGATTTTTCAGCAGCGGCATTTTGTAGCTGAAATCCAGCTGCTGCTCGGGCGCAGAGAGGCTCAGGCTGGTGGTCAGGCTGTGGCCGTACGAGTTCACCCACGGTTTTTTCCACGAGGTTTTCACCCGTGGCCCCACGTCCGTCGAGTAGCCCACACCGGTCTCAATGGTGTTCTCGGTGCGCGGCGAAACAACGCCATGCAGCGGCAACACCTTGGTTTTGCGTGACTTATCAAATTCCGGTGCGACAACCACGGAGTTAAACCAGCCGGTAGCGGAGAGGCGTCGGTTCAGCTCTCCGAGGTCGCTCGACTGGTAGTAGTCCCCTTTTTTGAAGGGCACGAGGTTTTGCAGATACTCTTCACGAATTTGCGAACCTTCGAACGTCACGTCGCCAAAGCGGTAACGCTCTCCGCTGTCGTAGTCGATATCCCAGAAGGCCTGACGTCGCGCCAGCGCAATGCCCAGCTGGCTTTTGTTGAACTGGCTGTCAAAGTAGCCCTTACGCAGGGAAACGCTGGTCAGCTCTTTTTTGAAATGGTCGTAATCGCCGTGATTAAGCACGGTACCGATTTTCGGCCGCGTGCTGAGCAGGTCCAGGTAATCCCGGTCGGTACGCGCCCCGCCGCGCAGGATGACGTTCGTGCCGCCAATCAACACCGGCTCGCCCGGCGAAACGCGGGCAATAAGCACCTGGCGCCCCTTCTTTGGAGGCGGACGGAGGTCAAAATCAATGGTGGGTTCGTAATAACCCAGCGCTTTCAGCCCCTCGCGGATCGCATCATCGACACGCGCGCGAAAACGCCGGTCCGGCGTCACCTCATCACTCTGGATGGTCGATAACTGCGCACGTACGTTTTTTTGTAGCGCCCCGGATAACCCCTCAACCTGCAAACGGACATTCGCCGCGCTGGCAATCCCGCTTGTCAGCAACACACTGACTAAACATAACTGGCGGATTTTTGTCACGTTTTCTCCTGAATATCCCTGTTTCCACCCTGGAAGCAAATGAAGTGCCGCTCCGCGGCAAAATACGGCCTGTTGGCCAAAAACCCGAATCGCGGGTTGAAAATGGGTGTAACACCCAAATATTTCTTATGATTAAATCTAGTCTCATTCAGCGCATTTATTGTGTTCAATTAAACGCTTCGTGACAACCTTAACTGAAACATCGCACCCCGGGAGGCCCCATCGTGAGTTTATTCGACAAAAAGCATCTGGTTTCACAAGCAGATGCATTACCGGGACGCAACACCCCTATGCCTGTAGCGACCTTACACGCCGTCAATGGCCATTCTATGACCAACGTGCCGGATGGCATGGAAATCGCCCTGTTCGCCATGGGCTGCTTCTGGGGCGTTGAGCGCCTCTTCTGGCAGCTGCCTGGCGTTTACAGCACGGCAGCCGGCTATACGGGCGGTTATACGCCAAATCCAACCTACCGCGAAGTCTGCTCCGGCGAAACCGGCCATGCGGAAGCAGTACGCGTGGTCTATGACCCTGCGGTAATCAGCTACGAACAGCTCCTGCAGGTCTTCTGGGAGAATCACGACCCGGCGCAGGGCATGCGTCAGGGCAACGACCACGGCACGCAGTACCGTTCGGCTATCTATCCGCTCACCCCTGAGCAGGATGCCGCCGCGCGCGCCAGCCTGGAGCGTTTCCAGCAGGCCATGCGTGAAGCGGGCGATACGCGCGAGGTGACCACGGAAATCGCGACGGCGAAACCGTTCTACTACGCCGAGGACGATCACCAGCAGTATCTGCATAAAAACCCGTACGGCTACTGCGGCATCGGAGGCATCGGCGTTTGCCTGCCGCCACAGCTGGCCTGATCACTGATCCAGCGCCACGCGAGCCGCGTGGCGCGTGGCATTGCTGACCGAGCCGTAATCCATCACTTTGCCCTGCAACAGCAGGTTAAAGACCGGTGCCTGCGGTCGGTTGAGCCGCGTTTGCAGCAGATGGACGGCCTCAATACCCAGCTCGCGGCAGGGCACCGTCACGCCCGTGACCGGTTTTTCCAGACGGTGCGCTAAATTCCATGCAAAATCGGTCGTGATGAGCGAAATGTCTTCCGGAATGCGCAGCCCGTGTCGCGTCAACGCCCTTACCACCCCTTCCGTCATGCTGGTACTGTTCGGGAAAATCACCTCCGGCCACTGCGAGCGGTCATGATTCACTAACCACGCATCCAGCGCCTGCTCGGCCTCTTCTGCGGTAAACCACTCCGTCACGAGCAAATCGCGCACGGGATCGAAGGCGACGTGAAAATGACGGTACGCCTCTTTGATGCCGTCCAGACGCGCGTACAGCGTATCCCGCCGCAGGCAGGTGAGCGTGAGCACGCGGCGATGCCCCTGCTCGAAAAGGTACTGCATGGTGGTGAAGCCGATCGCCCGGTGATCGGGTGACACGGAATCCAGCACCCGATCCCGGTCAACGGAATTAATTAACACGCAGGGCTTATTCAGAGTGCTTGCCAGTTTAAATATGGTGGAATCATCAGTGCCAATAATAATTATTGCGTTAATATTCTTATGGCTGGCCTTTTCCATAAAGACTTTCACATCAGCGTGCTGCTCTTCTAAACCACAGCACGTGACCCACACATTATGCCGCGCGCAGGCTTCAGCAATTCCTTTCGTCACTTCCAGATAAAAAATATCCCCGCGTCCCTGAAAGGTTCTTTCCGGTGCAAAAACAGCGATACCGTTAATGAGCAGTCTTCCGCTCGCCATAGACTCCAGCACACCGAGCTCCCGCGCGGTGCGAACGATCGCTTCCCTGGCTTTATCGCTGGTGTAAGACTTGCCGCTTAATACCCGCGAAACCGTGCTGACGGAATAGCCCGTCAGGGCCGCAATTTCCTCCATTTTTAACTTGCCCGGCATAGTGTGACCTCGCTCTCATTCAGTTTTTGCAAATATTTGCAGAAACAGTCCTTTGATTTTAAAACCAAATTTCAAAACGCCTGGAGATTACTTAATCACCTTGCGAGTATTCTCACAAAAACACATTGTCGCTACCGCTCCCCTTTCCTATTTTCCGGTCATCACTCATTTCAACTGAAATTAAGGTGTGACATGGAGAAGGTACGTTTTGGCATTATTGGAATAGGTAATATCGGTACGGTCCACGCGCGTTATTTACTGGCGGGTACGGTCAGCGACGCCTGCCTTGCCGCAGTTTGTGATAATGCGCCGGAAAAGCATCCGGCCATTCGCCAGCTGGTCGGCACCCTCCCCGTGTTCAGCGACGCGCAGGAGATGCTCCAGAGCGGGCTTATCGACGCGGTGATTGTCGCTACGCCCCACTACGAGCATCCGCGCCTGTCGATGCTGGCGATGCGCAACGGCATCCACACCCTGTGTGAAAAACCGGCGGGCGTGTATACCGCCCAGGTACAGGAGATGAACGCCTGCGCCCAGGCGTGCGATGTGGTGTTCGGCATCATGTACAACCAGCGCCCGAACCCGCTCTACCAGAAGGTGAAAGATCTGATCGACAGCGGCGAGCTGGGTGAGATCCGCCGCTCCAACTGGATCATCACCAACTGGTATCGCTCGCAGAGCTATTACAACTCCGGCGGCTGGCGCGCCACCTGGAAAGGAGAAGGCGGCGGCGTGCTGCTCAACCAGGACCCGCACCAGCTCGATCTCTGGCAGTGGCTGGTCGGTATGCCGGTCCGTCTGCGCGCATTCTGCCAGTTCGGCAAGCATCGCGATATCGAAGTGGAAGACGACGTCACCGCCTATGCCGAATATGCCAACGGCGCGACGGGCGTGTTCATCACCACCGTGGCGGAAACGCCGGGAACCAACCGGCTGGAAATCGTCGGCGATCGCGGCAAGGTGGTCGTCGAAGAGGGCAAGCTGCGCTACTGGCGGCTGCGGGAATCTGAAACCGCCTTCAATGCCCGCTGGCAGAACGGTTTTGGTGAGCCTGAATGCTGGGAGGTCACGCTTCCCGTGGCCCCGGAATGCAGCGAACACCACGTCATTACCGCCAACTTCTGTGCCGCCATCCTGCGCGGCGAGCCGCTCATTGCGCCGGGTCTGGAAGGGATCCACGGGTTGACGCTCTCCAACGCCATGCACCTCTCCACCTGGACGGACGACTGGGTCGAGTTCCCGCTCAACGAAAAACAGTATCTGCGCCTGCTTCAACAACGCATCAGCACCTCAGTGGCTAAAGAGACAGCCAGCGTCACGCTGGACGCCTCAGGCACCTGGTAACTCCGGAGAAGAATCAATGTTAAATGTCGCTATTGTGGGAACAGGGAATATCTCGCACAACCATATTCAGGGCTATTTGCAGTTTGGCCAACGCTGCCGGATCGTCGCGCTGGTTGATATTTATCCGGAAAAAGCCCACGAGAAAAAAGCGCGCTACGGCCTGACGGACGCCCGCGTGTATGACAGCCACCAGCAGATGCTGGCGTCAGAACCGGATATCGATATCGTCGACGTCTGCACGCCGCCCTACGTCCACGCAGAGATCAGCATTGATGCCCTGAACGCGGGCTGCCACGTGCTGTGCGAAAAACCGATGGCCGCCTCGCTGGAGGAGTGCGACGCGATGATCGCCGCACAAAAGGCCAGCGGAAAAATGCTCTCCATCATTGCCCAAAACCGCTTTACCGATGCCTTCTGGCGCTTAAAAGCAACGCTGGATTCGGAGCTTGCGGGCAAGGTTTGCCACGCGCAGGTGGACTCCTTCTGGTGGCGCGGACACTGCTATTACGACCTGTGGTGGCGCGGCACCTGGGAAAAAGAGGGCGGCGGCTGCACGCTTAACCACGCGGTTCACCACATCGACGCCATTCAGTGGATGCTGGGCTTTCCGTCCGAGGTGGTGGCGATGATGACCAACGTGGCGCACGACAACGCTGAAGTCGAAGACCTCAGCGCCGCGATCTTCAAATACCCCAGCGGTGCGCTCACCCAGCTTACCGCCTCGGTCGTGCACCACGGGGAAGATCAGAAAATCATTATTCAGGGTGAGAAGGCACGCATCTCCGCGCCGTGGCAGGCCTTTGCCAACGTCAGCGCCGACAATGGCTTCCCGCAGGAAACCCACGACCAGCAGCGCGAAGCGCAGCTCGACGCGGTATTTAAGCAGACGCCGAAGCTCGAGTGGACGCTGCACGCCGGGCAGATTAATGACCTGCTTTCTGCCATCGAGCACGGCACGGCACCGTTAGTGGATGGGTTACAGGGCAAACGCTCGCTGGAGCTGATCGCCGCGATCTATAAATCCGCCATTACCCGCACCGTGGTCTCGCTGCCGATTCAGCGCGACGACCCGTTTTACCGTACCGGCGGGACGAGCGCTCTCGCTCCCCGTTTTTATGAAAAATCCGCAAGCGTCGCCAACTTCAGCGAAGTGGGTGCGATTCCCCTTGGCAAAGACCTGGATTAAGGAGTGACACCATGAACAAAAATGACGGAATGAACTACGCGCCGGTGGGTAAACCTCAGCCGGTTGTCCGCGAGGGGGAGTTTGTTTTTGCCGCTGCCGCGCTCGACCACGGCCATATCTACGGCATGAGTAACGGCCTGATTGAAGCCGGGGCCACGCTGAAGTGGGTGTACGACTCCGATCCGGCAAAAGTGGATAAATTTATCCAGCAATACCCGCAGGTCAACGTGGCGGAGTCGCTGGAGGTGATACTCAACGACGACGAAGTGCGTCTGGTAGCCGGTGCGGCCATCCCGTCTGAGCGCTGCGCGCTGGGGCTAAAAGTGATGGCGGCCGGCAAGGACTACTTCACGGATAAAGCCCCGCTCACCACCCTTGAACAGCTGGCGGATGCCAAAGCGATGGTTGAGAAAACCGGCCGAAAATACGCCGTGTACTACAGCGAACGTCTCCACGTGGAGAGCGCGGTGTTTGCCGGACAGCTGGTGCAGCAGGGAGCCATTGGCCGCGTCGTCCAAACCCTGGGGACAGGCCCGCACCGGGAAGGGTCCGGCCGCCCGGACTGGTTCTACGATCGTCGCTACTTCGGCGGCATTCTGTGTGACATCGGCAGCCACCAGATTGAGCAATTTCTGTTTTATACGGGCAACCGTAACGCCACCGTGGTCGCCAGTCAGGCACGCAATTTCAACCATCCACAGCATCCGGCATTCGAAGATTTCGGTGACGCAACAATCAGGGGCGAAAACGGCGCCAGCGGTTATTTCCGCTGCGACTGGTTCACCCCCGACGGACTCTCAACCTGGGGCGATGGACGTCTGACGCTGCTCGGCACCGACGGGTATATCGAGATCCGCAAATATGTCGATCTCACCCGCGGCGAGCAGGACGTGGTTTATCTCGTCAATAAAGAGGGGGAATTCCGCTATCCGGTCGCCGGACAGGTCGGGTTCCCGTTCTTTGGCGAACTGATCCTCGACTGTCTGCATCGTACCGAAAACGCCATGACGCAGGCGCACGCCTTCAAAGCGGCCGAGCTCTGCGTGAAGGCCCAGATGCTGGCCAACGCGACGGAATAACGGGAGGCGACAATGACGATCCTGAACACGGCGGTTATCGGTGCCGGAGCGATCCACGGCTGCCATGTGAATGCGTTGCGCCTGCTCCCCAACGTCGCGCTACGCGCGCTGGTCGACATCGACAGCGTCAAAGGGCTGGAGCTGGCAATGCGCTATCAGTGCCGCTTCTATCAGGATTACCGGGAAATGCTGCTGGATGATGCCATCGACGTGGTCCACATCTGCACGCCGCATTTCGAGCATAAAAGCATGATCCTGGCGGCGCTCGCCGCCGGGAAACATGTTTTCTGCGAAAAACCGGTGGGCATGAACAGCAGCGAACTCGTGGATATCACCCGCGCCGCCGAACAGGCGTCGGGTCTGCTCGGCGTGTGCTACCAGAACCGCCTCAACCCCACCAGCCTGCGCATTCGCCAGATGCTGGAGGAGGGCGGGCTGGGAAAAATGCACAGCATTAAGGCCGTGCTGACGTGGTCACGCTCGGGCGCGTACTACACCGAAAGCCCGTGGCGCGGGCGGCTGTCAACGGAAGGCGGCAGCCTGCTGATCAACCAGGCCATTCATACCCTCGACCTGATGCAGTGGTTTGCCGGTGGCGTAACGCGCGTGAAAGGCGTGGTGGACAGCGGCGAGCTGGCGGACGTGACCGAAGGGGAAGACAGCGCAATGGCCACGCTGCACTTTGCCAACGGCGCGCGCGGCCTGTTTTACGCCAGCAACTGCAATACCACCGATTCCCCGCTTCTGATGGAGATCCACTGCGAAAAGGGCTCGCTGCTGCTGCATAACAACGTGCTCTGGTGCATCACCCGCGGCGAGCGCCTCAGGCTGGCCAGCGATGACTCTCCCGACGGCTCGGTCAAAAGCTACTGGGGGCTGGGGCACGAACAGGCGATCCGCAGGTTTTATCACGCCATCACCCACCCGGGGCACACGGATTACACCAACATCCGTGAAGCCGGACATTCACTCACGCTTGTGGAGGCTATTTACCGCTCATCTCAATTAAGACAATGGATAGATATCAATAACTAGAACGTAATTTGTATTCCAGCACTCAATAAAAAAACGACCCGAAAAACGGGTTAATCATTACCCTACACTGGATATTATTATGGTCAAACCAACTGAACGTAGAGTGGGTTATGGCGTAGCGCTCGGCTACGGCGTAACCGATCTTTTTGGCGGAGGCGCTTTCGCCATTATCGGCACCTGGCTGTTATTTTTTTACACCACCTATTGCGGACTCTCAGTCATTGAAGCGGGATCAATATTCGCCATTGCCCGCGTGATTGATGCGCTATTAAGCCCGATAATGGGTTATATCACCGATAACTTCGGGGATACCTGGCTCGGGCGTAAATTTGGCCGTCGCCGCTTCTTTTTATTACTCAGTTCACCGCTCATGTTTTTGTATGCCCTGTTATGGCTGACGGACATGGGTTACTGGTACTACCTGGGCACCTACCTCTCTATTGAGCTGCTGTCGGCGATGGTGCTGGTTCCCTGGGAGACCCTGGCGGCTGAAATGACGAACCGGTATGAAGAGCGTAGCCGTCTGTCCGGCGTGCGGATGATCTGCTCCCAACTGGGCGGTTTTCTTGCGGTATCCGTTCCCGGGGTGATTATGCAGTTCACGGGGAAAGATAATCCGTTTACCTATACCCTCACCGGGCTGATATTTTCCTGCGTGTTCTGCCTTGCGGTATTTATTACCTGGTACACCACCTGGGAAGCGAAGGATGTGCAGCAGGAATCCAGTTTTAAAGTGGATAACCAGCGCAGCGGCGGGCTACTGAATCACCTGAAATATCTGGTGCTGGATCTCTTTTCCTCCTTCCGTATCCGCGCGTTCCGCCTGCATATTATTATTTATATCTTTTCGTTCACGGCGATGGACGTGTTCGGTTCGGTGTTTACCTATTATGTCGTGTACTGTCTGAGCCAGGATGCGGCTGCGGTATCCGGCTGGCTGAGCATTGCGGCCTTCGCCTCGGTACCCGGCACCTATGGGTTTATGCTGTTGCTGAACCGGCTGAACGTCACGCCGTCTGCCGCACTAAGGCTCTCCTACGGCTGTATCTTCCTGGTGCTGGCCTTCCTGTTTACGGTCTACCTCACCAAAACGCAGGTACCGACGCTGCTGTTCTCCGCGGTCTTTATTCTGCTCGGTGCCGCCCGCTCTGGCCTCTACTATATTCCGTGGAATATCTACAGCTTCATTCCGGATATTGACGAGATGGTGACCCAGCAGCGCCGCGAAGGGATATTTGCCGGGGTGATGGTCCTGACCCGCAAGAGCACCGTGGCGATTGCCATCATGATTATTGGCCTGGTGCTGCAGGAGTCCGGCTTTGTGAAGGGCAGCGGCGCGCAGCCTGAAAGCGCGCTGGGGGCGATTATCGGCCTGATGATCTTCGCAACGGCAGCCCTTCTGGCGGTAAGCTTCTTCACCACCTACAGGTTCAAGCTCACCCGTGAGACGCACAAGCTGCTGCTCAAAGAAATTGCCCGCCGTAAGCTGGGTGGCGATTACCGCGACTGCGACGCCAGCACCCGCATGGTGATTAAGCAGCTCACGGGCTATGAATACGATCAGGTATGGGGAGGCGATGCCACCCGTCGGGCGGTGGGCGATGTCCGCCTGTCTACCGTGAAATAACGCGATGTACCGGACAGCGCCCGCTGTCCGGTCTGTTTTATGCCAAAAATGTGACCTCTGGCAGATTTACATCTCTTTACGCTATACTACCCGCTGAAATAATCGGCTCAACGCTACGAGCTGGTGTTCAATGTGTTTCCACACAAATGGTATCAACTCCCCTTCTGAGGATCTGGCGAGAAGCCGGATAAACTATGTTAAACAGTATTTTAGTAATACTTTGTCTGATTGCCGTCAGTGCATTTTTCTCGATATCCGAGATCTCGCTGGCCGCGTCCCGTAAAATCAAACTGAAGCTGCTTGCCGACGAAGGCAACATCAACGCCTCACGCATTCTCAAAATGCAGGAAAACCCCGGTACGTTCTTTACCGTGGTGCAAATTGGTCTGAACGCGGTGGCCATCCTGGGTGGTATCGTGGGCGATGCGGCGTTTTCCCCGGCGTTTTATAGCCTCTTTGCGCAGTACATGTCCGCCGAACTGGCCGAACAGCTGAGCTTTATCCTCTCCTTCTCGCTGGTGACCGGGCTGTTCATCCTCTTCGCCGACCTGACCCCGAAACGCATCGGTATGATTGCGCCAGAAGCTGTGGCTTTGCGTATCATCAACCCGATGCGCTTCTGCCTGTTCGTGTTCCGCCCGCTGGTGTGGTTCTTCAACGGCCTGGCAAACGTCATTTTCCGCATCTTTAAGCTACCTATGGTGCGTAAAGACGACATCACCTCTGACGATATTTATGCGGTCGTGGAAGCTGGCGCGCTGGCCGGGGTGCTGCGCAAGCAGGAACATGAGCTGATTGAGAACGTATTCGAACTGGAATCCCGTACCGTGCCCTCTTCCATGACGGGCCGTGAAAGCATTATCTGGTTCGATTTACATGAAGATGAGCAGAGCCTGAAGAACAAAGTGGCGCAGCATCCACACTCTAAGTTCCTGGTCTGTAATGAAGATATCGACCACATCATCGGTTACGTCGACTCCAAAGACCTGCTGAACCGCGTGCTGGCGAACCAGAGCCTGGCGCTGAACAGCGGCGTGCAGATCCGCAATACCCTGATTGTGCCGGACACCCTGACGCTCTCAGAAGCGCTGGAAAGTTTCAAAACCGCCGGGGAAGACTTCGCGGTGATCATGAACGAATACGCGCTGGTGGTGGGTATTATTACCCTCAACGACGTCATGACCACGCTGATGGGCGACCTGGTAGGCCAGGGGCTGGAAGAGCAGATTGTTCAGCGTGACGATAATTCATGGCTGATTGATGGCGGCACGCCGATTGAAGACGTGATGCGCGTGCTGGATATCGACGAGTTCCCGCAGTCCGGAAACTACGAGACCATCGGCGGCTTTATGATGTTTATGCTGCGTAAAATCCCGAAACGCACCGACTCGGTGAAGTTCTCCGGCTACAAGTTTGAGGTGGTGGATATTGATAACTACCGCATCGACCAGCTGCTGGTGACGCGTATCGACAACAAACCGACCGTACTGGTGCCGAAGCTGCCGGATGCGGAAGAGAAGGTGTCGGCGTAACGTTCCTGCCCCCACAAACATCAACGGCTCCCATCGGGAGCCGTCTTTTTATCTACTACTACTGCATAGCACGTTGGTTAAGCCATCTCAGTTTGCAGACGCATAACCTGACGGTTGACTTCGGACATCACAGACAGGTGCTGTTTGTCCTTCACTTTTGGGACAAGGATTTTGCCCTTATCAAACTCAAAAGCGCCAACATCCTTGATGTACAACCGTCCACGGAACAGGATCTTCACGTACTTCGCCACCTGAAGCGGGTTGTAGCGTTGGAAAATTTTCATTCTTGTATCTCCTGCGAATCATACGCTCTTGCGGTGCCACAATCGGCCCGACTGTCCTGAGCGCAAATTTTAATGCCCAATGACTATAGACCAGAACTACGGTGTTACCCAGTGTGCATAAGTTTATTTACCGTTTGATTACAATTATTCAGAATAATCTTTGCAAAGCGTGACTGAGCGCAGTATAAGCCGTCGTTTTTTCATGGATATGTGCGTTCACCCGCAAACTGGCATCGGGATTGCGGGAAAACCACATTGATCGCACTTATCATTAAAAGCGTATGACCAAGTGGTCGGATCACCTGCAAACAATAAGGAAACGCCATGACCCTACGTAATATCCTTGCAGCAGCCTGCCTGCTGCTGCCCCTGTGGGCGAGTGCTCACAATATTGAAAAAGGACAACGTGTACCGCCAGTCGGCATTGCTGACCGGGGAGAATTGATTCTCGACAATGATAAGTTTAGCTACAAAGCCTGGAATAGCGCGCAGCTCGCGGGCAAAGTGAGAGTTGTACAACATATTGCCGGCCGTACATCTGCAAAAGAGAAAAATGCCAGCCTGGTGGAAGCGATCAAGGCCGCAAAATTCCCTCACGACCGCTACCAGACCACCACGATCGTGAATACCGATGACGCCATTCCGGGTTCCGGGATGTTTGTGCGCTCAAGCCTTGAGAGCAATAAAAAGCTCTACCCGTGGTCGCAGTTTATCGTCGACAGCAACGGCGTCACCCGTAAGGCCTGGCAGCTGGAGGAAGAGAGCTCCGCGATTATCGTGCTGGATAAAGAAGGTCGCGTGCAGTGGGTGAAAGACGGGGCGCTGACCCAGGAAGAGGTGCAGCAGGTTGTCGACCTGCTGCATAAGCTGCTGGCTCAATAAATAGAGACGCGGAAGCCGGGGTTTAGGAAGGATTCGCGCGGGGTGTAGTCCAGCGGCTTGCCCTGCCAGTCATGAACATGCGCCCCGGCGGCCGCAGCAACCGCATGCCCCGCGGCGGTATCCCAGACGTTCGTCGGCCCAAAGCGGGGATAAAGCTGAGCCTGTCCTTCCGCCACCAGGCAGAATTTCAGCGATGAGCCAATCGAGGTGGTCTGGTGTTCACCCAGCTGCTGCAGGTACTCCTGCAGCTCGCTGTCGCTGTGCGAGCGGCTAATCACCACCAGCGGCGGACGCGCATCGCGCACCTGGATCTGCTTGCGCACGCCGCACTCTTCTTTCCACGCCTTCCCTTCTGCAGCACTGTACATCACCTTCATGACCGGCGCGTAGACCACGCCCAGCACCGCTTTCCCCTTCTCAATCAGGGCGATATTGACGGTGAATTCACCGTTGCGCTTGATGAACTCTTTTGTCCCGTCCAGGGGGTCCACCAGCCAGTAACGCTGCCAGTGCTGGCGTTCGTCCCAGCTTTGCGGCGCTTCTTCTGACAGGACGGGGATGTCCGGCGTTAAGGCCTGTAACCCTTTCAGGATCACCTTATGCGCCGCGATATCTGCCGCCGTGACCGGAGAGTCGTCCGCTTTGCTGACGACCTCCATAGGTTTAATACCGTCATACACCTGCATGATGGCATCTCCCGCATCCCGTGCGAGCTGACAAATTTTATCTAGCATTTTCCACCTCTTTGTTAACGCAGTGAGGTTAACTCTTTGTTTTAGTTATATCGTAATGTGAACAATTCCGCTATCTGTGAAGCAATTCCGGTTTCAGGTTGCTTTTTTCTGTCAGGATTCACATTTATGTAAGCAACACGTTATAGATACATACTCTTTTGTGGCCTGGATCGAAAAAAGGACTCTTCTGATGATTAAGTTTAGCGCAACGCTCCTGGCGACGCTGATTGCGGCGAGCGTGCAGGCAGCGACGGTTGATTTACGTATTCTGGA
Organism: Enterobacter sp. BNK-13; assembly: GCF_048685015.1. Lineage (NCBI taxonomy): Bacteria > Pseudomonadati > Pseudomonadota > Gammaproteobacteria > Enterobacterales > Enterobacteriaceae > Enterobacter > Enterobacter sp. BNK-13. The sequence goes on along the minus strand of NZ_JBLQTP010000001.1, from coordinate 81,737 downwards.
AACGACCGATCTGCACAGCAATATGATGGACTTCGATTACTACAAAGATACCCCGACGGAAAAATTCGGACTGGTACGCACGGCAAGTTTGATCAATGCCGCACGTGGCGAAGTGAAAAATAGCGTGCTGGTCGATAACGGCGATCTTATTCAGGGCAGTCCGCTCGGGGATTACATGGCGACCAAGGGGCTGAAAAAAGGCGAGATCCATCCTGTTTATAAAGCGATGAACACCCTGGACTATACCGTCGGTAACCTTGGCAACCATGAATTCAACTACGGTCTGACATACCTGCACGATGCCCTGGCAGGTGCAAAATTCCCGTACGTTAACGCCAATATCATCGACGTTAAGACCCAAAAGCCCCTCTTTACCCCTTACCTGATTAAAGAGACCGAGGTTGTCGATCGGGACGGGAAAAAGCAGACGCTGAACATCGGCTATATCGGTTTTGTCCCGCCGCAGATCATGACGTGGGATAAGGCCAACCTCGACGGTAAGGTGACCGTTAACGACATCACCGAAACCGCGCGCAAATACGTGCCGGAAATGCGTGAGAAAGGCGCCGATCTGGTGGTCGTTGTCGCCCACTCGGGTCTCTCCGCCGACCCGTACCAGGCCATGGCAGAAAACTCCGTTTACTACCTGAGTGAGGTTCCGGGCGTCGATGCGATCCTGTTCGGCCACGCCCACGCGGTCTTCCCGGGCAAAGACTTCGCCAGCATCAAAGGGGCGGATATCGGAAAAGGCACGCTCAACGGCGTGCCGTCGGTGATGCCGGGCATGTGGGGCGACCATCTTGGCGTAGTGGATCTGGTGCTGAATAACGACGGCGACCGCTGGAAGGTGACGCAGTCAAAAGCCGAAGCGCGTCCGATCTACGACGCGGCAGCGAAGAAATCACTGGCGGCGGAAGATAAAAAACTGGTCGACGTGCTGAAGCACGATCACGACGCCACGCGCGAATTCGTCAGCAAGCCGATCGGTAAATCCGCTGACAACATGTACAGCTTCCTGGCGCTGGTGCAGGACGATCCGACCGTCCAGGTCGTCAACATGGCGCAGAAAGCCTATGCCGAACACTTTGTGCAGGGCGATCCGGATCTGGCGAAGCTGCCGGTCCTGTCGGCTGCTGCGCCATTCAAAGTGGGCGGACGTAAGAATGACCCGGCAAGCTATGTTGAGGTCGAAAAGGGCCAGCTCACCTTCCGTAATGCCGCCGATCTCTATCTCTATCCGAATACGCTGGTAGTGGTTAAAGCCACCGGGAAAGAGGTAAAGGAGTGGCTGGAGTGTTCTGCCGGACAGTTTAACCAGATTGACCCGCGCAGCAGCAAGCCGCAGTCGCTGATTAACTGGGACGGCTTCCGCACCTACAACTTCGACGTGATCGACGGCGTGAACTACCAGATTGACGTCACCCAACCGGCGAAATATGACGGTGAGTGTCAGGCGATCAACCCGCAGGCGGAGCGCATTAAAAACCTGACCTTCAATGGCAAGGCGATCGACCCGAATGCCACCTTCCTGGTGGTGACCAATAACTACCGTGCCTACGGCGGTAAGTTTGCCGGTACGGGAGATAGCCACATCGCCTTTGCCTCGCCGGACGAGAACCGCTCGGTGCTGGCGGCGTGGATCAGCGCGGAGTCGAAAAAGGCCGGCGAAATTCATCCGGCGGTGGATAACAACTGGCGTCTGGCGCCGATCCACAGCGATACGCCGCTGGATATCCGTTTTGAAACGTCACCGTCCGACAAGGCAGCCGCGTTTATCAAGGAGAAGGCGCAATATCCGATGAAACAGGTCGCGACGGATGATATCGGGTTCGCGATTTATCAGGTGGATTTAAGCAAGTAGCGGCGATTGTGCCGGGTGGCGGCTTCGCCTTACCCGGCCTACCCGTAATCTTCCATCCCGTAGGCCGGGTAAGCGAAGCGCCACCCGGCTTTTACGCCGCGCGATCGTCCCTGTTCGCCATCACCTTCGGCGTATTTACCTCAATCCAGTCCGCCAGCGCGGCGACTTTTTCGCTGACCTCGATACCCATCGGCGTCAGGCTATACTCTACGTGCGGCGGCACGACCGGATACGATACGCGATCGACAAACCCGTCCTGTTCCAGCGCCTGAAGCGACTGGGACAGCATCTTTTCGCTCACCCCGCCCATTTTACGGCGCAGATCGCTAAAGCGATGCGTCCCCTGGCGCAGCGCCAGCAGAATCAGTACCCCCCAGCGGCTGGTAACGTGTTTGAGCACCTCTCGTGAAGGGCACTGTTCCGCGAAAAGATTGCCATCGCGCATTTGCTCGCTGAGCGTCGGTATCGTTGTTTTCATACTTACCTTTTTGTACGTACTTACTAAAAGTTAGCTATGGTGCTAGTGTGCCACAACACCAGACAAACACGAAGGAGATTCATCATGATCGCGATTACCGGCGCCACCGGCCAGCTTGGCCATCTCGTTATCGAACAGCTGTTGAAAACCGTACCGGCTAACCAGATTGTGGCTATCGTACGTAACCCGGCGAAAGCGCAAGCCTTAAGCCAGCAGGGAATTGTTATGCGTCAGGCGGACTACACGGATGAAGCCGCCTTCGCCGCCGCGCTGAGCGGCGTGGATAAGCTGCTGTTGATCTCGTCCAGCGAAGTCGGCCAGCGCGCGACCCAGCACCAGAACGTAATTAACGCCGCCAAAACGGCTGGCGTGAAATTTATCGCCTACACCAGCCTGCTGCACGCGGACAAATCACCGCTCGGTCTTCACGTTGAACACGTTGCCACTGAAAAAGCGCTGGCGGCGTCCGGCATTCCTTATGCCCTGCTGCGCAACGGCTGGTATACCGAAAACTATCTGGCGAGCGCGCCGCCTGCGCTGGAACACGGCGTGTTTATTGGTGCGGCAGGCGAGGGTAAAATTGCCTCCGCCACCCGCGCAGACTATGCCGCGGCGGCAGCCAAAGTGATCGCTGAAGAGGGCCATGCGGGCAAGGTATATGAACTGGCGGGCGACCACGGCTGGACGCTGAGCGAACTGGCGGCTGAACTCAGCAAACAGAGCGGGAAGCCGGTCACCTACCAGAATCTCAGTGAAGCGGATTTTGCCGCCGCGCTGAAGAGCGTCGGCTTGCCTGCCGGTCTGGCCGATATGCTGGCGGACTCCGATGTCGGGGCCTCCAAAGGCGGGCTCTTTGACGACAGCCATACGCTGAGCAAACTGATCGGACGCGCCACCACGCCGCTGGCGCAGAGCATTAAAGCCATTCTGTAATTGTTACTGGATGGTTATTTTTTGTGGCATCCCCTCTGGTCATCTCTGATAATGAAAAGATGACCGCGAGGAGGCTTACCGTGCAAGGCGTACCGGAACAGTTTAATGATGAAAGAGACAGCGCGCGCTTTCGCCATCTGGCGCAGCTGCCGGGCCTGGAGTTGTACCATGCGCACATTTCTGACTACGCCTTTGAGCCTCACACCCATGAAGCCTTCGGGATCGGCACGATTGAAACCGGTGCCGAACGCTTTCGCTATCGCGGTAGCCAGCATCTCGCGGCGGAAAAATCCGTCGTTACCATGAACCCGGACGAGATCCACACCGGCGAATCCGCCACCGAGGGCGGCTGGCGCTACCGGATGGTCTATATCGAACCCGATCTGCTGGAAGAGGTGACCGGTCTGCGGCACTGGTGGTTCAGCGACGTGACCCGTCATGACCCGTTGCGCTCACAGCAAATCGGCAGGCTTATTTACGGCTTGTGGCACACGGACGATCCGCTTGCGCAAAAAGGATTACTGCTGGATCTGATTGAGACCTTCCAGCCGCTTGCCCACCACGCGCCGCGGGTTCAGGAAGGCGCGCACCGCTTCGAACGGGTACGCGAGTACCTGCACGACAACTATATGCGCGCTCTGACGCTGGACGAGCTGGCCAGCGTCGTTTCACTTAGCCCGTATCATTTCCAGCGCCAGTTCAAAGCCCATTTTCACGTGACGCCGCATCAGATGCTGATGGCGATTCGTCTCTGGCGCGCCAAAGCGTTCCTCACCCACGGCATGCCCGCCGCAGAGGTCGCCGCCGCAACCGGACTGACCGATCAGTCGCATCTGACCCGCGCGTTTACCCACCGCTATGGCATTACCCCCGTGCGCTACCAGAAGCAGGTCACCCGGCGCTAATGCGCAACCTCATACAATACGCGCGCATTTGCCCCTCCTACACTGACTACAGCGTAAATACCTGTGGATGGAAAAATGATTAGTGGAGTGTTGTATGCCCTGCTGGCCGGGATGATGTGGGGGCTGATTTTTGTCGGCCCGCTGATCGTGCCTGAGTACCCGGCAATATTGCAGTCGACCGGACGTTATCTGGCGCTGGGGCTGATTGCCCTGCCCCTGGCGTGGCTGGGGCGCGCGCGCTTGCGTCAGCTCAGCCGTCAGGACTGGGGCACCGCGCTGGCGCTGACCATGATGGGCAATCTTATCTATTACGTTTGTCTCGCGAGCGCCATTCAGCGTACCGGTGCGCCGGTATCGACCATGATTATCGGCACGCTGCCGGTCGTCATCCCCGTCTTTGCTAACCTGCTCTACAGCCACCGCGATGGCAAACTGGCGTGGTCAAAAATGGCACCGGCGCTGGTCTGCACTGCCCTGGGGCTGATATGCGTCAATATTGCCGAGCTGCGTCATGGGCAGGGGGATGTTGACCTGTGGCGATACGGCTCTGGCATTCTGCTGGCGTTCATTTCCGTGGCGTGCTGGGCCTGGTATGCCCTGCGCAACGCGCGCTGGCTGCGAGAGAATCCGGACAAACACCCAATGATGTGGGCGACGGCGCAGGCGCTGGTCACGTTGCCCGTATCCGTCGTGGGGTATCTCGGCGCATGCCTCTGGCTGGGCCATCAGCAGCCGGACTTCGCCCAGCCCTTTGGGCCAAGACCGTGGGTGTTTATCGGCCTGATGGTGGCGATTGCAGTGCTGTGTTCATGGGTGGGCGCGCTGTGCTGGAATATTGCCAGCCAGAAGCTGCCGACGGTGATCTTAGGGCCGCTGATTGTCTTCGAAACCCTGGCCGGGCTGCTGTATACCTTCCTGATGCGCCAGAGCGTGCCGCCGTTGTTCACGGCCTGCGGGATCGTGCTGTTGGTCGTGGGCGTGGTGATGGCGGTGAGAGCGAAGCCGGAAAAACCGAGTGTTGTTCCGGCGTCGGAGATGTGAGTATTGCCCGGCGGCGCTGCGCTTGCAGGGCCTACAAAACCGTAGGCCCGGTAAGGCGTAGCCGCCACCGGGCAAGACCTTAAAACGTTTCCCAGTTCGCTTCAGGTGCCGTCGCTACGGGCTGCGCTTTTGGCACATAGGTTTTCACCGGCGCCGCTTTAACCGCCTGGTTGCGGGTGATTTTGAACACCGCCACCGCTTCGTTCAGACGTGCAGCCTGATCTTCCAGCGCTGCCGCTGCGGCCGCAGACTCCTCCACCAGCGAGGCGTTCTGCTGGGTCACGCGGTCCATCTCGGCTACCGCCTGGCCCACCTGGTCAATACCGCGGCTCTGCTCGTCAGAGGCCGAGGCTATTTCGCCCATGATGTCGGTGACGCGGGTAACCGCATTGACGATCTCGGCCATCGTGGCCCCGGCTTCGTTAACCAGCTGCGAGCCTGCGTTCACGCGTTCGCCGGAGTCGTCGATCAGCGCTTTGATCTCTTTCGCCGCCTGAGCGCTGCGCTGGGCAAGGGTACGCACTTCTCCTGCCACCACCGCAAAGCCACGGCCCTGCTCGCCTGCACGGGCCGCTTCCACCGCCGCGTTCAGCGCCAGGATATTCGTCTGGAAAGCAATGCCGTCGATCACGTTAGTAATTTGCGCGATCTTGCTGGAACTGGTGGCGATTTCGTCCATCGTCCGCACGACGCCTTCCACCACATTACCGCCCTTCTTCGCCGTTGAGGAGGCATCCAGCGCCAGACGGGAAGCCTGACGCGCGTTATCGGCGTTCTGCTTCACGGTTGCCGTCAGCTGCTCCATGCTGGCTGCCGTCTCTTCCAGCGACGCGGCCTGCTGCTCGGTGCGGGAAGAGAGATCGTTACTGCCTGCAGAGATTTCGCCTGCACCGGTGTAAATCGTATCTGCGCCTTCACGCACCACGCCCACGGTGTTCGCCAGCGAAGTTTGCATCTCCTGCACGTTGCGCGCCAGGATAGCCATTTCATTTTTACCGTCGGCCTGAATCGGCTGGGTGAGATCGCCTGCCGCAATGGCGCGAATATGGTTAATCACCTCTTCCAGCGGCAGCAGCAGCACGCGGCGCATCGCAATCCAGCTGGAGATAATCACCACAATCACCAGCAACATGACCGCCGAGAGGATCCACAGGATGCGCTTGTAATCACTTTCGTTATCCTGAATGCCTTTATCCGTGAGCGCAGCCTGCGCTTCACGCCATTCACGATAAACCGTCTGCATCGCGTTCTGTTTTTGTTCGGCATTCTGCTTGAACATATCTTCCAGATTACCCTGGCTCAGCAGAACGTTCATTTGCGTCAGCGTCGCAGAGTAAATGCGGTACTGCTCTTCGAGTTGGTTGGTCAGGCTCTCATCCAGGCCTGGCGTATTCGGCAAGGCATAGTATTTATCGTAATGAACCTGCGCTTCAGTCAGCAGATTTTTCGCCGTGGTCACCAGCTCATTCAGCTGACCGCCGTTAATTTGCGAGGCCATGCTGCTTTGCAGGCGCAGCATCCCGCGGTTCAGGGTGACGCGTGCCTGGTTCAGACTGATCCACGCATCGGTAAACTCCGCCACGTTCTTGCTGGAGAGCTGCGCCACGGTGAAGTTGTCTTTATCGTTGTTCAGGGCGTTGATAAAGATACCGGCGGAAATCACTTGCATGATGCCGAGCACAAGCAGCACCGAAATCAGAAGGGTAATGACTTTTATACGTTTAAACATGCGTTGCCTTTGTTATATGCAGGTTTGTCTGACGTGGATATATCGGCAGGCACAGCGGGTTGTTTACTGTTTCTCCACCTTTAAAAAGTTTCGAAACCACTTTCCTGAGCCCATTCAGAGAGTTAAATCGGATATTTTTTTGTGATATGCATCTCATTTTTACCCGTCCCTCTAAAGGGTTATAGCGTCACCTTAAAGATGCATTTAATATGCATCTTATATTATTGAGAATGAGGTAACTGCTATGGCCTTTCGCGACCAACCCCTCGGCGAGCTGGCGCTCTCCATTCCTCGCGCTTCTGCGCTGTTCCGTAAATACGATATGGACTACTGCTGCGGCGGTAAGCAAACCCTGGCGCGTGCGGCGTTACGCAAAGAGCTGGACGTTGAGGTGATTGAAGCCGAGCTGGCGCAGCTGGCCGCACAGCCCATCGACAAAGACTGGCGAACCGCTCCGCTCGCGGAAATCATCGACCATATCATCGTGCGTTACCATGACCGTCACCGTGAACAGCTGCCGGAGCTGATCCTGCTGGCGACCAAAGTCGAGCGCGTCCATGCCGACAAACCGTCCGTACCGCGCGGTCTGGCGAAATACCTGACCCTTCTGCACGAAGAGCTTTCCAGCCATATGATGAAAGAAGAGCAGATCCTCTTCCCGATGATTAAACAGGGAATGGGAAGCCAGGCGATGGGGCCCATCAGCGTGATGGAAAGCGAGCATGATGACGCAGGCGAACTGCTGGAGGTGATCAAACATACCACCCAAAACGTCACGCCGCCGCCAGAAGCGTGCACAACGTGGAAAGCGATGTACAACGGCATTAACGAAACGATCGACGACCTGATGGAACACATCAGTCTGGAGAATAACGTTCTGTTCCCGCGGGCATTGGCGGGGGAATAAAAAAGCCCGGTGGCGCTAGCGCTTACCGGGCCTGCAACGTCCTCGAACGTAGGCCGGGTAAGCGTCAGCGCCACCCGGCAACATGCTTAACGCATGCCAGCCATACGTTTCTTACCGATAAACATCCAGCCCAGCCCCAGCGCGATAAACCACAGCGGCGTGACGATCAGCGCCTGACGGGTATCATCTTCCAGCGTCAGCAGAACCAGCACGAAGACGAAGAACGCCATGCACACCCAGCACATCAGCTTGCCCAGCGGCATCTTATAGATCGATTTTTCATGCAGGTGTGGGCGCTGTTTGCGGTACACCAGATAGGAGCAGAGGATAATGGTCCAGACGAACATAAACAGGATCGCAGAGACCGTGGTGATCATGGTGAATGCGCCAATCACGCTTGGGTTCACGTAGAGCATCACCACACCACCCAGCAGACACATGCAGGAGAAGGTCAGCCCTTTTGCCGGTACGGCACGCTTAGAGAGCTTGGCGAACGCGCTCGGCGCCACGCCTTCCTGCGCCAGACCAAACAGCATACGGCTGGTTGAGAACACGCCGCTGTTTGCGGAAGAAGCCGCAGAGGTCAGCACCACGAAGTTAATCAGGCTCGCTGCCGCAGGCAGACCTACCAGCACGAACAGCTCAACGAACGGGCTCTTGCTTGGCACCACCGAGCTCCACGGCGTCACGGACATAATGATAATCAGCGCGAAGACGTAGAACATGATGATACGTACCGGAATGGAGTTGATGGCGCGCGGCAGGGACTTCTCCGGATCTTTAGTTTCCGCAGCGGTTGTTCCGACCAGCTCAATCCCTACAAACGCGAACACCGCAATCTGGAAACCGGCAAAGAAGCCGCTGATGCCTTTCGGGAACCAGCCGCCGTCATTCCACAGATGGGTAAACGACGCCTGAACGCCGGTTGGTGACTGGAAGTGGGTGAGCACCATCACCAGGCCCACCACGATGAGCCCGACAATGGCCACAATTTTGATCATCGCGAACCAGAACTCCATCTCACCGAACATTTTAACGGTGGCGAGGTTAAGGCTCAGCAGCAGAACGATGACCGCCAGCGAGGCCACCCAGTCCGACAGCCCCGGGAACCAGAACTGCGCGTAGGCGGTAATCGCCACGACGTCCGCCATACCGGTCACGACCCAGCAGAACCAGTAGGTCCAGCCGGTAAAATAGCCCGCCCATGGTCCGAGCAGGTCTGAAGCGAAGTCGCTGAAGGATTTGTATTCAAGGTTCGAGAGCAGCAGTTCACCCATTGCACGCATCACGAAGAACAGCATAAAACCGATAATCATATAGACGAATATGATTGACGGTCCGGCGAGACTGATGGTTTTGCCTGACCCCATAAACAACCCGGTACCGATGGCACCCCCGATGGCAATGAGCTGAATATGACGGTTTGTGAGATTGCGCCGTAGCGACTGTTCAGACGACGCCTCTTCGTCGGCGACGACTTTGACCTGATCTACCATGTGATATTTTCCTGTTTATGCCTGTCTGTGTTGTTAAGGCTCTTCTGGCCTTTAAATACGCCAAAAAAATGACGTTCCCTTGTAAGGGCTAATCGATATTAGGTAAGAATCGGCGGGATGAATACTATGATTTAGATATTATGTTAATAATATGTTGAAAGTGAGTGTCATATCACTCATACAGCGCGAAACAGCTCACAAAAATACACGCAACAGTTTCGTTTGCAAGATAAAATATTGATTCCGGCTTAACTATAGGTTTTCACGCTATTTTCCCCTCCCCAGCCGGGGAGAGGAAATAAGAAAAGTCGATTACAGAATTTCCAGCAGCTCGACTTCAAAGACCAAGGTGCTGAATGGCGGGATGGACGCGCCAGCGCCGCGCTCGCCGTAGGCCAGGTTGTGCGGAATAGTCAGTTCCCATTTAGAACCCACTGGCATCAGGGTCAGCGCTTCGATCCAGCCTGCGATAACGCCATTCACCGGGAACTCAGCCGGTTCGCCGCGCGCCACGGAGCTGTCGAAGACGGTACCGTCGATCAGTTTACCGGTATAGTGTACGCGAACGTGGTCGGTACGCGCCGGGATCGCGCCCTCACCCTGATTGATCACGCGGAACTGCAGACCAGACTCGGTGCTGTTCACGCCTTCACGCTCACGGTTCTCTTCCAGATATTTCACACCTTCGGCGGCCATCTCTTCAAAACGTGCGCGACGCACGGCGTCAGCACGTTCGTGGATTTCACGCAGCGCACGGTGCACAACGTCAACCGGAACGGCAGGCTGTTTACCTTCCAGCGCGTCAGCGATACCCGCCACCAGCGCTTCGGGTAACAGACCTTCCAGGCCGGATTCGCTCAGCTGCTGTCCTACCTGCAAGCCGATACCGTAACTTGCCTGCGCTTCGATAGTGTCAAAAGTCGGGGTGGTCATGGGTTTTCCTTCCATCACATTTAAAGTAGCGGGCAGCATATCAGCCATGCCCTTATGGGTAAAACTTTGTCTGAAGTTAAGGTGACAAACCGCGACGAAACAGAAACAATAGAGAGAACCAGGATTAATCCCGAACTGATGTCACGGATGTCGGGTTTACTACGCCGTTCAGGCAGTTAGCAAACTATACTTCGGGGCACAGGATAAAAAATACGCGGAGCAGGAGGAGTGCCATGCCCGGGCGATTTGAACTGAAACCTACCCTGGCGAAAATCTGGCAGGCGCCGGACAATTTTCGCATCATGGACCCGCTGCCGCCTCTGCATCGCAGAGGGATCATCATTGGTGCGCTGATGGTGATTGTGGGCTTCCTGCTTCCTTCCGGTGGCGATGATGTTGATACCGCCCCCGTCACCCGCAATGCTCAGCTGGATATTCAGTCGCAAACCCGACCGCAGCCTGACGCACAGCCGATGCAGACGCAGCTCGTCACCCCGTCTAACGACCCGGGTCAGGTCGCGCCGGTTGAGCCAGAGCCCATTCAGGACGAACAGCCGCAGGAACAAGCCGCCGCCCCGTCTCAGCCTCAGGCGCAACAGCCCACCGGCATTGAGCAACAGTGGCGTTCCTATCGCGTAGAGCCGGGTAAAACGCTGGCGCAGCTGTTCCGTGACCACAACCTGCCGCCGACAGACGTGTATGCCATGGCGAAAGTGGAAGGTGCGGGTAAGCCGCTCAGTAACCTGCAGAATGGCCAGATGGTGCAAATACGCCAGAATGCCAGTGGGGTGGTGACAGGTTTAACGATTGATACCGGAAATGGACAACAGGTGCTGTTTACCCGCCAGCCGGACGGCAGTTTTATCAGGGCACGTTAAGGACTGGGATCTGTAAAAAGCAAAACGCCGGCACAAGGCCGGCGTTTCAACGTGAGCAGAGTAAAAAATTACTCAGCTACAACGTTAACAACCAGTTTAGCGAACACTTCGCTGTGAACCTGGAAGTCAACTTCGTGCTCACCAGTGGTACGCAGAACGCCGTTCGGCAGACGAACTTCGCTCTTAGCCACTTTAACGCCTGCTGCAGAAACTGCATCAGCGATATCGCGGGTACCGATGGAACCGAACAGTTTACCTTCGTCGCCAGCTTTGGACGCGATGGTAACGGTGCCCAGTGCGTTGATTGCTTCAGCGCGAGCATTAGCAGCCGCCAGAACGTCAGCCAGTTTGGCTTCCAGTTCAGCGCGACGTGCTTCGAAAAACTCTACGTTTTTCTTGGTAGCTGGAACAGCTTTACCCTGTGGAACCAGGAAGTTACGAGCGTAGCCCGCTTTAACGTTTACCTGATCACCCAGGCTGCCCAGGTTTGCTACTTTATCAAGCAGAATAACTTGCATTACCTTATCCTCTTAAAGTCGTATTAATGGACCGTGCCCGATTACTGATGACGATCAGTGTACGGCAGCAGGGACAGGTAGCGAGCGCGTTTGATAGCGCGAGCCAGCTGACGCTGATATTTTGCACGAGTACCGGTGATACGGCTTGGGACAATCTTACCGCTTTCGGTGATGTAGTTTTTCAGCGTTGCGATATCTTTATAGTCGATCTCTTGAACGCCTTCCGCGGTGAAACGGCAGAACTTGCGACGACGGAAATAACGTGCCATATGGCTAGTCTCCAGAATCTATCAAATCAATCTGCTCGGCATGCAGAACCATTTTGCTCAGACCGTTCTTTGCCTTGTGGCAAGAGATGAACCCCTGAACGATTACTGCACTACCGACCGTTAAACTGTGAGTAATGGCCTGGTTTTCGTGTCCGCTAATAATAACGGGCATTTGGCACCACGCCTGCCGGTGAAACCCGGCTTCCTCTTGCACAGAACGATGCTCAAGCACGAACTGGCAATGCGGAATTCCTGATGGACTGACCTTTCGAAGGGGAGCCCTGCATACGATGCCGGACAACGCCAGACGGTTGGTCATCAGAAATTACTCTTCAGAATCCCCAGCATCAGAATCATCTGCGGTTTCGTTTGCGAAATCATCGCGACGCTCACGGCGCTCGTCTTTCGCTTTAACCATCGGAGATGCTTCGGTAACTGCGTGTTTAGTACGCATAACCATGCTGCGGATAACGGCATCGTTGAAGCGGAAGTTAGTTTCCAGCTCATCGATCACTTCCTGCGGCGCTTCAACGTTCAGCAGAACGTAGTGAGCTTTGTGCAGTTTGTTGATCGGATAAGCCAGCTGACGGCGGCCCCAGTCTTCCAGACGGTGGATCGTGCCCGCTGCTGCAGTGATTGCACCAGTGTAGCGCTCGATCATACCCGGAACCTGTTCGCTCTGGTCAGGATGGACCATAAAAACGATTTCGTAATGACGCATCGAATTGCTCCTTACGGATTATTCAGCCTCCTGTCTGGGTCAGCCGAGGCCCGGGGAGGCAAGGAACGTGTTAAAGGTCGGCTGAAAAATTGACGCGTCATAATACTTGCGCGCCCTCGGAAACTCAAGCTGATTGCACAAATAATTCGCACAAAGCGCGAAGCGGGTCTAAGTGGGTGATTTAAAATTACTCACACCCGGAAGCGGTGTTTTTTTGAACAACTGCATCAGAAATGGTCACGCTTCCCCGCCGGAGGAATGATTACACTTTAATCAGAGATCACCTGAACAGAAGAAGGAGTCCCCCTCTCAGAGCACGCAGTCGTGGAGCGCATATCATGAAACAAATCGCATTAGCCCTAATGGCAGCGCTTTTGCTCAGTGCAAACGCGATGGCAGCCATCAAGATAGACAGCCGACAGGCCAGAAACATGGATGATGTGCAAAGCTTGGGCGTCATTTACATCAATCATAATTTCGCCACGGAAAGTGAAGCAGATCAGGCCCTTAATCAAGAAACCGATGCACAGGGCGCAACCTATTACCACGTGATGTTAATCCGTGAGCCCGGCAGCAACGGCAATATGCACGCCAGTGCAGATATTTACCGATAACGCGTTAACGCTAGCACCAGGAAAGCCAACAACGAGAACATAGCCATAGTTGACGTTGCCCCCTGCCCGGGGGCTTTTTTTTGTGAATGGCTCCGGAATACCACCGGTTACAACTGTTTTCGGTATTCCAGAGCACTTATTCACTTCTGCCCGTAATAGGCATTCGGGCCGTGCTTGCGCATGAAATGCTTATTCATCAGATAATCATCAATCCCCTGAAGCTGTGGGTTGATGCCGCGAGCAATCCACGCCATGCGTGCCACCTCCTCCATGACAACCGCATTATGAACGGCGTCATGGGCATCTTTTCCCCAGGCGAACGGGCCGTGCTGATAGACCACAATACCCGGCGTATGCAGCGGTTCGCTTTCACCCAACGTTTCGATGATAACCTTCCCGGTGTTGAGCTCGTATTCGCCTTCCACTTCAGCCTGCGTTAATGCGCGCGTGCAGGGGATGTCACCAAAGAAGTAGTCCGCATGCGTTGTTCCCAGCGCCGGAATCGCCAGCCCCGCCTGTGCCCATGCCGTGGCATGGGTCGAGTGGGTATGCACAACGCCGCCGAGTGAGGGATAACGACGATAAAGCGCCAGATGGGTCGCCGTATCTGAAGAGGGACGCCATTTTCCCTCTACGACGTTTCCGTCAAGATCGACCACCACCATATCGTCAGCGTTCATGGTGTCATACGCCACACCGCTAGGCTTAATCACGATCAGCCCCTGCTCGCGATCGATAGCGCTGACGTTACCCCAGGTGAAGGTGACCAGGCCATAGCGGGGCAGATCCATGTTGGCTTCAAAGACCTGCTGTTTAAGCTTAAGCATGTTCAGCCTCCAGTAATCCCGCGCGCGCCATACGCTCGCGCACCCAGTCCCGCGCCTTTGCTACTTCCGCCGCAGGGTTTTCCGACGTTTCGCTCCACATCTCGATCAGATAAGGCCCGCAATAGCCGGTCTGCCTGAGCGTCTCGAAACACCGTTCGAAATCCACCACCCCGGTGCCGAACGGTACGTTTTTAAACACGCCAGGACGGGTATCTTTGACGTGCACCGCCACGATATGCCCCATACCTGCCTGCAGTTCCATCTGCACATCGTTATCCCATGCCGACAGGTTGCCGATATCAGGATAAAGCTGGAACCACGGGTTATTCAGATAGTGCGCGTAGCCCAGCGCCTTGCTGATGGAGTTCATCAACGGGTAGTCCATGATCTCCATCGCCAGCGTGACCTGCGCACGGCTGGCCATCTCAACGCTCTCCTTCAGCCCGTCACGGAAACGACGGCGCGTTTCATCGTTGGCTTCCTGGTAATAAACGTCATAACCCGCCAGCTGGATCACGCGGATACCCACGTCCTGCGCAAAGCGAATGGCTTTACGCATGATCTCCAGCCCCTGAGCGCGCACAGCATCATCTTCGCTCCCGAGAGGGAACCGGCGGTGGGCGCTCAGGCACATCGACGGCACGCGTACCCCCGTTTCGGCGATGGCGCTCACCAGCGCCAGGCGCTGCTCACGGCCCCAGTCGAGACGAGAGAGGCGTTCGTCCGTCTCATCCACGGACATTTCGACAAAATCGAAGCCCAGCTGTTTTGCCAGCTGTAACCGCTCCAGCCAGCACTCCCCCGCAGGGAGTGCCTTTTCATAGATGCCAAGCGGGACCTGTTTGGACAACATACCCGCTCCTTAGCCCCAAAGCTGAGCGATTGAGCGTTTGAACTGACGCGCCGCTTCCACCGGAGACGCCGCATCACGAATGCTGCGACCGGCAATAAAGACGTGAATCGGAATGCCCTTGAACAGCGGCAGATCTTCCAGTGCCAGACCGCCGGTAACGGTGACTTTAAAGCCCATATCCGCCAGACGTTTGATCGCGCTGATATCCGCTTCGCCCCACGCCACCCCTGCAGCCTGCGCGTCGCGGCTGCGGTGATACACCACCTGCTGAATACCCGCATCACGCCACTCCTGAGCCTGCTCCCAGGTCCAGAAGCCGGTAAGCTCAATCTGCACGTCGCCGTTAAACTCTTTTGCCACGTCCAGCGCGCCTTTGGCAGTGTTGATATCCGCACAGCAAATGACGGTGACCCAGTCAGCGTTGGCTTCGAAGCACATGCGGGAGAGGATTTTGCCTGCGTCGGCTATTTTGGCATCTGCCAGCACGATTTTGTGCGGATAAAGCGCCTTCAGGTCGCGAACGGCGCGAACGCCCTCGCCCACGCAGAGAATGGTACCCACTTCGATGATATCGACTTCTTCCGCAATCAGACGGGTCGTTTCATAAGCGTGGGACAAGGTCTGGTTATCAAGCGCAACCTGCAACATGGGTAATGACATTTTCAATTCCTCTTAAACAGCCGCCGCTGTGGCGTTATCAATTAAATCCAGCACGTCCTGCTCGGTACGGCAGGCGCGTAAACGGTCGAAATTGGCTTCGTCATCAAACAGATTGACGATCTGCATGATGCCCACCTCCTGGTGGGTGTTAGCGTCAACAGCGGCCATGGTGATCAGGATGTCGACCGGGTCGTTATCTTCGTGGTTAAACACCAGCGGCGTTTTCAGCGTCACCAGCGCGAAGCCGGTTTTCTTGACGCCCTCTTCCGGGCGGCCATGCGGCATCGCCAGGCCTGGCGCAATCACAAAGTAAGGGCCATGCTGCGCCACACCATCCAGAATGGCCTGGTAGTAACGCGGCTCGACAACGTCAGCCTTAACCAGCAGATCCACGCTCAGCTTTACCGCTTCCTGCCAGGTGCTGGCCTCAGCCTGTAAAAGGATGGAGTTATTCTCTGCCAGCGAATCACGTAGTTTCATATGGCGTCCTTACTTCACGTCTTGTGGAAAGTGCTCTTTAATCACTTCCAGCAGTTTTGGTCCGAAATCCGCAGGCGACAGCATGTTGCGCACGCCCACCACGTATTTATTACCCGACACACTGATTTCGCCGGCGATATGAGTAGAGGCGATGATGATGTCCGCGCCGTTCAGCTCACTTTTGTATTCACCCACTGCGCAGCTGTTCACCGTGTGGTCGATGTTGGACTGGGTTAAAAACTGGTCCACTTTCATCTTCATGATCATGGAGCTGCCTTGCCCATTACCACACACAGCCAGGATACGTACGGTCATAATCGAAACTCCTTAATGAGCAGAGACTTCTGCTGTTTGTTTTTCCGCGTCTTCTTCTGCTCGCAGCGAACGGCCAGCGAAGAACATATAAGCCAGAGCAATCAGGATGATGATGGCCATAAAGACCAGCCCGATGGAGGCAAAGCCCTGCATCATCGGCGGTGCCAGAATTGACCAGTCCGCCATGCCCATCCAGGCGCTCATACCGGTGAGCTTGACCGCCCACACGCAGCCGAAGATTTCCACCATGCCCATCACCAGGCAGATTTTGAGCGCCGCACGCCAGCCGCCGAAGTGGTTAGCGAATACGCCGATGGTGGCGTTGGAGAAGAACATCGGGATAAAGCCTGGAATAATCAGGATTGAGGAGCCGCAGCCGACCAGAATGCCCACCGCAATCAACTGGCCGATAGTGCCCCACATAAAGCCCCAGACCACCGCGTTTGGCGCGAAGCTATAGATAGCAGCACAGTCGATGGCCAGCACCGCGCCAGGGATCAGGCGCTGGGAGATACCGTTGAACGCTTCCGACAGTTCGGCAACGAACATACGTACGCCCTGAGTGATGATGAAGATCGCCACCGCGAAGGAGAAACCGGTCTGCAGGATGTAAACCGTCCAGTGGGTTTTGCCTGCCATCGCCTGCACTACGTCAATACCGAAGGAGAGTAGAATGGCCCCGAAGAAGATGGTCATGACAATTGCGGTCGAAACGATGTTGTCGTGGAAGATATTCAGCCAGCCAGGCAGCTTGAGGTCTTCAACGCTCTCTTCTTTTTTGCCCAGGTACGGCGCAACTTTATAGGCAATCCAGGAAGCAAACTGCTGCTGATGGCCGATGGAGAAACCGCAGCCGTCCGTCACTTCCTGAGTCGGCTTGTACATCATGTTGGAGGTGATACCCCAGTAGAGCGAGACCAGCACCGCGGTGCAGATAATCGTGGTCCACATTGGGTAACCGAAGATATAGAGAGAAACCGCGATCAGCCCCGCCTGCTGGAACATGATGTGCCCGGTGAGCATGATGGTGCGAATGCCGGTAATACGGCGCAGGAGAACGTAGATGATGTTCAGCGCCAGGGCGAGCAGCACTGCATACCCCACCCAGCTATAGGCATCACCCATGCGCTCGATGGTCGCCATCATTGAGGCGTAAGTGTCAGAAATCGCACCGTTGATGCCATACACTTCGGACATTTTGGCGACGACCGGCTTAAAGGTGCTGGTCAGAATGCCAGACCCCGCCTGTAACAGCATGAAGCCGATAATGGTTTTGATGGTGCCTTTAATAATCACGCTGACGCTTTTGCGCAGCAGGATATAGCCCAGACACGTCACGATACCCAGCAGCAGCGGGGCGTTGGTCATTACCTGATTAAAGAACACGGTAAAGACGTTGTAGAGGATCTCCATAACTCTCTCCAGAAATGAGAACACGAGGGGTAATCCCTGTGCGGTTGGTGTCATCACTCTATTAATCACAAATAATCACCACAAGATTGCATTTGATTATTTGTGACGTATCACGCAATTTATTTCCATGCAGTTAATAATGATTTTCACTACCGCATCATTGAAACTAATTAATCCTTATAATTCATCAGATTAATGAGTTATGCGTACTACTTTAACAAGTAAGAAGCGGAGAATCTGTGAAGTTGAACGGATAAAAATCCGCATTTTTACCATTGCAAAGCGCGTCAAATGGTGCCAGCATTAATCACAACAAATCACCATATGATTATTTTTGATTAAACCAGGAGTCAAAAACGATGAGTAAAGTGAACACCATCACCCGTGAGTCATGGATTCTGAGCACCTTCCCGGAATGGGGCAGCTGGCTGAATGAAGAGATCGAGCAGGAACAGGTTGCTCCTGGTACCTTTGCGATGTGGTGGCTGGGCTGCACCGGTATCTGGCTGAAATCAGAAGGCGGCGCCAATATCTGCGTCGATTTCTGGTGCGGCACCGGCAAGCAGAGCCACGGCAACCCGCTGATGAAAAAGGGCCACCAGATGCAGCGCATGGCGGGCGTGGAAAAACTGCAGCCGAACCTGCGTACCACGCCGTTTGTGCTCGATCCGTTTGCCATTCGCCAGATCGACGCCGTGCTCTCCACTCACGATCACAACGATCATATCGATGTGAACGTGGCGGCAGCGGTGATGCAAAACTGTGCTGACGATGTGCCGTTTATCGGGCCGCAGACCTGCGTGGATCTCTGGATTGGCTGGGGCGTGCCGAAAGAGCGCTGCATCGTGATGAAGCCTGGCGACGTGGTGAAAATTAAAGATATTGAAATCCATGCGCTGGATGCCTTTGACCGTACAGCACTGATTACCCTGCCTGCCGATCAGAAAGCCGCGGGTGTACTGCCGGACGGTATGGATGAGCGCGCGGTTAACTATCTGTTTAAAACCCCTGGCGGCTCCCTGTACCACAGCGGCGACTCTCACTACTCTAACTACTACGCGAAGCACGGTAACGAGCACCAGATCGACGTGGCGCTGGGCTCCTACGGTGAGAACCCGCGCGGCATTACCGACAAAATGACCAGCGCCGACATGCTGCGCATGGCGGAAGCGCTGAATACCAAAGTGGTGATTCCGTTCCACCACGATATCTGGTCAAACTTCCAGGCCGATCCGCAGGAAATCCGCGTGCTGTGGGAGATGAAGAAAGACCGCCTGAAGTATGGCTTCAAGCCGTTCATCTGGCAGGTCGGCGGCAAGTTCACCTGGCCGCTGGACAAAGATAATCTTGAATATCACTACCCACGTGGTTTCGATGATTGCTTCACCATTGAGCCAGACCTGCCGTTCAAGTCCTTCCTCTGATTGTGCAGCCACATCGCCAGACTTGATGTCTGGCGATGTCATATTTCTTTTAGTAATTTCACGCTATTTCAAATATCATCTTTTCAAATCAATTCTTATCGGAATAGCTCATGACGGAAGCGCAACGGCATCAAATTCTCCTGGAACTCCTGGCGCAAACCGGGTTTATCACCGTCGAGAAAGTGATCGAACGTTTAGGGATCTCCCCGGCAACGGCGCGGCGGGATATCAACAAGCTGGATGAAAGCGGCAAGCTGAAAAAGGTCCGCAACGGCGCGGAAGCGATCAGCCAGCAGCGCCCTCGCTGGACGCCAATGAATATTCATCAGGCGCAAAATCATGATGAAAAAGTGCGGATTGCCAGAGCCGCGTCGCAGCTGGTGAATCCCGGTGAGAGCGTCGTGATCAACTGCGGCTCCACGGCATTTCTGCTGGGCCGTGAAATGTGCGGCAAGCCGGTGCAAATCATCACCAACTACTTACCGCTCGCTAACTATCTGATCGACCAGGAGCATGAGAGCGTGGTGATCATGGGCGGGCAGTACAACAAAAGCCAGTCCATCACCCTTAGCCCTCAGGACAGCGAAAACAGTCTCTATGCCGGGCACTGGATGTTTACCAGCGGCAAAGGCCTGACGGCAGATGGCCTGTATAAAACCGATATGCTGACCGCGATGGCGGAACAAAACATGCTCAACGTTGTGGGCAAGCTCGTTGTGCTGGTCGACAGCAGCAAAGTGGGCGAGCGCGCTGGCATGCTGTTCAGCCGTGCCGAACAGATCGACATGGTGATCACCGGCAAAGGCGCCAACCCTGAGATCCTCCAGAAGCTGGAAGATCAGGGCGTAAAAGTGCTGCGCGTTTAAAGGTGCTGGCGGAAAAACGCCACCGTAGCGTCCAGCGCCGTGGGCGTGATGCGGTGGCGGACGCCCGCTTCCCACAGACAGGTGAGATTACCGTCCAGTCCTGCATTCATTAACGCCTGCTGTAGTCGGAAGGTTCCCTCAGGCGGGACCACATCATCCGCGTCGCCGTGCCACAGCAGCAGCGGGCGATCCGCCAGGCGCGGCAATGCCCGGGTCACGTCCCACTCTTCGAGCGTCGCGGTAATTTCCGCTAAATCCTGAGGTGGAAAGAGCGTCTTCGCCAGCGATGTAAAATAGCCCGAGCCCATCAGGCAGGCTACTGACTTCACTTCCGGATGATGCGTCATAATCCCCAGCGCCGTCATACCGCCCATCGACGCCCCGGCCACAGCCAGACGATTCTCTGCCACCAGTCCTGCCTCATAAAGCGCATCGCGCAACCCGGCAAACTCGGTCAGGCTCCCGTGCAGAATGTGCCAGAACTGCCCAAGACGCGCCTGTTCGTTACCCATAAAGCGGGCGCCGTGGTCAGGCGCATCCGGCATCACCACGCGAAAACCCGCCTGCGCCAGCGCAACCGCAAAATAACTGTAAACCAGCTTCGATGAGGTAAACCCGTGATAAAAAACCACAACAGGCAGCGGTTTATCACGTTTACCCGCTGGCATAGCGTGTAAAATTTCATGGTCGCCGAGGTGGCGTATTTCAATTTCAATCATTGTCGACCCTGTACGAATGTATGATTCATAATGTTGAGAAGTGGGTTACGCTTTCACATCATTTTCATTCGAAATATACGTCCCAGATAACACTTCGGGAACATTCCCCCAAAACTAAATTCACAGACAACTACACTATGGCTATCAGGAAACGAGATATGGTTATGCGCAGGTTTGCTGCTTTAGTGCTGGTGTTTCTGCTCAGTGGCTGTAGCGCGCTGCAGGGAACGCCGCAACCCGCTCCACCGGTCGCCGATCATCCACAGGAGATTCGTCGTAATCAGACGGAAGGATTACAACGAATGGGCACCGTCTCCGCGCTGGTTCGCGGCTCCCCGGATGACGCAGAAGCGGCAATCAAAGCACAAGCCGTCGCCGCCAAAGCAGATTATTACGTCATCATTATGATCGACGAAACCATCATAACGGGACAGTGGTATTCACAGGCCATTTTGTACCGTAAATAATGGTTTTCCTTTGAACGAGATTTACACTGCTTTGCGTCCATAGACATTTTCCTGTCCACAATAAACTCCATGCCCGCGTCAATGGAAGGGAGTTTATTCGCGAAGGATTGCCCGGCGGATACCGGAGATATGTGAAATGGAGCTGACGATGAAACGAACTCTTGCTTTGACCTCTCTGTTGCTCTCAGCAGGCCTGGTGAGCACCACTGCGCAGTCAGCAGAATTCGCCAGTGCTGACTGTGTAACTGGCCTGAATGAAATTGGCCAGATCTCCGTGAATAATATCTCGGGGAGCCCGCAAGACGTTGAACGCGTTGTGGCATTAAAGGCCGATGAGCAGGGTGCTTCATGGTATCGCATCATCCAGATGCAGGAAGATAACCATATCGACCACTGGCGGGTACAGGCCATTCTCTACGTGTAATATCCCTCCTGATAAAAGCCACTTATTTTTAGTGGCTTTTCGCTTTTGCAAATTTTTTATCTAATCAAAAACCAATCAATAACAACAAAATAACATTTTGTTACATTAATTCAGTAAACGTAATCCCCGCTCTGCCGTTGAAGAACCATACCTTTTCAATGATGAGCAATTTATGATCAACGTTTTTCGCCGTGCAGGCCTGGGGGCGAAGCTGTCGCTGCTTACAGGCGTCAGTGTCGCCACGCTGTTTCTGCTTTTCACTTTTCTGCTCAGTCAAAAAGCCAGCCAGCAGCTTGAAGCCCTTGCGGTAGAAGACCTGCATAATCAGTCTACCGGCATGGTCGACATGGTGCAGATGTTTAACACCAGCCTGAGTGAAGAGGTTGAGAGTTATACCCGGCTGTTTACTACCTTTTTACCGCAGCCCCTGAATAGTGATCCTTCCCAACCCCAGACGATCAACGGGCTCAGCGTCCCGCTTCTGAAAGGCGGCGACACCGGGCTACATGAAAATAACACCCTGTCGGACGACTTCCTGAACCGTACGGGAGCCATCTCGACGCTGTTTGTACGCAGCGGAAACGACTTTGTTCGCGTAGCGACCTCCCTGCGCAAAGAGAATGGCGAGCGGGCAATGGGCACCGTGCTGGATACTTCCAGTCCGGCCTTTGCCGCCGTCAACAAAGGTGAAGTCTACCGCGGCCTGGCGCTGCTGTTTGGCAAACGCTACATCACCCAGTATCAGCCCGTAAAAAACGCCGAAGGACAGGTCATTGCGATCGTCTTTGTCGGGGTGGACATCACTCACTCCTGGAACGTCATGCGCGAGAAAATTCTCAACCGCCGCCTGGGTGAGAGCGGTCACTTCTTCGTGCTGGATCGCAGCAACGGCAAAACGCGCGGGCAATACCTGTTCCATGCCGGTGAAGAGGGACAGCTGCCGAAGTGGGACGACGCGACGCAGCAGCAGCTTCTGGGTGAGAAGCCCGGCACGCTGGAACGCGTAAGTGACGACGGCCGCACGCTGAAAATGGCGTATACCCCGCTGCCAGGCTGGAACTGGACTATCGTGGGCGAAGTGGATAAATCGGTGCTGCTCTCAAGCGTCAACGCCATGCGCGATCGCTTCCTGCTGGCCGGCGTGGTCTTATCTATCCTGTTTGCTGGTCTGTTCGTGGTCCTTATTCGCCGCGTGCTGACCCGACCGCTGCGCAATGTGATCCATCTTGCCCGGCAATATGCCGCAGGGGATCTCCGTTCCAGCCTGCCCGTGACGCGCCAGGACGAAGTCGGTCAGTTGATCGACGCCATCAACGGCATCGGTGGCGGCTTGCAAAAAATTGTCCTGCAGGTCCGCGAGGCCGCAGGCGAGATCCATTTGGGCACCAACGCGCTGGCCGCCGATACCGGCGAGATTTCTGAGCAGATCAACAAGCAGGCCAGCAGCGTGGAAGAGACCTCCGCCAGCATGGAGCAGCTGGCCGCCACCGTGCAGCAAAATGCCGCCAACATGGAGCAAACGCAGCAACTGGTGGGTGAAACCTCGCTCGCGGTGCATCAGGGCGGTGAGACGGTCACCCACGCGGTGTCGACGATGGACGACATTCGCGAGGCGTCAAAACGCATCGAAGACATCACGCGCGTGATTGAGTCTATCGCTTTCCAGACCAATATCCTGGCGCTGAATGCGGCAGTGGAAGCGGCCCGCGCGGGCGAGCACGGAAAAGGGTTTGCGGTAGTCGCGCAGGAAGTTCGCGCCCTGGCAGGACGCAGCGCTAACGCGGTGAAGGAGATTGAACAGCTGATTGGCGATACGCTCAGGAAAGTGAGTGAGGGCCATGCGCTGTCTGAAAAGACGCGCCTGGCGATGGATGACATCATCATTCATATCGATAACATCAGCCAGCTGGTCACCGAGATTAACCATGCTTCACGCGAGCAGTCCGCCGGGATTGGCCAGGTGAATCTCGCCATGACCCACATTGGCGAAGCGTCGCATATTAATGCCGATCGTATCTCACGCAGCGAACAAACGGCTCAAACGCTGCGTGAGAAGGGATCACATCTGGCCCAGCTGGTGAGCCTGTTCCAGCTAAAAGGTTAACCGACTCTGCCCGTCGCACGCAGCAGCAGGTCACTTTGCACCTGCTCACTCATCAGCGTGCCGCCACGGGTATCCAGCATCATGCGGCACCACGCCTGCGCCACCGGGGGCGATGCGTGCCGCAGCATTTCGCTCCCGGCACCCAGCAGGAAAAGCTGCTGCGCAATTTCCCGCCCCTGCGCCTCCTGCGGTTTACGCAGTTTTTGCTGAAGCTGTCGCCAGCTGCGGTCGAAGTGTCTGTCCTGCCCTTTGACCTGTGCAAACTCCTCGGCAAGCAGATCGTGAATACCCGGCTGCTTCGCCAGCACGCGCAGCACGTCCAGGCACATGATGTTGCCGGACCCTTCCCAGATGCTGTTCACTGGCATCTCGCGATACAGGCGGGGAAGTTCGCTCTCCTCGCAGTACCCGACTCCGCCCAGCACCTCCATCGCTTCCGCCACAAACGGGATGCCCGCTTTGCACACGCTAAATTTCGCGGCCGGGGTAAACAGCCGCGCCCATGCCGCCTCCTGCGGATCCGCGCGTTTATCCCACGCCCGCGCCAGGCGGAACAGCAGCGCCGTTTGCCCCTCCAGCACCAGCGCCATCCGGCTTAGCACTTCGCGCATGAGCGGCTGATCGATAAGATTTTTGCCGAAGGTCTGGCGCTGATGCGCATGGTACAGCGCCACGGACTGCGCCCGACGCATGAGTCCGTGGCTGCCCAGCGCACAGTCAAAGCGCGTCAGACCGCCCATTTTGAGGATCTGCCGTACCCCTTCGCCCTCTTCCCCCAGCAGCCAGCCGGAGGCATCAAGAAACTCCACCTCGCTGCTGGCGTTGGAGCGGTTCCCGAGCTTGTCCTTAAGGCGCTCCAGCCGGACGGCGTTGCGCTGTCCATCAGGCAAAAAGCGCGGCACAAAAAAGCAGGACAACCCGCCCTTCGCCTGCGCCAGCACGAGATGCGCATCGCTTTGCGGGACGGAGAAAAACCATTTATGCCCCACCAGCCGGTAGCTGCCGTCGCCGCATTTTTCCGCTTTGGTGGTGTTGCTCAGCACGTCCGAGCCGCCCTGCTTTTCCGTCATCCCCATACCGATCAGCAGGCCGCGCTTTTGCGCGCCAGGCGCCAGATGCGGATCGTAGCGATCGCTGAGTAGCGGCGTCAGCCAGTCGTGAAATATTTTGGGAAGCGCCTGCTGCAGAAGCGGCGTGGCGGCAAACGTCATGGTGACCGGACAAAGCGTGCCCGCTTCCACCTGAGCATGAAGCACAAAGCGTGCGGCCCGCGCGACAAACGCCCCTTTACGCGCCTCCTCTTCCCATGCCAGGTTATGTACCCGATTGGCACACAGCCCCTGCATCAGCAGGTGCCATGCCGGATGAAAGCGGACGTCATCCAGTCGCTCTCCGGTGGCGTCATAGCGAAGCAACTCCGGCGGATTCACGTTCGCCAGCCTGCCCAGCTCCAGCGACTCTGCGGTGCCTAACTGCTGTCCGATGCTGGCGAGCAGCTCGATATCCCACTCGGCACCCTCGCGCGAAACTGCATCACGCAGTGCGCAGTCCGAGAGAAAAAGGTTGCTGTTAGAGAGTGGTGCGGGTTGATTGAAAACGGTATGGGTCTGCCAGTGCATACTGTCTCCCTCCTTCAGTGGCAATGACGATAAGTATGGACAGACCGCGCACACGCTGCATGGGAGGGGAGTCACACGTTCACGATCCCGCTGATATCATTCGTGAAATAGCTCACAGAACATAAGAATAAACTATTTCATGCCTTCGCTTTTGTTGAATAATTTATTCTTACCCTTTTCAGTGAGGATCGTTATGCAACCGGATGCGCACAAGCGAGCATTAATTGCCGGCTCCATTGGTAACTTTATCGAGTGGTATGAGTTTGCGGTCTACGGTTTTCTGGCGACCGTCATTGCGAAGAACTTCTTCCAGCTTGAAGGGGAAGCGGGGCTTACCAGCCTGATCCTCACCTACGCCTCATTCGCCATCGCCTTCTTCTTCCGTCCGCTGGGTGCGGTGGTGTTTGGACGCATCGGCGACCGAATTGGCCGTAAGCCGACGCTCATTATTGTGCTGGTGCTCATGACGCTCGCTACCGCCGCCATCGGCATTGTGCCGGTCTATGCCAGCATCGGGATTGCCGCACCGCTGATCGTTACGCTGCTTCGCATCCTGCAGGGGCTGTTCGCGGGCGGCGAGTATGGCGGTGCGGTCTCGCTGATGACGGAGTTTGCTCCGCGCGGCAAGCGTGGGCTCTATGGTGCGTGGCAGTCCTTTACCGTGGCGCTGGGGCTGTTAGCGGGTGCAGGCATCGTGGCGCTGCTCTCTGCCCTCCTCACGCCTGAGGCCCTGCACGATTGGGGCTGGCGCATTCCTTTCTTCCTGGCGCTGCCCATGGGCGTTGTTGCGCTGTGGCTTCGTGTCAGTATGGAAGAGACACCCAGCTTTGTGCAGCAGCAGGATAAACCGGCTGTCGCTCAGGCGGATATTGCCGCCACGCTCCGGGCCATCGTGATGGGGATTGGCCGCGTGATGGTCTGGTCTGCGGCGGGATATACCTACCTGGTGATTATGCCGACCTATCTGCAGTCGGCGCTGCACACCGGGTTTAACCAGGCGCTGCTGATCGCGGTGATTTCGAACGTTGGGTTTGCGCTGACCATCATTCCGTCGGGGATCCTGAGCGATAGGATCGGGCGTCGCACGGTGATGATTATCGCCACCGCGCTGCTGCTGATCCTCGCCCTGCCGCTGCTGAAACTTCTGCAGGCGGAGTCCAGCACGCTGGCGGTGAAAGCGATAGTGGTATTGATTGCGGGCGGTCTGGTGGGCATGCTGGCAGGGCCGGGCCCGGCGATGCTCTCTGAGATGTTCCCGACGCGCGTACGCTATACCGGGCTGGGGCTGGCCTACTCGTTATCGAACGCGATTTTCTCGGGCTGTGCGGGGTTAATTATTACCGGGCTGATTAAGCAGACGGGTAACCTGGATATTCCGGCGTACTACGTGATGGCAACGGCGGTGGTGAGTATTTTCGCGCTGATGACGCTGAGGAAGGATGACCATCTGCGGTCGTTAGAGGAGTGAGGTTGTTTTGCCGGGTGGCGGCTTCGCCTTACCCGGCCTACAAAACCGTAGGCCCGGTAAGCGAAGCGCCACCGGGCGAAAATCAGCTGCGCTGACGCACCGCTTCAAACAGACAGATGCCCGTCGCAACAGACACGTTCAGGGAGGACACACTGCCCGCCATCGGGATGCTGATCAGCTCGTCGCAGTGCTCGCGGGTCAGACGACGCATGCCTTCACCTTCCGCCCCCATCACCAGCGCCAGACGGCCGGTCATTTTGCTCTGGTACAGAGTATGATCCGCTTCACCGGCAGTCCCGACGATCCAGATGTTCTCTTCCTGCAGCAGACGCATGGTGCGCGCCAGGTTGGTCACGCGGATCAGCGGAACGTTTTCCGCCGCGCCGCAGGCCACTTTCTTCGCCGTCGCGTTCAGCTGCGCGGAGCGATCTTTCGGCACGATCACCGCATGCACGCCCGCCGCATCCGCGCTGCGCAGACACGCGCCGAGGTTGTGCGGATCGGTAACGCCATCGAGGATCAGGAAGAATGGATTCTCCAGCTCAGCGATAAGATCCGGCAGATCGTTTTCCTGATACTGACGGCCCGGCTTCACGCGGGCAATAATGCCCTGGTGCACCGCCCCGTCACTTTTTTCATCCAGGAACTGGCGGTTCGCCAGCTGGATCACCACGCCCTGTGCTTCCAGAGCGTGGATCAGCGGCATCAGACGTTTGTCTTCACGCCCTTTCAGAATAAACACTTCCTGAAAACGCTCCGGTGCGCGCTCGAGAAGGGCCTGCACCGCGTGGATGCCGTAAATCATTTCACTCATTGATGGTTCTCGTAATAAGTATTTCCCCTCTCCCGGTTGGGGAGAGGGTCAGGGTGAGGGGAGAATTTACTCCGCCTGCTTTTTCTTAGCCGCGCGCTTCGCTTTGGTGGCGGCCGCTATTTTCTGTGTCTTCGCGGAAGGTTTCTTCGCTGAACGGGCTTCTTTCTTCGCCGCCTTCGGCTTCTGCTTCTTCTCGCCGCGGAACGCGCTGTCCGGCTCGAAGTTCACCTTCTTACCGGCCTGACGGCGCTTGCCGCTCGTTTTGCCATTTCCGCCTTTTTTCGCTCTTTCGCGCTCGGTTTTACCGACGTTACGCGGGGCGCGCTCGCTGGAGATCAGGCTGAAGTCGATTTTACGGTCGTCCATATTCACGGCCTCAACCTTCACTTCCACGCGGTCACCCAGACGATAGGTCTGGCCGCCAGATTCGCCGATCAGACGCTGGCCGACCTGGTCGAAGCGGTAGTAGTCGTTATCCAGGCTGGAGACGTGCACCAGACCGTCGATAAACAGCTCATCCAGACGAACGAAGAAGCCAAAGCCGGTCACGCTGGCAATCACGCCTTTGAAGACGTTGCCGACCTGGTCCAGCATAAAGTCACACTTCAGCCAGTCCGCCACGTCGCGGGTGGCTTCATCGGCACGGCGTTCGGTCATGGAGCAGTGCTGACCCAGCTGCAGCATCTCTTCCATCGAATAGTGGTAGCCACCGGTTTCGGTGGTGTTCCCTTTATGTCCCTGCTCCTGCGCCAGCAGATACTTGATCGCACGGTGCAGAGAGAGGTCAGGGTAACGACGGATCGGCGACGTAAAGTGGGCGTAAGACTGCAACGCCAGGCCGAAGTGACCGCGGTTTTCCGGATCGTAAATCGCCTGCTTCATTGAGCGCAGCAGCATCGTCTGCAGCATTTCTGCATCAGGACGATCGCTAATGGATTCCAGCAGCTCGGCGTAATCGCGCGGCTCTGGCTTGTTGCCGCCCGGCAGCTCCAGGCCCAGTTCGGCCAGCACGGAGCGGAACGCGGTGATGGCTTCCGTCGACGGTTTATCGTGAATACGGAACAGCGCCGGTTCTTTGGCTTTCTCAACGAAGCGTGCCGCCGAGATGTTCGCCAGAATCATACACTCTTCGATCAGCTTGTGCGCATCGTTACGCTGGGTCTGTTCGATACGCTCAATGCGGCGCTCGGCGTTGAAGATAAACTTCGCCTCTTCACTCTCAAAGGAGATCCCGCCGCGCTCTTCGCGCGCCTGATCCAGCGTTTTGTAGAGGTTATGCAGCTCTTCGATGTGTTTGACCAGCGGCGCGTACTGTTCGCGCAGATCCTGGTCGCCCTGCAGCATATGCCAGACCTTGGTATAGGTCAGACGCGCATGCGAGCTCATCACCGCTTCGTAGAACTTGTAGCCGGTTAATCGCCCTTTGTTGGAGATGGTCATCTCACACACCATACAGAGGCGGTCAACCTGCGGGTTCAGGGAGCACAGACCGTTAGAGAGCACTTCCGGCAGCATCGGTACAACCTGCGACGGGAAGTAGACCGAGGTACCGCGGCTGCGCGCTTCGTTATCCAGCGGGGTGTGCGGACGAACATAGTAGCTTACGTCTGCAATCGCTACCCACAGACGCCAGCCGCCGCCGCGTTTTTTCTCGCAGTAGACGGCGTCATCAAAGTCACGGGCGTCTTCACCGTCGATCGTGACCAGCGGCAGGGAGCGGAGATCCACGCGACCCACTTTGGACTCTTCCGGCACTTCTTCACGCAGGCTTTCGATCTGCTCTTCAACCACTTTCGGCCAGATGTACGGAATTTCGTGGGTGCGCAGCGCCATATCAACGGCCATGCCGGTGCCCATATTATCGCCCAGCACTTCGACGATTTTACCTACCGCTTTGGTGCGACGGGTTGGGCGCTGGGTGAGTTCCACCACCACCACAAAGCCCATGCGGGCGCCCATCACCTCTTCAGGTGGGATCAGGATGTCGAAGCTCAGACGGCTGTCGTCCGGCACCACGAACCCCACGCCCGCGTCGGTAAAGTAGCGGCCGACAATCTGGCTGGTTTTTGGCACCAGCACGCGCACGACGCGCGCTTCGCGGCGGCCTTTACGGTCGGCGCCCAGCGGCTGCGCCAGAATTTGGTCGCCGTGGATGCACATTTTCATCTGTTCAGATGAGAGATACAGATCGTCTTTACGGCCTTCTACGCGCAGGAAGCCGAAGCCATCGCGGTGACCAATGACGGTCCCTTTCAGCAGATCGAGGCGTTCTGGCAGCGCGTAGCACTGGCGGCGGGTAAAGACCAGTTGCCCGTCACGCTCCATCGCGCGCAGGCGGCGGCGAAGGGCTTCAATTTGCTCTTCACCTTCAATGTTTAATTCAACAGCAAGTTCTTCACGATTGGCGGGTTTTTCGCGTTTTGTTAAGTGTTCAATGATGAACTCGCGGCTGGGGATAGGATTCGCGTATTTTTCGGCTTCGCGTTCCTGGAAAGGATCGTGTGACATGTCGGTTCCTCCGTTGTCAGCTCCGGTGGAAATTTTCTTCATTCCACCAGCAATAATTTATAAAGCGGTTGATTCTCTTCAACCAAATCGGCCAGCGTGTAGTTATCCAGTTCCATGAGAAAACTTTGCACGGCCTTAGAAAGCGCCTGTTTCAGGCGGCAAGCGGGCGTGATGTGGCAGAACTCGCTGCTGCAGTTCACCAGAGAGAGCGGCTCCAGTTCACGTACCACATCGCCAACACGAATACTCTGTGCCGGTTTACCAAGACGGATCCCACCATTCTTCCCGCGGACGGCAGCAACGTATCCGGCACGACTAAGTTGATTGATTATTTTGACCATATGATTACGGGATACGCCGTAGACCTTTGTGACTTCAGAGATACTGGTCATTTTCCCATCGGGTAACGACGCCATGTAGATCAGCGCGCGTAAGCCGTAATCGGTGAAACTTGTTAACTGCACATCAACCTCAGGAAAAAGGGAAATCGCGGACAAACCGCAGAGATATTCATTAATGATGATAAACCAGCCAGATAGTTAGCGGCTAATTTATTTGACAGACGGGGCGAAAAAGCGGAGATCCAGGAGCGGTCGCCGGATGGCGCTACGCTTATCCGGCCTACGGGTCTCCCCGCAGGCCAGCAGTCACGAAGATTATGCGTCGAACGGGTCGCGCAGGATCATCGTTTCAGTACGATCCGGGCCGGTAGAAATAATATCGATCGGCACTTCGGTCAGTTCTTCAATACGCTTGATGTAATCCAGCGCCGCCTGCGGCAGGCCGCTACGCTCTTTCACACCGAAAGTGGTCTCAGACCAGCCCGGCATGGTTTCGTAGATTGGCTCAATGCCTTCCCAGTCGTCAGCAGCCAGCGGAGTGGTGGTCACTTCGCGGCCATCTGGCATACGGTAGCCTACGCAGATTTTCACTTCTTTCAGGCCGTCCAGTACGTCCAGCTTGGTCAGGCAGAAGCCAGACAGGGAGTTGATCTGCACTGCACGACGCACGGCAACCGCATCCAGCCAGCCGGTACGACGACGACGACCGGTGGTCGCGCCAAACTCGTTACCCTGCTTGCACAGGAACTCGCCGGTTTCATCAAACAGTTCGGTCGGGAATGGACCCGCACCCACGCGAGTGGAGTACGCTTTGATGATACCCAGAACGTAATCCACATAACGTGGACCCAGGCCAGAGCCGGTCGCCACGCCACCTGCGGTGGTGTTAGAGGAGGTGACGTACGGATAGGTACCGTGGTCGATGTCCAGCAGCGTACCCTGTGCACCTTCGAACATGACGAAATCGCCACGCTTGCGCGCCTGGTCCAGCAGATCGGACACATCAACAACCATACCGGTCAGAATGTCTGCAATCGCCATGACGTCATCCAGCACTTTCTGGTAGTCAACAGCGTCAGCTTTGTAGAAGTTCACCAGCTGGAAGTTGTGATATTCCATCACTTCTTTCAGCTTTTCAGCGAAGGTCGCTTTGTCGAAGAGATCGCCCACGCGCAGACCGCGACGTGCAACTTTATCTTCGTAAGCCGGGCCGATACCACGACCGGTGGTGCCGATCGCTTTCGCGCCACGCGCTT
Organism: Enterobacter sp. BNK-13; assembly: GCF_048685015.1. Classification (NCBI taxonomy): domain Bacteria; kingdom Pseudomonadati; phylum Pseudomonadota; class Gammaproteobacteria; order Enterobacterales; family Enterobacteriaceae; genus Enterobacter; species Enterobacter sp. BNK-13. Next base: position 49,896 of record NZ_JBLQTP010000001.1, on the reverse strand, counting down.
TTTCACGCGCAACGTCCAGCGCCACGTGATAATCCAGGATCAGCGGGCAGGCTTCGGAGAGCAGCAGACGCTCACGAACAGGGATACCACGGACTTCCAGTCCTTTCATCTCTTTCATCAGCGCCGCTGGAGACAGCACAACGCCGTTACCGATGATGCTGGTGACGTTTTCGCGAAGAATGCCTGATGGAATAAGATGGAGGACGGTTTTTTCACCGTTGATTACGAGAGTATGGCCTGCGTTGTGACCGCCCTGGTAGCGCACAACATATTTAGCCCGTTCAGTCAGAAGATCAACAATCTTCCCTTTACCTTCGTCACCCCATTGGGTGCCCAGTACGACGACGTTGTTACCCATTTTTTTCAAAATCACCGTTTGCTTAAAAATGGATTCTACCATCGCTTTTTCAGATATACAGCACTTTTTGACCTCAAAATACGCCGATTGCGCCTACTTTTTGATCAGCCAATCGTTTTCCTCAACATGTAGTAGATCACGATGCCCGCAACCACAAGACCGCCGCCAAAACGACGTAAAATATTATCCGGCAGTTGGCTCATGGTGGCGATCATTCGACGCCAGGCGCGTGGATAGAGCATCGGTCCCAGACCTTCCAGCACCAGGACCAGGGCCAGCGCGAGCCAGATCGTTGAATTCATTTTTGTTCCTTATAAAAGAAAACCACCGCTCCGTGGGGAGCGGTGGTTTGAATACTCAAACGAGCCTGAGTTTATCGCGTTGCGTTAGTCGGCGTCTTCATATAACGGAAGAAATCGCTGTCCGGGCTGAGCACCATCACATCCTGGTTGCTCTGGAAGCTATTCTCGTAAGCACGCAGGCTACGGATAAAGGCATAGAAGTCAGGATCCTGGCTGAAGGCATCAGCAAACAGTTTCGCGGCTTCCGCATCACCTTCACCGCGCAGGATACGGCCCTGGCGCTCAGATTCCGCCAGCGTCTTGGCCACTTCGTAGTCCGCAGCAGCACGCAGCTTCTCCGCCTCTTCCTGACCCTGTGAACGGTGACGACGGGCGACCGCTTCACGCTCGGCGCGCATACGGTTGTAAATCGCCTCGGACACTTCCACCGGCAGGTTGATCTGCTTGATACGCACGTCCACCACTTCGATACCCAGCGCAGCCATACTGTTCGGGTTGATCACCGGCACTTTACCGTTGGTTTCTGCCTGAACGCGTTCAGCCGCTTTGGCAATTGCATCGTCAGCTGCTGGCGTTGAAACTTCATCTTCAGTGCCCGCGGTGCCGGAGTTCAGCGCATCGCGAACTTCCAGGGTCAGACGCCCACGGGAATCGGTCACGATGTCTTTCACATCCAGACGACCAATCTCGGAACGCAGACGGTCAGAGAACTTACGTTTCAGCAGCACTTCCGCCTGGGAAACGTCACCGCCGCCCGTTGCCAGGAAGTAACGGCTGAAATCACTGATGCGCCATTTGATATAGGAATCAACGATCAGGTCTTTCTTCTCTTTGGTCACGAAACGGTCGGCCTGGTTGTCCATGGTCTGGATACGCGCATCCAGCGTTTTCACAGACTGAATGAACGGCACCTTGAAGTGCAGGCCCGGTTCGTAAATGACCGGACGTTTGTCGCCATCACGCACGACGCTGCTGAACTGGAACTTGATCCCACGCTCGCCCTCTTTCACCACAAAGATCGAGGTATAAAGCACGACCAGTACGATGACGATGATCGCAATAACTGACTTACGCATCCTTATTCCCCCTGACGCTGGTAGTCGTTACGCTGCGCGTTAGCACGGCGTTGGTCCATAATGTCACCATCGTTCGAAGAAGGCGTTGTGTTCGTGCTGGCGCTGCCCGTTGAGGATGGCGGCAGACGCAGCAGGTTGTTCGCACCGCTGTTATCTTTTGCAGCCGGAGCAGAACCGCCTTTCAGCATCTGATCCAGCGGCAACACCATCAGGTTTCCGCCTTTACTGTCGTTAACCAACACTTTGCGGGTGTGGCTCAGCACTTTTTCCATGGTCTCGATATAGAGACGCTCACGGGTAATTTCCGGCGCCGCTTTATATTCAGGCAGGATCTTCGCAAAGCGAGCCACTTCACCCTGTGCTTCCAGGATGGTCTGGGTCTTATACGCACGCGCTTCTTCCAGAATACGCTGCGCCTGACCGTTAGCACGCGGCTGAACTTCGTTGGTGTAAGCTTCTGCTTCACGGATGTACTGCTGTTCGTTTTCTCGTGCAGCAATCGCATCGTCAAAGGCCGCTTTTACCTCTTCCGGCGGACGGGCAGCCTGGAAGTTGACGTCCAGCAGGGTAATACCCATGTTGTACGGACGAATGGTCTCTTCCAGCTCACGCTGGGTATCGCTACGAATAACGGTACGACCTTCGGTCAGAATGCGGTCCATGGTGTATTTACCGATCACACCACGCAGGGCGCTGTCGGTCGCCTGACGCAGGCTGTCATCGGCGCTGGTCACGCTAAACAGATAACGCTCAGGATCGGTCACGCGGTACTGCACGTTCATCTCAACGCGCACGACGTTTTCGTCAGAGGTCAGCATCACGCCGGAGGCGGCCAGTTCACGGACGGATTCCACGTTGACCGCAGTCACGTCGTCAATGAAGGTCGGTTTCCAGTTCAGGCCCGGCTCAACCAGATGGCTGAACTTACCGAAGCGGGTCACCACACCGCGTTCCGCTTCTTTAATGGTGTAGAACCCGGTAGCAGCCCAGATGATTACCACTGCAGCGGCAACAATACCCACTACGCGGCCACCCATTTGCGGGCGCGGCCCCTGGGTGGAATTTCCACCTGAGCCAGAACCTTTACCTCCGCCAAGACCACCAAGCTTTTTGCTCAGCTTGCGGAAGATATCATCCAGATCCGGCGGCCCCTGCTCGCGACCACCTTTGTTGCCATTTCCCCCAGAGTTGCCGCCTTGATTATTGCTGCTTCCCCACGGGTCGCGGTCCTGTCCGTTATTACCGGGCTGATTCCACGCCATGTATATGCTCCATATTTGTTATGCAAGGGCGAATTATTCAGGCATCCCCTTTCTGATCAGACGATATAGTCGACCAGCGCAGGTTCTTGTTTACAGAGGCGACGCCAGTCAACGATCGGCATACGCACCTGCATCCCCACGCTGCCGTCATCCTCCATCCACTCTTTTTCTATCGCCTGAAGCTGATAAAACCGGCTGCGCAGCCTGCCTTCCTGTGGCGGCAGTCGCAGCGTGTGCTGAGCTACCTCACCGGAAAGACGTTCTGTCAAAGCCTGGAAAAGCAGTGGCACACCAATACCGGTCTGGGCAGAAAGCCAGACCCGAATCGGTTTGTTCTCTTCATCTCTGTCGATACGCGGTTCGAAATCGTCCAGCATATCGATCTTGTTCATGACCAACAGCGTGGGAATTTCGTGGGCGTCGATCTCTTCAAGCACCACGTTCACCGCGTCGATGTTCTCCTGCACGCGCACGTCTGCTGCATCAATCACGTGCAGCAGCAGCGTCGCCTGTCGCGTCTCCTGCAGGGTGGCCTTGAATGCCGCCACCAGGTCATGCGGCAGGTGACGGATAAACCCTACGGTATCCGCCAGCACCGTTTCACCGACGTCTGCGACGTCAATACGGCGCAGCGTAGGGTCCAGGGTCGCAAACAGCTGGTCTGCGGCATAAACCTGGGCCTCGGTTATCTGGTTAAACAGGGTGGATTTACCGGCGTTGGTATACCCCACCAGCGACACCGTCGGGATGTCGGCTTTGGTTCGTGCCCGACGCCCCTGCTCACGCTGTTTCTCAACCCTTTCCAGACGTGAGAGGATCTGGGTAATTCGGCCACGCAGCAAACGACGGTCGGTTTCGAGCTGGGTTTCACCCGGGCCGCGCAAACCAATCCCGCCTTTTTGTCTTTCAAGGTGGGTCCAGCCACGCACCAGACGCGTTGCCAGATGGCGCAGCTGCGCCAGCTCAACCTGCAGTTTCCCTTCGTGGGTACGTGCACGCTGAGCAAAAATGTCTAAAATCAATCCCGTGCGATCGATAACACGGCATTCGCAGAGAGCTTCCAGGTTGCGCTCCTGGGCTGGAGACAGCGCATGATCAAACAACACGACTGACGCGCCGGTTGCTTTTACGGCATCCGCAATTTCGACTGCTTTACCTTCACCAACAAAATACTTTGGGTGCGGCGCTTTACGGCTACCGGTAATCACCTGCATTGCTTCGACACCGGCGGAAGAGACCAGAGATTCAAACTCCTGGAGGTCTTCCATATCTTTGTCTTGCGAAAAATAGATGTGTACCAGCACCGCCTGCTCACCGGCATCATAACGGTCAAACAAGCGTAAACCTCTCTAAAAAGATCAGCGGGGAACGCAGGATCCCTGGCTCCCCGTGTGGATAACAGTGCGAAACCTTATTCGGTCTCGTCGCTGTCCTGCGCTGGCGTTGAAGAACCCTGCGCGTTGCTGCCATGATGGTAGTTACTACCTGTGCCGCCGCCAGCGTTATTGCTGTGATGAGATACCGGACGGGACGGAACAACAGTAGAAATAGCGTGCTTGTAGACCATCTGACTGACCGTGTTTTTCAACAGAATCACGAACTGATCGAAAGACTCAATCTGACCTTGCAGCTTAATACCATTCACCAAATAAATAGAAACTGGAACACGTTCCCGACGCAATGCGTTCAGGAACGGATCTTGTAAAGATTGCCCCTTAGCCATTCTATCTTTTCCTTATATGCTTGTTTTGTACTTAGAACCTTGCGATTCTGAAAAATTGCGCACGATACGTCTCAATTGTACACATTCAGTGAGCGATATCACCAACAACCTCAATCACGTCGTTTAACGCCTGTTGTGGTTTTTCACTGTCTAACCAGTGAACCCCTTCCCAACCGCGCAACCAGGTGATCTGGCGCTTCGCTAACTGTCTCGTGGCGCAAACACCTCGATAAACCATTTCATCGTATGAAATCTCACCTTCAAGATACGACCACATCTGGCGGTATCCCACACAACGAATGGAAGGCATGTCCGTATGCAAATCTCCACGGGCAAATAACGCCCGCACTTCTGCTTCAAAATCTGAAGCTAACATCTGATGAAAACGCTGCTCAATTCGCTGATGGAGCAGTTCACGGCTCGCCGGGGCGATGGCGAACTGATGCACCTGATACGGCAGAGCGTCTCCTGACGTTTGCGTCAGTTCCGTTAAAGTTTTACCCGAAATGAAAAAAACTTCCAGTGCCCGGGAAAGCCTTTGCGGATCATTTGGATGGATCCGTGCTGCGGCAACCGGATCAATCTCCGCCAGTTGCTGATGCAAAACGTCCCAACCCTGCTCTGCCGCCTGCTGCTCAATTTTCGCTCTTACTTCAGGGTCCGCGGATGGCAGAGGTGATAACCCCTCCAGCAGCGCCTTGAAGTAGAGCATGGTTCCGCCAACCAACAGCGGTATACGCCCCGCCGCCGTTATCTCGGCCATCTCGGCTAAGGCATCCCGGCGAAAATCCGCTGCGGAGTAAGCCTGAGCCGGGTCGAGTATATCCAGCAAACGGTGCGGTGCCGCACGCAGCTCTTCTGCGTCAGGCTTCGCCGTGCCGATGTCCATCCCCCGATAAATGAGGGCGGAGTCGACGCTAATCAACTCTACAGGCAAAACTTTACGCAACTCAATGGCGAGCGCCGTTTTGCCGGAGGCCGTTGGGCCCATTAAAAAAATTGCCTTAGGCAGGCTCGCCTTACTTACATCAATCATGTTTCAGGGCGTTCATCGCCGTTTGTAAATCAACAGGTTGTAATAATCCACCCGGCGGCGTTTTCACCAGATGCGGACAGAGGCGTTCCACCTCCGCCAGCACGCTAATGGCTTGTGCCATGCTCCACGGCGTGTGTTCGCTTGCCAGATGACGGGCGATCCACTGCGCGGTGTTAGCGGCATCAAACGCTGTTTGCTGCGCCAGGTAGCCTATCAGTTCAGGAATCAAGTTTTGTAAATTTTGTTGGCGTAAGGGTAAAGGCACTGCACGAATTGTCACATGTTGCGGTTCGAGCACAGTTTCAATCCCCATCTGCGCCAGCTGCGCCTCGGCGCGCTGCAATACCCTTGTTTCATCAGGGGATATTTTCAGGCGAACCGGAATTAACAGCGGCTGCGCACAGGCGGCATTTTCGCCCGGCGTGAGCTGCACCTGTTTGAGCCAGCGTTCGGCCACCGGCAGTGCCAGAAGCATCAATTTACCGTCACGCTCCAGCAGCGCCATATCCGGCGCGATGATCGTCAGCACACGACCAAAACTCTGGCTGTGGCCGTCCAGAGAAGGCTGAGGCGCCGGAATAGATGTTTTACGCTCCACGGCCGGCGTTTCCAGCAGTTTGCGGTACAACGCGCCCTGCTGCTTTTGATAGCCAGGCTGGGCATTCGGGTAGTTAGCTCCCGTTGGACGCGGTGCCCCCCCGGCGGAGGAAAAGCGCGGCGCTTCCGGTTCACGCGCGACGGCGGGCTCCGCAAAATGGTTGCGGCCCGCCGCGACGCGGTTTTCCGGGATTGGGCGTGGCGCCGGTTCTGCGTGTTCCAGCGGCAACGACGTTTCAACCTGCTGCTGCAGCACGCTCAGCACGCCCTGATAGATAAAATCATGCACCAGTCGCGACTGGTGGAACCGCACTTCGTGCTTGGCTGGATGAACGTTCACATCCACCTGATGCGGGTCGATGTCCAGATAAAGCACGAAAGCAGGCTGCTGATCGGCCCCGAGCTTGTCTTCGCAGGCCTGGCGAATGGCGTGATTGATGAGACGGTCGCGCATCATGCGGCCGTTGACGTAGCAATACTGGATCTCCGCAAACGCAGCGCTGCTCGCGTTCGGATCGGCTACCCAGCCGCGCAGCGCCAGATCGCCGTGCTGCCACTCAATGGCCAGCGCCTGTTCCAGAAACGGGGTCCCGCAAATGGCGCCCAGGCGACGCTCTTTCTGTCCACCTTCCGCCACCGCGCGATACTGACGCATCACCTTGCCGTTGTGGCTGAGGTTGATGGTGACATCGAAACGCGCCAGCGCGATACGGCGGATGATCTCGTCGATATGTCCGAATTCGGTCTTCTCGGTACGCATGAACTTGCGTCGGGCGGGGGTGTTGTAGAAGAGATCTAATACTTCAAGCGTCGTGCCGACAGGGTGCGCCGCGGGTTTGACCGTCACATCCATATCGCGCCCTTCCGCGTAAGCCTGCCAGGCTTCCTGCTGTTCGGCGGTACGGGAGGTCAGCGTTAAGCGCGAAACCGAGCTGATACTGGCCAGCGCTTCACCGCGAAAGCCGAGGCTAATAATCGCTTCCAGGTCATCCAGAGAAGCAATTTTACTGGTGGCGTGACGGGCCAGCGCCAGCGCCAGCTCCTCTTTTTTATGCCACAGCCGTTATCACGAATGCGGATGAGCTTTGCGCCACCGCGCTCGATATCAATATCAATACGGGTCGCGCCTGCATCAAGGCTGTTTTCCACCAGCTCCTTCACGACCGACGCAGGGCGTTCCACCACCTCACCGGCGGCGATTTGGTTCGCAAGCTGCGGCGGCAGAACCTGAATCGGCATGAATTCTCCTTAGTTGGTCGCGGTCATCTCACCCGGCAGCGCTGCGCTGGCCGTCTGGCCTGCGCCACTCTGTGGCGCAGACTGCAGCGGATGGGCATCAAAGTATTTACGCAGACCGTTATAAATCGCTTCGGCAATTTGCTGCTGATAGCTGTCGCTTCCCAGCAGACGCTCTTCACCGTTGTTACTGATAAAGCCCGTCTCTACAAGGATGGACGGGATATCTGGCGAGCGCAGAACGCCGAGGCTGGCATGTTCAGGACGACGCTTATGCAGCACGCCAATACTTTGCAGCTGGTTCAATACGTTAGTGGCGACATCATACCCGACGCGCTGAGAATGACCGAATTGTAAATCCAGCACCGCCTGGCTGAGATACGGGTCTGACTGGCTGTTTGCCAGCACATCGCCCGCGCCGCCCAACAGTTCGGACTGCTTCTCATGCTCTTCCAGCCAGTTGGCCATTTCGCTGTTGGCGCGACGGTTCGAGAGTACCCATACCGAGGCGCCGGTCGCGTTACGGTTTGGCGCAGCATCCGCGTGGATGGAGACCAGGAAGTTCGCATTCTGCTTACGTGCAACGTCCGAACGCCCCATCACCGAAATGAAGTAATCCCCGTCGCGGGTCAACACGCCTTTGAACATAGGGTCGTCGTTGAGCAGCGCACGCAGCTTACGGGCAATGGCGATGGTGACATTTTTCTCTTGCGTCCCCCCCGGGCCAATCGCACCCGGATCCTGTCCACCGTGACCCGCATCAATGGCGATAATCACTTTGTCACCGCTGGCCGCTGCACGGCGCGCACTCGCTGCCGGACGCGTTACCGTATTGCTGCTGGTTGCCGCAGTGATGCGATCGTTCTGCGATTTAAACGGATTACGCGCAGGTTCAGCAGGACGCGGCGTATACACCGGTTCTTCGACGCGTTTCGCAACGACCGGCGGCGGTGGAGGCGGTGGCGGGACATCGGCATTGATGGTAAAGACCACCGTATAGTTCGCCCCGTTTTGCTGCTTCACCGCCTTCGTTTTGCCCTTTTCGGTCAGATCGACCACCAGGCGTAACGACTGGCTATCCTGCGGCGTACCCGAACGGATACTTTTCACCAGGTTGTTGCCGCTGAACTGCAGCGGGAGTCCCTGGATCACGCCTGTCTGTTTGATATCCAGCGCCACGCTGTGGCTGTCTGGCTGTGAAAACGCATACTCAGGATCGCCCATAAAGCTGAACGTGATCCGGGCCTGGCTTTCGCCGTTCGAGACCTGAATATCTGAGAGGTTTGCCGCCCCGGCCTGCGCGCACAGCAGCACGGTGGCAGCCAACAACCAACCTTTAACGCGATTTATCATCCCGTCATCCCTACGCTTAACCGGCCAGTCGCGCCAGTAAGGAACTGCCTGATGAGGAAACAGCACTGATGCGTGCCTCACGCCCTTGTGCCTGGTAATCTAAGTGAATTTCGACATCCGGGTCAGGCAGCACACCCGCACCTTGTTGCGGCCACTCCACCAGGCAGATGGCATCATTGGCAAAATAATCACGGATCCCCATAAATTCCAGCTCCTCAGGATCCGCAAGGCGGTATAAATCGAAGTGGTACACCATGAGATTTTCAAGGGTGTACGGTTCTACCAGCGTGTAGGTTGGGCTTTTCACATTCCCGTTATGCCCTAACGCCTGCAAAAAACCCCGGCTGAAGGTGGTTTTACCCGCACCTAAATCACCATACAGATAAATGACGGTTGCCCCCTGACAGGCCTGCGCCACGCGCTTGCCGAGATCTAAAGTGGCTTGTTCATCAGGTAAAGGAATCGCTCGATTAGTCATTTTCTACGTCAATCACATCCGGGTTAACAACACGCCGCAGCGTGCAAAAGAGATCGGTGGCCAGCATACCGCGTGTACCGTAACGCGCGGCCAGTTTATCTGCCGCAACGCCGTGGGCCACGCAGCCCGCACAGGCTGCATCATAAAGGGGAAGTTTCTGTCCAAGCAATGCGCCGATGATGCCGGAAAGCACATCGCCCATGCCGCCGCTCGCCATGCCCGCATTTCCGGCATCAATAATCCCCTGCGTCTCGTCACAGGCGACAACGGTTCCTGCCCCTTTTAAAACAGCAACACCTCCGTAACGTTTTACCAGACGCTGAGCAGAAAGTAAGCGATCGCTTTCAATTTCTGCCACGCTGCAGTTAAGCAGCCGCGCGGCTTCGCCGGGGTGTGGCGTCAGAATGCGATTGTGACGCTTATCCGGGTTTATTGCCAGAAGGTTAAGCGCGTCGGCATCCCACAGCATCGGTTTGCGAAAATTCTCGACCTTTTGCAGGGCCTGTTTACCCCACGCCTGCTGTCCAAGCCCGGGACCGATCACCACCACGTCCGCCCATTCCAGACTTTCCTCCAGCGTCTGAAGCGTAAGCTCATGGACCATTAGCTCCGGTCGGGCGGTGATGATTGGCGCAATATTCTCAATGCGAGTGAGCACTCGCACTAATCCGGCGCCGCTGCGCAAAGCCGCTTCACCGGTCATGCGAATCGCACCTGCCGTACCGTGGTCGCCGCCCACAATGACCAGCCTGCCGTGATCGCCCTTATGGGAGGTCGACCGGCGCGGCGGGAGCCACGCTGGGAGCTGCGAGGCGTCAAAGCGTGACAGTTTCGTTTCCTGCCCGGCGAGCCAGCTCTCCAGTCCCAGCGCACTGTGGTGCAGCACGCCGACGACATCCCGCGCTTTGCCGGTCAGTAACCCCGGCTTAAGGGCGATGAAGGTCACCGTATGTGCCGTCTGAATCACCGCCCCCGGCGTCGCGCCGGTTTGTGCCATCAGGCCAGAGGGAATATCCAGGGCGACTACCGGCGCGGAATGTCTGTTAGCGTGTTCAATAAGCGCGGCAACGTTTTCGCGCGGCGCGCTGCGCAGCCCGGTGCCCAGCAGCCCGTCAACAATCAGATCAACATCCTCTGGCCAGACGATATCAGGCGCATGAATCACACCGCCTGCGTTCAGCCATGCCTCCCGCGCCGCGCTGGCCTCTTCCGGCAGCGGTTTATCACTTTCGAGAGCCAGCAAGGTCACGCGGAGACCCGCAGCCACCGCGAGACGGGCAACGACGTAGCCATCACCGCCGTTGTTGCCGTGCCCGCACAGAATCAGCCAGTGAGCCGCCTGCGGGAAGGCGCTTCGGGCAACGTCAAATGCCGCCTCACCCGCGCGCAGCATCAGTTCATACAGGGTAATCCCGAGGCTGTCTGCAGCCTCTTTTTCGGCGCGCCGGAGGTCATCCGCATGCCAGATGGAATGTGGTATACTTGCGGGGTTTTTCTTCACCGTATGGTCCGTCATGTCACAGCCCCTCGATCTCAATGAATTAGCGCAAAAAATAAAACAGTGGGGTGCTGAGCTTGGCTTCCAGAAGGTGGGCATTACCGATACCGACCTTTCCGCCAGCGAGCCGAAACTGCAGGCCTGGCTGGATAAACAATACCACGGCGAAATGGAGTGGATGGCGCGTCATGGCATGATGCGCGCCCGTCCACACGAGCTTTTGCCGGGCACATTACGCGTCATCAGCGTGCGCATGAATTATCTGCCCGCCAACGCGGCCTTTGCGCGCACGCTAAAAGACCCCTCGCTGGGTTACGTTAGCCGGTACGCCCTGGGACGTGATTACCATAAGCTTCTGCGTAACCGTTTAAAAAAACTCGGGGAAACTATTCAGCAGCACTGTGTTTCGCTGAATTTTAGACCCTTTGTCGATTCCGCGCCTATTCTTGAGCGTCCGATCGCCGAAAAAGCCGGGCTTGGCTGGACAGGTAAGCACTCACTTATCCTTAGCCGCGACGCCGGATCGTTCTTCTTCCTCGGTGAACTGCTGATCGATTTACCGCTGCCGGTAGACGGCCCGGTAGAGGAAGGCTGTGGCCGCTGCGTGGCCTGTATGACCATCTGCCCTACCGGCGCCATCGTTGAGCCCTACACCGTTGATGCGCGCCGCTGTATCTCCTACCTGACTATCGAACTGGAAGGGGCCATTCCAGAGGAATTCCGACCGCTTATCGGCAACCGCATCTACGGCTGCGATGATTGCCAGCTCATCTGCCCATGGAACCGCTATTCGCAGCTTACTGACGAAGAGGATTTCAACCCGCGTAAGGCGCTCCATGCCCCGCCACTCATTGAGCTGTTCGCCTGGTCCGAGGCCTGGTTCCTGAAAGTGACGGAGGGTTCGGCTATTCGCCGTATCGGCCATCTGCGCTGGCTGCGAAATGTCGCCGTCGCGCTGGGGAATGCCCCGTGGGATGAAGCCAACATTCGGGCGCTTGAAAGCCGTCGAGGTGAGCACCCACTTCTTGATGAACACATAGAATGGGCGATTGCGCAGCAGATAGAGAAGCGTAATGCCTGCGTGGTCGAGGTGCAGCTACCGAAGAAACAGCGTCTGGTGAGGGTGATTGAGAAAGGGCTTCCGAGGGATGCCTGAACTATTCACAGCCTGTGAATAAAATTACAAACTCAAGCGCCATCTGGGCTGGAGATGAGGTCAAGTGATCTCAATAACATTTTGAAATCAAATTTTATACTGAAAATACAGTGTGTTATGAAGATATTATTCACCCTGCTAAGTTTTAACCCTGTTTCGGTTAAGCGCAGTTTCTGTGGATAACTCTGTTCACAAGAGTATTTCAGAGACAATAGAAAACGTCCCCAGCGACGCTTTTCGCTGTGGATATTTTAGAGATGAAGAAGAATTTGGAGCGGGAAACGAGACTCGAACTCGCGACCCCGACCTTGGCAAGGTCGTGCTCTACCAACTGAGCTATTCCCGCTTGGGTGGTCCGTGCTGTGGAAGCACTTTCAAATTTTGGAGCGGGAAACGAGACTCGAACTCGCGACCCCGACCTTGGCAAGGTCGTGCTCTACCAACTGAGCTATTCCCGCTTGGGCAGTCTGTGCTGTGGAAGCACTTTCAAATTTTGGAGCGGGAAACGAGACTCGAACTCGCGACCCCGACCTTGGCAAGGTCGTGCTCTACCAACTGAGCTATTCCCGCAAATCTGTACTGCTTTTGTTGCTGTCGTAACGTGTAATTCTCTGTCGTTACGGGAGGCGCATTATACGAGAAATCCTTTTAGCTGCAACCCCCCTTAAAGCGATTTTTTCGAAATTCAGTTCAAATGCTTATTTAATGGGCAAGCTGAACAATTTAACGACAAAAAACCGGCCACGCAAGGCGCCGGATCTCAAAATCACAGCTTAATAAAGTTTTCGCGGTAGTAGGAAAGCTCCGCCACGGACTCTCGGATATCGTCCATCGCCTGATGCGTCCCCTGCTTTTTAAAGCCGTCGAGGATTTCAGGCTTCCAGCGACGCGCCAGCTCTTTCAACGTGCTGACATCCAGATAGCGGTAGTGGAAGTAAGACTCCAGCTCCGGCATGTACTTAAACAGGAAACGACGATCCTGACCGATACTATTCCCACAGATAGGCGATTTGCCCGCCGGAACCCACTTTTTCAGGAACTCAAGCGTCGCCAGCTCCGCCTCACGGTCACCCATGGTGCTCGCCTTCACGCGCTCCACCAGACCACTGCCGGTGTGGGTACGCACGTTCCACTCATCCATTAACGCCAGCTGGTCATCGGACTGATGCACCGCTATCGTTGGCCCTTCCGCCAGGATATTCAGGTTGGCGTCCGTCACCAGGGTTGCAATTTCAATGATGCGATCGCGCTCGGGATCCAGCCCGGTCATTTCGAGATCGATCCAAATCAGGTTGTTTTCATCCGCGCTCATGTTATTTTCCACCCTTCTCGCATAACCGGCAGTAGCAGGTTAACTAGTATTAATTAGAGTGTATCATAGAGGTTTTGCCCCCTACGGGCGACCAGGAGCCAGTGCGATTGAGTAAAAATAAACTCTCCAAAGGGCAGCAGCGCCGCGTGAATGCCAATCACCAGCGCCGTCTTAAAACCACTGCGGAGAAGGTCGATTACGACGACAACCTGTTTGGCGACCCAACGGAAGGCGTAGTCATCAGCCGTTTCGGTATGCATGCTGACGTGGAATCTGCCGATGGTGCGATTCACCGCTGCAACATCCGCCGGACCATTCGTTCTCTGGTGACCGGCGACCGCGTCGTCTGGCGGCCGGGGAAAGAGGCGGCGGAAGGCGTGACGGTAAAAGGTATCGTTGAAGCGGTCCATGAGCGCACGTCCGTGTTAACCCGTCCCGATTTCTACGACGGGGTCAAACCGATTGCCGCCAACATTAACCAGATTGTTATCGTATCGGCGATTTTGCCCGAACTGTCGCTCAATATTATCGACCGATACCTCGTCGCCTGCGAAACGCTGCAGGTTGAGCCGATTATCGTGCTGAACAAAATCGATCTGCTGGACGACGACGGAATGGCTTTCGTCAATGAGCAGATGGAAATCTATCGCAAGATTGGCTACCGCGTCCTGATGGTCTCCAGCTACACCAAAGATGGCCTGAAACCGCTGGAAGAGGCGCTTACCGATCGCATCAGCATCTTTGCGGGCCAGTCCGGCGTGGGCAAATCGAGCCTGCTGAACAACCTGCTTGGCCTGCAACAAGAGATCCTCACCAACGATGTCTCTGATGTCTCGGGCCTGGGCCAGCACACCACCACCGCGTCACGCCTGTATCACTTCCCGCATGGGGGCGATGTCATCGACTCCCCGGGCGTGCGAGAGTTCGGTTTATGGCACCTGGAGCCGGAACAAATCTTTAACGGATTTGTCGAATTCCATGATTATTTAGGCGCTTGCAAGTACCGCGACTGTAAACACGATAACGACCCAGGCTGCGCTATCCGTGAAGCGGTTGAGAAAGGCGAAATTGCGGAGACCCGCTTCGAGAATTATCACCGTATTCTTGAGAGCATGGATCAGGTAAAAACGCGTAAAAACTTTTCTGATTCTGATAACTGACAACTAAGCTAAGCATCGCTAAAATCGTCCCCTTTTTTCAGGTTCCGGCGGCTTAACGCCGGATCAGGAACGACAAAACAATGGCCTGGAGGCTACCTTGTTAAACGCATTTAAACTTTCGCTTCAATACATTCTGCCAAAACTGTGGCTCACTCGCCTGGCGGGCTGGGGCGCGAGCAAACGCGCAGGCTGGCTGACCAAACTGGTCATCGACCTTTTCGTAAAATATTACAAGGTCGATATGAAAGAGGCGCAGAAGCCGGATACCGCCAGCTACCGCACCTTCAACGAATTCTTCGTGCGCCCGCTGCGTGACGACGTGCGCCCGGTGAACACCGACCCTAACGTCCTGGTGATGCCGGCAGACGGCGTGATCAGCCAGCTGGGTAACATCGAAGACGACAAAATTCTGCAGGCGAAGGGCCATAACTACAGCCTGGAAGCGCTGCTGGCGGGTAACTACCTGATGGCGGATCTGTTCCGCAACGGTACCTTTGCCACCACCTATCTGTCACCGCGCGACTACCACCGCGTGCACATGCCGTGTAACGGCATCCTGCGTGAAATGATTTACGTCCCGGGCGATCTGTTCTCCGTGAACCACCTCACCGCGCAGAACGTGCCAAACCTGTTTGCCCGTAACGAGCGCGTCATCTGCCTGTTTGATACTGAATTCGGCCCTATGGCACAGATTCTGGTCGGTGCGACCATCGTCGGCAGCATCGAAACCGTCTGGGCTGGCACCATTACCCCACCGCGCGAAGGCGTGATCAAACGCTGGACCTGGCCTGCCGGTGAAGCGGAAGGCTCTGTGGCCCTGCTGAAAGGCCAGGAGATGGGTCGCTTTAAGCTGGGCTCCACCGTGATCAACCTGTTTGCGCCGGGCAAAGTGAAGCTGGCTGAACAGCTTGAAAGCCTGTCGGTGACAAAGCTGGGCCAGCCGCTGGCGGTCTCGACAGAAACCTTCGTGACGCCAGAGGCAGAACCGGCTCCGCTGTCACAGGAAGAGATCCAGGCCGAGCACGACGCCAGCCCGCTGGTTGACGACAAAAAAGACGAAGGCTAACAACAGAAGGATCGCTGACGTGCGCCCGATTATCGTTCTACTGATGGCCTGGTGCCTCAGCATGGGGGCGTACGCAGCGACAGCCCCCGACGCCAAACAGATAACCCAGGAACTGGAGCAGGCAAAAGCGGCCAAACCCGCTCAGCCAGAAACCGTCGAGTCGCTCCAGTCCGCACTGAACGCGCTTGAGGAGCGGAAAGGCTCTCTTGAGCGCGCTCAGCAGTATCAGCAGGTTATCGACAACTTCCCCAAACTCTCGCAGACGCTGCGCGCGCAGCTCAATAATTTGCGTGACGAACCGCGCGATGTGCCCGCAGGGATGACCTCCGACGCGCTGAACCAGGAGATCCTGCAGGTCAGCAGCCAGCTTCTGGAAAAGAGCCGCCTTGCTCAGCAGGAGCAGGAGCGAGCGCGCGAAATTGCCGACTCTCTCAGCCAGCTTCCGCAGCAGCAAACCGACGCCCGTCGCCAGCTTAATGAAGTTGAGCGCCGCGTGGGTACGCAAAACGGCAACACGCCGCAGGCACAGGCCCAAAATCTGGGCCTGCAGGCAGAATCGGCTCGCCTGAAGGCCCTTGTCGATGAGCTTGAGCTGGCGCAGCTTTCCGCCAATAACCGCCAGGAGCTGTCGCGGATGCGCTCAGAACTCGCTCAGAAGCAGAGCGAGCAGCTGGACGCGTATCTTCAGGCCCTGCGCAACCAGCTCAACAGCCAGCGCCAGCGTGAAGCGGAGCGCGCGCTGGAAAGTACCGAGCTGCTGGCAGAAAACAGCGATAACCTGCCTGCCGGCATCGTCCAGCAGTTTAAGGTCAACCGTGAGCTTTCGGCCGCGCTGAACCAACAGGCGCAGCGTATGGATCTGGTGGCCTCGCAGCAGCGTCAGGCCACCAATCAAACCCTTCAGGTTCGCCAGGCGCTTAACACCCTGCGCGAGCAGTCCCAGTGGCTCGGATCGTCAAACCTGCTGGGCGAAGCGCTGCGCGCCCAGGTCGCGCGGCTGCCGGAAATGCCCAAGCCGCAGCAGCTGGATACCGAAATGGCCCAGCTGCGCGTTCAGCGGCTGCATTTTGAAGATCTTCTCAACAAACAGCCGCAAATCCGCCAGATCCGTCAGGCTGACGGGCAGCCTCTGACCAGCGAGCAAAACCGCATTCTGGAAGCCCAAATGCGTACCCAGCGTGAACTGCTGAACTCTCTGCTCCAGGGCGGGGATACGCTGATTCTGGAGCTGACCAAGCTAAAGGTGTCCAACAGCCAGCTGGAAGATGCGCTGAAAGAGGTGAACGAGGCGACGCACCGTTATCTCTTCTGGACGTCAGACGTGCGTCCGATGACCTTCTCGTGGCCAATTGAGATTGTCCAGGATCTGCGCCGTCTGATTTCGCTGGATACCTTCAGCCAGCTGGGACAGGCAAGCGTGATGATGCTCACCAGCAAAGAGACCATTTTCCCGCTGCTGGGGGCGTTGATTCTGGTGGGCTTCAGCATTTACTCGCGCAGACATTTCACCCGCTTCCTTGAGCGTTCCAGCTCCCGGGTGGGGAAGGTTACCCAGGATCACTTCTGGCTGACGTTGCGCACCGTATTCTGGTCGATTCTTGTCGCCTCCCCGCTGCCGGTGCTGTGGATGACGCTGGGCTATGGCCTGCGGGAAGCCTGGCCCTATCCGCTCGCGGTAGCGATTGGCGATGGCGTCACCGCCACGGTACCGCTGCTGTGGGTGGTGATGATTTGCGCCACCTTTGCGCGACCCAATGGCCTGTTTATCGCCCACTTTGGCTGGCCGCGTAATCGCGTGGCGCGCGCCATGCGTTACTATCTGATGAGCATCGGGCTGATTGTGCCGCTGATTATGGCGCTGATCATGTTCGATAATCTCAACGACCGCGAATTCTCAGGCTCGCTGGGCCGCCTCTGCTTTATGCTGATATGTGGAGCGCTGGCCATCGTCACGCTCAGCCTGAAACGCGCGGGTATTCCGCTCTATCTGGATAAAACCGGCAGCGGCGACAACATGTTTAACCGGCTGCTCTGGAACCTGCTGCTCAGCGCACCGTTGATTGCGATGTTGGCAGCCGCGGTGGGTTACCTGGCGACGTCGCAAGCGCTGTTGGCACGTCTGGAAACCTCGGTGGCCATCTGGTTCCTGCTACTGGTGGTGTATCACGTGATCCGCCGCTGGATGCTGATTCAGCGCCGCCGTCTGGCGTTTGATCGTGCCAAGCATCGCCGGGCGGAGATTCTCGCCCAGCGCGCGCGGGGTGAGGAAGAGCCAAACCACGTCAACAGTACGGAAGGCACGACGGAGGCGGATGAGGTCGAGCTGGATCTGGATGCCATCAGTACCCAGTCCCTGCGTCTGGTTCGCTCCATCCTGATGCTAATTGCCCTCCTGTCGGTCATCTTCCTGTGGTCGGAGATCCACTCCGCATTTGGCTTCCTGGAGAACATCTCGCTGTGGGATGTGACCTCCACGGTGCAGGGCGTTGAAAGCCTGGAGCCGATCACCCTAGGGGCAGTGCTGATTGCCATTCTGGTGCTGATCATCACCACTCAGCTGGTGCGCAACTTCCCGGCGCTGCTGGAGCTGGCGCTGCTGCAGCATCTGGATTTAACGCCGGGTACGGGCTATGCGATCACGACCATTACCAAGTATCTAATCATGCTGTTTGGTGGACTGGTTGGCTTCTCGATGATCGGCATTGAGTGGTCGAAGCTCCAGTGGCTCGTCGCAGCGCTCGGCGTCGGGTTAGGTTTTGGTTTACAGGAGATCTTCGCCAACTTCATCTCTGGTCTGATCATTCTGTTCGAAAAACCGATCCGTATTGGCGATACCGTCACGATCCGCGATCTGACCGGCAGCATCACGAAGATCAACACCCGTGCGACGACGATCAGCGACTGGGATCGGAAAGAGATCATCGTGCCAAACAAGGCGTTTATTACCGAGCAGTTCATCAACTGGTCGCTGTCAGACTCCGTTACCCGTGTGGTGCTAACGGTACCGGCACCGTCAGACGCTAACAGCGAAGAGGTCACCCAGATCCTCTACACAGCCGCTGAGCGCTGCTCGCTGGTGATCGACAACCCGGCGCCGGAAGTCTTCCTTGTGGATTTACAGCAGGGGATCCAGATTTTCGAGCTGCGTATCTACGCCGCCGAAATGGGGCACCGTATGCCGCTGCGCCATGAGATCCACCAGCTGATTCTGGCAGGCTTCCGCGAGCACGGTATTGATATGCCGTTCCCACCGTTCCAGATGCGTCTGGAAAGCCTGGACGGGCGTAAAACGGGAAGAACGCTGACGTCAGCGGCGCGTACGCGCCCGGCGGGCAGTCTGTAACGCTTCTCCCCTCCCTTTCGGGAGGGGAATATCCCGCTACACCACTTCTGCGATGAACGCCGTCGCGCGTCGACGGTAATTCTCATAAATCCCCATCGCTAACAGCGAGAAGAAAATTGGGCCGCCCACCATCCACAGTGCGCTGTTCCAGTCGTTCGCCTCAATCACCGGCTGAATAATGGTGAAGATGTTGGCAAACGCCACCACCAGCACCACCACCGTGGTGGCCAGCAGTGTTGCCGCGCGGGTTTTGAAGATCACAAACGGACGTTCAAGGTCCTGCTTCGCCTTAAAGAACGGGAACGCCAGGGTCAGGAACAGGTACGGCAGGGTCATCGACACGTTTGCCATCAGGGTAAGCTTGTTGTAAAACGCAGACGCCGTATCGCCGCCAAATGACACCAGCAGAATGAACGCACATACCAGCAGGCACTGCATCCACATCGCGTTAGCAGGCATCCCCGTCGTGTTGAGCTGGGTCATGCGCGCAGGCCACAGCGCCTTCGGCGTACCCTGAATAATCGCTTTCAGTGGCGAATAGATCAGCGTGAAGAATGCGCCGGTATAGGCGAGGAACATCGACAGACCGGTAATACGCGCAAACCAAATGCCCAGCGTTGCCGCCGCATCCGGCGTCAGGTTCATCGCCTGCCCCAGCGTCATCCCCAGACTTTTCATCAGCACATAGGTGATGTTCCCGAGGTTGGTGGTGCTGTTACTCAACACCTGTTGCCAGTTGGTGCTGACGCCCCAGAGGAAAATCGCCAGCGAATAGCCGATGGAAATCACGATGGCGGCAAAAATAATGCCTTTGGCAAAGTTTTTCTCCGGGTTCTCGGTCTTGTCGACCAGGCCGCCAACGGCTTCAATGCCGCCGTAAGCGAAGATGGCAAACACCACGAAGGAGAGCATAGCCAGCCCGGACTGGTAACCTGGATTAGGCGATGAAACGAAGTTCACCTCCTGCGCAAAATGACCACCGTTCAGGCACAGGATAGCGATACTCACCAGCAGCAGCACCAGGTTCAGGCACATCACGGAAATCCCGCCCACGGCAGTAATCCGGGCAATTTTATTGATACCTTTAGACGCCACCAGCGTCACGACAACCATCCAGCATACCGCCAGAATCCCGACGACCTGCGTGGAGCTCAGCCCGGCTAACGACCAGACCTGGGTTTTATCGGCGCCGAAAACAAACGTCGAGAACGGCACCCAGACTTTAGCGGCCGTACTGACCATCCAGACGACGTAGGATGAAAACCACATAAACGTACCGATAAAGGCATAACGCGGGCCAACGCTGTTATTCATCCATGAGTAAATCCCGCCCTCTTCTTTCCGGTAAGCCGAGCCCATCTCCGCCATCATCAGCGCAAACGGGATAAAGAAGAACAGAGCAGAAACGATATAAAACGGCGTCGCGCTATAGCCCATCAGATAGAACGCGGAGGGGCTGTTGGCAAAGCCAAACACTGAGGTAAATATCATCAGGATGAGCCCGGTGAGGGTCATCTTTTTGAGTGAGTGGGACATAGAACCATCCAAAAAGGAATTAAACTGCGCGGATGGTAGCAGAAGACCAGACTAATATTGTGGCTATAAAGGCCAAATTAAGAAAAACACCCGTATAATGATAATAGGGCAGTTTTTAATGTGGCAGGGCCAAGTGACCGAGTAGGCCGGGTAAGCGACAGCGCCACCCGGCAATTCTTCAAGCGCGATCGACCGTAAAGGCAATCACATCGCCCAGCTGCTCGGCGCCCAGCGCCAGCATCACCAGACGGTCTACACCCAGCGCCACGCCGGAGCAATCCGGCAGGCCCGCTTTTAACGCTTCCAGCAGGTTGGTATCGATCGGCTGCTGTGGCAGGCCGCGCGCGGCGCGCTTGCGGTTATCCTGCTCGAAACGCTGCGCCTGCTCGCGGGCGTCGGTCAGTTCGTGGAAGCCGTTCGCCAGCTCAATACCTTTGTAATAGACCTCAAAACGCTCTGCGACACGATGGTCTTCGGTACTGATCTGCGCCAGTGACGCCTGGCTTGCCGGGAAGTGATAGACAAACGTCGGACGGTCTTTGCCAATCTGCGGTTCCACGCCGAAGGTGAACAGCAGCTGCAGCAGTGTGTCGCGATCCTCTTCGGTATCTGCCACGTTGCTCAGATCCAGTTTTGCCGCCACTTCGCGCAGCTGGGTTTTGTCCGCCGACAGCGGATCGATTTCCAGATAGCGCTGGAAGGCCTGCTGATAAGAGAGCGTTTCAGCTTCAGAGCAGTCCAGGACCTGCTGCAGCAGATCGTCCACCTCATTCATCAGGCGGTACATATCATAATGCGGGCGGTACCACTCCAGCATGGTGAATTCCGGGTTGTGGTGACGCCCCATCTCTTCATTACGGAAACTGCGGCACAGCTGATAGACCGGACCACACCCCGCCGCCAGCAGGCGTTTCATGTGGTATTCCGGGCTGGTCATCAGATACAAATTCATGCCCTGAGAGTGGCCGGGGCCAACAAAACGGGTTTCAAACGGGACCAGATGAATATCCGTTACCGTTGCCTGACTCATGCACGGGGTTTCCACCTCCAGGACGCCGCGGTCGGCAAAGAAACGGCGGATCTCCGTCATAATTGCAGCGCGTTTTAACAGATTAGGGATGGATGCGCTCGGCTCCCAGGTGGCCGTTTCGCTCATGAGTTGTTCTCCGATTTCAGACAAGGGCACGAAGTCTACTCGTTAGCAGGGACAGAGACAAATTTTGCGCAGTAAAAAAGCGCATTTCATTTAGGTGAACAATTGCGTGATGCAATTCATCAATCTCAATGATAAATCGCCGGACAGAACAGCAAAAAAATCGAACACGTCAAATTTCCCTGACATCTACACGGTTATACTGTTTTACCCATAAAGGAGCAGTGGAAACGCTTTCGCAATCGTCCTTTTGGACGGGTGAACTACCTTTAGTTTGTCGCGTTGCGAAATAACAAAAATCTGGAGGAATGTCGTGCAAACTTTTCAGGCCGATCTTGCCGTAATAGGCGCTGGCGGGGCTGGATTACGTGCTGCGATTGCTGCAGCGCAAGCTAATCCCAACGCTAAAATCGCATTGATTTCAAAAGTCTATCCAATGCGCAGCCACACGGTGGCCGCAGAAGGAGGGTCCGCCGCCGTTGCGCAGGATCATGACAGCTTTGAATACCATTTCCACGACACGGTTGCAGGGGGCGACTGGCTTTGTGAACAGGATGTCGTTGACTACTTTGTGCACCATTGTCCAACGGAGATGACCCAGCTTGAGCAGTGGGGTTGTCCGTGGAGCCGCCGTCCAGACGGCAGCGTCAACGTTCGCCGCTTCGGCGGCATGAAGATCGAACGCACCTGGTTCGCTGCCGATAAGACCGGCTTCCACATGCTGCACACCCTGTTCCAGACCTCCCTTCAGTTCCCACAAATTCAGCGCTTCGATGAGCATTTCGTCCTCGACATTCTGGTGGATGATGGACACGCGCGCGGCCTGGTGGCGATGAATATGATGGAAGGCACGCTCGTCCAGATCCGCGCCAATGCGGTGGTGATGGCGACGGGCGGTGCGGGCCGCGTTTATCGTTATAACACCAACGGCGGCATCGTTACCGGCGACGGTATGGGTATGGCGCTCAGCCACGGCGTGCCGCTGCGCGATATGGAATTCGTGCAGTATCACCCAACCGGTCTGCCAGGCTCCGGCATTCTGATGACGGAAGGCTGCCGCGGTGAAGGCGGTATTCTGGTCAACAAAAACGGCTACCGCTACCTGCAGGATTACGGCATGGGTCCGGAAACCCCGCTCGGCGAGCCGAAGAACAAGTACATGGAGCTCGGCCCGCGTGACAAAGTCTCTCAGGCTTTCTGGCACGAGTGGCGCAAAGGCAACACCATCTCCACGCCGCGCGGCGATGTGGTCTATCTCGACCTGCGCCATCTGGGCGAGAAAAAACTGCTGGAACGTCTGCCGTTCATCTGCGAGCTGGCGAAAGCCTACGTCGGCGTCGATCCAGTGAAAGAGCCGATTCCGGTACGCCCAACGGCGCACTACACCATGGGCGGGATCGAAACCGATCAGCAGTGTGAAACCCGTATTAAGGGTCTGTTCGCCGTCGGTGAATGTTCCTCCGTGGGCCTGCACGGCGCCAACCGTCTCGGCTCAAACTCGCTGGCCGAGCTGGTGGTCTTTGGCCGCATGGCGGGCGAGCGCGCGATGGAGCGGGCGGCAACCGCAGGCGAAGCCAACGGTGCCGCGCTGGATGCACAGGTCGCCGACGTTGAAAAACGTCTGAAAGATCTGGTGAACCAGGAAGGTAACGAGAACTGGTCTAAGATCCGCGACGAGATGGGCCTGTCGATGGAAGAAGGCTGCGGTATCTACCGTACCCCTGAGCTGATGCAAAAAACCGTCGACAAGCTGGCGGAACTGCAGGAGCGCTTCAAGCGCGTGCGCATCACCGATACCTCCAGCGTTTTCAACACCGACCTGCTCTATACCATCGAACTGGGCCACGGCCTGAACGTGGCGGAATGTATGGCGCACTCTGCGCTGGCGCGTAAAGAGTCGCGTGGTGCCCACCAGCGTCTGGACGAAGGCTGTACTGAGCGTGACGACGTCAACTTCCTGAAACACACGCTCGCCTGGCGCGATGCGGATGGCACCACACGTCTGGACTACAGCGACGTGAAAATCACCACGCTGCCACCGGCTAAACGCGTGTACGGTGCAGAAGCAGAAGCCGCCGAGAAGAAGGAGAAGGCGAATGGCTGAGATGCAAACACTCAAAGTTGAAGTGGTGCGCTACAACCCGGAAGTGGATGCCGCACCGCACAGTGCTTTCTATGAAGTCCCTTACGACGAGCAAACCTCCCTGCTGGACGCGCTCGGCTATATCAAAGACAACCTGGCGCCAGACCTGAGCTACCGCTGGTCCTGCCGCATGGCGATCTGCGGCTCCTGCGGCATGATGGTCAACAAGGTGCCGAAGCTGGCCTGTAAGACCTTCCTGCGTGACTATACCAAAGGCATCAAGGTCGAAGCCCTGGGCAACTTCCCGATTGAACGCGATCTGGTGGTCGATATGACCCACTTTATCGAAAGCCTGGAAGCCATTAAGCCCTACATCATCGGTAACTCGCGCACGCCGGATCAGGGGCCAAACACCCAGACCCCGGCTCAGATGGCGAAATACCATCAGTTCTCCGGCTGCATCAACTGCGGTCTTTGCTACGCTGCCTGTCCACAGTTTGGCCTGAACCCCGAGTTCATCGGCCCGGCCGCCATTACCCTGGCGCACCGCTATAACGAAGACAGCCGCGACCACGGTAAAAAAGAACGTATGGCGCAGCTTAACAGCCAGAACGGCGTCTGGACCTGTACCTTTGTGGGTTATTGCTCCGAAGTCTGTCCGAAGCACGTCGACCCGGCCGCCGCTATTCAGCAGGGTAAAGTGGAAAGCTCGAAAGACTTTCTTATCGCTACCCTGAAACCACGCTAAGGAGTGCATGATGACGACTAAACGCAAAGCCTATGTGCGGCCTGTGCCGTCCACCTGGTGGAAAAACCTGCCGTTTTATCGCTTCTACATGCTGCGTGAAGGCACGGCGGTACCGGCGGTCTGGTTCAGCCTTGAGCTGATGTACGGCGTTTTTGCCCTCAAGCATGGCCCGGAAACCTGGGCCAGCTTCGTCGGTTTCCTGCAAAACCCGATCATTGTCATTCTGAACCTGATCGTGCTCGCGGCCGCGCTGCTGCATACGAAGACCTGGTTTGAACTGGCGCCAAAAGCGGCGAACATCATTGTAAAAGGCGAGAAAATGGGGCCAGAGCCGGTGATTAAGGGGCTCTGGGCGGTGACAGTTCTGGTCACTGTGGTCATTCTGTTTGTCGCACTGTTCTGGTAAGGAGACTATTGTGATCAATCCAAATCCAAAACGTTCTGACGAGCCGGTCTTCTGGGGCCTCTTTGGCGCAGGCGGCATGTGGAGTGCCATCATTGCCCCCGTAATCATTCTGCTGGTCGGCATTATGCTGCCGCTGGGGCTGTTCCCGGGCGATGCGCTGAGCTACGAGCGCGTACTGGCGTTCGCGAGCAGCTTTATCGGCCGCGTGTTCATCTTCCTGATGATCGTCCTGCCGCTGTGGTGTGGCCTGCACCGTATTCACCATGCGATGCATGACCTGAAAATCCATGTACCGAGCGGGAAATGGGTATTCTACGGTCTGGCGACCATCCTGACCGTGGTGACGCTGATTGCGGTGGTCACCCTCTGACGCCTCTGGCCCGCCATCCGGCGGGCCTTTTATTTCTGCATCTTCCCCACCAGCCACTGGGCAAACTCACTCATTGCGGGCGTTTCTGCGCGTGACTGCAGCCTCGTGAGCCAGTAGCTGCCAAGGTCAATCTGCGTCGCAAAGGGTTGCACAATGCGCTCACTGTTCAGCAGGTGGGTAAACATATCGACAGGAGCAATCGCTATGCCCACGCCTGCCTGCGCGGCTTCCAGCATGGTCACGGACGAATCAAATACCATCACCCGGTGTGTCGGTGAAGGCGGGTGTTCTCCCGCGGCCTGCATCCAGGCGGTCCACTCGTCGCGCCGGTAAGAACGCAGCAGGGTAAACTTCAGGATATCGGCAGGAGTATGCAACGCGGCAGCGATATCAGGCGTGCAAAGCGGTGCCAGCGGCGCAGAACAGAGAAATGTCGCTTCCGTACCGTGCCACGCCCCTCCGCCATAGCGAATGGCGTAATCAAGCCCCTCGGCTGCCGGATCGACGCGATTGTTGTGCGTCGACAGCTGAAGATCGATATGCGGATAGCAGCGACGAAAGTCAGCGAGCTGCGAGAATAACATCCCCGTAGCAAAGGTACCCACCACGCCAATTTTCAGCTTCTCCTGAGCGCGCTGGCTGGTAAAGCGATCCAGCATTCCGGCAATTCGGTCGAACGAGTCATTCAGTACCGGAAGCAAATTCTCGCCTTCCGTGGTCAACATCAGCCCACGGGAAACGCGGACGAACAGCTGGCAGTTCAGGTGCTGCTCCAGCGCCTTTACGTGCTGGCTAATCGCGGAATGGGTGACATTCAGCTCGATAGCGGCATGCGTAAAACTGAGGTGCCTGGCGGCGGCTTCAAACGCCCGCAGGGAATTAAGAGGAAGATAGCTGCGCGTCATGGTCTCGTCCGTTAGAAAAATTAACAGCTAATGCTAAATTTAACCGTTTGTCAGCCACAGTCAAATCTCACAGACTACAGCGGTCTGACGGGCCCGGACACTCCCTTGAACTGCTATTACGGAAGATAACTAATGATGAAAAAAACCCTAAGCTGTGCCCTGCTGCTCAGCGTTGCCAGCGCTGCATTCGCCGCACCGATGTCCGAAAAACAGCTGGCTGAGGTGGTGGAACGCACCGTTACGCCACTGATGAACGCGCAGGCCATTCCGGGTATGGCGGTGGCGGTGATTTATCAGGGTCAGCCGCACTACTTTACCTTCGGTAAAGCTGATGTTGCAGCGAACAAACCCGTCACCCCGCAAACCTTGTTCGAGCTGGGTTCGATAAGTAAAACCTTCACCGGCGTATTGGGTGGCGATGCGATTGCGCGCGGTGAAATAGCGCTGGGCTATCCTGTGACCAGATACTGGCCTGAGCTCACGGGCAAGCAGTGGCAGGGCATTCGCATGCTGGATCTGGCAACCTATACCGCAGGCGGTCTGCCGTTGCAGGTGCCGGATGAGGTCACGAATACCGCCTCCCTGCTGCGCTTTTATCAAAACTGGCAGCCAAAGTGGAAGCCGGGCACCACGCGGCTTTACGCTAACACCAGCATCGGTCTTTTTGGCGCGCTGGCGGTCAAACCCTCCGGCATGAGCTATGAGCAGGCCATGACGACGCGGGTCTTTAAGCCGCTCAAGCTGGACCATACCTGGATTAACGTCCCGAAAGCGGAAGAGGCGCATTACGCCTGGGGATACCGTGACGGTAAAGCGGTCCACGTTTCGCCAGGGATGCTGGACGCGGAAGCCTATGGCGTAAAAACCAACGTGCAGGATATGGCAAGCTGGGTGATGGTCAACATGATGCCGGACTCCCTTCAGGATTCCCCACTTAAGCACGGTATCGCCCTGGCACAGTCTCGCTACTGGCGCGTGGGAGCCATGTATCAAGGATTGGGCTGGGAAATGCTGAACTGGCCGGTCGATGCCCAAACGGTGGTCGGGGGCAGCGACAATAAGGTGGCGCTGGCGCCGTTGCCTGCAAGAGAAGTGAATCCACCGGCACCACCGGTTAAGGCCTCCTGGGTCCATAAAACGGGCTCTACCGGCGGATTTGGCAGCTACGTGGCATTTATTCCTGAAAAGCAGCTCGGCATTGTGATGCTGGCGAATAAAAGCTATCCGAACCCGGCACGCGTTGAGGCGGCGTACCGTATCCTCGACGCGCTGCAGTAAAACATTGCCGGGTGGCGGCTTCGCTTTACCCGGCCTACAAAATCCACGGTGTGCGGCGAAATACCCCGCACACTCTTCCGCATTTTTCCTGCTGTCATCTACACTTAACAAAAAACAGTAAGGAAACTCCTATGCGCATTCTGCCTGTTATCGCCGCGGTGACAGCCGCGTTTTTAGTGGTTGCCTGCAGTTCTCCTACCCCACCGCCTGGCGTTACCGTCGTCACGCCTTTTGATGCACAACGCTTCCTTGGAACATGGTATGAAATCGCGCGCCTCGACCATCGGTTTGAGCAGGGCTTAGAGAAGGTCACTGCGAATTACAGTCCGATGGATGATGGCGGTATTCAGGTGATCAACCGGGGCTATAATCCCGATCGTGAGATGTGGCAGCAGTCGGTTGGGAAAGCGTACTTCACTGGCGACCCGCGGCGTGCCGCGCTCAAGGTCTCTTTCTTTGGCCCGTTTTATGGCGGCTATAACGTGATCGCGCTCGACAGAGAGTACCGTCACGCGCTGGTCTGCGGGCCGGATCGCGACTACCTGTGGATACTCTCCCGCACGCCAACTCTTTCACCCGAAATGAAGCAGCAGATGCTGGACGTCGCGACCCGGCAAGGGTTTGATGTGTCAAAACTTATCTGGGTAAAACAGCCCCATTAGTGGGTGCTGAGCTTAAGCCCAACGATCCCGGCCACAATCAACGCGAGGCTGGCGATACGCGCCAGACTCGCTGACTCGCCAAGCAGCAGAATGCCGGTGATGGCAGCCCCCACCGCGCCAATACCCGTCCAGACGGCATAAGCCGTTCCCACAGGCAGAGAGCGCATCGCCCAGGATAACAGAACGATACTGACGATCATGGCGGTAACGGTAATGACGCTGGGGGTCAGGCGGGTAAATCCGTGGGTGTACTTGAGACCAATCGCCCATACTACTTCGAGCAGGCCAGCAATAAAAAGAATGATCCAGGACATGTCAGGCTCCTTAACTTAATGCAAGTTGGGGCCGTCCCCGGTGAAAGAAACGCTTACGGGTCGTCCCGTAAGGCAGAGATTACGCCCCCTATTGTGGTTAGCGTGCTATTTTTTTTCAATCATTTTTTGCTGAACACGTTAAGGCAAGAAATAGCCGCAGTATGGCGCGGAGTTCCGGCTTTTAGCACTCATCCGACTTCTCTATGATGATGTGCTTTCTGATGGCAGGAAGCCAAACCACTAGCCGACTGCGAATAAAATATGTTCAAAATTCTTTTGATTGACCGTTGTCACTTCACCCGCGCGGGGTTTGAAGCATGGCTCAATCATTCCGGTTTGTTCCCGGGACACTACGTTGTGACCGGGCTGAATAATCTGTTTCTTGCCAGAGAACACATTCTGCAATGGAAACCTGCGCTGGTCATCGCTGACCTGTACGGCTTCAGGCAGGATATTCACCATTTTCAGCAGCTCTCTTCTCTGCTTAACGCCAGTGAACGCTTACCGTTTATTTTGCTGCAGTCGGGAGAGGACAGCGGCATGACCGACTGGCTTGGAAAGTTCCCGGTATGGTCGTCACTGTTGAAAAACGCCAGTCTCAAAGAAGTAGCGACGGTTATCAACGACGCATTACGCTCGCGCGCAGGCGCTGACAGACCAACGGCGGCGGCCCCCTTGCTGACCCGCCAGGAAGAGAAGGTGCTGACATTGTGGATGGACGGCGCGAGCAATCAAAAAATTGCCGCTCACCTGAGTATCAATGGAAAAACGGTTTATACCTATAAACGCAATATCCGCATGAAATTACATATGGATACGCGTTTTTCTCCGTTCTTATCCCTGCAGGAATCAGAAAGCTGACGGTACGAAACCCGACTGGTCCCGTACCGTTTATTCGTTACTGCTGAGCTTTTGTTGCCGCACCAGAGATTGCGCTACCACCTTCAGAAATATCCTGACCGACGCCACGCGTGGTATTACAGGCCGTTAACACTGAAGAAAGTACCAGGACTGAAAAGATCGCTGCAATTGTCTTCTTAACCATAATATCTTCCTTTTATAGCCAAAGTTGTTTTGTGTATAGCAACTTAAGGATAGACAAAATCCCGCCGGTTGACGGAAAAGGACACATTTTTAGGAAAATTAGACGAACTTAGCTGGCGGCGTGAGAAATGATATGACCCAGATCCTGGATATCTTGTCCCATTCCACGCGTGGTGTTACAGCCGGAAAGTAATGCACTGGAGAGCGCTAACAGAAGCAGAATTTTAACGGTACGTTTCATCATCCCTGCCTGCAAAAATCAGGCGCAGCGGGCGCTGCGCCTTCAGTCATACGTAAATTACTTCACGCGGGACACGTATTCGCCGGAGCGAGTATCCACTTTGATCACTTCGCCAGTCTGTACGAACAGTGGCACTTTCACCACTGCGCCGGTAGACAGTTTGGCTGGCTTACCGCCGGTACCTGCGGTATCACCCTTCAGACCTGGATCGGTTTCAACGATTTCCAGTTCTACGAAGTTTGGTGGGGTCACCGCGATAGGCTGGCCGTTCCACAGGGTCACGATGCACTCAGCCTGATCCAGCAGCCATTTAGCGCTGTCACCTACCGCTTTCTCATCAGCAGAGAGCTGTTCGAAAGTTGAGTTGTTCATGAAATGCCAGAACTCGCCATCGTTGTACAGATAGGTCAGGTTCATATCAACAACATCAGCGCCTTCAGCAGAGTCAGTAGACTTGAAGGTTTTCTCAACACGGGTACCGGTCAGCAGACGGCGCAGCTTAACGCGTGCGAATGCCTGGCCTTTACCTGGTTTAACGAATTCGCTGGCTTCAACCGCGTACGGTTCGCCGTCCATCATGATTTTAAGACCAGCACGAAAATCGTTGCTATAGTACGTTGCCATAAGGCCCTCTAAATTTGTTAACTGGTAGCTAAGCCACAAAATGGCGCATATTGTAACCCTAAACACCCCGTCCAGAGAAGATTGGTTATCGCAACTTGCCGATGTAATCACCAGTCCTGATGAATTGCTGCGTCTTTTAGACCTCGATCAGCACCCAGAGTTGCTTGCAGGCCGCGAGGCAAAGCGCCTTTTCGCCCTGCGCGTTCCCCGTGCGTTTGTGGCACGGATGGAGAAAGGCAACCCCGACGATCCGCTATTAAAACAAACGCTTACTTCGCAGGATGAATTCATTACTGCGCCGGGATACAGCACCGATCCGCTGGAAGAGCAGAACAGCGTGGTGCCGGGTTTACTGCATAAGTATCTCAACCGCGCCCTGCTGCTGGTCAAAGGCGGATGTGCGGTAAATTGTCGTTATTGCTTCCGCCGGCACTTCCCGTACGCCGAAAATCAGGGCAATAAACGCAACTGGCAGGTCGCGCTGGACTATATTGCCGCCCATCCGGAGCTGGATGAGATTATTTTTTCCGGCGGCGATCCGCTGATGGCGAAAGATCATGAGCTGGACTGGCTGCTGACTCAGCTTGAAGCCATCCCGCACATTAAGCGCCTGCGCATTCACAGCCGCTTACCGATTGTCATTCCGGCACGGATCACCGACGGCCTGGTGTCACGCCTGGAGCAGTCCCGCCTGCAGGTGCTGCTGGTGAATCATATTAACCACGCGAACGAAATTGACGATGCGTTTTGCGCGGCGATGGCGCGACTGCGTAAAGCGGGCGTGACGCTGCTGAATCAGAGCGTGCTGCTGCGCGGCGTGAATGACAGCGCCCGCGTGCTGGCCGATCTGAGCAATGCCCTGTTTGATGCGGGCGTGATGCCGTATTACCTGCACGTGCTGGATCGCGTTCAGGGCGCGGCGCATTTCATGGTG
Organism: Enterobacter sp. BNK-13; assembly: GCF_048685015.1. Classification (NCBI taxonomy): domain Bacteria; kingdom Pseudomonadati; phylum Pseudomonadota; class Gammaproteobacteria; order Enterobacterales; family Enterobacteriaceae; genus Enterobacter; species Enterobacter sp. BNK-13. Next base: position 18,642 of record NZ_JBLQTP010000001.1, on the reverse strand, counting down.
ACGGATGAAGAAGCCCGGCAGATCATGCGCGAACTGTTAACGCTGGTTTCAGGCTATATGGTGCCGAAGCTGGCACGTGAGATTGGCGGAGAGCCGAGCAAGACGCCGCTGGATTTGCAGCTGCGGCAGCACTAAAAAGGCAGGTGGCGCTACGCTTACCTGCCCTACAGGGCCGGGCGCAGCGCCATCAGCACATTACATCAGTTCGGGCACTTATAGACCTGGCCCGTCATCTGGCTGGCGGTCGGCACGAAGCTGGACAGCATACTCTGCGTTGGGCTGCTTACGCCGTAAATCACGTTGCCACCCATTGCCGCAGCCTGATTACGCAGGGCATTCGCCGCACCGCGCATTGAGCCACCTTCTTCGCCATGCTGCCCTGACATCCAGTTACTTTGCTCACCGGTTGCCGTGCCTAACAGCTGGCATTCAGTGCCAGGCTTATCTTCCACAAAGCGAACGCCCTGGCCCGCTGCCGACAGCTCATTGCTGGAGCTACACCCCGCCAGCAGCAGTGCTGCCCCTACAATCCCTGCACAGACTTTTACGCGCATGTTATTCCTCGTTTTCAATAAGCTGGACAGTAGTTGTCCGTGTGTAAATCTTATACCTAAAAGATGACCAAAAGAAAAACGTTGAGCAATTCTGCGGGCCTGATTCCAGTCATCCCTTCCCTGATATCCTAAATGAATTCTGATATTGGCCTTTGGGATATCGTGTTTTCTTCTCCGATCGTTTTTAGTGATGCGACGTACAACTTTTGTACGCAACGAAAAGGAGGTTACATGAGTGCATCATCCTCAGGAGAGGAAAGAGTGACGTGGGTGGGCTATCTGGCGTTTGTGCTGACCATCGTTTTTTTCTCCGGTTTTTTCGCAAAAAGCACCGACTGGTGGCGCGTGCTGGACTTTACCGTCTTAAACGGCAGCTTTGGCCCGGTTAACGGCGCCCTGACGTTTCGCGGAACGGGCGGAACGGGGGCGAAAGACGGTTTCCTGTTTGCCCTTGAGCTGGCTCCCTCGGTCATTTTATCGCTCGGTATTATTGCCGTGACCGAAGGTCTGGGCGGGCTGCATGCCGCGCAGCAGCTTATGACGCCTGTTTTACGTCCGCTGCTTGGTGTGCCGGGCGTTTGCTCCCTGGCGCTGATTGCCAACCTGCAAAACACCGATGCGGCGGCAGGGATGACCAAAGAGTTAACCGATGAAGGCGCGATTACGGACCAGGAGCGCGCTATTTTCGCCACCTTCCAGACCAGCGGTAGCGCCATCATTACCAACTATTTTTCTTCCGGTGCCGCGCTCTTCACCTTCATTACCGTCCCGGTGATTACGCCGCTGGCCGTCATTCTGGTGTTTAAGTTTGTTGGCGCGAACGTCCTGCGCCTGTGGATCGCCCACATGGAAAATCGTCTTCAGGAGGAAGAACATGATCGCCCAGCCGCGTAAAAATATCATGGATATGTTTATTGATGGCGCCCGCCGCGGCTTTACCATCGCCACCACCAGCCTGTTGCCGAACGTCGTCATGGCGTTTGTCATCATTCAGGCGCTCAAGGTCACCGGCCTGCTGGATATTGTCGGCAAACTATGTGAGCCGATTATGGCGCTGTGGGGCCTTCCGGGCGCGGCGGCAACGGTTCTTCTGGCCTCGGTGATGAGTATGGGGGGCGGCGTGGGCGTCTGCGCCAGCCTGGTCGCCGCCGGCACGCTCAACGGCCACGATGCTACCATCCTGCTGCCCGCCATCTATCTGATGGGCAATCCGGTGCAAAACACCGGCCGCTGCCTGGGGACCGCCGGGGTGAACCCAAAATATTATCCGCATATTATTACTCTTTGCGTCATTAATGCCCTGATCTCGATGTGGGTGATGCAGCTACTCTTCTGAGGAGATAAAAATGGATTTTTCAGTGCTGGCCCCCCACCTTTTCCGCAACGCGCATCTCTTCGCTCCGGAGGATAAAGGACGTTGCGATCTGCTGATCGCTGCGGGGAAAATCGTGGCGATCGAAAAAGCGAGCCAGGGAACAACGAGGCCAGACTGCCCGGAAAGCGATCTCGCCGGGGCGGTGGTTTGCCCGGGGTTTATCGACCAGCATGTGCATTTGATCGGGGGCGGCGGTGAGGCAGGCCCTCACACCCGTACGCCAGAGGTTCGCCTGTCTGCACTCGTGGCCGCAGGCATCACCTCCGTTGTGGGCCTGCTCGGCACCGACGGCGTAACCCGCCATCCTGAATCGCTGCTGGCAAAAACGCGGGCGCTCGAACATGAAGGGATCAGCGCATGGATGCTGACGGGCGCGTACGGGCTGCCTTCACCGACAATCACCGGCAGTGTCGAAAAAGACGTGGCGCTGATAGACAAAATTATCGGCGTGAAATGCGCAATCTCTGACCACCGTTCTTCCGCGCCAGCAGACCACCAGCTCGCCAGTATGGCTGCCCAGTCTCGCGTAGGTGGGCTGTTGGGTGCCAAAGCGGGCATATCCGTGTTTCACCTCGGCAACAGCCCAAAGCTGCTGGAGCCGCTATTAAGCATCCTGCATAACGCCGACGTTCCCCGCGTAAAACTGCTGCCAACCCACGTTAACCGCGCCCGGGCGCTGTTCCATGCCGCGCTGAACTATGCCCGCGAAGGGGGCTTTATCGACATCACGACCAGCATCAGCGAACCGATTGACGCCGCCAGCGCCATCGTGATGGCCCGCGAGGCTCAGGTGCCGTTTAACCGGCTTACGCTCAGTTCTGACGGTAACGGCAGCCAGCCGAAATTTGATGAGAGCGGCAATCTGGTGGGTATAGGCGTAGCGGGGTTCGAATCCCTGCTCGAAACCCTGCAACAGCTGGTCAACCGACATCAGTTGCCGCTGGAAGAGGCGCTTCTTCCGTTTACGCAAAACGTGGCGGCGTTTCTCGGTCTGGAACATAAGGGACGGATCGCGCCCGGATGCGATGCCGATTTCCTGGTGCTGACGGATGACCTGCAGATCCGCGACGTCTGGGCCAAAGGGCGCCAGATGGTGCGTGAAGGTGCCGTGTGCGTCAAAGGGACTTTCGAATAGCACGCAATAAAAAACCCCGGGCATTTCTGCCCGGGGTTCGTTCTGAGAGGTTCAGAACAACATGATTACATCATGCCGCCCATTCCGCCCATGCCGCCCATACCAGCAGCACCTAAGTCAGGCGCATCGCCTTTTGGCAGGTCGGTCACCATGCACTCGGTGGTGATCATCAGACCAGCAACAGAGGCCGCGTACTGCAGAGCAGAACGGGTCACTTTAGTTGGGTCCAGGATACCGAAGTCGATCATGTTGCCGTATTCTTCGGTTGCAGCGTTGTAACCGTAGTTACCTTCGCCCGCTTTAACCTTGTTCGCCACTACAGATGGCTCTTCACCGGCGTTAGACACGATCTGACGCAGAGGGGCTTCCATTGCGCGCAGCGCAACTTTGATACCAACGTTCTGGTCTTCGTTCTGAGCAGTCAGGCCAGCCAGTTTAGCGGCAACGCGCACCAGCGCAACGCCACCACCCGCAACCACGCCTTCTTCTACCGCAGCACGGGTCGCGTGCAGGGCATCGTCAACGCGTGCTTTTTTCTCTTTCATTTCAACTTCGGTCGCAGCACCAACTTTGATTACCGCAACGCCGCCTGCCAGTTTCGCTACGCGCTCCTGCAGTTTTTCACGGTCGTAATCGGAAGTCGCTTCTTCGATCTGCTTACGGATCTGACCTACGCGGCCCTGAATAGCGGCTTCTTCACCCACGCCATCGATGATGGTGGTGGTGTCTTTGTTGATCACAACGCGTTTCGCCTGACCCAGGTCTTCCAGGGTCGCTTTTTCCAGCTCCATACCGATCTCTTCGGAGATGACGGTACCGCCGGTCAGGGTAGCGATATCCTGCAGCATCGCTTTACGACGATCGCCGAAGCCTGGTGCTTTAACCGCAGCCACTTTCACAATGCCGCGCATGGTGTTAACCACCAGGGTCGCCAGCGCTTCGCCTTCAACGTCTTCAGCGATGATAACCAGCGGTTTGCCTGCTTTCGCAACGGCTTCCAGCACTGGCAGCATTTCGCGGATGTTGGAGATTTTCTTGTCAGCCAGCAGGATGAACGGGCTTTCCAGCTCAACAGCGCCAGTCTCTGGCTTGTTGATGAAGTATGGGGACAGGTAACCGCGGTCGAACTGCATACCTTCAACCACGTCCAGTTCGTCTTCCAGACCGGTACCGTCTTCAACGGTGATCACGCCTTCTTTACCGACTTTATCCATCGCTTCCGCGATCAGTTTACCCACGGTTTCGTCGGAGTTAGCGGAGATGGTACCTACCTGAGCAATGGCTTTAGAGTCAGAGCACGGTACGGACAGCGCTTTCAGTTCTTCAACAGCGGAGGCGACAGCTTTGTCGATACCACGTTTCAGATCCATTGGGTTCATGCCCGCCGCAACGGCTTTCAGACCTTCGGTGATGATAGCCTGCGCCAGAACGGTCGCGGTGGTGGTACCGTCGCCTGCAGCGTCGTTCGCTTTAGAGGCAACTTCTTTCACCATCTGCGCGCCCATGTTTTCGAACTTGTCTTCCAGCTCGATTTCACGTGCTACAGAAACACCATCTTTGGTGATGGTTGGCGCGCCGAAGGATTTATCCAACACTACGTTACGGCCTTTCGGGCCCAGGGTCACTTTAACTGCATCTGCCAGTACGTTTACGCCGCGGAGCATTTTTACACGAGCGTCGTTACCGAATTTTACGTCTTTAGCTGCCATGTTCTTATTTCCTCAAATTCTCGTGCGTAAATTACGCTTCAACAATTGCCAGAATGTCGCTCTCGGACATGATCAACACTTCTTCATTGTCGATCTTCTCGGATTTCACGCCGTAGCCATCGTTGAAAATTACGATGTCACCAACTTTAACGTCCAGCGGCTGCACAGTTCCGTTTTCCAGGATGCGGCCCTTACCGACAGCGATGATTTCGCCACGCGTTGATTTGGCTGCTGCAGAACCGGTCAGAACGATGCCGCCAGCAGACTTGGTTTCAACTTCTTTACGTTTGACGATCACACGATCATGTAACGGACGAATACTCATTGATAGCTCTCCTTTGAGAAAGTCATTATCAGTTATGGATGACGCCGGCCCGCATGCGGTTTTCCGACTAGTGCCCTGAGAGATGGGGATAGCTTTTTACCCCTTCAAGGGGGAGTTGAAAAAAAAATTTGCGAAAGTGTTACCATCGCCTCTCTTTTGGTATTGGCAGGGCGATGTCAATGAGTGGACTCAAGCAGGAGTTGGGGCTGGCGCAGGGTGTTGGCCTGCTCTCAACCTCCTTGTTAGGTACGGGCGTGTTTGCCGTACCCGCACTGGCGGCGCTGGTGGCAGGAAATAACAGCCTGTGGGCGTGGCCGGTGTTGATTGTACTGGTTTTCCCGATAGCCATTGTGTTTGCCATCCTGGGGCGGCATTTTCCCAGCGCGGGCGGCGTGGCGCACTTTGTCGGCCTGGCCTTTGGCGCACGGCTGGAGCGAGTGACCGGCTGGCTGTTTCTCTCCGTGATTCCGGTTGGCCTCCCGGCGGCGCTGCATATTGCGACAGGTTTTGGGCAAGCGCTGTTTGGCTGGCATCATGAGCAGCTGTTGCTGGCCGAGCTGGGGACGCTGGCAATCGTCTGGTGGGTGGGCTCACGCGGCGCCAGCTCCAGCGCCAACCTGCAGACGCTGGTTGCGGTACTGATTGTCGCGCTTGTGGCCGCTATCTGGTGGGCGGGCGATATCACCTTAAAGGAGATTCCCTTCCCGGCGGTAACAGACATCGACCACGCGCAGCTTTTTGCCGCGCTCTCCGTCATGTTCTGGTGTTTTGTCGGTCTGGAAGCCTTTGCCCATCTGGCGTCGGAATTTAAGCAACCTGAACGTGATTTCCCCCGCGCGCTGATGATCGGCCTGCTGCTGGCGGGTACGGTCTACTGGGCATGTACCGTGCTGGTGTTGCACTTCCACGCGTTCGGCGCGGATCTCGCCGCCGCGGCATCGCTGCCGGGTATCGTAGTTGAACTGTTTGGTGTGAAGGCGCTGTGGATCGCCTGCGTCATCGGCTATCTGGCCTGTTTTGCCAGCCTCAACATTTATATCCAGAGCTTTGCCCGTCTGGTGTGGTCGCAGGCTCTGGATAAACCTGATAACCGCCTCGCGCGCCTGTCTAAACGCCAGCTGCCGCTGAATGCCCTGAATGCCGTACTGGGCTGCTGCGTGCTGAGTACGCTGTGCATTTACGCCCTGAAGATCAATCTGGATACGCTGCTCGTCTATGCCAACGGCATTTTTATTATGATCTACCTGCTGTGTATGCTGGCGGGCTGCCGTTTGCTGAAAGGCCGTTATAAAGCACTGGCGGTTGTTGGGGGGCTGCTGTGCCTGCTGTTGCTGGCGATGGTGGGATGGAAGAGCGTGTATGCCATCGTCATGCTGGCGGTGTTGTGGCTGGCGCTTTAGTAGGCCCGGTAAGCGAAGCGCCACCGGGCAACAAAATCACCGATCGTCTTTGTGATCCAGACGGTCGTGCTGTTCATCCTTACGCTGATATTCCCCTTCAAACGTGTCGCCTGGCCCGGTGCTGAACCCACCGCCGGGCATACGGCTAAAGCGCAGATGCGGCAGCAGCTTCATGGTCAGGTGCTTTTGCACCGGCGGCAGAAGCAGCAGAAGGCCGAGGAAGTCGGTGAAGAACCCAGGCAGAATCAGCAGCAGCCCCGCAATAATCAACGACACGCTTTTGATCATCTCTTCCGCTGGGCTTTCGCCTGCGGCCATCTTCTGCTGCATTATCAGGAAATTTTTGAAACCCTGATTACGCACCAGCGACATACCGATGACGGAGGTGAAAATCACCAGAATCAACGTCAGCAGGACGCCCAGCACATGGGCAACCTGGATGAAAATGGAAATCTCAATGTAAACATAGAGAAAGAAAGCAATAAACGGTATCCAGCGCACTGGCATCTCCTGTGTGGCAGAGGCCATCGGGCCCCTGTCTGAATGTGTTCGCGACGCGCGTTTGTATGAGATGGTGACGGTTAGCGAAAATTCAATCAGTTTGCACGGATATTTTTTTTGGAAATATTAAAGCGGTGACCCATTTCACAGATTAATAATTATCATGGAATCGGCTCGATAATAAGTGATCCAGCTTACGGCAATTCGCTATCATCAGCATATGATCTCGAGCATCTGGCTGATTGAGGGAATAATCGTCGGCCAGAAAATATTCAAAACCACATAAATACTGTGTGTTTAGTACAATCCATCGGCAGCTTGAAAAGAAGGTTCACATGTTAAACAACATTCGTATCGAAGAAGACTTGTTGGGTACCAGGGAAGTTCCAGCGGATGCCTACTACGGTGTCCACACTCTGAGAGCGATTGAAAACTTCTACATCAGCAACAGCAAAATCAGTGACATCCCTGAGTTTGTTCGTGGCATGGTGATGGTGAAGAAAGCCGCAGCCCTGGCCAACAAAGAGCTGCAAACCATTCCTAAAAGCGCGGCAAATGCGATTATCGCGGCCTGCGATGAAGTGCTGAACAACGGCAAATGCATGGATCAGTTCCCGGTTGACGTCTATCAGGGCGGCGCGGGCACCTCCGTCAACATGAATACCAACGAAGTACTGGCAAACATTGGCCTGGAGCTGATGGGTCACCAGAAAGGTGAATACCAGTACCTGAACCCGAACGACCACGTCAACAAATGCCAGTCCACCAACGACGCCTACCCAACCGGCTTCCGTATTGCGGTGTATGCCTCCGTGGTGAAACTGGTGGATGCGATCAACCAGCTGGGCGATGGCTTCCAGCGTAAAGCGGTTGAGTTCCAGGACATTCTGAAAATGGGTCGTACCCAGCTGCAGGATGCGGTGCCGATGACCCTCGGTCAGGAATTCCACGCGTTTAACGTACTGCTGAACGAAGAGACCAAAAACCTGCTGCGTACCTCCGAGCTGCTGCTGGAAGTGAACCTGGGCGCCACCGCTATCGGTACGCGTCTGAACACCCCGGATGGCTATCAGCAACTGGCGGTACAGAAGCTGGCTGAAGTGTCCAACCTGCCGGTTGTGCCTGCAGAAGACCTGATTGAAGCGACCTCCGACTGCGGCGCCTACGTCATGGTACACAGCGCGCTGAAACGTCTGGCGGTGAAACTGTCCAAAATCTGTAATGACCTGCGCCTGCTCTCTTCCGGTCCGCGCGCTGGCCTGAATGAAATCAACCTGCCAGAACTGCAGGCGGGTTCATCCATCATGCCGGCCAAAGTGAACCCGGTCGTGCCAGAAGTAGTGAATCAGGTTTGCTTTAAAGTCATCGGTAACGATACGACCGTAACCATGGCCTCTGAAGCGGGTCAGCTGCAGCTGAACGTGATGGAGCCGGTAATTGGCCAGGCGATGTTTGAATCTATCCACATTCTGACCAATGCCTGCTACAACCTGCTGGAAAAATGCATTAACGGCATCACGGCTAATAAAGAAGTTTGTGAAGGTTATGTCTATAACTCCATCGGGATCGTCACCTACCTCAACCCGTTCATCGGCCACCACAACGGCGACATCGTCGGTAAGATTTGTGCCGAAACCGGTAAGAGCGTGCGTGAAGTAGTGCTGGAGCGCGGGCTGTTGACCGAAGCCGAGCTGGACGATATCTTCTCGGCCCAAAACCTGATGCACCCGGCATATAAAGCGAAACGATATACCGATGAAAGCGAACAGTAACCGTTCAGGCTAGGCTTCTTAAGGCACGTCACTTGTGACGTGCCTTTTTTCTTTTTAGGCGTTACCAAAATACAACAATTCAATATCAACTTGTTAATAAGCAAGGCAGGTCCTTATGTTTGGAGCAGAACTCGTCATCGTCTTGTTGGCGATTTATTTGGGAGCACGACTCGGGGGTATCGGCATCGGTTTTGCCGGCGGTCTTGGAGTGCTCGTTCTTACCCTTATCTTTCAGATTAAACCCGGCGCTATCCCGTTCGATGTTATCGAAATTATCATGGCTGTTATTGCCGCTATTGCCGCCATGCAGGTGGCAGGCGGTATGGACTACCTGGTAAGCCTGGCGGAACGCATGCTACGCCGCCACCCTAAATACATTACCTTCCTTGCTCCGCTGGTGACCTGGTTTATGACCATTCTCGCCGGTACTGGCCACACCGCTTTCTCCACGTTACCGGTGATTACCGAAGTGGCGAAAGAACAGGGTATCCGTCCATCGCGTCCGCTCTCTATTGCGGTCGTCGCGTCCCAGATCGCCATTACCGCCTCGCCGATTTCCGCGGCGGTGGTCTTCTTCGCCGGTATCCTGGAGCCGATGGGCGTGAGCTACCTGACGCTGCTGGCGATTTGTATCCCGGTGACGCTGATTGCGGTGATGATTACCGCTGTGCTGTGCAACTTCCTCGGCGCTGAACTGAAAGACGACCCGGTTTATCAGGAGCGTCTGGCAAAAGGTGAAGTGAGCCTGCGCGGCAGCCAGGTCTTCGAACTGAAGCCACATGCGAAACGCTCCGTGCTGCTGTTCCTGATTGGGATTGTCGCCGTCATGTTCTATGCGACCGCCATCAGCGATACCGTGGGGCTGATCCAGAACCCGGTCCTGCCTCGTAACGAAGCGATTGTGGTGTTCATGCTGACCATCGCAACGCTGATTAGCATCACCTGTAAAATTGATACCAGCGAAGTGCTGAACGCCAGCACCTTCAAATCCGGTATGAGCGCCTGCGTGTGCGTGCTGGGTGTGGCGTGGCTCGGTGATACCTTCGTGAAAGCGCACATTAGCGACATTCAGACCGTAGCAGGCGACCTGCTGCATAACTACCCATGGCTGCTGGCGGTCGTGCTGTTCTTTGCGGCTACCCTGCTTTACTCTCAGGCAGCGACCACCAAAGCGCTGATGCCTGCGGCTCTGATGCTGGGCGTCACCCCGTTAACCGCTATCGCCTCGTTTGCTGCTGTTTCTGCCCTGTTCGTGCTGCCTACCTACCCAACCTTGCTGGCGGCCGTTGAGATGGACGACACAGGCTCAACCCGTATCGGTAAGTATGTGTTTAACCATGCGTTCCTGATCCCGGGCGTGGTCGCCATTTCACTCTGCGTGATCCTCGGCTTTATCATCGGTGGCGTGGTGCTGTAAACCGTTCCCGGTTGTAAAAATAGTTAAAATCGGGCCGCTCTGCGGCCCGTTTCATTAATGACCAACCGCCTTGCGTGATATAGTGAAACCTTTCGTGATGAGGAGGTCGACTTGTGAACACGCCTGATGCCGTTGTCGTACTGTGTACCGCCCCTGATGAAGCCTCTGCCCAGGATCTCGCCGCCAAAGTGCTGGCCGAAAAACTGGCAGCCTGCGTCACGCTCCTCCCCGGCGCGACCTCTCTTTACTACTGGGAAGGTAAGCTGGAGCAAGAGTACGAAGTCCAGATGTTGCTCAAAACCAATCTGGCGAATCAGCAGGCACTCCTGGACTGCCTCAAATCTCATCATCCTTACCAAACCCCGGAGCTGCTGGTCCTGCCAGTGGTTCATGGCGATAACGACTATCTCTCATGGCTCAACGCTTCCTTACGCTGATCCTGCTGCTGTGCAGCACATCAGTATTTGCCGGGTTGTTTGACGCGCCCGGCCGTTCGAACTTCATTCCTGCCGATCGGGCGTTTGTTTTCGATTTTCAGCAAAACCAGCATGACCTTACGCTTAACTGGCAGGTGAAAGAGGGCTATTACCTCTATCGCAAGCAGGTAAGCATTACGCCTGCTCAGGCCAGCGTGGGCGCTTTACAGATGCCCTCTGGCGAGTGGCATGAAGATGAGTTTTACGGCAAAAGCGAAATCTATCGCCAGCACCTGAGCGTGCCTGTTACGGTGAATCAGGCGGATAAAGGTGCGACCCTGACGGTGACCTATCAGGGGTGCGCGGATGCCGGATTCTGCTATCCGCCTGAAACAAAGGTGGTTCCGCTTAGTGAAGTGAAAGCCTCTGCCACGGTTCCCCCTCTTCCTTCAGGCGAGAAGCGTGAAGCTCCCGCTGACCTTCCGTTCTCCGCGCTGTGGGCCTTGCTGATCGGTATCGGCATTGCCTTTACGCCGTGCGTGCTGCCGATGTATCCGCTCATCTCTGGCATTGTGCTGGGCGGCAAACAGCGCCTTTCCACCGCCCGCGCGCTGCTGCTGGCCTTTATTTACGTGCAGGGTATGGCGCTGACCTACACGGCACTCGGCCTTGTGGTCGCCGCTGCCGGGTTGCAGTTCCAGGCCGCACTTCAGCACCCTTATGTGCTGATTGGCCTGTCGGCGATATTTATCCTGCTGGCACTGTCGATGTTTGGCCTGTTCACGCTGCAGTTACCGTCAACTCTGCAAACCCGCTTAACGCTGATGAGTAATCGCCAGCAGGGTGGTTCGGCAGGCGGCGTGTTTATGATGGGGGCCATCGCCGGACTGATTTGCTCCCCTTGCACCACCGCACCGCTGAGCGCCATCCTGCTCTATATTGCCCAGAGCGGCAATCTGTGGCTTGGCGGCGGTACGCTGTACCTTTACGCGCTGGGCATGGGCCTGCCGCTGATTCTGGTTACGGTTTTCGGCAATCGACTTCTGCCGAAGAGCGGCCCGTGGATGGAGACGGTGAAAACCGCATTTGGTTTTGTGATTCTGGCGCTGCCGGTGTTCCTGCTGGAACGCATTACGGGTGACGTATGGGGCTCTCGCCTGTGGGCGATGTTCGGTGTAGCGTTCTTCTCCTGGGCGTTTATCGTCAGTCTGGGGGCGAAAAAAGCGTGGATGCGCCTGGTGCAAATCCTCCTGCTCGCCGCCGCGCTGGTGAGCGTGCGTCCTCTTCAGGACTGGGCGTTCGGCTCGCCGGTCGGCCAGACGCAGGCGCATCTGAACTTCATCCAGATTAAGAACGTTGATGAGCTCAACAGCGCGCTCGCACAGGCAAAAGGCAAGCCGGTGATGCTCGATCTCTTTGCCGACTGGTGCGTCGCCTGCAAAGAGTTTGAAAAATACACCTTTAGCGATCCTCAGGTACAAAACGCCCTGAAAGAGACTGTTCTGCTCCAGGCGAACGTAACCGCCAATAATGCGCAGGATAAGGCTCTGCTGAAGCAGCTTAACGTGCTCGGGCTGCCAACCATCCTGTTCTTCAATCAACAGGGGCAGGAGCAGCCAGAACAGCGTGTAACCGGCTTTATGGATGCCGCGGCATTCAGCGCGCATTTGCGCAATCGCCAACCGTAAACAACACTGTAAACGTAACACACCGTTGGGAATAGCGGAGGAGACAACCGTGCAACGCGAAGACGTACTGGGACAAGCCCTGCAATTACTTGAGATTTATGGGATCGCCAGCACCACGCTTGAGATGGTAGCCGACCGTATCGATTACCCCCTGGATGATCTTAAGCGCTTCTGGCCGGATAAAGAGGCGCTCGTTTATGATGCTCTACGCTATCTCAGCCAGCAGGTTGATATCTGGCGCAGGCAGCTGATGCTGAATGAAGAGCTGACTGCGGAACAAAAGCTGCTGGCGCGCTACACCGCCCTGACGGAATGTGTCAGCAACAACCGCTATCCGGGCTGCCTGTTTATTGCGGCCTGTACGTTCTATCCCGATCCCGACCATCCTGTCCACCAGTTGGCGGATCAGCAAAAACGGGCAGCGCATGACTTCACTCACGAGCTGCTGACCCGTCTTGAAGTGGATGACCCGGCAATGGTGGCGAAACAGATGGAGCTGGTGCTGGAGGGCTGCCTGAGCCGCATGCTGGTGAACCGTAGCCAGGCCGACGTGGATACGGCGCACCGACTGGCGGAAGATATTCTGCGCTTTGCTCAGTGCCGTATGGGTGGGGCATTGACGTAAGCGAGCCTGTTAAATTTGCCCTATTCGACGCGTAAACCATCAGATTGCCGCAAAGTTAAGCAATTGAACAGCTTTTCCCGAAATAATGTTGACGATAAGGCGCGATTGCGGTTTAATGCGCTCCGTTGCCCGGATAGCTCAGTCGGTAGAGCAGGGGATTGAAAATCCCCGTGTCCTTGGTTCGATTCCGAGTCCGGGCACCACTATTTAAAGAACCCAGCCTATGGCTGGGTTTTTGCTTTTCTGCGTTTATAAATCCCTTCTTTAGTATTCTTGCTTCTTTTTACCGTGGGATCGTGCGGTCTGCCATGCCCGGTGGCGCTGCGCTTACCGGGCCTGCAGGTTTTGTCGGCCGGATAAGGCGAAGCCGTCATCCGGCATGTTTTCTGGCGTGCAAAGCAAAAAACCCCGCACCTTACGGTACGGGGTTCTTCTAATTGATGCCTGGCAGTTCCCTACTCTCACATGGGGAGACCCCACACTACCATCGGCGCTACGGCGTTTCACTTCTGAGTTCGGCATGGGGTCAGGTGGGACCACCGCGCTAAAGCCGCCAGGCAAATTCTGTTTAATCTGTATCAGGCTGAATTTTGATTGTTCGTCTCTTCGCCAAAACATCTTCGGCGTTGTAAGGTTAAGCCTCACGGTTCATTAGTATCGGTTAGCTCAACGCATCGCTGCGCTTACACACCCGACCTATCAACGTCGTCGTCTTCAACGTTCCTTCAGGAGACTTAAAGTCTCAGGGAGAACTCATCTCGGGGCAAGTTTCGTGCTTAGATGCTTTCAGCACTTATCTTTTCCGCATTTAGCTACCGGGCAGTGCCATTGGCATGACAACCCGAACACCAGTGATGCGTCCACTCCGGTCCTCTCGTACTAGGAGCAGCCCCCCTCAATTCTCCAGCGCCCACGGCAGATAGGGACCGAACTGTCTCACGACGTTCTAAACCCAGCTCGCGTACCACTTTAAATGGCGAACAGCCATACCCTTGGGACCTACTTCAGCCCCAGGATGTGATGAGCCGACATCGAGGTGCCAAACACCGCCGTCGATATGAACTCTTGGGCGGTATCAGCCTGTTATCCCCGGAGTACCTTTTATCCGTTGAGCGATGGCCCTTCCATTCAGAACCACCGGATCACTATGACCTGCTTTCGCACCTGCTCGAGCCGTCACTCTCGCAGTCAAGCTAGCTTATGCCATTGCACTAACCTCCTGATGTCCGACCAGGATTAGCTAACCTTCGTGCTCCTCCGTTACTCTTTGGGAGGAGACCGCCCCAGTCAAACTACCCACCAGACACTGTCCGCAACCCGGATCACGGGTCTACGTTAGAACACCAGCCATTAAAGGGTGGTATTTCAAGGACGGCTCCACGCAGACTGGCGTCCACACTTCAAAGCCTCCCACCTATCCTACACATCAAGGACCAGTGTTCAGTGTCAAGCTATAGTAAAGGTTCACGGGGTCTTTCCGTCTTGCCGCGGGTACACTGCATCTTCACAGCGAGTTCAATTTCACTGAGTCTCGGGTGGAGACAGCCTGGCCATCATTACGCCATTCGTGCAGGTCGGAACTTACCCGACAAGGAATTTCGCTACCTTAGGACCGTTATAGTTACGGCCGCCGTTTACCGGGGCTTCGATCAAGAGCTTCGCGTTGCCGCTAACCCCATCAATTAACCTTCCGGCACCGGGCAGGCGTCACACCGTATACGTCCACTTTCGTGTTTGCACAGTGCTGTGTTTTTAATAAACAGTTGCAGCCAGCTGGTATCTTCGACTGATTTCAGCTCCACCCGCAGGGGCTTCACCTACATATCAGCGTGCCTTCTCCCGAAGTTACGGCACCATTTTGCCTAGTTCCTTCACCCGAGTTCTCTCAAGCGCCTTGGTATTCTCTACCTGACCACCTGTGTCGGTTTGGGGTACGATTTCGTGTTACCTGATGCTTAGAGGCTTTTCCTGGAAGCAGGGCATTTGTTACTTCAGCACCGTAGTGCCTCGTCATCACACCTCAGCGTTAATAAGGTACCGGATTTACCTGGAACCTCCGCCTACATGCTTAAACCGGGACAACCGTCGCCCGGCTAACATAGCCTTCTCCGTCCCCCCTTCGCAGTAACACCAAGTACAGGAATATTAACCTGTTTCCCATCGACTACGCCTTTCGGCCTCGCCTTAGGGGTCGACTCACCCTGCCCCGATTAACGTTGGACAGGAACCCTTGGTCTTCCGGCGAGCGGGCTTTTCACCCGCTTTATCGTTACTTATGTCAGCATTCGCACTTCTGATACCTCCAGCATGCCTCACAGCACACCTTCAACGGCTTACAGAACGCTCCCCTACCCAACAACACATAGTGTCGCTGCCGCAGCTTCGGTGCATGGTTTAGCCCCGTTACATCTTCCGCGCAGGCCGACTCGACCAGTGAGCTATTACGCTTTCTTTAAATGATGGCTGCTTCTAAGCCAACATCCTGGCTGTCTGTGCCTTCCCACATCGTTTCCCACTTAACCATGACTTTGGGACCTTAGCTGGCGGTCTGGGTTGTTTCCCTCTTCACGACGGACGTTAGCACCCGCCGTGTGTCTCCCGTGATAACATTCTTCGGTATTCGTAGTTTGCATCGGGTTGGTAAGCCGGGATGGCCCCCTAGCCGAAACAGTGCTCTACCCCCGAAGATGAATTCACGAGGCGCTACCTAAATAGCTTTCGGGGAGAACCAGCTATCTCCCGGTTTGATTGGCCTTTCACCCCCAGCCACAAGTCATCCGCTAATTTTTCAACATTAGTCGGTTCGGTCCTCCAGTTAGTGTTACCCAACCTTCAACCTGCCCATGGCTAGATCACCGGGTTTCGGGTCTATACCCTGCAACTTAACGCCCAGTTAAGACTCGGTTTCCCTTCGGCTCCCCTATACGGTTAACCTTGCTACAGAATATAAGTCGCTGACCCATTATACAAAAGGTACGCAGTCACACCACAAGGGTGCTCCCACTGCTTGTACGTACACGGTTTCAGGTTCTTTTTCACTCCCCTCGCCGGGGTTCTTTTCGCCTTTCCCTCACGGTACTGGTTCACTATCGGTCAGTCAGGAGTATTTAGCCTTGGAGGATGGTCCCCCCATATTCAGACAGGATACCACGTGTCCCGCCCTACTCTTCGAGTTCACAACCTGTGCATTTTCGTGTACGGGACTGTCACCCTGTACCGTGCGACTTTCCAGACGCTTCCACTAACACACAAGCTGATTCAGACTCTGGGCTGCTCCCCGTTCGCTCGCCGCTACTGGGGGAATCTCGGTTGATTTCTTTTCCTCGGGGTACTTAGATGTTTCAGTTCCCCCGGTTCGCCTCGTTAACCTATGTATTCAGTTAACGATAGTGCAACGAATTGCACTGGGTTTCCCCATTCGGACATCGCCGGGTCAAAGGTTCATATCACCTCGCCGGCGCTTTTCGCAGATTAGCACGTCCTTCATCGCCTCTGACTGCCAGGGCATCCACCGTGTACGCTTAGTCGCTTAACCTCACAACCCGAAGATGTTTCACTTCTGATTGCGAAAATTTGAGAGACTCGAACACACCATTAAGATGTGTCGTTTCAATTTTCAGCTTGATCCAGATTTTTAAAGAGCAAATATCTCAAACATGACTCGTAAGTCAGTTTTGAGATATGACGGCAGGTGACTTTCACTCACGAACCAGCAAGTGGCGTCCCCTAGGGGATTCGAACCCCTGTTACCGCCGTGAAAGGGCGGTGTCCTGGGCCTCTAGACGAAGGGGACACTGAAGTCTCAATCGCAAGACGCCTTGCTATTTACTTTTCATCAGACAATCTGTGTGAGCACTGCAAAGGCAGGTTCTTTAAGGTAAGGAGGTGATCCAACCGCAGGTTCCCCTACGGTTACCTTGTTACGACTTCACCCCAGTCATGAATCACAAAGTGGTAAGCGCCCTCCCGAAGGTTAAGCTACCTACTTCTTTTGCAACCCACTCCCATGGTGTGACGGGCGGTGTGTACAAGGCCCGGGAACGTATTCACCGTAGCATTCTGATCTACGATTACTAGCGATTCCGACTTCATGGAGTCGAGTTGCAGACTCCAATCCGGACTACGACGCACTTTATGAGGTCCGCTTGCTCTCGCGAGGTCGCTTCTCTTTGTATGCGCCATTGTAGCACGTGTGTAGCCCTACTCGTAAGGGCCATGATGACTTGACGTCATCCCCACCTTCCTCCAGTTTATCACTGGCAGTCTCCTTTGAGTTCCCGGCCGGACCGCTGGCAACAAAGGATAAGGGTTGCGCTCGTTGCGGGACTTAACCCAACATTTCACAACACGAGCTGACGACAGCCATGCAGCACCTGTCTCAGAGTTCCCGAAGGCACCAATCCATCTCTGGAAAGTTCTCTGGATGTCAAGAGTAGGTAAGGTTCTTCGCGTTGCATCGAATTAAACCACATGCTCCACCGCTTGTGCGGGCCCCCGTCAATTCATTTGAGTTTTAACCTTGCGGCCGTACTCCCCAGGCGGTCGACTTAACGCGTTAGCTCCGGAAGCCACGCCTCAAGGGCACAACCTCCAAGTCGACATCGTTTACGGCGTGGACTACCAGGGTATCTAATCCTGTTTGCTCCCCACGCTTTCGCACCTGAGCGTCAGTCTTTGTCCAGGGGGCCGCCTTCGCCACCGGTATTCCTCCAGATCTCTACGCATTTCACCGCTACACCTGGAATTCTACCCCCCTCTACAAGACTCTAGCCTGCCAGTTTCGAATGCAGTTCCCAGGTTGAGCCCGGGGATTTCACATCCGACTTGACAGACCGCCTGCGTGCGCTTTACGCCCAGTAATTCCGATTAACGCTTGCACCCTCCGTATTACCGCGGCTGCTGGCACGGAGTTAGCCGGTGCTTCTTCTGCGGGTAACGTCAATTGCTGAGGTTATTAACCTCAACACCTTCCTCCCCGCTGAAAGTACTTTACAACCCGAAGGCCTTCTTCATACACGCGGCATGGCTGCATCAGGCTTGCGCCCATTGTGCAATATTCCCCACTGCTGCCTCCCGTAGGAGTCTGGACCGTGTCTCAGTTCCAGTGTGGCTGGTCATCCTCTCAGACCAGCTAGGGATCGTCGCCTAGGTGAGCCGTTACCCCACCTACTAGCTAATCCCATCTGGGCACATCTGATGGCAAGAGGCCCGAAGGTCCCCCTCTTTGGTCTTGCGACGTTATGCGGTATTAGCTACCGTTTCCAGTAGTTATCCCCCTCCATCAGGCAGTTTCCCAGACATTACTCACCCGTCCGCCGCTCGCCGGCAAAGTAGCAAGCTACTTTCCGCTGCCGCTCGACTTGCATGTGTTAGGCCTGCCGCCAGCGTTCAATCTGAGCCATGATCAAACTCTTCAATTTAAGTTTGATGCTCGTGAATTAAACTTCGTAATGAATTACGCATGTTCACTCAGAGACTTGGTATTCATTTATTGTCCGAAGACATTAAGAATCCATGTCACTTTGAGTGCCCACACAGATTGTCTGATAAATTGTTAAAGAGCAGTGCAACGCGGCTTTCGCTCACCGTTGCGAGGTGGCGTATATTACGCTTTCCTCTTTCAGAGTCAACCCGTTATTTCAGGATTTTTTCTCTTCAACCGAACCGCTTGTTGTGTGAAGTGATTCACATCCGCCGTGTCGATGGAGGCGCATTATAGGGAGTT